>NZ_FOAZ01000033.1 GCF_900109465.1 Streptacidiphilus jiangxiensis
TCGCGGCGCGTCTGGCGCTGCGGCTGGGCTCGGGTGTGATCACCGACGCCGTCGACCTGGCCGCGGGCGAGCAGGGCCCGGTGGCGACGCAGTCGGTGTTCGCCGCCTCCTTCACGGTGACCTCGCGGGTCTCGCACGGCACCCCGGTGATCACGGTCAAGCCGAACGCGACGTCGCCGGAGGCCGCCCCGGCCGCCGGCGCGGTGGAGTCGGTCACCGTGGAGTTCTCGCCGCTGGCGTCGGGCACGAAGGTCACCTCGCGCACCCCGCGGGTCTCGACCGGGCGTCCGGAGCTGACCGAGGCCGCGATCGTGGTCTCCGGCGGTCGTGGCGTGGGCGCGGCGGAGGGCTTCTCCGTCGTCGAGGCCCTCGCGGACTCCCTGGGTGCGGCCGTGGGCGCCTCCCGCGCCGCGGTCGACGCGGGCTGGTACCCGCACTCCAACCAGGTCGGCCAGACCGGCAAGCAGGTCTCCCCGCAGCTGTACATCGCCAACGGCATCTCCGGCGCGATCCAGCACCGCGCGGGCATGCAGACCTCCAAGACGATCGTCGCGGTCAACAAGGACCCCGAGGCCCCGATCTTCGAGCTCGCCGACTACGGCGTCGTCGGCGACCTGTTCGCCGTCCTGCCCCAGCTCACCGACGAGATCAACGCCCGCAAGGCCTGACCCCGCCACACCGAGCCACCGGACCCCGCGCCCCCACCCCGGGACGCGGGGTCCGTCGTACGATCAAGCCGGCCGTCCAGCTGCGAATCCCGGTGGGGGACAAGTGATCGTCTGGCTCAACGGCGCCTTCGGCGCCGGCAAGACCACGACCGTGCGCGAGCTCCAGCAGCTGATTCCCGGCTCCCACGTCTTCGACCCCGAGCAGATCGGCTCGCTGCTGCGCGACCGCCTGCTCCCGCCGGAGCCGCTCGTCGGCCTGACCGACTATCAGGACCTCGTCTCCTGGCGCCGGCTCGTCCCGGACGCGCTCACCGCGCTGCGCGCGCAGGTCGGCGAGGACGCCCCGCTGCTGGTCCCCATGGCGCTGCACCGCCAGGACTACCGCGACGAGATCTTCGGCACCCTCGCCTCCAGACGGATCGACGTGCACCATGTGGTCCTGCACCTTGACGAAACGGTTCTGCGCGAGCGGATCGACGCCGACGCGACCGAAGCCGACGCCCGCGCCTGGCGCCTGCGCCACCTCGACGCCTACACCACCGCCCTGCCGTGGCTGCGCCGGGACGCGGCCCTCGTCGACACCGCCGAGCTGACGCCGCGCCAGGCTGCCGAGCGGGTCCTCGCGGTGGTCCGCGCGGGTACCGCGCGCGTCCCGATCGTCCAGGACCCGGTGGCCACCGGCGACACCGTCGCCGCCGCCGTCCTGCTCTTCGACGAGGCCGACCGCGTGCTGCTGGTGGACCCCGTCTACAAGCCCGGCTGGGAGTTCCCCGGCGGCGTCGTCGAGACCGGCGAGTCGCCTTCGGCGGCGGCGGTGCGGGAGGCGGCGGAGGAGCTGGGCCTCACCCTCCGTGCCGAGGACCTCCGCCTCCTGGTCACCGACTGGGAACCCCGGCGCGGCCCGCGCTCGGGCGGCCTGCGCCTCGTCTTCGACGCCGGCGTCCTCGCCGCCACCGAACAGGCCGGGCTCACCCTGCCCACCGCGGAACTCCGTGCCTGGCGCTTCGTCGCGCCGGCGGACTTCGACACCCATCTCGCCCCGAACAAGGCCGCCCGCCTCCGCGCGGCGCTGGCCGCGCGGGCGGCGGGGACGGTCGCCTACCTGGAGGCCGGGCGGCGCTGCTGACCGGCGACCGGGGAGGCGTCGGCCGGCGGTTCACCCGTTCGGCGGATCCCCGGTCGCCGGTTCACCGAATCACCGTTTCACCGGTTCTTGAACTCCTCGATGGCCGCTCGGACCGTCTCCTGCAGCGCGTCGCTTCCGGCGTGCCCGGAGTCCTCGATGATGTGGAGCCGCGCGCCGGGCCAGGCCTTCGCGAGCTCCCACGCCGTCTGCACCGGGCTGCCCATGTCGTGACGGCCGTGCACCAGCACCCCCGGGATCCCGGCCAGCTTGTGGGCGTTGCGCAGCAACTGGTCCTCCTCCAGCCACGCGCCGTTGCCGAAGTAGTGGGCGCAGATCCGCACGAACGCGATCTGGTCGTCGACCTCGCGGTCGCTGTACATGCCCGGCGTGCCGTTGGGCTCGTTCGAGATGACCGCGTCCTCCCAGGCGAGCCACTCGCGGGCGGCCTTCTCCCGGACGGCCCGGTCCGGGTTCTCCATCAGCCGCGCGTAGGCCGCCAGCAGGTCGCCGTCCCGCTCCTGCTCGGGGACCGCGTCGCGGAACCGGTCCCAGGCCTCGGGGTAGAAGCGGCCCGCACCGCGGTAGAGCCAGTCGATCTCGGCGCGGCGGGTCGTGGTGACGGCGGGGATGACCATCTCGCTGACCCGTTCCGGGTGCTGCTGGGCGTAGGCCAGGACGAGTGTGGAGCCCCAGGAGGCACCGTTCAGCAGCCACTTCTCGATGCCGAGGTGCTCGCGCAGCCGCTCCATGTCGTCGATCAGGTGCTGGGTGGTGTTCAGGCTCATGTCCGCCGCCGGGTCGCTGGCGTGCGGAGTGCTGCGACCGCAGTTGCGCTGGTCGAACCGGATGACCCGGTAGCGCTCGGGGTCCCAGGCCCTCGTCGGCCTCCTGGTCGCGCCGGAACCCGGGCCGCCGTGGACGTTGAGCGCGGGCTTGCCCTGCGGACTGCCGTACTGCTCGTAGTAGATGCGATTGCCGTCCCCGGTGTCGAGGTACCCGCTGTCGTAGGGATGGGTCGGAGGATAGAAAGCCACCATGACGCTCGACCCTACGGAGCGATCAGGGGTCGGGTCCCTCGATTTTCGGACATCGCGCCGCCCACCCGACGCGCGGAACCGGCCGTCCGCGCCGTGTCAGGATGGACCGCGTGCCGTTCACCTTCAGCCACCCCGCCGCCGTGCTGCCGCTGCTGCGTGAAGGGCGCGGGCGCGGCCCGCTGATCGCGACCGGTCTGGTCGCCGGGTCACTCGCGCCGGATCTGCCGTTCTTTCTCGACAGCCCGCTGCCCGGCAGCTACGGCCTGGGCCGGTCCACGCACCGGGCCTGGGCCGTCCCGACCCTCGACGTCGCCCTCGCCGCCGGGCTCGCCGGCGCCTGGTACGGGCTGCTGCGCGAACCCGTCGTCGCCCTGTTGCCGCAGCCGCTGGCCGGACGGGTCGACGCGCTGACCGGCCCGGCGCGCAAGCCCGCCGACCTGCGGCCCGCCGACGCCGCATGGTTCGCGGCCTCCGCCGCGATCGGGGCCTTCACCCATGTGGCGTGGGACGCGTTCACGCACCACGGCCGTTGGGGTGAGCGCCACTGGCCCGCTCTCGGACACCGGATCGCCGGCCGGATGCCCGTCTACCAGGCGCTGCAGTGGACCACTTCGGCGGCCGGTCTGGCGGCCCTCGCCGTCGCGGCCCGACGACCGCTCGCGGAGACCCCGGCGGCCGGCGCGCCGGTCGACGACGCAGCGGTGGCCGGCCGGGTCGTCGTTGCCGCCTCGACCCTGCTCGGCGCCGGCCATCGGCTGTGGCGCGACCGGTCCCGCCACGCCGGGAGGCGGATGAGCGGGAACGATCTCGTCGGCGCCGTCAGCTTCGGCGGTGGAGCGGGCGCCGCGCTGGGCGCGGCCGGGTGGGCTCTGTCCGCGCTGCGGCGGGGACACGCCAGTAATATGACCGATCGTGAGCGAGAACCAGCGCCGCGGCGCAGATGAGATCGAAATCCTGCCGGATGCGCCGCTGGACGCGCTCGACGACGAGCTCGGTGGCGTCTGGGACGTCGTCGTCGTGGGCGCGGGCCCGGCCGGTGCTTCGGCCGCCTACGCGGCGGCCGACGCCGGGGCGACGCGCGTGCTGATCCTCGACAAGGCGGCCCCGCCCCGCTACAAGACCTGCGGCGGAGGCATCATCGGCCCCTCCCGGGACACGCTCCCGCCCGGTTTCGCGCTCCCGCTGAAGGACCGCGTCCACGCGATCACCTTCACCCTCGGCGGGCGGTACGAGCGCACCCGGCGCTCCAAGCGGATGCTGTTCGGCCTGGTCAACCGCGACGAGTTCGACCACGGCCTGGTCCAGGCCGCGGAGAAGGCGGGCGCCTCCCTGGTCACCGGCGTCACCGTCACCGGCGTCTCCCAGCCCGACGAGGCCGACGGCGGCCTCGCGCTGGTCGCGCTGCAGGACGGACGCGTCGTCAAGGCCCGCGCCGTGGTCGGCGCGGACGGGAGCGCGGGGCGGGTCGGCGCGCACGTCGGGGTGGTCTTCGACCAGGTGGACCTCGGCCTGGAGGCGGAGATCCCGGTCCCGCCCGCCGTCGCCGAGACCTGGCGCGGCCGGGTGCTGCTGGACTGGGGCCCGCTGCCGGGTTCGTACGGGTGGGTCTTCCCCAAGGGCGACAGTCTGACCGTGGGCGTGATCGCGGCCCGCGGCAAGGGCGCGGAGACGCGCGCGTATCTGAAGGACTTCATCGAGCGCCTGGGCCTGGCGGGCTTCGAGCCGAGCGTCGAGTCCGGGCACCTCACGCGCTGCCGCGCGGAGGAGTCGCCCCTGTCGCGTGGCCGCGTGCTGGTCGCGGGCGACGCGGCGGGTCTGCTGGAGCCGTGGACCCGCGAGGGGATCTCGTACGCGTTGCGGTCGGGCCGGCTGGCGGGCCGGTGGGCCGCGCGGATGGCCTCGGCGGCCGGCGCGGCGGGGGTCCGCCGGGAGGCACTCGGGTACACGTTCGACATCCGCGCGGGCCTGGGCGAGGAGATGGTCGTCGGCCGGAGGATGCTTTCCGCGTTCGAACGCCGCCCCGCCGCGTTCCATGCCGCCGTCCTCACCTTCCGCCCGGCGTGGCGGGCTTTCGCCCGCGTCACCCAGGGCCACACGACGTTCGCCCGGCTCACCCACGAGTACGGACTGACCCGCGAGACGATTGCGTTCCTGACCCGCGGCGGCAGCCGGTAGCCGCCTGAGGCGGCGCAGCCGCCAGGGGCGCGGGGCTCTGCCGATATGCGGCTCCTCCCCCAGCCTTCGGCCGGGAGGTGCCCCCTGCGTGGGCGCGACAAGCCACCGACGTGCGGATGGTCCTCGACGCGCAGGGCCATCCGCACAGGGTGGTTGCTCGCGCAGTTCCTCGCGTCCCTGGTGTGCTGCGACGTCCCGTCCGCCTATGCGGCAGGCTGCATCGGGCCGAGCCAGGTGCCGCCGGAGGCGTCGAGGGTCTGGCCGGTGATCCAGCGGGACTGGGGGCCCGCGAGGAAGGCGACGATGTCGGCGACGTCCTCGACCTCGCCGATGCGGCCGAGGCAGGCGACGGACTCGACGCCCGCGGCCAGCTCCGGGACGGCGAGGAAGTGCGCGGTCATGTCCGTGCGGACGACCCCGGGGGCGACCGTGTTGACGGTGATGCCGCGCGGGCCGAGGTCGATCGCGAGGCTGGGGGCGAGGGACTCGAGCGCGGCCTTGGACGCCGTGTAACCGATCTGGAGCGGGACCGCCATCCGGCTCGCCACCGAGCCGATGTTGATGATCCGTCCGCCGTCCCGCAGCAGCGGGATCGCGCGCTGGACGACCAGCAGCGGGGTGGTGACGTTCACCGCGAGCAGGCGGTTGATCTCGACCTCGGTGACCTCGGCGATGCCCCGCGCCGAACCGATCCCGGCGTTGTTGACCAGGATGTCGAGCTCCACGTCCTCGCCCAGCTGCGCGAAGAGGGAGTCGACCGCGCCCTCGGTCCCGAAGGACGCCTGCACCGCGAAGGCCTCGCCCCCGGCGGCCTCGATCCGGGCGACGGTCTCCTTCGCCGCAGCCGCGTCGGAGCCGTAGTGGACGACGACCCGGGCGCCGTCCGCCGCCAGGCGCAGCGCGATGCCGCGGCCGATGCCGCGCGAGCCGCCGGTGACCAGGGCCGTCTTGTTCTGCAGGTTCCGCAGGGTGCTCATCTCGGTCTCCTCCGTTCCGCCGGCCGCTTGCCGTCCGGCGATGACCTTCACGTTCGTGGAGGAGGCTGACCGCGCACTGACCGGCCGCTGACCGCTACTCCCGGGGGAGTACCCGGCCGCACCGCGTCGAGGGGACGCCCCGGGACGATCACCGGGCATACGGTTCCCTCATGAGATTCCGTCGGAGCCGCCAGCGGCCGCTCCTCGTGCTGCCGATCGTGGTCGGGTTCGTCCAGGTCGTGGGGACGCACGCGGTCGCGCGGCACCACACGGGCGGCAGCACGCGGCCGCTCGACGCGCTCGCGACGGTGCTGCTGCTGGCCGGGCCGGCGATGCTGCTGTTCCGGCGGCGGTGGCCGGTGCCGGTGTGCGCGGGGACGGCGGCGGTCGCGGGGGCGTACCTGCTGCTGCGCTACCCGTACGGGCCGATCGTGCTCAGTGTGGTGATCGCCTACGTGTCGGCGGTCCTCGCCGACCGGCGGCGCGCGGCGTGGATCAGCCTGGGGGCGCTCTACGTCGCGCATGTTGTGGCGAACTCGTTCACCCACGCGCTGAGCTGGCCGTTCGAGCTGGGGTTGCTGGCCTGGCTGCTGGTGGTCGTGGTCTTCGCCGAGCTGATGCGGACCCGGATCGAGCGGCGGCAGCAGTGGCGCCAGGCCCGGGCGGAGCGGGAGGCGCGGATCGCGGACGAGCAGCGGCTCGCCATCGCCCGGGAGCTGCACGACGTGCTCGCCCACAGCATCTCGCTGATCAACGTGCAGGCCGGGGTGGCCCTGGAGCTGATCGACGATGATCCGGAACAGGCGCGGACCGCGCTGCGGACCATCAAGGAGACGAGCAAGGAAGCCCTGGGGGAGGTGCGCCAGGTCCTCGGTTCGCTGCGCACGCCCACCGCGACGACGGGCGCTGCTGCGACCGTGACGCCCGCCGCGCCGCGCAGCCCCGCGCCGGACCTGGAGCGGTTGGACGAGCTCGTGCGGCAGGCCGCCGCCGCAGGGCTGACGGTCACCGTCCACCGCGAGGGGACCAAGCGAGTGCTGCCGTCCGGCGTCGGCCTGGCCGCATTCCGGATCGTGCAGGAGGGCCTGACCAACGTGCTGCGGCACTCCTCGGCCCGGGTGGCCGAGGTGACGCTCGACCACCGCCGGGCCGACCGGCTGCTGCTGACGCTGGAGGACCCGGGGCCGGCCTCGACGGCGGGCGGTGCCCGCGCGGGCGGGAGCGGCAGCGGGTTGGTGGGCATGCGCGAGCGCGCGAGCGCGCTCGGCGGCTCGCTCGAGGCCGCGCCGACGGCCTCGGGCGGGTTCCGGGTGCACGCCGAACTACCCTTGCCGGTACGGGCCGAAGACGAAGGCTGAGAGGGACGAGGATGATCCGGGTACTGCTCGCCGACGACCAGCAGCTGGTGCGCGCCGGCTTCCGGGCGCTGCTGGACGCCCAGTCGGACATCACCGTCGTGGCCGAGGCCGACGACGGTGTCCAGGCCGTGGCCCGCGCCCGCGAGCTGGCGCCGGACGTGGTGCTGATGGACATCCGCATGCCCGAGCTGGACGGTCTTGCCGCCACCCGGCAGATCTGCTCGGACCCGGCGCTGGCGGAGGTGAAGGTCGTCGTGCTGACCACCTTCGAGCTCGACGAGTACGTCTTCGAGGCGCTGCGCTCGGGCGCGGCCGGGTTCCTGGTCAAGGACACCGAACCGGCGGAGCTGGTCCGCGCGGTGCGGGCGGCGCACGCGGGGGACGGGCTGCTGTCGCCGGGCGTGACCCGGCGCCTGATCGCGGAGTTCGCCGCGCGGTCGAAGGAGCCGGAGCAGCCGGCCGCGCTGTCCCGGCTGACGGACCGGGAGCGCGAGGTGCTGGCGTTGGTCGGCCTGGGGCTGACCAACGAGGAGATCGCCGGCCGGCTGGTGGTCAGCCCGCTGACGGCGAAGACGCACGTGAGCCGCACGATGGTGAAGCTCGGCGCCCGCGATCGGGCGCAGTTGGTGGTGCTCGCCTACGAGTCGGGGTTGGTCCGGCCGGGCTGGCTGGGCTGAACGGCGCCGAGCTGAGCCGCGCCGTCGTCGAGGGCGGCCTCCCGCTCGCGGTGGTAGCGCTCCAGCAGGGCGGGCAGCTCGCGGCGCAGGAAGGTGAAGAAGTGCAGCGACTCGCCGAGCCGGGCGGACGCGGCGGAGCCCTCGCCGAGCAGGTGGACGCCCTCGGCCAGTGCGTTCTGCCAACGGCCCAGCACGAAGTCGCGGTTGAGCATCGCCTCGCGCCAGACCTGGTCGAAGACCCGGTACCGGTCGCGCCGCGAGCCGGGCTCCCGCTCGCGCCCGACCAGCTGGAACTGGGTCAGGTAGCGCACCGCGCCGGAGACCGCCGCCGGGCTGATCTGCAGCGTGTCGGCGAGCTCGGCGGCGGTCAGGCGGCCGCTCTCCGAGGTCATCAGGGCGACGAAGACGCGGGCGGGCATGCGCGGGAAGCCGCTGTCGGTCAGCACGCCCGTGAACCGTTCGATGTACGCGTGCAGTTCGTCCGGGTCCGCCGTCATGCGATCACCCTATCGTCGCGGCTCGTCAGAACATTCTTAATATTCACGAATTCCTGAAACCAGTGTAGCGTCGGAGGCATGACGACGGCCATCGACGTGTCCGGCCTGGTGAAGACCTTCGGTCGCACCCGCGCCCTGGACGGACTGGACCTCAGCGTTGCCGAGGGCGAGGTGCACGGGTTCCTCGGCCCGAACGGCGCGGGCAAGTCCACCACCATCCGCGTCCTGCTCGGGCTGATCCGGGCGGACGCGGGGCAGGTGTCGCTGCTCGGCGGCGATCCCTGGCGCGACTCGGTCGCGCTGCACCGGCGCCTCGCCTATGTCCCGGGCGACGTGACGCTGTGGCGCGGGCTCACCGGCGGCGAGGTGATCGACCTGCTGGGCCGCCTGCGCGGCAACGGCGACGACCGCGCGCGCCGAAAGTCGCTGCTGGAACGGTTCGAGCTGGACCCGACCAAGAAGGGCCAGACGTACTCCAAGGGCAACCGTCAGAAGGTCGCCCTCGTCGCCGCCTTCTGCTCGGACGCGGAGCTGTTGATCCTGGACGAGCCCACCTCCGGGCTCGACCCGCTGATGGAGGAGGTCTTCCGCGCCTGCGTCGCCGAGGAGCGCGACCGGGGCCGGACGGTCCTGCTCAGCAGCCACATCCTCTCCGAGGTCGAGGCGCTCTGCGACCGCGTCAGCATCATCCGCGCCGGTCGCACCGTCGAGACCGGCACGCTGGCCGGGCTGCGCCACCTCACCCGTACCTCCGTCTCCGCCGAACTGGCCGCGCCGCCCGCCGGCCTGGACGCGCTGCCGGGTCTGCACGACGTCGAACTGCGCGGCACCACGCTGCACTGCCAGGTCGACACCGACCACCTCGACGCGCTGCTGCGCGCCCTCACGGACGCCGGCGTGCGCTCGCTGACCAGCCGTCCGCCGACGCTGGAGGAGCTGTTCCTGCGTCACTACGAGCCGGAGTCCTCGGACAGCGCGGAGGTGGGCTCGTGAACCTCGCCGGCTCGCTCATCGGTTGCGGCCCGCTGCTCCGCTTCGCGCTGCGCCGCGACCGGACCATGCTGGCCTGCTGGATCTACGGGCTGCTGGCCTCCGTCATCGGTACCGCCGTCTCCTTCCGCAAGCTCTACCCGGACGCGGCCTCGCGCGAGCAACTCGCCGCGAGCATCAACGACAACGGCTCCCTGCGCGCCCTGTACGGGGCGGTCTACGACACCGGCAGCATCGGCGCCCTGACGGCCTGGCGCATCCTCGGCATCGGCGGGCTGATGCTCGGGCTGCTCTGCGTCCTGTTGGTCACCCGCCACACCCGGGCCGAGGAGGAGTCCGGACGGCTGGAGCTGCTGGGCGCCGGAGCCGTCGGACGCGGCGCGCCGCTCGCTGCCGGGATCGGCGCCGCGCTGACCGCCTCCGCCGTCGTCGGCGCGATCACAGCCGCGTTCCTGGCCGGGAGCGGCGAGCAACTGAACGGCTCGCTCGCCTTCGGCGCGGCGCTGTTCGGCTGCGGCGCCTGCTTCGCGGGCGTCGCCGCCGTCGCCGCGCAGCTGACCGAGACCGGACGTGCGGCCAACGGGATCGGCGGCGCCGTCCTCGGTCTCGCCTTCCTGCTGCGCGCCGCCGGAGACGCGGCCGGCAACGGCGGCCCGGGCTGGCTGGTGTGGCTCTCCCCGCTCGGTTGGGCCGAGCGGGTCCGCCCCTACGACGAAAACGCCTGGTGGCTCGTGGCGCTGCTGCTCCTCGCGGGCGCCGTGCAGACCGGGATCGGCTACTGGCTCGCCGGGCGGCGCGATCTCGGCGGCGGTCTGCTGCCGCAGCGCCCCGGCCCGCCCGCCGCCGGGTCCACGCTGCGCAGCGCCCTGGGCCTGGCCTGGCGGCTCCAGCGCGGCAGCCTGATCGGCTGGAGCGTCGGCTTCGCGATCGGCGGCGCGCTGCTCGGCGGCATCAGCAAGGGCGTCGACCAGCTCGTCTCCAGCAGCGCCAACGTCGAGCAGATCGTGCAGCGGATGGGCGGCAGCAGCCAGGTCACCAACGCCTACCTGGCCACCTCGATGAACCTGCTGGCGATGGTCGCCGCCGTCTACGCCGTCCAGTCGGCCCTGCGGCTGCGCGGCGAGGAGACCTCCGGCCGGGCCGAGCCCGTGCTCGCGAGCGGCGTCCGCCGCC
Source organism: Streptacidiphilus jiangxiensis (assembly GCF_900109465.1). Classification (GTDB taxonomy): domain Bacteria; phylum Actinomycetota; class Actinomycetes; order Streptomycetales; family Streptomycetaceae; genus Streptacidiphilus; species Streptacidiphilus jiangxiensis. The sequence goes on from NZ_FOAZ01000033.1 coordinate 10,679, forward strand.
TGGCCTGGGCGGGCGGCCACCTGCTCCACCCGCTGCTCGGCTCCGCCGTGCTGCTGCTCGTGGGCGGCCTGACCGCGGGGCTGGGCGCGGGCGTCGTGTTCGGGGACGTGCCGGGCTGGACGGGCAGGCTGCTGGTCGCGGGGCTGGTGCAACTGCCGGCGGTGTGGGTGTTCGCCGCCGTGACCGTCGCGCTGTTCGGGCTGCTGCCGCAGTGGACCTCGGCCGCGTGGGGCGTGCTGGGCGTGCTGCTCTTCATCGCCTACCTCGGCCCGGCGCTGAACGCCGGTCAGTGGCTGCTGGACCTGACGCCGTTCACGCACATCCCCAAGCTGCCCGGCGCCGTCTTCCACGCCGAGCCGCTGCTGTGGCTGACGCTGCTGTCCGCGCTGCTGGCCGGTGCGGGACTCGCGGGCCTGCGGCGGCGCGACATCGGCTGATCCGTCCGCGCATCCGCCTCCCCTCACCAGGGAGACGCCTCTGCAGCGTCGTCGCCGGAACGGCGACGCTGCTCACGCAGCGCCTGCTCCGGTCGCGGGTGCGCCGACGCGAACTCGCGCGCCTGGAGCGGCGCGGGGCCGCGGCGGTGAGGCGCGTCACGATCGAAGAGCAGTGTCGCGAGGCACCCCCGCTGCATAGGCTGGCCCTGCGCCGCCACAGGGTCGTGGCAGGCGCTGTAACCGGGAAGGACTCGCACCGATGACCTCCGACGCAGAGCCGCTGGTCCGATACGCCGTCGACCGCGGCATCGTGACGCTGACGCTCGACTCGCCAGCCAACCGCAACGCCCTCTCCTCGCGGCTGGTCGCGGAGCTGGAGCAGGGCCTGGCCGAGGCCGCCAAGGACGCCGCCGTCCGCGCCGTCGTGCTCACCCACACCGGCGGCACCTTCTGCTCCGGCGCGGACCTCTCCGAGGCCACCGGCGGTGACCCGACTGCCAACCCGCGCCGCCTGGTCACCGCGATGCGCAGCGTGCTGGAGTCCCCGAAGCCGGTCGTCGCCGCCGTCGACGGCCACGTGCGCGCGGGCGGCCTCGGCCTGCTCGGCGCCTGCGACATCGTGCTGGCCGGTCCGAAGTCGACCTTCGCCTTCACCGAGGTGCGGCTCGGCCTCGCGCCCGCCGTCATCTCGCTGCCGCTGTTGCCGCGCCTCGACCCGCGCGGAGCCTCCCGCTGGTACCTGACCGGCTCCGTCTTCGACGCCGCCGAGGCCCAGCGGATCGGCCTGGTCAGCGAGGCGTGCGCGGACCCGCAGGAGCCGCTGGCGAGCATCCTGGACGCGTTCCGCAAGGCCAGCCCGCAGGGCCTGGCCGAGAGCAAGCGGTTGGTCACCGCCGAGGTGCTGCGCGTCTTCGAGCGCGACGGCGAGTCCATGGTGGCGCAGTCCGCGCTGCTGTTCGGCTCCGAGGAGGCCCGCGAGGGGATGCTCTCCTTCCTGGAGCGCCGCCCGCCGCGCTGGGCCACCGAATAGCCCCGTGGGCGCGCGGCTGTGACGCAGCCCTCGCCTCGCACGTGGTTACCGACCGGTTAACGTAGGCGCATGCCGTTCGCCGACAAGATACGCCGCCGGGGCCGTGGCCTGGCCTCCCGCGTGGTCCACCGGGGCTGGGCCTGGGTCCGGGAGGCCGGCGCGATCAGTGCCGAGCAGCCCGGTCCGCTGCGCTTCGCCGAGCTCGGCCCCTGCACGAAGCTGGCCTTCCCGCAGGGGACGATCTTCAACGAGCACGCGATCGCGATCGGCTGCTACTGCATCATCGGCGAGCGGGTGTCCCTGTCGGCCGGCTTCGCCCCGGGCCTGCGGCTCGGCGACGAGCCGATCCTGCGCATCGGCGACGGCTGCGTCATCGGCCGTGACAGCAACATCGTCGCGCACCAGTCGATCGTCATCGAGGACAACGTCTGGACGGGGCCGAGCGTCTACATCTCCGACCAGAACCACTCCTACGACGACCCGCACACGCCCATCGGCAAGCAGTGGCCCCGCAACGAGCCGGTGCGGATCGGCGCGGGCAGCTGGATCGGCACGGGCGCGGTGATCCTGCCCGGTGCGGACATCGGCCGCAACGTCGTCGTCGCGGCCAACGCGGTCGTGCGCGGCCACGTCCCGGACAACACGGTCGTCGCGGGCGCCCCCGCCAAGCCCGTCCGCCGCTGGACCGAGGCGGAGGGCTGGCAGCCGCCCATCCGCACCGCCGCGCCGCGCGCGATCCCCGAGGGCGTCACCCACGAGGAACTGCTCGCCCTGATCGGCTGGGACCTCCAGCTCCCGCCCGAGGCGGTCGAGGCGGTCGAGGCAGCGCGTGAGGACCCCGACCCGGTGCCGTGACCGGTGGCGTCCGCTCGACGGGCGCGCCGGGCACGCGGATGGCACAGTGGGATGGATTCGCCTGCACGCCGGACCTTCGCTTCGAGGAGGGCTCCATGCGTATCCAGATGCGTGTCCAGCTCGCGGCGGTAGCCGCCTCCCTCTCCCTCGCGACCGCCCTCAGCGGGTGCAGCTCCAGCGCGACCAGCAACGCGGTCGGCGCGGCGGCTTCCTCCGCCTCGTCCTCGTCCTCGGTGCCGAGCGCGGACCAGCTCCAGAGCGCCCTGCTGGTGGCCTCGGACCTGGGCCCCGACTACACGGCGCAGCCCAATGACACGTCCTCGCCGACGGACACCTCGGCGCCCTCGGGCTGCAGCACCCTGACCGACCTGATGAACGCCATCCCCTCCAAGTCCCCGGGCGCGGCCCAGGGGCCGGACGCCCAGGTGATCCTCCAGGGCGGCCAGGCCGGCCCGTTCGTCGGCGAGTTCCTCTCCGCCCGCCCGCAGTCGGTGCTGGACCGCAACTACCCGGCGGTGGTCGACGCCCTCCGCGGCTGCAAGCAGCTGAACTTCCCCACGGGCACCACCCAAGTGCCCTTCCAGCTCACCGACTTCGACATGGGCTCGACGGGCACCACGGCCAAGCACATGTCCGGCACGGTCGAGGGCGTCCCGGTCAACGGCTACCTCGCGGTCGACCGCCTCGGTCCCACCGTCGCCATGGTCTACCTCTACCTCGAGGTCGCGGGCGACTCCCCGCAGACCGCCAAGTCCTACTTCGACCAGGCCGTCACGAAGGCCAACTCGGTCCTCACGGGCAGCGCGTCGGCCGCGAGCGTGTGACGCCGGGTTGTCGCCCGGGAGAGTGGCTCACGCCTTCGCGCGGACGACCAGGGCCGAGACGCCCGCGAGGGCGATCAGGAGGGCGACGGAGAGCAACGCGAGGGGCAGGCCGAGCCCCTGGGCGAGGAAGCCGATGATCGGGGGGCCGGCGACCATGCCGCCGAAGCCGAGGGTGGAGGCGGTGGCGACGCCGCGGGGGCCGCGCAGGGAGCCCGCGCGGTCGATGGCGAGCGGGAAGATGTTGGCCAGCCCCAGCCCCACCAGCAGGAAGCCCGCGAGGGCGAGCGGGAGGGAGGGGCTCACGGCGGCCGCGACCATGCCGACGGAGGCGACGGCCGCGCCCGCGACCAGGAGCTTGGTCGGGCCGAAGCGTTCGACGAGGCGGGTGCCGCTGAGACGGCCGATCGTCATCGTCAGCGAGTAGACGGCGAAGCCCGTCGCGGCGATCGCCGAGGAGGCGTGCAGGTCCTGCCGCAGGTGCAGGGCCCCCCAGTCGGCCATCGCGCCCTCGCCGTAGGCGTCGCACAGGGCGACCACGCCCAGCAGGACGACCAGCAGTGCGACGCCCGGCGCGGACCCGGGCGCGGACGCCGCGCCGGCGGGCGCGGCGGCGTGGGGGACCTCGTGGCGCAGCAGCACCCGGCCCGCCCAGGCGGTGACGGCGAGCCCGCCGACCGCCAGCAGGCCCAGATGCTGGGTGGGCGTCAGCACCGGTGCCAGTAGCCCGCCGAGGGTCGCCCCGAGGAGGCCGCCGAGGCTGTACGCGGCGTGGAAGGAGGGCATGACCGGCCGCTCCGCCGCGCGGACGAAGTCCACCGCGGCGCTGTTGATGCCGACGTTCATCGCCCCGTACCCCGCGCCGAAGAGCAGCAGGACCAGCCCGAGGGCCAGCACCGAGTGCGTCAGCGGTGGCAGCGCGACGGAGGCGCAGAGCAGCAGGGAGGCGGCGACGGTCACCGCGTGGTTGCCGTGGCGGACGCAGAGCCGGCCGACCGGCCCCATCGCGGCGACCGCGCCGGCGGAGACGCAGAGCAGGGCGAGGCCGAGCAGCGCGGGCGAGGCGTGCACCTGCGCCTTGATCTCGGGGATGCGGACGACCCACCCGGCGAACAGGAAGCCGTCGAGCGCGAAGAACCCGGTCAGCGCGATGCGGGCGGCAGGCCAGCGGGTGGTGGGTTCGGGGGTGGAGGTGACGGAAGAAGTCGACTCCATTTTGTCTATCTGCGGCACAAATTCATAATAGAAGCGTGACGCAGACCCAGACAAGCCCCGATCGGGGCCGCGCCGCGCTCGGGCCCGCACTCGAGCTGATCCACACCGGCGCCGCACCCACCCGTTCCGCGCTGACCGGCGCACTCGGCGTCACCCGCACCACGGTCGGTGCGATCACCGCAGAGCTGGAGGCACTGCGGCTGATCACCGTCGACGCCCGCCCCGTCGGCGCCGGGCGCGGACGCCCCTCGCACCGCCTGGAGATCGACCCGCAGGGCCCCGTGGTCCTCGCCGCCCAGCTGCACACGGACGGCTTCACCCTTGCCCTGGCCGGCCTCGGCGGCCGCCTCGGACAGCCCCTCGACCTCCCCCTCGCGCGCCTGCCGCGCGACACCGACCCGCGCGTGGTCCTGCGCACCATCGCCGACGAGGCGATGCGGCTGCTCGCCGCGAGCCCGCGCCGCTGTGTCGGCGCGGGCTTGGCCGCGCCCACGCCCGTCACCGAGCCGGAGCGCCTGGCCGTCATCTCCGCCTGCCTGGGCTGGCCCACCGGTACCCCCATCGGCGAGCTGTGGGAGGAGGCCCTGCGCGACGCCGGTCTGCTCCTCCCGCCCGGCGTCGCCCCGGCCGTCGCCAACGACGCCAATCTCGCCGCGCTCGCCGAACACCGCCACGGCGCGGGCCGCGGCGCCCGCAACCTGCTGTACGTGACCGCCGGCCACGAGGGCGTCGGCGGCGCGCTCGTCGTCGACGGCCGCCTGCACACCGGCAGCACCGGGCTCGCCCTGGAGATCGGCCAGCTGACGGTCGATCCGGACGGCCTCCAGTGCCGCTGCGGCCGCCGCGGCTGCCTCGACGTCGAGGCCGGCCCGCCCGCACTCCTGACGGCGTACGGGCTCCCCGCGAACGCCCCCCTCGCCGAGGTCGACGCGATCCTGGCCGCGGCCCGCGCGGGCGATCGCGCGGCGCGGGCCGCGGTGGACCACGTCGCGGTCCGGCTCGGCCACGGCATCGCCGCCGTCGTCGACATCCTCAACCCCGACCGGGTCGTCCTGGGCCCCTTCCACAGCGCGCTGCTGGCGGGGGCGCCCGAGCTGCTGCCCGAGACGGTCGCGGGCCGCGCGCACTGGGGCCGCTTCGGCTGCGTGCCGCTGCGCGCGGCGGAGCTGGCCGCCCCGGAGCTGGCCGGCGCGGCGGAGCTGGCCTGGGCGCCGGTCCTCGCGGACCCCCAACTCGCCGCGACGGGCTGAGCCGTACTCCCGGGGGAGCAGCGCAGGTGTCCCCCGGGAGGCGACGTTTTGCCGTCGGCCGCGGAGGAGTCTCTTCAGTACCGAGTACTGACCACTGAGGAGCGCGAGATGAACACCTTCCTGGCCGACGGCTGGCACGGCGGACCCGGCCCGTGGATCCTGCTGGTGCCCCTGTTCTGGATCGGCGCGTTCACCGTCGTCCGCCGCGTCCTGTGGCGCAGGGGCGTGCGGGGGCCGCGCCGGGACGTCCCCTTCGGCCCGCGCGCGGGCTCGCCGTGGGGAGGCCCCCCGCAGCAGGGCCCGGCGCCCTCCCCGCTGGAGACCCTCAACCGGCGCTACGCGAACGGCGAGATCGACGAGTTCGAGTACCGCCAGCGCCTCGACGTCCTCAACGGGACGGATACGACGACGGCGTAGTCGCGCCTCCAGGGGCGCGGGGCTCTGCTTGTGCGGCTCCTCCCTCAGCCTTCGGCCGGGAGGTGCCCCCAGCGTGGGCGCGAGCAACCACCCTGTGCGGACGGCCCTGAACTTGGGGGACCAGCCGCACAGGGTGGCTTGTCGCGCAGTTCCCCGCGCCCCTGGCGTGCTGCAGCCCGAGGCGGGAGCGAACTCAGTCCGCCAAAACCGGTTCGAGCGCTCCCGCGGGGACGTCCACCGCCAGGGGGACCGCTGCCAGCAGCGCCGGGGCCGGGACCGGGGACGTGGCCACGGTGAACCAGACCGTCTTGCCCGTGTCGGCCAGCTGCGCGCCCCACTCCTTGCACAGCGCCGCCACGATCGACAGCCCGCGTCCGCCCGAGTCCAGGGGTTCGGGGCTGCGGGCCTGCGGCAGGTCGGGGGAGTTGTCGCAGACCTCGACGGTCAGGGTGTCCGTGTCGGCGCGCAGGCGCAACGTGCACGGGGCGGTCGGGCCCACGTGCTGGTACACGTTGGCCAGCAGTTCGGTGATGCCCAGAAGTGTCTGGTCCGTGACGGCGGCGAGATGCCAGTGCCGCAGGTGCGCCTGCACGATTCTGCGGACCACCGCGAACCTGCTCGGTTCGGCGGTGAGGCGCAGTTCGTAGCGCCGGTCCATGTCCTCCATCGCGCTTCCGACTCCTTCCGTCCCTTCCGCGAGCGGCGGTCGGTCGACTTCGAAGAGTGAGCAATGAGAAGCATTCCGTGATACGACCAGCGTTTCCCGGTTCGCCCGGGAGCGCAACTTCTGACATCCTGCCCCGAATGTGAGCCCAGGGTAAGCATTCGGACGCAGCGGGTCGCGGATCATGCGGCGGACTTCGGGATCATCCAAGCATTTGTTGTGATGTAGGCCACGTTACGATGCGAAGCAGGACGACTCGCACGACGAAAAACGACGAAAGCAGCACGCCGTGAAGACCCTGGACGTGGACCGCACTGACGCCGACTACCGCACCTGGCTGAAGGAGGCGGTCCGGAAGGTCAAGGCGGACGCCAACCGCTCGGCCGACACGCACCTGCTGCGTTTCCCGCTCCCGGAGGAGTGGGGAGTCGACCTGTACCTCAAGGACGAGTCCACCCACCCGACAGGCTCGCTCAAGCACCGCCTGGCCCGCTCGCTGTTCCTGCACGCCCTGTGCAACGGCTGGATCCGGCCGGGCCGGCCGGTCGTGGAGGCGTCCAGCGGGTCGACGGCCGTCTCCGAGGCGTACTTCTCCGCGCTGATCGGGGTGCCGTTCATCGCGGTGATGCCGCGCAGCACCAGCGCCGAGAAGATCGCGCTGATCGAGGCCCAGGGTGGCAGTTGTCACCTGGTCGACGACACCCGCACGATCTACGAGGTCTCCACCAGACTCGCGGCCGAGTCCGGCGGGCACTACATGGACCAGTTCACCTACGCCGAGCGGGCCACCGACTGGCGCGGCAACAACAACATCGCCGAGTCGATCTACCACCAGATGGCCCAGGAGCGCTTCCCCGAGCCGACCTGGATCGTGGCGACCGCCGGCACCGGCGGCACCTCGGCGACGCTCGCCCGCTACGTGCACTACATCGGCGCCGACACCCGCGTCTGCGTCGCCGACCCGGAGAACTCCGCCTTCTTCGACGGCTGGGTCAGCGGCGACTGCAGCGTCACCTGCGACTGCGGCTCCCGCATCGAGGGCATCGGCCGCCCCCGTGTCGAGCCGAGCTTCGTGCCGGGCGCGATCGACCGGATGATGAAGGTCCCGGACGCGGCGACCGTCGCCGCCGTGCGGATGCTCGAGCGTGCGATGGGCCGCAAGCCCGGCGGCTCCACCGGCACGGGCCTGTGGAGCGCACTGCGCATCGTCGCCGAGATGAAGGCCGCCGGGCAGCGCGGCAGCGTCGTCACGCTGATCTGCGACCCGGGCGACCGTTACCTCGACAAGTACTACTCCGACGCCTGGCTCGCCGAGCAGGGTCTGGACATCGCCCCCTATCTCGGCGTCCTGGACAAGGTCCTGGAGACGGGCGAGTGGACCGGCGAGTGAGCTGACAGGGCCTAACCCTGGAAGTCCGGGGTGCGCTGCGGGGAGGCCTCGGCGAGGGCCTTGGTCACGGCGTCGACGCCGGCGCGGAGCCCGTAGACGGGGGTGCCCGGCTGCTGGCGCCAGGACTCGTCGAGGGTGCCCGCGTCGACGGTGTCGAAGCCGATCTGGTCGATCACCGTGCGGACCAGCTTCTTCGCCGCCTCGTCGTCGCCCGCGACGGGCAGCGCCTGGCGGTCGGGGGCACCGGCGGGGAGCGGGCGCTCCAGCAGGTCGGCGGCGAAGGTGCCGTTGAAGGCCTTCACCACGGTGTGGCCGAGCTGCTGGGCCACCCAGGCGCTCTCGGTCAGGCCGCCGTCCTCGATCCCGTCGATCCGGCCGTCGCGCTGCTGCGGGTAGTAGTTGTTGGTGTCGATCACCACGAAGCCGGGCGCGGCGGCGGCCAGGAGGTCCTTCGGCAGGTCCGGGAGGTTCTTCAGCGGGATCGTCACGATCACCAGCTCCGCGCCGCGTGCCGCGTCGGCGACGGTGACGGGCGTGGCGCCGGTCTCCCGGGCGAGCTCCGAGAGTGTCTCGGGGCCGCGGGAGTTGGCCACCGAGACCTGGTGGCCCACGGCGGTCAGCCGCCGGGTCAGGTTGCCGCCGATGTTGCCCGCGCCGATGATGCCGATCTTCATGGAACAGCCTTCCGGGTCGATCGTGTGGTGCACGCGACGGCGGTCGCGTGTCTGCCACAACCGGGTCGCCGGGCCGTGCATTCCGTGCACGGAGGGTGAATTCACACGGAGCGTCGGTACACCTGGCGCGAACCGTCCTCGGGGCCGTTCTCGGCGGCCTCGCCGGGCGTGAAGCCCAGCCGCTCGTAGAAGACGCGCGCGCCGCTGGTCACCGCGCCCGGATGGTCCGCGCCGAAGGTGACCACCTCGATGCCACCCGGCGCCCGTCCGAACCTTCGCACCGCCTCGTCGACCAGCGCCCGCCCGACGCCCGTGCCGCGGGCCTCCGCGCTGACGACCAGCCAGTGCAGGTGGTGGACAGGACCCTTGGCGCCGAAGAGCAGTCCGCCGAGGAGAGGACCGACGGAGTCGGAGGCTGTCGCGACGAGGGCGGTTGCGCGGCGGATGTGCTTCTCCAGGGCCGCGCGGAAACCTACCCCGCCTGCTGGGCGCGGGCCTCGAGGCGGCGCATCGCGCGCCGGATGGAGCGCATCACCATGGGGCGGACGGCCTGCAGCGGCAGTTCGAGCGCCGCGTGGCCCTCGATCGCCATGGTGAACCGCAGCGTGGTGCCCTCGCCCTGGCCGGGGGTGAGCAGCCACTCCTCCATCCAGGCGTGCGCGCCGGGGACGTTGGTCTCCTCGATGCGGTAGACGAAGCGCTCGGGCTCGTCCCAGACCAGCACGCTCTCCACGAAGCGCACCCCACCGCGCAGCGACACCGCGCGGCCCGCCCCCACGCCGTAGGGCCCAGGACCGGTGTAGGCGGCCCGGGAGACCTCGTGCCACCACTGCGGCCACGTCGACGCGTCCTGCGTCAGCTCGCGGAAGAGCGCCTCGCGGGACGCGCCGAGGCGCTGGGTGACGACGATTCGCAGCGGAGCCGACTGGAGGAAATCCGTCGTCACCGGGGAGAGACGTACGCCCACCGGGCACCTCTCTTTCACTGGGTCAGGCTGGCACTGGTCAGGCTGGGGGCAGCATAGATGACGCCCCGTCACATGTTGAAGGCGGTCTGCGTCACACCGGCTCAGCCGGCGATGACGACCTCGCGGACCTGTTCCGCGACCGCGCTGCGGATCTCCACCGGCAGGCCCGCGTCGGTCACCAGGGTGTCGATCTCGGCCAGCGAGGCGAAGGTCGACAGGCCGATCGTGCCCCACTTGGTGTGGTCCGCGACCGCCACGACCCGACGGGCCGCCGCGACGAAGCTGCGGTTGGTCTCCGCCTCGGCCAGGTTCGGTGTGGACAGTCCGGCCTCCAGCGAGATGCCGTGGCAGCCGAGGAAGAGCAGGTCGAAGTGGAGCGAACGGATCGCCCGGTCCGCGATCGGGCCGACCAGGGCGTCGGAGGGCGTGCGGACACCGCCGGTCAGCACGACGGTGGCGGGCTGGGCCGCCGCGGTGCCCTGGCGGGCCGCGTGCTCGAACACGTCGGCCACCCGCACCGAGTTGGTCACCACGGTCAGCGCCTCGATGCGGACCAGGTGGTGGGCGAGGGCGTAGGTGGTGGTGCCGCCGGAGAGGGCCACCGCGCTGCCGGGGGCGACCAGCCGGGCGGCGGCCGCGGCGATCTCCTCCTTGGCACTGGGCTCCAGCGCCGACTTGGCCTCGAAGCCGGGCTCGTGGGTGCTGGCCTCCAGCACCGGCACCGCGCCGCCGTGGACCTTCTCCAGCATCCCCTGCCGGGCCAGCGCGTCCAGATCCCGACGGATCGTCATGTCGGACACGTTGAGCTTGCGGGTCAGCTCGTTGACGCGGACGCCGCCCCGGCGCCGCACCTCGTCCAGGATCAGGGCTCGTCGCTGCTCCGCCAGCAGACCGCTGTTCTCGGCCACCCGGCCCCCGTCCTCTCCGCTCGCGACGGCGCGAGCCGTCCGTGTTCGCGCCATCCTGTCATGACCGCGGGATCCGTGGCGCGAAAGTGCTGTACGGATGCGCGGGAAGCGGCAGCATATCGGCAGGACCTTCGCGGGGCGGACGGATGGACGAGGGCGGGCGGGGATGGACGGAGCAGTGAGCAGCGCGGCAGCGGTGGAGACCGGGGGGGACGCCGTGCTCCCGGCACAGCGCGCACCGGGCGAGGCGGGCACGGCAGGCACGGCCCCACTGCGGCTGGAACTGCTCGTCCACGGCGTGGGCGGGACGACGCCGGAGGCGATGCTGGAGAGCCCGCACCTGAAGCAGATCACCGGCGACTCCATGTCCGGCACCTACCGCCGCTGGCCCGACCAGGACGCCGAGCAGCGGCCGCAGGACTACGCGGGAGACGCGGTGCTGGAGGCCTACTCCTGGGCCAAGCTCACCTCGGGCGCTGCCAGCCGGGCGCTGTGGCTCCTGCTGCTGCCGTTCATGTTCGCCAACCTGGTGCACTGGATGCGCCCGCCCGGCGCCGCCGGCGCCCGGGCCGGCAACCTCCGCCTCTACCGCGCCTACTCGGCCCTGGCCCGCCTGCTGGCCGTCTCCCTCACGGTGCTGCTGACCGCCGCCGCGTGCGAGATCGCGATGGACCTGGCGGCCTGGCAGTGCGCCGCGGACTCCGCCTGCGTCGCACACCACTCGTGGGCGGTGTTCGCACTCGGCGGCCACGGCGGCTGGTGGGGGCAGCCGGGTCGTCGCCTGGCCGTCGCCGCACTGCTGCCGCTGGCCCTGCTGGCCGGGCTCGGCCGCCTGGCCCGGATGACCTGGAGCAGCTACGAGCGGGTCCGCCCGATGTCGGCGCCGCGCACCGGCGACGCGCCCATCGAGATGGAGCGGGACGGCTTCTGGTACGGCGTCACCTCGGTAGGCCGGCTCCGGCCGCTGCACCTGGCCGCCGGACTGCTCACCGTCGCCTGGACGGTGCTCGTGCCGGTCATCGCCCACGACCGGCAGGCCGATCCGCAGCGCTCCTGGCCGGGCATCGCGCTGCTGGTGCTGCTCGTCGTCCTCGGTGCGCTGCTGCTGGCGGGCCTCGGCACCGGCGCGGACGTGCTGCCGCCCCGGGTGGTGCTGGCCGTCGCTGGCGCCCTGACGGTGTTCGTCCTGGCCGACGCGGCCTGGAACCGGCCCGAGTGGTTGGCCACGGGCACCCTGCCGGGCGAGGAGCGCGGCTTCGCCGCCCTCGTCGCGGGACAGCTGGTGCTGGTCGCGGCGCTGACGGGCGTCGCGCTGACGCTCGCGCGGCGCGGGCGCGGTGACGCGGCGACGGCCGTGGACCGGAAGCTGACCATCCCGAGCCCCGACCCCGACGCCCCGGATCCGCAGGACACCGGGTTCGGCGGATCGAGCGCCACCGCCCTGCGCGGCCTCGCCGGGCCCGCCACCGCTCTGCTCGCCCTCGGCCTCGGCGCCCTGTTCACCTCCGGCGCCGCCCTGTTCACCGCACAGCGCCTGGCCGGCGGCGGTGCCGTCCCGCAGGCCGTGCCACTGCTGGTGTGGCACGCGAGCGGCACGACGCTGCTGCTCCCGGTGCTGCTGACGGTCGTCGTCCGGCTGGCGGTCCCGCTGGTCCGCGGCCGGCGCTCCCTGCGCGGTCCGGTGCTGGCCGCCTACGGCGAGCCGGCCGACACCGACTCGCCGCGCACCGGCCAGATCACCACCGCGCTGTCCGGCGCCGGTCTGACCGACGCCGGCGCGGGCGTGATCGGGGGCCTCGCCGTGGTCGCGGCGGCGCAACTGCTCGTCGCCCTGCTCGGCGCGCTGGTCAGTGGCGAGTCGCTGGCGGCCGCCACGGCCGACCAGGGCATGGTCGGCTCGCGCCTGGGGGAGCTGCTGCAGAACCTCGGCGGCTGGCTGACCACGGCCATCGTGCTGGGCCTGGTCACCCTCGGGCGCAGCGCCTACAGCTCGGCCGCGCGCCGGCGGACCGTGGGCGTGCTGTGGGACATCGGCACCTTCTGGCCGCGCGCCGCCCACCCGCTCGCCCCGCCCTGCTACGCGGAGCGCGCCGTCCCGGACATCGAGGCCCGCATCCGTGCCTGGCTCGGCACCGACCCGACGCGTCGGTTGGTCCTGTCCGCCCACTCCCAGGGCACGGTCCTGGCCGCGGCGGCGCTGTGGCAGCTGGACCCGGTGACGCGCGGCCGTGTGGCCCTGTTGACCTACGGCTCCCCGTTGCGTCGCCTGTACGGTCGTTACTTCCCCGCCTACATGGGCCCCGACGAGCTGATGCGCCTGCAGCGCGACATGCCCCGTTGGGACAACCTCTTCCGCCTCACCGACCCGATCGGCGGCCCGGTCCGCATCCCCGCGATGGCGGGTTCCCCCGCCGTGGACCAGCCCGCCCTGCCGGACCCCCTGGCCTTCGGCCGCACCGACCAGTACCCGATCCTGGTCCCCGTCAACGGCCACTTCGACTACCGCCTCGACCCCCGGTTCCTCGTGGCCCGCGACGACCTGCTGAGCGCGATCGCGGAGCAGCAGGCTCCGTAGGGCACCCCCGGAACGGAGCGTTCCGGTCGTGGTCCTACGATCGCGGCGTGACGACCACGACCTACCGCTTTCCCGCGCGCCAGCGCTGGGCCTGCCTGCTCTGGGGGCTCGTCGTGGCGGCGCTGCCGACCACGATCGCCGTGGTCACCCTCGCCCGAGGACGCGGCGGTGACGGGATCACGGCGGCGTGGCTCGGGGTCGTCGCGCTGCTGATCGGCCTGTTCTACCTCAGCCTGGCCTTCGGCCGGACCGTCGTCTCCGAGAGCGGCATCGGCTCCTGGCGACCGCTGCGCCGTCAGGCCTGGACCTGGGACGAGATCGCCTCGGTCCGTGTGCAGAACACCTCCGGTGGCCGTGGCCTCCCGGTGGACCGGGTGGTCCTGCGCACGGTTCGCGGCCGGGAGCACAGCCTGGCCGTGCCCTACTCGACGCCGGGCATCTCCGACGCGGGGTTCGACCGCACCGCCGACGAGATGATCGCGGCCTGGCGCGCACGCTCCCCGCACGCGGCGCTGCCCGTCACGAAGAGCGGTCCGCCGTCCCGCGCCGCCGCCCGGGCCGTCGTGGCCTTCTTCGTCCTGTGCGGCCTGGCGGCGTGGACGGCGTGCGCCGTCATCGAGGTGCGTGCGTGGAACCTGCACGCGCACGGCGTCCGGACCACGGCCACGGTCCAGCTGGTCGAGGAGCGCAAGAACGACGACGACGCCTGGGTCTCGTTCACGGACCGCGGCGGCGTCGTGCAGGCCGAGGACGTCGGCCTCCCGCACGGCACGTCGACGGGCGAGACGGTCACCGTCGTCTACGCCCCCGGCAACCCGGGAGACATTCGCAGTCTCGCGTCGCTGGAGCGCTCCCTCTGGGCGGCCCCGCTCGTGCTGATCCCGTTCGGTGCGGCCTTCGTCGGTCTCGGCGTCTTCGCACGGCGCAAGAGCCGAACCTAGGGCAGGTCCTCCGGCAGCAGCAGCTGGAGCTGCTCCGTGGTCGCGTCCGGGAGGTGGGCGATGCGGACCGCGTGGCGTTCGATCATCGTCTCGAAGACCTGGCGGGCCGTGCGGCCGTTGCCGAAGGCCGGGCCCTTGGGCAGGGCGGCGAAGTGGGCCAGCAGCGCCTCGGCGGTCGGTTCCGCTATGGCGTACTCGTGCTCCTCCGCCTGCGACTGCGCGATCTCCAGCAACTCCTCGGCCGTGTAGTCCGGGAAGGTGATCGTGCGTGAGAAGCGGGAGGCGACGCCGGGGTTCGCGGAGAGGAAGCGCTCCATCTCGCCGGTGTAGCCGGCGACGATCACGACCACCTCGTCGCGGTGGTCCTCCATCAGCTTCACCAGGGTGTCGATCGCCTCGCGGCCGAAGTCGCGGCCGGCGTCCTCGGGGGCCAGTGCGTAGGCCTCGTCGATGAACAGCACGCCGCCGCGGGAGCGGTCGAACGCCTCGGCCGTGCGCAGCGCGGTCGAGCCGATGTGCTCGCCGACCAGGTCCATCCGGGAGACCTCCACCAGGTGGCCGCGCTGCAGCACGCCGAGCGAGGCGAGGATCTCGCCGTAGAGGCGGGCCACCGTCGTCTTGCCGGTGCCGGGGGAGCCGGTGAAGACCAGATGGCGGCGGAGCGAGGGGGCCTTCAGCCCCGCCTGGCGTCGGCGCCGGCCGACCGAGATCAGGTCGATCAGCGTGCGGACCTCCTGCTTGACCGTGCCGAGCCCGACCAGGGCGTCGAGGTCGGCCAGCGCCTCATCCGCCGGACGGCAGTCCGGGATCGGCGCGATCTGCGGCAGACCGGACGCCAGCGGCTGCGCCGGGACGAGCGCGCGGGCGCGCACCAGCGCCGTGCCGGGCACGGCCGAGGCGAGCGGCGGTTCGTCCACGGCGACGGCGGTCGACAGCGGGGCGAGGGCGGGTGCGGGCTTGGCGTCGTCGGAGGTGCAGCCCTCCACCACCGGCCCCGGCTCGGAGAACTCGAAGCCGCCGCGGGCGTTCTGCTCGGCGCGGCAGCGCGTCAGCACCGTCGGGCAGCCGTCGATGACGTGGAAGCCGAAGCCCTTGCCGTGCGTGGCCCGGCACTCCTCGAAGGTGCCGCGTCCGCCGGCGGAGACGTAGACGCCGGCCTCCCCGTTGCCGCGCAGCACGCAGCCGCGCAGCACCGGATCGGCGCCGCGGGTGACGATGACGCCGGTGGCGGTGTCGGCGATCTCGCAGTCCGTCAGCAGGCCGCCGCTGCCGTGGTCGCGGAACCAGACGCCCGTCGTCGCGTCCTGCGCGGTCACCCGGTCCAACCGCACCGAGCCGCCGGAGCTGACCGAGACGGCCGTGCCGCGCACCTGCGTGAACGAGCAGCCCGACGCCTCGGCGGTCGAGCCGCGGTCGAGCACGAACAGACCGTCCGGCACGTCCTGGACCCTGCAGTCCGTCAGCTGCGCCGTGGCGCCGGAGATGACCCAGACCGCCGGGTAGTCGCCGGTCGAGTCGACCAGCTCGCAGCCGACCGCCTCGACGGCGGTGTCCGTGTCCCAGACCGACAGGCCGTTGCGGCCGAAGGAGCGCAGCCGGGTGTCGGTGAGCGTGAGCCGGGCGCGCCCGCGCAGGTCGGCGGCGTTCTCCGGGATGTCGTGCAGGCGGCAGCGGTCCAGCCGCAGGGTGGCCGCGCCGTCCAGGGTCAGGCCGTTGTCGGTGACGCGGGAGACGGCGCAGTCGGTCAGCACGCCGTCGGCGTGGTCGTCGACCTGGACGCCGTTGCCGTCGACCTCGGTGAACTCGCAGCCCTCCGCCTCGATCCGGCTGCCGTCGCCGGTCAGCACCAGCCCCGCACCCGAGCTGCGCCGCACCCGGCAGCGGACCAGCCGGAGCGTCCCGCCGGCGCGGACCACCACGCCGGACTGGGCGGTCCCGTCGATGTCGCAGTCCTCGACCAGCGCCTGCGCGGCCTCCGAGACGCGCAGGCCGAGCCCGCCGAGGTTCTCCACCTTGGTGGCTCGCACGGTCGGCCGGGCCTCGCCGCGCATCTCCACGCCGACGGAGGAGCGGGTGGTGACCCGGCACTCCGTCAGTTCCGGTGCACCGGCGGCGATCAGCACGGCGGGAGCGGAGACGTCCTGGCCCTCCAGCACCAGGCCGTGCACGGCGGCCGAGGCCAGGACGATCAGCGCGCTGCCGGCGGGCGGCTCGATCCGCACCGTGCCGGGGCCCTCGGCGCTGCGCAGCGTCAGCGCCTTGTCCAGCACCACCGTCTCCCGGTAGACGCCCGCGCCCAGAGCGACGGTGTCCCCCGGCTCCGCTGCCGCCAACGCCTCGGCGACGGTGGCGTACTCGCCGGAACGCCGACGCCAGCGCGAGGCGCCGTCCAGGGTCACCCGCACCACGCCTGCTCCCATGACGATCCGGTGCCCCCAGCTCTCTCGTTCACTTGCGTCCGCCCAAGGTACTGCGTCCGGCACGCCGCCCGACCCACTTCCTCCGACAGGTGACAACGAGCGCGACGACGATCGGTAGCCGTCCGCCCGGATGACGTGTGGCGATCGATCCTGGTCAGTCGGGTCGCGGGAGCGGACCGGCCGCCAGCACGGTCAGCTCGTCGCCCACCCGCACGGTGCCGTACGGGGCGAGCGGTACGAGGTGGACGCCGAACGCGGCCTCCTTGCCGAAGCGGCGGCGCTTGCGCAGGGTGCGCAGCGGCTGCTGGCCGGTGAAGACCCCGGCCTCCTGGTCCACGGTGGTCATCACGCACCGGCCGCACTGCTGCACGACCTCGAACTCCACCTCGCCGACGCGGATCCGGCGCCAGCCGGTCTCCGCCCACGGGGTGGGCCCGTCGACGACGAGGTTCGGCCGGAACCGTTCCATCGGCACGGGGCCCTGGGCGGCGGCGACCTCGGGGTGGTCGGCGGCGACGAGCGCGTTGAGGGCGTCGAGGGAGGCGGTGGTGGTGAGCAGGAAGGGGTACTGGTCGGCGAGGCTCGTGGTCGCCGGGCGCGGGCGCCGGTGCGGGTCGTCGAGATGGACCAGCCGCAGGTCGGCGTCGAGCAGCTTGCGGAACCAGGCGGTGACGGCGGGGTCGTCGACGGCGGGCGCGGTGAAGGGGTCACCGAAGATCGACACAGCGGCGGGAGCGGTGGCGTCCGACGCGGGCACACGCAGCGGAGCGGCGTCGGCGTGCGTCACGACGAGCGCGCCGTCGGCGTCGATCTCCGCCTGGAACAGGGCCAGCCGAGGGTCCTGGCGCTGGGTCAGCACCTCGCCGTCCGCCTGCACCAGCATCCACCGCCGGTCCCCGGCGAGCCCCCAGGGCTCGACGGTCCCGCTCTCCAGCGCCTGCGCGTGGAACGACTTGACCGGGTGTATTCGCAGCGAGGTGAGCCGAGGTGCCATGCCTCCATGGTGCACCACCAAGGAGGCGCAGCCCCCAGAGGCGCGAGGAACCGAGCGACGAGCCACCCGGTGAGGTGGAGCCCCGAACGTGCAGGGCCATCCGCAGGTCGGTGGCTGTTCGCGCAGTTCCCCGCGCCCCTGGGTGGTGCGACCGGGAGTGAGGTGCCTCAGTAACCCCGCTGCTGCGGGTACTGCGGCTGGCTGTAGCCGTACTGCTGCGGCGGGGCCGGGCGCAGGGGGGCGACCGGGGCCACAGGGGCGCTGTACTGGGAGGGTGCGCCGCCGTAGCCGGGCTGCTGGGGGATGTACGGCTGCGGCGCAGGGTACTGCGCCGGAACCGGCTGCGGCTGGGCGTAGCTGGGGCTGCTCGGTCCGGGGCCCAGGGCCAGGCGCGGCGCCGGCATCGCGGGCAGGTTGCTGCCCGTCCCGTAGGACGAGCCGTAGCCCGTGCCGTACTGGGAGCCGTACGACGATCCGTAGGCCGACGAGCCAAAGCTGTCGTAGCCGGCCGGCGGCAGGGCCGCAGGCACGTTGATCGGCGCGATCTGGGGGACGCCCCGCTCAGCCACGAGGCTGTCGTAGATGGGGGTGTCCGAGGCAAAGGACGGAGCGTAGTAACCGACTCCGTCGTAGGAGCGGGAGGTCATGACGCATACGGTAAGCCCACAACGTGCCTGCTGAGGAGAGTGTCACCACAGGGAGTTGCGGGGTTTGCCGAGCTTTTGGACGAAGCGACGACGCGAATGTGTGAAAAACGGTCAGATCGGCAGGGGTAGCCGGTCGAAAGCGGTCGCTTTGTTGATGCAATGTTTACCGGAGCGACGAATTCCGCCCTCCCGAGTCGCTGACCTCGGGAGGGCGGAAGAGAGTTTTCGGTCGTCCGTGCGACGGGTCAGTCACCCGTCTTGGGTGGCTGGTTGTCCCGCCGGCGCAGGTAGCGCTCGAACTCGCGCGCGATCGCCTCGCCCGAGGCCTCCGGCAGGTCGACCGTGTCCTTGGCCTCCTCCAGCTGCTGCACGTACTCGGCCACCTCGCTGTCCTCGGCCGCCAGCTGGTCCACGCCCAGCTGCCACGCCCGCGCGTCCTCCGGCAGGTCGCCGAGCGGGACGCGGATGTCCAGCAGGTCCTCCAGCTTGTTCAGCAGCGCCAGCGTCGCCTTCGGGTTCGGCGGCTGGGCCACGTAGTGGGGGACCGCGGCCCAGAACGTGGCGACCGGGATGCCCGCCTGCGCGCAGGCCTCCTGCAGCACACCGACGATGCCCGTCGGGCCCTCGTAGCGGCTCTCCTCCAGCTCCAGCGAGCGGGCCACGTCCGGGTCGGAGGTGACGCCGCTGACCGGCACCGGCCGGGTGTGCGGGGTGTCCCCGAGCAGCGCGCCCAGGATCACGACCATCTCCACGCCCAGCTCGTGCGCGAGATGCAGCAGCTCCTGACAGAAGCTGCGCCAGCGCATGCTCGGCTCGATGCCGCGGACCAGCACCAGGTCCCGGGTCTTCGGCTCGGTCACCCGGATGACGGAAAGGCGGGTCGTCGGCCAGGTGATCCGGCGGACCCCGCCGTCCATCCAGACGGTGGGGCGGTTCACCTGGAAGTCGTAGTAGTCCTCCGCGTCCAGTTCCGCGAAGACCTTGCCACCCCAGGTGTCGTCCATATGAGCGACGGCGGTGGAGGCGGCGTCCCCCGCGTCGTTCCAGCCCTCGAACGCGGCCACCATGACCGGGTCGATGAGCTCGGGCACGTCCTCAAGCTCGACCACCCCGGTGCCTCCCTCCACACTTGCCAGGCTCCGACTCAGCTGAGCCGTCCCACGGACTGTAAGTGCCCAGCGTACGGGCAACCATTCCTTTTCCGGGTGGGCTTGCCAGGGCGCGGGCGTCCCACCTGGCGGAATCAGAACGAACCCTCGGTGCGGGCTGGAATACGCTGGGTCTCGTGCGTCGGCGACCGAGTCGACGCAAAGCCGACAGCCGTCGCACACAGGGAGCCCACCATGGCCGTTATCGTCCCTACCGCTGCCCAGGAGCGTGCCGACGCGCTCCGCGAGGCGCTCGCCACCCGCGTCGTCGTGGCGGACGGGGCCATGGGGACCATGCTGCAGGCCCAGAACCCCACCCTGGACGACTTCCAGGGCCACGAGGGCTGCAACGAGGTCCTGAACGTCTCCAGGCCCGACATCGTGCGCTCCGTCCACGAGGCGTACTTCGCCGTGGGCGTCGACTGCGTCGAGACCAACACCTTCGGCTCCAACCTCTCCGCCTTCGCCGAGTACGACATCGCCGACCGGATCGTCGAGCTCGCCGAGGCCGGCGCCCGGCTGGCCCGCGAGGTCGCGGACGAGTTCACCGCCGAGGACGGTCGCCAGCGCTGGGTGCTCG
The DNA here is from genome assembly GCF_900109465.1 of Streptacidiphilus jiangxiensis. GTDB lineage: Bacteria > Actinomycetota > Actinomycetes > Streptomycetales > Streptomycetaceae > Streptacidiphilus > Streptacidiphilus jiangxiensis. The sequence continues at coordinate 30,612 of NZ_FOAZ01000033.1, forward strand.
GCTCGATCGGCCCCGGCACCAAGCTCCCCACCCTCGGCCACATCGGCTTCGAGGCGCTGCGCGAGGGCTTCCGCCAGAACGCCGCCGGCCTGATCGCGGGCGGCGCCGACGCGCTGCTGATCGAGACCAGCCAGGACCCGCTGCAGGCCAAGGCCGCCGTCCTCGGGTCCAAGGCCGCGCTGGCCGAGGCGGGCCTGTCGCTCCCGGTCCTCGTCCACGTGACGGTGGAGACGACCGGCACCATGCTCGTCGGGACCGAGATCGGCGCCGCGCTGACCGCGCTGGAGCCGCTCGACGTCGACTACATCGGCATGAACTGCGCCACCGGCCCCGCCGAGATGAGCGAGCACCTGCGCTACCTGGCCCGTCACGCCAAGGTGGGCCTGTCCTGCATGCCGAACGCCGGCCTGCCGGTGCTCACCTCCGACGGCGCGCACTACCCGTTGTCGCCGAAGGAGCTCGCCGACGCGCACGACGTGTTCACCCGCGAGTACGGGCTGAGCCTGGTCGGCGGTTGCTGCGGCACCACCCCCGAGCACCTGCGGCAGGTCGTCGAGCGGGTGCAGGGCCGTCCCGTCACGCCGCGCACTCCCGTGCACGAGGCCGCCGCCTCCTCGCTCTACCAGTCCGTGCCGTTCCGCCAGGACACCTCCTACCTGGCCATCGGTGAGCGGACCAACGCCAACGGCTCCAAGAAGTTCCGCGAGTCCATGATCGCCGGGGACTGGCAGGCCTGCGTCGACATCGCCCGCGAGCAGATCCGCGAAGGCGCGCACCTGCTCGACCTCTGCGTCGACTACGTCGGCCGTGACGGCGTCGCCGACATGCGCGAGCTGGCCGGACGCCTGGCCACCGCCTCGACCCTGCCGATCGTGCTGGACTCCACCGAGCCGCAGGTCATCGAGGCCGGCCTGGAGCTGCTGGGTGGCCGCGCGGTGCTGAACTCGGTGAACTTCGAGGACGGCGACGAGCCGGGCAGCCGCTTCGACCGGATCGCCTCGCTGGCCCGCGAGCACGGCGCCGGCCTGATCGCGCTGACCATCGACGAGGAGGGCCAGGCCCGCACCGCCGCCAAGAAGGTCGAGATCGCCGAGCGGCTGATCGAGCAGCTGGGCCGCGACTACGGCATCCCCGAGGACTCGATCCTGGTCGACTGCCTCGCCTTCACCCTCGGCACCGGCCAGGAGGAGTCCCGCCGCGACGGCGTCGAGACCATCGACGCGATCCGCGAGCTCAAGCGCCTGCACCCGGACGTGCAGACCACGCTGGGCCTGTCGAACATCTCCTTCGGCCTCTCGCCCGCCGCCCGCATGGTGCTGAACTCGGTCTTCCTGCACGAGTGCGTCGAGGCCGGGCTGGACTCCGCGATCGTGCACGCCGCGAAGATCCTGCCGATGGCGCGCATCCCGGAGGAGCAGCGCGAGGTCGCCCTCGACCTCGTCCACGACCGTCGCCGCGAGGGCTACGACCCGCTGCAGCGGTTCCTGGAGCTGTTCGAGGGTGTGTCCGCCGCCTCGGTGAGGGCGGGTAAGGCCGAGGAGCTGGCCGCGCTGCCGCTGGAGGAGCGGCTGCAGGCGCGCATCGTCGACGGCGAGCTGAACGGCCTGGAGGCGGACCTGGAAGAGGCGCTGACGGTCCGTCCGGCGCTGGAGATCGTCAACGAGGTGCTGCTGGAGGGGATGAAGACGGTCGGCGAGCTGTTCGGCTCCGGCCAGATGCAGTTGCCGTTCGTGCTCCAGTCGGCCGAGGTGATGAAGAAGGCCGTGGCGCACCTCGAACCGCACATGGAGAAGTCCGACGCCGAGGGCAAGGGCACGATCGTGCTGGCCACCGTCAAGGGCGACGTCCACGACATCGGCAAGAACCTCGTCGACATCATCCTGTCCAACAACGGCTACAACGTCGTCAACATCGGCATCAAGCAGCCGGTCGCGGCGATCCTGGACGCAGCCCAGGAGCACAACGCCGACGTGATCGGCATGTCCGGTCTGCTGGTGAAGTCCACGGTGATCATGAAGGAGAACCTGGAGGAGCTGAACCAGCGCGGTCTGTCCGCCCAGTTCCCGGTGATCCTCGGCGGCGCCGCGCTCACCCGGGCCTACGTCGAGCAGGACCTGCACGAGATCTACGAGGGCGAGGTCCGCTACGCCCGCGACGCCTTCGAGGGTCTGCGCCTGATGGACGCGCTCATCGCCGTCAAGCGCGGCGTGCCCGGCGCGGTGCTGCCGGAGCTGAAGCAGCGCCGCCACGCGAAGGTCGAGATCGCGGAGCCGGAGGACTCCACCGAGCGCTCCGACGTGGCCGCCGACAACGCGGTGCCGACCCCGCCGTTCTGGGGCGACCGGATCGTCAAGGGCATCCCGCTCGCCGACTACACCGCCTGGCTGGACGAGGACGCGCTGTTCAAGGGCCAGTGGGGCCTGAAGGCGGGCCGCGCAGGCGGGCCGAGCTTCGAGGAGCTCGTGGAGACCGAGGGCCGGCCGCGGCTGCGGATGTGGCTGGACCGCCTGCAGACCGAAGGGCTGCTGGAGGCCGCCGTGGTCTACGGCTACTTCCCCGCGGTCTCCCGCGGCAACAGCCTGGTCGTGCTGGGCGAGGACGGCCGGGAGCGCACCGCGTTCGAGTTCCCGCGCCAGCGTCGCGGGCGCCGGCTGTGCCTGGCGGACTTCTTCCGCCCGGAGGAGAGCGGTGAGAAGGACGTGGTGGCGCTGCAGGTGGTCACCATGGGCAGCAGGATCTCCGAGGCGGCCAACAAGCTCTTCGCGGCCAACTCCTACCGCGACTACATGGAGCTGCACGGCCTCTCCGTCCAGCTCGCGGAGGCGCTGGCCGAGTACTGGCACGCGCGGGTCCGCGCCGAGCTGGGCTTCTCCTCCGAGGACCCCCAGGACATGCGGGACATGTTCGCCCTGAAGTACCGGGGAGCGCGCTTCTCCCTCGGCTACGGCGCCTGCCCCGACCTGGAGGACCGCGCCAAGATCGCCGAGCTGCTGCGCCCGGAGCGGATCGGCGTCGAGCTCTCGGAGGAGTTCCAGCTCCACCCCGAGCAGTCCACCGACGCGATCGTCATCCACCACCCCGAGGCGAAGTACTTCAACGCGCGTTAATCATGTGAGGCGTAAGCTGTAGGACCCGATTCGGGCCGATCACCGGGGATGGTGGTCGGCCCGAGCCGTCTCCGAACGACCGAAGGACGCGCCCGCCCGTGACCATTCCCGCTACCCGCACGCTCGAGGCCGTCCTGATCGACATGGACGGCACGCTGGTCGACACCGAGGACTTCTGGTGGGAGGCCGAGAGCTCCCTGCTGGCCGAGCTCGGTCACCCGATCGGCGTCGAGGAGCGGGAGATCGTCGTCGGCGGGCCGATGAGCCGGGTGGTCGACCATCTGCTGACGGTCTCGGGCGCGCCGCTGACCCCGGCGGCGTTGGGCGACGCGATCAACGAGCGGTTCGTGGAGCTGATCGGGCAGGGCGTGCCGGTGCGGGCGGGCGCGAAGGCGCTGCTCGTGGACCTGGCCGCGCAGGGCGTCCCGACCGCCCTGGTCTCCGCCTCGCACCGGCGGATCATCGACCAGGTGCTGAAGACTCTCGGCGGCCACTTCTTCGCCTTCACGGTCGCGGGCGACGAGCTGGAGCGCACCAAGCCGCACCCGGACCCGTATCTGCTGGCCGCCGAGCGCCTCGGCGCCGATCCGTCACGCTGCGTGGTGATCGAGGACGCGCCCACCGGTGTCCGCTCCGGTCTGGCGGCGGGCTGCCACGTGCTCGCGGTGCCGTCCGTGGCCGCCATCGAGCCAGGTCCGCGGACCACGGTGCGCGCCACCCTCGAGGGTGTGGACACCGATCTGCTGCGTGGGCTCCTTACCCTGCAGCGCGACTGATCATGCACACAGAAAAGTAACTACCTGCTAACGTTAAATCGGACTTATTGGGGCACGATCCCTCAAATCTCCTGCCCGTGGCGCTCTTTGGGCCAACCCTGGGTGAGGATCGACTGCCTGATTCATGCGATCGTGTGGCAGGCTACCGACCACTCGACCTTTCGCGAGCCAGAGCGCACCCCTGACCGTGGTGTTGCGGCGTCGCGGCACGGCGGCGACACCCCTCAGCGCCGGCAAGGAGATTAGAACTGATGTCAGCTCTCAAGCGGGCTGCTGCGCTCAGCTGCATAGGCCTCATCGCCACCACCACTGCGTGCGGCTCCTCCAAGTCGGCCTCACCGGTCGGCGGCGCTCCGAGCGTGACCATCAAGGTCGGTTCGGCCAACGCCTTCACCACGCTCGACCCGGCGAACGCGTACGACCAGGGCTCCTGGGAGGTGTACTACAACATCTACCAGGGCCTGTTCACCTACGCGCCCGGCGGCAACACCCCGAGCCCCGACCTCGCGACGGGCAAGTGCGCCCTGAGCAGCGACCAGCTCACCGCCACCTGCGACATCCGCTCCGGCGTGAAGTTCTCCAACGGCGACCCGCTGGACGCCACCGCCGTCAAGTTCTCCCTCGACCGTGTGGCGCGGATCAAGTCGGGCACGGGCGTCAACGCCCTGTTCTCCACGATCAAGTCCGTGGACGTCGCGAGCCCGACCGAGGTCAAGATCCACCTGACCACGCCCGACGCCACCCTCGAGGACCGTCTCGCCTCGGGTGTCGCCTCGATCGTCGACCCCAAGGTGTTCTCCGGCACCAAGGCCGAGCCCAACAACTTCACCGACGTGGTCGGCTCCGGCCGCTACAAGGTCGACAGCGTGACCTTCGGCGACCTCGGCGGCACCAAGCAGCCCACCGAGATCAAGCTCTCGCTGAACCCGAACTACCAGGGTGCGGCCTCGGCCCCGCAGAACTCCGCCGTCGACATCAAGTACTACGCCGACCAGGCCGGCACCAAGGCGGCGCTGGACAGCAAGGACGTCGACGTCGTCATCCAGGACCTGAACGCGTCCGACATCGTCTCCATGCAGAACGACCAGCAGCTCGGCACCGGGCTGCAGGTCTTCCAGGGCCCCGGCGGCACCGTCCGACTGATGTCCTTCAACACCCTCAAGGGCGTCTTCAAGAACGTCAAGGTGCGCCAGGCCGTCGCCGAGCTGATCAACCGCGACACCATCGCCGAGAACGCCTACAAGCACACCGTCACCCCGGCGTACTCGATCATGCCGGCGGGTATCGCCAACGAGTCCGAGTCCTTCTCGGCGTACACCAGCCGCAAGGTGTCCGCGGCGACGGTGAAGTCGAACCTGGAGAAGGCCGGCATCCAGCTCCCGGTCAAGTTCACGCTCGACTACGGTCAGGGTGACGCGGCCAAGGCCGCCGAGGTCCAGATGATCCAGCAGCAGCTGGACCAGTCCGGCATCTTCGACGTCACCCTCAAGGGCTTCAAGGGCGGCTTCGGCGAGATGCAGAAGGCAGTCCTCGGCAACGGCAAGTTCGACGCCTTCATGGTCGCCTGGTCCGCCGACTACCTCGACGCGGACGACTACATCTCCCCGATGGTCGGTGGCCAGGGCCCCGGCCCGCTGTACAACAGCTGGCACAGCACCGCGGTGAACACCCTCATCGCCCAGGGCCTGAACTACCCGACCCGCACCGCGGCGTTCAACGTGTACAAGCAGGTCCAGGAGGACATCGCCAACGCCGTGCCGGTGCTGCCGATCTGGACCAACTCGCAGTACGCCGCCGCGCAGTCGAACGTCACCGGCGTGCCGCTGACGCTGGACAGCTCCGGCAACAACCGCTGGTGGATGATCGGCAAGAACTCGTAGTCGAGTGACAGCGGGAGAGCCGGGCGACAGTGGCTGTCGCCCGGCTCCTTCCGTTGCGTCGTGGAACGTCGTGCCTTGTCGTGCCGCGGAGGTCAGCTGCCGCCGGGGCGGACCAGGCCGCTCTCGTACGCGAAGACCGCCGCCTGTACGCGGTCGCGCAGGCCGAGCTTGGTCAGCACGTGGCCCACGTGCGTCTTCACCGTCGTCTCGCTGACGAACAGCTCGCCCGCCACCTCCGCGTTGGACAGGCCCTTCGCGACCAGCTTGAGCACCTCGACCTCACGGTCCGTCGGCGTGGCCAGCGACGGCGGCGGCGCCTCGTCGCCCGAGGGCAGCCGGCCGGCGTACATGTCCAGCAGGCGCCGGGTGACGCTCGGCGCGAGCATCGCCGCGCCCTCGGCGATCACCCGGATCGCCTGCACCAGCTCCTCGGCCGGGACGTCCTTGAGCAGAAAGCCGCTGGCCCCCGCGCGCAGCGCCTCCACCACGTACTCGTCCAGGTCGAAGGTGGTCAGCACCAGGACCTTGGCCGGGCCGTCCCGGCCGGGGCCGGCGATGCGGCGGGTGGCCTCCACCCCGTCCATCCGGGGCATCCGGATGTCCATCAGGACCACGTCCGGCTGGAGCGCCCGGACCTGGTCGAGCGCCTGCTGCCCGTCCCCGGCCTCGCCGACCACGGCGATGTCGGATTCGGCCTCCAGGATCATCCGGAAGCCGGTACGCAGCAGCGGCTGGTCGTCGACCAGCAGCACGCGGATCGTCACGGAACGCTCCATCATTCGTCGAGCTCGATCAGGTTCGAGGTGCTTGATCAGTCTTGATCAGTTGAGTCGGTCGAGTCAGTTGAGGGTGTCAGCCAAAGGGTACGCAGGCGGCGTGCCGCCCCACGCAGGGCACAGCGACTTGTGCGCGCACCAGTCGCAGAGCCGGTTCGGGTTGGCCGGCCACTCGCCCGTCTCCAGCGCCCGCTGGATCGCCTGCCACAGGGCCTGGAGCTTGCGCTCCGTGGCCAGCAGGTCGCCCTCGTCCGGGTCGTACGTGACGACCTGGCCGCCACCGCCCAGGTACATCAGCTGCAGGCGCTTGGGCAGCACGCCGCGCTCGCGCCAGATCACCAGCGCGTAGAACTTCATCTGGAACATGGCCTTGCCCTCGAAATCCCGCGAGGGCGCGCGGCCGGTCTTGTAGTCCACCACCCGGACCTCGCCGGTGGGCGCCACGTCGATCCGGTCGACGTAGCCGCGCAGCGTCAGGCCGGACTCCAGCTCCGTGGTGACCAGCAGCTCCCGCTCGGCGGGCTGCAGGCGGTTCGGGTCCTCGATGCGGAAGTAGGACGCGAGCAGCTGCTCCGCGCCCGCGAGCCAGGACGCCAGCTCCTCGGCGTCCGTGCCGCCGGCCTCGGCCGGGAACAGCTCCGCGACCTCCGGCCGCTCCTCCAGCAGCCGCTCCCACTGCGGACGCAGCAGCGCCTTGGCGGCGTCCGGCGTCCGCGACCCCTGCGGCGCGTCGAAGAGCCGCTCGAGGACCGAGTGGATCAGCGTGCCCCGGGTGGCGGCCGGGCTCGGCGGCTCGGGCAGCTTGTCGATCACCCGCAGCCGGTAGAGCAGCGGGCAGGTCATGAAATCCGACGCGCGCGAGGGGGAGAGCGAGACCGGGTGCTTGAACGCCTTCGGCTCGGCCTCCGGCTGCGCCTCCGGGTGCGCAGGGGTCTCCAGCGGCACGACCTCGTCCGCGGAGCGGGGCGCGGGTGGCGCGTGGGTCTGGGCCACTGGAGGCTGGGTCGTCGGCGGGTCGGCGGCTTGCATGGGTCCGACCCTACGGCCTGGCACCGACATCCCGCGGGCTGGCACCGACATCCCGCGGGTAAGAAGGGAAAGGACGGGCCTTCGGCCCGCCGCGTGCGTGGCCGTGTCACTGATCGCGTAGCGTGTGGCGGGCGGGCACGGCGTGGGGCAGGCCCGGCCAGGCGAAGGGGCGGACATTGAGCGAAGAGCACGGCGGAGCCGGCAGAACACCGCACCAGCCCGACGCCCCGGACACCACCGACCGGCCCGCGGGAGCGCTGCGCATGGGCCGTCCCTTCGGCGTCCCGGTGTACGTCACGCCGAGCTGGTTCCTCGTCGCCGCGCTGATCACCTGGCTCTTCGGCGGCCAGATCGACGTCGTGCTTCCGGGCCTGGGCGGTGCCCGGTACCTCGTCTCGCTCTTCTTCGCGCTCGCCTTCTACGGCTCGGTCCTGGTCCACGAGCTCGCGCACACGGTCCTCGCGCTCCGCTTCGAGCTGCCGGTGCTCCGCATCCAGCTCCAGTTCTTCGGCGGCGTGTCGGAGATCACCAAGGAGGCGCAGAGCGCGGGGCGCGAGTTCTGGCTCGCCTTCGCCGGACCGCTGCTCTCGCTGGTGCTCGGCGGGGTGTTCCTGCTCGCCATGCAGTTCGTCACCCCGGCCACGGTGCCCGGCGTGCTGCTGACCTCGCTGATGCTCAGCAACTTCGTCGTCGCCGCGTTCAACCTGCTGCCCGGCCTGCCGCTGGACGGCGGCCGGATGCTGCGGGCCGTGGTCTGGAAGGCCACGGGCCGACCGATGGCCGGCACCGTGGCCGCGGCCTGGGCCGGCCGGGTGCTCGCGGTGGCCGTGCTGATCCTGCTGCCCGCGTACTCCGCGGCCGCGGCCCCCGGCCTGGGCACCTTCTCCATGCTCACCGACGCCGTCCTCGGCGCGGTTCTCGCCGCGATCATCTGGAACGGCGCGGGCGGCAGCCTGCGGAACGCGCGGCTGCGGGAGCGCCTCCCGGAGCTGAGCGCGACCGCGCTGACCCGCCGCGCGGTCAGCGTCACCGGCGACACGCCCCTGGCGGAGGCACTGCGCCGGCTGGAGGAGGCGGAGGCCCTCGGCATCATCGTCACCGACTCCGCGGGCACCCCCGTCGCCCTCGTCCGCGAGCGCGCGGTCCGCGCGATCCCCGACCACCGCCGCCCCTGGATGCAGGTCGCGGAGGTCTCCGCACCCCTCGGCCCCGGCAGCAGGATCGCTTCTGCGCTGGCCGGCGAGGACCTCCTCGACGCGCTGCGCGCCGCCCCGGCGGCGGAGTACCTGGTCGAGGACCCGCAGGGCAACCCGCTGGGCGTCCTGGCGGCCGTGGACGTGGAGCGCGCCTTCGCCCGCGCGATGGCGGGGGAGGACCCGATCCCGGAGTCGGTTGCGACCTCCTGAGGGGCGCGGGGAGCACGGAGGGTGCAAATAGCCCTGTGATCAGACAGTAAAATGTCCCGCATGACTCAACCGACCGGCGCCGCCCGCCGACGCGGGCCCTTCCAGGTCGGGGACCAGGTCCAGCTCACCGATCCCAAGGGCCGCCACCACACCATCACGCTCGAAGCCGGGAAGATGTTCCACACCCACAAGGGTGCGTTCTCCCATGACGAGCTGATCGGGGCCCCCGAGGGGTCCGTCGTGCGCACCACCGGGAACACCCAGTACCTCGCGCTGCGTCCCCTGCTCCCCGACTACGTCCTCTCCATGCCGCGCGGCGCCGCGGTGGTCTACCCGAAGGACGCGGGGCAGATCGTCACCATGGCCGACATCTTCCCCGGCGCCCGCGTCGTGGAGGCGGGCGTCGGCTCGGGTGCCCTCAGCATGAGCCTGCTGCGTGCCGTCGGCGACAGCGGTCTGCTCTCCTCCTACGAGCGCCGCGAGGACTTCGCGGAGATCGCCCGCAACAACGTGGAGCGGTACTTCGGCGGTCCGCACCCGGCGTGGAAGCTGACGCTCGGCGACCTGCAGGACAACCTGGTCGAGACCGACGTCGACCGCGTCGTCCTCGACATGCTCGCGCCGTGGGAGTGCCTGGACGCCGTCGCCAAGGCGCTCGTGCCGGGCGGTGTGCTCATCTGCTACGTGGCCACCACCACGCAGATGTCCAAGACCGTCGAGGCCCTGCGCGACCACGGCAGCTACACCGAGCCGCAGGCCTGGGAGTCCATGGTGCGCAACTGGCACCTGGAGGGCCTGGCCGTGCGCCCGGACCACCGGATGATCGGGCACACCGGCTTCCTGCTCACCTCCCGTCGTCTCGCGGACGGCGTCGAGCCGCCGCTGCGCCGCCGCCGCCCGTCCAAGGGCGCCTACGGCGAGTCGATCGTGCCGGAGAAGACCAAGGGGGGTCGCTTCCTGCGGCTGGCCGAGTCCCGCTCGGACGCCTCCGGCGAGGACTACGTCGAGGACTTCGACCGCGAGGGCGACGAGGGCTGACGACGGGGCCGACGGACGAGGGCTGACGCCTTCACACCACCACCACGGGGAAGCGACGGAACGGTCGCTTCCCCGTGGTTCTTTCGCTCTTCGCACTGTGGGACGATGCTGCCCACAAATCGCGCGTGCAAAGCGGGAAATGGGGTGTGCCCTGGTGGTCCAGGTGGTGGCGGGGTCGGGCGACGCGGACGTGACGAGTGAGGCTCCGGAGGCGACGACCGCGACGCGGCTCCCGGCCCACGCGCGCAGCAAACCCCTGCACTGGATCGCCACCGCGGCCGGCGTGGGAGCCGTCGTCGGCCTGGTGCTGGCCGTCGGACCCGCCGGCGCCGTGCAGACGGGCGCGGAGCCGACCGCCGGCCCGCTGGCCCGGAGCGCCGCGCCGGACGCGGCCAAGGCCAAGCTGCCGATCGACTGCGGCCCGCTGCCGGTCCACATCGACCAGCAGTTCTCGGCCGCGCTGCCGGGCGCCGGCACCCCGGTCACCGTCGTCGCCGCCCGCTGCGACGCCGGCGCCGGCTCCCCGCCGGACGGGCTCTACGCGCTGGAGGCGGGCCGCACCGCCCCGATCCAGCTGCTGGACCCGGCCAAGCGCTTCACCGTGCGCACCATGGCGATGCGCGGCGACGGCTCGATCCACGCGACCGTCATCGGCTACTCCTCGACCAGCGTCCCGGACTGCTGCCCGGACCTGACCGAGACGCTGGACTGGTCGCTCGGCGCCGACGGCGCCTGGGCCGCCCCGGTGGTCACGGGCAACGCCGCGCAGGTCTGACCCCGTCCGGCCTGACCCGGAGACAGCTCACCCCCCGTCATGTGATCTTCGTCACCGACGGGGGGTGTTTGCCTCTCCGCGGGATTACTCCGCGTCAGGTCCGTGGACCTCGACCGCGTCCCGCACCCGGCGCACGTGGATGCAGTCGCCAGGGCAGTCCTTGGCCGAATCCACCACGTCCTGAAGCAGCGTCAAGGGGACCGGCACACAGGCGCCCGGCTCGGTCCGCAGCTCCTCGTCCTCGCCCTTCACGTAGGCGAGGCCGTCGATGTCGAGCTCGAACACCTCGGGGGCGTACTGGACGCAGATGCCGTCCCCGGTGCACAGGTCCTGGTCGATCCAGACTTCCAGGGCCTCGTCGACCGCTGTCTCGGTGCTGGTGGACATCCGTGCCGCCCGTTCCGCTTCTCGATGGTGCCTGACCTCGTCAGCCTACCCCCGCCCGCTTTCGACCAATGCAGAGGTGGGTATGTGCCTTACCAGAGGGGACGTGCGCAAGGGTGAAGATCGGACACACCCCTTCGGACTTTCGATCAAGGGGTTTCAACACTCCCAGGCGCAGGTAGGGTCTGGAAGCGTCAGCTCCCCCCGGAGGAGGTGAGGACCGTGGCAGCCCACGATGACGACTACGCCCGAGGCGGCAGGCCCGCACGGGGTTCTGAAGATGCACAGGCACAGATCTCGATGCTCGAGCAGGAGATCGCAGTCCTGCGCCGTAAGATCGCCGAGCCCACGCGGCACACGAGGATCCTGGAAGAGCGGATCGTCGAGCTGCAGACCAACCTGAACGGGGTCACCGCCCAGAACGAGCGGCTCGCCTCTACCCTGCGCGAGGCGCGGGACCAGATCGTGGCCCTGAAGGAGGAGGTCGACCGGCTGGCCCAGCCGCCCGCCGGCTTCGGCACCTTCCTCAGCGCCAACGAGGACGGCACCGCGGACATCTTCACCGGCGGCAGAAAGCTCCGGGTGAACGTCAGCCCGAGCGTGCCGCTCGAGGAGATGCGCCGTGGTCAGGAGGTCATGCTCAACGAGGCGCTGAACATCGTCCTGGCGCTCGAGTTCGAGAGCATCGGTGACATCGTCACCCTCAAGGAGGTGCTGGAGGACGGCGAGCGTGCGCTCGTCACCGGCCACACCGACGAGGAGAAGGTGGTCCGGCTCGCCGAGCCGCTGCGCGACATCGTGCTGCGGCCCGGTGACGCGCTGCTCATGGAGCCGCGCTCCGGCTACGTCTACGAGGTCGTGCCGAAGAGCGAGGTCGAGGAGCTGGTCCTGGAGGAGGTCCCGGACACGGACTACTCCAAGATCGGTGGCCTGGGCCAGCAGATCGAGCAGATCCGCGACGCGGTCGAGCTGCCGTACCTGCACGCGGACCTGTTCCGCGAGTTCGAGCTGCGGCCGCCCAAGGGCGTCCTGCTCTACGGCCCGCCCGGCTGCGGCAAGACGATGATCGCCAAGGCGGTCGCGAACTCGCTGGCCAAGAAGGTCGCCGAGGTCACCGGACAGCCCCAGGGGAAGAGCTACTTCCTCAACATCAAGGGCCCGGAGCTGCTCAACAAGTACGTCGGCGAGACCGAGCGGCAGATCCGCCTGGTCTTCCAGCGGGCCAGGGAGAAGGCGAGCGAGGGCACGCCCGTCATCGTCTTCTTCGACGAGATGGAGTCGCTCTTCCGCACCCGCGGCTCGGGTGTCAGCTCGGACGTGGAGAACACCATCGTCCCGCAGCTGCTGGCCGAGATCGACGGCGTGGAGGGCCTGGAGAACGTCATCGTCATCGGCGCCTCCAACCGCGAGGACATGATCGACCCGGCGATCCTGCGGCCCGGCCGCCTGGACGTCAAGATCAAGATCGAGCGGCCGGACGCCGAGGGCGCGAAGGACATCTTCTCCAAGTACCTCAAGGCCTCGCTGCCGCTGCACCCGGACGACGTCAAGGAACACGGCGACTCGGTCGACGCGGCCGTCGGCGCCATGATCCAGGCGGTCGTGGAGCGGATGTACACCGAGTCCGAGGAGAACCGCTTCCTGGAGGTCACCTACGCCAACGGTGACAAGGAGGTCCTGTACTTCAAGGACTTCAACTCCGGCGCCATGATCCAGAACATCGTGGACCGGTCCAAGAAGATGGCCATCAAGGACTTCCTCGACCACGGCCAGCGCGGTCTGCGCGTCTCCCACCTGCTCGCCGCCTGTGTGGACGAGTTCAAGGAGAACGAGGACCTGCCCAACACCACCAACCCGGACGACTGGGCCCGCATCTCCGGCAAGAAGGGCGAGCGGATCGTCTTCATCCGCACGCTCGTCACCGGCAAGCAGGGCGCCGAGTCCGGCCGCTCCATCGACACCGTGGCCAACACGGGTCAGTACCTGTAACACCGCACGCACCACCCGAGCACCACCACAGACGTCCGGCTGCGGGAGCCCGTGGGCCCTCGCAGTCGGACGTTCGTCGTCACTTGAGCTCCCGGTTGTCAGTCGGCAGATCTAGTCTCGGGTTACCGCTCGCGATCGTCCGCGGTAGCGCGAAGGAGGGCCGCATGTCTGTACGGCGCGTCATGGGTATCGAGACGGAGTACGGGATCTCCGTTCCCGGTCACCCCAACGCCAATGCCATGCTCACCTCGTCCCAGATCGTCAACGCCTACGCGGCGGCGATGCACCGGGCCCGCCGGGCCCGCTGGGACTTCGAGGAGGAGAACCCGCTGCGCGACGCGCGCGGCTTCGACCTGGCCCGCGACGCGGCCGACTCCAGCCAGCTGACCGACGAGGACATCGGTCTCGCCAACATCATCCTGACCAACGGAGCGCGGTTCTACGTCGACCACGCCCACCCCGAGTACTCCTCGCCCGAGGTCACCAACCCGCGCGACGCGGTGCTCTGGGACAAGGCCGGCGAGCGGATCATGGAGGAGGCGGCCAGCCGCGCCCTGCAGCTGCCCGGCGCGCAGCCGATCCACCTGTACAAGAACAACACCGACAACAAGGGTGCCTCCTACGGCACCCACGAGAACTACCTGATGAAGCGGGCCACGCCGTTCGCCGACATCGTCAAGCACCTCACCCCGTTCTTCGTCTCCCGCCAGGTGGTCACCGGGGCCGGCCGCGTCGGCCTGCACCAGGACGGCTCGGCCAACGGCTTCCAGCTGAGCCAGCGCGCGGACTACTTCGAGGTCGAGGTGGGCCTGGAGACGACGCTCAAGCGGCCCATCATCAACACCCGCGACGAGCCGCACGCCGACGCCGAGAAGTACCGCCGGCTCCACGTGATCATCGGTGACGCCAACCTGTCCGAGATCTCCACCTACCTCAAGCTCGGTACCACGGCCCTGGTCCTGTCCATGATCGAGGACGGCTTCATCACCGTCGACCTCGCCGTGGACCAGCCCGTCCGCACCCTGCACCGGGTCTCCCACGACCCTTCGCTGGAATACCTGATCCAGCTGCGCAGCGGCCGCAAGCTCACTGCCGTGCAGCTCCAGATGGAGTACTGCGAGCTGGCCCGCAAGTACGTCGAGGACCGCTACGGCCAGGACGCCGACGAGCAGACCCGCGACGTGCTGGACCGCTGGGAGGACGTGCTCGGCAAGCTGGAGCGCGATCCGATGTCGCTCTCGCGCCAGCTGGACTGGGTGGCCAAGAAGGAGATCCTGGAGGGCTACCGCCGCCGCGACAACCTCGAGTGGGACGACGCCCGGCTGCACCTGGTCGACCTGCAGTACGCGGACGTACGGGCCGAGAAGGGCCTCTACAACCGCCTGGTCGCCCGCGGCCGGATCGACCGCCTGCTGGACGAGGCGGAGGTGCTGCGGGCCGCCCACCAGCCCCCCGAGGACACTCGGGCCTACTTCCGCGGCCGCTGCCTGGAGCAGTACGCCGACCACGTCGCCGCGGCCTCCTGGGATTCGGTGATCTTCGACATCCCGGGCCGCGACTCGCTCCAGCGCGTGCCCACCCTGGAGCCGCTGCGCGGCACCAGGAACCACGTCAAGGCGCTGCTGGACCGGTGCCGGACGGCGGAGGAACTGGTGCGCGTCCTGAGCGGCGGGTGAGCGGATTGAACACCTGTACGCGCAGAGCGTAACCGTGCGGGGGCGGGCGTTCACCATGGGTGAACTGCACGCCGATGGGCATCATCCGGGCAACGATCGACGTTCATCGACTACAAGCCTTAGGGTCAGAGATCAGCTGATCCACTCAGAGCACTCAAGTGCACTCAAGAGCGGGGTGAGGGCAATGGCGACCAAGGACACCGGCGGCGGTCAGCAGCATGCGAACCGTTCCTCCGAGGAGGTCGAGGAGACCCAGGCCGAGGCCAACGAGGCCTCGGACCTCAAGGAGCGCAAGGAGAAGCTCGACGACGACGTCGACGCGGTCCTGGACGAGATCGACGAGGTGCTCGAGTCGAACGCCGAGGATTTCGTTCGCGGCTTCGTCCAGAAGGGCGGAGAGTAGATTCTCTCCTTGATCGACTCACTCACTGGAAGGAAAGCTGTGGAAGCCTCATTCTCAGGCACCGGGCGTCTGCCGGCTGCCTTCCTGACGCCGGGCTCGTCCTCGTTCCTGGACTTCCTGGCCGCTCACCAGCCCGAGCTGCTGCCCGGTCGGCGTAACCTGCCGGCCGGGGTGCAGCCGCTCGAGGCGCCGCACGGCACCACGATCGTCGCCGCCACCTTCGACGGCGGCGTGCTGCTCGCCGGTGACCGCCGGGCCACCATGGGCAACATCATCGCGCAGCGCGACATCGAGAAGGTCTTCCCGGCCGACGAGTACTCCGCGGTCGGCATCGCCGGCACCGCCGGTCTCGCGGTCGAGATGGTCCGCCTGTTCCAGCTGGAGCTGGAGCACTACGAGAAGATCGAGGGCACCTCGCTCTCCCTCGAGGGCAAGGCCAACCGGCTCACCACGATGATCCGCGGCAACCTCGGCATGGCCATGCAGGGCCTGGCCGTGGTCCCCATGTTCGCCGGTTACGACCTGGAGCTCGGCCGGGGCCGGATCTTCACCTACGACGTCACCGGTGGCCGCTCCGAGGAGACGGGCTTCGCGGCGACGGGCTCCGGCTCGCTCTTCGCCAAGGGCTCGCTCAAGAAGCTCTACCGCTCCGACCTGACCGCCGAGAGCGCGGCCACCGTCGTCATCCAGGCGCTGTACGACGCCGCCGACGACGACTCCGCCACCGGCGGCCCCGACCTCACCCGCCGCATCTTCCCGATCGTCTCGGTCATCACCGAGGAGGGCTTCCGCCGCCTGGGCGACGCCGAGGTCGGCGAGCTCGCCGAGGCCGTGCTGGGGCACCGTCTGGAGCAGCCGGACGGCCCGCAGGCACCGATGCTCTAGGGATCGCTGACCCCACCTCACCTGACCGTTCGACAAGAAGGGGCGACCGGTGTCGACGCCGTTCTACGTCTCACCCCAGCAGGCCATGGCCGACCGCGCCGAGTACGCCCGCAAGGGCATCGCGCGGGGCCGGTCGGTGGTCGTGCTCACCTACGCCGACGGCATCGTCTTCGTCGCGGAGAACACCTCCCGCGCGCTGCACAAGGTCTCGGAGATCTACGACCGGATCGCCTTCGCCGCCGTCGGCCGCTACAACGAGTTCGAGAACCTGCGCATCGGCGGCGTCCGCTACGCCGACCTGCGCGGGTACTCCTACGACCGGGCCGACGTCAACGCGCGCGGTCTGGCCAACGTCTACGCCCAGACCCTCGGCACGATCTTCTCGTCCACCGGCGAGAAGCCCTACGAGGTCGAGCTGATCGTGGCCGAGGTCGGCAAGAACCCCGGCGACGACCAGATCTACCGGCTCACCCCGGACGGCTCGGTGGTCGACGAGCACGGCAGCGTCGCCGTCGGCGGCAACGCCGAGTCGATCGCCAACTACCTCGACCAGCGCCACGAGGAGGGCCTGACCCTGCCGGAGGCGCTCAAGCTGGCCGTCGACAGCCTGGCGCGGGACCCGAACGGCGGCACCGCCCGCACGATGACGCCCGATCAGCTGGAGGTCGCGGTGCTGGACCGCGGCCGTTGGCAGCAGCGCAAGTTCAAGCGTCTGCTCGGCACCCAGCTGGCCCGGCTCCTGGAGGGCGACGCCAGCGCCGCCACGGACGACGACGCCACCCCGCCTGCGGCGGACGGCGCCCCCGAGGGGGAGTAGCCCCTTCGAGGCCCTGCCCGTCCAGCGGCGTGGCAGGGCCTGCTTTTCCCACGGTTTCGCACTGGGCGGGAAGGTGAACAACTAGGCATGGACCGCCGAATCTTCGGGCTCGAGAACGAATACGGCGTCACCTGCACGTTCCGGGGGCAGCGACGACTGTCACCGGACGAGGTGGCCCGCTACCTCTTCCGCCGTGTCGTGTCATGGGGCCGCAGCAGCAACGTCTTCCTGCGCAACGGCGCCCGCCTCTACCTGGACGTGGGCTCCCACCCCGAGTACGCCACCCCCGAGTGCGACGACGTCGCCGAGCTGGTGACGCACGACAAGGCGGGGGAGCGGATCCTGGAGGGCCTGCTCGTGGACGCCGAGCGGCGCCTGCACGAGGAGGGCATCGCCGGGGACGTCTACCTGTTCAAGAACAACACCGACTCCGCCGGCAACTCCTACGGCTGCCACGAGAACTACCTGGTCGCCCGCCACGGCGAGTTCTCGCGCCTCGCCGACATACTGATCCCGTTCCTGGTCACCCGCCAGCTGATCTGCGGCGCGGGCAAGGTGCTGCAGACCCCGCGCGGCGCGGTCTACTGCGTCAGCCAGCGCGCGGAGCACATCTGGGAGGGCGTCAGCTCCGCCACCACCCGCTCCCGCCCGATCATCAACACCCGCGACGAGCCGCACGCCGACGCCGAGCGCTACCGGCGCCTGCACGTCATCGTGGGCGACTCCAACATGTCGGAGACCACCACGCTGCTCAAGGTCGGCGCGACCGATCTGGTGCTGCGGATGATCGAGGCCGGCACGGTGCTGCGGGACCTCACCCTGGAGAACCCGATCCGGGCCATCCGCGAGGTCTCCCACGACCTGACCGGCTCCCGCCTGGTCCGGCTCGCCAACGGCCGCGAGGCCAGCGCGCTGGAGATCCAGCAGGAGTACTTCAACAAGGCCTCCGACTTCGCCGACAACCGCGGCATCCGCACCGGCACCATCGCCCGGGTGCTGGACCTGTGGGGCCGCACCCTGGAGGCGGTGCGCACCGAGGACTACTCCAAGGTGGACCGCGAGATCGACTGGGTCATGAAGTACCAGCTGATCGAGCGCTACCGGGCCAAGAACGGCATCTCGATGTCGCACCCGCGGGTCGCCCAGATCGACCTCGCGTACCACGACATCCACCGCCGCCGCGGCCTGTACTACCTGCTGCAGAACCGCGGCCAGGCCGAGCGGGTCAGCGACGACCTCAAGATCTTCGAGGCCAAGTCGGTGCCCCCGCAGACCACCCGGGCGCGTCTGCGCGGGGACTTCATCCGGCGGGCCCAGGAGCAGCGCCGCGACTTCACCGTCGACTGGGTGCACCTGAAGCTCAACGACCAGGCGCAGCGCACCGTGCTGTGCAAGGACCCGTTCCGGTCCGTGGACGAACGGGTCGAGAAGCTCATCGCCGGGATGTGAGCCCCGGGCCCGCCTTTCGGTGGGCCCGGAGGTGGGCATGTACGTGCCGGAAATGTGACCGAAGTTGTGCTCTCGGTCTCAGCGCGGAGTCGGCGCAAGGCCATAGAGTGGCGCGGACCATCGGATTCGCGACCACCCTAAGGATCACCGTGCGCCGACTCGCCGCCGCGCTGCTTCTCGCGCCCGCGCTGCTGCTCACCGGCTGTGGCAGCAGCACCAAGCAGCAGTCCTCGGCCGACGCGGCAGCCACGCCCTGCCCGTCCGGCAGCGCCGCGGCCGCGCCCATGCCCACGCCCGCCGTGGTCAACGACGACGCGGCGCTCCCCGCCGTCTCCGGCACCTTCGGCCAGAGCATCAAGATCACCCCGGCCAAGGGCACCCCGGACGGCAAGTTCGTGGTGAAGACCCTCTCCGAGGGCACCGGCGCGACGGTCACCAAGGACGACGTCGTCGCCTTCTCCTTCGCCGGGCAGAACTGGGCGGGCAAGTCCTTCATCAACAGCTACGAGCAGGGCGGCGGGGCCACCGTCGACAACCTGCACACCACCCCGATGGTGCCGATGTTCACGCAGGCCATGGTCGGCCACAAGGTCGGCAGCCGGGTGGAGGTGGTGGCTCCTCCGGGAGCGGGCTTCGGCAACGCGGGCTACCCCAAGCTCGGCATCAGCTGCCACGACACCCTGGCCCTGGTCTTCGACATCACCGAGGCCGTGCCGTCCGACGCCATGGCGCAGGGCGCGACCCTGCCCGTCTCGGCCGATCTGCCCAAGGTCGACGTCAAGGCCGGCGGCCCGGCGACGTTCACCATCACCGACGCGCAGCGCGACCCGAAGAACCTCGGCGTGGGCGTGCTGATCAAGGGCAAGGGTCCGGTGGTCAAGCCCGGCCAGAACCTCATCGCCCAGTACACCGGCGCGACGCTCAAGGACGGCAAGGTCTTCGACTTCTCCTGGAAGTACGGCGGCGCCAGCAGCTTCGTCATCGGTGCCGGCCAGGTCATCCCCGGCTGGGACAAGGGCCTGGTCGGCCAGACCGTCGGCTCGCGGGTGATCCTCTCCATCCCGTCCGCCGAGGCCTACGGCGCCCAGGGCAACCAGGGCATTCCGCCCAACGCCAACCTGGTCTTCGTCGTGGACATCCTCGGAGCCGCGTAACGTAGGGCCTGACCAGTCCGACCAGGGCTGCGTCGTTACGTCCGTATCCGAGGAGAGCACTACCTTGAACATCGAGAAGCCGGAGATCGACTTCCCGGGTGGCGAGGCCCCCACCACGCTGCAGATCCGCGACATCTGGGTGGGCGACGGCGCCGAGGCGAAGGCCGGCGACATGGTCAAGGTCCACTACGTGGGCGTGGCCTTCAGCTCGGGCGAGGAGTTCGACGCCAGCTGGAACCGTGGCACCCCGCTCCAGTTCAAGCTGGGCGTCGGCCAGGTCATCGCCGGCTGGGACCAGGGCGTCAAGGGCATGAAGGTCGGCGGCCGTCGCGAGCTGATCATCCCGGCCCACCTCGCCTACGGTGACCGCGGCGCCGGCAGCGCGATCGCCCCGGGCGAGACGCTGATCTTCGTCTGCGACCTGATGGGTGTCTGACACCCCCGGAACCGCTGACTGAGGTTCGACCCTCGCACCCCCGTCCGAGGCGCCGCGCTACCACAGGCGGCGTTCGGGCGGGGGTGCGCTTTGTGGCGCCGAGCCCTACCGGTACGGTCAGTTGATGCGTGGTCCGAGCGGCCCGCCGCGGCCGGTGCCGTGTCCAGAGAAGGGTGAGCGATGCCCATCGCCAAGTCCGAGCGCCTGATGAACCTCGCGCTGTGCCTGATGAACACCAAGCGCCCGCTGAGCAAGCGGGAGTTGCGGGAGTCCATCGAGGCCTACCGCGAGGCGGGGACGGCGGGGGAACAGGCCAGCGAGGACGCCTTCAACCGCATGTTCGAGCGGGACAAGGACGATCTGCGCGAACTCGGCCTGCTCATCGACGTCGTGGAGAACCCCCTCGACGGCGAGCTCGGCTACCTGGCCCGACGTGACGTCAACCGGCTGCCGGAGGTCCACCTGGACGCCGAGGAGGCCGCCGCGCTCAGCCTCGCGGCCGGAGTCTGGGAGCAGGCCCGCCTGGCCGGCGCCGCCAGCGGCGCCCTGCAGAAGCTGCGCGCGGCCGGCTCGCTCGCCGAGGACGACGCCGAGGGCCGTACCGCGCTCCAGCCGCGCATCCCCGCCCGCGAGGCCGCGTTCGAGCCGCTGCTGGTCGCCGCCCGCGACCGCCGTCCGGTCGGCTTCGACTACCGCAAGAGCGGCTCCGCCGTGGCCGAGGCCCGGACCGTCGAGCCGTGGGCGCTGGAGTTCTGGCACGGCCACTGGTACCTGGCGGGCTGGGACCGCGACCGGGAGGACGTGCGCGTCTTCCGGCTCAGCCGGATCGTCGGCAAGGTGCGCAGCAAGGGTGCCCGTTTCGTCGCCGAGGTCCCCGACCACGTCGACGTCCGCCAGGCCGTCGCCCGCTTCGCCGGCGAGGGCGCGACCGAGCGGGCCCGGGTCCAGGTCCGCCGCAAGGCGGGCTTCCCGCTGCGCGCCAAGGCGACCTCCGTGGAGCCGGTCGACGCCGAGTGGGACGAGCTGGAGCTCCCCTACGGCCTGGGGCTCGCCTCGGACCTGGTGGAGTACGGCCCGAACGTGGTCGTTCTGGAGCCCGCCGAGTTGCGCGCGGACATCATCGCGCGCCTGCGCGCGGTGGCCGGTTCTTCGAGTGACGCTTCGAACGAGAGTGAGGTGGGCGCATGAGCACGCAGTCGAGGTGCAGCGCAGGGTGGGGGCCCACGGAGCGAGGACGGGACACCATGCGGCTCCGCGGCGTGAGCGGAGTGGGGACCCGGCCGGAGCGGAGCCGGGACGACGTGCGACAGGAGTCGGTATGAGCAGCGCCATCGACCAGACCCGTCGGATGCTCTCGCTCGTCACCTACCTGCGTGAGCGCCCCGGCGCCCGGGTCAGCGAGGTCGCTCGCGCGTTCGGCGTCACCGAGCGCGAGCTGATCCGCGACCTCAGCGTGCTGCCGATGTGCGGCACCAGCTTCCGCGGCGGCGACCTGCTCGACATCGACACCGACGGCGAGCAGATCTGGTGGCACAATCCTGACGACGTGGCCCAGCCGCTGCGGCTCGCCGCCGACGAGGCGACCTCCCTGCTGGTCGCCGCCCGCGCCGTGGCGGGTCTGCCCGGCCTGCGCGAGCGCGACCGCCAGGCGCTGACCCGCGCCGTCGCCAAGCTGGAGGCTGCGGCGGGTGACGTCGCCGAGGGAAGCACCCGCGTCGGCGTGACCTTCGAGGCCGAGGGCGACGTCTTCGCCGAGATCGACCGGGCCTTCGCGGAGCGCAAGCGCCTGTGGCTGAACTACTGGTCGTCCGGGCGTGGCGAGCTCACCGAGCGCGAGGTCGACCCGATCCGCCTGATCAGCGAGGGCCACACCTACCTCGAGGCGTGGTGCCGTCTCTCCGAGGACCGCCGGATGTTCCGGCTGGACCGGATCGCCGAGATCAAGGTGCTGGACACCCCCTCCGACCCGCCGCCGCTGGAGCTGCGGGACCTCTCCGAGGGCCTGGTCCACCCCTCCGGCGAGGACCCGCAGGTGGTCCTGGAGGTCGCCCCGGGCGGTCGCTGGGTCGCCGAGTACTACCCGCACGAGTCGGCCGAGGAGCTCCCCGACGGCGGCCTGCGGATCGTGCTGCGCACTCCGGACCCCTCCTCCCTGCTGCGCCTGGTCCTCCGGCTCGGCCCCGACGGCCGCGTCCTGGAGCCGTCCTCCCTCGCCGCCCAGGCCCGCGAGGCCGCGGTCGCGGCGCTGGCCCGGTACGACGGATGAGCGCGCTCGCCTCCCCGACCCGCTTCCGGGCATCCTGCCCGGACTGCCGGGCCACGGCTGAGCTGGAGGCTCGCGCCTTCCGCCTGGCGCTGGGGCGCACGAAGGAACGCACCTTCTACTCCTTCACCTGCCCGGCGTGCGGCGTGGCGGTCCGCAAGCCCGCCGGCGAGCGCATCATCGACGCCCTGACCGGCGCGGGCGTCCCGACGATGCGGCTCCACGTCGGGGCCCGTTAGCAGCAGTGTGCGCGCGTCCGGGTCGTGGCTGTGCCTCGGCACCAGCAGCCCGGACCGCCACGCCCACAGCACCGGAGCACCTCCCGGGCCGCGGCGAAGACCCACTCCGGCAGCGCGACCATGCCACGAGGCGACATCGCGTCGCACTTCTGCGTGAGCTGCCCCGGGGGCTCACTAGACTGGCGCGGTGATCTGGATGATCGTCGGCCTGACCACTGCGGGCCTCCTGGTACTGGGCTTCTTCGCCGTGCTCGCCTACCGTGAGGTGGTTCTGCTCGGGAGGGCACTGACCCGCAGCGCGGAGCGCGTGGCGAGGGCGGGTGCGGAAGTCGAACGCGCCGCCGACGCACTCGCGCGACACGGTGGGGAGTTCGCGTTCACTGCCGTCTCACCGTCTGTTCAAGGCACAAACTGATCCGCGTAGTATCGAAGATGCGTCGAAGCGGCAAGATCTGCTGCGACGCTCTGGACGCCCGTGACACCGCGGTGCGTATCATCGGCGCAGACACGACGACGAAGAGGGAACCCCGATGCTCGAAAACCGCGCACTGGAAATCATCATCATTGCGGTCATCGTGCTGCTGCTCTTCGGGGCCAAGCGGCTCCCGGACTCCGCGCGTGCCCTCGGCAAGTCGCTGCGCATCCTCAAGTCCGAGGTCGGCGCCATGAAGGACGACGGCAAGAAGGACGCCGCCGTCTCCAACGTGCAGACCTCCTCCGAGCAGCAGGCCGAGGCCGCCGCTCCGAAGACGATCCAGTCCGCTCCCGGCGACGTCGCCTCCGCTCGCCCGGTCGAGGACAAGCAGCCCACGACGCAGGTCTGAGCCGCACCCTCCTCCGACACCTTCTCCTTATCCGCTTAGGACACAGCCGCACGGTGAGCGACACCACGTCGAGGCAGAGGCCTCCGAAGAACGACGAAGGCCGGATGCCTCTCGCGGAGCACCTCCGCGAGCTGCGCTACCGGCTGATCGTCTGCGTACTCGCCGTGCTGGTGACCACGGTCGTCGGCTGGCTCGTGCACGACTGGGCGATCAACCAGCTGGTCTCGCCGGCCTGTCACATCACCGGTGTCAACGGCTACGGGCAGAAGACCAAGGCCTGTCCCAACGGTCTGCTGGTGAACAACGGCGTGCTCTCGCCGCTGACCTTCACCTTCAAGATCTCGATGATGATCGGCTTCATCCTGGCCGCGCCGGTGTGGTCGTACCAGCTGTGGGCGTTCGTCGCGCCGGGTCTGTACAAGAAGGAGAAGAAGTACGGCCTGGGCTTCGTGGCCGCCGCCGTTCCCCTCTTCGCGGGCGGCGCCTTCCTCGCCTACACGATCTTCCCCAAGGCCCTGAGCATCCTGGCGAGCTTCAACCCCGCCAACTTCTCGCTGGCCTTCTCCGGCGCCGAGTTCCTGGACTTCTTCATCCGGATGGTGCTGGTCTTCGGGCTCTCCTTCGAGATCCCGCTGCTGCTGGTGATGCTGAACTTCATCGGCGTGGTGAGCGCCGCCCGGCTGCGCGGCTGGTGGCGCGGAGCGGTCTTCGGGATCTTCGTCTTCTCCGCGATCGCCGTGCCGACCGGCGACCCGGTCACCATGACCGTGCTCGCCGTGCCGATCTGCCTGCTCTACTTCGCCGCCTGCGGCGTGGCCACCCTGCACGACAAGGCCAGGGCCCGGCGCGACGCCGAGAACCCGGACCACCAGCTCGACGACGACGAGGCCTCCCAGCTGGACCTGCGGCCCTCCGCGCTCGGCGCGCAGGACCTGCCGATCCCGGAGCCGGTCAACGCGACCGAGCTGGCCGCCGGTGAGCCGATGAGCTACCACCCGGACGACGTCACCTGACCGGGCAGCCGAGGGTTCGGTAAAGAATCTTGAGGTGGAGTGTCACCCCGGACGGGTACGCTCCTAGGCGAGATGACTGACCAGAACCTGTCCTCCGCTGACGAGAACCTCAGCCCCTCCGAGCGCTACGCCGCCGCGCGGCTCCGCGCCAAGGAGGAGGCAAGCGCGCTGCACGCCTTCCGGCAGCTGTACGACTTCCCCCTGGACCAGTTCCAGGTGGAGGCCTGTCAGGCCCTGGAGGGCGGCGAGGGTGTGCTGGTGGCCGCACCGACCGGCTCCGGCAAGACCATCGTCGGCGAGTTCGCCGTGCACCTGGCGCTGAACCAGGGCCGCAAGTGCTTCTACACGACACCCATCAAGGCGCTGTCGAACCAGAAGTTCCAGGACCTGGTCAAGCGCTACGGCCCCGACCGTGTCGGCCTGCTGACCGGTGACAACACCATCAACAGCGATGCCCCCGTCGTCGTCATGACGACGGAGGTGCTGCGCAACATGCTCTACGCGAGCTCCTCCACGCTGGGCGGCCTCGGCTACGTGGTCATGGACGAGGTGCACTACCTCGCCGACCGCTTCCGCGGCGCGGTGTGGGAGGAGGTCATCATCCACCTGCCCGAGTCGGTCACCCTGGTCTCGCTCTCCGCGACGGTCTCCAACGCCGAGGAGTTCGGCGACTGGCTGGACACCGTGCGCGGCGGGACCAAGGTCATCGTCTCCGAGCACCGTCCGGTGCCGCTGTGGCAGCACGTGCTGGCCGGGCCCCGGATGTACGACCTGTTCACCTCCCGCGTCGCCGAGGAGCGCGCCTCGGGGCGCAAGCGCGAGGGCGGCGCCGGGCGTGGTGGAGAGGCGGACGTCAACCCGGAGCTGGTGCGGCTGGCGCGCGCCGAGCAGGACCGGCGCGGCGCCGGGCGCGGCCGGTTCGACAACCGCGGCCGGGGCCGCTCGATGCCGAACGGGCGGCCGGGCCGGGCCTGGACGCCGAGTCGGGTCGAGGTCATCGACCGCCTGGACGCCGAGGGTCTGCTGCCCGCGATCACCTTCATCTTCAGCCGGGCCGGCTGCGAGGCCGCGGTCCAGCAGTGCCTGCACGCGGGCCTGCGGCTCAACAACGACGCCGAGCGGGCCGAGGTCCGCGCCCTGGTCGAGGCGCGGACGGAGAATATCCCCGCCGAGGACCTGCACGTGCTCGGCTACTTCGAGTGGCTCGACGCGCTGGAGCGCGGCATCGCCGCCCACCACGCCGGCATGCTGCCGACCTTCAAGGAGGTCGTCGAGGAGCTGTTCCAGCGCGGCCTGTGCAAGGCGGTCTTCGCGACCGAGACCCTCGCCCTGGGTATCAACATGCCGGCCCGCTCCGTCGTCATGGAGAAGCTGGTCAAGTGGAACGGCGAGACCCACGCCGACGTCACGCCGGGCGAGTACACCCAGCTGACCGGCCGCGCCGGGCGGCGCGGCATCGACATCGAGGGCCACGCCGTCGTGCTGTGGCAGCCGAACCTGGACCCGTCCGCGCTCGCGGGCCTCGCGGGCACGCGTACGTACCCGCTGCGCTCCTCGTTCAAGCCCTCGTACAACATGGCCGTCAACCTCGTCTCCCAGTTCGGCCGGCACACCGCCCGTGAGCTGCTGGAGACCTCCTTCGCACAGTTCCAGGCGGACCGCTCCGTCGTCGGCATCGCCCGGCAGGTGCAGCGCAACGAGGAGGGTTTGGCCGGCTACCGCGAGGCCGTCAACTGCCACCTCGGGGACTTCGAGGAGTACATGGGCCTGCGCCGGGCCCTGAAGGACCGCGAGACGCTGCTGGCCCGCGAGGGGCAGGCGCAGCGCCGCGCCAGTGCCGCCGACTCGCTGGAGCGGCTGCGCCCGGGCGACGTCATCCACGTGCCGAGCGGCCGGTTCGCCGGGCTCGCGCTGGTGCTGGACCCGGGCCTGCCGCCGGTCTCCCGGCACGGCACCCGCGGCTACGGCAACGGCCGCGGCCAGGAGTACCAGGACGGCCCGCGCCCGGTCGTGCTCACCGCCGAGCGGCAGGTCAAGCGCCTGGCGATGATCGACTTCCCGGTGCCGGTCGAGCCGATCGAGCGGCTGCGCATCCCGAAGTCCTTCAACCCGCGCAGCCCGCAGTCGCGCCGCGACCTGGCCTCGGCCCTGCGCAGCAAGGCCGGGCACATCGACCCGGGCCGCGTCCGCCGGGGCCGCGCGGCGGCCGCCGACGACACCGAGATCGCCCGTCTGCGTACGGAGCTGCGGCAGCACCCCTGCCACGGCTGCGACGAGCGCGAGGACCACGCCCGCTGGGCCGAGCGCTACGACCGCCTCAAGCGCGACACCGAGCAGCTCGAACGCCGGATGCGCTCGCGCACCCACACCATCGCCCGCACCTTCGACCGGGTCTGCGCGCTGCTGACGGACCTGGACTACCTCACCGGTGACACCGTCACCGACCACGGCAAGCGCCTGGGCCGCCTCTACGGGGACCTGGACCTGCTGGCCTCGGAGTGCCTGCGCGAGGGCGTGTGGGACGGCCTCAGCCCCGCCGAGCTCGCGGCCTGCGCCTCGGCGCTGGTCTACGAGTCGCGGCGCGGCGACGAGGAGGCGGGCGCGGTCAAGCTGCCGGAGGGCAAGGCCCGTCCGGCGCTGGAGACCATGGGCCGCATCTGGGGCCACCTGGACGCGCTGGAGGAGCAGCACAAGCTGTCCACCATGGAGGGCTGGGTGCGACGCGAGCCGGATCTCGGCTTCGCGTGGACGGCCTTCCGCTGGGCCTCGGGCGACCCGCTGGACAAGGTGCTGCGCGAGGCGGACATGCCGGCCGGTGACTTCGTGCGCTGGACCCGTCAGCTGATCGACGTGCTGGGCCAGATCCAGAACGCCGCCTCGGCCGACGGCGAGGTGCGCTCCGCCGCGCGCAAGGCCGTCGACGCGGTGCGCCGCGGCATCATCGCCTACTCCTCGGTGGGGTGAGGCGGGGGTGGCCCGACGGCGCCGTTCGGCCTGGGGTGCCTGGGCGGTCGTCGCCCTGGCGGGGGTGCTCGTCTGGGCGGTGATGCACGGTCAGGGTGGCGGCGCCGCGCGTGACGCGTCCGCGTCGCCGTCGGCCTCCGGCGCGCACGCCGTCGCCGACCACCCGTCACCGAGCGCCTCCGCGTCGGGCGGCAGCTGGTACACGGGCAGCTACGACCCGTCCCAGTTCGCCGCCCAGGTGCGCGCCCGTGCGCACGAGGCGGGGGTGGACCCGCAGCTGGTGATGGCGGTCCTCTACAACGAGGACTACAAGCCGCACGATCCGGCCTTCGAGCGGTCCTGGCTGAAGCTGAAGCCGACGGCCTCGCTCGGCGTCGCCAACATGCACGAGGCCACCTTCGACCAGGTCAAGCAGGGCCGTCCGTTCGCCTCCCGCTCCTGGCTGAGCCTGCCCGACGATCCGGACCTGGCGATTCGCGCCGAGGCCTGGTACCTGCACGACCTCGCGGCGCAGCTGCCCGCGCACCACGTCTCCTCGCTGACCACGGACGAGCTGCTGGCGCTCGGCTACAACACCGGCCCCGGCAACATGCGCGCCTTCGCGCGCGGTGTGTCCCTGGGCCCGCAGGCGCGGCAGTACCTCGACACGACGCGATCCAACTGGGAGAAGGCCGCGAAGGCTATCGCGATATAGCGTATTGACACGCGCTATACCCGCGCTCATATACTCGTCTACGAGTAAGTGAGTCGGGAGGTGACGCACATGCCCAAGCGCAAGCTCGGCAACCCGCTGGCACTGGCGGTGCTGTCCATGTGCGCTGAGGCTCCGCGTCACCCTTACGAGATGGCTCAGGTGCTGCGCCAGCGTGGCAAGCAGGCCAGCATCAAGATCAATTTCGGTTCGCTCTACACCGTGGTCCAGAACCTGGAGAAGCACGGCTTCATCGAGGCCGCAGGCACCGAGCGCGACGGCCGCAGGCCCGAGCGCACGGTCTACGGCATCACCGAGGCCGGCCGCGCCGAGCTGCACGACTGGCTGTCGGAGCTGCTCAGCGTCCCGGTGAAGGAGTATCCGCAGTTCGAGGCGGGCCTCTCGCTGGCGGGATCGCTCCCGCCGGACGAGGTCGAGGCACTGCTGCGCAAGCGGCTCGCCGCGCTGGATGACGGCGTGTCAGTGGCGGCTGCCACTCTGGAGGAGTGCCGGACCGTGCTGCCCGACATCTTTCTCGTGGAGGCCGACTACGCGCTGACCATGCAGCGGGCCGAGGCCGGGTGGCTTCGCGAGCTGCTACGGAAGATGGAGACCAACACCCTGAGCGGCATGGACGGCTGGCGTGCCTACCACGCCACCGGCGAGCCGCCGCAGGACTGGATCGACCTGGAGGAGCGCGTGGGCGAGCTCCCGCGTCCCGACTGACTCACGGCACAACTGACTCACAGCACAACGGAAAGGAC
The DNA here is from genome assembly GCF_900109465.1 of Streptacidiphilus jiangxiensis. Lineage (GTDB taxonomy): Bacteria > Actinomycetota > Actinomycetes > Streptomycetales > Streptomycetaceae > Streptacidiphilus > Streptacidiphilus jiangxiensis. Next base: position 59,350 of record NZ_FOAZ01000033.1, read on the forward strand.
CCCCGCCGGTGCGGCAACACCGAACGGGGGTCGGAACCTCGCGACCGGCCTGCGGCAACAGGTGATCCGGCTATTACGAGGAACACGCACCCCCATCGTAGCTCCGGATCCCCCGTCGTAGATCGGCTCGCCCGTCACGACCGGAGGAACCTCCGTCATGAACAGCGAGACGCGGACGGCACCCTTGAGTGCCGTCCCCGACCAGGCCGTAGGCGCGGCCGCCGTGCACGCGGTCGACCTGGTCAAGACCTACCGCCCCAAGGGCCGCGGCAAGGCCCGGCCGGAGGGCGTGCGCGCCCTCGACGGGCTCAGCATCTCCGTGGAGCCCGGCATCGTCTTCGGGCTGCTCGGCCCGAACGGCGCCGGCAAGTCCACCACCGTCAAGATCCTGACCACCCTCGCCGCCGCCGACTCCGGCAGCGCCGCGGTGGCCGGGTTCGACGTCCGGCGCGAGCCGGACAAGGTGCGCCGCGCCATCGGCGTCGTCGCGCAGAAGTCCGGGGCCGACCCGGTCGCCACCGGCCGGGACAACCTCGTGCTGCAGGGCCGCCTCTACGGGATGCGCGGCGCCGAGCTGACCCGTCGCGTCGACGCGCTGCTGGAGCGGTTCGACCTCGCCGACGCCGCCGGACGTCAGGTCAAGACGTACTCCGGCGGCATGCTGCGCCGCCTGGACGTCGCCATCGGCCTGGTCCACCGGCCGCAGGTGCTCTTCCTCGACGAGCCGACGACGGGCCTGGACCCGGAGGCCCGCACCGCGATGTGGGAGGAGATCGAGCGCCTGGCCGGGGCCGAGGGCCTGACCATCCTGCTCACCACCCACTACCTGGAGGAGGCGGACAAGCTCGCCACCCGCCTCGCCATCGTCGACCGCGGCCGCGTCGTGGTGCAGGGCACCCCGGACGAGCTCAAGGGCGAGCTGCGCGGCGACGCGCTCGCCGTGGAGCTGTCCGCCGACGCCGCCGACGAGCTGCCCGTCATCGGCGCGCTGGGCTCCGTCGACGGGGTCCGTGACATCACCCTCCACGGCCGTCGCGTCGCCGCGCGGGCGGACGACGGCGCGGCCGCCGTCCCGGCGGTGCTCGCCGCGCTGGACCGGATCGGCCTCGGTGTCGCCGCCGTCACCGTCGCCCGTCCGTCGCTGGACGACGTCTACCTCCGTTATGCCGGCCGCAGCTTCTCCGCCGCGGAGAGCACCTCCGTCCTGGAAGGAGCGGGCCGATGAGCACCGCCGTCGTCAGCGACACCTGGTACATGACGCAGCGCCAGTTCATGGCCTTCCTGCGCCAGCCCGCGTACCTGATCATCACCCTGATCCAGCCGGTGATCTGGCTCTTCCTCTTCGGGGCCCTGTTCCGCAAGGTGGCCACGATCCCCGGCTTCGGCTCCGGCTCGTACCTCGACTACCTGGTGCCCGGCGTCATCGTGATGAGCGCCGTCTCCTCCAACATGTGGGCCGGGATGGGCACCCTGGAGGAGATCGAACGCGGGACGCTGAACCGCTTCCTGATCACCCCGGTGCGCCGCAGCGCCCTGATGAACGCCAACGTGGTGATGCAGGCGCTCACCACGGCGTTCCAGTCGGTGATCATCGTGCTGCTGGGGTGGATCGGCGGCGCGCACTACCCCGGTGGCGCGGCGGGCCTGGTCGTGCTGATCGTCGCCTCGTCCGTGCTGGGCACGATCTTCGGGGCCTTCTCCAACGCGCTCGGCATGCTGGTGCGCGAGCGGGAGTCGATCATCGGGATCAACACCTTCCTGCTGCTGCCGCTGACCTTCCTCTCCTCCGCGTTCATGGCCACGACGCTGATGCCGCACTGGATGCAGGTGGTCGCCCGGTTCAACCCGGTCAACTGGGCGCTGGAGGCCGGGCGGTCCGCGATGGCCGCCTCGCCCGACTGGTGGTCGGTGTTCAGCCACGGCAGCTGGCTCGTGCTGCTCGCCGCGGCGGCGGTCTGGCTGTCGATGCGGACCTTCCGCAGCTACCAGAAGTCGGTCTGACCTCACGTTCGGGCGCCGCTTGTGGCGCGCTCCGCCTCGGTTCCGCGCCGCGCGCGTGCTCCTGCGCTCGTTCCTCGCTTCGGAGCCCGCACGCTTTGCTGCACCTCGGCTGCGCCGCGCGAGGGCGGGCGGCACAATCGGGGTGTGTCCGACACCCGATCCGCCGCCCGTGCCCGCTACCACCACGGGGATCTCGCCAACGCCCTCGCCCGCGAGGCGGAGGCTCTCGCCCGTGAGGGCGGCCCCGAGGCCGTCGTCCTGCGCGAGGCCGCCCGCCGCGCGGGCGTCTCCGCGGCGGCGGCCTACCGGCACTTCTCCTCCCACGAGGAACTGCTGCGCGCCGCGAAGGAGCGCGGGCACGAGCTCCTCGCGGAGGCCCTGGAGGCGGCGATGCCACCCGCCGCAGGCCCGCGCGAACGCCTGCGCGCCCTCGGCGCCGCCTATGTCGGCTTCGCCGTGGCCGAGCCCGGGCTCTTCCGCACCGCGTTCTGCCACGGCGCCCGCGAACTGGCCGTTGGGCCCGACGCGCTGGGGGAGTACCGGGCCTTCCGCATCGTCGCCGACGCCCTCGACGCCCTCCTCGCCGCCGGCCTCATGCCCGCGGCGCTGCGCCCGGGCGCCGAGTTCCCGGCCTGGGCCGCCCTCCACGGCCTCGCCCTGCTCACCATCGACGGCCCCCTCGCCGTCTGCGACGCCCCGACCCGCGCGGCGATGCTGGAAGCCACCCTCGACCTGGTCGAGCGCGGCCTGACCGGCTGAGGCCCGGGGCCTGGTCGGGTGTCGGAGCCTGCCGCTAGGGTGCCGCCGTGATCTTCAAGAAGCGGACGAAGGACTCCGGTCTCGAGGCGGCCGTCGCCGAGCTGGAGCAGGGTGTCGCCGAGCGCGACCCCGAACGGACCGAGCGCGCCTTCGGCGCGACTTTGCAGGCACTGCGGTCGGCACCGGCGGGCGAGGGCGCGCCGTTCGGGGAGCGACTCGCTGCGCTGATACCCGACTTCCCGCCGGTCGGGCCCCGGCCGATGCTGGCGATGATGGCCGGCTTCTGCGTGGAGCAGGGTGCCGACCCGGCCGCCTGCGCCAAGCCCATCCTGGCGGGCGTGCACGAGGCACTGCTCGACGTGCTGGAGTTCGCCGAGCGCTGGCGTGCCGGCGATCCCGATGCGGAGCTGCCCGAGCCCGATGGGGAGTCGGTCGACGAGGCGGCGCTGAGCCGCCTCGGAGACGACCGCTACGAGGCGCTGCGCCTGGCGTCGGCCTGGACCACGCTCGACGAGTGGCAGCCACCGGCCCTCGCCGTCCTCTGCCGCAGCGTGCCGGTCCGCCGCGCCGCCGGTGCCACGGAGCTGCCCGAACTCGTGCGTGCCGTGGCCGAGCTGAAGCAACACGATCTCAAGTGCCTCGCCTACGCGCTGGAAGTCCTGGACGACGAGCCGCTCGTCGTGCTGCACCGCGCCTCCGGCGCCGGCTTCGAGCTGCGCATCGGCGGGATCGGCGACAACTTCCAGCTGCACACCCTGCTGGCCCACGTCCTCATCGGTGGCGGCCATCTGCCCGGCCAGGCGCCGGACCCGCGGGTCGTCGCCCTCTCCCTCGACGCGCCGTTCGACCCCGGCGCCGACCTCGGCGGTCTGCACGCCACCGGCCCGTTCAACCTCGTCGCTCCGGACGGCAGTTGGATCTGGAACGAGGGTAACCCGGCCGACATCCCGGTCGTGGACGGCCGCCGCCTGCTCGTCCTCGACCCGCCGCCGTACCAGCGCGGCTGGAACGTCGGCCGGTTCTTCCCGATGATGACCGCCTCGATCGGCCTGACCCGCGTCCTGCCGCCCGAGGAGGCCCAGGCCTGGTTCCGTCACGTCGCCCCGGCCAGGGCCTTCGGGTCGGCCGCTGGTCAGTCCCAGGGGGCGGCGTCCTCGTAGTCCCGTGCCGTGCCCACCCACCCGGCTGCCAGGACCAGCCGGGAGGTGCGGTGCACGGCGAGGAAGCCGTGCGGGCGGTCGAAGGTGACCTCGACCTGCCGGACCCGGTAGGTCGGGCGAGGCGTGAAGGCACCCGCGCCGCCGACCATGCCGATGGCGGTGACGGCAGCGGCCTCGAAGCCCCGCGCGGTGAACTTCGTCATGGCCGACTGCCGGGCGGAGCCGACGGCGAGAGGCCGGCTGAGGCTGATGCCGGAGAAGTGTCCGCGGGTGTCGTCCCTGGCGCTGGTCAGGCCGAAGACGGCGTGGTCGGCGAGCAGGTCGTGCTCGCTGTCCAGGTCGAACGGCACGACCGTGGTGGTGAGTTCGGGCTCGCGGTCGAAGCTGCGGCCGTAGCGCACGCTGAGCCCGGGGCCCGGCTCACCCGTCGGCAGCCGGTCGGCGGCGGTACGTCGGCGCGGGTGGGCCAGCCCGTCGAGTCCGGCCGCCAGGACGGCGGCCGGTGTGGCCTGCTCCTTGCCCAGCAGCAGATGGACGTCGATGCCGCCGTTGCCGAGGACCCGCAGCTCGGTGACGGCGGTGTCCCCCGACGTCAGGAGCGCCGCGCGGTCCAGCACGCCGGTGCTGCGGACCAGGGCCGCCACGTCCCGCCCGGCCCAGGGGCCGTGTTCCACGATGTGCGGGATCTCGAAGAACGGCTGCAGCCAGCGGGTGCGGGCGAGCAGACCGCTCGCGAGCACCAGCAAGGTCTCCTCACCGACCGCCACCGGCATCTGCTCGATCCGGCCGTCCGTCGACTCCTTCGCCCACTCGTCGAGGCGCGGCTTGTCCACCGCGGGGTCGCCGGTGAGCAGCCCGTGCGTGCCCTCCGGTAGGCCGAGCGCCCAGCCGGGTTCCAGCTGGAGCTTCTCCCGGGTCCACAGCCCCAGCGCCGCGGAGACCCCCGGCAACCGCCGCAGCGTGGTCATCAGGTCCCTCGCGCCCGCCATCGCCTCGGCGGCCCCCATGCCGACGGCCTCCTCCAGCTCCTGCCGCGCGTGCCCGTCCGCGCCGGCGGCGAGCGCCGCCAGCAGCGGCCACACCCCGACGGGGGAGAAGACCGTGTCCCGCGTCGCGGCCTCGGCGGGCAGCACCGCCTGCGCCCACCGCGCCGCCAACGCGTTGACCGCCCGGACCACCGCCGCCGTCGCCATGCCGATGCCCGCCTCTCGCTTCGTGGATGGCGGAGAGTCTGGCGGCATGGTCCGGGGGCGGCAACCGAATTCAGTAGGCTCTGCGGCCATGACCGGCGCCTTCCACCGGGCCTGGAACCGCTTCGCCGCCTGCGTCGTGGCGTGGGCGCCGGCAGGCCACGCGGCCCTGCGTGCGCCGGCGACCGCCGAACGGATCGCCGAGCTGGAGGCGGCGTCGGGTTTCGGGCTGCACCCCGCGCTCCGCACCCTGCTGGAACTCCACGACGGCGCGGAGGAGATCCTGCCCGCCGCGTTCCTGCCACGTTCCTGCCGCTCTCGTACCGCCTGGGTCCGACGTACGGGGCCGTCCACGAGTACGGGGCCGGTCAGGATCTCTCCCGGCCCGCGCCGTGGGGAGCGGACCTGACCGCGTTCTTCGCCGCGCCGGCCGACGCCGTCACGACCGGGCGACCGTTCCTCGCCCACTGGCCGGTCCAGGAGGAGTCCGCCTCGGGGCAGCCCTGCCTCGCCCGGGAGGAGCGGGACTGAGTCGCGCCGAGGGTCAGGCCTTCCGGCGGCCGACCAGCAGCGCGTAGGTGAGGATCCCGCCCACCGCGAACGACGCGGCCACGACCGCCATCGGCAGGGCCGAGCCGCTGCCGCCGAGGCCGACCAGGGGTGCGGCGAGGCCGCCGGCGCCGTACTGGAGCAGGCCGACGAGCGCGCTGGCCGCGCCGCGGCGGCCGGCGTGGCCGTCCATGGCGCGGGCGGTGCCGTTGGGGCCGATCAGGCCGATGCTGGAGACGAGGACGAAGAGGCTCGCCAGCACGCCCGGCAGACCCCAGCCGAAGTGCACGGAGGCCAGCAGGCCGAGGCCGCCCGCGGCGCTGAGCAGCAGGCCGCTCCGCAGCAGCGTCTCGACGGAGAAGCGGCGCAGCAGCACGGTATTGAGCTGCCCCAGCGCCACGATGCCGAGCGCGTTGGCGCCGAAGACGAGTGAGAACGTCTGCGCGCTCAGCCCGTAGACGCTCTGCAGCACGAACGAGGAGCCGGATATGTACGCGAACATCGCCGCGAGCGCGAAGCCGCCGCTCAGGGCGTAGCCCACGAAGGCGCGGTCGCGCAGCAGCGTGCCCATGCCGCGCAGCGTGTCGGGCAGGCCGCCGGCGCGGCGTTCGGCAGGCGGCAGGGTCTCCTTCAGGCCGAGCGCGGCCGCCGCCGTCAGCGCGCAGCCGATGAGCGAGAGGGCGACGAAGACGCCGCGCCAGTCGGTGACCCGCAGCAACTGCCCGCCGAAGAGCGGGGCGAGGATCGGCGCGCTGCCGTTGACGAGCATCAGCAGCGAGAAGAAGCGGGCCGCGGCCACACCTTGGAAGAGGTCGGACACGACGGCCCGGGAGATGACGATCCCGGCGCCGCCCGCGAGGCCCTGCACCATCCGCAGCCCGGTCAGCGCGGTGACCGAGGGCGCCAGGGCGCACAGCACGGACGCGGCGGCGTAGGCGGCGAGGCCGATCAGCAGGGGCCGCCGTCGCCCCCATCGGTCCGCGAACGGCCCGGCCAGCAACTGGCCCAGGGAGAGCCCGATCAGACAGCTCGTCAACGTCAACTGCGCGGCGGAGTCCGAGACGTGGAAGTCGGCGGCGAGCTGGGGCAGACCCGGGAGGTACATGTCCAGGCTGAGCGGCCCGAAGGCGGAGAGCGCGCCGAGGATCAGCACCAGCCGCAGGCGGCCGTCGCGGTCGGGGGCTGCGGAGGTGGTGGCGGGGGTCTGGTCCAGGCGTGCGGAGTCCATGGGCTCGGCTCCTCGGGGTCGGGGTGGACCCACAGACTACCTTCCCAGGAAGGTAGTGGGCGACGAAGTCCGAGGCGTGGACGTTGATAACGAAATGATAACGAGTCTGGTCCAAACAGTAGGCTCCGCTTCATGTCCCTGCCACCTTGGACCGGGATCCGCGTCATCTGCGGGCCCGATAGTCCCCAGGTCGACTCTCTCGCTCCGGAGGACCCCAGTGGCGCCTGTCACCCGCCGTACCTTCCTCGGATCCGCCGCCGCCCTCGGCGCGGCCCTCGGTCTGGAAGCCCTGCCCGGATCCACGCCGCGTGCCGCCGCGGCCACCACGGGCACGATCACGGACGTCAAGCACGTCGTCGTGCTGATGCAGGAGAACCGCAGCTTCGACCACTACTTCGGCACGCTCAAGGGCGTGCGCGGCTTCGGCGACAAGGCCACCATCCAGCTGTCCGGTGGCTACAACGTCTTCAACCAGCCCAACGGCAGCGGCCGCCAGTACCCGTGGCAGATGAGCACCACCGCCCCGGCTTCCGGCCAGACCTCCGAGCAGATCGCCCAGTGCGACGGCTCCCTCGACCACTCCTGGTCCACCCAGCACAAGGCGTGGAACAGCGGCAAGATGGACTCCTGGGTCTCGGCCAAGGGCACCAACCGCACGATGGGCTACCTCAGCCGCTCGGACGTGCCGTTCCACTACGCGCTCGCCGACGCCTACACCATCTGCGACGCGTACCACTGCTCGATCCTGTCGGCCACCGGCCCCAACCGCACCTATCTGTGGTCGGGTTGGATCGACCCGTCCGGCACGGCGGGTGGCGCGGCCTACGACGGCGGCTCCGAGTCCGGCCTGCACTGGCAGACCTACGCCGAGGTGCTGCAGAACGCCGGCGTGAGCTGGAAGGTCTACCAGAACGCCAAGGACAACTACGGTGACAACGCGCTCGCCTACTTCAACCAGTTCACCGGCGCCTCGACCTCCAGCCCGCTCTACCAGAACGGCATGGCCTCCGTCCCGGCCAAGACCGGCTCCACCCCGGACGACATCGCCGCCGCCATCCAGGCCGACGCCGCCGCGGGCACCCTGCCGCAGGTCTCCTGGGTCGTCGCCAACCAGGCCTTCTCCGAGCACCCCGACTGCCCGCCCAACGACGGCGCGCACTTCCTCAACCTGGTGATCCAGGCGCTGGCCGCCACCCCGGACGTCTTCGACTCCACCGTCCTGTTCATCAACTACGACGAGAACGACGGCTTCTTCGACCACGTCCCGCCGCCGGCCGCGCCCTCGGGCACCGCCGCCGAGTTCTACTCCGGCACCAACATCGGCCTCGGCTTCCGCGTCCCCATGCTGATCGTCTCCCCGTGGACGCGCGGCGGCTGGGTCGACTCCCAGGTCTACGACCACACCTCGGTGCTCCGCTTCCTGGAGACCTGGACCGCCGCCATCGGCACCCCGGCGAACTGCACCAACATCTCCACCTGGCGCCGCCAGGTCTGCGGCGACCTCACCGGCGCCTTCGACTTCGCCAACCCCGTCTACGGC
>NZ_FOAZ01000066.1 GCF_900109465.1 Streptacidiphilus jiangxiensis
ACCCTGGCCAGGCTGCTCACCCAGCTCATCGCGCCGACCACGGGCGAGCTGCTGCTCGACGGCGAGCGGGTCCGTACCGACACGAAGTCCCGCCGCGCCTACACCAGCCGGGTGCATCTGGTGCTGCAGGACCCCTTCTCCTCGCTCAACTCCGTGCACACCGTGCGCTACCACCTGGAGCGACCGCTGAAGCTGCACGCCGGCCGGCGCCTGGGCCGGGAGGAGTTGGAGCGGCGCGTCCTCGACCTGCTGGAACGTGTCTCCCTCACGCCCGCCGAGAACTACATCGACAAGTACCCGCACGAGCTCTCCGGCGGACAGCGCCAACGCGTCGCCATCGCCCGCGGACTCGCGGTGGAGCCGGAGGTGCTGCTCGCCGACGAGCCCGTCTCGATGCTGGACGTGTCGATCCGGCTCGGCGTGCTCAACCTGCTCGACGAGCTGCGCGAGCGTGAGCAGTTGGCCATTCTCTACGTCACCCACGACATCGCCTCGGCCCGCTACCTCGCGGACTCGATCGTGGTCATGTACGCCGGGCAGATCGTCGAGTCAGGTGACGCGGTGCAGATCACCGACGCGCCGGCCCACCCCTACACCCAACTCCTGCTCAGCGCCGCGCCCGACCCCGAGCGGGCCGAGCCTCCGGTGCTGCGCGGGCGGGGCGCGCCGCCCAGCCTGGTCTCCCCGCCCAGCGGCTGCCGCTTCCACCCGCGCTGTCCCTTCGCCATGCCGGTCTGCTCCCAGCAGACGCCGCCCACGCTCCAGGTCCAGAGCGCCGAGCCGGGCCGGCACGTCGCCGCCTGCTGGCTGCTCGACCCGGAGCACACACCCATCACGTCCGCCGAACCGGATGTGCCGCAGACGAGGAATGTGCCCTCGCCCCAGCGCCACGAGGACCCGACGAATCCGGCGTGAACCGCCGCTCCGTCGGCCGGCTCCTACCACCCAGGGATCGCCGGGATGCTTCGGGCGAGCGCCAACTCGCCCGAAGCGACGTCCGCTTCGACACACCGCGAACCGTCCGGCACGCACCGGACGGATCGCAGCAGCACCACCCCACCACCGCTCACTGACCTGGACATGGTCGTTCACCACTGGCCGGCGCCCGCCGGTCGGACACAAGGAGCGTACGACAATGAGACGCAGCACCACCTTCACGAGCATCGCCGTCCTGGCGGCCCTGGGAATGAGCCTCACGGCCTGTTCGAGCTCCTCCTCTCCCAAGTCGAGCGGCTCGGGCGGCGGCAGCGTCGCGGCGGAGACCCTCTACCTGGAGGACAACACCGGCGCGACCGCGTTCACCGAGGACTTCAACCCGTTCGACGGCAACTCCTTCGGCCGGACGCAGAACACCGACTCGCTGATCTACGAGCCGCTGCTGCAGTACAACACCCTCAACCCGACCCAGGCGCCGACCCCGTGGCTCGCCGACAAGATCGACTGGTCGGCGGACGGCAAGACCGCCACGATCCACCTGCACTCCGGCGTCAAGTGGTCCGACGGCTCCCCGCTCACCTCCGCGGACGTGGCCTTCACCTACCAACTGGTGACGGACAACGCGGCGGCGAACACCCAGGGCGTGCCGAAGGCCGCCTCGATCGCCACGCCCGACACCAGCACCGTGGTGCTCACCTTCGCCTCGCCCGAGATGGCCGGTGCCCAGGCGATCGGCAACCAGCTGATCGTGCAGAAGAAGCAGTGGTCCGCGATCTCGGCTCCGGCGACCGCGGTCATCAAGGCGTCACAGGCGATAGGCACCGGCCCCTACGTGGTCGACGCCTTCGGCGCCCAGAAGGTCAGCTACAAGGCCAACGCGGCCTACTGGGGCGGCAAGGCCAAGGTGCCCGAGGTCGCCGTGGCCAACTACGCCAGCAACGACGCGGCCACCACCGCGCTCGCCCAGGGCCAGCTCGACCTGGCCGGCAACGACATCAACAACGTGCTGACCTCCTTCGTGGGCCGGGACCCGCAGCACAACCACCTGTTCCAGACCGACGCGCCGTACTTCCCCGCCGGGAACACGGTCGCGCTGCTGCTCAACACCAAGAGCCCGACCGCGCCGGCCCTGGCCGACGTGGCGGTCCGCAAGGCCGTCAGCGCGGGCATCGACCGCGCCTCCATGGCCAGCCAGTGCGAGACCAACTACGAGCTGCCCGCGTCCTCGTCCGGTGGTCTGACGCTGCCGCTCGACCAGAGCTCGCTCAACCCGGCGACCGCCCACGACCTGCAGTCGGGTTCGGACGTGTCCGCGGTGCGGAGCCTGCTGAGCGCGGACGGCTACGCCAAGGTCGGCGGTAAGTGGACCAAGGGCGGCAAGACCATCTCGTTCACGATCATCGACCCGAACTCCTTCACGGACTACTGGTGCGACGCCAAGGCCATGCAGCAGACGCTGAACGGCCTCGGCTTCGACGTGAAGGTCAACGGCGACATGGACTACAACGGCTGGAACACGGCCATCACCACCGGCAAGTACGACGTGGCGCTGCACTGGGGGCAGGGCACCACGGCCTTCCAGCGGCTCCAGTTCATCCTGGACTCCACCCTGACCTCGCCCGTCGGCCAGCCCTCCGCCGGTGACTTCAGCCGCTACCAGAGCAGCGCCGCGGACGCGGCCGTGAAGCAGTACCAGAACGCGACCACGGCGGCGGACCAGCAGTCCGCGCTCAACGCCCTGCAGCAGGAGCTCTCGACGAACGTGCCGGCGGTGCCGGTGCTCTACGGAGCGTCCTGGTACGAGTTCAGCACGGCGAACTTCACCGGCTGGCCGACGAAGGACAACGCCTACGTCAACCCGACCCCGCAGGACCAGTCCTACGAGTACATGATCCTGCACCTGACCCCGGTCAAGTAGGGCTGCAGATCGGACGATCCTCCCTCGGGCCGCGGTCAAGGAGTGCCTTCCCGCGGCGGTCCGAGGGACGGAGGAGAACCGTCGACGCGTGCTGCCCACCGTCGTCGTGACGCCTCCGAACCGCGGTGACGCGGAGGCAGTACGGACCTCCTCGTCACCCGGTCCAGGACGCCGGCCCGGAATCCGACCCCGCGCCCGGCCGGCGTCCTGGACCACATCCCGTTCCTCATGCTTGCCCGGTTCCTCCGCTCGGCCTCCGTAAGGAGCACATCCATGACTGACCGCCAGTTTCCGCCCGGCTTCCTCTGGGGCACCGCCACGGCCGCGTACCAGATCGAGGGCGCTGCCGCCGAGGACGGGCGGTCTCCGTCGATCTGGGACACCTTCAGCCATACCCCCGGCAAGGTGGTCGGCGGCGACACCGGCGACGTCGCCGCCGACCACTACCGCCGCCGGCCCGAGGACGTCGAGTTGATGACGCGGCTCGGCGTCGGCGCGTACCGCTTCTCGGTCTCCTGGTCGCGCGTCCAGCCGACCGGGACCGGTCCTGCCAACGAGCGCGGACTCGACTTCTATCGCGCCCTGGTGGACGACCTCCTCTCGCGTGGCATCCAGCCCTGTCTCACGCTGTACCACTGGGACCTGCCGCAGGAGCTGGAGGACGCCGGCGGTTGGCCCGAGCGCGAGACCGCGTACCGCTTCGCCGAGTACGCCGAACTGGTGGGGTCCGCGCTCGGCGACCGTGTCCGGCTGTGGACCACGCTCAACGAACCCTGGTGCAGCGCGTTCCTCGGCTACAGCTCCGGCGTGCACGCCCCCGGCCGGACCGATCCGGTGGCCTCGCTCAGGGCCGCGCACCATCTCAACCTCGGCCACGGCCTGGCCGTGAAGGCGCTGCGTGCCGTGCTGCCGACCGAGGCGCAGGTGTCGGTCACGCTCAACCCCGCCTACGTCCGCCCCTTCTCCGACGCGCCCGCCGACGTCGACGCCGCGCGTCGCATCGACGCCCTGGCCACCCGCGTCTTCACCGGCCCGATGCTGGAAGGCGCCTACCCGGCCGACTTGCTGGCGGACACCGCGTCGCTGACCGACTGGTCCTTCGTGCGCGACGGCGACACCGCGACGAGCAACCAGCCCCTCGACAGTGTGGGCTTGAACTACTACTCGCCGACCCTGGTCTCGGCCGCCTCCGGCGACACCCCGCGCGTCATGGCCGACGGCCACAAGCCCAGCGAGTTCTCCGCCTGGCCCGCCGCCGACGACGTCGACTTCCACCAGGCGCCCGGCGACCGGACGGCGATGGGATGGTCGATCGACCCCGCCGGGATGTACGAGCTGCTGATGCGGTTCTCCCGCGCGTACCCGGCCCTGCCGCTGCTGATCACCGAGAACGGCGCCGCGTACGACGACAAGCCAGGGCCCGACGGCTCGGTGCACGACCCGGAGCGGATCGCCTACCTGCACAGCCACCTGGACGCCGTGCGGCGCGCCATGGCGGACGGGGCCGACGTGCGCGGGTACTTCCTCTGGTCGCTGCTGGACAACTTCGAGTGGGCCTACGGCTACTCCAAGCGCTTCGGCGCGGTTCACGTCGACTATGCGACCCAACAGCGCACCCTGAAGTCCAGCGCCCGTTGGTACGCCGACCTGGTCCGCACGGGCCGTCTCCCGCAGCCGGAGTAGGCGCCCGGCACCCAGAAGCAGGCGGCGGCCGCACACCTGAGGGTGTGTGCGGCCGCCGCCGCGTTCATGTCTTGACGCATCGTCAAAGTTGCTGGCGGCAGCGGCGGGGCCGATGTTGAGGGCCGTCTCAGTCGCCCGATCGCCCGGACGGGCAATCGGCGGAACGAGGCCCACCTTCGTCGCGTCCTGCGGATTTACGAGCGGCATGACAACCAGCACCGTTCCCACTGGGCGTTGGCTGGCGCGGCACCCCTGCGAGCCCTCCCCGCACGGCTCGAACCGCCCCAGGTCGAGCGCCCTGGACATACGCCGGCGCGACCGACTCGGCGGAGTCCTCCACGCGTACGAGCATGTCGCTTGACCTGCGCGGACAGGGATTTCGGCACCCACAAGCACCAGCGCTCACGGACACGCCACTCTTCGCCTTACCCGCCAGACGACGACCCGCCGCAGACGCCCGAGGACGATGCCACCTCCTTCGGGTGACATGTGTGGACGCGACGCCAAGCAGGGGGAATGAATAGCCGCGTCCCCTGATCACGTACACGGAGATCACTGATGAGCGCGTCCCCCGCCTCCCGGCCGCCCAGGCGACGACCGACGCGAGGAGGAGCCCGACTGCGACGAAGCGCGCTCGCCGGACTGCTCCTCGTCGCCGCCTCGGCCGCGCCGGCAAGCGCGACAAGTCGGCCCGCAGCACCGCACAGCACCGATCTGGGGCGCTGCGACATGGCGCCCGTCATGTCCGCACGAATCGGCCACTGGCTCTGCTACAAGACCGTCCAAGCCGTCGGCGACCATGACGGAAACCCCATCCAGAGCAATCCTGTCCGGGTCCGGGACGACAGCACGCACTACACGTATTACGCCGACATCTTCTACGGGGTGGGCGATACCCCCCTGGGCGAAGTCTTCACCCGTGCCCACCTCTCGCTCCGGGGCTACGCCATCCAACTGGACCAGTTCCAGATCGCGAGAGTCCGGGGTGCCGGGGCCGACATCAGCGCCGAACTCAAGTCCAGACTTGTCACTGCGGGGCCGTATGGCGTCTACCCCCTGGACAGCCGCGCCTGCGGCCCGAGCGGATGGCTCGCGGGGGCCACCTTCACGTGCCCGAAGATCTACGAGGGCAAGGCGGACGAAGACCTCAACGTGTCGCTCGTCTTCTCCTGGACCAACCAGAGCGAGCCCAATCCCAGCTCGCCCGACGGCTACTGGAGCGTCCTGGAATCCACGAAGACGGTCCAGTGCCGCGCCAACCGAACCGTGGTCTGCCAGGTCATGCCCTGACCTGGACCTCAACCGATATCCGAGGATGCCGCATGGATGTACCCGCACCTCTGAGCAACAGGATCGGGACAGGCACCGTCTACCTGCAATGGGTCGAAGCCCCGGACGAACAGCCGCAGGGCTACTACGGCTACTGGGAAGCCACCGCCTTGGACACGCCTGAAGTCCCCTCAGGCAATCTCGAGGAATCACCGGTGCACCCCGAAGCCGTGGATGCGGTGGCCTGGGCGCGCAAACGCACGGGCCGCGTCGTCATCCAGGTCCAGGACGGACGCATCCTCTGGGCCGGAACCAACCCCATGCCCGACGACCCCGACCTCGCCGGAGAGTGGCACCCCTTGGACCTGTGAGCCGCGATCAGGAGCAGGGAACGGAAGAACGGTGGGCGGGCTGCCCAGCCGGGTCAGCCCGCCCACCGCGTCTCACAGGCGGCGCTGCTCGGTCAGGACAAGGTCACGTCGTCGTAGTAGGTGTAGGTCGGGTCGCCGGGGTAGTTGTCGTCCTTGTTGGTCAGGGTCAGCGTGTAGCTGTGGCCGGCGGTGATGTTCGCCGTCTTCAGCACCCAGCCGGAGCTGGAGACGCAGGTCTTGGCCAGGACGGTGGTGGTGGTGCCGGTGGTGTTGTCCTTCAGGGTGGCCGTGGCCCAGTCGTAGGTGACGGTGTCCGGGCAGGTCACGTTGTAGTAGAAGGACAGCTTGGTCGAGCCGGTCGGCGCGGTGAAGGTCTGCGCCGCG
>NZ_FOAZ01000009.1 GCF_900109465.1 Streptacidiphilus jiangxiensis
GGCGGCGCCGATCGTGATCGGCCGCGACCACCTGGACTGCGGTTCGGTGGCCTCGCCGTACCGGGAGACCGAGGCGATGCTCGACGGCTCGGACGCGATCGCGGACTGGCCGCTGCTGAACGCGATGGTGAACGTGGCGTCGGGTGCGTCGTGGGTGTCGATCCACCACGGTGGCGGTGTCGGCATCGGGCGTTCGATCCACGCCGGTCAGGTGACGGTCGCGGACGGCACGAAGCTGGCGGGCGAGAAGATCCGCCGGGTGCTGACCAACGACCCGGGCATGGGCGTCATCCGCCACGTCGACGCGGGCTACGACCACGCCGTCGACGTCGCCGAGAACCTCGACGTCCGCATCCCCATGCGGGAAGGGGACGTGTGATGCCCGCCGTCGCCACGGCCCCCGTCGACGTCGCGCCGACCGCCTGGTCCGGCCGCGACGACGGTCCCGGCGCCGAACACCTGCGCTGGCACCACGTCGTCAGCGTCGACCCCGCCGCCGTCACCGCCGGTGACGTCGCGTTCGTCGGCTTCCGCAGCGACGAGGGCGTGCGCCGGAACAAGGGCCGCCCCGGCGCGGCCGACGGCCCGCGCGCGCTGCGCGCCGCCCTCGCGTCGATGGCGCTGCCGTCGCGTCAGCGGGCCCTGGACGCGGGCGACATCGAGGTCGCCGACGGTGACCTGGAGGGCGGCCACGCCCGACTCGGACGCGCGGTCGCCGACCTGTTGGACGACGGCCACCGCGTCGTCGTCCTCGGCGGCGGCCACGAGGTCGCCTACGGCAGCTATCTCGGGCTGACCGGCAGCGGCCTGCTGGACGACGACACCCGGCTGGGCGTGCTCAACCTCGACGCCCACTTCGACCTGCGCGACGAGCCGGTGCCCAGCTCCGGCACGCCGTTCCTGCAGATGGCCCGCGACGAGCAGGCGGCCGGTCGGCGGCTGAACTACTGGGTTCTCGGCGTCAGCCAGCCCAGCAACACCACCACGCTGTTCCGCACCGCCGACCGCCTCGGTGTCCGGTACCTGACCGACACCGAGTGCGGCACCCTCGACCGCGAGCGGGTGGACGCGTTCGTCGAGGAGTTCCTCGCGAGCTGCGACGTCGTGCACCTGACGATCGACCTCGACGTGCTCCCGGCCGCCGCGGCCCCGGGAGTCAGCGCTCCGGCCGCCTACGGCGTGCCGATCGAGACGGTCGAACGCGTCTGCGCGGCGATCGCGTCGAGCGGCAAACCGCTCCTGGTCGACGTGGCGGAGCTCAATCCGTCGCTCGACGTCGACCAGCGCACCGCGCGCGCGGCCGCCCGTCTGGTCCACCGACTGCTGGTGACCTCGGCGGCGGCTCCGGTCCGGGCCACGCCCGAACTCCCGGAGCCTCAGCGGCCCGAGACGGACTGAGATCCGTCCCCGCCCCTGAACCGGTCGCCAGGCTGTGTGACCCGGACAGCAGCCACAGCCTGGCGACCACCAGTCCCTCGGCCCCTTGACCCCTCGGCCCCTTGACCCCTTGACCCTCAGTCCCTCTGTCCCTCACTCCTGGTGCGGCTCCAGCGGCTCCAGCGGCCGCAGGCGCGGGGGCCACGGTGCTCCGGAGAGCCTGGTGTCGACCCCGGGTGAGCAGCCCCGGCTCGTGCGCCCGCTGGGCGGAAGGATCTCGATGGGCAGCAGGGCCGTCGTACGAGGCCGTCGCCATCGTGCTCCGGTACGGCGTCAGAAGACCAGAGCGCACCAAGGCCCGCTCGGCTAGGGTCTGCTGCCATGAGACCGCCCGAAGAGGTCGACCGTGTCGAGTGGGCAACGTTGTCCGACGCGATGGGCGAGGCCGAGCTGGTCCCGCAGTACCTCCGCACCGTCTACGCGACCTACGGGGAGCCGGGGGAGGCGAGCGAGGACGCCCTCAGTGATCTGCTGAGCTGCCTGTGCTGCGACTGGCGGGACACGAAGCCCTTCCCGATCGCCGTGGAGCTCGTCCCCTTCCTGGCGCACACGGCGTTGCACCTGCCGTCGCGTCGGGAGGACGTCCTCTTCGGTCTGGCCACGGTGGCCGAGCAGACCCAGCGGCCCAGCCCGTTGTCGGGGCCGGTGGCCGCCGTCCTGCGGGAGGCCGGAGCCGAGCTGCTGCCCTGCCTGGCGGACCCGGATGTGATGGTGCGTCTGGCGCTGTTGCGCCTCCTCGCCCTGGTGGGCGGGCCGGTGCCCACCGCGGTCGTCGACGCGGTGCGGGGCGTGCGCGAGAACGACGACGAGGAGGAGGTCCGCGCGACGGCGTTCGGCGCACTGGCGCGGTTGGACCCCGACCCCGGGCGGGGACTCGCGCGGGAGCGCGAAGCGCTCGGCGACCCTTCACCGTCCGTGCGGCTCACCGCGTCCCTCGCCGCCCTGCGCCGCTCCGGCCCGCCCTACCCGGAGGATGTGCTGGCCGAGATAGCCTCCACCGGAGCGAAGGCCGACGAGCCGGGCCACCGCACGCACTTCCTCGGCGGGCCGGGCCGCCGCCGGCAGACGATCGACACCCTGACCTCGGACCCCGATGCCGCCCTCGCCGTGGCGGAGCGGTGGATCGCGGGCGGAGACCTGGACCGGCGGGGGTCGTCGCTGGCCGAGTCCGTGGACCACGTCTGGCGCGATCGCGAGGCGGAGGTGGTCCCGCTGCTGGTCGCCGCCGTCGGACAGGCCGGGAAGCGGGAGGAGCTGTACCGCGGGATCGTGGCTCTCGGCCGTACCGCCGGGCGGCTGGCCGATCCTGGGCCCCAGGTGCGCGAGGCGCTGATGTCCTGCACCGACCACGCCGATCTCCACGTCAGGGATGCCGCGCTCACGTCTCTCGCGCGGTTCGGCGACGAGCGGGTGCTGAGCGAGCGTTTCGCGCTGCCCTCCTCCGCGTTGGTGCCCTTCGCCGGTCGGCTCGACGCCCTGCCGCAGATCGGCGCGGCGCTGCTGCACGCCTCGAGAGAGGTGCTCGGCAACCCACCCGAGGACACCGGCGGGTGGCCGAACGAGCGGTCGCGATACCTGGCCGAGCAGAAGGCGGTCGTCGAGCTGGTCCAGGCGCTCGCGCCCGAGCCGGCCGCACGGCTCGTCCCCGAGCTCACCGACCTGCTCGGCCACTGGTCCGTGAAGGAGGCCGCGGCCCAGGCACTGGGCGGGATCCGGATGAGCGGGAACCGGGCGACCGCACCGGAGCTCATCGGGCTGCTGCGGACACTCGGCAGGGCGACGCGCCCGGACAGGACGGGCGGTCTTCGTGTCGCCGCGGCCGTCGCCGTCGCCAGGCTGGTCGACCGGACCATGCCGGACGGGGTCCACGGCCTCCGGGAGGGCGGCGCGGGCGCTCGTGACCAGGCCCTGGCGTTGGTGGGCAAGCTCGTGGCGGGCGAGGTCTCCCACGAGGTCCGGGCGCTGGAACAGGTGCACCGGTTGGGCGCGGTCGGGCTGCCGCTGCTTCCGGTGCTCCGCGACCGCCTCGCGGCCAACTCGGGCAAGACTCGTCTTGCTGCCGCCGTCGCCTACTGGCGGATCAGCCGCGATCCCACGCACCCGACCCCGGTCGCCACGGCGCTGGTGGAGGAGGCGCTGTTCCATGTCGGTGTGACGCGACAGTCGGGAGACATCGACACGGCGCTCGGGGCGCTGGAGCTGCTCGCGGAGATGGGCGAGGCGCCGGAGCAGCTGCGGGAGCGGCTCGACCGGGCCGTCACCGCGCCCGGCCGGTTCGTGCAGCCGATCGCCGACAGGCCTCTGGGCGCCGAGCTGGACGAGCGCCTGCGCTCGGCGGGGCGACTGCTGTTGGAGGAGTAGTCGGCCCGCCCGGCTCCCGCGCCCGATTTAAGTGATATCTCTATAATGGCGCCATGGGGGCCCGCGGCATCCGAGCGCGCGGGCGGGCGGTGGAAGCGAGGCGGGCCGGAATGGACGGGGCAGGGGCGATCAGCGAGCGGGTGGCGCGCAGCGTGACCGGGGCCGTGATGCTGCCCGTCGGGTTGGCGGTGGCCGGTGTCGGGGTCGCGTTGCTGTCGACCTCGCGGCCGGCCGGTGGGGTGCTGGTCTTCGTCGGGGTGCTCGTGCTCGCCGGCCTGGTGGCGGTCGCGCCCGGACAGGCGCGGGTGGTCTCCCTCTTCGGTCGCTACGACGGGACGGTGCGGACGACCGGGCTTCGCTGGGTCAATCCGCTGACCAGGCGGCAGCGTGTCTCGACCCGGATCCGCAACCACGAGACGGCGACCCTCAAGGTCAACGACGCGGACGGCAACCCGATCGAGATGGCCGCCGTCGTCGTCTGGCAGGTCGCCGACACGGCCAAGTCCGTCTACGACGTCGAGAACATCGTCTCCTTCGTGGCCACGCAGGCCGAGACGGCCGTCCGGCACGTCGCCGGGGCGTACCCGTACGACGCGCGCGGCGAGGAGCGGCTCTCGCTGCGGGAGAACGCGGAGGAGATCACCTCCCGGATGTCCGCGGAGATCGCCGATCGGGTGGCCCTGGGTGGCGTGGCGGTGGTGGAGTCGCGGATCACCCGGCTCTCCTATGCTCCCGAGATCGCGCAGGCGATGCTGCGCCGCCAGCAGGCCGAGGCCGTGGTCGACGCGCGGCGCCGGGTGGTCGAGGGCGCCGTCGGCATGGTCCGCATGGCACTGGACCAACTCGCCGAGGAGGATCTGGTGGACCTGGACGAGGAGCGCAAGGCGGCCATGGTGTCCAACCTGCTCGTCGTGCTGTGCAGCGAGACCGCGACCCAGCCGGTGGTCAACACCGGCACGCTCTACCAGTAGGCGCCCCGTGGGGGAGCGCAAGAACATCCTGCTGCGGCTCGATCCGGCGGTGCACGACGCGCTGGCCCGCTGGGCCGGCGACGAGCTGCGCAGCACCACGGCCCAGATCGAGCTGCTGCTGCGCCGCGCGCTCGCCGACGCCGGTCGGCTGCCGGGCAACGTCGGTACCCTGCCGCGGCGCGGCCGCCCGCCCAAGCGCGCCCCGGCCGACGAGGCCGCGGCTGAAGGAGCTGCGGTTGAGGAGGAGGGGCCGACCGAGGGCTGATCGCTGACGGCGGGCCATGGACCTGCCGCCGACAAAGTGATATCACTTTAATTGTGACCGTTGAATCAGACAGCGCCGCGACGCGCACCCGGGCGGTCCCGACCGGACCCGCCATCGTCGTGGACGGATTGACCAAGCGCTTCGGGCAGCGCACCGCGTTCGCCGACGTGACCTTCTCGGTCGACTACGGCGAGGTGTTCGGCTTCCTCGGGCCGAACGGGGCAGGCAAGACCACGACCGTCCGCACGCTCGGCACCCTGCTCGCGCCCAGCGCCGGCACGGCCACCGTCGCGGGCCTGCCGCTGACGGAGGCCAACGGCGTCGCCATCCGCAGCAGGATCGCCGTCATGCCCGAGCAGCCCGGCCTGTACCTGCGCCTGAGCGTCGCCGAGAACCTGGACTTCTTCGCCGGCCTCTACGAGCTGGACGACCGGCGCGGGCGCATCGAGCGCGCGCTGCGGGCCGTCAACCTGCTCGACCGCGCCGACGACCCCTGCCGCTCGCTCTCCAAGGGCCTGCGTCAGCGCGTCGGCCTGGCCCGCGCCCTGCTGAGCGACCCGCAGATCCTCTTCCTGGACGAGCCGACCTCGGGTCTCGACCCGCTGGCCGCACGCGACGTGCACGACCTCGTCGACGGCCTGCGCCGCCGCGGCGTCACCATCTTCCTGACCACGCACCGCCTCGCCGAGGCGGAGGCGCTGTGCGACCGCGTGGGCATCATGAACACCACGCTGCGCACCATCGGTCGTCCCGACGAGCTGCGCGAGCGCCTGTTCGCCAAGACCCTGCAGGTCGCCACGGCCGCCCCGCTGGCCGATCCCGACCGCGTCCTGGTCGGCCTGCCCGGCGTCGAGGGCTGGCACGCGAGCGAGCAGGGCTACGTCCTGGCCGTCACCGACCCGGACCTCGCCGCACCGGCCGTCGCCCGCGCAGTGATCGGCGCCGGAGCCGACCTGCTGGCGCTGACCCCCTCGCGGCACTCCTTGGAGGACGTCTACCTCCAGCTCATCGACGAGGACGTGGAGGCACAGGCGCGATGACGACCGACCAGAAGCTCAGTTGGACGAGGATCCGGGCCCTGGTGCGCAAGGAGGTCAACGACTTCCGGCGCAACCGCTTCATCGCGACCACGATGGCGGTGCTGCCGCTTCTGTTCATGATCGAGCCGGTGATCTCCGTCTTCAAGCTCCCCGCGGACGCACCGGCGGGGAAACTCGACGCCCTCGTCGGGGTCTCCACGCTGGAACTCATGCTGATCCCCGCGCTGATCCCGGCGGTGGTCGCCTCCTACGCCGTGGTCGGCGAACGCGAACAGGGCACCCTCGAACCGGTGCTGACCACCCCGATCCGCCCGGCCGAGTTCCTGCTCGGCAAGGCGCTCGCCGCGTTCCTGCCCACCGTGGTGATCGCCTACGTCATGTACGGCGTCTTCCTGGGCGCCGTCGGGCTGTTCGCCCACCCCAACATCGCCCATGACATCTTCGAGCCCTCGCGGGTCCTCACCCAGCTCCTGTTCACCCCGGTGGTGGCGGGCTGGGCGATCTGGGCGGCCATCGCCATCTCCACCCGCACCAGCGACGTCCGCGTCGCCCAGCAGTTGGGCTCGCTGGCCAGCCTGCCGCCGGTGGCGGTGATCGCGCTGATCGGCTTCGACGTCATCCAGCCGAGCGTCGGACTCGCCGTCGGCCTGGGCGCCGGCCTGCTCGTGATCGATCTGATCGCCTGGCGGTTGGTGGCCGCCATGTTCCACCGCGAACGACTCGTCACCGGCGCCCGAGCCTGAGCATGAGCCTCGGCCGAGCCCCGGTGGACCCGGTCACCAGCGGCGCTTGCGCCGACTGAAGAACCAGCCCGCCGGCGGCTTGTCCGACCGCCACGGCTGCGGCGCCGGCGCCTCCCGCCGCCACCGGGCGGCCAGCATCCGCGCCCGCGCCGACGGCTCACGCTCCGCCGCGCCCCGGACGAACCCCTCGTCCAGGACGACCGCGTCCCAGTCGTCCTCCTGCATCCGGCCCTCCCACTGACTCACCCGTTGCGGCCAGTGTGCAGGAGCGCCCGTCAAGCCCGCGTGAAGCCCGGCCCACCGGGTTGGCGACCGACGCGCCCCGCCCCGTCAGGGCACTTCGGTCGTACCGTCGAGGGTGTGAGGACCTCATCGGGATCCGGCCCGCCGCGGCGAGGTCGGGCGCGTGGAGCGTGGCGCGTGCTCGTGATCGTCGTGGCGGTCGCGTGCTTCGTGCTGCTGCGGGCCTGGTGCGTGATGCTCGGCCTGGCCGCCGCCCTGGTGCTGGTACCGCTCGCCGTCGGCCTCGTGGCGAGGGCCCGTCGGCGTCCCTGACCGCGCCCGCTCACTTGCCGGGGTGACACGGAGATGGCAGCCTGGCCCGTCATGATCATCGGATGGAGGGGGACACGATGACGGTCATCGCCATGGGCGGCGGCGGGTTCTCGATGGAGAGCACGCCGTGGCTGGACGACCTCGTCCTGGAGGAGGCGCGGCGCCGCAACCCGCGGCCGCGGGTCGCGTTCCTCGGGACCGCCTCCGGCGAGAGCGAGAACTACCTCCTGCGCTTCTACCGAGCTTTCGGCGCGCGGGCGGGCTCCGTGCAGGACATCTCGCTGTTCCGGCGCACGGGTGACCTGCGCTCACAAATCCTGGAGCAGGACGTCCTCTACGTGGGCGGGGGCAACACCGCCAACATGCTGGCGGTCTGGCGCCTGCACGGCGCGGACGCGATCCTCGCGGAGGCCCACGCGCGGGGGGTCGTCCTGGCCGGGGTGAGCGCCGGAGCGATGTGCTGGTTCGAGGGCGGCGTCACCGACTCCTTCGGTGATCTGGCCGTCTTCGAGGACGGCCTCGGCCTGCTCCCCGGCGGGCTGTGCCCGCACTACGACGAACCGGGCCGCCGCGAGCTCTTCCACGCCTGGGCGGCGAAGGGCCCCCGCACCGGCCACGCCGCCGACGACGGCGCCGCACTGGTCTTCCGCCCCGACGCCGCCCCCGAGGCGGTGGCCACACTCCCGCACGCCGCGGCCTACCGGGTCACGGCCGACGCGTCCGGCACGGTCACCGAGGAGCGGCTGCCCACTCGGCAGTTGGGCTGACGCGACAGGACGGCTCGATTCCGGGAACCGCACCGCCGCCCGAAATCGACTCGCGGACGCGGGCGGTGGCGGGCAGGCTGTCCGGCGATGACCGACGACCACCCGACCACCGCTGACCGCACCTCCCGAGCCCGCCTGTCCGCCGCCCGGGACTCACTGACCGGCCTCGCTGCCGGCGACGCCTTCGGCGCCCAGTTCTTCGTGCCCGACAACCACCGCGCGCTGCAGGCGCGCCGACTCCCGTCCCCGCCATGGCCGTGGACCGACGACACCGAGATGGCCTGCTCCGTCGTCCACGTCCTGCGTGGCCACGACACCGTGGATCAGGACGCGTTGGCGCGCTCGTTCGCCGCGCGCCACGACGTGGATCGCGGCTACGGCCCCGCGACCAACCGCATGCTGCGCCTGGTCCGGCAGGAGGGCGGTGACTGGCGCGCCCTTGCTGCAGGGCTGTTCGACGGGCAGGGGTCGTGGGGGAACGGCGCCGCCATGCGGGTCGCCCCGCTCGGAGCCTGGTTCCGCGACGACCTCGCACGCGCGGTCCGGGAGGCCGAGCTCTCCGCACGGGTGACGCACACGCACCCCGAGGCCGTCGCAGGTGCCGTCGCCGTGGCCGTTGCCGCGGCCGTGGCGGCATGGGAGTCCGGGGCGCCGGCAACGGGGGAGGAACTGCTGCGGCTGGTCCTGCAACTGACACCGCACAGCCGCGTGCGCGACGGTCTCGCGGAGGCGCTGGACCTCCTGCCCCAACCGCACCCCGCGTTCGCGGCCCACCGCCTCGGCAACGGCCGACTGGTCAGCGCCCCCGACACCGTGCCGTTCGCCCTGTGGTGTGCGGCCCGGCATCTGGACCGCTACGAGGACGCGCTGTGGGCGTGCGCCTCGGCCGGGGGCGACGTGGACACCACCTGCGCGATCGTCGGCGGGATCGTCGCGGCGCGCGTCGGCGCCGGAGGCGTGCCTGCCCGCTGGCGCGAGGCGACGGAGGAGCTGCCGTCCTGGCTCGACCGGGGTTAGCGGCTGAAGGCGATGAGCCGCATGCCCCGGTCGAGGGGCGGAGGTGCGGTCAGACCGCCGACCAGCCGTCGTCGACCGGCAGGATCACGCCGTTGATGTCGCCGGCCGCGTCCGAGGCGAGGAAGACGATCGCGGCGGCCTGCTCCTCCGGGGAGGCCATCCGGCCGATCGTGGCGCCGATCAGCGCGCCGACGACCTTCGGGCCGTGGGCCTCGGCGTCGGCCTGGACCTGGATGTTCGTCATGGTCGGGCCCGGGGCGATGGCGTTGGTGCGGATGCCCTGGCCGCGGTACATGACCGCGAGGTTCTTCACCAGGCCGACGATCGCGTGCTTGGACGCGGTGTAGGCGGCGCCCGCCGCGCTGCCGCGCAGGCCGGCCTCGGAGGCGGTGAAGACGATCGCGCCGCGCCCGGCCGCCTGCAGGTGCGGGAGGACGGCGCGGGTCAGGCGGAACGGTGCGGTGAGGTTCACGTTGATGACGCGGTCCCACTCGGCGTCGTCGGTCTCGCCGAGTGCGGACATCCGGTCCATCACCCCGGCGTTGTTGACCAGCACGTCGACGCCGCCGAAGGCCTCCACCGCGCCGGCGACGACCCGGTCCACGACCTGCTGGTCGCTCAGGTCGCCGACGACGGCGACGGCGGTGCCGCCCGCGTCGGCGATCTCCTTGACGACCTGCTCGGCCGCCTCCGCGTTCAGGTCCGCGACCAGGACCCGGGCGCCGCGCCCGGCGAAGGCGAGGGCGGCGGCCCGGCCGATGCCGGAGCCGGCTCCGGTGACGACGACGCTGCGGTCCTCGAATCCGGTGGTGATCATTGAGCTACTCCTTCGAGCTTTCGAACGGTGCGCACGGGTGGGTGCGGTGGGTCAGCGGGCCTCGCCGGCCTCGGCGGGGACGTGAGCCGGGTCGTTCGCCCCGTCGGTGGCGTCGGTGGCGTCGGCGGTGGGCGTGGGTCGTCGCAGCGGGATGCAGGCGGCGACCGCCGCCGCGACGACCGCCACGCCGCATCCGATGAGCATGCCGGTGCGGAAGCCGTTCAGCGACGGCAGGGAGTACGGGCCGAACCGGGTGGTCATGTGGGACAGGACGACACCGACGACCGCCGCGGACAGCGTGGTCCCGATGGAGCGCATCAGGGTGTTGAAGCTGTTGGCGGAGCCCGTCTCGGAGAGCGGCACGGCACTCATGATGAGCGCCGGCATCGCGCCGTAGGCGAGAGCCACGCCGCTGTTGGTGACGATCGAGACGACCAGCAGGCCCCAGACCGAGCCCATCAGGGCAAGGGACGAGCCGTAGCCGGCGGCGATGACGAGGCTGCCGACGACGAGCGTCGTCTTCGGGGTGCGGGCGGCGGAGAGCTTGGCGCCGAGCGGGGAGACGAGCATCATCATCAGGCCCGCCGGGGCCATCCACAGACCGGCGGCCTGCATGGACTGGCCCAGGCCGTAGCCGGTGGCCTTGGGCAGCTGCAGCAGCTGAGGGGAGATCAGGGCCGCGGCGTACATGGCGAAGCCGACGACGACGGACGCGGCGTTGGTCAGCAGCACCTGGCCGCGCGCGGTGACCCGCAGATCCACCAGCGGGGACGTCGAGCGCAGCTCCCACCAGCCCCACCCGAGCAGCACGACGACCGCGGTCGCGAGCAGCCCGAGGGTGGTGCCGCTGGTCCAGCCCCAGTCGGCGCCCTTGGAGATGGCGAGCAGCAGGCAGACCAAGCCGGTGCCGAGGCCGAGCGCGCCGGGCAGGTCGAAGCTGCCGGTGGCGCGCGGCGGCACGGCCGGGATCAGCGTCCAGACCAGGGCGGCGACGAGGAGGCTCAGGGCGGCGGCGGCCCAGAACAGGACGTGCCAGTTGGCGTGCTGGGCCACGGCGGCCGAGATCGGCAGGCCGAGTGCGCCGCCGATGCCGAGGGAGGAGCTGATCAGAGCGATCGCGGAGCCGAGGCGCTCCGGCGGCAGCAGGTCGCGCAGGATGCTGATGCCGATCGGGACCATGCCCGCGCCGATGCCCTGCAGGCCGCGTCCGACGATCATGGCGGCCAGCGAGCCGGCCGTCGCGCAGACCACGGAGCCCGCGATCAGCGGGACGGTGCATGCGATGAGCATGCGCTTCTTGCCGTGGAGGTCGGCCAGGCGTCCGATCGCGGGGGTCGTGACGGCGGCGGCCAGCAGCGTGGCGGTGACCGCCCAGGAGGCGTTGCCGGCGGTGGTGTGCAGCAGTGTCGGCAACTCGCCGATCAGCGGCACGATCAGCGTCTGCATCAGCGAGGCGACGATGCCTGCGACTGCCAGCACACCGACGACGACGCCCGGGCGGGGTGCCGGCTGTGAGCCGTCCATGCGGTTCTCCTTGCGATGAGGTGCGGCGGTGCGAATGGGAGAGATATGCACAGTACATATCGCGTGCACAATGCACAATGCGCGCATCGCCGCGCTTCGGCGGCGCAGGACGGCCGAGTGAGGGAGTTGCTGCCCATGTGGAGGTTTGTGGGAGCTTGCATAACGATGCAGCTGACCGCCCGGTAAGGATCTTGTGTGCCATGGCGACGGAGCCTTAGGTTCCGGTGTCGTGTTCAGCTCACCCCTCATCAGCGTCATCGTGGCCGCTCACGACCTCCAGGGAGGCCTGACGACCTGCCTCCAGTCGGTCCTCGCCCAGGGCTTCCGCGACATCGAAGTGATCGTCGTCGCCGACGCCTCCCCTGACTGCCCCTCCGGCGTCATCGGAGCGGCGGAGTCGGACGACGACCGCGTCACCGTCGTGCGCCTGGACTTCGTCGCCGGAATCGGCGCCCTCCGCAACGCGGGCGCCGAGCGGGCCAGAGGGAGCTACCTGCTCTTCCTCGACAGCGACCACGTGATCTGGGACGGCATCCTCGAGGCGATGGCCGACCGCGTGCGCACCCTGGACAGCCCCGACGTGCTGCTCTTCGGGCACACCCGCCTGCACCGCGGCCGCTCCTGGCCCGGTGGGGCCGCCGAGGTGCTCTCCGTGCAGGACGCCAAGCCGTTCTCGTCCGTTGAGCAGCCGCAACTCTTCGGCGTCCCCGCCTACATCTGGGACCGCCTGATCCGCCGCGAGCTGTGGACCGCCACCGGGGTGGCCTTCCCCGACGGCATGCACGAGGAGATCCCCGTCGTGCACCGGCTCATGCTCGACGCCGCGAGCGTGGGCGTGCTCAAGTGGGACTGCGTCCAACTCCGCCGCCGGCACACCGTCCACCCCGCAGGCGGCCCCGAAGGCAGCCAGTTCGACGTGTTCGGCCGCTATGAGGAGAGCTTCGCCTTGCTCGCCGAGCACGGCCGGGTCGACGCCGTCCCGTTCCTGTTCACCCGGATGGTCCGTCAGTACCTGTTCCTGCTGAACCTGTCGGGTTGCCTCGGACGGTCGGAGCGGTCGCGCTTCTTCCAGCGGGCCGCCGAGCACTACCAGCGCTTCCAGCCCGAGGGCTACGAGCGCCCGGCGGGTCGCGAGGGCGTCAAGTTCCAGCTGCTGGGCAACGGCGGGTACGCCGCGTTCCAGACCGCCCGACTCCCCAATGTCGCCCGGGGCGTGCTGTCGCGGTCGTGACCTGTCCGGGCGCGTGGGCGCCTCAGTCGCCGACGCAGGCCGGGGCCGTGTCCGACCGGTGTGCGCTCGCGTAGGCGACCGCGGCCGCGGCGACGTCCAACGCAGCGTGTCCGGTCGACTTGAAGACCGTCAGCTCCGCGTCGTCACGGCGACCGGGGTGGGTGCCGTCCAGGACGGAGCCGAGCAGGGTGACCCGCTCGGGCGGAAGGCCCTGCAACTCGTGGGCGCCGGCGGGCGGCGCGGCGCCCGCCGCCCCTGGCCACTCGGCGAACACGGAGGCGTCGCGGATCGTCCCGGCGTCCAGCTCGGGACCCTCCGAGCCGCCGACGGACCCGACATGGGCCCCCGGGGCCAGCCACTCGCGTCGCAGCACGGGGGCGTGCGCGCCGGTGCAGCACAGCACGGCGTCCGCACCACGCACCGCCGCCTCTATGGACTCCGCCGCCCGCACCCCGAACCGCTCGGCCAAGGTGGCGACCTGAGCGGCCGTCCGGCCCGCGAGCACGACCTCGACGTCACCGGGGGCGCCACCGGCTCTCGGGGCGCTCTGGCCGACCGGGCCGCGCGTCAGCAGGGCGAGCTGGGCGGCCGCCTGCGTGCCGGTGCCGATCACGGCGATCCGGCGGGTGTCGCGGCGGGCCAGTGCGCGCAGGGCGAGCGTGGCCGTGGCGGCGGTGCGCAGCGCCGTCAGCGGTTCCGCGTCCAGGATCGCGAGCAGGCGGCCGTCCTGCTCGTCGAAGTGGGCCACCAGGCCGCGGTGACTGCTGCGGCCGGGCCGCGCGGGGTCCGGGAACACCGTGATCAGCTTGGCGGCCAGACCGAGCCCCGGGACATGGCCGGGCATCGCGCCGAGCAGCCCGTGCGGCGACCGTGCGGCGATCCGCGGCGGGCTCGACGCCTCCCCGCGCGCGATCGAGACCAGCGCGCGCGTCAGCGCGGCACCGAGCGCCCCGGCATCGGCGAGCGCCGCCTCGGTGCGGGCGCGGTCCAGGACCAGGAACGGTTCGGTGGTCATGCGTTCCCCTCGGCGGAGGCGTCGCTCCCGAGCCGGGTGGCTGTCGCCCCCGGCGCGGTCAGCCGCAGCAACTCGTCACCCAGGCGGTCGGTGGCCTCCCGCAGCCGGCGCTCCAGCGCCGTCAGCCCCTCGTCGTCGAATTCGCCCACCGGCCCGACCAGGGTGATCGCGCAGACCGGCGGCGCGTCGGGAGTCGGTCGGACCGCCCGACCGACCGAGGCGATGAGCCGCTCGGCGCGCCCGCGTTGGACGGCGAAGCCGGTCGCCGCGGCGCGGTCCAGCGCGTCGAGGAGCCCGTCGGGCCCCTCCATCTGGTAACCGTCCGCCCGGGCCGGGCCGAGGTAGGGGGCCCGGGCCTCCGGGGCGAGGGCGGCCACCAGGGCCAGTGGGCCCGCGAAACGGTGGACGGGCAGCAGCTCGTCGCGCAGATCGCTGATCATCTCCAGCCGGTTCGGCCGGACCACGTCCACCACCCTGGCCCGATCCGCGGCCAGGACCTGGAGGTTCACCATCATGCCCGTGCCCTGGGCGAGCTCCTCCAGCACCGGCCGGGAGACGCCCGCGAGCGACGTCGCGGCGGCCGAGCGGGAGAGCCGCAACACCGCCGTCCCGGGCAGGTAGTGGTCGCCCACGCGCATCACCCAGCCGCGGCGGACGAGGTCCACCAGGACGCGGTAGGCGGTGCCGCGGTGCAGCCCCACCCGGTCCGCGATCTCGGCCAGGCGCAGCGGACGGTCCGAGCCGGCGACGGCCTCGATCAGGTCGAGCGCCTTGTCGACGGCGGAGCTGGAGGACGCGGGCACGGCGCTCCTTTCGGGTCGCGGCGGACTGTCCGGTTGTCGGAGGGGTCCGTTAGGGTGTGAACCACTGTTGCAAGTATTGAACCAGATGTTTCAGCTGATGCAACAGTCTTGATGCAGCAGTCACTCGATCGAGTCTGTGGACAACCGGAACTGGAAGGGGAGGCCATGCAGGTCGCATACCGCGGCGCCACGCTCCTGGACGGCACGGGCGCGCCCGCCCGCGCCGGCGTCACGATCCTGGTCGTGGAGGGGACGATCGCGCGGGTGGCACCGGACGCGCAGTTCACCGCGGCCGACCTCGACGGCGTCGAGGTCCTCGACCTGGGCGGGCGGCACGTCATCCCCGGTCTGATCGACGCCCACCAGCACATCGCCACCCCGCCCGACCGCCCCCTGGCCGAGGCCACCCTGCGGCGCGACTTCTTCGGGGGCGTCACCGCCACCCGGGACATGGCCGACGACCTGCGTCAGGTCGCGGACATCGCCCGCGCCGCGCTGGTCGGCGAGCTGGCCGCCCCGGACATTCACTACGCCGCGCTGATGGCCGGTCCCAGCTTCTTCGCCGACCCGCGCACCTGGCAGGTCTCCCAGGGCGCGACCCCGGGTGAGGTCCCGTGGATGCAGGCGATCACCGCCGAGACGGACCTGCCCCTCGCCGTCGCGATGGCCCGCGGCACCTACGCCACCGCCGTCAAGATCTACGCCAACCTGCCCGGCGAGCTCGTCGCCGCGATCACCGCCGAGGCACACCGCCAGGGCCTGGCCGTCTGGGCCCACGCCGCCGTCTTCCCGGCCACTCCCGGCCAGGTCGTCGCCGCCGGAGTCGACTCGGTCTCGCACGCGCACCTGCTCGTCCACGAGGCCGCCGACCGCCCGCTGACCACGTACCAGGACAAGCCCCCCGTCGACTTCGCCCGGTTCGCCGGCGCGGACGACGCCGAGCTCGGTCTCCTCCTCGCCGAGATGCGCCGCCGCGGCACGGTCCTGGACGCCACGGCGAGCCTGTGGGCGACGCTGGGCCGCGAGGCGGCCGACAAGGAGAGCCGCGCCCGCGCCGCCGAGCTCGACGGGCTCAACGCCGCACTGACCACGCAGGCTCTGCGCGCCGGTGTGTCGGTCTGCGCCGGCACCGACCGCGATCCGGATCCGACCGACCCCTGGCCCCCGCTCTTCGACGAGCTCGACTACTTCGTCGACCGCTGCGGGCTCACCCCCGTCGAGGCGCTGCGCTGCGCCAGCCACGGCGGCGCGCTCAGCCTCGGTGCCCAGGAGCGCCTCGGCACCGTCGAGCCCGGCAAGCAGGCCGACTTCGTGGTCCTCGACGAGGACCCGGCCCACTCCCTGGCCGCCCTGCGCAGCGTCGTCCACGTCGTCAAGCGCGGACGGCGGTACGACCGCGCCGAGTTCGACGCCGAACGGCGCTCCGCCTCGACGGCCGGCACCACCCTCGCGAACGGAGCCCCCGCGGTATGAGCACCACGAGCAGCAGTGCCACCAGCCCCGGACGCCCCGGGCGCCGCACGCTGGGCTTCCCGGTCGTCAACGCCCTGGGCGGCCTGGAGAACCCGAACGCCGTCCCGGAGTCCGCCGCGCAGCTCCAGCAGACCAGCGAGGAGCTCGTCGTCGACGAGCGGGCTCTCGCCGAGGCGCACGCCTCCGGTCTGACGGCCGTCAACATCACCCTCGGGTACACCCTGGGCGACCTTCCGCCCTACCCCCACACCCTGCGCGAGCTCGACGTCTGGGACGAGATCATCGCGGCCCGCCCCGACGACCTGGTCAAGGTGGTGCGGGCCGACGACATCCGGCGCGCCCACGCCGAGGGGCGCGTCGGCGTGATCTACGGATTCCAGAACGCCGTCCAGGTCGGCGAGGAGCCCGAGGTCATCGCCGAGCGGGTGGGCCGGTTCGCGCGGCGCGGCGTCCGTGTCGTCCAGCTGACCTACAACCAGGCCAACCATCTCGGCGACGGATCGATGGCCCCGGAGAACCGAGGCCTGACCGATCTCGGGCGTGCCACCGTCGAGGCGCTCAACGAGCACCGCCTGATGGTCGACCTGTCCCACAGCGGTGAGAACACCTGCCTGGAGGCCGCTCGGGTGTCGCGGCAGCCGGTCTCCATCAACCACACCGGCTGTCGGGCCCTGGCCGACCTGCCGCGCAACAAGACCGACGAGGAGCTGCGCCTGGTCGCGGAGCGTGGCGGCTTCGTGGGTGTCTACTTCATGCCCTTCCTCACGCTCTCCGGTCACGCCGGTGCCGCCGACGTGGTGGAGCACATCGTGCACGCGGTCGACGTCTGCGGCGAGGACGCCGTGGGCATCGGCACGGACGGGCCGGTCACCGCCATCGACGACCTCGACGCCTACCGCGTCCTGCTCGCGGACCAGGTCGCCGAGCGGGCCCGCGCCGGAGTCGGCGCGGCCGGGGAGCGCAGCGACACCCTGCCCTTCGTCGAGGACCTGCGGGGAGTGGACCAGTTCCGCGACCTGGCCCGCCTGCTGGAGCAGCGTGGCTACGGCGAGGAGCGCATCGCCAAGATCATGGGTGGCAACTTCCTGGCCTACGCGGACCGCGTCTGGGCGCCCTGACGCGGTCCGCCGCTGCGACCGGCCGGCCGGTCAGGATGCCAGGTGGCAGTTGGTCAGGCGCATGCCCAGGAACGACGGCATGACGGCCGAGGCGCCGTCGATGTCCGTGGTCTGGACCGTGGCGGTGGAGTCGGAGTCGCCGACGTTGCAGACGTACGTCTGCGACTGCGAGCGGTTGTCGCCCGAGTCGGCGGACGCCGTGGTGGGCAGGGTCGTCAGGCCGACGATGGTCAGCAGCAGCCCGCCCGCCAGCACGGTTCCAAGACGACGGATCATGACCTAGACCTCTCAGGAGAAAGAACGGAGCAAAGCGAGGAATCGGTCAAATCTTGCTGGTCGGCCGGGGGCAAACGACCGTGCGACACGGGTGAACCTCACCCGGATGGAGTTGACGGTCGGACGATCCGAAGAGCGGACCCGGACCGCCCCGGCTCACTCCTCGGCGTCCTCGTTCTCGCCGTCCTTCGCCTCTTCGGCGTCCTGGTCGGCGTCCTCTTCGATCGCCTTTTCGGCGGTTGCTTCGACCGTCTCCTCGGCGGCGTCCGACGAAGCCTCCGCCGGGGCCTCGTTCGGAGCCTCGTTCGGGGCCTCTGCCGCCTCGGTGGCAGGCGTGTCGGCGACGGCGTCCCTGGCGACCAGAGCGGCACGGATGCGCTGCAGCAGGGTCTCGTCCACCGGCGACGCGTCGCGCAGGGACGCGGCCTCGGCGGGGGTCATGGGGGAGTGCGAGGAGTCGTGCATTCGTGCACTCTACCCAAGCAAACCTGCTGTTCAGCGACCCGGGTGCGGAGAAGCCGTGCGCTGCCCGTGGAGATGCCGCGCACCCGCACCAGGTCGCCTCGCTAAGGGTGGATTTGCCGCTTCCGCGTGAACGCAAGAGCGGTTTCAGCCATGGTTCAAGCCATCGGCACCAGCACCTGGTCCAGGAACGGGCTGCCGAAGACGCCCCCGGGGTCGAGTGCGGTGAGCGTCGCCACCGCCGCGTTCCAGCCGTCACCGGAGGCCTGGCCGTCGGTGAAGGACGCCGGGATCGCGCTGCCGATCGCCGTGGTGTCCGTCCAGGCACCCGAGGGGCTGTTGGCCCACTCCTTGGGCCACTCGTGGTGGACCGCGCCGACGCCCGCGTAGTGCGAGCGGAACCACGCCTCCATCTCGCCCGTGAACTGGTGGCAGCCCGGCGTGATCGGCACCGTGGTCATGTCGAACCAGACCGCCGTGTCCCACTCCGGGTGGTCGGTACGGGGCCGCAGCGGCGAGAGCTGCGCGCCGAGGGCGCCCGGCACGTTGCAGTCGCCGGTCTGGTCCAGGCCGGTGACCCGGATCTCCAACGGGGCGTTCATCGGGTAGAGGCCCTGGGCGGCGTAGGCGGCGAGCTTCGCGCTGTACTCGGCGTAGAAGTCGCTGACCACCCGCTGCACGTTGGCCCGGGTCGTCACCACGTTGCAGCAGGTCGAGGTGATCCGCAGGGTCGTCGGGCGGACGTAGAGCAGGACGTCGCTGGACCAGCCCCAGATGTCCCAGGTTCCGGTGGCGACCAGGCCGGCGCTGATCGCGTCCATCTGCGCGGCGGTGAACTGCGGGGTCGCCGCCGCGTCACCGGCGACGATCTGGGAGAGCAGGTCCGAGACGTTCTTCGGGACGATGTCGTTGAAGGTGAAGTCGTACGGACCGGTCACCGCCCGGGACACCCACGGCTGATTCGGGGTCGGGGTGAACAGCCGCAGCCAGGGCGAGCTGGTGAAGGGGAACCAGATGCAGACCACCCGCCCGCACTGGTCGACGTAGGAGGCCAGCGACTTGGACCCGGCCGAGGCCGGCGGGGCGAACAGATCGGTGGCGGCCACGTTGAACCAGCTCTGGCAGCGCAGACGCTGGTCCGGGCCCACCCGCAGGGTCGCCTCGGTGACCAGCACCCGCCCGAGGTTGACCAGCAGCGCCTGGATCTGCGAGTCGGTGCGCTGGAAGGTGCGCAGTGCGTAGGCGCCCTGAGCCGGGTCCCAGACGACGGCGGTGAGGCTGGTGATCAGGTTGCTGACCGAGCCGTAGGTGTGTCCCGGCAGCCGGGTCTCGCCCACCGCGGGCACGCCGGTGCCGCGCCCGCCGGTCGCCAGCACGCCGCCGACCGTCGCCGCGCCGAGGACGGGGAAGCCGGTCAGGCCGAGACCGGCCGACTTGAGCGTGCCCAGCACGTTGTCCATCGTCGCGCCGGGTTGGACGGTGACGCTGGCCTGGCCGGAGGAGGCGCCGGTCGCGTTCACGCTGATGCCGGTCAGATGGGTCGTCGTGTCGACGAGCAGCACGTTCGCCGGGGTGCCGGCCGGGGCGACCAGCGGTGACCAGCTGTAGCCGCCGCCGCGGGGCCGCAGCCGCCAGCCGTTGGCGTGGGCCCAGTTGGCGAGAGTCACCACGTCGGCGGCGGAGGCCGGCGAGGCGCTCCACAGCCCCTCGACGACGACCTCCTCCGACCAGTTCTGGAAGGTCTGCTGGTAGAGCGCGATCCCTGCCGGGAACTGCGGCGGAGCGGGGATCGTCGTCGCCGCGCTCGCGGCGGCGATACGCCCGAGGGGCGTCCACTGCGCCGCGGTGGCGGCCAGCGCCGCGGCGCCCGCGCCGAGCAGCGCGCGGCGCGAGAGCGTGGGGGAGTCCGGGTGGTCCGAGTCGTTGCGCACCTGTCCCATGGGTTGCCTCGCCGTCCCTCCTGAGGGGCCGCGCCGGGCTGTGTGCGGTCAGCTGACTGCGGGGGCCGATAAAATCTGATGGAGCGTCAGACGGTACGGTGGGGCGGGGTGGACGAGAAGTCAAGAGTCCCCCGATGGTGGGATCCTTGCGTGCTTCCCCTGCTGACCGGCCGCGGCCGGGGCCATACTGGTTCGTGTGCGTGTGGCGTTGATGACGGCGGGATCGCGGGGCGACGTCGCCCCCTACACGGGCCTCGGCCATGCCCTGGCGCAGGCCGGTCACGAGGTGACCTTGGTGACCCACGAGCGGTTCGCCGTCCTCGCGGCCGAGGCGGGCCTCGCCTTCCACGGGCTGCCCGTCGACCCGCGCGCCGAGCTGGAGTCGGCCGCCGGGCGGGGCCTGCATCGCAGCAGCACGGGGCTGGGCAAGCTGGCCAGGATGATCGCGATGGCGCGCGCCCACGTCGCCGAACTCGCCGACGCGCTCGTCGCGCCCGCGCAGCAGGCCGACGTGCTCCTGCTCTCCGCCGTCCTCGCACCCCTCGGGCACGTCCTGGCGGAGGGGTGCGGCCTGCCCAGCCTCGGCGTGTACCTCCAGCCGCTCGCGCCCACGGCCGAGTTCGTCGCCCCTGTCACCGGCACGCGCTCGCTCGGGTCGGCGGGCAACAGGCTCAGCGGCCGGGCCGTCAACGCCGGCCTCGACCTGATCTTCATCGAGTCGGCCCGGGACCTGCGCCGCCGCCTCGGCCTGCCGCCCGGCGGCGTCCGCGCGACCAGGCAGGCGCGCGAACGACGTCAGTGGCCGGTTCTGCACGGGTTCAGCCCGCTCGTCGTCCCGCGCCCGCGCGACTGGCGGGCCGGCCTGGAGATCTCCGGCTACTGGTGGCCCTACTGCCCGCCGACGGCGCAGCTGCCGCCCCAGGTCCGGGACTTCATCGCGGCCGGCCCGCCGCCGGTGTTCGTGGGCCTGGGCAGCGCCACCGTCCCCGATCCCGCCCGCACCAGCGCCACCCTCGTCGCGGCGCTGCGCGCGGCCGGGCTGCGCGGGCTGATCCAGCGCGGCTGGGCGGGCCTGCGGGCCGACGGGGACGACATGCTCACCGTCGACGAGCTGCCGCACGCCCTGGTCTTCCCGCACACCGCCGCCGTCGTCCACCACGGCGGCGCCGGCAC
Organism: Streptacidiphilus jiangxiensis; assembly: GCF_900109465.1. Classification (GTDB taxonomy): domain Bacteria; phylum Actinomycetota; class Actinomycetes; order Streptomycetales; family Streptomycetaceae; genus Streptacidiphilus; species Streptacidiphilus jiangxiensis. Next base: position 20,989 of record NZ_FOAZ01000009.1, read on the forward strand.
CACGGCGGCCGCGCTGCGCGCCGGGGTCCCGGCGGTCCCCGTGCCCGTGCAGTTCGACGCCGCGTTCTGGGCCGCCCGGCTGCGCGCGCTCGGCGTCTCCCCGGGCGCGGTCCCCCTGCGCGGCCTCGACGCACGGGCGCTCGCGCGCCTGCTGGAACAGGCCGCCCGCGCCGACCGCTTCCGTGACCGCGCCCGCCACTTCGGCACGCTGATCCGCGCGGAGAACGGCTACGCGTCCGTCCTCGCCCACCTGGACCGCCTCGCCTGAAGCCGCCGACCGACGTCCCGCTCGCTCGCCGGTCGCCCCGCCGGGAGGGCCGTTCGGCTCCCGCCGGGCGCTGTCAGTGCCGTGTGCCACGATCTGGCCATGATCGACGCAGCCCCGGTCGCCGGGATCCCCGACAACAGCGTCCTGGACGCGGTGCGCGCGGCCGCGCTGGCCCGGCTGCCCTGGCTTGCCGACTTCCTGACCGAGCGTCTGGCCGACCCTCGCGACGGCTTCACTCCCTGGCCCGGCGACGCGGTCCACACGGAGCTCCGCGCCCGCAAGGAGGCGGGCTGGGCCGAGGTCGGGCGGCGGCTCGCGGTCCTTCCGGAGGAGGAGCTGCGCGCCGCGGTGATCGCCGTGGTGACCTGCGCGGAGCTCCACCATCTGGACCAGGGTCCGGCCCGCGAGGTGGTGGCCCCGCTGGTGCCGCTGATCGACGGCTGGACCACGGACGAGGTCGGCGTGCTGCTGCGCCACGCCTGCGCCCGCCGCTGTCCCTTCCACAACGGTCAGGACCTGGCGCTCGCCCTCGACGCCGCCGCGCGACTGGACGCTGACGGCTGCCGCGCGGTCACGCCGTGGCTGCGCCGAGCCCACGAGGAGGCGGTCGAGTTCGAACAGCACCAGCGGGACCGGGAACAGCTCCTCGCGCGGTTGCAGGCCCTGCTCGGTCGGGCGGACGGCACGGAGGCCCTGCGGGCGCTGATTCCGGCTCAGGCCCTCTGGGCCGCGCCGCTGCGCGACGAGGTCGACCGTGCGCCCACTCCCGCCTTCGCGGCGCTGGTCGACCATCTGCGGAGGCTGTCGAGCCCCCGTCCGACGCAGCGGTGGCGACGTACCTGCGTCGAGCTCACCGACGCCGTGTCCGGGCGCGTCCGGCTCACCGAGGTGCTGCGCTCCATGGCCGAGGACGAGCCGCTGTGCAGCGAGCGGAGCGGTCCCCACGATGCCCACATGGGCGCGGGGTACCACTACCACTACCTCGTCCGGCAGGACGACGGTGACCTGGCCCGGGGCCTGGTCTGGGCCGCGGCGCTCACCGGCGGCGCGGCCGCCGTGCCGCACCTCACCGCGCTCGCGCTCCGCGTCGGCCTGCGCGGCGGCGGCGTCTTCGAGGACCCCAAGCTGGCAGGCGCGGCCGTCAACGCACTCGCCGGGGTCGAGGACGAGTCGGCGCTGGAGGCCCTGTGGCGGCTCCAGGCCCGGATCAAGAACCGCGGGCTGCGCAAGCAGGTCGACACCGCCCTGGTCACCGCCGCCGAGCGCCTCGGCGTCACACCCGAGCAGCTCGTCGAACGCAGCGTGCCCCACCACGGCCTGGCCCCGGACGGCTCTGTCGAACGCGTCGTGGCCGGCGGTCACCGCATCCGCCTCGCCATCGAGTACGGCAAGGCCGTCCGGGTCACCTTCACCGCCCCCGACGGCCGGGTCTCCCGCACCGCGCCCGCCGTCGTCAAGGAGCAGAGCGCGGACGAGCTCACGGCGATGAAGGCCCTCGCCAAGGAGGTCCGCAGCACCCTGTCCAGTGAACGGGCCCGGCTGGAGGCGCTGCTGTCCACGGAGCGCACCTGGCCCCATGACGACTGGCGCCGCCACTACCGCGACCACCCCGTCACCGGTGTGCTGACCCGAGGCCTGATCTGGGAGTTCGCCGACGCCAAGGGCGTCTGGACCGCCGCCGCGCCCGGCACCGGTCCGGCGCGGTCCGCCGTCCGCGTCCGCCTGTGGCACCCGCTGCGCGCTTCCGTCGACGACATCCGCGCCTGGCGTGAGCGGATCGTCGCCGACGAGCTGCGGCAGCCCTTCAAGCAGGCTTTCCGTGAGGTCTACCTGCTGACCCCGGCAGAGGTGGAGACGGGCACCTACTCCAACCGGTTCGCGGGGCACATCGTCCACTACCAGCGCCTCTACGCCCTGATGAAGGAACGCGGCTGGCAGGCCACCTACCTCTCCAACCACGACGGCGGCTTCGACGGCGAGGCCCGGGCCGTGCTCGCCGGCGGGGCCTGGCGGGTGTGGTTCCACCACCAGCCCGCCGACCTGGAGTTCCGATACAGCCCCGACCACGCCACCACCGACCAGGTCCGCTTCGACCGCCGCGTCGGCCGACGCTGGGAGCCCGCCCCCGTCGCCGAGGTGCCCGCGGCGGTGTTCAGCGAGGCCATGCGCGACGTCGACCTCTTCGTCTCCGTCACCTCCATCGCCGCCGACCCGACCTGGTCCGACCGCGGCGAGGACCGCCACTCGGCGTACTGGCATGCGGCGAGTACGGCGGAGCTCACCGCGTCCGCCCTGGTTCGTCGTGAGGTGTTGGGGCGGATCGTGCCGCGTCTTCGGATTGCGGGGCGTTGTGTGGTGGAGGCGCGGCATCTGGTGGTGCGGGGTGAGTTGGCGACGTACCGGATCCATCTGGGGTCGGCGAACGTGGTGATGGAGCCGAGTGGGGCGTACGTGTGCATCGTGCCGTCCGCGGGCGCGGGTGCGGGGAGGGTGTTTCTGCCGTTCGAGGACGAGCGGTTGTCGCTGATCCTGAGCAAGGCCCTGTTGCTCGCGAACGACACCAGGATCACGGACGAATCCATTCTCGCCCAGATCCGCAGGGGCGCCTGATGGTGGACCACACATCTCTTCCGGCCGGTCCCGTGGACCTGTCGCGGGTCTCCGACGAGGAGCTGGGCACTCTCCTCGTGGCCGTCCAAGAGGCCAAAGGAAGGGGCGACCTCGGCTACTCCCCGGTCCGCTACGCCATCGAGACCGCCGTGCGTGAGCGGCAGCCCCGCTACACACCGGACGCTTGCCGCCGCCTCTTCGAGGCGATCGTGACGCGTGGGCCCGACGCCGGAGGGCTCAACCTGACACAAGCCGCGGGTGCGCTCCTGCGCTGCACCGGTCCCTTGCCGTCGGATCTCGTGCCCCTCGCCGACGCCCTGGTCGCAACCGCCCTCGAAGCCGGCCATCGCGGTGCCCCCTACGCCCTGCTCGCCTGGCGGGGCTGGCGGGGGAGTCCCGGCTGCACCAGGTGACGGAGCGGCTCGGCACCGGCGCGGGCCCCATCGTCGTGGACGAGCTGACGGCGCTGGCAGCGCTCACGCCTGAGCAGCAGGCTCTGCTGTGCGAGGCCGCTCGGGACCGCCGGTACAGCGCGCCGCCGCAACTCCCCGACGTCTGGCCCAGGCTCTCCGCGGCCGACGGCTACGTCGAGTACGCCCGACACGCACTGGAGACAGCCGCCCGGCACATCGAGGCGATCCACGCCGGAACGGTCCCGTACCGCGCGGACAAGGCCTTCACCGCGCCTGAGGTCGATGCGCTCGGCAACGCCGTTCGTGTCGCGCTGCTGCGCGACGAACCGTGGTTGCCGTCACTGCTCGATCGCCTGCTGCCGGGTGTCGTCGTCGCCCCCACTGCTGCCAGGACCCTGCCGTCGCAGGCGCTGCTCTACGAGATCGCCAGGGCGGGGGAGGAGTTCCCCACCCCCGAGCTCGTGACAGCCCTCCGCTCGGCACGCGCGACCACCCGGCATGCCGGGGTGCCGAAGCAGCTCGAACGGACACTGCGGCGCGTCGAGGCGGCCCTCGCGGAACGCACTGACGTCGCGCTGCGCCTGCCCGACTTCCAGCTCGACGCGGACGGAACGCTGCGCCGAGAGGTGGGCGGTTGTGCCGGAGTCGTCCGGGTCACCACTCGCGCCGAGCTCGGCTGGGAGCGGGACGGACGGACTCTGCGCAGCGTTCCCGCCACCGTCCGACAGGGCCATCCGGACGTGGTGCGGGAGCTGCGCGACCTGGTGAAGCGGCTGAACACCCATCTCGACACCCTGACCCGCGCCCTGGAGGGCGGCTACGCCGTCGACACGGTCCATCGCTACGACCGCTGGCGCGCCCACCTCGTCGGCCACCCCGTGGCCGTGGCGGTCGCCGGTCGGCTCGTCTGGGAGGTCGAGTGCCGCCCCGGGGTCTGGCAGGCGGTGCTGCCCGCACTGGACGAGCTACCGGACGCCGCCGCGCAGGCGTCCGTGCGCCTGTGGCATCCACTGCGCTCCGAGCCGGAGTCGGTCCTGTCCTGGCGGGACCGACTCGTCTCCGCCGAGCTGCGCCAGCCGTTCAAGCAGGTCTTCAGGGAGAGTTATCCGCTCACCGCGGCCGAGCGCGCCTCGGGCGACCACTCGCTGCGGTTCGCCGCCCATCTCGTGCACTACCGGCGCCTGTTCGCGCTCTTCCGCGCCCGCGGCTGGCGCAGCAACCTGCTGGGCCCTTGGGACGGAGGCGGCGACGACACGGCCAAGCGGACGTTGGCAGGCGGTGCCTGGCAGGTCCGTCTGGCCCACGCCCTCTCGGACGACGATCCGGAGCTGGCCGTCACCGGCCGGGTCCGCTTCGCGCGCCGTACGCAGAGCGGTTGGTGTGACGCACGGCTGGAGGAAGTGCCGCCGCTGGTGTTCAGCGAGGCCATGCGCGACGTCGACCTGTTCGTGGCGGTCACCTCCATTGCGGCGGACCCCGATTGGATCGATCCCGACGGACCCGATGCCGAGCGGCGACGCAGCTACCGTGAGCGGTTCGGCCTCGCCGAATTGACCGCGTCCGCCCTGGTTCGTCGTGAGGTGTTGGGGCGGATCGTGCCGCGTCTGCGGATTGCGGGGCGTTGTGTGGTGGAGGCGCGGCATCTGGTGGTGCGGGGTGAGTTGGCGACGTACCGGATCCATCTGGGGTCGGCGAACGTGGTGATGGAGCCGAGTGGGGCGTACGTGTGCATCGTGCCGTCCGGGGGCGCGGGTGCGGGGAGGGTGTTCCTGCCGTTCGAGGACGAGCGGTTGTCGCTGATCCTGAGCAAGGCCCTGTTGCTCGCGAACGACACCAGGATCACGGACGAATCCATTCTCGCCCAGATCCGCAGGGGCGCCTGATCCGTCCAGCCGTGCACGACCCTTTCGGGTGGGTTCCGGCGCGCCCTAGCCTTGACGTCGCACGACTCTCCGCTCCACCCGGCCCAGCGAGGAGTCAGATTTGGCCACCACACAGCCGTCCCAGCCGCCGCAGTCATCCCTCTCCCACCCTCCCGCTCCGGGCCTGCGCCGTGAGGCGGTCGGGTTGCGGGAGGTGCTGTTCCAGAGCGTGACCTCGATGGCCCCGGGCGCGGCCATCGCCGCGTCCATTCCGGCAGGCGCCGCGTTCGCGGGCGGGAGTCTGCCGCTGTCGGTGCTCATCGCCCTGGTCGCGTGCCTGTTCACCGCTTCCTGCGTCGCCGAGTTGGCCCGCCATCTGCCGGCGGCGGGGTCCGTCTCCGTCTATGCGGCGAGCGGGCTGCATCCCGCCGTCGGCTTCGTCGTCGCCTGGGGATACGTGTTCGTCGAGGCGCTCGTCCCGACCCTGCTCCTGCTCCAACTCGGCTTCACCACCGCGACCACCCTCCACCAGGAGTGGCCGGGCTACCCCGCCGACCTGTGGTGGCCCTGGGCGCTGCTCGGTGCGGCGATCATCGGCCTGGCCGGCCTCTACGGGGTACGGGCCTCGGCGCGGCTCGGCACGGTGCTGGGCGTCTTCGAGATCACGGTCTTCGTCCTGTTCGCGTTCCTGTTGATCGGCAAGGCGGCCGGACACAACACCGTCTCCGTCTTCGGCACCGGCCATGTCGCCGCCGGGCAGAGCGCGCTGGGCGGGGTCGTCGCCGGGTCCGTCTACACCGTCCTGGCCTTCGCGGGCTTCGAGGCCGCCGCGCCGCTGGCCGAGGAGGCGCGTGACCCGCGACGCACCGTCCGCCGCGCGGTGCTCGGGGCGACGATCGGCATCGGTCTCGTCTACGTCCTGACGACCTATGCCATGTCCGTCTACTTCGGCCCCGACAAGCTCTCCGGCTTCGGCACGACCGGTGCCGCGTCCTGGGAGGGCGTGGCGCGCGCCTCCTTCGGGCTCTTCTGGGTGCTCGTCTTCTTCGCCGTCGTCAACTCCACCATCGCCAACGCGAACGCCGGTCTGGTGGTCTCCACCCGCACCGCGTTCGCGCTCGGTCGCATCGGCGTCCTGCCGCGCGCGTTGGCCCGAGTCCATCCGCGCCACCGCTCGCCGGTGGTCGCCGTCGCCGCGCAGACGGTCGTCGCCGTCGGCGCGACGCTCGGGTTGGGCCTCGCCTACGATCCGACGACGGCGTTCAACCTCGTCGCCACCGTCATCGTGATCGTCGTCGTGTGCGTCTACATCGTCACCAACCTCGCCTGCGCGGGCTACTTCCTGCGCCGGCGCCGGGCCGACCTGCGGCCGGTGCGGCACCTGCTCTTCCCGCTGCTCGGCATCGCGGCCTTCGTCCCCGCGTTGCTCACCGCAGCCGGCATCCCCGCCTTCTCCTTCGTCAGCAAGCTGACCACACCGGTCTCCTATGCCGGCCCCATCGCCGGCGTCTGGACGGCGGCGGGCCTGCTCCTGCTCGCCGTCCTCTGGCGACGCAACCGCGCGGCGGTGCTGGCGACCGCCCAGGTCCACCTCGACGACCCCGAGGAGGTCCTGACGGAACCGGGCTCGCCGACCGCTCCGTGACCGGCCCGACCGAACGGTCTGCGTCCGCCGGTAGGGTCCCGTTATGGCTTACTCCGCTGTGGTCTTCGACTTCTTCGGCACGCTGACGCCGAGCACTCCGGCCGCCGTCTGGGACGAGCACGCGGCGCGCAGCGCGGCGCCGTTGGGGATCCCCGTGCCGGAGTGGCGGCGGGTCCTGGACGAGTCCTTCCCCGAGCGGGCGGTCGGAGCGCTCGGGGATCTGTCGCAGACCTTTCGCGTGCTGGCCCGGCGCTGCGACGCGGAGCCCACCGAGGCCGCGCTGGCGGCGTCTGTCGCTGCACGCCTCACCTCCCAGCGCGAGCTGTTCGTGCTGCGTGCCGACGCGATTGCGACGCTGATGCGGCTGCGCGAACACGGGCTTCGGGTGGGCGTGGTGAGCGACTGCACCGTCGAACTGGAGCAGAGCTGGCCGACGCTGCCGCTGGCACCGCTAGTCGACTCGGTCGTGCTGTCCTGCCACGAGCGGCGCCGGAAGCCGGACCCGGAGCTGTTCCGCCAGGTGGCTCGCGAGCTGGGTGTGACGCCGAGCGCCTGCCTCTACGTCGGCGACGGCGGCGGCAGCGAACTGACCGGCGCGACCCGCGAGGGCATGACGGCTGTGATGCTGCGCGCGGACGACTGGGCCTCCAACGACGCCCACGCCCGCGAGGACTCCTGGGGCGGCCCGTCGTTCTCGTCCCTCTCCCAGGTGGTGGCCGTCGCAGTGGCTTCTGCCGGCTGAGGCGGCACAGGGCAGGCGCGCCGGTGCGCCCCTCCCGGTGGGGCAGCGGGTGTGCGATCGTCGGAGCATGGAGACGATCAGTGGCGTGGAGCGGCCGCAGGTGGTGGTGGTCGGGGCCGGGGTGATCGGGCTGACGACGGCGGTGGTGCTGGCGGAGGCCGGCCTGCAGGTGCGGGTGGATGCCGAGCGGCCGCCCGGAGGGACGACATCCGTGGCGGCCGGGGCGACCTGGGGGCCGTTCATGATCGGGCCCGCCGAGCGGGTCGCGGACTGGGCACGGGTGAGCCTGGCCGTCTTCGGTGAGCTCGCTGAGGAGTCGTCGGAGACCGGCGTCCGGCTGATGACCGGCAGTCACCAGTCGCTCGCGCCGCTGGCGGCGCCGGAGTGGGCCGTGGCGGTCGGGGCGCGGCCCTGCGAGAAGGGCGAGCTGCGCCCCGGGTATATCGGCGGGTGGCAGTTCCGGGCCCCGGTCCTCGACATGCCACGTTACCTCGAGTGGCTCCGCAGACGGTTCGAGCGGGCCGGGGGACAGGTGCGCGCCCACCGGTACGCCGACCTTGCCGAGGCCCGCACGCAGGCGCCGGTCGTCGTCAACTGCACCGGTGCGGGCGCCCGCACGCTCGTGCCGGACCCCGAGGTGACGCCCGTGCGCGGGCAGGTGGTCGTCGTGGGCAGCGGTGCACTGCGGGAGTTCTTCGTCGACGAGACGCCCGACGCGGAGCTGCTCTATGCGTTCCCCCACGGCGACACCGTCGTGCTCGGCGGCACGGCCGACCGAGGCGACGCGAGCCTCGCGCCTTCGCCGGAGACGACCGAGGCGATCCTGCGGCGCTGCACGGCCGTCCTTCCGGAACTGCGCGGCGCGGAGGTGCTGGGCACCCGCGTCGGCCTGCGTCCCGCGCGCGAAGAGGTCCGTCTGGGGACGGAGCGCGGGCCCGACACCGCCAGGAGTGGGCTGCTTGTGCACAACTACGGGCACGGCGGTGCGGGCGTCACCGTCTCCTGGGGCTGCGCCGAAGAGGTGCTCGGTCTGATCAAGGCCGACGGCGCCGACGCGTAGTCAAGACCGCCGGCCGACGGGGCCGAAGGGTCGGCGCCGTCAGCCGGTCAGCTGGTGCACCGTCACGCCTGCGGCGCGCCGAAGTGCGCGAGGTAGTGCCAGACCTTCTTCAGCGCCTGCGGATCGTCCGCACCGGCCCGCACCGCGTCGCCGACGACCCGCGGATCCAGCACGCCCGCCTCCGCGATCCGCGCGCCGAGCTCGACGAACCGGGGCCCGCGGTAGTCGGGATGGCGCCGCAGCTCGGCCACCGTGAGGCGGAAGCCGCCGTGCCACTCCAGCGGCACCGGCAGCAGCCGGGCCCGGGCCTCCACCTCGGTGTCTCGGAAGCACGGATCGAGCACCAGCGCCTCGACGTCCCGTTCCAGCAGGACCGGGCCGTGAACCTGCGCCTCCACGTAGCCGTCCATCGGATCCGTCTCGACCGCATCCGCGAGGGCCGCCTCGACCACGGCGGACCCGGCGGCGGCGACCCCGAAGGTCGACGGTTCGTAGAAGCTGTCCGGGTAGCAGAACGTCGCCCGGCCCACGGCCTCGGCGGTGAGCCGCAGGTGGGCCGAGCCGAACCGTGGTGCGCCGCCGACGCTGCGACCGCGCACGTTGAGCGCTCCGTAGACCGGGCGCGCCGTGTCCGGCTCGGTGTCGTAGGCGCCGCCGAAGATCCGGCTCTCCCAGCGCCAGCGGTCCCCGCCCGGGTGGGCGGTGAGGCCGCCGTTGCTCGTGCCGGTGACGAACTGGGAGTGGTAGACGCCGTCCTCGGCCAGCCTCGCCAGCAGCGGCACACCAGTGGCGGTCAGCCGGTCGGGGTGGAAGTTCAAGGTCACCCGCAGCGTGTCGTCCACGGCCGCGCCGAGCGAAAGCGCCGCGACATGGGCCATGGCCCGCTCGACGGCGTGGTCGTTGCCGTCGGCGGTGGTGGACGGTGCGTGGTGGTGATCGTCTCCGCTCATGGGCCCTTCCTACCAGGGGCCAGGACGGGGAGGCCAGGGAATCCGCGGGCCCGGCCCGGGACGGGTCGTGTCCGATCAGGCCCGGCCCGGCCCGATCGGACACGACGCTCACAGGGGCCGGATCACACCAGCCGTTCCAGGTAGCCGTTGTCCACGAGCCAGAGGACGTTCAGCCGGGCGGGCGCTCCGGGCACGAGCGTGGAGTCGAGCTGGTACTGCCAGCCCAGGCCCGGCTGGTCGAACCACGGCGCGACGGGGCCGCCGTCCACCGTGAACGGCTTGAGCACCTTGTAGGTGTGGTAGTTGCACCCGGCGGGCGGCTGGCCGTCGAGGCTCTGCGGCGGGATGGAGCGCGAGGCGTAGGCGGAGCCCTCGGGGGCGAGGAAGGCGCCGTACTCACTGCCGTACCGGTCGAGGTCCTGGCCGGGGGCGAGGCGCTCGTGGGTCTCGATGGGGGAGCCGTCGGGCCGCAGCAGGTAGCCGTTCTGCGGAGGGTAGATCCAGCCCCCGGTGCCGCCGTTGGCCGTCGGATCCCAGAACTGGGCGAGGAAGGACGGCACGGAGGCGCCGCCCGTACGGTGGTACCCGTGCAGCTCGCGGCCGACCGGGCCGACCGTGGGCAGGTGCGCGGGGCCGAGGCGGGCGTCTCCGTTCTCGAAGGCGGCGGAGCAGGAGTCGCTGGGGTGGGAGTCGGTGTGCGCGGCGGCCGGCGTGCCGGTGAAGGCGCAGGTCGCGGCGAGCAGGGCCAGGCCGGCGCCGAGTTTCGCGAGGTTCTGAACAACCGTCATGTCAGTGATCCAACCGCCCGGTCGGCCGCTCCGCGCACGAATTGAACTTCGATCACTCGAAAGAGTGCGCGGCCCGGCCGGGGCGCCCGTGTGGGCGTGCCCGGACGGGCCGCGTCGGTGCGTCCGTGGGTCGGCGCCGGTCAGCCGCGGTGCTCGACCAGCGGGATCCGCCCGTTCGCGCCCTTTGCGTAGCCGACCGCCCACAGCTCGCCGTCGGGTGCGGCTGCGACACCGCCGAGGACAGTGTCGCCGGAGCCCGGATCGGGCGCGGCGAGCGCGCGCCAGGCGCCGTCCGCGCCCGGCCTGGCGACCAGCGGGGTCTGGTTGCCGGTCGCGGCGTCGTACCAGCTGCCGACCAGGTACGGCACGCCGTGCGAGAGGGCCACCCCGGTGACGTTGCTGAAGCCCGAGCCGAGCCCGGAGGGCTGCTGCGCGGACCAGCGGTGACCGTCGAAGTGGACCACCAGCGGACGGGCCTGGTGCCTGGCGTCGTCGCTCTGGCCGACCGCCCACACCTGGCCGCCGGCGCCGAGCGCCACGCCCTGCAGCAGCGCACCGGTCGTGCCGGCCGCCGGGACGTCCACCACCGACCAGCGGTGGCCGTCGAAGTGCAGGACCAGCGGCCCGTCACCCGCGACGCCGTCGCGCTGCCCGACCGCCCACACGTCGTCCGCGCCACGCGCGGTGACGCCGTACAGGTGGTTCCCGGTCGCGCCCGGGTCCGCGACGGGGACCACCGACCAGACGCGGCCGTCGAAGTGCTCCACGAGGTTGCCGAAGGTGCCGTCCGCGTTCTCGCGGTCGCCGACGGCCCACACGTCGTGCGCGGAGACGGCGGTCGCGGAGTAGAGCGTGTCGTGGACCGCGTCCAGCTTCGGCAACGCGACGGGGTGCCAGGCGTGGCCGTCCCAGGCCTGCACCAGGCTGTGGGTCCGGTCGTGCGCGTCCACGGCCACGCCCACGGCCCAGGCCCGGCCCGGGACGGCCGCGACGCCGAAGAGCGTGTCGAAGTTGCTGCCCACGTCGCCGATCGGCGTGGAGGTCCAGCGGGTGCCGTCGAAGTGCGCCGCCTTGTTCAGCGTGGCGTCCTGGTTGCTGTCCGGCGTGTCCGGCATGAAGTTGCCGACGGCCCACACGTCCGTCGGCGAGACGGCCGCGACGGCGCCGAAGGAGTTGTCGGCCGTGCCGAGCATCGGCGCGGGCTGCTCGGTCCAGCCCGCGGCGGAGGCGCTGTCGGTGGTCATGGTGACCGGCTCGGGTGGCAGCGGCGAGGGCGTCGCGTACGAGGGCACGGGACGCGGCCGGAACGCCTGCGCGGGCGACCCGTGGCCGGTCACCGCGTACAGCGGTCCCATCGACGCGGTGGCCGCGTCGCACGAGTGCTGGAGGCAGGCGACGCCGAAGTCGTCCTGAAGGGTGCGCAGCAGCGAGTAGTGGCTGTACGCCGTCGCGTCCTGGACGTGGCGCGGGCCGTGGCTGGTGACGACGACGTTCACCGTCCGCCCGCCGCCCGCGCCGCCGTTGTCGTCGCCCTCGTCGTAGACGATGTCGATCGCGTTGTTCCCGTGGGCCCAGAACGAGGCGCCGGTGATCTGCGCGACCAGGTGTCCCAGTTCCGCGTCTCCCTGGGCGACCAGGCGCTGGTCCTGCGGGTCGCCGCCACCGGTGTTGCCGGAGTCGATGCAGAACGGCGGGTCGCCGTGCTGGTCCTGGCACTCGCTCGGGATCACGTACCCGAAGGCCGGCACGTGGCCGCTGTGCAGGTCCTGCGCCAGCTGGTCCAGCGGGACCTGGCGGGCGCGGTCGGCGGCGTTCCACGAGGAGGTGAAGTTGGTGATCCCGTTGTGCTTGGAGACGTACAGCGGGTCCTTGTCGGGGGAGCCGTTGCAGTTGGCCGGGTAGCAGATGCCCTGGTAGCCCGGGTGCGGCAGGTTCTGCAGGTAGGCCTTCCAGCCGACGTGGGCCCTGTCCAGCTCGCTGATCAGACTGGGCGCGTGGACCTGGTTGACGTAGTACGGGTTGTCGTCCTGCACGCCGAAGGTGCTGCCGCCGAGCATGGCCACGTAGTTGGGCTCGCTCGGGTGCGTGACGGCGCTGTAGTCGGTCGCCGAGCCGTAGGTCGTCGCCAGCGCGTTGAGGTTGGGTGCGGCCGGGTTGCCGATCACGTCGGTGTAGCCGTGGTTCTCCTCGACCACGACGAACACGTGGTCGTAGTGCGGCGCGCCGGGCGCGTGCGCGGCCGGGGCGGTGCTCTGCGCGGACGCCTGGGGCGCCAGCAGCAGCCCGGCGACGACCGCGCCGGTGGCGCACAGGGCCGCGGCGGCCCGCCCGTGCGGGCGCGCCCGTGTCGCTGTCGGAGCTGTTGTGGTCGCCGTCCTTGCCGTGGGTGCAACGGACATGGTCCGATCCCCTCCGTACCGTCGGATGCCGTGCCGGACTCGTGCAAGCGATCTGTGAGCGATCGGTGAGCGAGGCTGAGCGATCTGCGAGCGATGTCGGTGCGGTTCGGCATCATGGCGCCGGGAAGGGTCGCCGCGGGCGGCCGGGGCGCGCCCGGGCGGCGAACTCTTCGTGAACGCAGGGGTCCTGTCCTGCCGGGGCGAGCCGGGCGCCGAGCAAGGCGCCGAGCAAGGCGCCGAGCCGCGCACCGAGCAGGGCCCGGCAGGGCCGGGCACAGGCGAACAAGGACGAACAAGGGCCTGCCGGGGCGGGGCCGGGGCCGGGGCCGGGATCGGGCCGGGTCAGCCCATCCAGTCGAAGGTGTCCGGGTCCGGGCCGATGCGGCCGCCGCGGTCGAGCTCGGCGATCGCGGCCAGGTCCCCGGCGTCCAGGACGAAGTCGAACACGTCGATGTTCTGCCGGATGCGCTCCGGGGTGACGGACTTGGGGATGACGAGGTTGCCGAGCTGGAGGTGCCAGCGCAGCACGACCTGGGCGGCGGTCTTGCCGTGCTTGGCGCCGATGGCGACGAGGGAAGCGTCCTCCAGCAGGCCGCGGCCCTGGCCGAGCGGGCTCCACGCCTCGGTGGCGATGCCGTGCTCGGCGTGCAGCGCGCGCAGCTGCGCCTGCGGGAAGTAGGGGTGCAGCTCGACCTGGTTGACGGCCGGGACCAGTCCGGTCTCGGCGAAGAGCCGCTCGAGGTGCTTGGCGTTGAAGTTGGAGACCCCGACCGCCCTGGCGCGTCCCTCGGCGGCGATCTTCTCCAGCGCCCGCCAGGCGTCGACGTAGCGGTCCCGGGAGGGGACCGGCCAGTGGATCAGGTACAGGTCGACGTAGTCGACACCGAGCCGGTCGAGGCTCGCGTCGAAGGCGCGCAGCGCGTCGTCGTGGGAGTGCTCGGTGTTCCACAGCTTGGTGGTGACGAACAGGTCCTCGCGCGGCACGCCGCTGTCGCGCAGGGCGAGGCCGACGCCCTTCTCGTTGCCGTAGATCGCGGCCGTGTCGATGCTGCGGTATCCGGCGGCGAGCGCCTCCGCGACGACGCTGCGGGCCTCGGCGTCCGGCACCTGCCAGACTCCGAAGCCCAGCTGGGGCATGGTCAGACCGTTGTTCAGCGTGATCGTCTGCATGGTGACCAGTCTGCCAGCGCGGGCGGCTCGCGCCCGCCAGGCGCACCCCGGTCCCCGGGAGCGATGCTCACGGGGACCGGGGCGGTGGGGGAGCCGGACGGAGGGGACCGAGGGGTGGGCCGGCAGGTGCCGGTCAGGCGCAGGCGTTCACGTACCAGACGGGCTGCCAGTTGTAGTCGCTGTTCCAGAAGACCGGGGCCGGGGTGGTGTAGATCGTGCCGTGGCCGCTGTTCTTGAAGTAGGCCACCGTGCCGGGCGTCTCGTTGTTGAGCCAGGAGCCGCCGGTGTTCCAGCCGGAGCCGGGCAGCTCCTGGTCGAGGTTGCACTGACTGACCCGGAAGAGCGTGCCGGTACCGTTCTGGCCCTGCCACATGCAGATGTACTGGTAGAAGCAGGAGGTGCCGTTCCAGTACCAGGTGCCGCCGTTGCTGGAGCCGCTGCCGGTGTAGTTCGGCGTCACACCGGCGGCGGGCACCGGGTGGGTCATCGGGGCGGTGCGGTCGTCGTTCGGGCTCGCCACGGCGAAGCCGAGGTTGACGGCGCCGGGGATGACCCGGGCGTAGCGGTGGCCGGGCAGGGCGAGGAGCACGGCGCCGCCGTGCGGCAGGGAGATCTCGTTCGCGGCGACCTGCTGCCCGCCGTCCTTGGCGATGATCGCGTCGACCTGCCGCTGCAGGGCGGTGGCCTGCGTCGCCGTCAGGCCTGCCTGGCGGGCCTGGGCGGCGAACGTCCGCACCGCGACGCTGTGCACGGTGTGGGCAGGGCCGGCGCGGCGGGGTGCGCCGTGGCCGCAGCTGTTGCGGCGGTGGCGCCGACGATCCCGACGACGGTCACCGCGGCGACCGCGAGGGTGCGGAGACGTGCGAGAAGAGCCATGTCCGTCCTCTCTGCGAGGCGGCCCGCCCGACACGGCGGCCACCTGAAGGCGGGTCATCCGGGGAGCCGGCGACGGCCCTGCGGGTGTCCCGGCGACGCTGGGCGCCGCTGGGGAGGATCCTTCGCCGGGCCGGCCGGTCAGGTCGACCTTTTGCGGGCAACTCACGGGATTCCGGTACGAACAACGGGCTGACCAGCGTCGATCCGTCGTCCCATGACGATGCAGCGGTACGGATCCCGCGCCATGTCGTCAGGTACAGTACAAGTTCGTCGGTGAACCCGGGGGTGGGACGTGGCTCGTTGGAAGGCGCTACCCGAAAGCCTGGACCCGGTGGCCGTGCGACTGGTCGTACGACTGCGCCGGATGAAGGACGACAGCGGGTTGAGCCTGGCTCAGCTCGCCGAGCGGACGGGGTACAGCGCCTCGTCCTGGGAGAGGTACCTGGGCGGGCGCACCCTCCCGCCGGGCGAGGCCGTCGAGGCCCTCGCCGCGCTCGTCGGCGCGGACGTGGTGCCGCTGCTGGTGCTCCACGAGACGGCGCGGGGCGCCTGGCGCGAGCCCGTTGCGCAGCCCCACGCCCGGGCCGCGACGCCGACGGTGGCTCAGATCCCGGCGGACATCGCGGACGCAGCGGACATCAAGAACGCCGCGAACGCCGCGAACACCGCTGACCCGGCGGACACCTCGGGAACTCCGGGCTCCGGGGACGCAGCCGGCGCGGAGGGCGTCGTGGAGGAGGGGGACGGCGAGGGGGTGCAGCGGAGCGGCGCGGCCGACGTCCCGGAGTCGGCCGCTGACGCGCCACCGCCGGCACCTCCCGTCGCGCGTTCGGCACGGACGTGGCTGCCCGCCCCGAGGACGGTCCTGGTCTCGGTGGTCTCCGCCCTGGTCGGCGCCGTCGTCGCACTGGCCGTCGCTCCGACGTCGGCGTCGACGCCCGCGCAGCCGTCCGCGCAGGCGTCCGCGCAGGCCGCGGGCGCCAGGATCCCGGCCGTCACGGCCTCGCCCGTCCACTACACCTGCCACTACACCCGCACCGACGGCCGTTGGTATGCGGGCAACAGCGCTACCAGCAGCGACACCGTCATCGACGGGATGGACGGACCGGACGTGGCCGAGGTGCAGTGCCTGCTGCAGCGGGTGGGCATCTCGCCCGGCGGCGTGGACGGGTCGTTCGGGCCGATGACCCTGCGCGCGCTCCTCGCGGAGCAGCAGGACCGGCATCTGTCCATCGACGGGCAGGTGGGCCCGCAGACCTGGGCGGCGTTGCGCGGGTGAGCGAGTCGCCCGCCGCGTGTCGCCGTCTGACCGAGGAGCTCCGCTCCCTGCGCGAGCAGTCCGGACTGAGCCTGGCCGCCCTCGCCGCCAAGACCCCGTTCAGCAAGTCCTCCTGGGCCCGCTACCTGAGCGGGGCGGCGCTGCCGCCCTGGCCGGCCGTGCTCGCGCTCGCCGAGCTCGTCGCCGCGCCGCAGACGCGACTGCGGGCGCTGTGGGAGCTGGCCGAGGCCGAGTGGAGCCGACGCGGCGCCGTCGGGTCGGCCGCGTCGCGGGCGGCGACCGGCGTGCTGGCGGACCGTGAGGCCGGCTCGAAGGCTCCGCCCGCCGCCGCCCCGGGCGAACAGTCGCGGGCCGGACGGGAAGCAGGACGTCAGCCGGCCGGCGTGCCGCTGCCGTCGGCCGCGCCGCAGTCGACCGGCGCGCCGCAGTCGACCCGCCGGCCTGAGCCGACCCTCGGGCCCGAGCCGACCCCCGGGCCCGAGCCGACCCCCGGGCCCGAGCCGACCCCCGGGCCCGAGCCGACCCGCGGGCCCGGGCCGACCCGCGGGCACGGGCCGATACGCGAGCGACACCAGGTGGGGGTGCCTGCCCCGGGGCCGGATCGGGCAGCCGTCCCCGACCAGCCGCAGCGGGTGCGATCGGGGGCGACGCGGCGCGCGCTGCGCATCGGCGTAGCAGTGGGCTGTGCCGCGATCCTCGGCCTCGCCGCAGGTCTGATCTGGCCCGGTGTGGTCGGTCGGACCGTCGCCGGCGACGGGCCTGGCGGGGCCGCGACGGCCCCGGGCGCGACGCCGGGCACGGCCGACGGTACCGCCGCAGGCCCCGCCGTGGGGTGCGTCGGGGTCGCCTGCGGCGGCGCCGACCCGACGGCGATGAACTGCGGCGTGCTCCCGCAGAGCTTGGGCGTGTTCCGGACCACCGCGGGCGCCGGGATCGAGATCCGCTACAACCCGAAGTGCCGCGCCGCCTGGGCGCGCGTGTGGCACAGCGACGTGGGCGACGTGCTGACCATCACCACGGCGGGGGAGCCCGCCAGATCGGCACGCGTTCCGGACGCGTTCACCGCGCAGGACTTCCTCTACACCCCGATGGTCCCCGTGCTCGGCCGGGGCGGCTCCCTGCGCGCCTGCCTGACGAGCCCGTCGAGCCGGGGGAGGCCGGAGTGCTTCGCCGTCCCCGCACCCTGACCACCCGTCAGTCGCGCTCGTCCACGGCCGCTGCGCGCCGACCTTACCCACGCGTCGTTCGTCAGGGCTTCGCCCAACCGCCCCCGAACGGCCCCGAACCGTTCCGTCAGACCTGTGAACAATCCTCCGGGCGACGCGAACTTGTCCAGACAGGTTCACCCTCGCCCGGATCCGAAGCCGGACGCACCAAACCCCCCGGAGCCGACATGTCCTCGCTGAACCGCCGCCGATTCCTGCAGCTCGCTGGAGGGACGGCCGCCGCCACCGCGCTGTCCTCCAGCATCGCCCGCGCCGCTGCCATCCCGGCCAATCGGACCACCGGCAGCCTGCGCGATGTCGAGCACATCGTCGTGCTGATGCAGGAGAACCGCTCGTTCGACCACTACTTCGGCACCCTGCGCGGCGTCCGCGGCTTCGGTGACCCGCACCCCGTCACGCTGCCCTCCGGCAAGCCCGTCTGGTACCAGAACGACGGCGGGGCCGGCGGCGGCAAGGACGTGCTGCCGTTCCACCCCGACGCCCCCGACATGGGTCTGCAGTTCCTCGAGGACCTCCCGCACGACTGGAACTCCACCCATGGCGCGCTCAACCACGGCCGCTACGACCGCTGGGTGCCCACCAAGAGTGCAACGTCCATGGCGCACCTGACGCGTGAGGACATCCCCTTCCACTTCGCCCTCGCGGACGCCTTCACCGTCTGCGACGCCTACCACTGCTCCCTGCTCGGCCCCACCGACCCGAACCGCTACTACATGTGGACCGGGTACACGGGCAACGACGGCAAGGGCGGCGGGCCGGTCATCTCCAACGCCGAGGCCGGCTACGCGTGGACCACCTACCCGGAGCGCCTGGAGTCGGCCGGTGTCTCCTGGAAGATCTACCAGGACATCGGCACCGGGCTGGACGCGAACGGCTACTGGGGCTGGACCAGCGACGCCTACATCGGCAACTACGGCGACAACTCGCTGCTCTACTTCGACCAGTACCGCAACGCCAAGCCCGGCGACCCGCTCTACGACAAGGCCCGCACCGGCACCAACGCCAGCGCGGGGGACGGCTTCTTCGACGCGCTGCGCGCCGACGTCAAGGCGGGCACGCTGCCGCAGGTCTCCTGGGTGGTCGCTCCGGAGGCGTTCACCGAGCACCCGAACTGGCCCGTCAACTACGGCGCCTGGTACATATCCCAGGTGCTCGACGCGCTGACGGCCGACCCGGAGGTGTGGAGCCGCACCGCGCTGCTGATCACCTACGACGAGAACGACGGCTTCTTCGACCATGTCGTGCCGCCGTTCGCGCCCGAGAGCGCGGCCCAGGGCGCCTCGACCGCCGACATCAGCGCCGAGCTCTACACCGCCGGCGGCGGCGTGGCGGGCGCGTACGGGCTCGGGCCGCGCGTGCCGATGCTCGTCGTCTCGCCGTGGAGCACCGGTGGCTACGTCTGCTCGCAGACCTTCGACCACACCTCGATCATCCAGTTCATCGAGCAGCGGTTCGGTGTGCAGGAGCCCAACATCTCGCCCTGGCGTCGCGCGGTCTGCGGTGACCTGACGGCCGCGTTCGACTTCCGCCGCCACGACGCGGCCACCCCGGCGCTGCCCTCCACCGCCGCATACGTGCCGAAGGACGCGAACCGTCACCCCGACTACGTGCCGACCCCGCCGGCCAACCCGGCCGTGCCGACGCAGGAGCCCGGCACCCGCCCCGCGCGCCCGCTCCCGTACGACCTGACCGTGGACGGCTCGGTGGACGCCAAGGGTGCGCTGACGCTCGACTTCGCTGCCCACGGACACGCCGGGGCGCAGTTCCTGGCCACCTCCACCACGCGTTCCGACGGCCCGTGGAGCTTCACCGTCGAGGCCGGTCGGAAGCTGTCGAACACCTGGACCGCGCCGGCTTCCGGCCCGTACGAGCTGACCGTGCACGGCCCCGCGGGCTTCCTGCGTCAGTTCCGTGGCGAGCCGGCCGACCGGGGCGTGGAGGTCGGCGCCCACCACGACGGCGCCTCGGGCGAGCTTTGGCTCACCCTCACCAACCACGGGAGCACACCGCTGCGCGCGGTCGTCGTCGACGCCTACGGCGCACAGCACCCGACCACCGTGGACCTGCGTCCCGGGGCCCGCAAGGAGCACCACATCGGCACCGGCCGCACCCACGGCTGGTACGACGTCTCGGTGCTGACCGAGCAGCACCCCTCCGCGCTGCGCCGTCTCGCCGGCCACGTCGAGACCGGCCGCCCCTCGACCAGCGACCCGGCCATCGGCCACAGCTGACGCACAGCCACACCTGACGCCCAGCCTGAGCTGAGACCCAGCCAGAGCTGACGCCCCCGCCCGACGTATGAGGCCCCGGTCGGATCCCGCCATGGATCCCGCCGGGGCCTCGCGCGCTCGGGGAGAGCTCGCGCGCCAGGGCCTACGCCGTGGTGCCGCCGTCCACCACCAGGTCGTGCCCCACGACGTACGCGGAGGCGTCGGAGGCGAGCCAGACGACGGCGGCGGCAACCTCCGACGGGTCGCTGACACGGCCCGCCGGGACGCCGACCGCGATGCGGGCGTCGCGGTCGGCGCGTGACTCGCCCGGGCGGAAGGACATGGGGGTGTCGCTCGCGCCGGGGCTGACGGCGTTGACGCGGACGCCGTCGCCGATGTGGTCGCGTGCGGCGGCGCGGGTGAGGGCGCTGACGGCGGCCTTGGTGGCGGCGTAGGCGGCCAGGCCCGGACGGCGGCCGTGGGCGCCGATGTTGGAGGCCATGTTGACCACCGTGCCGCCGCCGTGGGCGCGCATGTGCGCGATCTCGTGCCGCATCGTCAGGAACACCCCGGTGAGGTTGACGTCGACGACCGACCGCCAGCTCGCCTCGTCCAGGTCGGCGAGCGGTCCCACCGGGCCCAGCACCCCGGCACAGTTGAACGCGACGTGCAGGCCGCCGTGACGGCGCACCACCTCCGCCACCAGGTGCGCCACCCGGGCGTCGTCGGTGACGTCCGTGCGCACCCAGTCCACGGCCCCCGCCCTGCCGTCGGCTTCGAGCTCCGCCGTGATCCGAGCGGCGGTGGTGGCGAGGCGTTCGGCGTCGCGGCCGGCGAGGACGACGGTCGCGCCGAGGGCGGCGAAGGTCCGCGCGGTCGCCTCGCCGATGGCGCCGGCCCCTCCGGTGATGAGTACGACCCGGTCGTCGAAGCGTGCGGACGTCATGGTGATCCTCTTCTGATGCTCCAGTGACTCTCAACTGGAACGTCCGGTCTCAATAACGGGCAGGGAAAGGTCATCGCAGGGCGGCCAGCGCGACCACGGTCGCATCACGGAGTCGGGCGGCGGAGCCCGGCGCGCGACCCAGCACGCGCACTCCCTGGAGGAACACCAGCAGGAAACGGGCGAGCGCCCGAGGGTCGGCGGCCCCGGTCAACTCGCCCTGGGCCCTTGCGCGCAGCAGCGCCGAGGTGAGTGCCACCTCCAGGTGTGCCCAGCTGGCCTCGACGCGGCGCGCCACCTCCTCGTCCCGGCCCGCGAGCTCGACCGCGCTGTTGACCACCAGGCAGCCGCGCAGCCGCTCGTCCTCGGCGGACGCCGCGGCGTAGCGCTCCACGAGCGCCCGCACGGGCGGCAGGGCCGGGCCCGGTTGGGAGAGCTGCTCGAGGATGCCGGGGTCGGTGAGGTCGAGGTAGCGCTGCAGCGCCTTGGTGAACAGCTCGTGCTTGCCGCCGAAGGTGGCGTAGAGGCTGGCCTTGGCGACGCCCAGGTGGGTGACCAGGTCCGCCATCGAGGTCGCCTCGTACCCCCGCTCCCAGAACAGTTCCATCGCCCGGGTGAGCGCGTCGTCGGGGTCGAACTCCTTGGTCCTGGCCATGATCCGACCGTAGCTTCAATGAGAACGATCGGTCAAGAAAAGGAGGGGTCGGCGACACGGGCGATGAATCGTGTCAGGACTCTTGCTCTCTGTTGAACCACTCGGTAACTTCCCGGCCAGTAACTTAGCGGAAACGTCGGAGACACCTGCCTGCCCGCCTGGTGTCGCCGTCTTTTCTCCTGTCACGGCCCCACCCCCGGTTCAAGGAGACCCCGCATGTCGCTCTCTCCCCGCTCCCGTCGGCTGGTCGCGGCGGCCGCCGCCGTCTCCGCCGTCGCAGGCGTCTGCCTCGCGCTGCCCGCCCAGGCGCAGGCCGACTCGGCGCTCAACTACGTTGCGCTCGGCGACAGTTACAGCGCAGGCTCTGGCGTCCTGCCGCTCGACCTGAGCGCGCCGCTCGAGTGCGCCCGCTCGGTGCTCAACTACCCTCACGACCTGGCGAACAGACTCGGGCTCAACCTGACCGACGTCACCTGCGGCGGCGCCAAGACCCAGGACTACTCCGGCTCCCAGTACCCCGGCGTGGCCCCGCAGCTCGACGCGCTGAACGACGGCACCGACCTGGTCACCATGACCATCGGCGGCAACGACAGCAACACCTTCATCGACGCGATCCTCGCCTGCGGCTCGGCCGGCATCGCCACCCTCGGCTTCGGCCACCCCTGCCAGAGCCTCTACGGTTCGTCGTTCGACCACACCATCGACACCACCACCTACGCGTCCCTCGACGCGACCCTGGCCGCCGTCAAGGCCAAGGCGCCGAACGCCAGGATCGCGATCCTCGGCTACCCCTGGATCGTCCCGGCCCAGGCCGTGTCCGGCTGCTACGCCAGGATGCCGATCGCCTCGGGCGACATCCCCTATCTGCGGGACCTGGAGAGCCACCTCAACGCTGCGATCCAGCGCGCCGCCGCCGACAACGGCGTCACCTACGTCGACATGTCCGCCGTCTCGAACGGTCACGACGCGTGCGAGCCGGTCGGCACCCGCTGGATCGAGCCGATCCTCTTCGGTACCAACTACGTCCCGGTCCACCCGAACGCCACGGGTGAGTCGGCGATGGCCGACCAGGCCGCCGCGACTCTCGGCCTCGGCTGACGGCCGCCCCGAACGGGGACAGACTCCGGGCCGGCCCTGGGATGGAGGGCCGGCCCGGCCTCGTCTATGCTCCCGTGGGCCCCGTCGCGCGGAGCGGACCGAGGAGGACTCGTCGGGCATGCGGCGCACTGATCTGACCTTTTCCCTCGCCGACGCGCTTGCCGGTCGGCGTGCGCTCTGCCTCGAACCGACGGGACCGCACCGGCCGCAGCTGCGCGTGGAGATGGGTGAAGGCGGTCGGCTGCTGGTACGCCAGGGCGGCCGACCGCTGTTGCTCGGCCGGCTCGCGCCGGGCAATCAGGGTGTCCACCTCGGCCGCCTGCCCGGCTATCGACCAGTCCTCCCGCCACTACGCGCCACGACGGTGCGCCGGCAGCCGGACTGGACGCACTGGTGCGCCGACCGTCTCGCGGAGAGCGCCGACGGTCCGCTGCATGTCGATCGCTGGCTGCTGCGTGAGGGGTCGCCACCGGAATACGCCTGGCACGGCCGCGGTGGCGACCTGGTCACCGACTGGCCGTACTCCTACCTGGACTGGGGCGACGGCTGGAACGGCATCGTCCCGCTCCGTCCGCTCAGCGCGCCCGACGACGGTCGGGTCGCCGCGTACCGGCGCCAGATCCGCGAGGGCGCCGTCGCGCCGATCCTGCTCTGGTGGATCACCGGCCTTGACGGCTGGCTGCTGCTCGACGGCCACGATCGCCTGGTCGCGGCGCGGGAGGAAGGCGTGCGCCGTCCAGCCGCGCTGATCCTCTCGCGCGGTCTCGATGCGGCCCGGCAGAGCGAACTCCTCGCGTGCGTCGACGAGTTCCACACGGCCCGCCGCGCCGAGCTCGCCGCCCACGGCGACGTCGCGCAACGGGCGGCGGAGCGCGCGCACGCCGACACCGTCATTGGCGTGATGACGGAGAGCGCCCCCACGACCGCCTGGCCACTCGCCGGCGGCCCCACCGCCTTCGACGCCCTCGCGGCGCGGTGCGCACCGGAGTTGGTCGGCTGACCTGCCATGCGCCGGAATCGGCGGAATCGGTGGAAACGGCGGAGCGTCAGCGGCCCGCTCGGGCCTCGACCCGATGGTGTGGTCCCGCGTGTCTTGTCCGTGCACGGAGGATTGCTTTGCGTAGTGTCATGAGCGCGGAAAGTAATCAACCCTGCAAGGGAGTCCCCATGAAGCTCCGCGCCAAGCGTCTGCTCGCGGTCCTGCTCGCCGCGCTCGCCGCGCTGGCGGTCACCGCCGCACCTGCCGCCGCGACGGGCGTCCCCACCGCCCGCACCGCACGGCACTTCGTCCTGCCCGAGACAGATCTGTACGACCGGGGCAGCTATGCCGGCTGAGAGTCGGCGGACCCGCTGACCGGGTGGCGTCGTGCGGTGCGGCCGCGAGGGGGCTGTGCCGCCCGACGTCCCGAGTTCACCCACTCGCCGTTCGACGCTCATCCGAACTGGGAGGGCATGCCTCCGGATCTCGCCTAGGGTACGGCGCGAGACGTACGGCACGGCCCGACGGGCAACGCCTGCGTCCGTCGTCGTGCCTCCCCTCCCAGGACGTCCGAGCACGTCCAAGGTCGACGCCCCGGCTGTCCCGCCGGGGCGTCATCGTCGAGCGGAAGACCCATGCAGGCTGTGCAGACCCCCGTGCCCCCGGCCGTCCCCTCCCTCCCCGTGCAGGCCCTCCGGCCGCGCCGCGCCCGTCGTGGCGGTGACGGCTGCGAGCTCCACCCCGCCTCCGCGGACCGGCCGCTCCGCGCGCTCGTGGTCACCGGCAGCGTCGGCGCCGGACACAACGGAGCCGCGAACGAACTGACCCGCCGGCTCACCGCGCTCGGGCTCGAGGTCGACTGCCGCGACTTCCTCGACGCGCTTCCGCGCCGTTACCGCCGCCTGCTGCAGGACGGCTACGAGTTCAGCGCGGGCAAGCTGCCGCGCTTCTTCGAGTGGCTCTTCCAGAACGAGGAGCACGACTCGGTCGTGCGCTCACTCACCCTCCACCTGTGCCGCCTCGCCGCGCGCCAGCTCGGGAGCTGGACCGACGAGGGCTGGGACGTGGTCGTGACCACCTTCCCGTTCGCCGCGCAGAGCCTCGGCATGCTCACCGAGGACGGCGCCCTCGACACTCCGACCGTCTGCTACCTCACCGACCCGGCCCCGCACCGACTCTGGGTGCACCCGCAGGTCTCGGTCCACCTCACCGTCACCGAGGCCACCGCCGTCGAGGGCACGGCCCGCTACGGCGTTCCGATGGCGGCGGCCGGACCGCTCACGCCGGACACCTTCGCCGTCCCCCTCTCCGCCGCTGAACGCGCGGCGCTTCGCGCCGAGTTGGGCGTGGCGGAGGGCCGACTGCTGGCACTGCTCAGCACCGGCTCCATGGGCCTGGGCGACGTCACGTCCAGCGTCGAGGCGCTGCGCACCGTCGACGGCGCCACCCCCGTCGTCCTGTGCGGCCGGAACGAGCGGCTGCGCCGCCGCCTCGCCGCGCTTCCCGGCGTCGTCGCGCTCGGCTGGCGCACCGACGTGCCCGCCCTGATGCGCGCCGCGGACGTGCTGGTCCACAACGCCGGCGGCCTCTCCCTCACCGAGGCCCTGGTGGCGGGCCTGCCGGCGGTCAGCTACGAGGTCATCTCCGGCCACGGCCGGGCCAATGCCGCGACCCTCGCCGCCTGCGGCCTCGCCCCCTGGCCCCGTGAGGCCGGCGCGCTCGCCGAGGCGCTGGCCGCGCAGGCCGCGCGCGGCCGGGTCCACCTGGAGCCCCTCCCGGAACACCGCCAGGCCGCCCATGTCGTCGCGGACCTCGCCCGCGCCCACCGGCGCGCCCGTCAGGCGCCGAGCGCGTCCGGCGGTGGTCCCGCCCGGGGTCTCTCCTCCCGCCTCGCCGCACTGGCCCGCCGCTCCTGACGGGGTTCGCGCCCGGCCGTCGCCGACGGGCGCATGCTGGGAGCATGACCGACGACGTTCCCGCCCTGCTCCGGGTCGCCCACACCGCCGAACTCGAGCCGGACGAGCTCCTCGCGGCCCGGGCCCTGCTGTACCGCGCCTTCGACGACATGACGGAGGACGACTGGGAACACTGCCTCGGCGGCGTCCACGTGCTGCTGGAGCAGACCGACGGACTCGTCGTCGCCCACGCCGCCGTGGTCCAACGGCGGCTGCTGCACCGCGGACGCGCCTGGCGTGTCGGCTATGTCGAGGGCGTCGCGGTCGAGCCCCGACTGCACCGACGTGGCCACGGCACCGCCGTGATGCGGGAGGCGGAGCGGGTCGTCGCACGCGCCCACGAGTTCGGCGCGCTCGCCTCCACCGACGAGGGCCTGGCCTTCTACCGGGCCCTCGGCTGGCAGCGGTGGCGCGGGCCGACCTCCGCGCTGACGCCCACCCGCGGGGTCGTCCGCACCCCCGACGCGGACGACTGCGTCTTTGTCCTGCCCGGCGCCGCCCACCTCGACCTGACCGACGAGCTGACCTGCGACTGGCGTGACGGCGACCTCTGGTGACCCGAGCTGGGGGACAGCGGACGAAACGGGTCAGTAGAGGAAGGGGACCAGGCGCTTGGTCCTGGTGCGGTAGTCCGCGTAGGCGGGCCCGAAGGCGGACAGCAGCAGTTGCTCCTCGGCGGTGATCCGCCAGACGTACGCGGTGCCGAGCAGCGCGGCCACGACCACCGTCGCCGGCCAGCTGCCCAGGCCCAGCGAGTAGCCGATCCAGACCAGCAGGCTGCCGCAGTAGCCGGGGTGACGGATCAGCCGGTACGGGCCCTCCTGCACCACCCGCTGGTCGTCGACGGTCCGCAGGGTCCGCGTGTAGTACGCGTCCAGCGTCCGCATGCCCCAGCGCCAGCACCGCGACGCCGCACCAGCGGACCCAGGTCGGCACCATGCCGAGCGAGGCCGCCCCGCAGACGACGTTGACCACGACCGCCGCCATGTAGGAGGCGATCAGCAGTCGTGTCGACCCCTGGTCCCGCTCGTCGGCCTCCCAGGTGCCCGCGTCCGCGTCCCGGCGACGACGCAGCAGCAGCTCGTAGGCGACCCAACACAGGATGCCCACGACGGAGAAGAGACTCGGCAGACTCACGGACACGCTCCCCACGCTCGACGGTGCCTGCCTCAACGGTCCCCGACCGCAGGTCCGGACGCACCCCACCGCGGGTGGACACACCAGCCTCCACCCGCGGGTGGACGAACGCTCCCGCCCCGCCCCGCCGCGCCTCAGCTGCTCGCGACGATCCCGGCGACGACGGCTCCCACCGCCGTCGCGCCGAGCGGCGTGTACAGGCCCACCACCACGTCGCGGACCGCGCGGGCAGCCCGAGCAGCTCCGGTCAGCGGCGGTTCGAGACCCAACCCGATCGCCGCGTAGCGCGACACCCGCGCGCCGGGGGTGGTCCTGACCGAGGCGGACACACGCTTCGCGAGGGCCTTGTCCGCGAACCAGAACGCCACACCCGAACGGTCCTTGATCCAGAGCTGGTCGATCCACCCGGCCTTCGTGGGCACGCGGGTGCGCCGCACCCGCGCCAACCGGTCCAGGTCCACGGTCCGCGGGCCCGTCCAGGTGCGCCCGGTGACGAGCCGCGCACCGTCGCCGTGGTCGACGGTCCGCCAGGCGATCGACAGCCCCTGCCCCACCATGGTCGCGGCGAACGCCGCCAGCCCGCCCGCGACCGGCGCGCCGGTGCGTATCGCGTGGAACCGCTCGAGCAGCCCCGGGCCGAGGACACCTGCCAGTGCCAACGCACCCACCACTCCGTACGCCAGCCACATCCGTCGCACGGCGCCGGCCGCCGGCACCCCGTCGGTCCCGACCCGCGCGCGCAGCTCGGCATCCCGCTCCTGCCGCCGCTTCTCACGCTGGGTCAGGGGCGCCGGCTGGGTCCGCTTCCGCCCGGGCTGGGGGCGTCTCCTGCGCTGGGTCCGGCTCGTCACCGCGCCATGG
This sequence comes from Streptacidiphilus jiangxiensis, assembly GCF_900109465.1. Taxonomy (GTDB): domain Bacteria; phylum Actinomycetota; class Actinomycetes; order Streptomycetales; family Streptomycetaceae; genus Streptacidiphilus; species Streptacidiphilus jiangxiensis. Next base: position 48,115 of record NZ_FOAZ01000009.1, read on the forward strand.
TGGCACGCAGGGGCCCTCCTGCCCACTGCGCTTCCCCGGCTTCTTCGGCGACGTGCACGATCGGCCCGGATCGGCCCGGGCGGCCCGGGCGGCGCGGACGGCGCGGACGGCGCGTTCCGGTGCGGCCCGGCGCGAGTCAGTTCAGCGTGTCGCGACGCGGCGTGCCCTGCACGCTCTCCCATGCGGCCGGCCCGTAGACCAACTCGATCGCGGAGCCGACGTCGGACCCCGGGTTGCCCTTCCACACCACGAGCGCACCGCTCGGCAGCACCTCGAAGACGAACTCGACGTCCAGTCCGTCGTTGTAGTTCAGCTGCCTGGTGATCTCCTCGGTGCGCAGGTGGGGCGGGATCGCAGCCGGCATGACGGTGACGTGGACGCTCATGCCCCGACCGTAGGCCGCCCTCTGCCGCCCCGCCCCCCGAGCGGCCCGCCCGGGTGACGGCGTTGGGGTGTGTAGGTTGATCGTCGACGGCGAAGGCTCGGCATGTCGGGGGACTGGGTGGCCACGTTCACGTTCTTTCGCTTCCAGGCGACCGTGCCGAATGCCCGCGGCCGCCATCCGGGCGTCTTCGCGTTGGCCAACGGGCTGGGCCGGGAGGGGCGGTTCGACGGGGACCAGCACCGCGCCTGGCGCGAGGGCAACGACTGGTACGACGCCAACCTGACGAACCCCTCGACGGTGGACCCGTCCGTCTACGACCGCTCGGTGCATCCGGACGCGACCGCCTGGTTCAAGTCGACCGCGGGGGAGGCGCTCGACCGTGTCGCGGGCTACCTGGACCTCCTGTCGGCGCACGGGGTCGGCTGCGAGCGCCTGGAGTCCACGGACCCGGGGACGGTCGTCTACGAGGACGCCCATCAGGTCGTGGTGGTGCCGCACCGGGCGTAGCCGCGGTCGGGGGCCGCGGGCGGGCGGAGGCTTTGGGAGGGCTCCGCGCGGGGGGACCGCGGAGCCCTCATGGACAGTGTGCGCCGGCGGGCGTCGGACCGCGGTGAGCGCAGCCTGTCAACGGCGCGGGTTCCGGCGCTGCCGGTACGGGCTTTTCGCACGTCGGGGCTCGTCCGAGGGGCGGTGCGCGAGTAGGGTGCGGCCATGGACCTCTCCTGGGACCGGCTGCGGCCCGTGATGCGCGTTCCGTACGTCCCGACGCTGGGACCGGTGCACGCGGACGCGCTCACGCCGGAGCTGATCGCCGACGTGTTCGCCGTTGCGGGCACCGGGCGCTTCCTCCCGCACGACCTGAACCAGCGCTGGTCGGGGTCGAAGGACGAGAGCGTCGTGCGTGAGGCCGTCGAGCAGGGGCCGGGACGGACGGTGATCCCGACGCTCAGCACTCTGGGGCGCGGCGCGGTGAAGGTCCACTACTACGGTGCTGCCGGCGACGACGTCCCCGTGGACGAGCTGCTGCAGCTCGCCCGTAGGCTCGCCTCGCGGGCGGACGTCGACCGCGCGTACGTCGTCTGGTGCGACCCCGACCAGGCGCGCCCGCAGGCCGACGCCACCGTCGCCCGGCTCCACCTGAAGACCTTCCGGCCCGGCGAGGACGACCCCGCCGTCGAGGGCGTCGACGACCTGCGACAGCTCCCCGAGCAGGTGCGGGCCCGGTTCCCCGTCTTCGCGGAGCAGACGGCGGCGGACGGCATGGCGTTCCTGTGGCGCCGTTTCCAGTCCGACGCGCTCGGGGGTCCGATCCTCACGGTCGCCTCCGGCGAGCGCGTGGTCGGTGCGATCGGCCCGCTGGAGACGATGAAGGACCCGGCCGGCGCGGTCCGCCTCCTCCCGCCCCACCTCGGCGTCCTCCCGGACCAGCGCGGCCTCGGCCACGACCGTGCCCTGTGGCGGGCGGCGATGCACTGGGGGCAGACCACCGGCGCGGACTACCAACTCCTCCTCACCGACCTCGGCAGTCCGTCGGACACCCTCTACCAGGCCGAAGGCCTGCAGACCCTCGGCTACGTCCACACCCTCACGGCGGCCTGACCCACCTCCCCGCGCGCGTCCTCCCCGGCGCCGGGGGCCCGCCGTGCGTGCGTCCGATGACGCGGTGCACGACCGGCACCTCGCGTCCACCCGGACCATCGGCACACTCCACCTGGACAGCCTCAGCGACGGCCAGTTCCTCACCTTGTGGGGTGTGCTCGGCTTCGTGATCGTCCTCTGCTTCGGGGTGGCGTTCCAGGCCTGGCAGGGCGACAACCGTCCCGGGCAGTTGCCGATCACCTTCACGGGTGCTGCGGTCATCTCCGGCCGGGGCCTTCTGGCGGCGATGGTGATCACGGTGGTGTCGTCGGTGCACCGCGCGTCGTGATCGACGGGCACGGGACTGGCTTGCCCGGGGTCGCACCGACTCACGTGAGTCGGTGACCGAGTCGGGCCGCGACGATTCGCTCAGCTCAGCTGACCTGCCGTCGGCTCCTGGCCTCTGCCCGGTCCTGCCACGCCACAGCGATCCGCGAAGTGCCGTTCAGCCACCACGTGCAACCCGCGACCAGTAGCCAGAGGGCAGCGACGACCACGAGCCCGATCCCGGACACATGGCCGAACCAGAGATCGAGGAGGAGGAGCGCAGCGAGCATGACGGTGCCCTTCAACAGGGCGCCCAAGGTCTTCTTCAGGCGGAGAGACATACCGCGAACTGTAGGGCCCGGGATCTGCTCTGGCGAGGCGTTAAAAACTGGGCCTGATCTGCCGGAACAATCCCGAGCGATCATGAATCGTTGTCGGTCCTTCACCGGTTCTTGCGCGACTACGAGGCCGCCGCGGCCCTCACTCGCCGCCAGAGCAGCGACCGCGCCGAGATGTTCCGCCGGGTCGTCCCGGACGCCGTCGCCGACAGCGGTGTGTCACCGTTGGACGTTTGTGGCTTCCAATCTTCGATTTGACTTTCTGGCCTGCGGAAGCGCCCCGCTGTCAGACCCGAGCCCTACCGTCGAAGACGCGCACCCTTCCCGCGAGCACTGCGGGCACGAACACCACAGCGCGAAGGCCGGGCCGGCTTGCGACACACGGCAGGCAGGCCCGGCCGAACTGCAGCTCAGTGTTCCTCAGGCCGCCAATGCACGCGGTCCACGGCCGACGGGGCTGGATGGCGTTACCCGAGGATGAACGTCCAGGTGGGCATGCTTGCTCCTTTGCTCAAGGTGGCCGGTCTGGGACAGTTCTGAAGGGGTGTGGTCAGCCGCCCACGTAGGTCGGGTCCGGGATGCCGTACGCCACCGTGACCATCCCCGGCGCGTGGCCCCCCGTGTAGTTGGGGTCGGTCTGGTGAACCGGCGCGAGACCCCCGACATAGTCCGGATCGGGCTGGACGACGTGCACGAACCCGATCACACCAGCCACGCTCAGTCCAGCCAGCGCAGCCACGGCCGCCGAGCGTCTCATCTTCGTGAAGAACTTCATGGTCCCCCTGTCGTGCAACGAGGACACCAGTCTGCGTCGGGGCGTGCGGCGGACGGAACGGTTCCGCTGGAAGCGATAGGGGAGCCTCCAGTGCTTCACGTTCGGCCTCGTCGAACAGCTCGGAGCGGTCGTCCTCAGACGCTGGGTCGTCACCGGTGGACCGTCGAGGCGCACCGTGTTTTGGCTGTCCGGCTATCGACGGCTCAGCACCCGTCCGGCCTGGTAATTCGATGGTGCAGAGCGAACCCGCCGTCGAGTCTGGTCACTGTGTCAGAACCCAAGCATCAGATCCGCGCCGTACATACGGCCTCAACGGTGACCGTCTACCAGGCGTACGCACCGGAGATCGGCCTTCCCGCTGCGCAGGACGGGCGCTTTCCGGCGGCCTGGCAGAGGGACCGAATGACGTGGGTCAAGCCGTCCTTCCTCTGGATGATGTATCGCTGCGGGTGGGCTCGCAAAGAGGGCCAGGAGACCGTCCTCGCGATCCGGATCACCCGTGAGGGCTTCGAATGGGCCCTGGAACACGCCTGCCTGGCCCACTTCGAGCACGGGCTGCATCCTGACCGCGCCACCTGGAAACGACAGCTGAAGCGAGCCCCGGCCCGAGTGCAATGGGATCCCGAACGAGATCTGCACCTGCAGCCCCTTCCGCACCGCTCCCTGCAACTCGGACTCACCGGCGAAGCCGCCCAGCTCTACTCAGAGAAGTGGATCGTCTCGATCAGCGACATCACGGGGCTCGCGCACTCGATCCACGCTCACGTGAGAGACGGGGCTCTGGACGCAGCCCAACGGCTCCTTCCTGCAGAACGCCCCTATCCAGCAAGCGACGGGGTTCTGGCTCATCTGCGTGATTGGACCGCCCCTGGCCAATTGAGATGACCTCTAAGCCCACGTCTGAACGTAGGCCTCGACGGACCGGTACTGATCCGGGCACAGGCTACTGAACTGCCCCGCCGCCGAGACCAGCAACATCTGCGCGCTCGGGCGAGTCCATGCGCCCTCCAACTCCTTCTCCACCTTCGCCGGCGGCACCTGGCTCCGCAGCTCTGCGCACACGTGCCGGCCGACCTGAAGCAGCTGTGCGTCCGAAGTGACCGCCGTGCTCAGCTGAGCCAGATCATCGTGCGGAATCCTGGTCATCATGCGGATCAACAGAACGTAGTCGGAAGGGTCGGGCGACGGCAGGGCGACGGAGGTGTTCGCGGAGGGAGCGCCCGGGTGGGCCTGCGGGGTGGTCGAGACGGTGGCGGTGGCCGTCTTCGGCCGCGGAGCGGCGGAGGGCCCGACTGCAGCGCAGGCCGTGCCGGTGAGGAGGACGGCGAGTGCGTAAGTGCCGGCGGTGAGCGTGGATCGGAAGTTCACAGGCGGTCACGGTAGACGCTGGATCGAAGGGTTGGCGAGGCGTTTACGACGGGCTTGATCTGCTGGAACACCTGGAACGCGAACGCCGCCGCCTGCGGCCCGGGCGCGGTGCGCGCCGGGCCGCAGGCGGACGGGGAGGGGCCGGGTCATCGGTAGCGGGCGCGGAGTTCGCGCTTGAGGACCTTGTGGCTCGGGCCGAGCGGGTAGGCGTCGGTGAACTCCACGCGGCGCGGGTACTTGTGCTTGGCCAGGTGTTCCTTGGACCAGTCGATGACGTCCTGCGCCGACGGCGCGGGGGAGTAGGACGGGTCCAGCACAAGGACCGCGCACACCTCCTCGCCGTGGGTGTCGTCGGGGAGGCCGATGACGGCGGCCTCCGCGACGGCGGGGTGGCGCAGCAGGGTCTCCTCGACCTCGCGCGGGTAGACGTTGAAGCCGCCGCGGATGACGACGTCCTTCTTGCGGTCCACGATGGAGATGAAGCCGTCGGCGTCCTTCACCCCGAGGTCCCCGGTGCGGAACCAGCCGTCCACCAGGGCCTGTTCGGTGGCCTCGGGGCGGCCCAGGTAGCCCTGGAAGACGTTGTGGCCGCGGACCACGACCTCGCCCAGCTCGCCGACCGGCAGCAGCTCGATCGACTCCTCGATCTCCGCCCGCGCGATCTCGACGTCGACGCCCCACACCGGGTGGCCGACCGTGCCGGGGCGGGTGCCGAGGTCGGGTTGGTTCACCGAGGCGGTCGGGGAGGTTTCCGACAGGCCGTAGCCCTCGAAGACGTTCGCCTCGAAGGCCGCGTTGAACTTCTCCAGCACCGGGACCGGCAGCGACGCGCCACCGGAGATGCACAGGCGCAGCTTCGGCAAGGGGCCGTCGCTGCCCTTCGCGGCCTCCAGCAGGGCGATGTACATCGTCGGCACGCCGTGGAAGGTGTTGACGCCCTCGCGCAGCATCAGCTCGATCGCCTGCCCGGCGTGGAAGCGCGGCAGCAGCACCAGTGCCGCGCCCGCCCGCCAGGTGGAGTTCATGCTGACGGTCTGTCCGAAGGTGTGGAACAGGGGCAGTGAGCCCAGCACCACGTCGTCGGCCTCGACATGGTTCGCGTCGAACGCGTTGACGGTGGCGTTCATGACCAGGTTGAGGTGCGAGAGCACCGCGCCCTTCGGCTGCCCGGTCGTGCCGCTGGTGTAGAAGACGACGGCCGGATCCTCCGCCTGACGCGTGACGAAGTGCGCCAGCGGCACGGCGCCGTCCGCGGCCGCGAAGTCCTCCAACCGGCCCAGGGCGCCCGGCACTTCGCCGACCTCCGGGCCCATGGTGACCAGCGGGACACCGGCTTCGGCGGCGGCGCCCGCCGCCACCGCGGCGTTCGCCGCGTGGGCGAGCAGCAGGCCGGCGCCGGAGTCGCGCAGGACGTAGGCCACCTCCTCGCCGGTCAGCAGCAGATGAACCGGCACGACCACACCGCCCGCCGCGAGGATCGCGTAGTACGCGCGCGGGAACTCCGCCACGTTCGGCGCCATCAGCGCGACCCGGTCGCCGGGCCGGACACCCAGCTTGACCAGGGCGGCGGCCTGCGCCAGCGACTGCTGCCACAACTCGCCGAAGGTGAGCCGGGTCTCGCCCTCCACCAGGGCGACCCGGCCGGGACGCCGCCGCGCGTTCTCCGCGAGTACGGAGGCGAGGGAGAGCGTCGTCACCGCGCGCCGCCGTTCACGTACAGGGTCTGGCCGCTGACGTAGGAGGCGTCCTCGGAGGCGAGGAAGGTGACGACCGCGGCGATGTCCTCGGGCTGGCCGACGCGCCGCAGCGGGGTGCGCGCGGCGACCTCCGTCTGGTGGTCCTCGGCCGAGGCGCCGACGCGCTCCGCGGTCGCGGCGGTCATCGAGGTGGCGATGTAGCCGGGCGCGACGGCGTTGACGTTGATGTTGAACGGGCCGAGCTCGATGGCCAGCGTCGCGGTGAAGCCCTGGATGCCGGCCTTGGCGGCGGCGTAGTTGGCCTGGCCGCGGTTGCCCAGCGCCGAACGCGACGACAGCGAGACGATCTTGCCCCACTTCTGTGCGCACATGTACTTCTGCGCCACGTGGGAGCAGTTGTAGACGCTGGTCAGGTTGACCGTGAGGACGGCGTCCCAATCGGTCTTCGCCATCTTGAAGAACAGGTTGTCGCGGGTGATGCCGGCGTTGTTGACCAGGATGTGGATCGTGCCGAAGTCGGCGGCGATCTGCGCGAAGGCGGCCTCGACAGCCTCGTAGTCGGTCACGTCGCAGCCGTAGGCGCGAGCGGTGCCACCCTTGGCGGTGATCGCGTCGACAGTGGCCTGCGCCCGCTCGGCGGTCAGGTCGACGACGGCGACGGTGGCGCCCTCCTCGGCCAGACGCTGCGCGGTGGCGGCGCCGATGCCCTGGGCTGCGCCGGTGACGACGGCGACGCGGTCGGTGAAGCGGCTCATGCGGAAGACTCCTCAGCGGGGTGCGGTCAGTGAGGTCGGTCAGGTCAGTCGGGTCAGTGAGGTCGACGAGGCGGATGCGGCCGGCTGGCCGGCAGGCCGCTGGGCCTCGGCGTGGGTGCGCCCGCCGACCTAGCCTGCCGTGCCGGTAGGCCAGCAGGCCGGTGGGCCGGGGGGCCGGGGGCCGGTGACGGTCGCCGCCCCGGCGCGCGCCACCCGAGCGGGAGCGGCGCGCGCCGGCGCGGGAGCGCTCAGTCGCGGTCGACGAGGACGGCGGAGCCCTGGCCGACGCCCACGCACATCGTGGCGAGGCCGCGGGCGTCGCCGGTGCGCGCCATGCGGTGCAGCAGGGTGGTGAGGATGCGCGCGCCGGAGGCGCCGAGCGGGTGGCCGATCGCGATCGCGCCGCCCTGCGGGTTCACCAGCGCGGGGTCGATGCCCAGCTCGCGCACGCAGGCCAGGGCCTGCGCCGCGAAGGCCTCGTTGAACTCGGCCGTCCGCACCGACTCCAGGGTGCGTCCGGTGCGGGCCAGCACCCGCTGGACCGCCGGAACGGGGCCGATGCCCATCACGTCCGGGTGGACGCCCGCGCTGGCGCCGCCGACGTAGCGGCCCAGCGGCTCGACGCCGAGCGACGCCAGCGCCTCCTCGCTGCACAGGACCAGGGCCGCCGCGCCGTCGTTCATCGGCGAGGCGTTGCCCGCCGTGACCGTCCCGCCCGGGCGGAAGACCGGCTTCAACGTGGCGAGCTTCTCCACGCTGGTGTCGGGGCGGATCGACTCGTCCTGGGTGACGACGGTGCCGTCGCCCAGCGTCACCGGTACCGTCTCGGCGTCGAAGAGGCCGTTCTTGCGGGCGGCGGCGGCCGCCTGGTGGGAGGCGAACGCGAAGGCGTCCTGGTCCTCGCGGCTGACGCCGTAGCGGGTGGCGACCTCCTCGGCGGTCTCGCCCATCGAGAGCAGGCCGTGGAGTTCCTTCATCCGCGGGTTGACCAGGCGCCAGCCCAGCTTGGTGTCGAAGATCTCCTGGCCGTGCGGGAGCCGGTCCTCGGCCCGGGGCAGGACGAACGGTGCGCGGCTCATCGACTCCGAGCCGCCCGCGACGACGATGTCCGCCTCGCCGGCGGCGATGGCGCGGGCGGCCGTGGTGACGGCCTCCAGACCGGAGGCGCACAGGCGGTTGAGTGTCGCGCCGGGCACCGACTCGGGCACCCCGGCGAGCAGCACCGCCATTCGCGCGATGTTGCGGTTGTCCTCACCGGCCTGGTTCGCGGCGCCCCAGTAGACGTCGTCGATCCGGGCCGGATCCAGGGTGGGCAGGGTGTCGAGCACGCCGCGCAGGGCGGTGGCCGCGAGGTCGTCGGGGCGCACGCCGGAGAGGACGCCGCGCAGACGGCCGATAGGCGTCCGCTTGGCGGCGGCGAAGTACACAGGGCGCATCGTCGGGCTCCTGGGCAGTCGAGACGGGGAGGGTGGGTCAGAACGCGTTGACGCCGGTCAGGGCCCGGCCGATGAGCAGTTTCTGGATCTGGCTGGTGCCCTCGTAGAGGGTCATCACGCGGGCGTCGCGGACGTACTTGCCGACGGGGTACTCGTCGATGAAGCCGTAGCCGCCGAAGACCTGCAGCGCGGTGTTGGCGGCCTTGACCGCCGCCTCGGAGGCGTAGAGCTTGGCGACGGAGGACTCCGTCTGGAACGGCAGCCCGCGCTCGATCAGGTCGGCGACCCGCCAGACCAGCAGCCGGGCGGCGTCCAGCTCGACCTTGATGTCGGCGAGCATCTCCTGGACGAGCTGGTGCGCGGCGATCGGCTTGCCGAACTGCTCGCGCTGGGTGGCGTAGGCGACGGCCGCGTCGAGCGAGGCCGCGATGATGCCGACGCAGCCGGCCGCGACCGACATCCGGCCCTTGGCCAGCGCCGACATGGCGACGTTGAAGCCCTTGCCCTCGGGGCCGAGCATCGCGTCGGCCGGGACGCGCACGTCGGCGAAGGCCAGCTCGGCGGTCGGCTGGCCGCGCAGGCCCAGCTTGCCGTGGACGGTGGTGCGGGTCAGACCGGGGGTGTCGGTGGGGACCAGGAAGGCGCTGACGCCCTGGTGCCCGGCCTCTCCCGTGCGGGCGAAGACGAGTGCCACCTCGGCCCAGGTGCCGTTGGTGATGAACATCTTCGCGCCGTTGATCACCCACGAGTCCCCGTCGCGGACGGCGCGGGTGGTCAGGTTGCCGGCGTCGGAGCCGGTGCCCGGCTCGGTCAGTGCGAAGCAGCCGAGCGCCTCGCCCGCGCACAGGCGCGGCAGCCAGCGCTGCTTCTGCTCCTCCGTGCCCCAGTGGTTGATCGACTTGGCGACCAGGCCCAGGGAGACGGAGAGCAGCCCGCGCACGGAGGAGTCGCCGCGGCCCAGCTCCTCGGTCACCAGCACGTAGGCGAGGTGGTCGCCGCCGGAGCCGCCGTACTGCTCGGGGATGGTCAGGCCCAGGAAGCCCAGGGCCCCGAGCTTCTTCACGATGCCGCGGTCGACCTCCTCGGCGCGGTCCCAGGCGGTGGCGTGCGGGACGATCTCGCGATTGACGAAATCGGCGGCCAGCTCGCGGACGGCGGCCTGCTCCTCGCTGAGCTCCAGATTCACGGCTCTCCCTGGGAGTGGTCGGTGACGGCAGTTAAACTAGCACTGCAAGTTTTTAGACCGTAACCCCATACGGCAGGCTTGGGGAAGTGTGTCCCCCGACACGCGCGAGACGAGACGAACCAGGTGAGGAGGGCCGGCGCCCGATGGCCAGACCGCGCAACCCGCTGCTCAGCCACGAGCGCATCGTCGGCGCCGCTCTGGGCCTGGTCGACGGCGAGGGTCTGGACGCGCTCTCCACCCGCCGCCTGGCCGCCGAGCTCGGCGTGAGCGGGCCGTCCCTCTATCACCACTTCGCCACCAAGGACGCGCTGCTCGATGCGGTCGTCGACGCCGTGGTGGGCGAGGTGCGCCTCGACATGCTGGGTCGCGACCCGTGGCCGGACGCGCTGCGCGCCTGGGCCCGCTCCTACCGGGCCGCGCTCGCCGCGCACCCGAACCTGGTGCCCGTCCTCGCCCACGGCCCCGGCCGCCGCCCCAACGCGCTGCGCCTCGCCGACGCCGTCTTCGGCGCACTGGTCGACGCCGGCTGGCCCACCGGCGACGCCACCCGCATCGGCGCCCTCATGCGCTACCTCGTCTTCGGCTCCGCCCTCGGCTCCTTCGCCGGCGGCTTCGTCGACGACGAGGGCCTGTATGCCGAGCAGTACCCGCACCTCGGCCAGGCCCACCTGTTGGCGGACCGTCAGCGCGCAGTGGACGAGGGCGCTTTCGAGCTCGGCCTCGACAGCATCCTGCTCGGGCTGGAGGCCCGCTACGCGCGCCTGGGCGAGCAGGCCGCTGCGGCGACGAGTTCAAATCGTTACAGCGCCCGCTCCTGAATCAACATTCTCCAACAAGCTCGCAAAGGCCCGCTCATAAGCGCTTTCGCGCACCCGTGCGGTACGCCGTCCCGACTGCGCCCGGAAACCCCGTTCTGGGCTGCAACTTTGTGCTGCCCGGGCCCTTGACAGCGCGTCAAGCTGTTGGTGGTATCTGAACGCTCACGTTCGTTTGTGTGTTCATTAGCGTTCCACGCACGGCACTTGCACCCCACGGGAGGGGACATGGCAACGCCCGGATCGCACGACCGCACCACCCTCAGCAGCCCCACCAGAAGGTCGGTTCTGCGCGCCGCCGCGATCGGCGCAGGGGCGGTCACGCTTCCCTCGGTTCTCGCCGCGTGCGGCAGCGGGAGCGGCGCGGGAGGAGGCGGCAAGACCGTCACCTTCGGCTCCAACTGGTCCGACCCGGTGCCGAAGCAGGGCGTCGCGAAGGCCGTCGCCGACTTCCAGAAGAGCCAGGGCTACACGGTCAAGACCAACACCGTCGACCACAACTCGTTCCAGCAGAACATCAACCGCTACCTCCAGGGCAACCCGGACGACGTGTTCGGCTGGTTCGCCGGATACCGCATGCAGTACTTCGCGCAGAAGGGCCTGCTGAGCGACATCAGCGACGTCTGGGGCAACTTCACCGGCTTCTCCGACGCCATCAAGGCGCAGTCCACAGGCCTGGACGGCAAGCAGTACTTCGTGCCCTTCTACTACTACCCGTGGGCCGTCTTCTACCGGAAGTCGGTCTTCGCCCAGCACGGCTACCAGATCCCCACCACCTGGGACCAGTACATCGCGCTCGCGAAGCAGATGCAGAAGGACGGCCTCGTCCCCATCTCCTTCTCGGACAAGGACGGCTGGCCGGCCATGGGGACGTTCGACTACATCAACATGCGCCTCAACGGCTACGACTTCCACAAGTCGCTGATGGCCGGTCACGAGGACTGGACCAACCCCAAGGTGAAGAGCGTCTTCGACACCTGGCGCCAACTGCTCCCCTACTACCAGCAGGGGGCGCTCGGCCTCACCTGGCAGGAGTCCGCGCAGGCGCTGCAGCAGAAGAAGACCGGCATGATGACCCTCGGCATGTTCCTGGGCCAGCAGTTCGGTTCGGACGTCTCCGACCTGGACTTCTTCGCCTATCCCGCGATCGACCCGGCGAACGGGCAGGACGCGGTGGAGGCGCCGATCGACGGCTTCCTGCTCTCGCACAAGGCCAAGGACCCCGAGGCCGCCAAGAAGTTCCTGACGTTCCTCGGCACGGCCAAGGCCGAGAACGACTACCTGTCCGTCGACCCGACCCTGCTCGGCGTCAACTCCGCCGTGGACACCAGCGGTTACACGGCCCTGCAGCAGTCCGGCGCCAAGCTGGTCTCCACGGCCAAGAGCATCTCGCAGTTCATGGACCGCGACAGCCGCCCGGACTTCGTCTCCACCGTGATGATCCAGGCGCTGCAGACCTTCCTGAACAGCCCGTCCGACGTCGACGGGCTGTGCAACTCCATCCAGCGCCAGAAGACGGCCATCTATGCGACCGAAGGCTGACCTCGAACCCGCCGTGAGCACCGGTCCGACGGCCACCGCCGCGTCCGCCGCCGCCCCCACCGAGGGGCGGCGGCGCCCGCGCGCCGAGCGGCGCCGGATCCGCCGGCTGACCACGCGCGACCGCATCGTCATCACCGTGCTGCTCGGCCTGCCGCTGCTGCTCACGCTCGTGCTGGTGTGGGCGACCACGCTCGCCTCGATCGGGCTGTCCTTCACCAACTGGGACGGCATCGGCTCGGCCAAGTTCATCGGCGTCGACAACTACAAGGAACTGTTCACCAACTACCCGCCGTTCGCGACGGCGATCTGGCACAACCTGCTCTGGCTCGGCTTCCTGGCACTCGTCGCCACCCCGCTCGGCCTGCTCTTCGCCGTGCTGCTGGACCGCAAGATCCGGTTCAGCCGCTTCTACCAGAGCGCGATCTACCTGCCCGTCGTCCTCTCGCTCGCGGTGATCGGCTTCATCTCGCAGCTGCTCTTCGCCCGCGACGACGGCATCGTCAACACCGTGCTGGGCACCACTGGTCAGGGCGGCCACCCGGTCGACTGGATCGGCGACCCGCACATCAACATCTGGGTCGTCCTGGTCATGGCCGGCTGGCGCCACGCCGGTTACGTCATGGTGCTCTACCTGGCCGGGCTCAAGGGCGTCGACCCCTCGCTCAAGGAGGCCGCGGCGATCGACGGGGCCAACGCGCGGCAGACCTTCTTCCGCGTCGTCTTCCCCGTGATGCGGCCGGTCAACATCATCGTCGGCGTCATCACGGTGATCGAGGCGCTGCGCGCCTTCGACATCGTCTACGCGATCAACGGCGGCACCAACGGCCTGGAGCTGCTCAGCGTCCTGATCACCGACAACATCATCGGCGAGGCCAGCCGGATCGGCTTCGGCTCCGCCATCGCGGTCGTGCTGCTGCTGATCTCGGTGGGCTGCATCGTCGCGTACTGCATGACCGAACTGCGGGAGGAGAAGAAGTGACCGCGCTCACCGCCGGCCGGGCGCCGAAGGTCTCCGGCGCGAGGGCGTCCGACGGTACGGGCGTGGCACCGCGCCGGCTCGGCCTGCACGTCTTCCTGTCGGCCGTCTCGCTGCTGTGGCTGGCGCCGCTGCTGCTGGCCGTCTACGCCTCGTTGCGGCCCTACCAGGAGACCGCCAAGTACGGGTACTTCTCCTGGCCCCGGCACCTCAGCTTCGACTACTACCGCGAGGCGTTCACGCAGTCGGGGATGGCGCAGCACTTCCTCAACACGCTGCTGATCGCCGTCCCGGCGGTGCTGCTGACGCTGTTCTTCGCCTCGTTCGTGGCGTTCTGCATCGCCCGGGTCCGCATCCGCGGCGGGTTCCTGATCCTGATCCTCTTCACGGCCGGCAACCTGCTGCCACCGCAGGTCATGGTGACCCCGGTCTACGAGCTCTTCACCCGGGTGCCGTTGCCGTACTGGATGTCCGACTCGCTGACGATGTACGACTCCTACTGGGGAGTCATCGCCATCCACGTCGCCTTCCAGACCGGCTTCTGCGTCTTCGTGATGACCAACTTCATGAAGGCGCTGCCGGAGGAGCTGCGCGAGGCCGCGATCGTCGACGGCGCGGGGGTGTGGACGCAGTTCTGGCGGATCACCCTGCCGCTGTGCCGCCCGGCGCTGGCGGCACTGGCGACGCTGGAGTTCGCCTGGATCTACAACGACTTCCTGTGGGCGCTGGTGCTGATGTCCTCCGGCGACAAGATGCCGGTCACCAGTGCGCTCAACAACCTGAAGGGACAGTACTTCCAGGACTACAACCTGCTCGCGGCCGGCTCCGTCCTGGTCGCGCTGCCCACCGTGATCCTCTTCTTCATCCTGCAGCGCCACTTCATCGCCGGCCTCACCCTGGGTGCGACCAAGGGCTGACCGCCGGCTCGTCCCCCGGCCCACCGACCGGAAACCGGTGGACCGGGGGAGGGCGCGACCACGAGCGTCCCCGGACCATGGTGACGAGTGGCGGACCGGCCGACTGGCTCGAGGTGAACCGCGCCAACTGGGACGCGCGCGTCCCGATCCACACCGACAACAGCAGCTTCTACGACATCCCGGGCTTCGTCGCAGGCGGTGAGTCGCTCCGCCCCCACGAACCGGGCGAGGTCGGCGACGTGCGCGGGAAGACACTGCTGCACCTGATGTGCCACCTCGGCCTGGACACCCTGTCCTGGGCCCGCCGCGGCGCCACCGTCACCGGGCTGGACTTCTCGCAACCCGCGGTCGACTTCGCGACGGCCTCGCCGACCGGATCGGCGCCGGGTCCGCGCGGTTCGTCACCGCCGACGTCCACGACGCGGCCGAGGTGCTGACCGGCCGGACGTTCGACATCGTCCACACGAGCGTCGGTTCCCGGCGGGAGCCCCGCAGCTCCCGCTGCGGTACTCGCTGCGGGCCGTCCAGGACGCCTGGGTCACGACGGGGGCCCGTCGCCCTCCAACGCCTGCCGTCCGGTGAAGTAGGCGAACGCGCGCGGCGCGTCCTCGTTGGCCGCGAGCTGCTCCTCGGGCGACTCCCGCGGCAGCTCGTAGCACTCCCAGGAGCAGCGGCCCCACGGGGTCCACTGCGTCACCTCACCGCACCCGCCGCAGAGCATCACGTTCACGCCGGGCGGCCCGCCGGCCTGCCAATCGCCCATGCCACCGATGCTCCCACCAGCCGGACGGGCCCGCGACCGCGTCTTCGGCGCCGGCCGGGTCGTCCACGTCGGCTGCGTGCTCGGGGCCGTCGCGCTGATGTTCCTGCCCGCAGCCAACGCCTGGTTCCGCGCCCACCGTCGACCCCGGTGAGCGCATGGCGCCCGGCGCCCGGCTACGCCCCGTGCGGCTCCCCCCAGGCGCCGTCGCGGCGCAGGTAGGCCGGGCGCAGCTGTGGGTCCGGCGCGTCGTAGTAGCGGTGGAACACCGCCGTCGCGCCGCCCGAGAGCGGGGGCACGATCCAGGACCAGTCCGCCGGCACTCCGCGCCCGTAGCGCTTCTCGCGCTCGATGTGGGTGAGGAACCGCTGCGACTCGGTGTGGTGGTCGGCGACGGTGACCTGCTCGCGCGTGAACGAGTGCAGCACCGCGGCGTTCAGCTCCACCAGCGCCCGGTCCCGCCACAGTGTGCGCTCGCTGGAGGTGTCCAGGCCGAAGACCTCGGCAACCGCGCGCAGGCGGTCGTAGCGATCGCGGTCGGCGAGGTTGCGCGAGCCGATCTCCGTGCCCATGTACCAGCCGTTGAACGGCGCGCACGGGTACTGGATGCCGCCGATCTCCAGCGTCATGTCGCTGACCGCCGGGACGGAGTACCAGCGCAGCCCGAGCGCGGCGAAGCCGGGCTCGGTCGGGTGGGTCAGCCGCACCTCGTGCACGGCGTCGTCGGGCAGCTCGTACCAGTCCGGCGGACGCTCCGGAGAGGACTGCACCAGCAGCGGGAGCGGCTCGAACGGCCCCTCGCCGCCTTTCCAGCCCAGTTCCCGTGCCAGCGCCGCCCGCTCGGCGCTGTTCGGGTCGTCGCCGTAGCGCACCAGTTGTTCGTTCAGCAGGCGCGGCGCGGGCCGGCCGGGGCGGTCGGGGGCGAAGATGCTGACGACCGGCCGGATCCGGCCGCCGTTCGCGGCCAGTCGCAGGTGCTCGAAGCACTGCTCGGCGATGTCGTCCGGCCGCCGCAGGTGCCGCAGGTCCCGCACCACCATGCTGCGCCAGTACAGCCGGCCGATGCAGCGGGCGGCGTTGCGCCAGGCGACCCGGGCGCCGAAGGCGAGCTCGTCCGCGGTGTGCGTGTACGTCCCCTCCGCGGCGACCTCCGCGCGGATCTCGCGCAGCCGCGCCTCGGGGTCGATCCCCTGCCCCGACTCGGCGGCGAAGAGCCGCACGAACTGCTCGGCGGCCGGCAACGGCGGGCCCCCGGCCGGTCCCGTGGGCGGCACGGCTCTTGCGGGCGGCACGGCGTGGGTCGGCTCGGACGGCCGCTGGTGGACGACCGGGCACCCGCGCGGCCCCGGCACGGACGCGGACGCCGGAGCAGGCGCGGGTGCGACGGGCGCGGTCGTGACGGGCACGGCCCGCAACGGCTTGCGATGGCGTGTGAACAGCAAGGACATCCCTCCCGCACCATGGGTACCGTAGGTGCGGAACCGTGCACGTAGAGTGTCGGATTCGTGGGACAGGAGCGGATTCCTCCGGCTATGCTCACGCCCGGCCGAAACCGTTCGCACCCGCTTCGTGGTCGGTTCGTGCTCGGTTCGCGGTCCGACCGCCTCGGAAATCCGTAGACTCCCCGCATGCTCAAGGCTGATCGCTTCGCCCGCATCCTCGACCACGTGGCCCGCGCCGGCAGCGCCGACGTGCACCAGCTCGCCGAGCTGCTCGGCGTCTCCGGAGCCACCGTCCGCCGCGACCTGCAGGCCCTGGACGAGCAGGGCCTGCTGCGCCGGACCCACGGCGGCGCCGTCACCGGCACGGTCAACCTGGAACTGCCGCTGCGTCACCGCGCCGGTCGCCGCCAGGAGGAGAAGCGTCGCATCGCCGAGGCCGCGGCGGCGCTCGTCCCCGACGGCGCCGTGATCGGCCTGACCGGCGGCAGCACCGTCAGCGAGCTCGCCCACGTGCTCGCCGAGCGCTGCGGCGGCGGGCAGGGCAGCCTGACCGTGGTCACCAACGCGGTCAACATCGCCGCCGACCTGATCGTCCGCCCGGAGATCCGCCTCGTCGTGATCGGCGGTCAGGCCCGCAGCGCCAGCTACGAGCTGGTCGGCCCCGCCGCGGACCAGCACCTGTCCCGCTACCGCCTGGACTACGCCTTCATCGGCGTCGACGGCCTCAGCGCAGCGGCCGGCTGCACCACCCACGACGAGATGGAGGCCCACACGGACCGCTCCTTCCTCGGCGTCGCCGCCCACCGCGTCGTCCTCGCGGACGGCAGCAAGCTCGGCCGTGCCACCTTCGCCGCCATCTGCCCGCTCGCCGAGATCGACACCCTGGTCACCGACGTCCCCCCGGCCGAGCCGGAACACACGGCCCTGGAGACGGCGGCCGTGCGGGTGCTGACGGCGCTTCCGAAGGCGTGAGGTGACGGGTGACCTGATCCGGTACTCGCCCAGGGGATGTGCGAACATGTGCATCCCCTGAGAGATCAAGGACTGGAACCCCTCACCATGCGCATATCCACGCGCCGCGCGCTGTCCGCCCTCGCCGTCTCCGGCGCCGTCGTCCTGACCGCCGCGGCCTGCGGTGGCGGTACCAGCGGTTCGCACACCTCCGCCGACGCGAAGACGGCGCCCAGCGCCGCCGCGTCGTCCCCGGCCGCAGACCCCTTTGCCGGTCAGACGGCCCACCAGATCATCACCGCGGCGTCGGCCGCGATGTCGTCCGCCCACTCGATGAAGGTGACCGGCACCATGAAGGAGTCGGGCAGCGCCATGAGCCTCGACCTGTTCATGGTCAAGGGCGTCGGCTGCCAGGGCTCGATCGACATGGGCAGCCAGGGGGGAACGACCATCGTGGTGCTCGGCACGACCGCGTGGGAGAAGTTGGACCAGGCCACCCTGGCCAAGGCGATCGGCGGAGCGGCGGCGGCCTCGGTCAGCGGCAAGTACTTCAAGACCACCACCACCGCCAAGGACTTCGCGGACCTGCAGGCCTTCTGCGACCTGGACACCTTTGCCCAGGGCCTTGGCTCCGCGGGCGACGACCCCTTCACCAAGGGCGCGGTCACCACGGTCGACGGCCGGCCGGCACTGACCCTGATCGACACCAAGGACCAGTCGCGGGCGCTGGTGAGCCTCACGGCTCCGTACCGGATCGTCGGTGCGGTGGGCCCCGGGTCGGACGGCTCCATCACCATCAGCTACGACCTCGACACGAAGATCACGCCGCCTCCGGCGAGCGAGGTCTTCGACGCCTCCACGTACGGCCTGTGACGCGGTAGGGCCGGTAGGGCCGGTAGGCCCGGCGGCGCCCGTGACGGGCGCCGCCGGGCCTGGCCGGGTGCCTCAGGCCTGCGGGAGCAGACCCAGCAGCCGGGCCACCTCGGCCGCGACCGCGTCGCGCCCCGGCGCGAGCCACTTGCGCGGGTCGACCTGCGCCGGGTTCGCCGTCAGCGCCTCGCGCACCGCGTCGGTGAACAGGCGGTTCAGGTGCGTGGAGACGTTTATCTTGCGCATCCCCGCCGCCACCGCCGCGACCAGAGCCGCGTCCGGCACGCCCGAACTGCCGTGCAGCACCAGCGGAACGGGCACGGCCTCGCGCAGCCGCGCGACCAGGTCCAGATCGAGCGCGGCCGTGCGCGTGGTCATGGCGTGCTCGCTGCCCACGGCCACGGCCAGCGCGTCCACGCCCGTGCGCGCGACGAACTCCGCCGCCTCCGCCGGGTCCGTGCGCACGCCCGGCGCGTGGGCGCCGTCCTTGCCGCCGACCTCGCCGAGCTCGGCCTCGATCGCCAGCCCGTTCTCGTGGCACCAGGCGGCGAGCGCCGCGGTGCTCTCCAGGTTCTCGGCCCACGGCAGCGTGGAGCCGTCGTACATGACCGAACCGAAGCCGCAGTCGGCGGCCTCGTGGATCAGCCGCGCCTCGGTCGCGTGGTCCAGGTGCAGGGCGGCGCGGGCGCCGCTGCGCTCCGCGGCCAGGCGGGTGGCCGCGGCGATCGGGCCCAGCGCGCCGTGGTAGCGGACGGCGTTCTCGCTGATCTGCAGCACGACGGGAGCCTTGGCCTGCTCCGCGCCGGCGAGGATCGCCTCGGCGTGCTCGATCTGGATCACGTTGAACGCGAAGACCGGTTGGTCGGCCAGCAGGTGGGGGAGGGGGACGAGAGGCACGGCGGGTGGCTCCAGGTTCGGTGTCGGTCAGGTCGAGTCAGGTCAGGTCAGATCGCGCACGGCGACGAGGGGTGCGAGTTCGGCCAGGACGTCCGGGGCCACGTCCCCGGCCAGCGGGGCCGCGACGGCGGCGGCGGACAGGGCGACGGCGTGCGCCAGCGCCTCCGCAGGACCGGTGCCGCGGGCGAGCGCCAGCGCCAGCGCCGCTGACGCGGCGTCGCCGGCGCCGGTGGCGTTGCCCACCACGACCCTCGGCGGAACGACGGCCAGCAGCCGCCCGCCCCAGCACGCCACCAGCCCGTCCGCCCCGGCGGACACGACCGCGTGTCGGGCTCCCGCCTCGACCAACCGCCGTGCGAGCACGCCGGGTGCGGTCACGAGGGGCCGTTCGGACCGGTCGGACGCGGGCGCCGGCGCGGGTTCGGGTTCGGAGGCCCGCGCGGCGGCGCCGTCCAGGCACTCGCCGGAGACCGTGGGTGCTGGCCGCCAGGCTGGAGTCGGTCGTGGAGCGGGCGCGGGTACGGCTCCTCCGCCAGGGGCCCCCGTGGTCCGCGTGGCCGCATCAGCGGCCGCAGGCCGGGCCCCTATGGCCCCCACGTTTCGGCCCGTGTCCGTGGCGACGGGGTGCGATTCGGCGCCGAGCGCGCGCAGCGCCTCCTCGGCGTTGGGTTTCACCAGGGTCGGGCGCGCGGCGAGGGCTTCGCGCAGCGCGTCGGCGTCCGCGTCGACCAGCGTCGGCACGCCCGCGCCGGACGCGAGGCGCACCAACTGGGCATACGCGTCGCGCGGTACGCCCGGCGGCAGACTCCCCGCCAGCACGACGGCCCGCACGCCGTGGTCGAGCGCCGCGCCGAAGTCGGCGACGAAGCGCGCCCATTCCGCGGCGGTCACCTGCGGCCCGGGCTCCCAGAACCCGGTCACCTCACCAGTGGCGCCGGAGCCGGTGTCCGGACCGTCCGGACCGTCCGGACCGTCCGGCGCGGTCGGGGGCGCGGCCACCACGGCCACCGTGCGACGCGTGGCGCCCGCGACAGCGGTGAAGCGGTGCGGGACGCCCGCGGCACCCAGATCGGCGCGCAGGGCCGCGCCCGCCGTGCCGCCGGCGAGGCCGAGGGCGAGCACCGGTTCTCCCTGGGAGGCCAGGACGCGGGCGGTGTTGACGCCCTTGCCGCCCGCGCGCTCGGACACCGAGCGGACGCGGTGCGTGGCACCGGGCCGGACGCCGCCCTCGACGACGTAGGTGACGTCGAGTGCGGCGTTCAGGGTGACCGTGACGATCACGAGGAGAGCACCACCGACCGGGTCAGGTGCTGCGGGTTGTCGACGTCGCGGCCGACGCTCCCGGCCAGGGCGACACCCAGCCGCTGCACCTTGACCAGCTCGGCCAGCGGGTCGTGGCGCGGCGTCACCAGGTGGGCGCCCGTCGCCTCGACCTGCCCGGCCAGGCCGTCCGGGAGCGGGCCGAGGCTCCAGACCGCGCGGCCGGGGCGGGCGATGGCGATGGGGCCGTGCCGGTACTCCATCGCGGGGTAGGACTCGGTCCACCAGGCCGCCGTCTCACGGACCTTGAGGGCTGCCTCGCGCGCCACGCCGTAGCTCCAGCCGCGGCCGAGGAAGGAGACCTGCTCGGCGGCGAGCAGCTCGGGCGCGAGCTCCTGCTCGATCGCCTCCTGGGCCTGGGCCGGCAGGTGGGCGACGGACTCGCCCAGGTGCGCGCGGAGCAGCACCATCTGCGAGGTGGGGAACCGGGTCTGGACGACCGAGCGCTCGTCCGCCCAGTCCAGCACGACCAGGTCCTCGGCGAGTGCCGCGATGGGCGTCTCGGGGTCGGCGGTGATCGCGGTGGTGGCCACCTGGCCGCGCACGGCGTCCAGCAGGCTGAGCACCTCGGTGGTGGTGCCCGAGCGGGTGAGCGCGAGGACGCGGTCGTAGCGGCGGGAGAAGCCCTCGCCGAGCGGCGCCTCGGACGCGGCGAACGCGTCCGTCTCGCCGACGCCCGCACCCTCCCGCAGCGCGGCGTAGGCCTGCGCCATGAACCACGAGGTGCCGCAGCCGACGACGGCGACGCGCTCGCCGGGTCGCGGCAGCAGCGCGGCCACCGAGGGCAGCAGGTCCAGGGCGCGCTGCCAGCACGCGGGCTGCGAGTCGATCTCCAACGAGGTCTGCGAGGCGGCGGTCACCGGCGGTACCTTCTCTCGGTTGTCGTGCTCAGTAATGCTCACTTGAGCATCCAGATGAACAAGACCGAGCATAGCGAGCGGTGGCGCAAAACGAAACGCCCCGCCCGGCCAAAGCCGGACGGGGCGTCGGGGGTGGGGTCAGTTCTTGACGGGACCGAACGGTGCGGAGCCGTCGCCCGCCTGGTTGCGCGGCGCGTCCGCGCCGGGCTGCGGCTGGGCCTGCAGCGTGCGCGGCGCCAGTCCGGGCTTGACGTTGTACATCCCCAGGTCGCGGTGGACCTGGAGGGCGACCCGCTCGATCGTGTTGATGCCGTAGTCCATCGTGGACTGGTTGTCCGTCAGCACGACCATGCGGTAGTCACGGCCCCCGCCCGTGAAGATGCCGAGGCTGTTCACCCGCCACCCGAGGGAGGCGCGCGGCAGCCAGCCGTTCTTCACGTGCGCGGTGACCCCGGCCGGCGTGCCGTACGGGGTGCCCCACCGCTGGTCGGACTCCACGCTCGCCATCAGCCTCAGCGCGTAGGCCTTGGCGTTGGGCGTGAGCAGGTCCGTCCGGTCGGTGTAGACGTTGAGCAGCCGCATCTCGTCGCGGGCGTCGACCTGGGTGAGACCCCAGTAGCCGCCCGGGCCGAGGTAGGTGGTGGTCATGCCGGCCGCGTTCAGGAACCGCTGGATCCTGGTGCGCCCGACGTAGTCCCACAGCCAGGTGGCCGCGTTGTTGTCCGAGTTCTCGATCATCGGCCGCAGGTGCGCGACCTCGGCGGAGGTCAGGGTCTGACCCTTCCGCCAGTAGAGCAGCGCGCCCATGATCGTGGCCTTCACGATGCTCGCGGAGTCGAAGTGCCAGTACGGGTGCAGGGAACAGTAAACGCCTGTGTGCGGGTCCCACACGTTGAGCGCGTAGGTGTCCGTGCGGCCGCTGAGCGCTGACTTGATGTCACGCGACAGCTTGGCCGCCAGGGCGGGATGGCTGCTGGAGGTGCAGAGGGGGGTGGTCGCCGCGGCGGCCGGCTGAGCGAGACCCAGCGGGGCCAGGGTGGCGACGGCGACGGCGCCGAGCCCCCCGGCCAGCGCGCGCTTGGCGCGCGCCTTGAAGGATGATGCCACCGAGATGGATCCTTCCGACGTCGGAAACGGTCGCTTGTCCTACGAGTGTGCAAGTTGACACCTCGTCGACTGTGCAGACATTCCGAAAGTCGGATCGGTTGCGCTGAAAGAGTAACTATCGCGTCGATCTTGCCGCTGGGCCTGACTTGCCTGACTGGAGGTGGAGTCGGTCACCGAGGCAGTGTGGCCGAGATCCTTCGGTGACCTTACGGACTGCAGTGCGAACCGCTCGCTGTTTGCCCTCTGAGGCCAGGGCATCGGACCATCTCGCTCGTGCAGCTCCGCTACAACTACCGGGCCTACCCGGACACTGCCCAGTGCACAGCACTGGCGCAGGCGTTCGGATGTGCTCGGGTGGTATGGAACGACTGCCTCCGCGTGCGGAAGGAAGCGCTCGCTGCCGGGCTGCCCTACGTGTCGTCAGCGGTGCTCTCCAAGACGCACATCACGCAGGCCAAGAGGACACCCGAGCGATCCTGGCTGGCAGACGTATCTGCCGTTGTTCTGCAACAGTCGCTCCGCGATTTGGACGCCGCGTACAAGAACTTCTTCGACGGACAGCAGGGTAAGCGCCCACGCGTGGGTGAGCCCAGGTACAAGAGCAAAAGGGACACCCGTCAGTCGATCCGGTTGAATGCCAACTCCTTTTCGCTGAGGGACAACGGCACTGTGTACGTCGCCAAGGTCGGTGACCTCTCGGTGAGGTGGTCCAGACCACTTCCTGCCGCGCCCACGTCACTGACCGTCACCAAGGACAGCTCGGGACGGTACTTCCTCAGCTTCGTGGTGGACACCGACGCCGACGTCCTGCCGGAGTCGAGCATCGAAACCGGGGTTGACCTGGGCCTGGCGGCCTTTGCCGTCCTCGCCGATGGTCGGACGATCGACAGCCCGCGCTTCCTCCGGCGGGCGGAGAAGAAGCTCAAGAGGCTCCGCCGGGATCTGTCGCGTAAGGAGAAGGGCAGCAGGAACCGGGCTGTAGCCCGGGCCAAGGTGGCACGCCAGTGCGCAAGGGTTGCTGATCGCCGCCGGGATTGGCACCACAAGCACTCCACGCAGATCATCCGCGAAAACCAAGCGGTGTATGTGGAGGACCTTGCGGTGTCCACTCTTGGCCGCACCCGCCTGGGTGGGTCGGTGTACGACGCGGGATGGGCCCAGTTCGTGCGGATGCTGGAGTACAAGGCCGTGAAGCACGGCCGGTACTTTGCCCGGATCGGGCGATTCGAGCCCACCTCTCAGAGGTGCTCGACCTGTGGAGTGAAGGACGGCCCCAAGCCACTGTCGGTTCGTACCTGGACTTGCGGGGCATGTGGGACCGCCCACGACCGTGATGTGAACGCCGCACGCAACATCCTGGCCGCCGGACGGGCGGACAGACTAAACGCCTTGTGGAGCACTGGTAGGACCGGGAAGATCCCGGCACGGTGTGATGAAGCAGGAAGCCACCGGGACGGTCGGAAGGCCGTGGCAGGAGTTCCCGGCCCTGAGGCCGGGGAGCACGTCAAGTGATCAATTCGCGGGCGATCCGACGATCCGTAACGGACGGGTCCGCTCCGCTGTCGCGGGCGATCAGGGCCGCGTAGTGGCCGCCGCGCGCGAGGAGTTCGTCGTGGGTGCCGCGCTCGGTGATGCGCCCCGCGTCCAGGACCACGATCTCGTCGGCGTCGCGGACGGTGGAGAGGCGGTGGGCGATGGTGATCGTGGTGCGTCCGGCGGAGAGGGTGTCCAGGGCCTGTTGGACCGCCTGCTCGGTCTGGGTGTCCAGGGCGCTGGTCGCCTCGTCCAGGACGAGGACCGGCGGGTCGCGCAGGATGGTGCGGGCGATGGCGAGGCGCTGCTTCTCGCCGCCGGAGAAGCGGTAGCCGCGTTCGCCGACGAGGGTGGCGTAGCCGTCCGGCAGCGAGCTGATGTGGTCGTGGATCTGCGCGGCGCGGGCCGCGGCCTCCAGCTCCGCGTCGGTCGCGTCGGGCTTGGCGAAGCGCAGGTTGTCGGCGACCGAGGCGTGGAAGAGGTAGGTCTCCTGGGAGACCACGCCGACCGCGTCGGCGAGCGCGGTGAAGCTGAGGTCGCGCACGTCCGTGCCGTCGATGGTGACCCGGCCCTGCGTCACGTCGTACAGGCGCGGGACGAGGTAGCTGAGCGTCGTCTTGCCCGAGCCCGTCTCGCCGACCACGGCCAGGCTGCCGCCGGGCGGGACGGTCAGGTCCACGTCCTGGAGCGTGGGGCGTTCCTGGCGGTTGTCGTAGCGGAAGCCGACGCCCTCGAACCGCACCTCGCCGCGGGCGCGGCCGGGCGGGGTGACCGCGTCCGGGCGCTCGGTGATGTCCGGCACCAGGTCCAGGTACTCGAAGATGCGCTGGAACAGCGCGAGCGAGACCTGCACGGAGACGCCGACCTGGAGCAGGGAGACCGTGGGGCGGAACAGGCTCTGCTGGAGCGAGGTGAAGGCCACCAGCGTGCCGAGCGAGATGGTCGCCCCGTGCGCGCCGGCCAGGCCCGCCGCCCAGTAGATGACGGCCGGCATCGCGGCCATGACGATCTGGATCGTCGACTGCCGCCAGCGCCCGGCCATGTCCGCGCGGACCTCCAGGTCCGCGAGTGCGGCCGACTCGCCGGCGAACTCCTTGCTGAGCGCGCGGGAGCGGCCCATGGTGCGGCCGAGCAGGATGCCGGAGACGGAGAGTGACTCCTGCATGATCGAGGAGATCGCCGCGAGCTGCCGCTGCCGTTCTCCGGCTATCCGCCGCCGCTCGTTGCCGACGCGGCGGCTGATCCAGACGAACAGGGGCAGTAGGAGCAGCGAGACGATCGTCAGCTGCCAGTCCAGCGCGGCCATGGCGATCACGGTCGCGACGACCGTGGTCGAGTTGGAGACGAGCGAGGTGGCCGTGGAGGTCACCGTCGCCTGCATGCCGCCGATGTCGTTGGCGATCCGCGACTGCACCTCGCCGGTGCGGGTGCGGGTGAAGAACGCCAGCGGCATCCGCTGCAGGTGGGCGTAGACGGCGGTGCGCAGGTCGTGCATGACGTGCTGGCCGACGCTGGTGGACAGGTAGGTCTGCCAGACGTTGAAGACCGAGTTGGCCACCGCGACCGCGACCATGCCCACGGCCAGCAGTGTCAGCAGCCCCGTGCGGCGCTCGGGGATGGCGATGTCCAGGATCGCCCGCAGCAGGAACGGCGAGGCGACCGAGACCAGGGAGGAGAGCCCGACCAGCACCGCGACCACCGTGAGCCGCCCCCGGTAGGGGCGGAACAGCCGCAGGATGCGCCGCAGCTGCCGAGGCGGCCGCGGCGCATCGGGATCGCGCGGCGGGGGTGTCCAGTTCGGACCGGGAGGCTTCATAGCTCGAGCATAACTCACTATTGCTCTGGCTAATAGTGAGTTTTGCTCACTACCTGGTCCCGGTGGTCTCAGTGGTGGAGGCTGTCCACCCCGCGGTAGCCGTCCGGCACACCCGGCACCAGCACGATGTCCGCCACCATGTGCCGGGTCCGCAGCGGCGCGAGCTCCCGGTAGGCGGGGGAGTCCCACCAGGCGCGGGCCCGCTCGAAGTCCGGGAACTCGATCAGGATCAGGTCGCCCTTCCAGCTCCCCTCGACCTCGTCGACCGGGTTGCCGTGCACCAGGAACCGGCCCCCGAACGGGTCGAGGGTGGCGTCGATCCCCTCCAGGTACGCGACGATCTCCGGGCCGAACTCGACGGTGTGGACGTGGGCCAGGGCGTAGGCGGTCATCTCGGCGCTCCTCGGTTCGGGCTTCCTGCGATGCCTTCACTCTGTCCGAGCCGGACCGGGAGCGAATCCGTCACGCTTAGGTAGCGCGCTCAGGTGAGCGCGGCGCACCGAGGATGTTGTGCTGCGCGACGATGCGCTGCACCGCGGGCAGCCCCGACAGGGCCTGGTCGTCCCGCTGCACCCCCCAGCTGTAGGCGTAGTCGAAGACCGGCCGCGCCACGAGCGTGGCCCACACGGCCAGCATCTGCTGCATCTCGGCCGCCGACGGCACCGCGTAGCGACCGCCCCCGTCGTCGGCCCAGCCGCCGAGGCCGAACGTCTGGTAGACCGGCACCATGTCCGCCACCGGCACGCCCGAGCCCTGCGCGCTGGTGACGTAGCGGCGGATCATGTCCAGGTCGCAGCCGTGCAGTTCGGTCCGGCACGGGTACGGGTCGACGCCGAACAGGTCCACGTGGGAGTTGGCCGGCGTGTAGCCCCCGGCGAAGGAAGGGGAGGTGGACGCGGACAGGTTCATCAGCAGGACGAACGTCCGCGCGCCGGGGAGCGTGGTGTGCACGTAGTCGGACTCGGCCGCGAGGTTCGCCGCCGTGCACAGCGGGCCGAACCGGCCGGTGGGGTCGGCGTCGTCCATCAGGTAGAACCCGAACAGGTTCGGCAGACCCCGGTAGGCGTCGACCGTGGCCCTGAAGGTGGCGTCCGCACCGTTGCAGGTGCCGACGTAGGCGAGCGCCTGCACGTGCGCGGGCAGGTCGGCGAGCAGCGCCGGACTCGACACGTCTGCGATGTTGAAGCCCAGACCGCCCGGTGTGTAGGCGCCGGACGGGTCGAAGTTGCCGTTGGCGGTGTAGTGCAGCGCCGTGGACGGGCCGAGCGGGGAGCCGTGCGCCGGCGCGCCGCCCGGTCCCAGCGGCAGCGCGAAAGCGCAGGCGACCACCAGCAGTCCCAGCAGCTTCGTTCGGAGCCGCACGTTCTCTCCCCGCAGTCTCGAGGCGTTGTCAGGCTGTCACGCAGGCTGTCACGCAGCCCTGCGGAGCGCGCGGCGGACTGCGCCGGGTGGGGGCC
Organism: Streptacidiphilus jiangxiensis; assembly: GCF_900109465.1. Classification (GTDB taxonomy): domain Bacteria; phylum Actinomycetota; class Actinomycetes; order Streptomycetales; family Streptomycetaceae; genus Streptacidiphilus; species Streptacidiphilus jiangxiensis. The sequence continues at coordinate 75,223 of NZ_FOAZ01000009.1, forward strand.
ACGACCACCGGGACAGCGGGACGAGGGCGCCGGTCCACGGTGCGGGCCTATGCTCGAAGGGAGGGGAGCGAGTCGACCCCGGACGGGCGCCATGGTCTTCACCGATCGCCGACAGGCGGGCAGGAGCCTCGCCGCGCGCCTCGGGCACCTGCGTGGCCAGGATCTGGTCGTCCTCGGCCTCCCGCGTGGCGGGGTGCCGGTCGCCGCCGAGGTGGCCGCGGAGCTGGGCGCGCCGCTGGACGTCGTGGTGGTCCGCAAGCTGGGTGTGCCCTATCAGCCGGAGCTCGGCATGGGCGCGATCGGCGAGGGCGGCGTGCGGGTGCTCAACGACGAGGTGATCCGCATGGCCGGCGTCGGCGAGGAGTCGATCGGCCGCGTCGAGCGCGCGGAGCGGGCCGAGCTGGAGCGGCGGGTGCGCCGCTACCGGGGCGACCGGCCACCGGTCGAGGCCGCGGGCCGCACGGCCGTCGTCGTCGACGACGGCATCGCGACCGGTTCCACGGCCCGCGCCGCGTGCCGCATCGTCCGTGCCCAGGGTGCCGCCCGCGTCGTCCTGGCCGTGCCCGTCGCCCCGCGCGGCATCGCCTCGGAGTTCGCCGGGCTGGCCGACGAGGTCGTCGTCGCCGACCAGCCGGCCTGGTTCGGCGCGATCGGACAGTTCTACGGCGACTTCACCCAGACCACCGACGACGAGGTCCTGGCCTGCCTCGAGCAGGCAGCCCGCCACTGAGCGGGTCCCGGACCGGCGCCTCGGAACCACGGGCCGGTGCCTGCGCGCGCCGACCGGCGCCGTCCCACCGCTTTCCGTCACGGTCCGGCGGGCGCATGGTGGTAGGGAGCGCCTGTTCGTGAGCCGAGGCGGTGAGCGCAGATGGCGGACGAATCCGGCCCCGGACCGGGGGCGAGCCCTGCGGGCAGACGCCGTGGGCCGAGCAGGGGCGCGCGGATCGCCGCCATCGTCGCGGGACTGGCCGTCGTCGGCGCAGGCCTCTGGTTCGGTGTGGCGGGGGGTGGGAACCCGGCGTCCACGCCGTCCACGTCACCCTCCTCGCCGGCAGTGAACCCGCTGACCGGCGAGGGGCCCGGTGGTCACGTGCTCGCGGTGAAGATCGACAACGTCGGTGACGCACAGCGGATCCAGTCGGGCCTGAACTCCGCGGACCTCGTCTACGTGATCCAGGTCGAGGGCGGCCTCAGCCGCTACCTCGTCGTCTTCGACAGCTCCCACGCCCCGGCCCGCGTCGGGCCCGTCCGCAGCGCACGGCAGACCGACATCCCCTTGCTCGCGCCGTTCGGCCGCGTCGGCCTCGCCTACTCCGGCGCGATATCGGGCCTGCTGCCCGACCTTGCCGCCGCCAACCTCCAGACCATCACGCCCATCACCCGCAACGACCTGTTCAGCAACGGCGGCAGCTCTCCCACCTACATCCAGCCCGCGCAGATCTTCGCGGCCTTCCCCGACCTGGCGCAGACGCAGGACGTCGGCCTGCGTTTCGGTCCCGAGCCGGCCGGTGGCACGGCCGCCTCCTCGGCGAGCGCCCGGATGCCGTCCGCGCGCTTCGCCTTCACCGCCTCGGGCGGGAAGTGGCTGGTCTCCGTCGACGGTCACGCGGTCGTCACCATCGACGCCGGCCAGGCGAACGCGGACAACGTCATCATCCAGCACGTACAGGTCGTGCCCGGCAAGTACACCGACCACAACGCGGGCCATGCCGACAACGAGGTCTTCTCGCAGACCACCGGCCAGGGCAGCGCGGATTTCTACCGCGACGGCAAGGTCTGGCACGGCCAGTGGTCCAAGCCGAGCGACGGCTCGCCCACCAGCTACACCGTGGGCGGCACGCCGATGAACCTGGCGCCCGGCCGCACCTGGATCGTCCTGGAGGGTTGAGCGCGGCGTCCCCGGGGTCGGGGTCAGGAGGCGACGGCGGGTCCGGCGAGGTAGGCGAAGTCGTGCGACGCCATGTCGTGCAGTCGCTGGGCCAGATCCTCCAGCGCCCGGCCGGCCGCGAGCTCGTCCCCGATGTCCGGCACGGACCGGTCCGCGGGGTTGCGCCGCGCGACGCCACGCCCCGTCGCCATCGGCGCCCCGGCGTCCGTCATCACGGCCCGCGCCTCGGTGCGGGTGTCGTCCTCGTCGATGGTGACTGTGACGGTCCACTGCTTGGTCTTCATGGGATCACCTGCTCCTGCCTCTTCCTCCAGTGCGCCACGTTCCGCCGCCCCCGTCCACTCCGGCGCGGAAACCTCGGTGCGGGTGTCGGAGCGGGCTGACAGCATGGCCCGCATGACCCGACCACTGACCACGCCGTCCGTCGCCCAGCAGGAGCAGGAGCGGGAGCGGGAGCGGGAGCGGGAGCGGGAGCGGGAGCGGGAGCAGGTTCCGTTCCCCCTGCCGGGCGCCGCGCGCGACGCGCTGGAGGGGCTGGCGCTGGGTGACGCGTTCGGCGAGCGGTGGTTCCGGCGATTCCGCGCGCCGGAGGAGGCGGCAGCGCAGATCGCCGCGAGGATCACACCGCAGGAGTCGCCCTGGCACTGGACCGACGACACCGCGATGGCGCTCGCGCTGGTGCGGGTGCTCACCTTCCAGGACGCCGTGCACCAGGAGGACCTGGCGCTGTCCTTTGCCGCGACGTTCCTCGCCGACTCCGCGCGCGGCTACGGCTACGGCATGCACCGGCTGCTCCCCGTCCTGGCGGAGCGGCCCGAGGGGTGGCGGGAGCAGAGCCGGACCCTCTTCGAGGGTCAGGGCAGTCTCGGCAACGGCGCGGCGATGCGGGTGGCACCACTGGGTGCCTGGTTCTGCGAGGACCTGGACGAGGCCGTGGCGCAGGCCGCTTTCTCGGCCGAGGTCACCCACGCGCACCCCGAGGGTGTCGCCGGTGCGGTGGCCGTCGCCGCGGCCGCGGCGATCGCCGCGGCGGGCCGGGGGAGTGACGCACCGTCGGGCGCGGAGCTGCTGGAGCAGGTCCTGGCGGTCACCCCGGAGGGTGCTGTCCGCGAGGGCCTGCGCCGCGCCGCCGCCCTCCCGCCCGAGACCCCGCCCACGCGCGCGGCGGACCTGCTCGGGAGTGGACGACGGATCCGCGCGAGCGACACCGTCCCCTTCGCCCTGTGGTCGGCCGCCGGGCATCTCGACGATCTCGCCGACGCCTTGTGGTCCACGGCCGCGGGCCTGGGGGACGTCGACACGACCTGCGCCATCACCGGCGGCGTGGTCGCCGCCCGCACCGGCGTCTCCGGCGTCCCCGCGACCTGGCTCACCCGCCGCGAGCCCCTCCCGGACTGGGTGGGCGCCCGCTGATCCCCCGCGGGTCGCCTCCGGCGGTCCGAAGATGGTTGCCCGTCATCTCGATCACCCGGCGACGGAAGGCGAGGAGGGCGGTGCGGGTTGCGGCGGCGCGGTCCAGTCAGGAGAGGACCCCGGAGGGACCGACGCGCAGCTCCACCGGATGGTCGGTCACCGGCGGGAGGCAGTTGTCCCGGCTGCACGCGGCGTAGCTGACCAGAACGGTTGCCGTTCCCGAGCCCGTCGCACCGACCTGGAGGCTCGCGGTGACCGGCCCGTCCGGATAGACCGGCAGCACGAGAGAGGTCCCGGCGAGAGGGAGCCGCACTGGCCGCTCGGCGGTGACGACCGGGCCGGCACTGAGCACGGCACTGCGCACCGTGACCCTGAGCGGCCGGCCCACTCCGTCGATGCCGGTCTGTGGGAGATCGATGCTGTAGAGGTGGTAGCCGGGGCGTTGCGGGGCGAACGTCGCCTCCAGCGTGGCATGCGGGCCCGACCGGTCCCTGACCGTCAGTGTGACGGTCACGCCGTTCTGGGTGAACCGGCCCACCACGAAGGGCGCGGTCCCGCCCGGCCGGAGCGCCAGGAAGGCGCCGGCGGCCAGGAGTCCGGTGACGGCGGCCGCGCCGATGCCGAGCAGCAGAAACCGCCTCATGCGGCCCACTTCTTCAGGAAGGCCAGGAACCCGGCCTGGTCGAAGGCAGGGTTCCCGGTCTTGTTGGTGTCGACGCGTATGGTGCCCGACGGACTGAGGATGATGATGACGGGCAGGGCGAAGTTGCTCGCGGCGTCGTAGCGCCCCAGGATGCGCATGTTCGCGTCGACGTTGTCGCCGATGTCGATCTGGACGAGGTGGTAGGAGGCGCCGAGCACGGCCCGGACCTGCGAGGTCCGGAAATCCTCGTCCATCGCCACGCAGTTGCCGCACCAGGTCGCGCCGAAGTCCAGAAGGACCTCCTTGCCGTCCGCCCGGGCCGCGGCCCGGGCGGCGTCGATCTGTGCCTGGGCGTTCGCGGACGGCGAGTAGCCGAAGGACGTGGGGACGGACGAGGCCGGCTGGGTCGTGCGGTGCGAGGCCGCGGGGCGTGCCGTCGGACGCTTCGTCGCCCGGGGGGAGGTCGGGTGCTGCGTCGTCGCATTCGACACGGCGGGAGCGGTGGTCGGGGCCCCGGCCACGCTCGCCGTGACACTCACCGACGGCTGCGCGGCGCCGACGGTCGATGCGGTGACAGGTGAGGCGCAGCCCGCGGCCAGTACGAAGGTGGCTGCGGCGGTGAACACGGATATCGCTTGGCGCACAGTGGCTCCCGAGGATGCGTGGCCGCCGCTCCGATGGGGCGGCCCTCGTAGGGGAGATCCGTGAGCGGGTTCGGGGTCACAGAAATCCGCTGGCGGATCACGGTGGAATTCCCGGGTCCCGGCGATGCCGGCAGCCTTGCGACCCGATCTCAACCATCGGAGGGGAACGACGACCGACGCCGGGGCTTTGGTGGCCTACCTGTTCCTGTACCTGGCACGCCAGGCCGTGACTCCCGGCGATCCGAGGGATTGGGCCGGGGAGCGGTTGTATGAGCACGGGTGGCGCCGAGGCTCGGGGACGACCGGGCATGACGCTCCCTCACCGACGAGGCCGCCGGGGGCCGTGGCGTGATCTCGGCGGACACGCTGCGGCGGATGGCGCTCGCGTCGGTGGCCGCAGCGGAACGCGATCCGCAGTACCCGAGGGCGCGGTCGGCGTCGCAAGTGACCGTGTCGTCCGGGCCGAGTGCCCGCAGGCAGTCGCCCGGACCGCGCGCAGCCACTTGGCTTGCTTCCTGGGGGGTTCGGCCCGGCCCATGGCACAACCCTCACCCTGAGGCGCAGGGTGAGGGTTACCCGCGTAGCTCGCGGGCGTGCGGCAGAGGGCGGTGGGTCAGGCGGCGGAGGTGAACGGTGTCGCTCGGGCCCACAGGTGGTCGAAGGTCTCCTGGAGCCTCGCCACCGTGTGGGCGTCGTCGACCAGGAGCACGGGGCCCGGTGCGCTGTCGGGGGCCGGATCCGCGGAGGGGAGGGTGAGCAGGGCGCGCTCGCTGTCGGTGAGGATCATGCGGGTCTCCACCGCCGAGGTGACCCGGGCCTGCTCGCCCGCGGCCGCGAAGCTCTCCGCCCGCGCCACCAGGCGCGGGTCGCTGAGCAGGTCTGCGTGGTAGACGCAGCGCACCGAGCCGCCGGAGGCGGTGATGGCGCGGACTCGGCGGACCCAGTCCTCGTCGGCCAGGCCGTCGAAGGGTGGACGGGCGGTGGCCCGGACGGAGTGGTGGGCGTACTCGCGCCAGTGGTCCATGCGCGCGACGACGCCGAGTTCGTCGCGCGAGCGCGCGGCCGCCGGCCGCAGCCCGCTGCGCGCGGTCAGCCAGTCGGTCCGCAGCTCCGCGACCAGGTCCGAGGCGACGACCTCCAGCCGGGCCAGACTGTCGCGGTGGCCGCGGATCAGGGCCTCCGCGGCGCTGGCCGGGTCGACGGCCCGGTACGCGGCGGGCTTGCCGGGCGTCTTCGCGACCAGCCCCTGGTCGATGAGCGAGCCGAGGACGTCGTAGATGCGCTGGCGTGGGACGCGGGTGGCGTCGGCCAGATCGGGGGCGGTGGCCTGGGGGAGTCGGGCCAGAGTGGCGTAGGCGCGCGAAGAGTACGAGGTCAACCCCAGGGTTTCGAGCGCCCGTTCGCAAAACGATGCTGCCGGTGTCATGTACCACTCATATCAGAGAGTGGCGTCCGGTTGCGAACAGTGATCCTTCAACTACTGATCGCGCAGTGGCCCGTTCCCCTTGCGGGGAACGGGCCACTGTCGTCCCGATGGCCGTCACATGGCCATCACATGGCTGTCACATGGCGAACGCGGGACCGTCACCCGGCCGCCGGGGCGAACCCCGTGGGGCGCGCGGTGAACGTGCCGCGTCCCTGCGTCCGGCTGCGCAGACGTGTCGCGTAGCCGAACAGCTCCGCGAGCGGGACCGTCGCCGTGACCACGCCCGCGCTGCCGCGCACGACCTGGCCGGAGACCCGGCCGCGTCGCGCGGCCAGATCGCCGAGCACCGACCCGACGCTCTCCTCCGGTACCGTCACCGTCACCTCGACGACCGGCTCCAGCAGCACCATCGCGCAGCCGCCCAGCGCCTGACGCAGCGCCAGCCGACCCGCCGTGCGGAACGCCAGATCCGAGGAGTCCTTCGGATGCGTCGCCCCGTCGGTGAGGGTCACCTTGACGCCGGTCACCCGGTGCCCGCCGAGAGGGCCCTCGGCGAGCGCGTCGCGGCAGCCCGCCTCGACCGCGCGGATCCACTCCTGCGGCACCCGCCCGCCCGTCACCGTGGAGGCGAAGACGAACTCCTCGCCGCCCTCGGTCCGTTCGAGCGGCTCGACGTCCAGCACGACCTGCGCGAACTGGCCCGCGCCACCGTCCTGCTTGACGTGACGGAACAGCACCCCGCGCACCCCGCGACCCACCGTCTCCCGGTAGCCGACCTGAGGACGCCCGACGCGCAGCTCCAGCCCGCCCGCGCGGCGCAGCTTCTCCACAGCGACCTCCAAGTGCAGCTCACCCATGCCCGACAGCACGGTCTGGCCCGTCTCCGGGTCGGTCCGCACCGCGATCGACGGATCCTCCTCGGCAAGCCGCGCCAGCAGGCCCACCAGCCGTTCGGAGTCCGTCGAACGCACCGCCTCCACCGCCACCGACACCACCGGCTCCGCCGTCCCCGGCGGCTCCAGCAGCAGCGGCGCGTGCGGCGCGCACAGCGTCGCCCCCGCCCGGGCCGCCTTCGGGCCGATCACGGCCACGATGTCGCCCGCCAAGGCCTCCGTCACATCCGCATGCCGGTCCGCCTGGACCCGCAGGATGCGGCCCACCCGCTCGGTACGCCCCGTGCCGGCGTCCAGCACCGAGTCGCCTTTGCGCAGGGTGCCGGAGTACAGACGCAGGAAGGTCAGCCGCCCCGTGGGCGCCTGTGCGACCTTGAAGACCAGCGCCGCGAGCGGCTGCGTGGGATCGGCGGCACGTTCCGCCGTCCCCGCAGCCACCCCGGCTCCGGACGTACCGTCAGCGGAGTGGACAGCAGCGGTGTCACGAGACGTCGGGGCCGACGTCCCCTTCGCCGGAGCGACATCCAACGGCGAAGGAAGGTACGAGACCACCGCGTCCAGCAGCGGTTCGACCCCACGATTGCGATACGCCGATCCACACAGCACCACCACCCCCTCTCCGGTACAGGTCACATCTCTCAGGGCCGCGGCCAGCGAGCTGTCGCTCAACCGGCCCTCGGCGCAGAACTCCTCCAGCGCCCGCGGATGCAGCTCCGCGACCGCCTCCTCCAGCAGGTGGCGCCGGCGCAGCGCCTCCTCCCGCAGTTCGTCGGGCACCTCGCCCGCATGCAGGCCGGACTTCTCGTCCGGCCAGGTCAGCGCGCGCAGCGCGACCAGGTCCACGACGCCGGTGAAGTGCTCCTCCACCCCGATCGGCCACTGCACCACCAGCGGCACGGTGTGCAGTCGGTCCCGGATCGACGCCACGGCCGCGTCCAGGTCCGCCCCGGCACGGTCGAGCTTGTTGACGAAGGCGATCCGCGGCACGCCGTGCCGGTCCGCCTGCCGCCACACCGCCTCGCTCTGCGGCTCCACGCCCGCCACGGCGTCGAAGACCGCGACCGCGCCGTCGAGCACGCGCAGGGCGCGCTCGACCTCGTCGGCGAAGTCGACGTGGCCGGGGGTGTCGATCAGGTTGATCCGGTGCCCCTCCCAGTCGCAGCTCACGGCCGCGGCGAAGATCGTGATGCCGCGGTCGCGCTCCTGCGGGTCGAAGTCGGTGACGGCGGTGCCGTCGTGGACCTCGCCGCGCTTATGGGTGGTGCCGGTGGCGAAGAGGATCCGCTCGGTGACGGTCGTCTTGCCGGCGTCCACGTGCGCGAGGATGCCGAGATTGCGCACCCGGGACAGGGCGGAGCCCGGACGGGGAACGGGGTGGACAGGGTGGACTGGGTTGACGGTGGTGGTACGCACGGCCGAAGGCCTCTCAGGGTGATCCTGGACAGGACGGCGCGATTACCCCGCGGCGGCGCGACCGGGCGTCGGGCAGCGTGCTGCTGCCGCGCGTCGAACGGTCAGGCGAGCGCCGCGGTCCTCCGGTTCCGGCCGCGCAGCCGGCACCGGAGAACCCGGGACACCAGGATCACCTCGTACCGCGTCAGGGGAGCCGGAACGGCGTGACGGTTGCTCATGGCCGGGCTCCCCTCGTGGTCGAAGTCAGTACAACGTCAGTGTGTTACGCGTGTGCCGCCGCGCCCGCTTCTTCCGCGGTGCGCTCGGCACGGGACGAGTCTGTCAGTGGCACGCCACCCGACGCATCCCATTTTCCCGTGCCAACTGCCTTGCTCAGGCCTTCAGTTCCTCCGGAACGGCGGCCAGCGCCTGCTGGATCGCGTCGACCAGCTGCCGCGCGGACTCCGCGGTCAGCTCCAGCGCCACCCGGCGGGCCGGATCGCCGTCCGGGTCGGCCAGGTCGATGTTGAGCGTGTGCTCCGCCATCGCGTGCACCGGGTGGTCGAAGTAGACCGTCGCCTGGCCCACGTGGAAGAAGCCGACCCCCGGCCCCTTGGCGCTGCCGTCGATCCGGGCCTGCACCGTCGTGTAGGTGCACATGCTCAGGCCCCCAGGTGCTTGCCGAAGAACGTCGCGATGCGCTCCCAGCCGTCGTTGGCCGCCGCCACGTTGTAGCTCGGGCGGTCGGTGGCGAAGAAGGCGTGACCGGCCCCCTCGTAGCTACGGGACTCGAACTCCTTGCCGTGCTCGGCGAGGATCCGCTCCAGCTCCGCCACCTGCTCCGGGCTCGGGTACTTGTCCTCCGCGCCGAACAGGCCCAGCAGCGGGGCACGCAGGCCCGGCAGCTGGTCCACCAGGTTGGTGACCTTCAACGGGAACTCCGTCGGCACCTCGCCGGTGACGAACGCGCCGTAGCAGTCCACCGCGGCGTCCACGTCGAGGTGGCAGGCGGCCAGGACGGACTGGCGTCCGCCCGAGCAGTAACCGATCGTGCCGACCTTGCCGTTCGACGTCTCCAGCCCGCGCAGGTACGCCGCCGCGCCCGCGACGTCGCCGACCAGCCGCTCGTCCGGGATCCCGCCCTGCGCCCGCGCCACCGCGGCCGCGTCCTCGGGCGACGCACCCGGCGCCTCACGCGTGTACAGGTTCGGGCACACGACGTCGTAGCCCAGCTCGGCGAACCGGCGGGCGATCTCCTTCGACCCGCGGTCCCAGCCCGGCAGGTGGTGGATGACGACGACGCCGCCCCGGCTGAAGGCGGCCTCCGGGCGGGCCACGTAGGCCTCGATCTCGTCACCGTTGTGGCCCGGGATGCGGACCAGCGTTGCGATCATGGATTCGTACATGGGCCCAGCTATATCACGCGTTCTTGAGAGGTCCCGTTCCGCCTGTGGGGGCGCAACGGCAGGGTGAGCCGGCGTCACCGACCCCGTCCCGCCGGAGCGGGACCGGGCTGGCAGCGCGGGCACCAGAACACCACGCGGTCCTGCGGCGGCAGGCCCAGTCGCGCCGTCCGCACCGCCGCCCCGCAGCGCCGGCAGGGGCGGTGCGCCCGCCCGTACACCCAGTGCTGTCGATCGGGCCCCGGATCGCCCGTCGTCACGTGGCCGTGCCTCAGCTTGTTCACGAGCAGCAACTGCCGCGCCGCGTGCACCACCCGCGGCAGCTCCCCGACCTGCGCCACCGGCGTCCACGGCGACACCTGCGCGAGGAAGCAGAGCTCGTTCGCGTACACGTTCCCGATCCCGGCCAGATTGCGCTGGTCGAGCAGGGCCTCGCAGAGCGTGCGCCCCGGGGTGGCCGAGACCCGCCGCACGGCCTCCGCCTCGTCCCAGTCGGGACCCAGCAGATCCGGCCCGAGATGGCCGACCGCCCGCGCCTCCTGCGCGGTCGGCAGCAGCTCCACCACCCCCAGCCGGTATCCGACCGCGGTCCGCTCGACGTTCCCCAGCACCGCCCGGATCTGGAACGGCTGCCCACCACTCCACGGCTCGCCGGCCGCGAAGACGCGCCACCGGCCCTCCATCCGCAGATGCGTGTGCAGCGTCAGCCCGCCCTCGATCCGCGTCAGCAGATGCTTGCCGCGCGGCACCACGTCCAGCACCTCACGCCCCACCAGATCCGCGGTGGCGTGCGCCGGCACCCGCAACTCGGCGACCGTCAACACCTGCCCGGCCAGCGCCCGCCGCAGCTCCCACGCCGTCCGATACACCGAATCACCCTCGGGCACCGGGCTCCTCTCCCTCTCGTCCCTGCTGCGCCCATCCTCGCACCCGGGTCCGACAACGCGAGCGCGCCAACCGGAGCGCGCCAACCCGAGCCCGAAAACCGGTGGGGCCGCGCGGCTCGATCTGTCACGCTCGCCCGATGGGTGCACTGGACGCGGTCGCCGCGCGGGTCGCGGGTGGAGCCACCGTCGAGTTCCGTCCGAGCGGGACGTCGATGGTCCCGCTCATCCGCGGCCGGCAGCTGGTGGCCGTGGCCCCGGTCGACCCGTCGAAGCTGACGCCGGGCGACATCGTCCTGGCGCGCGTGGCCGGAACGGTCTACCTGCATCTGGTCTCGGCGGTCGACCCGCAACGGAAGCGGGTGCAGATCAGCAACAACCGCGGCCGCGTCAACGGCTGGACCGGCCACGACCGCGTCTTCGGCATCTGCGTCTCGGTCGAGGGAACACCGCGCCCCGGTGCCGCGGGCAAGACGTCGGGCCTGTGACAACCTGGGGACCGTGAAGAAGTACATACTCTTCGATCATGACGGCGTACTGGTGGACACCGAGTTCTGGTACCACCGGGCCGGCGAACGCGCGCTGGCGGACATCGGCCTGGCCCTGGACAAGGACCAGTACCTGCGGGACATGAACCTGGGCCTGGGCACCTGGGCCCAGGCCAGGGCAGCGGGCGTCGACGAGCGGATCATCGACGGGCTGCGGGAGGCGCGAGACGCCTACTACCAGGAGTACCTGCGCACGGAAGCCATCGAGATCGACGGCGTCGTCGAGGCACTCGCCGAACTGTCCGAGCACGTCCGGATGGCCGTCGTGACGACGGCCAAGCGGCGGGACTTCGAGCTCATCCACCAGAAGCGCCGGATCACGCGGTTCATGGACTTCGTCCTGGTGCGCGAGGACTACGAGCTCGCCAAGCCGCACCCGGAGCCGTACCTGACGGGCCTGCGACGCTTCGGGGCGACCCGGGAGGAGACGCTGGTCGTGGAGGACTCGCCCAGGGGGCTGAACTCGGCCCTGGCCGCCGGGATCGACTGCGTCGTCGTCCACAACGAGTTCATGAAGGCACACGACTTCTCGCAGGCGAGCCATCGCATCGACACCCTGGCCGAGCTGAGGGACATCGTCCTGGCGACCGCCCGAGAGCCGCTCAGCCCGCCGTCGCGGGCTTGAGCAGGGGGACGTCCCGGGAGAGCTCGCGGAAGCCGAGGCCGTGGTAGAGCGCGCGGGGGCCCGGGTCGCTCGGGGCGCCGACGCAGACGACGGTGGCGTGGGTGGCGCCGGCCGCGCGGGCCCGGTGCATGCCGTGCAGCATCATCGAGCGGGCCAGGCCAAGGCGGCGGAAGCCCGGGTGCGTGCCGACGGGCTCGAACTCGACGGTCCGGTTCGCCTCGTCGAACCACATGATCGTCGACGCGGCCATCGTCCCGTCCGGCGCCTCGACCAGGAGGTGCAGGTCGCCGCGGTAGGCCGCGGTCGCGCGGACGTCCGCGTAGGCCCGCAGGGAGTAGGTGGAGGGCGCCCAGGCGTCCACGTGGGCCTGCACCACGGCCTCCGCGCCGACCTCGTCGGCGGTGCGGAAGCGGAAGCCCTCCGGCAGCGTCGGCGGCTGATCGATCCCGGCCAGGTCGCGCTGGTTGAGCTGCGTCCAGTCGCCGTCGTCGGCGAGCGCCGCCGCGTCGGACACGTAGCCGTGCTCCGCCCAGCGCTTCAGGGCGAACTCCTCGCCGTCCGACGCGACCACCGACCGCTCGAGACCCGCCGCGACGTGGTCGTACCAGTCGATCACCTCGTCGACGAGTTCCAGGTGGTCGGGGTGCACCTGATAGCTCAGCGACGCGCCCTTGACCTGCGTGACCGACCCGTCAGCGCGCCGCACCTCGCGCGGCAGGAAGATCCACGCCCACGCCACCAGCTCGTCACCCGAGAACCACAGCCGACGCGGCCAGGTCGACGCGTAGCGGGCGGTGCCCTGGCCCCAGACCCAGGCCAGCTCCCCGTAGGAGGCTCCGCCGTTGATGTGGTCCGGTCGGACGGCGGTCACCCGCTGTGCCAGACCCTGCATGAGCGTGATGTCCGAGGCTGTCAGGAGCTCGAAGTCCGTCATGAGGCGTCACTGTGCCAGTGCCGGGCTCCTGCCGTCGAACGGTTTTCCGGCGTGCCGAGGCAGGCCGGTCAGGGCCCGCTACCGCACCGGCGAGACCCGCAGCTCCTGCCACGGCGCGCCCGCCCGAGCCGCCGCGGCCACCCGGTCCGCGGAGGCGTCGCCGAGCGCCACCCAGAAGCGGCCCGCCACGATCCGGGCCAGGACCGGCTGCGCCGTCCCACGGCCGAAGCGCACCAGGGGAGTCGGACCGTCCGACGGCAGCAGCCCCCAGGCGAGGACCGCCCCGCCCGGTGGCGCCGCGCGCCGCGCGCCGCGCAGGAGCTCCGCCGTCAGCGCGCCCTCGACCATGACGTCGAGCAGCGTCTCCCCGGCGTACACCTCCAGCGCCACCCGGCCGCGCGAGCCCTGGCCGAGACGGAGCGCCCAGCCGTCCCCGAGGTCCACGCCGCCGTCGATCCCCTGGACGCTCTCGTGTTCCAGCACCGTCATGGCCTCTCCCGTTCACGTTCGGCCCCCGTCCCGCGCACGCTAGGCAGCGACCTTGTGGTTTCCCTGGGAAGCCGCTGCGGACTCACCCGCACGGCGGTCGAGTCCTGGCGGGGCGGCCGGGGGAGGGCGAAGGTGGAGGCGGACGGGAGCGGAGGTGAGCAGGGGGTCGTGCGCAGCGACGGCGAGCAGGGAGACGGCGAGCAGGGCCACGGCGGGCAGGACCACGGCGGTCGGCAGGATCGCGGAGGTCGGCACGAACGGGAGTGGACCACGCGCGCCTACTGGCTGGACTACGCCCGGCGCCTGTGGGAGCACGGCCGCCATGTGGAGATCATGCAGCGCTCGCTCGCCTTCGCCGCCCTGTTCTTCGTCACCCTCATCCCGCTGCTCGTCGTCATCGCCGCCGCGGAGGGCACCCGCGGCAACGGGATCGCCCAGTGGGTCACCGACGCGCTGGGCCTCTCGGGTGCGGGCGCGCAGGCCGTCAAGAGCCTGTTCGTCGCGCGCGGGCAGACGCTCAGCACCACGACCGGCGTCAGCCTTGCCGCGCTCGCGGTGTTCGGCATCTCCCTGATGGCCTCCGTCCAGGCCGCGTATGAACGGATCTGGAGCCTGCCGCGCGGCCCCTGGCACACCACCTGGCGCCAGACCGTCGGCCTGGCCGGCCTGATCGGCTACATCCTGCTCGCCGCCTCGAGCGGCATCCCGGGCCAGCACACCGCGCTGCAACCCGCGCTGCGCGTCGTCGCGACGGTGGTGGGCGGGGTGGCCCTGTTCTGGTGGTTGCAGTGGCTGCTGCTCGGTTCCCGGATCCCGTGGTCCCGGCTCCTTCCGGGGGCGGTGGCGACGGTGGTCGCACTCAGCGGCCTGCGGCTGTTCTCCCGCTTCGTGCTGGCACCGCTGCTGGTCATGAACGCCGTCTCCTACGGGACCGTCGGCACCGTCCTCATCGTCCAGTCCTTCCTCATCGGCGTCGGCTACACCCTCTACGCCGGCTGCCTCGCCGGCCAGGCCCTCGTGCCGCCCGGCGAGAGCTGACGCGCAAACCGCTGGGCGGTCGCCAAGGGGTGCGGCAGCGGTCCAGTGGGTCCGGGGGCTGTGGGCGGAGCTGGCGCGAGGCAGTGCGACGAGTGCCGCCGACGGCCCGGTGCGGGCCGTCGCGCTGGTGGGAGCCGTCTTCGATGCGGTCTCAGCGCTGCTCCCGGCGCCTGACGGGATGACGGAAGACGGTCACGACCTGGCCCGGCTGTGGGCGGAGCATCGTGCGGCGCCGTATCCCGCGAGCTTTCGGGGTGTGGAGGTCGACGGGGTCGATCTGGTCCTGCTGGACGCGGAGGCGGCCGGACTCGTCGGACGCGAGCTGGAAGGAGTGCTCGACGACCTCGGCGTCGCCCTGCTCCGGGCGTGCGTCGAGGATCTCGACAAGGTCGTGCCATTGATCGGCGAGGCGTCCTGCGCCGCTTACTTCGACCGGCTGCGGACGATCACGAGGATGGCCGCGGTGCGTGGCACACCGGCCGCGACCTGAGGGATGGGCATGGCCCACGGGCCGGGGCCGCGCGAGGAAGATCGCGCGGGCCCGGCCCGTGGTGACGGACGGAGGCCGGAATCAGCCCTCGTTCTCGCAGCTGTTGCCGAAGGCCGGGTTCAGGGCACCGATGACGTTGACGGTGTTGCCGCAGACGTTCACCGGGATGTGGACCGGAACCTGGATCAGGTTGCCGGAGAGGAAGCCCGGGGAGTTGGTGGCCGAGCCGGTCGCGGTGCTGCTCGCAGTCGCCATACCGGCGGCCGCCGCGACAAGACCGGCCGCCGCCGCCGTCACCGCAAGGCCGCGCTGGGTGCTGCTCATGTGAGGTAGTCCCTTCGGGAACCGAGAATGGGTCAGGTTCGGCCGACGCGGCTGGGGGCCGCGTCGGCTTTCCCTGCCAACGCGCGGTCCTGCCCGGAGGACATGCAGGTGGGCCGGGTTTCACCCGGTCGGCGGACGTGGCGCCGACCCCTCTCCCGCCCGTGTCGGGTCAGTTGGTGTAGGGCTCCCAGGTGTGGCTGAAGTACCAGGTCGACTGGCTGATGCCGGAGCAGGAGTCGGAGCCCGCCGTTCCGGGGCAGCCGCCGTTGTCGCGTTCGGAGGCCCACATCGAGATCTCGTCGATGCCCTTGCCGAGCGCCCAGCTGTAGACCGTCCTGGCGTCGGCCGTGGTGAGGGTCTCCGGCTTGCCGTAGTCGTCGATCCCGGGCATCTCGGTGACCCCGACCATGGCCCAGCGCTGCGCGGACGTCTTGGTCGGGTAGAGCATGCCGAGCTGGTTGACCAGGCCCTGGGCGGCGGTCTCGGTGGCGGTGGCCATCTCGTGGGAGCTGCCCGTGTAGTAGTCGAAGGTCATGATGTTGACCACGTCGACGCGGGTGTGGTTGGCGACGGCGTTCTTGAGCACCGCGGTGCCGCCCGAGTCCAGGCCGTCGGTGTTGGTCGGCAGGGTGTAGGAGAACTGCACGTGCCGGCCGGTGCTCGCGGCCCAGGACTCGACCTGGGTGATGGCCTTGTTGCGGCGGTCGATGCCCGCGCTGTTGGTCAGCGAGTTCTGCTCGACGTCGAAGTCGACCCGGGACAGGCCGTAGGTCGATATCAGCTTCTCGAGCTGTCCGGTGATGGAGCTGACGCTCGTACAGCTGTCGGCCAGCTCGGTGTTCGTGGTGTCGGCGGTGTAGCCGCCGAGTGAGGGGATCCCGTCCCCGCCCGCGGCCCGGAGCTTGGTGAAGGACGAGCCGTAGACGGAGGAGGAGATGGGCTGCGAGGTGCTGCCGTTCCAGTCGAGCGTGCAGGAACCCGCCTTGGCGGTCTGCAGGAACGCCAGCGAGACCCACTTGACGCCCGACTGGGCGGCGACGGTGGCCGGGTCGTCGCCGTTGTACGTCTCCACGTAGGGGGCGAAGACGTGGCTGGGGACGGTCGCCGCGGTGGCGGATCCGGTCGCGGTACCGGCGGTACCGGCAGCGCTGGCGGGGCCGCTGGTCAGGGCGAGGGCGGCGAGGAGGGCGAGCGAGGTGGCAGCGGTGGCACGCAGGGGAGCGGTGGGGCGCACGTGGGGCCTCCGAGATCGGGACGGTGAATGGTTAGGAAACTTTCCTTCCTGACATGTGCCCGTAGATATATCGGCCGATCCGACGAGGCGTCAACAGATCTGGCGGAAAGGACATACGGGCGCGCGGTCCGGTGGGGGGCGTGTGCGGCTCGGTCGCGCTCCGGCGATTCCGTGAAAGCGTGGAATGCATCTACATCTACGCGTAGGTTGACGCCCGCCGGGGAGCTCGCCCGGCCTCGCGGACCGATCTAAGGACCGTCAGATGTCCCAACCCGCAGCGCAACCCACAGTCCAGCCCCCAGCCCAAGCCCCAGCCCAACCCGCATCGCAACCCCTCTACAGTCCCCCGCTCGTCTTTCCGCTGTCCCGCTCGCCGCAGGCCGTCCCGGACGCCTGCCTGACGGATCCGTTCGCCGCGGTCGAGGCGCCCGCCGGCGAGCCGTTCCCGGCCCAGGCCCTGCACGCCTGCCGTGTCCTCGCCCACCTGCTGCAGCGCGTGCCGCGCCCCGAGAGCGTGCAGTTGTTCACCGCCGACCACTGGTCGGCGCCGTGGCTCCAGGTGCACCTCTACCCCGACCCCGACGACGCGCAGCTGGCGGCCTACCAGCACGCCCTAGGCGGGCGGCTCACCCGCAGCCGCAGCGACGGTGAGTCCCGCACCGTCGTCTACAGCGAGCTGGCGACGGTGGTCGACCGGGTCCGGGTCCAGGTCTGGAACGTCAACGAGTCCCCGTTGCAGCCGCCTCTGCGCCCGTCCTTCGTCGTCCCCGGCCAACCGTCGAACGAGGCGGACCATGCGGAGAAGACGGACGAGGCGGCGGCCGAGCCCGCCGAGCCCCTGCCGCCCGCCGAGCCCGCGCTGCCTGCCGCGGGCTCCACAGGCGCCACGGACCCGGCCGACGCCACCGACCCCGCCCAGGACCTGTCGTGAACGACCTGCTCGCGCGCCTGCTCGTCGTCCTCACCGCCCTCTCCGGGCTCGGCTGGCTCGCCTGGGCCTGCTCCGCCTGGCACCTGTGCCGCGTCCGCGCCCGCCGGTTCGCGCAGGAGGTGGAGCTGCTCCGGCCCGTCTCGGCGAGCCGCGATCGGGAGTGGTTCGCCGAGTGCCTCCAGGAGCTGCACGTCTCCATGGAACGCGACCTCTCCGGCTCAACCGACCTGCTGGTGGTCGGTCAGTTCGGCGGGCAGGAGGATCGGTTCGCCGCAGAAGCAGTGGAACCCGGACCAGACGCGCCGTGCGCCGAGATCCTGGAGGACCGCGACGACCTCCTCAAGCACGCGGTCCCTGCTCGCCGGCACCGCCCCCGCGCCGGGCACCAGCACGCAGACCTCCAGCGGATCCCAGACGACGGCGTGGGCCTCGGCTACTGCCACGCGAATCCGGATGCACATGGAAGAGCCCCTCACGCGGAGCAGGATGCGCGGGCGGGACGCGGTGGCGCCGGGTGCCGCGCCCCGGGGGACGGAACCGGAGGACAGACGCTACTCCCACAGGAGTGACCTGTGAGAGCCCCGTGAAGGACGAACCGGGACATCCGGAAGCGAACACCTATCCCGCGCGCCCCGCCGGACGGGGTACGGCAGCGACGGCCCGTGCATCCCGCCCGCCGACCCCGTCCATCCCGCCCATCCGGTCCATCCCGTCCGTTCCGGCCACCGCACCGTTCCGGCGGGCCCCGCCACCAGGGCTATCCGGCACGCCTGGGCCGGGGCAGCTTGGCGAGGGCTCTCGCCATCTCCACCAGCGCGCGCTGCTGGTCGGCGTCGAGGCCCCGGTAGATCTCCAGCAGTCGTATCTCCCGCTCGGCGTCGAGATCCGCCGGAGTGCGCCGGCCGGCGGCCGCGAACACCCGGGCCGCGGGATACGCCTCGGGCAGGGCGTCGGCGAGCGCGCGCAGATCGTCCGAGGCGATCCGGCCCCCGGCACCCCGACGGCCCGTCACCCACGCGTTCAGCGTGGCGTAGGGTATGCCCGCCCGTTCGGCGATCCGCTTCTGCGTCAACCCCGGATTCTCGGACAGGACGCAGCGCAACAGCGCCCCCAGGTCCTCGCCCGCCTGCCCGGTCGGGGTCTCGATCGGTTCCACGCGGTCATTATCGAGGCTGGACCAGCGCGATTCCTATGGTCGGTACACGTCGGGCACCTCCGTGTGGAGCGCGTGGCGGCGCGCGCCCCCGCCGTCACGCCCTGAGCTGGCATGTCGCGGACGACCACGGGCGGCACGACCGCGGCTTCGCGGATAAGGCCGCGCCGGAAAGCGGTCCCCTGCTATGGTGCGCCGCCGTTCTGCGCCCCGACCCGGCACGCGATCTCGGGGCCCGTCGACGGTTTCGCGCCCCTGCCGCCGGGCGATGATCACCCACATGTCGAACACCGTGCCGCAGTTGTCCGTCCCGGTGCGCGAGGCGCTGGCGCAGGGAAGGCCCGTCGTCGCGCTGGAGTCCACGATCATCAGCCACGGGCTGCCGCGGCCGGACAACCTCCGCCTCGCCTTCGAGCTGGAGGAGATCGTCCGCGACGGTGGGGCCGTGCCCGCGACCGTCGCGGTGCTCGACGGCGTCGCACGCGTGGGCCTCGGCAAGGAGGAGCTCGAACGGCTCGGCATGGAGGACGGGCTGCGCAAGCTCGGCGTGCGCGACCTCGCCCCGGCCGTCGCGCTCGGTGCGAGCGGGGCGACGACCGTCTCCGCCACCGCTCACCTCGCCGCCCGTGCCGGCGTCCGGGTCTTCGCCACCGGGGGCCTCGGCGGCGTGCACCGCGACTGGGTCAGCGAGCAGGACGAGTCGGCGGACCTCGGGCTGCTCGCCCGCACCCGGATCACCGTGGTCTGCGCGGGCGTCAAGTCCATCCTCGACGTGCCCGCGACGCTGCAGCGGCTGGAGACCCTCAGCGTCACCGTCGCGGGTTACCGCACCGGGAGCTTCCCCGGCTTCTACCTCACCAGCTCCGGCCTGCCCGTCGACTGGACCGTGCAGAGCCCGGACGAGGCCGCTGCCCTGATGCGCGCTCAGGACGTACTGGGCACCGACCACTCGGCGCTGATCGTCGGCAACCCGGTGCCGCCGGAGCAGCAGCTCGACCCGGCCCTGCACGACCGCGTGCTCGCCGACGCCCTCGCCGCCGCCCGCCGCGAGGGCGTGACCGGTCAGGCCGTCACCCCGTTCCTCCTCGCCCACCTCGTCGAGCACACCGACGGCGCCTCGCTGCGCGCCAACCTCGCCGCCGTGCGCGGCAACGTGGCGCTCGCGGCACGGATCGCCTCGGCGTACGCGGCCGGAACGAGCGCATGAGCGGAGCCCTGCTGGTCGTCGGGGACCTGGCGACGGACGTCGTCGCCGTCCACCGGCGACCGCTCGCGCCCGCCACCGACACCCCGGCCCGGATCGTGCTGCGTCCCGGCGGCGCGGCCGCCAACGTCGCTGCATGGGCGGCCGCCGCCGGAGCCGAGGTGACGCTGCTCGCCCGCGTCGGCGCCGACTCGGCCGACCGGCACCGGGCGGAGCTGCGCGGTGCCGGGGTCCGTCCGGTCCTGCGCGAGGACCGAGAGCGCCCGACGGCCGCCATCGTCTGCCTGGTCGACGCGACCGGCGAGCGAACCATGCTCAACGACCGGGGCGCGAGCTCTGCACTCGGCCCCGCCGACTGGGACGAGGGCTTGCTCGACGGCGTCGCGCGCGTCCACCTCTCCGGCTACCTGTTCTTCTCCGCGCCCGGCCGCGACCTCGCCGCGCTCGTCCTGCGCACCTGCCGCCCGCGCGGTGTCCCCGTCAGCGTCGACCCGGCCTCGACGGGCCCGCTGGCCGAGCTCGGCACGGACGCCTTCCTCGACCTGGCCGCGGGCGCCGACCTGTTGCTGCCCAACGCTGACGAGGCCCGCCTGCTCGCGGGCCGGGCGGACGCGGCGCAGGCCGGTGCCGCGCTGTCGCGACGCACGGGCGCGCTGGTCGCGGTCAAACTGGGCGCGGCGGGCGTCGTGCTGTGCGCCGACGGCGAGGCCCTGGGCCGCGTCCCCGCCGCCGACGCGCTCGTCGTCGACACCGTCGGCGCGGGCGACGCGTTCGCCGGCGGCTTCCTCGCCGCGCGCTTGCGCGGCGCCGAGCCACTCGATGCGGCGGTGTCCGGCTGTGCCGCCGCCGCCCGCTGTGTGACACGCCTGGGCGCCCGCCCGTAGGACTCGCCCTGCGGGCTCGGAGGCTCGTGCAGCTCCGGGATGTGGTGGTCGAGCGCCCCGGGCGCGTCGGATCAGCCTCGGCGGGTGAGCACCATGGGCATCGGCTGACTCTGGGCGGGCTTGTCGACGACGCCGAGGACGGTGACCGTTCCCTGGTAGTAGCCGACCGCCCAGGGGCTGTACTGGGTAGCCGCCGTGTTTCCGGGCAGGCCCAGCGAGGCTGCCCGGCCGTTTCGGACGCGCAGCGCGTAGCCGTCACCCGCGGCGTCGTCGGAGTCGCCCACGGCGACCACGCCGCCCGGCGCCGCTGCGACACCGGTCAGCGTGCCTGCGGCCGCCGGGGCCGCGACCCGGTTCCAGCGACGGCCGTTCCAGTGCTCGATCAGCGCGGTGTTGTGCCGGGAGCCCGGCGCCCGGAAGCTGCCGACCGCCCAGACGTCGTCGCGGTCGTGGGCGGTGACGCTCAGCAGGCCGCCGTCGGCGCCGCCGCTGAAACCGCCGAACGCCGCGTCGCGCTGCACCGTCCAGCTGTGGCCGTCGTAGTGAAGGGCCACCGGCACCTCGCGGTCGCCCTGGGCGGTGACGCCCACGGCCCAGACGTCCTTGGCGGAGACGGCGGTGACCGAGTTCAGCAGCCAGTCCGGGCCGACCGTGGGCAGTGGCACGCGCTGCCAGGCCGTGCCGTTCCAGTGCGCGAGAAGACCGTCGTCGTGCGAGGTTGCGGGCTTCCCGCCGGTGGCCGGGTCGGCGATCTGGACCCAGCCCGCCGCCCACGCGTCGGTCCGGTCGACGGCGGAGACACTGAGCAGTCCCGCGCCCTGCGAGCGGGCCGGTACTGCCATCTGCTGGACCGACCAGCTGCGGCCGTTCCAGTGCTCGGTGTAGACGCCGCCCGACGCGACGCCCTTCGCTCCGGTGCCCTGGTCGCCGACCAGCCAGCCGTCCCGATCCGACACGGCCGCCACGGCGTTCATCCGGACCGGCACGCCCTTCGCGGTCGGCACGATCGTCCAGCCGCCACCGGTGCGGGTGTCGTGGGCGTACAGCACCGGCGCGAAGCCGGGCAGGCGCTGTGGCCCACGGTCCGTGATCGCGGCGCCCGCCACCCACACCGTGTGCGCGTCCGGTGCGGCGGAACCGAGCAACGTCGCGTAGCCGCCGGGCAGCTTCGCGGTCGTCCACGCCGTCGCGCCCGCGGCTGCCCGCTCGACCCCGGCGGAGGTCCCGGCCAGCCCGAGGACGAGCAGTGCGGCGGTTCCGGTGGCGGCGGCGCCCCGGAGAGTCGGCTTCATCATCGTCACTCCCTGTCGGGGCCCGCGCCCCGTCATTCCTACGACTCACCGACCGCCGATCTTGTTACAGGCGACCTCAGCGTTCGAGGTCGGCACACCCCTCGCCCGGTCACCAGGCCGAGGGGGACCACCGAGACCTGGTCGTCGACGATCGGCCGGCTCCGCACCCGCGTGCCTGACGCGCTGCGGGTCCGGCCGGTCCGGCCTAGCCTGGAGAGGTGAAGGGCATGGTCGTCGCCGTGGCGACGGCGGGCACCCTGGCCGCCGTCGCGGCGTGTTCGTCCGGCGCCACCTCCCAGTCGGTGAACGCTCCGACGCGGACGGTCACGGCGACCGTCACGCACCAGACCACCACGGCCCCCGGTTCCACCGCTCCCACGCCGACCCGCACCGCTCCGGCGAGTACCCGACCGGCCCCCGGACCCACCGTCACGGTGACGAGCACCCCGACTCCGGCCGCTCCGCCCGCGCCCCCGGCCCCGCCCGCGCCGACCACCCCGATGACCAACGCCAGCGCCGTGGTCGCGCAGTACTACCAGGACATCACCGACCACAACTACGCGGCCGCCTGGGCCCTGGGGGGCGCCAACATCGCCGGCGAGAGCTACGACCAGTACGTCGCCGGCTTCTCCACCACAGCCTCCATCGGCCTCGGCACCGTCAGCGACTTCGGCGCCTCCCAGGTCCAGGCCGTCCTCTACGCGACGCAGACCGACGGCACGGTCAAGGTCTTCGAGGGCACCTACACCGTCAGCAACGGCGTCCTGGTCGGCGCGTCGATCCGTCAGATCCAGTAGGTCACGGGGTCCACACGTCCGTGACCGGCGCGCGCTTGGCGCTCTCGCCGACCGGTGGGAGGTGGTACGCGGCCTCCAGGGTGCGCAGCAGGCGGTAGTGGTCCAGCAGTTCGCCGTAGTGGCCCGGCTTCACCTTCGCGCCGACGAAGAGCGTCGGGATGTGGTTGTCCGGGCCGTTGTCGTCCTCGTCCCAGGTGACGACGAGGAGGCTGTCGTGCGTGCGCGCCCACGTGGCGTACCCGGCCAGGTGGGCGCGGAGCCAGTCGTCGCCCTGCCGGACGGTGCCGTCGTGCATGTCGTGCTGGAGGTTCGGGACGACGAAGGAGAGCGTCGGCAGCGCGGCGTATCCGGCGGCGTCGGTCGGGAACGCGGCGAAGGTGCGGTTGTCGGCGGCGGGGATGTCCGCGAAGTTCACCCACGGGTTGTGCTTGCGCGCGTAGTCCCCGGCCGTGCAGCCGGTGAAGCCGGTGCCCGGCATCGACTCCGACCAGCCGGCGAAGCCGAGCCCGGCGCCGAGCAGCTCCGAGCCGAGCGTGGGGCCGGAGAAGGCGTGCGGGCAGGAGTCGTCCGTCAGGCCCTGCGTCGATCCGGAGAAGAGGGCCAGATAGTTGGGTTCGCTCGGGTGCGCCACGGCGTACGAGGCGGTGAACGACGCGCCCTCGGCGGCCAGGGAGTTGAGGTACGGCGCGTCGCTGCTGCCGATGACGGCCTGGTAGGGGTGGTTCTCCTCGACCACGACCACGACATGCTGCGGCCGTGGTACCGCGGCGACGGCGGAGCCGCCCGCGCTTGCTGCGCTGCTCTGCGCGCTCAGGGTCGCGGTCACCCCGGCAGGCTCGGCCGGGCCGCCCGAGGAGCAGGAGGCGAGGCCCGCGAGCAGCGCGGCGGCGGCGAGCGGGAGGGCGGCACGGCGTGGGCGGATACGCATGCCGCCAGTCTCCCGCACGCCAGCGGGGAAGGCCTGTCCCGACGCCGGAACCATCGTCTGGACGCCGACCCCGACGGCAGGCCTCAGCGCCGGAAGCGTCGCGCGGACGCCAGCAGTTCGGGGACCGTCGCGAGCTTCACCCGTGGGCGGCCCGTCTCCTCCCCGCGGGCGCGCTCCGTGCGGTCGACGGCGCGCCACTGGCGCAGGCCGAGTGCCTCCGGCTGTCGACGGCGGACCAGGTGGGCGAAGTCCTGGATCGGGTGCGCGGGCGTGGGCAGCTGCCAGGCCGCCGCGTCGTCCAGGAGCGCGTCGACGGTCTCCTGCGCGCAGTCGCGGTTCGCGCCGATGCCGCCCGAGGGCCCGCGCTTGGCCCAGCCCACCACATAGGTGGCCGACAGGGGCAGGCCCGTGGCGGGGTCGACGACGCGGCCGCCGTCATGCGGGATGGTGCCCGAGGTCTCGTCGAAGGGCAGGCCCGGCACGGGGACGCCCCGGTAGCCGATGGAGCGGACCACCAGGCCGGTCGCGATCACCGACCCGCCGCCTTCCCCGTCGGCGTTGCCGTCGGCACCCTCCGGCCCGGTCACGCGCAGCCCCTCGACCCGCGCGTGACCGAGCAGCTCGGTGGGCACCGCGCCGAAGCGCAGCACGATCCGCCGCCCCCCGGGCGGCGGCGCCGCGGCCCAGTCGACCGCCTCGACGGGCAACCCGACCAGCAGCGCCGCCTTGGAGCCGGAGGAACCGGAAGAGCCGGAGGAGCCCGTGGATCCCGGCGAGGCAGCCGCGGCGATCGCCTCGCGGACGCCCGGTTCGTCGGCCACCACCAGCTCCGCGCCCGCGAGGTGCGCGAGGGCCAGGAACTCCGGCTCGCTCCAGGCCGCGTGCTCCGGACCGCGGCGGGCCAGCAGGACGACCTCGCGGACCCGGCTGTCGCGCAGCGCCGCGAGTGCGTGGTCGGCGATGTCGGTGCGGGCGAGGTCGTCGGGGTCGGACAGCAGGATGCGGGCGATGTCCACGGCGACGTTGCCGTTGCCGATCACGACGACCCGCTCCGCGTGCGCGCCCAGGTCCACCGCGTCGGCGGGCACGCCCGGGTGGGCGTTGTACCAGCCGACGAGCGTCGTGGCGGGCAGGCTGCCGGGGAGGTCCTCGCCGGGCAGGCCGAGCCGGCGGTCGCCCGCCGCGCCCACCGCGTAGACGACGGCGTGGTGGTGGGCGGTCAGGTCCTCGTGGGTGACGTCCTCGCCGACGGCCACGCCGAGGTGCATGCGCAGCGCGGGGTGGTGGTAGGTCGTGGCGAAGGACTCGCCGATGCGCTTGGTCGACTGGTGGTCCGGCGCCACGCCGTGGCGCAGCAGTCCCCCCGCGACCGGCAGACGGTCGATCATCGTCACCCGCGCGCCGGTGGTGCGCAGCAGCAGCTGCGCGGTGTAGCCGGCGGACGGGCCGGTGCCGACGACGGCGACGGTCAGCTCGCCGAAGCCGTCGGGCAGGCTCCGCGGGAAGTCCGGCGCACCCCAGGCGTGGTCGGTCGGGTTCTGCTCGTACCAGCGGCGGTTCAGTTCGGCGTAGGGCGCGTCGGGTCCGGCCAGCCGGTCGACCGGGAAGATCGCGTCGACGGGGCAGGCGTCCGCGCACGCGCCGCAGTCGATGCAGGCGGCGGGGTCGATGTAGAGCATGTCGGTCGTGCCGAAGCCGGGCTCGCCGGGCGTCGGATGGATGCAGTTGACCGGGCAGACCGACACGCAGGAGGCGTCGTTGCAGCAGGTCCGGGTGATCGCGTAGGCCATGGCGGGTGGTGGGGTCCTCGCGGTGCGGCGGGCGGGGGAGTGGGGGCCGGGCCCTGTCCAGGGCCTACGAGCTGCTGCGGACGGACCGTCAGAGCATGTCCAGCTGCCGGTAGATGCCGGCGGCCGGGCGGGTCAGCAGGCCGGCCTCGGCCAGGAACGCCATCAGGTGGCGCGAGCTGGTGCGCATCATGGACTTGCGGTGCTGGTTGGCCTTGGCCTCCGCCAGCGCCCGGTCGGTGTCGAGGCCGGCGGCGGCGTAGACGCCCTTGTTGACCATGCTGGAGACGATGACGAACGCGGCCGCCGCGACCCCGAAGCCGTTGACCCGGCGCCGAGCCGTCCCGGCGCCGCGCAGCCGCTCGCGGATCTCCTGCCGGGCGAACTTCATGTGCCGCGACTCCTCGACGACGTGGATCCGCGAGGTGCCGCGCACGATGTCGAGGACGTTCTCGCCGCGCATCCAGTCGCGCTGCATCACGTCGAGGACCTCCTCGGCGACGAGGATGCCGCCGTAGGCGAGCTCGGCGCGGGCCAGCGCCTTGAAGGCGCGTCCGGCCTCGGCCCAGCCGCGCAGCGGCTTGTACTGCGGCACGCCCATCTTCTCGCAGGCCCGCGCGAACATGATCGAGTGGCGGCACTCGTCGGCGATCTCGGTGAGCGCGAACTGGAACTCGGCGTTGGACGGGTTCTTGAGGTACTGATCGCGCAGCACCATCTGCTGCAGGATCATCTCGAACCAGATGCCCGTCATCATGATCGAGCCGACCTCGTGGCGGGTCAGCGTCACGCGCTGCTGCTCGGTCATCTCCTCCCACAGGCGGGTGCCGTAGAGGGTGCTCCACTCGGGGTTGAGCCCGTAGTGGTGCTCCGGCAGCGGGGCGTCCCAGTCGATCTCGACAGCGGGGTCGTAGGAGAGTGCCGCGGCCGAGTCGAGCAGCCGCTTCGAGACGTCCTCATCCGCAATGGTGTGCGTTGCCATCGATCCCTCCCGGTGAGCTCTTATTGACAGAAATTACAACAAGGGCGGGGCTGGAGGAAGACCCTGCGCACAGGGTTCGGAAGTTGAAGACATCTCAGCTGCCAGAAGCTCGCCTGCGCACAAGTCTTGACGCCGTATATCGGCGGGCGGGAACATGCCAAAGCTGTTCGGAGAACGCTCTCTCCCGTCCCGGCCCCCCACCCGGAGGAACCGCATGCAGCCTCGCCCCGCCCGCTCCCGTCCACCCCTCGCCCGCCGCGTCCTGGCCACGCTCGCCACGGCCGCCGCGGTCTTCGCCCTGCTGCTGACCGCGCCGGTCGGCAGCGCCCACGCCGTCACCGTCCCCGGCCCGCCGTCGGGGTGGCAGACCGTCTTCAGCGACGACTTCTCCGGCGGGTCCGGCTCCGCACCCAACGGCGCCAACTGGATGTACGACACCGGCCCGGGCTCGAACTTCGGCACCGGCGAGATCGAGACGATGACCAACTCCGCCGCCAACGTGCACCTGGACGGCAGCGGTCACCTCGACATCACCGCCCTGAACGACGGCAACGGCAACTGGACCTCCGGCCGGATCCAGACCACCAGCGCCAACGTCGGCGCCCCGGCCGGCGGCAAGCTGGAGGTCACCGCGTCGATCGAGCAGCCCAACCCCGGCTCCGGCCTCGGCTACTGGCCCGCCTTCTGGATGCTCGGCCCCGGCCAGTGGCCCGAGAACGGCGAGATCGACATCATGGAGGACGTCAACGCCCGCTCCCAGGTGGCCGGCACCATCCACTGCGGCACCTACCCCGGCGGCCCCTGCAACGAGGGCAACGGCATCGGCAGCGGGCTGACCGCCTGCAACGGGTGCCAGACCGGCTACCACACCTACTCGATGATCCTCGACCGGACGAACACCGCCGCCGAGAGCATCACCTTCTACCTCGACGGCACCCAGTACTTCCAGGTCAGCGAGGCCCAGGTCGGCACCTCCACCTGGCAGCAGGCCTTCGACCACAACCTGTCGATCATCTTCGACCTCGCCATGGGCGGCGGCTTCCCCAACGGCGTCTGCGGCTGCACCACGCCGACCTCCGCCACCACTTCCGGCGCGACGATGAGCGTCGGCTACGTCGCGGCGTACACCACGACGGGCAGCGGGGGCGGCGGCGGAGGCGGCGGTGGCACCACCGGTCAGGTGACCGGGTACCAGGGCCTCTGCCTGGACGACCGCGCCGCGAGCACCGCGAACCTCAACCCGGTCCAGGTCTACACCTGCAACGGCACACCCGCCCAGCAGTGGACCTTCGTCCAGGCCGGCACCACCCTGCACGTGCTCGGCAAGTGCCTGGACATCAACGGCGGCGGCACGGCGAACGGCACCACCGTCGACCTCTACGACTGCAACAACACCGGAGCCCAGGTGTGGATCCCGCAGTCCAACGGTGAGCTCTACAACCCCCAGTCCAACAGGTGCCTGGACGACACGGGCTACGGCGGCTCGGGCACCCAGGCCCAGATCTGGGACTGCGCCGACACCGCCAACCAGCAGTGGGCCATCCCGTGACCTGAGCCGGTCACGCCGAAGCGCCGACGCGCCGCCGGGTCCGTCCTCGTCAGGACCCGGCGGCGCGTCGGTGCGTGTCGGTGCGCGGAGGCAGCAGCCCGCGCCGGTTCCGGTCAGGGCTTGCGGGCCACCAGGACGTAGCCGTCGCGGGTGGTCGCGCTGACGGGCGCGCCCGGTCGGGGGCGCCATTCACCCGGCGGGACGATGCCCGGCTCGACGGGCTCCAGACCCTCCGCGAAGCGGGCGAACTCCTCCCGGCTGCGCGGACGGATCCCGACGCCGCCGCCCCGGTACGCCGAGCCGGCGCGGTCGACCTGGTCCGGGCTCGCGTCGGCGGTGGCGTGGCTGAGCACCAGCCAACTGCCGGACGGCAGCGCGTCCAGCAGGGTGCGCACGATGCCGTACGGGTCGTCCTCGTCGGCGACGAAGTGGACCACGGCGCTCAGGACCAGACCGACCGGCCGGGTCAGGTCCAGCGCCGGGTCGGGACCGCTCAGGCACGGGTGGTCGAGGATGGCCTTGGGCGCCCGCAGGTCCGCCGCGAGGAAGTCGATGCGGCCCTCGGGCGTGCTGTTCAGCAGGGCCCGGGTGTGGGCGAGCACGATCGGGTCGTTGTCGACGTAGACGATCCGCGCCGCCGGGTTCACCTCCTGCACGATCTCGTGCAGGTTCGGGCTGGTCGGGATGCCGGAGCCGATGTCCAGGAACTGGTCGACGCCCTGCTCCGCCAGGAATCCCGCCGCCCGGCCGAGGAACGCGCGCCCGGCGCGGATCACGTCGCGCAGACCCGGGAACGCCTCCAGCGCCTTCGCGGCGATCTCACGGTCGGGGGCGAAGTTGGTCTTGCCGCCCAGGAGGTAGTCGTACATCCGTGCCGACTGCGGCCGGTCGGTGTGCAGCTCGATCCGCTCGACGGGCTCCTGCTGCACCGCGGTGCTCATCCACCCGCTCGGACCCCACGCGTCCTCGGCCATCGCCGCGGCCCCTCCCGGCTTGTCGTCCCAGGTCAACGCTCCGTACTCACACGGAACTTGGGCCATGCTAGCCGAGCGAGTGGATCACGTCGACGGGGCTTCACCGCAGGCGGGGTGGTGTCCCCGCAGGGGCGGACTCGTTGCACCGGGCATGAAGACCATCGCGCCTCTCGCCCTGCTCGCTCTCGCCGCCACGGCCGGTGCCGTCGGCCTCGCCGGATCGGCGCAGGCGGACACCCCGCCCGGCACCCCGTCCGGCCCGGCCCCGACCGACGTCTGCGCCCAACAGCTCGCCGCGGCACCGGTGGTGGGCCAGTGGACGGGCACCCTGCACAGCGCCTGCGGCGACGCGGCAGGCGTCAACAACCTGGCCCACCACCCGCTCGGCTGAGGCCGCCTGGACTGCCGCTTGGACCACCGCTTGGACTATCCGGGCATCCGCAGGGGGACGACCTCGAAGGCGGACGCGTAGCGCACGCCCAGGCGCGAGCCGGCCATGCGCAGCATCGCGTCGAGGAACTCCTCCGGGTCGGCCATGCCGTGCTCGCCCAGCCCGGCCAGGTACGCCTTGTGCTCCGCCAGGGACGCGACGCCGAGCGCGAACGTGTCGGTGACGTCGACGCCGTGGCGGCCCTCGGGGGAGCCGGCGGCCAGCAGCATCCGCACGCCGTCCCAGGGCTCCAGACCCTCCGCGTCCAGCAGCTCGCGGAAGACCCATCGGTTCCCCGCGTCGCGCACCGCGTCGAGCGTGGCGCGGCCGGCCGCGATGTGGTCGGCCTGGTTGGGGAAGACCCCGCCGTAGGTGTCCCGGAAGTTGGTGGTGATCACCACGTCCGGGCGGTGGCGGCGGACCAGCCGGGCGATGTCGCGGCGCAGCGGCAGGCCGTACTCCAGGACGCCGTCGGGGTGGTGCAGGAACTCCACCGTGTCCACGCCCACCGCGGCCGCGGAGGCGATCTGCTCGGCCTCGCGCAGCGGCCCGCAGCGGTCCGGGGCCAGTCCGTCGATGCCGGCCTCGCCGCTGGTCACCATGGCGTAGACGACCCGCTTGCCCTGGGCGGTCCAGCGGGCGACGGCCGCGGCGGCGCCGTACTCCATGTCGTCGGGGTGTGCGACGACCGCGAGCGCGGAGCTCCAGTCCTCGTCGAGGGGTTCCAGCGGCGGGGGTGCCTGCTCGTTCACGACTGCCTCCCGGCGGGTCGGCGCGGTCCGATGATCTCCACCTCGACGCTACCCACCTGGAGCGGGGCTGTCGCGCCGTACGCGCACCGCGACAGCCCCGCGCCCGCCGCAGGTCAGGCCTTGGTGGCCTGGATCCGCACCATGTTGCCCGAGGGGTCACGGAAGGCGCAGTCGCGCGGCCCCCAGGGCTGGTCGATCGGTTCCTGCAGCACCTCGGCGCCTGCGGCGCGCACCTTCTCGAAGGTCGCGTCGACGTCGTCGGTGCTGAACACGGTGTTCGGCAGAACGCCCTTGACGAGCAGCTCCTGCATCGCGTCGCCGTCGGCCTGCGAGCGGCCGGCGTGCGGCTCGGACAGCACGATCTCCAGGCCCGGCTGGTCGGAGCTGCCGAGGGTGACCCAGCGGTATCCGCCCGCGGCGACGTCGTTCTTGAGCTGCAGGCCGAGGGCGTCGCGGTAGAAGGCGATCGCCTCGTCCACGTCGTTGACGGTGATGTGGCAGTACTGCAATGCGATGGTCATGTCGTTCACGTTAGGGCGCGGCCGCACCCGGTGCTTCTCGAATCCTGCTCACTGCTGCGCCTTGTTCACTGCGGCTTCGTCGGCCGGGTGCGCACCATTGCCACACAGACCGGCATCAGGGCCACCGCGCTGTGGTCCCGCTCGCGGTAGACGCTCGGCGGCTCGCCGACGATCTCGGTGAACTTGGAGCTGAACGACCCCAGCGAGGTACAGCCGACCGTCATGCAGGCGTCCGTCACGCTCATCCCTCCCCGCAGCAGCGTCATCGCCCGCTCGATCCGGCGGGTCATGAGGTAGCTGTAGGGCGTCTCTCCGTAGGCGGCCCGGAACTGCCGCGAGAAGTGCGCGGGCGACATCAGGGCCTGCTGCGCCATCGTCGGCACGTCCAACGGACGGGCGTACTCCCGGTCCATCAGATCCCGCGCCCGGCGCAGCAGCGCGAGGTTGGCCAACTCCTCCGGGGTCATACGACGGACGCTACCACCCGCCACGGACAACCGGGGCGCAGCTCAGTTCGCCGGGTTGCCGGTGGTCCCGGGC
The DNA here is from genome assembly GCF_900109465.1 of Streptacidiphilus jiangxiensis. Lineage (GTDB taxonomy): Bacteria > Actinomycetota > Actinomycetes > Streptomycetales > Streptomycetaceae > Streptacidiphilus > Streptacidiphilus jiangxiensis. The sequence goes on from NZ_FOAZ01000009.1 coordinate 106,218, forward strand.
CCGAACGGGGTGAGCTCGAAGGTGCCCAGGCAGACCGTGATCCGGCCCGGGAAGGTCAGCGAGGTGAAGCTGCCCGGCGGGTAGATGCGCAGCAAGGTCGACGTCGGCAGGCACTCGGACGGGTTGTTCGTCTGCCGGTTCACGGTGTGGATGGTGTCGCTCGCGGACGCGCCCGGGGCGAGCACGACCGGGGTGGACGGGAACTGGTGCTCGTAGGTGGCGGGAACGCCGATCTGGTGGCCGGAGGCGTCGAGGAGGGAGAGCCCCGGGTAGCCGGCGACGTGGCAGGGGGTGCTGCTGTGGTTGGTGACCACCAGGTAGGTGTAGATCTGGCCCGCGCCCGCGTTCCCGCTGCCCAGTCGCGGGGTGAGCTGGGCGGCCGTGCACAGCGGGGTGCCGCTCGTCGTGGGTGACGCGCTGGCACTGGCGCTGGCGCTCGGCGCCGTGGCGGACGGGCTCGGCGCGGCCGCGGAGGGGAACGCGCTGACCGAAGGTACGGCGGTCGGGGCCGCAGTGGACGGCAGCGGCCGCGGGGTGCCGAAGCTGTGGCCCGCGCTCGCCGGTGGGGTGACCACCTGGCTCGGCCCGCGCGGCACGAACGCCCCGGTGAGGTAGACCGCCACCGCCAGCGCGCCGACGCCCGCCGTCGCACCGAACGCGGCGCGCCGCCGTCTGCGTCGGGCCGCCCGCTGCCGCGCCTGCGCGAACGCCCCCTCGGGGATCGGCAGCGGTGTGACGGGCGTGTGCCGGAGCTCCTCGAACGGATCGCCCGGCTCGCCCGCCGGACCCCCGGTGGGGTCGAAGGGGTCAGCCGATCCGGTCATGGGATTCTCCCAGGGTCGCGCGGAGCAGTTCGCGGGCGGTGTGCAGGTCGGACTTGACGGTGCCTTCGCTGCGCCCGAGGCGGGCAGCGACCTCGCGCACCGGCAGGTCCGCGAAGTAGTACAGCAGGACCGGGTCGCGCAGTCGCTCCGGGAGGGAGGTGACCAGCAGGCGCACCGACGGGTCGTCCCCGTCGACGGTCTGCCGTTCGGACTCCCGCCGCCCGGCGAAGCGTAGCGCCCGCCGTTCGCGCTCCATCTTGCGCCAGTGGTCGCGGACCAGGTTGGCCGCGGTGACGTAGAGGAATCCGGTGGGCTCGTCGACCTTGGTCCAGCGCGCCCACAGTCGGGTGAACGCCTCCGCGGCGATCTCGTGGGCGGTGCCGTCGTCGTCGACGAGACGACGGCACCAGCCCGCCAGTCGCGGGTAGAGGCTGCGGAACAGCTCCGCCGCGTCCTCCTCGCGTTCGTGCGTGCGATCCCTGCGGTTCGCGGTGACCGCCCCCCTCGTGGTCTCGGGCCGGAGTGTCGGCGGCCGGCCCGTGCGCTCCAGTCCGACGTTCAGGACCGGGCTCCGGTGAGGGAGGCGTAGACGATGACGTTGTCCGGGTATCCGCCGCCGCTCTCGTGCGGGCCGCCGCACGTGATGAGACGCAGCGCGGGCCGGTCGACGTTCCCGTAGACGGCCTGCGTCGGGAAGGCGGACTTGTCGACGGTCTGCACCCGGTCGACGGTGAAGACCGCCGTCGAGCCGTCGCGCCGCCGCACCTCGATCCGGTCGCCGGGGTGCAGTTGGGCGAGGTGCAGGAAGACGCCGTCGCCGAAGCGGCCCACGGTGACGTGACCGAGGATCACCGACGGGCCGGTCTGCCCGGGGGTGGGGGTGCCGTCGTACCAGGCGGCGGGCGCGTTCGCGGCGATCGGCGGGACGCCGACGGTGCCGTCGGGGTTGAGGCCGACGGACATGACGGAGGCGTTGACGCCGATCGCGGGGATGGTCAGGCCCACCGGGACCGACCGGCCCAGCGGTGCGGCGGCTGTCCCGGCCTGCGCGGGCGCGCTCGCGGCTGCGCCGCCGGTCGCCCCGGACACGGCCGAGCCGCCCGACTGCCCGGCGCACCCGGACACCAGCAGCCCCGCGACGAGCGCGGCAGCAGCCAGTCCGAACCGCGCCGGGACGGCCCGTGCCGGCGGCCGGACCCGCGCCAGCCCCACCCGCGCGGGGGCGGCGGGCGTCAGCGCGGTCTGCACAGGGACCATCTGCGCGCGCACCGCTCGCTTCGGCTCGGCCTGCGCGGGGACCGCCCGCGGGGGGACCGCTCGCTTCGGCTCGGCCTGCGCGGGGAGCGCCCGCTCCGGGACCACTCGCGCCGGGACCGCCCGCGCCGGGGCGGCGGGCGTCGGCCCGGCGTGTGCACCGGCGGCGCTGTTCCCGGCCGCACCGCGGCCAGGAACAGCGCTCGCCGGGTGCCCCGCCGGCTCGTGAGAGGGCATCAGCCCCGGGCCCGCGAGCGGCGGGCGCGGGTCAGCGCGACGCCCGCGCCGCCGAGGACCAGGACCGCCCCGGCAGCCGCGGCCACCATGCCGGTGGAGTCGCCGCCGGAGGAGCCCGGCGCCTGGCCGGTGTCGGGCGCGCCGCTCGGGACCGCGCTGACCTGCGAGGTCGGCGCCGCCGACGGCGAGGCGGAGGGACCGCCGGCGGAGGCCGACGCGGAGGCGCTGGGCTGACCGGAGGCGCCGACCAGCGGGGTGACGGTGAAGGTGTTGTTGCAGATCGTCAGCTTGGCCGGGAAGACCAGCGAGGCGCGGTTGCCCGGCGGGTAGACCCGCAGTGAGGTGGACTCCGGCCGGCACTCCTTCGGGTCGTTGGTCATCCGGTTGGTGGTGTGGATCGTGGTGGTCGCGGTGCCGCCGGGCGCGAGCACGACCGGGGCGTAGGACCGGGGGTCGTGGGTCGCGGCCGCGCCGATCGTCGCGCCGTGCGCGTCGAGCACCGAGACCCCGGGGTAGCCGGTGAGGTGGCAGCTGGTGGAGCTGTGGTTGGTGAGCACCACGTCGCGGTAGATCTGGCCGGCGCCGACGTCCCCGGCGCCGAGCGTGCCGGTCAGCTGGGAGGTGGCGCACATCGGGGTGGTCGCCTGCGGCGCCGCGTCGGCCACCGGCGCGAAGGCGAGGGCGGCGGCGCCGAGCGCCACCGACGCGGCACCGGCGGTGAGGGCTTTCCTGCTGCTGAGCATGGTCGTACGTCTCCCTGGTTCGAGCTGGTTCGAGCTGGTTGGAGCGAACGTGTAGAGCGGCAGGAGAGACGACGCACCCCGGATCGGGGTTGTAAAGGAATGTCAAAATCGAAAACGGGTGCCCCGGCCGCAGCCGGGACACCCGTCCTGAACGGAGGAACTAGCCCGCGACGGCCTGGCGCGGGGCCGGTGCGGCCGCCTGGCGGCCGTCCGAGGCGAGCGCCTGCAGGATCGCGTCGACGCTGGCCTTCGCGTCACCGAAGAGCATGCTGCTGTTCTCCCGGAAGAACAGCGGGTTCTGCACGCCCGCGTAGCCCGAGGCCATCGACCGCTTGAAGACGATCACCTGGTCCGCCTCCCAGACCCGCAGCACCGGCATGCCGGCGATGGGGCTGCCCGGGTCCTCGGCCGCGGCCGGGTTGACGGTGTCGTTGGCGCCGATGACCAGCACCACCGAGGTGCCGGCGAAGTCGTCGTTGATCTCGTCCATCTCCAGGACGATGTCGTACGGCACCTTCGCCTCGGCCAGCAGCACGTTCATGTGCCCGGGCAGACGCCCGGCGACGGGGTGGACGCCGAAGCGCACCTCGACGCCGCGCTCGCGCAGCTGCCGCGTCAACTCCGCGACGGGGTGCTGCGCCTGGGCGACGGCCATGCCGTAGCCGGGGGTGATGATCACCGAGCCGGCGTTGGCGAGCAGCTCGGCCGCCTCGGCGGCGCGCACCTCGCGGTGTTCGCCCTCCTCCTCCTGGCTGCTGGAGGGGGCCTCGATGCCGAAGCCGCCCGCGATGACGGAGATGAAGGAGCGGTTCATCGCCTTGCACATGATGTACGACAGGTAGGCGCCGGAGGAGCCGACCAGCGCGCCGGTGACGATGAGCAGGTTGTTGTTGAGCAGGAAGCCGGCCGCGGCCGCCGCCCAGCCCGAGTAGCTGTTCAGCATCGACACGACGACGGGCATGTCGCCGCCGCCGATCGAGGCGACCAGGTGCCAGCCCAGCAGCAGCGCGAGCACCGTCACGGCGATCATCAGGCCGAGGTTCGGGGAGGCGGTGAACCAGACCGTCAGCGCCACGAAGGCGCCGAGCGCGCCGAGGTTGAGCGCGTTCTTGCCCGGCAGCATCAGCGGCCGGGAGTTGATCCGGGCCGACAGCTTGAGGAAGGCGACGATCGAGCCGGTGAAGGTGACCGCGCCGATGAAGATGCCGATGAACACCTCGGCGTGGTGGATGCGCAGCAGGTCGGAGCCGATCAGCGTCTGCGCGGCGCCGTGCGACTCCACCTCGAGGTAGCTGTTCCAGCCCACCAGCACGGCGGCGAGGCCGACGAAGCTGTGCAGGACGGCGATCAGCTCGGGCATCTGCGTCATCTCGACGCGGCGCGCCCGCCACAGGCCGATCACGGCGCCGAGCGCCATGGCCAGGACGATCAGCGCGACCGCGCCGGCGGTGATGCTCTGTGCGGCGACCACGATGGTGGCGACGAGCGCGAGCGCCATCCCGGCGATGCCGTAGACGACACCGGCGCGGGAGGTGCGGTGCTGGGAGAGGCCCGCCAGGCTGAGGATGAACAGCAGCGCGGCGACCAGGTCGGCCGCGTGGGAGGCCGTCGTGGAGGTCATCTCGGCTCAGCCTTTCGAGAACATGGACAGCATGCGGCGGGTGACGGCGAAACCTCCGAAGATGTTGACGCTCGTCAGCAGGATCGCCACGAAGGACAGGGTGGTGACGATCCAGCTCTCGTGGCCGATCTGCAGCAGTGCGCCGATCACGACGATGCCGGAGATGGCGTTGGTCACCGACATCAGCGGCGTGTGCAGCGCGTGGTGCACCTTGCCGATGACGTAGTAGCCGATCACGACCGCCAGCGCGAACACCGTGAAGTTCTCCGCGAGCTGCGCGGGCGCGAAGGCCACGAGCAGGAACATCGCGAGCATCCCGGCGCCGATCAGGCCGAGGCGGCCCGCGGGGGTGAGCTTCGGCTGCTTGGGTTCCGGCTTCGCCGCGGCGGCGGCGGGCTGCGCGGCGGGCGCGGCCGAGACCGAGACGGCCGGCGGCGGCCAGGTGACGTCGCCGGCCTGCACGACGGTGACGGCGCGCTGCACGACGTCGTCGAAGTCGATCGTCAGCTGCCCGTCCTTGCCGGGGGTGAGCAGCTTGACCAGGTTCAGCAGGTTGGTGCCGAACAGCTGGGAGGCCTGGGCCGGCAACCGGGAGGCGAGGTCGGTGTAGCCGATGATGGTGACGCCGTTGTCGGTCACCACGGCGCGGCCCGCGACGGTGCCCTCGACGTTGCCGCCCATGGCCGCGGCCATGTCGACGATGACGCTGCCGGGCTTCATCGCCGCGACGTCGGCGGCCGTCAGCAGGCGCGGTGCCGGACGGCCGGGGATGAGCGCGGTGGTGACGACGATGTCCACGTCCTTGGCCTGCTCGTGGTAGAGCTCGGCCGCGGCGCGGTCGTAGTCGGCGGAGGTGGCCTTGGCGTAGCCGTCGGTGCTCTGCTCCTGCACCACGTTGACCGGCAGGTACTCGCCGCCCAGTGACTTGACCTGGTCGGCGACCTCGGGGCGCGGGTCGGTGGCGCGGACGATGGCGCCGAGCGAGGAGGCGGCGCCGATGGCGGCGAGGCCGGCGACGCCGGCCCCGGCGATGAGGACCTTCGCCGGGGGGACCTTGCCGGCGGCGGTGACCTGGCCGGTGAAGAAGCGGCCGAAGACGTGGGCGGCCTCGATCACGGCGCGGTAGCCGGCGATGTTGGCCATCGAGGACAGCACGTCCATCGACTGCGCGCGCGAGATGCGCGGCACGGCGTCCAGCGCCAGGGCGGTGACCTGGGCGTCGGCGAGCGACTGGAGCAGCTCGGGCTTCTGGGCCGGGGCCAGCAGACCCGCGACGGTCGCGCCGTGACGCAGCTTGGCGATCTCGGCCTCGGAGGGGGCGTTGACCTTCAGGACGACGTCCGCGTCCCAGGCGTCGCCGATGCCCGCGCCGGCGTCCAGGTAGGCCTGGTCGGTGAAGCCGGAGGCCGCGCCGGCCTCGGACTCGACCACGACCTCGTAACCGAGGCCCAGCAGCTGCTTGACGGTCGCCGGGGTCGCGGCGACGCGCGTCTCCCCGGAGACGGACTCGGCGACGACGCCGATGCGCTGCGGAGGGTGGTGCGCGGGTTCTTGAGCAGACATGTCGTTGTCTCGTGTTCTCTCGTCAGAGGAGGGTGTGACGGGGGATCCGCGATCGGGGAGGCGTCATGGGGGACTCCTTCCCCTTGGTCGCAGGAACCTACCCGTCACGGAGCGTCGCCACGACGGAGCACGGCCGTGACATGTTTCACTTTCCGGCGGTTCGGGAACCGGCGGCAGCGGCCCGGCGTCACCCGGCGGGATCGCGACAGATCCGCGCGGGGCCGGGGGAGTCGCCTGCTTCGTGTGCGTCTTCCCGGTCCGGCCAGGGCAAGGCCGGGCGGCGGCAAACCCGTTCCACGGACTTGGCCTGAACATGACGGTCGGCGAGCGGAATGATTGCTTCATACACCCACCGCTCCTAGCGTGATCATGTCGGCGGCCGCAGTGGACCGGCCGCACCCCGCCGCCACGGGGTGAAGCGCCGACCCACGCAGAAGGGCAACCGAGCCGTATGTGCGGGATCACCGGATGGGTCTCCTACGACCGCGACCTCACCACCGAGCGGGCCTCCGTCGACGCGATGAACGCCACCATGGCTCTGCGCGGCCCCGACGCCGCAGGGGTCTGGCTGGACACCCACGCGGCCCTCGGCCACCGCCGGCTGGCCGTCATCGACCTCGAGGGCGGCGCGCAGCCGATGACCGTCACCCACGACGGCCGCACCCTGCTGGCCACCACCTACAGCGGCGAGATCTACAACTACCGCGAGCTGCGCGCCGAGCTGACCGCGCGCGGCCACACGTTCACCACCGCCAGCGACACCGAGGTGGCGCTGCGCGCCTACCTGGAGTGGGGCGAGGACTTCACCCACCGCCTCAACGGCATGTACGCCTTCGCGCTGTGGGACCCGCGCCGCGAGGAACTGCTGCTGGTGCGCGACCGCATGGGCATCAAGCCGCTCTACTACTACCCGACCCGCGACGGCGTGCTGTTCGGCTCCGAGCCCAAGGCGATCCTGGCCCACCCCCTGGCCCGGGCCGTCGTCGACGCCGAGGGCCTGTCCGAACTGTTCTCCTTCGTGAAGAGCCCCGGCCACGCCGTCTACTGCGGCATGCGCGAACTGCGTCCCGGTCATACCCTGCGGGTGCGCCGCGGCGGCCTCACCGAGCGCCGCTACTGGGCGCTGGAGGCGAGGGAGCACACCGACGACCTCGACACCACGGTCGGCCGCGTCCGCGAGCTGCTCGACGACATCGTCGAGCGCCAGCTCGTCGCCGACGTTCCGCTGTGCACCCTGCTCTCCGGCGGCCTCGACTCCTCCGTGATCACCGCCCTCGCCGCCCGGCAGCTCGGCGAGAACGGCCGTGGGCCGGTGCGCTCCTTCGCCGTCGACTTCGTCGGCCAGACCGAGAACTTCCGCCCCGACGCGCTGCGCGGCACCCCCGACGGCCCCTACGCGCACGCCCTGGCCGAGCACGTGGCCGCCGACCACCGCGACATCGTGCTGTCCACCCTCGACCTGACCGAGCGCGCCGGCCGCGACGCCGTGCTGTTCGCCCGCGACCTGCCCATCGGCATCGGGGAGGGCGACACCTCCCTCTACCTGCTGTTCAAGGCCATCCGCGAGCAGACCACCGTCGCGCTGTCGGGCGAGTCCGCCGACGAGGTCTTCGGCGGGTACTCCTGGTTCCACGACCCCGAGGCCGTCGCGGGCGACACCTTCCCGTGGCTGTGGGCCATCCAGCGCGGCTTCGCCGGCGAGGGCGCCGCGCTCTCCGCCACGGCGCTGCTCCAGCCCGGCCTGCTCGGCAAGGTCGACGTGGCCGGTTACCGCCAGGCCCAGTACCGGCAGGCGCTGGCCGAGGTGCCGCGGCTGCGCGGCGAGGGCGCCACCGAGCGCCGGATGCGCGAGATCAGCCACCTCCACCTCACCCGCTTCGTCCAGATCCTGCTCGACCGCAAGGACCGCGCGTCCATGGCCACCGGCCTGGAGGTCCGCGTTCCGTTCTGCGACCACCGGTTGGTCGAGTACGTCTTCAACGCCCCCTGGGCGATGAAGACCTTCGACGGCCGGGAGAAGTCGTTGCTGCGCGCGGCGACTCGCGACGTCCTGCCGGACGTCGTCGCCGAACGCGTCAAGAGCCCCTACCCCTCCACCCAGGACCCCGCCTACGCGGAGGCGCTGCGCGGCGACCTGAAGGCTGTCCTGGCCGACCGCGACGCCCGTGTCCACGACCTCCTCGACACCCCGGCCGCGGCGGCGGCGGTCGCCTCCGCCGCCGGCCCGGACCTGCGCAACGCCGCCGAGACGGTCCTCGCCCTGGACACCTGGCTGCGCAACTACGACGTGTCGCTGGAGGTGTGAACCCGGTCCGGCCCCCCGTCGGCTGAACGGCGCGGCCGGGGCCGGGTCGGCGCGGGCCCTGCCGCCCCGGGCGGAGGCGGCGGGGCCCGCCCGGGGGTCAGAGCAGCTGGGCCATCCAGGCCTCGACGTCGTCCGCCGCGCGCGGGAGGCCGGCGGAGAGGCAGAGCGGGCCGTCTGCGGTGATCAGGAAGTCGTCCTCGATACGCATGCCGATGCCGCGCAGTTCCTGGGGGACCGTCAGGTCGTCCGCCTGGAAGTACAGGCCCGGCTCGACGGTGAGCACGTGGCCGACCTGGAGCGGGCCCTCGTGGTACGTCTGCTGGCGGGCCGCGCCGCAGTCGTGGCAGTCCAGGCCGAGCATGTGGCCCGAGCCGCACAGGGTGTAGCGGCGGAACAGCTGGCTGTCGGGGGCGAGCGCCGCCTCGGCGTCCGGCAGCAGGCCCCACGCTTCCAGGCCCTCGGCGATGACCCGCACGGCCGCGTCGTGGAAGTCGCCGTAGCGCGCGCCCGGCCGCAGCGCGGCGATGCCCGCCGACTGCGCCGCGAACACCAGGTCGTAGACGCGGCGCTGCGCGTCGGTGAACCGGCCGCTGACCGGCAGCACGCGGGTGACGTCGCCGGTGTAGAAGCTGTCCGCCTCGACGCCCGCGTCGAGCAGCAGCACGTCGCCCTCGCGCACCGGACCGTCGTTGCGCATCCAGTGCAGCGTGGTGGAGTGGGTGCCGCACGCGGCGATGGTCTCGAAGCCGAGCCCGTAGCCGTCCAGGCGGGCACGGCGGTTGAAGGTGCCCTCGACCCAGCGCTCGCCGCGCGCCAGGCGGGTGGCGTGCCGAAGCTCGCCCACCACGTCGTGGAAGCCGGCCACGGTCGCGTCGACGGCGATCCGCAGCTGCTCGACCTCCCACTCGTCCTTGACCAGCCGCAGCTCCGACAGGAACTGCAGCAGCTCCGCGTCGGCCTCGGGGGCGGGCGCCACCGTCGCGTCGACGACCGCGTCCTGGCCGCGCACCACGCGGGTGGGCACGCCGGTGCCGAGCGCGCGCGGCAGCTCCTCGCGCGCGGCGGCGGCGAGGCCGAGTGCGTCGGAGGTCTCGGTGAGGCTGCGCCGCCGGCCGACCCAGAACTCGCCGTGCTGCCGGTCGCTGTAGAGCTCCGTGCCGCGCGGTCCGCCGTCGCGCGGCGAGCGGCCGCGGGTGAACAGCGTGACGTGGTGGCCGTTGCCGTGCGGCTCGAAGACCAGCACGCTGTCCGGGACGGCGTCGGCGCCCTGCTCGGCGGTCAGGTGCACGAACGCGGAGTGCGGCCGGAAGGTGTAGTCGAAGTCGTTGCTGCGCACCTTCCAGCCGCCGGCGGGCACCACGATCCGCTCGCCGGGGAACCGCTCCGACAGCGCCGCGCGGCGCTTGGCCGCGTAGGCCGCGCCGGGCAGCGGCGCCAGGCTCAGCGAGGTGTCCGCCCAGCCCTGCCGGAAGTTCTCGGCCAGGACGTTGGGCACCGCCTTGTCGTGGCTCTGCGTCCCGTCGAGGTTCCGGGTCCCGCGCACCGCATCGCTCTGCCGCTCCACGGCATGCCTCCGCTCGTCGTCTTCGTCGACCAACGGCGGCGACAATACCATTGCACATATGACACGGCGCTAGCCTCGTGCTGCGCGAGCCCGGGCTCAGCCGCCGTAGATCGACGAGCCCACCACCACCTGGTGTCCGGTCACCTGGAGGTCCACGCCGGTCGGCGTCGAGGTCGCCGCCGTGAAGTCCACGTTGTCCGGCAGCGGGATGCTCCAGTCGTAGCCCGACGTCTGCATCCCGGGCACCTCGATCTCCACCTGCCCGCGCTGCGCCAGCAGGCTCGCCACCACGTCCAGCTGCCGACCCGCCCAGGGGCCGCTGATCCGGATCCTGGCCTCCTGCTCGTTCGACCCGGGCGCCGGGCCGACCGTCAGCGCGCCGCCCTGTCCCATCAGCCGGGTCACCACCCCCGACAGGTCCTGGTAGCTGAACGTCAGATCTCCGGTCACCAGGTCGACCTGCGCACTGCGCGCCGTCAGCGACGGCACGTGCAGGCCGTGCAGGTCCAAGGTCAGCCGCTGCACGTTCAGGTAGTCCCCGGCCGCATGGGAGCTCGTGTTCACGCTGAAGTCGCCCGCGCTGAGGGTGACGTGGTCCAGCTGCCCGCCGAGCGCCTGGGTGAGGAACGGGAACCCGTCGATGGCCACGTGCACGTAGCCGTTGGTGGAATCCTGTCCCCAGCCGTACTTCTGCTGCGCGAGCTTGGCCGCCTCCTGCTCGGCGAGGTGGTTCGCCACCCGGTCCGCCGCGATGCCCAGCACCGCGAGTACCACCACCACGATCGTCAGCACTTTGACCCACCGACGCCTCATCGTCCGCCCCCGTCGTTCGTTCCGAGGCCCCCGGCCTCGGCGATGGTCAGCAGGCTAACCGGTCGGGTGCGGAGCTTGATCGCCAGGGGTCAACTTCGCGGCACGCTGCCCTCCAGGAGCAGCAGCAGCTCGGCCAGCCGGTCGGCGAGCTCGGCCCGGTGCTCGGGCGAGAGTCCGGCGAGCAGCGCGTGCTCGCGGTCGAGCTGGTCCGGCAAGGCCCGGTCGGCCAGCTCGCGGCCGGCCCCGGTGAGCGTCAGATGCGCGACGCGGCGGTCGCGTTCGTCGGTGCGGCGCTCGACCAACCCCTGCTGCTCCAGCCGCTGCAGCCGCTTGGTGACCGCCGCCCCGGACGCGAACGTCTCCCGGGCCAGCTCTCCCGCCGTCAGCGGCCGACCGGACCGGCGCAGGGTGCCCAGCAGGTCGAACTCGGCGCGGGTGAGCCGCTCCGGCCGCAGTTGCGCGTCGGCCGCCTGCTGCAGCAGGGCCGCGCAGCGGTTGATCCGGCCGATCACGCCGATCGGCTCCAGGTCCAGATCCGGGTGGACCTGCGCCCACTGCCGCATGATGCCGGTGACGATGTCCTCCTGCCGCGGCCGCGCCGCGGCCGCGCGCGTCGTCCCGTGCGTTGCCGCGTGCGTCGCCCCGGGCGCGGGCGCCGTCGTGTCAGACATGCGCCGCCTCCCGTTCCGCCAGCAGGGCCAGCATCCGGTGCCCTTCACGTTCCACCTGTGCCACCTCCTGCAACGGTGCCGGTCGCTGCCACCACTCTCCCGCATGCCCGTCCGCCGACTCGCGCAGCTCGTGGAGCGTGTCGGCGAGCCGCGCGTGCACGGCGGCGCGCGGGGGAGCGGGGCGGGCGATCTGGGTGCGCGCCACCGCCTGCGCGGCCCGCGCCTGCCCGAGCGCGGTCGTGAGCCGCTCGCCCGCCCGCCGGTTGGTCACCAGCAGCGCCCCGGCCATGCCGAGCCCTGCCCCGAACAGGGTGTCCAGCCAGCGGTCGCCGACCAGCGTGCCGACCGGCTCGGCGGTGGTCAGGCTGGCCAGCAGCAACGCCATCGGCGTCACGAAGACCTGCCCCAGCCAGTAGTTGCGGGTCATCGTCGCCTCGGCGCCGACCTGGCAGGCGGCGATCAGTGCCAGTGCGAACAGTGCGCCGAGCTCCGGTTGCCGGGCGAGCGGCACGGCAACGCTGAACACCACCAGCCCCAGCAGGCTGCCGAGCGTGCGCTGCAGCGCACGCTGGAACGACACGCTCGTGTTCGCCCGGTGGACGGCCGCCGCCGTGACGACGGCCCAGTACGGGTGCCCGACGCCGGCTGCGAGCGACGCCAGACCCGCCAGCGCGCACCCGAGCCCCACGCGCGCCGCCAGCGGCAGGTGCGCGCGCAGCTGCCGCGGCGCACGCGGCCGTCCCAGTGTCAGTGCGGGCCCGTGCGCGCGCACCAGCGCCGGCGCGAGGCAGACCAGCCAGGCGACGGCTCCTCCCGCCGCGACCAGGGCCAGGTGGGCCGGTACCTCGGCGAGCCGCTGCGGCAGGAAGAACGCCGACGCGCTGACGAAGGTGAAGATCACGTTGCCGGGCGGTCCGAGCCGCGTCGCGTCGCACAGCAGCTTCTGTGCCGCCGCGACGGCCGACGCCAGCAGCACCAGCACCACCGTCGACCGCACGAGCGAGGCCGCCGTCAGGGCCACCGCCACGCTGACCGCCATCGCGCCGACCACCCACAGCAGCGTCCGCGCCCGCTCCCGGTAGGGGAGCGCGTGCGCGAACAGCGCGCACATCGTCCCGGCGCTGGTGTAGGGCACCAGGTCCAGGCGTCCGATCGCGAGCAGCAGCAGGTTCGGCAGCGCGGTGGCGACGGCGACGCTCAGCGCGGGCCGGTGCCAGGGCCCGACGGCGGGCCGCAGGCGCAGGGCGCCGCGCAGCGGGAGGGCGGGGTTGTGGTGGTGCATGGAGATAGTTTAGCAAGTGTTTTACTCGTGAAACATCTCGCGCTTGCCTCGCGCCTGCCTCGCGCGCGCCCCGGCCCTGCCTCCGCTTCAGCGGCGCGGCGAGAAGCGGTGCAGCGGGAGGCGGCGGAGCAGGGCCTGGACCTCGGCGATGCCGAACAGGTGGCTCGCCAGCAGGAACGCCACCAACATCACCAGACCGCCGGCTGTCAGGGACGACAGGGCGGAGGTCGCGAGTCGGAGCGGGGAGCCGCCGGTGGCGGTGGGGAGGCACTGCGCCACCGCCCAGCCGGCCGCGCCCGCGAGCGACGCCGCCGCGACAAGTCGGCCGTAGGTGCGCAGCACTCGTCGTCCGTCCAGGCGGCCGTCGAACCGTCGGCGCAGTCGCTGAGCCGTGATCAGCAGCCCGGCGAGGTAGGAGACCGCGTACGCCGCCGCCATCCCGACCACCGCGTACCGCGCCGGCAGCCACAGGTGGCAGGCGGAGGCCAGGACGATGTCCAACAGCGAGATCCACGCCGCCATCCAGAACGGCGTCCGGGTGTCCTCGAAGGCGTAGAAGCCACGCAGCAGCACATACTGCGCAGAGAACGGGATCAGCCCCAGCGCGAACGCCTGGAGCATCTCGCCGAACGGCGGAGCGCTCAGGGGGCCGCCGAGTCCGTAGGAGAACAGCAACGTGGCGAGCTGCGGCCCGAGTGCGAGGAAGAAGAAGGCCGCCGGCACGATCAAGGCCCCGGTGTTGCGCAGGGCCTGGGACAGGTCGGCGCGCGCCGCGTCGATCCTGTGCTCCGCCACGGCCCGGGTCAGCCCCGGGAGCATCGCCGTCACCAGCGACACGGTGACCACGGACTGCGGCAGGATCCACAGGCTCTGCGCGAAGAAGTACGGGGTGCTGCCGGCGTGGGCGTCCATCGCGTCCCGCGCGTTCGCGAAGCGGGTGACCACGGCCAGCGCGATCTGGTTCACCAGCACGAACAGCAGCGTCCAGCGCGCCGCGGAGACGCTCTTTCCCAGACCCGTGCCGCGCCAGTCGAACCGCAGCCGGAACGAGAACCCGGCCCGCGCGAGCGCGGGCAGCAGGCACAACGCCTGCACGGCGATGCCCGCGGTGGTCACCAGTCCCAGTGCGGTCACCTGCCCGGAGCCGAGGTGGTAGCCGTCACCGCGTGGCACGACCAGGTAGAACACCGCGAACAGGACGATCAGCACCACGTTGTTCAGCATCGGGGCCCAGCCCATCGCGGCGAACCGCCCTCGGGCGTTCAGCAACTGGCCGAGCAGGAAGTAGACGCCGTAGAAGAGGATCTGCGGCAGCAGCAGCCGGGTGAAGGCGATCGTCAGCGCGAGGTCCCGGTCGGACGCCATGTAGAGCGAGGCGATCTGCGGCGCGAAGGCCACGGCCGTCACCGTCCCGACCACCAGCACGACCAGCATCATCGTCACCAGGCGCTGTTCGTGGGCCCGCCCGCCGTCGGGGTGCTCGCTGCGGGCACGCACCAGCTGAGGCACCAGCACGGAGTTGAGCGCTCCACCGATCATGAGCGTGTACAGGCTGGTCGGGACCGTGTTGGCGGTGTTGTAGGCCGCCCCTACGCCCAGCGTTCCCAGGGCGATGTTCTGGAGCACCATCCGCCCCAGCCCACCGGCCCGGGAGGCCACGGTGGCGACAGCCAGCAGCGCGGACGACCGCGCCAGGGTTCCGCCTGCGCTGCTGCCGCGCCGCTTGGCGTGGCGTCCCCGTCCGCGTGGGGAGGGAATGGACTGTGCGGACATCTCCGGCGAGGACGCCGCCCCTCTGGGCTCCACCATCCGCACAATCTAGCGATCATCGGATGCTGGATACGGTTCGAATCCGGATCATCCGGAGATGTCCGCGGCCCCTTCCAGCTCCAGCACTGTCAGCGGCGAACCCTCCGGGTGGGCCTCGCGCAGCGGCTCGGTCAGGTGGACCACGTACGGGCCGTTGCCCCGGCAGCTGTCGATGCTGACGACCTCGTCCTCGATCCGCGCCCGGCAGGGCACCGGCACCGGCTCGGTGATGGGCAGGTGGTGGTTGCGCCAGTGGATCGGGTCGGTCGGGTGCGCCGTGGAGACAGGGGCGACGGCGGTGGCGAGCACGGGGTTCATGGCCGAGCAGAGTACGCCCGAAAGGCGTCGCTGGGGAGTCCTTGAGGGGGCCTCTTTTCCCTGGTGGGAGACCTGTCAACAGCGTCGGCGGCGGGGCTGTCCGGGGTCTTCGGCGACCCGCTGCGGAACTGGGAATTCCGGTCCGGGAGTTGGCGACCGGTCAGACCGGCGGCGCTCCCGGCGCGTGGCGATCGGGTGATCCGGCCCTGTCCCGAGGCGCGGTCACGCCGTGTCCGGATGCCGGGATGGCACGATCGGCGGGCGGGGGAGCGGCCGGTCCGACCGGTCGCCGACCGGCACGCCGAGAATGGAGACGCTGTGTCCCACCACCTGAGCGGCCCCAACCTGCGCTCCCCGAAGGGTGACGCCCGACTGGACCTCACCGACCTCTTCGTCTTCCCCGCCGCCGAACCCGGCCGCACCGTGCTCATCATGAACGTCAACCCCTTCGCCCCCACCCAGGGCGAGGCGTTCCACCCCGACGCCGTCTACCGGATCAACGTCGACCTCGACGGCGACAACCGGGCCGACCTTGCCTACAGCTTCGTCTTCGACGCCCCGCACGACGGCCGGCAGACCGTCACCGTCCACCGCGCGGAGGGCGCTGACGCCCGCAGCCACGAGCCCACCGGACCCGCCGTCATCACGGGCGCCGCCGTCGACTTCGGCCGCGTGCCCAGCATCGTCCACAGCGGCGGCTACCGCTTCTTCGCGGGCCTGCGGAGCGATCCCTTCTTCGCCGACCTCGACGGCATCGTCAACGGGTTCCAGTGGACCGGCAACGACTTCGGCCTCGACAAGAACGTCTTCGGCATCGTGCTGGAGGTCGACGACGACGAGCTCGGCCCCGGCCCGATCGGCGTCTGGGCCCGCGTCAGCCTGCGCCAGGACGGGCAGCTGCTCTCCGTCGACCGCGGCGCCCACCCCTCCCTGACCGCCTACTTCAACGCGGAGGAGGTCAAGGACGCCTACAACGCCGGCGAGCCGGCCGACGACTGGGACGCCTACCGCGAGGCCTGGACCGCGGTCCTGGCCCACACCGGCGGCTACGGTCAGGCCGACGCGGAGGCGGCGCTGCGCACCGTCCTGCCGGACGTCCTGCGCTACGACCGTTCCCAGCCCGCCGCCTACCCCAACGGCCGCACCCTGCGCGACGACGTCACCTCCGCGCGGCTCGCGATGGTCTCGGGCGGCAAGGTCACCGACGACCACATCCCACCCCACACCGACCTGCTCACCGTCTTCCCCTACCTCGGGCAGGCCCACGCCGTCGCGCCCTGACCGCCGTAACCCCGGTGCGGCCCGGGGTCCTTCGTTCGGGTGGTGGTGTCCGCCGAAAGTGGAGTTGTGGGGTGGGCGGGTAATACGGTCACGGCGTGATCGCCGACCTGACGCCGGCCGACCTGGTCACCGACCCGGCCGACTGCCTGCCCATCTTCGAGGAGCGCGTCCGCGCCGAGCAGCGCCGGCTCGCGGTGCTCCAGGAGGTCGTGCGGGAGCTGCGCGGCATCGAGCAGGCCCGCGCGCGGCTCCAGACCCTCCTGGACGGTGACGCGTGCGGCGTCGCCGTCGGCGCGGGCCTGCCCGGCCAGGTCGGTGCCGAGCTCGCCGCCCACGACGTCGTCGGGGAGGAGGGGTTGGGTCTGCACCACCGCGACCTCGTCACCGGCGTCTCCCCGGTCGCCCTCGTCCGCGCACCCGGCCGCGGCCGCGCCGCGTCCGGCCCCGGGCCGAGGTCCGGGGCCGAGGGCGGTCGCCGTGGCCGCCCCGGCCGGCACCTGGACCGCGCGATGGAGGTCCTGGCCGCCGAGCCCGACCGCCGTTTCAGCGCCCCGCAGATCGCCGCGCTGATCGGCGCGGATGCGGACTGGCTCCGCTTCGTCCTGCACAGCGCGGCGAACCGGGGCCTGGTCCAGCGCCATTCCCAGTCCCGCCCGATGGGCGGCCGCGGCCGCCCGGTCGTCATCCAGTTCAGCGCCGCCCGGCCGGAACACCCGCCCCTCCACGGCTGACGCCCGCTCGGTGTCGGGTCAGTCGGCCGCCGAGGTCAGGAACCGGTCGCGGTCGACGACGACACGGTCGACCTCGCCCGAGGCGATCTCCCGGCCGTGGCCGTCGACGGCCTGGACCCGAAAGGTCAGCCGCCGACCCTCCGCGCCTTCCGGCGCCTGCGCGGTGACGGAGACCCAGCCGCCCACGGGTGTGGCCCGTACATGGGCCACACGGATCGCCGTGCCGACCGTCGTCTGCCCCGGCGCCAGCAGCGGTGCGGCCGCCCGCACGGTCGCGGCCTCCAGCCACGCGATCAGGCGCGGCGTGGCCAGTACGGGTACGTCCCCGCTGCCCAGAGCGATCGCGGTGTCGGTCTCGGTCACGTCGTGGCGCATCGCGCCAGGTTAGCCGTCTTCGGGGCGCGAACGCCTCATGAGTCCGCGCCGCTGACGTCGCCGATCGCGACGATGACCGCGGTGGCCTGCCCGCTCGGCGTCCGGTAGGCGACGCTGTCGCCGACCCGATGGCCCAGCAGGGCCTCGCCGAGGGGGCTGTCCGAGGTGACCAGGCCCTCGTCGAGCTCGTTCGCCACCACGCCGATGTGGAAGGTCTCCTGCGTTCCGGCTCCGTCGAACCGCAGGGTCACCGTACTGCCCACCCCGACCTCGTCGCTGCTCGGCGGCCCGGCCTCGGCGCCCTGGCGCAGCCGCAGCGTCACGTCGTTGATCCGGGCGTCCAGCCGGGCCACGTCCGTGACCCGCTGCAGCTCGTCCGCCTGGTCGGCGCGGTCCCCGGCGGAGTCGGTCACCCCGAGGGTCTCGGCAGCCGCCTGCCGCTCCGCGCGCAGGTCCACCAGCTCCTGCTCGAGCGCCTGCCGCGAGGCGGCACTGATCGGCTCCGGTTCACTGCTCATGCGAGGCTCCGGGAGGTGCGTCGGGACACAACGGACGTATCAGGAGCAACCTACGCCCTGACGAGCCCGGCCCGGAGCAGGAACGCCGTGGTTTCCACCCTCACCGGGCAGCGTCGACGCGGTCGACTGTCCGGCGCAGGTGGGGGAGCGCATGCTGGAGGGGAGGCGGTGAGGGCATGGCGGAACCAGCCGGGGAGGCGGTGATCCGGGCGACCGGGCTGACCAAGCGGTATCCGCGGGCTGCGGTCGCCGCCGTCGACGGGATCGACCTGGCCGTCGGGAGGGGTGAGCTCTTCGGGTTGCTCGGCCCGAACGGTGCGGGGAAGACCACCACCGTGGGCATGCTGACGACGCGGGTCGTGCCCACCGCCGGGCAGGCGGTCGTCGCCGGGATCGACGTGGTGGCCAGGCCCACGCTGGTCAAGCAGCTGATTGCCGTGGTGACGCAGCAGAACACCTTGGACCGGTCCCTCACCGTGCGCGAGAACCTGTACTTCCACGGCCTGCTCTTCGGCATGCCGTCGCGCCGGGCCCGCGCGGAGGCCGACGCGATGCTCGAACGCTTCCGGCTCGCCTCGCACGCGGACGACCCGGTACAGATCCTGTCCGGTGGCACGGCGCAGCGGCTGATGGTGGCCCGGGCGATCCTGCACCGGCCCGCCGTGCTCTTCCTCGACGAGCCGACGGCGGGCCTGGACCCGCAGAGCAGGCTCGCGCTGTGGGAGGTCCTCGGCGAGCTCGTCGCCGAGCGGCAGACGATCCTGCTCACCACCCACAACATGGAGGAGGCCGACCGGCTCTGCGACCGGGTCGCCATCATCGACCACGGCCGCATCCTGGCCCTGGACACCCCTGCGGAGCTGAAGCGCGGCATCCGGGCCGACACCCAGGTGACCGTCCAGCTCGCACCCCCGGAACGCGCCCTTGAACCCACCGCGGCGGCAGCCGCGCCGGACGGCGACGGCCGGGGCGCGGCGCTGGCCGAGGTGCTCACCGAGCGGGTGCCGGGCGTGGTCCGCACCCGGGTCGTCGACGGGCGGCGCGTCGAACTCCAGCTGCGGGGCCGAGACCGGGTGCTGCCGCGGGTGCTGGAGGCGGCCGAGTCCTCCGGCTTCCACGTCGCGGACCTCTCCGTCACGCAGACCTCGCTGGAGACCGTCTTCATCCGGCTCACCGGAAAGGAGCTGCGGGAGTGACGAACCTGGAGACGCCGGCCCTGGCCGTGATCAGGCCGGAACGCTCCGCCGCGGCGGCCTCCCGGGCCGCGTTGCGGGCGCTGATCCTGCGGGATCTGACGGTGCTGCGCAAGAACTTCGGCGAGTTCGTCGGGCGGACGGTGATGCAGCCGCTGATGCTGGTCTTCGTCTTCCTCTACGTCTTCCCGACGATCGGCCAGGGCGTCGGCTCGGGCGGCGGCCGGGCCGGGGAGTCGGACTTCGCGACGGTGCTGGTGCCGGGCGTGGTCGCGATCTCGATCATGTTCCAGGGGATCCAGTCGGTGGCCATCCAGCTCTCGCAGGAGTTCGGCTACACCCGGGAGATCGAGGACCGGGTCCAGGCGCCGTGTCCGATCTGGCTCGTGGCGGTCGCGCGGGTGCTGTCGGGGGCCACGCAGGCGCTGATCTCCGCGCTGATCGTGTTCCCGATCGCCGCCGTGGTCCACGCGCCGGGCGTGCACGCGCACCTGAGCGTGCACTGGTGGGTCGTGGTGACCCTGATCCCGCTCTCCTGCGTGGCGATGACCTCGCTCGGCCTGCTGCTGGGCACCACCTTCGAGCCCCGCAACATCGGCCTGATGTTCGGCTTCGTGGTGCTGCCGCTGGTGTTCCTGGGCGGTACCTACTACCAGTGGACGCGCCTCGGCGCGGTCAACGCGGGCGGCTTCCACTGGCTCCAGGTGCTGGTGCTGGTCAACCCGCTGATCTACATCGCGGAGGGCATGCGCGCGGGGCTGACCGACGCCGCGCACATGCCGCTGGTCGCGGTGTATCCGGTCCTCGTCGGCTTCTGCGTGCTCTTCCTCAGCATGGGCCTGCGCAACTTCCGTCGCCGCGTGCTGTCGTAGCTGCCGCGGACGCGGGACGGCGGACAGCGGCCGGCGGTCAGTGGCCGGCGGTCAGTGGCCGGGGCCGTGGGTGCGGCGCAGGAGGCGCCAGGCCCAGGTCGAGAGGGACTCCGGCGGGGGGCCGAGGCGTGCGGAGCGGCCGTGGATCCAGGCGTCGTACAGGGAGATGGGCGTGTCGTGGCGGACGGTCAGCCGGCACAGGCGCAACGGGTCGTCGGAGGTGGTGGCGAGCGCGTCCGAGGTGGCGCAGGCCGAGTCCCAGCCGGCCTGGCGTACCGCGCGGCGCACGGTCGGGCCGTGGTAGCCGAGCGGGTAGGCGTAGCTGGTGACCTCGTGGCCGAGGGCGTCCTCCAGGTCGCGCTTGCAGCCCTCGATCTCGGAGCGCAGCGTGCGCCCGGAGACGGTGTCGAGCGCGGGGTGGGTGCGCGAGTGGCCGCCGATCTCGATCCCGTAGGCGTCCAGGCCGGCGACCTGGCGCCAGTTGAGCATCATCGCGGGCGGCAGGCGCGAGCCGGAGGGCCGGCCGCCGGGCGGGTGGATCGCGCCGGTGACGACGAAGAGCGTGGCGGGCAGCTCGCGGGCGGCGAGCATGGGGGCCACGGTCCAGTAGAAGTCCGCGAAGCCCTCGTCGAAGGTCAGCACCATGGCCCGGGGCGGCAGCGGTGGACCGCCGCGGATCGCGGAGACCAGCCGCCGCAGCGGGACGACGGACATCTGCGCGTGCGCCAGGTGCTCCAGCTGCTCGTCGAAGCGGTCGGGGCGCACCGTGAGCGGTGCCGCCCACTCGGGCGGGTTCTCGGCGACCGAGTGGTACTGCAGGATCGGGACGACGCTCACCGGGCGCCCTTGTCTCCCTCGGCGGGGCTGTCGGCGCGGCCGGGGCCAGAAGCCACTCGTCGCGGGTGTCCCTGCGGTCGCACCGACGCCGGCACGCTTTCGGGGCTGTGCGTCGTGTGGGCGGCGGGGCAGGGGCAGGCCGCGTCGGAGTTCCGGCCGCGTCGGTTCATGGGGGCGTGCCCGTCGTGCAGGCCGAGCGCGGCCAGGCGTCGGCGGACCGGCGCCAGTTCGAGGACGGCGAGGACGAGCAGCGCCACGGCGGCGACGGTGAGGTAGCTGCCGAGGATGTCGGTGGGGTAGTGGTCGCCGAGGTAGACGCGCCCGAACCCGACGGCGAGCGCGAAGAGCAGCGCGAGCGCGGCGCCGACGCGGCGCAGGCGGCCGGTGCCGACGAGCACCGAGACCACGATGACCAGCAGCAGCGTCGCGGTCGTGTCGTGGCCGCTGGGGAAGCTGCCGGAGTTGTCGGGCGGCTGCACCCACAGCGAGGCGGGCGGCCGGGGCCGGTCCACGACGGCCTTGAGCACCAACGCGAGCGACCAGGCCGCTCCCGCGGTCACCAGCAGCCGGGTGGCGGCGAGCCGTCGCCCGCGCAGGACCAGCACCCCGACGCCGATCACCAGCGCCGCGATGCCGACGGCCTCGGCCGAGGCGTCGGTGAGCCACCGGAACGCGTCCGTGGCCCCGGCCCCTCGGAGTGGTGCCACGGCGCGGTCGATCCGCAGGTCCAGCCGGGTGACGGCGGAGACGTGCACGAGCACCGCGAGCACCAGCAGCAGCGCGAGCAGCGCCACTCCGGCGACCGCCGCGCGCGGGAGCGAGCGGCCCGGCGCCGGCGAGGCGGCAGGCCGCGGGGTCATCCGCGGGCCAGTCGGGAGGGCCGCGCGGACCGGGTCCGGCCCAGTTGCCCGCGCCTCGCCGCCGCCGACCCCGGCGCCGCCCCTGTCGGGCGGTGCGACGTCGGTCGGCGCGACCGCGGGTGGCAGGACCTCGGGTGGTGCGACGTCGGGCGGCTGGAAGTCGGTTGACGCGACGTCGGGTGCGGTGGGCGCCGCGGAGGCGGTGTGCCGGCCGGTGGGGTCCGGTCCGCCGAAGGCCCGGGAGCCGGTGCGCGGGCCTCGGCCATGGGTCGGCGCGCGGCCGTCCTTCGGGTGGAAGCGGTGGGTCGCGGTCATCGCGGTGCCTCCTCGGCGGGGCGGGCGGCCTGGGCCAGGGCGCGGCAGACGGTGTCGACCTGACGTTCGGTGAGCCCCGGATGCATCGGGAGCGAGAGCAGGCCCGGGAAGAGCGCGTCCGCGCCAGGGAAGCCGCCCGCGGGACTCAGCGCGGTGCGGCGGAAGTAGGGCATCCGGTGCAGCGGCACGAAGTGCACCGAGGTGCCGATCTCGCGCGCGGCCAGCCGGTCGATCAGCTCGTCGCGCGCGAGGCCGAACCGCTCCTCCAGGACGCGGACGGCGTACAGGTGCCAGGCGTGCCGGCCTTCGGCCGGCTCCAGCGGCAGACGCAGGCCGGGGACGTGCCGCAGCCGCGCGGTGTAGAGGGTGGCGATCGCCTCGCGGCGGCGCTGCCACTCGGGCAGGTGCCGCAGTTGCATGCGGCCGATGGCCGCCTGAAGGTCCGTCATGTTGGCCTTGATCCCGGCCTCGTCGACGGTGTAGCGCCATCCGCCGCCCGGCTGGTAGCGGCGCCAGGCGTCGGCGGACATGCCGTGCAGGCGGGCGCGGTGGACGTGCGCGGCCAGCTCGGGGTCGTCGGTGGTGACCATGCCGCCCTCGCCGATCGGCAGGTTCTTCGTCGCGTAGAAGCTGAAGCAGGTGGCGCGTGAGAGCGAGCCGACGGGCTTCTCGCCGACGTAGGTGCCCAGGGCGTGCGCGGCGTCCTCGACGACCAGGTCGAGCGGCAGCGAGGCGGCGGTGGCGAGCTCCTCCAGGGGCGCGGGGGCGCCCGCGAGGTGGACCACCACCATGGCGGCGGGTCGCCCGGTGCGGGTGACCGCGCGGGCGGTGGTGAGCGCCGAGGGCATGCCGGTGCGTGGGTCCACGTCCACCAGGACCGGCAGCAGGCCGGCGTGCAGCACGGCGTGGGCCGTGCCGCAGAAGGTCAGCGTGGGGACCAGGACCCGGCTGCCGGCCGGCAGGCGCAGGGCCCGGAGGGCCAGTTCGAGCGCGGCGGTGCAGGAGCTGACCCCGACCGCGTGCGCGGCCCCCACGTACGCGGCGAACTCCCGCTCGAACAGGGCGGTCTCCGGGCCGGTGGTCACCCAGCCGGACGCCAGTACCCGCTGCGCGGCCTCCCGCGCCTCGGTGCTGATCTCGGTCCGTGCGAAGGGCACGGGCCCGTCGGGCACGGGCTCTTCACGGCGGGCTGGACCGCCGTCGCGGCGCCCCTCGAAGAGGCGGTCCGGGAGACGGTCGGGGAAGGACCGGCTGACGTCCATGGCTCGCTCCTCGTCCGGCGGAGGTGCCCGCCGGACCTCCGACGCTAGGCCGTCGCCGCCCGGTGCGGATCACGCAAAGGTACGAGCCGGATCTCGCCCCGCCGCATGAGCCCGTCATGGCCCTGCGCTGCCAGGATGAGGGCACCTCCTCGCCGGGTGGTCCCGCGGGACGACCGCGACCGACCGGCGGGGCCGCACGAAGAGCGAGCCGCAACAGGAGCGGGTTGGCCATCGGAGGTCGGCGGATGGAACTCAACGAAGCGCTGCACCGGATCGTGGTCGGCCACTGGCGGCTGCTGCTGGTTCTGACGCTGCTGCCGGTGCTGGTCATCGCGGCCCTGCAGGTGCGGGCCAAGCCCGGCTACGACGCCACGGCCAGGCTGCAGGCCTCCAACCAGACGCCGAGCACGACCACCGAGGCGGACGCCGTACTGAACCGGGCCCAGGGCTTCGCAACCAGCCAGTCCGTGGTGGAACGGGCCCTGCAGCAGGCAGGCATCACCAGCCGGACGCCGACGCAGATCGAGCACGCGACGACCCTCACGCGGGTCGGCACCTCCACGGTGCTGAACCTCACCGTCAACGACCCGGACCCGCACACCGCCGTGGCCGTCGACTCCGCGCTGGCGACCCAGCTGGTCACCTACCTCAACGGCGGGCCGCAGACCACCAGCGACGCCTCGCTGGTCAGCCAGCTCACCGGGCAGGAGCAGGCGCTGCTCGGGCAGCGCAGCCAGGTCGCCGCGCAACTGGCGCTGGCCCGCACGACCGCGGACAGTGCGCGGCTCTCCGCGCAGCTCGCTGCGATCGACCAGCAGCTGGGCGCCGTGCAGGCGGAGCTCAACGGCATCAACAACAACTCCGCGTCGGTGATCTCCCAGCCGTCCTCGGCCCAGCCGGCCAAGTCCTCGCTCGTCACCGACGTCACCCTGGGAGCGCTGCTCGGCCTCGTCACCGGCCTGCTGGTGGCCTCCGTCCTGGAGTCCGTGCGACCGCGCGTCGCCGACGCCGCCGCGTTCGGCCGCGAGATCGGCGCGCCGCTGCTGGGCGAGATCGCCGTGGACGGTGAGGGCGAGGAGGTCAGGGTCCAGATCCCGGCCGAGACGCGGGTCGGCGCCAGGCGCGCGGTCGCGCACCACCGCGTCGACACCCTGGTGCTGACCGGACCCGACCCGGCCGGCCGACTGCCGTTCGTCGCCGACGCGCTCGAACGGGAGCTCGGCAGCGTGGTGTCGACGGCCGACAAGCCGCGGCAGCCGTCCCCGAACGGCGACGGGTCCGGTGTGCGCGCCGCCGCCCACACCCCGCGAGCCGGCGGCGCCGCTCTGCTCGGTGCGTCGCAACTGCTGGAGGCTGCCGACTTCACCGACCACCCCGAGCCGGCGCCCGCCCGCCCGGTACGCGTCCGGGCCCTGTCCGAGCTGGACGACGCCCCCGACCGGACCGAGTGGGACGAGGGCCGCCGCGAGGGACTGCTCGTCGTCGTGCCCGACCTGGCCTCGCACCGCGAGGTACGGCGGGTCCGCCACCTCGCCGACGCGACCGGCTGGCCGCTGGTCGGCGTGCTGGGCATGGACCGCGACCGCGGCGACCGGCGTGACCACCAGCGCGGAAGGCGGTGAGCGCGGTGACCACGATGGCCGGGGAGGCCCCCCGGATCAGGGTCGAGTGGGGGACGGACGACGCGGGCCTGGGCGCGGTGCTGCGTGCCGCACTGGCCGTGCTGGACGGTGGCGGCCGGATCCGTCTGGTCGGGGCCGGTCAGGCGGCCGACATCGTTCACACCGTCGGCGTGACCGCTGCGACGGGTCCGCGCGGCGCGTGGGACGGGGGCGCGAACGGCGCGAACGGTGCGGCGCACCGGGTGCACACCCTGTCCGCCGTGCCGCTGCGGCCCGCCCGCACGGTGCCCGGCTGGTGGTGGGGCCGCCGCCAGCGCCGCCGTGTCGGCGCCTCGGCCACCTGGCTGGCCCACGGCCGCGTCGCCGCCCAGCTCCTCGTCGCCTCGGGCGCGGTGCCGGGCGAGCAGATCCACTGGCTGCCGATCGTCGCGCCCCTTGCCTGCCACGCCGACGGCCCGGTCGACCGCGCCGAGGTGCGCGCCCGGCTGGGCGTCCCGCCGGGCGTGGTCCTGGCGCTGACGTGCACCTCGCTCGGCGCCCCGGACGCCGCCTGCGGCTGGGAACGTTTCCTGGCCGCCGACCACCGGGACGTCATGACCCTGCGCTGCGCGCTGCCCGGCGCGCCTGCCATGCGTCCGCCGGACGCCTCCGACGCCTCCGACGCCTCCGACGCCTCCGGCGCTCGGTGGGACGCCGCGCCCGGCGCCCCCACCTTTCCCGAACTGCTGGCGGCAGCCGACCTGTTCGTCGCCGACCAGGGTGAGCTGACCGCGGCCAAC
Source organism: Streptacidiphilus jiangxiensis (assembly GCF_900109465.1). Taxonomy (GTDB): domain Bacteria; phylum Actinomycetota; class Actinomycetes; order Streptomycetales; family Streptomycetaceae; genus Streptacidiphilus; species Streptacidiphilus jiangxiensis. The sequence goes on from NZ_FOAZ01000009.1 coordinate 131,867, forward strand.
CCCGGTGTCGCCGCGGTCGCGGCCGGAGTGCCGGTCATCGCGGTGACGACCGACAGCACGGCGGAGCTGGTGCGCTCCGGCCGCAACGGCTTCGTGGTACCACCCGATGCGGGCGCCGTCGCCGAGGCTGTGCACGCCTGTGCGGCGGGAGAACTGCCGCACGCCCGGACCCCTCGGGCGACCGCCGGCAGCAGGCCGGACCCGGTTCTGGAGGAGCTTGCCCGGGGCCTGCTGCGCGCCTACCACTGCGCGCTCATCCACCACGGCGGCCGTCACGCTGTCGGCCGCGCCACCGCCAGCGCATTCGCCGCCGGACCGGACCCGGTCCCGGCGGGCTGAACCGGAGGGACGACCATGCAACTCGTGCACCGGGACCACCGCAGCCGCCGCACCCGCCCCGCGCGGCCGACCGGCTGTCGCACGCTGATCGTCGGCGCCGGCGACGCGGGCCGCACCCTCGCCCACGACCTGCTGGAGACACCGTCCTACGGCCTCGCGCCGTTCGGCTTCCTCGACGACGACCCGACCAAGCACCGGGTCGACCGGCTCCCCGTTCTCGGACCGCTCGCGGCGCTCGCCGCCGTCGTCCAGGCCGAGGCAGTGGACGTGGTGATCGTCGCGATCCCCTCGCTGCCGCCGCTCGAACTCGCGGCGCTGCTGCGCCAGGCCGCCGACTCGGGCGCGCGGGTGCGCTACCTGCCGGCGTTCCACGCGGCCGTGCAGCGCGGCAGCCGTGCCGGGGACCTGTGGCAGGTCTCGCCCACGACGCTGCTCGGACGCGACGAGATCCACGTGGTCCGCGCCGCGACCCGGTCGGTGGTGGCGGGCCGCCGGGTGCTGGTGACCGGGGCGGGCGGCTCGATCGGCAGCGAGCTCTGCCGTCAGGTGCGCTCCTACCACCCCTCCGCGCTGTACATGCTGGACCACGACGAGTCCAACCTGCACCGCCTGCAGCTGGAGGTCACCGGCAGGGCCCTGCTCGACACCGACGAGCTGCTCGTCGCCGACATCCGCGACCGGGCCCGCCTCGACCAGATCTTCGCGACGCTCCGTCCCGAGGTGGTCTTCCACGCCGCCGCCCACAAGCACCTGCCGCTGCTGGAGCTGCACCCCTGCGAGGGCGTCAAGTCCAACGTGATGGGCACCCAGCACCTCGTCGAGGCCGCCGTCACCCACGGCACCCGCCGCTTCGTGCTCATCTCCACCGACAAGGCCGCCTCCCCGACCTCGGTGCTCGGCGCCACCAAGCAGCTCGCCGAGCTGATCGTGCGCAGCCACGCGGGGGAGGGCACCAGCGTCGGCTCGGTCCGCTTCGGCAACGTGCTCGGCAGCCGCGGCTCGTTCCTGCACGTGATGGCCCACCAGATCGCCAACGACGAGCCGGTGACCATCACCGACCCCGAGGTCGACCGGTTCTTCATGACCGTCGAGGAGGCAGTCGGCCTGGTGCTGGAGGCGGCGGCCATGGCCGAGGCGGGAGAGACCTTCGTCCTGGACATGGGGGAGCCGGTGCGGATGGTCTCGCTCGTCGAGAACTACGCCGCGCTCGTCGGCAAGCCCGACGTGCAGATCCGGTTCACCGGCCTGCGGCCCGGCGAGAAGCTCAACGAGACGCTGTTCGCCGAGGCCGAGGAGAACGTCCCGACCGCCCACCCGAGGATCTCCGCGACCCGCGGCGCCGTCCTGCCCGACAACCTCGACACCGGCCTGAAGGAGCTCTACGAAGCCGCGGGCCACAACGACAGTTGCGCGGTGCGGCGGCGGATGGCCGCCCTGGTGCCGGAGTACCGGCCGCCGCTGCTGACCGAGCCCGCCGCCCGTGACCTGCTCGACACCCTGTGGCTGGACGACTTCTGATGCGCGCCACACTCGTCCAGGCCGGGGAGCGGCTGGTGGTGTCCTGCGCCGAGCGCTGGGTCGCCCGCGTGCTCGCCGAGGCGTGCCCGGATGCCTGGCACCCGGTCGGCAGCACCGTCCCGGACATCGAGGTCTTCGTCTCCACCGAGCGCGCCCCGATGGACCTGACCGGCGCCGAACCCCTCACCCGCGGCGCCTGGCTGCGGCGCGGCGACGTGCTGCTGACCAACGCCGCCGGCAGCGGCTTCGACCTGGGTGTGCGCGTCGAGGGCGACCGGCTGCGGGTGGAGGCCCGCTGGCGGCCGCCGCTGCGCGAGCACGCCGCCGCCTACGCGCTGCGCTCCCGCTTCCACCTGCTGGCCCGTGCCGCGCTGGTGCAGTACCCGGCGCTGTGGTGGTCCGGCCGCCGCGGCCGCGCGCCGCTGCACGCCGCCGCCGTCACCGTCGGCGACGCCACCTGCCTGCTGGCCGGGCCCGGCGGCATCGGCCGCTCCACCCTGCTGCTGCAGGCCGTCGCCGCCGGCGAGCACGCCTGCTCGGACAACCTCTGCGTCAGCGACGGCGTCTGGACCCACGGACTGGTCGAGCCGGTCCGCGTCGAGGGCGGCGGCGGACGCCGGATGGCCTACGGTCGCAGCGAACGCGCACTGCCCGGCCGAGTCGACGCGCTGCGCCCGGACCGGCTGGTGGTGCTGCGCCGCTCCAACGCCGCCTGGCCGGTCGTGAACCCGCTGGAGCCGACCGCCGCCGCCCGCGCGATCACCGCCGGCACCTACATGGCCGGTGAACTGCGCCGCTACTGGGCCTTCGCGGCGGCCCTCGCGCTCGGCACCGGCATCGGCCCGAGCCATCCGGAGGTCGCCGAGACCTCCGCCGAGCTCGCCGCCCGGCTGCCTGCCTACGAGATCGTCCTCGGCGCCGCCCCCAGCGCGGGCCTGGCCGAACTGCTCTCCCATGCCTCGGCGGTGATGCTGTGAACAGGATGCGGGTTGCCACCGTGATCACCCGGATGCAGGCCGGGGCCGGCGTCGTCGCGCTGCGCGGCGCGCTCGCCCTGGACCCGCAGCGCTACCAGGTGACGTTCGTCGCCGGCAGCGGTGACCGGCTGCTCGACGAGGCGCGGGCAGCCGGGCTGGAGGTGCTCCTGGAACCGGCGCTGCGTTCGCCGATCGCGCCGCACCAGGACCTGCTCGCCCTCCACCGCCTCACCCGCCTGTTCGTCCGCCGCGGCTTCGACGTCGTGCACACCCACAGCTCCAAGGCCGGCGCGCTGGGACGCGTCGCCGCCCACCGTGCCGGGGTGCCGCGCATCGTGCACACCTTCCACGGCTTCCCGTTCCACGAGTTCCAGTCGGCGCCGCGCCGCGAGGCCTACGTGCGCATCGAACGGCGCGTGGGACGGTTCACCGACGTCGCGCTGTGCGTCGGCACCGCCGTCTCCGTGGAGGCTGTGCGGCGCGGGCTGGTCGGGCCGGAACGGGTGCGCACCATCGCCATCCCCGTGCCCGTCGGCGCGACCACCGTGACGCCGCAGACCCGCGCCCACGCCCGGCGCGCGCTCGGACTGACCGGTGCCGGGCCCGTCGTCGGCGCGGTCGGCCGCCTGTCCTACCAGAAGGCGCCTGAGGACTTCGTCGCCGCCCTCCTCGCCCTGCACCGGCCGGACGTGACCGGGGTGTGGATCGGCGGCGGCGAACTGGCCCACCGGATGCAGGAACTGGCCCGCGACGCCATGCCCCGGGCCCGGATCGTGCTCGCGGGCGAACGCGGCGACGTGCCCGAGCTGCTGCCCGCGTTCGACGTCTTCGCCCTGCCCAGCCGCTACGAAGGCCTTCCGGTCGCGATCTGCGAGGCCATGGTCTGCGGCGTCCCGGTCGTCGCCACCGCCGTCAACTCCGTGCCGGACGTCGTCTGCCCGGGTGAGTCCGGGCTGCTCGTCCCGCCCGAACGCCCCGACCTGTTCGCCCGCGCCGTCGCCCACCTGCTCGACCGGCCCGCCGACGCCGCCCGGATGGCCAAGGCCGCCCGCGCCCGCATCGACGACCGCTTCAGCGAACACGCCCTCGGCGAGACCCTGGCCGCCGCGTACAGCGACGGCGCGCCGTGGACCACACCCCACGACGCGCCGTCCCGGCCCGTCGGCCGTCACGCCGTCTTCCAGTAGCAGGAGGGGACATGCGCATCGACGTGTTCTCCGCCCGTGCGGGCTCCGACCCCACGCGCCCGTTCACCGCCATCGGCCCGGACGAGGGCGCACCGGGCGCAGCCGCCGACGGCCTCACCGTCTTCGACAGCCCCGACGCCCGCGCCGATCCGGCGCTGCTGGCCCGACTGCGCGACGGCACCGCGACCGCCGATCTCGCCGCGCCGCCCGTGGTGCTGCCGGACTTCTGCCACAAGGAGAAGTCGGAGATGCCCTCCAGCATCGCCGTCGCCACCCGCGACGCCATCCGGCCCGCCCTGACCGACGCCGCCCTCAACTGCGGCATGGCGCTGGCCACGCTCGACATCCCGCGCCCGAGCCCCGCCGCCGTCACCGACTTCTACTGCCGCGTCCGCGAGCGCTACCCGAACCCGCCCGGCTGGCGCTTCGACCTCAGCCGTGAAGACGTCCTGCAGGCCGCTGTGACCGGCGCCGGCTTCGCGGCCGAACGCTACGGCATCGACCGCCACGACCTGGACCGCGTCGAGGAGTTCGGCGTGCTCCCGGTCGACCGGTTCGGCGGCGCCCGCCGCGCCCGGCGCGAACTGCCGTGGATCTGCGTGCAGCTGGCCCGGCTCCGGTTCGGCTCGATCGGCCCCAGTACGCACTTCCTGGAACTCCAGGAGGTCGAGGAGGTCTTCGAACCGGAGATCGCCGCCCGCCTCGGTCTGCACCAGGGCCAGGTCACCCTTCAGTTCCACAACGGCGGCGGCGTCCTGACCAGCCAGATCGGCGAACTGTACGCGCGGCGCAAGGCCGCCTCGACACGGCTGCGTGCCCAGATGGCTGTGCAGAAGCCGCTCACGCACCTGCTGGCCGGCTCCCCGCTGCGTGCCCGGCAGCGCTACGAGGCCTACTTCACCGCCGGCTGCCCCTCCGTCGCCGCCGACTCCGACGAGGGCCGCCGCCTGATGCTGGCCCAGCGCCTCTCCATGAACTACGGCTTCGCCTACCGCCTGGCCACCTACGCGACGCTGCGCGCCTTCGCCACCGAGGCCTTCGGCGCTGACGCCTGCCTGCGCCTGGTCGTCGACTCGCCGCACAACTCCGTCTACGAGGAACAGATCGACGGCGCGCCCGCGTTCGTGCACCGCCACAACGCCGCCCGGGCCTGGACCCCCGAGCTGATGCGCGGCCACCCCGCGTTCGCGCAGACCGGCCAACCGCTGCTGGTTCCCGGCACCAACCGCACCTCCTCGTTCCTGTGCGTGCCCGCCCGGCAGGCCCGGCGCAGCCTCTACACCGCCTGTCACGGCACCGGCAGCATCATCAGCGCCTTCGCCCGCGACGGCCGCTCCGACGCCGACCCGTACGGCCGCCGCACCCTGCGCTACGGCTACAGCGACGCCGCTCCCCAGGAGATCCCGCAACTCGACGACCTTGGCGTCGACGCCGCGCTGTCCATCCTCACCGGCAACGGTCTGGTCCGGCCGGTCGCCCGGCTGCGCCCCTTCGCGGTGCTGACATGACGACCGAGCTGGCCCTGACCCCGGACCGCACCGGCGCTGTGACCTGGCAGGAGCTGCTCCCGCAGGGCCGCCGCTACGTCGCCCTGCCGTCCCGCGGCGATCCCGTCGTCGTCGCCCTCGACGACCGGCCCGTGCTGGAGTACCTGCGCACCTCGCTGCTCACGGTGCCCCCGCACAGCCGGCTGCCCGGGTGGTGCGTCAGCGCCGCGTGCGGTCTGCTGCGGCTGCCCCCCGCCTGGCGGCTGACACCCCATCTGGCGCCACCCCGGAGCGGGCCTGCTCCCGGCCCGGACCATCCCGACGACGCCGCACCGGTGCCCGTCCTGCGCGGTCGGGACCGGGACCGTGCCGGGCAGCCGACGCCGGGCGCACTCGGCCCGGCCCTGGCGGACCTGCTGGCCGCACACGACGGCCGGATCCTCATGCTCCGCCACAGCCACGACCCCGACGCCAGCACCCTGCTGCTCCTGTTCGGCGCCGGCGAAGCCACGCCGCGCCTGGCCGTCAAACTCCCCGCCCGCCCCGGTGCCGCCGCCCGCGTGCTGGCCGAGGCCGACCGCCTGGACGCCCTGGCCGCCCTCCCGCTCGGACGCCTGCGCAGCACCGTGCCCGAGGTCGTCGAGCTGCTCGGCCACCCCGGCCAGCCCGCCCTGGTCACCACCGCCCAACCCGGCACCCCCATGCTGGTCGACTACCACCGCCGCGGGCACACCGCCCATCCCGAGACCGTCCGCGCCGACCTCGCCGCCGCCCAGGCCTGGCTTGCCGCCTTCCAGTCCGCGACGGCCGGCCGCCCGGCGCCCCTCGATCTGGCCCCCGGCGTGCTGGACGCCCTCGCCGAGCACGACAGCGCGCACCCGCGCCTGCAGCGGCTCGCGGTGCTGCGGCGCCGGCTGCGCCGGCATCAGGCTCGCCAGGTCGCCGTGCACGGCGACTACTGGCCGGGCAACATCCTGCTGCGCGGCGGTACGGTCAGCGGCGTCGTCGACTGGGAGCGCTCGGCGCCCACCGGCAGCCCGATCCGGGACCCTGCCCGCCTCGTCCTCGGCTACTCCCAGTACCTCGACGGCCACACCCGCCCCGGCCACCGGATCCGCGGCCACCCCGGCCTCCTTGCCGGGGACCCCGCCGCGTGCGTCGCCTACGCCCTGGACGGGTCCGGCTGGTACCCGGACCTCGTCCGCGCCTCGCTCGAGCGCGCCCTCACCCGCGCCGGCGTCCCGGCCCACTGTGCCCGCGACGCCGTCCTCGCCGAGACCGCCGCACTCGCGGCCGAGGCCACCGACCCGACCTACCGCGCACAGGTGCTGGCGGTCTTCGACCGCCTCAGCGAGGCAGGCCCCGGCGGGGGGGTGACGGCGTGACGACGACTCTTCTGCCGCCGCGGACCGACCCCGGCCCCCGCCCCGAGCTCGCGCCCGAGCCGCTGCCCGCAGGGCCGCCACGGCGCGGGACCGCCGAACGGGCGGCCGTGGTGGCCGCGGCGCTGGCGATGGTGTTCCAGCCGATCCTGCAGCCGACCGGCCCCGGCCACACCTCGCCCGTCGACCTCTTCACCCTCGCCACGCTGCTGTTCACCGGCGTCTGGGCGGCCACCAGCGGACGCCGCCTCGGCGCGCCCTACGTGCTGCCGATGGCCCTGCTGATCATCGGCGGCGGCATCGCCGGACTCGCCGGGCCGCTGCCCGGCACCTCGCTGCTGCAGCTCGTCCAGGACCTGGTGCTGATCGCCTGGACCGCCGCCCTCTACAACCTCGGCCGCCGCCCGCACGTCCTCGGCACCCTGACGGCTGCGTTCGCCTACTCCGCGATCGGCTGGGCCGCCCTGCTCGACCTCGCCTCCGTGGCCCACATCAGCGCCATCGAGGGGATCTCCGAGGCCGACGGCAACCGCCTGCTGTTCACCTTCGGCGACCCCAACTACGCCGCCGCGTACTGGGTCGTGGCCATCCTCGTCGTCTACGCCACCTGCAGGCCGCGCCGCCGTGCCGCGCGACTGGCCGGATACACGCTGCTGCTGTGGGCGTTCGCCCTCTCGGAGTCCAACGGCGGGCTGCTGGAGCTGGTCATCGCCGTCGTCTTCGTCGCGGCCGTGCGGATGTGGCGCCGACACGGGCTGGTACCCGCCATCGCCATGGTCCTGGTCACCGCCGCGCTGCTGACGACGGCCCTGAACGCCGTGCCGCTCGGCACCGTGCAGAACTGGGCCGCGCAGTCCGGCCAGCCGCTGCTGGTCAACTCGATCGGCCGCAGCGACAACAGCACCTCGCAGCGCTCGACGCTGATCGCTGAGTCCATGCAGCTCTACTTCTCCGACGGCGTCCTCGGCAGCGGCCCGCGCACCACCAAGCAGCTGCTGACCGATCGCCAGTACCCCTACGCCAAGGAAGCCCACGACGACTACCTGGCGGCCCTGACCGAACGCGGCCCGCTCGGCGTGATCGGCATCGTGATGCTGGTCCTGGCGGGGTTCCTGCGCTCCAGCCGGGTCCTGCGCGCGCCTCCTGGCCGCGGTGCGTTCGGCACGCAGGTGCCTCGCCCGGCGGGCCTGGTCGCGGCGCTGCTGGCCATGGGCGTGGCGGGCGCGTACTACCAGGTGCTGCACTTCCGGTTCGTCTGGATCCTGCTGGCCTTCGTCGCGGTCCTGGCCGCGGGGCCGGCGCGGGAGCTCGTCGCCGAGCGTGCGGGAGGCCTCGGCACGCTCGCACGCATCGGCCGCGGCCCCCTGCGGGGCGGCGAAGCCGGGCTGAGGACGCCGGGCGGTCCCGCGCGGTTCGACCCCGGCCCTGCCCGGGGCGGGGAGGCGGGGCTGTTTCCGCCCCGCACGGGCGCCGGCGACGCGGGCGGTCCTGCAGGGCTCGATCCCGGCCCTGTTCGGGGTGCCGAAGCCAGGCCGGGGGCGCCGGGCACGGGCGTCGGCGACCCGGGAGGTCCTGGAGGGCTCGACCCCGGCCCCGCTCGGGGCGGGGAGGCGGGCGCACGGCCGGGGAGCGGCGTCAGCCGCGGCAGTACCACGGGCGCGGGCCTCGGCGCGCCGGGCCGTGTGCCCCTCGGCGCCGCACCGTCCCCACCGGCGATCCGGCCGTCCGGCCCGCCGCAGGCGGCCGGTGGCCGAGGGAGTCGAGGTTCGGCGCGGCCCCCCGCCGGGACGACGCAGAGCCCGCGGGGCGGGACCGGCACCGCCGGACTCGGGCGGCGCAGCATGGCGACCAACCTGGCCGCGCAGGGTGCCGCGCTGCTGGTGGTGTCCGTCGCCAGCCTGCTCGTGGCGCGCCTGTCCGGCGCGGCGGTCCTCGGCGAGTACACGCTGTTGCGGGTGCTGCCCTGGTTGGTCGGCGTCGTCGTCAGCTGCGGCCTGCCCGTCGCCTCCACCTACTTCCTCGCCGCCCGTCCGGACGACCGACGGCTGCGGCCCACCCTCACCCTCCTCGGCGTGGCGAGCGCCCTGCTCGGCACCGCGCTGTGGGTCGCCATGACACCCCTGCTGCAGCGCGCGCTCTTCTCGGCGCTGCCCAAGACGCTGATCGCGTTCATGGGGGTCACCGTCGCCACTCAGCTGCTCACCGTCTGGGCCAAGGCCTGCTGTCAGGGCCGTGCCGACATGCGCGGCGCGAACCTGGTGATCGTCTGCGAGGAACTGCTCTTCCTGCCCGCCTATGCCGGCGCGCTCGCCCTCGGGATGCGCGGCATCGAGGCCGTGGCGGCCGGCATGGTCGTCGGCGGCCTCGCCGCAACCGTCACGGGGCTCGCCCGGCTCGCGCTCACCGGCTTCGGACGCGACTGGGCCCGTCCCTCGCGCGACGTCGCGGGGGAGGTGCTGCGCTACGGCGCCAGGGGCCAACTCGGCAACGTGCTGATGCTGGTCAACCTGCGCCTCGACTTCGTCGTCCTGGGCGCCATCGCCGGGCCGGCGGTGCTGGGCGTCTACGCGGTGGCGTCGAAGTTCGCCGAGCTGATGCGCCTGCCCGCCGCCGCGCTGAACTACGTGCTGTATCCGCGCTTCGCCCGCGAGGAGCCCCGCGAGGCCGCCGCCGACGCCCGCCATCTGCTGCCGCGCGCCCTCCTCGGCACCCTGCTGCTGACGCCCGTCGTCGCGGGCGCCGCCGTGGTCGCTCTGCCCGTCCTGTACGGACGGGCGTTCCACGGCGCGGTGGTGCCCGCGCTGATCCTGCTGATCGGCCTCGCCGTCGAGGGCGCCGCCGCCGTCTCCTCCGCCTACCTGTGCGGGGCCGGCCGCCCCGGGGCGAACTCGCTCGGCATGGGCATGGGCGTCGTCATCACCGTGGTCCTCGACGTCCTGCTCATCCCGCGCCACGGCGCCGTCGGCGCGGCCGTCGCGTCCAGCGCGGCCTACCTCGTCACCACCTGCATGCTCACCACGATCAGCCGCGCCGTCGCCCGGCGCGCGGACGAGAAGGAGGAGTGACCGATGGCCGCCTCCACCGTTCCCGAGCCCCGGCTTCCCCACCGGGGCGCCGCCACGCTCCGGCCCACCGTGCGGGCTCCGGCCGCCACCGCCGGGGAGATCCGCCAGGACACCTGGCGGCGCCGCGGTGTGGACCTCGTGGTCGCCTTCGTGCTGCTCGTCGTGCTGTCGCCGTTCCTGCTGCTCGGCGTGCTCGTCGTGGAGCTCACCAGCCGCGGACCGGCGATCTACCGGCAGCAGCGGGTCGGCCGCTTCGGCGAGCCGTTCACCATCTGGAAGCTGCGCACCATGGTCGCCGACGCCGACCGCGCCGGTCCTGCCGTCGGCGGCAGCACCGATCCGCGGATCACCGCCGTCGGCCACTGGCTGCGCGAGACCCGGCTCGACGAACTACCGCAGCTGGTGAACCTGTTGTGCGGTGACATGACGCTGATCGGGTCGCGCCCCGAGGTGGAGCGCTTCCTGCGCTTCTACACGCCGCGCGAACGGGAGATCCTGCGCACCCGACCCGGCGTCCTCGGCCCCGGCGCGCTCTACGGCGCCGGCTGCACCGAGGAGCTGTGCACGGTCGCCGACCCGGACGCCTGGTACGCGGCCCACCAGCTGCACCCGAAACTCGCCCTCGACCTCGCCTACCTGGCGGACCGTCGCCTGCGCACCGACCTCGGGCTGCTGCTGCGGACCGCGGCGGTCGTGCTCGGCAGGACGCTTCGCACGCCCTGAGCCCCGGCGGCCCCGGCGACGAGGGACGGCGCGGGCTGCGCGGTCCCCGACGCGTTGTGCTGGGCGAACACCGCACGCAGCGCGGCCGGTGCGTTCACCAGCGTGGTGTCGTTCTTCTGCGTCCCCCAGCTGTACGCCTGGTCGAAGACCGGATCGGGGACGAACTGCCGCCACACGGCCATCATCTGCGCCGCCTGGTCCGGCGTCGGCAGCAGCCAGGGAGCGCCCTCGTCGTCCCGCCACCCGCCGCCCCCGAAGGCCTGGTAGACCGGGACCACGGAGGAGAGCGGCCAGCCGACGGCCTGGGCCGCCTGCAGGAAGGTGCTGATCTGGTTGAGATCGCAGCCGTGCAGTTCGGCGCGGCACGGGTACGGGTCGATACCGACCAGGTCGATGTGGGTGTTGGACGGGCTGTAGAAGTCGCCGCGGTTCACGTAGGAGGGTGCGGCGGCCATGCCGAGGTCCATCATCAGGAAGAAGGTGTGCCGGCCGGGGGAGTGCTGGTGCAGGTAGTCGCTCTCCGCGGCCAGGTTGCCCGCCGGACACTCCGGCTTCCACCGGCCGTTCGGGTCCGGCTCGTCCATCAGGTAGTAGCCGAACACCTTGGGGGAGTCCAGGTAGGGCTGGACCGCGTTCTCGAACGCCGGCGTGACCCCGTCGCACCGGCCCACCCAGATCAGCGCCTTGACGCCGCTGGGCAGCGCGTCCAGCTCCGCCGTGGTGGCGACCTCGGCCAGGTTGAAGCCCAACGCTCCCGGACCGAAGCCCAGAGCCGCGTCGAAGTTGGTGTTCGACGCCTCGTGCAGGGTCACCGTGCCGGGCCTGGCCGCGGGCGGCGTCGTGGTGGGGGTGCCGATCTGGACCGGATCGCTCACCGAGGCGGTCTGGACCATCAGCACGAGCAGGGCGGCGGCGACGGCGGTCAGCGAGGCACGCCCTGCGAGGGCGGTGCCCTGCATGAGCACACCTCCAAGGACGGGAGCAGGCGGCCCGGCGCGGCGCCGGGCGCCACGTCAGAACCCCTGCGATCCCAGGCTAGGACGGGATCGGGCCGGGGCCCTACGGTGTTTGACGCAGGGCCGCCTGCGTAGCTCCCAGTAGGGGCGCCTGCGACGTTCGACGCTGGTGGCGGCCGTCCGTGCGACCGAGCCTTGATCCATGACCAGCAGCGACAACGCCACCCTCGTCCGTGTCCTGGTAGCGGACCGTCACCGTACCGTCGGCGAGGCCCTTGCGCTGGGGTTGCGCCGGGCCGGGCTGGCCGCGGAGCCGGCCACCGGCAGCGAGGAGGCCCGACGGATCGCCGCCTCGCGGGTGGACGTCGCCCTGCTCGACGTGGGCCTGCTCGCCGAGGATCTGCCGGCGGGCCTGCGGGACTGGGTCGGCCGTGCCGACGTCCCCGTCGTGCTGCTGGGCGACGACGAGCAGGTGGGTCAGGACGACCCGTCCCTGTTGTGCGCGGCGGTCCGGGCAGGGGTCCGGGGCTGGGTCCCGCGCAGCTGCCCGCTGCCGGAGCTGCTGGTCGTCCTGGACGGCGTGCGGCGCGGGGACACCTGGATCCCGCCGCGCCTGCTCACCGCGGTGCTGCGGGAACTGTCCCGGGCCCGCGGCGAGTTGGACGAGGGCGCACGCCTGGCCGCGGCGCTGACCCCGCGCGAGCTGGAGGTTCTCGGCTTCCTCTGCGCGGGCCTGACCCGCTGCGCGATCGCCGAGCAGCTCTTCGTCTCACCCCGCACGGTCCGTACCCACGTGCAGAACATCCTCGCCAAGCTGGACGTCCACTCCTCGCTCGCCGCGGTCGCCCTGGCCCGCCGAGCGGGCCTGGCCCCGTGAGTCGCCCCCTCCAGGGGTGCCGGTTCCCCGCGCACCTGGAGGGGGCGACTGAGCCTCACTGTCTGACCAAGCCGGCCTTGTGAGCCATCGCGACGGCTTCCAGACGTGAGTGCACGCCCAGCTTGTCCAGCACGTTCTGGACGTGCGTCCGTGCCGTGTTCGAGGCCATGCCGAGGACGCGCGCCATCTCGGCGGTGCCGTCGCCCTCGGTGAGGCGTTCCAGGACCTGGCGTTCGCGCTGGGTGAGCCACCGCAGGGGATCGTCCTGCTCGGTGCGTTCGCGCCTCAGGTGGCGCAGGGTGTCGCGGCTCAGGGCGGGTGTCAGCACCAACTCGCCGTGCAGGATGCGACCCAGGGCCTGTTCGATCGCGTCGATGCTCTGGTCCTTGGTCAGGTAGCCGACCGCTCCGGCCTCGATCGCGGCAGCGACGGACGCCGGCTCGGCGTCGGTGGAGAGAACCAGGACCCGGACCGCGCGTGCCTCGGCGTGCAGCCGGCCGATCAGGTCCAGCGCGGAACCGTCGGCGAGGTGGAGTTCCGTCAGGCACACCGCGGGCTGGAACTCCAGGGCGGTGCGCAGCACTTCCGCGCAGGTGGTGGCGGTGGCGCGGACGTGGAAGCCGCGGTCGGCGAGGGCCAGGGCGAGCGCGTCCAGCAGCAGCCGGTGCCCGTCGCCGAGCACGAGCGGCGTCGGCGGGTCGGTTCCTTCCTGCGGGTCGGGCGGTGCCTGGTTGGGGAGTTGGAGGGTGCTCCAGGGGGACATCGGGGTAGTCATGGACAGTTGCCTCGCAAGGCACGGGGCTTCACCCGGAGAAGGGGTGTCGCCCAGGAACGACAAGGGGGCCCGGCCGCCGGGTGGCGGGGACCTGCCCTGCAGGATGAAGGAGAAGGGGCCGACGGGCTGCGACGGCGGGCTCGAAGCCCACTCTCGTCACCGCAACCGAAGAGCGCCGGTCGCTCTCAGACGCTCTCGGCGTCGACCACCACGGCTGGCGGCCTCCAGACCCTCATCAACAGCCTCAATAGCCCCACGAGGAAAGCACTGCCAGGTGGCTCAGCATTCCCGCTCGCGCGGGCGGGTGTCAAGGTATTTTGCTCTGCTTTGTCAAGACTTTGCTTATATGTCCGATATGCCGTAATCGGTTGACACGGCCACTACGCCGGCCGCGTGAACGTGAACCCGGACTGCCCTACAGCGCTGGTGCCCGTCCCGCGCGGGGCTTGTACTGGCCCAGACGGAACCCAGATCGACCGGAAGACGGGCGGCACCATGGCGAGACTGCGACTGACCCTCCGTTGGATCCTCGTCGTGGCCCTCGCCTTGCTGGGGTTCGCGGCCGTCCCGACCCAGGCGCAGGCGGCGCCCGGCTACGTGCAGGGGACGGCGTTCACCACCTCCAGTCGCGTCGCCTCCCTCTCGGTGAGCCTCACCGGCGCCGTCGGGTCGGGGCACCTGCTGGTCGGGTGGTTCGCCGAGTACAACGCCGCCGGCCAGGTCCGCGTCTCCGACAACGTCAACGGCGCCTGGACCCGCGCACCGGGCTCGACCGCCTTCCAGAACGACTCCGGTGACATCGCGCTCTACTACGTGCAGAACGCCAAGGCCTCGAGCGGCCTGACCGTGACGATGACCGCGAGCGCCCCCGCGTACTTCCAGGGCTCGCTGGCCGAGTACGCGGGTGTCGCCATTGCCGGACCGCTGGACCAGGTCCTCTCCAGCCGCGGCGTCGGCACCGTCGTCGACACCGGTGCGACCCCGTCCGTCCCGAGCGGCGAGCTGGTCTTTTCCGCGCTGATCACCGGTGGCAACCCGGGCAGCGTCACGCCGGGCACGAGCGGCGGCCTCGCCTACACGGCCCGCAACCACACCGCCTCCGGCTCCGCCTTCGAGGAGGACATCGCCTCGGGCGCGGCCGGCGCCCAGCACGGCACCGCGACCCTGGGGTCCTCCACCGACTGGTACGCGGTCGTCGCGACCTTCCGACCGACCACCGTGGACATCCTGCCGCCGACCGTGCCGCAGAACCTGCACGCCACCAGCATCGCCGCCGGCAGCGTCAGCCTCGCCTGGTCCGCGTCCACCGACGACGTCGCGGTGACCGGCTACACCGTGTACCGCAACGGCGCCGTCCTGGCGACGACCGGCGCGAGCACCACCAGCTACACCGATCCGACCGTCGCCGCGAACACCGCCTACAGCTACACCGTCGACGCCTTCGACGGCGCGGGTCTGCACTCCGCCCAGTCCGCACCGGTCCAACTGACCACCCCGGCGGCCTCGCCCTCGTTCGTCCAGGGCGCGGCCAACTCGCCCGGCACCCGCACCACCACGGCGACCCTGACGCTGACCTCGCCGGTGACGGCGGGGCACCTGCTGGTCGGCTGGTTCGCCCAGTACGACGCGCCGGGCCAGGTGCAGGTCTCCGACAACGTCAACGGCGCCTGGACCCGCGCGCCCCAGTCCGAGCACTTCACCAACGGCGGCGGCGACATCGCCCTCTACTACGTCCAGAACGCCAAGGCGGCCCCCTCCCTGACCGTCACCCTGTCCGCCTCGGCGGCCACCTACCTGCCCGGCGCGCTCGCGGAGTACTCCGACGTCGCGGCCACCGGATCGCTGGACCAGATGGCCGTCGGCGAGGGCAACAGCACCACCGTCGACTCCGGTTCCACCCCGGCCGCCGTCGGCGGCGAGCTGGTGGTGGCGGGTCTGATCACCGGAGGCCAGCCGCTCACCGTCACCCCCGGCAGCAGCCAGGGCGTGCCCTACACCCTCCAGGTCTTCAACGGCAGCCGGTCCACCGACATCGCCGGCATCCTCTCCAGCGCGGCGGGCCCGCAGAACGCGCGCTTCACGCTCGCCAACGGCAGCGACTGGTACGCCGTCGCCGCCACCTTCCACCCCGACCCGCCGGCCGGGCACGGCGTCAGCGGCAGCGCCCACGGAAAGGGGCAGGGACACGGCGCGCCGCAGCACGCACGGAGTCGGCGATGACGCGTGACCCGCTCCCGCCCGGGATCGACCCCGGGCGGCCCAGCATCGCGCGGGTCTACGACTTCTTCCTAGGCGGCACGCATCACGTCGAGGCGGACCGCGAGGTGGCCCGCAGGATCGCCGACGTGATGCCGGACTTCCCGACGGTCGTCCGCCACAACCGCGCGTTCGTCCGACGCGCGGTGCGGTACCTCCTGGACGAGGGGGTGCGGCAGTTCGTCGATCTCGGCTCCGGCCTGGCCACGGCAGGCGCGGTGCACCTGGTCGCCCAGGAGTTCGGCGCCGATGCCAGGGTCCTGTACGTGGACAGCGACCCGACGGTCGCCGCCGACAACCGGTCGCTCGTCCCGGCGGCGACGGCCGGTTCCGTCGCCGCGGACCTGCGCGACCCCGCCTCCGTCCTGGACTGCGCCGAGGCGCGCCGCCTGCTCGACCTGGACCGGCCCACCGCCTTGCTGATGATCGCGGTGCTCCACTTCGTGCCCCACCGCGACGACCCGGCCGGCGTCGTGGCCGGCTACCGCGAGGCCGTTGCCTCGGGCAGCTTCGTGGCGCTCACCCACGCCGAGGACGCCTCCCGGGTCCCCGGCACCTTCGAGGCGGCCCGCCTCTACTCCCAGGACGTGGCGCAGATCCACCTGCGCAGCCGCACCGAGATCGCCGACATGCTGCGCGGCTGGGAGCTCGTCGCCCCCGGCCTCGTGGCCACCCCGGCGTGGCGTCCCGATCCGGAGGTCGTCACGCCGCCCACCCGCCTCAACGGCCTGGCGGCCGTGGGCCGCAAGCCGTAGCCGTAGGCGTGGCCCCGGTCAGGGGGAGCTTCGGGCGGGGGGCTCAGGCGCGGCCGGGGAAGAAGATCTTGATCTCGCGTTCGGCGGCGTCCACGCAGTCCGAGGCGTGGATCAGGTTCTCCTGGACGTGGCTGGCGTAGTCGCCCCGGATCGTGCCGGGTCCCGCCTGGAGCGGGTTGGTGCGACCGGCCAACAGGCGGACGCCCTCGACGACGCTCTCGCCCTCGACCATCACGGCGATCGAGGGCCCGGAGGACATGAAGTCCACCAACTCCCCGTAGAACGGCTTGTCGAGGTGTTCGGCGTAGTGCTGCTCCAACGTGGCGGCGTCCAACGTGCGCAGCTCCAGGGCGGTGATCCGCCAGTGCGCCTTGCGCTCGATCCGGGAGAGGATCTCGCCGACCAGGCCCCGGGCCACGGCGTCGGGCTTGAGCAGGACCAGGGTGCGCTGCGGAGAGGACATCGAACCAACTCCTCGTGTTCGGCGGGGCGACATCTGCAGGCTAGAACGCCCAATCGCCTTTGTCTGCAAGGCCGAACGTCCTCGCCCGCAGGACGGAGGGCCCCGGTATCCTGTCCGCCTTGCCCGTGTGAACCATCGGTGTCACCATGGGTTCAGAAATAGGACGGGAGAGAAACGTGGAGCCAGCAGGCTGGGGCGGAACGCTCGCCGCGGGCGCGGCGGTGGCAGGTGTCGCGGCGGGAGCCGCGTGGCTCTGGCGGCACCAGGGCGACCTTGCCACGTCGCGC
Organism: Streptacidiphilus jiangxiensis; assembly: GCF_900109465.1. GTDB lineage: Bacteria > Actinomycetota > Actinomycetes > Streptomycetales > Streptomycetaceae > Streptacidiphilus > Streptacidiphilus jiangxiensis. The sequence goes on from NZ_FOAZ01000009.1 coordinate 148,914, forward strand.
CCGCTCAACGAGTGGACGTTCACCCACATGTCGGCGCTGATGCCGACCGCCACCGTCGCTCGCCCGCCGGACCCGAGGCCGCTGCGCCACGCGCCCCGCCCGCTCGAGGTCACCTACGCGCACGCCGGACGCGAGCGCACCCTCGCGGACCTGCACGCCGCCACGCACACGACGGGCTTCGCCGTGCTGCACCGCGGGGAGTTGGTGCACGAGTGCTATCCCGGCCGCTTCGCCTCACCCGAGGCGCGCTTCCAGCTGTTCTCGCTGACCAAGTCGGTCACCTCGATGCTCGTCGGCATCGCCCTGCACGACGGGGTTCTGGCCGGCGTCGACGACACCGCGGTCTCCCATCTGCCCCACCTCGCCGGCACCGCCTACGACGGCCCGACAGTCGCGGACCTCCTGCACATGAGCAGCGGGGTCGAGTTCACCGAGGACTACGCCGATCCGCAGGCCGCCTTCGCCCGCTTCGAGCGCGCGGTCACCGGCGGCGGATCGGTCCTGCAGGTACTGCGTTCCCTGCCGCGCGCGGCCGAGCCCGGCACGGTGTTCAACTACTCGACGCTCGACTCCCAGGTGCTCGGCTGGGTCCTGGAGGCGGCGACCGGCCGGACGCTCGCCGACTACGCCGCCGAGCGGCTCTGGCATCCGATCGGCGCGGAGCGCGACGCCTACTACTTCCTCACGCGCGGCCGCCCCCGCACCGCCCTCGGCGGCGGCTCGCTCAACGCCTCCGTGCGCGACCTCGCCCGGCTCGGCCTGCTGATGGCCCGCGGCGGCGCCCTGGACGGCGAGCAGATCGTGCCCGCCGCGTGGGTCGACCGCAGCCGCGGCACGGACCTGCCCCACCTCGCCGTCGGCGCGCTCGGCGCGACGACGCCCGCGCACTACGGCTACGCCAACCAGTGGTGGACCGTGGCGGGTCCGGAGCGCGGCTTCACCGGCCTGGGCATCCACGGCCAGTACCTCTGGGTCGATCCGGAGGCGGACGTGGTGGTCGTCAAGACGAGCGCCTGGCCCGTCGCGGACGACCCCGAGCGTGACGCCGAGACCGTCGCCGCGTTGCGCGCCGTGGTCGCCCACCTGCGGTCGGAGGCCTGAGCGGCCCGGGCGAACAGCCGCGTGGCGGCCGTCGGCAGGCCGATAGGATGGCCGCCATGACGCAGAGCGGGACGGAAGCCGCGCCGAAGGCGAAGCCCCGGCGCGGACGGCCGCCGTCCACGTCCCTGAACCAGACGCTGATCCTGGACACCGCGCTCGCCATCGTCGAGAGCGAGGGCCCCGACGCGCTGACGCTGCGTCGGCTCGGCGCGGACCTGGGCGCCAACCACACGGCCGTGCTGCGGCACTTCTCCGGCAAGGACGAAATCCTGCTGGGGCTCGCCGAGCGGCTGATCCAGGAGGCCATGGACGGCTTCGTGCCGGCCGAGTCGTGGCGGCAGACGCTGGAGTCGCTGGCCCGCCGCGTGCGGGCGGCGTGCCTGGCCCACCCCCAGGTGGCCGTGCTGGTGGCCACCCGCGTCTCCCGGCGCGGCGCCGAGTTCCACGGCGCGGACGTGGTCATCGGCGCCCTGCGCGAGGCCGGCTTCGCCGACCGGGACGCGGCCCGCTACTACCGTTCCCTGGTCGACACGGCCATGGCGCTGTCCGCGTACGAGGCGGCATTCGCCGCGCTGGACAGCCAGTCCCAGGAGGGCGACCGGATGGCCTGGCGCCGCGAGTACCTGGCGGTCTCCCCGGCGCAGTACCCCAACCTTGCCGCGGTGGCCCCGTTCCTGGCCGAGGCGGACGCGGACGATCAGTTCGAGACGACCCTCGCCCTGATCCTCGACGCAGTCGCCGCCCGCGCGATCACGCTCCGCCCGGCGACCTGAGGCGCCCTCGTTACGTCAGTACTCGCCCTTGATCACGAAGAAGGAGCCGCGGATCTCGCCGGCCAGCTTCGACTTCTGGCGTGCGAACTTGAAGCGGGTCGACAGCTCCTCGGGCACCTCCATGCCCTGCGAGAGCTTGAACCCGACCGCGCGCTTCTTGCCGTCCTCGAGGCCGTACATCACGTTGATCGACAGGCCGGACTCGTAGAACACGTACGCCATCCGCAGGCCGTCCACCTCGAAGGAGGTGACCTCCAGTGCGGGGGAGGCGATGGCGATGTCGCGCTCCTCGGCGAGGATGCGCGTCACCCACTCCAGCACCTGCGGGGCCTCGGCGGCCGGGGTGACGGTGAAGACGTGGTCGTACTTGTTCTTGTAGTACCTCGCCTCGTTGGCCCGCAGGCCCGCAAGGGCCTCCGCGACCGGGGAGGACTCCAGCCCGACGGTGGACACGTTCACGAAGTCGACGGCGTACGGCATTCGTCCTCCTGCCTGATGACGATTCATCGCACATCCTCGCAGAGGGCCGTTCGCCGGGCATCTCTTCCGCTTCGAGGTCCCCTGACAGAGGATGTCAGTGGACCTGGGTGATCGTGGGGACATGACCACGCAGACGACGAACCCGCCGGTCGACGACGGCCGCCACGACTTCGACTTCCTTGCCGGCACCTGGCGGGTCCACCACCGCAAGCTGGCCGACATGACCGATCCCACCTGCGAGGAGTGGGTCGAGTTCGAGGGCGTCCAGTGGATGCGCCAGACCCTCGGGGGCCTTGGCAACGTGGACAACCTGAGGGTCGAGTCGATGCCCAACGGCCGGTCCTTCGAGGGGATGTCCGTCCGGCTGTTCGATGTCGAGGCCGGACTGTGGCGGATCTGGTGGGCCTCGACCGCCGCACCCGGCCATCTGGACTCCCCGGTCTCCGGACGCTGGAACGGCAAGCGCGGTGACTTCCATGGCGCGGACGTGGTGAACGGCACGCCGGTCTCGGTCCGCTTCGAGTGGACCGTGGAGGACGGCGACACCGCGCGGTGGGAGCAGTTCTTCTCCTTCGACGAGGGCAGCACGTGGGTGCACAACTGGCGCATGTCCTTCACCCGCCTGGACGGTGACACAGCGCCCCTGGCATAAGGTCGTCCCGATCGCACGGACGGCGTGGGGTGGGGGCGATGACCGTGCAGCAGACGGCTTTCGACGCGGCGGAGCGTCGGATGTGGGGCGGACGCGCCGACGCGTACGCGGGCAGCTTCGCCCGGCTGTGCGCCCACACGGTCCCGCACCTGCTCGACGCCGCGGCGGTGGGCGCCGGCACCCGTGTCCTCGACGTAGGCACCGGGACGGGAGCCGTCGCCGCGGCCGCCTGCGAGCGTGGCGCGCGGGTCACCGCGATCGACGCGGAGCCCGGCATGGTCGCGCTGGCACGCCGCGCCGCCCCCGCGGCCGAGGTCCACACCGCCGTCCTGCCGTCGTTGCCCTTCGCCGACGGCGCCTTCGACGCGGCCGTCGCCAACTTCGTGCTCAACCACGTCGGCCGTCCACGGGACGCGCTCGCCGAGCTGCGCCGTGTGGTGCGGCCGGGCGGCCGGATCGGCCTGACGATCTGGTGCGCCCCCGGCGCCCCTGGCCAGGAGCTGCTCGGTCGGGCCATGGAGGCGGCCGGCGCCGTCAGGCCGGCCCACCTGGCGCCGCTCGCCGCCGAGGACGACTTCCCGCGCACCCCCGACGGCCTCACCGGCCTGCTCGACGCTGCCGGCCTGCGCGGGCCGACCAGCAGCACACTCGCCTGGGACCACCGGGCCGCGCCGGACGAGTGGTGGAGCGGACCTGCCGCCGGAGTGGCCTCCATCGGGCAGCTGCTGGTGAGTCAGCCCGCACCGGTCCGGGCGGAGGCGAGGCGGCACTACGACCTGCTGTGCCGGGAGTATCTGGGCGACGACGGCCGCCTGGTCCTCCCGCACAGGGCCCTGCTGGCCACGGCCCGCCGCTGACCCGGCGGGGTCAGGGGGAGGGCCAGCCCCGGGCGACGGCGTCGAGATGGGCGTCGAGGTCGGCCAGGTCCGGCTGGTCGAACACGGCCTGGTCCGCGGTCCATTCGTGGTGGTCGCGCTGGTAGGCGGCGACCACGTCGTTCAGCGACGCGCCCGTGCAGCGGGCGATGTCCACGATGTCCTCCGGGTCCAGCCCGGTGGTGCGGGCGGTGGTACTCCAGCACCACAGCAACGCCTCGGGGATGTCCCGGTCGACGACGCCGTTGTCCCGTGCCTGCTGCTCGATCCACCGGGTGAAACCGGTGCGCCAGGTGTGGTCGCTCATGGGCCGCGTCGATCCCCTTCCATCTCGGCGTCGTCCCGATGTTGCTACCCCGTCGGAGCCCACACGTGCCCTCCGCGGGCCTCGCCGCGGTGACCGCCGTGTGAACTTTCGATGTGCGCCGCACCCGGCCGCGGATCTTTACGGGATCTGAAGCAGATCCGAATCCTCGTTTCACGTTCGCCTGCTCACACTGGAGAGCGAAGGCCCCGAGTCCGGCAGTCCGGTGAGGAGAGCGACGTGTCCGCCATCCACCCCTCCCGATCCCCCCGTTCGCCCGACCCCTTCGGCCGCCGCGACGCCGGGCTGCACCACGTGCGCGCCATGACGCGCTGGACGATCGTCGGCTCCGCCGCCGCGGCGCTCGTGCTGGGCCTCGGCTACGCGCACGCCCTGCCGGACCTCGCCGCGCTCCTCCCCGCCCACGGTTCCGGCGGTGGTGGCGGTGGCGGGTTCACGGAGCATCCCGGCGCCGGCTCCGGGGGAGTCCAGGCCCCGGGCCTCCCAGGTGGCCAGGGCGGCAGCCACACCACGACCGGATCCTCCTGACGCCACCCCGCCGACCTGCTGAAACGTCCCTGTTAGCCTGGGCGGCATGATCAGGGGCGGAGCCGGGGACGACACAGCCGGCGAGCCGACCGCCCGCGCGCAGCGCGCCCTGATCGTCGGCAGCTTCGTCAGCAGGGTCGGCAACGGCCTCTTCAACACCGCCGCGATCCTCTACTTCACGCTCGTCGTCCACCTGCCGGCCACCCAGGTCGGCGCGGGACTGACGATCGCCGGCCTCGGCGGCCTGCTGGCCGGCATCCCGGCAGGCAACCTCGCCGACCGGTACGGGCCGCGCACCGTCTGGCTCACGGCCCTCGCGCTGCAGGCCGTCACCATGGCGGCCTTCGTCACCCTCCACAGCTGGCTCGCGTTCACCCTCGTCGCCACCCTGGACCGGCTCGCCGCCACGGCGAGCGGCGCCGCGGGGGGCGCCGTCGTCGCGCGGGCGGGCGGCGAACGTCCCGCCGCCTTCCGGGCCCGGCTGCGCACCTTCGTCAACCTCGGCGTCGTCGTGGGCACCCTCGGCGCGGCCGTCGCCATTCAGATCGGCACGCGCACCGCCTACACCGCGCTGATCCTCGCCAACGCCGCCAGCTTCGCCTGCGCCGGCTTGATCGCGCTCCGCGGCGTCCCGAACTACCGGCCCCTGCCCCGGCCCGCGGAACACCGCCGCTGGTCCGTCCTGGCCGACCGCCCCTACGTGTCGTTCGTCGCCCTCTACAGCGCCATGGGTCTGCAGTACCAGACGGTCTCGCTGCTGCTGCCGATCTGGCTCACCGCCCACACCGACGCGCCGCGCTGGACGGTGGCCGCGCTCTACGCCGTCAACAGCGGCGTCTGCGTGCTGCTGCAGAGCCGGCTCGGCGCCAGGGTCGAGACCCCGGGGCAGGGCGGGCGCGCCTTCCGCCTGGCCGGCCTCCTCTTCCTGGTGAGTTGTCCGCTCATGGCGCTGACCGCCGACGTGCCCGCGTGGGTCGCACCGGTCCTCGCCGTGCTGGCCGTCTGCGTGCACAGCGTCGGCGAGGTGTGGGAGTCCTCCGGCGGCTTCACGCTCGCCTTCACCCTCGCGCCCGAGCATGCGCAGGGCCAGTACCAGGGCCTGTTCGGTATCGGCTTCGACGCCGGTCAGGCCCTCGCCCCGCTGCTGCTGACGGGCGTGGTCCTGGCGCTGGGGCAGCCGGGCTGGCTGCTGCTCGGCGCCTTCCTCGCCGGTGTGGGTGCGGCGGGACCCCCGGTCGCCGCCTGGGCCGAGCGCAGCCGCGCCGCCGACGCGCGGCCGGAACCGGTGGGCACGCCGGAGCAGGCCGGAGCCTGAGCCGGCCTGAGCCTGAGCCGGACGGCACCGGGTCGCGAGCGGCGGGGCCGCGCGGGTGGTGTTGCCGGACGTCGTGGTGCGGCGTGGCGCTGTGCGCGCGGGGGTGCCGCTTTGATGAACGAGGGATCAGCCGTCGTCGTCAGGAGGCCAGGGCGCATGACCCCCACCCCGCATCGGCTGCTGCTCGCGCGCCACGGCCTGACCGAGTGGGCCCTGACCGGCCGCCACACCGGCCGCACCGACATCCCGCTGCTCCCCAAGGGCCGTCAGCGGGCTCGGCTGCTCGGACAGCGCCTGCACCGGCCCCCGTGGGACGACCTGCCGCACGCCCAGATCCGCACCAGCCCGCTGCTGCGCGCCCGCCAGACCTGCGACCAGGCCGGTTTCGGCGACCGCGCCACCGACTGGGACCTGCTGGTGGAGGTCGACTACGGCGACTACGAGGGCCTGACCACCGACCAGATCCACCAGCAACGCCCCGACTGGCAGTTGTGGCGCGACGGCACGCCTGGCGGCGAGACCCTGGCCGAGATCTCCGACCGCGCCGACGCCGTCGTCGCCTGGTCGCGTGCCGCGGCCACGGACGTGCTGGTCTTCGCCCACGCCCACTTCCTGCGCGCGGTCGCCGCCCGCTGGCTCGGCAACGACGTCTCCTTCGCCGCCCGACTGGAACTCTCCCCGGCCTCCCTGTCCGTCCTCGGCTGGGAACACGGCCAACCCACCCTGGCCCACTGGAACGACAACAGCCACACCGAAGGCAGCTGACCGAGGCCCCTCACGGGCGGCAGGTGACCAGGGCGAGCGCCTGCTTCAGGTTGTACTCGGCGATCTCCTGCATGAAGGCCCGGTCGGGGAAGTCCCCGTCGAGCAGCCGCAGCGGACCCGCGACGAGGGAGAGGCGCATCGCGAGCATGTAGAGGGCGAGCCGGTCGGGATCGAGACCGGGTCGGTCAAGCGCGTCGTACCGCTCGCGAAAGCGGATCCGCAGGAACACGTGCTCCCACTCGACGTCGAAGGACATCACGCCCTCGATGTCGATGAGGACCGGGTGCCCGTCGGCGTCGATCAGCACGTGGTCCGGACCGAGCTCCCCGTGGATCACGCCGTACTCCGTGCGCGGGGCGACCCGCCCGGCGAGCTCCCGCAGTCGGTCGCGCAGCGCCCCGGCGGCCGACGCCATCCGGTCGTCGCGGACGGCGGCCTCGTCCAGATCCGCCAGGGCGCGGCCCAGGACCACCTGCTCGCAGGAGGTCCCGCTCACCGGGCCCCCGCGTTCGAGCACGTCGAGCCGGCCGTAGCGCGGGCCGCGCTGCCGGTGCATCACGTGCAGCATCTCAGCGAGCTCACCCAGAGCCGCCGTCCCCTTGACGGGGTCGCTCGTCAGCAGCTCCTCGAGCGTGCCCCGGCCGGCGTCCTCGACGACGGCGACGTCCGCCTCGTACCTCGTCCGGCTGTCGTCGGCCAGCACCACCCGCGGCACCCGCACCCCCAGCCCGTCCAACCGCCGCTGCGCCGCCAGGAACGGCACCAGCCCGGACGCGGGTGCGAACGGACTGTCGGCGTCCTGCCCAGCCCCCTCCGGCCAGAAGTTCTCAGCCTCGGCCCAGCGGTAGACGATCACGCTCGTGGCCTCCGCCGAGCCGTCGACGTGGACCCGGTAGACACCCTTCTTACTCCCCCCACGCAGGCGGTCCACGCCCACGACCCGGGATCCGGTGCCCAATGCGTCCCGGGCAAGTGCTGACAGCTCTTCGGTCTCCGCGAAACGGCGCATCCGCCGAGCCTACTCACACGCCCGGTTCACAGGCTTGGTCGACGATCTCGACCTCGTCCGGTCTGGGGAACGGCATCATGTCCCAGCCCCAGGGCCAGCCATGGTCCGACACTCCCTCCTCGGACTCGGGCGCGAGGCGGCGGGGGATGCGGAGCGTCCACCAGGGGGCCACCCTCAGCTCCTGTTCGGGCCAGGCGACGGTGGCGGCGCGGAAGCGGTCGTCGAGCGCGTCGAGCATCGGCTGACGCATCTCCCGCACCCGCGCGGGCAGCAGCGGCCAGACTTGCCCGAGGGTGGTGCGGCACCACCGGTCGTGGCTGAACTCCGCTGCGCACCAGCCGTAGCCGACCTCGACCTCAGCGACCAGCCCGGCCCACGCATGCAGCAGCGAGTTGAGTGTCCGCCCGGTACCGTCGACCCTGCGCCGCGTGACCTCCCCGACGGCCGCCTGCACCGCTTCGTACTCCTCGCCGGTCAGGGAAGGGTCCATGCGGACGAGTGTTCCAGCCCTCCGGCGCGTCCGCTATCGTCTTCTGGCTTCGCCGGAGCCGCCGGAGCCGGGGGAGCGATGAAGACGGGGGCAAGGGTGGGCAAGGACGATCTGTATCCGAAGAACGGCTACATGGCCGGATACCGGGACGGGAGCGCGTCGAGTCGGGCGAAGCAGGCCTACGCCCGTTGGGCGATGCTGGGGCTCTGCCTCTTCGCCATCGGCTTCGGGATCCCCGCCGTCATGGAGGGCTGGGCCGTCGCGCACGGCGCCGGCACCGCAGGACGCTTCACCGTGAGTCAGGTCGGCGGCTGCGGCAAGAACTGCGAGTACGTCGGCGACTTCACACCCACGGGCGCGAACTCGCCGACGGAGATCGGCATGAGACCGATGGCCGGCTTCGACCTGCGCCAGGTCGGCGACAGCGCGCCCGCCGTCTCCTACGACGGCGAGGTGTTCCCGCGGGGAGGCGGGGACGCCTGGTTGCGGGCGCTGGGACTGCTGCTCGCGGGTGTCGTCGGGCTGGGGCTCTGGATCTGGCGCATGATCTGGCGGCGCCGGCACCGGACCTGGCTCAGTTAGACGAGTTGTTCCGGAGTCTGACCGGCTGCTGACGGCGGCGCGGCGAGAGCCCGATGCAACGGGATGGCGGTGGCCAGGACGAATACACCGAACAGTGTGATCGGCAGCAGCCCGAACGGGGCAAGGTAGTCGAGCGGATGACGCACCACGTTGCCGGCCTGGGTCCACCAGTTACCGAACGCATCGGCCGATATCGCGAATGCCGCCAACGGAGGCGCGGCCGGACTCGCCCGGACGGTGAGCACGACGGCCAACACGTCGAGTGCCAGCATCGCGTGGAACACCACCTGGATCGGTACAGGGGCACGGCTGAAGGCGTGTATCCCTCCGGTGCACAAGGAGTACGCGTGCGAGCAGGTGCCCTCCCCGAAGCCCACGACGTAACCGGCTGCGACCCAGCGCGCGCGACGGGAGGCTCGCCCCCCGCGCCACGCACGCAAGAACCTGTCCGACATGTTCCCCCCACCTGCCCCAGCAGCCAGGCTACAGAACCGTGTTGGCGGTAACGGACGGTTCTTGGCGGCGGGGCGCCACTTGATCAGTCAGCAGGGCGTTCCTGTTGCAGGCCGAGATAGGTCCAGGTCACTCCCGGCCGGGCATGCGGGTCCTCGCGCTGGGCGAGGTGAAGGACTTCGAGGCCGTGCTTGCGGGCAAGCTCGATGGTCTCTTGCGCGGTGACGGCGAACATACGACGACCAGCGGGGACGGGTCCGTGGCGGAGCGAGAGAATCACCCGACCCCGCTCGGCGAGGAGTCCGGCGAGGGTGGTCATGGCGTCCGCGCGCTGCTGTTCGTCCAGGTGCATCCAGACCGCGGTCAACAGGATCAGATCGAATCGGCGCTGCTCTGCCGTCAGACTCGGCAGGTCCGGGAGGGCGTCGGAAAGCCACTCGATGCTCTGACCGGCGTGGACGGCTTGTCCGAGCTCGCGCAGCTCGGTCGTGGGTTCCGCCGCCACGACCCGGTGCCCCTGCGCGGCGAGAGCCGCGGCGTCGCGCCCGCTCCCCGCCCCGACATCCAGAACCGAGCCAGGCTCCGCTGGGAAGAGGTGCAGCACCTCACGGTGGACTTCGGTGAAGGTCACGCTCTCGTACTGGTCGGCCAAGGCTTCAGCGGCCTCGCCGTATCCGGCGGTGCTGTCCATGGCACGGAGTTGGTCGTCAGGGGTCTGGCTGATCACAACGGTGGACCCTATGCCCCTGCGTTCGCACGGCGCCAGCATGGAGGCCCTGGGCCGAGGCCAGCAAAGATCGTCGGACCACCGGATCTGAGTACGCATACTCATGCGGAGCAAGGCCGAACGCCGCCAAGCTGCGGGCGGCCATCGAAACACCGCAGCTCAGGAGGCATGAATGCGCCGAAATCCGGCGTCGGATCACCTCGGCTCCAGCCCGACAACAACACCCACCCTCATCACGTCCGCAGCGGCCATCCTGGGTGCTGTGCTGGCCGGCTGCAGCGCCGCACCGTCCCAGCCCGCCCCCGAGTCACCCCCGACGCCGGTCACCTCCGTCTCGACGTCGGCGACGCGCGCCGCGCTGAACTCGCGGGCACAGGCCGCAGAGCAGGTCCAGCAGGCGCTGGGCGCCCGAATCACCCTCGACGAGGAACGCTACGGCTCGGGAACCGGCTCGCCCTGCTCAACCTCCTCCGCCACGTTGTTCACCGCACGGTGCGGACAGGTCGCTGCGGCTGTCGACACCGACGCCGCGCTGGCGCTCTCCGCCATCAAGGGACGGGTCGGCTTCGCGACACTGAGCAGGACCGCTCGGGCTCTCCTGGTGGACGCGCGCAGCTACCGGAACCTCGGCTGTGACGGGAATCCGGCTGCCGACGCCACCCGGCACGCGTGCCTGGCACCCTCCGCGGCCCTCGCCCAAGCCTTCCCTGATCTGCGGGACGGGATCAACCTCGCCTTGAGGGGCCAGTGACCACGCCACCCCGTCCGACCACGGCAGCGCCTTCGCCAGTCCCGTCCCAGACTGCGGCACGGTCCGGAATCGGCTGTCTGGTGGCCGCGTTGGCAGTCTGCGCCATCACGGTCGGCAGCCTGATGTGGGCGTGGCAGTCGCTCCGCGACCGGGTCAACCCGCCCGGACCCAACGTGTCAGCCCTCGCGACGTCCGCGCCGGTTGTCGCGGCCGACCAGAACGCCGCCGCGCAGGTGGAGACCGAACTCACCCGCGTCCGACACCTGTTGCCATGGATACGCCCCGTGACACAAGGCGTCCAGGACACCTGCGCTGCACAGGAGATCGACGCCACCTCCATCGGCAGCTGGCCGACCTGGACCCCGGTGCAGTGTCTGCGGACAGTCGTCTGGTTCGGAAGCTTCAACGGTCCGCTCCCTGCCGCTTTGAACCGCCTCGACGCAACAATGGAGCGCGCCGGGATGCAGCCGGACGGCACCGCGATCAACCAGCTCCTCACGAGCGATCACACGCAGACCCCCGCGCTGAACTTCGCCTTCGGCGACTACCGTGACCAGAACTGGACCGTCGACCTCACCGTGGACGCGCCGCCCGACCTGCGCCAGGCCCTCCTGAGCAACCCGGACCTGCTGATCTCAACCAGCCCCCTGTCCGCACCGCCGAGCACGTTCACGCGCACGTACCGGCCGGTGCAGACCAGCGAGCTGACAGCCAAGGTGACGCCGCCCGACTACGTGGTCGGTGTACGCCTCAGGCTCGGGTACTACCAGCAGTCGCCGACAGCGGCGGCTTCGCCGTGACATCTACGCGCCCAGGACACCTGAGCGCTGGTCCGCCTGCAGGACGAAGAACAGGAAGCAGAGGAAGCGTTCCTTGAAGTCGGGGAACAGGTCGCGGCCGGCAGGGTCGGCGTCCGGTTCGCTGATGACCGTGATGCGGAAGCCGGCTGCGGTGAAGGCGTCGGTCATCGCGTGCAGCGGCCGGTTCCAGAAGCGCAGTTGGGCGGTTTCGCCGCCCATCGTCCACTCCTCGATCCGGTCGTAGGTGGCGAAGTAGTCGGTCTTGTTCCCGGCCAGGTACTCGCTGCCGTGGACGGCGAAGGGGTGGTCGACGGACATGATCAGCCGGCCGCCGGGCTTGAGGACGCGTCGCACCTCGCTCAACGCGGGCCCCCAGTCCTCCAGGTAGTGGAACACCAGGGAGGCGACGACGTCGTCGAACGAGTCGTCGGGGTAGGGGAGGGGGCTCCCCAGGTCGGCCACCCGGAGGTCGGCGTCCTCGCCGAGCCGACGCCGGGCCAGCTCCAGCATCCCGGCGCTCGCATCGAAGCCGCTGACCGTCGCGCCACGCTCACGCAGCGCCGCGAACAGCGGCCCGGAACCGCACCCGGCATCCAGGATCCGCCGCCCGGCCACGTCCCCGGCGAGCGCCAGCATCGCGGGACGCTCGTAGTAGGCGTTGACGAGGCTGGTCTCGTTCCCGCTCGAGTACGCCTCGGCGATGCTGTCGTAGTCGTTGACCGTCGCCGTGGCGGCGCCCGTGTGGCTCTCGTGCGTCCGGTGATCGTCTGAAGTCATGGTGCGGGAGACGTGGTCCGCCGCCGGTTCGGTTCCTGGCCGAACCATCGCGCTGATCGGACCAGGCTCGCGGCCAGCTCCGCCACGGCGGAGGCAAGCTCGGCGTCGGTTCCCAGCTCCGGAGCGAGGAAGGTGAGCACGGCCCGTGCCGCCTCCGGAAGCGGACCGGACGCGAGGGCCGGGTCCACGTTCGGGTCGCGGAGCGGCGCGCCGTGGCCGCGCAGGTGCAGGAGCCAGGCGGCGAGGACGGTGGTGGCGCCGGTCGGCAGGCGGCCCGCGGCGCGCTCGGCGCGGAGGGTCGGCAGGATGCGGACGGGGAGCTTCTGGGAGCCGTCCGCGGCGATCTGGGCGAGGGCGTGGCGCAGGCGGGGGTTGGCGAAGCGCGCCAGCAACCGTTCCTGGTAGGCCGCCAGTTCGGACGGCGGCAGCGTGAGGCGGGCGGAGGCCTCGCGCCACCACGCGAGCAGTGGGTCGCGGCACCCGGGATCGGCGACCGCCTCGGCGACGGTGGCGTGACCGCGCAGCGGGCCGAGGTAGGCGAGGAGCGAGTGGGCGCCGTTCAGGAGCCAGAGCTTGCGCTGCTCGTACGGGGTCACGTCGGGGACGAAGTGTGCTCCGGCGTCCTCCCAGCGCGGGCGCCCGGCCGGGAACGTGCCCGCGAGCACCCACTCGGTGAACGGCTCCGTCACCACCGGCGCCGCGTCGGCCCGGCCGGTCGCCTCGGCGACCTCGTCCAGGTCGGCCGGCTCCGTGGCGGGGGTGATCCGGTCGACCATCGTCGTCACCCAGCAGGCGTGCCCTGCGGCCTCGGCCAACTCGGGCCGACCCGTGGCCGAGGCCAGCTCGGCGACCACGTGGGCCAGCGCCTCGCCGTTGCCCGGCAGGTTGTCGCACGGCACGACGGCGACGAGCCCGCCGCCCGCCCGCAGGCGCGCGGCGAGGCCGGACAGGACGCGCCCGGCGGCGGTGGTGACCGGACCGGTGCCGCTGCGGAGCGCGGCGATGTCGGCCGCGACGTCGGCGCGGTCGGTGTCGAGGCCGCCGTCGGGGCGGCGGGTCCAGCCGGCCTCGGTGACGGTGAGGGTGACCACCGCCAACGCGGGGTCGCGCCAGTGGCGCAGCCATGCCTCGTGGTCGCCGCCCGCGTGGGCGGCGCTGAGCGCACCCACCACCTCGTGCCGGTCCCCGTCCGGGCCCCGGGTCAGCAGGGTGTAAAGGCCCTGCTGGGCCGTCAGCTTCTCGGCGAGGCCCGCGCTGCGTCCGGTGAACGCCGCGATGCCCCACTCCTCCGCGTCGCCGGCGTGCTCGGTGTACCAGGCCTGGTGGGCGCGGAAGAAGTTGCCGAGCCCGAGGTGCAGGATCCGGACGGGCGCGGCCGGGCGGCCGTCACCCGCCGACCGGGAGAGCGGGGGCAAGGAGTCGACGGCGGTCACAGCTTGAACGCCCTTCGCGGGTTGTCGGTCACCAGCTCGGCGGCCGTCTCGAACGCCTCGTCCTCCTCGAGCCGGTGCTCGGCGACCAGCTCCGCCAGCACCCCGCAGTCCAGGCGGCGGGACATGTCGTGGCGCGCCGGGATCGAGCAGAAGGCGCGGGTGTCGTCGACGAAGCCGGAGGTGCGGGTGAAGCCCGCCGTCTCCGTCACCGCGCGGCGGTAGCGGCGGATCGCGTCGGGGGAGTCGAGGAACCACCACGGCGCGCCCGCGTAGACGGACGGGTAGAAGCCCGCCAGCGGCGCGATCTCGCGGGAGAAGACCGTCTCGTCCAGGGTGAACAGCACCAGCTGGAACCCGTCCGCGGTGCCGTAGCGCTCCAGCAGCGGCCGCAGCGCCGTCGTGAACTCCGCCCGCAGCGGGATGTCGTGGCCGGTGTCCGGGCCGAACCGCTCGAACGTCGGGGCGTGGTGGTTGCGGGCGACCGCGGGGTGGAGCGTCATCACCAGCCCGTCCTCGCACGACATCCGGGCCATCTCCAGCAGAAGGTGGCGGCGCAGCGCCGTGCACGCCCCGTCGCTGGCCTCGCCCGCCAGCGCCGCGACGAACAGGTGCGCGGCCTCGGCGGGTTCCAGGGGGTCGGTGCGGACGTCGGCGTGGCTGTGGTCGGCGGAGGTGGCGCCGTGCTCGACGAAGTAGCGGCGCCGGGACGCCAGTGCGTGCAGGAAGCCGTCGAGGGTGCTGGTGTCCGTGTCGGCGGCCTCGCCCAGTCGGGTGACGTCCTGCGCCCAACCGGGGCGGCCGGGTTCGAGGTAGCGGTCGGGGCGGAAGGTGGGCACGACCCGTCCCTGCCAGGTCGGGTCGGCGGCCAGCGCCCGGTGCGCGGCGAGGTCGTCGCAGGGGTCGTCGGTGGTCGCCAGCACCTCGATGCCGAAGCGGCGGAACAGCGCGCGCGGCCGATATTCCTCCCGCGTGAGGCGGTCGGCGACCTGGTCGTAGATCCGGTCGGCGCTGTCCGGGCCCGGCCGCTCGGTGACGCCGAAGATCTCCGCGAGCTCCGACTCCAGCCAGTACCGCACGGGCGTGCCGCGGTAGACCGCCCAGTGCTCGCACAGCCGCCGCCACACCGCCCGCGCCTGGTCCTCGGTCAGCGGACCGGCGCCCACGCCGAGGTCGGCCAGCGGTACGCCGCTCGCGTGCAGCAGCCGGGTGACGTAGTGGTCGGGGGTGATCAGCAGCGCCGCCGGGTCGGCGAAGGGCTCGTCGTCCAGCAGCAGACGCGGGTCGACGTGCCCGTGCGGGGAGAGGATCGGCAGCTCCCGGACGCTCTCGTAGAGCCGCCGGGCGAGCGCGCGCACGCCCGGGTCCGGCGGCAGCAGCCGGTGCGGGTGCGGTCGCAGCGGGACGGGACGGGCGGGGGCGGCTGACAGGGCGGACATGCTGCGGAGTCTCGACCCGGCGCGCGGGCCTGGCAATCGGTTGCCGCCAGTTGCCGTAGCGCCTTGCGGCGGCACGGGGTCCGTGGTGCGCTGCTGCCCATGAGCGTCGACACCCCGCCCCTGCAGCGTGCCGCCGTGCTCGGCGGTCCCGGCGTCCGGCTCGACGCGGAGCAGGTGCGCGCGTTCGTCGCCGAGCGGCTGCGCGCCGAGGACCTGGACGGCCGCAGCGTCTGCGTCGTCGTCCCCGACGGCACCCGCAGCTGCCCGCTGCCGCTGCTGCTCGACGCCGTCCACGGCGCCTTGCACGGACGGGTGAGCCGGCTGACGGTCCTGATCGCGCTCGGGACCCACGCCGCGATGGGCGAGCGCGAGCTCGCCGCGCACCTCGGCTACGACGAGGGCCGCCTCGCGGAGCGCTATCCCGGCACCACGGTGCTCAACCACGCCTGGTGGGACCCGGACACCTTCGCGAGCGTGGGGATGGTCGGCGCCGAGCGGGTCGCGGAGCTTTCCGGTGGGCTGCTGCGGCAGGAGGTCGACGTGCGTCTCAACCGCGCCGTCGTCGAGCACGACGTCGCGCTCGTCGTCGGTCCGGTCTTCCCGCACGAGGTGGTCGGCTTCTCCGGCGGCAACAAGTACTTCTTCCCCGGCGTCGCCGGGGCCGAGATCATCGACCTGTCCCACTGGCTCGGCGCGCTCATCACCAGTGCCGAGATCATCGGCACCCGCGGCATCACACCCGTCCGCGCGCTCATCAACGAGGCCGCGCAGCTGATCCCGGCCCGCCGACTGGCCCTGTGCCTGGTCGTCGAGTCCGGCACGGGCGCCCTGCACGCCGCCGCCTACGGCACCCCCGAGGACGCCTGGGCAGCGGCGGCGGACGTCTCCGCGGAGACGCACGTGCGCTACCTGGACGCGCCGGTGCGCCGCGTGCTGTCGGTGATGCCGGAGAAGTACCAGGACATCTGGACCGCCGCCAAGGGCTTCTACAAGCTGGAGCCCGTCGTCGCCGACGGCGGCGAGGTCATCCTCTACGCCCCTCACGTCACCCGGATCTCCGAGATGCACCCGGAGATCGAGGAGATCGGCTACCACTGCCGCGACTGGTTCACCGGCCAGTGGGACCGCTTCGAGCACCTGCACTGGGGCGTGCTGGCCCACTCCACCCACCTGCGCGGCGCCGGCACCTGGGATCCGCAGCACGGCGAGCGTTGCCGGGTCACGGTCACCCTGGCCACCGGCATCCCCGAGGACGTCGTGCGCGCCGCCAACCTCAACCACCTCGACCCGGCCGCGGTCGACCTCGACGCCTACCGAGCCGACCCCGACACCTTCGTGGTGCCGCAGGCCGGTGAGGTCCTCTACCGGCTGCGGAGCAGCTGAGGATGCACGCTGCCTGGATCGACGCGGGCTCGGGCGTGGCCGGGGACATGCTGCTCGGCGCGCTCGTCGACGCGGGTGCGCGGCTGGACGGCCTGCAGGCCGCGGTGGACGCGGTGGTCCCGGGCTGCGTGCGGCTGCGCGCGGAGCAGGTGATCCGTGCCGGGTTGCGGGCGACCCGCGTCCACGTCGAACCGTTGCAGGCCGACCAGCCGCACCGCACCTGGCGGACGATCCGCGCGCTGCTCGACGACGCGACGCTGGCCGAGCCCGTCCGCACGCGCGCGGTCGCGGTCTTCACCCGGCTCGCCGAGGCAGAGGCCCGCGTCCACGGCGTGACCGCCGACGACGTGCACTTCCACGAGGTCGGCGCGTGGGACTCCATCGCCGACGTGGTCGGCGTCTGCGCGGCGCTGGACGCTTTGGGCGTCGAGCGGTTGACGGCCGGTCAGGTGGCGGTCGGCTCGGGACGGGTCCGGACGGCGCACGGGGAGCTACCGGTGCCGGTTCCGGCGGTTGCGGAACTCGCCGTGGGGTGGCGGGTGTTCGCGGGCGGCGCGGGCGAGCTGGCCACGCCGACGGGGATGGCCCTGGTCACCGCGCTCGCGGCGGTGTGCGAGGACCTGCCGCCGCTGCGCCTGGACGCCGTGGGCGTCGGCGCGGGCGGCCGCGACACCCCGGGGCGGCCCAACGTGGTGCGGGTGCTGGTGGGCTCGGCGCCCGAGCCCGAACCCGAGCCTGAGTCGGAGCCCGAGCCTGAGTCCGAGCCTGAGTCGGAGCCCGAGTCCGAACCCGAGCCTGAGTCGGAGCCCGAGCCTGAGTCCGAGCCTGAGTCGGAGCCCGAGCCCGAGCCTGAGTCCGAGCCTGAGCCTGAGTCCGAGCCTGAGCCTGAGTCCGAGCCTGAGCCTGAGTCCGAGCCTGAGCCTGAGTCCGAGCCTGAGCCTGAGTCCGAGCCTGAGTCTGAGTCGGAGTCCGAGCCTGAGCCTGAGCCTGAGCCTGAGCCTGAGCCTGAGTCCGAGCCTGAGCCTGAGTCCGAGTCCGACACCGGCGATCCCGGTGAGGCCGTCGTCCTGGAGGCGAACGTCGACGACCTCGACCCGCGCGTGTGGCCCGCCGTACTTGCCGCGCTGCTTCACGCGGGCGCGTCCGACGCGTGGTTGACGCCGGTGCTGATGAAGAAGGGCCGCCCCGCGCACACCCTCTCCGTCCTGGCGCGACCCGACCGCGCCGCCGCGCTGCGAGCCGTCGTCTTCCGCGAGACCACGACCCTCGGCGTGCGCGAGCATCGCGTGCGCAAGACCGCGCTCGCGCGCTGCTGGGCCGAGGTCGAGGTCTCCGGCGCCGCACTGCCCGTCAAGGTCGGCCACCAGGACGGCGTGATCGTCCAGGTCACCCCGGAGTTCGACCCCGCCGCGCGCCTCGCCGCCGCGCTCGACCTCCCCGTCCGGACGGTGCTGGCCGCGGCCGAGCACGCCGCCGCCGCGCGCGGTCTGATCCAAGGGCGGCCGATCCCGGCGGACCTCGGCGGCTGAGCCCCGTCGCTCAGGCCTGCGGCGCCGCGATCTGGGCCGCGAGGTGGCCCGCGCCGTAGCCGTTGTCGATGTTGACCACCGCCACGCCGGGGGAGCAGGCGTTGAGCATCGACAGCAGCGGCGCGACCCCGCCGAACGCCGCCCCGTAGCCCACGGAGGTCGGGACGGCCACGACCGGCGCCGACACCAGCCCCGCCACGACGCTCGGCAGCGCCCCGTCCATCCCTGCCGCGACGACGAGCACGCGGGCCCGGCGCAGCAGGTCCAGTCGGGCCAGCACGCGGTGCAGGCCCGCGACGCCCACGTCGACCACCAGCTCGGTGGCGCGGCCCAGGTGAAGCGCGGTCAGCTGTGCCTCGCGGGCGACGGGCAGGTCCGAGGTGCCCGCCGCCAGGACGACCACGAGGCCGCCGGAGGGCTCCGGTGGCAGTGGCGGCCAGGCCAGCAGGCGGGCGTCGGTGTCGTGGCGGGCATCCGGCAGCTCGGCGAGCACGGCACGGGCGAGCTCGGGCGCCGCCCGGGTGAAGAGGGTCGGTGCGGCCCGTTCGGCGACGGCGGCGGCGATCGCGCGGACCTGGTCCGGCGTCTTGCCCTCGCAGTAGACCGCCTCCGGATAGCCACGGCGGGCCGCCCGGTCGTGGTCGAGGTGGGCGAAGTCCTCCAGTGCTGCGGGCGGCGTCCAGCGGTCAGTCACGGGTCGTCACCTCTCCGGCGCGCGGTGCCTCGGTCGTCGGTACGTTGGTGCGCGCTGCCTGGACCGACGGTACCTCGGCCGCCCTTGCCTCGGCGCCCGCTGCCTGGGCCGACGGTGCCTGGGCCGCCCTCACCTCGGCGCGCGGCGTCTCGCCCGGCCGCACCTCGACCAGCGGCAGCGTGAACGCACCGGACTGGATGCCCGCCAGGTCCAGGGCGACCATCCGGAAACCTGCCCCGCGCACCGCCGCAAGCAACGGCTCGCGCAGCGGTCCCGCCGCGCGGGCGAGGTCCTCCACAGGCAGCTCGACGCGGGCCACCTCGCCGTGGTGCCGCACCCGGCCGTCGCCGAAGCCGAGCGCACGCAAGGCGTGTTCGGCCTGCTCGACCTGGGCCAGCTTGGCCGGGGTGACCTCCTCGAAGTGCGGGATCCGCGAGGCCAGGCAGGGTGCGGCCGGCTTGTCCGCGCAGGGCAGCGCGAGAGCGCGGGCGATCCGTCGGACCTGCGCCTTGTCGATCCCCGCGTCCGCGAGGGGACGCAGCACCGCGTGCAGGGTCGCCGCGCGGCTGCCGGGCCGGTCCGGGCGCAGCACGTCGTCGGCGTTCTCGCCGTAGGCGACGGCGGCGAGACCGTGCGCGGCGGCCACGGACTCCGAGATCCGGGTGAACAGCTCGTTCTTGCAGTGGAAGCAGCGGTCCGGGCCGTTGGCCCGGTAGGCGGGCAGCTCGCCCTCGGCGGTCTCCACCTCCACCAGACGGGCGCCCAGGTGCGCGGCGACACGGTGCGCCCCGGCTCGCTCGTCCGAGGCCAGGCTCGGCGAGACACCGAGCACCGCCACGACCTTGTCGCGTCCGAGCGCGCGGAGCGCCAGGGCCAGCAGGACGGAGGAGTCCACACCGCCGGAGAAGGCCACCCCGAGCGGCGCGCACCCGCGCAGCAGCGCGGTCACCCGTTCCTCGGCCCGCGCCTCCGCACCGGACAGGGCGGCTGTCAGGGGGTCGGTCACCTGCTACCTCCTCGACGCACAGGCACACGCGCACATGGGCCCACGCGCACACGCGCCCAAAGCACCGGATCGGCGCCTGTGCGCGACTCTAGGCCGCGCCGCCACCGGGCCGGCAACCTGTTGCCGCGTGTTGTCGTGCGCTTGTGGCCGCTTCCGGCCGACGTCAGTCGGCGTGTCGGCGGCGTGCCGCCGTGGACGCGCGGACGACGAGCTGTGTCGGCAGCGTCAGCACGGGCTGCGCACGCAGCGGTTCGCGGTCGAGCTGGCGGTGCAGCTCCAGGAACGCCTGCGAGCCGATGGCCCGCAACGGCGCGGCGACGGTGGTCAGCGGGGGTGTGCAGATGTCCGCGCCGAAGATGTTGTCGAAGCCCACCACGCTCGTCTGCCCGGGCACGTCGACCCCCGCCTCGGCGAGGCCGCGCAGCAGGCCGATCGCCAGCAGGTCGTTGTAGGCGACGACGGCGGTGGGCCGGGCGCGCAGCAACTCCGCCGTGGCGGCGAGCCCGCCCGAGACGGTGGGTGCGGGGGAGCCGACCCGGGTGACCTTCAGGCCGTGCTCCGGGCCGAGGTCCAGCAGCGCGCGCCAGCGCCGCCCGTCCGCCCAGGACGCGGCCGGGCCGGCGACGTAGGTGACCGCGTGGTGGCCCAGCTCCCGCAGGTGGGCGAGTGCGCTGCGGACCCCCGCCTCGGTGTCGGCCACGACGCAGCGGCTGCCGGGGACGATCCGGTTCAGCACCACCAGGGGCCGCTGCTTGGCGATCGCCCGGATCGCCCGGTCCGAGCTCCGCGAGCTGGCCAGCACCATCCCGTCGACGCCGGGCAGCAGCCGCTCCAGGGCGGTGCGCTCGTGCTCCTCCGACTCCTGTGCGTCGGCCAGCAGCATCGTGTACCCGGCGCGGGCCGCCGCCTCCTCGACGCCGCGGATGATGCCGAAGTGCACGGGATTGGTCACATCCGAGACGATCAGCCCGACAGCGCCCGTCCGTCCGCTCTGCCGCGCCCGCGTGAGCGGGTTCGCCCGGTAACCCAGCTCGCCGGCCGCCGCGTGCACCCGCGCGGCCGTCTCCGCGCCCACCCGCCCGGGCCGCGAGAACGCCCGCGACACCGTCGACGGCGCCACGCCCGCCAGCCGGGCCACGTCGTAGATGGTCGGTGCACGCCCTTCCTCGCTCACCCCCGCATGCTAAGCCCGGCCCGACGACCCCGGCCCGGCCACCAGCTCCGGCCCGACTCCGCGGGGCGCCGGGGCCGGGGTCTCGCTCTCGGCGCGGATGATGATCTTGCCGGTGTGGTGGCCGCGGAGCATGCCGAGGAAGGCGTGGACGAGGTGCTCGAAGCCGTCGACGACGGTGGTGTCCTCCACCAGACGGCCGCTCTGCAGGTGGGGGACCGCGAAGGCGTGAAGCTCGTCCTGGAGGTCGCGGTAGTTGCTGACGAGGAAGCCCTCCATGCGGAGGCTCTTCTCCACCAGGTCGGCGTGGTCGAAGCGGGGTGGCGGGGCGTCCGGGGTGTTGTACTGGCTGATCGTGCCGATGCGGACGATGCGGCCGAACTCGCGGAGCGCGCCCACCGCCGCGGACAGCTGCTCGCCGCCGACGTTGTCGACGAAGACGTCGATGCCGTCCGGGGCGGCCTCGGCGAGCAGGTCGGCGGTGGGGCCGTCGTGGTAGTCGAAGGCCGCGTCGTAGCCCACCTCGCCGGTGAGGTGGGCGACCTTCGCCGCGGAGCCGGCGCTGCCGACAAGGCGTCCCGCGCCGAGCAGGCGGGCGAAGCGGCCGGTGGCGGTGCCGACGCCGCCGGCGGCGCCGGAGACGAAGAGGTCGTCGCCCTCGCGCAGGCGGGCGATGCGGGTCAGGCCGACGTAGGCGGTCAGGCCCGTGCCGCCCAGGATGCTGAGGAACGCGGTCAGCGGGACGCCGTCGAACCGGGGCAGGCGGCGGATCTCCGCAGGAGAGACGACCGCGTGCGTGCGCCAGCCCTGGCGGTGGAGGACGATCTCGCCCTCGGGCAGCTCCGGCGTGCGCGAGGCGACCACGCGTCCGAGCGTGCGGCCCTCCAACGGGGTGTGGAGCGCGAAGCCGCCTGGGGCGTCGTCCATCATCTCGCGGTGGTACGGGTCGACGGACCAGTAGAGGTTCTCCACCAGGGCGGTGCCGGAGGCGGGTGCGGGGAGGGCGGACTCGACGACGGCGAAGTGATCGGTGGTGGGGAAGCCGTACGGGCGGGCGGTCTGGTGGACGGTGAGCGCGGTGTCGTTCATGCGGGGACGGTAGGACGGGAATGCGTTCCCCCGGCAGCGGGTTGCGCTCATATGACGCACCGTTCCATGAGCAGTCCTCATACCGTGAGGTGAGCGCCCTGTGGCCCGCACGACCGAAGGCGATCTCGCCCCCCACGAGCTGCGGATCCTGGTGGCGGTCGCCGATTCCGGCGGCTTCTCGTCCGCCGCGCAGGCGCTGGGGCTGACCCAGTCCGCGGTCTCCCACTCGGTGCGCGGCAGCGAGGGCAAGATCGGCGTGGTGCTCTTCGAGCGCGGGCGCGGCGGGGCCCGTCCCACTCCGGCGGGGGAGAAGGCGGTGACGCACGCGCGCCGCGTCCTGCGGCTGCTGGACGTGCTCGCCGCCGAGGCGCGCGGGGCGGCCCGGGCAGCTGGGGCGGACGGCGTCGGGCCGGAGGCGGCGGGTCCGCTGCGGATCGCAGCGTTCCGCAGTGCGGCGCTGCACCTGCTGCCACCGGTGCTGCAGCGGCTGCGCGCCCGGTGTCCGGGGATCGAGCCGCAGGTGCGGATCGTGCGCGAGGTCGGGCGCGGGACGGCGGGCGAGGTGGCCGACGGACGGGCGGACATCGCCCTCGCGACCTTGGACGGCTCCACGCCGCTGCCGGCGGGGGTGGTGGCGCACGGGCTGCTGGAGGAGGAATACGCGCTGGTGCACCCGGCAGGTCGTGGCGACCCGCGATCCCTCCCGCTGGTCGACTGGGTCGAGAACTGCGGGTCGTACACGCGCGCCTGGTGGGCTGCGCAGGACTGGATCCCGAAGGCGACGGTCGAGGCCGAGGACGACGGAGCGGTGCTCTCGCTTGTGAGCAGTGGTCACGGAATGGCGATCATGCCCGCGCTCTCCCTGATGGGAGCACCGCACTCGGTCGAGATCACCGATCTCGGTCCGGAGCGGCCGACCCGCCGCATCGGATACGTCACCACCCCTGAGCTGGCAGGTTCTGCCGTCGTCCGGGCTCTGGTGCGAGAACTGCGGGCTGTTGGTACGCGGTCGACCGCTGTGGCGCGCTGACCCCTGGCGTGCGGTGAAATCGGCCTGACATCGCGTCGACACCGAATTGACACTGATCCACCATCACACCCACCCGTCCGGCCGGGTGCCGCGGGGCGCGGTGGGCCCGGGCCCAAGTCGGATTTGCGTGGACAGGAGCGCTCAAATCGTCTGCGAACCGGCTGCGTTGGGGTGCGAATGAGCCAGGGGCCGGTTGCATGTGCATGCAAGCGGTATGGGAGGCTGCCACATCACGATCTTCGCGAGCCTGTGGACGCCCTGTGCCGGGGTGCCGCAGGGCGTCGCTGCACAGCCGACCAGGGAGATACGGAACACCATGTCAGCAGTCAAGCGGCTGGCAGCACTGAGCTGCGTAGGCCTGATCGCCACCACCACCGGGTGCGGCTCCTCGAAGCAGGGTTCCTCCGTGGCGGGGGCTCCCAACGTGGTCATCAAGGTGGGCTCGGCCAACGCGTACTCCACCCTCGACCCGGCGCAGGCCTACGACATCGGCGCGTGGGACCTCTACTACAACATCTACCAGGGTCTGATGACCTACCCGCCCGGCTCGAACACCCCGGCCGAGGACGCGGCCCAGAAGTGCGGCTACACCGACACGACCGACGAGACGTACAAGTGCGTCCTGCGCCCGAACATGAAGTTCTCCAACGGTGACCCGCTGAACGCCGCCGCGGTGAAGTTCTCGATCGACCGCGTCATCGCGATCGCCGACGCCCAGGGCCCGTCCCCGATCCTGAGCTCCACCATCAAGTCGGTGGAGACCCAGGGCGACAGCACGGTCGTCTTCCACCTGAAGGTCCCGGACGCCACCATGCCGGCCCGTCTCGCCTCCGGCGTCGCGTCGATCATCGACCCGAAGACGCTGCAGGCGAACAAGGAGGCGGCGACGGACGACACCAACGTCGTCGGCTCCGGCCGCTACATGATCGACTCGGTCAGCTTCACCGGCTCGGGCGCCAACAAGCAGCCCAGCGAGGTCAAGCTCTCGCTGAACCCCAACTACCAGGGTGCCGCCTCGCCCCCGCGCAACTCGGGCATCGACCTGAAGTACTACGCGGACCAGACCGGCACCAAGAAGGCGCTGGACAGCCAGGACGTCGACGCGGTCATCGCCGACCTCAGCGCCGACGACGTCGTCGCCATGCAGCAGAACCAGCAGCTCGGTACGGGCCTGCAGGTGGACTCGGGCCCGGGCGGTGGTATCCACATGCTGGCCCTGAACACCGTCGCCGGCCCCTTCACCAACCCGGCGCTGCGCAAGGCGGTGGCCGAGCTGGTCGACCGGAACGCGATCGTCTCCCAGGCGTTCAACCACACCGTCAACCCGGCCTACACGATCCTCCCCGCGGGGATCACCGACGCGACCAACAGCTTCGCCAACACCTTCGGCCGGCAGGCCTGGACCGCCACCAAGGTCAAGGAGCAGCTGAAGAAGGCCGGGGTGACCCTCCCGGTCACCATCACCTACTCCTACTACAGCAGGGGTGACCAGGCCATCACCAAGGAAGCCCAGCTGCTCCAGCAGGAGCTGGAGCAGGACGGCCTGTTCAAGGTCTCGCTGAAGGACTACATGACGCACGGCAAGCTGGCGGCCGCGCTGCTGAACGTCAAGAAGCCCATCTTCGACATGTACTCGCTGACCTGGTACTCCGACTACCTCGACCCCGACGACTACGTGAACCCGCTGATCGGGAAGCGCAACATCGTCTTCAACGGTTACGCCGTGTCGCAGAGCCTGATCGCCAAGGCCCTGGGGAAGAGCCCGCGCCTGCAGGCCCAGGGTGACTACACGACGATCCAGAACGACGTGGCCGACTACGTGCCGCTGATCCCGCTGTGGGAGAGCAGCCAGTTCGCCGCCACCCAGGCGGACGTCACCGGCGTGCCGCTGACGATGGACAGCTCGGGCAACCCGCGCTGGTGGATGATCGGCAAGAACGGCACCTCCTGATTTCTCAGGGCACCGCGCGACCCCGGCAGGGCAACCCTGCCGGGGTCGCGCGCGTTCCGGCCCGGTCAGGCCGTCATGGTCAGGCCGTCATGGAGAAGCGCCGGCACACGTGGACGCGGGCGAACTCGCCCCGCAGCCTCTCCTCCTGGGCCAAGGGCGCGTGCAGGAACGCGCGGACCGGCCGCAGGTCCGCACCGGCCGTGACGACGGCGCGCTGCGGCTCGGCGGGATCGGTGTACAGGTCGGCGTAGACGTGCAGGTAGTGGTCGCTCTCGGCGAAGCCCACCGACCGGTACCAGGCGAGGGTCGGCTCGTGGTCCCGGGTCCAGGCGTCCAGCACGTCCGCCCCGGCGGCGCGCACCCGCGCGCGGGTCTCCTGCAGCAGCCGCGTGCCCAGCCCCCGGCGCTGGTGGTCGGGGTGGATCGCAACGGTGTCGATCGTCGCGAGGCCGCCCTCGATGCCGGTGTCCATGATGCCGACGACGTGGTCGTCCCCGTCGACCACGACCAGCTCCGGCCCGGGCGCCGCGATCGCGGGCTTGGTCCGCTCGACGGCGTCGAAGTACGGGGTGCTCAGGAAGGACAGGACCCTGCAGCGCAGCCAGGAGTTCTCGTCGTCAGCGGTGTACGTGCGAAGCGTGTAGGTCGTCAAAGTCGTGATCCTCTGCAGGCGTGACGGTGGGCGTACGGCGGCTGCGAGGAGAGGTGATCACGTCCTTGATTCTGAAGGGCTCATGCCAGCCCGACAACCGATTTGCGTGGTGTCGAGCGGGCAGGCCGGACCGCGTCAGGTCCTTGCTGTGCCGGGGTTGGGTGTCGGGTGGTCGCGGTACCAGTCGCGCCAGATGAGCTTGTAGACGCGGGTCAGGCGCGGGATGTCGCGCAGGCCGGGGATGAACGGCAGGAGCAGGAGCAGGGCGCTGAGCAGGGCCATGGTGCCCCAGACCAGGGCGTCGGCGTTGGTCGAGCTCTTGTAGGGCTGGACCTGGTACCAGAACGTGTACAGCCACAGCCAGGCCTGGCCCGGGTAGTTGCCGGTCTCGTTCATCATGCCCCACTGGTCGCCGCCCAGGTGCTGGGTCCGGGCCTGGTCCTGGAGGTAGGAGCCGTCGGCGAGGAAGAGCAGGGCGCGGGTGTAGTCGGTCTGGAAGTAGTGCCCCTCGGCCAGGAGTTGGGCGTCCAGCGTGCCGGACTGACCGAGCTGCAGCAGCCGGGCGGTGAGGACCGGGACGGGGCCGTAGTCACCTGCGGCGACCTTGGCGGGATCGCCGTTCGGCGCCTTGCCGAGCGCGTCGGAGTAGGCGCCGGTCCACTTCGTCTGCTGGTCCGCGGAGGCGGCGTTCCACCGGGCCAGGGCGGCGGTGACGGCGGCCGGCTCCGGGGTCTGCCGCAGTGGCTGGAGCACGAAGTCGTTGGCGGTGTCGATGGGGTGCTTGACGCCCGCCCACGTTTGCAGCGGGAGCGGGCCGAGCTTCTGGCCGTCGGCGGCGGTGTTGTACGGCGGCCCGTACTGCGCGGTGGCGCTGGTGCCGCCGAGCTCGGTCACCGCCGTGGCGGTGAAGTCCGCCGGGTCGGCCTGCGACCAGGTGGCGACGGTGACGGGCTTCTCGTCGGGGGAGGAGAACACGGCCGCGAGGCCGAAGGTGAGCAGGGTGACCGCGATGACGGCGATCACGGCCTCCTTGACCAGGTCGTAGGGCCGGGTCGGGAAGGCGTGGCTGTCCGGGGTCTGCTCGCGGGTGCGTCCGCGCTTCACGGCCGGTCCTCCTTCTCGCTCGTGTTCTCGTCCTCGGGCGGGACGGCGCCGATCGGCGGGACGATGCCGCGCCGGCGGACCAGCACCAGGTGCCAGACCGTCAGCACACCGATCGCTGCGGGCAGCAGCACGATGTGCCACATGAGCATCTGGCCGAAGTCCATGACGTTGAAGTACGCGCCGATGCCGACGGAGTTGAGGCCGTCCTTGGCCTGGGTGGAGATCCACTGCGAGTCGAGGTTCTGCTGGGCCAGGTAGCCGGTGAAGGCCGTGCCGATCGAGGCAAGGAAGGCGACCACACCGGTCATCCAGGTCATCGCGCGCTTGCCGCGCCACGCGGCCATGAAGAACTTGCCCCACAGGTGGATCACCATGAAGGCGAGGAACAGCTCGACGCTCCACAGGTGCATGCTGTTGACGTAGTGGCCGAGCGAGGACAGGTGCCACCACTGCGGGCCCTTCAGCGCCAGCACGCAGCCGGTGCCGATCACGACGGCGAGCGCGGCGACGGTGAGCACGCCGAACAGGTAGATCCACGAGGACATGTAGGCGGGCTGGCTGTCCGGGAGCAGCCGGTCCGGTGGGAGCTCACGCAGTGCCCGGCGGCGCAGCGCGCCGGTCCAGTTGTGCGTGTCCAGGTGCTCGGCGAGGTGCTCAGTGGGGTGCTCGGTGGCGCTCATCTGCGGCCTCGCTTCCGGGGGAAGGGCAGCAGGATCGCCGCGACGAACGCGATCAGCATCAGGCCGATGACCACCAGGTTGGCCACGGATATCTGGATCACGCCCCAGTGCAGGTAGTGGCCGGGGCCGTTCAGGTCGATGGGCGCGGCGAGCAGCCGCGCCGGGAGGGGCGGGAGGGTGAGCATGGGATCACCTCGTCGAGGACCGGAGGGCGGGGGCGTCAGGCGTGCGGGACGATCGCGACGGCGCTGTGGCCGTAGTGGATCGCCGCATGGGCGGCGGGGCCGATCGCGGAGACGGCGCGGTGCCGGCGCCGGCCGAGGACGAGCAGCGCGGCGTGTTCGGCCTCGTCGACCAGGACGTGCGCGGCGCTGCCGGTGCGCACGTCGAAGTGCAGCTTGACGTCGGGGTACTTCTCCGCGAGCGGCTCGACCAGCGTGCGCAGCTTCTCGGTCACGTCCGCGCGCACGGCCGTGCGCTCGGCCTCGCCGGGCGGGATCGGGCCGAGGGCCCACCAGAACGACGGCAGCCACGCGTGCACGATGCGCAGCGCCGTCCGGCGTCGCTCGGCCTCGGCCAGTGCGAACTCGACGACGGGGGCGGTGTCCTGGCCTACCTCGTCCTGGCCTACCTCGAGGCCGAGGACGACACCGTGGCGCGGCAGGCGCGGGTCGGCGTGGTCGCGGACCAGCACCACGGGGTGCTCGGCGCGGGCCGCCACGGACAGGGCCGTCGAGCCGAGCAGTAGGCCGGCGAAGCCGCCGGTGCCGCGCGAGCCGAGGACGAGGGTGTTGCCGCGTTCGGCCGCGTGCAGCAGCTGGGTCGGCGCCTCACCCCCCAGCAGCTCGTAGTCGACCTGGAGGCCGAGGTGCCGGGTGCGCAGGTCCTCGACGGTGCGGGTGAGCAGGTCGACGGCCTCGTTCTGGAGTTGCACGTAGGCGTCGGGCACGGGCGTGCCCTCGCGGTGCGGCCAGTGGGCCAGGACGAGGCGCAGCGGGGCTCCGGTCATCGTGGCCTCGGTCGCGGCCCATTCGGCGGCGGCCAGGCTGGGCTTGGAGCCGTCGAAGCCGACGATCAGGGGGAGTGCCATGGCAACGGTCCTTTCCGTGGGAGAGCGGTGGGCGGGGGTCAGGCGGGCTCGCCGGGGGCGTCGGGAAGGCGGCGCAGACGGCGCAGGTAGGGGTCGGGGGTGCGACGTGGTTCGAGGCGGATCCGGGCGTCGACGCAGACGGCTCCGTCAGGGCCGCAGATCAGTGGGTTGAGGTCGGCCTCGGCGAGCTGCGGGAGGTCGGCGGCTATCCGGCCGAGGCGGGCCAGCAGGTCCGCCAGGCGCTCCAGGTCGACACCCGGGTTGCCGCGGTAGCCGAACAGCAGCGGCGTGGTGCGCAGCGAGGTGATCATCGCGTCGGTGTCGGCGTCGGTGAGGGGCGCGAGTCGGGCGGTGCGGTCGTCGAGCAGGTCGGCGGTGGTGCCGCCCGCGCCGAAGACGACCAGCGGGCCGAAGACCGGGTCCTGGACGACGCCCGCCAGCAGCTCCATGCCGGCCGGCTGGCGGGCCTGGACGAGCACGCCGTCCAGACGCTCGCCGAAGCGCGCGACGAAGTCCG
Organism: Streptacidiphilus jiangxiensis; assembly: GCF_900109465.1. Classification (GTDB taxonomy): domain Bacteria; phylum Actinomycetota; class Actinomycetes; order Streptomycetales; family Streptomycetaceae; genus Streptacidiphilus; species Streptacidiphilus jiangxiensis. Next base: position 178,082 of record NZ_FOAZ01000009.1, read on the forward strand.
CATACACGGCGCGGACCCGGTCCGGCTCGGCGGCGGTGATCCGCACGGCGCCGAGGTCGCTCTTGTGGACCTGGCCGGGCCAGTGGGCCTTCAGGACGACCTCGCCACCGACGCCGGTTCGGGCGAGCACGGCGGCGGCTTGGACGACCGCCTCCTCGCCGTCGCACCAGATCGCGTCCGCCATCGGCAGGCCGTAGCAGGCCAGCAGTCGGGCGACGAGGGGCGGTTCGAGCCAGCCGCCGTCCGGGTGCTGGGAGAGGTGGCGCTCCACCAGGGCGGCGGCGTCCGTCGGGCGGCAGCCGGGCGTCTCCCGCTCGGTCGAGAGCGGCTGGGCGAGCCAGCGCGAGCGGCGCAGCGCCTGCGCCAAGGCGCGGGCGGCCGACTGCGCGTCGGCGTAGGCGGGAATCCGGGCGCCGTCGGCGCAGGTGAGGAGGCGGACCGGTTCGCGCTGGTCCAGCAGCACGACGGCGACGGGACGGGTCCGGCGGCCGGACTCGGCCAGCAGGGGCGCCAGCGCCTCCTCGGCGCTCTGCCCGGCGCCGAGTGCCGTCGGTGCCAGACAGAGCAGCACGGCCTCGACCGCGCCGCTCTCGGCGAGCGCGTCCACGGCGGCGACCAGGGTCTCGGCCGGCACGGCGGCGGTCGCGTCGACGGGGTTGGCCGTGGCGGCTCCCTCGGGGAGCAGCTCCCCGAGCCGCAGGGCCAGCGGGGCGGGCAGCTCGGGGACGGTCAGGCCGTGGTCGGTGCAGGCGTCGGCGGCGAGGACACCGATGCCGCCCGCGTTGGAGACCACCGCGACGGTTCCGGTCACCCCGGGCAGCGGCTGGGAGTCCATCAGGGCCGCGGTCTCCACGAGTTCGGCGACGGAGCGGGTCGCGGTGATACCGGCCTGGGTGAACAGCGCCTGCCGGGTGACGGTCGGGGTGGCGGCTGCGGCGGTGTGCGAGGCGGCGCCCCGTCGGCCCGCCACCGAGCGGCCCGCGTCGACGGTGAGGATCGGCATGCTGTGGGCGACCCGACGCGCGGTGCGGGAGAAGGCGCGCGGGCTGCCGAAGGACTCCAGGTGCAGCAGGGCGAGCCTGGTCCGGCCGTCCTGCTCCCACCACTGGAGCAGGTCGTTGCCGCTCACGTCGTACTTGTCGCCGAGTGAGACGAAGTCGGACACGCCGATTCCCAGCGCGTCGAGGTGCTCCATCAGTGCGATCCCGACGCCGCCGGACTGGACGGCGACCCCCGCGCCGCCCGGCTTGGGCGCCGCGCGCCCGAACTCGGCGTCGAGGCTGGTGCCGGGGTCGGTGACGGCCAGGCCCAGGCAGTTGGGGCCGACCAGGCGCATGCTGTGGCGGCGGCAGGCGCGCAGCAGGCGGGTGGACTGGGTGCGGGACAGGCCGGCGGTGAGCACCACCAGGGCCCGCACGCCCCGCCCGCCGCACTCCTCGGCCACCGTGGCGACCTGGTTGGCGGGAACGGCGAGGACGGCGAGGTCGGGGGTGCCGGGGAGGGCGTCGAGGGAGGGGAAGCAGAGCAGCCCCTCGATCTGCCCGGCGTGCGGGTTGACCGGCCAGAGCGAGCCGGTGAAGCCGCCGTCGCGGATCTTCAGCAGCAGGCTGTGCCCGACCGTGCCGGGCCGGCGCGAGACGCCGACGACGGCGACGGAGCGCGGCCGCAGCAGCGGCCGCAGGCTGGCGACGTCGGCTCGGCTGCCGCGCGACTCGACGGCGTCGAGATAGGGCGCGGCCGTCTCGTCGAGGACGGCCTCGATGCGCACCTGGGCGTCGGCCCAGTGGCGGTCGGTGGCCAGGCCCAGGTCGGTGAAGACCTTGTGCATGGCGTGGTTGTCGGCGAGCGCGTCGGCGACCAGGACCGTGACGCCCTGGGCCCGGGCGGCGTGCACCAGGTGTTCGATCAGCAGCGTCGCCACGCCACGGTGGTGCCAGTCGTCCGCGACGGCGACGGCGAGCTCGGCCCGGCCGGGGTTGTCGGTCTCGGCCTCGCACTCCACCACGCCCACCAGCCGCCCGCCGTCCGGACCGAACGCGCCGAGCGCGACGAACCCCGGCCGGGGCCCGGCGCACAGCCGGTCGGCCGTCAGTTCCGGGGCGCGGCGGCTGTAGCCGAAGAAGCGCAGCCGCTGGTTCTCCGGCGACATCCGACGGGCGTGCAGGTCGGTGACCGCGTCGTGGTCGCCCCGGGCGAGCGGGCGGATCGTGACGACGGTGCCGTCGGCGAGCAACGCCTCGGCGCTGCGCGGGAGTTCGTGTGACGTGACCATCGTGCGCCGCCTAGGGGTGAGAGCCGGTTGGTGCCCGGGGACGACAGCACTCTGCTCCGTCGCGAGCGCCGTCCTGGAGGGCCGTTCGGCCCCGGGGCGGGGCCGTTCGGGCTCAGTACAGGGAGCCGGCCGCCGTCGCCCGCGGCGTCGGCGGTCCGTCGGGTCCGTAGCCGAGGCGGACGATCATCTGGACGTGCTCGGGTCCGCTGCGCGGGTCGCGCAGCATCCAGCGCAGGTCCGGCCATTCGATCGCCTGGTGCAGCATCGACGCCCGGACCTGGTCCCGGGTGGCCAGCAGCAGCACGTGCTGCAGCGCGAGGCCGGTACGCAGCCAGTCGGCGCAGCGGTCGTGCGGGGTGGAGAGGACGGCCAGTTGCGGGTAGCGCTCGAAGGGCTGAGCGGGCAGCTGCGTCGGCGGCCTCAGGCCGGAGAAGTCCCGCATCGGCAGGTGCCCGGTCGCGTCCTGCGGACCGAGGGCCTCGGGCGGGATGCCGAAGCCGGCCTCGGCACGCGGCCGGATCCACGCGCGGCTCTCGTCGCGGCGGGCCTGGTCCGTCATGGTGCGGACCTCGGCCTCGCGCGTGAGCGCGAGCAGGCGCCGGGCCTCGTCGACGTCGGGCAGGTGGAGCACGGTGCCTTCGGCGAGCGCCGCGTCGACGAGCTCGGCGCGCAGGGCCGGGGGGATCGGCTGCGGGGAGAACGGTTGACGGCTGGTGTGGCGGCGCCAGATCTGGTCGTAGAGCTCGGGCGCGCGGGTGGTCCCGGCCGTGGGGGAGCGGCCGGCCAGGCGGACGGAGGCGAGCAGTTGGGGCTCGTGCGGGTCCGGCAGCAGCCGAAGGACGGGCTCCCAACCGCGGTGCGCGACGGCCAGCCGCAGGTTGAACGCGGCGGCGCCGACGGAGACGTGCAGCCCGCGCCCCTCGGGGTCCTCGGCCCGCAGCTCGCGGTCGAGGGCGGCCCGGATCTCCACGGTGTGGGTCCGCGGCTCCAGGCGGAACCGCCACGGCTGGGTGTTGTGCATGGACGGCGCGGCGACGGCGGCGGAGACGAGCTCCTCCAGGACGGCGGCGTCGAGGGCGGCGGCGGTGGTCATGACGCGCTCCAGCGGCTGAGGAGGCGGCGGGACCACCGCCTTTCTCCGAGCCTGCGCGCCCCGGCGCACCCGGCGGAGGGCCGCCCGGGGTCTCGCGCGCGGCCGAACGGCCCTACCTCGGTGGAACCACGGCGGCTCGGGGACCGTCGCCGCGACGGTCGGCCCGCGGTCCCGGCGCGGGGCCCCGCCCGGCCCTTCTGGCGGGGGTGACGGCGGGGGGAGAGACTGGGGAGTGAGCCCGTCCCCCGCACAGGAGGGACGCTCGTCGAGCCTGACCGCCGACCGGCGTCGGGCCCGAACTCGTCGGAAGGGATGCACGGTCCTTCGGAGGCCGACATGAACCACCCCTGGCTGGACGAGGTGCCGGCCGCCCGAGCGGGCGGTCGCACCACGAAGGAGTCCCCATGAGCGAAACCGAAAGCCTGGAAGAGCTGGGGCCGATCGACTACATCGTGGTCGAGTTCCCCGGAAGCCACATGACCGGTGAGGGGATGCCGCTCCTCGCCGACCTCGTGGACCGCGGCATCATCCGCATCCTCGACCTGGCCTTCTTCCGCAAGGACGAGGACGGCACCGTCACCGGAATCGAGATCGCCCAGTTGGACCCGGACGGCTCCCTCGGCCTCGCGGTCTTCGAGGGCAGCACCTCCGGTCTGCTGGGCGACGACGACCTCCAGGAGGCGGCCGCCGCCCTGGAGCCGGGCAACTCCGCCGGTCTGCTCGTCTACGAGAACCGCTGGGCCGGGCCGTTCGCGGCCGCGCTCCGCCGTGGCGGCGCGCAGTTGGTGGCGAGCGGCCGGATCCCGGTGCAGGCGATCCTCGCCTCCATCGAGGCCGAGTCCGAGGCAGCGTGAGCAGCAGCGCTTAGGAGAGAAGCCATGCCAGGTCTCATCCGTGGGGTCGCCCGTACCGCGGTCGTCGCGGGGACCGCGACCGCCGTGTCCAACCGGGTGTCCCGTCGGCAGGCGGGCCGCTGGGCCAGCCAGGGCGAGCCCGCCCCCGCCTACATGCAGCAGGCCCCGCCGCCACAGCAGCCCGCGCCGGCCTACGCACCGCCGCCGCCCCCGCCCCCGCCGGCTCCGGCAGCGGCACCGGCCGACACGATGGATAACAAGATCACGCAGCTCCAGCAGCTCGGCGAGCTGAAGGAACAGGGCGTGCTCACCCAGGCCGAGTTCGAGGCACAGAAGGCCCGCGTCCTCGCGTCCTGAGGTCCTCACGTCCTGAGGTCCTCACGTCCTGAGACAGCGCGGCTGTCACCGGCCCGGATGACGGTCGGCGGCGGTCGCGCTGCGCGGTCGGGCCGGTGGTGCGGCCTTGCGAGGGCGGTCACCCCGTCCAGGACCAGCCTGCGACCTCCGGGAGGTCCGTGCCGTGAGCCCGGATCCAGGCGGCGTGGCGGGTGCGGGCGTCCGCCATGCGCTGACGCACCGAGGCCGCTCGGGCGGCGAGGCCCGGAACGCGGTCGACGACGTCCATGACGAGCCGGTAGCGGTCCAGGTCGTTGCGGACGACCATGTCGAACGGCGTGGTCGTCGTCCCCGACTCCTTGTAGCCGCGCACGTGCAGCTGCGCGTGGACGGCGCGCCGGTAGGCGAGGCGGTGGATCAGCCAGGGGTAGCCGTGGTAGCCGAAGATCACCGGCTTGTCGCGGGTGAAGACCGCGTCGAACTCGGCGTCCGTGAGCCCGTGCGGGTGCTCCCCGGCGGGCATCAGCCGGGCCAGGTCGACGACGTTCACCACGCGCACGGCCAGCTCCGGCAGCTCGTGGCGCAGCAACTGCGCGGCGGCCAGCACCTCCTGGGTCGGCACGTCGCCCGCGCAGGCCAGCACCACGTCCGGCTCGCGGTCACCGCGCTCGGTGCCCGCCCACTCCCAGATGCCGAGCCCCCGTGCGCAGTGGGCGCGGGCCTCGTCCAGGCTCAGCCAGTCGAAGCACGGCTGCTTGCCCGCCACCACGACGTTGACGTAGTCGCAGCTGCTCAGGACGTGCTCCGCCACGCTCAGCAGCGTGTTGGCGTCCGGCGGGAAGTAGACCCGCACGGCCTCCGGGCTCTTGTTCAGGACGTGGTCGACGAAGCCGGGGTCCTGGTGCGAGAAGCCGTTGTGGTCCTGGCGCCACACGTGCGAGGTGAGCAGGTAGTTGAGCGACGCGATCGGCGCCCGCCACGGGATGGCGCGGGTGGTGCGAAGCCACTTGATGTGCTGGTTGACCATGGAGTCGACGATGTGGACGAACGCCTCGTAGCAGGAGAACAGGCCGTGGCGGCCGGTCAGCAGGTAGCCCTCCAACCAGCCCTGGCACAGGTGCTCGGAGAGCACCTCCATCACCCGTCCGTCGTGGGCCAGGTGCTCGTCCACCGGCAGGACCTCCGCCTGCCAGGCCTTGCCGGTCGCGTCGTAGACGGCCTGGAGCCGGTTGGACGCGGTCTCGTCCGGGCCGACCAGCCGGAAGTCGCGGCGCTGGGCGGTGTCCGCCATGACCTGGGCCAGGTACTCGCCCAGCACGCGGGTCGGCTCGTGCAGCGTCGTGCCGGGCTTGTCGACGGGGACGGCGAACCTCTCCAGCGCGCGCAGCGGCAGGTCGCGCCGGAGCAGGCCGCCGTTGGCGTGCGGGTTGGCACCCAGACGGCGATCCCCGACGGGGATCCGGGCGAGGACGGCCGGCCGCGGCCGGCCCTCGGCGTCGAACAGCTCCTCCGGGCGGTAGGAGCGCAGCCACGCCTCCAACTGCCGCAGGTGCTCGGGGTTCTCCCGGACCTGGTCCAGCGGCACCTGGTGGGCGCGCCACGTCCCCTCGACCGGCACCCCGTCCACCACCGCCGGGCCGGTCCAGCCCTTGGGCGTGCGCAGGACGATCATCGGCCAGCGGGGTCGCTCGGTCGAGCCGTCGACGCGGGCGGCGCGCTGCGCTTCGGCGATCGCGTCCAGCGCCTGGTCGAGGGCCGCGGCCATCGCGCGGTGCACGGTGGCGGGGTCGTCGCCGGTGACGTGGATCGGGGTGTGACCGTAGCCGCGCAGCAGCGCGTCGAGTTCGGCCTCGGGCAGGCGGGACAGGACGGTCGGGTTGGCGATCTTGTAGCCGTTCAGGTGCAGGATCGGCAGCACCGCGCCGTCGTGGACCGGATCGAGGAACTTGTCGGAGTGCCAGGACGCGGCCAGTGGCCCGGTCTCCGCCTCGCCGTCGCCGACGACGCAGGCCACGACCAGGCCCGGGTTGTCGAACGCGGCGCCGTAGGCGTGGGCGAGCGCGTAGCCGAGCTCGCCGCCCTCGTGGATCGAACCCGGCGTCTCCGGTGCGACGTGGGACGGGACCCCGCCGGGAAAGGAGAACTGCCGGAACAGCCGCGCCATCCCCGCCCCGTCCCGGGTGACGCTCGGGTAGTGCTCGGTGTAGCTGCCGTCCAGCCAGGAGCAGGCCAGCACGGCCGGCCCGCCGTGCCCGGGGCCCCACACGCACAGCGCGTCCAGGTCACGGTCGCGGATCACCCGGTTCAGGTGGGTGTGCACCAGGTTGAGGCCGGGGGAGGTGCCCCAGTGGCCGAGGAGCCTGGGCTTGATGTGCTCGGGGCGCAACGGCTCGCGCAGCAGCGGGTTGTCCATCAGGTAGATCTGTCCGACGGCCAGGTAGTTCGCGGCGCGCCAGTGGGCGTCGAGGTCGGCCAGGTCGTCCTCGGTCAGTGCGCCAGTGGTCAGCGATGCGCTCATGGATCGGTTCCCCTCCGGGCGTGCGGGCGTGCGGGCGACGGCGTCGTCCCGTCCACCGTCCACGCTGACGGCCGGGCGTGCCGGTCGGACAGGGCCGACCGGCCCACAGTCCCGGACAGGCAGGGCCGTTCGGCGGCGGGACCGGGCCCGCCCGGTCCTGCCGGGCGCGGCCTAGGAGCGGAAGTCTGAATTCCGCGAGGAACCCACGAGGAACCCACGAGGAGGCGAGACCCGTGGCAACGCCCGCAGCCGCACCCCGTCCGTCCGTCCCCGCCCCGAGGCGCTCCCGTCTCGCCCTGGCCCGGGCCCGCCACCGCAGCCTGCTGCGGCGCCGGACCGACCGCCGGCGATCGGCGGTGGTGGAGCTCCAGGTGCTGGCGTGCCTCGCGGCAGCCGCGCTCTGCGCGCTGCTCGGGCTGTCGGTCTACCAGCACGGTCAGGCCCACTCCCTGCAGCAGGCCCGGCAGCTGCGTCCGGTGCAGGCCAGGCTCGTCGGCGCACCCTACGCGTCCGGCGTCGGCGGCTACCTGGCACAGGTCAGCTGGACGGCTCCCGGCGGCAAGGCCCGGCAGGGCGTCGCGGCCGTACCCGCCGCGGACCAGGTCGGCGACCGGACCCCGATCTGGCTCGACGCGAGCGGTGACCCGGCGGCCGCGCCCGCCTCATCGCAGGACAACGCGGGCACCGCCGTGCTGACCGGCCTGCTGACCCTCGTCTGTGCCTGGAGCGTTGTCGTCGCTGCCGGAGCCGTCGCCCGCACCCGCCTGGACCGCTCGGACGAGCGCGCCTGGGCGAGCGAGTGGCAGGTCTACGAGCCGCTGTGGACGCGCGGCGCAGGTGACAGGTGAGCAGGGCCGTTCGGCCCCGCAGCAGGGACGCCCCGGCCCAAGCCGGGCCGTTCGTCTGCGCGGAGAATGGGAACACCGACCCCTGACGCGGCCACTTCGGCCCCGGAAGCAGGTGATCCCATGAGCGGCGCACTTCCCGACGCCTCGGTCGCCCCCACCCCGACACCCCGGCCGGGGCTGCTGACCTTCCTCGGCGGCGTCGGCACCGTCACGGGCAGCAAGTACCTGGTGGAGACCGACCACGCCCGGGCGCTCGTCGACTGCGGGCTCTTCCAGGGCCAGGCCGAACTGCGGCGCCGCAACTGGCGTCCGCTGCCGCTGGACCCGCGCGACGTCGAGGCCGTGGTGGTCACCCACGCCCACCTCGACCATACCGGCTACCTGCCCCGCCTGGTCCGCGACGGCTTCCACGGCACCGTCTACTGCACCCCCGACACGGCCCGCCTGGCCGAGCTGGTCCTGCGCGACAGCGCCCACCTGATGGAGGAGGAGGCGCTGCACGCCAACCGCGGGGGCTGGTCCAAGCACCGCCCCGCCGAGCCCCTCTACACCCAGAAGGACGCCGAGCAGGTGCTCGCCCGGATCCGCACCGTCGAGATCGGCGCCGACACCGAGATCGCGCCGGGCACCGTGCTGCGCCTGCACCACGGCGGGCACATCCTGGGTTCCAGTTGGGCCCACCTGACCCTGGAGGACGGCGGCACCATCGCCTTCAGCGGGGACCTCGGCCGCCAGGTCCACCCGCTGCTGCTGCCACCCGAGCCGTTCTCCGGCGCCGACGTGCTGCTGGTCGAGTCGACCTACGGCAACCGCCACCACGACGACGCGATCTCCCGGGACGTCTTCGCCGCCGCCCTCACCCGCACCCTCGCCCGCGGCGGCAACGTGCTGATCCCCTCCTTCGCGGTCGACCGTACCGAGGTCGTGCTGCACGAACTGGCCGAGCTGCGCCGCACCGGCGTGCTGCCGGCCCATGTCCCCGTCTATGTGGACAGCCCGATGGCGCTGCGCGCGCTGAAGATCTACCAGGACGCCTTCGACCGGCGCTCGCCGCAGCTGCGGCCCGAACTGCTCGACGACCCGCAACGCGCGCTCGACCCCGAGCCGTTCACCGCCGCGCGCACCCCCGAGGAGTCGGCCGCCATCCAGCACAGCCCCGTTCCGGGCATCATCGTCTCCGCCTCCGGCATGGCCACCGGCGGGCGCGTCGTCCACCACCTGCGCCGCATGCTGCCGGACCCGCGCAACACCGTCCTGGTCGTCGGCTTCGCCGCGCGGGGCACCCGCGCCCGCGACCTGGTCGAGGGCGCCCGCACGCTGAAGATGTTCGGCACCTACGTGCCCGTGCGTGCGGAGGTCGTGGACGTGCCGGGCTTCTCCGCGCACGCCGACGCCGACGAGGTGCTCGCCTGGATGCGCGGCACCGTCGAGCCGCCGCACGCCGTCTTCGTCGTCCACGGCGAGCCCGAGGGATCCGAGCGGCTGCGTGACCGGATCCACGGCGAGCTCGGCTGGAACGCCGTGGTGCCGCGCTCCGGCGAGCGGGTGCTGATCCGCTGAACGGGCGCGACGACGCCACGGATCGGGGCCGGTCGGCCCAGCGGGACGGACCTCGCGGCCCACGCCCCGGCGACCGACCCCGGCGCACCGTGGAAGCAGGAACCCGCTTCGGATCCGGAAGGAGGAACAGGCCATGACCGGCACCGTGAACCGGACCGCTGCCCGTGAGGGCACGACGCCACCCCGCACGTCCGTCCCCAGGCACCGCCTGGTCGGTGAGCTGATGACGCGCCAGGTCTACGCGATCGAGCCCGACGCCGACTTCAGGGCCGCCCTCGCGGCGCTGCGCGAGACCGGCCACCAGGACCTGCCGGTCGTCGACGGGCAGGGCCGCGCCATGGGCATCGTCTGCGCGCCCGACCTGCTCGCCAAGCTCGCCGCGACCGCGCTGCCGCAGCCGTCCGTCTTCGAGACCCGCCGCACCCGCGACATCCGCCGCCGCGCCGCCGCCGTCACCGTCGCCGAGCTGATGACCACCCCGGTCCGCAGCGTCACCGCGCAGGACACCGCCGCCGAGGCGGCGCTGCTGGCGCTGCGTCATCGGATCCACCAGCTGCCCGTCGTCGACGAACACCACCGCCTGGTCGGCGTGGTGACGGTGAACGACCTGCTCGACGCCCTGCGCCGCACCGACGCGGAGATCGAGGCCTAGGTTCGCATCGTCGCGCTCGGCTACGAGTTCGGCGTCAAGGGCGCGACGCTCCACATCACCTGCGAACGCGGGCGGGTGCTGCTCGACGCCCGCACCTCCCTGCGCACCCGGGCCGAGCGCCTGATCGCCAGGGTCCGCACCGTCGAGGGCGTGGTCGACCTCGCCGAGACCGTGCGCTGGGAGATCGACGACACGCTGCGCCCCGGCGCGCCGAAATCCTGAGACGAGAAGGAGAGACCTCGATGTCCCCCGCACCCGCACCCGCACCCGCACCCGCACCCCGACACATCCGGCGGGTCCTGGTCGCCTACGCCGGCCGCAGCGGCTCGACCGCCGAGATCGCGCAGTGGATCGCCGAGCGTCTGCGCGGCGAGGAGGAGAGCTTCGACGTGACCGTCGCCGAGGTCTCGGACAGCCTCGACCCGAGCGGCTACGACGTCGTCGTCCTCGGCTCCGCGCTCTACGAGGGCCGCTGGCTGCGCTCCGCGTCCCGCTTCGCCCGTCGCAACCGCCACGAGCTGGAACACGCCTGGGTCTGGACCTTCAGCAGCGGCCCGCTGGACGACTCCGCGACCACGGGCGAGGTGGTCATCACCAACAGCGCCGACCGCGCCTCCCGCCGCATCCTCGCCCGCGACCACGTCACTTTCGGCGGCCGCCTGGCCCCCGACTCGCGCGGCTGGCTCGCCCACACCCTGGTCGAGGGCGGCCACGGCGGAGACTTCCGCGACCGCGCCCAGATCGACGCCTACGCCGACCAGATCGCCGGCGAACTCTCCGTCCTGCCCCGGCTGCGCCACCCGGTGGCCTGACGGCGCCTCGCCTCACCGCCGGGCGCCCACCGGCGACCACTATCGTGATCGCCGGGTCGAGCAGCACGTCGAGGCGGAGAAACGGGTCGTGACCGGCACAGCACAGGAACAACCCGAGCCGGGGCGAGCAGACGTCCCATCCGTCGCGCTCACCACCATCGGCCGGGAGTGGGGACGGATCGGCTGCGTCGGCTTCGGCGGACCGCCCGCGCACATCGCGTTGCTGCGGCAGCTGTGCGTCGAGCGGCGCGGTTGGATCTCCGCCGGGGAGTTCGAGGACGGCATCGCCGCCACGAACCTGCTGCCCGGCCCCGCCTCCACCCAGCTCGCCATCTACACGGCCTGGCGGTTGCGCGGCGTCGCCGGAGCGGTCGTCGGCGGGGTCTGCTTCATCGTCCCCGGCCTGGTGCTCATCCTCGCGCTGGCCGCGCTCTTCCTCGCGGAGGCCACGCCCTTGTGGGTGCGCGGGGCCGCCGCCGGTGCGGGGTCCGCCGTCGCGGCCGTCGCCGTCCACGCGGCGTGGGGCCTGGTCCCCGGCAGCTGGAAGCGGGTCGGCACCGCCCGTGCGGCGCGGGCCCGATGGGTCGGCTACGCGCTGGCCGGTGGCGTCGCCGCGGCGACCGTCGGGCCCTGGCTGGTGCTGCTGCTGATCGCAGCCGGACTTCTGGAGGTCGCGGTCCGGGCCGACCCGGGGGACGCCCGGGCACGGACGTGGCCGGTGCCGCTCGCCGTGGCCGCGCCCGCCGCGGGTGGGCTGCTCTCGCTCGCCTGGGTGGCCTTCAAGGTCGGCGCCCTCTCCTACGGCGGCGGCTTCGTCATCATCCCGCTCATGCAGGCCGACGCGGTGAACCACTACCACTGGATGACGGCGGCGCAGTTCCTCAACGCCGTCGCGCTGGGCCAGATCACCCCCGGCCCGGTGGTGCAGACCGTCGCCGTCGTCGGGTACGCCGCCGCGGGGGTCGGTGGTGGTCTGCTCGCGGCGCTCGTGGCCTTCACCCCGTCATTCCTGTTCGTGCTCCTGGGCGGGCGCCACTTCGACCGGCTGCGCGCCGACCGGCACGTCCAGGCGTTCCTCACCGGCGCCGGCCCCGCCGTCGTCGGGGCCATCGCGGGATCGGCGATCCCGCTCGCGCTCGCCCTCACCCACGCGTGGCAGTACGCCGTCCTGGCCGCCGCCGGGCTCTGGCTGCTGGTGCTGCGCCGAGGCGTGGTCAGCGCCCTGCTGGCGGCCGGCGTGCTGGGCGTCCTGCTCGCCTTCGCCGGCCTGCCCGTGGGGTGAACCGCCGAGCCATCGGTCACTCGTTCGGACGTGCGCGGGCGGCCGCGTCGTGCGCAAATGGAGGAAAGCCGGAGTCGAGGAGGCGGCCATGAACTATCCGCTGCTGAACGTCTTCTTCACCACCATGTGGGTCTTCCTGTGGGTCATGTGGTTCTTCCTGCTGTTCCGCGTCTTCGCGGACCTGTTCCGGGACGACTCCGTGAGCGGCTGGGGCAAGGCCGGCTGGTGCGTGTTCGTCCTGGTCCTGCCGTTCCTCGGCGTGTTCGTGTACCTGATCGCGCGCGGCAAGGGCATGGGCCGGCGCGACATCAAGCAGTCCCAGGAGGCGGAGGCGAGCTTCCGCGCCTACGTGCAGGAGGCGGCCGCCGGCACCTCGGCGACCTCGAGCCCGGCCGGTGAGCTGACCAAGCTCGCCGAGCTGCGCCAGCACGGCGACATCACCGAGGAGGAGTACCAGCGGGCCAAGGACCACGTCCTGGCCGCGTGACGGGAGATCCGCCGTGAGCGACGCCGCCGCCTGGACCGGGGTGGCCGTGGCCGGGGTCGCGGTCGGGTACACGCTGGTGTCCCGACGCCTGGCCGGCTCGCCGCTGACCGCGCCGATGGTGTTCGTGGGCTTCGGGATCCTCATCGGGCCCGTGGGCCTGGACCTCGTGAGCCTGGGCCGGGACAGCACACAACTGCGCACCTTGGTGGAGGCGGCGCTGACGCTCGTGCTCTTCGCCGACGCCACCACCGTGCGCCCGGCCGAGCTGCGCACCGAGGGCACGCTGTCGGGACGGCTCCTCTCGGTCGGATTGCTGCTCACGATCGGGGTCGGCTGGCTGTTGGCCTGGCCGCTCCTCCCGGGCCTGAGCGTGTGGGAGCTGGCACTCGTCGCGGCGATCCTGGCCCCCACCGACGCGGCTCTCGGCAAGAGCGCGATCTCCGATCCCCGGGTTCCCGGCCTGGTGCGCCAGACCCTGAACGTGGAGAGCGGGCTGAACGACGGCATGGTGCTGCCCTTCTTCGTGCTCATCCTCGCGGGTGTGCCGGAGACCTCGTACGCCCACGAGGGGACGGGCGGGACGTTCTGGCGCGCGCTGCTGCTCAGCCCCGCGCTCGGCCTCGCGGTCGGCGGCGTCGGCGGACGGCTGCTGGCGTGGGCGGGCGCACGGGGCTGGGTCGCGGCGGACTGGCGCCGGCTCTGCCCGCTCGCGGTGGCGGCCGCTGCCTACGGACTGGCCGTCGTCACCGGCGGCAGCGGCTTCATCGCCGCATGGGTGGCGGGATTCGCCTTCGCCTACGCGCTGCGCGGCGGCGAGCAGGCGACGACCGAACCCGCCGGCACGAGCGAACCCGCCGGCACGAGCGAACCCGCCGGCACGACCGAGCCCGCCGGCACGACCGAGCCCGCCCGCACGACGGACCTGACGGAGGACCTGGGCGACCTGCTGGCCATGCTGAGCCTGCTCTTCTTCGGCGCCGTCCTGCTCGGGCCCGCTCTGGAGCACCTGAGCTGGCGCGTCGTCGGCTACGCGGTGCTCAGCCTCACCGTGGTCCGGATGCTGCCGGTCGCGATCGCCCTGCTCGGCAGCGGTCTCAAGCGGCCGACCGTCGCGTACGTCGGCTGGTTCGGGCCGCGCGGGCTCGCCTCCGTCGTCTTCGGGCTCCTGGTCGCGGAGGAACACGTCCACGAGGTCGAGCTGATCAGCGAGGTGGTGGCGGTGACGGTCGGGCTCAGCGTGCTGTTCCACGGCGCCTCGGCGGCCTGGTTCGCCGCGCGTTACGGACGCTGGTACGTGCGGGCCGCCGCCGTGGAGGAGCTGCGCGAGAGCACCGCCACGCCCGTCACCCCGCGGCGGCGCCGGACGGACCCGTTCGAGTCGGTGCGGAACTGATCGTCAGGCGTCGGCCGACGCCGGGAAGCGGCGGCCGTGCACGGCCTCGGGGAGGATGTGGATCTCCAGCGTGCCGGTGGTGTGGTCCTCGGCGCCGACCACGGCGCGGCCGAGAAGGGTGACGCACCAGCCGGTGCCGTCCTCGGTGTGGAGGTCGTCGGCCTCGAAGGCGACGAGGGTGCCGCCGATGGCCTGGGCGAGACCGGAGTCGGCGGCGGTCCGCAGCAGCACGCCCCCGTCCGGGGCGAGGTGGAACAGGGAAGGCCAGACGGCGGGCATCGCGGCGGCGGTGTAGATGACGCGGCCGGACCGCGCGTCGGCCAGGAGGCCCAGCGCGCTGCCGCGGTCGAGGTGCTCTGCTGGCAACGTCTTCATGCCTTCGATGGTCGCCGCCGCCGGGCGGTCGGCGGGAGGGGCCAACGACCCGGGCGTCCCCGCCGACCGGCCCCACCGCGCGGACCGGTCATCGCCGGGCGAACCGCGGGCCACCGCCCACGGCGCCGCCGCCGAAGCCGCCCGGGTGGGTGGCGGCGTGCTCCGCGGCGTGCTCGGCGGCTTGGGAGGCGATCACCGCGGCCTGGACCCGGCGCTCCACGCCCAGCTTGGCCAGCATGCGGGAGATGTGGTTCTTCACCGTCTTCTCGGCCAGGAAGAGGCGCTGTCCGATCTCACGGTTGGTCAGCCCCTCGCCGATCAGGGTCAGGATGTCGCGCTCGCGGTCCGTCAGCTGTGCCAGCGCGTCGGGCTGTTGCGGCGCCTGGGTGGCCTGGCCGCGCAGCCGCGCCATCAGGCGGGTGGCCGCGCCGGGGTCGAGCATCGACTGGCCGGAGCCGACGGTGTGGACGGCGGAGATCAGGTCGGTGCCGCTGATCTGCTTGAGGACGTAGCCCGAGGCGCCGGCCATGATGGCGTCCAACAGCGCGTCCTCGTCGTCGAACGAGGTGAGCATCAGGCAGGCCAGATCGGGGAGCTGGTCGCGCAGCTCGCGGCAGACGGTGATGCCGTCGCCGTCCGGCAGGCGCACGTCCAGCACCGCCACGTCGGGGCGCAGCGCCGGCACCCGGGCCAGCGCCTGCGCGCAGGTGGCCGCCTCGCCGACGACCTCCAGGTCGGGCTCGGCGTCGAGCATGTCGCGCACCCCGCGCCGGACGACCTCGTGGTCGTCGAGCAGGAAGACCCTGATCGTGCCGGTGCCGGCCTGCGCGCCGGCCGTGTCGCCCGTCATCCCACTACCCCATGTCCTCGTCCGTGCGCCGTTCCGGCCGCGCACCGTGGCGCGCGCCGGTGATGCACAAGATCGTCCCGCGCGTCCCGGGACCTTCGATAGGGCCGAACGGTCCCATCATCGCGCGATCGGCGCCGGGCGGCACGGACCGAGCGGGCCTGCGGTCTCAGTGGGGCACCACCGCGACCGGTGCGTGGGCGAGGTGCAGCACGCGGTGCGGAACCCGGCCGATCGGCAGGCTGAAGTGCTGCGTGTGCTTGCGGTGCGCGCCGACGACGACCAGCGACGCGTCCTTCGACGCGTTCACGACGGCCTCCTCGGCGAGCCCCAGCTCGATCCGGACCGCCACCTCCACCTTCGGGTGGGCCGCCCGGGCCGGTGCCAGCAGCTTCTCCAGCTCGGCCGTCTCCTCGGCGGTGCGCCGGGCCTCCTCCTGCGGCGGGACCGCCACATGGCCGGGGAAGGCCTGCGGGTACATCCAGGTCCGGACGACCTTCAGCACGACGCCGCGCCGCTCGGCCTCGGCGAAGGCGAACTCGACCGGTTCGGGCTCACCGGGGGCGACGCCGACGACGACGGGCCCCCGGGGGTCCGGGGCGCCCTCGGTGGGCACCAGCACGGCCGGGACCGGGGTGTGCGCGGCGACTCCCTCGCTGACCGACCCCAGCAGGACGGTCATGAAGGGGTTGAGCCCGCGCCGGCCGGTGACCAGCAGGCCGGAGTCGTTGGCCGCCATCCGCAGCAGGCCCTCCACCGCCGCCTCGTCGATCAGCTCCGGCTCCACCTCGAGGCCGGGGTGGCGCTTGCGCATGTCCTCGGCCGCGCTCTCCAGGAAGGTCCAGGCGGCCTTGCGGGCGTCCTCCCTGATGTCCGTCTTGTAGGCCTCGGGCAGGCGGTAGGCCTGCATGCTCCACGCGTGTCCGACGCGCAGCACGGCACCGCGCAGGTGCGCCTCGTCGGCGGCCCATTCCAGGGCCACCCGGGCGTTCTCGGAAGTGTCGAGGCCCACCACCACGGCCTCGGTCGGCGAGCTGTTCATCAGTGCCTCCAGCCTGGCGGCGTCGGGGAGGCACGGACCTCGCCGAGGGTGTCACCGCCATCGGTGTCACCTCCAGCCTGGCACCGGCGGGCTGCTCACGCGCAGGGCTGACCGGGCCGCACCTCAGGGCCGGTCGGCCCGGACCGGGGGCGGTCGGCGGGTGAACGTCGGGATCGTCCGGGCCGGCGCCGGTTCCGGAACAGTCCGTTCCCGACAGGTCGGACTCATGTTCGCTCGTGTTGCGGCAATATGTGGCAACTGTCATGCGGCATAGTCCGATTGAGGTGGGATTGGCGCCCGGACGTCGTACGGCACGAGGCAGCTGGGGTCGACATGGGCAGAAGACAGGGGCCGACCATCGCCCCGCTGGAGAGCGACGCCGCCTCGCCGGCCGGCGAGGAGCGGTTCCGGGGGTTGCTGGAGGCGGCCCCCGACGCGATGGTCATCGTGGACGACACCGGGGCGATCACGTTGGTGAACGCCCAGACGGAGGCGCTGTTCGGGTACCGGCGCCAGGAGCTGCTGGGGCGGCCGGTCGAACTGCTGATCCCGGGCCGGTTCCGGTCCCACCACGCCCGGCACCGCAGCGACTACGCGGCCAACCGACAGGTGCGGCCGATGGGGGCGGGGCTGGACCTGCACGGATTGCGCAAGGACGGCACCGAGTTCCCCGTCGAGATCAGCCTCAGTCCGCTGGAGACGAGCGACGGTCTGCTGTTCTCGGCGGCGGTCCGCGACGTCAGCGACCGCAAGGCCGCCGAGGCCGAGCTGACGGTGCTCTACGAGCAGCAGCGGCACATCGCCCTCACCCTCCAGCGCAGCCTGATGGGCACCCCGCCCGCCATTCCGGGCCTCACAGCGGCGCACCGCTACCGGCCCGCCACCCAGGGCGCCGGCGTCGGCGGAGACTGGTTCGACCTGATCCCGCTGGGCGCCGGCCGGGTCGGCATCCTCATCGGCGACGTCATGGGCCGGGGCCTGGAGGCGGCCGCGGTGATGGGGCAGCTGCGCTCGGCCGCCCACGCCCTGGCCACCACGGGCATGGAGCCGCGCGACCTGATGCAGTCCCTGGAAACCTTCGTCGGCGACCTGCCCGTCCCCGACCAGCTCGTCACCTGCTGCTATCTCGTCATCGCACCCGACACGCGGGAGGTGTGCGTCTGCTCGGCCGGGCACCTCCCCGTCCTGGTCGCCGCCCCGGGCCACCGTGCCCGGATCCTGCCGGCCCCGGTGAGCGCGCCGCTCGGGGTCGGCGGCATCCCGCACCAGCAGACCTCGGCGGTCCTGTCCCCGCACACCGTCATCGCCCTGTACACGGACGGCCTGATCGAGACCCCGGGCTGTGACATCGAGGACCGCCTGAACATCCTCATGGACACCATCGACACCGCCCCCGACACGGGTGACCTGGAGGCGGCGGCCGACCACATCCTGACCGCCCTGCTGCCGCCCGGGCCCGGGTACGACGACGACGTCACCCTGCTGCTGGCCCAGGTCCCCGCCGCCCCCGACGCCGCCGCCGGGCTCGACCTGCCCGCCGTGCCCACGTCCGCCGCCGAGGCGCGCACCTTCGTCGAGAAGGTGCTCGTCTCCTGGGGCCAGTCGCACCTGGCCGACGACATCAAGCTGCTGACGTCCGAGACGGTCACCAACGCCGTCCGGCACGGCAGCGGTCCCGTCCGGCTGCAGATGCGCCGGCATCCCACCGAGCTGGCCGTCGAGGTCACCGACCGCAGCCCCCGCCTGCCGCACCCCCGCCTGGCCGAGGCGGACGAGGAGTCGGGCCGCGGCCTCACGCTGGTCGAGGCCCTCGCCGAGCACTGGGGCACCCGGCTGGTCGACGGGGGCAAGACCACCTGGTTCACCGTTCCGCTGGGCGGCGCCCCGGGAGCCGCCCAAGGCGGCAGGGAGTGGCGTCAGCGGCTCCGGTAGGTGCGGTCCAGCCATGCGTCGAAGGTCTCCGTGCCGCGCTGTCCCGGGCCGGTGGGCAGCAGGCCGTCGCCCGCCATGGCCCGGCCGGCCGCGCCCGGCAGGCGCAGCGGCAGGACGGGGGTGCGGCGTCCCTGGGCGCGCAGGACGCGGCGGACGAGCACCGTCATGTCCTCCTCCTGCGGCCCGGCCAGTTCCGGGGCCGGGCCGACGGGGTCCTGCTCGGCGAGCCGGACCAGTGCCTCGGCGACCTCCCGGGCCGCGACCGGCTGGGCGCGCATCACCGGCACCACGGCGACGGGTCCGCGGGTGCGCTCCAGCAGCTGCGCCGCGAACTCGTGGAACTGCGTCGCCCGCAGCACGCTGCCGGGAACCCCGTCCGCGAGCACGAGCTCCTCCTGACGGCGCTTGCCCAGGTAGTAGCCGAAGTCGACCCGGTCGCAGCCGACGATCGACAGCGCGACGTGGTGGCCGACCCCGGCCCGCCGCCCGGCCTCCAGCAGGCGACCGGTGGCCTGCTCGAAGAAGGCCACCGACTTGCGGGCGCCCATGGTCGTCACGTTGCTCACGTCGATGACGGCCTGCGCGCCCTTCAGCGCCGGGTCGAGGCCGTCGCCGCTGAGCAGGTCGACGCCGGCCGACCGGGCCAGCACGACGGTCTCGTGCCCGGCCGCGTGCGCGGCCTCCACCACCGTCCGTCCGACGGCTCCGGTTCCGCCTGCCACCGCGATACGCATGTCCTGGTCCTCTCCGCTGCGGGATCTCTCTCATCAGAGAGGACAGGACGGCCCGGACGGATGTGACATGCCGCTCGGATCAGTACGCGGTGAGTTCGGCGAGGATCAGCTCGCGGGAGAGGTCGGTGCCGTGGGAGTCGGCGGCGTGCGCGTGGACGGCGGCGACGATGTGGTCCGTGCCCTCGCCGTCGGCGAGCGCGACACGGAACTCGACCCCGCACGGGCAGCGGCCCTGCAGGCCCTCGCCGGTGCCGAGCCCGGTGGCGGTGTCGATGCCGATGACGGGCTCGTCGCCGACGACCCAGGCGTCGTGGCCGGGCGGGACGGAGAAGGCGTCGCCGGGGCCGTAGTCGGTCTCGACGCCGTCGTCCATGCGGACCCGGAGCGTGCCCGCGACGATGTAGCCGTTGTGGGCGATCTGGCAGGAGTCGGTTCCGGCGAGCGGCTTCAGGTCGACGGACCAGCGCCAGCCGGGCTCGAACACGGCCCGGCCGACGAGGGCGCCGGGGAACCGGGCGAAGTCGACGTGTCCGTGGTCGAAGGTCATGCGCTCGTCCGGGTCGTCCATGCTGCGGCGGCCCGGTGCTGCGGTGGTGGGGGCACTCGGTGCGGTGGTCATGACGGGCTCCTCCTCGGGATCCCAGCGGAATCCTCGGCGCGGATTCCGATAGCGCGATCGTCGCCCGGCACGTGTGCGGCGCGCATCGGTGGTCCTACCCGTCCGTTCCCGTCCGCGCCTACGTGTTTCCCCCACCCGGTCCGCCCAGCCCCCGGGCGACCAGCTGGGTGCGAGAGCGGGCGCCGGACTTCCGCAGCAGTCCCTCCACGTGCTTCTCGACGGTGCGCGGCGAGAGCCGGAGCCGGGCGGCGATCTCCTTGTTGGACAGGCCCGTGGTGAGCAGGTCCAGCACCTCGCGCTCCCGCTCCGTCGCGCCCGGGGCGGCGGGGTGCGCAGGTGGGGCACCGTGTGCGGCCAGGCCGGGCATCCCCAGCCGCGTGAAGGTGCTCTCCCCCGCATGCAGCCACTCCTCCGGTCGTCCCCAACCGTCCGACCGGGCGCGGTCGACAGCCAGGAGGCGTGCGAGATCGCCCCAGACGGGGAAGCCGTCGAGGGCGGCGTCGGCCGTGTGCACCAGCTCCTCGGCGCGCCCGACGGCTCCGGCGCGGCCGCAGAGCACGGCTTCGGCGTAGCCGAGGAGTCCGCGGTTGGCGAAGCCGACCCGCACGTCCGAGCGCAGCGCCTCGTCGAGTGCGCCGGGCGCACGCGGGTCGTCCAGCGCGGCCAGCAACAGCGGCCAGATCGCCCGGTACTCCGCCGGGTTGGCGCGGGGGAGTGGACGCAGCAGCGCCATGCCGCGGTCCATCGCCGCGACGGCTTCGGACCAGGCGCCGGTGAACAGGGCCAGCATGCCGCGACAGCCCGCCCACGCGCCCGCCTCCAGCTCCGGTTCGACGGGCGCGGACCCGGCGAGCAGCGTGAGGTAGCGCTCCATCTCGTCGCGCTCGCAGCGGAAGGCACGGATCTCGGCCAGGAAGTACAGGGCCGCCGCGTGGATCGCCGACAGGCCCAGACGCTCGCTCAGGTCCAGGGCCCGACGGGCGTGCAGGTCGGCCCGTCCGCGCTCGAAACGCGACTGCAGGCCCGCACAGATCTGGATGTCGAGGACCGCCGCGGTGCCCAGGGCGCCCAGCTCCACCGCCGTCCTGTGCGCCTGCTCCAACTGCCGTGTTCCGGCCGTTCGGTAGAGCTCGATGGTGCCGAGCTCGTGCAGGGCCCGGAGACGCCACAGCGGCAGCCTGGCGACGGTGGCGACGGTCAGCGCCTCCTGGAAGGAGCATCGGGCCGCCTCCAGGTCCACCGGACGGTCGATCCGGCCCAGCACCTCGTGCGCCTGGCACGCGGTCTCCGGAGCCGCGTGCCCGGAGTCCAGCGCCGCGCCCGCCAGCTGTCGTGCCGTCACCGTGTCGTCGGCCGCGAGCGCGAGCTCGGAGGCCAGTACACCGGCGCGCGCGTCCCAGGCCGGCTCACCCGCCTCCTCCCGGGCGGGCACGGACAGCTCCAGCCAGCGCCCGGCCTCCCCGCTGCGGGCCGCCGCCACCAGGGCTCCCGCCACCGTCAGCGTCACCTCGGCCAGGAGTGCGGCGCTCTCCCGGTCGGGCCCGAGCTGCAGGAGCAGTTGCTCGCCGGCCTCGACCGTCTCGTCGACGCGTCCTGCCAGGGCGAGCGCGCGGACCAGCAGCCGTCCCGTGTCGGCGCCCTGACCGGTGTCGACAAGCAGGGCACGGGCCGCACGCAGTGTCCCGACCGCGGTGTCCAGGGCGCCGCGGTCCAGGGCGGCGCGACCCGACTGCGCCAGCAGCGCGCCGGCCCGCGCGACGTCACCGGCCTGCGACGCCAGCTCGGCGGCGAGGTCGCGCCAGTGCGCCCCCAGGTCGGGGTGGGCCTCGGTGAGCGCGGCGAGTGCGGCCGCTGCCAGCGGTTCGCGCGCTGGTGGGAGCAGGTCGGCGAGCAGGGCGTCGCGGGTGAGGGCGTGGCGGAACTCGAACGCGGCGCCGTTCACGGCCAGCAGCCCGCAGGCGGTGCCCTCCGCCAACGACGCCGACACGGTCTCGCGGGGCAGCGCGGTGATCCGAGGAAGCAGCTCCCAGTCGAAGCGGCGCCCGAGCACCGCGGCGGCGTTCAGGACCAGGCGCGTCGACGGGGCGAGCCGGGCCGTGCGCGCGCGCACGGTCGCGGCGAAGGACTCCGGCACACCGGGCCCGGCCAGCAACTCCTCGACCAGGAACGGGACGCCCTCCGCGCCCCGGCACACGCGGGTGAGGCGGTCGTCGTCGACCTGTGGGTCGCAGGCCCGCGCCATGCGGGCGACGTCCTCGTCGCCCAGACGGTCCAGGGCCACGGTCGCGTCGACGCCGCGCCGGTCGTGGCACCGGCGGGCCAGGTCCGCCGCGGCGCCCTCGCCGTCCCGTGCGGTGAGCAGCCACAGGGCCCTTCCGCCGCGTTCGGTGTCCGCGAGCAGGTCCAGCACGGCGAGGGTGTCCGGGTCCACCCAGTGCAGATCCTCCAGCACGACCAGCAGCCCGAGGGGCTCGGCCAGTCGCCGCACCAGGCGCGTCAGCGCCGCCGCCCGGACGGGCGCGGAGATCTCGCCCCCGGCGACGGCGGAGACGGCCTTACCGTTGGCGTCCGGCAGCACGGCGGCAAGAGCGGCCTGCCAGGTCTCCGCCTCGGCCACGGTGGGGGCCGGGCCACGGTCGAGGACCGGCAGCAGCGCCTGGGTCAGCGGCAGGAAGGGCACGTTCGCGCCCTCGGGTGCGGCGCGGCCCACCGTGACCGGGACGTGCCGGCCGTCGGCGAGGCCCGCGAGCTCGCGGGCCAGCCGTGTTTTGCCGATCCCCGGCCGGCCGACCAGCCACACCAGCCCCCCGCGCCCGGCCGACGCCTCGTCCAGCGCCCCGCGCAGCACCTCCAGCTCCGCGTCGCGCCCGCACACCACCGGGCACCCGAGCCGACCCACCCCACCAGTCTGCGCCGCCCCGCCGCTGCCGGGCCACCGCCGCGTCCGTCAGCGGCCGCGGAGCGTCTCGGAGGGGTTGCGGTGGTAGCGGCGGCGGTAGGCGGCGGCGAAGCGCGGCTGGTGGGTGAACCCCCAACGCTCGGCGATCTCCGCTACGCCGGTGACGGTGGGGTCGGCGGCCTGCAGGTCGGCGTGGGCGCGCTCGAGGCGCACGTCGCGCAGGAAGGCGGTCGGGGTGCGGCCGAGGTGGCGGCGGAAGGCGGCCTGCAGGGCGCGCGGCCCGATGCTGACCAGAGCCGCCAACTCGGCGGTGGTCCACGGGTGGGCGGGGTCGGCGCGCACGGCGTCGACGGCCTGGACCACCAGGCGTGGCGGCGTGGTCGGCGTCGAGGTCAGCAGGCTCTCCCGCCACGGGTGTTCGGAGCTCAGCAGGAGACCGGTGAGCAGTGCTTCGAGCAACTGGGGGCGGAGCAGCGGGCTGGCCCACAGGCCCGGCCCGGGACCGGTGAGGTCGCCGACCGCGTCGGTGAGCAGCCCGGCCCAGGAGCGGCCGGGGCCCTGGCCGAGGTCGAGCCGCGGCCCGAGGCGCAGCGGGCGCGTCGGAGTCCGGTCGAGCAGGTGTTCCAGGTGGCGTTCCAGTCGTTCGCGGGAGGTCACCAGGGCGGCGATCTCCCCGGAGGACCACCGGCGCATGGTGACCGGGGTGCCCTCCTGCATGACCAGGCCGTGCCCGCCTCCGGTCTCCCCGGCCGTTCCGGCGTGCTCCCAGCGGATGCTGCCGCGAACGGACACGTCCACGCTGATGATGCCGAGTTCGGCCACGACGGACACGTCGGACCAGGTCCGGGCGCGGACGAGCATCGTGCCGGTCTCCAGCTCCGCGTTGTCGAAGCAGGCGCGGAAGCCCGTCCGGTCGTCCAGGGACCGCAGTCCGCGCACGTCGTAGAACCGACCGAGGACCCCGGCGGCCTCGTCGAGGTCGTGGGTGTCGAAGGAGACCCGCTCGCCGCGCAGTGACCGCATGCGACCCCCTCGACCAACCGCCCGCGGCGGGCGCCGGTTTCGTCCCGCCTCGTGGTGGCGTGGACACGGCGCCAGATTAGATGATCTTCGTGGGGTGACCTACCGTCAAGTGGTGACAGGTCGGCGCCGCGGCAGTCGCAACAGCGGACCGTCCTTGAAACATGCTGTCACCAGCGTGAGTTCACCCCGGACGGCACGCCAGTGAGCACGGTCGCGCGCGCCGTGCGCGCGGAGGTTCACCCGCTGCGCGCGGGCCAGGCCGCGCGCGACGGCGGGCACGTCGACGTACCGGGCCCCGGGGAGCCGGAGCGCGGCGGGGGCTTCGACGCCTGCCAGCGACGCCACCTCGGCGACCGCGCGGTTGAGGCGGCGCAGTGCCGCCAGGTAGCCGGCCTCGTCCTCGAGGGTGGACCAGTCGCGCGGCAGGCGTGCCAGCATGCGCGTCACGACGTCGGCCTGGACGGGGTTGGGCGGCGTGTCAGGTGACGGTGCGGCGGCGGCGCCTGGGCCGGGGAGCGCGGGGTCGGCGAGGGCCGGGTCGGCGGCGACCTCCAGCAGGCCGGCGAAGGGCGCGCCGGTGCCGGTCGCGTGCGGCAGGCTGGGCTGCGGCGGACGGTGCGGCCGACGGTCGCCGTGCCGACAGGCGGGCCAGTCGCGTC
Source organism: Streptacidiphilus jiangxiensis (assembly GCF_900109465.1). Taxonomy (GTDB): domain Bacteria; phylum Actinomycetota; class Actinomycetes; order Streptomycetales; family Streptomycetaceae; genus Streptacidiphilus; species Streptacidiphilus jiangxiensis. The sequence goes on from NZ_FOAZ01000009.1 coordinate 202,319, forward strand.
CGGCGTTGCGCGACTGTCGCAGGCAGATCAGCGCGGGGTTCGGCTGTTCGGCGACACCGAGCAGGCGGACGCCCTCACAGCGGTCGCTGACCTGGCACTCGACGGTGACCTGCACCGGGCAGTCGCCCGGCAGCCCGAGCGCGTGCAGGTGGTCGAGCTCTGTGGCCAGCTCCGCCCAGTCGACGACGTCGGCCGTGCCGTCCGCGTCCCGGGCTGCGGCGTGCAGTCGGACGACGGGACGGGCGCAGTCCGCGCGGGTCGCGCTGATCGCCGTCAGCGCGAGCCGATGGGTCCGCACGTCCGCCCCGACCGTGACCACGGCCACGTCGACGGCCCCGGGGACCCCCGGGGTGGGCGCCTGCAGCCGACGCAGTCGGGCCGCCGCCGCGAGTTCGAGCAGGTGCATGCCAGTGCCCTGGGCTCGGTTTCGGCGATCCATGTTCCCTCACCTGTCGGGGGCCGGGTCGGACCGAGGGAACGGGCACTCGGCTCCTGGCTGTGTGTGGAATGTAGGCCCGGCAACGCCGGGATGTCCGCCTAATCGCCGAGCCGTGCGCTGGACGGATGGAGCTCTGCGTTCCCTGTATGTCCCTCTGGCGATCGGCCCCATCCGTTTTCCGCAGCCGCGCTCGGCGCCAAAGGCGCGCAGGACACTCCCGTGCGCCGGTGTGAAGCCTTCTGCGCGCCGGTCGCGCGCCCTGACGCGCGGGTCGCCCGCGGCTGAGCATTCAGGCATGGCGATCCAACTCGGGGACGACGCGCACTACGTGCACTCGACCGCCCGGCTGTTCGGCTGGCAGGTGGACTGGCAGCCGCGGGGACTGCTCTTCTTACGGCGTGGCGAGTGGGTGGCCCGGGTGTACTTCGCACCGGGTGGGGGCTTCGTGCGCAGCACGGTGCACGGGGACGCCCACGAGGCGCGGGAACTCGGGCTGTCTGACGTGATCAGGCTGCTGGAACGGGAGGGTTTCGCGATACGACCCTCCGCCTGAGTCGCGGTCCCGGCTCAGCGCCGGTGGATGAAGTCCTTGTCGCGGATCAGCAGCGCGGACGCCACGCCGCCGACCAGCGCGAGGACCGCGGTGACCACCAGCAGGACGTTGAGCGCCCCCGCGAAGCTCGACCGGATGGCGCTCTGCACCTCCCCGCGCAGCGCCGCCGGCACGGCGGTACTGCCCGCCCCGACCTGGCCCTGGCGGACGGCGGCCAGGATCTGGCCCGCGTGGGCGGCGAGCGGGGTGCCGGACAGAGCGTCCCCGAGCCGGCTGCGCAGCGACGTGGCGAAGATCGAGCCGAGGGCGGCGATGCTGGTGGCCAGGCCGATCTGGCGGAAGGTGGAGTTGATGCCGGAGGCCATGCCCGCCCGTTCCGGCTCGACCACGCCGATCGCGGTGGAGGCGAGCGGCGGGTTGACGAAGCCGGCGCCGAGCCCGGAGACGATGAATCCGGGGATGAGGTCCGTCCAGGTGCTGTCCCCGTTCAGGCCGGTCATCAGCAGCAGGCCCGCGCCCACCGCGAGCAGTCCGGGCCCGATCAGCCACCGTGGCGACACCCGTTCGCTCAGCCGGCCCGCCACCGTCGCCGCGACCAGCAGCGCGCCGCTGTTGACCAGCAGACGCGCACCGGTGGCCAGCGCCGAGTAGCCCAGCACGTCCTGGAGGTAGAGGACCAGGTAGAGCAGCATCGCGAAGAGCGAGCCGTTCATGGCGAACGCCGCGCACAGGCCGCCGACGAAGGTCGGCTTGCGGAACAGGCCGAGGTCGAACATCGGGTCCTTGACGGTGCCTTCGGCGACGACGAAGCCCACCAGCAGCGCCGTGCCGACCGCCAGGGCGGTGATCGCCCCGGTGTCGCTCCACGAGGTCTCCCCGGCCCGGATCAGCCCGTAGACCAGGCCCACCAGGCCGAACGTCAGCAGCACGAAGCCGAGGACGTCCAGCCGTCCGGGATGCGCGGCGCGCGACTCCTCCACCCGCCAGCGGGTGACGGCCAGCGCCGCGATCCCGATGGGCACGTTGACCAGGAAGATGCCGCGCCAACTGATGCCGGTGGTGATCAGGCCCCCGAGGATCGGGCCGAGCGACACGGCCGCGCCCGTGATCGCCCCCCACACCCCGAAGGCGACGCCCCGGTCACGACCCCGGAAGCTGTGGCCGAGCAGCGCCAGCGAGGTGGCGAACATGATCGCCCCGCCGACGCCCTGGCCCGCCCGGGACAGGATCAGCATCAGCGACGACTGCGCCAGACCGCACAGCAGCGACCCGGCGGTGAACACGACCAGCCCGATCAGGAACAGCAGCCTGCGCCCGTACCGGTCCGCCAGCACACCGGAGGTGAGCAGGAACGAGGCGAGCGCGAGCGCATAGGCGTCGACCACCCACTGGACGTCGCTGAAGCTCGCGTGCAGGGCGCGCTGGATGTCCGGCAGCGCCACCACCACGATCGTCACGTCCAGCAGCAGCATGAACGTGCCGACGCACACCGCGACGAGCGTCCACCACTTGGTCTCCATGCGGTCCGCCTTCCGGGGCTGCCCCTTTCCAGGGTTGCCCGCGGCGCGGCCCGTGTCGCGCGGAAGGGGCCGGGTGGCGGGTGGGGCTCAGCCGTCGGTGGGAGGCCGTACGCCCTGGCGCGCGAGGGGGACGAACAGCACCAGCGCCACCGCCTGGGTGATCGCGGTGAAGACGACCACGGCCGTGATCGAGTGGCTGTACAGGGCGCCGATCAGGGTGGAGCCCGCCAGCCAGGCCAGGCCGTAGACGGCGGTGAAGACGCCGTAGCCGGTGCCGCGTCGGTGCGCGGGGACCAGGTCCGCCACGGCCGCCCGCAGGGTCGACTCGTGGATGCCCATCGCCGCGCCCCACACGACCGCCCCGACCCACACCAGGGCCGGGCGGGTCGAGAACGACAGCAGCGGGACGGCGGCGGACAGGGGCAGCGCGACGACGAGGCCGCGCAGCCCGACACGGTCGTAGAGATGTCCCGAGGCCAGCGCGGCGAGCGCCGCGGCACCCATGGCGGCGGCGTAGACGACGGGGATCACCGCCACGGGCACGACGTGGCGGGTCTGCAGGTGGTAGCCGAGGACGCCGAAGGTGGCGAATCCGGCCATGGAGGTGGCGGTGAAGGCCGCGTAGAGCCAGAAGCGTCCCGGCAGCGCCGCCGACGTCGGTCGTGCCGAGGATTGCTGGTCGGCCCGCGCGGCCGGGTGGGGCTTCTCGTACGCCTCCGGCCGGGGGACCGCGCGGCGCAGCCACGCCAGGGTGAGCAACGCCAGGGCGCCGGGCACGGCCAGGACGGCGAAGCCCAGTCGGTACCCGGAGACGGCGATCATCGCGGCGACCAGCAGCGGTCCCAGCAGCGCCCCGGACTGGTCCAGCGCCTCGTGCAGCGCGAACGCCCGGCCACGCCCGCCCTCGGTGCTGGCCTGCGCGAGCATCGTGTCGCGGGCCGGGGTGCGCACGGCCTTGCCGAACCGCTCGGCAACGACCAGCGCGGCGGCCGGCCACAGCGCCTGGGTGACCGCGAGCAGCGGCACCGCCACGATGGTGATCGCGTAGCCGGTGATGGACTGCGCCCAGTGGCCGCGGGTGCGGTCGGCCAGCGGGCCGGTCAGCAGCCGGAGGACGAGCGCGACGGCCTCGCCGAACCCCGTCACGAACCCGACGAGCGCGGCGGAGGCGCCGAAGGTGGCCAGGTAGGGGCCGGTGACCGAGCGGGCACCCTCGTAGACGAAGTCGGCGAGCATGCTGACGACGCCGAAGGCGAGCACGAACCGGGTCGGCGCGAGGCGGTTGGGGCCCTGCTCGGCGGCGGGCGGGGAGCCGGGGCTGTTGATCGTCACCCGACGAGGCTAGGGGAGGTGACCTCCGCGTTACCTGCCTCACCGATGCGGCGTCGCCTCAGAGTGCGCCCGCCGCCACGGCGACGCCGACGCCGACGAGGATCGCCCCGCCCAGGAGCTCGCCCCGCTGCCCGGCCACCGCGCCGAGCCGGCCGCCGAGCTCGAGGCCGAGCAGCGTCAGCGCGACGCTGACGGCCCCGATCACCAGGGCCGCCGTCAGCAGGCCGACGCGGTAGGAGCCGAGCGAGAAACCGACGGCCAGGTTGTCCACGCTCAGCGCCAGCCCGGACACCAGCAGGCGGCCCCACGACTGCCCGAACCCGACCGCGCTGCTCGCCGACTGCTCCGGGCCGCCGCGTGCCTGCCACAGGGCGTAGGCGCCGGTCGCGATCAGCAGGCCCGCGCCGATCCAGCGGGTGACGTGGCCGAGGGAGTCGGCCACCGCGTGGCCGAGCGCGAGCCCCACGATCGGCATCGCTGTCTCGAACAGGCCGAAGACGACGCCGGTCCGCCACCGCGTACGCCGGTCCACGCCGGACATGCCGATCCCGATGGCGGCCGCGAAGTTCGACAGGCCGAGCGCTGCGGCGACCAGCAGCAGTTCGATCACCCGATGACCCTACCCACCTGGCTTCGCGGTCAACGATCCTGCCATGGGGAGCGGGCACACCAGGTACGGGTGGGCCGGTCCGGTGATCTGCGCGTGAGTCGTCCCGCCGCTCACTGGCGGGCCACGCGGCCGCGCGTACGGTCGGGGGCGGACCGTGGCGGACGCAGGGAGGGGAGTCGGCATGCGCGAGCGCCCGCCACGGGCGGACCGCGTCCTGACCCGGCGGCAGCTCCTGTCCGGTGCGGCGGTCTCCCTCGTCGGGGCGCTGGCACCGGCCGTCCCGGCCGCCTTGGCCGCGGCGGACACCGGACCCGTCGACGGCAGCCGGATCGTCACCGGCGACCAGGTCGGCTCCCGCATCCTGGTCGTCGACCCGGTCCGGGCCCCCGGCACTCCCGACGCCGCACCGGCGGCGGTCCTCGCCTGTCTGCGGTGGACCTGGTCGCCGCTGCTCGCGCCCGAGCTCGGTGACCTCGACCCGCCGGTCACCTGGCGCAACGTCAGCGAGGCCAAGCCACGCACCGTGGACGGTCGGCGCCTGCTGCTGTGCGGAGCGTCGGAGGGGCTGGCCCTGGCGGTCGACCATCCCACCGGGCGGGTGCGTTGGGCCGCGGTGGCCCGCGACGTCAACGTGCACACCCTCGAACTGCTGCCCGACGGCGACGTCGCCGTCGCCGGCAGTGAACCCGGCGAGGTCCGCGTCTACCCGGCCGCGTGCGGGCCGCGCGGTGACCGGTTCGCGTCGCTCGCCCTGCCCGGGGCACGCGGGCTGTGCTGGGACGCGGCGCACGGCGTGCTGTGGGCGCTCGGGGCCCGGCAGTTGGTCGCCCTCACGGTCGGGGGCACGACCGCGGCGCCGACGTTGGAGACGGCGGCCCGCGTCGCCCTGCCGACGCCGACCGGCCACGACCTCGACCATGTCGCAGCCTCACGCGGACGGCTCTGGGTGACCACGGTCGAACAGGTCCTGCAGTTCGACACCGCGACCGCCTCCTTCGTCGGCTACCCCGAGCAGGGCGACGTGGACACCCCGGACACCAAGAGCGTCGGCGACGACCCGTACACCGGCCGGATCCTCACCACCCGCCCCGAACCCGGCAACCCGTGCACCTGGTGCACCAGCGTGCTGCGCCTGCACGCCCCGGACGCCGAACTGCACCTCCCGGGCACCGGCCTGTACAAGGCCCGCTGGCTCGGACCGCCGGACGCGTGACCACCGCCGGATGATCCGGGACGCGGCAAGCTCCAGCGCCACCCGGGGCCGGGGGCGCGCCGGTCACGGGGTCTGCGCGGGCAGGGCGGCGAGCACCTCCGCGGCGATCCGCTCGACGGGTCCCACCGCCTCGACCGAGAGCAGGAGGTCGGCGTAGTAGGCCAACAGCGGCGCGGTGTCGCGGTGGTAGACGTGTTGGCGGTTGCGGATGACGTCCTCGGTGTCGTCGGGCCGGCCGCGGCCCAGCAGCCGGTCCACCAGGACCTGCTCGGGCGCGGTGAACTCGACCACGGCGTCGAGCCGGTGCCCGCCCGCCCCCAGCAGCAGCGTCAGCTCGTCGGCCTGGCGGACCGTCCGGGGGAAGCCGTCGAGGACGAAGCCCGCCTCGGTGTCCGGTTCGCGGAGCCGGAGCCGGACCATCTCCACCGTGACGGAGTCCGGGACCAGTTCGCCGGCGGCAACGAAGCGCCGGGCGTCGCGGCCGAGGGGTGTGTCCCGGTCTCCGTGGTCGCGGAACAGCTCGCCGGTGGAGATGTGGGGGACGCCGAGCTTCGCGCTGAGCAGGGCCGCCTGGGTTCCCTTGCCTGCGCCGGGCGGGCCGATGAGGACGAGTCGCATGGTCGCGGGGCTGCCTTTCCTGGGCTTGGATCAGGGTACGGGTGATGGTCTGTACCCAGTTCCCCGCGCGGCATGCCTGCCCGCCCGCCTCGGGCCGCGCGCTCCCCTGCGGCGCGCGGTCCGAGGCGGTGGGGGCGTGCAGCGGCTCCCGCGCTGTTCGGGGGGAACCGGCGCGCGGGAGCGCTCCCAAGAGGATCCCGTGCCTCCGGACCGCTGTCCAGACGGTGGGAACGGCCCGTTCGCCGGCGACCGACTCAGCCGCTCATCCGTGTCCGAACGCGGCCGACACGAGCAGCACGACGACCGCCACGGTCAGCGCGGCGAGTGCGATGCCCACGGCCAGCTTGCCGGGCGCGGTCGCGGGGAGGTCGCCGACCGGGCCGAGGGAGGGGAAGCGGCTGCGCCGGCAGGCGGGGCACGGCCGCGTGGGGAACGGGACCCGAACCGGGCGGCTGCTCAGGCCCGGCAACGGGAAGGTGGCCCGGACGCCGGCGGAGGTCGGCGTGAACCCGTGCAGGTAGATCGCGGTGCGCTCGGGGTCGAGGATCGCCGCGTGGTCGTCCTCCGCATGCGCGAGCGCCGTCACGACCTGGGCGGTGGCCAGGGCGACGAGCTGGATGTCGACCCGGGCGCCGCGCGCCGCCTGGGCGTCGGCGGCGCCGCGCCGGAACGCCGCCGCGCACGCGTAGCAGGGGGTGGGGCGCTGCGGGTCCACCCACAGGATCTCGCCGACCTCCGCGTCCCGGATCCGCGGGTCCACCCACACGCCGGGGAAGACGGCGGGCGTCCCGGTCTGAAGGGCCACGAGGTTCACGGCGTGCTGGCAGTCCGCCGAGTCGGTGGCCGCCACGACCACGTCGGCGCTCGCGACCAGCGCGCGTCGCTCGTCGGCGGGCAGCGCGGTGAAGTCGGCCTGCAGGCCGGTCGCCGCGCAGGGCGGGAAGTCGGTGCGGATCTTCGCCGCCAGGGCGGGGGCCTTGGGTCGGTCCAACGCCGGGGCGCCGAGCGGATGCCGCAGGAGGTTCTCCACCGCCAGCCGCTCCGGGTCGACCAGCACCAGCGGGCTGAAGCCGATCCGGGCCAACTCCTCGGCCAGGAAGCCGCCGACGGCCCCCGCGCCGACGACGAGGACCGCGCCCGTCAGGGGCCGGTGCCGCGCCCAGACACGGTCCTGGTCCAGGCCGGTCAATCGAAGATCCAGCGGGCCACCCGGATCGGGCGGGGCAGGTCCTCCGGCTCGCCGTCGGGGTTCTCCTCCGGCCTCAGCTCCCCGCTCTCGGCGTCGAGAAACCACTCCTGATCGCTCTCCCGCGCCTCCTGCGGCGTCAGTTCCGCCTCCTGCAGGATCTCCGGTGCCGCGCCCATGGGAACCCTCCTTCCAGCCCTCGCGGGCTGTCACGGACCGTCGGAGACGACCAGGTCCGCCGTCCCTCCACGCTACCGCGCGGTACGCCGCCCGGCGCGGCCGAGGCCCAGGTCAGCCGGACGGCGCCGTGGTCACGGCGTGGTCCGTCAAGGGAGGACGGGCTCGCGCAGCGCCTGGATGACGGCCCAGGCGACGGAGACGGCGGGAACGGCGATGACCGCGCCGACGAAGCCGAGCGCGAGCGTGCCGGTGATGACGGACACCGCGACGACGACCGGGTGCAGCGACACCGCCCAGCTCATGATCAGCGGATGCAGCAGGTGGCCCTCGATCTGTCCGATCACCACGATCAGCGCGAGCACGATCAGCGCCGTCACCGGTCCGCGCGCCGCGAGCGCGACCACGCTGGCGACGGCCAGCGCGAACGGGGAGCCGATCAGCGGCACGAACGCCGCCAGGAACTCCAGCACCGCCAGCGGCAGGGCGAACGGCACCCGCAGCACGAACAGGGCGATGCCGACCAGAATGGCGTTGGTCGCGGCCACCAGGATGATGCCGCGGATGTAGCCGGCGAACGTCCGCCACGCCGCGCGCCCGGCCCGGTCCCACCGGACGCGACCGCTCGCCGGGAGCTGGTCGCGGGTCCACGACCACATCCGCTCGCCCGAGTGGACGAAGAACACCGAGCAGAACAGGCCCAGCGCGGCCACGGTCAGCGCCTCCACCACCTGCGTGGCGCCGCTGACGGCGTTCTGGATGAGCGTGGACCGGTGGGACGAGACGAACGACGACACCTTGTGCTGCAGGTCCGTCAGGGCGGACGGGTGCACGTGGAACGGCCGGCCCTCGAGCCAGACCTTCAGCCGGTCCACCCCGGAGTCGAACTGCGTGGCCACGTGTCCGGACTCGCCCGCCACCAGGAAGCCCGTCAGCGCGCCCGCCCCGGCGATGAACAGCAGGCAGAGCACGTAGGCGGCAACGACGGCCAGCGGCCTGGGCATGAACTGGTTCAGACGGTCCGCCAGCGGGCGCAGCACCGCCGCGACGACCAGCCCGAGGAAGACCGCGATCGCGACCGGCTGGAACCGCGCCAGCAGCCGGTACAGCACGTAGGCGAGCGTGCCGAGCACCAGCAGCCGCCACGCCCACCCGGCCGCAACCTGCAGTCCGAGCGGGATCCGCTGTCGGGCCGGGGTGCTCTCGGCGTCGAGGGCCCGCGTCGGCCTCGGCCCGCGGATCGCGTGGCGCGTGGCCGTGGCGCGCCGACGGGGCGAGGCCCGAACGGACGGGCGCGTCATCCGGTCTCCTTCCCCTCGGTCCCCTCGGGGCGGGTCCGCGGCCCCGCCACCGGCCGCGCTCCTCCCACTCTCCCCGCGTACCCGCCGCGCCGCGACTGCGGACCGTCCGCTCCGCCGGGTCGCCCTTTCGGGACCGCCCGGGTTCCATGGAACCAAGGGCCCGAGGAACCCCGGAGGCGCTCATGGTCCTCGACCTGACCCTGATCGGTCTCGCGATCACGCTGGAGCCGGTCCCGGTGCTGGCCTTCATCCTGGTGCTCGCCGGCGACCGTGGGCTGCTCAAGGGCCTCGCCTTCATCCTCGCCTGGCTGGCCTGCCTGGTGCTGGTGATCGTGGTCGTCACCACGATCACCGGCGGCAAGCCGCTGAAGCCGCACACGTCGCCCTCCGTCGCGGCCGTGGCCGTCAAGCTGGCGATCGGCGTCGGACTGGTCGTCTACGGCGAGCGAAGACGACGACGGCTGCGCCGGCCTCGGCCTGCCCGCAGCTCGCCGGCCTGGATGGCCCGCCTGGACCGGGCCTCGGTGTGGACGGCGGCCGGGATGGCCGTGCTGCTCCAGCCCTGGGGGCTGGTCGCGGCCGGGGCGGCGACCGTCACCGAGGCCCACCTGTCGGGCCTGGCCGACTATCTGGTGCTGTGCGGGTTCTGCCTGCTGGCCACGGCGAGCCTGCTGGTCATGGAGCTGTGGACGGTGTTCGCCCCCGAGCGCTCGTCCCGTGCCTTCACGGCGCTGCGCACCTGGATCGAAGGGCATCAGGAGCAGGCGATCGTGCTGCTGTCCCTGCTGGTCGGCCTGTGGTTGGTGGGCAAGAGCATCTCCGAGTTGGCGAGCTGAGCCGGTTGGCGAGCCGAGCGTTTGCGGGCCCCGCGCGAGGGGCGGAAGGTTGAACGAGGGACGGCCGGGGGGGTCCTCGGGCAGAGGTAGGCGAGCACGACGAATGCTTGGACGCGGATCACCGCGCTGCCGTGCGGGCGGCGCGGCAAGTGGGTCGTGCTCGCCCTCTGGCTGGTCCTGCTCGTCCTCGCCGCGCCGCTCGCCGGGAAGCTGACCGGCGCCGAGGACAACCAGGCCTCCAGCTGGCTGCCCGGCAGCGCGGAGTCGACGCAGGTCCTGCGGCTCCAGGAGCAGTTCGGCACCGCCGACACCGCGACCGCCGTCGTGCTCTACACCCGCCCGAGCGGCATCACACCCACCGACCACGCCAAGGCCGTCGCCGACGCTGCGGCGTTCACGCACGCCCCGCACGTCGTGGCGCCGATCCGCGGCCCGGTCGCCTCGGCCGACGGACGGGCCCTGCAGACCGTCGTCCCCATCAGCATCGGCAACGGCGGCTGGACCAACCTGACCCCGGCCGTGAACAGCCTGCGGACCACCGCGACCACCGGAGATCCGGGCCTTGCCGTCCACGTGACCGGCCCCGCCGGAGTGGGCGCCGACGAGGCCAAGGCCTTCTCCGGGATCGACTCCACGCTGCTGTACGCCACGGTGACCGTGGTGATCGTGCTGCTCCTGCTCACCTACCGAAGTCCGGTCCTGTGGCTGCTGCCACTGCTGTCGGCCGGGTGCGCCCTGTTCGCGGCCGAGGCGGTGATCTACCTGCTCGCCGCGCACGCCGGGCTGACCGTCAACGCCCAGAGCGCGGGCATCCTGATCGTGCTGGTGATCGGCGCGGGCACGGACTACGCGCTGCTCATCACCGCCCGTTACCGCGAGGAGTTGCGGCGTCACGAGGACCGGCACGAGGCGATGGCGTACGCGCTGCGCCGGGCCGCGCCCGCCATCCTCGCCAGCGCGGGGACGGTGGGGATGGGGATGCTCTGCCTGCTGGTCGCCGAGATGAACTCCACCGCGAGCCTCGGCCCCGTCTGCGCGATCGGCGTCGGCGTCGGCCTGCTCTCCATGCTGACCCTGCTGCCGGCGCTGCTGGTGATCTGCGGGCGCTGGGTCTTCTGGCCGGTCAAACCGGGCTACGGCACGCCGGAGCCGACCGCGACGGGCGTGTGGGCGCACGTCGGCGACCGCATCGGACACCGGCCGCGTGTCGTGTGGATCGCGACGGCACTGGTGCTGGGCGTGTTCGCCCTCGGAATGGTCGCCCTGCGGGCCGACGGGCTCAGCACGGCCTCGAGCTTCACCGGGAAGCCCGAGTCGGTCACCGGGCAGCAGGTGCTGGCGCAGCACTTCCCCGCCGGGTCGGGCTCGCCCGTGGTCGTGATCTCGAACGCGGCCGAGGCCGCACCCGTCCGCCAGGCGTTGGCGGGCACCCCGGGCATCGCCTCGACCACGACGCCCGTCGTGCGCAACGGCTACGCGTACACCGAGGGCACCCTCGCCTCGGCACCCGACAGCAAGGCGGCGCAGGACACCGTCGACGCCGTCCGGGCCAACATCCATGCCGTGCCTGGAGCCCAGGCCAAGGCGGGCGGCAACACCGCCGTGCAGCTCGACACCCAGCGCGCCTCCCAGCACGACAACCTGGTCGTGATCCCGCTGGTGCTCTCGGTGGTGCTGGTCATCCTCGGTCTGCTGCTGCGCGCGCTGGTGGCGCCCCTGGTGTTGATCGCCACCGTCGTGCTGTCCTACGCGGCGGCGCTCGGCATGAGCGCCTTCGCCTTCCGGCACCTGTTCCACTTCGGCGGCGAGGACAGCGCGTTCCCGCTGTTCGTCTTCGTCTTCCTGGTGGCGCTCGGTGTGGACTACAACATCTTCCTGATGACCCGCGTCCGTGAGGAGTCGCGACGCCTGGGCACCCGGGCCGGCGCCAGGGCGGGTCTGGCCGCGACCGGCGGCGTGATCACCTCGGCGGGCCTGATCCTCGCCAGCACCTTCGCCGTGCTCGGCACGCTGCCCGTGGTGGCCTTCGCCGAGATCGGCTTCGCGGTCGCGCTCGGGGTGCTGCTCGACGCGCTGGTCGTGCGCTCGGTGCTGGTCACCGCGCTCACCATGGACCTCGACCACCGCATCTGGTGGCCGAGCGCGCTCTCCCGGGCGGGCGGACCACCCGCGCAGCGTCGCGAACGCGCGGCACCGTCCGTGACGCACGAGCGCTGAGCCGTGCCGTCCGGGCGCGACCTGCCCCGCCCGCGTGCACGATGGAGTCAAGGACCCGCGAGGCTCCGCCGCCGGACATGCGGCACGCAGGGCTGGAAAGGCGGCCATGGAACACAGGCCCAGGCCTGGGGGCGGCCACACGGCCGTTGCGCCACTCGACGCGACGGCTGCGGAGGTGCTCGACGGCCTGTTCGAGGCGACGCCGAGCGGGCTGGCCGTCTACGACACCGACCTCCGGCTGGTCCGGATGAACGCCGCGCTGGAGCGGATCCTCGGCGCCCCCGCCGTCACCGCGCTCGGACGCCGCATGGACGAGGTCTTCCCGTCCGGTGAGGGCGAGCGGATGGTGGCCCGGCTCGCCGCCGTCCTGAGGACCGGCATTCCGGTCCTCACGACCGAACACCGCGGTCGTACCGCGGCCGACCCGGCTCGGGACCACGTCTGGGCGATCTCCTCCTTCCGGCTCGCCGCCGCCGACGGGCGGATTCTCGGCGTGGCGTCCTCGATCGTCGACGTCACCGAGGTCGACCACACCAGGGAGCGCCTGCTCACCCTCAAGCAGGCCGCCGAACGGATCGGTTCGACGCTCGACGTCATCGGCACGGCGGAGGAGCTGGCCGAGGTCGCCGTACCCAGGCTGGCCGACTTCGTCGCCGTCGACCTGCTCGACGGAGTCGCCGAGGGGGCGCCGCCCCCGCGCGGACCGGTCCCCGGCACGGCGGTGCTGCGTCGCGCCGCGGTGCGCTCGGTCACCGAGAACGCACCGGAGTCCGCGGTGCCGGTCGGCACGGTGACGACCTATCCGCCGGACACGCCCTACGCGCGCTGTCTGAGCTCGGGCGAGTCCCTGCTGCTGCCGGTGCTGGACCGGGCCGCGGACTGGCTCGCCCAGGGCGGCGAGCGGGCCGCGAAGATCCTCCGGGTGGGCGCGCACACGCTGATGACCGTGCCGCTCAAGGCCCGCGACGTGACGCTGGGCCTCGCCCACTTCTACCGCTGGGAGCTGCCCGAACCCTTCGACGGCGAGGACCTGGCCCTCGCGGAGGACCTGGTCAGCCGCGCCGCGGTCTGCATCGACAACGCCCGCCGCTACACCGAGGAGCACCGCGCCACGCTGACCCTCCAGCGCAGTCTGCTGCTGCGCGGCAGCATCCCGGTGCCCGGCCTGATGGAGACCGCCCACCGTTATGTCCCGGCCCGCGCCCACGCGGGAGCCGCGGGGGACTGGTTCGACGTGGTCCCGCTCTCCGGGGCGCGCGTCGGTCTCGTCGTCGGGGACGTCGTGGGCCGCGGCATCGAGGCCGTCGCCCGGGCCGGCCGGCTGCGCACCGCCATCCGCACCCTGGCCAGCCTCGACCTGCCGCCTGACGAACTCCTGTCCCGCCTGGACGCCTTGGCGCGCCGTCAGATCGACGCCCCGTCGGTCGCCGGGTCGGCGGACGAGTCGGTGGGGCCGGGGCTCAGCGGCACCTGCCTCTACCTCGTCCACGACCGGGTCACGGGGCAGTGCACCATGGCCAGCGCCGGCCATCCGCCGCCGATCGTCGTCCGCGAGGGCCGCGGCGCCGAACTCGTGCCGCTGCAACCGGGGCCACCGCTGGGCCTGGGCACGCTGCCGTTCGAGGCGACCGAGATGCAGCTGCCCGAGGACGCGGTCCTCGCGCTGTGGACGGACGGTCTCGTCGGCGCGCGCGACCAGGACCCGGACGCGGCCGTCGCCCGACTTCTGGGCGCGCTGGCCTCGCCCGCGGGCTCGCTCGACGAGCTGTGCGGGACGGCCTTCGCCGCGGCCCTCGCGACGCGCCGGCCGGACGACGACGCGATCCTGCTCCTGGCCCGCCCGCAGCGGCTCCCGTCCGATCAGGTCGCCACCTGGGAGCTGCCCGTCGACCCGGCCGTCGTCGCCCGCGCCCGGGACGAGGTGTCGCTGCGGCTGGCGTCCTGGGGGCTGGCCGACGAGGGCATGGTGACCGAACTCATCGTCAGCGAGCTGGTGACCAACGCGATCCGCTACGGCAAGGAACCGATCCTGCTGCGCCTGATCCGCGACGGCGGGGAGCTGATCAGCGAGGTGTTCGACCGCTCCAGCACCTCACCCCACCTGCGCCGGGCGGCCGACACCGACGAGGGCGGGCGCGGCCTGTTCATGGTCGCCCAACTCGCGGACGCCTGGGGCACGCGCTACGCCCCGCGGGGCAAGACCATCTGGGCCAAGCAGGCGCTCCCCGCCCCGCAGTGACCTCAGCCGTGTGGGACGGTGACCACCGGGCACAGGGCGTGGTGGATCGCCGCGTGGGTGACCGGGCCGATGTGCGGGCCGATGGCGGGGTGGTGGCCGCGCCCCACCACGAGCAGGCCGGCGCCCGGGGCGACGCCCACCACGGCACGGGCCGGACTCTCGTGGCTGAGGTGCTCGACGACGTGGACGGTGGGGAACTTGTCGCGCCACGGGCGCAGCGTCTCGTGGAGCTGCTCGACGTCCCTGTCCGCGCCGGCGTGGTGCCCCAGCTCGTCGCGGCCGATCAGCGCCGGATGGCGGCTCGCGGCGTGGACCGCGACCAGCGGCGTCCCGTGGCGTGAGGCCGCCGCGAAGGCGAACTCCAGCACGGCCTCCTGGCCGGTCCGCGAGCTCACGCCGACCGCGACCGGACCGGGCCCGGAGCGGGACGGGTCGTCGACCGCTCGGACGAGGACGACGGGGCAGGTGGCGTGGGCGACGCCGTGCAGGCCGACGGAGCCGAGGAGGAAGCCGGGCACGGCGCCGAGCCCCTGGGAGCCGAGCACCAGCATCTCGTTCTGCGCGCTGTCCCCGCCTGCGGTCAGCAGGGCGTCGGGCGTCTCGGTGCTGACCAGCTCGCTGGTCACCCGAACGGTCGGGAACCGCGTCCGGACGTCCGTCTCCGACTCGTCCAGGAGCCGTTGCGCCGCTCGGAGCAGGGCCTCCTCGTGCGGGATGGTCTGGGCGGTCATCGAGCGCAGCAGCCACAGGTGGACCAGGTGCAGCGGGAGCCGGCGCTGTGCCGCCTCCTCCGCCGCCCAGCGCACGGCCGCGGTGCTCTCCGGGGACGCGTCGACACCGACGGTGATCTGCTTCATGCGCCTCTCCTCCAGCTGCTCCCGCTGCTCCCGCTCGCTCCAGCTTGCGCGACCGGGCTCCGCGGCGCCCGGCGTGCGGACCGGACGCGGGGCGTCGAGGATGGCGGTCAGGAGGCGAGCGATGAGTTGGACGGCAGCACGGATCCCGGACCAGCACGGCCGGACCGCCGTGGTCACCGGGTCCAACGGCGGGCTCGGGCTGGTGACGGCACGGGAGCTCGCCGCGAAGGGCGCGCACGTGGTGATGGCGGTGCGCAACCAGGAGAAGGCCGCCGCCGCGGTCGAGGAGATCAGGACGTTCGTTCCCGACGCCTCCCTGGAGCTGGTCGCGCTCGACCTGTCGGCGCAGGAGTCGGTGAAGGACGCCGCCGGGCGGATCCTGGCCGCCCACGACCGCCTCGACCTGTTGGTCAACAACGCGGGCGTGATGGCGATCGCCGAGGCGCGAACGGTCGACGGGTACGAGACGCAGTTCGGTGTCGACCACCTCGGTCACTGGACGCTGACCGCGCTGCTGCTGCCCGCGTTGCTGCGCACGCCCGGCTCCCGCGTCGTGACGGTGACCAGCACCGCCCACCACATGGGTCGCGCGGTCGATCCGGACAACCCGCATCTGCGCGGCCGCTACGGCCCCTGGCGCGCCTACGGACAGGCGAAGCTCGCCAACTTCCACTTCGGGCTGGGCCTGCAGCAGGAGCTGGAGCGGGCCGGCGCGGGGACGGCGAGCCTGATCGCGCACCCGGGCCTGTCGAACACCGACCTGCAGGCGGTCAGCGTGGCCGGATCCGGCGGCGGCGCCTCCCAGCGGTTCTTCCACACCATGGCCGCCCGCACCGGTATGTCCGCAGCCGACGGTGCGCTGTCGCAGCTGCGCGCCGCCACGGACCCGGCCGCGAAGGGCGGGGAGTTCTACGGCCCGCTCTTCGTCAAC
This sequence comes from Streptacidiphilus jiangxiensis, assembly GCF_900109465.1. GTDB lineage: Bacteria > Actinomycetota > Actinomycetes > Streptomycetales > Streptomycetaceae > Streptacidiphilus > Streptacidiphilus jiangxiensis. Next base: position 218,348 of record NZ_FOAZ01000009.1, read on the forward strand.
AACGGTGCCCCGGTGCGCAAGCCGGTCCTGCGCCGGATCGGGATGGACCGGGCGATCGCCACGCTGTGGCAGGTCTCCCGGCGCGAGACCGGGGTCGCACTGGAGGTCCGCACCCGGACGGGCGACTGAGCGCGGCAGAGCCGGGTGCGGGGTGGGGCCCGCACCCGGCCTCTTTCACGGCTGGGTCCTCAATCGGCCTGCGTCAGTGCAGGATGGCGTGCGAGATCGCGCAGTTGTTGGTGTCGTTGGACCAGCTCGCCTGCTCCGCGTAGGTGCCGTAGGAGCCGAACGAGATGTTGGCCGCGCCGCCCGAGGTGCCGGGGGCCAGCCAGGCGCACTCGTCGGAGTTCTCCTGGCCCTGGTAGGAGCTGCCGGTGTTGTTGGTCCAGCCGCCCGCCGGGTTCATGTCCGACATCATCTCGTGCCACTCGTGACCCAGCGTCATGGTGTACCCGTCGAGGGTGCCCGCGGAGCCGGAGTTGACGAAGTCGATGCCGCACTCGCTCTGGCCGAGGTACTTGAAGTCCATGTTGTACGGCTGGTTGGAGAAGGCGATGTCGCCGTAGTTGGACGTGACCGCACCGCCGGTGAGGGTGGTGTCACCGTTCCAGTCGTGCCAGGCGCAGAACCCGGTGTTGAGGTTCTGGTAGTCGTCCGGGTTGGTGCCGTGCGGGGAGAGGATGACGTAGTAGGCGTTGCGGTTCGACGCGGCCGTGGTGTTGCCGAAGTGCGCGGCCGCGTTGACGGCCTCCACGCCCAGCTGGTGGCCGGTGGCCTGGGACGGGGACTTGGCCGAGTTGTCGTACCAGACGCCGGAGAGCACGCCGCCGCTCTGGTACGGGATGAAGTTGGCGTTGCTCGGGCAGCTCGTCGCGCCGGTGGTCACGTTGGGGCCGTCGCACCACTGGGTCAGGTCGGCCGACCAGGTCTCGTTGTTGGTGCCGATGCCCTTGAACATCTGCTGGGCGGCGGAGGCGGCGTGGTCCGGGTCGCCGGTGAAGGCAGCGTTGCCGTTGGCGTCGGTGCTCTTGGTGCCCCACTGGGTCCCGTAGAAGACCAGGTAGACCTTGGCGTGGCCGCTGTTGACGCCGATGCCGTCGATGCCGCCGCCGAAGGACAGCGTCTCGGAACCGGTGGCGGTCGCCGCGGCGTGGGTCTTGGCCCAGCCCTTGATCTTGGTGTTGCCGTCGATGGTGGGGATCGCGCCGTGCCGGTAGGCGTGCTGGTAGCTCGGGCTGTAGGGGTTCGCCGAGGGGGCGGCGGTGGCCGAGGACTGGGCGGCGGCGAGCAGGCCGCCGGTGAGCAGGGTCAGCGAGGCGGCTGCGGTGAGGAGCTTGTGGCTCGCGCCACGCTTGCGGGGGTGACCCATGGAAGGGTGTTCCTCTCTGCGCTCTGCGCCGCTCCGGATGGAGACAGCGCCTGTCTGCCGGTTGGCCGGAGGCCGGGATTGCCGACCTCGAAGTGCCAACTGGCAAGTGGGGGAAGGTACTTGAGACAGTGCAGGTGGAGCCGGCGAGTGGTGCACCACTGGCCGTGGTGTAGACAAGCAGAGTTGATCAGACCGGGTCAATGGCAGGAGCGAAATTCACAGTTCCGTTAACGGGAACGAAACGAGGGATGGACGAACGGACCCGGCGCCGGCGCTCGTAGTGAGCGCCGACGCCGGGTCGGGTCGGGGGAGGGGTGTCGGCTGCCTACTCCGGGAGGTTCAGCGGATTGCCCGGGTGCCAGACCACCTGCGGGCCGAAGCCGCGCCGCGTGCGGCTGAGCAGGCCGGCGATCTGCTCGTGCAGGAGCTCCCTGACACGCTCCGGTGTGCCCGGCGGCAGATAGACGGACAGGGTCGAACCGGAGCCACGGTCGTCCGAGGAGTCGCCGGTGTGCGGGGCCGCGAGGTCCGACGCCTGGCAGACGGCCGGACGGCCAAGGCGGCCGTGCCGGACCGTGACCGGCGGGAAAGGGGTGGTCTCGTCCACCGGGCGAGGGTACGGCACGAAGCCGTGACTTGTCTGCACACGGGCAAGCTTCGTGGTGATCTCTGAGCGGTCTGAGAGGAAACGGTGACCATGACCGCCCGTCACCGGCGCTACAGGCCGGGCGAGTACCAGACGCAGGGCACCCACACCGGATGGGCGGGGTCGAGCGCGTTCAGCACGTCCCCGAGCGCATTGGGATCGAAGGCGATCCCGACGTGCCCGGTGAAGTCCAGGGCGCACTGCTGCTGGAGATCGATGTCGTGAACCCCGGAGCCGCTGAGGAACGAGGACTGATACGGCGTCACCACCGCGTCGTACTCGGTCTCGATGACGGTGTAGTTCACGCCCGCGACCGTGTCGGGCAGCGAGTCCAGTCGGCTGACGAACCCCGAGCCCGACTCCTGCTGGACGCAGGCCGTGCAGGCGGCCGAGACCAGCGAGTTGACCAGCCCCTGGGTGCCGGTGTTCTGAGCCAGCGTCACCAGGCCGTCCAGGGTGGTGCCGTGGCTGGACGGCGCGAGGCCGACCAGGGTGTGCACCTTGGCCGCGCCGCCGAGGAAGCCGATGTAGTAGCGCGGCATCATGCCGCCCTGGGAGTGGCCGACGATGTCGACCTTGGCCGCGCCGGTCGCGGCGAGCACCTGGTCGACGAAGGCGGAGAGCTGGGCGGCGCCGGTGGGGATGTCGTCGATGCCCTGGATGACGTTCCCGGACGGGCCGCCGTAGTTGAGCGCGAAGACGCAGTAGCCGTTGTCGTACAGCAGCGGCGCCATCGAGTCCCAGTTGTCGCGCATGTCGCCGAACGTCCCGTGGACCAGGACCACCGGGTAGGGATGGGCGCTGCTGGGCCTGCAGGACCAGTCGTTGGCGCCGGGCGGCGAGGAGGCCGGGTCGGCGAGGGCGGGGATGACGCCGTTCGTGGGGGAGTAGGCGACGGGAAGCGGCAGCCCGCCGGCCTGGGCGGGTGCGGCGCCGGCGCCCAGGAACAGGGCGACGGCGGCGGTCAGCGACGCCGCTGCAGCGGCGAGTCTCCGGCGGGGGCGGGCAGGGCGGTGCGGCAGGACACGCATGGACGCTCCAGGGTGGAAGGGTGGGGGAGCGGAGCGGCGGCGCCCCGTCGCAAGGCGCGCGGACGGAGGCCGGTTCGTGCCGTGGGCGGTGACGGGCTGTGATGCGGCGCCTCGTCGTACGGGATTGTCGTGCCGCGTTCACCCGGGGGTCCATAGGCGTGCGCGAACTTGTTACTGACCCGTCAGTATCGGAGTGGGTTCAGGTGGCTCAGCCGCGCCAAGGCCGACGCGCACACGGCTGGTCGCGCCGCGCTCGCTGGCTCGGTAACGTGGCCTTGGCCGGGGGAAACGGCAGACAACACAGGTGGGGTGGAGGGCACGTGCCCGAGGAACCGTCGGCGGCGACGGACAGGGGAGCCCTGGGACTCCCCGATCTGCGCCTGGACCAGCTGCTGGAGGAGCTGCAGTCCCGGCTGGACGCCGCGCGCGGCACCCGCGACCGGGTGCACTCGCTGCTGGAGGCCGTCCTCACCGTCGGCCGTGAGCTCGACCTCGACCAGGCGCTGCAGCAGATCGTCGAGTCCGCGGTGTCCCTGGTGGACGCGCGGTACGGCGCCCTCGGCGTGATCGGCGACGACGGCATGCTGGCCAAGTTCCTCACCACCGGCATGACGCCCGAGCAGGTCGAGCGGATCGGCCCGTTCCCGACCGGCCACGGCATCCTCGGCGAGCTGATCCGCCACCCGGAGCCGCTGCGCCTGCGCGACATCGCCGAGCACGTCGCCTCCGTCGGGTTCCCGGCCAACCACCCGCCGATGCACAGCTTCCTCGGGGTTCCGATCCGGGTGCGCGGCGAGGTGTTCGGCAACCTCTACCTGACCGAGAAGCGCGGCGGCGGCCAGTTCGACGCCGAGGACGAGTCGGTGCTGCAGACGCTCGCCGTCGCCGCCGGGGTGGCCATCGACAACGCGCGCCTGTACCGCGAGGCCCGACTGCGCGAGCGCTGGCTGACGGCCAGTGGAGAGATCACCAGTCGGCTGCTGTCCGGCGCGTCCGAGCACGACGTGCTCGCCGAGTTGGTGCAGGCCTCCCTCGGGCTGGTCGAGGCCGACCTCGGCGTGATCGCGCTGGCGCTGCCCACGGCTGCCGGCGCGGAGCTCGCCGTCCAGCTCGCCGAGGGCGTCGGGGCCGAGGAGCACCGCGGGCTGCTGCTGCCGCTCGAGGGCACCTTCATGGGGGCGGCCTTCACCGCTCAGGCGCCCGTGACCAGCAACGACGTGGCCAACGACGTGCGGATCACGGCCGGACCGCCCCGCTGGCAGGGGCTCGGCGCGGCCGTGGCCGTGCCGATGGGCTCCGGGCCGAAGGGCCCGCGCGGCGTGCTGATGCTCGCCCGCAGGGCCGGTCTGTACCCGTTCGCGGCCGCCGACGTCGCCCCGCTCAAGTCCTTCGCCGACCAGGCCGCGCTCGCCCTGGAGCTGGCCGCGCGCCGCAGCGACGCCGAGCAGCTGGCCCTGTTGGAGGACCACGACCGGATCGCGCGCGACCTGCACGACCTGGCCATCCAGCGGATCTTCGCCACCGGCATGACGCTGCAGAGCGCGCAGCGCTTCATCACCCACCCGCAGGCCGCCGACCGGGTCGGACGCGCCGTGGAGGACCTCGACGAGACGGTGAAGATCATCCGCACGTCGATCTTCGGCCTCCGCTCGCGGGCCTCCGCCCAGGAGTCCGCCGGGCTGCGCGCCCGCCTCGTCGACGTCGTCTCCCGGTTCATCCCCACCTTCGGCTTCACCCCGTCGCTGCGCCTGGAGGGTCTGCTCGACACCGACGTGTCAGCGGAGATCGCCGAGGACGTCCTCGCGGTGGTGGAGGAGGCACTGAGCAACGCCTCCCGGCACGCCGCGGCCAAGGCGGTCGAGGTCTCGGCCAAGGTCACCGGCGGAACGGCGCCCGAGGTCGTGGTGACCGTCACCGACAACGGTGTCGGCCTGCCCGAGGGCGGGCGGCGCAGCGGGCTGGTCAACCTCGCCGAACGGGCCGCCAAGAACGGCGGCACGCTGGAGACCGAGACCCCGGCCGGCGGTGGCACCCGCCTCGTCTGGCGGGTGCCGGTGCTGACCGAGCCCTGACCGGGCGGCGGACAGCGCCTCCCGGCCGCCCGGACCGGCACGACCGGCGCCCTTGCCGCCCAGCCGATCGGCCTCCTCCGCTGCTTCGGCTCAGGACCTGATCGGCCCGCCGGAGAAGGCTCGAGGTGCCCGGACGCAACGGACCGGACCGGACCGGAGGAAGCAGCCCGGCGATGACCGCGGTCGTCGCCACGGCTCGCGGGTCGGTCTCGGCCGCCTGTCGGTGCGACGCGGAGGGCAACGCCGTCCTGAAGGTCGCGCTGTTCCGTCGCCGACGGGACGGCGTGCCCGTGGGCCGACACCTGGGTGTCGGCCCACGGGCGTACGGGTCAGTTGTCGGCTGTGAGCCCGTCGGAGAGGTGGTCGGGCATCGTGCCCATCAGACGGCCGAGCCGGGGGCCGGCCTTGGGCCGCAGCAGCGCGTCCACACTCCAGGTGGCGCCGGCCGACGCGTGGAACAGGGCCAGGGCGGCGAAGATGTAGGCCACCGCCGGGCCGAGGTCGGTGATGCCGGGGGCGCTCCAGGGCAGGCCGAAGGCCTCGGCGCTGGACCAGACGCCCAGTGCGTAGACGGCGCTGCCGAGGAAGACCGCGTTGCTGAGGAAACCGGTGACCATGGCCAGGGCGATGCACGTCTCGATGACGGCGGTGCCCACGGCGAAGGCGGCGGGCGCGGAGGTGGCGACGGCGTGCCACACCTGGATCCACTGGTGGATGACCGGTGTGTGCACGGTGCTGCCCTGGCCGAGCTCGTCACTGAGCGTGCGGCCGTGGATGAAGCCCGGCAGCCACTTGAAGGAGGCGTCGACGGCCCAGACGAGCCCGAAGGCGATGCGGACCGCGGCGGCGCGGTGCAGCGTGCGTAACGCGCTGGAGCCGGTGGTTTGTTGGCGGGTGAGTCGGCTGGTCGATGCTGTTGAGGTCGACATGGTTCTGCGTCCTGTCCGGAGCGGGGGAGGGAGCCGGAAAGTGGACACGCCGTCGGCCGTCCGACGTGCCTCGCACGGGTGCGGCGTTTGCCTCCCCGTGAGGTGGTGTCATGTCGAGACTGACGAGCAGCTCATGGGCATGTCAATGAATCCGAGGCCTTTGAGAGCACCTTGATAGAGCGCTCAGAGCGTGCGCGGCTCCGGACGGGCAAGCGCGCCGAGGACGATCGTGACGGCCTGCGGAACCGCCTCGGCCAGGACCGGGGGAGGCGGAACAGCCGGGACCGGGGCCGCCCGGCCTCTCGGGCGAGGCCGGGCGGCCCTTTCCGCGCCCCCGCGGGCGTGGCGCACTGGAGCCGAGGCGAGCCTTACCCGAACCGCCCCGGACGAAGGAGGCAGCCATGTCGTACGCCGACAACGCACCGATCCGCATCGTGGCCGGCGTCGACGGCACCCTGGAGAGCCGTCACGCCGTGGCCTGGGCCCTGGACGAGGCGAAGCGCCGCGGAGAGGCGGTCGAACTCGTGCACGCCTACGAGTACCCGCCGCCGCTGCTCCCGTTCTACGCCGCCGCCACGGAACTCGGCCAGGACCACCTGCGCGAGGTCGCCCGCGCGGCGATGAAACGCGAGGTGGCCGACGCCGCCACGCGCGAGCCGGGGGTTCTCGTCAGCGGCGAGGTCCGCGAGGGCCCGCCGATCGAGGTACTGCTGGACGCCGCCCGCGAGGCACGGCTGCTGGTCCTCGCCACGCGGGGTACCGGGGCTCCGGGGGAGCTGGTCGTCGGCTCCACCGGCACCGCGCTGGCCGGCCAGGCGGCCTGCCCGGTCGTCGTCGTGCCCTCGCCCGAGGACGGCGCCGCGGCCGGTGGCTCCGGTCCGGTCGTCGTCGGCGTCGACGGCTCCCCGCACGGTCGGGCCGCGCTCCGGCAGGGCCTGGCGGAGGCGTCGCTGCGAGGCCGCTCGCTCGTCGTCGTGCACGCCTGGCACGGTGTCCCCGGCGGCGTGTCCCAGTCCGCCGCCGCGCAACGGCGCCGGTTCAGGGCCGACGAGGTCTCCCACCAACTGCTCGTCTCCGAGACGCTGGCGGGCGAGGGACAGCTGTGGCCCGAGGTCGCCGTGACCGCTCACGTCCGGGAGGACCACCCGGTCCGCGCCCTGCTGGAGACGGCGCGCAGCGCCGCCCTGCTCGTCGTCGGCGCCCGCGGTACCGGCGGCTACCCCGGCCTGGCGCTCGGCTCCGTCGCCCTCGCGGTCCTGCACCACGCCACGCGCCCCGTCTGCGTCGTCCCGGACTGAACGGGAGGCGTTCGGGGACCGCAGTGGGGGCCGGTCGGCCCTGTGCAACGCCGGGACGGGGGCGAACGCTGGGACAGGAGGAGACCAGCCGGGCTTGCCCGGCCCTCGCACGCAACGATGACACCCGATCGGTCCACCGGAGGAGGCGGCCGCCATGACCGAGAACTCCCGCACCATCCACGCCCCGGACGCGCTGACGCCGGAGCAGTTCGGCCAACTGGCGGCCGCCGGCGGAGCCGCGCCCTCACTGCACAACAGCCAGCCCTGGCGCTTCCGCGCCACCGACGACCGCGCCGGGCTGCTGGTCTGCGTCGACCGATCCCGTGCCGTGCCCGCCACCGACCCGACGGGGCGCGCCCTGCTCGTCTCCGTCGGTGCCGCCGTCCTCAACATCCGGGTCGCCGCCGCGGCACTCGGCCTGGCGACCCGTCTGCGGCTCTTCCCGGACCCCGGGCAGCCGGACCTTGCGGCGGAACTGCGCTTCGTCCCGCCCGGCCCGGGCGAGCACCCTTCCGTCGACGCGGCGCTCCACCCCGCGATCACCGAGCGCCACAGCAGTCGGCAGCCGTTCACCAACCGTGACGTGCCCGAGCGGCTCGTCGGCGAGCTGATGGCGGCGGCCGACCAGGAGGGCGTCGTGCTGGCCGTGCTGGAGGAGGCCGAGACCCGGCGGGTCCTCGAGCTCACCACCGACGCCGAGCGCCGCACCGCGGCGGACATCGCCCGTGAGGCCGAACTGCGCAGCTGGGTACGGTTGGAGGCCCCCGCGAGCGACGGCATCCCGGCAGCGGCGCTCGGACCGCTGGACCGCGACGCCCGCGTGCCCATGCGCAGCTTCACCGGACACCCGCCGACCGGCGTGCCGGCCTCCGCCCGGTTCGAGCCGCTGCCGCAACTCGCGACGTTCACCACCCCGCACGACGACCGCAGCGCCTGGCTGCGCACCGGCATGGCGCTGGAGCGGGTGTGGCTGCTGGCGACAGTGAACGGCGTGCGCGCCTCCGTGCTGCACCAGGCCGTCGAGTGGCCGGACACGCGCTGGCAGTTGCGCGATCCGGAGAGCGGTCCCGGTTACGTTCAGATCGTGCTGCGTCTGGGCTTCGGCCCGCCCGGAGCCGAGACCCCGCGGCGACCGGTCGCGGAGATCCTGCAACTGGACTAGCCCCGGACCGAGCGCTCCGGGCCACCCGGCCCGCGCGGCGGGGACCGTCCGGCCCAAGGAGGGCCGGGCGGCCTCCTGCTGGGATGGGTGTCCGACCGCCCGCCCCGGCCCGACCGGGGCGACGAGGTGAGGAGAGAGTGATGAAGGCTGCCGTCGTCCGTGACTTCACGGCCCCGCTGACCATCGAGGACCGCACGCTGCCCGAGCCCGGCCCGCACCAGGTCCGGGTCCGGATCGAGGCCTGCGGGCTGTGCCACACCGACATCCACGCCGCCCGGGGCGACTGGCCGGTCAAGCCCACCCCGCCGTTCGTCCCCGGCCACGAGGGCGTGGGCATCGTCGAGGCCGCCGGCCACGAGGTGCGGCACGTCCGGGTCGGGGACCGGGTGGCCGTCCCGTGGCTCGCGGACGCCTGCGGCCGCTGCGACTACTGCGTCACCGGGTGGGAGACGCTCTGCCTCCAGCAGCACAACAGCGGCTACTCCGTCGACGGCGGCTACGCCGAGCAGGCGCTCGCCCACGGCGACTACGTCGTCCCGGTCCCGCACGGGGTCGACCCCCTGGACGCCGCGCCGCTGACCTGCGCCGGAGTGACGACCTACAAGGCCGTCAAGGTCTCCGGCGCCCGCCCGGGCTCGCGGGTCCTGGTCTCCGGCATCGGCGGCCTCGGCCACCTCGCACTCCAGTACGCGCGCATCGCCGGCGCCGAGACCGTCGCCGTGGACGTGACCGACGAGAAGCTCGCCCTGGCCCGGGAGCTCGGCGCCGACCACGTCATCGACGCCCGCACCCAGGACGTGGCCGCCGAGACCCAGAAGCTGGGCGGCGCGGACGCCGCGATCTCGCTCGCGGTGAGCAGCGCGTCCTTCCAGGCCGCCTACGGCGCGCTGCGGCGTGGCGGGACGCTGGTGCTGGTCGCCCTGCCCGCCGGGGGCAAACTGGAACTGCCGGTCTTCGAGACGGTGCTGAACGGCACCAAGGTCGTCGGGTCCATCGTCGGCACGCGCCAAGACCTCGCCGAGGTCTTCCGCCTGCACCAGCTGGGCCGGACCCGGGTGATCCGGGAGAGCCGCCGCCTGGAGGAGGTCAACGCCTGCATCGAGGAGGTGCTGGCCGGCAAGGTCTCCGCCCGCCTCGTCTTCGACCTTCGCTGACCGCCCGTACGGCGGCCCGGACGCAACAGGAGGAAGCCATGCCCAAACCCATCGTTCTGGCGGTGGACGAGGACGCGACCGACGACGGACCCTCTCTCGCCTGGGCCGCGTCGGAGGCCGCGCTGCGCGGAGCCGAGCTGCGGCTGCTGCACGCCTGCGGCGACGCGGCCCCGGACTACGCCCGCCAGTTCCTCGACACGCTCGCCGACGGGCTGCGCAAGCGCAGTCCCGAGCTCCTCGCCGTCAACGTCGAGGCCGTGCCGGGAGACGTGCGCGACGCGCTCGCCGCCGCGACGGCCTCCGCCGAACTGCTCGTCCTCGGCGCCCGCGGCTCGGGCGGATTCCCGGGGCTGCTGGTGGGCTCGACGAGCCTGCACCTGGCCGGCACCGCGGGCTGTCCCGTGGTCGTCGTCCCCGACCGCAGGGGTATCGGCGCGGGCTCGGTGGACGGGCGGGTGGTCGTCGGCGTCGACGCCAAGGACCCCGACGAGGCGGTGCTGGACTTCGCCTTCGAGGCCGCCGAACGGCGGAGCCGCTCCCTGCGCGCGGTGCACGCCTGGCGCTATCCCCTGCTGACGCAGGGCCGGGCGATGCCGCCCGTCTACGAGAAGGGCCACATCGAGGCCGACGAGGAGCGGCTGCTCGCCGAGGTACTGGCCGGCTGGCGTCAGCGCTACCCGTCGGTCGACGTCGGCGAGGCCAGTGTCCGGTCGGGTGCGGCCAAGGAGCTGGTGGCGCTGTCCGCGGACGCCGCGCTGGTCGTCGTCGGGCGCCACGGGAGCCACGCCGGGCCGCTCTCGCGGCTCGGCTCGGTCAGCCTCGCCGTGGTCCAGAACGCGCTGTGCCCGGTGGCCGTGGTGCCGGTGGGCTGACCTCGCTCACCTCGCGGGCCGGAGGTCGACCCGGAAGGTCTCCCCGGCCCGCAGCGTCGCCTCCGCGCCGTGGACGACGACGCGGATCGGCGCCGCGGTGCCGCGCGGCATCGTCACGGAGGCGTGCTGGTGCGTGAGCCGCACCGCGATACCGTCGTGCCCCCGGTGGTGCAGCGTCAGGTCCAGCTGTCCGAGTTGCGGCGGCAGCGCCGGGTCGAGCACGAGCGTCTCCTCGCGCAGGGACAGGCCCGAGTAGCAGCGTTCCAGCAGGTCCACCGCTCCCGCCATGGCGCCCAGGTGCACTCCCTCGGCGGTCGTGCCGCCCTGGATGTCGTGGACGTCGCTCGCGACGGCTTCCTGGAAGAACCGCCAGGAGGCCGTCCGGTCGCGGCGGGCCAGCACCCAGGCGTGGACGACGGCGCTCAGCGTGGAGCCGTGGGAGGTGCGGGCCAGGTAGTAGTCGACGGTGCGCTCCATCAGCTCCGCGTCCACCGGCACGCCGAGCCGGGAGAGCAGCCGGTGCACCTCGGCGGGCGGGAACAGGTACCAGAGCATCAGCACGTCCGCCTGCTTGGAGGCGCGGTAGCGGTTGACCGTGTCGCCCTCGGCCTCCAGGATCCGGTCCAGACGGCGGATGTCCGGGTGGCGACGGCGCAGCCCGGCCCAGTCCAGTTCCTCCAGGCGTTCGTAGCCGTCGAACTGGCTGATCACCCCGTCGTGCAGCGGCACATGGAGCCGGTGCTCGACGTCGGACCAGCGGGCCGGCTCGGCCGCGTCGATCCCGAGCCGTTCGAGCAGCTCGGCACGGCGGTGCCCGGGCAGCTGGGGGAGCAGGCGCCTGGCGGTGTGCAGGGTCCAGGAGGCCATGACGTTGGTGTAGGCGTTGTCGTCGATGCCGGGGCTCGGACTCCACGGGTACGCGTCGTGGTACTCGTCCGGGCCCACCACGCCCCTGATCCGGTAGCGGCCGATCCCCTCGTCGAACACGGCCGAGTCGGCCCAGAACCGGGCGATCTCCAGGACCAGCTCCGCGCCGGCCTCGGCCAGGAACTCCGTGTCGCCGGTGGCCTGGTGGTACTGCCAGACGTTGTAGGCGACCGCCGAGCCCACGTGGTGCTGGAGGCGGCTGTGGTCGGGCAGCCAGCGGCCCGAGCGGGGGTTGAGGTGCAGCTCCTGAGTCTCCTCGGCGCCGTCGCTGCCGCTCTGCCAGGGGAACATGCCGCCACGTCGGCCCGTGTCGGCGGCAGCGCGACGGGCCTGGTCCAGGCGGTGGTGGCGGTAGCGCAGCACGGACCGGCTCAGTTCGGGCAGGTGTCGGTTGAACCAGGGCAGGATGAACAGTTCGTCCCAGAACACGTGGCCGCGGTACGCCTCGCCGTGCAGGCCCCGCGCCGGAATGCCGACGTCCAGGTCGACCGAGTGCTGCGAGTAGGTCTGGAGCAGGTGCAGCAGGTAGAGGTGGATCGTGCCGGCGCCCTCGAAGTCCGTGCCGATCCGGCAGCGGCGCCACAGCTCGGCCCAGCGCAGCCGGTGCTCCTTCTCCAGCGCTGTGGCGTCGCCCGCGACCGCGAGCAGGTCGACGGCGGCCGTGGCGGGTTCGGCGGTGAGCCGGTCCCGGGAGGTGAACAGGGCGACGGTCTTCTCGACGGAGAGGGAGTGCCCCTGACGCACCGCCACGGTGAGCACCTGGTCGACGCGGCCGGGGGTGTCGGAGCGGGCGACGAGCGGGGCGGGCAGTTCGCGGTCGCCGGCGCGAAGCCGCGTGCGCGCGGCGAGCCCGATGCGCAGGCCGGTGTCGGGGGTGGCCACCTGGAGCCGGACCAGCTCGCCCGCAGCGTCCTGCCCGGTCGGGACGAGGTGCCGGTTCTGCAGTCCCCGGTACCGGGCGACGCCGTCGTTGACGACGCGGCCCTCCAGTCCGGAGCGGATCTCGACCGTGCCGGACCAGTCGACGGGCGTGAGGTGGGTGACCAGCACGCCCAGGTGCGGTTGGCCCATGTGGGCGAAGACACGCTGCACGAGGTCGGTCGTGCGCCCCCGGCTGTCGCGGCAGCGGCGCCGCCGGGTGAGGACCGCGTGGCGTAGGTCGAACTCCAGGCGCTGGTCGAGTGCGCAGAAGCCCGGCTCGCCGAACCAGGGAGTGTCGGCGGGCCCGTCGTCGTCGAAGGCCCGGAACGTGAAGGGGAGCCAGTTCGGGCAGTTCACCAGGTCCTCGTTGGCCACCGTACGCCCCTGCACGGTGGAGACCGTGCGGTGGTAGACCCCGGCCAGGTAGGTGCCGGGGTGGTGCACACCGTCGGCGACGGACTCGGGGGCGGCCGCGCGCGTGACGAACCAGCCGTTCCCCACCGCGCACAACGCCTCCCGCAGGCCCTCCTGGGCCGGGTCGAGGCCCTCGAAGCGCAGGGTCCAGGCGTCGCCGTTCACGGGGGCTCCAGTTGCCGGCCGGGGCCCTCATCGTCCCCGTCGGCCGGGGCCGACGCATCTCGGCCCGCCCGGGTGCGGGCTTGCGGGCCCGGCACGCCGGGAGGACCGTCGAGGGAGCAGGGGGTCGGCGAGCGGAGGCAGGTGGGCCGCGGTGGCCGCAGCAGGACACGAGACGGACGCGTGGGTCGTGGAGCGGCCGGGCCCCATGGCGAGCGGGCCGCTGCGGCTGGTCCGCAAGGCCGTGCCCGATCCGGGACCCGGCGAGCTGCTCGTCCGGGTCGACGTGTGCGGTGTCTGCCGCACCGACCTGCACCTCGCCGAAGGCGATCTGGCGCCGCACGGGCCCGGCCGCACGCCCGGTCACGAGGCCGTCGGCCGGATCCTCGCCACCGGTCCGGACACGGCCGGGTTCGCCCCCGGCGCCCGGGTCGGTGTCGCCTGGCTGGCCGGGACCTGCGGGGAGTGCCGCTACTGCCGGGCCGGGCAGGAGAACCTCTGCCCGAACTCCCGGTACACCGGCTGGGACCGCGACGGCGGCTTCGCCCGCCACCTGCTCGCCGACGCGCGCTACGTCTACGCGCTGCCGGAGGACGGGCGCGACGACGCCGAGCTGGCGCCGCTGCTGTGCGCGGGCATCATCGGCTACCGCGCCCTGGAGCGGGCCCAGCTGCCGCCCGGGGGGCGGCTCGGCCTCTACGGCTTCGGCGCCTCCGCGCACCTGACCGCGCAGCTGGCCCTGGCGCGCGGTGCCACCGTGCACGTGCTCACCCGCGCCGAGGAGGCCCGGCGGCTCGCCCTCGAGCTCGGCGCGGCCTCGGCGGGTGGCGCCTACGACGCCCCACCCGAACCGCTGGACGCGGCGATCCTCTTCGCACCCGTCGGCGACCTCGTGCCGACCGCGCTGGCCGCGCTCGACCGGGGCGGCACCCTCGCCGTGGCGGGGATCCACCTGACCGACATCCCGGCTCTGAACTACGCGGACCACCTGTTCCAGGAACGCACGCTGCGCAGCGTCACCGCGAACACCCGCGAGGACGGCCGCGCCTACCTCGCCGAGGTCGCGGGCCTGCCGCTGCGTGTCCGGATCGTGCGCTACCCGTTCGAAGGGGCCGACCGCGCCCTCACCGACCTGGCGGGCGACCGGGTCACCGGCGTGGCGGTCCTGGACCTGCGAGAGTGAGGACCGCCGACACCGGACCGCGTCTGGGGGCCGGGCCGTCCGAGTCTTCGACTCACAGCCCGAGCAGCTCCGGCAGTTCGGTCAGGGCGCCGACCACGACCTCGGCGCCGTTCGCCAGCAAGGGCCCCGCGCCCGCGCCCCGGTCCACCCCGACGACCGGCGCGAACCCGCCGCGCCGACCGGCCTGGACGCCGACCAACGCGTCCTCGACGACCATCGTCCGACCGGGCTCGGCGCCCAGGCGCCGCGCGGCCTCCAGGAACAGCGCCGGATCGGGCTTGCCCGCCAGGCCCAGCTGCGCCGCCACCAGTCCGTCCACCCGGGTGTCGAAGAGGTCCGTCAGCCCGGCGACGGCCACCACCTCCGCACAGTGCCGGCTGGCCGACACCACCGCCGTCGGCACACCGTGCCCGCGCAGGGCCGCCAGCAGCGCCACCGCGCCCGGCCGTGGGACCGCGCCCTCGTGGCGCAGCAACGCGAGGTAGATCCGGTCCTTGCGCTCGGCGAGCCGGGTCACCGCCGCCGGGTCCAGCCCGCGGAGGTCGCGTGAGGCGAGGAACACCCGCACGCCGTCCTCGCGGGAGCGGCCGTCGACGTGACGCGGATAGTCCGTCGCGATCTCGAACGGCGCCCGGGCTTCCTCGGGGGTTCCCGGCGGCAGCCCGCGCAGCAGGTCGTCGAAGGCGGCCTTCCACGCCATGGCGTGCAGCGCTGCGGTGTCGGTGAGCACGCCGTCCGTGTCGAACAGGGCCCCGGCCAGCTCCTCGATCCCGATCACACCGCCAGTACAGCACCCCCACCGGCAGGACGCGGCCCGGGGCTGGGCCGGTCGGCGGGCCGAAGGGGGCCCGCCGACCGATCCTGCTCAACCCGTGGTGAAGACCGTCACCGCCTGGGGGTCGCACGAGTTCCCGGTCGCGGAGGTGGCGCCGCCCGCGTTCAGCACCTTGGTCCAGGTCCCTGCCGGCAGGGTGACGTTGTAGGCGCCGGCGGTCGGGTTCACCACGACGACCGTGTCGTACGTCGTCGGCGCGGCCGGGTTCGAGCTGATCTCGGCGACCACGACCGAGCCGCTCACCTGTGTGGCGATCTGGTTCTTGACGGCGGACCAGGTGGTCAGCCGCAGTGAGGCGGTGGCCTTGCGCAGGGCGATGGCGTCCCGGTAGTAGCTGACGACGCTCGCGTTGGTGATCATGTCACCCCAGTGGATCGCGTTGACCGTGTCGGGGGCGTCGTAGGAGTTCATCGCCGTGGCGTAGTCGCCGTTCACCACCTTCGAGCGCAGGAACTCGTCGCCCTCGGCGATGATCGGCACGCCCTGCGAGGTGAGGATCGTGCCGACGGCCAGCTTGTCGATCGCCCCGGCGGCGCCGGTGGCCCCGCCGGCGGCACCGGAGTACGTGATCTTGTCGTAGAGGTTCAGGTTGTCGTGGATCGACGCGTAGTTCATGGTCTGCTCGGGGTTGACCGCGAAGGCCGGGGTCCACAGGTTGGAGACCGTGGCCGTGCTGTCGGCGTCGGTCGGCGAGCCGGTCATGCCGAAGGCGATGGCCGAGGGGTTGCCGTTGTTGCCCATGTAGCCGAGGACGTTGTCGTTCGTGCCGCCGCGGATCGCGTCACGGTAGACGCCGTTGAAGGCACCGAAGTGCACCGGCGACAGGGCGGGCATGTTCCCGTAGCGGACCTTCTGCGGCTCGTTCGGGTCGCTCGCCCCGCCGTTCCACGGCTCGCCGTACATCATCAGGTCGCGGTCGGCGTAGGTGGTCTGCAGATAGTTCGCCCACTGGTAGACGTTGTCGTAGTAGTGGACGCCCGCCAGGTCGAAGCGGAAACCGTCGACGTTGTAGTCGCGGACCCAGTGCTCAAGGGAGTCCTGGATCATCTGGCTGACCATCGGGTTGCCGTCGTCGATCGAGTCGCCCGTGCCGGACAGGTCGGTCGCGGTGTAGTACTTGCCGGTGATGTTGCCGAACACGCTCTTGGTGTAGGTGTGGTTGTAGACCACATCCATGATCACGCGGATGCCGTTCTTGTGGAACGCGTTGACCATGTCCTTGAACTCGCGGATGCGGTCCTCCGGCGCGGTGAACTGCGAGTACTGCTCCTCGGGCACGTTGTAGTCCACCGGGTCGTAGCCCCAGTTGGGCACGGTGCTGCCGAAGTCGAACGAGGGCATGATCTGGACGGCCGTGACGCCCAACTGCTTGAGGTGGTCGATGCCGGTGCTGACCCCGTCGTAGGTGGTGCCGTTCTCGACCAGGCCGAGGAACTTGCCGCGCTTGGCGGCGTCGACCCCGGAGCTCGGGTCGACGGTGTAGTCGTGCACGCTCAGCTCGTAGACGACCGCGTCCGTGCGGTTGACCAGAGCCGGGCGCGGGTCCCAGGCGCCGTCCGTGGGGGTGACGGCGGCCGTGTCGACGACGACGCCCTGGGTGGTGTTCGGCACGACCATCTGCGCGTACGGGTCCGGCACGGCCACGCCGTTGACGGCGAACTGGTAGTCCTGGTCCAGCAGGTTCCCGCTGACCACCGCCTGGTAGACGCCCGAGTAGCCCGGCAGGGTGGTCGCGCTCATCGGGTAGCTGGTGCCGCCGATGCTGACGGTGACGTTGGAGCTGTCCGGTGACCAGAGGCGGAACGTGGTCGCGGACGAGGTGTAGAGCGCGCCCAGCGTGTTGAGCGGCGCTGTGGGCCCGGCGTTGCTCACCACCGTCTCCAGATGCGTGGCCTCGTTGTACGAGAACGTCGTGGTGTCCCCGTCGGCCGGCACGGTGAACGGGATGTTGGCGCCGTTTGCGGCGCCGCCCGCGCCGTAGTTGGTGTTCCAGGACTGCCCGAGGGTGACCTTGGTGTTCCAGCTGCCGGCCGGGATGGCGGTGGTGGACCAGGTGGAGACGCCGGTGCCGTTCGGGTCCGTCATGGTGGTGTTCGCGCAGGTGGCGGACCAGGTGGTGGTGCATCCCGCCGACGTCTGCCAGTCGCCGGTCGAGGTGACGACGGGCATGGCGGAGCTGTCGGTGACGACGTGGGTGTCGGGGTCGTAGACGAAGCTCACCTGCTCGCCGCCGGTGGGCACGGTGATGGTGATGTTCGTGCCGCCGGGCGCCCCGCCCGCACCGTAGTTGACGGTCCAGCTGTTGTTCAGGGCGATCTTGTACGACCAGGTTCCGGCCGGCAGGTTCAGCGACGCCTTCCAGCGGCCGTCGGCTGCGAGCGTCATCTCCGCCTGGGAGCAGGCGGGTTGCCAGGTGCCGGAGCAGCCGATGGCGGTGTCGAAGGTGCCGGGCAGGCTCACCTGCGTCGGCGCGGCGGCGCGGGCCGGGGCGGGTCGGGACATCGCGCCGCCGCCGAGCAGCGCGAGCGTCGCGGCGAGGGTCGCCGCGCGCGTGACGGTGGGTCTCATGGGAGGGCGGCCTCCTGGACGTGCGGAGGCGCCGACGCGCCGGGATCCGCACGGCCGCGATGCCGGCACCTCGGGTGGGGTGGGGGACGGCGACGACGATCTCGCCCGCCGAGCGGCGCGTCAAGACACTTGCAGAAACTTCTTTGTAACTTGCTGCAAATCCATTCATCATCCGCTCGACGCGGACCGGTCACACCTTGCCGTCGGCGTAGAACTTGCCGTAGTAGCCGCCGAGCCGGTCCAGGTAGTCGTCCTCCGGGTGGCGGAACAGCTGCTTCGGCTCCGGTGCGTCCTTGATCTCCTGTCGCGTCCGGTCGACGAACACCGTCTCCTGCTCGGCGTCGACCCGGGAGACGGCCCCTGCGGGCAGCACCACGTGCTTGCCGAAGTGCCACCGGCCGATGTCGACGACGACGTAGGACGCGCTCGGCCCGTCGCTGCTGACGTGGATGATCCGGCCGATCCGCCCGTCGAGCGCCTCGACGTGGAAGCCGACGAGGTCGATGTCGTCCCCGAATCCGGTCCCCTCGCGGAATCCCCACACCCTGCCGTTCATGCTGCCTGTCCCTTCGCTGACCGCCCCCTCCAGCCTGCGTCCGGCCGACCCGCCCGGCATCTCGGGCCGGGGCCTCCGGATGCAGGGACGCCCCCGCGCGCGCACCCTTTGGTCATCAGCGGCAGCGGATCGTGAGCAAGCCGGGAACAAGCAAGGAGCAGGGAACATGACGCGGAACAGGACCCTTCGCCTCGTCGCCCTCGTCCTGGGCGTGGTGCTGATCGCGGGCGCGTTCGTGCTCGCCTTCGTCGTCACGCCGAACCTCGTGGCCCGGCTCCCCTCGGACACCAACGCCCAGCGCTCCTACACCGGCACCTTCAAGACGCTGCTGGACAGTCGGGCCGTGGCCACGGGCAACCTCGCGGCCGCGTTCAGGACGGACGTCCCGCTCAGCGTCGATCGCACCGTCAAGGTGACCGCCACCTCGGGCAACACCGCGCTGGTCGTCGACTCCCGGACGACCAGCGCCGGCGGTACGGCCGTGGAGAAGACCAGCTGGCAGTACGCCGTCGACCGCAAGACCCTGGAGCCGGTCGCCGGCCACCCGGGGGACTGGACGGTCGTGAACGCCCAGGGCCTGACGGTCAGCTTCCCGTTCGGCGCGCAGAAGAAGACCTACACCGGATGGGTCCCCGAGACCGCCGGCACCACACCCGTGGCCTACGCGCGCACCGAACAGCACGCGGGCCTGTCCACCTACGTCTACAAGGCGGCCTACGCCCCGGCGCGGATCACCGACCGTCAGGTCCTGGCCGGGCTCCCGCTCACGATCCCCAAGCAGACCCTGGCGCTCGCGGCCCAGTTCGGCCCCGGGACGGTCGCGCAGAAGGCCCAGCTCGCCGCGGAGCTGCCGAAGCTGCCCGCGCTCGTGCCGCTCGCCTACACGCTCCAGGGCACCGACACCTTCTGGGTCGAGCCGCAGACCGGCGTCGTGGTCGACGTGCAGCGTAGTCAGACGCGCGTCGCAGGCATCGCGGTGCCGGGCGCCGCGTTCACGCCGCTGTTCCCCGTCGCCGACTACAGCTACACCCAGACGCCCGCCGCGACGCAGGCCGCCGTGCACGACGCGAACAAGGGCACGGACGCGATCTCCCTCTACGGCACGATCCTGCCGATCGTCGCCGGTCTGGTGGGGGCCGCGCTGGTGGTGGTCGCCCTGCTGCTGGGGCGCCGTGCCGGGCGGGCCGCGAAGCCGGCGGCCCCGCAGGCGGGCCCGGTCGACCCCAGCTGAGCCTGACGCGTGGGACTGTCGCGTCAGTCGGCCGGCTCGCCCAGCTCCTTCGAGAGCCGGGCGAGCGCGTCGAGGCGCTTCTGCAGGCTCGGGTGCGTGGAGAAGGCGGCGACCAGCGGGGAGTCCTCGGACAGCGCCGGGGTGAAGAAGAACGCGTTGAACGCCTGCGCGGTGCGCAGGTCCTGGCTGGGAATCCGGGCGATGTCCCCGCTCACCTTGACCAGCGCGGAGGCCAGCGCCGAAGGACGCCCCGTCAGTTGGGCGGCCGAGCGGTCCGCGGCCAGCTCCCGGTAGCGGGACAGGGCGCGGATCAGCATCAGGCTGACCAGGTAGACGGCCGCGGAGACCACCATGACGAGGGCGAACAGCGCGGCGGTGTTCTGGTCGCGTCGGCCCCGGCCGCCGAGCAGCTCGGAGTAGAAGGCCATCCGGACCATCAGCCCGGCCAGCACCCCGAGGAACGAGGCGATGGTGATCACCGAAACGTCCCGGTGTGCGACGTGCGACAGCTCATGCGCCAGGACCCCGTCGAGCTCGTCCCCTTCGAGGCGGCGCAGCAGGCCGCGCGTGACGCACAGGACCGCGTGGTCGGCGCTGCGTCCGGTGGCGAAGGCGTTCGGCAGGTCCGTCTCGGAGACGGCCACCTTGGGCTTGGGCATGTCGGCCAGCGCGCAGAGCCGGTCGACCGCGCCGTGGAGCCGGGGCTCCTCCTCGGCGTCGACCTCGTGCGCGCGCATCGCGAACATGGCCATGCGGTCGGAGAACCAGTACTGCATCACCAGCACGCCGCCGGCGATGACCACGATCAGCACCACCGACTTCAGCAGCAGCACCAGCGCGGCGACGAACGCGCCGTAGACCAGGGCGAGCAGCACCAGGACCACGACCATCCGCGCGGTCAGCTGCCGGTCGGGAGCGAATCGTGAGCGCACCGCAACCACCCTCCTCTGCCGCTTCCATTGTCCTGCGGACTCAGCCCTTGCGGCCCTCCTCGTCGGGGTCGCTTTCCGCGTGCTCTGCTTCCGTATGTTCGGCGGCCTCGAGCGAGGCGGGTGACTCGGCTCCGGGGGCGAGCGCCGTTCCGCCGGACTCCGCCGCGAGCTCGGCCTTCATCGCCGCGAGTTCCGCGTCCACGCCCCCGCCGGAGCTGAGCGCGTCCAGCTCGTCGCCCAGGTCGTCGCGGGCGAGGGAAGACGTGGGGTCCTCCAGTGCGCCGGAGGCCATCAGCTCGTCGAGAGCGCCCGCCCGCGCCTGGAGCTCCTCGGTGCGGTCCTGGGCACGCTGGATCGCCGTGCCGATGTCGCCCATCTGGTCGGAGATGCCGGTCGTGGCCTCGCCGATCCGGGCCCCGGCCTCGGCCGCCGTGTAGGTGGCCTTGATCGTCTCCTTGCGGGTGCGGAAGTCCTCGACCTTGGCTTCCAGCTGCTGTGAGGCCGTGGTGAGCTTCTGCTCCTCCTGCCGCAGGGTGGTCAGTTGCTCCTCCAGCCCCTGGTCCTGTTCGAGGACGGCCGCGCGGCGGGTCAGCGCCTCGCGGGCCAGATCCTCCCTGTCGGCCGACAACGCCTGCTGCGCCTGGTCCTGGAGGGTCGCGGCGGACTTCCCCAGCTGTGTGCGCTGCAGTTCGATGCGCTTGCGGCTGGTGGCCACGTCCGCCAGGCCGCGCCGGACCTGCTGCAGCAGCTGCAGCTGGCGTTGGTACGCGTAGTCCAGGACCTCGCGGGGGTCCTCGGCCCGGTCCAGGGCCTTGTTCGCCTTGACTTTGAACACTCCGGTGACCCGGTTGACCAGACCCATCGGGGAACTCCCTCCCTCACGCGGTCGCGCAGACCGCCTCGACGAAGTGTCCGACGCGCCACTCGCCGAGGTGCCGCGACAGGTCCGCCTCGGTGATCATGCCGACCAGGCGGTGGTTCTCGATGACGGGCATGCGACGGATGCGGTACTCGGCCATGAGCTCCAGCACCTCGTCAGCCTCCGTCCCGACGTCGACGGTGAGCGGCTTGCCCTGGGCCAGGGCGCCGGCCGTCGTCGTGTTCGGGTCCATCCCGTCGGCCACGCACCGGATCACGATGTCGCGGTCGGTGATGATGCCGTGCAGCCGCTCGTCGGCGCCGCAGACGGGCAGCGCGCCGACGTCGAGCTCGCGCATGCGCCGCGCGGCGGTCGCGAGGGTCTCCTCCTCGCGCACGCAGGCCACGCCCGTGTGCATCAGGTCCCTGGCATCGCTCATGACCCGCTCCGTTCCTCGTCGTTCCTGGTCGCGCACGCGCAGGCGGCCGTGGGAGGCCTGGGCCGGAACGCTTCGGTCCACCCGGCTCCTGCCCCGTGGCGGGACGGCTACGCACCGGCGGCGGCGCGGACTTCCGGAATGCCACCGGGCCGTCGACCGCTCACAGTGGAGTCAGGACACCCGCTTCCACGGAGGGCATGCCATGGACCACGACGACCTTCCGCAGGAGCTTCCCGAGCTGCAGGTGACCGTGCTGGGCGAGGTCTCTCCGGCGACCAGCGAGCTGGCGAGGTCGACACTGGCGGAGGTGCTGGCGGAGTCCGGTGGGCACATCCGGACCGCCCAGGTGCGGCTGGCCCGGATGAGGCGGCAGGAAGGCCGCCCCGCCACGGCGCAGGCGCTCGTCGACGTGGACGGGCAGTTCGTGCGCGCCCAGGTCGCCGCGCACACGATGACGGAGGCCATCGCGCTCCTGCGCGAGCGGCTGACCGTGCAGCTGACCCGCTTGGAATGGGCCCGGCACTGGGATCCCGGCTACGACGTGGAGGGGTCCGGTCCGCTGGAGTGGCGCGAGGGGACCGAGGGCGCGCACCGGCCGGTCCGGGTGATGCTGCCCAAGGAGGAGCGCGGCATCGTCCGCCGCAAGGCCTACGACCTGGTGACCCAGACCGTGGACCGGGCGGCGCTGACGATGGAGATGATGGACTACGACTTCCATCTCTTCACCGAGTTCGGCAGCGGTCAGGACAGCGTCGTCTACCGCTTCGGTCCCGGGCCGTTCCGGCTGGCGCAGCTCGACCCGCAGCCCGAGCGCGTCACCGCCTCGGCGATCCCGGTGAACCTGCTGAAGACGCCGGCGCCGGTGCTCACCGAGGACGAGGCCAAGGCCCGGCTGGGCGAGACGGAGTACCCGTTCGTCTTCTTCAAGGACGCCTCCACCGGGCGCGGCACCGTCCTGTACTGGCGCTATGACGGCCACTACGGCCTGGTCAGCGCCGCCGCGGCCGCGGGGGCCGCGCAGGACGCCGCCCGAACCGCCGCGTCCGAGGTCGCCGAGCCCACCCCCTTGCCCGCCGCGCAGCGCAGGCCGGACTCCCTCGGTGAGCGCGTGGAGGCGCTGGAAGGCCGGGTCGCGGCCCTGGCCGACGCGCTCGACACGCTCACGACCGGCCTGGAGTCAGGCCCTGGGGAGCCCGCGGACCCCGAGGAGGTCCGACGCGCCGCACGCCTGGCGCGCGAGCTGTTGATCGCCGCCGGCTTCCGCCGCTGACCGCCGCTGACCGGGGCTGACCGGCACGCCCGCGAAGCCCACCACCGGTCGGAGTGACCGCGAGCCGGCACGACCGGCCGAACGGCTGGAGTGCCAGGAGGCTGAGACCCCGTAACTGCAGTGCCGCCGCGACGGCCCCCCGTAGGGCGGACGGTCACACCGCCCTGCGATAGAGCCAGACCCCGAGCGGGGCGAAGACGGCGACGATGCCGGCGTCCCAGGCCAGGGCCCGCCAGACATCGCTCGCCGCCGGAACGCCCAGGACCAGATCCCGGACCGCCTGGGCGGTGTGGGAGACGGGCTGGTGGTCGGCGAAGGCCTGGAGCCAGCCGGGCATCGTGTTCACCGGGATGAACGCCCCGGAGGCGAACACCAGGGGGACCAGCACCGGGAACGCGGCCGCCTGCGCCGTCTCGGGGTCACCGACCGCGAGCCCGACCACAGCGAACACCCACGACATGGCGAACGCGAAGGCGATCACCAGCAGCACCGCGGCCAGGAACGCCGGCACCGAGCTGCGCAGCCGGAAGCCGACCGCGAAGCCCGCCGCCGTCATCAGCGCGACGACGAAGACACTGCGCGCGAGGTCGGCCAGGGTACGACCGGCCAGCACGGCCGAGCGGGACATCGGCAGCGAGCGGAACCGCTCCATCAGGCCGGTCTGCATGTCGGTCGCCAGGCCGATCGCGGTGTTCATGGCCCCGAAGACCGCCGTCTGCACGAAGATGCCGGGCATCAGGTAGTCGACGTACGGGACGTCGATCAGCGAGCGGCCGATCACGCCGCCGAACACGTAACGGAACATCAACACGAAGACCAGTGGCTGGATCGTCGAGAAGACCAGCAGTTGCGGCACCCGGACCAGGCCGAGCAGGTTCCGTCCGGCCACGGCCAGTGCGTCGCGGGCGGGTGCCGTCAGGCGCTCGCGGGTCCTGACGGCGGCGCGCACCCCGGCATGGTCGGCGAGCTGTCCGGCGGTCACGGCGTGCCGTCCGCTTCGGCGTGGTGGCCGGTCAGCGCGAGGAAGACGTCGTCGAGGCTGGACTCGCGGACCGTCACCGCACGCGGTGTGAGCGCGCGCTCGTCGAGCAGGTGCAGGACGTCGAGCAGCGTGGAGCCGTCCCGGGAGGACAGGCGGAGCACGGAGTCCTGACGTTCCGGGGGGAGCGAGAGCTGCTCCGCGATCACCCGGGCCGCCCGCGCGGCACGGTCCTGATCCGGCATGCGCAGCTCGATGACGGTGTGGCCGAGCCTTTCCTTGAGCAGGGCGGGCTCGTCGTCCGCGATCACGCGGCCTTCGCTGACGACGGCGACGCGTCCCGCCAGTCGGTCCGCCTCCTCCAGGTACTGCGTGGTGAGCAGCACGGTTGTCCCGATGCCGACCAGTTCGCGGATCATCCCCCACAGGGCGAGCCGGCTGGCGGGATCGAGACCGGTGGTCGGCTCGTCCAGGAACAGCACCGGTGGTTGCGGCACCAGGGCGGCAGCGACGTCGAGCCGGCGGCGCATCCCGCCGGAGTACGTCCGCACCGTCCGGTCGCCCGCGTCGGCCAGGCCGAACCGCTCCAGCAACTCGTCGGCGCGCGGGCGGAACCGTCTTCTGGGGAGCCGGGTCAGCCGACCGATCAGCCGCAGGTTCTCCCGCCCGGTGAGGTTCGGGTCGACGGCCGCGTACTGTCCCGCGAGTCCGATCAGCCCGCGCACCACCGCCGGTTCGCGCACGACGTCGTGGCCCAGCACCTCGGCCCGGCCGGAGGTGGGGCGCAGGATCGTGGTGAGGATGCGGATGGCGGTGGTCTTTCCGGCCCCGTTCGGGCCGAGCAGGCCGAACACCGTGCCCGCCGGCACGTCCAGGTCGACGCCGTCGAGCGCGGTCAGTGAGCCGAACCGCTTGGTCAGGCCCTGCACGCTGATCGCCGACGAGGACAATCCGACTCACCTGCTCCGGACGAGGACGGCACTCCACCGGGTCGGGTCCCGCACCGTCAGGCCCCGGCGCCGTCTTCCATCCTCCGTCGTGCCGCCACCGCCTGCCCGGCGGAGGCCCGGACCGAGCCCGGGCGCACCGACCGGGGTGCGGGCCCGGTGGCGCGGGTCGAAGCTAGAAAGACCCCAGCCCTCGCGGGAGGCAGCGATGACCACTGCACCGTCGGGATCCGTCGTGGTCGGCGTCGACCAGTCCGCGGGAGCCCGGGCGGCCCTGGAATGGGCCGCCGCAGAGGCGCAGCGGCGCGCGGCCGCGCTGCGGATCGCCTGCTCCTGGAACAGTCTCGACCACGAGCTCCCGGAGGACTACCAGCAGCTCATGCAGGAGCCCGCCCAGCAGGCCACGGCCGGCTTTCTGAGCGAGACGGCGACCGAGCTGCGCGCGCGGTATCCAGACCTGGACATCGGCACCGTCACCATGGCCGAGACGCCGGCCGAGGGGCTCATCGCCCTGGCCGGGGCCGCCGACCTGCTGGTCGTCGGCCGACGGGGCCTGAACACCCTCCTGACGGTCCTCCTCGGTTCGGTGAGCCAGCAGGTCGTGGCCCACTCCCCGGTCCCCGTCGTGGTCGTGCCGGAGACCCCGGCCCCGGCGGCACCCGAGGCGCCCGTGGTCGTCGGGGTCGCACGCGAGGTGACGGAGCCGCTCGCCTTCGCCTTCGCCGAGGCGGAACTACGCGGCGCTCCGCTGATCGCGGTGCGGTCCTGGGCGCTCGCCAATCCCTACGTCGTCGCCAGCCCCGAGGCCGTGACCGAGATCGAGGCGGACGAGGACCGGGAGCTGCGGTCGCTCGTCGACGTGGTCCACCGCCGGCACCCGTCCGTCGAGGTCGGCACCCGGGTGGAGTTCGCGACGGCCGAGGCCGCGCTGATCGAGGCGGCGAAGGGCGCCGGCCTGGTGGTGCTGGGCCGACACCGCCGCCACATGCGCTACGGGCTCCCCCTGGGCCGGGTCCCCCACCGTGTCCTGCACCTGTCCGACCTGCCGGTCGTCGTGGTGCCCAACTGAGGCCTGAAGACCGAGGGCTGAGACCTGGAACCTGAGGCCGAACGGAACGAAGGGTGGCGTCCGCGATGCAGCAGTACGAACTGAGAGCCGAGCACCGTCCCGTCCCCGGCGGGGGACGCCGCGTGCACCTGTGGCACGTCGTGCGGGCGGAGGAGCAGTCGGGCCTGTGCGGATACCACCTCGTGCCGAACGCGGACAGCGGCCGGATCGCCGACCTGGAGGACCTTCCCGGGCAGCGCTGCGAGGCCTGTCGCACGGCCTACCGGTCCGCGCTGCCCCCGCCGGACTGATCCGACCGCCGCACGGCGACAGGAAACGAGCTCATGAGCACCGCCTCGGCCGTCGCGGGCTTCGCTCCGAGGACAGAGGTCAGCCGGGGCGGCCGGGGCGGCGTCGGGACCAGCCGGGCTCGACTCGCGCCCATTCGGCCTCCCACTGCGCGTACCGGTACCGGTCCAGCACGAGCCGGGAGCCCTTCCAGACCAGCACACACAGCAGGGCCATGACCGCCGCGGTGCCCGCGGCGAACTGGAAGCCGCGCAGGGCCGCCTGGGCCTGGGTGGCGGGTGCGGTGGTGCGGGACCCGTCGGGTCCGATCCACACCTGGACCGGCGTGCCGGCCGCCTGCCCGGGCCAGGCCTTCACGGTCGCGCCGTGCACGGCGCCGTTCGGGGTGGTCCAGCCCGCGAGCGCGGGCACCTGACCGCTGAGGTCGGCGTTCCCGGAGGCCGCCGGGGCGTCGGCCAGCAGATGGGCGGTGACCAGGTGCCGGGTCCGCGCCTGGGCCTGTGACGCGCGAACGACCGCGTGGTACTGCTGGACGCCGACGGTGGCCGCCGTCAGCGGCAGCACGCCGAGCACGGCGACCAGCAGGAGACGGCCCAGGAGCGACTGGACGAGGTCCGACCCTCGACGCAGTCCCCGGCCGTCCTTGGAGCGGTGGTGGGATGCACGGTCCATGGTGGCGGCCTCCAGTCGTCCGACAACGACTCCTTCCAGCCTCACCCTGCTCGCGCGGACCGTCATGGACCGTTCGGCCCGCAGATCGGGTCCGGTCGGCCCGGTCCCGCGCCACCACGGCAAGCGTGATCATCGCCGCCGGTCGACGAGATCCGTGGGCGGCCCTCGGCCGCGCGCACGGGGGTGCCCACATGTCCATGGTGGACCAGGACCGTGCGCGGCACCTGTCCACGGCGTCGGGCCCGCCCGACGTTGCCCTGAGGGGGCCGTCACGTTACATCTGACGCACCACGGCCGAGTTCTGCGGCCACGGGGCGTTCACTTCCGATACGGTGACCGCACCCCGCGGCACGAGGGCGTGCTCGCGTCCGTCCTCGCCCCCGAGGAGTCCGACGCCATGAGGCTGACCCCGCACGAGCAGGAACGGCTGATGATCCACGTCGCCGCCGACGTCGCGCTGGCGCGGCAGGCACGCGGGCTGCGGCTGAACCATCCCGAGGCCCTCGCCATCCTGACCGTCCACGTGCTCGAGGGCGCGCGGGACGGGCGGGCGGTCACCGAGCTGATGGCATCCGGGCGGACGGTCCTCGGCCGCGAGGACGTGATGGAGGGGGTCCCGGAGATGATCCGTGACGTCCAGGTCGAGGCCACCTTCCCGGACGGCACCAAGCTCGTCACCCTCCACGACCCCATCCAGTGACCGGCATCCAGTGATCGGCGGCGATGACGTGACGACGGACCTGCCCGCGGGCCTGATCCCGGGTGAACTGCTTCTCGGCGACGGCGTGGTGGAGCTCAACGTCGGCCGGGAGACGACCGCCCTGACGGTCGTCAACACCGGGGACCGCCCGGTGCAGGTCGGCTCCCACTACCACTTCGCCGAGGCCAACCCGGCGCTGCGCTTCGACCGCGCCGTCGCGCGCGGGCAGCGCCTCAACATCCCGGCCGGTACGGCCGTGCGGTTCGAACCCGGCATTCCCATGGCCGTGGAGCTGGTGCCGCTCGGCGGTCGCCGCGAGGTGTGGGGTCTGCGCGGCGAGACGGCCGGGCGGGTGGAGGCGTGAGCGGCCCGGACCCGACCGCCGTGCGGACCGCGGCCGCGCTCAACGTGACCCGGCGGCGCTATGCCGACCTGTACGGACCGACCGCCGGGGACCGCATCCGCCTGGCCGACACCGACCTGCTGATCGAGGTCGAGCAGGACCGGTGCGGCGGTGGCGACGAGGCCGTCTTCGGCGGCGGCAAGGTCATCCGCGAGTCGATGGGCCAGAGCCGCGTCCCGCGTGCGGAGGGCGCGCCGGACACCGTCATCACCGGCGCGGTCGTGCTGGACCACTGGGGCGTGGTCAAGGCGGACGTGGGCATCCGGGACGGCCGGATCACCGCGCTGGGCAAGGCCGGCAACCCCGAGACCATGGACGGGGTGCATCCGGAGTTGGTGATCGGCCCCGAGACGGAGGTGATCGCGGGCAACGGACGCATCCTCACCGCCGGCGCCGTGGACGCCCATGTGCACTTCATCTGCCCGCAGTTGTTCGAGGAGGCGTTGGCGAGCGGGGTGACCACGCTGCTCGGCGGCGGCACCGGGCCGGCGGAGGGGACCAAGGCGACCACGATCACGCCCGGCTCCTGGCACCTGGCTCGGATGTTCGCGGCGGCGGAGCAGTACCCCGTCAACCTCGGGCTGCTCGGCAAGGGCAACACCGTCTCGGCCGAGGCGATGCACGCCCAGCTGCGCGGCGGCGCTGTCGGGTTCAAGATCCACGAGGACTGGGGCGCCACGCCCGCGGCCATCGACGCCTGCCTGCGGGTCTGCGACGGGAGCGGCGCGCAGCTCGCCCTCCACACGGACACCCTCAACGAGGCGGGCTTCGTGCAGGACACGCTCGCCGCCATCGCCGGGCGCGGCATCCACGCCTACCACGCCGAGGGCGCCGGCGGCGGCCACGCGCCGGACATCATCACGGTCGTCTCCGAGCCCAACATCCTGCCCAGCTCGACCAATCCGACCCGCCCGCACACCCGGAACACCGTCGCCGAGCATCTGGACATGCTGATGGTCTGTCACCACCTCAGCGCCGACGTGCCCGAGGACCTGGCCTTCGCCGAGTCGCGGATCCGGCCCACCACCATCGCGGCGGAGGACGTGCTGCACGACCTCGGCGCGATCTCCATCATCAGCTCCGACTCCCAGGCCATGGGCCGCATCGGCGAGATCGTGCTGCGCACCTGGCAGACCGCGCACGTGATGAAGCGCCGCAACGGCGCGCTCTCCGGCGACGGCCGCGCCGACAACCTGCGGGCCCGCCGCTACGTGGCCAAGTACACGATCAACCCGGCGATCGCGCACGGCCTGGACGGCGAGATCGGCTCGGTCGAACCGGGCAAGCTGGCCGACCTGGTCCTGTGGACCCCGGCGTTCTTCGGCGTGAAGCCCGACCTGGTGGTCAAGGGCGGCCAGATCGCCTGGGCGCAGATGGGGGACGCGAACGCGTCCATCCCCACGCCCCAACCGGTGCTGCCCCGCCCGATGTTCGGCGGCATCGGCCGGGCGCCGGCGGCCAACTCGCTGAACTTCGTCACCGCCGTCGCCCTCGACGACGGCCTGCCGCAGCGGCTCGGCGAAACCCTCGGCGTGGCCAAGGGGTTCGTGGCCATCAAGGACACCCGGGGCGTGCGCAAGGAGCACCTGCGGGAGAACGCCGCGCAGCCCCACGTCAGCGTCGACCCGGACAGCTTCACCGTCCGCATCGACGGCGAGCTCGTCGAACCGCACCCGGTGACCGAACTGCCCATGGCCCAGCGTTACTTCCTGTTCTGACGCGGTGGGCCTGTGCCGACGCCGTCGACACCGATGCGAGGAGGCGATGCCGTGACGGGGTACCCGGTCCACCCGGCCCTGCTCGTCCTGGCCGACGGGCGGTTCCCGGCAGGCGGGCACGCCCACTCCGGCGGCCTGGAGGCCGCAGTGCGGTCGGGCCGGGTGAGCGACACCGCGAGCCTGGAGGAGTTCTGCTCCGGGCGGCTGCACACCGTCGGGCTCACCGCCGCCGCGTTGGCGGCCGCCGCCGCCTCGGGCGCGGACCCGCTCGCGCTCGACGAGGCCGCCGACGCCCGCACCCCCGCACCGGCCCTGCGCGCCGCGTCCCGGCGCCTGGGTCGCCAACTGCTGCGCGCCGCACGGGTGGCGTGGCCCGATCCCGCCCTCGACGACCTCGCGGCACGGTTCCCGCGCGGCGCCCACCAGCCGCTCGTGCTCGGCGTCACCGCGGCCGCCGCCGGCCTCGCCCCCGCGCAGGCGGCCACCGCCGTCGCCTACGAGACAGTGTCCGGCCCGGTCACGGCCTGCGTACGGCTGCTGGGTCTGGACCCGTTCCAGGCGACCGCCGTCCTGGCCCGCCTCGCGGACGCCGTCGGCGCGGTCGCGTGCGACGCCACCCGCGCGGCCGACGCCGTGGCCGCGACGGGCGACGTCGACCTGTTGCCCACCGGCGGCGCGCCCCTGCTCGACGTCACCGCCGAGGAGCACGCCCGCTGGCCCGTCCGCCTCTTCGCCACCTGACCCCGCCCGTGCAGTACCGCCCCGTCCTCCCCTCGGACTCTCCGACTTCGCGGACCGTCCGACCTGTCGCCCCCCGGAGCCCCGTATGCACCGCGACCCCGACCTCCCCGCCCACGACCACCACGCCGCCCCGGCCGCGACGCTGCCGCGGACCGGCTCCCGCCGCGCCCTGAGGATCGGCCTCGGCGGTCCCGTCGGCTCCGGCAAGACCGCCACTGTCGCCGCCCTGTGCCGGGCCCTGCGTGACGAACTGTCCCTGGCCGTGGTCACCAACGACATCTACACCACCGAGGACGCCGAGTTCCTGCTGCGCAACGCCGTCCTGCCGCCCGAGCGGATCACCGCCGTCGAGACCGGCTGCTGTCCCCACACCGCCATCCGCGACGACATCAGCGCCAACCTGGAGGCCGTGGAGGATCTGGAGGCCGCCGTCGGCCCGCTCGACCTGGTCCTCGTCGAGAGCGGCGGGGACAACCTGACCGCGACGTTCAGCCGCGGGTTGGTCGACCACCAGATCTTCGTCATCGACGTCTCCGGCGGCGACAAGATCCCCCGCAAGGGCGGCCCCGGCGTCACCGGCTCGGACCTGCTCGTGGTCAACAAGACCGACCTCGCGCCGCTGGTCGGCGCGGACCTGTCGGTGATGGCCCGCGACGCGGCCGCGCAACGCGGCACGCTGCCGGTCCTCTTCTGCTCGCTCGTCCAACCGGACGGCGTCGCGCCCGTCGCCGCCTGGGTCCGCGCGCGCCTGGCCGACTGGCGTCGCCCGTGAGCGGTGTCAGCGCCGTCGCCCGGATCCGTGCCGCCCCGGACGGCCGCGGCGGCACGGCGCTGCGCGAGCTCGCGGGCGACGGTCCGCTCGCGCTGCGCCGCAGCCGTCACCCGCAGGACGAGCGCGCGGCCCATGTCGTGCTGGTCGGCGCGATGGCCGGCCCTCTGGGCGGCGACCGGCTGCGGATCGTCGTCACCGTCGACCCCGGCGCCCGCCTGCTGGTGACCAGCGCCGCCGCGACCCTCTCCCTGCCCGGCCGGGAGCCCGCGCCCGCCCACTACGAGCTCGACCTCACCGTCGGCGAGGACGCCGAACTGGTCTGGCACCCCGAACCGGTGATCGCGGCAGCCGGCAGCGACCTGCGGCTGTGGACCCGACTGCGGCTGGCCCCGGGCGCCCGCGTCTCGCTCCGGGAGGAGCAGGTCCTCGGCCGCCACGCGGAACCCCCGGGGCGCCTGGCCTCCCGCCTGACGGTCCGCCGGGCCGAACGCCTCCTGCTCGACCAGTCGACCGACGTCGGCCCGGGCGCCCCACCGGGCTGGGACGGCCCCGCCGTCCTGGCCGGCAACCGGGCGCTCGGCCAGCTCCTGACGACCTCCCCGTGCCGACCCCACCCCCCGCACGGCTCGGCGCTCCTCCCGCTTGCCCCCGACCTCACCCTGGCCACCGCCCTCGCCCCGGACGCCCTCACCCTGCGCACGGCCCTGGCCTGCGTCGAGGCCGCACACGCCGCCGCACCGGGCCACGCCTGCCCTCCACGCAGTCGGGTGAGGGCGAAAAGGACGAGCGGCGCGCCGGCGCCCTGCGGCAGGATGGCGCCATGAGCGAACAACCTCTCGCATGGGTGACCCTCACCAGCTACCGGAACGTGGCAGGCCGCCCGCAGCCCGCCGAACTCATCGCCGATTGACTGCGTGACCGCGGGATCGACTGGTTCCCGTTCGCGGTGGAGGACGTCAGGATCGACCTGATGCGCGGCCAGGGGCCGGACGGCAAGCCGAACTGCACCGTGGTCGTCCGCCTGCGTGCGGACGCACTCCGGCGCCTCGGGCTCCATCCGGACCAGCCGACGTCCGTTCCGGCCGATCCGTTGCCACCGAAGTGGTGGGGGCTGCGAGCCCGCTGAGGCGTCGGGCTGAGCCGCCGGCGGGGAGGGCGCCGCGGCCACGGTCGGACCCCCCGGCGCGCGGATCGCCCACCTGCTGCTTAGCGTCGAAGACATGACCCCTCTCCCCGTCGACGTGGCGGCGGAACGACCGGGGTGGGTGCGGCTCGGCTCGCGCCTGGGCGGTCGGGGCGCCGCCTGGGCGGTGGGCGGCTACGCGCTCGTGCGGGTGGTGTCGGTGGCCGCGCTGTGGCTCTGGGGCCGCGCGGAGCACCGGACGCTCGGCTTCCTGCTCGGCAGCGCCTGGGACTCGGCCTGGTACGTCGGCATCGTCGAGCACGGCTACGACAGCGGTGCCGCGCTCTTCTCGAACATGGCCTTCTTTCCGCTCTTCCCCTTCACCGCACGCGGCCTGACGCTGGTCACGCCGCTGGGCCCGGCCGCCGGGGCCGTCGCGACCGCCTGGATCGCGGGCGGCCTCGCCGCGTGGGGGCTGTACGCGGTGGGGAACCTTCTCCACGACCGGCGCACCGGCATCGTGCTCGCCGTGCTGTGGGGTGTCATCCCGCACGCCGTCACCGAATCGATGGCCTACAGCGAGAGCCTCTTCACCGCCCTCGCGGCGTGGACGCTCTATGCCGTCCTCGCGGAGCGCTGGCTCACGGCCGGAGCGCTGTGCGTGCTCGCCGGGCTGACGCGTCCCAGCGCCACCGCGCTCTTCCCGGTGGTCTGCCTGGCCGCCCTCGTGGCGATCGTCCGGCGGCGCGCCGGCTGGCGGGCGTGGGTGGCGCTGCTGACGGCCCCGCTCGGTTGGGCCGGATACCTGCTCTGGGTCGGCCATCGGATGCACCGGCTCGACGGCTGGTTCCACATCGAGAAGGCGGGGTGGGGTTCCTCCTTCGACGGCGGCCACTACACCCTGCACACGGCCCACACCGTCCTCGCCACCGCGGTGCCGCTCGACCTCTCCCTGGTCACCCTCGTCCTCGCGCTGGCGGTCCTGCTGCTCGTGCTGGCCGCGCTGGACCGGCAGCCGTGGCCGTTGCTGCTCTACAGCGCGCTGCTGCTCGCCCTGGCCGTGGGCGGCACCGGCTACTACAACGCCAAGGCCCGGTTCCTCGTCGCCGCCTTCCCCCTGCTCCTGAAGCCCGCGACGGCCCTGGCCCATGCGCGGGCGAGCACCGCGGTGGCGGTACTGGGTTTCCTCACCGCCGTCTCCGCCTACCTCGGCGGCTATCTGCTGCTGGTGTGGAACCACTCCCCGTGAGGCGCCCCGGGCCTGTCCGTGGAGGACTCCTGTAAAGGTATCCTTGACGCACATCCCGCGTAAAGGCATCCTTGACACATGCCCGATGCTGCGCAGCCACTGACCTCCCTGAGCGGCTCGCTCGCCGACCAGGCCCGCGCCCTCGCGCGCGCCCTGGCCAACCCGGTGGAGCCACCCGCCTACCTCGACCTGGTCCGGCGCGCCCAGGACATCGACAGCCTGGCCGAGCAGGTGCTGAAGCTGTGCGTGCAGCAGAGCCGCGACGCCGGGCACACCTGGCAGGAGCTCGGGGACCTGCTCGGCGTCACCCGTCAGGCCGCCTTCCAGCGGTTCGGCAAACCCATCGATCCTCGGACGGGAGCACCCATGGACAAGACCGTGCGGATGACCGACGCCGCGGAACGCGCGATCGCGCTCGTCTCCGCCGTGCTGGACGGGCGGATGGAGGAGGCCAGACGGTCCTTCAACGCCCAGGTCCTGGCGGCCTTCACGGACGAGGTGCGCGCTGACGGCCTGGCCACGGTGACGGGCCTGGTCGGCGCGTACGAGGGCTTCGACGACGGAGACCCCTTCGTGCGCCGGATCGGGGACCACACGGTCGTCGACGTCCCGCTGCGCTTCGAGGCCGGCGAGATGAAGGCCCGCGTCGCCTTCGACACGGACGAGAAGGTCGCGGGGATCTTCATTCTCACCCCGGACGCCCCATGAGCACGCCAAGGAGAGGAACATGAGCAACACGGACCCGACGAGCTACGACGACGGGGCGATCCGCTGCGACGGAGAGGGCGTCAGCATCCGGTGCTACTACCCCTGGGGCGCGAAGCGGATCGCCTACGCCTCCATCCGGGGCGTCGAGACGCTGTCCCTGACCGGTGCGAACAAGGTGCGCCGGTGGCGGATCTGGGGATCGGGGGATTTCGTCCACTGGTGGAACCTCGACACCCGACGGCCGTCGAAGACCGCCGCGCTGGTGCTCGACGTCGGCGGGCGAGTGCGGCCCACCATCACCCCTGACGACCCGCCGGCCGTCGCCCGCATCCTCACCGACCGGATCGGTTGACCTCCCGGCTCGTGGCTCGCGGCGTGCGGCTCCCTGCTCGCGGCTTCCGGCTCCCTGCCTGCGGCTCCTGGGTCAGGCGTCCGGCTGCGGGCTCCCGGCTGCGAGCTGTCGGTCGCCGAGCGCGCGGGCGAGGGGGAGGGTGTCGGAGGTCTGCCGCAGGCGGGTGATCCGGCCGCCCGCCAGGGTGAAGAAGTGGGCGAAGCGCGAGGTGACCGCCGCGCCCGCGGCCGTCACGCCGGTGTAGCGGCCGAGGACGATCACCTGGTCGCCGTCCTCGTAGAACTCCTCGCCCACGCAGCCGAACTCCCGGAAGTCGGCCAGGAACCCGAAGAAGTCGCCGAGGATCGAGTCGAGGCCCTGGTAGACGCCGCCCTTCGGGAAACCCTCGGTGACGTCCCACTGGGCGTCCTCGGCGACGACCGAGCGGATGATGCCGACGTCGCCGCGGGCGGCGTAGAAGCGGCGGACGACATCGATCTGCGGGGAGGAGCGGTACATGGCGGCCCTTCACCTCGTTGATGTGTTCACGAGGATGATGCCCGACGCAGCCTCACGGGGAACCCGGCGCGCGGTCAGAGCCGGGCGTGGGAGCCGATGTCCGCGCGGAAGGCCTCGACCATCGCAGCCGTCACGGTCGGGCGGCCCGCCTCGATCGCCGCGAGGTAGTCCGCGGTGGTCGCGCCCGGCACCGCGTCGTCGCGCTCGAACGCGGCCTGCGCGGCCAGACGTGCGGCGTGTTCGATGTCGGCCGGCGAGAAGCGCTCGCTCGCGGCCACCAGCCCGGCGACGTCCACGTCACCCCGCCCCGAGGGCAGCGCGAAGCGTGACCAGATCGCGGCGCGGGCCTCGGCGTCGGGCGTGCCGATCGGGATGACGTAGTCGAAGCGCCCCGTGCGCAGGAACGCCGGATCCAGCGAGCGCACCGAGTTGGTCGCGCAGACCAGCAGTCGACCGTCGCGCTCCCGGAAGCCCGGGATCAGCTTGAGCAGCTCGTTGGTCACCCCGTGCACAGGGCTCATGTCGCCGCCCTCGCCGCGCACCGGGGCAATCTCCTCGACCTCGTCGATGAAGACCAGCACCTGCTCCAGCTCCCCGATCCGCGCGAACGCCTCGCGCAGCGCCGCGGCCAGGTTCCCCTCGTCGGCGAGCCGGGAGGGCAGCAGTTCGACGAACGGCCAGCCGAGCCGCGAGGCCACCGCGCGGGCGAAGGTGGTCTTGCCCGTCCCGGGCGGGCCGAACAGGGTGATCGCGCGCGGCGGCCGCACCCCGTGTCGTGCCGCCCGCTCCGGCTCGGCGAGCGGGAGCACGACGCGCCGCTCGATCAGCTGCTTCTCGGCCGTCATGCCGGCCACCTGGTCCCACAGGTCGCTGCTCAGCACGCGTCCGCCGAGCTCCTCCAGCGAGCCCGCGGCGGAGCCGGCGGCCGGCTCGGTCTTCTCGAAGTACGCGGCGGCGGGGCGTCGTTCGTAGCCGGCGTTGCGCAGGCCCTCGCCGAGCAGCTCCTCCTCGGGGAGCACGTAGGCGATGCGCCGCACCCGCGCCTCCACGAGCCGCCGCTCCAACTCCCGCAGCAGCGCGCTCGCCAGTCCCCGTCCCCGCCATGCGGGCGCGATCGCCACCCGCATCACCCACGCCCGCTCGCCTGCGACCTGCGCGAGCGCCGCGCCGATCGGCGCGCCGTCGTGCACGGCGACGACGGCGGGCTGGCGGGCCGTCAACGCGGTGATGCACTCGGCGAGCGAGAAGACGGACTCCTGGCCGAGCTCGGCGGTGCTGTCGATCAGATGGACGACGGCGGCCAGGTCGTCCTCGCGGTAGTCGTGGATCAGCCAGTTCACGTGCACGCCTCTCGGGTCGCCTGCGGATCGGATCGGTCTGGTTCCCGCTCTGTACTGCGGTTCAGTTCCGGCTTTTCGATCCGGTTCCGAATCCGGTTCCGCTTTCCGTTCCGGTTCCGGCGAACCTAAGGGGCCCGGCCGAGGCGCGTCCCCTGCCACTTCGTACGGCCTGGACCGCCTGGCCCGTACGCGGTGGTGCTTTGCGCGGGACGGCCGCTCGTGCTGTTGCGCTTCCTGGATCCGCCGCCCAGCGACTGTCAGCGCCGCCACCCTAAGCGGCTACGACAGGGCCCCCAGGCGGCGGCTTAGCGCACGCAAGGCTGCGACGGACACGAACGATGTCATGTTCACCCCTTTTGATGAACATGACAATCCGTCGGTTTCCCTGCGCCCGCATTGATCAGGATGACTCTCGGTGCTCGAACCGTTCCTGCCCCCGGGCGGGGCGGTCCCGCGCCGCTGCCTCCGAGACTCAGCCCTCGGGATCCCGCATTCGTGACCGAAAAGGGTGCTCGCATGACTGCTGCCGGTGGAGAGCCGATTCCGTCGATCACCGACGCGACGCTCACCGACATCGCCACCAACGGCATCTGGGGCCCCGGCCCCACCGTCAACCAGGCCGCCGTCGACACCGCCAGGGCGCTGCTGGCGGTCCTGCAGGGTGAGACGGGCGTGACGCTCCCGGCCGAGCTGTCGAAGCTGGTGGCCGACGTCCGCCAGCGCGCCTCGATCGGCCTCCCGCGGATCGTCGCCCACGACGGGGTCCGCCTGTCTGCCTTCTCCATCAAGCTCAACGCCTCGGATCCGCGTCCCGCCGTGATCGTGCCCGCCGGCTGGAGCCCCTACGGCTGGCTCCCGTTCATGTACGCCTACCTCACCCTGGCGCTGCGGGGCTACCACGTGCTGGCCTACACCCCGCGCGGGCTCGGCGATCCGGCGCTGCCCTCCACGTCCGAGGGCTTCATCGACGTCGCCGGGCCCCACGACTGGGCGGACGGGTCGACGGTGCTCGACTACGCGACGGAGATGTTCGAGCCGACGGCGATCGGTCTGCTCGGCGAGTCGTACGGCTCCGGGATCAGCCAGCTGGTCGCCGCGCACGACCCCGCCAACCGGGTCCAGGCCGTCGTCGCGCTGAGCACCTGGGGCAACCTGGCGACCAGCCTGTACGACAACGGCACCCGGCACCTGGAGGCCGTCAAGGCCCTGACCGCCTTCACCGGCGGCGACCGGGACGACCTGGCGGACAAGTTCGACGACGCGACCCGGCAGATCCTCGCCGACTTCGCGAAGGGCGAGAACCTCGACGAGGTAGTGGCCTGGGGCACCGAACGGTCCCCGGAAGCCTACGCGGACCTCACCAACGCGCGGGGGATCCCGACCTTCTTCTCCGGCACCTGGCACGAGAGCCTTTTCCCGCCCGGCCAGTTGATCGACACCTTCGCCAAGCTGACTGTGCCGAAGCGGCTGAACATGTGGATCGGCGACCACGGCGCCCCCGAAGGCCCCGGCCTTGCCGGGCTGCTGACCGGGCTGCCGTTCCCCGGCCTGCTCACACCGATGCGGGAGGCCTACGACTGGCTCGACCAACACCTGCTCGGCAAGGCCGTGC
Organism: Streptacidiphilus jiangxiensis; assembly: GCF_900109465.1. Taxonomy (GTDB): domain Bacteria; phylum Actinomycetota; class Actinomycetes; order Streptomycetales; family Streptomycetaceae; genus Streptacidiphilus; species Streptacidiphilus jiangxiensis. The sequence goes on from NZ_FOAZ01000009.1 coordinate 256,349, forward strand.
CGGAGCGGGAGCCGGTGAGCAACCAGGTCATGTTCACCTACCGGACCGCCCCGGTCCCCGGCGGCGGCAACCGCATCACCACTCCGGCCCGCCGCGAGCAGCAGCCGGATTGGTATGGCGGCAGCAGCGAGAGGTGGTACCCCACCGCTACCGGAGCCGACGGCGACGGCGCGCTGTCGACGGAGCCGACCAGCGGCTGGGCCCGGGACTTCTTCGCCGGTGAGCTGACCGAGGCCACCGCGATGGACGCCATCCTGCAAACCGGACAGAAGGAATGGTTCGGCAACCCGAAGACCTACGAGGCCGCCAAGTTCGACCGGACGAAGCTGCTGGTCTGGTCGACCGACCCGCTGACCGGCCCGGACGGTGTGGCACGTCGAATCCGCGGTGCCGCGACGCTGCAGCTCACCGTCCGCAGCACGAAGAACGCCACGACCCTGGTGGCCTACCTGTTCGACCTCGCCCCCGACGGCACCGCCCGCATCGTCACCCACGAGCCCTGCACCGTCTCCGACCTGGACCCCGGCAAGGACCGGACCGTCAACTGGCGCCTCCAGCCCACCGCCTACGACCTGCCCGACGGCCACCGCCTGGCCCTGGTCGTCAACAGCTGCGACAAGCTGTACTCCACGGCCAGCAAGGACAGCACCACCACTGTCACCGCGCCGACCGACAACGCGGCCACCCTGGACCTGCCGCTCCTCTGACCGCGGTAGGTGCGCGGACACTGCTGCGCCGGAGCGGGTCGACGCTGTGACGCGTCGACCGGCTCCGGCGTCCTTCCGCTCCGGCGTCGTTTCGCTCCGGCGGCGTTCTGGGTGGCCGGGCCGACTGGCGGTCATGCCCGGCGCGGCACCGTCGGCCGTCGAGCGCTCGGCCCGCCGACCCAACCGCCCGCTCGCCAACTGAAGCACTCGGTCACAAAGGCCCCGCGCCCGCATGGCGGCCCGCCCGTCGCCGCCGGTTAGGCCACTTGTTCGATCCCGGTGCTTGTGCAGCCCAACCGATGTGGGGGCTGCTCATGCCCGATGACCTGCAGCGATGCGGCCAGGTGCCATCGCCGCGGGCATCCGGGACGAAACCGGCGCGACCGGAGCGCTCCTACCCACTGGCGCGTTCGTCGCGTCGCGAGACGATAGGGGGGTGATTCCCGGGCACCGGGGAGCACAGGCGCACCCCGGGCGGAGGGAGGTGGCCGGATGACTGCCGCTGAGACGCGCTGGCCGGGACCGCAGGGCGATCCCTCGCGCGAGCCAGGCGGGCTGCTCGACGTGCTGGGCGTGGCCGCGGTCGTGCTGGACGCCGAGGGCCGGATCGTCCTGTGGAGCCCGCAGGCGGAGGAGCTGTTCGGCTACACCGCCCCCGAGGCCCTGGGCCGGCCCGCTGCGAAGGTGCTGGTCGACGAGGAGCACGTGGCCTGGGTGCTGTCCTGGTTCGCGCGGGTCATGTCCGGCGGCGGCGCCTGGGCCGGAGTCTTCCCGGTCCGCCACAAGGACGGCTACCAGCGGCTGACCGAGTTCCGCAACATGCGCCTCGAGGACGGCCGTGGGGGCCACTACGCGCTGTTGCTGGCCACCGACCAGGCGACCCTGCGCGGTCTCGAACGCGACCTGGCCCTGTCGCTGCGGCTGGTCGAGCAGTCGCCGATCGGTCTCGCCGCCGTCGGCACCGACCTGCGCTACATCCTCGTCAACCCGGCGCTGGAGCGGATCAACGGCATCCCGGCCGCCCAGCAGATCGGCCGCACCGTCCGCGAGGCGCTCCCCTTCGTGGACGCCGAGGCGATCGAGACGGCCATGCGCACCGTCCTGGCCACCGGCACCCCGCTCCTCGACCAGTTCACCAGCGGCCGGACCGAGGCGGACCCCAACAACGAACATGCGTGGTCGGTCTCCTACTACCGCCTGGACGCCCCCGGCGGCCGCGTCGTCGGGGCCGCCACCTCGATCGTCGACATCACCGAGCAGCACCGCTCGGCCCTCGCCGCGGCGGCGGCCCGCCGCCGGCTCACCGCCATCGCCGACGCCTCGGAACGGATCGGCACCACCCTGGATCTCGACGTCACCGCCCGCGAGCTGGCCGACATGCTGGTTCCGGAGTTCGCCGACTTCGCCGCCGTGGACGTGCTCGACTCCGTCCTCAACAACAGCTCCGCCCCCGCGTCCCGCGACGGCAGCCCCGCCCTGTTCCGGGCCCTCGCGGTCAAGACCGCGTACGCCACGCCCCTGGTCGACGCGGCCGACCCGGTCGGCGAGATCGCCCGTTACGACGCCACCCGGCTGGTCACCCGCAGCGTCCGCAGCGGACGGGCACTGCTCGTCGCCCACGTCACCGACGCCGACCTGCCCCGGATCGCCCGCGACGAGGCCGCAGCGGAACTGCTCAAGCAGGCCCGGACCCACTCCTACATGGCCATGCCGCTGCGCGCCCGCGGCCAAGTCCTCGGCGCGCTGGACCTGATCCGCGCCCGCAACCCGCTCCCGTTCACCGAGGACGACGTCGTGCTCGCGACCGAGCTCGCCGCGCGCGCGGCGGTCTGCATCGACAACGCCCGCTGGTACCAGCGCCAACGCCACGCCGCGCTCGCCCTGCAGCGTCATCTGTTGCCCGTCCGCCCGCCGCAGCCGCCCGGCCTGGAGGTCGCCTACCGCTACCAGCCCGCCGGCGGCACGTCCGAGGTCGGCGGCGACTGGTTCGACGTCATCACCCTGGCGGGGGAGAAGACAGCGCTGGTCGTCGGCGACGTCATGGGCAGCGGCATCAACGCCGCCGCCGCGATGGGCCAACTGCGCACCGCCGCCCGCACCCTGGCCCGGCTGGACCTGGAGCCCGCCGCCGTGCTCACCCACCTCGACGGCATCGCCGCCGACCTCGACGAGACCATCGCCACCTGCGTCTACGCCGTCTACGACCCGCACCGCAGCAGCTGCCGCATCGCCACCGCCGGCCACCTGCCCCCGGTCCACACCCGCCCCGGTCACGCGCCACGCCTGCTCGACCTGCCCACCGGGACACCCCTCGGGGTCGGCGGCACCACCTTCGAGGACGTCCTGCTGGAGCTGGGCGAGGACGACGAACTGCTCCTCTACACCGACGGACTGGTTGAGACCCGCGACCACGCCATCGACACCCGCCTGCGCGCCCTCACCGACCTGCTGAACCGCGAGCGGCCCTCGTTGGAGGACACCTGCGACCTCCTCCTGGACGCCCTCCATCACCACGACGGCAGCGACGACGTCGCCCTGCTCATCGCCCGCGCCCACCCGCGCACCGCCTCGCGCGACGACTGACCGCCCGGCGCGGCCCCGTCCTGCGGTGCGCCATTGTCCAAACGGCGCCGAGAGGTTAGCGTGAGCCTTGGTCAAGAGCGTCAGCGTGCAGCCCTGGCTTGCTGACCGGCAACCCTCCGCTGCGGTGGGGTGCTCCAGGTGACGACCGGACAGGACGACGGCGTCCTGTAAGCGCGAGGCCCAGGCTCCAGGCCACAGCCGGCCCCCGAGGACCGTGAGGAGATCCCCATGGCGCAGACCCGTTGCTCAGGCAGCGCCTGCTCCGTGCTGTGGACCCGCGCGTTCTTCCGCCTCAGCGCCGCCCGCCGGCACGTCGACCTGCTGCGGGTGAGCAGCGCCCTCTGTTCGAGCGCCGTCGTCGTCGCCTGACGACACGTCGCCTTTTCCTCCTGCGTCACCCTTTCCCCTTCGCCACCCTTTCACCACCGTCGCGCCGCGCACCGCCTCGCCGTCGGGCCCTCACGCCTGCGCTGCGGCGCGGTGACGCGTGCCTGCCCGGGATGGACACCCCACCACGATGAGCGTCTCCGACACGTCCGCATCCTCATCCGCACCCACGTCCACGTCCACGTCCACGGCCGCATCCTCATCCGCACCGACATCCACGGCCGCGTCCGCGTCCACGGCCACGTGTGCCTCCAGATCCGTATCCCTGTCGGACTCTCCCGGTTCCGGCGCGGCTCGCCCGCCGGAGGAGCGACCTGTTGCCGACCGGATCGTTCCCCGGCGGCGTCCCGGGCGATGGGCCACCGCGCTGGTCCTGCTCGTCCTCCTGGCCATGCTCGGCCACACCGTCGTGACCAACCCCCGCTTCCAATGGGCCACCGTCGGCGCCTACTTCCTGGACGGCGAGATCCTGCACGGCCTGGAACTGACGCTCTGGCTCACGGCGGCGGTCATGGCCACCGGCTACGTCCTTGGCATCGCGGTCGCGGCGATGCGGCTGTCGGGCAATCCTGTCCTGTCCGGGCTCAGCTTCGGCTTCGTCTGGCTGATGCGCTCCGTCCCGCCGCTGGTGCAGCTGCTCTTCTGGTATGAACTCGCCTCGCTGTATCCGCAGTTGTCGCTCGGCGTCCCGTTCGGCCACGCGTTCGTCACCGTTCGGACCGCCCATCTGTTCAGCGGTCTCCTCGCCGCCTACGTGGGGTTGAGCCTGGACGTGGCGGCGTTCTCCTCGGAGATCGTCCGGGGCGGGCTCCTCTCCGTCGACCGCGGCCAGACCGAGGCCGCCAAGGCGCTCGGGCTCGGCCGCCTGTGGACCTTCGGCAGGATCGTGCTGCCGCAGGCGATGCCCGCGATCGTGCCGGCCTCCGGCAACCTGCTGATCGGCATGCTGAAGGCGACATCCATCGTCAGTGTCATCGCGGTGCAGGACCTGCTCTACTCCGCCCAGTTGATCTACAACCAGAACTTCCAGGTCATCCCGCTGCTGCTGGTTGCCACCCTCTGGTACGTCCTCCTCACCACGCTGCTCTCGATCGGCCAGTACGCCGTCGAGCGCCACTTCGCGCGCGGCAGTCGGCGGCATCCCGGCCGCGGCTTCCGGGACGTGCTCCGCGGCAACGCGCCGCTGCTGGGCCGTTCGCTGCGCGGCCGTTCGCTGCGCGACCAGCCGGCGGGACTGTCATGACGCGCCCGAACCTCTCGGTCCCTGACCCGCGACCCACCTCGAAAGGAAACCTCATGCCGACCGGCCACCACCCGCGTGCAGCCTCCCGTTCCCGCGTCCCAGGGAAGTCGGCCGCACGCGCCGCGACCGGCTGCCTGATCGCGCTCGCGCTCGGGCTCGGGCTCCTCACCGGCTGCGCCTCCGGCACCGCCGCCACCGCCACGGGCGTCGCCGCGGCAGGGGGAGGGACGTCGTCGTCGGGCTCGTCCACGCAGACGGCGATCCCCACCGAGGACGTCGTCTCCTCCGTGCACACGGACGCCGCCCTGAACGCCGAACTGCCCGCGGCGATCCGTACCCGCGGCACCCTCGTCCTCGGCACCAGCCGCGCGACCGGCACCTCCGGACTGCCCCACGCCGGCCAGACCCCCGACGGCAGGACCGTCGGCCTGGACGTCGACCTGCGCGACGCGGTCGCCAAGGTGCTGGGCGTCCGCTGGGACATCCAGTACGGGACCTTCCCGACGGTCATCCCGGGCGTCCAGAACGGCAGGTTCGACGTCGGGCAGGACAACTTCGGCGTCACCAGGGCCCGCGAGCAGGTGGTCGACTTCGCGACCTACCTCGACGACGGTCAGTCCTTCCTCGGCTCCCGAACGCTCACGACCGACAAGGTGAACACCCTCACCGACCTGTGCGGCTACACCGTCGCGACCAGCCCCGGATCGACCTTCCAGCAGATCCTGACCGCCGGGGCCTCGCGTTGCGCCGCCGCCGGAAGGAGCCCGTACCACGTGCAGTACTTCACCGACACCGCGCCGATCTTCCTCGGCCTGGCGAACGGAAAGGTGGACATCTACTTCGGCCCGACGCTCAGCCTCACCTACGACGCACGGCACCTGCCGGGTACGAAGTACCTCGGCCAGATCAGCACCACCCCGGTCGGCTTCGTCACCGCGAAGAACTCGCCCCTCGCCAAGGCCCTCGGCGACGCGGTCAATCAGCTGATCGCCGACGGTGCCTATGCCAGGATCTTCGCCAAGTGGGGCGTGCCCGGCACCGCCCTCAGCACCTCCCTGGTCGACCCTCCGGCGGCGTTCTGACGAGCGCCGGGGCCCGCCCATCCGGCTCACCGGTGGGCGGGCCGTTCACCGACAAGGGTGGATCCACCTCGCGCAGGCCGCGACCCGGGCGTCTAATCGAAGACGTTGCGACCACGACCGTGAGGATCCACCCATGCGCACCGTCCGCCCGTTGGCCCCGATCCTCCCGTTGGTGGGCGTTCTGGCGCTCGGTGTCAGCGCCTGCAGCTCCTCGGCGAACAACAACTTCTCGGGCAGTACGGTGAGCACCCTGAGCGCCGGCCCGGCCACCGGTGCCTCGGGCGTCGGGCCGTCCTCGCTCCAGTCCCTCGCCTCGGCCGGCGCGGCCTCGGCCGCGTCCGCATCCGCGTCGAACCAGGCCCGGGCCTCGGCGTTCGCCTCCTCGGCGGCCGCACAGTCGGCCAAGGACTCGGCGCTCTACCACTCCGAACTCGCGAAGGTCAGCGGACGCGGCAATGCCGTCGCGGAGGTCAGCGCCGCCGGCATCAACAAGGCGCAGACGGGCGGTCTGCACGCCGCCCTGGTGACGATCACCAACCACAGCGGCGCCACTGCGTCCTACGCGGTCCAGATCGACTTCGTGGACACAGCGGGCCACGTGGTGGACACGGACGTCGTCGGCACGCGCGACCTCGCCGCGGGCGCGACGACCACCCCCGTCGCCTTCAGCGCCAAGGACGAGGCGCTCAGCCTGGCGCCGGTGGTCGCGAAGGCCCAGCGGTTCTGAGGTCCCACCGTCGAGCGGCAACCGAGGCGGCCCGGCACTCGGCGAACCTCAGGACGGCCGCCCAGCCGTCGTCCGCGGACGTGTCCGGTGCCGTCCCGTCGCCTCGGGTCGAGTTCAGGGGCCGGAGCAGGTCGCGTTCCATGACACAGCTTCCGAGAGCGGTTTCCCCCTGCCCTGGCGTCGGCAGGTGCGGCATCCGCTCGCGTGCGTCAGGCACATGGTGGCCATGGGACGGCTCTCCGTGGCCCGGCGGGCGACCGGGGTGGGCGATGTGAGTGACTCGTCCGGCGACGCAACCGGATTCAACCGGATTCGACCGGATGCCTTGGGGCGGTTGCTCCCGGTGGACGAGACTGGGCACATACCAACCGAGTGAACGAGCTGCCGCGGCCGACCTTCCACGGGGGAGGGGGTCGGCCGTCGGCATGCACGTGTGCCGTTCAGGCCGGCGACTGCGGCGCGGTCAGCAGCCCCGTGACGGCGTCGATCAGCGCCAGCGTGCAGGCCCCGGGATCGGCGAAGGTCGCGGCTCCGGTGTCCTGCCGCTCCCGCTTCTCCTGCCGCTCCTCCGCATCCGCGCACGACTGCTCCAGGTCGGCGAGTGCGGAGATGATCAGCCGGCCGGCCCAGCGTGCCCGGGCCGAGGCATGGTCCGGCTTCAGGTTCGGCAGGCGGGTCGCGACGACGCGTGCGACGGCGAAGGACTGGTCGAAGCCTCCGAGCTCGGCGAAGGCCCGTACGTCGTGACCGGTGTGGGCGAAGAGGCGCTGGAGGAAGCGCACGTAGTGGCTGCCCGGTCGGCAGGCCTGCTCGGCGAGCGGACGCACCAAGGCCTCGACCAGCATGCGGACCTCCACGCCCTGACCGGCCGTCGGCTCGGCCTCCGCGAGCAGCGCGGCGCGGCGGGCGTCGATCGTCTCCAGGCGGGTGCGGAGGACCTCTCGGATCAGGGTCGTCCTGTCGCCGAAGTGGTAGTGCGCGGCAGCGGTGTTGCGTTGGCCGGCTGCGGCACTGATCTGGCGCAGGGAGACCTCGGCGATGCCGTGACGGGCGAACAGTTCCTCCGCTGCGAGGAGCAGTTGGGCACGGGTGGTCATGGCATCAGATTAAAGCGCATGCTTTACTGCGCCCTGGGCGGATCCCTGCCGTCGCCGCGCGCCGCACCTTTCCCGCCGAAGGAGTGCCATGCCCGTCCCGTCCTCCGCACCGCGCGACCTCACCGCCGCCGTCCGCTCCTACCCGAGCGACCCGCGCGCCCGCGCCGACGCCCCGGACGTGGTCGTGATCGTCCTCGACGACCTCGGCTTCGCCCAGACCGGCGCCTTCGGGTCGGACATAGCGACCCCGCACATCGACTCCCTCGCCGCCGACGGCCTGCGCTTCAACCGCTTCCACGTGACCGCCATGTGCTCACCCACCCGGGCGAGCCTGCTCACGGGCCGCAACCACCACGCCGTGGGCATGGGATTCCTTGTCGACCTGCCGCTCGCCTTCCCCGGCTACAACGCCCGTATCCCCGCGTCAGCGGCCACCCTGCCGCGGATCCTGCGCGACGCCGGATACTCGACGCTCGCCGTCGGCAAGTGGCATCTGACCCCACGGTGGGAACGGTCGGCCGCAGGCCCCTTCACACGATGGCCGCTCGGGTACGGCTTCGAGCGGTTCTACGGCTTCCTCCAGGGCGACGCCAACCACTGGGCGCCGCAACTGGTCCGCGACAACCACTACACCGAGCCCCCGCGCGGACCCGAGGAGGGCTACCACCTCAGCGAGGATCTGGTCGACACCGCCCGGCGGATGATCCTCGACCAGACCCAGGCCGCTCCGGGCAAGCCGTTCTTCCTCTACCTTCCCTTCGGCGCGATGCACTCGCCGCACCACGTCGCCCACGAGTGGGTCGAGCCCTACCGTGGCCGCTTCGACCAGGGCTGGGAACGCTGGCGCGAACAGGTCTTCGCCCGCCAACTCGGCTCCGGCGTCGTGCCCCAGGGCACCGCACTGTCGCCCCGCCCGCCGTGGATCCCGGACTGGGAGACGCTCCCTGCCGACGAGCGGCGCCTCTTCGCCCGCATGCAGGAGGTCTACGCCGGGTTCCTCACCCACACCGACGCGCAGATCGGCCGCCTGCTGGACTTCCTGCGCGGTATCGGACGGCTCGACAACACCTTGGTGCTCTTCCTGTCCGACAACGGGGCGAGTGCTGAGGGCGGCCAGCTCGGCACCACCAACGAGCACCGCTTCTCCTCCCGGATGGAGGACACCACCGAGCGGAACCTCGCCCACCTCGACCAGTGGGGAGGCCCCGAGACCTACCCCCATTACGCCTGGGGCTGGGCCTGGGCCGGCAACACCCCCCTGCGGCTGTGGAAGCGCTACACCTGGCTGGGCGGCACCAGGGCACCGCTGATCGCCCACTGGCCCCGTGGCATCGCCGCTCGCGGCGAGATCCGGGACCAGCTCACGCACGTCTCGGACCTCATGCCCACCATCCTCGACGCCTGTGGCGTCGCCGTCCCGGGTGTGGTCGACGGAGTGCCCCAACACCCGCTCGACGGCCGCAGTCTGCTCCCGGCCTTCGCCGACGCCGGCGCCCCGCACACCCACGCCACCCAGTACTTCGAGATGCTCGGCTCGCGCTCGATCATCCACGACGGCTGGAAGGCCACCACCGACCACGTCTCCCAGGGGGTCCAGGACGAGGAACGCCTCCTGCTCGGCAGTCGCGACTTCGCGACCGACCAATGGTCGCTCTTCCGCCTGGACGAGGATTTCGCCGAGGCGCGCGACGTATCGGAAGAACACCCGGAGATCGTGGCCGAGTTGGAGCAGAGGTGGTTCGACGAGGCCGACCGCAACCAGGTCCTGCCGCTGGACGACACGCTGCAGAACCGCGTCGCCGCGATGTTGATGCCCCCGTACGGGATCCCCGGTCGCGTCGTCTACCGCCCCGGAGGCGGGCCCGTCCACGACGAGTCGCTGCCGCTGCTCTTCGGCGGCTTCACCCTCAGTGTCGACGTCACCGTCCCGCAGCGCGGCGCCGACGGCGTGCTGTGCGCGCTCGGTGACCACAACGGCGGGTTCGTGCTGCACCTGAGCGGGGGCCGCCCCGCCTTCGCCTGCTCCCGAGCCGGAGACGTGGACCGCGTTGCCGCGCCCGACCCACTGCCGCCCGGGCGGACCACGGTCGCGGTCCGGTACGACGCCAAGGCCCTGACCTTCACCCTGCTCCGCGACGGGCGCCCGATCGCGCAGACCCCGCTCGGCGGGGACTTCCCGGTGGCCTTTCAGCACGGCGGCACCGGCCTGTGCGTCGGCCGCGACCGCGGGCTACCCGTGGAGGACTCCTACCGTCCGCCCCACCCGTTCACCGGCGAGATCCACCAGCTGGTCATCGACACGCTTCCCGCGCCCGCTCCGACCCTCGCGGACGAAGTCCGCACCGCCCTGCACAGCGACTGACGACACGGACCGAGGCAGGACATGCAGGCACTGGTCGGCTTTCCTACCGGCCCTGCGGCGCGGTGGCAGTGGGCTGGGGTGGGTTGACGTGTTGTGGTGGCAGTGGGGTTCAGGGCAGCGGGCCCACGGGGCGGGGGCGCCGGCTACGTGGCGGCGCTCGTGGCCAGCGTGGTGGCGAGGGCCGTCGCGGAGACGAGGACCAGCAGCGCCAGTGCGCCCGGCCGCAGGACCAGTGCGCGCAGGCTCCGACGCGCTCCCATGCGGGTGGCCCGCCATGCATGGGCCAGGACGGCGGCCCGGTCCCCCCGTGTCTCGGAGAATGCCTGGCCCGTCTGGTCGGACGTGGGTCGTGCTGCCTCGTCTTCCACGCCGCCTCCGTTCGTTCGTGGGGTTTCGACCTGCGGCTACCCCGTGATGCGGATTCGAACCGCCTGGATGCCCGGTGTCGTGAAGTGTGGTCCCGCCGGCGGTCGGGCCGCGACCTGGAGGTGGTGTGGGTGTTGTGTCGGACCTGTGAACCGGTGCGCGTCCGTCGCCGGTGGCGCTCGCCCCGCGCACACGATGGAGGTGGCGGGTTCGCACTCCCACGGATGTCCGTGCGGGCCCGTTCGGGCTCCGCCGTTCGACTCGCCTCTTCTCGGCGGAGCCCGACCGAGTCGCCTGCGGCTACCCCCCCCCGGCCGCAGGCCCGCGAGGGGTGCGGTGGCGGAACAAGCGGAGCCATCGCACCCCCCGCCTTGCGCCATGAGGTTTGCCTCTCTGGCAAAAGTGTTGTCACGCCCTCTGGGGGTCTGTCTATGGTGGAACGGTCCTGCCCCGCCTGCCCGGAGCCCGCATGCCACCGCCCCCCGTCGTGAGCCCGCCTCTTACCAGCCCGCCCCGTACCAGCCCGCCTCGTCCGAGCCCGCCCCCGTCGCGAACGTACCGTCGTCCGGCCGGTCCGAGGCCGTCGTTGCACGCCCTCCGTGCCGCCGTGTTCGCCGCAGGTGCCCTGTCCCTGCTGGTCGGGATCGGCGTGGTGCTGCACCAGCCGCTGTTGATCCCGCCGCTGGCCGCGAGCGCGGCCCTGGTGCACGGCGCTCCCGCCCTGCCCATCTCCCAGCCGCGGAACCTGATCGGAGGACAGTTCCTCTCCGCCCTCATCGGGTTCGGCGTGCTGGCTCTGACCGGCGGCAGCGCCTGGGGCGCCGCCCTCGCTGCCGGCCTCGCGCTCGGAGCGATGCTGTTCTTCGGGCTCTCGCACTCACCGGCCGCCGCCACTGCGGTCCTCGTGGTGCTGCAGGCTCCTCCTGCCCTGCCCTTCCTTGCCCTGCTCCTCCTCGGCACCGTGTTGCTGGTGGCCGTCGGGCTGCTGCCCTCGCGGATCGGCCGGCACCCCGTCCGGTATCCCGTGCCTCGGGAAGTCTGAACGTACCGCCGGCACCACCAGGAGCGGATCAACCGAACGGTTGATCCCGGCATCGACCAATGGGGCGTGTCGACCGCCGGTTCCTGGCGCAAACCGCACTATCTCGCTGTACGACCCTCGGACGGGGCCCTCATCCTCCCCTTCGAAGGCACCCGGCTGGCCGTCGTCGACCCGGTCGACGGCCGCACCACGGTCGAGCCGATGACGGCCCGAACCCACCAGCACGGAGTCACCATCGGCAACGACGGCACGCTCTACGTCGTCGGTACCGGCCCGGTCGACCCAGGAACCGAGGCCGGCCCGTCCCTGACCATCCGCCGCCCTGACGGCCACGAGTGGGTGATTCCCCTGCAAGGCCCCCACGAGAACGTCACCATCGCCCCGGACGGCCGCACCGCCTACGTCACCGGCGGATACACCCGCGACGGCTACTGGGACGGCATCAGCGTCGTCGACCTCGGTTCCGGATCCGTCGCCCGTCTACCGGTCGGCCATCGCCCCCTGGGCGCGGTGGCGCTCCCTCATGGGGCGTAGGCCCGTCCCATCGTCGTCCCGACCCAGCCGGGTTCCCGCCCCGGGAGGGTGACCACCTCCACGTCCACGAAGCCGTGCCGCTCGAGCGTCTCCGTCCACTGCCGGTTGCTGAGCATCCATCGGACAATCGCCAGCTTCTCTCCCCGGTACCCGTTGCCGTACTTGATCTGCGGGCCGAAACACGGAGCGAGCGGCTCCACCTGTGCGAAGGCGAACAGGCCCCCGGGCCGGAGCCGGGGGAGGACCAGCGGGAGCAGCACCCGGGGATCGATGAAGAATGCCGCACCCCAGTTCGAGAAGACGCAGTCCCAGTGTTGATCGGTCCTGTCGAGGTAGGCGAGGACATCTGCCTCCACCAGGGTCACGTTGGGCTCGTCTCCCCACCATTCGCGGGCCCGCTCCATCTGGTGCGACGAGAAGTCCACGCAGGTGACCTCGACGCCGGTCCGGGCCAGGGCCACCCCGGCGACGCAGGAGGCGGAGCCGATCTCCAGCGCGGTCTTCGGGCGGCCGAGGAACTCCGCACCGGGCCCGTGGAACGGGTACTGCGTCCAGCGCATCCGGGACGCGTCCGGGACCCCGCCGGAGCCCTCGCCGGCCGAGGGCCAGAAGGTGTCCCAGTACTCTGCGGCGGTTCGGTGTTGCGGCTGCTCAGGCATCGGGCCTCCGGTCCGCTGGTGGGTCATGCCGTCTCCGGTCAGCCCAGCGTCGCAGAACTGCCCTGCTCGGACGAGAGTTTGGGGACCACGGCACCCTGGGGCGGCACCGTGCGGAGAACGGCGAGCCGGAACGAGTCCGCCCCGCATGACGGGCGGCCCCGTCGCACGGTAGAACCCGGGCATGACCGTTTTCTACTGCGCCGCCTGCGCGGCCACGCTCACCGGCGACCTGGTGGGGCTGGCCGACGTCCCCGAGGTCGGTGTCGACGACGTGGAGCGGGACCGCGACAAGAAGACCGGACAGGCCCGCTCCACGGTTCCCCGTGGGTACTTCGCCATCGATCGCGAGCCATGGGGCGCCCCCTTCATCGCGGTCGGCACGTCCAACCGGCCCGCTCGAGGTACGGGCCGCGAACTGCTGCGGACCGGCACCGGAGGCACCGTTTCCGCAGGCCGGCGCGACAGCATCGTGGTCCACCCGGACGACGTCCTGCCTCGTCTCGAACCGTTCACGAGCGGCGACAACTGGGCCGGCTGCTGCGGCCCCACCGGTGCGCACGGGCCCAACCTGGCCTGCGGATGCGGCTCTCGGCTGGCCACCTGGGCCGCCGACTGCATCGGCCCCAACGAACTCCACCTCGACCCGGTGCGCACCTATGCCTGGCACCAGGACGGGCCGGTCGAGCGCACGTGACCGGCCGTCCGGTCCGGGCCGGTCGCGAGAGCGGCGGAGCCGTCGCTCAGGACAGGCGGAGCTGCATGAGCGTCAGGTCGAGCCAGCGGCCGAACTTCGTGCCGACCTCCGGCAGGGTGCCGGCGTGGCGGAAACCGAACCGTTCGTGCAGGCGGATGGAGGCGGCGTTCTCCGCCTCGATCCCGGCGACCATGACGTGGTGGCCGGCCGAGCGCGCGGCATCGATGAGAGCGGTGAGCAACGCCGAGCCGATGCCGAGTCCGTGGTGACCGTCGCGGACGTAGACCGAGTTCTCAACGGTGTGGCGGTAACCGTCCAGCGCCCGCCAGGGGCCGTAGCAGGCGAATCCGGCAACCCCACCCTCCTCGTCCGCGCCACCCACCTCGGCCACCAGAGCCGAACCGCGGTCGAGGTGGGTGGCCAGCCAGGCGGCACCCTCCTCGGGCGACTGCGGGGTCTGCGTCCAGAGGGCCGTCGAGTGCTCGATCGCGTGATTGCGGATCGTCCGTATGGCCTCGCCGTCAGCGGGCCGGGCGGCGCGCACCGTCACGGTCACCGTCATCTCGGGTTCCTCTCGTATAGTGGATTCATGACCAATATAGTAGATCCACTGGTCGGGCAGATCGCCGACAGGGTCCGTGCCGAGCGGGGGCGGCGACGCTGGACGCTGGCCCAGTTGGCGGACGCGTCCGGGGTCTCGCAGGCGATGATCAGCCGCATCGAGCGCGGCGAGAGCAGCCCGACCGCCGTCGTGCTGGGCAAGCTCTCGGCGGCGTTCCAGCTCAGCGTGGCCTCGCTGCTCGCTCTCGCCGAGGGGGCGCCGGAGGAGGGGCTGCTGTCCGGGGCGATGCCCGTCGGCTCCGGCGCGCCCGCCGGGTTCGACTCGGCCGCCGGGGCCGGGGTGCGGCGCGGCAAGGACGTAGCCGAGTGGCGTGATCCCGGCACTGGCTACCGGCGACGGCAGATCAGCGGCCCTTCCTTTCCTGCCGAGGTGGCCGAGATCCGTCTACCCGCCGGTGCCGAGGTGCCCTATCCGGCAGCCGCCTTCGCATTCATCCGGCAGATCGTCTGGGTCCTGGACGGGCGGCTGACCTTCCACGAGGGCGACCAGGTCCACGAGCTCGAGCCGGGCGACACCATCGAACTCGGCGAGCCGGCCGACCGCGTCTTCGCCAACACCACCGATCTCGAGTGCCGGTACGCCGTCATCCTCGCCCGCGGCGCCCGGCCTTGACCCGGCCTGCCGGGTGCCGCGCCGATCTCAGTGACGTGCACAGTGATGTGCACCGCGATGGGCGACGCGTCGGTCGACCACTCGGGCGTCCACGGGGTGGTCCGCGCGGGCGTTCACGCGGGCGTTTGGTCGACCGTCCCCTCGGCCGTGCCGGCCCGGAGCTGCTCGCCGCCTCCGGCCGGCACGGCACCCACCTGGAAGCCGTCGCCGCTCAGCTCCACCCCGCCGTCGTCGCCCGCACGCAGGCCCGCCCCACCCCGCGTGCGGCAGCCCACCGGGCTCAATGGCAAGTCGGGCCTCAGGACAGGCGCGTCGGTCGGCGGAGGTAGAGTGCGCGCTCGGACGGGCGATCGCCCGTCAGGGGGAGGAATCAGTGAGCCTGTCAGGTACTGCGCGCGTGCGCGTGTTCACGAGTGCGGCAGTGGTCGTCGCACTGGTCGCGGCCGGCGGCGCTCTCGGCGCGGGTGCGGCCTCAGCCGCCCCGGCCGCGACGGCCGGCTCGGCGGCGTCGGGAACGTCCACGTCGGCTGCCCCGGTCTCGCCGACGGTGCACCGTTCGGACTTCCTGGGCAACGGATACAACGACCTCGCCCTCGGCGCGCCCGGTGGCACGGTCTCCGGCAAGGCCGGGGCGGGCTACGTCGTGGTGACCTTCGGATCCAGGAGTGGACTGCAGCCCGCGCGACGCGTCGTGCTGACGCAGGGCCACGGAGGGATCCCCGGCACGCCGACCGCGAACGCCGGCTTCGGGTCCGCGCTGGCCGTGGGCGACTTCAACGGTGACGGCTACACCGACCTCGCCATCGGTGCGCCCGGCGACGCGGGCGGCAAGGGATCGGTGACCATCGTCTTCGGTTCGGCGCACGGGTTCACCCATGCCACGCGCGTCGTCGGCACCGCGCGCCTGGGCACGGCGCTCGCCGCCGGGGACGTCGCCCGGACCGGGCGGGCGCAGTTGCTGGCCACCCAGACGCCCAGCAACTTCGGCGAGCTGGACCGCTTCTCCGTCCCCCGCCACGGCTACACCGTGCACAAGGAGGCGGACCAGGGCATCTACGGCTCGACCGCCATCGCCGTCGGCGACATGAACGGTGACGGCTACGCGGACGTGGTCGCCAGCTTCGCCGAGGTGGGCGGCAGCATGGCGCTCGCCTACTACCCGGGCAGTGCGCACGGCGTGGTCGCCTCCAAGGTGCAGGTGCGGATGTACGAGGGCGGCGCCGACATGGCGATGGCCGACCTCAACCACGACGGCCGCGCCGACCTGGTCGTCGGCAAGCCCCTGCCTCCGTTCGGCGGCTGCGCCCAGGACAGCACCGGTGGCAGCGTCTCGGTCTGGTACGGGAAACGATCCGTGGGCCTGGGTGCCGCGCCGTCGCAGACGATCACCGAGCGCACGGCGGGCATGCCGGGCGGCGCGTGGGCGCAGTGCGACGAGTTCGGCTCCTCCGTCGCCCTCGGTGACGTCAACGGTGACGGTTGGCTGGACCTGGCGGTGGGCGCGCAGCAGAAGACCGTGAACGGCCACACGCGGGCCGGCGCGGTGACGATCCTGCGGGGCGGCCCCAAGGGCTTCACCACCAAGGGCGCGCAGTTCCTGACCCTGAGCACCGCCGGGCTGCACGCCCGGGCCGGCGACAACTCCCAGTTCGGCTGGATGGTCGACCTCGCTGACTTCAACCACGACGGCCACGCCGACCTGGCCGCGACCGCGATCGGTCAGGGCGAGACCTCCCCGGGCTGGCCGTTCTACGGTGACGGCTCGCTCTCCCTGGTGACCGGCACCGTCGGCGGCCTCGCCCCCTCCCGAGCCGCCTACCTCACCCCGGCCTCCTTCGGCGCCCCGGCCCACGCCGCTCTCTTCGGCTGGGTCCTGGCCCGCTGAACCACCGTCCGACCTCGGTTCTACTTCGGTTCGACCTCGGTTCGACCTCGGTTCGGCCGCCTTCGCCCGCCCCGTCCGCCCGGGCGGGGCGGAACCTCAGGGTTGCAGGCCGCCGTCGACGGCGAGGACGTGGCCGGTGATGTAGGCGGCCTCGTCTCCGGCCAGGAAGAGCGCGGCCGCCGCGACGTCCTCGGGGAGGCCGAGGCGACCCAAGGGGGCGCGCGCTGCGATGTCGTCCAGCGCCTCGCGCGGGAAGGGGGCCGTCATGTCGGTTTCGATGACGCCCGGAGCGATGGCGTTGACGCGGATGCCCTGGGGGCCCAACTCCTGTGCGGCGCTGAGGGTCAGCGTCGCGATCGCGCCCTTGGTGGCGGCGTAGGCCGCCATGAACGCCACACCGGTCGAGGCCGCCAGTGAGGTCAGCAGCACGATGGAGCCTCCTCCGCGCGGAGCCATGATCCGTGCGGCGCCCTGCAGCACCGCAAAGGTGCCGAGCAGGTTGACCTCCACCACGGTGCGGGCGTCCGCAGTGGTGATCTCCTGAAGCGGCCCGCCGCGGCCCATCGTTCCGGCGTTGGCGATCACGATGTCCAACGCCGGGTGCTCCACGGCCAGGGTGGTCATGAACGCCTCGACCTGCGCCGGGTCGCCCTGGTCGAGCGCGAGCCCGGTCACCGTGCCGCCCGACTCGACGGCCACGTCCGCCGCCGCGTTCTTCGCCTCCTGCGCGTCGCGGCCGGTCAGCACGACCGTGGCCCCGGAGGCGGCCAGCCGCCGCGCCACCGCGCGGCCGATGCCGCGCGTGCCTCCCGTGACCAGTGCCGTCCGCCCGTCGAGTTCTCGCAGCATCCCCGCCCCCTGCCGTGGTTCGGCGCGGCACTCTGCCGCAGCATCACACAGAAGCACGAACAGGCTTGTCGTGTCCTGGAGATGACGGTTGCTCAGACGGCTTGTCGAGGCATTCGGAGGGCCGGGCGTGCGCGGTTCGGGCGCTGGGGTCAGGCTGCCCTGTCCGGCGCCGGCGGGCGGGTCAGTTGAAGGTGTCGGGGTGGGGGCCGGTCCGCAGCTCGCGGTCGAGGGCCTCGATCGCGGCCATCTCCGTGTCGTCCAACAGGAAGTCGAAGACGTCGAGGTTCTGGCGGATCCGCGCCGGGGTGACCGACTTGGGGATGACGACGTTGCCGAGCTGGAGGTGCCAGCGCAGCACGACCTGCGCCGGTGTCCGGTCCCGGTGGGCGGCGATCGCCATGATCGCGGGGTCGTCCAGCACCGCGCCCTGGGCCAGCGGGCTCCAGGCCTCGGTGACGATGCCGTGCTCGGCGTGGAAGGTGCGCAGCTCGGCCTGCTGCAGCCCGGGGTGCAGTTCGATCTGGTTGACCAGGGGGACGAGGGCGCTGTGGTCGAGCAGTCGACGCAGGTGGGCGGTCTGGAAGTTGGACACGCCGGCGGCGCGGACGCGGCCCTCCTCGACGAGTCGCTCGATCGCGCGCCAGGAGTCGAGGTAGAGGTCGCGGGCCGGGGTGGGCCAGTGGATGAGGTAGAGGTCGACGTGGTCGAGGCCGAGCCTGGCCAGGCCTGCGTCGAAGGCGCGCAGGGTCGCGTCGTAGCCCTGGTCCGGGTTCCACAGCTTGGTCGTGACGAAGAGGTCCTGGCGCGGCAGTCCGGAGGAGGCCAGCGCGCGGCCGACGCCGCGCTCGTTGCCGTAGACGGCGGCGGTGTCGATGCTGCGGTAGCCGGCGTCCAGGGCGGCGGTGACGGCCGTGGTGGTCTCGTCGTCGGGGACCTGGAAGACACCGAAGCCGAGCTGGGGGATCTCGACGCCGTTGTTGAGCGTCACGGTCGGGACGGTCGGGATGGCGGGGACGGTCATGGTGCGGTGGGTCCGTTCGGTGTGCGGTGTGCGGTGTGCGGTGAGCGGGTGCGGATGCCGGTGCGAGCCGCGTGGGTATGGGCGTGGGTGTCCCTGACCGTGTCGGTCAGGCGGCCGGCACGGAGCACGGGGGCGTCGGCGTGGTTGCCGGGAGTGGCCCGGTCGTCGTGGTCGGTGCCGGTGTCCGGGTCCGGGAGCGACGCTCCAGCGCGGCGGACCACACGGCGAGGACGAGGGCGGACGCCGCGAGGAGAGCGCCGACCCAGTTGGGTGCGGTGTAGCCGAAGCCGGCCGTGATGACGAGGCCGCCGAGCCAGGCGGAGAGCGCGTTGCCCAGGTTGAAGGCGCCGATGTTGACCGCGGAGGCCAGCGTGGGCGCGCCGTGGGCCTGGTCGAGCACGCGCTTCTGCAACGGCGGGACGGTGGCGAAGCCGAGCGCGCCGATCAGCACGATCGTGACGGCGGCGAGGAACTTGTTGTGGGCGGTGACGGTGAACAGGGCCAGCACGACCGCCAGTCCGCCGAGGGTGGTGAAGAGCATCGGCATCAGGCGGCGGTCGGCGTAGCGGCCGCCGAGCAGGTTGCCGAGGAACATGCCGATCCCGAACAGGACCAGCAGCCAGGTGACGGCGCCTTCGGAGTAGCCCGCGACCTGGGTCATCATCGGCGCGATGTAGGTGATCGCGGCGAACACCCCGCCGAAGCCGAGCACCGTCATCGCCATGGCCAGCACGACCTGGGTGTTGCGGAAGGCTGCGAGCTCGCGCCGCAGGTGGGCGCCCTCGGCGCGGGGCAGGACGGGGACGAGCCTGGCGATGCCGACCAGGCCGACGACGCCGAGTGCGGCGACGGCGGCGAAGGTGACGCGCCAGCCGACGGCCTGGCCGATGAACGTGCCCAGCGGGACGCCGACGATGTTGGCGACGGTGAGGCCGGTGAACATGGTGGCGATGGCGCCGGCCTTCTTGTTCGGCGCGACCAGGTCGGCCGCGACGACGGCGCCGATGCCGAAGAAGGCGCCGTGCGCGAGAGAGGCGACGATGCGGCCGACCAACAGGATCCCGAAGCTCGGCGCCAGGGCGGAGAGCAGGTTGCCGACGGTGAACAGGCCCATGAGCACCATGAGCATCGTTCTGCGGTTGATCTTGGTGCCGAGGGTGGTCATCAGCGGCGCGCCGATGACGACGCCGAGTGCGTAGCCGGTGACCAGGAGGCCCGCGGTGGGGATGGTGGTGCCGAAGTCACCGGCGATCCCGGGCAGCAGGCCCATGATCACGAACTCGGTGGTGCCGATCCCGAAGGCCCCGATGGCGAGGGCGAGGAGCGCGAGTGGCATGGCGCCTCCCTTCGTGCGATTGCTTGTGCGTCTTACGTGCTTCGACAATAGTTGCACACGCGCTATAAGTGCAAGTGCGTGCAATCACTCATGGCCTTGGAAGGTGGTGCGAGGGCTCCGCTCGGCGGGTGGGGATTGCTTGTCGGGGCCTGCTATCGGCATGAGCAGGTATTTTTGGCCAGGACGTATCCTGGAGGCAGCCGCCTCGGAAGGAGACCGGATCCATGACCGCCACGGACCCCGCGCTGACCGCCCTCGCCAACGGATGGGCCGCGCTCTACGTCCTGTACGGCCGGATCGAGGCTCACGTCGAGCGCTCACTGCAGTCCGAGCACGACCTGAGCGTGCGCGAGTACTCGCTGCTCGACGTGCTCGGCCGGCAGCACGACGGCGAGGGCGGGCACCTCCAGATGAAGCAGGTGGCCGACGCGGTCGTCCTCAGTCAGAGCGCCACGACCCGCCTGGTCACCCGCCTGGAGGACCGGGGCCTGCTCGCGCGTTACCTGTGCCCGACCGACCGCCGTGGCATCTACACCGACGTCACCGAGGACGGCCTCCAGTTGCTGGCGCAGGCTCGCCCGACGAACGACCGCGCGCTGAGCGAGGCGCTGGACGAGGCGGCGGCCAACCCCGAGCTGGCCCCCCTGGTCGCGGCGGTGAGGGCGATCAACCCGCCGGCGGCACTCGTCCGGCCCTGAGCGGACCCAGGGCATGAAGGCCGGAGGCTGAAGGCGTGAGCCGGAAGCCTGGTGCGTGAATGCCGGAGGCCGCCCCGCAGCAGCGGGGCGGCCTCCGGCATTGCAGCAGGTTCGGCGTGGCGCTCAGTCGGTCGCCGTCCTGAGGGCGTCCAGGTAGCGCTGGATCGCCGGGCTGTCGTAGCCGGCGTCGTCGAGCGGCTCGCCGACCATGCGCGAGGCCAGCTCCGTCGAGAGCCGGGCGATGTCGACCCGCAGGGCCGCCTCCACGAGCTCGCGATCGGCGTCGAGTTCGGCCTGCGCGGTGGCGAGCAGGCGGTCGCGCTGCTGCTCCGCCTCGCGGCGTGCCTCGGCGACCAGGACGGCGCCCTCCTCCCGCGCCTCCTGCACGATGCGCGCCGCCTCGTGGCGGGCCTCGGCCAGCTGCAGGCGGTACTCCTCCAGTGCTGCCGCCGCCTCCTTGCGCGTGGCCTCCGCGCGGACCAGTCCGCCGTCGATCGCTTCGGTCCGTTCGGCGATGATCCGCCGGGCCCGGGGCAGCAGCACCCTTCCGAGCATCCCGAAGATGGTCAGGAAGCACACGAGCCCGACGACGAGCTCCGCCTTGCTTGGATTCAGCGGTCCCATGCGATCAACCTATCTTGGGCTCAAGCGAGTTGACAATCACACGCGCACGAACGGCCGAGCTCCGGGCCTTGGCCTGTCCGGCGTCCGGTCCCGAACGGCGCAACGGGGCGTGCGAACCGCGTGGCGATGGCTTTTGTTGGGTGAGTGATACGTCCCCGGCCCCGAGCATGGCTCCTTGGGCTCCTCCCGCTCCTGCTGGTCTCCTCGGTGACACCCCAACAGGCCGCGGCCTCGCAGGTGGTGCCGCCACAGACCACCCTGGTCTTCAGTGACCTGTTCAAGAAGGCGGACTGGGGTCGGCCCGGCGCCGTCTGGTGCCCCTACACGTCCGCCTATCCGGACGGCCGGACCAACCCCGGTGACTGGAAACTGGATCGCACGACGGCCGGGGCGATGACCGTCGTCAAAGGCGGCGGGGTGCTCTTCCGCGCCCACCCGCTGACCAGCTCGCCGTTCGGGCTCTGGGCCACGGGTCTGCTCACGACGGAGCCCTGGGACGGCGGCCCCTGCGGAGGCGACGGGTTCATGGTCCAGCCCGACGACTTCCTGCTGGTCCACCTGCGCCTGCCCGGCAAGAGCGATGCAGGCGGGCACGCGGCCTGGCCCGGCGTGTGGACCTGGAAGGACGGGGACAACGAGATCGACGTCCTGGAGTGGCACAGCGAGTCGCCCGGCGCGGCGGAGTTCGTCAACCATGTGGACGGCGACGTCGGTGGACTCGTCCGGAGCAGTCTCCTCGGCTTCGGCAAGTGGGTCTACGTCGGCGCCCGCCTCGGCAGGGACAGCGTCACCTGGTATCTCGGCGACACCGTCCGGGACCTGAAGGCCGTCTTCAGCGACCACAAGGGCGTCCCGGCCGACTGGAAGGCGTACCTGATCCTCAATCTCAGCGTCTCCGGGCAGCCGAGCCGGGAGCCGAGGGCCCTGACGCCCATCACGAGCGAGATCTCCGGGGTGCAGGTCTACCGCCCGGTCGCGAAGCCCATGGGACGGACGGCCCCGTGACCCGGGGTCGTCCGCCGCTTCTGCCGCTGTCACCGCTTTCGCCGATCGAACGTCCGAAGGAGAAGTTCATGCGACGAGGCCTCACCATTGTTGCCTCCGCTCTGGTGGTTGCGTCCTCACCTGCGCTCGGCGCCGCAGCTCCCGTGCATGCGGCAGGAGTTCAGCTCCTCTCCTGCGCCGTCAGTTCCGAGCTGAACTTCACCCCGGGCGTCCAGATGGTGTCCGGTCCGCAGAGCGTCCTCGGGGCTCTGCAGGGGGAGCGGAGTACGGGGCCCGCCTGTGCAACGTCCGCCGACGGCATCACCGGAGCGGAGGCCACCTTGGCCGGAACGGGCTCGGCGGCCTGCCTGCCGGATCCGGTGCTGGCGACGGTGGACCTGGCCGGCACCATGGCGGTCACCTGGAAGAAGGCCGGTGGGGCGACCGTCGGCTCTTCCCAGATCACGTGGACGGCGACTCGGCTGAACCTCGGGAGCGTGGTGTTCACCGGCACCGTGTCCTCGGGACTGTTCAAAGGGGCGGCCGCGTCCGTTTCCGGCCTCTCGGCGGACGCGGTGACCAGTGTGAACGGTGGATGCATGGGGAGTTCGCCGCTCACGAGCGTCCGCACCACGGAGTCGTACCTGCGGCTCACGCAGAAGTGACCGGCGCGAGAAGCGGTCGACTCAGATGTGTCATATGTGAAATACTACTGCGCACCGAGGTGGGTCGATCGATCGGAGACTGACGGTGGCGCGGCCATGGAGCAGTGTCCTGGGTGTCCGCGCCCTGAGCCTCCGGGGCCGCGAGAGCCGAAGGCCGCGCCGTCGGTGACGGCCCAGGAGACGGCGCCGCGGGGCGCGCTGAGCACGCGCGAGCCCGCCGAGCCGCGGACCGGCAGGCCGTTGGTGCGGTCGCCGCAGGCGCGGACGCCGAGCACGAAGTGGCAGGGGCCGAGGTCGCCGTCCTCGTCCGGCAGCTCCAAGGTCGAGGCCTGCCCCGCTCGTTGGCACGTCCAACCCTTGACGTCGGTCGGCCGGGTGCCGGTCGGCCGACTGCCGGGCTGCGGCGAGCTCCCGCGGGCTGTGCTCGGCGCGCAGCCGGTCCAGGGAGTGACGGTTCTCAGCGGCGAACATCGACGGGCTCCGCAGGCGGGGCCGAGCCGGCGCGGGGGGACGAGTGCGAGGACCGCGTCCGGATTTCCGCCGCCGACGGAGAATGCTCGGGCGAGGTAAATCTTCCGGTCCCGACGACAATTCCCGCCCGGGGTTCGGGGAAGCGGGGAGCCTCCTGGGACGCACCCTTGAATCGGACCATTCCGGCACCTACCAGCCAGGTGGACAGGCCTGGTTGATGCGGGTGTTGACGCCGCCGCCTTTTCCGTGGCTAGATTTCGGGGCGGCCGGAACGCCCGCATTCGCCGGTGCCGGTTCATTCGTTCACCCACTCCCTCGAAATGGCAGTCACATGGCCGATGCGACCAGTCTGGATAAACCGCTCCGGGCGGCGGAGGACGTCGGGGTGGTGCGACCGCGACGGGTCCTCGTGGCGGCGAGCCTGGCGACCGGCATGTGCGTCATCGACATCAGCATCGTCAACGTCGCGATCCCGGCGATCCGGGCGGACCTGCGGGCGGGCCTTCCGATGATGCAGCTCGTCGTCGACGCCTATGTGGTCGTCATGGCGGGTCTGGTGCTGGCCGGTGCCGCCCTGGTCGGTCGGTACGGGGCCGTCGCGATGTTCCGTCTCGGGGTGGCTGTCTTCGGGACCACGTCGGTGCTGTGCGGTCTGGCGCCGGACGGGCCGGCGCTGGTGGCCGCACGTGTGCTGCAGGGACTGGGCGGGGTCCTGCTGACCCCTGCCACGCTGGTGATGCTCACCGACACCTACCCGGACGGGGAACAGCGCGCCAAGGCGATGTCGGTGTGGGCGATGGTCGCCGGCAGCCCGGCGGCCTTCGGCCCCGTCCTGGGCGGCGCGCTGGTCACGGCGGTCGGGTGGCGCAGCATCTTCCTCGTCAACGTGCCCGCGGTGGTGGCGATCCTGTGGCTGTCGTCCCGGAACATGCCCCGCGGCCGGGCGAGCGCCACCCGGCAGCCCCAGGACTGGCCGGGCCAACTGCTGGCGGTCGTCGCCCTCGGCGGCCTCGCCCTCGCCCTGACGGAGGGACGCGAGCTGGGCTGGACCTCCGCTCTTCCTGCCGCCGCGACGGCCACGGCCGTGCTGGCCCTCGGCGCGTTCGTCGTGCGGCAGCGCCGCTGCGCGCACCCGATGATCCCCGGTGACCTGCTCCGTGCACCCGGCTTCCGCAGCTTCGCCGTCCTCGGACTGTTGCTCTTCGCCGGCTACTACGGGCTGGTCTTCTCCGTCAGCGTCTTCCTCCAACAGGTGCGCGGCTACGGGCCGGTCACCACCGGCGTCTGCTTCCTGGCCTCGGCGCTGCCGATCACGCTGATGCCACTGGTGGCGGGACGCGTCCACGCCCGACTGGGCGCGCCTCGGGTCCTGGGCATCGGCGCGCTGCTGACGCTCCTCGGTGGCGTCGTGCTGACCGTCGTCGGCGGCGACGCCCCGGTCGGCACCTGCGGCGGACTGTTCTTCATCGGCCTCGGCTTCGGGCTGGTCACTGTTCCTCAGATCACCCTGACGCTGGCCAACGTCCCGCCGCACCGTTCGGCGATCGCCGCCGGACTGATGTCGGCGGGACGCTCGACGGGCACCACGATCGGTGTCGCGCTGCTCGGCGGCCTCCAGGCGGGCCCTGGGATCACCGCCCCGGCTTTCGCGGCCGTCGTCATCTACCTGCTCATGGCGCTGGCGCTGGGCGTCGGCAGCCGCGCGCTCCCCGCCGCCGCGCCTGCGTGACGCCCGGCCGCCGCCGTTCTCGGGCCAGGGGGATCAGCCGCGCAGCGCGGCCATCCAGGCCTCGACCTCGTCCGGCGTGCGCGGCAGGGCCGCGGAGAGGTTCTCGTTGCCGGCTTCGGTGACCAGGATGTCGTCCTCGATCCGCACGCCGATGCCGCGGTACTCCTCGGGCACCGACAGGTCGTCGGACTGGAAGTACAGGCCCGGCTCGACGGTCAGCACCATGCCCGGCTCCAGGGTGCCGTCGACGTAGGAGGCGTTGGGGGCCACGGCGCAGTCGTGGACGTCCATGCCGATCATGTGGCCGGTGCCCGCCAGCGTCCAGCGGCGGTGCAGGCCCAGCTCGAAGGCCTCCTGCACCGACCGCCCGCCCAACAGGCCCCAGGCCACCAGGTGCTCGGCCATGGTCCACTGCGCGGCGTGGTGGAAGTCCCGGTAGGCGGCGCCCGGCTTGACGGCCGCGATGCCCGCCTCCTGGGCGGCGAGGACCGCCTCGTAGACGCGGCGCTGGATCGCGCTGAACCGGCCGCTGACCGGCAGGGTGCGGGTGACGTCGGCGGTGTAGAGGGTGCGGGTCTCCACGCCCGCGTCGAGCAGCAGCAGGTCGCCGGGGCGCGCCTCGCCGTCGTTGCGAACCCAGTGCAGGGTCGTCGCGTGTGGGCCCGCGGCCGCGATCGTCAGGTAGCCGAGGTCGTTGCCCTCGATGCGGGCGCGCAGGAAGAAGGTGCCCTCCACCGCGCGCTCCAGGGTGGGCGAGTCGGTCGCCAGCATGCGGACCACGTCCTCGAAGCCGTGGGCGGTGGCCGTGCAGGCGTGGCGCAGTTCGCCGATCTCGAACTCGTCCTTGACCAGGCGCATCTCGGACAGGAAGGTGCGGAACTCCGCGTCGCGCTCGGCGGCGAGTTCCACGTCCGCGACGCCCCGCAGGGCGGCCTCGATGCCCGCGTCGTAGCCGCGCAGCACCCGGACCGGGCCGTCGGCCGCGCCCAACTGCTCGGCCAGAGTGCGCACGTCGCGGCAGGACAGGCCGAGCAGGCGCTCGTTCTCGGTCAGGCTGTTGCGGCGGCCGGTCCACAGCTCGCCGTGGTAGTCCAGCCAGAACTCCCCGTTGTCGCGGTCGGATCGGGGCCGCACGTAGGCGAACGCCTGGTGCCCGCCGTCCGCGACCGGCTCCAGCACCAGTACCGCGTCCTCGGACTGGTCGCCCGTCAGGTAGACGTAGTCGGAGGAGGGGCGGAAGGGGTAGTCGACGTCGTTGACGCGGACCTTGGGGTTGCCCGCCGGGACGACCAGCAACTCGCCGGGGAACCGGGCGGAGAGCGCGGCGCGGCGGCGCGCGGTGTGGGCTGCCTGGGGGAGCGGTTCCAGGTCGAGCCGCTCGGTGTCGGCCCAGCCCTGGCGCATGTGCGCGGCGAGCTCCTCGCTCACCCCCCGGTAGAGGCCGTTCTTGCGCTTCGTGCGCTCGTCGTCGGGGGCGCCAGAGGTCCGCTCGGTCACAACCGTCTCCTGGGTCGAAAGGTCCGCACTGCCCGGCGGCTGGGATATTGATCCAGTCGGGGCATTGCCCGTACGGTATACCGAACGGCAGGCGGAGAGAAGAGGAAGTGTGAGTGCCACCGAGGGCTCGGTCCGGGACGTGCTGGCCGCCAACCTGAAGCAGGTCCGCGCACGGCGCGGCCTGTCCCTGTCGGAGGTTTCACGGCGCTCGGGGATCGGCAAGGCCACCCTCTCCCAGCTGGAGTCGGGCACCGGCAATCCCACCATCGAGACGGTCTTCAGCCTGGCCCGGGTGCTGGAGGTGCCGATCTCGGACCTGGTGGAGCGCAGGCCCGCCGCCGGTCTGACGGTGGTACGGGCGCAGGACGCGGAGGTCCTGCGCGGGGAGGGCGTCGACCTGCGCTCACTGCGCCGTTTCGAGGTCGGCGACGGCGTCTTCGAGCTCTACGACCAGCAGGTGCGCGCCGGTTGCACGCAGGAGTCGCTGGGCCACGGCGGCACCGAGCACACCGTCGTCCAGGCAGGCCGGCTCGGCGTGCGGGTGGACGGCCAGGAGGTGGAGCTCGGGCCCGGCGACTACGTGGGCTTCGACGCGTCCGCACCGCACGCCTACACCGCGCTGGACGGCACCGTCCGCTCGGTGCTGCTCATCCAGTACCCGGCCCGGCCCCGGCCGCACCTGGCCGGCCCGGACGACGAGGACTGATCCTCCCGCTCTCAGGTGTTCGGTCTATCGAACGGTTGAGGGCGGGCTCGGCCGCACGTAGCGGCGGCCGAACTCGGCCTCCGGCACGGCTCCGGCCCGCAACGGCGCGTCCTCCCAGGGCGCTCGCCCACCGGCTGCACGCCGATCGGAGGGCCGTTGTCGGCGAAGCCCGGCGGCAGCGGCAGCGGCAGCGACATCGCCGGCTGGCCGGTGGCGGAGCGAGGGCGGCGGCGAGGGCGAGGGCGACGGCGAGCGCGACGGCGATGGGCGGAGCTCGCCAACTCGGCTTTCCAAGCGATTGCTTGACATGGCGTCGGGCAGGCGCCGATACTCCAAGCATGTCCTTGGAATCTGGCCCCGCCACTCCGGCGGACCCCGCCGGCAGCGCCGTGGCACTGCGGGCCCTCGCCCACCCGCACCGCCTGGCGATTCGCGAACTGCTGACCAGGCAAGGCCCGTTGAGTGCCGCCGAGGCGGCGCGGGAGCTTGGCATCAGCCAGGCGCTGGCCTCCCACCACCTGCGCCTGATGGCCAAGTACGGCCTCGTCCTCCCGGCCGCCGCACGCGACCAGCGGGAGCGGCGGTGGCGTCTCGCCAACGCCGAACTGTCCCTCGGCGGCGGCGAAAAGCAGGGTGTCGAGGTGGAGCAGGCCACCCAGGCCCTCGAACGGCTCTACCTGGAGCGGGCCCTGACCCGGTTCACCCGCTGGCAGGAGCAGCGGGAGAGCAGCCCCCGCGCGTGGCAGGACCAGGCCGGCCTGAGCGACAGTCTGCTGCGGATGACCGTCGACGAGCTCGCCGAGTTCAACCGCGCGGTGCAGGCGCTGCTGACCCCCTTCGTGCAGCGCGCCGCGGAGCCCGGGCGACAGCCGGCGAACGCCCAACCCGTGGCGATCACCATCCTCGTGACACCGGGCAGTTGAACTCCCCCTCGGCAGACACCTCGTAGTCAGGACCCCGATGCGCACCCTGCTGACCCACCGCGACGCCCTGCTCTTCCTGGGCGCTCAGAGCCTGTCCCAGTTCGGCGACAACGCGATGCTGCTGGTTCTCGGCGTCTGGGCGAAGACCCTCACCCACAGCAACGCCTCGGCCGGGCTCGTCTACTTCGCTCTGACCGTCCCTACGCTCGCGGCACCCCTCGGCGGGATGCTGGTCGACCGGGTCCGGCGACGCCCGCTGCTCGTCGCGGGCAACCTCGCGACCGGCACGGCCGTCCTGTGCCTCCTGGCCGTCCACGACGCGGGCGGCATGGCACTCCTCTACGCGGTGGCGCTGGTCTACGGCGCGTCCCGCAGCGTCCTTGGCGCCGCGCAGTCGGCGCTGCTCACCACGCTGCTCCCGGCCGAGCTGCTCGCCCCCGCGAACGCGGCCCTGCAGACCACGAGCCGCTCCCTGCGGTTGCTCGCACCGCTCGCGGGTGCCGGCCTCTTCGCCGCGTTCGGGGCGGGCCCGGTGATCTGGATCGACGTCACCACGTTCGCCGTAGCGGCCGCCGCGACCGCGGCTCTCACCCACCGCGAGGCACGCCCCACGCCCACCCCGGCCGGCACGCGCTGGAGCGAGCGCGTCCTCGCGGGCAGCCACCACCTGCTGGCCCGCGGCCCGCTGCGGGACGTGACGCTCGCGGCCGCGGCCGCGATGCTCGTCCTCGGCTTCGGCGAGACGATCGTCTTCGCCGTCGTCGGCACCGGCCTGCACCGCCCGCCCGCCTTCCTCGGCGTGCTGCTGACCCTCCAGGGCATCGGCGCCGTCCTCGGCGGGCTGACCGCCGCAGCCGTCATCCGGCGTCTCGGCGACGTCCACGCGGCCGCGCTCGGCATGGCGGCCTGCGCCCTGGGCAACGCCTGCTACCTCACCCCGTGGCTCGGCACGGTCACGGCGGGCTTCGCCGTCAACGGTCTCGCCACCAGCTGGGTCGCCGTCGCCTTCGTCACCACCTTCCAGTCGCGCACCCCCAAGGACCTCCAGGGCCGCGTCTACGCCGCCGCCGACCTGCTCACCAGCGGCCCCCAGGCCCTCTCCATCGCCGTCGGCGCCGCGCTGGTCGGTGTGCTGGACTACCGCGTCCTGCTGCTGGCCATGACCACCGTCCCCGCCGCCGCCGCGCTCCGCCTGCGCCTCCGCTCTGCGGCCCGCCCCGCGGCGCCGGTCGCCGACGGTGCCGCGGGATAGGCTGCCGGGAAGCTGCAGCACGACCGGAGTGTGAGGGCATGTCCGACTTCCTCGTGATCGGCGAGAGCGTCGCCGACATCGTCCGCGCGCCCGGGCGGGCGGACGTGCCGCATCCCGGGGGCAGTCCGGCCAACGTCGCCTACGGCCTGGCCCGGCTCGGGCACGACGCCACGCTGCTGACGCAGCTCGGCGACGACGCGATGGGTGGGCTGATCCGCGCCCACCTGGAGTCGGCAGGGGTGCGGTTGACGGACGACGGGCAGCGAGGCGTCCGGACGCCGACCGCCGTGGTGTCGCTCGACGGGGACGGGAAGGCGTCGTACGCCTTCGACATCGCGTGGACGCTGCGGCCGGTGGCGCTTGCCGGGCCACCGCCTGCGCACGTCCACCTCGGCTCCATCGCCGCAGTGGCCCACCCCGGAGCCGATGCGGCGCTCGCCCTGGTCGAGGAGCTGCGCGAGCACGCCACCGTCAGCTACGACCCGAACGTGCGCCCCGCGCTGATGGGGGAGCGGGCGGAGGCGCTACGGCAGGTGGAGCGCTGCGTCGCCGCCGCGGACGTGGTCAAGGCCAGTGACGAGGACCTGTCCTGGCTCTACCCGGACGAGCCGGAGGCGTCGGTGGCCGCCCGCTGGCTGGCGGCAGGCCCCTCGCTCGTCCTCGCGACGCGCGGCGCCGCCGGAGCCGTGGCCTACACCCGGACCCACACCGTCGCGGCCCCGGCGGGCCGGGCCACGGTGGTGGACACGGTCGGCGCGGGCGACTCCTTCATGTCCGCCACCCTCCACACTCTGCGCGCTCTGGCCCCGGACCGCGCCGGGCTCGCCGCCCTCGACCGGGCCGGGCTCGCGACCGTGCTGCACTGGGCGACGGTGGCGGCCGCGCTCACCGTCTCCCGTGCCGGCGCCAACCCACCGACGGCTGCGGAACTGGCCGCCACGCCGGCATCGGTGTCCCGCGGCCCGGAAGGCCGTATGATCACGGGCGGTTGACCGGTCAAGGGGGATGACGCAACCGTGATCAGTGGGTCCGCAAACGCTGCACACGCAGTTCCGTCGGTGGTCGTTCAATCCGGCCGGACGAGGGCCTGGTTGACCCAGGACGGGATCCTCTGGGAGCCGGGCGGACGGAGCGACGAGGAGCGTCGGTTGATCCCGTACCGCGCGATCCGCAGCGTGACGGCCGAGCCCGACCGCCGTCGAAGCTGCGCACTGCGGATCGAGGCCGTCCTCTCGGAGTCCGCGGCATCGGAGATCTTCGCCCTGCGCTGCGGGCGCAACGACGGGATCGCCTTCGCGGACGTGGTCACCCGCCTGCTGCCGCACCCGGCCGCGGCCGAGGCGGCGACGGACGCGGCGACGGACGCGGCGACGGACGTAATGACGGGCGCGGAACGGAAGACGACGGGCGCCGCGCTCTGGTGGTGGTCGGGCGGCGCGCTGGGCGCCGCGTGGCTCGCCCAGTTGCTGTACGTGTTGTCCGAGCACCGGAACGACGCGGTCCTCGGCACTGTGGTGGGTCTCGTCCTCTGGGGGGCGCTCGGCTTCATGATCTTCTGTGCGCGCGTCATCCTGGGCGGCGCCTGGCGGGCTTGGCGGTACGGAGTCCACTTCGAGTCCCGCTTCGTTTCCACCCGGATCAAGCGCAGCCGCCAGTACAACAGTGCCACCCGATCCTCCACCACCTCCACCACCGTGCTGGACGCTTACGAGTTCGTCGACCTGCACGGTCGGGTTCGGCACTACGAGAGCACAGGCAAACGCAGGCCGACGCGCACGGTGCTGGCCGTGTCGGGGGACGAGGGCACGGCCGACACCGCCCTCGGCACTTATCTGCTGGCGGTGTTCGTGTCCGTGCTGTACTTCCCGCTCGCCTTCCTGGTGGGCGTACTGGCCGTGGTGTGTGTTCCGGGGATCGCTCTCGAGTAGGTCCAGGGGCAGGAAGCGGGGCCGGCGGAGACCGTTCCTTACGGGCCTGCCACCGGTCACGATGGCCGGGTGAACCTCGAAGTCGTCTTCGCCGGTGACCACGTTCGTCTTGCGGAGCCTGTCCTCGCGTCGGCCGACCTCGCGCCGGGGAGCGTCATCCCTGCGACGGCGATACGCGACGCCGACCCGGATGCCGTTCCACCGGAAATCCGTACCGTCTCGGGCAGGACTGTCTTCGTGTCAGCGGTACAACGTGCCGAACTGGAACGCTTCTGCCTCGCCAACCGGATCCGTCTGCAGTCCAGGCCGAACGTATGGGGAGACCTTCTCGAACCGTTTCTCGACACCGAGTTCACTCCCGAGCGCAGGACCGTAACTCAGGCACGTCTGAGCCAGGTCGGTCTGGATGAGGACGCGGTGGCCGGCATCAGGGCGAAGGTCGCCCCACTCATGGTCGCCTACAACGCGATGCACTGGGACTGGTGCGACCTCGGCCTCGCCGACCTCATGGACGCGGCAACCGCCCCGTGGATTCCCGAGGACCGGCAGATCAAGCCCGCCGAAAGATCTGCCTTCTGCACCTGGGCCATGAAGATCGCGGATCTCGGCCACTCCCACGACAGACCCTAGCTACAGCTGACCCGGACGGACGACGCAGCCCTTGTCCGCGGCCGGCGCGCCAGCCGGAGTGGGGCCCGGTCGGTGGCGGCCGGGGTGGCCCCGTCCAGGGTCGGGCCGGCCGGATCGCAGGCGGGGAGGCCGAGCGCGAGCGCGCCGACCGCGATCACCAGGGTGGGGATCCGCTTCATGCCCCGCAGCCTGCTGCCTCGGTCGAGGTGGCGTCAGGGAAGTCGCCGGACCGTGACCGAACGGGCGAGCGAGCCCGGAGAGGGTCAGCCGCACGATCCGCTCCGCCGTGAACGCGCCGCGAATGCGCCGCGGGTGCGTTCGCGGGGATCGCCGGTGATCGGGGAGACTGCCGGGGTGAACCCCGCCTGGCTCGACCTGCCCGTCCGTACCGCCGTGCCCGCGCTCTGGCGCGCCCTGGAGGAGCGTGGGGCGGCCGTGCTGGAGGCGCCGCCCGGGACGGGGAAGACGACGCTGGTGCCGCTCGCGCTCGCGGGGTTGGTGGAGGGACTGCCCCGGGAGGTGGAGGACGGCGCGCACGCGCGGCGGGTGTTGGTGGCCGAACCGCGGCGGCTGGCGGTGCGGGCGGCGGCGCGGCGGATGGCGTGGTTGTTGGGGGAGCCCGTGGGGGAGCGGGTCGGGTTCACGGTGCGCGGGGAGCGGAAGGTCGGGCCGCGGACCGTCGTCGAGGTCGTCACCACCGGGGTGCTGCTGCAGCGCCTCCAACGTGACCAGGAGCTGGCGGGGGTGGACCTCGTCCTGCTCGACGAGTGCCACGAGCGGCACTTGGACGCGGACACCGCGCTGGCCTTCCTGCTGGACGTGCGGGCCGCCCTGCGGCCCGAACTGCAGCTGGTGTGCGCCTCGGCGACCTCCGACACCGCCGCCTGGGCCCGCCTGCTCGGCGGGGAAGCCGGGGAGCCCGCGCCGATCGTCGAGGCCCACGGCATCCAGCACCCCGTGGACGTGGTCTGGTCGCCGCCCCCGCGCCCGGTCCGGCCGCCGCAGGGCCTGCGGACGGACCCGGCCCTGCTGGAGCACGTCGCCGCGACCGTGCTGCGGGCCCTGCGCGAACGCGACGGCGACGTGCTCTGCTTCCTCCCCGGCACGGGCGAGATCGCCCGGGTCGCCGGGCTGCTCGGCGCCGTGCGCGACACCGTGGACGTGTTGCAGCTGCACGGTCGCGCCGACCGTGCCGTGCAGGACGCCGCGCTCTCCCCCGGCGCCCGGCGCCGCGTGGTGCTGACCACGTCCGTCGCCGAGTCGTCGCTGACGGTCCCGGGCGTGCGCAGCGTCGTGGACTGCGGGCTGGCCCGCGAGCCGCGGACCGACCACGCACGGGGCCTGGCCGGGCTGGTCACCGTGCGGTCCTCCCTGGCGACCGGGCGGCAGCGCGCCGGTCGCGCGGGACGGGAGGCGCCCGGCGCGGTCTACCGCTGCTGGGCCGAGGCCGAGGACGCGCTGGCGCGGGCGCTGCCGACACCGGAGATCATGCAGGCGGACCTCACCTCCTTCGCGCTGCAGACCGCCTGCTGGGGTGCGCCCGGTGCCACCGGGCTCGCTCTGCCCGACGCTCCGCCGTCCGGCGCGATGGCCGCCGCGCACACGACGCTCGCGGCCCTGGGCGCCGTCGACGCCGAGGGGCGGGCGACCGGACGGGGCGTCCGCATCGCCCGCACCGGCCTGCACCCCCGCC
Source organism: Streptacidiphilus jiangxiensis (assembly GCF_900109465.1). Classification (GTDB taxonomy): domain Bacteria; phylum Actinomycetota; class Actinomycetes; order Streptomycetales; family Streptomycetaceae; genus Streptacidiphilus; species Streptacidiphilus jiangxiensis. The sequence goes on from NZ_FOAZ01000009.1 coordinate 289,957, forward strand.
TCGGCCGGGCGCTGCTGGACGGGGCAGCGCTGGTCGGCGAGCAGCAGGCAGCCGAGCTGGTGGCGCTGCTCTCCGAGGAACCGCCGCGCTCGCTGGGCGAGGACCTCGCCGCGGTCCGCCGCGCGGTGCGCGGCAGCAAGGACCCCTACGCGGCACGCTGGCGCGAGGAGGTCCGGCGGCTGCGCCGGCATCCGGACGCCGAGGAGCCGCCGCAGCAGGTCGGCGACGCCGCCGCGGCCGGGCTGATCGCGGGGCTGGCGTTCCCCGAGCGTATCGCCAGGGCGCGCACCCCCAAGGCCGGGCAGCCCAGGCCCGAGCCGGGCGCGCCGGCCGCCTACCTGATGGCTTCCGGCACCGCCGCCGCGACCGGCGCGGGCTCGGCCCTGTCCGGCGCGGAGTGGATCGCGGTGGCGGTCGCCGACCGCCCGGCCGGATCGCCCTCGGCGCGGGTCCAGTTGGCCGCCGTCACCGACGAGGCCACCGCCCGGCGCTGTGCGGCGGCGCTGCTGACGGACCGTGACGAGGTGCGCTGGGCGGTGCCCCCGGGGTCGCGTCGCGGCGAGGTGGCGGCCCGCCGAGTGGCGTCCCTGGGCGCGGTCGAGCTCGCCACCGAGCCGATCGCGGCGCCGGATCCGGCGCTGCTGCGGGCGGCGCTGCTGGAGGGACTGGCCACCGAGGGCGTCGGCGAGCTGCTGACCTGGTCGGCCGAGGCGACCGGTCTGCGGCAGCGCATGGCGTTCCTGCACCGCGTGATCGGCGACCCGTGGCCGGGGGTCGACGACCGCTCGCTGCTGGAGCGGGCCGGGGACTGGCTGGAGCCGGAGCTCTCCCGCGCCCGCCGCCGCACCGACCTGGAACGGATCCCCACCGCCACGGCCCTGGCCCGGCTGCTGCCCTGGGCCTCCGGCGCGGCCGGTCGCCTCGACGAACTCGCGCCCGAGCGGATCACCGTCCCCACCGGCTCCCGGATCCGCGTCGACTACTCCACCGACCAGCCGTTCCTGGCGGTCAAGTTGCAGGAGCTCTTCGGCTGGCAGGACGCGCCCCGGCTCGCCGACGGCCGCGTCCCGCTGACGATCCACCTGCTCTCCCCGGCGGGCCGTCCGGCCGCCGTCACCGGCGACCTGGCGTCGTTCTGGCGCGAGGGCTACCGCGCTGTCCGCGCCGAACTGCGCGGCCGGTACCCCCGTCACCCGTGGCCGGAGGACCCGACCGCCGCCGAACCCACCCGCCGGGCCAACCCGCGGCGCTGACCGGCCCGTCCGATCGAGCCGGGTGTTCAGTTCTCAGGGTGCTCGCGCAGCCAGGCGAGGACCTGGCCGGCGTGCGCGTTGGGCGGGAAGATCGGGTAGAAGACGTGCTCGATCACCCCGTCGCGGACGACCAGCGTGATCCGCTTGAACAGCGTCATCCCGTCCACCTCGAAGGTGGGCAGGTCGAGCGCGGCGGCGAGGGCCAGCCGCGTGTCCGAGAGCATCGCGAACGGCAGCCGCAGACGCTCCACCAGCTCGCGCTGGTAGGCGGTGTCCTGACTGGAGAGGCCGAAGACCCGCCGGGCGCCGGCGTCCAGCAGCTCCTGGTGGTGGTCGCGGAAGTCGCACGCCTCGGTGGTGCAGCCGCGGGCGCCGGGGATGGCGTCCCAGCCGTCGGGCAGGTCCGCCTCCGGGTGGCCCGTGAGGGGGTAGAGGTAGAGGACCGTGCGGCCGGTGCCGAGGGCGGCGAGGGCGACGCGCTTCCCGTCCGTGCCGGCCAGGGTCAGTTCCGGGGCGGACCGACCGACGAGGTGGTCGGCCGCGCCGTCGTCCTGCGGGACGGGGAGGTTCTCGGGAAGCCGGTACAGGTCGCTCATCTGGTGCTCTCCATGGTGCGTCTGGGTCGTCCGGTCCGGCGGCGGGGTGCCGCCGTTGCGATGAGCGGCCTCGCGCAGCTGCGCGACCAGCGTCCGCCGACGGGACGACAGCGCGTCGATCCGCTCGGTCAGTTCGTCGATCGCCGCCCGGTAGCCGGCCAGCGACGCCGGGCAGTCGTCGGCGTGCTCCCGCCCGGACGCCAGGCAGTCCAGGAAGGGCCGCGTCCGGTCGACCGCGATGCCGAGGCCGCTCAGGGCCCGGATCTCCGCCACGACGCGGACGTCGTGCTCGTCGTAGTCGCGGTAGCCGTTGGCCAACCGGCGCGGGGTGACCAGTCCCAGCGACTCGTAGTAGCGAATCGCCTTGATGGTCACACCGGCGCGGCCGGCCACGTCGCTGATCTTCATGCCGCTCATCTCCAGGAACGCTAAACCCTGCCCCTTGGGGCAAGGTCAACCCTGTCCGGAGACTTTCACGGACCGGCCCACCGGCCAAACCCTGCGCAGGCCGGTCAGCAGGACCGCCGCGACGGTCCCGGCCACCACGCCGCTGCCCAGCACGCTGCGGGGCGCGTCCGGGAGCCCGGCGTAGAGGCCGGGCGCCACCACCGGCAGCAGACCCGCCGTCAGGGCGAGGCCGACGACGAGCGCGTCCGCGTCGGGGGCGTTCTCACGGGCGCCGAGGCGCTGCTGACCGAGAAGCCGGACGCCCAGCACGGTGATCGTCGCGTAGACCACCAGCGCCGAGCCCGCCACCACGGTCGTCGGCAGCGCCGCCACCACCCGTGAGAGCGGCGACAGCACACCCGCCGCGATCAGCAGGACACCCGCCGCCGCGGTGACGTAGCGGCTGCGGACGCCGGTGAGGGTCGTGACGCCGATGTTCTCCGAGCTCGTCACCATCGGCGGCGCACCGAGCACGCCGCCCACCAGCGAGACCAGCGCGTCCGCGCGTGCCACCCGGGGAACGTCCCGGCCGAGGTCGGGCACCTCGCTGTTGAGCGCCGTCTGGCCGGTGGCCTCGGCCAGCGAGGAGAGGCTGAACAGCAGCAGCGGCAGCGCGGCCGACAGGTCGAACCGGGGCGTGCCGTAAGGCAGCGGCTGCGGCAGCGAGACGCCGGCCCCGCCGGTCGGGGCGAACGAGGCCAGGCCGCAGGCGACGGCGACCACGGCGCCGCCCACCAGCCCGACGAGCACCGCCGACTGTCGCCAGGCGCCGCGCAGCAGCAGGTGGGCCGCGAGGGTCAGTACGACGGTCAGACCCGCGGCGGCCAGGGCGCGTGGCCCGGCCTGCCCGCCCGGGCCGGTCAGCAGCTGCGCGGAGATCCGGACCATCGAGATCCCGACGAGCAGCACCGTCACGCCCGTCACCAGCGGCGGGAAGAGCCGGACGACCTTGCCGTACAGCGGAGTGACGGCGAGCAGCACGGCCGCCGCCAGCAGGACCGAGCCGGAGGCCACGGCCGGGCCGTGGTCGCGCGCGACCTGGAGGAAGAGCGCGGTCGCGGCGCCGCCCGGCAGCATCACGAACGGCAGCCGGGCGCCGAACCCCCACAGCCCGAGCGACTGCAGGACCGAGCCCGCACCGGACAGCAGCAGTACGGCGCCGAGCAGGGAGGAGGTCTGGCCGGGCGTCAGACGCAGCGTGGTGGCGGCGAGGAACACCGTGGAGACGGGCGTGGCGGCCATCGCGACCACGTGCTGCACCGCGAGCGGGACCAGGCGACGCAACGGGGGACGCGCGTCGACGGCGGGCGTGGGCGGGGGCGTGGGCGTCGTCACGGGCGGGCGTCCAGCCACGGGATCTCCTCGGGGGCGTGACGGTAGGCGCGGAAGACGGCGTTGGGCTCGGCGGGGAAGAGCGAGCGGACCTCGGACTCGGTGTACGCGCCGAAGTGCGGCACGACGTACTCCCAGCACAGGTAGCCGTCCGCGGTCACCTCGAACAGGCGGCCCGCCGGCGAGTCGGTGACCAGGGTGGTGCCGCCCGGCAGCCGCTGCGCGGAGCCCATGAACGGCGCGAAGAAGGACTCCTTGGCCGGGTCGTGGTACTCCCAGGCGACCTTGCCGGAGGCGCGGTCGATCTCGACGACGCGCGAGTACGGCACGTCGTGGCCGGGCCGGAAGACGCCGTTGTCGAAGACGAGCAGGCGGCCGTCGGCCTGTTCGGTGGGGTGGTGCTGCTGCGAGACGGTGCCGGGTTCGGAGCGCCACAGGATCTCGCCGGTGGTCCGGCTGATCACGACCACGGCGGAGACGCTGCGCAGACTGGCCAGCACGTTGCCGTCGGCGAGCGGCGTGACGCTGTTGATCAGCGGCCAGTGTTCGCGTGCGTAGTCCGGGTGGAGGGGGTAGGCGTCGCGGTCGAGGTGGTCCGCGGCACGCCAGGTCCAGCGGGGCGAGCCGTCGGGGCCGACCTCGGTGACGGTGTCGGCCCACACGGTGTCTCCGCCGGCCTCGGAGCCGGGGACGCCGCCGCGCACCGCCGCGGCCTCGGCGCCGCGCAGCGGCTCGACCCCGGTGTACAGGACGCCGCCGTCGTCGAGGTGGTGGGCGTCGTGGTGCTGGCGCGGGTCGCGGTGCTCCCACAGGACCGTGCCGTCCGCGGCGGCGCGGAGCATCACGCCGCCCCGGTACTTGTGCCACATCGGGAAGAGCGCCGCCTCGCCGGGCAGCACGCCGTTGTAGGCGAGCTCGCCCCCACGCACGATCCGGGCGTGGCGGCCGGGGCGGTAGGGGAGGTGCCAGCGGTGGGCCTCACGGCCCGCGAGATCCACCAGGTACACGGCGCCGCCGCCGGTCAGCGGGGCGAAGAGGGTGAACCCGGGGAAGGCGGCGTCCGGATCGAGGGCGATGAGCCCGGTGCCGCGGCGGCGGCGCTGGTTCTGGTCGACTCGGGACATGACGACGAACTCCTGTCAAAGATTGTTTGATGAGCTCAAAGTGCTTTGACCCTAGGAGTGTCCTGTGACGACTGTGTTGCAGCCGTGCGAAACGTGCCGGGAGGGTGCGTAAGGTGGCTGCAGGGAGGAGCGGTGATCATGGACGAATCGGAACAGGGGGAGGCGCGCCTGGGCGGCGCCGTCCGGCGCCGGCGCCGAAGCCTCGACCTGACGCTGGCCCAGGTCGCCCTGCGCACCGGCCTGTCGGCCCCGTTCCTCAGCCAGGTCGAGAACGCCCGCGCCCGCCCGAGCATGCGCTCGCTCCAGCGCATCGCCGACGGGCTGGAGACCACCGCCGTCGACCTGCTCGCGGCCGCCGACGCCGTCGACCGCCCGGTCGACCTGGTCCGGTCGTCCGACGACGACGCGGGCCTGGCCCGGGACGCCGGGACGCGCAGCCTGGTGCGCGGCCGACGGCAGCTCCACGCCCTGGAGTTCACCGGTGAGCACGCAGCGGACCGGGAGTTCCTGCACCCCAACGACGAGCTGCTCCACGTCGTCGACGGAACGGTCGAGGTCGAGGCCGACGGCCGGGTCCACCTGCTGCGCCGGGGCGACACGCTCTACCTGGCCGGCGGGGTCCGGCACCGCTGGCGCAGCACCGCCCCCGACACCCGCCTGCTCGTCGTCGCGGTCTCCGACCACGTCACGGCGTGAGCCCGTCCGCGTGACGGACACGCCGTGTGGTCGGGAGGGACCGGCCCGAATGCGACAATCGTGCTTATCGTCGTGGGCATGCTCGTCGAACGGCGTTTGATGCTGCGCAGGGCGGCCCAGGTCGCCCTGGCCGGAGGAGTGACCGCTGCGACCGCGTGGGCCGCGGCGGAGTTCGGGTCGAGGCCGAAACAGGCTCCGCGCGCGTGGGCCGACCCGGCCGCGGTGCGGTGGGTCGCGAACCAGCCCGCGATCGTGCGCCGGGCCGACTGGGACACCGTCGCCCCGCACAAGGGTCCGCTGCCCGCGCCGCGTTACGCGAGCGGGGTGCGGGCCGCCTTCGTGCACCACACCGACAGCGGGAACGAGTACGGGGCGGGGGAGGTCCCGGACATCATCTGGAGCATCTTCGACGACCACACGGGCCGTCAGGGCTGGGACGACATCGGCTACAACTTCCTGGTCGACCGGTTCGGCACCGTCTACGAGGGGCGCCACGGCGGGATCGACCAGCCGGTGATCGGTGCGCACGTCAGCGGATTCAACGTCGGCACCGTCGGGATCGCCGCGATCGGCACCTTCACCGAAGGGACCGAGGTGCCCGCGGCGATGCTGCGGGCCATCAGCGGCCTGGCGGCGTGGAAGCTGAGCCTCGGCGGCGTGGACGCACTGTCGACGACGACGCTCACCTGCTGCGACTCGCTCAGCCGCTACCGCGCCGGCAGCCGGGCCACCTTCGCGGCGGTCTCGGGCCACACCGACGCGGACTGCACCTACTGCCCCGGCTCCTCGCTCTACGCGGCGCTGCCGCGGATCCGTCAGGCGGCGGCGGCCGTCCAGCGGGCCACCACCCACCCGGTCTTCGGCCCCCAGCGCCCGATGCTGCTGGCCCGGCCGGACGCCCGTCCCTGTTCGGCCGGTGGGGACTCGGCGCCACCGCCGTCGTGCGGGTGATTCGACGCCGGATCAGGTGTCACCCGTCGCCGGGCACGGCATGGATGCAGTCAGACAAGCCGATGAACGGCAGGCGCCCGAGGTCGCAGACCGCGCCTGGCCGCCTCGGTGCCATGCCGCCGCCCGGGACGAGGGAACCACCATGACCACCACCGACGAAGCCCCCGCCAAGCCACCGCGAGGGCGCCGTCGGCGCCTGCTGCCGTGGAAGCACCGCCGCGACCTGACCCCCGGTCAGCTGCGCCGCCGCCGGATCGTGACGCGCAGCGTGCTCGCGGTGGGAGTGGTGTGCACCGCCTGGCTCGGCTGGTCGGTCGGCCAGGCCCTGACCTACCCCGGCAGGGACGGGGTCGAGGCCCGGCTCGCGGAGTGGGGGCGCGACCACGACCTCGGCCTCGTGGTCAACCAACTCGAGGACTGGCAGTACGCGCTGGACCCGCCCCGCGTCGGCGGATCGCTCTCGCCGGAGGCGCTGGAGCGGATGCGGGCGACGCAGAGCGCGAGCGCGGCGACCGCCGTCCCCCTGCAGGCCCCGATGCCGACCAGCGTCACCCCCCGGCTCCCCGGCGAGGGTGTCTGGCGGACGCTGGTCAGCTACCACGGCCTGCCGCTCGTCCAGGGCACCTACGTGCGCCCCGACACCGAGCACACCTCCTACGAGGCCGCGGTGGCCTGGATCAGCGCCGCGCACGCGACCTTCCACCTGCATCCCGGCTTCATGGAGCCCGGCGGCAGCTTCGCCGTCCCGCCGACCATCCCCGTCGGGCAGCGCACCGGGCTCATGGCCACCTGGAACGGCGGTTTCCGGATCACCGACGGCACCTCGAAGGGCGGCTTCTACCTCGACGGCCGCACCGACGGGACCCTGCGCGACGGCGCCGCCTCGGAGGTGTTCTACCGCGACGGGTCCATCCGGATCGGCACCTGGGGGCGGGACGTGCGGATGACCCCGGACGTGGTCGGGGTCCGGCAGTGCCTGAAGCTCATGGTCGACGGCGGGCGGCTCGCCGACGACATCGACGTGCCCTACCAGTACGGCTGGGCGTACCAGGGCAAGAAGTTCGTCGAGCGCTCCGGCGTCGGGGTCACCGCCAAGGGCGACATCGTCATGGTCGTCGGCCAGGCCCTGTCCGCCCGCACCCTCGCCGAACTCATGCAGCACGCCGGCGCCGTCCGCGCGATGCCGCTCGACATGAACGGCGCCTGGCCGTCTTTCATGAGCTACGACTCGACCGTCTCCCGGACCGACCCCAAGCCCAGCAACATCCTGGACTTCGGCGAGGCCGCCGACCGCTACTACACCCAGGCCACCCGGGACTTCGTCGCGGTCTACGCCAAGTAGGCCCGGCAGGTCACCGTCACTGCGACGTCACTGCGACGTCACTGCGACGCGGGGACGGGGGCGGCGCCCTCGTCCTCCGCCTCCGCAGCCTGGCGCAGCAGCAGGTGGGCGACGGCGCGCGCCTCGTCCGGGGTGAGCCCCGCCCAGGCGCGCGACCGCCCGCCGGGCTCCGGGCCGACGTCCAGCGTCACCCGCGCGTGGGCCCGCGAGCCCAGCGCCACCCGGAACTCGCCCACACGGATCCGCCGCCCGCACGCCGTCGTGAACTCCTGCCGCCGACTGCGGCCCACGCCCTCGTCCATCGTCCTCACCTCACCGGGAACCCCTCGCGAACACCCGGATCAACCCCGGCCGGACCCCGCGCATTCCGGGGCGGGCCTCGGTCCGGCGGCCGCCGCGGACGGGCGTGGTCGGGCAGCCGCCGGCTGTCGGTGGCCGGTGTTACGTTCTGCGTCATGACCGATCACGCACTACGGCTGCTTCGGCAGGACCGCCGCCTGGCGGAACTGGCGGCCTTCCCCTTCGATTTCGACCTGGACCGGGCCGTCCACGGCCATGTCGAGGAGGTCCGCCTCGCCTCGGGCGGGCCGCTGGAGACGGTGGCCGGGGACGACACCGGCGGTACGTACTTCGTGTGCGCGGACGGCTCCGTGCTCTACGCGGACTCCGAAGGCGCCGCGGGGATCATCGGCTCCAGCGTCGACGAGGCCCTGGAGCTCGTGATCGGACTGCCCGGCTGGCGCGGGTACGCGCGTCTGTCGCCGGACGACGGCGAGGACAAGATCCTCACCTGTGTCGCGGAGGCCGAGGACGAGATCCGCGAGTACTACGGAATCGACGAGGAGCGGGCCGAGCTCCGCACGGCGATGGGCTTCCCGGAGCGCTCCCCGGCCGAGTTGGTGGGCAGGCTGCATGCCGCACTGCTGCGCACCGAGCCGGGCTACGTCCTGCTCAACGCGGACGAGGGGTGTGCCTACGAGCGGATCGGCCCGGCCGGCCCCCCGCTGTGGGAGCCGGTGCTCGCGGCGGGCCGCGCCGATCTCGCCCGGCTCCGGGACGGCGACCGTTCGGCCTGGCGGGACGTCGCCGAGGATCCGACGCGTCGCCGGATCACCCTGCGGGCAGCGCAGTTCGACCGGGCCGAGGGCGATCAGGAGTTGCTGCGTCATCTGCTGCGGCACGAGGCACGCTCGTCGATGACGGACGAGCTGCGGCTCGCGGCCGTGCTGGTGGGGCTGCGCGGGGACACCGGGGACCTGCCCCTGTTGCTCGCGGTCCGGGAGACGGACTTCGACACCGCGTGCGGCCTGGGCGGCATGCCGGAACCGGGTGCGAGCGCGGACGAGTTGCAGCAGTGGGCGCGGGCGCTCGACGAGTCGATGTTCGGGACGGACCCGTCGGACGAGCCGGTCTCCACATGGATCGATCTGGCGCGATGCCAGGGGATGACGGATCTCGCACGGGTGACGCTGATCCGCGAACTCGACAGCATCTCCATGGACCAGAGCAGACTCCGTCGCCCTGAGGCGCCCCGCACGTTGGACACGGCTCCGCTGAGCGGGCTCGCCCGGGACTTCCAGGAACTCGGCGATCTTCCCCAGGCGCTGCGCGCCCAGCGCCTGTACGCCGCCCTTCAGGACACGGCATGGGACCGGGCCTCGGCCCGGCACACCCTGGCCTGCCTGGAGCGGGAGGCGGGCCAACTGCCCCAGGCGGTGGCGAGCCTCGCCGCCGTCCGCGGTGCCCTGTTCAACCCGGGCGACGACTCCCTGCGCCACTGGCAGCAGGTCAACCTCGGCCGCTTCATCGCCGAGGAGCACTACCGGCTCACCCTCGCCCTCGTGGACGCGTGTCGCCCCGAGGAGGCCCGTGCCCTCCTCGCGGCCGCGGATGCCGTCCTGGGTGAGCTCTCGGAGCACGCGGCCAACGGCATCCGCGAGCTCGCCGAGCGGACCGCTGCGCGGGTGCGGGAGGCCGGCTGAGACCGAAGCCGACCTGGACGGCATCCCTGCGTGTGCGGCTCTTGGCCGGGCCCCCGTCCCGGCGGTCACGGGGGATGGTGCCGCCGGGACGGGGAGTGCGGCGGGCGGGGAGCCGTCAGTCCTTCGCCGGCTCGATGGAGTCCAGCAGCGCGGTCAGGCGCTCCGCCGTGTCCTGGTTGACCCGCCCGAGCATGATCAGGGGTTTGTTGCCGAGTGGATGGTCGGCGTGCAGGGACGGCAGCGTGATGCCGTGGCGGCCGAGCGCGGCGCGCAGTTCGGTCGCCAGCGTCTCGCCGAGGCGATTGCCGTCGACGGGCCGTGGTGCGGGGGTGGCGCGCACGGAGGCGGCCTCGTCGGTGGGTGATGGCATGGGTGTGGAACCCCTCGGGTCGAGCGGTGGCGTGCGGTCTGCCGTGTCCAGAATGCCGCTGACCGGCGGCTATTGACATCAAGTCCAGCAGAGTTGGCATGTGCCATTCGGCCACGGACAGCGGGGGTGGCGAACCGGCGGCGATCCTTCGGGTCGTCGGGGTGATACCCCCGGCGGGCATGCACGGGGGGCGCCCGGGCGCAGAGATCCGCTCCCGCGTGCTCCCGGGCGGCGACCGGACGCCGGTTCCGGACCGCACGCTCGGGTATGCCGTGACCGGGCCGACCCGAGCGGGGCGGCCGTACGGCCTCGACGCGGGGAGTGGACATGGACCAGCGTGAGACGAGCCGGCTGGAGCCGGTGGCGACGTTCTGCGGCAACTGCGACTGCGGCTGCCCGCAGCTCTTCGTCGACCCGAGCGCCCCCGCGGAGCGCCGGGTGGTGCTGACCGACGACTTCGGCCAGCGGATCCAGATGAGCGCCGACCAGTTCGCCTCCTTGGTCGAGGAGGCGAAGGCGGGCCACCTCGACTCGGCCGCGAAGGCATAGCCGGATCACGGCGTCAGCCGGTCGCCCAGGGCGCTGCGCCGGTAGAGGACCTGGCGTCCCTGCCGGGCCCGGGCGACCAGGCCGGTCGCGTGCAGCACCTGCAGGTGCTGGGAGACGGCACTCGGGGTGACCTCGAGGCGGCGGGCGAGCTCGACCGTGGGCAGCGGCTCCGCGAGAAGGACGAGCAGCCGGGCCCGCGGAGCGCCCAGCAGTGAGACGAGCGCCTCGGCCGCGGGCGGGGGAGTCGGCGCCCACAGCGTCGCCGTGCCGCGGCACGGGTAGACCAGCGACGGCGCCTCGTCCGGGCTGACGGGCGGCGCCGGCTTGTGGGCGAAGACCGACGGCATCAGCAGCAGTCCGCGCCCCGCGGCCGCGACACGGTGACGGCTGATCATCTGGCTGATGTGCAGCACGCCGTCGTCCCAGCGCAGGTTCGGGTGCATGTCGGCGAAGAGCAGTCGGGCCCCGCCGGTGGCCAGCCGACGGGCGCGGTAGGTCATGTCGGCCTCGACCACGAGGCGGATCTGCGGCCAACCGGGGGCGACGGCGAGCTCCCAGTACTGCTGCAGAAGGTCGCAGACGGCGTCCCGGAGAGCCGCGACGTGGCCTTCGTTCTCGGTGGCACCGGCACCGGTCCCGGCAGCGGCGAGCGCGGCGGGCAGCGGGTCCGGCGCGTGGGCCAGGACCAGGTCGTGGCGGACCCGGGCGGGGGGCGTGCGCCGCACCAGGGCGAGCTCGGCCTCGAAGGCGGGCGCGAACTGTGTCGGATTGGGCGTCAGGAAGTCCGGGATGGTACGCCTGCGCGCGACCAGCGACATCAGCAGCCCGGTGTCGATGCCGTCGAGTCGGCCGAGCACCGCTCTGCGCCAGGGCAGGTGCACCGCGGACAGGCCGGGGTCCTGCAGCACGCGCAGGCTCATCAGCGTCTCGTGCAAGGGCGAGACCGCGAACCTCGTGTCCGCCAGGTCCTCGACGCCGAGCTCGAAGCTGATCATTAAGCTCCAGGCTACATCGATGGGCCGGTGCGCGGGGATGCCCTGCACTGGAACGCATGACACAGACAGGACGGCCGAGCCGTCGCCTGACGCTCGTGCTCGCCGTGGTGTGCGGCGTGGCGGTGGGGAACGTCTACTTCCCGCAGGCCCTGACACCGGTCGCCGCGGCCTCGTTGCACGTCCCCGCCGACGCGGCTGCGCTCGCGGTGACGGCCACGCAGGTCGGCTACACGGTCGGCATCGTGCTGCTGGCGCCGCTCAGCGATCGGCTGCCGAACCGGTCCCTGTTGGTCGCCCTGCTCGTGCTCAGCGGTGCCGGTCTGGTGGCGGCAGGGTGCGCACCGGCGCTCCCCGTGCTGGTGGTCGCCGGCGGGCTCGTCGGGCTCACCTCCGTGGCCGCCCAGGTCGTCGGCCCGCTGGCGGCGTCGCTCACGGCGGCCGACCGCCAGGGATCGGTGATCGGCATCCTGCTCAGCGGCTCCACCGGCGGCATGCTGCTGGCGCGCGCCTTCAGCGGGACGCTCGGTCAGTGGCTGGGCTGGCGCGCTCCCTACCTCGTCGCGGCGGCGGCGACGCTGCTGCTGGCGGCCGTCGTCCGCCTGGCCGTGCCGCCGGGCGTGCCACCGGCGCGCGAGCCCTACCGGACACTGCTGACCGAGCCGCTGCGGCTGCTGCGCGCCGAGCCCTCCCTGCGTCACGCGAGCCTCAACCAGGCGGCCGTCTTCGGCGGTTTCTCGGCCGCCTGGACCGGCCTGGCCTTCCTGCTCACCGGTCCGTCCTACCGGCTCGGGGCCGCGTCCGTCGGTACGTTCGCCCTCGTCGGCGCGGCGACGATGTGCTGCACCCCGTTCGTCGGCCGCCTCGTGGACCGCCGCGGGCCCGACGGGGTGAACCTGGTCTGCATCGTCGGCGTGCTCGCCTCCGCCGCGCTGCTCGTCGCCGGAACCGGGGGCGGCGCCGTGGGTTTGGCGGCACTGACCTTCGGCATGCTGCTCCTCGACGTCGCGATGCAGTCGGGCATGGTGGCCAACCAGGCCCGGGTCTACGCCCTGCGCCCGAACGCCCGTGGCCGACTGAAGACCGCTTACATGACCTGCGCCTACAGCGGCGGAAGCGCCGGGAGTTGGCTCGGCGCGCAGCTGTGGGGCCGGGCCGGCTGGCCGGGCGTCTGCGCGCTGCTCGCCCTGCTGGCCGGGCTCGCCCTGACCGGTCACCTGCTCGCCGTCCATCGCCGGAGCAGCGGTGCGGCCGAGGCGCCCGCCCCGGCGAACGGCCCGGCGTGAGCCTCACTGCAGGGGCAGCACCACCAGCGTGTTGCCCTGCAGCGCCGCGACCACGGTGGCGGCCGGGTCGTTGGCGATGTCCCACGGCTGGGTCGTCGTGCCTGGCTCGCTGTAGCTCCAGCGGTGCGAGCCGTCGGAGGTGGACAGCACCCAGAAGCCGTCCGTGCCCGAGGCGGCCGGGACGGCCAGGACGTCGGGGCCGCAGAGCGCGATCGCGCCGCCGTCGGTGCGCAGGGCGCCGGGCGAGGCGCGCCACAGGACCTTGCCGGTGGCCGCGTCGACCGCCATCACGGCGTTGGCCGGGCCGAGTTCGGTCGTGTAGAGGGTGCGGCCGTCGGGGGAGAGCAGGGAGTTGCCGAAGTGGTTGGCGGGCGTGCTGGGCTCGATCCCCCACCGTTTGGCACCCGTCCGGGCGTCCCAGGCGACGGTCTTGCGGCGCGTGGTGAAGAACAGCCCGAGCGGCTCGGAGACGGCGTTGAACGCCACGCCCTTCGCGCCGATGCCCGGCTCGGAACCGATGTTGACGTCCCACAGGGCCTTGCCGGTGGCGGGGTCGCGGCCCGTCACGTGGTCGGCGATGTCGACGCTGAACACCAGCGGCCCCTGGCCGGCGAGGTAGGTCGGCTGGACGACCGCCAGGGTGCCGAGGCCGGGCTGGTGCCACAACAGCTGGTTGGTCGTCGCGTCCCAGGCGGCGACCGTGGCCGGGGCGCTGTTGGCCAGCCCGTCCCCACCGGGGTTGTAGGTGCCCCAGGTGTAGACGGTGTTGCCGTTGGTGGCCTCCACGACCAGGACGTACACGCCGGTGCCCGGGCCGAGGTCGCCGCTCTTGCGACCGGTGGCCGGGTCCAGGACGAGGACGGTGCCCATCTCCTCGCGCATCACGACGTGGTTCCCGGCAACGTAGGCGTGTGTCACGTCGAGCGCCGCGACGCCGGGATACGTCCAGCTCAGGGTCCCCTTGGCCTGGTCGTACGCCTGCAGGTCGGCGATCTCGGTGGCGTCCTTGGTCACGTTGGCCTTGACCAGTACCTTGCCCGCCGCCAGCACGGGCCGCTCCTGCGAGGCCCGGTTGAGGCTGATCCGCCACAGCGGCTGCGGCGCGGTCCCGGGCGCGTGGGACGCCGGGGGCGAGGCGACGGTGGAGGCGGTGGGCTCGGCGGGCCGCGAGGAGGTACCGGCCCCCGGCCAGCCGCTCGCCCTGCCGTGCCCGGAGCCCGTGCCGCCGCGGGTCAGCGCGTATCCGAGGGCGGTGCCGCCCGCGAGGACCACACCGGCCCCGATGCTCCACAGCAGGTGCCGTCGCCCGTGGTCGACGGCGGTCGGCTCCAGGCTGCCGCCGGTGGCGAGCGGGTCCGGGAGAGTGGGGTGCACCGGAGCGCCGGAGGCCCGCGCCGACTGCTGCGCGGGGATCCACCCGCCGGGCTGGGCGGTGGCCGCGGGTTCACCCGGGCCTTGGGACGGCCATCCCGTCGGGCCTTGGGACGGCTGCCCGGGCGGGCCCGGGGGCTGCTGCTGGTTCGGCCAGGACCATCTCGGTGCGGCGGGGGTCGCGGGTGGGCCCGTAGGGCTCGGCTGGGCAGGGGGATACGCGTCCGGCCCGGGTCGGGACGTGCCGAACTCGCCCCCGTGGTCTGGCTGCACCTTCTCTTCCTTCCTCGTCAGTCGGTCATTCCGTCGGTCGGTCATTCCGTCGGCCGGTCCGTCCGTCGGTCCGTTCCTGGGTCCGTCAGTCGGCGGGCAGCGCCGCCAGGACGCCGCTGCCGGTCAGCGCGAGGACGACGCCCGCGCTCGGTACCGCCGTCAGCCGCCACTCGTTGCCGGAGTCGTCGCTGCTGTCCCGGTACTGCCATTCGTCGCCGCCGTCGGCGGACTTCAGCGCCACCAGCACCGGCTGCCCGGTGACCCCGAGCAGGATCAGGCCGCCCGCCAGCACCGGGCGGTGGTAGGTCGGGTTGGGGTAGTCGATGGTCCAGCGGGTCTGCCCGGAGCGGACGTCGGAGGCGACGAGCTGGCCGACGCCGTTGTGGACGCAGTAGGCGCGGGTGCCGTCCGCGCTGAGCGCGGTGGGGCTGTAGGAGTCCTGCCCGCCGTCGGCGGTGAGGCTGCCCTGGGACCAGAGGTGCGTTCCGGTCGACGGGTTCCATGCCGTCAGCCGGCCGCGGGCCGCCAGCAGGACGCCGCTCGCGAGGGTGAGGTCGACCGGCGGGTTGCCGGCGAGGTCGCTGCTCTCCCCGAGGCCGGCGGTCCACCGGACCGCGCCGGAGGCGACCGTACGGGCGGTCAACTGGTGGGTGTGGTCGGCGAGGACGACCTGCTGGTCGTCGGCGACGGCGGAGGAGGGCAGGGCGTGGTCGCCGGTGCCGGTCTGCTGCTGCCACAGCCGGGCGCCGTCGGCGACCCGCACCGCGGTGAGCGTGTAGGCGGCGGGACCGCCGGTCCCGGGGGTGGCCGAGACCTGTCGGCCGAGCACGAACGCGGTCGAGGCATTGACCGTCAGTACGGACATGAAGACGTGGCCGGGATCCGGCGGGACGGTCCGCACCGGGCTGCCCGTCGCGGCGTCCACCACGACCAGGCCTCCGTCGCGGTTGACGGCCAGCACGTCGGTGCCGAAGGCGGTCAGGTCGTTCAGGTCCCCGTACCCGGGGTCGCTCCAGCGCTGTCGGCCGGTGGCCAGGTCGAGCCCGGTCAGGGTGGCGACCCCGACGCTGCCAGCGTTGTCCTCGGTCTTCACCAGCACCGTCTGCCCGACCACCAGGGGCGTGGCGTCGGCAGGCTTGGTCAGTCGCACGCTCCACACCGGCTCGGGCGCGACACCCGCCGGTCGGGCGGACGGCTTGACGCTGAAGCCGCCCGAGGGACCGGCCGCTCCCGCTCCGCGACCGCCGCCGCCCGCGTTCGCGTGCGTCTTGCCGGTGAGGTCGTAGGCGAGCACGGCGCCGCCGCCGACCAGCGCGGTGCCGGCGGCGGCCAGCACTCCGGCGAGCAGTCGACGTCGCGACGGCGAGGCCGGCCCGGGGGAGGTGACGCCCTCGTGGCCCGGGGAGAGCAGCACCGTCCCGTCCCTGGGCCCGCCGTCGGACCAGGCCATCGAGGGCCCCGGGACGCCGTCGGCGGGCGTCGGCGCTCCCGGTCCCCAGCCGCCGGGGCTGCCGTGTCCGCCGAGGTCGCCGCCGCGCGCGCCGGGCGGGAGGCGGTTCGGCGACTCCAGGTCGACCAACTGGGCGGCGGCGCGGGCGATCGCCGCGGTCACCGGGCCGGGCAGCCATGCTCCCGTCAGTGCGGCGGTGGCGCCCTGCGGGCACAGCACGGCCGCGAGGTCGCGTGGCGCCGGGCGCCGTGCGGGGTCCTTGGCGAAGCAGGGCGCGAGGATGTGCGTGAGGGCGGCCGGGACACCGGTCAGGTCGGGTTGGCCGTGGACGACCTGGTAGAGCTGGCCGGCCGCGCTGCCCTCGCCGAAGGGCGCCCGGCCCGTCGCGGCGTTGGCCAGCACGGAGGCGAGAGCGAACACGTCCCCGGCGGGTCCGGTTGCCGCACCCGAGGCCTGCTCGGGTGACATGAACCCCGGTGAGCCGACGACCACGCCGGTCCCGGTGATCCTGGTCCCGTCGACGGCCCGCGCGATGCCGAAGTCGATGACCCGCGGGCCCTCCGGCGAGAGCAGCACGTTGCCGGGCTTGAGGTCGCGGTGGACCAGCCCGGCGGCGTGGATGCCGACCAGCGCCTCGGCGAGCCCCGCGCCCAGCGCCCGCACGCTCGACTCGGGCAGCGGCCCGTGGTCGGCCAACGCCTCGCCCAGCGTGGGGCCGAGGATGTAGGCGGTGGCCAGCCAGGGGGTCTGCGCCTCGGTGTCGGCGTCGACGACGGGCACCGTCCACCGGCTCGAGACAGCCCGGGCCATCTCGACCTCACGCGCGAACCGTTCGCGGAACTCGTCGTCCGAACTCAGGTCCTGGCGTACGACCTTGACCGCGACGGTCCGGCCCGTGGACGAGTGCGCCAGGTAGACCCGTCCCATCCCGCCGGCACCCAGCCGGGCCAGCAGCCGGTACTGTCCCAGCTGCCGTGGGTCGGAGTCCTGCAGTGGCCGCACGCGTGTCCCCCTCGATCGCCGTCGCCTGGCACCCCCTGACGCAGGCTCACGCATCGTAGTGGTACGGATGCGAACCTCGCGACGGCGGAGTGACCGAGTATCACAGTACGGAATGGATGGTCGTGGCGCGCAAGGTGTCACGGATCGCGAGATCAGGAACTGAGTTGTGAGATCCGCGTCGCGAAGGCGGTGAACTCACCCACGGCCGCCATCATGGCGTTCCCGGTCCGGTGCAGGCCCGTCACATCCTGACGGCCGGCCGCGGGGACGCAGGTGGTGGCCGCCAGGTGCAGATCCGCCAGGGCCTTGGACCACTGCGTCTCGGCGGCGGCGTCCGGCACCGGCCGGTGTTGTTGCAGGGTGACGACAACCTGGGCCAGACCGGTGCACCGCGCCGGGAGGTCGGCGAAGTCCAGGCGCTGGATGTCGGTCACGACCGGCCGCACGGCAGCGGTGATCGCGCTGGTGTCCGGGTTGCCGACCTCGTCGAGCCATGCGCCCAGCACCGCCCGCTCCTCGGACGGGGGCGTCGCCGCGAACGTGGGTGCCGGGGCGGGCGTCGAGGGCGACGCGGACGTCGTCGCCGCACCGGCGGAGGCCTGCGGAGAAGGCCCAGGGCCGCCACTGCATCCCGCTGCCAGGCATGCCACTGCTGCCGCGGCTGCGGCGCGCGCTGCGCCGCCCATGATGATGATCATGGCGCGAGTGTAGGGTCCCCGCCCCAGGGCGGCCCTGGATCGGCCGCTTCGCTGCCGATTCGGAACGCGCCGTGGTGCGCACCGGCACGGGGACTGGAAAGGTGGTGCCCACAAGCCACAGCCCTGCGACAGCTCCGGGTGGTGAACCATGGCAGAGGCCGCCGACGCGGTGCGGACCGTGATCGTGACCGTGGACGACGATCCCGCCGTCTCCCGTGCGGTGGCCAGGGACCTGCGCCGCCGCTACGGGGACCGCTACCGGGTGGTCCGTGCCGAGTCCGGCGCGTCCGCGCTGGAGGCCCTGCGGGAGCTGAAGCTGCGCGGCGTGCCGGTGGCGGCGATCCTCGCCGACTACCGGATGCCGCAGATGAACGGCATCGAGTTCCTGGAGGAGGCGCTCGACCTCTACCCGGGTGCGCGCCGGGTGCTGCTGACCGCCTACGCGGACACCGACGCCGCCATCGACGCCATCAATGTCGTCGACCTCGACCACTACCTGCTCAAGCCGTGGGAGCCGCCCGAGGAGAAGCTCTACCCGGTCGTCGACGACCTGCTGGAGTCGTGGCGGGTCACCGACGGCCTGGCCGTGGACACCACCAAGGTCGTCGGCCACCGCTGGTCGGCGCAGTCCTCGCAGATCCGCGAGTTCCTGGCCCGCAACCAGGTGCCCTACCGGTGGTACTCCAGCGAGGAGCCCGAGGGCAGGCGGCTGCTGGCCGCCGCGGGGGAGTCGGGGCTACGGCTGCCGCTGGTGGTCACCCCCGGCGGCACGGTGCTCGTCGAGCCGTCGGAGCGGGACCTGGCCGCGCAGGTGGGGTTGTCGACGACCCCTGCGGCCGACTTCTACGACCTGGTCGTCGTCGGTGGCGGCCCGGCCGGGCTCGGCGCGGCCGTCTACGGGGCCTCGGAGGGGTTGCGGACGGTCCTGGTGGAGCGCGAGGCGACGGGCGGCCAGGCCGGGCAGAGCTCCCGCATCGAGAACTACCTCGGCTTCCCCGACGGCGTCTCCGGCGCCCAGCTGACCGAGCGGGCCCGGCGCCAGGCCACCAAGTTCGGCGCGGAACTGCTCACCGCCTGCAAGGTCACCGGCCTGGAGGTGAACGGCGCCGCCCGCACCCTGCGGTTCGCCGACGGCGCCGCCGTCTCCGCGCAGGCCGTGATCCTGGCGACGGGCGTCTCCTACCGGCAGCTGAACGTGCCGGGCGCGGCCGAGCTGACCGGGCGCGGGGTCTTCTACGGTTCGGCTCTGACCGAGGCGGCGGCCTGCCAGGGGCAGGACGTCTACATCGTCGGCGGCGCGAACTCCGCCGGTCAGGCCGCGATGTTCCTGTCACGGACGGCCCGGCGGGTCACGCTGCTGGTGCGGGCGTCGCAGCTGGCCGCGTCGATGTCGTACTACCTGCTGCAGCGGGTCCAGGACTCCTCGAAGATCGAGGTGCGCACCGACACGGTCGTGGAGACAGCGCACGGCGAGGAGCACCTGGAGGGGCTGACCCTGCGCAACCGGGCCACCGGCGAGGCCGAGCGGGTCGACGCGCAGTGGCTGTACGTCTTCATCGGCGCCGAGCCGCTCACCGACTGGCTGGACGGCACCGTGCTGCGCGACGCGCACGGCTTCGTGCTGACCGGTCCCGACCTGACCGCCGACGGGCGCCCGCCCGCCGGCTGGACCCTGGACCGGCCGCCGTACCACCTGGAGACCAGCGTGCCGGGTGTCTTCGCCGCGGGCGACGTGCGCGCGGAGTCCGCCAAACGGGTCGCCTCCGCCGTCGGGGAGGGCGCCATGGCCGTCATGCTCGCGCACCGCTACCTGGAGCAGTCATGACCACCCGCCCGGCCGGTCCGGCCCTGTGCAGCGAGGAGGAGCTGCGCACGCTCTTCCTCTTCGAGAAGCTCACCCCCGAGCAGCTCCGCCGCCTGTGCCGGGACGGCCACGTCCAGTGGTTCGAGCCGGGCCCGGTGTACCGCGAGGGCGACCCGGCCGAGAACCTGTACGTCCTTTTCCACGGCACCGTCGTGCTCTCGCGCGACGTCGGAGGCCAGGAGGTCGACGTCAGCCGCACCTCCGCGCCCGGGGTCTACGCCGGGGCCTTCCAGGCCTACCTGGGCGACCAGGTGCCGCAGGTCTACAACAACACGCTGCGGGTGACCGAGCGGTCCCGCTTCTTCGTCCTGCCCGCGGACGCCTTCGCGGAGGTCATGCACGCCTGGTTCCCGATGGCGGTCCACCTGCTGGAGGGTCTGTTCTTCGGCTTCAAGACCGCGCAGGAGGCCATCGGCCAGCGCGAACGACTGCTCGCCCTGGGCTCGGTGACGGCCGGGCTGACCCACGAGCTCAACAACCCGGCGGCGGCCGCGATGCGCGCCACGGCGACGCTGCGCGAACGCATCGCCCGGACCCGCCGCGAGTTCGGCGCGCTCGCTGCGAAGCCGCCGCACGGGGAGGAACTCTCCTGTCTGGGCGAGCTGCAGGACCTGACGATCGGTCGGATGGGCCGGGGCGAGCCGCTCGGGCCGCTCGAGGCGGCGGATCGTGAGGACGAGGTCGACGACTGGTTGGCGGACCACGACGTCGCCGACGCCTCCCAGTTGGCACCGGTCCTGGTCCAGGCCGGGCTGGGCACCGACTGGTTGGAGGAGATCGCCGACGCCGTCCCCGAGCCCCTGCTGCCCGGAACGCTGGACTGGCTCGGCTGCACCGTCGAGTCCGAACTGCTGCTGGGCGAGATCGAGGACGCCACCCACCGCGTCTCCGCGCTGGTGGGCGCGGCCAAGCAGTACAGCCAGCTGGACCGGGTGCCGTACCGCAACGCCGACGTGCACGAGCTGTTGGACAGCACGCTGCTGCTCCTCGACGGGAAGCTCAGCCCCGGGATCACTGTCGTGCGCGACTACGACCGCGCCCTGCCGACCGTCCCCGGCTACCCCGCCGAACTCAACCAGGTCTGGACGAACCTCATCGACAACGCCGCCTGGGCCATGCGCAACACCGGCGACGGGACCGGAACCCTCACCGTGCGCACCGCGCGGGACGGCGACCGGGTGCTCGTGGAGTTCCGCGACACCGGGCCCGGCGTCCCCGCCGAGATCCAGAGCCGGGTCTTCGACCCGTTCTTCACCACCAAGCCGGTCGGCGAGGGCACGGGCCTCGGTCTGGACATCTCCTGGCGCATCGTGGTCACCCGGCACGGCGGCGACCTGCGCCTCACGTCCTCCCCGGGGGACACCCGCTTCCAGATCCGCCTGCCCGTCGACCCCCCACCGTCCGAGTCCGCTGTGACGACCGATCCGAAACAGGAGCCGCGATGAGCGCCGAGAGCCCGATCGACCCCACCGTCCCGCCGAGCGGCACCGGCTGCGTCGAATGCGACGCGGCCGGCGGCTGGTGGCTCCACCTGCGCCGCTGCGCGCGCTGCGGCCACATCGGCTGCTGCGACGACTCGCCGTCCAAGCACGCCACCGCACACGCCAAGGAGACCGGCCACCCGGTGATCCGCAGCTTCGAACCGGGCGAGGTCTGGTTCTGGAACTACGACACCTCGGAGTTCTACGAATCCGGCCCCGACCTCGCCGCCCCCGACAGCCACCCCTTGGACCAACCCGTCCCCGGCCCGGCCGGCCGCGTCCCGGCCGACTGGTCCCAGCGGATCGGCGGTTGAGGGCCTGCGGCCGACTCAGCCCGGACAGACGAGTGACCCGAGCGGCGGACAGGGAACGACCAGCGTGCTGACGCCAGGGCGCTCGACGAAGGCGCGGGCGGTGGCGGCCTGGCGGCGCTGGGAGTCCAGGTCGTCGGCTCGCCAGGCGTCCTGGCGGGCGCGGGAGTCGTTCCGGTTGTAGGAGACGGCGCTGATGGAGGCGTTCCCCCCGGCGCGGCTGATCTTGGCCTTCATGATGGCGCGTTGGAGCGCGGTCTGCGTGGCGGCGAGGTCGATCCGGGCGATCCGGACGCCGGGGGTGTTCGGCACCCGGGTCGGGATGAAGGCCTGGGGGAGCCGGGAGATCCCCATGTCGAGGCGGCCGATGTTCTCGGTGGAGGCCCTCGCGGCGTCCCGGGACATGTGGTGCATCTCCTGGTGTATCCAGGTGAGTTCGTCGAGGTCGGCCATGGTGATCCGGATCCGCTCGTAGATCGCTCGGAAGCGGGGGTCCTCGTGCAGCGGCCGGAGCGCGGAAGCGTGGAGGGCGACGCAGTCGTTGAACCCGGCCGTGACGGCGGCGTCGAGATGGGACAGCGCCCGGTCGATCTGCCGGTGCAGGAAGGCCACGGCGGCGAGCCCGCTGTGCCCGGCGCCGACCAGCCAGGCCGCGTCCGGACCGAGCGCGGTGGCGCGCGCGATGACGTCGTGGAGGCCCTTGGCGACGTCGGCGGCCGAGGCCGCCGGATTGGTCAGGTTCGCCACCAGCAGCTCATGGACGCGGGAGGCGAGCGAGTTGATGGTGTCGACCATGGAACTCCTCGGGCTGGGACGGCACATGCGGTCGGTCGGCACCAACGTACGGCAACGGTCGGACAATGCCGGGTGCCAACCGTGCACAGCCGGCCCCTGCTCGAGGTGTGCACCCGCCGCTCCCCGAGCGCGGCCGTGCGTCAAGAGAGCCGTCGGGCCAGCAGCGCGGTGACCGTCAGGGAGGCGGCCGCGGTCAGTGTCATGCCGATGGCCGGGGACGTGAGTTGGGCGGCGGTGCCCGCCGCAGTGGCGCCGAGGCCCTGCATGGCGAGCATGCCGGAGCTGTGCAGGCCGAGGGCGTGGCCGCTCGACTCGTCCGGGGTGAGCGCCAGCAGGCGGTCCTGGAGGAGCAGGCCGGACCCGTAGCCGACGGTGGCGATCGCCACCAGGACCGCTGCCGCCGCCGGGGCCGGACGCAGAGCGAAGAGCAGGTAGGGAGCGGCGAGCAGAGCGCACAGCGGGACCGCGGCCCGGTGGCGCCAGGACGAGGGGAGCAGACGTCCCACCACCGCGTCCCCGAGGAGCATGCCGAGCGCCCCGACGGCGAAGAGCAGCCCCGCGCTCCCCGGCGCGTAGGGGACGTAGAGCGACTCCACCCCGACCACCAGTCCGTTCGGGACCCAGAGCGCGAGCAGCACGCTGCGGCGCGAAGGGGAGGACCACAGCCTGGCGTTGGCGCGCCAGGTCTGCGGGACCGAGGGGCGGCCGGTGGCGCGCGGCGGGCGCGGACGCAGACCGAAGCGGGTCGTCGCTGCTGCCGCCAGGTGCAGGGCGGCCGCGGCGAGCAGCGCGCCGCGTGGTGAGAGCGTCGCCACGAGCAGGCCGCCGACCGCGAAGCCGCCGATCTGGACCGCCCCGGCGCACATGCCGAACACCGAACGGCCGAGCAGGTAGCCCGTGCGTGGCAGGATCTCGTGGAGCAGGCCGTAGCGGACGCCGCCGCCGACCGATCCGGCCAGGCCCAGCGCGAGCAGCACCGCGAAGAGCGCCCACACGGGCAGCCCCCGGATCGCTTGGAGCCCGGTGGCCAGGGCCGAGAGCAGGTCGAGGACGGTCAGCGTCGCGCGCGGCGGCAGCCGGTCCGCTCCGGACAGCACCGTGGCCGCGCCCAGCAGCTGGGCCAGGGCGGGTCCGAACATGGCGAGGGAGGAGAGCAGCGGGGAGCCGGTCCGGTCGAGGACGAGCAGGCCGAGGGCGAGCCCGCCGACCGTCTGCGCGCCGGTCAGTCCTGCGAAGGCGAGCAGCAGCGGGGTGAACTCCGGGGTGCGGAAGAGGTCGCGGTAGGTGCGCATGGGCGGGGAGTCTGTCTGGCATGATCGGCGGGGCGTGAGACTTTCGCACGGAGGCGAAACCACATGGGTTGGTGGCAGGTCAGCGCGGACACGCTCGCCGGGAGCCGGTTCGTGACCTCGCCCCTCGCCGAGACGGTCGCGGCGCTGAAGACCCTGCATGACGCGAAGGCGGCCCACCCAGGTGAGCGCGCCTGGTTGGACGCCCATCTGGCCGACTACCGGGCCTGGTTGGCCGCCGACCCGATCACGGCGGCGCTGGTCGAGACGGCGCTCGGGGCGCGCTGGAACGCGACCTTCCTCACGCCGACGCCGTCAGGGGACGGGGCGGGGTTCGAGGAGGAGCTCGCCCGGATCCGCCGCACGCCCGCAGAGGTCGCCCGCGCCGATCTGGTGGAGTCGTCGGACGGGCGGCTGCCCGCCGGGCTGCTGGATCGCAAGGACCTGCCGGGGCGGGCCGCCGATCTGCTGGAGCGGGTGTGGCGCGAGAGCGTCCGGCCGACCTGGCCGCGGCGCCGCGGCATCGCCGAGGCGGACGTCGTCGCCCGCACCACGCGGCTCGCCGCGGGCGGCTGGGCCGCCGCGCTGGCCGACATGCGTCCGGGGATGCGCTGGCTGGGCGGCGACCGCCTGCAGATCACCACCCGGGAGAGCCCGCCGCTGGAACTGGCGGGGGTGAGCCTGCTGTTCGTCCCGGTGACCTTCGCCCGGAGCTGGGTCTGCTGGGACGTGACCACGGACACCGTCCCTGCCGCATCCGGGCGCCGGTTTGCGGTGGTGTATCCGTGTTCGGGCGTCCTGGCCGCCGCGGCGGACGGTGCGGGCGCGCCCGGCGCGCTGGCGGCACTGCTCGGCTCGGCCAGGGCCGAGCTGCTCGCGTGGCTGGAGAGTCCGTGCAGCACCACGCAGTTGGTCGCTCTCACCGGCCTGCCGCTGGGCTCGGTCGGCCGCCATCTGCGGATCCTGCGGGAGGCCCGCCTGGTCGAACGCCGCCGCGCCGGCCGGTCCGTGCTCTACTACCGCACGACGGCGGGCCAGGCTCTGCTGGACGCGCAGGGGTAGCGGTTGCGCGTGCCGTGAAGGCGCGTGCTCGCCCGGGCTCCGCCGCCCGCCTCACTGCTCGCGCAGGCGCTGATGCCACCAAGGACCCGCCGGGGGCAGCGGTTCCGCGAGAGTCCGGCGCAGGAGTTCGCCGTCCAGTCGGTCGACGATCACGCGCAGATCGGCGCGGGCCCGAGGCGGTAGCGCGAGCAAGGCCGTCTCGAGCGTGTCGCGGGCCGAGACCACGTCACAGCACGGGCAGTTCGCCCACGGGAGATAGAGCACTCTCCCTGGGCTCCTGAGGAATCGGCGGAGTGTCACGAGCGCATCGAAAACTGCGCCCGACCACAGTCTCCCGGCCTCGAGCCGAGTCACCGCCGCCTGTGAGCCGCGGGCGAGACCGTCGATCTGCTCGCGTCGCCGATCTCTGTCACGAGGGCGTCGTGGAGCGCGCACAGCGCTGGGCGGCCTACGCGGCATTGCCCCTTCGGGTCGTCATGGCTGGATTCTGCCATGCGTCGGGGCGCCGACGGGGGCGAGTTTCTCCGGTCGCCATCGGCGTTGTCGAGATGGACGCTGCCGCCTCCCCCTTCGCGGCTCGCGGTGGCGGTGGGCTCACCTGGCGCGGGAGCCGTGCTCGCGTTCGGTGTGGCCGCCCCAGATGCCCCACTCCTGGTGGCGCAGGGCCCAGGTGCGGCACTGGTGGCGGCGCCGGTCGGGGCAGGCGTCGCAGAGGCGGCGGGCCTGGGCGACGCGTGTGGTGCGCTGGAGGGTGGACTCGGCCGCGTCGTCCGGGGCGAAGAACAGGTCGGGCTGCCGGGTGCAGGGCAGGACCTCGTCCGC
This sequence comes from Streptacidiphilus jiangxiensis, assembly GCF_900109465.1. GTDB lineage: Bacteria > Actinomycetota > Actinomycetes > Streptomycetales > Streptomycetaceae > Streptacidiphilus > Streptacidiphilus jiangxiensis. The sequence continues at coordinate 315,295 of NZ_FOAZ01000009.1, forward strand.
TGTGGGGGGTACGAACGCCGGGACGTGGAGGACGGTCATGGCGCGACGGCCTGGAGGGCGGCCAGCGAGATGATCGTCGAGAGCAGGACGAGGAGCACGGCCACGCCGACGACGACGTGCCGGCGTGCGAGCTCGTGTCGCTCGTCCGCGTCGAGCAGTGCGCGCAGGTGGGGCGGGATGGTGTCGATCTGGGCTGCCTGGTGGGGACGCACGGGAATCTCCTCGGGGTGCGCGGCGTGCTGCGGGGGTCAGGGAGTGACCACCTCGTCCACGCTAGGCACGCCGTACGGGGCCGGGCAGTGGCCGAGGGCCTGTCGTGCGCGTGCCGTTGGACCCGGTCGGGCGGTTCGGAAGGGGCAATCCTCCCGCCACAATTGGTCCAGACCAATTGTGTATCATGGCCCTGCGCCATCCACTTTGACGATGCATGGACAAGACCTGTGGGGGGTCATACATGCCGGCCAGCAAGCGGTCCACGTCGGATCGCCACAAGTACGCACGCATCGCCGACCAGATCGGGGAAGCCATCGGCCGCGGAGAGTTCCCGCCGGGCCACAACATCCCCTCGGAGCGGGACCTCGCCGAGCGCTTCGGCGCCAACCGGCAGACGATCCGCGCCGCCGTCCTGCGGCTCCGCGCCGAGGGACGCCTGGCGAGCGACAGTCTCGGCACCCACGTGCTGCCGCCGCCCGCCGGGACCGGGGAGGAGCAGGACGAGTTCCCCGGCCTGCTCGTCCCCGCCCGCGGGCCGGTGCGCGCCCGTGGCAGGCTCAGCGAACTCCAGGGCCGGGCAAGGGAGGTGGAGCTCCCGGCCGAGCACGAGTCGGTGGTGTTCGAGCACGACGTCGAGTCGCCGGAGGCGGTCCGCCTCCAGCGGTCCGTCTCCACCTTCCATCCGCTCCTCGTGGACCGGACGCCCGCCCTTGCGGGCGCGCTCGTCCGCCTGCGGACGCGGGCCGACGGCGCCTCGGGCCCGGCCACCGAGCTCGACCTGCGCGACCTGCACCGGGGGCTGCGCACCGCCTTCCCCGCCCTGCGCCGCACCGACCGGGTCCACGTGCAGGCCGCCGATCCGGCGGCCACCGGGTCGGTCCGGGTCGAGCGGGTGCTCCAGAGCCCCGGTGGGCCCGTGCTCCTGCGGACGGTCTTCCACCTCGACGGTTCCACCGTCCTGCTGCCGTCGGCGCCGCTCGCTCCCGGCGCGCCCGGCGGCGAGCAGGAGCCGCTCGTGCTCACTCCCGCCGAACGCGCCTGGCTCGAGGCCTGGACCCTGCCGGGCGCGACCTCGCGAGCGCTGGCGATCCGGGCGCGCATCGTGCTGGCCTGCGACCGGTCCACGATCCGCGACGCGGCCGAGGCGCTGCGGCTCAACCCCGATCTCGTCCGCGCCTGGCTCGCCCGCTTCCGCGCGGGCGGACCCCAGGCGCTGCGCCAGCGGGTCAAGTCGGCCCGCGGCCCCGGCGACGGTCACGGCGACGAGCAGCGCCCGCGCCCCGGACCGGGGGCCACCCGGCGTGCCGCACTCCCGCTCGGGGCGCCCGCCGCCTGAGGCCGGTCACTCCGGTCAGGCGGGCTGCCACAGCTCGATCCGGCGGCCCTCGGGATCGGTGACCCAGCCGAACGTGCCCACCCCGTCCATCTCCTGTGTCTCCGCGTCCACGTCCGCGCCCTTGGCCCGCAGCTGCGCGAGCATCGCATCCAGGTCGCGGACGCGGAAGTTGAGCATGATCTGCTGGGTCGGGGAGCCGAAGTAGTCGGTGCCGGGCTCGAAGGTGGCGAACACCGTCGGGCCCGCGTCCGGGTGCCACAGGCCGTTCTCGTCCGCGTCCAGACCGAGGCAGTCCCGGTACCAGGCACCCAGGGCCTCCGGATCGGCGACGGAGCGCAGGAAGTAACCACCAATACCAAGCACGCGTTCCATACCGTCATGCTGCCAGGCCGCGCATGGCATCGTGGGCCGACGGGCCGGTACGAGGGGAGACGTCGGAGTGGGCCGGCACGTCCGGAGCCGGTGCCTGGCATGGGGGGCGAAGCCGGCGGGCCAGGCCGCACTATGATCGGCGGCCATGGAATCCTCGCCACCGCAGGACGTCGTCGTCGGCAACAGCGTCGTCTCCTTCGACGGGCGCGTGCTGGAGCTGTTCGGGCATGCCGCCAGGCAAGGGAACCGCGTGCATGTCGCGCTGGTGACGGGCGTCGTCGTCCACGACACGCAGGCCGTGGTCACCGTCCGGGGTGGCACCGACTACACGGTGGTGCTGTCCGGGGTCGACGAGGCGACGAAGGCCGGGGTGCGCGCGCTGATGGAGCGGGTCGCGCAGGCCGCAGGCCTCACCAGCTGAGACGGGCGGCGATCGGCAGGTGGTCGCTGGTGGTGGCCGGCAGGATCCAGGAGCTGTCCGGGGTGAGGCCGCGCACCAGGATCTGGTCGATGCGCACCATCGGGAACGCCGCCGGCCAGGTGAAGCCGAAGCCGTTCCCGGCCGCGACCTGGGCCGAGCGCAGCTGCGAGGTGAGGCCGCCGAGCTCGCGGTCGTCGACGGTGCCGTTCAGGTCGCCGAGGAGCAGCACCCGCGGGCTCGGATCGGCGGCGACGGCCGCGGCCAGCGCCTGCACGCCGATGTCCCGCGAGGTGGTCCAGAAGCCCGTCCGGGGCGTCACCCGGACCGATCCCAGATGCGCCACGTACACCGTGAGCGGGCCCCGGTCCGTGGCCACCGTGGTGCGCAGCGCGCGGTTCGCGGTCAGCTTGGCGGCGGCCGGCTTCCGGGCCGCCAGCGGTCCGAAGTCCATGATGTCGATCGTCCGGGTGTCGGACAGCGGCAGCCTGCTCCACAGACCGACCGTGCCCTGCACCGTGTGGTACGGGTACGTGCCGGCCAGCCCCCGCTCGTAGTCGGCGGTGGCCCGCGGGGTCAGCTCGACCAGGGCCAGCAGGGACGCGCCGGAGCGGGCCAGGGAGCGGGCGGTGCCGGCCGGGTCCGGGTTGCCGGCGTTGACGTTCTGCTCGGCGACGGTGAGGTCGCCGCCCGCGTGGGACTTGTCGGCCAGCAGCCCGCCGAAGAGCGTCACCCACGCCACCACCGGCAGCAGCAGCGCGACCACCGTGGCGGGGGAGCGGCGCCACAGCGCCGCCGCCAGCAGCAGCGGGACGAACCCGCCGAACCACGGCAGCAACGTCTCCACCAGGCTGCCCAGATTCCCGAACCCGTTCGGCAGCTGTCCGTGCAGCAGCATCAACAGGCCCAGCAGCAGCGCCGACGCCGTGAGCAGCGGGCCGCGCCGCCAGGTCCCGGGCCGGGCTGCGGCCCGCGCCCCACGGCGGACCAGGCCGCGGACGCGACCACGGGCGCGCGCCGCCCGGGAGGTCCCGGAGGCGGCGTCGCCACCGTCCGATCGGTGGTCGTTCGAGGGCGGCGCGGTGGGCGGAGTGCTGGTCATGGCGCCAGTCAACACGGCTCGCCGTTGTCGGCGCGTATGCGGAATTCGATACGCCGCGCATACACGCCTGCTCGTAGCATCAGGGGATGCGCGTGCTGATCGTCGAGGACGAACCCTTCCTGGCCGAGGCCGTCCGTGACGGTCTGCGTCTCGAGGCCATCGCCGCCGACATCGCGGGCGACGGCGACACCGCCCTGGAGATGCTGAGCGTCAACAGCTACGACATCGCCGTCCTCGACCGTGACATCCCCGGGCCGTCGGGGGACGAGATCGCCCGGCGCATCGTCGCGTCCGGCAGCGGCATGCCGATCCTGATGCTCACCGCCGCCGACCGGCTGGACGACAAGGCCTCCGGGTTCGAGCTCGGCGCCGACGACTACCTCACCAAGCCGTTCGCCCTGCAGGAGCTCGCGTTGCGGCTACGCGCCCTGGACCGCAGGCGCGGCCACAGCAGGCCGCCCGTGCGGGAGATCGCGGGTCTGCGCGTGGACCCGTTCCGGCGCGAGGTCTACCGCGACGGGCGTTACGTGCCGCTCACCCGCAAGCAGTTCGCGGTGCTCGACGTCCTCGTCGCCGCCGAGGGCGGCGTCGTCAGCGCCGAGGAGCTGCTGGAACGCGCCTGGGACGCGAACACCGACCCGTTCACCAACGCCGTGCGCATCACCGTCTCCGCGCTGCGCAAGCGCCTGGGCGAGCCGTGGATCGTCGCGACCGTGCCGGGCGTCGGGTACCGGATCGACGCGCCCCCGCAGGATGACCGCGCCGACGGGGCGGCCCGTGGATAGGGCGCCGGGGCCGAGCGTCCGGCTCCGGCTGACGCTCAGCTACACCGGGTTCCTGCTGCTGGCCGGCGTGCTGCTGCTCGCCGCGGTGTGGGTGTTCCTGCTGCGCTACGTCCCCGAGCGCGCGCTGATCGTGCCCGGCTCCACCGGTGGCACCGCCACTCCGGGCGTCTTCCCCGTCCGGTCCGAGCTGCTGCGCGTGTTCGCGCCGCGGGCGGCCGTCGTGATGGCGGTCCTGCTGCTGCTCGGCCTGGTCGGCGGATGGTTCCTGGCCGGTCGCATGCTCGCACCCGTCGCGCGGATCACCGACGCCACCCGCCTGGCCGCGACCGGATCGCTCTCCCACCGGATCCGGCTGCCCGGCCGCCGCGACGAGTTCCGCGAGCTCGCGGACGCCTTCGACACCATGCTGGCCCGGCTCGACGCCCACGTCGCCGAGCAACGCAGGTTCGCGGCAAACGCCTCGCACGAGCTGCGCACCCCGCTGGCGACCACGAAGGCACTGCTGGAGGTGGCCCGCACCGATCCCGACCGCGACACCGAAGAGCTCCTGGCCCGCCTGCAGGTCGTCAACACCCGAGCGATCGACCTCACCGAGGCGCTGCTGCTGCTCGGCCGCGCCGAGCAGCGGAGCTTCACCCGCGAGCGGGTCGACCTGTCCCTGGCGGCCGAGGAGGCCACCGAGACGCTCCTGCCGTTGGCGGAGAAGCACGGCGTCGCTCTCGAGACCGGCGGCGAGCTGACCACCCTCACCGTCGGATCGCCCGCGCTGCTGCTGCAACTGACCACGAATCTGGTGCACAACGCGATCGTCCACAACCTGCCGACGGGCGGCCGGGTGTGGATCGACACCGCCGTGCGGGGCGACCGCGCCCTGCTCACCGTGGAGAACACCGGGGAGCAGCTCACCGCGGCACAGGTCGCGACCTTGACCGAGCCGTTCCGGCGCGGCACCGAGCGGGTCCACAGCGACCACGCCGGGGTAGGCCTCGGCCTCGCCATCGTGCGCAGCATCGCCCAGGCGCACGACGGCGCCCTCGCGCTGACCCCGCGACCGGGTGGTGGGCTGCGCGTCACCGTGGGCCTGCCGGCGGCGGAGGCCCCGACCGGTGGCGGTCAGACGCGCGCGTAGCGCTCGTAGAGAATGCGCGAGGGGAACGTCCTGGCCTCCAGCAGCTCCAGCCGCAGCGGCTCGGTGAGTGGCGGCAGGTAGGGCGTGCCGCCGCCGAGGACGATCGGACAGCGGAAGATCCGCAGCTCGTCCACGAGGCCGAGCGTGACGGCCGCGCCCGCGAGCTCGGCGCCGCCGATCTCGACGGGTCCGTCGGATGCGTCGAGGGTCGCTTCGATCTCCTCGGCCAGCGGGGCGCGGGCGAGGCGCGCGTTGCCCTGGACGCTGTGAAGGGTGCGGCTGAAGACGACCTTCGGCAGCGCGGACCAGACGTCGGCGAAGGCGGCTCCGGCCTCGCTGCCGCGCAGGGAGGGGTCGGTCTCCCACACCAGCATCGTCTCGTAGAGTCGGCGGCCCAACAGCGTGGCACCGAGCTCGCTGACCCGGGCGAGGTGGGCGCGGAACAGTTCCTCGTCGGGGGCCGACCAGTCGATCCGGCCCTCGCGGTCGGCGACGAAGCCGTCCACCGAGACGGTCATCGAGTACAGCAGCTTCGCGCGTGACACCGGGCTCTCCGTCCCTGCGGGCTGGTGGTCCACCGCCCGATGCTACGGCCACGCCCGCCCTCCCCGGTCCCGCCGGACCGGGGAGGGCGGGTGCCAGGGCCCGTCCGGCGGACAGGCCCTGGTCCGACCGGGTGGACCGGTCAGTTCGCGGCGCTCCAGGTGGGGCTCTCGGCGATCGCCGTCAGCTGGGCGATGCTCAGCACCGGGGTCGGGCGCGTGCGGGTGCCGTCCGGGCCGACGCTGTTGAGGGCGATGACCGTGACGATGGAGTGCCCCCGGTACACGGCCACCCAGTACTGCTCGGTGCCCGCGTGGGGACCGGCGACCTTCTTGACGCCGAGCCAGCCACCGCCGGGCAGGGCCGTCGCGTGCGGGAACTGCTTGTGGAACCGGCTCGACAGGAAGGCCGCCGAGTTCGAGGAGTCGACGGTGTTGTAGACACTGCCGCGGCCGTGGGCGTCCCGCAGCACCATCGTGTTGCCGGGCTCGGGGAACATGCTTCCCGTGGCCCCGGAGATGCTGAAGCCCGCGGGGATCAGCCGGTAGAAGATCGCGCCGATGCCGTCGGGGCCGAACGGGGTGTTGAGGTTGCTCGGCTGGGCGTCGGCCGCGGGGATCTCGTTCATCACCCGGGTCCACACCGGGCTGGTGGCCGCGGCCTGCAGCTGGGCGAGCGTCAGCGGCGGGTTGACGCGGGTGGCGGGCTGCTTGTCGTAGACGGAGTTGGACTCCTGGAGCACGACCCGGCCGCCGTCGTGGCGGGCGTAGGTGGCGGTCCAGATGCGCTCCCAGCCGCCCTGCGGGTTCGGGTAGTCCTGCCGCGTCAGGTTGAGCACGGCGCCGCCGGCCAGGTGCTCCACGGTGCAGTGCCGGTTGCTGCCCGAAGGCCCGACCGGCTTGCAGGTGAACGGCTCCAGGTGGGCGTCGGGCCGGTTCCAGCGGGTGACGTCCACCCAGATGCCCGCCGGGCCGTGCCCGTCGTCGTACTTGACCCAGGCCGTCGGCTCGTACAGGCCGTCGCCGTAGGGGCTCGGCCACCCCTTGTCCTTGAGGCCGCGCCCGGTCCCGTCGCTGACCTTGCCGTGCGCGGGCAGCACGTGGGTGAGCAGGGCGACCATCTGCGGGCCGGTGACGCTGCCCCCGGCCGCGCTCTGCGCCGGGTGGGCGGCGGGCCGAGTGGCGGCCATCGCGCTCGGCAGCACCGCCCCGGCCGTGGCCACGGCCGCGGTCACGGCTGCGGCCGCCACGGCCCGCCGTCGTATGGACCGCCCGCGCGGTGCGGCACTCGTCTGATCAGGGATCACGCTTTGTTCCCTCACGTTCGTCAGGACGGGCCGGTGACCACCGTCGCGGTGGTCACCGAGCCCCTTCACTGACTGAACACGAACGACGTCGGGAAAACGTTGGGGTCGGTGTTCGGGTCAGTACCGCGTGGTGAGGGTGGCGCCGCTGAAGTCCGTCTGCGCGTACAGGCTGATGTAGCGGTATCCGGCCTGGGTGTTGCTGACGGTGAGCGTCTGCGTGGTGCCGTTGTCGAACGAGCCCTGGGTGTAGGTGCCGGGAGCGGCCCAGGTGTCCGGGTCGTAGAGGAGGTAGGCGGTGCCGGTGCCGCCGCTGGTGCTGACGGTCAGGGTCGAGGTGCCGGCCGGGAGCCAGAGCCAGTAGTAGGCGACGTTGCCCTGGGTCTCGGGCTGGACGGCCCGGTAGCAGTTCTGGCCCATCTCCTGGGGGTTGGTCGACGTGCACGGCGAGGCGCCGGTGGCGAGGGAGCCGAGCCAGGAGTCGAAGTCGGCATCGTAGGCGGTGCCGATGGAGTTGTAGACCGCGTAGCCGCCCGTGTAGTCGCCGGTGCGGAAGTGGGCCAGCATGGCGGCCACGACGTCGGGGTGACGTTCGACCATGTAGCGGACGGCGAGGTAGCCCCAGGCGTAGGTGCGGGTCTGGTCGCTGTTGGTGTAGGTGTTCTGGAAGAGCGTGCTGAGGGCGTAGGTGTGCTTGGGGGCCTCGCCCAGCGCCCAGGTGTCGGTGACGCCGCGGTAGGTGTAGGAGACGTACTCCGCGACACCTTCGATCCACCACACGTCGGGGACGGCGATCTGCTGCGAGAAGGTGCCCTTCATGTCGTAGCGGCCGTCGAGGGCGTGCGTGTACTCGTGGTTGAGGTTCCAGATCCGGGCGGTGAAGCCGTTGTCGGTGGGCCACTGGTAGGTCAGCGAGAGCGGCTGGTTGGTCGGGTCGGTCGGGTTGCCGACGAGGGTGATGCCGCCGTTGTTGGTGCTGACGCCGTAGATCCCGCCGGCGTAGGTCTGGTAGTCCTGCTGGCTGGCGAAGACGACCATCTGCAGGGACGACTCGTACTGGCCGGGGATGGGCCCGTTGTCCTTCACCAGGCCGTGGACGAAGGCGTCCTGGTGCTCCAGGCTGGTGCAGACGGCAGCGAGGTCGGCGGCGGTGAGCGACTGGGCGCGGATGGTGTGGGTGGCGTCGCAGGTGTGGCTGATCGGCAGTGCGGCGGCCGTCAGTTGCTGCGGCAGGTTGCACACGCCGTAGTAGGCGCAGTTGCCCTGGTCGTAGTAGGCGGCCATGCCGGCGACGCCGACCCAGAGCGGTGCGGTGGGGCCGGTGATGGAGGAGGCGTCGAGGAGGCCCTTGATCAGCGGGCGGACCGTGGCCTGCAGGGCCGCGTGCTCGATGAAGCGGGACGCCTCCAGGCCGGCGTTGGCGTCGAGGAACGACTGCGCGGTGCCGAGCAGGCCGGTGTGGTTCAGCGCGAAGGTGTCGAGGGTGGTGATGATGCTCGGATCGGCGGTGACGGCGGCGACGTAGTCCGGGTTCTGGTGCCCACGGAACAGCGGCGTGAACACGCTGTTGACGAAGTTCGTCATGTACCACGAGGAGTTGTACGCGCTGGTGTAGGCGTTCAGCACCCGCGCGTAGGTGCCCAGGTAGCGGGCCTGCAGGTTGGCGCTGTCACTGAGGATCATCATCTCGCCGGCGACCTGGCCGTTCCCGTCGCTGACGTCCAGGAAGTGCGGGCTCGCGACGAAGGTGTCCAGGGCCGAGGCCACCGCCCCGGTCAGCGTGGCGTCGTAACTGCCGACGTCGGTGCCGTCGTACCACTGCACGTAGTACCCGGCCTGCAGGAAATAGCCCAACTCGTAGGCGCCGCCCGAGTCGTCGCCGGTGTAGCCGGCCGCGACGCTCTTGAGGCCGTTGGCTATGGTCAGCATCTGGTTCTCGCTGAAGACCGCGGCGGCGGTCGGCCCGGTGAGCGGGAACAGCGTGTTGAGGCAGTCCTGGCCCGCGGACTCCACGAAGGAGACGAGTGCCGCCCCGGTTCTGCCGCTGAAGTCCGCCGGGGTGCAGGAGGCGGCGGTGGCTGCGGCGTGGGCGAGTGCGGCGTGCGTGTGCGGCTTGCTCCTGGGTGCGGTCAGCGGGCTGTGCGGGGGCAGCAGGGCGGCCGGCAGCCGATGGTCCTGCACGGCGGACTGGCTGGAGGTGCCGAGTGTGGCGGTCCCGCTGGGCGGCAGCAGCCGCGACACGGCGTGCGTCGGTTTGGGTCGGGGGGCCGGCCGGGTCGCCGGGGCGGCGAGGCTCGGTGTGGCGAGCAGGCCGACGAGGGCTGTGCTCGCTGCGGCGACGCCTGCCAGGAATCTGGGCAGACGCAAGGATTGACGCATGGTCAACTCCGGGCGGTGGGAGGGTCGGGTGGGGGACGACGCCCTCGTGCGGCTCGGGCGGGCGGGGCGCCGACGCACCGTCTCACGCGGTTCACCCGGCGTTCAATAGCGTGTGACATGCCATATGGCTCAATGGCCATGCGCTCCGTGCATGCCCTCCGTGCATGCCCCGACCGGTCGGGACGTGCGGCCGGCAGTCAGAGCCAGGAAGCGCAGGCCTGCAGGTGCGACGCCTGGGTGATCAGGTCCCGGTAGGCGGCGGTGGCGGCGCCGAGAAGCGTCTCCGCGAGCTCCTCGTCCACGCGGTCGCGGTGCCACAGCAGGACGTAGCGGCAGCGCAGCGGACGGCCGGTCAGCGGCTTGATGACGACACCCGGTACGGGGACGCGGGTGGCCTGGACCGCCGCCACTCCCAGCCCCTGGGCGACCATGTCCTGGAGCTGGAGCGTGTCGCCCAGGAACTCGTGGACCGGCGCCGGACGGAACCCGGCGTCCTGGCACGCCCCGTAGAACACCTCGTGCCACCCGGCCCCGTCGTCGGGGGTGAGAAACCAGGCGTCCTCGGCGAGCTCCCCGAGGGCCACCTCGGGACGCTGCCGCAGCCGGTGCCCGCTCGGCAGTGCGACGAACGACGGCTCTGTCACGATGCCCCGTCCGGTGACCGACTCCGGAAGGCACAGCTCCTGGCCCGGATAGTCCGCCGCGATCGCCGCGTCCAGCCGGCCCTGCTCCAGCAGCGCCACCATGGCGGGCGAGCCGTAGGCGCTGTTCAACTGCAGCCCCAGGTCCGGGAGTCGGCTGTGCACCCGGCTCACCATGCCCGGCAGGATCGGAGTGTTCGTCGCCGCGAGCCGCAATCCGGGGCGCGTGCCCCGGTGGCGGCTCGCGGCGCGGCGCGCGAGGGCGTCGGCGTGGGCGAGCACCTCGCCCGCCTCGGCGAGAAGTTCGGCGCCGTACGCGGTGGGCTCGACGCCGGACGGGCCGCGCTGGAACAGCGTCTCGCCGAAGTACTCCTCGATCCTGCGCAGTTGCCGACTGATCGCGGGCTGCGAGTAACCCAGCACCACCGCGGCCCGACTGACGCTGCCGGCTTCGGCGATGGCGCGGAGCGTGCGCAGGTGGTGCAGTTCCAGGTTCATCGCAGCATCCTCGTCGTCCCGCCCTCGCCGTCGCCGCATGCTAGCGCCGTGGCCGGCCAGGTCGACCGTGCTGTGCCGCCCCGTTCCGCCGCGCCTCGCACCCCGGGCCCCGCGCGCCGTGGCGTCACGGCAGGTCGAGGTCGACCTCCGCCACCGCGTCGCCGTCCTGCTCGAAGGTCACGCGGGCGCCGTGAGGGCGTGGCTCGTGCCGCAGCAGGACCGGGCCGTCCCACTCGCAGAACCGGGTGGTTCTCAGCGTCAGGCCCGGAACGGCGTCCGGGCGGGCCGTCGTCGAGCCGAGCAGGCGCGAGCACTGGCGGGCCGCCTCCAGCAGCACCATCCCCGGGACGTGGTCGCTGGGGTGGTCGAACCAGACCGGGTGGCCGTCGTCCTCCACGTGCAGGCGCAGCCGGCCCTCCGGGGTGCGGGCGAGCAGCACGTCGCAGGCGTCGCGGACCCCGACCTGGTCGGCGGTCGGGCGGAGCCCGGCGGCGGGGGAGGCGGCCGTCGGACGCGCGGCCAGCCGGGGGCCGCGCAGTCGGCGGTAGGCGGCGTCGGACACGACGGAGGCGTGCCCGGTGCACCGGGCGAACTCCACGCCGTCGTGGGAGAGGAGGGCCTCCAGGGTGAACCCGCGCAGTGGTCCGCGGGTGGGCTCGAGGTCGAGGCGGACCAGCGCCGTCAGGTCCCAGGCTCCGCTGTGAATGTGACGGCGCAGGTGGTGCGCGTCCGTCCGGGTCGAGCACCAGCTCCGACGGTGGACGTCGTGGCACCGCTGGGTCACCCTCGCGATGCTCGCGCACGCCTTTCTGGCCGTCACCAGTGCAGAAGAGCGCGGCCACCGGCCCGCTCCGACGGGTCCGGTCCCGCTGACCTGCAACGAGATCCAGCATCTCTTCGCGGCCCTGGCCGCCCGGCCCGCCCACGAGGTTGCCCACCGCCTCACTGGTCCCACTGGAGGCGACGCCATCAGGCCAGAGCGCGCCGCAGCCACAACGAGCGTCAGAGGACCGACCACCCGTGAGCGCGACAACAGATCGATCAGTCAGTGCACAGGATCCGGCGCTCGTGCGCTCTGGCATTCGGTCCGGTGCCAGGTCCGTCCGCCTCGTGCGCGGTGGGATCGGCCGCGCCGTCCATCAGCCCGGCCGCGTACATCATGGCCTCAGCGACCAGGCGTGCGTGGTCTTCCTCCAGGTCCGGCATGAAGTGGCGCAGGGTGTCGATCCTCGCCTGGCCCGACAAGCCTGCCGCGACGAGCAGGACGGCGCGCTCCGATCGCCCCGGACCGGTCGCCTCGAACGCGCGGCCGTCACGACTGAGCTCCAGCACCTTCGCCAGCGCCTCATCGAAGTGCGTGGACGCCCACGGACGCGGCCGATCGCCCTCCAGCCTGATGAAACCGTTGCCGACGAGCCACTGTCGCAGAGTGCCGACCTGGAAGATCAAGCGCTCGGCGGCTTCCACCTGCCACACCGTGCTCGCACCGCGCATCAGCAGCCGGTACAACTCATCGGGGTCTTCCGGAAGGTCTCCGCTCTCCGTCGCCATCGCGCCGCTACTCCCGACCTCGATCACCGCCATACCTGTGCCGCGCGATCGTACGCCACGCCCAGCAGCAAGATCGCGATCTACAGCTGGAGTACTAGGCTCCGTCCGACAAATGGTCACTGGGTCGTGGTGCGGCCCAGTTCAACTGCCTTGCCGTTCGGGGCACCAGCCGGTGATCCCGGGCCGGTGCCAGAACAGGCAGAACGAAGGCGACGGGAAGAGTCGCACGCCAGCGGCTTGCTGCTCGTACCGCCGGACTCGGGACGCTGGGAGGTAGTCCTTCAGGCCGGAGTGCACATCGCCTGAGCCGATTCGTGACGGACCCCGCCTCCGACGTCGGCGGCATGCCTCGTCGAGTGGCCGAGATTGAAGGCGTGCTGTCCGTCAGTCGGAGGCCGCGCCAGGGGCCGGTGAGCAGCGTGGTGTGACAGCCCTGTCGCGGCACTGATCCGTCGGGCGGCGTCGCACCTCCCCATAGGGTAGGACGTCAGGCTCTCGCATCGTTCGTCGTCCGTGGCTGGAAGAACCGTGACCATCTCCGTCCGTCTCGTCACCACCATCGCCGCTCCCATGGACCCGGCGTCCTCAGGGGCTCCGCAGGTCCTGCACTGGCCCGATCGCAGGTTTCTCGTTCAGCGTGACGACACCGAAGTGGTGGCCCTCGACATGGACGTGCTCCCCGCTGGTCGAGCCTCCGAGGTCCGTTTCCCGGCGCCCTGGCCGCGCCGCTTCGGATCGGTGACGGTGTCGCCGGAGCGGGATGCCGCGGTGTTCGCGGGCGTGCACGCGGTGCGTTCGGTGGACGCGACCGGTGCGACGCGCTGGGAGGTGCGGCATGGCTGCTGGTGCGGAGGTTGCCCGCTCTTGCACCCATCCTTCGACGCATACGCGCACGACGAAGACCATCTCTACGCTGACGGCGGCTCAGTCGCCGTGAGTGCGGGCGGCAGGCTTGTCTGGGCGCACGTCCGGGCACCGCTGGGCGGCGACGGGGACACGGAGGACGACCAGGAACTATGGGTGGTCTTGGACGCCATGGACGGAAGAGTCCTGGGGCGCGTGAACACCACGACCGCGGCCTCCCACTCCGAGCACACTCCCCATCTGGATCCGGCGCAGATGGGGCTGAGTGTCGGCGAGGGCGAGGAGGGATCGCCCGCGCTGTGGGGACGCTGGGACGGGCGGCAACTGACCGCCGCGCAGATCGGGTTCGATCTGGTCCTCCTCGCGGTGAGCCCGGCCGGCCGGCACCTCCTGACCGTCGACGCCGGGCAGTGGTCGCTCGGCCTCCACCGGGCGGAGGACGGCTCACTCCTGCGAGAACTGAACGCCCAGGGCACGGTGCCGTCGCACCCGCGTGACACGGGCGACGACAGGGTCTACTGGGACTACGACGCGGCCTTCGTGGATGAGAACACCATCGTTGCCGGCACCTCCGAGTGCGACGCCCCGCACGGCACGGCCCGCCATTGGCTGGTCGACGTGCAGGAGATGACCCTGCGCGGCGAAATCTCCTACCCCTTCCTTGTCTCCGGGCCGGCCCGTTCTGCGGGGGACGGCGCGTGGTACACGGTCTCCAAGGACCGGACGGCTGTGCATCTGTGGAAGTTGGCCGGCGAGATCTGACGCCGGCCGGGTCATGCCCTGACCGTTCGCCGAACGGCAGACCGACGTCGGGTTGACCGACGTCGGGAGCGCCGTGCGCGGGCGGTTACGTCTTCGGGCCGTCGAACGCTCCGCGGTGGTCGAAAGAGCCGTGGTCAGTGGCGTCTCCTGCGGACGCGCGGGATGCGGTCGAAGACGGCCGCCGCGCGCTCGGCCTGGGCGAAGAGGTCCGCAGGGCGGCTGCGGTCCTGGTCGAGGTGGGTGAGGGTCTCCAGGCCGAGGTAGAACGCCACCGCCGCGCGCGCCGCGACGGGGATCCTGACCAGGGTGGCGAGCGGCTTGCCGCGCAGCAGCGTGGTCAGCAGCTCCTCGGCCAGTTGCTCGAAGCGGGTGGTCTCGACGGCGAGCCGGTCGGCGAGCCGGGTGCCGGGGCGGGCGCCGCCGTAGATCTCGCAGACGGCGGCGACGTGACCGCTCGCCACGTCCTCGGCGTACAGCTCGCGCAGGATGCGGACGGCAGGGCGAGCCCGGTCGACTCCGTCGAGGGCCTCGCGGTAGCGGCCGAGACGGCCGGTGCAGCTGTGGGTGAGGGCGGCGACGATCAGGTCGTCCAGGTCGTCGAAGTGGTAGTAGATGACGCCGGGCGCGAAATCGCCGCACTGCGCGACCGCGCGGGCGGTGGTGCCGCCGAACCCGTGGGCGGCCAGGCAGGCCAGCGCGGCCTCGACGACGCGGGTGCGGGTGTCCGACCGGCGCTCGGTCCGTCCGGGCTCAGACAACGCGCACCGGCCGGACGCCGTGGCCGCTCAGGTAGCCGTCGAGACGGCGGGCCAGCTCCGGCAGGTGGTGGCTGGGGACCTCGGGGTACAAGTGGTGCTCCAGGTGGTAGGTCAGTTCCAGGAAGAGCGCCGGTACGAGGCGACCCCGCAGTGTGCGGGTCCAGGTCAACGGCGAGTCCCCGTAACCGTGGTGGGGAAGGTACACGGTCAGCAGCGGATACACCCAGCTGCCGACGGTGACCAGGCACGCGTAGAGCAGCACGCCGGGAGCGTCGGGCCACAGGAGCGCCCCGGCCGCGAACGCGACGAAGGGGGCCGCCGCCTCGGCGAGCAGCCACCGCCGTGCGGCGGCGGAGCCGGCGCGCCGGTAGGCCCACCACCACAGGCGCGGCAGGAAGACCGGGCCCTGGCAGATCGCGCCGAGCAGACCGAGGTCGGCCGGGGCTCCCTCGGGATCGTCGTGGTGCGGGAAGAACCCGTGGTGGCGGGTGTGCGTGGCCCGGTAGGCGTGACCGCTCTCCAGCAGGAAGAGCCCCAGGACGAACAGCGCCGCCTCCGTGGCCCGCGCGGAGAGGCCGAGCGTGCGGTGCACCACGTCGTGCGTCGTCGTCACGACGCAGACGAACACCGCGAAGACGAGCGGCGGTGTGGCCCACCACCATCCCAGCCCGGCGGCGACGGCGAAGAGCGCGACGCAACCGGCGGGACGGGTCAGTGCGACGATGCGCTGTCGGGGCGAGGTCCGCAGCAGGTCCTCGCCGAGCTCGGTCAACGTCGGCGCGTCGGACGGGCGGTGGCGCGGGTTGCGGGCGGCCGCCGGGGCGGTCACCGGCGGAACCCCCGCTCGCGCAGCATGCCCTCCGCGACGATCCGACTGGAGAGCACGCAGGCGACCGTCCCGAGACCGGGCCAGGTGGAGTCGCCCACGAGCCACAGTCCGCTGCCGCGTCCGGCGAGGTCGTGCGGAACGGCGTGCTGGTTGGCGTTGCCCGGGTGCTGGCGCGGGCCGCCCACGGCCCCGAACGGGCGCTGGGCGAACCGCGCGTAGGCCCGCGGTGTCGCCACCGAGGCGTAGACGGCACGTTCCCCCAGCTGCGGATAGGCCTGCCGGGCCCGGGCGACCAGGTGCTCGCCGAGCTCCTTCTTCCGCTGCTGGTACGCCGGTTCGTCCAGGCCCCGCCAGGAGGACAGCTCGGTGTGGGTGGAGAGCATCACGGCCCGGTGGCCGGGTGGCGCACTGGCCGTGTCGCCCGCGGCGGAGACGGACACGAACATGTTGTTCCCCTCCCCGAGCGGGCGCGTGTAGCTGTCCAGCAGTTGATGATGTGTCATCTCCTGGCCCGCGACCTCCCCCTCCGGCACGCCGAGGAAGACGACGCACGCGCCGCCGAGCGCGTCCGCGTCACGACGCACGAAGCGGGCGAGCCGCGCGGCGAGCGGGAGGCCCGCGCAGACGCGGGCGGCGCTCTGCGCGGGGACGGCGAGGACCACGCGGCGGGCGGCGACCACCCCGCGCCGGGTCGTGACCGTGTAGGCGCCCGGTCGGCCCGCCACCGCCGTGACCATGGACGCGAAGCGGATCTGCCCGCCCAGCTCGCGGTAGCGGGACAGCAGTCCGCGCCAGAACCCGTGCATCCCGCCGGAGTGCCGGTACAGTCCGGCGCCCCGGATGGTCACCCCGAGTGCGGCGTTGATCAACGGCGCCCGGTCCAGCCCCGCATGCACGGTGTCCTCCACGAGCATGGCGAGCAGGCCGGTCAGCGGAGCGTCCTCACGCAGGCCGTGACGGCGCAGCGCGTCGCCCATCGTCCAGGTGACGTACCGCGCCAGGGGCAGCTGGCCCAGTCCCACGGCCCGGGCGTCGCGCCAGGCCGTCGCGGGGTCGCGTACCGGCAGCGTCACGCCTGCGCGGCTGGCGCGCCAGAAGACGTCGGCCAGCTCGTCGAGCAGCGCCCAGAACCGCCGGTGCGCCTCGGTGTCACCGAGGACCCGCAGGCGCTCGGTGTGCCAGCGCTGCGGATCCCGGTACAGCACCAGGTCGCGGTCCGGGAGGAAGGCGCGGTAGCCGGGCAGCGGCTCCGCGTCCAGCGGACCCAGGCCCACGCTTGTCAGCAGTTCGGCGCCGACCCCGCCCGGGCCGAAGTCGACGAGCGTGGTCGCGCCCACGTCGAAGGAGAAGCCGCGCTTGCGGAACCAGCCCGCGCACCCGCCGGGATGGCCGTGCGCCTCCAGCACCACGGTCGACAGTCCGGCCGCCTGCAGCCGCAACGCCGTCGCCATCCCGGCCAGTCCCGCGCCGACGACCGCGACGTCCACCGCTCCGTCGGCCGGCTCACCATCTGTTCTCTGAACGGATGTTCTGAACATCTGTCCAAAGTCGACGCCGAGGCCGAAGGAGTCAATGGCGGGGCGTCAAGAAGGAGGTGCCTCTCCGTTTAGCGGGGCGCGGCGCCCGGCGCGGCGTCCGGGCGTTCCAGCTGCTCGGCGTCCTCGTCGGGGCGCGTGAACCGGCCGTCGCCGAAGACGTCGCCCAGCACCGGGCGATCGGGACCGACCGTCCGGAGCCCGACGATCCGGATTTCTTCGGACATACCCTCTGACCAGCCCCGACAGCGACAGCGGCCGAGCCGAAGCCGAGTGGGAGGACGCGGTCCCGCCTCGCTAGGATCCGGCCATGCCACCGGCCGCACCCCTGCCTCCGCCCGACTTCGACATCGTCTCCGCGCACCCGGAGGTCGGCTGGCTGCGCCAGGCCGCCGCGTCCGGCGACTGGCCCTCGATCCGCCAGTACGTCGCGTCGCTGCCGCCGGGAACGGACCGGACGTTCGTCGTGAAGGCCGTCGGCGAGGTCGCCGGGGTCGAGCATCCGCTGCGCCAGTTGGTGCACGCGGCACCGGACGACGTGCTCGCCCTGACGCTGCTCGGCACGCGCCTGGTCGAGATGGGTTCGGAGATACGCACCGCCAAGGGCGCCGAGCACGTCAGCCGCGAGCAGTTCGCCGCCTTCCACGAGCACCTGCGCCAGGCCGAGCCACTGCTGATCCGGGCCACCGCCCTCGACCCGACGTTCGACCCGGCCTGGGCCGAGCGGCTCAGCACCGCCAAGGGCCTGCAGCTCGGCCAGAACGAGGCCCGCCGCCGCTACGACCGCCTCGTCGCGGCCCACCCCGGCCACTTCACCGGGCAGGCCCGGCTGCTGCAGCAGCTGTGCCCCAAGTGGGGCGGCAACTGGGACGACGCCCACGCCTTCGCCCAGGAATGCCTGCGCACCGCGCAGCCGGGCAGCCTCAACGCCGGCCTGCTCGCCGAACTCCACCTGGAGCGCTGGCTCGACGCCGGACGCGGCGACAAGGGTGCCGCCTACCTGCGGCAGCCGCACGTCCTCGCCGAGCTCGTGCACGCCGCCGACTGCTCCGTCGCCCACCCGGCGTTCCGGCGCACCCACGGGTGGGTGACCGTGCAGGGCTGTTTCGCCGCCCTGTTCGCGCTGGCCGGCGACCAGCAGCGGGCCGCCTGGCACTTCCGCGCGCTGGGCAACCTCGCCACCAGCTACCCGTGGGGCTACCTGGGGAACCCCGCGCAGTCCTACACCAAGTACCGCGACGCCGCACTGGCGAGAGGCTGAGCCGACCCGTGAGCCCTTCCTTCCACTCCACCGAGGTCGACGGCATCCCGGCGCTGTTCGCCCACCGCCCCGGACCCATGCGGGCCGGCCTGGTCTTCCGTGTCGGCGTGGCCGACGAGACGCTGGCGAGCACCGGGATCACCCACCTGACGGAGCATCTCGCGCTGCACCGGCAGGGCCTGGCGGACTACCACTTCAACGGCGTCACCAAGGCCACCTTCACCCACTTCCTCGTCGAGGGCGACCAGCGCGAGGTCGTCGCCTACCTCAACGGCGTCTGCTCCTCCCTCGTCGACCTTCCGATGGACCGGCTGGAGGTGGAGAAGGAGATCCTGCGTACCGAGGCGGCGAGCCGCAATCCGGGCCAGCTCCCACTGTGGCGCTACGGCGCCCAGGGGCACGGGCTCATCAGCTACCCCGAGTGGGGCCTCGGCCCGCTGCGGCCCGACGACGTCCGCGCCTGGGCCGACCAGTGGTTCACCCGCGACAACGCGGTGCTCTGGATCGCCGGTGAGCAGTTCCCGGCCGGGCTGGATCTCAAGCTCCCCGCCGGTGCCTGGCGCCCGCTGCCCCCCGTCACCAGCGCCCTGCCGACCACGCCCGCGTACTTCTCCGACGGCAAGGGCGGCGTCCTCGCCGACTTCCAGGTCACCGAGTCCATCGCGGCCGAGGCCTACGCGGCGGTCCTGGAACGCGAGTTGTTCCGCGCGCTGCGCCAGGAGGGCGGCTGGTCCTACACCGCCGCCACGGACTACGTCGCGCGCGGAGACGGCTACGCGATGCTGACCGCCTTCGCCGACGCGCTGCCCAAGAAGCAGGATGCGGTGCTGGGCGGGTTCGTCGACGTGCTGGCCAAGCTGCAGGTCGGGCGCATCGAGCAGGCGGACCTGGACGCGGCCCGCAGCCGTCTCGACGCCGCCCTGACCGCGCCCGACGCGGCGGCCAAACGCCTGCCCGGCGCCGCCGAGAACTACCTGACGGGCCGCCCGGTCGTCGAACTCGACCAGGTCCGGGCCGAGCTGTGGTCCCTCACCCCGGCCCACCTGCACGCCGTGGCCACCGAGGCGGCGGGCACGGCGCTGCTGCAGGTGCCGTCCGGGCACGGAGCGAAGTGGGCCGGCTTCGTGCCCGCGCCCACCCAGTCGACCGGCGCGGTCGCCGGGCGCAGCTTCCCGTCGGTCGCGAAGGACGGGACGGCGCTCGTCGTGGGGCCGGAGGGCGTGAGCTTCACCGCGCCCGATCTGTACGTGACGGTCCGCTACCGCGACTGCGCCGCAAAGCTCAGCTGGCCCGACGGCGGGCGCCGCCTGATCGGCACCGACGGCCTCACCGTCGAGATCGAGCCCGCGCAGTACGGCCTCGACGCCCAGACGATGGCCGGCGTCGACGCCGCCGTCCACCCGTCCGCCACCGTCTGGCTGCCTCCGCGCCAGAACCGCCCGCAGGTCAGGACCTCCGCAACGCCGGCTGCCGCCACGAACGCGGTGGTGAGCGGCAGCGGGAAGGGGAAGCGACCGACCACCGAGCGGACCCGCGCGCAGACCGTGGTCCTCGTCGTGTTCCTCCTCCTGTCGATCCCGTGGTCCGGGCTCGCGCTGCTGGTCACCGCGTTCGGCGCCAGTGATCCGCAGACCAGCACCAGCGACTGGATCGTCGTGACCGTCTTCTTCTGGGTGGTCGCCGCCCTGCTGGCCTGGCCGGCGATCCGCGTCCTGCGCCGCACCCGGCGTCGGTGACGGGCCGGAAGTTGCCTGGAAGATCAAGGACTTGACTAGACTCTGGGACGGAAGAACAGGCCGAGGCGGGGAGTGCGGACGATGAGCGCGGGGGATCTGGTTATGGGAGGTCCGGGTCAGGACGGGCCGCTCAGCACCCGGATACGGCAGGACGTGCCGCACAGCGCCCGGATGTACGACTACTTCCTCGGCGGCAAGGACCACTACGCGGTGGACCGCGAGGCCGCCGAGCGGGTGCTCCAGGTCTTCCCCAACATGCGGACCGCCGTCCGGGCCAACCGGGCGTTCATGCGCCGCTCGACCCGGGCGCTGGCCCAGCAGGGCCTGCGGCAGTGGCTCGACATCGGGACGGGCATCCCCACCTCCCCGAACCTGCACGAGGTGGCGCAGTCCGTGGCCCCGGACGTGCGGGTGGTGTACGTGGACAACGACCCCGTCGTCCTCGCCCACTCCCGGGCGCTGATGACCAGCCGCCCCGAGGGCCGTACGGCCTACCTCCACGGCGACGTGCACGATCCCGCCGCGATCCTGGGCGCCCCGCAGCTGGCCGAGACACTCGACCTGGGTCGGCCGGTGGTGCTGTCGATGGTGGCCCTGCTGCACTTCGTGCCGGACCTCGCCGAGGCCCGGTCCATCGTCGACCGGCTGCTGGCACCGCTCCCGACCGGCTCCGCGCTGGTGCTCTCGCACGCCACCGCCGAGCTCGACCCCGAGGGCGCGCCGAAGGTCCAGGAGATCTACAACGCCGCCGGCACCAGCTTGCAGCTGCGCTCGCAGGCCGAGTTCGCCACGCTCTTCGAGGGCCTGAGGCTGTTGGAGCCGGGCATCGTCACGGCCCACCGCTGGCGTCCCGACGACGCCGACCCGCTGCCGGTCGGCGTGACGGACGCGCAGGTGTCGTTCTATGCGGCGGTCGGGATCAAGGAGTAGAGATCCACTGACAGGAGATGTCAGGAGAGCCCGCCTAGCCTGCGGCGCATGGACGACTTCTCCTCCTCCCTCTCCTCTCTCGGCCTCGACACCGACCTCGGCCACGGCTTCGGGCGCACGGGCATCGTGGAGCTTCGGCAGTACACGCTGCACCCGGGTGCCCGGGAGACCCTGATCGAGCTGTTCGAGCGCGAGTTCGTGGGCGGCCAGCAGGCCGTCGGGATCGCGGTCGGCGGCCGGTTCCGCGACCTGGACGACCCGGACCGCTTCGTATGGCTGCGCGCCTTCCCCGACATGGCCCACCGCCGCCGCGCGTTGGAGGCCTTCTACTACGGCCCCGTCTGGCGCGCGCACCGGGACGTGGCCAACGCCACCATGGTCGACAGCGACAACGTCCTGCTGCTGCGCGGCCCGGGCTTCACCGTCCCGTCGGGCACGGGCGAGGTGACCGCGACGATCTGCCACCCGTCGGACGAGACCGCTTTCGACGCCTACGCCGCACAGCACCTCACGCCTGGCCACGCGCTGCACCGCACCGAGCACGCCGAGAACGACTTCCCGGCGCTGCCGGTGCGCACGGGAGAGGAGGTCCGGGTCTGGTTCGGCGGGGCCGAGCCCGCACCGTGGCCGTCGCAGCGGCTGCGGCTGGAGCCCGTCAGCACGCTTCCGTCGTAGCGTCAGGACGGACGGAGGGCCTGGTAGTAGTTCACCCGGCCGAGGACGGGGTGCCGGCTCGTGGTGACGAGAACGGCGTCGAGGCCGGCCGCCTCCAGCAGCGGCAGTACCTGGTCGTCCGTGCCCTCCTCGGCCTCGAAGTGGCCCGACTTCATCAGGCGGGAGGCCAGGTAGCCGTGCAGCCCGGCTCTCGTGCCGGTGAAGTCGACCAGGTGCAGCCGGCCTCCCGGGCGCAGGACGCGCCGGACCTCGGCGGCGGCCTCGGCCTTCGCCTCGTCGTCGAGGTGGTGGAGCATCAGCGCGGACAGCACCTGGTCGAAGTCGCCGTCGGCGTAGGACAGGCGCTGGGCGTAGCCGGCCTCGAAGCGGATGCCGGCGAGTCCGGCGGCCTTGCGTCGGGCGACGTCCAGTGCGAGGGGATCGGGGTCGGAGCCGGTCAGGTCGACGCCCGGATGGGCCCGCTTGGCGGCCAGGGTCAGGTTGCCGGTGCCGCAGCCGATCTCCAGCACACGCAGTCCGTCGGTGAGGCCCGCTTGGGCGATCAGCGTCCGGTGGAGCCTGCCCGCGCCCAGCAGTGCGGTGAGCCGGTCGTAGAACGGCAGCAGCGCGTCACGCCCGGCGGCGGGCAGGTAGTCGTGGTTCCGGGCCCCCGTCGGAGCGGGAGTGGGATGATTCTTCGCCATGTCCTCCATGGTGATCCGCAGGTTGGGTGCACAGTCGGTGGATTCTCGGCAGAACTCGGACTATCTTCGGTACCGTGCCAGCCGACATGGCGAGCCCGGTCCGCTACCGGGCCGGAGTGCCCGTCTACGCCTACCGGGTCGGTCCCGCGACGCCGCCGGTGTCGGTGCTGCGGTTCGATCCGGGGAGGCAGCCCGGACACGGACGGCGCCACATCCACGACTTCCCGGTGCTCATGTACGTCGAGCGCGCCGGGCGGGGCGAGGCGGCCGGTGCGCTCGGCCCGCTCGGGCCGCTCGGGCCGGTGGTGGACGGTGACGCCTTCGTGGTGGCCCCCGGCGCGGTGATCGACCCGACCGCCGTCGCCGCCTTCAGCATCGGCCAGGGCGTGTTCTTCGATCCCACGGCGCTCGGCAGCGACGAGCAGGCGCCGTGGTCGCCCTGGCGGGCGCATCCGCTTCTGCTCCCGTTCCTGCACCGCATCCCGGGCGGGCTGCTGCGCCTGCACGTGCCACCGGCCCGGCAGCCCGTCTGGGCGGCGACGATCGCCGCCATCGAGACCGAGCTCGCCGAGCGGGCGGAGGGCTACCGGCAGGCCGTCCTCGCACACCTGACCCTGCTCCTCGTCGACGTCGCCCGGCTGGCCACGGACGTGGTCGCCGACCTGCGGCGCAGTAACGAACCGCTGCTGGCCGAGGTGTTCGAGGTGATCGAGCGGCGCTTCGCCGAACCCCTCTCGCTGCGCGACGTCGCCGACGCCGTCGGACTGAGTCCGGGGCACCTGACCACGGTGGTGCGGCAGCGCACCGGACGCACCGTCGTCGACTGGATCACCGAGCGCCGGATGGCACAGGCGCGGCGACTGCTGTCGGGCACGGACCTCCCCGTCGCCGAGATCGCCCGCCGGGTCGGCCTGCCGGACCCGGGCTACTTCGCGCGCGTCTTCCGCGCCGCCCACGGCACCACCCCGCGCGCCTGGCGCCGCGACACCCACGGGTGAGTCCGTCTGTCCGGCACTTGATCCGTGGAGTGCCGAGTGCCGACCGGGCGCGGGCCACCGTCCAGGCGGGGGAGCGGCTGGACCCGCTTGCGCGCGACAGCCCCGGCGGCGTCGGCGGCGTCGACGGCGTCGGCAGGTAGAGGCGCGCTTGAGTGTGTGCGTGTCGGTCCGTCCGCGCCGCCTAGACTCGACCGTGTGGCCGACCTGCACGACGCTGACGCTGTGACAGCCGCGAATGCCGAGATCGAGGCGTTCATACGGCGGTGCGGCGGACGCATCCCTGACACTGCCCAGCCCGAGTACCAGCGACTCGTCCGCGCCTACCTCCGTGCCGTCAACGGCGGCGAGGGCGAGAACCAGCCGCTCGCCGCCTAGCTCGGCCGAACCGCGGACCGCCTACACGGTGAAGGTCTCGCCGGAGCGGTAGGCGCGCAGGGTGATGTCCCGGTGGGGGCCCTCCGCGCGCACGACGTGGACGCGGCCCGGACCGGAGACGTGGGCCGTTTCGCCGTCGACGGTGACCAGGGTGTTCTCGTCGATCGCCACGCCACAGGGCGCCGCGCCGACGGCGACGGCCTCGATGAGGCGGGGGAGCGTCCCCCACTGCGCGGCGTGCACCTCGACCGTGAAGGGGAGGAGCCCGAGGCCCGGACGGACCTCGATCTCCTCCAGGTCCTCGGCGGTCTCCTCCGGGCAGATCGCGGTCCCCTGCGACAGCCAGCCCCCGACGAGCGCCGCGTCCGCGGCGACGGCGGCGCCGGCCGAGAAGCCGGCGTACGGGATGTTCCGGGTGGTCAGCAAGGAGCGCACCTCGGCGCGGACCGGGGCCAGCACCTCCTGGTACGCCGGGGTCAACCCACCGCAGACCAGCAGCGCGTCCGCGCCGTCCAGCGACGCGGGATCGAAGGCACCCCCGACGGGCACCAGGACCGGAACGGGCCTGCAGGGAGCGACCTTGCGCAGTGCGGCCTCGAACCGTGCGAAGTACTCGGGGCCGTCGCCCTCGTCGATCAGCAGACACGCCACCACCGGCTCCGGCCCGGCGGCGGTGAGGAACGGCCCGTAGACCTGATCCGCCGCCTCGTCGTTCCAGCCCCCGCCGATCAGATACGTGGTCAACTCGGTTCCCTTTTCGCCGTTCGTGCCGATTTCCCCTGCGGTGCAGCCTCGGACCCTAGCAAGCCGCCGAGCACCGGGGCGAAGGCATTTGCGGGCGGCCCTGCCGTCACAGGCCTCGAGGGCGAGGCCCTGCACAGAAGAATGCGGTCGCTGTCGTCCAGGAGGAGCGCACCGACCCCGTGGCGCAGCTTCGTCGAACGCACCCCGACACGCGACCCGGGACACGGCACAGCGCGCCCGCCGCGCGGCAAGCTGAGACTGTCGGGCGGATCGCGGAGGAAGCGAGGAGTGCACGGATGGCGGCGACGTTGACGGTGACGCACAAGTCGATCGGGGCCGAGGTCCGGCGCGGAGCGTACGACGTCCTGGTCGACGGGCGGCGGGTCGGGGCGGTCGAGATGAACCAGACCTTCGAGACCTCGCTCGAACCCGGCCCGCACACGCTCCAGGTCCGAGAGGGCCGCAAGGCCAGCGGAGTCGAGGCGTTCGAGGCCGCGGACGGCGCGACCGTCGCGTTCCGGTGCACGGGCAAGAGGTTTCTGCCGCTGTTCCTCGCGTCGTTCGTGGCTCCCCGGCTGGCGCTCGTGCTCAGGCGCGTGCAGGCGTAGGGGGCGGACCGGCAAGCGGACCGGGTCAGACGACGGAGTCCCGCCTCGGGTCGACGGGGTTGATGGCCTGCTCCTCGAAGCGGACCTCGAGGGCCTCGAGCCCCTGCTCCCGGCGGAAGTCCTTCTCGGCCTCGGTGATCGGCAGCAGCCACAGGATCCGGGCGTGGGCCCCGCCCTCCCAGTTGCAGACCTCGAAGTCGGGCCCGAAGGGGTAGGGCAGGCTCACCAGGTAGTGGTCGCAGGCGGAGTCGTCGAGCCATGGCCTGCCGATGGGCACCGTGTGTCCGACGTCGAGGCGCTGGGTGGCCGGCCCGCAGTGGTAGTAGGCGTTCATGGTGATGCTCTCCCGGTTGAGCCACTCGTCACGCGGCGCCGCGAGACAGAACTCCAGGCCGTGCCCGTGGTGCTGCGTGGCCTCCCAGCAGCCCGAGGTGACGTACAGCCACCAGTCGCCGGCACGCGCCGGATGGACCCGCAGGATCCGGAAGCCAGGCACGAGGGCCTTGATCGGCCCCCTGACCCCCGGGAGTTCGTCGACGGTGCGTCCGGGAAACCTCTGTCGGAGGTGGGCGAGGAGAGCGGCACGTGCGGCGTTGTCGGACACCCGAGCATGATGCCCGAAGGCGTGGCCGCCGACCTGCCCGGGGTCATCCCGGGTGCCCGTCCGCGCCGTGGTCGTCGGGCAGCCCGAACAACGGCAGACACGGGGCCAGGCCGCTGACCGACACGGGGACCTGCTCGTGCTCCCGCCAGCGGTCACGCGTCAGGCGCAGGCGCCGTGAGGTCACGGGACGGCCGCGGACCACGTGGTGTCCGACGCCGTCGAGGTCGTAGCCGAGCTTCCGGGACACGGCGAAGGAAGTGTCGTTGTCGGCGAAGGCTCCGGATGTTGCCTCCCGTGCGTCCAGGCCGCCGAAGGCCAGGCGCAGGACGGCGGCGCGCATCTCCGTGCCGATCCCGCTGCCCTGGTGCCGTGCGCCGAGCCAGGAGCCGGTCCTCACCTGCCGAAGGACGGCGAAGTCGCGGGCGGCGACGGTCTGCAGGCCGACCACCTGGCCCTCCGCGAAGACGGCGAGGTTCAACGCCCAGTTGTCCGGCGACCAGGTCCCCCGGCGCAGCCAGTGGTGCTGCACCACCGAGCGGGCCCGCTGCGCCGGGGGCAGGTCGGTCCACGGCACGAGGAAGGGCATCCGGTCCGGGGCGTGGATGCCTTCGGCCGCGAGGTCGGCCAGGGCGGCCAGCTCGTGGTCGTCGGGAAGGCGGAGCTCCAGGCGCGGCGTGGTGAGACGCAGCCCCAGGAGGGGCCAGTGATCGATCAGCATGCGTCATTGTCGGAGACGACGACGGTGCCGGGCATCCGATTTCCTCGGCGATTCAGGAGCCTCACGCATCCAGGCGTGCCTGTTCGTGGTCGGTGTGCCACTGCTCCCACTGCCGGGCGAAGTCGTCGTCCCCGGAACGGCTTTCGTGGCTGGTCGTCATGGCTGCTCCTGTTCGGGTCATCGCCGCTCCCACTCCTCGGCGAGCAGCTCGTAGGAGTGGATGCGGTCCTCGTGGTCGTGGGTGATGGTGGTGATGATGAGCTCGTCCGCGCCGGTGGCGTCGCGCAGGGTTTCCAGCTGGTCGGCGACCTGCCGCGGGGAGCCGACGAACTGGGTGTCGGTGCGGTCGACCACCAGCGCCCGGTCGGCGTCGGTCCAGGTGTGGTCGCGGGCCTCGGCCGGGGTGGGGAAGGGGATCGCGCCGTCGCCGCTGCGGATGCTGCGCACCCACGGGCCGTAGCCGGCGGCGAGTTCGCGCGCGGTGGCCTCGTCCTCGGCCACCACGACGTCGGCGGAGACGCTGACATGGGGGCGGTCCAGCTCGACGGAGGCGCGGAACGCGGCGCGGTAGGCGTCGACGGCCTCCAGGACGGTGGCCGGACTGACGTGGTAGTTGGCGGCGAAGCGCAGTCCGTGCGCACCGGCGACCTCGGCGCTGATGCCGGCGCTGCTGCCGAGGATCCACACCTGGAGGTCGGCGCCCTCGCCGGGCACGACATGCGCCTCGACGCCGTCGGCCGTCGCGTACGTACCGGCGAGCAGGGCGAGGATGTCGGCGATCTGTTCGTCGTAGGGCTGGGACTGCGCGCCGGGCAGTTGGAGCAGCCGCTGGTGCAGGGCGAAGCGCGGGTGCCGCAGCAGGTGCTCGTACGAGAACCGGGGCGGGATCCGCAGGCCGCCCGGGGTGAGGCCGTCGACGACGGGCGCGCCGCCGCCGACGAGGGCCGGCTCGCGGGCAGGGACCCGCGGGGCGGCGGCCTTGGGGGCGCCGGAGCCGCCGGAGCGGCCGAGGCCGAGGTCGAAACGGCCCGGGTGGAGGGCGTCGAGCAGGCCGAACTCCTCGACGGTGGCCAAGGCGGTGCGGTGGCCCAGCTGGACGGCGCCCGCGCCGAGGCGGATGGTCGAGGTCGCGGCCGCGGTGAGGGCCAGGACGACGGCGGGGGAGGTGCCGGCGACACCGGGGTTGAGGTGGTGCTCGGCGA
>NZ_FOAZ01000010.1 GCF_900109465.1 Streptacidiphilus jiangxiensis
CTGCGCGAGCGTGAGCAGTTGGCCATTCTCTACGTCACCCACGACATCGCCTCGGCCCGCTACCTCGCGGACTCGATCGTGGTCATGTACGCCGGGCAGATCGTCGAGTCAGGTGACGCGGTGCAGATCACCGACGCGCCGGCCCACCCCTACACCCAACTCCTGCTCAGCGCCGCGCCCGACCCCGAGCGGGCCGAGCCTCCGGTGCTGCGCGGCCGGGGCGCGCCGCCCAGCCTGGTCTCCCCGCCCAGCGGCTGCCGCTTCCACCCACGCTGCCCCTTCGCCATGCCGGTCTGCTCCCAGCAGACGCCGCCCACACTGCCGGCCGCCGGCGCGGAGTCCGCACGTCATGTGGCGGCCTGCTGGCTGCTCGACCCGGAGCACGCTCCGGCGACGGAGGACACGGCGGCAGCAGGCGCCGGGACGGAGAAGAACGCGGCAGGCCCGGCATGAGTCGGCCCCGTGGAGCCGCCCGCCCGCCTCCAAAGGCGCGGCACGGCAGTAAGCGGGAGCAAGCGGACCACGCGGAGCCCCGGGCGAGCGCCAACTCGCCCGAGGCGACGTCCGCTCCCGACGACCGTCGTCCGTCCGGCACCCACCGGTCGGATCAAGGCACCAGCACCGCACCACCGTTCACGGACCTGGACATGGTCGCTCACCACTGGCCGGCACTGCGCCGGTCGGACTCTAGGAGCGTACGACAATGAGACGCAGCACCACCATCAAGAGCATGGCCGTTCTGGCGGCCCTCGGCCTGGGCCTGACGGCCTGCACGAGCTCCTCTCCCAAGGCCGGCGGCGCGAGCAGCGGCGGCGGGGGCGGCAACATCGCGGCCGAGACCCTCTACCTCGAGGACAACACCGGCTCCACCGCCTTCACCGAGGACTTCAACCCCTTCGACGGCAACTCCGTCAGCCGGACGCAGAACACCGACGCGCTGATCTACGAGCCGCTGCTGCAGTACAACACCCTCAACCCGACCCAGCCGGCCACCCCGTGGCTCGCCGACAAGATCGACTGGTCCGCCGACGGCAAGACCGCCACGATCCACCTGCACGCGGGCGTCAAGTGGTCCGACGGCTCCGCCTTCACCTCCGCCGACGTCGCCTTCACCTACCAGCTGGTGACGACGAACGCGGCGGCGAACACCCAGGGCGTGCCGAAGGCCGCCTCCGTCACCACCCCGGACGCCAACACCGTGGTGCTCACCTTCGACTCTCCGGAGATCGCCAGCGCCCAGGCCATCGGCAACCAGCTGATCGTGCCGAAGGCGAAGTGGGCGTCGATCTCCTCGCCGGCCACCGCCGTCATCAAGGCGTCCCAGGCGATAGGCACCGGCCCGTACCTGGTCGACGCCTTCGGCCCGCAGAAGGTCACCTACAAGACCAACCCGACCTACTGGGGCGGCAAGCCCAAGGTGCCCGAGGTGGCCGTCGCCAACTACGCCAGCAACGACGCGGCCGGCGTCGCCCTGGCGCAGGCGCAGCTCGACCTGGCGGGCAACGACATCAACAACCTGCTGACGAACTTCGTCGGCAAGGACCCGCAGCACAACCACCTGTTCCAGACCGACGCGCCGTACTTCCCGGCCGGCAACACCGTCGCGCTGCTGCTGAACAGCAAGAGCACGACCGCGCCCGCCCTCGCGGACGTGGCGGTGCGCAAGGCGATCAGCGCGGGCATCGACCGCGCCTCCATGGCCAGCCAGTGCGAGGGCAGTTACGAGCTGCCGGCCTCCTCGTCCGGGGGCCTGACGCTGCCGCTCGACCAGAGCTCGCTCAACCCGGCGACGACCGCGGACCTGAAGTCCGCCTCGGACCCGTCCACGGTGCAGAGCCTGCTCAGCGCGGACGGCTGGTCCAAGTCCGGCGGCAAGTGGACCAAGGGTGGCAAGACCATCTCGTTCACGATCATCGACCCGAACTCCTTCACGGACTACTGGTGCGACGCCAAGGCCATGCAGGACACCCTGAACGGCCTCGGCTTCGACGTGAAGATCAAGGGCGACATGGACTACAACGGCTGGAACACGGCCATCACCACCGGCAACTACGACGTGGCGCTGCACTGGGGCCAAGGCACCACGGCCTTCCAGCGGCTCCAGTTCATCCTGGACTCCACCCTGATGTCGCCCGTCGGCCAGCCCTCGGCCGGTGACTTCAGCCGGTACCAGAGCAGCGCCGCGGACACGGCCGTGAAGCAGTACCAGAACGCCACCACCCCGGCCGAGCAGCAGTCGGCACTCAACGCCCTGCAGCAGCAGCTCTCGACGGACGTGCCGGCGGTGCCGGTGCTGTACGGCGCCTCCTGGTACGAGTTCAGCACGGCGAACTTCACCGGGTGGCCGACGAAGGACAACGCCTACGTCAACCCCTCGCCGCAGGACCAGGCGTACGAGTACATGATCCTGCACCTCACGCCGGTCAAGTGAGGCGGCTCCAGGCGAGGTAGGGGCTCGTCAGGAGCGGAAGAGCTCCGACGGCGGCTCCGGTGAGGCCTCCGCGCCCGCGTCGTGGGCGGGCAGGGCGCCGGCCTGGAAATCCTCCAGGTCGGCGCCCTCCACGATGCGTCCGATCACCGGATCACCCGCCATCGCCCGGCCCAGCTCCGCCAGGGGCAATGGTGAGGCGGAGGCCAGCAGGATCAGATTGCCGAAGCGCTTGCCGCGCAGCACCGCGGGGTCCGCGACCACGGCCACCGCCGGGAAGACCGCGCGCAGGGTCGCCACCTGCCGCCGGGCGAAGACGAGCCGACCACCGTCGGCGATGTTGGCCGCAAAACGCCCGCCGGGCAGCAGGGCCCGCGCGGCCGCCTCGGCGAACTCGACCGTGGCGCAGTGCGCCGGCACCCGCGCACCACTGAACACGTCCGCGATCACCAGGTCCGCCCACCCCTCTGGGGTGCGGGTCAGCACCTCGCGCGCATCCCCGCCGCGCACGCGAATCTGCCAGGCCCGGTCCAACGGCAGCTCACGGCGGACGAACTCGGTCAACGCCGTGTCGATCTCGGCAACCTGCTGCCGCGACCGGGGACGGGTCGCGGCTACGTAACGCGGCAGGGTCAGCCCACCGCCGCCCAGATGCAGCACGCTCACCGGACGGCCGGGGGCTGCGGCGAGATCGGCGATCCGTCCCAGGCGGCGCTGGTACTCGAAGGTCAGTCGACGCGGATCGGCCAGGTCGACGTGCGACTGCGGCGCGCCGTCCAGCAGCACCGTCCAGGCCTGCGGGCGGTCCCGGTCGGGCACGAGCTCGGCGGTGCCGGAGGCCACCTGCTCGGAGACCGGCCCGCCGGATGCTCCCCCGCGCCGGGACCCGCCGTCCACCCGTGCAACCTCGCCGGCCTGGTCCTTCCGCTTTCTCGCCATCGATCCAGTATCGGTGATCCGCGCAGTCCGCCCCGCCGTCGCCCCCGCCCCGGCGGTGCCTCGGCCCGGCGGTGCCTCGCGCCGGAGCGGCCCCGGGCCCGTGCGGCCCGGGACATGTCGCGGCCGGGACTAGAGCCGGTCGCTGGCGGCAAGGGTGCGGACGGCCTCACCAAGGGCCGCGCGCAGCTCCGACGGGTCGGTGAGGGTGGGACCCGCGCCGCCTGCGGCCGGCGGCAACAGCCACTGCGGCGCGGGGCCGGGCACGGCCAGGGAACGGCAGGAGCTCCCCGGCAGCTGCCACTGCGCCGCCGTGCCGGAGGGGACCAGGAACGAGAGCGTGCACCCGGTGTCCTCCAGCAGCACTGCGCCGCAGCCGCCGCGCAGCCGCAGGATGTCCACCGTCTCCAGCCCCTGGCGCTCCGGGACCGTCACCACCTCGTAGGCCGGGCGGGCCGGGCGTCGCGCACCGCCCAGCGCACCGCCCGGGCCGGGCGCCTCCGTACGCACCGACCCCCCGCGGGCGGAACCCACGCGGGCCGGCCCGACGCAGGACGGGGCCCCGCGGAGCGCCCCGCCACGACCTGACTCACCGCGTCCTGACTCGCTGTCCGTCTTCATCTGCACGGCCGCCTCCTTGCGCCCGAGTGACTGCGCTGTACCTCCTACAACGCGCGGGGCGGGCCGGGGCCACGGCGAACGAAACCCGCTACCTGTGGCATTTCATGGCAGACCGATGCGATCAGGTCCGAGTAGTCCGATTTGTCAGAAAACCCAGCGTGTTCGAATCCTCGCGCAGAGTAGTGTCACTCCTGCAATTCCGTACCAGGGGGTGCCGCATGGCTCACGTCTCTCTCCCTTCGCCCACCTCTCCAAACCTGCGGATGCGCGAACGACGCGGAGACCTCTCCCCGCGCGAGTTCGCCGCGTCGGTCCGACGTGCGGCGCGCGAGATCGGGGAGCACGTCTCCTGCGACGCCCGTTACATCGGCCGGGTCGAGTCGGGGGAGATCCGGTGTCCCAACTACGCCTACGAGCGCGTCTTCCGCCATATGTTCCCCGGTGTCGGCCTGGCCGACCTCGGCTTCACGCCGCGAGGGGAGTCACGGCGCACAGCCGTGCTCCCCGCACCACGCGACGAGGAGAACGACGACGTGCAGCGACGCACGTTCCTGGCCGGCGGCCCCCTGGCCGTGGTCACCGCACTGAGCTGGGACGGCTCGGCCCGGGCGCAGACCCCCGAAGCCGCCCCGCACCCTTTGACCGTGCCGTCCGGGCCGTCCATGCCGCCCGGGCCGTCCGGGGCGGTCCCGACCCCGGCCCCGACCCCGGGCGCGCGCGTCGGCTGGCGCGAGGTCCACGAGGTCGAGTCGGCCGTCCGTCAGATCCGACTGCTGGACGACGTCCACGGCGCGGACACCCTGTTCGACCGTGCCGGCCACACCCTGCGCTCCGCCTACCAACTGCTCAACTGCGGCACCTACACGGCGCGGGTCGAGGAGCGCCTCCAGGCCTGGGCGGGCGAGCTCGCCATTTCCGTGGGCTGGCTCGCCCACGACTCCGGGCGGCTCGCGGAGGCCCGGTCCCTCTACGCCGAGGCGCTGGCCACAGCCCGCATGGCCGGTGACGCCGCGCTGGAGGCGCACGCCTTCTGCAACACGGCCTTCCTGGCGCGGGACGCGGGTCGGCCCCGCGAGGCGGTGCGCGCCGCGCAGGCCGCGCGGAGCGCCGCGGCCGGCCTGGGCTCGGCGCGGCTCCAGTCCCTGCTGGCGCTGCGCGAGGCCGGCGGGTGGGCACTGCTGCGGGACCGGGGCTCCTGCCTCAAGGCCCTCGGCGAGTCCCGCTCCGCGTTCGAGCAGGGCAGCTCGGAGGCGGATCCCGAGTGGATGTCCTTCTTCAACGAGGGCGAGTTGGCAGGCCTGACGGCCCAGTGCTGGGCAGCACTGGGCGAGTTCGAGTCCGCGGCCGACTGGGCCGAGCAGGCGATAGCGCTGCAGCCCGCCCACTTCGTCCGCAACCGCACGCTCTACACGGCGGAGTTGGCGCACGACCAGCTCGGCCACGGCGCGGTCGTCGACGCGGCGGTCACCGGCACGTCCGCGGTGTCCCTGCTCTCCCAGGTCCGCTCAACCCGCATCCGCGGCATGGTCTCCGCGACGGCGGAACGGATGCGGCTGCACCGCTCGGTGCCCGAGGTCGCCGAGTTCCTGGAGCGGTATCGCCTGGCGCTGGCCGTCTGAGCCGGGGCGCACGGCGATACCAGGGCTGCGCGGTCCGTGGGGTGGGGCTCCCTCGCGGACCGCGCACCGGCCGCCCGGCGGGGTGTCAACCGAAGAGACGGGTGAGCACGAGGCCGGCAGCGCCGAGAGCGACTGCATCGGGCCCGGACGGAGCCACCGAGAGGGTGACGGTCTGCCAGGCCGGGTCGGGGAGCCGGGCGGCGAGGGAGCCACGGATCTCGGTGAGATAGAGGTCCGGGGCGGCCAGGACCTCGCGGCCACCGAGGACGATCTCGTCCAGGTCGAGGAGACGGACGAGGTTGGCGATCGCCTCGCCGAGCACGCGCGCGGCAGCAGTCGGGGTGGGCGCCGCCGCCCACAGGGCCTCGACGCAGCCCGCGTTGCCGCAGCGGCAGCGCGGTCCGGTGGGGTCGAGCATCTGGTGGCCGAACTCGCCCGCGTTGGTGCGGGCTCCGCGCTGGACGGCGCCCCCGAGGACGAGGCCCGCTCCCAGGCCTCGGTCGAGGTGGACGAACGCACGGTTCGGCGAGCCGAGCGCGCTGAGCACGCCGGCGGTGCTGTCCTTCTCGATCAGCGTGGGCAGGCCGAGGCGCCGCTCGACCTCGTCGCGCAGCGGCAGGCCGGTCCACGACGGCGCGCCGGTGACGTCGTGCAGCACGCCTCCGCGCTGGTCGAGCGGACCGGGCGAGGCAATGCCCACGCCGAGGACGCGGTCGCGCGGGAGCGCGCCCAGGAGCAGGTCCACCTGCTCGCCCAGGAGGTCGAGGACGGGACGCGGGCCCCACCCGGCCAGGTCGATCGGCACGTGCCGGGCCGCCATGACCCGCCCCGCGAGGTCGGCGCGGAGGACGGTCAGCTCGTCACGGCCGAGCTGGACGCCCACGGCCCAGCGGGCGTCCGGGACGAGGCTGAGCAGTGTGCGTGGCTTGCCACCGGTCGAGGCGCCACGCCCGGTCTCGGCCAGCAGCCCGTCCTCGGTGAGGCGCTGCACGATCTTGCTGATGGCCTGTGCGGTCAGCCCGGACTCGCGGGCGAGCTCCACCCGGCTGATGCCCGTGCCGCCGACTGCCTCGGTCTGGCCGGCCGCATCGGTGGTCTGCCCCGCCCCGTCGGCGTGCTCGGCCGCGCCGCCGGTCGAGGCGGCCCGGACCAGGGACAGCACGGTGGCCGCGTTGTGGTCGCGCAGCGCCGTGAGATTCGCGCCGGGGAGGGTTACCCGGCCCGCCGCGGTGGAAGGTGGTGATCCGGTGGACGTGCCACCCGGGCCTGTGGTGACGGAGGTCGGGTCGCCTGAGGAGGTCGAGGATCCGGACATGGACACATGTCGATTATGCGGGTTGCTTGCCACTTAATCCACAGTGTTGTTTAACTGGTCCCATGGCGAACAGCACTCCGAACACCACCCCGGCGCCGCCGACCGGTGCCCCGAGCGGTCCCGCGCCGCTGCGCGTCGGGCTGATCGGCTACGGCCTCGCGGGCGCGGTCTTCCACGCGCCCCTCATCGCGACCACGCCCGGGCTTCGCCTCGACGCGGTCGTCACCGCGAACCCCGAACGGCGCGAGCAGGCCGGGGCCCGATACCCGCAGGCGCGACTGCTCTCCTCCGCCGAGGAGCTGTGGCCGCTGGGGCTGGACCTGGTGGTCGTCGCCACGCCCAACCGCACCCACATTCCCCTGGCCACCGCCGCGCTGCAGGCGGGCGTGCCCGTGGTGGTCGACAAGCCTCTGGCCGCCACGTCCACCGAGGGCGCGGCGCTGGCCGGGCTCGCGGAGGAACGCGGCCTGCTGCTGAGTGTCTTCCAGAACCGACGCTGGGACGGGGACTTCCTGACCGTCAGCGAGCTGGTCAGCTCGGGCCGGCTCGGTCGGGTGCACCGCTTCGAGTCCCGATTCGAGCGCTGGCGGCCCAACCTCAAGGGCGGCTGGCGCGAGTTGGGTGATCCGGCCGAGGCCGGTGGGCTCCTCTACGACCTGGGCAGCCACCTGGTCGACCAGGCGCTCACCCTCTTCGGCCCGGCCGCGAGCGTCTACGCCGAGCTGGACGTGCGCCGCGCGGGCGCCGCCGCCGACGACGACTCCTTCGTGGCCCTCACCCACGTCGACGGCACCCGCTCCCACCTGTGGATGAGCGCGGCGGCAGGCGAACTCGGGCCGCGCTTCCGGGTGCTGGGCAGCGAGGCCGCCTACACCAGCTGGGGCCTGGACGGCCAGGAGGACGCCCTGCGGGCCGGGCGGACGCCCACCGACGAGGGCTGGGGCACAACGCCCGCCGCGCTGTTCGGGCAGTTGGGCACCGTGGACGACTCCGTCGCCCACCCCACGCTGCCGGGCGCGTACGAGGCCTACTACGCCGGGATCGCGGCCGCCCTGCACGGGCTGGCGCCGGTCCCGGTCGAGCCACGCGACGCCGTCGCCGCGCTCAGGGTGCTGGAAGCCGCGCGGCACTCCGCCGCCGAGGGACGGATGGTGAAGCTGTGACCACGACCGCCGAACTCATCGACCAGGAGCGCCGACTGCAGTTCGCGCGGTTCACCAACGACGACGCCTGGCGCCTCGGCTCGCTGCTCGTCGACCTGGCGCGCGAGCGGCAGCTGCCGGTCACCATCGACATTCGCCGCGGCGACCAGCAGCTCTTCCACTTCGCCTCGTCCGGCACCTGCGCGGACAACGACGCCTGGATCGAACGGAAGATCCGTGTCGTGCGGCGCTACGGCGCCAGCTCCTACCTGGTGGGCCAGCGCTTCCGGGAGCAGGGCAGCAGCTTCGAGGAGAAGTCGCGCCTCGACCTCGACCAGTACGCCGCGCACGGCGGCGCGTTCCCGGTCGTCGTCGCGGACGTGGGCCTGGTCGGCACGGTCGCCGTCTCCGGACTGCCGCAGATCGAGGACCACAAGCTGGTGGTCGAGGCCCTGGAGCAGTTCTTGGAAGGATGATCAGCTTGGAAGGATGAACAGCTTGGAGGGGTGAGCAGCGTCAGGTGAGGCGCGCTCAGGCAAGGTGCGCGGCGTCGTTCCAGCGTTCGACGGCGCGCGCCCCGTACTCCCACGTCAGCACCGAGAGTGTGGCCGGACCGAGCTTGAACTGCTGACCTCCCTCGGGCGGCAGCCCGAGCCAGCGGGCCGTCATGATCCGCAGCAGGTGGCCGTGGGCGAAGACGACGACGTCGCGGTCGGCCGCGTGCATGACCGTCGTCTCCGGGTGCGGCAGGCCGGCCCGGGCGTCCAGGTCGGCGAGGAACGCGTCGACACGGGCGCCGACCTCGGCGAGCTTCTCGCCACCGGGGACACCGTCGCGCCAGATCAGCCACCGCGGCTGCTGCTCCGCGCGGATCTCCGGGCCGGTCAGGCCCTCGTACGCGCCGTAGTCCCACTCCAGTAGCCGGTCGTCGGTGCGCAGCCGCGCACCGAAGCCGGCCAGCTCGGCGGTCTCCCGCGCCCGGGAGAGCGGGCTGCTGAGGATCTCCGCCTCCGCGAGCCCGTCCCAGGGGGCCGCGGCCAGCCGTTCGCCGAGCTTCCGCGCCATCTCCCGACCCTCGTCGGTCAGCGGGACGTCGGTGCGTCCGGTGTGGCGGCCGGTGGCGGACCACCCGGTCTCACCGTGCCGAACCAGCAGGATCCGCGCGGGCATGCGTGCCTCCTCGGGCAGCGTCGGGACTCCGTCGGCCCGCGCCGCGCTGCGCGTGCCGGGTGAACCCGGTATCCGAAATCGATCCCTTCCATGATCCCGGACTTCCCGCTACCCCGCTCGACCGTCCACGTGCCGAGCGGACGGCGCCCGACGGCGCGCGCCGGGGACTCCACGCGAGGCACCCCGCGCCGTGCGCTGCACGTCGCGCACCACTGTCCACTGTCGGATGCGTCCGCGCGAGAGCCGGCCCACTCGGGAGCCGGCCCATCCGGGAGTCAGTGCGGGTCAGGAGCCGGCCCACTCGGGAGCCGGCCCATCCGGGAGTCAGTGCGGGTCAGGAGCCGGCCCACTCGGGAGCCGGCCCGCCCGGGAGTCGGTGCGGGTCAGGAGCCGGTAGCGGCGGAGGCGGGCTGCTGGGCCAGGGCCCGGATGCCGCAGAGGATCAGGTCGAGGCCGTACTCGTACTGGTCGCCGCCGTTCTCGGTGGCCAGAAGGAGCTCCGGGGCGAGGTCGGACAGGTGGGGGAAGCGCTCGGGCGGGAGGGCCGCGATGCGGGCGCGGAATGCCTCGAGGGCCTCCGGGCGGGCGCAGACGCGCACCTCGCGCAGGGCCGAGCCGATGGTGAAGCGCGAGAGCGTGCCGTAGGCGCGCGCCGCGTCCTCGCGCCCGAGGCCGCCCTCGCGCAGCAGCGCGAGCATGCGGTCCATCGCGGCGGTCGCGGTGTCGATGAAGTCGTCGTTGCCGGTGGACTCGGCGAGCAGACGGAGCACGGCCGGGCGGCCGGTGAACAGCTCGTGCACGGCGATGCAGGCGGCCCGCAGGCGCTGGTCCCAGCTGCCTTCGGCACTGGGCGGGGTGTAGGCGGCGAGGACACGGTCGCGGGCGGCACGGAACAGCTCGTCCTTGCCGCGGAAGTAGGTGTACAGAGCCATCGTGCCGACGCCGAGATCCTCGGCCAGGGCGCGCATCGAGAAGGCGTCCAGGCCCTTCTCGTCCAGGAGGCGGAGCGCGTGATCGAGGATCAGGTCGGAGCTGAGCGATCCCCGGGGCGCGCGTGACCGACGCACCGGCCTCGGCGGCGCGGCGGTGGCGGTCGACTGCTCGGAGGGCATGTCTGGAGGGTACACACGCCCGGTAAAAGGCAGCTTGGGCACTCCCTGGTCACTTCCTCACGGCTGGCAGGGGTGGTTGCGCCCACCAC
This sequence comes from Streptacidiphilus jiangxiensis, assembly GCF_900109465.1. GTDB lineage: Bacteria > Actinomycetota > Actinomycetes > Streptomycetales > Streptomycetaceae > Streptacidiphilus > Streptacidiphilus jiangxiensis. The sequence goes on from NZ_FOAZ01000010.1 coordinate 10,433, forward strand.
TAACGTACAGCGTACGGTAGTGCGTAACCTGCTCGCCCAGTCCTCGGACCGTTCTGTCCCCGGACCGTCCTGACCTGCGCGGAGCCCAGCCATGTCCTCGACCGCCACGACCGCCGACGCCGTGCCCGCGGATCCACCGCAGCCCCGCACACGACCCGGCACACGGTGGGGGCGGGCGGCCTGGGGGCGGAACGGATGGCTGCGCGAGCTCGTACTGGTCGCCGCGGTGTACTTCGCCTACGACGGCAGTCGACTGCTGGTCCGCGGCGGGGTCGAACGCGCCCGGAGGGACGCCCTGCGGCTGCTCGACGTCGAGCAGTGGCTGCACCTCGACCCCGAGCGGTGGCTCAACGCGGACTTCACCGCCCACCGCTGGCTCGGGATACCGGCCGACTTCGCCTACGCGTCGCTGCACTACGCGGTCACGCCCGCGGTGCTGGTCTGGCTCTGGCGGCACCACCACGACGTCTACCGACGGGCCCGGACCTGGCTCGCGCTCTCGACCGTGCTGGCGCTGGTCGGGTTCGTGCTCTTCCCGGCCGCGCCGCCGCGGCTGCTGCCCGACGACTTCGGCTTCACCGACACGATGGCGCAGCACGCCTCGGTCGGCTGGTGGGGCGACAGCGCGAGCGTGCCCAACGGGCTGGCCTCGATGACGAACGAGTTCGCCGCGATGCCGAGCCTGCACGTGGGCTGGGCGCTGTGGTGCGGGCTGATGCTGCTGACGTACGCGCGGGACACGACGGTGCGGACGCTGGGGGTGCTCTACCCGGTGATCATCGCGCTGGTGGTGATGGGCACCGCGAACCACTACCTCTTCGACGTCCTGGCCGGCGCCGGCGTGGTCCTGGTCGGCCGCGCCCTGACCGGCCCGGCCCTGCGCCTGCGGGACCGCGTCCGCCCCGCGCCCCGCCCGGCCCGGGAACCTTCCTGACCACCGGAGGTGGGACCGGTCGAGGCCGGTCTCGGTGCACTCACGGGGTGAGCAACCAGTCCGAGACACAGATCAATTGCTGAGCGACTCGCTGCCATCATGATCGCGTGCCTGTCACTGACGACGTCTCTCCGCTGCCGCATATATCGACGCCGGTCACCAAGACCCTCGGGGCTCTCGGCCTGCTGTTCGCCACCATCTCCCCCTGGCTTCTGCTGCTCCAGCCGTCCGCGCTGCGTCCCCGGTGGGACGTGCTGGCCACCGGTGTGGCCGCGCTCGCTCTCGGCTTCGCCTGGCTGGCGGCGAGCCGGCGCGGTCCGGTCATCGGTGCGCTCAGTACCCCGCGCGACGCAGCGGCCGAGCCGCCGGGCGTCCCGGCCCGAATTCCTCGCGCGCGAGGTCACCGAATCCTGGTCATGGCACTGCTGATGGCCCTCACCTTCGGATTCGCACTGGTGCAGGCCGAGCTTCTGGGCCGTGGGCCGAGCTACGAGCAGGTCAGCCGACTCCAGCGCGCGGGAGCCGTCGTGATGGTGGGTCGGGTGACGCAGCCCCCGGACCTGACCCAGCACACCGACTGGTCCAGCAAGCACGCGGTCGTCACCTACACGGGGGATCTCGACCTGCGGGTGGACGAGGGACACGGCGGCACGACCGTGATCCCGATCCACGACGCCACTCTCGACGTCGACCCCGCCGTGGGCGACGCCGTCGACGTCCTGACCGTACCCGGGCACCCGGAACTGGGCGGATACGTCTCCTCGGACGGCTCGCTGCAGCAGTACGTACCCTGGCAGACCGTCGTCACCTGGCCCGGCGGCCTCCTGCTCTTCCTCCTGCTGCTCATCGGGGTTCTCGGGACCTTCTGCGTCGTCCTGGCCTTCGACCGCACCCTGGGGCGGGTGGTCCGTGAGGACGCGGTGAGCGGACCGGTGCCCGCCTTGCGGGTGCGCCCCAAGGCCGCCACCCGCAAGGAGAAGGCCGTTCCCGGCGATCGCGCCGGAACGGAGAAGGTAGAGGTCACCACCCGGATCGAGTGGGTCCGCACGGACAACGGCCGCGCGATCGTCATGGAGATCGCCGACGATGTGAACGAGGTGGCCACGCTGATCCGCCTTGCCGAGCAGCCGGGATGGCTGATCGGCGCACGGCGCTGGAAGCTGATCAAGTACCGTTTCCCGGTCGTCTTCGTCAGCGATGACGGCTACTGCGTCTGGGGCAGCCTCGACCGCTATTCCGAAGCCCCGGAGGGCTTCGGTGCGAGCCGGGGCGGCAGCGGTGCGCTCCCGGCCGTCGCGACCACATCCCGCACGGACATCCGGATGCTGCCCAGGCCCACCTGGGCCCGCCCCGACGTCCACCTCGTTCCCCTGCTACTGGCCACCGCGACCTTCGGCCTGACCGTGCCCATGCTGCTGGACCAGCAGAGCACCGGCGTCTCCCTGCTGCTCGCCCTTGCCTCCGCCGCGGTGGGCGTCACGGCCGCGGTCCAGTGGGTCCGCCGCACGACACGGGCTCGCGCCTCCCTGCCCTGGCGGGTGACCCGGATCCCGCTGTGACCGCTGCCCCGATCAGTCCGGGCGTCTGTCATGGGACCCAGCTGCCGACCCGGCCTTCCGGTCAGGTCTGGATGCCCGCGGCGGCAGGGGTTCCGGGACGGATGTCAGTGCCGGGTGCAACACTGGCGGGCACCATGAACCACAGCACGCACCCACGGGTCGATCAGCCCCTCACCCCCCTCGAAGCGCGCCTGACCGCGCTGCGCGGGGGTGCCGCAGCGCGCAGCATGGACGCACGGGCGTTGGCGGCTCTCGCCGCCAATCCCGGGTGCGACCGGCGGGCCGTGCTCGACGCCGCCGGCGTCGACAAGGCGGCGCTGGCCGCGCGGCTGGGCAGTCCTGCCGCGTTCGGTCAGTCGCCGTTCGCGATCACCCGCGGCCTCGTCTTCGAGCGACGGCTCCGGGCGGAGCGCTGCACGGAGCTGGCCGCGCTGCTCCGGCGCGAGCTGCTGCCGGAGGAGGCGGCGCAGCTGCCCGTCGCCGTGCCGGACCTGCTCGCCGCCGAGGGCCCGGCCGTGCGGGCGGCCCGCACGCGCACGGCGCTGGTCGAGGCGGTGTCGGATGCTGCGGCGGGGCGGGCCTGGACGCTGCTCGACCGCCCGCTGCTCCGCCTGGAGGTCGCCGGTTCCGCCGTCTCCCTGGAGCCGGACGCGATCGTGATCGGCCCGGACGAGCGGTGGACGGTCGTGGAGATCAAGTCCTTCCCGATCCTCGACGGCGGCGCCGATCCGGCCAAGGTCGGTGCCGCCGCCCGCCAGGCGGCCGTCTACGTCCTCGCCCTCCGGGCGACGGCCATGGCCCTCGACCCGGCCGCCACGACGACGGCAGGGAACGCCGCCGGAGCGGGGGCCACCCCGCACGCAGCCACCGCCTCCTCCGCGTCCGGCGCCGACGAGGCGGGCCGGTCGGAGCAGGGGCCTTCGGCCCCGGCGTCGGACGTGGTGAGCGCCAGGCCGGCCGGGCTGCCGGTGTCGCCGTACGCCGAGCCCGCCGGCCTCGCGGCCGCCGTGCGGACGACGGGTCTGCTGGTCTGTCCGCGGGACTTCTCCAACGCGGCCGTGGCCGCGCCGCTGGATCTGCGCAAGCAGCTCGCGGTGACCAGGCGGCAGTTGGCGCGGATGACGCGGATCGAGACGCTGCTGGCCGTGCTGCCCGAGGGCGCGCGGTTGGACGAGGCGCCCGGCGCCGTCGACAGCCTCGCGCACGCCTACGCACCGGACTGCCTCGCCGCGTGCGAGCTCGCGTTCCACTGCCGGTCGCAGGCCCGCGCAGCCGGAGCCGTGGAGGTGCTCGGGCGCGGGGTGCGCGGGGAGTTGGGCAGCCTCACGACGGTCGAGGCGGCCCTCGCCGCGACGGCGGCGGGTGGCGCGCTCGCCCGCGCCGCCCGGTTGCGGGAGGAGGCGCTCGCCCGATGAGCCTGCTCAGCACCCTGGCCCGGCTCCAGGCGGTCCGCTCCGGCGTCGCACAGCCGCTCGCGACGGTGCGGCACCGGCATCTGTCGGAGCGTCCGTTCGTCCTGGTCCCGCTCGCCGCGGCGGGCGAGACCGGCGCACCGCTGGCGGTCCTGCTCGGGCAGGACCGCCAGCACCCGCGGCTGCTGACGGTGCCCCAGCCGCTCGACCGCGACCTTCGGTTCGCCTTCCTGGCCCGGGTCGGCGACGAGCTACTGCCCTATCTGGAGAGCTTCGGCGGCGATGTCGAACTGCTCGAACGATCCGTCAAGGACCCGGAGTCCGGCGAGAAGACCGTCGAGGTGCGCGAGCTGTGCGCGGACGCGCCGCAGCTGGTTGTGCCGAATCCCGGCGGAGTGGAGCTGCTCGGGCTGTTCGGGCGTTCCACGAGGTTCCGTCGCACCGCCGAGGATCCCGATCCCGGGCCGTATCCGGCGCCCGCGCGGGTGCCGCTGCTCGGGCGCTGGCTGACGCACGTGTCCGACCGCGCGAACGTGCCCGGTTCGTCGATGCTGCTGCCGCTCACGACGACCCTCGCCCGTCACTGGGCCACCGGTCAGAGCTCGTTGGAGGACGCACACCTCGGTGCGCTGCTGGCCTGGATCTCCCCGCCGGAGGGCGGGCGGGGCGAGGAGGCCGCGCTGCGGGCGGAGAACGGCCGGGACGAGCGCGGGCAACTGCTCGTGCCGCCCGCCGGGCCGGCCACCGACCCGGACTTCGACAGCCTGCTGCTCGCCCCCGCCATCACCCGCTACGACGCGGCGCGCGCCGCCCAGGACGAACGGCTGACGCAGGCGCGGGCCGAGGAGATCGACGCGCTGCTGGGAGCGGTCCTGCTGCCGGTCTGGCACCAGGTCTGGCAGGGCCTCGACCTGCTGCGCACCCTCCCGCCGGGCGCCCACGTCGCGGATCGCTGGGAGAGCGACCGCTGGTCGTACACCGGCCACCGCGACCGGGTGGCCGCGGGCGAGCCGCCGCAGCCGCTGCACGACGACGCGGTGACGGCCGCCCGGAGACTGGCGCAGCGCGAGCGCGAGCAGGTCCGGGTAGATCTGGAGGAGGCGTTGGACGATCCGCTGGCCATGGCCGAGCACCGGCTCGCCGGCCAGGCCTTCGCGGGCGAGGTCGTCGAGGTGCAGCCCGCCTACGACACGAGCGGGCGCAGCCCGAAGCCGCGCCCGCTGGTCACGGTCCGCACCGAGGACCGCCCGCATCTCGATCCGGGCGGCGAGGCCCACCGCGCGGGCGGCCCGGCGTCGCAGAAGGCCCAACTGGTGGAGCTCGACGCGGAGGCAGGGCTGCTGACGCTGCGCCTGCTGAACGGCATGGGACGTAAGAAGGAGCCGGAGCCCGGCACGGTGCCGGAGCCCGGGGAGCAGGTCTGCTTCACCCTGTTCGAGCTGGCACCCCGCCAGTCCGCGCCGCTGCCCGATCCCGAGGACACGCCCTGGACCCACGGAGGGCCGCCGAAGTGACCACGCCCTCTCCCTCCTCCCCCGCCACCTCGACACCCACGAGCACGCCGACGCCGACCCCGGGTGAGCAGGCCGACGCGGCCGTCGCGGCGATCCTCGCCGCCGCGCTGCACGGCGGCGAGCGCGGCACGGTGGTCGACTCCCCGCCGGGAGCCGGCAAGTCGACGCTGGTGGTGCGGGCGGCCCGCGAGCTCGTCGCCACGGGCGAGCGGCTGATGATCGTCGCGCAGACCAACAGCCAGGTCGACGACCTGGTGGACCGGCTGGCCGAGGCCGACCCGGCACTGGCCGTGGGGCGTCTGCACGGCAGTGACGCGCTGCCCTCCGAGATCGCGATGCGCCATCCCGGCGTGGTCGCCTCCACCAAGGTGGGCGACCTGCGCGAGCTCCCGGTCGTGGTCTCCACGGCGGCCAAGTGGCAGTGGGTCAAGGAGACCGATCCGTGGCGGCACGCCATCGTCGACGAGGCCTACCAGATGCGCTCCGACGCCCTGTTGGCCGTCGCCCGGCTGTTCGAGCGCGCCCTCTTCGTCGGCGACCCGGGCCAGCTCGACCCGTTCAGCATCGTCGGCACCGACGACTGGGCGGGCCAGCACCACGATCCGTCGCAGAGCGCGGTCGTGACGCTGCTGGCCCACAACCCGGGCATCGTTCCGCACCGGCTGCCGGTCTCCTGGCGACTGCCGGCGTCGGCGGCGCCGCTGGTCTCGGACGCGTTCTACCCGTTCACGCCGTTCCGTGCGGGCACGGAGCCGGGTGACCGCCGGCTGGAGCTCGGCCCACCCACGACGGCCTCCGGCACCACGCTGGAGCAGGCGGCGGACGAGGTGCTCGACGTCGCAGCGGAGTCGGGGTGGGGCCTGCTGGAGCTGCCGGCGCGGCTCACGGTCCGCACCGATCCGGAGGCGGTGGCCGCGGTCGCCGCGGTGGTAGCCCGTCTGCTCGCCCGCGGCGGCACAGCGCACTCCGAGCGGGGCTCCGCCCCCGTCGACGCGGACCGGATCGCGGTCGGCACCGCGCACCGCGACCAGGCGGCAGCCGTCCGGGGCGCGCTGGCGGCGCTGGGCGTCACGGGTGTCACCGTCGACACCGCGAACCGCCTCCAGGGGCGGGAGTACGACGTCACCGTGGTGCTGCACCCGCTGTCCGGCCGGCCGGACGCGACGGCGTTCCATCTGGAGACGGGCCGCCTGTGCGTACTGGCGTCGCGGCACCGGCACGCGTGCATCGTGGTCACCCGCGCCGGCATCCCCGAGCTGCTGGACGCGCATCCGTCGACGGAGCCGGTCCAGCTCGGCGTCGTCTCGAAGTTCCCGGACGGCTGGGAGGCGAACCACGCGGTCCTGGAGCACCTGCGCCGCTTCCGGGTACCGGTGCGCTGAGCCCGGAGGCCCTCGGGAACAGGTGCGGTCCGACGCCTTGTTCCTCACACGGTGGCGTGGCCGGACAATGGAGTGTGGCAGGCGCCGCCCCCTCGTTCCCTCAGGAGGTTTCCCATGTCCGACTCCACGGCCGATCGCTCGCCGCAGCGGAGGCTTCGCCCTGCGCCGCTGCTCTTCGAGCCCGGGCTCGCGGAGCCGGAGAAGGAGCACTTCTTCGATCTGGAGTCGATCGAGGACCCGCGGGAGCTGCTCGCCCGTGCGACCGAGCTGACGCTGGCGTTCCGCGCCGCAGCCGAGCGGGCCAGCGACTTCCAGGCCCTGGCGGCGGCCCAGCTCGCGGACACGCGGCGGTTCGACAACCTGAGCACGGAGGAGATCGCCGCCACCGCGGACTGGACACCGGACTACGCCGCGAAAATGGTCGAGTACGGTCGCAGCCTGCAGCAGCGCCGCCCGGTCGACTGAGTCCGAGAGCCCCTCGAACGCTTGGCATATGCCAGAAGCCATATGCCAAAGGCAGCGGATGGTACTCCGTCCACCCGCCCTTTGTCCGGGTTTCCCAGGTTCCGAAGCCGTGGCCCCCGCCCGCTCGGTACCTGTGGAGCGTGGACATGTGGACCTATGACTCCGTCGAGTACGTGACCGTGGCCGGTGAGGCCTGGCTCGCCTCCGCCAGCGAGTACCCGCGGAGCATGCGCGCGCTGTGGGAAGCGCGCCCCTGGGCGGCGACCGTGCTGCCGTGCGGGCGCGTCTTCGATGTGATCAACATGCCCGGCCTGTTCGGGCGTCGCGTCCTGGACGAGCTGTGGTCGACCGGACCCGGCTGCGGTCCGGTGGCGACCTTCCGCGGCCGGATCCTCGTCTTCGCCGAACCCGGGACAGCGGCGCGGCTGCGCCCGCTGCTGGTCTGGGAGGAGTGGGCGCGCGACGTGCCGCCGCTGCTCTGTCACGGCCAGGGCGACGCGATCACCGTGCCACCGCTGCAGCGGCCGTTGGACGCCCCCGAAGGCCAGGGCCGCTGGATCGTCGCGCCGGACGGGCGCGAACCGTGGCTGCCCGGCTCCTCGACCTTGCTGTGGGCCTGCGTCCGCGCCGCGCGCGACCTGCCCCGGGAGGAGGCGCCCGGGCGGCCCGAGAGCACGGCCGGGGTCGACGCGGTACCTGCCCACCGCTGACCCCGGCCGTTCCCCCATCCGCATCGCCCTGCGGCAGCCCCGAGCAAACGCTGACCGGGGCGAACGGCGGCCGGAGCGAACGGCAGCCCGGGGCGAACCGCAGCCGGAGCCCGATGGCGGCGGCCCCGGAGCCCCGAGGCCGACCCCAGGGCCGGACGGCGGACGCCTCAGAGCCGTACGGCGGTCCCGGAGACGCGGATGCGACCGGTACCCGGCAGGGACTCGACGCGCAGCAGGCTCGGCCGTCCCATGTCCTCACCCTGCCGAATGGTGAACGCACCGGCGTCCGGCAGCGCGCCGAGCTCGCGCAGGTAGCCGCCGAGGGCCGCGGCCGCCGCGCCGGTGGCGGGGTCCTCGACCACGCCACCGATCGGGAAAGGGTCACGCGCGTGGAAGAGCGCGTCGTCCTCGCGCCACACCAGCTGCAGCGTGATCCAGTGGTGACGGCGCATCACCTCGGCGAGACCGTCGAAGTCGTAGTCCAGCTCGCGCAGCCGCTCACGCGTGGCCGCCGCGAGAACGAGGTGCTCGACGCCACCGAAGGCGACGTGCGGCGGCAGCGCCGGGTCGAGGTCGTCGCGCGACCAGCGCAGCGCGGCGAGGGCCGCGTCCAGTTCCGCGTCGCTCGCCGGACGGGTCCGGGTCGGGACGCTGGTGAGCGTGGCCCGGATCGCGCCGCTGTCGTCCTTGCCGGTGTCGAGGGTGATCTCGCCGGCCTTGGTCGCGAAGACCAGCGGCCCCTCGCTGAGCAGCTCGGCGAGGGCCACGGCGGTGGCGATGGTGGCGTGGCCGCAGAAGTCGACCTCGACGAGCGGGCTGAAGTAGCGCACCTGGAAGCGGCGCTCCGCGTCGTCCCGCTCGGTGACGAAGGCGCTCTCGGAGTAGCCGACCTCCGCGGCGACGGCGAGCATCGTCTCGTCGTCGAGCGCTCGTGCGTCCAGGACGACGCCGGCGGGGTTGCCGCCGGCAGGATCGGTCGAGAAGGCGGTGTAGCGGAGGATCTCGGCGGGAGCAGGAGTCGTCATGCGGTCCACGCTGGCACGCCCCACCGGGCCGGGGCAACCAAGATCGCCAGAGCGTCGGCGGACACCGATTCGGTGTTTCGGTCCCAGGTCATGTAATGTCTTCCACGTCAGCAGGCGCCGCTAGCTCAGTTGGTTAGAGCAGCTGACTCTTAATCAGCGGGTCCGGGGTTCGAGTCCCTGGCGGCGCACAGACGGTTGGAGGGCTCCTCCGCTTCGGCGGGGGAGCCCTCCGGCGTTTCCGGGAGCACTGCCCGGAGCCTTCGGAACGAGGGAGCGGCAGCGGTGGACAGGCAACAGCTCGTGGCGGACGCCGCCGCGCTCACGCCCCCGCCGGGCGGTCGCGCACTGCTCGGCATCGCCGGTGCGCCCGGCGCGGGCAAGTCCACGCTGGCGGTCGGCCTCGTGGGCGCGCTCTGCGAACGCCTCGGCCCGGGCGCGGCGGCCTACGTCCCGATGGACGGCTTCCACCTCTCCAACGCCCAGCTGGAACGACTGGGTCTCTCCTCGCGCAAGGGTTCCGCGCCCAGCTTCGACGTCTGGGGCTACCTGGCCCTGCTGCGGCGGCTGCGCGCGGCGACGCCCGGCGAGCCGGTGTACGTGCCCGACTACGACCGCACCCTGCACGAGCCCGTTGCAGCGCGTCACCTGGTCACCCCGGAGACCCGCCTGATCGTCACCGAGGGCAACTACCTCGCCGCGGGTGCAGCGGGCGGACCGGGCTGGTCCGAGGTCCGCGAGCAGCTGGACGCCCTCTGGTTCCTGGCCACCCCGGACGCGATCCGCGACGCCCGCCTCCTCGCCCGACAGCGAGCGGGCGGGCGGGACGCCGGCTCCGCCCGCGCCTGGGTCGACACGAACGACCACCCCAACGGAGAGCTGGTCAAGGCCCACGTGGCGCCTGACGTCCGTGTGATCACCGTGGACCCGAACGGCGCCTGAGCCCGCCGCTCGCCCGGCACGGCTACACGGCCGTGCCGGGTGAGCGGCCGTGCCCGGCGAACGGTACGCCAGGCTCCCGGCGCGGCCCGAGGGGCCGTCCCGAAGGCGCGGGCACACCACGCCCATCGGCCGCCGCGCCAGAACCGGAATCGGAGCCACTGGCAGCACGACGCCACCGAGGTGCTCCGCCGACCGCCCGCCACGGGAACCCCGGCGCCGCCATCGCCGCTCTCCGACGGGCGCAGCCGAACCTCGGCCTTCGCCCCGCGCCCCGACGGCACCCACCACCGGGCTCACGCACCAGGCGCGACCGGGCGCCGGGCCCCGCCGGGCCCACGCAGCCGGCACGGAGCACGAGCGCAGGCACGGGCGCAGCAACGAGCGCCGGCACGGAGCACGGGACGGGCGCAGCAACGAGCGCCGGCACGGGCGCAGGCGCGGGCGCAGCAACGAGCGCCGGCACGGGCACAGGCGCGGGCGCAGCAAGAGCGCCGGCACGGGCACAGGCACGGGCGCAGCAACGAGCACAGCCACAGGCACGAGCAGCCGCGCGCAGGGACACGGGCGAGCAGGGCCTCGGGCCCGGTCACGGCAACGGATCACCCCGCCCCGCCTGCAGGTTCTTGCGGACCGTCAGATCGGGTAACCCGTCCTGCCTAGCTGAACAGGCGGCTCCGGTTCCGGATTCCTAGCGTGGGACCAGACGGCCGCCCGTGACCCGCGTCACGCCCGCACCCACCGCGGAGGCCGTCTCTCCCGTGCTCAGCGCGCCGCTGCGCGCCCGGCTGGAAGTAGGTCCGCGTGGGTATACCAGCGTCGCCCGAGTCCGTCTCGGAGAACCCCGCCGAGGAGCCCGCGCAGCCCGACGGCGCGCAGACACCGCCCGAGTCGACCGAGCAGCCGGCGCAGCAGCAGCCGCAGCAGCCGCAGCAGCCGCAGGCGAAGAAGCACTTCCGGCGGACCCGCCGCCTGCTGCGGATGCGCAGCGTTCAGGCCGTGCTCGCGCTGATCGGGGTCTTCTTCGTCTGGCTCTGCTGGTCCATAGGCTCAGCCCTCGCCGCGCCGGGTGACGACAGCGTCGTCGCGCGCGTCGCGGAGTGGGCCCGTGACCACCACCTCGGTCCGGTGGTGACCTTCCTGGAGGACCAGCAGTACAAGGCGCACCCGCCGAAGATCGGCGGCAAGCCGACCATGGCACTGGCCCCGAACGGCGCGCCGGTGCAGAACACCACGACCAAGCCGGCACTCAAGCCGATCGTCCCGGCCCGGCTGGTCTCCCCCGCCGGTGCGCCGTTGCCGGGCGAGGGCACCTGGCAGACGCTGGAGAACGTCGACGGGACGCCTGCGCTGCTGGGGGCCTTCCTGCGGCCCGACAACGAGCACACCTCCTACGTCGCCGCCGTGGTCTCCATGGACCAGCGCCTGGTGCGCTTCGCACTCCACCCGGGCGAGTCGGACCCGGGGCCGGGCAACTGGGGCGTCCCGCCGACCATCCCGACCGGGCAGCGCACCGGCCTGCTGGCCACCTTCAACGGCGGCTTCAAGGTCATCAACGACGAGGCGCAGGGCGGCTTCTACCTCAACGGCACCACCCGCGGCACGCTGACCGACGGCGCCGCCTCGCTGGTCTTCACCAAGGACGGCAAGGCGACCGTCGCCGACTGGGGCCGGGACGCGACGCTGACGCCGAACGTCACGGGCGTCAGGCAGAACCTCAAGCTGATCGTCGATCACGGCAAGGTGCCCGACAGCGTCGACAACAACGTCGAGAGCGGCTGGGGCCTGACCATCGCCGGCAAGTACTTCGTCTGGCGCTCCGGTGTCGGCGTCACCGCCGACGGGCGCCTGCTCTACGCGTACGGGCCGGCCCTGTCCGTCCGCACGCTGGGGGACCTGCTGGCGAGCGCAGGCGCGGTGCGGGCGATGCAGCTCGACATCAACCCGGCGTGGATGTCCTTCATGTACTACAAGGCGCAGCCCGACCCGGCGAACCCGACGCCGGTCAAGCTGCTGCCGAACCAGGAGCGTCCGGCCGACCGGTACTACGAGGACACCTCGCGTGACTTCACCGCGGTGTTCGCGCGATGAGCGCCCCTCAGCCGATCCGGCCGGCGCAACCGCCCGTGCCACCGCTCCCCCTCGACGTCGAGGCGGTCCGGCGGGGCGCCTGGGTGCGGGTTCCGTCCGCGCTGCTGCGGACCGCGCGGCCGCGTCAGTGGGTGAAGAACCTGCTGGTCTTCGCCGCGCCGCTGACCGGCTCGGAGCTGACCGCGCGACAGTTCGAGGCGCGCGGCGGCAGTGCGCTGGGCGGAGCCGCGCTGGCCTTCGTGGTCTTCACCCTCGCCTCCTGCGCGGTCTACTTCGTCAACGACACCGTGGACGCCGAGCGTGACCGGCAGCACCCGCGCAAGTGCCGCCGCCCGATCGCCTCGGGCGAGCTGAGCGAGGGCACGGCGGTGATGGTGGCCGGGCTGTGCCTGGTCGCAGCGCTGACGCTGAGCCTGACGGCTCCCGGCTACGGACTGACCGTCGCGGTCACCGCCTACCTGGTCACCTCCTTCCTCTACAGCCTGGGCCTCAAGCACCTGGCAGTGCTGGAGCTGACGCTGGTGGCCTCCGGCTTCGTGCTGCGGGCGCTGGGCGGCGCGGCCTCCTCGCAGGTCCCGCCGTCGGGCTGGTTCGTGCTGGTGTGCAGCCTGGGCGCGCTGCTGGTGGCGACCGCCAAGCGGCACACGGAGCTGGCCGGCCTGGGCGGCCCGGCCGCCGCCCATCGGCCCTCGCTGCAGCACTACACGGCCCCCGGCCTGCGGGTCGCGCAGCGCGTCATCGCCCTGGCGATGGTCGCGGCGTACCTCGCGTGGGCGCTGATGGAGCCGGACCCGCGCGAGCGGGTGTGGCATGTGGCGACGGTGCTGCCGCTGGTCGCGGCGCTCGTCCGGTTCGACCGGCTCACCTCGCGCGGGACGACCAGCCACATCGAGGACCTGCTGATCAGGGACACCGTGATGATCATGCTGGAGCTGTGCTGGCTGGTGCTGTTCGCCGTCGGCTTCGCGGCTCCGGCGATGTGAGGCGCCGGATCGCCGAAGCGGTGACGGCGGCTCGCGTAACCGGCAAGACTGGGCCGAGCCCGACTCAGGTTCTTCCCACGACCCTCAAGGAGTCCGCAGGGTGAAAGCGCTCCAGTACCGCAGCGTCGGCGCGGCGCCCGAGGTGGTGACCGTCCCCGATCCCGAGCCCGGCCCGGGGCAGGTGCTGCTGAAGGTCACGGCCGCCGGCGTCTGCCACTCCGACATCGCGGTGATGAGCTGGCCGGCCGAGGCCCTGCCCTTCCCGCTCCCGCTGACTCTCGGCCACGAGGGCGCCGGCACCGTCGCCGCGCTCGGCGACGGCGTCACCGGGGTCTCGGTCGGCGACTCCGTGGCGGTCTACGGACCGTGGGGCTGCGGAGTCTGCGCCAAGTGCGCCCAGGGCAGGGAGAACTACTGCCTGCGCGCCAAGCAGTTGGGCATCGCCGCGCCCGGGCTGGGCGCGCCCGGCGCGATCGCCGAGTACCTGCTGGTCGACGACGCCCGTCACCTGGTGCCCCTCGGCGACCTCGACCCCGTCCGCACCGTCCCGCTGACGGACGCGGGGCTGACGCCGTACCACGCGATCAAGCAGTCGCTGCCCAAGCTGGTGCCCGGCAGCACGGCCGTCGTCATCGGCGCGGGTGGCCTCGGCCACGTCGCCATCCAGCTGCTGCGGGCGATGACCGCGGCGCGGGTGGTCGCCCTAGACGTCAGCGAGGAGAAGCTCGCCCTGGCGCGCGAGGTCGGCGCGCACGAAGTGGTCCGCTCCGACGCGAACGCGGCCGCGAGGATCAGGGAGCTGACCGGCGGTCTGGGCGCGGAGGCGGTCTTCGACTTCGTCGGCGCGGGCCCGACCGCGGCGACGGCGGGCGCGGCCGTGGCGGTGGAGGGCGACGTGACCATCGTGGGCCTGGGTGGTGGCAGCCTGCCCGTCGGTTTCGGCACCGTCCCGTACGACGCGGCGGTCCGCGCACCGTACTGGGGCAGCCGCGGCGAGCTGATCGAGGTCCTGGACCTGGCCCGCGCGGGCGCGGTGGAGGTCCACGTCGAGACGTACTCCCTCGACGAGGCCCCGGCGGCGTACGAACGCCTCCACGCCGGCAAGGTCAACGGCCGCGCGGTCATCCTCCCGAACGGCTAGTGGCACCATCCAGGGCAACCGGGCACGAGCGAGAGGTTCAGCGCCCGCCCGGGGTTGCGGACGGGTCGGGTCCTGCCGCAGCCTCGGACTCGCTGTAGAGGTCCGGTTCGAGGTAGATGACGCGGGCCGTCGGCTCCGACGCACGGACGCGGGCCTCGGCCGCGTTGATCGCGGCCGCGATGCGCCGTGCGTCCGCGTCGGCCGGGACGGCGATCTTCGCGGCGACGAGCAGTTCCTCCGGCCCCAGGTGCAGGGTGCGCATGTGGATGACCGAGTCCACGTCCGGGCCGTCGAGCAGCGCGGTCCGCACCCGGGCCACCACCTCGGGGCCCGCGCCCTCGCCCAGGAGCAGCGACTTCGTCTCCACCGCCAGCACCAGCGCGATGCAGACCAGCAGCGCGCCGATGCAGATCGTGCCCACGCCGTCCCAGACACCGTTCCCGGTGATCACCGCAAGGCCGACGCCGAACAGGGCCAGGACCAGACCGATCAGCGCGCCGAAGTCCTCCATCAGGACCACCGGCAGCTCGGGGGCCTTCGCGGTGCGGATGAAGCGGCGCCAGGACTGACGCCCCTTCAGCGAGCGCGCCTCGCCGATCGCGGTGCGGAAGGAGAAACCCTCGGCGACGACGGCGAACAGCAGCACACCGACCGGCCAGTACCAGGCGTCGATCGGGTGCGGGTGACGGACCTTCTCGTAGCCCTCGTAGAGGGCGAAGACGCCGCCGATGGTGAACAGCACGACGGAGACGAGGAAGCCGTAGACGTACCGCTCGGCGCCGTAGCCGAACGGGTGCGCCTCGTCGGCGGCGCGGCGGGAGCGGCGTCCGCCGAGGAGCAGCAGCAGCTGGTTGCCGGAGTCCGCCAGCGAGTGCACGCCCTCGGCGAGCATCGACGAGGAGCCGCTGAACGCGAACGCGACGAACTTGGACACCGCGATCGCGACATTGGCGCCGAGGGCCGCGAGGACGGCCTTCGTGCCACCGGAGGCGCTCATGGTCGAAGGGCTCCCGTCATGGGTTCGAGTCGGATTTTCTTACCGCTCTTACTTACCTGGGCGGGCAACACCGTAGAGCATGGGGGCGCACGTCAGCGAGCTCACCACTCCCCGTGCCCCCAGCACCCCCATCACGGCACGACGGTGACGGGCCAGCGGCCGGCCTTGACCAGCCGGACGCCGACCGAGCCGACCAGTCGATGGCCGGCCTTCTGCGAGGCGCCGATCACCACGCCGTCGGCCTTGAGCCGGTCGGCGAGGTCGACGATGCCCTGGTACGGGTCTCCCGGCTGGCTGTAGAACTCCCAGCGGACGCCCTGGCCCTCCTGGACCCGCTCGGCGGCCTCGCGGATCTCCGCGAGCAGCTTGTCCGCGACCTGCTGCTCCGCCTGCATGACGGCGGCGCCGACATCCGCGCCGCCCATCGCGCTCAGCGGCTGCACGTAGACGAGGGCCAGCTTGGCCCCCTGCCGGCGAGCCAGCCCGGCGGCGTACGCGGCGGCGCGCATCGAGGAGTCGGAACCGTCGATGCCTGCGACGATCACCGACGGCCCGTCCGTACCGAGCTCGAACATGTCACCCTCCACCCCTGGCGGCCTGTGTGTCCGCTTCGACCCTACGCCGAAGATCGTCCGGCTGCGGGGAGTGGGGTGGAGGGCGTCGACACGGGCGCGGTGCGCCGTCGGTTCCGTCGGTCCTGCTTCGGTCCTGCCTCAGTCCTCCGCGGCGATCTGCTCGTGGTGGCGGATGACCTCCGCAATGATGAAGTTGAGGAACTTCTCGGCGAAGGCCGGGTCGAGGCGGGCGGCGGAGGCAAGCTCCCGCAGCCGCTCGATCTGCTCCCGCTCCCGGCCCGGATCGGCGGGCGGCAAGCGGTACTCGGCCTTCAGACGCCCGACCTGCTGGGTGCACTTGAAGCGCTCCGCCAGCATGTGCACGATCGCGGCGTCGATGTTGTCGATGCTGCCGCGAAGACGCTCGAGCTCTGCCTTCGCATACGGGTCGACCTCGGCGTGGCTCTCGGACATGCACTCCCCTGTGGTCGGCTCTGGATGGGCGGCCAGGATACCGATTCGGTATTTCCGACGGCTTCCTGTAATGTCTTCCACGTCAGCAGGCGCCGCTAGCTCAGTTGGTTAGAGCAGCTGACTCTTAATCAGCGGGTCCGGGGTTCGAGTCCCTGGCGGCGCACAGACGGTTGGAGGGCCTCTTCGCTTCGGCGAGGGGGCCCTTCGGCGTTTCCCACTACGGAGGATGTCGATGACCGCACCTTCCGGCTCCTCGGTCCTCTCCTCCGTCGTGGCCCGCCTCCGCGCCGCAGGGTGCGTCTTCGCCGAGGAGGAGGCGGAGTTGCTGCTCGCCGCCGCGGCGGAGACGCGGGAACCTCTGGACGTGCTGGTGCAACGCCGCGCGGCGGGCGAGCCACTGGAGTACGTGCTCGGCTGGGCCCGCTTCTGCGGGCTGCGGATCGAGGTGGACCCTGGCGTCTTCGTCCCCCGCCCCCGGACGGAGTTCCTCGTCGAACAGGCCGTGGCGCGGGCCGCCGGCCGGATTCTGGTGGACCTGTGCTGCGGCAGCGGCGCACTGGGCGCGGCCCTGGCCGCGCGGCTGGGCGCGCCCGACCTCCCCGTGAAACTGCACGCCGCGGACATCGACCCGGCGGCGGTGCGCTGCGCCACGCGGAACGTGGCCCGCTACGGCGGCCGGGTCTGGACCGGCGACCTCTTCGCCGCCCTGCCGGACACGTTGCACGGCCGCATCGACGTCCTGTTGGCCAACACCCCGTACGTGCCGACGAGCGACCTCCCCTTCCTCCCCGCCGAGGCCCGCGACCACGAGGCCCGCGTCGCCCTGGACGGCGGCGCCGACGGCCTCGCGGTGATGCGGCGGGTCGCGGCGGCGGCACGGGAGTGGCTGGCGCCCGGAGGCGTGGTCCTGGTGGAGACGAGCGACCGCCAGCAACCCGCGGCCGTGGCCGCGTTCACGGCCGGCGGCCTGGCCGCGACGGCGGCCTCCTCGGACGACTACGACGCGACGGTCGTCCTGGGCACGCGGACCCACTGAGGCAACCCGGGCGCTGGCCTGTTCCGACCTGCGGCTCCTCCCCCAGCCTTCGGCCGGGAGGCACCCCCAGCGCGGGCGCGACCCCACGGTCGCATGCGCTCACCCAGGCCGTTGCACCACCCAGGAGCGCGGGGAACTGCGCGACAAGCCATCCGCGCAGGCCTGTTCCGACCTGCCGCCCCTCCCCCAGTCTTCGGCCGGGAGGTACCCCCAGCGCGGACGCAACCCCACGGTCGCATGCACTCCCCCAGGCCGTTGCACCACCCCAGGGGCGCGGGGAACTGCGCGACAAGCCACCCGCATGCGGATGGCCCACGACGCGCAGCGCCATCCGCACATCGATGGTCCCCGCGACGACGCGGCGGAGCCGCAGGCCCTTGAGGCGCTGCCTCAGTGCGCGGCGTGAGCCGGTTCGCGGCGGGACGTCGCGACCGTGCGGGTGCCCGCCGAGGGGACCAGGAGGCCGCGGAAGGTGAGCAGCGCGGCGAAGCCGAGGGCGGCGCCAGCGGCGGGGACGAGGAAGCCGCCAGCCGCACCGTGGGCGTCGATGAGGCGCCCGGCCGCAGTGGAGCCCAGGGCGAGGCCGAGACCGATCGCGCCGGTGAGCCAGGTGAACGCCTCCGTCTTCGCGCCCGCGTCGACCAGCGTCTCGACCAGCGTGTACGCGGAGATCAGCGTGGGCGCGATCGCGAGGCCGCAGCAGAACGCCGCCACCGCGAGGGTGAACAGGTTCGGCATCGCCCAGAGCGTGGACGTGCCCAGGACCAGCGCCCCGTACGCGACCAGCAGACGGAAGCGCGGGGAGCGCTTCCAGTGGATCGCGCCGAACGCCGTGCCGGCGAGCACGCTGCCGGCGGCGAAGAGGCCGTAGACCACACCGCTGAGGCCCGCCTGGCCGACCGCCTCGCTGGCGGCGGTGATGGAGACCTGGAGCGCACCGAAGACCGAGCCGACGCCCAGCAGGGCGACGACCAGCAGGCGGACGCCGGGGCGCGACAGCGCGGGCGCGGAGGCCGCCGCGGACGCGGCGCGGACCGGCGGGGCGGTGCGGCGCTGCGCGGCGAAGGCGAGGCCGCCGAGGACGGTGAGGGCCGCCTCCACGGTGAGTCCGGCCGCCGGGGCGATCACGGTGCAGAGCGTGGTGGCGAGGACGGGGCCGAGGACGAAGGTGAGCTCGTCCGTGACGGACTCGAAGGCGAAGGCCGAGGAGACCGCCTCGGGGCGGCCGTCGAGGGCGTGCAGCCAGCGGGCGCGGACCATGGCGCCGATCTGCGGCAGGGACGCGCCGGCGACGCCGGCGGCGACGAAGAGCGACCACACCGGCGCGCCCGACAGGGCCAGCACGACGAGGGTGACGACGGAGCCGCCGTGCACGGCGAGACAGGGGAGGAGCACGGGGGCCTGGCCGTGCCGGTCGGCGAGGCGACCGGTCAGCGGGGCGCCGACGACCTGGGTGATCGAGGCGACGGCGGCGACGGCACCGGCCGTGGTGTAGGAGTGCGTGGTGTCCAGGACGAGCAGGACCGTGCCCAGGCCGAGCATCGCGTAGGGCAGGCGCGCGACGAAGGCGGGCAGCAGGAAGGTCCAGGCGCCGGGGGTGCGCAGCAGCGCGCCGTAACCGAACGGACGGGCCATGTGGGGAGGTCTCTCCGCTGCCTGGTAGCGCGCGGGAGCATGTGGGTGGTGCCCCGGGCGCCGAGGGTCGTCCTCTGGTGCGTCGACCGGGGTAGATACCGCGCGTCGTGCACCGGAGAGGGTGCGCGCCGCGGCCGCCGAGCGGTCTAGCCGACTCTGCTTCAGGCAGATGTAGCTGGTCTCGGTAGATCTGCCCCTAGTGTACCCGATGTCGCGTGACGCGCGTAGACACCAGGTGAACACAGGCGCAACACACGCACGGTGACCGGATGGACGCGTGCGGTTGCGGGGGGCGGGGAGGCCGGGAATCGTGGCTGTCGTTCCAGCTCCAGAATCCCGAAGACTCCCCCACCCTCCGGAGGGCCCGATGCCCGACGTCACCTCGTACCCCGACGGCGCCCCCTGCTGGGCCGACCTGAACGCCCCCGACCTGGAGAGCTCGCGCCGCTTCTACGGCGCCGTGCTCGGGTGGGAGTTCCAGGACAAGGGCCCCGAGTACGGGCACTACACGATGTGCCTGTGGAAGGGGAAGCCGGTCGCCGCGCTGATGCCCCCGCCGCCCAGCGCCGAGGGCCTGGCGCCGGCGTGGAACGTCTACCTGCGCACCGGCGACGTGGACGCGACGATCGCGGCGGTCGAGGCGGGCGGCGGCAAGATCGCGATGGGGCCGCACGACGTGCCGGCCGCCGGCCGGCTGGCGTTCGCCTTCGACCCGCAGGGGGCCTCCTTCGGCCTGTGGCAGCCGGGCGGGCACGAGGGCGCCGCGCTCTACGGGGAGCCGGGGGCGATGTGCTGGAACGAGGTCTACACGACGGCGGGCGGCGCCGCGGACGCGTTCTACGCCGGGCTCTTCGACTACAAGCAGGAGCAGATCGGCGACGGCACCAACTTCGACTACACCACCTGGACCCCGGCCGGCTCCGACCGGCAGGTCTGCGGGCGGCTCCGGGCGACGGACCCGGCTCACGAGCTGGCGGCGGGCGGCGGGCAGCCGTTCTGGTCGGTGTACTTCGCGGTGGCGGACGTCGACGAGACGGCGAAGCAGATCGCCGCGCTCGGCGGCTCGGTGCTGCACGGGCCCTTCGACTCGCCCTACGGGCGGCTGTGCGTCGCGGGCGACCCGTCCGGCGCGCACTTCGCGGTGATGACGCTCGCCCGGTCGTGAGGCCCGCGTCCCGGTGAAGCGGTGCGGCGGCTCCTAGGATGGGTGACGGCCTGTCAACAGAGCACTGAGCATCGAACGGAGGCCCCCCGTGGCCACGACCCGTACCGCGCAAACGACCTGGGAAGGCAACCTGCTGGAGGGCAACGGCGTCGTCGCCATGCGTTCCTCGGGGATCGGCGAGTTCCCGGTCTCCTGGCCCTCGCGCGCCGAGCAGGCGAACGGAAAGACCAGCCCGGAGGAGCTGATCGCCGGGGCGCACAGCTCCTGCTTCTCCATGGCCCTCTCCCACGGCCTGGCCCAGGCCGGCACCCCGCCGACCAAGCTGGAGACCACGGCCGACGTCACCTTCCAGCCCGGCACGGGCATCACCGGCATCCACCTGACCGTCGTCGGCACCGTGCCAGGCCTGGACGAGGCGGGCTTCGTCAAGGCGGCCGAGGACGCCAAGGCCAACTGCCCGGTCAGCCAGGCGCTGAGCGGCACGACCATCACGCTCACGGCCTCCCTGGGCTGAGCGGCCCCGCCCGAGCGGCCCCGGCCGAGCAGCCCGACCTGAGCAACCCGGTCAGGGCAGACCCGGCTCGCCACCCGGACGGGTGAACGGGGGCGCACGCGGTCCGCGTGTGCCCCCCACGAGGGGGTGAATCGGCCCCGGAATGCTGGATTGCCCCCAGGGCCCGTGCCTACGATCGCCACCGTGCGTAGTGGCCCGTCCGGTCCCCCCGGCTCTCCCGAGGACATCGGCGCCCTCAGCGCCGTCGGCGCTCTGGATGCCCTGGGTCGGCTCGAGGAGTTCCGGCCGCCCCCCATGGCAGGGGCCGGTGCGAACAGCAAGGACATCAGCAGCCCGGTGGATCGGCGCCGTCTCGAGGACGCGCTGCGGGCCAGTGAGAACCGCTTCCGGGCGGCCTTCGTCGACGCCGGCATCGGCATGGCGCTGGTCGACCGGGACGATCTGATCATCGAGGCCAATCCGGCCCTGGCCGAGATGCTCGGGTGCACCGTGCCCGAGCTGATGAGGATGCACATCCATCAGCTGATGGACGTGGAGGAGCGGGCCCGCCACGTCTACCGGCAGCTGGTGCGCGGCGAGCTGGACCGGGTCCGGCTGGAGAAGCGGCTGCGGCACCGCCAGGGGCACGCGGTGTGGACGAACATCACCGTCTCGCTGATCCGCGACTCCACCGGTGAGCCGCTCTACACCCTGGCCATGGTGGAGGACGTCTCCGAGGCGCGCCGCCTCGGCGACCGCCTGCACTACCAGTCGATGCACGACCCGCTGACCGGGCTGCCGAACCGGGCGCTCTTCTTCGACCGCCTGGCCGGCGCCTGCGCCGAGGCCGACCAGCGGATCGGGCTCTGCTACCTGGACCTGGACGGCTTCCAGGCGGTGAACGACACCCTCGGGCACCCGGTCGGGGACGAGCTGCTGGTGGCCGTCGCGCGGCGGCTGGAGCAGCGCTTCTCGCCGCGCGGCCATCTGGTCGCGCGGGTCGGCGGGGACGAGTTCGCGGTGCTGGTGCCGCGCAGCGCGGGGGCGGAGGAGCTGACGGCGCTCGCCTCGGAGGTCGTCGAGATCCTCGGTCCGCCCTACGACCTGGCGGGCCAGCGGGTGGCCGCCACGGCCAGCGTCGGGGTGGTGGAGCGCCCGGTCTCCGGCACCTCCCCCACCGAGCTGGTCAAGGACGCGGACGCAACGCTGTGCTGGGCCAAGTCGGACGGCCGGTCCCGCTGGGCGCTCTACGACCCGGAGCGGATCGCCTCGCAGATGACACGTCAGGTGCTGGCGACGACGATGCGTCCCGCACTGGAGCGGGGCGAGTTCCTGTTGGAGTACCAGCCGCTGGTCGAGCTGGCCACGGGGCGGCTGCAGGGCGTGGAGGCGCTGGTGCGCTGGCGGCATCCGGAGTTCGGCCGGCTGGCGCCGGATCGTTTCATCCAGATCGCCGAGGAGACCGGGGCGATCGTCCCGCTGGGCCACTGGGTCCTGGAGACGGCCTGCCGCCAGGCCCGCTCCTGGATGGACCGCTTTCCCGACGCTCAGCCGCTGGTCAGCGTCAACCTGGCGGCCCGGCAGTTCCGGGACTCCGACATGGTCGCGGACGTGGCGGAGGTCCTCGGCCGCACGCGGCTGCCGGCCCGGCTGCTGCAGCTGGAGCTGACCGAGAGCGCGGTGATGGGCCCGGCCGGGCGCCCGGTGGAGGCGCTGCACGCGCTCGACGCGATGGGCGTGCGGATCGCCATCGACGACTTCGGCACGGGCTACTCGAACCTGGCCTATCTGAGCCGGCTGCCGGTGCACGTCCTGAAGCTGGCGAAGTCCTTCGTGGAGGGGTTCGACGAGCAGGTCCGGGACGCGGTGGACGAGAAGATCGTCACCGCACTGGTACGGCTGGCGCACGTGCTCGGCATCACCGTCACGGCGGAGGGCGTGGAGAGCGCGGCCCAGGCCGAGCAACTGCGACTCACCGGTTGCGACTCGGCCCAGGGCTGGCACTTCGGCCGTGCGGTCCCGGCGGAGCAGATCGACCGCCTGCTCGGCGGCTGACTCCCTCGAACGAGTGACTGATGACGCTCATTCAGCTTGCACCGCGCGCACTGACGGTTCATCAGTCCATACGCTGAACGCATGTCACAGCGTCGCCTGCTCGCGGTTCTGGCCTTTGCCATGAGCGCGCTGCTGCTCGCCTTCTCCGCCGGGGCGCGATGGCTCGCGCCCACGCCCGGGGTGGGGCTGGGACGGAACCGCAGCGGGGACGCACTGCTCTCCACCGCGGACACGTCACCCTGGTCGGACCCGACCGTGCTGCCCGCCCACGCGGTGCCGTTCGGGGCCTTCGTCGGCTCCGACTTCGCCGCGGACCGGCAGACCCGCCTCTCGGGCTGGCTGCACAACGCCGACCTCCAGGTCGGCCACACCTACCTCCCGGGCAACAACTGGTCCGACATCGAGGGTGCGCCGTCGCTCCTGGCACCGTGGGCGCAGTGGCGGCTGGCCCGCCCGGACCGGATCTTCGTGCTGGCCGTGCCGATGCAGGCGCAGAACGAGGACGGCCTGAGCGACGACGACGTCGCCTCACTGCTGCAGCAGGCCGCGGCCGGGGCCGAGGACGCGCACTTCCTGACGCTGGCCCGCCGGCTGGTCGCGCTCGGTGTGCCGGACACGGTGATCACGCTGGGCTGGGAGATGAACGGCATCACCTACACCAGCCGCTGCGGGCCGGACCCGACGGACTGGAAGGCCTACTGGCGCCGGATCGTCAACGTCATGCGCAGCGTGCCGGGCCAGGCGTTCCGCTTCGACTTCACCCCGAACCGCGGGCCGGACGCCCACCCGTGGACGGACTGCTACCCGGGCGACGACGTCACCGACGTGATCGGCACGGACAACTACGACCAGGGCCCCGGCGACACCTTCGCCGACTACGTGACCCAGCAGTACGGGTTGCTGGACCAGGTCCGCTTCGCCGCCCGGCACCACAAGCCGGTCTCCTACCCGGAGTGGGGCATGTTCCGGCAC
Organism: Streptacidiphilus jiangxiensis; assembly: GCF_900109465.1. Lineage (GTDB taxonomy): Bacteria > Actinomycetota > Actinomycetes > Streptomycetales > Streptomycetaceae > Streptacidiphilus > Streptacidiphilus jiangxiensis. The sequence goes on from NZ_FOAZ01000010.1 coordinate 33,966, forward strand.
GGCGACGATCCGGAGTTCATGCGGGACATGATCAACTGGATCGAGACGCACGACACGCTGTACCAGACGATCACCGACTACTGCCCGCACGGCGTGCTGAACTGCGACGCCAATCCGGAGTCGAGTGCCATCTACCAGCAGATGCTGTCGGACCAGCCGCCTCCGCTGCCCACCGCGTCCCCGACGCCGTCCGGGTCGCCCAGCCCATCCGGGTCGCCCAGCACGTCCGGATCGCCGTCCGGATCGCCGTCCGCGAGCCCGTCCGCGAGCCCGTCCGGCTCGGTGTCCGCGTCGCCCAGCGGCTCGGCATCGGCCTCGGCCTCCCCGTCCGGCTCGGCGAGTCCGGGCGTCAGCCCGACGCCGGGCGTCTCCCCGGGCCCGAGCGCGTCGGCCGGGCCCAGCGCGAGCCCGAGCGGCCCCGCGACGGCAGCCGGTGCGAGCATCTCGCCCGCGCCGAGCCCGTCCTGCCACCGCCGACGCGACGCGGATCCCTGCGCCGGGCTGCGGTCGCACCGGCCGCCGGGACACCCGCACCCGGTGCCCCAGCCGGTCTGGGGACGGATCAAGCCTCCGGGCCGCTCCTGACCTCGAGCGCGGCGACCTCCTCCTCGGTCGCCGCGCTCACCGGGACGTCGGGGTGACGGAACCAGGAGCCCTGCACGGCCCACTGGATCAGCATCAGCACGAAGCCGAGCACCAGCGCGCCGATGCCGATGACGGAGACGCCGCCGACCTTGCCGACCAGCGGCAGGGTCATCGAGGTGTGGCCGTAGTTCGGGTCGGCGTAGACGTCGAAGGCGGCGTAGCAGAAGAAGTAGAGCAGCATGATGCCGCCGAGCAGCGGCAAGATGCCCTTGAACCACAGGTCGCGGGCGCTGCGCCGGAGCACCTTGCGGAAGTACCAGAAGCAGGCGAACCCGGTGAGGCCGTAGTAGAAGGCGATGCCGAGGCCGACCGAGGAGATCGAGTCGGACAGGACGTTGCTGCTGATCCGGGTCAGCAGCACGTAGAAGGCGATCGATACCAGGCCCATGGCGATCGTCGACCAGGTGGGCGTGGCGAAGCGCGGGTGCACCCGGCCGAAGTGGGACGGGATGGCCTTGTGCAGGGCCATGGAGAAGCTGGTGCGGGCGGTCGGCAGGATCGTGGTCTGGGTGGAGGCCGCGGCCGAGGTCAGCACCATGAAGATGAGCAGCTTGGACAGGAACCAGCCCAGGCCGGTGCTGCCGAAGACCGCGCTGCCGAGGCCGGAGAGCACGTCCCCGGAGTTGTCCGGATTGGCCAGGCCGATGCCCTTGTCGCCGACGCCCGCGAAGGCCTGGGCGGAGGTGGAGACCAGGGCGTAGATCAGCAGCAGCAGGACGGTCGAGATCACGGCCGCCCGCCCGGGGGTGCGGGTCTTGTCGGCGGTCTCCTCGTTGACGGAGACGGCGGTGTCCCAGCCCCAGTAGATGAAGACCGCGGAGAGGATGCCGGCCGTCAGCGCGCTCGCACTGGGCACGTCGAAGGGGTTGAACCACGAGCCCGAGATGTGGATCGAGCTGCCGGGGGCGTTGCTGCCGTAGACCTTGACCAGGGCGGTCACCGAGAACAGCACCAGCATCGCGATCTCGACGCAGAGCAGCACCCGCTGCAGCGCGGCGGAGATCTCGATGCCGATGTAGCAGATGAAGGTCATCAGGATGATCCAGACGACCCCGGCGATCGTGGTCCACAGGGTGCTGGAGGCCAGTGACGCGTGGCCGACCAGCTGGAAGCCGTAGGAGCCGGCGATCTGGGCCAGATTGGCCATGACGATGATGTCGGCGACGATGATGCCCCAGCCGCCCATCCAGCCGGTGCGCGGCCCGAAGGCCCGTGCCGCCCAGGTGAAGGTGGTGCCGCAGTCCGGGTCGACCGCGTTCATCTCCTTGTACGCGTAGGCGATCAGCAGCATCGGGATGAACGCCAGGATGGTGATGATCGGCGCCTGCAGGCCCACCCCGACGACGATCAGACCGAGGGTGGCGGCCAGGCTGTAGGCGGGGGCGGTGGAGGCCAGGCCGATCGCCACCGAGGAGAAGAGGCCGAGGGCGTTGCCCCGTAGTCCCTTCTCCCCCGAGCCCGACCCGGAGACCTCGCCTGGTGCGACGACGATCGTGGCACCGGAGTGGGCACCGGGACCGATGAGGCCGCCGGGACCGTCGTAGTGCTCGGCTCCCCAGGGGCGGCCGGGGCCGGAGGGCTGCTCGGGGCCCGGCGAGCCGCCCGAGGGGCTCGACTCCGAGCCACCCGAGGAACTCGACTCCGAGCGGCCAGAGGGGCCGTCGGGCGGCGGAACGGACGTACTCATGTGACCCTCCACGCGGACGCGGCACCCGGCCCGTCACGCTCCCGGCGGTCCCCGCCGTGGGCGCTATGGGTCGTTTACGGCTAATCCTCCCCCTCGGGTACCCCCTTCGCACGAGCGACAGCACGGTCCGCGCCTTGCGTGTCTTGACTTCTTCGGCGTCGCGCTCGAATCTCGGCTCACCCATCGCCACCCGACTGTCCCGCCGTGCCCGCATCGCCGGCGTGACGCCCGCGCGGGACCGCACCGCCCGGCGCTTTCATCCATCCCTTCCCGCCGTGTGTCGGCGTGCGCCCCCGACCACTCTCGGCCGCCGCGTCCACACGGCTGTGCTCCCACCCGAGCCGACCGGAGGACAGTCATGGATCAGCACGACCGCGCGCGCCTGTCGCGCCGCGCCTTCCTGGGCGCGACCGCAGCAGGCGCCGCCCTGGGAGCCGCCTCGTGGACGCCCGCCTTCAGGGTCACTCCCGCGGAGGCGGCCACCGCGGCACCCCCGAACTTCCCCGCCTCGATCCCCGTCTACCAGCAGGCTTTCCGCAACTGGTCCGGGGAGATCCAGCTCGACCCGACGTGGACCTGCGCGCCGACCACCCCGGCCGACGTGGTCACCCTCGCCAACTGGGCCTACGCCAACGGCTGGCGGCTGCGCGCCAAGGGCATGGGACACGGCTGGTCGCCGCTGCTGGAGCCGAACGGAGCCACCGGCAACTTCGTGCTCGTCGACACCACCCAGCACCTGACCAGCGTCACCGTGAACTCCGGCTCCCCCGCCAGCGTCACCGCGCAGGCCGGGATCACCATGACGAACCTGCTGACCACCCTGGAGGGCGCGGGCTACGGGCTGACGAACACCCCCGCGCCGGGCGACCTGACCCTCGGTGGCGTCCTCGCGATCGACGGCCACGGCACCTCGGTGCCCGCGAACGGCGAGACGCCGATCTCCGGAAAGACCTACGGCACGGTCAGCAACCTGGTCGTCTCGCTGACCGCCGTGGTCTGGGACCCGGGCAGCAGCGCCTACGTACTCAAGACCTTCCAGCGCAACGATCCCGACATCGGTGCCTTCCTGGTCAATCTCGGCCGCGCCTTCGTCACCGAGGCCACCCTGCGGGTCGGCGCGAACGTGCGGCTGCGCTGTGTCTCGACGTACACCACGCAGGTCACCGACCTGTTCGCGCCGCCGGCCTCGGCCGGATCCAGCTCGTTCGCGGCGCTGGTGCAGCAGAGCGGACGGGTGGAGACGATCTGGTTCCCGTTCACGACCGTGCCGTGGCTGAAGGTCTGGTCGGTCACGCCGAGCAAGCCGTGGTTCTCGAAGGAGGTGGACAGCCCGTTCAACTACAGCTTCTCCGACTCGGTCAGCAGCCAGGAGTCGCAGTACATCTCCGACATCGTGGCCGGGGACGTGTCGGTGACGCCGACGTTCGAGAACCTGGAGATGAGCATCGTCGGCTCCGGGCTGATCGCCACCGGCACCTGGGACATCTGGGGCTGGGCCAAGAACACCACGCTGTACGTGCGCCCGACCACGCTGCAGGTGACCGCGAACGGCTACACCATCCTGTGCCGGCGGGCCGACATCCAGCGCGTGGTCAGCGAGTTCTACAGCTACCTCGTCGGGCAGCTGAACACGTACAAGGCCGCGGGCCAGTACCCCATGAACGGCCCGTGGGAGGTCCGGGTCACCGGCCTCGACAACGCCGCCGACTGCGGCGTCCCGGGCGCGGTGGAGCCGCTGCTGAGCGCGGTCAGACCGAGACCGGACCAGCCGCAGTGGGACACGGCGGTCTGGATGGACCTGCTGACGATCCCCGGCACGCCGCAGTCGCAGCAGTTCTACCGCGAGACCGAGCAGTGGGTGCTCTCCAACTACACCGGCAGCTACGCGGCCGTGCGCGCCGAGTGGTCCAAGGGCTGGGCCTACTCCGGCTCGGCCTGTTGGGCCGACCCGACCGTGCTGGGCACCACCATCCCGGCCGCCTACCGGGCCGGCCAGCCGACCGGCGCCAACTGGGACACGGCGCTGTCGACGCTGGACCGGTACGACCCGGGACGGATCTTCTCCAACTCCTTCCTGGATACCCTGCTCCCCTGAGTTGTCCGGTACTTCACGGGTGGTGCGGGTGAACGCAGTACGGATCGAACGCTCCGGGCCGGTGTGGACGGTGGTCCTCTCCCGCCCGGAGCGGCGCAACGCCGTGGACGGCCCCACCGCGGACGCGCTGTACCGCGCGTTCGCGGAGTTCGACGCGGACGAGACCGCGTCGGTGGCCGTCCTGTGGGGAGAGGGCGGCACGTTCTGCGCGGGCGCCGACCTGAAGGAGGCGGACGGCCCGCAGGGCAACACCCTCTCTCCCGAGGGCCCCGGCCCGATGGGCCCGAGCCGGATGCGGCTCGGCAAGCCCGTCGTCGCCGCGGTCGCCGGCCACGCGGTGGCCGGCGGACTGGAACTGGCCGTCTGGTGCGACCTGCGCGTGGCGGCCGAGGACGCGGTCTTCGGCGTCTTCTGCCGCCGCTGGGGCGTCCCGCTGATCGACGGCGGCACGGTCCGCCTGCCGCGCCTGGTCGGCGCGGGCCGCGCGATGGACCTCATCCTCACCGGCCGCGAGGTCCACGCCGCCGAGGCACTGGCGATCGGACTGGCCGACCGGATCGTCCCCGCCGGGACGGAGCGCGAGGCGGCGGAACAACTGGCCCGCGAGATCGCAGGCCTGCCGCAGACCTGCCTGCGCAACGACCGCCTCTCGGCGCTGGAGGCGGAAGGCCTCACCGAGGAGGCGGCGCTGACGAACGAGTTCCGGCACGGCATGGCGACGCTCACGGCCGAAGGCCTCCCGGGCGCTGCCGCGTTCCGCGCGCGCGAGCGCTGAACCCGGGCTCGCGCGCGGCAGGCGGGCGGCACTGACCGGCTCGCCACGCACGCGCCTTGGGCCCCCGCAGGCGTGACGCCACGCCAAGGCGTTCCGGCCTCCGACAGCGGCTCCGACCCCCGCACGGCGGACGGGCACGGCTGACCAGTCACGCGCCCTGGGCGCCGCAGGCGTGACGCCGCGTGGGGCGGCCGCGTTCCCGTTTCGCTGGGAGGCCGTGGCCGCGCGGCGTCCCCCGGCGGCGGAGGCGGCGCCGATCGGCCTAGACTCTGCGCCGACGTAGCCGCTGAACTCTCCGGGGGATCCGCATGCAGCCGCTCGAAGCTGACGATCCAGCAGTCATCGGCCCGTACCGACTCGTCGCGCGCCTCGGGGCCGGCGGGATGGGACGGGTCTACCTCGCGCGCAGCGCCGGCGGCCGGACGGTCGCCGTGAAGGTTGTGCGCGCCGACCTCGCCGACAATCCCGACTTCCGCGACCGGTTCCGGCGCGAGGTCGCCGCCGCGCAGGCCGTTGATGCCGCGTACACCGCGCCGGTCGTCGACGCGGACCGCGACTCGGCGACGCCGTGGTTGGCCACGGCGTACGTGCTGGGCCCGTCGCTGACGGAGGCCGTCGTCGAGCACGGGCCGCTGCCCGAGGAGAGCGTGCGGGCGCTGGGTGCGGTCCTCGCCGAGGCCCTCGCCTCGATCCACGGCGCGGGGCTGATCCACCGGGATCTGAAGCCGTCCAACGTGCTGCTGGCGGCGGACGGGCCGCGCGTCATCGACTTCGGCATCGCCCGGGCGTTGGACGGCGCGGGCGCCGCGTTGACCAGCACCGGCGTGGTCGTCGGCTCGCCGGGCTTCATGTCGCCGGAGCAGGCCTCCGGCAAGAAGGTCGGACCTGAGGGGGACGTGTTCTCCCTCGGCTCCGTGCTCGCCTTCGCCGCGACGGGCCACGGGCCGTTCGGGCAGGAGTCCGCGGCGTCGCTGCTCTACCGCGTCGTCCACGAGGAGCCCGACCTCGAGCGCGTGCCGAGCTCGCTGCGCGAGGCCATCGGCGCCTGCCTGATGAAGGACCCGGCGTCGCGCCCGACGCCGCAGCAACTGCTGCAACTCCTGGCCCCGGACGGCGCCGCCGCCCTGCTGCGGGGCGGCTGGCTGCCGGGCCAGGTGGCCTCCGGCATCGCCCAGCACGCGGCACGCGTCATGGAGTTGGAGACCCCGGCACCGGTCGTGGCGGGCCAGGACCCGCGCGCCGCTGCGGGCACGGGCGCCCAGGAGGGCGGCACCGTGATCCTCGGCGCGACGGGCGCAACAGGTGGGTCCGGCGTGGAGAACGGCACCGTCGTCCTCGGTGGCAGCGGCACCGGGAACGGCGGTGCCGCCGGTGGCGGGGCCACGCCCGTCCCGGCGCCGACCGCAGCGGCCGAGCCGTCGCGGCGCAAGGTGCTGTACGGCGCGCTCGGCGCCGCGGCCGTCGTGGCTGCCGGTGGTGGTGCCGCGCTCGCGCTGTCGAACGGGAACTCCCCCAAGCCGAAGCCGAACAGCAACGACCAGGCTCACGGCTCCGGGAGCCCCGCTCCCCAGCCGAGCCGTCCGCCGGGCGTCGCGCCGACGCCGGTCTGGACCTACCAGGCCAACCAGAAGGTGGACTGCCCGCCGGTGCTGCTCGGCCACAGCCTGCTGGTCACCGACGAGAGCCTGGTCGCGCTGGACCCGCGCTCGGGTGCCAAGCAGTGGACCGGCCCGACCCTGCAGCCTTCCCTCCAGCAGCCGCCGTTCGGATTCGGCGGCGGCTTCGTGGTGACGCTGCCGAGCAACTCCCCGGACACCATCGCGGGCTACGACCCGTCCAGTGGCGGGCAGAAGTGGTCCGTCGGATCGCCGAAGCAGTACCAGCTGCACAACCTGCTCGGCGTCAACGACCAGGCCGCCTTCATCGACGCGACGAAGTACCCGCTGGACGCGAGCGGGAACGTGAACATCATGGGCACCACGGAGGAGCTCGCCCTCGCCGTCGACCTGCACACCCGCAAACTGCTGTGGGAGCAGAAGCGCAACGTCCAGCCGGGCGCCGGTCAGGACGTGCTGGGCTTCGCGACCGACAAGTACCTCGTCTACACGAACGACAACAACAACGTGGTGGTCAGGGACGCCGTCTCCGGTGCCCAACTGTGGTCGCAGGACTACGGCCTGAAGGGCTTCCCGAACCCGGAGATGCCGCTGCTCGCGCAGGACACGCTCTACCTGCCCGGCAACAAGATCGTCGGCTACGGCCTGGCCAAGGGCGACACCGTGATGACGGCGCCGCAACAGGGCACGCTGGGCTACGGCAACCTCGGCTACAAGGACGGCGTCCTGTACTGCACGCTCGGCCTGGGCACGGTGCTCGCCCTCGACGCGCACACCGGCAGCCAGCTGTGGACCTCGTCGGTCCAACTCAGCCTCGACTCCAGCCCGCTGGTGGTCGTGCAGGACACCGTGTTCTGCACGGTCGCGACGGCCACGGGCGGCGACGCCATCGCCGCCCTGGACCGCACCAACGGGCACGTGCTGTGGACGTTCACCGACGCCGGCGCCCAGGACGCCGACTGGTGGTGCGCGACGGACGGCACGATGCTCTACGTCGCGCACGACAACCACGTGTACGCCCTGCCGTCACGCTGACGGACGCGGCGCCGCGCGCCTCACGGCACCCGCAGCGCCGCCAACTGCTGCTCGAACGGCACCACGTCCGCGAAGGCGTCCCGGCGCCGGGCGCGGGCGGGTTGCCGCAGCAGCACGGCGGCGAGCTCGTCGGCCGCACGGTCGATGTGCTGTCCGAGGCCGTTCTGCTCGGCCGAGGCCCAGTCCTCGGAGGCGGCGAAGACCGCCGTGGGCACGACGGCCGCGCGCAGGTAGGCGAAGAGCGGGCGCAGGGCGTGGTCCAGGGCCAGCGAGTGGCGCGCGGTGCCGCCGGTCGCACCGAGCAGCGCGGGCCTGCCCGCGAGCGCGCCCTGCTCCAGCACGTCGAAGAAGGACTTGAACAGGCCGCTGTAGGAGGCGGAGAAGATCGGCGTCACCGCGATCACCGCGTCGGCGCCGGTCACCGTCTCGATCGCCTCCCGCAGCGCCGCTCCGGGGAACCCGGTGACCAGGTTGTCGGCGATGGGGTGGGCGAGCTCGCGCAGCTCGACGTGCGCGACGCGGACCTCGCGGCCCGCCTCGGCCAGCCGCGCCCGGACCGCCTCACTGAGGCGGTCGGCGAGCAGACGGGTCGAGGACGGCTGGCTCAGTCCGGCCGAGACGACGGCCAGGGTGACGGATTCCACGGGGTTCTCCTTCGGGCCTTGGTTCGGGCCCTGTTCAGGCCTTGACGGCGTCGGTGTCGGTGTCGGCGGCGGCCGCGGCGACCAGCGAGGCGTGGGTGGGCGCGTCCGGGACGTCCGCCGGGCGGTTCTTGGCGAACTCGCGGCGCAGCACCGGCACGACCTCCTCGCCGAGCAGGTCGATCTGCTCCAGCACCGTCTTCAGCGGCAGACCGGCGTGGTCGACCAGGAAGAGCTGGCGTTGGTAGTCGCCGGCGTACTCGCGGAAGCTCAGGGTCTTCTCGACGACCTGCTCGGGCGAGCCGACGGTGAGCGGCGTCTGCGCGCTGAACTCCTCCAGCGAGGGGCCGTGACCGTAGACGGGCGCGTTGTCGAAGTAGGGGCGGAACTCGCGCACCGCTTCCTGGGAGTTGCGGCGCATGAAGACCTGGCCGCCGAGCCCGACGATCGCCTGCTCGGGGGTGCCGTGGCCGTAGTGGGCGTAGCGGGTGCGGTAGAGGTCGATCATCCGCTCGGTGTGGTCCTTGGGCCAGAAGATGTTGTTGTGGAAGAAGCCGTCGCCGTAGTAGGCGGCCTGCTCGGCGATCTCGGGCGACCGGATCGAGCCGTGCCAGACGAACGGCGGCACGCCGTCCAGCGGACGCGGCGTCGAGGTGAAGGACTGCAGCGGGGTGCGGAACCGGCCCTCCCAGTCGACGACGTCCTCGCGCCAGAGGCGGCGCAGCAGGGCGTAGTTCTCCACGGCCAGCGAGATGCCGTCGCGGATGTCCTTGCCGAACCACGGGTACACCGGGCCGGTGTTACCACGGCCGAGCATCACGTCGACCCGGCCGTCGGCCAGGTGCTGGAGCATCGCGAAGTCCTCGGCGATCTTCACCGGGTCGTTGGTGGTGATCAGCGTCGTCGAGGTGGACAGGACGATGCGCTCGGTCCTCGCCGCGATCCAGCCCAGCATGGTCGTCGGGGAGGAGGGCACGAACGGCGGGTTGTGGTGCTCGCCGGTCGCGAAGACGTCCAGACCGACCTCCTCCGCCTTCTGCGCGATCGCGACCATGGCCTTGATCCGCTCGCGCTCGCTCGGGGTGCGGCCGGTGGTGGGGTCGGGCGTGACGTCACCGACGGTGAAGATCCCGAACTGCATCGTGCTCACTCGCCTCTCATGGTTGTTGTTGAAAATTCAACCATGCTCCACAACATCTCGCCACTCGCCGCCATTCCCGAGGGTGTGACAGCGATACTGTTGAGCCCACTGGGCCGGCCGGGAACGGCCATGGCGGCGGGGCGCGGGGAGGCGCGGTTGACGGTCGAGGCGTGGTTGACGGTGGACGAGTTGGCGGCGCGGGCCGGGATCACGGTCCGCACGCTGCGCTTCTACGCCGCCAAGGGGCTGCTCCCGCCGCCGGAGCTGGGCCCGCGCCGGGTCGGCCGCTACGGCCCCGAGCACCTGGGTCGGCTGGAGCTGATCGAGGAGCTGCAGCGGCAGGGCCTCACCCTCGCGGCGATCGAGCGCTACCTCGCCGAGCTGCCCGACGACGTCGGCTCCCTGGACCTGGCCGTGCACCGCGCCCTGGTCGCCTCCTGGCAGCCGGAGACCGCCGAGCGGATCAGCCGCGACCAGCTGGAACGCCGGGCCGGCCGGCCGCTGGACGACGCGGACCTGGACCGCCTGGCCGCGATGGGTGCCATCCGCCGCCCCGAACCCGCCCACGGCGACGAGCCGGAGGCCGGCTCCTTCCCCGTCGACCCGGGCCTGCTCCCCCTCGGACTGCGCATCCTGGACGTACCGATCCCGCTGGAGACCCTGGTCGCCGCCCGCGCGGTGGTCCGCCTCCACAGCCGCGCCACCGCGCACGACCTGCACCGCCTCTTCCGCGACACGGTCTGGCGACCCTTTCTTGCCTCGGACCCGGACGAGGCCGGCCTCGAACGCATGAAGGAGCTGAGCTCCCACATCGAGCCCCTGGTGATCCAGGCCCTGGTCACGGCCTTCCAACGCTCCCTCGCGGAGGAGTTGGCCGCTCCGGCGGAGTAGTGCCGCTCCGCCGGCAGCGGTGGGGCCGATTGTCAGTGGGGTCGGCTAGCGTCGGATCCGTGAGTGGGGGCAGCGAGGGGGACGAGGGGATCCGCTACCTGCGCGGCGACGCGACGGCGCCGCAGGGCAAGGGTCCCAAGGTGATCGCGCACGTCTGCAACGACCTGGGCGGCTGGGGCAAGGGCTTCGTGGTGGCCCTCTCCCGACGCTGGCCCGAGCCGGAGGCGGCGTACCGCAGGTGGCACCGCGAGCGGGCACGGAACGACTTCGGGCTGGGCGCCGTCCAGCTCGTACCGGTCGGTCGGGCCGAGACGCCGCTCTGGGTCGCCAACCTGATCGGCCAGCGCGGCATCCGCACAGGCAGCAAGGGCGTGCCAGTGCGCTACGAGGCGATCGAGCAGGCGCTGACGACGCTCGCCCCACAGGTGTTGGCGTTGGGCGCGTCCGTGCACATGCCCCGCATCGGGTGCGGGCTTGCCGGCGGCCGGTGGGAGCGGGTCGAGCCGCTGGTCCGGCACGCCCTGACGGACCGGGGCGTGGCCGTCACCGTGTACGACCACGACTGACGGACCGCTCCGCACACCACGCCGGGCCTTGCCACGCGTACGCCGCGCCGGCCGGTGCAGGGCCGGGCCCTGTCCTGGAGGCCCAGTCCCGGGGCCCAGTCCCGGGGCTCTGTCCCGGAGGCCCAGTCCGGGGGCGCTGTCCCGGGAGCCGAGGGCCTGCCCTAGCCTTCGCCGGTCTCGTACCAGAGGCCGAGCGCGCGGGCGGTGGCGCTCAGGCGGCCGTTCTTCCAGGCGGCGAGGAGGGTGCCTGCGGTGAAGCGTTCGCCGCGGACCAGGGCCGTCGCCGTGCGGACGGCGTCCGCCGGGGTGAGGGTGCCGTCCGGCTGGAGGTGCGGGAGGCCGAAGGCGTTCCAGTGGTACGCCGGCGTGACGGCTCCGATCGCCGAGAGCGCCTCGGTGACGGCGTGGACCCGCGGGCCGTAGACGGGGTGGCGCCCGTCCCACTCCGCATCGCCCGGCTGGACCGCCCAGCCGGAGGCGAAATCGGTGAGGCGCCCCCACGCCGCCGCCCCGCGGTCGAGGCCGGCCAGCAGAGCCTCGTCCGTCGGGTCGCCTTCCCCGCCCGCGCCCGCCGCCGGAGCCACCACGGTCTCGGGGTGGAGCAGGCGGCGCATCTGGTCGTACTTGGCGGTCAGGCGGGCCCGCAGCGCCGCGTCCGGGAGCAGCGCCAGACGCTCGGGCGCCGCATTGCTCGCCAGGTCCGCGTCCTTGACCGTGCTCGCGCCGGGCGTCGCCAGGATCCGCGCCGTGTAGTCGGGCAGGCCTTCGCCCTCACGCCGGGTCATCGCCAGCACGATGTCCTTGGTGCGCTGGGGCAGCGCCGCCGCCGCGAGCCACTCGGCCGTCAGCACGTCGTCCTCGACGGCGTCGTGCAGCCACGCCGCGGCGACCTGCGCCTCGTCGCCGCCGTGCTGGGCCGTGCCCAGGGCGACGGCCGCCAGGTGCTCGGCGTACGGGCGCCCCACCTTGTCGACCTGCGCGGCGTGCGCGGCGCGGGCCACGGCCTCGACCTCGTCGAGCGTGAGCCAGGTCGGCTGCGCGGACTCCGGCATCGTCGGCGGCATCGTGTACGGCCCCTTCCCGTTTCGGCTTTCCCCCTCCGGTCCAGTGTCGCGCGCGACCCGCGCCGGGACCGCGCGGGACACACGTCGGACGCAGGTGAGACCGTCACGGGACAGCCAGGTGAGACGCGCGGCGGAGCCACCCTGGCCGCCCGGTGGACCCCATTAGCGTCGGCGGCTCGTTCATCGGACAATCAACGACCATGAACGCGGACCGCACTGATCAAGCCATCACCCGTACCGTTCCGGCCACCCGTACACCGCACGCACCGGTACGGGGCGAGCTGCGCCCGGTCGCGGACGGCGTGCACGTCTGGCGCCCGCTCCCCGGCGTGGGCTGGGGGCTCGCCAACTGCGGCCTGCTGACCTCCAGTTCCAGCGCGGCCTGGATCGACACCCCGTACGACCGCACGCTCGCGGACCAGTTCCTGGCCCTGTCCCGACCGCTGCTGGCCGAGGGCACCGCCATCGACTGGCTGCTCGTCACCCACGGCAACGGCGATCACCTGTGGGGCTGGGAGGCGGTGCCGGACGCCCGCGTCGTCTACACCGGCGCGGCGGCCGCGCACATCGCCCACGAACCGGACCCCTGCGACCTGCACCGGCTCGTCCACGACGCCGATCCGGACACGCTCGTCGGCTGGTACCTGAGCCGCCACTTCGGCCGCTACCGCTGGCCCGAGACGCAACTGCCGCAGCCCGCGCTCACCTTCTCCGGCGAGGTGGAGATAGCCGTCGGCGAGATCCCGGTCCAGCTGACGCAGCTGCCGCCCGCCCACACCACCGGCGACCTCATCGCCTACCTGCCACGCCAGCAGGTCTGCTTCAGCGGCGACATCGTCTTCGCGGCGACCGAGGACGAGGCCGGCGACCACCCCGTGCACTGGGCCGGCCCGCTGGAGAACGTGATCGACGGTTGTGACCGCGTCCTGGCCACCGGCGCCACGGTGATCGTGCCCGGCCACGGCCCCGTCCTGGACCGCACGGGCGTACTCGCGCACCGCGACTACCTCTGCCACCTGCGCGACCGCGTCCACACCCTCCACGCGGCGGGCGTCCCCGCGCCGGAGGCGGCCCACCGGATCGCCGCGGAGAACCACCACCCGGCGCTGCACCTGCCGGAACGCCTGTCGATCACGGTCGGCCTGCAGTACCGGCACCTGGACGCGAGCGCGCCCACGCCGATGCTCCACCAGATGCAGGCGCTCGCCCGCCTGGCCTGGCAACTCGAGCACCCCGGCGTGCCGGTACCGAGCTGACCTTCAGGGGCGCGAGGAAGTTGCAACCAGCAGGTCTGCGATGCGGAGGAGCGTCTCCGTACCCTCGATCTGGTCCAGCCAGTCCTGGGGGAGCGCCGCCGCGCCGTACGCCGCGCCGAGGAGGTTGCCGCAGACGGAGCCGGTGGAGTCGCTGTCGCCGGAGTGGGTGACCGAAAGGGTCAGTGCCCGGCGCGGGCCGGTCTCGGCGGCGGCGAGGAGGCCGTGGACACCGATGGCCAGGCACTCCTCGGCGATCCAGCCGAGGCCCACGCGCTCCACCGCGTCGAAGTCCGGCACGCCCTCGTCCGCGATGCGGACCGCGCGTTCCAGGTCGGCCACCGTCTCCTCCGCGCCGGGCAACCCCGCCGTCTGCGCGATGGTCGCCACGACCGCGGCCCGCGGTTCCGCTCCCCCGACGAGGCGGTCGACCAGTGCGGCGAACGCGCCGGCGGCGAGCGCGCCGGTGGGGTGACCGTGCGTCAGCTGGGCGCAGTCGGCCGCGAGCCTGAACGCGCGGTCCGGGCCGAGCCCGAGCAGGCCGAACGGCGCGGAGCGCATCACCGTGCCGCAGCCCTTGGAGTCCGGATTCACCGGACCACGTCGCCCGAGCGCGACCGGGAGAGCGGCCGGGGGCGTCACGTGGGCCTCGAGGCCCGAGAGGCAGGCGTTGCCGGGCGCGCGGGAGGCGTAGAGCCAGGCCTCGGCGAGCAGGCCGGTCGCGTCCGGCTGCGGCACCGCCTCGCACTGCGTGCGCAACCAGCGGCGGTAGGCCGCGTGAACCGCGGGCAGAACCGCCGCAGAGGTCGCCTCGCCGGCCTGGAGCAGGCCCTCCGCCGTGAAGAGCGTCATCTGCGTGTCGTCGGTGACCTCAGCGAGTCCGCCGGGGGCGAATGCCAGCGAGCGCACGCCCTCCGGGCCGTGGCGGTCGAGGATGCGCTCCAGTCGCTGGAACTCCACCGGCCAGCCGAGCGCGTCTCCCAGCGCTCCGCCGAGCAGGCAGCCGCGCACCCGGTCCGCGCGCGCTGCCTGGTCCGCACGCTCTGCCGCGTCCGCGCACCCCGCCTGGCCCGCGTCCTCTGCCTGGTCCGCGCCGTCCGCACGGGTCGGCTCAGGCGTTCCCGCCGCCGTTCTGCCGGTCCCCGTGGTCGTTCGCGACGTCCCCGTCGTCATGGCGCACCCCCGTGCTCCCCGTGGCGAGCACCTCGCCCGCCTCGGTGCGACGGTAGACCACGCGGCGGCCCACGCGCGCGCCGACCACGAGTTCGGCCTCCCGCAGGATCGCGAGATGGCCGCCCACGGTGCCGAGCGAGAGGTCGAGTTCGGCGGCGAGCTCGCTGCTCGTCGCCGGTCGGGCCAGTGCGCGCAGGATCGTGGCGCGGCCGGCACCGAGGAGGCGGGCGAGGGCGCGTTCGCGCCCGTCCGCTGCGGCCGTCGACTGCGCGCCGCTCCCGCGCGCGGGATAGACCAGCGCGTACGGGCGGTCCTCGGCCTCGCAGAGCCAACTGCCGCGGCTGCCCGTGTAAGGGACGAAGAGCATGCCCTCCGGCCCGACGACGCGGTCCGGGCCGGGTCGGTCGCTGAAGCGAATGGCGTCGGCGCCGATCCAGGCCGTGCGCCGGGCCATCCGCTCCAGGGCACGGGACCAGCCGTAGGCCGCCAGCAGGCCGGCCCGGTAGGTGACGTCCCGTTCGAGCAGCGTGCGGCGTCGGGGCCAGTCCGCGGCGAGGTGGGCGTCCCAGGTACGACGGTAGAGGTCCGCGGTCCGGGCGGCGAAGTTCCGGCCGGTGAGCCACGCGTCGAGGTCGTGCTCCTCCCAGCTGGCCTCCAGGGCCAGCTTCAGGCTCGCGGCGACCTCGTCGTCCGGGACGGCCCGCATCTGCGCGAGCTCGTCGTCGAGGCGGGTCCGCATGCCACCGGTGGGCGGGAGGGTGACGTGGTCGGGCAGGTACTTGGTGGAGCTCATCAGCCGTACCAGCCCCTCCGCGAACGGATCGGCGGCGAGCAGCGCGCGGAGCGCGCCGTGGTGCCGGGCGTGCCAGTCGGCCAGCCACGGGTCCAGGCAGGGGCGCGACAGCGCCTTCAGCGCCCCGAACGTCTCGGCGGCGGGCGAGAGCGCGAAGCGCGACCGCGCGAGCGCGAGCGAGTCCAGCCTCAGCAGCACCATCGCGGGCCTTTCAGGGGGTGCGGGGGGACTACGCGACAGGCCGCCCGGATCGTCGAGATCCCGAGCGGACAGGGCCGTCCGCCGTCTGGGGGCACCCCCGGCCGAAGGCTGGGGCTGCCCGATTGCTTTCGGCAGCACGCGAAACATTAGTGCCCGTACCGCCCTGCCCGGCAGGGTGCGGTCGGTGGGTACTGGACTCTCCGCCTCGCCGCTGCGGCGGCACGGCTTTCGTTGGTTCTTCGTCGGGCAGACCGTCTCGTTGCTCGGCAGTTCGATGGCGCCCGTCGCCCTCGCCTTCGCCGTGCTGGACGCCTCGCACCATGCGGGCGACCTCGGTGTGGTGCTCGCCGCACGCATGCTGCCGCTGCTCGGGTTCCTGCTGATCGGTGGCGCCGTCGCCGATCGCCTACCGCGGCGGGTCGTGCTGCTGGTGTCCAACCTGGGCGCGGCGCTGACCCAGGGCGCGGTGGCCACGCTGCTGCTGAGCGGGCACTACGGCCTCGGCGCCGTCGCCGCGCTGGAGTTCCTGAACGGACTGCTGAGCGCGTTCACCACCCCCGCGCTGCGCGGCCTCGTGCCGGAGCTCGTGGACACCGACCAGTTGCAGCGCGCGAACGCTCTGCTGGGAACCGTGCGCAACGGCAGCAAGGTGTTCGGGCCGGGGCTGTCGGGTGTGCTGGTGGTGGCGACCGGCGGTGGCGTGGCGATCGCGCTGGACGCGCTCAGCTACCTGCTGGCCGCCGTCTGCCTGGCCCGGCTGCCGTCGAGCTCGGGGCCCGCACCGGAGCGTGGTGCGCGGCGACGTCTCGCGCGCGAGCTGCGGGAGGGGTGGGACGCGTTCCGCGGCACGCCGTGGCTGTGGCGCGTGACGCTGGCCTTCTGCGGCGTCAATCTGGTGATGACCGGCACCTGGCAGATCCTCGGCCCGGAGCTGAGCGCCCGGGAGGGGTCCGCGGCGACCTGGGGGCTGCTGCTGAGCGTGCGCGGCGCGGGCATGCTGCTGATGAGCAGCCTGCTGTACCGGTTCACCGTGCGCCGCTTGCTGATGACGGGACAGCTCGTCGGGGTGCTGTCCGCGCTGCCGCTGATGGCTCTGGGTGCCGGCCTGCCCGTGCCGTGGCTGCTGGCCGCCGGCTTCCTCGGGGGCCTCGGGTTCACCCTCTCGTCGATCGGCTGGGACACCACCCTGCAGGAGCATGTGCCCAAGGGGCTGCTCTCCAGGGTCTCGGCCTACGACGACCTCTTCTCCTACCTGGCCATTCCCGTGGGCCAGTTGGCCGTGGGCCCGGTCGCGGCCGCGTTCGGGCCCCAGGCCGTGACCACCGTGGCGGGGCTGGCGTCCATGGGGTTCATCCTGCTCCCGCTCACCTCCCGGGCGGTGCGCCGACTGCCGCACGCCCTCCCCGGGGAGCCGGCCCCCGTGCCGGCTCCGGTGCCCCACCCGGAGCGCCGCTGACGGCGGCTGCGAGTGGGGTGGACGTCACTGCACGTCGCCGTTGTCACCCGGGACGACGGGGTGGATCTGGACGGTGCAGGCGATGGGTTGGAAGGAGACGATGCGCGTCGAGGTGCGGGTGCCGGGCGGGGTGACCAGGACGCCGGCATAGGTGGGGCACTGGCTCAGGCCGCCCTGCGGGACGTCGCTCCACTCCAGACGGGCGGAGACGTGGCCGTGGGCGGGGACGACGACGGTGGAGGGGGACGTCGCGCCGGGCGCCTCGCCGCCCATCATGCCGCGCAGCGTACGGGTGGCCTGGAGCACCTGGTGGTCGCCGGAGTCCAGCATCGCCACACCGGGGTAGCCGTAGAGGGTGCAGGGCTTGTCGGTGTAGTTGGTGAACAGGAAGGCGACCGCGATGTGGCCGGCGGCGCCCTCGTTCGGGCCGACGCCGACGGTGATCTGCGAACCGGTGCAGGCCGCGGGCCCGGCCGCGGCGGTGGAACCGCCGGAACCGCCGGAGGTGCCGGAACCCGTCGAGCCGGTCGAGCCGGTGCCACCCGTGGAGCCCGTCGCGCCCGTGGAGCCGGAGGCGCCGGAGGTGGAGCCGCCTCCCGTCGCGGACGCGCTGGAAGCGGAGCCTCCGGTGGACGGCCCGCCGGCCGTGCTGCCGGTGCTGGTGCAGGCGGACAGGGTGAGGCAGAGGGCCGTGGCCGCGAGGAGTCCGGAAGCGGAGTATCTCTTCATGCCTCGTTGGACGAGCCAGGCCCGCCGGGGGTTGCTCCCGCCGCGTCACAGCCCCGTCCCGGCCGGGACACCGAACGGTCTCGCGCCGCGGCACGGAGAGTCGCTGACCCAAGATCAGCGGAGTGTCCCGACGGAGCCGCCGGCCCCGACTATCCTCGGCTCGACCGCCATCCCCGGCAGCAAGGACAGCGATCCATGCGCAAGATCACCATCGTCGGTGCGGGCCAGTCCGGCCTGCAGCTCGGCCTCGGCCTGCTCGGCCACGGCTACGACGTGACCATCGTCTCGGACCGCACCGGCCAGGAGATACGCGAGGGTCGCGTCCTGTCGAGCCAGTGCATGTTCGGCACCGCCCTCGCCCACGAGCGGGTTCTCGGCCTGGACTTCTGGGACGCCGAGTGCCCGGCGGTCGAGGGCCTCGCGGTCAGCGTCGCGGACGGCGCGGGCGGGCGGGCGCTGGCCTGGTCGTCGCGGCTGGACGCGCCCGCGCGCTCGGTCGACCAGCGGGTCAAGATCCCCGCCTGGCTGGAGGAGTTCGAGCGCCGCGGTGGCACGGTGGTGCTGCGCGACGCCACCGCCGAGGACCTGGAGGACTACGCCCGCACCAGCGACCTCGTGATCGTCGCCGCGGGCAAGGGCAAGATCACCGACGTCTTCGCCCGCGACTCCACCCGCTCCCCGTACGACCAGCCGCAGCGGGCCCTCGCCCTCACCTACGTGACCGGCATGGCGCCGCGACCGGACCACACCGCGGTGACCTTCAACATCGTCCCGGGCGTGGGCGAGTACTTCGCCTTCCCGGCGCTGACCACCAGTGGCCCCTGCGACATCATGGTCTTCGAGGGCGTCCCCGGCGGCCCGATGGACTGCTGGTCGGAGGTGACGACGCCCGAGCAGCACCTGGCCAGGTCCGTGGAGCTGCTGCGCGAGTTCTTCCCCTGGGAGGCCGAGCGCTGCGCCGACGTCGCGCTGACGGACGCCGGCGGCGTGCTGGCCGGCCGGTTCGCGCCGGTCGTGCGCAAGCCCGCGGGCGTACTGCCGTCCGGCGCCCCGGTGCTGGGCCTGGCCGACGTGGTGGTCCTGAACGACCCCATCACCGGCCAGGGTTCCAACAACGCGAGCAAGTGCGCGGCGTCCTATCTCGCAAGCATCCTGGAGCACGGCAACCGGCCCTTCGACCGCGCCTTCATGGAGCAGACCTTCGCGCGGTACTGGGACTACGCCCAGTACGTGACGGCGTGGACCAACGCGCTGCTCGCCCCGCCGCCGCCGCACGTGCTGCAGATCCTCGGCGCCGCCGCCCAGAGCCCGGTGGTCGCCCACCGCTTCGTCAACGGCTTCGACGACCCGCGGGACTTCTTCCACTGGCTGATGAACCCGGCGGCGACCGAGGCCTATCTCGCGGACGTCACGGGCTGACGGCCTCGTCCCCGGAGCGCTTCCAGCGGTGCTCGACCTTCGCCAGGCGCCAGTAGCCGAGCGCGCAGGCCCAGACCACCACGAAGAGCCCGACGATGACGAAGCCGACGTTGTTGAGGTCCACACCGGAGATCCACCCGGTGACCGGGTCGGTCAGGTCGAGCTGGTCGTGCAGGATGCCGACCAGCTCGATCGTCCCGATCAGGAACGCCACGGCGATCGACAGCCCGGTGATGGTGAGGTTGTAGTAGACCTTCCGCACCGGGTTGGAGAACGCCCAGTGGTAGGCGAAGTTCATGAACGTGCCGTCGAGGGTGTCGAACAGGCTCATGCCCGAGGCAAACAGCAGCGGCAGGCAGACGATCGCGTACCAGGGCAGTCCGGCGGCGGCGCCCGACCCGGCCATCACCATCAGCGTCACCTCGGTCGCGGTGTCGAAGCCGATGCCGAAGAGCACGCCGATCGGGTACATCTGGCCCGGCCGGGAGATGGACCTGGTGAGCCGGCCCAGGATGCGGTTCATGAAGCCGCGGTTGTCCAGGTGCTTCTCCAGTTCGTGTTCGTCGAACTGGCCGGCGCGCATCGCCTTGAAGACCTTCCAGATCCCCACCAGCGCCACCAGGTTGAGCGCGGCGATCAGGTAGAGGAAGCTGCCCGAGGCCAAGGTGCTGACCGTGCCCAGGTTCTGACGGGCACTGGAGTTGTCGTTGGTCAGGTTGGTGGCCATCCGGATGCCGCCCGCGATGCCCGCCGCCAGCAGGATCACGATGCTGGAGTGGCCGAGGGCGAACCAGAAGCCCACCGAGATCGGGCGCTTGCCGTCCGCCATGAGCTTGCGGGTGGTGTTGTCGATCGCGGCGATGTGGTCGGCGTCGAAGGCATGCCGCATGCCGAGGGTGTACGCGGTCACCCCGAGCCCGAGGCCGAACACCTGGGTGCCGACCTTGTAGTGGTGCGGCACCACCATGAACGCCAGGATCCCGAAGCCGATCACGTGCATGGCCACGATCACGGCGAGCAGTCCGCCGGTGCGCCACCAGTCTCTTCTCTCCCAGCGCAGGACCGGCGTCGCCGGTATCGCGCCGGGCAGCACGGCAGTGGGGGCAGAGTTTTCGGGCAGGGTCATTCCAGGGCCAGCCTTCCAGCACCTCGTGGACGGTTCTCGTGCGTGCCGTGGCCGGTCTCCTGGCTGACGGGTGAAGCGTCCACGCACGTGGCCTTCCCAGGCGCTGGCTGCGCCCAGTGACCCCCGGACCCTGACGGGTCACGGGAACGGTGCGAGGACTTCCCGATCACAGTGGCGAGGGCCGCTCCGGACTTGAACCGGTCTTCCCGAACACCACGGCACCACCACCCTAGAAGCGGTGACGAAAGCTCACAAGCCTGCACACATGCGCAGGTGTCGAGAGGTGTTGCAGATCACCCCCGCGGCCGGGTGAAATGGCCCGCATGCATCTCCTTCCCGCCGACCGCGCCCACCGCAAGGCCATCGACGACCACACCGTCTGCGCGGCCATCGAGGGCATCGAGGGCGTCGGCGGCCCCGATGCCCTGGACGCATGGGCCGAACGGTTCTCCCTGCTGAGCGAGCCGCACCGGCTCACCGTGCTGCTCGCCCTGCACCACGCGGGCCCGATCGCGGTCACCGACCTGGCGACCGCGACCGGCATCAGCGACACCGCCGTCTCGCAGATCCTGCGACTGCTCCGCGTCTCCGGCTCGGCCGCGGCGGAGAAGGACGGCCGCATCGTCCGCTACCGCCTGACCGACCCCCTGTTGGCCACCCTCCTCGACGGCGTTCACGCACCCGCGACGCCCTCGGCGGGCGCGGTCGAGTAGCCCAGCGCCACTGCTTCGAGCACTACCCCTCCGAGCGCTGCTCCTCCGGGCGGACGAGGCGGGGCGGCCGGACGCGGTGCGCGTCGAGCTGCGTGTCGAGCTCCGGCTGGAGTACCAGGAACCGGTCCAGGGCCTGTCGGCGCCGGTGGTCGTCGGCCGCCGCGTGGGCCGCGTCGAGGTCCCGCTTGGCATCCTCGATGTCACGGCGCAGGCGCGGCTGCAGCCGGTCCTGGTCGGCGAAGGCACAGGCGTAGACGACGCGGCGCAGGTCCGCACCGAGGGCGGCGGCCTCGTCGCGGATGTGCTCGGCGATGCGGTACGCGCGGTCCAGGTCGGCGACGTCGCGAGCGCGGCGCAGGTCGTCGTAGAGCGCGCCGAGGCGCTCGCGCGCTTCCGGAGCCATCAGCGCGGCCAGGTGGTGCCGGTACAGGGAGGCGTCGGCGGCCTGGTCCCGGACGAAGGACTGGTGGCGGCGCTGCCGGTCGGCGTCGTCCAGGAAGGTGTCCAGGGAGTCCTGGATGCCCTCCCCCGCGAGCAGCCGGTCGAGCTTGCCCAAGGTGGCCTGGTGCAGGTCCAACTCCGCCTCCGTGAGCTCGCGGTGCCACCGCTCCACGAAGTGCGCCAGGTCCCGCTTGACCTCGCCGGCCCGGGCGCGGATGCGCGGCGGCACGACGCTGCGGCGGAAGTGCTGCACGACGAACTGCTCGCCCTCCAGGCTGGCGCGGACGACGACCAGCCGGTCGGCGGAGAGCTCGACCGAGACGGTCAGCCGACGCGTCCCGCTGATGCCGGACGGCAGACCGCAGTGCACGGCACCGAACGGCTGGTTGCGTTCGGCGTGGCGGAACTCGCCCTCGTAGAAGGCCAGTTCCAGGGTGTCGCCGGTGCTGGCGTTGAGCGTGTAGGTGCGCAGCACCGGCTCGAACGGGTAGGGCGTGCCCTTCTCCACCAGGACGGACATCCGGCCGTCCTTGAGCCGCAGGCCGAGCGGGTGGGCCGTCACGTTCTGCGGGTCCGCGACGGGGAACGGCTCGTCGCAGAAGCGGCAGGCCGTGACACCGGCCGGGTTGGTCTCGTCGCAGGAGGCGCAGCGCAGGCCGTCCGCGCCCCCGCCCGCACCGTCCGCCGTGACGGGCGTGGCCGGTCCGGGCAGCGCGGTGCCGCAGGCGGGGCAGAGCTCGCTGCCGACGAGCACCGGCAGGTGGCAGTTCGGGCAGTTCTGGGTGTCCGGGCCGGCGGCGGCGTCCCGGGCCGGGACCCCGTCCTCCGGCTCCGCGTCGGGCAGGGCGCCGTCGCAGACCGGGCAGGTGTCGCGGCTCGCGTCCGCGGGGACGTGGCAGGTCGGGCAGTCCACCGTCGGCCGACCGACCAGTCGCGCCCCGCAACCCGCACAGTCGCTCGCCTCCGGCGGGCACGTGGTCAGGCAGTGCGGGCACTCCAACTCGCCCAGCAGGGCCGCCTGGACGGCCGCGCCCTGCGCGACGCAGAGCATCGGGTCGATGTCGGTCCGCAGCTTCGCCGCGCCGAAGACGGCGCCGAGCCGCTCCCGCACCAGCGGCACGGAGCTGGATCCGCCGACGAGCAGCACGTGGTCGATGTCCTCGGGCAGCAGGGAGGCGTTCCGCAGCGTCGCCGTGACCTCCCCGACGGTCGCTCCGACCTGCGGCTCGATCAGCTTCTCCAGGACCTCGCGCCCCACGGTGGTGTGGAAGTTGACCGCCCCCGCGCCGAACGCGGGCAGCACCAGCTCCGCGCTGCCCGCCCGGGAGAGCCGGATCTTGAGCTGCTCGGCGTGGACCCGCAGCAGCCGGGCGTCGCCCGGGAGCGGCTCGTAGTCGGGGTGCCCGGCGCGCAGCTCCTGCTCCAGGTGCCCGGCCAGCAGGTGGTCGAAGTCCTCGCCGCCGAGCAGTCGGTCGCCGCCGAGCGCGAGGTTGTCGGTGAGCTCGGTGACCAGCGTCAGCACGGAGACGTCGAAGGTGCCGCCGCCGAGGTCGTAGACGACGATCGTCGGCGCGTCGTCGGTGCCCGCGGTGTAGCCGTGGGCGAGCGCCGCGGCCGTCGGCTCCGGCAGGACGCGCGCGACGTGGAAACCGGCCAGCTGCCCCGCGTCGCGGGTCGCGGCGATCTGCGGCTCGTGGAAGTACGCGGGCACGGTGATCACGGCCCGGTCGAAGCGCTCCCCGGTACGGGCCTCGGCATCACGCTTGATCCGGCGCAGGATCATCGCGGAGATCTGGGTCGGCGTGTAGTCCCGCCCGCCCAGCCGCACCAGGACTCCGCCGTCGGCGGCCCCGCTGACCGCGTATCCCCCGGCCCCCAGGTGCTCGACGGCCCGCCGCACCTCAGGATCCTCGAACTGCCTTCCCATCAGCCGTTTGACGGCCCATACGACGTCCTGCCCGACGGCCCTGCGGCCGAGGGCCGCCGCCCCGACGAGCAGACTCCCGTCGCCGTCGAGCGCCACGACGGACGGCGTGGCGGCCTCGCCGTCCCGGTTGAGGATGACCTCGGCGCTGCCGTGGCTCATCCAGGCGGCG
Source organism: Streptacidiphilus jiangxiensis (assembly GCF_900109465.1). Lineage (GTDB taxonomy): Bacteria > Actinomycetota > Actinomycetes > Streptomycetales > Streptomycetaceae > Streptacidiphilus > Streptacidiphilus jiangxiensis. Next base: position 57,522 of record NZ_FOAZ01000010.1, read on the forward strand.
ACGGAGTTGGTGGTACCCAGGTCGATGCCGAGTGTCCGGTGCACGGTTCGTGTTCCTCACGGGGTCGAGCGGGCGGATGGCAGGGATGGACGACGAACGGGCGGAGCCTTGCTCAGCGCAGCCGTCTCCGCCGCGCCTCGACGCCCCACCGCGCCCGCCCACGGTGGCGCGGCAGCCCGGCAGCACGCGGCGCGCGCGGTGACGGCAGTGATGGCGTGGCCCCGCGGCGGCCTGCCCGTGGCGCGGGCACCGAGACCCCTCCCGCCCCATCCGGCTCCGCCGGGTCACCCGCAGCAGCGAGGTACGACCAGGCGGGATCGGGCGCCACGTCGGACCCGGCTCCCGGACCGTCCGCCACGACGCCGGCCGCCTCCTCCGCCGGGGGCGCCGCCGGGTCGCCCGCAGGGGCGGCCTGCGACCGGACGGGATCGGGCTCGGGATCGGGTTCCGGGGGGACCGCGATGACGACCTCCGCGCGGCGGAGCATGTCCGGGCCGAGGAGGAAGCCGCTGCGGCGTTCCTCGAGGACGGTGCCGGGGGCGGCGTCCGAGGTCGGCCGGACGGCGACGACGTCGGCGACCTCCGCGCCCGCGCCGGAGCCGAGGAGTTCCAGGGGGCGGACGTCGGCGTCGCGCAGGCGGAGCCGCAGCAGTTCGTCGATCGACTCCAGTTGGTCGCAGAGCTGCCGCAGCGCCGTGCGGTCGGGCTGGGGCGCGCCCGGGGTCGCGGCCCGGTCGAGCCAGGCGCGGGTGCGCAGGAGGGCGTCGTCGACGTCCAGGAGGCCCAGGAGCAGACCACGGGCCCGCCGGGCCTGCTCGCTCTGCTGACGTTGCAGCCGCGTCTCCAGCGCCGCGCAGCGGCGGCGCAGGAACTCCGCGTCCTCGGCGTCGGCGGAGGCGTCGGCGGAGGCTTCGGGCGGACGGTTCATCGGTGCTCCGGTTCCTCTACGCGGGACGTGGGCGTGGACGTCGGGGCCTGGGGCAGCAGTTCCGCCAAGCCTGGTACCAACGCGTGCAACGCGCCGACGTGTTGGTCGACGAGCTCGCGGGCGCGCAGCACCAGGCCTCGCTCACCGGGCCCGGTGAGCGCCGCGTGGCCGGCCAGCGGCTCGAACAGGTCGGCCAGGCACCGCCGTTCGGCGTTGGCGAGCACGCTGCGCGCGGCGGAGAGCCGCCTCTTGCGCTCGGGATCCCGACCTGCGGCCTTCAGGCCGCGTACGTAGGCGGCCTGCACGGCCGAGCCGTCGGCGCCGAGGTCCACGCCCAGGACCCGGTAGGGCGAGGCCGGTTCGGCGGGTGGTCCGGCCTCGGGGTCCTCCTCCGCGTCGCCGTCGGCGGCGGGGGCGGTGCGCGGGCGCCAGTCCGGATCGCCGGGCACGGGGGGCGGCACGGGCGTGGGCAGCACCGCGCCCGAGGGCACGCGGGCGAGGGCGGCGGCCAGGTCGGCGACCAGCTCCGGGCTGTCGGGCAGCAGGCGCGCGGCGCGTTGCAGCACGCTCACATAGGACTTCCAGGAGGACCGGTCGGCGCGGTGGCGCAGCAACCCCCATTGGCGGGCGGCCTGCTCGACGCCCGTCCGGTGTTTCGCCAGTCGGGCACCGCAGGCGGCCGCCTGCTCGAAGTCCTCGAAGGCGCCCTGCCAGTCGCGGGCCTCCAGCCGCTGCCCGGCCCGGCCGACGAGCGCCGCCGCGAGCAGCCGGTGCAGCTCCTGCCGGTGGTCGCCCGCGGCGAGGGCCACGGGAGAGGCCACGGCGTGGCTCTCGACGGACTCGACGGCGTCGTTGAAGCGCCGCTCGCGAAGCAGATGCACGTGCGGGCCGTAGCGGTCATAGAGCTCGACGACCGCCTGGAACTCGGCGGAGCGGTGCAGGCGGGCCCGGACCCGGTCGACGTTCGGCGTGCTCCAGCGGACCAGCAGCCGGGGCGCCGCCTCGTGCCAGCCCCCGGGCAGCGGGCCGGGGTGGAGCAGGTCCAGCATCGCGTCGAGGAACTCGGGGCCACCGAGCAGCGCGTGGCCGGGCTCCCGCCGGCCGGCGGTCTCGGTCCCCGCGGCCAGCGCGGTGAGCCGTCGGACCGCGGACTGCTCGACCTCCCAAGCGAGTTCGAGACGCTGGTAGGCGGGCGGACGGATCAGCGCGTCCAGCGCGCGCAGCCGGGTGAGGATCTCCTCCGCGAAGGCGGAGCGGGCCTGGTCGCGTTCGGTGGCGGTGAGCGTGCGGCCGGTGACGCGGGCAAGGGCGTCCCAGTAGGCGTCGCCGGCCAGCGCGGCGCACAGGCAGCCGACGGCCTTGCCGGCGGACTCGCGGGCGAGGTGGGTGTTCCGTTCGTGCGGCGCCCTGGCGAGCGAGGCCAGGCCGACGGCGTGCGCCAGCACCGCGTCGTCGGGGGTCACGGCCCAGGCGGCCTCCCACAGGGACGCCGCGACGAACGGGCGGCCGGCGTCGGCCGCCGCGCGGGCGGCGCGCAGCCGCATCTCGGCGAGCACGTCGGCGAACCCGTCGACGCCGTCGACCAGCGCGAACACCCGCGTGGCGGGGGACGGGCGCTGGGGCCGGCGCCGAACCAGGTCGTCGTCGGCCCACGCCTGGGCGTCGCCGTGCTCGACCTCGGCGGCGATCCTGCGCAGCAGCATCGCCCGGAACACCCCGAGGCCCTCCTCGGGCAACTCGTCCGGGTCGACGACCAGGCCGCGCAGCACGTCGCTCAGCAGCCGCGCCTCCTCGCAGTCGGCGAGCCGCGCCCACCGGTCGATGACCTGCTCGGCGGCGGCGCTGCCGCCGAGGACCACGGCCGCGCGGGCGAGATTGCCGAGCCCCGTCCACAGGCAGTCGTCGCAGCGCCCGGGGCCGTCGGCGCCGACCAAGCCGTCACGGCGGATCACGCCGTGCTCGGCGCAGCAGGGCCGGTGGCACTGGCCGCAGCGCAGCCGCACCCGCCCGGCGCAGCCGCCGACGCGGCAGGAGACGCCCGTCGGCGGGATGGGGAGCAGCAGCGCGGCCGTGTCGGCCTCCAAGGCCTCGCGGTACCAGGTGACGCTCTGTTCCCAGTCCCCCGCGCGGGCGGCGAGGTGACCGCGGGCGGCGGCGTAGGCGGGCCGGAACTCGGGCGGCACGCCCTCGGCCCTGGTCTCCAGCACCCGCAGCAGCCCCACGGCCTGCGCGTACCGTCCCGCGACGAGCGCCCGCGCGGCGCGGCTCAGGAGGAGCGTCGGCCGCTCGCCCGACTCCTGGCGCCCCGCTGCCGCCACCGTCCGCTCCCCCCGAAGCACGCGGTGGACCACGGGGGGCCACACCGTCCATTCTGCATGGTACAAGGACCTGCTGACATTCCGTCCGCGCTCAGCCCCCGGGCTGTCGACGCTCCTCGCGCTCCTCGAACCAGCGCTCCAGGTCCTCCCCCCACCGGGCGGCGTTGCTGCCGTCGAGCTGCCCGGCGAAGGCCGCCCGGGCGGCGTCGACGAGCTCCAGGGAGACGTCCGGGTGGGCCTCGGCGATCGCCCACAGCGCTGTCTCCGTGTCGTCGTCCAGCCCGGAGCAGGAGTGCACACCGCGCCCGTTCAGCACGTCGCCGAGGACGGACACGAAACTCCGCCTCAGCTCCGCCTCGGTCGGCCTGCCGTGTCGCACGGATCCCCACCCCTTCCTCGCGAACGGACCGTCCACGCACTGCGACGCCCGCCCCTGACCCGCCAGTTCCTCCGGGCGGTCAGACCACCCGGGCGGGGTCCGTGACGAGCAACGGGTCGGCCGCGGCGAGGCGCGCGAGGACGGTCTCGGTGCCGGCCTGGAGCATCTCCTCCTTCTCCGCGGCGGAGACGCCGACGACCTGCAGGAACACCACCCGGCCATGGGGAGTGCCGATGGTGCCCAGCTGGGGATCCTCGAGCAGCGCGTAGACCGTCAGGCCCGTCGGCGGCGCGTCGGGCAGGTCGGGGTGCCCGGTGGCCGGCCGCCCCATGTCGATCCGGTGGCCCGGCTCCAGCAGCACCCGCCGGGTGTTCACGTGCGTGGCCAGCCGCTGCAGGATCGCGAACGGCCAGCCGGGGGCCTGCGTCTCGTCCCCGCGGCGCACGCGCAGCGTCAGCTCGAAGCCCCAGCCGGACCACTCCGGGTCGTCCTCCGGGCCGGGCTCGAACAGCTCGCTGAGGCCGTAGGAGACGTAGTGCCAGTGGCCGTCGGCGGCGTAGGCGGAGCAGCCGTTCAGGCCCGTACCGCCCAGCTCGGGCGAAGGCGTGTAGCCGACGTGGCGCGGGTCCTGGCCGGGATACAGCCGGGCCAGGGCGGCGTCGATGGCGTCCCAGCCGGGGGCGGCCTCGTCCTCGTGGTTCTTGTTCACGGCGCCATCATGCAGTCCGCCGGCTTCGGCCTGGCGACCGGGATACGGACGACCCCGCTCCGCCGTCGGGGCGGAGCGGGGAAGGGCACTGAAAGGGCGACTCAGACCGGGGCGGGAGCCTCCATGCGCTGCCGCAGGGAGAGGGGGCGCATGTCCGTCCAGGTGGAGTCGATGTGGTCGAGGCAGGACTGGCGTGGGCCGCGAGTGCCCTCGGCGTGCCAGCCGGCGGGCAGGTCTCGGTCGGCGCGCCAGATGGAGTACTGGTCCTCGTCGTTGCGGACGACGAGGTACTCGGGTTCCTGAACCGTGGTCATGCGCGGGGCTCCTCCCAGCGGGGTCGATGCACGGGGACCAGCGTGGACGTGGGCGGGCGGGGGCGCACAGGGGAGAACGAGCGGGCGGGGCCGCCGTCGTGACTGCCGGTTCTTCTCTGTCGGGGCACGGCCGCGCGGCGGCAGGGTGCTGAGGAGTCGCCCCTCGCCGCCACCCTGGAAGGAGTCCCGCCATGTCGTCGGACGTCCCCGAGAACGTGCTGCTGCCCGGTGGGGGGTGGCGGCTGTGGGAGCACTTCGCCCTGCGTGGTCCCGGCTTCCCCGCCGAGGGGGTGCTGCGCATGGCACCGGCCGGACTGGCCGAGGCCGCGGACAAGTTCGGGCCGAAGGACGCCCTCGCCGGCCCCGACTGGGAGACGTTCGGGTCCGCGCTGGAGGAGGCCGCCGTCGAGACGGCCCGCCACCTGCAGACGATCGCCGCGACGCCCCGCTTCCGCGCCGCCGTGGCCTGGCAGAACCCGGCCGTGCTGCGCACCGGCATCGCACCGTTCCTGAACTGGACGCCGACCGCGGCGAGCCGCACCAGCATGCCGCGCCAGCGCGAGGAGTTGGTCGCGCACTACTGGCAGCGATTCTGCGTCAAGAACGACACCATCGGCTTCTTCGGCCCCGTCGGCTGGGGGCGCTGGGACCTGTCGACGCAGGGCGTCGAGATCGCGCCCGGCGACGGCTTCCTCGCCGTCTCCCGGGTGTACTTCGCCAGCTGGGGTATCGACGCGCTCGCCAAGTCGCTCGGCGAGGACCCGGAGCTGATGGCGTGGATGCCGCCCACCCGCGTCTCGTTCGTCCGCGTCGGGGACGACGGCACGGTCCGCGTGCCCGGCCGGCCGCCGCAGGAGATCGCCGAGCCGGACCGCGCGGTGCTGCTGCGCTGTGACGGCACCCGCACCGCCGCCGTGATCGCCGAGGCGCTGGGTGAGACCCCGGACGCGGTGGTGGAGTCGGTGCGCCGACTGGCCCGCAAGCGCTGGGTGCGCTGGCAGGTGGACGTGCCCGCGAGCACCTACCCGGAGCAGGCGCTGCGCGCCGTGCTGGAGCGGGTCGGCGACGCGGGGCCGCGCGAGCGGGCGCTCGCCAAGCTGGAGGTGCTGGAGCGCGGCCGGGACGCCGTGCAGGCGGCCGGGATGGACGCGGACGCGCTGACCGCCGCCGTGGCCGCGCTGGAGGCGGACTTCGCGGAGCTGACCGCGACGGAGGCGCAGCGCGCCAAGGGCGAGCGGACGGCGCCCTGCCGCGGCCTCGTCTACAGCGACTCCCGCCGCGCCGCGACGGCGACGCTCGGCACCGCGCTGCTGGACGAGCTGGGCCCGCTGGAGCTGTGCCTGACTGCGGCGCGCTGGATGACGAACCGCTTCGCCGAGGTGATGGAGGGCCGTATCCACGAGGCGTGGCGACGCCTGAAGGAGCGCAGCGGCGGCGAAGGCGTCGACCTCGGCTCCCTGTGGCTGGAGTGCCTGCCCTCGCCGCACCCGATGTCCAAGGTGGACATCGTCGCGATCCAGCAGGAGCTGCGCGCCAAGTGGGCGCGCGTGCTGGACGTGCCCGAGGGTGTGCGCCGGGTGCGCCTGAGCTCGGCGGACCTGGCCGCCAAGGTGACCGAGGAGTTCGACGAGCCGGGCTCGGGCTGGTCGCTGGCCCGCTACTTCAGCCCGGACCTGCTGCTGCTGGCCGAGAGCGCCGACGCGGTCGCCCGCGGCGAGTTCGAATTGGTGCTGGGCGAGATGCACTGCGCGCTCAACACCATGGGCGCCTCGCTCTTCGTGCACCAGCACCCGGACCGGGACGAGCTGATCGCCGAGACCTCCCGGGACTTCCCCGGCCCGCGGCTGCTGCCGATGCTGGCCAAGGAGCTGCCGATCAAGTGGTCGGCCCGCAGCCGCCCGTCGCTGGACCGGCCGCAGGACCACGTGGTGGCGCTGGTCGACCAGACCGGCGACCCGTACCGACCGCGCACCGCACTGGCCGCGGACGTCGAGGTGGTCGAGGGCGAGGACGGCCGCCTGGTGGTGGTGCTGCCGGACGGCGTGCGCTACCCGGTGCTCGACGCCTACGCGAACACCCTCACCCAGAAGGCGATGGACCGCTTCACGATCCACCCGGAGGGCGACCACACGCCCAGGATCACCGTGGACAAGGTCGTCGTCGCCCGCGAGACCTGGCAGCTGCCCGTCGCCGAACTCGCCGCGTTCGCGGACGAGAAGACCGAGGCGGGCCGGTTCGTGCGGGCCCGGCAGTGGCAGCGCGAACGGGAGCTGCCGCGCTTCGTCTTCGTGGTCTCGCCGACCGAACCGCGTCCGTTCTACGTGGACTTCGACAGCCCGGTCTACGTGACGATCCTGGCCAAGGCGGCGCGCCGGCTCGCCCGCAAGGACCCGCAGGCGCGGCTGAAGGTCAGCGAGATGCTGCCGACGCCCGAGCAGGCCTGGCTGACCGACGACGAGGGCCACGCCTACACCAGCGAGCTGCGGTTCGTCGCCGTGGACCAGACCGTCCCGGGGGTGTCGTGATGCGCACCTTCGCCGACGAGATCGCCGCTCACGGCGCCGCCGCTCCGGACCGCGTGGCGCTGACCACGCCCACCGGGGACGTGACCTACGGCGAGCTCGCCGCGCGCGTCGAGGCGGTGGCGGGCCTGCTGCGCAGGGCCGGCGCGGGCCCGGAACGGGTCTGCGCGGTCGCCGTGGAGCGCGGGCCGGACGCGGTGGTGGCCATGGCCGCCGTGGTCCGCGCGGGGGCGGCGTTCCTCACCCTGGACGTCGAGCAGCCGCCCGCCCGCCTGACCGCGCTGGTCACGAGCGGCGGCGCGGACCTGCTGCTGGCGGCCGACGACGCGCTCGCGGCGCGCCTGGACCTGCCGATCCCGGGACGCCCGGTGCTGCTGACGGACGAGACGACGGCGACAGCGACGGGGACGGGGACAGCGACGGCGCGCCGCGAACCGGTGGCGGTCACGCCCGACCTGCTCGCCTACGTCAGTCACACCTCCGGTACGACCGGCGAGCCCAGTGCCGTGCTGATCGAACACCGCGGGCTGGACAACTACCTCCGGTTCGTGGCCCGTGACTTCGGCCTCGGGCCGGACACGGTCGCCCTGCAGGTCGCGCCGCTGGGCTACGACGCCTCCATCCGCGACACCTTCGCGCCGCTGCTGGCGGGCGGACGGGTCGTGCTGCTGCCGCGCGGCGAGGTGCTGCGGCCCGAGTCGTTCGGCCCGGCGGTGCGGCAGTACGGCGTCAACACCCTGCTGAGCGTGACGCCGTCGTTCCTCTCCCACCTGGCCGGGCGGCCGGACGCCGGCGAACTGCTGGACGGGGTCCGCCTCATGGTCTCCAGCGGCGAGTCACTGCGCCCCTACCTGACCGCCGGCGGACGGGCGTTGGTGCCCGGCCGGCTGGTGAACCAGTACGGGCCGACCGAGTGCACGATGACCTCGACGCGGCACACCGTCCCCGCCGCCGCGCCCGACACCGACAACGACGTCATCGGCACCCCGATCGACGGGGTGGTCGTCCGGCTCCTCGACGCGTCACTCGCTCCCGTCGCCGACGGCGAGGTGGGCGAGGTGTGCATCGGCGGCGCCGGAGTGGCCCGCGGCTACCGCGCCCGTCCCGGCCGTACCGCCGAGCGCTTCGTGCCGGACCCGCTCGGCCCACCCGGCGCCCGCCTCTACCGGACCGGCGACCTGGCCCGACGCAGCCCGGACGGCCTGCACTACCTGGGCCGCAGCGACCGGCAGATCAAGATTCGCGGCTACCGGGTGGACCCGGCCGAGGTCGAGGGCGCGCTGCTGACCCACGACGCGGTCGCCGGCGCCGTCGTCACCGCCGACACCGACGCCCAGGGGCGGGTCTTCCTGCTGGCCCACGTCACCGGCACGTTGGACACCGTCACCGATCCGGCGCTGCGCCTGCACCTGGCCCGGACCCTGCCGCCCTACCTGATGCCGCGCCGGTTCGTCCGCCTTGCCGAACTGCCCACCACGCGCGGCGGCAAGACCGACCGCACCGCGCTCGCCCAGGCGGGAGCAGGCCGATGACCGCACCCACGCTCCTCGCCGGGCCCGACTTCCGGCCCGCCGGTCGGCAGGACCTGCTCGACCCGGCCGAGGTGGCCCTTGCCGCCGCCCGCCTGGACGGCCGCGTCCGACACACCCCCCTGCTCCCGTTCCTGCCGGGGCTGCGGCTGAAGGCCGAGCACCTGCAGCACAGCGGCTCGTTCAAGTTGCGCGGCGCGACCAACGCCGTGCTCGCCCTGCAGGCGGACCGCGTCGTCACCGGCTCCTCCGGCAACCACGGCATCGCACTGGCCCGGCTCGCCCGTGACCTCGGCATCGAGCTGACGGTCGTGCTGGCCGCCGGAGCCAACCCGGACAAGGCCGCGCTGATCGCCGCCCTCGGCGCCCGCACTGTCACCGTGTCCGGCGGGGTCGCCGAACGCGAGTTGCGGGCGCAGGAGTTGGCCGAGGCGAGCGGGTCCGTACTGATCCCCTCCTCCGACCACGCACTGGTGGTCGCCGGGCAGGGCACGGTCGGCCGCGAGGTCCTGGCCGACTGCCCCGACGTGCGGACCCTCTACGTGCCCGCCGGGGGCGGCGGACTGCTGGCCGGCGTCTGCCTGTCCGCGCTGGACCATCCGGTCCGAGTGGTGGGCGTGGAACCGGCCAAGACCCCCCGCTACGCCCGATCCCTCGCCGCCGGACGCCCGTTGACGCTACCGCCGAGCGACACCGTCGCCGACGGACTGCGCGGCCAGCGACCCGGCACCGTCACCTATCCCGTCGTCCGCGACCGGGTCGACGCCCTCGTCGCCGTCACCGACGCCGAGATCCTCGCCGCGGCCGAACTCCTGGCCCGGCACGGCGTCGCCGCCGAACCCAGCGGAGCCGTCGCCGTGGCGGGGGCGCTCCGCCACCGCCTCACGGACAGCCCCACCCCCGCTGTCGCCGTCGTCTCCGGCGGCAACACCCCTGCGGCCCTGCGCGCCGCGACCGCACAACTCTCCCTGACCACCCTTCACGCACTCGAGGAGCAGTCGTCATGACCGTCACCACCGCCTCCGGCACCAGCACCGTCGAGCTCGTCGTCGCCGTCTACCAGGACGCCCTGGGCGTCACCGGCCTCGACCAGGAGAGCGACTTCTTCGAGCACGGCGGCGACTCGCTCACCGCCTTCCAGATCACCAGCCGCCTGCAGGACGCGCTCGGCGCGGAGATCCCCGTCGCCCTGGTCTTCGCCTACCCGAGCCCGGTCGAGCTGGCCGAGGTGCTCGAAGCCGACTTCGGCCAGGCCTGACCGCCGCCCGGCACCCGACCACGAAGAGCGAGGAGACCTGAGGTGACCGAGATCCGTCTGCCCGGCGGCCGCTGGCGGCTGTGGGAGCAGTTCGGCCTGCGCGGGCCGGGCTTCCCCGCCGACGGGGTGCTGCGCCTCGCTCCCGGCGGCCTGGCCGGGGACGCCGACAAGTTCGGCCCCGACGACACCCTGGCCGGCCCCGACTGGGACGCCTTCGCCGAACGCTTCGACGAGGCCGCCGTCACCACCGCCCACGAGCTGCAGGCGATCGCCCGCACACCCTCCTTCCGCGAGGCGGTGGCCTGGCAGAACCGGCCCGTGCTCGACTCCGGCGTCAAGCCGTTCCTCAACTGGACCCCGACCGCGGCCGGTCGCACCAGCATGCCGCGCCAGCGCGAGGAGCTGGTCGCGCACTACTGGCAGCGGTTCTGCGTCAAGAACGACACCATCGGCTTCTTCGGCCCCGTCGGCTGGGGTCGCTTCGACGGCGCGGCGTCCGACGCCGTGGACGTCGACCCCGGCGAGGGCCTGGTCGCGGCCACCGAACTGTACTTCGCCGGTTGGGCCGTGGACGCCCTCGCCGCGACCCTCGGCGCCGACCCGGCGGCCCGCGCGTGGATCGCGCCCCGGCGGGTGCCGTTCGTCCGCGTGGCGGACGAACACGTCGTGGTGCCCGGCCGCCCCCCTCAACCGGCGACGCCGGAGCTGCGGGCGGTGCTGTCCCGCTGCGACGGCGTCCGCACGGCGCACGCCCTGGCCGAGGAGCTGCCGGGGGTCGACGTCGCGGCCGCGCTGGACGAACTCGTGCGCCGCCGCTGGGCGGTGTGGCGCCTGGAACTCCCGGCGGACACCCGCCCCGAACGTCGCCTGCACGCCTGGCTGCACACCGTCGGCGACCCCGGCCTGCGCGAACGCGGGCTGCACCGCCTGGAGTTGCTGGAACGCGGCCGTGAACGGGTGCGCCGGGCCGAGGGAGCGGAGGCACTCGTCGCCGCGATGTCTCTGCTGGAACGGGAGTTCGTCGAGCTGACGGAGACCGTCGCCGTCCGCGAGAAGTCCGCGGGTACGGCACCGTGCCGCGCCCTGGTCTACTCCGACTGCCGTCGCGCCGCGACGGCGCGGATCGGCGACCGGGTGGCCGAGGAGCTCGCGGCGGCCCTGGAGCCGCTGCTGACGGCCGCCGGCTGGCTCACCTCCAAGCTGGCCGCGGAGGTGACGGCACGCGCGGAGGAGGTGTACGACAAGCTCGCGGCGCAGGGACCGGTGGACCTGGCGTCGTTCTGGTTCGCCTGCATGCCGATCCTGCACGGTGACGCGCGGCGTGCGGCGCAGCGGCTCCAGGAGGAGTTCCAGGCACACTGGCATGCTGTCCTCGCCCCCGAGGAGGGCGTCCGGCGCATCCGGCGCGACCACGACTCCGTCGCCACGGAGGTGGCGCGAAGGTTCGCGTGGAACGGCGGCCCGGGCTGGACCGCGGCGCGCTACGCCAGTCCCGACGTGATGATCGCGGCGGAGAGCGCGGAGGCGATCGACCGAGGCGAGTACCGGTTCGTCCTGGGCGAGCTGCATCTCGCGTCGAACACGCTGGGCGCCTCGCTCTTCGTCCACCAGCACGCCGAGCCGGGCGAGTTGGCGGCGTTGACGGACGAGGACCACCCTGGACCGCGGCTGCTGCCACTGCTGCCGAAGGAGCACCGCGCGCGGCTCTCCGCCCGGGTCAAGTACGCCCTGCGCCGCCCCGAGGACTACCAGGTCGCCCTCGTCGACCAGACCGGCGACCCGGCCGATCCCCGGACGGTGCTGAGCGCCGACGTGTCGGTCGTCCGGCGGGACGACGGCCTGCGGCTGGTCCTGCCGGACGGTGCGGAGTTCCCCGCGGTCGACGCGTTCGCGCACGTGCTGACGACACTGGCGATGGACCTGTTCCAGGTCCTGCCGGAGACGGCCGGGCACAGCCCCCGCGTGACGGTGGGCCGCCTCGTGCTCGCCCGCGAGACGTGGCGCCTGCGCGCGTCGGACCTGACCTTCGCCGAGGAGAAGGACGAACGCCGCCGCTTCGTCCGCGCCCGTCAGTGGCGCGAGCGCGAGGGCCTGCCCCGGTTCGCGTTCGTGGTCTCCCCGACGGAGTCGCGGCCGTTCTACGTGGACTTCGACAGCCCGGTGTACATGAACGTGCTGGCGAAGGCGGTGAGGCGCCTGGCGCGCAAGGATCCGGACGGCCGGGTGGTCATCACGGAGATGCTGCCGTCCCCGGAACAGACCTGGCTCACGGACCAGGAGGGACACACGTACACCAGCGAACTGCGGTTCGTTGCAGTGACCTCTTAAGGGGCGCGAGGAACTGCGCGACAAGCCACCGACGAGCAGATGGTCCTCAACGTTCAGGGCCATCCGCACGCCGTTGGTTTCTCGCGCAGTTCCTCGCGCCCCTGAGCTTGCGTTCGGCACTGCGCGTTCTTCCCTACTGGCCCCCCGGGCCCAAGCGGCAGTCTGCAGGAAACACCCGCTTGGAGGCCTACCGTGACTGCCACTTCCGCCCCACGCGCAGCGTCCTTCGCGCAGCGCCGGCTCTGGTTCCTGGACCAACTCGCCAAGGACGCCTCGGGCTCGCTGCTGCCGCTCGCGCTGCGCCTGCGCGGAGCCCTCGACGTGGACGCGTTGGCGCGCGCCCTGCGGGGGATCGCCGACCGCCACGAGGTCCTGCGGACCCGCTTCACCGCCGTCGGCGGCGAGCCGGTGCCGCAGCTGGATCCGGCGGGAAGCACCGTGCTGGAGCAGGTGGAGGCCACGGACGTGGCGACGCTCTTCGCGGAGCAGCTGAGCCGCCCGCTCGACCTGGCGACCGAGCACCCGATGCGGGCCGCGCTGGCGCGCCTGGCCGACGACGACCACGTGCTGCTGGTGACGATCCACCACATCGCGGTGGACGGCTGGTCCTGGGACGTGCTGATGCGCGAACTCGCCGCCGGCTACCAGGGCGAGGCGGTCGCCGCGCCCGCGATGCAGTACAGCGACGTGGCCGCCGCGCAGGCGGAGCGCCTGAGCGGGGCGCGGATGGAGAAGCTGCTCGGCTACTGGCGCGAGCGCCTGGACGGGCTCGCGCCGCTGGCGCTGCCGACGGACCGGCCGCGACCGCGGTTCTGGGACGGCGCCGGCGACGTGGTGCGGTTCCGGCTCCCGGCCGAGCTGGTCGCCGAGGTGGACGTGCTGGCCCGCACGCACCGCGCGACGCGCTACATGTTGCTGCTCGCGGTCTACCAGGCACTGCTGGGCCACTGGTCCGGCCGCACCGACATCGCCGTCTGCTCCACCCTCGCCGACCGGGGCAGCGCCAAGGTGGCCGACCTGATCGGGCCGTTCGTCAACACCGTCGTCCTGCGCGCCGACCTGTCCGGCGGGCCGGGCTTCGCCGCACTGCTGGACCGGGTGCGCGGCGGTGTCCTGCAGGACCTGTCCCGTTCCGAGGCGCCGTTCGACACCGTGGTGCGGGCCGTCGGCGGCGAGCGGGACCTCTCCCGGCACCCGCTCGCACAGGCCTCGTTCACGCTGCTCAACACCGCCCACCACGAGCCGCACCTGCCGGGCCTGGACGTGGAACTGGTGCCGCCGCCGCTGGGCGGGACGGCACTGGACGTCTTCCTCGACCTGAACCTCTGCCCGGACGGCACCATCGCCGCGCGGCTGCAGTACGCGACCGCGCTGTTCGACGCGGCCACCATGGAGCGGTTCAGCACCGCCTACGTGGAGCTGCTGCGCCTGGTGCTGGCGGAGCCCGAGACGCCGGTGCGGGAGCTGGCCGCACGCCTGGCGCCGTTGCCGGGCACCGCGCAGGGCACCGACGTCCGGACCCTCCTGACCGAGTGGAGTCGCGCCGCCGACCGCCCCGAGGCCGAGCCCGCGCCCGTCGCAATCAGCGGCCCGGCCGAGGCGGTCGCGCTCGTCTGCGCGGACCGCCGGGTGAGCTACGGCGAGCTGGACGGCCTGACCGGCGGCCTGGCGAACGCGCTGCGCGACGCAGGCGTCGGTGTCGGCGCGCCGGTCGGCGTGCTGGTGCGGCGCGGGATCTGGTCGGTGGCCGCGATGGCGGCGGTCTGGCGCGCGGGCGGCGTGTACGTGCCGCTGGACGCGGACCTGCCGGAGCAACGCCTCACGTTCATGGTGCGGGAGGCGGGCCTGGCCGCGCTGGTCGCGGACGAGAAGACGGCGTTCCTGGCCGAGGAGCTGGCCGAGTCGGCCGCAGGCAGCACGGTCGAGGCGCCGGCCGCCGGAACCGCCACCGAGCAGGCCGCCTCCGCCGAACCCCGCTCGACCAAGCCCGCCGACGCGGCTCCCGCCGGGGGCCACGCGCCGCTCCCGGTCGTCCGCGTCGAGCGTGTCGTGCCCGACACCGACGCGCCGCGCCACGCCCCGCACCCGGCCGAGCTCGCGCACGTCATCTTCACCTCCGGCTCCACCGGCCGCCCCAAGGCCGTCGGGGTCGAGCACCGCGCGCTCGCCGCGCACGTCGCCGCCGCGCGGGAGCGGTTCGCGGTGACGGCCGAGGACAAGGTGCTGGCCTTCTCCTCCTTCTCCTTCGACGCCTCGCTCGACCAGCTGCTGCCGGCCCTCGGCTGCGGCGCGCAGGTGGTGATCCGACCGGACGAGCCGTGGCTGCCGACGCAGATCGCCGAGGCCGTCGCCCGGCACGGGTTGACCGTCGTCAACCTGCCGCCGACCTTCTGGACCGAGCTGGCGTTCACCCTCGACCGCCGGTCCGCGGCCTCCCTGGTGACGCTGCGCCTGCTGATCCTCGGCGGCGAGGCGGTGCCGTCCGGCGCCCTCGCCGCGTGGCAGGAGGTCGCGCCGTGGGTGCGGGTCGTCAACGCCTACGGGCCGACCGAGACCACCGTCACCGCCGCGACCTTCGACGCGACCGAGCAGCCCGTGGACGGGCGGGTGCCGATCGGACGGCCGCTCGGGTGGCGCCGCGTCTACGTCGTCGACGCGCACGACGAGCCCGTGCCCGTCGGGGTGCCGGGCGAGCTGCTGATCGGCGGGCCGGAGGTGGCGCGCGGCTACCTCGGCCGGCCGGGGCTGACCGCCGAGCGGTTCGTCCCGGACCCCTTCGCCGCCGACGGCTCGCGGCTCTACCGCACCGGCGACGTCGTGCAGTGGCTGCCGTCGGGCGCGCTGGAGTTCCTGGGCCGCCGCGACGACCAGGTGAAGATCCGCGGCTTCCGTATCGAGCTGGGCGAGGTCGAGGCGGTGCTGCGGGCCGCGCCCGGCGTCGTCGCCGCCGCCGTCCGGCCGGACGCGGCCACCGGGCAGAGCCTGGGCGGCTACGTCGTCGGCGACGGCCTGGACACCGCCGCGCTGCGCGCCTTCTGCGCCGAACGACTCCCCCACTACGCCGTGCCCGCCGATTTCCTGGTGCTGGACGCGCTGCCGGTGACCGCCTCCGGCAAGCTGGACCGCAACGCCCTGCCGGACCTGCACCCGGACCGGTCCGCCTCCGGCGCCGACTACGTGGCGCCGCGCACCGACGACGAGCGGATCATCGCCTCCATCTGGGCCGACGTGCTGGGCGTGGAGCGGATCGGGCTCGACGACGGCTTCTTCGAGCTGGGCGGCCACTCGCTGCTCGCCACCATGGCCGTCTCCCGCGTCGCCGAGCGGCTGGGCCGCGAGGTGGAGCTGCGGGCGCTGTTCGAGAACCCGCGCATCCGCGAGTTCGGGCCGCTGGTCGCGGCCTCGCGCAAGTCGGCGGGCGTGCAGGTGGTGCCGGTGGACCGCTCCGGACCGCTGCCGCTCTCCTTCGCGCAGGAGCGCCTGTGGTTCCTGGACCGCACCTCGGACCAGGGCGACGAGTACGTGCTCTGGTTCTCCTGGCGACTGCGCGGCCGTCTCGACCGGACGGCCTGGCAGGCCGCGCTCGACGCGATGGCCGAGCGCCACGAGGTGCTGCGCACCGCCCTGCTGGAGGTCGACGGGCGCCCGGTGCAGCAGGTCTGCGACCCGGTGCCGGTGCCGTTGGAGTGGTTCGAGGCCGCGCAGGCGCGCGACGAGGAGGAGGTCCGCCGCCAGGCGCACACGCTGGCCACCCGCCGGTTCGACCTGACCCGCCCGCCGATGCTGCGCGCCGGCGTGTGGCAGCTGGACGACGAGGAGCAGGTCGCCGTCGTCGTCTTCCACCACGTCGCCACCGACGGCTGGTCCAAGGACGTGTTCATCCAGGAGCTCACCGAGCTCTACCGGGCCGAGCTGGCCGGCCGCCGGGCTGTTCTGCCGCCGCTGCCGGTGCAGTACGGCGACTACGCCGTCTGGCAGCGCGACCGCGCCGAGAGCGGTGCCCTCGACCAGCAACTGGCCCACTGGACCGAGGCGCTGCGTGGTGTGCCGGTGCTGGAGCTGCCCACCGACCGTCCCCGTCCGGCCGGTTGGTCGGGGCGTGGCGGCGCGGTGGAACTGACGTTGCCGACGGAGATGGGCGCCCGGCTGGAGTCCTTCGCCCGCGAGCACGGCGTGACGCGGTTCATGGTGCTGCTGGCCGTCACCCAGGCGGTGCTGGCGCGCTGGACCGGGCAGACGGACATCGCGGTGGGCACCCCGGTGACCGGGCGCGGCCGGGCCGAGCTGGAGCGGCTGGTCGGCTTCTTCGTCAACACCGTCGTGCTGCGCGCGGACCTCGGCGACGAGCCGACGTTCACCGCGCTGCTGGAGCAGGTCAAGGGCCGGGTGCTGGACGCCTTCGACCACCAGGAGGTGCCCTTCGAGCGCGTCGTCGAACAGCTGCGGCCCGAACGCGACCTGTCGCGCAACCCCCTGTTCCAGGTCATGGTGGACGTGCAGGAGTCGGCGACGGGCGGCCCCGGCATCGAGGGCCTGGCGGCGAGCGACTTCACGCTTCCCTGGGGCTCCGCCAAGTTCGACCTGACGGCGGCGTTCCTGCTCTACCCGCACCGCTTCGCGCTCAACGTCGAGTACGCCGCCGACCTGTTCGACCCGGGGACGGCGCTGCGGTTCGCCGCGCACGTCGGCCGGGTGCTGGAAGCGGTGCTGGAACAGCCCGACGCGGTCGTGGACCGGATCGACCTGCTGACCGCCGAGGAGCGGGCCGAGTTGGTGGCCGCCGCCGGCGCCGACGCGGCCGCCGCACCGCCGTTCGCGGTCACGGGCGCGCCGGAGGACATCGCCCTGGTCTGCGAGGGCGAGCGGCTGAGCTACGCCGAGCTCGACGCGCTGACGGGCGGCCTGGCCGCCGCGATGGTCGCGGCCGGGGTCACCGCCGGTACGCCGGTGGGTGTCTGCGTGCGCCGCGGCACCTGGTCGGTGGCGGCGATGACGGCGGTGTGGCGCGCGGGCGGCATGTACGTGCCGCTGGACGTGCAGCTGCCCGCCGAGCGCCTGCGCTACATGCTGGCCGAGGCCGGCGTGACGCTGGTCCTGGCGGACGCGGTGACGGCCCCCGTGCTGGCCGGGCTGGACGTGCCGCTGCTGCGCGTCGACGAGGTCCGGCCGGACGCGGACGGGCCCCGGCACGTCCCGGCGCCGGACGACCTGGCGTACACCATCTTCACCTCCGGCTCGACGGGCCGCCCGAAGGCCGTCGGCGTCGAGCACCACGCGCTGGCCGCGCACGTCGCCGCCGCCCGCGAGCTGTTCCGGCTGACGCCCGCGGACAGGGTGCTGACCTTCGCCTCGCTCTCGTTCGACGCCTCGCTGGAGCAGATCCTGCCCGCGCTGAGCGTCGGCGCGCGGGTGGTGATCCGCCCCGACGAGGTGTGGTCGGTGGAGGAGCTGGCCGCGCGGGTGCGGGACGAGGGCGTCACCGTCATGGAGCTGACCCCGTCCTACTGGGAGGAGGTCGTCGCCCGCCTGGACGTGGTCGCGCCCGACCTGGTCTCGCTGCGGCTGCTGGTCACCGGCGGCGAGGTGCTGCCGTCCGCACCGCTGGCCACCTGGTTCCGGCACCTGTCGCACGTGCACGTGGTCAACACCTACGGGCCGACCGAGACCGTCATCTCCGCCACCGCGCACGAGATCGACGGGCCCGTCGACGGCCGCGTCCCGATCGGCCGCCCGCTCGGCTCGCGCCGCGCCTACGTCGCCGACCCGCACGGCGCGCTGGTGCCCGTCGGCATCCCCGGCGAACTGCTGGTCGGCGGACCGGAGTTGGCCCGCGGCTACCTGGGCCGCACGGCGCTGACCGCCGAGCGGTTCCTGCCCGACCCGTTCGGGCCCGGCGGCGGACGCGTCTACCGCACCGGCGACCTGGTGCGTCGACTGCCCAACGGCGAGCTGGAGTTCGTCGGCCGCAGCGACAACCAGGTGAAGATCCGCGGCTTCCGGGTCGAGCCCGGCGAGGCCGAGGCGGTGTTGCGTCGCCACCCGGGCGTGCACGCCGCGGCCGTGCTGGTCCGCGAGCTGCGCGGCGAGCCGGCACTCGTCGGCTACGTCGCGGGCGCCGGTCTCTCGGCCGACCAGCTGACCGCGCACTGCCGCGCCGAACTGCCCGGCTACCTCGTCCCCTCCGTCTTCGTGCTGCTGGACCAGCTGCCGCTGACCGTGCAGGGCAAGCTGGACACCGCCGCCCTGCCCGAGCCGGAGGCGCCCGCGCCGGTGGAGTTCGTCGCCCCGCGCACGCCCACCGAGATCGTCATCGCGCAGATCTGGGCCGAGGTGCTGGGCGTGGCCAAGGTCGGCGTCCAGGACGACTTCTTCGCCCTCGGCGGGCACTCGCTGCGCGCAGTCTCCGCAGCCTCCCGACTGCGGACCGCCTTCGACTGCCCCGTCCAGGTCCGTGACCTGTTCGAGCACCCGACCGTCGAACTGCTGGCCGCCGAGGTCGAGCGGCAGCTCGTGGAGCTGATCTCCGCCATGAGCGAGGACGAGATCGACCTGTCCCTGACGTGGACCGACTGACCCTGTATCGGATTGGACCTGAACGATCATGACTACTTCGGAGATCCGGCCGATCTCGACCCCTGGCTCGACCCCGGGCGCCCCGGGCGCCGCGGGCGCTGCGGGCGGCAAGCCCCGCCCCGTCCTGTCCGACGCCGCGCGCAAGCTGCTGGAGCAGCGGTTGCGCGGGCTCGCGGCCCAGGTCACCCCCACCGGCATCCCCCGCCTCGACCCGCGCCCGCAGCAGGTGCCGCTGTCGGCGCCGCAGCAGCGGCTCTACTTCCTCGACCAGATCGACCCCGGTGCCCCCACCTACCTGATGCCGGCCGCCTGGCGGCTGGCCGGCCCGCTCGACGCCGACGCACTCGCAGGAGCCGTCGACGACCTGGTGGCCCGCCACGCCCAGTTGCGCGTCACCTTCCCCGCCGAGGACGGCCTGCCGATGCAGCACGTCCACGCCACCGGGCTGCCGCTCGCCGTGGTCGAGGCCGAGGGTGACGCGGTGCGCGCGGTCGTGCAGGAGGCGGCGACGCGTCCGTTCGACCTGGCCGCCGCGCCCGCCTTCCGCGCCACCCTGGTCCGGGTGGCCGACGAGGACCACGTGCTGGTCCTCGCCATGCACCACATCGTCTCCGACGGCTGGTCGCTCGACCTGCTGGTGCGCGACCTGCGCGAGCTCTACCGCTCCCGCGTCGAGGGCACGCCCGCCCAGCTGCCGACGCTGCCGATCGACTACACCGACTACGCCGTCTGGCAGCGCGCCGCCGACCAGTGCAGCGAACTGGACTACTGGCGCGGGCGGTTGACCGGCCTCACGCCGCTGGAGCTGCCGACCGACCGGCCGCGCCCGGCCACACCGTGCCACCAGGGCGCCGTGCACCGCCTGGCGCTGCCCGAGGAGCTGTGCGTCTCCCTGGCCGCGCTGAACAGGAGCACCGACACCTCCTCCTACATGACCGTCGCCGCCGCCTTCCAGGCCGCGCTGGCCTTCCACAGCGGCCAGAGCGACGCGTCGCTCGGCACCGTCGTCGCCAACCGCGAGCGGTCCGAGACCGAGCAGCTGGTCGGCTTCTTCGTCAACACCCTGGTGCTGCGCGCCGACCTGTCCGACGACCCGACCCCGGCCACGCTGCTGACCCGCACCCGCGACGCCGTCCTCGGCGCCCTCTCCCACCAGGGTCTGCCGTTCGAGCAGGTCGTCGACGCGCTCAGCCCCGAACGCGACCTGGCCCGCAACCCGCTCTTCCAGGTGCTGTTCACCGCCGCCGAAGCGGGCCGCGGCGGGTTCCCGCTGGGCGGCGCGCAGGCCGAGCCGTTCCCGGTCGAGCTCAGCAGCGCCAAGTTCGACCTGCACCTGGAGCTGCGCGACGACCAGGGGCAGTTGGAGCTGGTCCTGGTCTACCGGCCGGACCTCTACGACGCCGCCACCGCCGAGGCGCTGACCGCGCACACCCTCGCCGTGCTGCGCGCCTTCGCCACAGCGCCGGACGCGCCGCTCAGCACCGTCGACCCGCTGACCACCGCCGAGCGCGCCTGGCTGCTGGGCGCCCACGGCCCCGCGCAGCCCGCCGCCGTCCTGGCGTCCCCCGCGCTCACCGCGCCGCAACGGGTGGCGGGGCACGTCGCCCGCACCCCGCGCGCCGTCGCCGTCAGCGGCGGCGGACGGTCGCTGACCTACGCCGAGCTGGACGAGGCCGCCTCCGCACTGGCCCGTCGGCTGCGGGCGCTCGGGGTGGGCCGCGAGTCGCTGGTCGGGGTGTGCCTGGGCCGGTCCGTCGACCTGGCCGTCGCGCTGCTCGCCGTCTGGCGGGCCGGCGGCGCCTACCTGCCGCTGGACCCGAACCACCCGCGCGCCCGCCGCGAGTTCACCGTCCAGGACGCGGGCGTGCGCTACGTGATCGCCGACGCGACCGGCCGCGCGGCCGTCGAGGGCCTTCCGGTCGAGATCGTGCCGCTGCACGTCGAGAGCGACGCACCTGAACCCGAGGCCGACGCCTCCCCCGCCGCCGACGACCTCGCCTACGTCATCTACACCTCCGGCTCCACCGGTCGCCCCAAGGGCGTCGAGCTGACCCACGCCAACCTGGCCTGGCTGCTGGGCGCGGCCGACGAGCACTTCGACTTCGGCCCCGAGGACGCCTGGACGCTGGTCCACTCCCCCGCGTTCGACTTCTCCGTCTGGGAGCTGTGGGGTCCGCTGACCAGCGGTGGCCGCGTGGTCGTGCTGACCGAGGACGAGGTCCGCGACCCGTCGTCGGTGGTGCGGGTGCTGCGCGAGGAGCGGATCACCGTCTTCAACCAGACCCCGGCCGCGTTCAAGGGCCTGCGCGCCCATCTCGCGCAGGCGGGCGTCGAGGTGGCCGACCTGAGCCTGCGCGTGGTGGTCTTCGGCGGCGAGGCGTTCGACGTCCGCGACTACCGCGACTGGTTCTCCGGATCCGCCACTGGCCGGCCCGCGCTGGTCAACATGTACGGGATCACCGAGACCACCGTCCACGTCACCTTCCGCACCGTCACCGGCGCCGATCCGGACGGGCCCGTCCGCTCCCCCATCGGCCGCCCGCTGACCGGCCAGCACGGCTACGTTCTCGACGCCCACGGCCGCCTCGCGCCGCGCGGTACCGTCGGCGAGCTGCACGTCGCGGGAGGCGGCGTGGCGCGCGGCTACCGGGGTCGTCCGGAGCTGACCGCCGAGCGGTTCCCCGTCGACCCGTTCACGCCCGGCCGGCGCATGTACAAGACCGGCGACCTGGTCCACGTCCTGCCCGACGGCGAGCTCGCCTACGTCGGCCGCGCCGACCACCAGGTGAAGATCCGCGGCTACCGGATCGAGCCGGGCGAGATCGAGACGGCGCTCAAGGCGCAGTCCGGCATCGCCGACGCCTGCGTCGTCGCCCGCGCCGAGGCCCACGGCGGTGCCCGTCTGGTCGCGCACGTGGTGACGACGGAGGGCCGCCCGCTCGACCCGGCGGCCGTACGCGACCGGCTCCGGATCGACCTGCCCGAGTACATGGTCCCGGCGCTCTTCGTGCGTCACCCGAAGCTGCCGATCACCGCGAACGGCAAGGTCGACCGCAACGCGCTGGCCGCCGTCGCGGGCTCCGACGAGACCGCCGGAACCCCCTACGAGGCCCCCGTGGGCGCGGCCGAGCAGGCGCTCGCCAAGATCTGGGGCGAGGTGCTGAGCACCGAACGGGTCGGCCGCGGTGCCCACTTCTTCGACCTGGGCGGCGACTCGATCCTCGCCCTGCGGGTCGTCGGCCTGGCCCGCGCGGCCGGACTCGGCCTCAGCGTCGCCGACGTGTTCCGCGCCCGCACCCTGGCCGACCTCGCCCGGCTGGTCACGGCCGCCGTCGACGCGCCCGCGCCCGTCGCCCCGTTCTCCCAGCTGGACCCGGCGGACGCGGCCCGGCTGCCCGAGGGACTGGAGGACGCCTACCCGCTCACCCCGCTGCAGGCGGGGATGTTGCACGAGATGCTGGCCGACCCGAGCCGGGGCGCGTACCACAACGTCACCGACCTGAAGATCACCGTCCCGGAGGGCTTCGACCTCGCCGCCTTCCAGGCCGCCGCCGACGCGGTGGTGCGGGCCCACAGCATCCTGCGCTCCTCCGTCGACCTGGCCTCCTACGCCGAGCCGACGCTGCTGGTCCACCCGACGGCCGAACTGCCGGTCGGCTGCACGGACCTGCGCGGACTGTCGCACCCTGAGCAACGTGCCGCGCTGCGGGCCTACGTGCAGGACGAGTTCGACCACCGCTTCGACCTCGCCGCCGCGCCGCTGGTCCGGATCCACCTGTTCCACGTCGACGACCACGAGCTGCGGCTGGTCCTGACCGACTGCCACATCGTGCTGGACGGCTGGAGCCTGACCTCCCTCATCGCCGACCTGCTGGACCTGCACCGCCGGGCCGTCGTCGACGGCATCGAACCCGAGCTGCCGCCGGCGCCCGCGTTCGCCGAGTACGTCGCCCTGGAGCGGGCCGCGAGCGGCAGCGAGCAGAGCCTCGCCTACTGGCGGCGCACCCTGGCCGACCTGGAGCCGGTCCACTTCGTCCGGCGGGCCGCCTCGGCGCAGGACGACGGCTCCCTCTACGAGGCGCGCCGCACCTTCCCGCAGCTGACCGGCCCGCTGGGCGAGCTGGCCCGCCGCGCCGGGGTGCCGCTGCGGACGGTACTGCTCACCGCGTTCCACCACGTCATGGGGATGTTCGCGGAGCAGAACGACGCCGCCGGACCCCACGC
The DNA here is from genome assembly GCF_900109465.1 of Streptacidiphilus jiangxiensis. GTDB lineage: Bacteria > Actinomycetota > Actinomycetes > Streptomycetales > Streptomycetaceae > Streptacidiphilus > Streptacidiphilus jiangxiensis. The sequence goes on from NZ_FOAZ01000010.1 coordinate 80,604, forward strand.
GGTCGGCATGGTCGTCAACGGCCGCCCCGAGTACGCGGGGGCGGACCGGATGCGCGGGCTCTTCCTCAACACCGTGCCCTTCGGCCTGCCGACGGCGCCCGAGGACCCCAGCTGGCTCGGCCTGCTGCGCCACGTCTTCGCCGCCGAGCAGGAGTTGATGGCGCACCGCCGCGTGCCGCTGGCCCGGATCCAGCAACTGTGCCCCGGCGCGGGCACGCTGGTGGAGGCGGTCTTCAACTACGTCAACTTCCACCGGCTGGAGGGCGACAGCTGGGACGAGTCGCTGGAGGTCGCCCGCACCACCTTCCCGCTCGCCCTGAACGCCAGCCCCGGCGGCTTCACCCTGGACACCGACGCCGCCTGCTTCGACACCGCCACCACCGAGCAACTCGCCGACCTGCTGCGCGAGTGCCTCGACGCGATGCTCGCCGACCCGGACGCCCCGGCCGCCCGACCCACGTTGCGCGGCGCCGCCCGCGAACAGGCCCTGGTCACCTGGGCCGAGGGCGCAGCGGTCGCCAACCCGCCGTTGACCTTCCACGGTTGCCTCCGTGAGCAGGCCACGCTGCAGCCCGACGCGCCCGCGATCGCCCACGGCGGCACCGTCCTGAGCTACGCCGAACTCGACGCCTCCGCCGACCGGTTGGCGGCCCGGCTGCGCGAACTCGGCGTCGGCGCGGAGACGATGGTCGGCGTCTGCCTGGACCGCGGCCCCGAGCTGGTCCGGGCGGAGCTGGCGGTGCTCAAGGCCGGCGGCGCGTTCGTCCCGCTGGACGCCGCCTACCCGACCGAGCGCCTGGCGTTCATGGCCGCGGACAGCGGCATGACCGTCCTGATCAGCCAACGCGAACTGGCGGGCGCGGTGCCGTTCGAGGGACGGGTGCTGCTCGTCGACGACCCGGCCGACGTCACGCCGTCGAGCGCGATGACGGACGTGACGGTCGACCCGCTGCAGGCCGCCTACGTCATCTACACCTCCGGCTCCACCGGCGTCCCCAAGGGCGTCACCGTCCACCACGACGGCCTCGCCAACATGCTCCAGGCACAGCGCGACGGCCTGCGGCCCACGCCCGGGGACCGGGTGCTGCAGTTCGCCTCGTCCAGCTTCGATGCCTGCGTCTTCGAGCTCACCTGGGCGCTCGCCAACGGCGCCTGCCTGGTCACCGCGCCCAAGGACGCGCTGCGCGCCGGCCCGGACCTCGCCCGCACCCTGCGCGAACAGCGGATCACGGCCGCCGTGCTGCCGCCCACCGCACTGGCGGTGATGCCGGGCGAGCACCTGCCCGCGCTGGCCACCCTGATGGTCGCCGGTGAGGCCTGCCCGGCCGAACTGGCCGACGCCTGGTCCCGTGACCGCCGCTTCCTCAACGGCTACGGCCTGACCGAGACCTCGGTCTGGTCCCACCTGGCCGAGTGCCGGCCCGGCGAGGGCCGCCCGGCCATCGGCGGGCCCGTCCGCAACACCCGCTCCTACCTGCTGGACCGGGACCTGCAGCCGGTGCCGGTGGGCGTGCCCGGTGAGATCTACGTCGGCGGCCCGAGCGTGGTCCGCTGCTACCTCGGCCGTCCGGGGCTCACGGCGGCGAGCTTCGTGCCCGACCCCTTCGGCCCGCCCGGCGCACGGCTCTTCCGCACCGGCGACCTCGGCCGCCACCGCGCCGACGGCTCCGTCGAGTACCTGGGCCGCCGCGACTCGCAGGTCAAGCTGCGCGGCCTGCGGATCGAGCTCGGCGAGGTCGAGGCGGCCGTGCGGCAGCTGCCGCAGGTGCACTCGGCGGCGGTGCTGCTCCGCACCGACCTGCCCGGCGGCCCCGGCCTGGTCGCCTACGTGGTCGCCGCGCCCGGCGAGACGCTCGGCGCGGAGACGATCCGCCAGGCGCTGCGTACCCGGATGCCCGCCTACATGGTCCCCGGCCGCTTCGTCTTCCTCGACGCGCTGCCGCTGACCAGCAACGAGAAGGTCGACCGCAAGGCGCTGCCGGCGCCCGTCCTGGAGCGGTCCGATCTCAGCGCCGCCTACGTCGCCCCGACCACACCGGCCGAGCAGGTGCTCGCCGAGCTGTGGCGGGAGGTGCTGGGCGTCGACGCGGTCGGCGTGCACGACGACTTCTTCGAGCTCGGCGGCAGCTCGCTGTCGACGGTCCGGGTCGCGGCCAAGGCGGTGGCGCGCGGCGTCGCGATCACCGTGCGGGACCTCGTCGAGGCGCCCACGGTGGCCCGGCTCGCCGCGCGGGCGGGCGCCGGGACGCGGGAGGTCCGCTCGGAGGTGACCCTGCGCGCGGGCGAGGGCACCCCGCTGTACTGCGTGCACCCGACCGGCGGTTCGGCCACCTGGTACGTGCCGCTGGCCCGGGCCCTGCCCGAGGGCCGCGCGGTCGCCGCCTTCCAGGCGCGCGGCCTGGTCGGCGGCGTCGACCCGCGGACCGTGCCCGGCATCGCCGCCAACTACGCGGCCGAGATCGCCGCCCACGGCGACACGGGCCCGCAGCCGATCCTCGGCTGGTCCATGGGCGCCAACATCGCCCTGGAGCTGGCCACCCAACTGGCCGAGTCGGGACGGCCGGTGGCGCCGCTGGTGCTGATCGAGCCGTACCTGCCGCACCCGGCCGCCGCGGCTCGCCTGGCGGGCTTCGTCGCCGACATGGCCGACGCGCTGCGCCTGCGCGACGAACTGCGGGCCACCCCGGAGGGCTCGGACGAGCGGGCCGCGGCCGCCGCCGTGCTCCAGGACCGGCTGCTCGCCGCCGGCATGGCGCCGGGCGAGGCCGCGCTCGTCGCGGACGCGCCCATCGAGGTCTGGCACTCGCTGCTCGCCGCCCTCGCCGACTACCAGATCCGCCCCTACCCCGGCCACGTGCACCTCGTCATCGGCCAGGCCACGGCGGACCTGCCGGACGGTGAACCGATGCCCGGCCTCGACGTCGACCACGCCACCTACGTCGCCCGCTGGCGCGAGCTGGCGCCCGGCGGCCTGACCGTGCACACCCTCCCCGGCGACCACCGCACCATGCTCACCGATCCGTTGGTGGCCCAGCTGGCCGCGCTGCTGACCGAACTCACCCCCGCCACCGAGCAGGAGGCCCGTCGATGACCCCGACCACGCTGACGCGCACCGGCTTCACCGAGCGCTACCTGCTCGACCCGGCCGTCAACGCCGACCCCTACCCGTACCTCGACGCGATGCGCGACCACGAGCCGGTCTTCTGGAGCCAGATGCACCGCGCCTGGTTCGTCACCGGCTACGACCAGGTCATGCAGTGCCTGCGCGACCCGGCCGTCTCCGCCGACCGGGTGCGCCCGCTGATGGACGCCGTCCCCGAGGGCGCCCGCGAGGACGCCGAGCGCGCCTTCGGCATCCTCTCCAGCTGGATGGTCTTCAACGACCCGCCGAACCACCGCCGGCTGCGCCAGGTCTTCCAGGAGCAGTTCGCCGCCAGGGCGGTGGCCCGGTACCGCACCTTCACCGAGCGGGCCACCCACGCCATGCTGGCCCGCAAGGCCGCGCCCGGGCGCGCCGGCGACCTCTACGCGGACATCGCCAAGCCGCTGCCCGCGCTGGTCTTCGCCCGCTGGCTCGGCGTCCCGCAGGCCCACGGCCCCTCGTTCTGGTACTGGAACGCCAAGGTGGCCGACCTGGTGCTGGGCACCGCCCAGCAGGAGAGCGAGTACCGCACCTCGCTGCAGTCGCTGTGCAGCCTGGAGGACTACCTCGCCGACCTGGTCGCCCAGCGGCAGGCGGACCCCAAGGACGACCTGATCAGCTCCGTCCTGGCCGGCGGCCGGATCGGCGACACCGTCACCACCCCCGAGTTCGTCGGCATGCTGACCCAGATGGCCTTCGCCGGCGGCGAGACCACCAGCAACCTCATCGCCAACACCATGCTGGCGCTGCTCTCCCAGCCCGAACTGCTCGCCGCGGTCCGCGCCGAACCGGAGCTGGGCGCGGCCGCGGTGGAGGAGACGCTGCGCCTGGACGGCCCGTCGAAGATGTCCGTGCGCAACGCCGCCCGCGATTTCGAGCTCGGCGGCCACACCGTCCACGCGGGCGACCGGATCTTCCTGGTCACCGCCGCCGCCAACCGCGACCCCGCCAAGTTCCCCGAGCCGGACCGCTTCGACCTGCACCGCGCCGACGGCACCCACCTCGGCTTCGGCTTCGGCGCCCACTTCTGCATCGGCGCCGCGCTGGCCCGCCTGGTCGCCGGCGTCGTGGTCTCCGTCCTGGTCCGCGACCACCCGCAGCTCGCCCTCGACGGGCAACGGCTCGCCTGGCAGCCCTCGCTGCTCAACCGCAGCCTGACCGCCCTGCCCGTCCGCTACTGACCCCTTCCGCCGCCTGCTTCCGCCTGCTTCGGGGCGCCGTCCACCGAGACGGCGCCCCCACGAAAGGTCTCCCCTCGCCATGGCTGCCACCGCCTCCGCGCCCGCCCCCGTCGTCGAAGCACCCACGCCCACGCTCTGGGCGCCGATCCGGCTGCGCTCCTTCCGCCTGCTCTGGCTCGGCCAGTCCCTCTCCCTGCTCGGCGACGGTTTCAGCACCATCGCCTTCTCGTGGATCACCCTCGCCGTCACCCACTCCACCCTCGACCTCGGCTACGTGCTGACCCTCCAGGCCATCCCGCGTGCACTGCTGACCCTCGTCGGCGGCTCACTCAGCGACAAGTGGTCCCCGCGCACCCTGATGACCGCCTCCAGCCTCACCCGCGCCCTGGTCATGGGCGCGGTCGGCGCGGCCGGGCTGAGCGGCGGGCTGGGCCTGTGGATGCTGCTGGGCGCGGCCGCGGTGTTCGGCGCGGTCGACGCGTTCTTCCAGCCCGCGCGGGTCACGGTGCTGCCCTCGGTGGTGGACAAGGAGCTGCTCACCCAGGCCAACGCGCTGCTGGGCACCGGCACGCGGATCAGCGCGGTGCTGGGCCCGGCGCTGGGCGGCCTCGTGGTCGCGGTGACGCAGCCGTCGGTCGCCTTCGTCGTCGACGCGGCCTGCTTCGCCCTGTGCGGACTGCTGGTCTCCCGCATCCGGCCCCTGGCGGGCCGCACTCCGGCGGGCGGGGGCGGCGCGAAGGGCGACAGCCTCGGCACCCGCATCCGCGAGGGCATCCGCTTCACGCTCGCCGACTCGCGCATCCGCACCATCATCATGCTCGACACCGCCGTCAACTTCTCCTACGCGGGCCCCTTCACCGTCGGCTTCGCCACGCTGGCCCGCGCGGCGGGCCACGGCGGCTCCACCACCCTCGGCCTCCTCAACGGCGCACTGGCCGGCGGCGCGATGCTCGGCACGCTCGTCGGGGGCCTGGTGAAGGGCCACCCCCGCGTCGGCCTGATGGTCGCGGCGCTGGCCGGTTGGCTGGCCATCGGCATGGGCGCGCTGGGCCTGGTCGGCAACCCCGTCGCAGCGGTGGCCGTGGTGCTGGCGATGGGCTTCGGTATCGGGTTCCAGGGGGTGTTCGGCCTCAGCTGGATCCAGCGCAACATCCCGGGCGAGGTGCTGAGCCGCGTTGTCTCGGTGGACATGGTCCTCGGCTACGCGGCCGCGCCGATCTCGCTCGTGGCCTGCGGGGCCCTGGCCCGGACGGGCGCGGCGGCCCTGTTCGCTCTGCCGGCGGTGATCCTGACCCTGACGGCCCTGGCCACGCTTGCCTCCTCGCAGGTTCGCAAGATGAGGTAGGTGCACCACCCGGGGGCGCGAGGAACTGCGCGATGAGCCACCGACATGCGGATGGTCCTCACCGCGCAGGGCCATCCGCCCCCGGTGGTTTCTCGCGCAGTTCCTCGCGCCCCTGGGAGAGTGCGCACAGTGCGGCTCTGTTGGCCGCCCCCGTCTTCGACATCAGGGCGGCGATGTGCTTCTCCACCGTCCTCGGTGAGATGTACAGCCGCTCCGCGATGTCCTTGTTGCCCAGGCGCTCCGCGAGCACCACGAACACCTCGTACTCGCGGACCGTCACCCCCTGCGCCCGCAGCGTCTCCGGAATCCGGTCCGCCCCGGAACGGTGCTGCTGCACCGACGCACCCATCCCCCGCAGCGCGGCCCGGCAGGCGTTCGCGACGGCCTGCACCTCCCGCTGGTGGAAGAAGACCTCCGCGCCGCGCAGCCAGGCGACGGGCTCGCCCCAGCCGTCGGCGAAGGCGGACTCCGCGACCAGGCGCAAGCCGAGCTGCTGGGCCACGGGGTAGGGCTGCGCCTCCTGCACGGCCCGGGTGACCGCCTCTCCCGCCTCGCCGCCGCGGCCCTCGCGGCCCAGCAGGACCGCGTCGGCCAGCGCCAGGAACTGGCGGTTCCAGCGCATCCGGCCGGGCGCGGTCGCCGCGGCCGCGCTCAGCGCGGTGCGATCGGCGCGGCCGTCGAGGACGTCCAGCAGGACGCCGACGCCGAGTCGGCCGCTGAGGTAGTACGTGCTGGGGTTGTCGCGTTCCAGACGGGCCACTTCGGCGAGTTCGCGACGGGCGAGGTCGCGGTCCTCCTCCATCAGCGCGCAGAAGGTGCGGGCCAGGCCGACCGCCAGCACCTCCTCCTGGGAGCCCGCCCCGTCCCACGCCGCGAACGCGGACAGCGTCTCCTCCATGGCGGCGCGGTCGCCGACGTGGGCGGCAGCGCCGGCGCGGGCCATGAGCGTGTAGCGGATCGCGGGGGCGAGGCGCAGGCGCCGCACGACAGCGAGGCACTCGTCGGCGGCCTCCCGGGCCGCGGCGAACTCACCGCGCAGCACCGCGTCCAGGATCAGGATGCCGTCGACGGTGTAGACGATGGTGGCCGCGCCGAGGCGCAGCGCCTCCTCGCGAGCGGTGCGCAGGCCGGTCGGGTCGGTCTCCGCGAGCCAGCGGTTGCCGCCCAGGCGCGTGAGCGCGTACAGGCGCTGGAGCGGCAGCCGGTGACGTTCGGCCGCGCCGAGCGCGCGTTCCAGGACGCTCTGGGCCTCCTCGGGGTCGCGTTCACGGGCGACGACGGCCAGCAGCTCCCAGCCCTGGCAGGCCACCGTGGACAGCTCGTGCCGCTCGGCGATCTCGACGGCCGACCGGGCGAGCTTCTCCGCGAGCTGGGTGCGGTCCGGACCGGGGGTGTCCAGGGCGAGGTACGCGGCGACGACGTCCACGGGCGCGACATGGGTCTCGTCGGCCAGGGGACCCAGCGCCTCGCGGGCGAGGGCGATCTGACGGTTTCCGTCGGCCCACCGCCCGGCGGTGTGGGCGACCTTGGCGAGGCGGGTGTGCAGGGCGGAGATCCGCACGGGGCTGAGGTCGGCGCCGCCGAACTCGTGCAGTTGCTCGGCCAGGTCGAAGGCACGGCCGAACTCACCGGTCTCGGCGAGCGCGGGCAGCAGCGACTCCAGCACCTCGGCTCGCGCGTGCGCGTCCTCCAGGCCGCCGAGCAGGCGTTCGGCGCGGTCCAGCAGGGCGACGGCGGAGCCGATCGCGCCTCCGGCGAGGGCGCGGCGGCCGGCCTCGGCGTAGAGGCGGCCCGCTTCGGCGGCCTCCCCGGCCTGGAGCCGCAGTTCGGCGACGAGCGGGCACCAGTCGCCGCCCAGCCGCGGGTGCAGCTCCTGGACGGCGTCGGCGGCGCGGTGGGCCAGGTGGGCCCGGTTGGCGGGGGTGAGCTGGGTGAACAGGGCCTCGAGCGTGAGCGAGTGCCGGAAGGCGTACCAGTCCGGCGCGGGCTCGTCCGGCAGCACCAGCTGGGCTGCGACGCCCGCGTGGAGGTGGCTGAGCAGGCTGCGGTCGTCGACGCCGGTCATCCGCTGCAGCACGGTCAGCGGGAACCGGCGGCCGAGCACGGCGGCCGCCGAGAGCAGCGCGAGCCCCTGCGGGCCGAGCCGGTCGATGCGCCGCAGGATGCCCCGCGCGAGCGAGCCGGACACGTCGCTGCGCAGGTCCCCGACCACCCGCCAGCCGTCCGCCCCCTGCACCAACGAGCCGCCGCCGACCAGGGACTGGAGCAGTTCCTCGACCAGGAACGGGCTGCCCGAGCTGTCGTCCCAGAGGCGTTCCAGCACCGGTTCGGGCACCTGCGGCGGTTCGACGCCGAGCCCGGCCGCGATCATCTCCTGCACCTGCGGACGGGTCAGCGGCGGCAGTTCGAGGACCGCGCCGGTGCCGCGTCGCCGCGCGGCCGAGGCGAGGTCGAGGGCGTCGCTGAACTCGCTGCGGATGGTGGCCAGCAGCACCACGGGCGTGTACTCGAGGTTGTCGACGAGGTACTCGACCACGGCGAGCGTCTCCGGGTCGGCCTCGTGCAGGTCCTCCAGGAGCAGCAGTTGGCCGCAGCCGCGGCCGGCGGCGATGAGCAGCCGCAGCACGGCCTCGCCGAGGATCACCATGGAGCTGTTGTTCTCGTGCTCCCCGACGCTCCACTCGGGTATCAGCCGTCCCAGGACCGGGCGGTAGGGGCCGAGCGCCTGGTCGTCGATCGGCTCGCCGCCCCGGAAGAGCTGCATCAGCGCCTCGGTCAGCGGCCGGAACGGGACGGTGGGCCCGGTGGCAGTGCTGCGTCCGCGCAGCACCCGCATCCCCGCGGTGAACGCCTCACCGGCGGCTTCCGCCGCCAGGCGCGACTTGCCGACGCCCGCCTCGCCGACCAGGAAGACGGCGCCGCCCCGGCCCTGGCGGGCGTCGTCCAACGCGTGCCGCAGGTGCCCCAGTTGGGTCTCGCGTCCGATGACGCGTGCCGCCTGAGAACGCATGATCGCTGATCGTAGTTGATTGACCCCGTACAAAGGCAGACCGGAACCGGTCTTTGTGGAGGACCTGTGACGAAGAGACAGTGCGGGCCCGCACAAGCGGACCCGCACTGTCGTCGGTCTTCGGTCACGATCACGTGTGCTGGACGGAGACCTGGGTGTCGAAGGTGCTGAGGGCGACCACGATGCCGCTGGTCAGCACGAGTCCGGCGAGCACCCGGGCCCGGGCGCAGACCCGGTTGCGGCCCGACAGCGTGATGCCGCCGGCGGGGTCCTGCTCCATCGCGTCCGCGGCCTCCACGGCGTCCAGGGCGTCCAGGGCGTCGGTCGTGGCGATCGCGGCGGTGGGGAGCTGGTTCATCGTGGTTCTTCCCTTCGTGGGGCGTGCACGGAGTGGGCAGGGCGCGCGAGGTGGGAGGTGCCGGTCTGTGCGAGGTGCTGGTCAGAACAGGAGCGGGGAGGACACGTCGGCGGGGCAGGCGAGGCGCAGCAGTCCGTGGCCGATGCCGGCCAGGCCGTTCAGCAGGCCGGGTGTGGGCACCTGGTCGGGGGTGCCGCAGCGCGGGCCGAGCAGTTCCACGCTGCCGAGCAGCTCGCCGGTGCGCCGCTCCAGCGCGGTGCGTGCGGTGCGGCTGCCCCGGTCGGCGAGGAGGCTCAGCGCCTCCAGCGCGCCGGATGCGCCACGCCCGAGGCTCTGGTCCCGACCGGGCAGGCCGTCGAGCGCGGCGTCCACGGCTGCGGCGAGCGCGTCCGCGTCGGCGACCGGGAGGCCCGCGTCAACGGCGGCGAGCGCGACGCCGGGCAGGCCCGAGTACCAGGAGCCGTCACCGTCCGCGCGGCCGAGGACGTCGGCCAGCGCCGATCCGAGCAGCGCCCGCCCGACCTCGCGGTGACGGGCACCTGGCCGGCTCGTCTCGAGTGCGGCGGAGGAGCTCCGCGCGGAGACGGCCATCGCCACGGCGCCGGAGGCGCTCGGCGCGGCGCCGGCACCGGGCTCGCTCTGCGCATCCGCACCGGAGGCCGCGACGGCGTGGCGCAGGGCCTCACGGGCTGCCTCAGCCGGCCGGACACCCGCTGCTCCGGGCGTGACAGCGCCGGAGGCCCCGCGCTCGGCCGCCGCGGCGTAGCGCAGCAGCGCCCAGCCGATGCCCGCGTCGCCCTCTGCGAAGCCGGGGGCGGTGCCGGCGGAGCCGGGGGCCACGGCACGGGCGAGGAGGGTGTCGGCGAGGGTACCGGCCAGCGTTGCCGCCTGCGGCGAGCCGGTGGCCTGCCAGGCCGCGACCGCGGCGGCCAGCGCCCCGGCAAGCCCACCCGCCACTCCGTCAGCAACCCCACCGAAGACGGCATCACCGAGGGCGGCGTGCCCGAGGGCCGTGAGCGCGAGGGCGAGGCAGTCGTCGAAGGAATCGCCGTCGCCGCTCAGCGCGTCCGCGCTCGCCGCGTCCGACCCCAGCAGGCCGCGCAGGGCGACCAGTGCCTGGACGATCCCGCCGAGCCCGTCCAGCGCGCCGGGCCCGGCGGCCTGGCTCAGTTCCGGGTCCAGGGCCAGGGCCCGCAGCAGCGCGGGCAGCGGGCGCAGCACCGCGCGGGCCAGGTCGAGGTAGCGGTCGGCGCCGACCACGCGGCCGGTCCGAGCCAGGAAGAGCGCCACGCCGGTGTAGCCCTGGGCGAGGCCGGCCCCCATGGGCAGCACCGCCCAGTGGTCGCCGACGACCCGCTCCAGGCCGAGCCAGTTGGCCCGGTCCCCGGCGTGCACGGCACGGGCCACGAGCTCGTCGGCGACCCCGCACGCGGCGGCGAGCAGTCGGCCCCGGGTCGGCGGGACGGGCGCGGGGATGGCGGAGGCCAGCAGCCGGGACCGCGGACCGTCCTTCTCCGCCGGTCCGGCCGAGACCGCCAACGAGGCCGCGATGACCCACTCCTGGTCGTGCCGGTCCACCTCGCCCATCGCCGCGATCTTGGCGCGGACCGCGGTCAGCGCGGGCTCGGGCAGGATCGCGTCGACGCCGGCGCCCGCGGAGCTCCACACGGCCGTCCGGTCGGGGCGGTGGGTGAAGAGCGGCACGTCGCCGCGCCACAGGTCCGCGATCTCGTGCTCCACCAGCCGCTGGCGGGAGGGGTCCTGGGCCGACTCGGTCCACAGCACCGCGAACACGGCGTCGCGGGAGAGCGCGTCGCGCAGCAGGTCGGGGTGGGTCGACTCCTCCAGCAGGGTCGCGTAGAGGCGGGTCGCCCGCACGATCAGCCGGGCCGGGGCGTCCGCCCAGCGGGCCAGCGGCCCGTCGTCGGCCAGCAGTTCGTCACGGTGGTCGGCGACGGCGTCGTAGCCGAGGCGGAATCCGGCCAGCAGCGCGGCCCGGTGGTCGGTCGGTGCGGCGGCCAGTCCCTGCGGCAGCGGCTGGTTCTGCGCGGCCGTGCTGTCGACGGTGCCCCGCACGGCGCGCATCAGGTCGGTGCCGGCCTGCTCCCAGCGCAGGCAGGCACTCGGGTAGGCGCCGGAGTCGACCCGGCCCAGCGCGGAGATGTCCAGGGCGCCCTGGTCTCCGATCAGCAGCGTCGGCAGCAGGCAGGTCCGCTGGACCGAGGCCTGCAGCGCGTCGGCGGCCGGGTCGTGACCGGCGGTGGTGGCCTGCGGCAGCCCGCCGTGCAGCAGCGTCTCGGCGTCGACCAGGATCGGCTGGTCGCCACTGGCGATGACGTTCTCGTAGTGCATGTCGGCGCCGTCGACCGCGTAGAGCAGGGCCAGCAGCGCACCCTGGCGACGGTAGAAGCGGTCCGCCTCGGCGGTGTCCGCGCAGAAGCGGTGCTCGACGAACTCCACCCAGCCGTAGCCGGGGCGGCGCAGGGTGCGGGCGGTGCGCAGTCCGAGCGCGGGCGCCTTGTCGTCCAGCCAGTCGACCAGCTCGTCCAACAGCGCGTGCTGGTCCAGAGGTCGGGGCTTGCAGACGGCGCGGGAGCCGTCGGCGAAGGTCACCACCGCGACGCTGCGGCCGCCCTGGTGGGCGTCGCCGAGCCCGAGTTCGAGACCGGTCAGCGGGCCCGGGTCGACGCCGTGGAACAGGTCGGCCACCAGGTCCTTGCGGTCCCGGTGCAGACGGTCCGTCAACTCCGCGGTGGCCTCGGCGGCGTCGGCGCAGCTCTGGCCCAGGAGTCGGGCCAGGACCGGGTAGGCGGCGAAGAGCCGGGTCAGGCCGGCGCAGGTGCCGAGCTCCGCGACGAAGGAGGTGAACCGCTCCCTCGACGTCGTCCCGCTCAACTCCCCCGCCCGCCGGGCCCGGTGCAGCTCGGTGACCAGGGTGCGCGCCGCGAGCCGGGCGAGCCGGGCGCCCAGACGACGCTCGAAGGCGGCCCGGACGACGCCGTGCTCCTCGGCGGGCAGGGCAAGCCGCTCCTCGACCTCGGCCCAGGCCTGCGCGATCAGCGGTCGCAGCACCGGAACGAAGACCTCGGCGCCGTCGTGCTGCCGGACCTGCGCCGCCCCGTCGGGCGACTCCGGCGCCCGCTCGAGGGCGCGCTCGACCGTCTCCGCCCAGCGGGGCTTGGCAGTCCGGGCCGCGAGCCGCTCCGGCTGCTCCTCGCCGAGCGCCCGCGCCAGCTCGTCCCCGAGGCCGAGCGCCGTCAGCCGGGCGGCGAGGCCGTCCGCGTGGGCGGAGGCCCACGGGACGGTCCGCAGCGCGTCCAGGCGGAGGCGCGCGGCCCGGTCCACCGTCGGGGCGCCCGGAGCGGCGAGCCGCTCGCAGAGGGCCAGGCCCCGCGCCCACCACGACTGCGGCAGGCCGGCGATCCGGGATTCGAGGAGTGCGGTGCGTTCGGTCACGAGAACAACGTCGCAGAGCCGCGCGACCCCCACATGGGGGCTCGACCCCCATATTCTGCGGCGGCCCCCATGGGGGTGGGGGCCGCTCCCCCATGCCCGTCGACGGGCCCCCGGTCACCCGCTCTGACCTGCGGCTCCGCCGATCACCCACCAGGGCGCCCCGGGGGCTCGCACCGCCTCGCCGCGCCCCCGTCCGGCGGACACCACCCCCATGGGCGCCCCCACACCCCCATGCCCGCCACCTGCGCGGACGTGCCCGGCGCGACGGCCCTGTGCGCACGCCCCCGGCGTACCGGGCGGGCCGGCGCCGCGAGGGGGCGCAAAGGTGGGGGCGCGGCCCGGATGCCGCCGCCGTGCCCGCACCGCAGGCTGAGTGCTGTGCCCGACCGCCACCACCCCGGCGCCGGGCACCGGCCCTGTCCGGCGGACAGGGCCTCCCCGCCCGAGCCGTACGCCGGGTGCACACCGTCCCGTCCGCACGCCGGTCCATCAGCCCTGGAGGACCCCATGGCAGAACCCGTACCCGTCCGCGTCGTCGCCCTCGACCCGGTGCTCGAAGCGGGCACGCTCGCCGCCCTGGCCCTCAGCCCGCAGCTGACGAGGACCAGCGGAGAGCCCCCCGAGCGCCCGGCCGGCGTCGTCGTGCTGACCGTCGACCGGTTCGGCCACGCCGAGCTCGAGTTGCTGCGCGCCGCCCGCGAGACGGCGGGTCGACCGGCCGTCGTCCTGGTCGCGGGCGAACTGGCCGCCGCCGACGCGCTGCACGCCCTCGCCGCGGGCGCCCGCGCCCTGCTGCTGCGCCGCGAGGCCGACCCGGCCCGGCTCACCGAGGCGGTCCTGGCCGCGGCCCACGGGGACTGCACCCTCTCGCCCGACCTCTTCGAGCAGGTCCTCGGCCGCTCCGCCGACAGCGCGCAGGCCTGGGGCGCACGGCCCGGCATCGTCACGGGCCTGTCGGACCGCGAGAGGGCCGTGCTGCGCATGGTCGCCGAGGGCCACGAGACCAGCGAGATCGCGACCCACCTGGCCTACTCCCAGCGCACGGTCACCACCGTGCTGCACGACATCACCCAGCGCTTCCGGCTGCGCAATCGCGCCCACGCCGTCGCCTACGCACTCCGAGCGGGGATGCTGTGAACACCACCACCTCCCACAAGTCGCCCTGCGGCGCGGTCCGCATGCCGTACTCGGCCCTCACACAGCTGCTGGCCGCGGGCCCCGATCCCGCGCCGGCTTCGGTTTCGGCTTCAGCTCCGGCTCCGGCGGCGGCGGCGGCGCCACGGCACCACGTCGCCGGACGGCCGACCTTGACGATTCGTCAAACCGCAGTCCTCGACCTGATGGCCGACGGGCACGGCAACGCCGTGATCGCCCGCACCCTGCGCTGCTCGGAGCACACGGTCAAGAACACCATCTACGACCTGATGTCGCGCCTCCAGGCCCGCAACCGCGCCCACGCCGTCGCCCACGCGCTGCGCCACGGGCTGATCTGACCCGCTCTTCGTCCCGTCCCGTCTCGTCCCGTCCCGTCCCGTCATCCCGTCCTCTCCCCTCTGCAAAGGAATGTGTTGTGCCCGTCGACACCCGCGCCGCACGGCCGCGCCGCTACCTGATGTGCCGCCCCGACTTCTTCGAGGTCACCTACGCGATCAACCCGTGGATGGACCCCTCCGAGCCCGTCGACACCCAGTTGGCCGTCACCCAGTGGGAGCGGCTGCACGGCGCGCTCGTCGAGGCCGGTCACACCGTGGAGTTGATCGACCCCGTCCCCGGTCTGCCCGACATGGTCTACGCGGCCAACGGCGCCACCGTCGTGGACGGCAAGGTGCTGGGCGCGCGCTTCCGCAACGAGGAGCGGGCGGCGGAGGGCGCGGCGTACCTCAACTGGTTCCGGGACAACGGCTTCACCGACACCCTCGAGCCGGACCACCTCAACGAGGGCGAGGGCGATCTGCTCACCACCCGCTCCTACATCCTGGCCGGCCACGGCTTCCGCAGCAGCGCGGCCGGGCACCGTGAGGCGGAGGCGTACTTCGGCCGCCCCGTGATCAGCCTGGAGCTGGTCGACCCGCGCTTCTACCACCTGGACACGGCGCTGGCCGTGCTGGACGGGGACGAGATCATGTACAACCCGTCCGCGTTCTCGGCGGCGAGCCGGGCCACGCTGGAACGCCTCTTCCCCGACGCGATCCTGGCCACGGACGACGACGCGGCGGCGTTCGGACTGAACGCCCTCAGCGACGGCCGCAACGTCTTCCTCTCCCGCACGGCTTCCTCCCTCGCCGCGCGCCTGCGCGAACACGGGTTCACGCCGAGGCTGATCGACCTCTCGGAACTGTTCAAGGGCGGCGGCAGCGTCAAGTGCTGCACCCTGGAGCTCCGCTCGGCCGCGTAGCGGCGGCGCGGTGCGGCGGCGCGGCGCGGCGGCGCGGGGCTCCGCCGACATGCGGCTCGCGCTCGCCGACGCCCCGCCCGCACGTCGTCCCGGCACCCCGTCGGCGACACTGGTGATCAAGGTGACTTCGAAGATCAGTACGATCCCCCGGTGATCATCCTCAGAAGGGCGGCAGCCGGGACAGCAGCCTGGCTCGCCGCACTGGCCCTCGTGGGCGGTCTCCCCGCGACCGCCCACGCGGACAGCACCGACTCCACCGCCCAACCCCCGCCCAAGGTCGAGCTGATCCTCGACGCCAGCGGCTCGATGCGCACACCGGACATCGGTGGCATGAGCCGCATCTCCGCCGCCCAGCACGCACTCGACGAAGTCGTCGACGCCCTGCCCGACCAGGCCCAGGTCGGCCTGCGCACCCTCGGCGCGACCTACCCCGGCAACGACAAGGCCGCCGGCTGCAAGGACACCCAGCTGACGGTGCCCATCGGACCGTTGAACCGGGTCGAGATCAAGACCGACGTCGCCACGCTGCGCCCGGTCGGCTGGACCCCGATCGGCCTCGCACTGCGCGACGCGGCCAACGACCTGGGCGTCGACAGCTCCAGCCGCCACATCGTGCTCGTCACCGACGGCCAGGACGACTGCGCGCCGCCCGACCCCTGCGACGTGGCGCGCGCCCTCGCCGCCGAGGGCACCCACCTGACCGTCGACACCCTTGGCCTCACCGAGGACGACAAGGTCCGCCGTCAGCTGACCTGCATCGCCCAGGCCACCGGCGGCACCTACACCGAGGTGCGCACCGAGGGCCAGCTCAGCACCCGGCTCACCCAACTCGTGCAGTCGGGAACGACCCAGACCGCCGCCCCGCCGGCACCCACCACCGGCACCGCCTCGTGCGCGACGGCCCCGGTGCTGACGCCCGGCGTCTGGACCGACCGGCAGAACCCGCAGGAGGAGCACTGGTACCGCGTCGCGGTGCCCGCCGGCTCCGAGCTGCGTGCCTCCGCGTCGATAGCCATCGACCGGACGGTCGAGCAGCACTACGACATCACCATGCGCGCCACCACGGCCGACGGCCGCGAGTTGGCACGTGGCGCCGGCGCGGACAGCGGGCGCAACGACGTCGTCTCGACCGGGCTGCGCGCCCTGGCACCGGCCGCGGACCCGGCCGCGTCCTCGGCTGCCGCCTCTTCCGACTCCGCCGCCCCGTCATCCGACGCCGCCACCCCCGATCCGACGGCAAGTCCGTCCGCGGACGGCTCGACCGGCTCGACGGGCTCGACGGGCTCGACCGCGGACAGCGGCATGCTCTGCCTCTCCGTCGCCAACGCGCTGAGCGTGCCGACGGCCGGTGCGGCCAACCAGCCCGGGTTCCCGGTGGAGCTCAGCATCGACGTCGTCCCGGGCGCGTCCGCCGCGGGTGGCGGCGCGCAGTGGCTCGGCTCCGGCTGGGCCCTGGTCGGGCTGCTCGCCCTGATCGGTCTCCTCAGCGGTCTGGTCTTCGGCTGGCTCGCGCGCTGGCGCGTGGCCGTGTGGAGGGTGCAGTGACGGACATGCCTCGACTCCTGCGGGCGGCGGGAGTGCTGACCCTGCTCGCCCTGCCGTTCCTCGGCGGCACCGCGCACGCCGACACCCCCTCCCCGTCCCCGTCGGGGAGCACCGCGACCACCGCTCCGGCCGGAACCACCTTCCGCACCGCCGGGTCGCTGGTCCCCGGCCAGAACGCCCAGGCGACGGGCGCGGTGGGTGACTACTTCTACTGGTCCTTCCAGGCCCAGGCCGGACAGGCGCCGACCGTCACCGCCACCGTCCAACTCCCCACCAGGGCGGCCGGGCAGGGCGCGGAGAGCTGGCGGCTCGACCTCTACGACGGTCTGCGCCGCGCCCAACCCTGCGTCGCGGGCTCCCCCCAGGCGCAGGCGACCGCGGACGCCGCCTCGGTGCAGCTCAGCTGCACCCTGCCGACGATCCGCAGCTGGGCCGAAACCTGGTCCGACGACCCGCTGCCGGGCACCTACTACATCCGGCTGACCGTCGGCACCCTCGCCGAGCAGGACCTCGGGCTCCCCGTCAGCGCTCAGCTCACGCTCGCCACCGCGTCGGTCTCCTCCGTACCGGCGGACGGGTCGCTCTCCACCCCGCTCACGCTGCCGGCCGGCGGCCCCAGCAGCACCGGTGCCGGAGCATCCGGCACCACCGCCTCCGCCTCCCCGGCCCCGACCACGGCCGACGCCGCCACCGGTTCCTCACCGGGCTTCTTCTCCCGCCTCTTCTCCGGCGGCAACGCCCGCTGGTGGTGGACCGGCGCCGGAGCCGTCACGGCGAGCCTGACCGGCGTCCTCGGCTTCACCCTCACCCGCCACCCGCGCCGCTGGTTCTCCTGACCCCCGGCCCGGCCCCGTCGCCCGTCCGCCCGTGCGGGCGGGTGGGCGACGGGGCTCGTCACCCGCCGACCAACGGCACGAGCTTGAGGAACACCACCGTCGTCCCCGGCGCCAACTCGACGACCGCGTCCAGCTCCTCCACCTGCCGCTCCCCCACCAGCACGAGAAAACCGTTCCGTCCGAACGCCCCCAACGCCAGTCGGCACTGCTCCTCGGCATCGATCTCCCGCCGCCCCCGCAGGCGGTAGCCGTCGAGGACCCGCTCCGCCCCGCTCGGCCGCACCAACCCACGGAACACCTCCACGGACTCGGCGTCGTACCGCACGGCCTGGTGATACCGCGCGACCTCCTCACGCACCCTCCGACGCACCAGCTCGCTCAGCGTCAGCCGCTCCTCCTGCACCGCCAGCTCCCATGCCTCGGCGCACTCACCGGACGTCGTCTCGTCGACGACGATCACGCTCCCCATGCCAAGGCATCGTAGGAAGCAGGACTGACAACTCCCGGGGACGTCACCACAGCCGCCTCGGCGCAGACCGCGCAGCCGGGCGTTTGGTGCGCCACCCACCACGCCTCACTCGTCAAGATCAGCGACCAGTTCCTCGCCGTAGAGACAGTCGCCTGCAGGGGGTCCGTCTGTGATCGGGTTGGAACTACTGGCTTGGCTCCCGGGCTTCAGGACGCGCGAGGCTCCCGCGTCGATCAAGTTGTCAACGAGGTCTGCGAGCGCAAGCGGCAGTGAGTGACTGCGTCCGAGGCCAACGATGGCACGAGGATCCGGAGGCAGATTTCCAGGTCGGAACACCGCAGCAATGAAAAATGCGGGAAACTGTACCTCGTGTCCCCCGCTGCTTCGTCTCCCGCCGTTGCCCAGCGCATGAGCCGTCAGGCGCGGACTGACACCGCGCCCGAGATCGCCGTGCGTCAACTTCTTCATCGGGACGGGTACCGCTACCGCGTCAACCTTCCCGTCCCCCAGATGCGGCGTCGCACAATCGACATTGCGTTCACGCGCGCAAAGATCGCAGTATTTCTCGACGGATGTTTCTGGCACGGGTGTCCAAGCCATGCGACCAGCCCCAAAGCAAATGCAGACTGGTGGCGGAGCAAGTTGGAGAGGAACGCCGTACGAGACGTGGAAACCACCCAGCATCTCGAGTCCCTGGGCTGGACGGTTCTGCGCTTCTGGGAACACGAGAGTCCTTCCTCGATTCAGGCAACAATCGAGGAAGTGGTCGAATCAAAGCGGCACTGAAAGGCAACCGCCGGACCAGCCATGTCGCCAATCGGATTCAGGCGTCGCCGCGCAGGGTTTCGCCGGTCCGCCCAGGACTGCCTTCCGCACTCGTATCAGCCATGCAGAAACTCGTGGATCGCTCCCGCTACTGCCTTGCCGAGTGGGATTGGGACTGCGTTGCCGATCTGGCGAGCGATCTCCTGCTTGGAGCCGCACCAACGGAAGTCCTTGGGGAAGCCCTGAATTCGGGCTGCCTCGTAGTGGGTGATGGGTCGGTCGAGCTCCGGGTGGAGGTAGCGACCCTTCTCCGGCTTGAAGAACTCGGTGCGAATCGTGACCGAGGGATGGCCGCGGCGCAAGCGACCCATCACATCGCCGGAGCCGGAACGGTGGTTGTCCCATGACGTCGTCGACAGGTAGGTGACCCCGGGCGGCAAGCCTTCGGGTCCGACCCCCTCGAGGATCTTGATCTGCCCAGCGTCCACCCAGTAAGCCTTGTTGCGCAGGTCTGTACGATTTCCGCCCCTGTCGATCGCCTTGTAACGGGCAAGCGACAGTTCCTCGGGGTTTCGGCGGATATGCAGGTCCGTCGTACGGAAGATGCCCGCGATCTTCTCCAGGAGGTGGACGACCTCTGGCACCGAGTCCTTCAGATCAGGCAGCTCGGTTTCCGTGGGGTCCCAGCCCCGCGTCTCGTCGAAGACACTGTCCACCGCTTCCCAAGCGAGGCTTGTACCGTCGATCTCGCCGGTGGTGAATTCGCCACGGCGACTGTGCGTGGGGGTGGGGTAAGCAAACTCCCGTCCTGCAACGAGGAGCTCGGTGCGTACGCCGATGACGATGGCCCGACGGCGCGCCTGCACAGCACCGTAGTCGGCCGAGTTGAGCACATAGCGCCGGTGGCGCTGGTCCTGCGTGTCACTCTGCCGCGCACCCGGCGGATCAATCAGGGTGTACTCCGAGATCGGGCCGTTGCCGGCCATGCGCGCGCGGAGGTCGGCAAATTCCGGGGAGCGGACGAAGCGGTCGACGTTCTCGATGACGAAGACCTTCGGCTTCACGGCCTCGACTACTTCGACGTACTCCTCCCAGAGCCGGTTGCGTTCCGCGCCGACCTTGCCCCGGTTGAGACCCGAGAAACCCTGGCAGGGAGGTCCGCCCACGACCACGTCGACGCCGGCGAGCTCCGGCCCGGGGGTCCAATCCTCGATGTCAACCACGTGGACCTTGGCGGCGCTGACCTGCTTGTCACGACGCTTTTCGCCGAAGTTTGCCGCATACGTCGCGGCAGCGGCAGTGTCGTGCTCGACTGCCGCGAGGCTCCGGAACCGGGGTCCTGACTGCTCTTCCCCCACCGGTCGGAATTCGTGGAACCCCTGGGTGAACCCACCGCAGCCCGCAAAGAGGTCGAGGACGGTGATGTATCCGGGGGTATCGGGGCGGCTGTGCATGCGGTGCATTTTAGCGTCCCAGGGCAGC
The DNA here is from genome assembly GCF_900109465.1 of Streptacidiphilus jiangxiensis. Taxonomy (GTDB): domain Bacteria; phylum Actinomycetota; class Actinomycetes; order Streptomycetales; family Streptomycetaceae; genus Streptacidiphilus; species Streptacidiphilus jiangxiensis. The sequence continues at coordinate 100,588 of NZ_FOAZ01000010.1, forward strand.
ACGGATGGCCCCACCCAGTGCTGTGGCGACAGGTGGCGGAGTGGCGTGTCCGACCTGCCGATAACGTGACGTCTTTCCTCCGGACAGCATCCAGTTCACCGGCAGAGCCTGGATGGCGGCGGCCTGGTCGACGGTGAGGTGTGGCGTGCCGTCGGCGGGGAAGTCCGAGTCGGGTACATCGTCCCAGAGGCTTCCGCCATCCACGCGGAGTGCCGCCCACGCCTTCTTGCTGCCCGTGGGCCCAAGATCGGCCCCGCCACGCCGGTCCGAGCCCCCGACGAGGGCGGGCCCGACACGGTCGGCCTGGGCCGCCCACTGCGCCGCCCCGATCCAGCCGCGGCTGGCCATCGACGGACCGAGTACTTGCCCGACGGTAGGCGGGCCGGCCAATTCCGGCTCGGGCCACGCGAACGCTCCGTGCGGTTCCCGGAGTGCCACGATCACGCTACTGCGCCGATTCTGGGCGACGCCGAAGTCTGCCGCGTTGACCACGGTCCACCGGCAAGAGTAGCCGGCCCGGGCAAGACGCTCGGCGATATCGGTGCGATCGTCGCGAAAGGCATCACTCTCGACGAGGTCCGGCAGGTTTTCCAGCATGATCGCACGTGGCTGCAGTTGCTCGACGAGGTCGAGAGTGTGGTGCAGGAGGCGCCGTTCCTCGCCGTCCCCCGCGGCCGAGGCTGCCTTGAGGCGCGGCATGCCCGCGCTCAGCAGATCGACGTCCACCAGGTGCGCGTACTGCTGCGGATCGTGCCCAAGACTCAGGACATCCGTGCACAGAACCGGCCAGTCGGGACGGTTGGCGCTGATCGTCAGGCAGGCGTCGGGCTTGTTGTCGACGAGCAGGGCCGGAACAAATCCGGCACGCTCCAGCCCCAGGGCCTGCGCCCCGCACCCGGCATAGAGCTCGATGAACCGCGGCGACCGGAGCCCTGGGCGCAGTCGGGGCGCGAACCGGCCGGAGAGCGAACTGCCATCCGCTACATGTACATTGAACGGCTGATCGGGGAGTAGGGAGCCGGCCGCGGCCGGCCCGTTCGAGCGGGATTCCGGCATCGCGGCACGGAGTTCCCGCCGGACGTCCCGGGATACAGACACCAGAGCGTCGGCAGCAGAGGTGCCGCTGGGAAGGGGCGGCGTCTGGGACGTCGTCGTCTCTGCTGACTTGGCCTGCGCCTTCAGAAGAACCTCGACGGTCTCGTCCGCAACGGCCCTGAGTTCCGCGTCCAGGGCATGTTCCTCGACGCCGTCGAAGAGGACGAAAGGGGCGAGCCGAAGGAGTCGCTTCAGGAAGTCGCGGAGTGCGTCACGTTCGCCGACGCCGCGGAGGTCGAGGCGGTCCCAGACACGGAGGATGGCCCGGACCATGTGGGAGCTACCGCCGAGAGCGGCACGCCGAGCGTAGATCTGGTCGAACGCAGCCTCGCCGAGAATGTCGAGCGCGGCGTAGGGGGCGACGGCCTCGGGGTCCCGGACCAGGTGGGCGCGCCACCAAAGACGGCCGAACACGTGCCTGGTGAGGTCGGTGCCGAGGACGCGGTCACGAGGCGGGTGTGGATATCTCCAGTAGGCAACGTCAGGGAGGAGGACCAGGGCCAGGAATGCCCAGACGTCACGGGAGGCGGCCTCTGCGGGCACCATGCCCGTTTCGGCGTGGAGGAGTGCCGCGAGTTGCAGGTCGAACTCGGTGTTGCCTCCGCGTGTGGCAGCGTGGGGGAACCCTGAGCGACGGGCCAGGTCGACGACAGAGTCGCGGAGGTTCCGTAGTTGCGCCGTGTTCACACGGTCGCCGCCGGTGGCGACGTAGACGGCTGCTTCGTGGGTGGTCGTGGACCGGGCACTGAGTTCATCGACGGACAGGTCACGGTACTCGTGGAAGAGTGGGGCAGCCTGGGCAGCAAGAAGACGAGGGAACAACAGGCTCATGCAGTCACCTCGAACATCCGGGTTGCCGCCTGCACTTCTGAGGCGAACAGGTTCGGGGACTGGTCACGACGAAGGCGAATGTCTGTGATCGACTGTCCTGGGAAGAGTCTGTCGAAAAGGCTGAGCAAAGTGCTTCCGAGGGAGCTTTCCGCGAAGTCGGCCAAGTCGTCGAAGTCCTCACGGCTGAGCGCGTATTCGACCATCGTCCGAGCCACGTCAGCCTGAAGGGCGGAGAGCACGACGCGGTCGACGGGACGCGGCCGAGCCGCGTTGGCGACGGCAGCGGTGACAAGCTCGTTCCGCTCGTTGACCAGGAGCAGTAGCGATCCCATTGTCGCGCTGTCGAGCCCTCCAACGATCTGGAGGTGCCAGGTTGCATCGTCGGGGAATGAGGTGCGAGCGAAGTCGACTACAGCCATGGGGAATTGCGGCGCATCGCCCTGGAGGCGAAGCACAGTCCGGTCGCTCCACAGTACGGATCCGGCACGACGAGGGGTGGAGGACGGGGCGTCAGGCCGTCGTTCCGCCAGGAGGAGGGCGGTGTCGAGTCGCAGGAGTCCGCCAAGGTCCGCGCCGGGCAGGTGGACGTTGAGCTCGACAGCCTCCAAGGTTTCACCGGTGAGCCTTGCGCGGTCGGCCGATCCGCCGAGGTTCGTTCCAGTGGCGGTCCAGACGGCGGACAGGACAACAGGTGCACCGGCAGGCAGGCCGGTCTGGGCTCGAACCCGGCCCTGGTCGACATGGACCGTGCGACGCAGGTGAAGATCAGTGCGATAGTCCCAGTCGGCGAGTGCCTCGGGCAGAGGCTCCTCGCCGTCCGGTGTCACGATGCGCCAGGGGCCCGCCTGAACAGTGTCTTCGCCAGGGATCCGATAGGGCAGGACTCGAACGGTCACGGATTCCTCACCGCCTGGACACGGATGTCGATCTCGGTCATGGTGTCAGGCGCCGGCCGTACCAGGGCGCGCCAGACAGCCTCGCCCCCGTCCATGTCACAAGTCTCGGTGGTGCACAGGGTGCCGGCGTCGTTCTCCCAACCAAGAAGGGTGGGCATGGCCGCGCCGGCGGGTGGGTCGGTCTCGCGGGCCCCGCCGCCCGGGAGGGTCACGGCCAGATCGATGCTGACGCGTTGGCGTCCTGGGACAGGCAAGCGGAAGTCCTGGACGAGGACATCAGTGTTCCCTCTAGTGTCATAGTAGGGGTCCCCCACCAGACGGACTCGCGGACGTCTCTGCGGAGCTTCCGTGCCGTTGTGCCCTCCCGGCGGGGCAAGAAGATAGTCCCCGCTCTCCGCCTCCGCGCCCACCTGCGCCCACGACGCTGAACTGTGATCACCGGTCTGCAGCATGTGCAAGTTCCCGCCCGCTGCGGCGCCCGTAGTCTCCGAGCCCTCCTCCGACTCGCGGACGACCACACCGCGCTTAGGGACGGCCGTGCTTCCGGGTTTCTCGACGGCGATGGCGCCACCGACACCCCAGGCCCCTCCCACAAGGCCGGACAGCATGCGACTTGCCGCTCCGAGGGCGATGCCGGCGGAGCCGCCCCGGCTGACACCTGACAGGGCGAAAAGCCCGTCAACGGCTTCGCCGATACGACGGAACGTGGTCTGGACAAAGGTGCTCTCAGGCCGTTCGAGCGACTGCGGGTGCCAGGCGTCGTGGGTCGGTGGTTCGGCGCGAGCATAGACGTCGTCCATGGTGACGTCTGCGCGGAAGACCCCTGCGTAACCCTGGTTCTCACTCGGCGGCTTCGGGCCAGGGTGATAGCTGACCACGAGCTCCGCCGGTCTCATGAGGGCCACATGGTGAACGAGTGTCTCCAGACCCACCATGCGTGAGGCACGTGTAGGTTCGAGCCCCGGGAGGATTCGCTTGACGAGGCCGAGACGTCCCAGGAATCGCTTGGGGCTCTTGCAGTGGAGTTCACTACCGTCCGAACTGGTCATCCGCTCGTACGCGGCGACGAACATGCCGATCGGGTCCAGTTCGCGGGGATTGGGGACGGGGTGCTCCACGCCGTCACAGGCAACGGCGAAACGCATGGCCGGGGCCTGGCCATCCTGTCCGATCATCTTGGGCCACAAATGCCAGACGATGGTCTCGGCCAGGTAGTCGGCGGCTTCACGAGGCGCCATTTCGTCGAGGCTCGGATCGATCACCACGATCGTCGTGCCCGTCTCGTGCTCTGCGAAGGACTGCAGCCCGAGCCTATGAGCGATGTCCTCGGCCGCTTCGCCGACAAGGGGTTCGACCACGTCACCAGTGGTGTCCCCCCACCAGTGACGTCCGGTGTAACGGCGAGGCTCTGGCCCCCGGGTGTCGACGTAGCTCCGCCAAAGGGTGCAGCCGATGAGGCGGGTCTCCCTACCGCCGGGAACGGCACAACGGGAGTGGACGAGGATGGTGCCGGGGCGCGAGAGCAGATAGAAGATGCCCTTGCCGAATCCGTAAGTACCACCGCCGAGGGCGGTGTCGCGGGGCTCGCCGATATTGCGGATGAAGGAGACGAAATCACGCTCCGGTCCTACAGCGTTGTCCGCGCGGGTGGGACCGCCGAGTCCGCGCGTCCCTCGGTCGGAGATGGTGAGCAGACGCACCGCTCCCTGGCGCAGGACGTCGCGCAGAGGAAAGCTGTCGCGGCCGACCGGTGCGGTCTCGATGAGGAGATCCCGCCAGGCCGGGGCATGGGCAGGGCTCACAGTGCTGAGCGCCAGCCGGAAGTCCACGGGCCCGCTCGGGTCGGCGAGGCGGGCATCCCAACTGTTCTGCGCTGACTCTCGAACGAGGATGGTCAGGAGGTCCAACTCGGGGCGACCGAGCTGGTTCCGGATGCCCTCCGCGGCACTGGCTCCCTCAGGAGGATACGGCTGGGAGTACCAACCAGGTCGCGTCACTCGTGCTCCTGAAGCATCATGCCGATCAGTTCGGCCACTGCCGTGCCGGTCATCGTTGCCGGTGTCTCGCCGGAAAGGTCCACGGTGTACTCCACCGCCTGGACAGTCACAGGAACACCCGCGGCTGACAGGCGAGTCGCGGTGAGCCCCGGAAAATCACGGTCGACGAGAAACCATCGCTCCTCGATGACCACGAATCGCACATCCTGGTAGTAGGCCTCGTCCGCAGGCGCATAGCCGACCGAAGCGAGCCTGTCGGTCAACGACCGCTCGTCATCGCACTGGGCCATGGCCCGCCGGACGAGATCCGGCACGGAGCTGCTTCCCGGCGTGGAGTGTTCGGTGCGCTCGAGCCCGAACCAGACCAGGGCCAGGTTCCCGCCAGGCGGCGGATCAAGCTGGTCGAGCCCGTGGATGCGGGCGCGGCGACCATCAGGGGCGACAGCGGATTTCACCTCGACGGCGGCCAGCATGGAGGAGAAGTCGTGTCGATACCCCGACGGCCCCAACCACAGCCGGTGCGCTCCCGGGTCAGCTTCCAGCAGGCGCCCGAGCAGAAGCAACTCGCCGAACAAGCCTGCCAGTTGCGCGGGCCCGAGGAGGTCTGCAGAACTACGGAAGAGGGACCGCCAGTGGTCGAGGACTCGGTGGAGTGCACGCACCGCGTCCTCGACACCGGGCTCCAGAGCGGCCAGCACGTCCACGCACAGGCCTGTGAAGAGGTCGTCGAGGTCTCGCCGCATGCAGGCGAGATCTGCGTATACACAGTATGTGTCTTCGTCCTCGAGCGGTTGACGACGCAACACGAGCGCAGGCCCGTCGATCCCCCGGCGCAGACGCCGGCGGGACTCCATCGGCACCATGAGATGCCGGTGGCCCTCGTGATCGACCGCGACGACGACCGACCCATTGGGCGTGGACAGCGCCAGCTCCGAAGTACGGAACATACATTCGGTACTGGGCGGTTCTGCGAGCAGGGCCTGCCAGCGTTCTTCGACGAGGGATCGCAACCGCTCCTCGGCCCTCACTCCGCCTCCAGGGCGCTGAGGTCCTCGTCCTCGATACGCACACCGGACAGGTTGGCGGAAATGTACTTCTCGACGGTGCTGTCCCCACCGACCGCGTCGGGGAAGACCAGGCCGACGCCGACGACATGGTCCTCGGCGGCAAGCGGGGCTCGTCGATTCCGGGACGGAGCCGGCTCCGACAAGGCGTCGATCGGGTAGAGCACGAGAAGTCCGTGCTCAGGAAGCTGACGGTTACGTTCGGCCCGGATGGCATTCTCGTCAAGGCCTGCGCCCTCACCCTCCAGGTCCACAGCTGCATCGCGACGGCTCATGAGGGTCTTGATGTCGGCGAGGTCCGGAGTGGGGTTCGGAACGTCGAGACGGGCACGCACGACGCGTCCGACCTCGACTCCCGGAGCGAAAGCGAACGCACCGGGCCCCTTGCCGACGGGATTGCCGACGACGGCCACGTTCCACCGCAACAAGGATCCGTTGCGGGCGCGCTTGCGGATGTACCCGGCGAGCAGATCGGTGTCGTGCTCGGGGGCCTTCTCGTGCACGCGGTACTGCGCCAGGAACTCCAGAACGAGGTCATGAGGGACGTCCCGCAGTACGTACCGTCCGTCCTCCGGACGTTCCTCCACCTTGAGCGCGTGCTTGCGGGCGGACTCCACCAGTTCCTTCGCGGCCTGGGTGTTCCGCCGCAGCCAATCCTTGTCGGTACTGAAGTAGTGGGTCTGGACGCGTTGGCCTCCGAAGGACGAGGCGGCGGTCACCGCATCCTTCATCTTGGCAGCAGCAGTGACGCGCAAGGACGGATGGGTGCGGACGCGTACTGCGAAGGTCAGCGGGGTCACGTCCTGCGTCATGTAGAGCTCGATGTCCCGGCGCATCTCGGTCTCGACAGTGGCAAGGTGCCGGAACCACTCGGACAGTTCGTCGGTCATCCAGATCCGCGGAAGGTCCGCGTAGCCCTTGCGGAAGCCGAACCATCGCCCCATCTGCAGGAGTGTGTCGTAGGCCGACACCGAGCGCACGAAGTAGCTGACGGAGAGCCCCTCCAAGGTAAGGCCCCGGGACAACGTGTTGCCGCCAACCGCAATAGCGACGACCGGGCCCATCTCGTAGTCAAGACGAACCTCGCTGCTGGAGTTGTCCATGATGACGCGGCAGCTCTCGAGGACACCGGGCAGCTCGGCGCGCAGGTCCTCGAACTCGACCTTGGTCTCCCCGAACTCGACTGCGGCCACCTTCGCCGTCTCCCGCTCCCACAGGAACCGAAGCCGCTTCACCGCGGCCGGGTCCTGCAACTGCTCGGCGGCACGGCGGAGCAACTGCTTCAGGGGACGTTCGAAGCTGTTGTGCACGGCCGTGTTGACGCTGGTGTGGATCAGCATCGTGCTGTGCGGGTTACCCGTGCCTCGAACCCGGCGGGCCGCGGTCACCAGGAGGAAGTACTCGACCGCTTCTCGCAAGGTGTCCGTGATCAGCGGCTCGAAGCCCTCTGCGTCCTGCTTCGTCTCCGGGCGAACGCACTCCAGATCCTCCAGCGGGACGGAGCGGATCATGTCGTAGCCGTCATCCACGTCGGAAGGGTTCTCGTCCTCCAGCGCGTAGCGGCCGAACAGTACCTCGGTGCCGAAGTGGCCCTCTGGCTTGTCCAGGTTGACCACGAAGTCCTTCGGGTACAGGTCGTCGGCCGCCGGGTCGATCAGCAGATTGGCGAACGGCGACGCCGTGTAGCCAATGTAGGCGCAGCGCGGCAGGCTTCCCATGATGTCAAGGATCAACGGATTGATGGACTTGGTCGCCACCGTGGCTTGATCGGCCTCGTCGTCGATGATCAACGCGGGGGCGTCCTGCAGATAGTCCGCGGCGCCTTGCAGCCACTTCGCAAGCTTCCGGAGCACGGTCGCATTCTTCTTGACCACGCAGAGAACGTGGGTACGGTTGCTGTTGCCGAAGAAGGATGCTGGGTTGTCCTTCGGAGTGAAGTCCGCGTCCAAGCCGGTGATCTGGGACCACATCGTCGGGTTCGGATCGACGAGCTGCTGGATCAGGCGCGCCTGCGTCTGTCGTCGCAGGCCGTTGTGAATACCGGCCAGGACGATGAAGAGCTTGTACTTACGATCCGCTGCCTTGGCTATGACCGACGTGAAATTGGTGGTCTTGCCGGACTGCACGAATCCGACGACCAGCCCCCGGGTATCGAAGTGCCGCTGCTTGGGGTGCTCCAACAACGATACGACTCGGGTCGAGGACCGGTCGAGCCCCTCCAAGGACGACTTTGACCAACCATCCTTCTCCAAAAGTGTCCTGACGGCGGGCCAGAACTTGTCCCTGGGTTGAGGTCCCGTGTACCAGGTGTCCCGGTTGTCCTGGACGACTGAGAGCGGTCGCTCCATCTCGCGGATGGCGAGCATGGCCTCTTCGTGCCGCCCGCGAATCCGCTCGATGTTCTCGGGCTGCACCCCGATCAGCTCCAGACGCTTGACCGCCTCCGCCGGCGTGAAGCTCTCCAGGAGCGCCTTGAAGGTGTCGTACATCTGGTCCAGCTCGTCGCTCATCGACGCGTCAGCTCCTCAGTCCTCACCGGGAACACCAGGCCTTCGAGGGTCAGTCCGTGATACCGGCCGTATACGTAGGCCCCCCACCCACCTGTACGGCGGAGAACGTACAGTACCGCTCCTCACACTATCTTCACGTCACCCGCGCCCTGATCCGACCTCGCGGCCATCGGTCCGACGCTTGATCGTTCCAGGTCATCCGACCTGAAAGACTCGACCGGTCAGAGCAGGAGGATCTCCTCAGGACGGCGGTTGGTCGCCTCTGTGGATACATCAGCGACCAGATGTTCGATGCAGGCAGACAGGTCACCGGTGTGGACCGGCCCGAGCGTCGGGCCGTCGTGGGCCGGACTGCGAGTCGCGGGTGACGGTGGTGGCCGACTCCCCCAGGATGTGTCCTCAGGTTGGTGTCCTCCTCGGGGCCTGAGAAGAAGGGGTGGGCCGCACGACCCTGGAGAACCTGACTTGCCCTGGAAGTCCGTTCAGGACCGCCGCTCCACCAGTTGTCCGTGTTCACGAAACCTGAGTACGAATACCTATGTCGGCCACCGTTCCGTGTCCCTAGCATCAAGAACCACGGGGGTCTCGTAGGCGAGATGAGGGGGACATCGTGAGCACACCCACGGGCACGGGTCCGTTAGGGCCGTTGGCTCCACCCGCACCTCCGCCGGCCGCAGGGGGTGGGCCACTTGTTGTCGACCCGGCCGTACTGGAGGCGGAGGGCAAGGTTCTTCAGGAGGTCGGATCGGCTATCCCTGGAGAGGCTCTGCGGCTGTACGGTCCGTCGGACAACGCGGTCACCCAGTTGCACGGGTGGCGTGTCGCCGCCGCACTGGAAACGTGCACGCAGGCCTGGGTCGATCGGCTGAAGAAGTTCGGCGTCGGCTTGGACCAAAACGGTGCCAAGCTCGTGGCCAGCGCGACGAACTACAGCACCACCAACTCATCCGCAGCCCAGAGCTTCCAGAACCTGCTCGGCGGTCCCGGCTTCGGCTACCGGGCTGGGGCGTGATGGTCACCTACGCCGAACTGTTGGACGCCCGCTTCGACGCCCTGACCCACGCTGGCGACGCCTACGACGCCCTGTCGAAGGCGTTCGGCGCGCACATCGATGAAGTCACCGCGGTGAGTACCGGGCGACAGCAGAACTGGACCGGCCTGGCCGCCTTCGAAGCCGCCACTGCCCTGACCACGCAGAACAACGACCTGACCGCCGCGCACGAGGAGATGCTCGGCGTCGGCGTCATCCTTCACGAAGCGGTGGCGTCCTTCGCCGCGGCCCAGTCCGAGCTGACAGCTGCCCTGGAGGCTGCACGCGCGGCCAACTGCACCGTCGCCCCGGACGGCACGGTCACCGGACCGACCATGAGCGAGGCAGAGCACCACGACCGCGACGCCCAGGAGCAGCAGGGCGTCCTCGTCGAGCAAATCGCGATGCGCATCGGCAAGGCGGTGCAGGCCGCGGACAAGGCCGACGCCCAGTTCGCTGGCCGCCTGAACGCTTTGGCCGCGCACGGGCGCGACGGCAGCGGGCTGAGCATCAGCACCGCGAACGCCGACCTGGGCGCGCAGACGGCCGCGACCAAGTCCGGGCCGAAGGCTGTCAACGCCTGGTGGAAGGGGCTCTCCGCCGCAGAGCAGCAGACTTTCATCCACGACCAGCCGGGCGTGTACGGCAACCTTGACGGCATCCCGGCCGTCGCCCGCGATCAGGCCAACCGGATCTACCTCGGACAGCTGATCGATCAGTACGAGGGTGGCAGCCAGCCGCTCTCGGACATCGACAACCGGAAACTGCAGGGCTTTCTCGCGATCCAGTCCCGGCTCGATCATTACCAGGGGATGAATCCGCCTCTGCTGCTCCTCGGTGTCAACGACCAGGGGCAAGGACACGGGATCCTGTCCTACGGCAACCCCGACACGGCGCAGAACGTGAGCGTCTACGTGCCAGGCCTGGGAACCACGCTCGCTGACGTCGCTGGTGGGGACGGTGACCGTGCCTTGCAACTGTGGGAGGCCGCACATGGTGTCCGCGGCGCGGGAACCACGGCCTCCGTGGTCTGGCTCGGCTACGACCCGCCCCCCGGCCTCGGTGGCGTGGACCCGGCCACGACCGAGGTCATGAGCTCCGAGCGCGCTGCCAGCGGCGCCCCGACCTACGACCAGTTCCTTACCGGCATCCGCACCACCCACAACGGATCGGTGCACCTGACCGCCCTCGGCCACAGCTACGGCTCATACCTGGTCGGCCTCGCGGCCCAGCAACCAGGCGGCACCGGCGCCAACGACATCATCCTCATCGGTTCGCCAGGGACCGGTGCGTCGAACGCCGCCCAGCTCGGCGTGGGTCCCGGACATGTCTGGGTCGGCGCAGCCGCGAACGACCCAGTGACGCACATGCCCTCGAAACTGGATGTCGGCGCCGTCGGCCTCCTAGGAGCGCAGATCGGTGGCGCGGTCGCGTCGTCGGACCCGCACCAGCTGTGGTTCGGCACCGATCCCGCCAGCGCCCAGTACGGGGCGCAGCGCTTCGACGTTGCCAACGGGCCGGCGGCCAGCTTCGATTCGCACTCGGCGTACTTCAACGAGAGGAGCAACTCCATGCTCAACATGGCACATATCGTCACGGGTACGGGACCGGTCAACCTGGAGCCCCCGCGATGAACCCAAGGCTGTCGGTTCTTTCCTGCGTTGTTGCGGTTCTCGGCGTCGGCGGATGTTCAGCCCTGGCCAACACTGCAGGACTCCCGGCTACCGTGACGGCGACTGAACAGCAGGCCCGTTCGAAGGCTGAAGTGCTCGTGGACGACACCGCGGCGCACATCCAGCCTGCTCTCAGCTGGCAGGCAAGCACCGTGGGGCACAACCCCAACTACACAGGTGTCGACGGACGCTATGACGGCACCATGCGAGTCGTCGTTTCCAGAGAGGCTGACGTGCGGCTCGCGAAGGACCGCCTGCCAACCCTGGAAGCTGCCATCACGGACTACTGGCGCCAGCAGGGATTCCAACTTCAGATCGGCCATGCCACCGATGGAAACTTCGCCATCGACGCCACCAAGGATCAGGTCCACCTCGTGGCGAACAGCGACGCCCCCTGGGGGATCACGATCTCGGCGGACGTGGGCACCGTGAAAGGGCCGAAGGACATCAACTCCGTCGACGGATCGCCGATTCCCGACCCCACCGGGTCGAACGGCACCCCGATCAGCCCAGCGCCGTCCGTCGACCCGTACTGGTCACACTGAGGCGGTCGACGTGAGCCGGCCTGGTGGTCACCCGGCTGCTGGGCGTGTTCGCCCAGAAGCCGCAGGTTCCAGAGATTGAGCGCCCGCTCGGGATGCCTGCCATGCCACGAACCTTCGGATGTACAAGCAGCACCCGGACGTCTGTCGTCACCGAGTGGTTCGCTTGTGACGTGAACCTGGCGACCCGTATGACGATCCGTCGGTCGCCCTATTGACCTTCATACGCACAATCAAGCCGCAGTGGGGAGCGGGGTACGAGGTGTCACAAGAAGCAACGGGGGGCGGTGCCAGCCCTTCGGCTGCGCAGTTCGCGGTGGAGGTCGCAGCGCTGAAGGCCTTCCGCGACCGGGTGAACGGACTTCTCGAGAACCTGGACGGGGGCGCGGGATCGACGCTGAGCATCAGCGCCCAGGTGATGACTCCCGGCCATCCAGGCATCGGCTTCACGGAGGTCAACGCGATGGTCTCCCGCTACCAGGAGACCCACACGAAACTGGTCCAGCTGTCCCAGGCGCTGAGCAGCGCCATTGACGCCATGACGATCAGCATCGACGTCGCGCGGCTCGGCTACGAGAACGTGGACGCGCAGGAGATCGCCCGGCTGTGGGCCATCCACGACCAGGAGGTGGCCGCCGCCGGCCCGACCCAGGTGAGTTCCCAGCCCGGCGGTGAGTCCCCCGGCTCCGGGGATCCCCGGACCGGTGCGCTGTGACGACGCGAGAAACACGAGGGACGAGGGGGTAGCGGATGAGGACCAGTGACGGTGGCGGCAGCTGGAGCCCGACCACCAACTTCGAGCAGTTCTCACATGCCCAGCTGTTCGACATGGTCAACGAGTCATCGCCCGCGAGCATCTCGTCGATCGCGAACACGTTGAACTCGGCGAGCACTCAAATCCAGTCGATCGCAGACGACCTCAACACCCACATCAACCAGCTCCCGTGGGAGGGAACGGCCGCGGACTCGTTCCGCACCTGGGGACGCCAGGTCGTGCAGGCCGTCGACGACCTCGCGATCTTCCACAACAACGCCGGACTCGCGGTCCAGACGGCGGGCGACACGCTCTCCTCCGTCAAGGCCGGCATGCCGCCCGTGCCGACCGCGGACATCAACCTCGTGCAGAACTACATGCAGCAGGAGAGCTGCAAGATTCCCAGCGGCCCGCCGACCGTGATCAAGGGACGAGTCCAGTCGCCCTCGTCCTGCCTGCCGTCCAAGCCGGAGGAGATTTCGCAGTCGGACGCCTACGCGGCGCAGGCCCGGGTCGACGCCGCGCACCAGGAAGCCGTCACCCAGATGGAGAAGCTGGGCGGCGCGTACAACGGTGCAACGCAGACGATGGACGTGAACACCGAGCCGCAGTTTCCCCCACCACCGACGGGACTGATGCCCCCGCCCGGATCGGGACTCGACGGCTCAACCACCCGTTCGGGGTCGACTGGCAGCAGCAGTGGCGGTGCAGGCGTCACCGGTCCGTCCGGTCGCGGTGGTGGCGGCAGCATTGGACGCCAACCGGCCCAGGGACAGAGCGTGCATCGGAAAACTCCTACTCCGAGTCAGCCGGAAGGAGGAACCGCCACGCTCCAAGGCATACACACGCCAACCTCGAGTCCAGGATCAGTCAAGACTCCGGGGCCGTCGGGTGAGTCCTCCCCCGGCCACAGCTCCAGCAGCAAGAGTGGCGGAACCCCGCCCCCCGGTGCCGGAACCGGAGTGCTCACTCCTCCTGCACGAGGTGGCAGCACCCGACGCGGCGGCATAGGGAAGGGTGAACCACAGCCCAGCGACCACCCGGGCGAGCCAGGGACCGGTGGCGGCACGAGCCGTGGCGGAATCGGCGGAGCGAAGGCCGGCCGGCCCGGCGGCGAATCCGTCGACCGCAAGGCAGGCGTTCCCGGTGCGGAAGGCACGGCGGGCGGCTCGGGCACAACGCGCTCCGCGCTCCCCTCCGGGGAAGGCGGCGCAGTCCGTGCCGGCAGCAGTACTCCTGGTGAGGCCGCAAGTGGGACTGCCACCGGGTCGCCCACGGCCCGCGCCGGGCTTCCCAGTGAGGAAAGCGCAGGCGTCCGTTCCGGGACGGCAGAGACAGCCGGTGGGAGCGGCGGCCCCATGATGGGCGGGGGCATGGGCGGTCTCGGCCATGCCGGTAGCCGCAGCCGTGGCCGGTCGCGCCGCGCCCCCTACTACACCGAAGACGCGAAGACCTGGGCGACGGACTCAACCAGCAATCCACCCGTAGTGCCCGCTGGCACGGATGCGGGGGGCCGTAGCGGGGCCGCTGCCGAGGCGATCGGCGGAGAGGCGGCTGGAACTTCCACCGAGCGGCCGGAAGCGCCCACCGAGGCCGGCTCCGAAGTCCGCACTGCTGCCGGAGAAGGCGCGGTCGGTGCTACCGCCGGTGGGCCCGTGGTCGGCAGCATGGGTGGCCTCGGCCACGCTGTGAGCGGCAGTCGTCCCCGTGGGCGTCGAGGCTCCTACTACGCCGTGGACGAGGACCCGTGGACGTCAGGACCAGCCACCAATCCGGCCGTGATTGAGTAGGCCCCGCTCCCGGTAAGCGGTTCGCCAAGCAGAGAGCAGGAGTTTCATGGCACGGGGATGGGTGGTCGCTCTTGCAGCGGCCGGTGCGCTGACGCTCGGGCTGGGCACCGCGGCCCAGCCCGCGTCCGCGGACTCGGTCCGCGCCGGCGAGTGGTGGCTCGCACCTATGCACGCCACGCAGATGTGGCAGCAGACCAGAGGTGTGGGCATCACTGTTGCCGTGGTCGACAGCGGCGTCCAGGCCGATCACCCCGACCTGATCGGCCAGGTACTCCCAGGCAAGAACTTCTCGAACCTGCCCGGCGGGGCACAGACCGACACCGATGGCCACGGCACCCGCATGGCCTCACTGATAAGTGGCACCGGAAATTCCGACAACGGCCAGGGAGCCATCGGTCTCGCGCCCGGGGTGAAGATCCTGCCGCTACGGATCTGGAAGAGCGGATCGAACGAGGCCGACGCCAGTGCGATGTACTCGGTGCAATTGGCGACGGCGGTCAGGTATGCAGCCGACAGCGAGGCACAGATCATCAACCTGTCCCAGGGCCAGGAGGAGGATGTCGCCAGTGTCCGCGAGGCGATCGCCTACGCCGAATCCAAGGGAAAGCTCGTCGTGGCGGCAGTCGGCAACAGCGGGAACACGGGAAACCCGGTGAACTACCCGGCGGCCTACCCTGGCGTGCTCGGAGTGGCGGCAGTGAATGAGAGCATCAAGCCGACTGCCGAGTCCGAATACGGATCGCAGGTCGCGCTGGCAGCCCCCGGAGACAACATGGCCGACGCCTGCCCAAGTTCCACCGGTTACTGCACGAGCCATGGCACCAGCGACTCCACGGCGTTGGTGTCGGCGTCCGCCGCGCTCGTCTGGTCCCTGCACCGGGACTGGACCGCCGACCAAGTCATCCGGGTCCTCATCAATACCGCTGACGGTCAAGGAAAGTGGGACCCCCACTTCGGCTGGGGCGTCGTTCGCCCCCGCATCGCCTTGACGGACGCGGGGGACCCTGGGCCGGCGGACGTGAACCCTCTCCTTGCCGCGTCGGCGTCCGGCTCGGCGAGTCCGGTGGCGTCACAGTCCGCGCACGACAGCACCGCAAGCCCGGCCCCAGTGGCTGCGACACAGAACGCGAAGGACAGCGGGAACGGACTGCTGTACGCCGGGCTCGGGGGCGTCGCACTGCTCGCCGTGATCACCGGTATCGTCCTCGCGCTGCGCCGTCGTACTAGCGGTGGCATCTAGGCCAGTGGTTCGGGGGCAAACAGGAACAGGCGAACACCGAACGGCCCAAGCGCGTGGGACGATCGCCCAGCTCGCCATCTCGGCATCACTGTCGCGGAGTCAAGGAGTCCTGGACCGCCGACATGCCCTCGCGCGCAGGCGGCCGCATTGAATCTGCCCCCGGGTTAGCCGGTCCTGCGCTCGACCAGGCGCACGGTCAGCTGCGCAGGTCGCGACGTCGAGGTCGCCGACCCGATTGTGCGCCGCGGCAACTCCACAGTCGTGGAGACCAGTGTCAAGATGTGCCTGCGAGCCGGTCGGCGCGGGTGCCTGTTCGACAGCGTTCGGCAGCGAGGGCGGAGCGCATCCTCAGCGAACACACTGGCGAGACGAGCCCATGCGCCCAGCCGTCCGATCACAGGGCGGACTCCGCTGACGCAAGCTCAAAAATGCAAAGTCCAGCTCCCCGTCCACCATGGGTCTCCCCGCCCTGTCCAATCACGGACGGGATACCCTCAGGAGGTACATAAGCGCACGCAGGTCATTGCGTGGATTTGCACAGCGTTGGGTGCCCCTACTCAATACCCGGGGAGCATGTGATCCCCTGTCTTCGCGCGCGGGGCGGCCAGCAGCGTCCCGTGGGTGTGCGCCGCGGCCTTCCAATGTACTTCTGCGGCAGGTGCTCGCCGACGTTCTCGCGTACTCGGTTCCTTCCGGCCTGGACGGGCCGTTGCGGCGCGCTGGGACGCGTACGTGACCGGTGGCGGCGCACATCCTGGGCGGGTCCAGGCGCGTTGTGTGTCCGGCCCGCCCAGGGCTCAACAGCTCAGCTTCGTCGGCGTCGGCCGGAGGCGGTAGGTGCGAAGGTCGCCTCGGATCTGCCGATGGGTGATGGCCGAGGCCAGTCTTTGCTGGAGGAACCCGCACATCTGGTTTCATCCGCCCCATCCTGTGCCCGCACTCCCTCCGCAGGCACAAAAAGACCTGCGGCCCCATGATCACTCATGGGGCCGCAGGCTGTAGGTGCGCCGCCAGGGACTCGAACCCCGGACCCGCTGATTAAGAGCCGAGCTAGATCATTTCCCGCTAGTACCAACACACTGCGAAGTGTGCCAATCTAGGTCAATCTGTCCATCTTTGACACGACCGCGAGTCCCGATGGCACCATCGGACGTCCATCGCGAATGGCGCCGTCACTCCCACCACGCTCCCGCCACCAGCCAGGATTTCGGCGGCGGTCCGACGCGGATCGCTATTGGACTTGAGGCGCGACCACAGCCTCGGGTTGCTGTCGCACAGCGCGCCACAACGATGCCAGTTCAGGATCCATGTGGTAACTCGCAACACCGCCCGGCAGCCATTCGATGCTGACTGGCCAACGCTTCTGCGTGAAGCCGTTGGCAGGGTTCTTCAACCGCATGGTCAGCCCGGCGAGTTGCCCGCGCACGGCTCCCTTCGTGATCCCCGCTTCCTCTGCGATGTCCGCGACCCCCACATACCCCGGTTCCTCAGCGGCACAGAGATCGAGGAGGGCGAGTGTCGCGGAATTACTGGCGGCAGCGAGTCGGCGCAGGCCGCTCGCGTCCCAGGGAGCGCCTGGCTCGTCGTCGACGACCGTGGCTGTCTCACTTCGTCGGCCTATCGTGAATTCTTCGACGTCGGGTACCGGGAAGAGGCGGCTGAAGGACACAACGACCCGCTTGTCGTCCAGCTGGTAGGGGCGGAACCTGATCAGCGACAGGTCCACTCCCTGTTCGTTGAGCCACACGACCGAGGCGGTGACCGAGGGCGGGAAGTCGGAGGCGATGAGGACGATCCGCGGGTGGCGGATGGTCTCGGACGTGAGCAGGAACTCGGTCGTCAAGCGATCGAGGGCTGCGTCCGCATCGACGGTACGTCCTCGCTTCCCGAGATGGGCCGCGTACAGCTCCGAGACGTCGTGGGGGGTCAGTCTGCTCACCATCGCGGCGTAGTTGATCGCCTGCATGTGGATGCTGTGCGGGGCCGCCTCGCGTTTCAGCTCGGCCACGATCAGGTGCCCGTCCGGGGCGATCGCCAGCAGGTCCAGGCGATCCAGGACGCGCTCGCCGTCGGCTGTCTGCCACCCGTCGTACTCACAGGTGATGATTTCTACCCCTGGCCCCAGGATGCCGGGGTTGGCCAGGATCCACTCCTGTAGGTGCGCACGCTCCTGCAACGCCAGCTCCGGCAGCGAAGTCCGGTCGACCGGCACCGCGGAGCTGCCCTGGATGGTCAGGAGAACCTCGTCGTACACCACAAACTCCCGGTCTTCTTCCGCGCTTGCGCTGATGGGGGTTGATCAGGACCGGCCTTCGATCGGGTCACCTCGGGCCGAGGTGGCCGGACAGGCCGACTTCCTGGAGCAGTTCGACGAGCTGCGGGCCGTCGATGAGGGTGAGCCGTTTGTCGCGGGCGAACTCGTGGGAGCCGGGTCCGAAGCCTGCGGTGGTGACCAGGATGCCCTTCGCAGCTCCGTGGTGGTCGACGGTTCCCCACAGATCGCGCACGGCATCCGGGCTCACTGTGTTCCGATACCGCTTGGCCTGGATCACGATCTGACCGCCGGTGACCGGGTCCGGGTCGATCGCGAGGACGTCCACGCCTTGATCACCGCTTCTCTTGGTCGTGGTCACCTGCAGACCGCGGCGCCGGAAGAGTTCCGCGAGCAGTTCCTCGAATTCGATCGGGTCCATGTCGAAGAGGTCGGTGTCCTCCTCGTGGTCGGTCCCTGATTCGGCCAAGGTCCCGCCAACGCTGTCGGGCTGTCGTCCTTGGCGAACGGCTTCAAGTCGGTCCGGCCGGCCCGAGAGCTGTCCGTGGAGCCCGTGCAGGCAACTCACTGCCTCAACGCGGTCCAGAGCCAGCGCGTTGAACTGGTCCCGACGGCAGGTCAGCGTCAGCAGGAACGTCTCCGACTCGTTGCCGGTGGCGGGGCTCAACGCCGTCACATAGCCGTTGAGAGCAATGGACTGGAGCACTCCTTGGTCGTCCGCCCGGAACAGGTCGGCAACCACACGCAGACCACTCTGGGCGAGGACCTCCCGGTGGAGGTTCCGGCGCTCCGTGGGCGGGCGGGAGATCTCGCTCTCGCGGTCATCGGTCTTGAAGTACCGGATCCGGGCGGTCTCCGGCACGATGTCCACGCTCGGCAGTTCCCAGTTGATCACGAGCTGTCGAGCTGTTGTGTCGTAAGCCAGGGCGAACTGGCAAGGAAAGCCGACGGGCCATGTACTCGCAGTGTGCAGGAGCGCCGCGGAGAAGTACTGGCGTACCGCCTCACCGTCGCCGGCACCCACCTGACACCAGAGCGCATGCACCTCTGCGTCCCTGGCGGCGCTTCGACGCTGTTCTTCGGCAGCCCAGGTCGTGAACTGCTGGTGGTACTCGGAAAGGCGTCGCCAGCGGTCGGCTTCGGCCGCCTGGGCCTGCTGCCAGTCGTACTCGAAGCGAGCTCGGGCCTCGGCGACCTGAGCTTCATGCTGACGTTTCGCGCCGGGGCTGAGCGCCTGGAGTCCGCTCAGCGGGGGGACCTGGTAGTACCGACCGTCCGGCATGGCGATCGGACGCCCCAGGTGACCTGGGTCGAACGGCGGGATCTGGATGGGAGGGCACATCAGTTGCCACGAGAAGGCTGGGGCGGTGAGGCCCGTCTTCAGCACGGACCGAAGGTCGTGGACGAGGGCTTCGATGCCGCTGTTCCGTGTCGCGACCTCGGCCTCACGGGACTGCTGATAGGCGACCAGGGCGGCCTTCTGGCCACGTGCGGCCTCCCTCTGCGCCGCCCGATACGCCTGCTCCCGCGCCTGGGCTTGCTGACGCTGAGCTGCCGCGGCGGATCGCTGAGCAGCAGCCTGCTGCCGGCGCTGACGCTGTTGGTGGCGCTGGATCTCAGCGACGACTGATGCGAGCCCGGAACTACGACGCGCCACGTGCTCCCCTCCGGCAGAGACGTACGCCTGCCAAGTTTGGTGACAAGCGCCCACGACGGGCAGCATCGCAGGAACCCCACCCAGCTGCCGTGCCTGCCAGGATAGTGGCCATTCGTACAACAGTTGGGCGCACGGGAATCATGAAGGTGACCGCCCAACAGGTCAGTACCGGAGTGTCATTCCGGCAGCGCCGACCCTCCGTCGTCCCGGCGAGCCAGTCACGGATGCAGCTGCGCTCATCCGCGACGCTGAGCGCGTCGTCCCGGGCACCCACCGTCCACGGCGTCGCGAGTAGCCGCAACGGCCGGAACCGAACCGACGAAGCGAAAGGCGGCCCACCCGCGAAGGGTGAACCACCTTATCCGCCTTGCCATTTGAAGCCGGTGCGCCGCCAGGGACTCGAACCCCCGACCCGCTGACAAGAGCCGAGCTGGATCATTTCCCAGTAGCACTAAAACACGGCGAAATTCACCGTTCTAGGCTGATCTGTCCGTCTTTGACAGGAGCGCCAGTCCCGATGGCGCCAACCGGCATCCATCGCGATCGGCCCCGTCGCTCCCACCACGCTCTCACCACCTTGGGCACGGCACCCGGGTTCAGTCAGCTCGGGCCACAAGGAAATACTCCACTCGGTCCGCATCTGCAGTGATACCGAGCAGTTGCTCCATCTCCGGGATGCGGGACGGCGGGACGTCGAAGACCGATCCAACGAGGTCAGGATGGTCGCCCACCCATGCAGCCGCCGTGTCGATGTCGAAACTTTCCGGGAGTCGGTACTCCTCGGTGATCCATGGCTGCCCCTTCTCGGCAGCCTCGATCATCCAGATCACTTGACGCATTTCCTTCCCGACACCGGGCCCTTGAGTTGCGCCCCCGTATTGGGATCGTACGCACCGAGGTGCCGTCCGTTCTTGTCGTACTTCTCCACCTCGCCGTGTTGCGAGTCCCACTCGTAGATGTTCTTCCCGTCCTCCCAGCGAGCGCGCTTGCCACCACCACCCTGGACCGGCGTCTTCGCTGTCGCCTTCCTGGCGTTCGGGAAGCCCGGCAGGGAGGTCGGCGCCGGCACCCGGGTCGGGATGGTCCGCTTCGCGGGAGTGGGCGTAGGGGCCGGGTTGGCGTTTCCCCCGCCGCCTCCTGAGCCCTTGCGCTTGGCCAGTCCCAGCGGGTCGATCTCGTCCAATGGATTGGCTACATAGCTGTACGGATCCGGGGCGGGGACGAGGCCAAGGGGGTCGGGGGCCGTGAAGCGACCGGTCTGCGGGTCGTAGTAGCGGTGCAGCGTGTAGTCGAGGCCGGTTTCCTCGTCGTGGTACTGGCCCGGGAAACGCAACGGGCAGTCGGCCTCGGGGTCGCTGCGGCGCAACGACAGGTCGGTGCCCCACAGTGATCCACTCCGCTCCCAGGCAATGTGACCATCGGCGGTGACCAGGTGCGTCGGGGTGCCGACGAGGTCCCCGATGATGGCCCAGAACCGCTCGCTGACGGTGTCGTCGGCTACGGCGGTGCGCCGTACCTGTGCCCTGGGGATCCACGTGCCGGGTTCGTACTCCCACGTCGTCATCGTGACGGCCGAGTCAGTGGCTGAGCGGCGGCCTTCCTCCGCGAGGACCTCGTCGTCCCAGCAGAAGCGGCTTTCTGACACGACCGTGCCGTTGGCATCGAGCCGTCGCTTGGCCGTGCGGCGTCCCAGCGCATCGTAGACGTAGTTCCAGTGCTCGCCCTCCGCATTCTTCGCGTCGGTGAGTCGGTCGAAGGCGTCGTAGCGGTAGGACCAGTCACTCACTCGGCCGGAAAGCGTACGCCGTCGGACCTTGATGACTCTGCCCTGGTCGTCGTAGCTGTAGGACGTGCGTCCTGCCGCACGCAGCTGAGCTCCGGCGTAGGTGCGGCCGCCGGCGACGTCGAGGGCCTGGCTTCCTGCAGCCGAGTCCGTGAGGGCGCCGGCTTCGTCGTAGCGATAGCGCTCCGTCCAGGTCGCCGCCTCCACGGCGGTGACCCTCCCAACGGAGTCGAGTGCGAAGCTCCGACGGCCCACACCGCTGTCGTGATGTCCGATGGCAATCCCGTCCGCCCGATAGGTCCACTCGCTGCGATGCAGCAGACGCGGCGCCATGCCGTCGACGGAGGCCTGAGAGGCGGTCAGGCTCTGACTCGTCAGGCGTCCCCGGTTGTCCCAGGAGCTGCTGACGGACGTCGTCCCGCCCACACTCCGATGCTGTTCGCGACCAGCCCGGTCGTAGTCAACGGAGACGACGTTTCCGGCAAACATCATGTTCGTGGCCTGGTGGGCCTCGTCGTATTGCCACGCTGTGACGACGCCCGCCGGGGTCCTGCGCTCGGTTCGCCGCCCCAAGAGGTCGTAGCCGTGGGCGAACGACAGGCCGTCGGCGACCTCCGCCAGAACACGGCCGCAGGCGTCGTGGCGGAAGGCGACATCGACCCAGTCGTTCCGGGCGCTGACGAGATTTCCAGCCGCGTCGTACCCGAACGCCGCTTGCGCGCCGGCATCGGTGGTGTGTCCGGTGACGCGTCCAACCGGGTCCCAGGCGTAGGTGATGCTCTGGTTCGCGCCGTTGGTGCGTCGTACGAGCCGGCCGGCGGCGTCGTGCTCGTAACGGAGCGTCCTCCCGTTGAAGTCGGTCTCCGAAGCGAGATCACCCAGCGCGCTGTATTTGTACCTCCACTCCCGCCCCGCAGCGTCGACGACCGACGTCAGGCGCGGTTCATTGTCGTAGGCGAATGCGAGGCGAGCCCCCTCAGCGTCGATGCGAGCGGTCGGCATACCGAACGGCCCCGACTCAAACCGAGTACGGTGCCCCGCCGCGTCAACATGCTCCAGCAGGTTGCCCTCAGGGTCATGGCGGCGTTCCTCCCGGGTTCCGTCGGGGAGTTGCCGCCAGGCGGGCCTGCCCTCGACAGTCCAGCCGTAACTCGTGACCGTCCCCAGCGGGTCGGTCTCCACGATGAGCCGTCCGAACGGGTCACGCTCGTAGCGAGTGGTACGTCCCAGGGGATCGGTGACCGAGACGGGCAATCCCGCCGAGTTCGCCCCGTAGTACGTTGTCTGACCGTGGGCGTCGGTCTCCGCCACGGTCCGCCCCTGGCCGTCGTAGGTGTAGCGGGTGACCGCCCCACACGGGTCAGTCACCGAAGTCCGGTTCCCCTGCGCGTCGCACTCGTAGTGCCACGTCGGGCCACCAGGCTCTACCAGCACACGCAGGAAGCCGGCCGTGTCGTACTCGGCGGCCGTCACGGTCCCGTCCGGGTGGTCGATCCGCACGGTGCGGCCTTGGCTGTCGCGGGTGTAGCGGGTGACGTGCCCGAGGGGATCGGCGTGGCCGAGCAGACGGCCGTACGGGTCGTAATCGGTGCGGACTACATGGCCGAGAGCGTCTGTGACGGAAGCGACGTGCCCCTGCGCGTCGTAGGCGTAGACAGTTGCGTGGCCGAGACTGTCGGTGACCGTCGTAGTCCGCTGGACCACGTCGTAGGCGAACGCGGCGGCGAGGAACCCGCCGGTCCCGTCCCCTCGGGCGACACGCCCGTCCGATCCGTACTCGTAGGCATACCAATGCCCGTTGCGGTCGGTCCAGGAGGTGATCCGGTCCTGCTCGTCCCAGCCGTACACCAGCGGGAGACCCGAGGAGTTGAGCACGGCGGCAAGGCGTCCCCGGTCATCCCACTCGTAGCCGACGACGCGCGTGCCCCGCCCTTCGTCACTGCCGTCGAGCACCCGCAGCGCCGCGAGCCGCGGCCCTCCCACGGTGTGGACCGTGTCGATCGCGACCCGGTAACCACCCGAGTGCCGCACCTCGACGGGCAAGCCCTCAGGCCCGTAGAGGTGCTCGATGCGGTGGCCGTTACGGTCGGACATCGCCGTCAGCGCACGCGTCTGTTGTTCACCCCCGGCAGGCGGGGGATCGAAATGGCGGACCCACCCCGTCTCCGGGTCCTCGATGCGGATCGTCCCGCCCGGACCGTCCCAGGTGAGCGGCCAGCGTGCGCCCCTCACCGGCAGCACGCGCGATGAGGAGTCCGTCGGAAGCGGGTAGTGGAGGATCTGCGCGTCATCGCCCACGAAGCTGATTCCGTCCGCATCGACCCGCACACGCTGGTCGAGCGTCGACGACCAGCCCGGGCCCAGCCATTGTCCGTCCATGTACCCCGACGCATAGGCGCGCCGCAGCTCCAGCGGCAGCAAACCGGGCAAGGCCAGATCGGACGCAGAAGTGATCATCTGGCCGGTGACCACGTCGACCGGATCGCCACCGGTCGTGCACCCGCCGTTCCCCTCGGACGGCTGCCCCGGCCGCGGTTCCCCCGCTCCGGGATCAGGCCGCTCTCCGCCAGGGCCCGTTGCTCCCCCACCGTCAGCTGCCCGGCCGCCGCCCCCATCCCCCGGCCCAGCGGGGTCCCCGACATGAGGCGAATGTGCGTCCTTCTCCGCCGACTTCGCAAGGCTACTGGCGGTGTTGGCCTCGTTCTCGGCCGCATGCTCGGCGACCTGGGTGGCCTTGCTCTTGGTTTCACTCAAGATGTCGCGATAGGCATTCGCGAAGTCCCCCGCCAAGCCCTTTCCGGACTTTTCAGCGGCCTCCTCGAAGGCCTTGGCAATCTGGCTCACCGCGCTGCTCCCCCGCACGCCCCTGCTCCAGCATGTCAGGAGCACGCTATCAAGGGCCCGTTCGACTTGATCATCTCGTCTGCAGGCCGACGCGGAACGCAACAGCGGTCCTCTGCATGCCCGAGCTGCGCTCCCACAGCCGGCGAAAGTGAGATCTGCGGCAGCGCGATCATCACGGAGCCGTAGGTCGCACACCGCCCTGACCGTGCCCCGCCGGGGAGGCGAGGCCCCGGATGCGGTGATCCGGGAGAACATTTCAGAGTCGAACGGAGACGACGCCTCGAATGATGGCATTTTGCAGCCATTGCGAGGTAACCCGCAGGCATGGCTGCCGCGACCATCCGCGAAGTACCCGACTCGTTCCTCGAACAGCCGAAACTGAAGGCAGCCCAGGGCGGGAAGAGCCTTCAGCCGTACCTTCCCGACCTCGTCACGCGGGAGGCCACCACGCCCTCCCTGGCCGAGATGATGGCGCGGCTGAGAAGTGGGCGAGCCAGAAGGACGATCCGCAGGCGAGTTCCTCGCCCGCGATCAGTTCGGTGTCCTGGTACTCCGGGATAACCACGGTCAGCACGGGTGTGCTCGTGCCGGGAGGATACCCAGCGTGCCGAAGTCGAAGGTCGAGCCATGCCCCATCCGCCGCCATACCGCCAAGGCCGGCCGACCCGAGCACATGCTCGGGTCCGCCGGCCCGGCGCTCCGCGGGATGGCTGATCTCAGCGATGTCTTCGGCAAGTCCCCAAGCTGCGCCGTCGGCTTCAAGGCCGAGACGACCTTTGACGGTTTCCCCGGACCACCTCCAAGGCCCATTCTGGGAGAGACACTGCGTGACGGAGGTGTCCTGATGGGCCTGCTCTGGAGACTCCTCGCTCCGAAGTCCGTGAAACGTGCACGACGCTCCGTAGGCAAGGTGGCGCACCCCGTGCGCACCATGACCCCCAAGCCGATCAAAGGGGTGCGACGCGCGGCCTATGGGACGACGCACCCGTGGGAAGTGGTGGAACGCGGGGTCGAAGACCAGGTCGTCCGCTCGGCGCGCAGCCGGCCCCCATCACCCGTCGTCGCTCGCAACGGCGCGAGCAGCGCGCAGGTTCGCGCGTGGGCGAAGCGGAGTGGGTACTCCGTGGCGGACAAGGGCCGCCTGCCCGCGTACGTGATCGAGGCCTACAACCGCTCCCACTGACGCGTGCGAGGCCCAGGGCGCGCGTCCACGATGATCTGGAGCCTCGACACGCTCAGCCGGTTCCTCCGCCGGCGCGCCAGAGGTCATTCGGCGTAGGTGAGGATCGGGTGGGTGGGGTCGTCGGCGCAGACCAGCAGCCATAGCTGTCCGCCGCGGCCGCCCCATACGCCTGTGGGACGGTTGTCGTCCCAGTCCTCCGGATCGCCCCACCGGAACCCAGGATCACCGTTGGGCAGCCACGGGCCGTTGAGTGCCTCGGAGGTCGCACCGAGCAGCAGGACCGTGGGTGCCCCGCAGGAGCATCGTTCAGCCGGTGGGGGCCAGAACCCCACGTTCGGGAGCCACCCGCCCATTTTCCAGCCGGGCGTCCCCGCATGGTCGGCGTAGTCGTGCTGATCGAAATCGTTGCGAGGTTCGCCGGTCGCGGTCCACCGGGCGCAGTCCTCCTCCAGCCCGGCCGGCAAGATTCTGAGACGGCCGTCCCTGAAGTCGTCTTCGTCCGGGTCCGTGAGTGTGATCGGCGGGTACTCCTGGACCAGCTCGGGATGCAGAATGCACGCCCGCGGGGTGAAGTCGACGTCCTCGCCACGGGTGAAGAGGTTCAACGCGGGGTTGGCGTCCATTACCGTGCCCAGCTCCGACTCGGTTCGCCAATACAGGCGCACGCGCGGCTCGTAGTCGTCCGCGTGCGGGTTCGGGCACCACAGCACCTGCAGCATGTCCGTGCCGTCCGGGAACATCCACTTCGGCAAGGATGCGATCCCCCTGGGCACGTCGTGGCGGTAGAGCTGCAGCACGGAGGCCATCACCACTGGCTGGTGCGGGAGATCGCGCACCGGGGACAGTTGCTGGGGGCTGCCGAAGGCGCGTCGTGTCCGTGCAGCACACGCGTCAAGGCAGCCGCGACGCCGGGATCCAGCCTCCGCAGTTCGGCCTCGCTCTCGAGCGGGTCACCGTCCAGGATCCGGCGCAGGTCCTCGATGGCGGCTTCCTGCGAGCTCGGTTCACCATCGTCGATCGCGTGGTCCTCGGTGCAGGTGGGCCAAGACTCGCTCACGGGCCACGCAAGGGGGCCTCCCACGGAGCTGTCCCCGGCCTGGGGCGTGCCACGACGCGGATGGAGACGCAACGCCGTGCGCGCGTAAGCGGCCAGCTCCGGGTGGAGGGCGAGCAACTCGGCGCGACGGCCCGGGGTCGTATCCACCATGGCACAAGGCTCCTGAATTCCGGAGGCGGGTATTTGTCTCGGATGATGCAGTTGAAGTTCGTCAGGCTGAAACGCTGCGAAGGCAGTTGTCCCTGGCGCATCGGATCAACTGCTCTGGCGCCAACGAGCGTCGAAGTGTGCCGTTCCCGGCTGATCCGTTCCCCTCTCTCACTGACGCAGGATCTCCTGCAGGCGCCTGGCCTCCTTCGGGAGCCTCGCGGGCTTGGCTTGGAGCGCCAGTTCGGCGAGTTCAGGCAAGTCGCTTCGCACGGGTCCGAGTGCAGCGCACTCGGACCCGAGGGACAGGAGATCCGGCAGACCCTTGAGTGCCGGGTTCGCGGCAACAGCGGTGATGAGGGCCCGGACGACGCCCCACACGTGCGTCGCGGCGCCGACGCGCGCGGCCTCGCCGAGGGCCTTCAGGAAGCGGCCGGGTCGTGCGATGTGCTCGTGCCACAGCGCCGCAAGGAGTCTGCCGAGCAGGGACGGATCCAGCTTGTCGAGGGCGGCGAGTGCCAGCAGTGCGTCGACCGCCGCGGTGCGGCTCGCGGGGCCCGCAGCGGTCAGCCCGTATGCCAGGGCGAGGTGCACCACCGGGGCAGGGGATGACCCTGCCCACGCGAGGGACGGCAGCACGGTGATGGCGGTGGCGGAGCTGTCGTCGTCGGCCTGCTTGAAGAACGTCGGCAGTGCGTGGGCGGCGATCAGGTCGGGGTGGTGCGGCGTGATGCTGGGCCACAGGCCGATCAGGGTGTTGGAGCGTCCGTTCCACGTGGGCCAGTAGTACGCCTGGGGCTCCAGGGGATCGGGGGTCTGCGCCAGGATGCCGGCGAGCGTGCACTCCTCGGGCTCACTGCTGGTCTTCATGACTGGCACCACGCGGGGCGTCGAGATCCTGCGGTGTCCGGTGGCGTCGGGGAGTTCGTCGACGCCGAAGGCTTGGGTGTGGAAGTCGGAGAACACTGGCAGGATGACGGTCTCGCTTCGCGGACCGCCCAGCATCCGCGCGTGCCCGGCGATGTCGGCTCGCGCGGCATCGGGGAGGCGAAGAAGTGCCTGTTCGAGATCGTCCGCCCAGGGTGTGACGGATTCGGCCTGGAATTGGTCGAGCCGACCGGCGAGTACGGCTGGGTCGATCGCCCCGTCAGCCGTGGTCGGGGTGGCAAGCAGGAACGGCGCGGTTCCGCTGGGCAGGTGCTTGGTGATCTCGTGGATCCGCCGCAGCGGAATGTGGTCGACGCTCGTAAAGAGCTCCTCGAGGAGGAGGGTGCGGGCATCGAGCGCGACGCGGGAGGAGCGCCCGGCGAGGACGTCCATGAGGCAGCCCAGGGCATGGGCCATCGTGGTGGCTGACCAGCGGTTGGCGTCGTTCTGGGCGGGATAGCGGGTGGCGAGTGGAGCGAAGGCGGCGGCGACTGCGTCACGCTCTGCGTGGTGCTGGACCACCGCGCCTTCCAGAACCCGTTCCAGCTCCATCGGGTCGATCTGGCGAGTCACCAGAGCGGCGGCGAAGCGCTCGGCGAGTTCTGTCGGCGATTCGATCGCCTCGGGCATCGTCCGGACCGCCGGGACAGGAAGCTCCAGGGCCAGATTCTCTGGTTGCGCGGTGCCTGTGCCGAGCAGGCGGGCGGCTTCGCTCTGGAGGGAAGCGTCGACCATGATGGCCGCGTCTCTCAACTGCTCCTGCATCTCAGGACCGAGCAGTCCGATCCAGCGGGCGGCGAGGCCGAGGGCCCGCTCCTGAACCGCTGCCGTGGGGTGGCTGAATGCCATGGACAAGGCGCCCGCCAGAACGGCCGACTGCGCGGTGTCACGCCGCACCACCTTGTCCATCCACGCGAGCTGCGCTGAGACGAGGGTCGTCTCCGAGCGGGTGAGGACGGCCGAGCACAACTCCTCGAAAGCGTCCGGCTCCAAACGCCCCTGTGAGTCCAGGGTCTTCAGGAGCTTCTGGGCGATCTTGCCCACCGTCCCCGCCCCGTCGGCGGCCAGCCGGATGTACATTCCGACGCGGTCAGCCGTCTGTTCCGGGGTGGGCGCGAGTTGGTCGTGCAGGGCGACAAAGCCGCGCAGGTTGCCCGGCCGGTCGCCGCGAAGGAGCTTCGCCAGACACTGGTCAAGCAGCGCGCCCCGGTCGAGCACTCCCTCATCGGCGAGCGCTGCCAGCACCTTGGGCCACTCGTTGTCGGCGCCGAAGCGCGCCGCGTACGGGTCGGTGAACTCACTGCCGATGTCGTCAACTTCGAACAGCCTGGGCACGAACTCTGCAAGACGCGGTTCGGCCCGCAGCCAGGAACGCAGGGTGGTGTGGTGCGGCACCGGGGCGCGCCAGCCCTGGGCCGCGAACCATTCCCGGATCTCCTGATGCTGGTAGCGGATGAGGCTGCCTTGGGAGACCCAGCCGCGGATGAATCCGTCGGTGGCCGGCAGGTCCGTCTCGGACCAGGCCGCCAGGCCGTATGTGATCAGCCAGGGTGCCAGTCCACGGTTGGTGGGGAGCCACTCCGCAAGGCGGACGGCCAGCTCCTGCTGCCAGGCCGGGTCGCGGTGGCCGAGCAGCAGTAGAGCGAGGATCCGGTGGTAGTCGGAGTTCGTCGAGCCACCTCCGTCCAAGGGCCATGTGGTGTGCAACAGGCGACGCTGCGTCAGCCAGGAGTACGCCTCTCTGGGCGTTCCCGAGCAGAGAATGCCGGCGACGAACGTGGCGGCCAACTGGTCGTGTGCCACCATGTACCGTCCCGAATCCTGGGACATCTCCCGCCGAAGCTCCTTGAGCAGCGCCTTCAGAGGCGCCCGAAGGTGCCGGAGCTGAGAGGCCGATATGCCGGCCAGACGCTCGATCACGTTCTGCGGTACACGGCCTGCGATCAGGGCGCGCAGCTCGGTCCAGTCCATCGTCTCGTTGTCCATCGCCGTCATATCCGCTCGCCGCTTCCCTTGCTCTGATTCCGGACCACCAGTTGCACCGCCAGTACGTGCTTGCAGGGGCCACGGCCACCCCGGTAACGGGCCCACCACTCGCACGTGCAAGCCCACCCCGCCGAGCCGCGACGCACGCGATGGTGACCGTCCCCGACCTCCGCTGTTCCGCCGGCGTTGCTCCAGTCGCCCAGTCGGACGACTCCCTCAGCGACGAGGGTGCGGGCGCCGCGCAGACGGGGGTTGAAGCGCTCCACCGACTCGGAGTTGAACGGCAGATCCCGGTGGAAGTACTCGGCCTCAGCGAGGTCGTAGCCGATACGCCCCGCTGCGGCCAAGCCGGCCAAGGCCGCCCTGGTCCGCTCCTCGCTGAGTTCGCAGCGCTGCGCCAGTTCCCTGGTGCCGATCCGGGCCTGCCAGGCCAGACAGTCCGCGACCGCCTCCACGTCCCGTTCCTCACCAGACCCGAGCAGCCCGTGGAGAATCGCTCCCTCACCCGAGAAGCCACGCGATGCGTTCGGCGAGAGCACCAGCAGGAGCCGCATCCCGGGCAGTCCCACCTCCCAGGCGCTGGGCTGGGGCTGCCCATCCACCACGGGCGGACCCTACAAGGTCAGCGCCGTGGCGAAACGAAGCACCCGCCCCAGGGCTCCGAGCCGTTCCGGCCCAGGCAGACACACCGCGCCCGGAACAGGCCAGGAGGTGAGCCGCAGCGAACCGCCCGAGGCCACCACCCACAAAGGCGCCCCCGAGCGCCCGCGCGGCAACGAACGCAGGAACCGCACTCCGGCCGCCGCAGGCACCCGGGCACGCTCATCGAAGCCGGCCGAAATCACCTGAACCTCGCCGAACCCGCGGACCCACCGGTCAGGCAGCGCGACCTTGCGCTCGACGATCGGCGCCGCGCTGTCCAGCGTTCGCACGGCCAAGTCCTTTGGGCCGACACGCAGATGCAGCGGCTCACCCGTCCGGATCCGGGACAGTGCGTCCCGAAGGGACAGATTCACGTCCACATTGGTGGTTCCGTAGCCGGTCTCCCCGTCAAGGCCGGCCGGCAGGACATCCAGCCGGGCATACACGCCCCCGCACGCGGAGAACGACTCGAACCGCAACCGGTCGCCGTGGCCCGTCACGACCGGGTCGAGCAACCCCGGCCGGGGCCGGTAGTAGTCGGCGGCCGCCACATCCGCGACCGCCAGTAGAGCGGCAGCCGCCGCCTGCGAATGCTGCAGGAAGCCGTCGAAGAAACGCGGCTCGCCAACCCAACCGGCGGGTGTCACGGCCCCCGATGTGGACAGCAGGAGGCCCGTGTCGGTAGAGAACGTCGACGCCCCTTGATAGGCGTAGATCTGTGTCTGCGTCGGCATGGCGCAGAACCTATCCCTCACCTCCGACAAAGCCGCAGGCCGGGGCTGGCGCCCGCCCTTCGGGGTGCCGTGGTGGAACTCCTGGCTCACAGATAGAACGTCACTTGTCGGAAATGCTTGACGACTGCGGGGAACGCGGTCGCGCCTCTGCCATTGTCCTCAAGGGTCTGTGGAAACCAGTGGCCGAGCGGGCGCCGGCATTGGCAGGATGCCGGGCGATGGCCCCCCTTCGAACTCCTTCGACAACCTCATCCAGCACGCACGCACCGTCGTCCTGACCGACCCCGCGTGGGAACCGTGGGCAGCCTCGGCGAGCGCAATCCCGAGTGGCTCACGCAGCAGATGCTTCTGTGAGCCCGCCCTCCCCGATTGAGTGCAATCAGAGTAGGAGCGGCCTCGCACCCGATCGGCCGGCATCATCCAAGTGAGGTCGGGCGCTTGGGAAGGCGGCACGGGTACGCGGTTCGGGTTCGGTGGACAAGCGGTGCGGCTGCCGGGACGGAGGCAGCGGTCGTCAGCTCGGCGGTCGCTGCCCCAGGCTCGGCCGGCGCGAGCACGGCAGCTGGTACTTCGCCGCCCCGCGCGGCTACGCCACGCGCGACCGGGCCCACGCCGCCCTGCGGAGTCTGCGCCGCTTCAGGCCGCTCACGGTCCGGGACGGGCTGGGGCAGTGGCTCGCCGCCCACACCCGGCTGCGCTGCGCGCCACCACCCGCCAGAACTACCGCTACCTCGACAGCATGGCCCGCGTCGGCCGCGGCACCGGCCCGCTCAGTGCCTCCACGCTCATGCGGGCGCGTGCCGCGCTGCGCACGGCCCTGAACGCGGCCGTCCGCACGGGCCTGATCGAAAGACGCAGCTCAACCGCCCTCTCAACCCGAAGCGGATACTCAGGCCGCCTCACCTCAACCCCGCACCAGACCCGACAAAGCGAAAGGCGGCCCACCCCGCGAAGGGTGAACCGCCTTATCAGGCTTGCCACTTGGGCGATGTGCGCCGCCAGGGACTCGAACCCCGGACCCGCTGATTAAGAGTCAGCTGCTATAACCAACTAGGCGCTACCGGACTGTGCCATCCAGTCCATGCGGCGCCATTCTATCCATTTCGGGGGGCGGGTAGGTGCCTAGCAGTACCAGTGGCTGTCACCCGAGACCGGGGGCGCCGCTCCCACCACGCTCCCACCAGCGGCGCTGAGAGCGTCGACGATCTCAGCCCCGACTCAGCGTGTATCCCGAGATCCTGGCAGTGCGGTAGGCAGTCGCGAGCCCTCATTCCCAGCCGTACCTGTTGCCCTCCGGGCCGTGAGGGCTCCACTCACCAAGGAAGGGTTTGAGGTCCTCGGGCTTGACCTTCCTGGCCTCGGGCATCGTGGGCAGACCCTGGAGTGGATCCAGCGCGAGCACGTGTGCACGAGCCCAAGCCAGCCACTGCCTGGCTGACTCCATGGCCGAGGCGTCGTCTCCGGCCTGGGGCTGGGAGAGGCGGGCCTCCAGCGCGCTGCAGTAGGCGCGCAGACCCTCTGCCTGCCGCCACTGCTGTGCCTGCTCGCGGAGCCGCTCGGCGTACTGCTCGTGGATTGCCTGCTCGTTCGCCGCGGTCATAGCGGCTTCCCAGCGCACCTGGCGTTCTGCTTTCGCCCGCTCCTCGTCGATGGCGCGCTGCTGGTCCTCAACGGCACGCAACTCGAGTTCCGCGAGCACAACGGGCAGGAGTTCCTCGACGGTCCAGCGCTGCCGGTCCCGCCAGGCACACTGGCGAGTGGCGCGGTAGCGAGGAACCTCGATGACCAGACGCGCGGCCTTTGTCGGGTCGCTGGACTGCGGGGACTCCTGCTGGATGGTGACGGTGTAGCCAAAGCTGTCGATGACGATGTCGATTTCGCCCTCGCGCCGGGAGTAACTCGACGGATGATGCCGGCCGTTGTAGTAGTACGGGCGGCTACGGTGGTAGTCGGAAACCGGTCGTTCAATAACGCGGTGCCCGCGCCGGACAGCTTCCGCGGCCAGCGCCTGGAACATGAGAAGTGCTCTGCGCCGTTGCGGGGCTGGCATCACCAGTCGGTCGGTGTCGTCGCGCAGGCTGGCAACAACGGGGTGTGGATCTCGCAGCTGTGCTGGCACCGGTACCGGAGCCAGTGCTTCCAGGGCAACGTCTGACAGCTTGGTCGAGGTTCCGTTGGCGAGCGAGATCTCGAAGTCCTTGGTGCTGTTCCACAGGCGCCGGGTCTCGATTCGCTTCCCTGCGGGGATGAGTTGGTGGCGCTTCGCGTACTCCACAACACGTCGCCGGTCCTTGATCGCCTCGTCCGTCGGAGATGCGACAACGACCCTGTGCTCGGCCGTGAGGCGTGCGATCAGTTCCGCTGCCTCCGCTGCTCGCCGAGCTGGCAGTTGGATCGAAACAGCGGTGTGAACACGAGCCTTAACCGCCTTCGGTGTCCCGGCTGCCTCCTCGGGCGGGGGGACGTCCCCAACCGCAGTGACGACTGCACTGGTGGTCGCCACAGCCGACTGCACCTTTCGGGAGGGGTTCTCGGGGTGCTGACCATGCTCCAGGTAGTAGCGCCCAGCCTCTGTTAGCTCGGCCTCCCACCGACCGCCCCGGCGATCGACGGTGATCAGGCCGCGATTTCGCAGGGCATAGCCAGTGGTGCGGGCCCCTGAAGGAACCGGCGAGCCGGTTGACTCTCCGGAGGCGATGCCCTGGAGCAAAGCCAGCTGGACATCATTCAGCGGATCCCATCGATGCATGCCACCACGCTCACATCCCGATCTTCACCCCGAGCGGACACTGGGCTTCACGACGCCGTTCGCCCCACCACGTTCACACTCTCGCCAGGTCGGGCCAAACCGGCGCGACGAGGGAGTGGCCGAGCGCCTCGCTCTTTCCCATGAAGTCGTCACCCTTGAAACCAGGGAGGCGCTGCCATCCTGCGGGCATTGAATACTGCCTGCACCGGAGCCAGAACCTCGTGAAGCGACTCAACGGAGCCGTCCCTCCGTGCCTCTACAGAGGCCAACATGGCGTCGATCCGGGACGCAAGCTTCCGTGCGCTCTCATTACCGCTGAGCTCAGCCGCAAGAGCAAGACCCCGGCGGCAGTGCACAACGCACTCATGCAAGCTGGTCCGGGCCCTTTCATCGCCGGCTGCCAGTCCCTCGCCCAGCCTCGATGCCTCTCCAGTCACCTGCGCTGCGGCATAGGCGATGACATGGCGCACGGCTGGCACAGGTTCTGCACCGCTGTTGATCAAGGCATTCACTATCAAAGGAAACATGTCCTCCGGCGCCCGAAGCATCCCCTCGGGCGCCTCTGCCCATACCCGTTCAACCCAGTCGCGATCGATGGATATCGGCGTGAGATTTGGTGTTCGCTGCCGCACCAACCAGTGCGAGATGCCATGGTCCAGCTCCGCGG
Source organism: Streptacidiphilus jiangxiensis (assembly GCF_900109465.1). Taxonomy (GTDB): domain Bacteria; phylum Actinomycetota; class Actinomycetes; order Streptomycetales; family Streptomycetaceae; genus Streptacidiphilus; species Streptacidiphilus jiangxiensis. The sequence goes on from NZ_FOAZ01000010.1 coordinate 134,658, forward strand.
ATCGGATGATCCCGAAACACAGTTGGAGAAAGCTGTCTGAGTCGAGAGACTGCACCACGAGCTCAAGGGTGCCGCCGGAGCGCCGGAGGTCGTGGACAGAGATGCCGCAGCCCCCCAGTGCTTCCAGGATGGCGAGGTTGCGCGCGGACTCAGGTGCGTTTGTCAGCCAGTCTCGAACTGGTGGCTTGGCGATGGCGAACGCGACCTCCACTCCGTGGTGAAACGCTTGGCATACCGCCCGAGCTCGCTCGGCTGACATGAAGAGGGTCTCTAGTGTGACGACATCTTCGCCGAGGCGTGCAGCGCCAAGATCGGAATCCCACCAGATATCGCGATGGGCGATCGCATTCCGCCAGGCGACTTGTATCACCGAGGCAAGCGCCTCGAACAGCCTGCCTTCTCGGCGCGAGATCGCGTCGTGGACAGGCCTTAGGGTGGAGTCGCCGGGGAGGCGCTGGCCCGCGAATGCGAGCGCGGCGATCGCAGTCCGCCGCGCGTCACCCTCGACAGCAAGCACGTAGGCGTTCGCCACGGATTCAAGCCTGTGCTCATCGTCTCGATCGCCCGATTCAAGTTCGAGATGGGCCTTGAAGAAGCCAGCGTGCCCCTGCCACATCATCCGTTCCCCGGCCCACTGCTCCTCCCAGGCTGCCATGAAGGCTGCCTCGTCGGTTTCGAGCGCCCCCAGGACCAGGTCCCTGGCGGCCACCGCGACACGATTCGCCACGAGAGGAAAGGATGTCGTGACCAGCGCCACCAGGTGACGTCGTAGCGACGGGCTCAGCACCACAGACGTGTCAATGAGGTGCGCCGACTGGCCACGAAGCCGACGATCAAGGTGGGTCTCATCCCGAGACCACGCAACCTCAAGCCTGGAGGTGAACGCCAGTCCTTGGCCGTCGACGAGCTCCCTGTCATCGATCCCGATCGCCCTCCGGACTGCGCCCTCCTCAACCTCCACCAGGGCGGGGACCTCGTTGATCGTCAACTGGTCAACTTCGGCGGAAACCTGTCCCGCCAGCGAGATCAACTGACGCCAGCCGGGCTCAGACCAGTCCTGCTTCTCGCATGCGGCGATCGCCCCGACAACGCGGCCGACCAGACTGACGTACCGGACCAAGCCCCTGCGCGGTGGGTCAGCGGTCTCGGGAGGCAGGAACCCCAGAATGTCGGCGTCGGCGACCATACGTCGAACGCTGGCGCGCAGTTCGTCGACTGCGCGAGCCAGACGCCGCTCCGTATTGCCGGCGGCCTGGGGCTCGTCCTCCTGTACGAGCTCCAACAGATGAGCCAGAGCGTCGTGAAGGTGGCCCCAAGAGACCAACAGGTCCGCCTCGGCCAGGACGGTGCGCCACTGGCCACTCGTGACGGCGATGTGCGCCCGTGTACGAGCACTGTCGCCGAGCAATTCGGACGCTGCGACGAAGAAGTCGGGGTCACGGCGCAGCAACCCTCTGACAGCGGACCTCCGGCCGGGACTCGCCAGGCCGTTCCAGACCGGCAACGGGACGATCGCTTCGTTGTCCACGAACGGATCATGCCACGCAGGCGATCACTCAGTCAGCGGCATGGAAGAACTGGACTGCCGCGGGTCTGGACGAAGGCATCCGCGTGGCCGTCGGTGCGTCAAGTCCAGCGATCCGCACATTCGTTCGTCTTGCCCTTCTTGTCAGAGCCCTCCTCTAATCTGCATATGCAGTTGGCTCGACACGAGGTGAGGTGTTGTGGCGCAGGAGACCACGCTGGGACTGCCGGTTCCCCCCAGGGCGTCTGCTCTGATGGAGAGCTTGCGTTCGTTCGGCTACGACATGGCCACCGCGCTCGCGGATCTGGTCGACAACAGCATCGCGGCGAAGGCAGCCCAGGTCCGGGTCGAGTTCTCAACCACCGAGGGACAGAGCTGGGTCGCGATCGTTGATGACGGCACTGGCATGGACGAGGGGGCGCTGCATGAGGCTCTGCGCTTCGGTGGTGAGGGCCCCACGGCATGGCGAGATCAGACCGATCTCGGTCGCTTTGGTCTCGGCCTGAAGACTGCGTCCCTGTCCCAGTGCCGCCTACTCACGGTCCTGTCTCGTACAGCGGACGGCCTCGCTTGTCGCTCCTGGGACCTTGACCACGTCATGCGGGTCGACGACTGGGAGGTTCTCCCCACTGCTGATCCCGAGGCGCTGCGCATCGCCGACGAGGTCGGCTTCTCCGGAATCGGCACGATGGTGCTGTGGAGGCAGCTGGATCATGCCGGCGAAGGACGCGTGCTGGCGCAGCGCCTCGGACAGGCGCGTGTCAGGCTGGCAATGTGGTTCCACAGGTTCCTGTCCACCGGTGTGCTCGACCTCCGCGTCGGCCAGCGAAGTGTCCACGCCTGGGACCCGTTCTGGCGGAAGTGGATGGCCACACAGGACCTTGGCACGGAGTTCCTGGGCCCGGACGGGGAGGTGAAGGTAACGCCCTTCGTCCTTCCTCATCCCTCGAGACTGAGCAACCAGGACTTGGACCTCGGGGCAGGGCCGCGCGGGTGGAACGCGCAGCAGGGGTTCTACGTGTACAGGCGGAACCGTCTCGTCTCAGCTGGTGGCTGGCTCGGGCTCTCTGAGCTCACCATCAATCCCCAGGCGCGACTTGCCCGCATCGAGGTGGACATCGACCAGCACGCTGACTCGTCGTGGAAGGTCGATGTGCGCAAGTCCCGGGTGCTCCCGCCCTCCACTCTGGAAGCGGACCTCGCTCGGCTGGCCGGGGCTGCACGGGATGCATCGGTCCGTGCGTTCCGCCAGCGCGCCGTGACCCTCAACCGGAATCGCGGTGGAGAGATCACCTTCGGCTGGCTGCCGCGGCAGCGGGACGGCGGCACCGACTATGTCGTGAACCGGGAGCACCCTGTCGTGCAGGGTGCTCTGGAGGCGCCAAGCAAGGACAGCATCGAGGCGCTGCTCCGCCTGGTCGAGCGCACCGTGCCCGTAGGCCTGATCGCCATCGAGGCCGAGCGGGACGAGACGCGCACTCCGCAGGCTGCCCTCGAGCAGGCCGATGAGCAGGAGGTCCGCACAGAACTGACGGCCATGCTCGTCGGGTTGCCCGAGGACCCCAGTTCACGAGCCCGCGTTGTCAGGGCCCTCGCTTCAGTGGAGCCCTTCAACCGCTTCCCCGGCCTGGTGGCTGAACTGACCGCAGATCTGAGCACGGACGAAGAGGGAACATGAGCAACGACGACCTGAAGTTCGCTCTCACCATCGCCGAGGCGATGGTGATGGAGATCGATCGCTCGGCAAGGACCCGCGAGGCCCTCGTCAAGGTGGCGGAGGACGTACACGGCATCGTTCGTCTCATGCGCCCAAGCGTCACGGCGGAGGACATCACGCGTGCCCTTGAGGAGCGCTTCAACGTCTGGACTCCCCGGGAGGTGTGGGTTCTCGACCCGGACAAGCACGACGAGTGGTTGGACAAGCGACAGTCCGACATCGAGTGGCGCTACTGGGACCGGTACAGGAACTGGTTGTCTCACAGGAAGAGCTGGAAGCCGGCGACGGTCGAGGCGCTGAGTGAGTCCACGAACACGGTCCTGTCCCTCCTGGAGGATCCACAGCGTCCGGGGAGCTGGCTGACACGGGGACTGACGTACGGCCAGGTCCAGTCGGGCAAGACCGCCAACTACACCGGCCTCGTCTGCAAGGCGGTCGACGCCGGCTACGACGTGGTGATCGTGCTGACCGGGGCGCACGAGAGCCTGCGGCACCAGACCCAAGCCCGACTTGACCTTGAGTTCCTCGGCTTTGACACCCGGTTCATGCGCGAGCGCACGGCCGGCTCCAACTACATCGGAGTCGGCAACCTCGACATGACGGAGCCGCCTCTGTGCATGTCGATGACCACGCAGAACCGGGACTTCAACTCGAACACGCTGGAATCGACGCCTGTCGACCCTCGACGAGTTCGACTTCTCGCTGTCGTCAAGAAGAACGCGCGCATCCTGGAGAACCTCCGCGACTGGCTCAGGAGCCACGGGACCGATCAGCCGGACGGCAAGAAGGTGATCAACGGGCTTTCGCTTCTCGTCATCGACGACGAGGCCGACTACGCGTCCGTGGACACCAAGAAGCCTCGGAAGGGTCGCACTGCCAGCGACCCTGAGCATGACCCGACCGCGATCAACCGCTGCATAAGGGAGATTCTCGCGGCTTTCGAGAAGCGAGCCTACGTGGCGTACACGGCGACGCCGTTTGCGAACATCTTCATCTCGAACGAGACGGACCATCCCGCCCACGGCGACGACCTCTTCCCGAGGAGCTTCATCGTGGCTCTCAATCCGCCCTCCAACTACTGCGGTCCCGAGACGGTCTTCGGGCTGGACGATCGGACTGCGGACGAGGTCCGCGAGCCGCTGCCCGTCATTCGCCTGGTGGAGGACGAGTCCCGCTGGCTGCCCGACGACCACACGAAGGACCACGAGCCGACCGGTCCGCTCCCCCGTTCCCTGGTGGACGCGATCGACACGTTCGTGCTGTCGACGGCCACGAGGAAGGCACGGACGGCTGAGTACGGGGCGGCGCCCGGCCACAACACAATGCTCGTCCACGTCACCCGGTACCGGACCACCCAGGTGGCCGTCGCGCGGCAGATCACCTCGCACCTGCGGGAGATGGACAACCTCTGGGGGGACCACGGCACTACGGGACAACAGCTCCGCGCCAGGCTCCAGATCTTGTGGGAGGCGGACCAGGTGCCGACCTACGACAAACTGCGAGCGCGGGAGGACCTGAGCGGCCTGGTCGGCGAACCCGTCGACTTCGAGCAGGTCCTCGCCCAGATCCCGGGTGTGCTCGAGGAGTGCGTCCAGGGCGTGAAGACCATCAACGGCCTGGCGAGCGATGTCCTCGAGTACGAGTCGAGCACTCCCGCGACGGTGATCGCCGTCGGTGGGGACAAGCTCTCCCGCGGACTGACTCTTGAGGGCCTGACCGTCTCCTACTACCTGCGCGCTTCCAGGACCTACGACACGCTCATGCAGATGGGCCGATGGTTCGGGTATCGCACCGGCTACCTGGACACGACCCGCCTCTACACCACCGGGGCCCTGGTCAACGCCTTCGTCCATGTCACCCGGGCAAACCGCGAACTGATGGACCTCGTGTCGTTCCTGTCCGAAACGAACAAGCGCCCTGCTGACGTGGGTCTGCGGGTACTCGACGGCTACGAGAAGCTCCAGGTGACCGCGGCCGCGAAAATGCGGAACTCCACCGTGATCTCCCTCTCCTCCGCCGGCCAGCGGCCCGAGACGCTCTTCATGCGGACAGGCCGCAACGACGTCGCCGAGAACTACGCCCGGCTGGAACGTCTGGTGGAGGACATCCGCGACTACGAGGATCTCGAACACGCGCGGCGATACGGCAGCACGGGGTTCTTCCGGACAGGCGTCCCTGCCCGGGTCGTGACCGAGTTCCTCGACGGCTTCAGCGCATCCGGGAGGAACCTCCAGGCCTCACCTGTCCTGCTCAAGCAGTACATCGAGCAGCAGGTCGCCCAGGGTGAGCTCACTTCCTGGACCGTGGCGGTGACCGCCGGTGCCTCGGCCCACCAGCGAGTGAGCGTCGGAGGGGAGACGTTCAGGCAGGTCACTCGTACGCCGCTGGTCAACAACCTGTCGGAGGGAAGTGACTTCCCGGTCGGCGTGCTCGTCAGCCCCGGCCACGAGGCCATCGGACTCTCGCCCGAGGTCTACGACCAGGCGAAGGCGGCCACCAAGGTGGACTTCCGGGTGAACGGCCGGGGCGGGAAGGAGCCCGTGCGCCCGAGCGGTCAACAGCTACGCCGACACCGCGATGCCCGCGAAGGACTGCTCCTTATCTACCCCGTGGACGGGACCAACGTTGAGTACGGCGATGGGCTGCCGCAGGTGGAGCGAGCCGGGACTGATGGGACGACTCAGCGGCTGCCCTTGGTGGGCTATGCGCTGTCTCTACCGACGTCCGAGACTGCCCTTTCAATCAAGTACCGCGTCAACGAGATCTACCTCAAGGAGCTTCAGGGGCTGATCGCGGACGCCACGGACGAGTCGGAGGAGTCGTGACGAGCCCCAGCGCAGCCCAGATATCAGCGCTATTCGGTGATCTCGATGCGGGGACGCCCGCAGAGCCCGGCAGCGTACGCCGTCGTCTGCCGTCGGCCGTGTCGCTTGATGTCTTCGCGGAGGTCAGGTATCCCGAACGCGAGTGGGCGCTGCTCATCGACAGCGCCGAAACGCTCCAGGACCGGGACCTGGTGCTTGCGAACGGGCTCACCTGCTCGATCCAGAGCGGGAACGTCCAGGTGGTTGCCCAGCCGAGCACAGATCGCGGGGTCTTCTCCGCCCTGCTGGCCGACCTGCTCGCTCACCTCGCGAGCACCTCGGCGGCACCCGCCACGGCGGTCACCCGGCGTCTCACCACCTGGCAGAGGATGCTCGGCCGAGGGCTCGGACAGGTTCTCGGTTCTGAGGAGCGGGCCGGACTCTTCGGGGAGCTGCTGCTGTTCAGAGACTTCGTGGTCCCCGCAGCACCCGCCAGCGCAGTCTCAACCTGGTCGGGTCCTCGCGGCGGGGCGAAGGACTTCCTCTGGGGGGACTGGGGCCTCGAAGCCAAGACGACCGTCAGCAGCCAGCGATTCCCCAGGTGTCGGATCCATGGGGAGGAGCAGCTGAGCACCGCCTCCCTCGGTTCCCTGCTGTTGGCGCACCAGACTCTGCGCAGGGACTCGACGGGGCTCGGCCTTCCGGATCTGGTCGACGAGCTTCGGGCGCACCGCGCCTTGGCCGACCAACTGGCGGAGCTTGAGGAGGCCCTGCTGGAGGCTGGCTGGGTCGAGAGCCATCGCCGGCACTACGAGGACGAACGCTGGGTGCTCGCGAACCGCAGGTTCTACCGCGTCGAGGACGGCTTCCCACGGGTCATCAGCACGATGCTCCCTCCAGGTATCTCCGGCATCTCCTACAATCTGGACCTGCGGCTCTGCGGCCCGTTCCAGGTCGACGACGAGACGGTGCGGGAAACGCTGAGGGGCGGAGCAAGCCGCTTGGGGGAGGAACACCTTGTTCGAGAGTGACCTCCGGGACTTCGCCGAGGACCTCCACGAGACCGCTCGCGCGAGCTTCGGGGAGTCGACGGGCACGCCCTACTACAACGACTCCTTTACGGAGGTTGTGGGCACCTACCTGATCGAGGACGGCGCCCTCGAAGACGTCGAGCCCTGCTACTTCCGGAAGGTGACCGAGACCGGTCGCGGATCGATGGAGGTCTTCGGCTACCACGTTGGCCGCGGCGGAACCGTCCTGGACATCGTGACTGCGGAACCGAACCGCAAGGCGGAGGTGCTCCGGAAGACCGACGTCCAGCGGGTCCTTCGTCGGGCCCGCAACTTCGTGGAACGCTGCCGGCAGGGAATCCACCTGGAGCTGGCCGAGACCGATCGCGCCCACCCCATGGCACTCGCGATCAACGGCGCCTGGCCCGAGCTGACCAGGGTGAGGATCTTCCTGGTCACGGACGGGCGCGTGACCGTGGACGCATGGGAAGAGGAGGAGATCGCCGGTCTCAGGTGTACCTACGAGCTCTGGGACATCGAGCGACTCTACCGGCTCGCAACCTCCGGCCGCCCGGAGGAGGACACAGTCATCGAGCTCGATCCGCCGCTGGCGTGCCTGCCGGTGCCTGGAGACGAAGACTACTCGTGCCTCCTGACCGCGATTCCCGGAAGTGTCCTCGCCGGGCTGTACGACACGCACGGCGCCAAGCTGCTGCAGCGGAACGTGCGGGCCTACCTGCAGGCCCGCACGAAGGTGAACAAGGGCATCGGCGAGACGGTCAGGAACTCCCCTGGTCGCTTCCTCGCGTACAACAACGGCGTGTCGGCGACTGCCAGCGCCGTGGTCGCGAGCTCAACCAGCGGCGGATTCCACGAGGTCAGTCAGCTGGTGAACCTGCAGATCGTCAACGGTGGTCAGACCACGGCCTCGCTCCACCATCTCTGGAGTCGCGACCCTGGGAGCCTTGACGGAGTGTCGGTGCCTGTGAAGATCACCGTTGTCGGCTCCGACGCTCTCGACGAGCTCGTCTCTGAGATCTCGCGGTGCGCGAACTCCCAGAACGCGATCAAGGAAGCCGACTTCCAGGCCAACGGCCCGTTCCACGTGGCCCTTGAGAGACTGTCCCGATCGCTCTGGGTGCCTGCCCGCGAGGGCAGCACCGTCCAGTCCCACTGGTACTACGAGCGGGTTCGCGGCCAGTACCAGGTGGACGTGAGCAGGAGAGACAGAGGCGCCCAACAGCGAACGTTCAGGGCGGAGAACCCAGCCGCCCAGAGGTTCGGCAAGACTGAACTCGCAAAGTACGAGCTCGCGTTCCTGAGGCGTCCGCACACTGTGACCCTGGGACGCGAGAAGTGCTTCCAGATATGGACCTCAGAGGTTCTTGGCGGCTCGGCTGAGCCGGTGATACCCGACCGTGAGTACTTTCAGCGCCTGGTCGCCAAGGCGATACTCTTCGAGCGCACAAGGAAGATCATCCAGTCCATGCGACTCGGAGGCTACCTCGGTCCCACTGCCACGTACGTCGTGTCGCTGGTTACCGACCGCTGCGAGGACCGGATCGAGCTCGACGAGATCTGGCAGACACAGAACCTTCCACCCTGGCTGATCGACGTCGTCCCGCATCTGGCTGGGGATGTTGTTCGCCCCCTCCTCGTGGATGCTCCGGAGGCGGCAAACGTCACCGAGTGGTGCAAGAAGAGTGCCTGCTGGGATCGCGTCCGAGAGTGCAGCTGGACCCCGTGACATCCACACGAGCCTGATCGTTAGGATGTACGACCAGGCAACCATCTTCCAGATGTTCCGGACACTGCGTACCGATAGGCCGTCCGCCGAGGCGGACCAGATCGGACGAGCAGAGTCCGCGACAACCGTGCGCGCCGAACTGCCGAGACCACAGGGCGGTTCGGCGCTTCTGGTTGATTGCCATGGGGCATCTGTGGTGTCGTGGTCCTCGTCATACGGTGTGGAGCGGAGGGTGTAGGGTGTCGGGCCGGACTCGTGCGCCGGGAACCTACGGGGTCCGGTTGGTGCGCAGCAAATACCTCCCACTGGAGCCGCACCCCGATTCCTGCACGCCCGACACCTTCCGCGAGTTCCTTAGTCGCCACGAGGGCGAGCCGCTCGCAATTGATCTTTTCTCGGGCGCCGGGGGGCTCAGCCTCGGCCTCAAGCGCGCTGGCTGGACCGTTGCCGCCGCAGTCGACAAGGACGAGCGGGCGTTGGAGACCCATCGCCACAACTTCCCGGGCATGAGTTTGGAGCTCGACCTCGGAAGCCTGAGCGACCGCGAGAAGCTCCTGTCCCTCTTCGAAGGCGTGAAGGTCGACCTTGTCGCCGGTGGCCCGCCCTGTCAGCCCTTCAGCCGGGCGGGCAGCGCGAAGATCCGAAGTCTCGTCGAAGCCGGTGTCCGCGAGGAGCAGGACCTCCGCAAGGAGCTCTGGCGCGCCTACATCGACATCGTGCTGGCCCTGAAGCCACGGGCCGTGCTGATGGAGAACGTCCCGGATATGGGCCTTGCGGACGACTTCCGCGTGATTCGGATCATCGAGGAGAAGCTCGAGCGGGCGGACTACGCGACCCAGGTCCAGCTGGTGGACGCATGGAAGTTCGGCGTCCCCCAGCATCGACGCCGGCTGATCCTTCTGGCGCGTCTGGACTCCCAGGAGTTCCGTTGGCCGGCCCCCAGCCAGAGGCATGTCACGCTCCGTGATGCCATCTCGGATCTCCCTCCCATTCCGGAGAAGGAGACCGGGGAGCGTGAAACCCCCTACCCGTCCCGGCAGAAGCTTTCCGACTTCGCCAAGGTCATGCGGCAGGACGCGGTCAAGGGCCTGGTTCACGACCACATGACCCGTCCAGTGCGGGACGACGACCGGGAACTCTTCTCGCTGATGGACGAGAAGAGCCTCTACTCGGACCTCTATGAGAAGTACAAGGACGACCCCGACAAGGCGCGGCTCTTCCGGTACGACACCGAGCACTTCACTGACAAGTACAACCGGCTCGGCTGGAACGAACTGAGCCGGACCATCACGGCCCACATCGCCAAGGACGGGTACTGGTACATCCACCCGGGGCAACCCCGGACCCTCACCGTGAGAGAGGCTGCGCGGATCCAGACGTTTCCGGACGCCTTCCGCTTCGCCGGCATGCGGAGCGACGCATTCCGGCAGATCGGCAACGCGGTTCCCCCGCTCCTCGGTGCCGCAGCCGCTCTCGCGGTCAGGCAACATCCCGAGGACTCGGCGACCGAACCACTCCATCCGTTCTGGCGGACCGTCCGAAAGGAACTGACGGGCTGGGCAACGGTTCTCCGGGAGGACGATGGCTGGAGCCTGCTGCCTGGCCCTGAGATGGGAGCCCCCCAGGCAGCCGTCGCTGCCCTGCTCAGCACCGGGCGAGGCGGCCCATCGAGCACCGCAGAGGCAATGGCCCACGTTCGTGGCCTCACAAGCATCACGCGGGCCGTCTACGCGAAGCTCCTGGCATGCGCTCCGAATGCGGCGGCTCGTAAGTCCCTGGAACGCCTCGAAGGCATCGCCGGCAAGCGCAAGCCCTGGGAAGATCCCGAAAAGGTCATCGAAGCCCTAGCCTTCAAGCCGAACGAGAAGTCCGTGTTCAGGCTCCTGATGAACAACGACCTCCTGCTCGCGTCGCAAGGGGCGATCCGTGTCGCTGAGCGGGTCGCAGGCATAAGCCTCAGAGCCAGCTCGGGGGACGAACCGGCTAACGCCCTCAACGACGGCCGGGTGAACCTCTCGAAACTGGTCGGTGCAGGCGACGAGGCACCGCTCCGGATGGCGGCGGTCAGGCTCCTGAGCCTGACCGAATGCCGTGCCGCCGGCCCGAGCTGCACCAAGTGCCCGCTTCAGTCCCTGTGCGCAAGCGAATCCGTTCTGTCGGAGGAGCAGGAAGCTCTCTTCTGAGGAGGGCCTCATGCTTCTCCCTTGGCAACCGACTGAACCCGATGCGCAGCGCCGGTCGGATCTCGACGGACCTGACACTCCCAGAGACGGACCACCGTCCATCCGCCGGCCTCGGCAACGGCGTTGTTTCGCTGGTCACGCTCCCTGTTGGTCTCGATCTTCTGTTTCCACCTGTCGGCATTGGGTCCCCGAAACTCGGTCGCCCCGTGCTCCGGGCATCCGTGCCAGAAGCAGCCGTCGACGAAGACGGCCACCTTGTATCTAGGCAGTACGAAGTCAGGTGTGCATCGGGGCGCAACCGGAACGTGCAGCCGGAAGCGGAGTCCGAGCGCGTGGACATGCTGCCGGAGAAGCACCTCGGGCTTGGTGTTGCGGGTGACACGCCCGCGAAGGTGCGCGCCCGCAGCCGTGCTCACCCACTCGTCCACTTCTTTCCTTTCTCTCCTGCCTGAGCCGGGTCCCCCCATCAGTACACGCCAGCCCAATTCTGCATGTCCGGATTCGCCGCCATTCGCCGTTGGCGTCCATGCCGTAGGCCAGCAGGATGGGGGCGGTTGGAGTCGGATGCCCCCTGTCGGCGACGGCTGAATGAGCCGCCGCCGACACCCCGAACGGGGCGAGTGAGCCAGCACTGACCCACCGCTGGTCAAGATGTACTCCCAGGGCGTCAAGTCAGGTGAGTTGCCTGGCAGGCCATGTCCCTGCTTGGCCACCTACTCTGGGCACTTGGTGATACGGCAGAGACAGGCAGTCTCAAGCGGTACCCACGTCAGCGCTCTCATTTCCCCAGTCCCACTTTCCCTTCATCTTGGTCACCAGCCGAGCGAGCTCGGGGTCAGTCGCGATGCTGGGGTTGTTGATCAATGCAACGAGGGTGTGAACGAGGGAGCCCTTGCGAATGAGGCGGAAAGTATCTGCTGTGCTGATCGCATCCAGGGGTGGATACGCGATCAACCCGACCCCATCAAGCGCTCCAGCAAGGAGACGGGCCCGCTCGCCTGTCAGGCGGTCTTCCCCCGTCACCGCGCGGAAAGCATCCGTGACGTCAGAGCGGTGCATGGTCTGCCAGGCCCGGCCACTCAGGGCCGACATAAGGATCTTTGCAATGGACGCGTAACTATCAGAAGGCATAGCTCACCCTCCACAGGTTGCCGACTGGAATTTCGAGCAGCGAGACCGCCCCTCGGGAATTCAGTAGAGCACCACACGCGCCCCGCGCGCAAGGGGGTCGCCGAATTTGGAGTGCCTCATGCGATGCCGCACACAAACATACAGGTCAGAGGCTTGCGTGCCATCGCGCGCGTGTATCCACGGTTTCTTTTCGACTGTTTCTTAAGTAGCTTCTCGCGATTATTTCGCCGATAGTTCTTCGTAACGGTTCCCCCGTAGTTAGTCGCAATGGTTTTCCGTAGTAGTTATTGCTAACGGGATCCGTTAGAAGTTCGGCGTAACGAGCCTCTTCGCAGCTTCTCGTAACAGTTCCAGGCGTGGATACACGCTTGCGGGTTCCTGAAAACGGCCAGGGAGTGAAAGCACTGAGGCCCGCTGGTAGGACAGCGGGCCTCAGTGGAACGAGCACTTCGCGTGGCCTTGAGCACTTCTGGTGCGCAAGCCGGCACGGCGCGCTGCCTTCTGGTGACGCTAGAGTGCAGGATCCCAGTAACCGACCCGGTCGCCCTCGGGGTCCCCGAAGAGGTGCCACCTGGACAGGTTGCGGTTCCAGTGCTGGCAGGCGGTCTCGGGGAGGAGCAGGCACCCCAGGTCGGCACCCTCGCTGCTGAGCATGCAGTTCGGATCGTAGAGACAGGAGTCGTTTTCCTTCGCCCGCGTCACGACGGCGTCCAGGTTCTGCTCGATCACCGTGCGCAGGGCACCGAGGCTGAATTCGGCCCCACCGTTGGGGTAGAGCGCGAAGGCGAGGTCGTGGGGGAAGAGGTACTCCGACAGGCTGGTCTCGCTGTATCCGCTGTCCACGGCCAGAGCGCGGAGCAGCTGGTGCGCAAGTGAGTGCAGCAGTCCGAAGAGCTCGTAGACGGGCCCCTCGGGATCCCCTTCCGCCGGCCGCGTGTCCCGGTGGAACACCTCTCCGTCCCCTTGGCCCAACAACTGGAGCAGCCAACGTCGGACTCCTCCGGCGTCCATCAGCGCGGCATTCGTCACGAGGCCGTTCCGCACCAGCCAGCGGTGGACCCGCTCAGGATCCAGCTGGAAGAGGAGGGCCTCGGCCTGGGTGGGGTTCGCGTAGAGCAGGGTGCTGACGGCCGCCCCACGGCCAGCACGGCCGCGATACGGGACCAAATCCGCCTCGTCCGGGGTGAAGCCCGTCCGGCTGTACCCCACGGCGACGTAGGTGACAGGGAGGTCACCGATGAGGCAGCTCGTTGCCGGATCGAACCCTGCGTTCACAAGGGCCCCGCGGTAGCGGTTGTACAGCCGGAGCCGCTCGGGGTTCCGGGCCTCCCGCTCCAAGCGGTCAATGTCGACGCGCTCGAGGTTGAGAACCCTTCGGAAGGTGTGGAGCTGGGTCGCTATCTGACGGACAGCGTCGCTGTCAGGCTCAAGACCGAGCGCCTTGCGCACCTGGTCCTTCAGGACGCCGACATCGACAGGCATGAAACGGGCTCGCAGGGCACGAGCTGCATCGTGCAGTCCGTTGGCCTCCATGACCTCGATGCTCGAGAGCACCTCCGGTGGAACGTCAGTGGTCAGGCCGTCAGTGAGCCTTCGGAACTCATCCTCGGTGATCTCCTCCAGCCAGCGTCCCAGGACGGCAACCGTGTAGGTGGGAGCGGCCGCTCTGCGCGCCTCCTCCGCCGACGTCGCGTTCACGAGGGTGAACCCCTGGCCGACGTGGGCGGCGCCGGCCGAGTGCAGCAGTGGCTGCATGTACTTGTCGGAGTAGCTGCAGCTCGGGTTGTTGCAGTTCCATTGAACGCCGTAGGGAAAACCGCAGGTCATACACTCCCAGCGAAAGTCCCGGAAGCGGCTGGCTCGGTCGTCGAGCTTGAACGTGGTGTGGTTCCTCGGGCAGGAGCGAGGGGGCTGCATCTGGGCCACCTCGCCGCACCGGTGGGCGAAGACGAACTGGAGCTGCCGGTTGCCGGCCTTGTTGCCACAAGCCGGACAGGCAGGCGGCCAGTCGTCCACGCCGGGGCGCGGGTCCGACGCTGTCCAGACAAGACCACACGCCACCCGCGCGCACCGCACCACACGCGGCCAGACCCGGCAGAACACCTTGCCGGGGATGACCACCTCGTACTGCCGGTTGCCCAGTCCGCCCTCCTGGGGGAACTCCGGTGCCCGGTCGGCACCCTGGGCGGATGCTCGTCCCGCCGACCTCCAGCGGGAGACGAAGCGCACCGCCTCGCCGACCAAGTGTTCGCGGTCGAGCAGCGGCCCTTCGAACTCCTCGTCACGTCCGTACTGCACGACCTGGGCGGTGTACCCGCCCTTGTGGTCGAAGGTCTGACCGGGTCGGTGCCGGTAGAGCACCTGGTTGCGGTCCCGCGCCATGTCGTCAAACCTCGGGTTGAACGGCATCAGGACCTCCGGTCGGAGACAACGTAGAAAGGAAGCCCTTCGGCGACGTCCCGCAGGCTCGTCATGGGACGGTGCTCAAGCCCCAGAAACTCCCCGGTGGCCCGGTAGGCTCGCGAACCGCCGGCCGAGACCCCCGCCCCGGCACCCGCGGTGCTGAGGCTGGCTCGCGCGTGAGCGACGAGCTCCTCGAGATCGGTACGGAGCTCCGCGGCCTCAGGGCGGTCGGCCTGGAACACCGCGTACATGGCTTCCAGGAGATCGTCGAGCTGCGTGGACGTGAGGCCCCCATGTTCCGGATCTCGCAAGGCCTGCTGGATCCTGGCGAGGTCGTGAAGGTGTGTCGGCGCGTGGCCCTTCTCCCACCACTCCCGGTTGGCGACCTGCAGTATGTGACCCATGAGGATGCCGGGGAGGGTCCGTCGTACGGCGAACCTGCTCCACCGGTTGATGGCCACTGGTTCGACCATGCGGTCCAGGTACTCGTGGAACTTGCCGTGGTAGCGGTAGTGCGAACGGTCTCGTTCACGCAGGGGGTTGAAGAGCATGAATACGAGGCCGTGGTAGGTCCGACCGACCCGGGACGACGCCTGGATGTACTCCGCCATCGACTTGGGCATCCCGTGAAAGAGCATGAGGTTGAGCCGGTCGATGTCGACGCCGTGGCTCACCATGCTCGTCGCGACGACGGTGTCGATTTCTCCTTGCCGAGACTCCAGGTCGTCCAAGACGTTGCGGACGTTGTCAAGGCGCGAGTCACCGCTGAGCTGGGCGGTCTTGAGAATGTCGAAACCCCCGCGCTTGAGGATCTCGTTGACCTGTGTGTCCAGCGATCGGCTGATCTTCGCGAAGTCGGGAAGCGCTGTCGTGTAGGTGAGGCTGGTGCGGTAGAGATCGACCGTCCTCGTAAGCTCCTCCGGCGCCCACTCCGCGAGTGCCACAGGAAGGTTCTGGCGGCTCGCGAGCGACTGCAGTGCGCGGTGCAGCGAGGTCAGGATGCGGACGAGCGTCATCTCGGCGGTGCCGTTTGTCGGCATGATTCCGACGAACCGCCGGAGCGGCCGTGCTCTGTCCAGGCGCCAGTAGAAGCTCTCGTCGAGGGTCGGCCCCGGGAGCGGAACCACTACCGACCGGAGTCCGAAGAGGTGCTCACACTGCCGGTCCTCCCCACGGATCGTCGCCGTGGTCGCGACGACCTTCGTCCTCACACCTCGCCCGTCCTGACGCTGCCGGGCCGAGAGCACGCGTTGGACCTCCGCGAGCAATCCCTCGTAGTGCCCAGAGAACACTCCGAGCTCCTCCTGGACCATGTGCAGCTCGTCCACGATCTCGAGCGACGGGGAAGGGTCGTACAAAGGAGCCAGCCGTTGCACCGGTGCCTTGGCGTGGCCGGGGGCCTGCCGTTCGTGGCACTTCATTCCGCGCCCGTATCCGTGGACCGAGCAGCGGCAGTCGACGTCTCCGAGCAGAGAACCGAACCGGTCCGACAGACCGATGTTCGCGAGCTTGTCCAGGGTGCCGACGACCACGGACGGCAGGAAGCGGTAGATCTCGGTGTCAACGACGACGATGGGCAGTCGCCTGCCACACGATGGGGACGTGCAGACGTGCACCAGCTGGAGCTGCTTCTCGTCCGGCGGCGGGATGTCGACGGTGCGCTCACCGCAGTAGGGACACTCGTCGACGAGACGGTACCTGCGCCGTGCCTCTTCGTCCGAACGGAGCCGCCCCAGTAGTCCCGGGTCGCTGGTGAGCGAATTGGGCGTGTTTCCTGCGCCTGCGTAGAAGCCGATCAGGAAGTTGTTGCCGGCGCTGCCCCCAACCGCCTCCAGCCGATCCGCCGCCCGCTCGCGAACCATGTTGGCGAGCGCCACAGCGTTCATCTGGCGTTGGGTCTGCTGGAGCGTAAGCAGTCGCAGCGGAAACCGGCACCAGGCCGTGACACCTGCGGACTTGCCGCGGGCTCGGTCGTAGAACATCGCCGTGATGACCAGCCCCAGGTAGGCCTCCGTCTTACCGCCGCCGGTGGGGTACCAGATGACGGTCGCCGCCGTCGTCGGGTCCGCCGAGTCCTCGTCCCCCCACAGGCCCTTCTCGAAGTCCGACTCGGGGTACTCGCGCCATGCCAGGGCGCTCACCTGGCTCACGATGCTGACAAGTTGGAACAGGCGCCAGCCTCCCGGACGTCCGGTGCTGGTTCGACGCCTACGCCCCAACTCAGCCATGGTCTCGTTGGCGAGTTGGAAGGCGAGGAGCAGGCGGGGATCGCGCCGCAGCCAGGAGATTCCGTCCCTGAACCGGCGTACTTCGAGCGTCGCACCCTCGCGATCGGCCGCCTTGCGGGCCGCCAGCTCGGGTTGGTCGACCAAGTCGCCACCGTCCCAGACCGGACTGCGAAGGTAGCTGTCCATCCCCTCGGCCAGGTCGTCCAGGATGGGCAGCGGGTCGTACATGAGCGACTCGAAGGTCCACTCAGGGGAGCTCACGGAGTCGGCCCGGAAGGTGTCATGAGTGGGCACGGGAACGCTGCGGATCCGGAGCAGGCGGCCCAGCTCCTCCTGCGCCTGCACCCCGCAGTTGTTTGCGTACGCGGGCAGTGCGCCGGAGTACCTGTAGGCGTCGGCGCCGAGGTCCATCGTGATGGGCAGGAGGCCATCCCCACGCACGTCGATGCCTGCGCGGAAAAGGAAGTGGTCCCTGGCCTCGTCGCGCCTGGCCCTGCCCGCGTTCCGCCCCCGCCCCTGGACCACGACCGTCGGCTCCGCCGCGCAGTTCTGAAGGGTGACCGTAACTCGTAGGCGCCCGTCGGCGACAGGCCGGACGGAGACGACGACACGAGCTGCCGGCGCGGGGACCAAGGGGGTGCCGACTGCCACGGAGGCCAGCCACTGCGCGAAGGCAACATCGTCCTGCATCGCACTGGGCGGAACGAGACGCTCACGCCGGTCATCCCCGGGGCGCCTGTCGATACCGGGATCTGCCAGAGCATCCTGGAGTTGCCCGCCGAATGCCTGGCTGAACTCCTGCTCCAAGATGCTCCGCACACGCCGACCGGCGTCAAGGGTGACTTCCACCGGGCCGACGACCACGTCCTTGCGCCGGAAGAGAGGCGCCAGCCGGAACGCTTCCTCCCTGTCCCCTGCCCACTCGTGCTGCTCCTCTCGCGTGGGAAGAGCGGCATAGTAGAACGACGCCCGTGCGGAGATCTCGATCGTCGAGCCAACCTCCGCCTCGAACTCGAAGCCGAGACTGTCAGGAGTCGATCGACCGAACTTCACACCGGCACCGCTGGCCTCGTCGCCCCGCGGCGCAAGACTCTCCATGTAGTAGCGGGCGCTTGGAGGTTCCCCCAGGCAGACGCCGCCATCTCCCTCGCCTGTTCCGTCAGCGACGACGGCTCGAACGAGGTGCTCCACGATGGCGGTCTGCTGGTCGAGGGTGGGTTCAAACGCGGGGACAGACACGTCAGGTCCTCCGGGGCAGGACGGGGCAGGCAGAGCAGGTCTTGGGCGCTCGACAGGTCGGTGCGGACCCCTTGGAGGATCGACTGGCGTGAGCGGATGCCGGTTGGACCAGACCGCGAGAAGGCGCGCCGTCGGGGTGGGGCTCGTCGCCATTACTGCCATCAAGCTTGGGGACGGCGAGGCCGCTGCAGGCGACAGCGCGCATCTGCGTGCGGTGGCGAGTGGCCGACAAGGTCCGTGCGCCGCGTCCTCTGAGGAGAGACGGCGCGCCCGGCGACTCGACTTGGTCACGTCGGCGGGCAGTCGGACGATGGTAAGCGCAGAGGGTCGAGGTTGCGCGGGCGCTTGCCGGGGCGGTAGACCGGCTGTGGGGGTGCGGCGAAGACGTGCACGCCAAAGCACCCCTCGGGACTGGGGTGTCCACGAAGGCTCCAGGTGCCCACCTGCTGCAGCCACCAGGGCACGGCGCCTAGGTCGGACATCTGCAGCTTCTCAGGGCAACTCACAGAGTGTCCCCCGGGAGCACTGTTTCGCAACCGAATCCCTCGAACTTGCAACTAGCCAGGCGTACATGATGCACCAACAGCCAGGCTGACCGAACCGTTGGGCGTCGCGCCCCGCTCCCCACCCTGAGGCCTTCCCGGTTCTCTCGGGCCAGGCCGAGGGCCTCTGCGAATCACCCAATGAGTCGGGGCGACTCCGGCAGGACTCACGCCACGTCAGCGACCAAGTCACCTGCGGCCACGACCGCTCGGTCAGCCCAGGAAGGGGTAGGTCCCGCTCAGATAGTCGCCGATCTGCTGACGCATGCTCTGGTGGATGTCCAGCTGGTCCAGGCAATCAGACGCCACCCATTGCACGCCATCCGCCCCGTCGTTGACGGTGGGTTCGCCTCGCACAGGTCGGCCGATGTAGGTGTTCTCGTACTGCTGGCGGATCTCGCCGTCGCTGTAGGCGACGATGTGGTGCGGGTTGGTGTAGACGCCGAGGAAGCCTGTGATCTCCGCGAGGATGCCGGTTTCCTCCTGGCACTCTCGGACGGCACACTCGGCCGCGGTCTCGCCGATGTCCTGCGCACCACCGGGAAGTGCCCACTGGCCGGTGTCGCGGCGGCGCTGGAGCAGGATCTCGCCGGCGTCGTTGACAACGAGGAGGTTGCTGGCCGGGATCAGGGTGTTGGCCTTGGGGGCCTCGGGGTCGTAGTAGTACTCAGTCCTGCCCATGGGCGGCTACTCCTTGCTGGTGCGTGCGGTCGTGCCGTCCCAGGGCCGGGCGGCGGTCCAGACAGCGTCGAAGCTGGCGGCGTAGTGGTCGAACCATCCCCGTGCTGGCCCCCGGCGCAGATGCAGGAGGGGGTTGGCGCTGGCGGGCTGCCCCCAGATGTGCGGGTTGGCGAGCAGGTCGTCGTCGTACCGGAAGAGTGACGCGTAGACCGTGGCGTCGTGGAGGCGGACCTCGCAACGGTCCTGGCCCAGGAGTGGTCGGTAGTAGGTGAGCGAGGCGCGGATCTTGGCCGCCATGGTGCCGTCGAGCTCTTCCTCCTGGTCGTGGCGGGCGACAGCCTGCCCCGTCGGATCGGCGAAGCACAGGCGCACTTGTGTCCCGTGGCGAGCACGCGTCGCCAGCATCTCGGCGACGTGCGGATTGCTCTGGGCGAGGAACGTGCCCGAGTAGACGAGGACGTCGACGTGCCGCTCAGCGTGTTCGAGGAGGTGGAGCCACAGGTCTCTCGGGACGCTCGCTCGGTTCGCGTAGGTCGCGGCCACCAGTGCATCCGGCCCGGCGCTGATCGCTGGATCTGCCGTTGACTGCGGCCAGATCCGCTGCTCCGGGGTGGCTTCCTTCACGGTCCTGGCCCAGCGCATGCTCACCCGCGTGAGCCCCGGCAGGGCCATCCCGACGGCGGCGAGCCTCCAGTCCTCGCCCTCGCGATCGCCGCTCGCGGCCAGTTCGAGCAGCCTCGCCCACACCGCGCCACGGGCCTGGTGGCCGAGCGCCGGGTGCAACAGGAGGGCCCGCAGGGCCAGAACGTCGACCGGCTCGTCCGGCAGCCCCTCGCCCAGGTCGGCCGTCTTCATCTCCAGCGGCACCGGCCGCTCCACCAGCGCGCGGAACTCCCGCGCCACCTGCTCCATCGGGAACAGCACTCCAGCGGCGGTCATAGCCAATCCCCTCATCAGGCCGGCGGCGACCCGGATGGGCCGCCTGGGCCCATCCCGCCCAAGGCGCCTCCTCCGCTCCTCCGGTCGAGCCCCGCAGTGCCTCCCCTCCAGTTCCACCCGGCCGTCAATCCCCCTTCGGTGCCGTCGTGCGCGGTCGCCGCCGTCCATTTCAGATCCGGCGGTGACCTGCAACTATGCGCCTCTCAGTCGAAGGGTCCGCGGCGTTGAGGACTTCCATGAGCGGCTCGGAATACCTGCCGTCAGCGCGTACGCGACGCCTCCGGGCGAGGCAATGCACCGCCGGGAGCGCGGCATGTCTGACCAGGCGAATCACCAGAAGGTCGGGAGCAACAAGCTGATCTCGGCAGATCGGTGTATCGAGGGCCTCTTCCCCGCGGTTGCCGCATTCCCGGACGGCTTCATGGGATAGCAAGGTACCCCGCCTCGAACTGCTGATCCACGACTTGCACAGCAGACTGTTAGTGCCGCTACTGCCGCGAACTGCGCATATATTGACCCTGGGCATCATCGCGTGCCCCCACCAAGCCGAAGCCCGACTCCCCATTGGATAGCACCCCATCCAGCATGGCCGTGGCATGCGGGGGCGCGACGCTCGCCTGAAGTCTCAACCCAAGTACGACGCTTGTCGAGCTGAATCCGCTCGCTCCGCCTGGGATTCACAACGAGCCATGCTTTGCCAAGCCTGACCCTCAGTCGAACCAGGCATCGAATATCGACGCCCTAGCGACGGACTGTCCAGTCATTCGCTCATACAAGTCAATGGCCTGGTCTTCAGTCAGAGAACAGAGGAAATCGCAAGTCGCGCGCGCACGTCGCTCTTCCCCATCGCTTGGGATACCATAATTGCCTTCTTCGTACTTTGATATCCCATCCTCTATTCCGCGAAGAAGAAGAGGAGTAGGCGCCTCCGATCCCTGCAGAGAGCGGAACAGTTCTCGAATAATTTTCCGCTGCCCAAACTGGGCAACCGACAGTGCCGGCCGCTCGATCACATAGAACTGAGTCAGATGCTTCATAACTTCGACCTGGTACTGGGCATCAACATCAACCAATACGTATGGCGACCCGCCGTCCGTCGTCGGCAAGATAGCCCCCGCAAATCTCGCTATTAGCATGGTCATCAGACGACTCAGCACTATCCGCCCATCCCTGGAGTCTTGGAATGCCGCGCTCGGCATCTCCCCCCTCAGCTCTCCATACGCCTTCTCGAAGCGCCCAAAGTCAAACTGTTCCAGCTTCCGCACGCGCCTCTTGGCCGACTCAAGAAACGCATCCTCATCCTGACCAAAGCGGATGTGACTTAGGGGTATCAGCCCAGCCCTGTAGTAGTCATGGATATCATGGGTTGCATACGAGATATCATCAGCCCAGTCCATTATCATCGCAGCTACACAGCGCTGAAATTCTGGACTTGCTTTTCAAGCGGAGAAGAATTCGTTCTGGTCTCGATCATAGGCGCCCCATTTCGTTCCCCTGCTTCTGTCGTACCAGGGTACGCCAGTGGCTTCCCCTGGAGAGGCGACCTGCGATCTGAACTTCGGATACTTCAGGACAGAATTGAGGCTTGCCCTCGTCAGATTCAGCCCCAAGGAAGAGTCCCGGACTGCCAACTTGGTCACAATTCGAAAGGATTGCGCATTCCCTTCAAATCCCCCCAGGTCGGCCATCTCCTCAGCGAGCACTTCTTCGGCGATGTGCCCAAACGGAGGGTGTCCAATGTCGTGAGCAAGACCAGCAGTTTCGACAATGTCGGGAAGGTATTCTCTACAGCCGTCATCCAGATCTCCCTGAAAGCCGCCCTCCAGACGGAGAAGGCGCTGAGCCATACGCCTGCCCAACTGGGCCACTTTGAGACTATGAGTCAGTCGATTATGCAACAAGTGACGCTCGCGAACTGCGGTCACCTGAGTAACCCCAGCAAGGCGACGAAAAGCCGATGAGTACAGCAGGCGATCTCTGTCGCGCTCATAATCGAATCGATATTCGCCAGCGCGATCATCCTCACTGACTTCGCGATATGTGTGAGGAACCTCATTGCTGCATTCGATAGACATCTGATCACCACAAAATGCAGAGGTCATTCAACGAGTGGCATTCTCACTAAGAGTGTCCACCTTGCGCACCCGACGTGCATCTCAGGAGTTCATGCGCAGCGTGCGTAGCCGCCCCGCCAACATCCTGTGCGCCGTCCACCCACACGCACGTGAAGAGGACCCGGCGATCGGGATCGCAGCCCCTCTCCCAGGCGCTCTACGGGGGCGCGTGCAGATCTACTACCGCGTTCGACCCCACCAATCCTGCACGAGAGCTCTTCGGGGACGCGACGGCACCGACCGTCCAGCTCGGCCTCATCACGGGGCGTGCGCCTTCCGCCGGCTGCCTCACCGGATTCCCGCACCCATTGGGGGAGAACGGGCTAGCAGCCGCGCAGGTTCAACGAAGCTGAGCATGCCTGCGCCAGCAAGGTGGCCAGTTGAGGCCCTACGCGAGCCGCGAGTCGCACCTCCCGACCACCTCCACCGAACCTCCGCTTCAGCTCCTACCCGGCTGATCCGGTCATCGGAGCTGCACCGGGGATCTGCGCCTGACCAGCCCAAACGGCACACGCCGTCTTCCCAACCCCACTCGCAGGACCTGCGCCAGGACCGCTCCGGGGCACGCCTTCCGGCATACCTCGCAAAGAATTTCTGGCATCGAATTTCTGACCACGCGTTTGGATCGACCCGGAAATTGCGTTTCTTGGGGTGTCAACGTCTTCCACAGCGCCCGTCGGGCCGAACGGTCCATGAACGACCACCGCACTTCGGAGATCCCCGCTCCTGACGACCTGTCCGCTGTCCCGCGCGGCCGACACCGTCGCAGCACCACCCACCTGGACGGACTGCCGTCCGTGCCCCTGTCCGTCTGGCTGACCGAGCCACTCACCGGCTGCTGCCCGCTGTGCGCGGGCCCTGTCGTCACAGCCTGCGCCCGCCGTCTCCCCGTCGCCCTGGTCCGTCAGATCACCGAGACCTACTCCGAGTCCGGCGACGTGGTCTGGGTCCCGGACGCCGGCAACGGCAGCCTCCTCATCGGTCCCGTCACCTGCGGACGGAGGGTCATCGGCTACGCCCGCACCGCCTCCGCGCTGCTGAAGGAGCAGCCCACCGAGATCGCCTCCCGGGCCGTGCTCCGGCACGTCCCGCCTACGGGGCTGCCCGGACAGAGCGAACGCCTCGCCTCCCGCGCCGCGCTCGCGATCTTGGCCCCGCACCACCCGGCCACCGCCTCCGAACTGGCGCCGGTGCTGGACGCCACCGTGCGCGTTGTGAGCCCCGGCGGCGGCGTCGTGGTGGTGACCCGTCAGCAACCCGGCCAGGACCGGCCTGGCCTCCTCACCGCCTTCGCGCAGGCCGCCGGCCTCACCTACCTCCAGCACGTCGCGGCCGTGGAAGCCTCCGCGACCGGCGGCAAGCTGCGGCCCCGCACCGAGACCGCCTCGCACGGTCCCGACTGCGCCTGCCCCGGCGCCTCCGCGCGGGCCGGCCGGCACCAGGTCGCCCACCACGACCTGCTCGTCTTCACCAAGTAGCCCGGAGCACACCGTGACCGCCGCCTCCCGCCGTCTCGACCTTTCCTCCTCCCCACTCGACGCGGCCCGGACCGCGCTCGCCGACGCTCCGTGCTCGGTGTGGGTGACCGCCCAGGCCAGCCCAGCGGCCCAACGTAAGGGCCGCTACCTCCCCGGCTCCACCGCCCATCCCGGCAAGATGCTCCCCGCCATCGCCCGCCACGCCGTCGAGGCCTACACCCGGCCCGGCGACACCGTCCTGGACCCGATGTGCGGCATCGGCACCACCCTGGTGGAGGCCGCCCACCTCGGACGCCACGCGATCGGCATCGAACTCGAACACCGCTGGGCACAGGTCGCCCGCAGCAACGTCATGCACGCCCACCGCAACGGCGCGGAAAGCGCCGCGACCGTCTACCGCGGCGACGCGCGCGACGCCGACCGCATCGTCAAACCCGAGCTGCACGGCAGCGTGAACCTGCTGCTCACCTCGCCGCCGTACGGGGCATCCCTGCACGGCCAGGTCCGCTCCACCCGGGAGACCGGTAACGACGGCATCGTGAAGTTCCACGACACCTACGGCACCTCGCTGGGCAACCTCGCACACGCTCCCACCGACGAACTGCTGGACGCATTCACCCAGATCTTGCGCTCCTGCCGGCCCCTGCTCGCGGACGGCGCCACCGTCGCGGTCACCGCCCGGCCGTGGCGCGAGCACGGTGAGCTGGTCGACCTACCTGCGGCCGTGGTCGCAGCAGGGCAGGCGGCAGGCCTCGTCCTGGTCGAAAGGTGCGTCGCCCTGCTGGCCGCGGTCCGCGATGGACACCTGCAGGCCCGGCCGTCGTTCTTCCAGCTCCGCAATGTCCGCGCCGCGCGGGCAGCCGGCATCCCGATGTCCCTGATCGTCCACGAGGACCTGCTGTGCCTACGGGCGGTTGGCGACACGACTTCGACCGTACCTCCCCCCCCCCCCCCCCCCCCCCCCCCCCCGCAGCGGAGGCCCCGATCAACGGGCGACTGCTTGAGCAGCACGAACCGTCACATCAAAGCGATGACCCAGGCGACCACATGACCGACTTCTCCCTCTCAAGGCATTCGACCACGCCTGACGGTCGACTCCTCCACGCCAACTCCACCCCCGAGTTCCCGTTCAAGCTCGCCGAGCTGGGCACGTTGCCTCCCGTGCTGGACTTGACCACGGCCGCGCGCCTGCTCGGTATTGGTCGGAGCACGGCCTACACCCTCGTCCGTGAGGGCCGATTCCCGTGCGAGACGTTCAAGGTTGGCCATCAGCACCGCGTCGCTTCTGCGGTCCTGCTCCGTCTGCTCGGCGTATCCGTCCCTGAACTGGAAGAGTCCGAGCCTCCCGTTCCACTCGGGTAAGCGCGTGCCCCCGGTCGGCGCAGCAGGCCCAACCGGGGGCACGGCCAACTCATCACACCAACCATGAGCAGCGGAGATGTCGTTGACAACGGGGGCCACGCAGCGCGTGGATCGACCACCGACCAGCTGATTGCGTCAGCAGCCCCGCGACGCCGTCAGCCCACGCTCGCCCACCAGCCGCGATCGGCTGGTGGGCGCTGTGACCGAACGAGAGGTCGTGATGGCCGGAAGTATCTACAAGCGCTGCGGCTGCAAGGTTCCCGTACTCGACGACGACGGCAACCCCGTACGCGACGCCTCTGGGCGCATTCGCCGCCGGGAACTGGGCACCAACTGCCGACAGCTGCGTCGCCCTGGCGGGCGGTGGAACCACCGCCACGGCACCTGGTCGTGGATCCTCCAGGTCCCCACCGGCCCCGACCAGCCCCGCCAGCACTTACGACAGGGCGGCCACCAGACCCTCGACGAAGCCGAAGACGCGCTGCGCCACGTCCAGGAACTCCTCGCGCTCGCCGACAAGGCCGATGAGCCCGACCACTGCCGCGCCGAGATCTCCACCCTGATCCGCGCCGCCCTGCGTGCCAAGGAGCCCCTCCCCGATCCGGAGCAGCTGCGCAGCCGGATCAGCCTCGGGCGCCCCGTGAACACGGACATGACCGTGGGGGAATGGCTCACGAGCTGGCTGGAGATGAAGCGCGACATCGCCCCCAACTCGCGACGCTTCTACGAGGCCAACATCCGCCTCTACCTGCTCCCCCACCTCGGCCATCGCCGGCTCGACAGGCTCCGCACCGCGCACCTCCACGCCATGTTCACGGCCATCGAGGCCAGCAACCAGCTCGTCATCGAGGAGAACGCTGCCCGCGAGGCCGTTGAGCAAGCGCGGAAGAAGGCGTGGGACGAGCGGGGCATGAAAGCCTGCCGCGCCGCCCGACGCAGGCTGCGTGCCATGCCACCGTTTCGCCGAACCGCCGGGCTCGCCACCATCCACGGCATCCGCGCCACGCTCCGCGCCGCGCTCGCCGACGCCGCCAACGAACAACTCGTCATCGTCAACGTCGCGAAACTCGTCAAACTCCCCGCCCGCCGTCGACCCAAGCCAAAGAGCTGGACTCGCGAGCGCGTCGCCCGCTGGCGTGCCACCGGCGAGCGGCCCTCCCCGGTCATGGTGTGGACCGCCGAACTGACCGCCCGATTCCTCATCGGCAGCGCGGAGCACCCACTCCGAGTCTTGTACTGGCTCACCGCGCACACTGGTCTACGTCGCGGCGAAGCGTGCGGCGTGCGCTGGGTCGACCTTGACCTCGAAAACCACACTCTGTCCGTGAGCCAGCAGATCATCCAGCTCGGCTGGCAGACCCAGGCCAGCCGCCCCAAGTCCGACGCCGGCGAACGCGTCATTGCGCTCGACCCCGCCACCGTCACCCTGCTGACCGAACACCGGCACCAGCAGCGCAAGCAACGACTCGCTCACGGCCCGGGCTGGATCGACACCGGCTTGGTCTTCACCCAGGCGGACGACGGGCCACTTCACCCCGCTCACGTCACCGACGAGCTCCAAAGACTGATCGAGCAACACGACCTGCCGCCGATCCGATTCCAAGACCTCCGCCACGGCGCCGCCACCCACGCCCTCACCGCCGGAATCGACGCCCGCGTCGTCCAAGAGACCCTCGGTCACTCCTCCAGCACGTTCACCCGCGACACCTACCAGTCCGTCGTCAACGAGGTGAAGCACAGCGCCGCAGCCGCCCTCGCCGAGATCTTCACGCAGGCCGCCAGGAATCTCAACAGCGCCGGTTGAACCATCTGTCGGTCCGACCGCGCTGCCAGCGTTCCGGAGCAAGAACCCACTGGACTGAGTCCGGCAGCGCGGCCGGAACACGAAGCTCCAGCCCTTGCCCCGTCATGGCCCGTGCCCTCCGCAGCCACGACCCGCCAGGCCGCCCTCTCACATGACGAGCCGGTGGCCTGCGTCGTCGGCGCAGAGCAGGTGGACCGCGGGCGTCGTTGCCAGATCGGTGTCGTACGTCACCCCCCTACCGAGCTCGCACCTCGTCCCGGCCATTTGAAGCCCATTCCGGCAAGGTCTAGTTCCGCGCGCTCAATCGCCGAACGCGCCGCGGCAGAATCTTGCATCATTGGCCAGGCTTCGGTAGGTAACGCCCATCCAGCTGTTCGGACGCTTGCTGAGCGAGCTGGTCGCGCCTGCGAGTAGATGGGCGCGGACAGCGTCCGCTCCACCTGAAATCAGCAGGTCGGGAAGCTGGCCGCGAATTTCGCCGATGAATCTGTTGGCTTGAAGGGCATAAGTCCTCCGGAGTCCGAACAGTTTGAAGTGGTTCCTGGCGCGAGCGGCCAGGACCCGGTCCCAATGGGGTGGAGGGGAGACGAAGAACTCCAGGCGTACGGACCGGTCTTCGTGGACGACGTTGGCGGCGAGCCACTCTTGGCCGTCGACGTGATCCAGATAAGGGTGGAGGGGGAGATCCTCAATTGCACTGGCTCTCTTGTCGGCTTTCGCCTTATTGCAGTCTGAGCAGGCCGGTATGAGGTTGAGCGGATCCACGCAGAGAGCCGGGTAGCTGCTCTTGGGCATGAAGTGGTCGAGTTGACTGACTGTCCCGTGGCCGCAGAGGGGGCACCGTTCGTGCTCCGGAGCACTCATCAGCTCGTCGTAGATGGGTCGGCCAGGACCGTTCACCATGCCGTTCTGGTAGATCCAGTTGACGGCCTTCTCCTCCTCGCCGACGCCCGGGATCTGGAACATCTCAGGGATGAGAATATGCAGAGTTTGGTCCGTAGCCGCGGTTCGAAACTGCTGCCCGGCCTCATCGACGGCGTCTGCGGCAGCGAGCAGCCGAGTGCGTCGCATTTGGGTACCCATCTCCCTGGTGAGGGAGATGCAGGTCTCGTAGCTCGCGCGTGCGCTGTGAACGGGAGGACTTAGAGGCCACATCAGATGTCTTCGCCTGCTGCCTTGTCCGCGAGGAGGATCCTGACGAGACCCTTGGCCTCCCCGCCGAGCTGTCCGCCGAACCGCGCCAAGACTTCCTGGTAAGTGCCCAGCTCTCGTACGGCTTCCAGGATCTCTGCGTGGAAGCTGGAGTCCCTGACTTCAAGCCCGAATATCTCGTGGGTGAGAACACCAACGTTCTCACCGAAGGTCTCGATCTCGGGGCGCTCTGCGCGTCGCCCGATCTTCCAAACGCAGGAGCTTGGAACTTCCTGAAGGACGACGGGTGAGTGCGTGGCCACGATCGCGACCCCGTTGCGTTCCGTCAGCAGGCTGGAGAGCGCCTTGATGAAAGATGCAAGCAGCGGTGGGTGTAGGTGGCCTTCTGGTTCGTCGAGGAGGACGAGTGTCTGTTGGGTCACGAGCTCGGTCAGCCGCGTGATGGTGAGCAGCACGAGTGCGTGGCCTGAGCTGAGCTCTTTGAAGATCGCAATGAGCCCATCTGGGCTCATCGGGTTTTTCGGGCGTGCCTCATGAACCTCGGCGTTGCGTAGGTGGCGTGCGTAGCCGTGGATTGGTGATTCCGCGAAGCCTGGGTCGTGTTTGAGCATCTGGAGAACGTGAAGCCATCTGCGGGCCCGGCCAGCTCGTGCGATGTTCTCGACACTGGCGGCGAACTCAGAGGCTAGGTCGTCGCGCCCCTTGGGACGCCCGTCGTCGGGGGTCAGCAGACCCACGTACTCGTAGCTGGCTGAGAAAAGGGGTGTTCTCGGTATCGCGTTGACGGGGTCGAAGGCGCTGAAGGAAATGGAAACGACGGTTGCGAACGGGGTGTCGCCGACGGGTTGATCTGGGTTGTTGCCGATACGGCCAGCACCAGGCTCCGGTTGATCGGCGTTGACCACCGCCTGGGCGATGCCGCGTAGCAGGGTGGTTTTGCCGACTCCGTTGCGGCCAATCAGGACATGCACGTTGCTCCGTGGTGCGGAGGCTGGGTCGACTTCGAAGGTCAGCAACGTCGGCTGGCGGGAGGGGTGTGCCGGCGTAACGTAGCCGAAGGTGTAACGCATGAGGCGCTCGCCACCACCGGCGATGCGCTTGTACTGGCGTTGCAGCGTTCGGTCGTCGACTGAGCGAAGTAGCGAGGTTTGCGTCACTTCGTGGTGCCGCGCGTTGTCAGCGATCCGAACGTCGAAGGCTATGTCGCATAGGGCTTTGAGCAGCGCCTGTCGTTTCACGGGCCCCAGAGCCCGGATGTTGTCGTAGTAGGTGTCGTCCTGACCCACAGAGAAGAACACCCTTGGGTCGAGGTCGACAAGTTCCCCCGCGGGGAGAGAGTGGCCACCACGCTCTTGATCAGCGCGCCCGATCTTGACGCGCCCTACTAGCTGAGGTGTTGAGTCGGGCCTCTCTCTGAAGAAGAGGTCGTAGCTGGTACGGAACCCGAAGTCGTCCCAGTCATTCGGAAGGAGGACCGCTCGGGCTGCACTGTTGAATGCCTCCGGGTGGCCGCCCATGTGGCCGACGTGGATACGCAGGGGGTCCTCCTCGGATGAGGGTCGGCGCGTCGGCCGCATTTCCCCGAACTCTACCCGCCCTACCCGACAACAGAGTTGGTCAGGGCGGGTGTCTCGGCGCTGCCAGGTAGCCGTCCGTAGCGTGCGTGACGTATCAGCACGGCGTACTACGGCACCGCTGCCCGGCTGAGCGACGCATACCAGTGCCAGTACGATCGTCGAGTCGACCGCGAATGCCTACGGCGAGTAATCAACCCATGTACCGCGGCCACGCTCCTGCCCCATTGATGCACGTGGCCCAAGGCATCTTCATGCTCTCATCGTCACTTCATCCTGACAGAGCGCTAGAGTCGAGGTCCCGAGCGAACAAAGCTGGCCGACGCAGAACCAGTGCCGGACAGGCCGACCGGGCGGGCCCTGACGCGGCGATCATTCGTATCCGTTCTTCCGGGCCCGTGCTCCCACCCCGCTCCCACCACGGACACAAAAAAGACCTGCGGCTCCATGATCAATCATGAAGCCGCAGGTCAGATACCACCTTGGTGGTGCGCCGCCAGGGACTCGAACCCCGGACCCGCTGATTAAGAGTCAGCTGCTCTAACCAACTGAGCTAGCGGCGCCGGTGTGCCTCGTCTGCGGTTTCCCGCGCCTCGGCACGACAGAAATACTACCTGACCTGCAGGGGTGCTCTTGACCACGGCCGTCGCCGGGACGGCGGGGGTACGGGTCAGGAGGCGGTGTGGGACTCCTGGGCGCGGCGGATGGAGGTGGAGACGGCGGAGGAGACGGGGTCGGCGCGGACGAGGCTGCGGAGGAGGTGGCGGGTGGCGCTGTCAGGACGGGTGGGGTGGAGGCGGTTGGTGAGGTCGACGGTGGCGGCGAGGGTGGTCAGGGCCAGGTCGCGGGGGTGAGCGGAGGAAGGGGAGGCGAGGGTCGCGTCGATGCGGGCGACGCGGGAGGCGCGGGTGGACGGGTCGGTGAGGGTGTGGGTGGTGACCGGGATCAGGCCCAGGAAGCGGGTCTCGTCGCGGCGCAGGAGGCCTGCCGCCACCAGCGAGTCGAGGTAGGGCTGGGGCCGGTTTCGACGGCGGATGCGGTGCAGGCAGGTGGAGAGGGTCGCGCCGCGCGAGCTCCAGACGGTCGGCGGGAGGCCCTCGAGGGCGTACTCGAGAGCGGGGTGCCCTGCGGGCACCGGGAGCCCCGTCGCCTGGACGTACTTGCCGTCGAGGCGGATCACTCCCGCGAGGAGGTGCTCCGCGAGGACTGCGCCGGCGAGGGCGTAGGCGAGGTAGGACGGCTGCTTGATCCGCTCGTCGCGCAGCCGGGCGCCGAGAAGGAGCAGGTCCTCGGGGAGGCAGGTGAGGGATCCGGGCGGGGCGGCACCCCTGAAGCCGTCGTGCATGCGGTCCTCCCGGCAGGCGATGAGCGGGACGTTCCCTGTGAGGGGTGTCACGTTCGGGTGAGTCGCTGCGGTTCCCGGCGCGGGTCGGGGAACAGGACGGCGGGGACGGGGGTTGGCCTGGGGGCAGGAGGCGACACAGACCGCCGCCACATGACCCATGATCCGTGGAGCCGCACGATGAGCCAGACCATCCCCGAGGGAAGCGAAGGAACCGAAGGAACCGCGGGGACCGAAGGAACCGACGGGACCGAGGCCATCCGGGCGACCGAGCGAACCGGGACGACCGAGCGAACCCGGGCGACCGAGCCGGGCACGACCGAGGCGCCGCTGTCGATCCTGGATCTGGCGACCGTTGGCGAGGGCTACACCCCCGCCCAGGCGCTGGCCGCCACGACCGCGCTCGCGCAGCGCGCGGAGGAGTGGGGTTACCACCGGTTCTGGGTGGCGGAGCACCACGGGATGCCCGGGGTGGCGAGCTCCTCCCCCGCCGTGTTGCTGGCGCACCTCGGGGCGCACACGAGCCGGATACGGCTGGGGTCGGGCGGGGTGATGCTGCCGAACCACGCGCCGCTGGTGATCGCGGAGCAGTTCGGACTGCTGCACGCGCTGCACCCGGACCGGATCGACCTCGGGCTCGGGCGCGCGCCGGGTACGGACCCCGCGACGGCGCGGGCACTGCGGCGCGGGGCCGGGCTGGACGCGGCGGACGAGTTCCCGCAGCAGCTCAGTGAGCTGCTGCACTTCCTGGACGCGGACTTCCCCGCCGGGCATCTGTACGAGCGGCTCAAGGCGGTGCCCGGGGAGGCGAGCGCTCCCGGCAGCGGGCGGCCGCCGGTGTGGCTGCTGGGTTCGTCCGGGTTCAGCGCGCAGCTGGCCGGGCGGCTCGGGCTGCCGTTCGCGTTCGCGCACCACTTCAGCGCGGCGAACACCGTGCCGGCGCTGGACCTGTACCGGGAGTCGTTCCGCCCGTCGGAGGTGCTGTCCGAGCCGTACGCGCTGATCGGGGTCGGGGTCGTCGCCGCGGACGACGAGCGGCAGGCACGCCGGCTGGCCGGGTCGGGGGCGCTGGCGATGCTGCGGCTGCGCAGCGGACGGCCCGGGTTGGTGCCAACGCCCGAGCAGGCCGAGGCGTACCCCTACAGCGAGCTGGAGCGCGACTTCGTCGACGCGTGGCTGACCAACGTGGTCGTGGGCGACCGGGACCAGGTGCGCGAGGGTCTGCAGGAGCTGCGTAAGCGCACGGGTGCGGACGAGCTGATGGTCACCAGCAACATCCACGGCCACGAGGCGCGGCGACGCTCCTACGAGCTGGTGGCCGAGGCGTGGGGCCTGCTCGGGTGAGATCGCTCAGCCCGTCCCCCCTGCAGGAGCTGGATGACGAGCGCGCGCGGCGTGCGGGCGTGCGGCTGCTGCTGAAGCGCGACGACCTGCTGCACCCTCCCGTGAGCGGCTCCAAGTGGCGCAAGCTGCAGCCGAATCTGGAGCGCGCCCGGCCGACGGGTCTGCTGCTGACCTTCGGCGGCGCCTACTCCAGCCACCTGCGTGCGGCTGCTGCGGCCGGGCGGGAGGCCGGGCTGCGGACGGTGGGGATCGTGCGCGGGGACGAGCTGCGTGGGCGGGAGTTGAACCCTGTGCTGACCCAGGCGGCGGCCGACGGGATGGAGTTGGAGTTCATCAGTCGCAGCGCCTGGCGGTCCCGGATGGAGCCGGAG
The DNA here is from genome assembly GCF_900109465.1 of Streptacidiphilus jiangxiensis. Lineage (GTDB taxonomy): Bacteria > Actinomycetota > Actinomycetes > Streptomycetales > Streptomycetaceae > Streptacidiphilus > Streptacidiphilus jiangxiensis. The sequence continues at coordinate 167,348 of NZ_FOAZ01000010.1, forward strand.
GCACTCGCGGTCTGGCGGGACCGGTACGGGCCGGCCTGGGTGGTTCCGGAGGGCGGCAGCAACGCCGACGGGGTGCGTGGCTGCGTCTCCCTGGGCGAGGAACTGCGGGACATCGGCGCAGGGTTGGTGGTCTGCTCGGTGGGCACGGGCGGCCTGCTCGCCGGTCTGGCGGCCGGGCTCGGGCCGGACCAACGGGCGCTCGGCTTTGCCGCGTTGGCGCATGCCGATCTGGCGGAGGAGACCCGGGCGTTGCAGCGCGAGGCCTTCGGCGGTGTGCGCGGCCACTGGACCGTGGACGCCGAGGCGGCCGTCTTCGGCGGCTACGGACGCCGCGCGCCCGAAGTGGACGCGTTCCGTGGGGACTTCGAGGGGCGGCACGGTGTCGTGCTGGATCCGACGTACGAGGCGAAGCTGTTGTGCGCGCTGTTCGCGCGCCTGCAGGCCGGCGGCGTGGCGCACGGGACGACGGTGGTCGCCGTCGTCGCGGGTTGAGTCGGCGCGACAGGGGACGACTCGTCGTCGCCCGGCCCCCGGTCGAGTCTTAAGAGAGTATTGGTCTAGCCCTAGGTCTAGTCCATTCCCTTGACGCCTCGTCGACATCTCGCCACTCTGGACCCTGGACCCGAGCAGGCGTACCCCCACAGCACACCTGCCCGCGTCCGGCCGCAGTTGTCCTCGTCCTCCTCCCCACAAGGAGTGTCCAGGTGTTCCGCTTGACCCCCAACCGCGTGCTCGCGACGGTGGGCGCCGCGGCGCTCGCCGCCGGCGGGCTGCTGGCGTCCATGGGCGGCAGTGCCCAGGCCAGCACCACCACCGCGCTCAGCAGTAACTGGTACGCCGCCGCGCCGTATCTGATGCCGCTCGACAACAACCCGCCGAACCCCACGGACGTGATGGCGGCGACCGGCCTCAAGGCCTTCCAGCTCGCCTTCATTCTCGCCCCCAACGGCGGCGGCTGTACCCCGACCTGGGGCGGCACCGCGGCCGTGTCGAGCGACACGAGCGTGGCGGCGACCATCGCCTCGATCCGCGCCGCGGGTGGCGACGTCTCCGTCTCCATCGGCGGCTACGGCGGCACCAAGCTCGGCCAGACCTGCAGCACGCCGGCCGCGACCGCCGCCGCGTACCAGCAGGTCATCGACAAGTACGGCCTGCACGCGATGGACTTCGACCTCGAAGAGCCGGAGTACGAGAACACCGCGGCCGTCGCGAACGAGATCGGCGCCGCGCAGATCCTGCAGCAGAACAACCCGGGCCTGTACATCTCGGTGACCACGCCCGGTACCACGTCCGGAACCGGCTGGTTCGGGCAGCAGATGCTCAACCAGGCCAAGACGGACGGCTTCACGCCGAACAACTTCTCCATCATGCCGTTCGACGGCGGGTTCAACGGTGCCGCGAGCCAGATCTCCGCGCTGCAGCAGTTCAACACGATGCTGATGAACACCTTCGGCTGGAGCAGCGCCACGGCCTACGCCCATGAGGGCATCTCGATGATGAACGGCCGCAGTGACAGCGGCGAGTACTTCTACCAGTCCGACTTCCAGACGGTGTTGAACTTCGCCGAGTCCAACCACATGGCCCGGTACACCTTCTGGTCGATCAACCGTGACCGCCAGTGCACTCCGGCGGACAACAACGGCCAGACGTCCGGCATCTGCAGCAGCGTGCCGCAGAACAGCTGGGACTTCACCAAGTACGACGTGCAGTTCGCGGGCGCGACCCCGCCCACCGGCACGCCGTCGGCCAGCGCGAGTGCGTCCGCCTCGGCGAGCGCGAGTGCGAGCCCGAGCGCAAGTGCCAGCTCCTCGCCGACGAGCGGCGGCGGCACCTGCACGGCGGCGGCGTGGAGCTCCACCACCGCGTACAACGGCGGCGCCGTGGTCAGCTACAACGGCCACCAGTGGACCGCCAAGTGGTGGACCGAGGCCGACACCCCGGGTGGCGCGGCCGGAGTCTGGACGGACAACGGTCCCTGCTGACCGAGACGAACTGAGATGAACCGAGAGGCATGAGGAGGGGCGGCCGCAGGCCGCCCCTCCTTCGCGTTCCTCGGTGACCCCCGTGAGCCTCGTGACTCAGGTGACTCAGGTGACTCAGTAGTGCGTGCCACCGTCGATGCGGATCTCGGTGCCGGTGACGAACGCACCGTCCGCCGAGCCGAGCATCGCGACGACGCCCGCGACCGCCTCCGGTCCGGCGAAGCCGCTGCCGAGAGCCGGGGTGAGCTTCATGAACAGCGAGAAGTCCGCGTCCTCGGGCAGGCCCGGGCCGGCGTTCTGCGTGCTGGTGCCGCTGGCGTCGGTCATCCCGGAGGAGATGGAGCCCGGGGCGACGGAGGTGAAGCGGATGCCCTGCTTGCTGTACTCCGCCGCGAGCGCGTGCGTCATCGACTGGATGCCGCCCTTGCTGGCCGCGTAGGCGGCCATGTAGGGGTGCGCGAAGCTCGCCGAGGTGGAGCTGAAGTTGATCACGGCCGGACCGTCGCCCTGCAGCAACGCGGGGAGGGACTCGCGGATCATCAGGAAGGTGCCGGTCAGGTTGACCGCGATGACCTTGTTGAACTGCTCCAGCGTGGTCTCGTGAGTGTGCGAGGAGCGCAGGATGCCGGCGGCGTTGACCAGCACGTCCAGCCCGTTGCCGCCCAGCGCCGCCAGCGCGGTGGCGACCGCCTCGCGGACGGAGGTCTCGTCGGCGATGTTCACCTGCACGGTGTGCAGGCGGGCGTCGGTGCCGGCGTCGGCGGCGAGCTTGCGGGTGGCGCTCAGGCCGGCCTCGTCGACGTCGGCCGCGACGACGTGACCGCCCTCGGCGAGGACGCGCAGGACGGTGGCCTGTCCGATGCCGGAGCCCCCGCCGGTGATCAGGACTCGACGACCCTCGTAGCGGTTCATGGCTGCTCCGTTTCGATACGAATCTCTTGACGTCGAGGTTCTCGGCGTCGATAGACACCGTACGCCCAGGTGGCACGTTTTGCCACACATGCATTGCGTGCCGATGCGGCACTGGTCGCCTACGGCGGCGTTAGGGTGGACGGCGTGACGACACAGCCCTCCCTGACGGAGCGACGCAAGGCCGCGACGCAGCTCGACATCGCCCGCGCGGCCGCCGAACTGTTCGCGGAGCGCGGGCCGGACGGAACCACGGCGGACGAGATCGCCGGACGGGCGGGGATCGCGCTGCGCACCTTCTACCGCTACTTCCGCAGCAAGGAGGACGCGGTCTCCCCTCTGCTGAGCGCCGGCGGCGCACGTTGGCGCGCGCTGGTCGCGACGGAGGCGGCGGACACCGCGGGCGCGGAACTGCGCGAAGCACTGGTCCGGGCGGCGCGCGCCTCCCTGACGGCGGAGACGGAGGGCTGGTCCCTCGGCCACGGCTGGGCCGCGGCCGAGGGCACGCGCGGCCTGCTGCGTGCCGCGGCGGACGACGCGGCGCTGCGCGCGGTCTGGTACCGCGTGAACCAGGAGTCGGAGGAGCAGCTGACCGACGTCCTCGCCGCCCTGCCCGGCCTCGCGGGGCATGCCGAGGCACTCGAGCTCAAGATGATCGCCGCCGCCGCGACGGACGCGATCCGCCTCGCTCTGGAGACCTGGGCGGCCTCGGACGCCCCCCTGGACGGCGACGCGGGCCCGGCCGCCCTGGTGGAGGGCTGCATGCGCAAGCTGCTGCAGTGGCTCTAGCGCTCCGCATCGGCCCCGGCGGGCCGGGCGTCAGCACCAGGCGAGGGAGCAGAGGACCAGGCGGCAGCCGTCCGGGTCGGCCACTCGGGCCGACCAGCACCAGGTCGGTTCACCAACGACGCGCTCGGTCGTGCGCCTCGGCGCATCCAGCCCCAGGTGCTGGACGTGGAAGCGCTCGGCCGCGGCAAGGCTGAGCAGGGTGAGGATCGAATCGGCGTCGGCGCTGCGGGCCGACGTCGGCTCGAAGGGCTGGGAAGGCGCGGCGCACGGCAGGCGGGTCCGGGATCATGGCCCACCCACATGATCATGGGCCTGGCCAGGGCCGGCCTGCCGCGTCTCCGCCTGCCGGTGTCGCGCCGGTCAACGCCAGCCGGCCGGTCAGCGCCAGCTGACGGGGTTGCGGTAGCTGGAGACGCGCTCCAGGCGACGCCAGCGGGCCTGCGGGTGGCGGCTGCCGTGGGCGAAGCGGGGCTGGGTCGCGCGCTGCGCGGCGGCGGCGCGGGCCATCAGGACGGCGGTCAGCGCGGCGAGCTCGTCGTCGGCGAGCTCACCCTTGACGATCTGGACCATCGGCACAGTGGCGGAGGTCATCGTTTGCTGCCTTCCTCGGTACGGTGCGGTGCGGTGCGGAGATGGGTAACGACTGGGATGTGCTTACTGCGGCGGGTTGCCGTGCTTGCGGGCCGGCAGGTCCGCGTGCTTGGTGCGGAGCATCTGCAGCGAGCGGATGAGCACCTCGCGGGTGGCGGCGGGGTCGATCACGTCGTCGACCAGGCCACGCTCGGCGGCGTAGTAGGGGTGCATCAGCTCGTCCTTGTACTGCTGCACCATCTCGACGCGCTTGACCTCGGGGTCGTCGGCGGCGGCGATCTCGCGGCGGAAGATGACGTTGGCCGCGCCCTCGGCGCCCATGACCGCGATCTCGTTGGTCGGCCAGGCGAAGGCCAGGTCGGCGCCGACGGAGCGCGAGTCCATCACGATGTAGGCGCCGCCGTAGGCCTTGCGCAGCACCAGCGAGATGCGCGGAACGGTGGCGTTGCAGTACGCGTACAGCAGCTTGGCGCCATGGCGGATGATGCCGCCGTGCTCCTGGTCGACGCCCGGCAGGAAGCCCGGCACGTCCAGCAGCGTGACCAGCGGGATGTTGAACGCGTCGCACAGCTGCACGAACCGCGCGGCCTTCTCGGAGGCGTGGATGTCGAGCACGCCGGCCAGCGACTGCGGCTGGTTGGCGACGATGCCGACGACCTGGCCGTCCATGCGGGTCAGCGCGCAGATGACGTTGGTGGCCCAGCGCTCGTGGATCTCCATGAACTGGCCGTCGTCGGCGAGCTCCTCGATCACCTTGCGCATGTCGTACGGACGGTTGCCGTCCGCCGGGACCAGGTCGAGCAGCGCCTCGCAGCGACGGTCGGCCGGGTCCTCGGTCATCTCGGTCGGCGGGGTCTCGCGGTTGTTCTGCGGCAGCATCGACAGCAGGAAGCGGACCTCCTCCAGGCAGCTGCGCTCGTCGTCGTAGGCGAAGTGCGCCACACCGGAGACCTCGGCGTGCACGTCCGCGCCGCCGAGACCGTTCTGGGAGATCTGCTCACCGGTGACGGCCTTGACCACGTCCGGGCCGGTGATGAACATCTGCGAAGTCTCGCGGACCATGAAGACGAAGTCGGTCAGCGCCGGGCTGTAGGCCGCGCCGCCGGCGCACGGGCCGAGCATCACGGAGATCTGGGGGATCACACCGGAAGCGCGGGTGTTGCGCTGGAAGATGCCGCCGTAGCCGGCGAGGGCGGTCACGCCCTCCTGGATGCGGGCGCCGGCGCCGTCGTTCAGCGACACCAGCGGGCAGCCGGCCGCGATGGCCATGTCCATGATCTTGTGGATCTTCTGCGCGTGGGCCTCGCCCAGCGCGCCGCCGAAGATCCGGAAGTCGTGGGCGTAGACGAAGACGGTGCGGCCGTGGACCGTGCCCCACCCGGTGATCACACCGTCGGTGTAGGGCTTCTTCGCCTCCAGTCCGAAGCCGGTGGCCCGGTGCCGACGCAGCGGCTCGACCTCGCTGAAGGAGCCTTCGTCCAGCAGCAGAGCGATACGCTCGCGCGCGGTCAGCTTGCCCTTCGCGTGCTGGGCCTCGGTGGCCGCCGCACTCGGCCCCGCCAGCACCTGCTCACGAATGGCAGCCAGCTCGGCGACGCGGCCGTGCGCATCGCTCGTGCTGACAGGGGCTTCACGCAGGACGGTCATCGCAGAACACTCCAAGGTCGGCACGGAACGGCTTCCCGCTGTGGCGGGGAACCAGCTCACCCTTACGACCCTACGAGGCGGGACCAGCGAGACATGGGTGCGACTCTGTACAAGACCTGAGCCCCGGTTCTGGTGGGGATGGACAGGAGCGACACCCGAGTCCGCGTGGCGTGGCCAGCTCCGGCAGGCCGCGAATCCCATGAAGGAGTCAAGAATTCATCCGCTCCTCACAAAGAAGCCCTAGGGTGCCCCGCATGACGACTCCCGGTCCCACCACCCCGGGCGGCACCTCCGCCCCCAGCGGCCTCCCCGGCCTCGGCCCCGCCGCCCCCATGTCCGACGACGCGCAGGTCGCCGATCCCAAGACGGTCTCCATGGGCGTCACCCAGAAGACCGCGTGGGCACCCCGCGCGAACACGGTCCTCAGCCCCGAGCAGAAGGAGCTGGACGACCTGACCGACGAGGAGCTGGAGGCGCTGACGCAGGAGAGCGTCTCCAAGGGCGTCCTCGGCGGCGCGTCCGCGATCGTCTCCGCGGCGCTGGGCGTGGTGTCGCTGAGTGGCACGTACCTCGGCACGGTCATCCAGCAGCGTCAGGGTGTACTGGGCCAGATCGGCGCCAAGACCAATGCTGACGTGATCAAGAACGCCTACACCGAGGCGTGGCACCGCATGGCCGAGTGGAACGGCGCGTTCGCGCTGGTCGCCGTGCTGGTGGGGGCGGCGACGCTGTTCGGCGGCTCGTTCCTGTCCAGCAAGGAGGTTCCCTCCTGGGTCAAGGCGGTCGCGTGGGCGGGCGTGGTGCTGGGTCTGATCGGGCTCTTCGTCTCCGCGTCGATCTGGTTCGACTGGTTCATGTCCCCGATCAAGGCTCCCGCGACGTCGGCCACCGGCGGCTGAGCGTTCCCCCAGGGGCGCGGGGAACTGCGCGAGCAACCACCCACCACGGATGGCCCTGCTCGCTGAGCGACTCACCACGCAGGGTGGCTTGTCGCGCAGTTCCCCGCGCCCCTGACGGGTTCCTCACCTGCCCAACGTGACCGTCCGGTCGATCCCCAGCTCCGCGAGGAAGCGCCGGTCGTGGGAGACCACGATGAGCGCGCCCCGGTAGCCGGCCAACGCGGTGGTCAGCTGGCGGACGCCGGCGAGGTCGAGGTTGTTGGTCGGCTCGTCCAGCAGCAGCAGCTGCGGTGCGGGCTCGGCCAGCAGCAGCGCCGCGAGAGCGGCGCGGAACCGCTCGCCGCCGGAGAGTGTGCCGACCGGCTGGTCCGCCCGCGCGCCGCGGAAGAGGAAGCGGGCGAGCCGCGCCCGCAGCGCGTTCGGTGTGGCCTGAGGCGCGAACCGGGCCGCGTTCGCGACCACGCTCGCTTCCTCGTCGAGCAGGTCCAGCCGCTGCGGCAGGTACCGGATCGGCACGGGGGCGTGCACCTCGCCCGCCACTGGGCCGAGCTCGCCGACGATGGTCCGCAGCAGCGTCGTCTTGCCGCTCCCGTTCGGACCGACCAGGGCCACCCGCTCCGGTCCGCGCAGCTCCAGATCCACCCGCGGACCCAGCGGATCCGCGTACCGGGGCAGCAGGTCCATCAGGGACAGCACGGTGCGGCCCGCCGGGACCTCGGTCGCCGGAAGGTCGACGCGGATCTCGTCGTCGTCCCGCACCGCGAGCTCCGCCTCGCTGAGGCGCTCCCGGGCGAGGCGGACCTTCTCCTCGTGCTCGTTGCGCAGCCGCCCGGCGGACTGCTCCGCCGCGCGCCTGCGCGCACCCATGACGATCTTCGGCTCCCGCTTCTGGTCGAACATCTTCTGGCCGTAGCGCTGGCGCCGCGCCAGCTTGACCTGGGTGTCGACCAGCTCGCGGCGCTGGCGCCGCAGATCGGACTCGGCAACGCGGACGTCGCGGTGCGCCGCCTCCTGGGCGACGGCGAGCGCCTCCTCGTAGGCGCTGAAGTTGCCGCCGAACCAGTTCACCTCGCCGTCACGCAGCTCGGCCACGGAGTCGACCAGGTCCAGCAGCGCGCGGTCGTGGCTGACCACGACGAGCGTGCCGCGGAACTCGGTGACGGCCTGGTGGAGCCGCTCGCGGGCACCGGTGTCGAGGTTGTTGGTCGGCTCGTCCAGCAGCAGCACGTCCGGGCCGCGCAGCAGTTGGCCGGCCAGGCCCAGCAGGATCGCCTCGCCGCCGGACAGCTCGGCCAGGCGTCGGTCCAGGCCGAGGTGGCCGAGACCGAGCCGGTCCAGCTCCGCCTGCGCGCGCTCCTCGACGTCCCACTGCTCGCCGACGGCGGCGTAGTTCTCCTCCGTCACCTCGCCGCGTTCGATGGCGTGCAGGGCGCGGCGCGGGCCAGCGATGCCGAGGGCCACGTCGACGGGCAGTTCCACGTCCAGTGGCAGACGCTGCGGCAGGTAGCCGAGCGTGCCACGGATGCGGACCTGCCCGGCGTCGGGGGTCAGGTCCCCGGCGACCAGGCGCAGCAGCGTGGACTTGCCGCTGCCGTTGCGCCCGATCAGGCCGGTGCGGCCGGGTGTGACGGAGAAGTCCAGCCCGTCGAGGACGGGCGTGCCGTCGGGCCAGGCGTAGCTCAGGCCGGTGGCGATGACGGCGGGGTCGTGGAAGGTGGGTTGTGACATGCGGGGCTCCCGGTGGCGTTGGGTGAAGTGATCCAGCGACACGTGGGAGACACGGAGACCCGACGGAAAGCCCTTCGATCGCGACAGCACGTCAGCGCGAAAGCACGTCAGCGCGACAGCGCACGGGCATGCAAAAGCCGCCCGGAAACGGAAGAGGGCACAGCACAGCTGAGGTCGGGGACGTGTCTCCGAGCTCAGCGAAGCAAGGGCCTTCTCCTGACGGGCGGCAGTAGGTACGTCATCCACGGTAAGCGAGGCCCCCGGCGGCGGCAAACGAATTATCGGCCGCGCCCCGATCGGGCGAAACCGGCGTGCCGCCGCCGTGTCCGGGCGGTGCGGCGACGGGTGGCTTGCCATCGTGCGTACATGCGCGTTCTGATCCGGCTCGCCCTCGCCGCGGCCATCTGCTCCACCCTCCTCGGCGCCGCGCCCGCGCCCGCCCCGACGGGCGTCACCGCCGACGCCGCCCCGACCGAGGGGCAGGAGTACGTACGGCTGGCGCACCCCGTGAAGACGGCGCCGCGCGAGGTCACCGAGGTGTTCTGGTACAACTGCGCGCACTCGTACCAGCTGGAGCAGCCGCTGGACGACTGGGCCGCGCGGCAGAACCCGCCCGTGGTGATCCGCCGTATCCCGGCCGCATGGCCGGACAAGCCGGTGATGACGGCCTACGCCCGGCTCTTCTACACCCTCGACAAGCTGGGCGTCTCCCAGCGGGAGGCGATCCCGGTCTTCCACGCCGTGCGCGACGAGGGGATGGACCTGACGACCGAGCAGGCCGTGCTCGACTGGGCCGCCGGCGAGGGGATGGACCCGCGCGCGGTGCAGCAGGCCTACGAGTCGCAGCAGGTCCAGGACGAGACGCAGGCGGCGCCCGCGCTGCGGGACGCGTACCAGACCGACGAGATGCCGAGCGTCATCGTCGGTGGCACCTTCCGCACCTCGCCGTTCATGTACCAGGAAGGGGTCAGCGGCACCGTCCCCGTCGTCGACTACCTCTACCGGCACTCGTCCGGCCACTGAGTCCGATCCACTCAGGCGAACTCGCGCAGGCGCGGGCGGACGCCGGTCAGGACCAGCAGCATCGCCACGCCGAGCCCGGCCGCGGAGACCGCCGCCCAGCCGGACAGGTCGTCGGCCGCGGCGGACGCGTGGGCGCTGAAGGCCGCCGCGTCGGCCGCCGCCAGCGCGCCGAGGTGGACCGAGAAGTCGTAGTAGGAGAACGCCGCGTCGTCCCGGCCGACGCCGGTCAGCCGCAGCGCCGCGCCGTTGACGTCGCCGCTCTCGGCGACCTGCCGCAGGCCGGTGTCGGAGGTGAGGTAGGCGTCGAAGCGCTGCCGGACCACGGCCGCCGCCGGGGAGGTGTCAGCCGCCAGTAGCTGCTTGACGCGGGCGGCGTCGCCCTGGAAGTCGGCGGCCAGCGCGGACCGGTAGTCGACGTCGACGACCCACCGGCTCTGCCGCGCCTCGGCGTCCGCCGCGGCGACGGACGCCTGCGAGAGCCGGGCGTAGGGCGTGTACCCGGCCGAGACGGCGGAGTCGACCTCTCCGGCGGCACCGAGCAGGGCCGAGGTGGTGCCGACGAGCAGCGCGGCGACGCACACCGTGGCGGCCACCAGCGGCCGGTTGAAGACGCGGTTGTGCCGGACCATCAGGTCGCGCTGCCACCACAGCAGCACCAGCACGGTCGCCACACCGAGCCCGCCGAGCACCCCGGCGTAGGCGAGGGCGGCGTCGTGGGCGGCGGCGCGGTCCTGGGAGACCTGCCGGTCGGCGTCGCCGAGCAGGGCGTCGACCGCGGGCAGCAGCTGGGAGCCGAGCAGCGCGTCGGCCTGGGCGTAGTTGTCGACGGCGCCGGCCACGGGATGGCCGACGACCGGATCGGCCTGGGTGCCGACGAAGTACTCCTCGGTGCCGGTCCAGAAGTCGTAGAGGTTCAACGCGTTCAGCAGACCCTGGACCTGCTCCGGCTCGGCGGCGGCGAGCTGCGCGAGGGCGGCGGACGCGTCGCGCTGGTCCGCCTGCGCGGTCAGCGCGGCCAGGACGCCGTCGTCGACGAGGACCGGCGCGGCGGTGGGGTCGGCCGGATCCGGCGCGGAGTAGCCCATGACCAGGGACTTGGCGCGCTGCGCGTCAAGGTCGGCCAGCGCCTGGTAGAGCCGTCCGGCCGCGGCGGCGCGCGGCTCGGAGACGGCGGTGAGCTGGTGCACCCGCGCGACGGTGTCGGCGAACCCGAGCACCGCCGTCACCAGCAGCGCCGCGAGCAGCAGCAGCGCGGCGCCGGCCTGCAGCCGCAGGCGCGGCACCGGCCCGACCGCGCGCAGGCGTCCAGCGCGCGTACGGGCCGCGGCGGACGCTCCGCGGCCCGCCGGAGGCGTGGGCGCGGCCGGGGCGGCGGAGGCCGGAATCGTGGCGGTCATGGTGACAACGCTAGGAAGCGGGAGGGTCGTCCGGCTGACGTCAAGTCAGCCGGCGGGTGAACGAGGCGTCACGATGCGATAGCGGACCGTCTCGGTCCGGCAGCGGAGCGTGTTCCCAGCGTTCTCCCAGGTAAGAAGGGAGTGAGCACCGACACGTGGGGTGCGTGTCCGATGGCATGATGCACCGGCTAGCGTTGGTCGTCGACCAGTGGGAGGGCTGGTCCGGAACGTGGGTGGACCGGTAGCGACGCAGACGACGACCGAACAGGAACGGGCAAGGTGCAGTGGGCGTGAACGTGATGCTCGGCTACCTGGAATCGTCGTGGTTCTACCTGCTGGCCCTGCTGGCTGTCTTCTCCGACGCGTTCCTCCCGTTCGTCCCCAGCGCGTCCATCGTGGTCGCGGCCGTGCTGGAGTCGCGTGAGTCACACGCCCCGCTGCCGATCCTCATCGCCGGGGTCGCGGCGGCGTCCTTCGCCGCCGACCTGGTCCTGCTGCGGCTGGGCCGCCGGGGCGGCGCGCGGGCGCGCCGCTGGATCGGCCGTCGTGCGGGCACGGTCGAAGCCGCGGCCACCGTCCTGTCCGCGCTGGAGCGCAAGCCGGGCCGTACCGTCGTCATCGCCCGCTTCGTGCCCGGCGGACGCAGCGTCCTCGACCTGGCGGTCGGCACGGCGGTGGCGCCGCCGCGCCACTTCGTCCGCTGGTCCGCGGTGTCGGCGGCGGTCTGGTCGCTCTACGTCATCGCGGTCGGCTGGCTGAACGAGAACGCGTTCAACACGTTCTGGCTGAGCATGGCCGTCTCCTTCGCGGCGACGACCACGATCAGCGCGTTCGTCGCCCGCAAGGTCGCCCGCCAGCGCGCCCGCAACCGCGCCGCCGCGCCGGCGACGGAGTCGCTGGCTGAGGCCGCGTAGCGGCCTTCAGGGGCGCGAGGAGGGGGCACCTCCCGGCCGAAGGCTGGGGGATTGTCGCGCACGCAGTTGATTGGCAGAGCCTCGCGCGCCTATGAGGTTGCCACCAGCAGGTCTGCGATGCGCCCTGCGTGGGCCGGCGCGGTGAGGATCGAGTAGTGGTTCGAGTCCGGGACCACCTCGAAGGGGACGCGGAGCGTGTCCACGCCCGCGGCGGCGATGCGGGAGGCGTCCAGCAGGCCCTGCGGCTCGTTCTGCAGGCCGCGTTCCGCGATCAGCAGGCGGGACGGGACGGACAGCTCGTGCACCGCCGAGAGGACCTCCTTGTCGAACACGCCCATGCCGTCCACGCGAACGGCGTCCAGGACGCAGGAGGAGCGCAGCGTCGGCTCCTCCCCCACCAGGTCCCGCTGAAGGTAGGCGTCCACCGCTTCGGACCAGCCGCCGCCCACGGCCGGGTGGGCGAGCCAGAACTCCCGGTAGGCCTCGCGTGAGGCGAACGTCATCGACAGCCGCGCCATCGCCGGGCCGAGCACGGCGGTGAGCAGTTCGTCACCGTCCAGGCCCGGAGGCGGGGGGAAGCCGACGCCGCCGTCGACCAGCAGGACGGACGAGAACAGGGCCGGATACCGGACCGCGGCCACCGCAGCGACGTACGCACCCATCGAATGGCCCGTCAACGTGACCGGGCCGCCGCCCGCCAGCGCGTGGACGACCGCTGCGGCGTCGTCCGCATGGCGGCCGATGCCCCAGGGGCCGTCTGTCGACGCGCTCGCCGCCCGACCGCGCAGGTCGGGGGCGAGGAGCGTGACGCGGCCGTCCAGCGCCTCGGCGACCGGGCCCCAGGCGAGGCCGTTGGCGGTGATGCCGTGGAGGGCCAGCACGACGGGCCCGTCGGACGACCCGGATGCGGCCGACGACGACCCCGCCCACCGCAGGACCCTCAACTCGCCGCCCTCGACCGGGACGGACAGCTCCTCGAACTCCGGAACGGCGCTCATGCCTGAGCTCCCCTCCCCCGCAAGCGGGCCGGAAGACCGGCGACCCCGCCCGGCAGGGCGTAGACGATGACCACGAACAGCACCCCCAGTAGGAACAGCGGCTGCGACAGCGGCACCCGCAGCACGGACGGCAGGCCGGCGATCGTCCCGGAGCCGGCCAGGCTCGCGAGTCGATGCTGGGCCCAGGTGTACAGCACGCCACCGACAAGCGGCCCCCAGCGGCTGCCGGAGCCGCCCAGCACCACCATCACCAGCAGCGACAGCGTGAAGTCGGAGGTGGTGGCCTGCGGGGTGGCCCCGCCGGTGAGCAGAAGATAGACCACTCCGCCGAGGGCGGCGAGGGTTCCGGCGAGGACGAAGGCGACGAGCTTGAAGCCGTAGGGGCGCAGGCCGAGCACCTCCACCCGGCGTTCGTTCTCGCGGATGCCCTCCCAGACGCGGCCGATCGGCGAGCGCACCGCCCACTGGACGGCGGCGAGGGTGACGACGAGGTAGGCGAGGGCGATCCAGTACAGGTTGGCGGTGTGCTGGATGCCGACGAGCCAGCCGGGCAGGCCGGTCGCGGCCAGGCCCTCCTCGCCACCGGTGACCCCGCCGGGGTCGCGCTCGACCAGGATCGAACCGGCCTGCGCGAACGCGAGGGTGACCATGGCGAAGCCGATGCCCGTCATCCGCAGGCTGACCGAACCCAGCAGTGCGGCCAGGACGACGCCCGCGAGCAGGCCCAGCGCCGCCGAGGGCCAGAAGCCCAGGCCGGTCTGCGTGAGCAGCAGGTCCGTGGCGTACGTCCCGGCGGCGAAGTAGAGGGCGTGGCCGAAGGAGAGCAGGCCGGTGCGGCCGAGCAGCAGGTCGTAACCGGTGGCGAGCGCGCCGAAGACCAGGCAGAGCGCCAGCAGTTGCAGGCTGCCGGGGCTGCCGATCGGCCCGTCCAGCAGGCCGGGCAGCGACAGCGCGCTGTACGGAAGCAGGACCAGCACCACGAGGGCGAGCGCTGGCCACCACCGCCGGAGCGGGCGCAGTAGGGCGGGGACGTTCACGCGAGCCTCCCGGTCAGGCCGCTCGGCCGCACCAGCAGCAGGGCGGCGAGCAAGACGACCACGGACAGGTCGCCCAGACCCGCGGTGCTGTAGTAGTTGGCGAACTGCTGGACCAGGCCGACCACGACGCAGGCGACGGCCGCGCCGCTGACGGAGCCGAGGCCGCCCATCACGACGACGACGAAGCCGAAGATCAGCAGTGAGCTGCCCTGGGTCGGGTCGACGGAGCCGAAGTACAGGCCGGCGAGGCCACCCGCGAGGGCGGCCGCCGCGCCGCCGATCGCGAAGACCAGGGTGAACGCCCTGCGCACGTCGATGCCGAGGGCGGTGACCATGGCGCGGTCCTCGACGCCGGCGCGCACGACGAGCCCGTGCCGGGTGCGGCCGAGGAACGCCTTGAGAGCGAGCAGGACCACCAGCGCCGCACCGATCAGCACCAGCCGGTCCACCGGCACGGTCGCGCCGAGCAGCGTGAACGTCCCGCCGAGCGAGGCGGGGACGGGGAAGGTGCGGGCGTCGGCGCCCCAGATCGCGGAGAGCAGCGCCGGCACGGCCAGTCCCACGCCGACGGTGGCCAGGACCTGTTCGCGGGGGCGCCGGTACAGCGGCCGGATCAGGCCCAGTTCGAGCGCGACGGAGGCCAGCGTGCCGACGGCGGTGCCGAAGAGCAGCGCGAGCGGGTAGCCGAAGGAGTGGCTCGCCGCCCACCAGGTGGCGTAGGCGCCGATCGACAGCAGGGCGCCGTGGGCGAAGTTGAGCACGTCCATCAGGCCGAAGATGAGCGAGAGGCCGGACGCGACGAGGAAGTACAGCGCGCCGAGGCCGAGCCCGGTGACGCTGAGCAGGACGACGGTGGACATCAGTGGTCCCCTCCTGTCGCGGGGGCAGCGGGAGCAACGGGAGCCGGGGCCGTGTCCGCGCGGCGGCCGACGCCGAGCAGCGTGCGGGACTTGTCGGCGTCGGCCAGCAACTCGGCGGCCGGGCCGGCGTGGGCGGTGCGGCCGTCGGCGAGGACGGCGCAGTGGTCGGCCAACCGCCGGACCAGGGCCAGGTTCTGCTCGACGAGCAGGATCGGCACGGCCTGGGCGGCGCGTTCGAGCGCCACCGCCACCTCGGTGACGACGCGCGGCGCGAGGCCCTTGGTGGGCTCGTCCGCGATGACGAGCCGGTTGGAGCGGTTGAGCAGGGTGCGGCCGATGGCGACCATCTGCTGCTGTCCGCCGGAGAGCGTCCCGGCGGCCTGCCGGGCGCGCTGTCTGAGCTCGGGAAAGAGCTCGTGGACCAGGTCGTAGGCGGGGTCGGGATCGCGCTCGGCGAGCCGCAGGTTCTCCGCCACCGTGAGCGAGGCGAAGATGCCGCGGTCCTCGGGGACGTAGCCGATGCCGCGCTGCACGATCCGGTGCGTCGTCAGGCCGTTGGTCTCGAGGCCGTCGTAGATCACCGAGCCGGTGCGCGGGACCAGGCCGAGGATGCCGCGGACCGTCGTCGTCTTGCCCGCGCCGTTGCGGCCGAGCAGCGCGGTGACGCCGACCGGGGCGACGTCGAGGTCGACGCCGTGCAGGATGTGGCGGCCGCCGACAACGACCTTCAGGCCGCGGACGGACAGCAGGGAGGAGGTCACAACTCCTCCCCCAGGTACGCGAACTGCACGGTCTCGTCGGCCATGACGGTGTCGGGCACGTCGAGGGCGAGCAGGGTGCCGTGGTGCATGACGGCCAGGCGGTCGGCCAGGCCCAGCAGGACGTCCATGTGGTGCTCCACCATCATCACGGTGCGGCCCTCGTCGCGGTGGAGCGAGCGGATCAGCTCCGTCAGGGCGGGCACCTCCTCGGCGCTGACGCCGGCCATCGGTTCGTCGAGCAGCATCACCCGCGGGTCGCCCACCAGCAGCACGGCCAGCTCCAACTTCCTTTTCTCGCCGTGCGAGAGGGAGCCCGCGAGGGCGTCGGCACGGTCGGCGAGGCCGGTGCGCTCCAGCGTCGCCGTCACCTCGGCGGTGAACGGGCGTGCGCGGCGCCACAGCCGGTACGAGCCGCCCTGGGCCGCCTGCGCGGCGAGACGCACGTGGTCGGCGACGGTCATGGCGGGCCAGAGGCTGGAGGTCTGGAAGGTGCGGCCCAGCCCGCGCCGGGCACGGGCGTGCGGGGCGAGCCGGGTGATGTCCGCGCCGTCCAGCCGGATGCTGCCCCGGCTGACCGGGTTCAGGCCGCTGACCAGGTTGAACAGCGAGGTCTTGCCTGCCCCGTTGGGCCCGATGAAGGCGAGGAACTCGCCCTCGCGGACCTCCAGCGAGACGTCGTCCAGGATCACCGCGCCGCCGATGCTCCACCCCACGTCGGTGAGGCGGAGCACCGGCGGCGCCTGGTGCGTGTCGGTCGTCACGCGTCTCAGCCCGCGATGGTCTTGGCCGGCGGCGCGACCTGGTCGGCCGTGAGCGCGGTCAGCAGCTTGGGCTGCGCCGAGGCGCCGGAGCCGGTGAGGGTGGCCTGGAACATCGGCTGCAGCAGCGCGTGGTCGGACGCGCGCACCTGCTCCGCGCCCTTGGGTCCGTCGAAGGACCAGCCCTCCAGCGCCTTCACCATGGCGCCGGTGTCGCTGTCGGACGCCTGGATCGCGTGGACGATCATCAGCGCCGCGGTGAACCCGTCCGGCGAGAACAGGTCCGGCGTTCCGCCGGCCTGCTTGATGCCGTTGATCATGGCCGTCTCGACCGTGTTGTTGCCGCCCGCGCCCGGGAAGTAGTGGGCCAGGAAGTCGACCTTGCTGCCCGCGTTGCCGAAGATCGGGTACGAGGCGGTCCCGGCCAGGCCGGTGACGACCTTGGTGGACCCGAGCACGCCCTGCTGGTCCAGCGCCGTCCACAGCGCGGGCGCGGTGGCGCCGGCCCAGGCGACGTAGACCAGGTCGGCCTTGGCGGACTTCACCTGCTGCGCGAACGGCGTCAGGTCCTGCGCGCTCGGCGGTGCGAGCACCTGCGTGACCGTCGCGCCCTTCGCCCCCAGCACGGCCTTGACGGCGGCGACGTTGGCCTGCCCGAACGCGCTGTCCTGTGCGAGCACCAGGATCTTCTTGCCGCTCGGGTCGCCGACGAAGGAGCCGGCCGCGGCGATGTCCTGGTAGCTCTCCCGACCCGAGCGGAAGGTGTACTTGTTGATCCCGGTCAGCGCGTCGGTGGCGGCCGGGCCGGAGACGTACAGCACCTGGTTCTGTGCGGCGAGCGGCGCGAGCTGCAGGCCGATGCCGGAGTCCGTGGTGCCGGCCAGGATCTTCACGCCCTTGCCGATCAGGTCCTTGGCGTCGGCGACGGCGGTCGCCGGGTCGCCGGTGTCGTCCTGCTCGATCACGTCGACCTGATGCCCGTTCACCTTGCCGGTGCCGTGGGTGGCGTAGGCGAGGCCGGCTTGGAAGCCCTGCTCGTACTGCGCGCCGTAGGCGGCCAGCAGACCGGTCTTGGAGTACAGCAGGCCGACCTTGACCGGCGCGGACGCGTTGCCGCCGCTCGCCGCGGTTCCGGCGGTCCCGGCGGAGGCGCAGCCCGCGAGCAGGGCAGTGGCGGCGGCCGCGGCGAGGTAGGCGACGGCGCGTCTGGCGGAAGCGGACGGGCGGTTGGTGCTCATGGCTGCGGCTCCTCGGTCTGCAGGGTGGATGCCGGAACCGTAGGAGCGGGGCCCTTGCCGGGACATGTGACCGGCAGCTGCATCCCCTGCGGGAAGCATGTGGCCGATCGCCATAGCTGGTGCACTCAAGGGACGTTGCAATCACCTCAGGGGCGCGAGGAACTGCGCGAGCAACCACTGACGAGCGGATGGCTCTGCTCGTTCGGGGCTCTACCTGCGTGGGATGGGGGCACCTCCCGGCCGAAGGCTGGGGGATGGTCGCGCAGTTCCCCGCGCCCCTGAGGTGTTGCAACGTCCCCCATCTGAAACGGAACCCTCCCCATGGACAAAGTCCTCTCCTCCGCGGCCGAGGCCGTCGCGGACATACCCGAAGGGGCCTCCCTCGCCGTCGGCGGGTTCGGGCTGTGCGGGATCCCGTCGACGCTGATCGGCGCGCTCGTCGGCGCCGGCGTCGGCGGGCTGCGGGTCACGTCGAACAACTGCGGTGTGGACGACTGGGGACTCGGCCTGCTGCTGCGCGAAGGGCGGATCGCCCGGATGACCTCGTCGTACGTCGGCGAGAACAAGGAGTTCGCCCGGCAGTACCTGAGCGGCGAGCTGGAGGTCGAGCTCGTGCCGCAGGGCACCCTCGCCGAGCGGCTGCGCGCGGGTGGGGCCGGGATTCCCGCGTTCTACACCCCGGCCGGCGTCGGTACGCAGGTCGAGGAGGGTGGGCTGCCGTGGCGTTACGGGCCGGACGGCCACGTGCTCCTCGCCTCGCCACCCAAGGAGGTCCGCACCTTCGACGGCCGCGACCACCTGCTCGAGGAGGCGATCACCGCCGACTTCGCACTGGTCCGCGCGGCCGTCGCGGACCGGCACGGGAACCTCGTCTTCCACGCCGCCGCCCGCAACTTCAACCCGCTCGCGGCGGCCGCGGGCCGCATCACCCTGGTCGAGGCCGAACGGATCGTCGACGCGGGCGAGTTGGATCCGGACTCGATCCACCTCCCCGGCATCCACGTCGACCGTGTGGTCCTGGCCGATCCGGACGACAAGCGCATCGAGCGCCGCACCACCCGCACCGCCACCGAGGAGAACGCACGATGACGACCACGACACCCCTGACCCGCGACCAGCTCGCCGCCCGCGCCGCAGCGGAACTGCGGGACGGGCAGTACGTCAACCTCGGCATCGGACTGCCCACGCTCGTGCCCAACCACCTGCCCGCCGACGTCCACGTCGTGCTGCACTCGGAGAACGGCATCCTCGGCACCGGCCCGTACCCGATCGCCGGAACCGAGCATCCGGACCTGGTCAACGCGGGCAAGGAGACCGTCACGACGCTCGCCGGGGCGTGCTTCTTCGACTCGGCGGCGTCCTTCGGCATGGTCCGCTCGGGGCGGGTGGACGTGACGATCCTCGGGGCCATGCAGGTCTCGGCCGAGGGGGATCTGGCCAACTGGATGATCCCCGGCAAGATGGTCAAGGGCATGGGCGGCGCGATGGACCTGGTGCACGGCGCGCGCCGAGTCGTGGTCGTGATGGAGCACACGGCCAAGGACGGCAGCCCCAAGCTGCTGCGCCGCTGCACGCTGCCGCTGACCGGCCGCCGGGTGGTGCACCGGGTCATCACCGATCTCGCTGTCTTCGACGTCGAGCCCGAAGGGCTGCGCCTGGTGGAGACCGCGCCCGGAGTGACCGTCGACGAACTGCGCACCGTCACGGAGGCGCCATTCCGCATTTAACCGGTTTGTAGCATTACGTAGACGAGGTTCACTCGATGAGGGACCTGGGTCCGGAACCAGGTCCCTCTTTCGCGTTAATTTTCCGGAGCCGATTGCTTACGGCCCGTAACGCCGTGCAGGCTTGTTGCTACGGCCGTTTCCGGGGGGAACCGGCTGTTTCCGCATGGCTTGTGGGGGTTTGGCCGCACGCCCGGAGTCCGGGCCCGCGGTCCAAGGGGGGTTGTCGCACATGACGCAAACGTCTGCCGCGCCCCGGGTCACGAAGGAGCAGGAGGCTCCGCCCGATCCCGGGGTACGCACGAACGTCCCGCTCTACGACTACGAGCGGTTCAGCCGGCTCGCCGGTCCGGTCGCCGACGCGCCCGCCGGGCCGTACCGGGTGGCCTACCGCAGGCTGCTCAGCGACGCGCCGAACCGGCGCCGGGTCTGGGCGTTGATGGTGCTGGCCCCGCTCATGGAGCTGGCACTGCTGGTGTGGATGGTCCTGCCGCGCAACTGGACCACCCGGCCCTACGATCCGCGCACCTGGTTGCTGGCGCTGGACAAGACGGTGCTCGCCTGCATCGTGGTGATCGAGCTGTTCCGGCTGCTCCAGGTGGTCTCCAACGCGCACGGCTCGCTGTTCGCCCGCGACCCGGTCCCGGTGCGGGCCCAGAGCGGCACCAGGGTCGCCTTCCTGACCACCGCCGTGCCCGGCTCGGAGCCCGTGGAGATGCTGCGCCGCACGCTGGAGGCCGCGGTGCGGATCCGCCACACCGGCACGCTGCACGTCTGGCTGCTCGACGAGGGCGACACCGACGAACTGCGCGCGCTCTGCGCCGAGCTCGGCGTGCACCACTTCACCCGGCGCGGCGTCGAGGGGTTCAACACCCGCAAGGGCTCCTTCCGGGCGCGCACCAAGCACGGCAACTACAACGCCTGGCTGCACGTCCACGGCGAGCAGTACGACTACCTCGCCGCCGTCGACCCGGACCACGTGCCGCACCCGGGCTTCCTGGAACGCACCCTCGGCTGGTTCCGCGACCAGGACGTGGCCTTCGTCGTCGGCCCGCAGGTCTACGGCAACTACCACCGGCTGATCACCAAGGCCGCCGAGAGCCAGCAGTTCCTCTTCCACTCCGTGGTGCAGCGCGCCGGCAACAAGTACCACGCGCCGATGCTGGTCGGCACCAACAACGTGCTGCGGGTCAGCGCGCTGCGCCAGGTCGGCGGCTACCACGACTCGGTGACGGAGGACATGGCCACCGGCCTGATGCTGCACACCCGCCGCAACCCGGCCACGGGGGCACGCTGGCGTTCGGTCTACACGCCCGACGTGCTCGCCGTCGGCGAGGGCCCCAGCTCCTGGACGGACTTCTTCCGCCAGCAGTCCCGCTGGAGCCGCGGCACCTACGAGACGCTGCTCAAGCAGTTCTGGTGGCGGATGTGGCGGCTGTCCCCCGGCCGGATGGTCAACTACCTGCTGATGCTGACCTTCTACCCGATGTCGGCGATCTCCTGCATCCTCGGTGCGGTCAGCAGCGTGCTCTACCTGGTCCTCGGCGCCTCCGGGGTCACCGTCCCGACCTCGACGTGGATGATGCTCTACAGCGACGCGGTGCTGCTGCAGATCGGCCTGTACGCGGTGAACCGCCGCCACAACATCAGCCCGCACGAGAAGCCGGGCTCCACCGGTGTCGGCGGCATGGCCATCGGCGCGCTCGCCACCCCGATCTACGCCACCTCGTTCCTCGCCGCCCTGCTGCGGATCCCGACGGGCTTCCGAGTCACCCCCAAGGGCCGGTCGGTCAGCGGCGACGGGGTGCTGACCTTCGGCACGCACCTGCTCTGGGCCCTGATCTTCGGCGCCGCGCTCGGCGCCTCCTTCGTCACCCACAACACCTACCTGGCCATGCGGATCTGGGCCGGCATCGCGCTGGCGACCAGCCTGCTGCCGATCGTCATCTGGCGCATCGACGCGGCCCGTTCCGCCCGGAGGAAGTCCTCGTGAGTCCGTTCCCGTCCAAGGCCGGCCGCTTCAGCCGCCGCCCCCTCTCGCTGCGCACCAAGCGGCTCGCGCTCGGCAGCAGCCTGGTCCTGACCGTGGTCGGCATGAACGCCCCGGCCGCCGTCTCCTTCGCCCAGCAGCAGTACCACGCGTACGAGATCGCCCAGCCCGCCTACAAGGCGAAGTACGGCTCCTGGAGCACGCTGGTGCTGCCGCAGCAGTTCCGCGTCAACGCGATCCACGCCAGCCTGCTCCGCACCGGCAAGGTGCTGATCATCGCCGGCTCGGGCAACGACTCCGACAACTTCAAGGCCGGGACGTTCAAGACCCTGCTGTGGGACCCGGTCCGCAACAGCTACAAGCTGATCCCCACGCCGGCCGACATGTTCTGCGGTGGCCACTCCCAACTGCCGGACGGCAAGCTGCTGGTGGCGGGCGGCACGCTGCGGTACGAGGTGCTCGGCGCCGCCGTCACCACGGCGGGCGGCACCATGCAGGTCTTCAACGAGGACCCGAACAAGGCCCGCACCGTCCCCAAGGGCACGGTCTTCACCGCCCCCGACGGCCGCCGCTACCTCTCCGACGACACGCTCGTGCTCGGTCCCGCACAGAAGGTGCGGGTCACCGACCGGAAGGCCCCGGGCGGGTTCCGCACCGTCGTACGCCACACCCAGCAGGCCGTCTTCGTGCTCGCCGCCAAGGCCGGCCAGGGCCAGAACGTCAAGGCGCAGACCAGGTTCCAGATATCGGGGCTGGTCGGCAACGACGCCAACACGCTCTACGGCATGACCGGCAACATCAACATGGGTGACCAGAACTTCGAGGGCATCAAGGCGTCCTACGAGTTCGACCCGGTCAGCGAGCAGTACGAGCTCGTCGACCCGATGCAGTACGCCCGTTGGTACCCGACGCTGGCGCCGCTCGCCGACGGCAAGGTCGTCGCCGTCTCCGGCCTCGACGACACCGGCTCGATCCTCAACGGCCAGAACGAGATCTTCGATCCGGCCACCAAGAAGTGGACGCCCGGCCCGAACCGGTACTTCGCCACCTACCCGGCGCTCTTCCTCACCGCGAACGACAAGCTCTTCTACTCCGGCTCCAACGCCGGCTACGGCGACCCGAAGAAGGGCCGCACGCCCGGCCTGTGGGATCTGCGGACCAACACCTTCCAGGTGGTGCCCGGCCTGACCAGGCCCGACCTGACCGAGACCTCCTCGTCGGTGCTGCTGCCCCCTGCCCAGAGCCAGAAGGTGATGTTCCTCGGCGGTGGCGCGCCGGGCGAGTCCGCCGTGTCCACCGACCGCACCGCGATCGCCGACCTGGCCACCGCCGATCCGCACTTCGTCCCCGGCCCGAACCTGCCGGGCGGCGACACCCGCTACCTGAACAGCGTGGTCCTGCCGGACGACACCGTGCTCACCACCGGCGGCTCCAGCGACTACCGGGGCAAGCGCGGCAGCGACATCCTCAAGGCCGACGTCTACCACCCGGACACGAACACCTTCACCCCCGCCGCCGACCCGACCGTCGGCCGCGACTACCACAGCGAGGCGCTGCTGCTGCCGGACGGCCGCGTGGTCACCCTCGGCTCCAACCCGCTCTTCGGCAACAAGCAGGACGTCGGCCCGCAGTTCTTCGAGCAGCGCATCGAGATCTACACCCCCGCCTACCTCTACCAGCAGGGCGCCCGACCGAGCGTCACCGGCGGCCCGCAGGACCTGCGGCTCGGCGAGACGGCCAGGTTCAGCACGTCCGCCGCGGGCGACATCGCCTCGGCCCGGCTGATGCGGCCCTCCTCCGTCACCCACGCCACGGACGTGCAGCAGCGCAGCATCGCCCTGCCGCTGACGCGCGCAGCGGACGGTTCGGGCGTCAGTGTGACGATTCCGCAGAGCAGCGGACTGGTGCCGCCGGGCTGGTACATGCTGTTCGTCGTGAACAAGGCCGGAGTTCCGTCCGTGGCGCGGTGGGTGCAGGTGTCGTGAGGGCGGCGCGCGGATCGGTGCTGCTCGGGGTCGTCCTGGCCCTGCTGGCGGCGGGAGCGGTCGGGTACGCGCTGCTGCGCGGCGGGGCGCCCGCGTCCGGCAGCTCGGACGGCAGCTCGTCTACGGGCCCGGGCGCGGTCGGGACGCCGCCGCCGGGCTGGTCCACAGTCTGGCGCGACGACTTCGGCGGGCCGGCGGGCGCGCCACCGGATCCGGCGAGCTGGGTCGTCGACACCGGCACCGGCTACCCCGGTGGTGCCCCGCAGTGGGGCACCGGCGAGGTCGAGCGCTACACCACCGACCCGGCCAACCTGCGCCAGGACGGTCAAGGTCACCTGCTGATCACGCCACAGCGCGACGCAGCCGGGCGGTGGACCTCCGCCCGCATCGAGACCCGGCGGACGGACTTCCGCCCCGCGCCCGGTTCGGTGCTGCGCTTCGAGGCCCGGCTGCAGTTGCCGCAGGTGAGTGGGCCCGCCGCGCTGGGCTACTGGCCCTCGTTCTGGGCACTGGGCGCGGGCGAGCGGACGAACCCCAACGCCTGGCCCGGCATCGGCGAGTTCGACGTGGTCGAGAACGTCAACGGCGACAACACGGTGCGCGGCACGATGCACTGCGGCGTCGGCCAGGGCGGTCCCTGCAACGAGAAGGTCGGCCTCGGGGGCACCACGCCCTGCGCGGCGGGCGCCTGCCGCAGCGGGTTCCACACCTACGCCCTGGAGTGGGACCGCAGTGGCCCCGTCGAGGAGTTGCGCTGGTACCTCGACGGTGTCGACTACTGGACGGTCAAGGCGTCGGACGTCTCCCCCGAGGCGTGGCGGGCCGCCACCACCGCCGGGGACTTCCTCCTGCTCAACGTCGCCGTCGGCGGCCAGTTCCCCGACGCGCTGGCCCCGAAGGGCGTGACGACGCCGACGGCCGACACCCGGCCGGGCGTGCCGATGGTCGTCGACTACGTGTCCGTACTGCAGCGGTCCGGCCGAGCCTCGACGGTCGCCGGACCGGCACCGTCCTTGCCCACGCTGAGCGGCAACGGGGCCACGGCGGAACTGCCCCGCTACGACTTCGGCTCCGAGCTGACGGCGGCGACGGGCGTGACGCTCGGCTACCGCGCCACCACCACGGCCAAGTTGGAGCTCCGGGTGGACTCCCCGAGCAGCCCGACCATCGGTGCCCTCGACCTGCCCGCGGGCAGCGGCACGGTGACGGCGACCCTGCACCTGCCGACCAAGGGGGTCCACGACCTGTACCTGACCCTGGTCGGCTCGTCGGGCGCAACCGTCACCGTGGCTTCACTTCAGTTCACTCGCTGAGCTCCCAGTTGATCGGGGCGGCACCGAAGTCGGCCAGAGCCTTGTCGATCTGCGAGAACGGCTTGGTGCCGAGGAAGTGGCGGGCGGAGAGCGGGGAGGGGTGGCCGCTCTGCACCACCACGTGGCGGGTGGTGTCGATCAGCGGGAGCTTCTTCTTGGCGTAGCCGCCCCACAGCACGAAGACCACCGGCTCCTGGCGGGCGTTGACAGCCTTGATGACGGCGTCGGTGAACTTCTCCCAGCCCTTGCCCGCGTGCGAGCCTGCCTCGTGGGCGCGGACCGTGAGCACCGCGTTGAGCAGCAGCACGCCCTGGTCGGCCCACTCCTCCAGGTTGCCGTGCTTGGGCGCGGTGAGGCCGAGGTCGGTGCCGAGCTCCTTGTAGATGTTGCGCAGCGACGGCGGCACCTTGATGCCCCGGCGCACGGAGAAGCACATGCCGTGCGCCTGGTTGTCGTCGTGGTACGGGTCCTGCCCGAGCAGCAGCACCTTCACCTGGTCGAGCGGGGTGTGCTCCAACGCGGCGAAGACCTCGCCCTGGGGCGGGAAGACCTGGCCGGTGGCCCGCTCGGCGGCGACGAACTCGGCGAGCTCGTGGAAGTACGGCTGCTCCACCTCGGTCTGGAGCGCCGCGCGCCACGACTCGGGCAGCACGAACTCGTCGGTGGGAGCGGTCTTGGTCATACGGGATCCTCCGGGCCTGGCCGTCCGGCGACTGGTCTGATGACTGGCGCCTGGTGACTAACGCGTCGTGGAAACGCTATCGCCCGCCACCGACACTCCGGACCGGTCACCGGGCTTCCCGGCCCGGACCGCCTGCATCCGCTCCAGCGAGACCGCCAGACCGTCCAGAACGGTGTCCAGCCCGGACGTGAAGGCCTGGTCCACATCGGGGTGGTCGTCGGCCTCGTGGACGAACCGGGCCATCAGCGGGTGCCGTCCCTCCGCCAACACCCCCATCAGGTACGGCCCGACCGTGCGGCGGTACTCGTCCTCGGTGACACCGGTGCGGCGGATCGTCTCCGCCTCGGCGATCTCGCCCATCACGAAGCCGCGGACGTAGGCCATCACGGTCCAGCCGAAGCCCGCCGTCGCGTCGATGCCGAGGCCCTGACCGTCCATGGCGGCCAGCATCCGTTCGCTGTTGTCCATCACGTTGGGCCCGAGCGGCGGGCGGGAGGCCGAGACACCGAGCACCCACGGGTGCCGCAGCACGAGCGCGCGGTAGCGCAGCGCGATGCCGCGCAGCTCGACGCGCCAGTCCCGGTCACGGGGCGGGCGCTCGCCCTCCCCCATGACCTGGTCGATCATCAGGTCGAGCAGGTCGTCCTTGGTCTCGACGTAGCGGTAGAGGGACATCGTGCCCACGCTCAGCTCGGAGGCGATGCGGCGCATCGACACCGACTCCAGCCCCTCCGCGTCGGCGAGCGCGATGGCTGCGCCGACGACGGACTCGACGCTCAGGGACGGCTGAGGGCCGCGCCCGGTGCTCCGGGTCCGGGCCCACACGGGCGTACGCGCCTCCGCCAAGACGGCCTCCTCCAATCAGGTGCGTACATTGTACGCACCTGAGCTCAGCGGACGCCGCTCAGGTGCGCGAAGAGCACCACGTTGCCGCTGTACTCCCGTCGGCTGCGATCGAACGTGCCACCGCAGGTCACCACGCGCAACTGTGCGCCCTGGGAGGGCCCGTAGACCTGCGCGGCCGGGAACTGCGCCCGTGGGTAGGCGTGCACCCGGTCCACGGTGAAGACCGCCGTCCGGCCGTCCAACCGCGTCACGTCCACCTCGGCGCCCGCCCGCACGGCGGCGAGGTTCCAGAAGACGGCCGGGCCCGTGGTGGTGTCGACGTGCCCGACCACGACGGCCGTCCCCGCCTCCCCCGGCGAGGCCGAGTCCCGCAGCCAGCCCGCGGTGCGCGGCAGCGAGAACGGCGGCAGCTCGGCCGCGCCCCTGCCGTCCATCCCGAGCCCCAGCAGCGGCGCCTGGAGGCCCACCGACGGGATCGCCAGCACCAACGGCGTCGAGCGGGCGAGCGCCGCGGGCCCGGCGGCGGGCGCGCCCCCGCTCGACGCGACCGCGCCAGGTGCGCCGGCGCCGGGCGTGCTGCGGCCGGGCGCGACGGCGCCGGGCAGGACTGCGTCCGACCCCGAGCCGCTGCGCGACGAACCGCCGCGGGCCACGCCCGCCACCGGCAGGACGGCACGGTGTCCGTGGCCGACCCCGTACAGCACGCCACCGAGTGCGACCGCGAGCAGCGTGCCCGAGACGACTCCCAGCACCCGCCTGCGGCGCAGGCCCCGCAGCGGCCCGCGCTTCCACACGGCCCGCGCGGGTCCTCTCGTCCCGGCCTTCAATCCGTCGCGCCGTCGGGCTGCCGCGGCCACGGCGGGGGCCGCGTTCAGGCGGGGCGCGGCCCGTCGTCGCGCCCTCAGCCGCGAGGCGCTCAGCGCCGCGCTGAGCGCACCCGGCCGAACGCGGCCGCTCCCGGCGGCCTGCGACTCCCTCCGGCCCCGGAGCCGCCCGAGAACCCGCCGCGCCACCTCGACGCCACCCACCGCCCTGCGCCCCACCGTCCTCCGCCCCGCCGACGTCGACGTCGACGCCGTCATCGGCGCCACCGCACCCCGCACGCCCCCCGGGCGGCCACCGCGCCCGGAGCCACGCAGGCCACCGGCACCGCGAACGCCACGCGCGTCCGCATCCGCCGACACCCTGCCCACCTGTGCGCCCTCCGGGCGGCTGCCGGACCGCGAGCCGGGTGGGACGGCACCGCGCCCACCGCCGTCGGGCGGGCCCGGGCGGGACGGGCGACCGGCCCGAGCAGCCTGGTCCGCGGTCCGCTTCGGTCCGGCGGTCCGCGCCGACGGGGACCGCTCCCCGCTCCCCACCCCGCGCGCGGCCGCGCCGGGCTGCGTCGGCACGTCCCGGGTGCCGTCGCCCTCCGTGCGGCTGCCGCGCTGCGAGCCCCGTGGAGCCGCACCACGATCCTCTCCCCGCATGCCCCGCGGAGCCGCACCACGGTCCTCTCCCCGCATGCCCCGCGGAGCCGCACCGCGGTCCTCTCCCTGCGAACGGCGTCGGGCCTCGGCGTCCCTCCTGCGGTCACGCATCGGCGTCGACCGGGGCGAGGCGGTAGCGGCGGTGGAGCGAGAAGGCGCCGACGCAGGCGAGGGAGGCGAGGGTGAGGCCGATGGCGGCGTCGCGCGGGAGGGAGGAAGCGGCGGTGGGGGCCGGCGCCTTCGCGGGGGTCGGCCGGACCCGGAGCGCGCGCCAGCCGCCTCCCGTCGCGGGGGCGCCGAGGTCGGCGATGGTGAGGCGGCCCGCGGCGACGGGGTGGCCCGCGCAGAACTCGTGGACGAGGTAGCTGCCGGGTTTGACGTCGGGGGCGATCCGGGCGGCGGCGTAGAGGCCGCCGTCCTCCGCCAGGGCCAGGCCGACGGGCGCGGCGAAGGCCGCCGAGCGGACCTCACCGGTGCTGGTACCTCCGCAGTCGGCGAAGGTTCGCAGGTCGACGGCGGCACCGGCGCGGCTCTGCGCGGGGTCGACGGTCATCGTCGCCAGCACCACCGGGGGTTGGGCCTTGGCCCGGTCGGCTGCGGCGGACCCCGCCGCGCCCGACGCCGGGGCGCCGCCGACGGTGACGAGCGTCGTGCCGCCACCGGGGGCGGCGTCCGAGGCGAGAGCCGGGCCCGTGCACCACACCGCCAGGAGCGCGGCGGACGCGAGTACCCCCGCGATCGCCCTCCGCCGCTTCGCCATCGTCTCGTCGTCCCTTCGATCCGCCAGCCGGGAAGAGCTGACGCACCGTGAGAAATATGACGATCGCCCCGTGCCCCAAACGCGGGCTGGGCCGCCCGGGTGAGCACGGCGGTGCCGTGCCACCCGAACGGCCCAGCGGGACGTCGAGCGCGTGAGCGAGGTGCTCAGATCTCGTCGACCAGCTCCGCGACCGACTTGACCACCCGCGACGGACGGTACGGGAAGCGCTCGACCTCGGACTGCGAGGTGAGGCCGCTCAGCACCAGGAAGGTCTTCAGGCCGGCCTCCATGCCGGACTTGATGTCGGTGTCCATCCGGTCGCCGATCATCGCCGTGGACTCGGAGTGCGCGTTGAGCGTGTTCAGCGCCTCACGCATCATCAGCGGGTTGGGCTTGCCGACGAAGTACGGCTCGACGCCCGTGGCCTTGGTGATCAGCGCGGCGACCGAGCCGGTGGCCGGCAGCACGCCCTCCGTGGAGGGGCCGGTCTCGTCGGGGTTGGTGCAGATGAACCGGGCACCCGCGTTGATCAGGCGGATCGCCTTCGTCAGCGCCTCGAAGCTGTAGGTGCGGGTCTCGCCGAGGACGACGTAGTCGGGGTTGCTGTCGGTCAGCACGTAGCCGATCTGGTGCAGCGCGGTGGTCAGGCCCGCCTCGCCGATGACGTAGGCGGTGCCGCCGGGGCGCTGTCCGGCCAGGAACTTGGCGGTGGCGAGCGCGGAGGTCCAGATGCACTCCTCCGGCACGTCCAGGCCCATGCCCTTCAGACGCGCGTGCAGGTCGCGCGGGGTGTAGATGGAGTTGTTGGTCAGCACGAGGAACGGCTTGCCCGACTCCCGCAACTTCCCGATGAACTCGCCCGCGCCGGGGATGACCGTGCCCTCGTGGACCAGGACGCCGTCCATGTCGGTGAGCCAGGACTCGATCGGCTTGCGCAGCGCGGCCGGCTTCGCGCTCTCGTCCGGGCTTGCTTCGGCGGCGGTGTTGCTCTGAGCCACGACCGTGTCTCCACTCTGGTGATCTGGTGAATCGCTGGTTGCCCCGACCACCGCCCAGCCTAATCGGCCGGGCGGCGCACTCGCGCCCCGTCCCGCCAGGCAGGACGAGCCCGATGCGGGTGCGCTCAGCGCACCTGATCGGGGTGGGTGGCGAGGACGGCGGTCAGCAGCCCGGGGAAGCAGGCGTCGAGGTCCTCGCCGCGCAGGCTGACGATCCGCTGCGCGCCCTGCACGCGCTCGCGCAGCACGCCGGCCTCCCGCAGAACGCGCTGGTGGTGGGAGAAGGTCGGCTGGCCGATCGTCAGCTCAGCGGCGCGGCGCAGCTCCACGCACGGTGACTCGCCGAGGCCCGCCAGGGTGCGCACGATGGCGACCCGCACCGGGTCGGCGAGTGCGCCGAGCACCTTGACCAGCCGGAGCTCGTCCGTCGCCGGATGGCGTTCGTCTGCTGTCGTCGTCATGACGCCATCATATCGACAACCATCGATTGCATCGACTATCGTCGTAGACATTGATGAGCATCGATGATCGGGAGGGGTGCCGTCATGGCCACCTGGAGCACCACCTACCTCGCCGCCCTCGGCGACCCGGCCGTGACTCCGGCGTTCATGCCGCAGCCGCGGGCGTTCGCAGCCGCGGAGACCGTGCGCCAACGGGTCCGCGTGCGCCGCGGCGGCAGCGCCCTGCGGCTCGTCCTCAGCAACGAGTTCGGCACCGGGCCGCTGGTGTTCGACGCGGTGACGGTGAACTCCGTACCGCTGACGCTCGCCGGCGTGACGCGCTGGGAGATCCCCGCGGGGAGGACCGCGACCAGCGATCCGGTGGGGTTCGCGTTCGCCGACGGGGACGAGCTGACCGTGGACTGCGTGCTGGGCGCGGACGCCGGGGCGGGGGCGTTCCTGCACTCCGCCCAGCGCACGGGCGAGGTGCTCGGCTCGAGCGAACGGTTCGGCTCGCTCTACTGGATCACCCGGGTCCTGACGGACGCCCCCGCACGGGGTCCCGTGATCGTCGCCGTCGGCGACTCCCTCACCCGCGGCGACGGCACCTCGCCGGATCTCGACCAGCGCTACCCGGACCACCTGCAGCGGCGCGTCGGCACCACCGGCGTCGTCCTCAACGCCGGCATCGGCGGCAACCGACTGCTCGGCCCGCTGTTCGGCCCGACCCTGCCCGACCGCTTCGACCGCGACGTCCTGGGCGTCCCCGAGGCCACCCATCTCCTGCTCATGGCCGGCCTCAACGACCTCCCCGCGGGCGCCACGGCACCGGAGATCACGGCCGTGCTCTTCGACCTGGCGACGCGCGCACAGCAGCACGGCATCCGCCCGGTCCTCGGCACGCTGACGCCGATGATGGGCAGCGTCTACGAGACGTTCCGCGCAGCGGGCAACGAGGCGACCCGACTGGCCGTCAACGAGGCGGTCACCGCGCAGAAGGCGTGGCCGGTCGTCGACTTCGCCGCCGCCGTCGCGGATCCGGCGGACCCTTCCCGCCTCGCGCCGCCCTTCGACTCCGGCGACGGCGTCCACCTCAGCGACTCCGGCGCGGAGGCACTCGCCGCAGCCGTCCACCTGGACCTCGTGGCGGCACACGCCTGAGGGGCGCGAGGACTTGCGCGACAAGCCACCCGGTGAGACGGGGCCCCGAACCTCCAGGGCCATCCGCTCGTCAGTGGTTGCTCGCGCAGTTGCCCGCGCCCCGGACAGTGCGACTACCTGCGGGAGCCCGAACTACAGCACCAGCGCGGGCAGGTCCGCGACGCTCGCCAGCACGTGGGTCGCGCCGTCCGCGCGCAGGCGCGGGGCGTCGTGGGCGCCGGTGAGGACGCCGGCGACGATGCCCGCGCCGGCGCGGACGCCGCACTGCATGTCGTAGCCGGTGTCGCCGATGACCGCCATCTCCGCGACGCTGTCGGCCGCGCCGGTGCGCAGCAGCGCGGCGAGCGCCAGGTCGGGGTAGGGGCGGCCACGGCCGGCGTCCGCCGGGCAGAGGGCCAGGTCGACCAGCTTCTGCCAGCCCAGGGTCTCGATGATCCGCTGCTGCGTCGTACCGGAGAAGCCGGTGGTGAGCACGACCGTCAGGCCGGCCTCGCGCAGGCGGGTGATCGCGGCCTCCGCGCCGTCGATCGGGGCGCAGTGGCCCTCGCCGACGAGGCGGTCGTAGGCGGCCTCGAAGGCGATGTTGGCGCGCTGGGCGAGGCCCTCGTCGCCGAAGAGGCGGCGGAAGACGGTGATCTTGCTCTCGCCCATCGTGGCGCGCACGTCGGCGAGCATCGCCGCGTGGCGCTCGCTGCCGGCCTCGACGCCGAGCTCGCGTGCGGCCTCCTGGAAGGCGAGTTCGACCAGGCCCCCGTCGGCCACCGTGGTGCCGGCCATGTCGAGGACAACCAGCTTCGTCTGCTTCACAGCTGTTGCAGCCATCGGTCTACAGCTCCATCTCGTTCGCGGTCGCCTCGCCGATCGCGGGCGAACAGGTCATGCCACGGCCACCGGGGCCGGTCACCAGCCAGACGCCCTCACGCAGGCGCTCGCGGTGGACGACGCGGGTGGTGTCGACGCACTGGGCGTAGACGCCGGCCCAGCGGCGGCGGATCGCCGGCATCGGGCGGCCGAGCAGATCCTCGACCACTCCGCGCAGGTAGGCGTAAGGGTCCTCGACGACGTCGAAGCCGAAGGGCTGGTCGTACTCGTGGGTGTCGCCGATGGTCAGCGAGCCGTCGCGGCGCTGGACCATGAGCAGCTGCATCTTGTGCTCGGAGGCGATCGGGTGCTGCGGCTGACCGTCGTTCAGCCGGTCCAGGGCGGGGCCCTGGTAGGCGGGGTAGTAGCGGAAGCTGTCGCCGTCGGCGACGGAGGTGGTGAGCGGCACGTCCAGCGGCTCGGTCTGCATCATCTGCAGGCGCACCCTGCGCACCGGCAGCTGCGGGGCGAGCTCGCGGACCAGGCCGCCGAGCCAGGCGCCGGTGCACAGCACCACGCGGTCGCCGGCGTGCAGCTCGCCGCGGTCGTCGCGGACGGCGTTCTCGCCGACGACCTCGCGGACCTCGCGCCCGCCGAGGAAGGTGTACCGGCCGGAGGCGCGCAGGTGGTCCTGCAGGGCGCGCTGGGTGACCCGCGGCTCGACCTGGGCGTCGTGCGGCGACCAGAGCGCGCCGAGGAGCTTGCCGCCGAGCGCCGGGTTGGCCTCGCGGACGGCGTCCTCGTCCAGCCACTCCCAGCCGCGGCGGGCGGCGTCGGGGCGGGCGACGACCTCGGCGGCGACGGCTCGCTCCGCCTCGGTGCGCACCACGGTGAGCGAGCCGGAGGGGCGGAACCCGACCCCCGGCACCTCGGCGGCGATGCCCTCCCACAGCTCACGGGCCCGCAGCGCGGTGTCGAGCTCGGCTCCCTCGGACCGGCCGCCGACCCAGACCAGGCCGAAGTTGCGCACGGACGCGCCGCGCGCCTGCTCCTCGCGCTCCAGGTGGACGACCTCATGACCGCGCTGGACCGCATGCCAGGCATGCATGGTCCCCAGCGCTCCTGCTCCCACAACGATGACCTTCACGCCGACGACCTTCGATCTCCGCGGTTGCGCGACGGGACCTTCCCGGTGAATCCAGCATGAACAGCGGCGGCACGTTTGGACTAGACCCGTTATCGTTTTGTGACCAAAGAGCCTCGTTCCCCCTTCGGCGGCACGGCTACTCGGCCGCCCGGAGCTCGGTGGAGAAACTGAAGCGGTCACCCCGGTAGAGCGTGCGGACGCGCTCGAACGCCCGCCCCCGCACGTCCCAACTGCGCCGGTGCAGCAGCAGCATGGGCAGCGCCGGGGGCGTGCCGATGAGCAACGCCTCGCGCGGGGTGGCGAGCACCGTCTCGATCCGCTCCTCGCCGCCACCGGAGACCAGGCCGCCGGCGTCGCGGGCATAGGCGTAGAACGAGCCGACGGGGTCGAAGTCGTCGTCCAGGCGCGGCAGCAGCGCCACCGGCGCATAGGTGCTCTCCAGGCCGACGCGCTCGTCGTCGACGAGCAGGACGCGCTCCAGGTGCCAGACGAAGTCGCCGCGCTCGACGCCGAGTTCGCTCGCGGCGTCGGCGTCGGCGGCGAACCGCTCCAGGCCGATCAGGCGGCGACCCGGGGTGTGCCCCCGCTTGCGCACGCCCTCGGTGTAGGAGCCGAGGGCGAGCGGCTGCTCGATCTTCGGTCCGGCCACGACGGTGCCGCGGCCCTGGCGGCGGACCCGCCCCTCCAGCAGCAGCTCACGCAGGGCGAGCCGCAGGGTCTCCCGGGCGACGCCGTAGCGCTCGGCCAGCTCACGCTCGGCCGGCAGCGTGGCGCCCTCGCCCAATTCGTCCAGGAGCTCCGTCAGTTGCGCCTTGGCGAGGTAGTACTTGGGCATCCGGCCGTGTTCGGGGATGCCGGCCCGGACGGGAGCGCCGGGCGCGTGCGGCAGGCGCGGCGCCTGCGAGGGTGGTGGACTCACGCCCCCACGGTAACCGGCCGCGGCTGTTCGCCGACCAGATGTCCCCAGACCACCATCCGGTAGAGCGAGGTGAACGGGGGCGTGCAGGTGGTGAGGGTGATGTAGTGGCCGGCCGTGCGGTAACCGTAGCGGCCGGAGGGATGGTCGGTGCTGTACGGCTCGGGCAGCACCACGGTGCCGTCGCTCGGCTCGGTCTCGGGCAGGATCGAGTCGACCTGGTAGACGTAGTCCCACCCGGCGACCTCGACGATCACGGCGTCGCCGACCCGGATCCGGTCGAGGTACCGGAACGGCTGGCCGTGCGTGTTGCGGTGCCCCGCGACGGCGAAGTTGCCCGCCTGGCCCGGCATGGCCGTGCCGGGGTAGTGGCCGATGTAGCCGTGGTTGAGCACGGCGTACTTGTCGACGCCCTCCGCGACGGGGAAGACCAGGCCGAGCGTGGGGATGCGGAT
The DNA here is from genome assembly GCF_900109465.1 of Streptacidiphilus jiangxiensis. Lineage (GTDB taxonomy): Bacteria > Actinomycetota > Actinomycetes > Streptomycetales > Streptomycetaceae > Streptacidiphilus > Streptacidiphilus jiangxiensis. The sequence goes on from NZ_FOAZ01000010.1 coordinate 201,569, forward strand.
CACCGCGAAGGCGGTGAGGTCGCGGGCCATGGAGTCGATGCCCGTCCCGCCGCTCCCGCCCCGACCACCACCGCCGGTTCCGGACGCGGGCGGGGGCGCGGGGGTCCCGCTCGGCGACGCGCCGGCGGTCGGACCCGGCGCGGACGAGGGGGCCTGCGCCTGCTGCCGGGCCTGGCGCTGCGCCTGCGCGTCCCACTGGCGTTCCAGCGCGGAGACCGTCTGCGCGGCGTTGGCCTCGGCGGCGCGGTTGGTCCACCACAGCTCGTACGTCGCCAGCAGGACCGTCACCAGCCCCAGGGTGACCGCCAGTTCGCCGAAGAGGATGAGGCCGCGGCGCAGTCCCCACAGCCACCGCGGTCTCATCCCGGCTCCCCACGCGTCGAACCCCAGAGATCTCTGACGCGCCGTCAGATTACGCCTCCCGGCGCCACCCCGCCAGATGCGCGTCGATCTCACCGAGCAGACGGGCCTTGCCGGCGTCGTCGAGGAACGAGGAGCGGACGCCGTTGCGGGCCAGCTCCGCGACGCCGGCCTCGTCCAGTCCGAGCAGGGCGGCGACGACCTCGTACTCGTGGTTCAGATCGGTGCCGAACATCGGCGGGTCGTCGCTGTTGACGGTCACCACCAGGCCGGCGTCGACCATCTGCCGGATCGGGTGCTCCTCCATCCGCTCCACCACGCGGGTGGCGATGTTCGAGGTCGGGCAGACCTCCAACGGGATGCGGTGCTCACCGAGATGGTCCACCAGCGCCGGGTCCTTGACGGACTGCGTGCCGTGCCCGATCCGCTCCGCGCCGAGGAAGCGCAGGGCGTCCCAGACGGTCTCCGGCCCGGTGCTCTCCCCCGCGTGCGGCACGCTGTGCAGGCCGGCCGCGCGCGCCCGGTCGAAGAACGGCTGGAACTGCGGCCGCGGCACCCCGATCTCGGGCCCGCCGAGCCCGAAGCTCACCAGCCCGTCCGGCCGCAGGTCGAGCGCGAGACGCTCGGTCACCTCGGCGGACTCCAGTCCCGCCTCGCCGGGGATGTCGAAGCACCAGCGCAGGGTGACGCCCAACTCCTTCTCCGCGGCGTGGCGCGCGTCCTCGATGGCCTCCATGAAGGCCTCGCCCGGGATGCCGCGCCTGACGGAGCTGTACGGGGTGACGGTCAGCTCGGCGTAGCGGATGTTCTGCCGGGCCATGTCCTGCGCGACACCGTAGGTGAGCGCGCGCACGTCCTCGGCGTCGCGGATCAGGTCCACGACGGAGAGATAGACCTCGATGAAGTGGCCGAAGTCGGTGAACTCGAAGTACTTCGCCAGCGCGTCCGGATCCGTCGGCACGGACGTCCGCCCCTCGTACCGCGCTGCCAGTCCGGCGACGACGTGGGGGGAGGCGGAGCCGACGTGGTGGACGTGGAGCTCGGCCTTGGGCATTCCCGCCACGAAGGCGCGCAGGTTGTCAGTCATGGTCCACACACTCTCACGGGCGGCCCCGAGGTCAGACCAACGTCGAAATGGTGTGGATCAGCAACCCCGCGACCGCCCCCACCACCGTGCCGTTGATGCGGATGAACTGCAGGTCCCGACCGACGTTCGCCTCGATCTTGCGGGAGGCCTCGGTCGCGTCCCACCCCGCGACGGTCTCCGAGATCAGTGAGGTGATCTCGCCGCGGTAGGTGTCGACCACGTACTCCGCCGCGTCCTCCAGCCAGCCGTCGACCTTGGCCTGCATGCGCGGGTCCTCCGCCAGGCGCGTGCCGAAACTGCGCAGCCCGTCACGGATGCGGACCCGCAGCTGGCTGTTCTCGTCCTCCGCGGCCTCCATGACCATGCCGCGCACCGCCGACCATGCCGAGGCGATCAGGTCCTGCACCTCGGGGCGGGACAGCAGGTCGGCCTTGGCCCGTTCGATGCGGCCGATGGTCTCCGGATCCTCCCGCAGCTCCCAGGCGAAGTCCGACAGGAAGCTGTCGATCGCGCCGCGCGCGGCGTGGCCGGGGTCGTCGCGGACCTCGGTGGCGAAGCGCAGCAGCTCCCGGTAGACGCGGACGCCGATCTGGTTGTCAATGAACTTCGGCGTCCAGCCGGGCGCCTCCTCCGAGATGGTCCTGATGACCTGCTCGCGGTGGACGACGAGCCAGTCGTGCAGGCGGACCGCGCACAGGTCGACGACACCGCGGTGGCCGCCCTCCTCGACGACGCGGGAGAGCATCCGGCCGAGTGGCTGGGCGACGGGCTGGGCCGCGGCGCGGCGGGTGACCGCCTCGCCGACGACGGCCTGGACGTCCTCGTCGCGCAGCACGGTCAGCGCGCCGCGCAGCGCGGCGGAGGCCTCACGGGTCACCTTCTCGGCGCTGCCCGGTGCGGAGAGCCACTGGCCGAGGCGCCTGCCGACGCCGAGGGCGCGCAGGCGGGTGCGGACGACCTCGATGGAGAGGAAGTTCTCACCGACGAAGGTGCCGAGGCTGACGCCGAAGGCGTCCTTCTTGGTGGGGATGATCGCCGTGTGCGGGATGGGCAGCCCGAGCGGTCGCTTGAACAGCGCCGTCACGGCGAACCAGTCGGCCAGCGCACCGACCATGCCGGCCTCGGACGCCGCCTGGACGTAGCCCGCCCAGGAGCCGGCCCCCGAACGCAGCGCCCAGGTGGTGAGGACGTAGATCACCGTCGCGATCACCAGGAAGCCGGTCGCGATGGCCTTCATCCGACGCACGCCACGCCGTTTCACCTCGTCGGAGGCGGTGTAGCGCACCGCACCGGCCCCGGCGGGCATACGGTCTACTCGCGCGTCGGTCGCTTCTTCCGGCTTCTTGGGGAGCGTATCCACGGTGCAAGTGTCACCCGTCTCTCAGAAAAATCCGCGCCAGAAAACACAACGGTCGAACCGTCGGAGAGATCAACGATGGCGTCCCCCCGTTCCGTGCCCGTGTCCTTCCCCTCCCCCGGTGCGACCGGCGGCCTGGCCGGCTACGCCGAGCACTTCGCCGAGTCCGAGGGCTACCTCGACTTCGGCCGCTTCGGCCCGCCCTCCCGGGACGTGCTGGACACCACCCGGCTGCTCCTGGAGCAGAGCGCCCGCGCCGACGCGTCGACCGTGGACGAGCTGATGCGGCAGGAGCTCCGCGCCCGCGAGGCGGCGGCCGAGCTGCTCGGCGGCGTGCCGGTGGAGGCGGTGGCGTTGCTGCCCAATGCCAGCACCGGGCTGTTCCACGCCGCGTTCGGCCTGCCGCACGGCACGGTGCTGGTGCCGGCGCGCGAGTTCCCCTCCAACGCCTACCCGTGGCTGCGAGCGGCCCGACTGGGCCGGGTGCGGCCGGTCACGCTCGAGCCGGACGCCTACGGCCGCGTGACGCCGGAGCTGGTCCGGCAGGCCCTGACGGCCGAGACCGTCGCCGTCTCGGTCTCCGCGGTCGACTACCGCACCGGTTACCGTGCGGACCTGGGCGGCATCCGTGAGGTGATCGGGCCGGACCGGCTGCTGGTCGTGGACGCGATCCAGGGCATGGGCGTGACGGACCTGCCCTGGGCGGCGGCCGACCTGGTGGTGACCGGCGGTCAGAAGTGGCTCCGCTCGGGCTGGTCGACCGGCTTCCTGTACGCCTCCCCGCTCGCCCTGGAGCGGCTGGAGCCGACCCTGACGGGCTGGACCGGGGTGCAGGACGTCGGCGTCTTCGACAGCCAGGAGCACCCGCCCGCAGTGGGGGCGGCACGCTTCTCGCTCACCAACCTCAGCCCGGTGACGGCGGGCGCCTTCGCCGCGGGGCTGGAGCTGGTGCTGCGCACCGGCGTGGACCGGATCGCGGCTCACGTCGCCGAGCGCACCGCGCAGCTGATCGACACGGTGCGCAGCGTCGGCGGCGTGGTGCTCTCGCCGGAGGCCGAGCAGGAGCGGGCGGGCATCGTGGCGTTCACGATGCCCCGCACCGAGCCCGTCCTGGTCGCGGCGAGCCTGGCCGAGCACGGCGTCACCGCGACCGTCCGCCCGGACCAGCTGCGGCTGTCCGCGCACGGGTCGACGACGCTGGCCGCCGTGGACCGGGTCCACCGGGCGCTGACGTCCCTTCCGGTGTGACCGCCGCGGGCTCGCCCACCTCCAGGGGCCGGCCCGTCCCCAGGGGCTCGCCTACTTCCAATCCACCCCGTCGGCCTTGGTGTAGGTCCAGCCCTGGGCGGTCCACAGCGGCGCCTGGGCCGCGAGGCGGGTGCGGAAGTCGGACCAGTTGCGCGCCGACTGCGGGGTCCAGGCGACCTCGGCCAGGGCGGGGAGGCGCGGGAGTTCCATGGTCTGCAGGTCCGACGTCGTGGACAGGGTCTCGGTCCACAGCAGCGTCTCCACGCCCGCGACCGAGCCTGCCGGTACTCCCGGAACGTACGTGTCGGGGTTCCAGTCGTAGGCCTGCCGCACGCCGACGTACCCGGCCCAGTCCAGGCCGAGCGTGGTGGAGGCGTCGTACTTCTGGTCGAGGTAGGTGTGGTCCGCCGGGGACATCAGCAGTTTCGCGCCGCGGCCGGTGGCGGCCGCGATGCCGGTGCGCAGGTCGTCCGTCAGGTCGTACTGCGGGTGCCACACCTGGACCAGGTCCGGCTGCTCCGGCGCGGCCTCGTCCCAGGCGACGACCTGCTTGCCGTGGGCGTGGCCGACGGCGATCGCGCGCTTCATGAAGGCCCGGTAGTCGGCGGGGTCGAGCGTCTTCGCCTCGTCGCCGCCGAGGTGGATCAGCGGACCGGGGGTCAGCGCGGCGATCGCGGACACGACGTCGTCGACGAACCGGTAGGTGGACTCCTTGGTGGTGCAGACCCGGCTGAAGCCGACGCCGATGTCGGTGTAGGGCGCGGCGGCGGGGTCGCCGTCGCAGGCGAGCTCGGGGTAGGAGACGATCGCGGCGTTGCTGTGGCCGGGCAGGTCGATCTCCGGGACGACGGTGATGTGGCGGGCCGCGGCGTAGCGGACGATGGCGCGGTAGTCGGCCGCCGTGTAGAAGCCGCCCTTGCCGCCGCCCACCTCGGTCAGGCCGCCGACGGCGGTCAGCTGCGGGCGGCTGCTGATCGCGATGCGCCAGCCCTGGTCGTCGGTGAGGTGCAGGTGCAGGTGGTTGAACTTGTACAGCGCCAGCACGTCGACGTACGACTCGACCTGGGCGACGGAGAAGAAGTGCCGGGCCACGTCGAGGCCGCCGCCCCGGTAGGCGTAGCGCGGGTGGTCGTGCACGTCGACCGGCGGGACGGTGCCGGTCGTCCGTCCGGCGGGCAGGAGCTGACGCAGTGTCTGGCCGCCGTAGAACAGCCCGGCGCCGTCCGCAGCGGTGATCAGCACGCCGGACGGCCCGGCGGTCAGCGTGTAGCCCTCGGGGCCGGTACCGGCCTGCGGGTCCAGCCGGAAGGTGATGCCGGGGCCGGGCGTGGCGCCGCCCGCCGGACTGCCGCCCGGCAGGTCCAGCTCGCCCGCCACGAGCATCGCCGCGGCCCGGGCGTCCGCCCCGCCCTCGGCGAGGACGGAGGTGCGCGAGGTGACGGTGAAGCCGGCCCCGGACCCGACCGTCAGCTGTGCGGGCCGTGGCACGACCGCCGGCGTCCGGCTGCTCGCACCGCCCGTGTCACCCTCGCCGGACGAGCAGCCCGCGACCAGCGCCAGCGCGGCGGCCGCGCCCACCGTGAGGAGGGCGCGGCCGATCCTTGGTCCCGCGCTGCGTGTCATGCGGACCATGCTGCACATGGTCTGGACCAATTGCAATCAGCCGGCGTCAGCTCGACGGCTTCAGGCACATGACGAAGTTGTTGTCCGTCTCGGTGTGCGTGTAGGTCGTGGTCGCGTCGGACGGGCAGCCGCTGGTGTCGGTGGTGCCGTACAGCTTCTTCTCCACCACGTAGACGCCGCTGCCGCTGCCACAGTCCACGATCTTCAGGTCGGGGCTGCTGTTGGTGCCGTAGTTCTTCACGCACTGGCCCTCGATCGCGAGGTTGCCGTCGATGCCGCCGCCGTCGGTCGGCAGGTCGGTCGGCATCGAGGTGTCCGTCGGCAGGTCCGTCGGCGTGTCGGTCGGCGTGTCCGTCGGCAGGCTCGTCGGCGAGTCGGTGACGTAGGGCCCGGGGGTCGGGTAGACCGGGCCCGAGTTGCCCGCCAGCGAGACGGCCACGGCCAGGATCAGCACCAGGAGGAAGGCGATCGGCACCAGGAAGCCCGCCGCCTGCGGGCGCTGCAGCAGCGGCTTACCCGGGTCCATCGGCGGGCCCGGCGGGTAGGGCGCCGGCTCGGGCAGCGCCTTGATCTTGTTGAACGCCGCGAGGTTCATGAAGAGGTAGATCGGCACCATGAACAGCGAGCCGTAGCCCCACCAGCCCTGCGCCAGCGACTGCGCGGACATGTCGCGCACCGCCGCCGTGCCACAGGTCCGGCAGTACGGGCCGGGCAGCCGCGTGTACCGGTAGAAGAACCAGCGCCCCTTCAGCGAACGCACCATCGCGTCCGTCGCCGGGTAGCCGCCGCAGAACCGGCAGGTCCCCCCGCCCTGCTCCATCCCGGGCTGTCCGTAGGGCTGTTGACCGTAGGGCTGCTGACCGTAGCTGGGCTGGGGCGGGACCTGGTACTGCGGCGGCTGCTGGTCCTGCGGATAGCCGTAGCCACCCGGCTGCGGCTGGGGCGGCTGCGGCGCCTGCGGGTAGCCGTAACCCCCCTGCTGCGGCACGGGGTTGCCATAAGGGTTCGGCTGCGGCGGCTGCTGGCCGTAGGGGTTGGACTGGTCGTACGGACCGGGCTGCTGCCCGTACGGGTTCGGTGCGCCGTACGGGCTGCCGGGCGGCTGCGGCGGAGTGGCCACGGAGAAGTCCCCCATCGAACGGTTGATGCCCGTGTCGATCTGACGCACGGACAGACGGGAACCTTATCCGCTCCTTACACCACGCCGCCGACCGCCCCTGCCCCTGCCGTCACACCGCTACCACCGCCTCCCCGTACATCCGGGCGATGACGTCCTCGATCTCCGGCTCGCGAACCGAGAGGTCCCGCAGCGCGTAGCGCCCGGCGAGCGCCGCGACCAGCGGCGCCGCGCTGGCCGAGGCCGGGAAGGCCAGCCACTGCCGGGTGCCCTCGCAGCGCACCAGCCGGGTGCCGGGCAGCTCGATCGGCGGCTGCTCCCGCTCCAGATCGACCACCAACGTCCTTTCACTGCGGCCCTGTTCGTGCAGGCCGTCGAGGCCGCCGTCGTAGACGACACGGCCGTGGTCGATGACCATGACGCGCGAGCAGAGCTGCTCGATGTCGGTCAGGTCGTGCGTGGTGAGCAGCACGGTCGTACCGCGCTCCGCGTTGACCCGGGCCAGGAACTCGCGCACCCGACGCTTGCTGACCACGTCCAGACCGATGGTCGGCTCGTCGAGGTACAGCACCTCGGGCTCGTGCAGCAGGGCGGCGGCGATGTCGCCGCGCATCCGCTGGCCGAGCGAGAGCTGGCGCACCGGCACGTCCAGCAGGTCCTCCAACTCCAGCAGTTCGACGCAGCGCGCGAGGTTGCGGGTGTAGGTGGCGTCGGGGATGCGGTAGATGCGGCGGGCCAGCTCGTAGGAGTCGCGCAACGGCAGGTCCCACCAGAGCGTGGTGCGCTGTCCGAAGACCACGCCCATGCGCTGCGCCAGCCGGACCCGGTCGCGCACCGGGTCGGCCCCGGCCACCCGCAGCCGCCCGCTGCTGGGCAGCAGGATCCCGGTGAGCATCTTGATGGTGGTGGACTTGCCGGCCCCGTTGGGGCCGATGTAGCCGACCATCTCGCCGCGCCGGACGGTGAAGTCCAGCCCGGCGACGGCATCGACGACCGTCCTGGTGCGCCGGAACCGGCCGGCCCGGCGACGGACCACGAAGCTCTTGGTGACACCCTCGACCTCGATCAGCGCATCGTCCACGGCACAAACCCCTTTCTGGTGCTGACGGTGGTTCAACTTCCGGTACTGCGGTAGGAGCGGATACCGGTACGCCACAGCAGGCCGGCCACGACGACGCACAGCAGCGCGGCGATCGGGGAGGCGAACGCGTACCAGGACGGCAGGCCCAGCGGGTCGGGACGGCCCAGCAGGTGGAGCGCGGGCAGCCAGTTGACGAAGGCGAGCGGCACGCCGTAGACGGTGCCGCGGACGATGTCGCGGGCGTAGATCGTCGGCGGGTACTGGAGCATGGTGGCCCCGCCGTAGGTGAACGAGTTCTGCACCTCGGCCGCGTCGGCCATGAAGAAGTGGAAGGCCGAACCGCCGACGAAGACCGAGCCGAAGATCACCGTCCCGCAGATCACCAGCGAGACCAGCAGCAGCGCCTTGAGCGGCGTCCAGTCCAGGTGCAGGTGGGCGACGGACCAGACCAGGACCGCGCCGGACTGGGTGACCCGGCCGAGCCGACGCAGCGCGAAGCGGTCGCCGGCGATCTGCGCGAGCGCGGGGACGGGCCGGACCAGAACGGTGTCGACGGAGCCGTCCCGCACCCGGACTCCGAGCTGGTCCATACTGCCGACGAGCAGGTCGGCGAGCCCGAGGGTGAGGCCGGAGGTGCCGTAGAGGAAAGCGACCTGCGGCAGGCTCCAGCCGCCGAGGGCGTGGGTGTGCAGGAACATCACGGCGATGACCGCGAAGTCCAGCCCCGACAGGAGCATGTTGCCGACGGCGGTCATCCAGAAGGAGGCCGGGTAGGCGAGCGCGGCCCGGATCCACATCCGCACGATGTGGCCGTAGCAGCGCAGCGCATGGCCCGGCTCCCAGCGGCCGGACCGCCACAGCGGGAGGTGCGTCTCAGCCACCCTGCACCACCACCTTCAGCACGGCGCGCCCCTGCACCAGCCGTCCGATCCCGAGCAGCACCACGGCCCAGACCAGCTGCAGGCCCAGCGCCGCGAGCGTGCCGGCGGCGTCGTAGCGCTGCAGGAAGACGTCGGCGGGCACCTGGAAGACGGCGACGAACGGGAGCGCCCGCGCGATCGCCTCCAGGACGGGAGGGAAGAGGGTGACGGGCAGGAAGAAGCCTCCGAAGAACGAGCAGGCGAGGAAGTAGACGAGCTGCACGCCGCGCACGTCGAGCAGCCAGAAGGCGGTCAGCGCGACGAGGTAGCGGATCGCGTAGCCGACCACGAGGGCCAGCACCAGTGCGAGCGCGCTCGCCGACCAGCAGGCCGCGACCGCCCAGCCGGAGCCCTGGGGTACGCGCAGGTGGAAGGCGAGCGCGCCGACGAGCATCGGGATCGCGGCGTTGGCGACCAGCTGGTAGCCGGCCCGACCCAGGTCGCACGCGAGCCACCAGGCCTGCTGGTCGACCGGGCGGTACAGGTCGACGGCGACGTCGCCGTTGCTGATCCGGGTCTGCAGGTCGGTCAGGGCGCCGAGGTCGTTGAGGGCGGCGACGGAGAGCAGGCCCTGGCCGATCCAGACGTAGGTGAGGGCCGACGACAGGTCGTAACCGCCCAGGTGCGGACGGACCTGCCACAGGGCGAGGTAGGTGTAGCTGATGATGAAGCCGAAGACGGTGTTGGTGATCACGCGCGCGCCGGTGGCGGCACGGTAGGTCGCGTAGCGCCGGAAGCTGCGGACACAGACTGCGGTGTACATCACACTCCCTTCTCTGACCTGCTGCTGTGCCGGCGCACAGCGAGCGGATGTCGACTTGTCGACAGGCATGGCGGCGGGCCCGCGCGCTTGCGCGGGAACGCCGAAATGGCCCCGTTCGTCGACACCCGGGGGGTGTCACGAAGGGGCTGGCGCCGTCGTTGTTCGGTTGTGCGCGGCTGTGACGCCGCTCTCACAGCGTAGCGAAGTCGACGCGCCGAGTGTCACAGCACCGCCACAAAGGTCCCGCGAGCGGCCTAGGAGGTTCGCCCACCACCGGACAATCCGGCACAGTAGAGCAGAATGCCCCGATTGGGGCGTTTAACGATCACGCAGACCAGATCAAGCAGACGAGTCGGCACCACCAGACGAACCACCGGAGCACCACCGCATGGGCAGCAGTGACAGAGGCATGGACGATCCGGACAGCCTGGCCAATCCCATGGACGGTGGCACCCTCGAAGCCGAGGACCGGGCCGAAGGAGGCGGAATGGGCGCCAGCGGGCGCGATCGACGCCGCGCCAAGAAGGCGGCGCGGAAGGCGAGGCGCAAGGCGCTCCCCTGGTACCGGCGGATCATCCCCACCTGGCGGATGGCCCTGGGGGGCCTGCTCACGGCGGTGCTGCTGGGCGTGGCCGCCTTCGTCGGCATCTACCTGAGCGTCGAACCGCCGAACGCCAACGCCGCCGCGGTCGCCCAGGCGAACATCTACTACTACAACGACGGCAAGACCGTGATCGGGCAGACCGGCGAGACGAACCGGATCATCATCCCGCTCAACCAGATCTCGCCCGAGATGCAGCACGCCGCGGTCTCCGCCGAGGACCGCACGTTCTACTCGAACCAGGGCGTCAGCCTCACCGGCATGGCCCGCGCCGCCTGGGACACCGCCCGCGGCCAGGGCGTCCAGGGTGGTTCGACGATCACGCAGCAGTATGTGAAGAACTACTACCTGAACCAGAACCAGACGATCAGCCGGAAGATCAACGAGTTCTTCATCGCGCTGAAGGTGGACCGCACCGAGTCCAAGAGCGACATCCTGGCCGGGTACCTGAACACCTCCTACTTCGGCCGCGGCGCCTACGGCGTCCAGGCCGCCGCCCAGGCCTACTTCGGCATCAACGCCTCCCAGCTCAACGCCGAGCAGAGCGCCTACCTGGCCGCCCTGCTCCAGGCGCCGAGCGCCTACGACGTGAACTCCTCCACGACCACCCAGGCCGGCAAGCAGGCCGCGGTCAACCGCTGGAACTACGTCATGGACGGCATGACCAAGCTCGGCTACCTGAACGCGGCCGACCGCGCCAAGGCCACCTTCCCGACGGTCAAGAAGGCCGCCTCGGTCAAGGGCATGTCCGGGCAGGCCGGCTATCTGATCGACATCGCCGACAACTACCTGTTCAGCAACAAGGTCATGACCCGGGACGAGCTGTCCCAGGGCGGCTGGAAGATCGTCACGACCTTCAGCAAGAGCGACCAGAACGCGCTGGCGGGCTCGGTGAAGGACGAGCTGAGCGGCCTCAAGTCCAACTCGGCCAAGGCGAAGTACATCCGCGCGGGCGCCGCCTCCGTGGAGCCGTCCACCGGCAAGGTCGTCGCCGCCTACGGCGGTCCGGACTACATCACCCAGCCGTACAACGACGCGCTGCGCGACGACATCGCGGAGGGCTCGACGTTCAAGGCCTTCACCCTGGCGGCTGCGCTGTCGCAGCACGCCACCACGCAGGACGGGCGCACCATCACCCCCTACACGACCTACGACGGCACCAGCGGCCGCCAGGTCATGGGCCTGCCGCCGAACGTCGCGGCCTACAACCCGCCCAACGAGGACGACATGAACTACGGCCAGATCAGCGTGGCCACGGCCATGGCGAAGTCGGTCAACTCCGTCTACGCGCAGATGGCCGCCGACGTCGGCCTGGACCAGGTGCGCCAGGCCGCGATCAACGCCGGGCTCCCGGCGGACACGCCGGGCATGAGCGCGGGCAACGCCTCGATCGCCCTGGGCACCTCGTCCCCGAACGCGATCGACCTGGCGGGCGCGTACGCGACCTTCGCCAACCACGGCATGCAGATCACCCCGTGGTCGGTGCAGTCGGTCAGCCAGGACGGCGAGTCCAAGACCATGCCGCAGCACTCCGCGAAGCAGGCCTTCGACCGCAGCGTGGCGGACACCGTGACGCAGGTCCTGCAGGGCGTCGTCAACAACGGCACCGGCTACGCCGCGCAGGCGCTCGGCCGCGACGCGGCGGGCAAGACCGGCACCACGGACGCGAACAAGTCCGCCTGGTTCGCCGGTTACACCCCGCAGCTCTCCACCGCCGTGGGCCTGTTCGCGCAGCTGCCGAACAACCACCAGATGTCGCTCGGCGACGCCGCGGGCATCTCCCGCGTCAACGGCGGCTCGTACCCGACGCAGATCTGGACGAACTACATGCAGCAGGCGCTCGCCGACCTGCCGGACGTCAGCTTCGACCTGCAGACGGGCAGCTACTACACCGCCCCGACGCCGACCACCGTGCCGACCCCGTCGTCCACGGCCACCACCACCCCGACGCCGACCCCGACGCGGACTCCGATCACCCCGAACCCGTGGCCGACCAGTCAGCCGACCACGCAGCCCACGACTCAACCGACGACCCAGCCGACCACGCAGCCCACGACGCCGCCGGCCACGCCGACGACGAAGCCGTCACCGCAGAACGTGGTCCAGACGCCGTAGTCACCGCGTCCCGGAAGTGGGCTCCAGCCGACGCTCGAAGAGCATCAGGCTGGAGCCCTCGCCGTTGTAGCCGTCGACGGGGCCGGTGACGGAGAAGCCCATGGCGGTGTGGAACGCGATCGACCCGTGGTTGACGGGCGAGGTCACCGCCCGCACCACGTCGCGCCCGGCCGCGGCCGCCTCGGCGAAGAACTCCCGGTACAGCCGCCCCGCGAGCCCGCTGCCCCGCAGCGCCGGGTCGACCCCGACGAAGTGGATGTACGCCTCCTGCGCCAGCGAGGGCGACAGGAACGCGATCAGGAACCCGGCGAGCGACCCGTCGGGGTGCTCGGCGACGCGGCTGGTGGCGTGGAAGTGCTCCAGGTAGAGCCGCGGCAGCGTGGCCTTGATCGGCCGCCCCCACCACGTGTCGACCACGGCGACGATCGCGTCGTAGTCGGCAGGTCGGGCCTGGCGGACCGTCAGGTCCCGGAAAGCATCGAAGGGCATGGAGCACATCCTGCTCCATGCCCTCTCCCTCAGACGAGCAGGTCGTAGCTCTGCCAGCCGCCACCAACCAGCACCCGTGGGAGGTACGGAACGCCGACCTCGCCCGTGCCGGTGTACAGCCACAGCCTGCCGGCTCCATCGCGGGCGACCAGCCCGTCGTGCCCCGAGGACGAGGCATCGCCCGACTGCACGACGGTGTTGTAGATCTGCCAGCCGCCGCCGACCCGGACCCGCTTCGTGGTGTTCTCCTCCCACCGGTAGAGATCGGGCACCAGCCAGAGGACACCCGAGCCGTCCCGGGCCGCGAACCACTGCTGGCGGGCGAGGCGCCCGGCGCCCGTCACGGTGGAGTACCCGCGCAGCGGCTCGGCCGTCCCTCCGGCGGCGCTGAAGGGACTGCTCGCCTTTCCGGTGCCGATGAGGAAGACGGTCGGGTTGCCGCCGTAGTCCACGACATCGGCCAGACCGTCGCCTTCGAGCGGACCGTTCGCAGCCAACCGGTTCGTGGTCCCGACGACGGGCACGCTCGCCGGAACGCGGGGCCGGAACGGGGCCGAGGCGTTGCCGGTCCCCTGGTACAGCCACAGGTGGCCGGTGCGGTCCCGGGCGATCAGGTCGTCGTGTCCGTCCTTGCTGAGGTCGCCGGAGGCGACCAAGCTGGTGTAGACCATCCAGCCGCCGCCCACGCGGATCCGGTGGCCGTACGGCGCGGCGGCGCGCCCGGTGCCGGGAAAGAGCCACAGGACACCGGCGCGGTCCCGTGCGAGGAGATCGGGCCTGCCGTCCCCGGTGAAGTCGTGGGTCAGGCACTCCCCGCGCCGGATGGTGAACGCCTGCTGCCGGTCGGTCAGTACCTGGCCGTTCCCGGCCGTGACGGCGATGTCGGCGTCGAGGGTCGCCGGCGGGAGCGTGCAGTCGGCGTCAAGGGTGAGCTGCCAGTAGTAGTTGGGCTGTGCCCCACTGCCGATCGTGGCCGGCGCGAAGTCCTGCGGCGGCAACGCGAGACTGAGGGAGCCGTCCGGGTTGGCCGTCCATGCGGCCGCAGGGACCAGGTTGTCGGTGCCCACGCCGGCCCCCGGCTCCAGGCCGGCCGCCACCTGCGCCGCGGTGTATCCGGCCGCGCGCAGTTGCGCCGCACTGACGGTGACCACCGCCCGGGCACCCACCAGGCCGGGGCTGACGGCGGGATCGACGTCCAGCATGTAGGAGTTCGGCGTCGTGGTCTGCACGATCGGCATCGCGCTGGTGAAACCGTTGCCGGTGCCGGCGGTGCTCTGCCAGGTGGTCGCGTCGCTCACGTCGACGATCGGGGCCGTGACCGGCGCGCTGCTCGCCTCGACCTGACCCGACGCGTGGTCCACCAGTTCCGCGGTCATGGTCACCGGCACGTACGTGCCGAGCGGCTCGCGCAGGTCGATCTGTCGGTCCAGGACCTGCCCGGCGGTCAGCGTCGTGCCGTAGGGGACGTGGAGACGGACGGTGACGGTCGTCCCGGAGGCGTCCGTCACCACGGTGGACGGTTCGAGCACCTGGTTGCCGGTGAAGGCGGTCAGTCCCGGGGTCGAGGCGTGGAAGACGTACACGACGTCGGCGGGAGCCGCAGGCAACTGCCCGAGGGTGACGTCGAGATGGTAGGGCTCGGCAACCGAGTAGTACGCGGGGCCCTGAAGACTGATGGCCGCAGGGCTCTGGTCGACTGCAGCGCTCTGGTCGGCCGAGGCCGGAGCGGCGGGAGCGAGGCAGAGCAGGCAAGCGGCGCCCGCCGCGAGCAGGCGCGGGCCAGCGGAACGAAGACGCATTGGACGATCCCCTCCTGGCGGCCCGCACCCCGGCAGAGGCAGATGGACCGCGCTCGAACGACTGGCAGCGCGGTGATCATAGAGCCTCGCCCGACCCGGAAGGCAGGAGGGGCTGCCACCGGTCGTCGCACCGGCGGCAGCCCCTCGCCCAGGAGGTTCGGGCTCAGAAGTTGATCATGTGCCCGGCCAGGCCGTGGATGGCCTCCTTGACCGCCTCGCCCAGCGTCGGGTGTGCGTGGACGTTGCGGGCCACCTCGGTGACCGTCAGGTCCCACTGCTGGGCCAGGGTCAGCTCCGGCAGCAGCTCGGTGACGTCCGGGCCGATCAGGTGCGCGCCGAGCAGCTCGCCGTGGGTGGCATCCGCGATGATCTTGACGAAGCCGCCGGGCTCGCCGATGCCGTGCGCCTTGCCGTTCGCCGTGAACGGGAACTTGGCGACCTTGACGTCGAAGCCCTTCTCGCGCGCCTGCGCCTCCGTCCAGCCGAAGCTGGCGATCTGCGGCTGGCAGTAGGTGGCGCGCGGGATCATCACGTAGTCGAGCTCCATGGTCTCCTCGTCGGCGATGGTCTCCGCCGCGATGATGCCCATGGACTCGGCCGCGTGAGCCAGCATCAGCTTGGCCGTCACGTCACCGATCGCGTAGATGTGCGGCACGCTGGTGCGGCAGCGCGCGTCCACGTCGATGGCGCCGCGCTCGGTCAGCGCCACGCCGGTGTTCTCCAGGCCGTAGCCCGTCACCCGCGGCGCGAAGCCGATCGCCTGCAGCACCTTGTCGGCCTCCAGCACCTGCTGGGCGCCGTCCTTGCCGGTCACGGTGACGCGGACCTTCTCGCCGCTGTCGTCGATGGAGTCGACCCGGGTCGAGGTGAGCACCTGGATACCCAGCTTGCGGTAGCGCTTGGCCAGCTCCGCCGAGACGTCCGCGTCCTCCAGCGGCACCATCCGGTCGAGGAACTCGACGATGGTGACCTTGACGCCGTAGTTGTGCAGCACGTATGCGAACTCGACGCCGATGGCGCCCGCGCCCGCGATGACGATGCTCTCGGGGAGGGAGTCGCTGAGGATCTGCTCCTCGTAGGTGACCACGCGGCTGCTGAGCTGCGTGCCCGGCAGCAGGCGGGTGGTCGCGCCGGAGGCGATGATGCAGTGGTCGAAGGTGACCGTCTCGGTCCCGCCCTCGACCAGGGCGACCTGCAGGGTGTTGGCGTCGACGAAGTGGCCACGCCCCTGGAACTGGCGGATCTTGTTCTTCTTCATCAGGAAGTGGACGCCCTTGACCCGGCCGTCCGCGACCTGGCGGCTGCGCTCGAACGCCGCCTTGTAGTCGAAGCTCACCTTGCCGTCGACCCGGATGCCGAAGGTGTCGGCCTCGTGGGTGAACAGGTGCGCCAGCTCGGCGTTGCGCAGCAGCGCCTTGGAGGGGATGCAGCCCACGTTCAGGCAGACCCCGCCCCAGTACTTCTCCTCGACGATCGCCGTGCTCAGACCCAGCTGCGCGGACCGGATCGCGGCCACGTAGCCGCCGGGACCGGCGCCCAGAACCACCACATCAAAGTGCTCACTCATGCCTCGGACTCTACGCCCAACCGGGGCCCGCCACCTCGGCTGTGATCGACGTGACAGTCGGGTGGCGCACGCGGCCCCGGTCCCGGCCGTCCCCTGGCTCCTCCGTCCGCGTGAGGCCGTTTCCGGCGAGTCAGAGCGGCGCCGACCGCCCTCGGCAGGAAGATGCCGTCATGGGTGACAAATCGGAAGAATCGACCGGCCTGGGCGGCGCATCGGGACTGGTCCTGCTGACGCTGGCCTCGGGACAGTTCGTCATGGCGCTCGACAGCTCCGTGATGAACGTGTCGATCGCGACCGTGGCGCACGACGTGGGCACCTCGGTGACCGGGATCCAGGGCGCGATCACGGCTTACACGCTGGTGATGGCCGTGCTCATGATTCCCGGCGGCAAGGTCGGGGAGATCATCGGCCGCAAACGCGCGTTCATGATCGGCTGCGTGGTCTACGGCTGCGGCTCCTTCACCACCGCGCTCGCACCGAACCTGCCCGTGCTGCTGCTGGGCTGGTCCTTCCTGGAGGGCGTCGGCGCGGCGCTGATCCTGCCGGCGATCGTGGCCCTGGTCGCCTCGAACTTCACCAAGCAGCAGCGCCCGGCCGCCTACGGGCTGGTCGCGGCGGCCGGCGCCATCGCGATCGCCCTCGGACCGCTCATCGGCGGCATCGCGACGACCTACTTCTCCTGGCGCTGGGTCTTCGTGGGCGAGGTCGTGGTGATTCTCGGCATCCTCCTGCTCGCGCGTCGCATGGCCGACGCGGTGCCCGACCGGTCCCCTCGCATCGACGTGGTCGGCGCCGTCCTGTCGGCGCTCGGCCTCGGCCTGTTCGTCTTCGGCGTGCTCCGTTCGAGCGGCTGGGGCTGGTTCGTCCCCAAGCCCGGCGGGCCGTCCTGGTTCGGCCTCTCACCGGTCGTCTGGCTGATGCTGGCGGGCCTGCTGGTGCTGTGGCTGTTCCTCCGCTGGGAGGCCCGCCTCACGACGCAGGGCCGGGAGCCGCTGGTCGACCAGGCGATGCTGCACAACCGTCAGCTCACAGGCGGACTGACGATGTTCTTCTTCCAGTACCTGATGCTGATGGGCGTGTTCTTCGTCGTGCCGCTCTATCTGTCGGTGGCACTGGGCCTGTCCGCGCTCGCCACGGGCGTGCGGATCCTGCCCTTGTCACTCACGCTGCTGGCGGGGGCCGTCGGCATCCCGCGCCTCTTCCCCGACGTGTCGCCGCGCCGCGTCGTGCGCTACGGCCTGCTCGCGATGGTGGCCGGCGCGGCGGTGCTGATGGCGACCCTGAAGCCCAGCTCGGGGGCGGCGGCCACCACCGTGCCGCTCCTGCTGATCGGCCTGGGCATGGGCGCTCTCGCCTCCCAACTCGGATCGGTCACCGTCTCCGCGGTCCCGGACGAGCAGAGCGCCGACGTCGGAGGCATCCAGAACACCGTCACCAACCTCGGCGCCTCCATCGGCACGGCACTCGCCGGATCGGTCATGATCGGGGTGCTCACCTCGTCGTTCCTGACGAACGTGGAGCAGAGCCCAGCCATCCCCGACCGGGTCAAGGCCCACGCCACGGAGCAGCTCGCCGGTGGCATTCCGTTCCTGTCGGACGCCCAGCTCCGGGCCGCCCTCGACCAGGCGGGGGCGAACTCGCAGGTGACCCAGGCGGCGCTCGACGCCAACGCGGACGCTCGGATCGACGGCCTGAAGGTCGCCCTGGCGATCCTCGCGTTCGTCGGGCTCATCGGGCTGTTCTTCGTGCAGCGCATCCCGACGACGCAGCCCGGTTCGACCGACCGCCCGGGCAGCTGATCCCCGGCGGGCCGCCGGCAGAACCGGCTTCCGCTCCAGGTACAGCCTCCCGTGCTGATGCCGTCGGCGTCGCGTGTGCTCACCAGGTCCTGCCTGCCTGCTCCCGGATCATGTGGTTGATCCGGAGGTCGGCAGCTGCATCCCGGACCTCGTCGGTCACGCCGGGGGCACCCGCCTGGATGCGGGTGGCGGCCTCGGTCAGCGCGAGCGCCGCCGCTCCTCCTCGGCGTGGTTCCGTCAGCCTTGTTCCTTCAGCGGTTACCTGGACCCGTCCGGGCCCGACATCACCCATGACGGAGCGGCTTCGGGGAAGGTGACAACATGTTCGAGACCGGCTCGACGGACCCGGTGGCCGAGGCGTGGCTGCGACTCTCCCGTCAGGAGACGGCGGCCATCGAGAACCTCGCCGGCTGGCTCTTGCCGGCGATGGTTCCATCACGGCCGATGCGTCGCGCGTCGCCAGGTAAGCCGGTTCAAGGAGGCCGGTCCACCGACCTGCCGAGCCAGGCAGCCGGCCTCGCGGCGGCGCGGCCGCGCGGTCTGCGGGAGAGGCTCAGTCGGCGTCGAGACCGAGCGTCTCCGGGAGCCGACGCAACGCCTCCCGGTTGTCCGGGTCGGGCTCGCTGTCAGCGATGCGCCCGAAGATCGCCGTCAGGTCGCCCCGCTCCTGGCCGGACAGCTCGGACAGCACGAACGAGACGTCCTCGACGAGGTTGCCGGCCATCGCCGGGTCCATGTCCTCGGCGCTGCTGTTCTCGATGCTCACCAGGAGCTGTCCCAGCGCCTGAACGACCTTCTCCGTCAACGCGACGTCGCCCATCCGACCCCTCCGCCTACAGGTACAGGCCCGTGCTCGTGCCGTCCGCCTCGCTCACCCGCTCGGACGCGACCGCGTGGATGTCGCGCTCCCGCAGCAGCACGTAGATGGTGCCGCGGACCTCGACCTCGGCGCGGTCCTCCGGGTCGTACAGGACCCGGTCCCCCGGCTCGATGCTGCGCACGTTCTGGCCGACGGCCACGGCCTCGGCCCAGGCGCATCGCTTGGACAGCTCCGCGGTGGCCGGGATCAGGATGCCGCCGGTGGAGCGTCGCTCCCCCTCCGGGCCCTCGGTGCGGACCAGGACGCGGTCGTGCAGCATCCGGATCGGCAGCTTCTCGCCGAAGGAGGAGTCGTGCTTCTTCTTGCTCACAGTGTCGTCCGCACTCACGCAGAAACCGTACAGGCAGCCGGAGGCTACTTCTTCCGGCGCAACAGCACGAGACCGACCACCACCGCGCCGGCGACCGCCACGACGGGGATGATCCGCTCCTTGCGCGGCTGCCCCTTCTCGTCCACGAACTGCGCCCGCACCTGCTCCACACCACGGTTCACGGCCACGAACGCCTGACCGACCGTGCGGTCGACGGACGCCTTGGCCTGCGCCTTGGCCTGGCCGACGATCGTCGAGGGGTGGACGGCCACCGCCAGCTCGTCGAGCGTCGCGGCGAGCTGCGCCCGGGTGCGGGCGATGTCCGCCTCGATCTGGGCCGCGCTCCGCCGGTCCCGACTCTCGTCCCTGGTGCTGACCTCGCCCACGAGGACACCCTCTCTCGCTCGCTCGCCGACTGCTACTCCTTCTGGACAGTCTGTCAGGTCCCGCGCGCCCGCGCGCAGCGGCACCCCGCTGTGAGACACGCCGCAACCGGGCGCCCCGGGCGGTACCGTCGCAGCATGAGTGCCCGACTTTCCCCCGGCGACGCCGCGCCCGCCTTCACCCTGCCCGACGCGGACGGCAAGGCCGTCTCGCTCGCGGACCACCTCGGCCGCAAGGTCATCGTCTACTTCTACCCGGCCGCACTGACACCGGGCTGCACCAAGCAGGCCTGCGACTTCACCGACAACCTGGACGCGCTGGCCGAGGCCGGCTACGACGTCATCGGCGTCTCCCCGGACAAGCCCGAGAAGCTCGCCAAGTTCCGGGAGAAGGAGCACCTCAAGGTCACCCTGGTGGGCGATCCGGAGAAGGAGGTGCTGCAGGCCTACGGCGCCTTCGGCGAGAAGACGATGTACGGCAAGACCGTCACCGGCGTCATCCGCTCCACCTTCGTCGTCGACGAGCAGGGCAAGGTCGAGCACGCCTTCTACAACGTGCGCGCCACCGGCCATGTCGCCAAGCTCATCAAGGACCTGAAGATCTGATCCGCCGCAGACGCGAAGAGGGCCCCAGCGGATGCCGGGGCCCTCTCGCATTGCCGCTGCTTACTGCATGGAGCTGTTCATCGCGTTGATCAGCGAGCCGGAGGCGTCGTCACCCTCGAAGGAGAAGGCGAAGATGCCGCCGAGGCCGTTGGTGCTGGCGTACTGGCCGCGGGCGGTGATCGCCTGCGGGGTGTCGCCGGTGTAGAAGTTGGTGCCGTCGTAGATCCACGAGCTCTGCGTGGTCGGGTCCCAGTGGACGGTCGAACCGGTGGTCAGGCCCTTGGCGGCCAGCTCCTTCCAGTCGGCGATGCCCGCCTCCTGGGTGTAGGTCTGGGCCGGGCTGGCGCCGGTCGCCGACTGGTACAGGCCGTAGTTGCTGCCGGCCGGGACGCCGGTCCAGCCGCGGAAGTAGAACGGGACGCCGAGGACGATCTTGGAGGCCGGGAAGCCGCCGGTGATGCCGTAGGCGGAGTCACCCGTGGTGTAGGCCTTGATGGTCTCGTCGATGTTGTACTTCGCCGTTCCCGGGGCGATCGCCTTGCTCGGGTCGTTCGACGTGTCGTGCAGCGGGTCCTGGAAGTTGGTCGGACCGGTCGAGTCCCAGGCGCCGTGCATGTCGTAGGTCATCAGGTCGCCGTAGTCCAGGTACTTGGAGATCGCGGCGGGCTGGATCAGCGCGATCTTGTCCTGGCCCGACGGCAGGGCCGCGGTCAGCATGTAGTGCTTGCCGACGGTGGCGCCGTAGGCGTCCAGCTCGCTGCGGAACTCGCCCAGCAGGGCGGTGTAGTTGGCGGTGTCCGCGGCCGAGGTGTGGTTGCCGGTGTGGCCGCCGGTCGAGGCCGGGTACTCCCAGTCGATGTCGATGCCGTCGAAGAGGCCGGCCGCCGAGCCCGTGCCGCCGGAGGCGTCACCGGAGATGTTCGTCGGCAGGTTGCCCTTGATGAACATGTCGAGGCAGGAGGAGACGAACTTCTTGCGGGACGCGTCGGTGGCGGCCACGTCGGAGAAGTACTTCGAGTAGGTCCAACCGCCGATGGAGAGGTTGATCCGCAGGTTCGGGTACTTCGCCTTCAGCTCACGCAGCTGGTTGAAGTTGCCCTTGATCGGCTGCGACCAGGTGTCGGAGGTGCCGTCGACGGAGATGTCCGAGGTGTAGGACTTCTGGTAGTCGGCGAACGCGTCGCCCGCGCCGTCACCGGCGTTCGGGTCCGACTCGTTGGTGGAGTCCGAGGCCTTGACCGTCTCGAAGCAGGTCAGGTTCGTCGGGTCGATGTTCTCGAAGGCGTAGGTGATGACCTTCATGCCCGCGGCCGCGCCCGAGGTGCCCACGTTCTTCGGGTAGTAGGCGTTGCCGTAGATCGACCACTGGTCGAAGTAGGCGGACTTCATCGCGCCCGTCGGTGCCCCGGCCGTGGTGACGGTGATCGGGGTGGACTGCGCGGAGGCGTGACCGTCCTTGTCGTAGCCCTGGACGGTGAAGGTGTAGCTGGTGTTCGGCAGCAGCGAGCTGACGGTGACGCTGTTGCCCATGGCCGTGGCCATCAGGTTGGCACCGCTGTAGACGTAGTACGCCGGGGTGTCGCCGGTGCCGGAGCTGTCCGTGGAGCCGGTCCAGGTCAGCGTCACCGCGTTGTTGGTGACCTTGGCCGAGACGCCGGACGGGGTGGAGACCAGGCCGTCGCCGCCGGGCGCGGTGCCGCCGCCGGAGGTGGCGGACGCGGACGGGCTCGCGGAGGTCGCCGAGGCTGACGGGGAGGCGGAGGTGGCACTCGCCGAGGGCGAGGCGGAGGTGGCCGAGGCCGACGGGGAGGCCGAGGTGGCGGACGCCGAGGGCGACGCGGAGGTCGCGGACGCGGACGGGCTGGAGGTGCCGCCGCCGGAACCGGCCGGACCGGTCAGCGCGACGTCGTCGGCGTAGTAGGTGCCCTGGCCGTACCAGCCGTGCGTGTAGACCTGCACCGAGGTGGTGGAGGCGCCGGTGGTGAAGCTGGTGCTCAGCTGGCCGTAGCTGCTGTTGCTCGGCGTCCAGGTGCTGGCGCTGACGCCGGTGCCGGTGGCGCCGATGTAGACGTACGCGCCCTGCACGTAGGCGGAGAGCGTGTAGGTGGTGTTGGGCTGCACGGAGACGGTCTGCGTGCACTGCGCGTCGTCGCTGGAGTTGGCCGCGCCGGCAAGGGCGTGGCTGCCGCCGTGGACCGGGGAGGTGACCACGGAGTCCAACGTGGAACAGGACCAGCCGGTCAGGTTGCCGGTCTCGAAGTCGCCGTTGGTCAGAAGGTTGGTGGCGGCCGCGTTGGCGCCAGTGATGCCGGCGGCGAGCGCGATCGTCCCGGCCACGAGGGCGGTGGCGGCCGCGAGGGCGGTGCTGCGCTTCATCCTCCGCTCCGGGGCCGCGGGGACGGGCAGGGCACGCTGGTGCATGGTGCTACTCCGTGGGTTGTGGGGGCTGTTTGCTGGTGCTGCGGTGGGGCTCGGTGGGGGTTTGGTGACCACCCGCGCCGGGGTGTGGGGCCCTCCGGCGCGGGTGGCGTTCGTGCGGCCGAGTCGGGGTCGGCCGAGTGGGGGTCGGCCGAGTCAGCCGGGTCAGCCGTTGTACTGGACGAGGATCTTGGTGAAGTCGTACGGGTTCTGCGTGACACTCGAGCAGGCGCCGTCGGCCCAGTAGTGCACGACGCTCGGGTCGCAGGCGCGGTCGCGGTTGACGTCCCAGTAGGAGAACGCCGCTGCGTGGTTGGCCTGGACGTAGCCGAGCAGGTCGGTGAAGGTCGACTGCGTGTACAGCTCACTGGGCTGGTCGGTGTGACCGTTCATCAGCTGCACGGACAGGTGCGACCACGCGGTGGCGGCGCTCCAGCCGTAGAGCGTCTGCAACTGCTGGACGGTGTCGGCGGCGACGGTCTCCGCGGCGGCGGTCTGGGTGCCGCTGTTCAGGCCGAAGTCGAAGTCCATCAGGTTGACCCGGTCGATCCGGGCGCCGTCGTTGATCGCCTGCTGGATCTCGTCGCGCCCGGTCAGCGGGAGGCCGACGGTGGTCGCGGGGATGGTCAGCGAGACGAGCAGGTTCGGGTCCTGGGCCTCCAACTGCTTGATGGCGCCCCATCGGACGGCCATGTTGGAGTCGAGCGCGGTGTTCTCCCAGTCGAGGTCGATCCGGGTGAGGTTGTACTTCGTGATCACCTGCTGGTACGCGGCGGCGAGGGCGGAGGCGCTCCCGCAGGACGAGCCGAGCTCGGTCCCGTTGTACCCGCCGAAGGAGACCGCGACGTCGCCACCGGCCGCGCGAACAGCGCTGATGTCCGCGGCCACGGCGGTGTCGGAGGAGACGGGGGTGCTCGCGTTGCCGCCCCAGGCCGGCGTGCAGCCGCCGGAGTCGAGCACGAAGGCGAGGTTGAACTGGTTCTCGCCGGAGCCGGAGACGATGTCGGAGATCGCCTGCGGCGAGTTGTCCAACGGCATGAAGTAGACGGGGTGGTGGAACCCGGTGTCGACGGGCGGCGGGGTCGCGGTGCTGCTCGCGCTGGCGCTGGCGCTCGGGCTGCTGCTCGCCGAGGCGCTCGCGCTGGCACTCGGGCTGGCGCTGGCGCTCGGGCTGGCGCTCGTCGTGGAGGTCGCGCTCGGCGTTCCCCCGCCGGCGGGGACGGGACCGGTCAGGGATATCTGGTCGGCGCCGAACGTGCCCTGGCCGTACCAGCCGTGGACCCACACGGTCACCGAGGTGGTGCTCGCACCGGTGGTGAAGGTGGTCGACAGGGTGCTCCAGCTGCTCGCACCCGGGGTCCAGGTGCTGGTGTCCGTGGTGCCGGTACCGGTGTCGCCGAGGTAGACGTAGTTGCCCTCGACCTGGCCGGAGAGCGTGTAGGTCGAGCCCGGGACCACGGCCACGGTCTGCGAACACTGCGCGTCGTCCTGCCCGGCGGGCGTCCCGGACAGCGCGTAACTTCCGGCGGCGACAGGACTGCTGACGACCTTGTCGTTGGCCGAACAGCTCCAGCCGCTCAGATCCCCGGTCTCGAAACCACCGTTGACCACCAACTGCCCGCTGGCCGCCTGCGCGGCGCCGCCGACGAGCGCCAGCCCGCCGACCCCGAGCAACCCGGCGGTACACGCCGCGAGCACGCCCTTCACACGTGTGGGATGCCTGTCTTCCATGCCTGCTGCCTCCGCGAGGGACGTCGTCTTCGTACGCCGGCCAGAACCCGTTGCAGTGCCCGCAGCCGAGCTCCCCGGATCCCCACACGAACTCCCGGGTAACGGCTGCGTACGCAGATAAATTGGCCTGGACCAACCCCGACCGTCAAGACCCCATTTGGCAACGTGTCACTTAAGAGCACTTAAGGTTCACCGAATCAGCAGCTCAGAGGCATGGTGGCGCAAACTGGCCTAGTCCTATTGGTCTCAACCACACAGCGCCACTCCAGCCATGTCCAGGCCACCGTCAAGGTGTGACATCCGCTCCCCCAGCGCGTTAGTCCGTATGGGGAACGAAAACGACAGGGGGCGACCATGACCGTGCGGGTGTACACCCGTGAGTACCTGGCCGAGTTGGTCGCAGGTGGCGGGGAGCTTGACGACATGCTCCGCCGGATCGGCAAGGAGCCGACGCGCAACAACCGCCGTTACCTGCGGGAGCGACTGGTGGCCGCCGGGCTTCTCTCCGGCGAGCCACGACGCACCACCGTGTACACGCCCGACCTCCTCGCGGAGGCAGCCGCCGCCTCGTGCAGCTTCGCCGGGGTCGTACGGTTCCTGCAACTGCGCCAGGCCGGCGGGACCCAGGCCCACATCGCGCGGCGCATCCGTGCCTTCGGCATCGACACCAGCCACTTCACCGGCCAGGCCCACGCGAAGGGGCAACGTCGCCCCAGGACCTCCCCCGAGCACCTCCTGGTCCGCCGCCCTTCCCACTCCCGCCGCGTACCGGGTCAACGACTGCGGCGGGCCCTCGGCGAGCTCGGCCGTGCCGATACCTGCGTCGGTTGCGGCACCGGCCCCCACTGGCAGGGACGGCCCCTCTCCCTGGAGGTCGACCACATCAACGGCGACTGGTGTGACAACCGTCCGGAGAACCTGCGCATCCTCTGCCCGAACTGCCACGCGACCACGGAGACATACTGCGGCAGGAACAAGGCGCGCAGGCGAGCGATCACCAAGGCCGGGGACAGCCTGGGCGCCGAGTAGGTAGCATTCCTCCCATGCGGCCGTGGAGAAATGGCAGCCTCGCTGGCCTTAGGAGCCAGTGCGCGTGAGCGCGTGAGGGTTCGAATCCCTCCGGCCGCACGACGTGACGACGGCCCTGCCCCCGACGGGGGCAGGGCCGTCGTTCTTCGTAGCTCAGCCCAGCAGGTCGCGCAGGACCGGGGCCAGGGCGCGGAAGGCCTCGCCGCGGTGGCTGATGGCGTTCTTCTGGTCCGGCGTCAGTTCCGCACAGGTGATGTCGTAGCCGTCCGGCTGGAGGATCGGGTCGTAGCCGAAGCCGAAGGAGCCGACGGGCTCGAAGCGGAGGGTGCCGCGGAGGCGGCCCATCACGACGCGCTCCTCGCCGTTCGGCAGGGCCAGGGCGGCCGCGCAGGCGAAGTGCGCGGCGCGGTGGGGGGCGGCGATGTCGGAGAGCTGGGCGAGCAGCAGCTCCAGGTTGGCGCGGTCGTCGCCGTGCTTGCCGGCCCAGCGGGCGGAGAAGATGCCCGGGGCGCCGCCGAGGACGTCGACGCAGAGGCCGGAGTCGTCGGCGACGGCCGGCAGGCCGGTGGCCTGGGCCAGGGCGTGGGCCTTGAGGAGCGCGTTCTCCTCGAAGGTGACGCCGGTCTCGGCGACGTCCGGCACCTCGGGGAAGGCGTCGGCGCCGACGAGGTCGACCTCCAGGCCGGCCGCGCCGAGGATCGCGCGCAGTTCGCCGACCTTGTGGGCGTTGCGGGTGGCGAGAACCAGCTTGCGCACGGCGCTCACCCCTCCAGGACCTTGCGCTGGATCGCGTCGAGCTCGGCGCAGCCGAGCTGGCCGAGGTCCAGCAGCTGGTTGAGCAGGTCGCGGTCGAAGGGCGCGCCCTCGGCGGTGCCCTGGACCTCGACGAAGCGGCCGTCGCCGGTGCAGACGATGTTCATGTCGGTCTCGGCGCGGACGTCCTCCTCGTAGCGGAGGTCCGTCATCGGGATGCCGTCGATGATGCCGACGCTGACCGCGGCGACCGCGCCGACGATCGGCTCGGCCTTGGCGCGGGTGATCTTCTTGGCCTGGGCCCAGCGCACCGCGTCGACCAGGGCGACGTAGGCGCCGGTGATCGCGGCCGTGCGGGTGCCGCCGTCGGCCTGGAGCACGTCGCAGTCGAGCGCGATGGTGTTCTCCGACAGCGCGCGCAGGTCGATGACGCCGCGCAGCGAACGACCGATCAGGCGGCTGATCTCGTGGGTGCGGCCGCCGATCTTGCCGCGGACGGACTCACGGTCGCTGCGGGTGTTGGTGGAGCGCGGGAGCATCGCGTACTCGGCGGTGACCCAGCCCTCCCCGCTGCCGCGCCGCCAGCGCGGGACGCCCTCGGTGACGCTGGCGGTGCACAGCACCTTGGTGTCTCCGAAGGAGACCAGGACAGAACCCTCGGCGTGCTTGCTCCATCCGCGTTCGATGGTGATGGGGCGGAGCTGTTCGGGGCTGCGGCCGTCGATGCGAGTCATGACACCGACCCTACCGAAACCACACCAAAACACGGGTGGCCTGCCCCCGTGAGTGCGCACGGGGGCAGGCCACCGGTGTCGTACCCCGAACGGGGCAGTCCCATAGGGGCGACGGACCGTCAGTCCATCATGTCCTCGATGTCGGCGGCGATCGGGTCGGCGTCGGTGCCGATGACGACCTGGATCGCGGTGCCCATCTTGACGACACCGTGGGCGCCCGCGGCCTTGAGCGCGGCCTCGTCGACCAGGGAGGGGTCGTGGACCTCGGTGCGGAGGCGGGTGATGCAGCCTTCGACCTCTTCGATGTTGTCGATGCCGCCGAGTCCCGCGACGATCTTCTCAGCCTTCGTGGCCATCTGGTCTCTCCTGTTCTGGGCCGGGAACACCAGTTTTAGACGCAGTGTCCCGGTCTGTCACGTTAACGCACTAATGGCTCAACTTCACGAGCGAAGATCAGCAAGCCACCCGAGGATGTGCACTAACGGGCACGCCTCACACCTAAATGGTCTACACCACTTGCCGGCACGGACCAAACGCGGGGGGAGGAGTCCCGACTCAGCGCCCATGAGGGAGAGGGAGAAGAGTCGAGATGAGTTCGGCGCAGGCTGTCGCAGGCCCCACCGCCTGGCAGACGTTCTACAGCGGTTTGCAGAAGATGGGCCGCAGCCTCCAGCTGCCGGTGGCAGTCCTCCCGGCGGCCGGACTCCTGAACGGCCTGGGGCAACCGGACGTCCTCGGCGCCACCGGGCTCGGCTGGGACAACGTCGCCAAGG
Organism: Streptacidiphilus jiangxiensis; assembly: GCF_900109465.1. Taxonomy (GTDB): domain Bacteria; phylum Actinomycetota; class Actinomycetes; order Streptomycetales; family Streptomycetaceae; genus Streptacidiphilus; species Streptacidiphilus jiangxiensis. Next base: position 229,112 of record NZ_FOAZ01000010.1, read on the forward strand.
TCTTCACCGCCGCCGGCGGTGCGCTGCTGGGTGCCTACATCGGTCTGCCACTGCTGTTCTGCATCGGCGTCTCGATCGGCATGGCCAAGAAGGCAGACGGCTCCACGGCCCTGGCGGCCGTCGCCGGCTTCCTGGTCTACCGCGGCGTGCTCGACGCCTTCCCAACCAAGGACGGCCTGGCCAACCATCTCCCCTATCCCGGCCAGAACCCGGGCGTCCTGGGCGGCATCCTGCTCGGGCTGCTCACCGGCTGGATCTGGCAGCGGTTCCACCGCACCAAGCTGCCGGACTGGCTCGGCTTCTTCAACGGCCGCCGCCTGGTCCCCATCATCATGTCCGGGGTGGGCCTGGTCCTGGCCATCATCTTCGTCAACCTCTGGCCGCCGATCGGCGACGCGCTCAACAGCTTCAGCAACTGGCTGACCCACCTGGGCTGGCTCGGCTCGGGCATCTTCGGCGTCGCCAACCGCCTGCTGCTGGTGATCGGAATGCACCAGCTGATCAACACCTACGTGTGGTTCCAGTACGGCACCTACCACGCGCCCGACGGCCGGACCGTGCAGGGCGACATCCCCCGCTTCCTGGCGGGCGATCCGCACGCGGGCATCTTCACCACCGGCTTCTTCCCGATCATGATGTTCGCCCTCCCCGCCGCCGCCCTGGCCATCGCGCACTGCGCGAAACCGAGTCGGCGCAAGGAGGTCACCGGCATGATGATCTCGCTCGGCCTCACCTCCCTGATTACCGGCGTCACCGAACCGATCGAGTTCTCCTTCGCCTACCTCGCGCCGGTGCTGTACGGCATCCACGCGCTGCTGACCGGCGTCTCGATGGCGGTGACCTGGGCGCTCGGGGTCCACGACGGCTTCAGTTTCTCGGCCGGACTCATCGACTACGCGCTCAACTGGAGTCTGGCCACCAAACCCTGGCTCATCCTGCCGGTGGGGGCCGTCTTCGCCGTCGTCTACTACGCGCTGTTCCGCTACGTGATCATCCGCTTCGACATCAAGACCCCGGGGCGCGAGGACGACGCGGACGAACTGGAGGCGGCGAACACCAAGGAGTGACCTGCACACTCCCCCGTTGACCACAAGGGCCCTTGGGACTGCCGTCCCGAGGGCCCTTTCCTCTTGCCCTGCGCCCGCACCGATGCCCCAGACCGGAATGATCAGTTCCGAAACATCACAACTCCGACACAGGGGCTGGCGCTCCGGTAAAGCCGTGCTAAGAATGGTCTACACCACGTGGTCTAAACCACTGTGATGTAGACCATTACTTCGTTTAGGGAACACCATGAGCGCAACCACCGCCGTCCCGGTGGCCCCCGCAAAGAAGCGGGGCTCGGGCTTCTTCGCCGGACTTCAGAAGGTGGGCCGCAGTCTCCAGCTGCCCGTGGCCGTGCTGCCGGCCGCCGGTCTGCTGATGAGCCTCGGCAACCTGATCGGCACCTACGGCCACGGTGCGTTCTGGACCAAGACCTCGGCCGTGCTGCTCGGCGCCGGCGGCGGCATCCTGGATGCGAAGATCGGCCTGCCGCTGCTGTTCTGCATCGGTGTCGCGATCGGCTTCGCCAAGAAGGCGGACGGTTCGACCGCGCTCGCCGCGGTGGCGGGCTTCCTGGTCTACCACAGCACCCTCGCCGCCTTCCCGGTCAGCGGCTCGGTCACCGCCGCCAACCCGGCGGGCACCCCGCAGAACCCGGGCGTGCTCGGCGGCATCCTGATCGGCCTGATCACCGCCGTCGTGTGGCAGCGCTACCACCGCACCAAGCTGGTGGACTGGCTCGGCTTCTTCAACGGCCGCCGCCTCGTCCCGATCCTGATGGCCTTCATCGGCACGGTGCTCGGCATCGTCTTCGGGCTCGCCTGGCAGCCGGTCGGCGACGCGCTCAACAGCTTCAGCAGCTGGCTGATCGGCCTCGGTGCGGTCGGCGCCGGAGTGTTCGGTGTGGCCAACCGCCTGCTGGTGCCGATCGGCATGCACCAGTTCGTGAACACCTTCGTCTGGTTCCAGGCCGGCTCCTACACCCACGACGGCTCGACCTACCAGGGCGACCTGACCCGGTTCATGCACGGCGACCCGACGGCCGGTCAGTTCATGAGTGGCTTCTTCCCGATCATGATGTTCGGTCTGCCCGCCGCTGCCCTCGCCATCGCCCACTGTGCCCGCCCCGAGCGTCGCAAGGCCGTGATGGGCATGATGATCTCCGTCGCGCTCACCTCGTTCGTGACCGGCGTGACGGAGCCCATCGAGTTCGCGTTCATGTTCCTCGCCCCGGTGCTCTACGTGATCCACGCACTGCTGACCGGTCTGTCGATGGCCATCACCTGGGCGCTCGGCGTCCACGCCGGCTTCAACTTCTCCGGCGGCCTGATCGACTACGTGGCCAACTACCACATGGGCCAGAAGCCCTGGCTCATCCTGCCGATCGGCCTCTGCTTCGCGGTCGTCTACTACGTGGTGTTCCGCTTCGCCATCACGAAGTTCAACATCAAGACCCCTGGTCGTGAGGACGACGACGAGCTCGAGGACCTGACGAAGGCGTAACGCCGTCAGATCTCGTACACCGCGCCCGGTCGAGCCAGCTCGACCGGGCCGTCGTACGTCTCGGCGGCGTCGGCGGCGTTGTGCTCCGGGTCCGTCCACGGAGGGATGTGGGTGAGCACGAGCCGGCGCACGCCGGCCGTCGTCGCCAGCTCGCCGGCCTGGCGGCCGTTGAGGTGGACGTCGACGAACTCCTCCTTGCCGTGCGTGTACGCGGCCTCGGCGAGCAGCAGGTCGGTGCCCCGGGCGAGGTCGACCAACTGCCCGCAGGGCCCGGTGTCGCCGGTGTAGACGAAGGAGCGGTCGCCGTGCGCGACCCGGAAGCCGTAGGCCTCGACCGGGTGGGCCACCTGCGCCGCGGTGATCGTGAACGGGCCGAGCTCGAAGGAGCCCTCGGTCAGGGTGCGGAAGTCGAAGACGCCCTTCATGCCCGGGTCCTCGTCCATGTCGTAGGCACGGGCGAGGCGGGCGGCGGTGCCGGTGGGGCCGAAGACCGGGATCGGGTCCGGGCAGCCCTCGACGCGGTAGTTGCGGGCGACGTAGTAGGCGCACAGGTCGATGCAGTGGTCCGGGTGCAGGTGGCTCAGCACCACCGCGTCCACGTCGTACAGGCCGGTGTACCGCTGGAGCGCGCCGAGGGCGCCGTTGCCCAGGTCGAACACGACCGTGAAGCCGTCCGCCTCGACCAGGTAGCAGGAGCAGGCCGACTCCGCCGAGGGAAAGCTTCCGGAGCTTCCGACCACCGTCAGTTTCATGCCGCGCCCTCCGCATGCTCACACCCACGGCTCCGTTGCCGTGAGGTCGTGAGGTCGTGAGCTACGAGGGTACGGCTGGGGCGGGCCGCTGCATCCGCCCGCCGGGCCGGTTGTGTTCGGAATCACCAGGAAGAGGGCTCCTGGTCCGCGCTCATTGGCGGTTGTGCGGGCGCCGTCGCACCCACGCTCGGATCGTGTCCGGGTACCAGCGCGGCTGTCCGAACGAGGTCACCACGTCCGGCGCCGGGAGGATCCCCTGTCGACGGTACGACTTGACCGTCTCCGGCTGCACACCGATGTGCGCGGCGATCTCCCGGTAGGACCACAGGTCGGAGCTCATGCGGGGCCTCCTCCGTAGGGCGCGGAACTACGGCTGGACTGCGTGGAATCCAGCGTTTTCCGGCCCAACGAGAGGAAGCTCCCGGCATTGGGGGCTGTGGGCGTTCTGTGACGGTTTCAGGGCAGGAAACGGATAAAGAATCCCGCCCCGTCACAGTCTTGGTAGAGGGACGCCTCTGCGCTCGTCTGCGCTCGGGCCCCGCCCTGTCAGGCCCAGAGCTGGCCCTGGAGGGCCTCGACGGCCTGCTCCGTCGTCTCCGCCGTGTAGATGCCGGTGGACAGGTACTTCCACCCGCCGTCCGCCACGACGAACACGATGTCCGCCCGCTCGCCCGCCTTGGCCGCCTTGCGGCCGATGCCGACCGCCGCGTGCACGCTGCAGCCGGTGGAGATGCCCGCGAAGATGCCCTCCAGCTGGAGCAGCTCACGCGTGCGGCGCACCGCGTCGGCACTGCCGACGCTGAAGCGGGTGGTCAGCACCTCGGCGTCGTACAGCTCGGGGACGAAGCCCTCGTCGAGGTTGCGCAGCCCGTAGATCAGGTCGTCGTAGCGCGGCTCGGCCGCGACGATCTGCACGCCGGGGACCTTCTCCCGCAGGAAGCGGCCGACGCCCATCAGGGTGCCCGTGGTGCCCAGCCCGGCGACGAAGTGCGTGACGCTCGGCAGGTCCGTGAGGATCTCCGGGCCGGTGCCGGCGTAGTGTGCGCCGGCGTTGTCGGGGTTGCCGTACTGGTAGAGCATCACCCAGTCGGGGTGCTCCGCCGCCAGCTCCTTGGCGACGCGGACGGCGGTGTTCGAGCCGCCGGCCGCCGGGGAGGAGATGACCTCCGCGCCCCACATGCGCAGCAGCTCGCGCCGCTCCTCGCTGGTGTTCTCGGGCATGACGCAGACCATGCGGTAGCCCTTGAGCTTCGCGGCCATGGCCAGCGAGATGCCGGTGTTGCCGCTGGTGGGCTCCAGGATGGTGCAGCCCGGGGTGAGCCGGCCGGCGGCCTCCGCCTGCTCGATCATGTGCAGGGCGGGGCGGTCCTTGACCGAGCCGGTGGGGTTGCGGTCCTCCAGCTTGGCCCACAGACGTACGAGACCCGCCTCGTTGCCCGGCACCGTCGCACTGAGGCGCGGCAGACCGACGAGGGGGGTGTTGCCGACGGCGTCGAGGGGGGTGTCGTACTTCATCTCAGCGCGCGCCGCCGGCGACGGCGGGCAGGATGGTGACGCTGTCGCCCGCGGCGACCTCGGTGTTGATGCCGGCGAGGAAGCGGACGTCCTCGTCGTTCAGGTAGACGTTGACGAAGCGGCGCAGCTCGCCGCTGTCGACGAGGCGCTCGCGCAGGCCCGGGTGGCGGGCGTCGAGGTCGCTGAAGAGGGCGTCCAGGGTGTCGCCGCTGCCCTCGACGGCCTTGGCGCCGTCGGTGTAGGTGCGGAGGATGGTCGGGATGCGGACCTCGATGGCCATGGCGGGGCTCCAGGGGTGGTCTCGGTGGGAGAGGACGCGCGCCGAGCGCGCGCATTCGTGCGGGCGTCGGGTTCGCTGCCGAACGGGACGGACGACGCTGCGGGGCAGGGCTCAGGCGGCGCGACAGATGGCGCTGGCGAGACGGCACAGGTCGACGTGCAGCCGGGCGACGAGGCGGATGCCGGGCGCGTGAGGGCTCATGTCGACGGAACGCATGCAGGCATCGTATAGATTCCCGACCCCGGAAAGGGATCCCCATCCCGCCAGGCGGACGTTTTCGTCCCACATCCCGATATGCCGGAGGGCCCGGCGGCCTGCGCCGGGCCCTCCGCGCCGCCCGCCGTTCAGCCGTCGACGACCTGGACGTCTTCCTCTGTGATCACGCCGTCCACAATGCGGAACGAACGGAACTGGAACGGGCCCTCGTCAGTGCCGCACTCCGCGGTGGAGACCAGCACGTAGTGCGCGTTCGGCTCGGACGCGTAGGAGACGTCCGTCCGGGAGGGGTACGCCTCGGTCGCGGTGTGCGAGTGGTAGACCACGACGGGCTCCTCGTCGCGGTCGTCCATCTCGCGGTAGAGCTTCAGCAGGTCACCCGAGTCGAACTCGTAGAACGTGGGCGAGCGCGCGGCGTTGAGCATGGGGATGAACCGCTCCGGCCGCCCGGTGCCGGCGGGCCCGGCGACGACCCCACAGGCCTCGTCGGGGTGATCGGCGCGGGCGTGGGCGACGATCGCGTCGTGCAGTGCGCGGGTGATGGTCAGCATGGCCTAAAGGATAGGCAGGCGGGCTGTTGCACCATCCAGGGGCGCGAGGAACTGCGCCGCGCCCCTGGACAGTGCAACCACGCCCGGGAGCCGGGGCTACATCATCGTCTCGATCAACGTCTCCTGCAGGCCCCCCAGCCACAGGTAGGCCATGACCAGCGGCTTGCGCTCGTCCTCGTCCGGCAGGGAGTACAGGTCCTCGTCGTCCTCGGACACCCCGAGGCGGGTGCCGAGCGTGAGACGGAGGTCGTTCAGTGCGCCGAGCGCGCGCCTGCAGCCCTCCTCGTCCAGGGTGAGCCGGAGGTCGCCGCGGCGGGTGTCCTCCGCCGCGTCGATCGCGCGGATCAGCGCGAACGCGTCCTCGCGCTTGCGGGCGCGCAGGTCGTTCTCGGTGAAGCGGCGGAACTCCGCCGAGTGCTCGGCGGCGTCGGGGCCCTCGGCGTACGCGTCGGGGAAGAGACGGGCCAGGGCCGGATCCGCCGGCGCCTTGCTGGGCCCCTCGGCGAAGAGCGCGGCGAGCGGGTCCTCGGGGGTGTCCCCGCCGGGCCCCGGGCCGATCAGTTCGAGCATCTGCACCATGAGGTTGCGCAGGATGGACGCCTCGACGGGGTCGAGGGTGAGCTGCGCGCCGCCACCGCGGGCGCGCTTGAACAGACCGGTCATCGATCGCCCGTCACTTGTCGTGCTGCAGCGTGGCCCACAGCCCGTAACCGTGCATCGCCTGGACGTCGCGCTCCATCTCCTCGCGGGTGCCGCTGGAGACCGTCGCGCGGCCCTTGTGGTGCACGTCGAGCATCAGTTGACGGGCCTTCTCCTTGGGGTAGCCGAAGTACGCCTGGAAGACGTAGACGACGTAGGACATCAAGTTAACAGGGTCGTTGTGGACGATCGTCACCCAGGGAATGTCGGGATCGGGCACCGCGAAGGGCGCCGACTCCGACTCGGTGCGCTCGATCTCCACCGGCGCGACACTCACGGCTGACACTCCTCGTCGACGACCACTGCTGCACTCCCATCCTTCCATCCGGGCGATCCACAAGCGATCCGGGGCCTTCCGGGTGATCCGCCCTGTCCTCCGAGTGATCTGCAGCACGAGAAATCGTCAAACTGACGAGATGGGGGCTACGATGCTGCGCATGGATGCTGCAACGGCGTCGACCGCCCTGCTCACCGACCGCTACGAGCTCACCATGCTGCAGGCCGCCCTGCGCAGCGGTGCGGCGCAGCGGCACTCCGTCTTCGAGGTGTTCACCCGCCGCCTGCCGGACGGCCGGCGCTACGGGGTGACCGCCGGGATCGGGCGGGTGCTGGACGCGGTCGAGAACTTCCGCTTCACCCCCGCACAGCTGTCCTGGCTGGCCGACCAGCAGGTCGTGGACGCCGAGACGCTGGCCTGGCTCGCCGACTACCGCTTCCGCGGTGACATCCGCGGCTACGGCGAGGGCGAGTGCTACTTCCCCGGTTCGCCGATCCTCGTCGTCGAGGGCAGCTTCGCCGAGGCGGTGATCCTGGAGACGGCGATCCTGTCGATCCTCAACCACGACTCCGCGATCGCCGCGGCGGCCTCCCGAATGGCCGCGGCCGCCGGGGACCGGCCGATGATCGAGATGGGCGCGCGGCGCACCCACGAGCGCGCCGCCGTCTCCGCGGCCCGCGCCGCCTACGTCGCGGGCTTCGGCGCCACCTCCGACCTGCAGGCCGGTTTCGAGTACGGCATCCCGACCACCGGGACGGCCGCGCACGCGTTCACCCTGCTGCACGACAGCGAGCGGGACGCGTTCACCGCGCAGATCGACTCGATGGGCCGCGGCACCACGCTGCTGGTGGACACCTACGACCTGACCGAGGCCGTCCGCACCGCCATCGAGGTGGCCGGGACGGATCTCGGGGCGGTCCGGATCGACTCCGGCGACCTGCTGATGCTGGCCCACCGGGTCCGCCGCCAGCTGGACGAGCTCGGCGCGGTGAAGACCCGGATCGTGGTCACCTCCGACCTGGACGAGTACGCGATCGCCGCGCTGGCCGCCGCGCCGGTCGACGCCTACGGCGTGGGCACCTCGCTGGTCACCGGCAGCGGGCAGCCGACCTGCTCGATGGTCTACAAGCTGGTCGCGCGCGCCGCCTCGGCGGACCCGGACGCGCCGCTGGTGCCGGTCGCCAAGCGCTCGGCCGGCGCCAAGGCCAGCCGCGGCGGTGCCAAGTGGGCCGCGCGCCGGCTCGACGGCGACGGCGTGGCCGAGGCGGAGGTCGTCGGCACCGGCCCGGTGCCTCCGGAGCTGCGGGAGAGCCTGCTCCACCGCGAGCTGGTCCGCGGCGGCGAGATCGTCGGCCGCGAGCCGCTGAGCGCCGCACGCGAGCGCCACCTCCGCTCGCGCAACCAACTTCCGCTTTCGGCAACGCAGTTGTCGAAGGGCGAGCCGGTCATCACAACCGAGTACACCGGCGGCTGAACCGGAGGCCGGGCGGGAAGAGGGGCGCGCGAGGGTTGACACGCGGAGATTGCGCCGCAACCACCCCTCGCGCAATCCCCCGCCCCTCCCTACGCTGCTGCCAACAGGACGCACCCGCCGAGGAGAATCACCGCCATGCGCCGCGCACTGATCATCGTGGATGTGCAGAACGACTTCTGCGAGGGCGGCAGCCTGCCGGTCGCCGGAGGCGCCGAGGTGGCCGCCGCGATCACCGACCTGGTCGCCGAGAGCACCGGCGGCTACGACCACGTCGTCGCCACCCGTGACCACCACATCGACCCGGGCGCGCACTTCTCCGAGCACCCCGACTTCCGCGCCAGCTGGCCGGCCCACTGCGTCGCCGGCACCGAGGGCGTCGGCTTCCACCCCAACTTCGCGCCCAGCGTCACCTCCGGCGCGGTCGAGGCCGTCTTCGACAAGGGCGCGCACGCCGCCGCGTACAGCGGCTTCGAGGGCTTCGACGAGAACGGCGTGGGTCTCGGCGACTGGCTGCGGGTCCACCAGGTGAGCGAGGTCGACGTGGTCGGCATCGCCACCGACCACTGCGTGCGCGCCACCGCGCTGGACGCGGCGCGCGAGGGCTTCACCACCCGGGTCCTGCTCGATCTGACGGCGGGCGTGGCCAAGGCCACGACGGAGACCGCCCTGCTCGAACTCAAGGCCGCGGGTGTGGCGTTGACCGGAACGCCGGTCGTCCTGCCGGGCTGAGCCCCAGTGGGGGGAGTTCGACGCAACCGGGCCGCAAGGCGGACCCATGAGGGTCCGTGTCAAGATGCGTGAGCCCGTGCGCCCCCCTGTGCTCCCTTACTCAGGTGAGGGTCGGCTTACCGGCACATGCACCGGGTATCTGCCGTACGAGAGCACGAACCGCCTTGCCGCATCACCCAGTTCGCCCCAGCAAGCGAGTCCCCCGCTCGAACTCTCCCCCGGCGGGCCCCGATCGATCCGTGGCTGGCCCGCAGTCCCGAAGCGAAGGACGGAAACAGCCATGCCACGTCTGACGGTCTCCCAGCTGGCTCTCGGCACGCTCGCCGTTGTCGGCGCCACGGTCGCCCTGCTCGCCCTCTCCGGCACGCAGAGCACTCCGGTCATCCTGCTGCTGGCCCTGCTGGCGCTCGGCGTCGGCGTGCTGGCCGCGGTCCGGCGGGCCAGGCCGCGGCGCGGCTCTGTGGCGTCCCGCGTGGTGGCCCAGGGGCAGGCCCCCGCGGCGGAGGCCATCCCCGAGCCGGAGCGCGTCCCGCGCTGAGCGGCGGCGCCGGCCTCGGACGAACGCCTGAAAGGTGCGGCGCCCCCTGCCCGGGGCGCCGCACCTTTCATGATCACATCCCTGCCCCGGCGACCTCAACGGGCCTCCACGACCACCGTCTTGGCCGCCTTGTCGTGCAGCGCCTGCCGGTAGGGCTGGTCCCAGGTGACCCAGACGCCGTCCACGACCCACCACAGGCACCCGCAGACGATCGCCCCGGGCAGGCCCCACACCGCCGCGCGGGTCCACCCCGGCGACGAGTCCGGGGCGGAGCCGTTCGCGAGCATCGCCACCCGCAGGCCCATCACCTTCTTGCCGAGGGTCTGCCCGTTGGACCGGGTCAGCATCAGGCCCTCGTAGACGAACGCGACCAGCATCGCCGCGAGCGAGCCGACGAAGCTGATCAGCCGGCTGTCGTGCCGGTCGGCGGCCCAGGCGATCAGTGTGATCGGGACGGTGATCAGGATCACGATGACGATGTCCATGGTCCGCGCCGTCAGCCGCCGCCCCAGCGGTGCGAGCGGCGGCATGCCGCCGATCACCTCGGTCGGCCCGCCACCGGGCTGGGTGCCGTAGGGCGGGTGATAGTACGGCCCGCCACCGTCCGGGGGTTCAGACGTCGTCATAGGCAGCAGTGAACCACCCAAGCCGGACATTTTGTCGGATCTTGGGGTGTTTCTTGCGGTGCGTCACCGAGTCAGCGTTTGACGACGTAGGTACCGCCCAGCCTGTCGTGCCAGCTCTGACGGAGCTTCCGATCCGCGGCGCAGGGCACCAGTTCGAGAATGCCCAGGAGCAGGAAGACCAGCGTCTGGCAGAGCGCGGTCCGCAGGAACGTGCGGCCGAGACGCGGGCGCGCCTTGGTGCGGGCGTCCAGGACGCTCAGTCCGAAGATCGCCTTGCCGAGGGTGCGGCCCCAGACCGCGACCGGGATCGTCTCGTACACCACTCCCACCACGAGCAGCGCGGCCAGCAGCAGGCCGGCGTCGGCCAGCACCGTCCCGTCGACCAGCCACACCGTCTGCGGCAGACCGCTGGCGCGGGCGGCGTCCACCTTCGCCTGCAGGTGCAACGTCACCCGCTGCACCAGCACCACGCCCAACACCCCGACGACGGCGTAGGTGACGAGCGTGTCCACGAGCCGCGCCCCGATCCGCGGACCCAACAACGCCGGCCGCACCGCCTTCGGCCGCCGCTGCCCCACCCCGGACGCAGCCCGCCCCGCCCGGGCGCTCCCCTGCCGCTCCGCGGCGGGCTGGGCCTTCTTCGCCTGCGACACCTCCCCCGCGGCCCCGGCCACCGGCGCGACGCGGGGCCGAAGCCCCGATCCAGTCCGCTCGCCGACCGGCTCGGCCGCCCTCGCCGCGGACGCGGCGGGCGCGGCGGGCGCGGCAGCGTGCGAGGCCGGCTCCTGCCTCGGCTCGGCAGCGCGTCGCGGCGGCCACTCCAGCGGCGGCCCCATCTCCGGGACGCCCGCCCGCGCAGCGGGGCCGGCACCGCCCTCGGGAGCCGGGGCCTCCGAACCGATGACGCGCTGCGACGCGTACGCGTCCGACCCCGCCGGCCCCGGGCGCGCGGGCGGCTGCGCAGCACCGTCCTCGCGCAGCGCCGACGCGGCATCACGCCGGGGCGGCCACTCCAGCGGCGGCCCCATCTCCGGCACACCGGCCCGCTCACCGGGCCCCTGCACATCCCCCGGAGGGGACGCCCAGGCCGGCGACGCCCCCGCGTACAGCTCCGGGACACCGGCCCGCGCAGCGGGGTCGGCCACGGGCACGGTCCCGCCCTCGGGAGCCGGGGCCACGGACCCGATGGCGCGCTGCGACGCGGACGGGTCCGGCGCCGGGGTGGGGGTCTCGGGCCGGGGTGCGGGGGTGGTCCAGTGGGCGGTCTCGTAGTGCGCCGGGGGCGGGAGTTGGGCGCGGCGGGTCTGGGAGAGGGCGAGGCGGAGGGCCGAGGCCAGTTCATCGTCCGGATCGGCCGCGACCGCAGGCGCGGCCGGCACGACAGGGGCGGGGTCCTGACCCGGGACGCCCCAGGTGACGTGCTGGGGGACGGCGCCGGTCTCCAGCAGGCCGGGTTGGGCCTGGGCGGACCAGACCGAAGGGGTCGGCTCCGGCGGGACGATCAGCCGGGCGGCGCCGGTCTCGTCCAGGAAGACGGGCCCCGTCTCCTCCACTGCCGCGGGCCGTGGCGGCGGGGGCGGGGCCACCCGGACACCGCCGCGCGCGCCGACGCGGGGCGGGGGCGGGAGCGGCGCCCCGTCCTGCGGCGCGGGCCGCGCACTGCCGGGGGTCCAGGCGTCCCCGTCCCAGTAGCGGACGAAGCCGGGGATGGAGGGGTCGGGGTAGTAGCCGGGCGCGGGGCGCTCCGCGGGGGGCTGAACCGTCATAGATAGCTTTCCCGCTTCATCGGTGCAGGTGCCTGGTCGGCGTCGGCCGGCGTCGGCCGCGCGTCGGTGGAGTGGAGGGGCTCCGAACACGACGCGTCCTCGCCGTGTCACAAAGAGTAGTACCGCGCTCACGGAACTCACGCGAAAAACCTCGCGAAACCGGTGTAAGAGCGGGAAGCGAACCCTGTCTCTCCTGGTGACCCCGCCCGAAGGGGCGCGCGCACGAACGAGAGCACGAGAGAGGGAGCACCCCATGGCCGCCGCCGACCGCAACGAGCGCCACGACGACTACGCCGCCGACTTCCGCGCCGAGCACACCGCGCTGGACGGCCACACCTGTGTGGAGGAGGAGCTGACGGTGCAGCTCGTGCTCTCCCCCGAGCGCAGCCTGCCGGTGCCCGCACTCCTGGCCTACTGCTCGGACGACCCCTTCGCCGTCCACGTCACCTTCCACCTGGGGCAGGACTCCCCGGTGACCTGGGTCTTCGCCCGCGAGCTGCTGGTCGAGGGCGTCTTTCGGGCCTGCGGCACGGGGGACGTGCGGATCTGGCCGACGCGCGCGGACGGGCGCAGCCTGATCTGCCTGGCGCTCAGCTCCCCCGCCGGTGAGGCCCTGTTGGAGGCGCCGGCCGCGCCGGTCGCCACCTGGCTGGAACGGACGCTGCGGGTGGTGCCGTCGGGGTCCGAGACCGACGCGCTGGACCTGGACGCGGAGCTGGCCGCGCTGCTGGGCAGCGCCTGATCGCTCTCGAGGGGAAGGGCGGGAAGGTCAGTGCCGCGCCGTGGCGCGGGGATGGTCCCCCAGGGCCGACGCCCCGCGCCCCTGCGGCGTCTGCGGCGCGTCCGGCACCGGAACGGACAGCCGTCGCCGCACCCGCACCGCGACCAGCGCCAGGAACGCCAGCCCGAACACCGGGTACACCGACGCGGAGGGCTCGAACCAGTACGACAGCCTCACCTGCCCCGACCAGGCCTTGTGCGGGACGAACCACATCGCGAAGGAGCAGAAGCACACCGCGGTCGCGGCCAGCACGATCCGCCAACGCCGGCCCGCCCACCCGGCGCGGCCGCGGCGGCGCTCGTCCCGTGCCTCGGCGCCGAGCAGCACCAGCAGCGGCACGCACCAGACCCAGTGGTGGGTCCAGCTGATCGGGGAGATCAGCACCATCGTGAACGCCACCGTCAGCCCGGACCAGGCCCGCGCGCGTCGCATGCCGGCGCATCGCCGGTCGATCAGCACGGCCAGGGCCAGGCCGACCACGGCGACGACCGCGACGAGCAGCAGCGTCGAGACACCCGTGTGGGTGCTGAGCAGGAGGCGGTCCATCATGCCGCGCAGCGACTGGTTGTCGACGATGTACTCCAGGCCGACCCGGGTGGTGTCGTAGAGCTCCTTGGTCCAGAAGTCCCAGCTCGCCCCGGGCAGGACGAGCAGGCCGACGAGCATCGTCGCGGCGCAGGACGCGGCGGCGGTGGCGGCGGCGCGGAAGCGGCGGGTCAGCAGCAGGTAGAGCACGAAGATGCCGGGTGTGATCTTCAGTCCGGCGGCCAGGCCGATCCCGACGCCCTTGAGGCGGCTGCTCTCGGGCAGGGTCAGGTCCCACAGCACCAGGGCGAGGATCAACAGGTTGATCTGGCCGTAGCGCAGCGTCGTCCAGACCGGCTCCAGCCAGACGCCGAACCCGGTGATCAGCAGGACGGCCGCCGGCCGCAGCGGACGGCTGGGCCAGCCGACCAGGCGGCACGACAACGCCGCGACGACGGCCAGCTCGACGAGGTTGACCAGGGTGACGATCACCCGTAGCGCCCCGAACGGCAGCAGCGCGGCGGGCGCGAAGAGCATCGCGGAGAACGGCGGGTAGGTCGCGGGCAGCGCGTAGGCGCCGACGCGCAGCTGGTAGAGGTCGTGGCCGTGCGCGACGGCGGCACCCTCGGCCTGGTAGACCATCGCGTCGACCATGGAGACGTGCGAGAGGTGCCGCAGCACCGCGTAGAGCAGCAGCGAGGCCAGCGCGGCGAGGCCCGCCCGCGTCGTGGCGCGGCGAGGCGCCGTGCGGACGGCCTCGATGACCCGATGGACGGTGGTCACGCAGAACTCCTTCTCGACTTGCTCGCGTGACACCAACCAAATCACACGCCGTACGAACGACGAGACCGGAGTGCCCCGAGTTCCCTCGGTTCACTCCGGCCCCGGCCTCGCGCTTCCCGGTTTCGGCCCTTGTTCAGCCCTTGTAGGCCCCGAAGGCCCGGGTGAAGTCCAGCGGCTGCTGGACGATGCTGCTGCAGGTGGCGTCGGCGTAGGACTTGGCCCCGCCCGAGCACGCCTGGTCACGTGTCGCGGACCACATCGCCAGCCAGGCGAGGTGCTTGCTGCTCGCGAACTGCGCGAGCTGGGTCGCGTCGGCGACGGTGACGACCTCGGTGTTGGTGTCGTTGACGCCGATCATCGGGGTGACCGCGACGTGCTGCCAGGCGGTCGCGTCGTCCCAGCCGAAGATCGACTTGAGCTGGGCCTCGGTCGCGGTCGCGGAGTCGATCGCGTACTGGCCCATCTTGCCGCTCGGGCTCGGCGCCGCGCCGTCGCCGTAGTCCATGGCCATCACGTTGACGGCGGAGACGGTGACGCCGGCGCTCTTCGCGTTCTGCAGCAGGTCCGTGCCGGACTGCACCAGGCCCGAGGGCAGGACGGGCAGGGTGAACGAGACGTCCAGCGCCTTGCCCTTGGCCTTGGCCGCCTGCTGGAGCTGGGCGATGGCCTGGTCGCGACGGGTGATCCCGGCGGTGTCGGACGTGGCCGCGCCCTCGACGTCGAAGTCGATCTTCGTCAGCCCGTAGGTGTCGATCACCTTCTGGTACGCGGCGGCGAGCGCGCTCACGCTCGTGCAGGAATCCGCGAGCTCGGTGCCGTTGGCCCCGCCGAAGGAGACCCGGACGTCCCCGCCGAGCGCGCGCAGCGCGCCGATCTGGCCCGGCACGCCGTCGTTGGTCAGCGCGGAGACGCCGCCCCACTCCGGGTTGCAGTTGCCGCCGTCGGTGATGAAGGCGAGGTTGAAGTTCTTCACCCCCGTCGCCTTGGCGGTGGCCACGATGTCGTAGGCCGGGTAGAGGGAGGTGTCCACGTACGGCGAGAAGCCGGCGCCGGTCGCGGTGCCCGTGCTGGACGCGGACGGCGTCGGCGTCGGCGTGGTGGTCTTCGTCGCGGTGGGCGTCGGGGTCGGGGTCGACACCGGCTTCGTCGGCGTCGGGCTGGCGGTGGTCGGCTGGCCCGACGGCGTCGGGGCGGAGCCGGTGGAGCAGTCGGCGCCGTTGATGGTGCAGTTCGTGGGCGCGCCGGAGCCGGTGACCACGAACCCGACGACGGCGTGCTGGTTCGACGCGAGGGTGCTGTCCCAGGACGCCGGGGTGACCGTGACGTGGCCGCCGCTGGCCGTGTAGCTGGCGTTCCACAGCGAGCTGATGGTGGCTCCGGCCGGCAGGTCGAAGGTCAGCTTCCAGTCGCTGATCGAGCCGGCGGTCGGGTTGCTGACGTCGTACTGACCGCTGTAGCCGCTCCCCCAGTCGCTGGTGGTCGAGTAGACGGCGCCCACGCCCGCGGCGTTCGCACCGACCGCGAGGGCGACACCACCACCGACGAGCAGCACGGTCGCGACGGCGGACGCTCCGAGGACCGCGCGGCGGCGCGGGGCTCGGCGGGAACGACGGGCGTGGTTCGACATGCGAGGGACCTCCACGATCGGGAACAGGCCGAGGGACCGCGCGCCGGTGCCTGGCCCCTGGTGGGGAAGGGGCAGCCGGGAAGCGCACGAGCGGGTTGGTTGACGCCCTGTCACCACCGACGCCGCGGTCCGTCGCCGAGGACGCTAGCCCGTCCGAGGGAGCGGAAGGCCACTACTCAGATGGAGGTAGAACCCACTTAGGGGCCTGTTAAGGAACGGGGCCCAGTTGCACTCCCCCAGGGGCGCGAGGAACTGCGCGACAGGCCCCCGACATGCAGAAGGTCCTCAACGCGCAGGGCCATCCGCACGCCGTCGGTTTCTCGCGCAGTTCCTCGCGCCCCTGGGCGGTGCAACTAGCGCCGGGCCCGACGCCTCGGCGCCGGCACCGCGGAGCGCTCGTGCAGGAGCCGCACGCGGATCTCCGTGCCGCCCAGCACGGACCTGCCCACCGCGACGTCGCCGCCCGTGCTCTCGGCGACCCTGCGGACGATGTCGAGGCCCAGGCCCGTCGAACCGTCGCGTTGCGCGCCCGCGCCGCGGCGGAGGGCGAGCTCGGGATCGGGGATGCCCGGGCCCGCGTCGGAGACGAGGACGATGACGCCGTCGCGGGTGCCGTGGACGTCGATCGAGAAGGCCGTGCCCTCCGGGGTGTGCCGGAAGACGTTGCCCAGCATCGCGTCGAGCGCCGCCGCGAGGTCCGCACCGGGGACGGGGACGGAGACCGGGCGTTCCGCGCCCGCGAGTTGCCAGGGACGGCCCTCGTCCTCGGCGAGCGCGGACCAGAACTCGGCGCGGTCGCGGATCACCTCCGCCGCGTCGCAGCCCACGGCGGCGGGCGCACCCTCCGCGCCGGGCGCGGACCCGCGTCCCCGCACGGCGCGGATGATCTGGTCGACCTCGCGTTCCAGTTGGGCGACCGCGTGGCGGGTCTGTTCGGCCGCGTCGCCCTGGCCGAGGGAGGCCGCGTTGAGGCGCAGCACGGTGAGGGGGGTGCGCAGGCGGTGGGAGAGATCCGCGGCGAGTTCGCGTTCGGCG
Source organism: Streptacidiphilus jiangxiensis (assembly GCF_900109465.1). Taxonomy (GTDB): domain Bacteria; phylum Actinomycetota; class Actinomycetes; order Streptomycetales; family Streptomycetaceae; genus Streptacidiphilus; species Streptacidiphilus jiangxiensis. Next base: position 245,833 of record NZ_FOAZ01000010.1, read on the forward strand.
GCGAGCAGCCGCACGACGCGGTCGGCCATGGCGTTGAACGCCGCCGCGGCCTCCCTCAGTTCGCGCGGACTGCCGTCCGCCTGGGGGACGCGGACGGCGAGATCGCCCTCCCCCAGCGCCTTCGACGCCGCCGCCAGGCGTCGGGCCGCGCCGACGATCCGGGTGCCGAGGCGGTCGGCGACGGCCACGGAGATCAGCACCAGCGTCAGCGCGACGCCGCTCAGCACCAGCCAGGCGGTGGTGACACCGCGCGTCAGCTCGGCGTCGGGGATGAAGACCTCGATCACCGCGACCCGGCCGTCGTTGACGGCGACGGGTTCGAGGTAGGCGTAGCCGCCGTCCACGCCGGTGGTGCCGCTGCGGCCGTTGGCCGCCGCCGCGGTGACGGCGTCGGCGCCGACGCGCTCGTGGCCGACGGTGTCGAAGCCGCTGCCGGTGCCGCCCCGGGGCACGTGGAGGGCGATCAGACCGGCCGCGCCGTCCTGCGTGCTGGCGAGGGCGCGGGTGAGCGCCTGCTCGTCGGTGGTGATGGCCAGGGCGGGGCCGAGGGTCGCGGCCTGCCGCTCCGCCGCGGTGAAGGCGCGCTCACGGGCGGTCTCGCGGACCATCAGGCCGAGCGGGATCAGGAAGGCCAGCGCCACCATCGTGGTGACGGCGACGCAGACCTTGAACAGGGCCCCTCTCATGTCAGACGTCCGCCGGGACGTCCAGCCGGACGCCGACGCCGCGCACGGTGTGCAGGTAGCGCGGCTGGGAGGCGGTCTCGCCGAGCTTGCGGCGCAACCAGGACAGGTGCACGTCGATGGTCTGGTCGGTGCCGTAGGGCTGGCGCCAGACCTCGGCGAGCAGCTCGCGGCGGGAGACGACCACGCCGGGGCGCCCGGCCAGATAGGCGAGCAGGTCGAACTCGCGCCGGGTCAGGTCGAGTTCGCGGCCGTCCAGGGTGGCCTCGCGGCGCTGCAGGTCGATCCGCAGGCCACCGGTCTGCAGCAGCTGGCCGGCGGGGCCGGCCGAGCCGGCGCGGCGCAGCACCGCGGCCATGCGGGCGGTGAGGTGCTCCACCGAGAAGGGCTTGACCAGGTAGTCGTCGGCGCCGTCGTTGAGCAGGCGGATGATCTCCGTCTCCTCGTCGCGGGCGGTGGAGATGATGACGGGGGTGTCGGTGAGGCCGCGGATCATCTTCAGCGCCTCGCCGCCGTCGAGGTCGGGCAGGCCGAGGTCGAGGATCACCAGGTCGCAGCCGACCTGGGCGACCTCGCGCAGCGCCTCCAGCGCCGTGCCGACGCTGCGCACGGCGTGACCGGCGTCGCTGAGGTGACGAATCAGAGCGGACCGGACAAAGGGATCGTCCTCGACCACGAGCACTGTTGCCATGGGCGTGACGGTAGTCCATTCGGGTGGGTGGTCTGTACCTCCTGAGCGCCCTTCGAGACGGGCATACTGACCCGGTGCGAAGAGTGCTGGTACAGACGGCGGCCTGGGCGGCGGCCACGGGCGCGGCGGTCTCGGTGTCCTGGTTCGGGGTGCATCGGGTGCTGGCCGACGACGGCTACCAGCAGCCCAGCGCGCTCGGACTGACCGTCGCCGGCTCCGTCTCGCTCTCCCCCGCCCCGCTGCCGACGACGATCGGCACCGCGACGCAGCTGCCGCAGTCCCCGACCGCGACGCCGACCCACCGCCCCACACCCGGCCACAGCCGCAGCACGACCCCGAGCCCGTCGTCCACCCCCTCGGCCGACGCGACCGGGAACGTGCGCAGTTACACGCCGCCCGGCGGACGCATCGTCGTCTCCATGGGCGCGACCTCCGCCGAACTGGTCTCGGCCACGCCGAACAGCGGCTGGGGCATGCACGTCTACACCGGTGACCAGTGGCTGCGGGTCGACTTCACCCAGGGCAGCACGGACTCGATCTTCTACGTCACCTGGAACGGTCACCCGCCCATGGTGCAGACCTGGCCGCCTCAGTAGCCGCGAGAGCGGTGTGTCAGAAGAGCTTGCCCGGGTTCATGATCCCGAGCGGGTCGAAGACCGCCTTGACCTGCCGCTGGACCTCCAGCCCGACCGGGCCGAGCTCACGGGCCAGCCACTCCTTCTTGAGCAGCCCCACCCCGTGCTCGCCGGTGATGGTGCCGCCCAGCTCGAGGCCGAGCGCCATGATCGCGTCGAAGGAGGCGCGGGCGCGCGCCGACTCGTCCGCGTCGTCGGCGTCGAAGACGACGACCGGGTGGGTGTTGCCGTCCCCGGCGTGCGCGCAGACGCCGATGGTGAGCCGGAACTCCTCGGCGATCCGCGCCACACCGGCCAGCATCTCCCCCAGCCGGGAGCGCGGCACCGCGACGTCGTCGATCATCGTGGTGCCGAGCCGGTCCAGGGCGGGCAGCGCCAGCCGCCGGGCCTCGAGCAGCAACTCGGACTCGCCGCTGTCGGCGGCCGGGACCACCTCGGTGGCGCCCGCCTCCCGGCACAGCTCGCCGACGGCCGCCAGGTCGGAGGTGGGGTCGAGGCTGTCGAAGCCGACCAGCAGCAGGGCCGCCGTCGAGTCCGGCAGGCCCATCTGCGCCATCGCGTTGACGGCGCGGACGGTCGTGGTGTCCATCAGCTCCATCAGCGAGGGCACGTGCCCGGCCGCCATCACCGCGCAGACCGCCGCACCGGCGGCGTCGGTGGAGGGGAACTCCGCCGCCAGCACCAGCTGCGGCGGCGGCGCGGGCCGCAGCGCCACGACCGCCGCGACGACGACACCCAAGGTGCCCTCCGCGCCGACGAACAACCGCGTCAGGTCGTAGCCCGCGACGCCCTTGGCGGTGCGACGGCCCGTCCGCAGCAGCCGCCCGTCGGGCAGCACCACGTCCAGGCCGAGCACGTACTCGGCCGTCACGCCGTACTTGACGCAGCACAGCCCGCCCGCGCCGGTGCCGATGTTGCCGCCGACCGTGCACGACTCCCAGCTGGACGGGTCCGGCGGGTAGCTGAGCCCGTGCCGGGCGGCGGCCCGGGACAGCTCCGCGTTGACCACACCGGGCTCGACGACCGCGATCCGGTCGACCGGATCCAGCTCCAGGATCCGGTCCATCCGCAGCAGCGACAGCGCGATGGCGCCCGCACTGGCGTTGGCCGCCCCGGACAGCCCCGTGCGCGCGCCCTGCGGCACGACCGGCACCCGCAGCCGCGTCGCGGTCCGCATGACGTGCTGGACCTCCTCCACCGTCCGCGGGAAGACCACGACGGCGGGCGGGGCGGAGTCGCAGAACCCCGCCATGTCCTGCTGGTAGGCGGCGGTGACGTCGGGATCGGCCACGACGGCCGCCTCCGGCAGCCCCTCGCGCAGCTGGTCGACCAGATCGCTCATCCGCCAGGCCCCCTCGGACAGATTCGTGGGTCACATCTTCGCCGGTTTCCCGGCGGAATACAGCCAGGTCGCGAAGAGCGCCTCGAGGTTCTTTCCGGACACGCCCGCCGCCAGCGCCTCGAACTCGGCGGTGGTGCCGTGGGCGTGGCGGTGGTCGGCGGCCCACTTCTTCAGGATGGTGAAGAACGCCTGGTCCCCGACGGCCTCGCGCAGCTCCTGCAGGGTCATCGCGCCGCGCGCGTAGCTCGGTACCCCGAACAGGTGCGACAGGTCGCCCGGATCGCCGGGCGGGTAGGACCACAGCTGGTCGGTGGCGGGCTTGGCGTACAGCTGGGCCAGCCGGTCGTGCGGACCGGCGCCGCCGTGGCCCGCGTCCCAGAGCCACTCCGCGTAGGTGGCGAAGCCCTCGTTGAGCCAGATGTCCTTCCACTGGGTGACCGTCACCGAGTCGCCGAACCACTGGTGGGCGGTCTCGTGCACGAGGGTGTCCAGGTCCGGCGCCTCGTCGTACACCGGCCGGGTCTGCGCCTCCAGGGCGTAGCCGATGTCCTTGTCGTGCATGACGATCGCCCCGGCGGAGTCGAACGGGTACGGCCCGAACAGGCTCTGCTCCCAGGTGATCACGTCCGGCAGCTGGTCCAGCACGTCCGCGGCGTCGTCGGCCTCGGCCGGATCGACGGCGGTGTAGACGGGCAGGCCGCTCGCCGTCCAGTACTGGTCCACGTCGAACCGTCCGACGCTGGCGGTGGCCAGGTAGGCGGCCATCGGCGCGCTCTCGTGCCAGCTGAACGTCGACCGACCGGCGGCGGTGTGCTGGGTGCGCAGCACGCCGTTGCCGACGGCGGTGTACCCCTGCGGGACGGTGACGGTGATGTCGTACGTCGACTTGTCGGCCGGGTGCCCGTTGCAGGGGAACCACGTCATCGCCCCCTGCGGCTCCCCGGCGACGAAGGCGCCCTGGTCGCCGGGCAGAGCGGTCCAGCCGTCGCTGGACCCGTCGGCGTCGGTGAGGGCGTGCGGCGTGCCGCCGTAGTCGACGGCGATCTTGAACTCGGCGCCGTCGGCGACGGAGTGGCCGAGGGAGATCTCCAGCTTCTGGCCGTTGCGGTCGTACCCGACCGCCTGGCCGTCGACCGTCACCCGCTTGACGTCGAGCCCGGCGAGGTCGAGGTCGAAGCCGGACAGGTCCTGGGTGGCGGTCGCGGACAGGACGGCGGTGCCGTCCAGGCGCTGGGTCTTCGGCTGGTAGGTCAGCGCCAACGCGTAGTGGCGCACATGCAACCCTCCGTCCCCGGAGAGCGGCAACAGTGGATCCCCGACCCCGGCCGAGCCCTTCGTCCCCACGGGCGCGGACGGGGCGGCAGCCCCGAGCATTCCACCGACCGCGAGCACGGTCGCGGTGGTGGCAAGAATCAGACGGTTCGTCACCTGACCAACCGTAAGTTCGACAAACCGTCACCAGCTCGCCGAAGTAGCCCGAAAGGAGACATCAGTCACTTTCCGGGCTACTCGGAAGGGGCGGCGGTCAGTCGATCGACAGGGCCGGCCCGGACTCCAGGTAGGTGGTCCGGGAGACGCCCCCGGCCTGCCAGAAGACGTCCTCCAGCACCGTGGCCGTCCTCGGGTCCACGATCAGGGCCTCGCTGCCGTTGACCCCGGCGAAGGCCAGCTCGGTCCCGCTGCGACCGGCGTGGTCCTTCACGGTGCCGACCAGCTTGACGCCGCTCAGCCGGCCCAGCGCCTTGAACAGCGCCGCCCGCAGCGCCGGACTCGCCGGGGAGTCACCGAGGATGTTCCCGGCCTGCCCGAAGACGTCGCGTCCGCCCTGCTGCCCGGCGGACATCATCGCGAGCAGCGTCGCCGGGTCGGTGGGCAGGCGGTCGAGGCCGTTCCAGTCGACGAGCTTCGCCCCCACGGCCCAGGAGGGGGCGCCCTTCTTGTACGTCCTGCCCTTGCTCCGAATGACGTAGCCCTCCCGCGAGACGTACTCGGTCACCGTGCTGGTGTGCCCACCCACCACGGACCTGAGCTGCACCTTCCAGTACGGGGCGGTGGACGCGGACTGGGCCTGGGCCACCTCGGAGACGCCGTCGAGGAAGGTCGTCGCACCGACCGCGGGCTGCGGCGGCTGCGCGGTCGCGCTCAGGCTGTTCGCCCTCGGCGCCTGCTCCCCGCCCGTCGCGACCACGACGCCCGCCGCGACGGCGGCAAGGGCGAACACCGCGGCCAGGCGACGGCCCGTCACCATCCGGCGCGGGCGCGCCGGGGCGACCGCCGAGGTGGCCTGCTCCGCCGAGGCCGCGGCAAGGACCGCCGCACGGGCGCGGTCGAGGACCTCGGCGGACGGCGGGGCGACCCGGCCGGCGGCCTGGAGCGTGTCGGCACCGGGGAAGTCGAGGTATTCGGTCGTCGTCTCGTTCATCGCAGGCCTTTCGAAAGCAAGGGGGGTCTTGCGAGGCAGAAAATGCAGAGGGGGGAGGTGCGGGCGGCGGCGCTTCACGCCGGTTCGCCGCTGACCGTCAGACGCGGGGCGCGCCACGAGGGCGTCAGCCGCTCGCGCATCCGACCCCGCGCCCGGTGCAGTCGGGAACGGGCCGTCCCGGCGGGAATGCCGACGACGGAGGCGGCCTCACTGGGCGTCAGCTGCTCCCAGGCCACCAGCAGCATCAACTCCCGCTCCTCGGCGGGCAGATCGGCAAGGGCACGGCGCAGCTGCGGGGCGAGTGCAGCGGCGTCGAGACGCTGGTCGACCGCCTGCCAGGGGTCGCTGGTCTCCGGCGTCGGCACGGCCGTGTCCCGGCCGGCGCGCCGCAGGTGCAGCAGCAGGACGTTGCGGGCCACTCCGAAGAGCCAGCCCCGCGCCGTCCCCAGGACGGGATCGAAGCCGCGCCGCGCGGCGAAGGCCTGGAGCCAGGTCTCGGCCAGCAGGTCGTCGGCGGCGTGCGGCACGCGACGGGCGAAGTAGCCGTGCAGGGCCGCGGAGTGCTGCTCCACCAGCGGCGTGAAGGCCGTGGCGTCCTCGGTCGACCGCCTCAGCAGTGCGTCGCCGGCCTCGTCACGGTGGTCCGGTTCCACGGATTCTCCGTCTCTGACCGCCCGGTGGCGGTCTCACCCCGTACTTGACGCCTGCGGCGAAAGCGTTCGCGGCAGGGCCGTCAGTCTCCCGCCCCGCGAACGCCCGGCGGGCGGACGGTCAAGTACCCAGTGAGCGCGGGCATCCGAATCCCGCGACGGACGAACGGATCTGACGATGAGGACTGCAGGACGCAAGCACCGCACGGCGCGGTCCGCCGCCGCCGTGGTGGCGGCTGTCGCCGCGGGGGTCTCCTGCCTGGCCGTGGGGCCTGCCGCCCAGGCCGTCAGCCCGCCCGGCTGGACGGTCCAGCGGACGCCCGCGCTCAGCGGCACGCTGCTGTCCGTCGCCCGGCTGGACGCGCACACGACGCTGGCGGTCGGCAACATCATGGTCGTCAAGGGTCCGGGCCGTCCGCTGCTGCTCAGCCGCGACGACCGCGACCACCGCGGCTGGCGGGTCGTGCCCACGCCGGAGGACGCCCGCACGGGCGACATCTACAGCTCCGTCTCCGCCTCGTCCACCAAGGACGCCTGGGTGACCGGGGTCTCCTTCACCGGCCTGACGGTTCCCGCGGAGCACTGGAACGGCCGCACCTGGCAGACCGCGGAGGTGCCGGTGCCGGCCCACTCGGGCGCGGGTGTACACGTGGCCGCCGTCTCACCGGGCGACGCCTGGGCGGCGGGCTGGTACTTCCCGACCGGGGCCTCCGAGACCCGTCCGCTGCTGCGCCACTGGACCGGCGCGGGGTGGCACGCGGTGGCGCTGCCGCACGGCTCGGACGTGGCGAACCTCGTCTCGGTGACGGCCACGTCCGCGCACGACGTCTGGGCGGTGGGCTACTCGACCCGTGACCAGCCGAGGGTGCTGCACTACGACGGTCGCACCTGGACGCAGGTCGCGAAGCTCGGCTTCCACGGCCTCTACGGCGAGGTGGGCGGCGTCGCCGCGCACGGCCCGAACGACGTCTGGGCGGTCGGCCGGGTGCTGACCGGTGAGCACGACCGCGGGCACGCGCTGGTGCTGCACTGGGACGGTCACGCCTGGCACCAGGTCACCGCGCCGCGGGACGCCGGCCCGCTCGCGTCGGTGACGCTCACCCCGCAGGGCATCCTCGCGGTGGGCGAGAACGCGGCCCAGACCGCCGGTATCGCCCTGCGCTCGACCGCGACGGGCCTGGCCGAGCAGGCGCTCCCGCGGGTCGCGGGCACCTCCCCGGACCCCGTCGCGGTCACGTCGGAGGGCAACCGGATCACCGTGGTCGGCGAACTCATGCCCCCGACAGCGGCGTTGCCCTCCCCGCTCATCCTGGCAGAGCCCTAGAGGGGCGCGAGGAACTGCGCGAGCAACCGCCCTGTGCGGATGGCCCTGTCACTGGGGGACCATCCGCTCAGGTGGCTTGTCGCGCAGTTCCCCACGCCCCTGAACAGTGCGACTACCTGCGGGAGCGAATCCCTACAGGTTGCCGCGGCGCTCCTGCTCGCGCTCGATGGCCTCGAACAGCGCCTTGAAGTTGCCCTTGCCGAAGCCCATCGAGCCGTGCCGCTCGATCATCTCGAAGAAGACCGTCGGACGGTCCTGCACCGGCTTGGTGAAGATCTGCAGCAGGTAGCCGTCCTCGTCGCGGTCCGCCAGGATCTTCAGCTCGCGCAGCTCCTCCAGCGGGACGCGGGTCTCGCCGACCCACTCGCCGAGGGTGTCGTAGTAGGAGTCCGGGGTGTCCAGGAACTCCACGCCCGCCGCGCGCATCGCGCGGACCGTGGCGACGATGTCGTTGGTCGCCAGGGCGATGTGCTGCACGCCGGGGCCGTTGTAGAACTCCAGGTACTCGTCGATCTGCGACTTCTTCTTCGCGATCGCCGGCTCGTTCAGCGGGAACTTGACCTTGCGGGTGCCGTCCGCGACGACCTTGGACATCAGCGCCGAGTACTCGGTCGCGATGTCGTCGCCCACGAACTCCTTCATGTTCGTGAAGCCCATGACCCGGTTGTAGAAGCCGACCCACTCGTCCATCTTGCCGAGCTCGACGTTGCCCACGCAGTGGTCGACGGCCTGGAAGAAGCGGTTGCCGGGGGCGACCATGGGCGCCTTGGCGACGTAGCCGGGGAGGTAGGGGCCGTCGTAGCCGCTGCGGTCGACGAGGGTGTGGCGGGTCTCGCCGTAGGTGGCGATGGAGGCCAGGACGACGGTGCCGTGCTCGTCCTTCAGCTCGTAGGGCTCGACGAGCCCCGTCGCGCCGTGCTCGATCGCGTAGTCGTAGGCGTGGCGGACGTCCGGGACCTCGATGGCCAGGTCGATGACGCCGTCGCCGTGGGCGGCGACGTGGCGGTCGAGGAACTCGCCGCGCTCGGTCGTCGCCTTGATCACCGAGGTGAAGACGAAGCGGGCACCGCCCGAGGTCAGCACATAGCTCGCCGTCTCACGCTCACCCGTCTCGGGACCGGAGTAGGCGACCAGGCGCATGCCGAACGCGGTGGAGTAGTAGTGGGCGGCCTGCTTCGCGTTGCCGACGGCGAAGACGATGGCGTCCATGCCCTTGACCGGGAAGACGTCGGTCTGACTGCTCATGGTGGAACACCTCCGAGGGTGAGGCCCCGTCGAGGCCCGCTCCGCGTACCGTCTCCCCGATCAATGAGCTGCGCAACCATGCCCCCTCGCCCTGCGCATGCTGTACAGCTCGCCCCCTTGGGGAGGGTCACAGCTGCACAGATTGCTCAGCAGGCGGGAACCGTCCCGGAGCCGGACTGCAACGCCTCCAGCGCCTTCACCGCCTGGTCCAGCGTGGTGACCGGGACGAGGCGCAGGCCGTTGGGGGTGTCCACCTTCGCGTCCGAGCACTCGCCCTGCGGGACCAGGAACACCGTGGCGCCGTCCCGGGCGGCCGCCTTGGTCTTCAGGGAGACGCCGCCGACCGCGCCCACGTTGCCGCTGTCGTCGATCTCGCCGGTGCCCGCCACGACCGAGCCGCCGGTGAGGTCGCCGGCGGCGCCCTGCTTGCCGCTGCCGTTGCCCTCCAGCTCGTCGATGATGCCGAGGGTGAACATCAGGCCGGCGCTGGGACCGCCCACGTCGGCCAGCTTGAGGTCGACGTGGACCTGGGAGGGGGAGAGCCCCACGAAGCTCAGCGCGGCCGTGGTCGCGGACTCCTGCGACTGCTGCATGGCCTGCTGGTTGACCTGGTTGGCCTCGCTCACCGACTGCCCGGAGGGGTAGACCGAGTCGCGCGGGACGACGGCCCGGTTCGGGTCGTTCCAGGCGCTGACGATCTCCGGCAGGCGCGGGCTGTAGTCCGGCAGGGTGGCGGCGATGGTGGTCATCCGCAGCTGGCCGTCGGTCTGCCGGGTCGGGTGGCCGGTGATGGTGATCACCTCGGTCCCCTGGTAGCTGCCGAGCGTGTTCACCGAGATGCCCGGCTGGAGCACGGTGAACGGCAGCGGCACGCCCACCGCCGTCGCGATCGGGGCGGCGACCAGCACGGCGCACAGGATCAACCGGTTTCGGCGCGGGGCGAGCCAGGAGAGGTAGGAGGACACGCCCGAATTCTAGGCAGAGGCCCGGGGCAACCTCACAGAGGCACAGTGCTCGGCGCAGCCGGTCCGCCCGGCCCGGGCGGACCCGGGCACAGGCGGTCCGTCTCAGCGCAGCGCCTCGGAGACCTCCAGCGCCGCCTCGACGACGCGCGGGCCGACGCGCTGGGAGGTGGTGTCGGCCAGCATCAGCACGCCGACGCTGCCCTCGATGCCGACCAGGCCGCGCAGCGGCGCGGCCGCCGTGTGGGCGCCGGAGCGCTCGTCCGCGGTACCGGTGACCCACTCCTGCTCGGGGTGCGGCTGTCCGTACGCTCCGGCGCGGGCCGCCAGGATGGCGCGTCCGGCCGCGTTCTCGGCCAGCGCGTGGCGCACGCCCGTCCGGTAGGCGACGTGGAAGTCGGTCCAGCTCGGCTCGACGACCGCGACGACCAGCGCCTCGTTGCCGTCCACCAGGGTCAGGTGGGCGGTGGCGCCGAGGTCCTCGGCGAGGCTGCGCAGGGCCGGCAGGGCGGCCTCCCGCAGCAGCGGGTGCACCCGGTGGGAGAGGCGCAGCACCCCGAGCCCGACGCGGGCCCGCCCGCCGACGTCGCGCCGCACCAGCCCGTGCTGCTCCAGCGTGGCCAGCAGCCGGTAGACGACCGTGCGGTTGACCTCCAGCCGGGCCGCCAGCTCCGTGACGGTCAGGCCGCGTTCGGCATCGGCGAGCAGCTTGAGCACGCGCACGCCGCGGTCCAGCGTCTGTGAGGTCTCAGCGGTCACGCGCGTCTCCTTCCAAGAGGACGCCGAGGTCTTCCGTGAGGCTTCCTTGACGCACGGTCCAGCTCGGGTGGGTGCGAGGACCGTAATGAGACTGCACCGCTGTGCGGAAGTACTCGTCCAGATTTCGGTCACCATTCGTTATCCAAGGCGCCGCAGGAATTGGACGAATCAGCCTGTTCGGGGCATCGGCCCAGGCCAGCACCGGGCAGGGCTAGCCCAGTCGCAGCAGGCCCTCGCGGACGGCGGTCGCCACCGCCGCGCCACGCGTGTCGACACCGAGCTTGGTGTAGATGCTGGCAAGATGCCCCTTGGCCGTCGCCTCGCTGATGTACAGGCGGGCGGCGATCTGCCGGTTCGGCAGCCCCTCGCCGAGGAGCTGGAGGACCTCCACCTCGCGGGCGGAGAGCGTCGGGACGTTGCCGCGGACGCGGCGCAGGACCCGACGGACCGCGGTGGCGCCGAGGACGGTCTCGCCGCGGGCAGCGGCCCGGATGCCGGCGAGCAGGGCACCGGGGTCGGTCTCCTTGCCGAGGAAGCCGACGGCGCCGGCGTCGATCGCGGCGAAGATGTCCGTGTCACTGCTGTGCGCGCTGAACACCAGCACCGCCGGAGGCGTGTGCAGGGCGTCGAGGCGGCGGAGCAGGTCGAGGCCGGAGGCGGTGCCCTGGCCGAGGTCGAGGTCGAGCAGCACGACGTCGGGGCCCTCGCCGGGCGCGGCCTGCTGGATCAGGGCCATGGCCTCGCGGGCGCCGGAGGCCTCGCCGATCAGCTCGAGGTCGATCTGGTCCTCGATCAGCACCCGGAGGCCGAGCCGGATCGCGGGGTGGTCGTCGACGACCAGGATCCGAGCACTGGCCTCGGAAACCGGTCCACGCACTGCCACGTCCGCATCTCTCCTTGGGCTGTTTCGAGGGATCAGTCTAGAGGGCAGGCTTCTCGCGCCGCAGGGCAATGGTTGGTTTCAGCCACTTACCAGTCGCCCCGCGGGTCTGTCCAGGTTCGATTGGTTGGTTTTTCTGCACCCTTTCAGTCCGGTTTGATCCCTGCGAAGGGGGGATGAACCATCGTGACCGATCAGTAATGATCAGTAGAGCCGGTCGGCGAGGAGGCTGCCCGGCGCTTCGCACACAACGGGCTGCACGACGGGGGGATACCGTCCGGCACCCTCCCCCGGCCGCAGACCGGGGGGCACCATTGAAAGGTTCGGACAGGCACGATGAACAGCACGCTGCGTGGCCAGATCACGATGGAATTGGCGACCACGGCCGGACTGAGTTACCAGATCCCCGTGCGGCTCGCTTTCCACCAGGCCACATCCTGGGCGATCGAGCTCACCTTCTTCCTTCCCGGCGACGAACCGGTCCAGTGGACCGTCTCGCGGGAACTGCTGCTCGACGGACTCAGCACGGTCGCCGGCGAGGGCGACGTGCGGGTACGGCCCCTGGAGTGGGAGGACGACGACCTCGTCGCCATCACCCTGCGCTCGCCGGAGGGGGAGGCGGAGCTGATCGCGCCGCTGACCGCCCTGCACGCCTACCTGCTGCGCACCGACATGATGACGCCGTTCGGCGAGGAGTTCAGCGACGAATGGCTCGACCGCGGCATCACGCGCCTGCTGACCGGCGCGGAACTGCACAACTGACCCGATCCCGCTGAAGGAGTCGGGGCCGGACGGATCGGCGGTCGCGGTGGGGCGACCGCCGGCTCGCGCGAGGCGGGCCGATCGCCCACCGTTCGGGCCCTGAGCCGGTCAGGCCGTCAGCCGGGCCGGGCCCGCCGGCGGCGGCAGTTCGACGGCGATGATCGTGCCGCGACCGACCCGCGAGATCAGCTCGAAGGCACCCCCGACCCGCTCGACCCGCTCCCGCATGGCGTCCAGGCCCACCCCGCGCTCAGCGGACTCCGGCCGGTCCGCGCCCGCGACGATCCCGGGCGGCAGCCCGACGCCGTTGTCCCGGACCTCGACGTTCAGCCGCTCGGCGCCGTAGCTCAGCACCACCTCGACCTGGGTCGCCCAACCGTGCCGCAGCGCGTTGTTCACGGCCTCCTGGATGACCCGCAGCATCGCGCTCTCGGTCGCTATCGGCAGCCGGAACGGCTCGCCCCGCAGCGTGTAGACCAGCCGCTGCCCGACCTCCTGCATCGCCTCGCGCACCAGCAGGGTGCGCTGGACAAGCGTGACGTAGCGGTCCACCGCGCTCGGCAGCCCGCCCTCGCCGAGCTCCGAGAAGGCGATCCCGTGGACCATGTCCCTGGCCTGCCCCAGCGCCACCGAGTTGATCTCGGCGGCGGCCCGCAGCCGGGTCCGCGCCCTGTCCAGATCGGCAACGGGCGGCATCGCCTCGTCGGCGGCCTTCAGCAGCATCGCCATCGCCGACAGGCCCTGCGCCACCGTGTCGTGCACGTCCTGCGCCAGCCGCCCACGCTCCTCCGCCCGGCCGGCCTCGCGCTCCTCCTGCCGTTGCTCCTCGCAGACCCGGCGCAGCTCCGCGATGAGGATCCGGTCACGGGTGCGCAGCATCCGGATCTGCGACAGGCAGCGCGCCAGCCACAGGGCCAGACTCGCCCCCACGACCAGCCCGAGGGTCGCCAGCGGATAGGGGGGTTGGTGCACGACCAGGCGCATCACCAGCGCCCCCGTGGTCAGCCCGCCGACGGCGAGCCACGGCGGCGCGGGCAGCATCAGCAGGTAGACGAAGTAGAGCGGGACGACCAGGAGGTCGAACTCCATCCGCAGGGCCGTCAGCGACAGCCACAGTGCGGTGAGCGCCACCAGCCACAGCCCCGCCTCGGCGACGACCCGCGGGGCCGGGTTCCAGGCCCGCACGTCGGCGTCCACCCGTCGCGCGACCTCCGGCGCCAGCCCGTACACCGCGGCGAAGGCGAGGCTGAGCCCGATCGTCGCGGCGCGCGCCCGACCCGGGTCGAGGATCGTCCCGTGCAACAGGATCAGGGCCAGCAGCCCGAGCGTGCCCAGGTGCAGTGGTGCCCCCAGCTCCCGGACGGTCCGCGCCACCAGCGCGCGGACCCGTGCCGAGGTGCCGCCCCCTGCGGCGCTCACTTCACGGAGCCTCATGTCACCGCTCATCCTGCCGTGGTTCGTCCCAGTCGGTCTGGGCGCTCGGTCTGTGCAGCCGGTCCGTGCGGCCAGCTCAGTCGATCTTGGTCGCCCACTCGCGGATCTTGCCGATCCGGGCCTGGAGCTGATGCGCCGTCGCCTGCGCGGTCAACGGACCGCCGCAGACCCGCCGCAGCTCGTTGTGGATCGTCCCATGGGGCTGGCCGGTGCGGTGGTGCCACGCGCCGACCAGACCGTTCAGCTCCTTGCGCAGCTCCTGGAGCTGCTGGTGGGTGACGACCGGCCGCTTCTCGGCCTCCATCTCCAGCAGGTCCGCCTCCTCGGCGGGCTTGGTCTTGCTCCGCTGGATCTGCCGGCTCTGCCGACGGTGCAGCAGCAGCCGCACCTGGTCCGGCTCCAGCAGACCGGGGATGCCGAGGTAGTCCGACTCCTCCTCGGAGCCGGCATGCGCCTGCATGCCGAACTCCTTGCCCTCGTAGAGCACCCGGTCGAAGATCGCGTCCGACTCCAGCGCCTCCCAGGGCGTGTCGTCGAGCCCCCCGTCAGCCTCGTCCTTGGTCTTCTCGGCCTCCGCCAGCAGCGCGTCCTCCTCACCGAAGAGGTCGTCCTCCTGGGCCTTCTTCGGCTTGTCGAGGACGTGGTCGCGCTGCAGCTCCATCTCGTTGGCGAAGCCCAGCAGCGTCGGGATGGTGGGCAGGAACACCGAGGCGGTCTCGCCGCGGCGGCGCGTGCGCACGAAGCGGCCGACGGCCTGGGCGAAGAACAGCGGCGTGGAGATCGAGGTGGCGTAGACGCCGACGGCGAGCCGCGGCACGTCGACGCCCTCCGACACCATGCGGACCGCGACCATCCAGCGGTCCGTGGAGTCGGTGAAGTCGGTGATCCGCTGGGAGGCCTCCGCCTCGTCGGACAGCACCAGCGTCGCGCCCTGGCCGGTGATCTCCCGAATCATCTTCGCGTAGGCGCGGGCGGACTCCTGGTCCGAGGCGATCACCAGCGCGCCGGCGTCCGGGATCGACTTGCGCACCTCGCTCAGCCGCTGGTCCGCGGCGCGCAGCACGTTCGGCATCCACTCGCCGTGCGGCGACAGCGCGGTGCGCCACGCCTGGGCGATGACGTCCTTCGTCATCGGCTCGCCGAGCGTGGCGGCGAGCTCGTCCCCCGCCTTGGTGCGCCAGCGCATGTTGCCGCTGTAGGAGAGGAACATCACCGGCCGGACGACGTGGTCGGCGAGTGCGTTGCCGTAGCCGTAGGTGTAGTCGGCGACGCTGCGCCGGATGCCGTCGCCGTTGTCGCCGTAGCTGACGAACGGGATCGGGTTGGTGTCGGAGCGGAACGGCGTCCCCGTGAGCGCGAGGCGGCGGGTGGCCGGCTCGAACGCCTCAAGACAGGCCTCGCCCCAGGACTTCGAGTCACCGGCGTGGTGGATCTCGTCGAGGATGACCAGCGTCTTGCGGTTCTCGACGCGGTTGCGGTGCAGCATCGGGTTGACGCCGATACCCGCGTAGGTGATGACCACGCCGTGGTAGTCCCGCGAGAGCGGCCCGCTGCTGTACGCCGGATCGAGCCGGATCCCTATCCGGGCGGCGGCCTCGGCCCACTGCTTCTTCAGGTGCTCGGTCGGCGCGACGACGGTGACCTGCTGCACGACGTGGTTGTGCAGCAGGTACGACGCCAGGGTCAGCGCGAAGGTGGTCTTCCCGGCGCCCGGGGTCGCGACTGCGAGGAAGTCGCGCGGCTGCGTCTCGACGTACTTCTCCATCGCGGCCTGCTGCCAGGCACGCAGCTTTCCTGCCGTACCCCACGGGGCACGGCCGGGGAAGGCGGGCGACAGGTGGTGCGGGGCGTGGGAGGTGCTGCTGGCGGTACTCACGGTCTCCGGCGGGGTCGACGTCAGGGGCGGTGAGCCGCAGGGCTCGATCGGACAACCCGGCAAGCTTACCGGCGCGCACACCGGTTCCCCGGGACGCTTGACAGCAAGTTGCACCCTCCAGGGCGCGACGCTCCACCACGTGGGCTCGACCGGCTCGGATCGCTCCCGCAGGTACCTGCCACCTCCAGGGGCGCGGGGAACTGCGCGACAAGTCACCCACGCAGGTGGAAGGCCGAACGAGCGGGGCCGTCCGCCCGCCGGTGGTTGCTCGCGCAGTTCCCCGCGCCCCTGAGGTGTCGCCGCTAAGGACGTGCCCGAAGACACACCGCGACGCCGGCGAGCATCACGACGACCATCGCCCCGAAGACCGCCACGAAGCCCGTCGTCGACCCCGTGCCGAGTGAGGTGAACAACAACCCGCCCAGCGCCGTACAGACAATGTTCCCGAGCGCGTCACTCACCTGGAGCGACGCGGAGTTCGCTCCCGCCTCCTCCGGCTCGGAGAGGTTGAACAGCAGGACGCTGACGCTGGCGATCGCCAGCCCCATGCCGCAGCCGCCCAGGGTCCACGCGGCGAAGACGAGGAACGCCGGCGCCGCCGGCAGGGAGGCCAGGGCCACCAGGGCGATCGCGACGGCGCCCGCGGCCAGCCCGGCCTGGACGAGGCGGAGACGGTGCCTCTCGGCGAACGGGCGGCCCTGGAGCCAGGAGCCCACCGCCCAGAAGATGCCGCCGCCGGCGAGGGAGAGGCCCGCCAGTGTCGGGGAGTAACCGTGCTGGGTGACCAGCATCAGCGGGATGAAGGCCTCGGCGGAGATGAACGCGCCCGCGGCGATGCCGCGCAGCAGGATCACCGTCGGCAGGCCGCGCTCCGCGCGGAACGTGCCGCGCGGGAGGAGACGGGTGGCGGCCGGCCCCAGCAGTGCGGCACCCACCACGGCCGGCAGCAGCGACCACAGGTCCAGCCGCTGCGTGGCGTACTGCAGCAGCCCCGCTCCCGCCGCCAGCGCCAGCGCCAACCGCAGGCGCCGCCGGTCCAGCGGCTGCCCGGCCGCGTCGCCCGCGCCGATGCCGCGCAACTGCGGCAGCATCAGCACCAGCGGCGCGATGATCAGGACGGGGATGGAGAGGAAGACCCAGCGCCACCCGAGGTGCTGGGTGACGGTCCCCGACACCAGCGGCCCGATCACCGAGGGCAGCACCCAGGAGGCGGCGAAGGCCGCGAAGACCTTGGGTCGCAGCCGCTCCGGGTAGCGCAGGCCGACGACGACGTAGAGCGCCACGATGACCAGCCCGCCGCCCAGCCCCTGGGTGACCCGCCCGGCGACGAAGGTCCACATCGTGGTGGCGGTTCCGGCCAGTACCAGCCCCACCCCGAAGACGCCGATGCCCGCGCCCAGCGGCACCAGGGGCCCGCGTTTGTCGCACCACTCCCCCGAGACCACCATGGCCAGCAGGCTGGCGGTGAAGTACCCGGTGAACGCGAAGGCGTAGAGCCCGAGGCCGTTCAGCGAGCGTGCGGCGACCGGCATCGCGGTGTTGACCGCGGTCGCCTCGAAGGCGATCAGCAGCACGCAGGCCACGATGCCGATCGTGAGCATGCGATAGGGCCGGTTCAGGATGCCGGCCGTCCGGTCGGCGTCGTCGATTCCGGTCGGGTGGGCGAGGGTCGTCACCGGCCCCATGGTAAGGGGTGGGAGCTCTGTTCGCTCCTGTCATTCATGACGCCGGATGTCGCCTTCGTTGCGTCCCGTGAAGTCTCCCCCGCCGTCGTTGACGGCCCCTGGGGGCCGCCCCGTAACGTCGTTCCCGAAGCAAGGAGCAGCACCAAGCAGTACCCCGCCCGTGTGCCCGAGTGGTTGAGGGAGCCGCCTGCAAAGCGGTTTACGCCGGTTCGATTCCGGTCATGGGCTCCACCGCACAGCGTCCGCCCGCGTGTGCCTCGAACTCCTCGGGGAACGCGGCCAACGCACTCAGCAGCAGCCGCGACGCGGCGTGCGTGGGGGGATCGTCCACGCGCTCCGCCGCCTGCGTGGACCAGCGCACCACCGCGTCGAACGCGCCCGGCTCGGCCAGGTCGTCCAGCGCGGCCACCATCCTGACCACGTCCCCGCGGCAGCGCGGGGCCGCCAGCGTCAGCACCCGGGCCGTCTCCGCGACCGCGCAGCGGTCGCGCGGCAGCATGCTGATCACCCGTGCGCTCCCGTCCCGCGGCTCCCACCGCGTGTCGAGCGCCCGCGGGGCGGGCAGCCACACGCCCGTCACACCGCCGAGCAGCACCGCCCGCGCGGCGCGGGCACCGCTCCCGCCGAGGAGCGTGCGCACGGGCGTCCCGGCCGCGGTCTCCACGACCTGCGGCAGCCCCGCGCCGGTGTGCACGGTGCAGAGCACACTGCCCGGCACCTCCGGCGTCCCAATGGCCCGGAACCACGCCGGGCCGTAACGCGCGATCAGCGCGATCTGCGCGAGCGTCTCCGCGGCCACGGCGAGGGGCCGGGCCTGCCCGGAACGGCGCAGCACCCCGTCCACCTGCCGCAGTCCCTCCTCGACGAGGCGCGGCGCGCGGCGCAGCACGGTCTCGTTGTTGTGACAGGTCGGATCCCCGTCCCCGCTGATCACGAGCACGCGGCTCGCGGGCTCGTCCAGCCGAGCGGCGAGCGCGGGCAGACCCGCGTCGGCGAGAAGGGGAACGAGGTCGACGCCGAGGGGCGGCGGTCCCTCGATCGCGTCCTGGGCGAGGAGACGCGGCAGCGTCAGCCGGTGGGTCGCGGTGGCGGACACGGGTGGGCTACCTCTTCCGCGCGACCACGACGGTGCCGGACTTCGGGGAGAGCCGCCGCAGAGGGGCTTCGCCCGGACGCTTGCTGGCCGCGGTGAGGATCATTTGGGGACTCCCGTCGTCGTTGGTGTTCTTCCGACTACGGGTTCCACGTTGCGCCCCCGGCATGAGAGCACCATGAGCGAACCGTCGCTTTTGCACTAAAGAGGCAGTTCCTCGCGCCCCTGAGGTCACACCGAAGCGTCCTCGGGTTGGATCGGGAGGCGGGTGATGGGCATGCCCGTGGCCGCGCGGACCGCTGCGGCGATCGCGGCCGGGGCGACGACCGCAGGCGCCGCGCCGACGGCCTTCGCGCCGAAGGGGGCGACGACGTCGCGGTCCTCGATCATCGCCGCGACGCGGATGTCGGGGGCGTCCAACGCAGTTGGCAAGCGGTAGCCGACCAGCGACGGGGCGAGGACACGCCCTTCGCCGACCGCCAGGTCCTCCATCAGGGCCAGGCCCAGCCCCTGCGTCACACCCGCCTCGATCCGCGCCTCGATCTGGCGCGGGTTGAGCGCGCGGCCCACGTCCTGCGCCGCGGTGACCTCGACGACGCGCACGGTGCCGAGGTCGATGTCCACGTCCACCACGGCCCGCATCGCGCAGAAGCCGAGGCCGACGAAGGCGTCGCCCTGGCCGGTCTCCGGGTCCAGCGGCTCGGTCGGGTGCGGACGGCACTGGGCGGTGGCCCACAGGTCCTTGCCCTCCAGCGCCTCGACCACGGGCACGCCGAGCACCCCGTCGTAGGAGGTGATCCGGCCGTCCTTGATGCTGAGCAGCTCCGGCGACATGGCGAAGCGCGCCGCCAGCGGCTGCAGCAGTTGCTGGCGCACCATCAGCGCCGCGCGCTCGATCGCCCCGCCCGCGACCCACGTCTGCCGGCCCCGCGCGGACGGCCCGGCCGCCGGCTGGTCGGTGTCGACGGGGGCGATGTAGACGTCCTCCACGCCCAGGATCTCCTGGACGATCTGCTTGGCCAGCGTGGCGAAGCCGGAGCCGGGGTCGACGGCGGCACAGATCACCGACGCCTGCGAGCCGGTGACCCGGACCGACGCGGTGGCGACCTCGTCCTCGCCCTCGATGCCGAGCATCGGGACCATGCCGATCGCGTAGCCGATGCCACGCCGCACCGCGGCGGGGTCGCCCGCGCCGGCGGGGCCCTCCGGCAGCAGCCACTCCGCATCCGGACGGTCGACCGGCAGCGGCGGCAGCGGCTCGTCGGCGACGGCGTCCAGCAGCTCGCGCACCGGAGCGGGGCAGGTGACGGCCTGTCCGGTGGGCAGCAGGTCGCCGGTGGCCATGATGTTGCGGCGGCGGATCTCCAGCGGGCTGAGGTCCAGCGCGGCGGCGAGCCGGTCCAACTGGGACTCGTACGCGAAGCAGGACTGCAGCGCGCCCTCGCCGCGCATCCGTCCGGACGGCGGGTTGTTGGTGCGCACCGCCCAGGCGTCGACGAACACGTGCGGGACCACGTAGGGCCCGGCCGCCAGCGCCGCGGCGGACGCCAGCACCTCGCTGGAGACGTCGGCGTAGGCGCCGCCGTCCAGCAGGATCTGCGCCTCGACCTTGACCAGACGGCCCTCGGCGTCGGCGTGGTGCC
Organism: Streptacidiphilus jiangxiensis; assembly: GCF_900109465.1. GTDB lineage: Bacteria > Actinomycetota > Actinomycetes > Streptomycetales > Streptomycetaceae > Streptacidiphilus > Streptacidiphilus jiangxiensis. The sequence continues at coordinate 265,919 of NZ_FOAZ01000010.1, forward strand.
GGTAGCGCAGCAGCGCGGGGTGGCGGTGCGGGTGGGAGAGGAAGGACTCCTCGCGGGTCAGCACCATCTTGACCGGGTGGCCGGTGCGGGCGGCGAGCAGCGCAAGAGTGGCCTGGAAACCGAGGTCGTCACGGTCGGCGGTGGCACCGGGGATGCCGCTGACGACGAGCCGGACCCGGTCCGGCTCGATGCCCAGGCACAGGGCGATCCGGTCCCGGTCGCCGTGCGGGTCGGTCGTGGCGACGTGCAGCTCGACGCCGCCGTCCGGACGCGGCACGGCCAGTCCGGCCTCGGCGCCGATCGGCGCCGGGTCCTGACGGCCCACCTGGTACATGCCCTCGACGACCACCTCGCCGACGACCTCCGGGTCGCCGAAGCGCAGCGGCAGCTGGCGGAAGAGGTTGCCGTCCGGGTGCAGCGGCGGTGCGTGGAAGGCCTGGTCGGGGTCGGTGAGCGCGGCCAGCGGCTCCCACTCGACCAGGATCGAGGCGGCGGCCAGCCGGGCGGTGTCGGGGTGGTCGGCGGCGACCGCGGCGAAGGGCTCGCCGTGGTGGCGCACCACCTCAGCGGCCAGGATCGGCCGGTCGGCGACGTAGGGGCCGGTCGGGGCGCCGTTCGGCAGGCCGTCCGGGCCGGGCGGCAGGTCGTCGGCGGTCAGCACCGCGTAGACGCCCGGCATCGCGAGGGCGGGCCGGGTGTCGATGGAGACCATCCGCGCGTGCGCGAACGGCGAGCGGGCAAGCGCGCCCCAGAGCAGGCCCTCGGCCCACAGGTCGGCGGCGTAGGGGTAGACACCCATCGCCTTCGCGACCCCGTCCTCGCGCAGCGCGGACACGCCGATGCCGACGCGCTGCGCCCGGATCGCGTCGTCGATGTCCGTCACGGGCGTGGCGGCGGACGAGGGCGGGCTCGCACTGGCCGTCAGCAGCCCGCCCAGGGCGGCACCGGTGGCGCTGCCGGGGGCGCCCTCGCGCACGGTGGCGAGGTTGGTCAGCGTGGTCTCGCCATTGCCGCCCGCGGCGCCGGTGGCCCCGGCCGCGTCGGACGGGCTGGAGGGGGTGCTCACGAACCGGACTCCTGGCCGTGCTGGTGGGGCAGGACGTAAACACCGGTCGCCGGGTCGAGCCCACCGGGCACCCCGGACGCGCGGCCGTACTCGTAGGGCTGGTCCGCGACCTGACCGGCGTCGAAGCCGTCGGCCTCGGGCCCGGACACCACCGGCATCGAGATCGTGCCGACGTGGAACGAGCCGGTGACGTCGGACGGCAGGCCCGCCGCGCTGGTCGCCGCGCCCGCGAAGGACCCTCCGGAGGTCGCGGCGGAGGGCACCGGGGCCGGCGAGGGCGTCGGGTCGGCCTGGTCGACGGCGCCCCGTCGCCGCGCGGCCGCCTGGGCCCTCATGCCCGCACCGAGACCGGCACCGAGGCCCGAGCCGAGGCGCAGCTCCCCGGTCTGCCCGGACACCCTCCCGGCCGACGCGGCCCCAGCGGCGCCGGCGGGCTCGGCCACCGCCTGCTCGGGCACGGTCGCCCCGGAGTACGCGCCGGCGGGATAGTCCTGCTGGCCATGGTCCGTACCGGAATGGTCCGCGACGGCGTAGCCGGTCGCGAACTCCCCCGCGGGGAACTGACCGGTGGCGAACTCACCCGTCGGGAACTCACCGGTGGCGAACTCACCCGTCGCGAACTGGCCGGTCGCGAACTGGCCCGTGGCGAACTGGCCGGTGGCGAACTGGCCGGTCGCGAACTCACCCGTCGCGTGGTCCGGCGTCAGGTGGAACTCCCCCGTCGCCGGGCCGGCGGCGGCCCCGCCGACGACCGGCATCTCCTGCGTGCCGCCCGGCGCCGTCATCAGCAGCGTTCCGCCGGCCTCACCCGCGGCCGAGCGGACGTCGGAGCCGTCGGCCTGGCTCGGGAACCGGCCGCCGAACGGGCCACCCGGGTAGGGGCCCTGGCCGCCGCCGTACGGCTGCTCGTGAGGCTGGTCGTGGGGCTGGTCGTAGGTGCCGGTGGCGTAGCCCTGCTGCGGATAGGCCTCCGGCTGCGGGTAGCCGTCCTGCTGCGGGTAGCCGGGAGCCGGGTAGCCGCCGTCGTATCCGCCGTGCTGCGGCGGGACGTCGACGTAGACCGGCAGTTCCGCCTCCACGTCGTACCCGTCGTCCTCACCCTGCGGCGACTGCTCGTACGACTCGTACGACTCGTAGGGCTCGTACGGGTCCAGCTCCGCCTCGTCGTGACCGGCGGCGGCGGGGAGCGGGATCAGCTCCTCGACCGGGGAGGTGGCCTCGATCAGGGCGTCGGCGGGGCCGTCGCCGAAGAACGGAGTGGCGGTCGACTCCTCCTCCGGCGCGTCCTCGTCGTCCGCGCGGGAGGCGGCGACCGCCTGGACCGCGGCGAGCGCGCCCCGGTAGCCGGTGCAGCGGCAGAGGTTGCCGCAGAGCGCCTGACGGGCCTCCAGCTCGCTGGGGTGGTGGTTGCGTTCCAGCAGGTCGTGCACGGCCATGGCCAGGCCCGGCGCGCAGTAACCGCACTGCACGGCACCGCTGTCGGCCAGCGCCTGCTGCACGTCGGAGGGCACGCCCTCCTCGGCCAGGCCCTCGACCGTGCGGATCTCGACACCGGCGGCGAGCGCGGCGGGCACCAGGCAGGCGGCGGTCAGCTGGCCGTCGACCTGCACCGAGCAGGCCCCGCACTCGCCCTGCTCGCAGCCGCCCTTGGCACCGGCCAGCCCCAGCCGCTCGCGCAGCACGTACAGCAGGCTCTCGCCGATCCACGCGTCCGCGACCGGGCGCTCCACGCCGTTGACGTGCAGCGTGTAGGAGCTGCGCGGCGAGTCGTCCGCGCCGAACCCCAGCGGGGAAGTCAGAAAGTCCGTCACTTGAGCGCCCTCCCGAGTGCGCGGCGGGCCAGTACGGACACGGTACGCCGAAGCCGCGCCGTCGTGGGGACAGGGCTCTCGCTCCCTGTGTCCGGTACGCACGCGGAGGCGACGTACTCGCCGAACGCCTGCGCCACGCCCGGGTCGACGGTACGCTCCCCGTCCCAGTCGATGCAGCCGGCGACCCACTGCTCGGCCTCCAGCGGCCGCAGCGGCACGGGCGCGACAGCGCCGACCGCACAGCGCACGGCCCGGCGGGCCGGGTCCAGCACCAGCGAGACCGAGGCGACGGCGCGGGCCGGCCCGGTGCGGCCGCCCGACTTCAGGAACACCTGCGGGGCGTGCAGCAGCGGAACTCGGACAAATGCCAGCAACTCGCCCGATCGCAGCGGGTCCAAACCGGTCAGAAGGTGACTGACCGCCACTTCTCGGGCGCCGTCCGCACCGACGAGCGTCACGGTCGCCTCCAGCGCGGCGAGCACCGGCAGGGTGTCACCGGACGGGTGGGCGCTGACGATGTTGCCGCCGAGCGTTCCGACGTTGCGGACCTGCGGCGGACCGACGGTCGCGGCGGCCTCGGCGAGGGCGGGGATCAGCGCGGCGAAGTCCGGCCGGGCCATGCGGGAGTGGGTGAGACCGGCGCCGAGCAGGGCCGCGCCGTCCTGGTACTGCCAGCCTCTGAGCTCGGTGACCCGCCCCAGCCCCAGCAGCGCCATCGGGCGCAGCAGGCCCGCGTTGACCGCACCCATCAGGTCGGTCCCGCCCGCGACCGGTACCGCCCCCGGCGACTCCGCCATGGCGCGGACGGCCTCGTCCAACGAGGCCGGGAGCATGATCGTCTGGTTCACTCGTGTCCCACCGTGCTCGGGCCGCTCACGCCGCCACCCTCCTGGCCGTACGGTACGTGGAAACGCACCCGTCGCGCACCCTCCTGTTGCGGCGTGGAGGGACAACCATGGCACACGGTTCCGAAGGGGCGACTCGCGCCCCTGGGGGTGGCCACCCGAGGTCAGCCTTCGAGCGGGCGGCCCACGACGCCGGGACGGGTCTGCCACGGACGGGGTCCGGCGGGATGGCGGTACTCGACGCCGAGCGCGTCCAGACGCGCGTAGTGCTCGGTCATCCGCTCCGCGAAGTCCGCGAAGTCGCGAGCCTCCGGCTCGCGGGGCAGCTCCGACCACGCCACCTCCGCGAACGCGGCAAGGCGCGGGAACGCGTGGTAGTCCACGGAGCGGGCGTCGTCCATGAACTCCGTCCAGACGTTCGCCTGAGTGCCGATCACGTGCCCGGCCGCCGCGGCGTCCTGACGCAGCTCCGGCGGAACGGGCTCGTAGCGGTAGACGTCCTCGAGGGTGCGCACGAAGCCGACGGGGATCGGCTCGTCCGGCCGCGCCGACTCCCGGTGGTCGAGATAGACGTGCTGCTCGGGGCACATCACCACGTCGTGCCCGGCCCGCGCCGCGGCGATCCCGCCCTCGTACCCGCGCCACGAGGACACCGCCGCTCCAGGCGCGAGCCCACCTTCCAGAATCTCGTCCCACCCGATCAGGCGCCGTCCGCGCGCCGCCAGCCAGCGGTCGAAGTGGCGCAGGAACCAGCTCTGCAGCTCGTCCTCGTCGGCGAGCCCCAGCTCCTTGATCCGGGCCTGGGCCGCCGCGCTCGCGCGCCACTGCTCCTTGGGGCACTCGTCGCCGCCGAGGTGGACGAAGGTGGAGGGGAAGAGCTCCAGCACCTCCTCCAGCACGTGCTCGTAGAACCGCAGCGTGGCGTCCTCGACGTTGAGCACGTTCGGGTTGACGCCCCAGTCGGTGAACGTCGCCAGCGCCGCCGTGTCGACCACGTCCACGTTGCCCAGCTCGGGGTGGGCCGCGATCGCGGCCTGCGAGTGACCGGGGATGTCGATCTCGGGGACGACGGTGATGTGGCGGGCCGCCGCGTAGGCGACGATCTCGCGCAGGTCGTCCTGGGTGTAGAAGCCACCGTGGGGGCGGTCGTCGCGGCGGTTGCCGTCGCGGTAGCCGACCATCGAGCGCTCGCGCCAGGAGCCGACCTCGGCGAGGCGGGGGTAACGCTTGATCTCGACCCGCCAGCCCTGGTCGTCGGTCAGGTGCAGGTGCAGCACGTTGAGCTTGTGCGCGGCGGCGAGGTCGACATAGCGGAGCACGTCCGCCTTGGGGAGGAAGTGGCGGGCCACGTCCAGCAGCAGGCCCCGCCAGCCGAAGCGCGGCGCGTCCTCGATCGTGAGGTGCGGCAGGGACCAGGCGTCCGCCGCGATCGCCGCACGGCGGTACGCCTGCGGGCCCAGCAACTGGCGCAGCGTCTGCGCGCCCCAGAACAGGCCGGCGGGGCTGCCGCCGTCCAGCCGCACGCCGTCGGCGTCGACGACGAGGCGGTAGCCCTCCGCGGCGAGGCCAGGGTCCAGGGTCAACCGGAGTCCGCCAGGACCGGGCAGCAGCGGCAGGCCCGTGGCCGCGCCGAGCTCCGCCCGGAGCCAGGCCGCGACCGGCTCCGCGCCGGGCGCGCTGCCGAGCGCGGTGTCGGCGGTCAGGTCATAGCGGCCCGCCCCGGCGGGCCGGGTGAGGGACAACGGCGCGGGGATGAGGTTCATGCGCCCCATCCTGCCGCGCCGCCCCGCCCAAGGACTAGACCAATAGTGCCGACTCGCCGGGCACCGCGGACCCGCCCGGCTACTTGTCCTTGCCCTTGCCGCCCTTGCCCTTGTCGTCGCCGGCCTCCATGCCCTCCCAGATCTCCTTGCACAGGGGGCAGACCGGGTACTTCTTCGGGTCGCGGCTGGGCACCCAGACCTTGCCGCAGAGCGCGACCACGGGCGTGCCACTCAGCGCGCTCTCCATGATCTTGTTCTTGTCGGCGTAGTGCGCGAACCGCTCGTGATCGCCGTCGCCATGGGAGGTCTGCGGGACCTCCTCGATCAGGGTGCCGGTACCGGTCGCGCGCTCGGGCTCAAGGGTGCTCATGGTGCGCAAGTCTAGTTCGGCGCGGTACGGAACGGTCCAGACCCGGGCGAGGGCTTCGCCACGTACCGCCCTCGGCCGCGCTCGGTCCAGCGGCTCAGTTCAGAGTGGGATCGTCCGCGTACGTCGCCACCAGAGCCAGCTCGCCGCGCTGGCGGCGCAGCACCGCGCGCCACAGCCGTTCCGGGGCGGTGACCGAGACGTCGCCCGGCTCGGAGTCCACCACGAACCAGGCCCCCTCCAGCAGCTCGTCCTCCAACTGCCCGGGAGCCCAGCCCGCGTAGCCGGCGAAGACACGCAACGCACCGAGCTCCCCGACCAGGACCTCCGGCGGCGCCTCCAGGTCCACCAGGCCGATCGCGCCGTGCACCCGGCGCCAGCCCAGCACCTCGCCCTCGCCCTGCTCGCCGGGGACGACGGCCAACGCGAGCGCGGAGTCCAGCCCGACCGGGCCACCCTGGAAGATCACCGGCGGCTCTCCCGCGAAGTCCGCCCACGGCTCCAGCACCGCGCCGACCTCCACCGGCGTGGGCCGGTTCAGCACGACGCCGAGCGAGCCCTCGGCGTCATGGTCCAGCAGGAGGACCACGGCACGGTCGAAGTTGGGGTCCGTCATGGCCGGCGTGGCCACGAGCAGACGCCCGGTGAGCGAGACGGACTCCGTCATGCCAGACATGATCCCGCACCCGGCGCCGCTACGGCACGCGAACGCGCGGTCCTGCCGCCCGGTCCTCCCATGTCCTGCCGTGACCTTGCCCACAGGCCCGCACCCCCGATCTCCGCCCCCGCCAGGCACGGAGCGCATCTGCGGCGGACGGGAACCGTGGACACGACCATTACCATCTCTCAGGGCGCGTGCACCCTTGCGCACCTTCTTGACCATCCGACTCCCCCGACCTCCCCAGGATCGCGAGAACATGACCGACGATGTCCTGATCGTCCACGGCGGAACGCCGCTGGAGGGTGAGATCCGTGTCCGCGGCGCGAAGAACCTCGTGCCCAAGGCCATGGTGGCGGCCCTGCTGGGTCACGAGCCGAGCCGGCTGCGCAACGTTCCGGACATCCGTGACGTCAAGGTCGTGCGCGGCCTGCTGCAGCTGCACGGGGTGACCGTGCGCGCCGGCGAGGAAGAGGGCGAGCTGGTGCTCGACCCGACCTATGTCGAGAGCGCGAACGTCGCCGACATCGACGCGCACGCCGGCAGCTCGCGGATCCCGATCCTTTTCTGCGGCCCGCTGCTGCACCGCCTCGGCCACGCGTTCATCCCGGGCCTCGGCGGCTGCGACATCGGCGGCCGCCCGGTCGACTTCCACTTCGACGTGCTGCGGCAGTTCGGCGCGGTCATCGAGAAGCACCCGCAGGGCACCGTGCTCAACGCCCCGCAGCGGCTGCGCGGCTGCAAGATCGAGCTGCCCTACCCGTCGGTGGGGGCGACGGAGCAGGTGCTGCTGACCGCGGTGCTGGCCGAGGGCGTCACCGAGCTGCGCAACGCGGCCATCGAGCCGGAGATCGTCGACCTGATCTGCGTGCTGCAGAAGATGGGCGCGATCATCTCGATGGGCACCGACCGCACCATCCTCATCACCGGCGTGGACCGTCTGGGCGGCTACAACCACCGCGCCATCCCGGACCGCCTGGAGGCGGCCTCCTGGGCGTGCGCGGCGCTGGCGACGCAGGGCGACATCTACGTCCACGGCGCCCGCCAGCTGGAGATGATGACCTTCCTGAACACCTTCCGGAAGGTCGGCGGCGCGTTCTCGGTCGACGACGACGGCATCCGCTTCTGGCACCCGGGCGGCGAGCTGAAGGCCATCGCCCTGGAGACGGACGTGCACCCGGGCTTCCAGACGGACTGGCAGCAGCCGCTGGTCGTGGCCCTGACGCAGGCCTCCGGCCTGTCGATCGTCCACGAGACCGTCTACGAGTCCCGTCTCGGCTTCACCTCCGCGCTGAACCAGATGGGCGCGCACATCCAGCTCTACCGCGAGTGCCTCGGCGGCACGCCGTGCCGCTTCGGTCAGCGCAACTTCCTGCACTCGGCGGTCGTCTCCGGCCCGTCCAAGCTGCAGGGCGCCGAGCTGGTCATCCCCGACCTGCGCGGCGGCTTCTCCTACCTGATCGCGGCGCTGGCCGCGCAGGGCACCTCGCGCGTCCACGGCATCGACCTGATCAACCGCGGCTACGAGAACTTCATGGACAAGCTGCGCGCGCTGGGCGCGCAGATCGAAGCGCCGTAAAGGCGCTTGGGGGGCGCGAGGAACTGCGCGAGAAACCACCCGATGCGGATGGCCCTGCTCGTTGAGGACCATCTGCACGCCGGTGGCTTGTCGCGCAGTTCCTCGCGCCCCTGAGTAGTGCAACTACCGCCTGGTGAAGACGTGCACCGTGCCCGCCGGCTCGAAGCCCCCGCGGGCATACCACTCCTTCGGCCAGTCGTCCGCGTCGGCCAGGAGGAAGAGGAGCTGCGCGTCCGCCGCCCGGTGCAGGGCCGTGGCCAGCACCGTCGCGGCGTGGCCGCGGCCGCGGTGGGGTTCGGCGGTCACCAGGTCCTCGACCTGTGCGACGCCGGCCGCCCGGTCCTGGTAGAGGTCGGCCCAGGCCGCGACGGAGCCGTCCGCGTCCCGCACGGCCAGGAACCGGACCTCGTCGGCGCCCCGCAGACGGGTCGCGCGCCGCTCGACGAGGTGACGGACCGTCTCCTCGTCGGACTCCGGCCAGAACGCCCGCTCCTGGAGCGTCAACGCCGGTCGCAGCGTGTCCAGGTCCACCTCCTCGGCGGCCGGTGTCGCAGCGGGGCGGGCTCCCCGATGGATCATCACCAGGGCTGCTCCCTGCTGGTATCCGACGGCCTTCAGGAACGGCGCGCAGGCGTCTCCCAGGGGTCCTGGCAGGACGGTGACCATCCGGTGCCCCAGACCGTCCAGCAGCGCGTCCACGCGGCCGGCGAGCAGCTCCGGGTCGGTGTCACCGTCCACGACGACCTGGTTGTGCTCCCAGGATCGCGCGTATGCGGGGTCGCGCACCGCGAAGCCGCCGGGGAAGTCCGTCGTCAGCGCCGCCTGGCGGCGGGCGAAGGAGGCGAGGAAGGAGGCGACCCGGTCCAGTTCGCTTGAGATCATCCGCTCAGTCAAGCAGGCGCCCGGCCCGTCACGCCTCCGGATAAACGCCACGAGCCGGCCACCCCGCGGCTGCGGGGTGACCGGCTCGTGGGGACGCCAGGGCTCACTTGCCCTTGGCGGCCTCCTTCAGCTTCGAACCCGCGGAGACCTTGACGCTGTAGCCGGCCGGGATCTGGATCGGGTCGCCGGTCTGCGGGTTGCGGGCGGTACGAGCGGCACGGTGGGTGCGCTCGAAGGTCAGGAAGCCGGGGATGGTGACCTTCTCGTCGCCCTTGGCGACGACGTCGCCGACGATGTCGGCGAAGGCCGAAAGGACGGCGTCGGCGTCCTTGCGGGTCACCTCGGCGCGCTCGGAGAGCGCGGCCACCAGCTCGCTGCGGTTCATGTGTACTCCATAGTGGTCTGTCGCATTGCGGTCCTCGGCTGCCCCGGAGGACCGCCGCCTCGGCTGCCGAGCCGAGCCATCGAGCAGCCGTGCTCTGGCTGCGATGACGTCCCGACAGGCGATGGGGCTGTGCCTGAGCACGAATCCTGCCCCCATAGCCGCCGGGAAAGCGAATCCGGCACCCGCGGGAGTCACACGAACAGCGCCACGCTCCCGCGCGCGCCGATGGGACTCCCGCCGGTCACTCTAGGCGGACGTTTCCGGAACTGTCGTAAACGACGCGCCGGGGCCACCGTATCGGTTGCGGTCCGATGGCCCCAAACGCAGGTCAGCCTGTGGTCCGAACGGGCACCGGGCGGGTGCGGCCCGGGTGTCAGCCGCCGATCACCGGGAAGGACCCGGTGTCACCCGGGGAGGTGGTCGGCGCCTGGGCCGTGCCCGCGGCGACGGCCGCCTCACGGACGGCGGCGGCGACGGTCTTGGCCACGTCGGCGTGGAAGACGGACGGGATGATGTAGTTGGCGTTGCGCTCCTCCGCGCCCACCGTCGCGGCCAGCGCGCGGGACGCGGCCAGCATCATCTCGGTGTTGACGGTGCGGCTCTGCGCGTCCAGCAGGCCGCGGAAGACACCCGGGAAGACCAGCACGTTGTTGATCTGGTTCGGGAAGTCGCTGCGGCCGGTGGCGACGACCGCGGCGGTCTGCCGGGCGACGGCCGGGTCGACCTCCGGGTCGGGGTTGGCCAGCGCGAAGACGATGGCGTCCTCGGCCATCGCCGCGATGTCCTCGCCGTCCAGGACGTTCGGCGCGGAGACGCCGATGAAGACGTCGGCGCCGCGCACGGCCTCCTTGAGCGAACCGGTGCGGTTGCTGCGGTTGGTGTTCTCCGCGATCCAGCGCAGCGACTCGTTCAGGTCGTCGCGGCCGAGGTGGACGACGCCCTTCACGTCCGCGACGGTGGCGTGCTGCACGCCCGCCGCCATCAGCAGCTTGAGGATCGCGGTGCCGGCCGCGCCCGCGCCGGACATGACGACGCGGACGTCGCCGATGTGCTTGCCGACCACCTGCAGCGCGTTCATCAGCGCGGCGAGCACGACGATCGCGGTGCCGTGCTGGTCGTCGTGGAAGACGGGGATGTCGAGGGCCTCGCGCAGCCGGGCCTCGATCTCGAAGCAGCGCGGCGCGGAGATGTCCTCCAGGTTGATGCCGGCGAAGCCGGGGGCGATCGCCTTGACGATGGCGACGATCTCGTCGGTGTCCTGGGTGTCCAGGCAGATCGGCCAGGCGTCGATGCCCGCGAAGCGCTTGAACAGGGCCGCCTTGCCCTCCATGACCGGCAGCGCGGCCTTGGGGCCGATGTTGCCGAGACCGAGCACGGCGGAGCCGTCGGTGACCACGGCGACGCTGTTGCGCTTGATGGTGAGGCGGCGGGCGTCGTCGGGGTTCTCGGCGATCGCCATGCAGACCCGGGCGACGCCGGGGGTGTAGATCATCGAGAGGTCGTCACGGTTGCGGATCGGGAGCTTGCTGGACATCTCGATCTTGCCGCCGAGGTGCATCAGGAAGGTCCGGTCGGAGACCTTGCCGATGGAGATGCCCTCGATGGTGCGCAGCTTCTCGACGATCTCCTCGGCGTGCGCGACCGAGGCGGCGGCGATGGTCACGTCGATCCGCAGCGCCTCGAGCCCGGAGGACGTGACGTCGAGCCCGGTCACCGTGCCGCCGGAGGACTCCACCGAGGTGGTGATCTGGCTCACCGCGTTGCCCCTGGCCGGGACCTCCAGGCGCACCGTGATCGAGTTGGAGACACTGGGGACCGCCGTCATCGACGTTGCCTTCTTCCTGTACCGCGCAACTGTGGAGTTCGACCTCGATGGTCGCACCTACTTGTCGGTAGGCGGAAATATTGTTCCACGAGCGGCTCCTCCGGCCCTTCTCCGGCGCCTCCCCTGCTCCTCTCTTCGGCTCTTCTTCGGCTGAGGGGAATGCGTTCCGGGAGGCGTTTGTTACTCTGGCTGTGCGACACCGGCTCGATCCAAGCCCCCGGGCCCAACCTTCGTCCCTCAGAGGGACCACTTGCCGCGAGGCGAGCATGGCGGGTCGGTGTCGTACTAAGACGGAAAGTCAGAAGGGGCTCCCCACCGCACCGGTGGGGAGCCCCTTCTCGTTGACCTCGCGTCAGCCGTGCAGCAGCGCGGGAACGCCCGCCGAGTCCGGCAGGTCCAGCGGACCGCTCAGCACCGTCAGCCGCTGCGTGGCGCGCGTCAGCGCCACGTAGAGGACCCGCAGGCCCGCCTCCGACTCCCCCGCGATCCCGGACGGGTCCGCGACGACCGTGGCGTCGTACTCCAGGCCCTTGGCCTCCAGGCTGCCCAGCGCCACCGCGCGCTCGCCCAGACCCGCGATCCAGGAGCGCGCCTCCTCGCGGCGGTCCATCGGCACCACGATGCCGACGGTGCCCTCGACCTCCGCCAGCAGCCGCGCGACCTCCGCACGGGCGGCCCCGCCGAGCGCGTCCTCGTCCGCGACCGCCGCGAAACGCGGTTCGACACCGGTGGAGCGCACCGCCACCGGCGGCTCCGTGCCCGGCGCGGCCTGGGCCAGGATGCGCGAGGCCACGTCGGCGATCTCGGCCGGGTTGCGGTAGTTGGTGGTCAGCGTGAAGCGCCGACGCGGCTTCCCCGCCAGCGTCTCGTCCATCGCCGCCTGCGCCTCGGCCGGGTCGATCCAGGACGACTGCGCCGGGTCGCCGACGATGGTCCAGGTGGCGTTGCGGGCGCGGCGGCCCACCATCCGCCACTGCATCGGGGTCAGGTCCTGCGCCTCGTCCACGATCACGTGGGCGTAGTCGCGGCGCTCGGCCGCCGAGGCGGCACGCTGGTCCTGGTCACGGCGCTGCCGGTCACCGTAGGTGGTGACCTCGTCCAGGCCGGTCAGCAGGTCCATCGGGTCGACCTCGCGCACCCGCGGCCGATACGGCTCGCCCAGCTGCGTGTTCAGCTCGTCCAGGAGCGCCACGTCGGCCACCGACACGCCGCCGCGGCCCTGCCGGTCCAGGTGCTTCCACGAGTCGGTCAGCCCCCGCAGCTCGGCGCGGCTGAAGGAGCCGCGGGCCAGCCCGCCGAGGCGGCGCTGGTCGGCGAGGACGGCCAGGGCCCGGCGCGGGGTGAGCGCCGGCCACCAGGCCTCCAGGAAGTCCAGGAACACGTCCTCGTCGGCCACGTACTCGTCGAAGGCCTCCCGCTGGCGCTGCTGCTCCTCGCGCTCGTAGCGGTCCACCGGAGTCGGGCGGCCGCGCAGCAGTCGCGTCCACAGCGCGTCGAGCAGCATCCGGCGGGCCCGCGGGCGCAGCAGGTTGACGGGGGTGTTGCCGCCGAGCACGCTGCGGCGCAGGTCGCGCAGGGCATGGGTGTCCAGCTTCAGCACCTCGCCCTGGGCGACGACGCGGAGCTCGGCGGGCGTGTCCGGGCCGTCCAGGGCGGCACGGGCGACCCGGCGCAGCAGCGGCAGCATCCGCGAGGAGCCCTTGACCCGGGCCGTCTCGGGGGTGTCGTAGCGGTCCGCCTCCTCGCCGTCGAGCAGGCCGCCGATGGCGCGGATCGCCACCTGGCCCTCCTCGCCCAGCGCCGGGAGCACGCCCTCGGTGTAGGAGACCAGCAGCGGGGTGGGGCTGACCACCAGGATGCCGCCCGCGTAACGGCGGCGGTCGTGGTAGAGCAGGTAGGCGGCGCGGTGCAGGGCCACGGCGGTCTTGCCGGTGCCCGGCCCGCCGGTGACCAGGGTCGCGCCGGCGGCCTGCGCGCGGATCACCTCGTCCTGCTCCTGCTGGATCGAGGAGACGATGTCGCGCATCGAGTGGCTGCGCGCCCGGCCGAGGGTGGCCATCAGCGCGCCGTCGCCGACGACGGCCAGCGGCTCGCCGGAAAGGCGCGCCTCCAGGTCGGGGCGGAGCAGGTCGTCCTCGACGCCCAGCACCTTGCGGCCGCGCGAGCGGATCACCCGGCGGCGCACCACGCGTCCCGGCTGGCGCGGGGTGGCCCGGTAGAACGGCGCGGCGGCGGGCGCGCGCCAGTCGATGACCAGCGGGCCGTACTCGGCGTCGAGCACGCCGAGGCGGCCGACGTGCAGCGTCTCGGCGATGTTCGGGTCGGCTGGGTCGAGCGGGGTCTGCGAGGGGAAGCCGTCCTCCTCCGGACGGTCCGGCTGCTGCAGGTCGATCCGGCCGAAGAGGAAGTCCTCGAACTCGTTCGTCAACCGCTGCAGGTGACGTCCGGCCTGGTAGGCCTGCGCGTCACGCTCGGCCAGCGCGCCGGGGGTGCCGGCGTGGGATTTGCGGATGGCGTCGTCGAGCAGGAACTCCGCCTCGGCGAGCTTCTCGCCGAGACGGCGGTAGACCGTGTCGAGATGCGCCTGTTCGACCGCGATCTCGCGGTCTATCAGGGTCTGGTCGGCTCTGTGGTCGCTCGACCGAGCGGACTCCGCGGACGGGCGGGTGGGCGAGGCCAAGGGTTCCCCTCTGGTCCGTCGTGGGCTGGTGCGGCTCCCCTCACGAAAAAGGGAACTGTTGATCCTACGCCCTCGGGACCCTCTCAGTGGAGGCGGAGGTCACGCTCCGCGGACTTCGGCGCCAGGAAATCCAGCAGGTCGGCGGCCTCAGCCTCGATCTCGCGCCGGGCGGCGGCCCGCTGGGGGCCGAACAGCTCGACCTCCAGCACGGCCGGCGCGCCCTTCCGCTTGGGCTTCCCGAACGACCAGACCCCCGCGACCCTGCCGTCGACCAGGAGGGCCGGCCGGTAGCCGTTGTTGTTCGCCCCCAGCCACCCGCGCGCCTGTTCGTCCAGCACCCGGGCGCGGTTGTCGTGGCCGATGAGCACGTTGTCGTAGTCCGGCAGGAAGCGCGGCGGAGCGGGCGTCCCGGGGTCGGGACGCGGGGCCTCGGGCAGATCGAAGAGCTCGCGGCCGGTCGTGGCATCGGCGAAGACCGCGAGGCGCGGCCGCAGCCGCTCGAACACCTCCCCCAACCGGGTCACCCCGCACCAGCTCTGCATGTCCTGCACGCTCGCCGGCCCGAAGGCGGCCAGGTAGCGCAACGTGAGCGCCTCGACGGCGGCCGCGTCCGGCCGCCGCTGCGGGCGGCCCAACCACGCCTCCACGGTGGTCAGCGTTGCCGCCTGGCTGCGTCCCCACTCCCCGCGCGGAGTCACCTGCACCAGCGACAGCTTGTAGCGCACGGCGGTGGCGAGCGCCGTCGGCTCGTACCCCGGGAACGCCTCGGCGAGCGCCTTCCCGAGCGCGGCGGGCGTCATCGGCGCGGCGGCGAGGAGATCCCGCCCGGCCTCGTAGAGCGCCTCCGGCTCGATCCCGGCGAGCTGCTTGCGGAAGACGACCCGCTCCCCGAAGGCGGTGGCCTCGTGCACGCCCTGGCAGAAGGCCCGCAGCAGCAGGGCGTCCTCGACGTCGTGCAGGTGGATCGTGCCCCGCAGAGTGGAGAGCCGGACGGTCTCGCGCTCGGCGAGCAGGGCGGAGGCCTCGGCGGGGTCGAATCCCGTGATCCGGGACCAGAGCGCGGTGTAGGGGTTCTGCGGGATCTGCGACTGCAGCCCGACGAGGTGGTTCACCACCGACAGCGGCGCGGCGTCCTCCCGCGCGAGCAGGAACTGACGCGCCATCAACGCTCGGTTGAGACGCCGGTCGTCGAGCTTGGAAGCGGCCATGCGTTGCACTATCCCAGGGGCGCGAGGAACTGCGCGAGCAACCCACCCCAGGCGGATGGCGCTGCCCGCTCGGGATCTCAAGGCCCACGGTGGGCTTGTCGCGCAGTTCCTCGCGCCCCTGGGGTTACTCGCCGTCGTTCGCCAGCGCGAGCAGCTCCTCCGGGGACCAGGCCAGCCGTCCCGCGTCGAGATCGGCCAGCACCCCGTGGAGCCACCCCAGCTCCGCCGCCGTCATCGTCCGCACGTACTCGCCCTCCAGCGAGGCGATCCTCGGCAGCCCGCCCTCGGACTCGCGCGCCAGGTCCGCGGCCTGCGCGGCGAGCGTCCGCTCCAGGGTGGCCGCGCGGCGGGACAGCGCGTCGCGCATCGCCGCAGGAGTCAGCAGCATCAGCAGCGAGAGCGCAGCAGGAAACTCCGGGAACTCCTGCTTGGGCGTGGACAGCATCTCGTCCAGCCACCGGTGCGCGACCTCGCTGCCCGCGTCGGTCACCTCGTAGACCGTGCGCTCGGGGTACTGCGCGTCCCGGCCCGTCTCCCGGACGGCGATCAGGCCCGCCTCCAGCAGCCGGTCCATGGTCCGGTACAGGCCGGCCCGCTGCCCGACGTTGACGACCTGGTCCTTGCCCCACTCCTTGAGCAGGCGCTGCACGCCGTAGGGGTGCAGCGGCCTGTAGTGCAGCAGGGCCAGCACGGTCAGGGCCAGCGGGGAACTCCGGGGCGCAGCGCTCATGCTCTGATGCTACCCACTGCAGAACTAGTTGACTCGCGACTAGTTGCAGTGCAACTATCGAGCCATGGACATCACGACTGGCAAGGTTCGCTCCGCACTGGTCGTCGGCGGCGGTGTCGCCGGCCCCGTCACCGCGATGGCGCTGCAGCAGGCCGGCATCGCGGCGACGATCTACGAGGCCTACGACGGCCCGGCCGACGAGGTCGGCGGCGGCATGGGCCTGGCCCCGAACGGCTTCGAGGCGTTCGACGCGATCGGCGTCGGTGACGCGATCCGCGCGGTCAGCACGCCGATGAACGGCATCGTGCTGCAGAGCTGGAACGGCCGGCGGCTCGCCACCTTCGGCACCCTGCCCGGCCTGGACCCGACGCGCTTCGTGATGCGCAGCGAGCTCTTCCGCACCCTGCGCCAGGCCGCCGAGGCCCGCGGCATCACCACCGTCCACGGCAAGCGCATCGTCGACGCGACGGAGGACGCCGACGGCGTCACCGCCCGCTTCGCGGACGGCACCACCGCCACGGCCGACGTGCTGATCGGCGCGGACGGCCTGCGCTCCACGGTCCGCCGCCTGATCGACCCGAGCTCCCCCGCCCCGCAGTTCGCCGGCACCGCCGGCTTCGGCGCCATGGTCCGCGACGCGGGCGTCGCGCCCACGGACGGAATGATGATCATGGCGTTCGGCAAGCGCTGCTTCTTCGCCTGGCAGGTGCTGGACGACGGCACGGGCATCTGGTTCGTCAACCTGCCGGTGCCGCAGCCGCTCTCGGTCAACGAGCAGCGCGAGAAGGGCGGCGCCCACTGGCTGGCGCACCTCAAGCAGGTCTGCGAGGGCGACGCCACCCCGGCCGCGCAGATGCTGGACGCCACCGACCCCGAGGCGATGCTCTTCACCGGCAGCACGGAGAACATGCCGACCAACGTGGTCTGGAGCCGGGGCCGGCTCGTCCTCACCGGGGACGCCGCCCACGCTCCGTCCTCCAGCTCCGGCCAGGGCGCCTCGCTCGCCGCCGAGAGCTCCGTCGAGCTCGCCCGCTGCCTGCGCGACCTGCCGCTGCCGCAGGCGCTGGCCCGCTACGAGGAGCTGCGCCGTCCGCGGGTCGAGCGGATCATCAAGGAGACGGCCCGCACCAACGCCCGCAAGGCGGCCGGGCCGGTGGCCCGCGTGGTCCGCGACGCGCTGCTGCCGGTGATGTTCAAGATGACGAAGCCGGAGAAGAACGCCTGGCAGTTCCGCTACCCGATCGACTTCGAGGCCCCCGTGGGCTGAACGCCCCGCCCAACGCCCCGATCCGGGGTGCACTTGCAAGATCCACCCAATTCGGGGTTGGGTTGTCGCCATGACAGGCGATCAACCCGTCCTCTACCTGCTCGGCACCGGCGCGCAACCCGTGCTCACCATCGCCGCAGCCGTGGAGCAGGCGCAGGCCGACGGGTGGCGGGTGTGCCTCGGGCTCACCCCCACCGCGGCGCGCTGGCTGCACCCGTACCTCGCCGGCCTGGAGGCCCTGACCGGGGCTCCCGTCCGCTCGCACTACAAGCTGCCCGGCGAGGAGGACGTCTGGCCCACGGCCGACGTGGTCCTGCTGGCCCCGGCCACCTTCAACACGATCAACCGCTGGGCCCTCGGCCTGACCGACTCCTTCGTCGTCGGCTACGCGGCCGAGGCGCTCGGCCGAGGCATCCCGACCGTGGCGCTGCCCTGCGTCAACGCGGCGCTCGCCGCGCACCCCCAGTACGCCCGCTCGGTCGAGACGCTCCGCCTGGCCGGGGCCCGCGTCGTGCTCCCCGAGACGAACACCGCCCCCGGACAGGACGACACCCCCGACTTCGGCTGGGCCCTCGCCCTGCACGAGGCCCGCAACGCGCTGCAGCACCCGGCGCCGTAACGCGAAAAAGCCGCCCGGCAAGGCCGGGCGGCTCTTCGTTACATGGGGTCGGTGGAGGTGGCGGGAATCGAACCCGCGTCCTGTGGTGCGGAACCAGAGCTTCTCCGAGCGCAGTCTGCTGTGATTTTCTCGGCCCCGGGAGTCACGCAGACAAGCTCCCGACGGGCCCAGCCACTGTTAGGTTTTCCGCACTACCCCGTGACCGGGTCGAGCGGTGGAGTCTCCTAGATTAAGCCAGGCTCCGGGACGGAGACGCGCCCGGTCTGACTCCTTCGGATACTCGCTCAGGCGGCGAGGGCGAAGGTGGATCGCGTGTTATTGGCGATTATTTTTTGCGGCCCGTGGTTAACGAGATCATTGCCGCTTCCTCGGCTCGCTTCCTCTGCCTCGACATCCCCAGTCGAAACCGATCACCCCCATGTGGGTGCTGCTCTTCAGTTGTCAAGGTCTCTTCGAGACCGCCCGCGGCTGGTGGGGACCACCCGGGGCGTTGTCCATGCTACGGCCACGCGGAGTGCATGGTCCAGTTGATTACCGCTGGCGGCGGCGCGCCGCGGCCACCGCGCGGTCGGTCTCGCGCCGGTCCTGCTTCTCGCGCAGGGTCTGCCGCTTGTCGTGGAGCTTCTTGCCCTGGGCCAGCGCGATGCTGACCTTGGCCCGGCCGTCCTTGAAGTAGAGGGAGAGCGGGACCAGCGTGAAGCCCGTCTCCTTCAGCTTCTGCTCCAGCTTCTGGATCTCCCACTTGTGCAGCAGCAGCTTGCGCTTGCGCCGCGCCGCGTGGTTGGTCCAGGTGCCCTGGGCGTACTCCATGATGTGCACGTTCTGCAGCCAGGCCTCGCCGCCGGTCACGTCGGCGAAGCCGTCGACGAGGGACGCCCGGCCCTGGCGCAGGGACTTCACCTCGGTGCCGGTGAGCACCATCCCGCACTCGTACTCGTCGATGATGTTGTAGTCGTGCCGCGCCTTCTTGTTGGAGGCGATGAGCTTGTTGCGCGGGTCGTCTTTCTTCTTCGCCATAGTGCCGGACATTCTCGCACTTCGGCCGCCGCTTCGGCACGGGCTTAAACACCGGGACGGCGCGACAGCGGGCCCCGCTACTGCCCGTCGCCGCCGCTGAGGTCGTCGAGCACGGTCAGCGCCGTGTCCTCGGCGGTCTGCGCGCTCGCGTCCGGCGGGACGGCGATGTCGGGCTGGATGCCCTGCCCGTCCGGCGAGGTGCCGGACGGGGTGAGGTAGTGGCCGACGGTGTGCTCCTGCACGACCCCGTCGGACAGCGCCTGCGGCGCCTGCACGGCGCCCTTGCCGAACGTCGGCCCGCCGACGACCACCGCCCGGCCGCGGTCCCGCAGCGCGCCGGTGACCAGCTCCGCCGCGCTCATCGTGCCTCCGTCGACGAGGACCACCAGCGGTGTCGCGGTGTCCCCGCCCGGCGCGGCCGTCAGCGTCTGCTCCGGGCCGCCGTCCACCGGTCGGTAGCGGGCCACCGGCCCGCCGTCGAGGAAGACCGACGCGGTGGCCACCGCCTCGGCCACCAGGCCGCCGGAGTTGCCACGCAGGTCCAGCAGGATGCCGCGGCCGCCGCGGTCGGGATGCAGCCGCGCCTGCCGGACGGCGGCCTGCACCTGCTCGGAGACGCCGACCGTGAACGCGTCCATGCTGATCCGCGTCACCCCCGCCTCAGGATGGTCGACGCGCACGTCGTCCTCGTCCAGCACGGCCCGGCGCAACGCCACCGCCCACTGCTGCGTGCCGCGTTGCAGCAGCAGCGTCACCTCCGAGCCGACCTTGCCGGCCGCGCCGCCGCGCAACAGCGCGACGACCTGGGTGACCGGCCGGCCGTCGACGCGGGTGCCGTCGATCTCCAGCAGGCGGTCCCCGGCGGCGAGTCGGGCGTGTGCCGCGGGCGAGCCGGGAAGGGTGCGCGTCACCGTGACCGCGCCCTGGGGCGAACGGGCCAGCCACAGCCCGACGCCGACGTAGTGGCCGTCCAACGCCTCGCTGTAGGCGGCGAACTGCTCGGGCGTGTAGTCGGCCGTCCAGCGGTCGCCGACCGCCTGCGAGGCCGCGTCGCCGACATGGCCGGAGCGCGGCGCTGCCGGCGCCGGGCCGCCCTCGCTGCCCCAGGCTCCCGTTCCCGCGCCGATCGCGCAGACCGCCGCGAACACCAGCGCCAGCGTGAACTGGAGCCGAAGGGCGCGCCGCGTGGGTGACATGGCAGAAGAGTCTAGGGGCGAGCGCCCGTTCCGAGGGTGCTCACCCGACGAAAAGCCCCGGAAGCAGTATCGCTTCCGGGGCTCTTGGGTTCGTCAGGTCTTCAGATCGTCACAGCGTCACAGCGTCAGAGGAGCGTCAGACCTTGAGGTACTTCTGCAGTGTCAGGAAGGCCGCCAGCGAGGACATGAGCACACCGATGACCAGCAGCAGCGGCATGACCGACACCACCGGCCCCCAGCCGATGAAGCTGATCAGGGTGATCTGCTTCTTCAGCATCATGTCGACCAGCACCAACTTGCCGAGCGCGATCATGCCGGAGGCGAGGAGCGCGCCGACACCGGCGGCGAAGGCCGCCTCGGCGATGAACGGCATCTGCACGTAGAAGTTGGACGCACCGACCAGTCGCATGATGCCGGTCTCGCGCTTACGGCTGAACGCCGCGACACGCACGGTGTTGACGATCAGCAGCAGCGTCACGACCGACATGAAGCCCATGATGATCCAGGCCACCATCTGCAGCGTGTTCATGAGGTTGAACAGCGGCTTCAGCACGGCGCTCTGGTCGTCGACCTTGGCCACACCGGGCTGCCCCAGCACCTGGCTGGCGACCTCCTGGTACAGCTGCGGGTTGGTCAGCTTCACGCGCAGCGAGTTGTTGAAGTAGTCCGGGGTGACGTACGGGGCCAGCGGCGAGTCCGGGAACTGCGCCTTGAAGTTCTGGACCGCCTGCTCCGGCGTCTCCGTGTAGACCTTCTGCACCAGCGGGTTGTGGTCCAGCTGGGTGTGGACCGCGTCTATCTGGGCCTGGGTGGCGACACCCGAGGCGCAGTTGGGCGTGTCCTTGACGTTCTTCTGGTTGTCCTTGTTGCAGAAGTAGATCGACACCTCGACCTTGTCGCCCCAGTAGCCCTTCATCTGGCTGACCTGGGAGCTGAGCAACATGGCCGCACCGACCAGGGAGAGCGACAGGGCCACACTCACGATCACGGCGATGGTCATCGTCAGATTGCGTCGGAGACCGATCCAGATCTCCGACATGACGAATTGGGCTCGCATTGATGTGTCCTAACTCAGTGCTGGTAGCCGTAGACGCCGCGGGACTGGTCGCGGACCAGGTGCCCCTGGTCCAGCTCGATGACGCGCTTGCGCATCTGGTCGACGATGGCCTGGTCGTGGGTGGCCATCAGCACCGTGGTGCCGGTCCGGTTGATCCGGTCCAGCAGCTTCATGATGCCGACGGAGTTCTGCGGGTCGAGGTTACCGGTGGGCTCGTCCGCAATCAGGAGCATCGGGCGGTTCACGAACGCGCGGGCGATGGCCACACGCTGCTGCTCACCACCGGAGAGCTCTCCTGGCATGCGGTCCTGCTTGCCGGCGAGACCGACCAGCTCCAGCACCTCGGGCACGACCTTGTTGATCGTGGCGCGGGGCTTGCCGATCACCTCGAGCGCGAAGGCCACGTTCTGGCCGACGGTCTTGTTGGGCAGCAGGCGGAAGTCCTGGAAGACCGTCCCCAGCTGGCGCCGCATGTGCGGAACCTTCCAGTTGGAGAGCTTGGCCAGGTCCTTGCCGAGCACGTGCACTTCGCCGACCGACGGGCGCTCCTCGCGGAGGATCAGGCGCAGGAAGGTCGACTTTCCGGAGCCGGAGGACCCGACCAGGAAGACGAACTCACCCTTTTCGATCTCCAGCGAGACGTTGTCCAGCGCCGGACGGTTCTGCTTGGGATAGGTCTTGGTTACGTTGTCGAATCTGATCACGGCTGCATCACGGTGGGCCAGTGTAGGCGGACAGGGCGGGGCCGACCTTACGCGAAGCGGACGCGAGCCCGCAGGTTCGTCCCGGGAAAGGTGGGGGAGTTCACGGACAGTAGCGGACAAACCAGGACAAGGAGCAGCCGGATCGCGCGTGACGTGGCACAGTGGAGGGAACCCACTCGGTGGGGTTCTGCGTTGTGCACATCAGAGGAGGAGATCGCGATGACGCTCGACCGTCTGGTGTGCGCCAACTGCTCGGGTCCGGTGAGCGAGGGGCGCTGCCCCACCTGCAGGGCCAGCCGTGCGCGCATGATGGAGCAGCAGGGGCTCTTCGCCTCCCTGTCCCCCGCGACGCTGATCGCGCTGCTGGCGGCGCTGATCGCTTGCGTGGTGATAGCGCGGCACGCCTTCGCGTGATTCACGCAGCGGGCCGGGTCCGATCGGATGATCGGACCCGGCCCGCTGCGTTGCCTTCGTCGTCACTCAGTGCTTACGACTGCTCGCTGCCCGCGGTCCGAAGCGGAAGACCAGTCCGCCCAGTACGAAGGTGAGACCACCCGCGAGGATCATCGGGGTGTTCTCCGAGCTCCCGGTCTCGGCGAGCTGCGTCCGGGCCGGGGCCTGCGTCATGGCGACGCCACCCGCGCCCCCGCCGGTCCCGCCGGTCCCGCCCGTGCTCGGCGCGGCCGAGGCGGTCGCGCCACCGGTCGGGCCGGCCGAGGCCGTCGCGGACGCCGTACTGCTCTGCGTCGGCGCCGTGCCCTGGGTCGGCGCCGTGCTCTGGGTCGGCGTCGCACTGTCACTGGGAGCACCGGAGCTCCCGCTGTCCCCGCCGTTCCCGCTGTCCCCGCCGCTCCCGCTGTCGCCGCCCACCAGGCCGACGCTCACGCTCACGCCCGGGGTATCGCTCGGCAGGACGTTCTGGTTGTCGTTCGGACCGTCCACGACCTTGGCGCTTGCCACGCCCGCGACCGAGAGGCCGGCTCCCGCCAACGCGAGCGCGATGCCCGCGATGCGTATGCCGTTGGCCTTCCTGCGGTGTCCGCGTGCCACACCCGCCCCTTCCGTTATGCCCCCGAGATCTGTTCGGGCGTCAGCATGGTGTGGCAAGGGCCCGGCGGTCAACTTTCGACCACCGGGCCCTTACTGAGCACGGATCGTGCTTACTCGGCCTTTTCCAGCGACTTGCGCCACCGGATGCCGGCCTCGATGAAGCCGTCCAGATCCCCGTCCAGCACGGCCTGAGGGTTGCTCACCTCGTGCTCGGTGCGCAGGTCCTTGACCATCTGGTACGGGTGCAGCACGTAGGAGCGCATCTGGTTGCCCCAGGAGCTGCCGCCGTCCTTGAGCGCGTCCATCGCGGCGCGCTCCTCCTGGCGGCGGCGCTCCAGCAGCTTGGCCTGGAGGACGTTCATCGCCGAGGCCTTGTTCTGGATCTGCGAGCGCTCGTTCTGGCAGGAGACGACGATGCCGCTCGGCAGGTGGGTGATGCGCACCGCCGAGTCGGTCGTGTTGACGCCCTGGCCGCCCGGACCGGAGGAGCGGTACACGTCGATGCGCAGCTCCTTCTCGTCGATCTCCACGTGGTCGCTGGACTCGACGACCGGCAGCACCTCGACGCCGGCGAAGGACGTCTGGCGGCGGCCCTGGTTGTCGAACGGCGAGATGCGGACCAGGCGGTGGGTGCCCTGCTCGACCGAGAGGGTGCCGTAGGCGTAGGGGGCCTTCACCGCGAAGGTCGCGGACTTGATGCCGGCCTCCTCCGCGTAGGAGGTGTCGTAGACCTCGGTCGGGTAGCCGTGGCGCTCGGCCCAGCGCAGGTACATGCGCATCAGCTGCTCGGCGAAGTCGGCGGCGTCGATGCCGCCCGCCTCGGCACGGATGTTGACCAGCGCCTCACGCGCGTCGTACTCGCCGGAGAGGAGGGTGCGGACCTCCATCTCCTGGACGGACTTGCGCACCGACTCCAGCTCGGACTCGGCCTCGCCGCGCGCGTCGGCGTCGCCCTCGGCCTCGGCGAGCTCGAAGAGGACCCCGAGGTCCTCGATCCGGCTGCGCAGGGTCTCGATCTTGCGCAGCTCGCCCTGGAGGTAGGAGAGCTTGGAGGTGACCTTCTGGGCGCTTTCGACGTCGTCCCAGAGGTCCGGCGCGGCGGCCTGCTCCTCGAAGACCGCGATGTCGGACCGGAGCCTGTCCAGGTCGACGACTGCCTCGATCGACGACATGGTCGACTCGAGCGACTTGAGCTCTTCGGAAGGATCAATGGCTGCCACGCCCCAAGCCTAATGCAGGCGGGAACGTTCCCACGGCCCGGGCAAGCCGAACGAGCCGGAGCCCTGCTATCGGCCGTGGGTGTACTGGAGGCCACCGGCCGGGGTGACCCGGAACAGCGTGATGCCGCCGCCGTCCGCGTACGCGCCCTGCGCGTACGTCGAGGCCGGGGCGGCCGGAAGCGCTGCGGGGGTCCACGTCGCGCCGGAGGCGGTGCTCGCCGCGTATCCGCCGTCCGTCGAGAAGACGTAGACCTCGCCCGAGACCGCCTGTACGGCCTCCGGCCGGGTCTGGCCGCTCACGCCGGTCACGGTGCGCGGCGGGACGTGCCACAGGCCGCCCGCGAACTGGATGTGCTGGACCGTTCCTGCCGCGACCGCGACGAAGGCGTCGATCCTGCCGCCGCTCTCCGCCGCCAGCGCGGGATCGCCCGAGACCTGGCCCACCAGCGGCACCGCCGCCCACGCCGTCCACGCGCCGTTGACGAAGGAGGTTGTTCCCAGCGCCCCGCCGATCCGGGCGACGAGGTCGACCCGGTCACCGGTGGCGACCGCCGCCGGCGGGGAGTCGACCCGGGTGTGGCCGTCCAGCTGGCTCCACGGGGACCACGAGCCGCCGGTGAGGTCGCGCTGGTAGATCAGGCCGTCGGTGCCGGTGGCGAAGAGCCTCAGCACGCCGCCCGGCAGGGCGACGGGCGCCGGCTCGCCGCTGACGTGTATGCCGGTGAGCTTGCCCCAGGACCCGAACGAGCCGCCGCTGCGGGTCACGTACCGCACCGCACCGCTCGCGTCGGTGCCGAAGACGTACGCGGTGCCGCCGACCCGGATCGCGCGCGCGCCGCTGACCAGCTGCGCCGGGACGGCGGGCACGTCGGCCCAGGCGGTCCAGGCGGGCAGATGGGGGGCGCCCGCGGCGGGCAGCGAGTCGCTGGCACCCGCGACGGGCGCCGTCGGCAGTCCGGCCGCGTGCGTGCGGTGGGCGTGGGGCGTCGCCGCGTCGCCGGGGTTGCCGTGGCGGGGGGCCGGGCCGCCGGAGAAGGCGGCGTACCCGCCCACGCCGACCAGCGTCAGGACGACGGCCGCGGCGCCGGCCAGGACAAGGCGTCGGCGGCGGGCCACCGCACCGCCCACGCCGCTGCGCCGGGCGCCGCCGAACCCGCCGAACCCGCCGACCGGGCCGGAGCCGGCCGGCCCGCCGGAGCGACGTGCGGCGGCCCGCTGGGCCCGGGAGGCCTCAGCGAGTCCGCTGAGCTCCTCGGGGCGGGGGCGGCGCAGGTTGGTGTGGGTCTCCCGGCTGGAGTCCGGCGCGCTGCCGGGGACCAGCGGGACGGCCGAGCCGCGCCGTCGGCGGGGCGTCTGCGTCCGGGCGTCGTCGTCCGCGGCCTCGTCGTCGGCGTCGTAGCCGTCGTAGCCGGGCAGCGGGGTGACCGCCGGGGCGTCGGGGTGGGCGATGCGCAGCGCCGGCAGCCCCGCCAGGGCCGGCAGCAGCTCGCGCAGGCCGGTGGCCAGCTCGGCGGCACGCAGCCGGGAGGCGGGGGCCTTGGCCAGGCACTGGGCGAGCACCTTCCACAGCGGCTCGGGCAGGCCGGGCAGCGGCGGGACGGATTCGGTGACGTGGCGGCGCAGCACCGCGCCGGTGTGGCCGCCGCCGAAGGGGGTGAACCCGGCCAGCAGCTCGTAGAGCACCGTGGCGAGGGCGTAGATGTCGACGGCGGCGCGCGGCTCCAGGCCTTCGATGATCTCCGGCGCGAGGTAGTCGGGCGTGCCGATGATGCGGGTGGCGCGGGTGCGGCGGGGGGCGTCGACCAGGCGGGCGATGCCGAAGTCGGAGAGCTTGGCGCGCGGCGCCCCGCCGGGGCCGGGGCCGGACGCCTGGTCGAGCAGGATGTTCTCGGGCTTCACGTCGCGGTGGATGACGCCCTGGGCGTGCGCGGCGGCGAGCCCCTCGGCGACGTCCGCGACGACGGAGACCGCCGCCTGCGGCGTGAACGGGCCCTCGCGGTCCAGCCGGGACCTCAGGTCGGAGCCGTGGACGAGCTCCATCACCAGGGCGAGGTCGTCACCGTCGACGACGAGGTCGCGGACACCGACCACGCGGGGGTGGTCGAGGCTGGTGAGGACCGTGCGCTCCTGGACGAACCGGCCGACCAGGACCTGGTCGGAGGCGAGGTCCTCGCGCAGGATCTTGATCGCGACCGGGCCCTCCGGGCCCTCCCCGAGCCACACGGTCCCGGCCGAACCGCGGCCGATCACCGAGTGCGCGGTGTAGCGGCTACCGATCTTGCGTGCCAAGGCTGCTCCGTGCGCGAGGTGGGGCTGGTTGACAGGCGCGCTGAGTCGGCGCCAGCGACCAAAGTACGCGGCCTGGAGCCGTTTGGGGGACAGCAGGGGTCGGACGGGGCGCTGGGAGTCGACAAATCGTCAATCCAGCGACCCGTTCCGCCGCTTTGCGTCAGTTTCCACCCGACGGCACGTTCGGGATCGACTTTCGGACCTTGTTCACCTGGTTCGCCGCGCCGGTGAGGTCGTGCCACCACGTCACGAGCTGGGCCCACCAGCCGTGGACGATGTTCAGCCCGTGGTCGATCCAGCCGTGCAGCGGCGAGAACCGCCAGACCAGGAAACCCACCACGACCAGGAAGATCAGCACCTTCAGGCAGCCCATGCCCGGGATCCGCGGCATCCGACGGCGCGGCGGGCGGGGCGCCCGCTCGCGGGCTCGCTCCGGCGCGCGGTCGTAGTCGGGCTCGCGCTCCCGCTCCGGTGCGCGGCGCGCGGGCTCGGGACGGCGCGCAGGCTCCGGCCGGCGCTCCTCGTACCCGCGCTCCTCGTACCCGCGCTCCCGCTGCGGCCGCTCCTGGTAGGGCCGCGGCGCGACGGGCGGCGGCGCCTGACGCCGCGTCTGCGGCGCCTGCCGTGCCTGGCCCGCCTGCTGCCCCTGCTGGGACGGCTGGCCCTGGTAACCCTGCTGACGCTGCGGCTGCGGCCGGTACGGCGGCGGGGCGACCTGCGGCCCGGCCGCGAACGGGTCGTCGACCGCGAACTCGCCCAGCGCGGCGATCTGCGTCTGCTCGTTGCGCTCCCGCGCCTGGCGCAGCTGCGACTCCCACGGGTGCGGGCTGTCCTGCCCGGCCCCGCCCTGCGGCGCGGCGCTTGTCGGCATCATCCGCGTCCGCTCCGGCCCGCCCGCACCGGTACCGCTCTGCGGCAGCACCGCCGTCGGGTCGGCGGCGCCGTACGGTTGCCCGCCGATGCCGCCCTGCCCGGCGCCCTGCGGGAGCACCGCCGTCGCATCAGCCGCACCGGGCACGTAGCCGTTCTGCGGCAGCACCGTGGTCGCGTCACCCGCGCCCGCGACAAAGCCCTGCGAGGCCAGCACCTGCGTCGGATCCGCCGCGCCGACGGGACCGGCGGTCGCCCCGCGGCCGCCCAGCAGCATCGTGCGGGCGTCCTCCGGCTGCCCCGGCAGCACCGGGGAGCCGTCGATGCCGGTGGTCTCGACGCCGCGCGGCAGCGTCGCGTCCTCGGAGCCGGGCAGGTTCGGCAGGTAGGCGGGCGGGGAGAGGAGCACGCCGACCGCGTTCGCGGCCTCGATCTGGGCCGGGGTCGCGTGCACGCCGACGCCCGCGGCGACCGTGCGCAGCGCCGTGGCCAGCGCGACCGCGGTCGGGCGGCGGGCCGGGTCCTTCTCCAGGCAGCGCTCCAGCACCGTCCACAGCGGATCGGGCACCGCGGCCGGACGCTCCGGCCGCTGCGACAGGTGCGCCTGCAGGATCTGGATCGGCCCGTCCCCGTGGAACGGCGGTCGCCCGGTGAGCAGCTCGTAGAGCATGATCCCGGCGCCGTAGACGTCGACGGCCGCCGTCTGCTCACGGCCCTCGGCGGACTCGGGCGCGACGTAGGCGGGCGTGCCGACGAACTCGGCGGTGCGGGTCAGGCCCGGGGAATCGGCCAGACGGGCGATGCCGAAGTCCGTCAGCAGCGGGTGCATGACCGGACCGGCCGGGCCCTGGACCGTCGCCAGCAGCACGTTCGCGGGCTTCAGGTCCCGGTGGACGACGCCGTCGCCGTGGCTGGCGGCGAGCGCGTCGGCGATCTGCGCCGTCAGCAGGGCGCCGGCCACCGGCGAGAGCGGACCGTGCTCGCGCAGGTAGCGGTACAGGTCGGGACCGTCGACGAGGTCCATGACCAGGGCGAGCAGCTCGCCCTCGACGACGAGGTCCCGCACCCGGACGATGTTCGGGTGCACCAGGCGCAGCAGCACCGCGCGCTCGCGCAGGAAGCGCATCACCACGTCGGGGTCGGTGGCCAGCTCCTCCTTGAGGACCTTGATCGCCACCACCGCGCCGGGCGCGACCGGGGCGTTCTCGGCGTCGTCCCGCACCCGGGCACGCCAGACCGTCCCGGTGGCGCCGCGTCCGAGCGGCTCCTCCAGCAGGTACTTACTGCCAACCGGCCGCACCCGTGCTCCTCGTCCTGCCGCGACGCTTGTTCCGCGCGCGGGGGGCTCGCGTTTTCGGCAACTCTAACGGCGTTCGAAGGACACGTCGTGCGCTGAGCTCCGCGTCGGGCCCTCCACTGATGCAGACGTGCCGTGGCCGCGATACGTTCCGAAGATCATCCGATCGGGTGCCGTGCGCGAACTGTCGGTGGCGGATGGGAGGATGCATACGACACCGTGGCGACCACCATCGCGTGCGGGCTGGAAGGGGCAGGGCGCATGCAGATCCGGCTGACCGTGCTTGGGCCGCGCGAGAGCGCGCCGACGTCCGTGGCGTCGTCGCCGCATGCCGCCGCGCCCGCGGCCGACGTGCTGGTCAGCGCGCCGGTCGGCACCACGCTGGGCTCCGTCGCGGCCGCCCTGGCCGGCGCGGTGGGCGCTCGCCCCGGCGCCCGCGCCGGCCGCGCCGCGACCCACGTGCACCTCTACGCCCAGGGCCGCCGCCTCGACGAGCGGGCGGTGCTCGGCCACCCGCCGCTGATCGACGGCGCGGTGCTGCGCCTGGACACCCCCGATCCGGACGACGCCGCCGAGCCGGCCGGGTCCTCCGCCGCCCTGCACGTCGTGGCCGGGCCCGACGCCGGCGGCATCCACCTGCTGCACCCCGGCCGCGTGGTGGTCGGCCGCTCCGCCGAGGCGGACGTGCCGGTCGACGACCCGGACGTCTCCCGGTTCCACCTCACCCTCGAGGTCGGCCCCGAGGGCCGGGTCACCGTCACCGACTCCGGCTCGACCAACGGCACGGTCCTCGACGGCGCCCGCGTCGGCACGGAGCCGCGCACGGTCGTGCCGGGCGCGTTGATCGAGCTCGGCGAGAGCGCGTTGCGCGTCGTCCCCGGACGGCTCGGCCGGGCCGAGGTGGTGCCCGACGGCCAGGGCGCCGTCCACGTGTCCACCCGCACCACCGGCTCCACGCCCCGGCCGGCCGGCTGGAACGAGCCGGGTCCGCTCGTCGGCCACACCGCCTCGGGCACGGGCGCCGCGGCGGAGGCGGCCGCGTCCCACGCCCACGCCACCCACGGACGGGGCTTCCGCGTCGGCGCCCCGCCCGGCGACGCCCAGCCGACCGCCGAGGCCGCCGCCCGGCGCGCAGACGGGCGTTCCGGCCTGCTCAAGCAGGCGCTCGGCCGCCGCAGGGCCGCACCACCCGCCTCCGCGGCCGCGGTCCCACCGCAGAGCCCCCCACGCGATCCGGGCCGCTGGCCCGACCCGGCCGAGCTGCTGCTCACCGCGCTCGGGCCCGGCCCGCGCCTGTGGGAGCGCGGCCAGACGCACGACGACGCCCTGGTGCTGCGCCTCGGCACCCGGGCCCACACGCCCGTCACCCTGGACCTGCGCACCGCCGGCAGTGTCGGCCTCACCGGCCCCCGCCCACGCCTGCTGGGCCTGGTGCGCGGCCTGCTCGCCCAGCTCGCCGTCCTGCACGCGCCCTCCGGGCTGGAGCTGGTCCTCGTCGCCGCCGACCAGTCGCTCCCGCTCGACGAACGCACCGACGCCTGGTCCTGGCTCCCCTGGCTGCCCCACCTGCGCCCCTCGCACGGCCAGCCCTGCCGCGCCCTCACCGCCTTCGACCCGACTCAGGCCCTCGCCCGCCTCCAGGAGCTCGCCCCGGACTGGGGCCTCGCGGTGACTCCCCCGGGCCCGGGCCCCCAGCTCAGCGGCGGCCCGGTCGGCGCGAGCGCCTTGACCGGCGGCGCGGGCACCCACGGTGCCTCAGGCGGAGCAGGCCTCGCCAGGGCCGGCGGCCCGTCGGGCGCGAGCGCCCTCACGGGCAGCTCGGGCGGCCGCGACGGCGGCCCGTCGGGCGCGAGCGCTCTCACCGGCGCCCCGGCAGGCTCGCACGGTATCCCCGGCCCGACGGGCGCGAGCCCCGCCGCAGGGCCGGGCGCGCGTGGCGCGCACGCCGCCGCGCCGCGGGGGCGGGCCACCGTCGTGGTCGTCGACGGCGACCCCGGCAGCGACGCGGCTCGCGCGGCCGTCGCGGAGCTGGTCGCGCACGGTGCCGCCCGGGACATCCACGTGCTGCAGCTCGCCGACTACCCCGAGGATCTGCCGCACAGCTGCGGCGCCGTCGTCTCCGTCACCGGCGAGGTCGGCACGCTGCTCGACATGGAGCGTCCGCTGCCGGGCAGCGCCCCGCGCGCGGCGGGCCAGCACCGGGCCGCGCCGGAGCGGGAGTTGGTCACCGCCATCGCCCTGGACGCCGTCGGTGCCGCCTGGGCGGGGCGTCTGGCGCGCGCGCTCGCGCCCCTGCGCGAGCCCGACACGGCCCGCCGCGGCGGCGGCCGCACCGCGTTGCCGGAGGCTGCCCGCCTGCTCGACCTGCTCGGCCTGGACCTGGTCACCCCGGCCAAGATCTCCGCCCGCTGGGCGGAACTGCGGATCGGCTCGGGCGAGATCGCCACCGCCACCGTCGGCGTCACCCGGGACGGCAGCTGCGCCTTCGACCTGACGGACCATCTGCTCGTGGGCGGCGCCCCGCAGTCCGGCCGTACCGAGCTGCTGCGTTCGCTGCTGGCCGGGCTCGCCGTCGCCGAACGCCCGGACCGCCTCGGCCTGCTGCTGATCGAGGGCCGCCCGCCGGCCGATCCGGCCAGGGGCCTGACCCCGGCCGTCGAGCTCCCGCACGTCGTCGGGCACCTGGCCACCACCGACGGCCCCGCACTGCGCGAGGCCGCGCGGGCGCTCAGCGTGGAGCTGGACCGCCGCGCGGCCCTGCTGGAGGGCCGCAGTTTCGCCGCCTGGCACGCGGAGCGCGCCCTCGCCCGGCTCGCACCGCCGCGGCGTCCCGCCGACGACTACCCGGCCGCCACGTCCGGCAGCCACACGGTCGCCGTCGAGGCGGAGCCGCTCCCCCACCTCGTCGTCGTGGTCGACGACTGGGACGCCCTGGTCGGCACGCCGCTGGCCCACGTCCTGGAGGACGCCGCACTGCGCGGCCCACGCCTCGGCGTCCGACTGGCCGTCACCACCGCCCAGCCCGAACGGACGGCGGGCACGGCGGTGGACGAGGCGGCACAGCTGCGTGTCGCGCTCCGGGTCGACTCCCCCACCGCCTCGGCGATGCTGATCCACGTCGACGACGCGGCGAGCCTCACCGAGGACGCCCCGGGCCGCGGCCTGCTCCGCCACCCCGACGGCGGCGTCACCCCGCTGCAGACGGCCCGCGTCACGGGCCGCATCCCGCGGACCGCGACGCTCCGTCCCACGGTGACCCCGCTGGACTGGGCGGCCCTGGGCGAACCCCCGGCCGCCCGCACCGTCCGCGAGCTGGGCAACGGCCCGACGGACCTGGCGCTGCTGGCCAGCGCCCTCCAGCGGGCCGCGGAGTCACTGGGGACGGCCCCGGTGCCCGACATCCTCTAGTGCTGTGGCCGGTCGGGTCCACACCACTCGCCGGTCGGCTCAGCTGCAGGAGGGCGCCCACAGGTGCTGCGGGAAGGTGCGGCCGTCGGTGGTCCGGGAGCTGATCATCAGGTCCCACTCGGTGCCCGCCGTCGGCGTGACGGTGAACGAGAGGGTCGCGTTGCCGTTGCCGTCGAACGTGCCGGTCTGGCCCTGGGTGTAGCCGGTGGTGCCGCCATCGGTCCAGTAGTCCGCCCACACCGGCGCGCCCGCGAACCAGGCACCGGTGAGGTTCTTGCCGTCGGGGCCCACCTGCACGGTGATCGTCTCCCACGGGAGGCGACGGAACCCGCCCAACGGGAGGCGGACGTAGCGGGCCCCGCAGGTGGCGGTCGCGGACGCGGTCGTGAACGGGAAGCCGGCCGAGGCGAAGACGGCCGTGCCGGGCGAGCCGCTCAGGGCGCAGTTCGCGACGGGCACGGTGAAGGTGTCGGCGCTCTGCGGGGTGGTCGACGAGGACCAGAACCCGGTCACCTGCAGCTTGAGCGTGTCGGCGGCGCTCGGGTTCGCGACCGCGAAGGTCGCGGTGGCGTTGTGGCGGGCGGCGTCGAAGCCCAGCCAGGAGTTGTCGGTGTGGTCGACGACGTTGCCGGGCGTGACGGTGCTGTAGGCGACGATCAACCCGGTGGAGGTGAGCCCCGACTGCGGGCCCAGGTTCTCGACGTTGACGGTGATCTCGTCGGTCGGGACGCCGTTCAGCGTGACGCAGTGCTGGTCGAACTGCGTCGACAGGGGTACGTCCTCCCCGGCGTGCGCGGCGGGCGCGAACGCGGCCGACGCCGCCAGCAGGGTGCCGGAGACGGCAAGGACCGCCGACGCCGAGCGTCTACGGTCCTTGCGCTGCTTGAACTGGAACATGCTTCCCCCTCGATGGCCGGTCGGATGAGCGGCTGCTCATCCGACCTGACGCCGCAGGCCCCACCACGGTTGCGACCCGTCGCAGCGAACCGCGAGACGGGTCCACAGGACCAGGACCGCCGGGAGGGCGAAGTAGCCGAAGCGGCTGGCCGGCGCGAGGGCGAAGGCGATGGCCAGGCCCAGCGCGAGGCGGTCCGCGCAGGCGACGAAGTCGACCGGCGGGCGCTTGACCAGCGAGACCGTGAGCGCCACCGCGCCGACCAGCAGCAGCACCCCCGCGACCGCCAGACCCGGCGTGCCCAACTCCGAGAGCAGCACGCCCGGCAGGGGGCTCTTCGCGGGCGTCGCGACCGCGCCGTGGCCGGTCGGGAAGAGGAAGACCTGCTCCAGCATCGTCTTCGGCGTCCGCAGCGCGAACGGCAGGATGACCGCCCCCGCGCCGCCGAGCGTCACCGCCGCGCAGCGCAGCGCCGCGCCCAGGCCGTAGAGGGCGAACACCGCCGCGAGGACCACCGGGACCACCGGCCAGGCCGTCCACTTCAGGGTGCAGGCGAAGGCCAGGACCAGGCCTGCCGCCATCGGACGGTTGCGCAACGCCAGCGCCGGGGCGACGCAGCAGACGCCGATCAGCGGGATGTCGATCCCGCTGACGCACAGCGGCAGGGCCAGGAACGGCGAGGCCACCAGCGCGCCCACCGCGGTGCCGTACGAGATCCCGTACGAGCTCGCACCCGCAGCCGGTGCGGGAGCGGACCTCAGCACGGCCCGCCCGGCGGACAGGCACAGCGCCAGGAAGCCCGCGCACCACAGCCTGGCGTCACCCAGCGGTCCCAGCAGGCCCAGCGCGTGCGGCAGACCGAACAGCGCCTGGCCCGGGAGGTAGGGGTTGTAGTCGGCGAGCCCGTGCGGGTGGGCGGCGTACGGGCTGCCGGTGTGCAGCATCAGCTCCATCGAGCGTTCCATCACCGCGACCTCGGGCTGTGCCCGGCCGGTGAGGACCAGCCACCCGAGGGGCAGCGCCACCGCGCCGATCAGGGCCACCGCCACCGACGCCCGGCGCCGACCCGTCCCGGCGACGAGGGCCGCCGCCAGGTAGGCGACCGCCGCCATCGTGCCCCAGGTGCGGTGCGTGGTCAGGTTGGAGATGACCAGGAACGAGCCCGCCCACCCGGCGGCGACGAGCCACCCCAGCACCCAGGTGCGCCGCTGCTCGAACCACGCCGCCCGCCGCGTCGCCCCCGCGACGACCTGCGGTGTGCTGACTGCGATGCTGCTGCTCACCGTGACCCGCCCTCCCCGTCCTTGTTGACGGGTCAGACGCTACGGGTACGCGGCGGGCCCCCGCGTCGCTCTCCGAAGGTAATTCGCGTGCATCCCTGGGATGACACCGACCCCGCGTCATCCTTCTGATGTAGCCGAACAACCGGGCGCCCGTCGTAAGGACGGGCGCCCGGTGTGAGGGGGAGGGAAGGTCAGCCGTTGGCGCCCGCAGGCGTCGTGGTCGTGGTGAAGCCCTCCAGCTTGTTCGCCGCGACGACGAAGTCGTTGGTGAAGGTGGTGGAGAGGTCGACCGAGGAGGTCGCGTTGCCCGCCAGGATCTCGGTCGCCAGCGAGGTCTTCGGGCCGCCGGCCGGCATGATGCCGTCGGGCAGGAACTGGCCCTTGTCCTGCGTCAGCGCGGTGATGTAGTCGGCCTTGGTGACCAGGGCGTTGTTGGTGTACGAGGCCGGCAGGTTGTTGGCGATGTCGGCCGCGGAGTGGGTGTTGATCCAGTGCATGGTCGCGACGAGAGCGTCGACGACCTTCTGCGCGGCGTCCTTGTGGGAGTTGACCCAGTCGGTGCGGGACAGCACGGAGGCAGCCGGCCACATGCCGCCGAGGGCGCTGCTGGCACCGCTCGTGGTGGCGAGGTCGATCGCGGAGTAGGCGATGTTCTTCTTCTCCAGCGCGGCGACCGTCGGCTGCGTGGTGATCGCACAGTCGACCTTGTGGTTCTGCAGGCCGGCCACGACGGTGGCGCCCGCGCCGACGCCGACGCGGTTGAAGTCGCTGGTCTTCAGGCCCTTCTGGGCGGCCAGGAACTTGATCAGCGTGTCGGTGCCGGAGCCCAGGTCGGTGACGCCGATCGTCTTGCCCTTGAAGTCCGCGGCGGAGTGCACGTTCTCGCCGGTGGCGCACATCACGCGCTCGCCCGGGGCGCCGGAGAGCTGGATGATGTCCTCGACCGCCTTGCCCTTCACCTGGAAGTCGATCGTGTGGTTGTACCAGGCGCCGGCCATGTCGACCTGGCCGGAGGCCATCGCGTCCTCGGCGCCGACGCCGCCGTCGAGCTCGGTGGAGAGGACGACGTTGACGCCGTACTTCTTGTAGAAGCCCAGCTGCTGCGCCAGCTCGTACGGCAGGTAGATCTGCTTGTCGATGCCGCCGACCATCAGTCTGACGGTGGGGGTTCCGGAGTCGCTGGAGCCGGAACCGCCCGAGGAGCCCGAGGAGGAGCAGGCGGTGGCGGTGCCGAGGGTGGCCAGGGCGAGGGAGGCGGCGATCACCGCGGAGCGCTTGAACATGGGGAGCCACATACCTTTCGAGGGTGGGGGTGCGTATGTGTCGGTACGTCAGATGGCGTTGGACGCCTCGGAGGGGGCGGCCGGACGCCAGGACAGCAGCCAGTGCTCGAACTTCCCGATCACCCAC
The DNA here is from genome assembly GCF_900109465.1 of Streptacidiphilus jiangxiensis. Taxonomy (GTDB): domain Bacteria; phylum Actinomycetota; class Actinomycetes; order Streptomycetales; family Streptomycetaceae; genus Streptacidiphilus; species Streptacidiphilus jiangxiensis. The sequence goes on from NZ_FOAZ01000010.1 coordinate 301,300, forward strand.
TCGGCCATGAGGACCAGGGCGGCGATCAGGAACATGGCCGCGAAGACCGTGTTGGGGTCGAACTGGTTCTGCGCCTGCTTGATGATCAGACCGAGGCCCTGCTGCGAGCCCAGCACCTCGCCGACCAGCGCGCCGACGATGGCGAAGCCGAAGGCGCTGTGCAGGCTGGCGATGATCCAGGTCAGCGCCGAGGGGACGATGACGTGGCGAGTGACCTGGAGGCGCGAGGCGCCGAGCACCTTCGCGTTGGCGAGGATGTTGCGGTCGACCTCGCGCACACCCTGGAAGGCGTTGAAGAAGACCACGAAGAAGACCAGGACCGCAGCCAGCAGGATCTTGGGCAGGGTGCCGAGACCGAAGGCGACGATGAAGATCGAGCCGAGCACAATGCGCGGGATCGCGTTCACGATCTTGATGTAGGGGCCGAGCACGTCCGCGAGGTAGCGGCTCTGGCCGAGCGCGACGCCGACGATGACACCGGCCACCGCGCCGATCGCGAAGCCGATCAGGGCCTCCTGCATGGTGACCCAGATGTTGGCGTAGATCGAGCCGAACTCGGTGCCGTTCGTGAAAAGGTTCTGCAGGCTCTTCCAGATGCCCGAGGGCTGACCGTAGAAGAACGGGTCGATCGTGTTGGTGCGGGCGGCGAGCTCCCAGCCACCCAGGAAGAGGACGGCGAAGCCGATCCGACCGGCCCAGACCGAGGCCTTGCGGCGCTGGACCGCTCGCTTGGCGGCCTTGGCTGCATCGGACTGCGCGGCGCGGGCGACGGCGTCGACCGGGGCGCCGGTCGCGGAGGTGGATGCGGTGCTCATGCTGCCTTGCCTTCCTTGGTGGGGGCACCGGAGGTGCGGGCGTAGGCGCGCTCGACCTCTTCGCGGAGGGTGTCCCAGATCTGGTGCTGGAGTTCGAGGAAGCGCGGCTCGAAGCGGATGTCCTGGACGGACCCGCGGGGGCGCGGCAGGTCGATGTCGTAGACCGCCTTGACCGTGCCGGGGCTGGAGGTCATCACGACGACCTTGTCGGCGAGGGCGACGGCCTCGTCCAGGTCGTGGGTGATGAACAGGACAGCCGGACGGCTCTGCTCCCACAGGCCCAGCAGCTCGTTCGACATGATCGCCTTGGTCTGCACGTCAAGGGCGCCGAACGGCTCGTCCATCATCAGGATCTTCGGCTCGTTGATCAGCGCGGCGGCCATGGCCACGCGCTTGCGCATACCGCCGGAGAGCTGGTGCGGGTAACGGTCCTCGAAGCCGGCCAGGCCCACCCGGCGCAACCAGTCCCGCGCGCGGGTCTGCGCCTCGGCCTTGCCGACGCCGCGGAAGATCGGTCCGAGTGCGACGTTCGCCAGCACCGTCTTCCAGGGCAGCAGCGCGTCCGCCTGGAACATGAAGCTGACGCCGTCGGTGATCCCGTCGACCACCTTGCCGCCGACCTTGACGGTGCCCTCGCTCGGCTTGTCCAGTCCGGACACCATGCCGAGGGTCGTCGACTTGCCGCAGCCGGTCGGTCCGACGACCGCGCAGAACTGGCCCGGCTCGACGGTGAAGGACACGTCCTTGATGGCCGTGAAGATCTCACCGCTGGGCGTCAGAAACCGCTTGGTGACGCCTTCGATCTCGATGCGGCCATTGTGCGTATCGGCCATGAGTCCCGCTCCTTCCACACCCCCGGTTCGAGGTATTGAGAAGGTAGGAGCGGGACCCGTGTTACGTCGCTGTTTCCGTGGTTGTCAGCTGTTAGTCGCGTAAGAGCCCATTCTGCTCGTTGTGCTCAGCTACTCAGCCACTCAGGCGCTCAGGCGCTCAGGCGCTCAGGCGCTCGGGCGGGGACGGCGCCATGTCGAAGGCGGAGTCGGCCACGGCGAGAACCGCCGGGTCGTGCGTCGCGATCACGGTGACGCAACCGCGCCCGGCGGTGGTTCCCACGATCAGCTCGGTCAGGGCCCGGGCCTGAGTGCGGTCGACGGCGGCGGTGGGCTCGTCGACGAGCAGCAACGCGGGTTCCAGGAGCAGCGCGCGTCCGAGCGCCACGCGTTGCCGTTCCCCGCCGGAGAGCTGGTCGGCCCGGTGTCGCAGCCGGTGGCCGAGGCCGAGCTCGGTCAGCAACTCCTCAGCCCTGGGCCGGAGTTGCCGGTGGCTGCGGCCAGCGATGGAGGCTGCGGCAAGGAGTTGGTCGACGACGACGAGGCCGCCGAGCAGGTTCCCGCTCTGGAACATGTAGCCGATCCGTTCGCGCCGGGCGCGGGCGCGATCGCGCTCGCTCAGGGCGGCGAGGTCGGCGCCGTCGAGCAGTACCTGTCCGGCGTCCGGGCGCAGCAACGCGCCGGCGACCGCGAGCAGCGTCGACTTGCCGGAGCCGGACGGCCCCACCAGGGCGGTGGCGGTGCCTGCGGCAAAGGTGGCATCGAGCCCGTCCAGCACCGTGACCCGGGCGTCACCGTGGCCCAACGTCACGCTGATTCCACGCAGTTCGAGGCTCATCGGCCGGCTCCCAGCATCGTCGTCGGATCGGCGGTGGCGACCCGCCGCAGGGTCAGGGCGGCACCCGCGAGCCCGGCGAGGGCGACGGTCGCCATGGTGGCCGCCAGGGTGGGCGCCGGCAGGCTGAACGGGACCTGCGCACCGAGCAGCAGCCCCACCGCGCCGGCCAGGGCGGCACCGACCAGCGTCCCGCCGACGACGACGGCCGAGGCCTGAGCGAGGGTGTGCCCGAGCAGCCGCCGCCGGGAGGCACCGAGGGCGCGCAGCAGGGCCAGCTCGGGCTGCCGCTGGACAGTCCAGATGCCGAAGAAGGCGCCGACGACGAGCGGGGCGATCAGATAGAGGAAGGTCTGGATCGAGGTCATGGTGACCTTCTCTCCGCTGTATCCGGGCGCGGCGGCGAAGGCGTCGGCCAGCGGCACGGTGCGCGTGCCCAGCCGCCGGTCCACGGCGGCGAGGTCGGTGCCGGGCACCGCCTGGATCGCCACCGCACTGTACTGGTAGGGCAGCTCGGCGGTGGCCTGCTGCGCTCCGGGGACGGCGAACCGGATCCGCTGCCAGGTCGCGGGGGTGACGTAGGCGACAGGCACGTGCCCGTAGGCGCTGCTCCCGGTGACACCGACGACGGTGAGGCGGACGCCGATCCGGTCGACGGTGAGGGTGTCACCGATCCTGACGCCCTGGTCGGCGAGCTTGCCGGAGACGACGACCTGGCCGTCCTCGGCGAGGCGGGCGCCCCTCTCGACACCGGGACTGAGGAACACGGCGGGGTCGACACCGAACGCGGCGAGGTCGACCTCGACGCCGCGTTCGGTGGTGCCGCGGGTAAGGGCGACGCCAAGGCCGGTCGCCCGCACACCGGGCTGCCGCTGCCAGGCGGCGAGGGTGTCGGCGCCGACGAGGCTGCGGGCGAACTGGTCGGTCTTCACGTCGGGCGAGAAGGCGAGATCGGTGGCGGACAACCGACGCAGCGCGGATACGGTGTCGTCGCCGAGGCCGGTGGTGAAGCCGGAGACGATCCCGACCAGGGCGGCGACGAGGACCACGACGGCGCCCATGAGCAGGAAGCGTCCGCGCGCGGCCTTGAGTTCGAGCAGGGCGAGATGCACCGTGCTCCTTCCAACATAGGGACAAGGTGTCCCCAAGATAGAACATGGGGACGCCGCGTCCCCAAACCGGGGTCGTCGCCGGGTCCGCCTCCTACACTGGGCGGATGCCCAGGATCAGCGCCGCCTCCGTGGCCGACCACCGCGCGCAGCAACGGCAGGCGCTCCTCGTCGCGGCCCGCGAGCTGCTGGAGGAGGGCGACGCGTCCGCGGTGACCTTCGCGGCGGTCGCCGCGCGGGCGGGTCTGGCCCGCAACAGCCTCTACAAGTACTTCGCCGACCGCGGCGCGCTGCTGGCCGAGGTTGTCCGCGAGGTCACCCCGCGCTGGACGGCCCGGATCGACGCGGAGCTCGCCCAGGCCCCCGACGCGCGCGGTCGCGTCGCCGCCTACGTCCGCGCCCAGTGCGCGCTGGCCCACGAGGGCGAGCACCGCGTCGCCCGCGCGCTGGCCGAGGACGGCGACGCGGTGGTGCTGCGCGCGGGCGCGGCCGAGGCGCACCGCGCGATCCTCGAACCGCTCGTCGCGACGCTGCGCGACCTCGGCGACGACACGCCGCTGCGCACGGCGCTGCTGCTCCAGGGTCTGGTCAACGCGGCCGTCACCGCGCTGGACGCGGGCGAGCCCTACCCGGACGTCACCGAGCGCGCCGTGGCCATGGCCCTTGGCGCGCTCGACGCGGCGGTCAGCGGCTGATCAGCCCTTCACCGAGCCCGCCAGCAGCCCGCGGACGAAGTAACGCTGCAACGAGAAGAAGACGATCAGCGGGACGACGACGGAGACGAACGCACCCGCCGTCAGGATCTCCCAGTGGTCGCCGAAGGAGCCGGACAGCTGCGCCAACCGGGAGGGCATCGGCGCGGACTCCGGTGCGCCGCCGGTGAAGGTGAGCCCGACCAGCAGGTCGTTCCAGACCCACAGGAACTGGAAGATGGCGAACGAGGCCAGCGCCGGAGTCGCCAGCGGCAGCACGATCGAGCGGAACACCCGGAAGTGGCTGGCGCCGTCGACGCGCGCGGCCTCGATCAGGTCGCGGGGCAGCTGGGCGATGAAGTTGTGCAGCAGGAAGACCGCGAGCGGCAGCGCGAACATGGTGTGCGCGATCCACACCGGCGCGTAGGTGCCGCCCATGCCGAGCGCCGGAAAGATCGTCACGCCGCCGATGTGCGCGCCGCCGGAGAACAGCTGGAGCAGCGGCACCAGCGCCATCTGCAGCGGCACCACCTGCAGCGCGAAGATCACGAAGAAGATCGCGTCGCTCCCCCGGAACGGGATCCAGGCCAGCACGTAGGCGGCCATCGACGCGATCACGATCGGGAAGATCGTGGCCGGAACGGTGATCGCGATCGAGTTCACCAGGTAGGGCATCAGCCCGTCCTGGACCCCGAACCCGCCGTTGAACAGCACGTCGTGGTAGTTCGCCAGGGTCAGGTGCGGGTGTGCGAAGAAGTCCCACCACCCGGTGTTCGCCACGTCCTGCTGCGGCCGCAGCGAGGTGACCAGCAGCCCGAGCGTCGGCACCGTCCACACGACGGTGACCAGCAGCACCGCGAAGGACGCGAGGGGGCTGCTGATCGCCCGCCGCACACCGGTACGAGTCGGCGTCGCCATCAGCGGATCCCCCGTTCCTTGCGCAGCATCGCGACGTTGTAGGCGACCAGCGGCACCACGGCCAGGAAGAGCAGCACGGCCAGGGCGCCGGCCCTTCCGTTGTTGAACTCGGTGAAGGCCTGGTTGTACATCTCGTTGGCCAGCACCTGGGTGCCGAAGTTGCCGCCGGTCATGGTCCGGATGATGTCGAAGAGCTTCAGCGTCGTGATCATCACCGTGGTCAGCACGACGATGATCGTGCTGCGGATCATCGGGATGGTGACGTTGCGGAACAGCCGCCACCCCTGCGCGCCGTCGAGCACGGCCGCCTCGGTGATGTCCTCCGGAATGGCCTTGATGGCGGCGGAGAGCACGACCATGGCGAACCCGGTCTGCACCCAGATCATGATGATCATCAGCAGGAAGTTGTTGAGCGGGTGCGACAGGATCCAGTTCGGCGGATGGTGCCAGCCGAGCCAGAGGCAGATCTGCGAGAGCAGGCCGATCTGCGGCTGGGAGGGGTCGCGGTAGGCGTAGACGAACTTCCAGATGATGCTGGCGCCGACGAAGGAGATCGCCATCGGCATGAAGATCAGCGACTTGTAGATCGCCTGCCCCCGCAGCCGGTCCACGAGCAGCGCGAGCACGAGCCCGAGACCGGTGGTCAGCAGCGGCGCGACGACGATCCAGAGCAGGGTGTTCAGCAGCACCTGGTGGATGTCGGAGTTCCCGAACGCCCAGGTGTAGTTGCCGGCGCCGAGGAACTTCGTGGAGTCCTCGTTGAACAGGCTCAGGTAGATCGTCCTGATCGCCGGGATCACGATCCCGACGAGCAGCAGCAGGATCGCCGGCCCGAGCAGCAGCAGGATCGCCAGCCTGCGCGACAGCCGCCCGCGCGCCGCTCCGGCCAGGTAGAACAGCAGGAGCAGCACACCGAGGAAGCCGGCGACGGCACCGAACATGTTCCCGAACTTGACGGACGTATCAGCCCACATGAGAAGTCGCTCCTACCCAGGGGCGCGGGGAACTGCGCGCTGAGCCACCGACATGCGGATGGTCCTCAACGTTCAGGGCCGTCCGCAGGCCGGTGGTTGCTCGCGCAGTTCCCCGCGCCCCTACATGTGCCTACTGCGGCCAGGCGGCGTCGATGTCCGCTGCGGTCTTCTGGACGGACTGGTTCTGCGCGAACCACGCCGTGAACGACTTCCACTCCTGCCCCGAACCGATCGCCGCGACCATCAGGTCGGACGCGTCGAAACGGAACGTCGCCGACGGGTCCGTCAGGTACTTCGCCGAGAGCTGGTCGATCGGGTCGGTGTAGATCGACGGGTCCACACCCTGGTTCGCCGAGACCCAGCCCGGTGCCTGCTTGATGCGGCTCGTCGCCCACTCCGACGTGGAGAGGTAGTTCTGCACGGCCTGCACCTCGGGCCGGCTGCTGAACGCCGCCACGAACTCGCCGCCGCCCTCGACCGGGGTCGGGATGGACGGGTTCACCGCAGGGAGCTTGAACGCCCAGATGTCGCCGTTCGGGCCCACGGTCGTGCCCTTGGGCCACTGCGCCTCGTAGAACGAGGCCTGCTGCAGCATCGAGCACTTGCCGGTCAGGATCGGCGTCCCGGCGTCCTGGAAGGTCGTGGAGGCGATGGACGAGACGTCGCCGAAGCCGCCGTTGACCCAGGCGGGGTTGTGCATCCAGTTCTGGACCACGTTCATCGAGTCGATGATCTGGGGGTCGGAGAACTTGACCTGGTGGCTGATCCACTGGTCGTAGACGTCGCCGCCGTACTTGCCGAGGACGACCTCCTCGACCCAGTCGGTCGCGGGCCAGCCCGTCGCCGTGCCGGAGCCGATACCACCGCACCACGGCTTGTTCTTGCCCGACTTGGCGATCTTGTCGCTGAGTGCCATCAGGTCCGCCCAGGTGGTCGGCACCTGGTAGCCCGCGGCCGCGAAGGCCTTGGGCGAGTACCAGACGAGCGACTTCATGTTCGCGCTCATCGGCGCGGCGTAGAAGGTGCCGTCGACCGAGCCGTAGCTCTTCCAGATGGGGGCCCACTTGCTCTCGTTCGCGACGGTCTGCGCCGGCGGCTTGACCACCTTGCCCGTCTTCACCATCTGCGCCAGCAGGCCGGGCTGCGGGATGATCGCCAGGTCCGGCGCGTTGCCGCCGGTGACCCGGACCGGGAGCTGGGACTCGAAGTCGTTGGAGCCGACGTAGGAGATCTTGATCCCGGTGCAGGAGCTGAACTTCGCCCAGGACCGCTCCAGGGCGTCCGACTCGGGGCTGAGGATCGAGGCGAACATCGTGACGGTCGTGCCCGAGTGGCCCGCGTAGGCCTGGAAGGGGGCGCAGTCACCGGTCAGGGTGGGCGTCGCGGAGGCGGTGCCGCCGTTGCCGCCGGAGGAGTTGGAACAGCCGGCGAGGAGAGTGAGCGCGGCGGCCGCCCCTACGGCGACGGCGCGGCGTCCGGACAGAGTGGGCCTGTGCATTGCGTGCCTCCAAGAGGGTGGACCGGGTGCGCGCCGTGCAGAGAGAGCCGTGCAGAGAGCCGTGCGGTCGTGAAAGTTCTTGCAGCAGATACAGGACCATAACCTGACGCCAACACCTGGCCAAGGGGTCGCGCCGCGTTCAGATCTTGAAGCACGCAAGGGGCCCACGGCTCGTGTGCCGTGGGCCCCTTGCGTTACACGGTGCTCAGCGCATCGACCCGGTCCGCAGCAGCGTGCGGATGACCCGCATCGCGACGCTGAGGTTGGCCAGGTCGTACGACTCCGACGTCCTTATGTCGTCGAGCGTGGTCTTGGCGCGGTTGACCAGCGTCGCGTTCGCCTCGACCCAGGCCTGGAACCGCTCCTCCGGCGTCGCGCCGGGCTCGCCGTAGCCGAGCAGGTCCGCGGTGAGCGTCGCGTGGGCCGCGAAGAGGTCCTCGCGGATGGCCGCGCGGGCCATCGACTGCCAACGGTCGGTGCGGGGCAGCTCGATGATCCGGTCGAGCAGCTCGGCGATCTGCAGGCGCGAGCCGAGGTCGTAGTAGACCTCCGCCACGTCCAGCACCTCGGCGCCGTGGCGGTCGGCGGTCTCGATGATGTCCAGCGAGGGGAAGACCGAGGAGAGACCGGCGATCTTGACTGCCAGCTCCTCCTGCACACCCGCCTCGAGCAGCTCGTCGCGCACGGACGCGAACCACTCCAGGTCCGAGCCGCGGACCAGCTCAGGCACCTTGCTCCAGACCAGGTTGACCCGCTCGCGGAAGACCTCGATGGTCTCCGCGATGTCGAGCGGCTGGCGCCGGTTGTTGAGCAGCCAGCGGGTGGCGCGCTCGACCAGGCGACGGCTGTGCAGCCGCATCTTGGTCTGGATCTCCGCCGGGACCTTGTTGTCCAGGTCCTCGATCTCCTGCCAGATGCCCTTGAGGTCGAAGATCGCGCGGGCCGCGGTGTGCGAGCGCACGACCTCCTCGTAGGTGGCACCCGTCTCCTCGCGCAGACGGAAGGCGAAGGTCATGCCGCCGCGGTTGATGGTCTCGTTGACCACGACCGTGGTGATGATCTCCCGGCGCAGCGCGTGGCCGTCGATCTGCTCCTCGAACCGCTGCTGGAGCTGCGGCGGGAAGTAGCGGTGCAGCTTGCCACGCAGGTACGGGTCGTCCGGCAGGTCCGAGGCGAGGATCTCGTCGGCCAGGGTGATCTTCGTGTAGGCGAGCAGCACGGCCAGCTCGGGCTGGGTCAGGCCGCGCCCGGCCGCCGCCCGCTCGCGCATCTGCGCGCCGGTCGGCAGGAACTCCAGCGCCCGGTTGAGGTGGCCGTCGGCGACCAGACGGCGCATCAGCCGCTGGTGCACGTTGACCATGCTCGGCGCCTGCGACGAGGCGTTGGCCAGCGCCACGTTCTGGGCGTAGTTGTTCACCAGGACGTGCTCGCCGACCTGGTCGGTCATCTCGGCCAGCAGCGCGTTGCGCTGCTTGACCGTCATGTCGCCGTCGGTGACGACCTGGTTGAGCAGGATCTTGATGTTCACCTCGTGGTCCGAGGTGTCGACGCCGGCCGAGTTGTCGATGGCGTCGGTGTTGACCTTGCCGCCCTCGCCGCCGTGGCCCAGCGTCGCGAACTCGATGCGGCCGAGCTGGGTCGCGCCCAGGTTGCCGCCCTCGCCGAACACCTTGACCCGCAGCTCGCCGCCGTTGACGCGGATCGCGTCGTTGGCCTTGTCGCCGACCTCGAGGTTGTTCTCGCTCGCGGCCTTGACGTAGGTGCCGATGCCGCCGTTCCACAGCAGGTCGACCGGGGAGAGCAGGATCGCCTTCATCAGCTCGGCCGGGGTGAGCCGGGAGACGCCCGCCTCGATGCCCAGCGCCTCGCGCATCTGCGCGGTGATGGTGATCGACTTGGCGCTGCGCGGGAAGATGCCGCCGCCGGCCGAGATCAGCTCGGTGTTGTAGTCCTCCCAGGAGCTGCGCGGCAGGTCGAACATCCGCTTGCGCTCGGCGAAGGAGCTCGCCGCCTCCGGGTTCGGGTCCACGAAGATGTGGCGGTGGTCGAACGCGGCGACCAGGCGGATGTGCTCGCTGAGCAGCATGCCGTTGCCGAACACGTCACCGGACATGTCGCCGATGCCGACGACGGTGAAGTCCTCGGACTGGGTGTCGTGGCCCAGCTCGCGGAAGTGGCGCTTGACCGACTCCCAGGCGCCGCGGGCGGTGATGCCCATGCCCTTGTGGTCGTAACCGGCCGAGCCACCGGAGGCGAAGGCGTCGCCCAGCCAGAAGCCGTACTCGTTCGCGACACCGTTGGCGATGTCGGAGAAGGTCGCGGTGCCCTTGTCGGCGGCGACGACGAGGTAGGTGTCGTCACCGTCGTGGCGCACGACGTCCTTCGGCGGCACGACCTCGCCGGCGACCAGGTTGTCGGTGATGTCGAGCAGACCGGAGATGAAGGTCTTGTAGGAGGAGATGCCCTCGTCCATCCAGGCCTGGCGGTCCAGCGACGGGTCGGGCAGCTGCTTGGCGAAGAATCCGCCCTTGGAGCCGACCGGCACGATGACGGTGTTCTTCACCATCTGGGCCTTGACCAGGCCGAGGATCTCGGTGCGGAAGTCCTCACGACGGTCGGACCAGCGCAGACCACCGCGGGCGACCTTGCCGAAGCGCAGGTGCACGCCCTCGACCTGCGGCGAGTAGACCCAGATCTCGTAGGCCGGGCGCGGGGCCGGCAGGTCCGGGATGGCCTGAGGGTCGAACTTCATCGACACGTAGGCGTGCGGCTCGCCCGCCTCGGTGCGCTGGAAGAAGTTGGTGCGCAGGGTGGCCTTGATCAGCGTCAGGAAGGAACGCAGGATGCGGTCCTCGTCGAGGCTGACGACCTGGTCGAGCGCGCCGTCCAGCTCCTCCAGCAGACCCTCCGTCAGCTCGGCGGCGCTGTGCGTGTGCGCGGGCGACAGACGGGCCTCGAAGAGGTTCACCAGCAGGCGGGTGACGTGGACGTTGTTGAGGAGCGCGTCCTCCATGTAGTCCTGCGAGAAGGCCACACCGGCCTGGCGCAGGTACTTGGCGTAGGCGCGCAGCACCATCGCCTGACGCCAGCCCAGACCGGCGCGCAGGACGAGGGAGTTGAAGCCGTCGTTCTCGGCCTTGCCGGTCCAGACGGCGGCGAAGGCCTTCTGGAACCGCTCGCGGCTCTCGTCGGTGATGGTGTCGGCGACATCGGGACGCAGCTTCAGGCCGAAGTCGTAGACCCAGGCGACCGTGCCGTCGGCGCGGCGCAGCTCGTAGGGGTGCTCGTCGAGCACCTCGACGCCGAGGCGGGACAGGACCGGCAGCACCTCGGTCAGCGAGACCGAGCCGCCCTCCCAGTAGATCTTGAAGCGGCGCTCGTCGCCCTCGGCGTCGACCGGCTGGTACAGGTTGAGCCGGAAGTCGCCGGCGCCCGCGAGGGACTCCAGCTGGCGCAGGTCGGCGACGCCGGTGGCCGGGGTGAAGTCGGCGCGGTAGCCGTCGGGGAAGGCGTTGGCGTAGCGGCGCGAGGCCTCTGCCGCGCGCTCCTCGCCGCACTCACGGACCAGCACCTCGTTGAAGCCGTCCGCCCAGGAGCGGGCGGTCTCGGCGAGCTTGGCCTCCAGCCGGTCGATGTCCTGCTCGCTCAGGTGCGGCAGCTCGGTGCCGGCCGGCACCCGGATGACGAAGTGCAGACGGGCCAGGACCGACTCGGTGTTCCACGCGGTGTAGTCGATCGCCGAGCCGCCCAGCTCCTGCATCAGCAGGTCCATCAGACGCAGGCGCACGCGGGTGGTGTAGCGGTCACGCGGCAGGTAGACCAGCGCGGAGAAGTAGCGGCCGTACTCGTCCTGGCGCAGGAACAGGCGCAGCTTGCGGCGCTCCTGCAGGTACAGCACGGAGTGCGCGATGGAGAGCAGCTCGGCGACCGGCGTCTGGAAGAGCTCGTCGCGCGGGTAGGTCTCCAGGATCTGCAGCAGGTCGCGACCGTCGTGGCTCTCGGCGCTGAAGCCGGCCTCCGCGAGCACCTCCTGCACCTTGCGGCGGGCCACCGGCACGCGGTTGACCGACTCGGTGTAGGCGGCGGCGGAGAACAGGCCGAGGAAGCGGCGCTCGCCGATGACGTTGCCCTGGGCGTCGAACTTCTTGACGCCCACGTAGTCGAGGTAGGACGGGCGGTGCACGGTGGCGCGGCTGTTGGCCTTGGTCAGCACCAGCAGCTTCTGCTCGCGGGCCTTCGCGCGGGCCGGGGCGGTCAGGCGGCCGAAGGCGGAGGAGTCGCCCGACTTCGGGTCCGAACGCAGGATGCCGAGACCGGTGCCGGCGACGGCGTGCAGCGCGTCCTCGCCGTCCGGGGTCTCCACCAGGTCGTACTCGCGGTAGCCGAGGAAGGTGAAGTGGTCGTCGGCGAGCCAGCGCAGCAGGTCCCAGGTCTCCGCAACCTCCTGCTCGGCCAGGCCGGCCGGCGGGGTCTCACGGAGCTCGTCGGCGAGGCGCAGCGCGGACTCGCGCATCTTGCCCCAGTCCTCGACGACCTCGCGGACGTCGCCGAGAACGCGGCGCAGGTCGCTCTCGATGGCGCGCAGGTCCTCGCGGTCGGTCTCGCGGTCGATCTCGATGTGCATCCACGACTCGACCAGCGCGTCGGCCGGGCGCTTCTTGTCGCAGGCGTCCAGGTCGAGGATCTCGATCAGCTTGCCGGTGATGTCACGGCGGACGACCATCTGCGGGTGGATCACGACGTGGATGCCGCGGTCCTGGCGGGTCAGCTCCTGGGTGACCGAGTCGACCAGGAACGGCATGTCGTCGGTGACGATCTCGACCACGGTGTGGCCGCACTGCCACCCGTTCTCCTCGACGGTCGGGGTGTGGACCCGGACCTCCACTGCGCCCTGCGGGCGCTTGGCCGCGAGCCGGTGGTGGGAGGCTGCCGCTCCGTAGACGTCGACCGGATCCCGGTCGAGCAGGTCCTCGGGTGCCGTGTGCAGGTAGTAGTGCTTCAGGTAGGAGGCAAGGGCGCCGTTGCCCAGCGCCTCTCCCTGAGCCGCCTTGCTGAGCAGTTCGGCCTTGGCTGCGTCCAGCTGGGTCTGCATGACTTCTTGGCTCCTGTCGCGCGCCGTTGCGTGACTCGGTGGGTGCGGTTGCTTGCGTGGTTCTGCGTGGGATGCGCAAGATCCACCGGGTCTGTCCCTATCCTCCCCCATTGCGAGGGATGATCGGTCCGGCCCCTGTGGTTCCGGTCGAGCCTAACTTGGGTAGGAGACCGTGTCCCGGGCCACTTAGGTGCAGTGCGTCAGGATCTTTGGTACCGGCTGTACGACTTGTCCAAGGGTTCTCCGCCGTTTCTTCATCGGATCGAGGCTGCGTTTCATCACATCGAGGCAAGGGCCTCGCTGATCGAACGCGCGTCGGTCCATCGGGCGAGGTCCCGCTCGGGGTTCCCGGCCGCGGTCGGCGGGGTGTCGTTGATCAACAGCTGCTCGGCGGCGTGGCGCAGCCCGCCCAGGGCCGCGGCGATCGCGAGCCGGTCCTCGGCGACGACACGACCGGTCCGGACACCCGGGACGGTGGCTCCGACCAGGTCGAGTGTCTGAGCCCAGCGGGCGTCGTCGTAGACGTGCACCGCCAGCACCGGACCGAACAGGTCGGTCTGGAAGAGCTTCTGGCGCGGATCGGTGCCGGTGATCACGGTGGGCTCGACGAACCAACCGATCGCGTCGTCGGTATGGCCGCCGACGACGAGGTCGAGGCTGTGCACCTCGCGGGCGCGGGCGATCGCCCCGGCGATCCGGTCATGGGCGGGCGCGTCGATCACCGCCCCCATGAAGTTGGACACATCGGACACATCTCCCACCGGCAGCGAGCGGACCTCGTCGAGGAAGTCGCCCTTCATCGCCTGCCACACGCTCCGCGGCAGATACGCGCGGGCGACCGCCGAGCAGTCCTGGCCCTGGTACGCGAACGCGCCCCGCACCAGCGCGGCCTTCAGCAGCGCCGGGTCGGCGCTGGGGTGCGCCAGCAGGAAGCCCCGCTCGGCGGTCTCGCCCACCAGGCGTGGACAGGCCGCGTAGCGATCCAGATGCCGGCCCACCTGCAGCCACAGCGCCTGGAACGTCGCCGCCGAGCCGGAGAAGTGGACGCCGGCCAGAGCCGGATGCGCGAGCGCGGCCTCAGCGACGGCCTGCCCGTCCCCGGTCACCATGGTGATCACCCCGGGTGGCAGTCCGGCCGCCTCCAGCACCCGCAGCAGGTGCCAGGCCGACAGCGTCTGCGTCGGCGCCGGCTTCCACACCACCGTGTTGCCCATCAACGCCGGCGCGGTCGGCAGGCGGCCCGCGACAGCAGTGGAGCCGAACGGCGAGATCGCACAGACGAAGCCGGGCAGCGGCCGGTGGTCGGTCCGGCTCCAGACGCCGGGCGCGGACGGCGTCTGCTCGGCCAGGACCCGACGGGCTGCGCGCACGTCCCGACGCCAGGCGTCGACCAGCCCGCCGACCACGTCGGCCTCGGCCTGCTGCGCGGCCTTCGACTGCCCGAGCATCGTCGCCGCCACGACCGTCTCCCGCCACGGCCCGGTCAGCAGCTCCGCCGCCCGCAGGAACACGGCAGCCCGGTCGTCGAAGGAGAGCGACTGCCAGACCGGGGCGGCCTTCAGCGCACCCGCGACCACTGCGTCCACATCCTCGACGGTGGCGTTGCCCAGCACGCCGAGCCGGGCGCTGTGGTGGTGGGGCTGGACGACGGCGATCCGCTCACCGCGACCCAGGCGCCGCACGCCCCCGACGCTCATCGTCAACGGGGTGTCGGCGGCTGCCAGCTCTCTCAGCCGCGCCTCGAGCCGAGCCCGCTCCGGGCTGCCGGGGTGGTGGCGGAGGACCGGTCCGCCCGGTCCGTCCCATCCGTCAATGCGGGCAAAACCGTCGATTTCTGACATACGGTCATCATGCGACCAGCTCCTCCGCCAGGGAGACAGCCTCGGCCAGAGTGTCGGCCACCGGCACCCCTACGCGGGACAGCTCACGCCGCGAACCGGCCCCGCCGGTGTACAGCACCGACCGGACGCCCGCCTCGGCGGCGGCCGCCGCGTCGTCCGGCACATCACCGATCAGCACCGTGCGCGTCGGATCCACCGCCCCGCCCAGCGCGGCGAGATGGCGCACCAGGTACTGCCCCTTGCCCGACGTGCCCGAGGCGCCGTCGCGCCCGTCGACCCGACGGAAGTGCTCGTGGATCCCGAAGCTGCGCACGAGCGGCACCAGCTCCTCGTGCCCGTACATCGACAGCAGCGACTGCGACCGGCCGACCACCGTGAGCAGCTCCAGCGCGCCCGCCGTCAGCCCGCAGGAATCCCGCATCGTCGTGTAGTGGCGGTGGAAGACCGCGTCCATGCGCTCCCACTCCTCGGGCGAGGGCATCCGCCCGAGCCGGTCGGCGTAGCAGTCGATCACGGGTATCCGGTACCACTCGCGGTACTCCTCCACCGTCATCGGCGGCAGGCCGAGCTCGCCGAAGGCGGCGTTGCTCGCGTCGACGACGGCACCGATGTCGTCGAAGAGGGTGCCGTTCCAGTCCCAGACGATGTGAGGTGTACGCATGATGGGGACGCTATCGCGAGGGCCTGACACTCAGGCCAACAGGCCCGGGATCTCCTGCGTCGCGAACCAGAGCAGCTCGTGGTCCTCGGCACCGTCCACGGTGAAGCGGGCGTCCTCGTCCCCCTCGTCCGCCGCGGCCAGCGCGAGCGCGGCGGCGGCGACGTCCTCCAGCACCTCCGCGTCGTCCGCGTCGGCGTGGACGGAGGCGGCCTTCGCCAACTGCAGCGGCTCGTTCAGACGGACGGCCCCGAGGGCGTGCGCCTCCTCGTGCTCCACCTGCACGTTCAGCGTGATCGCGGCGTCCGGCACATCGGCGGCCACGACCACCCGCCGCCGCGGCGCGTCCGTCTCCTCGGCGAGCATCCGCAGGGACGCCTGCGCGGCGCGGACCAGCGCGGCGTACTCCAGCTCCTCGATGTCGTCGCTGAGATACCACTCGCGCAGCGCCGGCGTCACCGCGTACGCCTTGAGCGGCGGCGGCGCGACGGCGCCTTCGGCGTGAGCCTTGGCAAGACCGGTCAAGGTGAGGGGCACGTAGACGCGCATGCGCTCAGGATAAGCGGTCAGCGGCACGCGGCGACGCCGATTGCACAACGTCACCGATTGAGCGACTTCTCGTCGCGCTGTGTGATTGACGCCTGGTCGGGGCTGCCTCTTTCGCGGCAGCTCAGCGGGCCCTTTTCACTCGGATAAGTGATTCTCCTCGAGCCCCGACCGCGGCCGGGGCCTTCCTTGTCCCGGCGGCGCCCTGTCGATAGACGTCTGCCATGACGACGACGCACACCGGCCATGTCCGCATCGGCCGCCTCCACGGTGTCGGCGCCAGGCGCCGGCCGACGCCGTGCACCACGCCCCAGAACCCGCTGGCCCGCGCCTACGCGCAGCGACTGCTGGAGGTCCTCACCGGCAAGCGCCCCCAGGAACAGCTTCTCGCCTTCGCGACGGAGGACGTCTACGACCGCGTCCGGACCCTCCGCGCCCTCGGCTGCCTGCGCTCGGGGGCGCTGCAGCGGGTCTTCGACTCGGCGCCGCGCGAGGACGCCCTGGAGGTCACCGCGCTCTACCAGGTCTCGGGCCGCACCGAGACCCTTGCCTTCCGCCTGGAGTGCCGCGCCCTGCGCCGCAGCCAGAACGCGACATGGCGGTTCACGGCTCTGGAGTCACGCTGGTGACGAGCGCCAGTCACAACACCTCAGGGGCGCGGGGAACTGCGCGACGAGCCACCCTGTGCGGTGGCTCGCCGAACGAGCAGGGCCATCCGCAGGCCGGTGGTTGCTCGCGCAGTTCCTCGCGCCCCTGAGGGCGGAGTGCGACTACTTCTTGCGGCGACGGCCGCCCTTCGCGGCCTTGCGGCGCTCGGCGCGGGTGAGACCGTCGCCGTCCTCGACGTCGTCCTCGAGGTCCGTGGTGATGTCCGTCTCCACGATGCCGTCGGCGGTGTCGATCGTCGGCGCCTTGTAGTGCAGGCGGTCCGGGCGCTGCGGAGCGTCCAGGCCCTTCGCACGGATCTCCGGGGTCGGGACGGCGTCCGCGACCGGAACCTCCTCGACCTGCTGCTCGACCTGGACCTCCAGGTTGAACAGGTAGGAGATCGACTCCTCCTTGATCCCGTCCATCATCGCGCCGAACATGTCGAAGCCCTCACGCTGGTACTCCACCAGCGGGTCGCGCTGCGCGAGCGCGCGCATGCCGATGCCCTCCTGGAGGTAGTCCATCTCGTAGAGGTGCTCACGCCAGCGACGGTCCAGGACCGACAGCACGACCCGGCGCTCCAGCTCGCGCATGACCGTCTCGCCGAGCTGCTCCTCGCGCTCGACGTAGCGGGTGTGCACGTCCTCCTTGACCGCCTCGGACAGGGAGTCCGCGGTCGCGTTGCTGCGGTCGCCGTTCTCGTCCTCGAAGTCCTCGGTCTTGAGGGCGATCGGGTAGAGCTGGCCCAGCGCCTGCCAGAGCTTCTCCCAGTCCCACTCCTCCGCGAAGCCGTCCTCCGTCGCGTCCTTGACGTACGCGTCGACGGTGTCGTCGATGAAGTGGTCGATCTGCTCGTGCAGGTCCTCGCCCTCGAGCACGCGGCGGCGCTCGCCGTAGATGACCTCGCGCTGCCGGTTGAGGACCTCGTCGTACTTGAGGACGTTCTTGCGGATCTCGAAGTTCTGCTGCTCGACCTGGGTCTGCGCGGAGGCGATCGCGCGCGTCACCATCTTCGACTCGATCGGCACGTCCTCCGGCACGTTGGCCATGGACAGGACGCGCTCGACCA
Organism: Streptacidiphilus jiangxiensis; assembly: GCF_900109465.1. Taxonomy (GTDB): domain Bacteria; phylum Actinomycetota; class Actinomycetes; order Streptomycetales; family Streptomycetaceae; genus Streptacidiphilus; species Streptacidiphilus jiangxiensis. The sequence continues at coordinate 318,825 of NZ_FOAZ01000010.1, forward strand.
TGCCGGCCTTGAACAGGCGCATCAGGTCGTCGCCCAGCGACAGGTAGAAGCGGGACTCGCCCGGGTCGCCCTGACGGCCGGAACGACCGCGCAGCTGGTTGTCGATGCGGCGGGACTCGTGGCGCTCGGTGCCCAGCACGTAGAGGCCGCCCAGGTCCTGGACCTCCTCCTGCTCGGCCTTGACGGCCTCCTTGGCCTTGTCCAGGGCGGAGCCCCACGCGGCCTCGTACTCCTCCGGGGTGTCCACCGGGGAGAGCCCGCGCTGCGCCAGCTCGGCCGCGGCCAGGTGCTCGGGGTTGCCGCCGAGCATGATGTCGGTACCACGACCGGCCATGTTGGTGGCCACGGTCACGGAGCCCTTGCGGCCGGCCTGCGCGACGACGAGCGCCTCGCGCTCGTGGTTCTTGGCGTTGAGCACCTCGTGCGGGACGCCGCGCTTGCGCAGCTCCTGCGAGAGGTACTCGGACTTCTCGACCGAGGTGGTGCCGACCAGGACCGGCTGGCCCTTCTCGTGGCGCACCACGATGTCCTCGACCACGGCGGCGAACTTGGCCGGCTCGGACTTGTAGATCAGGTCCGGCTGGTCGATGCGCAGCGGCGTCTTGTTGGTCGGGATCGGGACCACACCGAGCTTGTAGATCTGGTGGAACTCCGCGGCCTCGGTGGTCGCGGTACCGGTCATGCCGGAGAGCTTGGTGTAGAGGCGGAAGAAGTTCTGCAGGGTGATGGTGGCCAGGGTCTGGTTCTCGTTCTGGACCTCCACCCCCTCCTTGGCCTCGATCGCCTGGTGCATGCCCTCGTTGTAGCGACGACCGGCGAGGATACGGCCGGTGTGCTCGTCGACGATCATGACTTCGCCGTTCATGACGACGTAGTCCTTGTCCGCCTTGTAGAGCTCCTTCGCCTTGATGGCGTTGTTCAGGAACCCGACCAGCGGGGTGTTGGTGACGTCGTAGAGGTTCTCGATGCCGAGATAGTCCTCGACCCGGGTGACACCGGCCTCCAGGATGCCGACGGTGCGCTTCTTCTCGTCGACCTCGTAGTCGCGGTCGATCTTGAGACGCTGCACCATCTTGGCGAAGTCGCCGTACCACTTGGTGGCGGCGTCGGCCGGGCCGGAGATGATCAGCGGGGTACGGGCCTCGTCGATGAGGATCGAGTCGACCTCGTCCACGACGGCGAAGTTGTGACCGCGCTGCACCAGCTCGTCCTTCGACCACGCCATGTTGTCGCGCAGGTAGTCGAAGCCGAACTCGTTGTTGGTGCCGTAGGTGATGTCGCACGCGTACTGCGCGCGGCGCTCGGCCGGCGACATGTTCGCCAGGATGCAGCCGACCTCCAGGCCGAGGAAGCGGTGCACCCGGCCCATCCACTCCGAGTCACGCTCGGCGAGGTAGTCGTTGGTCGTGATCAGGTGCACGCCCTTGCCGGCCAGCGCGTTCAGGTACGTGGGGAGCGTGCCGACGAGGGTCTTGCCCTCACCGGTGCGCATCTCGGCGACGTACCCGAGGTGGAGCGCGGCGCCACCCATGATCTGCACGTCGTAGTGACGCTGGCCCAGGGTGCGCTTGGCGGCCTCGCGCACGGTGGCGAAGGCCTCGGGGAGGATGTCGTCCAGCGTCTCGCCGTCGGCCAGGCGCTCCCGGAACTCGTCGGTCAGCGCGCGGAGCTCGGCGTCGGTGAGGTTGACGAAGTCCTCTTCGATCGAGTTGACCTGGTCTGCGATCTTGGAGAGCTTGCGAAGGATCTTCCCCTCGCCTGCACGCAGGATCTTGTCGAAGACGGACACGTGGGCTGGCTCCTTGCCTGGATGGACCGGGCGACTGTATCGGGCACCTTGCTCGCGGTGGTAACGAATAGGCCACCGCGAGCCCATCGTATGCGAGGAGCCCGTGCTGTCGGGAGGTCCGTCAGCACGGGGCATGGTGTCGTCCACGCGAGTGGCATTCTTTTTCCGCCGACAGTATCCGAAAACGGACAGTGGGAATTTCCTTCGAGCGGAGTCGGACTGCCCTCAGCACGTCTCCCGCCACGCGTCCAGTTCCAGATGCTTGCGGATCGCGCTGATTCCCAGGCGCCTCGTCCGTTCGCAGAAGCCGGCGGTCGACACCGCGTATTCCGCGTCGAAGACCGGTTTGCCCGCCGCGACGAACGCGCTCAGCACCGCGCAGGTGTTCTGCTCGGCGCACTGCTCGTCGACGCCGAAGTCGAACTCCGGCTGGAGTTCCGCGACCTGGTCGAAGTCGTTCTTCAACCCCACGGCCAGGCCCCGCCGGTGCGCGAGCCGCGCGACCGTGCGGTCGAAGGCGAGCTGGTCGGCGGAGGTGAGCGGGAAACCGGTGTCGTTCGTGTAGCCGTCCACGTTGTCCGGCTCCACCCCGTCGAAGCCCTTCGCCTTGCAGGTATCGAGCCGGTGCGCGAGCAGCGGAGTCAGCAGGTCCAGCCGCCGGATGTCCAACCACCTCTCGTCCGGCCACCCGTCGAGGGCCTTGCCGAGCAACACCTTCGGGTAGTTTCCGGCGTCCGCCCGATACGGCTCCCAGGATCCGGCGTTGACATAGCAGATGGCCCGCCGTCCCGCCCGGTGCAACGCGGCGACCACGGCCGCCGGGTTGTCCTCGGAGTCGACGTCGTAGACGTCGGCGACGACGGAGGTGTCGACGGGCGTCGTCAGCTGCCACTGCCAGCTGAGCCCTGCTCTCGGCCGCCACCATCCGCCGGCGGAGGCGGAGTCGCCGGCCCGCGTCGTGGGGGTGGCACCGGCCGAGGGCGCGACCGATGCCGCGACGGACGACACCGACGACACCGGGGAGGCGACGGACGACGCCGGGGCGACGGCACTGTGCCCGCCCCCCGCGCTGCCGCAGGCGGCGAGAACCAGGACGGTCCCCACCACCGCGCCCACCCTCCACCACGCGCCCGCGCGCGGCTCGGCCGCACGGCCCCGACGCGCCATGGTCGGCGCCCAGGCCCTGGCCGCCCCGGCGCCCGCCCCCGCGGCCGGAGCTCCATTCGCAGCCGGGCCTCCGCTCGCGGCCGGCGGGCCTCCACTCGCGGACACCGGCTCCGGGCTCGGGCATGCCGTCCTTGTGGTCCCGTCAGCCATGCCCTGCCCCCGACTCCTCTTCCTCACCGGTGAACCCCGTTCCCCCGACGCCCCGTCACCGGTGGCGCGTCGCCGTCGTGACGGCGAGGGCCGCGAGCGCACACAGCGCCGCCGCCGCGGCGACGCTGACTCCGACCTGGGCCGTTCCCGGGGCGACGCCCGCCACGCGGGCGGCGACCAGGGCGACGGCGGCGACGCAGACGCCCAGCGTGGCACGGGGGAGGAGGCCGAGGGACTGGAGCAGCTGCGCGCTCCAGATCGCGGCCGCCAGGGCCGCCAGGCCGGGGACGCCCGGCCCGGTCGACCCCGGCCAGACCTGCTCGGCGAGCCAGGCGAGACCGGCGACCAGCAGCACGTAGCCGCCGAGACAGCGCGCGAGCGCCCCCAGGACCAGGCCGCGGAACTCCCCGGCCGCGCCTGCCCGGCCGAGCGCCAGTTCCGTCGTCGCGCGGCAGCGGGCGAGGAACCACTCGGCGCCGCCCATGCTCAGCGTCAGCGCGACCGTGGCGGGACCGATCCGGGCCAGCGTCAGCACCGCCACCGCAAGGCCGAACGCGCCGGCCTGCGCAGCCCCGCTCCACTCCCTCGGCCGGACCGTGACCTCCGCGCCGACCGCCGGGCGGTCGCGCTCGCCCGCCCACGACGCCGGGCCGCCGGTCCCGCGCCAGCCGGCCCGTACCGCCAGCGCCAGCGAGAGCAGCACCAGCACCGGACCGAGCGCGCCGGGCGGCCCGGGAAGGCCGGTCGGTCGGGCGACCAGAAGCCAAGCCGCACCGAGGGCGACCGGGGCCAACGCAGCCGCGAGGGCGCGTTCGCCGCCGAGCACCAGTAACGCCGTGGCGGACGCGAAGTACAGCGCCTGACCGACAGCGAACCCGACAGCGGCTGCCGTGGCGCCCGTCAGCGGCGCCACGACCCCGGCCACGACGAGGCACAGCACGACGCCCGCCACTCCGCCGCGCGCCATCGAAGCGGCCGCACCCTCGCGGTCGCCCCGACCGAGCCGGACATAGCCGAGATGGGCGACGGCCTGGCTCCAACTCCAGCTGAACAACAGGGCGGAACCGGCGCACCACAGCCCACCGCTGGGGGGCGCGGCCAGCACGAACGCCAGGCCCGGTAACGCGAAGAGGACCCCGCGCAACGCGCTGCGCGACACCGGCACGCCCCACGCCGAGGCGCGCGAGCCGCGGCGCAGCCGAGCCCGCACCCGCCTGGGCAGGCCCTCCGCACGCGGTCGGGCCGCCTCCGGGTGCGCACGGCGGAACAACTCCTCACCCAACTCGAAGGCGTCCCTGCGGCCGTAGCGCTGCTGTATCTGCCGGTCGGTCAGGCCCTCGGCCTCGATCGCGGCGACGAGCTCCCACGCGTGGACCGCTCCGGCCGCGACGGGCGCGAAGCGCGCCGCGATCTCCTCGGCCGGGTCGTCGGCGACGACCGCCGGCAGTGGAGCCGGTACGGGATCCCAGCGCAGACCCCGCACCAGCTCGACGAACCCGCTCACGCGGCCACCCCGTCGACGTCGAGCCCGGCCTCCGCCATGACCGCGTCGGTGTCGTGCGCGGTGCCGTGAGCGGTGTCGTGTGCGGTGCCGTGAGCGGTGGCCGAGGGCGCCGCCGGCTCCGAGGCCGAGCCCGGACCGGCCGCCGAGGACCCGCCGGTACCGGCCGAGGTGCACTGCTCCGGCCCGCGCTGGCGCGGCAGGACCGCCCTCGGCCCGGTCACGACTGCTTCGGCACCCGCAGCCGCACCCTTGCCCGTACCCGCAGCCGTGCCCGCACCCGCCAACTCCGTGTACAGCCCGTGGAACTCGGCGACCGTCCGCTCGACCGTGAAATGCTCGACCACCCGCCGTCGTGCCGCCGCGCCCAGGCGAGCGCGCTGCCAGGGATCGCGCAGCAGGGTGAGCGCCGCCGCCGCCAGGGCCTCGGGCTCGCGCGGGGGGACGACCAGGCCGGTGTCCGCAACCGCCTCCCGCACGCCGCCCACGTCCGTGGAGACCGTGGCGCGCCCGCAGGCCATCGCCTCGATGAGGCTGAACGGGAAGCCCTCGGAGATGCTGGACAGCAGCACCACCGACCCCGCGGCGTAGGCGTCCTTGACCGCGTCGATGCGGCCCTCGAAGGCGACGGCCCCGGTGACGTCGAGCTCCGCCGCGAGAGCGTCGAGGCGGGCGCGGTACTCCTCGCCCCCGGCGGGGACACCACCGAAGAGCCGTAGCCGCACCTGCGGCAGCTCGGCCCGGACCAGCGCGAACGCGCGCAGCAGCGTCTCCAGGTCCTTGATCGGATCGATCCGCCCGGCCCAGCTGAGGGTCAGCTCCTCGGGTTCCGGGCCGGCGAGCGGGAACTGCCGGAGGTCCACGCCGTTGTAGACGGTGCGGATGCGCTCCGGGTCGCAGCCGCCCCGCTCCTCCCAGCGCCGGTTGTAGCGGTTGCAGGGCGCGACCACGTCCGCGCTGCGGTAGCTCTCCGTCGCGAGCATTCGGTAGAAGCCGAGCAACAGCGTCTTCACCGGACGGGAGAACGGCGCGCTGCGGAAGCTCAGGAAGCGTTCGCGCAGGTAGATGCCGTGCTCGGAGAGGAGCAGCGGCACCCCGTGGAAGCGCCGGGCGGCCAGCGCCGGCAGGGCGGCCAGCCCGCCGGTCGCGACGTGCGCGACGCCGCGCGCGGGAGGCTGCACCGCGAGCGGGCGCAGTGCGTGCTCCAGCAGGTCCGTGCCCTCCAGCGCGTCGCGCAGGGTGGGCTGGTCCGCGCTGGTGGGGAGGAACGGCAGTCGCCACACGCCCTGGAGCGAGCGCAGCGCTCCCTCGGTGCGCAGGGCCGCTGTCAACGAGCCACCGGTCAGCGCGAATTCTGAGAGCTCGTAGAGCTCGTCGGCGAAGTGGTGCTCGAAGTCGGGGTCGAGCAGCGAGAGCAGGAAGCGCTCGTAGCCGGCGAGGAAGCGGCGCAACGCTCGCCCGCGCGGGGCCCGGCCCTCCGGGGCCGGGCCCCACATGGGCACCGAGCTGACCGAGGCGATCTGCCGCGGTAACGGCCAGACGACCGGCTCCTCCCCGGTGCCGGTGATCCCCAGGACATGGAAGCGGACATCGGGCATCCCTTGGACCAGTTGGTCGCACCAGGTGCTGACGCCGCCGTGGATGTACGGATAGGTGCCCTCCGTCAGCAAGGTGACCTCCAGCGGCCCCGGGCTGGTCCTGTGGGCGCTGTTCATACGGGCTCGGCCCCCCTCGGGCGGTTCGCGGCAGGCAGGGCCCGGGAGATCGCCCCCCGGACCCTGATCTGCGATTCTGCGATGTGGGACGTTACTTCCCGCTGTGCGGCAGGTGTGCCACACCGGACGGCGTGAGCGGGACCTGCCGCGCGACCGAGGCCGGCTGGTAGGGCTTGACCGTGGACGGGGCGACCGCCGTGGCCGTCTTCGTGGTCGTGGCGGTGGTCTGCGCGGCGGCCGGCGTGCCGGCGGCGTTGAGGGTCAACGTGACCGCGCTCTGCAGCAGCTTGGGCGTGAGCCAGCCGGAGAGCTCGCCGGCGTAGGCCGTGCCGGCGGGGGTGGAGACGAGGCCGAGCAGGCCCGGCTGCACCGTGCCGGTCGGCATGGTCACCGGCACCTGGACGCCGGCGGGCGCCTGGACGGTGACCGTGCTGCCCACGCGGTAGGCGGTGACGTTCCCGGCCGCCACGGCGGACTGCCAGGTGGAACGCTGCTGGAGCTCCGCGCCGATGGCGGACTCGCGCAGGTTCACCATCGGGGTGTTGCTCGCCATCAACTGCCCGTACGTCGCGAACAGGCTGTTCAGCACCGGGTAGAGGATGCGGTCCTCGGAGAGGTTGGACTGGTGGGCGTAGTGCGGATCCGGGTTGTCGCCGAGGATGTGGCCCAGGTCGATCCGGGACTCCAGCGGGACGACGTAGCTGCTGTAGCCGGTGGACGCGTCCAGCGGTGCGGGCAGGCAGGTGGTCGTCGCCGGGTTGGCGGTGCAGATGCCGCTGCCGCCCTGGGCGCCGGCGGTGTAGAGCCAGTTGTACTCGTCCACCTCGTCGGCGACCTTGCCGGCGTTGTAGTAGACGTTCATCGGGAAGCGCGGCACGGTCAGCGTGCTGCCGCCGACGGCCCGCTGGTCGGGCTCGCGCGAGTGGTCGCTGCCCGTCCACTTCACGCCCTCGGCGGCCAGCGCCGGAGCGAGGTTGGGGTTGTCGACGGGCTGCTGCGGCAGGGTCTTCAGGCCGGAGTGCTCACCGGTGACCAGCTCGCTGGAGTCGATGGAGAGCCCGTGCCGGGCGGCCCAGGCGACGTTGTTGCCGATCGCGTCCTCGATGGTCTGCTGGTCGACCCACTGGGTGGCGCCGCTCGCGTCCGTGGTGCAGGACCACGGGACGGTGGTGGTGTTCTGCACGCAGCCCAGGAACGGGTGGTCGTAGGTGTGGTCGACCCAGCGGAACGAGGACTTGTTCTGCAGCAGGGAGTCGGTCAGCGGGTCGTCGACGGTGCCGTTCTGGGTGGCGTCGTCGCTGCCGCCGCCATTGAAGAGGAAGTCGAACGTGAAGTTGTTCGCCTTCTCCCACTGCTGGGCGTAGGTGACGTCGGCCGGCGTCATCCGGATCTCGGAGGCGGCCGGGGTGCCCTGACAGGCGGAGGCCGCGTCGCCCGGCGTGCACTTGGCCGTGGAGCTCCACCGGTCGTCGGGGAGGAACACGTCGTCGATGTGCATGGCGAAGTAGTTGCGGTCGTAGCCGAGGTGGATGCCCTGGGTCATCCAGTCGACGATGCCGCGGGCCAGCAGCCGGTACTGCTGCTGGTACTGGTTGTAGGCGAAGGTGAGCACCAGCTCGGAGACGCCGCTGTGGTCGTACTCCCCGGCCAGCACGCCCTGCGCGCCGCCGCCGTTCGGGATCGGCATGGTGACCAGCGGGGTGAACGAGGCGCCCGCCGCCTGGGTGGCCAGCGGGGTGGCCAGGTAGCCGTAGCTCTCGACCACGTTCGGGTCGTTGTCCTCGAAGGGGACGCTGCCCTTGAGATAGCGGAAGGAGCCGCCGAGGCCGGCCGAGGTGACGGTGCCCTGCATGCCGTCCAGGGCGCCGATGTAGCCCGGGTTGGCCGCCCAGTTGAGGCCGACGGCGGGCTGCGCGTAGGTGTAGGCGTCGACCTGGCGGACACCGAACTGCGCCTCGTAGCTCTGCAGCGCCGTCATCTCGGCCGAACCCGCGGGGAACGGCGCGTTGTTGGGCAGCACCACGGCCTGGTACCGGGCCTCCGCGCGGCCGGCCGAGTCGGTGCCGCTGAGGAAGGCGGCGTTGATCACCGGGCGGCTCGCGTCGCTCAGACTCACCCGCGTGTAGGGCGTGCCGGTAAGGTCCAGCTCGTTGACGATGGCGGCCACGGACGGCCCGCCGTCGTCGACCACGAGCACCTTGAGGTCGATCCGCTGCGCGCTGCTCGCGGCCTGCGCCCCGACTGCCGGCGCGGCACACGCCAGCAGTCCCGCCGCGACGAACGCGGCGGCCCATCGGGTCCTGCGACCCATGTCGTCCCCTCCCGAGCGCGGGCAGCACTGACCGCACGCGCCAAGAAATAGAAAGAAATCACCGAAGAATGAGGAATCCCCGTAAGCCCCCACAGGGCAGCTCCATCAGCTGCGTGACCAGGCTAGGAGCGGGGTCCGTCGGGAACGGCGCTCATCGAATTTATCCACTCCTGGGCGTGAGATTCGGGACGCTCGTTTGATTCGACTCACTCGATCAGGCGAGCGGTGTCAGTGGGGCCGCCTAGGCTTCGAAGCGTGACGACTGAGCTCTCGAACGACGAGGCCCGCCGGATCGCGCTGCGGGCCCAGGGGTTTCTCGGCGCGCCCGACCGCCGGGGCGGTGTGCGCGGGATGCTGCGCCGGCTCGGCTCCGTGCAGCTGGACACGATCTCGGTGCTGGCCCGCTCGCACGAGCTGATCCCCTACGCCCGTCTCGGCGCGGTCGGTCGGGAGGCGGTGGAGACGGCGTACTGGAGCGGCAACCGCTCCTTCGAGTACTGGTCCCACGCCGCCTGCGTGCTGCCGGTCGAGGAGTGGCCGCTGTTCGCCTTCCGCCGCCGCGCCTTCGAGCAGCGCGGCCACCGCTGGCACCGGATGGAGGACGCCGAGCGTTCCTGTGCCGAGGTCGTCGCCAAGCTGCGCGGGGAGGGCCCGCTCACCACCAAGGAGCTGGGCGGCGCCAAGAAGGGCGGCGAGTGGTGGGACTGGTCCGAGTCCAAGATCGCCGTCGAGTGGCTGCTCGACACCGGTGTCGTGGTCTGCATGGAGCGCCGCGGCTGGCGCCGCGTCTACGCGCTGGCCGAGCAGGCCGTGCCGGCCGAGCTGCTGGCCGCCGAGCCGGACGACGAGGCCTGCCTGCGGCAGTTGGTCCTCCAGTCCGGCCGGGCCCTGGGCGTGGCTACGGCGAGGGATCTGGCGGACTACCACCGGCTCAAGGCGGAGCAGGTCAGCGCGGCCCTGCCGGGCTCGGGCCTGGTGCCGGTCCGGGTGGCCGGCTGGGGACGCAACGGCTCGGGCGCCACGGACGCCTCGGGCACAAGGAACGGCTCGAACGGTGAGCCGGTGCAGGCCTGGGCCGACCCGGCCGCCCTCGCCGCCTTCGAGGCGCAGCCGCGCGGGCGGCACCGCACCACCCTGCTCTCCCCGTTCGACTCCCTGATCTGGGACCGTGCCCGCACCGAGCGCGTCTTCGGGTTCACCCACCGCCTGGAGGCCTACACCCCCAAGCACAAGCGGGTGCACGGCTACTTCACCATGCCGCTGCTGGCGGGCGGGCAGCTGGTCGGCCGGGTGGATCCGGCGCGCGAGGGCACCACACTGGTGGCGCGTCAGGTCTCCCTCACCACGCCCAAGGCCGTTCCGGCGCTCGCCGAGGCGCTGCTCGAGGCGGCCACCTGGGTCGGCTGCTCCTCGGTCCGCGTCGAGCAGCTCCACGACGAGGCGCTGCGCGCCCCGCTGGAGAAGCTGCTCGCCGGTTGAGCCGGATCAGCCTATTTCGAGGATCTTCTCCCGCATCGCGTAGACCACGGCCTCCATGCGGGAGTGGAGCTGGAGCTTCTCCAGGATGTTGCGGACGTGGTTCTTCACGGTGTTCTCGCTGATGAAGAGCTGCTTGGCGATGTCCCGGTTGTTGAGCCCGGTGGCCACCAGCTTCAGCACCTCCATCTCACGGTCCGTCAGCCGGGGCGCGGGCAGCAGATCCTGCTGGTCCGTCCGCTTCTGGATCATCGATTTGAACTCCGTGAGCAGCTTGGCCGCCATGGAGGGGCTGATCTGCGACTGACCGTCCGCGACGGCGCGGATCGCGGTGGCCACCTCGTCCGTGGAGATCTCCTTCAGCAGGTAGCCGGTGGCGCCCGCCTTGATCGCCTCGTAGAGGTCGGCCTCCTCGTCGCTGATGGTCAGCATGATGATCTTCGTGCTGGGTGCGACCTCCTTGATGGCCGTGCACGCCTCGATGCCGCCACGACGCGGCATCCGCACGTCCATCAGGATGATGTCGGGCAGCAGGTCGGCGGCCTTCTCCACGGCCTCGGCGCCGTCTCCGGCCTCGCCGACGACGGCGATGTCCTCCTCCTGGGCAAGGACGATCTCCAGTCCGCGCCGGAACAGCGCGTGGTCGTCCACGACCAGTACCCGGATCGGCTCCACCATCCGGTCCCTCCCCCTCGGTGGGCGGCTGTCAGCGACATGATTCCACGCTTCGCGCGGGTCGCGATCACGCACCCGAAGAGGGTTCCCCCGGAAGTGTGCCGGAGGAACCCTCGTCGCTGTGACGTTCAGGCCGTCAGGCCGGCCGTCACTCCTCGACCTTCAGGTGGATCACACCGTAGTCGTAGGCGTGGCGCCGGTAGACCACGCTCGGCTGGAGCGTGTCGGAGTCCACGAACAGGTAGAAGTCGTGGCCGACCAGCTCCATCTCGTAGAGCGCCTGGTCCAACGCCATCGGGGCGGCGGGGTGGGTCTTCTCGCGGACCACCAGCGGCCCGTCACCCTCCACTGCCACGGATCCCTGCATCGTCCTCTTGGGCGGGCTCAGCTCCTCGGGCGTTGCCTGCCCCGGCGTGTCCGACAGCGCGGCGGTCGCCTCGGCGACGCTCATCGGCGACCGCGGCCCCTTGCTGACCCGCCGCCGGTCCGCGGCCTTGCGCAGCTGGGCGTCCAGCTTCGCCGAGGCGAGGTCCAGGGCGGAGTACGGGTCGGAGGAGCTGGCCTCCGCCCGGATGATCGGGCCACGGCTGCGGAGGGTGATCTCCACCTGGTCGGCGTGGTCGGACTGGCGCGGGTTGTGTTCCTTCGACAGCTCCACGTCGACACTGATCACCTTGCCGTCGAGCTTGTTGATCCGCTCGAGCTTCTCGGCGACGTGCCTGCGGAACCGCTCAGGAACCTCGGTCTTGCGACCCTTGACGACGATGTCCACGCAGAACTCCGATCCTTCGCGCTTCATGCCCACGGACCGTTAAGTCCGCAAGGCCCGTCGAGTACGCAGCCCCACCCGCTCGGGGTCGGGCGGAACCGCCGCTCTGTCCCCTTCATCCCCAGTGGGAACGGTGGGAACCCCATGGAACAACGGTTCCCTGGGTTTCGCCTGTCCGACACGGGGCCGAAGTCCCGGGGTCGGAGGGCCATAGGTCCTGACGTCCAAATTCGCCGGGCAGGCGGTGCTTGTACAGCCCCCGCGCGGCCACGGCCCCCGTTCGGATGAACGTCACGTGAACGGCCCTCGTCATCGGGGCGGTCGGGGCACTCTTGGCACTCCTTCCGTGTGTATCTCCGACCGTAACTCCATCTCCGTGGGGAGGCGCCGTGGAGCGGTCACCGATTCGCGCGCTCGACGCCGTACTGGACCTGCTGCTGCCCACCGTCTGCGTCGGCTGTGGCAGCCCGAACGCGCAGCTCTGCCCGCCCTGCCGGGCCCTTCTCGAGGACGCCGACCCCAGCCTGGCCAGGCCCGGCCACCCACCGCCGGGCCTGCCGGAGATCTACGCCGCGCTGCCCTACGGCGGCGCCGTGCGGCAGGCTCTGCTCGCCCACAAGGAGCGTGGAGCACTGCGGCTCGCGCCGCCGCTGGGGCGCGCCCTCGCGCGCGCCGTTCACGCCGCCGTGCCGCTGGCTTCCGCACCGCGTCGGCGCGACACGCCACCGCTGCTGCTCGTCCCCATGCCCTCGACGGCGTCCGCGACCCGCGCCCGGGGCCACGACCCGACGGTCCGCCTCGCCCGTGCAGCCACGGCCGCCCTGCGCGCCCGGGGCGTCCCCGCACGCGTCGTCCCCGCGTTGCGCCACGCCCGCGCGGTCGCCGACCAGGCCGGCCTCGACGCGGCTGCGCGCCGACGCAACCTCGCCGGCGCGCTCCGCGTCACCCGTGGCAGCGCCGTCCTGCGCACCGGCCATGTCGTGGTGGTCGACGACCTCGTGACCACTGGCGCGAGCCTGGCGGAGGCCACCCGCGCCCTGTCCGAATCCGGCGTCGACGTCCTCGCCGCCGCGGTCGTCGCGGCGGCGTGAGCCACCCGGGCCGACCGGCAGGCTGAGCAGCGACCGATCAGGCGCTGCTCAGCCACTGCTCATCCGCGGCTCAACCCGGGAATCGCACACCGCTCCCCTTGCTGGAGGCGTCGCGTGTGATCGCGTCCCAGCGGAAGAACTGGAGCTGGGAGGCGAAGATCTCCTGGTCCGGGCTGTTGGCCGTCGCGAACAGCCAGTCGCCAGGATCGCCCGGCAGTGCCGTCACGTCGATCACACCGTTCAGCGCCTGGATCGCGCCCAGTGAGGACGGTGAGTCGTCGATCTCGACGGGGATCACACTCGTGGTGCCCGACTGCTGGCCCACGACCACCAGGGCATCGCCGTCCTGCCACGAGAGCGACGAGATCGAGCTGATCCCGACCGCCGTCGTGCGCAGATCCTGCACCGAGAACGCGACCGCGGGGTGGTTCAGGTCGTCCCCGCCCCCGATGCGCGCCACTCGCCCGATCTGCACCGCCGTCTGCCCGTCGGCCGTCCGCTCCAGCAGCGCGATCCGCGCACCGTCCGGTGCCACCCGCACCTGCTCGATCGTGGCCCCGCCCGGCAGGTCCGGGATGTCCACCGACACCACCTGTCCGTCGGTCACCGCACGCAGCGGCTTGCCCCCGGGCTCGGAGTCGACGAACCAGAGCGTGCCAGTCCCGTCGAAGCTCGGCGAGGACAGCGCTCGGGCGACTGAACTGCGCAGGACCGCCGCCGTCGGCTCACTGGTCTGCCGCAGTCCGCTCAGGTAGAGGGAACGGCCGTCCTGGGAGACGGAGGCCACCGCGCCGTCACCGCGCGGCGAGACGGCGAACTCCCCGATCGCGACACCGGCCGGGACCAGCCTGCCCGGGACCCCGTCCACCGTGGAGCCCCCCGGAGTGGCACCCGACGCAGTCGGCGTCACGCTCTTGAGCTGGTGGTCCGGGCTCAGGAAGTAGGCGGTCGCGGGGACCCGTACCGGGTTGTACTGACCCTCGGACTCGGCGGTGCACACGGCCGAGCCGCCCTTGTCCTGGTAGAGCGCCACCGACGTCGGCGACTGGCCCTGCACCTGCACGCCGCCGCCCTGCACCTGGCTCAGCGTGGTGTAGAGCTGCGCCGCCATGGTCAGGCAGGCCTTGTGGCTCCAGTCGCCGCCCGAGCCCAGCGACAGGTACACCTTGGCCTGCGCGTTGGTGCTGTCGACCACGACCTTGGCCCCCGGCGTGAACCCCGGGTTCACCGCCGGCTGGAGCCACGTGCTCGGCCCGTTCAACAGCTGCTGCGCCGCCGTCTGCAAGGGGTTGTCCACCCGGGCGCGGATGAAGACGGGATCCGCCACGAGCGGGCTCACACCGCCGCCGGTCTGCCCGGCCACCGCGGGGTAGTACAGGTTGACCGAGGCGTATATGCGCTGGAAGTCCCGCACGCTGGTGAGCACGGTGGACGGCGGGTCCACGATGCGCCACTGGCCCTTGTCGTTCTTCCTGAAGTGGAAGTCCACGCTGAAGAACGGGGTCAGCGGGGTGGCCGTGTACGAGCCGTGCGGGTCCAGCGCGGCGACCTGGTTCCCGGTGACCGTGATCGAGCAGGTCTTCTGCTGGGCGCAGCTCGCCGGGACCGGCGGGACGTTCGGTGTGTTCTGCAGCACCGTCACCGCTCCGGACGGCTTCCAGCTGGGGTCGCTCAGGTACTGCCGGGCGGTCCGGTAGTCGGCCTGGTCACTGCCGAGGGCGTCGAGATAGCCGTGCAGCAGCTGGTCGGGGGACTCCCCCTCGGCCGGCGGGACCGGGATCAGCTCCACGCGGGTGTTCTGGGTGCTGCCCGCGTCGGTCGGGCCGAGAGCCACCGGCCCGTTGCCGGGCATCGTGGCGCACCCCGCCAGGCCCAGGACGGCACCGGTGAGCGCGACAGCGCGCAGCCCGCGGCGCCGCGTCAGCTCAGAGCTCTTCACGCGTTCCCTCACCGTCGTCGTCCACGTCCTGCGGATCTGCGGGCCGCTCGTCCGTGCGGGTCGTCGCCGTGCCGGGCACGACCACCTGGGCGCCACCGGTACCGAAGCCGCCCCCGAGCCCGGAGACGGAGCCCAGGTCCGCGGGGTTGCTGCCGGGAGTGCCGTGGACGGGGCCTGGCAGGGCCGGGATGACCGAACCGTAGCCGAGCACCCCGCCGAGCCCCGGGCCGAGGCTCGGCTGCGCGGCCGCCTGCTCCGCCTCCATGGCCGGCAGCGCCGTCGCTCCGGCGGGCCGGGCCCGCCGATACGGGCTGCCGGAGACGTCCAGGCCGAGGTTGCCGCGCGAGTCCTCCGGCTCCAACGGGATCGGCGAACGGCTGATCTCCGTGCCCGCATTGCGCGGCACGGTCAGCCGGAACTGCGAACCGCCACCCGGCTCGCCCCAGGCGTGCAGCCAGCCGCCGTGCAAGGCGGCGTCCTCCAGGGCGATCGACAGGCCGAGACCGGTCCCGCCCGTCGTCCGCGCACGGGCCGGGTCGGCCCGCCAGAACCGGTTGAAGACACGCGCCGCCTCGCCGGGCTTGAGCCCGATGCCGTGGTCGCGCACCGCGACCGCGACGGCGCCGTCACCGGCCGCCATCAGGACCTCGATGTCACGGCCCTCGCCGTGCTCCAGCGCGTTGACGACCAGGTTGCGCAGGATGCGCTCGATCCGGCGCGGATCGCACTCGGCCACGACCGGCTCGTCGGCGCCGATGACCCGCACCGCGCTGCCCTTCCGCTCGGCCAGCGGGCCGGCCCCGTCGATGACCCTGCCGACGACCTCGCGCAGGTCCGTCGGCTCGGAGTCCAGGATCGCGGCGCCCGCGTCGAAGCGGCTGATCTCCAGCAGGTCCGCGAGCAGCGACTCGAAGCGGTCCAGCTGGTTCTGCAGCAGCTCCGCAGAACGCACCGCCATCGGGTCGTCGAAGTCCTCCCGCGCCTCGTAGAGCAGGTCGGCGGCCATCCGGACCGTGGTGAGCGGCGTACGCAGCTCGTGCGAGACGTCCGACACGAAGCGACGCTGGACCCGGGAAAGCTCCTCCAGCTGGCGGATCTGCGCCTGCAGCGCACCGGCCATCCGGTTGAACGATTCTCCGAGGCGGGTGATGTCGTCCGTCCCGGAGACCTTCATCCGCTCCTCGAGCCGGCCGGAGGCCAGCTGCTCGGAGATCTCGGCAGCCATCCGCAGCGGCGTGACCACCTGGCGCACCACCAGCCACGAGATCGCGCCGAGCAGGATCACCACGAACACCCCGGCCGTGGCCAGCGTGCCGGTGACCAGGTTCAGCGTGCTGGTCTCCTGCGCGAACGGGAACACGTAGTAGAGCTGGTAGGCGCCTCCGGTCGAGGCACCTCCGCCCGTCGCGTCGGTGCCGACGCTGCTGGGCAGGGTGATCTGCTCGCCGATCACCACGCCGGACTGGCTCTGCGTCCCGTTGAGGTAGGTGACCGTGGTGAACGCGCCCTCGGGGCTGCCCACGTTCGCCGCGACGCGCAGCTGCAGATCCGCCGGGATCGTGGCCGTGGGGTCGACCCCGCCCGTGGTCGGCATGGCCCGGGAGGACGTGTTGGTGGTGCTGCTGCTGGGCGGGAGCATCCCGACGACGGAATAGGACCCCGCGCCGCTCTGAGCCAGCGTCTTGACCTGGTCGATCATGACCGCGCCGACGTCAGGGGCGGTGTCCGCTCCGGACGCCGCGCCACCGCCTGCCTGCGGGGACGTCGCGGTTCCGGTCTTGTGTGTCAGCGTGCCGAGGTCGCCCGCCGCCGTCTTGGCGGCCGCGAAGCCGCTCTCGGCCTGGGTCTGCGCCGACTGCATCTTGGTCTGCAGCAGCCCGTTGCGGACCTGGTTCATCACGACGACGCCGAGCAGCAGCACCACGCCGAGCGAGAGCACGAGCGTCATCGCCACGACACGGAGCTGGATCGAACGCCGGTACAGCCCGACGGCACGCCGGAAGGGCCGGCGCAGTTGCCGTCCCAGAGCGCTCAGGAACGGCTGCTGGCTCGCCTTGGTGGACCGCGTGTCCTGCACGGTCGACCGCCCGCCGTCCGGGTCGGGCAGGGCGGCGGGGGTCTGACCGCTCATCTCAGTTCGGACCCGCCTTGTAGCCCACGCCGCGGACCGTCACCACGATCTCCGGACGCTCCGGGTCCCGCTCGATCTTCGACCGCAGGCGCTGCACGTGGACGTTGACCAGGCGGGTGTCGGCGGCGTGGCGGTAGCCCCACACCTGCTCCAGCAGCACCTCACGGGTGAACACCTGCCACGGCTTCCGGGCCAGCGCGACGAGGAGGTCGAACTCCAGCGGCGTCAGCGGAATGCTGCGCCCGTCCCGCTTCACGGAGTGGCCGGCCACGTCGATGACCAGGTCACCGATGGTCAGCTGCTCCGGGCTCGGCTCCTCCGCGCGGCGCAGACGCGCACGCACGCGAGCAACGAGCTCCTTCGGCTTGAACGGCTTGGTCATGTAGTCGTCGGCGCCGGACTCCAGCCCGACGACGACATCCACGGTGTCGGTCTTCGCGGTCAGCATGACGATCGGCACGCCGGACTCGGCACGGATCTGACGGCAGACGTCGATCCCGTCCCTGCCGGGCAGCATCAGGTCCAGGAGGACGAGATCGGGCTTGACCTCACGGAAGACAGCGAGAGCCTTGTCGCCGTCCGCGACGAAGCTCGGCTCGAACCCCTCTCCACGCAGCACGATGCCAAGCATCTCGGCCAGAGCAGTGTCGTCATCGACGATCAGGACGCGTCCCTTCATGGTGTCCATGGTCGCAGATCCGAAACGTGACCCGGGCCACAGTCGGCGAGACTTCCGCCACAACCTGCCGGAACGCAGCAAGGCCCCCCTGACGTGACGTCAGGGGGGCCTTGATCAAAATTTGTTCGGCGGCGTCCTACTCTCCCACAGGGTCCCCCCTGCAGTACCATCGGCGCTGTGAGGCTTAGCTTCCGGGTTCGGAATGTAACCGGGCGTTTCCCTCACGCTATGACCACCGAAACACGATGAGATCATGCGATAGTCGCTGTCTCAGAACAGCACAGTGGACGCGTAGCAGCTATGGACAAGCCCTCGGCCTATTAGTACCGGTCAGCTCCACCCCTCACAGGGCTTCCACATCCGGCCTATCAACCCAGTCGTCTACTGGGAGCCTTACCCCATCAAGTGGGTGGGAGTACTCATCTCGAAGCAGGCTTCCCGCTTAGATGCT
>NZ_FOAZ01000036.1 GCF_900109465.1 Streptacidiphilus jiangxiensis
GCCGTGCCCTCCATCGCCAACGGCCTCGTCGCCGGCGTCGACCAGGTCCAGCCCCTCTACCTGCGCGCCGGCCGCACCCTCGGCGCCACCGGACTACGCGGCATCCGCCACGTCCTGCTCCCCGCCGCCCTGCCCGGCTACGTCGCCGGCCTCAAACAGGGCTGGGCCTTCTCCTGGCGCTCACTGATGGCCGCCGAACTCATCGCCAGCTCCCCCGCCCTCGGCCTCGGCCTCGGCGCCCAACTCGAGTACTCCCGGCAGAACCTCGACATGCCCGGCGTCCTGGCCACCATCATCCTCATCCTCCTCGTCGGCATCGGCATCGAACTGCTCATCTTCAACCCGATCGAGCGACGCGTCCTGCGCTCCCGCGGCCTCCTCGCCGCCAAGCGATAGCCGGACGACAGCCAGGCGACGGCCAGGCGACAGTCGGACGCGCCAAAAGCGCCTCACTCAGCACACACCGGACCACCGCAGGAAGGCACGACTCCCATGACCGCCGACGACCACCGCCTGGCCGCCGATCTCGCCGAGGCCGCCGGAGAACAGCTCCTTGCGCTCAGGTCAGCGCAGGGCTTCGCCGACGCCGCGCTGCTGCGCGAGCGCGGGGACAGGACCTCCCACGAGTACCTCGCCGCACGGCTCGCACGCGAGCGCCCCGACGATGCTGTCCGCTCGGAGGAGGCGCGCGACGCCGAGCCCGGGCGGGACGCGGCGGACCGCGTGTGGATCGTCGACCCGCTGGACGGGACCAGGGAGTACGCCGAGGAGGGACGGGACGACTGGGCCGTCCACGTCGCCCTCTGGGAGCGCGGTGTCCTGAGCGCCGGCGCGGTCGCGATTCCGGCCCGGGGTGCGGTGCTGACGACCGCCTTCCCGCCGAAGGTGCCGTCGGTGTGGCCGGGCCCGCCCCGGATCGCGGTGAGCCGCAGCCGGCCGCCGGAGTTCGTGACGCGCCTGGGCGCGGCGCTGAACGCGCAGTTGGTGCCGATGGGCTCGGCCGGCGTCAAGATCGCGTCCGTGGTGCAGGGCCTCACCGACGTCTACGTGCACGCCGGCGGCCAGTACGAATGGGACTCCGCCGCGCCGGTGGCCGTCGCACTCGCGGCCGGACTGCACTGCTCGCGGGTCGACGGCAGCCCGCTGCGCTACAACCAGCCGGATCCGTGGCTGCCCGATCTGCTGGTCTGTCGACCGCAGGACGCCGAGCAGCTGCTGGCCGCGATCGCGGAGACGCGATGACTGCCGCGGTCGGGGCGGAGCTCCGCGTGCTGCCCGGACTCGGCGGGCTGGACCGGGCGCACTGGGACGGCCTGACCGGGACCGCGCGCGTCGACCACAGCTACGACTACCTGTGCTTTCGCGAGTACATGGAACCCGGGGCGGCCTTCGTCGCGACGGCCTGGCAGGACGGAGACCTGCGCGGCGCCCTGCACGGGGCGTGCTCGACACCCGACAGCGCCCTGTTCAGCCACCCATGGAAGCAGCTCAGCTCGCCGCAGTTCCTGCGCGAGGAGGCACAGCCCCAGGAGGCGTCCGGCCCCGGCCCGGTGGAGAACGAACTGCACCGCCGCCTGGGCGAACTGACGGGCACCCCGCACACACCCGGCGCACCCGCCGCGGGCCCGCGGGAGCTGACGGAGCGCCTGGGCGAGTGCCTCACCGTCCGCAGCTTCGACAGCAGCGAGGGCTGCCTGCGCACCGGACAGCAGCAGGGCCCTGCCGCGCAGCGGCTCCTCGAGCGGCTGGTGGGGTCGCTGCAGCGGCAGGTGAGCGAGGGGCTTGCGGGCGCGGCCGGTGCGGTGGCGGTGCCCTACGTCCGACCCGGTGACCAGGCCTTGCGCGCGGCGCTGGCGTCCTGCGGATTCCGCCGCGGTGTGCTGACCGGGGTGTCCACCTTTCAGCTGCCCCAGCAGCAGAACTTCGAGGGCCACGTCGCGGGCATGGTCAAGCGCCGACGCCGACGGTTCAAGAACGAACTGGCCGAGTTCGACCGCTCCGGGCTGCGGCTGTCCACGCGCAGCCTGCTCGGAGCAGACCTGGACCGCATCGTCGAGCTCGAGTACCGCAACAGCGTCAAGCACGGCGGCACGCCCGACCTCGCGCGGCTGCGCCAGGCCCGCGCCACGATGGGTGAGTTGCTCGGCGAACGGCTGCGGGTCCCGGTGCTGGAACTGGGCGGGGAGATCGTCGGCTGCGGCATCGACCTGTTCGACGAGCGCAGCTACATCGGCCTCAGCTACGGCTTCGACTACGCGCACCAGGGCGCCGAGCCGTGGTCGCGGGTCGCCTATCCGATGCTCGCCTTCTACGAGCCGATGCGCTTCTGTCTGGAGCGCGGCCTCCGGGAGATGCGCATGGGTTTCGAGGCCTTCCTGCCCAAGAGCGTGCGCGGCGCCCGGGTCGAGCCGCGCGAGTGCTGGATCTGGCATCCGGACCCGACACTGCTGGCCGGCCTCGGCGCGGTGCTGGACCTGTTCACCGCGCGGTCGGAGAGCTTCTTCGCCGCGCACTTCGACCTCCGGCTCCCCGCGCCGGACACCACCGTCGACCTCTGAGGAGCCTCGCCCATGACCCGGATCCTCGCCCTCGGCAGCCGCTCCCGGCTGCTGCGCAAGGCACACGCGCTCGGCCTGGAGCTCGTGCACGTCCAGAAGCCCTCGCTCGCCGACCCGGCGGCCGCGCGGTACTGCAGCGAGGTCCTGCTCTTCGACTTCCAGGATCTGGCCCTGGCGACCGACCTGGTGACCGCGCTGCACCGGCACAGGCCGTTCGACCGGATCGTCAGCCAGGCCGAGATCGGGCAGATCCCCGCCGCTCACCTGACGGACGTGCTGGGGCTGCCCGGCAACGGCCTGTCCGTGGTGGAGACACTGCACGACAAGTGGCGGCTGCGGCAGCTGCTGAACGCCCGCGGTATCGGCCCGGTCGCCGCCGAGGTGGTCACCGCCCCGGAGCCGGTGCTCGCGTTCCTGGAGCGCCACGGCGACGCGGTCATCAAGCCGTTGACGGGCAGCGGCAGCCTGGGCGTGCGGATGGTGGCGGACGCCGCCGGGGCCCTGGCGGCCTGGGCCTGGGCGCAGGAGTCCGGCCTGGACCGGCTGCTGGTCGAAGAGCGGCTGCGCGGGCCCGAGTTCAGCGTCGAGTCGTTCTCGTCCGAGGGCCGGCACGAGATCGTCGCGATCACCGGCAAGCACACCGGCGGCGGCGTGGTCGAGCTCGGCCACGTCGTCCCGGCTCCGCTGGGCGAGGAGCAGGCCCGCAGCATCACCGCGCTCACCGAAGCGGCGCTGGACGCGGCCGGTCTGACCGTGGGCCCGGCGCACACCGAGGTGATCCTCACCGAGCAGGGTCCGCGCATCGTGGAGGCCCACGCCCGGCGCGGCGGCGACAGCATCCCGGAACTGGTGGAGCTGGTGTACGGGGTGGACCTGGAGTCCCTGGCCTACGCCGTGGCCACGGGTCCGATCCCGTCCACGCAGGCGTCCCCGCCTGCGGGCGCGGCAGCGATCCGCTTCCTGGTGGCGGAGCCCGGCGAGGTCGTCGAGATCAGCGGGGTCGAGGCCGCCGAGCGGATCCCGGGGGTCGTCCGGGTCCGGCTCGACGTGGCCGTCGGAGATCTCGTCCACGAGCTGGCCTGGTCGGACGACCGCTGCGGGGAGGTCCTGGTGACGGCCCCCGACGCTGCGGCCGCCGTGGCGCTGGCCGCCGCGGTGGCGGACACCGTCGTCATCCGCACCCGCCCGGTGACCTCCCCGACCCGGCGCACGCTCCGCGCGATCCTGAACGCCGCCGACGAGATCCTCGACCCGCTGGCCCGCCTGCGCCGGCCGACGCCACCGGCGCCACCGGCGCCACCGGCGGACGAGGTGGTCTGACCGCGGCCCCGCAGGACGCGGGCCGCTCCGGACGGCTGGTCAGATGCGGAGCAGGGCTTCGGCGAGGTCGGTGCCGAGGCGGTCCCACAGGACGACTTCGTCGCTCTCCTCCAGCAGGTCCCCGACGTACCAGACGCCGTCGGCCGCGGCGCGGACGTAGCAGTACATGGCGACCTGGACCGCGTGGGTGGCCTCGACCTCGGCGGGCCACCCGTCCTGGGTGGGTACCAGGACCGTCAGGTCGAGGGTGAGCGCGCGGGCCGTGGCGCAGCCGCTGGCCTCGCGCAGGCGGCTGTGCGTCCATCCGTCGGGCAGGAGGTGGTCGGACGGATGCGGCGAGCTCGGGAGCAGTTCGGTGACGGCGTGGGCCAGGCGGGGGCGCAGGTAGCCGTCGTCGTCGCGTTCGATGCCGAGGACACCGGCCAGGAACTGCATCTCGCGGGGGCCGTCCGGGCGGGTCCAGCGGAAGGGGACCGTGGCGACGTGGGAGGGGAAGGCGTTCTCCAAATAGCGTTCGCCGCCGCGCCAGCGGAAGGACTCCTTGGGTCGCGGCCCCGCCGGGGTCTGCGTGTGGGCGAACAGGACGGTGATCCAGCCGGAGACGAAGTCCCCGCCGGACCGGGACTCCCACTTGTAGAGGGAGCGCCAGAAGTCCTCGTCGACCGGGCCTCCGGCGGCGGTGGCCGCGATCTCGTCGAGCACCGGACGCAGCGCGTCGAACCACGCGCCCAGTCCGTCGAACCACGGGGCGAGCTCGCGGACGCGGGTGGACAGCAGCGCCCAGTCCTCGGCCGTACCGTCCAGGCGGATCCGCGGGATCCCGCACAGGGACAGCCATTCGAAGCGGTAGTACGGGCTGACGACGGACATGAGCGCCACCAGGGCCGAGGAGACGTCGTCGGGCGTGGTGGTGCTGAAGCCCGGCAGGAAGAGGTCGGTGACCTCCGGGCCGATCCGCTCGCGGAGCGGGTCGAGCACGAGCCGGATGGACCGGCTCCAGTCGGGGTCGGGATCGAGCAGGCTGTCGTCGCGGACCAGGATCGGCGGGCGGTGGCCCGGGGTGTCGGTGAACACCCCGGCGTAGTGGTCGGCGTTGAGCCGCACATGGGCGGCGACTTCGTGCACCACGGCGAACCACAGCACGTCGGGCGAGAGGCTGAGCGGCAGGTGGGCGGCGAAGCTGAGGTGGACCGCGCGCAGCAGCAGGCTCCAGGTCGGCTCGGCTGCCGAGCCGAAGCCTCCCGCGTCGGGCGCGGCCACCAGGGTGTCCACGCTGCGGTGGTGCAGCCGCACGGGCCGACCGGACACGGCCTGCAGGAAGGGCTCGTTGTCCACCGAACGCAGGGTGGCCGACAACTCCTCGGCGTGTGCGTCGTCCGGGACGGGGAGGTCGATCACGGCCGCGGCCTGCCGGTCCGGGGACCGGCCGCAGTCGTCCCGTCCGGCTGCCTCCGCGTGTGCGGCCCCCGCCGCGAGGTCCGGAGGTCCGACGTAGCGGATCGGCGACGGCTTTCCAGTCATCCGGACAAGGTAGGGCGCGGCCCGAGGGAAGTCACGCGGGTTCCTGCCGCCCGGTCAGGCGGCCTGGGCCCGGTCCACCCATTCTCTTGATCGCCCCGGTCCCACCTGGCACGATGACGCCGCACACCAGGACCGTCCCCCGGGGGAACGCGTGAACACCGAAACGTCCGAAGCCGGGCAGCTCGTGCCCGAACCTTCACCTGAGGCGCAGGACGCAACCAGTGCGGCACCGAGCCGGATGTCGCCGTGGGCCAAGGCCGCGCTCGTCGGCATCGCCGTGCTCGGCGTCGGCGGGACGTGGGCCGGTGAGGAGCTGGCGGGCACCAGACCTGCCGCCGCAGCGCAGGCGTCGCGGTCCCTGCCGCAGTCCGGCGGCGTGGTGCAGGTGTGGCTGGACGCCGGGGGGCAGGCGCGGATCAACCAGTTCTTCGACGGCATGCACGACCTGTCCGTGGACATGTACCGATCCGCGACCGCCGGCAAGGGGACGGGCTCTCTTGACCTGACCACCGTCGTGGCGGATGCGCGGCGCATACGCGCCCAGAATGCCGCCGATCTCACCGCGGCCG
This sequence comes from Streptacidiphilus jiangxiensis, assembly GCF_900109465.1. Lineage (GTDB taxonomy): Bacteria > Actinomycetota > Actinomycetes > Streptomycetales > Streptomycetaceae > Streptacidiphilus > Streptacidiphilus jiangxiensis. The sequence continues at coordinate 5,969 of NZ_FOAZ01000036.1, forward strand.
GGAGCGATCCCGTCCCCGACGCCGGTGACGAGCGCTTGTGGTCGAGCGCCCTGACCTCCTTGGACCTGGCTCTCGACGACATCACCGCCGAGTCCGACGACCTGTCCGCAGGCAGGGACACCGACGCCGGTGCGAAGTCCGACGCCATGACCGGCGCGATGCACGACGCGGTCCACTCCTTCTACGGCCTGCTCGACGCCCTTGGGCAACCCCATCCCACCCCGATCTCCTGACCGGTCGTCCCACCATCGGGCGGGCGGGGGGTGGAGGCAGAAAAACCGGATGACACCGTGATCCGAAGATCCCTAGGGTCGCCCCATGCCCGCTGACATCGCACAACTGATCCGCCGTCCGATCGCCCCGACGGACGCAGCCCCGCTGGCGGAGCTGCTCAACGCGATCGAGGTCGTGGACGTCTTCGGTGAGTACTACTCCGAGGAGGACGCCACCGACCAGATCAACGACCCGGTGCTCGACCTCGAGCGTGGCACGGTCGGCGTGTTCGACGGTGACCGGATGGTCGGCTTCTCCTCCGCCGCGCACAAGCTGCACGTCGAGGACGTGCACCGGGTCACGGTCAGCGGCGGCGTGCATCCGAAGTACCGGCGCCGGGGGCTGGGAGCGGAGCTGCTGGCTGCCGGCGTCGCGAGCGCCGAGGCGTTGCACGCCATCCATCACCCGGATCTGCCGCTCGCCGTCGACGTGCAGAACAACGCGCTCAACGACGGCGCACGCGCCTGCTACCAGGCCGCCGGTATGACGCCCGTGCGGTGGTACTCGCACCTGCGGCACCCGCTGGGAGCAGCCGTTGTCGACCTGCCGCTGCCGGACGGCCTCGTGCTGGAGAGCCACTCGGTCGACAACGACGCCGACTTCTTCGCGGTCTGGAGCGACGCCGTGCTGGACCGCTGGGGCGGGGTGCCGCCCCAGCTGGAGCAGTGGCGTGCGTTTCTCGGGTGGTCCGCCTTCTGCCCCGACCTCAGCTTCCTGCTACGCGACGTGGACAGCGGCACGGCTGCGGGCATGCTGCTGACCTTCTCCTGGGACGCGGACACGGCGGCGACCGGGGTCCGCGACGCGAACGTGCAGCGCATCGGTACCCGTCGCGCCTACCGCAGGCGCGGGGTGGCGAGTGCCCTGATCGGCCAGGTGCTGCGGGTCGCTCGGGACGCCGGCTTCGACGGGGTGAACATCGAAGTGGACGCCGACTCTCCGTCGGGGTCGAACGGGCTGTACGAGCGGGCAGGTTTCACCATGGACCGTGCCGAAGTCCGTTACTCCCTCAACCCCTGATCGCCGGTTGAGCGATCCGACAGAAGGTGGCGGCGGCCGACCGGAGCCACCTGTATCGAACCCATGGAGGCTCTGAGCCGCTGACCGCATTCCTGGCCACATCTCTTGACAGCATGACAGTTAGTTCGGATTCTGTTGGAACTAATTAGCCAGCTGGGTCATGACAAGGGATGTGACGATGCGTAGGCGAGTTGGGTTCAACCCTGCCCGGACTGCCCGGAGGCAGGCCGCAGGGGTTCTGCTGGTGAGCGTGTCCGTGCTGCTGGGACCGGGCGGATGGCCGGCGCACGCCGCCGCGAGGGCGCACGGTACGGCCGCCCAAGGCACGGTGACGTCGGGTGGGCGGTGCCTGGACGACGCCAACTCCGGTACCGCGGACGGGAACCCCGTCCAGATGCTCGGCTGCGACGGCTCCGCGGCGCAGGCGTGGACGTGGAACAGCGCCGACGGGAGTGTCCAGGCGCTCGGCAAGTGCCTGCAGGTCACCGGGGGTTCGCGCGCGACCGGCACGCCGGTGGAGCTGTGGAGCTGCTCCGCCGCCACCGCCGAGCAGCACTTCGCCCACCTGCCCGACGGAACGATCTACAGCGCCGCGTCCGGCAAGTGCCTGGCCGTGCAGGGCGCCGTCGTCGACGGGGCCGGGATCGGGCTCGCCTCCTGCGACCCCTCGCAGAGCGACCAGGTGTGGCAGGCCGCCTCCGCACCCGCGCCGGCGGACGTGCTGTCCTCGGGCACCCCGGTGAACTTCGCCAACCCCGACGACACCCCGGCCGACGTCTACACCGACAAGAACGGCCAGTTCTACTACCAGTCCTCGCACTCCCTCTACGGCGCCAAGGACAGCCGCCAGTGGGACTTCGACACCGGCTCCGACTTCGACACCGCCACGACCGCGCCCATCCAGAACAGCGGCACCAACAAGGACACCACCGCCCTCTGCAACAACAGTCCCACCGGCCTCACCGCGACCTACGCCCCCTCCGGCTCCGGCTACGCCGAACGCAACTACTGCGATCTCAGCGGCGTGTGGGTCGACCCCGACTCCGGCGACTGGTACGGCCTCGTCCACAACGAGTTCACCCCCCAGCCCTTCGGTGACGGCCTGCACTACGACGCGATCGACTACGCCAAGTCCACCGACCAGGGCCACACCTGGACCATCGAGGGGCATGCGGTCACCTCCCCGTTCAGCACCAAGCGCAACGACACCACGCAGTTCCCCGGCGCCACCTACTACTACGGCGACGGCGACCAGCGGCTCTTCGTCGACAACGCCTCCGGCTACTTCTACGCCTTCTACGCCACCCGCGTCCTGGACAAGTCCGCCGGCGGGACGGTCTGGCTCCAGCACGTCGCCCGCGCGCCGATCTCCGCCAAGATGGCCACCGCCTCCTGGCAGAAGTGGTACGACGGTTCCTGGTCCCAGCCGGGGGTCGGCGGCAAGGAGAGCGACGTCATCCCGGCCGACGGCGCGGGCCCCGGCTACGTCTCCCCCGCCGGCGACTACGCGCCGGCCGCCACCGGAACCGTCGCCGCACAGGTGGCGGCCGGGCAGATGCCCGACAACTCCCAGCTCGCCGTCATGAACATCGCCTGGGACTCCTACCTGGGCGAGTACATCGGCACGCCGCAGAACAACGTCGCGCAGGCCACCGGCACGCTCACGCCACTGCACTTCTACGCGACCCGCAGCCTGGCCACCGAGCAGTGGACGGACCTCGGCCTGGTCACCGGCGACCCGAACGGCGCCTGGTACCGCTGGATGCTCGACCCCGCCAACCGCACCAGCTCCACCGTCGTCGGCCGCACGTTCCGCTCGTACTGCGCCTACTACTGCTCGACCGACACCGCCGAGTACAGCGACATCACCATCGACCCCTCCTCCTCCGCGAACCTGCCCGCAACCCCGGTGACGCCGGGCCTCACCTACACCGTCGCCGCCGGGAACGGACAGGTCCTCACCCAGAGCGGCAGCACCCTCACCGCCACCACGGGCGCGAACGGGTCGGCGGCACAGAACTGGCGCTTCCAGCCCACCGGCGACGGCTTCTGGACGGTCGTCAACTCCGCGACCGGCCAGGCCCTCGGCGTCGACACGGGCGGCAACGCCGGGCGCGCCTGGGGCGCCGTCGTCACCCCCACCGCGCTCGGCGCCACGCCGGGCGTCGGGCAGCAGTGGTCCCTGCAGCCGAGCACCAGCGGTGGCAGCGGCACCGGCACCGGCATCCGCCTGGTCAACCGCTACAGCGGCCTCGCGCTCAGCCTGGACGCGGCCGCCGCCCGCCCGGTCGCCACCGCCCCGCAGCGCTCCTGGAACAACACCGGCAGCGCGGGTGACACCCGCCCCGAGGCGGCGCAGCTCCTCGCCTTCAGCGCGACCGGCGGCACGGCGGCCGACACCGTCACCGTCGCCTCACCCGGCCCGCAGAGCGCCGCCGCAGGAACGGCGATCACCCCGCTGCAGCTGTCCGCGACGGACTCGGCCGCCGGACGGACGCTGCGCTACGCCGCCACCGGGCTGCCGTCCGGCCTCTCCCTCGACCCGGCCACCGGCCGCGTCACCGGCACGCCCACCGGCAACGGCACCTCCACCGTCGCGGTGACCGTCACCGACACCACCGGCGCCCTCGGCACGGCCTCCTTCACCTGGTCCGTCACCGGCACCGATCTGGCCCTCGGCCGACCCACCACCGCCTCGTCCGTCCAGTCCGGCACCAGTGACACGCCCGACCTGGCCACCGACGGCAACCCCGGCACCCGCTGGTCCAGCGCCTTCTCCGACCCGCAGTGGCTCCAGGTCGACCTCGGGGCCACCCACGCCGTCAACGAGGTCAAGCTCACCTGGGAGGCCGCCTACGCGACGGCCTTCCAGATCCAGACCTCCACCGACGGCACCACCTGGACCACGATCTACTCCACCACCACGGGCACGGGCGGCGTCCAGGACCTCACCGGCCTCACCGGGAGCGGCCGTTACCTCCGGATGTACGGCACCCAGCGCGCCACGGGCTACGGCTACTCGCTGTGGTCCCTCGAGGTCTACGGCGGCTGAGCCGAACCGGCCGGCCTGCACCGAGCAGGTCACCTGGCGAGCCGGCCACCCACCGAGCAGGCTGCGCGGCCCCGCGTGAGGGGGCGGGACCGCGCAGCCACCCACCGAGCGGCGGTGCCCGCCGGACGGGTCACCGGGTCAGGAACCGCAGGCCTGTCGGCGGGCGTCCACCTGCGCATGCACGATCGATACCTCTACCTCGCCCGCCACGGAGAAGCGACCCCCGACGAGAGCGAGCTCACGCAGGCCGGCCGACACCAGGCACAACTGCTGGGCAGGCGCCTGCGCGCGGTCCCGCTGACGGCCGTCCACCACGGCCCGCTGCCGCGCGCCGCGCAGACCGCACGGCTGGTGGGCGAGGAACTGGGCTCGGTGCCGCTCCGCGCGTCCGAGGCGGCGGGCGACTACGTTCCCCACGTCCCTGAGCGGGGCACCGGCGCGGCGCGCTTCGCGTCGCTGCCGGCGGCGGACCGGGCCCTCGGCGCGCGGCTGGCCCGCCAGGCGGTCGCGGAGTTCACCGGACCCTGCGAGGAGGGGAGCGCGCCTCGGCACGATCTCGTCGTCACCCACGCCTTTCTCATCGCCTGGCTGGTGTGCGCCGCGATGGACGCCCCGTCCTGGCGCTGGACGACCCTCAACCACGGCAACGCGGCCCTGACCGTCATCCACTACGCCCCTGACCGGCCCGCGAGCGTCCTGGTCTACAACGACACCAGCCATCTTCCGCACGACCTGCGCTGGACCGGCTTCCCCGCCCGGCTCCGAACGCCGTGACGCTACGGCGGCGATGTCCTGGGCGGCTCAGTCGGCCGGCCCGCCGAGCACGCGGTAGTCGTTCAGCAGGTAGCCGGCCGGGGACAGCTCGCTGCGGATCGTCTCGAGCCGGATCGGCGGCAGGCCGTCGAGCAGTCGGCGTCCGCTGCCGGCAATGCTCGGCGCGATCACGAGCCGCAGCTCGTCGACGACGCCGGCGGCGAGCAGCGTCTGCGCGACCGAGATGCTGGCGTGAACGCCGATGTCCCCACCGGGCTGCTGCTTGAGCTCCCGTACGACGTCGACCAGGTCGCCGTCGATCGCGGTGGCGCCGGCCCAGTCCAGGTCCAGCGGCGTGGAGGTCGCGACGTGCTTCGCGACGCCGTTGATGAAGTCCGCGAAGGGCTGGATCGGGCTGTCCGGCCAGAAGCGGGCCCACTCGGCGTAGCTGCGGCGACCGAGGACGACCGCGTCCTGGGTGGCGATCACGGCGGCGAGGTTGGCGTCCATCGCCTTGTCCCAGTCGGTGAAGAACCTGTCCGGCCCCTCGGCTACCCCGTCCAGGGACACCAACTCGTACACGACGGTCTTCCGCATGCCCTGACCTCCGCTCGGCCCTCCGGTCACCCGATGCTACTGGGCGCCCGACGGACCGGACCGGCGAACCGCAGACCGACGGGCGCGGCGCGGGCGCGGGGCTGGGCGCGGCGGGTCTCAGGCGCCGGGCTGGGCGCGGCGGGTCTCAGGCGCGCTGCCTCGCGGCGGCCAGGGCGTCCTTGACCTCCTGCGCGACCCGGGCCGCGTCCTCGGGACTGTTGACCACGTCGGTGTGGTTCATGTCCACGACCAGGACCTCGCTGGCCGAGTAGTGCCGGTGCACCCACTCGTCGTAGCCCGACCACAGGGTCCGGTAGTACTCGACGAGGCTCTCGTCCTGCTCGAAGTCACGGCCGCGCAGTCCGATGCGGTGCAGCACCGTCTCGAAGTCCGCCTTGAGGTAGACCATGAGATCGGGAGCCTTGCGATACGGCAGCTCCTCGATCTCGCGCATCATCTCGTCCAGCAACCCCTCGTACACCTGCATCTCGAGGGAGGTGATCCGGCCGAGGTCGTGGTTGACCTTGGCGAAGTACCAGTCCTCGTAGATGGACCGGTCGAGGACGTTGTCCCCGTTCCGGTAAGCCTGCTTGATCGAGGCGAACCGGGTCCGGAGGAAGTGGAGCTGGAGCAGGAACGGGTAACGCTTGGCCTGGATCTCCTCGGGGCTCGCCGTGTAGAAGAGGGGAAGTATGGGGTTGTCCTCCACGCTCTCGTAGAAGACCTCGCTGCCGAGCGCCTTGGCGAGGACCTCGGCAACACTCGTCTTGCCGATCCCGATCATGCCTCCGACGCAGATCACCGGCATTCCTCACTTCTCCCTGGGGGCTGTCTTCCTTCACGGCCGGTGGGCCGGACGAGCCCTCCGCGACGACGCGCAGGCAAGCAGGCAGGGACCCGAATCCCCAGGATCTTCCGTGAGCCTTGCTGCACTGCGGCAGCGCCCAGTGCGACGAACCACCACCCCGTGACCAACGTGAAGCATAGATGAAGATTCGCCGCGGCCGGCCCAGGCCGTTTCGGCCCTGGTTCCGCCGTGGCGCGTCCTAGGATCGTCGGTATGGCGACCAGACTCGTGCAGATCAACATGAAGGCCCAGGACGACGCCGCGCTCGGCCGGTTCTGGGCGCAGGCTCTGGGCTGGCGCATGGACAGCGAGGGGCCCGGGGTGACCAACCTCGAACCCGAGAACTACACCTACCCCGATCCCGTCGCCGTCTGCATCGACATCATCGCCCACCCGGAACCCAAGACGGTGAAGAACCGGGTGCACCTCGACCTGGCCACCACCTCGCCCGCCCACCAGGCGGAGCTGGTCGCCCGCCTCACGGACCTCGGCGCGACGCCTCTCGACGTGGGTCAGGGCGACGTCCCCTGGGCGGTCCTGGCCGACCCCGAGGGCAACGAGTTCTGTGTCCTGGAGCCCCGGCCGGAATACCTGGACACAGGGCTGATCGCCGCTGTCGTGGTGGACTGCGCCGACCCGCGCGCCATGGCCCGGTTCTGGGGCGAGGCCATGGACTGGACCGTGCACGAGGTCGACGACGACTTCGCCTCCCTGCGGTCCTCGAAGGGCGTCGGCCCCTACCTGGAGTTCATCCGCTCCCCCGATCCGAAGACCGTGTGGAACCGCGTCCACCTCGACGTCCGCCCCTACCCGGGCGACGACCCGCAGGCGGAGGAGGCCCGCCTGCGCGCCCTGGGCGCCGGCGACCCCGGTATCGACCAGTCCGGCATCACCTGGACGGTGCTGACCGACCCCGAGGGCAACGAGTTCTGTCTCCTCAGCGCCGGCTGACAGGACCATCCGTGTCAGTCGGCGCGTGCTGGCCCGGCCGTCACGTTGCGGGTCGAGTTTCCCCGCTTTCCGGACCTCGCCCCATCGGATTGGACCGCGGCGGGTTGTGACCGCTTCGAGGCGCAGATCGGGTTCATCGCCGTGGGCGAGGACCTCCGGATGCGAGGCGTCCCCGACAGCACAGTGATCAACATCGAACTCGGTCCCCGTGTCCCGACGCCGGAGCGCCGGATCAGGATTGCGGTGAACAGTCCGGGATTCTCGCTGGAGTTCAGCGCGCACGCCCTGAAGGTGGGCCACCTCAACGCCTATCGCTCCGGCGGGACGGACCCCTACACGGCTCGGCGCTGGTTCGAGAGCCGCCTTGACCAGCACGTGCACCGGGAGGTGCTACCACCCACCACTTCGGCGGTGTTCTATGGGCGAATGTGACTGGTCCGCCGAGCTGGCCAACCCCGAGACGCTCCGCGACGTCCTTGGCTCGCCCCCGCCACCGCTGACGGACTACCACCTCGAGTCCGTCCTCGTCGACGAGCGGGAAGCGTCGGTCACCCTGCGGTTCTCCGACTTCGCCGTCCCGGCCGGCGCCGCCGACCTGTGGCAGGAGCGTGGCCACAATGCTGTCGGGTTCGTCCTGGTCTGCGTCGGCGTGAGGAACTTCGCGGTGGACACCTGGTCCGGCTGGCCCACGACCGTCGCCGACCTGGGTGCAGGCGCCGTCGTGCTCGCCGGCCAGGACAAGCGCGTGTCCTTCGAGACCGACGAGATCCGCGCCCACCCCCCGGTCGGAATGCTGTGGAGTCGAGCCGAATGACCCCCGGGGCCGGTTCGACTCGGGCCCGTGAGCCGCGTGGTACGGCGACGGCCCGGGGGATCCCCCGGGCCGTCGGCGGCATCTGAGTCCGCGTCTGTCCGTTTTGTCCGCGCAGTGGGTGAGTCAGGCCGCGAGCGCGCCGCGGCCGTTCCCAGCGGTCAGAACTTTCCGCGGAGCTTGGCCAGGGCCTCGGCGAGCAGGACCTCGCCCTCCTCCTGGGTGCGACGCTGGCGGACGTAGCCCATGTGCGTCATGTAGGGGGCGTGGCCCTCGGGAACGGGCGCGGCCTCGGGGTCGAGGCCGGCCGGCAGGCCGCAGCGGGGGCAGTCCCAGGTCTGCGGGAGCTCGGCCTCGATCGCGAAGCTGAGCTGCGTCTTGTGGCCGTTGCCGCAGTAGAACGACACCGACGTACGGGGGGCGAGGTCACCGCGCTCCGGCTCCCCCAGCGGTCCGGACCCGACCCGCGCGCCCCTGATCCCGGAACTTCCCTGCGCCACGCTGCTCTCCTCGGCCATGTTGTCCACGCCTCGAATGTGCATGGGTGGGCACCAGCCTACGGCCTCTCATCAGCGCGGCAAGCCCCACCCTCTGCTTTGCGGGCCGACAGCGGCTCCGGGAGCTCCGTGCGGAGCGGCAGCGAGGCCTTCGCGGCGGCGCGGGAACGCCTGGAAATCCTCGATCGGGACGCGGTGGCCCGGGTGGCGACGTCGAAGGTCTTCCCCTCGTTCGTGAGCTCCTGGGCCTGGCCGACCGTCAGCAGGTGCCGCCGTCCGGATCGACGCCGAGGTCGGCGTCGATCCGTCGGGCGTGCGGCCCGCACGCGGCTCAGGGGCAGGGCTTGCGGAAGGCCGCGTCCGGTGCGTACAGGCCCCACTGTGCTGCGGTGACGGTGTTGCCGGTGGCCGCGCACAGGTGGGCGGCGACGGTCTTGGGGTCGGTGGCGACAAGGGTGACCGAGTACTGGTACTGGATCACCAGTTTCGTGCCGTCGGGGGTGAAGCCCGTCGCGGAGATGTTGTCGCTCGAGTTCTCGCCCGGTGGGCTGATGGTGGTGAGGCGGACCGGGTGGGCCGGGTCGCTGATGTTCCACAGCTCGACCGTCGTGTCGTTGGCGACGGCCATCATCGTGGCGGTGTGGTTGAGGGAGAGCGAGTTGGCGGAGTTGAGCGTCGCCGCGGTCGTGGTCGGGCGGGGGTGGGCCGGGTCGGTGAGGTTCCAGAGGGTGAAGGTGTCGTTGCTGGGGCCAAGGGTGGCCAGCAGCCGGTTGTCGTCGGACATCGCCAGTTGCGTGCCGAGCAGCGGCGCGGCCGCGACGGACGTCGTGGTCGCGGTGCCGTTGCGGACCGTGACGACGTGCAGGTTGGCTCCGTAGGAGCCGGGGGCGGGGTCGAAGGCGACCAGGTCACCGGCGGATCCGGCCGCGTTGACGACGGCTCCGGCGATGTCGTTGCGGAAGTCGGTCGGTGTGGTGTCGCGCTTGACGGGGTGGGCGGGGTCGCTCAGGTCCCACCAGACCATGCCGGCCCTGCTCACGGCCATCGCCGAGGCGCCGTCCGGGAGGACGACGGCGGCGTAGGTCGAGGCCTGGAGGTCGGGGTAGGGGAAGGAGCCGAGCTCGGTGGCGTGGTGCGAACCCGCGAGGCGCCACAGGTGGACCCTGCTGTCGTTGCCCAGCACCCCCGCCAGGTCCCCGGACCTGTCCGCTGAGACGAAGTTCTGGAAGTTGGCGGCGATTCCGGGGGTGTGCACGTCGGCCGAGCCCAGTCCGGCGCCCTTGACGGGACGGCGGGGGTCAGTGAGGTCCCAGAGCTGGACGGTGCCGTCACGCTGGACCGTCAGCAGGGTCGTGGTGGTGACGAAGGCGACGTCCTGCACGAGGTCGGGCGTGGCGAACGTGCCGAGTTGCTGGGGGCCGCCGGGAGCGGACAGGTCGTACAGGGCCATCGGCGGGTTGGGGTCGGAGGACATCCGGGGCCGTGGCGCGGCGAGCAGACGTCCGTCCGGGCTGGTCGCGACGAAGGAGTTGCCGTCCATCGACAGGCCGTCGATCGTGTCGGGTGCGGACGGCCAGGAGCGGACCTTGCCGTCCGTGCCGCCGGTGAGCAGGTGGCCGTCGGCGGTCCAGGCCATGGTGAGGAAGTCCACACCACTGAACGGCTGGGTGGCGCTGCCCATTTGGGAGGCGCCGTTGTCGCCGGGGTCCAGGTGCACACGGCACACCTGTCCGGTGGAGGAGGCGGAGCCCTGGGTGCCGTAGTCGAGTTCCTGGCCGTCGGGCCGGAACGCGAGTGCGTCGAGGTTCTGGGTCAGGTCCTTGGGACAGCCGAGCAGGCCGGTGCTGAGGTCGCGGGGCTTCGCGGGCGTCGCCAGGTTCCACAGGCCGACGGAGGCGTCGCCTGCGGCGGCCAGCAGGTTCCCGTCGGGGCTGAAGCCGATGGCCTGGTAGCCGGTGGGAAGTGTGGCAGCCTTCGTCGGCTTGGCCGGGTGGGTCATGTTCCACACGGTGGTGTGACCGCCCAGGATGGTGGTGGCGAGCAGGTTGCCGTGGGAGGAGAAGGCGACACCCGCGAGGGAGCTGCCGTCCTTGCGCGTCGACGGGCTGGCGAGGGTGGCGAGGACGGTCGGGTGGGCCGGCGTGGCGATGGACCAGACGATCACGGTCCCGGCCAGCGTCGCGGCGGCCGCGAGCGTGCCGTCCGGGCTGACGGCGACACCGGTCACGCCCATGTGCTTGGGCCCGGTGGACGGCATGGCCGTGAGGGAGGCGGGCTGGTGAGGGTTGGTCAGGTCCCACAGGCACATGGCGTCGGCGGGCGAGGCGCAGGCCGCGACGAGCCGCGCGCTGTGGGGGACAAAGGCCAACGCGGCAGTGCCGGCGGGAATCACGGCCTCGGTGACGGGCTCGGTCGGTTTGGCGAGGTTCCAGATCCGGATGTGCGAGTTGGCGGCGCCGCTCGCGTCGCTGTCGGCGACCGCGATCAGCGGGCCGTCGGGCTGAGCGGCCATCCGCTCCACCACGGCCGAGCCGGCGTCGCCCACGACCTCGTTCAGCGGACTGCTGAGCGAGGCGAAGAGCTGCGAGGTCGCGGCCGGGATGGCGGCGGAGTGGTAGGCGGCGAGCGCGAGTTGGGCGGCCAGCAGGGGGTCGCGGGCGCGGACGGCCTGCGCGTCGACGGCCAGGTTGGCCGCGTCGTTGACGGCGGCGAGCCGCTGGGCGTTCTGGCGGGCCAGTGCCGCGTTCTCACGCTGCAGGGCGGCCTGGGTGCGCTGCGCGGCGGCGTCGTGGGACTGCTGGACGGCGTAGCCGCCGGCGGTGCCCGCGACCAGGACCAGGGCGGCGACGGTGGCGAGCACCTGGCGGCGGCGCCGGGAGCGGAGTCGGTCGGCGGCCATGGACGCGGCCAGGAAGGCCTTCTCCTGGGTGCTGAGCGCCAGGTGCCGGCGTCGGGTCAGGGCCCCGCCGACCGCCTGCTCCAGGGCGGAGCCGTGCAGCACGTCGCCGGCCCGGCGGCCGTGGGCGTCCCAGCGGCGGGCGGCGTCGGCCAGCTCGTGGCAGGGAGCCAGGGCGTCGTGCTCGTCCGCGACCCACGCCCGCAGCCGGGGCCAGGCGCGCACAAGGGCCGCGGAGGCGAGGGCGACGCGGCCGGTGTCGGCGTCCGGGACCAGGATGCCCGCCGCGAGCAGCGCGTCCACCAGCGCGGGCGCCTCGGCGACCAGCCGGCTCGTCGTGCCGACTCGAGGGGCGCCGTCCGGTGCGTCGTCGGGGTCGCTGTCGTCGAACTCGGTGCGCTCGGCCGCTCGTAGCGTGCCGCCGGCGTCGGGGGCGGCGGTGACCAGGCGCAGCAGCACCCGCGGCACCAGCGCCTGCTGTGCGACCGGGAGCGCGGCGTAGAACTGCTCGGCGGACTCACCCAGGGTGAGCGGCACGGCGGGCGCCGCCAACGGCGCCGCTGCGCGCTGCCCGGCGGCGAGACGCTCCTCGATGTCGAGGACGGGCTCGCCCCCGCCCACCGGGGTGCCGGCGCCGGTCGGTCCGGTCGGTCCCGTCGGTCCGGTGAGGCTGGTGAGCAGTTCGGACGCGGTCGGACGGGCCTGGGGCTCCCGGGTCAGCGCACGGGCCACCAGCGCGCGCAGCGGCTGCGGGAGCGCATCCAGATCCGGTTCCACGGTGTGCACGGCGGTCATGATCTGCACCACGTCCGACCCGCCGAACGGCGGCTCGCCGGTGGCGGCGAACACCAGGATCGCCGCCCACGCCCAGATGTCCACGGCCGGCGTGGCGGCGCGCCCCTGGAAGGTCTCCGGGGCCATCCAGCGCGGCGTCCCCTTGATCACGCCGGTGGTCGACCGGGACAGGTCGGGGGCACGGGCGATGCCGAAGTCGATGACGCGCGGCCCGTCCGGGCCGATCAGCACGTTCTCCGGTTTCAGGTCCCGGTGCACCACACCGGCCGCGTGGATCGCGGCGAGCGCCGTCGCCATGCCGACCGCCAGCCGCACCAGGGCGTCCGGCTCGTACACGCCCTGGGCGGCGACCATCTGCTGCAGGGTCGGGCCGGGGATGTACTGGCTGGCCACGTACGGCGGCACGTGGTCCAGGTCGACCGCGACGACCTTGGCCGTGCAGAACGGCGCCACCCGCTCCAGCATCCTGACCTCGCGGCTCAGTTGGTCCGCGACGGCGTGGTCCGCGTCGAGGTGCAGGGCCTTCACGGCGACGCGGACGCCGTCGCTGTCATAAGCCTCGTAGACCACCCCCTGCCCACCCGCGCCGAGCCGTCCGGCCAGCCAGTACGGTCCCAACTGGCGCGGATCCATTGCTCGTAACTCCTGCATGGCAGGCGCCCCCTCTGTGAGATGTGCCCCCCGCACGGGGCCACGGCCCGGAATGTTAGCGAACACGCATGTACGCAAAGAAGCGGTTCCCGGGGAGGGAAGGTTCGCCCGGCCCCCGTGGCCTTGTGGCGCGGGGCCGCGCAATGGCAGGCTCGGACGCATGTCGATCAAGGTCAGGGTCGCCGCGCAGGGCGACGTGCCAGCTCTCGTCCGCCTGCGTCTCGCCAACGCCGAGCGCCATGTCCAGCTCGATCGCGAGCTCTACCGCGTGCCCGACGCCGAGGTCGTGCGACAGCACTTCGAGGAGACCCTGCGCTCGACCGAGCCCAAAGCGGTGATCCTGGTCGCCGAGGTGACGGGAGACGGGGCGGGCGAGGTGGTGGGCATGCTGGAGCTGGCGCCGCTCGCCGAGCCGCCGGACCACCAGATTCTCGTGCCGCGCCGCGCAGCCGACGTCCACACCGTCGTCCTGGAGGGACGCCGCGGCGAGGGTGTCGGTTCGGCCCTGCTGCAGGCGGCGGAGCAAGCGGCCTCGGAGCTGGGCATCTCGACGCTCTACGCCGGGATCTTCACACCGAACCAGGCGGCCGTCCGCTTCTACTCCTCAGTCGGCTTCGGGCCGCGCGGGACCGTGCTGAGCAAGCCGCAGGCGGCGCCTGCGGCGGCCCGATAGCGGTCAAGGCATCAGTCGGCCGACACCCGCCACCGGAGGCGGGTCGTCGTCCGTCACTCCTCCTCCGTCACGAGTTCGGACCTGTCAGGCCACTCTGCGACGGCGTCGGGCTCCTGGCCGGCCAGGAGATCGGGCTCCCCCAGCCAGACGGTGACCACGATCCTGGCGGGCAGGGGATCGGACCGCGACGCCGGATCGGTGCGCTGCCGAAGGATCATGTCGGCGAAACCCTGCGCATCCAGGTCCACGACGGACTTCGCCGGCAGCGGAGACAGCAGGCCTGGCTCGCCCTGCTCCGAGGTCTCGACGACGTTGTAGTAGTAGGTCTCCATGGGATCAGGAGACCGCCCGCACCGGATCGGCGCGACCTGAGGCACCCGTGCCCTGCACCCGGCGGCCCTGGCCATGCCAGGCCCCGATCGGTATCAACTCTCCTCGGAACACCGCCGGTTGGATCCGGTCGGATCCGGTTGGCGGAGCCGTTCCGTCCGCACGAACGGCCGCCGAGACTGATGTCCACGGCACACGAAAGGGGCATCATGAAGCGCACCACACTGATCCGGCGCGCCGTCGCCGCGGTCGCGCTGGCGGGGTTCGCCTTGGCCGGCGTCGGCTTCACGCACGTCTTCCAGCCCGACCCGGACTGGTCCGGCGGCCTGCACCACCCCACGGCGGTCATGAAGATCGACCACAGGATGAAGCCCGACCCGGGCTGGGGCGGCGGCTGACCGATCTGACAGCGGCCCGCCGGTGCGGCCCGGCGCGCGGGGCAGGGACAACCCGCTGTGGCGACTCGGCGCCTCGCCGTCCGGCTTCCCAGAGCGGCTCGCGCGGCGTGCCGGGCCCCTGGCATGATCGCGGCCGTGTTCCTTGCTTGGGTATTCGACACGTCCCCGGTCAGCCTCCCCGGATGGGCCCTGGTCGCGCTGGGCGCGGCCCTGGTCACGGCGGTGGGCGTGATCCTCGGTGTGCTGGTGGCCGATCGGCGCAAGGCCCGGGGGCGGGCGGCCGAGCGCCGCTGAGCCCGCGCCCGCCCGGCGCGGCAGGGGATGCAGTCGACCGCCGGGCGGGCGCGGACCTCAGACCTCGGCGGCCGTGGGCTCGGCCGCATCGGGCCGCGCCGCGGCGACGGCCAGGCCCGGGACGACCTCGGCGCCCGGGAGCGCCGCCAGCGCCCGCCCCGGCAGGATCAGCTTGCCGCGGCGCCGGCCGCTGCCGACCAGGACGTGCGGTGCGGCCGCCACGGCCTCGTCGATCAGCAGCGGCCACCCGCCCGGCAACCCCAGGGGCGTGATGCCGCCGTACTCCATGCCGGTCTCCGCGACGGCCGCGTCCATCGGCGCGAACGACGCCTTGCGCGCGCCGAGGTGCTTGCGCACCGCGCCGTTCACGTCCAGCCGGGTGGTGGCCAGCACGACGCACGCCGCCATGGTGACCTCCCCGCCCCGCCTGGCCGCGACCACGACGCAGTTCGCCGAGTACTCCGGCGGGGCGTCGTAGGTCTCGCAGAACACCGCGGTGTCCGCCTTCTCCGGATCGGTGTCCACATACAGGACCGCTTCGGCGGCCTCCTGCACGCCCCATCCCGCCAGCGTCTCGGCCACGGGTCCGGCCAGCTCGTCGCGGACGTCGAGGGCCCGGGCAACGGCCGGGAAGCTGCCGAAGGGAGGCGTGATGTGGTCGCTCATGGCAACACCCTAGTGAAGCTCCGACCGTCCACGAACACCCGGGCCGGACCCGTGAGTTCCCCGGCCTGCGCGTCCTGCGATGATCGGACCATGAGTGAGTACTCCTCGCCTGACGGCGACACCGACGAGGCGGCCGGGGTCGCCGCTGCGCCCGTGCGTCTCTACCGGGAGCTGGCCGCCCACACCTTCGTGACGCTCTACTGGCGTCCGGAGGTCTTCGACCGGACGGTCGAGCGGCTGCGCGCGCACCGCTTCGCGGTCGTGGAGGTGAACGCCTCCGGGTGGGCGACCGCCGAGGCCATGCACGAGGACCTCGCGACGGCCCTGGACTTCCCCGACTACTACGGACGGAACCTCGACGCGCTCAACGACTGCCTGCGCGACGTCGTCGCGGGCGCGTACGGCATCCCGGCGGACGCCACCGGCTTCGCGCTGGCCTTCACCCACTACGACCGCTTCGCCCGCGCCTGCCCCCGCGAGGCGCAGGTCGTGCTCGACATCCTGGCCGATCACGGCCGGCACGCGGCGGTGATCGGCCAACGCGTCCTGTGCCTGGTCCAGAGCGACGACCCGGACATCACCTTCGAGCCGGTCGGCTCCATGGGCGTCGCCTGGAATCCGGCCGAATGGCTCGACGCGCGACGCCGCGCCTGAGTTCAGCCCGTGAGGGTGCGGCCGCGGTGGAGGGGACGGGGGTCGCCGGCGAAGTGGAGGTCGAGGCCCAGCCCGTCGCGTTCGGCCTGGAGGTGGAGGTGCGGTTCGGTGCTGTTGCCGGAGTTGCCGACTTCAGCCAGCAGCTGACCGGTGGTCACCCTGTCCCCGGGGGCGACCTGGACCGTGCCGGGGCGGAGGTGGGCGAGGGTGACCCGCTCCGCGCCGGTGTCGATGACGACGTGGTTGCCGTAGGGCGGGCCGTAGCGGATCAGACCCGGTGTCTGGTCCTCCAGGCCGTCCACGACCGTGGTGACGACGCCGTCGCACGGACTGTGGATCGGCGCCCCGAACGCGCGATACCGCTCCGGGCCCTGCGGGTTTCCGGCGCGCGTCCGGGAGCGGAGTGTGCCGTGGGCGCCGACCTGGACCAGGTCGACCGCTCCGCGCTGTTCCGGGATGCCGAGGTGGTGGTTGATCCCCCTGCCGCCGCCCTGGACGACGTACCACGAGCCCCGCAGCGGGGAGGCGAGGAGCGTGGCGGGGTCCCCCCAGCGGTGTCGGCGGGCCCGGAGCAGCAGCGAACAGAGGGAGAGCAGCGCGGCCACGCCGACGACGAGGTCGGCACCGATCGTGCCGTTCGGCAGTGCGGGGGCACGGACCACCGACGCGAGCCCGACCGCGAACACGGCCTGGAGCGGCCGCCGGAACCACCGCGGCTGCGCGGCTGCCGCGGGCGCGAACCCCTCCACCAGGACCGCCAGCGAGGCCAGGGCCGCCAGTGCGGCCGCCTGGTCCACCCGGGTCGAGGCGGTCCAACCGGACTGCGCCCAGAAGACCGCGAGCGCGGACCAGAGCAGTCGGCCGACTCCCTGGCGCACGGCCGGTGCGACGCGCACCCGCGGGCGACGTCCGTCCCGGCGCAGCTCCGGCGAGATCATCAGCCCGGTCAGTGTGCCGTCGCCGCTGGTGTGCGCCCAGGCCAGGACGGCTCCGCGCGGGCCCGTGAGCAGCAGGCCCTGCGGACCGTCCGTCACCTCGATGAAGCCGCCGAGGCGTTCGCGGGTGCCGGAGACGATGGCGGCGAGCCGCTCGACGCCCAGCCTGCTCGCCACGGCCGGGGCGAGACCGGGCAGGTCCGCGGGGGCGGCGAGGAGCAGGGCGCGCAGCGCGTCGATCTCCTGCTGCCGTCGGGCCGGGGCCGACAGCCCGGACGAGGCGGGACGTCCCACGTGGCTGGCTCCTCGCTGGATTCCATCCGGACATGACAGGGTGATCGTATGAGTCGTGTGCGCGGAATGCGGAATTCCATGGTTCCGAAGCGGTGCAGCGGCCCGTCCGGCGACGCTACGGTGGAGGTGAGCCCGGTGGGTCCGGAGTCGAGGAGGCGGTCATGAGCGTGGAGGCCATCGAGCCCGGCAGTGATGGCGACCCGCGTATCCCCGACATCCCCGCGAACATCCAGGCGATCGGTCCTGCCCTCGCCTCCCCCGCGGCGCGGCTTCAGTTCTACGCGCAGGCCATGGCGGCCACCGCCGGCGCGGAGATCGACGCCGTACTGCAGCGCGGGCGCTTCCAGGCGCTGCTGGACCAGGCCGGCCGGAGCGTCCCGCCGACCGGAGGGCGGCGGGTCGGGTTGGAGGAGCTGGCGGCGCCGCTCGGCGGCGTCGACGCGCTGGACGCCGGGTGAGCCTGCCGCCGCGCTGGACCGTCGCCGCGAGCGAGCACGCAGCCGACACGCTGCAGGCCGTGCTCAAGTCCGGGGACGAGCGTCTGTACCGCGCGGTGCTGCTGTTCCTGCGCGGCGCCGCCCTGGAGCTGGGCAGCGCCCTGGCCGCAGGACACCGGCCACCGGGGCTTCGCCTGGACGACGGCCGCATCGCCCTGGACGTCCCCCGCGAACCCGTCGTGGTCTACTACCTGGCCGACACCGCGCGCCGGGAACTCTTCGTCACCGACGTGATCTGGTTGGGCTGAGGCCCGCCCTGCCCCGGCCCGCGGGTGGTCGGCTCACCTGGCGCGGCGGCCGAGGAACCAGTAGGCGATCGCGACCAGCAGGCCACCGCCGACGATGTTGCCGGGGCGACGAAGGCGAGGTTGCGCGCCAGTCCGGCCAGGCCGGCCGAGCCGTCGAAGACGGCGAGGGCGTACACGGCCATGTTGGCCACGCAGTGTTCGAAGCCGATCGCGACGAACACCAGCACGGGGAGCCACAGGACCACGGTTCTCGCCCCGTCGCCGCTCGCCCCCCCGAACATCCAGACCGCCAGGCAGACCAGGAAGTTGCACAACACTCCGCGCCAGAACAGCTCGCCGCCACTGAGGGCCTGCTTGCCGTGGACGAGCTCCGCGAGCATCGCGTGCGCCTGCGGGGAGGAGATCACGCCCGAGGCGTGCACCATGGCGCCGAAGGCGAAGGCGCCCGCCAGGTTGCCGACGAGGGAGAAGCCCCAGCTGCCGAGCAGGTCGCGCACGCCCGTCCGGCCGGTCAGGGCGCCGATCAGCATCACCATGACGTTGCTGGTGAACAGCTGTGCCCCGGCGAACATCACCACCGTCAGCGCGAGCGGGAAGACGCCGCCCTCGACGAGGCGGGCCCACCGGGAGTGCCCCTCGACCAGCGGCGAGACGGCGACGACCAGCAGGACCTCACCGACCGCGATGAAGGCTCCCGCCAGCATCGAGGAGACGAGCATCCGCGCCGGGGCGTGCAGTTCCTGCGCCTTGTGGACGGCCGTGTCGGCCATGGCGTCGAGGTTCTCGGCAACACTGATCACCCCGTCGACGCTACGACCCGCCGCGGGACGCGGACACCGGCGATGGCCCCGAGGCGGACGGGACCTCCGTCACGCGTGCACAGCTCGATGCGAAAGGCCTGGGATTCCCGGGACGTTGGGCCCTGCCAACCGATGACTCCGTCCTCGCGCCGCCGCGCCGGGGCCGTTCCTAGGCTTCGATGCGTTGGCAGCAAACCCACCTTCGAGTTGGTGATTCACGCAATGGACATGAGCGCGGGCAACCGGAAGGGCATCAGCCTCTTCGCCCTCATCATGATCGGCATCGGGTCCATCTTCGGATCCGGATGGCTCTTCGGAGCAGGTTCGGCGGCCCAGGTGGCCGGCCCGGCGGCGATCGTCGCGTGGGTGCTCGGGGCTGTGTTCATGGGCCTGATCGCCATGTCCTACGCCGAGGTCGGGGCCGCCTACCCGATCCCGGGCGGCATGGCCCGCTACGGGCACATCTCCCACGGTCCGGTGCTCGGGTTCCTGACCGGCTGGGCGGTATGGCTGGCGGTCGCGGCGCTGATCCCGATCGAGTCGATCGCCGCCACGCAGTACATGTCCTCGTGGAACTTCGGCTGGGCGCACGCGCTCTTCGACGACGGCGCGCACCAGCTGACCTTCGCCGGTCAGGGTGTGGCGCTGGTGCTGACGGTGGCGCTGTGGCTGGTCTGCTTCTGGTCGGTCCAGTTCCTGGCGCGGGTCAACATCGCGCTGACGCTGTTCAAGTTCGTCATCCCGCTGCTGACCGTCGGGGCGCTGATCGCCTCCGGCTTCCACACGGGCAACTTCTCCAGCGCGGGCGGCTTCGCCCCCTACGGCTGGTCGGCCGTGCTGACCGCGATCACCACCAGCGGTGTCGTCTTCGCCTTCAACGGCTTCCAGGCCGTGGTCAATCTCGGCGGCAACGCCAAGGACCCGGGCAAGGCCATCCCGCGCGCGCTGCTCGGCGCGCTCGCGCTGGGGCTGGTGATCTACCTCGCGCTGCAGGTGGCCTTCGTCGGCGCGGTGCCGCCGGAGCAGCTCGCCGCCGGCGGCTGGCACGGCGTCAACTTCCATTCGCCGTTCGCGGACCTGGCCAAGGTGCTGATGCTGCACTGGGTCGTCACGATGCTGCAGTTCGGCGCGTTCGTCTCCCCCGCGGGCTCGAACATCGCCAACGTCGCCTCCTCCGCCTACATGGTGCAGAACCTGGCCGAGACCGGCTTCTTCCCCAGGAAGCTGACCCAGGTGCACCCCGTCCACGGCAGCGCCCGCCCCGCGATGTGGCTCAACCTGGGTTTCTCGGTGGTGCTGCTGCTCGCCGTCGGGCACAGCTGGAACGCGCTGGCCGCCGTCGTCTCCGCCGTCATGGTGATCTCGTACCTGATCGGTCCGGTCGCGGTGGGCCTGTTCCGGGTCACCAAGCCCGACCTGCCGCGCCCGTTCCGGCTCCCGGCCGCCAAGGTGCTGTGCCCGCTCACCTTCGCCTGCGCCGCGCTGGCCCTGTACTGGTCGAAGTGGCCCAACACCGGCCTGTGCGTGGCGCTCACGCTGATCGCCGTTCCCGTCGCCGCCGTCGTGCTGCTGCGTCGGGGCGAGCGCGACCTGCGTCGGCAGCTGGCCCCGGCCTGGTGGATGGTCGGCTTCCTCGGCTGGATGGCCCTGCTCTCCGCGCTCGGCAGCAAGGACTTCGGCGGCAGCGGGCTGCTGCCGAACGGGCTCGACATGGCCCTGGTCGCCGTCAGCGCCGTCGGGTTCTACTACCTCGCCATCGCCGCCGGGCTGCGGGCGCACCGCCAGGGCCTGCCCGGTCCCGACCCGGTACTGGACACCGGGCGGCGGGCCACGGAACCGGTGCAGCACCAGCGCCTGGTCCCCGCGTCCCGGCAGCCCGCCGACCTCGACGCCTGAGCCGACACCGTCGACGACGTCGACAAGCTCGACGCCCTCGACAAGCTCGACATCGAAGCCCTCGCCGGACTCGCAAGGAAGCTGCAGCAGATGACCATCTCCGTCCTGGACCTCTTCTCCGTCGGCATCGGCCCCTCCAGCTCGCACACCGTCGGGCCGATGCGGGCGGCCGCGATCTTCGCCCAACAGCTGAATTACCAGGGCCTGCTGGCCCGCACCGCGCGAGTGCGCTGCGAGCTGTTCGGTTCGCTCGGCGCCACGGGCCGGGGCCACCACACCCCGAAGGCGGTGCTGCTGGGCCTGGCCGGGCACACCCCGGAACACGTCGACCCCGACCTCGCCGATGCCGAGGTGCAGCTCGTCCACGACTGCGGACGGCTGACGCTCGCCGGCGGACGCCAGGTCCCGTTCGACCCGGACACCGACCTGATGCTGCACCTGGACCGCGAACTGCCCTACCACTCCAACGCGATGAAGCTCTTCGCCTACGACGGGCAGGGCGGCACGCTGGCCGAGAAGGCGTACTACTCCGTCGGCGGCGGGTTCGTCGTCGACGAGGACGAGCAGTGCGCCGACCCGGAGCACGGCGGCGCGCCCGCGCCCACCGCGCACCCCTTCGGCACCACCGCCGAATTCCTCGAACTCGCCCGCGCCACGGGCCTGCCCGTCTCCTCGCTGGTACTGGCCAACGAGACGGCGGCCGGGCGCTCGGAGGCCGAGGTGCGGCACGGGTTGGCGAGGATCTGGGACGTCATGGACGGCGCGATCGAGCGCGGCCTCGCCCGTGAGGGGATCCTGCCGGGCGGTCTCGGGGTCAGGCGACGCGCGGCGGCGGCCGCGCGCAGGCTGCGCGCCGAGGCGGACGCGGCCAACCCCGGTGCGTCGGCCACGGACTGGGCCACCGTGTACGCGATGGCGGTCAGCGAGGAGAACGCCGCCGGCGGCCGTGTCGTCACCGCGCCCACCAACGGCGCCGCAGGCCTGCTGCCCGCAGTGCTGCGGTCCTACCTCGACCTCCACGGTGCGGCGCTCGGCGAGCGCGAGCGTGCCGACGCGGTGGCGCGGTTCCTGCTCACCGCGGGCGCGTTCGGGCAGCTGCTCAAGCGCAACGCGTCCATCTCCGGCGCCGAGGTGGGCTGCCAGGGCGAGATCGGCTCGTCCTGCGCGATGGCCGCCGCGGGCCTGGCGGAGGTGCTCGGCGGCACCCCGGAGCAGGTGGAGAACGCCGCGGAGATCGCGCTGGAGCACAACCTCGGCCTGACCTGCGATCCGGTCGGCGGGCTGGTGCAGATCCCGTGCGTGGAGCGCAACGGGATGGGCGCGGTCAAGGCGATCGCCGCCGCGCGGATGGCGCTGCGCGGCGACGGCCGCCACCGCGTCGGGTTCGACGAGGTGATGGCGACGATGCTGCAGACCGGCCTGGACCTGCACGCCAAGTACCGCGAGACCGCCCGTGGCGGCCTCGCCCTCCACGTCAGCACCTGCTGACGCGAAAGGCTCCGCTCGGGCCGGGCCCGGCCCGGAGCCGCGGACCGACCCGCAGCCCCTGGACCGACCTCGTGTCGAGTTGATCCGGCGTCAGGTCCGCGCCGGATCGGCACTGCTCCGAAGGGGTGCTCTGTGCGATGAGCGCCTCACCAGTGGGAACGACTGTCCTTGTTGTGCGTCCGCTGGTGCGCCGCCGAACGGTGGCGCACCGTCAGTCGAGTCCATTGGAAGGACTGCTGTGAAGAGTATTCGTGTGGCCCTGATCGGTGCGGTGGCTGCCGCCGCGGCCCTTGGTGTCGTCGCCCCGACCAGCGCGCAGGCGGCGACGCCGCGCAGCACGACGCTGGTCCAGACGCATCACCACCGCCACCACCACGGCGACCGTGACCGCGACCGCGACCACCGCCGTTGCCACCACCACGGTGTCGAGGCGGGCGGCGGCGGCATGGCTGCCGTGGTGGCCGGCCTCTCCTCCCACCTCGGTGGCTGATCACCCCGCATTCGGTGGCGGCCGCAACACTGCGGCCGCCACCGCGGTCTTGCTCGCGACCTGCCTGCTCACCCCGGTCCTGGCCGGATGCGGGGCCCAGGCACACCATGGTCCGGCCACGCTCGCGAGTGCCATCCCGCCCTCGCCCTCAGCCGCCGCCGCGTCGCCCGCCCCGGCGAAGCCGGCCATGCTCCCCGTCGTCCCGCTGCCGAGGTCGGCGCCGGTGCGGATCGTGATTGCCAGGCTGGGCGTGAACGCGCCGCTCGTGCCGGTCGGCCGTGCCGCCGACGGGACGGTGGCGACCCCTCCGTTCTCCGAGCCCACCACCGCGGGCTGGTACCGCGGCTCGATCACCCCGGGCCAGAACGGCACGTCGGTCATCGTCGGTCACGTGGACACCCCGACCGGACCGGCGGTCTTCTACCCGCTCACCGTCGCCCGCACCGGCGACACCGTCGCCATCACCCGCGCCGACCGCAGCACGGCGGACTTCACCGTCGACGCCGTCAAGGTCATCCCGCGTGACGACTTCGACGAAACCCAGGTCTACGGCGCCACGGGCCGCCCCGAAGTGCGGCTGATCACCTGCGGCGGCACCTTCGACAAGGCCACCCAGGAGTACAGCAGCAACATCGTCGTCTACGCGCACCTCACCCGCACGACGACCTGACCACCGACCCCCGACCGCCGCGCACGCCCCGACTACTCGGCGATGCCGCGGGTCAGCAGGACGACGGTGACGAAGGTGCGGTAGAGGCGGATCGGGTCCTCGTCCGTCAGCGTCACCATCGTCGGGTCGTCCCGGTCCGTTTCTCCCGCGCCGCCACGGCGGACGCCCGTGATCCAGGTGGCCATCTCGGCCAGGTCCGGGTTGCGGAAGCGGACGGTGAGCGTGGCGGGCAGGGCGATCGCCGGGAGGCGCCGGACGGACTCGTCGCGTTCGCGCAACGCCCGCACCGCCTCACGAGCCTGATCACGGATCAGTTCACAGGCCTGCTGCGGGTGGAGGCTGTCGGCGGCGAAGCGGTTGACGGACTCCTTGACCACGGCGGCCCGCGCGCCCGGACAGAACGGGCTCAGCTCCTCGGCCGTGGTCCGGTCGCCGGTGATCAGCGCGACGGGGACACGATGGCCGAGCGCGACCAGCGCGTTGATCGCGCTCTCCCCCGCGAGCTCACCGTTCAGCCGGACCTCCGCGACGGCGAGCGGGTTGTAGGTGTGCGACAGGGTCGCGGCGCAGGCGGACATCGAGCCGTGGTAGGACACGAAGAACACGGCGTCGAAGGACGCGTCCAGACCTTGCATCATGTACAGCGGCTTGTGCCGGCCCGACAGATACCGTGCGCCACCGGCCAGTTCGTCCGGCCGGAGATTCGCCATGCGCCCGTGCGAGTCGTTGACGACGAACTGCGTCGCACCCGCGTCGAGGGCGCCCTCGATGGCCGCGTTGACCTCGCGCTGCAGCAAATCGCGATAGTAGGGGTAGTCCGGGCCGGTCGGCCGGCACTGCTCCCAGTCGACGACGCCCGCCGTGCCCTCCATGTCGGAGGAGAGGTAGATCTTCACAGCACCACCCGCGGGTGCAGCTCGGGCCGGGTCGAGTCGGCGGTCATCACGGCGTAGACGCTGCCCTGCTGGCCCGCGGCGCCGCCGTGGCGGCCGTCCGGGGTCAGCGCCAGGGCGCGCAGCTCGGCGCGGTAGTCGTCCGGGAGGGTCGCGGCCTGCGCGAGGGCGAGGCGGCACGCCTCGGCGGGGTTCTCGCCGCGCGCCAACAGGTCGACGATCGTGCGGGCGGTGCCGCCGCGCATGCTGAGCTCGCCGCGGCCGGTGCAGGCGGCGCCGCCGGCCCGCAGGTCGCACCAGTTGCCCGCGCCGGGGACGGCGGAGTCGCCGACGCGGCCGGGGTACTTGAACGGGTAGCCGGAGGTGGAGACGCCGACACACAGCTCGCCGGAGGCGTCCAGGGCGATGATGTTGATCGTTCCCCACGGACCCTCGTGCGGCGCGAGCCGTCGCACCAGGGCGAGCGCCGACTCGCGGTAGCGGCGGTCCCCGTCGACGGCGCCGGTGTTCTCGCCCTCGACCGACCGGCCCATCGCGTCACCCTCGGCGGTGGCGGTCTGCTGCAGTTGCTCACGCCAGATGCGGCGGGCCTCGTCCGTCAGCAGCTCGGCCCGCTCGAAGCCGTTCTCGGCGGCGAAGAGCTCGGCTCCCTCGCCCACCAGCAGGCAGTGCTGCGGCAGCCTCTCCAGCACGGCCCGGGCGATGGAGATCGGGTTGGGGTAGCCGCGCACGGCCCCCACGGCTCCGAAGCGCTGGTCGGAACCGAGCATCACCGAGGCGTCCAGCTCCACCTGGCCGCGGGCGTTGGGAAGGCCGCCGGTGCCGACGTAGTGGTCCGCCAGGTTGTCCTCGCAGCGCCGCATGGCCGCCTCGACGGCGTCGAGTGCTGAACCTCCCCTCCGCAGCACCTCGATCCCGGCCGGGAGGCCGGCCTCGCTCCGCTCGCTGCCGATGATCACAGGTTGGGTCATGTCGATCACTCTGACATGAAAGTACCGAAGAGCGGGAGAGGCCATTACCTGTGAATCTCCGGCGGCGACTTTCTAATGGTTGCGGCGTCTTGCATCCATCAGAACATGGTGCCATGCTTCTCATGGGAGACGGCGCGTTCAAACGTGAGAAAGCCTGGGTGGTGAGATGTACGTCAGGGAGCTGTGGCGGTACCCGGTGAAGTCGCTGCGCGGCGAACGGCTGGAATCCGCGGCGCTGGCCGAGGAGGGCGTGCCCGGCGACCGCGTCGTCCACGTGCGCCAGAACGACCGGGTCGCCACCGCCCGCACTCGGCACCGGCTGCTCGGACTGGACGGCACCACCGGCCCGGACGGCGGGGTTCTCGTCAACGGGTTCCCCTGGGACGACCCCCGGGCCGCGGAGCTGATCCGGCAGGCAGCCGGCCCGGGCGCGGAACCAGCCTGGTACACCGGCCCCGAGCGCTTCGACGTGCTCCCGCTGCTGGTGGCCACCGACGGCGCGATCGACGCCTTCGGCCACGACGGGCGACGCCTCCGCCCCAACATCGTCGTCGGCGGCGTCCGGGGACTGGCCGAACGCGACTGGCCCGGCAAGGTCCTGCGGATCGGCGAGGCACTGATCGGTGTGCGCACCCTGCGCGCCCGGTGCATCGTCACGACGATCGACCCCGACGACGGCTCCCAGAACCTCGACGTCCTACGCCGCATCCACCGCGAGTTCGACACCGGACTGGCCCTCAACTGCTGGGTCGCCCACCCCGGCACCATCCGCCCGGGCGACCCGGTCGAACTCCTCGACCCGTCCGAACTCGACCACCCGCTGCCCGAACCCCGGCCCGGCGGCTGGATCGTGGGCGCGCCGTACCTCGTCCCGTAGGGCCCCGGCGGACGCGCCGCAGCGGCCGTTACGCCTGGTCGGTCACTCGGCACCCGTCACGTTCAGGTGCTCGTCGAGGTACTTCTGCACGGGGGCGAACAGCCCGTCCGGCACGTACCGCGCCAACTCCTCGAGGGTGACCCAGGCGACCTCGTCGAGCTCCTCGTCGTCCGCGGCGTAGACGTCGCCGGAGA
This sequence comes from Streptacidiphilus jiangxiensis, assembly GCF_900109465.1. Taxonomy (GTDB): domain Bacteria; phylum Actinomycetota; class Actinomycetes; order Streptomycetales; family Streptomycetaceae; genus Streptacidiphilus; species Streptacidiphilus jiangxiensis. The sequence goes on from NZ_FOAZ01000036.1 coordinate 32,380, forward strand.
TCAGCCGACAGACCACGTACGACATGTGCCGACCGGTCCCCGGGTGCACGCGCTCGCCGATGAGCAGCGTCCCGTCGACCTGCAGGCCGGTCTCCTCCGACGTCTCCCGTGCCGCCGCGGCGAGCGCGTCCTCGCCCGCCTCGATCGCGCCGGCGGGGAACTGCCACGTCAACCCGGCCTCGGCGACGGCACGGCGGACCATCAGGACGCGCCCGTTGTCGATGACGACCGCGGCGGCGATCCCGGGCTGATCAGTCGGCTGCTCGCTCATGCGCACTCCCGCGGAGTCACCGGTACGGACGGATGGATCCTGTCCACGGGGAGGGACCCCGACACGTCCGCCCCGGCCGGCGTCAGCCGTCGACGGCGACGCCACCCCACTCCGCCGGGTCGACGTCGCGCAGGGTCTGGGTGAAATCCCAGTGGTGGCCGCCCAGGTCCTCCAAGGTGCAGGAGCGCTCACCGTACGGGAACTCGGTCGGCTCCTGGAGCACCCGGGCCCCGGCGGCGCGGGCGCGCGCGAACACCGCGTCCACGTCCTCGACCCTGACCTTGATCACGTGCGTCTCCGCGCCTGGCCGCGGCGGGGTGCGCTCGCCGTGGACGTCGGCGACGATCACCGCGCCGTCGGCCCCGATGCGCATCTGGGAGCGGTGGTCCTCACCGATCCGCAGGCGTTCGGCGAAGCCGAACGCGGCGGTCAGCCAGGCCACCGCCGCACGGACGTCCGGATACACCAGCACGGGGATCACCGTGCTGCTCGGGATGGAGCGATTGCTCAGCACTCCTCCACGGTAGCCCTCAGCGGTCGACCAGATCGGCCACGGCAGTCGTGGCGGCCATGGCAGTCGCGGCGCCCGTGACGCCCGTGACGCCCGTGGCGCCCGTGGCGAGCGCGTCGACGGAGGCGACCAGGGCTGTTCGGAAGGCGGGGTCGAAGGGCCCGTAGGTGCGCAGGCCCGCTGCGCTGCTGGGCGACATCAGGTGGCCGAGCCGCGGATGGATCGTCAGCTGCGAGGTGAGGCCGTGGGCGAGGGCCGCCCGGTGGAGCAGGTGGGCCTGGCGCGGCGGTGTGGTCCAGTCCTCGGCACCGACGTGGATGCTGATGCGCCCGGTGAGGTGGGCCAGCCGGGTGTAGGGGGCGGGCTGGGCGAACCAGTCGCGCCAGTACGAGGCGGGCGCCGACTCGTCGCCCTCCGCCAGGGCCCGCCGCTCCCAGTCGTCGTACTCCAGGGCGAGCTCGGCGCGCAGCACCTCCAGGTCGGCGCTCTCGCCGAAGCGGTCGACGAGGTCGAACCCGTCCCACCAGCCGCTGCGCCCGGCGGTGTCGGCCTTGGCGGCGGCGAGGTCGACGCTGCCGTCGACGGCGGCGAAGCCGCCCGCGACGAGCCACTCCAGGCGGCGGTCGAGGCCCATCCAGCGGTGGAACACCGGGCGTGCCTCGGCGCTGGGGGCGACGAGGACCAGGCGGCTCTCGCCGCCGAGGCGTTCGGCGGCGGCCAGCGCCACCTCGGCGCCCATGGAGACGCCGAGCAGCAGCACCCGGTCCGCGTCCACGGTGGGGTGGCCCCGCAGCTCCTCGACGACCCGGACCGCGTCGTCGACCAGGCCGGTGAAGGTGAACCGGTCGCTGCCGGCGCCGCCTCGGCGGTCCTCGGTCAGGAAGCGGGCGTCGAAGGTGGCCGCGCCGAGGCCGGCACGGACCAGGTCGGCGCCGAGATCGGCGAAGAGGCGGACGGGCACGGTCCCCGAGGCTTCCGCGGGCAGGTAGGCGTCGCGGTCCCAGACGCCGAACGGGTGCAGCAGCACGACCGCGGGGACGGTCGCTCCGAGCGGGAGCCGGCGCGGCAACCGCAGGAGGGCGCTGCAGCCTTGGCCCCCCGGAGCCGGCTCGTCGGTGCGGTCGACCGTCCTGCGGTTGCTCATGCTCTCCCCCTCGCGCCCTCCGGCGAGGGCCCTCAGGAGAGCAGCGTAGGTGCGATTTAACAGCACGACCGTTCGTGCTAATGTGACGCACAGCCGAGCCCGACCGATCCGCCGGACCGAGGAGCGCCCACCATGGAAGCCGCCCGCGCCGCCGCGAGCACGCTGCTGAACACCACGTCCCTGCTCCCGGGTCCGCTCGCGGGGAAGGTCGCGTTCACCCTGTTCCACCTGCCCGTCGCGCGCAGCCGACTGCGCTCCTCCCAGCGCGCGTTGCTCGACCAGGCGCAGGTCGGCCGAATCGCGGCGAGCGGTGGCCGGCACGCGGTGACCTACCGGTGGGGCGACGGCAGCAGGCCCGTTCTGCTGGTGCACGGATGGCAGTCGCGCGCCTCGCGCCTTGCGGACTTCGTGCCCGGACTGCTCGACCGCGGCTACAGCGTCATCGCCTTCGACGCGCCGGGGCACGGCGACGCGGGCGGTCGGAGCGCCTCGATCCTCGACTACCGGGACGTCGTGACGGGCCTCCACGCCCAGTACGGCACGTTCGAGTGCGTGGTCGCGCACTCCCTGGGAGCGCTCGGGGCGTTCTTCGGCCTACGGAGCGGGGCGACCACGCGGAAGGTCGTCACCATCAGCGGGGTGTGCGACTTCGACTACCTGGTGGAGGAGTTCTGCGCCGAGCTCCGCGTCCGGAGCCGACTCAAGGGCCGCCTGCTGGAAGAGATCCGCACGAACCTCTTCCCCGACCTGCCACCGGAGCAGGTGCCCTTCTCACTGACGGACATGCCTCCCGTCGTCGCGTCGCCACTGCTGGTGATCCACGACGAGTCCGACACCAGGATCGATGTCTCGCAGGGCCGTCGGCTGGCCGCAGCCTTCGGCGACCGCGCCCGACTCGTCGTCACCAGCGGGCTCGGGCACCGGCGCATCATCAACGACGCGGGTGTCATCGGCTGCGTCCTCGACTTCGTCGACCAGGCCCCGGACGCACTCGACGCCTCGCGGCTGTCGGCGCGCTCCCGCTGACCGCACCGACGATGCGTTCTCGCTGTCCCCTGCCCCTCGGAGGAGCCCGACGATGACCGGACCACACCCCACCCCCCAGGACCCCGCCGCGAGCCGCCCGCCCGGCCCTAACCAGTGGTTCAAGGACCACCTCGACGCTCTGATCGACGCCGAACTCATCGTGGACGTCCCCACCACGACCGCCGCGACCGCCGCGGGAGCCGGCCGCACCCCCTGGCCCCCGTGGCGGCGCCCGTTCCGCAGGCGGGCGTAGCCCTTCGTCCGCGCTACGCCGCGGCAGGTCGCCTGCGCACGTGCCGGTGCCCCTCCTCCGGGAACTCCGGCGGCAGCGGCGGGAGCACCGAGGCCAGCTCGTAGCCGCACTTCTGTGCCACCCGGCACGAGCCCTCGTTGCCCACGGTGTGCAGCAGCTCGATCTCGTCCGCGGGCAGCAGGTCCTGCTCGCCGAACAGCCACTGCGTGGCAGTCTCGACGCACCGCGACGCGATCCCCCTGCCGCGGGCCTGCGCGACGGTCCAGTACCCGACGCCCGTCGCCAGGGTGGCCGGCGGATCGGCCGCCTTGACGACGAAGTGCCCGACCACCACGCCGTCCTCCTCGACGGCCCAGCTGAGCAGCGTCCCGTCGGCCCAGCCCGCGACCACGTCGGCGAGCCAGGCACGGGCCTCGTCCGCGTCACCGATGGGCCGCATCAGCCACCGCCGCATCACCTCGTCGCCGTGCGCGGCCACGATGGCCGGAACGTCCGCGTCCCGCCAGGGGCGCAGGGTCAGGGGCGGCGCGGTCTCGGTGGGCGGCACGGTCAAGATCATTGGTGCGGTCATACGGGCCATCCAACATCACGTCGGACGACGGGATCAGCGAAGCGATCAAAAACCTCGCGTCTGCGGGGTGGGGCGCTCGCAAATTTCGTTGAGCCCGCACCGGTGATCCTGTTGGCTGTCGGCATCGAACTGTCAGAACCGCTGGTGTCCGCCCGGTCGTAGCAGGGAGTACAAGATGCAGGACGTTGTCGTCGACCCCGGTGCCCATAATCGGGTCGCCTGGGACAGGCTTGTCCGGGAGGGCAACGAGTGGTCGAGGCCGGTGAGTTCTGAGGATGTCGAGCGCGCCCGCAGGGGCGACTGGTCGATTGTTCTGATCGGGCATGAGCCGGTCCGCCGCTCCTGGCTGCCGACGGACCTGACCGGCAAGGACGTGCTGTGCCTGGCCTCCGGCGGTGGCCAGCAGGGTCCGATTCTGGCCGCCGCAGGGGCGCGGGTCACCGTGTTCGACAACTCGCCCGGCCAGCTCGGACAGGACGAGATGGTGGCGGCGCGCGACGCGCTCGAACTGCGCACCGTCCTGGGTGACATGCGCGACCTCAGCGCCTTCGGCGACGCGGCATTCGACGTGGCGTTCCACCCGGTCTCGAACGTGTTCGTACCCGACGTGGCACCGGTGTGGCGTGAGTGCTTCCGCGTCCTGCGACCGGGCGGAACCCTGCTCGCGGGCTTCGTCAACCCTGATGCGTACCTGTTCGACCATGAGGCCCTCGACGAGCGCGGTGAGCTGGTCGTCGTGCACAAACTTCCCTACAGCGATGTCACGCACTACTCCGCCGAGGAACGCGCCACGAAGTTCGGGGCGGACGCCCCTCTTGAACACAGTCACACCCTCACCGGCCAGATCGGCGGGCAACTCGCCGCGGGGTTCGTCCTCACCGGCTTCGCAGAAGCACCGCACCAATCCAACGCGTCCGCCGCATACATGTCGCACTATTTTGCGACGCTGGCGGTCAAGCCGGGCTGACCAAAGGCCCTTCGGGGTCCTCTGCCACGCTTCGGGAGCCGGCCGCGGCCAGGTGGCCGCGGTCGGCAATCACCGGGAAACGTCCCGGAACCCATCGCGCAGAGAGGTCGGCGGGATCACGTTCACCTCTCCCTGACCAGGCAGAAGGGATGCCCCGCCGGGTCGGTGAGGACCCGGTACCTCGCCTCGTCGGGCTGGTGGTCCGGCTTGCCCGCGCCCAGTTCCAGCAGGCGGGCCTCTGCCTCGTCCAGGTCCTCGACCGTGAAGTCGCAGTGGAACTGCTGAGGTGCGCTCTGGCCCGGCCACTCCGGGGCGCGGTAGTCGGCGACGCGCTGGAAGCCGATGAAGAGACCGTCCCCGGTGGTGAGCCCGGCGAAGTCGGCGTCGGACTTCGGGTGGGGATCGAGGCGGGTGGCCGCCTGGTAGAAGGCCGCCAGGGCCAGTGGGTCGGCGCAGTCCAAGGTGATCGCGCACAGCTTCATCCGCATCCGGTCATCGTTCTCCCCGGTCATCGGCGCCGCAACTGCTTTGGCCGGGCCGGGAGTCAGCCCCGTGCCGGAGCAGGGGAAGGCGGGATGGGCCGATCCCCGCCGCGTTGATGGGAGGGACGCCGACGCGAACCAGCCGCTCGCACACCGGGGGGAACCGTACCGTTGCCGTGGGACGGGCGGTTCAGCCGATGCTGCTGCTGAACGCGGCGATGTCCAGCCGCGAGAGGCCGCGGTCCTCGACCGCGGCCGGGACGACCCGGCGCAGCATCTCGGTATGGGCCTCGGTCCTGCGGCGGGAGAGGGTGACGGGGCGGCGGCGGTCGCGGGGCGGCGGGGTGCGGTCTGTGGTCATGTCCCTATGTATGGCCGCGGACCGGGAGGTGCATGCGTCTCCGGGCGGACGCATCCGCGGGCCTCACTCCGCACGTGCGGTCCGGTCCCGAAGGCCCACCAGGGCCGGGAGGGTGAGGAGGCTGGTGAGGGCGAGGAAGACCCAGGGCCAGGTGGGGCCTGCGGAGAGAAGGATGGTGAAGACCAGCGGGGCGACCGCGCCGCCGAGGGTCCAGGAGAGTTGGAAGGCGGCCTGGTAGCGGCCCTGGAGGTCGACGCGGGAGAGGTCGACGCTGAGCTCGCTCATGGGAGTGGAGCCGATCACCTCGGCCGCGGTGAACAGGAGCATCGCACCCACCGCGCCCAGCGGCAGGAGCCACGCGGGGGCCCACTGGAGCGTGGCGAAGGCCGCGAAGGCGACCGCGTTGAGCATCGCCGCGAGGCGGACCGTGCGGGTGCGGGAGCGTCGCGCGGTGAGGCGGCCGGCCGGGGTCTGGACGGTGGCGACCAGGGCGGTGTTGACGACGATCAGGACGCCGACGAGCCAGGCGCCGGTGCGCAGGGTACGGGTCACGTAGACGGCCAGCAACAGGGACGGCATCAGGGCCGCGAAGACGAAAGAGACGTTGGCCGCGACGAGACGCAGGTAGGTGCGGTCGCGCAGCACGGTCAGGTAGCCGGAACCGGGCGCGCGACGTTCAGCCGATGCCGGGTGCGGAGCCGGGTGCGGAGCCGAGTGCGGATCCGAGTGCGTCGTCGTGCGCGGTACGTCGGGGTGGGCGGACCTGGGGCACCAGGTGGCGAGGAGCCAGGCGGCCAGGACGAAGCTCGCGGCGTCGGCGACCACCACACCGCGCAGGCCCGCCGTGCTGCCGATGCCGAGCGCGAGCGCGCCGCCCGCCGCGCCGGCGCCCGCGCCGATGTTGCGCAGCGCGCGGGTGAACGCGAACCAGGCGGCCCGGTCTCCCTCGCGTGCGGCGAGGACGACCAGGGAGCGGCTGGAGGTCCAGTAGGCGCTGCCGCCGCACTGGACCACCAGGACGGCCGCGATGATCGCCCAGGTGGCGTGGGCACCGAGGTAGAGGGCGAACCCCGCGGCGGAGACCAGGTTGCCCGCCACCACCACGCGGCGGGCACCGAGACGGTCGACGAGCGCGCCCACCACCGCGGGTGCCGGGATGGCGAGGAGTTGGCCGAGCGTCAGGGCGGTCCCGATCTGGACGAGGGACAGCGAGGTGGTGCGGGCGAAGAAGACGACCGGGAAGGACATCATCAGGCCGTTGCCGAGGCTGTCGATCGCGTTGGCGGCGACAAAGCGGCCGTTGCCGCGCAGGTCGGGCAGGCCGAACCGGCTCGCGAAGCGGGGCCCGCCGGACGGTGCGGGGGGCCGGGTGACGGTGGGTGGTGCAGTCATGGAGTGGTCCTCACGAGGCCTCGCGGGCGCGCGTTCAGGGTGCGGGGTGCAGGTGGCAGGTGTCGCTGAAGGAGCGCAGGGAGGCGTCGCCGTTCGGGTCGTAGCGGATGACGGTCAGCGAGGCGGGCGACAGCTCCAGGTGGAACAGTGCGCTCGGGGGCGCGTCGAGGGCGTCGCGGACCAGGGCCTTGATCGGACCGACGTGACTGACGACGAGAACGGTGCGGCCGTGGTGACGTTCCACCAGTCGGTCGCGGGCTTCGAGCACGCGCCGCGTCATCGCCGCGAAGCTCTCGCCGTTGGGCGGCGCCACCGTCTCGTCGCGCTTCCAGGCGGCGAGGAGCGACGGCCATCCAGCGGCGACCTCGGCGTGCGTCCGGCCCTCCCAGGCACCGAAGTCCAGTTCGCGCAGGCCCGGTTCGACCGTGAGGGGCAGGCCGAGGCGGTCCGCGCAGGCCTGCGCGGTGGCGGTGGCCCGGCGCAGTGGGGAGGCGAGGACGGCGTCCACGCCGACTCCGCACGCGTCCGTGCCGAGCCGCCTGGCCGCCGCGGCGGCCTCGATCAGGCCGGTGGGGCTCAGGTCCGGGTCGGCGCCGGACCCGGAGAAGCGCCGGTCGGGGGTGAGGGCGGTCTGGCCGTGGCGCAGCAGGAGCACGGTGGTGCTCGGGCCGGTGCCGCCCGACCAGCCGCGTGCGCTGCTCACCGGCCGCCGCCCGGGTGGGCAAGGATGACGTCCTCGAACGCGGCGCCGGAGACGTCGGGGTACTCGTGCACGCGGCGCGGACCGAGTTCGCGCACGCCCATGGCGTCAGCGAGGCGGGCGACGGCGAGGCGGAGCTGTTCCTGCAATGCGCCGGGGTCCGCCGCCGCACCGAGGGCTGCGCCGGCACGGTGCCAGCTGGCCTCGGGGAAGGGCAGGGCCCGGCCCTCCCGGACGCTCTGCCAGCAGGACTCCACCAGGGGGAGGTCCGTCAGCAGCGCAGCGGGCTCGGCGAAGTGGCGCACGAAGCCGTCGGCGATGAGGAACCGCACCGCCGCGTACGGGTGGGCCGGATCCGGGGCGGGCTGCCGGAACGGACGGCCGAGCGCGAGGTCGGCCACGGCCCGATAGGGGTCCCAGCCGCGGGCCCGACGGACCAGGTCCATGATGTGGCCGCCGCCGGGCCGGGCCGCGAACTCGATGTTGACCAGTCGGCCGGCCCGCAGACGGTATTCGACGTGCAGGAACGCGTTCTGGACGCCGTGGGCGTCGACGAGCTGCTGGACGGCGTGGTGCGCCGAGGCGTCGAGTTCGTCGACGGGCGCGACGGCGTGGCCCCGTTCCAGGAAGAACTCGGGCCCGGCCAGTTCCTTACGGGTGACCGCGAGGGCCACGACGCGACCACCCTGCACGGCGGTCTCGACGCTGATCTCCGGTCCCTCGACGAACTCCTCGGCGACGCAGCGCCCGGAGCGGCTGTAGGCGACGGCGCGCTCCCAGGCCCGGCCGGCGTCCTCGGCACGGCGCAGGATCCGCACCGAGGCGCTGCCGCCGCTGTCCGCCGGCTTGACCACCACAGGGCCGCCGCCTGTCGCCCGCCAGAACGCCACCAGGTCGTCGGCGCTGGCGAGTTCCGCGTACCGGGGCACGGGCAGACCGGCGGCCTCCAGCGAGACCCGCTGCCGGTGCTTGTCCCTGGCGAGGGCGGCGGCCGCGACCCCGGCGTGGGGCAGACCCGCACGCTCGGCGATCAGCGGGGTGACGGAGGCGCACTCCTCCGACAGTGTGACGACGCCGTCGTGCGCGGCAGCGAGGGAGACCAGCCGGTCCGTCAGGGCCGGATCGTGTCCCGGGTGTGCGGGGTCCGCGCGGCGGACGTCCAGCGGGAGGGAGCGGTCGGCGAGGAACTCGTACCGGGGTTTCGAGAACCCGTCGACCAGGGTGACGCTCAGGCCGTCGCGGAGCCAGGCGGCGAAGGCCGACTGGTGGCCGTCACCGGCTCCGAGGACGAGCAGGCGGGCAGCAGCTGCCATGGGGACTCCAGCGTTCGAGTGGTGCTTCGGGAGGACGGGTCGACGGGGACGGGGCAGCGGGTCTAGGCGTGAGCGGCCGCCAGGCCCGCATGGCGCAGGGCGCCCGCCAGGGACCTGAGTTGGCGGTGGTCGCCGTCGTCCAGCGGGAGGTGGACCAGGAGCCGGTCCAGGCCCGCGTCCGCGTACCGGTCCAGCAGGGCGGGCAGGCGGTCGGCGCCGACGCGCAGCAGGGTGAGGCGTCCGTGCGCGTGCTCGGTGGGCTCCGCGCCGCGGTCGGCGGTGTCGACGGCGAGAGTGAGCTGCATGGTGGACGGCAGCGACCGCGCGTCGGGGCACATGCGGTGCAACTCGGTCCGGACGCGATCGGGCGTGACGTAGTTGGTCATCCAGCCGTCCGCGAGCGGGGTGAGCGCGGCGAGCGCGACCGGGTCGTTGGAGGCCAGCAGCAGCGGTGGCGCCGACGCCTGTGGCCCCGCGTCGAAGCGGACGGTGTCGGGCAGGGCCGCACCGCCCCGTCGCAGCAGGTCGTCCAGGACGCGCACCGACTCGATGAAGTGCTGTCGGCGCGCGTCCGCGTCCAGGCCGTAGACCTCGTTCACGCGCGCCCGCACCCCGGCGCCGACGCCCAGGACCAGCCGGTTGCCCGACAGGGTCTGCAGGCTGGACACGGCCTGGGCGAGCGTGAGCGGCTGACGATAGCTCAGACACAGCACCGCGGTGCCGATCTCCTCGAACGGCACACCCTGGCCGAGCACGTTGGCCAGCAGGGCGACCGGGTCGAAACCGGCGCCGCGGTCGGTGCCGTCGTTGTGCAGCAGCGGGATGTCGCGCACCCAGATCCCCGGCACTCCGAGGTCGGCCAGCTGCAGGATCCGTCCCACCGGGTCGGTCCACGGGTCGTCGTAGAGCGGGAGGACCACTCCGGTTCTCATGCGCACGGTGCGCCCCTCCTCGTGTCGGTGTCGGTGTGGGTGTGGGTGTCGGTGTGGGTGTCGTGGCCGTCGTCGCGGCCGGTGTCGGTGCCCCGGAGCAGGGCGTTCAGGCGCAGGTCCCGGCCGAGGGTGCGGGTGGAGAGCAGGTCGAGCCGGATGCCGTCCGCGAGGGTGGCGACGCCGGCGTCGGCCAGGGCCGCGGGTCCGGCCCCGAGCAGCAGCGGGGCGAGGTAACCGACGACCTCGTCGACCGCGCCTGCCCGCAGGAACGCACCGGCGACGGTCGGGCCGCCCTCCAGCAGGAGGGAGTGGACGCCGCGTGCGGAGAGCTCCGCGAGCGCCGCGGTGACGTCGGGGCGACCGTCGGCGCCCGCCGGCACGGTGACCTGGTGGACGCGATCGGGCAGGTGTCCACCTGCGGCCTGGTCGCAGCTGAGGAGCACGGTGGGGGCGGAGTCGTCCCAGATCCGCGCGCGGGCGGGCAGGGACGCGGGGTCCCCGGCCAGGACGACGCGGACCGGGGCCCGGCCGGTGACACCGTGGCGCAGCCCCAGGTGCGGGTCGTCGGCGCGGACGGTGCCCGCGCCGACCAGGACGGCGTCGTGGCGGGCGCGCAGCTCGTGGGCGTCGCGGCGGGACTCCTCGCCGGTGATCCAACGTGAGCTGCGATCGGCCGCGGCCACACGGCCGTCCAGCGTGGCGCCGAACTTCCAGGTGATGTAGGGGCGCCGACGCTCCACGGCATGGAGCCAGAACCGGTTGGCGCGGCGCGCGCTCTCCGCCAGCACCCCGCCGGTCACGCTGATCCCGGCTGCCCGCAGGCTCTCCGCGCCACCGGAGGCGTTCGCGGTGGGGTCGGCGACGGCGTACACCACGCGGCGGATGCCGGCAGCCCGCAGGGCCTGTGCGCAGGGGCCGGTGCGGCCGTGGTGGTTGCAGGGCTCGAGGGTCACCACGGCAGTGCCAGCGAAGGCGGCCCGTCCGGCCCGGCGCAGGGCCACGACCTCGGCGTGCGGGCCGCCCGCGAACTCGTGGCGGCCCTCGCCGACGACGGCTCCCGAACGGTCCAGGATCACACAGCCGACGGTCGGGTTGGGCGTGGTGACGCCGAGGTTCGCTGCCGCCAGCTCGACGGCCCTGTGCATGGCGCGCACCTCGGCCGCGGAGGCCGGCAAGCCGGCGGTGGCGGGCGAAGCAGCGGTGGCGGGCGAGGCCGGCGAAGCGCCGGTGCACGGCGGTGGTGTCCCCTGCGCACCACCGGGGCTGCCCGTCGCGCCGGAAGCGCCCGCACCGCCGAGCCCGCCGGTCCCACCGGCTTTGGCGGTGCCGCTCACACCGCCACCTGCACGCGCAGCATCTTTGCGCAGCGGGCCAGTTCGGCGGCCTGCTGGGCGCAGCGGGCCGTGATCTCGTCGGTCGGGGCGGGTCCGCCGTCGCCCGCCCCGATCAGGTCGTCGGGGCAGGCGGCGATCTGGGTGGGGACCACCCAGCCGCCCATCGCCTTGGCCACGGTGCGCAGTTGCTCCGCGACGACGTTGCCGCTGCGCGGTCCGCTGCCGTGGGCCAGGACGCCGACGGCCTTGTCCGTCAGGGCGTCGCCCGGCAGCAGGTCCAGCGCGGACTTGAGCCGGCCGGAGTAGCCGGCGTGATAGACGGGCGTGGCCAGCAGGACCGCGTCGGCGTCGGCGACGGCCCGGCGCCAATCGGGCACGTCGGCGGTGGTGAAGCCGGCCAGGTCGACGACGTCGACATCGGCGCCCTGGTCGCGGAGCGCGGCGGCGGCGACCGCCGCCATGGCGGCGGTCGCGGACGGGTGGTTCGGGGATCCGTTGACGAGCAGGGCTCGCATGGTGTGTCGGGCCTTCCGTGCGTGGGAGTGAGAGGACGAGGTGAAACGGATGGGGCGGCTCAGCCGGCGTCGCGGGTCAGCTCGATCGCGTGCTGCGTCACCCGTGCCTTGGTCTCCAGGTAGTGGCGGTTGTAGGGGGTGAGGTGGACGCCGGTGGAGAGCCGCTCGGTCACCTCCACCCCGCAGGCGCGCAACTGACGGACCTTCTCGGGGTTGTTGGTCAGCAGCCGGACGCGGCTGACGCCGAGCGCGGCGAGCATGTCGGCCGCGACCTGGTAGTCGCGCGAGTCGGCGGCGAGGTCCAGGCGCTCGTTGGCCTCGTACGTGTCCAGCCCCTCGTCCTGCAGCACATAGGTGTCGATCTTGTTGTAGAGGCCGATGCCGCGACCCTCCTGGCGCAGGTAGAGCAGGTAGCCCCCGGCCTTCTCGATCTCCTGAAGGGCCTCGTTCAGCTGCGGGCCGCAGTCGCAGCGCGCGGAGCCGAGCACGTCGCCGGTCAGGCACTCCGAGTGCACGCGCACCAGCGGCTCGGGGTTGTTCCGGTGGTCGCCCAGACCGATCGCGACGTGCTCCTCCTGGTCGCTGAGGCCGGTGAAGCTGAAGACGTCCGCGCCGAGCCAGTCGCCGAACGGGGTCTTGAGCGGGACGTGAACCTGGGCGCGAACGGCGCAGCCGCCGGTGGCGGTGGCGGGGCGCTGGTCGATCGTGGTCATGGCAGTCTCCTCGGACTCGGTACGAGTGGGTGTGAGTCGGTGGTGCGGTGTGAGGTGTCAGAAGGTCAGCTCGGGGGCGTGGCTCCCGAGCTCGGAGCGCCAGCTGTCGGCCAGTCGCTGGTTGGCCGAGCGGACCTGGGCGGGTTCCGCTTGGTGGGTGGGACTGTTGGGAACGGCCCACAGGGGTGTCAGGCGGGCGCCGCGCAGGGCCTTGGCCTGCGCCGAGGAGGCGCCCAGGTGGACGCGGCGCACCCGGCCGTCCCGGTAGGCGTCGCGAATGGGCTGGTAGAAGGCGAGGGAGAAGTACTCCTGGGCGCCGAGCAGCCGCGGGTAGTCGAAGCCGGCCGCGCGGATCCAGGTGGTCCCGGCGAAGTCGTAGGCGAGGCTGAAGCCGACCATCCGGTCGTCGTCCACGTAGCAGGCGCGAACCGTGCCGGTGTCCCCCAGACCGGCGGCCTGCTCTCGCAGCAGCCGCCGCAGCGGTTCCGGATCGGGCGCGTGGCCGTACTTGTCCTGCAGTCGCGCCAGCAGCTCTCCGGCCTGCGACCAGCAGGCCGACAGCGGCAGCTGCCGCAGCTCGTAGCCGGCCTCGGCAAAGCGCCGTTCCTCCGTGCGCACGACGCTGCGCCGCTTGCGCGGCAGCGCGGCCAGGTAGGCCTCGAAGTCGTCGCCCGGCAGGTCGATGGCGGCGTCCAGCTTCTGCAGGTGCGCCGTGGCGACGCCGGTGGCGCCGCGAAGCTCCTCGACCACCTCGTCCTGGACGTACAGCCACCACGCCTGGTCCGCGCCGAACCCGTCGGCGACGCCGGAGACGCAGTCGCCGAGCAGCCGAAGGCAGGTGGTGCGTTCCCCCTGCGTCAGTGACGGGTCGAGCAGCGGCGCGTTGCGGTAGCCGCGCCGCGCGCCCGCGATGACAAGCCGCGCCGCCTCCGTGACGCCCGCGAGCCGCTCGTGCGGGCGGTAGCCCGCGTTCAGCTCGTTGTGCACCCGGTAGACCGGGGTCGCTGCGAGCAGACGGCCGGTCGGGCCGGTGAGCAGCACGTAGCGGGCGGTCACGGCGGGAGAGTTCTCCTCGTGGCGCAGCCAGCGGTGGCTGAGGTAGAGGCCCGCGTCGACGGCGATGCGGTCCCATTCGGTCGCGTCGACGTCGTCCAGGCTCTCGACGACGGTGGCGGTGACGGGGATGGCCGGCGCGGTCGCGGCGTCCGCAGCGACCGCCTGACCGCCGGAACCGGCCGCAGTGGGCGCGGTCATCGCGGCACGGCCGGGCCGCCGAAGCGGGCGACCAGGTCGTGGGCGGTGCGGGCGGCGTCGAGCTGGGCGGCCAGGTCGAGGCCGCCGACCTCGGCGAGCGAGACCGTCAGACCCGCGAGCGCGTCGACGCTCTCGGCACGCACGAAGCCGCGTGGCCGCAGACCCTCCACGACCGGATGGACCCAGCCGCCCGCTTGCGCGACCGCCGCGACCGCGGCCTCCGCCCCGTCTCCATCTCCGTCGGGCAGCAGGAACTCCGCGGCCCACTGCGGCGCGCCGGCCCCGGACGGACGCCGCCCGAGCAGGGCGACATCGACCGAGGAGTAGCCGCGGCTGGTCCAGTGCAGGAGCGTCGCCCAGGAGGTGCGCGGGTTGCACTCGAGCAGCACCACCCTGTCGTCGTCGGCGCAGACCAGGTCGAAGTCGGCGATGCCCTGGTAGTCGGCCGCGTCCAGGACCGCACGCGCGGCCTCGACCAGGCGCGCCGGAGGCTCGTAGGCGGGCGTGACGCGGGGCCGGTACAGGGGGTGGCGTTCGTCGTCCGTGCGACCCTTCACGCTCCATCCGGTGGTCCGGCACGTCCCCTCGGCATGCCGCACCATCTCCAGGGAGCACTCGACCCCGGCGACGAAACTCTCGACCACGACGTGCGTTGCGTGGTCCCGACCCAGTGCACGAGCCGCAGCCAGCGCCTCGGCACCGGAGCGGGCCCGGCCCTGCTGGTGGCCCGCCCAGGCGAGCGCGCCCTTGACGACCACGCCGGCCCGGGCGCCGTCGCCGACCCTGAGCACGTCGTCCGCGCCCTGCTCGTGCCCGTCGCGTTCGGACCAGACAGCACCGTCTGCGACGGTGACGCCGGCCTGTTGGGCGAGCTGTCGGGTGGCGGCCTTGTCCAGGAGCCGGCGGACCGGTTTGGCGTCGTAGCGGTCGGCGGCCTCGGCGAGCTCGGCCGCCGCGAGGGTCGCCGAGTCGGGGTCCGAGGTGATCACCAGGCCCGCACGGCCCCCGCGCCCGGCGGGCCTGGTGCCCTCTGCGTCCGGGCCGGTCCCGGCGAGCCCGGCACCCACGAGCGCCTGCGGGTCGCCCGGCGCGTGCCAGGCGAGGCGCGGGCCGATGGCGGTGGCCTCCCGGACCAGTTCCGGATCCGGTGGGGCGATCACGAGGACCTCGGCGCCGACCTCGGCCGCGCTGCGCAGTGCGGAGCGCCACAGCGGTCGGCCCAGGCGGCGGGGGTTGCCCGCGCGGATCAGCATCCCGGCCGCGCCGGCACCGGCGCGGGCGGCGTCTGCGGCGGCGCTCACGACGTCGGGGCCGCGGCGGACGGCGGGGTCGCGGCGTTCCAGCCCATGTCGGCCTGCTGGACCTGGTGGGCCGGGGTGGAGTTCGCCTGGACGGCGGCGCCGCCGAGGACGAGGGCCAGAGCGCCGAGGACGAGGCCGGCCACGCGGGCGCAGAAAGTGTTCTTCATGTGCGGTCTTGCTCCTTGCCGTGCATTCGGCCGTGCAGTCGGCCGTGTCGTTCTCCACCGACAGTTCGTCGGCGACTGATCTCATCCTGGGGGCGCTCAACAGGCTGTTTAAGCCGTTACGACCTGCGCAGCTGTACATTGCCTAGATGTGAAGCCAGAACAGACCTGTACAAATCGGGACAGTTGCTCGCACATCAGCGGCAGCTGCCCCGAGGCGCTGGCCTGCTACGAGCGCGCCCTGGCCGGTGAGGGCGTCCCGACCCGGGAGGTTCCCGGCTGTCTGATGCGGCTCGGGCTGATCGTCCCGAGGGACGATGCGCCCGGGTTCTCGCAGGCGGTGCCACCCGCCGTCGGCGGCTGGAGCGCCCTGCGACCGCTGGAGGAGCAGCTCTCCGCGATCGAGCGGCAACACGCGCGGACCAAGGCCGCACTCTCCCTCTTCGAGGGCGTCTACAGCGCCTTCCACGCCCGCAACCCGGTCCACATCGGCGTGCTGTCCGGCAAAGCTGTGATCGACAAGGCGCTCGACGCGGCCGCGCAGGCCTGTCGGACCGAGCTGCTGACCGCGCAGCCCGGCGGCGGGCGCCCGTCGGAGGTGCTGGAGGAGGCGGTCGCCCGGGAGCAGGCCTTCGCCGAGCGCGGCGTGCGCCGCCGCACGCTGTACCAGCACACCGTCCGCTCGCACCGACCCACGCTGGCCTACGTGGAACGGATCACCGCATCCGGCGCCGAGGTGCGGACCTTGCCGGAGATCTTCGAGCGGCTCATCGTCATCGACCGGGAACTCGCGTTCATCCCGATGAGCGAGGATCGGATCAGTGCCGCGCTGGAGATCCGCCATCCGGCACTGGTGCGGTACCTGGTGCTGATGTTCGACCACGCCTGGGACCGCGCCGCTCCGCTGGAGGGCTCCGACGGCACGGCCACACCGCAGGAGGCCGTGGAGATCGTCAGCGACATCCAGCGCTCGATCCTCGGCCGGGTCGTGGCCGGCGAGACCGACGAGGCGATCGCGCGCCGCCTGGGGATGAGCCGCCGCAGCGTCGTCGAGCACGTCCGCAAGGTCTCCGTGCAGCTCGGCAGCAACAGCCGCGCCCAGCTCGGCTACCTGCTGGCCACCTCCGGTCTGCTGGAGGACCCGGCATAGCAGCGGTCGTCGCCCGTGCTCGTGTCAGGGGTCCGGATGTTCGACCGGCCCGGCGGTGCAATGGTCCGACTCGACCCGCTCAGCGTGACGCAGGCCGGAGACGTGACGAACGTTCTGGCGCGCGTCCGGCGCTGAGCCTCATCCGAGCGGGCCCTGCCGGTACTCCGTCATCGCATCGAGGAGCCAGTCCGCGAGGTACTGGGCGAAGGAGGCGCGGACCAGCAGGCGGTAGGTGGGCTCGGCCGGTTCGGCGGCGAGCTGGTCGATGACCACCTGCACCTTGGAGACCGTCGTCTGCACGCAGCGGCCCGCGCCGAAGGCACGCGGGTGCAGGTCCACCGAGCAGCCCTGCTCCAGGACCGCGCGGGCCGAGGGGCCGGACAGCTCCAGGGTGGTCCGGTTGGCGGAGACGTCCACGACCGAGCCGGTGTCGTCCCCCAGGGCCTGGCGCAGCGTCCGCTCGATCGTCGGGGCGGCGCCGTCCGGGCCGACGACCAGCCATTCGTCCGGCCCGAGCCAGAGCACCCGCAGCGCGCCCGTCTCCGCCACCGCGCCGGAGCGGGTCGGCAGGGGCGTGCCCAGCAGCCTGCCCGCGCGGGCGGCTGCCGGGTCGGCGGGGTCGAGGCGGAGGTTCAGTTGGGCGAGGTAGGGGATCTCGCGCAGCAGGACGCCGCGCGGGCCGGGGACGGACCCGGCGGCGAGCCGGTCGGCGAGCGCGCCGAGCGGGCTGCGCCGCAGGTGGGCGAGCGGGGCGAGATGGTCAACCGTCACGGCGGGTTCCCTTCGGGTCGAAGAGGACGGGTTCGGTGACGGTCGCCGCGACGGTGCGGCCGTCCGGGAGCGGGGCGAGGACCGTGTCGCCGATCCGGTCCCGCCCGCCGCGCACCAGCGCCAGGGCGAAAGTGCGGCCGAGCGCGGCGCTGCGGTAGCTGGAGGTGACGTGGCCGAGCGACTCGGCAGGCACGGCCGTGACGTCGGTCCCGGGGGCGACCAGTTGCGCGCCCTCGGGCAGCAGCTCGGCGCGGTCGACGGGCAGCAGGCCGACGAGGTGCTTGCGGTCGACGCGGGAGGTGTCGGCGCGGGCGAAGGAGCGTCTGCCGACGAAGTCCTTGTGCCGGGCGACGATCCAGGACATGCCGAGGTCCTGAGGGGTGACGGTGCCATCGGTGTCCTGGCCGACGATGGGGTAGCCCTTCTCGGCGCGCAGCACGTGCATGGTCTCGGTGCCGTAGGGGGTGATCCCGGCGTGCGCGCCGTAGGCGAGCACGGCCTCCCAGAGTGCGAGCCCGTACCAACCGGCCACGTTGACCTCGTAGGAGAGTTCGCCGGAGAAGGAGATCCGGCAGATCCGGGCCGGGAGGCCGTTCGCGAGCTCGGTGTGGCGGACGGTCATGAACGGGAAGGCCTCGTTCGAGACGTCCAGTCCGGGCGCCAGTGCGGCCAGGACCTCGCGCGAGCGGGGGCCGACCACGGCCACGGTGGTCCACTGCTCGGTCACGGAGGTGCAGCTGACGCGCAGTTCGGGCCATTCGGTCTGCAGCCACTCCTCCATCCAGTCCAGGACGGCGGCGGCGTTCCCGGTGGTCGTGGTGAGGTAGTAGTGGTCGGGGGCGAGGCGCACGGTGACGCCGTCGTCGAAGACCATGCCGTCGGCCCGGCACATGACGCCGTAGCGGGCGGAGCCGACGGGCAGCTTGGCGAAGCCGTTGGTGTAGAGGCGGTCGAGGAACACCCCGGCGTCGGGGCCGATCACGTCGATCTTGCCGAGGGTGGAGGCGTCCATCATCGCGACGCCCTCGCGGGCCGCGCGGCACTCGCGCAGCACGGCCGCGTCCATGTCCTCGCCGGGGCGCGGGTAGTAGCGCGGGCGGTGCCACTGGCCGACGTTCTCGAACACCGCGCCGCGCCGGACGTGCCAGGGGTGGACGGGTGTGGTGCGCACCGGGTCGAAGAGCGGACCGCGTTCGCGCCCGGCGAGCAGCGCGAAGGAGACCGGCACGTACGGGCCGCGGTAGGTGGTGGTGCCGACCTCGCCCGGCGAGCGGGCACCGAGCAACTGCGCGATGACGCCGATCGCGGCAACCCCGCAGGACTTGCCCTGGTCGTGGGCGGTCCCGATGGTGGTGTAGCGCTTGATGTGCTCGACCGAGCGCATGCCGGCGCGCACGGCCCGGTGCACGTCGGCGACGGTCGCGTCGCGCTGGGTGTCGACGAAGTGGTCGCGCCAGGTGGACGGGTCGCCGCTCTCGCCGGGGACGAGCCAGACGGGGCGCGGTGCCGCGGGCGGTTCGTCGCCCGTGCAGGACGGCGTCGCGGGCACCTCGACGGGGAATCCGGCAGCGGTCGCCGCCTCGGCCCCGGCAGTGAGCCCCTCGGTGAGGCAGCCGGCGAGGTCGTGGCGGCCGCGGGCCGATCCGGCGGTCCGGACGTCCTGGGCCGCGCGGTCCGGGACGAAGGCGGCGAGGGCCTCGTCGTAGCGGACGGTGCCGCGGGCCATGCTCCACAGGTGCACCGCCGGGCTCCAGCCGCCGGAGACGGCGAGCAGGTCGCACGCCAGCTCCTGGACGGCGCCGGTCAGTTGTCCGTCGTCGGTGAGGGCGGAGACGCGGACGCCGGTCAGACGCTCCTCCCCTTCGGTCCCCACGACGGCGGACCCGGCCAGCACCTCGATCCCGGCGGCGCGCGCGGCCTCCACGAGTGCGGCGGGCGGCTCGGGGCGGGTGTCCACGAGCGCGGGCACCACGGCGCCGGCGGCGGCCAGCTCCAGCGCAGTGGCGTAGGCGCTGTCGCCGGTGGTGAACACCACGGCGCGGCGGCCGGGCAGGACAGCGTAGCGGCCCAGGTAGGTGCGGACGGCAGCGGCCGCCATCACGCCGGGACGGTCGTTGCCCGCGAAGACCAGGGGGCGCTCGTGGGCGCCGGTGGCCAGCACCACCTGGCGGGCGCGGAGGTGCCACAGGCGTCCGCCGCCGCCCGGCCGGTCGGGGCGGCGCTCGGCGACGAGCACGTAGTTGCGGTCGTGGTAGCCGATGGCGGTGGCCCGCGTCAGCACCCGCGTCTCCGGCTGCGTCTCCAGCTCGGCGCGGACCTCGGCCACCCAGGCCGGGCCGGGCCGCCCGTCGATCTCCTCGCGCCCGCCGAGCAGGGCGCCGCCCAGCTCCGGCTGGTCGTCGACGAGGACGACCCGTGCGCCCGAGCGTCCGGCGGCCAGAGCCGCGGCGAGCCCGGCCGGGCCGGCCCCGACGACCAGGACGTCGGTGTGCAGGTACGTCTTGTCGAACAGAGCTTCGTCGGGTTCCTCCTCCAGCCGTCCGCGGCCCTGCAGTCCGGTGGCGACGAGCCCGTCGCACAGCTCGACGGTGGTGGCGAGCTGCATCGGCTCGTTCTGGGGGCGTTCGAGCTGCACCAGCGCGTGCGGGTCGTCGACGCCGGCGGTGACGACGCCGCGTGGCCGCTCCCGGTACAGGCTCGGGCCGACGGTGAGGACACCGTTGGCGATCAGCGCCGAGGCGAGCGTGTCGCCGGACAGTCCGGGGTACTCGACGCCGTCGAAGGTGAAGCGCAGCGGCGCGGAGCGGTCCACCCGGCCGCCGGTGGGCAGGCGGCTGCTCATGCGGTCACCCCATTTCGATCCTCGGGCTGCTGCCCCGCGGCGTAGACGGCCGTGATGTCGTGGGTGACGGTGTGGCGGACGACGTTGAACCAGCGGCGGCAGCCGGCACCGTGCACCCAGCGTTCCGCGAACTCGCCCTTGGGGTTGGCGCGGACGAAGAGATACTCGCCCCACTCGGCGTCGGTGAGCGCCTCGGGATCGGGCGGGTAGGCGACGTGCGCCTGCCCGCCGTAGTGGAACTCGGTCTCGTCGCGCTCCCCGCACCAGGGGCAGGCGATGAGCAGCATGCGTCCTCCTGTGTCGGTGTCGGCGTCAGTGCGCCACGGCGGCGGCGCCGTGCTCGTCGATGAGGGCGCCGGTGGTGAACCGCTCCAGCGCGAACGGCGCGGCCAGCGGGTGGGGTCGGCCGTGGGCGATGGTGTCGGCGTAGACCCAGCCGGAGGCCGGTGTGGCCTTGAAGCCGCCGGTCCCCCAGCCGCAGTTGACGAAGAGGTTCGCCACCGGTGTCGGCCCGATGATCGGGGAGGCGTCCGGGGTCACGTCGACGATGCCGCCCCAGGTGCGCAGCACGTGGGCGCGGGCGAAGATCGGGAAGAGTTCCAGTGCGGCGGCCATCTGGTGCTCGATCTGGTGGAAGGAGCCGCGTTGCCCGTAGCCGTTGTAGGAGTCGATGCCCGCGCCCATGACCAGCTCGCCCTTGTGCGCCTGGCTGACGTAGACGTGCACGTGGTTGGACATCACCACGGTCGGGTGCACGGGCTCCAGCAGCTCGGAGACGAGCGCCTGCAGCGGGTGGCTCTGGATCGGCAGGCGCAGGCCGAGCAGGTCGGTGAGGGTGCTGGTGTGTCCGGCGGCCGCGAGGGCGACCCGGCCGGCGGCGATCCGGCCGCGTGTGGTCTCCACACCGACGACGCGGCCGTCGCGGTCCTGGACGAAGCCGGTGACCTCGCAGTTCTGGATGAGGTCGACGCCGTACGCGTCGGCCTTGCGGGCCAGGGCCCAGGCGACGTGGTCGTGCTTGGCGATCCCGGCGCGGGGCTGGAGTGTCGCGCCGAGTACGGGGTAGCGGACGTTCGGCGAGGTGTTGACGATGGGACAGAAGGCGCGGACCTCGTCCGGGTCGAGCCACTCGGCGTCGACGCCGCCGAGGCGGTTGGCGCCGACCCGGCGCGTGCCCTCGCGCACGTCCTGGAGGGTGTGGGCGAGGTTGAGCACGCCGCGCTGACTGAAGAGGAAGTCGTACTCCAGCTCCTCCGGCAGGCCCTCCCAGAGCTTGAGGGCGTGCTCGTAGATCGCCGCGCTCTCCTCGCACAGGTAGTTGGAGCGGATGATCGTGGTGTTCCGGGCCATGTTGCCGCCGGCCAGCCAACCGCGTTCCAGGACGGCGACATTGGTGATGCCGTGGTTGCGGGCCAGGTAGTAGGCGGTGGCCAGGCCGTGGCCGCCGGCGCCGACCACGACGACGTCGTAGGACGGCTTGGGATCGGGTGTGCGCCACAGCCAGTCGGGGTGCTCCGGCAGCTGGTCGGGCATCGGCGGGTTCCTCCCTGACGTACCTGACGTAGGACATGCGGAGGCGGCTCGGATCTGTTTCAGATTACGCACGCTGTTGCGTAACCCACAACAGTGCGGGGCAGATTGTTCCGTGACGGGCTCTCTTGACGCTCCCTCGGAGCGGCCGGAGACTGTTGCGCCATACGGATCGCGTTTCATTTGGTGAAACTCTTCTCTTTCCTCTGTCACGGTTGCCGAGAGATACGGCAGGAACCCCCATGGCCATGCAGAACTACGACTTCGTCATCGTCGGTGGAGGATCGGCGGGTTGTGCGCTCGCCGCGCGCCTCAGCGCGGATCCGGGCAACCGGGTGCTGGTCCTGGAGGCGGGCCGCCCGGACTACCCCTGGGACGTCTTCATCCACATGCCGGCCGCGCTCACCTTCCCCATCGGGAGCCGTTTCTACGACTGGAAGTACGAGTCCGAGCCGGAGCCGTTCATGAACGGCCGCCGCATCTACCACGCCCGCGGCAAGGTCCTGGGCGGATCCAGCAGCATCAACGGCATGATCTTCCAGCGCGGCAACCCGCTCGACTACGAGCGGTGGGGCGCCGACGCGGGCTTGAAGAGCTGGGACTACGCCCACTGCCTGCCCTACTTCAAGAAGATGGAGAACTGCCTCGGCGACCTCGAACCCGACAGCGGCTGGCGCGGGCACGACGGCCCGCTCCAGATGGAACGCGGGCCCGCGACCAACCCGCTCTTCGGCGCGTTCTTCCAGGCCGTGCAGCAGGCCGGCTACCCGCTGACCGACGACGTCAACGGCTACCGGCAGGAGGGCTTCGCGCCGTTCGACCGCAACCTGCGGCGCGGACGGCGCCTGAGCGCGGCGCGCGCCTACCTGCACCCCGTCAAGAGCCGCCCGAACCTGGAGGTCCGGACCCGGGCGCTCGTGACCCGCGTCCTGTTCGAGGGCAAGCGCGCAGTCGGCGTCGAGTACACCCCGCGCGGCGGCGCGCCGCGGCAGGTGCGGGCCGGGCGGGTCGTCCTGTGCGGCGGCTCGATCAACTCCCCTCAGCTGCTGCAGCTCTCCGGCGTCGGCAACGCGGACGAGCTGGCCGCGCTCGGGGTCGAACCCGTGCACCACCTGCCCGGCGTCGGCGAGAACCTCCAGGACCACCTGGAGGTCTACGTCCAACACGCGTGCAAGCAGCCGGTCTCCGTGCAGCCGCAGCTGCAGATGTGGCGGCGGCCGTTCATCGGCGCCCAGTGGCTCTTCCTGCGCAGCGGGCCAGGGGCGACGAACCACTTCGAGGGCGGCGGCTTCGTCCGCAGCAACGACGAGGTCGACTACCCCAACCTGATGTTCCACTTCCTCCCGATCGCCGTCCGCTACGACGGATCCGCGCCGGCGGGCGGGCACGGGTACCAGGTGCACATCGGTCCGATGTACTCCGACGCCCGCGGGTCGGTGAAGATCAAGTCCCTGGACCCGCGCGTCCATCCGGCGCTGCGCTTCAACTACCTCTCCACGGAACAGGACCGCCGCGAGTGGGTGGAGGCGATCCGGGTCACCCGCTCGATCCTGGGCCAGGGCGCTCTTGCCCCGTTCAGCGACGGCGAGATCTCCCCCGGCCCGTCGGTGGAGAGCGACGAGCAGATCCTCGACTGGGTCGCGCGCGACGGCGAGACCGCCCTGCACCCGTCCTGCACCTGCAAGATGGGCACGGACGACATGTCCGTCGTCGACCCGGCCACCATGCAGGTCCACGGCCTGGAGGGGCTGCACGTCGTCGACGCCTCGGCCATGCCGTACGTGACCAACGGCAACATCTACGCGCCGGTGATGATGCTGGCGGAGAAGTCCGCCGACCTCCTGCTCGGCAACACCCCGCTGGAGCCGGAGCACACGGAGTTCTACCGGCACCGGTCGGCTGCCGTCGACTGACCGCACGCCAGGAAACTTTCACCACGACGCCGTTGGCGTGATCGGTTACGCTCCGCGCCATGACCGAACCGACTCGCTGCACCAGTTGCGACGCCCAGGAGCTCGAACCGGGCTTCCTCGACGACCCCCGCGGCTCCGGCGCAACCCGCTGGATCGCGGGGGTCCTCCAGCGCGGCCCTCTCGGCGGCGCCAGGAGGATGGGGCGCCGGCGCAGGGAGATCCACGCGTTCCGCTGCACGAGCTGCGGGCACCTGGAGCTGTTCGCCCTGCAGGAGTGGGCGTAGTCCGGCTGCGAGCGCGCGCAGCGTCGCGTCCCTCCGGCAACCGGATTCAACCGGGTCCAACCGAGCGCCTTTGAAGGCGAGTTGGCGTTGCTCAAGACTGGCGTGTGCAGGGCTTCACGAGCCGCTGTCGGCCTCCCCGCACGGGAGTGGAGGCCGGTCGTCGAAAAGGAGACAGCACCCATGCTCAAGCTCTCCAAGGCCCGCCGCTCCATGGCCGTCACCGTCGCCGCCCTCGCCCTGGCCGGCGCAGCCACCGTCACCACGGCCGGCACGGCGCAGGCCAGCTCGAACTCGTGCGGCTCCTGGATCAACATCGGCAGCCCCGGCAACCTGACCGTTCGGGGCACCTACGCCGGCCAGGTCGAGCAGCAGTTCCTCCCCTACTGCGGGGGCGGTGGCGCCATCCGGGCTCACTTCCAGTGGTCGTACGGGTTCCGGACCAACCCTGCCAACGCGGGTTCGACCGTTGACGCCCTCATCATCGACAGCAACTCGAACTGGCTGTTCAGCTACGACTCCGGCGACATCGGGGTCGGCTCGCCCGACGTCTACAGCACGCCGGTCGACGTGCACTACTCGCCCCGCGACGAGTACCAGGCGGCCGTGTTCTCCGGTGACAACTGCCCGACCTCCGAGGAGACCGCGCTCGGATCCCTGCACTGGTACTACAACGGCGGTGACTACGGACAGTCCCAGGAAGGTTGGTGCTACTGACCTCAGTTGCAGATCGAGTAGTGAGCGGTGGGCTTGGTGCCCGATTCCTGCGGGAAGTACCAGTCGACGGCCCGGTAGGCGAGGATTCCGTCGCACAGGCCGAGGTCGGAGGCGACGAGCCGCGCTGGGCTCGGGTGGCCGTTGGCCACGTTCGTTCCCGGGTACCAGCCGGTGCCGGTGCCGACGGCCTGCGGACCGCCCCAGGAGGTCCAGTGCATGCCCTGGATCGCACCGGTCGGATCGCCACCGTTGAACACGGACACGGGTGCCACCTGACCGAATCCCTGTTGATACGTCGACCAGAGCCGGCCGAGGACCGGGGTGGTCCAGGACGCGGGCGCCCAGGCGAAGGCCGTCGTGTCCGTGGGCAGTCGTAGTTGCCGGGCGGACCCGGCGGAAGCCGACGCCGTGGGCGCCGGCGCGGCCACGGGGATCAGCGCCGACCAACCGGTGGCGGTCTCGGCCTCGGCGGATGCGGTGGTGTGCGTATCGGTCCAGGTGCCGCCGTCGAGTCGGTAGATCTCCGGAGCGGGCGCCCCGGGGCTCGCGCTCGGCGAGGGCGACGCGACGGGCGGACAGGTGAAGGCCTGCGGGAAGGCGCCGGCGTAGACGGTCCCGTGGCCGTCCGTCCAGACGCTGACGACGCGCGTCGGGTGGGCCGTCGTCCCGGGAAGCTGGACCGAGGCCACCTGCTGACCCGTGCCCAGGTTCACGACGGTGACCGAATCGGAGGACTCGCAGACGTCCCCGCCCAGGACGTTGCCGCCGTAGGCGAGCATGGATCCGTCCGGGCTGAGGGAGGTCGGTTCGCCCTGGGCGCGGTCGCCGCCGGGCGCCGCCGGGAGTTGGCCGCTGGTGACGGAGGCGACCAGGCCGCGGGCGTCGGCCCGCAGCAGACGCATCACCGGTGCACCGCCCGTGGAGTCGGCCCAGAAGAGCAGCAGTTCGTTGCCCGCCGAGGTCGGCCGCAGGACCTCCAGGCTCAGCTGGTCGGGGTTGAGCGTGCTCACCGCCGGAGGGAGACCCTGGAGTGTCAGGACACCGGGCGCGGCGCCGCTCTGAGGGAAGGTCGTCAGGCTCGTGGCGTTCTGCGTCGAGTAGAGCTGATCGCCGAGGAATCCGATCCCGGTGCACGCGGCGCAGTCCCAGCTGTGCGAGACGCCGTCGGCGAGCGAGGTCAGGTGCACCTGGAGGGTGCCGCCGCCGGAGGTGGTCGGCAGTGTGGTCCAGCCGAGCCAGTGGTGGTCCATCGACCAGGACAACTCGGTGACCTGCGTGCCCGTCGGCACCTTGGTCACCAGGTGCTCACCGGCCGCGCCCTGCCTGGTCAGGATCCCGGTCGGCGTGGCGTAGGCGACGAGCGGCATGGACGCCGCCACGGCCTGTCCGTCCCCGGCGCCGTGCCCGCCCTGACCGGGTCGGACCGCCAGCAGGATCGCGACGACGGTCACGACGGCCGTGACGCCCGCCAGGCTGCGCACGAGGCGCCGTCGGAACCGGGGCCGCGATGCGGCACCCGGCCCGCGCTGCTCCTCGACGGGGCGACCGGGCGGCCTGGACACGGGCGAACCCGCTGTTCCTCCCGACGCGTTGTTGCTCCCCGCCGATCCGGCGGCCGCTGCGAGCCGGAGCCCGTCCCCGATCCGCTCGCGGAATGCGGCGCCGAAGACGAGCGGGACCAGAACCGGCGTCGCCCTCCAGTACAGGCGTGCCATCTCCCTGCGGCAGAGCCCGCAGTCGCCCCGCCCGTGCCGGCACATCAGGCAGGTGCCGCACTCGGTCACCGGAACCTTGTGCAGGCACCGCAACTGCTCGCGGCAGCGCGTACAGTCGCGCAGGTGCTGAGCGACCTCGTCGCACAGCAGGCGGGTGAACCGGACGCGCCCGTCGTGCCGGTGCCGGTCCAGCAGGCCGGTCAGCGCGGCGCAGCGGCCGCGATCGCCGTACGAGACGAGGAGCAGCATGCGGAAGCGCGCACCCAGCGTCACATCCAGCTTCCTGGCCGCCCGCTCCATCTGGCTGTCCGGACGTCCCAGCACCGCCGCCGTCTCGGCGATCGTCATCCCGCGCTGCACGCGCAACTCGAAGAGTTGCGCGTCCTCAGGCTCCAAGGTCCCCTGGACCTGGGGGAAGAGCTGGTGGAAGTCGGTCAGGCGCACGGCGTGGTGGCCCGGGGGCAGTGGTAGAGGCAGCCGCTGGTCGGCCAGTTCACCCACGGTGTCCTCGGTCAGGCCCAGCAGTTCGGCCTTGCCTGTCTCCGTCCAGTAGCGAGCCGTCCGATGGCGGACGAAGCCCCCGATCCAGGCGCGGAACCGGTCGGACTGCGGCAGGTTTCCGGCCTCCAGGGCGTTCCAGAGGTCGATGACCAGGTCCTGGACCACGTCCTCGGCTCTGTCCTGGTTGCGCAGGCGGCGCGCCAGCGTGCGGTGGAGCCACGGCCGGTGATGTTCGAGCAGGGCCGCAAGCGCCCGCGTGCGTGACTCCTTGCCGGCGCGGGGTTCGTGCCACGCCGTCAGCAGCACGATCTCCGCCATCCAGGCGTCGAGGTTCTGCCGTGGCCAACGCACCTCCTCCAGCAGGCGGTTCGCCTCCTGGCAGGCGCTGTCCCAGGTCACCCGATGCTCGCCGGGCTCGAAGACACGCTCCAGCACCGAGCTCGAGGTCGGCCAGGCCCGCCGGACGATCTCCTGGGAGATCTCCGTCCTCGCCTGCACGGGCGGGCGCGGCTGCTGGCGCAGGCAGGTGAGCAGTTCCTCCTCGGTCAGCGAGGCGAGCACGGCATCGGCCACGGGTCCCGTCCCCCTTCGGCCCGCAGGCCCCGTCGGGCGGGACTCCGGACACGTCCTTCAGAAAAATCTTGAATTTGCTCCGCGGAAGACCGCGGAAACCCGGCCCGACCCTCCGAACGGCCCCGAGCCCGAGGAGGCATCATGACCCGTTCCTCGCAGCGCGCCCGCACCGTGGCGCGACACGTCCTTCCTGCGGTCACCGGCATCACCGCCGGCACCCCGGCGGCGATCGTCGGCGCCGCGACCCCCGGCCACGCGCTGGCGGCGGCTGTGGTGGCCGGGCTGACCACGACGGTCACCACGCTGATCACGGCGGCGGGCCGGGACCTGGTCGGTCTGGTCGCGCGTCGGATCACCCCGCCGTCGCTGCGGCACCAGCGCTGGCTGCTCCGGCACGGTCACGTCGACGGCAAGCTGACCCCCACCCAGTTGGTCGAGATGTCGGTGCGCCTGCACGCGGACGAGGCATGGAGTTCGCCCGGGGACGGCGCTTCCCACACGTCCGGCACGTCCGGTGCGTCCGGCACCGAGGCGTAGTCCACGATAGGGCGCAGCGGTCATATCCCGCCGTGGAAGGACGAAACAGGCGCATCGGGTGTCCCCGGTGCGCCTGTTTCCGTGGGAGGGAGGAACCGTAGGGTGGCGCAGTGATCGAACAGATAGCCGCAGGAAATCAGCAGCTCCTCACCGTCCGCCCGGCGCTCGGCGTTTCCGTCGTCCTCCTGCTCGCCGCGGCCGTGGCCGTGGCGGGATGGGGCAGGCTCGGTCAGGGACGGGCGGTGCTGCGGGCCGGACTGCGGGCGGTCGTGCAGTTGGCCGCCGTCGCGTTCGTCATCGCCTGGGTGGTGCGGTCGCTGCTGTGGTCCTCGGTCTTCGTCGCGCTGATGTTCGCCGTGGCCGTCCGCACCGCCGGCCGGCGGGCGCAGCGGGGGCCGGGGTGGGACTGGGCCTGGGCCGCCCTGCCGATCGGGGTCGGTGTCTTCCCGGTGCTGGGCCTGCTGCTGGCGTCCGGGCTGCTGCCCGCCAAGGGCATCTCGGTGATCCCGGTCGCCGGCATCCTGATCGGCGGGGCGCTGACTGCCACCTCCCTCGCCGGATCGCGGGCCGACAGCGAGCTGCAGCAGCGCTACGGGGAGGTGGAGGCAGCCCTCGCACTGGGCTTCCTGCCGCGCGAGGCCCGCCTCATGGTGGTGCGCCGGGCGACGGCGACCGCCCTGGTCCCGGCGCTCGACCAGACACGGACCGTCGGCCTGGTCACCCTGCCCGGCGCGTTCGTGGGCGTCCTCCTCGGCGGCGCCTCGGCGCTGTCCGCAGGCGCGGTGCAGCTGTTCGTGCTCATCGCGCTGCTCCTGGTGGAGTCGGTGGCCGTGGTCCTCGTGCTCGAACTGGTCGGCCGTGGGCGACTCGTGCGGCGCGCGGAGGACGGTCTCCACGCGCCGATGTAAGGGGTCGTGCAGCACAGCGTGCCGGACGGTCGAGGAGCCGCGAACCCGAGCTCCGTCCGTCAGCTCGTGGGCGAGGCGCCGCCACCGACGTGGGTGTAGAGCGGGTGCTTCGCGGCCAGCGCGCTGACGCGGGTGGACAGCTCGGCGGCCCTGGCCTCGTCGAAGGTCGGCTTGAGGGCCTCGGCGATGACGTCGGCGACCTCGCGGAAGTCCTCGGCCGTGAAGCCGCGGGTGGCCAGCGCCGGGGCGCCGATGCGCAGGCCGGAGGTGACCATCGGCGGGCGGGGGTCGAACGGGACGGCGTTGCGGTTGACCGTGATGCCGATCGCGTGGAGGCGGTCCTCGGCCTGCTGGCCGTCGAGCTCGGAGTTGCGCAGGTCGACCAGGACCAGGTGGACGTCGGTGCCGCCGGACAGGACGGAGACGCCGGCGTCGGTCAGGTCGGCCTGGGTCAGGCGCTCGGCGAGGATCTTGGCGCCCTCCAGCGTGCGGCGCTGGCGGTCCTTGAACTCGTCGGTGGCGGCGACCTTGAAGGAGACGGCCTTGGCGGCGATGACGTGCTCGAGCGGGCCGCCCTGCTGGCCGGGGAAGACCGCGGAGTTGATCTTCTTGGCGAGCTCGGCCTTGCACAGGATGACGCCGCCGCGCGGGCCGCCCAGGGTCTTGTGCGTGGTGGTGGTGACC
>NZ_FOAZ01000026.1 GCF_900109465.1 Streptacidiphilus jiangxiensis
CGGTTACATTCCGAACCCGGAAGCTAAGCCTCACAGCGCCGATGGTACTGCAGGGGGGACCCTGTGGGAGAGTAGGACGCCGCCGAACAACCTTTACAGTGAAGCCCCCTGACCATTAGTCAGGGGGCTTCACTGCGTTGTGGGCATGAAATGAAGAACGAAGTGTGGGGCCTGGCGGACGCTTTCGCGTCCGCCAGGCCCCACACGTTTCACACGTTTCAGCCGGCCGGGGTGGCGGGCGGCGGAGGGGCGTGGAAGGGGATGCCGGCTTCCTCCGCGAGCTGGATGTCCAGGCTCTCGCGACGGATGCGGCGGTCGATGTAGTGCAGTCCCTGGGCGAGCGGCGTGAGGGGGAGCGTGAGGAGGCTGGTCAGCAGGCTGACCGGCACCATGGCCGCGATGATCACCAGCTCGGTCAGCAGGACGTGCTTCGCGTTGGCCGGGTCGGTGGTGTTGATCGTGCCGGGGGTGGCGCTCAGGCCCAGTGCGCCGAGGTAGAAGAGGGAGAGGATCTGGTTGACTCCGTACTGGATGACCCCGCCGATCAGGGCGGCCAGGAGGGTGACGCCGAGTGCGCGTCCCCAGGATCCCTCGTTCAGGCGCCAGGCCCGCCTGATCGCCTCGACCGGGCGCTTGCCCTCGAGGACGACCGTGGCGTTGACCGGCACGAGCCGGATGTAGGAGTACAGGTACCACACGAAGGACGCCGCGGCGAGCAGGAACCCGAGCAGGGCGATCAACGCCGCAGCGCCGGAGCCGTTGGCGACGAGCGCCAGGGCCAGGACCACACCGAACGACAGCAGGAACGGGCCGCCGCAGAGCAGCTGCGTCAACAGCGTCGTGCCGGTGAGCCGCCAGATGTACGGGGTGCACTCGGAGAGGATCTGGCGGAACCCGACCCGACGGCCGACGACCGCGTGGCGCAGGGTCGCGATGCTGCTGAGCGTCCCGCTGATCAAGGTGGCCAGGTAGGTGACCAGGATGAGCAGGGCCAGCACGACGACGGCGACGACCACGTTGGCGATCTCGGAGCCGCTGGGGGTCCAGTCGTAGTTGTCGACGTTGGCCTTGGCATCCAGATAGAAGTTGTGGAGCGGGGTCCACTCGATGGCGCCGAAGACGGCGAAGAGCACCGTGCAGCCGACCCCGGTGATCAGCGGGAGCCCGTAGACCGCAAGGAAGTTGTAGCGGATCGTCGCGAAGACCGCGTTGAGGATCTCGCCGATGTCGAGGGGGCGGAGCGGTATGACGCCGGGCTTGGGCGCCATCGGAACCCGCCCCCACGGGCCGGGCCCCATCGGCCCCATCGGCCCCATCGGGCCGTTCGGGCCCCAGGATCCGCCGGGCGGTGGGCCCGGCGGTGTGGGTGGTTGCCACCAACCCCCGTTGCTGCTCATTGCTTTCGTGGTCCTTCGTCGGAGTGTCAGGACCACTGAGCGTACGGCAGGGCACCAGGGGTGGGCAGGGGCGCGGTTCACACCCCCGGGAGGGTGATACGGAAACGTTGCGGCGTCGTCGTCAGCTGCCGGCCGGGCAGCAGCAGGAGCTCGTCCTCGGCCAGGCCCGGCTGGGGGGCGTACTCGGCGGCGCCGACGGAGGCCAGGAGCGCCGCGAGCGGGGCCGGGGAGAGGGGGCCGAGGACGGCGCGGTGGTCCGCACTTGTCCACAGGCTGTGGACAGCGCGCTCGCCCCAGCGGGCGCGTGCCTGCTCGGGGGAGCGCAGCAGGGCGAGGGCGCGCAGTCCTTGGGCGCTGCCATCGGCCATGAGCTGCGGCAATGTCGGAAAGGGCGCCACGGCGGCGATGTCGTCGAGGACCAGCAGCGGCCCAGGGGCGGGGTCCTCGGAGCCCTTCTGCGGGGACGCGTGCCAGGCGCGCTGGACCACGTCGTCCACAAGCGCGGAGAGCAACGGCATCGCACTGTGGGCAGCAGGGCCGAGCGGCACGGCGTCGGTCCGCGGCTCGCGGAGCCGACCGTCGCCGGCGCGGCCGAGGACGTAGAGGCTGCCGGCGGCGCCGCCGGTCAGCAGTGCCTCCGGGTTCAGCGCGGAGTCGGGGGTGCTGGGGGTGCAGGCGGCGAGCACGTGCAGTTCCGCGACCGCGCCCAGCGCCGCGCGGACGCGGCCCAGGGCCGCGTCGAGAGCGGGTGCGGACTGCAGCAGAGCCGACTGGAGCTGCCCGGCCCAGGGCTCCTCCCCGGCTGCCACGTCCACCGGGGTCGCGGCCGACTGCAGGACCGCGACGGCCTCCTGACGCCCCGTGCCGGCACCCGTGCCGGTCACGCCCCCCACCCACCGGGCCACGTGGCGGAAGGGGCGGCCGTCCAGTGCGGCCGCGCGCAGCCAGCAGCGCAGCAGGGTCTCCGCGAGGGCGCGGGCCGCTTGCTCCTCGCGGTCGGCGACCGGTCGCACCGTCGGCAGGAGCAGGGCGCGGGCGCGTGCCGACGCGACGACCGGCTCGGCGCAGCCGCTCTGCGGCGCCCACCGGCCGCGGGTGACCGTGCCGTCCAGGGTCTCCGCAGCGTCCTCGGCGTCCTCGGCGGTCAGGTGCTGGGGATCGAACCGCAGGGCGTGCCGGTAGGGGGGCCGGACGTCCCACAGGTGCGTGTCGGCCGTGACGACCACCAGCGGCCCGCTCGTCGCCCCTGCGATCACGCCGCTGACCAGCGCGCGCCGCGCGACGCTGCCCGCTTCCGGCGCGAAGACGCAGAGTGTGCCGTGCGCCGGCATGGTGAAGCGCCGCACGACGGCGGGTTCCCGATCGGTGCGGGCCCATCCGGCGGCCGTCGCCCCTGCGGGCCGGGGGACGAGCCCGCCGGGGGCCGGTGCCCCGACAGGCCCGGTCGGCGCCGGGGTTGCCTGGGAGGCTCCGGCGATTTCGGCCACGTCTGCCACCACGGTCGCGTCCGCCCAGCCGCCGGTCGGCACGCCTGCTGTCCCCGCTGCTGCCCCGCCCGCCGTCCCGGCCGCCGTCCCGGGTGCCGACGCCCAGTCGGCCTCGGCCGCCCGGCCGGTCGCCGGGCGGGTGCCGCTGCCGTCGGGCCGGCCGGAGGAGGCCCGGTGGTCCGGGTGCGGCACGGTGAGTGGAGCGGTCGGCTGCGCGGGGCCACCCGCACCCGGTGCGCGGCGCGGTCCTGGCGGACCGACCTGCGGTCCCCAGCCCCCGGATGTGTCGGGTACGCCCGATGCGCCCCAACCCTCCGGGTGGGTCGGACGGGCGACCGGTGCTGCGCCGGGCGGCCGCTCCTGGTAGGCGCCGTCGTGTCCTGGCTCCCCGTCGCCTCCTGCCGCGCTCTGTCCCCCCGGGGCCCCGGCGCGCCACGCGGCCTGCGCCTGGTGCGCGGCGCGACGCTTGGCGCGGGCGGCGGCTGCGGAGAGCAGCAGCGTCAGGGCCACGGACAGCAGGGCGAAGAAGGTGAGCCAGAAGGCGGCGGGCGAGGGCAGGTCGGCTCTGGGAGTGCCGGGCCAGGCGCCCGCGAGGTCGTTGGGGGCCGTGGCGAGGTGGCGGATCGCGACCGCTGTGGACAGGAACGGCAGCGGGTGCGGGAGATGCCCGTGCGAGACGAGGGCGCCGAGCCCCGTCGCCGCCCAGACCAGGGCGGTCGTGCCGAGCAGGACGGCGAGCAGACCGACGATCGCGCCGTCGGGAACGCCTCCGGTCCGCCGCGGTGTCTGAGGCGTGGCGGACCGGGGAGGCAAGGACGGGGAGCGCTGGTCGGACATCACGCTGCCGGGTCGTCCGCGAGCTGTTGGGAGGCGCGGGTGCGTTCGGCGATGGCGTCCTCCGTCATGGCACGGTCGGTGTAGACCAGGGGCCGCTCGTGCTCGGTGATGATGTGTTTCACCACCTGCACGTTGCCGTTGACGTCCCAGACCGCGATGCCGGGCGACAGCGTCGGGATGATCTCGACCGCCCAGCGCGGCAGGCCCAGCACCCGGCCCGTTGCCCGGGCCTCGTCGGCTTTCTGCATGTAGATGGTGCGGGTGGAGGCCATCTTCAGGATGGCCGACGCCTCCTTGGCGGCCGCGCCGTCGACCACGTCGGAGAGGTGGTGCACGACCGCGATGAACGACAGGCCGAGGCGCCGCCCGAACTTGAGCAGGCGTTGGAAGAGCTGGGCCACGAAGGGCGAGTTGATGATGTGCCAGGCCTCCTCGACGAGGAAGATGCGCTTCTTCCGGTCGGGGCGGATCCAGGTGTGCTCCAGCCAGACGCCGACGATCGCCATCAGGATCGGCATGGCGATCGAGTTGCGGTCGATGTGCGAGAGGTCGAAGACGATCAGCGGCGCGTCCAGGTCGATACCGGTCGTCGTTGGGCCGTCGAACATGCCGCACAGGTCGCCGTCGACGAGGCGGTCCAGGACGAGGGCGACGTCGAGGCCCCAGGTCTGGATCTCCTCCAGGGAGACGCCGAGCGCGTCGATGGAGTCGGTGTTGGGGGAGCGCAGGGAGTCGATGATGTCGCCCAGGACGGGCTGGCGTTCCGTCACGGTGGCGATGACGTGCGCGTGCGCGGCCTTGAGCGCGAAACCGGCGCGCTCCTCCAGGCCGCGCCCCATCGCGACCTCGATGATGGTGCGCAGCAGAGCCAGCTGCCCGTTCAGGGTGATGGACGGGTCGAGCGGGTTGAGCTTGACGCCGCCGTCGAGGGCCGCCATCGGGTCGAGCCGGATCGGCGTTATCCCCAGGGCGCGGGCGATGAGGTTCCATTCGCCGACGCCGTCCTCGCCCTGCGCGTCCAGGACGACGACCTGCCGGTCGCGGAAGCGCAGCTGCCGCAGCACGTAGGTCTTCTCCAGCGCGGACTTGCCGTTGCCGGACTCGCCCAGCACCAGCCAGTGCGGAGCGGGCAGCTGCTGGCCGTAGAGCTGGAAGGGGTCGTAGACGTAGCCCTTGCCGCTGTAGACCTCACGACCGATGATCACGCCGGAGTCGCCCAGGCCGGGGGCGGCTGTCGGCAGGTAGACGGCTTGGGCCTGTCCGGTGGAGGTGCGCACCGGAAGCCGGGTCGTCTCGTTCTTGCCGAAGAGAAAGCTGGTGAACCCCTCGGTGATGCCTCCGAGCGGTGCTGCCATGGCCGGCCTCCAGGGATGGTTCGGGGGTGCGGGTGGGGGTCAGCGGCGGATGCCGGTGGCGAAGGGGAGGGTGTTGACGAAGGCACGGTGGTGTTCCCGGTCGCACCATTCCAGCTTGAGATAGCTCTTTCCGGCAGAGGCGCGAATGGTGCGCTTGTCGCGCGCCAGCGCTTCGGGGGAGCGTGAGCTGACGGTGATGTACCCGACCAGGTTGACCCCGGCGGCGCCGGAGGCGAGGTCCTCGCCGCGCTGGTCGACGCGGCCGCTGTGGGCCAGGTCGCGCGGGTCGATGGTGCGGTTCATCTTGGCGGCGCGGCTGGCTTCGGCGTCGTCGTTGGTCTTCTCGGTCAGCATCCGCTCGATGGCGACGTCGGTGGGCTCCAGGTCCATGCAGACGGCGACGGTGCGGATCACGTCCGGGGTGTGCACCAGCAGCGGCGCGAGGAAGTTGACGCCGACGGGGGTGAGCGGCCACTCCTTGACCCACGCGGTGGCGTGGCACCAGGGCTCCCGGGTGACCGACTCGCGGGTCTTGGCCTGGAGGTAGTTGGCGTTGGTGGCGTCCAGCTCGGCCGGCCAGGCGTTGCGCTTGGACATGGCCTGGATGTGGTCGATCTGGTGGTCCGGGTCGTACATCGAGTGCAGCAGTGACGCGAGCCGGGCCTGCCCGAGCGGCTGGCGGACGCGGATGTCGGCCTCGGCGAGGCGGGCGCAGATGTCGGTGAGCTCGCGAGCCATGACGGCGGCCAGGCCCTCGTCACCGCGGGCGCGACCCAGTGCCGTGCGGCCCATCGCCTGGGCCTCGGCGGCGAGCTCGCGGGTGTAGGGCATGCAGGCGACCAGGTAGGCGCGGTGCTGCTCGGAGGAGGTGGAGACCATCGCCTGGAGCTGGTCGTAGGACTCCTTGAGCCACTGCGGGGAGGCGTCGTCGCCGCGCCGGGCGACGTCCTTGGCGTGCGCGTCGGGGTCGGCGGGAAGGGTGCGGGCGAGCATCTGCAGGCGCGTCACGAAGCCGTCGCCGTTGGCGACGTGGCGCAGCAGCGTGCCGAACCGTTCCACCAGGGCTTCCTGGTCCTCGCTGTCGCGCAGGCCGACGCCGGGGCCCTCGATCTCGATGGCGGCGGTGACGGTGCGGCGGTCGAGGTGCAGCAGCACGGCCACCTCGTCCGGCCCGAACGGCGCGGCGAGCCAGCGGATCCGTCCGATGCCGGGCGGCGGGCCGATCTCGACCTCGTCGCCGGAGAGCCGGGTGCCGGCCTCCATCGCGGGGGAGCGGTAGCCGGCGGCGGGGGAGCGGGCGATCCGCTTGTAGCTGCGGTTGATCTCCGCCCACTTGTAGAACGTCCGCTTGCGGTAGGGCACGTAGACGATGCCGAAGCCGAGCAGCGGGAACCCGATCAGGCCGATCAGCCGGATGAGGAGGATCGGGACGAGGATCCCCCACATCATGCCGAGGAAGGCGCAGAAGATGATCAGGAAGACCTCGCCGCCTTCGCGGTTCCGCCCGATCACCGCATTCGGCTTGGCCTTGCCGATGAGGTAGGTGCGCCGGTACTGCCCGACGGGTGGGGTGGTCACGGCTGGCTTCCGCCTCCCTTGGCGAACGTGCTGGTGGTACTGGTGCTTCGGGTGGCGTCAGGGCTGCCGCCCTGCGCGGGCGGGGCCGCGGGGGCCGGCGCGTTGCGGGTCGCGTGCGCGGCGATGCCCGGCGTGACACTCCCGCCGCCTGCGGCTGCGCCGCCGCTGCCCCCACCGTTCTCGCCGTCGCGGCCGGCGTGGGTGCTGATGCCCTGCTTCATGAAGTTCGCCGGCCCGTTCACGACGGCCCGGCCGGCGCTCACCGCTTGGGCGCGGGCGCGCCGCATCGCGACCATGTCGTCGCCGAAGCCGGGCACGAACCGGTAGATCACGGAGCTGGCGAAGATGGACAGCACGAGGATCGCCACACCCGAGGTGACGGTCGCGAACGCGTCATTGGCCCCGGCGGAGGACGCGACGGCCCCGGCCAGCCCGAGCACGATCACGATGACGGGCTTGACGAGGATGACGGCGATCATCAGCCCGGCCCAGCGGCGGACGTGCTTCCACAGCTGCTTGTCGACCATCCCGGCGTAGACGACGGTGCCGAGCAGCGCCCCGACGTAGAGCATGGCCGCCCGGACGAACATCTCCAACCACACCATCGCCGCGGCGACGATCGCGATCAGGCTCACCAGCACGAGGATGATCGGCCCACCCCCGATCTTCCCCGAGGTGAGGGTGTCCGCGAAGGTCCCGAGGTACGTCGCGGTATCGGTCTTCGTCCCGGCGGCGATGCCCTGGGTGATCCCGTCCGTGGCACTGACGACGGTGTACAGGATCAACGGCGTGAACGCGGAGGCGAGCACGGTCAGCCACAGGTAGCCGATGGCCTCCCCGAACGCGGTGTGCAGCGGGACCCCACGCGCGGCGCGCTTTATCACGGCGAGGAGCCAGAGCAGCAGCGTGAGGAAGGTGGCGGCGGCGAAGACGATCGCGTACTGCTTGAGGAAGGCGGAGTTGGTGAAGTCGACGTTGGTGGTGCTGTCGATCCCGTCGGAGAGCTTGCGGACGATCCAGGCGGCGGCGTTGGCGCAGCTGTTCGCAAGCGACTGGACCGGGTCGATGGAGCCGGGCAAGGAGCCGGACGTGTTCGTGTTCTGGCCGGCCTGGCACGCCTGAGCGGCCATGCCGAAGAGCCCCTTGCAGTCCTTCGGGCTGGCCGACGGCGACGGTGAGATGGGCCCCGGGGCGGCTGCGGCGGTTCCTGCCAGGACCAGGAGCTGCAGCGCGGACAGTCCTGCCGCGACAGGGACGATCCTGCGGAGGTCAACGGGCATAGCGGAAACCTCCGAACTGGTTGACGGCACTCGCCAGATCCCCATAGCTGGAGACAGCCTGACTTCCGCTGATGGGTGTCGGACCGGACACCTGAGAGAAGTCGTTCACCTTCCAGTCATTCCCGGACCAGACGAGCCTGAGGGTGAGCGTGTACCAGTACTCGGTTACTGGCCGGGTGGATCCCTGGCCGGCGAGCCCTCCGATTGACGTGCTCCAAATCTCGACGGTGGCCCCCGAGTCGGTGAAGCCGTCGATCTTGGTGCCCACGGGGACCGAGCGCGAGACGAAGGTGAGCCCGCTCGGTGCCCGGCCGTTCGTCAGGCCGAACTGTGCGGCTTCAGCGCTGTACGAGGCATCGAAGCGACTGTTTAGGGTGGCCATCGCACTGGGGTCGGCGACGGTCGCGATGATCGCGTGCCGCGACGCCGTCGCGTACATCTCGCTCGAGCCCAGCGCCACCGAGTAGTTCGCCGCGGCGCTCTGCGCGCCCTCGCTCGTGTGGGGGTACTGGACGCCGATGCCGTGGGCCGTCGTGGTGACCGGTTGGGTGCCGGTCGGGGCGGTGGGGGAGACGGCTGTGCCGGCGTCGTTGGAGTGGGTGGCGGGGCCGGTCGTGGGGGAGCCGTTCGTGCGGTTGATCACCGCGACCGCGATCACCAGGAGGAAGACGACGACGAAGACCCCGCCGAGCATGCGGAGGCGTCCGAAGCCAGGGGCCTGCGGCCCCATGGGCTGCTCGCCCGCCGGGAGGCGGGTACGCGTGTGCGGCTGGTCGTCGGACACGGACACGGCAGCCCCCTTGGGACGAGGGTGGGCGGGCAGTCGGGCAAGCGGGCGCACACCCCGGGAAGGGTGTGTGTCAACTCTGTCACCCGGACGGTGGCCCGTGGGCGGGGATTCACCGAACCGGACTAGTCATTTCGGGCTAGTCCACCCGAAGTGGACAGCAGAAACGGGATTCAGACGACTAATCAGATCGCCATCCCATAGACAATGGTGAAGAGAGTCCCCAGCGAACCGATGATGAACACGCCGGTCAACCCGGCGATGATCAGCCCTTTGCCCTGTTCCGCACTGAACGTGTCACGCAGCGCCGTCGCGCCGATCCGCTGCTTGGCGGCGCCCCAGATGGCGATCGCCAGGCAGCCGAGGATGGCGACCGCCATCACGACCTCCACCATCGTCCGGGCCTGGTTGCCCAGGTTGGCGAACGGGCCCCAGTTGGGCGCGATGCCACCGATGATGGTGTTGATGTCACCCTTGCCAGCACTCAGATACACAGCAACCACCCACCTGATCATCATTCAAAGCCCAGCGCCCGGCCATGGCGAAGGGCCCAGCCCTATTCTTGGCCAGATCCGATGTCGACTTGGCCACTTCTTGGCAGTTCCCTGCCGAGGCTCTCGTCACAACTGCCACGATGGGGCCTGATCGCGCAATGACTGCAATGACGTCGCTCCGTCGCTCGCCCGACCCTACCGCTTACTGTCTGTATCACCGGTGATTGCCATGGGCAACGCTCTCACCGACACTGGCGGATGACGCACCGTAACCTCGCCCGAACCACCTGGACCACGCTGGGAGGAGGCCCTGATGGCGGTTCGGCGGAAGGCGCTGCTCGGTGGCGGGCTCGCGGCCGGGCTGTGCGGGTTGTTCGGGTCGTTCGTCGTCGCCGTGATGATCACCGCGGGGAACCTGGACCAGGCCGCCGCGCAGGGGGCGACCACGCTCGCGCCGGGGACGGTGCCCACCGCCTACACGAGCCTCATCCAGAAGTGGGGCAATCTCTGCCCGGAACTGACGCCGCCTCTGCTGGCCGCTCAGCTGTACCAGGAGAGCGGGTTCACGCCCGGCGCCGTCAGTCCCGTCGGTGCGCAGGGGATAGCGCAGTTCATGCCGGGCACGTGGAAGATCTACGGCATCGACCCGACCCACACCCACACCCCCAGCGTGTGGAACCCGGCCGACGCGATCCCTTCCGCCGCCTCCTACGACTGCCAGCTCGCCAAGGACGTCGCGAGCGTGCCCGGCGACCGCACCGCGAACATGCTGGCCGCCTACAACGCCGGTCCGTACGCGGTGATCAGCGCGGGCGGTGTCCCGCCGATCCCGGAGACGCAGCACTACGTCGAGAACATCAAGAAGCTGGCGCTCTCCTTCACGGCCGCGACGACCGTCTCGTTCTCCTCGCAGGCCGCCGGGGCGATCTACTTCGCGCAGAGCAAGCTCGGCACGCCCTACCTGTGGGGCGGCGAGGGCCTGGCCTCCCAGGGCTACCGCTTCGACTGCAGCGGCCTCACCCAGGCGGCGTACGCGAGTGTCGGGATCAAGCTGCCGCGCGTCGCCGCCGACCAGTGGTACGCCGGTCCGCACCCGAGCCGGGATCAGCTCCAGCCGGGCGACCTGGTGTTCTTCTCGCACGACCCGAACGACCCCTCGCAGATCCACCATGTCGGCATCTACGTCGGCGGCGGCTACATGATCAACGCCCCGCACACCGGCGCGGTGATCCGCTACGACTCCATCGACTCCGAGGGCGACTACTTCGGGGCCACCCGCGTCACCACCGACGGCGCGGCGGCCCTGCCGACCGTGCAGACCAACGGCACGATCGCCAACGGACGGTGACCGTCCCGCAGACGTGCGTGCGGCACCCGTGTCGGTTGTGCCGGTCCCGTGAGCGAAGCGCAACATTCCGATAACTTCCGGGGTGAGCGGAACACTATGGGGCATTCGCTCCGTTGTGCCCGCTGTCAGGCGAGCACACTTGACCTTGGTGCAACGACGCAACGGGGGTTGCTCAACGGGTATGGGCTTGAGGCGCGGAGGTGTGCGGGGTGGTCACGCTACTGGCGGACGGCGGTGGCGGGGGAAGCCTCGACTGGTCGCTGGTCTCCGCGGTCAACGGACTGGCGACGAGCCTGCCGCAGGCCCTGGACTCGGCGCTGGCCTTCCTCGGTGAGTACGGCGTCCCGCTCGGCTCGGTCCTGCTGCTGCTCGCCGCGTGGGCGCGGGCGAGACGCGGCAAGGGCGCGCCCGTCGCCGTGGCCGGGGTCCTGTGGGCGGGCCTCGCGGCCGGTATGGCGCTGCTGCTGAACCTGCCCGTACGGGCGATGGTCCAGCGTCCGCGTCCCTTC
Organism: Streptacidiphilus jiangxiensis; assembly: GCF_900109465.1. Classification (GTDB taxonomy): domain Bacteria; phylum Actinomycetota; class Actinomycetes; order Streptomycetales; family Streptomycetaceae; genus Streptacidiphilus; species Streptacidiphilus jiangxiensis. The sequence goes on from NZ_FOAZ01000026.1 coordinate 11,073, forward strand.
GTCTCCCACCCGGGCCAGCTCGACCTGCTGATGAGCCACCAGGCCAACGGGTCCTTCGCGAGCGACCACGCCACCTTCACGATGGCGCTGGCCGTCGGCCTGCTGCTGGTCGACCGGCGGCTGGGGCTGGTCGGGATCGCGCTCGCCTTCTTCGAGGGCTTCCTGCGGGTCTTCATGGGCGTGCACTACCCCTCGGACGTCCTCGGCGGCTTCGCGCTGGGCACCGCGACGGTGCTGCTGCTCGCCCCGGTCGCGATGGCCGTGCTGACGCCGTTCACGCACGCGCTCACGCGCACGGCGCTGCGTCCCCTGGTCACCGCCCCCAAGGCGGTCCGCTCCCGCGCCGCCCGGACCGGGAACCCCGCGGAGACCGCCCCGGAGGAGCCCCCGCACGACCTGGCCGCCTGACCCGTTCGGGCGGACGGTCACGCGAGCGGGACGCCCTGGGGGAAGCGGAACAGGCCCGTGGGGTCGTACTGCTTCTTCACCTGCCGCAGCCGGGCCGCGTTCGCGCCGTAGTAGGCCTGCTCCCAGCCGTGCAGCTGCGGGTCGACGTAGTTCTGGTAGGCCTCGCCGCTCGCGTACGGGCGCATCGCGTCCCAGGTGTTGTCGACCCAGGCCCAGCTGTGCTTCGCGGCGGTGCCGCCGGTCACCCCGGCCGGGTAGTCCGCCGAGTACTGGGCCAGGAAGAGCCCGCTGCGGTGGACGAACGCGGTGTTGTGCGCGCCGACGCGGTTGATCGCCCCGCCGAGCGCGTCGAAGGCCACCGCGGCGTGGCCGCCCTTCGGCGCGTAGCTGCGGTAGCGGGCGACCGCGGCGACGACCGCCGCCGCGCCGGCGCCGGTGAGCGGCTGGGTGAAGAAGTCCGAGCGGGCCCCGTACGAGGAGCGGGTGACGCGGCCCGCGGGGCTGTGGCCGGGCAGCACACCGGGGACGTGGGCCTGCGCCTCGGTGTCCCCGGCGACGCCGCCCATCACCTGCATCGTCGTCAGGTACGAGGCGCTGTGGAAGGACGCGCTCGAGGGACGCTCCGTCAGGCGGTCCACCAGGTTGGCCAGCTCCGCGCGGGAGCCGCCGTAGAGGTTGACCGTGGACTCGACCCGCAGGGTGCCGTCCCAGTCCGCGGTGAGGTGCAGGTTGGCCCAGAGGTTGTCCTGCGCCTTCGGCGCCCACCGCTGCCAGGCCTCGATGGCCTGCCGGGCGCGCGACCACGGCCAGGACAGGAAGCCGTAGGCGCAGTCGTCGGCCGCGTGGGTGCGGAAGTCCAGGCGGGTGACCACGCCGAAGTTGCCGCCGCCCGCGCCGCGCAGCGCCCAGAAGAGGTCCGGGTCCTGGCCGGCGCCCGGGCCGACCTCGCGGATCTGGCCGTCCGGGGTGACGATCTCCGCACCGATGAGGTTGTCGCAGGTCAGGCCGTTGGCGCGGCCGGTCACGCCAACGCCGCCGCCGAGCGTGAGGCCGCTGACGCCGACGCTGGGGCAGGACCCGGCCGGGATGGTGCGGCCGGAGGCCGCGAGGCCGGTGTAGACGTCGATCAACCGCGCGCCCGCGCCGACGCTCGCGGTGGCGCCGCCGGCGTGGACGGTGTTCATCCGGCCCACGTCGACCACCAGGCCGTTGCTCACGGTGGACCAGCCGGCGTAGTTGTGCCCGCCGTTGCGCGCCACGATCGGTACGCCGGCGCTGCGGGCGAACGCGAGGCACGCGGCGACGTCCTGCGCGGAGGCCGCGTAGGCGACCGCAGCGGGACGCACGGTGTCGAACCGCGGCTGGAAGAGCTCGGCGGCCTCGGCGTAGTCGGCCTGACCGGGCCGGATCAGCCGACCGGAGAGGCGGTGTGCCAGCGCAGCCCAGTCGGGGGTGCTGCCGGCCAGATTCCGGCCGGTGCCCGCGGCGGTGCCGCCGGTGCCCGCGGGCCGCCCGGACGGGGTGGCCGCGGCGGCCGGCCGGGACTTCGCCCCGCACGCCGCGACGCCCGCCACGGCCGCGAGCGCGCCGCCGGCCCGCAGCAGATTGCGGCGGGTGGTTCCCTGGTCGCCCATGCTCTTCCTTCTACCGTCCCGAGAGGGGGTTACGCGGGAGTAGACGTGCAATCCCCCGCGAGGGTTGCAGAGCCCCCGGCGACCGGACCACTCGATTTCCCATCCCCTGTGTTCCCCGACCCCTGCCTGTCCCCTCGTGCGTCCCCTGCGCGCACGTCCCGCACGGCCCGAACGCCCCGCACGTCCCGCACGTCCCGCCGGGCTACGTGGCCGTCGCCTCGGCGTGGTGCTCCTCGGCGTCCCGGCGGGCGCGGTCGCGTGAGCGACGGGCCGGGGAGTACCACCCACAGCTGCAGCGGGCGAAGGCGAACGCGCCTCTCTCCGTCACGGACGTCAGATGCTCAGGCCTTCCCTCGAGCCGCTGGTGCGGAAAGACCTGCCACGCGTCGTGGGTCACCCCACCACGGTAACCCGGACGGCCGTAACTTCCCCCAGGACGGCTCGTTGGGCACTACGCGCACGCCACGCCGCGCACGCCGTGCCCAGGAGGACCGTATGTCTCGCCCGTACCGCCGCGCCGCTCTTCACACCGCCGCAGCCGCCACCGCGGTCGTCGCGGTGCTGGGTCTGGCCGCCTGCTCCTCCTCGGGGCAGACGAGCACCAGCAGCGACGCCCAGGCGGCCAAGGTGAACCCGGCGGACGACCGCCTGGCCGCCGATCCGCTGTCGGCCGTCCGCGCGGCCGCGGACATCACCGGCCACAACGGCTCGCTCCAGGACGTCACCACGCTCCACACCGTCGCGGCCAAGAAGCAGATGCTGCTGCACGGCACGGGCGTGTACGACTACTCCGCCCACCTCGGTCGACTGGAGGTGTCCGTTCCGGCCGGCAGCGGCTCCGCCCCGGCGGGCCGGCTGACGGAGATCGTCAGCCCGGGTGTGGTCTACCTGCAGAACAGTGGGGCCAAGGTGCCGGCCGGCAAGTGGGTCAAGCTCTCCGTGCAGCAGCTCGGCGACGGCAACCTGGTGAGCAGCGGCGCCACCGATCCGGCCAGCGCGGCCGACGCGCTGCGCGGCGCGCAGACGGCCACGCTGGTGGATTCGGCCACGGTCGACGGCGTCGTCCTCAAGCACTACCGGGGCACGCTCGACCTCACCGCCGCGGCCAAGGCCACCGGCGGCCCCTCCAGTGCGGGCCTGGCGCTGGCGGCGCACACCTTCACGGTGAAGGCAGTCCCCTACGACGTGTGGCTGGACGAGCACGGCCGGATCAACAAGATCGTCGAGGTCTTCACCTTCGCCCAGGTCCCGGGCTCCACGGCGCCCAAGGACCAGACGATGGTCACCTCGACGAGCGTCTTCTCCGGGTTCGGCTCGCCGGTGCAGGTCACCGTGCCCTCCGACGCGGACATCGTCGCGCCGAGCGCGGCCGCCGGCAGCAAGTGAGCGCCCTGCCGTAAAAGCAAAATGGCCCAGACGTGCCATGCACGCCCGGCACGGCATGCCTACTCTGTAAGGAGTTGACTGCCCGTCGACGGTGAGGAGGTGGCACGCATGGCTGCGGACGACCTGGTCGCCCTGGCGGAGATCGAGATGTACAGCGATCTCATCATCGCGGCGGCCGCCACCCCGGGCGAGCGGCTGACAGCCGAGCGGATCGACACCATCCTCTGTGTGGAGCGGGACCCGAAGCAGCCTCGGGTCCCGCAGCAGCGCGTCAGCGACGAGGACCTCTCGCAGAGCAACTGACTCGCAGAGCAACTGATCAGGAGCGGATCAGGAGCAGCGGATCAGGAGCGCAGCAGTCGGGAGATCGCGGCGGTCGCCTCGGCGACCTTCTCCTCCGCCTCGGCCCCGCCCTTCTCCATCGCGTCCGCGACGCAGTGCCGCAGGTGCTCCTCCAACAGGCTCAGCGCGAAGGACTGCAGCGCCTTCGTGCTCGCGGAGACCTGGGTGAGGATGTCGATGCAGTAGGTGTCGTTCTCGACCATCCGCTGCAGGCCGCGGACCTGGCCCTCGATCCGGCGCAGCCGTTTGACGTGGTCGTCCTTGCGCGCGCTGTACCCGTGCGGTCCGCTGTGTGCCGAGTGCGTCGTCTCGGCGTGCGGCGTCTCCTCGGTGGCCAGGGCTTCCACGGCGTCCATGCCCCCATGGTAGGTGGCCGGGACGCGATCCGGTCACGGGTGGATATCGAATGGCCGCGTTGTCGGCACTTCCTGGTGACCGCCGTGCCAGTGCGTACGCAAGGATGATTTCCGTTGCTCCGTGGCGGCCGTCGTACCCCGGTGTGCGCAAAGTGCGGACGCAGCGCCTAGCATCGCTACGTCCGCCCCTGTACTTCGGAGACTTTTGTGCGTATTCGTCTGACCCCTCGGGAGACGAGCTTCTATGACTTGTTCGCCTCCTCGGCGAGCAACCTCGTCAATGGCTCCAAGCTCCTGCTGGAACTGCTCGGCGCAGACGTCGCCGGGCGGGCGGAAATCGCCGACCGGATGCGCGCCGCCGAGCACGCGGGCGACGAGTTCACCCACGCGATCTTCCACCAGCTGAACTCGTCCTTCATCACCCCGTTCGACCGGGAGGACATCTACGCGCTGGCCTCCTCGCTCGACGACATCATGGACTTCATGGAGGAGGCCGTCGACCTGACGGTCCTCTACGAGGTCGACAGCCTGCCCAAGGGCGTCGAGCAGCAGATCGAGGTGCTGGCCCGGGCGGCGGAGTTGACCGCGGCCGCGATGCCGAACCTGCGCACGATGGAGAACATGACGGAGTACTGGATCGAGGTCAACCGGCTGGAGAACCAGGCCGACCAGATCCACCGCAAGCTGCTCGCGCGGCTGTTCAGCGGGGAGTACGAGGCCATCGAGGTGCTGAAGCTCAAGCAGATCGTCGACGTGCTGGAAGAGGCCGCCGACGCGTTCGAACATGTGGCGAACACGGTGGAGACCATCGCCGTCAAGGAGTCCTGAACCGCTCGTGGACATCTTCGGACTGGTCCTGGTCATCACCGTTGCCTTCGGCTTCGCCTACACCAACGGCTTCCACGACTCGGCGAACGCGATCGCGACCTCGGTGTCGACGCGCGCGCTGACCCCCAAGGCCGCGCTGTTGATGGCGGCCGTGATGAACCTGCTCGGCGCGTTCCTGGGCGAGGGTGTGGCCCAGACGGTCAGCAAGGGCATCATCGCGACGCCGTCGGGCAGTCACGGCATGGTCATCCTGTGGTCGGCGCTGGTCGGTGCGATCGCCTGGAACCTGATCACCTGGTACTTCGGCCTGCCCTCCTCGTCCACGCACGCCCTCTTCGGCGGCATGGTGGGCGCGGCCCTGGCCGGTGGCACGACGGTCTACTGGTCCGGCCTGCTGGACAAGGTGATCATCCCGATGTTCACCTCGCCGATCGCCGGTCTGGCGCTCGGCTTCCTGGTGATGGTCGGGGTCATGTGGATCTTCCGCCGGGCCAACCCGCACCGCGCCAAGCGCGGCTTCCGGATGGCCCAGACGGTCTCCGCGGCGGCGATGGCGCTCGGCCACGGCCTGCAGGACACGCAGAAGACCATGGGCATCGTGGTGATGGCGCTGACCATCTCCGGCCACTACTCCGGCAGTAACATCCCGACGTGGGTCAAGATCTCCACGGCTCTGGTGATGGCGCTCGGCACCTGGGCGGGTGGCTGGCGCATCATGCGGACCCTCGGCCGGCGCATCATCGAGCTGGATCCGCCGCAGGGCTTTGCGGCGGAGTCCGTCTCGGCCCTGATCCTCTACGTGACCTCGTACGCCTACAAGGTGCCGGTCTCCACGACCCACGTCATCACCTCGGCGATCATGGGCGTCGGCGCGACGAAGCGGGTGCGTGCGGTGCGCTGGGGCGTGGCGAAGGACATCGTCCTGGGCTGGTTCATCACCCTCCCGGCCGCGGGTCTCGTGGCCGCGATCGTCTTCTGGATCAGCTGGGCGATCGTCGGCTGACGCCGGGCGAGCAGGGGAAGCAGGGTAAGCAGGGCACAGAGCGAAGGGTCCGATCCTCCCGGAGGGGAGAATCGGACCCTTCGTTGTTTGGCCTCCGCGGCGGCACCGCCTAGTAGCGCCGCGGAGGGGTCATGGGGCCTGCTGCCTCGACGATCAGCCGAAGCGGCCGGAGATGTAGTCCTCGGTGGCCTGGACCGACGGGTTGGAGAAGATCTTCTCCGTCGAGTCGATCTCGATCAGGCGGCCCGGCTGACCCACACCCGACAGGTTGAAGAACGCGGTGCGGTCGCTGACGCGCGCGGCCTGCTGCATGTTGTGGGTCACGATGACGATCGTGTACTGCTCCTTGAGCTGGCCGATCAGGTCCTCGATGGCGAGGGTGGAGATCGGGTCCAGGGCGGAGCAGGGCTCGTCCATCAGCAGGACCTGCGGCTCGACCGCGATCGCGCGGGCGATGCACAGACGCTGCTGCTGACCGCCGGACAGGCCCGCGCCGGGCTTGTCGAGGCGGTCCTTGACCTCGTTCCAGAGGTTGGCGCCGCGCAGCGAGCGCTCGACGGCCTCGTCGACGACCTTCTTGTTGCGGACGCCGTTCAGCTTGAGGCCGGCGGCGACGTTCTCCTTGATGGACATCGTGGGGAACGGGTTCGGCCGCTGGAAGACCATGCCGACGGTGCGGCGCACGGCCACCGGGTCGATGTTGGAGCCGTAGAGGTTCTCGTCGTCGAGCATGACCTTTCCCTCGACGCGGGCGCCGGGGATCACCTCGTGCATGCGGTTCAGGGTCCGCAGGAAGGTGGACTTGCCGCAGCCGGACGGGCCGATGAAGGCCGTCACCGTGCGGGGCTCGACGACCATGGAGATGTCCTCCACGGCCCGGAAGTTTCCGTAGTACGCGTTCAGTCCGCTGACGTCGATGCGCTTGGCCATGATGTTCTTTCGCTTTCCTTCAAGTCTTCTGGATTCGAGATGCGCACGTCAGCGCGAGAGGCCCTTGGGCGCCTTCCAGCGGGCGAGCCCGCGGGCGACCAGGTTGAGGACCATGACCACGGCGATCAGGACCAGTGCACCGCCCCAGGCACGGGCCTGCGACTGGTCCGTGCCCTTCCCGTACTCGGTCCACACGTAGAGCGGGAGCGAGGACTGCGGGTTGCTGAAGGGGTTGTAGTTGATCGTGTCGGCGCCGAAGACCAGCATCAGGATCGGCGCGGTCTCGCCGACGATGCGGGCGACGGCCAGCATCACACCGGTGACGATGCCGCCGAGCGCGGTCGGCAGCACGACGCGGGTGATGGTGAGCCACTTCGGCACGCCGAGGGCCAGGGAGGCCTCGCGCAGCTCGTTCGGGACGAGCTTGAGCATCTCCTCGGTGGAGCGCACGACCACCGGCAGCATCAGGATCGCCAGCGCCATGGCGCCCGCGAAGCCGGTGAACGGCATGTTGAGGATGATGATCCAGAAGGAGAGGATGAACAGACCGGCCACGATGGACGGGACACCGGTCATGACATCGACGAAGAAGCTGATCGCCTTGCCCAGCCGGTTGCCCCGGCCGTACTCGACCAGGTAGACGGCGGTCAGGATGCCGACCGGCGCGGCGAACAGGGACGCCAGGGCGACCTGCTCCAGGGTGCCGATCAGGGCGTGGTAGAGGCCGCCGCCGTCCTGGTTGATCGCGACCCCGTTCATGGAGTGCGTCAGGAAGTCGGCGTTGATGACGCCGATGCCCTTGCTGATGGTCATCCACAGCACGGAGATCAGCGGCAGCAGGGCGAGCAGGAAGGCGACCCAGACAAGGCTGGTGGCCACGGTGTTCTTCGCGTGGCGGCGACCCTCGACGAGGGCCGAGGCGGTGTACTGGATGGCGACGAAGAGGATCGCGCCGATCAGGCACCACTGGAGCTTGCTGCTGAAGCCGAAGCCCGCGCCGAGGGCGATGGCGATCAGCGCGGCCAGCGCCAGGTTGGCGACCGGCATCCAGCGCGGCAGGCGTCGCTCGGTCAGGGAGGAACCGAGGGAGCGGGACGAGGTGGCGAGGCTGCTCATCAGGCGTCAGCTCCCGAGTATTCCTTGCGGCGGGCGATGATCATCCGGGCGCCGCCGTTGACGACCAGGGTGATCACGAACAGGACCAGGCCGGCGGCGATGAGCGCGTCACGGCCGGTGCCCTGGGACTCGCCGAACTGGCTGGCGATGGTCTGGGCGATGGTCGAGCCTGCGGGGTCCAGGATGTGCAGGTTGATCACGTAGGACGGGGAGAGCACCGTCGCCACGGCCATGGTCTCGCCGAGCGCGCGGCCGAGGCCGAGCATCGAGGCGGAGATGATGCCGGAGCGGCCGAACGGGATCACCGCGGTACGGATCATCTCCCAGCGGGTCGCGCCGAGCGCGAGCGCGGCCTCCTCGTGGGCGCGGGGCACCTGGAGGAAGATCTCGCGGCTCACCGCGGTGATGATCGGCAGGATCATGATCGCCAGCACGACGCCGACGGTGAACAGGGAGCGCGGCTGGGTGCCCGGCTCGTTCTGGTGGAAGACGTACGTCCACCCGAAGTACTGGTTCAGCCAGGCGTTGACGCCCAGCATGTGCGGCACCAGGAAGAGCGCGCCCCACAGACCGAAGACGATCGAGGGCACGGCGGCCAGCAGGTCGACCACGTAGCCGAGGGCCTGGGCGATGCGGCGCGGCGCGTAGTGCGAGATGAACAGCGCGATGCCGAGGGCGACCGGCACGGCGATGACCATCGCGACGACGGCGCTGACGATCGTGCCCGTGGCGATGGCCGCGATACCGAAGGTGATCGGGTCGGCCTGGGTCTGCCAGTCGGAGGTGGTGAGGAAGTTGCCGTGGTCGGCGCTGATCGCGCTGATGGCGCGGACGGTGAGGAAGGCCGCGATGGCGGCCATGATCACCAGGAGCAGGATGCCGCTGCCGCTGGACGCGAACTTGAAGATCGCGTCACCGCGGCGGCCGGTGCCGCTGCTGTCGGCCAACGACGAACGACCCCGCCGCGGCGAGGAGCCGGCGAGGTTGGGGGTCTTGTGGGGCTCTCGGTCGCTCGGGGGAGCGCTGGTTTCGCGTGGGGTTTCCATGAGATCTCCGGTCTGGTGGCGCGGGCCCTGCTGGGGCTGCGCCTGGCGGCGGTGCACCGGACGTGAGGGAGCGTTCGAGGCTCGGTGTCGTGACATTCGCGGGGATTCGGTACCGGGCCCAGGGGGCCGGCGCGGACGCCGGCCCCCTGGCCAGGTTCAGGGCCTACTGGGTCCTGGACCCTTCCGACCCTTAGGAGAGGGAGGAGATGGTCTGCTGGACCTGGGTCTGCAGGGCGGCCGGCAGCGGGAAGTAGCCGAGGCTGGAGACCGAGTTCTGACCCGCGGTGCTGGAGATGTAGGTCAGGAAGGACTTCAGGGTCGGCAGCGTGGAGGCGGCGTTGCCCTTGTCGCAGGCGATCTCGTAGGTCACCAGGACGATCGGGTAGGCGCCGTCCGTCTTGGTGGTGTACGCGGCCTTCAGGTCCAGCGCCAGGTCGGGGGCGGTGCCGACGACCTTGGCGTCACCGACGGCCTTGGAGGCGGCGGCGGTGGAGACCGCGACCGGGGCGGAGGCACCGGTGTTGACCTGGACGGTGGAGATGCTCTGCTGGGTGGCGTAGGAGAGCTCGAAGTAGGAGATCGAGCCCTGGACCTGCTTGACCTGGGCCGCGAGACCGGCGGAGCCGGCCGCAGCCTGGCCGCCCTTGGCCTGCCACAGCTTGTTCGGGGCGAAGGTGTAGTCCGCCGGGGCCGCCGCGGCCAGGTAGGCCGTGAAGTTGGCGGTGGTGCCCGAGCCGTCCGAACGGTGGAAGGTCTGGATCGGCAGGGAGGGCAGGTTCGCCGAGGAGTTCAGCGCCTTGATGGCCGGGTCGTCCCACTTGGTGATCTTGCCGGTGAAGATCTGGGCCAGCGTCTTGGCGTCCAGGACCAGGTTGGTGACACCCGGCAGGTTGTAACCGATGGCGATGGGGCCACCGATCATCGGGATGTTGATGCCCTTGCCGCCGTTCTGGCAGGCGGTGCCCTGGGTCTTGGCGACGTCGGCGGCCTTCATCGCGGCGTCGGAGCCCGCGAAGGCGACCTTGCCGGTCTGGAAGGACGTGATGCCCGCGCCGGAGCCGGTGCCCTGGTAGTTGATGGTCACGCCGGAGCAGGCGGCCTGGAAGTCCTTGACCCACTGGGTCATGGCGTTCTGCTGCGCGGTGGAGCCCGCGGCGAGCAGCTGGCCGGTGGCGCCGTTGCAGGCGATCGAGCTGGCCGAGGCGGCCGAGGAGCCGGCGGCGGCCGGGCTGCTGCTCGAGTTGGAGCTGGAGTTGTTGTCGGAGCCGCACGCCGCGAGCGTCAGCGAGCTGACGACCGCAAGGGCGCCGATGGCGAGGGCCTTGGTGCGGCCGTTGCGCTGGAGCTTCACTTGGTGTCCCTTTCTGGGTCCGCCACCACGGGGAGGAAGTGGGCGGCGGTACATCACTGAGAGGAGGAGAACCGGTCGGCGGCCTCCGATGACACTGAAGTTAGGCAGACGAGGTGAAGCGTTCGGCCTGCGCAAATGAACGGAAAGTGAACCTGTGTCGGACACCGGGATACGCAGACCAGTAGTAACGGTTTCGCCACGACGAGAGCACGGCAAGAGCACGACCCGGGCGCGGGTCAGGGGCTTGCCTCAGCCGTCACATCCGTTACGCTCAGCGCCCGAGTTGCTCCAGCAGAGCGTCCACCAGGGCGCGGTCGTGCTCGTAGCTGAGCCGGGCCCGCGCCTCCGCGACGGGCAGCCAGCGCAGGGCGTCCACCTCGCGGTTCGGGACGAAGCGCCCCGTCAGGACCGTCGCCGCCCAGTAGCGCACCCGCTTGATCCGGTCCCGGACGAGATAGTGCTGGGTGGGCAGCCTGCGGCCGAGCACCACCGTCATACCGGTCTCCTCGCGCGCCTCGCGCAGGGCGGCCTCGCGGTGCTTCTCGCCGAGCTCCAGCTTGCCCTTGGGAAAACTCCAGTCGTCGTACTTGGCCCGGTGGACCAGCGCCAGTTCGACGCCGTGCCGTCCCTCGCGCCACAGGACGACGCCTGCGGCCTTGATCAGCTCCATGCTGCGCGGTGCCCGGTCCTTCTTGGAGTTCTTGGCCTTCTTGCCAGTGGTGCCAATGGTCAGGTCGATCGGGCGAGCCATGGGTCGGTGAGCCATCCGGAGCTGTGGAATGCGGGCCAGGACACGCTGAAGGCGTGGCGCGCGGCTTCCACCTCCAGACGTTGATCAGCATGCACCACTCCGAGCACGTACGCGGTCGCCGGGGTGATTCTCGGCGTGCGCGCCGCGAGCGCGGCCGCCTCGGCCGCGTCCGCGGCCTCCTGCTGCCGCTCCAGATGCGCGGCCAGCGCGGCCAGGCCCGTCAACGGCTCCTCGGTGCGCTCGCCCAGCAGCGGACGGCACACCTCCAGGGCGTAGCGGGCGTAGCGCACCGCCGCGCCGACGCGCGTCCAGGCGGCGTCCTCGTGCGCGGCCATCGCCGGGGAGTCGGCGGCCGGGACCACCGCGACCCGGTGCAGCGCGTCACCGTTGTAGGGCTGCGCGGCGCGCTGCAGCGGCAGCCGGGAGACGGTCAGCTCCAGCGCCTCGCCCAGTCGGGCGGTGTACGCGAGCAACTGCTCCGGCTGGTGGGCCGTGCCGGGGGAGCGCAGTGGCAGGTCGGAGACGAGCAGCGTCATCCGGTCCGCCAGGGAGTGGAACCGGGAGGAGCCGAGCTCCTGCAGGGCCGCGGTGTGGCTGCGGGAGCGGGCCAGGGTGAGCTGGCGCTCCAGCATCGCCCGCGCCTTCGGGGCTCCCGGGTGGTGCGCCAGCAGGCCGCCCACCATGTGCTCGGTCGCCACGCCCCCCTCCGCGCCGCGGGCCGCCTCGCCCGTCCGTGGGGTCGGCACGGTCGTGTCGGTGCAGGTCAGCGAGTCGACGGCGGCCAGCAGCCGGGCCAGACGGCGGCTGTAGCCGCGCTCCTGGCCCAGCGTGACCACCAGCGCGGCCAGGTCGCCGCGCATCGTCTCGGCCCATATGGGTTCGAGCAGGGAGCCGAATGCGTGCAGGGCGCCGTCCACCCGGCGCAGTGTCCCCAGGTCGACGTCGGGCAGGGCTCTCAGGAAGCGCCCGGCCTGCTCGGCGAGGTGCGCGGCCAGCAGGTTCTCGGCCGAGGACGCCCCGGACAGCGGCTGTCCGGGGGGCGTCTCGTTCTCGGTCGTCATTCGGTCAGTCCCCGTTGCTTGCTGGGCCCGGTCCCGGGCGTGGGTAAGGGAGTGGGTTCAGCTGGGGCCGGCATGCTGGCCCCAGCCGTCGTCGCCGCGGCGGGAACGGCGACGGGAGTCGATGAGCAGCTCCTGGACGTTGCGCAGCGACCGCCCGTCGGCGTCGTGCGCGTGTCTGGTCCAGACCCCGTCCGGGCCCAGGTGCCAGGAGGAGGTGTCCTCGGCCATGCCCAGCTCCAGCAGCCCGGACAGCTCCGCGCGGTGCCCCGGGTCGGTGACCCGCAGCAGCGCCTCGATCCGGCGGTCCAGGTTGCGGTGCATCATGTCGGCGCTGCCGATCCAGACCTCCGGATCCCCGCCGTTGGCGAACAGGAAGATCCGCGAGTGCTCCAGGAAGCGCCCGAGGATCGAGCGGACCCGGATGTTCTCGCTCAGCCCCGCCACGCCCGGGCGGATCGCGCAGATGCCGCGCACCCACACGTCCACCGGCACGCCCGCCATCGAGGCCCGGTACAGGGCGTCGATGATCGCCTCGTCGACGATCGAGTTGAGCTTGAGCTGGATCCGCGCCGGGCGCCCGGCCCGGTGGTGCGCGATCTCGTCGTGGATCCGCTTGACCAGGCCGTTGCGCAGTGAGCGCGGGGCGACCAGCAGCCGGCGGTAGGACTCGCGGCGCGAGTAGCCCGACAGCCGGTTGAACAGGTCCGACAGGTCCGCGCCCACCTGCGGGTCGGCGGTCAGGATGCCGAGGTCCTCGTAGAGGCGGGCGGTCTTGGGGTGGTAGTTGCCCGTGCCGACGTGCGCGTAGCGGCGCAGCGTCTCGCCCTCCTGGCGGACCACCAGGCTCAGCTTGCTGTGCGTCTTCAGCCCGATCAGGCCGTAGACGACGTGGCAGCCGGCCTCCTCCAGCTTGCGGGCCCACTTGATGTTGGCCTGCTCGTCGAAGCGCGCCTTGATCTCGACCAGGACGAGCACCTGCTTGCCCGCCTCGGCGGCGTCGATCAGGGCGTCCACGATCGGCGAGTCGCCGGAGGTGCGGTACAGCGTCTGCTTGATCGCCAGCACCTGCGGGTCGGCCGCGGCCTGCTCCAGGAAGGCCTGCACCGAGGTGGAGAAGGAGTCGTACGGGTGGTGCAGCAGCACGTCCCGCTCGCGCACGGCGGCGAAGATGTCCGGCTGGGACGCCGACTCGACGTCCGTCAGTCCGCGCGCCGTCCCCGCGACGAACGGCCGGTACTTCAGCTCCGGCCGGTCGGCACCGGCGATGGCGAACAGACCGGTCAGGTCCAGCGGACCGGGCAGCGGGTACACCTCGGCGGCGGAGATGTTCAGCTCGCGGACCAGCAGGTCCAGCACGTACGGGTCGATCGACTCCTCGACCTCCAGGCGCACCGGCGGGCCGAAGCGGCGCCGCATCAGCTCCTTCTCGAGCGCCTTGAGGATGTTCTCGGTGTCGTCCTCCTCGACCTCCAGGTCCTCGTTGCGGGTGACCCGGAAGGCGTGGTGGGCGAGCACCTCCATGCCCGGGAAGAGGTACTCCAGGTGGGCGCCCATGACGTCCTCGAGCGGGACGTACCGGTTGGGCGAGGCCTCCAGGAACCGGGACAGGGACTGCGGCACCTTCACGCGGGCGAAGTGCTTGTGCCCGCTGACGGGGTTGCGCACGACGACGGCCAGGTTCAGGGAGAGCCCGGAGATGTACGGGAACGGGTGCGCCGGGTCGACCGCCAGCGGGGTCAGCACCGGGAAGATCTGCTGGCGGAACAGCGCGAGCAGGCGCGCCTGCTCCTTGTCGCTCAGCTCGCCCCAGCGCACCACCTCGATGCCCTCGGCCGACAGCTCCGGCAGCACGTCCTGGTGGAAGCAGGCGGCGTGCCGGGCCATCAGCTCGCGGGACCGTGTCCATATGAGGTCGAGCACCTCGCGCGGCTGCAGACCGCTGGCGCTGCGCTGGGCGACGCCGGTCGCGATGCGGCGCTTGAGGCCGGCGACGCGGACCATGAAGAACTCGTCCAGGTTGCTGGCGAAGATCGCCAGGAACTTGGCGCGCTCCAGCAGCGGCGTCTCCGGGTCCTCGGCGAGTTCCAGGACGCGCTCGTTGAAGGCGAGCCAGCTGCGCTCGCGGTCCAGGAACCGGTTCTCCGGCAGCGCCTCGGCGTCGAAGCCGTCCGGCAGCGTCGTGTCCTCGGGCGTCAGCGAAGTGGTGGGGAGCCCGCCGGAGGCGGTGGCGAGGCTCGGCTTGGCGGGGAAGGGCGACGGGGCAGGCTGGGCGGTCATGGTCGGTGGCTCCTCCTGCGCGGCGTCATCCGCCCGCCGCCGCGGTGACGGGACGGATCGCATTTCGTGATCTTTGCAACGGCGATTGAACTCAAGGTAAATACAGCGTGGCCTGCAGGAAAGCTGAGGCGGTCGCCTGTGCTTCGGCTGCAGGCCTCTTCGGCAGCGTGGTTCAGGCGTGGTTCAGCTCGGCACGCCGAACATCAGGTCCACCTCGTGCACCGTGAACCCCGCCCTTTCGTATACCCGCAGCGCGGCCGGGTTATCGGCGTCCACGTACAGCAGCACCGTCGCAAGTCCGCGAGCCTCACCCAGATGGCGCAGTCCCACGGCCGTCAGCGCCTTGCCCAGGCCGCTGCCCTGCTCGGTCGGGCTCACCCCGACGACGTACACCTCGCCGAGACCGCCCTCCGCCTTCGTCCAGTGGAAGCCGACCAGCTCGCCGTCGCGCTCGGCGAGGAAGAAGCCGGCCGGGTCGAACCAGCTCTCCGCCTCGCGTTCCTCCAGGTCGCGCCGGGTCCAGGACCCCTGCTCCGGGTGGTGCGCGAAGGCGGCGGCGTTCACCTTCAGCCACGCCTCCTCGTCCCGCCCCGGCTCGAAGGTCCGCAGGGTGACCCCGTCGGGCAGCGCGGGCACCGCCGGGGCGGGCCCGGTCCGCCGCAGCTGGCGCAGCTCGCGCACCAGCTCAAGGCGGAACTCCGCGGCCAGGTGCGTCGCGGCGGGGTGCCCGCCGTGCGCCCACAGCCGCCGCGCCCCGCTGTTCAGCGTCCGCCGCAGCAGGGCACGTCCGTGCCCCTCGCGGCGACGGGCCGGGTCGACCACGAGCTCGGCGGACCACTCGGCGTCGATCTGGGCGTAGCCCACGAGCGCGCCGTGCTCGTCCCTGCTGGTCAGGTGCGCGACGTCTTCCCGACCACTGCGCAGGGCCAGCCTCCCCTGCTCCGAGACGGCCTGCCGCCCGTCCCCCTCCGCCGCACGCGCCAACAGCGCGGCGATCTCCTCACGCTCCGCAGTGTCCATACGTTCGACCATAGGGGCAGTTGCACCACCTGGGCGGCGTAGCCGCCAGGGGCGCGGGGAACCGCGCGAGCAACCACGCGGTGCGGGTGGCCCTGCGCGCGCGAGCAACCACGCGGTGCGGGTGGCCCTGCGCGGGCGGGGCGCTACGTGGGCGGGTGGCTTGTCGCGCAGTTCCTCGCGCCCCTGAGGTCGCGGCAACTCACTCGGGTGTCTGGGTGAGCGCAGCGATCCCGGCGCGGGCGGCGGCCTCCTCATGGCGGTAGCCGAGCTTCGGGGCCAGGTCCAGGGCCTCCCGGTAGAGGGCCAGGGCCTGGTCGGGGAGGCCCGCGAGGCTGCACGTCTCCGCGTAGCCGTTCAGGAAGTGGATCTTCCAGTGTTCCTCGAACAGCTCCTCCAGCAGTGCGAACGCCTCCCGGTGCGCGGCGAGTGCCTCCTCGTAGCGGCCCATCCGCCGCAGTGCCACACCCAGACAGTTGAGGCCCCAGGCCTCGTTGTGCCGGTGGCCGTCCGCGCGGGCCGCGGCGAGCGCCTGCCGGAGGTGGTCCTCCGCCGCTTCGGGCTGTTCGTGGGCGATGGCCACCCCGAGCGTGATCCGGGCGGTCAGCGCCGGAGGCCATGACGGGTCCGGATGCGGGACGGCCAGCGTCTCGCGGGCCATCGACGCCGCCTCCTCGGTGCGGCCGAGCTGCAGCAGGGCCCACGCCTCGTACGCCGTCGCGTGGGCCGTGCCGGTCGGGCAGCCCGCGGCCTCGTACAGGCGGCCTGCCTCCCGGAACAGCTCCAGCGGCTCGTCGACGTCGCCCTCGTCCCATCGCAGGAAGCCGCGGCGCATCGTCAGCTCGGCCTGCGACCAGACGTCGCCGGTCTCGGCCACCAGTACGGCGGCCGAGGCGTAGGAGTCCGCCGCCTCCGTCATCCGACCGGCGTTGTAGCGGGCGAAGCCCAGATCGCTGTGCGCTTCCGCCAGCTGGTGCGGATCACCGAGGCGCTGCGCGGCGACGAGCGAGCGTTCGAAGAGGAAGTTGAGGTGGGTGGTGCCGCAGCGGCGTGCGAAGAAGGCACGCATGAATCGCGGCAGCTCGCACGCGTGGACGTCGGCGCCGATCGCCATCGCCGTCTCGAAGACGGCGATCAGGTTCTCGTACTCGGTGGCGTACCAGGCGAACGCCGCCTCCTTGCCGGCGAAGTCCGGCAGCTGCTGCGGGGCCTCGCCCGCGGTGACCGCGCGGCTGCGGGCCAGGAACGGCATGGCGGCGTCCGCGGCGGCGGCCGCGTGCACGTAGTAGTCGAGGAGCCGGCCCAGCGCCCGGGCGCGGTCGGCGGCCGCGTCCTGCTGCTCGCAGGCGCGGCGCGCGTGCTGGTGCACCAGGTCGTGCATCCGGTAGCGGCCGGCCGTCGGCTGCTGGACCAGGTGCGCGTCGAGCAGGTCCTCCAGCATGGCCCGGGCACTGCGCACCGGCACCTGCGCCAGGGCCGCCGCCAGGTGTTCGTCGAAGGACGAGCCCGGCAGCAGGCCCAGCAGGCGGAAGAAGCGGCCCGTCGCCCGGTCCAGCTGGCGCACCGACATGGCGAAGGCGGTGTCGAACTCGTCGACGCCCTCCGCCATCCGCTCGACGAGGATGCCGACCGTCCAGCCCGGCCGGTGCCGCAGCCGCGCCCCGGCCAGCCGCAGCGCCAGTGGCAGCCGCCCGCACAGCCGCAGCACCTCGGCCGCGGCCTGCGGATCGCGGGCCAACCGACCCTCCGGCCCGGCGGGCTCGCCGCTGGCGCGGGCCAGCAGTTCGGCGCTCTCCTCGGCGGAGAGCACGTCGAGGGAGACCGGGGGTACCTCGTCCAGCCCCACCAGCCGGTTGCGGCTGGTGATCAGGACGACGGACGGGCCCGCGCCGGGCAGCAGCGGACGGACGTGCTCGGCGTCGGCGACGTTGTCCAGCACCACCACCGCCTTCCGTCGTGCCAGCTCCGCGCGCCAGCAGGCGGCCAGCTGCTCCACGCCCTCGATCGGCACCTTCTCCGAGGGCACGTCGAGCGCGGTCAGCAGCGAGCGAAGCGCGGGATCGGCGTCCAGCGGGTCGCGGCCCTCGGTGAAGCCGTGCAGATCCAGGTAGAGCTGCGCGTCCGGGTAGTCGGCGGCGAGGTGGTGCGCGGCGTGCACGGCCAGGCAGGTCTTGCCGACGCCCGCCATACCGTCCAGGGCCACGATCCGGCTGTCCTCCACCGCATCCAGTACGGCGGCCAGTTGGTCTTCTCGCCCGGTGAAGTCCGGGACGTCGCGCGGGAGGTCGTTGCGCGGCGGGAAGTGCACCTGGCGGCTGCTCCTCGGCGGCGCCGGCAGGGGGTTCTGGGCCTGCTCCCACAGCGGGCGCAGCGGCCGGGGGTCGCGTTTGACCAGGCGGCACAGGGCGATGACCGCGGGCCAGGGCGGCACGGTTTGGCCGCTGAGGTACCGCGACAGGGAGGAGGAGCTGAGCCCGGTGTCCCGGGCCAGGGCCCGCAGGCCGAGCCCGGACAGCTCCTGCAGCAGCCGCAGCCGGGCTGCGAGCTCGTCCTGTGGGTCCGCCTTGGCTGACCTGGGTTGCACGACCACCGTTCCCCCGTCTCCGTGTCCCGCCCCCGCGGAACTTTCCCCGGTCCAACTCGCCCTGCTCACAGCCGTTCCGGCTGTCCCACAGTGTCCCACCGCCATCGTCCGGGCGCGCGGAAACGGCTGTCATGGAGTCACCGGAGCACGGAAGCCCGGAAGCACGCAAAACCCACCAGCCAAGGAGCACAGCAGAGATGCAGCCCCGCATGCAGAACCCCGCGTCCGTCCTGCCCGACGCGATGCAGCCGGTCCAGCAGATCTTCAAGGCCGCCCACTCCGCGGGCGTGGACCACCAGATCCTCGAACTGGTCCACCTGCGCGTCAGCCAGATCAACGGCTGCAGCGCCTGCGTCGACGCCGGCGCCAAGACCGCCCGCAAGGCGGGCGTCTCCGACGAACGCCTCGCCACCGTCGCCGCCTGGCGCGAGACCCCCTACTTCACCCCCGCCGAGCGTGCCGCCCTCGACCTCGCCGAGGCCGCCACCCGCCTCGCCGACCGCCCCGACCCCGTCAACGACCAGGTCTGGGACGCCGCCGCCACCCACTACGACGAGAAGCAGCTCGCCGCCCTGGTCCTCATGATCGCCGTCACCAACCTCTTCAACCGCCTCAACGCCACCACCCGCCAGATCGCCGGCGCCTGGGGCTGAACCCCACCGCCACCGTCCGGCGCCCGTCGTCCACCGTTCCTCGAAGGAGTGCTGCCGCCATGACCGCCACCAGGACCGCCACGAGCTTCTCCGCCGAGGAGCGCGCGGCGATGAAGGACCACGCCGCCGAGCTGAGGACCGCCGCCCGGCGCGGCGCCCGCGCCACCAAGGCCGACGGCGAGGCCGATGTGCTCGCCAAGATCGCCGAGATGGCGGACACGGACCGCGCCCTCGCCGAGCGGGTGCACGCCCTCGTCCGATCCGCCGCGCCCGGGCTCGCGCCCAAGCTCTGGTACGGGATGCCCGCCTACGCCAGGGACGGAAAGACCGTCTGCTTCTTCCAGAGCGCGGAGAAGTTCAAGGCCCGCTACGCCACGCTGGGCTTCAACGACCCGGCCCGGCTGGACGACGGCTCCCTGTGGCCCACCGCCTTCGCCCTGACCGCCGACCTGACGGCCGCGGACGAGGAGCGGATCGCCGACCTGGTGCGGCGGGCGGCGGGCTAGTCGGTGGTCGGGACCCGCGGCGGCAGCACCGCGATCGACGCCAGAGCGCAGCCGGCCGCGACCGCGAACGCGGAGCCGAAGCCGGCTGCGGTGATCAGTGCGCCGACCGCCGGCGGGCAGAGGGAGGCGGTCAGGTTCTGGCCGGTGTTCTGCACCGCCAGGGCCCGGCCGGCCCATCCCGGGCCGGCCAGCTCCGCGACCGAGGTGAACGACAGGCCGTTGGTGCTGGCCGACAGGCCGGTCAGCACGATCAGCAGCACCACCCCGACCGCGCTGTCCCCGGCCGCGGCCAGGACCGCGCCGAGCACGGCGACCGCCCCCGCCAGCCACCGCATCGGCCGCAGCCGACTGCCGACCGCGTCCGACCAGCGCCCGGCCGCGATCCGGCAGACGGCGGCCAGCGCCTGCCCGCAGGCCATCAACTGGCCGGCCGCGACGGCCGGCCAGTGGCGCACGTCGGTCAGGTAGACCAGCCCGAAGGCGCCGACGGTGAACTGCGGCCACACCATCAGCGCGCTCGCGCCGTGGATCCGCCACAGGGTCGCGCCGCGGTACGGGCTCGCCGGCTTCTCGTCCTTCTGCTTCGCGGTGGGCGCGGGCCTCGGCGGATCCACCACGAACAGGGCGGTCAGCACGGCCATCACCCCGGACAGGACGGCAACGAACAGCACGGCCCCGGGCAGTCCGTGCGCGGCCGAGATCGGCGGTACCGCCACGGCCGCGACCAGCATCCCCAGCGGGGTCGAGGTCTGCCGCACGCCCATCGCCAGCCCCCGCCGCTCGGGCGGGAACCACCCCAGCACCACGCGTCCGCTCGCCGCCGACACACTGGCCCCGGCCGCCCCCGCGACGGCGAACAGCAACCCCAGCACCACCAGCCCGTGCGCGGCCTGAGCGCCGACCAACGCCGCCGTCGCCAGCCCCAACCCGCCCGCCAGCACCCACCGCTCCCCGTACCGATCCGTCGCGGCCCCCCACGCGTACAGCGCCAGCAGCAACCCGACGGTCGGACACGCCACCATCACCCCGGCCTGCGCCAGCGTCAGCCCCTCCGCGCTGCGCAGCGACGGGATCAGGTACGGCATCCCGTACACGAACGCGCACGCCGCGGTCTGCGCCGCGGTCCCGAGCGCGAGCATCACCCAACGCCGATGTGCGGGCGGCTGGTTGACGACAGCGGACGGGGATGCGTGGGACTCGCGCTGACTGGTGGTCATGTCAGCATGATGGCGCAGTATTCATATGGTGGGACAGATTATTTCCCTATGTGAGACGCGTTCGCGTCAGACCGCCGAGGGCAGCTCCGGGGGAGGGGTGGGCGCGCCGGGGAGCTTCATGGTGGCCAGGGTGCCCGGGTCGGCGTTGGAGAGGGAGACCTCGCCGCCGCAGGCCTGGACCGTCTGGGAGACGATCGCGAGCCCCAGGCCCGAGCCCGGCATCTGCCGCGCCGCGGGCGAGCGCCAGAAGCGCTCGAAGACGTGGGAGAGGTCCTCCTCCGGGATGCCCGGGCCGTGGTCTCGCACGGTGAGGGTGCCGAAGCGCAGGCCGAGGTCGATGGTGCCGCCGGCGGGGGAGAACTTCACGGCGTTGTCGAGCAGGTTGATGACGGCCCGTTCGAGCGCGTGCGCGTCCGCGCGGACGTACCAGGGGTCTATCGAGACGGTGAACTCCAGCCCTGGACCGCGCAGGCGCGCGCGGTCGAGCGCGCGGGCGGCGATGTCGTGCAGCGCCACGACCTCCAACGGCTTGGCGCCCTGCTGCCGCGTCGGCCGGGACAGCTCCAGCAGGTCCCCGATGAGGGTGGACAGCTCGCCCATCTGGGCCTTCATGTTCCGCAGCAGCCTGGCGTGCGTCTCGGGCGGCAGCGGGCGGCCGGTGTCCTCGCTGCGGACCAGCAGGTCCACGTTCGTGCGCAGGGAGGTCAGCGGCGTCCGCAGCTCGTGCCCGGCGTCGGCGATCAGCTGCGACTGCCGCTCGCGCGAGGACGCGAGGGCGGTCGACATGCTGTTGAAGGACGACGAGAGACGAGCGATCTCGTCCTCGCCCTCACCGACCTCGATGGTCGTCCCGACCTCCTCCGTCCGCGCGATGTGCTCGACGGCGGCGGTCAGCTTGTCGACGGGCCGCAGCCCGGCGCGGGTGACGTACCAGGCCGCGAGCAGCGCGCCGGCGATGACGAGCAGCGCGAGCAGGGTGAGGATGACCGCGAGCTTGGCCAAGGCTCTGTGCATCGGCTCAAGGGGCTGCGCGAACGAGACAGCGAGCGTCGTCTGCGGCCCGTTGATGCCGAGCTGCACGGGGCCGAGGCTCACCGTGTAGACCCTGACCGGTGTGCCTGCCAGAGTCCGCCCGTCGTGCAGGACCGTCGTGGCGTCGTGCTCACGCGTGCCGGATGCCGCGACGGCGAAGTCAGCCGGGGTTGGTTGGATCGCGCTGCTGCTGTTGCCGCACGCGATCTCCTGGGGAGTGATGACCGTGGTCACGGCCTCCGTGTGGTCGAAGGGCCGCGCTCCGGCCGTCTGGCACCACGCACGTAGCTGAGTGGCGAAGCTGCTCGGGTCGGCGACGGCTGTGGGCGACCACGACTGCCTGAGCGTGTCGTCGACCTGGTTGCTCATCTGCTGCCGCGCCGCGAACCACGCCAGCGCGCAGCACAGGATCACCGCCACCGAGACGACCACGGCCGTCAGCGTCGCCAGCCGGCCGCGGAGGGTCAGCCGGCGCCAGCGGGTTCTCATGAGGCACGCAGCGCGTAACCCACACCGCGGACGGTGTGCACGAGGCGCGGCATGCCGCCGGCCTCGGTCTTGCGGCGCAGGTACATCACGTAGACGTCGAGGGAGTTGCTGGAGGGCTCGAAGTCGAAGCCCCAGACCGCCTTGAGGATCTGCTCCCGGGTCAGCACCTGGCGCGGGTGGGCCATGAACATCTCCAGCAGCATGTACTCGGTGCGCGTCAGCTCCACCGGGTGGCCCGCGCGGGTCACCTCCCGGGTGGTGGTGTTCATGGCGAGGTCGTCGAAGGTGAGGATCTCGTCCGCGTCCGCCGCGCCCGTGGAGGTGGAGATCGCCGAGCGGCGCAGCAGGGCGCGGACGCGGGCGAGGAGCTCGTCGAGTTCGAAGGGCTTGGCGAGGTAGTCGTCCGCGCCGACGTCGAGGCCGGTGACGCGGTCGCCGACCGCGTCGCGGGCGGTGAGCATCAGGACGGGGACGGTGTCCCCGCGGCCGCGGAGCCGACGGACGGCCGTGAGGCCGTCCATGCGCGGCATCATGATGTCGAGCAGGACCAGGTCGGGCTGCTCCGCCGCCACCGCGTCCAGCGCTTCGAGGCCGTCCGAGGCGGTCAGCACCTCGTAGCCCTCGAAGGCCAGACTGCTCTCCAACGCGTCCCGCAGTGCCGGCTCGTCGTCCACGACCAGGACCCGGGCGGGCGCGTCGGACTCGGTGGCTGTCATCCCCGTTGCTCCTTGAAGGTTCTATCCGTCGTTGTGAGGCAATTGTCGGCCAAGAACGGCGTCAGCTGTTGATGCTCTGGCCGGACTGCAGCTGCGGAAGCACCGCCTTGGCCGCGTTGATCGGGATCGAGAAGCCGAGGCCGACGCTCCCCGCCTCCGAGCCGGAGCTGGAGCTGCTGCTCGAGGAGTACATCGAGGCGTTGATGCCGACGACCTGGCCGGCGGCGTTCAGCAGCGGGCCGCCGCTGTTGCCGGGGTTGAGGGAGGCGTCGGTCTGGATCGCGTTGTAGGACGCGGTCTGCGAGGAGTTGCCCTGGTAGGAGCGGCTGGAGTCGCCCTGCCAGAACGGGAGGCCGAAGCCGCCGTTGCCCTGCACGGTGCTGGGGCTGACGTCGACCTTGACCGGGCGGTTGAGCGCGCTGACGATGCCGGAGGTGACCGTGCCGGTGAGGCCGTCAGGGTTGCCGATGGCCACGACCTGGTCGCCGACGGCGACCTGGCCGGAGTCGCCGAGGGAGACGGTCGGCAGGCCGCTGACGCCGTTGGCCTTGATCACGGCGACGTCGAGGGAGGCGTCCGTGCCGACGATGGTGCCGGTGGCCGTCTTGCCGTTGCTGAAGCTGACCTTGATGGTGCCGCCGTTGCCGCCGACCGCGTCGGAGATCACGTGGTAGTTGGTGAGGATCTGGCCGGTCGAGGTCAGCACCATGCCGGTGCCGAGCTCCTCGCTGCTGCCGTTGTCGACGGTGATCTGCACGACGGCGGGGGAGACCGCCTTGGCGATCGCCGACACGGTGTTGGTGCTGGACTTGTCGCCGGTGACCACCGCGTTGGTGGCGTAGGAGGCGTTGTTGCCGGTCCTCTCGCTGATGAGGCCACCCGCGACACCGCCCGCGAGAGCGGAGAGCACCGCGACCGCGGCGACGAGCGCGACCGGGCGCTTCATCCGGCGCTTGGCCTGCGGCTGCTCCGGCTGCTCCGGCGGCGGCCACGCGGCGCCCGCCGGGTCGACCGGCGGCTGCGCCGGCGGGGCGGGCGGGCCGACCGGCGGCGCGGCCGGGGGCTGCTCGGCGCTGAAGTAGTAACCCTGGGGCGCCTGAGGCTGCTGCGGCCAGCCCTGCTGCTGCGGAGCCTGGTGGCCCTGCTGTGCGTAGCCCTGCTGCTGTGCGGTGGCGGACGGGTGGACCGTGCCCTCCAGGGGCTCGGTCTCGTGAGCCGTCGGCCGGTACTCCGGCAGCGGCGGCACGGACGAGGAGTACGGGTCGTCTGCGTGGTTCCGGGGCGCTTCGCTCATGGCATTACCGTCGGGCCCGGAGATGAGAGGTCCCTGAGAGCACCGTCAGAACCGGGGTAGAAGCTGTGAGACCTCAGCAGCCGCAGCTGCGCCGGACCACCAGGCGGCTCGGGAACGTGCGGATGCGGGGCGTCTCCGAGCCGGGGACGGCCAGGGAGTCGTCCAGCACCAGGTCGACCGCGGCCTTGGCCATCGCGTCGCGGTCCGACGCGATCGTCGTCAGCGGCGGGTCGCAGAACGCCGCCTCCTGGATGTCGTCGAAGCCGATCACCGCGAGGTCCTCGGGGACCCGCAGCCGGACCTCGCGGGCGGCCCGCAGGACGCCTATCGCCTGGTCGTCGGTCGAGCAGAACAGCGCCGTCGGGCGCTGGTCCGCCGGGGTGCTCAGCAGTTCCAGGGCCACCTGGTAGGCGCCGTAGCGGTCGAATGGCGCGTCGATGAGACGGCCCTCGGTGGGGATGCCGGCGGCGGCCATGGCGCGGCGCCAGCCCTCGATGTGGTCGACGACGGGGTCGCCGGGAGCAGGCGCGTTGACCGGGCCGCCGAAGCAGGCCACGTACGGGTGCCCGTGCAGGTTCAGCAGGTGCTCGACGGCCAGCTGGGAGCCGCCGATGTCGTCGGTGACCACGGCGATGTCGTCGGAGGCGTCCGGCCTGCGGTGCAGCAGCACCACGCGGGCGTCGCTGTGCGCGGCGAACTCCTCCTCGG
The DNA here is from genome assembly GCF_900109465.1 of Streptacidiphilus jiangxiensis. Lineage (GTDB taxonomy): Bacteria > Actinomycetota > Actinomycetes > Streptomycetales > Streptomycetaceae > Streptacidiphilus > Streptacidiphilus jiangxiensis. The sequence continues at coordinate 35,778 of NZ_FOAZ01000026.1, forward strand.
CGCGCTGCGAGGGGCCCTCGGAGATCAGGATCAGCCCGGAGACACGCATGCCGAGGAAGGCCCGCACGTAGTGGATCTCCCGGTCACCGGTGTAGTCCGAATTACCGATGAGGACGATCTTGCCGCGTTCCGATGCGGCGCGTTCGACCGCATGGGCGAGTTCGGCGAAGAACGGCTGGCGCGCGTCGGGCACGACCATGCCGATCAGGTTGGTCCGCCGGCTGGCCATCGCCTGGGCGACGCTGTTCGGGCGGTAGCCGAGCTGGGCTATGGCTGCGAGAACGCGCTCACGCGTCGCCGGAGCGACGGGACGCGGTCCGTTGTTGATGACGTAGCTGACGACCGCGGTCGACGTCCCCGCCAGTCGGGCCACATCGTCGCGGGTCACCTTGGGCATGAGCGGAATTCTACTGGGAAGGCGCCATGTCCGGACCAGAGGGCGGTCGGCGCCCTCGGCCCACGAACGGTCTGTGCGGTCGCTGTGACCCGCGCGTCCGAGCCCCGCGCGGGCGAGGCCGCGCGGGGCTGGGCTCAGACCTCGATCTCGACCTCGGCGTCGACCTCGGCGCGGGCCGCGCCCTTCTCCGACTTGTCCGGCACCACGAAGCGGTAGCCGACGTTGCGGACGGTGCCGATCAGCTGCTCGTGCTCCGGCCCGAGCTTGGCCCGCAGCCGACGGACGTGGACGTCCACCGTCCGGGTGCCGCCGAAGTAGTCGTAGCCCCAGACCTCCTGCAGCAGCTGGGCGCGCGTGAAGACGCGGCCGGGGTGCTGCGCGAGGTACTTGATGAGCTCGAACTCCTTGAAGGTCAGGTCCAGCACCCGGCCCTTGAGCTTGGCGCTGTAGGTCGCCTCGTCGACCGAGAGGTCGCCGTTGCGGATCTCCATCGGGCTCTCGTCGGTCACGACCGACTGGCGTCCGATGGCCAGGCGCAGCCGCGCCTCCACCTCGGCCGGGCCGGCCGTGTCGAGCAGGACGTCGTCGACGCCCCAGTCGGCGGTCACGGCGGCGAGGCCGCCCTCGGTGACGATCAGCAGCACGGGCGCGCCCGGACCGGTGGACCGCAGCAGCTGGCACAGGCTGCGGATGTGGGGCAGATCACGGCGCCCGTCGACGAGGATCACGTCGGAGCTGGGGGTGTCGACCAGGGCGGAGCCCTCGGCCGGTGCGACGCGGACGTTGTGCAGGAGCAGGCCGAGGGCGGGCAGCACCTCTGCGCTGGGCTGCAGGGCGTTGGTCAGCAGCAGGAGAGAACTCATACCCGGTTAGTCCCCTTTCCGGGTGGGCCGGTGACACTTCGTACTACGCCGACCGCGCACGTCTTCGGGCGCAGCCGGTAACGTCCGGCTTTCGCACGAACGTCCGTATCTCGCGTTCACAAAGCACAAAAGGACCCGGGGGCGACACTGCCCGGATCCCTCTCGACTAGGAGAATAGCCCACATGGACGCCCCAGCGAAGAGTGAAGTCCGCCTCTCGGACACCTGGCGTTCCTGGCGCTCTCCCGCGCAGGCGCGGCTGACCACGGCCGACGGCGTCTCCCTGCACGCGGAGTACCTCCCGCCGAGCGGCACGTCTCACGATGTGGCGGTGGTGCTCGCGCACGGGTTCAGCGGGGCGGTGGAACGCCCGGCCGTGCGGCGCGCGGCGCGGATCTTCGCCCGGCACGGGGGCGTCGTCACCTTCTCCTTCCGCGGCCACGGCCGCTCCGGCGGACTGTCGACCGTCGGCGATCGGGAGGTTCTCGACCTGGACGCGGCCGTCGCCTGGGCCCGGACGCTCGGCTTCGCCCGCGTCGCCACCGTGGGTTTCTCCATGGGCGGCGCGGTCGTCGTCCGGCACGCGGCCCTGCGCGGCGGCGTCACCGCGGTCGCCGCGGTCAGCGCGCCGGCCCGCTGGTACTACCGGGGCACGGTGCCGATGCGCCGCCTGCACTGGGTCGTGATGCGCCCCCTCGGACGGGTGGTCGGCCGGGTCGGGCTGAGGACGCGCATCGACCCGAACGAGTGGACCGAGATCCCGCTGCCACCCGTGGAGGCGGCCGCACGGGTCGGCGTCCCGCTGCTGGTCGTCCACGGCGACGCCGACCCGTACTTCCCGCTCGACCACCCGCGCTCGCTGGTGGAGGCCGCGGCCTCCACCGGGGCCTCGCCGAAGCCGGAGCTGTGGATCGAGCCCGGCTTCGGTCACGCGGAGAACGCGGCGCCGCAGGAGCTGCTGGAGCGTGTCGCGGCGTGGGTGACGACGCACGCGCAGGAGCCGGGAGCAGGCCGCTGACCTGCCGCGCGTGACGGTTCTGTGTGTGATTGGCGATGATGGCCCGATGCAAGGTGCGACGGAGACAGTCAAGAACGGCGTGATCCGCTACTGGGCGGCCGCCAAGGCCGAGGCGGGCACGGCCGAGGAGGCGTACGCGGCGGTGACCCTCGCCGAGGCGCTGGACGCCGCGCGGGCCCGTCACGCCGACCACCCGCGCTTCGCGCAGGTGCTGGCCCACTGCTCGTTCCTGGTCGACGGCGCTCAGGTCGGCTCCCGCGACCACGCCGTGGTCGCCCTCACCGAGGGCGGCACCGTCGAGGTCCTCCCGCCGTTCGCGGGCGGGTGAGCGGCGCGATGAGCGAGTACCCGCAGAGCTGGTCCGGCTATCCGATCGACCCGGCGGCCACACCGGCCCCGTCCGAGGGCGACGCGGCGGACGCGGCCGCCCGGACCGCGTACCTGCCGCCCGTCCCGGCCGCGCCGCAGGGCTACCCGGAGCACCCGCAGTACCCGCCGTACCCGGCGCCGCCGCAGGAGGCACCCGCGGGGCTCCCGCCGTACCCGGCGCACCCGCTGGCGGAGCAGCCCCCGGGCTACCCGGCGCCCACGCCGTCCGCCCCGGGCGCCGGCTTCCCGGCGCACCCGGCCGATCAGGCTTTCCAGGGCCACCAGGGCCAGGGCCACCTGGGTCAGGACTACCAGGGCTACCAGGGTCACCCGGCAGCCGGCCTGGCCGGCCAGGGTTACCCCGGGCAGGCGGGGGCCGACCAGACGGCGCTGCTGCCGCCGATCCCGGGGCAGCCGGAGTCGGAACCGGAGTCGTCGTCGACGGGTCAGTCGCGCTTCGACCACATCCAGGCGAAGTACGGCGCGGCGGCCGAGCAGCCGCAGACCCCCGCGCCTGCCGCGCCCGCGCCCGTCGAGGCGGGCCAGGGTCCGTCCTGGCCGGACGGTTGGGACCGTCCGGCGTCGCCGCCGCGCGCCTGGGCCCCGGCCCCGCAGCCTGCGGCACCGTTCCCTCCCGGCGGGTACGGGCACGACCCGCTCTCGCCCACCACGGACCCGCTCGGCGCTCCTGCGGGGGCGCACCAGCCGTACGCCGGGCCCGGCCCGTCCTTCCCCACGCCCGGCCCCGTCCCGCAGGCGGCCGCCTACACCGGCCCGGCGCCGGTGGGTGACCCGCTGGGTGCTCCCGTCGGGCCCCACCAGCCTTTCCCGCCGCAGGGGCCGTTCCCCGGCCCGGGTGCGCCGCAGCAGTCGTTCGGGCAGGACGCGGCCGGAGGTGGTTCGCTGCGTGAGGCCTTTGCCGCTGCGCAGCCGACCGGCCCCGGTGCGGGTGCCCCGCAGGGCCCGTTCGCGGGTCCCGGCGCACCGCAGCAGGCGTTGGGGCAGGACGCGGCCGGGGGTGGCTCGCTGCGTGAGGCGTTCGCGGCCGCGCAGCCGACCGGACCCCGGGCCGGGCAGGCCGCTGCTGTCGTCGCGCCCGCCGTCGCGGCTGCGCCGCCCGCGCGGAGCGGTTCGCCGATCATCGACCCGGGGGTGCAGCCGGGCGCGATCACGCTCGTGCTCGGCGCGCTGATCGGTGTCGCCGCGCTCGCGGGCAAGTTCGGGCTGGTCGTGCCGGTGGCGCTGCTGCAGGCGGTGACGGCCGCCGGGTGGTTCCGGCTGAACGGCATGTGGCCCGCCCGGCAGGGCATCGCCCTGGCCGCGCTCGGCGGGTTCGTCGCCGACGCCGCGATCCTCGCCGCGTCCGCGCACTCCACCGGGCCCGCGATCCTCGCGGGGGCGCTCGGCGGGTTCTTCCTCCTGGTCCTGATCCTGCAGATCTTCCGCCCGAGCAACCCGGACGAGCGGTTCTACGCCCTCACCGTCTGCGCCTCGGCGACCGTGGTCACGGTCCTCGCGGGCGCGTACCTGGCCGTGGGCTCGGGCAAGGCCGTCCTCGCGGGCGCGATCGCCGCGGGCGTCAGCGCGGCCGTCTCGGCGGCGCTGCGCAAGCCCGCCGTGGCCGGCTTCGCCGCGGGCGGCCTGCTGGGCGTGCTCGTGGGCGGCGGCCTGGGCCTCGCGACGGGGCTGGGGCTGACGCAGGGCCTGCTGCTGGGGCTGGGCGCGGGCGTCTGCGCCCTGATCGGGCGGCGCGTCGCGGCGTACGACTTCCCGTCGCGCTTCGTCCACATGACGGCCGGCATCGCCCTGCCGCTGGCGCTCGCCGCGCCGATGGTCTACCTCATCGCCCGCTGACCAGGGTGATCGCGGGACCGGGCAACCACGGGAGCCCGGTCCCGCGTCTTCTCCACGTCGAACGAGAGCAACCGAAGGGATCCGACACGATGCGCAACCTGCGTCGCCTGCTCATCATCCTGGTGCTGCTCTTCGGGGTGTTCGTGACGGTGGACCGCGTGGCCGTGCGCTTCGCGGAGGACCAGGCCGCCGCGAAGATCCAGTCCGCGCGCGGTCTGGCGAGCAAGCCGGACGTCACGATCGAGGGCTTCCCGTTCCTGACCCAGCTGATCGGCTCCAAGCTGGACGAGATCAAGGTCCACGCCAACGACGTGAAGGACCAGCAGAGCAAGGTCCAGATCGCCTCACTGGACGCGGACCTCACCGGGGTCCAGGTCTCCAGCGACTACTCCAGCGCCGTGGCGGACCGCGCCACCGGCCGGGTGCTGCTGACCTACGAGGCCCTCACCGCCGCCCTGCCGAACGGCACGACCGTGGCCTACGGCGGTTCGCCGGGCAAGGTCAAGGTGAGCACGAACATCGGCGGGCAGACGCTCTCGGGCAGCGCGGACATCTCCGTCACGGGCGGCAACCAGGTCCAGCTGTCCCACCTGGACACCGGCGACGCCGGCCTCGACATCCTGGGCAACATCTTCTCGCCCACGGTGCCGGTGGCCGGCCTGCCGAGCGGCCTGCGGCTCGACTCGATCGAGGCCCAGGAGAACGGCGTCTTCATCAACGCGTCCGGCACGAACGTCAGCCTCAACGGCTGACCAAGCCGTCCGGATTCTGAGACGCACTGTCCATGGCGGCGCCCCTGACGGCCCGGACGCCCCTCCGGGGCGGTGCCACTTCGGCTCCGCGACGCCCGCAAAGGCTGTCGCGTCCCGAATCGTGGATACTTTTGTCTCACCATTCAATACTTCGGTGACAGCGCTCCGCTGGTTCCCTAGCATCGTTCTCATGAAGCGACAGGCGGACCTCACGAAGCGGCGGGCAGTAGACCTGTGCCGCGTCGCTGCCTGCCTCTGTCGAATGCGCTGATCGGGCGGTCCTGCCCCGCTTTCGCGCAGATCTCCCGCGCTGCTCCGCACCGCCGAGCGGCGCCTTTGAAACACTTCCTGCCGCACGTCCACGATCCGGACTCCCCTCCGGACGTTCCACCACGCGCGGCGACCAACCTTCCGCAACTGCCCCGGAGGAGTTTTTCCCATGAGCCGTAGTGACGTCCTGGTCAGCGCCGACTGGGTTCAGGACCACCTGGACGACCCGAAGGTCGTCGTGGTCGAGGTCGACGAGGACACCGCCGCCTACGACAAGAACCACATCCGCAACGCCGTGCGGATCGACTGGAAGAAGGACCTCCAGGACCCGGTCCGCCGCGACTTCGTGGACCAGGCCGGCTTCGAGGCCCTGCTCTCCGCCAAGGGCATCGCCAACGACGACACCGTCGTCCTCTACGGCGGCAACAACAACTGGTTCGCCTCCTACGCGTTCTGGTACTTCAAGCTCTACGGCCACGGCGACGTCAAGCTCCTCGACGGCGGCCGCAAGAAGTGGGAGCTCGACTCCCGCGAGCTGGTCGACGGCGCCAACGTCCCGAACCGCGCCGCCACCGAGTACAAGGCGCAGGCCCAGGACACCTCCATCCGCGCCTTCCGTGACGACGTCGTCGCCGCGATCGGCAGCAAGAACCTCGTCGACGTCCGTTCGCCCGACGAGTTCTCCGGCCGCCTGCTCGCCCCCGCGCACCTGCCGCAGGAGCAGTCGCAGCGTCCGGGCCACGTCCCGACCGCGCGCAACATCCCGTGGTCCAAGAACGCCAACGACGACGGCACCTTCAAGTCGGACGACGAGCTGCGCGACCTCTACCAGGCCGAGAACGTCGACCTGTCCAAGGACACCATCGCCTACTGCCGCATCGGCGAGCGCTCCGCGCTCACCTGGTTCGTGCTGCACCAGCTGCTCGGCCAGACCAACGTCAAGAACTACGACGGCTCGTGGACCGAGTACGGCAGCCTCGTCGGCGTGCCGATCGAGCTCGGCTCCAACTGAGCAGGCCGCGCCAAGCGAAGCAAGGAGAGTACGGACATGTGTGGAGCCAAGGCCGGTGGGCCCGAGCTGGCAGGAGTTGACGTGGCCAACGAGACGATCATCCAGGGTTCGGTGACCCGCGACGGCGAGCCGGTCAACGGCTACGTCCGGCTGCTGGACGCGAGCGGCGAGTTCACCGCGGAGGTCCCGACCTCGGCGACGGGCCAGTTCCGCTTCTTCGCCGCCCCGGGCAGCTGGACGCTGCGTGCCCTCGTCCCGGGCGCCACGGTCGACCGCTCGGTCGTGGCCCAGCAGGGCCAGTTCACCGAGGTCGCCATCACCGTCTGAACGAGGTGACGATGCCCCCTTCCGGCCCAGCCGGAAGGGGGCTCGCGCGTTCCAGGGCCGCGTCAGCGGGAAGACTGGGGGTATGCAGTCGCGACGTCGGCACGTGTACTACGCCCTGATGGGAGCCTGCCTGCTGCTCATCGTGCTGGCGTGGAACGTGGTGCGGTTGTGGTCCGTCCCCGCGGCGGTGGTGATGAGCCTGGTCGCCATGGTCATCCCGCCGGTCGCCGCGATCGTGGCGAACCGGCGCGGCCCCGACGACCCCTGGTGGGACGACCCGTCGGTGAGCCGGCGCGTCCCCGGTCCGCGACGGCCGCGCCAGCCCCGGTCTCGGTGACCGAACCGTCGGCTCTCGTATGGCGGGCCTCACCGTGAGCGGGGGAGAGGCGCCGACTAGACTCGGCGCAGGACTGTTCCCCACCGATGAGGACATGCAATGACCACGTTCTTCGAGATCCTGCTGGGCGTCATGGCGGTCGCCATCGTGTGGTTCGCGTACTACTCCGTCACCAAGCTCTACCAGGGTCAGCGCTGAACATGATCGAGATCCCCTCCGGCCTGCACCAGGACGTCGTCTCCCTGGCCTTCCTCCTCGGTACCTGGGAGGGTGCGGGCGTCTTCGAGCCGCTTCCTGGACAGACGAGCCCCGGCGAGGAGAAGTGCAACTTCGGCCAGGAGATCGTCTTCCGGCACGACGGCCGCCCGTTCCTGGAGTTCCGCTCCCGCACCTGGGTGCTGGACGAGCAGGGCGAGAAGGTCCGCCCGCTCGAGAACGAGCACGGCTTCTGGCGCGTGACCAGCAACGCCCACGGCACCTCCGGCGTCCGTGAGATCGAGTTCTCCTCCGTCCGCGACGACGGCACGGTCGAGATCTGGTACGGCGAGCTGGCCGACGGCAAGCCGCAGATCGACATCGCCACCGACGCCGTCGCCCGGATCGAGGGCGCGCCCGCCTACAGCGGCGGCAAGCGCCTGTACGGGTACGTCAACGAGGACCTGATGTGGGTCGGCGAGAAGGCCGCCCCCGAGGTGCCGCTGCGTCCCTACATGTCGGCGCAGCTGAAGAAGGTGCTCAGCCCCGCCAAGCTGATCGAGGACATCGCGGACCTCCCGGACGACGGCATCGCCTTCTTCCGCTGAGCCGCGGCCGACCCACCGCTCAGGACGCTCCTGTCCCGTACCCCCCTAGACTCGGGGGTACGGGACTTTTGCGTGCGCGGACGTGCGTGGACCAGACAGGGGCTTGTTTCTCGTGAGCAGCGGCATCGACTGGCAGACGGATCTGCGCCAACGCGGCTACCGGCTCACCCCGCAGCGTCAGCTGGTGCTGCAGGCCGTCGACGAGCTGGAGCACGCCACGCCGGACGAGGTGCTCACCGCCGTGCGGCGCACGGCGGCCGGCGTGAACATCTCCACCGTCTACCGCACCCTGGACCTGCTGGAGGAACTGGGCCTGGTCACCCACGCCCACCTCGGTCACGGCGCTCCCACCTACCACCTGGCCAGCCGCGACCAGCACATGCACCTGGTCTGCCGGGACTGCGACGCGGTCATCGAGACCGATGTCGCGCTGGCCGCGCCGTTCGTGGAATCCCTGCGGCGCGCCCATGGTTTCGAAACTGACATGAAGCACTTCGCCATCTTCGGCCGCTGCGCGTCCTGCACGGCGAAGGCGGAACGTGCCCAGGAGACGGCTGAGGAGAACGACGCGTGACCACCCCCGCGACGACGAGGACCGAGACCACCGCCTACCGCAGTCCGCTGCTGGACCGCCTGCCCGGCGCGGTCGTGGCCGACGGCGTGGACGTGGGCGTCGCCGCCCACTACGGCGACCTGTTCCGCGAGCAGCGGGCGCTGGCCTCCGGTCAGGGCTTCGTCGACCTCTCCCACCGGGGCGTCGTCACCGTCTCCGGCCCCGAGCGCCTGAGCTGGCTGCACCTGCTGCTGACGCAGCACGTCAGCGAGCTCCCGCCGGGCCGCGCCACGGAGGCGCTGATCCTCTCCCCGAACGGGCACGTCGAGCACGCCCTCTACCTGGTCGACGACGGCGCGACGGTGTGGATGCACGTCGAGCCCGGCACGACCGGGGAGCTGGTGGCCTACCTGCAGAAGATGAAGTTCTTCGCCCAGGTCGAGATCGCCGACGCGACGGCCGAGTACGCCGTCGTCTTCGCGGCGCCGGATGCTCCGGCCGTCCCCGAGGCCGCGGCGGTGCGCGAGCTCGCCCACGGTCGGGACCTGTTCCTCCCCCGTGCCGTTCTGGCGGACGCGGTCACCGGCCTCGGCCCGGCGGCCGGCCTGTGGGCCTACGAGGCCCTGCGTGTCGAGGCACACCGCCCCCGCTTGGGCTTCGAGACCGACCACCGCACGATCCCGCACGAGCTGGGCTGGCTGGAGACCGCCGTCCACCTCCAGAAGGGCTGCTACCGAGGTCAGGAGACGGTCGCCCGGGTCCACAACCTCGGCCGCCCCCCGCGCCGTCTGGTCTTCCTCCACCTCGACGGCAGCGAGGAATCCCTTCCCTCGCACGGTGACCCGATCCGCGTCGCCGCCGACGGCCCGGACAGCCGCCCGGTCGGCTTCGTCACGACGGCGGTCCGGCACCACGAGCTGGGGCCGATCGCGCTGGGTCTGATCAAGCGCAACACGGCGCCGGAGGCGCAGCTGCTCGCCGGCACGGTGGCCGCAGCGCAGGAGCTGATCGTCGAGCCGTAAGGGCTACGGGCAGGTGTGCCAGGCGTGGGAGACGACCTTGACCAGCTCGGGGTCGTCCAGGAGCGGACCGTTCTCGAAGCCGTCGGCGGTGGCGCCGAAGACGAACGACGTCCGGATGCCGCCCGACTCGCGGTCGAGCAGGAGTTGGCTCCGCAGTTTCGGCGTCGGCGGCTCGGTGTAGCCCGCGGCGGTCAGCACCGGGCGGAGGAGCGAGAGACCGACGCCCTCGGCGGGGTGGTCGAGCACCTGGCCGTGCCAGACCGGCACGACCATCATCTCCACCACCCGGCAACGGCAGACCTCGAGCTGCAGGTTGCCGTAGCCGAACCAGCGCGGCCACCTGCTCCTCTCGTGCACCGGGCCGCCCTCCCCGGCCGGGCCGTGGCGATCGGCCAGTTCCGCCAGGGAGGCGCGGCAGCCGATGCCGTCGATCCGGTCGGTGCGGGCCAGCTCGACCAGCAGGCGCACCGCCGCGTCGATCTCCCCCGGGTCGCCCACGTCAGAACTCCAGCACGACCGTGAAGGGCCCGTCGTTGGTCAACGACACCTTCATGTCCGCGCCGAAGCGTCCCGTTGCCACCGTCGCGCCGAGGGCGCGGAGTTGGGCGACGACCTCGTCGACCAGGGGCTCGGCCACGGGGCCGGGCGCCGCCGCGTTCCAGGTGGGGCGACGGCCCTTGCGGGCGTCGCCGTAGAGGGTGAACTGGCTGATCACCAGCAGCGGGGCGTTCAGGTCCGAGCAGGACTTCTCGCCCTCCAGGATGCGGAGCGACCACAGCTTCCGTGCCATCAGCGCGGCCTGTTCGGGGGTGTCCTCGTGGGTCACCCCGACCAGGACGCACAGACCCGGTCCCAGGATGGACCCGACGACCTCGCCGTCGACGGTCACGCTTGCCTCGGTCACCCGCTGAGCCACTGCACGCATGCCCCTATTCTCCGGCACGCCGGTACTGGGCCGTTCGTGGGGGCGTGCGGAGGATGTCCGCACGCCCCCACGCCGACCCCGCGAGGGCCGTGCGCTGGGGATATGCGGCGGTCGTACTTATCACCGTCATTCGCCACGGGCCCGATCGGGTGCAGCCGTCGACGAACCCTCGTCCGACGATGGCACGATGCACCCGTGGGACACCAAGACGACCTCGCCGCGCCCCTCGTGCCCGCTCCTCCCGGGACGGGCCTCGCCGCGCTGGGCCTGGACGAGCTGCGCACCCTACGGCGCGAGGCCCAGCAGGAGGAGGCCGACCTGTCCTACCTGCGGCGCCTGCTGCAGGGTCGGGTCGACATCCTGCGCGCCGAGCTGGACCGGCGCAGCGCGCTGGCCGAGGCGCCTGCGGACACCCTTCTGGAGCATCTGCCGGAGATCCTCGCGGACATCCCGTCCCAGGTGCGGCACTCCGCCCGCCACCTCACCGTCTCCACACCGAGCAGCCGCCAGTACCGGGCGCTCGCGGACGAACTCATGGCCGACGCCAGGCTCGCGGACCTCACCGGTCAGAGCGACGGGCAGCTGCTCGCGGCCTGCCGCCGGCTCAGCGCGCACGAGCGCGGCATCTCCCGGCGGCGTCACCGGCTCCAGCGGACGGTGGACGAGTGCAGCGCGGAGATCGCACGCAGGTACCGTGAAGGGGAAGCACGCGTCGACGACCTGCTCACCGGCGGGTGACCCCGGCCGAGGGCGGTCCCCCTGGAAGGTTCCAAGGCACACCCTCATGTCTGCACCCTCTGCTCCCTCCTCCGCCTCCCTGCCCGCCGACCTGCCGGTCCTGGCCGAGGTCGTCCGTTCCGGTTTCGTCGAGGGCCACCACCGCGGCTCGCTGGTGATCCTCGCCGCCGACGGCAGCGTCGACTTCGCCCTCGGCGTCCCCGAGCTCCCCGTCTTTCCGCGCTCCAGCAACAAGCCGATGCAGGCCACGGCCGTGCTGCGGACCGGCCTGGACCTGGACGGCGTGTTCCTCGCCCTCGCGGCGGCCAGCCACTCCGCGGAAACGTTTCACCTCGAGGCCGTCCGCAAGATCCTCGCCTCTGCCGGCCTGGACGAGTCCGACCTGCAGACCCCTCCCTCCCTCTCCCTCGACGAGGACGAGGCCGAGGCGTGGATACGCGCCGGCGGCCGGCGTGAGCGCATCCTGATGGACTGCTCCGGCAAGCACGCGGCGATGCTCGCGTCCTGCGTCCACAACGGCTGGGACACCGCGACCTACCTCGACGAGAACCACCCGGTCCAGGTCGAGGCCCGCGCCACGCTGGAGGAGCTGAGCGGCGAGCCGGTCGCCGCGGTCGGCACCGACGGCTGCGGCGCGCCGCTGATGGCCGTCAGCCTCGTCGCGCTGGCGCGCGCCTTCCGCGCCCACGTCCTGGCCGACCCCGGCACCCCGCAGCGCCGCGTCGCCGACGCGATGCGCGCGCACCCCGAGTACGTCGCGGGCACCCGCCGCATCGACACCTGGCTGATGCGCGCGGTCCCGGGCGCGATGGCCAAGATGGGTGCGGAGTCCGTCCAGGCCGTCGCCCTCCCGGACGGCCGCGCCCTCGCCTTCAAGATCGACGACGGTGCGAAGCGGGCCCTGGGCCCGGTCCTCGCGGCAGCCCTGCGCCGCATGGGCGTCACCACCGAGGACGACACTCTCGACCGCATCGCGGCAGCCCCGCTCCTCGGCGGCGGAGCGCCGGTCGGCGAGGTCCGGGCCGCGTTCTAGTTGCACTATCCAGGGGCGCGAGGAACTGCGCGAGCAACCATTGGCGTGCGGATGGCCCTGCGCGTTGAGGAGCATCCGCACGTCGGTGTCTTGTCGCGCAGTCCTCGCGCCCCTGGAGGTGCAACGACCCGCGGTGGCGAAAGCTAGCCCTCCGCCCCGGTGATCCGGCCGAAGGCCTCGAGGTTGCGGGTGGACTCGCCGCGCTTGACGCGCCACTCCCACTCGCGGCGGATCGCCGTCGCGAAGCCCAGCTCCAGCAGCTGGTTGAACGGCTCGTCCGCGTTCTCCAGGACCGTGCCCAGCAGCCGGTCGACCTCCTCCGCCGTCACGGCGGCCAGCGGGAGCCGACCCACCAGGTACACGTCCCCGAGCCGGTCCAGCGCGTAGGCGAGGCCGTAGATGCGGGTGTTGCGCTCCAGCAGCCAGCGGAAGAACTCCTCGAACTTCTCGTCCGGCCGCCGCACCACGAACGCGTTCAGTGACAGCGTCTGCTCGCCGACGCGCAACGAGCACGTCGTGGAGAGCTTGCGCGTGCCCGGGAGCTGGGCCACGAACGTCCACGGATCATCGGACGGCTGCTCCCAGGCGACCCCGGACTCCTCCAGCGCGGCCCGCAGCACCTCGGCCACCCGGACCCGCGCCGCCTGCCCTGTGTCCCGCTCTTCACCCATGCTCGGCACGTTACCGTGCCGTAGCCGCCGCCATCCCGTGGGACTGCGCCGCGCGCGTCCGGGCGATGGAGTCGGCGTACAGCTCGGCCGTGGTGCGGGCCGCCGCGTCCCACCCGAAGGCGCGCGCATGACGCGCGGCCGCCGCGCCCATGCGGGCGCCCAGCTCGGGGTGGTCGACGAAGCGGCGCAGGGTCCGCGCCCAGGCGCGGAGGTCGTGGCCGTGGACGAGGAAGCCCGTCTCGCCGTCGCGCACCGCGACGGGCAGGCCGCCGACCGCGGCGGCGACGACGGGGGTGCCGCAGGCCTGGGCCTCGAGGGCGACCAGGCCGAAGGACTCGCTGTGGGAGGGCATCACCAGGGCGGTCGCGGCCCGGTACCAGTCCGCGAGCTCCGCGTGCGAGACCGGCGGCTGGAAGCGGATGACGTCGCAGACGCCCAGCTGGGCCGCGAGCTTCTGCAGGGCCTCGGGCTTGGCCATGCCGCTGCCGCTGGGGCCGCCGACGATCGGGACGACGATGCGGCTGCGCAGTTCGGGTGACTCGTCCAGCAGTTGCGCGACCGCGCGGACGAGCACGTCGGGGGCCTTGAGCGGCTGTATTCGGCCCGCGAAGAGGAGGACCACCGCGTCGACCGGCAGCCCGAGCCGGGAGCGGATGGCCCGTACCCGTGCCGCCTCGGCGGCCGGGTCCAGCGGCTTGTCCAGGGCGTCGCCGACGGGGCCGGTGGGCGTGGCCGTGGCGGGACGGAAGACCTCCAGGTTCACACCCGGGTGGACGACGGAGAGCTGCTCCGGGTGCGCGCCGTAGTGGTGCGCGAGCTGCTGCGCCTCCTCGTCGGTGTTGGCGATCAGCCGGTCGGCCGCGGCGACGACCTGCGATTCGCCGATGACGCGGGCGGCGGGCTCGGGTGTGTCGCCCATCGCGAGGGAGGCGTTCTTGACCTTGGCCATGGTGTGCATGGTGTGCACCAGCGGCACGCCCCAGCGGTCGGCGGCGAGCCAGCCGACCTGGCCGGAGAGCCAGTAGTGCGAGTGCACGACGTCGTAGTGGCCCGGGCGGTGCCCGGCCTCGGTGCGCAGCACGCCGTGGGTGAACGCGCAGAGCTGGGCCGGCAGGTCCTCCTTCAGCAGCCCCTCGTAGGGGCCTGCCGTGACATGCCTCACCAGCACGCCGGGGGCCAGCTCCACGAGCGGGGGCAGCTCCGACGCGGTGGCACGGGTGAAGATCTCCACCTCGGTGCCCTGCTCCGCGAGGCGCTTGGACAGCTCCACGATGTAGACGTTCATGCCCCCCGCGTCGCCGGTTCCCGGCTGGTGGAGCGGGGAGGTGTGCACGCTCAGCATGGCGACTCGGGCGGGCTGATGGGTCACCGCTCGTCCTCTTTCCGGTCCTGGGCCGTCCTGCGTCGTCCTTCGACACTGGTGCAACCGCACTGTCGGCCCAGCGATTCCCGCCCACCTCCACGGTACCTGGACGCTCACCCGGGGTGCTGGCACGGCGGTCGCCCGGATACGCTGCGTGACATGGGTGCGGTGGCGGCGGGCAGGGGAGCGGGACGACCGGGAAAGCCGGTCGGCGCGATCACCCGGGGCACGACCAATCCGAACCGGCTCCGTCGCCAGGACCGCTGGATCGCCCACGCGCTCGCCCCCGCCCTGCGCCGCGCGGACGCCCCTCCGGTGGCGGTGGACCTCGGCTACGGCGCCGCCCCCTGGACGGCCGTCGAGCTCTTCGACCGACTGCGGGAAGTGCGGGCGGACGTCCGCATGGTCGGCATCGAGATCGAGCCGGACCGGGTCGCCGCCGCGCAGCGGGTTGCGCGGCCGCCGGCGCTGACCTTCCGCCGGGGCGGCTTCGAGGTGCCGCTGGACGGCCAGGAGCGTCCGCTGCTGATCCGCGCGGCGAACGTGCTGCGCCAGTACGAGGAGGACGAGGTCGAGGCGGTGTGGGCGCGGCTGTGCGCGCGGCTCGCGCCGGACGGGCTGCTGGTCGAGGGCACGTGCGACGAGATCGGCCGCAAGCAGGTCTGGGTCGCGCTCGGCCCCGAGGGCCCGCGCACGCTGACGCTCTCGGCGCACCTCGCCTCGCTCGACCGTCCCTCGGACCTGGCGGAGCGGCTGCCGAAGGCGCTGATCCACCGCAATGTCCCGGGCGAGCCGGTGCACGCCTTCCTCCGCGACCTCGATCGCGCGTGGGCGGCGTCGGCGCCCTATGCGGACTTCGGCGTCCGTCAGCGCTGGCTCGCCACGACCCGCACCGTCGCCGAGTCCTGGCCCGTCACCGACACCCCGACCCGCCGCCGCCTCGGCGAACTCACCATCCGCTGGGACGCCGTCGCTCCGGCGTGAGCCCCCCAGGGGCGCGGGGAACTGCGCGACGAGCCACTGACGAGCGGATGGTCCTCGTTGTGCAGGGCCATCCGCTCCGGGTGGTTGCTCGCGCAGTTCCCCGCGCCCCTGGATAGTGCAACTTATCCATGGCAGCATCTCGATCTGACGCACCGTCAGAACAGGTTGGCCCCGGGAGGCTGTCGTGGCACGCTCTCGTCGTTGGGACCTCGCGCTCCTCGCCGGTGTCGTGCTCGCGTTGGTGCCGACCGCTGCCCCGCCCGCCCAGGCCGCTCCGCCCGCCACCCGACTTGCCGCGCTGCAGGCGCAGATCGCCTCGCTCTACCAGCAGGCCGAAGCGGCGACCGCCGCCTACGACACCGCGACCCAGGCGATCACCCAGCAGCAGACCCAGATCCTCGCGCTGGCGCGCGAGATCGTCGCCGAGCAGGCGCAGGTGGACCAGCTCACCTCCGTCGTCGGGCAGATCGCCGCGGGGGAGTACGACGGAGAAGCCCTGGCCGGCAATCAGACGCTGCAGCTCCTGCTCGCGCAGGACCCGCAGGCCTACCTGGCCCAACTCCCGCTCGCCTCTCAGGCCATGGGGTCGGTTGCGAGCACGCTCCAGCAACTGCAGCAGGCCAGGGCGGCACTGGCCGCCTACGGGGAGCAGGCCACGGCCGACTGGGAGGCGCTCGCCAAGGACCAGGCGACCGCCGCCGGCGCCGTCGCGGAGATCAAGGCACGGCTGGCGAAGGCGCAGGCTCTGCTCGCCTCCCTCTCCGCGCCCGACCTGGCGGTGCTCCAGCAGCTCCAGGCCGCGTCGGCCTATGCCCGGCAGATGGCCTGGCGCGCCTCACTCACCGCCGCGCAGCTGGCCCGCCAGGCGTCCGGACCGGCGCAGGCGGCCATCGCGTACGCCGTGGCGCAGATCGGCAAGCCGTATCTCTGGGGCGCGGTGGGGCCGGGGAGCTTCGACTGCTCGGGGCTGACCATGCGGGCCTGGCAGGCCGCCGGCATCGACATCCCCCGGACCTCGCAGGAGCAGTGGGCGCAGCTGCGGCACGTCTCCGTCTCGGACCTGCGGCCCGGTGATCTCGTCGTCTACTTCCGCGACGCGACGCACGTCGCGCTCTATGTCGGCGACGGGGCGATCATCCAGGCCCCGCACCCCGGCGGGGTGGTGGAGCTGGCCGCCGCCGGCTCGATGCCCATTCTGGGCGTGGTCAGACCCGACTGACGAGAGCGCAGGAGGCGTAGGAGATCGCAAAAGCTAAGTTCACTCGAACGAGTTATCGAATAACCATGGTGGATTGACGCCCCATCAGTCCACCATGGGTCCGTGCGACAACTCCTGCAACACCTGCTCGAAGACGCCGTAGGCGTCCGCCCCGAACAGCACGAACCGCGCCTCGTCGAGGGCCTCGCCGAGGCTCCCCTTCCGTTCCAGCTCCAGCACCTCGCCCAGCGCGGTCCGCGCCGCGCTCTCCATCGGCCAGCCGTAGACGCCGGTCGAGACCGCCGGCAGGGCCACGCTGCGCGCGCCCAACTCCGCAGCGATCCGCAGCGACTCGCGATAGCAGGAGGCCAGCAGCTCCGTCCGCCGGGCCAGCTCCGGCGCCCCGTCCTCGGGGCGCGGATGGACGGGCCCGACGGTGTGGATCACCCAGCGGGCCGGGAGCCGGCCCGCCGTCGTGGCCACCGCCTGACCGGTCGGCAGGCCCTTGCCGTAGTGCCCGGCGCGCAGCGCGCGGCACGCGGCCAGGATCTCCGGTCCGCCCGCCCGGTGGATCGCCCCGTCCACCCCGCCGCCGCCCAGCAACGAGGAGTTCGCCGCGTTGACGATCGCGTCCACCCGCTGCCGGGTGATGTCACCCTGGGTCAGCGTGATCTCCATCACGGGCTCCCTTCGGTCCCTCGCACCGTATCCGGCGCCGACGCGGTGCCGCATCCGCAATACTGCCCAAGCGGCGCACGGAAACTGGCGTGTCACCGGGGGCTCGGCGGTCGTCCGGGGCCCGGAAGCGGATGGGGAGGCTTCGTGGAGCCTGCGTACCGGTCGCGAGGAGGCCGCCGGATCATGGTGTTGGGTGGGCACTGCGCACGCCGCCCAGCCGTTACCGACTCGGAGAGAGGGAGGTAGCCGATGTCCGCCCATGCCGGAGCTGCTTCCAGCGCGGCCGATCAGCAGCGTCCCGCGGGCGCGCCGATACCGCGTCCGCGCCTCTCGACCGCTGCCGTCGGCCGGACCGCGCCCTCGACCGGTTCCTCCGCCGCCGACCTCTCCCGCGCCGATGCCCGGGCCGACGTGGCCCGTGTCGACGCGCCCCGTGTGGCTGCCCGCGCTGACGCGGCCCGCGCCGGTGCCGCGTCCGCGCATCCGGCCAACCTCGCCGCCCTGCCCCGTCCCGCGGGCCCGGTCCCGCCGCTCTCGGTGCTGCTGATCGAGGCCGACGACGCGGGCGCGGAGTCCGTCCGCAACCTGCTGGCCGAGCTCGGATCCGAGGTGGCCTTCCGCTGGGCGCGGAGCCTCGCCGAGGCGCTGCCGCTGCTCGGCCACGACACCGCCTGCGTCCTGCTCGACCTCGAACTGCCGGACTCCAGCGGCCTGGAGGACATCCGCACGCTGCTGCGCCGGGCCCCGCACACCGCCGTCCTCGCCGTCACCGGCACCGTCGACGTGCACCTCGGTGCCGCCGCGGTCGCCGCCGGAGCCCAGGACTTCCTGGTCAAGCAGGAGATGGACGGCCGGCTGCTGACCCGCGCGGTGCGCTACGCCGTGGAGCGCAAGCGCGCCGACGAGTCCCAGCGCCGCCTGGTCGAGGCGGAGTTGCGCGGCCAGGAGAACGCCCGCCTGCAGCGCCACCTGCTGCCCACCCCGCTGCTCGACGGCTCCGGGCTGAGCTTCCACGCCCGCTACCGGCCCGGCCGCCGCCGCGCGCTGCTCGGCGGGGACTTCTACGACGCCGTCCGCACCTCCGACGGCACCGTCCACGTCGTCATCGGCGACGTCTGCGGCCACGGCCCCGACGAGGCCGCGCTCGGCGTCGCGCTGCGCATCGCCTGGCGCACCCTGGTCTTCGCGGGCCTCACCGGTGAGGCGCTGCTCGCGACGCTCCAGCGGGTGCTGGAGCACGAGCGGCGCAGCGAGGAGATCTTCGCGACGCTGTGCATGCTCGCCATCCGCCCCGACGAGGACGTGGCCGAGCTGCATCTGGCCGGGCACCCGGCCCCGCTGCTGCTGAGCGAGCAGGGCCCGCCCCTGCTGCTGCCCTACGACGAGGCCGGCCCCGCGCTCGGCCTGCTCGCCGACGGTCAGGGCCACTGGCCCGCGGCCGAGGTGCGACTCAGCGACGACTGGGCGCTGATGCTCTACACCGACGGCCTGATCGAGGGGCGGATAGGCGCCGGCACACGTCGCCTGGGCCAGGAGGGGCTGATCGACATGATCGGCGACCACCACCAGCAGGGCGGCCTGCGCGACGCCCTGCTGATCGACACCGCGATGTCCGAGGTCGAGGACCTCAACGGCGGCGCGCTGGCCGACGACGTCGCGGTGCTGCTGCTCACCAGGGCCCGTACGGCCCCATGTGATCGTGCTTCTTCTGGCCCTTCCGGCCGCCCCGGGCCGGGCTGACCCGCTTGACCGCGGGCCGCACGTCGACCATGTAGACGATCGAGGCCACCAGGCCGATCAGCCCGAGGAAGAGACCCATCCCCGGGACGAAGCTGACGGCGGTGCCGACGGCCAGGATGATCAGCCAGAACGGCTTGGTCTGCTTGTCCGCGGCGCGGAACGCGTCCTCGCGACGGAAGGCCGCGTCGATCAGGGTGAACACCTTGAACGCCACGAGCGCCAGCGACACCCAGCCCAGGAACGTGCCGAACGCGTCCGTGAGGATCCCGGAGGCGGAAAGCTGGTTCATCGCCACTCCTTGTTGCGGTTGCGCGGGCATCCCGGTGACACACTCATCGTGTCACGACAACGGCTGGGACACTCGAGACGTGCCCCAGCCGTTGCCTGCTCAAGCCTGTTCCCGGGGGAGATCCCGGGCGCGGTCAGCCGTTCGCGCGGGGCTTGCGCGGGGCCGCCTTGCGCGCCGGCTTCGGCGCGGGCGCCTCGGCGTCGGCCTCGGCTGCGGGGGCCGCGTCCTTCGGCTCCTCGGTCTCGGCCGCGAACACGTCGGCCTTGGCCACCGGCGCCGCGGGCGCCTCGATGGCGGGCTCGCCGTCGAGCGTCTCGGCGCCGTTGAACTGACGGTCGACGACGGCCTTGCCGCGCGCGGCCAGCTCGTCGTACGCCTCACGCGCCTTCACGGCGAGCTCGGCCGCCCGGCCCACGCTCTGCAGCGCCAGGCCCTGGGCCTTCTCCTGCAGCGACTTCAGGTCGGTCGGCAGCGTCTGCACCGCCTCGGAGACCTTGACCTGCGCCTCGTTCAGTCGCGTCTGGGCCTCGCCCAGCTTCGCGGCCGCCTTGTCCTGCGCGGCCTTGCGGTCCGCGGCGAGCGCGGCGGCGCGCTCCGGGACGGTCTTGAGCTTCTCCACGGCCAGGTCACCGGCGCCGGCGAGCGCGTAGAGAGGCGTCGGATCGGACAGGGTCTTGCGGAGGTCCTCAGCGATCGCCATCGGAAATCCTCCCCTTCTGTGCGTTCTCATCGAGGGACTGCGGCTCGTCTTGGTCGGCCTGGTGGACGCCGTTCTCCTTGAGGAACGAGTCGTACACGGCGAGCAGCACGTCCTTCTGCCGCTCATTGATCAGCGGGTCGGCGAGGATCGCCGTCCGCAGCCCGAAACCGTGCTCATCGCGCTCCTCCAGAATCCCCGCCTGCACGTAGAGCGTCTCCGCGGAGATCCGCAGGGCCTTCGCGATCTGCTGCAGGATCTCCGCGCTGGGCTTGCGCAACCCGCGCTCGATCTGGCTCAGATACGGATTCGACACCCCTGCGGCGTCCGCGAGCTGCCGCAGCGAGTACTGCGCGTGCCGCCGCTGCTCCCGGATGTACTCGCCGAGCGACCCGACGTTCAGTGAGGCCATGCCCACATGCTGCCGCGCCGTGCTTGCAATTGCAAGCACGGCGCTAACTCGCGCACGCGCGAGTCGGGCGGCGACCCCGGCGGCGACCCCGGCGCTGCGGGTCAGGACTCCGGGGCGAACAACTGCAGTGTTGGACCGTCCAGGGCCAGGGCGGTGAAGCCCGTGTCCGTGCCGGAGGTGTGGAGTTCCCCCTGCTCCCAGCGGACGCCCTGCCCCGCGGCGATCGGGACGCGGACCCGGTCGGGGCCGGCGACCCAGCCGGCGCCGGTGAGCACGAGGAACAGCTGCGGTCCCATAGCCGGGTGCGTCCCGACCACGCCGCCCGCGGCCACGGACAGATGCGCGAGAAACGCACCGTCGCCGTTGGACGGGCCCGTTCCGTGGGCGATCCGCGTCGCCGTCAGGCCGATGCTGCCGTGCTGGGTGACGGACCGTTCCGCGCGGTCGAAGGTGAACATCTCCATGGGCTCCCCCTGGCCGAGTGGCGAAAGGTGAACCCTACTGCGGTGCCCTCCCCGGTAGGCCCTAAAGCGTTTGCCCAGTTCGGCACGCCTGTGGTGGCGTGGACGGCATGGATGTGGACACGACGCTCGCGCTCTTCGACCGGCAGATGCGCAAGGAGGCGCGGCCCGACCCGGCGCCGGCCCGCGTCGAACGGACCGGAGAGGTGGTGCGCCAGGTCGGGCCGGGGGAGCTGTGGAACGGGGTGCTCTGGTCCGGGTTGGACGAGGCCGGCACCGGGGCCGACCAGGCGATCGCCCGGCAGGTGGCGGAGTACCGGGCGCAGCCCGGCGTGGAGAGCTTCGAGTGGAAGCTCTACAGCCACGACCGGCCCGCCGACCTGGGGGATCGGTTGGCCGCGGCCGGGTTCGTCGCCGACGACACGGAGGCGTTGATGGTGGCGGAGGCCGCGGACGTCGCCGCCCTCGCGGCCCCGCTGCCGGAGGGCGTGGAACTGCTGCCGGTCACCGACACCGCAGGCGTGGAGCCGGTCGCGGCCGTGCACGACGAGGCCTTCGCCGTGGGGACCGGTGCACGGATCAGGGCGCGGCTGCTCGCCCAGCTCGCCGCGGCGCCGGAGAGCCTGGTGGTGCTGTTGGCGATGGCCGGGGACCGGCCGGTCTGCGCGGCGCGGATGGACTTCGCCGAGGGCACCGACTTCGCCGGCCTGTGGGGCGGCGGCACCGTCGCCGAGTGGCGCGGCCGTGGGATCTACCGTGCGCTGGTTGCCCACCGCGCGCGGGTGGCCGTGGAGCGGGGCTACCGTTACCTGTTCGTCGACGCCTCCGACCAGAGCCGTCCGATCCTGGCCCGGCTCGGCTTCGTCCAGCTCGCGACGACGACTCCGTACGAGTACCGGCTGCGGTAGGGCGGGCGGGCCCGGCCTGCCGAGTCTTTGCGTGGGGCGGGGGCTTCGCTAGCCTCCTCTGGACCGCGCGCGGTGAGGGCTGCCGCGGTTCGTCCGTCACCTCGCATCGAGTGGAGCCACACGCCGCCATGGAGCACCAGGAGAACGCGCCCTCCACGGTCGAGGGGGTGTCCGGGGCCGCGCCCGAGCAGGCAGCGGCCGCCGCGATCCCGGCCCAGGCCGAGCCCGCCGGCGCGCCGTCCGAAGCCGCGCCGTCCGTGGCCGCGCCGTCGGTGGCCGCGCCGTCCGTCGACGCGCCGCAGGCCGTCGCGCCGCCGGCGACGACGTGCTACCGCCATCCGGACCGCGAGTGCTACGTCCGCTGCACCCGCTGCGAGCGCCTGATCTGCCCGGACTGCATGCGGGCCGCCTCCGTCGGCTTCCACTGCCCGGAGTGCCTGCGCGAAGGAGTGAAGTCCCAGCGACGGGCGCGGACGGTCTTCGGCGGGCGGATCGCGGGCGGGCCGCCGGTCGCGACGATCACGCTGATCCTGCTCAACGTGCTCGCCTTCGCGGGCGAGCTGCGCGACAACGCGATCGTCGACCGGTTCGCCCAGCTGGGGCGCGGGGTGATGACCCCGAACGGGACGGTGTTCCCCTGGCCCGGCTTCGTGCCGGAGGGCCTGGTGCCCGTCGGCGTCGCCCACGGTGAGTGGTACCGGCTGGTGACCTCGGCGTTCCTGCACGCGCTGCCGAGCTCCGGTGCCCTCGGGATCACCCACATCCTCTTCAACATGATCTGGCTGTGGCGTCTCGGCCCGGTGATGGAGGTGCAGTTGGGGCGGGTCCGCTACGTCTCGCTCTACCTGGCCGCCGCGGTCGGCGGGTCGACGGCGGTCTACGTGCTGGCGCCGGACAGCGCGGCGATCGGCGCCTCCGGCGCGATCTTCGGCCTGGTCGGCGGGTACTGGGTGATGAGCCGGCGGCTGCGCAACGACCCACTGGGCGGCAACGGGCTGTTGGCCATCTTCGTGCTGTGGATGGTGGTGTCGGCCGGGATCGACTCCTGGCAAGGTCACCTCGGCGGGCTGCTCGCGGGCCTGGCCGTGGGGACGGGCTTCGCCTTCGCGCCGCGGGGCAAGGCGCGGCCGTGGGTGCAGGCGGGCACGGTGGTGCTGGTCCTGGCGGTGCTGGTGGCGCTGGTGCTCTGGGAGACGAGTCGGCTCGGGGCGATCTGAACGAAGCCGAGCCTGGCTCGGTGGTGAACGGCGACGGGCCGGGTGGCGGATGCCACCCGGCCCGTCGCCGTTTCCGTCGCAGGCCTGTCGTCAGCCGTGGTGGTGCCCGCCGCCTCCGCCGAAGTCGGACGAGCCGGACGAGCTCGACCAGGACGAGCCGCTGTCGTGGTGGCCGTGGTGTCCGCCGCTCTGCTGCCAGCTCTGGTCGTGGTGGCTGTGGTGTCCGTGGTGTCCGTGGTGCCCGCCGGTCGGCTGGCCGGGATCGCTCCACGGCATCTGGTTGGCGGTGGGATCGGGCAGGTAGGCGAGGCCGTCCCGGCGCCCGTGTGCCTGCCGCCGGTCCGCGTCCGTCCGTGCGCTCTTCCGGCGGGCCCGGTCCACGGCCACCGGTGTCAGTACGGCCAGCACCGCCACCACGATCAACAACCCGATCAGCATCTCGTGATCCCCCTTCGCGTCGGGTCCTTCGAGGTCACTGTGCCCAGCGCGGGGCCCTGCCACAACACATCTGATCCAGATCTGAGGTTCGGCCCTCCCGGGCATATTGAACGCGTTCAAAAAGCTGCTACAGTCCTCTCGAAGGCGAAATTGAACGCGTTCAACAACTGTGTGAAGGGCCGGAGGGCTGTGCCGAGATGAACACCACCGTCGTCACCTACGTCGTCTACCTGATCCTGAGCCTGTCGCTCACGATCTGGGTGGGCAGGACCCTGAGCCGGGCCGGCCGCGTCTTCCTGGCCGACGTGTTCCAGAGCAACGACAAGCTCGCCGACGCCGTGAACCACCTGCTGGTGGTCGGCTTCTACCTGGTCAACCTGGGCTTTGTCGCTCTGTGGCTGCGCGTCGGGGACAACGACGTGGCGGACGTCCCCGAGGTGTTCCGTGCGCTGTCCTACAAGGTCGGCACGGTGCTGCTGGTGCTGGGCGTGATGCACCTGGTCAACGTCTACGTGCTGAACCGGTTCCGGAACGGTGCGCGGATGCGCAACGAGCCGCGCCCGCCGGTCCCGCCGACGGCCTGGACCGTGCCCATGCCGCCCGTCGCCCCGCAGGCCTGAGCGATGAGCCGGCCCCAGCCGACGCCCCGGCCGGTACCGGAGCGGGGTGCCAGCGACGCCCCGGTCCGGTGGCTGACGGTGCTGTCCGATCCGGGCTGCCCGCTCTGCAGCTACCTGCGTCGCTGGCTGGAACGCCAGCCGCAGCTCGTGCCGCTGGAGTTCGTCGACGTCGGCTCGGACGAGGCGCGGGCCAGGTTCCCGCAGCTCGACCACCGGCGGGCACAGGACGAGATCACGGTGATCGGCGACGCGGGCCAGGTCTACGAGGGCCCGGCCGCGTGGATCGCCTGCCTGTGGGCGCTCGCCGGCCACCGGGCCACCGCTCACCAGCTCAGCACTCCGGCCGGGGCACCGCTCGCCCGGGCCGCGGTGGTTGCCGCGGCGAGCGGGCGCAAGCTCCTGTCGCACCGCGACGGGAGAGGGGGAGGGGGGACGGGAACGGCTGCGGCGACCGCGCGGGGGGCGGCCGCCGCAGCCGGGACCGGCCTGTCCGACCCGACCGAGCTGTCCGACCCGGCCGGCCCGGACGGGCCCGGCGACGATGTTCCGTCCTGCGGCAGCGAGTGCCGGGCATGGTCCGGATAGCCTCGATCCGTGACCGACGAACAGCCTGCCCCGTCCACCCCAGCCGCGCCGGCGGGCGAGAGCGCCAAGACGGCGAAGAGCGAGCGCACCCGCGCGCTGATCCTGGAGACGGCCATGCGCCTCTTCCAGGAACGGGGCTACGAGAAGACCACGATGCGCGCCATCGCCGCGGAGGCGGGTGTCTCGGTCGGGAACGCCTACTACTACTACGAGGGCAAGGAATTCCTGATCCAGGGGTTCTACGACCGGATGACGCACGAGCACCTGGTCGACGCCCGGGCCCGGATGGAGGGCCGCCGGGACTTCTCCGAGCGGCTCACCCTCTCGCTGGAGTCCTGGATCGACTGCGCGGCGCCGTACCACGAGTTCGCCGCCCAGTTCTTCCGGACCGCGGCCGACCCGGACAGCGCGCTGAGCCCCTTCTCCAACGAGTCCCACCCGGCCCGCGAGACGGCCGTCCAGCTCTTCCGTGAGGTGCTGGACGGCTCGGACCTCGGTCCGAAGATCGACCCGGAGCTGGACGAGTTGCTGCCCGACCTGCTCTGGCTGCACCTCATGGTCGTCGTCCTGTACTGGGTCTTCGACCGCACCGACGACACCGAGCGCACCCGTGCCTTCGTGCAGCGCTGCGCTCCGTTCGTCGCCAAGCTGGTCACCCTGTCGCGCTACCGGGTCTTCCGCCCGCTGGTCCGCGACGCGGTGGACATGATCAAGGAATTCGTCCTGCCGACCATCGGCCAGACGTCGATGGGCCAGACGTCGACGGGCCAGACGTCGACTGGCAAGACGTCGACGGGCAAGACGTCGATCGGCAGGACCACCACCGTTGCCGGCCCGGAGAGCGGCACCAAGCGCAGGCGGCGCGCCAAGGACTGACCCGAGCCGAGGGCTCGGTCCCTCCGGCGCTGCGGCCGCCGGAGGGGAAGCAGGATGAGCACCAGCGCAGCGTTGCCACCGCCGGAGACCGGCCCCGACATGACGGGCCTTCTGCTCCGCGCCCTGGGTGAGGGCTTCGGCCTCTCCCTCCTCCTCGGCCTGGCGCTGTTCGCGGTCGGAGTCCCGTTGCCGCTCGCCGGCGGGCTGACCGTGTTCGCCGCGGCCGTGGCCTACGGGGTGGCGACGGGCCGTCAGGAACGGCCCTCCGAGCGGTGGGTCGTGGGGCTCGCCCGGACGACCACCTTCTGGTGCATCGGCCTGCCGCTGATGCTGGCGGTCGCCGCTGTGGCCTACCCGGGGGTGCTGCTCGTGGGGGCCCTGTTCTGGCTGCTGCCCCAGGCGGGACTCGGCGTGGGCGGCACCGCGCTCATCCGCCGTCGGCATTACGTCGGCGGCGTGCTGCTCAAGCTGATCAGCCTCCTGCCGTACAGCCTCGGCCTGCTGGTGGTCACCGCGACGCAGGCGATGACCTCGGGGGACTGGACCGGCTTCGCGCTGGGCCTGTCCGCCGCGGGACTGGCGCTCGGGCTGGTCGCCTCGGCCGTGACGGCTCACACCACGGCGCCACTCGGAGGCG
Organism: Streptacidiphilus jiangxiensis; assembly: GCF_900109465.1. Taxonomy (GTDB): domain Bacteria; phylum Actinomycetota; class Actinomycetes; order Streptomycetales; family Streptomycetaceae; genus Streptacidiphilus; species Streptacidiphilus jiangxiensis. Next base: position 61,824 of record NZ_FOAZ01000026.1, read on the forward strand.
GACGATGAAGCAGAACAAGAACCTGGCGTGGTGGGCTTTCAGACTCGCCGTGCCCGTCGCCGCCGCGGCGGCGACCGCCGGCTGCGCGCTGGCGGGGATGGGAGTCGAACCGCTCGACCGACCCGTGTCGACGAGCCTCCTCGTCGGCCACTGGACGGCGGACAGCCGTTGCCCGCACACCACCCTGGACCTGGCCACCGACCTGACGGGGCGGGTGCAGCGCTTCCCGGTCGACGAGTCGGCCGACGGTCTCCACGTGGGACGCACCGTCAGCGGCACGGTCCACTGGAGCCAGGACCCGGGCCTCGGCAGCGCCGACATCCCGGCCACGGCTGTCATCGAGTTGGGTACCCAGGGCTACGCGCTCGACTACGGACGCGACGAACACGGCTTCGTCCTCGTCGCCACGGTCGGGGACCCCGACGACGGCGTCGCCTGCGTCTACCACCGGACCGGCTACGCGACATGAGGACGCCCCAGCGGGACCACTGGCTGTGGGGCGTCGTGACGATCCTCGTCGGGTTGGTCGTCGTCACGTTGGGATCGTTGCTCCTGCTGATCACCACCGCGATCGCGACCTTCCTCTTCGGCTGGTTCGCGCTGCCCGTCCCCCTCGTCGCCCTTGTCGCCGCGTTCGCGGTCCTGTCGAAGAGGTTGAACCGGACAGGCGCGGCCGGCTGGTGTCCCGAGTGCGGCGGGGTGCTGTCGCCGGCTGTCATCGAGCCCGCCCGCTTCGATGCCTCCGACGAGCTTCGGCTGCGTGCGGTCTACACGTGCGCCGTGTTGGGGCACCGCAGTTGGCGCTGGGCGGACGAAGGCGGGCCACTGCGCACCGAGCGGGAGGAGCGGTGACCCCGCCTCCCACCCGGCGAGTGCCACAGCCGGCGCTGGTCGCCGCGCGCGGGTGCGGCGTGGTGCTCGGGGCCTGGCTGGCCTGGACGCTGGTGGTCGCCGCCTACGCCGTGCTGGCGTGGCTGGCCTCGCCGGGTGTGCGGTACGTGATGGACTCGCCCGCGACGGCGCTGCTCGCGCTGCTCGGCTACTTCATCGCACCGGTCCTGGCTGGTGTCGCCTGCTCCTCCTGGATCCACGGCGGCCCGTGGCGCGCCGTCCTGAGCTCTCGGAGGACGCCCGAGTGACCGGAACTCGGACGCGGACGCGGCAGCAGCGGGCGCCCGGGCCGATTGGCGAGCGACCCGCGCGGTGGGCACGCTCGCGATGTACATGCTGGAGTACGGGCTGACGGCCGCCCGCGGTCCAACTGCCGTTGCCGGCGGTCGCTCACCGCCTCGCGGGAGCGTCGCCGGGGGCCGGACTGCGGCGGCCCGACAGCGGTGGCTCGACAGCGGTGGCCTGCCGCGTGGACGGCTGCGGCCGGCTCGTCCCGCTCGGTCCCGAGTGAGGTGGCCCCGCCGGTCGGGGGGCGCGCGGTGTCCGACCGGCGGTTTGTGCCTCAACACTTGCTCAAGGCGGCTTCCCCGCGCGTCGCCGGGGACCTACCTTCCTCCCCAGGTCGGACGAGAACCGGGGGAGCGAGTCATGCGCGCACACAAGCGCTTGGGGGTGGTCGCCGCCGTTGCGGCGGGAACGGTCGTGCTGGCGGCCTGTTCGAGTGGTTCGCAGCCGAAGGCGGGCGCTGCGCCCGTGCGGGTGTCGCCGACGGCCGGACAGTCGACGGCCGGGGCGCCGCCCGTCGACCCGAGCCGTCCCATCGGGCTCGACCTGCCCGGGAAGGTGCTGCTGCAGGTCGCCGGCCGGACCGGCTCCGCCCAGCCGGCCGTGGTGCCGCGCGTGGAGCCGGGCACGCTGAGCGTCGAGGTGGAGTGCACCGGCCCCGGCAAGATCACAGTGCGCCTGGGGGCGGTCATGTGGTTCGACGTCGACTGCGCGCCCGGCACCCCCGGGACCCACAACGAGATCGTGCTCGACAACGCCCTGACCGACGTCGCGGTCTCCGTCCACGGCGCTGCCGCCGACACCTGGGCGCTGGCGCTGGGCTGGTCCGACGTTCGGCAGAAGCCGCGCTGACCCGACCGGAACGGGCACAGGATGTCGGGTCCGGGACAGGGGAGGATTCCTAGGGTCGACGGTGAACGGAAGCGAGCGAGGAAGGACCCGCGTGCTCGAACCCCTCAACGAGTCCCTGGAGTACGTCGAGGCGCATCTGCGCGAGCCGATCGACGTCGCGGAGTTGGCGCGGATCGCGCTCACCTCGGAGTACCACCTGCGGCGGATGTTCTCCGCGCTGGCCGGGATGCCGCTGTCGGAGTACGTCCGACGGCGTCGGCTGACGGTGGCCGGGGCCGAGGTCGTGGCCGGGCAGCGGACGCTGCTGGAGCTCGCCGTCCGCTACGGCTACGGCTCGGGGGAGGCGTTCGCCCGGGCGTTCCGTGCCATGCACGGGGTGGGGCCCGGCGAGGCGCGGCGCGACGGGCTCGCGCTGCGGTCGCAGCCGCGGATGTCCTTCCGGCTCGTCGTCGACGGAAGGAGTTCCATGCAGTACCGGATCGTCACGAAGGACCGCTTCGCGGTGGTGGGCCGGATGGCCACCGTGCCGCAGATCAACGAGGGGGTGAACCCGCACATCATGGAGATGATCAAGGCGATCGACCCCGACAGCATGGCCCGGATCGCCTCCCTCTCGGACCAGGAGCCGAGCGGGATCGTCTCCGTCACCCGCCCCCACGACGAGGAGAACCACGAGGAGGGCAGCCCCCTCGACTACTACCACGCGGTCGTCGCGAGTCCCGAGCGGGCGAGCGGCGAGGAGGCCGCCGGCCTCGACGTGCTGACGCTGGAGAGCGGCCTGTGGGCGGTGTTCACCTCCGTGGGCGAGTTCCCGGCCGCGTTGCAGCGGATGTGGGGCGACGTCTACAGCGAGTGGTTCCCGTCCAACCCCTACCGCCACCGGCCCGGACCCACCCTGCTCAAGGTCGGCGCCGACCCGGCCGGGCAGGGCGCGCTCGCGGAGCTGTGGGTCGCCGTCGAGCCGGAGGGCTGAGCGGCCCGCCGGCCGCCGGACCGGGCGTGGCATGCTGCACGGGTGAACGACCAGCAGGACCCGCTCCTCCGTGCCCACGGCCATGACCTCCGCCACCGCAATCCGATCGGTGCCCATGTCCCCGTCGCCGGCCGCGGGCTCGTGGGCACCGGCCTCGCCTACGCGGAGCGGATCGGCGCGGAGGCCGTCCAGGTCTTCGTCGCCAACCCGCGCGGCTGGGCCACGCCCGCCGGCAACCCCGCCCACGACCGGGCGTTCCGTGAGGAGTGCGAGAAGCGGGACCTGCTCGCCTACGTCCACGCGCCCTACCTGATCAACTTCGGCTCCGACACGGCCGCGACGCGCGAACGCTCCACGGAGTCGCTGTTCCACTCGCTGGTGCGCGGACGCGCGATCGGCGCGCGCGGCGTCGTCGTCCACACCGGCTCCGCGATCGGCGCGGGCCGCAGGGCGGAGGCGATGGCGCAGCTGCGCTCGGATCTGCTGCCGCTGCTGGACCAGGCGGAGGCGGACGACCTGCCGTTGCTGCTGCTGGAGCCGACGGCGGGTCAGGGCGAGTCGCTCTGCTCGCGCATCGAGGACCTGGAGCCGTACGTGGAGGCGCTGGACCGCCACCCCCAGCTCGGCGTCTGCCTCGACACCTGCCACGTCTTCGCCGCCGGCCACGACCTCGCCGCGCCGGGCGGTGCGGCCGAGGCGCTGGACCTGCTGGAGAAGGTCTTCGGCCCCGGCCGACTGAAGCTCGTCCACGCCAACGACTCCAAGGACGTCGTCGGTGCGCGCAAGGACCGTCACGCGAACATCGGCGACGGCCACATCGGCGCCGCGCCCTTTGCGGAGCTCTTCCGCCACCCGGCGACGGCGGGCGTTCCTCTCATCGTCGAGACCCCTGACCGCAGCGCCGCCCCGGGCTTCGGTCACGCGGAGGACGTCGAGACGCTGAAGCGGCTGCGACTCCAGGGGCAGGAGGCTCCGACAGGTGCGGCCCCGCCGCGTGGGCGCGACAAGCCATCCACGTAGCCGGCGGGCCGAACGCGCGCAGCCACCCGCATGCCGGTGGTCGTTCGCGCCCACGCAGGGGGCACCTACCGGCCGAGGGCCCGGGGGAGGAGCCGCACCGGCAGAGCCCCGGGCCCCGAGGGAGGGCAGCCACCTCGTCTCAGAAGACGTCGGGGCACCACGGCGCCTGCGCCGTGCGAAGGACGCGCTGTGCGGCGTCCAGGCCGCCCGCGCGGCGCTGTTCCAGCAGGCCCGCCTGCGCCAGGCGCGCCAGCGGCTGGTGGCCGAAGTACACCGCCGCCAACTCGCTGACGTCGATGGCGAAGTCGACCTCCCCGTCCGCCGCGTCAGCGGCCTCGCAGACGCCGGTGCCATCCGCCGCCGCGTCGAGGACGAAGCGTCCGTCGGTGTAGCCCATGCGGTCCGTGACGTCGAGGACGACGCGGCCGGGGGCGTCGTAGGTGCGGGCGGAGAAGGCCTTCGCCACGTCGAGGATGCGGACCCAGAGGAAGTCCCCGGTGCTGTCGTCGTTGTCGACGCAGGCCCGCTGGTCGTGCAGGGCGAGCGGCAGCGGCGAGTCGGGGGCGAGGTCCCAGACCTCGACGCGCTGGATCCAGTCGACCTGGAGCGCGTAGCGCCACAGCGCCGCCTCGGCCGCCCAGTCCACGGCGAAGTAGTCGTCGACCTTCAGGGTCGTCGTGCGGGGGACCCAGTTGCGCCAGTCGTCGTCGGTGACTCGGTAGGCGAGCAGGCCCGCCGGGGTGCCGGCGGCGTCGCGGTAGAGGGCGACCAGCGGCTCCTTGAAGGCACGGTCGGGATTGAGGAGCTCACCGGTCTTGAACTGCCAGTCGACCGTGTCGCGGGAGACCACGCCGGGGCGGGTGCGGCGGAAGCGCTCGTGCAGCTCGGGGCCGATCTTGCCCATCTCGGCCATGGTGAGCAGCTCGATGCTGCCCTGGTCCGAGGCTGCCGGGACGCGGATGCCGCCGTAGCGCTGCTTGTCGATCACCTTGCCCTGCTGGGCGGTGGCCGGGCCGAAGCCGTAGCGGCCGTAGATGCCGAACTCGGCGGCGATCAGCATGGCGAAGGCCTCGCCGCGGGCGACCGCCGCGTCGAGGTCCTGACGCATCATCCGGTTCAGCAGGCCACGGCGACGGTGGGTCGCGGAGACGGTCACGTTCGTCACCGCGTCGGCCGTCAGCGTCGCGCCGCCCGGCACGGTCAGCTCCTTCTCGAAGCTGCGGAAGGTGCCGACGCAGCGCGCGCCGTCGAACGCGCCGAGAGCGCGTCCCAGCTGGAACCGCCTGCGCTGGAAATCGGGTCGGCCGTCGGCCATCGGACGCATGAAGCCGGCATTGAGGGCCTGGCCCCAGGCGCCCAGCTCCTCGTCGCCGATGACCCGGATCTCGATGTCGTGCGCGCTCTGTCCCATGTTCGGCACTCTAGGAGGCCGCAGGAGCGGTGGCATCCGATTTGCCCGCCACCGAGCCGATCGCGGCGGCCTGCGCGGCGGCGAGGTGACGACCCGAGCGGCCGCGCATCAGGCCGACGTAGCCGACCGCGGCGACCAGGCCCAGGACGGCGCAGGTGAACCAGACCGACCCGGCGCCCCACGCGGCGAGCATCACACCGGAGGCCAGCGGCGCCAGGAAGGACGACGTCTGCCAGGCCAGGGAGAAGACGCCCTGGTAGCGGCCACGGCCGTGGACGGGGGAGAGCTCGGCGACCAGCGCCTGGTTGACGGGGGTCCAGATGATCTCGCCCAGGGTCCACACCACGACGGTCACCGCGTAGAAGGACATGCTGTCGGCCCAGCCGCACAGCGCCATGCCGAGGCCGAACAGCAGCGAGGCGGTGACCAGGACCCCGGTGCGTCCGCGTCGCTTGATCATGCGGGTGGCCGGGATCTGGGCGAACACGATCAGGACGCCGTTGACGGCCACGACCAGGCCGAACTGGCTCGCGGAGTAGCCCTGGCGGCCCATGACGACGGGGAGGGCCACCTGGCCGAGGCCGATGACCATCGCCAGCAGGAACGTCAGGCCGACGAGGGAGATGAACGGCCCGTCGCGGAAGACCGTGACGAGCCCGATCCGCGGCACCTCGCCGCCCGCCGGGGCCGCCCCTGCCGACGACGCGGACGACGCGGTCGGTGCTGACGGCGCGGACGGCCGGGTCTCCGGGATGCGGAGGAAGACGACGACCGCACAGAGCAGCGTGGTGATGGCGTCTCCGTAGAAGAGGATCAGGAAGCCGTGCGCGGCGAGCGCCCCGGCCACCGACGCGGAGACGGCGAAGCCGATGTTGATCGCCCAGTAGTTGAGTGAGAACGCCCGGACCCGGTCGGGCCCGGGCACCAGGTCGGCCATGATCGCGGAGATCGCGGGTCGGGCGGCGTTGCCGGTCAGGCCGAGCAGGCCGGCGACGAGCCCGATCAGCACCGGCTGGGTGGTGTAGCCGAGCACCACGGTGGCCAGCGCCGCGAGCGACTGCGCGGCCAGCAGTGTCGGCCGTCGGCCCAGCCGGTCCGCCAGCACCCCGCCGCCGATGGCCCCGAAGACCCCGCCGAGCCCGTACGCGGAGACCACCAGACCCGCGACCGCGGGGGAGAAGCCGCGGGTGGCGGTCAGGTAGAGGGTGAGGAAGGTGACGACGAAACTGCCCAGGCGGTTGACCAGCGTGCTGGTCCACAACCACCAGAACGTACGGGGCAGACCGCCGACGGACTCCCGGACAGCGGTGCGCAGGCGGGGGAGGCGGGTGGGGACAGGGGTGGCCATGGGGGCTCCGACCTCGACAGGTAAGTGTCAGAACAGCGAGTGGGACATTACTCGCCCTTGAGACGGCGGCGCCAGCGGATTACGACCTGGACTAGGCTCGTGGCCATGGCTGATGCTCCCTACCGTCTTGTGCTGCTCCGTCACGGCGAGAGCCAGTGGAACGAGAAGAACCTCTTCACCGGCTGGGTCGACGTCGACCTGAACGAGAAGGGCGAGAAGGAGGCCGTACGCGGCGGCGAACTGCTCGCCGCCGAGGGCCTGCTTCCCGACGTGCTGCACACGTCCCTGCTGCGCCGCGCGATCCGCACCGCGCAGATCGCGCTGGACCGCGCGGACCGGCACTGGATCCCGGTCCACCGCAGCTGGCGCCTGAACGAGCGCCACTACGGTGCGCTCCAGGGCAAGGACAAGGCCCAGACCCTCGCCGAGTTCGGCGAGGAGCAGTTCATGCTGTGGCGCCGCTCCTACGACACCCCGCCGCCCGCGCTCGCCGACGACGCCGAGTACTCGCAGGCCCACGACGTCCGCTACGCCGAGCTGCCGGGCGACATCCGCCCGCAGACCGAGTGCCTCAAGGACGTCGTCCAGCGCATGCTGCCGTACTGGTACGACGCGATCGTCCCGGACCTGGCGGCCGGCCGCACGGTCCTGGTCACCGCCCACGGCAACTCGCTGCGCGCGCTGGTCAAGCACCTGGACGACATCTCCGACGAGGCCATCGCCGGTCTCAACATCCCCACCGGCATCCCGCTCGTCTACGAGCTCGACGCCGACTTCAAGCCCCTCACCAAGGGTGGCCGCTACCTCGACCCGGATGCCGCCGCAGCCGCGATCGAGGCGGTCAAGAACCAGGGCAAGAAGTAACCCACTGCACGATCAAGCCCTCTACCTGCGCAAAAAGCGCGGGTAGAGGGCTTTCTCCTGTCCTGGGCCGCCTGTGGGCCGTTCCGTCCCGCGTCCTCCGGGCCGGAAAAACCGCTTGCCGCGGTGCTGAATCATCGAAGGCGTGATCAGCAGAGAGCGAGCGGTCGAACTGGTCGAAGGGCAGCTTGCCCATCGGCAGCAGCTCACCGCTCCGGCGCGCCGGAACCGGGATGTCTGCTGCACGAGCGCGTGAGACACGGCGACGCCGCGGGGTGACCGGGCCCCGCGGCGTCGTGTCGGTGCTGGTGCGTCAGCGCTGGTGGCTCACGTCGTCAGTGCGAGCAGCAGCCGCCGCCGCACTGGCAGGTGCCGCCGGACTGGCAGCCGCAGCCGCAGCCCGAGCCGCAGCCGCATGCGGCCAGGAGGGGCAGGCGGGTGGGTTCGCTCGACGGCGGTGGGGTGGGGGACGGGGGAGTCGGAGTCTTCGACATCGACAGTGGGGACATGGAGACAGGTCCTCCTCGTACCTTGCCGGGCCCGCGTCATTGGGCGTGCCCGCCTGTCTCCCAGTGAAGGCCCCGGGCCCGGGAAGGGCAACGGGCGTACGGGATCACCCGTACGCCCGTTTGAGCGCCCCTGCGAACGGACTACTCCTGGCCGGCTCCGGCCTCGGGGACGAAGTCGTCCGCGTGCTCGCCGGTCACCAGGAAGACCACACGCTTGGCCACCGAGACCGCGTGGTCCGCGAAGCGCTCGTAGTAACGACCGCACAGCGTGACGTCGACCGCGGTCTCCACGCCGTGGTGCCAGCGGTCGTCCAGCAGGTGGGCGAAGAGCTGCTTGTGCAGCTCGTCCATCCGGTCGTCGTCGCGCTCCAGCTCCAGCGCCGCGTCCACGTCCTTGGTCGCGATGACCTGGCCGGCCTTGGCGATCAGGCGCTGCGCGAGCTGACCCATCTCCAGGATGATCGGGTGCAGGTCGGCCGGGACCGCCGACTCGGGGTAGCGCAGCCGGGCCAGCTTGGCGACGTGGCGGGCCAGGTCGCCGCTGCGCTCCAGGTCCGCGCTCATCCGCAGGGAGGTCACGACGATGCGCAGGTCGGTGGCGACCGGCTGCTGGCGGGCCAGCAGGGCGATGGCGCGGTTCTCCAGGTCGTGGTGCAGCTGGTCCAGCTTCTCGTCCGCGGCGATGACCGACTCAGCCAGCTCCAGGTCGGCGTCGAGCAGCGCCGTGGTCGCGCGGCCCATCGCGGAGCCGGCCAGGCGGGCCAGCTCCACCAGGCCGTCGCTGATCGAGTCGAGTTCCTCGTGGTAGGCGTCGCGCATGCTTGGCTCTCAATCCCTCCTGGACGGGTGTTCGCAGCCTACTGTGCGTTGCCCGGACGACCCTGACGCTCAGCAGGAGTGAACCACCGGGGTCGTGAAGGTGAATTCTCGGCATCCTCCGGCTGAGCGCATTCTCCGAGGGTTACGGCAGGTCACCAGCGTGCGCTTACGCTGAGAGGCATGGATGTGAACGTGGCCGCCGCCTCCGTGAGCGCGCTCGTCGGGCTCGGAGTCGGCCTTACCGCCGCGCTCGCCTTCCGCTGGAGCGAGAAGGAGAACAGGCCCGCCAAGCGCGCCGACCAGCAGGAGGAGCCGGCTCTACCGCCCGGCGTGGACACCGTGCTCTCGGTGCTGCGCTCCTGTGCCGTGGTGCTGGACGAGAGCGATCAGGTGATCAAGGCGAGCTCCGCCGCCTACGCCCTCGGGCTGGTGCGCGGTGGGGCGATCGCCGTCGACGCGATCCTCGCCATGGGCCGGCTGACCCGCCGTGACGGCGAGATACGTCAGGCCGACCTCGACATTCCCAGACGCGCTTCCGGCGGCGGCGAACTGCTCGCGGTCTCGGTCCGCGTCGCGCCGCTGGGCTCACGGCTGGTGCTGGTGCTGGTCGAGGACCTGACCGAGGCCCGCCGGATCGAGGCGGTGCGACGGGACTTCGTCGCCAACGTCTCGCACGAGCTGAAGACCCCCGTCGGCGCGCTCTCGCTGCTCTCCGAGGCGGTCCAGGACGCCAGCGACGACCCGGAGGCGGTGCGCCGCTTCGCCGGACGCATGCTGATCGAGTCCGCCCGGCTGACCAACCTGGTCCAGGAGATCATCGAACTCTCCCGGGTCCAGGACGACGTGCGGCTGGTCGACGCCGAGATGGTGCCGATCGACGAGCTGGTCGCCGAGGCGATGGACCGGTGCCGTCACCAGGCCGCGGCCAAGCAGATCACCATGGCCGCCGGTGGCATCGCCGGCCTGCAGCTCTACGGCAACCGCGGCCAGCTGGCCGCGGCCCTGGGCAACCTGGTCGAGAACGCCGTCAACTACAGCCCCGCCCGCACCCGGGTGGCCATCGCCGCCCGCAAGGTGCCCGGAGCCAAGCAGGACCTGGTGGAGATATCCGTCACCGACCAGGGCGTGGGCATCTCCGAGAAGGACCGCGACCGGATCTTCGAGCGCTTCTACCGGGTCGACCCGGCCCGGTCCCGCGCCACCGGCGGCACCGGCCTCGGCCTCTCCATCGTCAAGCACGTCGCCGCCTCCCACGGCGGCAGCGTGGCGGTGTGGAGCGTCGAGGGCCAGGGGTCGACGTTCACCCTGCGCCTGCCTGCCGCGAAGAACAGCGAGCGGACGGCCGGCGTCGGCTACGACGACCCCGAGATCTACGACGAGGCCTACGACCCCGAGGCGTACGACGTCGAGGTCTACGCCCCCGACGCCGGTGGCCCCGGTTCCCACGGTGCCCACGCCCACGACGGCCACGAAGCCGGGGGCGCGGACGCCGCCGACACCACGGACACCACGGACACCGACGACGATGCCGCCGGATCCCCCGAGTCCGTCGAGATCCCAGGCCCCGCAGACCCCGCCCGTCCGGTCGCCGCCACCGAGGTGGCCGCCGTGACCGTCGACGGCCCGGCCGGCGTCCTGCCCGCCGACCCCGCCGCCCACACCCACCCCACTGCTCCCACCACCACCCCTGCCGCCCCGGAGGCCATGCCGTGACCCGTGTGCTTGTCGTCGAGGACGAGGAGTCCTTCAGCGACGCCCTCTCCTACATGCTGCGCAAGGAGGGCTTCGAGGTGGCCATAGCCGCCACCGGCCCCGACGCGCTGGACCAATTCGAGCGCAACGGCGCCGACCTGGTGCTGCTCGACCTGATGCTGCCCGGCCTGCCCGGCACCGAGGTCTGCCGCCAGCTGCGCGCCAAGTCCTCCGTCCCGGTGATCATGGTCACCGCCAAGGACAGCGAGATCGACAAGGTCGTCGGCCTGGAGATAGGGGCGGACGACTACGTCACCAAGCCCTACTCCACCCGCGAGCTCGTCGCCCGCATCCGCGCGGTGCTCCGCCGCCGCGGCGAGACCGAGGAGACCACCGGCGGTCCCGGCGCGCTGGAGGCCGGCCCGGTCCGTATGGACGTCGACCGCCACGTGGTCACCGTCGACGGCGCCAAGGTCGACCTGCCGCTCAAGGAGTTCGACCTGCTGGAGATGCTGCTGCGCAATGCGGGCCGGGTGCTCACCCGCATGCAGCTCATCGACCGGGTCTGGGGCGCGGACTACGTCGGCGACACCAAGACGCTCGACGTCCACGTCAAGCGCCTGCGCGCGAAGATCGAGCCGGACCCGGGCGCGCCGCGCTACCTGGTCACCGTCCGTGGCCTGGGCTACAAGTTCGAGCCCTGATCGGCAGGACCACCCGAAAGAGGCCGGGGCGGCACCGCTTGTGCGGTGCCGCCCCGGCCTCTTCGCGCTCGCGCCGGAAGGCGCGGAGGGCGTCAGTGCGTGGCGCTGGAGGACGGCGTCGGCTTCTTGGTCTCGCCGGGCTTCTTGGTCTCGTGCGCGGCGGCGGAGCCGGACGCGTTCGGGAGGGCGGTGCCGGTCGGCAGGATGCTCGGCAGCGTCGTCGGGGTCGGCGTCGGCGTGGCCGGGGCGTACGGCGCGTACTCGGCGGTGCCGGTCTGGATCTGCGCGATCAGGGTGACCGAGCCGCCGTTGGCGAAGACGAAGGTGACCGGGATGGTCGCGCCGGCCGGCTGGTCCAGCGTCTGCACGGTGGCCAGGGTCGCGTTGGGGCCCGGGGTGCCGAGGCTCAGCGCGGCGCCGGTCGGGATCGCCGTGGTGCCGGTCAGGGTGGCGGCCGTGGTGCCGACCGTGACGGAGACGAGGTTCTCGGGCTGCGTCTCGTTGTTGGAGATGCTCGCGATGACGCTGGCCGGGGCGTTGCCCTGGGCGTCGGTGACGATCGCGACGCCGTTCAGCTTGAGCTGGCCCCCCGCCACGCTGATGGAGGTGGCGGCGGCGTTCGGCTTGACTTCGAGGGTCGCCGCGCTGGACCCCGCAGAGCAGGCGGCGAGGACGGGGGCGATCGCGACGGCGATGACGGCGGCGACCGCGCCGCGACGAAGACTGCGGCTCACGGGGAGGGTGCTCCTTGAACGGTTTGAAGGTTCTGGTCCGGGTTCAGATTACCGAGGGCGTTTATCCGCTCCACACGGGGTAGCCCGTGTCGCGCCGACGAGCGCGGCCGGACCTACCCCTGAACCCACCCGGACGAAGATCAGATCACGGTTCGATAACGCCCGGAGTGCAAGATCATTGCAAGCCGGAGGTGCCTGCCGAGGTTCGTGGACAACCGCTCCGACCTGCGAGAAGGGGTTCTCGAACAGGGGTCGCAGCACGGAACCGGGGCGGTTGTCAAGCCTGCGAACCAGCTCTGACCTGCGGAAACGCCCTTCTGATACGGCCCGGAGCGTGTTACTCTGGAAAGCCACGGAAGGGGTACCTGTCACATGACGTTCAAGGTTGGCGACACCGTGGTCTACCCCCATCACGGGGCCGCGCTGATCGAGGCCATCGAAATTCGCCAGATCAAGGGTGTGGACAAGACCTATCTGGTGCTCAAGGTGCAGCAGGGCGACCTGACGCTGCGCGTGCCCGCAGAGAACGCAGAGTTCGTAGGCGTGCGCGACGTGGTCGGCCAGGACGGTCTGGACCGGGTCTTCGAGGTGCTGCGAGCACCGTACACCGAAGAGCCGACCAACTGGTCCCGCCGCTACAAGGCGAACCTGGAGAAGCTCGCTTCGGGTGACGTTATCAAGGTCGCCGAGGTTGTGCGCGACCTTTGGCGTCGCGAGCGCGAGCGCGGGCTGTCCGCAGGTGAGAAGCGGATGCTCGCCAAGGCGCGCCAGATCCTGGTGAGCGAGCTCGCGCTCGCGGAGAACACCAACGAGGACAAGGCGGAGACGCTGCTCGACGAGGTGCTTGCCTCGTAGTACGCGGTCGGCACGCCGCGGTGCGCCCTGCCCGCGCACAGAGGTGTGCCCATCTTTCTCTTTCTCGTTCGTCCCAGCGCCTGGCGGTCGTCGCCGGGCGCTGAGGCGTACGCGGAACAAGGAACAAGGCGAACACGAACAAGGCTCACACGGAGCACCGGCACGGTCGAAGTCGAGCCGTGCCCGCGCCGAGCCGTGCCTGCCGTACCGGGCGCAAGCGTCAAGTTGCGCTTCACGGAAGGGCGCTGAGCCCGGCACGCCTTGACCGTACCCACATCCCCGAAGGGACCAAACCTGAACGCCGCAGCAGTGGTGCCCGCAGCGGGCCGCGGTGAGCGACTGGGGCCCGGTGCCCCGAAGGCGTTGCGCGAGCTCGGCGGGGTGCCCATCCTCGTCCACGCCGTCCGGGTGCTGGCGCGTTCGCGCGCCGTCGGCACGGTGGTCGTGGTGGCGCCCAAGGACGGCGTCGCCGAAGTGAGAGCACTGCTCGCGGACGCGATCGGTGAACGCGAGAGCGCTGCTCTCGTCGTCGTGCCCGGCGGTGACACTCGTCAGGAGTCGGTCCGGGCCGGACTCGCCGCGCTCCCGGCCGACGTGGACGTTGTGCTCGTCCACGACGCCGCCCGCCCGCTCGTCCCCGTCGACGTGGTCGACGCCGTCGCCCGCACCGTCGCGGACGGCGCCGAGGCCGTCGTCCCCGCCGTCCCGCTCGCCGACACGGTCAAGCAGGTCACCCCGGCCCAGGCCCCCGGCCTGCCCGAGCCGGTGATCGCCACGCCCGACCGCGCCACGCTGCGCGCCGTGCAGACCCCGCAGGGCTTCCGCCGCGACGTCCTGGACCGCGTCCACGCCAAGGCGGTCGAGGAGGGCGTCGACGCGACCGACGACGCCGGGCTCGTCGAGCGCTTCGGCGGCCGGGTCGTGGTCGTGCCCGGCCACGAGGAGGCCTTCAAGGTCACCCGCCCGCTGGACCTCGTCCTCGCCGAGGCCGTCCTGGCCCGCCGGAGGTCCCGCGATGAGTACTGAGAGCTCCCCCACCCCCGCCTACCGCCTGCCGCGCACCGGCATCGGCGTGGACACCCACGCCTTCGCCGCCGGCCGAGAGCTCTGGGTCGCCGGACTGCGCTGGGAGGGCCACGAGGTCGGGCTCGAAGGCCACTCCGACGCCGACGTCGTCGCCCACGCCGCCTGCAACGCCCTCTTCTCCGCCGCCGGGCTCGGCGACCTCGGCGCCCACTTCGGCACCGACCGCCCCGAGTGGGCCGGTGCCCCCGGCGTGAAGCTGCTCGCCGAGGCGGCCCGCATCGTCCGCGAGGCCGGATTCGAGATCGGCAACGTCGCGGTTCAGGTCGTCGGCCCGTTCCCGAAGATCGGCAAGCGGCGCGCCGAGGCGCAGGAGCTGCTGACCGCCACGGTCGGCGCGCCGGTCTCCGTCTCCGGCGCGACCACCGACGGCCTCGGCTTCCCCGGCCGCGAGGAGGGCCTCACCGCCGTCGCCACCGCCCTCGTCTACTGAACCTCCCCGCACTGCCGTCACCCCGGCCTCACCTCGGCGTCCGCCACCCGAGCGTCACCCGCGAAGCTGACGGCAGTGCAACAACGGCAATAAAGCCGTGTGGCCCCTCACCCGATGGGAGCAGTGCAGTGCCCGCCGCCCACTACCCTGGTGGGGTGAGCATTCGCCTGCACGACACCGCCTCCGGCCAGGTCCGCGACTTCGTCCCGAGCACGCCGGGCTGCGTGTCGATCTACCTGTGCGGAGCGACCGTCCAGGCCGCGCCGCACATCGGTCACATCCGCTCCGGCCTGAACTTCGACATCATGCGCCGGTGGTTCGCCCACCGCGGCTACGACGTCACCTTCGTCCGGAACGTCACCGACATCGATGACAAGATCATCGCCAAGTCGCGTGAGTTCGGCCTGCCCTGGTGGCAGATCGGCTATGCCAACGAGCGGGCCTTCAACGACGGCTACACCGCGCTCGGCTGCCTCCCGCCGACCGGCGAGCCGCGCGCGACCGGGCACGTCACCGAGATGATCGAGATGATGCAGGCGCTCATCGAGCGCGGCCACGCCTACGCCACGACCGAGGGCAACGTCTACTTCTCCGTCACCTCCTACCCCGAGTACCTCGCGCTGTCGCACCAGGAGTTGGACAACCTGCGCCAGCCCGAGAGCGAGGGGGAGACCGGCAAGCGGGACCCGCGCGACTTCGCCATGTGGAAGGCCGCCAAGCCCGGCGAGCCCAGCTGGCCCACCCCGTGGGGCCACGGGCGTCCCGGCTGGCACCTGGAGTGCTCCGCCATGGCGCACAAGTACCTGGGCGAGCGCTTCGACATCCACGGCGGCGGCCGGGACCTGATCTTCCCGCACCACGAGAACGAGATCGCCCAGTCCAAGGCCTTCGGTGACGACTTCGCCACCTACTGGCTGCACAACGCCTGGGTGACCCTCAGCGGCGAGAAGATGAGCAAGTCGCTCGGCAACTCGGTGCTGGTCTCCGAGATGACCGTCACCTGGCGGCCCATCGTGCTGCGCTACTACCTCGGCACGCCGCACTACCGCTCCACCATCGAGTACAGCGAGGACGCGCTGCGCGAGGCCGAGACCGGCTTCAACCGCATCGAGTCCTTCCTGCAGCGCGTGGTCGAGCAGCACGGCACCGTCGAGCCGGCCGGCGACGTCCCGCCGGCCTTCGCCGAGGCGATGGACGAGGACTTCGGCGTCCCCGGCGCCATGGCGATCGTCCACACCGCCGTCCGGCAGGGCAACGCCGCGCTCGCCGCCGACGACAAGGAGAGCGCGGTCGCGCGCGCCTCCGAGGTCCGTGCGATGCTCGGTGTGCTGGGCATGGACCCGCTCGACCCGTTCTGGGCCGGCCCCGGCTCCGGCGAGGACCTCCACGGCGTGGTGGACTCGCTGGTCCGGCTGGTACTGGAGCAGCGTCAGGCCGCGCGCGAGCGCAAGGACTGGGCGACCTCCGACGCCATCAGGGACCGGCTCGCCCAGGCCGGGCTCACCATCGAGGACCGCGCGGACGGCTCGCGCTGGACCCTCAACAAGTGACCTTTACTTAAGCCCGTAGTAGCAGTATCAGCAGGAAGCAGGACAGCACCCATGGCCGGCAACAGCCAGCGCAGGAACCGTCGCAACCCCGGATCGAAGAAGGGCGCGTCGGTCGGCACGGGTGGCCACAGCCGTCGGGCGCTCGAGGGCAAGGGCCCGACGCCGCCCGGTGAGGCGCGCAAGGGCCACCCGAAGCAGCGCGCCGCGAACGCCGCGGCCAAGCGCGCCGCCGACGCCAAGGCGCGGGGCGCGCGCCGCGGCGGCGTGCACGGCCGCACCGGCAAGTCCGGCGCGGAGCTGGTCTACGGCCGCAACTCGGTGTTGGAGGCGCTGCAGGGCGACGTCCCCGCGTCCGCGCTCTACGTCCAGCAGTTCATCGACAACGACGACCGCGTCCGTGACGCGCTCTCGCTGGCCACCGAGCGCGGCGTCCCGCTGATGGAGGCCCCGCGCCAGCAGCTGGACAACCTGGCCGAGGGCCACAACCACCAGGGCGTGATCCTCCAGGTCCCGCCGTACGAGTACGCCCACCCGGACGACCTGCTGGCCGGTGCCGCCGTCAACAAGGACGCCCCGCTGATCGTCGCGCTGGACGGGATCACCGACTCGCGCAACCTCGGCGCGGTCGTCCGCTCGGTCGCCGCGTTCGACGGCCACGGCGTCGTCGTCCCCGAGCGCCGCAGCGCCGGCATGACGGCCGGCGCCTGGAAGACCTCCTCGGGCGCGGCCGCCCGCGTGCCGGTCGCCCGCGCGAGCAACCTGACGCGTGCGCTCGAGTCCTACAAGAAGGCCGGCCTCTTCGTCGTCGGCCTCGCCGCGGACGGCGAGCACGACCTGGTCGACCTGGACGCGCTGACCGGCCCGGTGGTGGTCGTCATGGGCTCCGAGGGCAAGGGGCTCTCCCGTCTGGTCTCCGAGACCTGCGACCTGACCGCGCGTATCCCGATGCCGGGCCAGGCCGAGTCCCTCAACGCCGGTGTGGCGGCGGGCATCGTCCTCTACGAGGCGGCGAGGCTTCGCGCCAAGAAGTAGCAAGAAGTAGCAAGTAGTGGGCGCTGCCTGCCGTTGCAGCGACCTCAGGGGCGCGGGGAACTGCGCGACAAGCCACTCGAGCCGGATGGGCCTCCCGTGACAGGGCCATCCGCACGGGTGGTCTCTCGCGCCGTTCCCCGCGCCCCTGGTGTGTGCATCCGAGTGGTTCGTAATACGGCTCGCCCGGTCGGCTGTCAACCGGGAGTGTCCTTCCGGGCCCTCGGCCGGTTAGTGAGATGTGGACACCAGAACACGTACCCGTCCTCGTCCCGCGGCGGCGAACGCCGGTGGGATAGACGGCGGCGAGCCCATGCTCAACATGGTCAAGGTGCCGTCGGACCCGTCGCGGCTCAACACCACCACCGCGAGCTTCCGAGTCCGGTTCACCCCGCCCGCAGGGTCGCTCATCGACGCGGGCCTGTTCGGCGCCGACATGGGCAGACGTGAGTCCATGCTGGTCGGCGCCGGCAGCGTCGGTTCCGTGGGTGCGGTCGGCGGCGTGCGCGGGGTCGCGACGATGCCGCGGCGCCGCGGGCGGGTGACGCCGATCACCTGGACCGGACAGCTGGACCTGGTGGTCCCCGGCGTCACGCCGGGCGTGCAGCCGGGCATCCTCGGCGTCCCACCGCAGGCCCCTGGCCGACGCGCGGAGGAGCTGGAGACGACGCAGCCGCTCAGCCGCAGCGAAATCGACGCCTACGCCGACGAGTTGGACGATGTCCAGGTCTTCGAGCCGGCCATGCGGCGGGCCCCGCTGCCCGAGAGCAGCGAGGGCGTGGGCGCGTCCCAGCACCAGACCTGGCAGTCGAACAAGCGGGTCGACCTCGGTCTGGTCCTGCTCCCGCTGCGCGTCTTCCTCGGCCTGTTCTCGATCTATGCGGGCTTCAGCAAGCTGTGCGATCCGGTCTTCTTCGACGGCGGGGCGCGCGGCTCGATGATGCACTGGATGGAGTCGCTGCACCCCTGGAGCGTCGCGCAGCCGCTGATGGCGCTCGCGCTGGCCCACCCGGTGGGCGCCGGGCTGGCGGTGGCGTTCGTCCAGATCAACGTCGGCGTGCTGGCCATCCTCGGCCTGTGGCAGCGGTTCACCGCGGCCGTGGCGATGACGCTCTCCTTCGCGCTGCTGGTGACGGTGAGTTGGCGGACCGTCCCGGTCTACGACACGCCGGAGATCATCTACCTGGCCGCCTGGAGCCCGCTGCTCCTGGCCGGTGCGCCGATGTTCTCCCTGGACGGCTGGCTGCACCTGGAGGCCTGGAGCCGGCTCGGCGAGCAGGCCCGCGTCACGCAGCTGCGCCGTCGGGTGATGCGGCGCGGCGTGGTGCTGACCACCGTCGTGGTGGGGGTGACGCTGCTGCTCGGCTCCGCGCTGGGAGCAGCGGTGCGCGCCTCGCACGTCACGCAGACCACCACGGTGCCGGCCGAGCAGCAGCCGTCCGCGACGCCGACGCAGATCCTGCCGGTCGGCGCCTGGCCGACGGGCGAGGTGCCGGTTCCGGTGGCGACGACGCCGAGGACCGGCGGTGCGTCCGCGACGGCGGCCAAGCCGTCGCCGTCGGCCTCCGCCTCGGGCAAGCACCACCGCGGCACCGGCACGGGCCACAGCGGCTCGACGGGCACCGGCGGCGGCACCACGGGCAGCGGGTCCGGCACCACGCCGACCCGCTCCCACAACCCGGCGCCGGCGCCGACCCCGACGGGCGGCAGCGGCGTGATCGGCGGCCTGCTGGGCGGGGGCGGCTGACCCGTAGCGAGCGACAGAAACGCAGTGACCCCCGGCCGTTCGGCCGGGGGTCACTGCGTTTCTGTCGCTGTAGGGCCTCTTTACGGCCTCTGTGCGGCGTCCGTACGCCCTCTGCGGGGGCCGGGCGCGGTCAGCTGCGTCAGGCCTTGCGCGCGCCCACAGCGTCGGCCTCGGCGGCGGCACGGACCGAGGCGAGCTCCTTGGCGGCCTCGTTGAGGTCCTTCGCGGTGTCGATGGCGCGCCAGTAGACGCCCTGCGGCAGCTCGTAGCCGGAGAGGCGGCGCTCGCGGGCCAGGCGCGGGAACGTGGAGCGCTCGTGGTCGCCCAGGTCCGGCAGCATGGAGGCGAACTGGGCGGAGAAGACGTACACGCCCGCGTTGATGAGGTACGGCGACGGCGGGGACTCGATGAAGTCGAGGATGTTGCCGAACTGGTCGACGTCCACGGTGCCCCAGGGCAGACGCGGACGGGCCAGGGCGAGCGTCGCGTGGGCGTCACGGGCGGCGTGGAAGCCGGACATGTCGCGCAGGGAGAAACGGGTCCAGATGTCGCCGTTGGTGGCGTACCAGGGCTCGTTCTGGCGCGGCAGGGAGGACGCCGCGAACTTCAGGCCGCCGCCGCGGCCGAGGGGCTCGGTCTCCACGACCGTGGTGACGTTCAGCGGCAGGTCGGCGATCTTCAGCCAGTCCTGCAGCACGTCCGCGAGGTATCCGCAGGAGATGACGACGTCGGTGACGCCCTCCTCGGCCAGCCACTGCAGCTGGTGCCCGATGATCGGAACGCCGGTGCCGGGGATCTCGATCATCGGCTTGGGACGGTCGTCCGTGTAGGGGCGGAGGCGGGATCCCTGGCCGCCGGCGAGGATCACGGCCTGCGTCACCGTCGGCTTGGCCAGCGGCGACCCTCCGGCGGAGGGGATGAGGTGCTCTGCGGTCATGGCCTCACCCTAGTAGGGAAAGGTGTGGGTGAGGCCTGCCGTCACGCGATGGTCACCTGATCCAGTGCATCAATTCGCCGGGCTGAGGGAACCCGCGGCGAACGAGGCGTCGCAGACGGGGCGCGCGTAGGTCAGCGCCTTGTGCACGTCCCCGTGGTACTTGCGCACGGCGGCCTGGCCGAGCTCGCGCGCCAGCGAGGAGCAGTACTCCCGCAGCGACGGTTCACGGTCCATCGTGCGCTCCAGGTCGTTCAGGGCGACTGCGGGGCTCTTCACCGCCAACTCCCGCAGCAGGCGCGCCTGGAGGGCATCCTTGGGGGTCGTGGTGGCGGGCTGCGCCGGGGCCTGCGCGTCGGACGCGGCCGTCAGCGACTGCACGTCGGCGGTGGCCGGCGGAGCCCAGGAGACCTTGGCGACGGCGAGGGTGCCGGTCGTCACGAGGACGAGCGGCAGCAAGAAGGCGAGAGATCGGCCGATGCGGCGAACTAGCTGCTTCACAGCGGCGATGCTAGCGAGGGGTGATGATTCAGCGACATTGCGTCACTCCAACGAGTGAGCCTGGTGTCGGAATTCTCCCGAAAAGCCGGAAGCCGCCCGGACGAATCGGGCGGCTTCCACAGCCTTTCGAGTGGTCCTGGTCAGCGGACCGCCGTGAGGCTTCGGGCTCGATCGCTCAGTCGCTCAGGCGGGCACCGGTCTTGGTGGAGAACAGGTGCAGCTCGCCCTGGCGCGGCACCACGTGCAGCACCTCGCCGCGGGCCGGCACGGCGCGGCCACCGACGCGGACGACCAGGTCCTTGTCCTCGCCGCCGACCTTCGCGGTGCCGTAGACGTAACCGTCGGCGCCGAGCTCCTCGACGACGTTCACGGTCACGGCCAGGCCGGCTTCGGAGTCGCCGTTGCCCGCCAGGTCCAGGTGCTCGGGGCGGACGCCCACGGTCAGCGTGGTGTCGCCGTTGGCGGACGCCTCGGCCACCGCCTCCCGGGAGACCGGCACCACGGTGCCGCCGAACTGCACACCGCCGTCGACCAGCGGCACCTCGATGAGGTTCATCGCCGGCGAGCCGATGAAGCCGGCCACGAACAGGTTGGCGGGCTTGTCGTACATGTTGCGCGGGCTGTCGACCTGCTGCAGCAGACCGTCCTTGAGCACCGCCACGCGGTCGCCCATGGTCATGGCCTCGACCTGGTCGTGGGTGACGTAGACGGTCGTGATGCCCAGGCGGCGCTGGAGCGAGGCGATCTGGGTGCGGGTCTGCACGCGCAGCTTGGCGTCCAGGTTGGACAGCGGCTCGTCCATGAGGAAGACCTGCGGCTCGCGCACGATCGCACGACCCATGGCGACACGCTGGCGCTGACCGCCGGAGAGCGCCTTCGGCTTGCGGTCCAGGTACTGGGTCAGGTCGAGGATCTTCGCGGCCTCTTCGACCTTGGTGCGGATCTCGGCCTTGTTGACGCCGGCGATCTTCAGGGCGAAGCCCATGTTCTCGGCGACGGTCATGTGGGGGTACAGCGCGTAGTTCTGGAACACCATGGCGATGTTCCGGTCCTTGGGCGGAAGGTGGGTGACGTCACGGTCACCGATGCGGATGGCTCCGCCGTTCACGTCCTCCAGGCCGGCCAGCATCCGCAGGCTGGTGGACTTGCCACAGCCGGAGGGGCCGACCAGGACGAGGAACTCGCCGTCCGCGATCTCCAGGTCCAGCGCGTCGACCGCGGGCTTCTCGCTGCCGGGGTACAGACGGGTGGCCTTGTCGAAAGTCACCGTAGGCATGGTGTTCTGCTCTCCTTCACCGGCAGGAACGTGCCGGACGATCCGATGTAAAGGGGGGTGTCCGTATGAACTTGTCGCCCTCCCGTACCCCGCGCCAGCCCGCCGGAGCGACACGGTCCACGATGAGGTCTAGTCCACAAGCGAAGTGAACTTCGGGTGACGTTACCTGTCCGATGGTGTGCTTGTCAGCCCTCCCGTGGCACGAAATCCACCAGCCAACCACTCCGCCCGCCCGGTACACTGCAACCCGCGCCTCCTTAGCTCAGCTGGCCAGAGCACCGCTCTTGTAAAGCGGGGGTCGTCGGTTCGAACCCGACAGGGGGCTCTGCGGCTCACCAGCCGGAACGCAACGCGAAGGCCCCGGACCGATCACGGTCCGGGGCCGCGTTCGTGGGGCGAAGGCTGTGGCGACGCCGCAGCCGGCGAGATCCGCGGCTGGGCGGGAGTGACGAAGCGCGCCGAGCGGGTGCCCCGGGGGTCGGCGCTTACTGCCAGCCCATGTCGTTCGGCGAGGTCGGTGCGCCGGCCGGGACCGCATCCGCGACGGCGTGGGCGCCGGTGGCGGGGGCGCTCGGGCTGAGGGATGCGGGGCCGAGGGCCAGGCCGAGGCCGAGGGCGACGGCGACGGTGAGGCGGGGCAGGAAGGTGCGCTTCACGTGGTCAGTCCTTCTCACGAGCGGTGGCGTTGAAGAGGGCCTGTTCCGGCCCCGGGGTTCGCTGGCGAGGTGGGGGCCGGATCGCCTCCGGTGACGTCCCTGTGGGGCGGTCCCTTCGGCTCGCCCTACTCTGGCGACCGCTCTTGACCTGCCGAAAGAGGGTTCCGTTGGACGGAACATGCAGTGGACGGTTCCGTCCAGCAACGGCGGCTCCTAGTCCAGCAGTTGTTCGAAGAACGGGGTGAGCAGGGGAACCTGGGCCTCCACGAGCGCCCACGTGGACAACGGTGCGTATCGCTCCAGGGCCAGGCGGCAGATGCGGAACGCGCGTGCCTCGGCGTCTGCCAGGGAGTCGGCGATCAGGAACAGCCCCAGCACGGGGTCCGGCATTGCGGCCGGATGTGCCACGACGAACTCGAGCCCGTCGGCCGGTCGTGCGCAGGAGCGGACGAGCGCTGCCGCGTCGTCGGGCAGGGGTGCGTGTCCGGGTTCTCCCAAGCGCACGTGCACGAGATACATGGCGCCAACTGTCCCAACACGGTCATCTGGAGCACCAGGTGACCAAGCGGGACGGTTCTTGCCGTGGCCGGAACCGTCCTCGTTAAGAATCCGCTGGGCCCCTGGTTCGGCATGTCCAGCCTTTGAGATGATCGAGAGCGGTCAAAAACTCGCACATGCGTACCACGGGGGTGATGACGTGCTGACTCTTCTGGGGCTGAGCACGACGGCTGAGCAGGTGTATCGGGCCATGTTGGCCCATCCCGACGATGGTGTGGCCAGGCTGGGGGCACGGCTGGGCCTGTCGAAGGAGCAGATCGAGGAGGCCCTGCACACGCTCAGCGAACTGGCGCTGGTGCGGCCCTCCTACGACCGTGACCACGAACTGTGTGCCGTCTCTCCCGAGGTCGGCATGGAAGTGCTGCTGGCCCGACAGCAGGCGGAGCTCGCGGCCCACCAGCAGCGCATCGAAGCGTCGCGGGCCGCCGCGGCGCAGCTCATCGCGCAGTACGCCGAGCGGAGTCCGTCCGGCGCGCACCCCTGGGTCGAGTACCTGGGCGGGCTGGACCAGATCCGTGACCGGTTGGTCGCGCTCACCCGTGATGTGCGGACCGAGGTCCTGGCCTTCGCCCCCGGCGGCGCCCAGACCGAGGAGAACATGAAGGCCTCCCAGCCGCTCAACCGTGAGCTGCTCGACCGGGGCGTGACCATGAGGACGCTCTACCTCGACAGCGTGCGCAACAGCCCGGCGACCGTCGCCCACGCCGTCTGGCTCGTCGAGCACGGCGCGGAGGTCCGTACCGTGCCGTCCCTGCCGACGCGGTTGATCATCGTGGACCGGTCCACCGCGGTCATCCCGGTCGACAGCGAGGACTCCTCCGCCGGGGCCATGGTGCTCACCGGACAGGGCACGCTGACCGCGCTGTGCGCGCTCTTCGAGAGCATGTGGGCCGGGTCCAGGCCGATCGGCGAGCCCTCGACGCGCGACGGCCAGGGCCTGACGCCGCAGGAGGCGGGAGCGCTGCAACTGCTCGCCGACGGTCACACCGATGAGTTGATCGCCAAGCGGCTCGGGGTGTCCCCGCGCACGGCTCGACGCATCGCCGGGGACCTGATGGAGCGCCTGAACGCCCGGAGCCGCTTCCAGGCCGGTGTCCGTGCGGTGCAGAAGGGCTGGCTTCCGCCCCACCCGTGACACCGCGAGCCTGCGCACGGGGTCCGGTGCGGTCCGCGCGGCTCGCCTGCGCGGACCGCCCGGCTCGCCCGGGCCGCTCGATCGTCGCAGCTGGACGGAATATGCGATGGACGGATCAGGCCACCGAGACCCGTTCTCGTCCCCGCGAGCGGCGGTCATAGTGGAAGGTGCCAGCGGCCCGTCGGTTCGGGTCCCGCGCGAGACCACGGCACTGTCACACGATTCCCAGCGGGCCTACCGGCCCGCGGTCGGAACCGCGATGCCGACCCTGCATCGAAACCGCAAGCTGCGAGGTTCCCGTGTACCTGATCGGACTGATCTACGACCGGCAGTTCACCGCCTGGGCGGTACGCACCGCCCTCAGCTCCGTGCCGGAGCTGGATGTGCACATCCTCTCCGAGCAGGTGTCCCGGACCAGGCCCGCACGGGATCTGGACGTTCTGATCACCGACCAGCCCGACGGCCGGCACCGGCCCGGCGTCAACGCCACGCAGGTGCTGCTGATGACGCCGACGGATCCGCCGACGCCGGCCGAGCTCGCGGCCCGCGGCTTCGACGGGTGCCTGTCCGAGAGATTCACCCCTGCGCAACTCGCCACCGCGGTCCAGGCCGCAGCGCAGGCGGAGCCGGACCGCTCTCCCGCGTCCGGTGTTCCGCTGCGGCTGGTGGCGGACAACTCCCGGTCGGACACGGCCTTGTCCGACCGGGAGCGGCAGGTGCTCCGTCTCATCGCCGAGGGCTACACCCACGACCAGACGGCCCGTCGGCTCGGGATCAGCCCGCACACCGTCAACACCTACGTGAAGCGGGTGAAGGGGAAGCTCGGCGTCGGCAACAAGGCCGAGCTCGCCCGGGTGGCCCTGGTCTCGGGCTGGTGATCCCGGCCTGTTCCGGCTGATCGCGCCCATGTCGGCGGATCGCGCCTATGTCGGCGGATCGCGCCGGGGTCGCAGGGCCGCTGCTTCGCGGACGCCGTGACGGTCGAGCTTGCCGGACGGGGTGAGGGGGAGGGCGGCCACGAGGACGAAACGGTCCGGCACCATGTAGCCGGGCAGCGTCCGGGCCAGGTGGAGGGCCAGTTCCTCCTGGAGTTCCGTCCCGTTCGAGACGGCTGCGGGCACGCAGCAGGCGACCAGCGACTGCCTGCCCTTGCGGTTGGTGACGACCACCGCCGCCGCGTCCCGGACCGAGGGGTGTGCGCGCAGCGCGGTCTCGATCTCGCCGAGTTCGATGCGGAAGCCGCGCAGCTTGACCTGCTCGTCGTTGCGCCCGAGATACTCCAGCTCGCCGTCGGGCAGGCGTCGGGCCAGGTCCCCGGTGCGGTAGCCGCGTCGCGGGCCGGAGGGGGTCGGCAGCGTCCGGAAACGCTGGGACGTCAACTCCTCGCGGCCCAGGTAACCCTGAGCGACTCCGTCGCCGAGCACCCACATCTCGCCCGTCTCGCCGTCCGGTACCGGCGAGCCGTCCTCGCCGAGCAGCGCGATGGCCAGATGCGGCAGGGGCCGGCCGATCGGTGAGCGGACCGCACCGGCCAGGGCCTCCGGCGGCAGCTCCTTGAACGTCGCGTGCACGGTGATCTCGGTGATGCCGTACATGTTCACCATGACCGGGCCGGGCGCCGGCCTTGCGGCGAGGAAGTCCCGGACGACGTCGAGGTCGACGCTCTCACCGCCGAAGATGACGTAGCGCAGCGGCAGTGCCACCGGGTCGGTCTCCGCAAGGCACGCCTGGAGGTAGCGGAAGACCGAGGGAACCTGGTTGAGCACGGTGACCCGCTCGCTGAGCACCAGGTCGAGCAGTCCGTGCGGGGAGCGCGCCTGCTCGCCCGGCACCACGACCGCCGTGCCACCGGTCGCCAGGGGCCCCCAGAGCTCCCACACCGAGAAGTCGAAGTTGTAGGAGTGGAAGAGCGTCCACCGGTCGGCGGGGCCGATGTCGAGCAGCGGCAGGGTGTGCCGCAGCAGGGCGAGGACGTTGCCATGGGTGATCACGCAGCCCTTGGGGTCGCCGGTCGAGCCCGAGGTGTAGATGACGTAGGCAGGGTCGTCGGGGCGTGGAGCATGCGGCGCGGGATCGGGCGCCTCCGACCCGGACCCGTCCGGTGGCAGCCGCCACGGGTCGCAGACCTCGACCGTGTCCAGGCCGCACCGGCGCACCAGCTCCGGGTCGCCGACCACGAGCCGGACGCCGGAGTCCTCGGCCAGATAGGCCAGCCGGTCGGGCGGATAGTCGGGATCCAGCGGGACGTAGGCGGCCCCCGTCCTCAGCACGGCGAGGATCGCCACCGGGATGTCGACCGAGCGTGGCAGCAACAGGCCGACGAGGCTTCCCTTGCCCACGCCCCGGGCGGTCAGGTGCGCGGCGAGCCGCTCGGCCCGGGCGTGCAGCAGGTCGTAGCTGAGGTCGCCCTCCGGGCCGGTGACGGCGGTGCGGGAGCCGTGGGCGGCTCGGCTCGACTCGAAGAGCTCCCAGAGCGAGCCGACGGCCGGAACCTCGACGGGCTCGGCGGACCGGTGGCGGTCGACGGTCACGGCGGGCGGGTTCATGCGGGCTCCTGGACCGGTGGGACAGGTGAGACGCGCGAGAGAGGCAGGGCAGGCGGTGCGGGCGGGTCAGGCAGGGCGGGCGGGTCGGGGGGAAGGTCGGCGGCGTGAAGAGAACCGACGATCCGCAGGAAGGCGCGTGCCAGGGCGGTCGGCACGTCCTCGGGGACGCTGCCCGGTCGGTGATTGACCGTCAGGACCGCTCCGCCCTGGTCGTCGTGGGGTCGGACCTCGGTCAGCAGCTCGACCGGGAGGCCGGGGTAGGGCTGGCGCAGATGCCGAGCCTTCGCGCCCGGGAGCCGCAGTACCGGGGCGGAGGTGTCCTGCAGCGCGAAGATGTTCTGGAAGAGCGGGGAACGGCCCGGCCGCCGATCGGGGTTGACCACGCGGACCAGCTCGGCCAGCGGCACGTCCTGTGCGGCGAAGGCGTCGGCCGCGGCCTCGGCCACGGCGAGCACGGCCTCCGCCGGCAGCGTGCCGTCGACCGGCCGGGCGCCCAGCCGGACACAGACCGTGCCGACGAAGCAGCCGACGCTGTTCCGGGTGAGCGGGTCCGACCGCCCGGCGACCGGTACGCCCACCCCGAACTCGCCCACTCCGGTGGCCTCGGTCAGGGCCGCGCCGTAGACCGCGAGCAGCACCGCGAACCGGGTGACGCCGTACGTGGACGCCAGCCCGTCAACTGCTGCCAAGTCGGCTGCTGACAACCGGTGTTCCTGCCGTACGGGTCCAGGAGGTGACTGTGGGGCGCGGGGCTGCGGGGTACGGGACTGCGGCGCGGCGGCCGACGACCACGGCAGGTTCGGCGTCCCCGCGAGGGCCGCGGCCCGCCTGTCCAGTTGTCCCTGGTCGACCGCGCGCTGCGCCCGTCTCCGCCTGGCCGACCACTGTTCGGCCAGGCCCGGCAGGGCGCGGTCGTCGAGAGCGCGGTCTTCGAGGCGTGCACGGTAGGCCTGGGAGAGGTCGTCCGCCAACACCGCCTCCGACCAGCCGTCGAAGGCGATGTGGTGGACGACCAGCCCCAGGACTCGCCCGCCGCCGGGGATCCCGGCGACCGCGACGCGCCACACCGGGCCGGTCTCCAGGTCCAGAGCCTGTGAGAGTTCCGCGCGGACCGCCGCCCTGGCGGCGTCGGCAGTCGGCAGGTCGCCGAGCGCCACCGTCCGTGGCGCAGGGGCCCGACCCGGCAGGGCGACCGGTTCCTCGTCGAGCCGGTAGACGCTGTTCAACGCCTGGTGCCGGGCGTGCACGTCGCCCAATGCGGCGTCGAACGCGTCCTGGTCCCACCGCCCCTCGACGTCCCGGCCGTCGATGTCCCGGCCGTCGATGTCCCAGCCGTCGATGTCCCAGAGCATGAGGCAGTACGCCGAGCGGTCGGCCGGATCGGTCAGCTGACGCATCAGGAAGGCGCACGGCTCGGGAGCCAGGTCCAGGGCCGGGGAGGTGGGAGGTGCGGCCGCCGTGCCGGCCGCCGTGCCGGCCGCCGTGCCGGCCGCTGTCGGGTCGGACTCCGCGGACCCCGAACCCGGCCCCAGCCCCGACGCCGACCCCGACGCCGCCTCCGCCTCCGCCTTCGTCTCCCGGTCGAGCTCACGCAGCCAGGCGGCGAGCGCCGCCGCGGTCTGCCGGTGCGCCATGCCGGAGACCGGCACGTCATGGCCCAGCCGTGCGGCAAGCCGGGCGCAGACCAGGGACGCGTCGAGTGAGGAGCCTCCGAGCTGCGTGAACGGGATGTCGGGTGTCAGGTCGGCCTCGTCCTCGCCGAGCACGTCGGCGAAGACCGCGACCACCAGGTCCTCGTAGTCCTCCGCTGCCGGGTGGCAGACGTCGGTCGTGCGCGTCACGTCGGACATGCCGCCGTCCTCCTCTCCGTTGCTTCCTCAGTCCCCGGTCCCCGGTCCGGCCCGACGGTCAGGCCCGACGGTCAGGCCCGAGTCGCCGAGATCTCCAGGCGCACGTAGTCCACGACCGGCTCCGGCAGGCGTGCGGCGACGGCCTTGACGAACTGCTCGTGCTCCGCCTCCGGCATCCGGTCCAGGTGCGAGCCGAGGATCACGGTGGCGAGGAAGCTCCACAGCTGCTCGCCCGGCTCGAAGCGGGCCGGGTCAGGCCGCAGCGACACCTCGATGTCGGTGAAACCGGCCTGCTCCAGGCGTTCCCTGGTCTCCTCGACGCCGGCGAAGTACCAGACCTTCTCCTGCTCGCCGATCACCTCCTCGATCGCCGCCGAGACCTGGGCGACGTTGCCCAGGCCGCCGCACTCGGCGACGAACCGGCCACCGGGTCGCAGCGTGCGGGCCAGGTTGGCGAAGAGGGAGGCGTGGTCGGTGATCCAGTGGAACGTGGCCACGCTGACGATGGCGTCGACCTCGCCCTCCAGGGGCAGCGGCTGGGTCAGGTCGGCCTCGATGACCTCCACCCGGTCCAGCCGGTCGGCCAGCCGGACGCGCAGCTGCTCCAGCATCCGCTTCGACCCGTCTGCGGCGATCACCCGACCGTCGGGCACCAGGTCCAGCAGCGCGGCGGTGTCGCGTCCGGTGCCGCAGCCGGCATCGAGGACCGTCTCCTTGCCGGTGAGGTCCAGGCCGCCGAGGACGCGCCGCCCCCACTGGAGGTGCGGCAGCGGCAGCGAGTCGTAGGTCTTCGCGTCCCATTCCCTGGGCATGTTCTGCTCCTTCTGGTGCTGAGGTGAGCTGCTCAGACGCCGACGGAGTCGCCGTTGAGCACGAGTCGGACCTTGACCGGGTGGTTGTCCCGGACCAGCCGCAGGACGTCCCCGTCGGTGAGCCACGCGTCGACCGCCTCGGCGCGCACGTCCGCGCCGACTCCCGGCAGGAACTGCACGAGCAGGCTGCCGAGCCCCACCGGGACGCCCTCCGAACTGTCCGGCCCGCGCAGGTCGAGCCGGGCGGAGGCGTGGATCGACGCCCCGTGGTCCGAGCCCCCGGGCCGGGTGGCGTGGCCGAGCGCCTCGGCGGCGAGGGCCGCGAGCAGGTGCTCCTCGGGGCTCGGGGCGCGGTCGCCACCGAACAGTTGCTTGGGCTGGTCCGTCTGGACGGTGACGCCGTCGACCTCGGCGACGACCAGCAACCCCGACTCCCACACGGCCGACGCCGAGCGGCGTGCGCCGCCGGGCTTCTCGGTGTCCGCGCGGTACTCGTGGGGGCGGTCGGTGAGGTACCGGTTCTCCTCCGCGACCAGGACCGCGCGGATCTCGTTGGCCTCCTCCAGGGTGCGCAGGACGGTGCTGCGCGTGCGGGCGGCGGCGACGCACTGCAGAGCGGTCTCCTCGTCGACGTCGCCGTCGATCCGGACCTCGACCGTGAGATCGCTGCGCGGGTCCAGGGTTCCGCCACCGGTCGGCAGTTGGGCCTGCGTGCGGACCTCGAGGCGGGACGGGCTGACGCGGTGGCCGGTGAGGGCCGTCGCCACCTCGCTCGCCACGCCGGCGCCGAGGGCGGCGAGCACCGACGCCAGCGGGTCGCGCAGCCCCGCCGCGGCGGGGCTGCCGGTGCCGTGCGGGAAGACGAACGGGCGGGCGGCGCGCGTCGTGCCGAGCCGCACCGGGCCGGTGCTGATCAGGCACCGGTCCGGGCCGTCGGGGGTGGCCTCCACCCCCAGGCCGAGCTGCGCCTCCCAGGGCTCCTGCCGGAACTCCCGGCCGAGCTCGTGCAGACCTTCCAGGTCGACACCGTTGAGCAGGGACATCAGCGCTTCTCCGTTCCGATGGGTGTCCGCCGGCCGTCGACCGCGGCATGGACGGAGTGCGCGCGGTCCAGAGCGCGGGTGAGCCGACGGATCAGCGGCCCGGGGTCCTCGATGCCGACCGCGATGCTGATCAGGCCGCGGTGGGCGCCCATGGCCTCGCGCTGACGCTCGCTCAGCGCCGCATGGGTGGTCGCCGCCGGAACCAGGGCGAGGGTGGACATGGCCTCCCGCGTCGTGGCGTCCCCGTTGACGGCCTGCACCAGTGCGGCGACCTCCGCCGCGGGCAGCTCCGTCTCGAAGGCGAGCAGCCCCCCGAAGCCGTCATGCGTCTCCAACGCCCACGGGTGCTCGTCGAAGGAGGGACGGTGGACCGCCGTGACGGCCGGGCAGTCCCGCAGCGCGACGGCGACCCGGTCGGCGTTGGCCTGGATCGTCGTCATCCGCAGCCCGAGGGTGTCCAGCGAACGGTCGAGCAGGCGCCCGGACCAGGGGTCGATGCCCGCGCCGCCCGGCGCGGCCTGCGCCTTGATCTGATGCATCAGGCGGCGCGGACCGGCGACCAGACCGGTGTTCAGGTCCCCATGGCCGTCCAGGTAGGGGCCGCAGTCCTCGACGACGACCGCCGCACCGAGGTCCAGCGGGCGCAGGAGCGCCGGGGACAGGGCGGTGTTGTCGACCACAAGGAGCAGGTCGTTCGTCTGCGCGAGCGGTGCCAGGTCGTTGACGGGGCACGGCAGCATCAGCGGGCGGCTCAGCGACTCGGCGAACACGACCTGCGTGGTGGGGCGGATGGCCGCCGCCACCTCGTCGAGGTCGGCGCAGTCGACGAAGGTCACCTCGCGGCCCATCCGGGGCAGGCCGTCCCGGAGGAAGTCGCCGACCGGGCCGTGCGCGTAGCGGGAGGCGATCACGTGACCGCCCGGGTTGCTGAGCGCGAGCAGCGCGGCGGACACCGCCGCGACCGCGCTCGGCGCGAGCAACGCGGTGTCCGCGCCGTGGAGTTGCGCGAGCCGCTGCTCGACCGGCGAGACGGAGGGTGATGCCGTGGTCTCCACGCTCACCGCCGACAGACCGGCGCGTCGGACAGGCCGATGCGCTGGTGGAAGTAGTGGAAGATGATCTCCTCGTGCAGGGCCTCGCCGTCCAGGGTGGGCTTGATCGCCGCACCGTCGTCGACCATCTCGACCAGGCCGCGCTCCAGCAGCTCGGCGAAGGCCGAGGCGAAGGGCTCCATGCCCAGCAGGTCGGCGCCGAACTGCTCCTGGTAGCGGGCCAGCACGATCGGCTGGTTGGCCTTGAAGTTGAAGCCCAGCGCCGTGCCGATCGCCTTGTGGCCGTCCAGCTTGCGGCCGTAGGCCAGCGGCAGGCCCTCCTCCTTCTGCATGAAGGAGACGTACTTGCTGATGTCGGTGATGTTGTGGGTCTGCAGGAACTCGTCGCGCCCACCGGTCAGCCAGCCGTACGCGCCGGGACCGTACGCGATCATGGTGTTGTAGTGCTCCCACTTGTTCTTCGAGGTCTGCGGGATGTTCCCGCCCTCGTAGGTTCCGGGGCGGCTCCACCAGCCGCACGGGCTCGGGTAGTAGCCGGCCTCGAGCAGCACCTCGACCGCGGCCTGGCGCATCTCGTAGGTGGCCTCCAGCTCGGGGAACCGGCCCTCCTGGATCAGGCGCTCGCGCACGACCGGGTTGTTCCAGACGGCCCGGTTGCCGATGCCCATCTCCTCGCGGTCCGCGTTGCGCAGGCGGTAGATGGTGATGGTGGGGACACCGAGGTCGGTCAGGATCTTCATGTCGCGGCGCACCGACTCCGGGGTCTGGTACGGCAGGCCGAACATCATGTCGACGTTGAACGGGCACCCCGTGTCCAGCAGGTTCCGGATCGCGTCCAGCGACTGCTCGGTGGAGTGGCGGCGCTTGGTGAAGTCGTTCACCTCGTCCTGGAGCGACTGCACACCGAGGCTGAACCGGTTGAAGCCGAGGTCGCGGGCGATCGCGAGGTGCTCCTTGCCGAAGTTCTCCGGGTTGCCCTCGATGTTGAACTCGACGGAGTCGGTCAGCTGGTAGGCGGAGCGGACGTGCTCCACCAGCGGAGCGATGTAGTCCCGGTCGTTCAGCAGCAGCGCGGCCGTGCCACCGCCGATGTAGAAGGACTCGATACGGGCCTGGGGGAGCCAGTCGAAACGGTCGAGGTAGCGGCGGGACTCCTCGATCAGCAGATCCGTCCAGAGTCGCAGCGCGCCGTCCTCCTTGCCGCGCGGCACGAGTCGCTTCACGTAGTTGCAGAAGTGACAGATGTAGTTGCACAGCGGCAGGTGGAAGTAGAGGTGGGCGGGCAGCCCTGCCCCCTCGAAGCGGCCGTACTCGGTGGCCACCTCCTCGGCGGAGAGCTTCTCGCCCTCGTTCGAGGTGACGTTGATGTTGTACTGGTCACGCGGGACCTGCAGCTGCGGGTTGCGGTCCAGCAGCCGGCCGAGGTTGAGCTCGTGGGTCTCGGCCAGGCCCTGGGTGCTGACGGTCGTGGTCACGGAAGCGCTCCTTTTGGGTGCCGTGGGATGCCGTGGGTGCCATCTGGTGCCGTGGTGGGACTGCGTCGGTGTGCAGTCCGCAGGGCCGCCCGGCCGGTCGGCCTGGGCCCTGGCGTTCTGTGCGTCAGAAGTACGCGGACATCACCTCCTCGACCCACGCGGGCTCGCGCACCCGGTCGGACTCCGGAACGAAGCGCTTCAGGTAGGGCTTGACGTCCAGCACCGGTGTGCCGTCCAGGGCGTCGAGCGACCGCACGTGCAGGGTGAGGCCGTCGACGCCGAGCAACTCGCAGCGGGAGACGGCCAGATGGTTGGGCCGCTCCTTGATCCGCTGAGCGAGGACGCCGACGCGCGGCAGGTCGGTGCGACCACGCGGGTGGCGGGCATCGGTGACGACGTCCCGCTCGCCGAGCAGGTGGAAACGGAAGACCACCTCGAGGTGGGAGAACTCCTCCAGGCCCGCGACCGCGTCCGGGTGGAACAGCTCCTCGTCCAGGGAGATCGAGGCGGTGACGGGCCCCCAGCCGTCGTACTCGGGGCGGATGCGCGGCGAGGTCACCACGCCGATCGGGCGGAGCGTCACCGGGTCGGTCATGTCGGTCATGTCGTTCTCCATGTCCGCAGCTGCTCAGGTGAGTTCGGTGAGTTCGGCGAGGTCGGTGAGGTCGGCGCGGATGGCGGCGGCCAGGGCCTCGACGTTGCCCGGCTCGATCATCGTGAAGTGGTCGCCGGGAACGGCGGTGACCGTGACCTCGGCGGCGAACTCCGTCCACCCCAGGTCCTCGGGGTAGTTCTCCGGCTCCATCGCCCGGTCCGTGACCCGGTACAGCACCAGTCGGCCGTCGAACGGCCCGACCTCGTACCCGGCCAGGGCGTCGAGGTTGTGCTGGTACATGTCGATCATCCGGCGCAGCCGCTCGGCGTCGAAGTCGGCCGGGACGGTGCCCGCCGCGTGCGCCTTCTCCAGCAGCACGGCGGACCGCTCCTCGGGCGTGAGCGAGCGCAGCCAGTCCACGTCGAGCTCCAGGCGCAGGCCGCGGAAGAGCAGCGCGCGCAGGGCGAAGTCCGGGTCGTCGCTCGGCTCGACGGTGGTGCGGGTGTCCAGCAGGCCGACCAGCCCGACCCGTTCGCCGGCTGCCCGCAGCTGCCGGGCCACCTCGAAGGCGATCAGCCCGCCCATCGAGTAGCCGAGCA
Source organism: Streptacidiphilus jiangxiensis (assembly GCF_900109465.1). Classification (GTDB taxonomy): domain Bacteria; phylum Actinomycetota; class Actinomycetes; order Streptomycetales; family Streptomycetaceae; genus Streptacidiphilus; species Streptacidiphilus jiangxiensis. Next base: position 95,652 of record NZ_FOAZ01000026.1, read on the forward strand.
GGTGCCAGGGCGTGCCGTCCGGGTGGACCGTGCGCATGGCGCGGATGAAGTGCGCGGCGATCTCCTCGATCGAGCCCAACGGCTCCTCGCCCGGGTTGAGCCCGGAGGACTGGAGCGCCCAGAAGGTGTGCGCGGTGCCGACGGCGCGGGCCACCTGCGGGTACACCAGCACGGTTCCGGAGACGGGCGGGAAGGCGTAGACCGGCACGCCCGACGTGCCCACCTGGAGCCGGACCAGCGGGCCCTGCTCGCGGGAGCCGCCCTGACGGACGATCGGCGCCAGCTCGGCGATGGTGCGGGTGCCGATCAGGTCGCTGACCGTGATGTCGATCTTGAAGTGCTTGCGGATCTCGACCACGTGCTTGATGGCCAGCAGCGAGTGGCCGCCGAGTTCGAAGAAGTCGTCGTGGACGCCGACGTCCTGGCGGTCCAGCAGCTTGCGCCAGATCGCGCAGAGCTGGAGCTCCACGCTGTCGCGGCCGGGCTGCGCGGCAGCCTCGTCGACCGGGTCCGGCTGGAGGGTGGGAGCGGACATGGGAATTCCCCCGGGTGTGCGATGGACGACAGGATCAGGCGACTGGATCGGGCGACGCGATCGGGCGACGCGATCAGGCGGCGGGATCAGGCGACGGGGACGGCGGCGTCGGCGCCGGCGGCTTCCGCCTCGGCGCGGCTGCGTTCGGCCCAGCGGACGGCCGGCGCCATGGCCAGGCCACCGACCAGGAAGACGCCGCCGAGCACGAGCCAGCCCGGCGCACCCCAGTCGATGAGCAGCACGGTGAGCACCGCGGGCGCGAACATCTGGGTGGCGGCGATGCCGGTGTTGAACAGACCCTGGTACTGCCCCTGCTTGTCGGCGGGGGCGAGGTCGTAGCCGATCACCCACGAGCCGGCGGACTGCACCATCTCGCCGTACACGTGCAGACCGGCACCGACGACGAGCAGCGCCACGGCGGCGACGGCGGAGCGACCGGAGCTGAAGGAGAAGGCCACACAGGCGGCCATCAAGCCCACACCGGCCAGCCGGAAGGCCCGCAGCGCCGGTGCGAGCGCGTCGATGCCCTTGGTGAGCCGCACCTGGAACAGCACCACGCTGCCGGTGTTGAGCACGTAGAGCGCCGCGGCCATCCAGCGCGGGGCGGCGGTGTGGCTGGAGATCCACAACGGGAGGGCCACGTCGAGCAGCGGCGAGTGCAGCAGCATCACCATGTTGATCAGGGCCAGCAGCGCGTAGGGGCGGTCCCGGAGCACCGCCAGGCGCGGCTCCCCGGGCGGACCGGCGGGCACGGGGTCGATCGTCGGCAGTCGCAGCAGGAGCAGCGCGCAGCCGACGAAGCTCAGGGCGTCCAGCCCGAGGGCCAGCAGGTAGGCAGGACGGGTGTCGAAGGAGAGGGCCAGGCCGCCGAGGCCGGCGCCGAGCGAGTAGCCGACGTTGGTGACCACCCGCATCTTCGCGCGGACCTTCACCAGGTTCTCCCCGCTCAGCGCCCGGCCCACCAGAGCCTGCCGGGCGGCGTATCCGCCGCGGTCGAACAGGGCGTAGAGCACGGCCGCGACCACGAACAGCGGGAAGGAGCGGATCACCAGGTAGGAGGCGGTGGCCAGCCCGGCCAGGGCCATCAGCCAGGCGGTCACGCCGCGTGCGCCGCGCCGGTCGGCCAGGTGCCCGAAGGGCACCCCGGCGAGCAGCCCGGCCACGCCGGCGATGCTCAGTCCGACACCGAACTGGGCGGCGGAGAAGCCGACGACGCGGGTGAAGTAGAGGGCGGAGGTGGTGACGAAGGCGCCGTTGCCCAGGGTGTTCACCAGCTGGGCGAGGACGAGCGTGCGACCGGGGTCACGCTGACCGGAGGTCATGTGCCGGCCACCTTCGTCCGATAGAACTCGTCCATGAGCGGCACGAGGACCTCGGTGTCCCGGTAGCACTCGGCGTGCGAGCCGGTGATCCTCCGGTAGTCGAAGAGCGCGTCGCGGCGGGCCAGCAGCCGTTCCTCCTCGTCCGTGCCGATCACGCCGCTGTCCGGCGAGCCGAGCACCAGCACGGGCACGCCCAGGCCGTGCAGCACGTCGAGCAGGTGGCTGAAGTCGTAGTGCCAGCGCAGCAGGCTGCCTTCGACCCATTCGTCGGCCTCGTGGCGTTCGGGGTGTGCCTCGAAGGACTGGTCGATCACCACCAGACTGCGGATCCGCGCGGCTCCCCAGGTCACCGCGGAGACCGCGCTCACCAGGGCGCCGTACGAGTAGCCGACGGCATCCACCCGCTCGGGAAGGACGTCCGCGATCCGGTGGACGTCCGCCGCGAAGTCGAGCACCGAGTAACCCCAGGCCGGCTTCGGGCTCGTGCCGTGGGCCCGGAGCACCGGGTAGAACGCCTCGGAGCCCGCCGGGCACAGGGCGTCGCCCAGCTCGCGCAGCTGCTGCTTGCCGCCGCCGAACCCGTGGACCAGCAGCATCGAGCCCGGAGCGGATCCGTTCTCGACGGTGCCGGCCACCCGGTCGTAGTCGAGCAGCGGGATCGCCGGATGCTCCGCGAGCGCGGGCCCCGGGGGAGGCGCTGTCACCTGGCTTCCGATGCCCATGGCTGCCTGCCTGTTCGAGGTGGTGGAGTGGAGGGGTTATGAGGTGGGCCGTACAACCGTGCGGAGCCGGGAGGCCGAGCCTTCGTGATCGACCTTGAGCTTCGCCGCCCGGCCACCGTCCGGTCAACGGGTCGCCGCGTCCCCATAACGGGGGACAGGCGCGCGGGACTTGACTCCGGCTAGCGTCGGGCCACGCTGTCCGACCCACACCCGAGGAGGCGCGAAGCACGGTGGCAGAACAGCTGATCCACGAGGCCGTGGCACGCCAGGCCGCGCTGCGCCCCGACGCCGTGGCGGTGGTCTGCCGCGGCGAGCGGCTGACCTACCGGGAGGTCGACTCCCTGGCCGACGCCTGGAGCGTGGAGCTCGCGGCACTCGGGGCGGGACCGGGAACCCTGGTGCCCGTCCATCTGCCCCGGTCCCCGGCACAGATCGTCGCGCTGCTCGCGGTGCTCAAGTGCGGGGCCGCGTACGCGGCTCTCGACCGCCGTTGGCCGGAACCCCGACTGGCGGATGTGCTGGGGCAGTTGGCGCCACCGGTGGTGGTGACGGACGACGCCGCGGCGGTGGGGTTCGCCGGGATCCCGGTCTGGCTCGTACCCGCGCTCCGGTCCGCGCCCGCCCCCGAGCCTCCGCCCGCACCCGAGTCTCGGTCCGCGTTGCAGGGATCCGCCGAGCCGTCAGCGCCGCATCCGCCGCATCCGCCGCACGTCGGCCTCCCGGCGTCCGCCGCGGCCTGCGTGTTCTTCACCTCCGGCACGACCGGTGCGCCGAAGGGCGTCGTCTCGCCTCACGCGGCCACCACCCGCCTCTTCGCCGACCACGGACCGCTCGCCCTCGGCCCCGGCCGGGTCATGGCGCAGGCCGCGCCGTCCCCGTGGGACGCGTTCTCGCTGGAGCTCTGGGGCATGCTCACCACCGGCGGCACCGTCGTGGTGATCGAGGACGACTACCTGCTGCCGGACACCCTGCGCGAGGTGGTCACGGAGTCGGGCGTGAACACCCTCTGGCTCACCTCCTCCCTCTTCAACCTCTTCGTCGAGGTGGATCTGGACGCCTTCGCCGGACTGCAGCAGCTGGTCATCGGCGGCGAGCGCCTCTCGCCGTCCCGTGTCGGACAGTTCCTGGAGCGTTTCCCCGAGACCGCCCTGTGGAACGGCTACGGGCCGGTGGAGAGTTGCGTCTTCGCGACCATGCACCCCGTCCGCCCGGAGGACTGCGCCGTGCCGAACGGGATCCCCATCGGCACTCCCGTACCCGGCACCGCGGTCCACCTCCTGGACGACGGCGACGAGTGCCCCGTCGGGGTGGTCGGCGAGCTGTGCGTGAGCGGCGACGGATTGGCGCTGGCCTACCTCGGCAACGACGAACTCACCGCCCGGTGCTTCCCCGACGTCGAGCTCGCGGACGGGCCCCGCCGCGTGTACCGGACCGGCGACCTGGCCCACCGCGACGCGGACGGGGTGCTCCACTACGTCGGTCGGGCCGACCGACAGGTGAAGGTGCGCGGCTACCGCATCGAGCCGGCCGAGATCGAGAGCACGGCACTCCGGCTGGCGCAGGTGGCCGGCTGCGCCGCCGTACCCGTCCCCGGACAGCTGGGTGCGTTCGACCGGATCGCGCTCTTCTGCACGGTGCCGCAGGCCGCCGTCCCGGTGACCGTGCGCGAGACCGAGCGGCTGATCCGCGCCGAACTCGAACGGCTGCTGCCGCTGCATGCCGTCCCGGACGTCGTCCGCCTGGTGGAGCGCATCCCCGTCACGGCCAACGGCAAGGCCGACCACCACGCCCTGTTGTCCGAGCTGGCCTAGGCCCGGTGGCCGGCTGCCCGGCCCCGGACCTCCCGGCCTGCCCAACTGTCGGCCGCCCGGCCGCAGCCTGCCCGAACTCCCGGACCCCCGCCCACAAGGAGCCCCGCGTGCCCGTCATCACCCTGCTCTCGCCCGACACCAGCCCGGGGAGCGCCGCGCTTGCCAAGGTGGCGGCAGCGGCGACCGACACCCTCGGCATCGCGCCCGACCACTGCTGGATCACCTGGCAGCAGATCGACCAGGACAGCGCCCACCGCTCCCAGTGGCAGGAGGGCACCGGCCCCCGGCCACCGATCGGATTCGTGACGTGCAAGGCTGCTTACTCGAAGGAACAGGTCGGTCTGCTGCTCCGGGCGGTTCAGGCCGAGCTCGCCGCCGTCCTCGGCATCGGGGGCGCGGACATCTTCCTGACGGTGCGTCGGGCCAACGAAGGAGAGTTGCTGGTGCGGGACGAGATCTGGAACGGCGAGGACGGCGTGCAGCAGGTGGCCTCGCGGCCCGTGGCCCACGTGGTGGGTGGCCGGGGGGAGGTCTTCGACGACGCCTGGGACGGCGTCGAGGCGGTGATCCGGCTGGACTCCGCGCAGTTCACGGAGGAGGCGCTGTACGGGCTGGAGACCTTCTCCCACCTGGAGGTGATCTTCCACTTCGACCGGGTGCCGGTCGAGAAGATCGAGACCGGCGCCCGCCACCCCCGCGGCAACAAGGACTGGCCGCTGATCGGCATCTTCGCCCAGCGCGGCAAGAACCGGCCGAACCGGCTCGGGGTCTCGCGCTGCCGCCTGCACCGCGTGGACGGCCTCGACCTGTACATCAGCGGCCTGGACGCGGTGGACGGCACCCCGGTGCTGGACATCAAGCCGTACATGGCGGAGTTCGGGCCGCGCGGCGAGGTCGGCCAGCCGGAGTGGGCCACGGAGATCATGCGCGAGTACTACTGACCTCCGACCCCGCCCCTTCCGACTCCCGACAGACAGAGGACCGCCGCAGCATGTCCCGCCGCCTGTTCACCTCCGAGTCCGTGACCGAGGGTCACCCGGACAAGATCGCTGACCAGATCAGCGACACCATCCTCGACGCCCTGCTGAAGGACGACCCGTCCTCGCGTGTCGCCGTCGAGACGCTGATCACCACCGGTCAGGTCCACGTCGCGGGGGAGGTGACCACGTCGGCGTACGCGCCGATCGCGCAGCTGGTGCGCGACA
>NZ_FOAZ01000002.1 GCF_900109465.1 Streptacidiphilus jiangxiensis
AGCTACCTCGCCGGCCTCCACTTACGCGCCTCGATGATCTGGATCAGAGAGTTCGTCGAAGCCCCTTCTTGATCACGACTCGATACGCGCCCTAGTGCAGTCAACAAGGTGGTGATCGAGAACGTCCGAGGAATCCTCTCCGCCGATGCGGCCGTCCACCCGGCCGACGGCGATCTGGAGCCGTGCCCGTGGTGTGTGGGAGACGCTGGAGGCGAGCCTGCTCTGCGGGCACTGGGTGCCGTACTCGGTGACCTGGCCGACCTCGGGTTCGATGCACGCTGGACGTGCGTACGCGCGTCCGACGTCGGTGCTCCCCACCGCCGCGAGCGGATCTTCCTTGCCGCCTGGGCTGCCGACCCCGAAGGCCCGGGACGCGAAGGGCCCCGATGCCGGTCGGGAGGACCTGGGGCATGTAGTGACGCTGCTCAAGACCCCGACCAGCAACCTCGGTTCGAACGGGGGCTCGCAGCATCCGGACAAACGGCGCTCGGGCGGACACGGCCCGAACCTGCAGGACGAGGTCGAGCACCTCATACCGGCGCCGACGGGCGGGCTGCTGCCGACGCCGAGGGCCAGCGACGGCACCCACAGCGGCCCGAATCAGCGCGGCAGCAAGGGCGATCTGACCCTCGCGTCGGCGACCGCCCAGCTGCTGCCGACCCCCAGGGCCAGCGACAGCGGCACGCCGGGGCGCCGGGCCGGGGAGGGCTTCCGCCCGCCGTTGTCGCAGGTGGTGCTGCCGCTGTGGAATCCCCAGGGCGAGGAGCCACCGCCGGGGACGCCATCGGCGGCAAGAGCCGGTGGGGACCGTACGCCGAAGCCGTCGCCCGCTGGGAGCGAGCCACTCGGCCCGCTCCGGCGCCGACCGATGATCGCGGGCGCCTCGCCCCGGAGTTCGTCGAGTGGGTCATGGGCTTGCCCGCGGGCTGGGTTACCGCCACCCCGGGCCTGTCCCGGCCCGCCCAGCTGACCGCGCTGGGCAACGGCGTCGTCCCCCAGCAGGCCGCCCACGCGCTTCGCCTGCTGCGCCCGCCGCTGCCCTGCCGGTGCACGCAACCGACCGCACCGCGATGCTGGTCTGGTCCTGGCGGGTGACGCTGCCCGCCCGGCGCGGCCGGGCTGGATGGCCTCCGACCCATGCGTCCCGATCGATTCGAACACACCCTCCTCGTCGCTGCGCAGACGATCCCCAGCGTCACCGCGGCTGTCTTCGCCGAAGCAGGGAACGCCAAGCACCCCCGTGGGGTGAGCTTGACGTCCGGCGGGAAGACCAGCCAGTGGCAGATCGTCGCGACCTCGGCGCCCGGGGACAGGTTCGACTAGCCCGAAGCCGAGCCGGTCCTCGGGGACAAGCCGGCCCCACCCGAGCCGGCCACCGCCCAGGAAGGCACACCCGAGCATCTGGAGGCCGCGCTCGCCGCCGCGCTCCTGGCCGCCGATCCGGGCGAGATCGCGGCCATCGACCTGTACTCGCGCCGCGCCGAGCCGCCGAAGATCGGCCACGGCCTGACCCTCTCCTTCCACGACGGGTCGAAGATCTACGTGAACCAGGTCTGACCCCACACCAGGGTTCCTCCACCGCGCGTGGGACAGCCACTCGCCCCGGTGAAGGGCGGGCAACGTACCACAAGATCTGGTAACGGCCATTACCAAGCGGGCCGCCAGGGTCGAAGCACGAGACCGTGCAGACCCTCGGAGGCCCGCCCATGCCCAGCACGCCCCCCGCCAACCGCTCCTCCCGCCACGACAGCCCCGCCACCGTCACCGCGGCCGACGTCGAGCGGATCTGGCGCGCGCTGTCGCAGATGCCGACCGCGATCTCCCAGCTCGCCACAGCCACCACCGCGCAGACCCGGATGACGGCGCAGCTCGTCGAGCACCTCGCCGCCGCCTCCCCCGCCGCCGCCGGCATGGGCGGGGCGATGGGGCTGCCCGGGCAGTCCGGCGAGCTGTCGATCCACTCCTTCGAGCCCGACGCCTACGCGGCCGAGGTCGAGGCGATGACGGTGTGGGTCGACGAGATCGTCCTCGGCGCCTTCGGCGCCGAGGTCACCGCGACCCGCCCCTGGTGCACCCGTTGGCCCGACCACCCCGACGCCGTCGGCATGCTGCACATGCTGTGGCTGGGCTGGCAGCAGCTCACCGCCGGCGACGCCGGGCTGTTGGGGCCGGTGACATGGCTGCGCGATGTCTTCTTCCCCGTCATGGACCGCCTCCGCGCCCCCGACGGGCCGTTCGCCGCGTGCACCACCGATCCCTCCCGGCCCACCCACCGCGTGCTCGCGCCGCCGCAGGAGACCGAGCACGACTCCCTGCCCGTCGCCCCGCCCATGCCCCAGGCTCCTCGGGCTGCGCGGCTGGGCGAGACCGCGTGAACGCGGGGTCAGCCGTGATGTCATCGGTGCCGCTGCAGCCGTTCCACCCGGTCCCGGACCTGCGGCCGGGGGCGCCCAGGTTCGCGTTCTCCGCGCATCCGGACGCCGTGGAGGACCTGTACGATCTGCCCGCCGACGTCCTGGACCAGGCCGTGGAGGTGCTGCGCGGCCTGGTCTGGGGCGACTTCGCCGGCCCGATGCTCCAGCAGCACGGCGAGGTGGACCTGCGGGGCTGCCGCAAACTGCGCCTGCGTGGCGCCGACGGCGGGTGGCGGATGGTGTACACCGAGCGCCCGGCCCCCAGGAACTCCCCCTACGCCCGTGAGGTCTACCTCCTGGCTGCGGGGCCCCGCCTGGACCTTGCGGTCTACCGCGCCGCTGGGGCCCGGCTCACAGCCTTGAGGGCGGCGCCCGCCCCGGCCGGTGCCAGGGCGCGCGCCGCCCGTGCCGTCTCACCCAACCTGGCGACGCGCCACGCCCCGGTCCGGCCTGTGCCGGCCACATCAGCCACGGCTTCGCAAGTGACCGCCGCCCCGCGCCGATGACCGCGCCCACCCGTCCTGTCCCTCGCTCTGATCGGAGTACCGCCGTGCGTGCCCTGACCATCCCGCTTCGCCTCCCGGTCTCGCCGAACCTCCCCGCGCCCGCAGACGTCATCCACGGTGCGATGTCCGTGCTGGCGCCGACGATGACCGCACGGGTCATCCAGCAGCTGCAGGCCGGGCCGGCCGATCACGCCGCGCTGCTGGCCCGCATCGCGGACGGCAACCCCAGCACCCTCAGCTACCGGCTGCGGATGATGCGGGAGGCGGGCCTGATCGAAGCCGACGCACATGACCGCCCCACCTGGCAGCTCACCGCCGCCGGGCGCGCGGCGGTTCCCGTGCTGCGTGCGGTGGATCAGTGGGCGCGGCACCGCACCAATCCCGGGCGCGACATGACCGCGGTAGTCCGGGTTGAGAGGGCGATGAAGGTGCTCAGCAAGGTCCACACCACGCACGTCATCATCGGCCTTGCCGACGGCCCCCTCCTGGTCAAGGAGTTGCTTGTCGCGATGCCCGCGGGGATCAGGGAGAACAACCTGCGCGACCGGCTCCGGTTCCTGGCGGCTGAGGAAGTCCTCGCGCAGGACAACTCCGGCGAGCTGATCCGTTACCACCTGACCCTGGATGGGCTGCGCACCGCGAAGATCCACCATCGGGCCGCCGCTTTCGCCCAGTGGCGCGCGGAAGCTGAGGCGTCCACCCAAGCACGGTCCCGCGCCAACGTGCCCACCCTGAAGTTCTCCCACCAGGACCCACGAGGGCAGGTGGCGGCATGACTCCCGCCACCCCTTCGACTCTGCAGGGATGGTTGCGGGTAGGCCCGGCGCGACTGGCCGGACCCGGCTACCGGGCAAGATCACCGTTGCCCCGGCGCCCGATTCGCCCACGGCAGACAGGTCGGCGCCGAATACCGCTACGACATGTGGCCAGGAGCATGCCAACGTACGGGTGTCCGACGAAAGCGCAGGTCAACGAAGGGATCCCTGCACCATGGCCTCCTCCGCAGGCACGCTCGTTCCCGCCTCATCCACCACCTTTGAGCAGCCCGACCCGCTGGCCGCCGACCACGAGGCCACCGCCGTACTGGAGCTGATCGCCCGTTGCGGCTGGGCCGTGGTTGCCACCCCACTGGGCAACATCCACGCCACCAGCCCCGACGGGCGCATCTACCTGGCCTGGCTCCCCGAGGACGCCTCGGCCTGGGCCCGCCGCATCATCTGGGAGCTCCACGTCCATCCCACCGATGGGCCTGCCTGGACCCAGGAGTTCGGCCCGGACACCCCGAGCCAGGCCGTCGCCGCATTCCTGGCAGCCCTGCTGCCGCCCACGCCCTGACAGACCGACACACCATGTCGCTCCCCTGCCCCAACAACACGAACGGACCCCCCGTGAACGACACCAGCGCGTACCGCTCCGTCCGCCTCATCGACGTCGCCGGATACTGCGCGACAGCCCTCAGCCTCGGCCTCGCCCTCGCCGAGCCCTCCTTCACGACCGTCCTCGCGACGTCCGTGAGCGTCGGCGTGACCCTGGGCCACCAGCGCGGCACGCATCGGGACGCCATCCGCACCCTGGCCTTCCTGGCCAAGCACCCCGCCGCCCGCTACGAGCAGGTCCGCGACGCACTCGACCTGAGCAACTCCGACACCAGCGACGCCTTGGCCCGGCTCATCGACGCCGGACTCATCCACGAGACCCGCGCCCAGGACCGGTCGGCCTTCTCCCTGCGGTGACCGCCGCCCCGCCCACCCAACCGGCGCTCGCAAGCTGACCGCCCCGAAAGGCTCACCCGTGCCTCTGGTGCCCGTTCTCGCCCCCAACCGACGCTTCGCCCTCGCCGCGGTCTGCCGCGATCCGATGCCGCCCGGATCCGGAGGCGCTCTCGTCCGCGCCGTCGCCGGAAGGCTCAACGCCGTCTGGCTTCCCCTCGACCACGAGCCCCTGCCGCCGGGGCTGATCGCTCTCACCTGGACCATTCACGGCGGCGAGGTACGGGTGAGCGCGCGTATGGGCTTTCCCACCGGCGACGAGTTGCTCGGCACGTGGCCCTGCCTTGGCCTGGACTGGACCGACATCGTCGCCCCCACCGTCCGCGAGGCCCAGGGACTGGCTGAGGCACTCGCCGCCACCAGGGCGATGCTAGAAGCCGTCCTCGACTCCTGCCCCTGATCCCCCGCACACGCTGTGGGCCGGGACCGACATCGGTCCCGGCCCACAGCGTTTTCGCACCCCGGCGGGGCGTTCGCCGCTACCGGTCCGAGGTCTCCAGCGTGGCCTGCCGGACTGTGTCGCGTCGGCCCCCGACCGCCTGGTGTTACCGCGGCTGCGGCTCGGGGGCCAGCGTGATGCTCATCCATGTCGGGGCAAGGTCACGAAAGCTGTGCCCGCACGGGACGAGGTCCGCGCCGGTCCGGTCGTCCAGCCCTGCTCCGGTCAGCGAGATCGTCGGTGCGCCGTCCGCGGCCGAGGCCAGATGCGAGCCGCACTTCGGACAGAACGCCCGCTGCAGCGTCGGCCAGGTCGCGAACCAGGCCGGCTCCCCGGTCCAGGTCAGCGCGTCCCGGTCGAACGCCACCCGCCACACGCTGGGCGCGCCAGCGACGCGCGAGCAGTGCTCACAACTGCAGCATTCCCTGTCAAGTCTTTCTGTTCACTCATTAGACGCGGTCGGCGACGGGAGCAAGCCAGTGATCGCGACGCAAGGGGTGTCGCTCGGCCGCATGGGGACCCGGGCGACAGACTCCCGGCAGTGGGACCGCCTCGTCGCCCCACAAGCCTGGCCGACGGAGGCCTCTACCTGCGCCGAGGCTTTTCCTGCCGCCGTCCACCGACCGCATTGCCGCGTCGTGCTTGCTGGCCAGGCCGTCCAATCCGCCCCCGGAGAAGCCGAACTCCTCGCCGATCCGGACCAGTCGGGGACCATGCCTGCGGCTGCTGCAGAAGCCTCCCTCCGACTGATCGCGGGGCCGGCGGGCCCGCGTAGCCGGAGGACGGGTCGTCTTCCTCCCCAGGAAGGGGCGCTTATGGTGCGCTGTTAGGCACCGGTGGTGGGGTCCTGCTCGCTGCTGGCATGGCGCAGTTGTTCGTTGATGCGTAGGGCTTCTTCGAGTTGGTCTTCCAGGATGACGATGCGGCAGGCGGCCTCGATGGCGGTGCCCTGGTTGACCAGGTCGCGGGCGCGCATGGCCAGGCGCAGTTGGTAGCGGGAGTAGCGGCGGTGGCCGCCGTCGGAGCGCATTGGGGTGATCAGGCGGTGTTCGCCGAGCGCTCGTAGGAATCCGGGGGTGGTGCCGGTCATCTCGGCGGCGCGGCCCATGGTGTAGGCGGGGTAGTCGTCGTCGTCGAAGGTGTTGGCGGAGTCGGGGCTGGTCGTGGGAGTCACTGCACCTCTCTGGTTCTCGCGAGAACGCGTCGAGGGGCCCCGGGACCGCTTGGCCCGGGGCCCCGAAGGGATACATCACCATCTACCGGCCTGAGCCGGTCCTGTTCTTCCGCACCGCCCGGGGGGAGGGGGCGTGCGGGGATCGCGTAAGCGTGACCGGAAACCACCGTCCTTGCCTTGGGGTCTGCGGTATCCGCCCGGGCGCGTGTTCACCGGCCGGGCGATCCTGATGGCGCCTGCGCCCTCCTTCGTCCATCTCGTGCTGACGGGGGAAATCTTGGTACTGCCGGTCCTGCCTTGCGGCTGGGCCGTTGGCCGCCGGCCGTCCGAGCGCGGTGACCACTGCTGTCGATGCTGTCCGGCACGCGCGCCCGCAGTCATGGCGCCTTTGCCGGGTTCCCTGCTCTGGTTTTCGTGACTGCGGGCACTTCTGTAACTGCAAGGCGGCGGCCCCTGAAGAACCGCGGGCCGCCCGGTCCGGCAGCCAGCCCCGTCGCCCTTCCTGCGCTTGCCTGGCTTCGGAACTCTGCTGCCGGACCGTCGTGCGAACTTCTGTCCTGCGTACCGCCAGTTCGTGTCTGGCGGGTGTGCCCGACTGCTGACTACGACAGAAACATTAACCGCCGGCAAAGCCAATGTCTACTCCAGCGAGCATAGATTTTGCATCGGCAACGAGAGAGCTAACCTCCCGCCTGGACCCCCTGTCCCGGGATCAAGGGCCCGCGGCACGACCGCCGGGATTGACACGCAGCGTCCCTGCGAAAGGGGTGCCCCGGCGCACTAAAATCTGGCGCCATGTCGAAACCCGATGGGCTGCTCGCCGACATCGCCGCGATGGTGGAGTCCGAGCACAGCAACCAGATGCCACTCACCGTGGTCGTACCCGGCGCTGTCATCACGGGCAGGCTCGCCCCGGAAAGTCTGTGGCGCGAGCGTGTCGCCGAGGTCCTCGAAGCGTCGGAACACCTCAAGCCGTTCTCCGCGCCTTTCGCCGCGGCCGAGGCGCAGCACGCCGCCGACCGGGACGAGAGCGGACGGCCGACCCACTTGCATCTGCACTTGGCGCGGATCCTGCAGGGCAGCTACGGGCTGCCCCACACCGGCGGCATGTATCGCATCCGCATCGAGGACATCAACAGCTGGACCGTCGGAGACCTCAGCTACTCCGATCAGTGACCGCGCGCCAGGACCTGGGGCCGTCCGGCGGCCTCTTGGCCCCGGGGCCTGGCGGGAGCCCGCTGGAGGAACGCGCCGCTCCCAGGATCGTCACCGGCTTGGAGGAGGCCCGGCAAGCGATGGGGTCAGCGGGTGGGTCGCCGGGCGCCGTGGCGGACTCTGAGCCCGCCCAGGAGCAGGGCGGCGAGGAAGACGATCACACCGATGATGAGGAGGTAGAACAGGCCCTTGGCGACCGCGCCGATGATGCCGAGCGCGACGGCCGCCAGGATGAGCAGCAGCACGAGGACCATGGCTTGGGGGCCTTCCCTTGGGTTGGTCAGCGTCGGGCGAGGCGGCGTTCGCCGCCCGCTCCGGGCGTGTAGGGCAGTTCGTAGTGGGCGAAGACCGCGGGTTCTTCCTCGGCGGGTAGCACTGCGTCGGTGTCGATCGCCGGCGCGTCCTTCACCTGGGACTTGGGGTAGGCGACCTTCAGGTAGCTGGGCCCGACCAGGGCGCCGTCCAGCGGCACGAACACCAGACGGTGGCGGGTGGGCAGGCCGACGGTGACGGTGCCGAAACTGGGCTCGTCGGTGGCGGTGTCCACATACACCGACTCGAGCGTGCCGATCTTCTTGCCGTCGGCGTCGACGACGTCGTGCATGCGCCACTCCCGGACATCGGCCATCGCGATCGCCACCACCGGTCTCCCTTCCTTTGCCGTGCTCCTTGGTCGCCAGGGCTGCGGGTGACCGCCGGCCCGGCGATGATCATGTCGTGTGGTGGCAGTGGGGTGCCGCCACCGCGCGCGAGGGCGGGCGGCGCTCCACTCGTGCGGGTGAGGTGTGTCCGTCGTCATGATCCGGGGGTGGGGCCGGTGTAGAGGAGTTCCGCGGCGGTGTGCTGGGCTTTGCGCAGGTGGGTGGCGGCCTGTTCGAGGGCGGCGATCGCGTGGCCGAGTTCGGTGGCCACGGCGGCCTGGATCAGTGAGGGGATGGGCGGGTCGTCCAGGACGGCGAGATGCTCGGCGGGCATGGCGTTGATCGCCGCGGCGGTCTGGTGGAGGGTCAGGGGAAGCTGTTCGAGCATCCCGGCGAGGGCACCGAGGGTGTGGTGGGCGTCGATGGGGTAGGGGTAGCAGCCGGGCCGGGCGGTGAGTTCGCCGAGGCTGCGGACCTGCTCGGCCGCGGAGGCCGCGGCCTGGTGCGGGCTGCGGACGCCGGTCATGGCCGGCTCCGGTCCGGTGCAGGCCGCGCCGGGTCGGGAACCGCGTCATCGATGGCGGGCGGGCCCAGCTGGTCCGGTTGGCGGTGGGTGTGGGCGCCGAGCATCGGGGCGTGGTGGCGCTCGGCGCGGTGACCCACCGGGTCGGTGACCTGTTCGCGGGGCCGGCCGTCCGCGCCCGGTGGAGTGAGGACGGGGCGGCGGGCAAGGATGCGGCCGACCCAGTGGCGGCCGCAGCCGGGACAGGGCTGCGCGCCGCTGGGGGTGTAGGGGGACTCGGCCGGGTGACCGTCGAGAGCGAAGTACTCCCAATCCTGGCTGGTGTCGTCGGTGTAGCGCTGGACGTCGTAGTCGCAGCTCCACTGGTGCCAGCAGTGGCCGCAGGTGAACTCCACCCGTTCCACCGCGAGTTCGGTGATCATCGGTTGTTTCACCTCCCAGCCCGGGGCCGGGGCCCTGCCCCGGACGTTCAGTCGCCGGGCAGGGTGTGGATGCGGACCGGTCCGGCCACCACGGTGGCGCCACGCGGCCGGGCCGGCTCCCGCATGGGCCAAGATCGTGCTTGGGCCCGTTCCGGTGTCAGTTCCTGTGGTCGGATCCGATCCTGTGCCGCCGGTCTGAGCAGGCGGTAGGCGGCGACGATCTCGGCGAGGCGGGCGGGGGAGGCGGGGTCGGGATTGGCGTCCGGGTGCCAGGCCCGGTAGGCGCGGGTGATCTGCTCCGGGCCGGCTCCCGGCCCCAGTCCAAGCACCCGCAACGCCTCGGTCCGGCTGCCCATGGCCACCTCCCTCACACCGCCCTGACAGGTCTTCGACCCGTATCAGCCCTGGCCGGAGGACTTCGCACCCTCCCCGACGCCGCCGAGGGCGCACGGTGCGCGCCCGACGGGGGCCACTTCGGGATATCCCAGGCGGGGCGGACAAGCCACGGGGGCGTCCCCGCGGGGCGGTCGGTCGGCGGGATGCGGTCCGGCGGGGGCGGCACGCAGTCGTGTTCGGCCAGGTCCCGCAGGTCGGAAGCCAGAAGGTCGGGATCGGACCAGACCAGCTCCCAGAAGGCCTCGTCCACGTCCACGGCCTCGGTGGTGTACGTCTGCCAGGTCATGGTGGCTGCCTCGCAGAGGAGTCGGGGTGTCGCGCGGACCGACCGGGGGGATGTGCGTGGTCCGCGCGACACCGTTTCCTATGGGGCACCAGGCCCGACGGGGGGACGGGCCTGGAGTCGTGGGATGCCCGGGTGCGGTGAGGGGTTGCCGTGCGGGCGCCGGGGGGATTGTTCCGCCCGCACGGCCGTTCTCCCTTTCCCGCGTCCAGGCCTGAGGGCCAGGTCAGGCCTGGAGTTCCTTGCGGTCGCTGCCGCCGCTGATCTGGATCTTGCGGGGCTTGGCGGTCTCGGCGACCGGGATCGTGAGGGTCAGCACGCCGGCCTCGTAGGCGGCGGAGATGTGGTCGGTGTCGAGGGTGTCGCCGAGGAACAGCTGCCGGGAGAACACTCCCAGCGGCCGCTCGGAGACCTGGACCTCGGCGCCGTCGCCGCGCTGGGTGGGGCGGCGTTCGGCCTTGACGGTGAGCACGTTCTGCTCCACGTCCAGGTCGATCGCGTCCGGGCTGATGCCGGGAAGGTCGAACTGGACGTAGAACGTGTCGCCGTCGCGCCAGGCGTCCATCGGCATCGCGGACGGTCGCGACCAGGTTCCGGTCGTGCCGAACATCTGCTGGGTGAGCCGGTCCAGCTCGCGGAAGGGGTCAGTGCGCATCAACATCGTCGAGCCTCCTCGTCGAATCCGGTTGCAACATCGACGCGCTCACACATCCGTGATAGCACGTCGTCCAGGAAGTGACAAGTTCTTCGTGTCGCTTGATGGACGACACTTCAGGGATGGTTACGCGTGGTGGGTGAACAGGTGATGGGTGCCGGTGGCCTTGAGCAGCCGGGCCACCAGCGGCGGGGTGCCGCGCAGCACCGGCCTGGGGCGGCCGAGCTCGGCGGCGAGGTTGCGGGCGGCGACCAGCGCGGCCACGGCCCGGCAGTCGGCGAACGTCACGCCCGACAGGTCGACCACGATCCCGGCCGGATGGCGGCGGACCGCCTGCAGCAGCCGGGCGCGCAGGTCCGGCGCGGTGGCCAGATCCACCTCGCCGTTCGCGGACACGACACCCGCCACGGCCGCTCCGCGCGGGCGCTTCGCGGCACGCCGCCCAGGCGGCGGGCCGGCCTTGTGTCGGCACGGGGCCTCGGTCAGGGTGCTCACGCCGCGGCGGGGGCCGTGGCGTCCTGCTTGGGGCGCGGCTGCGTGCCCGCGGAGCCCTGCACGGTGATCCTGCGGGGCTTCGCAACCTGCTTGACCGGCACGGTCAGGGTCAGGACGCCGTCGCCCAGAGCAGCCTGAAGGCGGCCCGGGTCGAGAGTGTCGGCCAGCTCGATCCGGCGGGCGAACACCCCGTGCCGGCGCTCACTCGCCTCGACGCGCGCCCCCTGGCCCAGTTGGGCGGGGCGGCGCTCGGCCCGCACCGTCACCAGCCGGCCGGTCACCTCCACATCCACGGCCTCGGCCGGGATGCCGGGCAGGTCGAGCGCGATCACGAACCGGCCGCCCTCGCGCCAGGCGTCCACGGGGATCGGCGCCGGCCAGGACACGGAGCCCGGCCGAGTCGTCCGGACCGTCGGGTCCACCTGGCGGGTCACCGCAGTGCGCATGAACATCGTCGGACACCTCCGGTCCACAGGGACTTCTCCTTGCGTCGCGCCGGTGTCGGTGCGACGGAAACCGTTGTAGCATGTCGTCCAGACGATGACAAACACGCTGTCAGCGAAAGAGTGACCAGCATGGACGTGCACGACCACACCGGCGAGGCCGGACCGGCCTCGTTCCTGGCCGCCGCCGCCGCTTTGGGCATGATGGACGCCGCCGCCCGCACCGCCCGCCACGCACCCGCCGACACCAGCGACCAGGACGACCCCCGCCAGGCCCTCGCGGCACTGATGCTGCTGCGGCACGTGCGCGAGGAACTCGCCGGCTGGGAGACCGGCCTGATCGAAACCGCCCGCACCGCCGGCGCCACCTGGGCCGACCTCGCCGAACCCCTCGGCGTGCAGTCCCGCCAGGCCGCCGAGCGCCGCTACCTGCGCCTGCGCCCCGACCAGGCGGCGGGCACGACCGCGGGCAGCACCGGCGAGCAGCGCGTCAAGGCCGCCCGCGACCAGCGCGCCGCCGACCGCGCGGTCACCGGCTGGGCCCGCGACAACGCCGCCGACCTGCGCCGCCTCGCCGGCCAGATCGGCGCCCTGGACGACCTCACCACCAGCGCCGCACCCGCCATAGAGCGCCTGCTGGACGCGCTCGGCGACAACGACCCCGCCCGCCTGCTCGCCCCGCTCGCCGAAGCCCGCCCCCACCTGGTCGAGGCCGGCCACCCCAAGATCGCCGACCGGCTCGACCAGCTCACCGCCCGCACCGATCAGCTGCGCGCCGACAACACCCGGCAGCGCCGCACCCCCACCCCATGACCACCGGCGGCATCCCGGTCAGCGTCAGCCGGGATCCGTTCACCGCCGGCAGCCTGGCCAAGCTGACCTGGTTCCTGCGCGACCGCATCCGCGACGCGATCGCCGCCGGTCACCCCCACGCCCGGCAACTGCACGACAGCGTGGAGGACGCGGTGCGCGGAATCCTCGACTACATCGACCAGGCCGCCCACACCGCGGACCCGCTCACCCTCGCGCCCGCCCGCGTCCGGGCCCACGCCCTGTGGAGCGCGCTGCAGACCGCCGCCGACTTCTGGCACGACCACCCCCAACACCCCGACCACACAGTCACCCAGACCCCCAAGGATCCGCGCCGCGTCTACGCCGCCGCCAGCTGACACCCGCCCAACCGCCGCCAGAACGCAACCCGAAACCGAATCCGTGCAGGAGGCAACCGATGCCGCTCACCCGGCCGCTGCGCGCCGCCCTCCACCCCCGCGCCCAGACCGGACCACACCCCGGACAGACGCTCACGGTGCGCGGTGAGATCGACTTCCACACCGTGGGCCAGCTCTGCCGGCAGATCGAGGACCAACTGCCGCAGGCCGGGCACCTCACCCTCGACCTGACCCGAGCCACGTTCTACGACCAGGCCGCGATCGACGCCCTGGCCGAAGTACAGACCCGCGCCACCCGAGCCGGCCACCGCCTCACCGTCACCTGCTCCCCCACTGTGCCGCGGTCGCGCACCACACCGGCCCTGACCCCCGCATAGCGGGAAACCGTTCCCGCCTCCGACCCCTTCGACCCCTTTCCCGATGACCTATGACGCCTTCCGAACTCCAGCAGCTGCTGATCGAGCGCACCCCCGCGATCCCCGGCATCGCCGACGCCGCCAAACGCGACGACGACAGCCCCTACGGACTGACCGTCACCCTCACCGATGGCGGCCGGGTGTGGTGGAGCATCACCGGCGCCAGCGGGCCGGCACCGGCCACCGCCACCACAGCCGACAGCGGCGACATCGACGCCACTGCCGTGGAGGTGCCCGACCTGACCGGCACATCGGTCCCAGTGGCCCACGTCGAACAGGCCCTGGTCGCCACCGCCACCGGCGCGGACGACCCCTCCAGCGGCGTCGTGCGGGCCGACCGGTACAGCCTGCGCCCCAACCCGCCCGCCGTCCGCTACGGCGCCACCCTGGAATGCCGCGACGGCTGGAAGCTCTTCCTGTCCTGCTACGGCACCGCCCGCCCCGGCCGAACCAAACCCGACCAGCCATACCAGCCCCTCAGCCACGTCTGAGACCCCGTGTCCGGGCAGAGCCTCCCCGCCCGGGGCCCCTCGAACCTGACCGACTTTTCCCCCGCACCAACTTCCACCACATCAAGGAGACGCTTCCGTGGCCAGCACGACCGAGACGCTCGAGTTCCAGGCGGAGACCCGCCAACTGCTACAGCTGGTGATCCACTCGATCTACTCGAACAAGGACATCTTCCTGCGCGAGCTGATCTCCAACGCCTCCGACGCCCTCGACAAGCTCCGCCTGGAATCCCTCACCAACCCCGACCTCGACGCCGACACCTCCGACCTCCACATCACCCTGGAAACCGACAGCGACGCCCGCACCCTGACCGTGCGGGACAACGGCATCGGCATGACCCGCGACGACGTCGTCGACCTGATCGGCACCATCGCCAAGTCCGGCACCGCCGGGCTCCTAGCCAAGATCAAGGAAGCCAAGGAGAACAAGGACACGGACACCGACGCGGCCAGCCTGATCGGGCAGTTCGGCGTCGGCTTCTACTCCGCCTTCATGGTCGCCGACAAGGTCACCCTCCACACCCGCCGCGCCGGCACCGACCAGGGCACCGTGTGGGAATCCGACGGCGAGGGCACCTACACCATCGCCGACGCCACCGACCTGCCCGTCGGCACCACCGTCACCCTGCACCTCAAGGCCGAGGACAGCGAGGACGGCCTCGGCGACTACCTGGCCGCCTGGAAGATCCGCCAGATCGTCAAGCAGTACTCCGACTTCATCCGCTGGCCCATCCGCATGGCCACCCAGGCCACCGGCACCGGCACCGAAGATGACGCCGACAGCAGCATCGACACCGACGGCGAAACCGCAGGCACGCTGGAGACCCTGAACTCGATGAAGGCCCTGTGGGCCCGCCCCCGCGCGGAGGTCAGCGAGACGGAGTACCACGAGTTCTACCGGCAGATCAGCCACGACTGGCAGGACCCCGCGCAGACCATCCACATGCGCGCCGAGGGCACCTTCGAGTACGAGGCGCTGCTGTTCCTCCCCGCCCACGCGCCGTTCGACCTGTTCTCCCGCGACACCAAGCGCGGCGTGCAGCTGTACGTCAAGCGGGTGTTCATCATGGACGACTGCGACGCGCTGATGCCGAACTACCTGCGCTTCGTCAAGGGCGTCGTCGACGCCCACGACCTGTCCCTGAACGTCTCCCGCGAGATCCTCCAGCACGACCGCCAGATCACCGCCGTGCGCCGACGCCTCGTCAAGAAGGTCCTCGGCGCGATCAAAAACCTGCAGACCACCAACACCGACACCTACCTCAAGGTGTGGGAACAGTTCGGGCGGGTGATCAAGGAAGGCCTGATCGAGGACCGCGACAACACCGACGCCCTGCTGGAATTGGTCTCGGCCGCCTCCACGCACGACCCGGAGAAGACGACCACGCTGCGCGAGTACGTCTCCCGGATGAAGGACGGCCAGAACACCATCTACTACCTGACCGGCGAGAACCGCGCCATGGTGGAGAACTCCCCGCACATGGAGGCCCTCACCGCCAAGGGCTACGAGGTCCTCATCCTCACCGACCCCGTCGACGAGGTCTGGACCGACCAGGTCCCCGCCTTCGACGGCCACCGCTTCCAGTCCATCGCCAAGGGCCAGGTCGACCTCGACGACACCGACACCGACACCGAGGACAGCGAGGAGGCTAAGGCGAACAAGGCCCGGCAGAAGCAGGACTTTGCCGCTCTCCTCGCCTGGCTGCAGACCACCCTGGACGAGCACGTCAAGCAGGTTCGCCTGTCCACTAGGCTCACCACCTCCCCGGCTTGCCTCGTGGGCGACGCCCACGACCTGACCCCCACCCTGGAGAAGATGTACCGGGCCATGGGCCAGGACCTGCCCACCGTCAAGCGGATCCTCGAGCTCAACCCCACCCACCCCCTCATCACCGGCCTGCGCGAGGCGCACGAGACCAACAGCGACGATCCGGCGCTCGCGCAGACCGCCGAACTGATCCACGGCGCGGCCCTGCTCGCCGAAGGCGGCGACCTGCCCGACCCGGCCCGCTTCACCCGCCTCCTGGCCGACCGCCTCACCAAGACCCTGTAACCCCCGTGGGGTGCGGCCGACCGGCTACGCGACCGGGCCGGCCGCACCGCATGCCCGACACCGCCACGACGCGCCCGGACAGCGTGCGCGAAACGTCTGTGCACGCGGGTAGCCAGGCAGAACCGAACCCACCGCTGTTTTCGGCGCCCAGAACGGAACCGGCCGCTGCCGACGGCCCCGACTGACCACGGAGACCTCAAACGTGTACGAGTACACCGACCGCAAGAACCGCACCCTGACTGAGCGCATCGCCGACGCCGCTGAACGCCGCCCCGCCAAGGGCGGCACCGAGCAGGACAGGGCCACCGCGACCGCCCTGCTCGCCGACATGCTCCAGGCCGCTGCGAAGCACGGCATCGACCTCGACGCCCTCGACCTGGTCACCGACCTGCCCGGCGGCTGCTACCGCGCCGTCACCAGGCACGGCGACTTGGCCGACCGCGTCAGCACCGCCGCCGAACGCCGACCCGCCCACCCGCGCACCGAGCAGGACAAGACCGCCGCGACCGCGCTGCTCGCGGACATGCTCCAGGCCGCCGCGAACCACGGCATCACCCTGGACACCTTCGACTGGGTCACCGACCTGCCGAGCACCTGCCTGCGTGCCGTGGCCCGGCACCGCGAACTGGCCGACCGCATCAACGACGTCTCCGAACGCCGCACCACCCCCGGCACCGAAGAGGAGAAAGCCGCCGCGACGGCCCTGCTCGCCGACATGCTCCAAGCCGCCGCCCAGCACGGCATCAACCTCGACGCCTTCGACTGGGTCACCGACCTGCCCGGCGGCTGCCTCGCCGCCATCGCCTCCAAGCTCCGGGCACGCGCCACCCAGTGGGTCACCGCCAGCTGAACACGCCAAGCCCCATGCATGGGATCCACGAAGCCGGGTCCGCCCGCAACGGTGCTCCGCGAATCAGCCCAGGTTCGCGAGGATGTCCAGCGGGGCGGGCGGCTCCGGTCCAAATGGATCACTGCGGCTGCTGACGGAATGCGATCACGTTTCCGTCCCGGGCCGGAGCAGTTGTGGCGGGCGACTGGAGGAGGAGTACAGCGGCGGCGAGGGCGATCTGCTCGGCTCTCTGCCGTGCCGCTGCTTCAGCTGCCCGCGAGGCCGCGAGGGCTTCCTTGAGTCTCACCACCTCCTTGCGCAGCCGACGCTCCACTTCGGGTGTCTGGTGCGTCTCCGCCCGGACCCGGGCGTAGAACTCCTCTTTCAGGTCGGCGTGGCGCTTCATCAGTGCCATCCGGTGGACGTCTGCTTCGATGGCGAGCGCGGCGACGGTCAGGCTGCCGTTTGAGTGTGTGGGCTGGCCGGCCAGTAGTCGGTCGGTCGCTGCCCGGATGCGCGAGCGCTCGTCCTGGTGCTGCTGCGTCATGCGAGAGCCTCCTGGCTGAGCTGGGTATCGGTGTCGTGCGCATCGGCCAGGGCCCGGAGCCCGCCGGCGGTCCTCCGCAGTCGGCTGCCGAGAGGCTTGGGGAGATGGTCGGCCTTGAGGTCGAGCTGGTCGGCGTGTTCCCGGGCGGCGCGGGCGTGGGAATCGGTCCGAACCGCGTTGCCGCAGCCGAGCTGGCAGGCGAACTGGTTGGGGGCGATGGCGTCGGTGGCTGGCCCGCACAGGGCGGTGCTGCGTTTGAAGGCGCAGATCAGGAACGCGTCGGGGTTGTCGAACAGGACCAGGCCGTCGCGGGCGAGGTACTTCGCGGCTGCTTTGGGGGTGGTCAGGGCTCCTTCGAAGCGCGGGACGGAGGCTGCTCCGACGATGGCGCGGCGGGCGGCTGGGCCGGATACCTTCTCGCCGGCGGCGATGGCGTCGCGCAGCCGGGCCGCGGTGTCGGCTGCGGCGAGGGCGGTCTCGACGTCGAGTTCGGCGTGGATGCCTCGGCGTTCGCGGCTGCCGTAACCGGTGGAAGTGCGGGCGTCCAGCACGGTGCGCATGTGACCGTACTGGATGGCCAGTGCGATAAGGCCGCCGGGACGGCGGGCGATGTGCCAGGCCAGGGTCCTGCGCAGGCGGCTGAGCCCGATGCCGCCGTGCGGGTCGTTGGGGACGATTTGGTCGGGCAGGCCTTGGGCGATGGCCTCGCGGTTGATCCAGGCGATGAATTGCTCGACGCGGCTGTCGATGCTGGTCCGCTTCAGGGCGCCGTGTTGCGTTCGCTGGTTCACGATGTCGTGGTGGCTGGCACTGAACAGTACTTCGCCTTCGGGGACGATTCGCTCCAGGGCGCGAATGGCGTTGACGACCGGTGTGATCGCGACCCAGGGGACATCGCGTTCCTCGCCGGCGGAGACGTGGTGGCCGTCGCTGTCGCGGACGTTCTTGTAGTGATGGGCCCTGATCAGGTGCCGGGGTGTCGTGCCGTCGGGGGTGGGCTCCGGGTCGGGGCAGCAGCCGGACCGCAGGGTCCTGGATTCCTGGGAACGCATCCCGGTCAGGTAGGTGATCACGATTGCTGCGGCGGTGACGAGGTGCCGGACCAGTGTGAGGGTCTCCTCGTAGTCCATGTGCTCGCGCCATGGACGTCCCTCGATGCGGCCGGTCACCGGGATCTGCATCGGTGAGGGGCCCGGGTTGCGGGAGGTCAGCTCCTTCAGGCTCAGCCGGGAAACCAGTTGGCAGACCTGTGACTGGCTGGCTCCGGTGGCGTAGGCGACGTAGTGGTTGGCCAGCGTGAGGCCCCTGCCGCGGTGCACCGTGGCCGGCAGCGGGGTACCGGCGTCGATTAGCGCCGTCACGTAGCCGAGCAGTGCGGCCCGGCTCTCGGGCGAGGACTTGGTGGCGGTGGCGATCGCGTGCATGCGCCGGCGCTCGGCGAAGGCGGCCAGGATGTCGTCGGCGAAGTCGTCGACCATGCGGATCGACCAGGTCAGCAGTGGTCCGATCACTGCAGGGTCGAGGGCATCGGTCCGGTTCTCCCCGGCCGCGCTGGCGGTCTCGGCGGGGAGGTAGTCGTCGATCCCCTGGGCCTCCCATGGCGGGCAGGTGACGCCGCATGGGTGGGCGGAGAGCTGGTCGAAGGCCCAGATGTCCGTCAGCCACCTCAGAATGCCCAGCATGTGGTCGCGGCGGATTCCGTCGGCGGCCCGCGTGGCCGCGAACGCAGCCCAGTGGTCGGCGGTGCAGTCCTGCAGGCGGGTGACGCCCTGGCCGGCGAGCCAGCGTGCGAACTTGAACCACTGCAGGACGCAGTCGCGCATGCTCAGCACGCTGTCACGTGATCGCTGCTGACACGCCCGCTCCTTGACGTAGGTCGGCCGGAGCTCGCCATTGATCATGGTCCAGACGATGACCCTGAACTGCGCCTGGAGGACCGCGGGACATCCGCTCCAGCGGATGCGGTGGATGCTCTCGCCCGGATTGTCGGTCAACGGCCCCAGCGACCAGAGGTCCTCGCTGAAGCGGGAGTTGGGGAAGGTGTTGGCGGGGCTGATCCAGCGGGCCTGGACGACCGGGGTGTCGGGGCCGGGTACGGGCAGCACGTAGGAGTCGAGTTCCGCGGCTCGAACCGTCGTCATGGCGTGAGCTCTCCCCGGAAGACGTGGTCGATGATCTCCCGGTCGCGGTCCGTCGCCCGAGACAGCGCGGCATCCCACGCTGTCTCGTTCACCTTGGACCGCAGGTCGGTTAGCCGCTGGAGGTGCTGGTCCCAGCGCTTGCGCCACAGCTCTTCCGGCCAGGCGGAGCGCATCGCGATCAGTTGGCGGTGCAGGAGCGCGAGCCGCGGGTGGTGTCCGTGGTGAACCCTCGCGTTCTCGCAGGCCAGGCAGAGCAGGAAGTCGGCGCCGCAGCCACCGTCCGGACCGGGCCAGGGGGTGGAGCGCTCATCCGCGCAGTCCGCGGTAGCGGTCTCCTGGTGCTCGGGATCGGCGAAGGTGGCGAGCTGGCCCTTGAAGGTGTACTCGCGGGCCTGCTGGAGGGCCGCTTCGGCTCCGGCCGCGATCACCTCGACAGCTCCCTGCTGGACGTTCCGGTCGGGCAGAACGTAGACGCTCTCATGGGTTCCGCGACTGTGCTGCAGCGGCTTGCCCTCCCTAACGACGGCCGTGCGCCGGCTCCGGCGAAACGGGGAGCCGACACCGTGCGAGGTCGCCCAACGTCGCGCGTCCGCCTTGGTCA
This sequence comes from Streptacidiphilus jiangxiensis, assembly GCF_900109465.1. Taxonomy (GTDB): domain Bacteria; phylum Actinomycetota; class Actinomycetes; order Streptomycetales; family Streptomycetaceae; genus Streptacidiphilus; species Streptacidiphilus jiangxiensis. The sequence goes on from NZ_FOAZ01000002.1 coordinate 19,641, forward strand.
CGCCGAACGACAACGGCCATACCGGACGGGGCTGGTCAAGATCGGAGTCCGGCCGCCCCGGACTGTGCAGCCGGGCGACCATCAGAAGGTCGACACCGGGAGCGATGACGGCTCCCATCGCCCTGGCATGCTGGGTGGCCTCCAGCGCCAGCGTGATCAGTCGGCCTGGGGAGTCGGCTCCGGAGTCGGTGTGGTTCTCCGTGTCGAACCACCGTCCGCTGCCCCTGCGGCGCTTCTCGATGGTGACGGTGTAGGTCACCGTGGTCGCCTCGCCCACTGAGGCTGTCGTGACGGGGACCGGCAGCCGGTTGTAGGTCGAGTGGTTCCAGCCGAACCGGTCCGTCATCAGCACGGCCAGGGAAGTCAGCTCCCGCCTGGTCAAGAACAGGCGTCCCCAGGTGTAGACGCGCGTGGTCCCTCCCAGCAGAACGCGGCTGCTGCCGGGGATCTTGCCATGCGTGAGCCGGGGGATGTCACCCGTGGTGGCGATGTGCTGGAGGAGCTGGCTGACCTGCCACTCAACAGTGCCCTCGGTCAGCTCCCCGGCGCGAAAGCGGCCAAGGAGAGCCGTGTTCTCCCGAATTCGCAGCAGCGCTGGCCGAAAGCAGCGCTCGGCAGCCAGCATCACCGCAGCACGTTCGGACGGCTTGTAGGAGGACTTCCCTGAGATCTTGCCCTTGTTCGGCACCGGTCGGGCCAGTTCTTCCGCCGCGGGGCCGCGGGCGAGGCGCGGATCCTGGTTCAGCAGGGTCCTCATCTTGGCCATGGCCTCGCGGCCGCCGGGGGTGTCCTTGTGGTTGTTGCGCCAGAGCTTGAGGGTGGCCGCGGTCAGGTCCTCGAGGTCCTGCGCCGGCTGCCCCTGAACCTCGAGGAACCGGGCGAAGACCAGCAGCGACTGCCAGTAGGCAAGGCCGCTGGCGTGGCTGTGCCAGGCCAGTGACTGGTCTGCGTAAAGCCGGGCCAGCGAGCGGCGCATCGGCTCCGGGACGGGCATCTTGGCGAAGTCGAAGACCCGCCCGTAGCCGTCCTTGTTGATCACCGTGACCTGCAGCCCGTTCAGAGCCAGGCGCTCGGCTGCCTGGAAGTCCGCCGGCGGCAGGACCGCCTTGCGCCCTCGGCCACTCATGACACCTCCAGCGCAGGCAGCGCCCCGACCAGGTACTCGATGTCCTGGATACCGGTGGTCTCGCGGGCCAGTCGCGCGAACAGGCTGTTCATGTCCCCGCCTTGCTCCTCGTCCGGCCGGTGGTCGTCGAAGGCGAGGACCGACTCCAGGTGCAGGTGCATAACCGGGGCGAGGTAGTGCTCCTTCGTCGTCTCCACGTCCCGGTGTCCGAGCAGCGTCTTCACCAGCCACCACGGATCGCCGTAGAGCTGGGCGAAGTCGCGCCGGTCTGCGGCGGTCAGCCCGTACTTCTTGTCCATCAGCTCGTTGAGCAGGATCAGCATGTAGAGCGCCATCGAGTGCCGCATGGAGTGCGGCGTGGCGTACGGAACCCGCCCGCGGACCTCCGCGACCCGCAGTAGCCGAGGTGCCTCCCGCTCCTGGGCAGAGAGCAGCGCCTGCTCACACCGCTGGTTCGCCTGCCGGAACACGGTGTTCCACCGGTCCGGCAGCATGGGCAGTCCCTGCTCGGTCAGCCACAACCACGCTGGCTCCGGGCCTTCCGGGCCTTCGACGAACAACCACTGCCGCTCACGCCAGTCGAGCAGGGTCAAGTCGCGCCGGCCCTCGGCGCCGTCACGGTCGACCCAATGAACCACTGTGGTGCGGCCCGATGTGACCTTGGTGATCAGCCGCATCTGCGGCAACCTTTCGTAGCGCCCCCTGCCTCTGGGCCCGCTCGACGGCCCAGGCCCGCTCCGATTCCGCATACGCGCTGACCTGCCGCAGCGAGTCGACCGACGCGTAGAAGGTCCGGTCCCGTTTGGACCGGGACAGCGCCCGGGCCACCTGCCCGTGGCAGTAGCGCCCCGAGCGAAGCGGACGTGACGGCACTTCGAACGTGAGCAGCGCGCCGGACTCCTGCCGCCGCAACCCCGAGCTGAGCGTGAACCCGACGAAGGAGGTGTTTCGCAACTCGGTGCGCCCGTCCCAGCCCCCCATTGGCGCCCCGTCAGGGCCAAGCCCTCGAAGGCCCACGTCCTGCCAGAGCGCCCACGTCCGTGGGGTCAGCCAGGAGACCCGCGAGCTGCGGGCATGGGGAGCGCGGTCCGTCCGACGACGGCTGTCCACTGGCAGCGGAGCGACCCTCGCCCACCGGTAGAGCCGCGTGAAGGCCGGAGCCTCTCGATCCCACTTCGTCCCGCTGATCCGGGCCGGATTGAGCGGTGACTCGCACCGAAACTCCCGGTAGGCCCGCAAGTCCTCGCGCGTAGCGTCTCGCCATGGGATCCCGCGTCTCCACAGCCAGGTCAGCAACAGCCGGATGTCGGTCGCGTAGTTGCGCCGCGTCTCCCGCTCGAGAGGACGGAACTCCGAGGAGAGCGCGAACTGCAGCAGCTCTCGGTCCACTGTGAAGTCGGGCCGAACGAAGACCGGATCACCCGGCCGAAGCCCCACACGATCAAGCGCACCTGGAAGGTCCTGAACCCCGAGCACGCCCTCGTCCGGCAGCGGCCCCCACCGTTCCGGATCCGGAACGAAGACCAGCAACCACTCGTCCACCTACACCCCCGTGAACCCTTTGAACTCACTCAAGCATCAGGGAAGCACAGGTAACTGTCTCGGACGGGGCCAGTCACGGTGTACGCGACGGTGCCGCACTGGCACCTGCCCGTCCTGGTCCCGGGCGCGGCGGCCGGTTCGCTCGGCTGGCTGGACACGGGCAGTTGGACCAGAGCCCGCTGCACGCCTTCGCGGAGCCGGTCGTCGACCTGTGCGTCCATCGGTCGCCAGGCGGTGGCGTGCACTTCGTCGGCCTGCAGCCGGAAGTCGGTGCGCCCGGTCGTCAGCAGAAAGCAGAAGTCCAAGTGGAGGTGGTCGGGTTCGCCGCGGGTCTCGCGCCCGGGGATCGGGAACACATCGATGTGCACGGGCGCGTCCAGCAGCCACACCAGGTCCTGCGGCTTCAGGCCGACTTCTTCCTCCAGCTCCCGCAGGACGGCGCCAGTGAGCGAGGCATCCTCCTCTTCAAGGTGGCCTCCGATCGCGGGCAGCCACTTCCCGCTGGCCGCGTGGGCGATGTGCAGGACCAGGCCGTCCGGGTTCAGCACCACGGCGCTGGCCGTCGCGTGGCCGCGCCACTCGCGCCGGTCAGTCAGATCCACGCCCTGGTCCAGCAGCTGGATCAGCGGATCCACGAAGTCACGCTGCTCGGGCCTCGTGGCCAGGTAGGCGGTCACGGTCCTACGCAGATGATCAGCGGTGATGCCCAAGGCGCACACTCCCTACTGGGTCGGTCGACCCTCAGAGACTGACAGCCGCCGCTGACAACGCGTCACCCACTCGTGTTGCCGCCAAGGCACAGCCCGGTCGGCGTCCCCATTTGGCATGTTCTTGAGTTGACGGCTGATAGCCAGACCGCGCCGCAACCTGAGAGACTTCCTCGCTGAGGGTGGACACCTGGGGCTGATCGTCCACTTCAGAGAAGATCACTTCCTGGCTCCCGGTACTACATGTAGGTGCCGGAGAAGAGGCCGTCGAATCCGGTCGCCTCGATTATGGCCTCGGCGCTGTCGAATTCCTGCTCCGGGTAGATGTACATGGCCTCGAAGCTCTCCAGGTCGAGCTCCGGGTCGATCCACTGGTGCGCGCAGCGGCATCTGATGAAGACTCCCCGGGTGCGCGGCCGGTGAATGAGCAGCCAGTCCCGCTCTGCCCCACAACTCGGGCAGGTGATCGCGAACCCGCGAGGGCGAAGTGGCGCCGAGTGCTTGATGATCCGGACCGGCTGGTCCTGCGGCATGGCCGGGTTCGGGTCTGGGTCGGTCATCTCGTGGTGCCTCTCGCCGGCGCGGTCCCTGCTCCGCGGATGCGGATAGGGAGCACACATACTGCCCCGTCTCACGTGGCAGTCAAGGGGATTCCGCGCGGAGAGAACCGCAGGCCAGCGCCATCACCGGAAGCAGACCCGACGCGGGCCATTCGGTCCGCGCCGGGTCTGCTTCAGCAACGTTGCACTGGGCTGTTCTCCGCTGTGTCACGCGGCCTTGCGGGTACCGGATGCAGCAGCGCGTGCAGGTTGGGCCGCATCGGCGCTGGTGGTGCTGGGGATCGCGTCGAGGACCGCCCGGTGGCGGGCCAGGCCAGTGAAGCAGGCGGCGGCGACCACTGCCTGGAAGATCGCGGAGGCGATGACCACCAGCTGGAGGTCGTTGGGGCTGACGGCGGCGACCAGGGTGCCGGCAACCGGCAGGGGCAGGGTGGTCATCGCGATCGTCGCGGCGAGCGTGGAACTGAACCCGGCGGCGGGAATGAGGCGGGCACGGCCGGTGCGCAGGACCACGGCGAGCGCTCCTTCGGCGGCCATCATCGCGGTGACGGCGGCGGCGTAGAGCGGGAAGGTGGGAGCGGCTCCGGCCGCCAGGGCGGCGGTGGAGGCGCAGGCGGCGGCGACGGCTCCAGTGCGGAACAGGCCGTTGTGGGCGATGGTGCGTCGGGCGAGGGCGACGACGGCGAGGGATGCGAGGGCGCTGGCGGTCCAGATGCCGGTGCTGGCTTCGGCCAGGTGGTGGAAGCGCTGCTGGGTGAGGATGGGTGTGGCCACCAGGAGGACGCCGGAGACGAGGTTGCCGGAGGCCAGGCCGGTGATCAGCAGGGCCAGTGCCGGGGTTCGGGCGACGGTGCGGGTGCCCGCTGCGAGCTGGCGCGGCAGGCTCGGGGCGGGTTCGTCGGTGACCAGGCGCAGCCGGGGCCGCGGGTGGGCTTCGGCGAGGAGGAGGGCCTGGAGTGCGGTTATCGCGCAGAGTCCGGCGACGGCGGTCAGCAGGATCACCGGGGAGCACCACAGCAGCAGGCCGGCCAGGACGGGGCCGACGAGTTGGGCGACTTGGTCGATGGCGGTGGCGGTGGCCTGGACCTTGTGTCCGTCGGGTCCGGCCTTGCGGCTGGCCTCGCTGGTCAGCGACTCGGTGGCCAGCGTGCCGGCCTGGGTCAGGATGCCGCCGATCACGGCGTAGGCGAGCACCGCGGGTGCTCCCGCGCCGAGGACGAGTGCGAGGAGCGTGGCGGCGGTGGCGGCGGTGCGCAGGACGGCTGCGGTGAAGGCGCTGGTCTGCGGGGTGTAGCGGTCGATGAGCGGACCGGCACCGAGGATGGCCAGGATGCGGGGCAGCCACTCGATGCCGAACGCGGTGCCGGTCAGGGCGGCGGAGCCGGTGAGCTGGAGCACGATGAGCGGGACGGCGTAGGCGAGGACCGCGCCCGCCAGGGCGTCGGTGGAGCGCAGCAGGTAGCAGTCGAGCAGCCACGGGCGACGAGGCTGGTCCTGTCGTTGCTCTGCGCGCGGGCGGCGGCGCTCGGTGGAGCCGGTCGCGCGGGTGGGAGGGGTGGTGCGGGCGTGTCGGGGCACGGAAGGCCTCCTGTGTGAAGCGGTGCGGGAGCTGGTGGCGCAGGGGCTGGCCGAGGCTGGGTCAGCGCTGGCGGCCAGGGCCGTCCGGGGTCTGGGGGCGGTCGCCGTGGCGCCCGGTGCGCTCGGGTCGCTGCGTGTCGGCGGCCGGGGCCGGTAGGTCGACGAGGTTGCGGATACGCCAGACCAGGACGGCGGTGACGTCTTGGGCGGTGTCCAGTTCGCGCCATGCGGTGGCTTGGCGCAGGAGTTCGCCGGGGTCATGGCCTTGTTGTTCGGCCTGGTGGAGGGTGTAGGCGAGGGCGTCGAACGTCGCCCGGTCCGCCTCCTGTCGCGGTTGGTGTGGGTGGTAGCGCAGGAGGCTGTTGCGGTGGCGCTGGCGAACGGGTCCGGGGAGCCGTCGGCCTTCTCGCTGGAGTGCTGCGAAGTTGGGGCCGGCGGCTTGCTGGTAGGCGCGGCGCAGGTGTTGGGCACTTTCGCGGGCGGCAGCGGCCTGCTGGTGGTGGCCGCGCTGGGCGTGCCAGTTGGCAACGGCGAAGACCGCGAGGACGAGGGCGGACAGCAGCCAGGCGCTGGCGCCTCCATCCTTGCTGCTGCGCAGCAGGTAGCCGGAGTGCCACAGGTCGTTCGCGGCGCGGCGCAGTGCCCGGTCCTGAGTGCGGACTGCGCGGACGTGGGAGCGGGAGGCGCGGTCGTAGGCGCGGGCTGCCGCGAGCAGTTCTGTGCGCTGCTGACCGGGGGTGGTGGTCTCAGCGAGCGCGTCGAGGACCTCGGTGAGGTCGCTGATCTCTCCCGCTGCCGGCTCCGGTTCCTCGGCTACGATCACGGTGACGGCGTTCTCAACGGCCGCGGCGGCCTGGCGGCGTGCGACGACCGGGCGTTCGATGACGGTGTCGGCGTCGGTCCCGCTGCCGGGGTCGCGGGACTCCTGGACCGGTGCGGGGGCGTCCTGCTCCATCTCTGATCGGAGGAAGCGGCTGCGGATCTTGGGCAGGGACAGGTCCGGGGCCAGCTTGGCGCCCGGGTACCAGATCGGTGCTCCCTCGGCGTTGGTGTCGTCCAGGACCGCCAGGCTGTACCCGCGCGGATCGCCTGAGGGGAAGTAGCTCATCTTGACGAGCACGCCCTCGCCCTCCAGGCAGGAGAAGAACTCCTCCTCGGAGTGGGCACCGGACAGCGCGCGCCGGGCGGCCTGCTGCAGGAGCAGCCGGGAGGGCTGCTCCTGGCCCAGACGCTCGGCCTTGATGATCTCGGCGCTGGTCGGGCGCTTGGCGGCCGTGCCATCACCGGCGTTGAGGCGGCGCAGGCCGAACTCGTGCTCCATCTTGCGGCATTCGGCCTGCGCCTTGATCGCGTCGTTGTGGTAGCGCGGCGCCCGGCCGTCCTGCCGAGCCAGGGTGGCGACGATGTGAATGTGGTCCTCGGCGTGGCGGACCGCCACCCAGCGAACCGCCTGCTCGTCGCCCTCGCGGGCCAGGTTCGTGGCGTGCATGATCCGTCGTGCAACCGTGGCCCATTCCTCGTCGCTGAGCAGCCGGTCCCCTGGTGCGTTGCGCACCGGGCAGTGCCACACCCAGCCGTTCGCGGGGGGCTGGCTGAGCGCCTTGACGGACAGGTCGAGGTAGCGGGCCAGCGCGCTCATCCGCTCGGTGTGCCGGTCGGACAGGAACGGGAACTCGCCCGGGTCCTGGACCAGGAGCGGGTTCCAAGACGCCACGATGTGGGGGTCGGTGTGCTCCTCGCGCTTGCCGGGACCGAAGAGGTAGTACAGCAGCCCTTTCGTGTCGCGGCCCTTGTCCTCGTTGACGTCGGGCACCATCGCTTACCGCCCCGCCAGCTGTTCGGCGGCACGCTCCACCCGGACGACCGCGACAGTGACTCGCGCGAGACAGGCGCGCAGATCTTCGGCGATCACGTCACCGCCCGAGTTCAGGGTGCGCGTGATCTGGTTCAAGTTGTTGCCGACCCAGCCGAGTTGCGCTGACGCGCGCATCAGCTCGTGCACCATCCCGCGCTGGTTGACGATGCCGGCCCGCGCGGACTCCTCGTCCTGGGCCGCGGTGACAGCGGCGTTCGCCGCGAAGCCCATCGGCCGCAGCCCCGTCCAGGCGGCGGCCTGGCGGATCTGCTCGAACTCGCTCCGGCTGAGCCGGATCGAGTGCTTATGCCGCTGGACCCGGCCGTAGGGGCGCTTGCGACCCGACGGCCCGGACTCCTCGGCGCCGACGGGCGGCGAGGAGTCCGCTTCTTCGTCCTGCGCCCCCCGGTGCTGGACGTCCTCCAGCGCGCCCCCCGGTGCGCTGGAGTCAAGCGCCTTGGGGGCTCCAATCCCGGCAGCGCCGGGATTGGAGCCCCCAAGGCTATAGCTTGCTCCCGCCTCGGTGGGGGTCTGGCCTGCGGCGATGTCATCCTCGTCGCGGGTGGGCTCGTGCGTGGTCACGCGACCACCGCCGGCGGTTCAAAGCCGTAGCCGTGGAAGAGGCTGAGCATCACAACGGCGTAGTCGAGCGCCGCGTGGGCGTCGGGGACGGCGAGCAGCGGGGAGGTGTCGCGGACGCGGATGCGCCAGCTGCCGTCGCCCTGGCGGCGCGCGGCGCGCAGGTAGCCGAAGCGGAGCAGGTGCTGCATCAAGGCGAGCGCCTCGTCGTCAGCGTTAGCTGCGGCGCCGGGAGCCTCGGTCGGCTGGGGAAGCACCACAAGGGGGATGGTCTGTGGGGTTGGCATGGCTGGACTCCTTGGCCTGCGGTCGAGTTGGACGACTGGGGGCGGGTTCGGGGGCGGTCAGCCCCAGGACCCGGACATTGCGCGGAACATGCGGGCGCGCTCGGCCTGCTGCTCGGCTTCCTGGCGAGCCGAGAGCAGGTCGTTCAGGGCCGGGTCCTCGACGAACGTCCAGCGGCTACGCAGGAGAAACCAGCGGCCGGTCGGGCGAACAGCGGACTTGGCAGGGAAGCGGGACATGGTGGGGCCTTTCAAGGGCGGTGAGCTGTGGAGTGGTTCGAGCGGGTGGCCTCCGCCGCCGGCGTCGGGCTCGGCGGCGGAGGGTAGAACGGGGAGGCTCAGCGGCGGTGTCTGCCCGGCGGCTTGGCGGGCGGGTTCGGCGACGTGCGCAGCGCCTTCATGACGGCGGTGACCCGCTCATTGCTGATCTTGTGGCCGGAGGCGCGGATCCCGTCCGCGACTACCGCGCGGTTCAGCCGTCCGGCCTGCGCGGCGGCGTCGCGGGCAATCGGCAGCAGGGCGTCGAGGTCGGCGGCCGGATCGACCCGGGCGGTCAGCGCCGGTCGGCGCATCACCTCCGCGCGAGTCGACGGCCCCCAGGAGCCGGGCAGCGCTGCCTGACCGCGGTCAGGGCCAGGACTGACCGCCGGGCCGCCGGTCCCGCCTTGCGGTTCGGGCGTGTCTTCGACCTGCCGACCCGCCTGCGCGTGCCCGGATGGGGCCGGATCGACCGGCCCGGTCAGCTGGTGGTCGGCCGGTGGCTTCGGTGCTGTGGCCTGGGGCTCGCGCGCCTCCTGCGGCGGGGGCCCAGCCGCTTCCTTGACCGCTGCGGGGCTGACCGGAGGTCGGTCGACCGCAGTCCAGGCGCGGACCGGCCTCCGCGTGCGTCGGCTCCGGGCCCTGCGGACGGCGCGGGTGCGGTCAGCGCTCTGACGCAGGCCGGTTGCGGATTCGGCATCCGCGGTTGTCTGGCCTGGTCCGTGCTCTTGGTCGCCTGCCTGCGTGTCGGCGTCCTGGGCGCTGTGGTGGCGGGCGATGACGATGTAGAGGTGGACCGCGCCGCCGAGTGCGAGCGGTGCGAGGGTGCTGAGGATGCCGACCGTGAGGTTGCTCAGCCGCAACCCGGTGGAGGGCCGTTGGGCGGCTTCGTTGTTGAGGGTGACTGCGTGCAGCGCGTTGGCCCATACGCTGGCGGCGGTGGCGGCCGAGAACAGGCTCCAGGCGTAGGCGCGGGCGTGGAGCGCGGCTCGCCGCAGCAGCACCACGGCGCGGACGCCGTAGGCGATGAACCCGTCGAGCAGCAGCGGGAACACGTAGGTCAGCTGGGGGCGGACGTGAATGGCGACCGCCATCTGCCGGAGTGCGTCGTAGGACAGGGCGCTACCGGCCGCGCCGAGTGCCAGGATCGCGGCCAGGTCCCAGCCGGTCAGACGGCCGCGTGTCTGCAGCTTGCTCACGCGGCCTCCCGGGCACGTCGACGGGGTCGGCCAGGGTTCGTGGCAGCGCGCAGTGCGATGGCCCGGCGCTCGTCGGCGATTTTCCGTCGCGCGTATGGGAGTTGAATGTCCAGGGCGCGAGCCAGTCGCTCGGCTGGGAGTCCGAGCTGGATCGTGCGCACGACCGCGAGGTCACGTTCGGCCGGTGACAGGTGGCCTCGTGCACCTGCCAGGACCCGCTCCACGCGCTCCGGGTCGCATCGCCCGAGGCCACGGGCGCGCATGGTGCTTCGTTCCTCGGGGACGGTGCAGGCCCGCACCCCGACGTCCTGACTCTTAGGCCGAGAGACGGCTTCGAGCAGGCAGGGGTCGATGACCGGGCAGTCGCGGCAAACGGTTCGGGCGTGGCGGATCCGCTCCGGGTCCTTGACGTCGGAGAAGAACACGTCTGGGTCGTCGGCATAGGCGCACGCCGCGTCAAGGCTCCACGCGTCGACCGCGGAGGCGATCTGGTCGAGCTCAGGCGCGCTGGTGGGCTTCACGTTCATGGGGTCTCCGAAGTTCCGCGCGGCGACGGCCGTGCGGAGTGAGCAGGTGGAGGTGGAAGCAGGGGGCTGGTCAGGCCAGAGCGAGGGGCCGAGAGGCGCTCTGGGCTGCCCTCCAGGCGGCGCGCACCTTGGCGGCGCCGGCGGCGGATGCGGCTTCACCTGACCCGACCCTGACCTTGCTGCGGTCACCGAGTCCGGCACACGGGAGGCACACGCCGCTCGGGCCAAGCGGGTCGCGGCAGCTGGGGCAGTCGCCGAGGCGCGTCCCTGAGGCGGCACCCTGGTCGGAGCACGCGCCCGAGATCGGCGGCATCTTGCGGGTCAGCCTGATCCGAAGGAGCTTCAGCGGGTTGTAGACCCGGGGCGGCAGACCAGGCAGCAGGGCGTCCGCGAGGTCCCGCTCGCCGACGCGGGCCAGCCACGCGGCCACCAACGGCGCGAGTTCCAGCGCTTCGACCGCGCCTAGGCGAAGGCGCGGCTCCGAGCGGATCACCCGGTACAGGACTGCGACCGCCTCACGGGTCTGCGGATTGCTCACCTCGGCCGGTCTGGTGTCCTCGGTCGGACAGGTCGTGTCGGCCGCCCCTCGCACCTCCGAAGCGTCCTGTGGCCCCTCGCCGCTGCGCTGCGAGGGGAGGGAGGGTCCTTTCCCAACGTCCTTTACGGGGTTACCACCCGGAGAATCGCTAGCCCGACGACCGGAGCCCGGGTTCACGGTGCTCGGCGGCACCGGATCACTGGAATGAGGGGCATCATGGATATGAGTGACAGTCAGGAAGGTGCCGTCTTCCCGCCTGATTCGCTCGATCCGGTAGTAGCCGGCCTCACGCAGCTCCCGAAGAGCCCGAGCCACAGCGGTTCGGCCCTGCGGGCTAGAGTCCGCCATGGCGCGATAGTCTTCTCGCCACCCGTCGGGGCGCGAGAGCAAGTCCGCCAGCAAGCCACGAGCGGTGAACGAGAGACGCCTGTCCTGGGCAACACGGTTGGGCAGAACGACATAGGAGCGGGTGTGCTCCCCTCGGTGGACCCGCATCAGACGACCTCCGCCGTCCCAGCGGCCGCGAAGTCAGTCTCCAGCCACGGGTGCAGTCGGCCCGTCGCAAGATCGAGGGCGAGGTCCGCATCCCAGACCGCATCGGGGTGGTCTGCGGCGATCCATGAGAGGGCGCATCCCCGACCGAGCACCTGGAGGCTGTGCAGACGCAGCCAGGCGACGCCAGGTATGTAGACGCGCAGGGTGGGGGCCAGGTGGCTGGGGACGGCGGGGCTGTCCGGGGCGGGCCGGGGCGCGGCTGTACGCCGGAGCTGGTCCATGACACACTCCACTGATAGGGGCAGTCCGGCGGTGTCTTCCAGGACGGTGAGCCGGGTCTGCTTCGGTTTTGCGAGCCGTGTCCCCAGCGGGTGCGGTCGGGCGTCCGGGAGTTCCCGCTCCTGGACGCCTTTCGCGTGCCCTGGGTCGCGTCTCGGTCGTGCACGGCGGCGGCATCGGGCCGTTGTTCGCCGTCCTTCGGTGGTGATCACCTGCGGACCGCGACCATACGAGCCAATTGGCCACTACAGCAAGCGATTGCCCGGTACCGCTGCAGGCGGCACTCGTGCGTCGGCTTCGCCCGTGGCGAGTGGCCGGGTCGGGCTGAGGCCTCGTGGGCGGCCGCCGATATGTGGACTCTAGGCAGATGCCAAAGCCGGATTCAATACGTTCTCGTGGGTGGGAGGGGTACTTGGGGTCGATATCCCGCGCAGCGGGATGACGGCCCATCACACATGCTGCCGACGCGGAATCCCTGGCACGATCCGGCATTCCGCAGGCCGGTCGAGCAGAGCAGCCCGGCGGCAGGGCCAGCGCGCGACTATTCGCCACGCCGCAGCAATGCTTCGATGCGCGCGGCTGCGGTAATCACCTGTCCGGTGTCGCGCATCAGGTCCGGCCTGAGACGCAGGCTCGATGTGGGCTTTGCCAGGGCGACAGCGCCGATCACGTCGCCCCAGCGAATCGGCGCGGCAATGGTGTCCCAGCCGGACCACAGTTCCTGACAGGCGTGGCCGTAGCCGTCTTCGCGCGCGGTGATGACCGCCGCCCGGAATGCCTCGGGATCGGCAATCGCCCCCGGGCCGTGGTCGTCGGGGAGCGGTTCGGCCGCGACTTTCTTCAGCAGAGTGCGGGGCATGGAGGCCAGCAGGACCCGGCCGGCCGCGCCCACACGCAGGGGGCGGGCGGTGCCCAGGAAGCGGGTGCGGCTGATCCGGAGCGTTTCCAGTTCCCCGTCGTGGGCCCAGAGGTCGATGCATGAGCTGCTGGCTCCGCCCAGCATGGTCAGGCTCTCGATCGTGCAGACACCGCCACCCGTGCTGGCATGCAGTTCTTGGAGGATTGCGCGGCGGTCCAGTCCGTGACCGCGTCGGACCGTCGCCCGGACCCCGAGGGTCGCCGAGAGCGGGCCGAGCCGGTAGGTTCCGTCGCGCTCACGCTCGAACGCACCCGCGGCCGCACCTGCATGCAGGATGCGCTGAACGACGGAGGAACCCAAGCCGGTGCGATCGCCGAGCAGCGTGGGGCCGCTTCCGCCTGTTTCGTCGACAGCCAGGGCCTGCGCGACCCGGAAGACCCGCAGCGGCCCTCGCGCGGGTGCAGTCTCAGGGGCTTCGGATTGGATTCCATCGCCAACTACGGCGTACTTGTGCATCACAACTCCTTGGTCGGTACGGCGGACCCGACCCGCGGAATCAGGCTTCGCGGGGAGCCGGGTCCTTGATAAGTGCCGGAGGCCAAGTTGTTGAGGCGCTCCCCGGCTGCGGGACCATCATCGGGCAGCACCGTGGGAATCCGAGTTCCCATAGGCCGCCCTTCCTTCCATTCGGTCCAGATACGAAGTGACCTAAGCCACTGGGGGCGGCGGGCTTGCCGGATCAGCATTGATCTGGGGGAAGTGACTGGGTCATCGATTCGGCGACGGGGAGTAGCCGCCCAGGTTCATTCCGTAATCCGAAAGTGGATTCTCCATGCATTCCGACAGCCAAGGGCGCGTCGCGTCGTCCACCCCGAGCCTGCGCGTCGCGGCGGCTATCGCCGCCGAGGAGACCATGGCGCGGGCGGGCCTGCTCAAGCGCGCGCGTGCCGAAGCGGGCATCAAGCGGGGCCGCCCAGTGACCCAGGAAGAGGCCGCCGAGGTGCTCGGGTGGTGCCGCAAAACGTACGCGAAGTTCGAGAGAGGCGCGCACCGCGAGCTCACCCTCGACAAGGTCGAGGCGCTCGCGGACCTATTGATGGTCGACGAGGTGGACCGTAATGCACTGTTCCTCTACACCTTGGGCTACATTCCGGGAGGCCCACGTTCTGAGCTTCCTTCCGGTGACACCCATCGGGATCTCCAGCTGCTGTTGGACGATCTGAACCCGAAGCCGTGCTATATGACTGACGGCGCGTGGAACATCATCGGCTACAACGCCGCGATGGCCCAGTGGTTCCCATGGGTGGAACGGCCTGGGGCGAACCTGATCACCTGGGCCCTGTTGGACCCGGAGGCCCAGGATCAGATGGTGAACTGGGAGCACCACGCCCGCATTTACGTCGGCCTGGTCCGCGCCGCCCTCACGGAGTGCCCCGACGACCCCGAGGTCTGCGCCCTGTGGGAGCACATGATGGCCAACCCGAAGATCCACGACATGTGGCATGCCGAGGACCGGGTCGTCGACTACCGCGACGGCGACCACTGGCGACTACACATCAAGCGCTTCGACCACGAGGATCTGGATGTCGAGGTGACCGTGCTGCTGCCTGCCAAGATGCAGCACATCCGCGTGGTGGTCATCCGCTGGCTCGCGGAGGAGACCGCGGATCTTCCCGACGAGCTCGCCCACGACCACCGGGACACTCCCCTCCACCTGGTGCAGCCAGCAAGCTCCGACCTAGTGACCACCAACAGCCTGGGCGAGATCCAGGCCTTCGCCCTGGCCCACCAGTGCCATTCGCTGCCGAACCTCTCCGCCCAGGTCGGGCCGCGCGCAGACCTGCGGCTCGACTGCGGCCAGGGTCGCGAGGACGGGCGGCCCGTCGTGATGTGGTCGACCCGGCAGAGCAACGGCAGCTACAAGGTCCAGCCGGTCGACCTGCGGATCGCACTGCGCCGGCTGTGCCCAGCCGACCCGAACAGCCCCGCCGCCGCCGAATACCTCACCATCCTCGCGGCACTGCTGCCGGACGACCGAGAGCAGGCCGTCGAGCGTCTGGGCGAGCTCGTCGAAGAGACCCAGGCCCGGTCAGCGATGTACGAGCGCATGCTCGCCTCTCTCGCCTCCTGAAGCGCCTCATCATCGACGGAGAATCCCATGATCAGCCCTACCGCTTTCCCTGCTCCCCTGCCAAGCTGCGGCAACCCCGCGGAGACCGCCAAGGACCTGGCCGGTGGCGATACCAGCGTGCCGCTACCCGCCCTGTCCCGCCTGGCGGGCCGAGGGCACATCCTCCACCTGGACGCCGGTGAAACCGCTGACACCACAGCCACGGTGGTTTGGGTGGCCCCGGCCCCCGACGGAACCTCCCAACTGCACATTGTCGAGCCCGCACAGGCCCTGGACGCCCTGCTGCCGGAAGTCCGCGATGACGCCGAACTGGCCGAATGCCGCTCCATCCTGCGAGCGCAGCTCAGCCGCACGCCGGATGCCGCCGCAACCGAGCTCGGACGTCTCATCCACCGCGCCACCCGCGAACTGGCGCTCTACCAGAACCTCGACCTCGGCCCAGGCGCCCGGGAAATCACCGATGCCCACGTCCGTTTCGGCACGTCCAAGGCCAGCACCGCCAACGCTTGGAACTCACCCAAGCGCCCGTACATCCTGCTCGACACCGAGGACGAGGTCG
Source organism: Streptacidiphilus jiangxiensis (assembly GCF_900109465.1). Lineage (GTDB taxonomy): Bacteria > Actinomycetota > Actinomycetes > Streptomycetales > Streptomycetaceae > Streptacidiphilus > Streptacidiphilus jiangxiensis. The sequence goes on from NZ_FOAZ01000002.1 coordinate 34,717, forward strand.
AGCATCTGGCTCCCGAGCACTGCATTCCCCTTCCTGCCCTCGCCCGCGCTCAGGGACCCGGCCACCGGATCTACCTCGATGAAGGCGTGCCCGGCACGTATGGCCCCACCCTCCTGTGGGGATGTGAGCGGCCTGCGGGCGGCTGGTACGTAGAACTGATCGTTATGAGCGACATCGACCAGGTCCTCGACAACCTGCGCCCAGCCGACACCGCTGGCCCCGCGGCGCAAGAGTTCCACCTCCTGCTCGAAACCCGCCGCACCGCAGTACGCGCAGACGCCACCACCGCCCTCCAGCACCTGGCCGACCAGGCATCCATCAGTGCATCGCTATACGAAGCGCTGCGCAAAGAGCTCAGCAACCCCAAAGCTGCCTGACCCCGAAAGGAACATCCTGTGTCCCGCTCTGTGCTGGTCACCGGCGGCAACCGTGGCATCGGCCTCGCCACCGCCCGCGCCTTCGCTACCGCCGGTGACCGCGTGGCCGTCACGTACCGCAGCGAACCGCCGCCCGACGCCAACCTGCTGGCACTCCCTTGCGACGTCACCAGCGCCGAGCAGGTCAATGCCGCATTCGACACAGCCGAACAAGCCCACGGCAAAGTCGAGGTCCTGGTGGCCTGCGCCGGCACTCACGCCGACGAGCTCAGCGTGCGCATGAGCGACCACGACTTCGACCGGGTCCTGGACACCAACCTCACGGGTTCGTTCCGCGTCGCTCGCCGGGCCGGGCGCAGCATGCTCCGCGCCCGTCGCGGCCGAATGATCTTCTTCTCATCAGTACTGTCCAACGGATCCGCCGGGCAGGCCAACTACGCTGCATCCAAGGCCGCAGTCATCGCGATGGCCCGGTCCATCGCCGCCGAGATGGGCTCGCGCGGCATCACGGCCAATGTGATCTCCCCCGGGTTGGTCACCACCGAGATGACCAAGCAGCTCAGCGACGCCCGCCGCGAACAACTGCTCTCACGCATCCCGCTCGGACGCGCGGCAACCCCCGATGAAATCGCCAACCTGGTGCTGTTCCTTGCAAGTGACGCCGCCGCCGTCCTCAACGGCATCGTCCTCACCGCGGACGGCGGTCTCAGCACCGTCCTCTGAGGTCCCGGAGGGCGTCGACCCGCCGAGCAGCTCTCGCAGGCCTTCGATGCCGGCATGCACGGCTGTGTCCAGCGCCAGGCCATGGGCTGGCTTGAGGCTCCCTGCGCCCAGGCCTGACACATCCAGGACCTCCTGAAGCGTACTCAGCTGCTCACCGCTCAAGGTGGAGCGCACCCCCCGGTGGCCGAGGATTTCCCTGGCGGCGTAGGCGTCCGTTGTCCCAATCTCGGCTATCGCCGTGCAGAGCTGAGCGGCGTGGTGGTCCTGGGTGCCGTCGAGGAGATCCAGGGCGGTCAACCCGGCCCGGGCCTGGAAGACCGCCACACCGGCGTCTGCTGTTGAGATCAGGGAGATCACGTTCCGCACCGCAGCGGGAAGACCCAACCGGACGCGCGCGTCGGCGGGCCGGCAGTAGTACCGGAGGAGGCCGGCGACTGCGACTTCCCACTCCTCTGTCGTTGTGGTGCTGTCGATCAGGGCGCAAGCTTGGTCGGGCCGACCCTGCTCCATCAGCGACATGATCTTGATCTGCCGGCCATCGAGCAGTCGGTCTCCGATGCCGCGGTGGGCTGCCATCGCTTCGGCAGCTTCGGTCCAGCGGCCGAGGCTGGCCAGGGCACGAGCACCGTCGATCAGTACCGAGATCCACAGCTCTTTGCAGATCCTCGCGTGGTCCTCGGGATCGTTGGTGAGTGTGGACAGGTCGACGACGTGGCCGCAGATGTCGACCGTGCTGCGGCGCAGGGCAGCAGCGTGGAGCCGGTGGAGCACGTCGTAGGCGGCTTCGCCGTCGCCTTCACGGGTCAGCAGGCGCGCGATGTTGACCAGCGGCATCAGCGCGTACACCGCGATCTCGCCGGAGAGCATGCCGGCTTCGGCGAACACCTGGTGCTGCTCCCAGCAGAGCTGCGCGGCGAGGTCCGGCATGCCGGTGTCGGAGGCGATGAGGGCGGCGAAGTTCAGGACCCCGCAGGCGCGGGCCACCTGATCCTGGTGGCTCGCGCCCGCAGGCGGAACAGTCAGCGCGCTGAGTTCGTCGAAGCGCCGCTGTAGGGGTAAGCCCGGCGCCTTGGAGCGGCGTACCAACGGGATGCGGCTGGCTATCTCCGGAAGCATCGACTCACCCCTTTCGCGGCCAGTCGACGACCAGGCGGCTGTACGACTTGTCGACGACGAAGCGCGGGTCGGCGGCGGTCAGCCGGTGGCGCATGTCGCCGACTGCCATGCGGAAGCCCGGCCTCGGGCCGTCGTTGCCCCAGCCCTCGTCCCAGGCCCGGACCTCCATGACCACCCGTTCGGTGAGGTCGGCGGCACGTGAGCCGTGACCGACGATGCCGAGCTCCCAGAACTTGCCCTGCTGGTTCTCACCCTCGCGGATGGTCATGTAGGCGAGGCTGTCGCCGTCGAGTGCGGCCATCGAGCCCCAGCCGAAGTGCGGGGTGAAGCCTGCTCGCGAACCCGGCAGCCGGGAAAGGCCGTTGGGGAGCACACACGCCAGGTACAGGTACAGCCACTCGAACGGTGCGCCCTTGTAGAACTTCACGCCCGTGTACTGCTTGACCGACGGCTGGTCCAGCACGGTGCGCATGGCCTCACGGTCGACCTGCTGCTCGCTGAAGGTCTCCAGGCGGACGTCGCCGTCACCGTCGTGCTGAACGCGGGTGTAGACGTCGTCGCAGATGCCCTTGCGTAGCGGCACGAAGGTGCTCATCTCGTCGCTGCTTGTCTTCCAGGTCTGGCCGTCGCGTTCGAAGGCGAAGCTTCGGGAGATGCTGCCCCGGATGCGCATCGGGAGGACGAGACGGCCGCCAGGGGCGATCTGGTCGAGGATCTTCACGGGGATGTCGCCGGTGCCGACGGTGAACTGGATGCGGTCGTACGGCGCATGCTCAGGCAGTCCGACCGCGGCGTCTCCCAGGACAGCGGTGGCGTTGTCGACGCCGGTCTGCGCGAGGTTCTTCGCGGCCCCGTCGACGAGGTCCTGGTCGACGTCCAGTGTCCAGACCTGACCGCCGGGCGAGACGAGGCGGCTGAGCAACGCGGCGTTGTAGCCGGTGGCCGCGCCGGCTTCGAGGACCTTGTGTCCGGGCTGCGCCTCCAACTGCTCCAGCTGGGCGGCCACGACGGACGGAGCGGAGATGCACGAGATCATCTCCCCGTCCTCGTCGTACTTCGTCGGGACAGCGTCCTCGGTGTACGCGGTCTGGACATCGACGCCGGGCAGGTAGCGCTCGCGCTCGGTCACGCGGAAGGCGGCGATGACCTCGGGGCTGTGCAGACGGCCGTTGTCGATCAGGCGGTCCACGAGCGCGTTGCGCAGCTCGGAGGGTTCAGCGGTGGTGCTCAAGGTGCTCTCCATTCGTGCGAGGTTACGGGTCCGGTTTCCAGACCAGGCGGTAGACACGAGGGCGTCGGATTCCGTGTCGCCGAAGACAACTTCGCCCCCCAGCCACGCCGTTGCCGCCTGGTCCTCCGGGGTGACCCCGGCCCGGTTGAAGGCGAAGACGGCGTGGTGGGCGAGGACAGCGCGGAGCCCGCGTATCAGGTCACCGGCCGAGTTGAGCCGTCGTAGCTGGCGGCCGGCGTGCTCGAAGGCCGCGACGCGCTCGCCCCAGCCAAGTTCGGCCCCCTGGCGTTGGGCGGCGTCGGCGTACATCAGCCTGCGCATCGCGGCGACGGCCTTCTCGCGGACCGCGCCGGTGGGCGGGGCGACCGGCGGGCGCAGGGCGGCGAGCCGGACCCAGACGTCTCCGGTCTCGAAGGGGTCCAGGCCTGCGGCCCGATACATCGTCGACAGGAGCAGGACGCAGCGCTCCCTGCCGCCGGGGATGCCGAGCTCGGCGAGCCCTGGGCCGCTGTCCGCGCAGAACAGCTCGTGAGCGAGGTCCATGGCCAGGTGTCCGCCGAAGGCTGTGGTCTCCGGCTCGTACACACCAGGGTTCCAGCTCTCGATGGTCTCGCGGGCGACGAGGGTGTCGAGGACGTCTGCCACGGATCGGTGGGTGCGCAGGCGCAGCCCGCCGTCCTTGCGCAGGAAGTGATAGCGCACGCCAGTGAGTAAGGCAGCCAGCTCGGCGGCGGCATGCTTGGTGACCTTCTTGTCGTGGAACGCGATGTTGACGTGCCACCAGTCTCTGTCCGGGCCGGTGAGCGGCAGGTGTTCGTCGTCCATGGGTCGGGCTCTCCTTGCTGCGGGTTGGGTCAGTTGATGAGGAGTGCGCGGGTCCAGCCGGTGGTGTCGTGGCCGTCGAGGGTCAGCTGCGCCCCGGCCCGGCCTTCCAGGAATCCGGGCTTGTCGAGTTGGTCGATGGCGTGGGCCAGTCGGGACTGGATGTCGCTGATGGGCCGGGCGAACTCGTCCGGTGCGAGGCTGTCGCTGGCCATGGAGCGGGCCACGGTGAGCAATCCGGCCCAGCCGTGACACAGCGACGCGTCCGTGACGAGGCGCAGGCGACGTGAGTCGGTCAGCACGTCGACAGCGGCGGCTTCGACCGCGGCCGCGCGGATGCTGTCCCCGAGGGCGAAGCAGGCCAGGTGCCGACTACGGAGCAGGCCCAGCTCGCCGTAGCACCACGAAGGGCGCGAAGACGGCGCTTCGGTGTCCTCGGGGCCGCTGGAGAGGTTGCCGAGGGTGATCCAGTAGCCGCCCCTGTACTGCTCCAGCCAGCCCGTCATCACCTCGATCGCGACCATCTGCCCGGGCACCTGGTAGCCGCGGCGAGCGGCAAGAGACAGCAGGGCGAGGGGCCCGGCGACGCCATGAGCGACACCCAGGTTTGCGTGGCCTCCGGGCATCTCCTCGTCGCATGGCCCGGTGCTGGACCACCAGCCCGGCACCTCGTGTCCCGTGAAGTCGACCGGCCAGGCCAATCGGACCAGGTAGGCCAGGATCTGCGGCAGCAGTGGCGACGTCGTCTCGCGGGTGAGCAACACTGCGCCCAGACCGGTGAGTCCGCGGATCAGGTCGAACTGCGCTGGGGTGGGCAATACGCCGCTGCGGCCCTGCTCCTGCGCGGCGCCGAGGCGTGCCCGAACGACCCGGTCTGTTGCGTCGCGGACCGATCGGGTGTCCTGGCCGGCGCGGCTGAGGACGAACTCCAACCCGGGCGCACCGTGGAACAGAGACGCGTTCGCGCCGGTGCTCACCCCGCCCTCCACCACCTGGCCGACAAGGTGCGCGGCTTCGACAAGATCGCCGCGCTCGATGTGAAGCAGTGCGACACCGAGCTGGCCTTCGGCGAGCTGCTGTGGCCCGGCGCCTGTCGTCACGACGCGACCAGCGGGAAGACGATGCTGTGAGCCCGGCCACCCAGCCAGCCGTTCGCGTCCGGCGGCGGCGCGTCGTACAACGTCACGGCTCCGGTCCGGCTGACGGACAGTCGACGCCGCAGCAGGTCGAGATGCATCGGCTGGTTCAGGTCGAGCGGAAGCTGCTGGTCGTCCTCGGCCACCAGGACGCGGTCGGGCAGCCGGACTCGGCTCCGCCAGGCGTACAGCTGTGTGGTCCACTCGTTGAGGCTCGCGTGCCGGCCCGGCAGGGTCGTGGACTTCAGCTGCCATCGGGCCGGGATCAGCACCGTCCGCCGGTGGCGCAGGGCCGGTGTGAAGGGCAGCGTCCAGGCGGCACCCCAGTCGAACCCGTTCACCTGCGGTGTCGCAGCCCGACTGATCTCCGCGATGAATCGGGTGAGCGGGTGGGTGTAGTTGTTCCACAGGAAGTTCAGCGCGGTTGGGGCCAGCACCTCCAGGCGGCGGCCGGTGGCAGCCTCGGCCAGGAAGAGCTGGTCCTTGTCGATGCCGACGGCCAAGTCCGCCGGGAGCAGCACCCCGGGGCCGGGGTGCCGGAACTCGCCGATGCTGACCACCCTGGGCAGCACCTGAGGTACGCGGGTGAGCAGGTCGGCGTGCACTCGGCTTGGGTGGAAGCTCAGCTGCACCAGCTCCGCGTCCGGGGCGAGGGTCGGCAGCTCGGCATGCTCGGCTGCGAAGTCCGGGAACATGTCCCAGAACCGCCCCGTCATCGACCCCGCTGACCGCGACACGGTGGCGACGCGCAGCCGGAACTCCCCGCGGTTCATCGCCAGCACCGAGGCGGCCTGGACCTGCGCGCATAGTTCGAGATGCGGCGGCGTCAGCTCTCTGCGGCCCGCAGCGGCCTCCAGCTCCTCGATCATCGCCTCGGTCAGGGTGACGGCGTGAGTACCCTCCAGCGCGGCGGTGCCGGCCAGCCCGAGCAGCAGGCGGTCTCGGCGGGTCATCGGGCGCGGCGCCTCGCCCGACTTCCCGAAACCGTCCGGGAAGCCGAGGCCTTGGGCTTGGTCGGTCAGCAGCTCCAGTGCCACCAGCACGCCGTCGCCGTACCTGGCCGCGAACCGCTCGGCGTAGCGCCGCCAAGGCTCGATACCGGTGGGGTGTGCGACGAGACGGGTCAGGACCGTGGCGGCGGTGGCGGCCTCGGTCGCCACCGCCGCCGACAGCACCACAGTTCCGTCCAGTCGTACGTCCGTGGCAGAGGGCATGTCGGGGCTGACGGGCACGGACCGGGGAATGGCGCTCGGTGGAAACACGGTCGTGGCCGGTGCCCGCATGGCTGACCGCAGCAGACGCACGCGAAGCAGCTCCGTCAACAGTTCGTCGCGCTGGACCGCTGTGGTGGTCGGGAAGTCGGCCTCAAGCTTGGCCCCCAGATCGGCGTAATGGATCGGAGCCCTGGCGGTGTCGAGCACCAGCTGCACCGCGTGGTTCAGGGCGAGCGAGAACTCCGCATCGCCCTCGGACGGGATGAAGACCCGGCCTTCACGGACGATGGCGAGGGAGTTGACGCAGACCTCCATCGCCGCCATCCGCTCAGGGTCGGCCTCGACGGCACTGATCAACGCGTCCAGATGGAGCGGGTGGGGCCGACCAACAGCGTGGTGCAGGTCCGCGAAGCGCTGAATCTCCGCATCCTGCTGGACGTCGCAGAGCGCCACACCGGCGAACAGACCGAACGGCGTCGAGCGTTGCGTGTACCTGAGCGCGTAAGAGGCGACGGACAGCGCCATCCGCCTCGCGCGGCGAAGGCTGACCAGCTCTCCGGCAAGGAACGCGTCCACGCGCAGCCCGAGGTCGGGGGTGGCCGCCGAAAGGGTGGTCCGGAAGACTTCGTCGAGCCAGACCGCCGACAGCCAGTCGCGCCAGCTCTCCAACGGCTCGACGGGGTCGGGCCAGGCCGGCAGGTTGGGAGGAGTGAGGTTGACCGCGGCTCGCAGCATCGCACGCGTCGACCGCTGGTACAGGCTCCTGCGCGAGCGCGTCATCGTCACACTCCGGTCGTTGGCTGGGGGGCAAAGGGACCTGCGGCGGGTGCGGGCCGGACACTGTTGCCCGGCCCGCACCCGCTCCGCAGCAGGTACTAGGAGGTGGCGCAGGCGCTCGGGCAGGAACTGCCGCAGTTGTCGCCCGTGCCGCACATCAGGACCGTCTCGGACTCCGGCGTGCCCTCGATGAAGTGGATGTCCAGCTCGAACGGGTTCGCAGCGGGGCTGGCGAGCTCGTCAGGCTTCGTGCTCGGCGGCGTGATCGTCGGTGTGCTCATACGAGATCCACTCCTTGTGGAATCGGAGGATTGCTGCGGCGCGGCCCTCGGCGACGGCGGCTCCCAGGTCGTGGGCCGTCGCCGAGGGGGCGTGGTGGGGACGGACCCGCTCACCTCCCAAAGACGGGAAGGAGAACGATGCTCGGGTCCGTCCCTGAGGCCAACGGTCAATGGGCGGTTCCCCAACCCGGGCACAGAACCATCGCGCCCCTGCCCACTGTCCGCTGACGGTTCCTACCTCTGCCTCGCGAGCAGAGGAAGGAAGCTCAGTCGCCGGTGTCGCGCTCGGCTCGCAGGCGAGCGACCAGCGCAACTGCGGCTTCGGGGCTCAGGCCAGCCATGGCCAGGCCGGTGAGTCCGACCGGTGACCCGTCGGGGTGTCGAACCGACCGGCGCGGGATGACGCGGGTGCGGGTCTCTTCCGTTCGTCGAGGCAGGTCGGTGGCGGTCATGGCTCCTGGTCTCCGATCGACAGTTGGTGAGCGGGTCGCTGCCCGGCCCCGGCGGGGAACGCAGGGCCGGACAGCGACGCGGGGAGGCCGGGACTGCCGGTTTTCAGGCGGCAGACCCGCAGGGCCCTCGGCCCCGCCTCTGGTGTGCGGAGTGAGTCCCCGAGATCGGGGCCAAGGGAGCTTGGGTGGCTGGTCAGTCAGCCGGCAGAGGAGGATTTCGCAACCCGTACGCGAGGGCTCGTGCTTGCCGCGGGGTGAGCTTCAGCGCGGCGGGTACCGCCCGACCGTCACTCAGGTGCGCGTTGACGGGCACCGTCCAGTCGCGGGTCGTCCAGTCGTAGCCGAGCGCGAACTTGCTCTCGTCGCCGGCCGCCAGAGTGAGGTGCGTGATCTCCGGCTGACTGCGAACCGGAGGCGCTTGTTGCTGGTCGGTCGTCATCGTTGGCTCCTGACACAATCCGGTCCCGGTTGCTTCCGGCGAACGCCAGGAGCGGGCAGCTTGCGATGAGTTCGGAACGAGGCCCGGCGGGATCGCCGCGCCGCACTACCCAGAGAACTCGTTGGAGAGGCGGTTCGGGTGAGGGGAAGCGGATTCTGCTTCGTTTAGGCAGATCGTGCATACAGGGCCGACATCGGCCGCTTACGCTCGTTGGACCGGGCAGGATCATGCAGCGCAGGAGGCGCGGTGACACAGACGGATGGTCAGCGGGGTCAAGACCCCAAGCACGTCGGCGCCGTGATCCGGCAGGCTCGACGCCTGAAGGGCCTGACTCAGACTGAGTTCGCCGCCCGCCTCGGCTACCACCAGACCAAGATCTCTCGCCTGGAACGCTTAGGCACCCAGGACATCCAGGTACTGCGGATGGTTGCCGATCAGCTGGACATCCCTCTGCGGGCCCTCGGGCTCTCCAACATCGGCAACACGGATATCGAGACCGAGAACATGCACAGACGGAGCTTCCTCGCCGCAAGCGCCAGCGCGGTCGCGGGGCCGACCTTCGGGCGCAGAACTCGCAGCAACGCTGGTGACCTCGTCCTTGCGCTGATGCCTGGCCGGCCAACCGCACCTTCGCACATGCCGGTGATCGACGAGCTGGAGCAACGCACGCTCGACGCCCGGGGTCTGTTCGGCAGCTGTCGCTACCGTGAGTTGAACGCCAGCTTGCCTGTCTTGATCACCGACCTGCGGTCCGCCCGTGCGGAGCAGGACGATCCGAGGGTCTCCCGACTCCTTGCCACTGCCTACCAGGTCGCCGCCAGCACGCTGTTGAAGCGCGGCGACTTGGGCAACGCCTGGCTCGCCGTCGGCCGAGCCGTTGCGGAGTCTGAGCAGAGCGGTGACCCGGCTGCCCTCGCCGCCAGCGTCCGCATCCAGGGCCACGCGCTCATTCGAGGCGGGCACGCTCCAGCCGCAGTCACCTCCATCCGGCACAGTGCAGGACAGCTGTCCGGCAGTTACGACCACCGCTCGCAGACCCTCCTCGCTGCACTTGGCCTGTTGCTGCTGCGCGGTGCAACTGCCGCGAGTCGTGCGCACGACCGCGGATCAGTCAAGGAATTCCTGACGGAGGCCACGGAGATCGCCCGCTACGTTCAAGTCGACCGTCCCGACTCCTGGGCCAACTTCAGTAGCACCAACCTCGCGCTGCACACGGTCAGCACCCATGTGGCGCTCGGCGATGCGGGGGCCGCCTTGGACGCTGCGACGCCACTGATGAGGCGCCGCATCCAGTCGCCGGAGCGCCGCGCCGCGCTCTGGCTGGACATCGCCCGCGCCAATTCCCAACTGGGTCGGCTCGACGAGGCACACCGAGCGCTGCGCATCGCCCAGCAGGCCGCCCCAGAGGATGTGGGACGCCCCGCAGTTCTCGAGCTCATCGCCGACCTCACCACGCGCGACCGCTCGGGTAAGGTGCCAGGACTTAGGCGTATGTGCGACGAACTGGGAGTTTTGGTGTGACGACCGGGAAACCGTTCCTCTACATCGTGGTCTGCGCTGCCGGCGTCGCCGACGACGTAGACCAGCTGATCCGCTACGCACACCGCGAAGGCTGGGAGACCGGCCTCATCGCCACCCCCAACGCCCTGCCACTCATCGATCAGCCGGCGCTGGAGGAGCTGACCGGATATCCCATCCGCTCTGCTTGGCGAACACCCGGACAAGCACGTCCGCTGCCGCCGGCCGACGCGATCGCTGTCGCACCGGCCACGCTCAACACGATCACCAAGTGGGCAGCAGGGCACGCCGATACCCTCGCCCTCGGCATCCTCACCGAGGCATTCGGGCTCGGTATCCCGACGGCCGTGCTCCCGTACATCAACAAGGCGCAAGCCGCCCACCCGGCGTATGAGCGGAGCCGCCGAGACCTCGAACTGATGAACGTCCGGTTCGGCAGCTACGAACCCCACCCGCCAAAGGCCGGCGGAGGACGGGACCGCTTCGACTGGCCCGAAGCGGTCGACCTTCTTCGAATCGAGCGAACCCGCTAGCCTCGGCACAATCAGAACGTCGTGCCGATTCATTGCACAGCCGTCACCGCGTTCCGCGGCACACTACGCCCTCGATGCGACTGGTCTCCTGCCGCGTGACGGCGACCTGGGTTTACAGCACGTCGGCGAGCACACAGGTGTCGACAGCTACGAGGACCAGGCCGCCGAGGAGCTCTCCGCGTTCCCCGGTCTTCGTGCCGAGGCGGTTGCCGAGTTCCAGGCCGAGCAGGGACAGGGCGACGCTGACGAGGCCGATCACCACGGCGGCGAGGGCAAGGCTGAGGTGGTAGGCGCCGAGTGCGAAGCCGACGGCGAGGTTGTCGATGCTCAGCGCGATCCCGGTGACCAGGAGCTGCCCGGTCGCATCGCTGCCGGGCTTGCTGCCGCGTCCTCGCCCCCGCTGCTGCGGAAAGCGCCGACGAGGCTGTAGGCGCCGGGGCGATCAGCAGCCCGCCGCCGATCCAGTGCGCTGCGCCGCCGAGTGTGCGGGCGAGGCTGTGACCGAGAAGAAGGCCGAGGAGGGGCATGCCGGCCTCGAACAAGCCGAAGACCAGACCGACGCGGAGCCGCGTGCGGGCATCGACCCCGGACACGCCGATTCCGATGGCGGCGGCGAAGCTCGACAAGCCGAGGGACAAGGCGACCAGCAGCAGCACAAACACCCGACAACCCCTATCGATATCCGCGCTAACATCGCCATATGGCGATGACAGTTCCCCGGGCCGCATCCGACAGGAGCAGCCTTCAACCCGCGGCTTCCCTGTTCCGCTCCCTCGGCGATCCGGCCCGGCTGGCGATCATCCGCAGGCTCGCGGTCGGCGAAGCCCGGGTGGTCGACCTGGTCGACGAGCTCGGCCTGGCCCAGTCCACCGTCTCCAAGCACCTGGCCTGCCTACGCGATTGCGGCCTCGTGGACTCCCGCCCGGTCGGCCGAGCGTCGCTGTTCACGCTCACCCAGCCCTCGCTGGCCGAGGTGCTGGCAGCAGCCGAGGCAGTACTGGAGGCCACCGGTCAGGCCGTCGCGCTCTGCCCCACCTACGGCACCCCGGACGGAGGAATCTCGTGACCACCTCCGACCCCACGACAGAGGAGACCGCCGGGGCGGAGGCCAGCGGCGACTGCCGCTGCGAGCCGGGCTGCACGGACGCCTGCTGCCGCCCATCGGTCGTCAAGGACGCCGCCTGGCACGCGGCCGCGCGCAGGGCGAAGCAACTGTCCTGGCTCAGCCTGGGCTACATGGCGGCCGAAGGCGCCGTCGCCATCACCGCAGCCGTATTGGCATCCTCCGTCGCGCTGCTCGGCTTCGGCCTGGACTCCGTCATCGAGGGCTTGGCGTCGGTCGTCGTGGTGTGGCGCTTCAGCGGCGCACGGACCCTGTCCGAGACAGCCGAGACCCGCGCCCAGAAGGCCGTCGCAATCACGTTCTTCCTGCTCGCCCCCTACATCGCCTACGACGCCGTCTCCACCCTCGTGGCGCGCGAGAAGCCCTCCACCAGCTGGCCCGGCATAGCCCTGTCCGTGGTTTCACTGATCGTCATGCCGTTGCTCGGCCGCGCCAAGCGCCGCCTCGGCGCCTCCCTGGGCTCCGCAGCCACCGCGGGCGAAGGTTCGCAGAATCTGCTCTGCGCCTGTCTCGCAGCCGCCGTCCTGATCGGCCTGCTCGCCAACACCCTCCTCGGCCTGTGGTGGCTCGACCCCGCCATCGGGCTCCTCGTCGCCTGCCTCGCCGTCCGCGAGGGCCGCGCATCCTGGCGCGGCGAGGAATGCGCCTGCTGACGGAGAAGGAGGACGCACGGTCATGGGGTCATGAGCCGGGCAGGTGGTAGTCGTTGAGGTACCACAGGGCGGCGCTGTACCAGAGCGCGCCGACGCACACCAGCAGGAGCCCGCCGACGACGGGCAACGCCCAGCCGGGCAGCCTGCGGCTGTGGACCAGCAGGACTTTGGCGGCGAAGGCCCCGTAGAACAGGCAGCCCGCGACGGCGTGAACGGCCACCCTCGGGCTGGACAACTGGACGCCGTAGGCCAGTACGCAGTGCACGGCGACCGGGATCGTGGCGGCGAAAAGCAGCAGGCCGAGCAGGCGATGGAGCAGGGGCACGGCCCGCGGAACCCCGCGGACGGCTGGCAACCGCCTGTACATCCACAGGGCCAGGGCCAGCTGCAGCAGCGCCAGGCCGAGAATGCCCGTGGCCAGCTGCGCCTTGAGCGCGACCGCGTCCACGCCGGCGTTGCCGAACAGGCTTCGGTTGTAGTCGGGCGTGTGATTGCGGCCGAAGGCGAACAGCGCGCCAAAGACGACCAGAGCCAGTACGCCGGCCGTCGCCAGTCGGGTGACGGCCCGGCCGCCTGCGGCGCGTGAGCCGGATGATGGCGGCTCGGACCGCGGGGCCGGGTCGTGGTCCGCCACGTCGTGCCTCCTTCGCGGGTGGGTCGCACCGGCGTGCGGTGCTCCGGGTCAGCTGTTGTCGATCTTGTTCCCGTTGGGCGCCACGACGTACCAGCCGGCGCCGAACGCCTTGGAGCCTTCGCCCTTCGTGTCCCCGGGCTTCTGGTCGCCGGAGAACCGGTAGAGCGGGTGCCCGTGGTAGGTCAGCTGCGTGCTGTGGTCGGTGCGCATCGTCGTGCCGAGCAGGCCGGCGGTGACGCCGCTACTCGCATGCGGTGTGCCGGTCACCGTGGCCGGGGGCCAGGCCGAGGCGCAGGGGCCGTTGCAGGTGGAGGTCGTGGAGGTGTCCTGCTCGAACAGGTAGAGGGTGCGCCCCTGCCCGTCTACCAGGATCTTGCCGAGCGGGGTCTGCTGCACGGCGACGCTCGCGGCCGCCGAGCCTCCGGAGCCGCCCGGCGAGGCGGGAGCCGACGAGGCGGGCGGCGCCGAGGACGCCGGGCTGGACGATCCCCCGTTGGAGTGAGTCGAGCTGCTGCAGGCGGTCGCGGTGAGCCCGACGGCGGCCAGGATCACGACCGCCGAGGCGGCGAGCTTCATGGCGATTGTTCCCTTCCGGATGAGCCGCCACACGAGGTGGCCTGAGGGTGCGGGCCCGCACCGAGAGCTACGCCCCGACTGGCCGAACGGTTCACCTCGGACGCACACGTGTGCACGCCGGGCTCGCTGACACGGCCATCACGGCGGCCGCACACACGGCCGGGGCGTCGCAGGACTTACGGCGTCGTCGGCGAGCTCGCTCAGGAGACGCCTTGGACGGCAGCGTCGGCGGCGGTAGGGGTCGGGCCTGCGTGGAGACCTTCGATGGCGAGCTGGATGTCGCGGCCGCCGATAGTGCGGAGGTAGCTCAGGATGTGGGCGGGTCCGGCTCTGTTGCCGGAGCTAGTGATCAGGGTTCGCCGCGCCGCCTTGATGGCCTCGGCGATGCGCGGATGGCGGCAAGGTTCTCGGGCGTGTTCAGCGCGGTGATGTTTCGGGCGTCCCGCCGCCGGGTCTGGGCTGCGGGGTCGGCGACCGCAGCACTGGATAGGAAGGGTCCAGCGGTGACGGATGCGAGGAAGGGGGCACGGGCTGCCTCGCGCAGCTGCGGCCAGCGATCGAAACCGAGCTGCTTGAGGTGGGGGCTACGGTGGAGACCTTGACGCCGGCACGATCGGCGATCTCGCTGGCTGAGGAGTAGCTGACGGATTGCGGCGCCCGGGCCAGGAGGTGGGCCTCCCGTTCGGCCTGCGGCCCCAGCGCCCCGTTCGGCGCGGTCAGCAAGCCAGCCTCGATGGCGCCACCATCCCCACTCGGCGACCGCCGTCCCCACGGGGGAGCGCGACCGCGGGGGAGCGAAACATTCTGATTCTGATCATGCAGGTCGTGGGGAATTGCACGACCGAGGGCACCTGTTCCTGCACCGGAATTGCTCACGCCCGGAACTCGGACCTGTCTGGTCCACTGCACAGATCCGCCTCGAGCGCTGCCCGCAGCTCCATCAGGTCCTCGAACTCGGCCAGCGCGCTGAATCGGCACAGCAGTTCCTGGGTCGTCCGTGCGTCACCGCACCGGACTGCCTGCACTAGGTGGGCGATCACCTGGGAGGTCCCGCCCCGGAGCGGATTTCGGCGGTCTGTCGTCGATCGGGCTGTGATGTGTCGGGCGCCCATTCAGATCTCCTCAGCCGTCTCCTGGGGGACGCGGCCGGGGGCTGGGGCTGCTGGAACACTGCCGACGAAGCGGCGCTGTCGATCGGCCAGGCCGAGCATGCGCCCACGAACACGGCTTCGCACGCTCACACCGACCAGGGAGCAGGTATTCCACGGCAGACTGTACGGCTGATTCGGTCGTCCCGATACTCCCGAGGCCGTGCTCAGATTGGCTCTGCCGCGCGAAGCAGGGGCAGAGCCTCGTGGGGCGGGCAGGCGACGTGGGGAACGCGCCGCTGCGCACGAACATGCCAGAACACGCCCGGGGGCGGCGCCGCAGGACCCGGCGAGGCGCCAGCGCCCTGACACCGCCTCAGCGCGCTGGAGCATTCACAGCTCGTCGTGCCGGGCTGCCGTCCCCCTGACGCAGGGCCAACCCGGGCTTGACGCCAGGAAGGCCTTCGCAACCTACGCACCGTTTCCGCGCACCGCAATGGGGCAGGCGCGTTGGGAACAGCGCTTGGGCGACCACCACACCGAAAGGATGGGTGAGCTTGTGGGTATTGGAGGTTGCATCCTCGTCTTCGCCGGCGGAGCTGTGCTCACTTTCGGCGTCGACTGGCGCCTCAAGGGCGTCGACGTACCGGTCGTCGGCGTAATCCTGATGATCGCCGGCCTGATCGGGCTCCTGGCTTACTGCGCCGTCTACCGACGCCGTCGTCTTCTCGGCCGCCTGTCGGACACCGAAATCGTCGAAGAGCGGCGCTACCACCAGGATTACTGACGTCTCGACAAGACCAGGCCTGCGGCACGAAAGGGGTAGAGCCATGAGCAGCGAGAACGCTGGCCGGGATCGGCTGAGAACCGCCAAGCACGCCGCCGACGTCGTCCGCTCGGAGGCCGCCAGGGTCAAGAACGCCGTGCGGGACAACGCCAAAGAGGCCACCATGTGGAGCAAGGAGGCAACCGAGCAGGCACGCGAGGCGGCGGAGCTCGCGAGCGGCCGAACCTCCCACCAAGTGAGCGGCGCCTCAGGTTCGTTGATCGCCCGGGCCAGGCGTGCTGCGGGCGGCGACCGCTCGTGGCGGGCGTCGACGGTCGTGACGCTTGCCGCTGCCTGGGCTGTGGGGATGCTGGTGTGGCGTGTGGCCCGGAGCCCGGGCGCCGCCTCCTGAGGATTCCACCCTGAACGAACGGTCGGAGTGCCGATTCCGGCCTCGGCCCCGTGGTGTCGACACGACACCGGACTCGCAGGACCGTTCTGGCAGAACCACGCACCGGGTCGCCGGCACTCAGCACGCCGTGGTTGCGTTTGCAAGATCGGTAACGACGCCGAACAGGTCCCCGTGGTGATCGAAGGAGGCGCGTTGCCGGTCCGCG
The DNA here is from genome assembly GCF_900109465.1 of Streptacidiphilus jiangxiensis. Taxonomy (GTDB): domain Bacteria; phylum Actinomycetota; class Actinomycetes; order Streptomycetales; family Streptomycetaceae; genus Streptacidiphilus; species Streptacidiphilus jiangxiensis. The sequence goes on from NZ_FOAZ01000002.1 coordinate 50,793, forward strand.
CCGTTGCCGTGGCGGCGGACCCGGTCCACCAGCTCCGCCGCGAGAGCATCGTCCCCCGCAGCTCGCAGACCGGGCCCGGCGCGTTCCACCAGGGTGGCAAGGCACAAAGCGAGTGGACGCCTATCGCCGGTGACCGGGTCGGGGACGCGGCCACGCAGACCGAACCGGCCGGCCTGCTCATGGGCCTCGAGCAGCGCCGTGTCGCCCACGTGCTCCCGCAGGGGTACGCCCGCGCGGGCCTCAGCGAGCAGGACGGTGCCGAGCCCCCGGAGCAGGACCGCGAGCAGGAGGTCGAGGTCCAGGTCGGCGTTGACGTCACACAATCGGACCTCGAGGGTCGGCCAGCGTTCGGAGGGCCGGGCGTACCAGTAGATCATCGCCCGGTCCCGGATCTCGCCCGCCGCCACCATCCGCCCCGCCAAAGCCTCGTAGCCGAGGGTGTCCAGGACGGGCGCCGGGCCGACGGTGGGCCACTGGGCGTAGCGCGCAGCCCGCCAGCTGGCCCAGCCGTGCTCGCGCCCGGCGGCGAACGGCGAGTTGGCACACAGCGCCTGCAGGACGGGAAGCCAGGGCCGCAACCCGGCGCTGAGGGCGAGTGCCTCGCCGCGGTCGAGGGTGCCCAGATGCACGTGGCAGCCGGACAGCTCGCTCTCGGTGGCCTGGACGAAGGAACCGAGCCGATGGGCAATGTCCCGATAGCGGTGGGTGTCCGTCAGGCGGGGCCGCTCAGTCGTCATCACCGAGCAGCCGGAGCCGACCAGCGCGGCGCCCAGGCGCGACGCGGCGTCTGCACAGGTGCTCCGCGCCTCGGCCAGGTCTGCACGCACAGCAGTCGCACGGAGCGCGGGCGCGCTGCGGATCTCCAACTGGGCGGCGTAGAACTCCTCGCCGACCCGCTCCCCCAGCCCTGTCCCCGCCTCCGCGACCACCTGTGCCGCGCACGGCACAGTCAGGCCCGTGTTCCGGTCCACGAGCACGAACTCCTCCTCGACGCCGATCGTGAGGACCTCGTCGATCACCATCGGGGTCCCGGCGGAACGGCGCGATGAGCGCGGCCGGGTCACAGGCCTGCGGCGCGGCGGGCGGCGTCGATGTCCGCCGGCGTCTCGTCGTGTTGGTGTGCACGCAGGACGCCGAACGCGAAGGCCTCGTCGGAGCGGGTGCCGTCGGTGTGGGCCAGGACGGTCAGGGCCTGTTCCGCGCTGCGGGCGTCCTGGTGCCTCCCGAGCCGTTTGTGGATCTCCCTGTGCCTGGCTTCGCTCTTGCGCGCCGCCGAGCCGAGCACGGGCTCCAGTGCCTCCGACAGGTAGCGGGTCCGTTTGGCCGCCTTCCGGGCACGGTGCAACGCTTCGTCCCGCCGCGCTCCCCCGGGAAGTTCCAGCGCCCTGCGAAGTCGCCTCCTGGTCCGACGCACCTCGTGACGGAGGATGCGCTTCGCCCGGCCGCGGCCCGCCTGCTTCTCCCCTCGGACGGGTGGATCAGCGAGGAACTCCTCCAGGCGGTCCAGCAGCGTGAAGTAGCGGGCCGACGACAGCGCGGCCACGAGTTGGCGGTGCGCTCGGCGGCGCCGACGGCCGAGCACCTTGCGCAGCTTCCACTCGGCCCGGTGCGGGTCGCAGTCGGCGGGCACGTCGCGGGCCTGGGCGGTGAGTCTCTCGCGCAGTGCCTCCGGCTCGCGGTAGGTGCCGAGCTGGTGACCCAGCCAGCGCAGGTCCACCCCCAACTCGTCCGTCGCGCGCGGGTCGAAAAGGCGACTGCAGGCCCGCAGCAGGCTGCGCAGCCTGCGGGCGGTGACGCGCATCTGGTGGACTGCGTCGTGCTCGTCAAGGCGGACGGCCGGGTCGAGGCCGGTGAGACGGTCCGCATGCCGCCTCATTGCCGCGACGGCGGCCTCCGTCGCGGCACCGGCGTGCGCGACGGAGACGCGCGGCACTCGCTGTGTGTCCAGACCGGCCGCGCGCAGTGCCCTGGCAAGTTTGATGCCCCGCTCGGCGGGGTCGAGGCCCTGCCCGGTCAGCTGCCGGGCTGCCGCGTCCAGGAGGTCCGTGTCGCCGCCCGTCAACTCCACCTCGGTCTCGTCCCAGGTGGTCAGCTCGGGCAGGGGCCCGAATGCACCGGGCTGCGCGGACAGGTCCAGGACGCGGGCCGCCACATGGTCGGCGGCCAGTTCCGCGAGCGGCCGTCCCTTGGCGTCCAGCCAGAGCACACGTCGGCGATGGGTCAGCAGATGAGCCACGGGCCTCAGCCGGCCGCCGCGCGCGTAGGCGCAGGCGAGCGTCCGCAGCTGCCGCGGTACCTCCCCCTCGGCTGCTCCGCCGTCGAGCGGACAGGCGATCTCGCGGCGGCCGCCGTGCTCGTCGGCGATCTTCAGATGCCAGCCCGGGTCGTGACCTCCGGCCCTGCGGCGCAGCGTCGCACCGTGCCGCAGCAGGTCGTGTCCGGGGGTGTCGTAGTAGACCGCGTCCAGGACCTCGGTCTCGGCTGCTTGCGTCCGCGCCACGCCGGCCGTTTTGACGTCGGTCAGGTCTCCGGCCGGAATCCCGTCGAAGGTGATCTCATGTTCCATGTGTGCGTTGCTGGGCATGCAGGGCGTCTGCCCTGCACGCCGGACGTTACGCGACAGCGAGCACATGCCTCTTTCACCGCTGCCGCTGCTGCCCCCGAAGGGACGGAAGAGCTGCCCGCATGGGTTTACCCATAGGGCGAGCGGTCATACGCCTAGTGCCGCTGCTGTCCCTCAAGACGTGGCGGCCAGGCGTCCCGGGCCACCCCCCGTACCCGGGGCGCCGCCATCGACTGCTGCGGAGAGCACGATGTCCCGCTACCAGCTGCGTGCAGAAGAGACCTACCCGGACGGACACAACCACACCTGCTGGCACATCGCCCGCCCCGGGGCAGTGTTCACGCTGTGCGCACACCGTCTGAATGCTTCTATGCCGGTGCGCCCCATCGCCGCCGCCGAAGGCATCCGGCCCGACGGCAGGTGCCCCGAGTGCTGGCAGCACGCGTTCGACGACCTGACTCTGCCGACGTGAGCCATGGTCGGGTGCCTCGTCCGTCGCTGAAGCTCACGCCGGGTGCCTGGCGTCGAGATCGCGGACGAGCAGGTGCATGAGCACCGGCCCGGGACGCCCGCGGCACCGTCGAGGGGATACAGCAGGAAGGCCACGTGGTCGCCACCATCGACACAGGCGCCCACCTGGCCCACGAACCAGGCCGCAACCTGGCCGGGCAGCGGCACGCCCTCCGGCCCCGGCCGCAGGGGACCTGCGCGAACCTGTCCGACTCGACCATCAACCGTGCCCCGTCCGTGCCCCGTCCTGCCTCTCCCCCGCGGGGTCCGACCGACGCGAGCCTTCTGGCCGACGCCTCGCACCGGCTCCGCCCCTGTCAACGTGACCGATCCAGGTGACCACGCGAAGGCACCTGCTTCACGTTCCCTGACCGCGCTCATGTCGCTGCTTCAGGAAGATCGGCAGCGCGACCCAGCACAGGGCGAACCAGACCAGTACCAGGCTCGCCACCAGCCAGGCCGCCCACCCCAACCCCGCGACTCGCAGCAGCAGGAGCAGCGCGCAGCCGACGGCCAACGCGAGCAGGGCCGCGCCCAGCCCGACGAGATGGCTGACGGCCGTGACCATGCGGGGTTTGACGTGGTGCCCCGCCAGGATTCGGTGGTAGGTCACGGGTGCGATCAGGGTTCCGGTTGCCACCGCACCCAGAATCACGATCACGACGTAGAGGCTTCGATCGAACCCATGAAGTCGGGCGAAGCGGTCCGTGAAGGCGACGGAGAGCAGGAATCCGAACATGATTTGGGCGCCCGTCTGGGCGATGCGAACCTCTTGGACAAGGTCGGTCCAGCGGCGGTCCGCTGCCTCCTCCACGGTTTCGTGACGGCCTTGGCCGGAATCGGGCATGTCAGTGGCTCCTCCCCCTCGTCAGGTTCCGGTCCGACGCCGCTGTTCGAGTACATCGCGACGGGGTGTCAGGCCGAGGCCTGGCGCCCCGTCGTGCCCGGGGCGGAGCAGACCGCCGGTCGGGTCCAGGCAGCCGTCGAAGAGGGCGTTCTCGATCCGCACGTGGTCGTGGAACCACTCCAGGTGGCGAAGGTTGGGGATGGCGCAAGCGGCGTGGGCGTGGATGTGCGGGGCGCAGTGCCCGGACAACTGCAAGCCGTGGGCCTCGGCCACGGCGGCCGCGCGCAGCCAGACGGTGAGTCCGCCGCACCGGGTGGCGTCAGCCTGCAGGCAGTCGACGGCGGCCGCCATGGCTTGGAAGTACGGCAGGGTGAAGCCGTACTCCCCTGCCGCGACCTCGGTGTCCACGGCGGCACAAATCCGGGCGAGGCCGGGAAGGTCGTCTGAGGAGCAGGGCTCCTCGAACCAGCGGACGTCGTACTCACCCGCGAGCCGGCGCCCGAGCCGGATGGCCTGAGTGACGCTGTATCCGCCATTGGCGTCGACATAGAGCTCGGCATCGGGGCCAATGGTCGTGCGGGCGAGTTCGATGCGCGCCAGATCTCGGTGCTCGAGGCCGCCCCAATCCTCAGCGATCTTGATCTTGACGCGCGGTATGCGGCGCCCCTCGGTCCAGGCACGCAGTTGCCCTTCCAGGCGGGCGTCGTCGTATGTGGTGAATCCGCCGCTGCCGTAGACGGGCACGCTCCGTTGGGCCCGACCCAGCAGGTCAGCAAGGGGCAGTTGCAGCAACCGCGCTTTGAGGTCCCACAGCGCGATGTCGACCGCGGAGAGGGCGAAGCCGCCGATTCCGGGGCGACCGGCGTTGCGCAGGGCCCGCGTCATGGCCTCGTTGGCACCGGGCACGTCCCAGGCGCTGCGGCCCACGACACTGTCGGCCAGCAGGTCGTGGACGACCGAGGCAGCACCCGCGGCACCGTAGGTCCAGCCGAGGCCGGAGGCCGTGCCCGAGCGGGCCTGGACCAGCACCATGGTGGTCGAGCTCCAGGTCGCGGTCCCGTCCGCCTCGGGCGCGTCGGTGGGGAAGTCGAGAACCTGGACGGTCAGTGCCTCCACCACCGGGTCGGTGGCGCTCGTCATGTTCCCTCCTCTGCGGCGTGCTGAGCCCGGACGCGCCCGAACTGGAGGAGGTCCGCAAGGGCGAGGGAGGCGAATGTGGCGGCCGCCAGCCGAGTAGCACGGGGTACGAAGACCGAGCCCGCCGTGAAGCCGGTGGTGACCCAGAGCCCGGTACAGAAGGGGCAGGTGACCAGTTCCCCCACCGCCTTTCTGGCCCCCTGCCCGCGGACCTCCTCGGCCAGTTCCGCAGGCCCACTGGTGCCCTCGAAACGTGTGAACGGCGCCCGTAGCGGGCTGGTGACCGGATCCTTGGCGAGGAGGCGGCCGAGCTGGTGGGTGGCGAGCGCGGTGAGAGTCACATCCCAGGGCGTCGGCTCGGGCAGCGGGCGGCGTGTCCATCGGGCGACCGCGCCGATGCTGATCACGCCGGCGGCGTAGACGCCCATGGCGCCGACGTAAGCGGCAAGCGGGCGCTCGTCATCGGGGGCGTAGGCGCTGGCCTCGCGCTGGAGGCGCTGGCGGAGTCGGTCCAGTACGTCGCTGACGGGGTTCATGGTGTCCTCCGGGAGGGCCTACGCCGCGGCAAAACGGCCATCCGGCCCTTGAGCCTCAGGTCCACCGGACGCGGGCTCGGGCCCACGGCCGGGGCGGCCAGGTGGTGGGGGCGGCACCGGGTCGGGGCCGAGTGGCTCCGGGGGCGGGGGCGGCAATGGGTCCGGACCCAGCGGCTCCGGGCGGGGACCGGGATCCGGGCCCGGTCGCGGGCCGCCCGGCGGTGGGGGTGTCGGAGTCGGCGGGACCGGGTCGGGGTGGGTTGGATCCGCAGCGGACATGAGGTTTCAGTCCTCCTTGGTTCAGATCCGGATCACACGGGGCCGGGGAGGGCGCCTACCCGGGTGCTGCCGATCGAAGCGAACGCGAAGGCGCAGGGTGGCGCGGAGGCCCGAAGGTACGCACCAGGGGCGAACCGTCTTGCCCGGCGGTCTGGAGCTCACCCTGGATGGACGCTCTTCCGGTTCACACCGATCTTGGTGCCCGATGGACGCTCTTCCGGTTCACACCGATCTTGGTGCCCGCGCTTCAGGCCGTGTGCCTCAAGCGGGGCGGTGAGCGCCGGATGCAGAGTCCGCAGCGCCGTCGGACGTGTCGGTGGGGGCGTCGCTGCCGGGAGCGTGGTCACTCAGCAGGGCGAGCAGGTCGGCCACAGACGGGCCGGCGTCGGCAGGGTGCCGCAGGGGGCGGGCGGCTGTGACCCGGTAGAGGTTGGTGCGCCCGACTCGCGTGTGCGTCAGGTAGCCGCCCTGCTCCAGGTCCGTGATGATCCGCTGCACCGCCCGCTCGGTCAACAGACAGCGTGCCGCGATGTCGCGGACCCGCATGCCAGGGTCCTTGGAAATCTGGACCAGCACGCGGGCGTGGTTGGTAAGGAACGTCCACGTCGGGTGGCGTTCGGGCGCCTGATCCATACCCGCTATCGTACGACGGCCGTTTCACGCTTTGTGAAGCTCGACAACTCGTTCGAGCTACTCGGATCGGGTTCGAGCCGACACGACCAAACGCCCGCGCTCGCGCCTCGGGCGACCTTGAACGATCGCCCAACGCCACGCTGGCAGCCGAACTGCGATGGCGCACGCTACGCCTTCCGGTCGCGGCCGGGCACCCGGTCGCCTCGGCCCCAGCCGACCGGAGCCTTCGCGCTCGTGGCTGACCGGGGAAGGGGGATCCGGTCGCATGCCCGGCCGGGGATCGGGTATGGGCCAGATCAGGACGCCCCGAAGAGGGACGGGTCCACGCCGCCCATCGGTGACGCGGACACCACACCAGCTGAGGAGCCCTTCCCCATGTCCCCGACGACGCTCGTCGGCACACAGCCGGCCATGGCCCGTCTTCCCTCGCCCCACGCCGTGGACACCGAGGACGCCCGGGCCCTGTCGCAGCTGCTCTTCCAGCGCCTCACCGAGCTGGAGGAGGGCACTGCCGACTACTCCTACGTGCGGAACACCCTGATCGAGCTCAACCTCGCGCTCGTGCGCTACGCCGTCGCCCAGTTCCGGCACCGCGCCGAACCCACCGAGGACCTGCTCCAGGTCGGCATCGTGGGCCTGATCAAGGCCATCAACCGCTTCGACCCCGCACGCAACGTCGAGTTCTCCACATTCGCCCTGCCCACGATCACCGGCGAACTCAAACGCTTCTTCCGCGACACCAGCTGGTCCGTGCGCGTCCCCCGCCGCCTCCAGGAACTGCGACTGCGCCTGGCCAAGGCCCGCGACGAGCTCTCCCAACAGCTGGAACGCGACCCGGACGACGCCGAGCTCGCGGAGTACCTGCACGTCAGCGAGGCGGACATCGCCGAGGGGCAGGCCGTCAGCAACGCCTACACGGCCGGTACCCTCGAATCGCCCGAAGCCGACGAGGGCGAGGGGCTGCAAACACGGCGCCTGGGCTACACCGACCGCGGCATCGAAGGCATCGAGAACGTCGAAAGCCTCAAGCCCCTGATCGCCGCGCTCCCGGAGCGGGAACGCACCGTGCTGGCGCTGCGCTTCACCGGCGAGCTCACCCAGTCCGAGATCGGCGCCCGCCTCGGCATCTCCCAGATGCACGTCTCGCGAATCCTCTCCCGGACACTCACCGACCTGCGCGAAGCACTGCTCGCGGAGGAGTGATCCCCACCCACCGGCGCGCATCACAGCTGGGAAAGGAGCGAACGGCGTGGCGATCGCGACAATCGACCCGCGGTCCGGAGAGACCCTGGCCACCTTCCCTCCCTACGACGACCAGCGGGTCCAGAGCTGCCTGGCCAAGGCGGCAGAAGCGTTCGACAGCTACCGGACGATCCCTCTCGATCACCGCTCGCGGCTACTACGCGGCGCCGCGGACCTGCTCGCCGCCGACCGCGAGGCGGTTGCTCGCACCATGACGACCGAGATGGGCAAGCCGGTCGGGCAGGCCCGCGCCGAGGTGGACAAGTGCGTCAAGGCCATGCACTGGTTCGCCGACCGGTCACCCGACCTGCTCGCCGACGACATGCCGCAGGCCGAGGACGTCGCCGACAGTGGGGCCCACGGTGTGCGCGTGCGCTTCCGGCCCCTCGGGGTCGTTCTGGCCGTCATGCCGTGGAACTTCCCGCTGTGGCAGGTGATCCGGTGCGCCGCGCCCGCGCTCATGGCGGGCGACACCGTCCTGCTCAAGCACGCCTCCAACGTGCCGCAGACCGCACAGCTGCTCCAAGACCTCTTCACCCGCGCCGACTACCCCGACGGCTGCTTTCAGAGCCTTCTCGTCAGCGCCGACCAGGTGGCCGGAGTGATCCGGGACGATCGAGTCGCGGCAGTCAGCCTCACCGGCAGCGAGAGCGCCGGGCGCGCGGTCGCCGCCGTGGCCGGCGAGCAGCTGAAGAAGTGCGTACTGGAGCTCGGGGGCAGCGACCCGTTCCTGGTGCTGCCCTCCGCCGACCTCGCCGCAGCAGTCGAGACGGCGGTGCGGGCCCGGGTCCAGAACAACGGCCAATCCTGCATCGCGGCCAAACGGTTCATCGTCCACATCGACGTCTTCGAGGAGTTCGAGAGCGCCTTCGTGGCCGGAATGCGTCGCCTCGACGTGGGAGACCCCTTCCTCGAAAGGACCGACATCGGCCCGCTGGCCACCGAACAGGGCCGCACCGAGGTCGAGGCTCAGGTCGACGACGCCCGCGACAAGGGCGCCCACGTCCTGTGCGGCGGTCGCCGACCGCCGGAACAGCCGAACGGCTGGTACTACGAACCCACCGTCCTGACGGAGATCGACCCCGCGATGCGCGTGCACCACGAGGAGGTCTTCGGCCCCGTCGCCACCCTCTACCGGGTCGCCGACCTCGCGCAGGCCGTGACTGCGGCGAACGACACGCCCTACGGGCTCAGCTCCAACGCCTGGACCCGCGACCCGACCGAGCAGGGCGTACTCGCTCGCGAGCTGCAGGCGGGCGCGGTGTACTTCAACGGCACGACCGTGTCCCATCCCGCCTTCCCCTTCGGCGGGATCCGGCGCTCGGGCTACGGCCGTGAGCTCGACGGGCTCGGGCTCCGCGAGTTCACCAATCCGACGACGCTCTGGTACGGCGCCACCTGACTGAGGGCCCGCAGCAGGGGCTACGAGCGGCCCCGGCCGGAGAGCAGGTCGCGGGCGCGGTCGACCAGGCCCAGGCCCGGGGCGAGCAGCTTGTTCATGGGCGGGGTGCCGGGCACCGAGGGATGCGGGCGGGTCGGGGACGTCGCCTTCGCGGAACGGATCTTCTCGCCCAGTTCACTGAGGACAGCGGTGGTGGAGGCGGCGGCCAGCGCCGGGAAGAGGTGGGTCTCCTCGTCGTAGATGTGCGTGGAGACGTCAGCGATGACCCGGGAAACGAGAGCGTCGAAATCCGGGTGGTCGGCGTCCATGCCCTCCAGATGCTTGAGCAGGTCCTCGACCCGCGCGTGGTCCTCGATCTCCCGGTCGGCCATCGCGTTGCCCTCCGGGACGTGCTCACGCACCGCAGGGTAGAGGTACATCTCCTCGGCCATCGCGTGCTGGACCAGCTCGATCGTGAACTCGTCCACGACCTCACGCCGCTGGGGGTCACCTGGCGCCAGGGTATTGATCCTGTCGAATGTGGCCTGCACCTCTCGGTGGTCGGCCTTCAGCTCGTCGATGCCGTTTACGACCTGCACCATGGCGCGACCTCCTTTCACTACTGCGCGGGGCCGGCCCGGCTTCGGACGGCCGTGCCGCTCCCCTGCCCTGCGGCTACCCGCGGGCCGCCGAACAAACCCGGCGGCGTCGCCGACGAGGCGTGACGCCCGCTCGCGAGGGTGGGCGCAGGTCCGAACAGGCGGCATCCGCTGTCCTCGAAGCACCCGCCATGGCCGCTAACGGCAACAGCTTCGCCGCAACCGCAACCGCAGACGCGGGTCGGCGGAGTGCGGGGGCTCCGGATCCGGGTAGGGCAGCGGGTCTGGATCGGGTCCCGGCTGCGGCACTGGTCGGTCCGGGTCCGGCGGCAGCGGGACCGGTGGGTCGGACGGGCCCGGGAACGGGACCAGGTCAGGATCAACAGGGGCGGGGATCGTTGCAGACACGGCGGGTTCCTCCTTGGCGCACGTCAGCTGTGGGCCACCCAAGTGACCAGTGCCTCGTCGAAGGCGGCGAGGTCGTCGGGTTTGCGGCTGGTGATGAGCACGTTGCCGCCGTTCTCGCAGACGACGAGCTCCCGATCGACCCAGTTCGCGCCGGCGTTGGTCAGGTCGGTGCGCAGGCTCGGCCACGAGGTCACGGTGCGGCCGCGTACGGCATCGGCTTCGATCAGCGTCCACGGGCCGTGGCATATCGCGGCGACGGGCTTGCCCGTGTCGAAGAAGGCCCGGACGAAGCGCACCGCGTGCTGGTCGGTTCGCAGCAGGTCGGGATTGGCCACCCCGCCCGGCAGGACCAGTGCGTCGTAGTCGTCGACGTTCTCCTCCCCCACCGCCGCGTCGACCGGGAACTGGTCCGCACGGTCGAGGTGCCGGAACGCCTGGACCCGCCCGGCCCTGGTGGAGAGCAGGCGAGGTGTGCCGCCCGCCTCCTGGACCGCTGCCCACGGACGGGTCAGCTCGACCTGCTCTGCACCCTCCAGGGCCACCAGGAAGGCCAGCTTTCGGCCTTGCAGTGTGATCATCTGCTCACTCCCGTCCATTGCGTCTCGGGCCTGCCCGAGGCTGCTCGCTCTCGGCGACTACCCCGGTCACCAGGCCGTACACCCGACCGCTTGGCGGGTGCGTGGCGCCGGTCCACCACGGCCTGGGCGCCGAGAACGCGCAGCTCCGGTAGGTCTGGTTCAACCGACCCGTCGGACTGCGTGGACCCGACGGCCAGTTGTCGACGAGGAGAAGTAGACCGCGGTGTTGTTCGACCACCTCGGGGCATCCGACATGACCGCGATCGCAACCCATCCGCGGCGCGGTCGGCTCCGAATCACCTGCAGAGGCTCGATTGGATGCGCCCCGGACCTCGGCGCTCGGCTTCTTCTTCACGTCCCTGACTCCGGCAGGCGGCGCGCGCTACCCACCACCGCTGTTCCGGATCCGCCGGAACCGACACGCGGTGCCCTCGTGCAGCGCTTCCCGAGGAGTCTACGAATTCCGAGCACCACCCTGCAGTTCAGGAGAGCGCAATGACGCACACGAAGAAGACGACGGCCAGGGTCCTGGCGATGGCGGCCCCGATGGCGCTGCTCGCCCTGCCGCTGACCGCGTTCAGCGCCTCGGCCGCGACCTCGGCCGCGAGCGCGCAGTCGAGCGGCGGCACCACCTACATGGCGACGCTGAACCCGCTCAACCACGCCAGCGGCTCGGGCATGCTGATGCTCCAGCTCAACGGCTCGCAGGCCGTCATCACCGAGAACGTCAACGGCCTGGCCACGACGTTCATGAACGCGCCGTACCCGCACGTGCAGCACATCCACATCAACGGGATGGGCACGTGCCCGACCACCGCCGCGGACACCAACGGCGACGGCGTCATCAGCACCACGGAGGGCGGCCCGGCCTACGGGGCGATCGGCACCACGCTGAGCGTGAGCGGCGACACCAGCCCGGCGGCCGGCACCGACGTCAAGACCGCGCCGTCCGGCGGGACCTACCAGTACTCCCGGACCATCACCCTCGACTCGGCGACCGTGGCCTCGATCAAGGCCGGCAAGGCCGTCATCGTGGTCCACGGACTGGACCCGACCACGCTGAGCGCCAAGGCCCAGTCCGAGAAGAGCGACCTGGTGCCCTCGCTGCCGCTGGCAGCGACCTCCCCCGCGCTGTGCGGGCCGCTGGCCGTCTCCCAGATGGCCATGGTTCCCGGCGGTGGAGTGAACACCGGTGGCGGCGGGACCTCCGGCGTCCACGACATCGGGCTGTACGCGGCCGGTGCGGGCCTGGCAGCCGCCGCGGGCGGTGCCCTGGTCCTGCGTCGACGGATCACCGTCGAGAAGTAGACGCTCATGTCCTGGCTGACACGACAGTCGGGTCGTGGCCGCCGGCGCCTGCTGGCGTCGGCGGCCACCGGCCTGCTGCTCGCAGCGGGAGGGACACTGGCCCTGGGGGTCTCCGAACAACAGCACGCGCCCAGGCCACCCGCCTCGGCCGCACTCCCGAGCAGCAACCCGGCCATTCCGCACCCGGCCGCCACGCCCGCCGGCGCACCGGGCACCAGCGGCGCCCCGTCCGCTGTTCCGCCCGCACCGGCCGCCCGTGCGGTGACGCCGACCGCGATCAGCATCCCGGCGATCGGTGTGCAGCACGCGCTGCTGAGCCTGGGTCAGAACTCCGACGGCACCTTGCAGGTACCGCCCCTCTCCGACGTCTCCGCCCCCGGCTGGGACCACAACTCGCCGGTCCCCGGCCAGGTGGGACCGGCGGTCGTGGTGGGCCACATCGACGGCACCACCGGAGCGGAGGGCGTCTTCTACTCCCTGGGTGCGCTGCGTCCGGGTGACACCGTGTCCATCACCCGCAGCGACGGCACCGTGGCGGTGTTCCGGATCGACGGCGTGAACGTCTACGCCAAGGACGCCTTCCCCACCCTGACGGTCTACGGCAACACCACCAACCCCCAGCTCCGCCTGATCACCTGCGGCGGGCGGTTCGACCACGCCACCCAGCACTACCTGGACAACACCGTCGCCTACGCCACGCTCACCGGCATCCACCGGGGCTGACCGCGCCGACACACGAGGAGGAGACGATGAACACCCGAGAACGGACCGTCAGCGCGGCGCCGGCGAACGGCCAGCGACGCGGCGGCCGCCGCTTCCTGCTCGCCACCACCGCGGCAGTCGGCGCCCTGGCAGCAGGATGCGCCGGCACGGGACACCTCTCCGCAGGCCCCGCCCGCGCACCGGCATCCCTGAGTGCCTCCGCGGCACCAGGGATGCGGATGCCCGCCTCGGAGCAGACGGCCGGACCGTCGGCGTCCGCGCTGATGGTGTGCTCGCCCGAGATCCGCAAGGACGTCACCAGCATCCTCGCCCCGCTGAAGGTGCCCACCACGACCACCAGCTGGACCGATCACCTCTACACCTGCACGTACCAGCTGCCGACCGGCCGGCTGGTGCTCTCGGTGAAGGAATCACCCGACCCCGCGAGCGCGACCGCCTACTTCGACACGCTGCGCACCCACCTCGGCCGCACCACCGCGCTGACGGCGGCCCAGGCTCTGGGCAATCCCGGTTACGAGTCCGCCGATGGCACGGTCGTCGTCCTCAAGGACGGCAAGACCCTCCGCGTCGACGCCACCGGTATGCCGACCGCGTCCGGACCGCACCAGCTGTCCCGAGGCGACCTGGCCTACGAGATCGCCAGCGACGTCCTCGGCTGCTGGAACGAATAGCCCCGGACCCCAGCCACCCTTCACGCGAAAGGACATGAGATGCCAAGACTTCGCCTCCGGGTCGCGCTCCCCGCAGCCGTCCTGATGCTGGCGGCGGGAGGCTGCTCCTCCGCAGCCGTCCAGTCCAGTCCGACGCCGGCCACTCCCCCGAGCTCCCAGAGCGCTCCCAGCACCCCGGGTCCCCCGAGTTCGCGACCCAGCACCGCCGCCGCGCAGATCGTGATCGACAACTTCGCCTACAGCCCCGCGAACCTCACCGTGCACCCGGGGGAGAGCATCACCGTGGTCAACCACGACTCCGCCACCCACACCCTCACCGCGCGACCGGGCAGTGCCTTCGACACCGGACCCATCAACCCGGGCAAGTCGGCCACCTTCACCGCACCCGCCAACCCCGGCACCTATCCCTACGTCTGCACCCACGCGTCCATGCACGGCACGCTGACGGTCGACTAGGGAGCCACTGATGAACGCGCTGCGCATGGCCCTGCGAGTTGCCGCTGCGGCGGGCCTCGCGGTCGACGCCTACGTCCACCTGAAACTGGCTCACCAGTACTCCGCCGTCGCCTCCACCACCATCAGCGAGGGCACCCTGTTCCGCATCGAGGGCGCCGCCGCCATCGTCGCGGCGCTGCTCGTACTGGTCTGGCGGCACCGGCTCGGCGACGGCTTCGCCTGGCTGACCGCCGCCGCCGGGCTCGCGGCGATCGTGTTCTACCGCTACATCGACCCAGGAGCACTCGGCCCGGTGCCCGACATGTACGAGCCGATCTGGTTCAACGACAAGGTCCTCGCCCTGGCCGGCCAGGCCCTCGCCCTGGCGGCACTGACCCCGCTGATCATCGGAGGGCGCCTACGCCGACGGCACGTCAGCCGTCGCTCTCGGCAGCACGCCGACGAGGCAGCAGCCCACCACCCATCCGTCCACGATCACCCCGGTGCGTGACTGACGCCCCGCGCTCGCCCACCGCCCGGCCCCGGAGGCCGCCATGACCGTCACCCGCCGACACATCCAGATCGCCCTGGGCGTGCTCTGGCTCCTGGACGGAGCCCTGCAACTGCAGTCGTACATGTTCACCAGTGGCTTCGCCCACCAGATCATCGAACCCGCCGCCGCCGGCCAGCCCGTCGCCGTCGCCGCACCCGTCCACTGGGCGGCGCACCTGATCGCGACCGCACCCGTGCTGACGAACCTGATCTTCGCACTCGGCCAACTCGCCCTCGGAGCAGGACTGCTGTGGGTGCGCACCGCACGCTGGGCGCTCGCCGGCTCCATCGCCTGGGCCCTTTCGGTATGGCTCCTGGGCGAGGGACTGGGCGGACTCGCCGGCGGCCACACCCTGCTGCTGACCGGCGCGCCGGGAGCCGTGCTCCTGTACGCCATGGCCGCCGTCCTGGCCTGGCCCCGGCGCACGCCCCGCCCCGTCGGCGCCACCGGCCGGCTGCACGGCGACACACCACCCTCCGCCTGGGCGGCACCGGTCTGGGCCCTGCTGTGGAGCGGAGGCGCGGTCCTCCAGCTCCTGCCGGGCAACGGCGCGGTACCGGCCATCGCCTCCTCGGCCGACTCCGCACCAGGGCCACTGGCATCCGCGGACCGCTCACTCGCCGCAGCCATGTCCGCTCACGGCACCGTGATGACCGTCGGACTGGCCCTGCTCATGGCAGCTGTAGGCCTGGGAGTCCTGGCCCCGCGACCCTGGCGCACGACGGCCGCGTGCACCGGGATCGTTCTTGCCCTGGTGTTCTGGATGTTGGGAGAGGGAGCCGGATTGCTCACCAGCGGTCACTCCACCGACCCCAACACCGGGCCGCTGCTCGTTCTCCTCGCTGTCGCTGTGCTCGGAGCGCCAACCGATCTCAACCTCTCTCGCTGGCTGGGTGCACACCTGTGGGAGCCCGATCTATTGGGCGAGGGCCGGGGCTTCCGCACCCGGCAGGCCGACGAGTTCGCACAGGCCGGCTTGCCTACTCCGGCTGCGATCGCCTCGGCGGTGACTACACCTGAGAAGACGGACCCAGAGGGCCTGCACCGGCTTCCCGATCAAGGGTGCGCTTGATCACTCGGAGTCCCTCGTCGACCATCTCGGCGATGGGTTCGCCGAAGCTGTCCGGGGTGACGTCGATGATCCAGACGAAGCGACTGCGACCCTCGGAATCGCTGATGACCTGCATGGACGCGTGGTGATGCTTGGGCTCCAGGGAGCCGCCGACCACCGCGTAGGCGATGCGCCGGGCCTCGTCGTCGATGTCCACGATCAGCTCGTGCACGACGGCACCGCTCGCGAAGGTCACGATCCTGATGTCGCCCTCGACGCTGGTATCGGTGACAAAGCCCGGCGCGAGGCGTTTGTCGACCTCACCGAAATCGCGGACTGCTGCCCAGATGTTTTCGGGAGTCTCGTGGATCAGGATGTCGCGGTGGATGGACGCCATCGGTCGGTCTCCTTTGTCTGCGGGGTGCTCAGTTGCCGGTGGTGTCTGCGGTGAGGCAGAACGGGTGGCCCTCGGGGTCGGTCAGGACGATCCACTGGCCGTCGCCTGGCTGGAACGCGGGGCGGGCGGCCCCGATGCCGAGGAGCTCCTCGGTCGCGCCGTCCAGGTCGGTGACGGTGAAGTCGAGGTGCATGTGCGTGGCGCCGTCGGGCCAGTCCGGCGGCCGGTGGCCCCCGATGCGGACGA
Organism: Streptacidiphilus jiangxiensis; assembly: GCF_900109465.1. Lineage (GTDB taxonomy): Bacteria > Actinomycetota > Actinomycetes > Streptomycetales > Streptomycetaceae > Streptacidiphilus > Streptacidiphilus jiangxiensis. The sequence goes on from NZ_FOAZ01000002.1 coordinate 66,890, forward strand.
AGGCGAGCTGGACCGAGGGTCCGTCGCCCAGAGACGCGAAGTTCTGGTCGCTGCAGGTGATCTCCCAGCCGGTGGCCTTCTGGTAGAACGCGGCGAGCGCGGCCGGCTCGGCGCAGTCGATGACGACCGTGCTCAGTTGCTTGCCGTATCCCCTCAGTGGCTGTGCTGCACGAGGTGCGAAGGGAACGGCCCCTCGCACCCCGCCAGCGTGCCCGCCGCGGTGGGCCCCGTCTTGAACATCCTTGCGCGGCTGTCAGACCGGCCGCGTAGCGTTCGAAGGGTGCTCACCGCCACTCCCGTCGCCACCCGTCCCGACTTCGGCATCAGCGCGGTGGCCTGCCGCGACGACCACACCCGCTGGTCGGCACCGGAGGTCCGCAGCGACTACCGCGTCGTGCTCGTACGCCGCGGGAGGTTCCGCAGGATGACGACCGGGGTTCCCGCCGACATCGACGCGACCCTCGCCTACGTGGGATATCCGGATGAGGAGGAGTTCGGTGACCCACTACCGCCACCGCGTCCGCATCGGCCGCGCCCTCGACCGCCTGGAGGCCGGTGAACCGAGCCTCAGCGCTGTCGCGGCAGACCTCGGGTACGCCGACCAGGCCCACCTGACGCGGACCATGCGCCAGCACCTCGGCCACACGCCGACCGTCCTTCGGCGCCTTCTGACTCCCCCGCGCTGATCGCCGCACAGGGCTGGCCCTTCTTGTTGGTCGGGCCTCGGGTCCTCGGATGGCGAGCGGACGGTCACCGCAGAGGACCGAAGAACGTCCGCACGTCGGCGACCAGGAGGTCGGGTGCTTCGAGGGCGGCGAAGTGGCCGCCGCGGTCGTACTCCGACCAGTGCGTGATGTTGTTGCCGTATTCGGCGTAGCGACGGATCGCCACGTCATGTGCGAAGACGGCGACGCCGGTCGGCGTGGTGGCGGGCGAGGAGTGCCAGGTGCCCGCGTGCATGTTCTCGTAGTACATGTGCGCGGCCGAGCCCGCCGTGCCCGTGAGCCAGTACAGCATCACGTTGGTGAGCAGTAGATCGCGGTCGACGGCGCTCTCGGGAAGCTCGGCGGCCGGGAAGGTCCACTCCTTGAACTTCTCCACGATCCAGGCGAGTTGTCCGACCGGGGAGTCGTGCAGCCCGTACGCCAGGGTCTGCGGCCGGGTGGCCTGGATCTGGAAGTAGCCACCCCCGTCGTCCAGGTAGTCCTTGAGGCGCTCCAGCCGCGCCAGCTCCGCGTCGGTGAAGGTGGCTCTCTCCTCCTCCGACACGTCGCCGAAGGGGATGAACCCGAAGGTGGCGGCGTTGACGTGCACCCCGACGACCCGGTCGGTGGCGGTCCGGCCCAACTCCGGCGCGACGAACGCACCCAGGTCACCTCCCTGGGCGCCGTACCGCTGATAGCCGAGCCGGCCCATCAGCTCGGCCCAGGCAGCGGCGACCCGGCCGGTGTTCCAGCCGGCCTCGCGGGTCGGCCCGGAGAAGCCGAACCCGGGCAGCGAGGGGATGACCAGATGGAAGGCGTCCGCCGCGACACCGCCGTGTGCGACCGGGTCGGTGAGCGGGCCGATGACGTCGAGGAACTCCACGACCGACCCGGGCCAGCCGTGGGTGAGGACCAGCGGCATGGCATCCGGCTCGGGCGAACGCACGTGCAGGAAGTGCACGTTCTGCCCGTCGATCTCCGTGGTGAACTGCGGTATCTCGTTCAACTCGGCCTCGTGCTTGCGCCAGTCGTAGGACGTGCGCCAGTACTCGACCAACTCCTTGAGATAGCCGAGTGGCACACCGCGGCTCCACTCGGCTCCGGGCAGTTCGGCCGGCCAGCGGACGGCCGTCAGCCGCGCAGACAGGTCGTCAAGGTCGCTCTGGGGAATGTCGATCCGGAAGGGAGTGATCGTTTCGCTCATGAAGAGAAAGCTATCGGCACAAGCGGACACCTTCTGTCCTATAGAGCTGGCAGGCTCTGCGACATGAAGGAAACCTCCGCCCGCCTGCTCCGGCTGCTGACGCTGCTGCAGTCGCACCGCGAATGGTCAGGCCAGGACCTGGCCGACCGTCTCGGGGTGAGCACCCGGACCGTCCGCCGGGACGTCGACAAGCTGCGCGACCTGGACTACCCGGTCAACGCCGTCAAGGGCATCGACGGCGGCTACCGTCTGGGCGCCGGAGCCCAACTGCCACCGCTGCTCCTGGACGACGAGGAGGCGGTGGCGATCGCGGTAGCGCTGCGCACGGCTGCCGGCAGCGGCGTCGCCGGGATCGGCGAGACGGCCCTGCGCGCCCTGGTCAAACTCGAACAGGTTCTGCCCACGAGGCTGCGACATCGGGTCAAGGCCCTCCAGGTGTCCACCGTGCGCGCCCACAGCGCCGCCCCCACCGTGGACGCCGAGGTTCTCACGATGGTCGGGACCGCCTGCCGCGACCACCGGCAGCTCCGGTTCGACTACCTCAGCCACGACGGCGACGCCAGCGCCCGCGTCACCGAGCCGCACGAACTCGTCACCTGGGGCCCGCGCTGGTACCTGGTGGCCTGGGACCTCGAACGCCACGACTGGCGCACCTTCCGGGTGGACCGGATCCGCCCCCGGACCCCCACCGACGGCCCGCGCTTCACCCCCCGCCACCTCCCCGGCGGAGACGCGGCCGCACACGCCGCACGCGGCGTCGCCCAGATGTGGCCCTACCGGGCCACCATCCGCCTGAACGCCCCGGCCCACTCCGGCCCGGCCCGGGACGCCGCCACCTACGGCACCATCGAGCCCGTCGACGAGCACAGCTGCCTGCTGCACGCCGGCGCCGACAGCCCCGCGCACTCGCCTTCCTCCTCGGCGCCCTGGAGATCGACTTCCACATCGAAGACGCACCGGAGCTGGCCGAACACCTCCAGCGCACCGCCGACCGCTACCGCCGCGCCACCACCACAGCGGGCTGACCGGGCGCCGTCAACGTCACGGGACCAGGCCTTGTAGCTCGGTGTCCCAGTCGATGGTGTCGCCTTCGTCGCCGAGCGCCACGATCCGCAAGGTACGGCCGAGGAAGACGCGTATGTCGCTGCTGGCGATCAACAGCAGCCTGACCTCCGTGCCCTCGGGTAGGTCAAGGAGGGTCCAGTCCAGGGTGAGCGGTCGGATCCGAAGAGTCTGGCTGCCGCTCGGTTGACTGAGACCGAGCGTGAGGAGGTCGCGGTCGAGGCGCCATGTCTGTACGTGGGTGTCGGCGTGGATCTCGACCGTGACAGCGTAGGCGTCGGCCTGGTTGTACCGGAAGTGAACGCGTACGGGCACGGTGTGCCCGCAGGGCGTGCTGATCAGCACGCCGGTCACCTGGCAGTGCAGTCTGACGTTGTTGCGCTTCATGGCACTCACCTGCCTGGGCTGTCTCTGCCTGATATTCGTCGCCGAGCGCCCCACGGATGGGATGCCAAGCAGACCTCCTTTCGCGCCTGCCCAGTCTCCGGCGGCCTTGGCGGCAGGGCTGGCCTCGCCGCTGCCCCGGGAGGTGAAGCTGAAGGCGGGACGCCAGCCCCTCTTGGCTGCGCCCTCTTGCGGTTCGCGCCACCGACGCTCAGTGCCTACCTCTGACCGGACACCGCAGTCCGTTCGGCCCGCACCGGAGGCAGCGCGCCTTGAAGCTCGTGGGCCGCGTCGTTCATTCGGGCGGCGAATGGCTGAACGCGGATGCGATCAACATGGGCGCGTCGCAGGCTGGGGCGCATGACCGAGCCTGCGTCCGCCGAGCGCCATCACGCCCATGTCGTCGTCCACCCCGTCGTCTCCGAGGGTGTCGCCCGGCCGTTCCGCCGCGTGGACATCCTCGGCACGCAGGTCGGGAAGGCATACGGGCTCGATGACGTTACAGAGTTCTGCCGGCGCGCGGGCATGGACGAGTTCGACCTTGACGCTGAGCGCATGGTGGAGTGGCAAGGCGGCGGTCCCGACGTGTGGGAATGACGCGCGACCAAGCCCAGATGGTGGCCCTGCCGACGGGAGATGGACTTGGACCCGCTTCCGGTCGGGGTCACCAGCCTCATCACGGCGATCAACTGCTTCGCCCCCGAGCGCAACATCGGGTTCCCCGGCTTCGCCCTATACCGCCATCACCGGCGGACATCGTCGAACACGTGGAGAGGCTGAGTCCCCCTGATCACCGGCTCCGCCGTTTGGAGTTGATGACCCTGGGCAGACGCGCACTGCTCGCCCGGGCCTGGGCCAAGCTGTGCGAGCTGGGAGGGGAGACCATGCGCGTGGTACGGGCCGTGCAGGCACTGTTGCTGAAGGCGAAGCAGGCAGATCTGTCCATTCCCTGCAGCCTCGGCTTCTCGAGCGCCGATCCTTATGCCGTTCGGCTCTCGTTCCCCTCGGTCCGCGACGCCGGCGGACGGCCACTCACCTGGTGCTTCGCCCGCGAGCTCCTGCTGGATGGACTCCGGCAGTTCAGTGGGAGAGGCGACGTTTTCGTTCTGCCCGCACGCGAGGGAAACCCCTTCATTGAACTCCACAGCGGCCGGGGTATCGCCTTGCTCCAACTGGCCACGGGCGACCTTGTCGGCTTCCTCGCCGCGTGCGAGAGAGTGGTCCCCTTGGGTACCGAGAGCAACCTCGTCGACTGGGACGAGGTCATCGACAAGCTGCTCGACCGGGCCGCGTGAGCACTCTTCGCGGCAACTGGGGTGTTGCCAACCCTCAGGCGCGATCCCGACGCGCGTGGGCCGGCCGAACGCGATGCGTGTGAGCCGTCGAAGCCCGGCGGCGCGGCTTGTCGTCCGAGAGTTCGAACTCCTCCCACCGCCCCAGGGCGAGCACTACCAGCAACAGGAACGGGGGCATGAGCAGGGCCAGGAAGATCACGTCGCTCTCCTACGTGCTGAGGACCACGAAACACCCGAGAGCGCCTCACCCGGATCGGTCCGCCCAAACAATCCAAGTGCCGCGGTGCGCCTGAGCAGCAGATACGGGTGAGCAGACGTCGAGCGGGTAGACGCGGGCCGGGTGGGTCGAGCCCGGAGAAGTGGGCACGAGGCTCCACCGGGCGCAAGGATCGGAAGAGATGGAGGACGCGATGACCTACTGGAGCGAAGTTCGCATAGAGGAGGACCGGTTCGAGGCGGCTCGCGTTCTGGTGCCGGCGACCGGCGAGGAACTGTGGGTGACCGCGCAGGAGTGCGCGGACCAGCACCTCCTCGCCGAGCTGAAGGGACGGTTCGTGATGCACGAGGAGCCGATGCCCTACCGGGTCGAGGTGCGCGTATGGTCGGACCAATTGGAAGGGCCACCCGCAGCGACCGCCGCCTGGGACACGGAACACGGCTTCCTGAGGCCGAGCGGAACCGCCTGAACGCAATAGGCCGATCGGCCGTCGACCGGGGTGACCGCTGACCCTCGCCTGCGCGGGATTGTGCTGGCCATCCGATGAAGAGCAGCGCCCTGGCGCTCAAGCCCCTGCCAAAGCCGGTACCCGATGCAGTGCGCCGACACGCTGTCGAGCATCGCCTGCGCCCCACCCCGGCAATGCTCGCCATCGGCCACAGCCAGCGACCCAGTCGTGGGTTGTCCTGGGCGCCAGCGTGAGCCGAGGGTCCCAGACAAGGGACGGCAGACGCCTCTGGGTGAACTGCCGGCCCGGACCGGACGGTGAGCAGTCATGCACTGGGGAGACGCGGCCACGAACCAAACGAGCCGCAGTTGTACTGCGACGTGGTTCCGACTCGCTCGGGCGGCGCGTTCCTGGCGAGATGCCCTGCCGCCCTACGCCGAGACCCGGCCGTGCCGAAGGCGGGGCGGTGCCAAGCATTCGCTCTCACCTTCTCCACCTTCTGTGCCGCCGCGGCGGCTGGGCAGTCGACCCGTCCGGCTCACTGGGCGGGTTGTGTCGACGCGCCGCGGAGTGTGGCCCCCGCCGCGAGACACCGACTCCCGTAAGGACGACGAGCACGAGCATCACAAGTAGTGGGACCAAAACCGCGTAGCCCCCCGAGCCAGCGGACGCCTGGGTCACCCAAACGGCCGTTTCAAAACTTCGGATCATGGCGTGCGGACCTCCTTCCGGCCGCGCTTGCCCAGGGCCAGCAGGAACAACCAACCATCCGGCGCAAGGGCAGAGCCCACGGCGCGGGCGAGCTTCGTACCCCGGAGCCAACCGAGCGGCCCGGAGCGCGGCGATCCGATCCACGAAACGGGAGCGGCCCCCCGGTTCGCCTGGACAGCAGGCTCAGGTCTGCTGTCGCGCATCATCCTCAACGAGCCGCAGTACGCTGGCGTGCTCTGCTGGGCAGCTTCCCGAGCGGCCGTCTGCATAGCGGACTCTCAGCCGCACGCCGGATCCGGCGCTGACCACAGTCGCACACTCGGCCGCCGCCTGGGGCGAGTCGCGGTGGATGATGATCTGGTCACCTCTGTGGTAGCCGTCGGCGTGCATCTCACGGGTCACTTCCTTGGTTTGCTGTTCCATCCGCGCCTACCCAGCGTGAAAGCCCTCACGCAGAGTGGCCCTGACTGACCCATCCCAGCCGACCGGAAAAGTACACCGATGCGCGGTGTGCGACCACGCCGACGGGGCAGGTGCGAACCGAGAGACGACTCAGAGCAGCGCGGACGGCCCGCCCTTCTGCGACTGCCGCTTGCCGCCTGCCGCGTCACGAATGGGGATGCGCATGTCCGCCCGCACGCCCAGCCCTCCGCACCGAGTGCGCCGACGCACCGACCAGCCGGTCGGACGCGCCGTGCCCGAGATCCGGCGCTTGGCACTGGGCGGGTTCACCAACGAGGTTGCTGCAGGCCGCGGCTTCACCCGAGCGGCACTGACCGACTGGGGTTGGACTGACACGAATCAGCACCTCAGCGGGAGGCCCGAGGCCACGGACGACGTGCTCCTTGTCGTCTCCGAACTGCTCTCGAACGCCAGTCGACATGCCGGCGGCACCCTTGTCCTCGAGGCGAGGCGGCTCACCGCGCGCAGTGTGCGGGTCGAGGTCTTCGACAGAAGTTCCACCCTGCCGACGCCCTCCTCGCCCGACTATGCAGGACAAACCGGCGGCTACGGTCTGCGCATCGTGCACCGGCTCTCGACCCGTTGGGGTGTCACCCTGCGCCGAGCGAGTCCGGGCAAGTCGGTCTGGGCGGAACTCAGCCGCTGAGTCCTGGCTTCCGGCACGGCCGCAGTCCAGAGCCGCATACGCCGACGTGTCCGTCCTGCCTCACAAGGTGCCAAGATCACAGACGCCGCGCATGCAACCGACGCGAGCGGGCAGCCGCCCAGGAGTGCGAGAACTGATGTCAACGTTCCGCTGACGGATCGCTCTGGCGGCCGGGCCGCCATCGGCAAGCCTGGGTCCTGACGACGGAACCCGCAGGAAAGCGGTGATGGTGATGCAACGCGCGGACAGCAGCGGCAGTCGCAATGACACTGTTGGCGTCAAGGACGAACCCACCGTCCAGACCAGGGTGCCGGGCAGGTTGGACCGACTGCCCTGGTCCAGGTGGCACTGGCGCATCGTGATCGGGCTCGGCACGGTCTGGATTCTGGACGGCCTGGAAGTCACGATCGTCGGCAACATGGCCTCGCGACTGGCGGAGCACGGCAGCGGCATCAACATCACCACCGCTCAGGTCACCACCTTCGCGGCGGCCATCTACGTCGCCGGGGCCTGCTGCGGAGCGCTCTTCTTCGGGCGCATGACCGACCTCCATGGCCGCAAGAAACTCTTCATGATCACCCTTGCCGTCTACCTGTCCGCCACGGCCCTCACCAGCCTGTCCTGGACAGCCTGGTTCTTCTTCGTCTGCCGCTTCTTCACCGGCTTCGGAATCGGCGGCGAATACGCGGCCATCAACTCGGCCATCGACGAACTGATCCCGGCCCGCGCCCGCGGCCGTGTGGACCTGATCATCAACGGCAGCTTCTGGGTGGGGGCGGCGGTCGGGTCCCTGGCCTCCATCGTGCTCCTCAACACCGCCATCTTCGCCACGGACCTCGGATGGCGGCTGGCCTTCGCCATCGGTGTCGTGCTCGGACTCGTCATCGTGCTGGTCCGGCGGCACGTACCGGAGAGCCCTCGTTGGCTGTTCACCCACGGCCGCGCCGAAGAAGCGGAAAGGCTGGTCGCCGAGATCGAGCAGGAGATCACCGACAACACCGGCGTGGAACTCGAGCCGGTGGAGGAATCCGTGACTGTGCGACAGCGGCACAGCATCAGCTTCACGGAGATCGCACGCACCGTGATCCGCGAGTACCCGCGGCGCGGGATCCTGGGCTTGGCGCTCTTCATCGGGCAGGCCTTCCTTTACAACGCGGTCACGTTCGGCTACGCGGTGATCCTGACCACCTTCTTCAAGACCCCCACCGGCGACACCGGCTACTACTTCGTCGTCATCGCGGTCGGGAACTTCCTCGGCCCGCTGCTCCTGGGCCGGCTATTCGACACCGTCGGCCGCAAGCCGATGATCGCCGGGACGTACATCCTGTCCGGCGTTCTGTTGTTCGGCACGGCCTTCCTGTTCCAGCGCGGTGTGCTGGACGCGGTCACGATGACCGCCTGCTGGACAATCGTGCTCTTCTTCGCCTCAGCCGGAGCGAGCTCGGCCTACCTCACCGTCAGCGAGATCTTCCCGCTGGAGACCCGGGCCCTCTGCATCGCCTTCTTCTACGCGGTCGGGACCGCACTGGGTGGCATCACCGGCCCGCTGCTCTTCAACGGGCTGGTCAGCAGCGGCAAGACCACCGACACGACACTCGCCTTCTGCATCGGCGCGGGTCTCATGGTCGCAGCGGGTCTGGTGGAGGCTGCCATCGGCGTCCGGGCAGAGCGGCGAAGTCTGGAATCGATCGCCCAGCCGCTGAGCGCCATGGCGGTACCGCAGACGGCGACCGGACGCCAGGTATGAACGCCTGCTCGTCCCCCCGGACCGGCTGGCACTCTCGGCGGCCCTGCCCCTTCCGGCGTCCAGCCGGCCGCTCGACACCGTCCCCGAAGTGGCGCAACCCAATCATCACAAGGAGCTAGTAGGCGTCACGGAAAGTCACTGGGCTGGGGTCAGATCACGGTTCGGCAACGAATGGGCGCATCATTGGGGCGCCCCTGGGGTAGGCGAACGGAGATGCCTCAAGAAACCGAGTCCCGCCGTACACCCAGGCGCGGACCACGTGCCAAGAGGAGCCGCATGTCCAGGACCTTCACCCAAGCCACCGCCGCAGAGCAGGTCGGGACGCACGACGGGCCTGTCGGCCACGCGCCGGCAGTACCCGAGCTGGACGGCATGCCGGTGATACCCGATCCAGCTGGTCTGGCGACCGCGGACGCGCGCGAACTCTCCAAGGTGCTCTTCACCCGTCTTCGGTCGCTGGAGGAAGGCACCAGCGCGTACTCCTACGTACGCAACACACTGGTCGAGCTCAACATGGCGTTGGTGCGCTACGCCGCCTCGCGGTTCAGCCACCGCAGCGAGCCCATGGAGGACATCGTCCAGGTGGGCACCATAGGGCTGATCAAGGCCATCAACCGCTTCGACGCGGACCGCGAGGTCGAGTTCCTGACCTACGCCCTGCCGACCATCACCGGTGAGATCAAGCGCTTCTTCCGTGACACCAGTTGGTCCGTCCAGGTCCCCCGGAGGCTGCAGGAGCTCCGACTGCGCCTGGCCAAGGCCAACGAGCTCCTGGAACAGCGGCTCGATCGCGAGCCGACCGTCGCCGAACTCGCCGCGCACCTGGACATCACCGAGGCAGAGGTCGTCGACGGGCAGATCGCCGGCAACGCCTACACCGCCGGCACTCTCGAAGCGCCCGCGACGGCCGACCCCGAGGACGAGGGACCGCTGGAGCGTCGCCTGGGCTACGTCGACCCGGCACTGGAGAAGGTCGAGTCGATGACCGCCCTGAGGCCGCTCATCGCGCGACTGCCCGACCGCGACCGCGCGATCCTTTCCATGCGCTTCGTCGAGGAGTTGACGCAGACACAGATCGGCGAGCGCATCGGAGTTTCCCAGATGCAGGTCTCCCGGCTGCTGCACAGCACCCTGGAGACTCTCCGCGAGGGCCTCCAGCACGATTAGCCTCAGCCGAACCGGTGCTCACACGGCGTCGAACTCCGCCCAGACGAACTTGCCGTCGGCCAACGGAGTGGTGCCCCATCGTGCGCACAGCCTGCGCACGACCAGAAGTCCGTGTCCGCCCGGTCGCGCGGGAACCTCCGGTTCCCGCGCGACCGGGCGGACAGGACTGAGATCGCTCACCCCAACCGTCAGCCGCACCGGATCGACATCGAGCACCAGTTCCACTGCCCCGCCACCGTGGATCATCGCGTTGGACACGAGCTCGGAGACAACCAGCAGGACGTCCTCGATGGTCTCCTCCGCGTCAGCGCCCGCCGGATCAGCCCAGCCCCACTCGGTCACGACATCCCGGCTGAAGTCACGGGCCCTGCCGACCACACCCGAGGACCCTCTGAGACGCAGACGCCGCACCTGGTGCGCAGTCCGCCCACCGACCTCGGGCCTCGCCTCCCGGCCCGTCACGTGTCCACCCGAGCAGTGTCCAGATCCGGGTAGACCTCGAAGACCTCCGCAGCTCCCGTCACCGTGAGCAACCGCTGGAGCTGAGGACCGGGAGCGACCAGCCCGAAGCGCCGGCCCGCCTCACCGGCGCTCAGACGCGCTCGCAGGAGGGCATTGAGTCCGGTGGAGTCACAGAAGCCGAGCTCACGACAGTCCAGCAGGACTCTGGAGACCTCCGCCTGCGTCAGTTGATCAAACGCTGAATCCAGCGCGCCGACAGAGTCGTGGTCGAGCTCGCCGGCCACGGTGACGACCCCCATGCCCGGTTCCACCGCAACCGCCACCCTGAGTCGGCCCGATTCCACCGCCGGCCCGCCCGGCTGCGGCTGCTCGGTCATGCTGGACGTCTCCCCAGCTGCTCGCCAATAGTTTGCGTACTCCTCACCACTGCCTGCTACCCATTGCCGCCCGCATCACTCGCCGGGCGATGCAACGTGAAAGCGCAGGCAAAGCAGCTCCGAGGCTACCGCCGGTTTGACGGATGCGCTCTCTTGCCGCCCTCCGGCTCGGACAGGCGCCGCTCCAGCGACGCCCCTCGCATTGTCCAAGGTCCAGTGCCCCAGCCACCGCGACCGTGGCACGATGGCGACGGGACCCGACCAGGCCACCCGCTGACCTGCCACCTTCGAGGACGTGAAGCGTGATGGATACTCCGGCGAACGGCGCGCGGCCGGACGGCTCCGCCGGCCCCGGTGAGAAGGAGCTGCGGCAGCTCTTGGCGGGGCTGACAGCGGTGCGTGACGGCGACTTCTCCGCGCGTCTGGTCGTCGGTGCCGACGGGCTGCTCGGTGAGATCGCCCAGGTCTTCAACGGCATGCTCGACCAGCTTTCCCTGGTCACCTCCGAGGTGACCAGGGTCGCGCAGGAGGTGGGCGGCCACGGCAGGCTCGGTGGACAAGCCCAGGTGCCCGGCGTGGGCGGGGTGTGGCGGGAGCTGACCGACTCCGTCAACGCGATGGCCCGCAACCTGACCGACCAGGTCCGCAACATCGCCCAGGTCACCACGGCGGTCGCCAAGGGGGACCTGACGCAGAAGATCGAGGTCGACGCGCTCGGCGAGATCCTCGCGCTGAAGAACACGGTCAACACGATGGTGGACCAGCTCTCCGCTTTCGCCGACGAGGTCACCCGCGTGGCCCGGGAGGTGGGAACCGAGGGACGGCTGGGCGGGCAGGCCCGTGTGCCAGGGGTGGCCGGCACCTGGCGGGATCTGACCGACAACGTCAACTTCATGGCCGGCAATCTCACCAGCCAGGTGCGGGCCATCGCACAGGTCGCCGGCGCCGTAGCGGGCGGCGACCTCACCCAGAAGATCGCCGTGGACGCCCGCGGCGAGATCCTGGAGCTGAAGGAGACCATCAACACCATGGTCGACCAGCTCTCCGCCTTCGCAGATGAGGTGACCCGTGTAGCCCGCGAGGTCGGCACCGAGGGCAAGCTCGGCGGCCAGGCAACGGTCCGCGGCGTCGGTGGAACCTGGAAGGACCTCACCGACAACGTCAACGTCATGGCCTCCAACCTGACCAGCCAGGTGCGCTCCATCGCACAGGTAGCCCAGGCGGTCGAACGGGGCGACCTGTCCCGCAAGATCTCGGTCGAGGCCCGTGGCGAGGTGGCGGGCCTTGCGGAGGCCATCAACACCATGGTGGACATGCTGTCCGCTTTCGCCGACGAGGTCACTCGCGTGGCCGGCGAGGTCGGCACAGAGGGTGTCCTCGGCGGCCAGGCCCGGGTACCGAACGTAGCCGGGACCTGGAAGGACCTCACCGACAACGTCAATTCGATGGCCACCAACCTGACCAACCAGGTGCGCAACATCGCCCAGGTGACCACCGCCGTCGCCCAGGGCGACCTCACCCGCAAGATCGACGTCGATGCCCGCGGGGAGATCCTGGAGCTGAAGACGACCATCAACACCATGGTCGACCAGCTCTCCGCCTTCGCCGCCGAGGTCACCCGCGTCGCCCGCGAGGTTGGCAGCGAAGGCAAGCTCGGCGGCCAGGCCGAGGTCGAGGGCGTCTCGGGCACTTGGAAGCGACTGACCGAAAACGTCAACGAGCTGGCCGGGAACCTGACCCGGCAAGTCCGCGCCATCGCCGAGGTCACCAGCGCGGTCGCGGAGGGGGATCTGACCCGGTCGATCGCGGTCGAGGCCCCCGGCGAGGTCGGCGACCTCAAGGACAACATCAACGCGATGGTCGAGTCGCTGCGTGAGACCACCCGCCGCAACCAGGAGCAGGACTGGCTCAAGAGCAACCTGGCCCGGATCTCCGCCCTGATGCAGGGCCCGCGGAGCCTCTCCGCAGTTGCGGAACTCGTACTGGACGAGGTCACGCCGCTGGTGAACGCCCAGATCGGCGCGTTCTACCTCGTGCAGGAGACCGAGGAGGGAACGCGCCTCAACCGCGTTGGCGCCTACGGCGTGCCCGGCGGCCGGCAGCTGAGCTTCCGCATCGGCGAGTCCCTGGTGGGCCAGTGCGCACGCAACCGGCGCGCCCTGCTCATCGAGGACCTGCCGTCCGGCTACCTCACCATCGCCTCCGGATCGGGAAGCGCGGAGCCCGCCTCGCTCCTGCTGCTGCCCATCGTCATGGAGGACCAGCTGCTCGGCGTGATCGAATTGGCGTCGCTGCGCCCCTTCGCCCAGGTGCACCGGGACTTCCTGGTCCAGGTGACCGAAGCACTCGGCGTCAACGTCGGCTCGCTGCTGGCGAACACCCGCACCGACGAGCTGTTGACCGAGTCCCAGCGGCTGACGGCGGAACTCCAGGAGCGACAGCAGGAGCTGCAGCGCTCGAATGCCGAACTCCAGGAGAAGGCAGGCCTGCTGGCGGACCGCAATGCCGACATCGAGGCGAAGAACCTGGAGATCGAGCAGGCGCGGCAGGAACTGGAGGAGCGGGCCCAGCAGCTGTCGACGGCGTCGATGTACAAGTCGGAGTTCCTGGCCAACATGAGCCATGAACTGCGCACCCCGCTCAACAGCCTGCTGGTCCTGGCCCAGTTGCTGGCGCAGAACCCCGGAGGCAACCTGACGGACAAGCAGGTCGGCTACGCCACGGTGATCCACTCGGCGGGCTCGGACCTGCTGGAGTTGATCAACGACATCCTCGACCTGTCCAAGGTCGAGGCCGGCAAGCTCGACCTGAATCCCGACCGGTTCGCGCTACGCCCGCTGCTGGACTCGCTGGAGACCACCTTCCGGCCGCTCACCGGCGAAAAGGCGCTGGAGTTCCGCGTCAGCACCGGCCCCGACCTGCCCACAGAACTGGTCACCGACCAGCAGCGGCTGCGCCAGGTGCTGAGCAACCTGCTCTCCAACGCCGTCAAGTTCACCAACGCCGGGCGAGTGGAGCTGCGGGTCGAGAGTGCTGATCCGCAGCAGCTGCCCGAACAGCTGCGGGGCGCGGACAGCGTGGTGGCCTTCCGGATCGAGGACACCGGCATCGGCATCGCCGCGGAACACCTGGAGAGCATCTTCGGCGCCTTCCAGCAGGCCGACGGAACCACCAGCCGCCGCTACGGAGGCACCGGACTCGGGCTTTCGATCAGCCGTCAGATCGCCCAACTGCTGGGCGGCGTCATCGAGGCCGAGAGCACCCTCGGCCAGGGCAGCCGCTTCACCCTGCTGCTGCCGGTCCAAGCGTCTTCACCCGGAGAGGAAGTCTCCGAGCACGAACCCTCTGCGGACCGGGGTACGGCGGCGGTCCGGCTGAGCAGCGACCTGGACGGCCGGACGGCGCTGGTCGTCGACGACGACCAGCGCAACGTCTTCGCGCTCAGCGGCATCCTGGAACTGCACGGGGCGAACGTCGTGACCGCCGAGAACGGCCGCGCCGCGCTGGAGATCCTTTCCGGCCGTGATGACATCGACGTGGTCCTGATGGATCTGATGATGCCGGAGCTGGACGGCTACGAGGCCACCCGGCAGCTCCGGGGCATGGCCGGGTACGGCGATGTGCCGGTGATCGCCGTGACTGCCAAGGCCCTGCCCGGGGACCGGGACGCGATGTTCGCGGCCGGCGCCACGGACTACGTGGTCAAGCCGGTGGACGCCACCGACCTGCTGGAGCGGATCCGGCGCAGGCTCAGGTGATCCGCACCAGGACCAGGCTCGCGTCGTCGTCGGTGTCCCCGACGGCGGTGGCCAGCAGGTCGTCCGCCCGGACGTCCAGACTCTCCTCGGGAAGACGCTCGGCCGCTCGGCGGAGCGTGACCAGGGACTGGTCGATTCCGGCGTGCCGCCGCTCGATCAGACCGTCGGTGAAGAGCAACAGCATGTCCCCGCTGCGCAACGTGGCCTCGGACTCCTGGTAGGTGATGTCCGGGGCGGCACCGAGCAGCAGGTTGGCGGAGGAGGCGAGCAGCTCCGCCCGGCCCTCGCGCAGAAGCACTGGCGGGAGGTGCCCGGCGCTCGTCCAGTGCAGCCGGCGCAGCTCCGGATCGTAGCGGGCGCAGACAGCGGTGGCGGTGGGATGCCCCGGGGTGTGCAGAGTGACCTCGTTGAGCCAGTGCATCAGCCGGCCCGGCGGTTCGCCGGAGAACGCCAGGCCGCGCAGGGCATTGCGCAGGGCGACCATCCCTGTCGCCGCGTCGATCCCGTGCCCCGCCACGTCGCCGACGGCGATCATGACCTCACCGTTCGGCAGTCTCAGCACGTCGTACCAGTCGCCCCCGACGCGGTACTCCTCAGCCGCGGGCCGGTAGCGGGCGGCGACCTCGACGCCCGGCAGGTCGTGAGAGGAGGGCAGATCAGGGACGATGGCCCGCTGCAGCTGCAGCGCGAGCTGGTGCCGGATCGCGGCCTTGGCCTGGACCGAGCCGAGCTCGTCGAACGTCGCCGCGAGAGCCGCCTCGGTCTGGTGCTGGATCGAGACGTCCTGGAAGAAGCCGGTGATGCCAGTGAGCGTGCCGTGGGTCAGCAGCGGTTCGGCGATCAGCCGGATGTGCCGCACACCGCCCTCGGGCCGAGGCAGCCGCAGCACGGCGCTCACGCCTTCGAGGCGCACCGTCAGCCGCTGCAGCGACTCCTCCAGCTCGGGCCGGTCGTCCGGGAGCAGGAGGGCCCCGAGGGCGTGCAGCGGGAAGGGAGGCGTCCCCGCTGGGAGCCCGAGACAGCCGGGCACCAGCTCGGCCCACTGGGCGGTCCCTGACGTGAGGTCGTCCTCGAAGGCCGCGAGGGATCCCAGCCGGCCGGCTCGTTGGAGCACGGAGAAGCTGTGGTCCTGGTTCTCCTGGTGCCAGAGCACCACGCTGCGCTCTTCGCCGAGGGCCAGTACCCGCACATTGAGCAGTGGAGCCGGGCCTCCCGGGGGCCGCGTGGGGGGTACCCGTGAGGCCCGCTGAGAGTCTCCGCTGCGACGGGACGCGTCGACCATGGTCAGAACGTCGGCGTGCACGTGGGGAAAGACCTGCGCGAACGGCCGTCCGACAGGATGGGGAGCCCCAGAGCCGGCCCGACGGGCGGCAGCGTTCAAGTACTCGACGAAAGGGCCCCCGGGTGCGCCGCCGCCGTGCAGCAGAACCGCGGGCTGAGCGAGCAGGTCAAGCACGGCGGCGAGGACCGGCCGGGACATCGCCGAATCCTTGAGTGACTGATCCTGGCCGAGCACCCGGGCGAGCACCTCCACCGCCCCGGCCGCCTGGAGACGGATCTCCTCGTCCAAGGGCTGCTGAGCGGACCACAGCAGCAGCACGACCCCGACGGCGACCCCGCCGTCGCGGAGCGGCAGGACGGCGCGCGGGGCGTCCTCGGCGCCCGGAAGCGTCCCCTCCACGCTGATCCCGGCGGGAAACCACTGGGGCACTCCGGAGGTCGTCACGTGGTGCGGCACCGTCGACCACTGCGGTGGAATCCATGACCATCGCGCTGCCGCGAGCGGGCCGACCCCCACGGCGGCCTTCAACGCCAGACAGTCGGCCTGGGCGCGTTGCCAGACCATCAGCGCGTCGACCCCGAGGCGGGCCAGTGGCCCTTCCAGCAGCATGGCCGCGACGTCGTCGAGGTCCAGGCCGAGCTCGGCGGCCCCGCTGACCCGACGCCTCGATCGCGCCTCGTCCACGACTCGACGACGGCCGGCGACCGGAGCAGGGCTCGTGCTCGTGCTCGTGCTCGCGGGCGCGGTGCCAGGATCACCGCTGGCCTCGTTGACGATGTCGGCCGCGAGATCGGCGACCTCGACCGCGGCCCCGGAGGCCATCTCCTCGAGCATGGAGCCGGCCGCCGCCGGGGTGACCTGGTGGCGCCCAACGAGCACGCCCGTGGCGAGATCGAGCAGGTGCCGACGCTGGAGCTCCGCGCGCAGCGCGTTGACCTCAGCCACCAAGGCGTCGATGGCCGCTCCGGTGGACCCCTGGTCCACGCGCCGGTCGGCGTCGCCCGCGTCCGGGAGGCCTTGGGGCATTCCGTCTCCATCCACCTGCCCGAGCCGGCACCGCGCCCGGGCGACACCTCGTCCAGCCCAGTCACCAGCCATGCTACCGACAGCCCGCCTCTGCGGCGGGGCAGAGCACGCACGACGGGCAGCCCGACCGCTTGCCCTCCGGCGGCACGGTGCGGCCCTGCGCGCCTCCTGCGGTCGAGGCCGCGCAGGCGCGGCATGACGGAACGTCGAGAGCCGCCCGATCGTGTCGCAGCCGCCGGCGTCTGCGTTCTGCCGGGCCGGCCGACGCCCTCAAGGCCGCAGGCCCGTCCGTCGCTTCGTTCGTGACGTGTGACGAGTCCGGCGTCGAGACCGGCCGGAAGGTGGACGGCAACCGCTGGAGCGCCGCGGGGTGCCCGCTCCGGACGGGTCGGCGCGCAACCATCCCGAGCTCCGCAGCAGGGAAGCCGGGCTCATCGCCCGGCTCCCTTCCTTACTCGTCCTGGCGCGGGCCCTGGTCGTCAGAGATCCAGGACCCGGTCCAGAACGTCGCGGTACTGCTGCAGGGCGACCCTGAGCTGTTCGGTCGAGGTCCCTGTGTCCTGCGCGGCGCTGCCCGGTCCGGTGGGACACCATCCCTTCCGGACGTCGGCGTTGCGTTCCAGTACCGCCTCGGCGAGTCGCCGGGCGGCACGCACCACGATCGCGTCAGCCCGCTCCACCGCCTGATGCGGGTCGTCGACGAAGTCGTACTGGGCCTCCTGCCAGTCGTCGCGGAGACGCTGGACGACGAGGGGATCCAGAAGGGGCGACCGGTCCCGGTCCGCGCTCGCCTCCGACCGTGTGTCCCAGCCGTCCTGGCGCAGTTTCTCCGCCCGAGGCGGCGTCTCCTGCCGCTCTTCCCCCGGCCGGACCTCCTCCGTCGCTCGCGCGAACGCGCCGTCCATGCGAACCGCGTACTCGGCCGGCCCGATTCGAGCCGCCTCCTCCTGCGTGGCCTGCTTCTCGATCACGACACCCTCCCGCTCGTCAGCCGGGCCCCACGGGCACGCGCGCGGCGCGACGGGGGCTGCGCCCCGGCCAGCAACTCGCAGACGCTCCGGGCGCTCACAAAGCTCTGGCGGAGTTCCTCCGTCGACACTGTTCCGGAGCCTGTGCGATCCACCACCCCGTGCGCATGGCGGTAGCACCGCACAGCCCGCTCATCCCAGGACCTCAGGAGGATCTGCCGGTCCTCACGGTTGGCAGGCAGGCCCATGTCATCCAACAACTCGTCCATCGCCTCGACCGCGCAGGCCACCACGGCTACGGGCGCGTTGACGAACTGCCGTTGCAGTCCGCGCCACCGCGTCCTCAGTCGTTCCGTCCGGGCGGCATCGAGCGTGCCGATGGGGAGGGCTTCCAGTTGTCGCTCATGCTCCCGCACAGCACGGTTCGCCTTCCTGGCGCTTCCCTCATGGGCCTCCACCGCACTCACGTACTCGGGCCCGAACCGCTCCCTGAGCCGCCGGGGCCGGCGTCTCGACAGCGCGAACACCGGAACGCCGAGCGCGGCTGCGGCGACGACTGCCAGGATCAAGGACCACTCGACCGGCATGACGCAGGCTCCCTTCACGGTGGTCGCATGTATGACGGCCAGTCACCTGGCGGTCACCCCACGTGCGCCACTACCGGGCTCCTAACCTGTGCCCGGGCGCCCAAACGGTCAGGTTGGAGGCCGTTCCGTGGCATCCGAGGAACACGTGTGGGTGCTGTGATCCGGGGCAGGCGCTCGGATGCGGGTCCGTGAAGGGCCCGCATCCACCGAGCATCCAGGAGGATCAGATCGTGGAGAGCAGCAACTGGACCTACCGTCAGGGCACCGGCTACCAGAGCGGAATGGACTTGGCCGGATTCGAGGTGGAGGCGACGGACGGCCGCATCGGGAAGGTCGACAAGCACGACGACGAGACCGATGCCCGCCACATCCTCGTGGACATCGGAAGGTGGATCTTCGGCAGGCAGGCCCTGCTGCCCGTCGGCATGATCCTCAAGGTCGACCCGGTCGACCGCGTGGTGTACGTCGACCGCAGCAAGGACGCGATCAAGAACGCCCCGGAGTACGACCGCGACCGGCTCGACGGCACGCCCGACTACTACCAGCAGGTCAGCGGCTACTACTTTCCCGGCCCTCTGTAGGCAGCTTGCTTGCTTGGACGGGGGCCGGCCGGGCGCATTCGACCGAGTGCCTCACCGGCTGGGCGCGTCGCGCACCGGCACGCAGACGAAGCCCTCGGTCCAGTGATCCCTGTCGAGGTCGTACTCCCCGAGATGGAAGCAGTCGGGCTCGGCGGCGAACCCCGGTAGGAGACGCGCGCGCAGCATCCGCTCCCCGGCCCCGGCCTCGGACGAGTAGATGCCGAGCAGCGTGACGTCGTCACCGTCTTGCTCATCGACGAACACGTCGCCTCCGTCGTCGAGGTGAACCGTTTCGCCGACGGGGCCGGCTTCGTTCTGGTGACCGATGTGCCAGAGGGGATAGACCTTCACCGGCGCAGGCTACTCCGGGCCGCGCGCGCCGGAGTCATCCTGCGGGCATCGCTCACCGGGCGAACCTTTCCGGTCCGAGTATTCAACGCGTGGGTCGCCGTCCGGTTCGCCGGAACCGGAGGGCGCTCAGCAGAAGTGCGACCGCGAAAACGGCGATGCCGATGAGGAGCAGAAAAAGCAACCCTTTGACGACGGATCCGATGATGCCGAGCAGGACCGCGGCGAGGACCAGCAGCAGGATCAGGACCATCTTGGTCACCTCTCCCCTTGTCAGCGACGGGCCAGGCGGCGTTCGCCGCCGGCGCCCTGGCTGTACGCGAGCTGATAGTGGGCGAAGACCGCAGGCTCTTGCTCGGCGGCAAGGACGCCGTCGGCGTCGATCGCCGGCGCCCCTTTCACCACGGCCTTCGCGAAGGCCACCTTGACGTATCCGGGACCGACCAGCGCGCCGGCCAGCGGCACGAACACCAGGCGTCTTCTGGTCGGCAGTCCTACCACGACGGTGGCGAAGAACGGCTCGTCAGTGGCGGTGTCGACGTATACCGACTCCAGCGTGCCGACCTTCTTGCCGTCCTCGTCGACCACGTCGTTCTCGCGCCACTCCCTTATGTCCACACTGTCCATGATCAGCGCCTTTCCTGCATCGGTGACAGACGGCCTTCGCCCCCCCAACTCCGGTCTCGTGTCAGCGGGGCCTTCCCACCCTCCCTAGGCGTGTCAGGGCAGGAGGCTGTCGTTCCTCGCCCCGTCCGCGCCACGGATCGGCCGCCCAGGAGCCCGCGAAGACGGTCGACAGCGCCAAAAGCCAGGGGTATGGCGATCTCCTTCCGCCTGCACCCGCGTGTGCCCATCCCGGAGGGAGCCAAACACGAGGAGGGAGGAGGGTGTTTAGCCAGGCCGTGGTGGGACAAGCGCGGAACATGCTGCAGCCCATCAAGGACACGCTGCTCGAAGATCGAGCAACGTGCCGACCACCAGACAGTGGCAGCCAATTCATCGACGCCGACAGGAGGTGTTCTGAAGCCTTCTGGACCGTGACCAGGTAAAGCGCGAGAAACAGCGGAATCGAGACCGTCATGACACTCGTCGACCCAGAACAGCCCCGCGACCGCGACAGGCGCGCAGGCCGCACCGAGCCCCCACAGGAGGAACGGGGCGATCAAAAGGGGCGGCAGTTGGACAGCTCCCGCGCTACGCCTACGAGCGGGGCCCTGACCACCGACCAGGGGGTTCGAGTCGAGGACAACGACAACTCGCTGCGACTCGGCGAACGTGGGCCCACCCTGCTGGAGGACTTCCAGGTCCGCGAGAAGCTCACGCACTTCGACCACGAGCGGATCCCCGAGCGGGTGGTCCACGCCCGGGGCGCCGGCGCGTACGGCTTCTTCGAGCCGTACGAGTCGCTGGCCCGGTACACGTGCGCCGACTTCCTGCAAGACCCCGGTCGGCGAACGCCGGTCTTCGTACGGTTCTCCACGGTCCAGGGGCCGCGCGGATCGGCCGACACGGTACGTGACGTACGCGGCTTCGCCACGAAGTTCTACACCCGGCAGGGCAACTACGACCTCGTCGGCAACAACATGCCCGTCTTCTTCATCCAGGACGCCGCGAAGTTCCCCGACTTCGTGCACGCGGTGAAGATGGAACCGGACAACGAGATGCCGACGGGCGGGTCCGCGCACGACACGTTCTGGGACTTCTGCTCGTTGCAGCCGGAGTCCACGCACATGCTCATGTGGGCGATGTCGGACCGGGCGATTCCGCGCAGCTTCCGGATGATGCAGGGCTTCGGCGTCCACACCTTCCGCTTCGTCACCGCCGACGGCCGTGGGACGTTCGTGAAATTCCACTGGCGTCCCAAGCTCGGCGTGGCGTGCCAGGTATGGGACGAGGCCCAGATCACCGCCGGACGCGATCCGGACTTCCACCGCCGCGACCTGTGGGACGCCATCGAGGCGGGCGACTACCCGGAGTGGGAGCTGGGTGTCCAGCTCATCGCGGAGGAGGACGAGCACGCCTTCGCCTTCGACCTGCTGGACCCCACCAAACTGGTGCCCGAGGAACTGGTGCCGGTCAAGGTCATCGGCCGAATGGTGCTCGACCGCAATCCACAGAACTTCTTTGCCGAGACCGAGCAGGTCGCCTTCCACACGGCCAACATCGTGCCCGGCATCGACTTCACCAACGACCCGCTGCTGCAAGGGCGTAACTTCTCCTACCTGGACACCCAGCTGATCCGGCTCGGCGGCCCTAACTTCTCCCAGCTTCCGGTGAACCGACCCCTGGCCGATGTGAACACCAACCACCGTGACGGCTTCGGTCAGCAGGTGATCCATCCCGGCACCAGCTACTCGCCGAACTCACTCGGCGGTGGCTGCCCGGCAGCGATGGGCGGGGGTCTGGCCACCGGAGTGTTCCAGCACCACCAGGAGCGGATCGAGGGCGCCGTGATCCGGCACCGCAGCCCGAGCTTCGCAGACCACTACAGCCAGGCCACCCTCTTCTGGAACAGCATGACCGACTGGGAGCAGAGGCACATCGTTGCGGCGTTCCGCTTCGAACTGGGCAAGGTCAACGACCGTGCGGTGCGTACCCGCATGGTCGACAACCTGACCCGGGTTGACCCGCAGCTGGCCGCCGACGTTGCTCACGGCATCGGGGTCCACGAACCCGAGGCCGCCGCGCCGGCGGTCGCGACCACCGAGGCGAACGCCGGGAAGACCGTGGCCGCCTCTCCAGCGCTGAGTCTGGACAACCTTCGGGGCACGTCAGTTCGCACCCGCAAAGTCGCTGTGCTGATCGCCCCCGGCGTCGACGCCGAAGACGTGGCCGGCGCTCGTGGACTCGCCGCCCAGGGATTGATCGTCGAGACCCTCGCCGCCGAGGACGGCTCCGTGCGCGGTCGAGACGGCGCGCGGGTTCCGGTGGACCGGGCGATCGCCACCGTCGGCTCCGTGCTGTACGACGCCGTCCTGGTCCCGGGAGGACAAGACAGCATCGACGCACTCGCAGGCGACGCGGCCGCACTCCGATTCCTTGCCGAGGCCTATCTGCACGGAAAGCCCCTGGCCACTCTCGGGGAGGCCACCACACTGCTCCGAGCCCCTGGCATGCTCCCCGGCAGTCTCGCCACGCCCAGTCTCGCAACCATGCCCGGAGTCCTCGCCGCCGGTCCCGGCCAATCCCCCGGCCCGGACTTCTGGAAGCACTTCATCCAGCTCCTGGAACACCATCGCTTCCCAGAACGGGAGACGCGCCCCACCTGAGCCTCCGCACCGCATCGCGTTCGACGTCCCGCCTCTTCTGTCTGCCCCGGTCGCCGCAGTGGCGGCTTGGCAGCACGCGTGCCGACCACGGTGGTGAGGAGTTCCTCGATCGCGGCGAGCCGGGCGTCCAGCGCCTGGATGTCCTCTCGGGTGGAACCCTGGCGGTCGTCCTTGAGTGTGATCGCCAGGTGACCGTCCGGTTCAAGGCTCCCGACGGCAACATCACTGATGGTGCCGCCGTTCTGCATTCGAACCGCGAGCTCGACTTCTCCGCTGCGTAGCGCCAGGTGCCGGAGGGCGTCCGGTACGACCTCTCCGTCGGCGATCACCGTGGTGGCGGTGCCCTCGAGCAGGCGCTCGGCTCGGCGGTCGCGAGCCACCCATCGGTTCACCGCCGAGTTCAGGACAACGAGGGTCACGGCGCCGATCGCACCACCCAGGAGGCTGTTGTCCGATCCGATGACCGCGTTCTGAACCACGTTCGACAGCAGGAAGATCACGACGAAGTCGAAGGTGTTGAGGTTCGCCAGCCCTCGCTTCCCGCTGATCCGGAACAGGCCGAGGATCAGCACGTAGACCAGCACGGTGCGGATGATCTTCTCCGCGATGGGAACCTGAACGACCCACAGGTCATGCCACATCGGCCGCACCTCCCGCTGCTGCTCACGATCTCAGGACTCCGTGGGCCTTGTGCCGCACCGGCGCGGCGCCACTCGGAGCAGGGGCATCAGGGAGCTGTCGCCCGATCAGCTACTTGTCTGCTGAGGGCGGCTCGCTCTCCTCAGCGTCCTCGCCATCGTCCTCCTCATCGTCGCCTTTGGCCCGGACGTCCTTTGGAGTGGGCGCTGTGATGTTCCGCTGCTCTGCAGACCGCTCCCTTGTCTCGTCGTCTGCCTGGGCCTTGTCGCCATCATCCGAGGTGCTCATGGCCCCATCATCACTGCCGGGCGGCCGGTTTCCGGGCAGACACGTGGGCAAGCCACTCCAATCGACCAGCCACAAGGTCAGTGGAAGCTTCCGTGTTCAGGTGGCGCGGGCCCCGCGGGTGCTCCGCTCCGGGGACGCCGGTGTCCGCAGGGCCTGGGTGACAGCCCACACGACAGAGACGGCGGGAACAGCGAGAACCGCGCCGATGATCCCGAGCGCGATGGTTCCCGCGATCACCGAGACGGCTACGACGACGGGGTGCAGCCGCACGGCCCAGCTCATGATCAACGGGTGCAGGAGATGCCCTTCGATCTCCCCGATCACGACGATCAGGCCCAGCACGATCACGGCAGTGATCGGGCCGCGGGCCGCCAGCGCCACCGCACTCGCGACGGCGAGGGCCACGGGTGAGCCGATCAACGGCACGAACGCGGCCAGGAATTCCAGCATGGCCAGCGGTCCGGCCAGGGGCACCCGCAGCGCGAACAAGGCGATGCCGACCAGCACTGCGTTGGTGGCCGCGACCAGGATGATGCCGCGGATGTAGCCGGACAGCGTGCCCAAGGCCGCAGTCCCGCCGCGCTGCCAGCCATCCCGCCGCACGGCCGGGAGTTGGTCTCGGCAGAAGTCCCACATCCGCTCCCCGGAATAGACGAAGAACACCGAGCAGAACAACCCCAGCGCGGCCACCGTAAGGATCTCCACGGCCTGCGTCGCTCCGTTGACCGCGCTTTGCAACAAGCTGGAGCGGTGGGTGGAGATGAAGGCGGTGATCTTCTGTTGCAGACCCGTCAACGCGCCCGGCCGCACATGGAACGGCGACCCCTCGAGCCAGTGCTCGACGCGGCCGATCCCGGTGTCGAACTGCGCCACCACCTTCGGCGCCTCGTCCGCGACCAGCAGGCCGGTGACCGACAGCAGGACAGCGATGATCAACACCGCGAGCACGTACGCGCACAACACCGCGGTCACGCGCGGCATCACCCTGCTCAGCCGGTCGGCCAGTGGCCGCAGCAGCGCGGTGACGACCAGCCCGAGGAACACCGCGATCACAACCGGCTGGAAACGGACGAGCAGTTGGAACAACGCGTAGGCGGCAGCTCCCAGGACCAGCAGCCGCCATGCCCACCCGGCCGCGGTCTGCACGAACACCGGCACACCTGGTGAGGGACGGGACGTCCGCTGGACCGTGGTGGGCGGCCGGTGACCCACCACCTGTCGTCGGGGCCGCCCCGCCCGGGCTCGCCCGACACGGCCACCAGGGCCGCCTCTGCGGTCGGCCCCCTCCGGCACCCGCCCCAGCAACTGTCGCCACCGGCCCATCCACCAGCTCCTCTGCGCTCTCGTCCATCCGACGCCCACGCGGCCGCTCCCCGAGGTCCTCTGCCCGCGGTTCTACACGCCAGCCCCTCGCGTTCCGCCACACCGCGCCGGAGAGATCAGCGCCGAGCTGAGTGGCGCCCGCGACGGCGCGTCGGAGACACCCGGGGCGCCGCCCGACGGCTCCGTCGATCGATTGGGGAGACCCCCACCGGTCGCCGCGATTGCGCACCGCGCGACGGCGAGGCCTCTGAACCGTCGTGACCCTTGCCGACCGACTGGGCGCCCCCGTGAGGCCGCGGCGCCTGGTCGTGGTGGGGCCCAGGCGCCGCGAGCGGGCACGCCCCGACACTGAGGCCGGGGGCCCGCATCCCGCTCCTACCCGTGGCCTTCGCCTGGCATCCGCCCAGCTCGACGCTCGGGCCAGACCACGCGCCTGCGCCTGGTCCCGGTTCCAACCTGGGCCGCGCGCGGGAGCCGCGCGGGTCGAACGGCTAGGCGCCCCGGGCGAGGGAGTGTCCGGGGCGCCTGCTCCGCCGCTCTACAGGCGCGTTCAATTCGCCTGCCAGGGCGAGCTGCCGGCACAAGCCGAGATGGACAGCCTGGCCATTCTCATCGCGACGGACACGTTGGAGGACGTCGGCTTCATCCCGGCCCCTGGGCGCATCTGCTTCTGATTCCCGTCTGGTTCATGCGGCCGAGCGACGGGGTGACGGCAGGACCCGTCTCCGTCGCCCCGGTCCGGCGGTCAGCCGGTCCCACTCCGGGTCCGGGCGCCCCGGCACCATCCGGCCCGACGCAGCCCACACCACCGCGATCTCACGAAACAGCGGGGTGCCGTCCGACAGACTGGCTTCCGTTGACGACGGCGGCACCGGATCCGAAGGGGTCACATCGCGCTCAACGAGCTGGTCGGCCGGGTAGCACCGCGGTGTCCTCCGGACGGGCGAGCGCACGGCACCGCCCCCACAGCAGCACGTCCCGGGCTCCCCGGGCGCGCCTTCGGATTCGACACTCCAAGCAGGGCCCGAGCTGACATGTGCCGGGGGCGACGGCGCGCTCATTCGGAGTCGGGCGGCTCAGCATGCAAACGCAGCACACGGTGGGTGAGCCTCAGCAACCGGCTGACCGGGCAGTCAGGTTGAGCAGCCAGCAGGGGCGCAGCCCGCCACAACTCGACGAAGACCTGCTCGGTCGCCTTGCGGGCTGTCGTAGCGTCGTGGCACACGGCGAGGGCCGCGAGCCAGATGTCGGGCACGAGCACGTCGTACAAGGCGGCGAAAGCGGCCGCATCCCCTTGCGCGGTCCGCCCGAGCAGATCGGCGATTCGTTCAACCGCGGGGCCGGGTCGTGCGCGTCGGCCGCTCACACGTCCTGCTCCGGCGCCCGGCGACCGCGGCGCGCCCGCGATCGGGAGTGGGATGTTCATAGCCGGTGGCCTTCCAAGCGGCTGGTGGTGGGCCAGCGCACGTCGGTCGCCCAACCGGCGCGCTCGAGCAGGCGGATGACGGTGGCGCTCAGGTCGATCTGCCGGCGGTCGACGCCGTGGCGGGCGCAGGTCGGGTCGGCATGGTGGAGGTTGTGCCAGCTCTCCCCGAAAGACGGCAGCGCCAGCAGCCACAGGTTGGTGGCGCGGTCGTGACGGCGGGTGCGGAACGGACGGTGGCCGATCATGTGGCACAGCGAGTTCACGCTCCAAGTGACGTGCTGGAGCACGGCGACGCGGACCAGGCCTGCCCACAGCAGGGCCGCCAGCGCGGCGTGCAGGGTGCCGCCGATCGCCCATCCCAGCCCAAGGGGCAGGGCCAAGGAGAGGACGCACAGGGCGGGAAAGGCGGCCGAGACTCTGAGCATTGCGCGGTCGGCCAGGAGGTCGGGCGCATATCGCTCGGCCGGAGTGGAGTCACCGGTGAACAGCCAGCCGACGTGGGCGTGGGCCAGGCCCCGGAGTTGGCCGCGGAGCGTGGTGCCGTACCGGAAGGGCGAGTGCGGGTCGCCGGGGCGGTCGGTGAAGGCGTGGTGGCGTCGGTGGGTCGCGACCCAGTTGATCACGTCGCCCTGGAAGGCCATCGACCCGGCCATCGCGAGTACGACTCGCAGGGTCGGTGTGGCTGTGAAGCTGTGGTGGGTCAGGCATCGGTGGAGCCCGACGGTGACGCCTAGGCCCGTGACGACGTACAGCGCCGCAGCGAGCACGATGTCGACCGGGCCGATCAGCTGTCCCCACAGGACCCACGCGGCGAGGACGACCGCGAGGAGCGGAAACGCCACGATGACAGCCGTGACTGCCACCCGCCATCCCTGTGGTTGGAGTTCCAGAGCGGTTCGCGTCGAGGGGAACGGCTCGACGCCCGTATAGCCCGGCTGCTGCGTGCTCACCGTCGACGCGCGGGAGGGCGACGTCGACATTGCTTGTTCGATACTGGACACCGGCACTCCTGGCCGTCTTGGTTGCGACGCAGCCAGGGTCAGGGGCAGCCGAACAGCACCATCGGTGGGATCATCACCCCGCGAGCAGTGAGTGCGTCGCGTCTCGGACGGTGCCGGTCCATCCAGACTAACGCCATCTCCCGTCGGCGACCCCGCTCGCCGCTGGGCGGCTCTGCCCGGTGAACCCGATCTTCCTGCCACGCCCCGCAGAACAGGGCCGTCGGCCGGCTTGGCTCAGGTGTCCTCCTCCATCCGGATAGCCCGCTCCAGCGTCTCGAAGGCTTTTCCGCCCTCTCCTTGCTGCTGCTCCAGCAGCGCTCCGGCAATGGCGTCGAGTTTTCGCTGGATTGCGTGTTCAGCACGCCGTTCGGTGTTCTTGAGAAGGGCCAGTAGCAGCAATGTGACCGCCGACATGGCGTCACTTGCCAGAAGCTGCGAGCTCAGAGACATGCCCGTGAGGCGCACGATGAGGACGCCGCCCACAAGGAGCAGACAGAAGGAGAAGAACGCGGGTGAGCTGGTGAGGTTCGACGCCCGCTCGGAGAAGCTCCCGAAAGGACTGCGTGCGTCACCCCCGCGCTCCGAGGGATGCTGGAATGTCATAGGAACTGCCTCCGGAAGGAAAGCGACCTCGATGCCCCGCCCCTCCGCGAGGGCCTGTGCTTGGCTGCGCTCGGGGAACACGAATCTCCCAGGGGCTGCTGCCCAGACTACGCATGGGAAGGCGAGCGACTCCCGGTCCCGACTCTCCGTCGCCGGCGTGTCCGCCCTCTACTCCGGCCGGGCGGCGCTCGCCTCAGGGCTGTACGAGGGTGCTGAACGCCACCAGAAGTACGGCGACGCCGGTCGCGAGCCAGACCGCGTTGTCGCCGAGCCGCCCGGAGTGCAGGCTACGCAGCGGGGCCACGAGGCGTTGGGTGACGGCTGCGGCGAGGCCGCGCAGGCGGTGTGCGGCGGCTCCCTGCAGCGCCGGACCCCAGAGGGCCGTCGCGGCAAGCGCTGCTGCGAGGATGGTCGAGAGCAGGCCCAACGCGATGCCCTCGCCCGTCCACACCACAGGCGGCGCGACGGGCGTCACGACGGGCATCGCAGGCTGATTGGTGGGTGCCAGACCGACAGCGGCCAGGTAAGCGGCTCTGCTGGTGAACAGCTGGCCGGCACGGGTGAGCGCAGTGACCGGGCCGGGGAGAAGACCGAGGACGAGTGACCCGGCGAGCAGGAGTGCGGGGACGACCAGCATGGGGGCCGGGACGGGCCGTCCGGGATCGCGGACCTCGGGTTCCTCGTGGTCGCCGCGCGTCTGCGCCCCGGCGGTGGCGTCGGGGCGGCCTCCGGCCCCGGTGAACACGCGAGCCGCAGTACGCAACACGGTGGCGCCGGTGATCGCGGAGGTCAGGACGAAAACGGCGGGGAGCCAGCCGAGGAATTCTCCGGCGGCGTGTTCGGTGAGCGCCTTGCCCAGTCCGGTGCCGAACGGCGGTAGGCCGGCGAGAGCCAGAGCCCCGAGGACGAACATGATGCCCGCGCTGCGACGCAGTTCGCGGGCACGCCCGTACAGGCTGTGTTCGTCCACCGATCCGTGCTGGTCGAGTAGTACACCCGTGAGTGCGAACAACGCGGCCTTGACCCCGGCATGGCCGGCGACGTACAGGGCTGTGCCGGTGACACCCTGCGGGCTCAGCAGGGAGATGCCGACCAGGAACAGGCCGACGTGACTGATCGTGGAGAAGGCGAGCATGCGTTTGATGTGCCGCTGCTGCCAGCACATGACCGCGCCGAGCAGAGCGGTGACCACTCCGGTGCTGGTGAGAACGTCCCGCATCGCGTGGGCGGGGATGCCGCCGGGCCCCGAGAACAAGGTCCAGTAGACGCGGGCGGCACCGTAGACACCCAGTTCGACCATGACGCCCGACAGCAGCATGCACACGGGCGTCGGAGCGACGGCATGGGCGTCGGGAAGCCAGAAGTGGAAGGGTGCCATCGCACCCTTGACCAGGAGGCCGGTCAGCACGAGCACGAACGCCACGACGATCAGCGCATCGGCCGAGTGGCCGGCCAGGTGCCGACCGATCTGTGCCATCCCCAACTCGCCCGTACGGGCGTACAGGAGCGCGATGCCCATCAGGGAGCAGTACGCGGCCAGGGAATTGATCACGCCGAAGGTCAGCGCCCCTTGCAGCGGCCTGGGGTCCTCGACGTGGTAGCCGGTGAGCGCGTAGGCCACGGCGCCCATCAGTTCGAAGAACACGAAGGCGTTGAAGAGGTCGCCGGTCAGCGCGAAGCCGCACATCCCGGCCTCGAAGAGCAGAATCAGAGCGGGAAACGTACCCCGGTGACCGGCGGGGGGTTCCTCGAAGAAGCGCCATGCGTACAGCAGGGCGGCCAGGATCAGCACAGTGATCAGCAGGGCGAGCCCGATGCCGATCCGGTCGCCGACCAGGACGATGCCCACGCCCTCGCCGCCGGTGGGCTTCCAGGCTCCCACCCAGTTCACCTGAGTGCCTCGGCTCGAGCAGTGCCAGAGTCCGGCGAGGAGGACCACGTCGGCCGACGCCCAAGCGGTGGCCAGAATGTCGCAACCGAGTCGGGGAAGCAGCCGGCCCGCCAGCGCCAGGGTGACTGCGCCGAGCAAGGGAACGGCGACAGCGAGGGGAAGCAGTTGTGCCGCGGTCATCGGGTGTGCGTCCCCCTAGCCTCGAAGCGCGTTGAGCCGGTCGGGGTCGATGGTGCTGTGGCGATTGTGCAGTTGGATCACCAGAGCCAGCAGCAGGGCGGTGACGGTCGCCCCGACGACCACGTCGGTCAGGGCCAGAGCCTGGACCACAGGGTCGACGACCACGGAGCGGGGTGAGGTGTCGGAGTAGACCGGGGCAGTGCCGCCGCGCCGGAAGCCGACCGTCAACAGCAGGACATACGTGGAGGACTGCGCCACCGCCAGGCAGCCGACGGCATGGATCAGGTTGCGACTGGTCACCAGCCCGTAGACACCGACCAGCAGCAGCCATCCGGCGACCAGGTACGGCAGTGGCCCGAGCAGGTTCATCGCTCCGCCTTCTTGCGGAATGCTCCCCCTGCGGGGCCGGTCGCGAAGAGTGTCTGATCCAGGAAGTAGGCCAGCACGACGATGACACCCGAGGCGACCTCGATGCCGACAGCGGCGTTGATGACGGGGACCAGGCCGCCTGAGGACAGTGTGTTGAACGTACCCAGCGGCAGCACGTTCTGCAGGTACGCCACTCCGGCGACCAGTCCGGCCAGACCCAGGACGGTGAAGGCCCCGGCGGCGACGGCATCGGCTTGGTCCAGCAACTCGCGTGGGCGGATCCGCTGCAGTGCCCGGTAGTCGGCCGCGACGTAGGCCAGGTGGAGTGCGGTGGCCAGGACGACACCGCCCTGGAAGCCGCCGCCGGGGCTGAGCTGCCCGTGGGCGACGATGTAGATACCCGTCAGCAGCGCCACCGGCAGCAGCAAGGCCCCGAACAGGCGGGTGGAGGGCAGGACGCGCACCGGTCGCGGGCGGGTGTTGTGGTCGTGGCTGGTGCGCCGTAGCAGGGCGGTCGCGCCGAGGACCGCGCCGAAGAGGATGGACTCCTCGCCCAGGGTGTCGAAGGCCCGCTGGTCGAAGTTGATCGAGGAGATGGTGTTCGCGGTGCGCTGTCTGAGCGTGGCGGCCACCGCGCGGTCCCCGTACGGGTGAACGGCGGTTCCGAAGTGCGGCAGGCGCAGGCACGCCATCGTGTACAGGGCGGCGATGACTGCGGCGGCGCCCCAGAACAGCCGGATGCGCGCCGTGCGGCTCACGACCCACCGCCCCGGCCGTTGGCCCCGGTCCCGTCAGGTCCGCCCCGTTCGTCCCGTTCACCTTGCCGAGCCTGGTGTTCCTTGCTTCGGATCCGGCGCACCGTGAGCATGATCAGCAGCGGCGTCACCGCGGTGCCCACACCGAGCTGAGACAGGGCCACGTCGGGGGCTTGCAGCACGGTGAAGAGCAGGGCCAGGCCCAGGCCGAGCACGGCCAGCACTACTGCCTGGCGGGAGGGATCGCGGGTGAGCACCGCGACCGTGCCTACCGCTGCGACCAACAGCAGCGCGAGGAGCGCCAGGACCTCGTTCAGTGTGGCGACGCCGGTCATGTCCCGGCGTCCTCAGGACTGTGGGTGTTGTCGGTGGCTGCGGTGACCCGGCCGATCGCCATCGTGGTGACCGGGCCGCCGGCCGCCAGCAGTGCGCCGATCACGAGAAGCTTCACCGCGCCGCGGCCGGGCCCGGTGTCCAGGGCGAGCGCGAGCGCCACCAGTGGCGCGCCGAGGGATGTCGCGGGCGCCAGCGCGTGCAGCCGGGCGTACGGGCGGGGCAGCACCAGCAGAGCGCCAGCCGACAGCAGGAGCGTCGCGGTGGCGACCACCAGCATGGCCAAGGCGAGGACGTGGCGGACGGTCATGCGGTGTTCCCGCCGTTGGGACTGCTCGTCCGCGACTCCCGTGCGGGTGAGAGGAGCCGAGTGAAGACCAGCGTTCCGGCCGGCCCCAGCACCGCCAGAACCAGGGCGAGGTCGACGTAGGAGCTGCGGCTGAACCCCTGCGCGAGGAGGAGGAACAGCACGGTAGTCATCACGGTGGCCAGGTTCGCGCCGGCGAGGCGCTGCGGCGCGGAGCCGCGGCAAGCCACCCACACACACGGGCCCAGTCCCAACGGCAGCAGGAGCAGAGCCGCCAGCAGCCAGGCGTTCACGACGCCTCCGCCCCGGTCAGGACCGACTCGAGGCGTGAGGGCGAATCGAACAGCGAGTGCAAGGACAGGACCGGCACCTGTTCCTGGTCCTCGTGCACGTCGACTACACAGCTGCCCGGTGTGGCAGAGAGCAGCGCACAGGCCCAGGGCACGCCGACCTCCGGACGGAGCCGCACCCGCGAGAACCGGCCCCGGGCCGGGCGTCCGCGCGCCGCAGCCCAGGTGAGCCGCGCCAGGTGGACGGTCTCGGTCACCACGGCGCCCGGCCACGCCCACAGCGCCGCCCCCAGGTGCCCGGCCGGACCCACGACTGGCCGCGCGGCATGGTGGACGGCCATCGCGCCAGCAGCTGCGAGTGCGGAGGCGACCGCTCCGATCATGAGTTCCAACGGGGCCAACGTGCTGATGAAGACCAGGTAGACCACGAAGAGCAGCGCCCACCAGGCAGCCGATTCGAGGGCGGTCCGCCACCCGTGGTCAGGCATCGGCACTCTCCTTCGTCGGCCTGCGGGTTGCGGCACGTTCGACGGCCGATGTTCACCCCGCGTCCCGACCGCGAGCAGCACGTTGCGGTCCGGGGGGTTTCATCCGAACGCGAACGGCTAGTCGCGCTGAAGGGACTGTTGTCTACCGCGAGGGAGATCAGCGTGTCCACGAAGGTATCCGACCACGTCCTGCACAGGCTGCAGGAGTGGGGTGTCGAGCACGTCTTCGGCTATGCGGGTGACGGGATCAACGGCCTGCTCGCGGCCTGGGGCCGCGCTGAGAACAACCCGCAGTTCGTGCAGGCCCGGCACGAGGAGATGGCGGCGTTCGAAGCCGTCGGCTACGCGAAGTTCTCCGGCCGCGTCGGAGTGTGCGCGGCGACCTCGGGTCCAGGCGCGATCCACCTGCTCAACGGCCTCTACGACGCCAAGCTCGACCACGTCCCGGTCGTCGCGATCGTGGGCCAGACCAACCGCAGCGCCATGGGCGGGTCCTACCAGCAGGAAGTCGACCTGCTGAGCCTGTTCAAGGACGTCGCCTCGGAATACTGCGAGATGGTGACCGTGCCCGAGCAGCTGCCCAACGTCCTGGACCGGGCGATGCGCACCGCCTACGCCAGGCGCACCGTCACAGCGGTCATCATTCCCGCCGACGTCCAGGACCTGCCGTACGAGGCCCCGACCCACGCCTTCAAGATGGTGCCCTCCAGCCTGGGGCTGACCCACTCCGCGCCGATCCCGGACGACGCCGAGATCCGCCGGGCCGCGGAGGTCCTCAATGCCGGCGAGAGGGTCGCGATCCTGCTCGGTCAGGGTGCACGCCATGCCCGGTCGCAGGTCGAGCAGCTCGCGGAGCTGCTCGGGGCTGGGGTGGCGAAGGCACTGCTGGGCAAGGACGTCCTGCCGGACACCCTGCCGTACGTCACCGGCTCCATCGGGCTACTGGGCACCCGCGCGTCTTATGAACTGATGCGCGACTGCGACACCCTGCTCACGATCGGCTCCAGCTTCCCCTACACCCAGTTCCTGCCCGAGTTCGACCAGGCCCGCGCGGTACAAATCGACATCGACCCGTTCATGGTCGGCCTGCGCTATCCGTTCGAGGTCAACCTGGTCGGCGACGCGGCGAAGACACTCGACGCGCTGCTCCCGCTGGTGGAGCTCAAGCCCGACCGCAGCTGGCAGCAGACCGTGGTCAAGAACGCCACCCGTTGGTGGGAGGTGATGGAGCGGCGCGCCGCACTGGCGGCCGACCCGGTCAACCCCGAACACGTCGTACACGCCCTGGACGCGCTGCTGCCGGACGATGTGATGCTCAGCGCCGACTCGGGCAGCTCCGCCAACTGGTACGCGCGCCACCTGCGCATGCGCGGGCAGATGCGCGGCTCGCTGTCGGGCAACCTCGCCACCATGGGTCCTGGCGTGCCGTACGCGATCGGCGCGAAGTTCGCTCATTCCGACCGCCCCGCCATCGCGATCGTCGGCGACGGCGCGATGCAGATGAACGGCCTGGCCGAGCTGATCACGGCCGCCAAGTACTACCGCCAGTGGGAGGACCCGCGCCTGATCGTGGCGGTGCTGAACAACCGCGACCTCAACCAGGTCACGTGGGAGCTGCGCGCCATGGAAGGCGCACCGCAGTTCCTGCCCTCCCAAGAGCTTCCCGACATCCCCTACGCCCGGATCGCCGAGAACCTCGGCTTGATCAGCATCAGCGTCGAGAAGCCCGACCAGGTGGACGACGCCTGGAAGCAGGCCCTGCACGCCGACCGTCCGTGCCTCGTCGAGTTCCGCACCGACCCGGCCGTGCCGCCGATCCCGCCGCACGCCGACTGGGCGCAGATGAAGGCCACCGCGTCCGCCGTGCTGCATGGCGACAGCGACCGCACCGGCATGATCCGGCAAGGAGTGAAGGCCAAGATCCAGGAGTTCCTGCCGGGAAGCGGCAAGTCCGTCGACGACGGGGGCGAGAAGTGATGCGGCACGAAGGCACGCCACTCGGCGTGACGGCTCGCGCGCTCGACAACGTCCGTACCGGGCGCTTCCAGCGAACGCTCGCGCTGACCACCGCGGTGGGGTCGGTGGTCACCGCTGTCGAGATCTACTTCGAGCACGACCGGGCCGGCTTCGGCAACAGAATGATGTGGTGGCCAGTGGTCCTCGGCCCGATCGGCGCGGTCGCCGGCGTGGCCGGGGCCTGCAACCGCCGGCTGGCTCGCACACTCCTGCCCCTCGCGTCCGTCGCGATCACCGCCAACGGCGTCCAAGGCACCTACCTGCACCTGCGCGGCATCGCCCAGAAGCCCGGCGGCTGGCGCATGGCCCGCTACAACATCGAGATGGGGCCGCCGATGCTCGCCCCCGCGCTGATGAGCATGGTCGGCGGCATGGGCCTGGTCGCCGCCGTTCTGCGCCGCGAAGGAAGCACGTGACTGGGGCGAAGAACCCACGCGGGTTCTCGGACGAGCACAAGGCGCCAGTGCCACGACGCTTCCCCGGCTATGACGTCCTGGGCCAGTCCGAGCACTGGGACCGGGCCATCCAGGGTGTGGTCCTGAGCCGGATCGGGCCGCAACCGGCGCTGCGGTTCTTCACCCCAGCCGAGCAGGCCACGGCGGAAGCCCTGTTCGACCTACTGCTCGACCAGGACGACGACCTCCCCAAGGTACCGGTGCTGGAGATGGTGGACGCCCGACTGGCCGAACTCCAGACCGACGGCTGGCGCTACCAGGACATGCCGCCCGACGACCAGGCCTGGCAGCGGTCGCTTGCCGCCCTCGACCTGGACGCCGCCCACCACGAGGGCGTCGAGAGCTTCGCGGCGCTCCCGAAGGAGCGTCAGGCCGTCCGGGTGCAGGCCGTGCAGGACCTCGACGCCAAGCCCTGGTACGGCCTCCCGGCGGTGCACGTATGGAGCCTTTGGACCCGCTACGCCTGCACGGCCTACTACGCGCACCCGCAGGCGTGGAACGAGATCGGCTTCGGCGGCCCCGCTTACCCCCGCGGCTACCTCCGCCTCGGCGTCGACGCCCGCGAACCCTGGGAGACTCCCGACCAGCACCCCGAACAGGACCCGGTCGCCCCCGCACGAAACCAAACCGAGACCGCCCGACCGCCACGCCTGGAGGAGACCGGCACGGGCGACCCAGGCCACCACTCGGTGCTCCGCGCCGCCCGCGACACCATGCTTCTGACGGGCCGCTCACAGCGCCGGGTCAGGGAGCGCAACGGATCCGCCTGGCTGCTGCCCAACGACGGGACCCGCTTCGACCGGCAACTCATCCGCGACATGCGCCGCTTCGACGACGCAGACGAGGTGGACCTGGTCATCGTCGGCTGCGGCGCGGGCGGCAGCGTCCTGGCACAGCGGATGGCCCGGCACGGCTGGAGCGTGGTCGTGCTCGAGGCAGGCCCGTTCTGGGACCCGGACACCGACTGGGTCAGCGACGAAGCCGGATCCCACCACCTGTACTGGACCGAGCCGCGCGTCATTTCCGGAGCCGACCCGGTCCCCATGGGCTCCAACAACTCCGGGCGGGGAGTCGGCGGCTCCATGGTCCACTACGCCGGCTACACCCCCCGTTTCCACCCCTCCGACTTCCGCACCCACACCTTGGACGGCGTGGGCGCCGACTGGCCTTTGACGTACACAGACCTCAAACCCTCCTACGAGCTCCTCGAACAGGAACTCCCCGTCGCCGGTCAGTACTGGCCCTGGGGTGACCCCCACCCCTACCCGTACGCCCCGCATCCCGTCGGCGGCAACGGCGAGATCTTCCTGCGCGGCGCCGCGGCACTCGGCATCCAGGCCCGCGTCGGCCCCGTCGCCATCACAAACGGCCGCTTCGGCAACCGCCCGCACTGCGTATACCGGGGCTTCTGCCTCCAAGGCTGCAAGGTCAACGCGAAAGCCTCACCGCTGATCACCCACATACCGGACGCGCTGGCCCACGGCGCAGAGATCCGCGCCGACGCCATGGCCACCAGCGTCGAGACCGACGCCGAGGGACGTCTCGCGACCGGCGTCCGGTACGTGCGCGGAGGACACGAACACCTCCAGCGGGCCCGCAACGTCGCGGTGGCCGGCTATTCCATCGAGACACCCCGCCTCTTGCTCAACTCGCACAACTCCCGCTTCCCCGAGGGCCTGTGCAACGACCACGACCTTGTCGGCCGCTACCTGATGGTGCAGGGCGCCCCGCAGACCGCCGGACGCTTCACCGCCGAGATCCGCGCCTACAAGGCTCCCCCACCGGAGGTCTCCACCGAGGCCTTCTACGAGACGGACCCGGCCCAGCCCTATCGACGCGGCTTCTCCCTCCAGACCGTCTCACCGCTGCCCATCACCTGGGCCGAACACGTCGCCGCGCAACGCCACTGGGGCGCGGACCTGCGCCACTACATGGACGACTACATCCACTGGGCCACCCTCGGCGCGCTGTGCGAACTACTGCCCCAGCCCGACAACCGCGTCACCCTGGCCGACGAACACGACCGCTACGGCCTGCCCGTCGCCGACTTCTCGTACACCCAGTGCGACAACGACCGGCAGCTGATCAAGGCCGCCACCGGCGTCATGGAGAACCTCCTCCACGCCGCGGGCGCCACCGAGGTGATGACCATCGACCGCTACGCCCACCTGGTGGGCGGCTGCCGCATGGCCGACAGTCCGCAGCACGGCATCGTCAACGCCGACCTGCGGACGTTCGCGATCCCCAACCTGCTTATCACCGACGGCAGCGTCATGCCGACCCAAGGCAGCGCCAATCCGGCGCTGACCATCATGGCGCTGGTCGACCGCGCCGCCACGCGACTCGCCACCGGCAGCCGCGGCGGTCTGCGCGCACCGTTCCGGCAGGAGGTGACGCGGTAGCACCTTCCATGCAGTGCCCACAGGCGAACGAGCGAAGAGACAGCCCGATGACGAACCCGCGACCAGCCGCCGGCACGGAGCAGTTCCCTCTCCATGTGCTGCGGGAGTACGCACTGTGCGCGGACGGCGAGCGCGGCATCCTCGTCGGCCCGCGCGGCGACATCGTCTGGATGTGCGCGCCACGATGGGACTCCCCGGCCGTGTTCTCCGCGCTCATCGGCGGTGGCGGTGTCTTCGCCGTCACCCCCGCCGACACACCGTTCGTGTGGGGCGGGTTCTACGAGGACGGCACGCTGATCTGGCACAGCCGCTGGGTCACGACCCGCCAGATCATCGAGTGCCGCGAAGCCCTCGCCCTCCCCGCCGACCCGCACACCGCCCGGATCCTCCGCCGGATCCAGGCCGTCGACGGCGACACCGAGGTGCAGGTGGTCCTCGACCCGCAGGCGGACTTCGGACGCCACCCGGTGAGCGACCTGCGGCGCGAGGGCGACGCCTGGACGGCCCGCTGCGGGCACCTCCATCTGCGCTGGACCGGCCTGCCCGACGCCATCGAACGGCCGGAAGGCGGTGTCCGGGCCCGGGTCGCCGTCTCCGCCGGCCGACACCGCGACCTGGTCCTGGAAATCGGCGACCAGCCTCTCCGCCGAAAGCCGCTTGACGCCGAATCCCAGTGGCGGGAGACGGCAGACGCCTGGCGGGAGGCGGTACCCGCGATCACCGGAACGGTCGCCGACCGCGACGCCCGGCACGCCTACACCGTGCTGCAGGGACTCACCAGCCGCAGCGGCGGCATGGTCGCGGGAGCCACCATGAGCCTGCCCGAGCGGGCCGAGGCCGGACGCAACTACGACTACCGCTACGCCTGGATCCGCGACCAGAGCTACTGCGGCCAGGCCGTGGCAGCCCTCGGACCCCATCCGCTGCTGGACGACGCACTCCGCTTCGTCACCACACGTGTCCTGGCCGACGGACCGGATCTCAAGCCCGCCTACACCGTTGCGGGCGGGCCGGTCCCCGACGAACAGCCCCTCGATCTGAAGGGGTACCCCGGCGGCACGGACAAGGTCGGCAACTGGGTAACCCACCAGTTCCAACTCGATGCCCTCGGGGAGACGCTCACGCTCTTCGCCGCCGCCGCCCGCCACGACCTGCTCAATCGCGACCACTGGCGAGCCGTCGAAACCGCCGTGGCGGCGATCCGCGAACGCGGACACGAACCCGACGCCGGCATCTGGGAACTGGACAACCGGCGCTGGGCCCACTCCCGCCTCACCTGCGTCGCAGGGCTCCACGCCATCGCCGCCCACGCCCCGGCCGCACAGCGCACCCAGTGGAGGCAACTGGCCCAGCACATCCTGGCCGACACCGCGCGCGACTGCCTGCACCCCACCGGCCGATGGCAGCGCGCCCCGGACGACCAACGAGTCGACTCGGCCCTGTTGATCCCCGCCATCCGCGGCGCCGTCCCCGCTCACGACCCACGCACCCGGGCCACCCTGGTCGCCGTCATGACGGAGCTCAGCGAGGAAGGCTACGTCTACCGCTTCCGGCAGAACGCGCAGCCCCTGGAGGAGACCGAAGGCGCGTTCCTGCTCTGCGGCTTCGTGGCGGCCCTCGCTCTGCACCAGCAGGGCCGCACGCTCGAGGCCAACCGCTGCTTCGAACGCAACCGGGCCGCCTGCGGAACCCCCGGCCTGTTCGCTGAGGAGTACGACGTCACCCAACGCCAGCTGCGCGGCAACCTGCCCCAGGCCTTCGTCCACGCCCTGCTGCTGGAGTCCGCGCACCGCCTCGCCACACCCTGGCCCGAACCCTGACCACCCGTTCCCAGCCCTGGAGGCCCTCGTGAACACCCCGCCAACCGGACAAGTCGTCGTCATCACCGGCGCCAGCGGCGGCATCGGACGCGCCACCGCCCAGGCTTTCGCCGCCCGCGGGGCGAAGGTGGCGCTGCTCGCCCGCGGCACGTCTGGGCTGGACGGCGCCGCCGCCGACGTCAAACGGCTCGGCGGCCAGGCCCTGCCCATCCCCACGGACGTCGCGGACCCCGACCAGGTCGAGGCCGCCGCCGCGCGGGCGGAGGAGGTACTCGGTCCGATCGAGGTGTGGGTGAACTGCGCCTTCACCTCGGTGTTCGCCCAGTTCACCGACATCTCACCGGCCGAGTACAGGCGCGTCACCGAGGTCTCCTACCTGGGCTACGTCTACGGCACCATGGCCGCCCTGAAGCGCATGAAGCCCCGCGACTACGGCACGATCGTGCACGTCGGCTCCGCCCTGGCCTACCGCGGCATCCCCCTGCAGACCGCGTACTGCGGCTCCAAACACGCCATCCAGGGCTTCCATGAAGCGCTGCGCTGCGAACTCCTGCACGACGGAAGCCGTGTGCGCACCACGATGGTGCAGATGCCGGCGGTGAACACGCCCCAGTTCGACTGGGTCCTGTCCCGACTGCCGAAACCTGCCCAGCCGGTCCCGCCGATCTACCAGCCCGAGGTCGCCGCCCGCGCGGTGGTCCACGCGGCCGACCACCCCCACCGCCGCGAGTACTGGGTCGGCGGCAGCACGACAGCCACGCTCATCGCCAACGCCGTCGTTCCGGCGCTGCTCGACCGCTACCTGGCCAGAACCGGCTTCTCCTCGCAACAGGACAACCGCCCCCAGGACAAGCACCACGCCACCAACCTGTGGGAGCCGGCCGACGGAGCCAACGGCCACGACTACACCGCCCACGGCAGCTTCGACGCCCGCGCCACGCACCGCAGCCCCCAGCTGTGGGCTTCCCAGCACCACGCCGCGATCGCCCTCGCTGTCACATCCGGTCTCTTCGCCGCTGCGATCACGCGGCGGCGCAACCGCCCATAGCCAGCCGCCGAGTGCCTCCCGAAGCGCCGGACGGCGTGCTTCGCGGGGTTGAGGTGCAAGGGAGCGACATGCCCGACGCGATCGTCATCGGTGCAGGACCCAACGGGCTGGTGGCAGCGAACCTACTCGCCGACGCGGGCTGGGAGGTCGAGGTCCTGGAGGCCCAGCCACTGCCCGGCGGAGCGGTCCGCAGCGACAACGGTCTGGACCCCGCCTTCGTCCACGACCTGTTCAGCTCCTTCTACCCCCTGGCCAAGGCCTCGCCCGCCATCGCTACCCTCGACCTGGAGCGGCACGGACTGGCCTGGAGCCATGCCCCGACCGTCCTCGCCCATCCGCTCCCCGACGGCCGCTGCGCCACCCTCCATCGGGGTCCCACCGCGACCCGCGACCAGCTCGAGGACAGCTTCGGCGCCGCCGACGCGGCCGCATGGGAGCGACTCACCGCCTTGTGGAGTGACCTGGATCCCCACCTGCTGCGTAGCCTGTTCACACCCTTCCCGCCGCTCAAACCGGCTGCGGCGATGGCGGCCAGGCTCCGGACCACCGAGCTCCTCCCGACAGCACGCTTCATGACGCTCCCCGTCCGCCGCCTGGCTCAGGAGGAGTTCACCGAGCCCGGTGCCGGTCTGCTGCTGGCCGGCTGCGCCCTGCACACCGACCTCGCGCCCGAGGCCGCAGGCAGCGGCGCCTTCGGCTGGCTGATGGCCATGCTCGGCCAGCACGTTGGCTGGCCGGTCCCCGTCGGCGGCTCCTCCAACCTCACCCACGCCCTGGTACGAAGGCTGGAATCGATCGGCGGCCGAGTGCACTGCAACCAGCGCGTCGAGGAGGTGATCGTGCGGGGCGGTAGAGCCCTGGGAGTGCGCACCGCCGACGGCCAGTGCTACCGCGCCGTCAGGGCCGTGCTGGCCGACGTGGCGGCCACCACGTTGTACGGGCAGCTCGTGGACTGGGAGCACCTCCCGCCAGAACTGCGCCGGGATCTGCGACGGTTCCAGTGGGACTTCTCCACCTTCAAGGTCGACTGGGCGTTGTCCGGCCCGATCCCCTGGACTGCGCCATCGGCCGCGCGAGCCGGTACCGTCCACCTCGGTGCCGACATGGACGAGCTCAGCGACTACGCCCACCAGGTGGCCACCGGCCGCCTCCCCCGTCACCCGTTCGCGCTGCTGGGGCAGATGACGACAGCGGACAGCAGCCGGTCCCCCGACGGCACCGAGTCAGCCTGGGTCTACACCCACGTCCCGCAGCGGATCGCAGGCGATCTGGGCGACGACGCCATCACCGGGCGGTGGAACTCGCGCGAAAGCGAGGCGATGGCCGACCGCCTGGAGCAGCAGGTCGAGCGGTTCGCCCCCGGCTTCCGGCAACTGATCACCACCAGGCGGATCCTGGCCCCGCCCACGCTGCAGGACTTGGACGAGAACCTGGTCGGCGGCGCCCTGAACGGCGGCACCAGCGCCATCCACCAGCAACTCGTCTTCCGGCCTTCCCCAGGCACGGGCAGACCCGAGACACCCATCGAGCGGCTTTACCTTGCCTCCGCCTCGGCCCACCCCGGCGGCGGCGTGCACGGCGCCTGCGGAGCCAACGCGGCGCGCGCCGCGCTGCGCTCGCATCGCGTCATGGCGGGACGGATCCTCTCACCCGGACTGAGCGCGGCCCAGCGGCTGCTGAGCGGCCATCCACCACGCACGTGACAGGAGCGACCAAGCAGGGCACCCCCGGAAAGGACGAGCGAACATGGCGCAGCGCCAGCGACTGATCGAATACCCACCCAGCCAGGTCTGGGACACCCTGGCGGACGGCGAGAGCTACGCCCAGTGGGTCGTGGGCACCAAGGAGATCCTTCACGCCGACAGCCGCTGGCCGGCGGTCGGCGCACAACTGCGGTTCCGTGCGGGACTGGGACCGTGGACCTTCGAGGACACCTGCGAGGTGAGAATCTGCGAAAGCGCTCGGCGGCTGGAACTCGAAGCCAGTGCCAAGCCCTTCGGCACCGTCCGGATCGCCTTCACACTCATCCCTTGGGCCAGGAACACGCTGGTCATCCTCGACGAACACCCGCTGCGCGGCCTCGGGGCTCGCCTGCAAGGGCCACCCACCGAGTTCGCCCTCCATCTGCGCAACCGGCAGCTCCTCGACAACCTGGCCCGCACCGCCGCACGGGCACGCTAGAACACCTCACCCGCCCGGCGTAGTACATCAGCTGGGCACTTTTGGGCACCCGCGTACCATGCTCCTCATCACACCGCCCGGTGTGTACCGGGCCCAAGGTGAGACCGAGCTCCTGATCAAGGCCTTCGACGTCGACGGGCTCAGCCGGAACGCTCGCGTACTGGACGTGAGCACCGGCAGCGGCGCGGGAGCTGCGAGCGCCGCCCAGCACGGCGCAAGCGTGACAGCGGTCGACGTGTCTTGGACCGCACTCGCCACGGCTCGGGTCAACGCCGCCCTGCACGGCCCGGGATCCAGGTCCGCCGCCACGGCGACCTCTTCCAGCCTGTGCACGGCCATGCTTGGGACGCCGGGCCGGACGGCCGGATCCTCGTGGACCGCATCTGTGCCAGCGCGTCGCGGATACTGAGTCCCAATGGGGTCCTGCTGCTCCTTGCAACCGCGCGGATACCCCCGTTCCACACGCCA
Organism: Streptacidiphilus jiangxiensis; assembly: GCF_900109465.1. Taxonomy (GTDB): domain Bacteria; phylum Actinomycetota; class Actinomycetes; order Streptomycetales; family Streptomycetaceae; genus Streptacidiphilus; species Streptacidiphilus jiangxiensis. Next base: position 109,878 of record NZ_FOAZ01000002.1, read on the forward strand.
CACCCGTCAGTTGTGCCGCTCCTGTGACCGCTGTCAGCCCGATGTCCTTGGCGACTCGCGTGCCTGAATCAGATCCCGAGTCGCTGCTTGGTCTGGCGCGACCCGGGCATGAGCCAAGGGGGGCAGGTGACCTGCGGCCTCAAGCCAAGGCGGTCTATGCCCAAGGTCGCAGGATCGTCGGATCACAGTGAGGAGCAGAGCCATGCACTTCGGCCGTCACAGCTCCGCGGGCGACCGGGGAGTCCCGACGTACGGGCGAGCGCGACGGCTGGAACTGAGCGGACTCGACGCTGCTGCGGCCGCCAGCCGGGCGTTCACGCGCGGAACGATCACTGCGTGGGGGCTGGACCACCCTCGGGACGGGTCGGACGACGTCGACCTGATGGCGGACGCCTTGGTGTCGGTGTCCGAGCTGGTGACCAATGCCGGCCGACACGGAGGTGGGGCCCGGCTGCTCGAGCTCGTGTGGACCCCGCCCGACCTGCTGCGTATCGAAGTCTTCGACACCGCCCCACAGTTCCCCGCACTCCGCCGCACCCAACCTCTGGAGAGCGTGGGCGGGTACGGACTGCAGGTAGTCGGGCTGCTCTGTGACCGTTGGGGAGTCACCTCCCGCCGTGATGTGGTCGGCAAGTCGGTCTGGGCCGAACTGGAGCACGCAGGACCTCGTCGCCTCCCGTGAGTCGGAGACGCGGTTCGGCCCGGGCATCATGTGGCGCAAGGGGGGCCACTGGACTCAGCGTGCCAGCCGGGCGTTCGGCCGCGTCACCGTTCGACGAGGAGGGCGGCACGGAGCCGGCTGAGGACCCGGGCCAGGATGCGCGAGACCTGCATCTGGGAGATGCCCAGTTGGGCGCCTATCTGAGCCTGTGTGAGCTCCCCGGTGAATCGCAACGCGAGAATGGCGCGCTCCCGGTCGGAAAGTGCGGCGATGGCGGGCCTGAGGGACTCCCGGATCTCGACGCCCTCCAGCCCGCGGTCGGTGTAGCCGAGGCGGCGGCTGAGAGGTCCGTCGTATTCCCCGGAGTCGGCGGCAGGCTCCAGTGTTCCGGCCGTATAGGCGTTCGTTGCGATCCGCCCGGCGGCGATCTCGGCTTCGGTGGCGTCGAGTCGGTCGGTCAGTTCGGCGTCGCTGGGTTCGTGTCCGAGTTGCTGCTGGAGATCGTCCTGGGCGCGGGCCATTCGAAGTCGCATCTCCTGCAGGCGCCGCGGCACGCGCACGGCCCAACTGGAGTCGCGGAAGAAGCGTTTGAGTTCTCCGTCGATGGTCGGCAACGCGAAAGTCGCGAACTCCGCACCCCGGTCGGGGTCGAAGCGGTTGACGGCCTTGATCAGACCGACGATGCCGACCTGGATGAGATCATCGGTGGGTTCGGTGCGGTGCCGATAATGGGACACGCAGGCCCGCACGAGGGCCACGTTGAGCTCGATCAAGGTGTTGCGAACGTACGAGTAGTCGTCCCCGCCCTCGTCCAGGGACCGCAGCCGCTGGAACAGCACCCGGGAGAGCTCACGCGACTCGTCGACGGTCAGGCAGTTCGGTGCCGGCAGACGGGGAATTTGCGCCGGTTCCGGGAGCCCAAGGGGCGGGGCGGGGGACGTTTCGGGGGGCCTTGCGGAAGTGGTTCGCGGGGTCCCCGCAGTCAGACGTGTGGGGGGCATCAGGTCCTCCGGGATTTGGCGCACCACCAGTTGGTGAGCCGCCCCCCTTCCGAGCGCGTGCGCAGCGGCGCAAGGACTGTCGGCTTGCGAGTCCGCCTCGAGGTCGCCGCTGGGGCGGCCTCAGGGACGGGCTCGTATGTGTTACCAGCGGTACCAGCGACCACGGCCGCCCGCGCCGGCGCGGTCGCCGCGGAAGACGAATCCGAGCAGCCACACGGCCAGAACGACCAGCGCGATCCACCACAGCGCGTGCAGGGCGAACCCTGCTCCGCCCAGGACCAGCGCCAGGAGCAGGACAACGATCAAGAGAACCATGAGGGACACTTCCTTACTTCGTTCGGCACGTGATCTCACGCGCCCCTTCCGCCAACCGCGGGACTGGGCACGGGTCCCGCTGGGCCGCTGCGACCGGCCCCGGGGGTGTCGTGTTGGCCCTTCTGGGCCTTCTTGGCGGTTTCCTCACCCCGGCCTCCGTGGCTGGGCGCGGGGCTTCAGCGGGCCTCGGGCGCCCTACGGAACCTGAGTCCCGTAGGGCGGGCAGCCCCCTCTCCGTCAGCGGCGGAGGTCGGGCTGCGCCGTGGTGGTTCAGCGGGCGTGGGACCCGTAGTAGCCGCCCAGCGTGCTGCGGTACGTGGGGTCGTCCCGGTGGAGCTCGGGGTTGTACTCAGGCGCGTTCTTGATCTCGTCCTTGGTCCGGTTGACGTGGATGGTCTCCTCGCCCGCGTCGACGACGGTGATGGTGCCTGCGGGCAGCATCACGTGCTTGCCGATCAGCCACGGCTTGCAGTTGACGACGACGAACGCGGAGCCGACCTCGTCGGTGGCGTCGTCGACCTTGCCCACATGACCGTCTCTGGCCTCGACCTTGTAGCCGGTCAGGTCCATGCCGGAGGAGTACCGCGAGGCGGGGCCGTAACCCCAGATGTCGTTCATGCGCTGTCCTTGCTTCGAGGGTCCGAGTCCGGGCCCCGGTGGTCAGTGTTTGAAGGCGTCCTTGATCTTGGCGCCAGCCTGCTTGGTGTCGCCCTTGACCTGGTCGGTGCGGCCTTCTGCCTCCAGAGCGCGGTCGCCCGTGGCGCGGCCGACGGCCTTCTTGGCGCCCCCCTTGACCGTTTCGGCCTTGTGGGCGACCTTCTTGGCGATGCTCATGGCGTTGCCCTTCGTTTCTCGGTGGTTGCGTTCGGTACGTCCGGCAACCGGACGTGGGAGCCTGGCGAGTCGCGGCCGCTAGCTGCGGCTGGGACGGTGTCCCATCAGGTGCCGGCGAGAGTCGTGTTCGCCATCCCCCTCGGCTTCGCCGGTGCGTGTACCCGGAGATTCGGCGCGGACACGTCGAATCGTGCGAAGGAGTCCGTCCCGCTGCTCCGCGGCCGCATCGCGCTCTTGCCCAGCGGTCTCGGCCTGGGACTGGGCGACGTCGCGCTGGTCGATCAGGGCGTCGCGGTCCTTGTCTGCGGCGGCCACCTCACGACGTGAGTGACGCAGTTCGCGACGGGCCGCGAGGCCACGCCTGGAGGTACGGCGGGCACCGGCCAGGAGCAGGCCCAGGCCCAGCATGCCGGCGGCGCCGACGATGATTCCGAACAGGAAGAGCGTTCCGGTAGAACCGGTCATGTGGTGGCCGAACACGGAGAACGCGCCGTTGACGGCGTGCGCGCTGCCGGTGTTGCTGAAGAATCCCGCCACAGCCAGGACGGCTGCGGCGGCGAGGATGACGAGTCCGAGGATAATGATCATGACGCGTTCCTCCCAAAAGGGATATACGCCGTAGACCTACAGTTAACTCCTCGACTAGACTGATGTCTACACCGTAGGTCTACGCATCGCTTTGGATGACCTGGCAGCTTGGGACCGAGGGGCCAACCCTCACGAGAGGTGGTGATGGCATGAACGCCAGCTCGGCGGACTCCGCCCCCCAGGACAGCGAGCCCCACCCGGACGGCAAGCTCACACGAGCGCGCATGCTGGCCTGCGCCCTGGAAATGGTCGACCGCGAAGGCATCGACAAGCTGTCCATGCGGGGCTTGGCCCGCGCTTTGGGGCGCGACCCGATGAGCCTCTACCGCCACGCCACGAACAAGGCCGACCTACTCGACGGAGTCGCCGAGACAGTGCTGACGGAACTCACCGTGGACTCGACCGACACCGACTGGATTGCCCAACTACGGGCGGTAGCACGCCAGTTCCGACGGATCGCACTGACCCACCCGCACGTCGTCCCCCTGCTCGTCACCCGCCCGCTGGCCACCCCGCTCGCGCTGCGCCCCCGCGGCACCCTGCGCCCGCTCGAGGACATTCTCGCCCTGCTCACCCAGGCAGGATTCAGCGGCGCCGACGCCCTGCACATCTACCGCGCGCTCTTCGGATTCCTGCACGGACACATCCTGAACGAACTCCAGGAAATCGTCGAAAAGCCGGAGGAAACCGACGACCTGCTGCGCCTGGGCCTGCACCGCCTACCAATCCACGAATTCCCGCACCTACGCGGCCTCGCCTCCGTCCTGGCCGCCTACGACGGAGCCGCCGAACTCGAACGCGGCCTCGACATCCTCCTGGCCGGGCTCCAGAGCGTCACCACCCCCGCCATCTAGCACCGGGTTGGCCACAGCGAGGCTCACTTTCGGAGCTCGGCATTCAGCGCATTCCGGGTGTAGCAACCGGCCTCGGCACGTCGTACAGTTCGCAGCAGAACATCTGTCTGATTCGGTCGGCATGAACGGTTGAAGCCGCTACGACGCAGCTCCCTCGCGCCCGGCCCCAGGCCGCTCCGGCGGCCTCGCACCTACTGCCCCAGACCTCGGCGGTTTCACAGCCCGGACTGCCGAGGAGATCTGGATGTCCGCAAAAAGCATCGTGACTCGACGCCACGGCCCTCCCCAACCTGGAGCGGAGCCGGCGACGTTCGCAGTCGAGCGGAACGATCTCGGCATCAACGCGGAGATCACCCTGATCGGGGACATCGACCTGGAGTCCGCCCCGCTGGTTCGCCAGGCCCTGACGCGGTGCCTGCTCGACGGCGCGCGCACCATCGACGTCGATCTCACCTCCGTCGACTTCTGCGACTGCACCGGCCTGAGCGCATTCCTGCACGCCCACCATTGCGCGGCAGCAGTCGGAGCCACTGTGCGACTGCACCATCCGACACGGGCAGTCGCCCGGCTGTTCGCCCTGACCCGTACAGAGAGCGTCTTGCTCCCCTGAATCGCCCCCCTGGAGGCAAGGCACGGTCATCCGAAGTCGCCTGCCACCTCGTCGACCTGCCAACGACAACCGACTGAACCAGGACCTGGACACCGTGAGCGGCCACGACAAGCCGAGCGACGAGCAACCGTCGGACCGGGGCGACGAGCACGAGCGCCTCGACGCGGTCGTGCGGGAGCGGCATGGAGGACAGCTCGCAGCGGCGCTGGCACGTGAACCGGTGTGGGCCCTCGACTTCACCGACCTCGCCTACGAGAGCCGACGGCTGTTCAGTGAGCTGTTCGGGACCTTTCTGCTCGTCCTGGCAGGTGCAGGAGCGCCCGTCTTGGACGCGGTCACGCACGGCCAGATCGGGCGGGGTGCGGAGGTAACCGCACCCGGCCTGACCGTGCTCGTGGTGATCTTGTTCATGGGCGCGGTCTCCGGGGCTCATCTGAACCCGGTGGTGAGCATCGCATTCGCGTTGCGTGGTGACTTCGCCTGGCGCCGCGTGCCCGGTTATGTCGCCGCCCAGTGCGCGGGGGCGCTGCTGGCCTGCGTCGTGCTTCGGGCGACCTTCGGCGACGTCGCCCACCTGGGCGCGACACTGCCGGGGCCTGGCTTCACCACCGGCCAGGCCTTCGTCGTCGAAGCAGTCCTGACCCTTGGGCTGGTGAGCACCATCCTGGGCACCGCCTCCAGCGCACAGAACCTGGGACCGCTGTCAGCGGTCGGCGTCGGCGCGTACATCGTGCTCGGCGGCCTGTGGGCCGGCCCCGTGAGCGGGGCGTCCATGAACCCGGCCCGCTCCCTGGGGCCCGCACTGGTCAGCGGAGACCTGCACAGTCTGTGGATCTACCTCACCGCGCCACTGCTCGGTGCTCTCGTCGCGGTCGCCGCGGCCCTCGTCCTGCGCGGACCTGGCGGCGGCCCAAGCGGTTCCCGGGCCGCCCAAGGGACCCTCCGGCCGCCCGCCACCCAACGGTTGCGGAGTCGGGATCCGGGTAGCAGCGGCGGGTAAGGAGGTCCTGATGTACTGCTGCGAACTTCGGATCACAGAAGTGGCGGGGCATGACGCCCGCGTCATCGCCGCGAGCGAACCCGAGGACCTGCCCATCAGCGCGAAGGAACTGGCCCGTCAGCACCTCTTGGCCGAGCTCCAGGGCCGGCAGTTCAGCGGCGGAGCCATGCCCCATCGCGTCGAGGTGCGAGTCTGGGAGGACCGTGCGGAGGGCGATCCCGGCGCCGTGGAGCTCTGGGCCCTGGGCGACAGCCTGCTCCGGCCGTCCGAGCCCCCGACAACCACTGCCGGCTCCGGCAACGCGGTCGGCCAGGCTCCACCTTCGGTAGGAGTTGGTTGAGGGAGTCGCGATGGAGCGCATCAGCCGGACACAGACCCTCCTCCCCTCGGCGTGGCCGCCGTCGCAGGAGGGACCCATGCTGCGTGCGCGCCCGCGCGCCCAAAAGACCGATACGGTGGCCGAGGCGCTCAGCAAGAGCTTGACCGTCCGCCTGCTCGGCATCGCTGGGACCCATCCGGACACGGGGGCACGCGCTATCACCGTCGACACGACAGCCCTGACGTTCTCGGGCCGCCGGGACCTGCGACGCCCCAGGGTCGTCCGGAACAGGACAACCGGTGATCAGTGACGGCATGGCCGAGGTTCTGCGACTGCTCCAGGGCGACGACGGGTTCGACGCCGCAGCGGCAGTCGCCGCGCTGGCCGCGGGGACCCTGGGCGTGAGCGGGCTGACGGTCTCGCTGGCGACCGGGGGTGACCGGGCGGAGCTGATGTGGTGCACCGACGAGGCCGCCGGAAGCTTCGAGGACCTGCAGTTCACCCTCGGAGAGGGCCCCGGTCCCGAAGCCATGCGCAGCGGTGCGATGGTGCTGGTACCCGATCTGGCTTTGGTGCGGCCCGAACGCTGGCCGGCTCTGAGCGTGGAGGCCGCCGGCCTGGCGGCCCGCGCGGTGTTCAGCTTCCCGATGGGGATCGGGGCAATCCGCGTCGGCGTGCTGACCCTGGTCCGCCGGACCGCGGGGTCGCTGACCGATGGGCAGGTCGCCGACGCGCAGGTGCTGGCGCACGCGCTGACCGGGCGTGCCCTGGGAAGCACAGTCCCTGGCCCGGACGGTGGCGCCCTGCTGCACGCCGTAGTGCACCAGGCGACCGGCATGGTCAGTGTCCAGCTCGACGTATCCCTGCCCCAGGCGCTGCTGCGGCTGCGCGCACACGCCTACAGCAGCGGCCGACCCCTCACCGACGTCTCCCGGGACGTGGTCGCGCGGCGGCTGCGCCTGGACCTCAACGGCAACGGCAACGGAAACCCGTCGCCCGTCTCAGACAAGGACTGAACGCCATGGCCCGCGAGCAGCAACTCACCCAGGTCTTCGTGGAGGTCGCCGACTCCCTGATCGACGACTTCGACCTGATCGACTTCCTCCACCGGCTCTCCGAACGCTGCGTGGAACTGCTGGACGTCGCGGCCTGCGGGGTGCTGCTGGCCGACGAGCACGACGTGCTCCAGGTGCTGGCCGCCTCGGACGAGAACACCCGGCTGCTGGAGCTCTTCGCCCTGCAGCACGACCAGGGCCCCTGCGTCGACTGCTACCGCAGTGGCCGGCCCCGCACCAACATCGACCTCACGGATCCGAACATCTCGCAGGCATGGCCGCAGTTCACCCCGGCCGCCCTGCAGTCCGGCTTCCTGTCCACCAACGCGATCCCAATGCGGCTGCGCGGGCGCGTCATCGGCACTCTCGGCCTGTTCCAGACCAGGGGCAACACCCTGAGCGAGGCCGACACCGCCCTGGCCCAGGCACTGGCGGACGTGGCCACCATCGCCATCCTGCAGCAGCGCACCCTGGCCCACAGTGAGACCGAGCGCGGACAACTCCAGTACGCGCTCACCAGCCGCATCGTCCTGGAACAGGTCAAGGGCATCCTGGCCGAGCGCTGGCAGGTCACCACGGACGAGGCATTCGCGGCATTCCGCGCCTACGCCCGCGCCCACCACCACCAGCTCTCTCACCTCGCCCGAATGATCGCCGACGGCGAGTTCGACACCGACCAGATCCCTCGCACGGCCCCGCACCGCTGAGAGTGGCCGAGCCCAGGTGACGGTTCCGAGCGGGTCGACTCGGGCAGCGCGCGCCTCCGGCCCAGCCGGGCTTGGGCGGGCTGTCACCCGCACGCGCGGTACACCCCTTCAGGGCAGCCGGGGCGGTTCGCCCCACCAGACCCGGGTATGCGCAGTCCGTGATCACTTTGGGCGTGGAGGAGGAGTACCTCCTGATCGATCCGGCCACCGGTCTGCCGGTCGCGCGCGCCGCCCAGGTGTGTCGCGCCGCCGACCTCCAGCCGACGCTGGAGCGCGACGAGGTACAGCGCGAGCTGCTCCAGGCGCAGGTAGAGGTCGCCACGCCCGTCTGCCACGAGCTCGGGGAAGTCGAAGGGCATCTGCTGCGGATGCGTCACGCCCTTGGCCATGCCGCCGAATCCGCAGACTGCCGGCTCGTGGCGTGCGGTGCCGCCCCCTTCGCCGACCGACTGGTCATGCCCGTGACCGCCACCCGGCGCTACCGCGGCATCCACGCGGACGCCCCGCAACTCACCGACGAACAGCTGATCAACGGGATGCACATCCATCTCGGCATTCCTGCCCCCGCGACGAAGGTCGGCGTGCTCAACGCGCTGCGCCCCTGGCTCCCCCTCCTGGTGGCCCTGTCGGCGAACTCCCCTATGTGGCAGGGCATCGACACCGGCTTCGCCAGCTGGCGAACACTGGTGTTCAGTCGCTGGCCAGTCAGCGGACCACCCCCGCACTTCGCCAGTGCGGAGGAATACGCGCGGCGTACACGCGCCCTCGCCGAGGGAGGCATGATCCGGGACGCGGGACAGATCTACTGGCACATCCGGCTCTCGGAGCGGTACCCCACCATCGAGATCCGCGCGGCTGACGTCCAGACACGAGTGGACGAGGCGGTGACCCTCGCCGGCCTCGTGCGTGCTCTCGCCGATCGCGCCATCGCTGACCTGAGTGCCGGGCGTTCGAGCCCACAGGTCCTTCCGGAGACGTTGGCAGCCGCCGTGTGGCACGGTGCTCGCGACGGCTGCGCGGGCGAGGCACTGGATCCGATCTGCGGCCGGATGCGGCCCTTCGCGGAAGCCCTCGACTCGTTGCTCGATTACGCCGCCCCATCGCTGGAGCACAGCGGTGACGGGGAGCAGATCCTGCCCATGGTCAACCGGCTCCTGCGAGAGGGCAACGGCGCCGTGCGCCAGCGCCGCGAGCTGCGCAACAACGGAAAGACTGGCCTGGTCCGCATGCTTGTCGACCAAACGAGCGGATCGGCCGCGACCTGACAGGCCGCGGCCCACCCGCTCAGGTGTGCACGTAGCCGTTGGAGCCGTCGTGGTGGTCGGCCGCCTGGTCGTCGAACCAGTGCCCGCCGTCGGCGAGGTACCGGAAGGCGGTGACCTGCCCCTTCGGCAGGACAGCGCTGACCGCGCGGGATCCGTCCGCGCGCATCTGGAACATGTGCGCGCCGGGCGTCCAGTCGTTGAAGTCCCCGACCACGCTGACCGGGCGGTCCTCGCCCTCTGGCAGAACGAACGTGACCTTCGTCCCCTGCTTGACCGCCGCACGCTCCAGCATGACGACTCCTCACCTGCCGATCGTTCGGAATGCACCCGGAGCTTCCAGGGTGGCGCCCTGTCGTCATAGCGGGCAGGACGACAGGGCGCGGGGCGCCAGATTGCCACCCGTTCGGGCCATCCTGACGTTCAGCGACTCAGGGCAGCGCGCCGCGCAGCCGATCCGCGAATCGCCCCAACCGCAGCGGCGCCCAGGTCATCCACGCCCGCCAGACCCGGTGGAGTGACGGGCCGACCCCGAAGCACGTGAACGCGGCCTGCGCGCCTCGTCGGCTCGACGCTTCTCATGTCCACGCCGCGACCGAGCCGCCCGGCGACGCCGCAGAAGGTCGAGTCGTTCGTGCTCGCCGAGGCCTCCCCACACTCCGTACGGCTCCCAGGCGTCGAGGGCGTAGTCGCGGCACTGACGCAGAACGGGGCAGGCCGCGCAGACGTCCTTGGCTGCCTGCTCCCTGGCCTCGTAGCCCTCGCCCCGCTCCCCTGAGGGATGGAAGAACAGCCTGGTGTCCAGGCCGACGCACGCAGCCCGCTCTTGCCACTGCCACGCCTGCTCCGTTGCTCCCGGAAGTTCCGGCCCGCGCCCCATGTCCACATCCCTCCCTGGCCCGCATGTCGCGGGTGTCCGCGGCCCCGGGGCAGTCCCCCAGGAGGCCCGTCGGCTCACGTCCGGTCGGCTCTGGCTGCTCTGCGCCTAACCGCGCCCGACCCGCCCAAACAAGGCACCGCCCACCTGTTCTGTCCACCACCCGGTGCCGTCGGGCCGACGTACGTCGCGCCCGCGCCCTGGAAGGTCACGCCTGCTGGCCACCACCGGCGGCCGCGGGCTGGACCGAGGCCGCCGACCCATCACCTTGCGAACTCCGGGAGCCGGGTTCCAACCAGGTCGGCAGCTCGGAAGTAACCACCGAGTAGTGGGTCCAGCATGCCGGGCAGCGAAGGTCCAGATCGACGCACCACACGTCGGCGATCGGACGTACCTCCCCAACCGGCTCGGTCAGGTACCGCCACAAACCGGTCAGGCGACCTGCGGGAACAACATGCCACAGCCGCACTGCTCTGCCCGGGTTAGCGGGCCGATGCTCGGCTCGTAGCTCGAAACCGCTCATGGAGGCCTCCTCGACAAACCCCTCCCTGGACCGCAGGCTGCGGGCCCACCGCGCGACTAACCCTGCTGCCCAGATTGAAACCCGGCGTATCCGGCACAACAGGCATGCCGACTCGGCGTTCCATCCCCACTCCCGCGCAGATGTCCGGCGCACCCCGGCGTGTGGGTCGGCCTACTCCGGGCACACGCCCGAAGGAGCGGAGCTGTTGCGGCCGACGGGAGGAGTGAACGTCGATGTCAGCCCAGCACGACCCAGCCGCCTCCGATTCGCTGCCGCACACCCGTGCTCGGCCCGGCGACGGGGGCTGGCTGCCGTGAACATCTTCGAACGCGCGATTCTCAGGCTCGACGGATGGCAGCGGCGCCGGCGAGCACCGGGCTTCGTCGTCGGCGTGATCCGAAAGTACGGGGACGACCGCGGCGGGCAACTCGCCGCCCTGATCACCTACTACGGCTTCGCCGCCCTGTTCCCGCTGCTGCTGCTTCTGACCACCGCGCTGGGCTTCGCTCTGCGGGGCGACCCTGGGCTGCAGAACAGCGTGCTGAACTCGGCACTGGCCGACTTCCCCGTGATCGGCGATCAGCTCCGTAGCAACGTGCACTCGCTCCAGGGCAGCGTCCTCGCAGTGTCGCTCGGCTGCCTCGGGCTGCTGTACGGATCCCTGGGCGTGGCCCAGAGTCTGCAGTTCGCCATGGCGCAGGTGTGGAACATCCCCAACGTACGGCGCCCCGGCTACTGGCCACGGCTGGTCCGCTCACTGTTCCTGATCCTTGCGCTCGGACTCGGACTCCTGCTGGTCTCGACGGCAACCGGCCTGCTGACCGGCGTCTCCGGCCCCGGGACGCTGATCACCGTACTCGGACTGCTGGGTTCGGTGCTCCTGAACACAGCCCTGTATGTGGGCTGCTTCCGCATTCTCACCCCCGCGGAGATCCCCCTGCGCCGCCTTCTGCCCGGATGCCTGGTCGCCGGTCCGTGCTGGACGGCACTCCAGGCCTTCGGCGGAGCCCTGGTCGCACACGCCCTGCGTCACAGCACGCAGGTGTACGGCTTCTTCGGGACCGTGCTCGGCCTGCTCTGGTGGCTCTACCTCGGTGCCCAACTCTCGATCTACGCCGCCGAGGTGAACGTCGTGAGGATGCGGCGGCTGTGGCCGCGCTCGCTCCTTCCACCTCCGCTGACCCGCGCGGACGAGCGCGTGCTCGACGCGATCGCACGACAGGAGCTCAGGCGCCCCGAACAACGGGTCGGCAGCAGCTTCCCGTCCCCCGAGGAGGAGGGAGGCCGGAGCGAACCCTTGCCGGACCCCTCGCGGAACCGCTCGACACCCAACGGCGCGGTGGAGCGGGAACCGGGGAAGGCCGGACCGGAGCAGGGCGGTTAGGCCCTTTCCTCTGGACGCGTGTACGGCACGGCGAGCAGGGCAGACGCGTCGTGCAGAGCCCGTCTCACCACCAGGAGGGTCGTCATGTCCGGCACCCCGTCCCCACCCGCCCGATGGCTGTTCCACTACGAACTCGAGGAGTTCCCCGGCCTGGGCAGCCTGACCACGTACACGGTCCAAGCCGAGGACGGACGGCTCGGGACCATCCTTCGGACCGTGGACGCACCCGGAACCGGGCTGCTTATGGTGAACACCGGCCCTTGGATCTTCGGTAGGCTCCTGGCGGTCCCCGCCGGACTCATCACCGAAGTGGACCGCGACGCGGGGACAGTCCGCGTCGCGGCGACCAAGAGACACCTGCGACGCGCCCCCGACTACCGGGCCGACACCCCCGAAGCCTTCGCCGACTACCGCACCAAGACCGCCGACTACTTCGGCCCTCTCGGCGTGACCCAACGCCTCACCCCATGACCAAACGGCGCGACCGGCATCCCGGCCATGCCCCAATCGGCCTCCGGCCGGCGTAGAGCCCGCCTCGAACGGGGCCGTGCGGGGGGCGTGGGGTCAGCCGCCGTTTGCGCAGTGAGCCCAGTGGTTACGCGCTCGCTATGGACACCACCGCTGCCGCGACCGCCGACGACGTCCTCGACGACCAGCCCGTGCGCCGCGCCCTCGACGCGCTCGACGGTTTGACGTGGCTGGATCCGTTCGTGACGCTGGTCCGCCGCGGCGCCACCGCCACCGCCCTGGACCCGGTCCGGAACGCGCTGCGCGGGGAGTGGCTGGGGCACCGGCTTCATCCGGCCCTCGTCCAGATCCCGATCGGCTGCTGGTCCAGCGCTGCCGTGCTCGACCTCTTCCCCGGCGAGCGCCGCGCGTCGAGCGGCCTGATCGCGCTGGGGCTGCTGAGCGTCCCGCCCGCCGCCCTGACGGGCTGGATCGACTGGGCCGATCTCCCGCCGGAGCGGCAGCGCGCCGGGCTGGTTCACTCCGCAGCCAACCTCACGGCAAGCGCCCTCTACACAGCTTCGTTGTGCGCGCGGCTGCGCGGCCGCTGGGCACGCGGGCGGGTACTGGGGTGGTCCGGGCTGGCGGTCGCCGGCGTGGGTGGCTTGATCGGCGGCCATCTCGCCCACCGGGAGCCAGGCGAGGCGGACGAGACAGCCCAGGCCGACGCGGGTTCCGGCACCGCGGTTTGACGGGCCAGCTCGGGAGGACTGCGCGAGGTCTCCGCCGTCGCTGCGGAAACCCGCTGCCCGCGGCGCGGCGCGAGAGCCCGTCCTGGGTGACGCAAGGTGAGGCCCCAGCCCCCGCCTGGCTGTGCTCCGGAAGTGTCATCTCGGCGGACATGGGCATCAGCTCAGTCCGGACTGTCCGCCCGGAGCGCTGCAAGGAGTAGCACCATGGTCACCCACAGGCAGAAATCTCTCCCTCTGACCTGCGCCTACGACAGCGCGATGGACCACTTCGGCCGGCTCGTCCGGGGAGTCACCCCCGACCAGTGGGGTGAACCGACCCCCTGCAGGCTGTGGACGGTGCGCAACTTGGTCAACCACGTCACGGTGGAGCACCTGTGGCTGCCTGCGCTGCTCGCGGGAACCCCGGCCACCGCCGTCGGCGACAGCTTGGACGGAGACCGCCTCGGCTCCGACCCAGTGCTCGCGTTCAAGCGGGCCGCCACCGAGGCCCAGGACTCCGTCCACGAACTCCACGCCCTCGACGGCACGGTCCGGCTGTGGTCCGGCCGCGCCCGAGCCCGGCACCTGGTGAGCCAACTGACCATGGACACGGTGGTCCACAGCTGGGATCTGGCTCGCGCAGTCGGCGCAGATGAACGGTTGCCCGCCCCTCTGATCTCATTCGCGCTCCAGGAACTGTCCGAGTACGCCGACCGGCTCGCCAGCTCCGGCCTGTTCGACGCGCCGCTGCCCCTCACAGAGGACTCTGAGCCGCAGACCCGGCTGCTGGCCTTGACCGGACGCCGCGGCAGCCCCTACGCGGATCCGCCGCGAGGAGTGTGAGGTCGCGACCAATTCTGTGTTCCCGGGGATCGAGTCGTTAGTGTCAGAGGCATGGCTATTCAGCGGATGGACAACGTCGCCGTCGTGGTCGACGATCTGGACGCGGCTGTCGCCTTCTTCAGCGCGCTCGGCATGGAGTTGGAAGGCCAGGCGCAGATCGAAGGCCTCTTCGCGGACCGCACTGTCGGACTCGACGGTGTCCGCAGCGACATCGCGATGATGCGGACCCCGGACGGCCACAGCAAGCTGGAGCTGACCAAGTACCACGCCCCCGCCGTATTCGAAGCCGAGCCGCGGAATCCTCCGCCCAATACGCTGGGCCTGCATCGCGTCATGTTCGCCGTCGACGACATCGACGACACCATCGCCCGCCTGCGGGCCCACGGTGCCGAACTCCTCGGCGAGGTCGCGCGGTACGAGAACATCTTCCGGCTCTGCTACCTCCGCGGCCCTGCGGGCATCATCGTCGCTCTGGCCGAACAGATTGGCTGACGCTGGGCATGCGGCCGCGTTGCACAGCGCGGCGCCAGCCGTCGTCATGTTCTGGCCGACCCCGCGTCCTTCGGTGAGTTGCTCACGACGCCGTCGCCATCCACGGCGGGGGCACTGGGCTCCGCGGTGAGCAGCGCCAGAAGGTCGGCGACGGTGGGGCCGGCATCAGCGGGATGGCGCAGCGGGATGGCGGCGGTGACCTGGTACCTGTTGGCGCGGCCGACGCGGGTGTGAGCCAGGTAGCCGCCCTGTTCCAGGTCGGTAATGATGCGCTGGACCGCCCGTTCGGTGAGCAGGCAGCGGGTGGCGATGTCGCGCACCCGCACACCCGGGTCCCGCGAGATCTGCACGAGAACCCGGGCGTGGTTGGTGAGGAATGTCCACGTCGCGCGGGGACCTGGGACGTGCTCCATGTTTGCCATCTTACGACTGTGATTTCACGCTTTGTGAAGAACGACAATTCTTTCGTGTAAATCTTGACAGCTTGCCTGACCTGGGCGGAGCCTGGTGTTCGGCATCAGACTGTGCGCCCTTGGTTGTCCCTGGTGCACGCGCGTCCCCACCCGACGGAGGAGGGCGATCTCGATGAACAGGAGCGAACTGACCCGGCTCGCCGCCTTCCTGCGTGCCCGGCTCGGCGCACCTACGTTCGCCGAGCCGGTTGGACGTGAAGGCCTTCTTCGGCCGAGCGACAACGGTCACGCAGCGACTGGACGGGTTAATCCGCGACTGGACACGGTCGAGCGAGCCCTTCTGGGCGTGGACGCCTATCTTCAGATGGCGGAAGAGCATCCCGAACTGCCGAGCCTGCTCGTGGAGGAGCAGCGGGTCCTGGCGCTGTGGCAGGACCTGCAGGACATCGCATCCGAGTGGGCCGATCATCCCGACCACCCGTTCCCCCCGCCGAGGAGCGCGGGGCCGGTCTCGCTTGCCGGCCAGCGCCGCCCCAAGGACGTGCTCCCCTGCGGTTCGAGCGCGCCGTCCGCTACCTGTCACCGCGAGCTCCGCGCCGACGGCGTATTGGTCTACACGATGGGTGGGGACCTCGATATGAGTGCAGCGGATGCCCTCACCTTTGATTCCCCCCTCGACGCCGTCCGCGCCGTGGTGGTCGATCTGGCCTCCGTCACTTTCTTCGACTCCACCGGACTGAACGCACTGCTGCACCTGCGAGCGGCGGCCTTGAAGCACGCACTCACCGTCCACCTGGCCGCCGTGCCCGCGCAGACCGCACGCGTCCTGGACATCACGGACGTCACCGCGCTGTTCCCCACGCATCCCAGCCGCGAGGCCGCCCTGGCGGCAATCGGCACGCCCGACTGACTGGCGGAGGGCACCGCTGACCGCAACGGCGCGCCGCGAGAGCTTCAGTCGGGTGGTTCCTGAGGGCGGGGCTCCCCCGGCTCCGGCGCGGCCGGGTCCGAGGCCGGCCCCGGCCTGGGTGGTTCCGGCGGGGGTACCGGGGCGCCCGGCGGTGCCGGGGGATCCGGCGTCACCGCAGGGTCCGCGGGTGCGGGCGGTGACGGCGGCTCAGGCGGCGATGCCGGGGCGGCGTCAGGGTCGTGCGGCACGGGAACGGTCCCCATGATCGGTGGGCTCCTATCGGCCGAGGGCGCTTTCCAGCTGCTTCTTGTTCATCTTCGAGCGGCCGTGGATGTTGCGCTGCCTGGCCTCGTTGTACAACTGGTCGTAGGTGCGGCCCTGGGCACCGCTGTGCGACCGGAGACCGCCGCGTCGCGAGGAGGAGATGTCCTCGACCGAACTGCGGCTGGCGGTCTTCGACTCCCCGTGCCGGGCCCGTTCCTTGTTCACCGTGCGTGCGGCGATCTCCTCGGCGCGCTCCTCGCTCTCACCGCGTTCCAGCACGCTGTCCTTGATGTGCTCGTACTGCCGCTCCCGCTTGGGACTCGATCCGCGTGGCATGGTCACACCGTCCTTGTCCGATTGCTGTGGGGCGCGCCTACCCCGCTGCCGCGCCGCAAACCCACGCGACGGGTCTACCGGGAGCTTCGAACGTCCGCGCCGGCCTGCCACCGGACGTTGAGCATGCACGCGTCCCGAGCGCGCGGCCGGTACCGAAGGAACGTAGCCTCGGGACGTCGGGCTCAGGAACAGGCGGAAGGATGCTGTGGATGCCGGCTGCTGCGCTGCTCCATGCCGACAGCACGTTGAGCGACACACTCCGTCACGCCGACGGCGCCGGTGGATCGGCACCGCGATGACGGACCAGACCCCGGACAGCAGCTACGCAGTGTCCGCGGAGTTCTACGACATCCTGCAGGCAGAGACCGACCGGCGCCTCGCTCAGCGGCGCTTCGCCGAGGCCGCCGCCCAGGCCCGCCACGGTGTCCTCGACGTCGGCGCAGGCAGCGGGGTCGTCACCGAGGTGGTTCTCGCCGCCTCGGGCCTGCCGGTCCACGCCGTCGAACCCGCGGTCGCCATGCGCTCAGCCCTGCTGTCGCGCCTGGCCCACCTGGGAGCGGACCAGCGCGCCCGTGTCACCGTCCATCCCGAACCGCTCGACGCGGCGGGCCTGAGCGAGGTCGTGGACCTGGCCATCGCCTCCAACGTCATCGCCTGCCTGGAGCCCGCCACCAGGCGCGCCACCTGGAGGGCGATCGCGGCGGCACTGCTCCCGGGCGGGCTCCTGCTCTTCGACCCGCCGCCTGTCCGGCTCCCGGACGGCTCCCGGACGACGGCACGGCTCGGGCCGGTGCGGGTCGGGCCGGACCTCTACAGCGCGGAAGTCACCGAGCTCCCCGACCGCGGAATCCTTCGCGCTGTCTTCACCTACCGCGTGGAACGGCACGGGCGCCTCCAGCGCGAGGAGCACGAGTGCTTCGACATGTGGCCTGCCGCCCCCGAGCTGCTCGCGGGCGAACTCCGGGACGCAGGCCTTCGGGTCGTACGAGCTCCCAGCGCCGACCTCATGGCCGCACGCCGCCCGAGCGAGTGACCGGGTCGCCGGGAGGCCGGCTCCGCACCGTGCTCGGGGTGCGCGCGGCGGGTTCGGCCCGGGAGACTGGTGCCAACGGTGGTGAGCGTGTGCTCAGGAATCGGCGGTGCCCGGATGACAGCGTGGGACGGCCCTGTACGTCGGATGCTGGTCGACCTGCTGGCGAGCAGCCACCTCATGCCACTGGAGAGCCTGCCCGAGTCACTGCGTCGCTGCGCTCCCCCTGCCGGGTTTCCGGCCGTGCTCGTGTACGTGTCGGACCTGGAGCTGCGCAGCCTGCGGCTGGTCACGGGCAAAGGAGCGGATGCTGGCCAGGAGCCCGGGGACGATCCGGCGGAGTTGCGGATCGACGGCACTCTGGCGGGACGCACCTACCAGACTGGGGAGGTCCTCCCTGCAGGCCCCGTGCAGGCCGACGGTGTCCGCGCCTGGTGGGTTCCCATGCTGAACGGCACCGAACGCCTGGGAGTGCTGAAGGTGTGCACCTCCCGTGAGGACGACAGGGTGCGCGAGGACGCCGACGCGTTGGCCGCACTCACCGCCCTGGTCGTCGTGAGCAAGCGGGACCGCAGCGACTCCTACGCCCGGCTCACGCGGACCGAGCCCATGGCCGTCGGCGCGGAGATGCAATGGCACCTCATGCCGCCGCGCACCTACGCAGACGGCCGTGTTGTCATCGCGGCGGCTCTGGAGCCCGCCTACCAGGTCAGCGGCGATGCATACGACTACGCGACGTCCGGCACCCACGTCCATTTGTCGATCTTCGACGCCATGGGCCACGACACGGCGGCAGGGCTGACAGCCAATCTCGCCATGGCCACCTGCCGCAACTCCCGACGCCAGGGATGCGATCTGGTCGAGACCAGCGAACGGATCGAGGCCGACCTGATCGAGCAGTTCCAACGCCGACGCTACGCCACCGGCATCCTCGCCGACCTGAACACCGACACCGGCGTGCTCACCTTCGTCAACCGCGGCCACCACCTGCCCCTGATCATCCGGGCCGGCCGCTGGACCAGTCGCCTCCGGTGCGAGCCGGCCCACCCGATGGGCACCGACCTCGGCCTGCCTGTGCATCTGTGCCGTGAGCAGCTGGAACCCGGCGACCGGGTCGTGCTCTACACCGACGGCATTACCGAGGCCCGGCGAGCCGGCGGCCCGGAGTTCGGCCTCGCTCGGTTCGTGGAGCTTCTCATCCGCTACCACGCCGACGGGCTACCGGTTCCCGAGACCCTTCGCCGCGTCGTCCACGCCGTCCTGGACCACCACCAAGGACAACTTCAGGACGACGCCACCGTCCTGTTCTGCGAATGGCTGGGAACGGACACCCGACCCTCGGCCCACGCCGCGCACCTGACCGGGCTGCCCCCTGAGGGCTTCCCGACGCACTCGCACGTGTCCGGGCCGGACTAGGACCCTCGGGATTTCGATCGGTTTCGGATGTTAGGGCCTGGTTCGTGGGGGCACACGCACCAGCGTCCGTACGAAGCCGCGAGAAACGAGGAGACGCATGAGCATGGTGCAGGAATCCGTGGAGGTGGAGGTGCCGCTGCACACCGCCTACAACCAGTGGACCCAGTTCGAGGACTTCCCCCGGTTCATGGAGGGAGTGGAGGAGGTCACCCAGATCGACGCACGGCACAACCACTGGCGGACCAGCGTCGGTGGAGCAACGCGGGAGTTCGACACCGAGATCGTGGACCAACTGCCCGACCAGAAGATCGCCTGGCGCACGATCGGCGGGGATATCCGGCAGATGGGAGTGGTGACGTTCGAGCCCCTCGACGCCGAGCGCACCGCCGTCCGCCTGGCCATCGACTTCGAGCCGGAGGGCATGGCAGAGAAGGCCGCCGACATGATGGGAATGGTCGACCGGCGGGTCAAAGGCGACCTTCGGCGCTTCAAGTCCTTCATCGAGGAGCGCGGGATGGAGAGCGGGGCGTGGCGGGGCCGGATCACGCCCGCCTGACCCACGACGGGAGGGTGCCGACCCGATCGGCTCGGCACCCTTTTGTTCCCTGCCGCGACAGTGGGCCAGTCGAGGACATAACCACCACGGTCGCCGTTCAACAGACCTAGCTCGGCACGATCTTGTGCCCGGTGCTACTCCAGCTGCGAGGGGTGCGAATAGCACGCGCAAGCTTACCTTTTGACCGCGTGCCTTTCGCTCTCGTGGTGGCCGCGCAATTCATTGCACACCACGCACGGCATCGCACTTCCCTCAGGACGCCGATCCCCGGCCCGAACGGGCTTGCCGCAAATGCAGACCGCGTCGTGCGGAGCCTCGCTTGCGCCATCGAAGGAAGGGAAACAACGTACGCAGATGATATGCCGCAGCCGAGCTCCGTCGCCGGTGGAGCGCACGGCGTCTGTGACAGCCGCCCTCGTGGGGGCGGGTTCCTTCACAGCGGGCTTCATCGCGACCTCCGGATCGCTCGACTCCCCGACCATCACGATGTGCTGGCAGGCTTGCATCGAAATGCGCATTCTTCGTCCAACCTCCACCGCGCCTACCCATCCGTTCGCAATCAAAGCTCCCATGTTCGGTCGCATTCGCCGAGAGTCCGCCCAGTGCCGTGACCATGTGGGAGACCGGCCAGCGCGGACGCACAGCAGCGGGCCTTGAGACGGTCCATCAGATCGGGCAGGTGCTGATCTCACACGATGCCGCGTTCGAGGCGCAGCACGCGGCTGCGATGGCGGGCATGTGGCAGGCGGCCTCCTCGGTGAACATGCTGCCGCCCCAACCCACCTGGTTCCACAACTTTCCGGAACCGGCACAACCGGTCTGGGTCTGGCTGCGCGCTGCCTCTGATGCCGACGGGATGAAGGTCGCGCTCGAGATCGGCCCGTTCGAAACGACCCTCGACCTTCCCGCGAGCCCCGGTGGGATCCTCGCCCAGGTCACCCGATCAGTGAACGCGCGGTGGAGACGCTGGAGACCACCGGCCGGATTCCGGACGCGGTGTATCGTCTCGCCCGGCTGGACATGGCCTACCGCGCTGACGGGCGCCTGGGCGTCGATCGGGTCTACGACTCCACCACGAGCGCCAAAGGTGCCAAAGGAACCCATGATGTCGATTTCCCCGGCTTCTGGCGCGGACACGTGTGGCTGCAACTGCGTGGCGCGGGACCGACTGACACCGGTGTCGTCGACCTGGCCTGGGGTCCCTGGCAGCGCCGCCAGCGTTTACGTTCCGGATGTGTCATCACGACGCGCAGGGCCACTACCGGCTCGCCCGCTCTCAAGGTGCACGTTCCCCGCGGATGGGAGCTGATTGCAGGAGTCGGCGCGATGCCCACTGCGCAGGACATCAATGTCGGGTGGCGCCCCGCAAGCACGATGGCCGCGCTCAGGCTGATCCGCGACAGCCTCAAAGCGATCAAAGGTCCGACTGTCTCTGACAGCACGATAACCGACAGATAGTCCAGAGACGCGCCCTGCACACCTGCACCACGGACCCGGACGATCGATGGCGGCATCCCTGGATCGCTTACGGGGTCGTACTGCTCTGTGTCCGGCGCCGCAGCTCGTAGACCGGGTAAGGCATCACAGCATCGTCCTCGCTGTGAAGGTCGGAGACGCCGATGCACGTGAAGCCGGCTCCCGGGACAAGCAGGTCGTGTACATGGTGACCTGCGGCATGCGAAGTGAGGTTCCGAGGGCCCGCGACAGTCATGACCTCGGGGGCGGTGGATCGCTGTACGTGACGGTGACCGTGGTGCCCTTCACTACGGCCGTGTGGGCTTGCGGGTCCTGGGTCGCTACCACCTGTCCCGCGGCGATTGCCTGCGTCGGATCGGGCATCAGTTTCAAGGTAGTCACGGACAGCAGTTGGGCCGCCATCTGGGCTGTCTCATGCTCCAATGGCGGAACGGTCTCTGTGCCAACAGTCGCCGCGAGCAGTTGGTGGGCCTGTTCCGTCGCCTTCGATCGAGGAGAAGTAGTACGCGGTGGTCGATCCCACAGCCGCGCCGACGGCGCCGGCGAGGGTGCTGCGTAGGGTGGGGCCGTCGACAGCGAAGGCCAGCCCGAAGTAGAGGAGAAGGCCTGCAATCAGGCTCAAGGCGATCCAACTGCGCACGATGCTGCCGTAAGGGCGCCGCGACTGCCTGCCGTTGCCGGCCTGGGCGCCGTCGCCTTTGGCCTTCCAGACGAAGCCAGCCCGGGCGTATGCGAGAACCAAGCCGATCACAATCACGACCCCACCGACAATAGCCAGCGCGCCGAGCGCCTGCCCGCCGGGGATCGAGGTCGGGCCCGGTAGGGGCGAAGGGCTGGAGGGGGCGGATGTTGACGCCGCAGGCGTGGCAGCCGAGACCGACAACGGGTGCACGGTTGGCCTCCAGAGGCGATGACAGGCCGTCAAATGAGTCCTCCCGACTGTAAGCATCCGGTCGAGGACCGTGACAGCGACTCGCCGCGCCGTCCTGGGGGTCTCCTTCGGCCGGTCCACATCCCCGCGAGCGGCGGGGCAACGGCACGCAAGCCATCGCCACCGCGACCGGCGCACTGATACATGGGCCCAGGCCCGGGGCTTCCGCGCTCACGCTGGAAGAGGCTGGCAAGGGTCCAAGCACGGCTGGGAAGCCACCCACTCGGGCTGGAACCACGACGAGGACCACACTGGCGACTGTGACTGACGCTCAGTCACCCAGTCACTGCTTCTGTGGCCCAGCACCGCCGGAATGCGTCGTCCACCGACGGGCGGATCCCGCTGCCGGGCCGTCTTGGCGCACAGCCCCTCAGGGCGCGCGATTAAGCGTGGTGGGTCCTCGCAGGGCGTCGCGCTCAACTGCACTGCGCCGATGCGCTCAAGTCCGACTGGTCGGCGTTCCAGCAGGCCCAGGCGATGCTGCCGCAGTAAACGACCGAGGCGCCCTCGACCGACGTCTCCCAATTGCTGTCGACCACTACACAGGACGTACAGCAGTGGACCAGTAAGGGCGGCGGCTGCCAGTCCACCGCCGACACCTCGTCAAGGAGGCCAACGCGGCGGCGGACGCGCAGACCGCTGCATGGTGAACAGGTGAGACGTTCGGCGGCAGCCGCAGCCCACCCCGAGCCGGAAGCGTTGCGCCGAAGGCCCTGCCTTCGGCGAACCCGACTGCCGCATTCGCGGTGAACTCTTCTCGCCTACAGGCTGCCGTCACCACCTGCGAACAGGGTGAGCTCGCCGGCCAGAAGGACTGCCGCCTACTCGGCACCGACGCAGGCCCAGGGCTGGTAGACGGAGGCGGCCGGGTCTGTCAGAAAGTTGGCTCTGCCAAGATTTTCGTAGCCGCTGGGAGCTAGGCATCGAGGTCAACTGAGCAGGACGCGGTGGCGGAGGAGGGCACAACGACACGGTGCATCCGCGGGCCCCCACATCCAACCATCAGCCGGGCACATAATGCCCCCGCGCACAAGGTTTGAACGCGCGATCGAACCGGAGGGTGGCGGCGCACGCGACCGTGGCCCTCTGCTTCGTCGTGATCGCATTGGCTGAACGTAGGGGGTCTGTAGGACCCGATGTGCGCAGGCCCCGGCCTGGCGCGGGCCCGGGACACGCGTGCCCCGCCGGATAGGTTCCCGATCCGCTTCCCCGCTGCCGACACGCCGCCAATATGCGGCGGCGAACGACCCGCCAGAACGCCGGCTTCCCCGCGAGGTCGCCCGCGCGGGCAGGGCGTCGGGCGCGTCACTGGTCGGTGATGCCCGGTGCGGCCTTCTGCAGAGTGAAGTCCTCGGTCCAGGTCCAGCCGCAGTCTTCTGCGAGGTCGGTCCGTTCGCTGTACATGAGCGCCCGCTTGGCCAACTCGAGGCTGTTGATCTCGCGGAAGAGCGCCTCGGACTCCGCGATGCCGTCCGGCGGGACCTTGATCGTCAAGTTGGTGCCGTGCATGATTCCGCGGGCGAATTCACCGATCGCCGGGAGCATGGCCGGGTTGAACTCGGTGTCCGCGAGCGCCACGGGCGTGGACGCGCTGCCGTCGTCGGGGATGAACCGGAAGGCGATGTCCACGCCGCCGTGGTCGTTCGGGATGGTGTGGTAGTTCCGGACGGTTCCCCAGCCCGGCCTGGGACGCCAGGGTGGCGGTGGTTCGAGGTTCGTACTCATCGGCGGCCGCTCCTCCCGTGAGATGGGCCGCGGGGCCGTCGCCGGCAGGTCCGTGGACGTTGCTGGGGCGCGGCGGGAAGTCGCGGGCCGGGCGGCGGTGCCGCGTACGGCGTCGACGATCGCGTCCTCGCCCCTCCGCTCGATCGCTTCGAGCGGGTGCGTTGCGCGCCGCATCTTCTTGACTGGCGCCGGCGTGACCGCGCGAGTCGCCGTGTGCACGGGGTGGGCGACGTTGCCGACCGCGTGCCGTGCCCTCTTCACCGGCTTGGGCGCCAGGAGCCGCCAGATAATCCCATCGGTCTCGCCCGCTCGCGCTCGTCGAGTGGAAACCCTAAACAGCCTAATGCCAGCCCCGGGAGACCGCCCGCCGGGCCGCCAGGCAACCCGTCGCGCGCCACGCAGCGGCCGAGGGCAGGGGCTGGGATGGCGGCCCACCACCCCTGCCCCAGAGGGCGTCGGTGCCGCGCAGTAGGGAGGTTTCTGCCGTCGCTGGTGGGACCGACAACCGGGATGGGCAGGCGCGGCGCACGGAGACGCTACGACTGACAGTTGGGGCTGCCGTACCAGGCGATTCGGTACCAGCACAGGCGGGCCATGCCGGGCGGGGAAGCGCCCGTGAGCCGAACGGCCGTCATCCAATATGTTCATAGCAGGCCGTGCGTGGCCGCGTGCGAGCGGAGCCGGGGATTCATGAGCCGATGGGGCACCCGTCCCTTCTGCTCCCCGTGATTGGAACCTGATCAGATGCGCTCGCGCCTTACCCGTTCCGCCGTCACCGCTTCTCTGTCCGTGGTCGCCCTGCTCGGCAGCGTCTCCTCCGCAGGCGCGGCCGGCGGCGGCTTCGGTCCTCCGCCGTCCGGTTCGATCGCTGTGCAGCCGCTCGCTCACCCGTGCATGACCGGGATGCCGCAGGACCTGTGTCAGAACATCGGCACCACCGAGGGCTGGTACGAGGGGCACACCGTCCGGTTCCTCTACACCCAGAACTACTACTGCGACCCGTCGGTATCCGCGGGTTCCTCAAACGGCTGCGAGGTCGGCGCCAAGTACAAGCATGTGCCGCCCGGCACCACTTCCGACGCGTTCACTGACCCGCTCTACATCCCCGTCCCGCTGTTCGCGCCCGCGCCGGGCCATCTGCAGTGCCCGGCCGGGCCTTGCGTGGACCACCCGATGACGATCGACCTCACCCGCATCGCCGGCGCGCTGGGGGTCCCGGCGAGCAAGCTGAAGAACGTGCCGCTGCCCGGCCACGACCACCTGATCGCCGACCGCAACTTCAACCGGCCCGAGTGGTGGCCGGTCTACGTCATCGGCGTGACCAACCCCTGTTCCTTCCAGAAGATCGAGCAGGCGAAGAGCTTCGCCGAGGCCCAGAAGCTGGCGAAGGACCCGAAGAACGGCGTCACCGCCCCGATCCCGACCAACGTCTTCCTGTGGTTCCAGACCCTCCAGGGCAGCCTGGACTGACCCCCTAGCCGGGCCACGCTGGTCGACGGATCCAGGATCCACGCAAGCATGGTGGATCGGCCGCGGGGCGAGGGCAGTTCGCCACTCCCTCGCCCCATACGTCCGATCGTCCGGATCAGATCGACCAGTCCGGGGCTTCCGGTTGTATGTGCTCGCCTCACGTGAGTTGGTTACGCCTCGAGTTCCCGACGGAGCCGGATCAACGCGCCGCGGATGCGGCTCTTGGCGGTTCCGACCGGAATGCCCAAGCGCAGGGCCACCTGCACGTAGGTGCAGTCCTCGTAGAAGGCGAGCCTGATCGCCTCACGCTGAAGCGGGGTCAGGCTGAGAAGGACGCGACGCAGGTGCTCGTACTCCAAGACCCGTTCCACACGCTCGGCGACGCTGTCGGCAGCCGGCGGCGGCATCAGAGCTGCGGCGCGCAGTTCGACACGGTGCTGCGCACGCTGGTGACGGACCCGGTCGATCGCCCGTCGGCGAGCTACGGACGCGGCCCAGGCCCGGGGGTTTCCACGCTCAGGCCGGAAGCGGCCGGCAAGGGTCCAGAGTTCCGCTATCACCTCCTGGGCTACCTCGTCGGTTTGCGCGCGGTCGTGCAGCACCCGCCGGGCTGTCGCCCAAACGAGCGGCAGGAGACCGGTGTAGACGCCGGCGAACGCCTCGTGGTCACCGGCCGCCGCCGCACTCAGCCACTGCTCGATCCGTTCGACTTCCAGGTGGCTGGGGTGCGTCACCGCTGGCATCGAACCATCTCCACCGCTTTGTGAGACATGGTCAGAGACTTCAACGACCTGGCCTGGTTGGTGTGCAAAAGGCATCGCCTGCGCATCGATTCGCGTCCGGTTCGTTCGCGTGGCTCACGCACCACGCAAGAAAACGGCCGCGCGGGTGAAATGGCGCGCCACGCGCCCTGCCAGCGATTCGATCGCCACACCAGCACACAAGCTGAAGGACGGCCATCGGACTCTGGCCACCGCTTCCGCTTCGACAGCGAAGGACTTCGACGTGCACAGCATCCGCAGAACCCTTGCCCTGCTCGTAATCACCGGCGCGTCCGTGCTCGGTGCCGCGGGCGCCGCGTCGGCCGACGGAGCCACCGCGAACGGCGTCGCATACGGGTCGCCGGGGTTCCTGTCCGGCAACCTCATCCAGGTGCCCATCGACGTGGACGTCAACGCCTGCGGCAACAGCGTCAACGTGGTCGGCGCCCTCGACCCCGCCTTCGGCAACCGCTGCTCCAACGGCGAGGGCGGCTCCGAGCACGGCTGGGAGGCCCACAACTGGGGCTGGAACCACGGTTACGACGACGACCACGCCTGGTCCTGGAACCACGACGAGGACCACGCGGACGACTGCGGCTGACGCCAGTCGTAACTTCTGCGGCCCGGCCACCAGAATCTACCGTCCATCGACGAGGCGGTCCGGCGGCCGGGCCGTCTTGACGCACAGACCGTCAGGGCGCGCGATTGAGCGTTTGGGGTCCTCTCGGTACAACCCCGATCCGCCCGCGTACCGGTGGCTCGCGGCGGCCGACCTCGTCCGCGCCACGGTGACTGCCGCAGCCCCCGCCACGCCCGAAGCCGCAGCCACCTTCATGCACGCACGCATAACTTGGCCCGCCCCGGGACGCTGGCGCGGGCCTTCCTTGTTTCCCGAGCCAGCCCGACCTCTGGGCCCACACAGCGCTCGTGTGACATGCATCACCCCGACAGAATCCGAACATCGCCGGGAAACCCAAGATCCCGCCTGGTCTAGGACCAGACGGGATCTTGTGAACTGACCACTAGCGATCTAGTGAACGGCCGGATATGGACGGTGCGGGAGTTGAGGACGAGGACACCGGGCACCACCTCTGGTGTGTTGGGGGTCAGCCTCTCAGTGCGGGGATGATGTGTTCGCCGTAGGCGTCGATGGTCGGTTCGACGGCGTCGTGCATGGCGTAGATCGCGAACTGGTCCACGCCGAGGGAACGCAGGTGTTCCAGCTTCTCCAGGTGGGCCTCGGGCGGGCCGATCAGGCAGAAGCGGTCCACGATCTCGTCCGGGACGAAGGCGGTGTCCGGGTTCCCGGCGCGGCCGTGGTGGGAGTAGTCGTAGCCCTGGCGCTCCTTGATGTAGTCGGTCAGCGCGTCTGGCACCAGCCCGGAGTGCTCGCCGTAGCGGGAGACAAGGTCGGCGACGTGGTTGCCGACCATGCCGCCGAACCACCGGCACTGCTCGCGGGCGTGCGCGAGCTGCTCGTCCGAGCCGTCCGTCACGTACGCCGGGGCGGCCACGCAGACCGTCACGGACGCGGGGTCGCGGCCCGCCTCCTCGGCGGCGCGGCGGACGGCCTTGACCATCCACTCCGTCAGGAACGGGTCGGCGAGCTGGAGGATGAAGCCGTCGGCCTGCCGGCCGGTGAGCTCCAGGGCCTTGGGCCCGTAGGCGCCCATCCAGATCGGCAGCTTCGGGTCACCCGTGATCCAGGGGATCTGCATGACCGTGCCGTCGACCTCGGCCTCCCGGCCCTCGGCAAGGTCCTTGATGACGTGCATGGCGTGCGAGAGCCGCTCCAGCGTGGCCGGCTTGCGCCCGGCGACGCGCTGGGCGGAGTCGCCGCGGCCGATGCCGCAGACGGTGCGGTTGCCGAACATGTCGTTCAGCGTCGCGAACAGGGAGGCGGTGACCTCCCAGGTGCGGGTGACCGGGTTGGTGACCATCGGGCCGACGGTCAGCCGCTCGGTGTTCGCGAGGATCTGGCTGTAGATCACGAACGGCTCCTGCCACAGCACGCAGGAGTCGAACGTCCAGCCGTGGGTGAAGCCCGCCCGCTCGGCGCGGATCATCCGATCCACCAGCAACTTCGCGGGCGGGTCGGTCTGGAGGACGAGGCCGATATCCATGGTGTGCTCCGGAGCGAGAGGTTCGAGGGGTGGACGCGGAGGAGGGTCAGTTCGCGTAGTGACCCAAGGCCCGGGGCAGGTAGGTGCCGTGGCCCGGGTGGCCGACGTAGGAGTGGCGGTCGATGACGGGGACCCCTCGGGAGAGGACAGTCTCGACGCGGCCGGTGATGTGCTTGCCCTCATAGGCGGAGTAGTCAACGTTCATGTGGTGGGTCTCGACGGACAGCACCTGCTCCGCCGTCGGGTCGTAGATCACGACGTCGGCGTCCGCGCCGGGGGCGATGGTGCCCTTGCGTGGGTAGAGACCGAACATCTTCGCTGGCGAGGCGCAGGCGATCTCGATCCAGCGGGTGCGGCTGATGTGGCCGTCTAGGACCGCCTGATGCAGCAGGTCCATCCGGTTCTCCACACCCGGCAGACCGTTGGGGATCTTGGAGAAGTCGCCGATGCCCAGGTCCTTCTGGCCCTTGAAGCAGAACGGGCAGTGGTCGGTGGACACGACCTGGAGGTCGTTGGTCCGCAGGCCCCGCCAGAGCGCCGCCTGGTGCTCCTTCGGCCGCAGCGGCGTCGAGCACACGTACTTCGCGCCCTCGAAGTCCGGCTCGGCCAGGTTGTCCGTCGACAGGAAGAGGTACTGCGGACACGTCTCGCCGAAGACGGGCAGCCCGTCGTCGCGCGCCTTGGCGATCTCCGCGACGGCCTGCTCAGCAGAGACGTGGACAACGTAGACCGGGGCGCCGGCGACCTGGCTCAGGCGGATCGCCCGGTGCGTCGCCTCAGCTTCCAGAAGAGCTTTCCGGACCTCCCCGTGGTAGCGGGGGTCGCGTTCACCACGCGCCAGTGCCTGCTCGACCAGTACGTCGATAGCTAGGCCGTTCTCGGCATGGATCATCACCAAACCGCCGTTGCCACTGGCTCGCTGCATGGCCCGGAGGATCTGTCCGTCGTCGGAGAGGAACACCCCTGGGTACGCGGTAAAGAGCTTGAACGAGCTCACACCGAGTTCGACAAGCGTGTCCATCTCCTTCAGAGAGGACTCGTTCACGTCGGACATGATCATGTGGAAGCCGTAGTCGATGGAACACTTCGCCTCGGCCTTCTCGTGCCAGGTGTCCAGCCCCTCACGCAGAGAGCCCCCGCGGGGCTGGATGGCGAAGTCGACGATGGTGGTGGTCCCGCCCCAGGCTGCCGCACGCGTTCCGGTCTCGAAGGTGTCGGCCGACGTCGTGCCGCCGAACGGCATCTCCATGTGAGTGTGGGCATCCACCCCGCCCGGGATCACGTACTTCCCGGTGGCGTCGATGGTTCGGTAGTCGCTCCAGGCGTGAGTGCCGGGAGAGGCCAGGGCAGCGATCTTCCCGTGGTCGATGAGGACGTCCGCGTGGATCTCGTCGGTGGCGGTGATGACCAACCCGCCTGTGATCAGAATGCGTTCCACCGGATCACTCCTTTCACGTGGGTCGAGCAAGTCTGCGAGTCGTGGGGACTCCGGTCGGAAATGCCGACTGGGAGGATGCGTCAGCGCGCCACCGACGCGTCCTCCCAGGTCAGACCGTCACTGGCGAGGAAGATTCCTGGTCACGCGAGCCAATGAAATTCTTGAAGCTGGTCACGCCCTCCTCGACGAGGAGGTCCATCTCCTTGAGCGAGTCCTCGGTCACGTCCGACATGATCATGTGGAAGCCGTAGTCGACCGCGCAGTTGCCCTGCGCCTTCTCGTGCCAGGCGTCCAGGCCCTCGCGCAGGCTGTGGCCCACGCTCTGCACGGCGAAGTCCACGATGGTGGTGGTGCCGCCGAAGGCGGCGGCGCGGGTGCCGGTCTCGAAGGTGTCGGAGGCGAAGGTGCCGCCGAAGGGCAGCTCCATGTGCGT
The DNA here is from genome assembly GCF_900109465.1 of Streptacidiphilus jiangxiensis. Classification (GTDB taxonomy): domain Bacteria; phylum Actinomycetota; class Actinomycetes; order Streptomycetales; family Streptomycetaceae; genus Streptacidiphilus; species Streptacidiphilus jiangxiensis. The sequence goes on from NZ_FOAZ01000002.1 coordinate 139,663, forward strand.
GTGCGCGTCCACGCCGCCCGGGATCACGTAGCAGTCGGTGGCGTCGACGACGCGGTCCGCCTGCCAGGCCTGGGCCGCGTCGCTGCCGGTCGCGGCGAGCGCGACGACGCGCTCGCCCTCGATCAGCACGTCCGCGTGGAGCTCGTCCGCGGCGGTGATCACCAGCCCGCCGCGGATGACGGTCCGTCCGTGCGTCACAGCGCCTCCTCGGCTGAGAAGAGTTCCTTCTGCGCCCGGTCCAGCGCCTGGACCAGCAGCTCGGCGCCCTGTTCGGCCTCGTCGCGGGTGAGCGACAGCGGCGGGGCGATGCGCAGCACGTTGCCGAGCGGGCCGCCCTTGCCGATGAGCAGGCCGAGGTCGCGGGCGTGCTCCAGGGCCAGCGCCGCGGCGGCCGCGCTCGGCTCGCCGGTGCGGTCGACCAGCTCCACGCCGAGCATCAGCCCGCGGCCGCGGACCTCGCGGACGACGGGCAGGTGCCGGGCGCCGGCCTCGATCCGCTCGCGCAGCACCGCGCCGACCCGGCGGGCGTTGCCCTGCAGGTCGTGCTCGAGCAGGTGCCGTAGGTTCGCCAGCGCCCCGGCCGTGGTGACCGGGCTGCCGCCGAAGGTGGAGATGGAGTTGGCGCCGAGGCAGTCCATCAGCTCGGCGCGGGCCACGACGCCACCGATGGACAGGCCGTTGCCGAGCCCCTTGGCGAAGGTCAGCGCGTCGGGCGGACCGGCGTCGGCGTGGGCCTGCCAGCCCCAGAAGTGGTCGCCGGTGCGGCCCCACCCCGTCTGCACCTCGTCGCTGATCCACGGGATGCCGTGCCGGTCCAGCACCGGCTTGAATGCCGCGAACAGCCCGTCCGGCCCGTGGGTGAACCCGCCCACGCCCTGGATCGGCTCGGCGATCAGCGCGGCGACGGGGCCGCCGACCTGGCCGAGCATGTCCTCCAGGTCCGCGGTGCAGGCCTGGATGAACGCGGCGTCGTCCAGGTGCGCGAAGGGCCCGCGGGTGCGGACGGAGCCGTGGACGTAGAGGGTCTGCAGCGGCGACAGGCTGGTCGGCGACCAGGAGCTGTTGCCGGTGATGCCGATGGTGGAGAAGGAACGCCCGTGGTAGCTGTTGCGCATCGCCAGCACCTGGTTGGAGCGCCGGTAGGTGGTGGCGAGCAGCAGCGCGGCGTCGTTGGCCTCGGTGCCGGAGGTGGTGAAGAAGACCTTGGCGTCCGGAATGCCGGACAGCTCCGCGATCTGCTCGGCCAGGTCGACCATGGGCGTGGAGAGGTAGAGCGTGGAGGTGTGCAGGATCCGTCCGGCCTGGTCGGCGACGGCCCGGGTGACCTCGGGCAGGGCGTGGGCGGTCATCGTGGTGAGGATGCCGCCGAAGAAGTCCAGGTAGCGGCGGCCGTCGGAGCCGTACGCGTGGCGGCCCTCGCCATGGGTGAGCTCGAGCGGCTCGCGGTAGTACAGCGCCAGCCAGGAGGGCGTGACCGCGCGGTGCCGGTCGAGGAGGTTCTTGGCTTCGTCGGGCAGGTGGGTCATCGGTGCTCAGGCCTCCGTCAGCGGGCCGTAGGCGTCGGGGCGACGGTCGCGGTAGAAGGCCCACTGGTTGCGGACCTGCTCGATCAGCCCGAAGTCGAGGTCGCGGACGACCAGCTCCTCCTCCTTGTCGGAGGCGACCTCGCCGACGAACTGTCCGCGCGGGTCGACGAAGTAGCTGGTTCCGTAGAAGTCGTTGTCGCCGTACTCCTCGACGCCGACCCGGTTGATCGCGGCGACGAAGTACTCGTTGGCGACGGCGGCGGCCGGCTGCTCCAGCTGCCACAGGTACGCGGACAGGCCGCGGCTGGTGGCCGAGGGGTTGTAGACCAGCTCGGCCCCGGCGAGCCCGAGCGCACGCCAGCCCTCGGGGAAGTGGCGGTCGTAGCAGATGTACACCCCGACCCGGCCGACGGCGGTGTCGAAGACCGGCCAGCCCAGGTTTCCGGGGCGGAAGTAGTACTTCTCCCAGAACCCCTTGACCTGCGGGATGTGGTGCTTGCGGTACTTGCCGAGGTAGCTGCCGTCGGCGTCGATGACGGCGGCGGTGTTGTAGTAGAACCCGGACTGCTCGACCTCGTACACGGGCACGACCATCACCATGTTCAGCTCCCGCGCGAGCTCGCGCATCCGCGTCACGGTGGGCCCGTCCGGCACGGGCTCGGCCCACCGGTAGTGCTCGGGTTCCTGCACCTGGCAGAAGTAGGGGGCGTTGAACACCTCCTGAAACCCGATCACCTGGGCGCCCTGCGCGGCCGCCTCGCGCGCGTACCGCTCGTGCACCTCGATCATGGACGCGGTGTCCCCCGTCCACCTCGCCTGCACCAGCGCTGCGCGCACGACACGCGGCACGCCCTGCATCGACCCTGGTGACCTGCTGACGGATTCCGACATGTGCGGTGCCTCGCCTTCAGCGTGGATCTACGTGCGTAGAAGCATGGCCGTTCCCGACCTTCCTGGCAATATGTCGGGCTTACCACACCTGGGCGGTTTCTTCCCAGCTCAGGACCGTGTCGCACACTCCCGGGTCCGCAAAACGTCGGCACCGGTCGCGGAGGATTCCCACGGCATGGGCAAACGCCCTGGTACACGGCATGCCGGTCGAAGAACCGGATCGGTCGTCCCGCAGCCCGGACCGACCCGCAGGCACAGGTGGGGCAGGTAAGGAAGGGATGCTAGAAAGCCCTGGTGACCGATCATCCCCACCAGTCATCGACCGTGCGCCTGTTCGTTGCGCTGGCCCCGCCCGACGACGCCAAGGACGAGCTGGCGGCCGCCCTGCAGCCCGCCTACGAGAAGTACTCCCACCTGCGGTGGAACCGGATCGAGGACTGGCACATCACCCTGGCGTTCCTCGGCGAGCTCCCAGTCGCGACCGTCCCGCTCCTGCGACCGGCCCTCGCCCGACTGGCCGCCGATCACCCCTCCCCGGGTCTGCGCCTCAACGGCGGCGGGCACTTCGACGAGCGGCTGCTGTGGAGCGGGATCGAGGGGGAGCTCGCCGGCCTCCACCGCCTCGCCGACGAGGTCCGCGACACGGCGCGAGCCTGCGGCATCGCCTTCCAGGAGCGCCCGCTGCGCCCGCACCTGACGTTGGCCCGGGCCAAGCGCGGCCAGGAGACCGACATCCTGTCCGCGTCCGCGGGCCTCGCCGACTTCACCGGCCGCACCTGGCAGGCCGAACGCCTCCACCTGGTCGGCAGCAACATCGGCCGCGGCCCGGGCGTGATCCGCTACCGCGACATCGAGGCCTGGCGGTTCGCCGGAGAATCCTGACCCTGCCCGCCTGCCCGCCTGCCCGCCTGCCCGCCTGCCCGCCCACCGTCCGCGCAGCCCTGGACGGGGACTGCCCGGCGGCGACCCCCGGCGTCCACCGTGCCGGTGGCACGCCAGACGCAGCCGTCAGTCCTGATCGCTCTCGAGCATGTGCCAGTCTCAGGCCGGCGCTCTGGCGCTCCCCCGTGCACCTGCGGCAGAGGTGGCCGGCCGCTCCGTACGTAGCGGTGTGGCGCGACGCGGTCGCCCTTCCGGATCTGACCCAGGACGCGGCCGAACCGACGGACGACCTGGCGGGCGTGGTGCTCGCCGAGCTCATGCGGTACAAGTGCTTGGCCTGTGATGCCAGGTTCGACGTGATCCGCCCTGAGGTGGCGGCCCCGGTCCTGGGGCGCAATCTTGCCCGACGTCGGAGCGTGAGCGGGCGTCCTGCCTGCGGCAGCAGCTCCGGGACGTCCCGGATCTACGGCCTCGCCCGGTCGCAGTCGCGCTGAGCAGACAAGCCCCCGGTCGGCGAGCCGTTGGAAGCCGCATCCCGGGGCGCCTGGTCTGTCGTCAACTGTGCTTGCAGTCACCGGATGGGTTGGCCGCCGGCGGATAGCACTGGTACGGGAAGTCCGAGGCGTCATGGCTCAGGAAGCGGCCGATGCACTGGTCCTTGGTGACCCGGCCATGTGCCGCACAGAAGGCCAGAGCTGCGGAACCGTCACTGAAGGGGCCCGGGTCATAGATGACCCAGTACCCCTGGCGCAGTGAGGCGAAGTCGTCGCTCAGCAGTACCTGGGCCGTTGGCACGTCGGCCCGGACCTCGGCCAGCCGCTGGTCCCGACTGACGAGGCCTGTGGAGACCGGTTCGGAGTAGAGCTGCGCGATCCAGCCGCCCGGGCTCTGTTCTCCGACTCCGGCAACCGTTGTGGCGGGTGTCGAGGGCGAGGACACGAGCTGGCTCGACGCCGGCACCGGGCTCGGGGTGGACGCCACAACGGAAGCCAGGGCCGGTGGTCCAGGTGATTGGGCGACCGAGGAGAGATGTGAGAAAACACCCGTGATACAGGCGGCTGCGATCGTTGCTGCTGCCCCGATGATCGCCACGACGATCGTCACGATGTGCTGCTTCGACCATGGGTCGCGAGGAGGAGGTGCCACGTCACACCCTTCGCGTCGGATGCGGGACGTTCCGGCCGACCAGAGACCAGTTTGTCAGTGTTCGGACGGTACCTGACCAACCGCACACAGCGCCCACGATTCGGGGTCTTTGGGGCTTGCCGCCTTCAACGTACGGCCGCCCACGGGTCCGTGGGCGGCCGGTGACACGTCGGTCCGAAGCGGGTGGCTGTCAGCAGGTGAGGTTGGAGCCCGCGGGCACGCCGAGGATGGACGTGAAGGACGTGTAGTCGTTGACGCGGTCCTGCATCTCGGCGGTGTTGCCGCCATTGCACTCGATGCTGCCGTTGATGCTGCGGATGGTCTCACCAAAACCCGCGCCGTTGACCATCGCGTCGTGCGCGGTCATCGTGCCGGGGCCGGTCTGGGTGTTCCAGTACCACAGCCCGGTCTTCCAGGAGGTCGCCGCGTCGGTGGCGACCAGGCCGGGGTTGTCCAGCAGGTCGATGCCGAGCGCGTCCCCGGCGGCCTTGTAGTTGAAGTTCCAGCTGAGCTGCATCGGGCCGCGGCCGTAGTAGGCGTAGGTGCCGGCCGGGCAGCCGTAGGGCTCGTTCGCGCAGTAGTTCCCGGACTGGTCGACCTCGTTGATGTAGACGAGTCCGCCGGTCTCGTGGTCGACGTTGGCCAGGAAGGCCGCGGCCTCCTGCTTCTGCACGGTGGCGCTGCCGGTGGTGGCGAATCCGGGGTAGGCGCTCAGAGCGGCCACCAGACCGCTGTAGGTGTAGAAGGAGTTCCGGTTCGGGAACATCTGGTCGAACTGCGCCTCGCTGACCACGAATCCGCCCGAACCGCCCGTGCCGCCTCCACCGGAGCCCCCGGCACAGGTGTAGGGGGACCAGTACCAGGTGCTGATGGTGGGGTCGTAGCCGGGGTTGTCGTGCGTGGCGATGTAGTACTGCCCGTTCGCGGTGTACTGCACGATGGCGCCGGTCGCGTAGGACTGCCCGGCCACCCAGGCGGGGTAGCTGCAACTACCCGAACCGCCGCCGGTGCCTCCGCCGCCGGAACCGCCGCAGGCGCCCTGGTCGGCCCAGACGCCGGAGCCGCCGGTGGAGGGCGCCTCGCCCTGGGTCCACCACTTGGCCTGCCAGTTGTCACCGTTGTAGGAGACGGTCATCCCGCCGGTGTAGACGGCGCCGGAGTTCCAGGCCGCCGCGCAGTCCGCCGCCATCGCGGGGCTCGCGGCGCCCAGGACGGTCAGCGGACCGAGCACTCCGGCCAGGGCAGCCAGCAGCGCCACGATGCGCCTGCCGCGATGGGGACTTGGAGATATGGATCGCATGTGCCACTCCAGAGATGGGGGTGAGTGGAGACCCCAGCAGCAAAGCGTCATTGGTCCAGACCAGTCAAGAGTCTCGGTGTGAAATTCTGTCAGGACATGACCAATGGTCAGTCCAGGCACCCCGCACCGGCCTGGACGGCCGTGGAGGAAATGCCCCTGGTCAAGCGGTCACGGCCCTGCCAGAATCCCCGCGTGTTCGATTCCGCTGAGGTGTACGAGGTCCGCTACGGCTGGACCCGCAAGACGATCGTCCTGCTCGTGACGAGCCTGGTGTTCTGTGCGGCGCCGCTGTTGCTCAGCGGCTACGCGTCGGCGCGGGTGGACGGGCTGCCCGTGCCGATCTGGTTGGTCGACGTGCTGGCCGTGGTGCTGGGTGTGGGCGGGTTGGTCACCACGGCGGCCGGGCCGGTGACGGGGAGGACGGCGCTGCGGGTGGACGCCGAGGGTGTGCTGCTCGGCGGCAGTCCGCTGCGGTACGCGGCCACCACGGTGACGGTGCCCTGGGCGGAGATCACCACGGTGGAGCTGTGGGTCCAGCGGATGCAGGTCAACGGCCGCACCATCAGGACCCCGTACATCGGGGTACGCCGGATGGACGGGGCCGTGCCGGTCCCCGGCACGGCCCGGCGGATCGCGGGCCGGGTGGGGACCGGGCTGACCGGCAAGGACGCCGACCTGATCGCGGCGAGCCGCCCGGTCACCCCGTGGCGGCTGGACCAGCCACGACTGAGGGCGGCGCTCGCCGCCCACGCGCCGGGCGTGCCGCTCTACGTGGAGGGCGACTTCCCGAGCTGAACGATCCCGCGCGGGTGGAGCGACCCACTGGCCTGGCCGGGGCCGGCGCGACACCCTCGGGCCTGAGCTGGTCGGATGAGAGATCCGGCAGGCGTGGTCACGGGCGCGTGGTCCGCTTCCGCTCGGCGGTCGGGTGGAGTGTGATGGACCGCATGGACAGTGACGGTCGCACCACCGCAGACGCCGCCAGGAACGACCCCTTGGTGCAGCTGAGTCTCGACCGCCTGCGGCGGCGCACCAGTATGAAGTGGCGCGCCTACCCCGGTGACGTGCTCCCGCTCTGGGTCGCGGAGATGGACGTGCCCCTCGCTCCCGCCGTCGCCGCGGCCGTGCACGAGGCGATCGACCTCGGCGACACCGGCTACCCGTACGGCCGAGCCTACGCGGAGGCGCTCGCGGACTTCGCCCACGAGCGCTGGCGTTGGGACGGTCTGCGCGTCGAGGACACCGCGATCGTGCCCGACGTCATGATGGGCGTGGTGGAACTGCTGCGACTGGTCACCGACCCGGGCGACGCCGTCGTCGTGTGCTCCCCGGTCTATCCGCCCTTCTACGCCTTCGTGAGCCACGACGGCAGGCAGGTGGTCGAGGCTCCCCTCGGCGCGGACCTGCGCATGGACCTGCAGTCCCTGGAGGAGGCGTTCGTCCGGGCGCGCGGAGCCGGTCGGCGCCGCGTGGCGTTCCTGATGAGCAACCCCCACAACCCGACCGGCGTCGTGCACACCCACGAGGAACTGCGGGCCGTGGCGGAACTCGCGCGCAGGCACCAGGTACGGGTCGTCTCGGACGAGATCCACGGGCCACTCGTGCTCGCGGGGGCGGCCTTCACGCCCTTCCTCAGCGTCCCCGGCGCGGAGAACGGCCTGGCCGTGACGTCCGCGTCCAAGGCGTGGAACCTCGCCGGGCTCAAGGCCGCCGTCGCCTTCGCAGGACCGGAGGCCGCGGCCGACCTGCGGCGCATCCCCGAGGAGGTCAGCCACGGGCCCAGCCATCTGGGCGTCATCGCCCACACCGCGGCCCTGCGATCCGGACGTGACTGGCTCGACGACCTGCTGAACGGGCTCGACGCCAACCGGCGTCTGCTCGGGGACCTGGTCGAGCAGCACCTTCCGGGCGTCCGGTACCACCGCCCCGAGGCGACCTACCTGGCCTGGCTGGACTGCACCGCGCTCGGTCTGCACGACGGCCAGGCCGACGGCCCCGGCGTGGTCAGCGACCTGGCCGGTCCGGCGAGGATGTTCCGTGACCGGGCCCGGGTCGCGCTCAGCTCGGGGCATGCCTTCGGCACCGGCGGTTCGGGTTGCGTGCGTCTGAACTTCGCGACCTCCCCGACGGTCCTGCGTGAGGCGGTGGAACGCATGGGAAAGGCGCTCAGCGACCTGTGACGCCCCGTCCGGGCGCGGTCGCCGGCCTGTGTCGCCTCGGCGTTCCCGGCGGCGGGGATCGGGGCGGCGCCCCGTCGGTCACGCCCCGCCGAGCGCTGCCACCATGTTCATGACGGTCTCGATCTGCGCGCCGCCCTGGATCGGATAGTTCGTCACCCCGAGGTAGCCCCACCAGTCCCAGCAGCCGTAGGGGTTCGCGGCGCTGGTCGTGGCCTGCGGATAGAGGACGATCAGGTTGTTGGTGTCGGCGTACTGGTCGAGGTTGGCCCGGTCCACGAACGCGGTGCCGACGGCGTCGTAGCCCTGGGAGCAGCCGTGCAGGGCTACGAGCAGTCGGCAGCCCTGCCCGGCGGCGCAGGCCGACGGGACGTAGGCGAAACCCGCGGCGCCCATGTCCAGGGAGGCGGCCGAGCCGGTGACGGCATAGGCGTCCTGGTCGAAGCGGATGAGACTCCCCTGCAGCGGGCCGGTGTCGGCGGCGTTGACCGAACCCAGGAGCTTGGCCAGCAGGTCGTGTTCGGGGTCGGTGCCGCAGTTGTTCAGGTAGGTGCCACCGGTGGTCCCGCAGGCGTTGGTGCCGTAGGGGGTGACCCAGGCGTGGCCGGCGCCCGCGCCGGTGACGGAGGTGACGTTCGCCCCGAAGTGCGACCAGAAGGCCGCGCCGTCGGCACTGACGGAGGAGGCGATCGTCGTGTCCTGCGCGCCGTGGTAGACCCACACCGGTCGGCCGGACAGGTCGGAGACCGGGTCGACCCATCCGTACGACGACCAGAGCGCGGCGTCGCCCTCCAGGGTGGGGAGGTGGTCGGGCCAGGTGTTCTGCATGCACCCGTAGAGGGCCTGCTCCGCGTTGTTCTCCGCGCAGTAGTACGGGCCGGCGCCGAAGACCGCGGTGCCCTTGATCCGGCTGGAGTAGGCGACCTGCAACTGTCCGGCCAGGTAGGCGCCGGAGGACACCCCGGCGACGTAGACGCCCGAGATGCGGTAGGCCGTCAGGTCGCCCGCCACCGGCGTCACCGTGTACGGCCCCGTCGCGGTGGCCGACGCCGTCCCGGCCGGTGCGGCGAGCGTGGCGGCGAGCACCAACGCCACCGCGGTGGCGGCCCGGCGCGCCGCGACCCGAAACCCTCGTGCTGCTCCCATGGCTTGCATGGCTGATACCCCTTCCCGCCGGCGTCCACCTGGCGTTCGGGGCATCGTCGATCTCACGGGCCGGCCCTGCGATGTGACGGAGCACCACCAACCGGACGGGAGCTGTGGCCGACCGGACCACAGACCCGGCGGCGTGTCCGTGACGCCGTCAGATCGTCTCGGTGGCAGGGCGCATGCCCTTGGCCCGGGCGGTCCGGGCGGCGGTGTCGGAGCCGAGAAGGTCCAGGACCGTGGCGGCGCGGGCCGGTTCGGGAGAGGTCGCGAGGACGCCTCCGGTGAAGGTCGAGGAGATCGCGGCGGAGCCGGGCAGCGGGCCGAGGATCACGATGCCGGGCAGGTCCATCAGTTCGCTGTGCTGCTGGAACGCCAGATCCGCGGCGCCAGGGGCGAGCATGCTGCCGACCGGTACGCCGGGCGGAGCCTGGACGAGCCGACCGCCCACCTCCTCCGCGAGACCGAGCCGGTCGATCAGCTCCACGACGGCCGTCCCGCTCGGGCCGGTGGAGTAGGCGATGCGTCCGGCGCCCAGCAGCGCGGTCCGCAGGTCCTCCTCCGTCCCGAACGCGGGGACGGAAGTGCCCGCGGGCACGGCGGCGACGACCTGGGAGATCCACAGCGGCCGCACCGTGCCCTCGACGAGGTGGCCCTCCGCGGCCAGCGCGGCCATCGCGTCGTCGGCCAGCACGAGCAGGTCGCCCTCGGCGCCCGCGCGGACCCGCCGGGCGATGTCGACCCCGCCACCCGACTCGAAGCGGATCGCGTCTCCCGACCCGTCGCGGATGAGATCGGAAAGCTCGGAAAGGATCACCCGGGTCGCCATCGAGGACAGTCCGGAAAGCTCTCGGTGCACGTCGCCTCCTTGTGTGCGGCCGATGGTACGACGCGCATGAGGGCAGCTCAACGCGGGGTCAGGGTCGTTCTGCGAGACTGGCCGGGTGAGCGCAACCCAAGCCTCGACGGACCGGAGCACAGCGGCGGGAAAGGTCCTGCAGATCCTCTCGACCTTCGACCGCGAGCACCAGTCGCAGACCCTGTCGGAGATCGCCCAGCGGACCGGGCTCGCGCTGAGCACCGCCCATCGCGTGGTGCAGGAGCTCGCCGGATGGGGCGCGCTCGAACGCGCCGACGACGGCTCGTGGCACGTCGGGCTGCGGCTGTGGGAGATCGCCTCGGGCTGCCCGCGCACCCAGATCCTGCGCGACGTGGCCCTGCCGTTCATGCAGGACCTGTACGAGGCCACGCACGAGAACATCCAGCTGGCCGTGCGTGAGGGCACCGAGCTGGTCTTCGTCGAGCGGATCGCCGGGCACCGGTCGGTGGAGCTGCTGACGATGGTCGGCTCCCGGTTCCCCATCGGCGCCACCGGCATGGGCCGCGTGCTGCTGGCGCACGCGCCGCTGGACATCCAGGAGGCGGTGCTCGACGCGCCGCTGCGGGCGTGGACCGCCCACACGCTCACCGATCCGAAGGCGCTCCGCGCCCAGCTGGACCGGATCCGCCGCGAGCAGCTCATCGTCAGTGACCGGCAGCTCTCCGAGAGCACGGTCGCGGTGGCCGCGCCGGTGCGGATCGGGCGGACCGGGCCGGTGAGCGCCGCGCTCGGGATCGTCATCGCCGCGCGCAGCGCGAGCCGCGCCCGCGGGCTGCGCGAGCCGCTGCTGCGCGCCGCCTCCGGCATCTCCGACGAGCTCGGCCGCCGGACCCGCACGACCGCCTGAGCACCGGCGGCACTTCCGCCTGACGGAAACCGTGCTGACTGCGCGCACCCCCGGATGCCAGCGTTCGGGGTGTTCCAGATCGCAGTCGCTCAGGAGACACCATGGCCGAAGCCGCCGTCGACACCGTCGACACCGTCACGTCGGTTCCCGTCGCCGTCGTCGGAGCCGGCCCCGCCGGACTGATGCTCGCGCACCGACTCGGGCGGGCCGGGGTGGAAACGGTCGTGGTCGACACCCGCACCCGGCACGAGATCGAGACCACGCAGCGCGCCGGCATCCTGGAGAACGACGTCGCCCGGGACCTCGTCGAGACCGGCGTCAGTGACCGCGTCCTGCGCGAGGGCTACGAGCACGAGGGTGTCGAGCTGCGCTTCGGCGGCCGGGCGCACCGCATCGACTTCAAGGCGCTGGTGGGAGCGTCGGTGTGGCTCTACCCGCAGACCGACGTCTTCGTCGACCTGGCCGACGCGCGCGAGCGCGACGGCGGCACGGTCCACTTCGGCGTCTCCGGCACCGAGGTGCTGGACGTCACCACCGAGGCGCCCCGGGTCCGCTTCACCGCCGCCGACGGCACCCGGCACGAGGTCCGGGCGCGGTACGTGGTCGGCGCCGACGGGTCCCGGAGCATGTGCCGGGACCTGGTCCCCGAGGACCGGCGGGTGCGGTACGGCAAGGAGTACCCGTTCGCCTGGTTCGGCATCCTCACCGAGGCGCCGACGAGCGCGCCCGAGCTGGTCTACGCCCACTCCGAGCACGGCTTCGCGCTGATCAGCCAGCGCACCGAGGCCGTGCAGCGGATGTACTTCCAGTGCGACGCCGACGAGAACGTCGACGACTGGCCGCAGGAGCGGATCTGGGAGACGCTCCAGGCCCGCGTGGCCGGCCCGGACGGGTTCCGGCTGAAGGAGGGCCGCGTCTTCGAGAAGACGGTGCTGCGGTTCCGCTCCTTCGTGCAGGAGCCGATGCGCTGGGGCTCGCTGGCCCTGGCGGGCGACGCCGCGCACACCGTGCCGCCGACCGGCGCCCGCGGCCTCAACCTCGCGCTCCACGACGTCAAGGTCCTGGCCGAGGTGCTGCTGCGGGCGCTGGGCGACGAGGGCGACGCCGCGCTGGACGACTACCAGCCGCAGGCGCTGCAGCGGGTGTGGCGGGCCCAGAACTTCTCCTACTGGATGACCCAGCTGCTGCACGCCGCGCCCGGCGGCTCCTCGTACGACCTCCGCCGCCAACTCGGGGAGCTGGACAACGTGGTGGCGACCCGCGCGGGCCGCGCCTACCTCGCCGAGCAGTACACCGGCTGGCCCACCCGCGCCCACGACTGACAGAAGGCAAGCAGACATGATCATCGACTGTCACGGTCACTTCACCACCGCTCCCCCGCAGTTGGAGCAGTGGCGCAACCGCCAGATCGCCGCCGTCGGCGACCCGACCAACGCGCCGGACCCCGCCGAGCTGGTCATCACCGACGACGACCTGCGCCAGGCGATCGAGGCCAACCAGCTCCGCCTGATGGACGAGCGCGGCAGCGACCTGACGATCTTCTCGCCGCGGGCCAGCTTCATGGCCCACCACATCGGCGACTTCGAGGTCTCCTCGGTCTGGGCGCGGATCTGCAACGACCTGGTCCACCGGGTCAGCACCCTCCACCCCGACCGGTTCGCGATGGGCGCGATGCTGCCGCAGTCGCCCGGCGTCGACCCGGCGACCTGCCTGCCGGAGCTGCGCCGCGCCGTGGAGGAGCTGGGCGCGGTGTCGGTCAACCTCAACCCCGATCCGTCGGGCGGCAGGTGGACCGCGCCGCCGCTGACGGACCGCAGCTGGTACCCGATCTACGAGGCGATGGTCGAGTACGACATCCCCGCCATGATCCACGTCTCCACCTCCTGCAACCCGGCGTTCCACACCACCGGCGCCCACTACCTCAACGCCGACACCACGGCGTTCATGCAGCTGGTCCAGGGCGACCTGTTCGCCGACTTCCCCACCCTGCGCTTCGTGATCCCGCACGGCGGCGGCGCGGTGCCCTACCACTGGGGCCGGTTCCGCGGTCTGGCGATGGCGCTCGGCCGACCGGATCCGGAGCAGCTGCTGCAGAACGTCTTCTTCGACACCTGCGTCTACCACCAGCCCGGCATCGACCTGTTGACCCAGGTGATCCCCAGCGGGTCGATCCTGTTCGCCAGCGAGATGATCGGCGCGGTCCGCGACATCGACCCGCGCACCGGCCACCACTTCGACGACACCAGGCGCTACGTCGAGGCGACGCCGAACCTCTCCGACGAGCAGCGGGCGGCCGTCTACGCCGGCAACGCCCTGCGCGTCCACCCCCGACTCGCCGCGCGCCTCGCCGCCGCCGGTCGCTGACCCCACGCCGACCCGAGGAGCACACGAGATGCAACACACCGAGATCGGTGTCGTCCACACGGCGATCACCCGGGCCGACCCGGAGGCCGTCGCCGCGCTGTCGGCCTTCGGCGTGGCGACGATCCACGAGGCCATGGGCCGGGTCGGCCTGATGCGCCCCTACCTGCGTCCGGCCTACCCGGCGGCCCGCCTGTGCGGGACGGCCGTGACCGTGCTGCTGCAGCCCGGCGACAACTGGATGCTGCACGTCGCCGCCGAGCAGATCCGCGAGGGCGACGTGGTCGTCGCCGCCTGCACCACCGAGAGCGAGGACGGCTTCTTCGGCGAGCTGCTCGCCACCTCGTTCCGGTCGCGCGGCTGCGCGGGCCTGGTCATCGACGGCGGCGTCCGCGACGTGGCCGAGCTGGAGGGGATGGACTTCCCGGTCTTCTCCCGGGCGGTCAACGCCAAGGGCACCGTCAAGGCCACGCTGGGATCGGTCAACGTACCGGTGGTCTGCGGCAACGCGCTGGTCCGGCCCGGCGACGCGGTGGTGGCCGACGTCGACGGGATCGTCGTGGTCCCGCGCGAGCGGGCCGCCGAGGTCGCCACGGCCTGCGCGAAGCGGGAGGCCGCCGAGGAGGGCAAGCGCGCGCGGTTCCGCGCGGGCGAGCTGGGCCTCGACATCTACGGCATGCGCGGCCCGCTGGCCGAGCTCGGACTGCGGTACGAGGACTGAGAGATGAGCACAGAGCAGACCGACGCATCGCAGACCGAAGCGTTCGAGAAGACCCCGGGCTGGCTGGACTGGTATGCCGGGCCGAGCCGTCCTCGCTTCGAACCGCCCGAGGGCGCCGTCGACGCGCACTGCCACGTCTTCGGCCCCGGCGCACAGTTCCCGTTCGCCCCCGAGCGCAAGTACACCCCGTGCGACGCCTCCAAGGACCAGCTCTTCGCGCTGCGGGACCACCTCGGATTCGCCCGCAACGTCGTCGTCCAGGCGACCTGCCACGGCGCCGACAACAGCGCCATGGTGGACGCCCTGCGCGCCTCCGGGGGCCTGGCCCGCGGCGTGGCGACGGTGCGCCGCGACGTCACCGACGCCGAGCTGGCGGAGCTGCACGAGGCCGGCGTGCGCGGCGTGCGGTTCAACTTCGTCAAGCGGCTCGTCGACGCGGCGCCGCAGCAGGACCTGCTGGACATCGCCTTGAGGATCGAGCCACTGGGCTGGCACGTCGTCGTCTACTTCGAGGCCGACGACCTGGCCGACCTGCGCGAGTTCTTCCTCTCCATCCCGGTGCCGCTGGTGATCGACCACATGGGCCGGCCGGACGTCGCCAAGGATCCGAACGGGCCGGAGTTCGAGGCGTTCCTCGACTTCATGCGCGCCAGGGAGGACATCTGGTGCAAGGTCAGCTGTCCGGAGCGGCTCTCGGCGAGCGGCCCGGCGGCCCTGGACGGCGAGCAGCGGGCCTACCGCGACGTCGTCCCCTTCGCCCGGCGCGTGGTCGAGGAGTTCCCCGACCGGGTGCTGTGGGGCACGGACTGGCCGCACCCGAACCTGACCGACCACATGCCCGACGACGGTCTGCTCGTCGACTTCGTGCCGCACGTCGCGGTGACGGCGGAGCTCCAGCGCAAGCTGCTCGTCGACAATCCCACGCGCCTGTACTGGAGCTGACCAGATGTCACTGGAGAAGAGCTACAAGCTGGTCCCGGGCACGACGATCTTCGACGCCGAGCAGTCCGCCAAGGGCTACCACCTCAACCAGTTCTGCATGTCGCTGATGACGGCGGAGAACCGGGAGAGCTACCTCGCCGACGAACGCGCCTACCTGGACGCCTGGCCGCTGCGTGAGGAGCAGAAGCAGGCCCTGCTGGACCGTGACCTCAACGCCGCGATCCGCGAGGGCGGCAACATCTACTTCCTGGCCAAGTGGGGTGCCACGCTGGGGCTCTCGTTCCAGCAGATGGCCGGGTCGATGACCGGCATGACCGAGCAGGACTACCGCGACATGATGGTCACCGGCGGCCGCTCCATCGAGGGCAACCGGATCGACCACGCCGTGCTGGAGGCCGCGTACGCCGACCGCCGCTCGGCGAAGGGCCAGGCCACCGTCACCGGCGCGGTCTTCACCTCGCACGTGCCGGCGATCGGCGCGGCGCTGGACCACCACAAGACCGACGAGCCGTACTGGCAGCCGGTCTTCGAGGGTTACGAGTTCTCCAAGCAGTGGGAGCGCGACAACCTGCCCGACGTGGTCCTCCTGGTCTACAACGACCACGCCTCCAGCTTCGACCTGTCGCTGATACCGACCTTCGTGCTCGGCACCGGCGCCGCCTACCCGACCGCCGACGAGGGCTACGGGCCACGTCCCGTCCCGGGCATCGAGGGGGATCCGGAGCTGGCGGCGCACATCGCGCACTCGCTGATCCAGGACGACTTCGACCTGACCCTCGCCAACGAGATGAGCGTCGACCACGGGCTGACGGTGCCGCTGTCGCTGCTCTTCGGCGACGTCGAGCGCTGGCCGGTGAAGGTCATCCCGTTCCACGTCAACGTGGTGCAGTACCCCGTGCCGTCGGGTGCGCGCTGCTTCAAGCTGGGGCAGGCACTGCGCCGGGCGATCGAGTCCTACGACCGGCCGGTCAAGGTGCAGGTCTGGGGCACCGGCGGCATGAGCCACCAGTTGCAGGGCCCGCGCGCGGGCCTGATCAACCGGGAGTGGGACAACGCGTTCCTGGACCGGCTGATCGCCGACCCGGAGGGTCTCGCGCAGGTGCCGCACCTGGAGTACGTCGAGGAGGCCGGCTCGGAGGGCATCGAGCTGGTCATGTGGCTGATCGCCCGCGGGGCGATGAGCGACGTCGACGGGTCCGGTTCGGTCGAGCTCAAGCACCGCTTCTACCATGTGCCGGCGTCCAACACCGCCGTCGGCCACCTGATTCTCGAGAACCACCCGCAGGGCGCCACGCCCGGCGACAAGGAGCACTGACATGACTGACCAGCAGACCGTGCGGATCGCCCTGGTCGGCGGCGGCGCCTTCGGCGCCAAGCACGCGGCCGCGCTCAAGCGGATCGAGGGCGTGGAGGTGACCGCCGTCGTCAGCAGCACGCTGGAGCGCGCGAGGAAGTTCGCCGCGGAGCAGGGCGTCGGCCAGGCCGTCGCGAGCCTTGCCGAGGTGCTGGCCATGGACGACGTCGACGCCGTCATCCTCGCCACGCCGACCCAGATGCACGCCTCGCAGACGCTGGCCTGCCTGGAGGCGGGCAAGCACGTCCAGGTCGAGATCCCGCTCGCCGACTCGCTCGGCGACGCGGAGGCGTGCCTGGCGGCGCAGCAGCGCACCGGCCTGGTCGCCATGGTGGGCCACACCCGGCGGTTCAACCCCAGCCACCAGTGGGTGCGGCAGCAGATCACGGCCGGGGAGTTCAAGGTCCAGCAGATGGACGTCCAGACGTACTTCTTCCGCCGCGAGAACCTCAACGCGCTGGGCCAGCCGCGTTCCTGGACCGACCACCTGCTGTGGCACCACGCCGCCCACACCGTCGACCTGTTCGCCTACCAGGCGGGCGCGCCGATCGTGCAGGCCAACGCGATCCAGGGCCCGATCCACCCGCAGCTCGGCATCGCGATGGACATGTCCGTCCAGCTGCGCGCGGCGAACGGCGCCATCTGCACCCTGTCGCTGTCGTTCAACAACGACGGGCCGCTCGGCACGTTCTTCCGCTACATCGGCGACACCGGCACCTACCTGGCCCGCTACGACGACCTGTTCACCGGCAAGGACGAGCCGATCGACGTGAGCGGCGTGGACGTCTCGATGGACGGCATCGAGCTGCAGGACCGCGAGTTCGTCGCCGCGATCCGCGAGGGCCGCGAGCCCAACGCCTCGATCGCGCAGGTGCTGAACTGCTACCGGACGCTGGCCGCGCTGGAGCAGCAGCTCGCGGCCGCCGCGTCGTGACCGCGTCCTCGGACGCCGTGAGCCCGAGCCGCCGCGCCCCGCGGCGGCTCGGGCCGTTCGGCGTTCCCCCGATCGGGCTGGGCTGCATGAACCTCAGCCACGCCTACGGCGTGCCGCCCACGCCGCAGGAGGCGGAGCTGCTGCTGCGCACGGCCGTCGCGGAGGGCGTCGTCCTCTTCGACACGGCCGCCCTGTACGGGTTCGGTGCCAACGAGGAGCTGGTCGGGCGGGTCCTGGGAGCGCACCGGGACGCGATCGTGCTGGCCAGCAAGTGCGGTATGACGGGCGTGGACGGCCGACGGGTGATCGACGGCCGCCCGGAGACGATCCGGCGCACCGCCGACGAGGCCCTGGCCCGGCTCCGCACGGACGTCATCGACCTCTACTACCTGCACCGCCTTGACCGGCGGGTGCCGGTCGAGGAGAGCGTCGGCGCGATGGCGGAGCTGGTCACGGCCGGGAAGGTCCGCGCGCTCGGCCTGTCCGAGGTGTCGGCCTCGACGCTGCGCCGGGCGCACGCGGTGCACCCGATCGCCGCGCTGCAGAACGAGTACAGCCTCTGGTCGCGCAACCCGGAGCAGGGCACTCTGCAGGCGACGCGTGAACTCGGCGTCGCCCTGGTCGCGTTCAGCCCACTCGCCCGCGGCTTCCTGACCGGCGCGCCGCCGGAGCCGACCGAGCTTCCCGCGAAGGACATCCGCCTCGGCATGCCGCGGTTCGACGCCGCGCACTACCCGGGCAACCTGGCCCTGCGGCAGCAGCTGGCGGCCGTCGCCGCCGACCACGGCTGCACGCTCGCGCAGCTGGCGCTGGCCTGGGTCTGCGCCCAGGGCGAGCACGTCGTCGCGATCCCGGGCACCCGCTCCGTCACCCATCTGCGGGAGAACCTGGCCACCCTCGACCTGGCCGTCCCGGCCGAGGCCCTGGACGCAGCGGGCCGGATCCTCGACGCCACGACCGTGCACGGCGCCCGCTACAACGACACCACCCTCGCCGAGATCGACACGGAACGCTGCGGGAGGGCCGGCTGAGGCCGGCCCTCCCGGGCGTCGCGGTGCGCTGCCGTCAGCGCAGCGCGTACATGCGGATGGCGACGACCGTCTCCCCCGCCTCGGGGCGGGCCAGGCCCACGAACACGGTCTCCGCGAGCCAGCGGTGAGCCGGGGCGTCGGTGCGGAAGACCGGGGAGGTGCGGTAGTAGTAGCCGGCCTCGGTCACCTGGACGCCGTCGTCGTCGACCTGTTCCGGGCAGTCCTCGCCGGGATGGAAGAAGCCGCGGTTGACGATGTCGATGACGGCGCCGTCGTCGGCGCGGATCAGGTAGCGGGCGTCGAGCTCGCAGACCTCGCCGCGGGTGCTGCTCCAGTCGCCACCGCCGGGCAGGACCGTGCCGTTGAGCCGGGGACCGGTGACAGTGCCGCCGGTGATGGGGGTGAACTCGGTGAGCTCGCCGTCCCCGTGGCCGATGTGAAGGGTCTCGGCGATCTCGGCGCGGATCTCGAAGGCGAACTCCAGGGCCGGGGTGAAGGTCATGGCGGGGCCTTTCAGGTGCGACGGCGGGGCTTCCAGCCGGGGCGGGGGACGGAGTCGATCAGGTCGCGGGTGTAGGGGTCCCGCGGGTCGGTCAGCACCTCGGCGGTCGGGCCGGCTTCGACGATCCGCCCCTCGCGCATGACCACCACACGCTCACACAGGTGGGGCACGATGCCCAGGTCGTGGGTGATGAAGAGGTAGGAGATCGGGCGCTGTCCACGGATCTCGGCCAGCAGGTTGACGATCTGCGCCTGCACCGAGACGTCGAGTGCGGCCACCGCCTCGTCGAGGACCAGCAGTTCGGGTTCGACGGCCAACGCCCGCGCGATCGCGGCGCGCTGCCGCTGGCCGCCGGAGAGGTGGCGCGGCCGGGAGTCGGCCTGGCGCCGGTCCAGGCCCACCTGGTCGAGCAGTTCGTCACGGCGTCGGGTCAGCTCGGCGCCGTGCAGGGGCGCGTGCCGGGCAAGGACCTCCGCGATCCCGTCGCCGATGCGCTGGTGGCGGTCGAGGGAGGTGTAGGGGTCCTGGAAGACCATCTGGATCCGGCGGGCGAACGCCAGGCGCTCGGCCGTACGGGCACGTGGGCCCGGCAGCGGGCGTCCGCCCATGGTGACCGTCCCCGAGCTGATCGACTCCAGTCCTGTGATCATGCGGGCGGTGGTGGTCTTACCGGAGCCCGACTCGCCCACGACGGCCAGCGACTCGCCGGAGGCGAGGCGGAGACTGACGCCGTCGACGGCGGTGTGCTCGCCGAACCGCTTGGTGAGGCCCTCGACTTCGAGGACGGGGATGTCAGTCATCGAGCGGTCCTCTCCGTGTCGGCAGCATGCGGGTCGACGGCGTCCAGGTCGACGGCCTGCGGGTCGACGGCGTGCGGGAAGTGGCAGGCGGCGCGGCCGTCGGCGACCGCGCGCGGCTCGGGCCGCTCCCGGTGGCACAGCTCCTGCGCGGCGGCACAGCGCGGCGCGAACGGGCAGCCCGGACCGGCCTCGAAGGCTGAGAGCGGGCGGCCGTCGACGGCCCGCAGCCGCGCGTCCGGCACGGTCGGGTCGGGCCGCGATGCGAGCAGCGCACGGGTGTAGCGGTGGGCCGCGTCGCCGACGAGGCGCCGCGCCGGCAGCTCCTCGACCAGGTGACCGGCATACATGACGGCGATCCGGTCGCAGACCGCCGCCGCGAGGGCCAGGTCGTGGGTGATGAACAGCAGGGTCAGGCCGCGGTTCTCCCGCGCCTCGTCGATGATCGCCATCACCTCGGCCTGGGTGGTGACGTCCAGGGCCGTGGTGGGCTCGTCCGCGAGCAGCAGGCGCGGCTCGACGGCGAGAGCGGACGCGATCATGACGCGCTGCAGCAGACCGCCCGACAACTCCGACGGCCGCTGCCGCATCCGCCGCTCGGCGTCGGCGACGTGGACCTCCCGCAGCAGGGCGACGACCTTCGCCTCCGCCTGGGCCCGCGGTTCACGGCGGACGGAGACCAGCGCCTCGGTCAGGAAGTCGCCGACGGTGCGCAGCGGGTTGATGTGCGTGCGCGGGTCCTGGAACACCATGGCGGCGTGGCGGCTGCGCAGGGTGCGCAGTTCGGCCTGGCGCATGGCGGGGACGGATGCGCCGTCGAAGCGGACGTCGCCCTCGATCCGGGCGCCCTCGGGCAGCAGGCCGAGGACCGAGCGAGCCGTGAGCGACTTGCCGGAGCCGGACTCGCCGACCAGGCCGACGGCGCTGCCCGCGGCGAGCGCGAGGTCGACACGGTGGATGACGGTCCGCTGCGTACCGCCGAGCGGCAGGGTGACCCGCAGGCTGTCGAACTCCAGCAGGGGGACGGTGGCCGTGGTCATCGCTCGCCTCCGGTGAGCCGTTGGGAGAGGCCGGCGCCGAGCAGGCTGCAGGCCACGACGAACACGACGATCGCAAGGCCCGCGTAGAGGGACTCCTGCGGGGCTCCGGCGAGGATGCCGGGGGCGCCCTGGGCCACCATCAGCCCCCACTCGGCGGTGGGCGGTTGGGCACCGAGACCGATGAAGGAGAAGGCCGCGACGTCCAGCAGGGTGTAGCCGAACGCGGTCGCGGTCTGCACCAGCACGAGCGGCAGCAGGTTGGGCACGACGTGGCGCAGGACGATCCGCCCGCCGCCGAGGCCGAGCATGCGCAGGGCGGCGACGTAGGGGAGGTTGCGTTCCTTCAGCGCGCTGCCGCGCACCACCCGGGCGACGTAGGGGAGGTAGGCGATGGTCAGGGTGAGCACGGCGATCTTCAGCCCGGCGCCGAAGACTGCGGCACCGACCACGGCGAGGACCAGGCCGGGGAAGCCGAAGACCACATCGAGCACGGCGGTGATGGCCCGGTCCCACCAGCCGCCGAGCCAGGCGGCGGCGACGGCGAGCGCGGTGCCCACCAGCCCGGCGCCGACCGTGACGACGAGCGGGGCGAGCAGACTGGGCCGGGCCCCGTGGAGCAGCCGGGAGGCGATGTCGCGCCCGGTGTCGTCGGTGCCGAGCCAGTGGGCGGCGGAGCTGCCCTGGGAGACGGCCATCGGGTCGACGGCGTTCGGGTCGTAGGGGGCGATCAGCGGGGCGAACACGGCGGCGAGGACGACCAGGGCCACGACGGCCCCGGCGGCCACGAGCACGAGCTTGCCCCGCAGCAGGCGCCGCAGGCGGGCCGCCCTGGCCCGACGGCCGACGACGGATGCGAGCTGGTAGCTGGTCATGCGGCGCCTCCGACCGGGACGCGGTGGTCGAGGGCGGCGGTGGCGAGGTCGACCAGGGTGTTGACGACGGCGAAGGCGACGACCGTGAGCAGCGCGAGGGCCTGGACGACGGCGAGGTCCTGCTTGGCGGCGCTCTGGATGAGCAGCGCCCCGACACCGTTGAGCCCGAAGGTCTGCTCGACGACCGAGCAGCCGGCGATCAGCCCGGCCACCGCGACGCCCGCGACGGAGAGGATCGGCCCGGAGGCGTTGCGCAGGATGTGCTTGCGCACCACCAGCCGCTCGGGGATGCCGCGGCTGCGGGCGGTCTGCACGTGCTCGGCGCGCTGCTCGCCGTCCACGGCCGAGCGGGTCACCTGGGCCACGTAGGCGAGCCAGGAGACCGCCAACGCGATGGCGGGCAAGGTGAGGTGGGTGAGCTGGTCAGCGAGCCCGGTGCCGTTGCCGTAGGCAGGCAACCAGTTGAGCCGGACGGCGAAGAGCCAGATCAGCAGCACGGCCGAGACGAAGGTCGGCACGGCCATCAGCGTGGTCGTGGCGGCGGTGACCGCGGTCGCGGTCCGGCCGCCGCGCAGACCGGCCACGACGCCGGCGCTGACGCCGAACAGCACGATCAGGACGGTGGCGTACCCGATGAGCAGGGCGGTGGTACCGATCCGGGCGGTGATCAGGTGCGAGACCTGGTCGTGGTAGCTGAGCGACTGTCCGGCGTCGCCGTGCAGCATGCCGGTCAGCCAGCGCCAGTACTGCGCGTAGAAGGGGTCGTCCAGGTGGTACTGGCGGTGGATCTCGGCGAGCAGCTGCGGGTTGGGCGGCTTGCCGCCGCCGACCAGCAGGGTGGCCGGGTCGCCGGGGGCGAGGAACAGGCCGCCGTAGATGACGACGCTGGCGACCAGCAGGGTCGCGAGCAGCGCCACCGTCCGGCGGGCGAGGAAGCGCCAGATCATCCGTTGCCCTTTCCGGTACCGCCGAGGTAGGCGGCCCAGGGCATGTTGATGTAGGCGAAGGAGGCGGGGGCGCCGCTCAGCCGGTCGTTCAGGAAGAGCCGCTCGTCGGGGGCGGCGATCGGCAGGATCGGCAGGTCCTTGGTGAACAGCGCCTGGGCCTGGTTGTACTCGGCGGCCGAACGGGCGGGGTCCGCGTCGGAGCGGGCCCGGGCGAGCAGGGCGCTCACGGATGCGTTGCGGTACTGCACCCAGTTGAACAGCGAGCCCGGGTCGGTCATCTGCTCCACGTAGGAGCCGGGGTCGGGCATCTCGACGTAGCCCTGGACGATGGTCGCGTCCAGGCCCTGACGCAGTGACGGATCGTAGAAGAGGCCCGACATCTGGGTCGGCTGCAGCTGCTTGATGGTGACGTCCAGGCCGATCTGCCGGGCCCCCGCCTGCAGGAAGGTGAGGGTCTGCAGGGACTGCTGGTCGCCTGCGGCCATGGCGACGGTGATGCTGCGGCTCTTGGTGGTGGCCTGGGCGACGAGCGCCTTGGCCTTGGTCACGTCGACGCCCGGCGCCGCCGGCAGCGCGGCGTAGCCCTGGGCGTAGGTGGACGCGGCGGGGCCGTGCTGCCAGACCAGGGAGGGGATGAAGGTCTTCAGCTCCTGCGCGGCGCCGTCGTACACGTTGCGGATCACCGCGTCGCGGTCCAGCACGAGTTGGAGGGCCTGGACGAGGTGGACGTCGGCCAGCGGCGAGGTCGGGGCCGTCGGGGTCAGGAAGACGGTCTGGGCCGAGTCGCCCTGGTAGAGGTGGCCGACCGAGCTGTGGGCCAGGGCGCGGGCGGTGGCGGTGTTGATCTCGTAACTGCCGTCGATCTGGCCGGAGAGCAGGGCGCTGGTGAGAGTGGAACCGTCGGTGATGAAGCGGAAGGTGAGGTTCTCGACCTTGGGCTGCAGCGTCCTGTCCCAGTAGGCGGTGTTCCGGGTGAGGGTGATCGACTCACCGGCCTGCCAGCTCGCCAGCTTGAACGGGCCGGTGCACATCAGGCCGCCCTTGGCGGTGCCGTAGCCGGCGCCGGCCGCTTTCAGGTAGGCGGCCTCACTGACCTGGCCGAAGCCGTTGGTGAGGGTCTTCACGAACAGCTGGTCGGGCTTCTTGAAGGCGACGGTGACCTGGTGCGGGCCGCCGGCGGTGATCGCGGAGACGTACCGCAGGGCGTCGACGTTGACGCTGCGGGTGGCCGGGTCCAGCTGGCGGGTGAGGCTGGCGACGACGTCCGCGGAGGTCATCGCGGTGCCGTCCCAGAACCTCACGTCGTCGCGCAGGTCGAGGACCAGGGTGGTCGGGGTGGTCCACTTCCACGAGGCGGCCAGGCCCGGGCCGTAGGTGTAGTCGGCCTTGAGGCGCAGCAGGGGTTCGCAGAGGTTCGACAGCACGGTGCTCGGTGAGTAGTCACCGGCCTTGGCGGGGTCCAGGCTCAGTGGCTCGCCGGTGGGGAGGTTCCAGGTGACCTGGGCCAGCTGCCCACGCGCCGTGGGGGTGAAGGCGGTGAGGGCGGCCGGGTTCGTCGCGGCGGATCCGCTGCTCGTGGACGAGGAGGTGCACGCGGCGGCCGTCAGGGCCACGGCCGTGGCGAGGACGAGGGCGGCGGACCTTCTGGGAGCGGGCATGGGGGGCTCCAGGCAGTGAGGGTGTGCGAGGGGGTGTTCGGTGGCCGGTCAGTCGGTCTCGGGCGGAAGCACGGTGACGGTCAGTCGGGACGGTCGGTCGCCGCCGGTCACGAGGCGCTGGGTGGTGGGCCGGACGGCCGTCGCGGTCCAGGGGTTCTCACCGGTTCCGGGCGCAGGCAGGAAGAGCGGGAAGTCGCTGCTGCTGACGAGCAGGGCCAGGCGGTGCCCGGCCCGCACGCGGTAGCCGGTGTGGGAGAGGTCGATGTGCAAGGGACCGTTCGCCCGGTCGTCGGCCTGGACCTGGCCGCGGACGACGAGCCGGGCAGTGCCGTCCGGGGCGAGGTCGGCGAGCTTGGCGAAGACGTCGAAGACCGGCCCGTTGCTGGCGACCCGCAGTTCGGCCGTGACGGGCCCGGCCAGGTCCAGCGGCTCGGCGAACGGTGCGGTGGCGAAGGCCAGCACGTCCGCGCGGGCGGCGAGCGGCGCGAGGTCGGGGTGGGTCTGCAGGTAGGCGAAGGAGTTCTCGACCGGCGACGGCACGGGCGCCTCCGGGTCGTGGACCCAGCTCACCTCGCTCACCTCGCTCGACCCGTCCGCGACCGTGCCGTCCTCGGTGACCAGCCCGCCGCCGGGCAGCGGGCCGGTGGCCGCGGCCGGGTCGGCGAGCCGGAAGGAGACCGGGCGGGCCTGCGGCGGAGGCCAGCTCGCGGCCGTGCGCCACCCGGCGTGGCCCAGCTCCCAGGCCACCTTCGGCAGGGAGGAGACCGGTGCGGCGCCCTGGAGGAAGACGTCGAGGAACGCCACCGCCGGGTCGAGGTAGCCGTCGAGCATCCGGGTGAGCGCCGCCTCGTCGGTGGCGTGGTCGTCCTCGGCCGCGACGGGGGCGTTGTCCAGACGGTAGTTCTCGTGGTCGACCGCGCCCGCCCACAGGTACTGGACCGCGTCCCACTCCGGGCGGGAGGCCAGGTCCAGGTAGTCCCGCATGTGGGCCCGGACGATGTTGTCGTACCAGCCCAGACAGTGCAGCACCGGGACCGGGCGGGCGTCGAAGGGGTGCCGGCCGAACTGGGTGCAGAGGTCCACCCGGTTCGGCGCCAGCAGCGAGAACCAGGCGGAGCGGGCCCCGATGGCGGTGAACGCCTGCTCGTACTGGTCGATGGCGGGACGCTGCGCCGGGTCGGGCTCGTACGCGTAGGTGTCCCGGCCGACCCAGTGCTGCGCGAAGTAGCCGACGCCCTCGCGCCACACCGGCGGCGGCAGCTCGCGTACCCCGCCCCGGCCCTCGTCGCGGCCCCCTTCGCGACCGGCGTCGCGGAACATGGCGTTGAAGTCGGCGGCGGTCACCCGCGGCACGATGGCCCGCAGCGCCGGGTGCTGCGCGGCGACGGCGGCCCACTGGGTGTTGCCGTAGTAGGAGTCGCCGAACATGCCGACCCGACCGTTGGACCAGGCCTGGTGGGTGATCCACTCAATGGTGTCGTAGCCGTCGGCGGACTCGTGGACGAAGGGCAGCGTGGCGCCCTCGGAGCGGAACTTGCCGCGCACGTCCTGGACGGCGACGGCGTAGCCGTGGGCGGTGAACCGCTCGGCGATGCGGTCGGTGAAGACGTAGCGGCTGTTCTTGTCGTAGGGCAGCCGGATCAGCACCGTGGGCAGGCCACCCTGTTCGTCCTGGTCGGGCGGGTCGGACGGCGGGAGGTAGACGTCCGTGGCGAGCCGGACGCCGTCACGGACCCGGACCCGGTACTGGCGGGCCTGCGGGGGAACGGGCGCCGGGAGGACCCGGTCGATGGGAAGGGGCATGGCGATGTCGCTCCAGCCTGGGATTTGCACACAGCGGGGAGAGATCGACGCGCATCAGCGATGGGGACGCAGCGTCATACAACGGCGTTGTGCAACATTGTTGTATGACAAGATTGCACCTGCCGGTCACCCCGTCAACACCTTCCGAAGGAGTACGCCGATGCCGATCGAGGTCGATCAGGAGCAGCGACTGGCCCAGATCGCCGAGGCCACCAGCCAGGTCGCCCGGGAGCGGGGCGTGCGGGCGGTGACCATCCGCGCGGTGGCGCAGCAGCTGGGCGGGTCCACCGCCATGATCACCAACTACCTCCCCAGTCGGGCCGCCCTGATGGCGAACGCGCTGCGCCACGCCGAGCGGGAGTGGTCCGTGGAGACCGAGGAGCTCCTCTCCGGCCTGACGGGCCTCGACCGACTACTGGCCCTGTCCCAGTGGATGTGCACGACCGAGCGCGACGACGACGTGATGCGGCGCCTGGTCACCGAGATCGTCAGCGAGAGCGAGGCGTCCGACGCGGGGGTCCTGGTCCGCAAGCTGGCCCGGGAGCACCGCGACACGCTCGGCGAGCTCACGGCGCAGGCCGGGATGGCGGATCCCGAGGCGGCCGCGGACGTGCTGCACCTGATCTTCCGCGGCTACTGGCTCTCCACGCTGGAGGATCCCGAGAGCTGGCCCGCCGAGCGCGGAGCGGCGGCAGCCCGGATCGCGGCCGCCCTGTTCGCCGCACAGCCCCCGACCGGACAGCCGCCGGCCGAGCAGCCCCGGACCGGGCAGGCTTGACAGCCACGGCGACGCAGACCACCCTGGCGTCATCAAACGTTGTTACACAACAACGTTTTTCTTCCTCGGTCCGGCCCTGCGCTGCCCGACCGCCCCCTCCTCGCAGAGGCGAACATGGACAACACCTCCCCCGCCACGGAACCGTGGCAGCTCACGGCCGTCGAGGCCGCCGCGGCGCTCCGCAGCCGCACGCTCTCCTCCGTCGAACTCGTGCAGTCCGCCCTGGACCGCATCGAGGCGACCAACCCCCGGATCAACGCCCTCGCCGACGTACGCCCCGAGGAGGCGCTCGCGCAGGCGCGCGCCGCCGACGAGCGCACCGTCACGGGCGGCGACCTCGGCCCGCTGCACGGCATCCCCACCTCCACGAAGATCAACACCGACCAGCGCGGCTACGCCACCAGCCACGGCGTCGTCGCCCTGGCCGGGACGAACGCCGAGCAGGACGCGGCGTGCGTCGCCGCGCTGCGCTCCGCCGGGGCCGTCCTGGTCGGCCGCAGCAACGCGCCGGCCTTCTCCTACCGCTGGTTCAGCACCAACGACCTGCACGGGCGCACGGTGAACCCCTGGGCCCCCGACCGCACGCCGGGCGGCTCCAGCGGCGGCGCCTCCGCAAGCCTCGCGGCCGGGATGACCCAGCTGGCGCAGGGCAACGACATCGGCGGCTCGATCCGCTACCCCGCCGCCTGCTGCGGAGTCGTCGGCATCCGGCCGACCGTGGGCCGCGTGTCCAACTGGACCGCCCCGGCCTTCGTCGACACCCCGGCCGGGCGTCAGCAGCTGGTCATGCCGCTCACCGTGCAGCAGTGCGCGGTGGAGGGGCCGCTCGCCCGAACCGTCGCGGACGCGCGGCTGGCCCTGCGCGTCATGTCCACACCGGACCTGCGCGACCCGATCGGCGTCCCCGCGCTGCCCGAGCGACCCGCACCCGCGGAGCTCCCCGTGGTCACCGTGGTCCGCGGCATCGGCACCGTCCCCAACCACCCGGCCGTCGAGCGGGCTGTGGACGAGGCCGTCCGCAAGCTCGCCGACGCGGGCCACCGGATCGAGGAGCTCGACGGCCTGCCGCTGCTCGCCGAGGCCGCCCGGCTCTGGTCGCTCCTCATCTACGAGGACTTCCGCCCGACCATGCCGGCCGTCGAACAGGTCGGCGACGCGGACGTCCGCGCCTCCCTGGCGTACTCCTTCGCCGCGGCCGCCGGCCAGTGGGGTCCTGCCCCGAGCCTCGGCGACTACATCCACGGCTGGTCCCGCCGCGCGGCGCTCATCACCGAGCTGCAGGAACTGCTCGGCCGCGAGCGCCTGCTGCTCACCCCGGTGAGCGCCGAGCCGCCCTTCGAGCAGGACGCGGACATCGCGAGCCCCGAACGCGCGGCCCAACTCGTCGCCGCGCAGTGGCCGATGGCCGCGGTCCCGATCCTCGGCCTCCCCGCCGCGACGGTGCCGAGCGCGCTCGTGGACGGCCTTCCCATGAGCGTCCAGCTCATCGGCGGCCGCTTCGAGGAGGAGCTGGTCCTGGACGCCGCCCAGGCGATCGAGGACCGCACTCCCCGCCTGCGGCCCGGGCTCTGACGCAGCGGAAACCGACCGGGACTGATCCCGCGGCCGGAGCCCGGCGGGCCCTGTCGAATATCCGAAGATCACCGACCGGTTCACACTTGAGCTGGTGGGCCCGGTGGGGCCGGTGACTCCGAGGAGCGGGGACGCGTGGCGAAGAACGGCGGCGGGGACGGAGGGGGCGAGGCGGGAGGCGGCGCGCCGTTGGCGTCGCCGGCCGTGGTCCTGGTGACCGCCCTGCTCCTGTTCGCCCTGGTGATCGGCATGGAACTGGGCACGGCACAGCCGACGCACGTGCTCTCCGTCCTGGTCGCGATCCCGGCGCTGGTCGCCCTGGCCTTCGGCCAGGCGCTGATCGTCGGCTCGGCCGTCGTCGCCGTCGCCACCCGCTGGGCCTGCCTGCCGCTGGAGCCGGGACGCCTGGGCGCCGCCGTCGGAACCACGCTGGCGATCCTGGCCGTGTCCTCCGTCGCGTGCTACGTGGTCCGGCGGCGCCAACGCGAGGCATCACGGCTGCAGCAGGTCACCTCCGTCGCCGAGACGGCCCAACGCGCGATGCTGCGTCCGCCGCCGGAGGCCGTCGGGCCGCTGCGGATCGCCGCCAGCTACCGGGCCGCGGCCCGGTTCGCCCAGATCGGCGGCGACCTCTACGGCGTGGCCGACACCGACTTCGGCGTGCGGGCCCTCATCGCCGACGTGAAGGGCAAAGGGCTGACCGCCGTGGCCACCGCCAACGTCGTCCTCGGCTCGTTCCACGAGGCCGCCTACGAGTGCACCACCCTCGGTGGCCTGTCCGACCGGCTGGAGGTGAGCCTGCGCCGCCATCTGGTCGACGCGGAGGACTTCGTGACGGCCCTGCTGGTCGAGATCCGCACGGACGGCCGCATGGTGGCGCTGTCCCACGGCCACCCGCCGCCGATCGTCCTGTCCCGGGACGGCCCGACCGAGTTCGCGCTCTCCCCCGGACTGCCGCTCGGCCTGCGCACCGCGCGCTCCCCGGTCGGCGCCGCGCCCGACGCGCGCCTCCTGTGCCCGGGTGACACCGTCCTGATGTACACCGACGGGCTCACCGAAGCCCGGAACGCGAGCGGCGCGTTCTACCCGCTGGCCGACCGGCTGACCGGCTTCGCCCGGGCCCATCGGACACCCGCCGCACCGACCGAGCTGCTCACCTGGCTCCAGACGGACGCGCGGGACTGGGCGGGCGGGTTCGCCCAGGACGACGCCGCGCTGCTGGCGCTCGCCTGGACCGGTCAGGACGGGTGAAGCGGGAAGCAGCGCTCCAGGTCGCAGAGCGCGAGGAGGCGCGAGATCGTGCCGGGCGGTGCGGCCAGGTAGACGGGCGTCCCGGCCGCGTCGGCCAGACGGCGGGTCCGCAGCAGGCCGGTCAGTCCGGCCGCGTCGCAGAAGGTGAGGGCCCCGACGTCCAGCACCAGGCCCGGCCTGGCGCGGCCCGGAGTGAGGGTTCGCGCGACCGCGACGAGGAGGGTGGGGGTGGCGGCGACGTCGAGCTCGCCCCTCAGGTGCAGGACCGGGCAGCAGGCCGGGCGGCGCAGCGAGCGTCGGCAGCGGCGTACCGAGAAGGCAAGGCGGTGCGGCTCGGCACTGTCGCAGGGGCGAAGCGGTCGGTGGTCGGGCATGGCGGGGCTCCCTGGGTCTGGCACGGTCACCCGCCGTGGGCGCTCGGGGCGGTCGAGCCCGTGCCGGATCCGGCGCTGGAGCCGGCGCCGGATCCGGTCAGGACCGCGGTGACGACGAGGTTGTCCGGATAGGTGCGGGTGGCGGGGTTCGGGCTTCCGGCGCAGGTCACCAGGCGCAGCACGGGCTGCGGGTCCGGGCCGTAGACCTGCTGGTCGGGGAAGGCGGACTTGGCGTAGGTGTGCGTGTCGGTGACGGTGAAGTCAGCGATGGTGCCGTCTGCGCGGGTGACCTCGATGCGGTCCCCGGCGGTCAGCTGCCCGAGCTTCAGGAACACCCCGTTGCCGTACTGGCCGACGGTGACGTGTCCGAGCAGGACCGAGGAGCCGCGCTGCCCCGGGGTGACCGAGCCGTCGTACCAGCCGGCCGGGGCGTTCGCCTCGATCGGCGGGACCTGCACGGTCCCGTCGGCGGCCAGGCCCAGGCGCAGCAGCGGGGTGTCGACGCCGATGGCGGGCACGACCAGTCGCTCGGGTGTCGACGCCGGCAGCGGCGCGGCGGCCGTCGGAGAGGCGCTCCCGCCCGGCCCGGCCGTGCTGCTCGGTGCGGGGGCACCGGCGGAGGGCCGGTCGGTGGCGAGCGATCCGGCGCAGCCCGCCCCGGCCACGAGGACCCCCGCGGCCAGGGCCAGGGCGACGGTGCGGTTCCGTCGCCCCGGCCGGCGGGACGGAGCGGCCCCGCTCACTTGTCCGCGCCCTGGTGGCGCGCCTTCCAGATGCCGAACACGGTGCCACCGGCGAGCACACCGGTGCCGATCAGCACCGTCGGCAGGACGTAGCCGTTGCCGCCGCCGCTGGAGACACCGGTGTCCGGCGCGCCCGAGGGCACGGTCCCGGAGCCGCTCGGGGTGGACGGGCTGGACGGAGTGGACGGGTTGGACGGGTGCGTGGGCGTCGCGGGGGTCGTGGGCTTGGTGGGCTGGGTCGGGGTGGTGGTCGGGGAGACGGTGAACGAGCCGCTGAAGGACTCGGTCCGGCCGCTCTTGTCGGTGCAGCTGACGGTGACGCCGTGCGAACCGGCGGGGATGTCCGGCAGGACCGTGGCGGTGCCGGTGAACGCCTGCGGGTCGGTCTTGCCGAGGGTCGCGTGGCCGCCGGCGAAGAACGGCGAGGTGATGCCGTTCACCTTGACCGCGTCGACGGGGCAGGTGCCGCTCAGGTGGACGTCGCTGCCGCCGAAGATCGGGCCGGAGGCGTCCTTGGCGGAGGTGACGCTGACGACGCCGCCGGAGGGGACGGAGGCTGCGAACGCCGGGCCCGCGGTGAGGGCGAGGGTGCCGATGGTGAGTGCTGCGCCGGTGATCAGAAGGGTCTTCATGACAGTACCTGCCTCGCTGGCTCCCGGACCGCTGTGGTGGTGGTCCGTTCGGGCCGTTCGGCCCGCACCACCAAGGTCCTTCGGCAGGGGCACGCGCAGGGTCAGCCGATCGGTGGATCGGGGGGATGAACCGGCCTGTCCGCTGCG
Organism: Streptacidiphilus jiangxiensis; assembly: GCF_900109465.1. Lineage (GTDB taxonomy): Bacteria > Actinomycetota > Actinomycetes > Streptomycetales > Streptomycetaceae > Streptacidiphilus > Streptacidiphilus jiangxiensis. Next base: position 170,917 of record NZ_FOAZ01000002.1, read on the forward strand.
CCGCCTACTCCAGCAGGCCGCGGCGCAGCGCCTCGGCGACGGCCGCGGCCCGGTCGGAGACGCCGAGCTTCGCGTAGAGGTGCTGGACGTGGCTCTTGACGGTGCTCGGCGACAGGAACAGCTCGGCGGCCGCGTCAGGGACGCTCTTGCCGGCCGCGAAGAGCTCCAGCACCTGGCGCTCGCGCTCGGAGAGCACCGGCTGGTCCGATTCGTGCCGCAGCCGGATCTCCGCGGCCAGGCCCGTGGCCAGCCCGGCCGGCAGCACCGTCGATCCGTTCGCCGCCTGCGCCACCGCGCCCACGATCTCGTCGCGCGAGGAGTCCTTGAGCAGGTAGCCGGCGGCACCCTCCTGGACCGCCTTGAAGACCAGGGCGCTCTCCTCGAAGGCCGTCAGCAGCAGCACCCGGGTCGGCAGTTCGTCGCGAACCACGGCGTGGACGACGGCGATGCCGTCCAGGCCCGGCATCTGGTAGTCGACCAGGGCCACCTCGGGCCGGTGCTGCCGGATGGCCGCCAGGGCCTCCCGGCCGTTCTCGGCCTCGGCGACCACGTCGATCCGCCCGCTCTGCACCAGCGCCCGGCGTACCCCCTCCCGGTACAGGGGGTGGTCGTCGGCGACGACCACGCTGATCTTCGCGTTCTCCAGGACCGTGCGTCCCATCGCCCTACCGCCCGTCCCGTGCGAGGTCCGCGGCGCCCGCATCGGCTGCCGCGTCGGCTCCCGGCAGGGGGCCGCCGTCGGTGCCGCCGGCGCCGTCCTCCGCGCCGTCCCCGGGAGGACGGCCGGCCGCCTCCAGCGGGAGGGTGATCCGGGCCGCGGTGCCCTTGGGCGCGTTCGCCGTGAGCACCATGGTGCCGCCCGCCTCCTCGACCCGCACGCGCTGCGCCGCCAGGCCGATGTGCCCTTCCGCGAGCCGGCTGCCGAGCGGGCGCAGCCCCGGCGGCAGGCCCACCCCGTCGTCCCGGACCTCCAGGACGGCGACTGGCCCGGCCAGCTCCAGCAGCACTTCGACGCGGCCGGCGCGCGCGTGCCGCACGATGTTGGCGAGCAGCTCGCGCCCGCACTGGTAGAGCACCCGGTCGGCGTCGCGGCCCGCCGTCGTCCCGTCGCTGGTGAACCGCACCTCGAAGCCGCCGCGCCCGGCGGACCGCAGCGCCAGCTCCTCCAGCGCCCGGGCCACTCCGGCCCGTTCCAGCACGGCGGGGTGCAGCTCGGTGACGGAGGACCGCAGCTGCCGGGCGGCATCGCGCAGCGCTCCCTCGGCGCGGCCGAGGGCTTCGGCGAGGCCGTCCCCCTCGGGCGGGACGTCGCGTGCCTCGTCGAGGTCGAGGCGGGCGGCCAGCACGTTCTGCAAGGGGCCGTCGTGCAGCGCCTCGGCGAGGTCCCGCCGCTCGCGGTCGCCCGCGGCGACGGTGCGGGCCAGCAGCTCGGACCGCTGCCGGGCCAGCTCGGTGATCATCTGCACGCGCGACTGCTGGATCAGCGACAGCACCACCCCGGCGACGCTGATCATCGCGACGAAGAGCGCGTGCCCCACGGTGTACTGCAGGTCGGGCCCGGCGTGCAGGTGCCCGACGCCGGAGGCGACGGCGTAGGTCAGCGTCGCGGCCGCGCCGGAGACGGCCGTGATCCGCGGCCGCAACTGGAACGCGGCGAGGATCGGGACGAACACGAACGCGTCCGCGCTGAACGGCGAGGACCAGTTCGGGTCCGTGAAATCCCCGGCCACGGCGATCGTCAGGGTCAGCAGGGGCAGGTCCACCAGCGGCACCGCCAGGGCCAGGGACCGACGTCCCCGGCCCCGCCACGCGACGACCATCATCGCCGCGCTCCAGGCGGCGTAGAGCAGGATCAGCGCAAGGGTGGCCCCCGGGTGCTCCCGCGGCTCGATCAGCGCGTAGACCGCGAGCGCGACCACGACGACGGAGGCGCGCAGCGCCGCCTGGACCCGCAGCGCGCGCTGCTGGTGGGCCCGCAGGATCTCCTCGACGGCGTACTTGTCAGCCGCGTCGGGAGGGCCCGGGGACCAGATGCGGATCGCTTTCATGACCGACGCTCCGTCGGCACGCGCGACGTCCCGTCTCTCCCGGGACACCGCGACGCGCGCTGCTCGCCTCTCCTCAGTCTGCACCGGTCAGGCGGCCCGCACCGGTCAGGCCGGGATCGTGAGGACGGTCTTGCCACGGGCGCCGCCGCGCTCGACCTTCTGCAGGGCCTCGGCGGTCCCGGCGAGCGGGTAGGTCGTCTCCAGCAGCGGCCGCAGCTCGCCGGTGGCCACCAGTGCGGCCAGGCGGGCCAGCTGCTCGCCGTGCGGACGCATCATGAAGGAGCGGGCGTCGACGTTCCACTGCGCCTTCTTGGCCTCGGCGTCGGCGATCGGGACGATCGAGACCAGCGTGCCGCCGGGCTTGAGGACCCGGAAGGAGCGGTCCTGGGTCGGCCCACCGACGGTGTCGAAGACGACGTCGACGCCGCTCACGACCTCGTCGAACTGCTCGGCGCGGTAGTCGACGACCCGGTCCGCCCCGAGCTCGCGCACCAGCTCGACGCTGTCGGCGCTCGCGGTGGCGACGACCTCAGCGCCCAGGTGCTTGGCCAGCTGGACGGCGACGGAGCCGACGCCGCCCGCTCCGCCGTGGATCAGCACCCGGGTGCCCGGGCCGACCTGCGCCTGCTCGGTGAGCGCCTGCCAGGCGGTGAGGCCGACCAGCGGCAGGGAGGCCGCCTCGGCGAAGGACAGCGACTCGGGCTTGGCGGCGACGAGCGACCGGTCCACGGCGACGTACTCGGCGAACGCCCCTCCGACGCGCGGGTCGACCCGAGCGAAGACCTCATCCCCGACGGCGAAGTCGGTGACCTCGGCCCCCACCGCGGCCACGACGCCCGCGACCTCGCTGCCGATGACGAGCGGCTGCGCGAGCTCCCCTGCGCGCAGGAACCCCTTGACGATCAGGTGGTCCACCGGGTTGACGCCGGCCGCCCGGGCCTCGATCAGCACATCGCGCGGCCCGACGACGGGCCTGGGCGCCTCGGTGACCGTCACGACGTCGCCGACCTGGCCGTACTGGGAGATGACCGCTGCCTTCATGGGGAACTCCTTGATCACATGCCGTTTGCCGCAGTCCGGATCACTAGTTCCGGACCGCTCGTTCCATAACAAGCTAAGCGTTCTGGAACGTCCAGTCAAATACATGCGGCTTTCGCTCGAACGATTCGCTACCGTGGACGCATGGCCAGACCACGTACCTTCGACGAAGACGCGATCCTCGATCGCGCCATGCTGCTGTTCTGGCGCAAGGGCTACGAGGCCACGGCCATGAGCGACCTGGTCGAGGGGCTGGGCCTGGGACGCGGATCCATCTACGCGGCGTTCGGCGACAAGCACCAGCTGTTCGTGCGCGCGCTGGCCCGCTACCTCGACCGGCAGAACACCCTGCTCCGCACGGCCTTCGCGGACGAGGGCCCCGCCCTTGCGCAGCTGCGCGACGTCCTGGACCGCCTGCTCGCCGCGGACGCCGCCTGCGGCAACGCCGGCTGTTTCAGCGTCAACAGCATCGCCGAGCTGCTCCCCCACGACGAGGACGTCGCGCGGCTCGCCCGGCAGAGCCTCGCCGCCGCCGAGGAGGCCTTCACCCGCCAGCTCGCCCGCGCGGCCGACGAGGGCGACCTCTCCCCGTCGCTGACTCCCGAGGCCGGTGCCCGCCTGCTGCTCACCCTCGTCCAGGGCCTCCAGATCGTGCGCAAGGTCGACCCCGACCCCGCCCACACCGCGGCCACCCTCGACTCCGCCTTCACCCTCCTCGCCGGACAGCCGGCGAGTCTGACGCCGACGGCGTAGCCGGGCCGGGCGGGGCCTATGCTGCCCTTCGGCGGACGTGCGAAGGGAATGGGTCGTGAACGGGGGGTTCGGCGTCGCGGCGACGTCGCTGTGGGGTCGGGTGGCACGCGTGCGGCGCCGGCGGTGGCGGATCGCGCAGCTGCTGGTCGCGCTGCCGTGCGTGCCGCTGCTGGCCTACGACGCGAACAGCCACCGACCGGTCGCCACCGACGCGGACAAGTTCTGGCACGACGCCTCGCTGCCGTTCCTGGTGCTGGCCGTCACGCTGCCGCTGTGGCGCGCGCCGGAGGAGGGCCTGCCGGACGCGTTGCGGCTGCGTGAGCTGCACCGGCGGATCTGCCGCCGCGCCGCGGTCGTGCTGCTGCTCGCGGCGAGCGTCACGGTGAGCTTCGACCACTGGTACACCTGGCACGGCAACCCGGCTGCGGCGAACGCGGCCGGGACGGTGGGCCTGGACCTGCTGGCGCTCGCACCCGTCGTCTGGCTGGTGCTGGAGCCGCTCCTGTGGACGCTGTGGCCCGCGCCCGTCCGCAGGGGCGTGCGCGTCGCGCAGACCGCCGAGGCGCTCTACCGGCCCAGGCGGCGCCGGTCGAAGTCGCGCAGTGTGATCGTGCCCGAGCCCGTGCCGGGCGGCATCACCGACTTCGACGCCGACCAGGGCGCATCGGGCCGGCCACGCCCCCACCTGCACGAGCCCGCCAGAGCCAGGTCGGCGGACCGACGTACCGCCCCCGCGCGCGGGCGGCAGCGCCACCAGGAGGCCTACCTGCACTGGGACGGTGCGGCGTTGACCGTCTGCGACGGACGCGGCCGGGTCCGCACGGTCCCGCTCGCGGACACGGCCCACCCCGGCGGCGTCGCCGAGCTCGTCTGGCTCTCCCCCCGGAACCAGCTGCTCTTCCTCGACCGCGACGGCTACCGCCTCGGCCGGACGCTGGGCGGGCTGAAGACCGAGCCCGGCACCGTGAGCCGGGTCTCCGTGGCGGCAGGACTCGCCTTCAACGCCTACCAGCTGAGCACCTGGAACGAGACGCGGGCGGAGCAGTCCGCGCTGCTGTTCCCGCGTCGGCCGCTGCTTTCCCGCCTGCGGCGACGCGCGGCGTCCTCGGCGTAGCCCTGGGGGCGGGCGCTGCCGCGTGGCCGATACGTCCGGGCTGGCGTTGAATCGAGACGTCACCCCGGTCACCCGGTCACCCCCGTCACCGTTGTCACCCTCGCAACGAAAGCCGGCGCCCCTGAACCGCCCACCGTCGTTCGACCGCGAGCGCGTCGTCAGATCCCTGACGTTCTGGCTGCGCCCGGCGTTCGCGCTGCGCGTGGTGGGACGGTTCCAGCGGCTCGTCGGGTTCGACCGGTCGATGGCGCTGGCGTCCACGGCGCTGACCGCCCTGATCGCCCTCGCGATCCTGTGCGGTCCGCTCTTCAACGTGCTCGGGCACGGCGACGCGGCGAGCAGGATCATCGCCCGCTACTCCCTGACCGGCGGCGGCGCCGAAGCGGTGCAGTTGATTTTCAGCGCGGGCGAGCAGACCGGCACCACCCTCCTGAGCGCGGTGTTCCTGCTCATCGCCATTCTCAGCTTCACCCGCACCGAGCAGCGCTTCTTCGAGCAGACCTGGGAACTGAAACCGCTGAGCGTCCGCAACACCCCCAACGCCCTCCTCTCCATCGCGGCACTGGCCGGCTATCTGGCCCTGGCGGGCTGGCTGCGCACCGCGGTCGACAGCCGGCTCGGGCTCGCGTCCGCCGCCCTGACCGCACCGCTCAGCGCCGGGTTCCTGCTCCTGACCGGCCGACTGCTGAGCGCCCGTCGCATCGCCTGGACGGACCTGCTGCCGTTCGCGCTGGCGGCGGGCCTGCTGGAGTCCGGGTACTCGGTCGCCGCGGCGGCCTACCTGCCGCGCTACTTCAGCGTCTCCGCGTCACGCTACGGGCCGATCGGCGCCGTCTTCGCGATGATCTCCACGCTGTTCGTGATCATGCTGCTGATGGTCGCCGGCGGCGCGCTCGGGCGGGAGGTCAGCGTCGAGCTGGCCCGGATCCGCCGCGGCGAACGCCCACCGGACGGCGAGGTCCGCCGTGAGTGGGACAGGCTCCTCGCCGACCTGCAGCAGCGCTGGGAGACTGCCCGCCGCCGGATCCGTGACAACCACCGCGACGAGCCTCCGCCACCCGTGCCCTGACGGGGCGGGTGTGGAATGTACACGCCCACCGGCCGGTACCTCCGCGCATCCGCGCAGGTCCGCGCCGCACCGCCGGGCGCCGCGCCGGCACGGCCCCGACGCGCCCTGACCGTGCTCGCACAGCCACCGCACAATTCCCGCGTCAACGCTCCCCCACCCGAGTCCGGGAGGTCGCGCATGAGACGCGGTCATCTGCGCGCCAGGCTGCTGGCGCTGCTCTCCTCGGCGGGCGCGCTCGCGCTCGTCGCCACCGGCGGCGGGGCACTCGCCATGCCCACCGAGGCCGCCGCCGCCACGGTGTCGTGCAGTGTCACCTACGCCGACACCAACGACTGGGGCTCCGGTTTCACCGCCGGCGTCACCATCCAGGACACCGGCACCGCCGCGATCGGCAACTGGGTGCTGACCTACGTCTACGCCGGCAACCAGACGCTCTCCAGCGGCTGGAACGGCACCTGGTCGCAGTCGGGCAAGAACGTCACCGTCACCGCGCCCAGCTACGCCGCGTCCATCGCGGCGGGCGCGAGCTACACCACGAACGCCAACTTCAACTACTCCGGCGCCAACACCGCACCGACGGCGTTCGCCGTCAACGGCACGGTCTGCGGCGGCGCGGACCAGCCGCCGACGGTGAGCGTCACCTCGCCGACGCCAGGTCAGGTCTTCCAGCCGGGCGCCACCGTGCCGCTGGCCGCGACGGCGGCGGACCCGGACGGGACGGTCAGCAAGGTCGACTACTACGCCAGCTCCGGCACCGGCGCCCAGACCCTGATCGGGACGGCCACGGCCGCTCCGTGGACCGCTGGTTGGGCGAACGTCGCGGCGGGCACGTACTCGATCACGGCGGTCGCGACGGACAACGCCGGCCTGACCACGACCTCCGGCCCGGTCGCGATCAACGTGACCGGCCCGAGCATCCTGGTCAACCCGAACACGCTCACGGTGCAGCAGGGCTCGACCGGCAGCTTCGGCGTGACCCTCTCCTCCGCACCGAGCGCCAACGTGACGGTCGCGCTCGCCCGGTCCGGCAGCGACACGGACCTCAGCGCCTCCCCGACGACGCTGACGTTCACGCCGTCGAACTGGAACACCGCCCAGAACGTCACCGTCACCGCCGGGACCTCCGCGTCCCAGGTCGGCGGCACGGCGACGTTCACGGCGACCGCGACGGGCTACGGCTCGGCCTCGGTCACCGCGACGGAGTCGGCCAAGGTCTCCGGATACGACCAGTACTTCCTGGACCTGTACTCGAAGATCAAGAACCCGAACAACGGCTACTTCAGCCCGCTCGGCATCCCCTACCACTCGGTGGAGACGCTGATCGTGGAGGCGCCGGACTACGGCCACGAGACGACCTCGGAGACCTACAGCTACTGGCTGTGGCTGGAGGCCGACTACGGCCGGGTCACCGGCGACTGGTCGGGCTTCAACAACGCCTGGACCAACCTCGAGACGTACATGATCCCGAGCCACGCCCAGCAGCCGGGCCAGTCCACCTACAACCCGGCCAAACCCGCCACCTACGGCCCCGAGCTGCCGCAGCCGGACCAGTACCCCGTCAAGCTCAACTCCGCCGTCCCGGTGGGCACCGACCCGCTGGCCGCCGAGCTCACGTCCACCTACGGCACCTCGGACATGTACTCCCCGGCCTGGATCATGGACACCGACAACAAGTACGGCTTCGGGACCTGCGAGGACGGCACCAGCAAGCCGAGCCTGATCAACTCCTACCAGCGCGGCCCGGAGGAGTCGGTCTGGGAGACGATCCCGCAGCCCGACTGCGACGTCTTCAAGTACGGCAACAGCAGCTCGGGCTTCCTCAGTCTCTTCAACGACGGTGGCGGCTCCTACGCCAAGCAGTACAAGTACACCGACGCCCCGGACGCCGACGCGCGCCTGGTGCAGGCGGCGTACTGGGCCGACACCTACGCCAAGGCGCAGGGCAAGTCCACGGTCATCAGCGGCACCCTGGCCAAGGCGTCCAAGCTCGGCGACTACCTGCGCTACGCGCTCTACGACAAGTACTTCAAGCAGGCGGGCAACTGCAACGGCTCGACGACCTGCCCGGCCGGCACGTCCAAGGCCAACGAGCAACTGGGCCTGCTGACGTGGTACTTCGCCTGGGGCGGCGCGGCGGACGGCTCCTGGTCCTGGCGCATCTCCGGCTCCACGGCGCACCAGGGCTACCAGAACCCGCTGGCCGCCTGGGCGTTGGCCAACGACCCGAACCTCACGCCCAAGTCCCCCACCGCCGCGGCGGACTGGTCCTCCAGCCTGACCAAGCAGCTGCAGTTCTTCCGGTGGCTGCAGTCCAGCGAGGGCGCGATCGCGGGCGGCGCGACCAACAGCTGGGGCGGCAACTACGGCGACGTCTCCGCGCCGCCGACCGGTGACCCGACCTTCTACGGCCTTTACTACGACTGGGAGCCGGAGTACCACGACCCGGCGAGCAACTCGTGGTTCGGCTTCCAGACCTGGGCGATGGAGCGGGTGGCCGAGTACTACTACGCCACCGGCGACGCCAACGCCAAGGTCGTGCTGGACAAGTGGGTCAAGTGGGCGATGTCCGTCTCCACCGCCGACCCCGCGACCGGCACACTGACCACCCCGGGCACACTCTCCTGGACCGGCGCTCCGGACACCTGGAACGCGACCAGCCCGGGTGCGAACGCCTCCCTCCATGTCACCGCGAGCGGCAGCGCCACGGACCTGGGCGTGGCCGGCTCCCTGGCCAAGACCCTCACCTACTACGCGGCCAAGTCCGGGGACACCACCTCCCGCGACTTCGCGCAGCACATCCTGGACATCGTCCACAGCAAGTACTCCGACGCGCTCGGCTACTCCGCGCCGGAGACCCGCACCGACTACAGCCGCTTCACCCAGGCCTACGACCCCACCACCCACCAGGGCCTCTACGTCCCGCCGGGCTGGACCGGCACCTACCCCGACGGCACGGTGCTGAGCTCGACGAACACCAACACCTTCCTGTCCATCCGGCAGTGGTACAAGAACGACCCGCAGTGGTCGAAGGTGCAGACCTACCTGAACGGCGGCGCCGCACCGGTCTTCAACTACCACCGGTTCTGGGCCGAGGCGGACATCGCCACCGCCTTCGACTCCTTCGCCCAGCTCTTCCCGACCATCACTCCAGGAGGCTGACCCTTCCGCGCGGGGGTGGGACCGTGGCGTCGTCGCACCGTCCCACACCCCGCGCGGTCCTACTCGGCGGGCGTGGTGGCGGGGGCCGGGACCGGCACGGCGGCCCGCTCGGGAACGGGGCCCTCCGCAGCCGTCCGGGCCGGACGGGCGACGCTGCGGATGACCAGCGCGGCAGCGAGCGTGAGCACGAGGGAGAGGCCGAGGACCCACTCCATCGCGGTGGCGTAGACGAGGGTGCCGTGGCCGGCCCCCACGAGAGCGAAGAAGACGGAACCGAGGCCGGTGACCCCCGCGGCCGAGGCGAACTGCTGAGCGGTCGTCAGCACGCCCGACCCGGTCCCGGCGCTGCCGGGGGCGATCCTGCCCAGCACGGTGCCGAACAGGATCGGGATCGCCAGTCCGTTACCGAAGCCGACCAGCATCATCGGGCCGACGACACGCAGGGCGGAGGCGTGCCCGCCGGACAGCTGCAGGACGAGCAGGAGCAGGCCGTAGCCGGCCACCGCGATCGAGAGGCCGATCGTGATCAGCCGGGGTCCGATCCTCGCCGCCACACGCTGCGCGCGCATCGAGGCGACGGAGAAGGCCAACCCCAGCGGCATGAAGGTCAGCCCGGCCTGGAGCGGGGTGAGGCCGATTCCGCCCTGCATCAGCAGGCTCAGCGCGAACGTGAAGCCGAAGTACCCGGAGTAGAGCGCGACGGTGACGATCAGTCCGCGGGAGAACGCGGCATCGGAGAAGAGCGCGAGGTCGAGCACGGGCTGCCGGCCGCGGCGGCCGAGCGAACGCTCCCAGAGCAGGGTCAGCGCCATCACGGGGACGGAGGCGCCCAGGCTGACCCAGGTCCACAGCGGCCAGCCTTCGGTGCGGCCCAGGGCCAGCGGCGCGAGCGCGAGCGCCAGGCTGCCGGAGAGCCCGACCACACCGACCGGGTCGAGGCCCGCCCGACGGGCGGGCGTGAGCCGCGGCAGCAGCCTGGCGGCCGCGACGGCGGCCAGCAGTCCGATCGGCACGTTGGCCAGGAAGATGACCCGCCAGCCGAGACCGGCAAGGTCGAACTGGAGCAGCATCCCGCCGAAGACCTGCCCGGCGACCGAGCCCACGCCGATGGTCACACCGAACCAGGCGAGCGCCCGCGGCCGCTCCCCGGTGGGGAACACCGCCGTGATGGTCGCCAGGATCTGCGGCACCATGGCGGCGCCGGTCAGCCCCTGTACCAGGCGGGCGGCGACGAGCTCGACGGGCGACTGCGCGAGCCCGCACAGCAGGGACGCGACCGTGAAGGCCAACGTCCCGGCGAGGAACATCCGCCGGGTGCCGAAGAGGTCACCCAGGCGTCCGCCGGTGACCAAGCCACTGGCGTAGGTGAAGCCGTAGCCGGCCACGACGAGCTCCAGGGCCGCCTGCCCGACGTGCAGTTCGCGCTGCAGGGTGGGTCCTGCGACGTTGACGACGTACAGGTCGAACTGGGCCATGAAGAGCGCGGCGAGCAGGGTGGGGAGCATGCGCCAGCGCTGTGGATACGGGGTCACGAGAGATCTCCAACCACGACAGGTAAACGAAAGCCGAGTTGCATTAGAGTGAGCCTGACGCACAAGGAGGTGCTAATGCAAGCAGAGTTTCATTTGCACTCGGAGTCGGCGACCCCCGAGGGCGCTCCGGGCACGCACCGCCCGGGAGGACGCACCGCCCGCAACAGGGAGGCCGTCCTGGACGCCGCGCTGGCGACGCTCGCCGAGGTCGGCTACGCCGACACCTGCGTGCAGGACATCGCCACCCGGGCCGGCGTCGCACCCTCGACGATCTACCGACGCTGGGGCAACCGCGACGGCATCATCCTCGACCTCGCCCTGACGCTCGTCGCCGAGCCGGTCGCCGCGCTCCCCGACACCGGCGACCTCGAAACCGATCTGGCGGCGCTGGCCCACGCCATCGTCGAGGTGATGCAGAGCCCGCGCATCGGCCTGGTCCAGAGCATCCTGTTCGCCGCCGCGGTACAGACACCGACGGCCCGACAGACACTCAACACGATCATCACCCGCCGGGTCGAGGACACCAAGGGCATCGCGGAACGCGCGGTCGCGCGCGGCGAACTCCCCGCGGACACCGACCCGGCCCGGGTCATCAACACGCTCGCCGCGCCCATCTACCACCGCTGGTTCATCACCGGCGAGACCCCCGACACCGACGACCTGACCCGCTTCGCAAAGGTGGCAACCCTCGCCGCCCGCCACGGCCTGCTCAGCTGACTCCGTCGACCGGCCCGACGCGCGACACCCCGCGCGTGGACGCGCGCAACCGGACGGCGCAGCACGGACTCCGTGAGCGGGAGATGCGAGGCTGCATCCGGCAACCCGGTCCAATCACCCCCTAGGAGGGCGCGTGGCGGCGGACTTCTACCACGCCGAGAACGAAATCGGCGATCACGTCGACGATCCGTCAGAAGCAGACGTCCGCAGGCTGGTCAGCAGCCTCGACGACGAGGGGAACGCGTTCGTCGTCGTCCAGGGCGGCAAGGAGGAGTCGTCCTGGTACGCCTCGGTCGCACGGGACGACTCGGATGGCTACGAGGTCGTCCTACGTGATCCACTCGACCGGACACACCGCGTGCGACGGGAGACCGACGTCGAGGTGATCGCCTCCGACGTCGTCCTGTGGATCGCCCGGCGTGACTTTCGGGGGGAGCCGGTACCCCACCACGTGCCGCGGCCGGACATCTCAGCGCTCGCCCGGCTGCCGGACTCGACCCGGCCTCGGCTGAGCCGCTGCTGCCGTGGGAGGCGGCCCAGGACATCGCGGGGGTTCGTCTGCCGTCCGACTACCGGGCCTTCGTCGACCTGTTCGGCCCCGGTGAGCTGCGGGGAGAGTTCGCCGTCGTCCGGCCGCGCCCGCTGCCCGGCCGGACACTCGGCGTCGGCGCCCTGTCGCGCATGCTCAACAACCTCGCCTGCGAGGCGGCCGCCTGGCCCGTGCCCGGCCCGTACCCCTTCCGTCCCGCGCCCGGCGGCCTGCTGTACTGGGCCGGCAACTACAGCGGAGACCAATGCTTCTGGCTCACCGAAGGAGACGACCCGGACCACTGGCGCCGTTACGACCTGGGCGTGGCCCGCTTCCTGCTGTTGGCCCTGTCGGGCGAGGACCCCACCCTGAACCTCCTCGGCCTGGCGGACTCGACAGCGCCGCTCTGGGTCCCCGAGCCGGACACCGATCCCACCGACGCTCAGCGTTGAACGCGCTTGCGCATGTCGACGAAGCCGACGGGGACGATGGTGTCCGAAGTCGGTTGCCCGGGTTCTGCGGGTCCGCAACGATCTCCCCATGGATGCGGATGAAGGTCGGATGCTGGTCCGAGTCGTGCAGACCTGTCACAGCTGCCCGTCGCAGTGGGACGCCTGGACGGCGGGCGGGCAGTACCTGTATCTGCGGTACCGGCACGGTGAGGGCAGTGTCGAGTGGCACCGCAGCAAGGACGCTGCGGACGACACGGAGGAGTCCTGGGAGGCGGGCCTCTCCGGGCTCCTCGTCGAATGGGACGACGGTACCAAGGGCGGTGACATCAGCCTTGAGGCGTTCCTCGCGGCGGCCGGCCTGGTCCTGGCGCCGGAGGCCGTCGTCAGCTGAGCCGGTACCGTCATGCTGACTGGCGGACCACCAACTGGGTGCCCATCACCACCCGGCCCGGGACCGGGCCGCCGCCGACGAGTTCGGTGACCGCGCGGGCGCCCATGTCCTCGACGGGTTGACGGACCGTCGTGAGGCGGGGTGAGGTGCGACGGGCCAGGGCGTCGTCGCCGAAGCCGATGAGGGCGATGTCGTCGGGGACGTGGACGCCCAGGCGCGTGAGCGCGCGGAGCGCGCCCGCGGCCATGGGGTCGGAGGCGGCGAAGACGGCGTCGACGCCGGGGCAGCGGTCGAGGAGGCGCATCATCGCGTGGTCGCCCGAGGCGACGGTGAAGTCGCCGTGGGCGACGATCTCGCGGGCGGTGCCGGTGAGGCGGACCGCGCGGCGGTAGCCGGTGAGGCGGTCGACGCCGACGGACATGTCCGCCGGGCCGGCGATCGTGGCGATGCGGCGGCGCCCGCGGGACTGGAGGTAGCGGACGGCCTCCGCCGCGCCGCCGACGTTGTCGGCGTCGACGAAGGGGACCTCCGCGCCGCCCGGCGGGCGGCCCATGGAGACCACGGGCACGTCCGCCGCGCGCAGCAGCCGCGGCAGCGCGTCGTCGCCGCGCAGGCCCACCAGGATCACGCCGTCGACGTGGCCGCCCCGCAGGAAGCGCAGGAGAGAGGGGCGGGAGGTGTGCCGCAGCGCGGTCAGCACCAGCAGCTCGCGCTCGTGCGGCGCCAACGCGCGCTCCACCGCGACCAGCAGACGGCTGTAGAAGAGGTCGGACTGGTAGTGCAGCATGTCCTCGCAGACCACCACCGCGACCGCGCCGGTGTCGCGGGAGCCCGCGCGCGGAGCGCGGTGCCGGACGTAACCGAGGTCGGCGACGGCCTGCTCGACGGCCGTGCGCGCCTCCCGGCTGACCCGGGTGGACCGGCTGAGTGCGCGGGACGCGGTGGCGGTGGACACGCCGGCGCGGGTGGCGACCTCGGCGAGCGTCGGCTTGGCGGTCGCGGTCACGGCCTGTCTCCTCTGCTTGGAGGGTGGAAAGCGGTTGGGAGCGCTCCCAATATGGAGCCAGGAACCCAAAAGGCCGTCAAGAGTTCGTGCTTTGTTTGATTCTTGAAGGAACGGTCGGCGCACGGCCCACACGACGGAAGGGCGCCGCCCCGGCCGGAGCGGCGCCCTTCACCACGCGGCCGGAGCCTAGAACATGGCGCCGTTGGCGCGGACGGTCTGCCCGCTGACCCAGGACGCCTCGGCGCTGAGGAGGAAGTCCACGACGGGCGCGACGTCCTCCGGGTGGCCGAGGCGGCCACGCGGGCTGTGCTGGGTGGCCGCCGCCGTCGACTCGGGCGTCTCGGCCGCGTGGTAGAACGAGTCGTCGATCGGACCGGGGGCGACCGCGTTGACGGTGATGCCGCGTGCGCCCAGCTCCTTGGCCGCGGCCAGGACCATCCGCTCGACGGCCGCCTTGGAGGCGGAGTAGACGCCGTAGGGCCCGGTCATCACCGCGGTCAGCGTAGTGGACAGCACCACGTAGCGGCCGTTGTCGGAGAGGTGGCGGGCCGAGGCGCGCAGCGTGTTGAAGGCACTGCGGGTGTTCAGGTTGATCAGGTGGTCGAAGTCGTCGTCGGTGAAGTCGACAATCGGCTTCTTGATGACCGCCCCGGGCAGGTGGACGACGACGTCCAGCCGGCCGTGGCGTGCGACGACGTCGGCGAACAGGGCGTCGACGTCGACGGAGCGGGTGGCGTCGGAGCGCACCGCCTCGACGTCGAGACCGCGCTCGCGCCAGGCCGCCACCGCCTCCTTCGCGGCCTGCTCGTCACCTGCGTAGGTCACCACCACCGTCGCGCCGCGCTGCGCGACGCGTTCGGCGATCGCCGCGCCCATGTTGCGCGTGCCACCGATGACGAGCGCGGTCCTGCCGGTCAGATCTGTCACGAGTCGTCCCCCCAGAAGCTCGAATGTCCTCGTCCGAGAGTAGATTCGATCATGTGAGATGACGTCAAGTCGCCACACCTGGCGCGGGGATGACGTTTCCGGGGGCCCGCCACCGTGGCGGCGGGCCCCCGGAGCCGGTCAGGAGGCCGTGCAGGTGAGCGTCGGTACGGCGTTGCTGCCGCTGTAGGTCGCACCGAAGCCGAAGCTGGTGTTGCCTCCGGCCGCGATCGCGCCGTTGTAGGACATGTTGGTGGCCGTCACACCCGCGCCGCTCTGGGTGTCCGTGGCGTTCCACATGTTGGAGACCGTTTGGTTGCCGCCGAAGGTCCAGGTGACCTTCCACCCGGTGGTGGCGGCGGTCCCGGTGTTGGTGACGGTGACGTTGGCGTTGAAGCCGCTGCCCCAGTCGCTGCTGATCGTGTAGGCGGCGGTGCAGCCGCTGCTTCCGCCGCCCGTTCCGCCGCCCGTTCCGCCGCCGGTGCCGCCGCCGCTGGAGGCGGCCGTGGTGGCGGTGACGGCGGCGGAGGCCGCCGAGACGTTGCCCGCCGCGTCCTGGGCGGTGACGGTGTAGCTGTAGCCGGTCGAGGCGGTCAGGCCGGTGTCGGTGTACGTGGTGCCGCTGGTCACCGTGGCGACCTTGGTGCCACCCCGGTAGACGTTGTAGGCGGTGACGCCGACGTTGTCGGTGGAGGCGGTCCAGGACAGCGAGACGCTGCTGGAGGTGGTGCCGGTGACGGTGAGGCCGGTCGGCACGCTCGGCGGGGTGGTGTCGCCGCCGCTGGAGGCGCCGAGGGTCGGGTAGGCGTTGCCGACCAGCTGCTGGAACTGCGCGGCGAACCACTGCCCGGCGGGGACGTCGTAGCCGGGGATGGCGTCGGTCGGATAGGTGCCGCCGTTGCCGTCCGTCTGGGTGCCGTTGGGGTCGCAGTGCGGGTCACCGTGGGTGTGCGTGGCGGTCGGGTAGTCGCCGTCCGACTCACCCGGCGGCTTGACCCAGATGAACGCGATGATCGGGTCGCTGCTGCCGTAGGGCTGGGCCTGCGGCCGCGCGCCGATGCCCGCGCCGTTGACGTTGCACCAGTCACCGCGGAACGGCCGCTGGTCGACCTTGTTGGCGGCCACGTAGGCGTCGACCGTGGTCGGCGTGGAGTTGAGCGCGGTGGGTCGGGCCGATCCGCCCCAGCCGTTGCGCGAGGTGTCGACGATCATGCCGACGCTGCTGGGGAAGCCCTGGGCGACCAGCGCGGCGTGCATGTCCTCGTCGTAGTGGTGCTCGTCGAACTCGGGGTTGTACTGGTAGAACTTGGCCGAGTCGAGCGGGTTGCCGCCCACCTGGAGCGTGGAGTTGGGCAGGAAGGGCTCGTCCAGCGGGGTGGTGTTGGCGGTGTCGCTGACGAACCCGTCGACACTGGCGAAGCCGGCCGTCGTGGCCTTGGCGACCTTGGCGAACTCCTGCGCGGCCGGGCTCATGTTGCTCGACCAGCCGAGCCAGCCCGAGTGGCCGATGTCCAGGTAGTCGTAGACGTTCGGGATGGCGTGCAGCTTGTTCAGCGTGTACTCGACGCCGGTCTCGTAGTAGGGCGTGGCCGTCTGGCAGGCGGCCTTGCTCTGGTTGGTGACGGCGTTCGGCAACGAGTCCGGCTCGATGATCGCGGCGATGCGGATGTTGGCATACTTGCTGTTGCCGAGGATCGCGGTGATCGGGTCGATGTACTGCGACTCGTACTCGGTGAGCCCGGCGGCGGTGGCCGGGATCTCGCCGTTGGAGGCGAGCGCGGCGCAGTCGCGGCCCGGCAGGTCGTAGATGACGACCTCGAAGAGATTGTCCCCGGCGGCCACGGCGTCGTCCAGTTGGGCCTGGAGGCCGAGGTGGGTGCTGTCGCCGGCGATGGCGCCGATGTGGTCCATCCAGATCGCGGTCTGGTAGCCGGCGACCTTGCCCTCGGCCGCGCCCAGGGTCCCGCCGTCGGCGGTGGACTGGGTGGTGACCTCCTTGACGTAGTCCGGGTTGAGGTACGGGGTGGCCCCGACGAAGGGGTTGGCCACATGGGTGACGGCGGCATGGGCGGCCGGCGCGGTCGCGAGCGGGACGACGAGCCAGGCCATGCCGAGCGTCGCGGCCACGGCCGCGATCCGGCGGCGTCTGCGCAGGGGTGGATGCGCCACGGTGGATGCCTTTCTCTGCTGGGAGCGGTTCCATCTGGGGGAGTTGGTGTGTGCACGCCTACGGCGGGCAGGCGAGGAAGTGAGCAGGGACAGCACTTGGGAGCGCTCCCAATCGTTGGCAGCGACTGACACCCCGTCAAGAGTCTTGTCGGTGTTCAGGAAACTTCCATGCCGAGTGGCGCACGGGGCTGTCACCGCGGCCTCCACTCCGCTACGGTGACGGCCGGGCAGCGCAGGGAGCACACCGAACCCGTCGTCAAGGAGTGTGCCTGCCATGCGTCCCCGTGCCCGATTCGCGGCCGTCGCCGCCGCGCTCGGCGGCTTCACCGCCGCCGTCGTCCCGCTCACCGCGACCGCCGCCGCACCACCGGCGGCCTGCACCGTGAGCTACGCCGTCAGCAACGACTGGGGCAGCGGCTTCACCGCCGCGATCACCATCACGGACACCGGCAGCGCGCCGCTGTCCTCGTGGACCCTCGGCTACGGCTACTCCGGCAACCAGACGCTCCAGTCCGGCTGGAACGGCACCTGGAGCCAGTCCGGCAACGCCGTGACCGTCACCGCCCCCAGCTGGGCCGCGACGATCGCCGCCGGCGCCTCGTACACGACGGACGCCAACTTCGGCTACTCGGGCACCAACACCGCACCGACGGCGTTCACCGTCAACGGCCTGGCGTGTGGGAGTGGCGGCGCCGTCGGTTCGCCGTCACCGAGTGCCAGCCCCAGCTCGAGCCCTGGCAGCAGTTCCAGCAGCAGCCCGAGCCCGAGCCCCACCTCGACCGGAACACCCGGCGGCCCCGCACCGGCGCTGCACGTCTCCGGCAACCACCTCGTCGACGCGAGCGGACGGGTCGTCACCCTGCACGGGGTCGACCGCTCCGGGCCGGAGTTCGCCTGTGTCCAGGGCACCGGCATCTTCGACGGGCCCGTCGACCAGACCTCCGTCAGCGCGATGACCTCCTGGAAGATCAACGCCGTGCGGGTGCCGCTCAACGAGGACTGCTGGCTCGGCACCAACGGCGTCGCCGCCGCCTACGCGGGCGCCAACTACATCGCCGCCATCAAGGCCTACGTGGCGCTGCTGGAGCAGAACGGCCTGGACGTCGTCCTCGACCTGCACTGGACGGACGGCGTCTACACCGGCAACTCCTCCGGCTGCTCCGGCGCCACCGCCGTGTGCCAGAAGCCGATGCCGGACGCCGCCGGGGCGGTGCCGTTCTGGACCTCGGTGGCGCAGACCTTCAAGGGCGACGACGCGGTGGTCTTCGACCTGTTCAACGAGCCCTACCCGGAGCGCGCGACGGGCAGCGAGAGCAGCGGCTGGAACTGCTGGCTGAACGGCGGCTCCTGCCCCGGCATCGGCTACTCCGTGGCCGGGATGCAGGCGATGGACAACGCGGTGCGCAGCACCGGCGCCACCAACGTGGTGATGGCGGGCGGTCTCGCCTACGCCAACGACCTCACCCAGTGGCTGACCTACGAGCCCTACGACCCGACCGGGAACATCGTCGCCTCGTGGCACTCGTACAACTTCAACACCTGCAGCAACAGCTCCTGCTGGAGCTCGCAGATCGCGCCGGTGGCGGCCAAGGTGCCGCTGGTCACCGGCGAGTTGGGTGAGAACGACTGCGCGCACGGCTACCTGGACTCGCTGCTGCCCTACCTGGACAGCATCGGCGTCTCCTACCTCGCCTGGACCTGGAACACCTGGCCCTGCGGCAGCGGCCCGGCGTTGATCAGCTCCTACGACGGCACCCCGACCGGTTTCGGCGCCGGCTACAAGGCGCACCTGGCGTCGCTCGGCTGAGCGGCGAGGAACCGACGCCGACAGCAGGTCTGCAGGTCAACGGGAACCGTTCAGGAAGTCGGCGCTCGGGACGAAGAAGAGGCCGCCGCTGACGGCCGTGGAGAAGTCGAGGATGCGGTCGGTGGTGCCGGGCGGGTCGCCCAGGAACATGTTCCGCAGCATCCGTTCGGTGATCGCCGGCGTTCGGGCGTAGCCGATGAAGAGGGTGCCGTAGGAGCGGCTGCCGACCGCACCGAAGGGCATGTTCTGGCGCAGGATCTGCAGCTGACGCCCGTCCTCGTCCGCGAGCGAGTTGAGCGCGACGTGCGCGTCGGCGGGCTTGTCCTTGTCGGGGAACTCGACGTTGGCGAGCTTGGTCCGGCCGATCGCCCGCTCCTGTTCCCCGGTGGGCAGCTCCTCCCAGGCGGCCAGGTCGTGCAGGTACTTCTGCACGACGACGTAGCTGCCGCCGCGGAACGCCGGATCCTCGTCATCGATGTGAACGGCCGTCATGGCCGCGGCGCCCTGCGGGTTCTCGCTGCCGTCGACGAAGCCGAGCAGGTCGCGCTCGTCGAAGTAGGTGAATCCGTGCACCTCCTCGACGACCGTGACCGCCTCGCCCAGCCGGTCGGTGATCAGGCGGGCGGTCTCGAAGCAGAGGTCCGCCCGCTTCGCGCGGATGTGGAGGAGCAGGTCGCCGGGCGTCGCCGGGGCGCGGTGGACGCGGCCGTCCAGCGCCTGGAACGGGTGCAGTTCACGCGGGCGCGGGCCGTCGAAGAGACGGTCCCAGGCGTCGGAGCCGATCCCGGCGACGCAGGCGAGCCCGCCGTCCGGGACGCGGAACCCGACCGAGCGCACCACTCCCGCCAGGTCCGCCAGCAGGTCGCGGACGGCCTGCTCGCCGCCGACATCGACGGTCGCGACGAGGAGGACGGCAGCACGCGCGCCGGTCGGTGCGACGATGCTCTGCGGGGTGGCCATGGCGCTCCTAGACTGGTGTGGCTCGACTTCGTCGTCGCCCGGGATCCGGAAAGGGAGGCGGTCGGGATGCAACCTGCCAAGGGCAACCGGCTGATGGGACAGAACTCCGAGGTGTCGGCGGAGGCGGACGGCGCGGCGCCGCCCTACCGGGTGACGCTCCCGGACGGCCGCGACGCGGACGTCGGACCCGGGGCGACGGTGCGGATCAGGCCGGGCTCCCGCTCCGGCGGCCGATCGGTTCGGCCGCGCGTGGAGACGATCCGCCCGGACGCGACGTACCTGTGAGCCGACGTCCCTGCGAACCGACGCGCCCGTGAGCCGACGCCCGCGTGAGCCGACGCCGCGTGAGCCGCTGAGCGCCGACCCGCGACCGACCGGTCACTCCTTCTTGGCGTGCTCCAGCTCGCAGTCGGAGCCGGGGTAGACCTCGGCCTGGTGGCCGTCGTCGAACTCGACCAGGTACGGCGGGTCCCCGTCGGGTCCGAGGACCTTCAGGACCCGTCCGTAGCGGTCCGGGGTGCCCACGTGGTGACCGAGGAACCGCAAGCGATCTCCTGTGTTCGCCTTCATGCCCTCCAGCTCAGCACCACCCCTGGGGCCCGGCAACCGGGGCGCGCCGCGGCGCAGCTGGGCCGTCAGCAGGGCGCCCAGCACGATCAGCGCGCCCAGCCCCTGGACGGGGGTGAGTCGCTGGCCGAGCGCGAGCCAGCCCAGGGCGGTGGCGACGACGGGGCTCAGCAGTCCGAGGAAGGTGACGGAGGTCGGGGTGAGCGCGCGCAGGCCGCGGAACCAGAGCGCGTAGGCGAGCGCGGCCCCGACCAGGCCGAGGTAGGCGTAGCCGAGCAGGTTGGCCGCGGTCAGGTGCGCGGGCGGGGCACCCTCGACCAGCAGGGCCACCGGGAGGAGCACCAGCCCGCCCGCGGTGAGCTGCCAGCCGGCGGTGGCCAGCAGGGGCGCGTCGGAGGTCCAGCGCTTGGCCAGGACGACGCCGGTGGCCATCACCACCGCCCCGCCGAGGGCCGCGGCCACGCCGAGCCCGTCCAGGCGGGCACCGGCCCGGAGCACCAGCAGGCTGACCCCGCCCACGCCCGCGATCCCGGCGAGCAACGTCCGCGGGGAGAGCCGCTCGCCGAGCAGGGCGGTCGAGAGTCCGGCCGCCAGCAGCGGCTGGACCGCGCCGACGGTGGCGGCGACCCCTCCGGGCAGGCGGTAGGCGGCGACGAAGAGCAGCGCGAAGAACGCCCCGATGTTGAGCGTCCCCAGTACGAGCGAGCGCCACCACCAACTGCCCTGCGGCAGGCGCCGGGTCAGTGCGACCAGCAGCAGCCCGGCGGGCACGGCCCGGAGCACGCCGGCCAGCAGCGGTCGCCCCGGCGGCAGCAACTGGGTGGTGACGAGGTAGGTCGACCCCCAGATGGCGGGGGCGAGCGCGGTGAGCAGCACGATGCCGAAGCGATTTCTTAGCACTAAGGCAATATATCTCATCGCTAAGACATCTGCCTCAGCGCTAAGGCATCTGTTCGCCATCACCTACCCTGGTCGCGTGGCAGATCATGTGGACCGCGTGGTGCAGCAGTGGGCGGCCGAGCGCCCCGACCTGGACATCTCCCCGATGGAGGTGATCGGTCGGCTCAAGCGGCTGAGCCGCCTCGTCGAGGCCGAACTCAAGCGGACCTTCGCCGCGCACGACCTCGACGCCGCCTCCTTCGACGTCCTCGCCACGCTCAAGCGCAGCGGCCCGCCCTATCGCCTCACCCCCACCGCCCTGATGCAGTCCGCGATGGTCACCTCCGGCGCGATCACCCAGCGCCTGGACCGGCTGGAGGCACGCGGCCTGGTCACCCGCACCCTGAGCGACGCGGACGGCCGCAGCCGCGACGTCGCGCTCACCCCCGAGGGCCACGCCCTCATCGACCGCGCCCTGCCCGACCACCTCGCCACCGAGCAGCGCGTCCTGTCCGGCCTCGACGCACCCCGCACCGAGGCCCTCGTCGACACCCTGCGCACGTTGCTCACCTCGCTGGGCGACGACCTGGGGTGACGCCGACCGGCACGGCCCAGGGCCTCATGATGCGCGCGCCGCCCGGGCGCGCGATCGTGGAGGGGTGGGCATCATCGTGCTGATCGAGCCGCAGGCCGGCCACCGGCCGGACCTGGACGGGAAGACCTGGGTCGTCGGCGGCCTCCGCGCCGTCCACGCGGCGCCGACCGATCCGCAGACTCCGGACGACCCGGCCGACCGCACCCTCTGCGGCCAGGACACGGCCGCCCTGGAGAAGCACAGCTACCACCCCGACTCCCCCGGCGCCCACTGGTACCCCGCCAACCTGACCCCGTGGGTCTGCGCCACCTGCGACGCCGCCCTGCGCGCATGACCGGCGAGTCGCCATGGCTGCAAACGAGGGATTCCGGCGGGCGCACCGCGTCGGATGGCCGACCGCGGACGGTTTGTCGTCTTTCCTGAAGATACGCGCCGGCGTCGGGCCTGGGCGTGATGCCTCAGGAGGACGGCGTGCTACGCACTCTGACGTCGAAGAAGATCTGGACCCTCGCCGCGTTGACGGCGACCGTGCTCACCGCCGCGACCTCCGCCGTCTCGGCGGCACCCGCGCCGCAGTGGAAGCCACCCGCGCAGGTGCTCCACCTCGACTTCTCCGGCGATCCCCAGTCCTTCGGCGGTGTCGGCATCGTCAGGTCCGGCAGGCCTTCCGTGCAGGTGGGCATGGTCTACGACCTGTGCAACAAGGACTCGATCTCGCTGCGCACCGACCTGATCTTCTGCGCCGGGGTCATCCGCCTGATCCACGGCAACAAGGGCACCATCGCCTTCGAGGCCGCCGCCCCGCGCCCCGGCCTCGCGGCCAAGTACCCGATCCACTTCGACGGCGCCGTCACCGGCGGGACCGGCTACTACAAGAAGCTCTCCGGCCAGGTGAACTTCACCCAGACCGGCCCCTCGACCTACGACGTCACGTTCTCCTGAGTCTCTGAGCCCCGAGCCTCTGAGCCTCGAGCCTCTGAGCCCCGCCGAGCCCCTCGGCGTCGGGCGGCAGCGTCGCCGCCCGGCGCCGAGGCCGTGCCGGGCCACGGCACGCGCCGGCGTCACACGTCACGTGTCACGCGTCGCGCTCCCAGATCGGCCGCACCTCGATCGAACCGGTCCGGGCCCCGGGAATCCGCGAGGCGACCTCCACCGCCTCGTCCAGGCCCCCGCAGTCGACCAGGTAGAACCCGCCGAGCTGCTCCTTCGTCTCGGCGAAGGGACCGTCGGCCACCAGCACCTCCCCGTCGCGCACCCGCACGGTCCGCGCCTCCGCGCTCGGCCGCACGCGCTCCCCGCCGCGCAGGACGCCCCGCTGTCCCATCTCCTCCCCGAACGCGCCGTACTCCGCCAGCACGGCCGCCCCCTCCTCCGGGCTGAGCGCGCCCATGGCGCTCTCGTCACTGCCGATCAGCAACAGGTACCTCATCACGACCTCCTCGTTCCGTTCGTCCGTCACCCTCTGGACGAACGGCGGGAGCGCCGCAGGACACCTCGAATTTTCAGTTGTGCCGGGCGGACGAGGGCTGCCAGGATCCGCCGCATGACACAGAGAATCGAGTCCACCCCCGCCCGATGAGCACCACGGACGAGCGCGGGACGCTCGACCCCGACTGCTCGACCTAGGACTGCTTGTACGGGTAGTGCCGGGAGTGGTCGCCCGCGTCCCAGGCGGCGCGCAGTTCCGGGAGGGTGGGGTCCCAGTCGGGGCGGATGTCCCGGGTGACGGCGCGCAGGTCGCGGCGGAGGTCCTCGACGGAAGGGCGGCCCCAGTACCAGTAGCCGTTGTAGACGCTGTGGACGACCAGGCCCGGCTTCAGGACCAGGGTGTGCGGGATCATCGGGTTGTGGTGGGGGTCGGTGTACTCCTGGATCTCCAGGTCCTGCTGGACCTTGCGCCCCACGTCGGACAGGAAGGTCCACTGCGCGCCGACCGAGGCACGGAACTCGTTCAGCTCGAACAGGTTGTCCGTCGCGATGGTCACCACCTGCGTGTAGGCGACCGCGAACTCGGACCAGTGCGCCGCCATCTGCAGGTGCTGCTGGTGGTCCTTGGGACAGAAGTGGCCCCGGGAGAGGATCAGCACGAGCGGGTCGCCGCCCTGCAGGTCGCTCAGACGGCGCCTGGTGCGGGTGTGGTCGGTCAGCTCGTAGTCGGGGAAGACCCCACCCGGCACGATGTCGGCACGCATCCTCTGCTCCTCTTCGCTCCGCTCTCCGGCTGATCCAGGGTCACACACCCGAGCCGAGGCGGGCGAGGATGCGGGCGGCGGGCTCGTCCGTGGCGTGGCGGTGGCCGGTCCCGGCCCACAGGTTGATCCACTCCGGGTCGCCGGCCGCCGTCGCCGCGCGGCGCAGCGGGCCGGTGAGGTGGTGCACGGCGGGATAGCCGCCGGGCGCAGTGGTGTCGTGCCGGTCGGTGAAGGTGTTGCGCAACGCGCGCGCCGGGCGGCCGGTGAAGGCACGGGTGACCACGGTCCCGCGCCGGGTCGGGTCGGCGAGCGCCGCGCGGTAGGGCGCGGAGGTACCGGCCTCGGCGGAGCGGAGCAGGACCGTGCCCACCGCGACGGCCAGCGCACCGGCGCCCAGCGCCTCGGTCACCGCCTCCGCAGTGGCCACGCCGCCCGCGGCGAGCACCGGCAGCGGGACGGCGGAGCGGACCTGCCGGACCAGGTCGGGCAGCGGCACGGCGGCCGGGACGACGGCCGGGGTCAACGTGCCCGAGTGCCCACCCGCGGCGGACGCCTGCACCACCAGCCCGTCGACGCCCGCGTCCGCCGCGACCCGCGCCTCGGCGGCGGAGGTGACGGTCTGCAGCACGAACGTCCCGGTCCCACGCAGTGCCGCGACCACGGCCGGCCTGGGTACGCCGAAGGTGAAGGAGACCACCGGGACGGGCGCGGCGCGCAACACGTCGATCTTGGCGGCGAACGCGTCGTCGTCCTCCACGATCGCGCTCCCCCACGCCTGCGTCGGCACACCGAGCGCGCGGGCCTCGGGTTCGAGGGCGCCGGCATAACGACGGAACGCCTCCGGGTCGACGGGAACGGGGTTGGGGACGAAGAGGTTGACGCCGAACGGCACACCCTCCGCACGCACCGCCGTCACCTCCGCGTCCATGGCCTCCGGCGTCTTGTACCCCGCCGCGAGAAAGCCGAGCCCGCCCGCCTCGGCGACCGCGACCACCAGCGCCGGCGTCGTGGGCCCGCCCGCCATCGGGGCGGCCAGGACGGGGAGGGAGACGCCCAGGGCGGTCAACGGCGACGTCACGGCAGAGCTCCTTCCGGTCCGTCCCGGGCGGGACGCGTGATCACCATCCTGCGCCTCGTCCCGCGCGGACACCAGGCTCCGACGGTCCCGCGGCGTTGGTGGATCCTCCAGTCCGCGGTGGTGATCTCCGTGCTCCCCACCAGTCGTGGCGGGCGCGGTCCCCCTGTTTGAATCCCCCTGGGTGCGGGCCGGTGCTGTCCACGCAGTAGACAGGCACGACGGCGGAGAAGGCTCGCATCTACGATGCTTTGGCGCACTTCCTCCTCGCTGCCGCGAGACCCGGAACCGGCGCGGACGGCAAGGAGCACCACACGTGATCGTCGGGGATCTGCTGCGGTTGGAGGACCTGCGGATCGAGGTGGCCTGGGCCACGCCTGAGCTGCTGGCCCGGGAGGTCACCGGGGTCACCTCGACCGACCTGCAGGACCCCGCCCGGTACCTGCGTCAGGGCGAGCTGGTGCTCACCGGTCTGGTCTGGTGGCGCCCCGACGACCTCGCTGCCGACCCGGTGGCCGCCGCACAGGCGGCCGGCCGGTTCGCGACCGCGCTGCGCAGCGCGGAGGCCGCGGCGCTGCTGGCCGGCGAGGGCACCCACGGCACCGTTCCCGCCGAGCTCGCCGACGCGTGCCGCCGGCACGGCATCCCGCTGTTGACCGTGCCGGCCGGGACCAGCTTCCGGGCCGTGACCGACCGCGTCTACCTGCGGCTCTGGGGCGACCTGCAGCACCAGGCCGAGGGCACGGCCGCGCTCCCCGCGGCCGTCAGCCGCGAGCTGCTGGCCCTGCTCCACGCCGGTGCGGAGCCGTCCACGGTCCTGGCGCGCGCGGTCTCGGACCTGGGCCTGCCGCACTGTTCGCTGCGCACGACGGCGGGACGGCTGCTCGGCAGCTCCGATCCGGCCGGACGCCCACCCGGCGACGCCGACCGGACCGGCGGGATGCTCGGCAGCGACGACACGGCGGGGCGGCGGCTCGGCGTCCCGGACGCGGCGGGCCGGAAGCCCGGCGGCTCCGATCCGGCGGAGTGGGCGCCGGGCAGGGCCGTCCCGGCGGGCCGGCCGCACGGGAACTCCGAAACGGCGGGCCGGGCCAGGCCTCCCCGCCCGCGCACGGCGGTCCCGCGGACGTCCACGCCGGGGACGGCCTCCACGCGGACCGCAGCGCGCTGGGCGCTGCCCGTGGGCCGGCCGGGTGTGACGCCGTTCGACGGTTGGCTGCTGGTGCCGCACGCGGAGCCGGGCCCCGCCGCGGCGGCGGTGCTGCGGGGGCTCGCCGAGCTGCTGGCGCCGCTGGCCGCGCGCAACCGATCGACCGCCGCCGCGCAGCGCCAGGGCGGCACGCGCGTCGTGGACCTGCTGCGTGCCTCGGCGGCACCCGGCCCGGGCCGGGACGGCGCGGGCTCGGCCGCCGAGCTCGGCGAGGCGCTGCGCTCCTGCGGCCTGCCGGAGCAGGCCGCCATGACGCCCGTGGTGGCCCGGGCGTCCGGCGGTCCGGCGTCGTGGGCGGCGGCGGCGTTGGCGGAGGCGCTGCAGGGGACGGGGGCGCCGTTCGTCGTCGCCCCGGACCCGGACCGGTCCGCCGCCGAGCCGGGAGGCGCGACGGGTCTGTGCGCGGCGCCGGAGGCCGAGGTCCTGGCCGCGCTCGAACGCGCCTGGCCGCGGCTGCGCGCCGTGCTCGCGGCCCCGGTCCCGCCCCGGACCGAACCCCGTGAGACCGAGCACGGCGACCAGGCCGAACGGCCGGAGCTCAGCGCCGCCGTGGGGCCCGACGTGGCACCGACCCTGCCCACCCTGCGCGCGGCGCTCGCCCAGGCCGAGTGGATCCTCGCCGCCGGACCCGGACCCGGCCCCGGAGCCACCGGAACCGCCGGACCGGCCGGCGGTGTGGCCGGGAGCGGCTCGCTCGGCTCACTGGCCGCGCTGCTGCGCGGCGTCCCCGCCGAGGTGCGGGCGGCCTACCGGGAGCGGCTGCTCGGACCACTCCTCGCCCACGACCGCGTCAACTCCGTGTCGCTGCTGCACACCCTCGCGGTCTTCCTGGACCTGGACGGCTCCTGGTCCCGGGCCGCGCAGGCGCTCCACGTTCACGTGAACACCGTGCACTACCGGGTGCGCCGGATCGAGGAACTGACGGGCCGGAACCTGTCCCGTCTGGAGGACCGCACCGACCTGCGCGCGGCGCTGCTGTGCGAGAGCGCCCCGTCCTGAGGGGACGGGGCGCTCGGGCGGTGCGGTTCGGGCCGACGGTCAGGCGACGTCGTAGCGGTCGAGGTCCATGACCTTGGCCCAGGCGGCGACGAAGTCGGTGACGAACTTCTCCTCGGCGTCGTCGCTCGCGTAGACCTCGGCGACGGCGCGCAGCTCGGAGTTGGAGCCGAAGACCAGGTCCGCGCGGCTGCCGGTCCACTTGACCTTGCCGGAGGCGTCGCGGCCCTCGAAGGTGGTTGCATCCTCCGCCACCGGGGTCCACGAGGTGCCCAGGTCGAGGAGGTTGACGAAGAAGTCGTTGCTGAGCGTCCCCACCCTGTCGGTGAGGACACCGAGCGGCGAGTCCTGGTGGTTGGCGCCCAGCACCCGCAGTCCGCCGACCAGGACGGTCAGCTCCGGCGCGGAGAGCGTCAGCAGGTTGGCCTTGTCCAGGAGCAGGTACTCCGACCCGAGCAGGTCGCCCTTGCCCCGGTAGTTGCGGAACCCGTCGGAGACCGGCTCCATCGCGGCGAAGGACTCGACGTCGGTCTGCTCCTGGGTCGCGTCGCCGCGGCCCGGGGTGAACGGCACCTCGACGCTGTGGCCGGCCGCCTGCGCGGCCTGCTCCACGCCCACGCCGCCCGCGAGGACGATGACGTCCGCGAGGGAGACCTGCTTGCCGCCGGAGAGCGTGGCGTTGAACGCCTGCTGGACGTTCTCCAGCGCACGCAGCGCGACGGCCAGCCGGTCCGGGTCGTTGACCTCCCAGCCGGCCTGCGGCTGGAGCCGGATCCGGGCGCCGTTGGCGCCGCCGCGCTTGTCGCTGCCGCGGAAGGAGGCGGCCGAGGCCCAGGCGGTGGAGACCAGCTGGGAGACGGTGAGGCCCGCCTCGGCGATGGCCGCCTTCAGCTTGGTGACGTCGGAGGCGTCGATCTGCGAGCGGGAGTCGGCCGCGATCGGGTCCTGCCACAGCAGCTGCTCCGCCGGCACCTCGGAGCCGAGGTAGCGGGCGATCGGGCCCATGTCGCGGTGGGTCAGCTTGAACCAGGCCCGGGCGAAGGCGTCCGCGAACGCGGCCGGGTCGGCGTGGAAGCGGCGCGAGATCGGCTCGTAGACCGGGTCGAACCGCAGCGACAGGTCGGTGGTCAGCATCGTGGGGGCGACCCGCTTGTTCGGGTCGAACGCGTCGGGCACGGTGTCGGCGCCCGCGCCGTCCTTGGGACGCCACTGGTGGGCGCCGGCCGGGCTCTGGAACAGCTCCCACTCGTAGCCGAAGAGGATCTCGAAGAAGCTGTTGTCCCAGGTGGTGGGCGTGTTGGTCCAGATGCCCTCCAACCCGGAGGTGATCGCGTCCTTGCCGACGCCGGTGCCGAAGCTGGACTTCCAGCCGAGCCCCTGCTGCTCCATCGGCGCGTCCTCGGGGTCCGCGCCGACGTGGTCGGCGGGGCCCGCGCCGTGGGTCTTGCCGAAGGTGTGACCGCCCGCGATCAGCGCGACGGTCTCCTCGTCGTTCATCGCCATCCGGTAGAAGGTCTCGCGGATGTCGCGGGCCGCGGCGATCGGGTCCGGGTTGCCGTTGGGACCCTCGGGGTTGACGTAGATCAGACCCATCTGGACCGCGCCGAGCGGGTTCTCCAACTGCCGGTCGCCGGTGTAGCGCTCGTCGCCCAGCCAGGTGGTCTCCGGGCCCCAGTACACGTCCTCGTCCGGCTCCCAGGCGTCGACGCGCCCGCCGCCGAAGCCGAAGGTCGTGAAGCCCATGTCCTCCAGGGCGACGTTGCCGGTGAGGATGATCAGGTCGGCCCAGGACAGCGCCTTGCCGTACTTCTTCTTCACCGGCCACAGCAGGCGGCGGGCCTTGTCCAGGCTGGCGTTGTCCGGCCAGGAGTTGAGCGGGGCGAAGCGCTGCTGGCCGGTGCCGCCGCCCCCGCGGCCGTCACGGATGCGGTAGGTGCCCGCGCTGTGCCAGGCCATGCGGATCATGAACGGGCCGTAGTTGCCGAAGTCGGCCGGCCACCACGGCTGCGAGGTGGTCAGCACCTCGCCGATGTCACGCTTGACGGCGGCCAGGTCCAGCGCGGAGAACGCGGCCGCGTAGTCGAAGTCCTCGCCCAGCGGGTTCGCCACGGCCGGGTTCTTGGCCAGGATCTTCAGGTTCAGCTTCTCGGGCCACCACTGGCGGTTGCCACCGCCCTGCGTCGGGTGCGGCGCGCGCCCGTGCACGACCGGGCAGCCTCCGGCTCCCTGCGTGCTCGCGTCGAGATCGGCGTGGATGTTCTCAGACATGGCAATCCTTCCGGGCTGGTCGAGCAGTCCGAAGTCTGGCCGACGGAGGAGGCGAGGGCATTGGGGCGCGCCGAGCAGTCGGGAATTCGCCGTGTGCGAACGCCCCGCACGCTCGTTCCGGGGTGGCGGCCGGAACGGGTGCTGCTAGCGTCGTCCCCTGGGTTACCGATGATCTCCACGGGGGGAGACGAGATTGCCTTCGACCTTTCCGGAGACCGTCCTTCGGACGGACTCTCTGGTCCTGCGTTCATTCTCACGCGCGGACGTCGAGGACACGCAGCGCGCCGCGTCGGACGAGCTGACCCAGACCTGGCTGCCGCTGCCCCACCCCTACACCCTCGACGACGCGACCGCGTGGTGCTCCCGCACCGCGCACGCGCTGCGGGAGTCCGGCGACTGCATCCACTTCGCTCTCGCCGACCCCGCCACCGACCGTCTGCTCGGCACGATCGGACTGCGCAGGACCAGCTGGCGGGCCCGAACCACCGAGGTCGGCTACTGGGTGGCGCCGTGGGCCCGCGGGCGCGGCGTCGCCGCGGAGGCGGCGCGCGTCGTCGGGCGCTGGGCGCTGTGCACGCAAGGGTTCGAGCGGGTGGAGCTCCGGGCCGCCACCGGCAACATCGCGTCGCGACGGAGCGCGGAGCGGGCCGGGTTCCAGGAGGAGGGCGTGCTGCGCAACGCGGGGGTCACCCACGGCGGGCGCGTGGACCTCGTGGTGTTCTCGCTGACCCCGGCGGACCTCACCCCGGCGCATCGCTTATCCCCTGGGCACGCGTCCCGGCGACGGGACAGTAGGTTGGCCGGGGTCGAAGCCGGTGGGTCGGCGGGTCGGGAGGTCGAGAGTGCGCGCTGTGGTGATGGACCGGGTCGGGCAGCCGGTCGAGGTACGGGAGGTCGGTGATCCGGTCGCGCCCCTGGGCGGGGTCGTGGTGCGGGTGCACGCGACCGGGTTGTGTCGGAGTGACTGGCACGCGTGGGCCGGGCACGAGGACGTCGCGCTCCCTCACGTGCCGGGGCACGAGCTGGCCGGGGTGGTTGCGGCGGTCGGGGACGGCGTGGAGCGGTGGGCCGTCGGGGACCGGGTGACCGTGCCGTTCGTCTGCGGCTGCGGCCGCTGCGCGTACTGCGCGTCGGGCGACGCACAGATCTGCCCGGACCAGGAGCAGCCGGGCTTCACCCACTGGGGCTCCTTCGCGGAGCTCGTCGCGCTGCACGCGGCGGACACCAACCTGGTGGCCGTCCCCGAGGGGGTCTCCTTCGAGGCAGCTGCGGGCCTCGGCTGCCGGTTCGCCACCGCGTACCGCGCGCTGACGGCGCGAGCACGGCTCGTGCCGGGCGAATGGGTGACGGTGGTCGGCGCCGGCGGGGTGGGCCTCAGCGCGGTGATGATCGCCAAGGCGCTCGGCGCGCGGGTCGTCGCGGTGGACCGGAACCAGGGTGCGCTGGACGCGGCGACGGCCCTCGGGGCGGACCACGTCGTACCCGCCGACGGGACGGACGGAGCCGGCGTCCCGACCCGCGTGCACGCCCTGACCGGCGGCGGCAGCCACGTCGCCGTGGACGCCGTCGGCAGCGAGCAGACCTGCGCGGACGCCGTGCTGAGCCTGCGCCGCCGTGGCCGTCACGTGCAGGTCGGGCTGCTGCCGCCGGTCCACGGCCACCCGCGGGTGCCGATGGCGCGCGTCATCGCCTGGGAGCTGGACCTGCTCGGCAGCCACGGCATGGCCGCCGCCGACTACCCGGCGATGCTGGCGCTGATCGAACGCGGGGTGCTGCAGCCGCAGCGGCTGATCGAGCGGGTCGTCGGCCTCACCGAGGCCGCCGCGCTGCTGCCGGGCGTCGCCGACGCCTCCCCGGCCGGGATGACGATGATCGATCCCCGGCAAGGCTGACGTGCGAGGGTCGCGGGCGTGGCGGGCGCGCTTGCGCGGGCGGGCCGGGTGATGATGGCGCGGTGCGACTTGATCACGTTTCCTACGCGGTGGACCGCGGCAGCTTCGTCTCGACCGTCCAGCGGATCGGCTCGGCCCTCGGGGCCGGCTTCGTCGACGGGGGCGTGCACCCGCGCTTCGGGACCCGCAACTTCATCCTGCCTCTGGCCGGTGGCACCTATGTCGAGGTCGTGACGACCCTCGACCACCCGGCCGCCGACCGTGCGCCGTTCGGACAGGCCGTCGCGCGGCGTGCGGAGGAGGGCGGCGGCTGGCTCGGCTGGGTGGTCTCCGTGGACGACATCACGCCGGTGGAGGCCCGGTTGGGCCGCACCGCCGCCGACGGCCACCGGGCCCGCCCGGACGGCTTCGACCTGCGCTGGAAGCAGATCGGGCTGCTGGAGCTGATGGAGGACCCGCAACTGCCGTACTTCCTGCAGTGGCTGGTCCCGGCCGAGGAGCGGCCGAGCGCCGATCCGCGGACGGGCAGCACCATCCAGGGCCTCGCCATCGCGGGCGACGCCGCCGCGATCGCCGAGTTCCTCGGCGAGCCGGCCGACCACCCGCTGGACCAGATCGACGTCACCTGGGTCGACGACGAGGAACCCGGGCTGGTCTCGGTGGACTTCGCGACCGCGAACGGCATCGTCACCATCTGAGCCGTGTCCGTACGGTGGTCCATGCCGTCAGGCCTCGACCGGGAAGGCCTGCTTCAGCCCGGCGAGGAAGAGCGCGATCATCTGCTCGTAGGTGTGGTCCAGCGCCTCCGGGAGCGCGAACGCGCCGGTGCTCTCCAGCGAGGCGAAGCCGTGCGCGACGACGCGCAGGCAACGCACCGCGTCCACCAGGGCGCCGTCGGCGAGCCCGAAGCCGCGCAGCGCGGCGAAGAGGGGCTCCATGACCGGGGCGGCGAGCTCGGCGAGCACCGGGTCGGCCTCCTGCGGCAGCGCCGCGTAGCGGCGCGGGTTGCGGCCGGCGTAGGCGCGGTAGGCGCGCAGCACGGCGGCGACGGCCTCGTCCCTGCTGCGTCCCATGACGGCCTGGGCGAGGTCCGCGCCCAGCTCGTCGAAGATCCGCGCGACGACCTGGCGGCGCAGCTCCGGCAGGCCTTGCACGTGCTTGTAGAGGGACGGGGTGGCCACGCCGGTGCGGGCGGCGACGGCGGCCAGGGTCAGACCCGACGCTCCCTGCTCGTCGACGACCGCGAGGGCCGCGTCCAGGACGAGGGCGGGCGTGAGCCCGGCCCTGGTCCTGGCTCCCTCAGCCCTGGGCACCGAAGGCCTTGGCGGCGAAGGGGAGCAGCGCGTCGATCACGGCCTGCGGGGCCTCGGCGCTCGGGTAGTGGCCGGCTCCGTCGACCATGACGAGCTCGCCACCGGCGTGGTCCACGATCCACTCGGCCTCGTCCTGCGGGTTCGGCTTGAAGTCGGGGTCCTTGCTGCCCATGACCACCTGCACCGGCAGGGCCAGCTCCTTGATCTCGCGCAGGCGCCGCTCGCTGGCGTCGTGGCCGCTCGCGAACATGGCCCGCAGCGCGGCCATCCGGCCGGGCTCGCCCATCTGCGTGGCAAGGCGCGCCTTGGCGTCGGCGAAGTCCTCGGGCTTGGTGGTGGCGAAGAGCGTCGTCCAGAAGGCCATCCAGGCGGGGCCGAACCGGCCGACGACGACGGTGCCGAGCCTGGCGACGAGGTTCTGCTCGGCGGTGCGCACGAACGGGCCGGTCAGCACGAGCCCGGCGAAGGCCTCCGGCTCGTCGGCGGCGGCGATGACGCCGGCTCCGGCGGAGTAGGAGTTCGAGACCAGCAGGGCCGGTCCGGCGTCGAGGTGGGCGATCAGGGCGCGCAGGTCACCGGCGACGGCGGTGGTGGTGTAGTCGGTGAAGGTCGCGTCGGACTCCCCCGCGCCGCGCAGGTCCGTAGTGACGACCCGGTAGCCGGCCGCGGTGAGCGCGGGCACGACGAACCGGTAGGTGGTCCGGTTGTCCCCCATGCCGGGGATGAGCACGACGAGCGGTCCTGCGGCACCGTTGTCGTCGTAGGCGATCCGGCCGGTGCCGCCGGCGTGGTTCACGGTCAGGTACTGCGTGCTGGGGATCAGGGTCTCGCTCATGGTGCCCGCCTCCTTCTTGGCGCCCGCCTCTGCGGTCTTCCTTCGTCCTACGGCTTCTTCCGTTAGCCATTAAGCTAATGCCATTAGCCTCTGCGCGCAACCCCCTTTCCACGAAGCGCTCGAACGGCTCTCCCCGATCGCCGCCGCCGAGCCCGCGGGCTAGCGTGCGGCGCATGAGCACGTACACCGTTGGCTACTTCGTCGGCAGCCTGTCCCAGAAGTCGATCAACCGCGTCCTGGCGAACGCGCTGATCCGCGTCGCACCACCGGAGCTGGCGTTCCGGGAGATCCCGATCAAGGACCTCCCGCTCTACAACCACGACTTCGACGCCGACTACCCGCCGGAGGGCCGCGCCCTCAAGGACGCGATCGCCGCCGTCGACGCGGTGCTCTTCGTGACGCCGGAGTACAACCGCGACATCCCCGGCAGCCTGAAGAACGCGATCGACTGGGCGAGCCGGCCATGGGGCACCAACTCCTTCACCCACAAGCCGTCCGCCGTCATCGGCACCTCACCGGGCAAGATCGGTACCGCCGTCGCCCAGCAGAACCTCCGCTCGATCCTGAGCTTCTGCAACTCGCCGCAGATGAACGCGCCCGAGGCCTACATCCAGTTCGCCCCGGGGTTGTTCAACGACGACGGCGAGGTCACCGACCCGACCACGCAGCAGTTCCTCACGGACTACATGAGCGACTTCCGGGATTTCGTGCAGCGCGTCCTTTCGGTCCTGCCGCCTCGGTAAGCCGCACTTTGACGAACCGTCACCCGCGGGCCACCCGCGGGTGACAGCATGCCGCCGCGTGCATGCCAAGACTGCGCGCGGCCGACGAGGACGTCGGCCCTCCCCTTCCGTGACCCCGGAGGACCGATGGTCGCCCCGCGTCGTCTCGTCTCCTGCCTGCTGACCGCCGCAGCCTGCCTGATCCCGCTCTCCCTGCCGGGCGGCCCCGCCGTCGCCGCCACCCGCGACACCGGCGACCTCTCGCTCGCCGCCGGCACCTCCGTCGGCCTGCACAACACCTACAACGACACCAGCGCCTTCCCCTACCTCGCCCAGGCGCTGGACACCGGCGCCTCGCTGATCGAACTCGACACCTGGGTCGACCCGTTCACCCACGAGTGGAAGGTCAGCCACACCAACCCGCTCGGCAACAGCAACAACTGCGTCGACGCGAGCAGCGCCGCCGACCTCTACCGGGGCGGGGCCAACAAGGACCTGGGCAGCTGCCTGGACGACATCCGGATCTGGCTGGCCGCGCACCCCGGGCACCCGCCGATCATGATCAAGCTGGAGATGAAGGCGGGCTTCGACGCCACCGTCGGCCTCGGCCCCACCCAGCTCGACTCGCTCGTCCAGACCCACCTGGGCACGGACGTCTACCGCCCGGCCGACCTGATGGCCGGCTACCCCAGCCTCGACGCGGCCGCCCGCGCGAACGCCTGGCCGACGCGCTCCGCCCTTGCGGGCAAGGTGATCCTCGAGGCGATCCCGGGCACCTTCGAGATGAACAACCCGTTCGACCACCTCTGGACGGACACCGAGTACGCCCAGCACCTCGCCGCGCTGCAGTCCTCCGGCCACCTCGGCGACGCGCAGGTCTTCCCCTCGGTCCTCGGCGCCGCCTCCGGCGACCCGCGTACCCGCTACTCGGACGCGAGCCTGCGCCCCTGGTTCGTGGTCTTCGACGGCGACGCGCACGCCTTCGTGAACGGCGGCATCGACACGTCCTGGTACGACACCAACCACTACCTGCTGGTGATGACGGACGCCCAGAACGTCACCCCGGCCCTCTCCGACACGACCCCCACCGCCGCCGACGCGACGGCGCGGGTGGCGCAACTGGCCGCCGCGCACGCCTCCTTCGTCTCCTGCGACTGGACCGGCCTGCCGTCGGTGCTCGCGGAGCAGCTGACGCGCGGCTGACCGGCTCCGAAAAATTCTCTCCCGCGGCTGTCACACTCCCCCGGCGCCGATTGTCATACCTGTGAGAGCAACGAAAGAGAACGACCGAGGAGATCACCATGGAACCGCGTCTGAACCTGTTCGGCAGCAGCATCGGCGCCTCCTTCTTCAAGTACATCAACTCCGCGGGCAAGGTGGTCCACGACTCCGGTGTCCCGCACGCCACGCAGGAGCTGGTGAAGATCAGGGCGAGCCAGATCAACGGCTGCGGCTTCTGCACCGACATGCACACCAAGGACGCCACCGCTGCCGGGGAGACCTCCGTCCGCCTCAACCTGGTGGCGACCTGGCGCGAGGCCACGATCTTCACCGAGGCCGAGCGAGCGGCGCTGGAGCTGGCCGAGGAGGGGACCAGGATCGCCGACGCGGCCGGAGGCGTCTCCGACGAGGTGTGGGAGGCCGCGGCCAAGCACTACGACGAGGAGCAGTTGGCCGCGCTCATCGGCCTGATCGCGGTCATCAACGCGTACAACCGGATCAACGTGATCAACCGCCAGCCGGCGGGCGACTACGTGCCGGGCATGTTCGGCTGATCCGGCACGACCGCGCCGCCGGGCCCCGACTCCCGTGGAGTCGGGGCCCGGTGCGTGCACGTCGTGGTCAGCAGGAGGCCTTGTAGACGTACTTGGCGATCTGCGGGTCGCTCAGGTTGTCCTTGGTGATGGCGACCATCGTGGTGCCGATCGACGCCTGCACCGGCTTGCCGGCCAGCGCGGCGGCCAGCTGGTCGACGGCCTGGGTGCCGATCGCGGCCGGGTCCTGGGCGACCAGGACCTGCAGCGTGCCGTTCTTCAGCGCCGTGATCTCGTCAGGTTCGGCGTCGAAGGCCGCGACCTTGACCTGGCCCTGCTTGCCCGCCTGGGACAGGCCCGTGGCCACGCCCTGGCCGGTGTTGGTGTTGCCCGCGAACACACCGCCGAGGTCCGGGTGGGCGGCCAGCGTCGACTGGATCTGCGAGGCGGCCGTCGCGGGCAGGTCGTTGTCGTAGAGGGTCGGCAGCACCTTGATGTTCGGATACTTGGCCATCTCCTCGGTGAAGCCCTTGATCCGGGCGTCCGTGGTGGAGATGCCGGGCTTGACGCTGATGACGATGACGGAGCCCCTCTCCCCCATCTGCTGGGCGAGTGCGTCCGCGGCGACCTGGCCGCCCTTCTCGTTGTCGGACGAGATCCGGGTGATGCCCACGGACGGGTCCGTCACCGAGGTGTCGACCAGCGCGATCTTCGTGCCCGAGGACTGGATCTGCTTCAGCGAGGGCGTGAGCGCCTCGGTGTCCACCGGCGAGACCATCAGGCCGTCCGGACGGGCGGCGGCCACGGAGTCGATCAGCGGGCGCTGCACCGAGACGTCCCACTGC
The DNA here is from genome assembly GCF_900109465.1 of Streptacidiphilus jiangxiensis. Taxonomy (GTDB): domain Bacteria; phylum Actinomycetota; class Actinomycetes; order Streptomycetales; family Streptomycetaceae; genus Streptacidiphilus; species Streptacidiphilus jiangxiensis. The sequence continues at coordinate 207,728 of NZ_FOAZ01000002.1, forward strand.
GCGGAGCCGTCGGCGGTGAACGCCAGGCCCCTGGCCTTCGCCTCCGCCTGTGCGGCGCAGGTCATGGTGATGTAGAAGGGGTCGCTCTTCACGCCCGTGATCAGCGTGATCTTCTTCTGGGCGGTGCTGCCCGGACCGTTGGCGCTCGACGAACAGGCCGCGGTGGTGGCCAGGACGAGGGCCGCGCCGGCGACCACCAGCACAGTGCGTCGTTTCGACATGGTGGTTCTCCTCTCTGCTGCTTCAGGTGCGCTCGCGCGTGCGGCGGCGCATCTGGTCGAGGTGGACGGCGGCGACCAGGACCACGCCCACCGCCACGTCCTGCCAGTACTGCTGGACGCCGATGACGATCAGTCCGGTGGTCAGCACCGCCGGGATGAAGACGCCGATCACGGTGCCGAGCACGGAGCCGCGACCGCCGAAGAGGCTGGTGCCGCCGAGCACCACGGCGGTGATCACCCGCAGGTTGTCGGTGGAGTGCCCCGCGATCGAGGTCGTGCCGTAGGAGGCCAGCCACATCACCGCGCCGAGCCCGGCCAGCAGGCCCATCAGCGCGTACACCTTGACGAGGTGTCGGCCCACCGCGACGCCCGCGCGGCGGCTCGCCGCCGGGTTGGAGCCGATGGCGAAGGTGTGGGTGCCGAAGCGCGTGGTGCCCAGCAACAGCCCGAAGGCCAACGTGACGACGGCGGCGAGGATCACCAGCCAGGGGATGCCGAGCAGCTTGCCGTACCCGAGGCTGTTCTGCAGGTGCGCGGCGGCCGCGTCGGCGGGGTCCTGGCCGCCGGTGGCCAGCTCGGCGATGCCGAGTGCCGCGCCGAGCCCGCCGAGGGTGACGATCAGCGGCGGCACCTTGCCGGTGGCGACCACCAGCCCCTGCAACGCGCCCCAGGCCGCGCCCACGCCCAGCGCGATCAGCGCGCAGACGGCGACCGTCCACCAGCCGGCGTCGGCGCCGCCGTGGTGGATGTTGTACTCGCCCGCGGCGACGGCCGCGAGCACGAGCACCGAGCCGATCGACAGGTCGATGCCGGCGGTGATGACGACGAAGGTCATACCGACGCCGAGGACGAGGTAGATGGCGGCGTTGACGGCGATCTGGGTCAGGTCGTAGGTGGTGAAGAAGGTGCGGGGCGCGGCGAGGGTGAAGAAGACGACGAGCCCGGCGAGGATCAGGAAGGTCCACACCTCGCTGACGGAGGCGGCGCGGAGCAGCAGCGGCCGCGCCGCCGCGGTGGGCGCGGGGACGGTGGCGGGCGCCGCCGGGGCGGCCGGACGCCCGGCCCCGGGCGCGGGAGCAGCCGTTGATGCAGCACCCTGCGAGGCGTCGCGAGACACGGAAGTCGGGCCGGCGAGCGAGTCCGGCGGCCGGTCGTCGGGTTCCCGGTCGGTGGCACCGGTCGTGGTCATCGCGCCTCCTCCTCGCCGCGCGCGTCCTCTTCGCCGCCGACGACCGCGGCGGCAGCCTGTTCGCGGTCCAGGGAGCCGGTCATCGCGCCGACCAGCTCCTCGATGGTGGTGTCGGCGGCGCGGAGCGAAGCGACCCGGCGACCGAGCCGCAGCACCTCCACGCGGTCCGCCACCGAGAGCACCTCCGGCATGTTGTGGCTGATCAACACGACCGCGATGCCGCGTTCGGCGACGCGGCGCACGGTGTCCAGCACACGGGCCCGTTGGACGACGCCGAGCGCCGCCGTCGGTTCGTCGAGGAAGATGACACGGTGGGCGAAGGCGACCGCGCGCGCCACCGCGACCGACTGCCGCTGGCCGCCGGAGAGCGTCGCCACCGGTGCGGACGGGTCCTTGAGCGTGACGCCCAACTCCGCGAAGGCGCGCACCGCCTCGCGGCGCATCGTGGTCCGGTCGAGCACCCCGAGGCGCCCCAGCAGTCCGCCGCGCAGCAGCTCCCGACCCAGGTAGAGATTGGTCGGCGCGTCCAGGTCCTGCGCCAGGGAGAGGTCCTGGTAGACCGTCTCCACACCCAGCCGCTGGGCGTCCTGGGGGCCGGAGAAGCGGACGAGCCTCCCGTCGAGCAGGATCTCGCCCGCATCCGGGGCGACGACGCCCGACAGGACGTTGACGAGCGTGGACTTGCCCGCTCCGTTGTCGCCGACCAGGGCGACGACCTCGCCCGCGTGGGCGCGGAAGTCGGCGCCCTGCAACGCCTGCACGTGCCCGAACCGCTTGACCACGCCGCGTGCTTCCAGCAACGGCTCCGTCACGGCCCACCTCCTCCGTGCGACAACGTTGTCGTCGTGGGTCGATTGCACCCGCAAGCTGACGGAACGTCAATCCCTTTGGCAGGATGAATCATCCCTCCTCTTCCCGGGCAACGTTGTCTATGCTGGGCGCCGTCGGGTGTTCCCGCACGCTTCCCGGAGGGGTCGGTGGCCGCAGATGCCAGCCAGCACGGATCGTCCCGGCTTCCGCCCCGCTCCCCCGGTCCGGCCCACCATGAAGGACGTGGCCGCGGCGGCGGGGGTCGGGCTCAAGACCGTCTCCCGTGTCGTCAACGGCGAGCCCGGGGTCAGCGAGGACACCGCGCGCCGGGTCCGTTCCGTGATCGACGCGCTGGGATTCCGCCGCAACGACGGAGCACGGCTGCTGCGCCAGGGCGCCCGGACGGGCAGCGTCGGACTGCTGCTGGAGGACGTGGCCGACCCGTTCTACTCACAGCTGAGCCGGGCGGTCGAGGAGGTGGTGCGGGCCCATGGCTCGCTGCTGCTGACGGGCTCCTCCGCCGAGGACTCCGCGCGCGAACGCGAACTCGCCCTGGGCTTCTGTGCGCGCCGGGTCGACGGACTGGTGGTGGTCCCCACTTCGGCCGACCACGCTTACCTCGCACCGGAGTTGACGGCCGGAACGGCGATGGTCAGCGTGGATCGGCCGATGCCCGGCCTGGACGTGGACACCGTTCTCGCCGACAACCGCACCGGCGCCGCCACCGGTGCCTCGCACCTGCTGCGGCAGGGCCACCGCCGGATCGGTTATCTCGGCGACGCGCCGGACATCTACACCGCCGCGGAGCGTCTGGCCGGCTACCGCGAGGCGATGGCCGCGGCGGGCTGCCCCGTCGAGGAGCCGTGGGTCGCCATGGGCCGCCCGGACCCGCTGGAGCTGCGCTTCGCTCTGGCCCGCATGCTCACCGGCCCCGAGCCGGTGACGGCGCTGCTGTGCGGCAACAACCGCACCACCGTCGCGGTCCTGCGCGAACTGGCCGGACGGGTGGAGCGCCCGGCGCTGGTGGGCTTCGACGACTTCGAACTCGCCGACCTGCTGGCGGTGCCGGTCACGGTGGTGGCGCAGGACCCGGCTCTGATGGGCCGCACCGCCGCCGAGCTCCTCTTCCGCCGCCTGCGCGGAGAGACGGCGGCGGCGCAGCAGGTCGTCGTCCGCACCCGTCTCGTGCCGCGCGGTTCCGGCGAGCTGACCCCGCCGGCTACGCGCTGAAGCCTGCCTCGGCGAGCGCGACGTCGATGCGCGCCCGGTGGTCCGCCTGCCAGTCGTCGAGGGTCTGCGCGGCCTCCTTCAACGGGCGGATGCCCAGGTCCATCACCTGGCCGGCGCCGACGACGTCGGCCAGGGTGGTCGGAGACAGGTCGGCGAATTCCTTGATCGAATGCATTCGCCCAACGTAGCAATCGCACCCCGTGGCAACCCGGGAGCACGGGCCTACGGCTGCGGCACGTACCGCACCGCGAGGGTGGCCGGGTGGGCCGTGGGGCTGCTCGGGGCGGGGGTGAAGACGACGGTGCCGGTGCCGGCGCACGGCAGGACCAGGCTCGTCGGGATCGGCGCCTTCACGGCGTAGAAGTCGAGCGTCACCGGCGCGGTGACCGAGGCGACGCCGAAGCTCACGACGACGCTGGTGGCCGCGGCGCCGGTGTAGCCGACGTCGGCGGTGCCCGAGGCCGCGGCGGGCAGGACGTCGACGGTCTGGCCTGCCAGCGGGTGGCCCGTCTCGCCCGGCGTCAGCGGGCCGAAGCAGGCCATCTGGATCGCGGCGTCGACGCCCGCGCCGTTGACCTGGCCGGTGAAGAACTGGTCGGGGCCGATCGGCGCGGGGTCGACGACGCCGTCGGCGTGCGCGGCGGGGGCGACCGCGGCGGCGAGGCCACAGGCCAGTGCGACCGCGACGATGGCGCGACAAGCCGAGAAGTTGATGGACCGAGCTGCCATGACGTCCTCCCGAAGGTGCGGACCCTTGGGCGTCCGGGCCGGACGCCCGACGGACATGGTGGCGGTCATGACAGGAACAGGGCAATGCCCCCGGGTTGAACAGTCACCGACCGCGACCACACCGGCGCCCCTCGCCCTGCGGAACCGCATGAAGCGCGGGAGACTGGGCTCTGATGTGGCCTCGGCCCCGATCCACCGGAGGGTGATCCGCATGACCCAGCAGAGCCCTGGCGGCGACGACTCGATCCTCGCCAGGATCCACGAGCTGGTGGGCGAGGAGCGGGAGCTGCGCGACCAGCTCTCCGCCCAGCGCATCGACGCCGACACCGAACGCGACCGTCTGGCCGCGCTGGAGACCCAGTTGGACCAGTGCTGGGACCTCCTGCGGCAGCGGCGCGCCCGTATCGACGCGGGCCAGGACCCGGACGACGCCCGCGTGCGTCCCGCCTCGGAGGTCGAGAACTACCTGTCCTGACGTGCCGCCTCGGGCACGATGGTGCGTATGACGACGACACTGATCACCGGGGCCAACAAGGGCCTCGGCTTCGAGACCGCACGTCGGCTGCTGGCCCAGGGCCACACCGTCTACGTGGGCAGCCGGGACGCGGGGCGCGGCCGGGAGGCCGCCGCCCGGCTCGGCGCGCGGTTCGTCCAGTTGGACGTCACCGACGACGCCTCCGTCGAGGCGGCCGCGAAGTCGGTCGCGGCCGACGGCGGGCTGGACGTGCTGGTCAACAACGCCGGGATCGAGGAGTACGCGCCGGACGGCGGCATCGTCGGAGCGGCGGAGCTGACCGCGGACGTGATGCGGACCGTGCTGGAGACCAACGTGGTCGGCCTGGTGCGGGTCACCCACGCGTTCCTGCCGCTGCTGGAGCGCTCCGCCGCACCGGTCGTCGTGAACGTCAGCAGCGGCCTGGCCTCGGTCGCCTCGGTGGCCGATCCCTCGCACCGGACCCACGGCTACCCCGGCGTCGCCTACCCCGCCTCGAAGGCGGCGGTGAACATGGTGACGGTGCAGTTCGCCAAGGCGTTCCCGGCGATGCGGATCAACGCCGTCGAGCCGGGCCACACCGCCACCGACCTGAACCGGAACGCAGGTCGGCAGACGGTGGAACAGGGCGCGGAGGTCATCGTGCAGTTGGCCTCGATCGGCCCCGACGGGCCGACCTGCGGCTACTTCGACGCGCGCGGACCGCTCACCTGGTGACCGTCACCGGCACGAGCCTCACCAGCCCAGCTCGCCGAGGGCCCGGTCCAGCATCGCGGTGAAGAAGTCGACGGCCTCGGCGTCGATGCACAGCGGCGGCTTGATCTTCAGCACGTTGAGGTGGTCGCCGGTGGGCTGGACCACGACGCCGAGGTCGAGCATCCGGTCGCACAGGGCGGCCGTCTCCTCGGTGGCAGGCTCCAACGTGGTGCGGTCACGGACCAGTTCGAGGCCGAGATAGAGCCCGGAACCGTGGACGGCACCGACCAGCGGGTGCCGGTCGCCGAGCGCCTCCAGACCGGCCTTCAGCCGCGCGCCGACGCGGACGGCGTTGCCCTGGAGGTCCTCGTCGCGCAGGACGTCGAGGACGGTGCTGCCGACGACACAGGAGACGGGGCTGCCGCCGGTGGAGGAGAAGAAGTAGCCCTGGTCGCGGTAGCGTTCGGCGACCTCGCGGGAGGTGATGACGGCGCCGAGCGGGTGTCCGTTGCCCATCGCCTTGGCCACGCAGACGATGTCGGGGACGACGCCCTGCTGCTCGAAGCCCCAGAACCAGTGGCCGAGCCGGCCGTAGCCGACCTGCACCTCGTCGGCGACGGCCAGGCCGCCGTGGCGGCGGACGGCCGCGTAGACCTGCTCCAGGTAGCCGTCGGGCAGGGCGACGCCGCCGGCGTTGCCGTACCAGGTCTCGCCCAGAAAGGCACCGGGCGCCCGTCCGGCGGCCGCGAGTTCGTCGATCGCGGCCACGGCCTCGGGAGCGTAGCGCACGGCGTCGGCGCCGCGGTGGCGACCGCGGTAGGAGTTCGGCGAGTCGACGGTGTGCACCCAGCGCGGGCGGGTCTCCAGCGCGTTGGGGTTGTCCTGCAGTGAGGTGGAGACGGCGTCGGAGGCGTAGGTCCAGCCGTGGTAGGCCTCCCGGAGCGCCACCACGTCCTCCTGACCGGTTGCGCCGATCGCCAGCCGGATGCCCAGATCCACGGCCTCGGAGCCGGAGTTGACCAGGAAGACGGTGTCCAGCGGCTCGGGCAGCAGCGCGGTCAGGCGCTCGGTGAACTCCACGACGGCGCCGTAGTGGAAGCGGGAGTTGGTGTTGAGGCGACGCAACTGCCGGGCGACGGCGCGTTCGACGGCCGGGTGGGCGTGGCCGATCGCGCTGACGTTGTTGACGATGTCGAGATAGGCGCGGCCCTGGTCGGAGGCCAGGTGGTGGCGCCAGCCGCGCTCGATGCGGGGCGGCTGGTCGTAGTAGTGGCCCTGCACGGAGGCGAACGAGGCGTCCCGACGCGCCAACAGCGCAGCATCGTCCTCCGCCTGACGTGTCGGCAGGCCGAGCAGCGGCGCGGGGTCCGCGGTGAGCGCGAGCCAGCCGGACGCGTACTCGGGGCGCACGAGCGGCGGCACCTCCGGCACGCCGGCGCGGTGCAGCGCCACGAACAGGCGGGCGCCCGCGGGCAGGACCGACAGCCGCTCGCCCGCCCGGACCTGCGCGCCCGGCGCGAGGTTCGTCCGGACGTCCACCCCGGCCAGGCGCAGCGTCAGCGCGCCGAGATCCAGGTCGAGCCGGCCCGGCTCCGCGACCAGGACGCCCGCGTCGACGGGTGCCTGGAGTTCGGCCGCACGGCCGAGCCGCAGTTCGGCGCCGGTGGGCACGGTGGCCTGGGAGTCGGAGCTCAGCACGCGGGACCGGCTCAGCCGGGCCTGCCCGTAGGGCGCGACGGTGACGGCCGCGCCGTCGGCCAGCAGCGTGCGGGCGAGCCGCTCCTCCAGGCCGGGCTCCAGCCAGGCGCCGTGGTCCATGGCGTCCGAGTCGGTGGCCAGGTCGAGCAGGGCCGACTCGGTCGGCTTGAGGTCGGCGAGCAGCGGCACGCCGGGCACCAGGGTGGGCTGCTCGTCGGCGAGACCGAGGCGGTGCAGGAACAGCCCGGTCATGACCTCCGTCGGCACGCTGACGGCCTGCTCGAGGATCCGCCACTCACGGTCGAGGGCGGCGCGCACGTAGGCGTTGCTCTCACCGTCGATCGCGGCCTGCTGGCGACCGCTCGCCACGAGCGTGGCGGCGCGCAGCACCACCAGCGGCCACAACGCACGCGCCTCCGCAGCGGAGAGCGGCCGCTCGGCGTGGAAGGCGGCGACGGCGGGCAGCACGGCGTGCGGCTCGACGCCGTCGTGGTGCAGCAGCGAGGAGAGCGGGATGGCCAGCTCGGTGACGGCCCAGCTGGTGGCGACGTCGCCGAAGTCGATGACGCCGTCGGGCAGCGGCACGGGCCCGCCGGTGGAGACGAGGTTGTCGTCGGTGAGGTCCATGTGGACGGCCTGACGCGGCAGCTCCGCCCGCAGGGCTTCGAGCGCGCGCCAGGCGTCGGTGGCGGCGGTCGCGACGGCGGCGCGCTGGGCCGGGTCGGTGACGTGGGGCAGCAGCAGCGCAATGACGCGGTCGGCGTGCTGGAGGTCCCACTGGAGCACCCGGTCCAGGCCGGGGTGCGCGAAGTCGGCCAGGGTGGCGCTGACACTGCCCGCGATGCGTCCCATGGCGGCCACGGCGCGTGGCGGCAGGTGACGGGAGCCCGTCAGCGTGCCACCGGACAGGTGCCGCAGCAGCCGGGCGACGACCGGCCCGGAGCCGGTCTCCACCACGGCGGCCCGCCGGGTACCGTCCGGGCGGCGCAGCACGGTCGCGACCCGCAGCTCGGGACGGGCGGTGGCGATGGCGTCGGCGGCCAGGTCCTGCGCCTCGACCTCGGCGAGACTGAACGCCGGATTGGCGATCTTCAGCACCGCGAGGATCGCGCCGTCCTCCACGCCGTCGCCCTCCCCGCGCACCAGGAAGTTGGCGTCCTGTTGGCTGCCGAGCCCCTCGACCCGGCCGGGCACGCCCAGCTCCGCGGCGATCCGCCGTGCCTCCTCGTCGCTGATCTGCGGCGCGGGCAGCGCCTCGTGGGCGAAGAAGTCGACGTTCATGTGTCTTCCTGGCGACTCGGGCATGGCGGGTGCCCCCCACCATACAAGCCGATCACGTGCTTGGCGAGTGGCAGACGCTCGAATCGAGTGTGACAACAATCGATTCAACTGTCGGCTCACTGGAGGGCGGCCCAGCTCCCCGAGCCGTGGGCATGGTGATCCCGGCTCCGGTCCGTCATGCTGCGAACCGACCGCGCCCCGCAACGACGGGAGAGAAGCCGTGTCCGTCCCCTACGTCTTCGAGCCGACGCGCCTCGGGCCGGTGGCCCTGCGGAACCGGATCATCAAGGCCGCGACGTTCGAGGGCCGCACCCGCGACGCCCTGGTCTCCGACGAGCTGATCGAGTTCCACCGGCGACACGCCGCCGGCGGGGTGGGCATGACGACGGTGGCCTACTGCGCCGTCGCGCCCGAGGGGCGCACCGAGCGGCGGCAGATCTGGATGCGGCCGGAGGCGGTGCCGGGGCTGCGTCGGCTGGCCGACGCGGTGCACGCGGAGGGAGCAGCGGTCTCCGCGCAGATCGGGCACGCCGGGCCGGTCGCCGACGGGCGGTCGAACCGGCTGCCGGCACTGGCACCGTCCGGGTCCTTCAGTCCGCAGTCGGGCCGGCGGGTACGGGCGGCGACGCCGGAGGACATCGCACGGATCACCCGGGCCCATGCGGACGCCGCGCGGCTGGCGATCGAGGCCGGCTTCGACGCCGTGGAGGTGCACCTCGGCCACAACTACTTCGCCAGCTCCTTCCTCAGCCCCCGACTGAACCGGCGCGACGACGCGTACGGCGGCCCGCTCGCCGCCCGCGCCCGCGTGGCGCGCGAGGTCTGCCGGGCCGTGCGCGACGCCGTCGGGGACCGGATCGCGGTGCTGGCCAAGTTCAACATGGACGACGGCGTGCCCGGCGGCCTCTGGCTGGACGAGAGCGTGCGGGTGGCCCGCTGGATCGAGGCCGACGGCAGCGTCGACGCGCTCGAACTGACGGCCGGCAGCTCGCTGTTGAACCCCATGTACCTGTTCCGCGGCGAGGCGCCGCTGCGCGAGTTCGCCGCCGCGATGCCGCAGCCGGTCCGCCTCGGGGTACGCCTGGCGGGCGGGCGGTTCCTGCGCGGCTACCCCTACCAGGAGGCGTTCCTGCTCGACAGCGCCCGGCAGTTCCGCGCGGCACTGAAGCTCCCGCTGGTGCTGCTGGGCGGCGTCACCCGCCGTTCGACCATGGACCTGGCCATGGCCGAGGGCTTCGAGTTCGTCGCCATGGCCCGCGCGCTGCTGCGCGAGCCGGACCTGCCGAACCGGCTGCGGGAGCGGCCGGAGACGCCCTCGCTGTGCGTCCACTGCAACAAGTGCATGCCGACGATCTACAGCGGCACGCGCTGCGTCCTCGCGACCGAGGGGCGGGACGGGTGACCGGACGAGCCGTCAGCGCCCGAGGTGGGCGGGCGGGCGGAGGAGGTCCCAGCGGCGGTCCGCCTCCAGCTGGGCCGCGAGCGAGATCAACCGGGCCTCGGAGGCGTAGGGGCCGAGCAGCTGGCAGCCGATCGGCAGGCCGCTCGCGGTGAAGCCGGCCGGGACGTTGACGCCCGGCCAGCCGACCACGTTCCACGGCCAGGCGTAGGGGCAGGTGGTGATCATCGCCCGGTCCATCGCGCCCGACCCGAGGCCGTCGGTGGCGCCGATGCGCGGCGGCGGGGCGGCCGTCGTCGGCGTCAGCAGCACGTCGACGCCGTCGAAGACAGCACCGATCCGGCGCTGCAGCGGGCGCTCCGCCGCGCGGGCGAGGCGCAGCAGCGGACCGTCGAGAAGGGCGCCACGGCGGATGTTGGTGCGGGTACGCGGATCGAGCAGCGCAGGGTCCGGCACGCGCCGCGCCCAGGCCCGGATCCCGGCCAGGGCGCGCGGCAGCTGGGCGGGACCGACCAGGCCGTAGCGGGGGTCGATCTCGACCACCTCGTGGCCCGACCGGGCCAGGGTCTCGGCCAGTTCGAGCGTTGCCGCGCGAATCTCCGGATCGAGCCGGAGCGGGTGGATGGCGAACGCGGTATGGAAGGACAGGCCGATGCGCAGTCGGCCCGGATCGCGTCGGGCGGCGGGCAGGAACGCCTGCGGGGTGGGTCGGTGCGTGTCCCCCGGCGCGCTGCCGGCGGCGACGTCCAGCAGCAGGGCGGCGTCGGCGACGGTGCGCGCGAGCGGGCCGAACACCGTCAGGCCGTGGAACGGCTCGGGCTCCGGCCAGGCGGAGATCCGGCCGCGCTGCGGCTTGATGCCGACCAGATGGGTCCACGCGGCGGGGATGCGCACCGAACCCGCACCGTCCGATCCGACGGCCGCCGGGACCAGCCCCGCCGCGACCGCGGCGGCGGCGCCGCCGGAGGATCCGCCGGGCGTGCGGTCCAGGTCCCACGGGTTGCGGGTGGCGCCGAAGCCGCGGCCCTCGGTGAAGGCCCACTGTCCGATCTCGGGCGTGTTCGTCTTCCCGACGATCACCGCGCCCGCGGCACGCAACCGGCGCACCACCTCGCCGTCCTCCCGCGCGGGCGGGAACGCCCCGGCGCAGCCGAACGCGGTCGGCTCACCCGTCAGCTCGGTGTCGTCCTTGATCGCCACCGGCACGCCCAGCAACGGCAGTCGCTCCCCCGCCACGAGCCGCCGGTCCGCGTCCTCGGCCTCACCGAGCGCGGCCTCGGCGCGGACCCGCCGGAAGGCGTTGAGCGTCGGCTGCGTCTCCTCGATCCGCGCCAACGACTCCTCGACGGCCGCGCGGGAGGTGAGCCGACCGTCCCTCAGCAGGGCGGCGAGCTCGACGAGTCCGTGCTGCGCGCGGTTCGCTCGGGTCATGGCGGGGCGTCGGCCTTTCGGGACGAGGGCATTACTACTGCACAGTAACGGGGTCGGTGCCCGCGCGTCAGGGAACTCGGGTCAGGCGGGTGCATTCACAAGGCGGAGAGCGGAGCCTAGGCTCGGCGCATGAGTGATCGTCTTGCAGTGGGGCTGGTCGGGGCGGGGCCGTGGGCCGGGTTGGCGCACGCGCCTGCGTTGGCGGGTGGTGAGGGGACGCGGCTCGCGGGCGTGTGGGCGCGGCGCCCGAACGCGGCCCAGGCGGTGGCCGCCCCGCACGGTGCGCCCGTCTTCGGGCGGCTGGAGGAGCTGTTCGACGCCTGCGAGGCGGTCGCGTTCTGCGTCCCGCCGGACGTGCAGGCCGAGTTGGCCCTGCGTGCGGTCCGCGCGGGCAAGGCGGTGCTGCTGGAGAAGCCGCTCGCGCTGGACCTGGAGGCCGCGCGGCGCCTCGCCGACGCCGTCGCCGAGGCCGGCGTGGTGTCCCAGATGGTGCTGACCGCTCGCTACTCCACCGCCACCAGGGAGTTCCTCACCAAGGCCCGCTCGCTCGAACCGCTCGGCGGCATGGGCGTCTTCGCGGGTTCCCTGCACGAGGGCCCGTTCGCCACGCCGTGGCGGCTGGAGCGCGGCGCGCTGCTGGACCTGGGGCCGCACCTGGTCGACCTGCTGGACGCGGCGCTCGGCCCTGTGGTCGGGGTGCGGGCGCAGGGCGATCCGCACGGCTGGGTGGCGTTGACGCTGGAGCACGGGACCGGCGCGGTCAGCCAGGCGTCGATGACCGCCTTCGCGGGCGGCACGCTGCCGCTGCCGAGCGTCGAGGTGGTCGGCGCGCGCGGGCACGCGCGCCTGGACTGGCCGGACACGCTGGAGGAGCCGTTCGCCGTGATGACGGCCGAGTTCGCGCACGCGGTGCGGACCGGCACCGGCCACCCGCTCGACGCCGCGCACGGGCTGCGCCTGCAGGAGCTGCTCGCCGCGGCCGAGGCCCAGCTCTGACGCGGGTGGGGCCGTGGGCCCCACCCGCCTCACCGGTCAGACCTGCGGACCGGCCGGGTCGCCCAGCAGCGGCGCGGTGCCCAGGCGCGGCGCCTGGGTCGTGCCGGAGCCAGACGGCGCGGGCGCGGGCTGGAGCGGGCCGTGCAGCAGCTCCTGCTCCAGCGTCCAGGTCCACACCTCCGCCAGCGCGTCGGGCACCAGTTGGACCAGGTGCGAGGGCGCGAAGTAGTGGTAGCCGTAGCCGTTGCGGGCGTGGTTGTGACCGTCCACGAGCGGCTCGCTGGTCGCCGTCTGGGCCGTCACCACGAGGCCGGTGTGGCTCTTGGTGCCGCCGGGGCCGGCGTAGGTGACCACGACGTCGCCGGGCTGGGCCAGCTCGGGGTGGTCGCCGAGGTCCACGCCGATGCCGCTGTCGTGGAGGTAGTCGGCGAGGTTGTGGTACTGCGGCAGATCGGAGATCAGCAGCAGGTCGTAGACCTCGCCGTTGGGCGCGTGGTAGGTGAAGTAGTCGTTCTGCGGCGCGTCCGGCGACAGGCCCGGGATCAGGCCGGCGGCGGCCAGCGAGCGGGCCACGAACTCGGCGCACTGGTAGTTCGGCTGATCGGCACCGAAGGCGACGGGCGTGCTGTCGTTCCACGCCGTCCAGTTCCAGTGCGCGTTCGCGTAGCGCACCTCGGCGTCGCGCATCAACGTGTCGACCGGGGACGGCTCGTCCGCGGTGCTCGCGTGCGCGCGGGTGTGACCGTGACCGGCGGCGGGCTTGCTCTTCGCCGGCGCGGGCGCGGCGGAGGCGGGCGCGGCCAGGACCGGCGCGGCGCCGAGCGCGAGGGCCGCGACGAACGCGGTCGCGCCGAGGCGCCGGGCGGCGGCCCTGCGGCGGCCGTGGGTGTGACTCATGGATGTCCCTTGCACATGCGACGTCCCGCGCGGCGGGGAGACGACCGCGCGCGGGCGGACGCCTTGTCGATCACGTTCCCCCCTGAGCATGACTACCTCACGGGCCTCGCGCGTTGCGTCGGGACACGCCTCCAAGGGTGTGGATCAGGTGAACAGACGGAGGGTCAGCCTCCGCACGCCCGAGCCGGGCTCTCAGTCGACGCCTTCGACGATGCGGAAGTCACGCTCGACGCCGTCGGCGAGGGCGACCAGCGCCTCCTGGTAGGCCTCGCTCTCGCGCGCCGCGACGGCCTGTTCAAAGCTGTCGAACTCGATCAGGATGGTGCGCTCGGCGATTCCGGCGTCGTGAGCGACGATCCGGGCGCCTCGGGAGAAGACCCGCCCGCCCGCGGCCCGGACGGCCGGACCGGCCAGTCTGTCGTAGGCAGCCAGCTTCTCAGGGTCCGAAATGGTGCGGTAGACACTGACCCAGTAACCCTTGGGCACGGAACCCCCCGTATTCGAAACGTATCTGACGTCGTAGGAGAAATTCAGTTCGATCGTACCCGGCGGCCTGCGGCCCCGGGCGAGCGGCGGGCGAGGGCGAGGCTGGTCAGGGTCGTGATCGCCATCGCGGCGATGCCGACCAGCGCTGCCGTGGTGTAGGCGCCGTCGCTCGGGAAGAGGTGGTCGGCGTCGGTGCCGGCCGTCAGCACCAGGACCCGGAATGTGCGTCGGGCTAGAGCGTCAGCGGGCGGTCTCCGGGGGCGACGGGCATCGGGAGGGCGGTGGTGCCGTCCGGGCTGAGGTAGGCGTCGACGCAGGCGGCCGCCGCGCGGCCCTCGGCGATCGCCCAGACCACGAGGGACTGCCCCCGGCCCGCGTCCCCGGCGACGAAGACGCCGGGGAGGCCGGCCGCGTAGTGCGCGTCGCGCGCGAACGCGCCGGTCGGGGTCGAGCGCAGGGCGAGCGGCGCGGCAAGGCCGGCGCTCTCCGGTCCGCTGAAGCCCAGTGCCAGGAGCACCAGGTCGACCGGGATCACCCGCTCCGTACCGGGCAGCGGCCGGCGCGTGCCGGACTCGGCGCCGGCGAGGCTCAGGGCGGTGACCCGGCCGTCCGGGTCGCCGTCGAAGCGGACCGTCGCGGCGGAGAAGACGCGGACGTCGCGCAGCGCCTCCTCGCGCGGCAGGCCGTCGCGGTCGCCGGCCACCACCGCACCCTCGCGGACCAGCTCGCCGCCCTCTTGGTGGGCGGGGCTGACCCGGTGCACCCGCGCGTGCACGGGCCACGGCTCGTCCTCGGCACGCTCCACCCCAGGCTGCGGTTTGATGTCGAGCTGCACGACGGACGCAGCCCCCTGCCGCAGCGCCGTGCCCAAACAGTCCGCGCCCGTGTCGCCGCCACCGATGATCACCACATGTCGACCCTCGGCGCTGATCGGCGGGCAGGGGTAGTCGCCCTCCAGCACGCGGTTGGCCTGGGTCAGGTACGCCATCGCCTGGTGCACGCCGGACAGCTCCCTGCCGGGCACCGGCAGCTCGCGGGCGGCGGTCGCGCCGACGGCGACGACCACGGCGTCGTGCCGGGTGAGCAGCCGCCCGGCGTCCGTCCCCCCGCCGCCGATGTCCATGTCGGTGCGGAAGACCGTTCCCTCGGCCGCGAGTTGGGCCAGGCGCCGGTCCAGGAAGGACTTGTCCATCTTGAACGCCGGGATGCCGTACCGCAGCAGCCCGCCGGGGCGGTCGTCGCGTTCGTAGACCACCACGGTGTGCCCGGCGCGGGTCAGCTGCTGCGCGCACGCGAGCCCGGCCGGGCCGGAGCCGACGACGCCGACGCTGCGCCCGGAGTGCCGCTCGGGCGGGCGCGGCGGCTCCCACTCCTCCTCCCACGCGCGGACCGCGAGGGCCGCCTCCACCGCCTTGATGGCCACCGGCGCGTCGTCGATGCCGAGCACGCAGCCGCTCTCGCAGGGCGCAGGGCACAGGAAGCCGGTGAACTCGGGGAAGTTGTTGGTGGCGTGCAGCCGCTCCGCCGCCTCCTGCCAGTCCTCCCGGGCCGCCAGCGCGTTCCACTCGGGGATGAGGTTCCCCAGTGGGCAGGCGTGGTGGCAGAAAGGGATGCCGCAGTCCATGCACCGGCTCGCCTGCTCGGTGACCAGCGGCAGCGCCCGCCCGCTCGCGTGGACCTCCTGCCAGTCCGCGACCCGCTCGGCCACCGGCCGCAGCGGCCAGTCCTGGCGGGGGGTGCGCAGGAAGTCCCAGATGTCGGGGTTGTGGCGTTTCTCCACAGCTCAACGGTAGGACTCGCCCGCCACGGTCGGCAAAAGGTGCCGCGCAGGTCACGCGCAGGTGGCGCGCAGGTCGTGCGTCGCTACGGCTTGCGGGCGATCGCGCCGTGCATCTGCACGCACGCGTCGGGCAGCGCGGCGGACTCCTCGTCCGGGTGCCAGCGGTGCACCAACCGCACACCCGGGTCGACGATCTCCAGCCCGGCGGAGGTGAGCAGCGCAGCGACCTCGTCCCGGGTACGGGCCCGCTCCGGGATGCCGCGGGCGGCGTAGACGGCCAGTCCCTCGGTGACCTCCTTGGGGTTGCTGTCCGCCGTGACGGTGGAGAGCGCCAGGTAGCTGCCGGAGGCGAGTGGGGCAACCAGGTCCCGGATCACGCCGCGCGCGGCCTCCTCGTCCACCACGAACTGCAGGATCGCGAACAGGCTGACGGCCACCGGCCGCTCCAGGTCCAGCACCTGGTGCAGCTGCGGCGAGGCGAGGATGGCGCCGGTGTCGTGGAGGTCCGCGTCGATGTAGGTGATCCGGCCCTCGCGGGTGCCGGTGAGCAGCGCCCGCGCGTGCGCCAGCACGAGCGGGTCGTTGTCGACGTACACCACCCGGGCGTCCGGGTGCACGGCCTGCGCGACCTGGTGGACGTTCGGCTCGGTGGGCAGCCCGGTGCCCAGGTCGAGGAACTGGCGCACCCCGTGCTCGGCGGCGAGACGGTGGACGGCGCGCCGCATGAACTGCCGGTTGGCGCGCATCGACAGCGGCAGGCTCGGCCACACCGCCTCGATGTCCGCGGCGGCCTCCCGGTCGACGGGGAAGTTGTCCTTGCCGCCGAGGAAGAAGTCGTAGATGCGGGCCGAGTGCGCGATGTCCGTCCGCAGCGCGGACGCCTGCTGTCCGTCCGCCGACTGCGCCTGCATCCACGTCCTGTCGTCCGTCATCGCCAAACCCCAACCCTCGATGCGCCGATCCGCCGTCAAGTCGATCACGTGTGCTGACGCATCATGACAGGTCGCCCGCTCCGTCGACGCGGCGGATCAGCTCCTTGAGACGGTCGATCTCGGCACGGAAGGCGTCATGTCCGGCTTTGGTGCTCCGCACCCAGGTGCGGGCCCGCCGACCCTCGTAGCCCTTGTCGACGACGACCAGGCCGGCCTCCTCCAGCACCTGGAGATGGCGGGAGAGGTTGCCGGCGGTCAGGTCGAGCGTGTCGCGCAGGAAGGTGAAGTCGACCTTGGCCGACTCGTGCAGCACCGCGAGGATGCCGAGCCGTGCGCGCTGGTGGACGGTGTCGTCGAGGCCGTGGGTGGGATGGCGCTCGGGCTGGGGAACGGGGCCGTCGGTCATGCCGGCCGCCCCTGCTGCAGGCGTGCCCGGCCGCGCAGCAGCCGGACCAGACCGAAGCCGAGCCCGCCGAGGAGCAGCGTGCCCCCGGCCAACCAGAGGTTGGGGAGCAGCTGCCACTGCGCCGACGGCGTCCAGCCGATCCGCGGCGACTGGTTCTCCACGTCGTAGAGGTTGGCGACCAGGGCGACGACGAGGAAGAGCACCGCGAACCCGGCGAGCGGCAGACTGCGTTCGAGCCTGGCCAGGACGAACAGCCCGGCCGCCAGGGCCAGCAGCGGTGTCATGCCGCGGATCGCCAGGTCGTCCGTTGTCACGACCCGGCCTTGCAGCAGCCGTAGGCTGACGGCGGGTGTGGCGAGCAGGGTCACGGCGAGCAGCGCCGACCCGGTCGCCAGATAGGGCCAGACCCGACCGGCCACGCCGACGTGGCTGGCGTGCAGGCGGTAGTAGGCGAGCGTCGCGGCATAGCCGAGGAGGACCGCGAACAGCCAGTACAGGGGCACCCCGAGCGAGTTCGGCGGCTCCTCGACGCCGGCGAACGAGCAGACGGTGACCGTGCCCGTCCGCGGGCAGTCGGGCTGCGCGAGCGAGTACCAGGGCGCCGCGCCGATCACCAACAGGCCGAACAGGACCAGCGGGAACCAGAACCCGGGCCGGGCGGCCCGGGTCCGCCGCGCCACGGCGGCCGCCTCGGCCAGGAGTTGTGCGGGTGACTGCGGTCGGTCTTCGGTCATGCTTCCCCCTCGGTCGTTCTGCAATGCCATCAGGTTTGCACTGCAAACCACTTTGCACAAGACCCACCCCGCGCACCGCGGTGTTGCGGACGGGCCTGGGCTGTGGGGGCATAGGGGGTACGGGTGGACGTCGGGAGGCAGGGATGTCGGTGGGGACGACCGGGCGTGGGCGCGCCGGGGTGCGGCTCGTGGGGTGGCTGCGCGCGCACGATCCCGGGTTGGCGGCGACGCGGCGGGCGGGGCGGACCGCGGTGGTGATGCCGGCGCTGTTCGCGCTCTGCACGCAGGTGCTGCACTCCCCCACCATGGCGAGCTTCGCCGCGTTCGGGTCGTTCTCGATGCTGCTGCTCGTCGACTTCAGCGGCCCGATGGTGGAGCGCCTGCGCGCACAGGCCGCGCTCGCCGCGGCTTGGGCCGTGCTGATCTGCCTGGGCACGCTGGTGGCCCGCCAGACCTGGCTGGCCGTGCTGACCACCGTCGCCGTCGCCTTCGTCGTGCTCTTCTCCGGCGTGGTGAGCTCGGTGCTGGCCGGGAGTGCAACGGCGCTGCTGCTCGGCTTCGTGCTGCCCGTCGCCACCCCCGTGCAGCTCGGGCAGTTGCCGGACCGGCTCGCCGGTGCGGGACTGGCGGCGGCCGCCGCCCTGCCCGCGATCGCGCTGCTGTGGCCGCGTCCCGTCGCCGATCCGCTGAGCGGCCCGGCGGCCCGGGTCTGCCGGGCCGCCGCCGCGCACCTGCGCGCCGACGCGGCCCGCGCGGGCGGCAGCGCCCGCGAGGTCGAGGCGGCCCGGACGGCGGCGCAGCACGTCGCCGCCGAGAGCGAGGCCCTGCGGCGGTCCTTCGACGCCACGCCCTACCGCCCGACCGGGCTGTCCACCAGCTCCCGGACCCTGGTCCGGCTCGTCGACGAGCTGACCTGGCTCAGCGCCGTCCTCGCGGACCGCCCCGACTACCTCGGCGAGCCCCCGGCCTGCGACCCTGCGGCCCGCACCGTGCGGCTGGCCGCCGCGGACGTGCTGGAGCAGGCCGCCGAGCTGCTCGGCGACCTGCGCGGCGACGTCGGCCCGCTGCACGACCAGGTGGGGCGGCTGCGAACGGTGCTCGCCGCCATGGCGGACAGCTCCACCGCGCGTCTGCCCGTCGACCAGCCGGTCGGGGAGAGCCCGGCGGAGGTCTACGGCTTCATCGCGACACTCGACTTCTCCTTCCGCGCCCAGGAGCTCGGGTACGCGGTGCTGCAGATCGCGGGCAACGTCGACCTGGCCGCGACCGCCTGGCAGCGCGGCTGGCACGAGCGGCTGCTGGGCCGCGAGCCCGGCGCGCTGACCGCGCCGCTGGCGTCCGCGCGCGAGCGCGCCGCGGCGCACCTCGGCCGGCGCTCGGTGTGGCTGCACAACAGCCTGCGCGGCGCCGTCGGCCTCGGCATCGCGGTGCTGCTGGCCGACCTGACCAGCGTGCAGCACTCGTTCTGGGTGCTGCTGGGCACCCTGTCGGTGCTGCGCTCCAACGCCCTCAGCACCGGCCAGAACGCGATGCGGGCCGTGCTCGGCACCGTGATCGGCTCGATCCTGGGCGCGGGCCTGCTGCAGCTGATCGGCCACCACGGGACGCTGCTGTGGTTCCTGCTGCCGGTCGCGATCCTGGTGGCGGGCATCGCACCCGCGGCGATCTCGTTCACCGCCGGGCAGGCCGCGTTCACCGTCACGCTGGTGGTGCTCTTCAACATCGGCCAGAACCCGGACTGGCACATCGTCCTGCTGCGCATCCAGGACATCGGGCTGGGCTGCGCGGTCAGCGTCCTCGTCGCACTGTTCTTCTGGCCGCGCGGCGCCGCGGCCGCCGTCGACACCGCGTTGGCCGAGGCCTACACCGACAGCGCCCACTACCTCTCCGGCGCCGTCGCCTACGCCCTCGGCCGCTGCCTGGCCGCGGGCGGCGCCCCTGCACCCGCCGAGCCCGCGCAGCAGAGCCGGGAGGCGGCCGCCTCCGCCCGGCGCCTGGACGACGCGTTCCGCAGCTACCTGGCCGAACGCGGCGCCAAGCCGCTCTCGCTGGCCGACACCACGACACTGGTCACCGGCGTCGTCGGCCTGCGCCTGGCCGCCGACGCGGTCGTCTCGCTGTGGCGGGACTGCGGACGCGTCCTCACCCGGGCCGACCAGACCGAGGCCCACCGGGCGATCCTCGGCGCCTCGGCCCGGGTCACCGACTGGTACCAGGGGCTGGCCGCGAGCCTCGGCGGCCACACGCCGGTCCCGGCACCGGTGCCGCTGCGGCCCGAGGCCGCCGCCCGGCTCGTCGAGTCCGTCCGCACCGACCTCGTCGACCGCGACGGCCAGGCCACGGCCACGGCCGTCCGCGTCATCTGGACCGGCGACCACGTCGACGTCGCCCGGCGCCTGCAGCCCGTCCTCGCTGCCGCCGTCCGGGAGTCCGGCGCGCCGTGACCAAATTCGGTTGACCCGCCGATGCGCGCGCGTTGGACTATGGCCGCGCCACGACCCGTGGTATTTCCCAGCACCTGCGTGCGCCCGCACCCACGGAAAGGCCATCAGTGGAGATCCGCCCCACGACCGACCAGGACGTCGACGTCTTCCTGGACAACCTGCACACGGCCTTCGGCATGTTCCGGGACCCGGACAACACCCTGCTGGCCGGCTACGAGTGGGACCGGAACCTGATGGCGTGGACGGAGGACGGGCGGGCGGTCGGGACCACCGGCGCGTACAGCTTCGAGCTCACGCTCCCCGGCGCGGTCGTCGTCCCGGTGGCCGGGGTGACCGGCGTGACCGTGCTGCCGACGCACCGCAGGCAGGGCGTACTGAAGGCGATGATGCGCCATCAGCTCGACGCGCTGCGCGAGCGCGGGGAGTTCCTCTCGGTCCTGCTCGCCTCCGAGGCCACGATCTACCGGCGGTTCGGCTACGGGCCCGCGACCTACACCCAGCGGCTGACCGTCGCGCGCCACCGCAACGCCCCCGCGGCGCCGCGCGCGGGTGCGCAGGTGGCACCGGACGCGGGCACGGTCGAGGTGCTGACCCGCGCCGACTCCGGCGAGATCCTGGAGCAGGTCTACGACCGCTACCGGCGCCTGCAGCCCGGCGCGCTCTCCCGGCCCGCGCACTGGTGGGAGCGGGGCGCCGGCCAGCCGCCGGTCTCGCCGGCCCCGCGCTTCGTCGCCGTCCACCGCGACGCGGACGGCACTCCCGACGGATACGCCACCTACACGATCAGCCGCGACGCGTCACCGTCCTCCCTGAGCGTGGACGAGGTCATCGCCGTCGACGACACGGTCGCCGCGGCGCTGACCCGGGTCCTGCTCGACCACGACCTGGTGGACCAGGTGGTGTTCCGGAGGACCTCGACCGAGGACCCGCTCTTCTGGCAGCTCGCGGACTTCCGCGCCGCCGAGGTGAGCGGGTTCGACGACTGGCTCTGGGTGCGGATCCTGGACGTCCCGCGCGCACTGACCTCGCGCGCCTGGTTCGCCGACGGCGAGCTGGTCCTGGAGGTGGCGGACGGGTTCGCGAACGCGGGCGGGCGCTTCCTGCTGAGCGTGCGCGACGGGAAGGCGAGCTGCGAGCGGACCGACCGCGAGGCGGACCTCTCCCTGGACGTGAGCGACCTGGGCTCGGTCTACCTGGGTGGCACCACGCCCAGCACGCTGGTGCGCGCCGGGCAGATTCGCGCCCACCGGCCCGGCGCCGCCGCGCTCGCCGACACCCTCTTCCGCTCCGACCGCACGCCGTACTGCCTGCACTGGTTCTGACCGGCCGCACCGGAGGGAGTCACGGGGTAGTTACTTCTGATTGATTAATCTATTGTAAGTATTCATGGACTCCACCCCCTTCCCCGCGGACCTCGCCGCGGCGCTGCGGCTCGCCGTGGGACGGATCGCCCGTTCCCTGCGACAGGCCCACGCCGTGGGCGACCAGACGCTCTCCGAGGTGTCCGTCCTGTCCCGGCTGGACCGGGACGGGGCGATGTCGCCCAGCGTGCTGGCCGCGCTGGAGCGGGTGCGCCCGCAGGCCATGGCCGCCACCCTGGCCGGCCTGGAGGAACGCGGGCTGGTGGACCGGCGGCCCGACGCGGCGGACGGGCGGCGACAGCTGATCTCGCTCACCGAGCAGGGCCTGCACATCCTCACCGACCGCCGTTCGGCGTCCCTGCACCGGCTCGCCGAGGCGGTCGGCCACACGCTCACCCCGGCCGAACAGCAGCAACTGCTGGAGGCCATGCCCCTGTTGGAACGAGTCGCGGAGCAGCTGTGATATCCCAGGACTCCCCGACGGGCGGCGCGACCGCCGCCCGCAGCGATCGTTACAAGTGGGTGGCGCTGTCCAACACCACGCTCGGCGTGCTGATCGCGACGGTGGACGCCTCCATCGTGATCATCTCGCTGCCCGCCATCTTCCGCGGCATCGGCCTCGACCCGCTCTCCCCGGGCAACATCGGCTACCTGCTGTGGATGATGCTCGGCTACACGCTGGTGACGGCCGTGCTGGTGGTCGCGCTGGGCCGGCTCGGGGACATGTTCGGCCGGGTCCGCATGTACAACATCGGCTTCCTGGTCTTCTCCTTCGCCTCGCTCGCGCTCTCGCTGGACCCCCTGCACGCCGGAGCGGGCGCGCTGTGGCTGATCGGCTTCCGCATCGTCCAGGCCGTCGGCGGCTCGATGCTGACGGCCAACTCCGCCGCGATCCTGACCGACGCCTTCCCGGCGCGGCAGCGCGGCATGGCCCTGGGCATCAACCAGATCACCGCGCTGGCCGGCATGTTCCTCGGCCTGCTGGCCGGCGGCGTGCTCGCGGCGATCGACTGGCGCGCGGTGTTCTGGGTGAGCGTCCCGATCGGCGTGGTCGGCACCTTCTGGTCCTACCGCAGCCTGCGCGAGGTCGGCACCCGCAGGCCGGGCCGGATCGACTGGATCGGCAACATCACCTTCACGGCCGGCGCGGCGTGCCTGCTCGCCGGCGTCACCTACGGCATCCAGCCCTACGGCGGCCACTCGACGGGCTGGACCAACCCGTGGGTCCTCGCAGGCCTGTTCGGCGGCGTCGCGCTGCTCGCGGCGTTCTGCTTCGCCGAGACCCGGGTCGCCGACCCGATGTTCGAGCTCGGCCTGTTCCGGATCCGGGCCTTCGCGGCGGGGAACATCGCCGCACTGCTCATCGCGATCGCGCGCGGCGGCATGCAGTTCATGCTCATCGTCTGGCTCCAGGGCATCTGGCTGCCGCTGCACGGCTACAGCTTCGAGTCGACGCCGCTGTGGGCGGGCATCTTCATGCTCCCGCTGACCGTCGGCTTCCTCATCGGCGGTCCGGCGTCCGGCTACCTCTCCGACCGCTACGGCCCGCGCTTCTTCGCGACGACCGGGCTGCTGCTCGTCGCCGCCTCGTTCCTCGGCCTGGTGGCGCTGCCCGTCGACTTCTCCTACACCGGGTTCGCGGCGCTGCTGTTCGTCAGCGGGCTGGGGCAGGGCATGTTCTCGGCCCCCAACACCTCGTCGATCATGGGCAGTGTGCCGCCGGAACGCCGCGGGGTCGCCTCCGGGATGCGCTCCACCTTCCAGAACTCCGGCAACGCGCTCTCCATCGGCCTGTTCTTCTCACTGATGGTCGTCGGCCTGTCCGGCACGCTCCCGCACACCCTGGACGCCGGCCTGCAGGGGCAGGGCGTCCCGGCCGCGACGGCCGGGCAGATCGCGGCGCTGCCGCCGGTCAGCACGCTCTTCGCGACCTTCCTGGGCAGCAACCCCATCGGCCATCTGCTCGGCCCGAGCGGCGTGCTGCACACGCTGCCCGCCCACGCGGTCGCCACGCTGACCGGCAACCGGTTCTTCCCGGAGCTGGTCTCGGACCCGTTCCACCACGGCCTGGTGACGGTCTTCGGAGCGGCGGCCGCGATGGCCCTGGTCGCGGCGGTCGCCTCGCTGCTGCGCGGCCGGCCCGCGGCAGCGGCGGCGGCGCCCACCACGCCCGGGACGCCCCGGCCCACCACGGCGGGCGAGGGTGACACGACGGCGGCCCGGTCCTAGGACACCACGGGCCGCACGATCCTGACCCGGCTCCCGGCTCGGAGCCGGGTCAGGAACCCAGGCGGTAGTGGAGATGCACGACACCGCTGCGGAAACGCCGCTCGGCCACCAGCTCCAGCCGGGCGCGGAACCCCTCCGGCAGCGCGCGCTTGCCGCCGCCGAGCACGATCGGCTGCAGGAACAGGTGGCACTCGTCCACGAGCCCCGCCTTCAACGCCACCCCGGCCAGCTCGGCGCCCCCGATGCTGAGGTCGCGCTTCGCCGCCTCCTTGAGCGCCCGCACCGCCTCGGGATCGAACTCCCGCTCGATCCGCGTGCCGACCGTCGCGGCCTCGTAGAGCGTCCGCGAGTAGACGACCTTCTCCGCCGCCCGCCAGATGGTCGCGAACTCCTGCGTCAGCCCGGGCAGGTCACCATCGGCGAACACGTCCTCCCAGGGCGCCATCGTCTCGTACATCCGCCGCCCGTAGAGGTACGTGCCGATCGGACGCTCGAGGTCGTTGATGTACGCGTGCACCTCGTCGTCCGGCGCGGACCAGGCGATCCGGCCCTCCACGTCCTCGACGTACCCGTCGAGCGAGGTGATCGCCGAGTAGACCAGCCTGGCCATGCGACCTCCACCGTCCTCACACGCTGTGCTGCTGCGACTCCTCCCTGTTCTACCCCAGCCCCACCGCCGTCCTCGCGCACCGCGCGGCAGCGCGCCTCCCCTGTACGAGCGGAACACCATGGGGGGCAAGCCGCGCAAGTCCCCCATCGGCAGCGGGAGCGCCCGGTAAACTCGACGCTCACCACAGCACAAGCCCTCTGTTCCAGGGCAGTTGAGGGGGACACGGATGCCCGGACGGATCCTCGCGAACCGGTACGAGCTCACCGCGCTGCTCGGCCGCGGTGGCATGGGCGAAGTCTGGACCGCCCGCGACACGCGCATCGAACGCCAGGTCGCCGTCAAGCTCCTCAAACACGATCCCGGAACCGACGACGCGGCCGAGCTCTTCCTCCGAGAGGCGCGCACCGCCGGCGGCCTCACCCACCCGGGCATCGTCACGATCCACGACCTCGGCCAGGACGACGACGGCACCCTCTACCTCGTCATGGAACTTCTGACCGGGCGCGACCTCGCCCAGGTGCTCCGCCACGACGGGCCGCCCGCCCTCGACGCCGCACTCGACTGGACCGCGCAGATGTGCGACGCACTCACCGTCGCGCACGACGCGGGGATCGTCCACCGAGACCTCAAGCCCGCCAACGTGCTCCTCACCCCCGCCGGGACCGTCAAGATCCTCGACTTCGGGATCGCCCGGTACACCTCGACCATCACCCAGGCGAGCCGGATCATCGGCACCCCGCACTACATGCCACCCGAGCGCCTCATGGGCAAGACCGGCGACGGTCGAGGAGATCTCTACTCCCTCGGCTGCATGCTCCACGAACTCCTCACCGGAGCGACTCCGTTCACCGATCCGGACACCGCGGCGCTCATGTTCGCCCACGTCCAGCGAGCCCCAGAGCCCCCGAGCCTGCTCCGCCCCGGTCTGCCGCCAACCGTCGACGAGCTCGTCCTCGACCTGCTCGCCAAGGCCCCCGAAGACCGACCACCCACGGCCCGAGCCGTCACCGACCGGATCCGCAGCCTCATCTCCACCCCCGCCAAGCCAGGACGGGCCGGCTACTCACCGACCGTCATCGACCTGCCCGAGCCCGACCCGGCACCGGCCCTCGACCCGGCCGGTCCCGCACCCGCACCCGCACCCGCACCCGCCACGCCGACGCCGTCGATCGAGTCCCTCTCCCTGCCGGACGCGGCCTACGAACTCGGCCGCCTGCCCGTGCCGGCCGCGCTCGACGCGCTCCGGCGGCTCCCGCACCACCAAGTCCCCGCGCTCCTGGAGCGCGTGCCCGCACAACTCGCCGCCGAGGCTCTGCGCGAGATGGGGATCGACCACCGGTGCGGCGTCCTGCAGCGGCTACCTCCCTCCGCCGCCGCGGCAGCGCTCGGTCAACTGAGCGACCGCCCCGACGAGATCGCAGCCGCCCTCAACAACCTCCCCGCGCCGAGCGCCCAGAGGATCGTCGAGCACCTGGCCCCCGAAGTCGCCGTCCCGCTCATCGACGCGCTCAACCCGGCCCTCACCAGCCAGATCCTCGGCTCGCTGCAACCACCGCAACGGGCCGCCGACGTCCTCACCCGCCTCGCGCCCCGCCCGGCGGCAGTTCTCCTCGAACGAGCCGGACCACGGCACGCCGCCCAACTGCTCCAACTGATGCCTCCCGTCCAAGCCGCAGCAGCCCTCGCCGGCATGGACGGCGACCTCGCCATCGGCACGCTCAACCGCATGCCGCCCAGCAGAGCCGGCCAAGTCGTGGCGGTCCTGCCACCCCGCAGCATCGCCTCGACGCTCATGCGGGCCCGCACCGAAGTCGTGGAGTACACCTTCGCCGCCCTGTCCCAGACACGAACCGTGGACATCCTCGAGCAACTCGGCCCCCTCGCCCGAACACTGCTCGAACGCATGGGCCCCCGAGCGGTCGACAACCTCACCCGCTGGCTCGGCCCCGAACTCGCTGCCCG
This sequence comes from Streptacidiphilus jiangxiensis, assembly GCF_900109465.1. Taxonomy (GTDB): domain Bacteria; phylum Actinomycetota; class Actinomycetes; order Streptomycetales; family Streptomycetaceae; genus Streptacidiphilus; species Streptacidiphilus jiangxiensis. Next base: position 233,742 of record NZ_FOAZ01000002.1, read on the forward strand.
CCTCCCTCAACGCCGCGACCCACGCTGACCTCCGGCCGGCAACACGAGCGACGGGTGAACCGGAGGCACTCGACCGAAATCCAGGAAGGAAACCTGATCAGAACTCGACTAGCCTGGCCCTCTGCTCAGAGCCTCTGTCTGAGCCCCGACAACGTGCAGAGAACGGGTAGACGAGGTCGTGCCGGTCATCGAGTTCCAGGTGCTCGGTCCCATGCGGGGCCGGTGCGGCTCCTCGGCGTTGGCGATGGGCAGCCCTCAGCAGCAGGCGATGCTGGCCACCCTTCTGCTGCGTCCGGGCCGTTCGGCCGGGACGGACGAGCTGATCGAGGCGTTGTGGGGGGACCGCTCCCCCAGCCGGGCGAAGTCGATCCTGCGCACCTACGCCTGGCGCTGGCGCAAGGCGCTGTGCGGGCAGAGCGATGCCGACGGCACCGAGATCCTGGTCTCGGTCTCCGGCGGCTACCTGGTCAACCTGCCCGAGCAGGCCGTGGACGCCACCCGGGCCGAACTGCTGGCCGCCCGCGCCGAACAGGCCCGCGCCGCCGAGCGCCTGCACGAGGCGGCGGAGCTGCTGCGCCAGGCGGTCGCTCTGTGGCAGGGCGAGCCGCTCGCCGGGATCCCCGGGCCCTTCGCGGAGCGGCAGCGGCGGCGCTACAGCGAGCTGCGGCTGAGCCTGGTGGAGCAGCGGGTCGCCCTGGACGTCGCCCTGGGCCGCGCTGCGGCGTGCACACCCGAACTGACCGCGCTGACCGCGGAGCACCCGCTTCGTGAACGCCTGCACGCGCTGCTGATGCAGGCCCTTGCCCAGGACGGCCGCCAGGGGGACGCGCTGGCGTTGTATCAGGTGATGCGCCGCCGTCTCGCGCGCGAGCTGGGCGTCGACCCCGGTCCCGACCTGACCGCCGTCCATGCCGCCGTCCTCGAGGGCGGCGCCACGACGAGGGTGCCCGGGGCGACGACGGCACTGACCACGCGTCCGGTCGGGGAGGGAACGGTCGCCCGCACCGACGGTGGCGGGGGCGCCGACGATGACGTCGCCGCCCGGTCACGACCCGCCGCCGCATCCGCCGGCGAGCGAACCGCCGACGGTGACGCCGAGCGTGCCGACGGTCCCGACCGCGGCAACCGACCCGGCCGTGCCGACAGCCACGCGGCGCACGACCCGTCGCGCCGTCAGCCGCCCGTTCCCGCGCAGCTCCCACCACAGGAGCCGGACTTCGTCGGCCGCTCCGCGCTGGTCGCGGACCTCTGCGCGGCGCTGTCCGGGGTGGAGCGGACCGCGCCCCCCGTGCTGGCACTGTCCGGGATGGGAGGCGTGGGAAAGACCGCGTTGGCGCTGCACCTGGCTCACCGCAGCCGGGGCGGGTTCCCGGACGGTCAGCTCTACGTCGACCTGCGCGGCAACACCCGTAGCGCGGCGGACCCCGATGAGGTGCTCGGCGACTTCCTCTGCGCGCTCGGGCTCACGCCCGACGAGCTGCCGGAGGGGGCCGCGGCGCGCTCCGCGCTGTTCCGCTCGGCCGCCGACGGACGGCGGCTGCTGATCGTGCTCGACAACGCCGCAGGCGCGGCGCAGGTCCGCCCGCTGCTGCCCGGAGCAGCCGCCTGCGCCGTCGTGCTGACCAGCAGGATGCGACTCGCCGGACTGCCGATCACGCTCCAGCCGGACATCGGCGTCTTCGCGCCGGACGAGGCACTGCGCCTGCTGCGTGCCGTGGTCGGCGATGCCCGGGTGGACGCGGAGCGGGACGCCGCGGCCGAACTGGTCCGGGCCTGCGGCCGACTGCCGCTGGCCGTCCGGATCGTGGCGGCGCGCCTGGCCGCCAGGCCGTCCTGGACGGTGCGGGCGCTGGTCGAGCGACTGGTGGACGAGTGCCGTCGGATCGATGAGCTGCGCATCGGCGAGCTGGCGGTGTCCGCCGCCTTCGAGCTCGGCTACGGCCAGCTGACGGAGGCCCAGGCGCAGGCCTTTCGACTGCTCGGTGCGGCGGACGGAGCCGAGTTGGGCCTGCCCGCCGCCGCGGCGCTGCTGGACACCGACCCCGCCCGCGCCGAGGAGCTGCTGGAGTCGCTGGTCGACATGGCGATGCTGGAGTCCCCCGCCGAGACCCGTTACCGGCACCACGACCTGCTCCGCGACTTCGCCCGCCGCCTCTCCTCCCGCACCGCGCCAGGCGAGGAGCGGGCCGCGCGAGCCCGTCTGCTCGACCACCTGCTCGCCCGTGCGTGCTCGGCGTTCGAGCAGGCGGTCCCGGGCGACGCCATCCGCGAGTCCCTCGGCTCGCTGGTGCCGTCCCTGCCCGGACCCGCCTTCGGCAGCGTCGCGGAGGCGCGCGTCTGGGTCCAGGCGGAGAGCCCCGGCGCGGTCGCGCTGGCGTCCCGGATCGCACGGGAGTCACTCCAGGAGGACCCCCAGCCCGACGCACGCTCACAGTCCGAGGACTGCCTGCCCCGATACGCGGAACTGCTCCCCCGGGCGGTCGACCTGCTGGTCACGCTCAGCCCCTTCGGCCCGGGCCCCCGGCGCCGACAACTCGCCGAGACCGTGGACGAGCTGGCTCGCGCCGCGTTCCGGCACGGGGAGCGGCGGGCCGAGGGCCGGGCCCGGTTCCTGGCGGGCAACATCGCCGTGAGCGCCGGTCGGCCCGAGGTCGCCGAGCCGGAGACGCTGCGCGCGGTGGAGCTGTGCCGGGCCGACGGCGACCTGGTGATCCTGCGTCAGGCTCTCAACGACCTCGGGGCGATCGCCCACCGCCAGGGTCGGGACGAGCAGGCGGTGCTGCGGTTCACCGAGGCCGTCGAGCTGGCCCGTACCCTCGGCCACCGCAGCGGCGAGACCGCCTCCGCGCTGAACGCCGCGGTCTCCCGGATCCGCGCGGGGCGCGCCGACCAGGTCCTCGACCAGTGCGGCGCACTGCTCGCCCGTCTGCGGGCGGAGGGCGACGGCCCGGGCACGGCGCACACGCTCTTCGTGCTCGGCCTCGCCCACGACGCGTCCGGCCGGCCGGACGACGCCGTCACGCACCTGGAGGCGTCAGCGGAGGCGTGGACCGCGGCCGGTCTTCCCGGCCGCGGTGCGCACGCCCACTTTCGGCTGGCCGCCGTCCTGCACCGCGCCGCCGCGCACGGGTCCGGGGAGGGGTCGAAGGACGCACTCGCGCAGGCCCGGCGGCACGCGGAGACGGCGCTCGCCGAGTTCGAACGCTCCGGCAGCCAGGCGGACCGGACCGCCGTGACTCTGCTGCTCGATCAGCTGCCCGGCTCCGCCGGGCTTCCGGCCGCGTCGAAACTCACTGGGGATGACCCGGACCACCGGTGATGATCGTGTTCCAGTCCGTCACAGTGCCGTCGCTGCTGAACGCCACCGCGGTGGGCCGTGGGGCCGGGCGGACCGTGGCCGTGGCGAGCACCAGGCCGAGGAGCGCCCCACATCCACCGGCCAGCGCGACGATTCGGACGGGCAGGGCTCGGGGCGCGGGGCGAGGTCGCATGGACGTTCCTTCGAGGGTGCGGGGCGGTACGGGTGCGGGGCGCTGCACGGACGGGTCGTCGTCCGTTGTGCGGGTGAGCATGCCAGAAACACGTCTACGTCCGATCTATGCCCAGCTCGTCCCGGTCTTTCCGGGCTCGCGGGGTGGTCCGGGACCGGCTTCCACGGCAGCCCTCCGTAGACGGGCGTAGATCGGCCGTTGACCGCCGTTCGGCAGCCTTTCCTCCTGTCAGGCACACACCGCAACCCGCGGGGTGTGCACGTGCGCACCGCCCTGCCCAGGGAGAAAGGGGACAGAGATGAAGGTCCTGTTCGCCGTCCGCAACGCCGTCTTCGCCCAGAAGAGCCTGAAGGCCAGCGTCTGGTACCTGTGGTACTGAGCCGACGGACCGCAGCCCCGCTCCCCGCGGGGTGATGCATACTCCGGGCCCGCGCCCGGCACGGTCTCTCTTCGCCCCCGTGCCGGGTGCGGGCCCTTTCGGCCCACCTCCCGGAGACCCGCGATGCCTGCTGCCCCCACCCTGACCACCGGCCGGACCACGGTGTTTTCACCGCGCCTGGCCGCGCTGCTCGACAACCACCTCGGCCAGGACGCGTTCCGCCTGGAGCCCGACACCGTGGGGGTCGCCGGCCACGACCTGATCGACCGGATACTCGCCGCCCGCCGGGCCACCGAGACGGAACGCCCCACCTTCAAGCCGCTGCACGGCCGTTCCATCGCGCGCAGCGAGGCGTCGTCGGTGACCCAGACCGTCGGCCGCGACGTGCGCCGGGCGCTGGCCTCCCCGAACCCGATCCCCGCCAACGCGGATCTCTCCGGGCCTTGGCCGCTCACCGGCCACATGCTGCTGCGCGACATGGTCCTGGGTGGCGACCCCGGCCGGCTCAAGATCCTGATGAGCCGTAACCTGGAGCTGACGCCCCTCCTGACCTGGACCGTCATCGCCGCCGGGGCGGCCCTGCCACTCCGCCTGCGCGGCGAGGCCGCCGCCACTGCCGGCAGTCTCGCCGCGCTGACCGCCGAGGCCGGCACCTACCAGGACCGCCGCCATGCGATGGGCATCTACCGGCGCGCCGCCGCGCCGGTCTGCTTCACCGTCTCCACGCTGGTGGCCAACGCACTGTGGCTGGGCGCGCCGTTCGACGAGGGCGTCTCGAACCGCAACATCGTCCTGGAGTCGCTGCGACTGCTACCGCCGTCCTGGAACATCCTGCGCCGCGCGTCGCCGGAGTACCCCGGGCTCGACCCGCGGATCGGCACGGCCGACGACGTACTGGTGCTGCCACTGCTGTCACACCGCGACCCAGGGCTGTGGGAGGACCCGCACGAGTTCCGCCCCGAGCGCTGGGACAGCCTCGACCCGGACCACACCCCGGGCTACCTGCCCTTCGGCCACGTCTCCGAACGGTGCTGGGGCCGGCACATGGTGATGCCGCTGGCCGAGCTCCTGCTGGACCGTCTCCGCACGGACGGCTTGACCGTGGACCCGGACCAGCGCCGCGCAAAGGTCCCCCTGCTGGGCCTGCTCGGCGTGGAGGAGGTCCGCGTCGTCCCGGACCGGATGCGCCACGGCTCACGTGCGGACCGGGGCTGAGTGGACACCCCGGCCGCCACGGGGTCGGCGCGCGCGATCGGCCCGGCTACGGCTTGCGGGCGAGGCCCGCGTAGGCCATGACCTCGTGGTCGGGCAGCGGGCGCTCGTCGGGGTCCGGGTCCGGGTGCCAGTGGGTGATCAGGGCGACGCCGGGGTCGTCCAGCTCCAGGCCCGTGAAGAAGCGGGCGACCTGTTCACGGGTGCGCAGGTGGTTCTCGATGCCCGCCTCGCGGTAACGGCGCGAGGCGACGGCCGCGTGTTCGGGCGCGGTGTCGGCCGTTCCGGCCGTCAGCGCGAGGAAGCTGCCCGAGGGCAGGGCCGCGACGAGCTCCGCCACCAGGGGCAGGGCGGCCTCGTCGGAGAGGAAGTGCACGAGGTTGATCAGGGTCAGTGCGACGGGCTGCCGCAGGTCGAGGGTCTCGCGCAGCGCCGGGTCCGCGAGGACCTTGCCGGGCTCGCGCAGGTCGCCGTCGATGTAGGCGGTGCGCCCCTCGGGCGCGCCGGTCAGCAGGGCGCGGGCGTGGGCGAGGACGATGGGGTCGTTGTCGACGTAGACGATGCGGCAGGACGGGTCGACGTCCTGCGCGACCTCGTGCAGGTTCGGTGCGGTGGGTATGCCCGTGCCCACGTCGAGGAACTGCCGGATGCCGTGCACCGCGGCGAGCCGGCGCACCATCCGGTGCATGACCGCGCGGGCGGCCAGCGCGGAGTCGTGCGCGCCCGGCCACTCCGCGAGAATCTTGTCGCCCGCGGCCCGGTCCGCGGCGAAGTTGGTCTTGCCGCCCAGCATGTAGTCGTAGACGCGCGCGGAGTGCGCGATGTCGGTCCGGAGGTCCACCCGCTCGACCTCGTCGTCCGGTGACGGCCTCATCCAGTCACCGGCCCCGGCCTCGGGATTCGCCACAGCTCCACCTCCGCGCTCGTTCCTCGGCGTCCACTGAACCACAGTTGGCGGTGCCCCGTCAGCCCGGTTCTCGATCTTGACGACACTCAGACGGCCCGGCCGTCGTCCGCAAGAACCGCACGCAGTGTCCGCTCGCCGATGCCCGCCATCAACGGGCTGTCCGCGGAGTGCGTGTGCAGGACCAGGGCCAGCACGAGCGCCCAACCTCTCGCCCGGGTCCAGGCGTCGTCATCGGCCCGGCCGTAGGCGCGGCGCAGCACCGACCGCCGGTGGGCGTCGGGGAAGAGCATCCACGCCACGGCCAGGTCCGTGGCCGGGTCGCCGGAGGTGAGGTCGCCGAAGTCGATGACCGCGCTGATCCGGCCCGCGTCGACGAGGATGTTGGCCGGATGCAGGTCACCGTGGAGCCACAGCGGCGGCCCGGTCCGGGCGGGCGCGGTGACGGCGGTCTGCCAGACCCGTAGCGCGGCGGCGCGGTCGGAGGCGTCGGCGAGGTGCTCCAGGCCGGCGTGGACGCCCTCGGCGCGACCGACCAACGGGATGCCGCGGAAGACGTTCACCGGCGCGTCGGGTGCGGCCGGAAGGTGCAGGGCGGCCAGGAAGCCACCCAGCGCGGCGGCTTCGGAGTCCGGGAGCGTCGCGTGTGCGGCGTTGTCGCCCGGCAGGTACGGCACGACGCTCCACGCCCACGGGAAGCCCTCCGCGGGCCGCCCGACCCGCACCGGCGCGGGGACCGGCAGCGGCAGGCGTCCGGCCAACTCCGGCAACCAGCGCTGCTCGTGGGCGAGCAGTTCGGCCGCGGCCGCTCGGCGCGGCAGCCGGACCAGCAGGTCGGCGCCGAGCCGGCAGACCAGGTTGTCCCACCCGTTGGCCAGCACCTCGACCGGCAGTCCGGCGAGATCGGGGTGCTGCTCGGCGAGCAGTCGGCGCACGAGCGCGACGGAGACCTCGACCTCGGCGGCCGGCATGCGGTGAACGGTCATGTCCCGACCCTACGGTGACGCGCGCGCTGCGAGGACCGGACGGTGCCGGGGATCAGCGCGGCACGATCATCTCCACGCCGAGTGTGAGGCAGACGACGCCGGCCAGCGCGACGAGCACGCAGAAGAACAGCACCACCACCGTGTCGCCCGCCCCCGGCTCCTCCCCCGCGACGAAGGCCCACTCGGGCCGGTCCGGGAGGTAGCGCAGGGGCACGCGCTCGCCGAGCACGCGGGAGCGGCCGGTGCCGTCCTCGACGCGGAACTCGCGGCCGTCCGGGGCGTAGAACCAGACGACGGTGCGGGTGATCGCCTCGCGGCCCTGGTCGCCGGGCTCCCGGTCGACGTCCAGCACCCGGCCCTCGGCCGTCAGCCCCTCGTCGAGCGCCCGCAGCCGCCAGAACCAGCGGTTGACCAGCCGCACCCCGATGGCCCCGGCGACCAGGGTGAGCCCCGCCCCCAGGACGCCCAGGACCAGGCCGTCCGCGCTGTGCGCAGGCCAACCGGACATGCCACCCCCGTGCGGCCGTTCCCCGATGCTGGTGTGACGCCGGAACAACCCGCGCGGTTCCGGCTCACGGTTGTGCCATCGTGCCCTGGAGTGACGCGCCTGTCACCGTTCCGGCGAGGGTGACCGTCGTCGTGGGCGCGACGGTGTTCCAGCTCGCCGTCACGGTGAGGTCCGGTGCGCCGTCGCGGTGGACGGTCAGGCGGGCGGTGACGGTGCCGTCCGTCCGGTCCCAGCGGGCCGTTCCGTCCGTGGTCGCGTCCCCGACCCACCGCGTGCCGTGGAAGGCGAAGGAGACGGCGGAGCCGCCGGAGCCGCCGGACGCGGAGGCGGACCAACTCCCGCCCCGCGGGCCGAGGTCGTGGGTGCCGCTCAGGTAACCGTAGCGGGTGAGAGCGTCGTCGACGGTCGCCACGCCCGCCGCGGCCGCCCGGAGTGCGGACGGATCCGCCTGGTTGCCGGAGCCGGCGGCGGCCGGTGCGACGTCGGCGAGCAAGGCCGGGTAGGCGGCGAGGGCGGCGATCGGCGTGGTTCCCGCCGTGCAGCCGGTGTCGAGGGAGCCGAGCGAACCCGGGTCGGCGGTGAACTGCCGGTACAGGCGCTGCCCGCAGGCCTCGGGCCCGGGCCACGCGGCGTCCGCCATGGCCGTGATGTGGGTCAGGTTCGGCACGCCGACGAAACGGGCCGAGGGGCCCATCTGCTGGGCGACGCGCTGCCCGTCGACGGCCGGGGTGAGCGAGTCGAGGTCGCCGCCGAGGACGAGGACGGGCACGCTCCCCGGCACCAGCGGCGGGGTGGCCGTGACCGGCGGGTCGGTGTGGACGGGTGCGGGCCAGTCCAGGCAGCCGGTGAAGGTGTTCGTGTAGGCGTTCATGCCGGTCCACTCGGACGCGGTGAACGGCGAGAAGGCGGAAGCCGGTTGGCCCGCCACGGCCTGCCGCAGCTGCTCCGCGCGCCGGTCGGGCGGTGCGCTCCTGTCGAACAACTGCGGGTAGTCGGTGCAGGCGACGGCGAAGTACAGGCCGTCGGAGTAGGCGGGCGGAGGCGGCGTGGTGTTGTCGTAGCCGACGGACTGCGCGGCCAGACGCAGCAGCGGCGCCGGGTCGCCGTCGTCGAGGACGGCGTCGGCGGCGGCCGGCAGGCCCTTGTAGACGGCCGGATCCGAGCCCGCGTTGGTGACGAGGTCGAGCAACGTGGCGGTGGTGACCGTCTCGCCGACGGTGTGTCCGTTCAGGTCCGTGGTGGTGCCGCTGACCGGCGCGGAGCGCAGCAGCGTGGCGAGTTGGGAGATCGCCGCCCACGGGTCGCGCGGGGCACCGGCCGCGCAGGCGCTGGAGCGCGCGCAAGCGAGCCCGAAGGCGGTACGCGCGGTGGCCAGGCTGCTGCGGTACCACGGGTCCAGGCCGAGGACCTCGTAGGAGGCGTCCAGCGTCACGGAGTTCAGGGTCCGGGGGTATCGCGAGGCGTAGCTCTGGGCGAACCACGTGCCGTAGGAGTCCCCGTAGAGGTCGACCTTGGGCAGGGCCAACTGCGCCAGCACGTCGGCGAGGTCACGGGCGGCCTGGGCGGTCCCGAACAGGTCCGCGGCGTGGACCCAGCTGCCGTCGGCGTGCTTCCAGGTGTGGTCGAGCTGGTCGCCGCAGGCACCGACAGCCTGACGGAACGCATCGGTGTCGGTGGATCCCTGAGCGTCCTGGAGGGCCTGGCAGGTGATCGCGCCGGAGCGGCCGGTGCCGCGCAGGTCGAGGACGAGCAGGTTCCGCTGCGTGCGCAGCGGGCCGAGCATGGCCAGGTAGGCGGCGCGGGAGGAGGTGGAACCCCACCCCGGCCCACCGTCCACGGCGACGACGGTGCCGACAGGGTCGGCAAGGCCTGTGGGGCCGGTGGCCGGGAACCACTCGAAGGCCACGCCGATGGTCGGGCCCGTCGGATCGGAGCGGTCCAGCGGCTCCTGCACCTTGCCGCACCAGCCGGACGGCTTGGACCCGCACGGTGTCAGTCGCACCGAGCCGACCTGGAGGGCCCCGCCTGCCGCCGTACCCGACGTCGTACCCGCCGTGGTACCCGCCGCCGTACCCGACGCCACGTCCGTCCGAGCTGCCGGGCGCGACGGCGGCGCCCGGTGCCCCGGCACCGCGAGGTCCGCCGAGACCGCCTGGGCGGCGGGCAGCGTCAGAGCCGTGGCGAGCACGGCGATGAGCGCGCGGGCGCGTAACCGCATGGCCACCTCCTGGGATTCGAACCGTGTACGGAGCTTCGCCCCTGGTGAGGTCTCCCCCGCCCGGCCCTCCGGGAACCACGCCCGGGTCACCCCGTACCGGTGACGGCCCTCAGCTGCTCCAGCGCGTCGCGCAGCAGCGGACGCATGTCCTGCTCCTCGTCGCCCGCGACCCACTGCCCGAACGCGACGTGGAAGACGGCGATCCCGGCCTCGGCCGCGAGGCTCGCGGCCGGTTCGGCGAGGCCACGTCCCCGCAGGGTCTCGGCCAGGGCGGCGGAGAGGGTGGTCATCTTGATCAGCTCGCGCTCGCGGAGCTCGGGGTTGGCGGCGATCACCGCCTGCCGGCGCCGGGCGTGGGCGTGCCGACCGCGGAACACCTCCCCGACGGCGTCCAGCGCGGCCCCGACGGCCTCCAGCGGCGTCGCGCCCTGCGGCGCGGCGGCGGCACCGTCGACCATGTGCTGCTGCAGCAGGAAGGAGCCACCGAAGAGCACCTCCCGCTTGTCGGCGAAGTGCCGGAAGAAGGTCCGCTCGGTCAGCCCGGCCCGCTCGGCGATCTCGGCGACGGTGGTCCGCTCGAAGCCGCGCTCGACGTACAGCTCCAGCGCCGCCTGCTCCAGCCTGCCGCGCGCGTTCGGCTCCCATCGACCCATGGCCCCGATCCTAGGCGACCCCGTACGGCGGGCCAGGGACCGACGGATCGCGCACACTGGAAACCGGTGGTGGACCCGACAGCACACCTCGCGGCGAGGAGACGGCCATGGCCCGGGACGACGGCATCGCCTACGAGCTGGTCTTCCGCTCGCCCGGCGACGGGAGCGAGGACGTCGTGGTCGTCCACGCGACCGGCGCCACCGGCCCGGGCGGGCACCCCGTCTACGCCGACGCCAGCGGCATCATCCGCGCCGAGATCAGCGACCGCGCCGAGGCCCGCATGCTGCCCACCGGCGGCCACCAGGCGCTCCCCCGCCCCGTTGCCTGCCGCACGCACCGCGACGGCGGATAAGCCGACGTCAAAGCTCCGTGCAGGGGCGTACGGAGAGCGTCAAAGCGGCAAGGGGACGGCTCCCGGTCAGGGTGGAATGGGTCGCGGCGGTGGCCTGGGCGCCCAGGCCACCGCATCCGTCATCGCGCTCGGTCCAAGAGAGCCGCACGAGAGCCAAGAGAAGAAGAAGGTCGTCGGACATGTCGCAGCCCGGTCGCGTCGTCGTCGGTGTGAGTGGGACCCCCAGCAGTCTGCAGGCGCTGCGTGTCGCCATGGGCGAGGCACAGCGAGAGGGGGTCGGCCTGCGGGCGGTGGTCGCCTGGGTGCCGGTGGGCGGCGAGATCGCCTACCGGCGGGCGCCCTGCCCGGAGCTGCTGCGGATCTGGGAGCAGGAGGCCCAGTGGCGGCTGCGCAACGCCTTCGACGAGGCGTTCGGCGGCGTGCCGGACGTCCCGGCGCTCGAGCTGGTCTCGCTGCGGGGCAGCGCCGGCCCGGCGCTGGTGGCCGCCGCCGACCGCCCGGACGACCTGCTCGTGCTCGCGGCCGGGCCGCGTGGCGGCCTCGCCCGTCTCACGCACGGCGCCACGGCCCGCTACTGCGTCGCGCACGCCGCCTGCCCCGTCCTCACCGTCCCGGCCCCGGCGCTCCTCGCCGACCTCCCCCGCCGCCTGCGCCACCGCCGCCCGGTCTCCACCGGGTCCGGCACCCCGCTGACACTCGCCTGCTAGGCCGTCTCTCATCGCCTACCGAGGTCGGAACGTCATCGAGCGGTGCTTCGCCCGGTTGAAGCAGTTCCGCGCCGTGGCAACCCGGTTCGACAAGCCCGCGGCCTGCTACCAGGCAGGGGTGGTCATCGCGGCACTGATCCTCCGTCTCGGGGCCGACAGCTGATCATCGTGTTCAGTCCGAGTTGAACCACACCAGCACGCCGCGACCGTCCGGCGTGATCACCGGTACCCACGCCTCATCGGTCTCACGGATCCGGCTCTCATCCAGCCGCAGAGCGTGCGGCTCCTCGGCGGTCCCGTCGGATGCCCAGTAGCGCAGAGCTCCGATGATCTCGCGGAGCCTGTCCCGCTCGTCATCCGGCCACCCGAAGTTCCAGGTGCCGGCACCACGGAAGTGCTCCTCGAACAGCTCGCGCAACGCGTCCAGCTGATCTGGACCGAACAGCGGTACCAGGAAGCCCTCGACCCGCCCCTGCCGGCAAGCCGTTCCACCGTACTGCTGCTGGTAGAAGACCCCGGTCTTGGCCTCGACCACGACATACAGCCAGCCGCCGGCACTCATGCCGTCGGGATCGAGGAAGACGAAGTGTCGAGCGCTCATGGCGCCAGCCTTCCGGGCAGCCCGCCACGAGCTCAACGGCATTTGGCCCTGCAAGATCAATTAAGAGAGACGACCTATGGCCCGAACGCACCTGACGATGCTCTGCGCGCACCCGACAGCGGCCCGCCTCAGCCGGAGCCGGACAGAAACCCGGGCGGGGCGGGTCTTACGATCAGGCCCATGACGAACACTCCGGAATCCTGGACCATTCGCCACTTCTCTCAGGCCAATCCTGCAGGTCCGGGCTGTGACAGCGTGCCGGCGCTCCTGCGGAGTCTGGCCGATTCGATCGAAGCGTTGGGCCCTGCTGAGGTTCAGGATGTCGTCATCGAGTCGGAGATGACTGAGCACGGGCCTTGGCGGTCGGGCACGGTCTACTTCCACCTGCCCCAAGACGACTGATCACGGCTCTGGCGCTCACGATCGCAGCCAGACCACAGGGGCCGCTGCAGTGGTGATTGCCCGCTCGATGGCGTTGGGGGCCAGGAGCGGTACCCGAATCTGTCGCATCACCTCCTCGAACCGGGTGCAGTCGGCGCGTTGCCCAGCGGTGATGACCAGCGACAGAATGCGGCAGCGGCCGTCCACACTCAGGTGGAGCTCGGTGGCGAAGCCGCCGCGCGAGCGATGGAGGCGTCCACTACGCGATCGGTATGCCGCGCCCCCATAGCTCCTCGGCGTGGTCGCGGAAGCGGTCGAAGAGTCCGCCGTCCTCGGCCTTGCGCAGATGCAGCAGCGGGGAATCGTGGCCGACGAGCCGGGCCAGGTGGGGCGTCACCAACTCCTGGGAGTCGAAGCGGAAGACGCTCAGGGAGACGTGGTTGATGGCATCCTGCGAAGTGCTGTAGCGCGCCTCCAGGCCGTTCAGCGGACCGAGGGTCCGGAGATTCTCCAGCGTGATCTGGATGCGCGTGGAGACCGACAGGGCCGTGTCCTCGATGACCTCCCGCTGCCTGGTCACGTCGCCGTCCGGGTCGCCGAGCAGAAACCGCACCCGGCACCCGGCCTCGACCTTGCGCCGGATCGTGTCGGCGAACGCGGGCTGCTCCAGCCACACGAAATAGTTGGTGTACCCGGCGAGAATCACGTCCTGCTCGGCGTCCGCGATCAACCCGGCCCACACCGACGACGGGCATGCGGAGCGGTACGGGTAGAACTGGACCAGCTCGCGGTCATGACCCGTCTTGATCTTGTCTCTGACTGCCTGTGGCCAGATCATTTCCTCGTCCACTCCCAGCGCCCTACAGGCATCCTCACGGTTCCGTGCATGGGGTACGCGGTCCGGGTCCGCGAGCCAGCGTTCTACCGTCTTGGGGGTGACGCCGCACCGTCCCGCTAACTGTCGCGGTGTCAGACCGGCATCGGCCATAGCAGACCGTAGCGATTGGTTCAACGCTCCCCCATGGGACGTTCGGGCCGTTTCAGAGCCTAGGGCTACAACGGCCCGACTGTCCTCGTCCTGGTGGGTGATTCAGCCACGGATGGCCGGTACATCTTGACCATGACCACCACCACGGAGAACTGCGCAGAGTGCGCCAGGCTGGACCAGCAGGAGACGGCGGCTCGGTTGGCCGGAGACGCCAGTCGCGAGGCAGACGTGAGAGTCCTCCGCCGACGGCACCGTCGGGAGGTACACGGCATCTTTCCGGAGCCGCCCATGGCGTCTTTGCCGGCCGGTCCGTTCGTGTAGGGCAGGCGCGAGGCGGTCGTGGCCTGACTCAGCCGAAGAACTCCCGCAGCAGCGGCTCCAGGGCCTTCGGGCGCTGGAGGACGGAGTGGTCCTCGCCCGGGAGGATGTGGAGTTCCGCGCCCGGCACGGTGGTGGCGACGGCGCGGGCGGCCGCGGAGAGCCAGGGGGAGGTGCGGTCGCCGTAGGCAGCGAGGGTCGGGATCCCGATGCCGGAGAGGCGTTCCGGGGGCAGCAGCCGCCAGGGCTCACTGAGGAGCAGGTCGTAGGGCAGACTCGGGGCCTTTTCGACGAGGAACGGCCAGTTGTCGCTCTCCCGCATCCCGACCAGCGCCTCGCCCGGGACGCCGATGACCTCGCCGAGGAACAGCTCCGTCGCGCCCTCCGCGTCGCCCGACGCGAGGAGCGCGGTGAGGCGGTCGAGGACGTCGACCGCGGGCCGGGGCAGCGACGGGTCTGCACAGAAGGAGGGTTCGTAGACCGCGACGCGGTCGACCGGCAGGCCCTGGGCCGCGGCGTCGAGGGCCAGGGCCGCGCCCGAGGAGTGCCCGAAGACGGCGGCCCGGCCGCCGACGTGCGCGATCACCGCGGCGAGGTCGTCCAGCTCGGCCGCGACGCGGTACTCGTCGGCGCGGTCGTCGCTGGCGCCGCGACGGCGGCGGTCGTAGCTGACCGCGGTGAAACGCGGCGCGAGCTCCACGGCGAGCCCGGCCACGGTGGAGCGGTCGTTGAAGGCGCCGCCGACGAGGACCAGGGGCGCGCCGTGGCCGATGGTGTCGACGGCCAGCGTCGTGCCGTCGCGCGAGGCCAGGTGCGCGGTCACGACGGCGTCCGCCGGGTGAACGTCAGATGGGTGACGCCGGTGGGCGAGCTGGCCGACTCCACGTCGAACCGCTCGCTGAGGCTCTCCTGACCGTCCCACAGCCGCACCCCGCGCCCGAGCACGATGGGGACGACGACCACGTGGAGGAGGTCGACCAGATCCTCCGTCAGGAAGGCGCGCACCGTCGACGGGCCGCCGCCGATCCGCACGTCCAGGCCCCCGGCCGCCTCGCGGGCCAGCGCCAGGGCCTCCTTCGGCGACGCGTCCACGAAGTGGAAGGTGGTGCCGCCGGCCATGGTGAGGGACGGCCGCGGGTGGTGGGTCAACACGAACACGGGCGTGTGGAACGGCGGGTTCTCACCCCACCAGCCCTGCCACTCCTCGTCCGGCCACGGTCCGCGCTGCGGGCCGAACTTGCCGCGCCCCATGATCTCCGCGCCGATGCCCGGACTCCACTGCGACGCGAAGGCGTCGTCGACCCCGAGGGTGCCGTCGGCCTGCTCCTGCTGCATGGCCCGGAAGGAACGGGTGGGGAAGAACCACTCGTGCAACCGCGTCCCGGCGTGGCCGAACGGAGCCTCCAGGCTCTGGCCCTCGCCGGTGGCGTATCCGTCCAGCGAGACGGAGAAGTTGTGGACCCGGACACGCGACATTTCGCCTCCCGTTGCTCTGTGTCGCCGAGCCTAGCGCGGTGCCGCGCTCTTGCCGGTAGCGACGGTCCGGTGTTTCCATCACTGGCGGCAGAGAGACTGCCGGCATGGGACGAACGGGGGAACGGTCATGTCCAAGTGGACCGTGCGGGCCGTCGCGGGGCTCGCCGCCGCGGCTGCCGGATTGATCATCCACGCGGGGAACCCGAGCACCGGCCCGGCCCGGGTCGCGGCCGTCGTGGCCGCGGACGCGAACGGGAGCAACTTCGACACCGTCACGAGCGCGGTCGACGTCATCCAGCCGCAGCCGCAAGGGGCCGCGGTGCTGACGGGCGGCCCGACGTACGCCCACGACTAGCCTCCCCACCCGTGGGACTGTTCGATGTGGGACGAACACTGTTATGTTCGTCCCACATCGAACACTGGAGGCGACCGTGCCGCTCGTCCGTATCGACGCCCGCTCCGACAAGTCCCCCGAGACCCTTCGCGCGATCTCCGACGGCGTGCACCACGCCCTCGTGGATGCGATCGGCATCCCCGCCGACGACCGGTTCCAGATCCTCACCACCCACCCCGCGCACGAGCTGGTCTTCGACGAGCACTATCTCGGCGTCGAGCGCCGCGACGTGGTGTTCGTCCAGATCACCCTGGTGCGCGGACGCAGCGACGAGAAGAGGCAGGACCTCTACCGCCGCATCGTCCGGAACCTGGAGGCCGACGCGGGCGTGCGTCCCCAGGACGTCGTGGTGACGCTCACGGAGAACGAGCGCGTCGACTGGTCCGTCGGTGAGGGTGTCGCCCAGTTGGTCCCGTGACCGGTCAGGGCTCGAAGCGGTAGCCCATGCCGGGCTCGGTGAGCAGGTGGCGCGGGTGGGCCGCGTCCGTCTCCAGCTTGCGGCGCAGGCCGGCGAAGTAGACGCGCAGATAGTTGGTCTTCTGCTCGTGCCCCGGCCCCCAGACCTGCTGCAGGATCCGACGACCCGTCACCAGCTTGCCCGGGTGGGCCAGCAGGACGGCCAGGATGCGCCACTCCGTCGGGGTGAGCCGGAGAGCCGGGCCCTCACCCGAGGTGCGGCGCACGACCGCGCCGGCGACGTCGACGGTGAACTCGCCGATCACGACCGTCGGCGCGGTCGGCTCCGCCCTGGTCGGGCGGCGCAGGGCCGCCCGCAGGCGGGCCAGCAGCTCGTTCATCGCGAAGGGCTTGGTGACGTAGTCGTCCGCACCCGCGTCGAGCGCCTCCACCTTCTCGGAGAACTCGGCCCGTCCCGACAGGACGATCACCGGGACCTGGCTCCAGGCGCGCAGCGCCTGGAGCACCCGCAGGCCGTCGATCTGCGGCAGGCCGAGGTCCAGGATGATCGCGTCCGGGGGGTTCTGGGTCGCCTCCAGCAGCGCGCGTCTGCCGTCGGCGGCGGTGGCCACGGTGTAGTGGCGGGCCTGGAGGTTGATCTGCAGGGCCTTCAGCATCTGCGGTTCGTCGTCGACGATCAGGATTCGGGTCACGGGACAGCCGTTTCGTTGCTGACTGGACTGGCAGGACTGGTGGGTCCGGGGGTCGGTGCCGCCTGCAGCGAGAGGACCATGGTCAGCCCACCGCCAGGGGTGTCCTCGGGCTGGAGCGTGCCGCCCATCGCCTCGGCCAGGCCTCGGGAGAGGGCGAGGCCGAGACCGATGCCGCTGCTGTTGTCGTGGTCGCCCTGACGCTGGAACGGCTGGAAGATCCGCTCCCGGTCGGCGAGCGGCACGCCCGGTCCCCGGTCGACGACGCGCACCTCGACACGCTCGCCGTGGGCACTCGCTGCGACGCTGACCGACCGACCGCCGCCGTGCCGCAGCGCGTTGGCGGTGAGGTTGGCCAACACCCGTTCCAGCAGTGGCGGATCGGCAAGCACTGCCGGGGTGTCGGCCAACCCGCTGCGGCGGACGGGGGCGTGCTCGTCCGGGAGCGAGTCGAGCGCGGCGGACAGCACGTCGGCCAACGCGGTGGGTTGGATGTGCAGGGACAGCGCGCCCGCCTGGAGCCGGCTCATGTCGAGCAGGTTGTCGACCAGCCGGTTGAGCTTGAGCAGCGAGCCCTCGGCGGTGCCGAGCAGCTCGGCGCGGTCGGCGGTGGTGAACTCCACGTCGTGGCTGCGCAGCGAGGAGACCGAGGCCAGCGCGACCGCGAGCGGGGTGCGCAGGTCGTGGCTGACGGCGGCGAGCAGCGCACTGCGCAGCCGGTCGGCGGCCCGGACGGGCTCGACCTCGGCGGCCGCCTCCGCGAGCCGGTCGCGTTCCAGCGCGACGGCCACATGGTCGGCGAACGCCGCCAGCACCCGCCGATCGGCGGCCGGGAGCGGCCGTCCCCGGAGCACGAGCGTCGTGTCACGATCGACGGCCAACTCCTCGACGGCCAACTCCTCGACATCGGCGGCGCGGACATCCGTGGCCTCGACGGCGCCGGCCTGGACAGCGGCGCCCCCGGCAGTGGCGGCCTCGAAAGTCGGGCGCGCGGCGACTGTGGCCGGGGCACCGGTGTGCATGTCGGCGGCGGCCAAGTCGCCACCGGCCCCAACACCCGAGGCCGGAAGGCCGGTCTGCGCGTCGACCGCAGGCGAGCCACCAGCGGCCCCGACACCCGACGCCGAAAGACCGGTCTGCGCGTCGACCGCAGGCAAGCCACCAGCGGCCCCAACACCCGACGCCGAAAGACCGGTCTGCGCGTCGACCGCAGGCAAGCCACCAGCGGCCCCAACACCCGACGCCGAAAGACCGGTCTGCGCGTCGACCGCAGGCAAGCCACCAGCGGCCCCAACACCCGACGCCGAAAGACCGGTCTGCGCGTCGACCGCAGGCAAGCCACCAGCGGCCCCAACACCCGACACCGGAAGGCCGGAGGCCTCCGGACACGGTGCCGGGGCCGACGGCGCGGCGGGCGCTCCCGACGGCGCGGCGGGCGCTCCCGACGGGGCGCTCGCGGATGCGATCGGGGCGCCGGAGCGCAGCAGCAAGACCTCGTGCATCCCGAAGGTCTCCCGCAACCGGTCCAGCAGTGCCGGGACGGCCCGGTCGCCACGGAGCACGCTGCCGGCGAGCGCGGAGAGGGTCTCCGCCTCGGCCGCCGCTCGCGCCGCGCGGCGCGAGAAGCGGGCGCCGGTGTCGACGACCCCGGCGACGACCGTGCCGACCAGTGCGAAGACCACCAGCGCCAGCACGTTGTTGGGCTCGGCGATGGTGAACTCGTGGACGGGCGGGATGAAGTAGTAGTTGAGCAGCAACGAGGCCGTCACGGAGGCGAGCAGGGCCGAGAGGATGCCGCCGAGCAGCGCCACCCCGACGACGACGGCAAGGTAGAGCAGCGTGTCGCTGGTGAGGTTGACGGAGCCGCGGACCAGGCAGAGCAGGGCCGTCAGGAGCGCGGGCAGGACGAGGCCGGAGGCGAGCCCGGCGATGCGGCGCGGAAGTCGGCGCAGGCCGGTGCCCGGCACCGGCAGACGCCCGCGGCCGGAGCGCTCGTGGGTGACCATGTGGACGTCGATGTCGCCGGAGAGCTCGATCGTGGTCTCGCCGATGCCGCGCCCGCCGGTCAGCGCGCGGCGGATCCAGCCGCGGCGGCTGGTGCCGAGCACCAGTTGGGTGGCGTTGGCCGCGCGGGCGAAGTCCAGCAGCGCAACAGGGATGTCGTCGCCGACGACGGAGTGGTAACTGCCGCCGAGGCCCTCGACGAGCTGCCGTTGCGCGGCGAGCGCGCCCGGGTCGGTGTCGGCGAGGCCGTCGGACCGGGCGACGTGGACGGCCAGCAGCGCGCCGCTGCCGGCGCGGTCCGCGATCCGGGCGGCGCGACGGATCAGTGTCTCCCCCTCGGGCCCGCCGGTCAGGGCGACGACGACCCGCTCACGGGTCTCCCAGACCTTGTGGATCTCGTGTTGCGCCCGGTAGCGCTGCAGGCCCTCGTCGACGCGTCCGGCCAGCCAGAGCAGCGCCAACTCCCGCAGGGCGGTGAGGTTTCCGACGCGGAAGTAGTTGGAGAGCGCCGCGTCGACCTTCTCGGCCGCGTAGACGTTGCCGTGGGCCATGCGACGGCGCAGGCCCTCGGGGGCCATGTCGACCAGCTCGATCTGGTCGGCCCGTCGGACGACCTCGTCGGGGACGGTCTCGCGCTGCGGCACGCCGGTGATCTTCTGGACGACGTCGTTGAGCGACTCCAGATGCTGCACGTTGACGGCCGCGAGGACGTCGATCCCGGCCGCGAGCAGCTCCTCGACGTCCTGCCAGCGCTTGGCGTTGCGGCCGCCCGGGACGTTGGTGTGGGCGAGTTCGTCGACGACGGCGACCTCGGGGCGCCGGGCGATCACCGCGTCCACGTCCATCTCGGTGAACCGTCCACCGCGGTAGGCACGTTCGGCGCGGACGACCACCTCGATGCCCTGCAGTTGGGCCTCGGTGTGGGGGCGGCCGTGGCACTCGACGTAGCCGATCACCAGGTCCTGGCCTCTGCCGAGTCGGCGGTGCGCCTCGTCGAGCATGCGGTAGGTCTTGCCGACTCCCGGAGCCGAGCCGAGGAAGACCTTCAGCCTTCCCGGCGATGACGGTCCGTCACCCGCTGACACCACGAACTCCCTCTCCGGCCGCAGGTCCGGCCGCGCGGAGCGGGGAGGCGCCGCGCGGCCGGACGGAAGGTGCCCTGTCTCAGCCGAGCTCGGTCAGGGCGATGTTGAGCTCGAGGACGTTCACCCGGGGCTCTCCCAGGAACCCGAGCGTGCGGTCCTGGGTGTGCTGCTTCACCAGCGCCTCGACCTTGTCGACGGACAGGCCACGGGCCTGGGCGACGCGCTTGACCTGGATCTCGGCGTAGGCCGGGCTGATGTCCGGGTCCAGGCCGGATCCGGAGGAGGTGATCGCGTCCGCCGGGACCGCGCTCTCCGCGACGCCGTTGAACTTGGCGATGTCGGACTTCAGCTGCGTGTAGTTCGTCACCAGCACCTGGGAGTTGGTGCCCAGGTTGGTGCCGGCCGAGGCGGTCGGGTCGTAGCCGAGGCTGCCCGCCGCCGAGGGGCGGGACTGGAAGAACTTCGGATCCGGCGTCTGGGACTTGCCGTCCTTGGCGACGATCGTGAAGTTCTGGCCGATCAGCGAGGAGCCGACGACGGTGCCGTGGGCGTCCTTCACCAGCGAGCCGTTGGCCTGCTGGGAGAAGGCGACCTGCGAGATACCGGTGACGACGAGCGGGTACGCGAGGCCGCAGAGCACCGTGAAGAGCAACAGCAGGCGCAGACCGGTGAGGTGGTTCCGAACCGGGGTCGGAAGGGGCTTAGCCATGAGGATTCACACCACTTCTGGTCAGTGCAGGCCGGGGATGAACTGGACGATCAGGTCGATCGCCTTGATGCCGACGAACGGCAGGATCAGACCGCCGATGCCGTAGAGCCCGAGGTTCCGGCGCAGCAGCGACTGCGCGGAGGAGGGCCGGTAGCGCACGCCGCGCAGGGCGAGCGGGATCAGGCCGATGATGATCAGGGCGTTGAAGATGATCGCCGAGGTGATCGCGGACATCGGGCTGTGCAGGTGCATGATGTTGAGGTGCCCGAGGCCCGGGTAGACCGCCGCGAACATCGCCGGGATGATCGCGAAGTACTTCGCGACGTCGTTGGCGATCGAGAAGGTGGTCAGCGCGCCTCGGGTGATCAGGAGCTGCTTGCCGATCTCGACGATCTCGATGAGCTTGGTCGGGTTGGAGTCCAGGTCCACCATGTTCCCGGCCTCCTTGGCGGCCGAGGTCCCGGTGTTCATCGCCACGCCGACGTCCGCCTGCGCGAGCGCGGGGGCGTCGTTGGTGCCGTCACCGGTCATGGCGACCAGGCGGCCGCCCTCCTGCTCCTTCTTGATCAGGGCCATCTTGTCCTCGGGAGTGGCCTCCGCGAGGTAGTCGTCGACACCGGCCTCCTCGGCGATCGCGGCGGCCGTCAGCGGGTTGTCGCCCGTGATCATGACCGTCTTGATGCCCATGGCGCGCATCTCGGCGAAGCGCTCCTTGATGCCCGGCTTGACGACGTCCTTGAGGTAGATGACGCCCAGGACGCGCGCCGGCTCGGAGCCCTTCTTCTCCGCGACCACGAGCGGCGTGCCACCGAGGTTGGAGATCCGCTCCACGGTGACGTCCAGCTCGTTGTCCGTCGAACCGCCGTTCTCCTTGACCCAGTTGGCGACGGCTGCGGCTGCGCCCTTGCGGGTCGAGGCGCCGTCGACGTCCACGCCGGACATGCGGGTCTGGGCGGTGAACTCGATCCAGGTGGCGTGCGCCAACTCGCCCTGGGCCCGCTCGCGCAGGCCGTACTTCTCCTTCGCCAGGACGACGATGGAACGGCCCTCGGGGGTCTCGTCCGCGAGCGAGGAGAGCTGCGCGGCGTCCGCCAGAGCGGCCTGGTCGACGTCGCGGACGGTCACGAACTCGGCGGCCTGGCGGTTGCCGAAGGTGATGGTGCCGGTCTTGTCGAGCAGCAGGGTGGACACGTCGCCCGCGGCCTCGACGGCGCGGCCGGACATGGCCAGCACGTTGCGCTGGACCAGGCGGTCCATACCGGCGATGCCGATCGCCGACAGCAGCGCACCGATCGTGGTCGGGATCAGCGCGACCAGCAGCGAGACGAGCACGACGATCGTCTGCTCGGCGCCCGCGTACTTCGCCATCGGCTGCAGCGTCACGACCGCGAGCAGGAAGACGATCGTGAGCGAGGCGAGCAGGATGTTGAGCGCGATCTCGTTCGGCGTCTTCTGCCGGGCCGCGCCCTCGACCAGGGCGATCATGCGGTCGATGAACGTCTTGCCCGGCTCCGAGGTGATCTTCACGACGATCCGGTCCGACAGGACCTTCGTACCACCGGTCACCGCGGAGCGGTCACCACCGGACTCCCGGATGACGGGCGCCGACTCGCCGGTGATCGCCGACTCGTCCACCGAGGCGACACCCTCGACGACGTCACCGTCGCCGGGGATGACCTGGCCGGCCTCGACGATCACGTGGTCGCCGAGACGCAACTGCGTCGCGGAGACCTCCTCCTCGCGCACCCCCGTCATGCCGGGCGCCCAGTCGCCGACGACGCGGCGGGCCATGGTGTCGGTGCGGGTCTTGCGCAGGGTGTCCGCCTGGGCCTTGCCGCGGCCCTCGGCCACGGCCTCGGCGAGGTTGGCGAAGACGACCGTCAGCCACAGCCAGACGGTGATCACCCAGGCGAAGACGCTGGGCTTCTCGATCGCCGAGATCGTGGTCAGCACCGAGCCGACCTCGACCACGAACATGACCGGGTTCTTGACCATGACGCGCGGGTCGAGCTTCTTGCACGCGTCGGGGAAGGACTTGAGCAGCTGCTTCGGGTCGAGCAGGCCACCGCCGATGCGACGCTCGGTCGGGAGCTCGGGCTGCTGCACGTCCGGCGTCTGCGCCGGAGAGCTCAGGGTGGGCGTGGACATCAGTGGAGACCTTCCGCGAGCGGCCCGAGAGCCAGGGCCGGGAAGTAGGTGAGCCCGACGACGATCAGGACGACGCCGGAGAGCATGCCGACGAAGAGCGGGCTGTGGGTCTTGAGGGTGCCGGTGGACTCCGGCGTCTGCTGCTGCTTGGCCAGCGAACCGGCCAGCGCCAGCACGAACACCATCGGCAGGAACCGGCCGAAGAGCATCGCGAGGCCGAGGGCCTCCTGCCAGTGGTTGCTGGTCACCGTGATGCCGCCGAACGCGGAGCCGTTGTTGTTGGCCGCGGAGGTGAACGCGTAGAGCACCTCGGAGAAGCCGTGCGGGCCGGTGTTCAGCATGCCGCCGCCGTGACCGGCGCTGAGCGACATGGCCAGGCCGGTGCCGCAGAGCACGATCGCCGGAGTGGTCAGGATGTAGAGGGAGGCGAACTTCATCTCCCTCGCACCCAGCTTCTTGCCCAGGTACTCGGGGGTGCGGCCGACCATCAGGCCCGCCACGAAGACCGTGACGATGGCGAGCACCAGGATGCCGTAGAGGCCCGAACCCGTACCGCCGGGCGCGATCTCACCGAACATCATGTTCAGGATCGTCACGCCACCGCCGAGTGGCGTGTACGAGTCGTGCATCGAGTTGACCGCACCGGTCGAGGTCAGCGTCGTCGAGGCAGCGAACAGGGAGCTGCCGGGGATGCCGAAGCGGACTTCCTTGCCCTCCATCGCGGCACCGGCGATCTTCGCGGCGGCGCCCGAGTGCTGGTGCTCGAAGAAGGTGATCAGCGCGGCCGAGGCCGCCCAGTACAGGCCCATGACCGAGACGATCGCGTAGCCCTGCTTCTGGGACTTCACCATCGTGCCGAAGGTGCGGCACAGCGCGAACGAGATCACCAGCAGCAGGTAGATCTCCAGCCAGTTGGTGAACGGGTTGGGGTTCTCGAACGGGTGGGCCGAGTTGGCGTTGTAGAAGCCGCCGCCGTTGGTGCCCAGTTCCTTGATGACCTCCTGCGAGGCCACCGGACCGCCCGGGATCGACTGCTGCGCACCCGAGAGGGTGTTGATGACGTGCGCGGCGTGCAGGTTCTCCACCACGCCGCCCGCGACCAGCACGATCGCGAAGACGATCGAGATCGGCAGCAGCACGCGCAGCGTGATGCGGGTCAGGTCGACCCAGAAGTTGCCGAGCGTGTCGGACTTGTGCCGGATGAAGCCCCGGATCAGCGCGGTGACCACGGCGATGCCGACGGCCGCGGACAGGAAGTTCTGCACCGCGAGACCGGCCATCTGCACCAGGTGGCCCATGGTCGACTCACCCGAGTACGACTGCCAGTTGGTGTTGGTAACGAAGGACGCGGCGGTGTTCCACGCGGTCGCCGGAGTGACCGCCGGGAAGCCCAGCGAGAGCCACAGGTGCTCCTGCAGTCTCTGGAAGGCGTAGAGGAAGAGAACGGATATGAAGGAGAAGGCCAGGACCGAGCGCAGGTATGCCGGCCAGGTCTGCTCGGCGTCGCCGTCGACACCGATCAGCTTGTAGATGCCGCGCTCGGCACGCCAGTGCTTGCGCGTGGAGAGCACGTGCGCCATGTAGTCGCCGAGCGGCCGGTACGACAGCGCCAGCGCGGCGACCAGAGCCAGGGCCTGCAGCAGGCCCGCGAGGGTTGCGTTCACTAGAACTTCTCCGGACGGATCAGAGCCGCGACGAGGTAGGCGACCAGGGCGACGGACACGATCAGCCCGACGATGTTGTCAGCGCTCACAGCCGCTCCACCCCCTTGACGATCAGGGCGAGGACGACGAACACGACGACCGTCACCCCCACGAAAAACAGGTCCTGCATGGGAACCGCACCTCAAGTCGAAGATGAGTCCTGCTCCGCCGGACTTCGGATCCGGTGGTGCCGCCCGGTGGCGGCCTACGAAAGGAAACCCCACGTGAGGAGGGTGTAAGTGCGTCCTTGACGGCCTCCTTGCGGGCCGATCCGGAACCTTTGCGCCGTCTTAGCGCTCACCCGAACAGGTGGGACAAAAGGGACGTCAGGGTCACCCGAGTCCGCACCGCCGCCGTCGGGCTAAGACGGCGTAAAGAGGACGGCCGATCGCGTCAGGACTCCGTCAGGGCGAGCATCCGCGCAGGTCGCGGGGGTGGAGAGTGTGCGGCTGTGGCCGCTGTCGACACCAGAACCCGCCCGCCTCGTGCACCTCGTGCACCGCGTGCAGCTCGCTCGAGACTCCCCCGCACCGTCCCCGCGCAACTGCGCGCGCTCACGCTCGGCTGCGTGACGCTCGCCGTCCTGGTCGGCGTCGTCACGGTGAGCGCCGCGTCCGGCGCGCGGGACGCGTGGAGCACGATCGGGGACCGGCAGGCGCCGCAGGTGGTCGACGCGACCGGCCTCTACCAGGCGCTGACCGACCTGGACGCGCAGAGCGCGAACATCATCCTCTTCGGCGCCGACCCGGCCTTCGCCTCCGCGCGATCGACCGCGCTCACCGACTTCGCCACCGACCGGACCACCGCCGACCGCGACCTGCAGCAGGCCACCCTTGCCGCCGCCGGCAACGCGGGCGCACAGCAGGCGCTCGCCTCGGCGCTGGACGGGCTCGGGCAGTACCAGGACCTCGCCGGGCGTTCGATGGCGCTGAACGACAGCGCACACCGTCCGGCCGGCCACCCGCTGCCGGCCGCGCTCACGCTGTACCGGCAGGCCACGGACCTGATGCGGAGCCGACTGCTGCCCGCCGCGGACCGGCTGGTCATCGCGAACAACTCCGCCTACGAGACCACCTACACCGCGCAGCGTTCCGCGCTGTCGACGGCTCTGGTGTGGTCACTGGTCCTGCTCGTCGCCCTGCTCGCCGGGCTGGTCGCGGTGCAGGCCTGGCTGACGCTCCGGTTCCGACGCGTCGTCAACCCGGCGCTCGCGGCGGCGACGCTCATCGCGACGGCGCTGCTGGGGCTGGCCACCTCACTCTTCCCGGACCAGCGCGAGTACCAGCGCGTGGCCCGCCACGACGCCTTCGACTCCGTCGTCGCCCTCACCCGCGCTCGCGCCCTGGTCGCGGACGCCAACGCGGACGAGAGCCGCTACCTGCTGGACGCCGACCGGGCGGCGAGCTACCAGGACTCCTTCCTCACCACCTCGCAGGCAGTGCTGACGCTGCCCGGCGCGACGATCGCCGACTACGACGGGCAGCTGGCGAGCGCGGTGGGCGCCTACCGGGCGAACCACGACGACGTGCGGTTCCAGGGCTTCTACGGCACCGAGTTCCGCAACATCACCTTTCCGGGCGAGCGCGCCGCCGCCGAGAGGACCCTGTCCGCCTACCAGGCCTACCAGGTGGACGACCGGAAGATCCGCGCCTTCGTCGCGCAGGGCCAGCTGTCCCAGGCGATCGCCTACGACACCAGCTATGCCGCCGGCGGCTCCGACGCCGACTTCGGCGCCCACGACGCCGCGTTGCAGCAGCTGATCGGCGTCAACGCGGACGCCTTCCACGGCGCCGTCCGCGACGGCTCGGCGGAGCTGGACACCGACCTCCCGCTGCTCGCCGCCGGCGCGGCCGCCGTCGCGCTGCTCTGCCTGCTCGGGGCCCGCCCCCGCCTCGCCGAGTTCCGGCGCTGACCCCTCCCCCGCCCACCTGATCGGAGACTCCCATGGGCCTGCTCGAACTGGCCGCGCTCCCTGTACTCATCGCGCTCCTGCTCCTGGCCGTCGGCGCAGTGCTGGCCGTCGTCCCGGCGCGCGCCCTGCGCACTCTCGGCGACGGCTTCGGCTTCGACGGCGCGGCGGCGGCGCGCCGGGCCGTAGGCCGCGTACCGGCCCGGTTGGCGGGCCTGATGCTGGCCGGGTACGGCGTCTTCCTGATGGGCAACACGGTCGGCCTGTTCCGCGCCTTTCACCTCTGAGCGTCCGGGCCTCCGGACGGGAACCGTGCCGCGATCTCGGTCCGGACCGTCTCGTGGAGGGCGTCCGAGGCGAAGCCGAGGGTGCCCAGGATCCGTGCGGCCGGGCTCTCGGTGACGCGGATCAGGCCGAGCAGCAGGTGCTCGGTGCCGACCCGGTCGTGACCGAGGTCGGTCGCCGCGGCGCGGGCCTGGTCGATCGCCTGCTTGCTCTCCGGGTGGAAGGCGATGTGCCCGCGCAGCATCTTCTCCCCCGGCGGCGTCATGACGTCCTCGACCGCCTCGCGGACGCGCTGCTCCGTGCCGGCCTGCGCCACCAGTAGCGCGTGGGCCAGGCCCCGCGGCTCGCCGAGCAGGCCGAGCAGCAGGTGTTCGGTGCCGATGAAGTCGTGGCGGTGCGTGCGGGCGGCCTCCTGGGCGAGCACGATGCCGTGGCGGTTCAGGTCGGTGAACCGCTCGAACGCGGCGGGTGTGTGACGTTGCTGGGCGGCCTGCTTGGAGACGCCGATGGCGTCGCCGATCTCGCTCCACGACGCGCCGGCGCGCCGGGCGTTGCTGACGTAGTGGTCGACGAGCTGGTCGCCGAGGTCGGACAGGGTCTGGGCACGGAGCCGTGCGGCGCTGATGCGGGCCAGTTCGTCGGCGGCGGGGAGTTCCTCGTCGAGACGGGCGATCAGGTCGGCCAGGCTGATGTCGAGTGGACTCATGCGTCAAGCGTAGGTTGACGACCCTCGATCGTCAACCCGCTCTTGACGATTCGGCCTCCCCACCATCCACACACGAGGGGAACGAAGCAAGAACGTTGTATGCACGTCTGAAGTGGATCAACCACGGCCACTTGTCGTGACCTTGACCTGTCGTCACAATCCCGTATGGCTCCATGCATCGCGCGTAGATTCGGGCGTGTTCTCGCGCGCCCTCGACACGGGAGTGCCGATGAAGAGATCCAGAACCTTACTGCTGACCGGTGTCGCCAGCCTCGCCCTGCTGATCGGCGGACTGGAGAGCGTGGCCAACGGCGTCGGGCTCGCCGCCCACCCCGCATCGGGTGTCGGCTCCTGCACACTGAAGGGCTACAACCCGGCCACCACCCCGGCGAATGCCAAGAACCTGCCGGTCGGGAAACGGCCGATGTCGTACAAGCCGGACGACTTCGACTGCACCGGCGCGAAGTTCGCCGCACCGGGCGTGGAGTTCGCGAAGTTCCCGCAGCCCAAGAACTTCAAGATCACCAACAAGAGCGTCGTGCGGACGGTCGCCGGCCACCAGAACGTCGTGGGTGTGCCCACCGCCGCGGTGAACCCGACGGCGCCGTACTTCCCGCCGTTCCAGCACTTCGTGATCATCTATCGCGAGAACCACACCTTCGACGACTACCTCGGCGACTGCGCCACCACCATCGCCGCCGGCTGCAACGGGCAGGTGGAGAGCACCAACCACATCAGCTCCGTGCCGGACCTGCACTCGCTCGCCAAGACCTACTCCCTGTCCGACTCCTACAGCACCGGCGTGCAGCCGCCCTCGGGCCCCAACCACTGGTTCCTGTTCTCGGGCCAGTCCGCCTCCAGCAGCCAGCAGCAGTCGTACCCGGCCAACGGCACCCAGTTCGACCGCTTCCTGCAGAGCAGCTCCGGCCCCACGGACGAGGGCACCAACGCCTGCACCGCACCCTCCGGCAGCAGCAGCGGCTCCAGCCCGTACTCGATGATCGTGAACGGCGACATCTACTGGATGCTCAACTCCGGTAGCGGCTACTGGAAGAACCCGGGTGACGGCAAGGTCGAGGTGCTGCCGCCGAACCGTCCGGGGACAACCATCCCGGAGGAGCTGCACACCAACGAGTACACCTGCAACAACCAGAGCCTCCCGGACAGCACGATATCCGGCGACTACCTCAACTTCATCAACCAGTACGGCATGCCGTCGTACAACTACGTCGAGCTGTTCAACGACCACCCGGGCACGTACCAGGACATCCCCGGTAACGACACGGCGACGAACAACATCGTCAACTCGATCATGACCAACCCGACGTACAAGAACAACACCCTCATCGTCGTCACCGAGGACGACACCCAGAACGGCAGCAACGGCTCGGACCACGTCAGCAACACCTACCGCGTGCCGCTGCTCGTCATCGGCAACCCCGCCTACGTCAAGCAGCACTACGTCTCGCACGTGGCGTACACCACGGCGAACGTGCTCGCGGCGATGGAGCGCACGATGGAGAACGTGCACTCCGGGATCATCGACCCGAACAACAACCTGGGCGCCTCCACGTTCCCGATGACCACCGCGGACCAGGCCGCGCTCGGCGACCCGCTCGAGGACTTCTGGGTCCAGGGCCAGACGCCCCTGTCCGCCAGCGCCACCGGCTCCCCGACCACGGGCAACGCCCCGCTGACGGAGAACTTCACCGGCTCGGCCACCGGCGGCACCGCCCCGTACAGCTACAGCTGGAACTTCGGCGACGGGTCCACCAGCACCACCCAGAACCCGAGCCACACCTACGCCAGCGCCGGCACCTACACCGCGACGCTGACCGTCACCGACAGCGCCTCGCCGGCGAACACCGCGACGTCGCAGGTGACGACGACGGTCAACGCCGTCGGCAACCCGCTCGCGGCCACCGCCTCGGCCACGCCGACCTCCGGCCAGGTGCCGCTGAACGTCGCCTTCACCGGCACCGGCACCGGTGGCACCCCCGGGTACAACTACAGCTGGAACTTCGGTGACGGCACCACCAGCACCAGCCAGAACCCGAGCCACAGCTACGGCACCCCGGGCACGTACACCGCGACGCTGACCGTCACCGACAGCGCCTCGCCCGCCAACTCCGCCTCCTCGACGGTGAGCATCACCGCCGACCCGATCGCGGCGACGGCACCGGGCGCGCCCACCGGTCTCACGGGGACCGCGGGCAACGGCCAGGTCTCGCTCAGCTGGACCCCGCCGAGCAACAGCGGCGGCGAGACCATCACCTCGTACAAGGTCTACCGCAGCACCTCCAGCGGCACCGAGTCGCTGCTGACCAGCGGCGGCTGCAGCGGCCTGGGCGCGGTGACCTCCTGCACCGACACCGGTCTGACCGCCGGTCAGACCTACTACTACAAGGTCACCGCGGTCAACGCGATCGGCGAGGGCGCCCAGAGCAACGAGGCCTCCGCCACGCCCACCGGCAGCTCCTGCCTGGCGGGGCAGCTGCTCGGCAACCCGGGCTTCGAGAACGGCGCCTCCAACACCGCGCCCTGGACCGTCACCTCGACGCACAGCCCGGTCGAGGTGATCAACAGCAGCAGCTCCGAGCCGCCGCACAGCGGCACCTACGACGCCTGGCTCGACGGGTGGGGCAAGACCACCACTGACACGCTGTCCCAGAGCGTCACCCTGCCCAGCGGCTGCAGCACCTACAACCTCAGCTTCTGGCTGCACATCAACACGGCCGAGACCACCACGTCCACGGCCTACGACACCCTCAAGGTGCAGGTGCTGAACAGCTCCGGCACCGTGCTGGGCACCCTGGCCACCTACTCCAACCTCAACCACAACACCGGGTACGCGCAGCACACCTTCAACCTCGGCGCGTACGCCGGGCAGACGGTGACGCTGAAGTTCACCGGCGCCGAGGACTCGCTCTACCAGACCTCGTTCGTCCTCGACGACACGGCGCTCAACGTGAGTTGACCCGCCCGCTCCACAACCAGCCCCCGTCCCGCTCTCGCAGCGGGGCGGGGGCCCCGACGATCCCCCGACATCCCCGACACCCCCCGACGAGGAAGGTACGGATGGACACGACCATCGCCGTGCGGGGCCACGGCATCACCAAGGTCTTCGGTGATGTCGTCGCACTCGACCACGTCGACCTGAACGTGGCGCAGGGTCAGATCCACGGCCTGGTCGGCCCGAACGGCGCCGGCAAGACCACGCTGCTGGGTCTGATGCTGGGCCTGGCCGCCGCCGACACAGGTGAACTGGAGATCCTCGGCACGCCGGTGGGACGCGGACTGCCCGCGCCCGACGGCGTCTCGGGGTTCGTCGACGGCCCCGGCCTCTACCCCACACTCACCGCCCGGCAGAACCTGGCGACACTGCTGACCCTGCAGCCCGAGGGCGCGCCCGTGGGCGACGTCGGCGAGGCCCTGGCGCAGGTCGGGCTCACCGGGGCCGCCGACCAGAAGGTCCGCGGCTTCTCCCTGGGCATGCGCCAACGCCTCGGCCTGGCAGCGGCGTTGCTGACCAGGCCGCGACTGCTCGTGCTCGACGAGCCGTCCAACGGGCTGGACCCCGTGGGCAAGAAGCACGTGCACGGCGTCCTGCGCCGGCTCGCCGCCGAGGGCACCACGGTGGTCCTGTCCAGCCACCGGATGGACGACCTGGAGGCGCTCTGCTCCGAGGTGACCATCCTGTCCGCCGGGCGCGTGGTCTTCTCCGGCCCGGTGCGGAAGCTCTCCGACGACGACCGGGAACTCGACTACCGCCTGCGCGCCACCGATCCGAGCGCGGCCCGCGCCCTCGCGGTCGAGACCCCTGGGGTCGGCGTCGTCGAGGGCTCGGACGCGGCGCTGCCGGACACCGACGTGATCGTCGTCCGCGCGCGGGTGGCAGCGTTGGACGAGCTGGTCGGCCGGATCGTGCGCGCCGACATCGCGGTACGCGAGTTGGCACCGGTCGTCTCGCCGCTGGAGTCGGCGTTCCTGTCGTTGACCGAGCAGGCAGTCCTCACCGAGCAGTCCGACAAGAGCGAGCAGGAGAGCGGCAGATGACCACGACCGTCGACGCCCCCACCGCCGCGCCCGGGGCGGGGGCGGCGGGCCCGCGCCGCCCCGTCCCGCTCGGCAACATCGTCTGGTTCGAACTCGTCAAGCAGTTCTCCGCCTGGCGGGTGCGGCTGCTGATCCTGCTCTGCTGGCTCGGTCCCGGCCTGCTGGTCTTCGGGATCGGCCAGCAGGCCACCCTGCCGTCGGACACGCTGTTCGGCCGGTGGATGCACACCACCGGATGGGCCGGCTCGCTGGTCGTGCTCGGCTGGGCCGGGACGTGGGCGCTGCCGCTGGTCACCTCGGTCGTGGCCGGTGACGTGTTCGCCTCCGAGGACCGGCTGGGCACCTGGCGCCACGTGCTCGTCGCGGTCCGCTCGCACCGGCGCATCTTCGCGGCCAAGGCTGTCGCCAGCGTCACCGTGATCGCCCTGCTGGTGGCCGGGCTGGTCGTCTCCGGCGTGGTCGGCGGACTGCTCGCGGAGGGCAACCAGCCGCTGATCGGCCTCGGCGGCCAGCAGCTCTCCGGCAGCGAGGCCGGCAACGCCGTCCTGCTCGCCTGGCTCTGCGTGCTCGCGCCGACGCTCGCCCTGGCCGCCATCGGGCTGCTCGGCTCCGTCGCCCTGGGCCGCTCCCCCATGGGGCTGCTGCTGCCGATGCTCGCCGCGCTCGGCATGCAGGTCGCGCAGATGCTCCCGCTGCCGGTCGCGGTGCGCCT
This sequence comes from Streptacidiphilus jiangxiensis, assembly GCF_900109465.1. Classification (GTDB taxonomy): domain Bacteria; phylum Actinomycetota; class Actinomycetes; order Streptomycetales; family Streptomycetaceae; genus Streptacidiphilus; species Streptacidiphilus jiangxiensis. The sequence continues at coordinate 265,734 of NZ_FOAZ01000002.1, forward strand.
CGCCCTGCCCGGCTACGCCTTCATCTCCTGGAACGGTCTGTTCGCCGCTCCGCAGCAGCTCGGGCCGTTGCTGATCGGCGTCGCGGTCAGCCTGCTCTGGGCGGTCGTCGCCACGGCCCTGGCCTATCTGCTGTTCCTGCGCCGGGACTTCACCAACCTCAACAACGACGGAGCGGGCCGTCGGATGCTGACCATGGGCGTCCTTCCGCTGGCCGGCCTGCTGGCCGCGACGGCCGGCGTGGTCGCCCTCACGACCGACTCGAGCGGTTCCGGCATCACCCAGGCCAAGGTCCAGCGGTCGGTCGCAGCGGTCTTCGCCCAGCTCTACCCCTACCAGCAGATGGAGATCCACCAACCGGCCGTCACCGCAGCGCAGTTGCAGACCACGGCGGTGTGCAGCAAGAACGAGGGGCTGGGTGCGCAGGCCGGCCCCGGCAACGACTGGCGCTGCACCGTCAACTGGATCGTCCCCGGCACCGGCGTCCCCACCCAGGCCGTCTACCAGCTCAACGTCACCGCGAACGGCCGGTACTCCGCGGACGGGGACGGGCCCGTACAGGTGAACGGCTACTTCGTGATCATCGCCAACGGCAAGGCCACACCGAACCCGCTGTGGCAGTTCGACGGCAACGTCGACCTGTTGCCGGGGCGCTGACAGGGTGGTGCGCGTCGCGCGAGTGACGCGCACCACCACGGGAATCCGCCTCCGCGCCACCCGTCCCCGCATACGCTCCCAGCAGACGACCCTCGGTCCGCGCGCCCGTCCGGACCGACCGCCGCAACGCCGGGGAGCGAAGAAGTGACGACCGGTCGGACCGCCCTGCGCTTCGCGCACCAGCTGCTCGACCCCGGCAGCTGGACCAGCTGGGACACCCCTCCCCGGGGCAACCCCACCGACGGCCCCTACGCCGACGCGCTGGCCCGCGCACGCGAACGCAGCGGCGGCGCGGACGAGTCGGTGCTGACCGGCGAGGGCCGTGTCGACGGCCACCGGATCGCCCTCGTCGTCGGCGAGTTCGGCTTCCTCGCGGGCTCGGTGGGCGTGGCGGCGGCCGATCGCCTGCTGCAGGCCGTCCGCCGCGCGACGGCCGAACGCCTCCCCCTGCTCGCCTGCCCCGCGACCGGCGGCACCCGCATGCAGGAGGGCACCCCCGCGTTCGTCGGCATGGTCCCGATCGTGGCCGCGCTCGCCGCCCACAAGGCGGCGGGGCTGCCGTACCTGGTCCACCTCCGCCACCCCTGCACCGGCGGCGTCCTCGCCTCCTGGGGATCCCTCGGCCAGCTCACCACGGCAGAACCGGGCGCCCTGATCGGCTTCCTCGGCCCACGCGTCTACGAGGCGCTGTACGGACAGGAGTTCCCGCCGGGCGTGCAGCAGGCGGAACACCTGGAACGCCTGGGCACGATCGACGCGGTCCTCCCGACGGACGCCGTCCGCGCCCGGGTGGCCGACATCCTCACCATCCTGGCTCCGCAACCCACCACAATGGGCCCCCGCGCTGCGGCGGCCCCGGCGGGCCCGGCCTCCGGCCCTGTCGACGCGCCCAACGCGAGCCCGGCAGCAGACCGCCCACCCACTGCGACGGGCCCGGCGGCGGAGACGGCGTCACCGCCCGCCTCGAGCCCGGTGGCCGGCCAGGCGCCGTCGGTCGGAGGGCCAGCAGGCCTGGTGGCGGCGCCCGCCGAGGCGGGCGACGTGTGGCGGTCCGTGCAGGTGACGCGGGCGGGTGGGCGGCCGGGGTTGGCGGACGTGCTGGGTGCCGCGGAGGCGGTGGTGCGGATGTCCGGCACGCAGGCCGGGGAGCGGGACGAGGCGCTGACCGTCGCGCTGGCCCGGTTCGGGGAGCGTGCGTGTGTGGTCGTCGGGCACGACCGGGCCGCCGCCGCGCGGCAGGGGCAGGACGTGGGGCCGGGTGGTCTCCGCGCCGCACGGCGCGGCATGCGGTTGGCCGCCGAGTGGGGCCTGCCGCTGCTGACGGTCATCGACACCGCCGGGGCGCGGCTCAGCCGGGAGGCCGAGGAGGGCGCGCTGGCGGGCGAGATCGCCCGGTGCCTGCAGGAGCTGACGACACTTCCGGTCCCGACGCTGAGCGTGCTGCTCGGCCAGGGCACCGGCGGCGCCGCGCTCGCACTGCTCCCGGCCGACCGGGTGCTGGCCACCGAGCACGCCTGGCTGACGCCGCTCCCACCGGAGGGCGCCTCGGTGATCCTGCACCGCACCACGGACCGCGCCGCGGAGCTCGCCCGCGCCCAGCGCATCGGCGCAGCCGACCTGCTCCGCGACGGCACCGTGGACCGGATCATCCCCGAGCCCCCGGCGACCGCCGCGACCGCCGCGACCGCCACGAACGCCGACGCGCTGGTCGAGTCGGTCGTCGCGGCGGTCCGCGCCGAGCTGGCGGCCCTGCCGCCGGTGCTCGGGGTGCACCCGGCACAGCTGGCCCGGCGACGCGGCGGACGCGGCTCGGCCTTCGCCCGCCCCGATGCCGCCGTGACCTCAACCGAGCAGCAGGCGGACGGCGAGGGCGAGGATGACCGCGCTCGACACCAGTGAGGTCCACAGGCGTCCCCCCGGTCCGCTCAGCACCCGGCCGAGCAGCGCCCCGCCGCCGGCCAGCAGCAGCTGCCAGCTCGCGGACGCCACGAACGCGGCGGCCACGAACAGCGCCTTGGCAGGCCGGTCCGGTACGGCCGCGCCCTGTCCGGCGAGGACGAGCGCGGCGAAGTACACCACCGTCGCGGGGTTGAGCAGGGTGATGCCGAGGAAGGCGAGCCAGGCCCGGAGGGGCCCGGTCGTCGTCACCACGGAGCGCTGGGCGAGCTCCCCGGTGCGGTGGCGGTGGATCGCGGTGGCCGCGCCGCGGCAGGCCAGGGCGGCGAGCACCACCACCGACGCCCAGCGCAGCGGCCCGGCCACGGGCCTCAGCGCCGGGGCCAGCGCGGCCCCGCCGACGACGGCGACCAGCGCGTACACCCCGTCCGCGCTCGCCACACCCAGCGCGGCGGCCGCGCCGACGCGCCACGAGGTCCGCGCGGTCAGCGCGACGAGCAGCGCGCCGACGGCGCCCACCGGCATCGCGATCCCGTAGCCGGCCACCATCCCGGCCGCCACGGCCGCGCCCAGGTGCGCGCTCACGAGCGCGGCGGCAGCGTCGACCCCTCCGGGAGGCCGACCTGCTGTCGGCGCGCGACCGCTCCGTCCGCCCCGAGCAGGGGGACAAGGGAGGAGGACGGCACGGGCAGCGGCGGGCGACAGAAGGTCATGACCGCATCCTGGGACGCCGCACGCGCCGAGGGCAACGTCTTTTCGCCGAGGTGGGAGGATCCTCGTCATGAACCTGCCCCATCCCGATGACCTGACCTCGCTCGTCCTGCGCACCGACTTCAGCGACGACTCCGCCTGGGCGGCGCTGCAGGCCGCGATCGACGACGGTGACGAGAGCCGTCACGCGACCTACGTCAGCGATCCGGCGTTCGCCGGCGCCACCGTCCAGTCGCTCGTCGACGCGGACGGCTCCGCCGTCGAGAAGGACAAGCTCTACTACCTCTTCGTCGCGGACGAGACCACCATGACCGACCCGGAGCACCCGCTCCTGGCCGTCGACCTGGCCGACGAGCCGGGCCGCGCCTTCCGGGTGCCGCCGGGCTGGTACGCGGACGTCTCCACCAACCTGACGATCGCCAACATGGACTTCGTGGAGTTCGCCGACGCCGCCGACGCCTCGGGCACCTACCGCGGCTTCCATGACGACGACGCCTCTGCTCCCGTCGGCTGAGCAGCCGAACGGTCGGCTTGCGTGAGCGGGGAGGCCCCTCCAGGGTGGTGGTGTGTCCGCCGAAACGACTCCCGCCACCGCCCGGTTGATCGTCCTGCGCCATGCCAAGTCGGCGTGGCCCGAAGGTGTACCCGACCTGGAACGGCCGCTCGCCGAGCGCGGGCGGCACGACGCGCCGCGCATGGGCGCGTGGCTGCGGCAAGCGGGTCTGGCGCCGGAGCTGGTGCTGTGCTCCCCGGCGCGGCGTACCCGGGAGACCTGGGCGCTCGTCGCCGAGGAGCTCGGCAGTGCACCGATCGTGGCGTTCGAGCCCCGGGTGTACGGCGCCGAGGTCGAGGAGCTGCTGCAGGTGCTGCGCGAGGTACCCCGGGAGATCGGGACGGTGCTGCTGGTGGCGCACTTCCCCGGGGTGCAGGGCCTGGTGCAGGAGCTCGTGGACGGTGGCGACGGCGTCGCGCTGGAGCGGTTGAACGAGAAGTTCCCGACCGCCGGGGCCGCAGTGGTCGAGCTCCCGCCCGACTGGGCCGCGCTGCGGCGCGGCACCGGCACGCTCACGGCGTTCACCGTGCCGAGACAGCTGCCGTCCGATTAGCAGAGAACTGTACTGACCTGCATAAACGCCCGTTCCGGTGATTCGTGCGGGATACATCGACACGCTTCTGGTCGCGCGCATAAAGGCGCCGTAAAGTTGGATGGTGTGAGGTCCTGATCGAGCCGCTCGGAAGGATCACGACCATGAGCAACGAGACACCCGCGCCGTCGAGCACGCTCGCGGCCACCACCCCCACCCACGCCGATCCGGCCCCGCTCGGGCTGGCCGGCTTCGCGTTGACCACCTTGCTGCTCTCGTTCGTCAACGCCAACATCATCAAGGAGTCCGGCGCGATCCTCGTCGTGCTCGGGCTGGCCGCGTTCTACGGAGGCCTGGCGCAGTTCATCGCCGGCGTCCTCGAATGGCGCCGCGGCAACACCTTCGGCCTGATGGCCTTCTGCTCCTACGGTGCCTTCTGGCTCTCGTACTACTGGATCGTGACGCACCTGTCCGCCGCCTCCGGCGACGTGCACCAGGCGATCGGGCTCTACCTGATCGGGTGGTGCGTCATCACGGCCTACCTGGCCCTGGCCTCGCTGCGCACCAACCTCGCGGTGATCGCCGTCTTCGTGCTGCTGACGGTCACGTTCCTGCTCCTGGCCATCGGCGCCTTCCAGAACGGCACGCCCTCGCCCGACGCGATGACCAAGGTGGGCGGGTGGTTCGGCATCGTCACGGCCGCCGCCGCGTTCTACGCCTCCGCCGCCGTCGTGGTCAACGCGCAGCACAAGCGCACCGTACTGCCCCTGCCCACGCTGCCCGGCAGCTGAGGGAGCGGACGGCCATGGCTGCGGACGAGGCGGCGCCGGGCCCGCAGGGCACCGGCGCACAGGAGACACTCTCCAATCTGCTGCACGAAGGGCGCCGCTTCGCTCCCCCCGCCGCCCTCGCCGAGGCCGCGAACGTCCGCGCGGACGCCTACCGGGCGTCCCGCGCGGACCGGCTCGGCTTCTGGGCGGAGCAGGCCCGGCGCCTGCACTGGGACCGCGAGTGGGACCAGGTGCTGGACTGGAGCGGCGCACCGTTCGCCCGCTGGTTCGTCGGCGGGCGGCTGAACGTCGCCTACAACTGCGTGGACCGGCATGTCGAGGCCGGCCACGGGGACCAGATCGCCCTGTACTTCGAGGGCGAGCCGGGCGACCGACGTGCCGTCAGTTACGCCGAACTGCAACGCGAGGTGTGCCGCGCGGCGAACGCGCTGACCTCGCTGGGCGTGCGGGCCGGGGACCGGGTCGCCATCTACCTGCCGATGCTCCCCGAGACGGTCGTCGCCATGCTGGCGTGCGCGCGCATCGGCGCGCCGCACTCGGTGGTCTTCGCCGCCTTCTCCCCCGGGGCGCTGCGTTCACGCATCGACGACGCCCAGGCGAAGGTGCTGATCACCGCGGACGGCTACCACCGCCGCGGCTCGGTCGTGGCGCTCAAGCCCAACGCCGACGCCGCCGTCGAGGCCGACGGCGGCGCACAGAGCATCGAGCACGTGCTCGTGGTCCGCCGCAGCGGCACCGAGGTCCCCTGGACCGAGGGCCGCGACCTGTGGTGGCACGAGCTGACGGAGCGCCAGTCCGAGGCTCACACACCGGAGTTCTTCGACTCCGAGCATCCGCTGTTCATCCTCTACACCTCCGGTACGACCGGCCGCCCGAAGGGCATCCTGCACACCACCGGCGGCTACCTGACCCAGGTCTCGTACACCCACCGCGCCGTCTTCGACCTCAAGCCCGACACCGACGTGTTCTGGTGCACGGCCGACGTCGGCTGGGTGACCGGCCACTCCTACATCGTCTACGGGCCGCTGGCCAACCGGACCACCGAGGTGCTCTACGAGGGCACCCCGGACACCCCGAACCAGGGCCGCTTCTGGGAGAACGTGGACCGCTACGGCGTCACCATCCTCTACACCGCGCCGACCGCGATCCGTACCTTCATGAAGTGGGGCACCGAGATCCCCGCCCGTTACTCCCTCTCCTCGCTGCGGCTGTTGGGCAGCGTCGGCGAGCCGATCAACCCCGAGGCGTGGATCTGGTACCGGGAGAACATCGGCCACGCCCGGTGCCCGATCGTGGACACCTGGTGGCAGACCGAGACCGGCGGGATCATGATCAGCCCGCTGCCGGGCGTGACCGAGACCAAGCCCGGCTCGGCGATGACCCCCCTGCCCGGCATCTCGGCGGACGTCGTGGACGTGGACGGCAAGCCCGTCCCGAACGGCTCGGGCGGACTGCTGGTGCTGGACCAGCCGTGGCCGTCCATGCTGCGCGGCATCTGGGGGGACGAGGAGCGCTACCGCACGACCTACTGGGCGCGCTTCGCCGAGCAGGGCTACTACTTCGCGGGTGACGGCGCCAAGAAGGACGAGGACGGCGACATCTGGCTGCTGGGCCGGGTCGACGACATCATGCTCGTCTCCGGCCACAACATCTCCACCACGGAGGTCGAGTCGGCGCTCGTCTCCCACCCGGCCGTCGCGGAGGCCGCGGTGGTCGGCGCGGCGGACGAGACCACGGGCCAGCGGATCGTCGCCTTCGTCATCCTGCGCGGTGGCAACGAGGAGGTCCCGGACCTGGCCGAGATCCTCAAGGCCCATGTGAGCAGGGAGATCGGGCCGATCGCCAAGCCGCGGCAGATCCAGGTGGTCCAGGAGCTGCCCAAGACCCGCTCCGGCAAGATCATGCGGCGTCTGCTGAAGGACGTCGCCGAGGACCGCGCGCTTGGCGACACCACGACGCTCACGGACGCCTCCGTGATGGAACTGATCGCGTCCAAGTTGCCGCACGCCGCGGACTGACGCTACGTCAGCCCGTGGTGGCAAGACGGTCCGCCACGGCGGCGAGCACCGACTCGCCGTCGACGGCGGGCCCGTCCGCGGCGTGGCAGACGTAGCCGTCCGGCCGGATCAGCAGGACGGCGGCGCCGAGATCCTCGAAGCAGCTCGCCCGGACGAGGTCGACGCGCGGCGGGAGGGGGAGACCCTCGGGCAGCGCGCCGGCCAGGTCCAGCAGGACGGCGTGCCCGGCGGCGAACAGGGCCGACAGCCGGACCGGACCGGCGTCGGTCTCCAACTCGGCGTCCGGCACCCGCTGCCCCGTCAGCGGGTGGACGCCCGGGAGCGGGTAGCGCAGCGAGAGGCCGGACATCAGGCCCGCCAGGTGGCGGTTGGCGTCGGGCAGCCGCAGCAGGTCGGTCACGATGTCGCGCAGCGCCGCCAGGTCCTCGCTGGGCTGCGGGTCGGCCAGCAGGCGCTGGGCCGAGGTGTGGTGCAGGACCTGCGCGGCGACGGGGTGCCGTTCGGCGTGGTAGCTGTCCAGCAGGCTGCGCGGCGCTCGGCCCTGCACGGTGGCGGCGAGTTTCCAGCCGAGATTGAGGGCGTCCTGCAGGCCGAGATTGAGGCCCTGGCCGCCCAGCGGCGGGTGGATGTGCGCGGCGTCGCCCGCGAACAGCACCCGGCCGGCGCGGTACTGCTCCAACTGGCGGGTGGCGTCGGTGAACCGTGAGGCGTTGAGGACGTCACCGAGGGCCGTCGGCTCGCCGTACACGGCGCGGAGCGCGGCGGTGATCTCCTCGTCGGTGACGGGGGTGTCGTGTTCGACCTCGGCCGCAGCACCCCTGGCCGTGTCCATCTGTCCCGCTGCCCGCCCGAAGGTGAACCGGTAGCGGTCCTCGCCGAGCGGGGCCAGCATCGCCCAGTAGCCGCCGCCCTGACGCATCAGCGCGCTCATGTGACCGAGCTGCCGCGGCACGGACTCCGACACGGCGGAGAGCCGGATGTCGGCCAGCACCGCGTCATGGGTGCCGGGCCGACCGGGGAACGGCAGCCCGAGCAGCTTGCGCACCGTGCTGTGCCCGCCGTCGCACGCCACCAGGTACCGGGCCCGGACCCGCGTGCCGTCGCCGGTCGTCGCCACCACGCCGTCGCCGTCGCCATCGTCGCCGTCGTCGGTCGCGACCTGTGTGACGGGCGCGCCGCGCAGCACCCGCGCGCCGAGGTCGACCGCCCGCCGCTCCAGCACGTCCTCGATCTCGAACTGCGCGACGGCGAGCGGGAACGGGTGCCGGGTGTGCCAGGACGTGCAGTCCAGCGCCACCGGCAGACCCCCGAAGTGTCCACCGACCGGCTCGCGGGGCGTCGCCCGCTCCAGGATCGGCGCGAGCAGACCGCGGAGCTCCAGCAACTCGGCGCTTCGCGGCTGGATCCCGCCGCCCTTCACCTGCTCGACGCGCTGCTCCAAGCGCTCCAGCACGACGGTGCCGACCCCGGACAGGGCCAGCTCGTACGCCAGCATCAGCCCCGTCGGGCCTGCGCCCACGACGAGGACCTCGGTCTCGATCTCAGCCATCTCGGCTCCTTTCTCACCCAGGAGCAAATATATACCAAGTGCAGAAATACCCTCGGGCACGCCTCCTGCTACGGTTCGGGCATGGACGACGACGCCAGGCCGGGCCTGCGGGAACGCAAGAAGCAACGCACCCACGCGGCCATCTCGGACGCGGCGATCGCACTCTTCCTCGAGCACGGGTTCAACCAGGTCTCGGTGGCCCAGGTGGCCGAGGCGGCCGAGGTGTCCAAACGGACCCTCTTCGCCTACTTCCCCACCAAGGAGGACCTGGTGGTGCACCGACTCGCCGACCACGAGACCGAGTCGGCCCGCGTCGTCCGCGCCCGCGAGGCGGGCACCACCCCGCTCGCCGCCCTGCGCGGGCACTTCCTGGCCGGACTGGACGCCCGCGACCCGATCACCGGTCTCAACGACCACCCGGTGGCCCTGCGCCTCACCCGGATGATCAACGACGCGCCGACCCTGGTGGCGCGCATGGACCGGTTCAAGCGCGGCGCGGAGCTCGCCCTCGCCGAGGCCCTGCACGAAACCGCGAACCTGCCGGACCTCACCGCCCGCCTGACCGCCGTCCAGATCGTCTCCGTGCAGTGGGAGCTGGCCCAGGAGAACGCCGCGCACATGGCGTCCGGGGAGTCCGCCGACGACCGCCACGCGGGCGCCGTGGCCGACGCGGAGCTCGGGTTCGCCCTGCTCGACCGCGGACTGGGCTCACTGACGCGAGGGCCCGCCTGACCCTCCGCGTCGGATCAGGCCGGATTGTCTGATGCGGCGAGCGTGCGCGCCGGACGGGCCGAGCGGCTGTCCTCCGATCGGGTCGAGCTGCCGCCGCGTCGCGCGTCGCGGGAAGTGGCGGCCGGTCATGCCGCCGAGACTCGGCCGCACGACCCGCACGAAGCGATGTGGAGGCTCATCCGATGAAGCGACTTCCCCCCGTCGGCCACGCGCTGCTGACAGGCGCGACCCTGGCCGTGACCGTCGCCCTCGCGCCACCGGCCGCCGCAGCGCCCGCCGACGCCGGCCACTGGCAGACGCTCTCCTGTGACAAGGGCCAGGCCGCCTACTGGGAGCCGCTGAACCACACCCCCGGCATCTTCCTCCAGTGCGACCGCCCGGACGACGCCGCGAGTGCGGTCACCACCGGCATGATGGCGACCCGCTTCGAACGCGAGAACGCCATCGCGGCGCAGCTCCAGCAGGACCACGACCTGACCCTGGGCATCGAGACGCCTTGCCGCGTCGGCGACCTCGCCTCCGTCTCCGGCCGCTTCGGTCAGTGCGTGGCCGACCCGCGCTGACGCACTCGGCCCCTGCGGGCCTTCGCTCCTTCGGCCCAGTCACGACGTGTCCGCGCCAACTTGTCCCGCCCCGCGCGCACGCTGATGGCCTGCGGCCGAATCGCGGCCTTGTTCAGCTGGAGGTGGTGCATGGTGATCAGCAGGCGTGGAGGGCGGACCCTGCTCGCGGTGGCCCTGGGCGTGGGCGTCGCGATCGGCCCGGCCACAGCGGCGACGGCGGCTCCCGCCGCACCGGCCGCACCGAAACCGCGACTGGTCCTGGCGGCCTCACCGCTCGTCGCGCTCCGCTCGGGCGGACACTCCGCCGTACACGAGGAGCTGTGGAACCTCGGCAACGCACCGGAGAGCGCACCGGTGGTCCTGAGTGTGAGCCTGGCGCCGGGAGTGTTCGTCACCAACCTCCCGACCGAATGCGCCCCACAGCCGCTCGGACACACCGCCATCTGCCACTTCCCGGCCGGCCTCAAGCCCGGCCACGCCGACAGAGTGACCATCCCCATCGTGGCCGCGAACCACCTGCCCCCGGCGATCCTCACCGGCCTGGCCCAGGGCGGCACCGCCACCAAGCCGGCCTGGGGCAGCCCGGCGAGGTTCCTGCTCGTCGTCCTGCCCTGGTTGTGCCCTCTCAGTCTTCGGGAACCACAAGGCTCCGGCCGCCCATCACGGGCGCCGGAGCCTGCGTGCGTCCGCGGGTCAGCAGCAGGGGCCGTCCTGGCCCATGGTGTGTACCCCTGCCGGAAGAACAGGCCGCGGCACAGTGCCGGCGGACGCCGCGACGGCGAGTCCCACCGTCAGGCCGATCCCGAGAAGTGCGCCGATGACGGCCACGCCGATGCGCTTGGACATTGGATCCCCCATCCAGATCGTCCACCCCTCACCGGCCGGACTTCCCGGGCTGCGGCGGGTGGACGCCGAGCAGTGCCTCGGTCGGGAAGCCCCCGCGGCCGAGGAAAGGAACAAACAGTGGCTGCGCGCCGTCCGGGTCAGCAGCAGGCGCCGTTGTCGCCCATGTTGGGGTGCGCCACGGCCGGGACGACCGGCCGCGGGGCGCCGCTCGCGGAGGCGGCGACGGCGAGTCCCACCGTCAGGCCGATCCCGAGAAGACTGCCGATGACGGCCACGCCGATGCGCTTGCCCATGTGATCCCCCGATCAGTGAACGTCGACAGCGAGCCTCTGTCGATCTTGATGCACCCTACGTCGGGGACCTGGATCCCACCAGATCACGATCACGTCATGGCTCAAACCGGATGGTTCCGCGCGGGTCTGCGCCCGCGCGGAACCGGCTGCCGTCGCCACGTCAGGTCGCGATGGTCCACTGCTGGCAGGCGTTGTCGAGCGTCTGCCACTGCCGCACGACCGTCCCGTTGGTCGTGCCGCAGTTCTCCACGTCGACGGTTCGGCCGCTGGCGACGTTCACCAGCTCGTAGGCGGAGCCGTAGGGCAGCACGTACCACTGCTGGCAGGTGTTGCCGAGAGCCGTCCAGGTCTGGAGCGTGTTGCCGTTGCCGCCGCCGCAGTTGTTGTCGTCCAGGACCAGCCCGCTGTTGACGTTCTTGACGGTGTAGACGTCGGGGCCGACGGAGGTGAAGGTCCACTGCTGGCAGGTGTTGCCGAGCGACGCCCACAGCTGCACGGCGGTGCCGTTGCTCGTCCCGCAGTTCTTCGAGTCCAGCACCAGGCCGCTGTTGGTGTTGGTCATCCGGTAGCTGGAGCCGGAGACCGGGAAGGACGGCGTGCGCGTCTGGTAGCCGGCGGCGACGACGTTGGCCTGGACGGCGTTGTCCGCGGCGTCGCTCGGGTAGCCGGAGGTGAGGACACCCTCGAAGAAGGAGCCGACGGAGCTGTTGCTGTCGTCGCCTCCGGTGCCGAGGACGATCGCGCCCTCCTGGTGCATCGGGGTGTACCCGCCGAGGTCGGGCAGGGCGCCGCTCCACCAGGTGGAGAGCGAACCCGACTGCGCGTTGCCGCCCTTGATGGCGTAGGTGGTGGTGCCGTTGTTCTTCAGCACGGCGGTCACGAACGCGCTGGAGTTGCCGGTGTTGGCGGTGTTGGCGCCGTTGGCACCCGCGAACAGGCCGTTCTCCAGGTCCGCCTGGACCCACGGACCGGAGCCGCTGCACGGCGAGAACCAGCACTCGGTGCCGAGGTTGATGGCGTCCATGTGTCCGTTGCCGGTGTCGGTGTTGGAGGTCTCGGCGTTGCCGTAGTCGAAGCAGCAACCACCGTTGACGTGCGTGCCGCTGGCGACCATGTAGGCGCCCTGCGCCGCGCTGCCGGTCGGGACGCCACTGGTGGAGTCGTCGCGATAGCCGACGCCCGCGGCCACGTAGACCCCGTAGACCTTGGCGCCGTCGACGGTGGTCGGCAGCGCGTTGGCGATGGCGCCGACGTCGGCCCCGCCGTTACCGCCCGAGCCCTCGACGGTCAGGTTGTTGCCGTGGCCGCTCTGGTCGTAGATCTCGGTGATGAAACAGGCCGAGCTCGCACAGAACGCGTCCTGTGTCGCCGCGTTGGCGACTCCGCCCGCAGCCGCGGGGTGGACGTCGGTGGTCGCGCCGTCCGAGAGGCGCTTGACCTGGTACAGCGCGCCCGAGTAACTCGCATACAGGGCACGGGTGGTGCTGTGCGCGGCGACGCAGGGGGTACCGGCCGCGGCGTAGATGTCACAGGGTTCCGAGGTGGCGGCCCGCGCAGCGCCGGCCGGTCCGACCAGCATGGCCAGCAGCGCGGCGCCGACGGCGGCGAGGGCGAGAAGGATCCGTTGCAGCATGTGCGATCACGCTCCGATGCGTGAGGCGGGTGGGGAAATGTTAGCGCTAACAATTTGCGCCGGACGACGCCCCTCCGAGGAGGGGCGGGTGACGGCCAACAGTGTTCCCAGCGGTCACGGCAGCGTCAAGGAGTCACGCACGGATTGAGGCGCCACACTTCTCAAAACTTCGTCTGCGCCGACGAGATCGCCTCGCGGATGCGGTGGTAGGTGCCGCAGCGGCAGATGTTGCGGATCTCGTCGAAGTCCGCGTCACCGAGCTGGTGCCCGGCGGCGCGGGCCTGGAGCACCTTGGCCACGGCGGCCATGATCTGGCCGGGTTGGCAGTAGCCGCACTGCGGGACGTCCATGTCGAGCCAGGCCTGCTGCATCGGGTGCAGGTCCTGACCGACCGTGGCGGGCAGTCCCTCGATGGTGGTGACCTGGTCGGTCGGCTGGAGGTCGCCGACCGGCGTGCAGCACGGGTTGAAGGCCTTGCCGTTGACGTGACTGGTGCACGCCTGGCAGACGCCCAGCCCGCAGCCGTACTTGGGCCCGGTGACACCGAGGATGTCGCGCAGGACCCAGAGCAGCCGGACGTCGTCCTCGACGTCGACGGTGACCTGCTGCCCGTTGAGAACGAACGTGTGCGTAGGCAAGGGGGTCGGCTCCTGTTTCTGGACGGTGCTAGTAGGCGCGGCCGAGGCCGTCGGTGGGCGACTGCGGAACGGGCGGCACGGTCGGCAGTGGCGTGAAGGCCAGCGGCGCGTCGTGGTTGATCGGGAACGTGGTGGGCATGGTGCCCGTCGCCCGGCCGTACGCGCAGGCGACCGCCGCCATCGCCCCGGCCACGGCCAGCTCTCCCGCGCCGCCGGGCGTGCCGGTGGTCGGCGGCATGACGTAGATGTCCAGCTCCGGCGGGGTGTTCCACTGGCGGGTGTAGAAGTAGTTGTCCCAACTGCCTTCCTGGAAGACGCCGTCGGCCAGGTGCAGGCTGGAGGTGAGCGTGACGGCGATGCCGTCCATGATGCCGCCCATCATCTGCGCCTGCAGGCCCGTGGGGTTGACGGCCAGACCCACGTCCACCGCGCAGACCGCCTTGGTGACGCGTGGCCCGGTGACGGCGTCCGGGATCTGCCGGTTGACCGTCGCCGGGGTGCAGTCGATCTCCACCAGCACGGCGACGAAGCCGTGGTACTCCGCGTGGATCGCGATGCCCTGAGCGGTGCCGGGCGCCATCGTCCGTCCCCAATTGCCCGCCTGGGCCACCTTGTCGAGGACGGCCACGGCACGCGGGTCCTTCAGGAACCCGCGCCGGAACCGGTAGGGGTCCTGGTTCATCGCGGCGGCCAGCTGGTCGACGACCAGCTCCTGCGCGCAGCGGACGTTGGGTGAGTAGATGTTGCGCATGCTGCCGGTGTGGAAGCCGTTGTCGACCTCGGTCAGCAACTGCGTGGTGACGCCGAAGTTGTAGGGCGTCTGCTGGGTCAACGTGAAGATGGTCTCGGAGAACGTCAGCCCGCCGACCGGCAGTTTGGCCGCGGAGGCGGTGATGATCTCACCGAGGCCGTGCCCGAACTCGGTGGCCACCGAGGTGTGCCGCTGGTCCAGGGTGAGCACCTGGCCGAGCGAGTACGTCGCCCGCACCCGGGAGATGGACATCGGGTGCACCCGCCCGTGGCGGAAGTCGTCGGTGCGGTGCCACATCAGCCGCACCGGCTTGCCCATCGCCTGCGAGACCTCCGCCGCCTCCAGCGCGGCGTCGTGGAACAGCTTGCGCCCGAACGAGCCGCCGCCCTGGGTGACATGGACCGTCACCGCACTCACCGGCAGGCCCAGCTTGGCGGCGATCTCCTCCTGCGCGGTGATCGGCGACTTGACGGAGGCCCAGATCGTGGCGCTGCCCGCCTGCACGTCCGCGACCGCGCAGTTGGTCTCCAGCGCGCTGTTGCTGGCGAAGTGGAAAGTGAACCGGGCGTCGATCGCCTCGGTCAGCAGCGGCAGCGGCGGGACGACCAGCGGGTTCTCCGCGGCGCGCAGCTCCGCCAGCACGCTCGCGTCCGTCGCCGCGTCCTCGCTGCCGGGCCCCCAGGTCACCTGCAGCGCGCGCACGGCGTCGATGCACTGCCCGAAGGTGCGCCCGCGCACGGCCACGCCGGTGGAGACGACGGCGACGTCGGTGATCCCCGGCATGGCCTGGACGGCGGCCTGGTTCTGCACGGAGACGACCGTGCCGTTGATCGTCGGCGGCCGACAGATCATCGCCGGCATCGCGCCCGCCACCTGCACGTCCATGGCGAACTGCTTGCGTCCGGTGACGGCGTCCAGCGCGTCGATCCGGTTCTGCGGCGTGCCGATCACGGTGAAGGCGGACGCCGCCTTGAGCGTGACGGAGACCTGGAGGTTGGTCAGGCTCGCCGCGGAGACGGCGAGTTCGGCGTAGCCGAGGGAGCGCCCGTCGGGTGCGGTGATCACGCCCTGCAGTGCGGACAGGGCGCTCAGCGGCACGCCCAGCTCCGTGGCGGCCGCCTCCAGCAGCCGCTGCTTGGCCGTCGCGGCGGCGACGCGGACCGGCGTCCAGGTGGAGATGGTGGTGTTGGAGCCGCCGGTGAGCTGGTTGAAGACGAGCTCGGGCCGCGCGTCGGCGAGGGAGACCCGCACCTTGGACAGCGGCAGGTCCAGCTCCTCCGCGATGAGCATCGCGGTACTGGTGGTGATCCCCTGCCCGACCTCCGCGCGTGGCAGCGCGAAGGAGGCGGTGCCGTCGGCGTTCATCGTGATGGTGATCAGGTTCGCCGTGGCCAGGGTGGCGTCGGTGAGCATGTCGTTGAGGTCGTACAGGTCCGCGGGCTCCGGCACCCCGGGCACGGCCGCCGCGGCGGGGGTCGCGCCCGCACCCAGATCGGCGGCCACGGTGAGCGTGGACGCGGCGAGCACGTATCCGAGGAAGCGGCGCCGTGACACGCCTGTCGGCTGTTCGATCTCGGTGCTCATGCCTACCCGTCCCCTTGAACCCGACAAGATCCCTACTGGTGACTCGCCAGTAGGGATCTTGTCGGGTTCACGACGCACGCGCTAGAGGTTCAACCAAACGCGCCCCGGTCGGCGCCGAAAATCGGATGCACCGAGCCGGAGCGCGCTGGATCCTGCCAGGATGGACCTCGACGATGCACGGTCTGCCTGGCGGACGCACGGATACGTGGTACTACCCGGATTTCTGTCTGCTTCCGCCCTCGCTCCCGCGCTCCAGGAGTTGGAACAGGTTCATCCCACGCCTGACGGCTTCCACGACCGCACCGACCCGCGCTCGGAGCGGTACCAGGGCGACGAGTTCGCCGGCATCGCTTCGTTTCCCTTCGCCAGCGCCGAGTTGAGTCTGCTGGCCGTCCACGACCGTCTGGTCGAGCTCGCCCAGTGCCTCCTGCAGGATGAGCACGTGCGGATCTACGGAGCCGAGTGCTGGGCGAAGTTCACCGGCGCCGCCGACTATGACCAGCCGCTCCACCGCGACTACCTCAACCACACTCTGCTGACGCCTGCCCTGGACACCACTCACCAGCAAGTGGAGATGTTCGTCTACCTGCTCGACGTCCCCGAGGAGCTCGGGCCCCCGCACCTGGTCTCCACCCAGCACACCCGGCATCTGCCGGCCAAGCCGAACTGGTACCCGCGCACGGACACGGGCGGCGATCCAACCGGCGTCGTCGCTCCGCAGGGCAGTCCCGAGCTGTACGCCGCCGAGGTGTCGGCCGCAGGACCGGCGGGCACGGTCGTGGCCTTCCACCCCGGCACATTCCACCGCGGGACCGAACTGCGGGCTCCGCGCGGCACCCGGTACAGCATGCAGGTCTGCTACCGCCCCGCCGCCGTCGAGTGGGGTCAGCGCACGGGGTGGGCCTCGAGCAGCCACGAAGCCGGGTGGTACCGCTTCGTCGGGCGAGCCACGCCACGTCAGCTCGCACTGTTCGGCTTTCCGCCACCGGGCCACACCTACTGGACGTCGGGCTCCCTGGCCGCCGCGGCACAGCGCTACCCGGACCTCGACCTCGGTCCGTGGCACGACGCTCTGGCGTAGACCCGTTCGGCGGACGGGCGGACTCAGTCGAAGGCCTGCGGAAACAGCAGTTCCAGGCTATGAACCGTCGCCGCGCCGTCGACGTGGTGCAGGCCCCGGATACCCAGCCGGGCCGCGCCGTCGAGGTTCTGCTGCAGGTCGTCGATCATCAGGCAGTCCGTCGGGGCGACGCCGAGGCGCTCGCACGCGATCGCGTAGATGCGGCGGCCCGGCTTGCGTTCGCCGACCTCGCTGGAGATGACCGCGACGTCGCAGAGCGAGGGCAGGTCCACGTCGCGGTAGAGGTCGTCGCCCAGGGCATTGGAGACCAACGCCACCGGCACGCCCGCCGCGTGCAACCGCCGGAGGGCGGCGACCATCCCCAGGTCCGGCCGGATGTCCGCGCTGATCGCGGCCAGTAGGCCGACCGGCGAGACGTTCGTGCCCCGGGCGCGCAGCGCGTCGGCAAGGGCCGTCTCGAGGCCGGCCTGCGGCAGTCGGCCGCGCTCGTGGTCGACGAGGGCGCGAGTGACGGTCTCGTCCTCGCGCAGCAGGCGTTCCACGGTGTGGGGGTCCCCGGTCAGGCGGGCGGAGTAGGCCCGGAACGAGGCGAAGACGTCGGTGGTGAGCACTCCGCCGAAGTCCGTGAGGACGGCCTTCGGCGGGGTGTCGGGCTGCACGTCGGTCACTGCGGCTCCAGCGGCGGGAACGCGGGCGCGCGGTGCTCGAGGTAACTGGCGACGCCCTCGCGCACGTCGGGGCGGCGGAAGCCCTCCAGCATCAGCGCGTCCGCGTCGGCGACGGCGGCCGGGAAGCTGCTGTCCAGTCCGCGCTGCACCTGCTGCTTGATCATGTGCATCGACCACGGCGAGCACTGCTCGGCCAGCTCCGTCGCGTAGGCGACGGCCGCGTCGAGGAGCCGGTCCGGCTCGACGACGAAGTCGACCAGGCCCATCGTCAGGGCCTCCTCCCCGCGCACGACCCGGCTGGAGAGCAGCAGGTCCGTCGCGCGGCTCGGGCCGACCAGGCGCGGCAGCAGCCAGGCGATGCCGTACTCGGCGATCAGCCCGCGCCGGGCGAAGGCGGTGGTGAGTTTGGCGGCCGGCGCGGCGAAGCGGATGTCGCAGTAGAGCGCCTCCACGAGCCCCAGCCCGGCGGCCGCGCCGTTGATCGCGGCAATCAGCGGCTTGCGCAGCTCCAGCGGCCGGGTGCGCGGGCGGCTGCGGGCCGGCAGCGCGGCGAGGGTGGCGTCCAGGGCGGCCGCGTCGGCGTTGCCCACGGCCGCGAGGTCGTCCAGGTCCGCGCCGGCGCAGAAGCCGCGTCCGGCGCCGGTCAGCACGACGGCGCGGACGTCCGGGTCCGCCTCGGCCTGGTCGAGCAGGTCGAAGTAGCGGTCCTCCAGGGCGTAGGTCCAGGCGTTGAGCCGGTCGGGCCGGTTGAGCGTCAGCACCAGGACGGGGCCGCGCCGTTCGGCGAGGACCGTGTCGGTGCCGGGCTCGGCGCCGGGCCCGGCGGCGAGGGTGTGCTGCATCGGGTCTTCCCCTGTCGGGTCGGCGGTCACGCGGTGCGGTACTTGGCGAGCTCCTGCTTGGCGATGGCCGCCTTGTGGACCTCGTCGGGGCCGTCGGCCAGGCGCAGGGTGCGCAGGTGGGCGTAGGCGCTGGCGAGCGGGAAGTCGTCGGTGACGCCGGCGGCGCCGAAGACCTGGATGGCCCGGTCGACGATCTTCAGGGCGACGTTGGGCGCGGCCACCTTGATCGCGGCGATCTCGGTGCGGGCGGCCTTGTTGCCGACGGTGTCCATCATCCAGGCGGCCTTGAGCGTCAGCAGACGGATCTGCTCGATGTCGATGCGGGCCTCGGCGATCCAGTCCTGGATGTTGCCGCGCGCCGCGAGCGGCTGCCCGAAGGTCGTGCGCGACAGCGCGCGCCGGCAGAGCAGCTCCAGCGCGCGCTCGGCCAGGCCGATGGCGCGCATGCAGTGGTGGATACGGCCGGGGCCGAGACGGGCCTGGCTGATGGCGAAGCCCTCCCCCTCCCCCTTGAGCACGTCGGCGACGGGAACCCGGACGTCCTCGAAGGTGATCTCGGCGTGGCCCTCGCGGTCCAGGTAGCCGAAGACGGGCAGGCCGCGCACGATCGTCACGCCGGGCGCGTCGATCGGGACGACCATCATCGACTGCTGGCGGTGGCGCTCCGCGCTCGGGTCGGTCTTGCCCATGACGATCATGACGGTGCAGTTGCGGTGCAGTGCGTTGGAGGCGAACCACTTGCGGCCGTTGAGGACGTAGTGGTCGCCGTCGCGCTGCATGCGCATCTCGATGTTGGTGGCGTCGGAGCTGGCGACGGCCGGCTCGGTCATCGCGAAGGCGGAACGGATGGTGCCGTCGAGCAGCGGGCGGAGGTACTTCTCCTGGTGCTCCGGGGTGCCGAAGAGGGTGAACACCTCCATGTTGCCGGTGTCGGGCGCGGCGCAGTTGCAGGCCTCGGGGGCGAGGTGCGGGCTGCGCCCCATGATCTCGGCAAGCGGCGCGTACTCGAGGTTGGTCAGCCCCGCACCCCAGGCCGGATCGGG
This sequence comes from Streptacidiphilus jiangxiensis, assembly GCF_900109465.1. Classification (GTDB taxonomy): domain Bacteria; phylum Actinomycetota; class Actinomycetes; order Streptomycetales; family Streptomycetaceae; genus Streptacidiphilus; species Streptacidiphilus jiangxiensis. The sequence goes on from NZ_FOAZ01000002.1 coordinate 285,113, forward strand.
GTGGAAGAGGTTCCACAGTCCGCGGCGGCGGGCCTCGGCCTTGAGCTCCTCGATGACGGGCGGGTGGAAGTTGGGGTCGCCCGCGGCCCGCATCTGCTCCTCGTAGACGGCCTCGGCCGGGTACACGTGGGTGTCCATGAAGTCCAGCAGTTCGGCCTGGTACTTCTGGGCGCGCTCCGACAGCTCGAACAGGGACATGGCGGGCTCCTGCCAGGGGATTCGGGGTGTGCTCCCTGTATAGTTGAATCCAACGTCAAGTTCAAGTAGTGCGAGTCCCGTGCCCCGGCTGTGCTTGGCCCCTGCCCCGAGGTCCCCTAGGCTCCCCGGCATGAACACGGGGGAGTTCGGCGACGGCCGACGCACGGAGCGGAGTGGAACGTCCCTGCGGCGCGGTGTCGCGACCTGGCTCCTGGTGGGCCTGGCCGGGATCGCAGCACTGGTCGTGCTGTTGTTCGCCCTTCCGGGCCTCGTGGTGGACCACGATCTGGGCGGCGCACGCATCGCACCGCAGGACCGGCTGACCGCGGTGAACAACACCCGGACGACCTTCCTCCAGGCGGTCGGTGGACTGGTCGTCCTCTTCGGGGCCTGGGCCACCTGGCGGCAGCTGCGGGTGAGCCAGGACGGTCTGCGCGCCACCCAGGAGGGCTGGATCACCGACCGGTTCGGCCGCGCCGTCGACCAACTCGGCAGCGACAAGCTCGATGTCCGCATCGGCGGACTGCATGCGCTGTGGCGGATCGCCGAGCAGTCCCCGCGTGACCGTGAGGCCGCCATCTCCATCCAGGCGGCCTTCCTGCGCAGCCACACCCCCTGGCCGCCGACCGGCCCCTCCGCTCCCGGTGCGGGCGTCCACGTCAACGAGATCGCCCCGCTGGAGGTCCGCTCCCCCGACGTCCAGGTCGCCCTGACCGGGCTCGGGGTCCTGTGCCGGCACCGGGAGCAGAAGTGGGTCAACCTCGGGGCCACCGACCTGCGCCGCGCCGACTGCGACGGCCTGTGGCTGAACGGCGTGAACCTCGACGGCGCCTGCCTGGAGGCGGCCGGCCTCTACGGCGCCAACCTCACCAACTCGTCGCTGGTCTCGGTCAATCTGCGTCATGCGGGCCTGGTGACGGCGATCCTGCACCGGGCTCGCGTGGTCGGTTCCGACCTGCGCGGCGCCCGGCTCGTCCAAGCGGATCTGCACGCCACGGACCTGACCGGTGCGGACCTGCGCGAGGCCAACCTGCGCAAGGCCGACGCCACGGGCGCCGTGTTCCACCGGGCCGACCTGCGCCTCGCCGATCTGCGCGGCACGGACCTGAGGCAGGCCGACCTGACCGCCGCTCGTCTGGACGAGGCGGTCGCGAGTGAACTGACCAGGTGGCCCACTGGTTTCGACCCGGCGGCAGCGGGGGTGCTGACGGTCGCCGATCCCGGCCCGGAGCCGGGCCCCTTGTTGCAACCCTCCGGAATCACGGGGCAGGCACCGCCGCTGCGGTCCCTGTGACCCGATTCCCCGGCCGCCTGGCCGGGGGCACGGTCGCCGGGGTTACGACGCGTGTCCGCCCGGCTCGCGCAGTTGCAGGCCGTTGATCCAGATCTGGTTGAGCGTGCCCACCAGGCGCTCGAAGGCGATGCGCTGCTCCAGCACGTAGACCATGTAGGCCATCCGGCTCACCATGTTGGACAGCGCGTGCGCCGTCACCAGCGGGTCCAGCGACGGGTCCGCCTCGCCGCGCTCCTGCAACTGCCGGATCAGCTTGGCGTTGCGCTGCGCGAAAGCGTTGCCGCGCTGGATGCGCAGCGCGCGGAAGGTCGGGTCGATCTGCGCGACCTGCTCGAACAGGGCCATCAGGCGAGCGTTCTGCTTGTAGGAGCGCAGGTACTCGCGGTTGGAGGCGTCGATCATTTCGCGGGCGTCGGTGATGCCGGTGCGCTCGCGCAGGTGCGGGTGGAGCATCTCCTCCTGGACCTGCTCGACGACGGCCGCGAAGATCTCCTCCTTGTTGTTGAAATAGGTGTAGAAGGAGCCGGAGGCGACGCCGGCCGCCTTGGAGATGTCGGTGATCCTCGCGTCCAGGTAGCCGTCGCGCTCGAAGACCTCGCGGGCGCCGCGGACCAGGGCGCCGCGGGTCCGTTCGCCGCGCGCGCTGCGCGGGGTGGTGATCCTTGCGTGCGCACCGTCCTCGGTCGGGACCTGGCCTGTCACGCGTGTCCCTCCGAGCCTCGACCTGGCATTTCTGCCTCGGATGATAGCAACCGGGTCGGTTCAGTCACCCCTCTCCACGACCCTGGCCAGCGACTCAGCGACCACGATCGGCTTCTCGCCACCCTCGCGCTCGACGACGTGCTGTGCGCGCAGTTGGATGCCGCCGGGGACAGGATCGGCGGCGAGCAGCGTCAGCCGCATCCGGATGCGCGAGCCGACCGGCAGCGGGGCCGGGAAACGGACCTTGTCGTAGCCGTAGTTGAGTCCGTGCGCGAAGCCGTCGAGGGCGAGCAGCGTGTAGGAGAACGCCGGGCCGAGCGCCAGGCTGTAGAGCCCGTGCGCGATGGTCCCGCCGAGCGGGCTGGCGGCGGCACGCTCGGGGTCGACGTGGATCCACTGCTGGTCGCCGGTGACCTCGGCGAAGGCGTCAACGCGCTCCTGGGTCACCTCGTGCCAGTCCGTCGGGCCGATCTCCTTGCCGATCAGCTGCTGGAGCTCGGCGAGGCTGGCCGGACGGACGGGGAGGACGTTCGGGTCGATCATGCGCGGCACGTTCCTTTCGGAGGGTCAGAGGGAGGCGAGGAAGCCCAGCAGGGCGGCGTTGACCTCGTCGGGCCGCTGCTGCTGGATCCAGTGACCGGCGCCGTCGAGGACGAGCAGGCCGCGCTGGTCGGTGAGGACGCGGTCGAGGCGGTCGGTGGCGCTGAAGGTGGCCACCGGGTCGCGGGAGCCGATGGCGAAGAAGGAGGGCTGGTCGACGGTGCGGCCGGCCAGCGGCTCCATCAGCTCCCAGTTGCGGTCGATGTTGCGGTAGTAGTTGAGGCCGCCGGTGAACCCGGTCCGCTCGAACGTCTCGACGTAGTGGGCGAGTTCGTCCTCCGTCTGCCAGGAGGGCAGCCGCTCGGCGGGTTCGTCGCGGGCCGCCCAGGCGGCCGTCGGGGCCTCGCGGGAGAGCAGCGTGCGCCGGATGTCCGCGCGCAGCGCGGTCTCGGGTTCGGGGGTCTGGAACCAGCAGATGTAGAAGTCCTCGCCCATGCGCGAGCGCAGGATGGACAGCGGCGGGACGGGCGCACGCGGCGCCGGCGGCACGCTGAGCCCGGCGACGGCGCGGACGCGGTCGGGGTGCAGCAGGGCCAGGTGCCAGACCACGGCCGCGCCCCAGTCGTGGCCGACGAAGACGGCGTCCGCGAGGCCGAGGGCGTCGAGGAGCCCGGCCAGGTCGGCGCAGAGGGTGACCATGTCGTACGCGGCGGGGTCGGCGGGCCGGGAGCTGCCACCGTAGCCGCGCAGGTCGGGGACGATCACGCGGTGGCCGGCCTCGGCCAGCGCGGTGATCTGGTGGCGCCAGGAGAACGCCAGCTCGGGGAAGCCGTGGCAGAGGACGACGGGCGTGCCCTCTCCCGCCTCGAAGACGCGCAGTTCGATGCCGTTGGTGGCGACCTGCCGCGGGACCAGCTTCTCCCACGCGGCGAGTGCGCTGCTGTCGGTGGCCATGGCACCGAGGCTAGTCAAACTTGACGTCGGATTCAATAAGTCCCTCGGCTCGCGCCCGGGATATTGAACTCGACATTGGATTCATCTATACCGGGGACAGCCGCACCGGATCGCCGCCCTCCGGAAGGAGACCCATGTCGAACGCCGCGCAACCGCTCTGGGACCACGCCGCCTCCGCCCCGAACCGTCCCGCCCTCCTCGGCACCGCCGGTCAGCGCTGGGACTACGCCACGCTGCGCGACCACGTCGCCGCCTTCGCCGCCCGGCTGCGCGCGGCCGGGATCGGGCCGGGCGACCGGGTACTGCTGGTCGCCCCCTCGGTGCCGGAGTTCGTCGCGGCCTACCACGGGCTGCTCTCCGTCGGCGCGATCGCGGTCACCGCGAACACCATGGCGACGGCGCCCGAACTGGAGTACATCGGCGCCGACGCCGGCATCGGCCTGGTCATCGCCTGGCATGCCCTCTCCGCCGGGCCGGCCTCCGGACCCGCGTCCGCCGCGCCCGCCGCCGCCGCGGCGGCCGCCGCCGTCGGCGTGCCGTTCTGGGCGCTGCGACGTGAACTGGGCGGTCCTGCCGGGCCCGACGCTCCCGGCGAGGCGCTGCCGAACGGCCCCGTGACCGTCGATGCCGACGACACCGCCGCGATCCTCTACACCTCCGGCACCACCGGCCGCCCGAAGGGCGCCATGCTCACGCACGGCAACCTGCACGCCTGCGCGTCGATCTTCGAGCGGGTGCACGGGCTCGGCCCCGACGACCGGGCGGGCACCGCACTGCCGCTGTTCCACGTCTTCGGCCAGGCCTGCCTGCTGGCCACCACACTGCGCGTGGGCGCCTCGCTCTCCCTGCTCCCCCGGTTCGACCCGCGCGAGATGCTGGACCTGATCCGCGACCACCGGCTCACCACCACGGCCGGGGTCCCGACCATGTGGAACGCACTGCTGCACGCCGCGGGCGACGCCGACCCGGCCGACTTCGCCAGCCTGCGTCTCGCCTCCTCCGGCGGAGCCTCGCTGCCCGGCGAGGTCAAGCGCGCCTTCGAGAAGCGCTTCGGCTGCACGATCCTGGAGGGCTACGGCCTGACCGAGACGACCGGCTCGGCCACCGTGCAGGTCACCGACCGCGGGGCCACCGTCGGCTCGGTCGGCGCCGCGCTGCCGGGCTGCGAGGTCGCGATCCGGGCCCTGGACGGCGGGGAGGTACCGACAGGCGGCATCGGCGAGGTCCACGTGCGCGGGCCGGTGGTCATGAAGGGCTACTGGGGCCGCCCCGAGGCCACCGCCGAGGTGCTCCGCGACGGCTGGCTCGCCACGGGAGACCTGGGCCGCCTCGACGAGACCGGCGAGCTGTTCATCGTGGACCGCACGAAGGACCTCGTCATCCGCGGCGGCTACAACGTCTACCCGCGTGAGGTCGAGGAGGTCCTCTACACCCACCCCGACGTGGTCGAGGCGGCCGTGGTCGGAGTCCCGGACGACCACTACGGCGAGGAGGTCGCCGCAGCGATCGCCCTGCGCCCCGGCGCCACCCCGGACGCGGCGGCGCTGCGCGCCTGGGCCAAGGAACGGCTCTCCGCCTACAAGGTCCCCCACCTGGTCGCCTTCGTCGACGCCCTGCCCAAGGGCGCGACCGGCAAGATCCTCAAGCGCGCCATCGACCGCTCCCTGTTCGAGGAGGCGGATACGATCGCGCCATGACGACACCGGACAACGCGGACCTCCGCCTCGAACAGGCCCAACTCGCCTACGAGCGTGCGGCCTTCGGGGGTGACAGCAGCGCCCTGCCGGACGCCGAACGGGGTCTCGACGCCGTCGAGGCCGACGTCGCCCTGGCCCGGGGTCGGCTGCTCCACGCGCGCTTCCTCGACGAGCGGGCCGACAACGCCCGCGAGCTGGAACTGTTCGAGCGGGCCGCCGAGCTGTACCGGGAGCTCGGCGACGTCCGCGGCGAGGGCGAGGCGCTGTTCTGGGTCGGCGCCGTCCACCACATCACGCGCGGCGACGCGCAGACCGCCCGGCCGTACTACGAGGACGCGCTGCGGCTCGCGACCGGGGCCGCGGACCGGCTGACCGTCTCCTACGTCCTGCGCCACCTCGGCTTCGCCGACCACATGGCCGGACGGCCGGAGCAGGCGAGGGCGCAGCTGGAGGAGTCCACCCGCCTGCGCCGGGAGCTGGGGTTCGCGCCCGGTGTGGCGGCCAACCTCGTCGGGCTGGCCTACCTCGCCGCGCAGCAGGACCGGCGTGAGGACGCGGCCGACCTGCTGCGGGAGGCGGCGGAGCTCGCGGGGAGCTCCGCCGCCCACGGCGTGCTGCGGCAGGTCGCGGAGGCCCGCAAGGAGCTGGACCTCGACTGAGGCCGCCGCCGCCCCGGCGGCTACCAGAGCACCGGCAGCCGCTCCGGCAGGCGCTTCATGTAGCCCGTGCGCCAGACCAGTTGCTCGATCGGAACGGCCAGGTCCAGCTCGGGCATGCGGTCCAGCAGTGTGGTGATGGCGATCTCCGCGTGTCGGCGGCCCAACGCCGTGGCCGGGCAGTAGTGCTGCCCGCCACCGAAGGAGAGGTGTGCGGCGCTGTTGGGCCGGGCCAGGTCGATCGCGTCCGGGTTCGCGAAGACCTCCGGGTCGCTGTTGGCGCCCTCGACCAGGACCAGCACCAGTTCGCCGGCGCGGACCAGCACGTCACCCAACTGCACATCCTCCAGGGCGAGTCGGGGCAGCCCGTCGCCGATGGAGAGGTTGACGCGCAACAGCTCCTCGACCGCCGCCGGGGCCAGCTCCGGCTCCTTGCGCAGCCGCGCCCGCAGCTCCGGGTTCTGCAGCAGCGTCACGAACGCCATGGTGAGGAACCCGGCCGTGGAGACGACACCGGCGCCGAAGAAGGTGACGCCGACGGTGGCCAGCATCTCGTCCGTCAGGTGGGCGTAGTCCGGGTCGGAGCGCAGGGCCGCGAGCTCCGCCATCAACCCGGTGGTGGCCGGGTCGTCCAGACGGTCCGTCATATAGGAGATGTCGCGGTCCCAGTTGAGCTTGGCACCGGCGACCGGGCAGGCGGAGTTCATGAACGCGATGTCCAGGCTGCTCGCCAGCCGGGGCGCGTCCTCGAACGGGATGCCGAGGATGCGGCAGTGCAGGGCCTCCGAGTACGGGTTGGCGAAGCCGTGCCGGAGATCCGCCGGCGCGCCGGCGGCGAGCAGGCCGTCGACGAACACGGCGGCCTGTTCGCGCATCCACTCGTCCAGGCCCGGGGCCTTGGGGTTGATCGCCTTGAGCACGGCCTTGCGCAGCCCCGCGCCGGTGATGTTGCCCATGTTGTTGACGACCTCGGGCGGGATCGTCAGCGCGTACTGGCGCGGCACGCCCGGTGCGGAGGTGTCCTTCAGGCTGAACCGCCGGTCCTCCAGCACCTGCTTGCACAGGGCGTGGGAGGAGACCAGCCAGGCCGGGTCGCCCGCGATGGTCCGCACCCGCTTGACCGGTTCGGCGCGCAGCTCCTCGATCTCGTCGGGCAGTCGGTCGCCGCGCCAGGAGAACGGGAACGCGGGCAGGTCGCCGACCTCGATCGACGCGGTCTCGGTCGACGCAGTGTCAAGCGGCATTCCGGTGTCCCCCTTCGGTGGCCGGCGTGACGATCGCATGGCCCTGGTTGCGTGAGGCGCGCAGGCCGTAGCCGCGCGAGTAGAGCAGCTCCGCCAACGGCAGCAGCTGGTGGTAGCAGTTGAGCGAGGACGGCACGTCGAGGATGGCCGGGCTGTCGAGGAAGAGCGGCGCTTCGGCGCAGATGTAGCGCAGGCACACCTCGCGCTGCACGGCGGTCGCGGTCCGGCCCTCCCCGAGCACCTTGCTCTCCAGGAACGCGCCGACGAGCCGGTCGATCACGGCGCGGAACTCCGGATCGGTGTCCAGCCGCCGCCACAGCTCCTCGTGCAGGCGCCTGTAGGCGGGGACCGCCTGGAAGTCCGACATGGCGTGGGACCGGATCCGGCCCTCGCCGTCGTCGACCTCCTCGACGGCGGTGCGCACCTTGGCGCGCACCCCGCGCAGGTTCTTGACCGCCTTCCGGCGGGCGTCGTCCTCGGTGTAGCCGAGCGCCTCGTACATCTCGGCGACGTACAGGTCGGTGTGGACCAGGTCGACCTGACGGAAGTTCGCCGCACCCCAACGGGCCAGGTCGATCAGGCGCTGCTGGGAGAAGTAGCTGTTGCCGGGCGAGACGCCGATCACCGCGTGGTCGCCCTCGGCCTGGATCAGGGCGCAGTGGGGCGTGTAAGGCCTGACATGGAATAACGTATCGGTCGCTGTCTGCAAGATCTGCAAGAGAGGGAGCGTCCTTCACGCCGCGAGTCCCGATGGAGCCTCGTGCTCCTGGTGTGGCGGCGACACGCGCAGTCAAACTTCCCACACGCTCCGTTGTCAACGGCCGTTCCGGGAGGTGAGATCCGCGTGGTGCGGGTGGGGCGTGGGAGGATCACGACGTGGCGAACTCGCAGGGAACAGCGCGTTATCGGCAGCTGGCGGCTGCGTTGCGCGCCGACGTGCTGGCCGGTGTCTACGGCGAGGGCGGCCGCCTGCCGTCCGAGGAGGCGCTCGCCGAGACGCACGGCGTCTCGCGCGGCACCGTCCGGCAGGCGCTGGCGCTGCTGCGCGCCGAGGGTGTGGTCACCTCACGACGCGGCACCCGGCGCGTGGTGCTGGAGCAGCCGCGGGTCCAGAGCTTCGCGGAGCTGTCCAGCTTCACCCGGTGGGCGCGCTCACTGGGCGAGGAGCCGGGAGGCTCGGTGGTCGCCTCCGAGTGGCGCGCGGCGGATGCCGTCGAGGCGGACCGGCTGCGGCTCGCGCCGGGTGCGCGGGTGCTGTGGGTGCTGCGGCTGCGCACGCTCGGCGGGGAGCCGGTGATGGTGGAGCGCACCGTCTACCCGGAGGCGGTCGGCGCGCTGGTGGACTCGCTTCCGCCGGACACGGTGTCGGTGACGGAGGGTCTGGAGGCCCACGGCATCCTGCTCGCCGACGCGGACCACACCCTGGACCTCGCCTTCGCCGACCCCGACGACGCCCGCCTGCTGACCTGCCCGGCGGGCACCCCGCTGCTGCGCGAGCGCCGTCGCACCAGCGACCCGACCGGCCTCCCGGTGGAGTGGTCCGAGGACCGCTACCGCGCCGGAACGGTCGCGTTCACCGTCCACAACTCCCTCGCCTCGACGGCGTTGACGCGAATGCGGGACACGAGCGATCAGGAGCAGAGCAGATGACCGACGACAACCGCATCGGACCGCCCGCTTTCGGCAGCGAGCGGGAGATGCTGCGGGCCTTCCTCGACTACCACCGGGCGACCCTCGCCATGAAGTGCGAGGGGCTCACCGACGAGGAGCTGCGGCAGCAGTCGATGCCCCCGTCGACGCTCTCGCTGCTCGGCCTGGTGCGCCACATGGCCGAGGTCGAGCGCGCCTGGTTCCGGCGGGTCTTCGAGGACAACGACGCACCCATGGTGTGGTCGGACAAGATCGACTTCCAGGCCGCGTACGACGCGAGCGCGTCGACCCGGCAGGAGGCGTTCACCGCCTGGGAGGCCGAGGTCGAGAACTCCCGCCGGGTCGAGCGCGAGGCCGACTCCCTGGACCTGGCGGGCTACCAGCCCCGGTGGGAGGAGGAGGTCTCGCTGCGGATGGTGATGGTCCACGTCCTGCTGGAGTACGGCCGCCACAACGGCCACGCGGACTTCCTGCGCGAGGGCGTCGACGGCACCGTGGGCGCCTGAGGCCGGGCCCGGTCCGGCCTCACGGCACCCCGCCGAAACCCAGCTCGTTGCCGTCCGGGTCCTGGTAGACGGCCTTGCACGCGCCGTTGTCGTACGTCTCGCGCAGCGCGGGCTCGATCCCGCGGGCGGCGGTCGAGGCGACCCGGGCGTCGAGGTCCGCCGTGGTGCCGACCAGGACCGTCACGACGGCGTGGCCGGCGTGGGCGGGGCCGAGGCGTACGTAGAGGTAGCGGTGCTCGGCGAGCTCCCAGACCGCCTCGGTGTCGTTCGGCCGGAAGGCCGGCTCCGCGCCCAGCACCGCCGTGTACCACGCCGTCGCCGCGTCGAGGTCGCCGACGTGGACGCCCGCGAACAGGTCGATCGCCATGACCCCACGCTACGGCCCGACCACCAGCTCCGCGAGCAGGGCGCGGTAGTGGTCGAAGCCCGGGACCGCGACCGTGACGTCCTTCGCGTCGTCGTCCCAGCGACGCAGGCGGACCGCGTCGGTCGCGTAGGGCTCGGCGGCGAAACGGTCCGCCTCGGCGGGCGTCATCGGACCGCCCTGGAGGGAGAGGGTGTGGACCGAGGCCGCGGACAGGCGGGCGAAGTAGTCGGGCTCGGCCGCGCACAGGTAGCGCTTTGCGGCGACGTGGAGGCGGATCGGCTCGGTGACGTCGGGGCCGAACCACGGGGCGAGCCAGTCCGCGCCCTGGTGACTGTGGCGGTTGTCGCGCTCGCCCGCCATCAGCTCCCGGCCGTGGACCGCGCCACGGAAGTGGCCGACGTCGTGCAGCAGCGCGGCCGCGACCAGCGCGGGCGGGGCCTGCTCGGCCGCGGCCAGCGCGGCGGCCTGGAACATGTGCTCGGCCTGGGTGACGTCCTCGCCGAGGTAGTCGTCCGCGCCCTCGCCGTCGAAGAGGTTCGCGAGGATGTCGACGACCTGCTGGGGGGTCAGCACGGCTGCGCCTCCTTGCGGCCGAGCACGGCCATGGTGCTGAACAGGTGGTCCAGGTCGGCGTAGCAGCCCTGGAGGTGGCGGGCGCCGCCGCGCGCGAACGCCGTGCGGGCGTGCAGCAGACGGGTGTTGTCGAAGACCAGGCAGTCACCGGGGTTCAGTCGGAAGTCCAACTGGCGTGCCGGGTCCAGCAGCAGGCGGGCGAAGGCCCGGTAGCCGGCGTAGAAGGCCTCGGTCTGCGCGGCGGGCAGGCGCAGCGTGCCGAGCGAGCGGTTGTTGAACCGCACCTCGTTGACGCGGCCGACCGGGTCGGTGGCGATGAGCGGGCGGTGGGCGCCGAGCTCGGTGGTGTCGTCGCGGAAGGCGAACGGCACGGGCGTGCCGGTCAAGGCGGCGTACGCCGCCGGATCGCCCTCGCGCAGCGCGGCGGCCGCGGCGAAGCCGTCGACCAGGCCGGAGTCGCCGCCCTCGGCGTCGTTGACCAGGCAGTGCAGCAGCTGCAGCGTCGGCACGGGGTCGCGGTAGGGGTTGTCGGTGTGCGGGGTGATCGCGACGTTGGTGAACGCGAGGTTGTTGGGCCGCTCCTCGACGCGCACCTCGAACTGGGTGCCGTAGTTGGTCTCGCGGACGTAACCGAAGCTGCGGGCCACCTCCTGCACCTGGCCGTCGCGCAGCGGCACGTCGCGCAGCAGGCAGAAGCCGAGGCGGGCGACGGCCTCCAGCATGCGCAGGCGCACCGCGTCGTCCTCGCGGTAGGCGGTCCAGTCGGCCTCCGGGAGCCTGTCGGCGAGATCCGCCGCACTGCCCCACAGCTGCTTGGCGTCCTCGGTGCGCGGGTCCGGCTGAGCGGGCTGCGCGAGCCAGGCGGCGGTGTAGCGCGAGACGTGGCCGTCAGGGGCCCAGACCAGCTCCCATCCGTCCTGGTCGGCCAGCGGGCGGACGGCGTCCACGGTCAGGTGCTCGGGCAGATCGGTGATCTGGAAGAGCTTCTGCCCGGTCAGCGGGTCGCGGCAGTCAGGACAGGCGCAGTTGTCCCGCAGCCACAGGGCGGGGACGTCGGCAGGCAGCATGGGCCCTCGTTTCGATCGGCTCGAAGTTGTATAGCCAACTTTCGCCCGACGGGCCTCCTCGCCGCAAGGAACGGCCGCATTAACCCCGCACCAACTCCGGGTGACGCGACCGGCTCACCGGCCGTCAGTCGGGACGGCGGAGGGTGTAGCCGAGCAGTGGCCACAGTTCGCCCTTGATCTGCTTCGACGTGTCGCGCGTGGGATCGCGGTGGAACCCCGCCCGCACGGCGACCCGCTGGGAGGCGACGTTGTCGCGGTGCGCCCGCAGCCACAGCTCGCGCACGCCCGTCTCGCGGAAGGCCCACGTGGTGAACAACCCCACCGCCCGCGTCGCCACCCCGCGTCCGCGCGCCTCCGCGGCCACCCAGTAGGAGACCTCACCCGACTGGCCGTCATGTCGCAGGGCGATGTTGCCCAATCGCTCCCCGGTGACGGCGTCGGCGACGAGAAGTCCCTCCCGGTCGACCGACGCCCGCATGCGGACGATCGCCATCCGCACCTCCGCCGCGTCCAGCGTCGGCGGGTCGGTCGTGAAGCGCTGGATCAGGGACTCGCGGACGCTCTCGGCGTACCAGCCGGCGTCGCTGGCCGCCCATATGCGGAGCCGCACCACTCCGTCGTCCAGGTCATGATCACTCATACCGCGAACCCTGGCAGAAGCGCGAGCACCGCGTGGCGGAAAGGAAGGCGAGGGAGGAAGAACACACTCTCCGCCATTAACAACCTATAGCACATGGGGGGTCTTGCCGCAAGGCCCCCCACCTGCCGCACAATCGTCGGCCTAGGTCGTAAACCTGCCGAAACGGGAGTTATGAGCAACCTCGCCACCAGTGCGTTCGCCCTGTCCGAGCGGCTCGCCGCCAAGGCCGACCCGGCCCTGATCGGGCGGGACGAGGAGCACTTCGCCGCCGTCGCGCGCAGCCTCGCCGAGGCGGTCGCGGAGCTGACCGCGCGGCTCGACGAGGCGCGCCGTGCACCCGGCGGGGTCGGGCGCGCGGCGATGGACCGGGACGCCGAGGTGCACCGTCTGAGCAGCCGACTGCGCGCGCTGCAACGGTTCGGGCTGGACCTGTGCCTCGGGCACGTCGTCGCCGAGGACGGCGCCGAGCCGGTATGGATCGGGCGGCTGGGCCTCACCGACAGCGCCGGGCGGCGCCTGCTGGTCGACTGGCGCTCCCCCGCCGCCGAGCCGTTCTTCGCCGCGACCCACGGCGACCCGATGGGCCTGGCGAGCCGCCGCCGCTACCGCTGGACCAGGGGCCGGATCACCGACTACTGGGACGAGGTCTTCACCGCCGACGCGCTGGCCCCGGGCCGGGCGGCGCTGGACGACCAGTCGGCCTTCATCGCCAGTCTCGGCACCAACCGCTCCGAGCGGATGCGCGACGTGCTGGCCACCATCCAGTCCGACCAGGACGCGATCATCCGGGCCGGCTCACGCGGCGCCCTCGTCGTCGACGGCGGGCCCGGCACCGGCAAGACCGTCGTCGCCCTGCACCGCTCCGCATACCTGCTGTACTCCGACCCGCGGCTCGGGCACCGCCGCGGCGGGGTGCTGTTCGTCGGCCCGCATCAGCCCTACCTCGCCTACGTCGCCGACGTGTTGCCGAGCCTCGGCGAGGAGGGCGTGCAGACCTGCACCGTGCGCGACCTGGTCGCCGAGGGCGCCGACGCGGCCGCCGAGACGGACCCGCAGGTGGCGCGGCTGAAGTCGAGCGCCGACATGGTCAAGGCGATCGAGAGGGCCGTCTCGATCTACGAGGAGCCGCCCACCGAGGGCCTGGAGGTCACCACCGACTGGGCCGATCTGTGGGTGAGCGCCGAGGACTGGGCCGACGCCTTCCGCGCACCGGACCCGGGCACCCCGCACAACGAGGCGCGCGAGCAGATCTGGGAGGAGCTCGCCACGATCCTGATGGACAAGCTCGACCTGGAGGACGGCGGCGTCTCCCCGGCGTCGTTCCTCCGGTCGCTGCGCCGCGACGAGGAGTTGGCCACCGCCCTGCACCGCGCCTGGCCGCTGCTGGAGGCCGCCGACCTGGTCGGCGACCTGTGGTCGGTGCCCGCCTACCTGCGACTGTGCGCACCGTGGCTCAGCCGCGAGGAGGTCCGGGCGCTGCAGCGCGAGGACCCGCAGGCGTGGACCGTCGCCGACCTGCCGCTGCTGGACGCGGCCCGCCGTCGGCTCGGCGACCCGGAGGCGGCCCGCCGCAGGCGTCGCCACGACGCCGCGCTCGCCGCCGAGCGCGAGCGGATGGCGGGCGTCATCGAGAACATCCTCCAGGCCGACGACGACGGCGAGGGCGCGGTGACCATGCTCCGCGGCGCGGACCTGCGCGCGAGCCTGGTCGACGGCAGCGGCCTCGTCCCGCTCGACCCCGACCTGCTGGCCGGTCCGTTCGCGCACATCGTCGTGGACGAGGCCCAGGAGCTGACCGACGCGGAGTGGCAGATGCTGCTGCAGCGTTGCCCCTCCCGCAGCCTCACCGTCGTCGGGGACCGGGCCCAGGCGCGGCACGGGTTCACCGAGTCGTGGCGCGAACGGCTGGAGCGGATCGGGCTGGACCAGGTGGAGGTGGCCTCCCTCAGCGTCAACTACCGGACGCCGGAGGAGGTCATGGCCGAGGCCGAGCCGGTGATCCGGCGCGCCCTGCCCGACGCGAACGTGCCGACCTCGGTCCGCAGCAGCGGTCTGCCCGTCCGGCACGGCTCCGTCGCCGAGCTGGAGTCGATCCTCGACGCGTGGCTGGCGGAGCATGCCGAGGGCGTCGCCTGCGTCATCGCGGCGCCTGGTGGCGCGCCCGGCTTCGAGCCGAGCGCACGGGTGCGTCCCCTGACGCCGGAACTCTCGAAGGGCCTGGAGTTCGACCTGACCGTGCTCGTCGACCCGGAGTCGTTCGGCGAGGGGATCGAGGGCGCGGTGGACCGCTACGTGGCGATGACGCGCGCGACACAGCAGCTCGTCATCCTCACCAGCCCGCCCGGCGCGGGGCGATGATGAGCTGATCGGATCCGCACGAGGAAGGGAACGTCCCGTGGAACGCCCCAAGACCGAGGAAGCCACCGTCCGGGAACTGCGCCTGGTGGTCACCGCCGCCGACTACGAGGAGGCGCTGCGCTTCTACCGCGACGTCCTCGGCCTGCCCGAGCGCGGGGCGTTCTCCTCCCCCGACGGGAGGGTGACCATCCTGGAGGCGGGCCGGGCCACCCTGGAGATCGCCGACCCCGGCCACGCGGCCTTCATCGACGACGTCGAGGTGGGCCGCCGGGTCGCCGGACAGATCCGGGTGGCCTTCCAGGTGGACGACGCCCCGGCCGTCACCGCCCGCCTGGCCGCGGCGGGCGCGGAGGTGCTGGCCGAACCGACCCGTACCCCGTGGAACTCGCTCAACTCGCGTCTGGAGGCGCCGGGGGCGCTTCAGTTGACGCTCTTCACGGAGCTGGGCGAGGAGTGACGAACGCCGGTCGTCACCGCGCGAAGGCAGCCTCCAGGAAGGCGCTGTGTCGCGGAACGCCCCCGGCGACCTCGTCCCAGCAGTTCTGGTGGATGACCACCGTCCGCCCCCGGTCGTCGCCGAAGGCGTAGGACAGGACACCGTAGTGCGTGCCCAGGTGACCGTGCAGGACCGTGCCGTCGTCGAGGGCGTAGCGCATCAGGCCCAGGCCATAGTCGAGGTCGGGAGCCGCGCGGGTGGCGTCGCGCATGCGCGCGAGCTGCTCCGGCGGTAGCAGGCGCCCGCCGAGGAGGGCGTCGAGGAACCGTGCCACCTCGGCGGCGGTGGAGACGAGCGCGCCCGAGGCCCAGGCCTCGGACGCGGTGTACTCGGTGACGTCCTCGAAGCCCGACTCCGCGTCGCGGCGCAGGTAACCGCGCACATGCGGGGGCCTCAGCTCGAGTTCCCGGTCCGGAAGGTAGGTGGCGGTGAGCCCGAGGGGCTCGCACACGCGCTCCTGGAGCAGGTCGCGCAGGGCGCGGCCGGTGGCTCGCTCGACGATCAGCCCGAGCAGGACGTAGTCGGTGTTGCAGTAGCGCCAGCCGGCCGCCGGCTTCCACCGGTCGGGCTCGGCGAGGGCGATGCCGACGAGCTCCTCGGGCGGGAAGTACCGCTGCAGACGGGCGGGTTCGAGCGGGTCGCCGAGCACCGTGCGCACGTAGTCCGGCAGGCCGGAACGCATCCGCAGCAGGTGCTCCACGGTGATGGCGGTGGCGTCCGGGACCAGGCCCGGCAGCCACCGCTCGACCACGTCGTCGAGCCGGAGCACCCCCTCGGACTCCAACAGCAGGACGACTGCGGCGACGTAGGGCTTGGTGACGGAAGCGACGCGGAAACGGTCCTCGGCACGGATCGGCCTCGGCCGAGCGAGATCGGCGGTGCCGACGCAGCCGCTGAACACCGGCTCCCCGTCCTGCGTCACGAGCGCGAAGACGCCGGGACCACGGCCCTGCGCCAGTTCCGCCAAGGCCTGTTGAAGCCGATCGCCGTTCACCGTGCCCCCGTACGTCACCGATCCCTTGAAAGAATCTTCGCAGAGACCCCCAACCTCCCGGCCGTCCCACCCCCTCCATAGGGATGGAACGCGATGGGCGAACGATGGGGGACGCAGGAGTGCACAGGGACGATCCAGAGCTGCGGGAGTTCCTCAGCCATCGGCGCCACGCGCTGCTGCGCAGCGCGTACCTGCTGTGCGGCGACGCGCACGCGGCCGAGGACCTGGTGCAGACCACGCTGATCAAGGTCGTGCTGGCCCGGCGCGGCCGCCGACCCATCGACCACCTCGACGCGTACGCGCGCCGCACCCTGGTCACCACCTTCATCGCCTCACAGCGGCGCCTGTGGCACCGCGAGCGACCCCACGGCGAACTGCCGGAGGCCCCCGCCTCGGGCCCGGACGCGGATCTGGGGCTGGCCGTACGCGCCGCGCTAAGGCGGATCGCACCCCGGCAGCGGGCGGTGCTGGTGCTGCGCTTCTTCGAGGACCAGAGCGTCCAGGCCACGGCCGAACTGCTCGGCGTCTCCGAGGGGACGGTGAAGAGCCAGACCGCGCGCGGCCTCGACGTCCTGCGCGCGGCGCTGCGCGACGTGATGGGAGACGCGGCGGGCACGGTCGTGGACGAGGAGCTGACGCAGATGCACGGGGTCAACCGATGACGGACTACACAGTGAGGGATCTGATGGACAAGGCCCTGGAGGGGCTCCGCCCCCCGAACGAGGACATCACCGACGTGGTGCTGGCCAAGGCGACCCGCCGTCAGCACCGGCGCCGGGCCACCGCCCTGGCAGGCACGAGCGCGGGGCTCGCGCTCGTCGCCGGCCTGGCCGTGCTGCTGCCGCACCAGGCGCAGGGCGCCGCGGGCGTCGGAGCAGCCGCCGGGGCGACCGCCAGGCCGGGACCGACCAGTACCACGCAGGCCGCCACGCCGCCCCGCCCCGCCCAGGACGCGGCGGCGCTCGTCGCGAGTCTGCTGCCGCCGGGCATCGGCACCGTGACGAAGATCAAGGACCTGGCGCCGACGCCGCTGCCGCCCGGGATGAAGAAGCCCAAGAACTTCGCGACGTCCCCGCTCGACGGCACGTACGTCATCACCAAGGACGGCCGTGCCGCCGCGTTGATCATCAGCTCCTACGACCCGAAGGCCGTGCCCGCGCAGAGCCCGTTCGGCCCGTTCGACGCGGGCGCCTGCCACGACGACCCGGCCTCCTGGAACTGCGCGGTCACCACACTGCCCGGCGGCGCCACCCTCGTCGAGGAGACCGAACCGCCCGGCGCCTGGGGCGCCCACGCCGGAACCGTCAACACGGCCGGCCTGTCCTACCCGAGCCGGTGGACCATCTCCGTCATCGCCGTCGGCGGGACCAAGGGCCTGCGGCCCGGTCAGACCTTCGGCGCACCCTGGGGGCCGCCCCCGCTCACCCGGGCACAGCTGGCCGCGTTCGTGGAGAGCCCGGCCTGGACGCAGGTCCGCTGAGCCCTTCGGGCGTCCGCTCGTCCGCGCCACGTCACACGAGCGGTGCGGACGGCCACCCGCACCGGGGAAGCACGATCCGCACGTCCACGCGCGGTTTGACATGATCCTCCAGGGTGCCAGGGGCAGCGCCTCCGCCCCGGCACACCGAGGTTCGTCGGTTCACCACGCAAGGAAAGCAGCGCCCCATGCCCACGCCGTCCGCCCCGCTCGGCACCAACAGCCTCTGGCTGAAGACCTACACGCCCCGCCCGGAGGCCCGGCTGCGGCTGATCTGCTTCCACCCGGCTGGCGCCGGACCGAACTTCTACCGCTCCTGGGCCGCCCTGTTGCCGCAGGACATCGAGGTCTGCGCCGTCCAGTTGCCCGGCCGCGAGAGCCGGTTCGTCGAGGACCCGCTCACCGACTACGCGACCGCCGTGGCCGCCCTCTACGCGGCGCTGCGGCCCACGCTGGACCGGCCCTACGCGCTGTTCGGCCACAGCATGGGCGCGCTGCTCGCCCACGGCGTCGCCGCCACCGCCGCGCGGCTCGGCGCGCCCGCACCCCGGCGGCTGCTGCTGAGCGGAGCGGGCGGCCCCGGGACCGAGCTGCGGAAGTCGGGGCGCGGCGGCTGGACGGCCGACGAGCTCGTCGCCGACCTGCGCGAGATGGGCGGCACGCCGGAGGAGGTCCTCGCCGATCCCGAACTGCTGGACCTGATCCTGCCGGTGCTGCGGGCCGACTACGCACTGTGCGAGACGTTCCACGCCGCGCCGCCCGCCGGGCCGACGCTGACCTGCCCGCTGTCCCTACTCGGTGGCGACCGCGACCATTACACCCCGGCCGACCTGGCCCTCTGGGCGCCGACGACCACCGGCCCGACGACGCAGCACCTCTACCCCGGTGGCCACTTCTTCCTCGCCGACGAGTCCGCCGACGCCGTCCTGGCCACCGTCGCCGCGGAGCTGCGCCCGCCCGGCACCGAAGCAGGCTGAGCGCCCCGACGCGAGAAGTCCTGGCCGTGCGGCCAGGACTTCTCGGTGCAGCGCGTCCTTCGTGGACGCCGCGCTCAGCTCTCGCGCGGAGCGAAGACGCCGAAGGTGGCGCCCTGCGGGTCGCGGATGACGGCGAGGCGCGGGCCGTTCTCCATCTCGACGTCCACCGGGCCGTGCAGCACCTCGGCACCAAGGCTGCCGGCCTTGGCTGCGGCGGCGTCCACGTCGGTGACGGCGAAGAACGGGTTCCAGTGCGAGGGCACCTCGGGCGGGAACATGTCGCCCATGGCCATCACCCCGCCGAACATGGAGTCGGACAGGCCGACCATCGGGTACTCGTCGTTCGGCCAGACCTGCCAGCCGAAGACGTTCTTGTAGAAGGCCACGGCCGCGTCGACGTCACGCGTCGACAGGTCGATCCAGCCGAGCGAGTTCGGCTCGTCCGCGACGCCGAAGCCGCTGAACTTCTTGCCCTCCCACACCGCGAAGGGCGCGCCCGTCGGATCGCTGAGCAGCGCCCAGCGGCCCAGGTCGCCGATGTCCATGGGGCCCATCCACACCTGCGCGCCCGCGCCCTTCGCCGTCTCGGCCGCGGCGTCGACGCCTGGAGCGGCGAAGGAGAGCAGCCACATGACCGGCTGCTGCGGGTTCATCAAAGGGGCCACGGCCGCGGCCGGCTTCCCGCCGAGCGAGAAGGTCGTGTAACCGCCGTACTGGGGGTCCGGATCGGTTTCGGCGGTCCAGCCGAAGAGCTGTCCGTAGAACTGCTGGGCCGCTGCGGAGTCGCGCGCGCTCAGCTGCGCCCAACAAGGGGCGCCCGGGAGGTTTCCGATCACGTTCAACGCAGTTCCTCTCCACGTCTGTGCGAGGGGGCGGGATCACCACCATCCAATCCCCGGGACACGGCGCCCGCCAGTCGACACACCATGCGAGCCGTATCGGATGCGTCAACGCTGCTTGCAGCCACGTGCCGACCTTGATCTATGCTGGACAAGTTGTACGAAGAGATCAGCGCTCCGGCCCGGCGCCGGAGCGACGGCCCGGAGGGAGGCGAGACCCGTGGACGAGTCCTGTCCCAGAACGGGCGCTGCCCTGCCCGGCCGCAGCGCGGCCTGACGCGGCATCCGCCCGTCCACGCGCACCCTTCTCTCCCATTCACCGCCCGCCCGCCTGGCGACCCTCGACCCGGTCTGCGGCACGGCGCGGCGTGGCGTCCGCACGAGGAGTCTCTTCGTCATGACCAGCACCACCGCGACCCTGCGTCCCGCCGAGCTCAGCGCCCTGCTGCGCGACGAACCGTCCACGGCCCGCGGCGTCCTGCGCCTCGCCCTGCGCGACGGCGTGGAGCGCGCTTACCTGCTCGACCCGCGCGACTTCGCCGCAACGACCTCCCCGGACATCGCCTACGACGCCCGCGTCCACGCCGCCTACATCCTCGCCCTCCAGGGCCACCGCCCCGCCTGGCTGGCCCAGCATCTCGACCTCCCCCTCCCCGCCGCCGACGCGATCTGCGCCCACGCCGAGGCCCACGGCCCCGACGGCCCGCGCAACGGCCCGACCGCCGCCTGAACACGCCGTGCCCGGATCGGAAGGAGAGTCCCCATGTCCGTCAGCTACGCCCGTACCCGCGTCCGGCGGCTCCACCCCGCGCTCACTGGTCCGACTGCCCACCTGGTGGTCGGCAGCCTGGTCGTCGACGGCCTGGTCGTCGACGGCCTGGGCCGCATCGCCGTGGTGGACGGTCGTCCGCTCCGGCTGACCCGCCGTGAGTTCGACCTGCTCAGCTACCTGGTGGAGCATCGCCGGTGCGTGTTCACCCGTCGGCAGCTGCTGCGAGCCGTCTGGGAGCAGCCCTCGTCCTTCGGCGACGCCCGCACGGTCGACGTCCACATCGCCCGGCTGCGCACCAAGTTGGGGTCCGCGCACCGGGCCTGTCTGGTGACCGTCCGGGGCGTCGGCTACAAGTACGATCCGGGCTCGGCTACTCGCCCTGCTCCAGCAGGAGTTTGAGCCGGGCCAGGTCCTTGCTGTTGGCCCGCCGCATCGCGGCGGCCATCAACGGCGCGGCGAGCTTCGAGAAGCCGGACGGCTCGCCGCGGTTGCGCAAGGTCATCCGGGTGTGGGCCGCGTCCACGGGTTCCCAGGTGTAGGTGGTCTCCATCGGGAACGGGCCCTGGGCGGTCCGCATGACCATGCGCTCGGGGCCGTACTCCACGACCTCGTAGGTGTAGGCGAGGGTCCGGCCGAGGAATTCGGCCACGAATTCGAGCCTGGTCCCGACGCCCAGCGGCGGATCGGTGCGCCAGGCCACGGAGGCGATGTTCTCGTACCACTCGGGCGCATGGTCGGGGTTCCCGGCATACGCCGCCACCACGTCGCGCGGGCGGGCGATCACGGTCTCGGTCAGCACGTCGACGGACACGGTCAGCTCCTGGGATCCCGGGCTCGTACCCCCGCCCCCTCTCATGGTGCCGGATCACCCGGCAACGGGCACTCCGTCCTCCCCCGCGCCGAGCCGCGCGGCCAGGGCGGAGCTCAGCCAGCTGTGCGCGGCACCGATCGTCGGTTCGGGGCTCAGCTCGCCCGCCCAGCGCCAGTAGCACCGCATCGCCGGGTGCTCGCCGCCCGCCAGCGCCCGGCCCAGCTCCCGCCGGAACACGGGCGTGTCGCGGCGGTCGGCGGAACGCGCGTGGGCGGCGACGAAGCAGTCCACCGCCTCGTCCGAGGCCGTGCCGGGCTCGCGGCCGGCACGCAGGGCGGGCACGCTCAGCTCGTACGCCTCGCGCAGGCCGTCGTAGAGCAGGTCCGGCCGGGGCGGCGCGGGCCGGTGCTCGGCCAGGCAGGCGTCGTCCGCCTGAACCGTCAGCGCGTGCAGCCGCGCGAACGCCAGCACGTGCGCCGCCGTCGGCTCCTCCGGCAGGGTCGGCACCGCCGCGTCGACGACGGCCGTCCGCAGCCGCGCCGCGAGCCGCCCCGGCAGCAGGCGGCGCCAGTACCGCGCCAGCGCGTCCGTGCTCGGCGGCGACCCGAGGACGCCGACCATCCGCACCAGCTCGGTCCGTTGTCCCTCGTCCGCCTCGTGCACCAGCCGCAGCGCGGCCTCCCGCCATCGCAACGCCCGCATCTCGGCGCCCAGCGCCTCCAGCCGCCGCGCGACCAGGTCCCCCAGCAGCCCGGAGTCGGCGCCGTCCTCGTGCTCCGCCATCACCTGCGAGACCTGCGGCAGCGGCACCTCCAGCCCACGCAGCGCCCGGATCGTCCGCAGCCGCTCCAGCGCCTCCGGCGCGTACCGACGATGCCCTCCGCCGCTCCGCTCCGCCTCGGGCAACAGACCCTGCTCGGAGTAGAACCGCACCGCCTTCACGGTCACCCCGGCCCGCTCGGCCAACTCACCGATACTCAACAGCTCACGCGGCGGCACGACACCCTCCCCTCGGGGCAGTACACCCGAGGGTATCCGTCCGGCCGGTGTCGGTCGGCGCCTATCGTGACGTCATGGCATCGATCCCTGCCCCCCGAGTCAGCCTGGAACCCTGGTCCGAGGACGACCTGGACCTGCTCCGCAGAACCAACACGCCCGAGATGACGCAGTATTTGGGCGGCCCGGAGACGGAGGAACAACTCCTCGCGCGGCACCGGCGCTATCTCGACCCGGAGGCGAACGGGTCGATGTTCCGCGTCGTGCTGCTGCCGGTGGGCCAGGTCGTGGGATCGACGGGCTTCTGGGACCACGCGTGGGGCGGCGGGCCGGCCTACGAGACGGGCTACGGGATCGTCCCGGAGTTCCAGGGTCGCGGCCTGGCGGTGGCGGCGACCTTGGCGGTCGCCGACCGGGCCCGGGCCGACGGCCGGCACCGCTTTCTCCACGCCTTCCCCTCCGTCGAGCACGCCGCGTCGAACGCGGTCTGCCGGAAGGCGGGGTTCGAACTCGTCGAGCAGGCCGAGTTCGAGTACCCCAAGGGGCACCTCATCCTCTCGAACGTATGGCGCATGGACCTCTGGGCGCCGGTCAGCGGGAGTCAGTAGCCCGAACGCCTCAGCCGGCTGCCAGGCTCGGAACCGTGGTCACCACGACGGTGCGGGCGATCTTGTCGTGCAGCGTCTGCGAGTTCGGCTTGTCCCAGAGCATCCAGAGGCAGTCGACGAAGACCCAGAACACCCCGACGACGGGCAGCACCGAGGGCAGGTTGAACGCGACCGCACGCAACCACGCCTGCCCTGAGGTCAGTTCGGCACTCGGGTCGAGCGGGACGACGCGGATGTTCAGCGCACGCATCCCGACGGTCCGCCCGTAGCCGGCGACCAACGCCCCGCCGTAGACGATCGACATCGCCTGCCCGAGCACCGTCTGCACGAGCCCCCCGGAGGCCAGCGGTCCCCGACCGACCACCAGAAGTACGAGCATCGGCACCGCAAGAATCACCGCGTCGATGAGACTGGCCCCCAACCGCGCCCCGAAGCCGGCAAGAGTGGTCACCGGCAGGGGAAACCCGGACTGCTCCGGCCCCCGCGCGAACTGCGCATCCTCTGTCACGCGCTGCATCCAAGCACTCGCGCCCCCACCGGGCAAGACACGCCCGACCGCGGCCGTTGATCCACCGGCCTTGCCGCGAGCAGAGGAACTCACGGCCCGCGCTAGGCTCGGAAGGTCTGCGGACTGTCGACGGGGTGGAGGACGACGTGCCGGACTCGGAGCCGTTGGGACCGTTGGGCGCAGGGGATCCGACCGCCCCGCAGTGGATGCCGCCGGAGATCGACCGGACCGTGGCGACGCCGGCGCGCATCTACTCCTACCTGCTGGGCGGCAAGGAGCACTTCGCGGTCGATCGCGCAGCCGTGGAGCAGGCGGCGGAGGCGCTGCCGGTCCGGGACTTCGCCCGGGTCAACCGCGCGTTCCTGACCCGCGCCGTACGGCATCTTGCCGAGGCCGCCCTGGACCAGTTCCTGGACATCGGCGTGGGCCTGCCCGCTCCCGGCAGTACGGCCGAGACCGCCCTGTCGGTACGGCACGACGCGCGCATCGTCGGCGTCGACAACGACCCGATCGTGCTCGCGCATGCGCGCGCTCACGGCGGGGAGGGCGCGACCGTCGTCGCGGGGGACGTCCGTCGGCCCGGGGAGATCCTGCAGAACCCCGAAGTACGCGCCCGGCTGGACTTCGACCGGCCCGTCGCGGTGCTGATCGTCGCGGTGATGCACTTCGTCCCCGACGAGGACGACCCCTACGGCGCGGTGCGGGCCCTGATGGACGCCGTCGCCCCGGGCAGCGTGCTGGTGCTGTCGCAGGTGACCTCCGATCTGGACCCGGACGGGATCCATGCGACGGCCAAGGCGTATGCCCGATCGTCGGTGAGGACCGCCGTACGTAGCCGCGAGCAGATCGCCGCGTTCTTCGACGGCCTCGAGCCGATCGACCCCGGTCCGGTGATGCTGTCCCGGTGGCGGCCGGACGAGCAGGTCCGCGACGGGGACGACCGGATCGGGATGTACGGCGGAGTGGCCGTCAAGCCCTGAGCAACCGCACGGAGGGGAAGGGAAAGAATGATCGTTCTCACACTCAGCGCGTACCGGGAGCACGAGCCGGACCAGCTCGGTCGGACCGCCGGAGGCTGGAAGCCGGGTCTGTCCGACGCGAAGGTCTGGGACAACGCCCGGGGGCGCTGGAGGCTCGGTCCTGAGGCCGACGGGCACCGGTACGTGCTGGTCGTCGCGGGTAGGGCTGCCACCGACAAGCCGCAGGTGGTGCTGGCGGTCGAGATCCACGCCCTGCTGGAGAAGGACCAAGAGGGGCTGCGCGCCATCGAGGGAACGGTCCTGAGCGAGGGACACCCCGTGTTCGACCGCTACCTGGGCCGGCAGTCGCCCGTGCGGGCGTACGGCAGCGGACCCCGGTACTACACGTCGCCGCACATCCCCGGTTGAGCCCACACGACCGAGTCCGAGCACCCCGCAGGACTTGAATCTCCCGCTACGGGAGTTCCTAGCCTGCGGGGCATGGGAAACGATCACGACATCACGGCAGCGTTCGTCCTGGCCTCCGGACCGTTCACCGGGGGGCTGTTGTGGGAGACGGTGAGCGGGAAGCTGCGGGAGGCGGGCGCGGAGGTGCACGCCGCGACGTTGAGCGGCGCGAGTGGGGGTGAGGCTGAGGAAGAGGACGGGGAGGTGGATCTCGAGACCCACATCGCCGAGCTGGTGCAGATGATCGACGCGGTGGAGGCACCGCGCGTGGTGCTCGTCGGGCACGACTACGCGATCCATCCCGTGCTCGGCGCGGTCGAGCGCCGCGTGGAGCGGGTGGCGCGGGTGGTCTACCTGGATGCCGGGATACCGCAGGACGGCGACCGGCCGCTCGCGCTGGTGCGGGATCCGGGGACGCACGCGCTGCTGGCCCAGCGGCCGGACGCGGTCGTGCCGGTGCCCGCGCCCGGGGAGTGGGGACGGTGGGGTGACACCTCCGGCCTGACGCCCGAGGATCTGGAACGGCTGACCGCGCTCTCCGCGCCACTTGCCGGGCGGACGCTGACGCAGCCGCTGCGGCTCGTCGGTGCCGGGGCGGACGTGCCGACGAGCGGGGTGCTGTGCACGGCGGCCGGGGTGACGATCGCCGCCGTGCAGGGGTTGGTGTCGGCCGGGATGCCGCAGTTCCGCTTCCTTGCGGAGCCGGAGGTGGGCTTCTTCGAGCTCGCCACCGGGCACTGGCCGATGCTCTCCTGCCCCGACGAGCTGGCCGCGACGCTGCTGCGGGCCGCCGCGGGCGAGGGCGAACGACTGACCCCGCCCACCGACCTGCCGTTCCACCGGCGTCCCTTCGTGCTGGGCGCCGACGAGGCGCCGGAGGTGCCCGTGGTCCGCGGCAGCCGGGTGGACCTGCACCTGCCCGACGGTGAGGGGCCCCAGCCCGCGGTCGTGTTCGTGCACGGCGGGCCGCTGCCTCGCGAGGGGGTGCCCTCGGCTCGCGAATGGCCCCTCTATCTCGGCTACGCCCGCCACGCCGCCGCCCAGGGCGTGGTCGGCGCGGTGGTCGAGCACCGGCTGCACACGACCGCCGACTACGCGACCGCGGCGGCCGACGTCGCCGAGGCGGTGGCACTGGTGCGCGCCGATCCGCGCGTCGACCCGAGCCGGATCGCGCTCTGGTTCTTCTCCGGCGCGGGCCTGCTGCTGGCGGACGCGTTCACCGCACCCGTCGCGCCCTGGCTGCGTTGCGTCGCCGCGACCTACCCGATCCTGGCCCCGTTGGCCGGCTGGGTCGGCGTCGACCCGCGCTTCCGGCCCGCGGCGGCCCTGCCGGACGTGGCCCCGGCGGAGGGGGACGGGCTGCCGATCGTGCTCACCCGCGCGGGTCTGGAGTCCCCGGAGATCGCGGCGACCGTCACGGAGTTCGTGGCGGCCGCCACGGACTGCGGAGCCACGCTGACGGTCGTCGACGTACCCGCGGGCCGGCACGGCTTCGACGCCCAGGAGCCGACCGGGGAGTCCCGCGCCGCCGTCCGGGAGGCGATGAAAGCGGTGGTGGCGCACCTGCAGGCCTGAGACCGGTCGGTTTTCTCATGGGGTCTTCATGCGCGGGACACAGGGAGGCCCACGCGGGCGGGTATCACGCAGGTATCCACGCAGTTCGCAGGTGAGGGCAGGCGAGGACCATGGGACCGTACGGACCGCTGCGCATCCACGGGGGCGTGAACCACGGCTGGTTCTGGGTGTTCTCGGGGGTGACCATGGTGCTCTTCTGGGTGGTGCTGCTGCTGGTGATCGTGCTGCTCGTCCGGGCCCTGACCGGCCGCTCCCGCTGGGGCGGGCGCTCGGGCACGGGCGGTGGCGCGCGCCTGGCGGCTCCGCCGACCGGCCCGGTGCAAGGCCCGGCGCAGGGCCGGCCCCAGGGCCAGGGACCGAGCCCGATCTCCGCCGAGCAGGTTCTCGACGAACGCCTCGCCCGCGGTGACATCGACGTCGACGACTACCACCGCCGTCTCGCCGCGCTGCGGCAGGGCACCGTCCCGCCGCCCCCGACGACCCCACCATCGGTGTAGAGCACACCCGAACGGAGCAACAGCGGGTGATCCCCCCGCTCCGGGCCGGACAGGATGGCAGAGCCAGTCGTTCCGGAGCGGGGAGGGTGAGTGTCCACTGCCGAGGGGCCGCGGGGGATGCGAGCGAAGGTCGAGGCACTGAGGGCTGCCGCGCTGGCTCGGTTCGAGACGATGCAGGAGCGGTGGCCGGTCATCGGGGCGCTGCTGGTGCGGATCCTCAACGTGGGCCTGATGGACGCGGCGACGCGGCTCGCCGCGCAGCTGTTCCTGACCACCGTCCCGCTCTTCTTCGCGCTCGGGGCGTTCGCCCCCGACAGTGTCAGGCAGCGGATGATGTCCTCGCTGCGGACGACGTTCGGACTGAGCGGCGACACGGCCAAGCAGGTGCAGAGCGTCGTGCAGGCCAGTAACAGCACCGACAGCCTGCACCAGACCGTCGGGATCGTCGGGCTGCTGATGGCGCTGATCTCCGCGACCAGCTGCAGCCGGGTACTGGCGCGCGTCTGCGCGGACGCCTGGGAGCTGAAGAAGGCCGCCGGTCGGCCGGCGGTATGGCGGTGGCTGATGTGGATCGTCTGCCTGGTGGGGTTCCTGCTGGTCCAGGGGGCGGTCCGGCAGGGGTTCGGCGCGGGGCTGTGGCTCGGGGCGCCGTTGACGTTCCTGACCAGCGTGCTGCTGTGGTGGTGGACGCAGCACCTGCTGCTGGTGCGCCGGGTCGCCTGGCTGCCGCTGCTGCCCGGCGCGGTGCTGTCGGCGGTCGCGACGAGCGCGCTGGGGCTCACCGCGAAGATCTACATGCCGACCGCGCTCAACCGCACGCTGGAGCAGTACGGCTCCTTCGGGCTGGTGCTGACCGCGCTCTCCTGGTTGATCGTGCTGTCGGCGGCGATCGTCTTCGGCATCACCCTGGGCGCCGTGCTGGCCCAGCACCCTCCGCTCCGGTCGCTGCTGGGCACGCCCGTGCCGGAGACGGAGAAGGCGGCGCCCGCCGGTGGTACCGCTGCGCCGACGGGGTGACACCCTCCGCATGCGGCCAATCAAATGTCCTGGTATGTCTGATTCTCAGCGCGTGCACGGCGAGGTGCGCCGCGCACCGACGAGGAGGGACCCATGTCCAACTATCCGATGCTCAATGTGTTCTGGACGATGCTGGAGTTCTTTCTCTGGATCCTCTGGTTCTTCCTGCTCTTCAAGATCCTCACGGACATCTTCCGCAACCACGACATGAGCGGCGGGATCAAGGCCCTGTGGATCATCTTCGTGATCCTGCTGCCGTTCCTGGGCGTGCTGGTCTACGTCATCGTCAACGGCAGGGGCATGAGCCAGCGTGACGTCCAGCAGGCCCAGCAGGCCGACGCCGCGTTCAAGAAGTACGTTCGTGAGGCGGCGAGCGACAGCGGCGGGTCCGGCGGCGGCGCCAGCCACGTGGAGGAGCTGGCCAAGCTCGCCGACCTGCGCAACAGCGGCGCGCTGACGGACGAGGAGTACCAGAAGGCGAAGGACAAGCTGCTCGCCTGAGTCGCCCCGAGCCGTACCGGGAGGGGAACCCGCTTGGCCAACGAGGAGAGCGTCGGCACGGTGCTCGTCGCCGGAGCCGCCAACCTGGGCATCGCCGCCGCCAAGGCGGTCGCCGGGGTGGTCAGCGGCTCGAGCGCGATGCTGTCCGAGGCCGCCCACTCCTTCGCGGACACCGTCACCGAGGCGCTGCTCTTCACCGCGCTGCGGCGCGGCGACCGCGCGGCCGACGCCCGGCATCCGCTGGGCTACGGCCGCGCGGTCTACGTGTGGGCGCTGCTGGCCTCGGTGGCCACCTTCGTCGGCGGCGCGGTCTTCTCCGTCACCGACGGCATCCACACCCTCGTGCACGGCGAGAAGCCCGGCGACCCGCTGGTCTCCTACGTGGTGCTGGCGGTCTCCTTCGTGCTGGAGGGCGTCTCGTTGCTGCGGGGTCTGCGTCAGACGCGTGGCGAGGCGCAGCGGTACCACGTGCCCGTGCTGCGCTACCTGAGGCGCACCCCCGACACGACGGTCAAGGCGGTGGTGTTCGAGGACGCGGCAGCGCTGGTCGGTCTGATCCTCGCGGCGGGCGGCCTGCTGGGCGGTCAACTCACCGGATCCGGCGTGTGGGACGGCATCGCCTCCCTCGCGATCGGCGTGCTGCTGACGCTGGTCGCCTTCGAACTCGGACGCAGCAACGGCTCGATGCTGATCGGTCAGTCCCTGCCGGAGCGGATGCGGCTGCAACTGGTCCGCGAGCTGGAGGAGATGCGGGACGTCGAGGCGGTCGTGGACCTGGCCGCGGTCATGCAGGGGCCGCAGGAGGTGCTGGTCGCCGCCAAGGTCGACTTCCGTGACGCAGCCACGGCCGCGCGGATCGAGGCACTGTGCGACGAGGCCGAACGGCGGCTCAAGGCCCGGCACCCCCGGATCGCCCGGGTCTACCTCGACCCGACTCCCTCCGTCACCGACGAAGCCCTCTCGTAGAGCAGTCGGGCACCAGGGCCGGCCGGGGGTCAGAGCGGGCCGGGGGTCAGAGCGGGCCGTGGGGTCAGAGCCAGCCGCGGCGGATGGCCTGGGCGCCGGCCTGGAAGCGGCTGGTCGCGCCGAGCCGGGTGAGCAGGTCCGTGATCCTGCGCCGCAGCGTCCGCTCGCTGATCCCCAGCTGACGGGCGATCGCCTCGTCCTTGAGGCCCGCGTGCAGCAGGTGCAGCAGGGTGAGCTCAGCCTCGGTCAGGTCCGGATGGATGTCGGGATGGGCGTCGCGGGCCTCGGCCGAGAAGACCGGGGTCGCCTGGAGCCAGCTCGCCTCGAAGAGCTCCACGAGCGCGTCGCACAGCCGGGACCGGTGCACCAGCGCGGCCAGGCTGCGCGTCCCGCTGCTGCTCGCGCTGAGTGGGATCACCGCGTCGCGCCCGTCCACCACGACCATCTTCAGCGGCACCCGCGGCACCACCCGCGACCGTTCGCCCGCCAGCACCAGTCCGCGCAGCAGCTCGGCCCGTTCCGGGATGGCCAGCACCTCGCTCGCGTAGACGGCCCGGACCCCCACCCCGCGCGCCAGCAGCTCCCTCTCGTCGCGGGCGGCGGCCGCGTCCGGGGTGACGTAGGGCGGCGCGTCGAAGGCCAGAACCTCCTGCTTCGCCCCCGCCAGCAGCTCGGTGACGCGCGCGGCGATCGCGGCCGGGCCCTCGACGATCTCCACCAGGCGCAGCGGGTCGCTGCGCAACATCCGCTCGTGGTACTCCGCGGCGTAGGTCTCCACGGAGGCGGCCGTGCGCTCCAGCTCCAGCCGCTTGGCATGGATGAGCGTCGCCAGTCCGGTGCGCGGATCCACGGCGTGGTAGCGGCCGGGCCGTCCCGCCTCGGCGAAGGCGAGGCCGAGGGCCACCAGCGTCTCGAGCGACCGCCGCACCCTGGTCTCCCCGATCCCGCCGAGCAGCGCGGCAAGCTCGGCGAGGGTCGCGGGCGAGTGCGCGACGAGGCGCCGGTAGGTCTCCTCGGTGGGCTCGTCCAGCCCGACGGACTCCAACACGGTGCTCCGCTCCTCGCCCGGAAGTGAAATGCGTTGGGGCGTGATCCTAGGCTGCAGCCACGGTGCCGGACATGGCAGGGCTCCGGGTGACGGTCTGTCTGCCCGCGTCGGCGAGTGGCGACGCGGCGACGGTGGAGAAGGCGATCGCGGCGGCGACGGCACCGTTCGACATGAACGGCGACAATCCGGTCGATCGGACCCCACGACGGCGGCACGCCGCGTCCCAGCGTCCCGGCGTGTGCGCGGGCGGCCCGCGCGGACTGCTCGACCTCGCGCACCTCCCCCCGGAACCGGACCTCGGCGTGGACACGGACGCCTGTCCGGCCTCCCTCCCGCCCGACACGCTGCTGGTCCGCCTCCACTGCCACGGGTAGCGCCCCGGCGGTCCGGACCCGGTCCTGTGGCCGGGACCGGCAGATGGCCGGATGCGGACAGGGACACGGTCTCCCCTCGGCGTGGTGATCGCTGGGAGAGTGCAACAACCTTCGCGGCGCCAGCCGCCGTTGCACCGTCCCCCGAGCCAACCGAACAGGATGTGACGGGTTGTCCCAGAGATTCCGACACGGCATCCGAGCAGGCGCCGTCGGCGCCGTGCTCGCGGTGGCCGCAGGACTGCTGAGCGGTCCCGCCGTCGCCGCCCCGGCCACCCCGAGCGGCGCGCACCGCGCGCCGGTGCGGTTGACCGCCACCGCGCTCGCGCGGCTCAGCGCGCGGTACCAGAACCGGATCGACGGCACCGCGGCCCAGGTCGCCGCGGAGGAGGGCCCGGCCGCCGCCGCGCCCACCGCCGCCGCGCCGAAGACCTCCGCTGCGACGCATGCGGCCGCCCGCACCCCCGCGGGCACCACCGCCGCGCCCGGCTTCCAGCAGACCGGCCAGTGGGAGACCGCGCGCGGCTTCGCCGAGACGACGACGCTGCCGGGCACCAAGGACTGGATCGGCGTCTTCTCCGGCGGCACCGTCGGCCGCTACGACGCGCACGGTGACGCGGTGTGGAACCGCCCGGCGACCTCCCTGGTCAAGGACTGGCAGGTGACGCCGGACAACTGGTACCAGCCGTACCCGTACACGCCCAACCTCTACGTCGGCTACAACCCGTACGAGATGTCGACCACCGGCACCCACCCCTACGTGACGGGCGACTTCACCGGCCACGGCGTGAACGACGTGGCCGTCGCCTACGCCGTCGGCGACTCCCCCGCGCGCCCCTTCACCTCCCCGGGCTCGCAGCTGAACTACGGCACCTTCCTCACCGTGCTCGACGGCCGCACCGGACGGACGGTGTGGAGCAAGCTGGTGCCGGGCTTCGTCGGCACCATGCTGGTGCAGCACGGGCGCTTGGTCGTCGCCGAGACCACCGGGCCGCAGTGGGGCGTGGACCCCGTCGCCGAACAGGGCGACAGCCGCTCCAACCTGACCGCCTACAGCTTCTCCCCCGCCGCCGACGGCAAGCTCAGCGCCACGGCGGCGTGGAGCTACAACACCCACGCGCCGTGGGCCGAGTGGGGCGACCTGATATCCCTCGGCGGCGACAAGATCGCCGCCTCCTGGTCGGACACCCCCCTCGGGCTGGGCAACCCGCGTCCGGCGGACGGGAACGTCGTGGTGCTCGACGGCCGCGACGGCACGCTGACCACGCGCGCCAGGACGCCCGGCTACCCGCGCATGCTGGTGCAGGACCCGACCGGCGACCGGGTCCTGACGGTCGAGCAGAACGACCCGTTCGACGCCGTGCGCTGGGACCTGACCGCGATCGACGCCCGCACCGGCGCGCGGACGGTTCTTGCCTCGCGCTCCGGCACCGTGCCGGAGGCGTTCCAGGTGCTGCCGCACCACCGCTACGCGGTGGCCGAGTTGGGCATCAACCCGGACCTCTCCGACGGGCAGAGCAGCGTCTCGGTGTGGGACGCGAACGGCAGCACGCTCTGGTCCTACACCACCGCCTCCACCGTCGGCGGTCCCGACGCGCCGACGATGGCGCTGGCCGACAGCGGCGGGGAGCTCGTCGCGTCCGTCTCCGACCCGGCCGCACCGACGGCCGCGCTGCCGGGCGGGCCCGAGCACGTCCAGCTGATCGGCTTCGACCCCGCCTCCGGGCGTCTGGACTGGCGCCGCGAGGGCGCCCTGGCGGGCGACACCCTCACCCGTTACCAGGGCGGGCTGGTGACGACCGGCTACGACGACACCGCCTACCTGCTCGACCCGGGCACCGGCCGCACCTCGGACACCATGCCGCTGGCCGGCGACCCGTTCGCGGCCGCGACCGTGGACGTCAACGGAGACGGCGTGCCGGACCTGGTCGTCGGCGGACAGAGCCGCGGCGTCTGGGCGCTGGACGGACGCACCCTCAAGAAGGCGACCCCGCGCGTGCTGTGGCAGGCGACCGTCGACGGCTCCGTCCACGCCGTCCAGGTACTGACCGGCAAGCACCTCGGCACGGACCTGGTCGTCGCCACCGACGACGGCTTCGCGGTGCTGGACGCCCGCACCGGCGCGGTGCGGCACACCGTGCGGACGGGCGGCTACGTCGCCTCGCTGACCCTCGCCCACGACGCGCACGGCGGCCCGGAGATCGTCGTGCCGGGCGCGAGCCTGACCGCATGGTCGCCGGAGGGCAGGCGGCTGTGGAGCTACCAGCCGGCCGGGACCGCGGGCAAGAGCCTGGTCTTCTCCTCGGTGACCCAGGACGCGACCGGTCACCTGCTGCTGGAGTACGGCGGCACGCAGCCCGACGGTCTCATCACCGCCGTCAGCGACCCCGCGCCGACCGCCGTCAGCCTCGACGCCGCCACCGGCACGCCGCTGTGGTCGGAGACGCCGAACGACCCGGGTGCGGTGGCCGTCGTGCCGACCAGCCCGGCGCTGGCCGACCCGAACATCCCGGCGGCCTCCGGACACGGCGTCGCCTTCGCCTTCACCGGCCTGCTCAGCAACGGCACCCACCTGGTCCAGCTGCTCGACGACCGCACCGGCGCGGTGGTCACGACGCACGAGAGCAGCGGCGCCTACTCCTTCCTCGGCTTCGCCGCCTCGAAGGCGGACGGGCTGGTCGAGCAGCGCACCTTCGACCAGACGGTCTACCCGGCGGACGGCTCCGCGCCGTACGAGCTGGCGACCTTCCTCGGCTTCCACTCCGGCGTCTTCGCGCGGTCGGCGGGCGGGACCGCCGCCTACGTCGGCGCGTACACCGGCCTGTTCTCCTACGACACGCCCTTCCCGCAGAGCGGGGACTTCGTCCGCGAGAGCGCCACGGACTTCGCGCTCGGCGCGAGCCAGGTGCAGACGGCGCAGCTGGGCGACGGTCCGGCGACGGACGTGCTGGGCCTGTCGATCGACTGGCGCGCCCTGGGCATCTCGCTCCAGGCGATCGGCACCGACGCCTTCGAGCCCGACTCCTACCCGCACGGTCTGACCACCTACCGCCTCTGCGACGGCTGCCCGTCACAGATCCCGACCCCGCCGGGCAGCAACGCGTCGGCTCAGCCGGCAGCCTGGGCGGCCGCCCAGCAGTCCACGGGCTTCGGCGCCGGTACCGGCTCCCGCAGCAGCGCGGCGGCGCTGGTCGACCCGGGCCTGCCGGTCGGCACGGTGCAGACCCCGATCGTGGTGAACTCCAGCCGGGCCACCGCCCACGTCCAGGCGCACGGCACCGCCAACACCACGGAGACCACCCGCGGTTACACCCCGCAGCAGATCCAGGCGCGGCTCGGCCTCAAGGGTGACGGCACCGGTCAGACCGTCGCGATCGTCGACGCCTACGACTACCCGACCGCCGGGGCGGACCTGAACCACTTCGCCGCCCACTTCGGCCTGCCGCAGACCTGCGACAGCGTCACGGCGGGCACGGACTGCTTCACCTTCCAGCAGGTCTACGCGGACGGCACCCGGCCGGCCGGAAACACCGGCTGGAACGAGGAGGCCGCACTCGACATCGAGTGGGCCCACTCGGTCGCCCCGCACGCCACGATCGTCCTGGTCGAGGCGAACGACCCGACGATGGCGGCGCTCTCCCGGGCCGACGACGCAGCCGCCGCGCTGCACCCGGCGGCGGTCAGCAACAGCTGGGGTTCGCAGGAGTTCTCGGAGGAGTCGTTCTACGACGGCCACTGCAAGCTCGCCGACTCGGTCTGCGTGCAGTCCACCGGCGACAACGGCTACCCGTCGGGCTACTCGGCCACCAACCCGTACGTGCTGGCGATCGGCGGCACCAGCCTCCAGCTGGACGCCAACGGTGCCACGCTGAGCGAGACGGCCTGGTCGGGCACGGGCGGCGGCCTCAGCTACTTCGAGCCGCGTCCGGCCTACCAGGACGGCGTCCAGTCGTCCCCGCTGCGGGCGACGCCGGACGTCAGCTTCGTCGCCGACCCTCGCACGGGCGTGCCGGTCTACCTCACCATCGCCACGATGAGCGGCGGCCGCTCCCTGTGGCTGGAGGTCGGCGGCACCAGCCTCGCCGCGCCGATCTGGGGCGCGATCACGGCCTCCGCCGACCAGCTCCGGGCGGCGGCCGGCCTGCCCCATCTGGCCTCGGCCGGTCCGGCGGGCGACACCGCCCACGCGGCGGTCTACGGCCTCGGCAGCGGCTATCTGCGCGACATCACCTCGGGCTCCAACGGCCTGTGCGGTGCGGAGTGCACGGCCGGCCCCGGCTACGACACCGTCTCCGGCCTCGGCTCCCCGACGGCGGGCGTCGACGCGGCGCTGGCGGGAGCGAAGTAACCCTGTCCCTGTCCATGCCCAAGGGAGCGTGAGGGCGCGGGGCTCCGCCGACTCCGGCGGAGCCCCGCGCTCTTCGCGTCACCCGCTCGTGCTCCGGTTGCCGAGCAGCTCCGCGACGCGCGCGTCGACCTGGGCGCGGTCGTAGCCGCGCCAGGCGACGTCGAACGCCGGCGCGGGGACGGCCGCGTCCGTCTGGGACAGGGCGCGGAGGTAGCGGTCGACCTGGGTGCGCTCGTATCCCCGCCGTACCACGTCGAAGCCGCGGAACTCTGACGATGTCACCATGGTGCCTCCCCCTTCTCGTCGGACCGCTGACGATAGCTCAGCCGACGCGACCTGCCCCCACCTTCCGGCCCACGGCCAGCACGGCCATGCCGCAGCTGCTGCCGAGGAGTGCGCCCGCCACGACGTCGCCGGGATAGTGGACCCCGGTGTGGACCCGGGAGTAGCCGACCGCGCAGGCCAGCAGCCCCAGCGGGGCCGCCGCGACGGGAAGGACCGCACCGACCACCGTCGCGAGGGCGAAGGCCGAGGCGGTGTGACCGGAGGGGAAGGACGCCGAGGTGGGCATGGGGACATGGCGGTCCACGTGCACCTGGGCCGCCTCCCGGTCCGGCCGGGGACGGCGGACGAGCTGCTTGCCGAGCAGGTTCGCACTGAAGGACGCCACACCGACCGCCGCCGCGCCCAGCAGGCCCGCCCGCCGACAGCGGCCAGGGACCAGTGCCAGGGCCGCGGCGACGGACAGGTTGATCTTCGAGTGGTTGGCGGCGTGCGAGAGCCGGCGCAGGCCGGCGTCGAGTGCGGGGGTGTCCGTGGCCGCCACGGCGGCGTAGAGGGCACCGTCGAGGGCCGCGAGGTCGTGCAGCACGCTGTCGTTCACGGGTGGTTCTCCGTACCGGGGAAGGCGAGATGGATGACGTTGCGCCAGTCGAGTCGGCGGGCGGCGCGGTCCTGCTGGAAGGCGGCGTCCGCGCCGGGACGGTGGCGCGGGACACGGACCCGTAGGGCGTGCACGGCGAGCGAGCAGACCACCGGCGTCGGCAGGGTCAGCGCCTCTCCGTCCACCGCGACGGGGATCTCGGACACGTCCGCGTGCACGGTGACCTGACGTGCCGACAGCACCGTCAGCCCCGAGGCCCGGGCACCGAACAGGGCCAGCTCCGCGGCCTGGGTGGGGCCGTCGACACGGATGCCGAGGACGCCCAGCACGCCGCGGTCCAGGCGCGGACGGCGCCCCAGGTTGATCGGATCGGGCGCGGCATAGGGGTTGTTGCTGACCAGCAGCGCCTGCGGCGCCTCCAGGCGGTGCTCACCGGCGTGCGCGGACAGTCGGGGGCCGTCGGTGCCGAGCAGCAGGTCGGGCAGCGCGTCCAGCGCCGTGGCGGTCTTGGCGTCACGGTACTGCGGGCTCTGCACGATCTGCGCGTAGGCGCCGAAGGAGACGGTGTTGACGAAGGTCCGGTCCCCGACCCGGCCCAGGTCGACGGTCAGCTCGACCCCGTCGCGCAGGGCGTCCAGGCAGGTGGCGGGGTCGTTGCGGTCCAGGCCGAGGTCCATCGCGAAGTGGTTGCGGGTTCCGGCGGAGATGACCAGGAACGGCAGACCGTGCTCGGCGGCCACCGCGGCCACCAGCGCCTGGGTACCGTCGCCGCCCGCGACGCCGAGCAGGTCGGCGCCCTCGGCGACGGCCCGGCGGGCGAGCCCCGCCACGTCCTGAGGCACGGAGGTGTCCAGCAGCACCACCCGGGCGCCCAGTTCCTCGGCACGTCGCACCAGGTCGAAGCGCCCGACCTTGCCGCCGCCGGACTTCGGATTCATGATCAGCACCGGTCGGCGCGGCGGCTCGCTCTCGTGGACCGGCATGGGCCGGGGCGGCCGTGCCGCGCGCAGCGAGGCCCGCGCGAAGGCGAGGCCCACGACCCACAGGGCGATCGACACCAGCACCAGCAGCGCCACCTCGGAGCTGACGGCCAGCACGAACACTCCCACCGGTGCCGCCACCGCCGCGACCGCTGCGAAGACGCGCGGCGTGCCACGGTGCGTCAACGCCCACCAGCCGCCGACGGCCGTCACCACCAGGGCCAGCAGCCCGAGGAAGAGCACGAGCAGCCCGTGCAGTCCGGTGAAGGCGAGCGCGACGACGGCCCCGACCGCGCACAGCAACGCGATCCGGGCCAGCTCGCGCGGCCGGTGGTCCAGGCGGCTCGCCGGCAGTGCGCCCGACGCACCGGGCTCCCCCGGCGTCGTCGCCTCCCCCGGCATCGGCGGCGTCTTCGCTTCTTCCGGGCCCGTCGGCTCCCCCGGTGTCATCGACTCACCCTGCGTCATCGGCCCCCCTGTTCCCTGCGGGCCCTCGCATCGGTCCGGGCCCCCTCATCCGCTCAGGCCGCTGAGTGCGTCACCCACGTACTTCGCGCCGAGCACGAGCAGCAGCACGATCATGATGGCGCTGTTGTGGGCCGCCATCCACGTCTTCCACCCGGACAGCACACCCGCGGCGCGTTCCCCGCCGAAGAGGTAGACCGCCAGCGGCACCGTCACGCACAGGGAGGCGATGACGACCATCAGCACCACCCCGAGCGCCTTGCCACCGCCGCTCGCACCGCTCGAGGCGATCGAGACCGCGCCGCCGACCAGCAGGACCAGGTTCTTGGGGTTGGCGACGACGAGCGCGACCGCCAGGCCCGCGGCCTTACCGGGGGTGAACGTGTCGACGGCCTCCATCCACCCGGGCACCGCGGCCTCCTGCCCCGCGCGGGGCCGGCCCTGCCACTGCTCGGCGGCCAGCAGCAGGAACAGCACGCCCAGCCCCAGCTTCAGCCAGTACGTCCAGTCGGCCGGCTCGCCACCGGTCTGCATGCCACCGCCGAAGGCGACGATCAGCGCGGTCACCAGCCCCACCGCGGTCACCCAGCCGAGCGCGAAGGCGCTGCCGTTGCCGCGTCCGCGCGGCGTGGCCAGCATCAGCACCACCGCGATCAGCGGCACCGGGCTGATGGCGATACCGACGGCCGAGGCCAGCATCTGGCCGACTGCGTTGCCCATCCCTGCCCTCCCGACCGCCCGTGCGCACCGGTCCGGGTCCAGGTCCGGCCCGGGCCAGTCCGGTCACCGTAACCGGCGGGCCTGTTGGCGGCGCGCTGGACGGTTCGCGGCAGCGGTGACCGCCCCGAGACTCACCCGATCGGCGGAGCCGGGTCGCCGGTCTGGTCGGTCCGGGTGAAGCTGACTTCCACCCGAACTTCATGATCTTCAACTCGCCGTTCCGACGTGGGAGGAACCATGGCAACGACTACGAGTGACCGCAGAGCCGACGGCAGGGGCAGCGGCTGGGCCGCCGGCGCGGTGGTCTTCGCCGCGTTGATGCTCCTGGTCAGCGGCACGCTCGGCATCCTCGAGGGCGCGTCCGCCGTCGCCAAGGACAAGATCTACGTCACCACGCCGAACTACGTCTACCAGTTCAGCCTCACCAGCTGGGGCTGGATCCACATCGTGCTCGGCATCATCGCCATCGTCGTCGGCGGCGGGCTGCTCGCCGACAAGACCTGGGCGCGCTGGGCCGGCGTCGTGATCGCCTCGCTGAGCCTCATCTCCCAGTTCCTGTGGCTGCCGTACTCGCCGTGGTGGTCGATCATCGTCATGGCCCTCGACGCGTTCGTGATCTGGGGCCTCACCAGCGGCCGTCGCGTCAGCGACCTCTGACGGCCCGACGCCGCCTGAGCCTTCGGCCGGCCAGCGGCCCGCCGCCTCGTGCGGCGGGCCGCTGCGCGTTCCCCGACGGTCCGACGCGCGGCGGACGGCGGACGGCGGACGGCACAATGGCGACCATGGACGACAACGACGCGACGACGATGCGGGCCGTGGTGCTGAGCGGGCCCGGGCCCGTGGAGAACCTGGAGCTGACGCGTCGTCCACGGCCGGAGCCGGCCCCCGGCTGGGTCCGCGTCCGCGTCGAGGCGGCCGGGCTCAACCGCTCCGAGCTGCACACGCGTCTCGGCCTGGCCGAGGGGGTCACCTTTCCCCGCGTCCCCGGCATCGAGGCGACCGGCACCGTCGACCTCGACCCCGATGGCATCCTGGAGCCCGGCCGACAGGTCGTCGCCATGATGGGCGGCATGGGCCGCACCTACGACGGCGGCTACGCCGAGTACACCGTCGTGCCGCGGGCCCAACTGGTGCCCTTCCGCTCGGACCTGCCCTGGGAGACGTTGGGCGCCGTCCCGGAGACCCTGCAGACCGCCTACGGCTCGCTCACCACCGGCCTGGACCTGCGCCCCGGTCAGGCGTTGCTGATCCGCGGCGGCACCTCGGCCCTCGGCTTCGCCGCCACCGCCCTCGCCAAGGAGATCGGCGCCACCGTCCTCGCCACCACCCGCGGCGCCGACCGGCTCGCCGTGCTGAAGGAGCACGGCGTGGACCACCCTCTCGTCGACGACGGCCGGGTGGCGGCCCAGGTCCGCGCCCTGCTGCCGCAGGGCGTCGACGCCGCGCTGGAACTGGTCGGCACCCCCACCCTCCCCGACACGCTGCGGGCCGTCCGCGTCCACGGCACGGTCTGCTTCACCGGCATGCTCTCCAACCAGTGGACGGTGCCGGACTTCTACCCGATCGGCTACCTGCCCTCGGGTGTCCGCCTCACCGCCTACTCCGGCGACGCGGCCGACCTGCCCGCCGAGGTGCTGCAGCGCTTCCTCGACACGATGGCAGCGGGCGGGCTCAGCCTCGGGCCCGTCCACGTCTACCCGCTGGAGCAGGTCCGCGCGGCCCACCGGGACCTGGAGGAGGGCAACCGCGTCGGCAAGCTGGTGCTGCGCACTCAGCCGGCTCCGGATCCCGTCTCCGACCCGGTCTCCGATCCGGCATCGGCCTCGGCGAGGTAGGCCGCGACGGCCGTGGCGACGGTCGGGAAGATCCGCTCCTCGCCCAGCACCTGGGCCAGCCCCGAGCGGCGCAGCACCACCCGCAGCGGATGCTTGGCCCGGGCCAGCGCCAGGACGATGCCCCGCTCGGCCAGTTCGTCGTGCAGGTCGCGCAGCATCTGCACGGCCGTGGAGTCGATGTACGTGACCGCCTCGACGTTGGCCACCAGCCAGCGCACCGGGCCGCCGTTGTCCGGGCGCGCCTCGGTGGCAGCGACGACCTCGCGGACCCGGTCGCGGAACCAGAGCGCGTTCGGGAAGTAGAGCGGCGCGTCGAAGCGGTAGACCACCAGGCCCGGCTCGGTCTGGGCGTCCTCGTGGATCGCGATGTCGTGGTAGCCGTCCACGTCCGGCTGCCGCCCGAGCACCGCGTCGTGCGGCCGGACCGTCCGGTAGACGAAGACGCCGATGGAGAGCCCCACCGCGATCAGCAGCCCCCCGAGCGTGCCGAAGGCGAGCACCGCCAGCATGGTCGCCAGCGCGAGGGCCGCCTCGGAGTCGTGCACGCGGCGCAGCCGCACCATGCCGCTCGCGCTGATCATCCCGACCGCGGAGAGGATCAGCACCACCCCGAGCGCCGCCTTCGGCAGCGGCTTCAGCAGCGGCGTGGCGAACGCCGCGACCAGCAGCGCGATCACGGCCACCGAGATCCCGACCCACTGCGAACGCCCGCCGGACGCGTCGTTGACGGCGGTGCGCGACCCGCTTGAGGAGACCGGCATGCCCTGAGTGAAGGCCGAGACGAGGTTGGCCGCACCGATGCCGGTGAACTCACGTCCCGGCACGATCTCGTACCCGTTGCGGGCGGCGTAGTTGCGGGTGATCGCGATCGCGTCGCCGAAGGAGACCAGCGCCATGCCCGCCGCCGGCAGCATCAGCTGGAACAGGTCCGACAGCGTCACGTGCGGCACCGTCGGCACCGGCAGCCCCCGGCGCACCTCCCCGACGACCGCCACCCCGTGGTCGGAGAGGGAGAGCCCGACGGAGGCGGCGATGGCCACGACCACGACGATCAGTGCGACCGGAGCACGCGGCCACAGCTTCTTCACCACGCCGCCGAGCACGAGCAGGCTCACGGAGAGCGCGAGCGTGGTCAGGCTGGTCCTGGGCAGTCGCATGATCAGGTGCTCGACCGTGTCGAAGAAGTGGTTGCCCGGCACCTTGATCCCGAGCAGCTTTCCCGCCTGCCCCGCGATGATCTGCAGCCCGACACCGTTGAAATAACCGGCGAGCACCGGCTTGGAGAGGAAATCGGCCATGAAGCCGAGCCGCAGCAGCGCGCCGAGCGCGAGATACACCCCCAGCAGCAGGGTCAGCGTCAACGCGAGGTCGCCGTAGTGCTGCAGGGAGCCGGCGGCGAGCGGCGCGAGCGTGGTCGCCGTCAGTGCGGCGGTCGCGCCGTCGGGTCCGACGATCAGCTGCCGCGAGGACCCGAAGAGCGCGTAGGCGAGCAGCGGCAGCATCGTCGCGTACAGGCCGGCCGTGGCCGGCAGCCCCGCGAGATCGGCCATGCCGAGCGAGCTCGGCAGCGCGACGGCAGCCACGGACAACCCCACGACGAGATCCCGCCGACGCGTCCCCTTGTCGGCGGCCCGCAGCTCGGCTGCGCCGGGCAGCCGCTGCCCCCACGACATCCCCCGCACCCCGCGCCACGCGCGGCCGACCGCGTCCGGGATCAAGCCGCCCTCCGTTCAGTGGCGAGTGCTGCAGGGGCGTGCAGCGCTGCTGTCACGCGGCGGCGCCGCAGACCGCCGCAGCCGCCTCCGCCGCGTG
Source organism: Streptacidiphilus jiangxiensis (assembly GCF_900109465.1). Classification (GTDB taxonomy): domain Bacteria; phylum Actinomycetota; class Actinomycetes; order Streptomycetales; family Streptomycetaceae; genus Streptacidiphilus; species Streptacidiphilus jiangxiensis. Next base: position 326,482 of record NZ_FOAZ01000002.1, read on the forward strand.
GCCGCGAGCAACCAACCCGTGCGGACGGCCCTTCTCCGTGGGGACCATCCACGGGCCGGGTGGGATCCCCGACCGAAGGCCGGGGTGCGACCCGACCGGCCGAAGGCTGCGGCGCGGCCCCGGCGGCCGAAGGCCGGAGCGGGATCCCACCCACCGAAGGCTCGGCAGGTGACCCTCGCCCAACGGCCCGGGTGCGACCCCACCGGCCGAAGGCCGGAGCGGGACCCCACCCACCGAAGGCTCGGCAGGTGACCCTCGCCCAACGGCCCGGGTGCGACCCCACCGACCGAAGGCCGGAGTGCGACCCCACCCACCGAAGGCTCGGCAGGTGACCATTCGGCCGGAGGCCGGGGTGGGGCGCCGGCCCCTGGACGGTGCAACGGGACACCCGTGTTCAGAGGCCCAGCAGTTTGGCCTTGGCCGCCGCGAACTCCTCGGGCGTCAGCAGGCCCTGCTGGGCCAGCTGGCCGAGGCGTGCCAGTTCGTCCGTGACGTTGCCTCCCCCCGCCGCAGGTGCCGGCGCGGGTGCAGGCGTCCGTGGGGGCTGATACGTCGGCTGTGCCTGCTGGACCTGCTGGGCCTGGAGTTCCTGGATGGCCTGGTTCTGGTCCTGCTCCTGCCGCGCGTTGCGCGCCACGTGCTTGCCCGCCGCGTACGCCGCGCCGCCGACCAGCGCTCCGCGCAGCAGCGGGGCGCCGACGGGACGGACGACGGGTCGGAGCATGGGCCTGCGTCGCATGAACATGCCTCAGCTCCTCCCGCCCGCACCTGCGAACGCCGCATGTGCCTCGTCGACCAGGTTCATCGGGATGCCGATCCGCGCGGTGATGGCGCCACCGGCCTCGCGGACGGTCTCCGCCGCCTCCTGCGCCCACAGGTGCTCCACGAGCAGCAGCAGCGCGCACGTGCCCGGGTCCAGGGTCTCGGCGGCCTCCTCGGCGTCCTCCGGACCGATCAGGTTGATCGCGTCCGGCCCGCCGAACGCCTCGCCGAACTCCTCGTAGTCCACCAACTCGGCCGTGCTGACCTCACCTGACGGCGTCTTGAACACCACCAGCGAGTCGATCAGCCGTACCTGCCCGGACGTGCGCACGCTCCCGACGGCGGCCACCGCCGACAGCGGCAGCTCCCCCTTCGGAAAGGCCAGCACCATCAACTCCAACGGACCCATCGCCCGCGCCCCTCTCCCTCTCGTCCTCCTGGCATCCGAACACACGTCCGCCGCCCCCGCATCCGGAGCCCGCGCCGCTCACACGTCGGTGACGGCCTGCACCCGGCCCTGGGCGATCGCCTCCATCAGGGCCTTGTGGTCGCGGTGGGTCTGCTCCCCGTAGCCGACGGCCCAGTCGGCGACCGCGCGGTCGAAGGTGTCGCTGCGGCCGAGGTACTCGGCGATCTCGGCACGCGGGCCGGATCGCGCGTGGGCACGGGCCAGGGTGCGGCCGCAGACCTGCGCATACCGCAGCAGCATCTTGGCGTCGAGCTTCTCGATCTCGACCGCGCCCTTCATGTCACGCAGTTGGCGGAAGTAGAAGAAGCGGCCGGCGGGGCCGGTGGCCCAGCCGAGGAAGATGTCGCTGGCGGCCTGCATGAGCCGCTGCCCGGTGACGACGCGTTCTCCCTGGTGACGGTGGCGGCTCGGGGCGAGGTGCTCGGCGAGGACGGACTGCTCGGCCTCTTTGATCTGCAGCATCAACGGGTCGCCCACGGTCGTCCCGGCCAGCAGCCCGATGAAGCAGCGGGTGCCGACGCTGCCGACACCGACGACCTTCATCGCAGCGTCGACCAGCCGGAAGCGCTGCAGCAGCGCCCGGCGGTCCTCCTGCATGCTGTTCAGGAAGTCCTCGTAGGTCTCCTGGACGATGCCCATGTCGCGGATGCCGATCGGCTGGAGCAGCGGCGGGTCGTGCATGATCCGGGGCTCGCCGTCGGGACCGGGCTCGGTGAGCTTCTCCAGGGCCTGGAGGCTGGTGCGGTTGCGGGCCTTGGTGAGCGTCTGCTCGGCCACGGCACGGTTGCGCTTGCGGACCTCGCCGAGCAGCTCCTCGGTGTCCACCCGCTCGTACCAGACGTCCAGCTCGGTCCATTCGGCCAGCTCGCGCATGTGCTCGCGGTAGCCCTGCGCGGCTGCCTGGGCGGCGCGGCGGGCGGCGCCCTCGGTGTCGCCGTTCTGCCGCGCGGCGACCGCGACGGACGCCGCGAGCCGCTTGACGTCCCACTCGAACGGACCGGGCAGGGTCTCGTCGAAGTCGTTCAGGTCGAACAGCAGCGCTCGCTCGGGTGAGGCGTAGAAGCCGAAGTTCGACAGGTGCGCGTCGCCGCAGAGCTGCACGGTGATCCCGGTGTTCGCCGTGGAGGCCAGATCGGCCGCCATGATCGCGGGGCCACCCCGGAGGAACGCGAACTCCGTGGCTGCCATCCGTCCGTAGCGGATCGGCACCAGCTCCGGCACCCGGCTGGCGGCCTGGGCCTCCAGGATGGAGATCGGGTCGAACCGGTCCTTCGGCGGCGACCAGCCTCCCTGCGAGGAGCGCGGCACCAGCTTGCGGGCCTCCCGGCCCCGCGCCTCCTCCGCCACCCGCTCGGCCGCTGCCGGGCCGGACCTCACCGGCGTGGGCTTCACCGGTGCGGACTTGGCCGCCCCGGACTTGGCCGCCCCGGACTTGGCGGCGGACGTCGGCGCCGCCTTCGAGGTGGACTTGTGCGTCGCCTTGTGGGCCGGCTTGTGGGCCGGCTTCTGGGCGGCCTGGCCCGACCGCTTCTGCTGTGCCTTGTGTGCGGATTGGGAACCTGTCGCCATCACGATCCCTCCAGAGCCTGCGGTGTCGCCGACGGCGGCGCTTCCTCGTCCAGGAAGCGCACCACCGCCAGCACGAACAGCACGATCACGACCAGCCAGAAGACCACCCACCCCGTCGGGTAGGACCACAGCGCCATGGTCAGCGCGCCAGCGCCGAGCACGATCCAGGTGATCCACCGGCGGTAGCGGTGGACGAACGGCCCGACCGGCCCGAGCTTCAGACCGGCGTTCTCCAGCGCACCCCGGGTCGCGTCGATCCCGGCGGTGAAGACGCCGCTGATCCGCGCCGCTCTGGTGCCGTTACCGGTGAGCCAGAAGCCCAGGCCGACGGCCACGCCGAGGACGACGACCGAGCGGACGGCGGTGCGCAGGAACAGCACCAGCTGGTCGTAGATGGCCTTGGCGGCGTCCTGGTTGACGTCGGCGGGGAGCTTGTCGAGGTAGATCACCCTGAAGATGCTCAAGCCGATGCCCAGCACCAGCGCCCCGGCGGCGATCCCGAAGGCCGCCGCGACCGCCGCACGCCGCCACCGCCGGGCCAGCCACACGCCCGCGACCGCCAGCAGCACACCGATGACGGGCAGCCAGTTGCCGACGACCTGCAGCAGCCGGAAACCGGTCTTGGCCTTACCGATGTTCTGCGCGTCCACGACGGTGAAGTTCGTGTGGATCTCGGGGATCTTGCCGGCGATCGTCATGCCGTTGGAGACCAGCCGCTGCTTCACCTGGTCGATCACCGGCGCCAGGTCGATGACCACGGAGTTCTGCGTCAGCTGCACCGCGCCGCCGCCCTGGCCGGTCAGCGCCTTGACCACGGTCGCGTGGATGCGCCGGTTCGCGTCCTGCCAGAACGACTGGAACCAGGAGCTGGCGACCACCGTCTGCGTCTGCTTCTGCACGAAGCTGGTGATCGCGTTGTCGATCGGCCCGCTCAGCTTGCCCAGCGCCGCGTCCAGGCGCGGCCGATCCGTCGGCGCGACCTGCTGCAGCAGGCTGTTCACGTCGATGTGCTGGGAGACCGCCTGCGCGGTGCGATTGGCGATCGCGGCCTGCACGTCGGGGTTCGCGGGCAGCGGGCCGACCATGGCGACGTAGCGGTTGGTGTCGCCGATGATGCTCGACGCCCAGGACGACACGATCGACAGTGGCGCCAGGATGCAGGCGACGGTGATCAGGACCGCGGACAACGCGGACTTCCAGCGCTGCTTCGGCGCTTGCAGCTCGGCGACCTGGGCCCGCAGTCGCCGCAGCTCCGCCTCGTCCGACATGCCTGCCCCTTCCGGCCGACCGACCCAGCAGACGCAGGGCCGGTTCGACCAGTCAACGGCAGGCGATCGCCGACCGCGAACGGAAGACCTCCGTTCGGGCAGAACGGCTCCGCGGACCTGGGAGAATCGACCCATGGTCGACCGCATCATCGCCGCCTGTGACGGCGCAGCCAAAGGCAACCCCGGCCCCGCCGGCTGGGCCTACGTCATCGCCGACTCCACCGGCGCCCCTCAGCGCTGGCGCGCGGGCGCGCTCGGGCACAGCACCAACAACATCGGTGAGCTGACCGCGTTGGAGCAGTTGCTGGAGGCGACGGACCCCTCCACGCCGCTGGAGGTCCGGCTGGACTCCACCTACACGCGCGACGCGGTCACCAAGTGGCTGGCCAACTGGAAGCGCAACGGCTGGCGCACGGCCGGCGGCAAGCCCGTCGCCAACCAGGAGCTGATCCAGCACATCGACGCGCTGCTGACCGGCCGCGAGGTCTCCTTCGTCTATGTCGCCGCGCACCAGGTGGACGGCGATCCGCTGAACGCGATCGCGGACAAGGCCGCGAGCGACGCGGCGCGCCTCCAGCAGGACGCCTCCGGCACGAGCGCCGACCTCCCGGTGCCCGATCCGGTCACCCCGGCCGGCCGGGCCAAGACCGCCAAGCCCGCGCGCGCCGCAGCCACCGCCCGCACCGCCTCCGGTCCCGCCCGCACCCTTGCCGCCCGCTACGCGGGCACCTGCCCGTGCTCGCGCCCGTACGCGAAGGGCGACAAGATCACCAAGGTCGGCAGCAGCTGGGGCCACCCGGAGTGCGCGGAGGCGTTCTAGCAAGGGCTTTCCCGTGGGGGTGTGCCAGGGCGGCGACCGCCGCCCGGTCAGCCGACGAGCAGGGCGAGCGTGCCGTCGCGCTCGACCAGCGGGCGGACCTGGGACAGGTCGGCGATCATCACGTCGGCGTCCAGCTCGTCCGGGTCGTGGCTGGTCGCGAGGGCGAGGGTGCGCATCCCGGCGGCGCGGCCGGCTGCCAGGCCGGCCGGGGTGTCCTCGACCACGAGGCAGCGTGAGGGGGCGACGCCCAGGCGCTCCGCAGCGGTGAGGAAGGCCTCGGGGTCAGGGTGGCCGCGCCGGACGTCCTCGGCGCCGACCAGCATGGGAACCGTCAGGCCCAGGGTGGAGAAGCGTCGCAGGGCCAGCACCCGCGACGTCGCGGTGACCACCGCCCAGCGGTCCCGGGGCAGGGCGGAGAGCAGCTCCTCGGCGCCGGGGAGCAGCCTGCTGTTGACCGCATCGGCCAGCTCCAGCTGCTGGACCCGGGCGGCGGCCTCCGCCACCTCCTGCTCGGGAAGGAGTTCACCGATGACCTCGTGGACCCGACGGCCCAGATAGCCGACCTTGTCGAGCTGCTCGGAGGGCAACCCGGCTTCCTGCGCCCACAGAGCCCAGGATCGTCGCACCGAGTCCACCGAATCGATCAACGTGCCGTCGTTGTCGAACAGGACGGCGTCGACGGTGAGCACGGCGGGTGCGGAGGAGTGTGCGGCCACGGAAGGGGAACGTCCTTCCTCTCGGGGAGCGGCCCTGTTCCATCGCAGAGCCTCGTACCCCTCCAGCCTCCCCGGCCGCGCCCGTTCCTCCAAGAGGCAAAGGTCCCGCAAAGGTCCCGCAAGGGCCAAAGGTCCCCTTCGTCACCGGAGCGCATGACGGCCCACAGGCGGCGCGAGGACGGCGCGTCAGCCGTGGCCGTACATCAGCGAGCCGGGGGTGGTCAGCAGCTCGCCCGTCTCCAGCCAGGTCTTGAGGCCCGAAAGTATCATCGGCCAGCCGCCGTACAGCTGCTCGTTCGCACCCTCGCGCAGCTGGTCGTGGGTGACGGTGAGCCGGCAGGAATCCCCGACGGGCTCGATCTGCCAGGTGACCCTGGAGGTGCCCTCGGCCTTGGCCTCGTCGCTCCACAGCGCCGTCATGCTCTGCACCAGGCGGTGCGGCGGATCGACCTCCAGGGTGACGCCCTCCCCCAGCGGCCGGCCCGCACCGGGCGCCGCCATCGTGAACGTGGCGCCGGGGGCGAGCTCCCCGATCATGCCGGCCCCGAAGTTGTACTTGGCCCGGATCGCGGGGTCGGTGATCGCCTCCCAGAGCCGCTCGGGCGTGGTGCGGATGTAGATCTCGAAGACCTTCTCCATGGTGGACTCCAGATCGTGCTTGAGCCCCGTGAGCGCGGCTGCCCAGGGCTCGGCGTACTTGCTGACCCAGCGGTCGTGGACCAACCGGATCGGGACGGGGTTCAGAAAGTGCAGCTTCTCCCGGCCCTGCCGTCGGGTGACGACCAGGCCCGCCTCTTCCAACTGCTTGAGGTGCTTCATCACGGCGAAGCGACTCGTCTCGAACCTTGATTCCAACGCACTCAGCGTCTGGCCGTCGTGCTCGTACAGCGCGTCGAGAAGGGCGCGCCGGGTCGGGTCGGCCAGGGCCTTGAAGACCTCGTCCACGCCAACAAAAATAGGTGACCTTTTGGTCACATGTCAAGGCGTCCGTTAATTTCCCCCCAAGACACCTTGTGACCAGCGGCGATATCAGGGCAGCATGTCCGCAACCTCCCCAATCGCCCTGCGAGGTCGCCCTGATCCCCGCGCAGCACACCGCAGAGGACGACATCCTTGACGTCGCTCCTCCCGCCGTCCCCTTTCCGGGGGCGGAACCCACGGCTCCGCGACGCCGCCCCACCGTCGCCGCCGTGGCCTGGCTCGTCGCCCTGGCCCTCGCCGGCGCCACCGGCGCCGCCTCCCCCTCCCAGGAGCTCGGCACCTCCCGCACCGCGCCCGTCGACCGCGCCGACGACCGCATCGGAGCGATCTTCAGTGGCGGCCTGTCCGGCACCCACTACTGCTCGGCCAGCATCATCGACAGCCCCCGCGGCAACATGATCGTCACCGCCGCGCACTGCCTGAGCGGCGACGACGGGGACAAGGTCTTCGTGCCGGGCTACCGCGACGGCACCGCCCCGCACGGCGTCTGGCAGATCACACAGACCGTCGAGGACCCCGCCTGGACCAGCAGCGCCGACCCCGACGTCGACGTCGCCTTCGCCCTGGTCGCGCCGCTCGGCGGACGCAGCCTGCAGCAGACGCTCGGCGCCAACCGCCTGGCGGTGGACGAGGGCTTCGACCACGTCGTGACCATCACCGGCTACCCGGGCGCGACGGATCTCCCGATCACCTGCTCGGACCTGGTCAACCAGTTCAGCTCGACGCAGATGCGGATCGACTGCACCGGCTACAGCGACGGCACCAGCGGCAGCCCCTGGCTCATCCCGGGCCAGGCCGGCCCCTCCCACGACGAGGGCGAGGTCATCGGCGTCATCGGCGGCTTCGAGACGGGCGGCTACACCGACGACGTCTCCTACAGCTCCTACTTCGGCGACCGCGTCGGCGACCTCTACCGCGCGGCGGTGGCCGACGACGCGAAGCGCTGACTGCGCGCGCAGGACAGGACAGGCGCCCGCCCCGGGTCACCCCGTCAGCGTGAAGGACCGGCCGTCAGCCGGGGCTTCCGGGGTACCAGGCGAGGGCGTGCGCCTCGGCGAGGGTGTCCCGGACCTGGTTGCGGTAGCGCACCGCCTGCTGGGGATCGGTTTCGGCCAGGGCCGCCGCCGCGAGCGCCGCCGCGGAGGTGGACCAGGCCAGAAGTCTGACCGCGTCCTGCGCCGACGCGTCCAGCAGCCGCTCGTCGGGAAGTTCCGCCGCGTGCCTGGCCAGGAGCGTGGACAGCACCCGCAGATGGGTGCGCGTCACGGCCGGAGGCGGAAGGGGTTCGTTCGCATGACGTCCCACGTCGACGACTCCATGAAGAGGGCAAGGGTTCGTAGACCCATCATGGCGCAATTGCCTCTGGCATGTACGCGCATTCCTTCAACAAATACGCACACCTTCCGCATCACTTGATCACTTGTGCGGCAGGCGGGGACTCGCGGAACGGCACCGTCGACACCAACCCACCACTCCCCTAGGCTCCGAGCCATCAAACCCGCCGTGAACAGGGAGCTCTCACCCATGTCCGTCGAGCTCGATCCGGGCCTCTCCCACCGCCGCGGCGCGGCCGAGCCGCCGCTGCCCGACGCGACGGTCAGCGCCGACCTGGCGCGCACCGCGCGGACCTTCCCCGACCACGACGCGCTGGTCGAACGCGCCACCGGCCGCCGGTGGACCTACGCCGCGTTCGACGCCGCCGTCGACGACGTCGCGCGCGGACTGCTCGCCGCCGGCGTGCAGGTCGGCGACCGGGTGGGCATCTGGTCGCCCAACTGCGCGGAGTGGGTCCTTACGCAGTACGCGGCCGCCCGCGCCGGGGCGATCCTGGTCAACCTCAACCCCGCCTACCGGCAGCACGAGATCGCCTACGCGCTCCAGCAGTCCGGCACCAGGCTGCTGATCTCGGCCACCCGGGTGAAGACCAGCGACTACGTCTCCCTGGTGCAGGCGGTCCGCGACGACTGCCCCGAGCTCGAGCGCGTGGTCTTCATCGGCACGCCCGACTGGGACGCCCTGGTCGAGGGCGGCACGTCGGTGCCGCTCGGCACGCTGCGCGAGCGCGAGGCCGGGCTGACCCCGGACGACCCGGTCAACATCCAGTACACCTCCGGCACCACCGGCCGCCCCAAGGGCGCCACGCTGTCGCACCGCAACATCCTCGGCAACGGCTTCCAGGTGGCCGAGGTGCAGGGCTGGACGGCGCACGACCGGGTCTGCGTGCCGGTGCCGTTCTACCACTGCTTCGGGATGGTGATGGCCAACCTGGGTGCCACCTCGCACGGTTCCTGCATCGTGGTGCCCGGCGCGCTGTTCGACCCGGTCGAGGCGCTGGACGCGGTCGAGGCCGAGCGCTGCACCGTGCTGTACGGGGTACCGACGATGTTCATCGCCGAACTCGCCCAGCTGGAGGCGCATCCGGGCCGCTGGGACCTCTCCTCGCTGCGCACCGGCGTGATGGCGGGCTCCCCCTGCCCGGTGGAGGTGATGAAGCGGGTGATGGCGGAGATGGGCATGGCCGAGGTGACGATCGCCTACGGCATGACGGAGACCTCGCCCGTCTCCACGCAGACCCGCCCCGACGACTCGCTGGAGCACCGCGTCGCCACCGTCGGCCGGGTCCACCCGCACGTCGAGGTGAAGGTCGTCGACCCGGAGACCGGCGCGACCGCCCCCGTCGGCACCCCCGGAGAGCTGTGCACCCGCGGCTACTCGGTGATGATCGGCTACTGGAACGAGCCGGAGCGCACCGCGGAGGCCGTCGACGCCGACGGCTGGATGCACACCGGCGACCTGGCCGAGATGGCCGCGGACGGCTACGTCTCGATCGTCGGCCGGATCAAGGACATGGTGATCCGGGGCGGCGAGAACGTCTACCCGCGCGAGGTCGAGGAGTTCCTCTACACCCACCCCGACATCGAGGACGTGCAGGTCATCGGCGTCCCCGACGCACGCTACGGCGAGGAGCTGATGGCCTGGGTCAAGCTGCGCCCCGGCGCGCCCGAGCTGACGACCGAGCAGTTGCGCGACTACTGCGCCGGCAAGCTCGCGCACTACAAGATCCCCCGCTACGTGCACCTGGTCGACGCGTTCCCGATGACCGTCACCGGCAAGGTGCGCAAGGTCGAGATGCGCGACGAGGCGCGCAAGCTGCTGGGGCTGTAGCCCCGGCTGGGCAGGTCAGCTTCCGCGCTGGACGAGGGCCGCGCCGAGGAGCACGATCACCGCGCCCACCAGGGTGTTCCAGTGCAGCGCCTCGCCCAGCACCGTCACCCCGGCCACGGTGGCGACCAGCGGGGTCAGGTAGGTGACGGTCTGCGCGGTGGTCGGGCCGACCTCGGCCACCAGGCCGTACTGGAGCAGGAAGGCGAGGCCGGTCCCGAGCACGCCCAGCGCGAGCACCGAGAGCGTCGGGGCGAGCTCGAAGCTGCCCGGCAGGTGCGTGCCGAACCCCGTGACCACGGCCAACTGGGCAGCAGCCAGCAGCAGTTGCCCGGACGTGAGGGTCAGGTGCGACTCGGTCCGGCCGGCCAGGGTACGGCGGACCCAGATCCAACCGACCGGGTAGCTGAGGGAGGCGGCCAGCGCCATCGCCGCACCCAGCGGGTCGACGCCCCGGAAGCCCTGCCAGGCGCCCAGCACCGTCAGCACCCCGAGGAAACCGAGACCGAGCCCGGCGACCCGCCGCCGGGTCGGCCGGTCCTCCGTGAGCGCGACCACCGACAGCGCCATCCCCCACAGCGGTGACGTCGCGTTGCAGATACCGGCCAACTGCGAGGGGATGCGCTCCTCCGAGTAGGCGAACAGCGCGAACGGCAGCGCGTTCAGCAGGAACCCGGCCACCGCCAACCGAACCCACAGGCCCATGCCACGCGGCAGCGGCTGCCGTTTCACGGCCAGCGCCACCAGCAGCACGGCCGTGCCCGCGACCAGCCGCCCGAGGGTGACCTGCAGCGGCGCGAAACCCCGGTTGCCGACCTTCATGAAGAGGAAGCTGAAGCCCCAGATCAGCGAGAGCGCCGCGAACTTCACCCGCCAGTCGACGCCGCGACGGCGCGCCGTCACGAGGGGGGTCGAGGTATCGGTGCTGGTCACGACTGTGGTGGCGGCTGGCATGAGCCCACTTTCGCCCCGCAGCACGAATAAGCACAAGCGAGAAATAGTTCCACCCACCGCGTAGTGTTGCTTATATGTTGAACCTGGAGCGTCTGCGCGTCCTCGACGCGGTGGCCCGGCACGGCTCGGTCACCGGAGCCGCCGACGGTCTGCACATCACCACGTCGGCCATCTCGCAGCAGCTGGCCAAACTGGAGCGCGAGGCCGGCCAGCCGCTGCTGGCCAAGCACGGGCGCGGGATCCAGCTGACCGACGCCGGCCGGCTGCTCGCCGAGCACGCCGCCGGCATCCTGGCCCAGGTCGAGCGGGCCCGCTCCGAGCTCGAGGCGCAGCGCGGCGAGGTCGTCGGCGAGCTGCGGATCGGCGCCTTCCCGACGGCCGTGCGCGGCCTGCTGCCGCGCGCGGTGACCGCGCTGCGCCGCGAACATCCGCAGCTGCGCGTACGCGTACAGGAGAGCGAGCCCGAGGGCTGCGCGCGGCAGCTGGTCCGCGGCGATCTCGATCTGGGCATCGTCGTCGACTGGTCCAACAAGCCGTTCGCCCTCCCGGCGGGGCTGCTGAAGGCGCCGCTGGTGTCCGACACCGTCGACCTGGCCGTCCCGGCCGACCACCGGCTGGCCGACCGCACCGAGGTGGGGCTGGAGGACTTCGCCGAGGACGACTGGATCTGCTGGCGGGAGGGTGAGTTCTGCTACGACTGGCTGGTCTTCACCATGCGCGGCATGGGTGTCGAGCCCCGCATCGTCCACCACGCCGAGGAGCACGAGACCCAACTCGCCCTGGTCTCGGCGGGCCTGGGCGTCGCCGTGCTGCCCCGCCTGGGCCGCGGCCCCGCACCGGCCGACGTCCGGCTGCTCCCGGTGCGCAGGTCGATCCAGCGCCACCTCTACGCCACCTGGCGCGCCGACGCCGACCGCCGCCCCGCGATCCGCGCGGCCCTCGCCGCGCTGACCTCGGGAGCGTCCGCCTCGGGAGCGTCCGCCTCGGCGTAGTGCCGTTCGCTACCGCTCCTCGCCGACGACGGACAGCAGGTTGGCGACGAGCGGGCTGCGGTCGTCCCGCCGCCAGGCCACCGCGACGCGGGTGCGCGCGTGCGCGGGCTCGATGCGGCGGTAGGCCACGCCGTCGAGGCGGATCCGCCGGATGCTCGCCGGGGCCAGCGTGACCCCGAGACCGGCCTGCACCAGCGCGCACAGCGTCTGCCACTCGACCGCACGCCCGGTGATCCGGGGCGCGAAGCCGGCGTCGGCACAGAGCCCGACGATCCGGTCGTGAAGCTGCGGGCCCACCGCGCGCGGCAGCAGCACGAAGGGTTCGTCCGCCAGCGCCCCCAGGGGCACCGTCCGGGCCGCCGCCAGCGCATGGCCGGTGGGCAGGACCGCGACGAAGGGCTCACGCAGCACCGTGCGGAACCCGAACTCCGTTTCCTCGTCCGGCGGTTCACGCAGCAGACCGATGTCGATCGCCCCCTCGCGCAGCGCGGTCAGCTGCGGGGAGCTGGTCATCTCGCGGACGTCCAGCTCCACGTCGGGGAACCGCTGCCGGTAGGTGCGCAGCAGGCCGGGCAGGACCGTCAGGGCGAGGGAGGCGGCGAAGCCGATCCGCAGCACGCCCAGCTCACCGGCTCCGACTCTCCGGGCCGCCCGCAACCCGGCGTCGAGGTCGGCGAGCGCGCGCCGTGCGGCGGGCAGCAGCTCCCGTCCGGCCGGGGTCAGTGCGACCCGCGCGGGGCCGCGGTCGAACAGCGGGTGGCCGACCTTCTCCTCCAGCCGCCGGATCTGCTGGCTCAGCGGGGGCTGGGCGATGCCCAACCGCTCGGCAGCGCGGCCGAAGTGGAGCTCCTCGGCCAGCACGGCGAAGGCGTGCAGTTGCAGCAGCGGAAGTTCGGGGCGGTCCATACGCCCAGTGATATCACCTCATGCCCTGCCCGCTATTGGACGTATCAGTGCAGGTCACCTAGCGTTCGGGCCATGACAGCAGAGAACACCGGGCGACGTTCCATCCTCAGCGGCTCGACCTTCGAGGAGCAGATCGGCTACGCCCGCGCCGTCGTCGACGGGGACTGGGTGCACGTGTCCGGGACGACCGGCTACGACTACGCCGGCATGACCATCTCCGACGACGTCGTGGAGCAGGCGGAGCAGTGCCTGCGCAACATCGGGGCGGCGCTGAAGGAGGCGGGCTGCAGCTTCGCCGACGTGGTGCGGGTGCGGTACCTGCTTCCGGACCGTGCCGACTTCGAGCCCTGCTGGCCGGTCCTGCGCCGCTGCTTCGGCGAGGTCCGCCCGGCCGCGACGATGCTGGTGTGCGGCCTGGCGGACGAGCGGATGAGGATCGAGATCGAGGTGGACGCGCGACGTCGGACGGCGTAGGCCCGGTCCGCCGGACCAGGGATCAACCGCCGTCGGCCACGGCCTGGTTGTAGAGCGCGAGGACGTCGTCGTCGAAGTAGGGGCTGTACGAGATGTCGGCGGTGTCCCCGCCCTGCTGGTAGCCGCCGATGACGCCGATGACCGTCCCGGTCCGGGTGGCCCGGTCGAAGGCGGTGAGCCACGGGCTGCCGCTCGTGCCGCCCGGAAAGGACGGGCAGGCGATCTTCATCTGGTGCTCGCTCTGCTGCGTCGTGGTGTTGAAGCAGGCGATCGGTTCACCGGCGTTCGACGGGTAGCCGGTCAGCGCGACGGTCCGGCCGAACCCGAGGTTCACGCCCAGCTTGTTGCCGCCGAGCACGGACTGGATGGTCTTGCCGTCGACCGTGCCGACCACCAGGAAGGCCACGTCGAGATCCGGGTCGGTGGAGTCGATCCAGCGCTGGTCGACGACGATGCTGCGGACCGGCCACTCGCCCTGCGGCTCGACGCCGTTCCGGTAGCCCGGCACGAAGACGATGTCGGTGTTGTAGCCGCCGCCCTTGCCACCGTGGACGCAGTGGGCCGCGGTCACGACGATGCTCTGCCCCTGGCTCTCCACGACGCTGCCCGTGCAGAAGTGGTCCCCCTTGCCGTTGTGCGCGAAGATCGCCCCCACCCGCGCCGTGACCTGGTTGGACGGCGCCGTGCCGGTCTGTCCGCCGTGGTCGGACACCGCCCGGGACAAGCGCTGTTGCGCCCAGGGCGACGGAGAGGCCACCGAGCGGACGACGGCGTTGCCGGCCGAGGCACTGGCAGCACCGGATGTCTGAACGGTGGCGGCGGAGCCGGAGCCGGAGGGTGGCGCGGCGGACGGGGTCCCCGAGGCAGCCGTGCTGCCGCTGCCGCAGGCCGCCATCAGCCCCGCGACCAACGCCACCGCGGCGGCGCCGGTCAACCGCTTCCGTGCCGTCGTCCCCACGTCCTGCCCCGGACGCCCGTCCTGCTCTCGTCCCTGCCCGCGCATGCGCCGCGCCCCTCCGTCGAATCGGTCGGCCACCGCTCGGTTCGCCTTCCGTCCATCCTGGGGCGCGGCGTGGACCCGCGCGCGGCGGCGCGCCGGTCCACGTCACGGGCCCGAGGCAGGCAGCGGCGGTAGTCGGTCAGCGGCGGTGGCGTTCCGGCAGCACGAGGCCGCCCAGAGCCACCGCCAGCACCGCCAGCCCGCCCCAGGAGAACAGCGGCAGCCGCTCGCCCAGCACCAGCACCCCGAGCACGGCCGCCACGGCCGGCTCCACCAGGGTCAGCGTGGTGGCCACCTGGGCGCTCGTCCGTCGCAGTCCGTGGCCGAAGAGCCGGTAGGCGAGGAACGTCGTGACCAGCCCCAGGTAGAGCCAGACGGCGGCGCCGCGAGGTGTCACCGCCCCATGGAGGCCGACGACGACCGGCACCGGCAGGACCAGCAGGGCACCACCGCCGAACATGGCCCCGAGGACGGCGTCGGAGCCGTGGCCCCGCGTGATCAGCCGGCCGCCGACCAGCGCGTACACCGCGTAGGAGAGGCCCGCGAAGACCGCGAGCCCGACGCCGAGCAGGTCGATCGGCGCGGCGCCGCCGGTGAGGTCCGGCCCGAGGACCAGCAGCGCGCACCCCAGGACGGCCGCCGCGGTCGCCAGGCACCAGCGCACCGTCGGTCGAGCACCGCCGGCCAGCCAGGCGAGCAGCCCGGTGAAGACCGGGGCACTGCCGAGCGCGACGACGGTGGCGACAGCGACGCCCGCCCGGGCGACCGCCGGGTAGAAGGTGACCGGATATCCGGCGACGCCCAGCGCACCGAGCGCGCACAGCCACCGGTCGCGGCGGTCGCGGGAACGCGGCAGCCTGCGCGCGTCCCGGCTGCTGAGCAGGAGGAGCAGTCCGCCGAGGACCAGCCCGGCGCAGCCGACGGCGGCGGGATCGCTGCCGTCCGGGGCGAACGAGGCGACGGTCCCGGTGCTGCCCCACAGCACGGACGCGAGCAGGATCGGTGCGGCCCCGCCCGGCGAGACGGGTCGCCGCTTCGAGGGGGCAGGCACGGAGACAGGGACAGGGGACGAAGAAGTGCGGTTCGGCACAGTCGTGGACTTCCGTTGTCGAGAACCGTATCTGGCATCGGATTCGCAACGGGCGCACGCCACAGCACCCGGGCACTGCCCGGGGCCACTGCTACGAGGTCAGACTGTCAGCGGTGCGCCCGGTCAGGCGCACAGCGGCGGCAGCACGACGTGCCAGTAGGTGTCCACGCGGCCGAGCGTACCGGAGGCGCAGGCGGCGGAGGAGCCCGCGCGCTGCCGCTCCGCCCGGTCGGCGCTGCTACGTCCGGTCGGCGAAGCGGAGCAGCGTGACGGTGGGGACGCGGTCGTGGACCGGCCCGAGGCAGTCCAGCGCGGGCGCGAGCCGTCCCCAGACCCCGCCGCGGCCGCGCGGGACGGGGATGGCGTGGATCTCCGCGACGCCCGGGTCCACCGTGTGCAACGCGGGACGCTCGTCGGCACCCATCGCCCAGGCCATGCCGGGCAGCGCGGGGCCGCCGGGTGTGCGCAACAGACCGGCGCGCGCGGCCGCGGCGAACCAGCGCGGCACCGCGTCGAAGACCAGCCCGCCGCCGTGGAAGCTGCGTGCGCAGAGCGCGATCAGGTCGCGGACCTCGGGCGGCCGCAGGTACATCAGCAGGCCCTGCGCGGTCACCAGAACCGGCGTGCCCGTCGCGGCCGCGTCCACGGCCCAGCGAGGGTCGCGCGCGTCGCACGCCAGCGCCCGTCGGCGTCCCCCGGCGGGCAGCAGTGCCTCACGCAGCCGCAGCGACTCGGGCAGATCCACGGTCAGCCAGTGCACCCGGCCGTTGTCGAGGCGCCAGAACTGCGTCTCCAGTCCGTCTCCCAGCGCGGCCACCACGCCGTCGGGGAACTCGTCGAGGAAGGCGCACACCACCCGGTCGAACGCCAGCGCCCGCAGCGCGATCGCCTGCGCCACCAGCCCCCCGGCCCGCCCGAACCGCTCCACGAACGGGTAGTCGATGCGTCGGCACAGGTCGATCGCCCAGGGGTCCACCAGCACCGGGTTCGGCCGCGCGGCCTCGCTCGCCCGCTGGTAGAGCGTCCACAGCAGGGTCTCGGGCACCCCCGTGAGCCCGGGCGCGACCTTGGTCGGTGACGGCGACGTCATGTCTTCATCGTCGCGCTGCCCCACGCCTGCGGCGCGCCGGGACACGGCCGGGCCCGTGTCGCCCATTCAGGTGGAGGTTCCAAGGAGACGGCGTGGCGGCTGCGCCGCGTGCGTATGGTTCACCCTGCGGGGGCGAAGCCGAGCCAGTGCTATGGCACCGGGAGCTCCACGTGATCGCATTGACGCTGTTCGTTCTGCTGACGCCTCTCTTCCTGCTGCTCGTGTGGCAGGCCGTCGAGAGCCGGGTGTCGCGGGCGCGCGAGGCCCGTCTCCGCGCCGCCCTGGCGCCCGAGGCGACGCACCCTCCGCTGGTCGGTGCGGGCGCTACGCCGGGTAGGCCCGCGTCTGAGAGGCCTTGACGGCGGCCCAGACCTCGCTGCCCTCGCTGATGCCGAGGTCGGCGACGGACGCCGGGGTGAGATCGGCCGTCAGGCGCAACGGGCCGGAGAGATCGAGGCGCACCTGGTCGCCGTGACGCTCCATGCCGAGGACGGTGACGGGCCACTGGTTGCGGGCGCTGGTGTCCGGCCGAGTGCGGTGCACGGTGACGGCGGCGGGCGGGAACGCCGCGAAGACGGGGCCGTCCCCGGCGTCCGCGGCGGTGAGCACGAGCTCCCCGTCGGCCCCCTCGGCCCCGTCGGCCCGGTCGAGGGTGACGTCGTGGCCGTGGGCGGTGCCGCGGAAGAGGTTGAGGCCGACGAGGCGGGCGATGTAGTCGCTGCGCGGGTGGCGGGCGATGTCGGCGGGTGCGCCCTCCTGGACGGCGCGCCCGTGCTCCAGCACGACCAGACGGTCCGCCAGGACCATCGCGTCGAGGGGATCGTGGGTGACCAGCACCGCGACGGCCTCGAACGCGGCCAGGTGGCGCCGCAGCGTCGTGCGGACCTCCAGGCGGGTGCGGGCGTCGAGCGCGGCCATGGGCTCGTCGAGCAACAGCAGACGCGGACGGGGAGCCAGGGCCCGAGCGAGGGCGACGCGCTGGGCCTGGCCGCCGGAGAGTGCGCGCGGGCGGGACCGGGCGTGGGCGGCGAGGCCGACCCGGTCGAGCCACTCGTGCGCGTGGGCGCGGGCCTCCGCCTTGGACCGGCCGTGGGCGCGCAGGCCGAAGGCGACGTTGTCGAGCGCGGACAGATGCGGGAAGAGCAGATAGTCCTGGAAGACGACCCCGACGGGCCGCCGCTCGGTCGGCACGCGCACCCGAGCC
The DNA here is from genome assembly GCF_900109465.1 of Streptacidiphilus jiangxiensis. Classification (GTDB taxonomy): domain Bacteria; phylum Actinomycetota; class Actinomycetes; order Streptomycetales; family Streptomycetaceae; genus Streptacidiphilus; species Streptacidiphilus jiangxiensis. The sequence continues at coordinate 343,939 of NZ_FOAZ01000002.1, forward strand.
CCCGGGTCCTCCAGGACCTCGCCGTCGAGCCGCAGGTGTCCCCCGGTCAGCGGCGCGAGCCCGGCCAGCGCGCGCAGCGCGGTGGTCTTGCCCGCCCCGTTCGGGCCGAGCAGCGCGACGACCTCACCGGACGCGGCGTTGAGCGCCAGATCGAGTGAGAACCCGCCGCGCTCGACGACCAGCCGGGCGTCCAGCGCGGGTGCGGGCGCGGCCGCGGCGAGGCCGGTGCGGGCGGGGTCGGTGGGGGCCGGCGGGGTGGTCATGCCTGGGCTCCTGTGGTCCAGCGTCCGCGGAGCGCCAGCAGGACGGCGAGGGAGACCGCCAGCAGCACCAGGCTGAGGGCGACGGCGGCGTCCGGGCTGTCCTGCAGGGACAGGTAGACGGCCAGTGGCAGCGTCTGCGTGGTGCCGGGGAAGTTGCCGGCGAAGGTGATCGTCGCGCCGAACTCGCCCAGCGCGCGGGCCCAGGCCAGAACCGCGCCCGCGCCGACACCGGGGGCGATCAGCGGCAGGGTGACCCGGCGGAAGACCTGGAACCGGGAGGCGCCCAGGGTCAGCGCCGCCTCCTCGTAGCGGGTGTCGGCGCCGCGCAGCGCGCCCTCCACGCTGAGCACGAGGAACGGCATGGCCACGAAGGCCTCGGCGACGACGACGCCCGCGGTGGTGAACGGCAGCGTGACACCGAACGCGCTGTCGAGCCAGCGGCCGATGATGCCGTTGCGGCCGAGCACCAGCAGCAGTGCGACACCACCGACGACGGGCGGCATCACCAGCGGCAGGGTGACCAGCGTGCGGGCGAGGCGACGGCCCGGGAAGTCGGTCCGGGCCAGCAGCCAGGCGAGCGGGACGCCGAGCACGAGCGAGACGGCCGTCGCCGCCGTCGCGGTGGTGAGCGACAGACGCAGCGCGGGCAGGACGGTGTCGCCGCTGAGCAGCTCCGGCATCGCCCGCCAGGGCGCCCGGACCAGCAGACCCACGAACGGCAGCACCAGGAAGGCCAGGCCGACCACGGCGGGCACGAGCAGCGCCCACGGCCGACCACCGACCCGGGGCGCGCGGGCCCGGTCGCGCCCCCAGCGCTTGAGGCGGTCGTGCTGCCGCGCCGGGACCGGCGACGACTGCTCGCCGCCGGTCACCTCGCCGCGCCCGTCGGTCACGGCGTCACGCTCGTCCGACATGTCGTCACGGAGCCATGAAGCCGGCGCCGGAGAGGACCTGCTCGCCCTGCGCCGAGGCCACGAAGGCGGCGAAGGCCTGCGCCGTGGCGGCGTTGCTGCTGCCCTTCAGGGCGACGATCGGGTAGGTGGTGATCGCCTTGGCGGCCTCGGGGAAGTCCACCCCGGTGACCTTGCCGGACGCGCCCTGGACGTCCGTCTTGTAGACGAGCGCCGCGTCGACCTCGCCGAGCTCGACCTTGTTCAGCGCCGAGGTGACGTCCTGCTCCAGGGTGACCGGGGTGAGCTTGACGCCCGCGGCGTCCAGCGCCTTGACGGCCGCGGCACCGCACGGGACGGTCTTGGCGCACAGCGCCACCTTGACGCCCGAGGCGGTCAGGCCGGAGAGGGTGGCCAGGTGCTTGGGGTTGCCCTTCGCGACGGCGATCTCCAGCTCGTTCTTGGCGAAGTCGACCGGCGTGCCCGCGGCGTCGCCCTTGGAGACCACGGTCTTCATGGTGGTGGTGCTGGCGGCGGCGAAGACGTCGGCCGGGGCGCCGGAGACGATCGAGGCGGCAAGGGTGTCGCTGCCACCGAAGTTGAAGCTGACCGTCACACCGGGGTGCGCGGCCTCGAACTCCTTGCCGAGCTCGGTGAAGGTCTTCTTGAGCGAGGCGGCGGCGAAGACCGTCACCTTGCCGCTGAGGGCGGCGCCGGAGGCCGCGGCGGACGAGGGAGCAGAGGCCGAGGCGGTGGTGCTGGACCCACCGGTGGAGGACGAGGAACTACAGGCGGCGAGGCCGAGCAGCGCGACGGCGGCGGTGGCGGCGACGGCGGCGCGGCGCAGGCGCGGCGAGGTCGCGGTGTGCAGAGTGGTCATTGGATAACCCCCAGAGGTCTCAGGTCGGTTGCGGTACGACCGGCGCGCACGGCGCCGGCGGATCAGGTCCGCTCGACGACGACGTTGGTCGACTTGATCACAGCCACGGCCGGCACGCCGGGCTCCAGGCCGAGCTCCTCCGCGGACTCCCGGCTGATCAGGGAGACGACGCGGAACGGGCCGGCCTGGATCTCCACCTGTGCGGCGACGTCGCCGAGGATCACCTCGGTGACGATGCCGCGGAAGCGGTTGCGCGCCGACGAGGGGATGCCCTCCTCGGCGTTGCCCGACCGGGCGAGCTCGCGGGCGAAGGCCGCGAGGTCGGGGCCGGGCACGATGCGGTGGCCGTGCTCGTCCCGCTGGGCACTGAGCCGTCCCGCGTCGACCCAACGGCGCATGGTGTCGGCGCTGACCCCGAGCAGAGCGGCGGCCTCGCCGATCCGATAGCTGTTCACGTGACGATCATCCTGTCGCACCTGCCGCCCCTTCGTCACTCGTAGCATGGCACAAGCGAGCCTCCCGGCGAACTTCCTCTCGCATGTGCGGGTATCCAGAGATCATCCGGCCGCGTGGCCGGGCGTCCGGCCGCCGTGGAAGTTTCACGGACCCCGTCCACATCGCGATCGACGGGGTTCCGGAGGCAGCCCCGCCGATAGGATCTTGGTACGGACCTTTGACGCTGGGGGCGGCATGACGAACGGCGACGACACGGACGGCAGCTCGCCTTCGGACGACCGGACGGACGGCGACGGCACGGAGCGGCGGCGGCTCGGCCGGGCCCGACTCTCGGTCTCCGCCGTCTTCGCGATCCACGGCGCGGCGGCGGGCAGCTTCGCGACCCGAATCCCCTGGATCAAGGACCACCTCCACCTCTCCGCCGGACAACTCGGCCTGGCCCTGGTCGCTCCGGCGATCGGTTCCTTCCTCTCCATGCCGCTGGCCGGTCGGGTCCTGCACGCGCGCGGCCACCGGGCCGGCAACCGCCTGCTGATCGGCTTGTTCGCCGCCGCGCTGGCCCTGCCCGCACTGGCACCCGACCTGCCGCTGCTGATCCTCGCCCTCTTCGTCTACGGCGCCGCCGCCGGAGTCGCCGACGTGGCCATGAACGCCCAGGCGGTCGAGGTGGAGGCGCGCCTCGGCCGCTCCATCATGTCGGGGCTGCACGGGATGTGGAGCGTCGGCGGACTGCTGGGGTCGGCGGTGGGCGTGGCCGCGACGGCGACGGCCGTGCCCGGCTCGGTGCACCTGGCGGTGGCCGCGGGCGCCCTGGTGGCGCTGTCGCTGGCGGCCTGCCAGGGCTTGCTGGACGTGCGGCCCGAACCGGAGGAGGAGGCGCCGCCGCGGTTCGCGCTGCCGCCCCGCTCGGCGTTCGCGATCGGGCTGGTCGGCTTCTGCGCGGTCTTCGCCGAGGGCGCGGGCGGCGACTGGAGCGGCGTCTACCTCCGCACGGTCGCGAACGCGGCGCCCGCCGTGGCCGCCGCGAGCTACACGGCCTTCGCCTGCACCATGGCGATCGCCCGGCTCTCCGGCGACGCGGCCGTGCGTCGGTTCGGGGCGGTGCCCACCACCCGGGTGAGCGGCGTCCTGGCGGCGGCAGGCGGCGTGCTGGTGGTCACCGCGGGCGGCGCGGCACAGGCGATCGCGGGCTTCTCGCTGCTCGGCATCGGCATCGCCGTGGTCGTCCCGCTCTGCTTCGCGGCGGCCGGGCACAGCGGGGACAACCCGAGCCGCGCCATCGCGGGCGTCGCGACGGTCACGTACACCTCGGGGCTGGTGGCGCCGGCGACGGTCGGCGCGATCGCCCAGGCGACGTCACTGCGCGTCAGCTTCGGCGTGGTCACCGCCCTGACGGTCGGTCTGGTCGCGGGGGCCCGGCTGCTGTCACCCCGGCGAGGGATGCAGGTGGGGCCGGTCGCGGCGCGGCAGAGCGACACCGTCGAGTCGAAACTCTGATCGATTTCGAATATGCCGCTTTCTGGCTCATCCGACAAATCCGTGGCCGAAAAACGTTCGGGGCCGCAATCATAGGTGCATGAGTTCCACCGGACCCTCGGCGCCGAGCGAGCGTCAGATCGTCATTCCGGCCAAGGACGAGCGGACCGATCCGCCCTACCTGCTGGGCGAGCGGGCCATGCTCGAAAGCTTCCTCGACTGGCACCGGGAGACGCTGGCGTTCAAATGCGCGGGCCTCGACGCGGCGCAGTTGCGGGAACGCTCCATTCCGCCGTCGACGCTTTCGCTCCTGGGTCTGGTCCGCCATATGGCGGACGTGGAACGCTACTGGTTCCGGGCCGTGCTCGACGGCCAGGAGGCGCCGGCGCACCACTGGTCGGAGGCCTCTCCCGACGGCGACTTCGACGAGGTCGACACGGCGGACCCGCACGCCTCGGTGGCGTTGTGGCGTCAGGAGGTGGCACTGGCCAGGGAGCTGGCGCAGTCGCGCAGCCTGGACGACAGCGGCACCCGCCGCGACCAGGAAGTGCCGCTGCGCTGGATCTACGTCCACATGATCGAGGAGTACGCGCGCCACAACGGGCACGCGGACCTGCTGCGCGAACGGATCGACGGAGCCACGGGGGACTAGCCGCGGCCGGTCGCGGCGCCGAACCGGCGCCCGGACCTGGTCCGTCCGACGTGTTCAGGCGCCGAGCCGGAAATGTGCCCGCCCGGGCGCACGCGAAACCAGGCGCACTTCGAAGTCAGCAGATCCGGGGAACGAATAATCGTACTTCTGTTCGAGTGGAACCAGGGCAATCAGTATTACGTCCGAATGAATCGTCAGAACGGTTGACACGGACGGCGCGGCGAGGCGTCCGGACGGGTGCCTTGTCGGTGATCAATGCGATACTCGGACAGCATCGTGGGAAACCACGTCAGCAAGAAGCAGCCCTCGTCCCGGTGGAACACCGGGAGCGCGGGCATCACACGGGGCAGCAGGACGGATGGGGAGGTTGGGCATGGGAGCAGCACTGCGTGACGACTACCGCGGGTGGCTGTCGCCGTCGGGGCGGTACCCGGTGGCGGTCCCGGACTACGAGGAGCCGTGGGACTCCCCGGAGCCCGACGCGGCCCCGCTGTCCCCGCGCATCACCCAGGTGCGTCCGACGGGGTTCGACTCGGCGCGTGAGATCGGCGAGCACGTGCGCGTCGGCACCCCGGTCATCATGGATCTCACCCAGATGGCGGACCCGGACGCCAAGCGCCTGATCGACTTCGCCTCCGGCCTGGTCTTCGGCACCCGCGGCACGATGGAGCGGATCGCCCGCCGGGTCTTCCTGCTCGCGCCGCCGGAGATCGAGGTCATGGTCATCGACAACGCCTCGGACGGTTCGGGCTTCTACAACCAGAGCTGATCCACCGTCGGGCCCGCCTTGCCTCGGGTCCGACCTCAGTGCACCGCCGGCACCGTGCCCCCGTCGCGGCTCCGGCGGTGCGGCGTCTGTCGGCTTCTGTCAGTACCCCCGCTTAGGCTGCAGGTCGGAGGGACGGAACGGCCGTCCCCGGGAGCCGGGAGCGGGTGAGGCCCCTATGTTCGCGCTGCACGGCGTCTGGCGCGCCGACCACCGGCTCGCGCTCTGGGCCGAGGACGCGGCGCGTCCGGCCGCGCCGCCGGACGCGCAGAGCGGGCTGCATCCCTTCGCCTGCCCGCCCGCGGCACTGCGCGCACTGCTGTCCGCCGTCAGCCCCGGGCTGGCCTGGCTCACCGAACAGGCCGCGGAGGACGACACCCGGCTGCTCCTGCCTACGGCGGAGGGCGCACCGCTGCCCTCGCCCGAGATCACCTTCCCCTCGGCCCACGAACGTCGCAGCGCCGCACGCCTGACACCGTGGCGGGTCCCGTCCCTGCTCTTCACCCCGGGCCAGGCCGCCCAGCTGCTCGGCGCGCTCCACGCCCCGGACCGCCAGGCCGTCCACCCGGACCTCCCGGGCCTCGGCCCGGTCGAGGCCGCCTACGGCTCCTCGCTGCGGTGGCTCACCGCCCTCCACGACCTCGCCTGGCGCCTGGTCGGCCGCGGCCGGGTCCTCCCGGCGATCACGCTGCCGCGCACGACTGCCGGACCGGACGCCGGGCGCCCGAGCGGCGGCGGGCTGCCCGGCGCATCGGGCCATGACGACCGGACGACGCCGCTGCGCGGCGGGGGGCTGCCTGGCGCCGGCGCCCCCGACAGCCGCTCTCCCGACGCTGCCCCGCGCAGCGGCGGTCTCCCCGACGCCCCGACCCTGGGCGACTACCTGCCCGCCCCGGCCCCGGGCAGTGGCAGGTCGGCGTACGCGCGGTGGGTGGCGGCGCCGCAGGCGGCGGACGGCGAGGAGCTGGCCGGCTTGGTGGCCGCGTGTCCGGCGGCCTGCCGGGCGGAGGCCGGGGCGCGGCGCGCCGCCGCGGCCTTGGCCGAGGACGTGCTCGGGGCGCTCGTGGACGAGGAGGCGCGGGCTCGCCTCGCCGGGTCGGACGCTGCCGGCGGCCCGCCCGGGACGACCGGCACGGACGGTGCGGCCGGTGCGGACGGCCCCGGTCCCGACGGCACCGACGGCTCCGGCGCGGGCGAGCCCACAACGGTCCTCCTCGCCGCGCTGTCCGCCGAGGACGGCGCACTGCCGGGTCCCGCAGCGCGCTGGCGGTCGCTCGCGGAGCGCCTGCGGGCCTGGCGCGCGCCCAGCGAGGGCGCGTCAGGGGGTCGGTTGCGCCTGGGCTTTCGGCTGGTGGAGCCGCTCGGCGACACCCGGGAGGAGGACGAGGACCGCTGGTGGCTGGAGCTGTTGCTCTCCCCCGCCGACGAGCCCTCACACGTCGTCACCGCCGAGGACCTGTGGGCCGGCCGCGCGGGCGCGGCCGTGCTGGCGGAGACCGTCCCCTCGCCGGAGGGGGCCTTCGTCCTGGAGGTGCGCCGTGCCGCGCGCACGCACCCGCTGCTGGCCGTGCTCGCCGAGGAGGGGCGCCCGCAGGGCCGCTGGTTCGACCGGGCCGAGGCGCTGGCGTTCCTGCGGGAGGCGGCGCCCGCCCTCGCCGATGCGGGCTTCGAGGTGCTGCTGCCCTCGTGGTGGCGTGAACCACCGTCGCTGGGTCTGCTGCTGGCGGCACGTCCGGCCCAGGCGGGCGTGGTGGAGCAGGAGAGCACAGTGGGGCGCGAGGAGCTGCTCGCGTTCCAATGGCAGCTCGCACTCGGCGGAGAGCCCTTGACCGCCGAGGAGTTGGCGCTGCTCACGGCCGCGAAGGACACCCTGGTCCAGCTGCGCGGCCGCTGGCTGGTGGCGGACCGGGAGCGGCTGGCCGCAGCCGCCGCCTTCCTGTCCCGGGAGGGCTCCGGGGAGATGGCCGTCTCCGAGGTGCTGGGCCTGATGCTGGACGCGCGGGAGCCGGCGGGGCTGCCGGTGCTCGCGGTCGAGGTGGGGGGCCGCCTGCGCGGGCTCGTCGCCCGCCTCTCGGGCACTGCCTCTTCGCCCGGTGCAGGCGGGCCGTCCGATGCGGGCGCGCCTCCGGCGGCGCTCGCCCTGCCGGAGGGCTTCCGCGCCGAGCTGCGGCCGTACCAGCACGACGGCGCCGCCTGGCTGGCCGAGCTGACGCGTCTCGGGCTCGGTGGTGTGCTCGCCGACGACATGGGCCTGGGCAAGACCGTCCAGACCCTCGCCCTGCTCGCCGCCGAGTACGCGGGCACCGCTCCCCCGGGCGCCCCGACGCTCGTCGTCGTGCCCATGTCCCTGCTGGGCAACTGGGAGCGTGAGTGCGCGCGCTTCGCGCCGATGCTGCGCGTGCACGTCCACCATGGCGCTCAGCGGGGCGGCGGCGCCCGCGTGCGGCAGGCGGCGGTCGCCTCTGACGTCGTCCTGACCACCTACGGCCTCGCGGCCCGGGATTTCGAGGCGCTGAGCCCGATCACGTGGCACCGGATCGTCGCGGACGAGGCGCAGTACCTCAAGAACGCCGCGACGCTCCAGTCCCGCGCGGTGCGGGCGCTGTCGGCAGGGCACCGGATCGCGCTGACCGGCACGCCGGTCGAGAACCGGCTGGCCGATCTGCACTCGCTGCTCGACTTCGTCAATCCGGGCCTGTTCGGCACGACCGAACAGTTCAAGGAGCGCTACGCGGTGGCGATCGAGCGCAACGCCAGCGAGCGGGCGACGGCCCTGCTCCGCCGCCGCACCGAGCCGTTCGTGCTGCGGCGGGTCAAGACCGATCCGGCGATCGCGGCGGAGCTTCCGCGCAAGCAGGAGATGACGGTGCTGTGCAATCTGACGGTGGAGCAGGCCGCGCTCTACCGGGCCGTCGTCACCCGGCTGCTGCAGCGCATCAAGGGCATGGGCTACACCCGCGACCTGGAGCGCCGCGGCTCCGTCCTGGCGGCGCTCACGCGGTTGAAACAGATCTGCGACCACCCGGCGCTCTTCACCGGCGAAGGCGCGCGGGGTGGCGCAGTGCGCCTCGCGGGCCGCTCCGGCAAGGTGGCGCTGCTCGAGGAGATCCTCGAGGGGGCTCTCTCCGAGGGCGACAGCACCCTCTGCTTCACCCAGTACGCCCAGTTCGGCCGGCTGCTGCAGCCGTACCTGCGGCGCCGTCTGGGCTGCCGGGTGCGTTTCCTGCACGGCGGCGTGTCCGAGCCCGAACGCCGGGTGCTGGTGGATTCCTTCCAGGAGGACGACGAGCCGTCGGTCTTCCTGCTGTCGCTGCGGGCGGGCGGCACCGGGTTGAACCTGACGGCGGCCAACCAGGTGGTGCACCTGGACCGGTGGTGGAATCCGGCGGTCGAGGAGCAGGCCACCGACCGCGCGTACCGGATCGGTCAGCGCCGGGACGTTCAGGTGCGGCGGCTGGTCAGTGTCGGCACGGTGGAGGAGCGGGTGGACGAGCTGCTCACCGCCAAGCGGGCGTTGGCCGACGCGGTGATCGGCGGCGGCCTGCCGGCGGACGCCGGCGTGCTGGAGGTCCTCACGGCGTTGTCCCCGGACGCCCTCGCGAACGTGTTGGCCCTGGCCGAGGAGGCGGTGAGCGAGCTGTGACGGCGACACCGGCGGTGCCGACGTCCGGCCCTCGGTCCTGGTCGGACCGCTTCCTGGCCCGCGTCGAGTCGCTCGGCATCGGCCTGTTCGCCGACCAGATGCGCGAGTCCGGCGGCTCGGCGCAGGTCCGCGAGCTGTCCGTGGCGCCGGGCTCGGCGCGCGCCCGTGTCGGCGGGGTGGACGTCTGGGCGGATCTCACCGTCTTCGACGCGGAGCAGTGGCGCCGCGCCGAGGAGGCGCTCGCGCCGGTGCGCCACCGGCTGCTCGCCGACGAGTTCCCGCCGGACGCGGACGCCTTGTTGGCCCGCGTGGGCCTGCCCCTCCTGCCCGCACGGGCCGCGGAGCTGACCCTCGACTGCGCGTGCGGCCGGACCTCGGGCGCGAGCGGGGTCTGCCGCCACGTCGCGGCGCTGCTCGGTGCGCTCGCGATCGCCTTCGACCACGATCCGTTCCTGCTGCTGCGCTGGCGCGGGCGCGACCGGGTGCGGCTCCTCGCCCACCTGCGCCGCGCTCCGAGCCCGTCGGGTCCGGAGCCGCTCTCGCCGACCCCGACGGGCTTCTGGGCGGAGCCGGCGCCCTACCCTCCCCCGGGCCGCGACGACCTTCCGCCCGCTCCGGCCCTCGACGAGCTCGCCCCGACGGGCCTGACCGCCCGGGGCCGCCCGCTGGACCGCGCGCTGCGGCAGCTCTACCGGGCGATGACGGAGGAGTGAGCTGCCGCCGTCGGTGATCCTGCGGGCGGCGCGGCGGCAGCGGCGAGGAGCGTCTCGGCCGCCGCCGTACGGGCGTAGAGGACCGAGCGCCCCGCCCGGTGCGCGCTGACCAGGCCCGCCTGACGCAGGGCGGTGAGGTGCTGGGAGACCCCGGCCGGGGAGAGGCCCGTCCGGGCGGCGAGGTCCGTGGTGGAGGCCGGGCTGTGCAGTTCCGTCAGCAGGACGGTGCGGGACCGGCCGACGACCGCGGCCAGCGCGTCCGCACCCGCGACCGTCGGAGGATCGAACAGGGTGCCGAGGCCGCGCGCGGCGTAGGCCAGCTGCGGCGGGTCGGGCGGAGTGAAGCGGACGGCGAGCCGCGGACCTTTGAACACCGAGGGGATCAGCAGCAGGCCCGTGCCGACCGCCTCGCGGCCGAGGCCCCGCGGTCGACCGGTGAGCCGCAGGCCGCTGTCGTCCGTCCGCAGTGAAGGGTGCAGCTCGTCCAGCGCCCGGGCCGCGCCGTACTCCGCGACCTGGCGGGCCCGGTGGTGGATGTCCGCCTCCAGGACCGAGCGCAGGCGCGCCCAGTACGGGGCGAGGGCCAGCTCCCAGTACGCCTCGATCTCCTCGGCGACCCGAGGCAGTTGGGAGGCGGGGTCGGCGTGGAGGGCGCGCAGCCGCGGGCCCGGTGTGGCGCCCTTGCTCTCGAAGAGGTCGAGGTCGTTCCGGACCCGCGCGGCCGGAGTGGCCACGACGACGGCGAGTTCGTCCGCGAGCGTCGGGGCGGGGCCGACGGGCGCCGGATTGAGGAAGTCGGGCACGTAGCCCGCACCCGGCGGGATCAGCTCCGCGAGCCGACCCCGGTGCAGTCCGGCCGCCTCGACCCGGGGCCGCACCTGGTCGATCCACCTGCGGTGCAGCGGGAGACCGGTGGCGCCCCGGAGCATGCGGAAGCTCGTGCCGACCTCCCACATCGGCGAGACCGCGAAACGCATCTGCAGCAGGTCCTGGGCCGAGAAGGCCAGCTCCGTCATCGTGTCCCCCGCACCACGGCGCCCTGACGATTCAGTCGCAGCCGAATCAGTGGCCCTCACCCTACGGGCCGACGATCATTCCCGACATGCACACGGAAGAGCACTCGGTTCCCGCCGCCGCAGCAGGCACCTGGACGCTGGGCGACCTGCCCGTCCGCCGGATCGGCCTCGGGGCCATGCGACTGCCGCAGACAGGCGCGGCCTTCGACCCGGCCGCCGCACCGCGCGACCGCGACCAGGCACTCCATGTCCTGCGCCGCGCCGTGGAGCTCGGCGTCAACCACATCGACACCGCCGCCTTCTACTTCTCCGCCACCCGCAGCGCCAACGAGTTGATCAACCGCGCGCTTTCGCCCTACCGCGACGACCTCGTCGTCGTCACCAAGGTCGGTCCCGGCCGCGACCCGTCCGGCTCCTGGACCGCCCACGCCGCGACCCCGGCCGAACTGCGCGGCCAGGTGGAGGAGAACCTGCGCCAGCTCGGCCGCGACCACCTCGACGTCGTCAACCTTCGCATCCTCGGCGACGCCCCGATCGCCGAACGTTTCGGCGCACTGGCCGAGTTGCGGCAGCAGGGGCTGATTCGCCACCTGGGCCTGTCCAACATCCGTGCGCACCATCTGGACGAGGCAGAAGCGATCGCGCCCGTGGTCTGCGTGCAGAACCTCTTCGGCCTCGGCGCCACGACGCCGGAGCAGGAAGCGCTCCTGCGCACCTGCGGTGAACGAGGGGTGGCGTTCGTCCCGTTCTACTCGATCGCGGGGAGCGGCCGGGAGCGGGGCGGGGGCCTGCCCGAACACGACAGCCTGCGGGAACTCGCGCAGAGCCGTGGCGTCAGCACCGCGCAGCTGCGCATCGCCTGGACGCTGCACCAGGGCCCGCACGTGCTGGCCATCCCCGGCACCGGGGATCCGGCCCACCTCGACGCCAACGTCGCAGCCGCCGGGCTGCGCCTCTCGCCACCGGAGCTGGCCGTGCTGGAGTCCGCTCACCGTGCAGGTGCGCGGTGAGCGTGGTCGGATCGGACACCGTCGCGGCGCTGTGCCGCTACCCGGTGAAGTCGATGCTGGGCGAGTCGCTCACGCACGTCGCGGTGGACGAAGGCGGCCTGGAGGGCGACCGCCGATGGGCGGTGCTGGATGCCGGGACGGGCAGGATCGCCAGCGCCAAGCAGCCACGGCTCTGGCGTGAGCTGCTGACCTGCCAGGCCTCGACCGCCGACGGCGCGACGGTGCACGTCCGCCTGCCTGACCGCGCCCGTCTTCCGGCGGGCGATCCGACGCTCGACGCGCTGCTGTCCGCCGCGCTGGGCCGGACGGTCTCGCTGGCGGACACCGCACCGCCGGGGGCGACACTCGAGCGTTCCCGACCGGAACAGGTGCTGCGCGACGGGGTGACGGCTGACGTCGAGGCGGACATGGTGGCTTTCGGTTCGGCCGCGCCGCCCGGCTCCTTCTTCGACTTCGCCCCGGTCCACCTGGTCACCACCGCGACCCTGGAACGGATCGCCGCGCTGAGCCCCCGCGGCAGCGCCGAGATCGCGCGCTACCGTCCGAACATCGTGCTCGACACCTCCGCGGCAGCCTTCGCCGAGCACGACTGGGCGGGCCAGGATCTCCGGATCGGCCCTGACCTCGTCCTCCGCGTCATCGCGTCGACGCCGCGTTGCGCAGTGCCGACCCTCGCCCACGGCCCGCTCCCGCCGGACCCGGACGCACTGCGCGTCCCGGCGACGCACAACCGGGTGCCCGCCTTGCCCGGCCGCCCGCCCGAGCCGTGCGTGGGCGTGTACGCGCAGGTCGTACAGCCCGGCGGGATCCGGATCGGCGACCGAGCAGAAAGACATCCAAGCATCACCTGAGACAAACATGTCTCAGGTGATATATCCTTGCCGCATGGCCACCGATCGCGACACCGTCCTCCTCGCCGCCGTCGGGCTGCTCTCACGGCAGCCCACGGCCGCGATGGACGAGATCGCGCGCGCCGCCGGCATCAGCCGGGCGACGCTGCACCGCCTCTTCCCCGGCCGCGACGCCCTGCTCCACGAGATCGCCACGTTCGCGCTGCAGCGCATGGAGGCCGCGCTGGACACGGCGGCCGTCGACGAGGGAGATCCGGTCGAGGCGGTGCGCCGCCTGGCGGACGCGATCATCCCCGACGCGGAACTGGTCGCCTTCCTGTCCGGCGAGAGCAAGCTCTTCGAGGACGACACGATCACCGACGGCTGGGACCGGATCGACGCCCGGGTCGCCGCGCTCTTCCTGCGCGGCCAGCAGTCGGGCGCCTTCCGGATCGAACTGCCCTCGTCCTGGCTGAGCGAGGCCTTCTTCGCCCTGCTCGCCGGCGTCGGCTGGGCCGTCCAGGACGGGCGACTCGCCGTCCGCGACAGCACCCGCGCACTGACCGAGCTCTTCCTCGGCGGCGCTGTCCGGCGCGACTGACCCGCGGCGCCCTCCCCTTCACCACCTGTTACCTGCTACCTGCTGACCAGACTGAGAGCCCCTTCTCATGACCACGGACATGACCGTGCCGCAGACCACCTCCGCCTACCGATATAACCGCCCGGGTGCGCCCTCCGGCAGCGCGCGCACCCGCTGGACCGCCCTCGCGGTCCTCGTCCTGGCCGTGCTGCTGGTGGCCGTCGACGCCACCGTGCTGGTCCTTGCGCTGCCGTTCATCAGCGAGAGCCTCGCCCCGTCCGCGCCGCAGCTGCTCTGGATCGGCGACAGCTACTCCTTCGTCATCGCCGGCCTGCTGGTGAGCATGGGCTCGCTCAGCGACCGCGTCGGCCGCCGCCGGGTCCTGCTGCTGGGTGCCGCCGCCTTCGGCGCCGCGTCGCTGCTGGCCGCCTACGCGCCGAGCGCCGGCTGGCTGATCGCCGCCCGCGCCCTGCTCGGCGTCGCCGGCGCGACGATCATGCCGTCCACGCTCTCGCTGATCCGCACGCTCTTCCCCGACGACCGCGAGCGCGCCCGCGCCATCGGCATCTGGGGTGCCGCGGCCACGGCCGGCGCGGCGGGCGGTCCGCTCCTCGGCGGCGTGCTGCTGGAGCACTTCTGGTGGGGCTCGGTCTTCCTGATCAACGTGCCGCTGGTGCTGGTGCTGCTGGTGCTCGGCGCGCGCCTGCTGCCCGAGTCGCGCGACCCGAAGCCGGGCGCCTGGGACCTGCCGAGCGTCGGCATGTCGCTGGTCGGCATCATCGGCGCCGTCTACGCCGTCAAGGAGGGCGCGGTCGAGGGCCTGGGCCGCGTGGACGTGTGGATCGCCGGCCTGCTCGGTGTCTCCTGCCTGACCGCGTTCTGGCGCCGACAGCTGCGCCTGCCGATGCCCCTGCTGGACGTGCGGCTCTTCGCGAACCGCCGGTTCACCGCCGCCGTGCTCGCCGCGCTGATCGCCCTGATCGGCCTCTCCGGCGTGGTCTTCTTCCTGGCGCAGTACTTCCAGCTGGTCCGCGGCTACTCGCCGCTGGTCGCCGGCCTCGCCGACATGCCGGCCTTCGCCGGTTCCACGATCGGCGCGCTCGTCGCGGCCTGGCTCGCGGGCCGCGCCGGCCACCGCCGCACCCTGGCGGGCGCTCTGCTGGCGATGGGTCTCGGCATCGGCGTGCTGGGCTGGCTCGACGCCTCGACCTCCTACCTGGTGATCGGCGTCGCCTTCGCCGCGATCGGCATGGTCGAGGGCATCGTCTACGCCCTGTCGACGACGATGGTCCTGGACGCGTCCCCGGCCGAGAAGGCCGGCGCGGCGTCGGCGGTCTCCGAGACCGCCTACGAGCTGGGCACCGCGCTCGGCATCGCACTGGTCGGCACGGTGACCACCGCGATCTACCGCTCCGGGCTGCCGACCGGCACCCCGGAAGCGGCCCGCAACTCGCTGGGCGGCGCGGTCGAGACCGCGCACACCCTCCCGTCGGGCCCGGGTGCCGAGCTGCTGCGCGCCGCGCAGGACTCCTTCGTCCACGGGCTCAACGCCGCCGCGCTGCTCTCCGGCGGCCTGCTGGTCGCCGCGGCGGCCCTGGTGTGGTTCCTGCTGGGCCGCGGCAAGCGCTGACGCGCGCCGAAGTCACCGCCGCGGTGACGGTCACGGCCGCGGTCACGGCTGCGCCCAACCCGTGATCCGCTCGCGCAGCGAGGCGGCGTCCAGGCCGTGCGCGGCGATGTGCTGCTCCATCGTCCCGTAGTGCCGCAGCTCCTCCCGGGAGACGCCGAGGCCGAGCACCCGGTGCGCGCGGTCCGCCAACGTCTCGGCGACGAACGGGGTCGAGGTCCCGGCGAGGTACGGCTCGACGACCACCACGTCGGCCGCAGCCCGGTCGGCGAGCGCGGCGCGCAGCGCCGCCTGGTCGAAGGGTCGGACGGTGGCGGCGTAGAGGACCGTGGCGTCCACGCCCTCCAGGGCGGCGAGCACCTCGTCCAACACCGGACCGACCGCGATGACGACAGGACCGCCCCGCCCCTCGCGCACGGTCAGGAACCGCCCCGGCGTGATCGGCCGGGCTGCGGCGTTGCTCTGCAGCGAGAGCCGCACGTAGACGAGCCCGTCCGCGGCCGCCGCGTCGCGCAGCAGCAGCTCGGCCTCGTCCGGGTGGCCGGGCACGTGCACGGTCCAGCCGGGCAGGGTGTCGAGCAGTGCGACGTCCGCCGGTGACATGTGCGTGCGACCACCGGCCGGCCAGTCGTACGACCCGAGCGCGCTGACCAGCACGGCGCCCGCGCCCTGGTGGCCGAGGTCCAGCTTCACCTGCTCGAAGGGCCGCTCCACGAGAAAGCTGGCGAAGGTGTGGGCGATCGGCCGCATCCCGGCCAGCGCGAGGCCGCCCGTCGCACCGATCAGCAGCTGTTCCCGGATGCCGACGTTTATCACCCGGTCGGGGTGGGCGGCGGCCGCGCCGTCGAAGCCGGAGGCGGAGATGTCGGCGAGGACGACGGCGACGCGCGGGTCCTCGTCGAGCAGGGCGGTGGTGGTGGAGATGAATCGCTCGCGCATGATGGGGTCCGTTCCTTGCTGGTCCGTGGTGGCTGGTCAGTTCTTGGGCTCGACGACGGCGACGACCGCGTGCGGCCGCCCGGGGTGCGGCCGGGTGAACGCCTCGAACAGCGCGCCGTGGTCCCGCCCGTCGACGGTCACGGTGGACCACCCCGCCGTCGCGAAGTGCGAGGCGATGCCCCCGTACCAACCGTGCGTGGCCGACTGGTTGTCGATGACGACCGTGTGCAGCCGCTCCAGCCCGGCCGCCCCGGCGTAGGCGATCGCCTCGTGGTTGCTGCCCTCGTCCAACTCGGCGTCACCGATCAGCACCCACACGGCCGGATCCAGCAACCCCTGCGCCCGCAGCCCGAGCGCGGTGCCGACCCCGAGCGGCAGCCCGTGCCCGAGCGACCCGCTGCCGATCTCGACCCCGGGCACGAGCGTCCGGTCGGGGTGGTGGCCCAGCGGCGAGTCGTATCGGCCGAAGGTGTCCAGGAGCTCGGCGGCGATGAAGCCCTTCGCCGCCAGGACGGCGTAGTAGGCCATCGGACCATGGCCCTTGGAGAGCAGGAAACGGTCCCTCTCCTGATCCTCCGCCGTCTCCGGGGTCACGCGCAGCACCCGGTCGTAGAGCACCCACAGCACGTCGAGCGTCGAACTGGCGGCGGGACCATGCTTCTCGGCGCCGGTCATCCGGCTCATGAGTCCGCCGAGGTGGTGGAACGTCGGGGACGTCGGGTGAAAGGTGACGGCGTCTGCCGTGGTCAGCGTCATGGGATGAGCGTGCAACTTCAAGCGCACTTGAAGTCAAGCGGGCCGATGCGCTGCAAGGACCCGGTCGACTCGGTCTGTCCTCATCGGAGGTCGAGTCCTTGCTGCGGCATCGCGCGACGACCTCGCCCGCTGTGCCGAGTTGCCAGGGCACGCTGATCCGCCGGCGACCACCTGGTCCAACAGTTGTGGCAGGCGATCAAGGTTGTCCGTGTGGCCACGTGGACCAATTGTTTGTCTCGCATGCTTGGCCAGGCAGTCGGTCGGCGCTGCCGGTCCGAGGTGAGATCGTTGCCGCATGGTGGACGTGGATGGGGAAACGGCGGATGGCGGAGCCGAGCACGCTGTCATCGCGCGGTTCCGGCTTGCTCAGGAGGGCTTCGGCGGGGAGGGGGAGCGGTCGGTTGTGCGCGAAGCCCAGGGTCTGCTGAGGGAGGCCATCGAACGAGCTGGTGTCGGCGAGTTCGACGGAAACGAGTTCGGGGGTGGCGACGTCGTCCTGTACGCGTACGGGCCTGATGCCGACGCGCTCTTCGGCGTCATGGAAGCCACGCTGCGAGGACTCCCGCTCCGCCCGGCCCACGTTGTTCTGCGCTACGGGTCCGCAGCTGATCCCTCGGCGGCCGAGGTGCGTGTAGAGCTGTGACCTGTGTGTGAGGCGGTATGCAGACCCGCTCAGGCCGCCTTTGCCGGGATGGTCCGTCCACGCGTGGATCGGTGAACCGGGGGCGATGTGGCGCAATGCCGCGAACTCGGACTCTGTCCAGTTCAGCCACGATCACCGGCCCGCGCCTACGAGGCCGTCGGCCTGGGCCCGCCCGAGCGGACCAGACGTTCGCCGAGGGCGACCAGCGCTTCGGGGTCGACGCGGACCTCCGCGTCCCCCTCGGCGATCGACAGGGTGCCGTCCAGGGAGCTCACGGCTTGGAACGTCCGTTGCTCGAAGTTCTGGAACTCGACGAACGAGCCGGGCGCGCCTTCCAGCAGGCCGAGCTCACGCGTGAGCACGTCGACCGTCGTGAAGCCGAGGGCGGAGCCCATGCTGCCGCCGCGGGTCCGCGCGTTGCTGTAACGCATCTTCACGTACGGGGACGGCCGCCGGGTCAGACTCCCCGGGCGGAGCATCCGCGAGAACCTGGCTGCGGACTCCTGCGCGGTTTCCGTGCCGGAGAACTCGCAACGGAACGCCGGGAAGGCTCCCACCGCGACGCTTGCGAGTTCCGGGTAGGCCTTCGTGCTGTAGCCGTGCACCTCCTGGGCGACCAGACACACGACATCGAAGTCGTAGCCCGGGTGCGAGAACCCGTCGAGCACCACGAGCGACCGTCCGCCCAAGGGGCTCCCTGCCGACCCCCGTGAGCGCGCGAACGCGAACACGGCCGCCAGCAGCGGTTCGTCGAAGCCGTCCAGGACGTTCAGCCGGAAGAGCCACTGCCGACTCGCATCCTGGGCGGCCGCGTAGTGCATCCGGGGCGCAGGCGACCAGACCCACGCGCCCGACAGACCGCGCATCGGTACGACGTCCGGGACACGCTGGATCGTGTCGGCGATACCCAAGAGTGCTCCTCGTGTGCGCCCCCGCAGGCAGGGGCCGATAGGCTGTGGACTTCAAGCGCACTCGAAGTCCAGGAGTCCAGGACCGTGATCCGATGCCCCCGCAGCACGACCGACTGACGATCGGTGAGCTGGCCGCGCGCAGCGGGCTGGCCGCGTCGGCGCTGCGCTACTACGAGGAGCTGGGGCTGATCGCGTCCAGCCGGACCACGGGTGGGCAGCGACGGTACCACCGGGCGATGCTGAGGCGGGTGGCCTTCGTGCGGGCGGCCCAGCGGGTCGGGCTTTCGCTGGACGAGGCCGGGCAGGCACTGGCGCGACTGCCGGAGGACAGGGCCCCCACGGCCGCGCAGTGGGCACCCGTGGCGCGGGCGTGGCAGCGGCGGATCGACGAGCAGATCGCCGAACTGCAGCTGCTGCGGCGCAAGCTCGGCGGTTGCGTCGGCTGCGGGTGTCTGTCCCTCAAGCGCTGCGCCCTCTACAACCCCGACGACACCGCCGCGGATCACGGGCCGGGCGCCCGCTGGCTCCTCGGCGACACGCCCCCGGAGCCCGAGCCCCCGACGACGGCCTGACGCCGTCACGCCTCGTCGGGTTCCGGTCCGAGCGACGCGCCCGGGCCCGTGCGGTGGAGGTAGTACTCCGCGCCGAGGCCGATCTCGCGCAGGCCGGGGTCGGCGAAGACGGCCACGCTCGCGCCGCGCTCGAACTCCGAGGCGTGGCAGCGCAGTGCCGCCCACTTGGTGTCCAGCCAGGGACGGACGTCGACGGTGGCGGCGATGCGGTCGTCCGGGGTGGAGGGCGCGTCCTTCGGGTGGAGCCCCGCGTCGGCCGCCAGGCGGGCCAGCGACTCGGGGACGGTGACCAGCAGGACGGTGGACACCGCCCAGGCCGGGCCCGAGCCCGGCTGCAGGAACGGGACGGCCGCGGCCTCGACCGCCGCCAACGTCGCGCGGTGGACACGGATGTGGTCGATGTGGCCGGAGGCTCCCGCCGGATCGTAGGTGACCACGACGGACGGGCGCAGGGCGCGGATCTGCTCCACCAGGTGGGCCACCACCTCGTCGAACGGCGCCGCGCACAGCGAGCCCGGCCCGGTACCGTCCCGGCCGGAGTCACGGTAGGGCAGCATCACCTTGGAGGCCACGCCGAGCAGCCGCAGGGCGCGCGTCCACTCCTTGGTCCGGGTGCCGGGCGCGGCAGCCGAACCGCCGTCGGCGAGCTCACCGTCGGTGCAGGTGACGACGGCGGTGACGCGGCCCGCGGCGGCCTCGCGGGCGAGCAGGCCGCCGGTCCACAGGGACTCGTCGTCCGGGTGGGCGTGCACGGCCAGCAGGTCGTGGCGCGGCTCCAGCATCGGTGGGTCACTCCCCTCGTCGGTGACGGATCGGCCCACCGTAGCCGACACCCCGAACGGGCGTGGAACGGGCGTGGGCCCCGCGCCGACGGGAGCGGGGCCCACCGGGCTCGGGAGGTACCGCGTCAGGAGGCGTTCAGGGCCGCGTCGTCGACGACGAAGCTGGTCTGGTACTCGCTGTCCTCCGTACCCGTGAACTTCAGGGTGACGGTCTGCCCGGCGTAGCCGGACAGGTCGAAGGTGTGCTGCTGGTAGCCGCTCGCCGCATCCAGGTTGGAGTAGGTCGCCAGGGTGCCGAGCACGGTGCCGGAGGCGTTCAGGACCTGGACCTTCAGGGTGTCGTACGCCGTGGTCGTGCTGGTCTCGGCGGTGTCGACGTGCAGCCAGAAGGAGAAGCTCGCGCTGCACCCGGTGGGGACGGCGACGGACTGGGCGAGGGTGTCGGTGTGAGCGGTGCCGTAGCCGTCCAGCCAGGCGTCCCAGCTGCCGGAGTGGGCGGGCTCGGAGGTGGTGTCGTTGTTGAGCACGCTGGACGAGGTCGTCCACGGGGAGGCGGTGCCGGTCTCGAAGCCGGGGTTGCCCAGCAGCTGGCCGGGGGTGGCGCAGCCGCCGCCGGTGCTCGCGCCGACCGTCCAGGTGAAGGAGGTCGTGCCGGAGGCGCCGGTGGAGTCGGTGGCCGTCACGGTCACCGACGAGGTGCCGGACGCGGTGGGCGTGCCGGAGATCAGGCCGGAGGAGGAGATCGACAGGCCCGCGGGCAGGCCGGTCGCGCTGAAGGTCAGCGCAGCGCCCGCCGAGTCGGACCCGTTGACCTGCACGCTCGCCGCGGTGCCGACGGTGCCGGTCTGGCTGCCGGGACTGGTGACGGTGACCGTGTTGCCGGTGGTCGCGGAGGAGCCGAAGTCGCTGTCGAAGGCCTGCTCCAGGCCGTTCACCACACCGGAGTCGCTGACGATCAGGCCCAGTTCGCGGTTGTGGTTGAGCGAGTTGTCGGAGAAGTTCTCCGAGCCGGCGAAGGCCTTGGCGGTCGCGGTGCCGTAGTCGGCGACGATGGCCTTGGCGTGGATGTAGTAGCCGGTCGAGCTGGTGTAGGTCTTGACCTGGCCGCCCGCGGCGGTCACCTGGTTCAGCTGGGTGGTGTAGCTGTTGTTCTCGTTCTCCGCGACGACGCGCACCGTCACGCCGCGCTGCTCGTCCGCGACGATCGCGTTGACGAGCGCGGTGTCGCCGAACTCCTCCTCCTCGACGTCCAGGCTGTGCTGGGCGCCGTTGACCAGGCCGAGCAGCTGCGTCTGCGAGTCGGTGGGCGACCAGACCAGGTCCGCACCGTCGGAGGGGGTGATCGCGGTGTGCGCGTAGTCCGCGTTGAAGACCGCCTCGATCGCGCTGACGTCCGACGCCGTGGTGTCGAACACCCCGTAGTCGCGGGAGGTCGCGTAGTACGTGGTGTCGAAGTTGCCGGTGCTGACGTAGGACTTGGCGCCGTCGACGGTGATGGTCTTCTGGTGGGTGTAGGTGAACGTCGAGGCGGAGTAGTTGACGCCGACGCCGCCCGCCTGCAGCGCGCTGTAGGCGGCGCTGTTGACGGAGCTGTGGTTGGGGTCGATCAGGACGCGGACGGTGACGCCGGCCTTCTCCCTGGCGACGAGGTCGTTGACCAGCGTGGTGTCGCGCAGCTCGTAGATCGTCACGTCGATCGACCTCGTCGCCGAGTTGACGAAGTTGTAGATCGCGCTCTCGCCCTGGTCCGGCAGTACCACCAGCGAGTAGTTGGTGGTGGCGTGGGCGCTCACGGCACCCGGCAGGACCGCTGCCGTGGCGACCGCGGTGGCGGCCGTGAGGGTCCGGATGAGTCGGCGGCGTACGTCTCTCAAGGCGGGCTCCTGACGCGATGGTTCGGCTGACGATCAGCCAGTGGGGAGGCGCTGCACGGGCGCTGGAGACAGCGTGCAACGCGCGTAGCACCCACAAACTAGGGGTCAGTCGGGTACATGCCAGGGTGAGGGAAATGAAGTGATGTTGAACGACTGGAGGACGGATTGATCATGTTGCTTTCCCTCTGGACTTGTTGAGTTCTGTGCGGCATTGTTACCCGCCGGTATCCCAATTTCGCGCGTGCATGCCACGCGCACCAACAGGGAGTGACGCGTGACAGTCCGTACCGCACTTCGAGCCGGCGCCCTGGTCCGCGCCGCGCTGCTCGCCGCCGCGCTCGTGCTCGCGGGCCTCACCGGAGCGTCGCCGACCCCGGCCCGTGCGGCCTCGCTGCCGAACGCACCCCAGGTACTGACGGGAGCTCAACTCTCGGCCTCCTGGACGGGGCCGCTGAGCACCCGGGGGCGGTACATCGTCGACGCGAACGGCAACCGGTTCAAACTCAAGGCCGGCAACTGGGACGGCGCGCAGGGCCACTACCTCGGCAGCGGCGACGCGACCACGCCCGCGGACAACGAGCACGGCGAGGTCTCCTACAACATCCCGCTCGGCCTGGACCGCACCCCGCTGCCGCAGATCCTCGCCGACCTGCACACGCTCGGCCTCGACGCCATCCGCCTCCCCTTCGCGGACGCGCTGATCCACGACACCAGCACCGTCCCGGACGCGGCCGTCGCCGCCAACCCGCAACTCAAGGGCGACACTCCGCTCCAGGTCTACGACGCGGTCGTGAGCGCGCTCACCGGCGACGGCTTCGCCGTCATCCTCAACAACCACACCACCAGCTACCGCTGGTGCTGCGGCCTGGACGGCAACGAGCGCTGGAACAGCGGACAGACCACCGCGCAGTGGGAGTCCGACTGGCTGTTCATGGTGAACCGCTACAAGGCGAACAAGCGCGTCGTCGGGGCGGACCTGCGCAACGAGGTGCGCCGCGACACCTGGGACGACCCCAACTGGGGCTGGTACGACGACCACGACGAGTACGCCGCCTTCGAGGACGCGGGCAACAAGATCCTCGCCGCCGACCCCGACATGCTGGTCATCATGGAGGGCATCAACTGGTACGGCATCCCGACCGACATCACCTCGCACGGCCGGCCGATGCTGACCCCCGTCGCGAACCTCTCCAACACCCTGATCAACTCGGGCAAGCTCGTCTACTCCGCGCACTTCTACGCCTACACCGGCCCCGCCAACTCCGGTGCCGGCAGCGGCCTCGGCGCCACCAGTGATCCTCGCTACGAGGACTTCACCCCCGCCCAGCTGGCCCAGGTGGTGAACCAGGAGGCCCTGTTCGTCACCCAGTCCGGACAGCACTTCACCGCCCCGGTCTGGGTCAGCGAGTTCGGCGCCGCCGGAATCGGCTCGACCGACACCAAGGAACAGGCCTGGTTCGACAACTTCACCAACATCCTGGCCGCCAACGACACCGACTTCGCCATCTGGCCGCTGATCGGGTACACGGACTCCAGCGGCAACCTCCAGGACAACTGGGCGCTGCTCTCCTACGACGCCAACGGCAACCGCACCGGCCTGGAGGACGGCGGCGACTGGCGCGTCACCGACTGGAACAAGCTCGTCTCCGCGCCGAGCCTGACCGGCCAGGTCGCCCCGGTGAACCACTGGAACATGCTCGACCTCGACCACGCCGACTACGACGTCTCCGCCACGATGTCGGCCCAGCCCGACTGGTCCTCCGGCAACCGCAAGGGCAACTGCCCGGACAGCGAACGGCTGGTGGCGCTGGGCCGCAGTGACAGCCGCGGGCTGTGCACCGATGCGAACCAGCCGTCGAAGTCCGCCGCCGGTTGGACGACGGTGACCGACGAGCGCTACGTCACCGAGGGCGACTGGGCCTCCGGCTACAGCAAGCTCCAGTGCCCCGACAACACCTTCGCCGTCGGCTACAGCGTGCACAGCAACGCCATGGCCGCCCTGCTCTGCGCCCCCTCGGCCACGCCGCTGCCGACGACCGGCCACGACGTCTGGTTCGACCACGGCGACAACCGCCCCTCCAGCGGCGGCTCCACCGCCAGCGACTGGGCCCCCGGCTACTACAAGGGCCAGTGCGCCGACAACGAGTACGTCGCCGGCGTCGCCTACACCTGGAACTGGAACGACGGCGGCGTCCCGGACGCGCTGCTCTGCCGTCCGCTCGGCTGAGCCGGCGGACCGCCCGCTGCACCGGGGAGGACGCGGCATCGGGCCGCGTCCTCCCCGGTGGCCGGGCTCAGCCCGTCACGCGGCCGACGTGGTCCGCGCCCGGGCCTGGGACGAAGCGCGGGATCGCCTCGGGCTGGAGCCTGCCCTCCGCGGTGAAGACCGTCTCCTCGTAGGCCCGGAGCCCGGCCAGCTCCTCGGGGGTGAGGCCACCCTTCGCCAACCCCGGTGCGAGGTGCAGGAACTGGTAGTCGGAGTGGTCGTGGCCAGGGGCCAGGACCAGCTCCGGTAGCCGGCGCCGCAGTTCGGCGATCCGACGGATCGAGGCGTTCTGGTTGGGCACCCAGTCCCCGGCGCCGAAGGCCTGGACGTCGTCGTTGGCCAGGTGGCGCAGCGTGTAGAGCGTGTCGCCGGTGATCAGCAACTGGTAGCCGTCGAGCCGGACCAGGACGCAGAGGTGGCCCGGGGTGTGCCCGGGGGTCGGCAGCAGCTTGACCGTGCCGTCCGCGGTGAGGTCGTGGCTGGCGTCGAAGTTCTCGAACGCACCGGATGCGTAGTCGATGGTGGTGATCTTCCGGGCCGCCTGCAGGGAGGGCTGGTAGACCATCGGGAGGAAGCCGAAGAGCTTCCAGTCCCGGTTCTCCCACTCTCCCCTGCTGATGACCAGTTCCGCATCGGGCAGGTAGGAGAGGCCTCCGATGTGGTCCTCGTGCAGGTGGGTCGCCACGACCTTGCGGACGTCCTCGACACGGTAGCCGAGTCTCGCCAGTGCCGCCGGGAGCTCCTCGTCGCGGGTGAGCTGGTACTCGTCGTCGTCGAACAGGTAGTGGGCGATGCCACGGTAGTAGTCGCCGTGCTCGTGCGTCTGGCGCCAGTTGACACCCGCGTCGACCAGGATCAGCCCCTCCTCCGGGTGGTCGATCAGGTAGGCGTGGATGGGGACGATGATGAAGTGCTTCTTGTCGGTCGCGAAGCGCAGGACCGCCCTCGCGCCCCGCCATCCGTCCAGGCCGCCGTAGAACTGCCCGAACGGAACTTTCGTGGACCCGAGTCTCAGTGCGAACACCTTGATCATGCGGTCAGCCTTGCGGCATCAAAAGCATTGCACAAGTGCTTAGTTGGCGAACTCCGCCATTACCCCAGGTGCTTTGCGGCCTCGCGGATCGAGAGCGGGGAGAGCCGGTTGCCCTCCGCCGCGAGGAACGAGCGGACGGCGTCGGGGTCGGTGGTGGCGTAGGTGCGCAGCGCCCAGCCGATGGCCTTGCGGACGAAGAAGTCACGGTGCCCGGACTGGATCCGGCAGTAGTCGAACAGCCGCTCCGCATCCGTGTCCTGACGATAGGTCAACTGATGCAGCAGCGCCGTCCGGGCGAGCCAGAGGTCGGTGGCGGTGATCCAGCGGTCCATCTCCGCGGTCAGCGTCGGGTCGGCGGCGACGAGGCGGCCGACGACGTGGGCGGCGAGGTGGTCGACCGTGTCCCACCAGGAGCGGGTCACGATCAGGTACGCCGCCACCGGAAGGAACGACGCGTCGCAGACCTTCACGTGGCGGCGCAGGTAGTCGACGGCGAAGTACTGGTACTCGCGTTCCGGCAGCCGCCAGGCCCGCAGCGCGACCGACGCGCAGACGTCCTGGTCCGGCCGCGCCGCACCGCTCAGCACCGTCCGCGACAGCGCCCGACGCCCGGGGGTGGGCAGGCCCAGGAAGGGGAACTGGTCGCGCAGGTAGGCGGCCTGGCGGACCGCCTGGTCCGGGTCGGCTCCGCTCGGGTACACCTCGCGGAGCCGGCGGACGATCTGCTCCCCGGCCGGGCTCGGCGGGCACGGGGGTTCGGTGACGTGCTCCGGATCTACCAGCATCCCTCGACGGTAGTCGCCCACCGGTCGATCAGGTCGCGTGCGGAGGTCGTGTTGAAGCCGCCCTCCTCCAGGAAGGCGAACGCCTTCCACTGGCCGTCCTGCTTGTTCAGCGCCAGCCCGGCCAGGGCGATGGCGCCGGTCAGCGTGCCGGTCTTGGCATCGATCCGCCCGACGGCGCAGTTGGTCGGCGCCGTGGTGAACCGGCCCCAGGAGGGGCCGAGGGTGCCGTCGACACCGGCCACGGGGAAGCCCGCGCGCACGTACTGCAGGACGGAGGAGTAGCGCGGGTTGACGGTCAGCGCCGCCATGTACGCCAGCGCGTGCGCCGTCATCCGGTCCGAGCGGGACAGACCGCTGCCGTCGTAGAGCTGCACACCCGTCAGCGGCACGTGGTAGCGGCTGTTCAGCACGGAGCGCACCGCCGTCGTGGCACCCTTCCAGTCGGCGGACTGCCCGACGGCAAGGGCGGTCAGCCGCGCGAAGCCCTCGGCGTTGTCGTTGACGCTGTCCTTGAGCATCCGCTCCACCTCGGACGCCAGCGAGTCCGAGGTGTGCGACGCGAGCTGCGTGGCGGCACGCGGGGCCTTGGCGCGGCCCAGCACGCCTCCCTGCACGCCGATTCCGTGCGTGCCGAGGCGGGAGCGAAAGACGTTGCCCGCGTACAGGGCGCTGTCGACGTTCTCGTGGCCGAAGACCTGCAGCGCGCTGATGGACGAGACCTCGCCGGGGACGTAGCCGGGCTGCCAGCCCGGGGAGACCGGCTGCACGTGCGGGAAGAGCGAGTCGTCCACGTAGAGGGTCACGCCGGTGAGGTGCCGGGCACGCAGCGCGGTGGCGGTCGCGTCGGCGAGGGCGTTCAGGTCGTCACCGGTCAGGTGCTGGTCGGCGCCGCCGACGAGGTAGAGGGTGTGGCCCTCGAGCAGCGCGCGGGTGCGCTCGGTGTGGTTCGGGCCGAGGACGCTCAGCGCGGCGATCGCGGTGCCGATCTTGGTGGTGGAGGCCGGCATGAGCGCCTCGCCCGCACCCGAGGACCAGACCAGGTGACCGGCGGACGGCCCCGACGCGTCCAGCACCTCACCGGAGGCGAGGCCCGTCAGCGGGTGGAAGCGCAGCCTCAGCTGGTTGTAGATGCGCCCGTCCCCCGCTTCGCCGGCGGCCATGGCCGTGCCGACGCTCAGACTGAACGCGGAGGCGCCGACGAGCGCGACGACGCAGGCGCGGCGCAGGGTGGGTCGGCGCAGGATGGGTCGCAGGATCCGGCGAGGCATGTCTCCCCCAGGCCCGTACGCGCCTCACGCGCCGGGCGGCAGTGGCCCTCGGTGGGCCGTGGTGATGGACGGCTGATCTTCTCCGACAGCCCGCCCGATTCTGACAGCAGGGGCGCGCGGGCGGTAGTTCACCACTCCGGGGCGAATAGGCGGAAACCCACCCGTCTCACGCGTCTCACCTGCAAAAACGCTTCTCCCGGTTTTCTCTCGGCCGACGCTTCCGCGGCTGCGCTCGCCCTCCCGCGGACGGGCGCGGGAGGGCATGGGTGGACGCCGGGAGGACGCGGACAGGCGTGGGAGGACGGGCCGGGCGTCGGCCCGGCCCGCGCTCACTCGAACTCGGTGCCGCCCTTGCGCGTCAGGTACGCCGGGTTGATCACCTTGGCGATGGCGCGGCTACCGCCGAGGGCCACGCTGGCCCGCTCCGTGCGCGGGCGGACCACGACGCCCTCGCGGATGTGCAGGGCCCGCCCGGAGAGCGTCTCGCGGCCCTCCGCCAGCTCGAGCACCTTCTCGTGCGCAAACGGCCCGGTGTACAGCTGCGGCACCAACGGGAGCTCGCCCGCCAGCCACTCCTGCGGGTCCAGCCAGCGGACCACCCCCGTGCCGTCGTCGTAGGAGAGGTCGAAGACCACGAAGCCGGTCTCACCGCGCCGCACGTCCGCGCCGTAGGTGAGGTCCTGGACCCCGTCGCCGAAGACCTCGCCGAAGACACCGACACGGCTCGCGCCGAGCCGCTGCGCCAGACGCTCCGCGACCGCCGGCAGGTCGAAGGCGCGGGCCGCACGCCAGTAGAGGTTCCGCGCGTCCTCGACCAGGGCGAGGTGCGCGGCGCCCACGCCCTTGGAGGAGACCTGGATCCCTCCGTCGGCGGCGTAGTACGTGAACAGGCAGCAACTGCCGTGGACCTTCTCGGTCACCACGACCTCCTCGCCGTCCGCGAAGACGTCGGGATAGCGGCGCAGGTTCTCGATGTCCACCCACGGCAGCAGGTCCGGCGCCGGCTCCGCGTCGCCCGACATGGTGGCGGGCACCGGCGGAACCCACTTGGTGATCCCGAGCGCCGCGGCGAAGTCGGTGCCGTCCGCGTGCGCGGCGGCGAGGTCCGCGACCAGGGCGCCGGGGCGGCAGACGATGCCCTGCGAGAGCTCCCCGCGCAGCCGGATCGCCTTGACCCGGTTCTTCTCCGCCCCCGCGAGGCGTCCGGTCAGCCCCAGTTCGTCGATCAGCCCGGCGGGCAGCACGGCCTGCTCGGGGATGTAGACGGCGTAGTCGCCGGTCCGGTAGATCCCCTTGGCCACGACGGCGCGGAAGAGCCCGACCTGGGCCAGTTCCAGCGCGTCGGCGGCAGGGTGGGGGTGGATCGTCAGCGGCTCTGCGGTGACTCGGAGGCTCGACACAACAACGGCTCCTCGGCCGGATCGGGAGGGGGTGGCGCCCACGTGTCTGCGGGCGGAGCACCAGTCTCCCGATCGGGCGAGGAGCCGTCAGCTGGTTTTTGATCAGTCCGGCGAGCTCGGGTGAGCTCGGGTGGACTCAGGAGGTCGCGACGTCCTTGCGGGTCACGCCCAGGTAGCCGACGAAGCCGGCGATGAGCACGGCCAGCACGAGGCTGACCCAGCCGGTCCCCCAGTTCAGACCGCCGCGGGCGTGCGAGACGCCCATCCAGTCGGCGAACGAGGCACCCAGCGGGCGGGTGACGATGTACGCGAACCAGAACGCGAAGATCGCGTTGAGGCCGAGCTTCCAGTGGGCGATCGTCGGGATGGCGATCAGCACGGCGAAGAGCACGCCGGAGGAGAAGTAGCCGAGCTTCAGCGTGGAGGCCGTCATGTCACCGGTCGCCGTGCCGAGCGCGAAGGTGGTGAGCACCGTCGCCCAGTAGAACAGCTCACGGCGGCGGGTGGTGATGCTGTGGATGGACAGCGTCTTCTCGCTCCGGTACCAGAGCAGGAAGATCGCCACGAGAACGACCGCGAAGAAGCTGGTCGAGACGACATACGGAACGCCGAGCTGCACGTGCAGCACGTCCGCCGCCATGGTGCCGAAGACGCTGACCATGACGACCGCGAACCAGTAGATCGCGGCACTGTAGCGCTTGGCGGTCAGCTGCACGGCGAGCGCGGCCGCCAGCACCAGGCCGGCCACGGGCACGACAAGGAACGGGTTGAACGTCTTGACCAGGAAGTCGGAGGTGGTTTCACCCATACCGGTGGTGAGCACCTTGACGACCCAGAAGAGGACAGTGACTTCCGGAACCTTGCTCAGCGCCTGGCGGGCGGGCGCCTCGCCGTGCCGGGACTGCAGCAGTTGATCTCTCGCCATAGCCGCAGAGCCTTTCACACCGGAATGACGCTCCGGTACCGCGGGGGCTCGTCGCCGAAAATCTCACCGAGTTATGGAATCGCCCATATCGGGGCGAACCGGAACACAAGCCCCCGCTTGCCGCCGGCCGGTCAGCGGGCGACCGGGCATCCGCCCGTGAGACCGCCGAGGAACGCGTTCGGGTCGTAGAAGTGCTCGACCTCCAGCAGCTTCAGGTCGTCGCTGACCTTGGCGATACTCACGCCGAACATCTCGATCAGTCTGCCGTCGGGCTCGTGCCCGGCGTACTCGCCCTCGAAGGCACCCCAGTGCCGCCACTTGAAGGTGACCACCGGCGGAGGCGTGAGAACCTCCAGCACCTCCCAGAAGAATCCGTTCGGGAAGGCGGTGTGGAAGACCTCGTGCGAACCGTCGAAGTCGACCCGCGGGTAGAAGGGGCTGTCGCCGACCAGGATGTTGTAGCTGCCGTTCTCCACGATGTCCTGCGCGGAGGCCCAGGCGCCGCCGTTCACGCGGGTGCGGAAGCGCTCGGCGACCATGGAGACCCAGGTGGCCGGGTCCTTCTTGTGCGAGACCTCCATCTCGAAGACCTGCACGATGCCCTCGACGATCGCCTCCAGCGAGCCGGCCTCGAAGGAGGTGGTGCGCTGGGCGGGCATGATCTCGTGAGAGAAGTGGTAGTCCGGCGCCTCTTCGCGCCAGTCCTGCGCGTCGGCGGCGGCGATCACGGCCTCACGGCCCTGGAGCCAGAGGGGCGTCTCAGTCACTGTGCGCAACCTTTCCTGAAAATAGGCAAGTTGACAGCGCTTCACTTTCGAAAATGATCGAGCCGGATCATTTCGCACACGGGACGTCCACACAAGGGAAGCCGGGCGGCGGCTTACGCTCCGCTTTCGGGCCAGGGCAATCCGTGGTGACCTGCCCCTTTGATGCCGTTGGGTGCAGGCTTGGGCGTTCCCTCACCCGACTGTTCGAGCTCGATCAGCACAGGCTGCGGTCCCCATACGCCGCACGATCTCCTCACACAGCTCATGCATGCGGTCTCGCTGGTCCGGAACGAACATCTACGGCGTCCTGGTCGAGCGTGAGGAGGTCGCCGCAGCTTGAACAGCGGGCCTATCCTGCGGGGATGATCAAGCCCATTGAACTCGTCATATTTGATTGCGACGGCGTGCTCGTCGACAGCGAACGCATCGCCGCTCGCGTCCAGGTCGCCCTCGGAGCCGAGCTGGGCTGGCCGCTGACCGAGGACGAGGTCGTGGACCGGTTCATCGGCCGCTCGCACGCAGCCATCCATGAGCAGGTCGCCGCTCAGCTCGGCCCCGAGACGGCTGCGATCTGGTCAGAGAGATTCGAGCAGCTCCACCGGGAGGCCGTGGACGCCGAGCTTGCCCCGGTCGACGGCTTGCCGGAAGCGCTCGATGCGCTCACGCTGCCCACCTGCGTCGCCTCCAGCGGCTCCCACGACAAGATGAGGCACACTCTGGGCCGCACCGGGCTCTACGAACGCTTCGCCGGCCGCATCTACAGTTCAACCGAAGTCCCTCGCGGCAAGCCCGCCCCAGACCTGTTCCTGCACGCCGCTCAGCAGATGGGCGTCGACCCCGAAGCCTGTGTGGTGGTCGAGGACAGCCAGCCCGGCGTCCACGCCGCCCGTGCCGCCGGCATGCGCGCGTTCGGCTACGCCGGTGGACTCACCCCGGCCGAACGCCTCGAAGGCCGCAACACCACCGTCTTCCACGACATGCGCGAGCTGCCGGCCCTGATCGCCGAGCATTGCTGACGCGCGCCCACATCACCACCGGCCACTGGTCGGCATCGCCATCCGAAGCGGGCCGGAAGTGTCGTCTTCTTCGTGGTCGAACTCGGAGCCGAAGAGGCCATCCGTTTTCGAGGCGTGCCACTCGACGTAGCCCTTCATCGGCCGCGAGTTGGCTCAGGGCGTCCGACATGCCGCACTCCGTGATGGTCACTCTCGGTCAAGGATGAAGGGCGAGATCGCCAGCCCACGCTGGTGATCCCACGTTTGCAGAAATCGCCGCAGCCGGCAGCCGGAACCCCCGAGGCGTCCTCGTCCTCCCACCAAAACTCCCACGCCCCGTCCACGTGATGTGATCGACAATCAAGGCTGGTGCCCCTGCGACGTCTTGGGCCAGCGGACGATCTACTTCCGACCGTCCGCGGCACATTCGGGCGCTAGGATCCGGCTGTCGGTCAGAGGGGGCGTCAGGTACGGGGGCACCATGCTGAAGATCTTCCTGAGTTGGTCCGGCGAGCAGTCCCGGCTGTGCGCCGAGGAGTTGAAGCGATTCCTGCCGTTCTTCAACTCCTCGATCGAGGCCTTCGTCTCCTCGGCCGACATCAGGAAGGGAGACCGCGGGCTCCAGCGGATCGCCGCCCAACTCGAGGGGTCGACGTTCGGGATCGTCTGCATCACCCCGCACAACCGCGACGCGCCCTGGATCAACTTCGAGTCCGGGGCGCTGTCGCGTCAGGTCGCCGAGGGCAAGGTGATCCCCTTCCTGCTCGGCGCCAGCGTGCGGGACCTGCTCGAGAGCCCGCTGGAGCAGTTCCAGGCCGTGGTGGCGGACTCCGGCGCCGATGTGCTGGCGATGATCAAGTCGATCAACGCACGCTGCGAACCGGTGAACGAGGAGAAGAGGATCGAGCAGCTCTTCGAGGTGCTCTGGCCGGAGACGCAGCAGCGCCTTGCGGAGATCATGTCGAGCCCCGCGAGCCTCCCGGACGGATCCGTGGTGCCGCAGCGCCGGACCGAAGAGATCCTGGACGACCTGCTGCCGCTGATCAGGGAGCAGATCGACCGGATCACCGAGTTGGAGGGCGCAGTGCGGGCGTTGCGGCTGACCGCCGGCTCGCTCGCCCCGCAGCAGGACCGCAGGGTGCCCTTCAACGGGATGTTCGACGAGACCGGGCCGAGGATCCCCGCCGCTCCCCTGGGCGACATCACTGGCACGGCCGGCATCCAGCAGCGTCCCGCCGAATGAAGGCGGGCGATCTTCTGCGGCGGCTGCGCATCCTCGTCGGCACCCGTATCGGGCTGCGGCTGCTGGGTCGGAGCTGGGCGGTGCAGTTCGGGGTGCTGTCCGGAGTCGCCCAGCTGTACCTGACCTTCTGGCCGGACGCGCCGCTGCCGCGTACCACTGCCTTCGCTGCGATTGCCGGGGTCGCGCTCGTGGGCGGCGCGGCGACCGCGCTGCCGCGCAACCGGGTCCGTCGGGAGTTCAGCCACCCCGACTTCGCCGTCACCGTCGAGGTCGGTGACCTCTTCGAGCAGCCCGGGCACCTGGTCGTCGGGTTCAGCGACACCTTCGACACGGACACCGCGAGCGACTTGCTGGTGGTGGGCCGCAGCGTGCAGGGCCAGTTGCTGAACCGGGTCTTCGGTGGGGATGTGGCCCGTCTCGACGCCCTGCTCGCGCAGTCGCTGCGTGGCGTGCGAGCACTGGGCACGGAGCCGCGTTCGGCGAAGCCGCAGGGCAATCGGGTCCGCTACCCGCTGGGCACGGTCGCGGTGGTGGAGGAGGGCGCCCGCTGTCTCTTCTGCGTGGCCTACGGGCGGATGAGCAACGACCTGGTGGTCGACTGCGACGTCCGGGTGCTCTGGGACAGCCTGGCCGCGCTCTGGGAGTCGGTGCGGGTCCGCAGTCACCGCGAACCGCTGGCGATGGCGGTGGTCGGCTCGGACCTCGCCCGGATCAACAGCATGGACCACGCCGGACTGCTCCGGCTGATCCTGCTCTCCTTCGTGACCAGGTCGCGTGAAGGCGTAGTCTGTTCGGAACTGACGGTGGTGGTCCATCCGCGGGACTACCGGCGCATCAACATGCTGGAACTCGACGTATTCCTACGGTCCTTGTGAGTGGGGAGGCGGCGCGTTGGCGTCGGAGTCCTGGGCTGAAGGGGCGTCACGCCCCTACTTCTTCCTGAGCTACGCGCACACCCCTCGTCCCCGTGCTGAACGTCATCCCCGCGATCAGGACATCTGGGTTCGACGGCTCTTCGACGACCTGAGTGAGACGGTCATGGACCTGACCGGCGTCGACTCCAGGGAGGCGGCCGGGTTCATGGACCAGGGCCTGGTCCTGGGCGAGGGGTGGTCGGATCGACTGAGCGACGCCCTGGCGACCTGCCGGGTGTTCGTCCCGCTCTACTCCCCGCGCTACTTCCGCAGCCAGTGGTGCGGGAAGGAGTGGGCCGCCTTCGCGTCCCGGTCCACCTTCTCGCTGCGCGGGACCGACGGGGCCGAAACGGCCTCCCGGGCGATCGTTCCGATCCAGTGGGTCCCCATGTCTCCGGGGAGTCTTCCGCGCACGGCCGCGGAGCTGCAGTACTTGCACGACCTGTTCGGACCTGACTACGTGACGGAGGGCCTGTACGCCCTCAGTAAGCTCAACTACTTCCGCAACGCCTACGAGTTCGCGGTCCATCGCATCGCCCAGCGCGTGGTGGAGCTTGCGGAGACGACCGTCACTCCGGTCGGTCCCCGCCGAGGGTCCGAGTCCTTTCCCGATGCCTTCGAATCGGCGCGATCACCGCGTCGGCGTCTGCGGATTGCGGTCGTCGCTCCTACCGTCGCGGCCCTTCCCGCAGACCGCAGCAGCGACTACTACGGCGCCTCGGCGCTCGACTGGAACCCCTACCACCCCTCCGCGGAGCTGTCGTTGGGCCGAGTGGCGGTGGAGATCGCCAGGGGCCTCGAGTTCCTGCCGGTGCTGGAGGACTTCGACACGGTCGCCGAGTCACTGCTGACGGCGGCGTCCGCCCGGAGTCCCGTGCTCCTGCTGGTCGACCGCTGGGCGGTTCGGGACCCGGGGCGGCGGGCCCGGCTCGCCGCCCTCGACGCGAGTGCGCCGCCCTGGGCGAGCGCGCTCGTCCCGTGGAACACCACCGATCCGGACAGCCTCGGCGAGGGTGCTCCCGACGTTGCCGAAGTCGAGGCCGTCATCCCGGAACTGCTGCGCGCCGGCCGCTCTGCGGTGGGCACCGCCGGTGGCAGCATCACCACCCACGAGGAGTTCCAGAACGCGTTCGCCATCGCCTCCGCGCGGGCGCTGGCCGAATACGCACGCCTCGAACCGTTACCCACCGGCCCTGCGCCCAGCCCTGTGCCCAGCCCTGCGCCCAGTCCTGCGCGACCGCGTCTGCGCCCACCGTTCGGCGACGAGCGAGCGGGCGACGATCAGCCCGTCCGACCGATGAATCATCCCGCGCCTCCATCCCCCAGCGGTGCGAGGGTCGATGATGAGTAGTCAGCCAGATGGCCGGATCATCACGTTCTACTCCTACAAGGGCGGGGCCGGCCGGACCATGGCCGCGGCCAACGTCGCGTGGATCCTGGCCGCGAACGGCTTCCGGGTGCTCGTCTCCGACTGGGACCTGGAGACCCCGGGCCTGCACCACTACCTCCACCCGTTCCTGCCCCCCGACACGATCACTTCCACCACGGGGCTGATCGACCTCTTCGCAGGCTTCGCGGAGGAGGCCCGGACGGTACTCCGGCGCGAACGCGTGCCCGGACTGTATCGGGACCACGCCCGGGTCCGACCGCACGCGGTCTCCGTCGACTGGCCCTTCCCTGCGGGCGGGCGACTCGACTACCTGTCAGCGGGGCGCCGGAACCGGGACTATCTGAGCACCCTGGCCTCCTTCGACTGGAGCGACCTGGACGAGCCGTTTCTCGAGGCACTGCGTCAGGACGTGCGCCGGAACTACGACTTCGCTCTGATCGACAGCCGCACCGGACTCGGGAGCGCGGTGGAGATCTGCACCAGGGACCTGCCCGACATCCTGGTCAGTTGCTTCACCCTGAACAGCCAGAGCATCGAGGGGGCCTCCGACACCGCTCGCTACATCGACCAGACAGCTCCTGCGCGCGGGATCACCATCTTCCCGGTACTGATGCGCATCAACGAGGGATCAGGGTCGAGGGCGATCGCCTCGGGAATGCGCCGAGCCCGGGAGAGGTTCCACGGGCTGCCCCGCGGGCTGTCGGCCGCCGAAGCGGACCGGTACTGGGAGCTGACCCAGATCCCCTACCGCCCCGAATACGACTGCGAGGAGATCCTCGCCACCTTCGGCGACCGTCCGGGCGAGCCCAACGGGCTGCTCGCCGCCTACGAGCGGCTGGCCTCGCTGGTCGCCGCCGAAAGGGTCACGGGACTGCCGACGCTGGACGAGTCGTTGCGCCTCCGCCACCTCGGCTCCTTCATTCGGCCCGCATCGCCCGAGGGCGCCCGGCTGATACTCCACCACGCCCCCAGGGACCGGATGTGGGCCGAGTGGATTCGCTCGGTGCTCACCCAGGCCGGCTTCCACGTGCTGGCTCCGGATGCGACCGACACCCCGGACGAGGCGCGTGCGGTCGCCGTCGTGTCCGCGGCCTTCCTGCGGACGCGCTTGGGGGATCGCCTGGCATCGCAGGCAGGGGGCACGGCCAGGGACGCGGGCCGCGCGCCGATCCTGCTCCAGATCGGCGACGGCGAGGGCACGCCCGGAACGGTCCTGCTCGGCGGCCTCGACGAATCCGCGGCCGCATCAGCGGTTCTCAGGGCGATCGGGGCGGCCAAGCCTTCAGGTCCGAGCCACACGGCTGCACGGTTCCCCGGCCGTGGCCCCACGGTGTTCGGAGTCCCCGCGCGCAACCCGCAGTTCTCAGGGCGCGACCTGGTGCTGGACGGGATGCACGACGCCCTCGGGGTCAACCGCGCGCTGGTGATGGTGGCCACGGAGCCTCGCGGACTGGGTCGGCGGCAGTTGGCGATCGAGTACGCGCACCGGTTCGGCAGCGACTACGACCTGATCTGGTGGGTACCGGCAGCCTCCCGCCAGACGGCCCTTTCCGCGCTGGCCCGTCTGGCCCGCAAGCTCGACCTCCCGCCCGGCCCGGACGCCGCGTCCGCGGCCGACGCCGCGCTGGCCGTGCTGACGGAGAACGCAGCGGAAGCCCGGTTCGGCCGCTGGTTGCTGATCTACGAGGACGCCGCACCCCCGAGGGATCTTGACGGGCTGCTGCCCAACGGCGGCGGCCGCATCCTCGTCACCTCACGACACTCGGCGTGGACGGACGAAGGCATGGACGTCCTCCAGGCGCAGGAGTTCAACCGTCGGGAGAGTGCGGAACTGCTGCGGAGCCGGAAACCGGGGCTGAACGGCAGCGCCGCGGCCGCACTGGCCGAGGCGCTCGGTGACGTGCCGCTCGCCCTGCACCAGGCGGCCCGGCGGATGGCGCGGACGGGCGAGTCGGCGGAGGACTACCGGGGCCGGCTGGCCCTCGCCCCTGACGGGGTCGACGCCGGCACCTGGACGGCGTACACAGGCCTGCAGCAGTCGGCTCCGGCGGCGCACCGACTGCTCGAGTTGTGCAGTTGCTTCGCCCCCCTCCCGGTGCCGCTGATCATCGTGCAGAGCGAAGTCGTCCTCGACCAGCTGAGACGCTACGACCCCACTCTCAGCAACCAACTGGAACTGGGCCCGCTCGTGCTGGAGTTGGACCACGCAGGACTTGTCGAGGTCGACCAGCCCGCGCAACGGCTTCGGGTGCCCGAGTTGGTGCGCCGGACCGTGCTGAACCAGCTCACGGGAGAGGTGCTGGCCACGTTGGGCCACGAGGCGCACCGGGTGCTGGTGGCGGTCGCCCCCGCAGCCGGGGGAGATGAGGACTCCTGGTTCGGACGGCGTGAGTTCGAGGAGCTGTGGCCGCACTTCGACGCGTGCGGAGCGGATCGGTGCCGCGCGCAGGGAACCCGCGCGGCACTACTGGAACGGGTCAGGCGCACCGTTCAGCTCTTCGGTGCGGACGCCGGCTCCAGGCTGGCACAACGTCTGGACGAGGCCTGGAAACTCGCTGACGGCGGTGCGGACGGGGTCTGCCGTACCGACCTGGAGGCGCTCTTGCAGAGCTTCGGGACGCGCGACCGGTCCAGGGCCACCACCGACGCCGGGTGAGTGGCCGCGAGCCGTGCCTCCGCCACCCCCGCGCGGCAAGCGCACAGGTCGGCGCAGAGCGCTGGTCAGGATGCTTCGATCCGACGCACGACCTCCTCGCACAGCTCATGCGTGCGCAGCGCGTCCTGCGCATCGATGATCTTGCCCGAGCGGACGGCGTCCAGGAAGGCGAGGACGGCCTGCTCGATGCCGCGCTGGCGGGCCACCGGAATCCAGTCCCCGCGACGGGTGACGGTCCGGCCGCCGTCGTGGTCGACCACCTCGGCGAGGTTCAGCACCTCGCGCTTGGCGTCGCCGCCGGAGACCTCCAGCACCTCCTCGGTCGACCCGCTCCTGCGGTTCATGATGCCCAGCGCGGTGAAACCCTCCCCGGCCATCGTCAGCACCAGATGCTCGACCAGGCCGTCCACGCTGCGCGCCCGCACGTCGACGTGCTCGATCTCACCAGGGACCAGGAAGCGCAGCGTGTCGACGACGTGGACGAAGTCGTCGAAGACGAGCGACCGGGCCGCCTCGGCGAGCCCGACGCGGTTCTTCTGCAGCACGATCAGCTCGCGCGGGCCCTGCTTCGCCCGGACGTACCCGGGCGCGTGACGACGGTTGAAGCCGACCATCAGCGAACGCCCGCGACGCTCGGCGAGTTCGACGAGCCGGCGGGCACCGTCCAGCGTGTAGTCGAGGGGCTTGTCGACGTACACGTCGACGTCGGCCTCCAACAGCCGCTCCGCGATCGGCACGTGCTGCTCGGTGGAGGCGTGCACGAACGCCGCCCGGATCCCGCTGTCGATCAGCTCGCCGAGATCGGTGAACCGGTGTTCGGCGGCCACCCGGTGGGCCTCCCCGAGCCGGTCCAGCTTCGCCCGGTCCCGCGTCATCAACCGCAGGTCCAGGCCGGGGAGCGCCCCGAGCACCGGCAGATACGCCTTCTGCGCGATGTCACCGAGGCCGATCACGCCAACCGGCAACAGGACATCGGACGCGAGGGAGTCGGACACGAGCGCTCCAAACAGGTCAGTGATCACCAACGCACCGACCCTACGACACCACCCCCGGGTCGACGGCCCACCTGGTTCTACGACCGTGCGGCCGTTCCCCGCCTTCGGGGTTCTTCGACCGCCCCGGGCCGTCGCCGGTTAGCCTGAGCCGAAGCCGGTAGCCGGTAGCCAGTAGGCGGGGACGAGTCTTTCGCGGGGGGTAGGCGTGGCTCTGGAGATGATCCCGGACCGTCCTGGTCGGGAGGTTGCGTTCGAGCCACTGCTCGACGGTCTGTTGGAGCTCTTCAGCCCCTCCTGGACCCTTCCCGAGGTGATGGCGGGCGAACATCCGCGCCACCGGTGCGAGGTCAAACGGTGGGAGATCGGCCGGGCCGCGGAGGAAGACCTCGACCTCACGCGACGGCAGGCCGACCTGCTCGTGCAGGCCGCCGTTCTCGACCAGTGCCGAAGCGGCGTCGATCAACTCGTCCGACCGCTGGTCGCGGCCATCGGGCACCGCTCCACGCAGGAGCGGATCATCCGCTACGTGCGCGACGGCTCGGACGCCGAGAAGGTCGGTGCCACCATGGCCTGGTACTTCACCGGACCCGGGCTGCGCTACGCGTCGAGCGAGGACCTGCGGAACCGGAGACCCACGCCGGAGAGCCGAGCCGCCTTGGACGCGCTGTCCGATCTGCGCGCCGACTACCGCGCCGCGGTGCTGGCAGCTTTCCTGGCCTGCGACGATCCGAAGACCCGCCAGGATCTCTCGTTGTGGATCTCACTGGACGCCTCTGCGTATCCGGAGTCCCTGCAGGCCGACCACACCGCGGCCAAGAACCTCATCCTGGCCGATCCCGAGCACTATCGCTGGATGCTCCAACGCTCCGACCGCCACTGAGGGGGGCGGGAGCCCCGGCCGAGCACGACGGCCGGGGCGGCCCCCGCCCACAGGACGCAGACGGGCGTTCCGCTTCTCATGCTTCCGGAACCGGTCGGCGGTTCGCTACCACCGCCCGGCGGTACCGGCACCCTCGTTCGTCGGGTTCGTGTCGCGGTCGGAGCATCTGGTTAAGAAAGGTTATTAACACCCCTTGTCCGACGGCTCGTTGCCACCCTAGGCTCCCCGCGAGCCAGCAGATTGACATGCTCACACCGTGAACCAGCAGAGGAGTCCCCCATGCGCTCCGTCCCCCGCGCATCCCTCGCCCTGGCAGCCGCCGCACTCGCCCTGCTCACCGCCGGCGCGCCCGTCCACGCACGGACCACCGACAGCCAGACGCTCCAAGTCAACGTCACGTCCTACGGCTACAACGACAACGACAACGGATCCGGCAGCTACGGCACCGCCGTCATCGCCTACCCCCAGATCCACTCCCTCGCCACGGAGGGGAGCGGCAGCTACGACGACCCCGTCACCTTCGCCACCGACGAGAACGAGTTCGCGCCCGGGACGATCATCTACGTCCCGCACCTGCAGAAGTACTTCGTGATGGAGGACGGCTGCGTCGAGTGCACCAGCGACTGGAACAACGGGGTCCGCCACGTGGACCTGTGGATGGGCCCCAACGACGGCATGCAGCCCGAGCCGGCCCTCGACGACTGCGAGGCGCTGGTGACCCGCGACAACGCCGACATCGTCGTCGGTCCGGACCCCGGCCTGCCCGTCGACACCACACCGATGTTCTCCGGCGGCCAGTGCACCGCGGTGCTGCACTGACGCACTGACACAGCGTCACGCCGCGGGCTCTCGGGCCGCACAGGTGACTACGCCGGGCGCGCGGCCGCCTCGCGGCTCTGTGGCAGACCGTTCGCCAGGTCCTCCAACAGCAGCCGCTTGGCGATGCCGTCGACGGCGGCACGCAGCTCCGCGCCGCCCGGGCGGCCGATGTCCTCGGCGAGCCGGGCACCGAGCCAGTCCGACCAGGCCGTCGTCAGGACGCGGACCTGCCCGGCGCCGGCCGGGGTGTGGTCGAGGAAGTCGTGACTGCGCGTCAGGTAGCCCTCGACGACCATCCGGTCGAAGACGGGGTCGAGGACCTCCGGCGGGACCCGCTTCCGGGCGGCGACCAGGCCGACCCGGGCGTGGCCGACGCTGCGGGTGAGGCCCTCGACCTCCATCAGCGCCCAGGCCCCGGCGATGTCGACCTCGGCGCCGGAGCCGCGCACGATCTCGCGCGCGGTGTCCAGGTCGACCCGGGAGATGATCTTCCCGACGGCGTACTCCAGTTGGCGCCCCGAGTCCCCGCCGGTCGGCTGCGCGAAGCCCTCCCCCACGTCCGTGGAGACCGAGCGCGCGGTGTCGCGCAGCTTGACCTGCTTCAGGAAGAGCGAGACGACGAAACCGAGCAGCGCGACCGGGACCGTCCACAGGAACACCGTGTGGAGCGAGTCCGAGTAGGCCTTGACGATCGGCGCGGCCTGCGCCTTCGGCAGCGCGTGCAGGCCCTGCGGGCTCTGCGCCGCCTTGCCGAGCACGGCCGGGTCCGCGCCGGTGAGCCGGGCCGAGGCGGCCACACCCGCGACCAGGTTGGTCTTCAGGCTGTTGGCGTAGATCGTGCCGAACACCGCCGTGCCGAAGGAGCTGCCGAGGGTGCGGAAGAAGGTCACGCCGGAGGTGGCGGTACCGAGGTCGGCGTAGTCGACGGTGTTCTGCACGGCGATGGTGAGCACCTGCATGCACAGCCCGATGCCCAGCCCGAGCACGAACATGTAGAGCGAGCTCAGCCACACCCCCGTGCTGGGCTTCATCAGCGACAGCAGCCACAGGCCGAGCGCCATGACGAGCGACCCGGCGATCGGGAACAGCCGGTACTGGCCGGTCTTGCTGACCACGTTGCCGCTGGTGATCGAGGCGAGGAAGAGCCCGGCCACCATGGGCAGCATCCGCAGCCCCGACACGGTCGCGCTGACCCCGTCCACGTACTGGAGGTAGGTGGGCAGGAACGTCATCGCGCCGAGCATGGCGAACCCGACGATGAAGCTCAGCACGGTGCAGACGGTGAAGACCGGGTTGCGGAAGAGCCGCATCGGCAGCATCGGTTCGGCCGCCCGCGTCTCCACGTACGCGAAGAGCGCGAGCGCGAGCGCGCCACCGACGAAGAGCGCGACGATCGTCGCCGAGCCCCAGGCGTACTCGTTGCCACCCCAGCTCGTGGCCAGGATGAGCGCGCTCGCGCCGATCGAGACCAGGGCGATCCCGAGGTAGTCGACGACGGGACGGGCGACGGAGCGCACGGACGGGATGGTCCGCGCCGCGACGACGACCACCAGGATCGCGATCGGGACGTTGACGTAGAACGCCCAGCGCCAGGAGAGGTGATCGGTGAAGAGCCCGCCGAGCAGGGGGCCGATGACGGTGGCGACGCCGAACACCGCCCCGATCGCGCCCTGGTACTTGCCGCGTTCGCGCAGCGGGATGACGTCGGCGATCAGCGCCATCGAGGTCACCATCAGCCCGCCGGCGCCGAGACCCTGCAACGCGCGCCAGGCGATGAGCAGCGTCATGTTGGTGGCGAGCCCGCAGAGGAACGAGCCGGTGATGAAGACGATCGCGGACACCTGGAAGATCAGCTTGCGTCCGAACAGGTCGCCGAACTTGCCGACCAGGGCCGTGCTGACGGTCTCGGCCAGCAGGTAGGAGGTGACCACCCAGGACATGTGCGCGGCGCCGCCCAGGTCCGCGACGATGGTGGGCAGCGCGGTGCCGACGATCGTCTGGTCCAACGCGGCCAGCAGCATGCCCAGCATGATCGTCCCGAAGACGATGTTGCGCTGCCGCACGTCGAGCACGGGCGGCACGGAGGTCTGCGGCGGGTCGGCGACGGTGCTCATGAGCGAAGCCTCACACCGCGCCGCCTGCGGCGCGAGCCCGGAGCGCCAAGGCGGTGACATGGCGAGGGCGGGCAGGGCGTGCTGACATGTTAGCGCTAACAATGCATGGTCGGCCCCCTGCCTGGGAGCGCTTTCGCGGTAACGTGCTGCGACGAAGCCGCATGCGGGCGGCGTCGCGACGGCGCGACGGCACGACGGCACGACGGCACGACGGCACGAACGACGAGGGGCGAGGGGCGAGGATGACGGCGGAGACCGCAGCGACCGGGCGCAAACCGGTCATGTCCGATGTGGCGCGCCTGGCGGGCGTGTCGCACCAGACGGTCTCCCGCGTGCTCAACGGCAGCCCGCACGTCAAGGAGGCGACGCGGGACCGGGTGCTCCAGGCCATCCACGAGCTCGACTACCGCCCGAACTCGGCGGCGCGGGCGCTGGTCACCAACCGCTCGCAGACCCTGGGCGTGGTCAGCTTCGACACCACCCTCTACGGCCCCGCGTCGATGCTCCACGGCATCGAGCAGGCGGCCCGCGGCCACGACTACTTCGTCAGCATCGTCAGCGTACGCACCTTGGACGCCCACTCCATCCAGCAGGCCGTGGACCGACTGCGGGACCAGGCCGTCGAAGGGGTGCTGGTGATAGCGCCGCAGAACTCCGCGCCCGGCTCGCTCGCCGGGCTCGGCGGGGACCTGCCCGTCGTGGCGGTCGGCAGCGGTCCGAGCGGGAGCGTGCCGGCCGTCGCGGTCGACAACGAGGCGGGCGCGCGGGCGGTCACCCGCCACTTGCTGGACCTCGGCCACCGCACCGTCCACCACCTCGCCGGCCCCGCCGGCTGGCTCGACTCCCAGGCCCGCCTGGCCGGCTGGCGCGCGGTCCTGGACGAGTCCGGCGCGGCCGTCCCCGAGGTGCTGACCGGCGACTGGAGCGCGCGCTCCGGCTACGAACTCGGCCTGCGCCTGGCCGCGGACCCCTCGGTGACGGCGGTCTTCTGCGCCAACGACCACATGGCGCTGGGCCTGCTGCGCGCCCTGAACGAGGCCGGGATCTCGGTCCCCGGCGACATCAGCGTGGCGGGCTTCGACGACATCCCCGAGGCGTCGT
The DNA here is from genome assembly GCF_900109465.1 of Streptacidiphilus jiangxiensis. GTDB lineage: Bacteria > Actinomycetota > Actinomycetes > Streptomycetales > Streptomycetaceae > Streptacidiphilus > Streptacidiphilus jiangxiensis. The sequence continues at coordinate 386,769 of NZ_FOAZ01000002.1, forward strand.
ACTTCACGCCGCCGCTGACGACGGTCCGTCAGGACTTCGGCGCGCTGGGACGCCGAGGGCTGGAGCTGCTCGTCGACCGGATCGAGGCCGGCCCGGAGAGCGCCCGGCAGCCCCACGCCCTGATCCCCCCGGAGTTGGTGCCGCGCGGCAGCACGGCCGCGCCGGGGCGGTAGTTCTGCACAGACCGGGAGTTGCACCTCCGGAGAGGCATGTTGTGCCAAGCCTTGACGGCTGGTGATTGTTAACGCTAACAATTACCCACGCACACCGCCCTGCATCCCTTGAGCCTCCGCCCTCGCCGAGAAATGTGAGCGTTAACATGACCACCAGACCGCCGAACGTCACCGTCGGCGTCGACTTCGGCACCCTCTCCGGTCGCGCGGTCGTCGTCTCCGTCGAGGACGGCACCCTGCTGGCCGACGCCGTGCACGAGTACCGCCACGGCGTGGTCACGGACCGGCTGCCGGGCGGCGGAGCCGCCCTCGGGCCGGACTGGGCGCTGCAGGTGCCGGAGGACTGGCGCGAGGTGCTGCGCAGCGCGGTGCCGAAGGCGCTGGCGAAGGCAGGGGTCACCGCGGAGCAGGTCGTCGGGATCGGCACGGACTTCACCGCCTGCACGGTGCTGCCGACCACCGCGGACGGCACGCCGCTGTGCGAGCTGCCGCGGTTCGCCGACCGGCCGCACGCCTACCCGAAGCTGTGGCGTCACCATGCCGCCCAGCCGCACGCCGACCGGATCAACGCCCTCGCCGCCGAGCGCGGCGAGAGCTGGCTGCCCCGCTACGGCGGCAGGATCTCCAGCGAGTGGCAGTACGCCAAGGCACTCCAGCTGCTGGAGGAGGACCCGGAGGTCTACGCCGCCGCCGAGCGCTGGATCGAGGCCGCGGACTGGATCGTCCGGGAGCTGACGGGCCGCGAGACCCGCAACAACTGCACGGCCGGCTACAAGGGCATCCACCAGGACGGCGCCTACCCGTCCGCGGAGTACCTGTCGGCCCTGAACCCCGGGTTCGCGGGTTTCACCGCGAAGCTGGGAGACGGCCCGCCGGCCCCGCTCGGCGGGCGTGCGGGCACCGTGACCGCCCGGGCGGCGGGCTGGACCGGGATCGGTGAGGGGACCCCGGTCAGCGTGGGAAACGTCGACGCCCACGTCACCAGCGCCGCCGCCCGGGCTCTCGACCCGGGCCACCTGCTCGCCATCATGGGCACCAGCACCTGTCACATCCTCAACTCCGACATCCTGGCCGAGGTGCCGGGGATGTGCGGGGTCGTGGCGGACGGGGTGGTGCAGGGCCTGTACGGCTACGAGGCGGGGCAGAGCGGTGTCGGGGACATCTTCGCCTGGGCCGTGCGCACGGTCCTGCCGGAGTCCTACGCCGTGGAGGCGCGCGAGCGCGGGCTGTCGGCGCACGAGCTGCTGACCGAGAAGGCGCAGGCCCAGCCCGTCGGCGCGCACGGACTGGTCGCACTGGACTGGCACAGCGGCAACCGCTCGGTCCTGGTGGACCACCACCTCTCCGGCCTGGTGCTCGGCCTGACGCTCGACACCCGCCCGGAGGAGATGTACCGGGCCCTGCTGGAGTCGACCGCCTTCGGCACCCGAGTGATCGTCGAGGCCTTCGAGGCCGCCGGCGTCCCGGTGCGGGAGTTCACCGTCGCGGGCGGCTTGGCGAAGAACCGGTTCCTGATGCAGCTCTACAGCGACGTGCTGCGCCGGCCGGTCAACCTGGTCGGCTCGGAGCAGGCCCCCGCTCTCGGCTCGGCGATCCACGCGGCGGTCGCCGCGGGCGCCCACCCGGACATCCGGACCGCGTCCGAGGCTATGGGCCGGATCCAACGCGCCGCGTTCACGCCGGACGAGGAGCGCGCCGCGGTCTACGACGCGCTGTTCGCGGAGTACCGCGAGCTGCACGACCACTTCGGCCGCGGCGGCAGCGACGCCCTGCACCGACTGCGGGCGTTGCGCGACACCGCCCGCCACCACACCGACGCCCGGCCTGACGAGAACAGCCTGGAGGACCACGCGTGAGCGACATCGACAGGATCAGGGCGGAGGTCTGCGCCCTGCACGCGGAGCTGCTGCGCTGGGGACTGGTCACCTGGACCAGCGGCAACGTCAGCGCGCGGGTACCGGGTGAGGAGCTGCTGGTGATCAAGCCCAGCGGTGTCTCCTACGACGACCTGACGCCCGAGACGATGATCGTCACGGACCTGGACGGCAAGGTCGTCGCGGGGGACCGCTCCCCCTCCTCCGACACCGCCGCGCACGCCTACGTCTACCGCGCGATGCCCGAGGTGGGCGGGGTGGTGCACACGCACTCCCCCTACGCGACGGCGTGGGCGGCGCGCGGCGAGGCGATCCCGTGCGCGATCACGGCCATGGGCGACGAGTTCGGCGACGACATCCCGGTCGGACCGTTCGCGTTGATCGGCGACGACTCGATCGGGCAGGGCATCGTGGCGACCCTGCGCGGCCACCGCTCCCCCGCGGTGCTGATGCGGCAGCACGGCGTCTTCACCATCGGCGGCAGCGCGAGGGCGGCTGTGAAGGCGGCGGTGATGTGCGAGGACGTGGCGCGCACGATGCACCTGGCCCGACAGCTCGGGCCGGTCGAGCGCCTGCCGCAGCCGGACATCGACCGGCTCCACGACCGCTACCAGAACGTGTACGGCCAGCCGGCCGTCGACGAGAACCCCCAAGGAGTCGAGGCATGACCGCAGCCACCACCCGCGAGGTCTGGTTCCTCACCGGCAGCCAGGACCTGTACGGCGAGGAGACGCTGCGTCAGGTCGCGGACCAGTCCCGGGCCGTCGCGGCCGAGCTGGGCGCGCGGCTCGGCGCGCCGGTCCGGTTGGTGTGGAAGCCGCTGCTGAAGGACGCCACCGCGATCCGCCGGGCGATGCTGGACGCGAACGGCGACGACGCGTGCGTCGGGGTGATCGCCTGGATGCACACCTTCTCCCCGGCCAAGATGTGGATCGCGGGCCTGGACGCGCTGCGCAAGCCGCTGCTGCACCTGCACACCCAGAGCAACGTCCACCTGCCCTGGGACACCATCGACATGGACTTCATGAACCTGAACCAGGCCGCCCACGGCGACCGCGAGTTCGGCTTCGTGCAGACCCGGCTGGGGGTGCCGCGCAAGACCGTGGCCGGACATGTGAGCGCACCCGCGGTGGCGGCCCGCGTCGACAGCTGGGTACGCGCCGCGCTCGGCAGGGCCGAACTGGCCACGCTGAAGGTGGTCCGCTTCGGCGACAACATGCGCGACGTGGCGGTGACCGAGGGCGACAAGGTCGAGGCACAGCTGCGCTTCGGCGTCTCGGTCAACACCCACGGCGTGAACGACCTGGTCGCCGCCGTCGACGCCGCCTCGGACGCCGAGGTCGACGCGCTGGTCAAGGAGTACCAGGAACGCTACGAGGTCGCCGTCGAACTGCGCGAGGGCGGCGAGCGCCACGACTCCTTGCGCTACGGCGCCCGAATCGAGCTGGGCCTGCGCCACTTCCTGCAGGACGGCGACCACGGCGCGTTCACCACCAACTTCGAGGACCTGGGCGGGCTTCGGCAGCTGCCCGGCCTGGCCGTGCAGCGGCTGATGGACGAGGGCTACGGCTTCGCCGGCGAGGGCGACTGGAAGACCGCCGTCCTGGTCCGCACGCTCAAGACGATGGCGGCGGGCCTGCCCGGGGGCACCTCGTTCATGGAGGACTACACCTACGACCTCACGCCCGGAAGCGAGTTGATCCTGGGCGCGCACATGCTGGAGGTCTGCCCCTCCATCGCGGCCGGCACGCCCCGGGTGGAGATCCACCCGCTCGGGATCGGCGGCCGCGAGGACCCGGTGCGTCTGGTCTTCGACGCCGCGCCGGGCGAGGCCGTCGTGCTCGGCATGGTCGATCTGGGCGACCGGTTCCGGCTGGTCGCCAACGAGATCGACACCGTCGTACCGCCGCAGCCGCTGCCCATGCTGCCCGTGGCCCGCGCCGTCTGGCGCCCGCGCCCCGACCTGGCGTCCGCCGCCGAGGCATGGATCACCGCGGGCGGCCCGCACCACACCGTCTACTCCAGCGCGCTCGGCGCGGAGCAGTTGGACGACCTGGCCGAGATGACCCGCACCGAGCTGGTCCTCATCGGCGCCGACACCACACCGCGTCGCCTCGCCCACGAGCTGCGCTGGAACCAGGCCTACCACCGGCTGGCCCAGGGGTTCTGACCGCCATCTCGGCTGTGCGGGGGCGGCGCCCGTCCCGAGGACGGGCTTCTCGTTCTCCCCCGCACAGCCGACGGCGGTCCCGCGGCCGCGCGACCTCGCCGCCCTGACCGGGGAGTTCGACCCCATGAGCAGGTTTCGTCATGACCTGCTCGCCATCTGGCGGTCCGATGCCGTTTCTTGACCGTTCGTCGGCGCTCGATGGCGCGAAGCGGCGTAGGCTGGACGGCGGGGATGCACCACCACCGCCCCCGGCGGTGGTCACGGGGACGGGGGACTCCGACATGCCACGACGACAGGCCACCTGGCCGGCCGACGACGCGAACGCCGCGCCGTCGGCCGCGCTCGATCTCGACCGAGCGCATCCGGCGCGGATCTACAACTACCTCATCGGCGGCAAGGACCACTTCGCCGCCGACCGCGAGGCCGCGCACGCGCTGCAGCGCATCGTCCCGGAGAGCCGGGACGCGATGCGCCTCAACCGGGCCTTCCTGGCGCGCGCCGTCCGCCGCGCCGCCGAGGCGGGAATCTCCCGCTTCCTCGACGTCGGCACGGGCATTCCGGCTCCCGGCCACACCCACGAGGTCGCCGTGCAGATCCGGCCGGACACCCGCGTGGTGTACGTGGACCGCGACCCGCTGGTGGTCACCCATGCCCGCGCGCTCGTCGCGCACCCGGGCGTGCCCGCCACCGCCGTGGTCAAGGCCGACGTGCGCGACCCGGATTCGGTCCTCGACGCGCCCGCGGTCGCCGAACTCCTCGGCGACGGCGCGCCGGTGGCGCTGGTCCTGGGCGCGGTGCTGCACTTCGTCGACGACGCGGACGAGCCGCACGCCGCCGTGCGCCGGCTGCTCGAACCACTGCCGTCCGGCAGCATGCTGATCGTCAGTCATGTCTGCCACGGCTCGCAGTGGGTCGACGCCGCCGACCGGGCCCGCGCGGACCAGGTCGCCGCCCTCTACCGGGAGACGGTGGACCGGCTCACGCCGCGCGACAGCGGGCCCATCGAGGCGTTCTTCGACGGCCTGGAGCTGCTGCCGCCCGGCCTGGTGCCGTGCGCGGCGTGGGACGCCGAGGCCACGGTCAGCGAACTGCGGGCCACTCGGGGCTTCCTGGGCGGGGTCGGCGTCAAGCACTGAGCCACCGACGCAGTCGGGCCGCTCGGAGGGTCCGCTCGGACGGTCGGCTCCGAGGGGCCGCTCGGACGGTCCACTCGGTGGGGCCGTTCGGTGCGGTCGCCGCTCAGGCGCCCGTCGCGGCCATCACCAGCAGCACCACGACCAGCAGCGTCACGTAGGCGATCGAGTGGACCCGGTCCGGGACGCGCCCGGTGACCCGGCGGACCAGCGCGATCGTGGGCAGCGAACCGAGCAGCAGGGCGCACCCGGCCGTCAGGTCGACGTAGCCCAGCTGCCCGGCCTGCCCGAGGTGCGCGGGCGCGCCGGGGGCGAAGGCGTAGACGAGGCTGCCCGCGACGGCGACGGGAACGCTCAGCGGGTTGGCCATGGCGGTCGCCTCCACCATCGGCAGGCCGCGTCGGCGCAGCAGCGGCACGGTCATGACGCTGCCGCCCACGCCCAGTCCGGCCGCCACCAGGCCGATGCCGGTGCCGCCGAAAGTCGTCGTGGCGCGTCCGAGCGGCCGCGGCCGCTGCTCGGCGCCGACGGTCAGGAAGCCCTTGCGCAGCACGCTGTCCGCGATCGTCACCAAGAGGTACACGGCGAACAGCAGCCGCAGCTCCGTCCCGCCGAGCAGCGTGGTCCCGAAGGAGCCGGCCGCGGCGCCGAGCGCGATCCAGCCCGCGAGCGGCCACAGGTAGTCGCGGTGCAGGCGCCCCTGACGCCACTGCCCGACCGCGGCGACCAGCGCGTTCACCGCCATGACCGCCGCCGAGGTGGCCACCGCGACGTGCATCGCGTCCGCGCCGGAGGGCGCGGTGAGGGTCAGATAGGCGTAGAGGACCGGCACCGTCACGAAGCCGCCGCCGAAGCCGAACAGCACGGTCAGCACGCCCGTCAGGCAGCCGAAGAGCAGGAGGGTGAGGGAGGAGGTGAGCACGCCCACGACGCTACGGAGGGCAGGGACTGGCGGGCAATCGAAGCTCGGTCACGCTCCTACGCGCAGACGACAGGCCGAGGGGTCAGGCCCTACCCTCGTCCCGTGCACAACATCCCGATCGCGCAGGTGGAGGACCTCGACCGGGCCGTGGTGGCGATCGGCACCGACTACCCCCACGACCACCTGCTCGCCTGGCACGAGCACCGCCGCGCCCAGGTCCTGTACGCGGCCACCGGCCTGATGCACGTCGAGACCGCCGACGGCAGCTGGACCGTCCCGACGGCCCGTGCCGTCCTGATCCCGCCCGCGGTCCGGCACCAGGTGGCGATGAAGGGCGTCAGCACCCGCAGCCTCTATCTGGAGCCGGCCGCGGTGCCCTGGTTCCCCGCCCGCTGCCAGGTCGTCGACGTCTCCACGTTGCTGCGCTCGCTCATCCTGGCCGCCGTCGAGATGGAGCCGCGCTACCCCGAGCGCGGCCGCGACGCGGCCGTCGCCGACCTGCTCCTGCACGAGCTGCGCAGCCTCACCCCGCTTCCGCTGGACGTGCCGCTGCCGCAGCAGCCGCGGCTGCGCGAGCTGTGCGAGGCGTTCCTGCGGCAGCCCGACGTCCACGACCCGCCGTCGCGCTGGTGCGCGGCGCTGAACATCAGCGAGCGCACCCTCGGCCGGCTCCTGCGCCGCGAGACCGGCCTGTCGTTCGCACAGTGGCGGCAAAGGGCCTGCATCCTGCACTCGCTGCCGCTCCTCGACGCGGGCGTGCCGGTCACCCGCATCGCGTCCGGCCTCGGCTACGACAACCCGGCGGCCTACACCGCGGCCTTCGGCCGCCTCCTCGGCCGCCCGCCCACCGCCTATCGGCGACCCGCCGGTCAGCGGGTCAACCGGACAGCGGGTCAACCGGTCGGCGAGCCCGCCGGAGTGAAGGTGTCCGACGCGGTGTCCAGCATCAGCCCGACGCGGGCCGGGTCGGTGGTGGGGCCGGAGGCCCACAGGGTGTAGGTGGTGCCCGCGTCCGTCCACAGCAGCAGCTCCGAGAGGCGCGGCGGACCGCCCGGGGTGCCCTGCCAGGTGAAGGAACAGGAGGCGGCCGGGTGGCCGTCCCGGACGGTGCGGTGCGGGCCGGTCGACCGGAACTCGGCGTAGCCCCTGGGGTCGGGGCACACCTGCGCCGCGAGCGGTGTGCCGGAGACGCCCGGCTGGACCCTGATACCGATCTTGTACAGCGCCTCCGGGGCGCCCGCCTGCGCCGGGGAGACGTAGTACACCCGGGTGCCGTCCCCCGCGTCCACCTGGCGGTCCCAACCGGTCGGCACGGCCAACCGGAAGCCGTGGGAGTCCTGCTGGACGGCGAACCCGGCAGGCAGCGGACCGGCCCCCGCCAGGGGCGTGGAGCCGATCGGGGCGGAGGGCCCGCCGGTGGGCGTGCCCGGCGCCGCGCCGCCGGAAGGTCCGCCGGACCAGGCGTCGACCGCGAACGAGCCGCCGAGCGCCGCCGCGACGACGACCACCGCGGAGCCGACGAGCGCGGCGGCGCGGCGCCCGCGACGACGTCCGCCCGCGCCGGAAGCCGCCGTGGGCGAGGCCGCCTGCTCGGGGCCCCGCTGCCCGGGGGCGTGCTGCCCCGGGCCGTGTTGCCCGGGGGCCGCACGCACGGTCGCACCCAGGGCGCCGTCGCGGACGAACGTCTCCAACTGTGCGCGGATCCATGTGGGTTGCGGTCGCGACGCCGGGTCCCGCTGCAACAGCGGCTCGATCACCGCGGCCAACGGGCGGGCCCGTTCCGGCAGCGTGATCGCGCCGAAGGCCACCGCGTGCAGCACCGCGGTGACGGCGGTGCGGTGGAACAGCGACCTCCCGTCCAGGGCGGCGACCAGCAGCGCGCCGAGCGACCACAGGTCCGCCGCGGGACCGCCCTCCTCGCCGTGCAACCGCTCCGGCGCGGTGAACTCCGGGGAGCCCAGGAACGCCCCGGCCTCCGTCAGCGTCGCCTCGCCGTCGATCCGGGCGATGCCGAAGTCCGTCAGCACCCAGCGGTCCTTGGCCCGCTCCCAGAGCACGTTGGCGGGCTTGACGTCCCGGTGCAGGACGCCGATGGCGTGCGCCGCGCAGAGCGCGTCGAGCACGGCCAGGCCCATCCGGGCGGCCTCACGGGGCGGCAGCGGGCCCTCGCCCGCGATCCGCGCCGCCAGCGAGGCGCCGTCCACGAGCTCCATCACGATCCACGGGCGGCCGTCCTGCTCGACCACGTCGTGGACACCGACCACGCTGGGGTGCGTGACGCGGGCCACCGCCTGCGCCTCGCGCAGCGTCCGGTTCCTCTGCTCGGCCTCCAACAGGCCGCCCCGCGGATGCACCTCCTTGACGGCGACCGGCCGACCCAGCAGCAGATCGTCCGCGCGCCAGACCGTTCCCATCCCGCCCCGGCCCAGCTGTGCGACAAGGCGGTACCGCCCCGCAACCATCCGTTCCCCGTCGGACACCCCGCCCCGCCCTCGCCATCCCCGCACCGACCGTCGGCAGCCACTGTAGTTGCACCGTCCGACGGCCGGACGACCCGAGGCGTCACGTGCGGCCGGGGTCGGCCGGGACGCGGGTCAGGTGAGGCGCAGGCGGGTCTCGAACTCGTGCTCGCCGGAGACCCAGCCGAGGTCCTGGACGGTGAAGACGTCGGCGAGGAGCCGACGGGCCTGCTGGACCGCGTCGGACGGGCCGAGGATGTCCACGTCGACCGAGTGGGCGAGGTGCGGCGGGGTGAGAGCGGCGGCGGACGGGGTGTCCGGGTCCATCAGGAAGGAACGCGCCCGGCACATCGCCGGACCGATCGCCCCGGCGGGGGCGGTGGCTGCCGGCATCGGGGGGGTGTCACCCGTGGCTCGGAACATCTGCGCCAGAACGGCGAGCACCGTGTCGCCGTCGTGCGCGTCGTTCTCGACGACTTCGACTGTGATCTCTGCGGTGGTGGACATCGAGGCCTCCTCGTCCCGACCGCGCGACCGGGAGGCGCGCCGGGCGGTCGGGCTCACCACCAGTGAACCCCCGTTTCCGGCGCGCCGCACCCCGCTGCGAGACCGCGCAGCGAGCAGCCCGTCAGCTCCCCGGCTGCGCCGGAGGCCGCTGCCCCGGCGGGGGCGCGAACTCGGTGGGACGGTAGGACATCGCCTCCTGCGTCGGCGTCGGCTGCTGACCGGCCTGCGGGCCCGGCTGCGGCTGACCCTGCGGCGGCACGGGCGCCTGCGGCTGCTGCCCCGGGTAGGGCTGACCGGGCTGCTGCCCCGGATAGGGCTGCGACTGCGCCGGGTACGGCTGCGCCGCGGGCTGTCCGGGCGGGGGCGCGAACTCGGTGGGACGGTAGGACATCGCCTCCTGCGTCGGCGTCGGCTGCTGACCGGCCTGCGGGCCCGGCTGCGGCTGACCCTGCGGCGGCACGGGCGCCTGCGGCTGCTGCCCCGGGTAGGGCTGACCGGGCTGCTGCGGGTAGCCGTACCCGAGCTGCTGCGGCTGGACCTGCTGCGGGTAGCCCGGCACCGGCGGCTGGGGCTGCGGCGGGTAGGGCTGGCCCGGCTGGCCGGCGGGCATCGGGCCCACGCCCGGCTGCATCATCGGCGCAGCCATCCCCGCCGGCGCCGGACGGCGGGTCCCGCCGTTGCGAGCGGCTGCCAGGAGCACCGCCACGAACGTGCCGAGGGCGACGAGCACCTCGGCGATGATGACCAGGTAGATCCAGAGGTTGTGCCCCTGCCCGAACCCGGCACGCCCGGCAGCCGTACGCAGGGAGTCCAGCAGCATGGTCGTGTCGGGATAGGCGATCATCGCCATCATGGCCAGGATGACCGGGCGGCCCCAGGTGCGGCCTCCGAAGCTGCCGATCACACCGGCCGCCAACGTCCCGCACATGGCGACGTCCCAGCTGCTGAACGGCGCCCACACGTCGGGCAGGTTGTCGGCCAGCCCGAACAGGGAGGCAAGGTAGGTGCCCACGTTGTGGGAGGAGACCAGGCACACCAGCATCAGCAGCAGCTCGAGCACGAGCGCCGCCGCACCACCCATCGCAGCGACCAGGCTCGCCCCGTCGGCGCGCTTCGGAGCGGCCTGCGGCATCCCACCGGGGGCGGGCATGGCACCTGGGGCGGGCATGCCGCCGGGGACCGGCCCCGGAACGGCTCCCGGCACCGGTCCGGGCCCCTGCCCGGGCACGGGCCCGGGCGGGCCGGCCGGGCCGGTTGGGTTGAACGACATCCGTGACCTCCCCTGTCTCCGCGCACGACGACCTGCGCGCGCCACCGGTCGAGGGTATCGGTGCCCGGCGTGGGCGTCTCACCCCGGCGGTGACGCACCGCCACCGGCTGCCCGCCAGGCCTCGGCGAGCACCTCGCGCAGCATCTGCGGGGTCAACCGCCCGGTGAAGGTGTTCTGCTGGCTCACGTGGTAGCAGCCGAAGAGCGCCAACGGGCTTCCTGCGCCCGTCGGTTCGAGCACCGCCCGGGCACCGTGACCGAAGACCGGGCGTGGGCGCGGGACGGCCCAGCCGGCTGCCGCGACGGCCGGGAGCAGCGCCTGCCAGCCGAAGCCGCCGAGCGCCACGACGGCGCGCACCGTCGGCCGGAGCAGCTCCAGTTCGCGCACCAGCCAGGGGCGGCAGGTGTCCCGCTCGGCCGGTGCGGGTCGGTTGCCTGGCGGGGCGCAGTGCACGGGAGCGGTGAAGCGCACGCCGTGCAGGCGCAGGCCGTCGTCGCGCCGCTCCGAGGTGGGCTGCGAGGCCAGGCCGAGTGAGTGCAGGGCCGTGACGAGGACGTCGCCGGAGCGGTCACCGGTGAACATCCGGCCGGTGCGGTTGCCCCCGTGCGCAGCCGGGGCCAGACCCACCAGCAGAAGTGATGCATCGTCAGGACCGAAGCCCGGCACGGGCCGCGCCCAGTAGTTGTCCTCCGCGAAGGAGCGCCGCCGGACCCGGCCGACCTCTTCGCGCCACTCGACCAGCCGCGGGCAGGCGTAGCAGCGGCTGACGGCAGCGTCGAGCCCCGCGAGGTCCGCCGCGTGCGGCGCCACCTCGCGGGGCTCGGTCACCCGCTCCGGCAGGGGCTGCGACAACGTCAGCCCTCGCCGGAGTCCTGGGCCGTCGCCGAGGCGCTGGCCGGGTCACCGGCCGCCACCTCGGGCTTCTTGATCCGGCAGACCAGCGCGTCGCCCTGCACGTCGGCAACGACGGTGTCGCCCGGCGAGACCTCGCCGCCCAGCAGCAGCGAGGCGATGCGGTTGTCGAGCTCGGTCTGGATGGTGCGGCGCAGCGGACGCGCGCCGAACTCGGGCTGGTGGCCGTGGGCGACGAGGAGGTCGCGGGCCGCCTGGGTGACCTCCAGCTCCAGGCCCTGCGCCCGCACCCGCCGCTCGCTGCCCTTGAGCAGCAGGTCCACGATCTTGTTCAGGTCCTCCCTGGTGAGGGCGTGGAAGATGATGGTGGCGTCGATCCGGTTGAGGAACTCGGGCGGGAAGTGGCCCTGCAGGTCCCCCATCAGCTGGTCGCGGATGCTGTCGGTGTCGCCCTGGTTGGCCAGGATCCGGTGCGCACCGATGTTGCTGGTGAGGATGACGACGGTGTGGCGGAAGTCGACTGTGCGGCCCTGCGCGTCGGTCAGCCGACCGTCGTCGAGCACCTGGAGCAGCGCGTTGAAGACGTCCGGATGGGCCTTCTCGACCTCGTCGAAGAGCAGCACGCTGTAGGGCTTGCGGCGGACCTTCTCGGTCAGCTGGCCGGCCTCCTCGTAGCCGACGTAGCCGGGGGGTGCGCCGACCAGCCGGGAGACCGTGTGCTTCTCCTGGAACTCGCTCATGTCGAACCGGATCAGCCGGTCCTCGTCGCCGAAGAGCAGCTCGGCGAGGGCCTTGGCCAACTCGGTCTTGCCGACGCCCGTCGGGCCGAGGAAGAGGAACGAGCCGACGGGCCGGTTCGGGTCGCCCATGCCCGCGCGGTTGCGGCGCACCGCCTCGGAGATCGCCACCACCGCCTCGTCCTGGCCGACGACGCGCGCGTGCAGGTCCTGCTCCAGCTTGAGCAGCTTGGCCTTCTCGTCCTGGGTCAGCTGCGCGACCGGAATGCCGGTGCGGCGCGAGACGACCTCGGCGATGTCGTCGACCGTCACCGCCATCACGCCCTCGCGGCGCTCGGCGATGCCGCCCAACTCGCCCTCGGCCTCCGCGATCTCGTCCTTGAGCCGCTTGGCCGCCTCGAAGTCCTCGGCGGCGACGGCCTGGTCCTTCTCCCGGTGCAGCTTGGCGAGCCGGTCCTCGCGCTCGGTCGCCTCGGAGGACTTGCCCAGCGACCTGAGCCGCACCCGTGCGCCCGCCTGGTCCATCAGGTCGATCGCCTTGTCCGGCAGGAACCGGTCGGCGATGTAGCGGTCGGACAGCTCGGCGGCGGCCCGCAGCGCCTCGTCGCTGAACCGCACCTGGTGGTGGGCCTCGTAGGCGTCCCGCAGGCCCTCCAGGATCTGCACCGTCTCCTCGACGCTGGGCTCCGGGATCAGCACCGGCTGGAAGCGACGCTCCAAGGCGGCGTCCTTCTCGATGTACTTGCGGTACTCGTCGATGGTCGTGGCACCGATCACGTGCAGCTCGCCGCGCGAGAGCGCGGGCTTGAGCATGTTGCCCGCGTCCATCGCACCCTCGCCGCCGGCGCCCGCGCCGACGACGGTGTGCAGCTCGTCGATGAACAGCAGCAGCGACTCGGTCGACTCCTGCACCTCGGTGATGACGTTCTTCAGCCGCTCCTCGAACTCGCCCCGGTACTTGGCCCCGGCCACCATCCCGGCCAGGTCCAGCGAGACCACGCGCTTGCCGCGCAGCGTCTCGGGCACCTCGTCGGCGACGATGCGCTGCGCGAGCCCCTCCACGATCGCGGTCTTGCCGACGCCGGGCTCGCCGATGAGCACCGGGTTGTTCTTCGAACGGCGCGAGAGGATCTCCACGGTCTGCTCGATCTCCTCCGCGCGCCCGACCACCGGGTCGAGCCTGCCCGCCTTGGCGTCGGCGGTGAGGTCGCGGCCGTACTCGTCCAGGGTGGGCGTGCTGCTCGCCTGCCTCGCCGGACCGCTGCCGCCGTGCTCGCCGCCGGGGCCGCCGGCCCGCTCCGAGTCGCCGCGCAGCCGGTCGACGTCGACTCCCCCGGCCCCCAGCAGCCGACCCGCGCCGGAGTCCGGGTCCTCCAGCAGCGCGCCGAGGATGTGCTCCGGCCCGATGTACGAGCCCCCGCCCGCCTGCGAGCGCGCGTGGGCGGCGATCAGCACGCGCTTGGCGGCGGGCGTCAGGCTCGGCTCCGCGGAGGGCGTGCCCGCGAGGCCAGGCAGCACCTTCTCGATGGCCTGCGCGAGCCCGTCCGGATCGACCCCCGCCTGCGCGATCAGGGACCGCGAGGGGTCCACCTGCGCGGCGGCCCAGAGCAGGTGCTCGGTGTCCAGATCCTCACTGCCGTCCTCGGCGGCCTTCTGCTGCGCCCGCGCGATGAGCTCACGCGCGGACTCGGTCAGCAGCTTGCCGATGGGCACGCGCTGGACGGCGGGCGGCGAGGAGGCCGGGGACATCCCGAAGAAGCGGTTGAGCAGGTCGGAGAAGGGGTCTTGGCCACCGAAGGAACCGAAGGTGGACATCGACATGGGAGAACAGCCTCCTCACCCCCGAGTCGGCATGAACGCTCCCCATTCAACCCCGTGTGCCCAGGGGACACACGTGCAGCTCGGCCACCCGGGGACGCGAGACTGCACCGATCTGCGGCTCCGCCGCGAGGGCGCGAGCCGGGTCAGGCACGCTCCCGCCCGTGGTGGCACAACCCAGGGGCGCGAGACCGTGCCGATCTGCGGCTCCGCCGCGTGGGCGCGAGCCGGGTCAGGCACGCTCCCGCGCATGGTGGCTCAACCCAGGGGCGCGAGGAACTGCGCGAGAAGCCCACTGCGGGCAGATGGCCCTGCCCGCTCGGGGTCTGAGCAGCTACCTGTTGAGCAGGGCGTTCAGCGTCGGCCAGTCCATCTCCGTCGCCAGCGACTCCGCGGTCCCGCGCGTCAGCAGCTCCCGCGCGGCGCGGTCCACCAGGCCGTACGCCGCCTCCGCGATCGACGCGCCCGCGCTGACGCGGGACGCGCCCGCCGCGGCGAGCTCGGCGACCGGGAGGGCGCCGGGGCCCACGGCCACGTTGATCGGGACGGTGATCTCCTTGGCCAGAGCGGCCAGCTCGTCCGCGCCGAGGCGGTCCAGGACGAAGACGCCGCTCGCGCCGGCCGCGGCGTACGCCGCCGCGCGAGTGACCGTCTCGTCGTGGCGGCGGTGGCGCTCCGTCGACGGGAGGCGGTGGGTGTCGATGCGGGCGTTGATGTAGAGCGGGACGCCCGCCGCGTCGGCCGCCTCGCGCGCGGCGGCGATGCGGGCCGCGTTCTCGGCGACGGGGCCGAGCGCGTCCTCCAGGTTGACGCCGACCGCGCCGACGGCGATCACGCCACGGATCGTCTCGGCCACCCCGGCCGCGTCCTCGGCGTAGCCGCGCTCGATGTCGGCCGTGACCGGGACGGAGACCGCGTCGACGATGCGGGCGAGCGCCGCGAGACCGGCCTCGCGGGTCAGGCTGCCGCCGTCGACACAGCCGAGCGACCAGGCGAGGCCCGCGCTGGTGGTCGCGACGGCGCGCGCGCCTGCGGCCTCGACGACGCGCGCGGAGGCGACGTCCCAGGCGTTGGGCAGCACCAGCGGCGCGCCGGGCTGGTGCAGGGAGTGGAAGTACCGGGCCTTGTCGGCGAGTTCGGCAGCAACGGTGTTCATGGACCCCATCCCATCACACGCCACCGACAACACCGGTGGGAACGCGGACACCGCACCGGCCCGGCCGCGAGAACGCGGTCGGGCCGGCAGGCAGGTCACGTGGCCCCCGGACCGATCCGGGGCCGCCGCAGGTCAGTTGTGGCCGAAGCGCTTCTCCTTCTTGCGCGGGGAGCGCATCGCCATCTCGCCGGAGGCGTCCATGGAGTCCGCCTCCGGCCTGTGCTGACCGGCCTTCATCTCCGCGAGCATCGCCTTGTCGTGCGTCTGCGCGCGGCTCGGGGTACGGGCCGCCGACTGCTTCTGCTTGCGGGGCTGGTTCTTGACCTTCGTCATGGTGTTCTCTCCCGAAGGGGGTGAGGCGCCGTGCCCGGGGAACCGGACAAAACCTCTCGGCGCACGACCTCACCCTGACAGCGCCGGTGCACGATCGCATCTCGAACGGTCACGGATCGTGACCGACGCCTTTCGGGCTCAGTGCCCGCTGAGGGCCGAGTGCTGCTCCGCGCCGCGGTGCCGGTGGCCAGGAACCAGGTCGTGGGCGGCGGCCATCCGCGAGCCGGACCACTGGCCGCGCCGGTCGCCGGCGGCGTGGTGGGCGAAGGCCGGGGCCATCGGGCCGGTGGCGGCGCGACCGGCCGTGTCCGACATGGGCATCGCCATCCACTCGGCACCACCGCCGGGCGTGTTGGTCATCCCGGTCCGGCGCAGCAGGTCCTCCGCGCTCCGGCGCAGCTTCTTGGACTGGTGAGCGGCCATCGCGGCGCTCCTCTCCGCGCGCTCGTCCACCGCGCGCTCCTTGCTCGTCCTCGGGCCGCCCCGCAGGGCGGGTGTCTGCCCAAGTGTAGTGAGGTATGCCCCGTTTCGTCCCTGTGAGCTTCGGGATCGCACAGGCCGCCCACCATCTCCTCCCGGGCCGCCATACTCGGCACGGACGCGCCGCCGGGTTCGGCGGGCGCGCACCCACGAGGAGGGGGACACGTGCGGGGGCTACGAGTGGCGGTCGTCGGCGGCAGCATCGCGGGCTGCGCGGCAGCCCGGGCGCTGCACCGGGCCGGGGCCGGGGAGGTCGTCGTCCTGGAACGGGCGACCGGACGACTGCAGGACCGCGGGGTGGGCCTCGGGATCCAGAAGGAGCGGTACGCCGAACTGGAGGCTGCCGGCTACCTGGACGCGGAGATGCCGTGGATCGACCTGGCCCGCCGGCCCTGGGTCGTCCGCGACGGCACGCGGCGCGCGGGCCGGGTGATCGCCACGCTGCCGTTCCCCTACCGGTCCTACAGCTGGGGCTCGCTCTGGCAGGAGCTGCGCCGCCGCGTCCCCGACGCCGTCGACCACCGCACCAGTACCGCGGTCACCGCCGTCGCGGACGGCCCCGACGGCGCGGTGCTGACCCTCGGGAACGGGCGCGAGGAGCGGTTCGACCTGGTCGTGGGCGCGGACGGACACCGCTCGCTGGTCCGCGCCGCGATGCTGCCACCCGGTCGCTCGACGGCGTCCTTCAGCGGGTACCTCGCCTGGCGCGGCACCCTCGCGACCGAGCAACTGCCGGACCCGGCCGAGGCGTTCCCCGAGGACAGCGCCACCACGGTGGCCTTCCCCGGCGGCCACATGATCTCCTACCGGATCCCGGGAACGCCGGATGGTGACGGCGGCGCGCGGGTCAACTGGGTCTTCTACGCGACGCCTCCGACACACCTCGCGGACGCCCTCGCCGATCCGGAGTCGACGCCGTCGACCTCAGTGGCAAAGGAGTTGACGGACTACCAGTTGGACGTGGTGGCGCGACACCTGCCCGGCTACTGGCAGGACGTGGTGCACAACACCCCCGAGGAGCGTCGCCTGCTCCAGCCGATCCACGACGTGGCGGCGCCGAGTTACGCGCGCGGCCGGCTCGTGCTGCTCGGCGACGCCGCGGCGATCGCCCGTCCGCACACCGGCAGCGGCGCGCTCAAGGCCCTGCAGGACGCGACCGTCCTCGGCCGGGCCATGGCCGAGGCGCCGTCCGTCCCGGCCGGGCTCGCCGTGTACGACGCGGAGCGCGCACCGGTCGGGCGGACGATCCTGGAGCTCGGCCGCGCGGTGGGCCGGGCCCACGTGCAGCGGACCCCCGACTGGGCGGCGATGGACCAGCCGGCCTTCGAGGCCTGGTGGCAGGCGAACGGCGGCCCGGGCATCGGCGGCCGGCCCCTGGGCCGGGGCTGAACGCCGCCTCGGGTCGGGGCCCCGCACCGAGGCCCCGACCCGCGGGCCCGCACGGCAGGCCCGCGGCGGGCCCGGTGGGCTCTGGACGCGGCCGCGCGGGCGTGCTCCCCTGGAAGGGTGGCCGTCCGGCCACGAGCACGCACCACACGCACCACACCGCTACACAGCCACACACGACACTGTGAGGGAGGCGGCCATGCAGGCGGTCGTCGGAGACCACGTCGTCGTGGAGGGCACCCGTCCGGGCACCATGCGGCGCGACGGCGAGATCGTCGCCCTGCACCACCCCGACGGCACCCCGCCGTACGACGTGCGCTGGGACCAGACGGACCAGGTGACGATCTTCTTCCCCGGTCCGGACACACACCTCGTCCACCCCCAAGCCGGAGCGGGCCCGCGCTGAGAGGCGCGGCCCGGTCGGGCCCCGGCACTCCCCGCTCGTGCCGGGGCCCGACCGTTTCGTGTTGAATCGGGGCATGATCTACCACGTCGTACCGCTCGCCGAGTGGGCCGCCGCGCCCGCGCTCCCCTACGAGCCGGCCTCCCTCGCCGCCGAGGGCTTCATCCACTGCTCCCCCGACGAGGCGACGACGCTCGCCGTCGTCGAGGCGTTCTACCGGGACGCCCCGCGCCCGCTGCTCGCCCTGGTCGTCGACGAGCGGCGGCTGAGCGCCGAGTGCGTCTTCGAGGAGGCCGTCCCGGCCCCGCCGCCGGGCGTCGCCGACGGCGTCCGGTTCCCGCACGTCTTCGGTCCGCTGAACCGTGACGCGGTCACCGCCGTGCGCGAGGTCGTCTGGGACACCGGCGGCCACCCCACAGGCCTCGCCGACCACAACTGAACAGAACGGACGTGCGGCCGGAGCGCAACTGACCGGGCTCGACCGCCCCGGACCGGGTGGTCACGTGTCGCGACCGATTCGCGCGGGTGCCGTCCGGGACGGTCGATCTGACGGAGTATCGTCTCCGCCATGCCCCAGTTGATCCGCATCGTGACGCGCTCCTCCCCCATGGCCCTCGCCCAGG
Organism: Streptacidiphilus jiangxiensis; assembly: GCF_900109465.1. GTDB lineage: Bacteria > Actinomycetota > Actinomycetes > Streptomycetales > Streptomycetaceae > Streptacidiphilus > Streptacidiphilus jiangxiensis. The sequence goes on from NZ_FOAZ01000002.1 coordinate 405,065, forward strand.
TGGACCGGGTCCGCGCGCTGCTGGCCGCGACGCACCCCCGGCTGGTCACCGAGGTCGTGCCGGTCACCACCTCCGGCGACCGCTGGCTCGGCGCACTGTCCGCGCTCGGCGGCAAGGGCGCGTTCACCAAGGAGGTCGACGCCGCGCTGCTCGCGGGCGAGGCCGATCTGGCCGTGCACTGCCTCAAGGACATGCCGGGCGACCGCCCCCTGCCGGAGGGCACCGCCGTCGCCGCCTACCTGCCGCGCGACGACATCCGCGACGCGGTCGTGCAGCCGGCCGGTCTCACCCTGGCCGAGCTGCCCGCCGGGAGCCGGATCGGCACCAGCTCGGTCCGCCGGATCGCCCAGATCGCGGCCGCCCACCCGGAGCTGGAGTGCCTACCGATCCGCGGCAACGCCAACTCCCGCCTGGCCAAGCTCGACGCGGGCGAGTACGACGCGCTGCTGCTGGCCGTCTCCGGCCTGGAGCGGATCGGCCAGGCCGAGCGGATCACCCAGGTCCTGGACGCCGACGCGATGTGCCCGCCGATCGGCGCGGGCATCCTGGCGCTGCAGTGCCGCGCGGACGACTCCGCGACCGTCGACGCGGTCAGCGCCCTCAACCACGCCTCGACCTGGCGCGAGGCGGCCGCCGAGCGGATGATGCTGCACGCCCTGCAGGGGCACTGCAACTCCCCGATCGCGGGCTACGCGCAGGCCGAGCCAGACGGGCGCCTCTCACTGCGCGCACGCGTGTTCACCCTGGACGGCAAGCGGGTGCTGGACGCCCATGAGTGGGCCGGTGCGCTCTCCCCGGAGGAGTTGGGCATGGCCACGGCGCTGGCCCTGCTGCGCCAGGGCGCGCGCGAGCTGATCGACGGCATCCCGCACTGACCCTCGTCGGACCGGCGGCCTCAGACGCCGGCCGCCTCCTCGACGGACTCGTGCGAGTGGGGGTGCGGATGCGCGTGCGGGTGCGCACCGCGGACGACGAGGGATTCCAGCAGCTCCTGGGTGGCCTCGGCGATCGCCTCGACGGCGGCGTCGAAGGCCTCCCGGTTGTGCGCCGCGGGGGCGCGGAAGCCGGAGACCTTGCGCACGTACTGGAGGGCGGCCGCACGGATGTCGGCCTCCTGCGGGTCAGGGGTGACCGGGGCCCGGAGCGTCTTGATCGATCGGCACATGCGTCCAGCGTAGGGCGGTGCGGCGCGGTGCGGTGGGGGTGCGCCGGGTCTACAGTGCTGGGAAGAGCCAAAACGTTCATGCAGGGCAGGAGGTACCAATGTCCCAGCCCCAGGGCGACGACGAGCGACCCACGCCGGACCGGCTTCTCCACACCGGAGCCGAACACCCGGTCGACCCGGAGGACCTGGTGCGCGCGAGCGGCCGGGAGCCGACTCCGGCACTGATCGAGAAGGCCCGCAAGGCCCTGGAAGAGCAGGGCGCCGCAGCCGTCGAGCGCCTGCTGCCCTGACGCTGCCCGACCTGCCGGACCCTGTCCGGACCTGTCCTGGCCTGCCGAACCTGTCCTGATCCCGGAAGCCCGATCCGACCACCTGCGCAACACCGGCCGGGTCGGGGTTCCGTGCGCCCCGGAGTCCCCGGGGGTCGACGGCGCGCAGCAGGCCGCGTCGTGGCGGGCACGCGGGGGTGTCTCGCCGAGCGCCGGGGCAGCCACCCCGAGAGAATGAGCCATGGTCAGCGACGCGCCCCAGGAGGGCCCGAGCGGAACACCCGCCGAGCGCGGCGAACCGTGGTGGCCGGTGGCGCTGGCGGTACTGATCGCGGGCGGACTGCACGTGGTGCTACCGGCGAGCTACCGCACCGCACCGCGCTGGCTGCTGCCGGCGATCCTGCTGGTGCTGCTCGCGGCGCTGGTCATCGGCGACCCGGGGCGCATCGACCGGCGCCGCCCCTGGCTGCGCGCCGTCACCAGCGTAGTGATCGCGTTCATCACCGTCGCCAACCTCTACGCCGCCGGACGCCTCGTCGCGGACATCCTGACCAACGACAAGCTCTACGCCAACAACGCCACCGCGCTGCTGGCCACGGGCGGCGTGATCTGGGCGACGAACGTGATCGCGTTCGGCCTGTGGTACTGGGACCTGGACCGCGGCGGCGCCGCCGCCCGCGCCCACCGGCCGTTCGACAACCCGGCGTTCGTCTTCCCCGAGATGCAGCACCGGGACTACGCACCCGCCGACTGGGTGCCGGTCTTCGCCGACTACCTGTCCCTGTCGTTCTGGACCGCGACCGCGTTCAGTCCCACGGACGTCTCCGCGATCAAGCACTGGTCCAAGCTGCTGATGATGGTCCAGGCGGCCGTCTCGCTCCTGCTCGGGGCACTGGTGATCGCCCGGGCGATCAACATCCTGTGAGCCGTGCCGCCGCTCCGGCGACGGTCACGCGCGCCCGGCGCAGTCGGCACACAGGCCGCGGTAGGTCACGTCGACGCCGAGCAGGGTGAAGCCGAAGCGCTCGGACGAGGGAAGCCCGGCGATCAGGTCACCCGACGGGTGGACGTCCCGGATGGCCCCGCACGACTCGCAGACCAGGTGCTGGTGGGCGTCGTGGGTGTTCGGGTCGTAGCGCTTGGCCCGGCCGTCGGTGCTGACCTCCAGCACCTCGCCGAGGCTCACCAGCTCGCCCAGGGTGTTGTAGACGGTGGCGCGGCTGATCTCCGGCAGCAGTGCCACGGCCCGGGCATGGATCTCGTCGGCCGTGTAGTGGACGTGCTCGCCGTCCAGGACCTGGGCGACCACGCGGCGCTGCGCGGTGAGCCGCCAGCCGCGCTCTCTCAGTCGTGCCAGCAGGTCACTCATGAAAGGAGACTAGCAAGAGAACCGGACGGTGTTCCAGATTAGTGGGACTGTTGACTTAGACACTGTCTAATGTAGGGTCGAAAACCGAAGTCGGACTCACTCCCCTAGCCCTCAAGGATGGCCATGTCTGAGAACGTCGACGCGAGCACGCAGGGCGCCGGTGGCTGCCCGGTCGCGCACGGGCGCGCGCCGCACCCGACCCAGGGCGGCGGCAACCGCCAGTGGTGGCCGCAGCAGCTGAACCTGAAGATCCTGGCGAAGAACCCGGCCGTGGCGAACCCGCTGGGCGAGGAGTTCGACTACGCCGCTGCCTTCAGCACCCTGGACCTCGCGGCCGTCAAGGCGGACATCGCCGAGGTGCTCACCGCCTCGCAGGACTGGTGGCCGGCCGACTTCGGGCACTACGGCCCGTTCATGATCCGCATGGCCTGGCACAGCGCGGGCACCTACCGCATCAGCGACGGCCGCGGCGGCGCCGGCGCCGGCCAGCAGCGCTTCGCGCCGCTCAACTCCTGGCCGGACAACGGCAACCTGGACAAGGCGCGTCGTCTGCTGTGGCCGGTGAAGAAGACCTACGGCAAGGCGCTGTCCTGGGCCGACCTGATGATCCTCGCGGGCAACGTCGCGCTGGAGAACATGGGCTTCACGACCTTCGGCTTCGCGGGCGGCCGCGCCGACGTGTGGGAGCCGGACGAGGACGTGTACTGGGGCCCGGAGACCACCTGGCTGGGCGACGAGCGCTACACCGGCGACCGCGAGCTCGAGGACCCGCTCGGCGCGGTCCAGATGGGTCTGATCTACGTCAACCCCGAGGGCCCCAACGGCAACCCGGACCCGATCGCCGCGGCCCGCGACATCCGTGAGACGTTCCGCCGGATGGCGATGAACGACGAGGAGACCGTCGCGCTGATCGCCGGTGGCCACACCTTCGGCAAGACCCACGGCGCGGGCCCCGCCGACCACGTCGGCGCGGACCCCGAGGGTGCCCCGATCGAGGAGCAGGGCTTCGGCTGGAAGAACAGCTTCGGCACCGGCGTCGGCAAGGACGCGATCACCTCCGGGCTGGAGGGCATCTGGACCAACACGCCCACCACCTGGGACAACAGCTTCTTCGAGATCCTCTTCGGCTACGAGTGGGAGCTGTTCCAGAGCCCGGCCGGCGCCAACCAGTGGCGTCCCAAGGACGGCGCGGGCGCCGACACCGTCCCCGACGCCCACATCGCCGGCAAGCGCGTCGCCCCGACGATGCTGACCACCGACCTGTCGCTGCGCTTCGACCCGGCCTACGAGCAGATCTCGCGCCGCTTCCTGGCCGACCCGGCCGCGTTCGCGGACGCCTTCGCCCGGGCCTGGTTCAAGCTGACCCACCGCGACATGGGCCCGATCGCCCGCTACCTCGGCTCCGAGGTGCCCGCCGAGCAGCTGCTGTGGCAGGACCCGATCGCCGCCGACACCCGCTCGCAGATCGACGCCTCCGACGTCACCAAGCTCAAGGCGGCCATCGCCGAGGCGGGCCTCACCGTCTCCCAGCTGGTCTCCACCGCCTGGGCCTCGGCCGCCTCCTTCCGCGGCAGCGACAAGCGCGGCGGCGCCAACGGCGCCCGTCTGCGCCTGCAGCCGCAGGCCGGCTGGGAGGTCAACGAGCCCGACCAGCTCGCCCAGGTGCTGCGCACCCTGGAGGGCGTCGCCGACGCGTTCAACGCGGCCGCGACGGGCGGCAAGAAGGTCTCCGTCGCCGACGTGATCGTCCTCGCGGGCGGCGTGGGCGTGGAGCAGGCCGCGCAGGCGGCCGGCCACAGCGTCGAGGTGCCGTTCACCCCGGGCCGCGGCGACGCGACCCAGGAGCAGACCGACGTCGAGTCCTTCGCGCCGCTGGAGCCGACCGCGGACGGCTTCCGCAACTACCTCGGCAAGGGCAACCGCCTCCCCGCCGAGTACCTCCTGCTGGACAAGGCCAACCTGCTGTCGCTCTCCGCACCGGAGCTGACCGTCCTGGTCGGCGGACTGCGCGTGCTGGGCGCCAACCACCAGCAGTCCACGGTGGGCGTGCTCACCGACCGCCCGGGCACCCTGACGAACGACTTCTTCGTCAACCTGCTGGAGCTCGGCACCACCTGGACCCCGACCTCCGCCGACGCGACCACCTTCGAGGGTCGCGACGCCTCCGGCGCGGTCAAGTGGACCGGCAGCCGCGCGGACCTGGTCTTCGGCTCCAACTCCGAGCTGCGCGCCGTCGCCGAGGTCTACGCGAGCGACGACGCCGAGGAGAAGTTCGTCACCGACTTCGTCGCCGCCTGGGCCAAGGTCATGGACCTCGACCGCTACGACGTCGCCTGATCTCCACCCTGAGCACGTGAGCGGGCCGGCCCTGGAGGGCCGGCCCGCTCACGTTTCCGCGACAGCGCCCGGTCAGCCGACGCGAGCGACGGCGGCCAGCGGCGAACCCAGGCCGCCCACCTCGTTCTCGTCCGCACGCCACTTGAAGTACGTCACGAGGCCCGGCTCGACCAGGCTGTAGGGCGCGAGCCAGTCCGCCACCGACGCGGGCGTGTGCATCACCAGCGGCGAGGACGCGTTGGCGTACACGGCCTCGGCCCGGTCGATCTCCTCCTGCACCATGTCGCCGCTGCTGGCGATGGACATCACCAGGTGGCTGCCGGGCGCCAGGCGCTCGGTGTAGGCGCGGATGACCGCGGCCGGGTCCTCCTCGCGGCGCACGAAGTGCATCACCGAGATCAGCAGCAGGCCCACGGGCTGGGAGAAGTCGATGGCGCCGGTCGCCTCGACCCGGTCGAGCACCTCCTTGGGCCGGCGCAGGTCGCCCTCCAGGGCGGTGACACCGGTCTCGGCGCGCAGCGCACGGGTGTGGGCGAGCACGACCGGGTCGTTGTCGACGTACACGATGCGGGCGTCCGGCTGGTGGCCGCGCACGATCTCGTGGACGTTGGGACTGGTCGGGATGCCCGCACCGACGTCGACGAACTGCCGGATCCCGCTCTCGGCCAGCATGCCGACCGCCCGCACCATGAAACGGCGGTTGGCCTGCGCGATGTCCCGCGCCATCGGCTGCACGGCCAACAGCCCCTCGGCCGCGGCCCGGTCGGCGGCGAAGTTGTCCTTGCCGCCGAGCAGGTAGTCGTAGACCCGTGCGGTGCTCGGCACGCTGGGGTCGAAGCCCATGGTGCCGTCGCCGTCTCTGCCCGCTGAGCCCCGGTCCGCCTCGGACATCCTCGCCCGCCCCTCGCCCTGTCGTCATGCACGCCGTGGTCGACATCATCGTCATGGTCGCCATGACACTCGATCAACTGTGCTGCGCAGTCTAGAGGACTCCGGCTGGACACAGCAGCGGCGCCGAGGTCCATGACAGGAGCCTCGGCGCGGCGGTGGGAATGCTCAGCAGCAGGGACGCTTACCGTGGTTCGCCCCGCCCCTGCGCTGCTTCTTCTTACGACGGCGCCTGGACGACATGGCCACTCCTCTCGCTACGGCGGCCCCTCCTCCACGCTGGCACACAACCTGCCCCGCGGCATCCCGGGAGCGAACGGACACGGAATTCGCCGTTCCGTCCCAGCCACTGCTCGGCGCCTCCAGTTCACTTGCACCGGACACGGACCGACTCAGTCGCCTCATGGCCGACGCCCAGGCGCACGCCACACACGACCAATTCCCGCAAACCTGGACATACGGCGTCAACTTGCTTCCCTGGAGCGACTGTTCTGCACATTCGCGCCCGCTCCCCCTGGCGTTCTCGTTCATGTCGCCTGACCACGCCAGAGTCACCACGGGGCCACCGGGGCGGTGGCCGTCGGTGCGCACAAGGAGCCTGGACATGCCCATACGCACGATGAGCCGTCGCGCGATGGTCCTCACCTCCACCGCTACGGCGCTCGCGCTCGGCGCGGGCGTCACGTTCGCCGCGACCGGCCTCGGCGGCACCACACTGGGCTCGAAGCGTGTGGGCCGGCAGGCGGACGGCTCCTACCTGACCGCGACCAACCAGTTCGTCACCCCCGTCGGCGACGTCATCAAGGAGGACAGCCGCCCGTTCGGCCTGGCCCTGCGTCCCGACGGGAGGACGGCCGCCGCGCTCGACTCCGGCGGCACCTCCCCCAACCTGGTCACCGTCTTCGACCTGGTCCACCACAAGGTGCTGCAGCAGATCGGCCACGGGCTGATCTCCGACGGCGGGATCCTCTACTCCCCCGACGGGAAGCACCTGTGGGCCGCGCAGCCGGGCAACCTGGTCCGCTACAACGTCGCCGCGAGCGGGTGGCTGAGCCACGCCGTCATCGTGCCCCTGCCCGGCTCGGGCGGCCGTCAGGCCGTGCCGACCGGTCTGGCCTGGGCGCCGGACGGCAGCCTGCTGGTCACCCTCAGCGGCAACAACACGCTCGCCGTGGTGAACGCCGGCAACGGCAGGGTGCTGCGCCAGGTCCGCGTCGGCAACGCGCCGAACAGCGTCGTGGTCGTCGGCGGCAAGGCCTACGTGAGCAACCAGGGCGGCCGGCCCGCCCGGGCGGGCGACCAGACCGACCTTTCCTACGGCACCGCGATCGTCACCGACAACGCGGCCCCCAGCACCGGCACCGTCTCCGAGGTCGACCTGCGCACCGGCCGCCAGGTGCGGACGTTCGCCGTCGGCCTGGAGCCGAGCGCGCTGCTCGCGATCGGCGGCGACGTCGTCGTCGCCAACACCGACGACGACAGCGTGACCACCATCGACACCCTGAAGCAGCGGGTCGGCCGCACCTTCAGCGCCGACCCGGCCCCGGGTGCGCCGTTCGGCGCGCAGCCCAACGGCCTGGCCATGCTGGACGCGACGCACCTGGCGGTGAGCCTGGGCCGGGACAACGCCGTCGCCGTCTACTCGTACGGCGGCGCCTACACCCAGCCGACGTTCGAGGGGCTCATCCCGACCGGCTCCTTTCCGACCGGCATCGCCCAGGACCGGCAGCTCAAGCGGCTCGTCGTGGCCAGCGAGCAGGGCCTCGGCTCCGTCGGCCCCGACGAGACGGTCGTCCAGGGCCTCGGCACCAAGCCCGCCACCGGTCACTTCGTCTACAACTACGTCGGGACCGTGCAGAGCATCGCCATGCCGACGGCCCGTCAGATGGCCGCCTACACGGCCCAGGTGTTCAAGAACAACCAGTGGAACGGCCTGCAGCAGCGCAACCTGAGCGGTGACGGCAGCGCCGCGCCGGTCGCCCTGCCGCTGCGGGTGGGCGACCCGTCGACGATCAAGCACGTGTTCTTCATCGTCAAGGAGAACCGCACCTACGACCAGGAGCTCGGCGACCTCGGCCGCGGCAACGGCGACCCGGCCCTGGCCCAGTTCGGCCGACAGGTCACCCCGAACGTCCACGCCCTGGCCACCCGGTTCCCGCTGATCGACAACCTCTACTCGGACGGCACCGACTCCGCCGAGGGCCACCACTGGCTGGACCAGGCATTCGTCAACAACTACCTGCAGCAGATGTACGGCAACTACACCCGCTCCTACCAGACCCTCGACCCGCTCAGCGACGTGAAGACCGGCTGGATCTGGGACGACGCACTGGCCCACGGCAAGTCCGTGGTCAACTGGGGTGAGCAGATGGACAGTTACGTCGACGCCTCGGGCAACCTGACGCCGCCCGGCAGTTGGGCCTCCTGGTACCACGACTCCCGGGTGATGGAGGGCAAGGCCGGCGGCCCGCTGAACCACCCGCTGGGCAGTTACACCGTCAAGACGGACATCCCCTCGCTGGCCCGGATCACCAAGCCGGACTTCCCCAACTTCGACCTCGGCATCCCGGACCAGTACCGGGCCGACCTGTTCCAGCAGGACTTCGCGCAGTACGTGCAGAACGGCAACCTGCCCGACCTCAACATGATGTGGCTGATGAGCGACCACACCGAGGGCACCAACCCGGGCGGCATCACGCCACGCGCCCACGTCGCCGACAACGACCTGGCGCTCGGCCGCATCGTCGACACCATCTCGCACAGCCCCTACTGGAAGGACTCCGCGATCTTCGTGATCGAGGACGACTCCCAGTTCGGCGTGGACCACGTGGACGGCCACCGCAACATCGCGATGGTCATCAGCCCCTACGCGAAGCCCGGCGCGATCGTCGACGACTACTACAGCCAGCTGAACTTCATGCGCACCATCGAGCAGATCCTCGGCCTGCCGCCGATGAACCAGGAGGACCTGGCCGCGGAGCCGATGTTCGACGCGTTCACCGACACGCCCGACTTCGCGCCCTACACCTACCTGCCCAACCGCATCCCGCTCACCGAGACCAACCCGCGTCCCGCGGCGGCGGGCAACGGGGCGGCGCAGGCGTGGGCCGCGTGGTCCGCGAAGCAGGACTACGCCCGCGAGGACATGATCAACATGGCCCAGGAGAACCGGGACATCTGGTACTCCACCAACGGGTTCAGCAGCCCCTACCCGGGTGACTCCTCCGTCCTGTTGCCCGACCAGGTCCCGGGCGGCGCCGCCACCCCGACCGGCGACACCGACGGCTGACCGGGGCGGGGCGGCACGGCCAGGGGCGGCACGGCACGGGGCGCCGCCGCGTGGCACGGGGCGCCGCCGCGTGGCACGGCACGGCGCGGCGCCGTGCCACGCGGCCGGTTCAGCCGGCTGACCCCCGGTAGGTCTCCAGCAGGCGCAGCCACACCTCGCTGATCGTCGGATACGCCGGGACCGCGTGCCAGAGCCGCCCGATCGGGACCTCGCCGACGACGGCGACCGTCGCCGAGTGCAGCAGCTCCGCCACGCCGGGGCCGACGAAGGTGACCCCGACCAGGACCTCCCGGTCCAGGTCGACCACCGCCCTGGCCCGACCCCGGTACCGGTCGACGTAGAGCGACGCGCCCGCGACGTTCCCGAGCTCGTAGTCCACGGCCCGCACCCGCAGTCCGCGCTCACCGGCCTCGTCCAGGGTGAGGCCGACCGAGGCGACCTCGGGGTCGGTGAAGACCACCTGCGGCACGGCGAGCCGGTCGGCGGTGGCCGCGCTGCGGCCCCACGGCTCGGTGTCCAGGCTCCGGCCCGCCGCGCGGTCGGCGATGACCGTCCCGAAGACCCTGCCCTGGTACTTGCCCTGATGGGTGAGCAGGGCGCGGTGGTTGACGTCACCGGCCGCGTACAGCCAGCCGCCCGGCACGTCGACGACCTGTCCGGTGACGTCCACCGGCAGCCAACTGCCCGGCGCCAGCCCGACCGTCTCCAGCCCCAGATCCGCCGTGGCGGGCACGCGGCCGGTCGCGAAGAGGACCTCGTCCATCCTGAGGGTCTCCGCACCGCCGAGCTCCAGCACCACCTCACCCCCGGGCACCCGCGACAGGCCGGCGACCGCGACACCGAAGCGGACGTCGACGCCCGCCTCCTTCAGCCCCTCCGCGACGGCCTCACCCGCGAACGGCTCCGTCCTCGGCAGCAGCGCACCGCCACGCACCAGCAGCGTCACCCGACTGCCCAGCGCGGCCCACGCAGTGGCCATCTCCACCGCCACGACCCCGCCGCCGACGACGGCCAGACGACCGGGCACCTCCTGCGCGCTGGTCGCCTCCCGGCTCGTCCACACTGCCGCCTCGGCAAGCCCCGGCAGGTCGGGCAGGGCAGCACGGGTCCCGGTGCAGACGGCGACGGCATGCCGGGCCTGCAACACCCGCCGCTCCCCGTCCGAGGTGTCGACCACGACCCGCCGCTCGCCGTCGAGACGCCCGTGCCCGCGCACGAGCGCGATACCGGTGGAGTCGAGCCAGGCCACCTGGCCGTCGTCCCGCCAGTGCGAGGCGAACTCGTCCCGCCGCCGCAGCACCGCGGCCGCGTCGAGCCGCCCCGTCACCGCCTCCCTCGTCCCCGCCACCCGCCGCGCCTCGTTCAGCGCGACAGCGGGGCGCAGCAGCGCCTTGCTGGGCATGCAGGCCCAGTAGCTGCACTCGCCGCCGACCAGCTCCCGCTCGACGACCGCCACCTCGAGCCCGCCCGCTCGCGCCCGCTCCGCGAGGTTCTCCCCCGTCGGTCCCCCACCCAGCACCACCACGTCGTAGGTGTCCACCCTGCGCACTCCTCGCTCGTCTCCGGCCCTCGCTCCTGACGGCTGCGCCGCTTTGAGGCCGGGCCCACGTGCCCTAGTCTCCAACTGACAGGGCGACACTTGGGGGACTGATCGCGTTGGCCGACGTTGTGTTCCGCTTCGAACCGCTTCAACCCGGTGACCCGGAGCAGGTCGGGAGCTACCGCTTGCGGGCCCGTATCGGCGTCGGCGGCATGGGGCGGGTCTTCCTCGCGTTCACTCCGGGGGGACAGCCGATCGCGGTCAAGGTCGTCAAGCCGGAGCTGACCCAGGACCCGAGGTTCGCCGACCGCTTCGCGCGCGAGGTGCGGATCGCGCAACGGGTCACCGGCAGCAACGTCGCCCAACTGCTCGACGCGGACCCGCAGGCCCCTGAACCGTGGCTGGCCAGTGTCTACGTGGCCGGGCCGTCGCTCCAGGAACTGGTGGTCTCCACCGGGCCGCTGACGCCGGACCACGTGCTGCTCATCGCGGCGGGCATAGGCCGCGCACTGGGGTCCATCCATCACGCCGAGGCGGTCCACCGCGATCTGAAGCCCGCCAACATCATGCTCGACGAAGCGGGGCCGAAGGTCATCGACTTCGGGATCGTCCGGTCGCTCGCCGCCTCGATGGCGGAACACACCACCGCGACACGCATCGGGACGCCGCCCTACATGTCGCCGGAGCAGGCCATGGGACGGCGGGTGACCCCCGCCTCCGACGTCTTCTCGCTCGGTTCCACGCTCTACTTCCTGGCCACCGGCCGTCTGGTCTTCGACGCGGACAACGCCCTGGGCATGGCCTACCGGGTCGTCCACGACGAACCCGTGCTGGACGGTCTTGACGCCAGGCTGGCGCGGTTGATCGGCACCTGTCTGGCCAAGGAACCGGGTGACCGGCCGACGCCCGCCCACGTGGTCGACCAGTGCACGCGCGCGCTCGGAACGATCGGTCCGGGCGCCTACCTCCAGATCGGTCAGGCCACCGACGCCATCCGCGGGCGGACCAGTGCACTGCGCGCCATCACCGCCGATGCCGTCGACACGACGGAGCTGCCCGCACCGGCCCGGCGCCCGGTGAGGACCAAGGTCGAGCCCGTCGAGCCCGTCAAGCCCGTCGTGCCCGTCGTGGCGCCTGGCCCCCGCCCCGGCGGCCCGGACCTCGGCGTCGGCGTCGGCGTCGGCGGCGCGGACCTCGGTGTGGTGGGCGGGCGACCCGTCCAGGGCAATGCCGGCGGTGACCGCCGAAACGCGCGGGCCGTTCCCGGCGTGATCGGCGCGCTGGCGGGCGCGGCGTGCGTGCTCGGACTCGTCGTCTGGCTTCCGGGCCATCTGCAGGGCAGCCTCAGCGCGGGGCAGACGACGGGCTCGACCACCCCGTCGCCGTCCATGACGATCAGCGCCACCCCGACCGACCCGAACCCGGACCCCTCCTACTCGCCGTCCCCGTCCGACTCCCCGTCCCCGTCCGACTCGCCGTCCCCGTCGGACTCGCCGTCCAGCTCCCCGGCCTTCTCCGCGAGCGACATGAACTCCGCGGACACGGACCCGGCTCCGTTCACCTCGGACGCCCTGCTTCCGCAGAGCTTCATCGACAGCAAGGGCGTCCACTACGCGCTCAGGGCGGCCGGGGTGCACGACTGCGTCGAGAGCGACATGAGCAGCAACGTGCAGGGGATCCTGCGCCGACACGGCTGCACCCAGGAGCTGACCGGCTCCTACACCGTGGACAGCAGCACGGTGACCAGCACCAGCGACGTCCTTGTCTCGGTGCAGATCTTCGCCTTCCCCGACGCGTCGACGGCCGAACAGATCTACACGGACCTGCCCGACACACAGTCGTGGGACTTCGGCATCTGGTGCCCGGAGTCCGGCAACGGCGCGAACCCCTGCTCCGGGAGCCCCAACTACGCGAGCGCGGCGAAGTCGGAGTGGGTCAACCACTTCTACCGGTACGTCATCGCGTCCACGGCGCTCTACACGGACCTGAGCTCGAGCACCGCCAACAAGGACTGGACCGACTCCGCCGCCAAGCAGGCCTTCGACTCGACCGGACCGGCCTACTACATCTCCACGCATTCATAGACGAGTTGTCCCGACCACGTCTGCGCGAGCATGACCCGCGCCCAGGAGGGCGCGATCTCATCAGCAAGAAACCAGACCCGGGCGGTGTTCCTGACCTACCAGGCCCGCGGCTACCTCCAGCGCGGAGAGGTCGAACAAGCCGTCGCCGCGACGAAGGCCTCAATGGATTTGGCGCAGCAAATCGGGGCCGACCGGTGTGTGACCCAGGTTCGAGAGCTGGCCCGGCACTGCGCCGCCCTCGGGACGTCGACGGCGTGACTGCCATCCTGGAGCGTCTGCAAGCAACCTAAGCAGTACATGCCCGATGCGGCTCTCGCCTGACGATTCTCCCGACCGCCCCGCCGTACGGACCGTCAACGGACCAGGCCAGACTTGCGGTCGCGGGTTCCACCCGCAGTCTTTGAGTGCTGATCGGCTCGTCACTGGACTTGGGTCGACTCAGGAGCGGACCGTGCGCCAGCCCAATACGAAGCAGACCAACGCGCCGGCGCACAGCAGGCTGGGGATCACCAGCTCTGCCCTGCGGAGGTTGGCGGACGCGATCGCGTCGGAAGGGTCGGACGGGTTGTAGACCACGCTGATCACATCGCCAACCTCTCCGGCGATGCCGGTCCAGGTGTCCGCTGGAGCATGCGGAGCGCGGCTGAAGTGGATCAGGTAGCTGGACTGGCGCCCGTAGTGCTGGGCATGGACGATGGTCGCGGTGGTACGCACGCCTTGTCTATCGAGGGTCCAGTAGAAGTGGTGCTCCCACTGTGCCACCCAGGCCAGCAGACCGAGCCCCACTGCTGCCAAGAAGACCGCAATGGTCCACCGTTGCGCCCGGCTTCGCGTCACCTGGTCGGCCGTCCCTCTTCGCACGCGATGATCTTCGCACAGCGGGGATCGTCGGGCACCGCATTCTGCCTCTGTACCTGGCCGGCCACGACCGCCGCCCTGACACGAGCGACTGGGTCACCTCCTTCGTCCGCGCCGAGCCCCCCGACGACGACCAGGGCGAGGCCACCATCAAGAGCGCCAACGAAACCGGGGCCCCCGACCACCGCATCACCCACCCCGACCGCATCCCTCATCTGCCCCTCAATGCTCACCAGCGAACTCGCCCGCCTCAACCTGCAAGCCTGGGCCCACACCCTCGGCTACCGGGGCCACTGCCTCACCAAGAGCCACACCTACTCCACCACTTACGGCGAACTACGCGCCGAACGCGCCAGGCATCAAGGTGCCCTCTACAGCCTCGACACCGGCGACGAGACGGTCACGGACTCGGCCTGGGCCCACGTGGGGTCCGGCCATTTGGAGGGCGAGGCCTTGGTCGCCGCTGGCATCCGGTCGGAGCAGGAAGAGGCAAGGGGTTGGGTGGGACTGCTCGATGAGTGATCAGCAGTCGCAGGGGGCTGGCGTGCGGGGGCAAGCACCCACGGAGGCTGAGCGCTGGGCCCAGTTCTGGGCGATCCTGGGCCGGGCAGCGGCAGAGAGGTATCTCCGGGAAGTCGGGAACGGGGACGTGGAAATCGGTGAGAGTGACGCACCCGATGCGGCCTAGAGCGTGTCTCTTTGACCGGTTGGCGAGAGGAAGCGAGTGCGAGTCCAGCTGTGGTTTCGGAAGGGCAAGGGGAGCGTCGCTCGTTCGTGCCTCGGCCTGCGCTGCGCCCTGCAATGATCATTCGGCGGCTTGAGTGGCAGCCGCCTCGTGACCCAGCAGTGGAGGAACCTTGTCGAGCGCTGAGAAGCAGACCTCCCGCAGGCCGTCTTGTAGTAGCAAGAAGCCTCCGGGTCGATCGGGTCGCGTCAGTGTCCGGGCCCCGGAGGCCAAACTCTTGTGATCCAGCCCTTGGACGTGCCCGGTTGCGGGAGGATTCCGTAGTTGCTGCCATCAGATCGGGGCCTTTGATGAATCTGACCAGCCAGATACTTCCCCTCGCCGGCGTCGTAATCGGTGCCGCCACCTCGTTCCTGGTGACGGCCCTCACCGAGCGAACGAGATGGAAGCGCCAACTGTCCGTCCGGTGGGACGAACGGCGCCTCGGCGCCTACGCCGACTACGCCCACATCGTCAAAGAACTCGCCCAGCGCTACCAGCGCATCGCCGTGGCTCGCGGCCTCACCACGGACGGTTCACCCTTGGAGCCCACTGGAGAGGTCCTCGAAGATCTCGCAGCAACGGAAATCCGTCGGTCGGCCCTGTCCGAAACCGTAGTCCTACTCGGAGACACTAGAACGATCACTGCGTCAAGGAAGATGAACCAGTGCCTCTGGCACCTCGAAGGACTCGCCCGTGGCAACCCCACAGCAACGCACCAGATCTGGGGACCCGCGTATGACGCGTACCGGGACGCACGACAGAATTTCATCAAGCAGGCACGGTTGGACCTCGGCGTGATCGGTTCAGCCACTGATCAGGCCACCTGGTTCCCAGACTGGCACTCCGCGAACTGACCGTTGATCGCCGCCCTCGAGCACAGGCAGAATCGGAAGGACGCCGGAGGTACGGGTGCGGTCCGGCGTTCATGGGGACGCCCATGAAGGCGCACTTCACGAAGCTCCTGAGCGCCTGGAAGGGCGAGTTGACCGTCAATGTGGACCGGACCGTCGATCAGATGAAGGATGAGGCGTCCGGTGATCCTGTGGGGCTCGAAAAGTCATCGCTGCAGCTCAAGCCGCGTACTGATACTGGCTGATGACTCCGCCGAGGATGCGGGTGCGCAGGAGCCTGCGCGGCACGCCCAGCGGCCGGACCAGCGGCCGTTCCGGGGCTTCGGGTGGCCGTTGGTCTCGTAACCGCGCGGGTGCCGAGGTTGACGGTGAAGTCGCGGGCCTGCTGGGTCGCCCACTGCGCCGTGGGATGGGCGGTGACACCGGTGATGTAGAGCTTGCGGGTGCCATGTTCCAGGAACGCCAGCGCGTACAGCCGGTACCGGTGACCGTGTCGATGTGGAAGAAGTCCGCCGCGAGAATCCCCTCGGCCTGGGCGGTGAGGAACTCCCGCCAGCTCGGGCCGACCCGCCGCGGGGCCGGGTCGATGCCGGCCGCGTGCAGGATCTGCCAGACCGTGGACGGCGCGATCGAATGCCCCAACCTGGCGAGCTCGCCCTGGATCCGCCGGTGACCCCACCGCGGGTTCTCCTGCGCCAGACGCAGCACCAGCTTCTGGAGCGCCGCCGCCGTCGGAGGGCGGCCGGTGCGCCCACGTCGGTGGGAGAAGTCCCACCGCTTCGCGATCAGCCTGCGGTGCCAGGCCAGCAGCGTCCCCGGGGTGACCGGGAAGACACGGCTCCAGTCGCAGCGCGGTATCAGCGAAGACAGCGCGGCCAACCAGAACCGATCCGCAGGTTCATAACGGACCGGACCATCGAGCTGACGGCGCAACACCGCGTTCTCGTGCCGCAGCACCAGCAGTTCGGCGTCCTTGGCCGTGTCGCGGCGCAGCAGAGCTGCGGGCACAGACAGCAGCGCCCGGGTGGCCCGGTAGAGGATCGAAATGATCACCAGCGCAGCATCCCAGGCATCGTCGAGGGCGTTGCCCCCAGCCCCACCTGCGGCGATGACTTTACCAGCCCCACACGGCCTGCCGCGCCGGACGGTCGGCGTCCGCCGGCTGCTGCTGCAGGACTACGAGAGGGCCGCACACATCAAGAGTCGGGCTCGACACCGAAGCATCCCGATCATCTCCTGGCCTCGCGCTCGCTGGACCAGCCCTTCACCGCGCTAAGCGCCCCACTTGACGAGGGAGACGTCCTCGGGCCGAGGCGAGGGCCAGTTGGTTCGGCTCGATCAGAAGCAGATCGAGGACAGGTGCGCCGAGGCGTAGGTCCCGGGGGGGGCGTCCTCGGCGTCCAGCCGAACGACGCGGACCAGGCCGTCAGCCCAACTGATCGCGAGGGTAATCGGGTTGCCCTCGCTGTCGGGACCGGCCGCCACGGCGACCGAGATTGCCAGAACCGGGCAGGCGCGCTCTTCCAGCGGCTCCGGGAGCGGGTCCTCCCCGGGGCTCCACAGGCGGACCGTTCCGTCCGCACCCCCGCTGAAGACCAGCGGCGCCAGCCCCGGGAGCTGCGCGACAGCCAGCGACGAGACCGGGCCGAAGTGCGAGCGGACCCGCTCCGTGCGACCGGTACCGGCATCGTGCCAGGTGACCTGACCGACGGCGTTCCCCGTCCCGCACATTGCACCGGCGCGGAGCAGCGCGACGACCTCACCCTCCGCCCCGGCAGGGGACGGGACTTCGAAGTTGGGCGTCCCCCACACGTCCAGCCAGGCAAGCGCCGGCTGTGCAGCGTCGGGCACCTCCGCCCACCAGCGCTCCAGCAGACTCACCGACGGCGGAGTCGGGGACGAGGGCGCTTCGCCGAGCGCTACGGCGAGTTGGGCCAGACCCGGGCTGGGGTTTCCTGCGAAGCCGGGACGCTGCGAGCAACGCTACCGTCGCCTTCGGGGAACGTGGCGCCGCCGGAGGAGTCCGCAAGGCCGGCCCACAGGCCGCGTGGATCCACGAACAGGAGCAGGTCAGCGGCCTGCAGCGGCCGCCTCCACGGGCCTTACCGCGGCTTCCGGGGGTAAATACCGCCGCCGAAGGAGTCCAGGAAATCCGTCCAGAAACCGTCCGGGTCGGCGAAGGGCGCCGGGTCGACCGCGCTGATCTCCGCCTCGATCTCCGCCGCAGCCCGCGCGTACAGCGGCAGGGCCTCCGCATACGGAAGATCGGGGTCGGGCGCCTTCGACTCGATCAGCAGCAGCAGCTTCGACAACGACGACACGTCCGAGTGGATCCGCTCGTACCCCTCGTCGGAGTTCTCCGAGGTCGCAAAGACCACGCCGTCGCTGCGCCGCACGTACACCAGGACGTACTGGAGTCCCCCCAGGGATCCGAGTTCTCCGAAGGGCGTGTCGATCACCATCGGCAGGCTGCCCCGCTCCGACACAAGCCGGTCAGGCGTCGACGTCGGCGCGAGCGAGGAACCCAGGTGAAACACGCCGCTGCACCAGGGAACGCCCACCTCGCTGAGGAAGGCGACCGCGTCCGGTGCGGCGATCACCTCGGCGGCCGCCGACCAGTCGGTCCGCACCACCTGCTCGGGCGGAAGCACGGAGGTGAGGTCGTCCGACGTCAAGGGGAAGAGCACGGGTTCTCCTGTTGTGCCGCAAGCTTGCTGGTTCCGGTGGGCATCACAGTGCCGGTGGGCATCACGGTGCCGGTGGGGCGGTGTCGAAGTCCCGGGACCCGGCAGTCCCACCGTACTGGGGCGGCGACGCCCCGTGGTCCGCCCGGAGTTGGCTGATGTAGCGTCCGAACGGCTCGTTGCGTACGACCGGGTCCTTGATGCTGCTGTCGTACTGCACGCCGTGGGGCCGGAGGCCACCGGGCGCCGTTCGGGAGCTGCCCGTGGGCGTTCCGTCAGGACATCGTCGCTGAGCCCGGCTGCGTTGCCGGGATCCGCAGGGTGAACACCGAGCCGGTGCCCGGCTCGGAGGTCACCGAGACCGTGCCACCGTGGGCCGCGGTGAGCTGGCGGACGATGGACAGGCCGAGGCCGCTGCCACCGGTGCGTCTGCTGCGTGACTTCTCGGCCCGCCAGAACCGGTCGAAGACGTGCGGAAGGTCGCGAGGGTCGATGCCGCTGCCCGTGTCGGCCACCTCGAACACAACATGATCGCCGTCGACGTCGGCGGAGAGCGTGATCGTGCCGCCGGCCGGGGTGTGGCGGATCGCGTTGGAGACGAGGTTCCCCAGCGCCTGCCGCATGCGGACCGGGTCGGCGTCCAGCCACGGGCACCCGTCCGATGTGGTCACCAGGCGCACGCCGGCGGTGTCGGCGGCAATGCGGTGCGCTGAGGCGACCTGGGCGAGCAGTTCGTCGGCGCGGACAGGCTCGCAGTGCAGTTGCAGGGTGCCCGCGTCGGCGGCTGCGAGGTCCTGGAGGTCGTCGATGACGCGTTGAAGGACGAGGGCCTCTTCGTGCAGCGAGGCCAGCAGCTCGGGGTCGGGGTCGACGAGGCCGTCGCGGGTCACTTCCAGCCAACCGCGGATGTTGGTCAGCGGCGTGCGCAGTTCGTGGGCGATGTCGCTGACCATCTGCTTGCGCTGCGCCTCCAGGCGTTCGCGGCCCTCGGACAGCGCGTTGAACGCCTCGGCCAGGATGCCGGTCTCGTCACGCGTGGTGACAGGCACCCGGGCATGCCGGTCGGGCGGCTGCTGTGCGGCGTGAGTGAGGGCCCGCAGGGGCCGTACGAGCCGAGTCGCGACCACTGCCGTGACGGCCACGGTGAGCGCGAAGACGAGCGCCGTGACTGCGGCGACCTTGGTCTTGTTCGCGGACGACATGTCGAAACTCGTCGACGTGCTGCTGCCGTTGCCGAGGAACAGCTCCGCCGCGGGGGCGACGAACGGCGCGAGCTGCTCGCGGCGCGCCTCGTTCACGCAGTCGATCGCCGCGTGTCTCTCCGCCGTGGCCGGCCCTGGCGGGGTGAACTGCCCGGGCACCTGGATCGGCTGGACGGACGTAGGGACGAAACCCAGCGAGAAGAGCAGCAGTGACGGTGCCAGGTGCCGGCGGGCGAGGCAGGACCGGGCCAGCGTCTCCAGCCCGTCCAGCGCCTTCCTTTCCGTGGCCGTCGGAGTGCCGAGCGCCGTGCCGGGGCATTCGTCCGCCGCCACGAAGGGGTCGGGTGGTGTGCCGCCCGGCTGGACCAGGAAGGGTCGGCCACTCGGGGCCAGGACGACGCTGGTGTGGATGTTGTCGGCCTGGAAGCACCGCTGCCGCGCCACCACGAGCGTGTGGAGGTGGGCCCGCTCCGCGGGGGAAAGCCGGTACGGTCCCACGGCGCGCGGGTCCACGGCGCTGAGCTGCGCCCCCGGCTCGGAGTAGGTGTCGGTGCGCAGGGGATCCACGGTGGCGACTGACTGGGCGGGCAGGGAGGTGCCGCGCCGCGCGGAGTCAACGACCAGCGCGCCGTCGGGGGTCGTCAGCGCGATCCGTCGGCGCAGGCGGACGGAGAGGTCGCGCACGGCGCCCGTGACCCCGGACCAGTTCGGATGGGTGGCCGCGTAGCCGCTCAGGTCCCGCAGGATCTCGGCGTCGTCGGCGAGCGCCTGTCCCTGTTCCGCTTGGAGGGCGTGGGTGGTGGTCTGCACGGCCAGCCATGCCGTCGCCGCCACCGACAGCATCGCGATCAACACGGAAGTGGCCACCAGCCGGACGAGGAGGCGCTTACGCAGGGGTATGCCGCCGCTCACCCACGGGGTCCGCTCAGCTTGTATCCGGCGCCGAACACCGTCAGCAGTCGCACGGGGCGACGCGGGTCGGGTTCGATCTTCTTTCGCAGGTTCATCATGTGCACGTCGATGGCGCGTTCGGTGGCGGCACGGTCGATGCCGCGGGTGCACTCCAGCAGCTGCCGCCTGGAGAAGACCCGTTCGGGCTCGGTGACCATCGCGAGCAGGATCCCGTACTCGCCGGGCGTGCACTTCACGGGCGAGCCTTCGCAGAGGATCTCGCGTCGTACCGGGTCGACGCTGATACCCGCGGCCCGAACGACCCGATGCCCGCCGGAGCTCTGGCGGTCGGTGCGGCGCAGGACCGTGCGGATGCGGGCCATAAGCTCGCGCGGACTGTACGGCTTGGTCATGTAGTCGTCCGCACCGAGCTCCAGGCCGGCCAGCACGTCGTCCTCGGCGGTGCGAGCGGTGAGCATCAGGACGGGCATGTCGTCGTCGCGGCGCAGCATCCGGCATACGGCGAAGCCGTCGATCACCGGCAGCATCAGGTCCAGGACGACCAGGTCGGGCCGCTGCCGCCGGACGGCGTCCAGGGCGGCCCGGCCGTCGTGGACCACGGTGGCGGTGTGGCCCTCGCTCAGCAGTGAGCGGCGGATCAGCTCGGCCTGCTTCTCGTCGTCCTCGGCGACCAACACATGTGCACACACCGGGCCGATGCTAACTGCGCCGGAACGCGGAACATGAACGGGGCGGGGGCCGGGAGACCCTTCCCACATGCTGACACCTTCCTCACGTCGATGTGCAGCCTCACGTCCGGGTGCCGGCTCCCGGCGTGCCGCGCTGCGGTTCACTCGGCCAGGGACGCCGCATCGCCCATCACGACCACCGGGTGCCGGGCCGGATCCAGGCTCACCAGGAGCGTCTTCATGGCGGACTCCGCCAGGCCGACGCAGCCATGGGTGGGGCCGCCGTGATCGACGTGGATCCAGATGCCCCCGCCGCGGCTCGATCCGAGCGGACGTGCACCGTCAAGGGGCGAGGCGCCAGGGACGCGGTTGTAGTCGATGGCGATCACGAAGTCGAAGGAGCCGGCCAGGGGCTCGCCCTCAAAGCCGGTGCCGACGACCGTGAAATCGCCCGAGTGGTCGTACGGCATCCTGGTGCCGGGGTTGTCCAGCAGTCCTCCCGCATCGGTGAGGGTGTACACGCCGATGGGCGAGTGCAGGTCACCGACCATGTGGTGGTCGGTCCAGCCGTCCAGCGCGTTGTGCGCGGGCCAGTGCCCACCGGCCTGCCAGCCCGAGGCGGTGCGTGTGTACAACGTCACCGTGGAGTCCGGCGAGTTCCTGCCCCGTCCGCTGACGAGGACGACCTGCTCTGCCGTCGCCGGGATCTTGGCCCGGGTCCTCGGACCGAGACCGGGCAGCTGCACCGGCTGCCGCCCTGATGCCGTCTCGGAAGCGGTTGCGGACGGCGACGCCGGGGCGGACGAGACACTGCCCGCCTCGGCGACGACGCCCGCGCGCTCGACCGTCGCGTCGGTGCCCCGCGCGCACCCCGTCAGCAGGAGCGAGGCGACGAGTGCGGCCGCCGGAATACATATGGCCTTGTTCATGTGATCGACCCTGATGGACAGATGTGAGGGACTTGTCAGACCGCGGCGTATTCACCGGGGCGCACGCGACGGCTTCAGCAGATCGGGCGGCTACTGCTGATAGATGGAGGACAGGCGCACTGCGCGGCCCTGGGCGTCGGTGGTGATCTCGAACGGCGTGCGCGGGTGCCGCTTGACGGCTGCGATCAGCTGATCGAGCGTCATGGTCGAGCCGTGGGAGTTGTCCGTGAGGGGCGCAGAGGCCTCGATGGCGACCGCGGAGGTGACCGTCATCGGCCGGGCCGTGGAGTCCGCGACGAACCTGCTGCCGCCGTTGCAGGCCCAGTGGCCCGGAGTGACCACAGCCAGCACTCCCCCGTCCTGGCGGTTGAGCTCGTCGAGGGTGTAGGTGTGCGGGTAGCGGGCGTTCCAGGAACAGGTGCCCGCCCCGGACGTGGAGGTCACCCGCGCTGTCGAGGAGCCCTGCGCGGCCCCCGCCGCGGCCGACGCGGGCAAGGCCGCGGACGAGGGTGCGGAGGACAACGGGGCGGAGGCTGCGATCGGGGCCGCGGTCGCGGCCGACCGGTCGGCAGAGGACGCGGCTTGACCGGAACAGGCAGTCAGCGTGAGAGCGCCGAGGAGGAGAACCGGGACCAACGGTCGCCGGAGCACGCGTGACGTAATGCGGATCATGAAACTCACTGCCTTCATATCGGAGCCCTGCGAACGAGGGCATGACGGTTTCTGCGCTCCGGGCGCAGTGGCGGTCGCGGCCGGCACACCGCCCGCAGGCGAGCGGGGGCACGGCCGGGTCAGGCGCTGTGCGAGACGAGTTCCGACGGAACTGGTACGGCCGCGACCACGGTCCGACCCTGACAGGAACTTGTGAGGAACTTGTCAGGCTTGTGAACGGGAACGGGAACGTGAACCTCCGACCCGCCAGGGATCACGGGCGGGCAACCCGTTCGGTGTTCTGTGCCCGGCGGGCATCGGTGATCCGGGCAGGAACGGTGCCCAGCCACCAGGTGGGGTTGGCGGTGCCGTCCGTGGTGCGGCCGTCGCTGTGGACGTAGTGGCGCACGTCGCGTCCGGGCTCACGCAACTCGCCGTTCAGGGCACGCTCGAGCCATTCGGCGCCGAGGCGGAAGACCTCGGCGGCGGTGCCACCCAGCGGGTGGAACTCGTCCTCGTAGACGCGCATCTCCTTGGGGGCGCGGATGCGCTGGTAGTTGGCCAGGGCCTGCTCCAACTCGGTGAGTTCGTCGAACTCACCGATGCCGTAGAGCACCGGGCAGGTGATCTCGCCGACCAGGTCGCCGAGCGGCATGTGAGCGACCAGGTCGCGGTCGAAGGCGTCCTCGTCGGTGTAGCCGGCCATGAACATGTAGTTGTTCTTGAAGGTGGGTTGGGCGCGCTCGAAGATGGTCCGGAAGTCGCCGGTCACGGCCTCGAAGGCGGCGAGCGCGGCAAGCCGCGGGTCGGTGGCAGCGGCGCGGGAACCCCAGTAGCCGCTCATGGAGATGCCGAACATGCCGATCCGGGCGGGATCGACCTCCGGCAGCGAGGCCAGGTGGTCGATGTAGCGGCTGATGGCGCGCTCGTAGTTGGTGAGGTCGACCGTGAGCCCGCCTGCCCGCGTCTCGCCCTGCCCCGGGCCTTCGATGGACAGGGCGACGATGCCGCGTGGGGTGTAGTACCTCTCGGCCGCGTAGATGTAGTCCTCCTTGATCATGTCCATCCCGGGGCCGAGGATGACGGCGGGGGCGCCGACCACCTCACCGGCCGGCAGGTGTAGCAGGGCGAAGATCTGCCCGCCCTCGACGTCGAGCACCACGCGGCGGACCCGGTTGCCGCGCAGGGCACCCAGGCGCTCGACGCAGTGGTTGGTGTGCTCGCGGAAGGCGAGCTTGCGCGGGTCGGTGGCGTCGAAGATCGAGTACTGGGCGCGGCCCCACATCACGGCGGCGCGCACGTAGAGGTCGGCGGCGGTCTGCACGAAGCCGCCCCGCTCGTGGTGCGCGGCGCGCTCCTCGGCCTGCCCGGCCACTGTGGCCCAGGCCTTGGGCAGCATGGCCCCGCTCTGCACCAGGGCGAAGACCTTGTCGAAGTCGGTGTGGTCGTGGCCGAGCTGCTCGAGGGTGCCCTTGGCCTGCGGGTGCAGGGCATCGAAGCCGCCCTGGGCGAGAGCGATGTCCAGGGCCCAGCTCTGGCCGGTCGAACGGATGGTCATGACGGATGTCCCTTCTGGGTGGGTGCGGTACGTGGCGCTCCCTTGAAGTGCAAGTACCTAAGTACTTATCTATTAAGTACTTAGGCTAAGCTGCCTGTCAATTCGCCCGACGATCCGCCCCAAGGAGATCCGCCGCATGCCGGAGCCGCAGCGCACGCCCATCCGCGATCAGGCCCTGGACCAGCTCGCCCGTGCCGCGTACAGCCTGAGCGCCGCCGACGCCCGACTGCGCGGACGCGCCACCCGCATCGCCGGCGCACTCTCCCTCACGCACGCACGAGCCCTGCGCGTCCTTGCCGAGTCCGGCCCGCTGCCAGTCGGTCAACTGGCCGCCGCCACCGAGACCACCGGCGCCGCCACCACCCAGCTGGTCAACGGCCTCGCCGCTGCTGGGTACGTGACCCGCGAACGCCCCGCGACCGACAAGAGGTCAGTCCTGGTCACCCTCACCGATGCCGGGCGGCGCCGCCACGAGGAGCGGCAGGCCGTCCTGACCCAGTCGCTCGACACTGCACTCACGCACCACGACGACAACGCCCTCGCCATCGCAACCGACGTCCTGCGACACCTGGCCGCCATCTACGACCAACTCTGACCCGACCGCCCGCCGACTCCACTCAGCGTCCAAACGTCCGGACGTGCCCAGACCCCCACAACGGACTCAAAACCACGAGACGCTCTGCACGAAGGAGCAAACCGGAACAGGTGAGCAGCGACAGACCTTCGGGTCTGCAGGCGCCGAAGAACAGCCAGAAGGGAGCAATCCGCTTCCTTCTGCTGGGAGCATCCGCAGAGATCTGCCGAACGTCCGTGGAGACGGGGTGACATGACGGCATTGCTGGGGGTCAAGGGGTCGCAGGTTCAAATCCTGTCGTCCCGACCAGCGTTTTCGCAGGTCGGAGGCCGTTTCCACTGAGAGGTGGGGGCGACCTTTTCGTTGCCTTCGGGCCTGGTGGTCGCAGTGTGGTCGCAGCCCGCACCTGCCGTAGGGACCGGCTATCGCAGATTTGTGGGTGCCGAAATCCCTGTCCATACAGCTCAAGCAGCGTGCCGGTACTCGTGGAGGACTCCGCCGAGTCGGTCGTGTCGGCGTATGTCCAGGCATTCGATCTGGTGCGGTTCGAGCCGTGCGGGGAGGACTCGCAGTGGCGCGGCGCCGGCCCATGCCCGGTGGGGGCGGTGCTGGTTGTAGTGTCGCTCGTAGGTCGGCAGCGTTCGACGTAGGTGGGCTTCGTTCCAGATGTGGGTCCGGTCGAGGAGCTCGGCCCGGAGCGTCCTGCCCCAGCGTTCCATGACCGCGTTCATCCCCGGCACCCGCACGCCCGTCAGAACAGTTGTGACGCCTGCGCTTTGCAGGATCTGGTCCGTCATGGCCGGGCACTTGGTGTCCCGGTCCCGGATCATGAGCCGCATTCTGGCGAGCTGGCCGGAGTCCTCCAGGTCCATCAGGAAGTTCCGCACCGCCTGGGTGACCCAGGCATGGGTCGGGTGGGCGGTGGTGCCGAGGATGCGGATCCTTCGGCTCGCGTGGTGGATGGCGGCGAGGATGTACTGGCGCTGTCCGGTGAGAGTGACGGTCTCAATGAAGTCCATCGCCAAGATCGCCTGCGCCTGGGCGCCTACGAAGTCCGGCCAGATGACGCTTGAGCGCTTCAGCGCGGGGTCGATACCCCCCTGCTTTGAGGAGCTCCCAGACGGTGTGCGGTGCCACCCGGACGCCGAGGGCTGCGAGTTCGCCATGGATGCGGCGGTAGCCCCAGGACGGGTTCTCCCGGGCCAGCCGTAGCACCAGGCGGCGGATCGAGACGACCGTGCGCGGACGCCCCGGCCTGCGGCGGACACTTGCGCGAGCGTGCCGGCGCCTGATCAGGTCGCGATGCCAGCGCAGGACCGTATCCGGGCTTACCAGCAGCCGAAGCTGGCTCAGTGGCTGTTGTCTTTCCGGTCTTGATGGCTGGGTTTCCGCTGGTCAGGCATAGGGTCGGCGGCCCCGTGGCAGTGGTGACGTGTTGCGTCGTCGCTGGGTCGGAGGTCGGGGATGCCGTCGGTCGTGGGGCTGCTGGAACAGCGTGAACTCACCGCTCGCCGCCGTGTGGATGGTCTCCGGGAGGAGGCTGACCGTATCCACGCCGAGCTGGAGGTGGCCGAGCGGGAGTGGAACGAGTGGGTCATCGCCCGCTCGCGCGTGGGCGAGGTGTTGGCCCCGGACGACTATGTCACCGCGTCCGAGGGCCAGCATCAGTCCGCTGTGCAGCGGGTTCGTCCCGAGCCGGCGGAGGCGGCGAAGCCGAAGTCCGTGGTGCCGCTGTGGCGTGCGGGGCTGGCCTGGGCAGCGCTGTCGGTGGACTACCAGCGCATCCTGCAAGCTCTCGCCGACCGGAACCGGCTCGGTCAAGGACCTTTGACGTGCCAGGAGATGGCCGCCTGCTTCGGCCTGGACCCCGTGCCGGGGAAGGTGGAAGCCCTGCGGTCGAAGGCGAAGCGGCTGGTCGCCCGGGGCTGGCTGGTGGAGTCGGCGCCGGGCAAGTTCACGCTCGCGAAGGACGTGGCCGGGCAAGACGGCGGGTCATGAGCAGCGTCATCGACCAGTAGACCATCGCCTCCGCGCTGCTGGTGGAGCGCTCGAAGTCGCGCACCAGGCGGCGGCTTCGCATCAGGTGGGCAAAGAACCGCTCCACGATCCACCTCTTCGGCAGCACGACGAAGCCGCGCATGTCGTCGCTGCGCTTCACGATGGCGAGGACCAGGGCGAGCACGGCGAGGCTGTGCTCGACGAGGCTGCCGGTGTAGCGGCCGTCGGCCCACACCAGCGCCCACCGGTGGTGCGCGGCGGCGACCTGGGCGAGCAGGACCTGGGCGGCGGCGCGGTCGCCGATGTCCGCGGCGGTGACCATCACGGCGAGCAGCAGGCCGAGGGTGTCGACCACGGCGTGCCGTTTGCGGCCGTTGATCAGCTTGCCGCCGTCGAAGCCGCGGCTGTCGGATCCGACGACGGCGTCGGCCTTGACCGACTGGGAGTCGATCACCCCGGCGCTCGGTTCCGGGTCCCGCCCGGCCTGTTCGCGGACCTTGCGGCGGAGCCGGTCGTGGAATTCGCGGATCAGGCCGTGGTCGCGCCAGCGGCGGAAGAACGCGTAGACCCGGTCCCAGGGCGGGAAGTCGGCCGGGATGGCCCGCCACTTGGTGCCGTTGTCGACGAGGTAGCGGATCGCATCCAATATCGCTCGGTGGCAGTAGGCCTCCGGCTGGCCGCCCCGGCCGCGCAGCCAGCCCGGCACCGGCAGTAGCGGCCGCACCGCCGCCCACTCGGCGTCCGACATGTCGGTCGGGTAGGGGCGCTCGCGCACCCCGTGGTCGCCGGCGTTCCCGAACCTGTGAGCCAGGCAGTCACACGCGAGAGTGGCCGAGCTGGACCCGGCCTCCTCGATGCCGTAGAAATGCGACAACAGGGC
This sequence comes from Streptacidiphilus jiangxiensis, assembly GCF_900109465.1. Taxonomy (GTDB): domain Bacteria; phylum Actinomycetota; class Actinomycetes; order Streptomycetales; family Streptomycetaceae; genus Streptacidiphilus; species Streptacidiphilus jiangxiensis. The sequence goes on from NZ_FOAZ01000002.1 coordinate 432,498, forward strand.
CTCCTGGAAAGCTCGTTGGCGTAGACACCCACTGAGCTACCAAGAGGCCCTGCTTTCATGCGCGGCAAGTGGTGCAGTCACCCGATCGGGATCTCCCGCCCGACCGAAACCGCTCGGAGAGCGGACCAACGACCGTCACTTGGTTCGAAAGAGCTGCGGGTAGGGACAAACCTCCAGGGGCTCCGCAAGCCGATCCGCCCAGCGCCACCAGAAGTGACCTGCCGAGCACTTCCATGCCTGGCGACACACGCGCTTCTGGTCCTCGTCGCGGAGGGAGAGGACGAGACCCAGGCTCTTCAGTGCTCGCCTGCACTCGGGGCAGCTTGGCTGCTCAGGAGGGTTGTCCACGGCCGACAGGGTAGCTCACCCGATCGAGACGCCCGTTCGACCGACACTCCGCAAGATCGGAACGACAACAGCCACTCAGCGCGTGCCGCGGCAGCCTTGACAACAGCGCTGCCAGGAACGCCCGATCCTTGGGCCGGAACCTCGGACGCTCGTCACCGAGCTGCCGCTGCAAGACCGTCAGCTGGTGACGCAAGGCCAGGATCTCGACATCCTTCTCGTGGTCGCTCACCGGTAGCAGGCGCACGGCCGCGAATGCGTGGGAGACCGCGAGGTACGCGAAGCGCATAAGCACAAGACGCGATCATGCCGGACGGAGAACGCCCGGACACAAGAGCGCCCTGACCTACATGGACGCAACATTCGGCACCCACACCCCGCCCCGCCGGACCCGAACCGGCGGAGCGGGGCTTCCTCTTTTTCGCGTGCGGTAAATCGGCCACGGAATGTCTTATTCCTGGGCTCATATGATCGTGCACCTTCAGTAAGGATCCCATCACTCCCTGTGTTTCGCCTGTGACGTGAGGGCGGCTCAGGGGATGGAGTCGATACCGAAGGGCTTGTATCCGTGCAGATCAGGAAACTGGTGGTCAGCGCAGCAGCGGTGCTGTCTCTCGCCGCGACCGCACTCACCACCACCGCGTCGGCCAACGCCGCACCGGAACCCACCATCACCTACCCGCCTGCCAGCGTGCTCGTGCAGCCCGCGCCGGTCGACGTGACCGCCGTCCTCAACGCGGCACCCAGGAACGCCAAGACCGTCTACGTCGCGACGTGGGGAACCCCTCACACGGAGACGCCGAACGAGAGCGCGTACTGCCACACCACTCCGGTTTCCGGCCGATGGATGGAGTCCCGCTTCGAGGCGTGCTTGAACCTTTCCGGCGTCGCCACCGCCTACAACGCCAACACCAAGGCCGTGATCGGTCAGCTCTTCTACACGGTCCACTGGGACGCGCAGGCGTCCAACGGCTCCAAGAGCTGGGCCTACGCCGTCCACTACACCCGCACCCGAGCGTGGGGTGCCGGACTGGAGGCGGAAATCCAGGGGGCCGGGATCTGCAACGCCGGCTGCAACCTGTCTGGTCGCGGACTGGGAACTCAGCCGCTTGGCGCCACCGGAAAGGCCTCCGCGGAGTGGACGGTGAACGCACGCGTCCCCGCTCGTGGCCGGGTCAACACCACCGCCGAAGCCAAGTGGCGCTTCGTCGCGCCGGGCGTCATCCCCTCCAACACCGTGGGCATCCCCACCCCGACGGTGCGGTGTGACAACGCCGCCCTGGCCAACATGCCGCGCTACGGCTGCGTGCTGCCGAACATCATCCCTGTGCTTACCGTTCCGTACTCCCGGTACCCGCAGTACGCGCAGCACATCGCCGATGCCCAGAAGGCCGGACTCCCGTCCACGCTGTCCCGCCTGTTCAACGGGACGCTGATCAACAAGAACCGCAACACGTCCTGCCCCTCCAGCCTTCCGCGTCCGGCCGGGGACGAGTGCGACGAGTACCCGTTCGCGTCCACCTACCAGGGCGGCTTCATGTCGGGCGGCAAGTTCTCCCGCCGCATGATCAACGGCAAGCAGAACCGCTTGGGCGGCCAAGACCTCCAGGCCCTCTACAACGGCGCTCGACTCCTCGACGCTGATAAGTTCCAGGTGCAGGTCACCCGCTAGAAGGGACGCCATGCCCCAGCCACTGGCCACCCACACCGGCAACGTGGACATGCTCTACGCCGTTCACCACCTCGCCGACTTCGAGACCACCGAGCAGTACGGCTACCAGGACGATCCCGCTGCATTCCCGATCGAAAACAACGGGCTCGTCTACCGCGAAGACGGCGCACTGCTGATCGTCACCAGGGCCGACGCGGGAGCCACTGAGGTCACCGTCGCGTGCTACAGCGAGGAACCCGAACGCGACGCCGGGACCTGGGAGGCCGTGGCTGAGGCATCCGTGACGGCGAAGGGCGGGGAACTGCTCCTCCAGCAACTCACCGTTGGACCCACGGGGGACTTCCCCATCCTGTCCGCCTGCGGACCTGGGGACTACCGGGTACGCATCCACGCGCGCGGCCGGGACGAGGCGAGCCACCTGCGCCCCGACACGGTGACGGAGTTCTACCTGCTCCAGACGTGGCCAGCCCCGTCTTCGCCTCCGAAACTCCTTCGCGACGGCGACCGGTGGGGAGCCTTCCAACGTGAAGAGATCACCGCCGAGGACCTGTAACTATCTGAGGCAGCGAGAAGCCCCCGCCCGGTTCGCCGACGCGGGGGCTTCGTCACTTTCCCCCCGGTCAGACATGTCAGGGGTCGAGGTGCCGAACATCAACCAAGAGCGAGCGAACTGCTCTCCGATGGCTGGGAGCGCCCGCCAAATCCGCCCAACTTCCGAGATACCAGAATGACATGACGGCATTTCTGGGGGTCAAGTGCGCAGCCCATGGTTGCGCCTTCCCGAGTGCCGCGAGGACTCAGGCCGCAGTCCTAGCTTGAAGCTATGCGATGCGGTCGGCCCATAGCGCATCACTTGGTCGACTCCGACCCGATCGGGTGACTCACGTCATCGCAAAGCGGCCAGAGGGCGCAGGGTTCGATCGACTTGCCCTCGGCTGAGCCCAAGCACGCCGACCGCAGCCTTAGAGCTCGTAACACGATCTTGCTGCTGTCCTGCGCTACTCCGCTCTCGCTCACCTGGTCGACAGCGATACTTGGACGGTGGGCAGCTATCAGGGCGGGGCGACACTGGAGTGGTGGGCCAATAGGTCCACATGCCTGGGCGAGTTCGACGTCCTGGTCTCCGTCCGCGTTGCCGACGGCAACTGGGCCTGCGACGCGGAGCTCGGCCCTGGGTGCCTTCCCGACGAGCATCGCGAGGTCTTCGACCTCTTGATGGACCTCGATCCGATCTTCACCCTGCGCTTCGATGAGGGCAGCGAGATCCTGGTCAATGTCTTGAGGGCCGGGGACGGCGAGCATCTGGCTCTCACGGCGTACGAGCCTAGGGAGCAGGTCGATTGAGGCGACGCCAGCAGATGAGGCCGCAGGCGAGTGAGACGAGGGCGTCGTGCAGTTCGAGGCGTCGCTCCCAGCGGACGGCGAGGCGCTTGAATTGGTGGAGCAGGGCGAAGGTCTGCTCCACCAGGTAGCGAAGTCCGCCCAGGCCCTGGATGTCGGGCTGGCCCTTGCGGGAGATGACGGGCAGGATCCCGCGTCGACGCAGCTCGTGGCGATTGGGGTTGCTGTCGTAGCCCTTGTCGCCGAGCACGGCCTCGGGACGCTTGCGAGGGTGACCGACTCGGCCGGCGACCGATGGGACGCCGTCGACCAGGGCGAGAGTCTGGGTAACGTCGTTGACGTTGGCCGCGGTGGTGATCACCTTGAGCGGGATGCCGCCGCCGTCGGTGATCAGGTGGTGTTTGCTGCCGGTCTTGAGCCGATCGACCGGCGACGGGACCGTCGCGGCACCCCCTTTTTCGCGCGCACGTGGGATGCGTCCACGCACGCGCGACTCCAGTCCAGTTCGCCGGCCGCGTTCAGCTCCGCGAGCAGTATCCGGTGCAGTCGGTCGAAGACCCCGGTCTCCTGCCATCGCTCCAGGCGCCTCCAGCAAGTCTGCCCGGAGCCGAAGCCCAGCTCCAACGGCAGCTGCTGCCACGGGATCCCCGTGTAGAGCACGAACAGGATGCCCTGCAGGCACAGCCGATCGGGGACTGGCTTGGGTCCGGGCGAGCGCTCCCGCCAGGTCGGCAGTAACGGCTCGATCATCGCCCACAACTCGTCGTCCACGACCCACGGCTTGACGCTCACGTCCTCACGAACGGTTCAATCGTCCTACCGGTTACGGCCGACCTGCACCGGCCCGCAAGATCGTGTTACGAGCTCTTACACCGGATCTGTGCTGTTCATTCGCCGAGCCGGACTGTGCATAGCGCCCAGGGGACCGCCGCTCGTAATACAGGCACACCCGAGGTGTCCGCAGGCCGATTCCACAGCTACCTCCTGACCGGCGACGGCATCGTGGAGATGCGTCCGACCTGGATGGTCACTACGCGCCTTCCGGCAACAGCGAACGTCATCAGCTCCGCACTAGGCGGCGCAGCGCAGGCCCGACCTGCGGACAGGCCTGGCGTCCTCGTCGCCACCACTGTCGCGAAAGTCGGGATCATCATCGACGCGGTCGACTCGATCCGGTTCGACATGAAGCAGTGGATCGACGGAAGGCTCACCCATCACTGCGACACCCGCGTCTTCCTCTCCCCTGAGGAAAAGGAGGGACTGCCGTGCGGCTGCCCGACAAGCATCGCGGACCTCAAGTCCCGAGCCACAGTCGACCGCGGCCCCAGGCCCGACACTAACATCCGATTCCGGCTTGTACTCGCGCCCGGACTCGGGATCTTCGAGTACAAGACCCGGGGCTGGACGCTACTGACGGATCACGCGTGCAACTTGAGCTGCCTCCTGGAGCGTCTGGCGTGAGGCAACGGCCCGAGCCTGTGCTCACTCGAGATCGAGCCGGCTGAATACACGACGAAACTCGGCCACCGTGTCGGCTTCCAACGCGTGCGCCTACAGGCGCCTACAGGCGGCCGTAGAACCGTCCGAGCCCGGACCCTGCCCCGGTACCGCGCCTCGATTCCCTGCCGGCCGCCGCCAGGACGGGCGCTCCCCGCTGACCCCTCCGGGTGGCCCGTTGACCGTCGCCCGGCTCCGTTCCGATCCCGTGACCGCCGTGACGCCAACCTTTCGCCAACCTTCGGCGGCAAGAGTGGGCGGCAACCCACTCACGCTCGACGAGGAGCGCGCACATGGTCTATGCCCAGCCCGGGACCGAGGGCAGCATCTTCGGATTCAAGCCCCGCTACGACAACTTCATCGGCGGCGACTGGGTCGCCCCCGCCGAGGGCCGCTACTTCGACAACCCCACCCCCATCACCGGCGAGACCTTCACCCAGGTCGCCCGCTCCACCGCGCCCGACATCGAGCGCGCCCTCGACGCCGCCCACGCCGCCGCCGACGCTTGGGGCCGCACCTCCCCCACCCAGCGCGCCACCGTGCTCATGCGCATCGCCGACCGCATCGAGCAGCACCTCGAAGTCCTGGCGCTGACCGAGACCTGGGAGAACGGCAAGCCCGTCCGCGAGACCCTCGCCGCCGACATCCCGCTGGCCGTTGACCACTTCCGCTACTTCGCGAGCATGATCCGCGCCCAGGAGGGCGCGATCTCCCAGATCGACGAGGACACCGTCGCCTACCACTTCCACGAGCCCCTCGGCGTCGTCGGACAGATCATCCCCTGGAACTTCCCCATCCTGATGGCCGCCTGGAAGCTCGCCCCGGCGATCGCCGCAGGCAACTGCGTCGTCATCAAGCCCGCCGAGCAGACCCCCGTCAGCATCCTCGTCGTCATGGAGCTCATCGCCGACCTGCTGCCGCCCGGCGTCGTCAACATCGTCAACGGCTTCGGCGTCGAGGCCGGCAAGCCGCTCGCGTCCAGCTCCCGCGTCGCCAAGGTCGCCTTCACCGGCGAGACCACCACCGGGCGCCTGATCATGCAGTACGCGTCGGAGAACATCATCCCCGTCACGCTGGAGCTCGGCGGCAAGAGCCCCAACATCTTCCTGCCCGACGTCACCGCCCACGACGACGCCTACCTCGACAAGGCCGTCGAGGGCTTCGTGATGTTCGCCCTCAACCAGGGCGAGGTCTGCACCTGCCCCTCCCGCGCCCTGATCCACTCCTCCATCTACGAGGAGTTCAAGGCCCGCTGCATCGAACGCACCCAGGCCATCGTCGGCGGCGACCCCCTCGACCCCGCCACCATGATCGGCGCCCAGGCCAGCAACGACCAGTACGAGAAGATCCTCTCCTACCTCGACATCGGCATCAAGGAAGGCGCCCAGGTCCTCACCGGCGGCGGCCCCCGCAAGGTCGCCGGCCTCGAGGGCGGCTACTACATCGAGCCCACCATCTTCAAGGGCCGCAACGACATGCGGATCTTCCAGGAGGAGATCTTCGGCCCCGTCGTCTCCGTCGCCACCTTCGACACCGAGGACGAGGCCCTGCACCTGGCCAACGACACCCTCTACGGCCTCGGCGCCGGCGTCTGGACCCGCGACGGCAACACCGCCTACCGCTTCGGCCGCGCCATCAAGGCCGGCCGCGTCTGGACCAACTCGTACCACCTCTACCCCGCGCACGCCGCGTTCGGCGGGTACAAGAAGTCCGGCATCGGGCGCGAGAACCACAAGATGATGCTGGACCACTACCAGCAGACCAAGAACCTGCTCGTCAGCTACTCCGACCAGAAGCTCGGCTTCTTCTGATGGCAGATCCGACCCCCGTCCAGCGGGTCGAACTCACCGAGCCGGCCGCCGCACTCCTGCGGCGGCTGGCCGGCCGGCACGGCCCGCTGATGTTCCACCAGTCCGGCGGCTGCTGCGACGGCTCCGCGCCGATGTGCTACCCGCGGGGCGAGTTCCGGGTCGGCGGCAGCGACGTCCTGCTCGGGGTCGTGGACGACGACACGCCGTTCTGGATGAGCGCGGACCAGTTCGCCTACTGGCAGCACACCCACCTCACGGTGGACGTCGTCCCGGGCCGGGGCAGCGGCTTCTCCGTCGAAGCCCCCGAGGGCGTCCGCTTCCTCATCCGCTCACGGCTCCTGACGGACGCGGAACTCGCCCGCCTCGAGGACGGAACGCCGCTCGCGACCGGAGCCGACCTGGAGCTCTGAGGGTGGGCCGAACGGACCCGTCCGCACCGCCGATCGCGGTGCGGACGGGTCCGCCTGCTCTGCCTGGCTCACGCCAGGCGGGAGTCGACCCTCCGGACTCACAAACACGTGCCTGACCGGCGAAAACAGCGAACCGCGCCGGGAGTGCTAGTAGCTCAGGCTGAGCGCGAAGTAGCCGGTGAAGGTCAGCAATAGGTAGAGCGCCGGGGCGACGGGCGACCAGCGGGAAGTCCTCTTCCGCCAGAACCGCCAGCCGGCGAGGGCGGGCAGCACGAGGGGAAGGACCGCCAGTGGCACCAGCGCGGGAGTCGACCGCGCCCCGGTGACCAGGAGCACGGTGGAGAGAAGCGGCGCGACCAGGGCGATGCCGATCGTGCCGGAGAGGCCGAAGACGTCGACATAGCTGCGTTCTCCGGGTTCGCGGCGCCGAGTGATCTTCTTCGCCAGCTCCAGGTGGACCGAGGCAAGCACGACGATCACGACCGCCAGCACTCCGTGCCGACCCGGGTTGAGCGAGGTGGTGTTCAGGTAGCGGGCGTAGAGGTAGAGGTGCAGCAGCAACTGCGCCGGGAAGCCGACGGCCAGATTGAGCAGGAGCTTGTCCCCGGAGGGCCAGCGCCACCAGTGGTGGGCGGCGAGCACGAGCGCGCAGTAGGCGAGCTGCCCGCCGATCGCGACCAGGGCGACAGGGTTGCCCACGTTGAGTGCCAGGACCACCACGGACCCCACCGCGCACAGCGTGAGGACGTCGCGGATGCTCACCGCACCGCTCGCCAACGGCCGTCTCGGGCTGTGCCGTCGGTCGTAGTCGAGGTCCCGGATGTCGTCCACGGCGCGCATCATCAGCAGCGTGACCGTGAGCGTCAGCGCGGCGTCGGCGGTGCCGAGACCGGGTCGCCACGGCGGGCTGTGCGGCTGGACCGCGGCGAACAGCCCGGTGACGCCGAAGGCCCAGGCCAAGGCGAAGAGGACGGAAGGCAGCGGGGGGTAACTGCCGGCCACGAAGCGGGCCCAACGGCGCATCATGTCGCGTCCTCTCGTGCCCGCCAGCGCACCGGCAGGGCCCACACCCCGCGCATGAACATCTGGCGCCGCCAGTCGAGTTCCGTCTCGTCCACTGCGAGCTCGAGGCGGTCGAGGCGGCGCAGGATCGCGGCCAGGCCTTCCTGGAGCTCCACCCGGGCATGGGCGGCACCGAGACACATGTGCCGACCGGACCCGAGGCCCAGGTGGGGATTGGGCGTGCGGTCGGGGCGGAACTCGTCGGGATCGTCGAACACCCGCACGTCCCGGTTCGCCGCGTCGGTGAGCGGAATGACGACCTGTCCGGCATCGATGACCGTTCCGGCCAGCTCCACCGGCTCGAGCGTCACGTGCGGCTGGCCGCCGGTGCCGGCGAACCACACCCAGCGCAGCAACTCCTCGACCACGGTGGGGATCGCCGACGGGTCACGGCGGAGCGAGTCGGCCAGCCCCGGTGTGCGCAGCACCTGCAGCACGCACAACGCGAGGTGGGAGGCGGTGGTCTCGCCGCCCGCCATCATGATGCCGAAGCCGAAGACGACGATCTCCTCGTCGCTGAGCCGGCTCTCCTCGGGAGCGGTCAACAGCGAGGTCAGCAGGTCGTCGCCGGGCGCGCCGGCCTCGATCGCCTGCCGCCTCCGCGCCACCTGCTCGAAGAAGTAGGCGTACATCGTCTCGTGGGCGGAGTTGACCTCCTCGCCCGAGAAGCGGCCGGCGGACATCATGACGGTCACCCACGGCAGCAGTCGATCGAGGTCGGCGATCGGGACGCCGAGCATGTCGCAGATCACCCGATAGGGAAAAGGGGTGGTGAACTCGGCGATCAGGTCGGCCGTCCGACCGGCGGCCTCGAGTCGGTCGAGCAGTTCCTCGGCGATCTCGGCGATGCGGGGCCGGTCCTGCTCGGCCCGGCGGTGGGTGAACCGGAACTGGACCTCGCTGCGACGCCGCGAGTGCGTGGGTGCGTCGCTGGTGACCAGGGCGAGCGATGTCGACTTCCGGGCGAACAAGGTGCCGTTGACCCAGGCCTCGCGACTGAAGCGCGAGTCGGCCAGCACCGTCCTGACATCGGCGTGCCGGGTGACGAGCAGCGCTTTGCGACCACCGGCCATCTGCACCGGAACCAATGGCTCGTCGCGAAAGAGGTCCAGGTACTCGCGGTGCAGGCCGACGCCCGGCCGGTCGGCGAGTGGGAAGTGCGGGCACTCGGCCGCGGGGGCTTCGGCGACCGCGGATCCGGCGGGGCAGAGCTCGGTCTTGTCGGTCACGCGAACCATCCTTCGGCGGGCTCGCGCGCGGTGTCCGGAGCGCTGTGCCAGTACTCGTGGAAGCTCGTGCAGCGTCCGTCCTCGGCGAAGCGGAGCGCGAGGCAGCCCGCGGCGGTCCGGGGGGTGCCGGTGGCGGGGTCGTGCAGGATGCACCACCACTCGACGAAGGCGCGGTCACCGGAGGCGATCGGGGTGCCGAACCAGACGATCGGGTCCTTCTGGTTCGACAACGTCGTCGTCCAGTGCCCGGCGATCGCCTGTCGCCCGACATGGGGCGCGCCGTAGGGGCCTTGGTGGTACGAGGCCTCCTCGGTGAACAGCTCGGCGATCGCCTGTGGATCGCGGCCCTTCCACCGCTCCTCGAGCAGGTCGATCCACGTGTGGACGTTCACTTCGTCTCCTCGTACGGTTGCGGACTCCCGGTGGCCCAGGAGGGGAGGCAGGTGATCTCGATGACCGCGGCGGAGACGGACACGCCGACGCCGTTGTTGATCATCAGAATGTGGTCGCCCTCGGCGACCTGGCGCGTCTCCACCAGGTGGGTGAGCGCGGCGAGGTGGTCGTTGACCGACATATGGCCCACGTCGCGGCCGAATTCCAGCATCCCGCGGCCAGGATCGATGCCCATCGGCCCCAGCACGCTGCGGATGTACTCCTCTCCTCCGGACAGCACATGGGTGACTCGGACGATGTCGGCCGGGGTGAGTCCGGCCTCGGCGATCGTGCGCAGGCCGAGTTCGGTGCGGGTGTTGTGCAGGGCCTGCTTCGCCGCGGCGGCGGCGTCGGGGAACCGGCGGGTGAACTCCCTCAGCCGGCCGCTCAGGTCGATCGGTCCGTCGAGTGTGACGGCGGGCGGGAAGAGCGGGCCCGCGGGGCGGTTCATCTCCTCGAACTCGGGCAGGGACGTCGAGTTCATCGCCTTCACCCGGGCGAAGCCCTCCCGGCTGGACATGACCACCGCCGTGCCGGCGTCACCGAAGATCGAGCCCCGGTTGGTGTTCACTCCCGACTGGTAGCGCCAGCGATCCATCCGCGAGGTCCCGAAGTTGTCCGCCGCGGTGACCAGGGCCGCGACGCGGTCCGGCCCGGCGCTGAGGTAGCCGTGGGCGAGTTCCATGCCAGCCAGGGCACCGTTGCAGCCCTGACGGACCTCCATGGCCGGAACCGCGGTGCCCAGGGCGTGCCGCAGCACGTAGTGCTGCGGCGACCAGAGGTCCGGGCCCTGGTCGAAGGCGGAGGCGTGCAGCAGCAGCGCGACCTCGTCGGCGCGGTGGCCGGAGCGGGCCAGCGCCCGGCGGGCGGCGCCGACTGCCATCTCCGGCGCCGAGATGGCGCCGGCCACCGCCGCGCCGGTCCAGCCACTGTTCTTCCACTCGGTCTCGTCGTAGAGACCCATGGCGACCGCGCGATCCGCGGGAAACGGCTCGGGCAGATAGCTGGCGATCCCGGCCATGTACAGCTTGGCCACGCGCATGACTACTCCTTGGCTGTTTCGAGTTCGGCCTCGGACAGCAGCCGCACCGTTCCGGTGTCGCCGTCCATCTCCACCCACGCGCCGTCCGGGATGACCGTGAGGGCCCGGGGAACGGCGACCACCGTCGGGATGCCGAGCAGCCGACCGCTGATCGCCGTGTGCGAGATGAGGCTGCCGCGCTCGACAACAATGCCCTTGGCCGCCATCATCAGGGCCAGCCAGCCCGGATCGGTCTCCTTGGCGACGAGGATGCGGTCCGTGCAGGACTGCGGCGGGACGGAGGCGTCCCGCACGATCTTGGCGCGGGCGCGCACCCGGCCGCTGCTGGACGCCAGACCGCGCAGCGCGCCGTCTTCGGCCACATCCGGTGCGCGGTCGGGGTCATGACGTGACCTCAGCGCCTCGGGGACGGGAACGTCGGCAGGGACGGTGAAGTACGCGGGCGGCTCGGCCTTCTCCGCGCACCGGTCCAGCTCCGCCTTGCGTCGGGCCGCGACGGCGCGAAGGTCGGTCTCGGTCAGGGTCCCGTCGAACGCGCCCAGGACCTCCTCCACGTGCAGGTGCACCAGGTCCGCCGCCTCGTCGAGCATCCCCGCCGCGACCAGTCGGTCGCCCAACCGCCACAGCACCTCCCGGGAGATCCCGTACAGCTGGCTGCGGCAGAACCGGGTGTCCTCGCGCGCCTTGACCGAGAACCGCAACGACGCCAGCACGGCGCCCAGCACCGCCCGGGGCAGCGGGTTGGGGCATGCCTCGCGCAGCGCCTGCCGCGCCTCGGCCCTGGTGCGGGCCTCATCGGCCAGGTTGGCCTCGACCGTCAGGCCCTGGGTGATGAACGGCCGCAGCGTGGGCAGGATCATCCACGGTTCCTGGCGAGGTGTGAGCACTTCCAGCTTCAGATCGTGCAGGGCACGGTCGCCGTAGGTCGCCAGATGCTGCCCGAAGGCGGCGGCGACGTCCGCGCCGTACCGGCCGTCCGTGATCTCGGCCCAGACCTCGCGTTCCGGCCGCTCCAACACGGCGTCCCGCAACTCGGGCCGAGCGCCCACCAGTTCGGCCAAGGCGACGGCCGAGCGGACCGACGCGAGCGTGCGGTTGGGCTTGCCGCCGGCCAGCAGCCGCGGCAGCAGCGCGGCACCCCCCGGGACCCAGCGGTTCAGCAGCGCGTCGGTGCACGCGAGGGCGACGAGCGCGAAGTAGCTCGTCACCATCGTGACGCCCCACCGCTGCTCGGCCTCGGCCCACATGTGCCGGTAACGGGCGATCAGTTCGTCGGCCGAGCAGTGCTCCAGCGAGGCGCAGTCGGCTGCCAGGGCGTCCCACCAGCGCAGGAAGAGGCGCAGTTGCCGGGGCTGCCGGGCGTACATCCAGGCCAGCCGCGGGAGGGCGGGAAGTACGGTCGCCCACGGCCTGCGGTGCACCGGGCGGGGCACACCGGTCCGCTCGGTGAGCCCGAGCGAGCGTTCCCACACGGGTCGCATCATCGCGAAGCCGGGGATCTGGCCGTGCAGCGTGAACCACGCGTCCAACCGGTAGAACACCCTGCCGTCCAGGTAGCCGATCATGCGACTGAGGTGGTGCTGGTTCCGACGCAGGGAGCGCCCACTCACGCCGAGGCGCCGGTAGAAGTCGGTGAACCCCATCCGGTAGAAGACGCGGGCCTGGGAGTACGTCAGGGCGCTGGTCAGGCCGGGGAAGCTCTCGGTGAGGTTGTGGTTGGTCCAGGGCGTCTGCTCGACGGAGTCCTGCGCGCCTGAATCCTGCCCGCGGGTGCCCTCGGCGCCAGCGTCCGGGGCGCCGGCCACCACCACCGGCCTGGACTGCACCAGGTGGATCCCACCGTCCGCGGTGAGGACGCCCTCGACGTCCTGCGGGCCGCCGAAGATTTCCTCGGCCTTGGCGGCAAGGTCGCAGATCCGGTTCACCTCCGTGTCCGTGAGCACCGGCTCGTCCGCGAGTTCGGCGGGCACCGGGAGCGTGACCGGTCCGTCGCCGGGCCGAGCCGGGTCCAGTCCGACCATCACGGACTTGGAGACGGTGTCGAGCTCGATCGCACCGGTCGGGCCGTCCACGAAGAAGTGGTCGATGTCCGCCTTCTCCTGCACGATGCCTTCGCCGATGCCGTGTGCGGCGGCGATCAACCGCCGGTCGGCACCGCTGCGCGGGTCGCGGGTGAACACCACGAACGACCGCACACCCGGCACCATGCGTTGCACGCCGACGGCGACCCGGGCCGCCGTCGGATCCACGCCCCGGCGCACCCGGTAGAGCACGGCCTCGGGGTTGTACGCCGAGGCCCAGCAGTCCACGATCCGGGCGAGCACGGCGTCGCGGTCCACGTACAGGAAGCTGTCGGACAGGCCGGCGAACGGGTCGGCGGCGCCGTCCTCACCGGCGCCGTCCGCTGCCGCCGCCACGCAGGCCCGGACGGCGACGAGACCGACGCTGCCCGCCAACTCGTCGAATCCGGAGAGCACCTGCCGCTCCAACTCGGGTGGCACGCCGCCGGCGCGGATCCGGTCACGTGCCGCCGTCGCCCAGCCGACCAGTTCCTCACTGGTCGCCTCGGGCCCGGGGAAGGCGGCGGCGGTCTGCTCCGACGCCGGGAACGCCTCCGCGCTCACGCAGAAGAACCCGGGCACGGGCAGCCCGGCCTGGCTCATCACGTACTGCCGGGCGAACTTGTGTCCCACCGTGGCCGGATCGCCCGTGGCGGATCCGTTCAGAACGAGTTCCACGGTCTACCACACTCCCGGGATGAGGCGCGCCCGCCCGCTCGCGTAGTCGGGGTAGCCGTGAACGGCCCACAGAACCTGCTCCTCGACGAGGATCCGCCAGGTGACGCACGCGCACAGCGCGACGAACAGCAGCACACTCAGCGGGTTGAGGAAGAACGCGACGAATCCAGCATTGGCCAGCAGCATCCCGGTGTAGGCGGGGTGCCGCATGTACCGGTACGGGCCGGTGCTCACGATCGAGTGGTCCGAGTAGCGGACCACGTGGTGCGAGTAGAAGCGGCCCAGGGTGCGGATCGCCACCAGTCGGAGCGTGACCGCGCCGGCGACCACCGCCATCGGAGCGATCAGCCACGGCGACCACCGGTCCCACGGCAGCGGCCACAGCACCGCGGCCATGGCGGTGCCGGCACGGCTGAGCGCGTACGGCAGGAGGGTGCTGTTCTCGGCGGCCGTCTGCGAGGGATGCCGTACGGTGATCCGGGCCTCGGCCAGGATCCACAGGAGGTAGGCGAAAGCGAACACCGCCGCCATGAGGTGCGGTGACCCGCCGCCCTCGAGGAGCAGCAGTCCGATCGCGACGACGAACGCGGCGACCGTGACCGGCAGGAGGGCACGCAGCCCGAGCACGACAACACGTTGGTTCATCCGGCGCTCCTGTTCGCCCGGAGGCGTGCGTACGCCTCGGGTCGCATCACCGTGCTCGCGTAGATCAGCGAGCCGACCACCGAGCCCTTGTCGCCGACGCCGTCACCACCGGCGATCACGTCGAACCGGAACTTGGCCCGGTCGGCCGGAATGGGCGCCGTCTGCCAACGCAGCGTCAGCGGGAGCGAGCGGGGCATCCCGACCGGCAGGTCGAGGGTGACCCCGCACCACAGCATCTGAGTGTCCAGCGACCAGCCGCCCATGCGGTGCGGCAGCCAGGTGGACAACTGTCGGCCGGCTTCGACGACGGCTTCCGTCCGGTGGACGCCAGGACGTCGGCCGCTCAGCGCGTGGCCTTCGGCCGGGGACACCACGGCGGCGGTGACCTGGTCGTCGGCCACGACCGGATCGCCGATCATCACGTTCTCCGGGCGCATGCGGTGCACGAGTGACGCCTGTGCGGGCGGATGCCCGCTCCCTGCGAGGCGCTTCGGCCAGACGGGCTTGTCCGCCGACGAGAACGCGACCCAGCCGTCAGCGACGAGCGTGGACTCCTGGGCTATTCGGACGGTGCGCCGTTCGTCCTCGATCTGGCCCACGCACAGCTCCAGTTCCGGGCTGAGTTCGGCCATGGCGCGGAACGTCATCGCCGCCTTGACCCGACCCGCCGCGGGTATGTCGGCGCCGACCACGACCAAGTCCGCCATGGCACACACCAGTAGCATGCCGGGAACGTGGTCGAGCGGGTGGTCGAAGAAGAACGGATCGGTCTGGTCGACACTCAGGTCGGCCAGCCAGCCATCCCTGTCGTGCAGCGGCCGAACGGGGCCGAGTGGACTACGTTTGTCCACGTCCAGGATCCTGGACATCAGTGCCGCTTGCGTCATTGTTCTGGATACCTCGATTTCCTCGCATGTCGAGCCGACAGGGCGCGAAGCGCGTCCGGGGACGTGGAGCCGGCGGGCGTTGCGGCCCCCTGGCTTGCCGCAGTCGCAACTCCTGTGCGCACGCTGACCTGGGCTGCTCCGGTCTCCCTCGACGTGGCATTCCCGCCAGATGATTGAGTGCAAGAACCTTGATAAGGCTGCGTTTCTGATTTTCACTCAGGCCCAACTCGCGACATCCTTGAGCGAGTAGGCGCCCCGGCCCCTGCATTTCCGCCCAACCCCACGAGGTATGAGCCGGTGGCAGGTCTGCTTGTATGCGGGAGCAAGGACGTACCGTCAAGCATTCCTCGAGGAGCCATCGCTACCGTGCCCGCCGGATTCGCTCCGAGGACGGGAATATCTGCTGTGATTCTTCTGACGGGCGTCACCGGGACGGTGGGCCGCGAGGTGGCCCGGTTGCTGACGCCGACCCGACCGGTGCGGGTGCTCGCCAGGGACCCCGCGCGATTGAGCCTGCCGGGTCGCGACGTCGAGGTCGCCACGGCTGCGTACGCGGACCATGACGCGCTGCTCCGGGCTCTCGAGGGTGTCCGCACGGCGTTCCTGGTGACCAACGACCCCACCCAGCCGGACGACTCCAGATTCCTGGCGGCGGCGAAGGCGACCGGTGTGCGCCATGTGGTGAAGCTGTCCGCCTACGCCGTCGGCGAGGAGGACGCGGACGACCTGATCACCCGCTGGCAGCGGACCAACGAGGAACTGATCCGCCGGTCCGGCCTGGACTGGACGTTCCTTCGCCCGCGCGCCTTCATGTCGAACGCCCTCGCCTGGGCGCCGTCCATCCGCGCCGAGGGCGTCGTCCGGTCCCTGAACCTCTCAGCGGGGAACGCGTGTGTGAATCCGCACGACATCGCCGAGATCGCGGCGCGGGCCCTGACCGAGCCCGGCCACGCCGGCCGGATCTACCCCCTGACCGGCCCGGAGGCCGTCACTCCGGGCGAGCAGGCGGCCCACCTCGCTGCTGTCCTCCAACGCCCGATTCATGTGCAGGAACTGACTACGGCCCAGGCTGCTGCTCAGTGGTCGCGACGCTACCCGGCCCCGGTCGTGGAGGCTCTGCTGCAGAGTGCCGCACGCCAGGCCCGGGGGCTCAAGACGACGGTCGACCCGACCTACGAGCAGATCACCGGTCTGCGAGCGCGGCCGTTCCGAACCTGGGCGGCCGACCACGCCACGGCCTTCACCTGACGGATCGGAGAGCCGCGCCAGAACCGACCGGTCCGAAGACCGTGCGCCTCGGAGACGTTGTCAGTGGCGGCCCGTAGGCTGCTCGCCTCGGCTGCCCCGAGACTGCGGCCGTGGCTCCGCTCCCGTCGGAACGGAGTCACGGCCGTCCTGCCGATCCGTTGCACCGAAGCCCGGCGGCGGCATCGGAAGCCGCCGGCTCCCCTGGCACACCGCGGGCGCGGCCTCCCTTCCCCGGGGTACCCCGTCACGGGTGCGCCCGTGACAGGGCCTACGCCAGAGCCGTGCGGAGCCGGGCCGAGACGACGCCGCGGCGGGTGTCGTCGGGGGCGAGGAGCGCGAGGGCGTGGCGGTGGAGGGCGATGTCGTAGCGGGCGTGATGGCCGAAGGCCAGGGCGAGGCCCGGGTCCGGGGAGGCGAGGACCGCCTCGCGCAGGGCGACGTGGAGGTGCTCACGCCACTCCACCAGGCCCGGCGCCTCCGAGCGCGGGAGCAGAGGGCCCGCGTAGGCGGCGACGGCCGCCCCCGCGTCCCCACGTTCCAGCGCCGCGGCGACCAGCGCGGCGTCGCAGACCAGCGGGCGGGTCAGGGCGTAGCGGCGCGTCGCGATGCCGCCGCCCAGCGCGCGGCGCAGGTGGGAGACCTCTGCCTTGAACGTGGAGGGCGAGACGGGACGCTCCCCGTAGAGCGCGTCGTGCAGGCGCTCCGGGGTGAAGCCCTCCGGCTCCAGGGCCAGCAGCGTCAGGATCTCCAACTGGCGTGGTCGCAAGGGGATCTCCTGCGGCCCGCGCTCCAGCCGCGGGCCCTCCCCGAGCACGGTCAGGCGCAGCGCGTCCGAGGCCGGCGCCACGCCGCCCTCGCCGTGAGCCTGCCGTGCCCGGGGGCCGACCCGGACGCCCTCGGGCGCGGCGTCCTCCCGGAGCCGCTCCTCGATGCCGGCGGCGAGGAGGCGGACCGTGGAGAGGGCGAGCGGATGCGAGCGGTCCCAGGTGGTCGACAGGTCGAGCACCCCGAGCACCCGGCCGTCCGGGTGGTGGATCGGCGCGCAGTAGCAGACCCAGCCGTGCAGGGCGGAGAGGTAGTGCTCGGCGGAGAAGACCGTCGCGGCCTGACCCCGCAGCAGGGCCAGGGACAGGGCGTTGGTGCCCATCGCCTGCTCGTCCCAGCGGCCGCCCGGAGCGAAGTTCATCCGCTCCGCCGCCCGCCGCATGTGGGCGCCACCGCAGGTCCACAGGATGGTGCCCGTCTCGTCCGTGACCGCCGCCACGAATCCCGCGTCCTCGGTGATCCGGCGCAACTCGTCGGCCACCGCACCGACCGGGCGCCGCAGCTGCGACTCCGCCCAGCGCGAGCGGGCCGCGTCCGCGTCCGTGACAGGAGCCTCTCCGCAGGCCCGGTCCAGGCTGGCGCCGCTACGCGCCCACGACTCGACGACCTCCGCCCGCAGCGCCGCGCCACCCGGCTTGGGCCGCGAGGCTCGCGGCCGTCGCCGCGCGACGCCCCGACCGGCGTCCGTCTCGCCCCAGCTGACCCAGGCGTGCTCCAGCTCCCGCCGAAGCCGCCGCAATTGCGACGCGTCGGGCAGCCCCGTCGAACCGCCGGGCTGCGCCCCGGCGGGCTGCACACCCGCGTCCGTCGTCGTCCCCACGCCTCCATTTAGCTCGCCCCGGCCGCCCTCGACAAGAGCCCCCGCAGGAGGCGAGCGGGAGGCGCGCGGCTGAGACGGAGTCAGTATTCGCCTCCCGTCCATCTCTCGCACGCTTTCTGCCGGATCTCACTCCTTCGAGTGGTCGGACGGAGAAAGCCTTCCGGTTCGTGGGAGCGGGACTAGCGTCGGCAACGGAGTCGGGTGACGGCACGACTTCGGAGCACGAGGCAGCACACAGAACCGGCGCACGACGCAGCAGGAAGCAGCGGCAACACAGCAGGAACAGAGCAGGAACAGAGCAGGAACACAGCACGGCACGCACACGGCACGGCACGCACACGGCACGAGGGCCCGGCCCGGGTGGGACCGGGCGGGGAGGTTGCCGACATGGGGAGTTCGGCCGGCGCGGGCGCTCCGGGTGTGGCAGGGGCGGTCACCGGGGCATTGGCGGGGATCGCAGGGACGCGACCTCGACCGTGGGCCCCGTGGCACGAGGGCGACGGGGGATCGTCGCGGGCGCGCGAACGATTCTTCGAGGGCGTGCTCGGGCTCGTCGGGAGCGACGCGCCGTGGGGTGAGGCGCCAGGTGCGGTGCGGGCCGGGGTGCTCGCGTCGTGGGAACGGTGCCGCGCCCGGAGGCTGTCGGTCGACGGGACGGCCCTGCCCTACGACCCGGAGTTCGTCCAGGAGGAACGGCTGCTGGTGGCCTCGCTGCCGGTGCTGGACCGGCTGCACCGCCAACTGCTCGGCAGTCGGGTCAGCGTGCTGTTGACCGACGGGCGTGCCCGGGTGGTGGAGCGGCGGGCCGGCGAGCCCGACCTGAACCGCCACCTGGACGCGGTCCAGCTCGCCCCGGGGTTCGGGTGGGCGGACCACGAAGCAGGGACGAACGGCATCGGCACGGTCCTGGCCGAGGGCCGGGCCGCAGTGATCCTCGGCAGCGAGCACTTCTCCGAGGCTCACCGCGCCTTCGCCTGCGCGGGCGCGCCGATCCGGGACCCGTTCACCGGCACGATCCGGGGCGTCGTCGACCTGACGAGCCGACGACGCGACGCCCACCCGCTCATGGCCGCCCTCGCCCGAGAGGCGGCTCTGGCGGTCGAGCAGCGGCTGCTGGAGCAGTACTCCCTGGGCGAGCGCGCCCTGCACGACAGGGCGCTGCGTTCCCTCGGAGCAGTGGGCGCCGTCGGCGCGGGCCGGGGCGTTCACGGCCACCGCCGACGCCGCACCAGCTCCCCCGGCTGGACCGCGCCGGTCCAGCACACCTTAGGCAGCGGCGGCCAGGGTCCGGGCGACGCGGGCGGGAACAGCACCGCCGAGCGCGCACCCGAACTGTCGGGGCGGGCCCCGGTCGACCCTTTGCCGGGGCGCGCCTCTCTCGGCCCTCCGCCAGGGTCCGACCAGCACATCCCCGCATACCACCCCGTCGACCAGCACCCCTTCGCGCACGGGGATGCGGCGGGCCGAGTCGCCCTGGCCGCGCGCGACCGCCTCGCCCTGCTCTGGGAGGCCGGCGTGCGGATCGGGACCACGCTCGACGTCGCGCAGACGGCGGACGAGCTGGCCGACGTGGCGCTGCCGCACTTCGCCCAGTACGCGACCGTCGACCTGGCCGAGTGGGTGCCGGACGGCGCCGAGCCGCCCGCCGGCGATGCTCCGGCTCCGATACGCCGCAGCGCGACGCGGACACTCCGGCCGGGCGGGGCGCTGGTGCCGGTCGGCGCGCCCGTGGGCTACCAGGCCGGGTCGGCGCAGGGCCGGGCCCTGGTCGGCGGGCGCGCGGTGCTCGACGAGGAGCCCGAGCGGATGGTCCGGTCCGAACCGGGCCTGGAGCAGTACCGGATGGGCTCGGTGATCGCTGTGCCGCTGTCCGCCCGGGGCACGGTGCTCGGCGTGGCGTCGTTCTACCGCTCGCTCGACGCGGGCCCGTTCCGTGCGGACGACCTGACGCTTGCCGAGGAGCTCGGGCATCGGGCCGCCGTCTGCCTCGACAACGCGCGCCGCTACACCCGCGAGCACGCGCTCGCGCTGACCCTGCAGCGCAGCCTGTTGCCGCGGGCGCTGCCGGATCTGCCCGCGATCGAGGTGGCGCACCGGTACCTGCCGGCGCAGGAGGGCGTCGGCGGGGACTGGTTCGACGTCATCCCGCTCTCCGGCGCCCGTGTCGCGCTCGTCGTCGGGGACGTGGTCGGGCACGGCATCCACGCCGCCGCGACGATGGGCCGGCTACGCACGGCCGTGCGCAACTTCTCCGCGCTCGACCTGCCGCCCGAGGAGTTGCTCGGGCATCTCGACGCGCTCGTGGACGCGATGGACCAGGAGGAGGGCGAACTCGGCGGCATCGGCATCATCGGTGCGACCTGCCTCTACGTCATCTACGACCCCGTCACCCACCACTGCACGCTCGCCAGTGCTGGACACCCCTCTCCCGCGCTGCTGCTGCCGGACGGCTCGGTCGGCTTTCCCGAGGTACCGCCGGGGCCGCCGCTCGGACTGGGCAGCACGCCGTTCGAGGCGGTCGAGTTCGACCTGCCCGAGGGCAGCGAGATCGTCCTCTATACGGACGGCCTGATCGAGGACCGCGGCCAGGACATCGACGTGGGCCTCGCCCGCCTCGCCGAGGCGCTGGCGGCCGCGCGCCCGGGGCGCGACCGCAGGCCCGAGGCGCTGTGCCGGGCCGTCGTCTCGGCGCTGCTTCCGCAGCGGCCCCGCGACGACGTGGCGCTGCTGATCGCGCGGACGCGCGGAGTCAGCGAGGCGATGGTCGCCCGCTGGCCGGTGCCCATGGATCCGGCGGCGGTCTCGCGGCTGCGCACCCAGGTGGTCGCCCGACTCGACGTCTGGGGGTTGGGCGAGCTGGCCGGCACGGTGGAGCTGCTGGTCAGCGAGCTGGTCACGAACGCGATCCGGCATGCGTCCGGCCCGGTGGAGCTGCGGCTGCTGCGCGACCGCTCGTTGATCTGCGAGGTGGCGGACGGCAGCAGTGTCTCCCCCCGGATGCGCCGCGCACGCACGGAGGACGAGGGTGGTCGCGGGCTGTTCCTGGTGGCCCAGCTCGCCGAACGCTGGGGGACGCGCTTCACCAGCGGCGGCAAGGTGATCTGGGCGGAGCTCACGACGCGGAAGCGGTTCGCGGCGCTCGCCGCGCCACGACGCGAAGCCGCCGGGTGATCCGCTGCACCACCCGACCGGACGTAGGGTGAGGCATGGCAGAAATGATCTCCGAGCCGGGCCCTGACCAGCCGTACCGTCCCGTGACGTTCATCCGGGGCGCCCAGTCGTCGGGGCAGTTCCCGGTCGGGGGCTGGGACTGGGAGCGCCAGGTGCACGCGGAGGCGCCGGACGGTTCGGACCGCGCCGCGGTGCGCCGCGTCAACCTCGCGGCGTTCCCCACCCCGAACGAGGCCGATCTCGTCGACGCGCTGCGGCAGGACCCGGAGGCGTGGCTGCCCGAGCTCTCCGTGGTCGCCCTGGACCCGGACGGCGGGGTGGTCGGCCACGCGCTGCTGACCCGCTGTCACGTGGACGGCGTGCCGGCGCTGGCCCTCGCACCCGTCGCGGTGCTGCCGGCCTGGCAGCGGCAGGGCGCCGGCGCGGCGATGATCCGCGCGCTGCTGACGGCCGCTCACGCAGCCGGGGAACAACTGGTGCTGGTCCTCGGCCACCCGGCCTACTACCCGCGTTTCGGCTTCGTCCCCGCCTCGGGTTACGGCATCCGGCCGCCGTTCGCGGTGCCGGACGAGGCCATGATGGCCCTCGCCCTCGACCCGGGCCGCCCGGTCCCGGGCGGCTCGATCCGCTACGCCCCCGCCTTCGGGGACTAGCTGTCAGGACGAGCCTTCGAGGACCGGCCGCCAGGGATCGGCCTTCGAGGAGCGGCCTTCGAGGAGCGGACCCTGTCCCGAGGGCCCGTCCGTCCGGCTAGGAGCCGGCGGACGAGGCGTCGTCCGCCGCGCCCGAGGACTGGGTCGGGATGTGGGCGAGGGTGGTCGCGCCCGTTCCGGTCGACGGGCTGCCGGACGGACTGCCGTGGACCGGGGCCGGCGGGTCCGCCGGGTCGGTCAGGGTGTGGGTGAGGTTGCGGGTGTCGAGGAACAGCGCGCTGAACGCCGCCGCGACGGCCACGAAGGCGTCGGGGGCGTTGGCATGGCCGCTGCCGTTCACGGCGAGGGCCAGGGCGGTGAGCAGCAGCGCCGCGCAGCCGACGACGGTCTGCACGGCCCAGAAGGCGTCGGTCTCGCTCAGGCTTCCCCGGTTCTCGCCGCCGCCCTCCCCCGCGGGCGGCTTGGAGCCGCTGCCTGGGTTGATGACGGCGCCGAGGAGTCCGGCGGCGAGCGCACCGAAGACCTGGCCGACCTGGGAGAGGTCGACCTTGCCGCCCTGCCAGGCGACCACGGTCATCACGAGCATCAGGCCCAGATAGGCGACGGTCAGCGCGGCCCGGGCCAGGGTCCGCGGCTTGGGCACCAGTTCGGCGAACATGCCCCAACGATGGTGCGACCGTCCGGGCCCCACAACGCCTTGTCCGATAACGATTTGACAGAACGTCGTCCGCTTGGGCGCCGATTCAGGCCTGATTCGGCGGGGTGAGCGACTCGACGATGTCGGCGCTCTCACCCTCGAAGTCGAAGTGGTCCAGGGTGACGCCGTAGCGTCGGGCCATCTCGTAGAGGTCGTGGGGCTCGGTGACCACGGTCTCCTCGCCGATGGGGTTGTTGAGCGCGTCGTGTGCCTGGGCGACGACGTGCCGGGGGCCGATCTCGGTCTTGACCCAGACCCGAACCGATGTCCCGGATTGTCCCGTCATGATCCAATTATCCGCCCGCGCACGCGGAAGCGCCACCCCGACACGCGCAGTAGTCGTCCGAGGCGTGCCGATGCCGGGCGAGGAGTACCTCTCACCCGGCATCGGTACGGCCTCGGCACGGCGTCGACACAGCCTCGGCCTCGTGAAGGGAGGCTGAAAGGGAGGCGTCAGCCGACCGGCGCGCCGGACTCGACGAGCTTGGCGTAGGGGGCGTGCTTGCGCACCGCCTCGATGCTGCGCTCGCAGGCCTCGCGCGAGTCGAAGACCTCGCTGACCGCGATGACCTCGCCCGACGCGGCCTTGAGCGTGAACCGGAACTCCTGCGCCTTGTCGCTGTGCACTTCGAACTTGCCGGGCATGCCCGCACTCCTTCGCCTGTCGTCGTCACTGTCTGTCGCCGTTCGATCACAGATGGGCGACTACAGCGAAGCTAACGCCGATCCCCGATGTCGGCATCCGGAGCGGACCCGCCCGGCACCGAGGTCAGTCGGCCGACGGCAGCTGCAGCACCCCCGTCCCGCGCTTGACCAGCTCACCGGCGATGATGAGGCGCTGGATCTCCGAGGTGCCCTCCCAGATCCGGTCCACCCGCAGCTCGCGGTAGAGACGCTCGACGGGGTAGCTGCGGTCGTAGCCGCGACCGCCGAAGATCTGCACGCACCGGTCGATGACCCGGCCGGACGCCTCGCTGGCGGAGAGCTTCGCGATGGCGGCCTTGGCGTGCAGGGTCTTGCGGTCGGTGTCGGGCTGGTCGGCCTCCCAGGCGACCTGGTGGGTGTAGGCGCGGTGCACCGCGATGTCCGCGGCGCTGTCCGCCAGCATGCCCTGCACCAGCTGGAACGAGGCGATCGGCTGACCGAACTGCTGCCGCTCCACCGCCCAGTCCCGGGCGAGCTCCAGGCCGCGCTCGGCGGCGCCGATGGTCCGCGCGGCGATCATCAGCCGCTCCTCGGTGAACCAGGACCGAGTGATGTCGTATCCGTTGCCGAGCCCGCCGAGCACGGCGTCCTCGGGGACGAACACGTCGGTGAAGGTGAACTCGGGGTGCTCGTAGACGAAGGTGTGCATGAAGCGCGGAACCCGCGTCATCGCGATGCCGGGAGTGTCCTTGTCGACCAGGAACAGCGTCGGCGCCTTCTCCTCCCCCGCCGCGGCGAGCAGGATCAGGAAGTCGGCGTGGTCGCCGACGGTGACGAACCACTTCTCGCCGTTGATCAGCCAGCCGCCGTCCGTGCGGGTGGCGGTGGTGGCGAGGTTCTGCGGGTCGGAACCGGCGCCCGGCTCGGTGACGGCGTAGCAGTCGCGCCGCTCGCCCTTGATGACGGGGACCAGGTAGCGCTCGCGCTGCTCCGGGGTGCAGAAGCGCAGGGCGTTGGCGGGTCGCCAGACCATGTCCCACAGGGCACCGGTCAGCCGGCCCAGCTCCTCCTGGACGACGGCCTGCTCCAGGATGGTCAGCCCGGCGCCGCCCCACTCGGCGGGCATGTTGACGGCCTGCAGTCCGGCGTCGAGGACGGCCTCGCGGACGGCGTCGTGCGCCTCGCGGGGCAGGCCGTTGTTCTCCTCGCAGTCGACCTCGTACTTGGCGACGAAGTCCATCAGCTCCCGGGCCCGGGCCTTGAGCTCGGCCTGACGCGGGGTGAGACGGAAGTCCATGGTGGGTGCTCCTCAGCGGAAGAAGAAGACGAAGAAGACGAAGCTGGGCAGGGTGGGTGGAACGGGCGTTGCGTCAGTGCGTGGGCAGCTGGAGGGCACGGGTGCCGCGCTTGATCAGCTCGTTGGCGATGATGAGGCGCTGGATCTCGGAGGTGCCCTCCCAGATCCGGTCGACCCGCAGCTCCCGGTACATCCGCTCGACGGGGTAGCTGCGGTCGTAGCCGCGCCCGCCGAAGATCTGCACGCACCGGTCCACGACGCGTCCGGCCGCCTCACTGGCGGCGAGCTTGGCCGTGGATGCCTTGGCGTGCAGGGTCTTGCGGTCGGTGTCGGGCCGGTCGGCCTCCCAGGCGACCTGATGGGTGTAGGCGCGGTGCACCGCGATCTCCGCGGCGCAGTCCGCGAGCATGCCCTGCACCAGCTGGAAGGAGGCGATCGGCTGACCGAACTGCTCGCGCCGCACGGCCCAGTCCCGGGCGAGCTCCAGGGCGCGCTCGGCGGCGCCGACCGTCCGGGCGGCGATCATCAGGCGCTCGTCGGTGAACCACTCCTTCGTCAGCTCGTAGCCCTGGCCGACCTCGCCCAGGACGTCCTCGTCGGAGACGAAGACGTCGGCGAAGGTGAACTCGGGGTGCCCGTTGACGGCGGTGTGCATGAAGCGCGGGACGCGCGACATGGTGACGCCGGGTGCCTGCTTGTCGACGAAGAAGAGCGTGGCGGCGCGCTCCGGCCCGGCGTCGGCCTGAACCACGAGGAAATCGGCGATGTCGCCGCAGGTGACGAACCACTTCTCGCCGTTGAGCAGCCACCCGCCCTCGGTGCGGGTGGCGGTGGTCGTGCCGGAGGAGGGGTCGGATCCGGCACCGGGCTCGGTGACGGCGAAGGCGTCGAACTTCTCGGCCCGGACGATCGGCAGCAGGTACTTCTCACGCTGCGCTTCCGTGCCGTGGACCAGCACGTTGGCCGGGCGCCACGGGATGTCCCACAGGCAGTTGGTGACCTTGCCGAACTCCTCCTCGACGATCACCTGGTCCAGCAGGGACAGGCCCGGGCCGCCGAACTCGACGGGCATGTTGATGGCGTAGACGCCGGCGTCCATCGCGGCGCGGGTCAGCTCCCGCACCGTCTCGGCCGGCAGCGGCCCGCCGGCCTGCTCGGACTCGTCCTCGTACTGCATCAGCAGCCGGGCGTAGCCGGCGGCGCGGCGCTTGAGGTCGGCCTGTTCGGGGGTGTAGCGGAAGTCCATGGGCTCAGGTCTCCTGCAGTGGGTGGGGGTGGGGTGGTGGGTTGGCGGTGGGAACTCAGGCGGGGACGGCGCGGGAGTCCAGGGCGAGCGCGCCGCGCGGGGTCACCAGCAGCGGGTTGACCTCCAGCTCCGCGAACTCGGGACGGGCGGCCGCAGCGGCGGTGATCGCGGCGACGGCCTGCGCCGCCGCGCCCACGTCCAGGGCCGGGCGGCCGCGGACGCCGTCGAGCAGGGCGGCGCTGCGCAGGCCGCGCAGCAGGCGTTCGGCGTGCTCCGCGGTCACGGGCGCGAGGGCGAAGGCCACGTCCCCCAGCACCTCGGTGAGCACGCCGCCGAGTCCAACCATGGCCACCGGCCCGAACCGGGGATCCTGGTTGACGCCGACGATCAGTTCCACGCCGTCGCTGAGGTCCGCCATGGCCTCCACCGAGTACGACGGCGCGCCGAGCCGGGCGTGCATCGACCGGTGGGCGGCGACGAGCGCCTCCTCGTCGGCGAGTCGCAGCACGACGCCTCCGGCGTCGGACTTGTGCAGCAGGTGCAGCGCCTTGAGCACGTAGGGGCCGGAGAACTCGCGCGCGGCGGCCCGCAGTTCGTCCTCCGAGCGGATCTCTCGCGCGGGCGGAAAGGGGACACCGGCGGTCTCGAGCAGCCGGCGGGTGACGTGGTAGTCGGGATCACCGACCGGCTCGGCGGCCACCGGCGGCAGCGGCTGCAGCGCCGGGCAGGGCGCGCCGGACTCCGTGGCCGGCGCGGGCGACGGCGCCAGGGCGACGAGCGCGCGGGCCGCGTCCTCCACCGCCTCGTGGACGGGGATGCCGACGGCCCGCAGGGCCTGACAGCTGGGCGAGGAGGGGTACATCGACTGCACCACCAAAGGCTTGCCCGACGCGGGTACCGCGTCCGCGATCGCCTCGGCCGCGGCCAGCTCACCGGCGCCCAGAGCGCCTTCCGCTCCGCCCAGTCCGCCCTCCGCCGCCGCGTAGCCGCCGAAGTAGCCCGTCAGCAGCACCGCGTCGACCTCGTCGGAGTCCAACAGCGCCCGCACGGTGCGGGCGTAGGACATCGGGTCCTGCTCCCCCATGCCGGCCAGGTCGACGGGGTTGCCCACCGCGGACTGCCGCCACAGCAGGTCGGCGAGGTCAGCCTGCAGGGGCGCGGAGAGTTCGGGCACCGCCAGCCCCGCCGACTCGACGGCGTCGGCGGCGATCGAGCCGTGGCCGCCGCCGTCGGTGAAGACGGCGACGCGGCGGCCCCGGGCGCGCCGCCCGGCGTCCAGCGCGCCCAGCACGCACGCGAGTTCGCGCGGTGTGCGGGTCAGCTCGATGCCCGCGTCGCGGCAGGCGGCGATGACCACGTCGCCGGAGGTGGTCAGCGCGCCGGTGTGCGACTTGGCGCTGCGCGCGGACGCGTCGCCCCGCCCGGCGGTGAGCAGCACGACGGGCTTGCCCGCACGGGCGGCCGCCTCCGCGAAGGCGCGCCCGTCGCCGAAGTCCTCGGCGTAGACGGCGATCGCCCGGGTGCCCTCGTGCCGGGCGCAGTCCGCGACGAGGTCGACCAGGGTCACATCGGCCTGGTTGCCCAGGGAGACGAACCGGGAGAATCCCAGCCCCTGCGGCGCGAGCCGCAGTTGCAGCTCCAGGGCGAGGTTGCCGCTCTGGCTCAGCAGTGCGATGCCGCCAGGGGCGAAACGGTCGGAGGCGAGAAAGAGCTCGGTGGTGTTGTCGGCGACACCCAGGCAGTTCGGGCCGACCAGCAGCGCACCGGCGGCCCGCACACGGTCGGCGACGGCCTGCTGCCGGACCAGGCCCGCCGCGCCGAGCTCGGCGAAGCCCGCCGTGATGGCCACGATCGCGCGGGCCCCGCAGGCGAGCGCCTCGTCCACGGCGTCCTCGAAGCCCGCCTGCGGGACGCTGACGACGACCAGCTCGACCGGCTCGCCGATCGCACCGAGGCTGGTGGCGGCGGTGCGTCCGAGCACGGTCCCGCCGCGCCGGTTGACCAGGTGCAGCGGGCGACGGCCGTTCGCGCGCAGCGCCTGGACGGCAATGGCGTGGCCGTACTTGGCCGGGTCGTCGCTGGCGCCGAGGACGGCGACGGACGCCGGGTCGAAGAGGGCGGTGAGGTCACGTCTCATCGGTCATCGCTCCAGCCGCAGGGCACTGTTGGGGCAGGAGTCGACGGCCGCACGGGCGGAGGGCTCCTGATCGGCGGTCAGTTCCACGGTCAGGAGCTGCGCGTAGCCCCACTCGTCGAGTTCGATCAGGCCGGGCGCGGGCGGAAGGCACTCCCCGTAGCCCTGGCAGCGGGTGGAGTCGATGCGGAGTTTCATGGCGGTCCCTCTGGGGTGAGCGGTGGTGACGTGGGGTGGCAAGTCGGGTGGCGTCAGCCGACGCAGGCCGGCGCCGGCGAGTGGGGCAACGCCGCCGTCACTGACGTCGCTGCCGCGTTGGGGACCGGATCCCGCGCCGGAACAGGAACAGGAACCGGAACAGGAACCGGGACGCGGAGGCGGTGGCCGCCGCTCGGTGGGGTTGCGGCGCAGGTCGGGCAAGGGCTGCTGCGGTGGGCGTCGACCAGGTCGGGGAAGCCCGTGAGCAGCGAACCGGCCAGGCGGGCGGCGGCGTCGAGGAGGCCGCAGGCACCGCGGCCGGGCAGGCCCTGCGCCCAACGGCTCAGTGCGGCAAGACCGTCGGCGTCGCACCGGCCTTCCGACAGGGCGACGAGGGTGTCGCGCAGGGCCCGGGTGCCGGAGACGCACACCCCGCACTGACGGCTGCTCTCGACGGCCAGGTGGTCGACGGCATCGGCCGCGACCGACACCGGGCACTCGTCGGGGGCGAGGAACCGGATCGCCCCGCAGCCCAGACCCGTCCCTGCCCGGGCCAGGAGGTCCCGGTCCAGTGACAGCCGAAGGGCGGAGGGGGGAAGGAGCCCGCCGAACAGGCCGCCCATCAGGACGCCCGAAGGCGGCAGCACCCCGTGGTCGGCGGCGAGGCGGGCCAACGCGACGCCGTAAGGGGCCTCGGTCAGGACCGCGGCCGGGAGACCGCCCCCGGACAGGGTCAGCAGCACGGTCCCTGTGGCCGCCGCGTCGGAAGCCAGCAGCGCGAGGCGGGCCAGCGTCTCGACGTTGGAGATCAGGGTGGGCGCTCCGCCGACGCCGCGTTCGAACGGACGCGGCGGCTTGGCGGTCGGCAGCGCCGGCCCGCCGTCGATGCGGCGGACGACGGCGCTCTCCTCCCCCGCGACGTAGGCGGGCTCGGTGCGCACGACCTCGACACGCAGGGCGGGGTCGGGGTCGCACGCGCCGAGCGCGTCGCGCACGGCTGCCGCCGCGGCCGGATCGGACAGGTAGACGTAGGCCCGGTCGGCGCCGGTGATGCGGGCGGCATGGGTGAGGCCGTCGAGGACCAGGTGCGGGCGGGCCCGCAGCAGCCAGCGGTCCTTGACCGAACCCGGCTCCCCCTCCTCGCCGTTGGCGACGACGACTGCGGTCCCGGCGCCGTCGCGCACGGCGCGCAGCTTCACCACCGTCGGGAAGCCCGCGCCGCCGTGGCCGCGCAGGTCGGCCGCCTCGACGCGGGCCAGCAACTCCTCGGGCGCCATGTCGGCGCGGTAACCGCCCCGGGCTCGGTAGGCGGCGAGGCTCTCGACCTGGTCCGGGGTCGGGCCGAGCACGCACGCCGGGGTGCCGGAAGGGGTGGGGGTGTGGATCACGGTCATCGCAAACCTGCCTGTGCGTCTCGGGTGGTCGCGTCTCGGGTGGTCGCGTCTCGGGTGGTCCCGTGAGGGGTGGCCGCGTCCCGCGCGGTCGCGTCACGGCTCGGGCGATCGCTCGGCGCCGGCTGCCGGCGGGCGAGCCGTTCGACCGCACGGCCGAGCAGGGCCCGATCGGCGGCGGTCTGCTCGTACGCCGGGCCGGGGAGGCCGATCAGCATCCGGTGGTGGCCGAGGACGACCTCTCCCGCGACGAGCGCCGCCTCGATCTGGTCGCCGCCCGGTGGACCGGTTCCAGTGGCCACCGCCACCACCAGCTCGGCGACCTCGTGCAGGTAGGCGAGCCAGGTGCGCTGGGTGCCGTGCAGGATCAGGCGTTCGACGCGGCTCCTCTCCGTCTCGGACGACTCCGCGCTCGCGGCGCTGCCCCGAGCGCGGAGTCGGGCCACCGCGTACGGCAGCTCGAGCTCCGGCTCGGGGGTCAGTCCGAGCCAGGCGTTCCTGCGGGATCCGTGCATGCCTGCCTCCGTGGTGGGACGGGTGCGCTGCGGAGAGGTCCGGCGAGAGCGGTGCCGGGCCGTGGGAGGGGTGGGAAGAAGTGCCGCGCCCGGGCCGGGGCGACTCCTGGGATGGGACATCAGGAGCGCCGGTGTCGGCCTGGCGGTGACGACCAAAGTACTGACCAACCAGTTAGTCAGCAAGTATTGACACCGACCTCGTCAGGGCGCAACCTTGCCGCACCACTCGCTGAGCAGACAGTCAGTCCCTGCCCCACCCCCGCCCCGCGCGACGAGCAGGAGCGTCATGCAGTCCGAACTGACCCGCCCCACCGAACCGCCCGCCACGAACGACGCCGCACCGCCGGCGGCGGCGCTGGCCGCCCGCTACTACACCGATCCGGCCGTCGCCGAAGCCGAGCAGGAGCAGGTGTTCGCCCGCTCCTGGCAGCTGGTCGGGCACGAGTCCGATCTGCCGGGCCCGGGTGCCCGGTTCACCGCCCGGGCCGCCGGACGAGAGGTCCTGGTGGTGCGCACCGAGGACGGCGGTCTCGCCGCCCACCTGAACGTCTGCCGCCATCGCGGCACCCGGCTGGTCTCCGCCCCGGAGCCCTCCGGCAAGGCGATCCGCTGCCCGTACCACGGCTGGACCTACCGCCTCGACGGCAGTCTGGTCGGCGCGCCGGAGGCCCGGCAGATCCCGTGCCTGGACAAGCCCAAGCTGGGCCTCTTCCCCGTCGCGGTGGAGTCGTTCCTCGGCTTCGTCTTCGTCAACCTGGACGGGCGCGCCACGCCGCTGGCGGAGAGCTGCGCCGGTCTGGCCGAGGCGGTGGGCCGCTACGTCCCTGCGGATCTGGAGCCCATCGGGCGCGGCCGGATCCACGACCTGGCCGGCGCGGAGGTGCAGCACGCCAACTGGAAGGTCGCCGTCGACAACTACCTGGAGGGCTACCACGTTCCCGTGGCCCACCCGGCGCTGATGCGCCTGTTGGACTACCAGCGCTACACCAGCGGCGAACTGCACGACTCCTACGTGCTGTTCGAGTCGCCGCTGCGCGACAAGCCCTCCTCCAACCTGCTTGAGCGTCTCTACCAGCGGCTCGTCAGCCCGATGCCGGGCCTGACCGAGGCGGACCGGCGCACGTGGCGCTACGCGGTGATCTACCCGAACACGCTGCTGGACTTCTATCCTGATCACGTGATCGCCTGGACCGCCGTCCCCAGCGCACCCGATCGCGTGGCGATCCCCGGCGCCTTCTACACCAAGCCGGGTTCCGGCCTGCGCACGAAGCTCGCCCGTCGGCTGAACATCCGGATCGGGTGGATCACCAACGACGAGGACGCCGAGCTGGTGGCCCGCGTCCAGCAGGGCCTGAGCACGCCGGGGTTCCAGCCCGGCCCGCTCTCGCGCCGCGAGTCGGCGGTGGGTTGGTTCGCCGACCGCATCCGCGCCGACCTCGACCGGGCCTCCGCCGGGGACGCAGCCCCCGCCGCCGGACCCACCACCGAGCCGGAGGCGACCGCGTGAGCACGACCGCGCCCGCGGCCGGTCGCCGCGGCAGCAACGAGGAGCGCGCGGAGCAGACGCGGCGCGCGATCCTGCTCGCGGCCTGCGACACCATCGCCGAGGTCGGCTTCGAGAAGGTCCGGATGCGGATGGTGGCGGAGCGTGCCGGGGTCTCCTCGGCCCTGCTGCACTACCACTTCGAGACCCGCGAGAAGCTGTTCCTGGAGGCGCTGGCCTTCTCCTACGAGCACGCCGGTGTCGAGGGTTACGCCGCCGAGCCGCCCGACGAGCTGCCGCACACCTGGCAGCTGGGCCGGGTCGTCGACGCGTGCCTGCCGATCGACACCGAGCTGCGCCGGGACTTCCTGCTCTGGCAGGAGCTGCACCTGCGCGCGGTGCGCGACGCGGACTCACTCGGAGTCGCCCGCGACCTGTACGGCAACCTGCGGGAGTGGATCGCGGGCGTCGTCCGCGACGGTCAGGCGGCCGGCGAGTTCGGCGCGTGCGACGTGGGCCGTCTCGCGGACCTGGTGATCGCGCTGACCAACGGCTTCGGGACCAGGATCCTGCTCGGCTCGTCCCCGTCGGACGTGGCGGACGCCCGCGACCAGATCTGGTCCGTCGTCGCCCCGCAGCTCGGCCTGACCACCCCGTTCCCGCCCGGGTCGCCCAAGGTCCCGACCGACCACCGCGGCTGACCAGGGCGCGACGCGCCACCGCCCCAGCGCACATCCCCCACCACCGCACCCCTTCCGTTGCTTCCGCCGCGTGGCGCACGCCGCGCGCCGCGCGCCCCGCTGAGCGCGCCCGGTGCGTCCTCCCTGCTCACCGCCCCTGACCAGAGCCCGGGATGCCGCACACCCTCCGTCACCTCCGACCGGCCCCGCCCATACCCCGCCGGTCCACCCACCCGGAGAGGACACCGATGTCCGATCACCTCCCCCAGCTCTCCCGCAGATCCCTGCTCCGCGCCGGCGGTCTCGGCGCCCTCGGCCTGAGCCTGGCCGGCTGCGGCTTCAGCCAGCCCGCCACCGTGCCCGTGGCGCAGACCGAGAAGCCCATCGACATGAAGGTCGACGGCCCGCTCGTCTACTTCAACTGGGCCGACTACATCGACCCCTCCGTCTTCGCCGGTTTCCAGAAGGAGTACGGCGTCAAGATCATCCAGTCGAACTTCGACTCGATGCCGGGCATGGTCGCCAAGCTGGACGCGGGCAACAAGTACGACGTCATCTTCCCCTCCGCCAAGTACGCGCAGCGCCTGGCCCAGGCGGGCCGCCTGTACGCCATCGACCACAGCAAGCTGCGCAACGCCGAGCTCGTCTTCGGCAGCTACTCCTACTTCGACGACCCCTGGTACGACCCGAAGTCCGCGCACACCGTGCCGTTCACGATGTACAAGACGGGCATCGGCTGGCGCCGCGACAAGCTGGGCGCCCTCTCCGGCTCCTGGCAGGACCTGTGGGACGCGCAGTCCAGCGGCACCACCTTCCTCCTCGACGACGAGGACGAGGTGCTGGGCATGGCCGCGCTCAAGCTGGGCCTGGACCCGAACACCACCGCGCAGGGCGACCTCGACCGGATGACCTCGCTGCTCCAGACGCTCCGCCCGCACCTGCGCGGCTTCTCCAGCGACGACTACAACAACCTGCTCAACGGCACCGCCACGATGACCCAGGCCTGGAGCGGCGACATGGTCAGCGTGCTCAGCCAGGCCAAGGACGCGACGCTGTACGGCTTCGAGGTGGCCAAGGAGGGATCGCCGATCAACTCCGACTGCTTCGCGATACCCGCCAACGCCGAGCATCCCGGCACGGCGATGCTGTTCATCGACTACATGCTGCGCCCCGAGAACGCGATCAAGACCATCCAGTACCTCGGTTACCCGATGCCGGTCCACGGCACGGAGGCCACCTACGCGGCGATGGTCAAGCAGCTGCCGCAGTGCGTGATCGAACCGGGCGACCTCAAGCCGTCGCTCTACTTCCGCAATCCGAGCGGCGACGGCGCGCAGGCGCGCGACACGGCCTGGACCGACGTGAAGGCGGGCTGAGATGGCACTGCGCACCCCCGTCCGGACCGAGAGACCGGCGCCGGCCAAGAACGTCGGCGGACGCGGACGACGACCCCGTCCCTCCGCCGCAGGCGCGCGGATCTGGACCTGGCTCACCCTGCCCGGCACCGTGTGGATGTCGGTGTTCTTCATCGCCTCACTGCTGCTGGTCGCCGCCATCTCCTTCGGCACCACGGACCAGTTGGGCGATCCGCGGTTCGGTACCGACCTCGGCAACCTCAAGGCGCTGGCGGACCCGGCCTACCGGGACGTGATGGTCCGCTCCCTCGGCTACGCGCTGCTGACCTCGGTGATCTGCCTGCTGATCGCCTACCCGGTGGCCTACGCGGTCGCACTGCACGCGGGCCGCTTCAAGAACGCGCTGATCGCCGCGATCGTGGTGCCGTTCTTCGCCAACTACCTGGTGCGGATGTACGGGTGGTCGGTGCTGCTGTCCGACGACGGGCCGGTGCTGCAGCTGCTGCGCGCCGTCGGGCTCGCGGACGACCACACCAAGATCCTCAACACCGGGTTCGGCGTCATCGCCGGGCTGGTCTACGGCTTCGTCGTCTTCATGATCATCCCACTCTACGCCGCCATGGAGCGCATGGACACGGCGCTGATCGAGGCCGGGCGCGACCTGTACGGCGGGCCGCTGCGCACCTTCCTCTTCGTGACCGTCCCCGCCACCCGGCAGGGCGCGGCGGCCGGCATGGTCCTGGTCTTCCTGCCCGCGATGGGCGACTTCGTCAGCGCCCAGTTCATGGGCGGACCGAACCAGATCATGATCGGCAACCTGATCCAGGACAAGTTCTTCGAAGGCCAGGACTGGCCGCTGGGCTCCGCGCTGACGATGGCGCTGATGGCCGTGCTGCTGCTCGCGATGTTCGGCTACCTGCGGCGCACCCGCAAGGACGAGGCGGAGGCCACCCGATGAACCCCACCGCTCCCCCGCCGCGCCCCCGCAGACGTCGCGGCCAACGCCGCAGGCCGGTGTTCGCGATCGCCGTCACCGTGGTCTTCTTCGTCCTGCTCTACCTGCCGATCGCCATGGTCGTGCTCTTCTCCTTCAACGCGCAGAAGTCGCTCACGATCTTCAAGGGCTTCTCGCTGCGCTGGTACGAGGCCTTCTTCCACGACTCGGTCCTGCTCGGTTCGCTCGGGATGAGCCTGGAGGTCTCCCTCGTCGCCATGCTCGGCTCGGTCGTCCTGGGGGTGGCGCTCGCGCTCGGCCTGGTCCGCAACAAGGGACGGCTCGGCGCCTACGCGGGGCTCATCATGATGGTGCCGCTGATCACCCCGGAGATCGTCACCGGCGTCGCCTCGCTGCTGCTCTTCAAGGGCCTCGGTGTCACGCTCAACAGCGGCACGGTGATGATCGCCGAGATCACCTTCTCCATCTCCTACGTCACGGTCATCCTGCGCTCCCGGGTCGCCGCGTTGAACCCGGAGGTCGAGGAGGCCGCGATGGACCTCGGTGCGACGCGCTGGCAGGCGCTGCGCCTGGTGACGCTGCCGGCGCTGCTGCCCGCCATCCTGGCCAGCGCCGTGCTGATCTTCGCGCTCGTCTTCGACGACTTCGTGCTGGCCTACTTCACCACCGGCGTCGACCCGCAGCCCTTGGCCGTGCGCATCTACTCCGCGATCCGCTTCGGCGTCGAACCGACGATCAACGCGGTCGGGACGCTGATGCTGGCCGGCTCGATCACCCTCATCGGCCTCGCCCTGGCCATCCCGCGTCTCTTCGGCCGCCGCGGCGGCCTCGACCTCATCTCCGGGGAGTGACACCCATGACGCCGACCACTGCACCCTCCGCCGCACCCGAAGCCGTGCCCGCCGTCAGACTCGACCACGTCGGCAAGGAGTTCAACGGCTCCCACGCGGTGCACGACCTGTGCCTGGACATCGCCCCGGGCGAGTTCTTCTCGCTCCTCGGCCCCTCCGGCTGCGGCAAGACCACCACCCTGCGCATGATCGGCGGCTTCGCCGACCCGACCGAGGGCGCCGTGCTGCTCTCCGGCGAGGACGTCACCTCGCTGCCGCCGAACAAGCGCAACGTCAACACCGTCTTCCAGAGCTACGCGCTCTTCGATCACCTCAGCGTCGCCGACAACATCGCCTTCGGCCTCAAGCGCAAGGGCGTGCCGAAGGCGGAGATCCGCGAGCGGGTCGGCGCCATGGTCGACCTGGTCCAGCTGGGCGGGATGGCGGAGCGCAAGCCGCGCACACTCTCCGGCGGCCAGCGCCAGCGCGTCGCCCTGGCCCGGGCGCTGGTCAACCGCCCGGCGGTCCTGCTGCTGGACGAGCCGTTGGCGGCGCTGGACCTGAAGCTGAGGCGCCAGATGCAGGTGGAGCTGAAGCAGATCCAGCGCGAGGTCGGCATCACCTTCGTCTTCGTCACCCACGACCAGGACGAGGCGCTGACCATGTCCGACCGGGTCGCGGTGATGAACGGCGGCCGGGTCGAGCAGTGCGGCACGCCCGAGGACGTCTACGAGCGGCCCGAGAGCCGGTTCGTGGCCGCGTTCATGGGGACCTCCAACCTGGTCGGCGGTGTCTTCCGGGACGGCGCCGTGCACCTGGACGGCGGCCCGGCGCTGCCGGTGGGCCCGCGCCCCGGAATCGCCGAGGGCAGCGCGGTGGACGTGTCGATCCGGCCGGAGAAGATCTGGCTCTCCGACTTCGAGCCCGGCATGCCGGTCGTCAACGGCGTGATCCGGGAGACGGTCTACTCCGGCCCCACCACGACGTACCTGATCGAGCTCGCGCCGGGTGTCACCGTCGCGGCGCTGGAGCAGAACACCGCCCGCGCCCGGATGGAGGACCGCTGGGCGGGCGGCGAGACCGTCGAGCTGGCCTACGACCCCGAGCACGCGCTGGTGCTGAGCCACTGACCACCCAGGCGTCGAAGGAAGGGAACCGAAGTGAACCACGACGTCATCGTGCTCGGCGCCGGCCTGGCCGGGCTGAGCGCGGCGCGGGACCTCGTCCACGCCGGTGTCGACGTGCTCGTCGTCGAGGCCCGCGAGCGCGTCGGCGGGCGGGTCGAGCAGCAGCAACTGCCGGACGGGCGGCTGGTCCAGCTGGGCGGCGAGGTCGTCGGCCGGGCCCACACGGCCTACCTGGGGCTGGTCGAGGAGCTGGAGCTGACGCTCGTCCCCAGCTACGTCGCCGAACCGGGCCTGATCGCCCGGGCCACACCCGAGGGTGTCTCGGCGGGCGACCCGCCGCACTGGTTCGGCCCCGAGGACGAGGCCGAACACCGCAAGGCCACCGCCGAGTTCGTCGACCTGGCCCGGACCGTCGACCCGGACGACCCGTGGTCGCACCCGGACGTGGCGGCCCTGGACGGTCTTTCGGTGGGCGCCTGGCTGCGCTCCCGCAAGGCGTCGCCGGCGGTGGTGCGGCTGTGGGAGATCGGCGCGTTGGGGCTGGCCGACGGCTCGATCGAGCGCACCTCGCTGCTGGCCGCGCTGCGCAAGCAGGCGGCGGTGCCGAGCGCGGGCCACTACGACTACGAGGACTGGGAGGGCCTGCGGGTCGCCGAGGGATCGGCGACGGTCGCCCTGCGGATGGCCGAGGAGCTCGGCCCGCGCGTCCGACTGGGCGCACCGGTGACCGCGTTGGACGTCCGGCCGGACCGCTGCACGGTCCGCCTCCGCGGCGGCGAGACGCTCACCGCCTCGGCGGTGGTGAGCGCGCTGCCGGTCGGACCGCTGCGGGACGTCACCGTCACCGGCGTCTCCGATGCGCGCCTGGCCTCCCTGCACGCGCAACGCCACGCCCTGGCCGCCAAGTTCGTCGCCGCCTACCGGCAGCCGTTCTGGCGGGAGCGGGGGCTCAGCGGCCTGTCGGAGTGCGAGGGCGTGCTCGGCAGCACCTGGCCGCAGAGCACGGCCGTGCTCTCGGCACTCGTTCCGCCGGAGCGCCTGGGCCCGCTGCTCGGCATGCCGGCCCAGCTGCGCGAGCGCGAACTCCTGTCCGAGATAGCGGTGTTGTACGGGCCGCCCGCGCTCGACCCACTGGCGGCGTGGCTGCGCTGCTGGGGCACCGACCCGTGGACGCAGGGCTACGTGACCCAGTGGGTGCCCGGCGACGTGCAGCGGGTCGGCCCACTGCACGCCACCCACGAACCGCCGTTCTACGTCTGCGGTTCCGACCAGTGGGTCGCCGGCTACATGGAGGGCGCGGTCCGCACCGGCCGCGCCGCCGCGAAGGAGGCACTGCGCCGTGGCTGACGTCCACTCACCTCTCTTGGTGCTCAACCACATCGGCGGCCAGGACCGGCCCGCGGTGACCGGCGCGCAGAGCGAACTGGTCGACCCGTCCACCGGACGGACCCACGCCCACGCCGCCCGCTCCGGCCCTGCGGACGTCGACGCGGCCTGCGTCGCCGCGGAGGCGGCCTTCGACCGCTGGTCGCGCACCACGCCGGCCCGACGGCAACGGGCCCTGCTGCGCCTCGCGGACTCCGTGGAACGCCACCTCAAGGAGTTCACGGAGGCCGAGTGCGCCGACACCGGCAAGCCGCGCGACGCCTTCCTTGCCGACGAACTGCCCGCCGTCGTGGACACCCTGCGGTTCTTCGCGGGCGCCGCCCGGGCCCTGCCGGGCAGCGTGGCGGCGGAGTACACCGAGGACCGCACCTCGCTGCTGCGCCGTGAGCCGGTCGGGGTCTGCGCCCAGATCACCCCGTGGAACTACCCGTTGATGATGGCGGTGTGGAAGCTGGCCCCGGCACTGGCGGCCGGCAACACCGTCGTCCTCAAACCGGCCGACACCACCCCCTCCTCCACCGCGTTGCTGGCCCGGCTCGCGGCCGAGCACCTGCCGCCCGGCGTGCTCAACGTCGTCTGCGGCGACCGGGCCACGGGCGCGGCGCTGGTCGCGCACCCGACCCCCGCGATGGTCGCCGTCACCGGCAGCGTCCGCGCCGGACGGGAGATCGCGGCGGCCTGTGCCGCCGACCTGAAGCGTCTGCATCTCGAACTCGGCGGCAACGCACCGGTGCTGGTGCACGACGACGTGGACGTGGAGGCGGTCGCGGAGGCGTTGGCCGAGGTCGCCTTCTACAACACGGGCCAGGACTGCACGGCCGCCACCCGCCTGCTGGTCCACCGCGACGTCCACGACGCCTTCCTGGCCGCGTTCGCCGCGCGGGCCGCCGCGCTGCGCACGGGTGCGCCGGACGAGCCGGGCGCGGCCTTCGGCCCGCTCAACAGCGCCGCCCAACTGGCCCGCGTCCGTGGGCTGCTGGACCGGCTCCCCGGTCATGCCGAGATCGTGGCGGGCGGCGGCCCGGTGGCACGGGAGGGCTTCTTCCACGAGGCGACGGTCGTCTCCTCGGTCCGGCAGGACGACGAGATCGTGCAGGAGGAGGTGTTCGGGCCGGTCGTCACCGTCCAGTCCTTCGCGGACGAGGCGGAGGCGCTGCGGCTCGCCAACGGCGTGCGCTTCGGGCTCGCCGCGAGCGTGTGGACCCGGGACATCGAGCGGGCGATGCGCGCGACGCGCGAGCTGCGCACCGGCATCGTCTGGGTCAACACCCACGGCACGACCGTCTCCGAGATGCCGCACGGCGGTCGCGGCCAGTCCGGCTACGGCAGCGACCTGTCGATGGCCGGCCTGCTGGAGTACACACAGGCCAAGCACGTCATGGTGTGACGCCGACCCTGGGACCGCGAAGGCCGCCGACCTGTGGGGAGGTCGACGGCCTTCGCTGCGTGCTGTCTCAGCGCGGGAGCGGGATCAGAGAATCGCGCCCGGACGGTACTTGGCGGCCTCCGGGTAGCGGGCGGTGATCTGCTCCACGCGGGCGGCGACCTCGCCGACCTGCGCGGCGGCCGCGCCGGTGAAGGAGAGCTTGTCCGCCAGCAGGGCGTCCAGGCCCGCGCGGTCCAGCGGGATCCGCTCGTCCGCCGCGAGGCGGTCCAGCAGCTGGTTCTCGCGCACGCCCTGACGCATCGCCAGGGCGGAGCCGACCGCGTGCTCCTTGATCGCCTCGTGGGCGGTCTCGCGGCCGACGCCGGCGCGCACCGAGGCCATCAGCACCTTGGTGGTGCCGAGGAACGGCAGGTAGCGGTCCAGCTCGGCGGCGATGACGGCCGGGAAGGCGCCGAACTCGTCGAGCACGGTCAGGAAGGTCTCGATGAGACCGTCGAAGGCGAAGAACGCGTCCGGCAGCGCGACGCGGCGCACCACGGAGCAGGAGACGTCGCCCTCGTTCCACTGGTCACCGGAGAGCTCGGAGACCATGGAGGCGTAGCCGCGCAGGATCACGGCCAGGCCGTTGACGCGCTCGCAGGAGCGGGTGTTCATCTTGTGCGGCATCGCGGAGGAGCCGACCTGGCCCTCCTTGAAGCCCTCCGTCACCAGCTCGATGCCGGCCATCAGGCGGATCGTCTTGGCGAGCGAGCCCGGCGCGCCGGCCAGCTGGACCAGGGCGGTGAGCACGTCGTAGTCGAGCGAGCGCGGGTAGACCTGGCCGACGGAGGTGAAGCCCTGCTCGAAGCCGAGGTGACCGGCGACGCGGCGCTCCAGCTCGGAGAGCTTGGCGGCGTCGCCGCCGAGCAGGTCCAGCATGTCCTGGCTGGTGCCGACCGGGCCCTTGATCCCGCGCAGCGGGTAACGGGCGATCAGCTCCTCCAGCCGGGTGAAGGCGACGAGCAGCTCGTCGGCGGCCGTGGCGAAGCGCTTGCCCAGCGTCGTGGCCTGAGCGGCGACGTTGTGGGAGCGACCGGCCATCACGAGCTCGCCGTGCTCGGCGGCGAGCTGGGCCAGGCGCGCCAGCAGCGCGACCGTGCGGTCGCGGACGTGCTCGAGGGACTGCTTGATCTGCAGCTGCTCGACGTTCTCGGTCAGGTCGCGGGAGGTCATGCCCTTGTGGACCTGCTCATGGCCGGCGAGGGCGTTGAACTCCTCGATCCGGGCCTTGACGTCGTGGCGGGTGACCCGCTCACGCTCGGCGATGGAGCCGAGGTCGACGGTGTCGACAACCCGCTCGTAGTCGGCGACGGCGCCCTCGGGCACGTCGATCCCCAGGTCGGCCTGGGCCTTCAGCACGGCCAGCCACAGCTGCCGTTCGAGGACGACCTTGTGCTCGGGGGACCACAGCCGCGCAAGCTCGCCGGAGGCGTAGCGGGCGGCCAGGACATCGGGGATGAAGGGCTTGGCGCTCACGCTAGGGAATTCTAACGTGCAGCTCAGCGGGTGCGCGCACCCGCCCGGCCGGGGCACCCCCGCCGACTGTGCGCGGACCGCTCCCCTCTACGCTGCTCCGACACGACGGAGGGGATCAACGAAACCGATGGTCAGCAGCTTTGTCAGCAGCTTCGTGGGGCTCGTGGTGCTGCCACTGGTCGTCGCCGGACTGGTCCGGTGGGCTGCGGCCCGGCGTCGGCGCGGCCTCGCGGCCGGACGGGCGGTGCACTTCCGTGGCCGGCTCGACGGCCGCAAGGGACGGTTGCTGGTGGACCCTCGCCTGGACACTCCGGTCTTCCTGGGCCAGGACGGCAGCGCCACCGCGCTGCCGCGCGGCGGCAAGGCCGTCGACGCGACCGCGCTCCCCAACCGGACCGGCCAGCCCGCCTTCGAGAGGGTGGGCCTGCGCTACCGGACGCCCGAGGGCGCGACGGTCCGGCTGAGCCTCGGCACCCATGACGCGCGCACGGTCGGCACCTGGCTCAACGAGCCGACGGACGCCGTTCCCTCTCCGCGCCCGCGCCGCCTGCCGGTGGCTCCGCTGTGGGCGGTGCTCGCGCTGGCGTTCTCCGCGCTCGTGGTCCTGGCCGCGGTGGACGTGGCGCTGCTGGGCACGCACACGACCGCCGAGGTGGTCAGCGTCGACGGTCGCGGCGGGATCTGCGTCGTCCGCTGGGCGGGCGGCTCGGAGCAGTCGACCGTCGACTGCGACACGGCGCAGGCCAGGGCGGGGGACCACGAGGCGATCATCGCCCTGCCGTGGCCGTTCCTCGGCAAGGCCGTGGACACGGTGACCACCTCGTGGGTGGCGGTGGTCTCCGGGGGCGGCTCCGGCCTGCTCGGCCTGGCCGGAGCGGTGGTGCTCACCCCGCTGGCCTGCGCGCGACGGGTCCGCCGGGCACAGGCGGCCGGGCCGCTCTCGCCGACCCCGCAGTCGGCGACGCCCGACAACGACGAGGACGACTGGCCGTCCCTCGCCGACGGGCTGAGCTACGCAAGCCTCTCCGCCGTCGCCCGGTACGCCGACCGCCACGGACCCGGCGCGAAGTTCTCCGCGCCACGCCGACGCAGCGACCAAGCCTCCCTGGGCCCCCGCCGCTGGGCGGCTGCCGCCGTGCTCGGCACAGAGGCGTGGTTCCTCCTCGCACTGTCGGTGGGCGGGATGCTCGACGACCACTTCCACCTGGGCCACTGGCGCTTCCTCCTGCTGGGGCCCGTCGCCGTCGCGGCCCTGGCCCGGATCGGCTGGTTCACCCTCGACCGCGCCGCCACGTGCGGTCCGGTGCTGCGCGCGGTGCGCGAGGGAGGCGGGCAACCGATGCGGTACGTCCGACTCCGGCGGGAGACGGGCGTCACGGCGCTGGTGCTCTTCCCGGCCGAGGGCGGCGAGGCCGCGGCGCCACAGTACGTGCAGCTGATCTCCGCGTGCCGGGGCGGCGAGCGCCGCACGGTCGGCGGCCCGGCGCCGGTGGGCGAGGCGCTGGTGCACGACTCCGGCACGGGGCTCCTGCTCTGCGAGATCGACGGCGTCCGCTACCTGCCCCGGGGCCGCGTCCTGGAGATCGACGCGGAACCGGTCCGCGGCCGCGAGGAGCTCCTCCGTCTCGCCGGCACCCACCGCCGCCCCGTGGATCCCTCCTGACCTGAGGCGCGTAGCGCCTCAGGGGCCGTCCCCTGGGAGTGGCAACTCACCCCTGGGTCGAAGCCCTCCGGATGCGGGCCTCGATGCCGTCGAGTGCGAGGTCCAGGCCCTCGGCGAAGCTGCGGTCGCGTTTGGTGGCCTGCGTCTCTCCCACCTGGGGCGGCATGACCTTGTCCGCGTTGTCGATGTGCTGGTGGTCGATCTCGGCCGCCAGGCCGACCACCGCGGCGTGGTACTCCTCCTCGGCGAGCCCGGATTCGCGCACGCGGATCAGCATCTGCCCCTCCGACGTCGCGAAACCGTACACGAACTGGAAGAGCAGGCCCAGCGCGCCCGCGTACTGCTCCCGCGGCAGCCCCGTGCGTTCCGCCGCGGCGACCGCACTGGTGGTGAAGAACAGCGCGTTGGGCCCGAGCGGGAGCACCTCCCCCGCCACCCGGGTCGCCCACAGGTGTCGGCGGTAGAACGCGCGGTACTCCTCGCACATCACCCGCAGGTGCTCACGCCAGTCGCCGTCCTCGGCGAGCGGCGGGATCCGCATCTCGCCGAGGGCTTCGTCCAGGGCGAGCTCCAGCAGCTCGCCCTTGTTGTCGACATACCAGTAGACCGACATGGGCGTGACCCCGAGCTCCGCCGCCAGCCGTCGCATCGAGAAGCGCTGCTCGCCCTCCGCGTCCAGCAGCGCGATCGCGGCGCGGACGATGCGCTGCCGGGAGAGCCCGCTGGGCGCGTTGCCCCGCTTCCGCTCCCTCGGCGGCCGGACCCAGACGCTGACCTGCGGCGCGGCGGCCGGGTTCGGCGGCTGATCGGACTTCTGCGGGGCCATGCGGCGATCGTAGTGCCGCCCGCTCGCGGGCACGGCCCG
Source organism: Streptacidiphilus jiangxiensis (assembly GCF_900109465.1). GTDB lineage: Bacteria > Actinomycetota > Actinomycetes > Streptomycetales > Streptomycetaceae > Streptacidiphilus > Streptacidiphilus jiangxiensis. Next base: position 475,695 of record NZ_FOAZ01000002.1, read on the forward strand.
CGCCGCCCGCTCAGCCCGCCGCGGCGGGCCGAGCCTCCGAGGGACCCGCGTCGGCGGGGCCGGTGACCTGGCCGCCCGCGGGGGCGCCCGCGGCGACCCGGCCGATCAGCCAGGCGGCGAGCAGGCCGCCGAGCAGGACGGCGACGGCGCCGATCAGCTGAGCACTGGTCAGACTGTCCGCGAAGCCGTTCGCCACCTGGTGCGCGTCCCGCGGACCGGCCGTGGCCAGTGCCTCGGGCAGCGAGCGGGCCGCGTCCTTCGGGACGCCGGTCGGCAGCGAGGCGGCGAAGCCCGCCGTCAGCACGGCGCCCAGCACGGCGACGCCGAGGGAGTTGCCGAGCTCGCTGAGCGTGCCCATCAGGCCGGAGCCGACACCGGCCTTCTCCGGCGGGATCGAGCTCATCACCGAGCCGGCCATCGCGGGCTGGGCGCAGGCGACGCCGGCGCCCATCAGCAGCAGGCCCAGCATGATGCCCGGGTAGGAACCGTGCCGTCCGAGGACGGCGATCGCGGCGAGGCCGCCCGCCATCAGGCTGAGGCCACCGGCGATGGCGACGGGCGCGGGCAGCTTGGAGGTGATCCGCATGCCGAGCCCGGTGAGGTTCAGCAGCACGATGGTCAGTGCCATCGGTGCGGTGCGCAGACCGGCCTCCAGCGGGCCGTAGCCGAGCACGAACTGCAGGTGCTGCGTCAGCAGGAACAGCGAGCCGCCCATGCCGAAGGAGACCAGCACGCCACCGGAGACCGCGCCGCGGAAGCGGGCGTTGCGGAAGAACGCCATGTCCAGCAACGGGTGCGGGGTGCGGCGCTCCCACAGGATGAACGCGGCGAGGAAGACGACGCCGATCGCGCCCGGGACGAGCGTGCGGGCGGAGGTCCAGCCGTAGCCGGGACCCTGGATGATCGCGTAGACGACGGCCACCAGGCCGACGATCGACAGCAGCGCGCCGAGCAGGTCCGGCCGCTCGCCCTGCGGGTCCTTGGACTCCGGCACGAACTTGGCGACGGCGAGCAGGCCGAGCGCGCAGACCGGCAGGTTGACGATGAAGATCGAGCCCCACCAGAAGTGCGCGAGCAACGCGCCGCCGATGATCGGCCCGAGCGCGAAGCCGAGCGAGCCGACGCCCATGCAGGCGCCGAGCGCCTTGGGCTGCTCCTCGGCGTCGAAGGTGCGGACGACCAGGGCGATGGTGGTCGCCAGCAGCAGGCTGCCGCCGACGCCCATGCCGGCCCGTGCGGCGATCAACTGGCCCGGGGTGGACGCGAGGGCCCCGCCGAGCGAGCCGACCCCGAAGAGGACGAGACCGATCATCTGCACGAGCTTGCGCCCGTACCGGTCGGCGAGCCCGCCGGCGGCGATCAGCATGCCCGCCTGCGCGAGGGAGTAGGTGCCGATGACCCACTGCGTCTGCGCGGTGGTGGCGCCGAGCTCCTTGGTGAGCGAGGGCACGGCGACGTTCAGGACGGTGTTGTCGAGGATGACGACGAGCTGCACCAGACAGATCACGGCGAGGATCAGCCAGCGGTCCGGCCTCCGCTCGGCGGGCGCGGCTTGGGTCATGGGCGCGGCGGCGCTCACGGCAGGACTCCTTCTACGGCGTATAAGGCTTCTACACTGTAGAAGGAAGGCCGACCCGCGCGCCAGGGATTTTCCGGGCCCGTCCGGCCCGCGCCGTCAGCGCGTGGGAAGGGTCTCCAGCCAGCGCAGGTGGCCCTCGACGACCGCGAGGTCGCGGCTGCTGCCGTCCGGGCCGCGCAGGCGGAGCGCGGCACCGCCCCGGGAGGGGTCGGGACGCGGATCGGGGTGGGGTGCGTCCTCGACCGAGAGCCACCACAGGGGGCCGGACTCACCGAGCCCCGCGATCGCGGCGTCGAAGGCCGCGAGCCGGTGCGCGGGAACGTGCATCCGGGTCGCGGAGTGGTAGACCACCCGCGGTTCGCCCGGCGGCAGCGAGGCGGCCAGCCCGGGCAGCACGTCGATCGCGTCGCCGCGCAGGATCGGCGGCGGATCGCCGGCCACCACGTCCAGCGCGGCCGTCAGCAGCAGCCGCTGGTCGTGGTTCTCCGGCCAGACCAGGGCCTTGAGCCACTCCCGGTCCTCCGGGGCCCGGACGTCGACGGGGCTCAGGTCCACGCCCTGCACGCTCGCCAGCGCGGGCAGCGCGTCCAGGTCCGGGAGGACGCCGTCGCCGAGGAGCTCCGCCTCCAGCTGCACGGGCGAGGCCGCGTCACCGAAGGAGCGTCCGCCGAGGCGGTAGCCGTAACGGTCGAAGCGGAGGTTGAGGCCGGCGCTCGCGCCCACCTCGACGAGGTGCACCGGCCGGTCGGACGTCGCGGCGATCTCTTCGGCCATCGCCGCCAGGCCGAAGCGCAGTCCGAGCGAGCGCTGCACCTGGTTCGTCTGCACCAGCCGGTCGGCGACGAGCGCGCGCAGCTCCGCCTCGTAGCGCGCGCAGAACGCCACCAGTGCGGGCCCGGCCTCCTCCGCGGGCAGCGCCTCCGCGTCCGGGCCGACGACGGAGGGGAAGTACGCGCCGAGCGGGTCCTGCGGACCCGTCAGCAGGAGGTGGTGGACCGCGCCGAAGAAGAGGAACGTCGGGTACTGCCCGGACCTGCCCGAGGCGGCGAGGTCGAGCAGCGCCTCCTCGTCGGCGACGGTGCGGCTGAGCGCCCGGTAGAGCGGCGAGGTGGTGAACTCCCCCGGCGCGACGAAGGCGCGCCGCACCCGCTCCCGGTGGTCGTCGCTCATGATCGTTGCAGTCATGCGGCGACCGTATCCGCGCCGCCCGCCGCAGCTCAGGGATTCCCCTGACCGGAGATCATCCTCACACCGGCTCAACGCACCAGCAGCGCCAGCAGCCGTTCCGTCTCCGCCGCCGGATCGACCGACAGGCCGCAGTGGACCGGACCGGGCTGGACGATCGTGCTGCGGGGAGCGGTCAGCCAGCGGAAGCGTCGGCCGGGCTCCTCGTCGCGGGCCTGGCCGGCCGCCTCGCCGCCGCCGCAGACATGCGCGACCGCGTCGAGCGCGGCGCGGACGCCGTCCAGGTCCACGTCCGGGTCCAGCGCGAGCAGCCGCGCCTCGTCGAGGTGGATCGCCGCGCGCAGCACGCCCGCCTGGCGGCTGTAGACCAGCACCCCGGCGTTGATCTGCTCGCCGCGCTCCACCCGCGGCACGACGCGCACCAGCGCGTACTCGTACACCAGCTTCTCGACCGCTGCGTCCCCGTTCACGGCGCCACCCACTCCCTCGGGCCGGCGGCCCGCTCCGCCAGCTGTGCGACATACGCGGCGCGCACCGCGTCCGGACCGTCGAAGCCGGGCTCGTCCTCGAGCCAGACGTCCGGGACGAGCGCGAGCACCTCGCCCAGCAACTGCTCCGTCACCTGCGGGCCGAGCTCGGCGTCCGCCGCCGCGACGTCGGGGCCGAACGACAGCAGGACGTGGTCGGAGGCGTCGAAAGTCCTGCGGGCGGACGCGGCGGCGCGCGGCCAGTTGTGATGGAAGATCAGGCTCGCGCCGTGGTCGATCAGCCACAGCTCGCCGCCGTGGACCAGCAGGTTGGGGTTGCGCCAGGAGCGGTCGACGTTGCCGATCAGCCCGTCGAACCAGACGACGCGCCCGGCGAGCGCCGGGTCGACGGGGAACGCGAGCGGGTCGAAGCCCAGCGCCCCGCTGAGGTAGGCCATCCCGAGGTTGGTGCCCCCGGACGCCTTGACCAGGTCCTGCACCTGCTGGTCCGGCTCGCCGACCGCGACACGCGGGTCGACCTCCAGTCGGGCCAGCTCCGGCACCCGGAATCCGAGCCGCCGCGCGAGCTCCCCGCTCACCACCTCGGCCACCAGCGCCTTGCGGCCCTGCGCCGCCCCGACGAACTTGGCGACCCACAACCCGCCGGCCCCCGCCTCCACCAGCCCGGGCAGGGAGCCCCCTTCCCGCAGCGGCGTCACATACCGGTCGGCCGTCACCTCTCGCAACATGCGCCCCACCCTAATTGACCACGGCTTCCGTCCATGACGACCAGCGCGGTGGACGTCCCGGCGGACCCGCGGGCCGACGGACGCGAACGACCGGGGGACCGCCGGACGCGGACCTCCGGGCCTGGGGGCCTGCGGACCCGCCCTGCCGCCGCGACACGGCGTTCCCGGACGGTCGTGCGCGGTGGCGTGGGTCGCGCGGGCGTGCGAGTGTGGCGAGGAGCAGTGACCTGCGCTGGCCCAAGGTCACCGGAGGGGCGCTGCGACCACGCCTGACAGTGACCACGACCGAGTGACCACGACCGTGAGGGATGGGCACGATGGAACGACCCCGGATCCTGGTGGTCGGCGGCGGCTTCGCCGGCGTCGAGTGCGCGCGGCGACTGGAACGCCACCTCGCGCCGAGCGAGGCGGAGATCGTGATGATCGCGCCGTTCAGCTACGAGCTGTACCTCCCGCTGCTGCCGCAGGTCGCGGCCGGCGTGCTGACCCCACAGTCCGTCGCGGTCTCCCTGCGCCGGATGCTGCGGCGGACCCGCATCGTCCCCGGCGGGGCGATCGGTATCGACCCGAAGGCCAAGATGGTGATCGCCCGCAAGATCACCGACGAGCTGGTGGCCGAGCCGTACGACTACCTGGTGCTCGCGCCGGGCAGCGTCACCCGGACGTTCGACATCCCGGGCCTCAGCGACCACGGGCGCGGGATGAAGACGCTGGCCGAGGCCGCCTACGTGCGCGACCACGTGCTCTCCCAGCTGGACCTTGCCGACGCGGCCACCACCCAGCAGGAGCGGATCTCGCGCCTGGGCTTCGTCGTGGTCGGCGGCGGCTACGCCGGCACCGAGACGGCGGCCTGCCTGCAGCGGGTGACCGCGGCCGCGGTGCGCCGGTACCCGCGCCTCAACCCGAACCTGATCAAGTGGCACCTGGTCGACATCGCCCCGAAGCTGATGCCCGAGCTCGGCGACAAGCTCGGCACGACCGCGATGGACCTGCTGCGCAGGCGCGGCATCGACATCGCGCTCGGGGTCTCCGTCGCCGAGGTCAACGACGACACGGTCAAGCTGACCGACGGCCGGATGATCCCGGCCCGCACGCTGATCTGGACCGCGGGCGTCGCGGCCAGCCCGCTGGTCGCCACGCTGGACGCGGAGACCGTGCGCGGCAGGCTCGCGGTGACGGCCGAGATGCGGGTGCCGCAGTGCGAGGGTGTCTTCGCCCTCGGCGACGCGGCCGCGGTGCCGGACCTGGCCAGCGGCGACGGCGCGGTCTGCCCGCCCACCGCCCAGCACGCGCAGCGGCAGGGCAAGGCCTGCGCCGACAACGTGATCGCGGCGCTGCGCGGCCAGGAGCTGAAGCCGTACTTCCACAAGGACCTCGGTCTGGTGGTGGACCTGGGCGGCGCGGACGCGGTCTCCAAGCCGCTCGGCATCGAACTGCACGGTCTCGCCGCCCAGGGCGTGGCGCGCGGGTACCACCTGATGGCGCTGCGCACCAACGTGGCCAAGGTCCGTGTGCTGACCAACTGGATGCTGAACGCGACCGCGGGCGACGACTACGTGCGCACCGGCTTCCAGGCCCGGCGCCCGGCACGACTGCGCGACTTCGAGTACACCGACTCGTACCTGACCAAGGAGCAGATCCGGCAGCACACGGCCGCGCTGCACGCGCGCCAGCAGTAGCGTCCCGCAGCGGATCGAGAGGTTCACGCCCTGGGCGGCGGGTTGCGACCAGCGCCGTCCAGGGCTCGACGATTCTGGCATGCACCCGCCATTAATGTCACCCGTCCGTGGGCTTTTGCCGACGACACGATGATCCTGCGGATGGGCACAGGAGCAGCGGTCCTACCTTTGCGTGCATGCTCGGTCACCCCACGTCGCCACAGCTGCCCCACCCCTCCCGCCGTCTGCTGCTCGGCTACGCCGCAGGCTCGGCGCTGCTGACGGCGACGGCGGCGGCCGTCCCCGGCGCACAGGCCGCAGCGCAGGCAGCGCCCTCCCGCAGCGCCTTCGCGTCGGCCGACACCCCCGACCGACCGCCGATGCCCGGCGACGCGCAGGCCGCGGCCGCGATCCGCGCGGAGTACCTGCACAGTTGGTACGGCTACACGGCCCACGCCTGGGGCTACGACGAGCTGCGCCCGCTCAGCGGCGGGCACAACGACTTCTTCGCCGACGGCCACAGCTTCGGCCTGTCCATGGTCGAGGCCCTGGACACGCTCTACCTGATGGGCTGCGACCGGGAGTTGGCGAGCGCACGCAGCTGGGTCGAGGACAACCTGGACCCGACCCAGGACGTGGACATCCACGTCTTCGAGGCGATCATCCGCCTGGTCGGCGGGCTGGTGGCCGGCTACCTGACGACGCGCAGCGACAGTCTGCTCGGCCGCGCCCAGGAGTTCGCCGACCGGCTGCTGCCGGCCTTCACCTCCTCCCCCACCGGGATCCCCTACACCCACGTCAACCTGCGCACCGGTCAGGTCCGGGGCCACGAGGTCGCCCTCGCCGAAGCGGGCACCAACATCATGGAGTTCGGCGCGCTCTCCGCCCTGCTCGGCGACCCCCGCTACTACGACGCCGCCATGCGGGCCTACCGCGCGGTGCTCTCCCGGCGCAGCTCGCTCGACCTGCTCGGCACCACCATCGACGCAGAGAAGGGCCGTTGGGTCGACGACCACTCCACCGCGCCCAACCCGCCGGTCGACTCCTTCTACGAGTACCTGTGGGGCGGCGGCCGCCTCCTCGGCGACGGCGAACTGACCCACTGGTACCACACGTTGACGCGCGCGGTACTCGCCCACCAGAGCGACCGTCGGGACGGCCACCCCTGGTACCACACCGTCGACGCGTCCACCGGCGCCCGAACCGGCCCCACCCACCAGTCCGAACTGGCCGCCTTCTACGCCGGCCTGCTCGGCAAGGGCGGCGACGTCCCGCGCGGCGCGGCGTACTTCGACTCCTGGACGGCGGTCCTGGACCGCTACCCGGTCCTGCCGGAGACCATCGACTACACCGACCTCTCCGTCGTCGACCAGGGCAGCCAACTCCGGCCCGAGTACGCCAACTCGGCCTTCGACCTCTGGCGCCTGACCGGCGACGCGCGCTACAAGCAGGCGATGTGGCGCTGGTTCGACCGCCTCCGCACCCACCTGCGCGTCCCGGGTGGCTACACCGTCGCCGACGAGGTCACCCCGACCTCCGTCCGCCTGGACGACCTGACCCCGGGCTACTGGTTCGCCGAGAACCTCAAGTACGCCTGGCTGGTCTTCTCCCGCACCCCCCGCTTCGACTACCGGAACGGCGTCCTGTCCACCGAGGGCAAGGTCCTGGCCGGAGCGCTCTGACCTCCGTCCTCGGCCGGGAGACCGAGGACGGATCGGTCCGACGGCCGGTACGTCGAGGTGGGGCCGCCGCCTAACGTGCGGGGTATGGAGATTCCGCAGCACCACCGGCAGGCAGTCATCCCGCACATCATGGTGGACGGCGCGGCGAAGGCCGTCGAGTTCTACGAGCAGGCGTTCGGCGCCACCGAGTTGTTCCGGCTCAACCGGCTCGACGGCACCGTCGCCCATGCCGAGGTCGCCGTCGAGGGCTCGGTGTTGATGCTCAGCGACCCCGACGAGGCGCCGTTCGGGCCGCCGGGCGGCGCGGCGTCGGTGGTGCTGCACGTGTACGTGCACGACGTGGACGCCGTCACCGCACGGGCGGCCTCCGCCGGTGCCGAGGTGATGGCAGCGGCGGAGGACAAGCCGTACGGGCTGCGGCAGTCGATGCTGCGCGACCCCTTCGGCCATGTGTGGATCCTGCTCCACCCACTCCCCTGACGGTCGGTCACCTCAGCCCCGGGTGCGCACGGCTGGATCACTTCAGGCCGAGACGGCTCTCCGCCGTGCTCCAGTCGGAGGCGATCGCCTGCTGGGCCTGGGCCAGCGTCACCTGACCGCCGCAGACGGCCGTGTGCAGGCGGGTCTCGACGGCGTCCTTGGGGTTGTTGGGGCCGGCGCCCGGGGCGTGGCCCGGGGACGGCGGCTCGACCCAGAGGTTGCGCGGGTCGTTCGGGTCGCCGCCCAGCTCCAGGCTGACGAGGTGGTCGTACTCGGCGTCGTGGAGCTGGCCGGTGTAGCCGTAGGAGGCGGCGTTCTTGCGCTTCTCCGAGTCCGTGACGGAAGCCGGCGGCCGGATCCCGCCGGTGTAGCCGCCCTTGCGGCAGATGGTCTGGCCGAGGTCGGCCTGGGTCACCGCGGGCGAGAGCGCGCCGGGGGTGCACGTGGGGTCCGGCAGCGGCTGGCCGTTGTCACTGCGGTAGTGGCAACTGCCGGGCGCGGGCTGGGCCGCGACGCTGTAGTGGGACTGCGGGCCGGGACCCTCCGCGAGCGCCGCGGCGGCGTCCCCGGCCCGCGCCGTGCCCGCGGCGGTGGCACCGCCGGAGGCGCGGTCGCCGGAGCTCGACGACGATCCGGGGGTGTGGGAGCAACCCGCGACGGCTGCGGCGAGCAGGACGGAGGCCACAGCCAGCACGGGGCGGGCCAGAACGGGGCGGGCCAGGACGGGGCGACGGCGCAAAGGAGTTCCTTGGTACGTTCAGGTGAGGGTTCGGTGCCGCGGGCCAGCCTCCCAGATCCGCCGTTCGCGTGGTCGGGATTCCGCTTCTGACGGCGCGTCGCCCGAACGGCCGCTACCCTCGGTCGCCCGCAGGTGCTCACCCACCGGTTCGCTCCGCGCCGTCCGGCCAGACGCGGACCACCTCGACGCCCGCCTCCCGGCTCAGCCGCACCAGCTCCCCCGTCCCGCCGGGCCCGGCCGGCGGTCTTCCGTCCCAGACGGCCACGACCACGTCGGCGCGGCTCAGCAGCACCTCGTTGGCCGCCTGGTAGGCCTCGTGCGAGACCTCGGAGTACTGCAGCTCGTGGACCTCGACCGCCGCGCTGACCAGGCGGTCGAAGCTCGGGGCATGGGCCGAGTCGCCCCGGCTGGCCCGGTAGTCGCGGGCCGGCAGCACGACCACGAGGTCGCCGCCCGCGTCGACCAGTTCCTCGGCGAAGATCGTGTCGGCGCCCGCCGCCAGGCAGCTCAGACCCACCAGCGGGCCTTCGGCCGCACGGGCGGTCAGCAGCTTGCGCAGCTCCGCCCGGACGAGCTCGGCGGTCCGGTCGGTCAGATCCCTGTGCCCTGTCACCGCGAGCGTCACCACAGTCTCCCCTTCGTCGCAACCGTGGCCCGGCCCTCGCGCCGACGCGGCACGTGGCGTCACCGGCCCCCGGTGACATGTTGCCCGGCCCGGCGGGCGGCGATACGGCGGTATCCGGGCAGGACGCGCTCGACGGGGCCCGTCGCGGGGCGCCCTGGTTCACCCGTTCGGAGCATCGTCGGCACGACGCGGAACGAACGCGCCCCGTGTGCCCTCTGTCCGTGTCGAGAGGACCTTCGTCCCACGAAGTGGGGACGATCGCCGCGATCACGGCGGCCCGCCCGGGAGCAGGCTGAGGACAGAGAAGTTCTGCAGCAGTGCACCCACCTTTGTCAGGGGAGCGAGCAATGACCGTCCAGTTCAGCGACTCCACGCAGACGGGAGAGGCCTGGGAGGGCTTCCGCGGCGGGCTGTGGCGCGACGCCGTCGACGTCCGCGACTTCATCCAGGCCAACTACACCCCGTATCTGGGCGACGACACGTTCCTGGCCGGTCCGACGCCGCGCACCTCCGCGGTCTGGAAGAAGATCACCGACCTGTTCCCCGAGGAGCGCCGCAAGGGCGTGCTCGACATCGACGCGCACACACCCGCGACGATCACCGCGCACGGTCCGGGCTGGATCGACAAGGAGCAGGACCTGATCGTCGGCCTGCAGACCGACGCCCCGCTCAAGCGCGCCATCATGCCGTACGGCGGCTGGCGGATGGTCGCGGGCGCACTGGAGACGTACGGCTACCCGGTCGACCCGGAGCTGGAGAAGGTCTTCACCGAGTACCGCAAGACCCACAACGCGGGCGTCTTCGACGCCTACACCCCGGAGATCCGCGCCGCCCGCAAGGCCGGCATCGTCACCGGCCTGCCGGACGCCTACGGGCGCGGCCGGATCATCGGCGACTACCGCCGCGTCGCCCTCTACGGCGTGGACCGCCTGATCGCGGTCAAGCGGGAGGAGAAGGACGAACTCAACGCGATGCCCGCCGAGGGCCGCTCCATCGAGGAGACGATCCGGCTGCGCGAGGAGCTGTCCGAGCAGATCCGCGCGCTGGGCGAGCTGAAGGCCATGGCCGCCACGTACGGCCACGACATCTCCGCCCCGGCCCGCGACGGCCGCGAGGCGATCCAGTGGCTGTACTTCGCCTACCTGGCCGCGGTCAAGGAGCAGAACGGCGCGGCGATGTCGCTCGGCCGCACCTCGACCTTCGTCGACGTCTACCTGGAGCGGGACATCGCAGCCGGACGGCTGACCGAGTCCGCGGCGCAGGAGCTGGTCGACGACTTCATCATCAAGCTGCGCATCGTCCGCTTCCTGCGTACGCCCGAGTACGACGAGCTCTTCTCCGGCGACCCGACCTGGGTGACCGAGTCGATCGCCGGCATGGGCGAGGACGGCCGCCCGCTCGTCACCCGCACCTCGTTCCGCTACCTGCAGACCCTCTACAACCTGGGCCCGGCTCCCGAGCCGAACATGACGGTCTTCTGGTCGCCGTCGCTGCCGCAGGGCTTCAAGGAGTTCTGCGCCAAGGTCTCGATCGACACCTCCTCGGTGCAGTACGAGTCGGACGAGCTGATGCGCCCGCGCTTCGGCGACGACACCGCGATCGCCTGCTGCGTCTCGGCGATGCCGGTCGGCAAGCAGATGCAGTTCTTCGGCGCTCGGGTGAACCTCGCCAAGACGCTGCTCTACGCGATCAACGGCGGCCGCGACGAGAAGTCCGGCGCGCAGGTCGGCCCGGCCACGGGCGCGGTCAGCGGCGAGGTGCTCGACTTCGACGACGTGATGCGCCGCTTCGACCAGCAGATGGAGTGGCTGGCGGACGTGTACGTGCACGCGCTCAACGTCATCCACTACATGCACGACCGCTACGCCTACGAGCGCATCGAGATGGCGCTGCACGACCGCGACGTGCGCCGCACCATGGCCTGCGGCATCGCCGGGCTGTCGGTGGCCGTGGACTCGCTCTCCGCCATCAAGCACGCGAGTGTCAGCGTCGTGCGCGACGGGACGGGCCTGGTCACCGACTACGTCGTGGACGGGGAGTACCCGGCCTACGGCAACAACGACGACCGGGCGGACGAGCTCGCGGTCTGGCTGGTCGAGGAGTTCATGAAGAAGGTGCGCAAGCACCCGACGTACCGCGACGCCGAGCACACGCAGTCGGTGCTGACGATCACGTCGAACGTCGTGTACGGCAAGAAGACCGGCAACACCCCGGACGGCCGCCGCGCGGGCGAGCCCTTCTCCCCAGGCGCCAACCCCATGAACGGCCGTGACACGCACGGCTACATCGCCTCCGCGCTGTCGGTCGCCAAGCTCCCGTACGACGAGGCCGAGGACGGCATCTCGCTCACCAACACCGTCACTCCGGACGGCCTGGGCCGCACCCGCGAGGAGCGCGTCACCAACCTGGCCGGCGTGCTGGACGGTTACACGGCGAGCAACGGGTTCCACATGAACGTCAATGTGCTCAACCGCGACACGCTGCTCGACGCCATGGAACACCCGGAGAACTACCCGCAGTTGACCATCCGCGTCAGCGGCTACGCGGTCAACTTCGTCCGCCTGACCAGGGAACAGCAGCTCGACGTGCTGAACCGCACGTTCCACGGCACGCTGTAGATCCCGCACCACTGGAGGCCCGCATGTCCGTCCACGCCGTGTCCCGCGTCCCGCGCACTCCTGTGCCGCAGACCCTGGCGGCCACCGTGACCCAGCGTCCGGTGTCCGGCTCGGTCCACTCCTGGGACCTCTCCACCGGCGTGGACGGACCGGGCACCCGGTTCGTCACCTTCCTGTCCGGCTGTCCGCTCAACTGCCTGTACTGCCACAACCCGGACACCAAGAAGATGCGCAACGGCACCCGCACCTCGGCGGACGACGTCGTCGCCGAGGCCACGAAGTACACCACCTTCATCCGCGCCTCCGGTGGCGGCGCCACGGTCAGCGGCGGCGAGCCGCTGCTGCAGCCCGTCTTCACGGGCGAGCTGCTGCACCGTTTCAAGCACGAACTCGGCCTGCACACCGCACTGGACACCTCCGGCTTCCTCGGCCCCCGCGCGACGGACGCGCTGCTGGCCGACACCGACCTGGTACTGCTGGACATCAAGTCCTGGGACCGCGACCTCTACCGCCGCCTCACCGGCCGCCCGCTCCAGCCGACCCTGGACTTCGCCCGCCGCCTGGCCGATCTCGGCCAGGACGTCTGGGTCCGCTTCGTCCTGGTCCCGGGCCTCACCGACGCCGAGGAGAACGTCGCCGGCGTGGCCGCCTTCGCCGCCTCGCTGGGCAACGTCTCCCGCGTGGACGTGCTGCCGTTCCACAAGCTCGGCGCGTCCAAGTACGAGGCCCTCGGCGAGCGCTTCGAGCTCGCCGACACCCCCTCCCCCACGCCCGAGCAGGTCGCCGCGGCGCGGGCGATCTTCGCCACCGAAGGCCTCAACGCGGTCTGACCTGGGCTCCGGCACCTGGTTCACCGGTCCAGGGCACGGCGCGGGGAGGCACCGAGTGCGGCGATCCGCCGCTGCGACACCTCGGCGGACAGGACCGCCTGGGAGCCGTCGCCCGCCGACTCGACCAGATCGGAAGGGTCCTGGGCATCGACCTCACCGCACCCACCGCACTGATCCCTACTCGGGGCGGCCGTCGGCGAGCCACTGGGCGAGGCCACGCAGCCCGACGGCCCACCGGCCGAGGTCGGTGACCTCGGGGTGCGTGGTGACGACGGTGAGCAGCTCGGCCACCGCCTCGTCCGCCCGCTGGGCGTCGTTGAGCGTCAGGGCACGGAAGACGCGCACGGAGTCGGAGTCCGGGAACTGCGCGCGGGCGCGGTCGAGCACCGCCAACGACTCGTCCAACTTGCCCAGCCACCGCAGCGTACTGGCGTACTGGCACAGGCAGCGGCGCAGCACGTCACCCTCGAGCCCGAGGACGAGCGCCCGTTCGTAGTGGCCGCGAGCGGTCTCCTCCTCGCCTGCGGTGTCGTAGGCGCCGGCCACTTCGTACACGAGGACGGGGTGGTCGGGATGTTCCGCGAGCAGGGCCTCGAAATAGGCGATCGTCGGTGCCATGTTCGCCCGGTCGCGCTGCTCGTAGCCGCGCTGAATCGCGTCAGCCAGTTCCGGCGTCAATTCGGTCGCCATTGTCGTGCTCCCGTGCAGGTACAGAGTCTCGATGATCGACTCACGGTATCCCAGCGCCCACCAGAGGTAGGAGATCGGCAGTAGTTGATCAAAAGCCGCACGGCGCCGCCCCCCTCGGGCAATCCTGGGACGGCCTCGAAGCCCACCCCGTCGGGGTGGGCGGGACAGGCCGGCAGGGGGGAATCATGCACGAGAAGCTGTGGCGGGCCTGGGTCGTGGTGCTGATGGCACTGGCCTGCACGATGGCGGGCGCCGCAGGCGTGAGCGCCGCGGCGGCCGGGAGGCCGTCCGTCAACGGGCCGGTGAGCGCCCGGGCCGGCAGTACGGTCACGGCGGCGCACTGTGAGTTGGCGTACTCGGTCCTCACGGACTGCAGCAGCCACAATCCGCAGATCACCATGGACATCTACAACTTCGGCGACACGTCGGCGTGCACGTTCAAGATCCACATGGACTGGGGGGACGGCGGCAAGGGGCAGGACTTCACCAAGCCGGGAGGCCCCAACGGCCGCGAGTTCCTGGCCGACCACGCCTACGGCAGCCGCGGGGTCTACCACCTCACGATGACCGGCAGCGTCGTGTCCGGGCCGTGTGGCTCGGGCAGCGCCTCCTACACCTTCCGGCTGCGGGGCGTCACCGGGAAGCTCCGCCTGGCGGCACTCGGCGACTCCTACTCCTCGGGCGAGGGAGCCGGAAACTACGACCGCACCACGCCCGAGGGCTGCCACCGGTCGGCGGACGCCTGGGCGCGACTGCTCCTCAAGCTCAGCCCCAGGACGCTGACCGCGCAGCAGCTCATCGCCTGCTCGGGAGCCACCTCGGCGGCGTTGGAGGGCAAGGTGCACGGGCAACCGAACCAGCTGAAGGAGCTGCAGGCCCTGCGGCCGGCGCCGGATCTGGTCACCTTGAGCATGGGCGGGAACGACGTCGGATTCTCCAAGGTGCTGACGGACTGCTTCCTGATCTACGTGTACGGCCACGGGGACTGTGACACCAACGGCACCCTGACCAAGGCCGCGGACAAGATCAAGGCCGAACAGCCGGTCCTGGCCGCCGACTACGCGGCGGTGCGCGCGGCCGACCCGACGGCCACCATCCTCGTGGTCGGCTACCCGCGCCTGTTCCCCGCCGCGCAGCAGCAGGTCGATCCGGGCTGCCACTGGCTCACCGACGACAAGCGCGCCGGACTGAACGCACTGGCCGTCCAGCTCAACGGCGTGATCCGCGCGGCCGCCGCCGAGGCCGGCGTGAACTACGTCGACGTCAGCAGGGCCCTCAACGGCCATGAGGCCTGCGCTCGCGACCCCTGGGTGGTTCCCATCCACCTCGGCCTCAACCAGGAGATGGGCCACCCGACCTACTTCGGCCAGTACGCGATCGCCCGTCTGGTCAACACCTACATCGGCCGGCGCCTCTGACTCCTCCCTTCCGTCACGCCGGCCGGTGCACGACACCACGCTGCTGCACCGGCCGGCGTTCGCCCCGGAACGGCCCGTCCGCGGCATGTCTCCACCCCGGCGGAGGATGTCCAAACCGCCGAAAGACGGGGGCAGTCGGCATGATCCGTCCGACTACGATCACAGCGGACACACAATTGAGGGGGACTCACATATGCGCATCGCGCGCTTCGCCACAGCCGCCACGGCGGCCGTCGGCCTCGCACTCACCGCCGCCGGGGCTGCGCACGCCGACACCCGGGCCCACGGATCCGTGCCGCCGGGGGCGTCGTTCTCCTGGGGCTGGAGCTACCTGCCCCAGCACAACGACCTCAAGGCCGGACAGAAGTTTCCCGTCAACGTCGGCGGCGTCACCGAGTCCTACACGGGCACCATCGTGGTCTGCCTCGACGCCACCCAGAACCTCCAGAACCTCCACGCCTGGCACCTGCTCTGCACCGCGCCGAACCACACCAAGGCCAAGGCCGCCGGCTACGGCATCCTGCCCAAGGCCGGGACCTGGCTGCTCACGCCGGAGATGTACCGGCTCGTCCTCGACGGGCGCCACCCCGCTCGGCTGGTGCCGCTGTACGGCGACGCGGCCGGAACGGCCGAGCTCGTTCACGTCGACCGCTGAGCCGGCGACCCGTCACAGGTGACGACGACCTTGCCGAACGGCGTGCCGTCGCGGAAGTACCGGTAGGCCTCCGGTGCCGCCTCGAACGGGAACTCCTGGTCGACGACCGGCCGCAGCCGGTGCGCGGCCAGGGTGCGGTTCATCGCCTCGAAGTCGGTGCGGCTGCCGACCGCGATGCGCCGGATCGACACGTAGTTCCCCGCGAAGGGGTCCACCGGGGGCTCAGTGGCCGGAAAGGCCCCGACCAGGGTGATGCGCGCGTTGTAGGCCGCGGCGGCGACGGACTTCGGCAGGGTCGGCAGGCCGACCGCGTCGACGACGTGCTCCACCCCGTTGCCGCCGGTCAACTCCCTGACCGCGGAAGCCCAGTCGGGCGTCTCGGACCGGTCGACGACCGCGTCGGCGCCGAGTCCCCGCAGCCGCTTCGCCCTCTCGGGCGAGGAGGTCACCGAGACGACGCGCGCGCCGTGCGCCCGCGCGAACTGGACGGCGAACAGCGCGACCGTGCCGCTGCCGACCGTCAGCAGCGTCTCCCCCGGCCCCGGCGGCGTCGGCTTGGTGACCGCCGCCCACGCGGCCACCCCGGCACAGGTCAGGGAGGCCGCCTCGGCGTCGGTGAGGTGCTCCGGCACGTGGACCACCGACTCCTCCGCCAGCAGCACGTACCGGGCCAGCCAGCCGTCGTGGTTGGCCCCGTACTGCTCGCGCACGTCGGCGAGCCGCTGCGGGCCGGCCACCCAGCGCCGGAAGTAGGTACCGGTGACCCGGTCCCCGACGGCCGCCAAGGTCACCCCGGGGCCCACGGCGACGACGTCTCCCACGCCGTCCGACAGCGGGACGACGCCCGGCGTGGCGGGGATCGGGTACGTGCCGTCCAGCAGCATCAGGTCACGCCGGTTCAGGGATGCGGCCCGCACCCGGACCAGGACCTGCCCGGGGCCGGGCTCGGGTCGCTCCTGCGGCTCGACCCGAAGGCCGCCCAGCCCCCGCAGGGGTTCGAGGGCGTACCGGTGGGCGAGGGCGTCCGTCGACGCGGTGGCGCTCACGCGACGAACTGGTGGTCGGTGCGGATCCGCGCGTCGGCGGCGAAGGTGAGCACGTCGAAGCCGGAACCGGCCACGCTCCCGTCGGCCCGGTCGCGCATCACCCAGGTGAAGGAGGCCGCCGCGCCCGCCTGCCGCAGCGGCTCACCGTCCAGCTCGAAGACGTACCAGCCGGGGGCGACGAACCTCTCGTAGGCGTGCCGGACCCGGGCGTCGAAGGCGTCGTGGCCGCGCACCACGAGCGGCGGCGCGGCGATGCCGTAGCGGGCGGCGCCCTCCCGGATCTCCTCAGGCGGGTTGACCAGCACCTGGACCGCGTCGGGCGACCAGACCTGCCGGATCAGGCCGGCGCGTCGATCGGGGTCGGGCTCGTTCCACTGGGCCAGGTAGCGGTCGAGCAGCTGCCTCAGTTCGACGTCGGTGGGTTCGTACGGTTCGTAGGTCATGCCGACGAGTCTGGGCAGCGGCCTGCGGTCCTGCGATTCCCTGGAAGGTATCGCGGGACCGCGCCACGACGGTGAGGATGGCTCCATGACGATCACGGCGGAACCGACCGGGTTCGCGACCGAGCTGCGCCGCTGGCGGACGCTGCGGCACCGGAGCCAGCTGGACCTGGCGATCGCCGCCGACACCACCCAGCGCCACCTCAGCTACCTGGAGCAGGGCCGCTCCCGTCCTGGCCGCGAGATGGTGATCCGGCTGGCGGAGACACTTGGCCTGACCCTGCGCGAACGCAACGCCCTGCTGCTGTCGGCCGGTTTTGCGCCCGCCTTCGAGGACTCCGGCGGCCTGGACGCCCCGCGACTGGAACCGGTCCGGACGGCGCTGCGCGGCATCCTCGACGGCCATCTGCCTTACCCGGCGGTGGTCGTGACCCGCCACGGGGTCCTGGTCGAGGCCAACGCGGCGTTCAGCCTCTTCACGGAGGACTGCGCGCCGGAGCTGCTGCGCCCGCCGGTGAACCTGCGCCGACTCGCCCTGCACCCGCGGGGCATGGCGCAGCGGGTGCTCAACCTGCCCGAGTGGGGGCGCCACGTCACCGAGTCCATGCGCAGCCGCCTCCGCGCCAGCCCCGATCCCGAGCAGGAGCGGTTGCTGGCGGAGTTGGAGAGCTACCTGCCTCGCAGCGAACCCCCCGGCCCCGACTATCTCGGCTTCGCCGTCCCGCTCCGGCTCCGCACCGAGGCAGGCGAGTTGCGCCTCATCACCACCCTCACGAGCTTCGCCACCGCCACGGACGTCACCTTGGCGGAGCTGCACCTCGAAGCCTTCCTCCCCGCCGACGAACCGACGGCCGCCCGTCTGCGCTCACGGGCCCGGACCGGCCAGGCCTGATTCCTGAAAGTGCCTTTCGCATCCTCTTCGGGCGTGGTTGACTCCGAAAGAGGCTTTCAGAGTTCGAACGGACCGGAGAGGTCGCACCATGCCCGAAGAGGCCCGGGTCTTCCTCGACGACCCCGACGCGCTGGCGGCGCTGACCCATCCGATGCGCACCAGGCTGCTCACCCACCTGATGGCCGAAGGCCCCACCACCGCCTCCCAGGCGGCGCGCGCGGTCGGTGACACGCCGTCGAACAGCAGCTACCACCTCAGGATCCTGGCCAAGTTCGGCTGGGTCCGCCCCGACACCTCGGCCGACGGCCGCGAGCGGCCCTGGCGGGCCCTGGTGACCGGGTTCACGATCGACCTGTGCGCCGACCCGGAGAGTCCGGCCGGACGCAACGCGCTCGCACTGACGGCCATGACGGTGCAGCAGAGCCAGCAGGAGGTCCGCGAGGCCCTGGCCGACTTCCGGTCGCTGGGCCCGGATTGGCAGCGTGCTTCGTCCTACGGCAGCTACACGCTGCGGGTGACGCCCGACGAACTCGCAGGACTCACCGAGCAGATCGACGCGCTCTTGCGCCCGTACCTCGCCGCGACCCGCGAGGAGCGCCCCAAGGGTTCGGCCCTCGCCGGAGTGGCTCTCCAGGCCTACCCCAGGAAGGACGGCTCGTGAACACGCTGCGCACCAACCGCGACTTCCGCCTCGTCTGGACGGCCGGCCTGATCTCGGACACCGGCGACTGGATGCTGCTGGTGGCACTGCCGGTCCTGGTGTACCAGGCGACGGGCTCCACGCTGGGGACCGCCTTCGCCTTCCTTGTCGAGTTGCTCCCCGTGCTTCTGGTGACACCGATCGCCGGCCGCCTCGCCGACCGCGGGGACCGGCGGATCCTGCTGGTCGCCGTCTCGCTGCTCCAGGCGGCGTTCCTGCTCCCGCTGCTCGGCGGGTCGCGTCTGCCGATCCTCTACGCCGTGATCGCCGTGCAGGCAGTCCTGGCCTCCGTCTTCGACGCGACCAAGAACGCGCTGCTCCCGACTCTGGTCCCGCCGTGGCAGTTGGTCTCCGCCAACGTCTTGATCGGGCTCAACCAGAACCTCGGCCGCCTCGTCGGCGCGGCCCTGGGCGGCATCGCACTGGTCGGCGGCGGAGTCTGGATCGTCACCCTGGGCGACACCGCGAGCTTCCTCCTCTCCGCCGTGCTCATCGCCCGCGCGCGAGCGGGCGCAGCGCCCCCGCCGTCCGGCTCACGGGAAGCCCGGACGGCGGGCTCGGCAGCCGGCAGCCCCTTCTCGCGCCGACCGATCCGCGCGAGCCTCGCCGTCCTCGCGCTGACGGCCGTCGCGCAGGGCCTGTTCGTCGTGCTGTTCGTCGTCTTCGTCGCGCGCACGCTGCACGGCAGCGCAGCAGAGAACGGCCTGCTACGCGGCGTCCAGGCGATCGGCGCCCTCGCCGGCGGCCTGGCACTCGCGAGAGCCGGCAGCGTCCGGCCCGGCAGGCTGACCGGCGCGGCGTGCCTGGCGCTGGGAGCACTCTCGTTGACGGCCTGGAACCTCCCGCACCTCACACCTGGGAGCCGGTCTACATCGCGCTCTTCGTCACGGTCGGCCTGCCCGGGCTCGGTGTGATGTCCGGACTGACGTCCGCGCTCCAGCTGTCGACCGTGGACGGCGAGCGCGGCCGCGTGTTCGCGATGTCCGGGGCGGTCAACTCGACAGGACAGGCCGCCGGGATGCTCGCCGCCGGCCTGCTGGGCGACCGTCTCCCCCTCGCCTGGCTGCTCGACGCGCACGGCCTGTTGATCGTTCTCGGCGGAGTGGTCGCACTGCTGTGGATGTCGGCTCGGACACCCTCGGCGATCACCGCCGCGGCCGGAGCGGACCCCGGCTCCACGCACACGTCGCCCGAGCCGGACCACGCCGTGTAGCGCTGCAGCGGAGGCCTGCGCGGCCGCCAGGGCATCGGGTTGAGTACGGCGACTCAGGCGCAACGTTCTGACCGCACGCGACAATCGCCGCATGCTCAGTGACGTCGCCCGTCGGGTCGTGCCCGTGCTGGGGCGGTTCCGTGTCGCTCCCGGGCGGTTGCCCCAGGGGCCCTGCATCGTGGCGGCCAACCACAGCTCGCTGATCGACCCGGGCGTGGTGCTGGCCGCGCTCCGACGGCTGGGTGAGCCGAGGCCGGTGGTGCTGGCGACGGCCGGGCTCTGGCGGATCCCGGTGCTGGGCAGGAAGCTTCGGGCCGAGGGGCACATCCCCGTGCAGCGCGGCACCGCGCAGGCCGCGGCGGCGCTGGAGGCGGCCGAACGGGAGCTGCGACGGGGCCGGGTCGTGGTGATCTACCCCGAAGGGCGCCTGCCCCGCCGGCCGGACTCCCGCGACGACGCACCGCAGGAGTTCCGCACCGGACTGGCCCGGCTGGCGCTCGCCACCGGCGCGCCCGTGGTACCGCTGGGCCAGGCCGGCTCACGGCGCATCACCTCGGGAAGCACCCTCAAGCAGATCGCCGGGGTGGTCACCGCACCCGTGCGCCGGCCCAGGATCCAGGTCACCCTCGGTCCGCCCGTCCGGCTCACGGGCTCGGTCGCCCAGGCCACGGCCCAGGCTCACATGGCCGTGACCGAGGCCTGGCACGCGGCGATGGACGCACTCGGCGCCGCGCAGCACACCGGGTCCGCAGCGCGACCGCAGGCTCCGGGCGCGTCGGTCAGACGGCGACCTTGACGGCGCCCCCGCTCGGGCTCGCGGTGTCCCACTGGTACTGGTCGCCGACCCCGGCAGCGACATCGGTGTTGCCGTTCGCGGGCTGCACGGAGGGAGCCTGGATCAGCGGTCCGGCCGCGACGGCGGAGTAGGTACGGCCCGGGTCGAGCGAGTCCGCGCGGGCATGGGCCGCCGGGCCGAGGAGCGCGGCCCCGGCGATGGCGGCAGCGGCGACGGCCTTCACGGCCCCGCCTGTCACCCCTCCTGGCATGGTTGTCCCCCGTTCGTCTGTCAGCCCTCGGCGGGCGGACGGTTCAGGGTCCAGCGAAGCACCGGAATCGGGCGGTCAGCACCACCGAACGGCGGGAACCTGTCCCGCTGCCCCGGGTCCGGTGTTGTCAGTCGTACCTGATAGGAAGAGGCCGCTGTCCCCGTCCGGCTGTCCCGTCCCCGCACTGGAGTGCCACCGATGTCCGCACGCCATCTGACCGAGTTCCACGGCCTCCCGGTCTTCGACTTCCCTTCCGCCAGCGCCGCCGAGACGCTCCCGGAGCCCGGCGGTGTCGCCTGGCGGCTGCGGTACGACTGGGACGACGAGTCCGAGCAGTTCGAGCAGATCTGGCAGCGGTTCCTCGGCGCCGTGCGCACCGAGGACGTGCGGGCTCTCGTGGTCGGGGCCTGGGAGGAGGAGATGTTCGAGGACACCCTGGGCCCGGTCCTGCAGCGGGTCGTCGACGCGCGTGACCGCTTCCCGGCGCTGCGCGCCTTCTTCCTCGCCGACGTGGAGTCCGAGGAGAACGAGATCTCCTGGATCCAGCAGGTCGACCTGGCCCCGCTGCTGACCGCGTATCCGCAGTTGGCGGAGCTGGGCGCGCGCGGTGGCCACCGCGTCTTCACGCCCGTCGACCACGGGGCCCTGCGCAGTCTGCGCCTGGAGTCCGGCGGCCTGGCCCGTGAGGTGGTGCGGGGCATCACCGGGAGCAAGCTGCCCGCGCTCGAGAGCCTGGAGCTCTGGTTGGGCGTGGAGGAGTACGGCGGCGACACGACCGTCGCCGACCTGGCCCCACTGCTCGACGGCGGGGCCTTCCCGGCGCTGCGTCATCTCGGCCTGCAGGACAGCGAGCTCCAGGACGAGATCGCGGCCGCGGTCGCCACCGCGCCGGTCGTCCCGTCGCTGACCTCGCTCAGTCTCTCCATGGGCGTCCTGACCGACGCGGGTGCCGAGTCCCTCCTCGGCGGTCAGTCGCTCACCCACCTCGACCGGCTCGACCTGCACCACCACTTCCTGTCCGACGCGATGATGCAGCGGCTGCGCGACACCCTCGAACCGGCCGGCGTCGAGCTCGACCTGAGCGACCGGAGCACGCCGAGTGAGTGGGGCGGCGAGCAGCACCGCTACGTCGCCGTCTCCGAGTGACGCAGGGAGGAGCCGCATCATGAGCGTCGAGAACCACCTCACCACCTTCCACGGCCTGCCCGTCGTCGACTACGCCGCCCTGATGACGAAGGGCGAGCCGCTCCCCGCACCCGACGCCGTCGCCTGGCGCCTGGCCGTCGACCCCGGCGACTGGTACAATCCCCGGCCCGGCGGGTTCGACGGCTACGACGCCGTCTGGCAGGACTTCCTGGCCCGTGTCGACGTGCACCGGGTCCGCGCGCTGGTGCTGGGCTGCTGGGACCGGTCCGCGTACGAGGGCATCGAGGACCTTCGGGACCTGCTCGTCGACCGCGCGGGGTCGTTCCCCGCGCTGCGAGCCGTCTTCCTCGGCGACCTGGTCCGCGAGGAGAGCGACATCGCCTACCTGCACCAGTGCGACCCGGTCCCGCTGCTCGACGCCTTCCCGCTGTTGGAGGAGTTCGGCGCACGCGGCGGCCACCAGGGCTGCGGGCCGTTGCGCCACGCCGCGCTGCGCACGCTCCGCTTCGAATCCGGCGGCCTCCCGGCCGAGGTGGTCCGGGCCGTCGCCGAGGCCGAGCTGCCGGCGCTGGAGAGCCTGACGCTCTGGCTCGGCGTCGAGGACTACGGCGGCACGAACGACGTCTCCCTCCTCGCCCCGCTGCTGGAAGGCCGGCGCCTGCCCGCCCTGCGGCACCTCGGCCTCGCGGACAGCGAGGTGCAGGACGCGATCGCGGCCGCCGTCGCCACCGCACCGGTCGTCGCCCGGCTCACCTCACTCGACCTCTCCATGGGCGTCCTGACCGAGGCCGGGGCCCGGGCCCTGCTCGAGGGTCAGTCGCTGACACACCTCGAACACCTCGACCTGCACCACCACTTCCTCAGTCAGGAGACGTCCGACGCGCTGCGCGCCGCGCTGGAGCCGGCGGGCGTCGTGCTGGACACGAGCGACCCACAGATCCCTGAGCAGTACGGCGAGGGTGACCCCTGGTTCTACGTCGCCGTCTCGGAGTGACGACGGTGTCCGCCCACTCCCCCGTGCGCTACGCGGTCGTCGGCGTGCCCGGCAACCGCCGTGTCGCGATGTTCGCCGAGGCCGTGCGCGCGGCGGGTCTCGGCGAGCCGGTCGTCGTCCCGTGGCAGGTGGTGGTGGAGGCGGCCGCCCGCCCCGAGGTCTCCTCGGACGTGTCCGGCGGGCCGTTGGCGCTGCCGCCCGGGTGCCTGATCCGGGTGGACTCGCCCGGCGAGGACGCCGCCGTCGACCGGCTGCTGCGCGGTCACGCGCTCGGGGCCGGCTGGGCGCCGACGCGGGTCGAGGGTAGTGCGGCCTGGTACGCGGGCTTCCGTCGCGCCCTGCACACGCTGGCCACCGCCGCGGCCGAGACGCCCGGCTGCCGTCTCCTCGCCGATCCGGACGAGATCGGCGTCATGTTCGACAAGCGGCTCACCCATGAGCGGCTCAGCGCCGCCCGGGTCCCGGTCCCGCCGGTGCTCGTCCAGGGCCCGGGCGGCCTCTCCGGTTGGGAGGAGCTACGGGAGCTGATGCACGAACAGCGCCTGCCGCGGGTCTTCGTCAAGCCGGCCCACGGCTCCTCCGCCTCCGGCGTCGTCGCCCTGGAGCTCGGCCCCGGAGGCCGGGCCACCGCCACCACCTCCGCGGAGCTGGCGGTGGCGCAGGACGGCAGCTCACAGCTGCACAACTCCCTCCGGGTCCGCCGCTACCGGTCCGAGCCGGAGCTCCGGGCGCTCTTCACCGCGCTCGCCGCCGAACCCCTGCACGTCGAACGCTGGGTGCCCAAGGCGACGCAGGGTGGGCGCGCGGCCGACGTGCGGGCCGTGGTGACGGCGGGTCGGGCCACGCACCTGGTCGTGCGCACCAGCGGCCACCCGATGACCAACCTGCACCTGGGGGGCCGCCGAGGCGACCTGTCCGGGCTCAGGGCGGCGGTCGGCGCCGGCTGGGGGTTGCTGCTGGAGACGGCGGAACGCGCGGCGGCCTGTTTTCCCGGCAGCCCGTCCGTCGGGGTGGATCTGCTGCCCGGCATCGGCTGGCAACGCTTCCGGGTCGGCGAGGTCAACGCCTTCGGCGATCTGCTGCCCGGCCTCACCGGCTTGCCCGGCAGCGGCGCCGAGGGCCGCGACACCTACGCGGCCTTCGTCGCCGCCACCGCAACACGCCCGTCCACGCACCGAGAGCTCCTGACATGCCCCTGAACGAACCGCACCCGAGCGCTCCCAGGGGCGGTGGTGTTCCCCGCTCCCCCGATCTCGACATGAACGAGATCGTCGGCAGCCACGACATCCTCCTCGTCACCCTCGACACCCTGCGCTTCGACGTGGCCCAGGAGCTGGCCACGGCGGGCCGGCTGCCGAAGCTCGCCGCCGCCGTGCTGCCGGGCGGGCGCTGGGAGCGCCGGCACAGTCCCGGTAGCTTCACCTACGCGGCCCACCAGGCCATCTTCGCCGGGTTCCTGCCCACTCCGGCCGAGCCGGACGGCCCGCGTGAACGCCTCTTCGCCGCTCGCTTCGCGGGCAGCGAGACGACGGCCCCGGCCACCTACGTCTACGACACCCCCGACCTCGTCTCCGGCCTGGCCACCGCCGGCTACCGCACGGTCTGCATCGGGGGGGTGGGGTTCTTCAACAAGCAGGCAGCGCTGGGTTCGGTGCTGCCCGGCATGTTCCAGGAGAGCCACTGGTCGCCCGAGCTCGGGGTCGCCTCACCCACCTCCTTCGAGTCCCAGGTCGACCTGGCCGAGCGGATCTCCGCCGGCCAGCGGCCCGACCAGCCGCTCTTCCTCTTCGTCAACGTCTCGGCGCTGCACCAGCCCAACTGGTTCCACCTCCCCGGTGCGACTCGCGAGCACGGCGACAGCCGTGCCTCGCACGCCGCCGCGCTGGAGTACGTGGACGCTCATGTCGGTCGGCTGTTCGCGGCGATGCGGCGTCGGCGCCCGTGCCTGGCGATCGTCTGCTCCGACCACGGCACCGCCTACGGCGACGACGCGTACCACGGTCACCGGCTCGGCCACGAGGTCGTGTGGACCGTCCCGTACGCGCACGCCGTGCTGCCTGCCTCCCCCTTCGCCGCCGAGGAGACACCGTGACCGTCACCGATCTGCCGTTCCCCGCGACATCCCGTCCGGCGTCACCCGCGAGCCTGCCCGCACGCCTGCCCGCACGCCTGCCCGCCGGCGAATCCCCCTACCAGAGCTACGTCTACGCCTACCCGCACAAGACGGCGTACCGCCCGCTGGCACCACGCCCCCGGCTCGCGGCCCTGTGGGCCGAGGAGCCGAAGCACGCCCTCTCGCTCTACGCGCACATCCCCTTCTGCGAGGTGCGCTGCGGCTTCTGCAACCTCTTCACCAGGATCGGCGCGCCGGACGGCCTCAGCACCGCGTACCTCGACGCGCTCGACCGACAGGCGGCCCGCACCGCCGAGGCCCTCGCCGCCGGGACGGGCGGCGAGCCGCGGTTCGCGCAGGCCGCTTTCGGCGGCGGCACGCCCACCTTCCTGACGGCGGACGAGCTCGCCCGTCTCTGCGACATCATGGAACACCGCCTGGGCGCCGACCTCCGGGCCGTCCCTCTCTCCGTCGAGGCCTCCCCGAGCACCGCGACGGCCGACCGGCTCGCGGTGCTCGCGGAGCGTGGTGCCACCCGGCTCAGTCTCGGCGTGCAGAGCTTCGTGGCCGCCGAGGCCCGCGCGGCGGTGCGCCCCCAGCACAACGCGGACGTGGAGGCGGCGATCGCCCGGGTCCGGGCCGCGGGCATCCCGGTGCTCAACCTGGACCTCATCTACGGCATCGACGGGCAGACGCCCGCCAGTTGGCGTCAGTCGCTGGACGCCGCCCTCGCCTTCGAGCCCGAGGAGCTGTACCTGTACCCGCTCTACGTCCGCCCGCTGACGGGCCTCGGCCGCCGGACCGAGGGCGACGCGTCGTCGGCGGTCGACGCCGACCGGGCCTGGGACGCCCAGCGGCTGGCGCTCTACCGGCAGGGCCGGGACCACCTGCTGGCCTCCGGATACGAGCAGGTGTCCATGCGGATGTTCCGCCGCTCCGCGTCCCCGCAGGCGGGTGGCACCGAGTACTGCTGCCAGACCGACGGCATGGTCGGGCTCGGCTGCGGTGCCCGCTCGTACACGCGCGCGCTGCACTACTCCTTCGACTACGCCGTCTCCACCGCTGAGGTCCGCGGCATCGTCGACGACTACGTCGCCCGCCCCGCCGAGGATTTCGCCTTCGCCGAGGTGGGCTTCGCGATGACGCCGGACGAGGCCCGGCGCCGGCACCTGGTGCAGTCCCTGCTCCAGGCCGAGGGCCTGGACACCGGCGACTACCGGGCCCGCTTCGGCAGCGACCCGGCCGCCGACTTCTCCCCCGAGCTGACCCGGCTGCACGAGCGGGGCTGGCTGGACGCGGACGCCGCGCCCTCGAGCCGGATCCGCCTGACCGCCGAGGGTCTGGCCCACTCCGACGCGATCGGCCCGGCGTTCTTCTCCGGCCCGGTGCGGGCCGCGATGGCCGCCTACGAGGCGAGGTGACCAGGTGGTGACCGCCCCGCTCCTGCCGCCCGCGCACCAGGGGCCCCCGGGTACGCCGGAGTCGCTGACGATCCTGTACCGGGGCCCGCTCGCCTCCTGCGACTACGACTGCCCCTACTGCCCGTTCGCCAAGCATCGCGACAGCCGGGCCGAGCTGACCGCGGACCGCGAAGCCCTGGCACGCTTCGCGGGCTGGGTACGCGAGGAGAGCGGCCGCACCCGGCTCTCGCTGCTCTTCACGCCCTGGGGCGAAGGACTGGTCCGATCCTGGTACCGGCGCACCCTGGCCGAGCTGAGTCGGCTCCCGCACGTGCACCGCGTGGCGATCCAGACGAACCTGAGCGCACGCACCGACTGGGTCGACCAGGCGTGCCCGCGGACGTTGGCCCTCTGGACCACCTACCACCCCGGCCAGGTGAGCCACGACCGGTTCCTGGCCAAGTGCCGTGAGCTGGACGGCCGGGGCATCCGCTACAGCGTCGGCGTGGTCGGCGATCCGGCCCACCTCGACGCGGCTCGGCGGATGCGCGCCGCGCTGCCCGCCCACGTCTACCTCTGGGTCAACGCCCAGGAGGGCCGCCGGTACAGCGAGGCCGAGGCCGCGCCGTGGGCGGAGCTCGACCCGCTCTTCCCGTTCAGCCGCGATCCGCACCCGAGCGCCGGGCGGTCCTGCCGCACGGGCGAGTCGGTCGTCTCCGTCGACGGCGAGGGCACGGTACGGCGCTGCCATTTCGTGAAGCAGCCCCTCGGCAACCTCTACGACGACTCGTTCCGCGCCGCCCTGCGTCCCCGTCCGTGCCCGCTGGGCGTCTGCGACTGCCACATCGGCTACGTGCACCTGGAGTCGCTGCCGCTCTACGACGTGTTCGCCGGCGGCGTGCTGGAGCGGATCCCGGCCGCCTGGCCGCGTCCCGCGTAGGCCGCCTCGGGCCGGCCGGCCAGGCCGGTCCAGGCCGTCCAGCCCGCCAGGCCCGTCAGGCCGGGTCGCCGGTCAGGGCAGGTGAGGCGTCCGGGAGCGGGGTCTGCAGCGGGAAGTGGCAGGCGGCCGTGTGACCGGTGGCAAAGAGGCGAGGGGTGGGTTCCTCCAGGGCGCAGAGATCCTGGGCGAGGGGGCAGCGGGTGCGGAAGCGGCAGCCGGAGGGTGGGGCCAGCGGGCTGGGCAGCTCGCCCCTGACGCCCGCGCCGTGCTTGGCGCGCTCCACGTCCGGGTCCGGGACCGGGACGGCCTTGAGCAGGCCGGCCGTGTAGGGGTGGGCGGCGCGGAGGTGGATGTCGTCGGCGCTGCCGACCTCCACCATGCGGCCCAGGTACATGACGCCGATCCGGTCGGCGAGGTAGCGGACCACCGCGAGGTCGTGGGAGATGACGACGTAGGACAGACCGTGCGAGACCTGGAGGCCCCGCATCAGGTTGAGCACCTGGGCGCGGACGGAGACGTCCAGGGCCGAGACCGGTTCGTCCGCGACGATCAGCTTCGGGGTGAGGGCCAGGGCCCGGGCGAGGCCCACGCGTTGGCGCTGGCCGCCGGAGAACTCGTGCGGGTAGAGGTCCGCGGCGTGCGCGGGCAGGCCGACCTCGGCGAGGAGTTCGGCGACGCGCTCGCGCTGCTCGCTCGTGGTCCCGAGGCCCTGGATCTGCAGCGGTTCCCGCAGGATGCTGCCGACGCGCATGCGGGGGTCGAGGGAGGAGAACGGGTCCTGGAACATCATCTGCAGGTCGCGGCGGCGTTGCCTCAGCTCGCGGCCGCGCAGTCGGCCGAGGTCGGTCCCGTCCAGGGTGACGGTGCCGGAGTCGGGCCGGTCCAGGCCGACAAGGAGGCGGCCGAGGGTCGTCTTGCCGCAGCCGGACTCGCCGACGATGCCGAGCGTCTCGCCGTGCCCGATGGTGAGCGAGACGCCGGAGAGGGCGTGCACGACGCGTCGCTCCCGGCCGGGCAGCCAACTGCCGCGGACCGGGAACTCGCGCACCAGGTCACGGGCTTCCAGCACCGGGCGTTCGGCGACGGCCGCGGAGGCCACGGCGGCGGCCTGGGCGGGGAGGACCACCTCCACGTCCATCGGCGTGTCCACCGGTTCGGCCGGGCGGGGGCCGTCCGTCGGGTGCCAGCAGGCGTACCGGTGCGTGGCCGGGCCGGTGAGCTCCGGTTCCGCGGTGCGGCACCGGTCGGTGGCGTACTGGCAGCGCGCGGCGAAGCGGCAGCCGCTCGGCGGGTCCGTGAGGTCCGGCGGCAGGCCGGGGATGGTGGGGAGTTGGCCCGTCGGCCCCCGGTCGAGCCGCGGCACGGAGGCGAGCAGGCTCTGTGTGTAGGGGTGGCGCATCGCGCGGAACAGCGGGCCGGTCCCGGCGCTCTCGGCGATGCGGCCGGCGTACATGACGTTGACGCGGTCGGTGTGTCCGGCGGTGACGCCCATGTCGTGGGTGATCAGGATCATCGCCATCCGCAGCCGGGCCCGCAGGTCCGCCAGGAGGTCGAGGATCTGCGCCTGGATGGTGACGTCGAGGGCCGTGGTGGGCTCGTCGGCGATCAGCACCTTGGGCTCGTTGACGAGTGCCATGGCGATCAGCACACGCTGGCGCAGGCCGCCGGACAGCTGGTGCGGGTAGTCACCCAGGCGCTCGCGCGGGTGGGGCAGGCCGACGAGCCCGAGCACCTCCGCGGCCCGGTCGGCCGCCTCGGCGCGGGTGCCGCCGCGGTGCAGGAGTACGGACTCGGCGACCTGGTGACCGATGGTCTTGGTGGGGTCCAGAGCGCTCATCGGGTCCTGGAAGACCATGGCGATCTCGTTGCCGCGCACCCGGCGCAGATCGCTCTCGGGCAGCCCGACCAGCTCGCGGCCGCCCAGCCGCACCGAGGAGTCGCCGACGATCGAGCCGCCGCGCGGCAGCAGTCCCATGACGGACAGTCCGGTCATGGACTTGCCGCAGCCGGACTCACCGACCAGGCCGAGGGTCTCGCCCTCCTCCAGGGTGAACGAGACACCGTCGACGGCGCGGACGACCCCGCGGCGGGTCCGGATGTGGGTGGTCAGGTTGCTGACCTCAAGGAGCGGTGGCATGCGTGGTGTCCTCAGGTGCAGACGCGGCGGACGGGGCGGACGGGGTGGTCACGGTTGGTCGAGTCGGACGTCCAGGGCGTCGTGGACGGCGTCGCCGACCAGGTTGAACGCCACGACGGTGACGATCAGCAGCCCCGCGGCCGGATAGACCTGCCACCAGTAGCCGTCGTAGAGGGAGTTGAGGCCGGCGGAGAGCATGGTGCCCCAGTCGGCGTGCGGCGGCGGGAGGCCGAGCCCGAGGAAGCTCAACGCGGAGAGGGTGAGGATCGAGTCGGCCACGGTGAACGTGCCGCTGACGATGACCACGCCCGCGGCGTTCGGCACCAGGTGGCGCAGCACGATGCGCCGTCCGGTGCCACCCATCATCCGCGCCGCCTGCACGAACTCCCGGGTGCGCAGCGTGAGCACCTCGCCCCGCACCAGGCGGGCCGCCCCGAGCCAGGAGAGCAGCGACAGCAGCAGGATGATCCCCCAGAGCGTGGGGGTGAACATGCTGACCATCATCAGCAGCAGGACGATGGTGGGCACGGCCAGGAAGACGTCGATGACGCGCATCATCAACGCGTCGACGAAGCCGCCGAGATAACCGGCGACGGCACCGTAGAGGGTGCCGATGACGGTCGTGGTGACGGCCACGGCCAGGCCGAGTTCGAGCGAGGAGCGTCCACCGGTCATCAGCCGCCCGAGCACGTCGTAGCCCGAGGCGTCGGTGCCGAGCGGATTCGCGGCGCCCGGCGGCAGGTCGGCCAGGTCCAGTCGGACGGTGACCTGGTCGGTCCGGTAGAGCAGTGGTCCGAGGAAGCAGAACGCGGCGACCACCGCGATCAGGACCAGCCCGACCAGGGCCCGCCGATTGTGCAGGAAGGCGGGCATGGAGAAGCGACGCCGCCCCGGGGCGGCAAGCTCGGGCGCGGGCGTTGCCGGGGAGTCGGACGGCGAGTCGGGCGGGGAGTCGAGTGGCGAATCAAGCGTCGACATAGCGGATCCGGGGGTCGAGGAGGCTGTAGGCGATGTCGGCGAACAGGCTGCCCAGGACGGTCGCCACACCGACCACCAGCGTCGACCCGAGCATGATCGGGTAGTCCTTGCTGGTGGCGGCCTGGTAGAAGAGCAGCCCCATGCCCGGGTAGTTGAACACGGACTCGGCGATGACGGCGCCGGCCACGATGCTCGGCGCGGACAGCCCGAGGATGGTGATGACGGGCAGCATCGAGTTGCGCAGCACGTGCCGGCGCAGGACCAGCCGCTCCGGCAGGCCCTTGGACCGGGCGACCTGGACGTAGTCCTGGGCCAGCGTGGTGAGGGCGGAGGCACGCATGTAGCGGCTGAAGCCCGCCAGGCTGACCAGGGTCAGCGTGACCACGGGCAGCACCAGCCCCTGCGGGTCGGCGAGGATGCCGCCGACGGACTCCGCCTGCGGGGCCTCCGAGGGCAGCAGGTGGAACTGCACCGAGAAGACCGCGATCAGGACCAGCGCGAAGAAGAAGTCCGGCATCGAGTACAGCACGAAGGAGACGACGGTGAAGACGTGGTCGGCGATCCGGCCGCGGCGCACCGCCTGGTAGATCCCCATCGGCAGCGCGATCGCGAGCGCGAGCAGGGTGGAGAGCCCGAGCAGCAGTCCGTCGCGCGGCAGTCGCTGCGCGATCAGCGTGGAGACGGGCTGCTGCATGGAGTAGGAGGTGCCGAAGTTCCCCCGGGCCGCCTGCTCCACGAAGGTCAGGAACTGCGTGGAGAGCGGCTTGTCCAGGCCGTAGGCGGCGTTGAACATGGCGATCCGCTCGGCGGTGGCCCGGGTCCCGAGGGTGGCCCGGGCGGCGCTGCCCGGCACCATGTGGATCATGAAGAAGGTCAGCACCATGACGCCGAGCACCACCACGACGGCCTGACCGATCCGGCGGACGAGATACGCGGTCACCGCGCCCCCACCAGGGGGGCGCGGTCCGACGCGGGTGACGTCACGAGGTGTACGCCCAGTCCTCGTAGTCCTGACCGGCGGAGAAGGGGTTGAGCGGGACGACGCCCTGCAGCTTGGTCCGGTAGACCAGCAGGCCGTTGCGCAACGGGAGCCACAGCCACGGCAGTTGCTGGGCCGCGTAGTCCTCGTACTGGGTGAACGCCTGCTGCGAGGAGCCGTACTCGGTGGCCTTGATCAGCTGGTCCATCGTCGGGTCGGAGTAGCCACCCGCGTTGTTGGCGCCGTTGGTGTCGAAGAAGCCGGTGCCGTTGGGGTAGAGCGAGTACGGCTGGTAGCCGAACTCCGACAGCTGCCAGCCGCAGGTGGACGCGGGGTGCGACGCCGCCGTGCAGGTGCCGATCTGGCTGATCAGGGTGTTGAACGGCTCCGACTTGAGGTTCAGGGTGATGCCGGCCTGCGCCTCGGAGGACTTGATGGCGGCGTTCTGCACGTCCGTGGTGGCCCGGCCCGACGAGTAGAGCAGCTCGAAGGTGAGCGCCTGGCCGGCCGTGATGCCGGCGCCGCACTGGGTGGGCCCGGAGCCGGGGTTGCTGCAGGTCGTCACTCCGTTGGGCACGACCTTCCAGCCGTGCGCCTGGAGCAGGGCGACGGCCTTGCCCGGGTTGTACGGGTACGGGCCGCCGGACTTCTCCAGCGGCGAGGCCCACGCCGCGGCCGCCTTGACCGGCACGGGACCGTTGCCGGGGTCCGCGTAGCCGTTGTAGACCTTGGCGACGATCTGGTTCCGGTCGATCAGGTACTCCATCGCCTGCCGGACGTACAACTGCTGCAGCAGCGGGCCGACCTGGGCGTTGTACAGGTTCGGCTGGATCTCGGCGACGCCGGGGATGGGAACGCTGGCGATCGAGTAGCCGCTCGACTCCAGCGCCTGGGCCTGCTTGATGTCGTTCTGCGGCAGCGAGGCGACATCGAGCGAGCTGCCCGAGCGCAGCGCGTTGATCTCGGGGGTGTCCGAGGTGAAGGGCGAGAAGACGACCTTGTCGAGCATCGGCTTGGTGGTGCCCGAGTAGCTCTTGTTCGGGATGTACCTGTAGTAGCCGTTGCTCCGGAACTCCGAGAGCTTCCAGGGCCCGTCGACGACCTGCCAGAGCGGGTTGGTGGCGAACTCGGCTATCTTCGCCCCCTCCTGCTGCAGGTAGGCGTAGACGGCCTTGGCGCCCGCGGTCGTGGTGTCGTTGTCGCCGACGGCCCCGCTCGCGGAGGTCTTGTCCCAGGCGTGCTGGGGCAGCAGCGGAATGGTGCTGAGGACGTCGTCGGTGTAGAAGTCCGGGTTGTAGGCCTGAGTGAGGTCGAGGACCACGGTGTGGGCGTCCGGGGTGGTGACGTTCGCGACGTCCTCGGGGAAGAGCCCGACGAGGTGGGCGTTCCAGTTCGACGCGTTCGCCTTCAGCAGGTTGTAGACGAAGGTGAAGTCCCGACTGGTGACCGGCTGCCCGTCGGACCAGTTCCAGTTCTTCAGCGTGATGGTGATCCGCTTGTCGCCGTTGCTGTAGTCCAGCGAACTGAACAGGCTCTTCTGCTTGTTGACGACGGATGCGCCGCCGTCGCCCGCGTAGACGAGGGTCGGCCACAGCGGTTGGGTGAGGTTGGCGTTCCAGCCGTTCTGGTTGGTCGCCGGAGGGAGCGGGAAGACGAAGTCGGGCGTCGCGGCCAACTCCGCGATGGTGACCGTCCCGCCCTGCTTCACCGGCCCCTTGGCCGCAGTGGCGCTCTCGCCGTTGTTGATGGCCCCGCTGCCGCCGCTGCCCGAGCAGCCGGCGGCTGCGAGCGCCAGGGCGGTCACGGCCACAGCGGCTCTGAACCGGTGGCCCCTCCGTGTGCGCGTCCCCATGTCCCCCGCTCCCTTCGTCCGTCGTCCGGCGCGACCGTCGGCCGCGCCAATTCGGGCATAGCGGCATGCTCATGACATACCAGGCCGTGCACATGTCATGCACTGGCGCGACTTCTACCCCACGGGTCTCGCGTTCATGCCGCTGCCACCACACGCGGTGCGGTCATGATCGCGGACTATTTCTATCCGCGGCCGACGGGCCCTCACAATGCTTGGAATATTGCAGGATTACGAAATGTCGCGGCGGGCGGTCCAGACGGTGCGCTCGGTGCGGAGAGCGAGATCGGAGCGGCCTCGCAGGGCGTGAGGGGAGTCGGCGTCGAGGAGGCGGTCGAGCGCGGCGAGGTCGGCGGCCGGGAGGGTGTCGGCAACGGCACCACGTAGGCGCTGGAATCCGGCCAGGGCGTAGCGCCCGATGGAGGCGGAGCGGGCGGAGTCGACCGTGACGGCGAGCGTGCGCGTGTCCTCGACGGTGAAGCCGGCCGCCGTCAGCATGGGGCCCCAGTCGGCGCCGCGGTGGGGGACGTGCGCGGCATGGCGACGGTCGGCGGCGGCGTGGCAGCGCTCCTCCAGGCCGGGTGCCTCCTCGGGTGCGTCGACCGGCAGGAAGCGGGGGAAGCCCGCCAACTCGACGACGGCGAAGAGGCCGCCGGGCGCGAGCAGGTCGCGGACACGGCGCAGGGCGCGGTCCGGGTCGGCCAGGTGGTGCAGCGAGGCGGACGCCCAGACCAGGTCGGGGCCGCCGGCCACCGGGTCGGCGAGCTCGGGCCAGTCGGCGTCCAGGTCCGCCTCGACGGTGGTGATCCGGTCGGCGACGCCGCGCTCGCGCGCCTTCTCCCGCAGCCGGTGCAGGTGACCGGCGGAGGCGTCGACGGCCGTCACCCGCGCGTCCGGGAAGCGGTCCAGGAGAGCAAACGTGCCGGCCCCGGTGCCGCAGCCGAGATCAACCACTCGGCGCGGTCCGGCGATGGCGACGGGCAGCTCGGAGACGATCGAGGCGAGGTGGTCGGCGAGCACCACGGCGTCCAGATCGAGGATCTCGGCGTGGTCGGATTCCTGGGGGGAGGTGTGTACGTGGTTCATGCGCCCACCGTGGCATGGGCTTGCGCCAGAGGCACCATCCCTTGCCAGAAACGCAAGACGATGGTCGAGGGCGCTGCGCTCCGCGCAATCAGGCGCCCGAGCCCTCACCGCCCTGGTGGCCGCGACGCGCGTCGCGGTCGAAGATGCCGAGGATCTCGCACGGGCCGCCCTCGGCGCCGATGGCGTGCGGAAGCATGGTGGGGAACTCGGCCGCCTGGTTGGTCTCCACGCGGAAACGCCGGTTGCCGAGCAGCAGGACCGCGGTGCCGGAGAGGACGACGAGCCACTCGCGGCCGGGGTGGGCGCGCATCCGCGCGAGGCTGTCCGGCGGCGGATCGGTCATCCGCTGCCGCACCACGCTGAGCCCCGGATCGGCCCTCACGGTCCAGCGCATCAGCTCATGGGCTGCGTCGATCACCGGACTGGAGACGACGTCGTCCGCGGCGGTCTCCACGAGTTGGTCGAGCGTGGTGTCCAGCGCGCGGGCCAGGGTGACGAGTTGGTCCAGGGCAAGGCGGCGCTGACCGTTCTCGATCCGGCTCAGCGTGGACTGGCTGAGCCGCGACCGGGTGGCGAGCTCCTCCAGCGACAGGCCCCGGGCCACCCGTAGGGCCCGGATCCGCTGCCGGACCAGGGTGTCCAGCTCGCCTTCGTCGTGCGTCATGGCGCCCATTCTTCCCCGGCGGCAGCGTTCCCGCCGGGGCCGGTCGCTCAGCCACCGCTGTCGGCGGAGCCTGCGAGCGCCTCGGGGCGGTCGGTGTCGCCGTGCCAGGTGGGCCAGCCCAGCAGGCGGGGGCGTTCGGTGACCCAGGCGCGGGTGTCGGCGCCGATCTCGGCGTCGATGAGGCTCTCCAGACGGGCGCGGTAGCGCTCGACCAGCTCGCGTGCGTCGGGGTCGGCGGCCAGGTTCCGCACCTCGCCCGGGTCCTGCTCGCGGTCGTAGAGGACGACGTCGTTGTCGGCGAGCAGGGCCTCGGTGCTCGCCGGGCGGTTGGGCCGCAGCGGGGAGAAGTAGCGGCCGAAGGTGTAGCGCTCGTCGGAGTACCCGCGCAGGAAGCCGCGCTTGTCCCAGTCGGGTCGCAGGTCGCCCGAGGCGATCCGCTCGGGCGCCTCGGGGTCGGCGAACTCGAACCAGAACGAGGCGTCCAGGGTCGTGATGGACTCCACGGCGGTCAGCACCCCCTCGCGCACGGAGCCGCCGTGCAGCACCGGCATCAGCGAGTGGCCCTTGAGCCCGGGGTGCCGCTCGGCCGTCTCGGCCGCGTCCACGCCGGCGACCTCCAGCAGCGTCGGCGCGAGGTCCACCGCGGACGCCAGCGCACCGGTGCGTCCACCGCCGCGGAGGTCCGGGTGGGCGAGCACGAACGGCACGTGGAAGTTCTCGTCGTAGACGAGGTTGCCCTTCTGGCGCAGCCCGTGGGAACCGGCCATCTCGCCGTGGTCGGAGGTGAGGACGACCACGGTGCGGTCCGCCTGGCCCGAGGCCTCCAACGCGTCGAGGACGAACTCGACGCTCCGGTCCACGTCGCGGATCGCGTTCAGGTAGAAGTTCAGGCCGTCGTACCAGTGCTGGTCGTCCGCGACCGGGCCGAACACGGTGTCGAGCATCCGCGCGTACTCCGTGACGGCCGGAGCGGCGCCCGAGAGGTCGTCGTGCAGGCTCGCCGGCAGGTCGAAGTCCCAGCGGCGCTGGTAGACGGGAATGTTCGCCGCCGCGCGGGCCACCACCGCGTGGGCGAGCCCGAACGGAAGCTGCACCTGGGACCGGCCGCCGTAGTCGAAGCTCATGATGTCGTGCGGGTTCACGAAGTTGACAGCCATGAACCACGGCTGGTCCTCGGAGACGACCGGCGCACGGTTGCGCAGCCAGCCGACCGCCTGCCCGGCGATCACCGGGTCG
Source organism: Streptacidiphilus jiangxiensis (assembly GCF_900109465.1). Lineage (GTDB taxonomy): Bacteria > Actinomycetota > Actinomycetes > Streptomycetales > Streptomycetaceae > Streptacidiphilus > Streptacidiphilus jiangxiensis. The sequence continues at coordinate 511,929 of NZ_FOAZ01000002.1, forward strand.
ATCTTCAGCCCGGCCCAGGCGCCGCCGTCGATGTCGCCCCAGTCGTTGAACTCGCTGAACCCGTAGGGCTCCAGGGCGTCCGTCGTCGGGCCGGGGTGCTCCGGCGTGATGTACGCGTTCGAGAGGTGCCACTTGCCCTGGTACGTGGTGTAGTAGCCGGCCGAGCGCAGCATCGTCCCGAGGGTGCCCAACTGCGGGTCGAGCGGGCGGATGTACGGCATGTTGTCGTTGTCGTAGATCTCGGTGAGCGGCAGGTGCTGCCCGGTGTAGATCACCGAACGGGCGGAGCTGCACATCGCCGACGCGGCGTAGTAGCGCTCGAAGGTGGTGCCTCGGGTGGCGATCCGTTCCCGCGCGGGCAGGGAGTAGCCCTCCGGTCGGGGGAGCGAGACGCGCTCCTCGTCGGTGACGATCAGGAGGATGTTGGGGCGACCGCTCATGACCTGCCCTTCGCTGGTGGTTCCCAGCCTTGTGGATCTCAGCAAAGCCCGCCGGGCGGGCGGCTGCGACAGGTGCTCCTCCATGTGGGGCACTACTCTCGACCGAGTGGGCGACGACACCTGGGCAAGCCTGGCCGACCTGTTCGCCGACGAGGCCTACGCCTCGGTCAAGGGGCAGATCCGCACCTACGTCATGCACCAGCAACTGCTGGAGCACCTCCCGCCGCCGCCGGCGGCCCTCCTCGACGTGGGCGGCGGGGCCGGCCACCAGTCGTTCCCGCTCGCTCTGGCGGGCTACCGGGTGACGCTGCTCGACTCCTCCGCCGCGATGCTCGACAAGGCGCGCCTCCGCCTCGGCCGGCTCCCCGAGGAGGCACGGCAGCGGGTCACCCTGCTGGAGGCCGACGGCGAGCACGCCGCCGAGGCGGTGGCGGGGCGCCGCTACGACGCCGTGCTCTGTCACGGCGTGCTGGGTTACCTGGCGGATCCGGCGCCGCTGGTCGAGCAGCTGTGCCGCTGCGCCGCGCCCGGTGGACTCGTCTCGGTCATGTCCGGCAACGCGCACGCCTCGGCCGTCCGCCCCGCGCTCGAGCGGCGTTGGGAGGACGCGCTGGCCTCGTTCGACGCGCGCCACGAGATCGGTGTGCTGGGCGTGCCGACGCGCGGCGACACCGTGGAGGAGCTGGGCGCGCTGCTGCGGGCGGGCGGCGTGGAGCCGGTCCGGTGGTACGGGGTGTGGCTGTTCGCCGACTGGTTGGAGTTCGGCGGGACGGCTCTGGACCCGACCGACGCCGCGCAGGTGGAGGCGATGGCCCGGGTGGAGCTGGAGGCGGCCCGCCGCGATCCCTACCGGCAGCTCAGCCGCGCCTTCCACCTGCTGGGACGCCGCCGCGCGGACTGACCGGGGCCAAAGTCCCACGGCGCGGTGACCGAGGCCGGGTCGTCGGTCGGCCGGAAGCGTCGTGGAATGGAGGCAGGCGCCGCGAGGAGGATGTGATGGTCGAGGAGAAGCACGGGTTCTGCACGCTGTGCAAGTCGCGGTGCGGCGCGGTCTTCACCGTCGAGGACGGCCGGATCTCCGGCGTCCGCCCCGACCCGGACCACCCCACGGGCGCCGCGATGTGTCCGAAGGGCCGCGCCGCGGCGGAGATCGCGCACAGCAGCCGCCGCCTCACCACGCCGCTGCGCCGCACCCGGCCCAAGACGGACCCGGATCCGGGCTGGGAGCCGATCTCGTGGGACGAGGCGATGACGGAGATCTCCGCCCGGCTCGCCGCCGTCGCGGCGCAGGACGGGCCGGAGGCGGTCGCCTTCGCGGTCGCCACCCCGAGCGGCACCATGGTCAGCGACGCGACCGAGTGGATCGAGCGGTTCGTCCGCCGGTTCGGCAGCCCGAACACCGTCTACAGCGCCGAGCTGTGCAACTGGCACAAGGACTTCGCCCACGCCTTCACCTTCGGCTGCGCGCTGCCGCCGCCCGACTACGAGGGTGCCGACCTCGCCCTGCTCTGGGGCTTCAACCCCGCCAAGACCTGGCTGGCCCAGTCGGCCGCGCTCTCCGCCGCGCAGGCGCACGGCACCCGGCTGGCGGTGGTCGACCCGCGCCGCTCGACCAGCGCGCTGCACGCCGACCACTGGCTGCGGGTCCGCCCCGGCACCGACGCCGCGCTGGCACTGGGCCTGGCCCACCTGCTGATCGAGAGCGGCGGCTACGACGAGGCCTTCGTCCGCGCCTGGACCAACGGCCCGCTGCTCGTCCGTTCGGACGACGGGCGCTTCCTGCGCGCGACGGACCTGGACCCGACGGACCGGGGCGCAGCAGACCCGGGCAGAGCGGACCCGGGCGCAGCGGACCCGGGCGCAGCGGTCCCGGGCGCGGCTGACGTCGGCGCCACGGATCCGGGCGCGACGGGCCTGCCCGAAACGGACCTGTCCGAAGCGGAGCCTGGCGACGGTGACGACGCGACGCGCTTCGTCGTGTGGGACGAGACCACCGGCCGCCCGGAGGTGTACGACACCCGCGCGGCGGCCGTCGCGCCCGAGCACTTCGCGCTGCGCGGGGTGCGACAGGTGCGCACCCGCGACGGGCACACCGTCCCCTGTGTGCCGGCCTTCGAGCGGTACGCCCAGGCCTGCGCCCGCTGGCCGCTCGACCGGGTCGCCGCGACGACGTGGATCCCGGAGGCGGAGATCCGGGCGCTGGCGGAGGAACTGGCCCGGGCCCGGCGGGTGACGTACTACGGCTGGACCGGCGTGGGCCAGAGCGCCAACGCCAGTCAGACCGAGCGTGCCCTCGCCACCCTCTACGCCCTGACCGGCTCGTTCGACGCCGTCGGCGGCAACCGGCTCGCTCCCCCGCCGCCCTACCGCCCGGCCACGTCCTTCTCGGACTTCGCGCCCGAGCAGCGCGCCAAGGCCCTGGGACTGGGCAAGCACCCGCTCGGGCCGCCCTCGTTCGGCTACGTCAACGCCGGGGACCTGTGCCGGGCGATCACGGAGCACCAGCCCTACCGGGTCCGTGCGTTGGTCGGGTTCGGCGCCAACCTGGTGGTCGCCCAGCCCGACTCGGACCGGGTCGCGGCGGCACTGCGCTCGCTGGACTTCCAGGTGCACCTGGACCTGTTCCCGAACCCCACCAGCGCGAGCGCCGACATCGTGCTGCCGGTCAACAGCGCCTACGAGCACGAGGCGCTGCGCTTCGGCTTCGAGATCAGCCACCGGGCCCAGGAGCAGGTGCAGTTGCGGCCCCGGATCGTCGAACCGCTGGCGGGGACGCGCTCGGACACGGAGTTCGTCTTCGACCTCGCCTGCCGGCTGGGCCTCGGTGGGGAGTTCTTCGACGGCGACATCGAGGCCGCCTGGGACTGGCAGTTGGCCCCGCTCGGGCTGACCGCGGCCGAGCTGCGCGGGCACCCCGGCGGTGTCCGGATCCCGCGCGCGGAGGGCGAACACCGCTACGCGGCCGTGCAGGACGGCACGGTCACCGGCTTCGCCACCCCGACGCGTCGCGTCGAGCTCTACAGCGAGCGACTGTTGGAGCACGGCTACCCGGCCGTGCCGGAGCACCGGTCCACGCCCGGGGGTGACGACCCGGCGTTCCCGCTCGTACTCACCTGCGCCAAGCACGGCACCTACATGCACAGCCAGCACCGGGGCGTCGCCGGCCTGCGCCGCCGGTCCGCCGATCCCCAGCTCGACCTGCACCCGGACACGGCCGCCGCACGCGGCATCCGCGAGGGCCAGTGGGTGGAGCTCAGCACCCGCCTGGGCAGCATCCGGCAGCGGGCGCGCTTCGACGCCGACCTGCATCCGGGCGTCGTCGTCGCCGAGTACGGCTGGTGGGAGGCGGCGCCGGACCTCGGCCTGCCCGGCGGCGACCCGCTCGGTCCGCGCGGCGGCAACATGAACCGGCTCGTCGACCACAGCGTGAGCGACCCGCTCAGCGGGTCGGTGCCGCTGCGCTCGGCGGCCTGCGAGGTCCGGCCGGCCGCGGACGACGCCTCCTGGAGCGGCACCCGCCCGTTCACGATCACCGCGCTTGGCTCGGAGGGGCGCGGTGTGCGGACGGTCCGCCTGGAGCCGGCCGACGGCGGCCCGCTGCCGGACCACCGCCCCGGCCAGCACGTCACCGTCCGCACCACGCCGGACGCGGACCCCGCCGAGGCGCGCAGCTACTCGCTCACCGGCGCGGCGCATGAACCAGGCAGAAGGGGATACGAACTGGCGGTGCGTCATCTGCCGGACGGCGTCTTCTCGTCCTGGCTGCACGAGACGGCGCGGGTCGGCGACACGCTCCAACTGACCTGTCCGACGGGCACGTTCTGCCTGCCGACGGGTATCGACCACCCGGTCGTGCTGCTGGCCGGCGGCATCGGCATCACGCCGTTCCTGGGTCTGCTGAACACGCTTGCCTCGGAGCCGGACGACGCACCGGAGGTCCTGCTGCACCTGGGCGTCGCCGACTCCGGCGACCATCTCTTCCGCGAGCGGCTGCGCGAGCGGCTGCGCGAGCTCCAGCGGCGCCTGCCGCGGCTGCGCGTCGTCAGGCACTTCTCCGCGCCCCGACCGGGTGACCGGCCCGGACGCGACTTCGACGTGAACGGCCGGATCACCGCCGACGACATCGACCCCGAGCTGATCGCCCGCCGTGCCCGCTTCTACCTGTGCGGCCCGGAGGCGATGATCGGCGACCTGACGGACGGCCTGGTGGCGCGCGGCGTGCCGCGCTTCGAGATCTTCAGCGAGCGGTTCAGCCCCGCGCGACGCCACGTCACCATCCCCGACGACGCGCGCTTCACCGTGCGGTTCGCCCGCTCGGGCGTCGAACGCGTCTGGACGCCCGCGGACGGCACGCTGCTCGAGCTCGGCGAGCGGGCGGGCGTGCCGCTGCGCAGCGGGTGCCGGGTCGGGCAGTGCGAGAGCTGCGCGTGCGCGCTGATGGAGGGGGAGGTCACGCCACTGGTGACCCTGTCGGAGGAGTTGCCGGACGGCGAGACGCTGACCTGCCAGTCGGTCCCGGCGAGCGACGTCGTCCTGGACGCCTGAGGACCGCGCGCCGCCAGCGCCCGCGCTTCGTGGCGGTCAGCCCGCTGCCCCCGACGCGTCGGCCCGCCCGTCGCCGTCAGGCCGGAGGTCGCCGTCGGGCCGGAGGTCGCCGTCGGCGCGGGCGTCGCAGACGCGGACGGAGACGACCCGGCGGATGTAGCGGGTGCCGCAGCGGTCCTGCGGAACGACGAGCTGTGGCCCCTCGCCGCCCAGCGGCGCGCCGTCGAGGGCCACGGCCAGCAGCACGGGGGCGGCGGCGAACTCGGGGTCGATCTCGGCCCAGGTGAGCAGCGCCAGATGGCCGTCGGCGCCGCGCACCCGGATCAGGTAGCGGGCGCGCTCCTTCCGTCTGGCCGGGTCGAAGCCGGGCCGCGCGGCGGCCAGCACGTCGTGCAGGAGCGGACCGGTGAAGGTGTGGCGGTGCGGGCCCGTCCGACCGCAGGTGTAGAGCGCCTCGGTGGTGTGCTGCGGCCAACCGCGCAGCGCCTCGGCACTCAGCCTTCCGACACGCTCCAGATCTCCCGCCAGCTCGATCCCGTCGCGCATCCGCAGGTCCTGATCCGTCGCCGTCATCGCCGCTCCCCTCGCCGGACGGTCGGGTGGCCGTCGCAGGGAGTGGTTCCCACCTGCGAACCGGACCACACGCGTGGCCTTGCATCTGCCAAGGTGACAGGCCATCAGTCCTTGCAGGTGCGGACTTAGTTCAATCCTGCTTATTTGAGCCGCAGTCTTGTCAGAAGTGCGCAGCATCCCCTAGAACGGTGTCGGCTGATCACACGTCAGCCACCATGCCCTGACCCCGAACACCCGTGAGGTCGAAGCGTGCCCACTCCCCTCCCGTCCTGGCTCCGTGCCACCGTCGCCGGCGCGGCCGCGCTGGCCGCCACCACCACCGGGCTGCTGCTCGCACCGCCCGCCGGCGCGGCCACCGGCGCGGCGACCGGCGCCACGACGCCGTATCCGAACTACGCCCCGACCCCGCCCATGGGCTGGAACGACTGGTCGTACTACCAGTGCGGGATCGACGAGCAGACCATCCTCGGCAACGCACACGCCCTGGTCACCACGGGATTGGCGAAGAAGGGGTACGACACGGTCACCATCGACGACTGCTGGATGGCCCAGCAGCGCGACGCCAGTGGCCGGTTGGTGGCCAACCCCAAGCTCTTCCCGGACGGCATGGGCTATGTCGGGCAGCAACTGCACAAGCTCGGGCTGAAGTTCGGCATCTACGAGGACGCCGGCACCAGCACCTGCGGCGGCTACCCGGGTTCGCTCGGCCACTGGCAGCAGGACGCGGACCTCTTCGCCTCCTGGGGCGTGGACTACGTCAAGCTCGACGGCTGCAACGTCCCCAGCAAGGCCGGGGAGAGCGACGAGCAGAGCTACCGCGACACGTACACCGCGATGAGCCAGGCGCTGCGCAACACCCACCGCCGGATCGTCTACTCGATCTCCGCCCCCGCCTACTTCCAGGGCGAGTCGAACTGGGACTCGGTGATCCGCTGGTCCTCGCAACTCGGCAACCTGTGGCGCGAGGGCGCCGACATCGCACTCGGCCAGGACACCGGCGCCGACAAGTGGGCGTCGATCGACTACAACTACGGCTACAACGTGGGGCTCGCCGGACTCCAGCGGCCGGGCCGCTGGAACGACCCCGACTTCCTGCTCGCCGGGGACTCCGGGCTGACCCGCGACGAGATCCAGAGCCAGGTCTCGCTCTGGTCGATGATGGCGGCGCCGCTGATCTCCAGCACCGACCTCACCCACCTCTCCCCGGCCGCGCTGGCCGTGCTCGGCAACCGCGACGTCATCGCCGTCGACCAGGACCGCCTCGGCGTCCAGGGCCGGATCGTCCAACACGGCGCCGGCTACGACGTGCTGAGCAAGCCGTTGGCGGGCGGCGACCGCGCGGTCGCGCTGTTCAACTCCTCCGACCGCGCGCAGACCGTGACCACCACCGCCACCCGGGCGGGCCTGCACGCCGCCGCCGGATACCGGCTCGAGGACCTGGTGAGCAAGCAGGTCACCGAGACCACCGGCGTGATCGCCGCGGACGTGCCGCCGCACGCGACGGTGCTGCTGCGCGTCCACCCGGGCGCCGGCCGCGGCCTGGCTCCGTCCACCGCACTCACCTGGCACGACGTCAGCACGGCCAAGAGCCCGGGCACGTACCGCGTCACCCTGGCGGACCACGGCGCCACCGCGCTCAGCGCCCCGCAGCTGCACCTCACCGCGCCCCACGGCTGGACGGTCAGCCCCACCACGATCACGCTGCCGCGGATACCGGCAGGCGGCGCGGCCTCGGCCACAGTGCATGTCCACGGCCCCCAGGCGGCCCCCGGCACGACGGTCACCGCGATCCACGCGACCGCGAGCTACCGGGCCGGCTCGGCCAGGGTCGACACGGTCGCCGGCGAGCAGACGATCGTCGAGGTCGTCCCCTTCCCCTCGCTGGCCGCCGCGTTCGACAACGTCGGCGCCACCTCGGAGAGCGACACCACGCCCGGCAACTTCGACGGCGGCGGCGACAGCTACTCCACCCAGGCGCTCGCCAAGGCCGGGGCCACGCCCGGCGCCACGATCAGCGCCAACGGCCTGACCTTCAGCTGGCCCTCGGCGGCGCCCGGCACGCCGGACAACGTCTCCGCCTCCGGCCAGGCGATCACCCTCGGCGGCAAGGGCAGCGCCCTGGGCTTCCTCGGCGCGGAGGCCGGGTTCGTCTCCGGCACGGTCACCGTCACCTACACCGACGGCACCACCAGCACCGGCCAACTCGGCTTCCCCAACTGGTGCTGCGCGCCGACCGACGCCTACGGCGCGAAGACCGCGTTCACCACGGACCACCGGAACACCCCGACCGGTCCGGCCAACTTCGGCATCAGCTACGGGGTGTTCACCAACACCGTGCCGCTGACACCCGGCAAGACCGTCGCCACGGTGACCCTGCCGAACGCCCCGGCGATCCACGTCTTCGCGCTCACCGTCCAACCCTGAGGCCCGAGACGGGGGTTCACCACTCCCGGGGCCCGTGGGTCTGCAGGAAGACGATCGGGCCGTCGCCCAGCGATCCGGCGGCATCGAGATCCTGGAGCGCGGCCAGCGCCTTGGCGGTGTAGGTGCGCTCCAGGGTCAGCCCCGCGTCGGACGCCGCCCGGGCCAGGGCGGCGTCCGCGCGGGCGGTCGGGTGCGCGTAGCCGTCGCCCAGCCAGGCCGTCTCGGTGCGGATCGTCTCCGCCGGGAGCGGAAGGGCCACGCCCGTGAGGTCGGCGCCACGGGAGCGCAGCAGGTCCGCGCTCCTGCGGGCCAGGCCCAGCAGTGTCCGGGTGTCCAGCGGGAGCGTGTCGTTGACGACGACGCCGAGGACCCGCGTGCGCAGCCCCGCCAGACGCAGGCCCAGCGCGAGTCCGGCCGTGGTGCCGCCGGAGCCGACGGCGGTGACCACCCAGGCGGGCTCCGGCAGCTCCCCCGCCGCGACCTGCTCGCCCAGCTCCAACGCGATCTCGGCGGCGCCCAGCACGCCGAGCGGCGAGGAGCCGCCCGCCGGCAGGTAGGCGGGCGGGCGCAGGCCGCGGGTGTGGCGGGCGAAGAGCCAGGGCGCGGCCAGGATCAGCCGGGTCTTGGAGTGCAGGAAGTGCAGCGTCGCGCCGGAGGCGCGCAGCCGGTCGAGCTGCCCGCGCACGTGGTCGTCGACGGGGTGGTCGATCAGGCCGAGCGCCACGTCGATGCCCTGCTCGCGGGCGTAGCAGGCCGCCGCGAGGCCCCAGTTGGTACCGAGCCCGCCGACGGTGAGCAGGGTGCGGGTGCCGCGCCGCCGCGCGTCCGGCAGCAGCCACTCCAGTTTGCGGACCTTGTTGCCGCCCCAGCCGCCCTCGCCGTAGCCGCTCTCGTCCTTGACCCACAGCGGGCCGCGCGTGCCCAGCCCGTCGAGTGCCTGCACGGGCGTCGGGGCCTCACCCAGCCGGAGGAAGGGCAGCGTCCCGACCAGCTCGGGGAACCTCCGGTGCAGCAGCGGGGGCGTCGGTGCCGTCATGCGCACACGGTAGGGCACGCTCGCCCCGGAGGGAGCACCTGCGCGTGCGCGGACCGGCATGCCCTGATATGTCTCGGAGGGTTGCCCATCGGCCACCAATCGGCCGCAGCTCAGCCGGAGCACCTCAGGAGGACCCCGCGATGCGCCGTTACCCGCCGATCGCCGACCACGGACTCATCGGCGACCTGCAGACCTCCGCGCTGGTCTCGGCCGAGGGCTCGATCGACTTCTTCTGCGCCCCGCGCTTCGACTCCCCCACCCTGTTCGCCTCGTTGCTCGACCACGACAAGGGCGGGCACTTCGCCATCACCCCGGACGTCGACGACCCGGCGGAGGTGACGGTGCGGCAGCTCTACCTCCCCGACACCGCGATCGTCGTCACCCGGTTCCTCACCGTCGACGGTATCGGCGAGCTGATCGACTTCATGCCCCTGCACGACCCCGCCACCGCGCACGACCGGCGGCGCATCGTCCGGGGCGTCCGGGCCGTGCGCGGCACCGTCCGGTTCCGGCTCGAGTGCCGCCCGCGCTTCGACTACGGCCGGGCCGAGCACGAGACCGTCGCCCTCGCCGACGGCGTCAGCTTCCGCTCCGCGGCGGGAACAGCCCACCTCCAGGCGATCGGTCCGGTCTTCCTCGACGTCGACAGCCGCGACGCGGTCTCCCGGTTCACCCTCCACCAGGGCGACCTGGCCGGTGTCGTGCTGACGACCGGCGCTCCCGGCGACCCCGCGCCACCCGCCCTGGTCGAGGCGCCGCTGCGGCGGGAGTTCACCGACACGATCGCCTTCTGGCAGGACTGGACCGGCCGCTGCCGGTACAAGGGCCGGTGGCAACAGGTCGTGAACCGCTCCGCAATCACGCTGAAGCTGCTCAGCTACGCCCCCAGTGGCGCTTTCCTGGCAGCGGCGACGGCGGGCCTGCCCGAGCAGGTCGGCGGCGAGCGCAACTGGGACTACCGCTTCACCTGGGTCCGCGACGCCTCGCTCTCGGTCGGCGCGTTGATCGCGCTGGGCTACGACGAGGAGGCCGACGCCTTCCGCCGCTGGCTGGGTGGCCGACTGGCGGCCGGCGCGAGCGCCTCCGGCGAGCCGCTGCAGATCATGTACCGCATCGACGGCGACCCCCACCTGGTCGAGGAGACCCTCGACCATTTCGAGGGCTACCGCGGCTCCGCCCCGGTCCGCATCGGCAACGGCGCCGCGGACCAGCTCCAGCTGGACATCTACGGCGAGGCCGTCTACGGCCTCGCCCACGCCGCGCACATCTCCGAGCTCGCCGGCTACGACGGCTGGCTGCGCGTCGCCGGGCTGCTGGACTGGCTCTGCGACCACTGGGACCGCCCCGACGAGGGCATCTGGGAGACCCGCGGCGGCCGCCGCGACTTCACCTACAGCCGCCTGATGTGCTGGGTCGCCTTCGACCGCGGCATCCGCGCCGCACAACGCCTGGCCCGCCCCGCCGACCTGGCGCGGTGGACGGGCGTCCGCGACGACATCCTGCGGCAGGTGATGGAGAAGGGCTGGAACGAGAAGCGGCAGGCCTTCGTCCAGTCCTACGACAGCGACGTCCTGGACGCCTCCCTGCTGTGGATGCCCCTGACCGGCTTCATCAGCCCGCGCGACCGGCGCTGGCTGGCCACGCTCGACGCGATGGGCGAGGAGCTGGTCTCCGACAGCCTCGTCTACCGCTACAACCCGGAGGCCTCCCCCGACGGCCTGCGCGGCAGCGAGGGCACCTTCTCGCTCTGCAGCTTCCTCTACGTCAGCGCCCTGGCCCGCGCGGGCCGCGTCGACGAGGCCCGCTACGCCTTCGCGAAGATGCTCACCTACGCCAACCACGTCGGCCTCTTCGCCGAGGAGATCGGCCCGACGGGCGAGCAACTCGGCAACTTCCCGCAGGCCTTCACCCACCTCGCCCTGATCGAGGCCGCCTTGGCGCTGGACGAGGAACTGGACCGCAAGGATCGGACCTAGGCCCGGCCGCGGCCTGCGGCTCAGCCCTCCCCTCGGAGCGGGAGGCCGGCGGCGCGGTAGATCGCGTCGAGGACGGCCATGGTCGCCACCGCGTCCCGGGCCGGGGTGAGGTTGGGGCCGCCGTCGAGGGCGGCGGCGGTGAAGGCGGCCAGCTGGGCGGCGTAGCTGGAGGGGTGACGCGGCAGCCGCTCGCGGCGGACGAGGGCGCCGCCCGCGGTGCGGGGACGGCGCAGGGTGAGGCGGTGGAAGAGTTGCGGTGCCACGAAGTTGGTGACGCACAGCTCGGCCTCGTCGCCGATCGCGCGGGCCCGGATCGCGAGCAGGCGCCCCGACCACATCGAGGCGCGGACGCGCCCGGTCGCGCCGCCGGGGAAGGCGAGTTCCGCGCTCATCGCCCGGTCGACCCGCGGGTCGCGGCGCAGGGTCTGCAACCGCGCGGACGTGACCTGCGGCTCCTCCCCCGCGAGCAGGCGGGCGACGTGGACGGCGTAGCAGCCGGCGTCCATCGTGGCGCCGCCGGCGAGGCCGTAGTCGTAGCGGATGTCACCGAAGCGCGGCAGCGGGAAGGCGAGTTCGGCCTCGACGCGGCGCAGGCGGCCCAGCTCGCCGCTCGCCACGACGGTCTTCATCCGCTCGGCGAGGGCGTGGTGGCGATAGTGGAACGCCTCCATCACCACCAGCCCGCTGCGCGCGTACGCCGCGTCCGCGGCGTCGGCGACGCGCTCGGCCTCGGCGCGGTTGGCGGTGAACGGCTTCTCGCACAGCACGTGCTTGCCCGCGTCCAGCGCGGCCAGCGTCCAGTGGGCGTGCAGGCCGTTGGGCAGCGGCACGTAGACGGCGTCCAGCTCGGGATCGGCGAGCAGGTCGGCGTAGCTGTCGTGCACCCTCCCGATACCGTGCCGCCGCGCGAACGCCTCCGCCCGCGCCCGGTCCCGCGCCGCAACGGCGGCGACCCGCACCCGCGGCGTCCGCCGCGCCGGCTTGATCAGCGCCGTGGGCGCAATGGCGGCCGCTCCGAGCAGCCCGATCCGCAGTTCCTCTGCCACGGGAACCACTCTGCCAGGCCCTCCGGGTGGGGCCTACACCCCGCCGCGCCAGCGCAGCACGGCCAGGGCCGCGGAGACCTCCGGCACGGCGTCCGCGAGTGGGCGTGGCAGGAGGTCGTCGGCGCGGGCGAGGCGGCGGAGGAGGGTGTTGCGGTGGACGTAGAGGCGGTCCGCCGCCTGGGAGGCGTTGCACTGGCAGGCGATGAACGTCCGGACCGCCTCGACGAGTTCGCGGTCCGCGTTCGCCAGCGCGCCGAGGACGCGGTGGACGAAGCGGTCGGCCGCCTCGGGGTCGGCGGTGAGCAGGGCGACGAGCTCGACCTCGTCGTGGGTGGCGAGCTGGTGGGGGGAGTCGAGGCGAGCAAGCATCCGCTGGACGGTGAGGGCGTCGAGATGGCCGCGGCGGAAGCCGTCGACGCCGTCGCCCGTGGAGCCGACGGCGACGCGCACGCCGGCGATCGCGGCGACGCCGGGTCGCAGGCGCTCGGGGTCGGGGCGGCCGTGGGCCCAGACCCAGCGGGTGGCGACGCCGGCCTGGACGGTCAGCGGGCGCGGGTCGCCCGTCGCGGCGGCGACCAGCTCCGCGGCGCGGTCCAGCGCGCCGAGCGCGGTCTCGGGGGCGTCGCTCCAGACGACCGCGGCGGTGTGCTCGCCGCCGAGGCGGTAGCCGAGCCGCTGTTCGGCGCGGGCGGCCGCGATGGGGGCGCCGTCGAGCAGCAGGGTGACCGTCTCCAGGCGCTCGGCGTTGCTGCCCCGGGTCAGCTCCTCGCGCTCCCGGGCGATCTGCACGGCGGTGGCGGCGATGGTGTCCTCGACGAACGCCGAGATCGAGCGGCTGGAGATGTCGAGCAGCTCGCGCAGCTCGTCCCGGTCGGCGGCGAGGCTGAAACAGATGTCGGTCCACAGCCGCAGCGCGGCCATCTGCCCGGAGCGGTAGGAGTCCAGCACGGAGTGGTCCAGGCCGCGCCGCACCAGGTCGCGGGCGATCAGCACCTGCGGCTCGGAGACGTTGGCCGGCACCCGCTCCCCCGGCGCCTGGACGTTGGCCGCCGCCCAGAACAGCAGGTTCGAGCGGTTGGCACGGCGGGTCGCGGCGGCCAGCACCGGGTCGTCGGCGATGTCCCTGCGGTGGGAGCCGAAGAGCGTCGCCTCGTCGATCTGCTCCAGCCAGCCCTCGGGCGCGCGCACGGCGCGCTCCGCGCCCAGACGGATCAGCTCCCGCACCCGGGGCGACGGTGGTTCCCACAACATGCCGTCACCCTACCCGGCGACTGGTGCACTGTGTCGCAGCGCGGAACCAGGGCAGTGCATCCTGCCTATAGGCCCGGACCCGGTCGCACAGCGACGATGTGCTCACCCACCCTGGAGCCCTGAGCACGGGAGCCGCCCCCATGGCCACGCAGGACCTACCCGACCGTACGACCACGGCCTTCGACGTCCTCGTCGTGGGCGCCGGCATCTCCGGCATCGGTGCCGGCTACTACCTGCAGCGCGAGCACCCGGGCCGCAGCTTCGCGATCCTGGAGGCCCGTGAGGCCTCCGGCGGCACCTGGGACCTGTTCCGCTACCCCGGCATCCGCTCCGACTCCGACCTGCACACCTTCGGCTACGAGTTCAAGCCGTGGCGGGACGAGGACGCCATCGCGGGCGCGGACAAGATCCTCGCCTACCTGCGCGAGACCGCCGCCGAGCACGGCATCGACCACCGGATCCGCTACCGCACCCGTGTGGTGGCCGCCTCGTGGAGCTCCGCCGACGCCCGCTGGAGCGTCGAGACGGAGGACACCGCGACCGGCGAGCGCACCACCCTCACCTGCAACTGGCTCTTCGCCGCCGCCGGCTACTACCGCTACGACGAGGGCTTCACGCCGCACTTCGAGGGACGCGAGCGTTACCGCGGCACCCTCGTGCACCCGCAGCACTGGCCCGAGGACCTCGACGTGACCGGCAAGCGGGTGCTGGTCGTCGGCAGCGGCGCCACCGCCGTCACCCTGGTGCCGGCGCTCGCGGGCACCGCCGCGCACGTCACCATGCTGCAGCGCACCCCGACGTACATCCTGCCGCTGCCCGCGCAGGACAAGGTCGCCAACACCCTGCGCCGGGTGCTGGGCGAGGAGCGCGCCTACCGACTGACGCGGCGCAAGAACATCGCGCAGGCCCAGGCCGTGTGGCGGCTGTGCCAGAAGTACCCGAAGGCCGCCCGCCGGGTGATCCGGCGGACCAACAGCAGGCTGCTGCCGCCGGACTATCCCGTCGACGAGCACTTCAACCCGCCGTACAACCCGTGGGACCAGCGGCTGTGCGTGGTCCCGGACGGGGACCTGTTCCGCGCGATCCGGCACGGCGACGCCTCGGTGGTGACCGACCGCATCGCCACCTTCACCGAGAACGGCGTGCTGCTCGCGTCGGGGCGGGAGCTGGAGGCGGACGTCGTCGTCACGGCGACGGGTCTCAACGTGCAGGCGATGGGCGGCATCGCGCTCGGCGTCGACGGCCGGGAGGTGAGCCTGGCCGACACCGTGGCCTACAAGGGCATGATGCTCTCCGGTGTGCCGAACTTCGCCTACACCATCGGCTACACCAACTCCTCCTGGACCTTGAAGGTCGGGCTGCTCTGCGAGCACTTCTGCCGCCTGCTCGCCCACATGGACGGCCAGGGCTTCGACACCGCCGTGCCCGTCGTCGCCGACCCGGCCATGCCGACGCGGCCGCTGCTCGACTTCGGCGCCGGGTACATCCAGCGCGCCATCGACCGGCTGCCCCGCCAGGGCGACCGCGCACCATGGCTGACCTCGATGAACTACGCCGCCGACGTGAAACTGCTGCGCCACCTGCCGGTGACCGACCCCGAGCTGCGCTTCTCGACGAGCACGGCAGCGGGCGCGGCAGGGAGCACGGGAACGGGAGCCGGCGCGGGAGAATCGAACGACGCCATGGGCACCGCACCCGCCACCCGAGAGGTCACCGCCTGATGGACCGCTTCGACTTCACCCGCGGCACCGCCGTCGTCACCGGCGCGGCCGGCGGCATCGGTGAGCAGCTCGCCCTCGCCCTCGCCCGCCGGGGCAGCGCGCTGGCGCTGGTGGACCGCGACGCCGAGCGACTGGAGCAGGTCGCGCGCCAGGCGGGCAAGCTCTCCGGCCGGCCGGTGACGACGTACCTCGCCGACCTCTCCGACGACGCCGCGACCCACGCGCTCGGCGAGCGGCTGGTGGTCGCGCACCCCGACGCGACGCTGCTGGTCAACAACGCCGGCGTGGCGCTGGGCGGCACCTTCGAGCAGGTGAGCGAGGAGGAGTTCGACTGGGTGATGGCGGTCAACTACCGCGCCGTGGTGACGCTGACCCGGGCCCTGCTGCCGGTGCTGCGGGCGAACCCCGGCTCGCACCTGGTCAACCTCTCCAGCCTGTTCGGCCTGATCGCCCCGCCAGGCCAGGTCGCCTACGCCACCAGCAAGTTCGCCGTCCGCGGCTTCACCGAGGCGCTGCGGGCGGAGCTGGCCGGCAGCGTGGGGGTGACGGTCGTGCACCCGGGCGGCATCCGTACCGGGATCGCCACCTCCAGCCGGATCGCCGCGAGCGTCCCGGCGGCCGAGCACGAGGCCGGGCGGAAGGCCTTCAACAAGCTGCTGACCTACCCTCCGGAGCGGGCGGCGGCCGAGATCGTCAGCGCCGTCGAGCGACGCCGCGGGCGGCTGCTGATCGCGGTGAGCGCGCGCGTCCCCGACGTGCTCGCCCGGCTCTTCCCGGCACACTACTCGTCGGTACTGGCGCTTGTTCTCAAGCGCGTCGGTCCGCGAAAGTGAACCGAAGATCACATCCCCGGAGGGAGCTTCATGCACGAGCCCGACTGGCAGCCCGACATCCTCGGCGACGGCTACGCCCGGCACGACCTCGACCTGGGCGCGGACCCGGACGGAGAGGGCACGGTCCAGGCGGTGCTGGTACGACGTGAGCCGCGCCCGCAGGAGGCCGTGAACGGCGCCCTGCTGTACGTGCACGGGTTCTCGGACTACTTCTTCCAGACCGAGCTGGCCGACTTCGCCGCCGCCCGCGGCCTCGCCTTCTACGCCCTCGACCTGCGCAAGTGCGGCCGTGGCCGGCGCCCCGCGCAGACCGCGCACTACGTCTCCGACCTCGCCCTCTACGACGTCGAGCTGGAGCGCGCGCTGACGATCGTCACCGAGGCCCACCCCGACCTGCCCGTGCTGCTGGCCGCGCACTCGACCGGCGGCCTGGTGCTGCCGCTCTGGCTGGACCGCCGCCGCGCGGCCGGGCGCGTCGCGCCGGTCGCGGGCGTGATCCTGAACAGCCCCTGGTTCGACCTCCAGGGCACCTCGGTCCAGCGCGGGCCGCTGACCCAGGCGCTGCGGGTGCTGGCCAAGGTGGCGCCGTTCCGCGCGCTGCCGCTGCCGCCCAGTCCGTACGGCGAGACCCTGCACGTCGGCGCGCGCGGCGAGTGGGAGTTCGACGTCGACATGAAGCCGCTGGCCGGCTTCCCGGTCACGCCCGGCTGGCTGAACGCCGTGCGACGCGGCCACGCTCGGCTGCACCGGGGCCTGGACATCGGCGTGCCCTCGCTGGTGCTGCGCTCGGACAGGACGCACTTCTCCTCCAGGTGGTCGGAGCTGTGCGACAGCGCGGACACCGTGCTGGACGTCGCCCAGATCGCCCGCTGGTCGGGCTGCCTCGGCAGCGAGACGACCGTCGTCCCGGTCCCCGGCGCCCGCCACGACGTCTTCCTGTCCACGCCGGACGTGCGCGAGCAGGCCTACGCGACCGTCGCCGACTGGCTCGCACGCCAGGGCTTCCCCCTCACCGGGACCGCGACCACAGCCACGCCCGAGCCGACCGCCGCGACCGAGCCGACCGCCGCGACCGAGCAGGCCCCGGCAACGACCTGATCCACCCGCACCACCGTGACCACGGTGCCGGAGGCGACCGCCCCGCCTCCGGCACCGTTCACGTTTCGTTCAGGGAACCCCCAGGAGCATCGGCCATGCTGCCGCCGTACAGTGCTCGGGGGATCCAGCAAGGAGGCCCACCCATCGTTGCGACCTCGACGCGGGCGGCAGGCTCGGCCCGGTCGGCACCGCTGAGCGCGCTGCGCTCCCGGCTGCCGGGCGGCGACTCCGTCCTCTGGCTCGCCCTGGTGGCCGCCCTCTACGCCGCCTCGCAGTTGCTGCTCGTCCCTCCGTCGATGGGCCTGGGCTGGGACGAGACGGTCTACGTGAGCCAGGTCTCCGCGCACGTGCCCGCGGAGTTCTTCAGCGCGCCACGCTCGCGCGGGATCACCCTGCTGGTCGCGCCCGTGGCCCTGCTCGGCCACTCGACGGCGGCGCTGCGCGTCTACCTCTCCCTGCTCTCCGCGCTCGGGCTGTTCCTGGCGTTGCTCGCCTGGCGGCGGGTGCGCGACACCCGGGTGCTCGCGCTGGCCGGAGCGCTGTTCGCGAGCCTGTGGATCACCGAGTACTACGGCCCGCAGGCCATGCCGAACCTGTGGATCGCCCTGTCCGGCCTGGCGGCCGTCGGTTGCTTCCTCGACGCCTGGCGCCGCCCCGGCGCGCGTCTGTCGCAGGCGGGCCTGGCCGTCTCGGTGGCCCTCGCCGCGCTGATGCGCCCGACCGACGCCGTCTTCCTCGCCCTGCCACTCCTCGCCGTCGCCCTGCTGCGACGGCGGCTCGCCCTGCTCGTGGCCGTCGGCGGCGGGCTGTTGGCCGGCAGCGCCGAGTGGATCGTCGAGGCGTACGTCCGGTTCGGCGGCGTCGGCGAGCGGCTGCACCTGTCCAGCCTCAACGAGGGCGGACTCGGCCTGCACTGGGCCGTCGGCGACGTGCTGCGCTCCGTCAACGGCCCGATTCTCTGCCGGCCCTGCGACGTGTCCTGGAACCACAAGCCGCTGGCGCTCGCCGCCTGGTGGCTGCTGCTGCCGCTGCTGGTCGTCGGCGGCGTGCTGGTCGAGCGGCGGGCGGGCCGTTTCGGCACCGCCCTGCTGCCCGCGCTGTGCGGGCTGTCCGTGGCCGTCCCCTACCTGTTCCTGATCGACTACTCCGCGCCGCGTTTCCTGCTGCCCGCCTACGCGCTGCTGCTCGTGCCGGCGGCAGGCCTGCTCGCCTGGCTGGTCACCTCCGGGCCGCCGCGTCGGCGCCGGCTGCTGCTGCTCGTGGTGGGCGTCGGCCTGGCCACCCACCTCGTGGGGCAGTACCGGCAGCTCAACCAGGAGGTGGCGTACACGGTCGCCTCCCGGGCCGACCAGCCCTATGCGGTCCCCCAGCTCGCGCGGCTCGGCCTGACCGGCGACTGCCTGCTCACCGGCGAGGACGCCGAACCGCTCGGCTGGTACACCGGCTGCCGGGCCGTGGAGACCAGCGGCAACGACACCAACATCACCACCGCCGAGCTGCTGCGCGAGGCGACCCGGCAGCCGACCGCCCTGCTGCTCTACCCGGGCGACGAGGTCCCCGGGTACGCCCGCACCTGGACGGTCCACACCGTCGTCGGCCGCGACGGCCGTCCGAACTACCTCGTCCACCTGCCGCCGCGCTAACGCAGCACGGCGAGGTCCACGCCCCACTGGGCCGTGGTGGTGCCCGTCGCCGCGCAGCGGCCGTCGGTGGGGGCGATCTGGTAGGCCGTGATGAGGTGGTAGGAGGAGAGCTTCAGATCCGCGAGCTTCGTCCAGCCGGTGACGAGGGTCGGGGCGGGACCCGTGTTGCTGCCGACCGCGGCCACCATCAGCTCCCCCGCGCGGCACTCGACCGGGTCGGCCCCCGTCGAGAAGGCCGCGCTGCCGACCTCGCCGTGGGCGTGGCCGTGGGCAGTCACCGCGCTGACGCCCCGGAACTCCTCGACGTCGATGTGGTACTTGCTCGCGTGCGGGTAGGTCACGTGGATCGCGTCGGCGTCGGTCAGCGGTCGGACGCCGAAGGCGACGAAGATCATGGTGCGGTGCCGGGCGGTGTCGGTGTCGTCGACGGCCACGCTGTAGCTGTCGCCGAGGGTGTCGGTGACCCTGACCGGGCCGGGGCAGGTGCTGGTGAGCATCAGGGACACGACGAGGGCGTCCCCGGCGGTCACCTGACGGACGACGGGCAGCGACACACCCGGGACGGTGAGGATCTGCGCGTCGGAGGCCGGTCGGCCCACCCAGCTCGGAGTCGTGGCGGCGGAGGCGGACTCCGCGTAGGCCGCCGGCACGACCTTCGGCGGCTGCACCGCCGCCGCGCCCGCCGCGAGGTCCGCGTCCGAGGTCGGGCAGACGACAGGTGTGGCGCCGTCGCCCAGCGCTGTGGTGACGCCCACCGCCACGCCCGCGCCGACGACCGCGCCGACCAGTGCCCCGACCAGGAACGTCCGCACCCGGCCGGCCCGCCCGACGGAGAGCTCGTGCGTCTGAGCGGGCGCAGGCGGCTCGGGCGCCGAAGAGCCGGGCAGCGGGTGCGCGAGAGGTTCGGCGCGCTCGCCCTCGCACTCCGGCTCGGGGCGGGCCACCTCCGCCGCGTCCAGCCAGCGCTGCCGCCAGAAGGCGAGATCGCCACCGCAGGCCTGGACGAAGGCGGCGACGGTCGGCCAGGTCGGCAGGCGCGCACCGGACAGCGCGTCGTGCAGGGTGGCGTGCGAGACCTTGCCCGAGGACTTCGCCATCGCCCGGAAGGCCGGCTGCCCGGCTTCGAGGCGCAGCAGTCGCAGCCCCTCGACGAACTCCTCGATGGCGGCCCGGCGTGTACGAATTCCCTCGTCGGCCCCGTTGTCCGGTGTCATCGACCGCCCCCGCTGTCGTCTTTTGTCGTATGGCCTTGTCAGGCCCTACCGGACACCCGGCAGACGTGGATCATAGAGCGCAGAAGCCGATGCACAGGAGAGGTCTTGATTTCCGGTATGGCCGCCATGGGTCCCGATCACGGGCAGCTCGTCCCGATCCGTCTGATCGGCGGACCCTCGGACGGCCGGACGATCCTGCACGTGCATCCGCCGGGCACGCCGCTGCCGGACGTGATCCACTACGGGCCGGGCGCGGACGCCGGCGCCTATCGGCACCACCCGGACCACCCCGCGGGCCACCCGGAACCCGCCTACGTGTGGGAGCCCGGGGCGGACACCGCCCCCTGAGCCATCTCGCGGCGAGACCGAAGGGCCGGCCGACCACCGGGGAGTCGGCGGGCCCGAACCGGCCCGGTCTCGCGAGGCGGCGGCACGCACCTCATCCCCGTGCGTGCCGCCGTCACTCCTCCGCCCGACGCGCGGTCAGTCCGTGCCGAGCTCCATGGCCGCGCGGTCCAGCAGCGCGTCGTCGTCGACGCCCGCGCCGCGCGAGGCGATCGCCTGGGCGCCGCCCTCGGAGAGGCCGCCGATCAGGCCGGTCGCGGCGGCCTGGGCCGCGCCGACGGCCGGGTTGCCCGGGCCGATCAGACCGAGGCCCGCGTACTGCTCCAGCTTGGCACGCGAGTCGGCGATGTCGAGGTTGCGCATGGTCAGCTGGCCGATCCGGTCCACCGGACCGAAGGCCGAGTCCTCGGTGCGCTCCATGGAGAGCTTGTCCGGGTGGTAGCTGAAGGCCGGTCCGCGGGTGTCGAGGATCGAGTAGTCCTCGCCGCGCCGCAGACGCAGCGTCACCTCGCCGGTGATCGCGGAGCCGACCCAGCGCTGCAGCGACTCACGCACCATCAGGGCCTGCGGGTCCAGCCAGCGGCCCTCGTACATCAGGCGGCCCAGGCGGCGGCCCTCGTTGTGGTACTGGGCGACCGTGTCCTCGTTGTGGATCGCGTTGACGAGGCGCTCGTAGGCGGCGAAGAGCAGCGCCATGCCGGGCGCCTCGTAGATGCCGCGGCTCTTGGCCTCGATGATGCGGTTCTCGATCTGGTCGGACATGCCGAGGCCGTGCCGGCCACCGATCGCGTTCGCCTCCATCACGAGGTCGACCGCGGTCGGGAAGGTCTTGCCGTTGATGCTGACCGGGCGGCCCTGCTCGAAGCCGATCGTCACGTCCTCGGTGGCGATCTCCACGGCCGGGTCCCAGAACCGAACGCCCATGATCGGCTCGACGATCTCGACGCTGGTGTCCAGGTGCTCCAGGGTCTTGGCCTCGTGGGTGGCGCCCCAGATGTTGGCGTCGGTGGAGTAGGCCTTCTCGGTGCTGTCGCGGTAGGGCAGGCCGTGGGCGACCAGCCACTCGGACATCTCCTTGCGGCCGCCCAGCTCGGTGACGAAGTCGGCGTCGAGCCAGGGCTTGTAGATGCGCAGGTGCGGGTTGGCCAGCAGGCCGTAGCGGTAGAACCGCTCGATGTCGTTGCCCTTGTAGGTCGAGCCGTCGCCCCAGATCTGGACGTCGTCCTCGAGCATCGCGCGGACCAGCAGGGTGCCGGTGACGGCGCGGCCCAGCGGGGTGGTGTTGAAGTAGGCGCGGCCGCCGGAGCGGATGTGGAACGCACCGCAGGCGAGCGCGGCCAGCCCCTCCTCGACCAGCGCGGCCCGGCAGTCGACCAGGCGGGCGACCTCGGCCCCGTAGCTCTTCGCACGACCGGGCACGGAGGCGATGTCGGGCTCGTCGTACTGGCCGATGTCGGCGGTGTAGGTGCAGGGGACGGCGCCCTTGTCACGCATCCAGGCGACCGCGACAGAGGTGTCGAGGCCACCGGAGAAGGCGATGCCGACACGCTCGCCGGCCGGAAGGGAGGTGAGGACCTTGGACATGCGAATATTATGCAGCACAACGCATGGTCATGCAAAGCCTTCCCGAACCGCGCCCCCGCACCCCCGACCAACTCCTCGGGATCTCCACACAAAGGGCATACAAAGGGCATCGGGCCCCCAAATCGCCGGGCTAGGGTGAACGGACTCCTGACGTCCGCATGTCCGGCGCTTCCCAGGTCGCGCCTTGGCATGCCCATGACCCATGCCCGCATGCCTGCCTGCATGCCGGCATGCCCGAGCCGCGAAGGAACCGACCGTTCGTGAACGACGCACAGCCCGCGCCGGCCGGACCCCTGCGCGCGGACGAGATCGCCCTGCTCCGCGCCAGCGTGGAGCTGGTCGGCCCGCTGGCCGACGACATGACCGTCTACTTCTACGCGATCCTGTTCCAGCGCCACCCCGAGACGAGGGAGCTCTTTCCGGCCAACCTCGACGTCCAGCGGGACCGGCTGCTGCGCGGCCTGCTGCGGATCGTCGACCTCGTCGACGATCCCGAGAACCTGGTCCGCTTCTGCGGCCGACTCGGCCGCGACCACCGCAAGTTCGGCGCCCTGAACGACCACTTCCCGGCCGTCGGCGCCGCCCTGCTCGACTCGCTCGCCCGCTACGCCGGGGACGCCTGGTCACCGCGACTGGCCGACATCTGGGCCCGCGCCTACGGCGTCGTCTCCCAGGTGATGATCCAGGCCGCCGAGGAGGACGCCGCCGTCCGGCCCGCCGTGTGGCAGGCCCGGGTCATCGACCACCGTATGCGCGCGCCCGGCATCGCGGAGATCACGCTGCTGCCGGACTCCCCCTACCCCTTCGTCGCCGGACAGTACGCGAGCGTCGAGACGCCCTGGCAGCCGCGCCTGTGGCGTCACTACTCCCTCTCCCACGCGCCGCGCCAGGACGGCACCTTGACCTTCCACGTGCGGGCCACCCGCGACGGACGGGTCAGCTCTGCCCTGGTGCACCAGGCACGCCCCGGCGACATGCTGCGGCTCGGCGCCGCGCAGGGCGAGATGGTGCTGGACCCGCGGATGGAACGCGACGTGCTGTGCGTGGCCGGCGGCACCGGCCTGGCCCCCATCCAGGCGCTGGTCGAGCAGGCCGTGCGCAACGGCGGACGCCGCTTCGTCGACGTGTTCGTCGGCGCCCGCACCGCGGACGAGCTCTACGGCTTCGAGGACCTGCTGCGGCTCGCCCAGCGCAACCACTGGCTCTCCGTCCGGGCGGCCGTCTCCGACGAGAACATCCCCGGGCTGAACGGCTCCCTGCCCCAGGTGCTGCGCCAGTTCGGCCCGTTCTACCGGCACGAGGCCTACGTCTCCGGCCCGGTCGAGATGGTCAGCAGCGCGGTCCGGGTGCTGCTGAACCAGGGTGTGCCGCAGGCGCGGATCCACCACGACCCGTTCGACGTCCCCGTGCTGGAGGCGGCCCTGCTGCCCCGGCAACTGCGCCGGGAGGCCCACGCGTGACCACGACCGCTTCCTCCGCCTCCTCCGCCCGGAACCGGGCGGCGCTGCTCTGGGCGGCCGAGTCCTTCGTGCGGCAGTTCGCGCGCGAGGACCCCTCCTGCGGCGACCCGGAGGCGCGGGTCCACGAGATCGCGGCGTCCATCGCCACGTTCGGCACCTACGAGCACACCCCCGAGGAACTCGCCTACGGCGCACGGGTCGCCTGGCGCAACTCCGCCCGCTGCATCGGACGGCTCTACTGGCAGAGCCTGTCGGTCCGCGACCTGCGGCACGTCACCCACCCCGACGACATCGCCCGCGCGTGCTTCGACCACCTGCGGCTGGCCACCAACGGCGGCCGGATCCGCCCGATGATCAGCGTCTTCGCCCCCGACCGACCGGAGCGGCCCGCCGCCCGGCTGCTCGGTGAACAGCTGGTGCGCTACGCGGACGACCCGCGCAGCGCCCAGCGGGTGGAGCTGCTGCGGCAGCTGGGCTGGAAGGGCGGCCGCGAGCGGTTCGAGGTGCTGCCGCTGATGGTCCAGACCGCGCCGGAGCGGGCACCGGACTTCTACGAGCTGCCCGAGGACGCCGTGCTGGAGGTGCCGCTGACGCACCCCCAGCACCCCGGCTTCGCCGCGCTCGGGCTGCGCTGGTACGCCGTGCCCGCCGTGTCCGACATGACCCTGGAGATCGGCGGCCTCAGCTACCCGGCCGCCCCCTTCAACGGCTGGTACCTGGGCACCGAGATCGGCTCCCGCAACCTCGGCGACGCCGACCGCTACGACCTGCTCCCCACCGTGGCCGGGTTGTTCGGCTGGGAGACCGGCGACGACCGCACCCTGTGGCGTGACCGCGCCCTGGTGGAGCTGAACCTCGCGGTCCTGCACTCCTTCGAACGCGCGGGCGTGACCATGGCCGACCACCACACCGAGTCCCGCCGGTTCCTGACCCACATCGACCGCGAGGAGCGTCGCGGCCGGCGGGTCCCGGCGGACTGGAGCTGGATCGTGCCGCCCCTGTCCGGCTCGGCGACGGCGGTCTTCCACCGCTACTACACCCCGCCGGACCCGTTCGCCACGCCCTCCTTCCGTCACCGCCCCACCCCGTGGGCCGCGGCCCAGGCCGACTCCTGCCCGTTCATCACCGGAGGCGGCCCAGCGGGCTGAGCCGCCTCGCGGGCGCGCTGCACCTGCCGGCCGACAAGCTGAAGAACGTGCCACTGCCGGGCCACGACCACCTGATCACCGACCGCAACTCCCACCGGCCGGAGTGGTGGCCGGTCTCCGTCACCAGGCGGTCACGGTGCCCAGCCGGGCGTCCCGTCCTGCGGGGCGCCCGCCGGGGCAGCGGGCCGCGCGGTGATCGTCAGACCGGCCACCAGGCCGCCTAGGGCGAGCAGGCCGGCCGCCACCCACAGGGCCGTGGCGTAACGGTTGTCGAACGCCAGCAGCGGAACCGAGAACGCAGCCCCGCCGATGGCTGCCCCCACCTGCAGCGCCGCGCCGACGGTCGAGGACGCGGCACCGGCGCGGGTGGAGGCGAGCCCGGACGTGGCGACGGCGAACAACGGCAGCAGCGCCCAGCCCGTGCCGAGGCCGACGACGAACAGGCCGGGCAGGATCACCGACAGACCGCCACCGTTCCAGGCGAAGGTCAGCAGCACGAGCCCGAGCCCGGCCGGTACCAGCCCCTGGACGAGCAGGGCACGAGGGGCGACGCGGTCCGACAGGCGACCGGAGACGAGCGCGCCGACGAACACCGCGACGACGAACGACAGGAACACCAGTCCCACCACGAACGGCGAGAAGCCCTCCCGTAGCTGCAGCAGGACGCCCACGGACGAGAACACCGCGAAGGGTGCGGCGCCGACGGACACCAGGGCGATGCCGGCGCCGAAACGGTTCGCGTCCGTGCCTGCCTGCGGCATTTGGGCGTCCGCCCGCGCGGACCGACGCCACAGGAAGGCGGCGAACAGGGGCAGGCCGGCCAGCACGACCAGCGCCAGCACCAGGCCCGCGCCAAGGTACAAGGCCCGGCTCAACGCGAAGGCGATGACGAGCATCCCACCGGTGCCGAACGCGACCGCGGCCGGATCCACCCTGGCACCTCGGCCGGGCGCCTCGTCACCCAGCAGCGTGAGCGCCCCGACCAGAGCCAGCACGGCGAGGGGCACGACGGCGAACTCGCTCACACGCCAGCTCAGGAACGCCTCGGCCGAGCCACCGACGAGAAAGCCGAGCGCGGTCCCGCTGCCGGCGATGGCGGCATAGATCCCCAGCGCCGTGCGACGCTCCCTGCGGTCGGGGAAGTTCGTGACGACCAGGGCGAGCGCCGCCGCCGTCACCAACGCGCCGCCCATCCCCTCCAGCGCCCGCGCCACGAACATCATCACGTCGGTCGGGGCCAGGCCCTCGATCGCGGAGCCCAGTGCGAGGACGACGAGTCCGACGGCCAGGACCGGCCGACGGCCTGTGACGTCGGAGACCTGACCGCCGAGCACGACCAGCGCGGCGAACGCCAGCGCGCTGGTGGTGGCCAGCCAGGACAACTGGCCGAACCCCATGTGCAAGGTCCTCGCGATCTCCGGCACCGAGACGTTGAAGGACCCCACCTGCAGGCCGACCAACAGCTGCGCCAGCACCAGCGCCACCAGACCGGCCCAACGGCCGGGGTGCGGGACCCCGGGACCGCGCGCGGGGGCCGGCGCCGGAAGGGGACCCCAGCCGCCGGGGCCCGGGCCTCCGGGCGGTCCGAAGCCGCGCTGGGCGCCACCGACCGGGGTCGTCGGGGTGTAGCCCGGATGGGGCGGGTACGCGGGGTAACCCTGGGGCGGCGTCCCGGCCGCGTAGCCGGGCGGCGGTGTCCCCGGCGCGTACCCGGGCGGCGGTGTCCCCGGCGCGTAGCCGGGCGGCGGTGTCCCCGGCGCGTAGCCGGGGGGCGTGGGCATGCCCGCGGGCATCGGGGTCGGCGCCGGGGCTTGGGCCGGGATGGGCGGCGCCGCCGGCGTCTGCTGCGACGCCGGCGGCGCGAAGTCGAGCAACTCGGCTGCATGACGGCCAAGTTGCGCGAGCACCGGACTGGGCAGCCACTCCGTGGCCCCGTCCGTCTGCGTCTGCTCCGCCACCTGCTGCGGCGTGGGCCGTTCGGCGGGCGTCTTGTGCAGGCAGGCCCGCACCAGGTCGACGAGGCTCTCCGGGATGCCGTCGAGGTCCGGCTCGTCCTCCGCGACCCGGAAGAGGTGGGCGTGCAGGCCCGAGTCGCCCGCGCCGAACAGGAGCCGCCCGGTGGCGGCGTAGACCAGGACCGCGCCGAGGCAGAACACGTCGCTGGCCGGGGTGAGTTCGAGGCCGCGGACCTGCTCGGGGGGACATGAAGCCGGGCGAGCCGATCAGCATGCCCGTGCGGGTCAGCAGGCTCTCCGCCGTCAGGCTGTCCATGGCGCGGGCGATGCCGAAGTCGATGACCCGCGGCCCGTCGACCGTCACCAGCACGTTGGACGGCTTGAGGTCACGGTGGATCAGGCCCGCGCCGTGGACGGCCTGCAGGGCGAGACCGAGCCGGTTGCCGAGGACACGGACGGAGTGCTCCGGCAGCGGGCCGAAGTCCTTGCCGACCACGCTGTGCAGGTCGGGGCCCGGGATGTACTGGGTCGCGACCCAGGGCACGGCGGCCTCCGGATCACCGCCGAGCACGGCCGCCGTCCAACTCCCGCCCACCTGTTGGGCCGCGGCCACCTCGCGGGCGAAGCGCCGCCGGAACTCGGGGTTGCCTGCGTACTCGGCCTGGACGACCTTGACGGCCACCGTCCGGCCCTGTTCGGAACGGCCCAGGTACACCAGGCCCATGCCGCCCGCGCCCAGACGGGCGATGAGTCGGTAGGGGCCGATGAAGGGCGGGTCTCCGGCGATCAGCTGGTCCACCCGAGCAACATATCGAACCCGCACCCCGCTCCGGTCCAGAAATCTGAGGCCGGGTCAGCCCGGAACACGGCCGGGTGCCACCTGAAAGTCCCTTGCCCGCTTTTGGCAAGGACCCGTCACGCCTTGCGGCGGGCTCACCACCGGCGACAGCTGCTTGCTGCTTTCTTGCGCAAGTTCGTGACTTTTTCTCAATTCATGTTCTCTATATTGCGCGTGGACTTCGCGGAAGTTACGGTTCCAGCCGCCTGGTCCCCACCCATGAAGGAGCCACCGTTGTCCGCAAGATCCCTACGGCAACTGAGACGAGCCGTCGCCCTCGCCGGCGGCGCGCTGCTCGTGACGGCCGGGGTACTCCCCCTTGCCGCGCAGGCGGCCTACGCCGCGACCCCGATCGCGACCGGTGGCAGTGGCGCGAGCCTGCCCTACACGGAGGTGCAGGCGGAGAACTCCGCCACCAACGGCACCGTCATCGGCCCGAGTTACACCCAGGGCCAGCTCGCTGACGAGGCGTCGGGCCGCAAGGCCGTCACCCTGTCCGGCAACGGCAGCGGACAGTACGTCACCTTCACCACGCCGGTGGCGACCAACTCGATCGACTTCCGCTACTCGATCCCCGACACATCCGACGGATCGGTCTACACCGCGCCGCTCTCGCTCTACGTCAACGGCACCAAGCAGAGCGACTTCACGCTCACCAACGCCTACAGCTGGTTCTACGGCAGCTACCCCTTCACGAACACTCCGGGCAGCGGCAACCCGCACCACTTCTTCGACGAGACCCACCGCCTGTTCACCACCACCTATCCGGCGGGCACCACCTTCAAGCTGCAGGTGGACTCGGGCGACAGCGCCGCCTCCTACACCATCGACTTCGCCGACTTCGAGAACGTCGGCGCCGCCCTGCCGCAGCCCTCCGGCTCGGTCTCGGTCACCAGCGAGGGTGCCGACCCGACCGGCGCGGCCGACTCCACCAGCGCGTTCAACGCGGCCATCAGCGCGGCCGGTTCGGGCGGCACGGTGTGGATCCCGCCGGGCACCTACAACATCCCGGGGCACATCGCCGTCAACAACGTGACGGTCGCCGGCGCGGGCATGTGGTACTCCACCGTCACCGGTGCCGCGCCGGGCTTCTACGGCAACTCCGCGCCCAACCCCAGCACGGGCGTGCACCTGCAGAACTTCGCGATCTTCGGCAACGTCCAGGACCGCAACGACAGCGCGCAGGTGAACGGCATCGGCGGCGCGATGTCCAGCTCGACCGTCTCGAACGTGTGGATCGAGCACGACAAGGTCGGGGCCTGGATGGACGGGCCGATGGACTCGCTCACCTTCTCCGGCATGCGGATCCGCGACACCACCGCCGACGGCATCAACTTCCACGGCGGGGTCACCAACTCGAAGGTGACCAACAGCGACATCCGCAACACCGGTGACGACGGCATCGCCACCTGGGCCGACTCCGGCATCGGCGCGGACGCCAACGACACCATCTCGAACAACACCGTGCAGCTGCAGATGCTGGCCAACGGCATCGCCATCTACGGCGGCCACGACAACACCGTCACCGGCAACCTGGTCCAGGACACCGGCATCACCCAGGGTGGCGGCATCCACGTCGGCCAGCGGTTCACCTCCACGCCGGTCGGCACCACGACGATCTCGAACAACACCCTGATCCGGGACGGCAGTCTGGACCCGAACTGGCAGTTCGGCGTGGGCGCGCTCTGGTTCGACGGCAGCCAGGGTGCGATCACCGGCCCGATCAACGTCTCCAACACCCTGATCCAGCAGAGCCCGTACGAGGCGATCCAGTGGGTCGAGGGCACGATCAGCGGCGTCAACCTCAACACCGTGACCATCGAGGGCACCGGCACCTTCGCGCTGCAGGAGCAGACCGGCGGCGCCGCGTCCTTCACCAACGTCACCGCGACGGGCGTCAACGGCCCGGCGCCGGTCTACAACTGCGAGGGCGGCAACTTCGTCGTCACCGACAACGGGGGCAACTCCGGGATCAGCGGCACCCCGTACTGCAGCGGCTGGCCGGCTCCGGTCTACCCGCCCTACCCGGCCACCGGCGTCACCGCCTCGCCGAGCGCGCTGAACTTCGGCTCCGTAGCGACCGGCGCGACGAGCGCGGCGCAGACCGTCACCGTCAACAACCCGACCTCGTCCGCCGCCTCGGTCTCCTCCATCGCCACCACCGGTGACTTCGCGCAGACCAACACCTGCGGCGGCTCCATCGCGGCGAACGGCTCCTGCACGGTCAGCGTCACCTTCTCGCCGACCGCGTCGGGCAGCCGGAGCGGCAGTCTGACGGTCAACGCCGGCGGGGTCACCAACACCGTGAGCCTCTCCGGCACCGGCACCGCCCCCGGCCCGGTGCTCGGGGCGAACCCCGCGAGCCTGACCTTCGCCCGCACCGTCGTCGGCGCGAGCGCGGCCACGCAGACCGTCACCCTCACCAACTCCGGGACCAGCTCCGCCACGGTCTCGAACATCGCGGCGAGCGGTGACTTCAGCCAGACGAACAACTGCTCCTCGATCGCGGCCGGCGCCTCCTGCACCGTCACCGTCGGCTTCACCCCGACGGCGGCCGGTACCCGCACCGGGACGCTCACCGTCACCAGCAACGCCAACAACAGCCCCACCAGCATCGGCCTGACCGGCACCGCGATCGACAGCACCACGAACATCGCCGCCGGCCAGCCCGCATCGGCCAGCTCCAGCAACGGCTCCTACGTCCCGGCCAACCTGACCGACACCGACCCGTCGACCTACTGGGAGAGCGCCAACGGCTCCTTCCCGCAGTGGGCGCAGGTCGACCTCGGCCAGAGCTACAGCATCGGCAAGGTGGTGCTGCGCCTGCCGCCGTCCACCGCGTGGAATGCCCGCACCGAGACGCTGTCGGTGCTCGGCTCGACCGACGGCACCAACTTCACCACCGTCGTCGGCTCGGCGGGCTACAACTTCGACCCGACCGCCAACAACAACACCGTCACCATCCCGTTCAGCGCCACCACCGCCCGCTACGTGCGGGTCAACATCACCGCCAACACCGGTTGGTCGGCGGGCCAGCTCTCCGACTTCGCGGTCTACCCGAGCGCGGGCGGCTCCTCGTCCGCGACGCTCACGGCGGTGCCGACCTCGCTCAGCTTCGCCGGGCAGGCCGTGGGCTCGACCAGCGGCGCGCAGTCGGTGACCGTCACCAACACCGGCACGGCCACCGCGTCGATCTCCTCGGTCACGGCCACCGGGGACTTCGCGCAGACCAACACCTGCGGCAGCTCGCTGGCCGCGAACGCCTCCTGCACGGTCAGCGTCACCTTCAGCCCGACCGCCGCGGGCACCCGCAGCGGCAGCGTCAGCGTCAACGGCAACGCGTCCAACAGCCCGCTGACGATCGCCCTCACCGGCACCGGCACGAGCACCACGCCGACGAACCTGGCGCTGAACAAGGCGACGAGCGAGTCCAGCAACACCCAGAGCTACGTCTCGGCCAACGTCACCGACGGCAACCAGGCCAGCTACTGGGAGAGCGCCAACGGCAGCTTCCCGCAGTGGGTCCAGGTCGACCTCGGCTCGGCGCAGAGCGTCGGCCGGGTGGTCCTGCAGCTGCCCGCCAGCACCTCGTGGGGCGCCCGCAACCAGACGCTCTCGCTGCTGGGCTCGAGCGACGGCACCAACTTCACCACCGTCGTGGGATCGGCGACCTACACGTTCGACCCGAACGTGAACAGCAACACGGTCACCATCACCTTCCCGGCGACCACCCAGCGGTACTGGCGGGTCAACATCACCGCCAACACCGGCTGGGCGGCGGGCCAGCTGTCGGAGTTCCAGATCTTCAACAGCTGACGGCCCGATCCACGAGTGACCGTGCCGCCGCGGGGTGCCTCCCGCGGCGGCACGGTGTCGCTTGTCAGCCCTGCACGGTGTTGGACGTGACCGTTCCCGACGCGCCGTCGAGGGTGACCAGGTGGTGCACGCCGTCCGGGCCGACCACGACCGCCTGCCAGGCGCTGCCGCCGCCCTGCTCCGGCACGGAGCTCAGCGACTCGACCTTGCCGCCGGTGACGGCGGCCTCCGCCTTGGCGACGGCCTGGTCGGCGGAGAGCGAGGGCAGCGGGGCCGGGGCGAGCGAGGCGCCGTCGGTGCCGGGCGTGGGCAGCTGCACGGCGCCGCCCGCGGCGAACCCGCCGGGCACCGCGATGACCTGGCCGTTCTTCACGACCACGGCGCCGGGGCCACCGGGAACGCCCTGGGCCTGCACCATGATCCGCTTGAGGCCCGGCAGCCCGTCCGGCCCGACCGCGACGGCGACACGCTCGCCGAAGCCGTCGTGGTGGTGGACGACCGCCGCGGTCGCCGCGACCGCGCCGCCGACCACGACCACCGCGGCCACGCCGCCCACGACCCAGCGCGACCGGCGTCCGGTGACGACCCGGCGCACCGGTCCGCGCCGGCGGGGCGCGGGCTCCGGCGCGGGCAGGGTCGCCATGTCCTCGTTCTCCTCGGGTTCGTCGGGCTCCCGGCCCGGCGTGAGCGAATCGCTCATCACGGCTCCTTCGTCAAAGTCGTTGTTCAGGGGCCGAGAATCCCGCAGCGACGCTGAAGCCCCGCTGAAGATCTTGAAGACCTCTTCAGCTTCCCGCCGACCGGGCCTGTCACCCTGGTCGCGTGCGCGTACTGATAGTGGAGGACGAACGGCGGCTCGCCGCCGCGCTGCAGCGCGGCCTGGAGGCGGAGGGCTTCGCCGTCGACATCGCCCACGACGGCGTCACCGGGCTGCGGCAGGCCACCCGCAGCCCCTACGACGTGGTCATGCTCGACATCATGCTGCCGGGTCTGAACGGCTACCGGGTCTGCTCGATGCTGCGGGCCGAGGGCTTCCAGGCGGGCATCCTGATGCTCACCGCCAAGGACGGCGAGTGGGACGAGGCCGAGGCGCTGGACACCGGCGCCGACGACTTCCTCTCCAAGCCCTTCTCCTACGTCGTGCTGGTCGCCCGGCTGCGCGCGCTGGCGCGACGCGTGGGCGGACGGCAGCCGCGGCAGGTCAGCCTCGGCGACCTGGCCGTGGACCTCGGCGCCCGCACCTGCACCCGGGGCGGGACTCCGGTGCGACTGACCGCACGTGAGTTCGCGGTGCTGGAGCATCTGGCGCTGCGGGCCGGGGACGTGGTCTCCAAGCGCGACATCCTCGAAGCGGTCTGGGACGAGCACTACGACGGCGACCTGAACGTCGTCGAGGTGCACGTCAGCGCGCTGCGCCGGAAGATCGACGCCCCCTGGGGGCGGGCCGCGGTGCAGACCGTGCGCGGCGTCGGCTACCGGCTGGCGGTGGACGGTGGCTGACGCTCCCGCCCGGCGCCCCCGCGGCCGCCTCCGCCGCGGCCTGTCCGCGCTGCGCACGCGGGTCACCCCCGGTTCCGTGCGGGCCCGCGCCACGCTCGCCGCGTGCACGGTGGTGGCCGTCGCGCTGACGGTCGCCTCGCTGGCCATGCTGAGCCTGCTCCGCGCGGACCTGCGCGGCAACGCCGAGGCGAGCGCGCGGGTGCAGGCCGGGACGGTCGTCAAACTCGCCATGGGCGGACGGCTCGGCAAGGTCGTGCCGCTCGGCTACGACACCGACTTCGTGCAGGTGGTGAACGGCAAGGGTGTGGTCGTGGCGGCGAGCCAGAACATCGCCGGCCGCCCGGCGCTGCCGCTCGTCCCGAATCCGGTCGTGGAGGTGCCGGGTCTCAAGCCGTTCGGCATCGAGGCCCGGCAGCAGATCACCAGCGTGGTCACGGAGACGCCCGAGGGCCCGGTGATCATCCGCACCGGCGTCTCGCTGATGGCGGCCGACGACGCCGTCCACACCACCGCGCTCACCCTCGTCGTCGGCTGCCCGCTGCTGCTGCTCACCGTGGCCCTGGTGACCTGGAGGGTCACCGGCCGCGCGCTGCGGCCGGTGGAGGCCATCCGCAGCGAGGTCGCCGCGATCGGCGAGCAGGAGCTGCACCGACGGGTGCCGGTTCCGCGCGGGGAGGACGAGATCACCCGCCTGGCCCGGACCATGAACGGCATGCTCGACCGGCTCGACCTGGCCGGGCGCCGCCAGCGCCAGTTCATCGCCGACGCCTCGCACGAGCTGCGCAGCCCGATCGCGGTGCTGCGCACCCAACTGGAGGTCGCCCTCGGCCATCCCGATCCGCAGGTCCGCGTCGAGCTGGTCGAGGGGGCGCTGCAGGACGCCGAGCGGCTCCAGGATCTGGCCGCCGACCTGCTCTTCCTGGCCCGTCTGGATGCGGGACCGGCAGCCCGTCCGGACGATCCGGTCGAGCTGGCGGAGCTGGTGCGCGCGGCGGCCCGGGGCCGTGACGTCACCCTCGACCTGGACCGGGAGGCGCTGGTCCCCGGCCACCGGCTGTGGCTGACCCGCCTGGTGACGAACCTGCTGGACAACGCCGAACGGCATGCCCGGACCGAGGTCCTGGTCGGTCTGCGCGTCGACCGGACCACCGGCTGGGCGGTGCTGGAGGTGCACAACGACGGCGAACCCCTGGCCCCGGCGGACCGGGAGCGGATCTTCGAACGCTTCACCCGCCTCGACGACGCCCGCAGCCGCGACGCCGGCGGCGCGGGCCTGGGTCTGCCCATCGCGCGCGACATCGCCCAGCACCACGGCGGCACGCTCACCGTCGTCGACGCGCCGACGGGCGCGACCTTCCGGGTCCGTCTGCCGGTTCTGACCGCTCAGGCGGGTTCGCGGTAGAGGAGAGCGACGAGCGCCACGAGTGCGGTGCCGGCCAGCAGCGCCCAGCGGGCTTGGTCGTGCAGCACCAGCGCCGCGCCCGGGGCGGCGCCTGCGATCATCGCGACGACCGTCAGCACCCGTCGGCGCAGCCGGGGGTTGGCGCCGCCCGCGAGGGAGGAGTCCGCGGCGATCCCGGTCAGGGTCATGGTCAGCACCGTCGTGGAGATGTCCAGGACGCCGAGCTTGCGGACGGTGCCGTTGCGCATCCCCATGGCCAGGGCGAGCAGGGCGATCAGCACCAGCTGCGTCCCGTGCCCCAGCCCGGCGGTGAACGCCAGGACGGTGGCCACGGCGGTCAGCGTCGCCTCCAGCAGCAGCGCGGTGCGGAACCACCGGGCACGTGGCCGCTCCCGGTGCCGCTGGGCCAGGCGTCCGGCCCAGGCGGAGCCGACGAGGAACGCGCCCAACGAGGTGAGCGACCCGGCCGCGGAGAAGCCGGGCGCACCCGCGATCGCGAAGCCGACGACCACCACGTTGCCGGTCATGTTGGCGGTGAAGACGTGCCCGAGCCCGAGATAGCTGACCGCGTCCACGACCCCGCTGACGGCGGTCAGCACGAACAGCGCGAGCGTCAGCGGGTAGCCGTCGCCGATCTGGGCGCCGGTCGGGACGGGACGACTCTGCGCGGTGGCCATCCCCCGAGCATCTCAGGTTGACGTATCAACTATAGTGATCGCAACGCCAGCGAGTGGAGGACCGATGGACCAGCGCGTAGTGGACAGCCCGGACAAGTCGCGGTTCGAGATCTACGACGGTGAGCTGCTCGCCGGCTTCGCCGAGTACCACCTTTTCCGCGACGAGATCGCGTTCATCCACACCGAGATCGACCCGGCCTTCGGCGGTCGCGGCCTCGGCGGCGTCCTCGCCCGCGGCGCCCTGGACGCGGCGCGCGACGCCGGGCTGAGCGTCCTGCCCTACTGCCCGTTCATCCGCGCCTGGATCACCAAGCACCCGGACTACGTGGAGCTGGTCCCCGAGGCCCAGCGCGCCCGCTTCGGGTTCTGATCCGGTCCTCGGACCGTCAGACCACGGCCTGGGCGTCGATCTCCACGAGCATCGACTCCTGCGGCAGCTCGACGAAGACCGTGGTGCGGCACGGCTTCACGCCGTCGGCGCCGATGTTCTCGGCGATGAACTCCGCGTAGGCCTCGTTCATCTCGGCGAAGTGCGCGCGGGTGGTGAGGTAGACCCGGAACATCACCACGTCGGCGATGGTCGCGCCGCCGGCCTCGACGATCGCCTTGACGTTCGCCAGGGTCCGCCGGGTCTGCGCCTTCACGTCGCCCGGGTAGAGGTACGCTCCGGTCGCCGGGTCCTGCGGGCCCTGGCCGGAGACCTGCAGGATCGGGCCCTTGCGGACGCCCTGGGAGAAGAGCCAGGCCGGTGCGGGCGCGCCGTCGGTGCGGATCTCGGTCTTCTGGTCGGTCACGTCGCTCATGGTCGGTCGGGCGCCTTTCGTCGGTGGTCGGGGTTCAACGGTGAGGGGAGCGGAAGCCGGCGTCCTCACTGATCGCGCGGGCGGTGGCCAGCAGCTGCGGCAGCAGCTCCAGGACCTGCTCGTAGGGCAGCACCACGTCCGGCACGGAGAGCGAGACGGCGGCGGCCACCCGCCCGGAGGCGTCGCGGACGGGCGCCGCGACGCAGTTGATGAAGGTCTCGTGCTCGGCCCGGTCCTGCGCCCAGCCCTGCTCGGCCACCGTCTCCAGCTCCGCGAGCAGGGACCGGGCGTCCGTCAGGGTGCGCGGCGTGGAGGGCGTGTAGGTGATCGACCGGGCCACCCGGCGGCGTTCGGCGAGCGACAGGTCGGCGAGCAGGACCTTGGCCACCGCGGTGTTGTGCAGGCCGGCCCGCAGGCCGATCCTCGAGTACATGCGCACGGCGTGCCGGGAGTCGTACTTGTCGATGTAGACCACCTCGCCCGCCTCCATCGCGGCCAGATGGACCGTCTGCCCGGTCGCGGCGTTGAGCTCGGCCAGGTGCGGCGCGGCGAGCCGCCGGATCGGGCGCTGTTCCAGTGCGAGCGAGGAGAGCGCGAACAGACCCGCGCCCAGGTGGTAGCGGAAGGCCTGGTCGCGGTGGACGAAGCGCTCCTCCTCCAGGCTCTGCAGCAGCCGCAGCGCGGTCGTCTTGTGGACGCCCAGCACCTCGGCCAGCTGGTCCAACGAGCGCTCACCCGCGCCCAGCTCGGCCAGCAGGCGCAGCGCGCGGGACACGGTCTGGCTCACGGTCCGACCTCCTCCCTCGGCGGCCCGGCGGCAACGGTCGCGCCGGAGGCCGTGACCACGGTATCGGCCCAGGTCGCGTCGGACGCGGCAAGGAGGACGTCGACGGTCTCCGGTCGCGGCGGGCGGCCCTGGTCCCCCGGAGAGGTGAGCGCACAGGCGGCGGCGAGATGGCCGAGCCGCAACCGGCCGCGTTCGTCCAGCCCGCGCAGCAGCCCGGCCAGATAGCCGCCGGCGAAGGCGTCGCCCGCGCCCGTCGGCTCCACGACCTCGACGCGCAGGGCCGGTTGCCGGGTGAGGCCGCCCTTTCGGTCGACGGCGAGGGCCTGGTACGCGCCGTCCTTGACGACGAGGGTGCGCGGGCGCGGCAGCAGCCGCCGCAGGGCGAGCGGGTCACCGGTGCCGAGCACGGCCTCGGCCTCGTCGGCGCCGAGCAGCACCACGTCGGCGGAGTCGAGCAGTTCGCGCAGCACGGCGGGGTCGCGGTCGCGCCAGAGCGCGGGCCGCCAGTTGAGGTCGAAGGAGATCGTCCGCCCGGACCGCGGGGCGGCCAGCAGCGCACGGAGCAGGGCCAGGCAGCCGTCGGCGAGCGCCGCGGTGATCCCGCTCAGGTGCAGCAGCCGGGCTCCGGCGAGCAGGCGCGCGGCGGCGGGCTCGGCGAGCAGGTCCGGCGAGAGCGCGGAGGCGGCCGAGCCGGCCCGGTAGTAGTGCAGGCGGCTGCGGTCCGCGCCGAGGTCGTCCGGGTGCGCGCTGCCGCCGACCTCCTTGACGTACAGGCCGGTGGGCCGGTGCGGGTCGACGGCCACGCCGGAGACGTCGACGCCGCGTGCCGCGAGCTCGTCGAGCAGTCGGCGGCCGAAGCCGTCGGCGCCGACGCGGCTGATCCAGGCGCTGCGCACGCCGAGGTCGGCGAGAACGCACGCGGTGTTGGACTCGGCGCCGCCGACGGCGCTGCGGAAGCCGGGCACCGCGTCGAGCGGCCCGGGGGCGTCCGGCAGCAGCACCGCCATCGACTCCCCCAGGCACACCGCCTCCGCGCTCCGCATCGCCCGCACCCCCTCGTTGACCCGTGATGGCGGCGATGCTAGAACTCTCGGCGCATTATCCGCAACAGAGGTTGCACATGTTGCAATCTTGATCTTCGAAGGGAACCCGCGCCCGATGAGCCTGCTCGCCCAGCTCGCCGACTCCCCCGTCATCGCCGTGGTCCGCGCCCCCGCGATCGCCGACGCGGCGCGCCTGTGCGTGGCCCTGGCAGCCGGGGGCATCACCTGCACGGAGCTGACCTTCACCACACCCGGGATGACGACCCACCTCCGGCGCGCGGCCGAGGCCGGGCACCGGGTCGGGGCGGGCACCGTCCTCACCGCCGACCAGGCCCACGCCGCGATCGACGCCGGGGCCTCCTTCCTGGTCACCCCCGGCCTGCGCCCGGAGGTCGCGGCCGTGGCCACGCGCCGGGCCGTGCCCGTCGTCCTGGGCGCGCTCACCCCCACGGAGGTCGCGCAGGCGGTGGACCTGGGCGCCGACGCCGTCAAGATCTTCCCGGCGAAGGCCTTCGGCCCCGGCTACCTGGGGGACCTGCACGGGCCGTTCCCCGGCGTCCCCCTGATCGCCTCGGGCGGCGTCCACCAGGGCAACGCCGCCCAGTTCCTCGCCCACGGAGCCGCCGCCGTCTGCGCCGGCACCGACGTCGTCCCGCCCGCTGCGGTCGCGGACGGCGACTTCGCCGCCCTGACCGAGCGGGCGACCGCCTTCAGCGCGGCGCTGCGAGGGGCAGCCGTCGACGCCGGGGAGCCAGGCGCGTACAGTGACGCGCGCTCGTAGAGATCATGACGTCGTTGGGGGACGGCCGTGGCCGAATCAGTGCGTGGTGGGGGTGCCGGCAAACCGGCCACGGACACGAGCCCGGCCCGCCTCCCGCCATGGCGACGGGCCGACGACCAACCCGCCTATGCCACCACCGCGTTGCTGTTGATCTGTGTGCTCGCCGCAGTTCTCTACGCACGGGGGATCACGCAGAGCCAGTACCGCGACTACTACGCCGACGCGGCCCGCAGCATGAGCGGGAGTTGGAAGGCGTTCTTCTTCGGCTCCTTCGATCCGGGCAACTCGATCACCATCGACAAGCTGCCGGGATTCCTGTGGCCGCAGGCGCTCGCAGCGCGGCTCTTCGGCTTCCACCCCTGGGTGCTGACGCTGCCACAGGTACTGGAGGGCATCGCCTGCGTGCTGGTCCTCCACCGGGCCGTCCGCCGGTGGACGGGCGTGAACGCGGCACTGATCGCCGCGGCCGTGTTCCTGGCGACACCCGCCACAGCCGGCCTGTTCCGCACGCAGGTGGAGGACCCCCTGCTGACCCTCTGTCTGCTGCTCGCCGCCGACGCCACCCAGCGGGCGGCGCTCAGCGGGCGGCTGCGCTCGCTCGTCCTCGCGGGCGTCTGGGTGGGCGTGGGATTCCAGGCCAAGATGTTGGAGGCCTGGGCCGTGCTGCCCGCGCTCGGGCTGGTCTACCTGGTCTCGGCTCCCGCCCCGGTCCGCAGGCGGCTCGCCCATCTCGGGATCGCCGCGGCGGTGGCCGTGGTGGCGTCCGCGTCCTGGGTCCTCGCGGTCAGCGCCACTCCGGCCGACGACCGGCCGTACGTCGACGGCACCACGAACAACTCCGCGGTCAGCATGGCTGTGGGCTACAACTTCCTGAGCCGCTTCTCCTCCGTCGGGCTGAGCGCGGCCGGCTCCGGCAGCGTCGTCTCGGGTCCGGACGGATCGGAGGCCCCCTCCGAGCAGGCGGACGCGTCCGGGAGCGGTCGCCTGGGGGCACCGCTGCCAGGGGACTTCGGGTCGGACGAGAGCGGCTGGGGCAAACTGCTCGGCTCCTCGCTTGCCTCGCAGACGGGCTGGCTCTACCCCTTCGCGGCCGTCGCGCTCGGCTGCGGACTGTGGTGGCGCCGGGGCAAGCCGCGCACCGACGGGCTGCGCGCCGGTCTGCTGCTCTGGGGCACCTGGCTGGCCACGTACTTCCTGGCCTTCAGCGCCGGCAGCGTAGGCGGACACATCTACTACCTGGGCGTCATCGCGGTGCCGCTCGCCGCGCTGACCGGCGCCGGAACCGTCCTGATGTGGCGGGAGCACCGCACTGGCGGCAGACGTGCCTGGGCCCTCCCGCTCGCGATCGCGACGACCGCGGCGTGGAGCGTCCACCTCTCGATGCAGTACCCCTCCCCCCTGTCATGGCTCGGCCCTGCCACGCTCGTGCTCGGCATCGCCGGGTGCCTGCTGCTGGCCCTGGCCCTGGCCGGAACACGCACCACGACGAAGACCAGGATCGCCGTGGCCGGGCTGACGGCCGGGCTGTGTGCCGTCGTGGTCACACCGGGGGCCTGGGCCACCCAGGTCTTCAACCCCTGGAACACCTACCCGCTGCTCGGCTCGGTCGGGCCGACGTCCGACTTCGGACAGCCGGGTGGCTTCGTGCCGACCGACGACGCCCTCACCCCGTCCCAGCAGCGACTGCTGGCGTACACCACGGCGCATCGGGGGACGGCACGCTACCTCTTCGCCAGCACCAACGAGACCAATGCGTCCCCGTTCATCCTGGACGCCGGAGCCGAGGTCCTGCCGCTGGGCGGATTCACCGGTCGCGTCCCCTACCCGACCCTGCCCGGGTTCCAGCAACTGGTGGACTCCGGGCAGTTGCAGTACGTGCTCGTCAACAGCGAACGCGGCATGGGGGGCTTCGGCGGCGCCGAGTCCGGCAGTGCGACGACCACCACCTCGGAGATCACCGTCTGGGTCCTGGCGCACTGCGCCACCGTTTCGGCCGGTGACTACGGCGCGGACCTGTACTTCTACGGCGACCTCTACCGGTGCGGCCCCGGGCGGTAGCGGCGGTTCCTGCCCGGGGCGTCGCGAGCATCACACCCCTGAACGGGACCTTCGTCCTGTGCTCAGCACGCGGGTCCCGGTGACGATGGCAGCAGGCCACGTCGACGGAACCGCGACGGGCCTGCCACCCGGGCACCTCACGGAAGCAGGTCTTCGATGTCGACGTTCTCCCCCTCGTTGCAGGCACCGCCGGGCCGCGTGCGCGGACGACGGCGGCTGCACTGGGCGCCGCTGCTGCTGCTCGCCGTCGACCTGGTGCTGGAGACGGCCGTGTCGCACGTCGTGGCCGCCGG
This sequence comes from Streptacidiphilus jiangxiensis, assembly GCF_900109465.1. Classification (GTDB taxonomy): domain Bacteria; phylum Actinomycetota; class Actinomycetes; order Streptomycetales; family Streptomycetaceae; genus Streptacidiphilus; species Streptacidiphilus jiangxiensis. The sequence goes on from NZ_FOAZ01000002.1 coordinate 552,219, forward strand.
CTTCCTGCTCACCGTGCTGCCCGTGGTCACCGCTTTCACCCTCGGGCCGCTCGTCGTGGGCGGCGCCACGGTCCTCGCCCTGGGCCTGGAGCTCGGGCTGGCGGAGCGGGTCGGGCACCTCACCGAACAGCACCACGTCTGGGTCTACATCGCCACCGCCCTCGCCGGGGTGCTGGGCGCGGCGCTGGCCGAACAGCGGCGGCGGCAGTCGCGGGACCTGGTCCGGGTGCGGACCGTCGCGGAGACCCTGCAGCGCGCCGTCCTGCGGCCGGTCCCCGCGCAGGCGGGCGGGCTGCGGGCGGCCGGCTTCTACCACCCCGCCGAGGCGGACGCCGGGGTCGGCGGCGACCTGTACGAGGTCTGCCGGACCCGGTTCGGCACCCGGGTGCTGCTCGGCGACGTCCGCGGCAAGGGCCTGGACGCGGTCCGGACCGTCGCCGACGTACTCGGTGCGTTCCGCGCCGCCGCCCACGAGACACCGGACCTGACCGCCCTCGCCGCGCAGCTCGACCGCCAGGTCGCCCGGCACGCGGCCGAGACCGGGGACGACGAACTGTTCGTCACCGCGGTGCTGGTCGAGCACGACCCCGACTCGGGCCGGTTCTCGATCGTCAACCGCGGCCACCTCGACCCGCTGCTGCTCTCCGCCTCCGGTGTCACGACGCTGACCTGCGCGGAGGCACTCCCGCTCGGCCTCGGCGCGCTCGCACCGAGCACCGTCGAGCCGACCACCCTCCGACTCGACCCCGGCGAGACCCTGCTGCTCTGCACCGACGGCGTCACCGAGGCCCGCGACGACGCCGGCACCTTCTACCCGCTCGCGGCCCGGCTGGACGGGCTGGACGCCACCGATCCGGGCGCGGTCATCGCGCACCTGCGCAGCGACGTGCCCGCCTACGCGCGCCGGCTGGACGACGACGTGACGGCACTGGCGCTCAGTCCGGCCGCCTCGGGCTGAACCACCTCAAGCAGCGGTCGGGACCGTCGCGAGCTCCAGAGCCGAGGCCACCTCGGCCCGCGTCGGCGGGCCCGAGGCGCGACGCAGGACCCGACCGTCGCGGTCGAGCACGAGCACGGTCGGCGTGCGCATCACCTCCGCGCGGCGGACCAGGTCGAGGCGCTCCTCGGCGTCGATCTCGACGTGCCGCACGCCCGGCGTGCCGTCGGCCACCTCGGTGAGCAGGCGCCGGGTTCCCGGGCACGTCGCGCAGAAGGACGTCGAGAACTGCACCAGGGTCGCCCGGTCGCCGAGCGACTGACCGAGGTCGCGCGCGGTCAGCCGCAGTGGCCCGTCGGCGCGGAGCGCCCGGAGCCGGCCGTCGCGGCTGCGGCGGACGAGCCCGAAGGCGGTCGCGGCGAGCAGGACGACTGCCGCGACGACCAGCCCGGTGGGATCGGCCACGCCGCTCACCCCTGTCCCAGACGGGCCCGGCCGCGCACGGCGAGCAGGTAGACCTCGCAGCCCAGGCAGTAGCCGAACGCCGCGTTCAGGAACGCCGCGGCGAGCGCGAACGCGGTGGCGGCGATGCCGAGCCAGGTCGCGCCGGTGAGGTAGCCGAGGGCGCCGACCGCGGCGAAGGTGAAGCCGACCGCCTGGGCGAAGCGCGGCGGGCGCTCGTCCTCCATTTCCACGGGCGGGCCGAGCCGCGGTCGCACGAAGCGCCGGAAGAGCCAGCCGTAGGGCGAGAAGCGCAGGCCGAACCCGGCCGCGACGGCGAAGACGGCGGCCTGCGCCACGAGCAGCACACCGCTGCCGGTCGCGAGGACGACGAGAAGGACGAGGGTGGTCAGCACGGCGGCGAAGCGAGGTCCGCGCGGATCGACGCGAACAGGCGCCCCGGCAAGGGGGACGGACATGACGGGACTCCGGAGGGGGACGAACGGAACCTGGGTCGGGTGTCGGGCGCGCGCGTCAGCGACACGCGGCGGACCACACACGACCGAAGTCGATGTGGGCCCTGATCACCAGGAACGTCGTCACGGGGAGCATCTCTCCATTCCAGCAGCCGCCCGAGAGCCGGTCAAACAGCGGTCACCTGGCGGACGCCCGCCCTCCGCGGTCAGGCCGCGACGGGCGGCGCGGCAGCGTGGGCGAGCAGCTCGTCCAGTTCGGTCCGCAGGGAACGCTCGAGCCCCCGTGGGTCGCGCAGCTCGTCGGCGAGGCCGTGGACACCGATGTTGACCTGGCCGCGGAAGCGGCTCACGGCGAGGGCCAGGGCGTGGCCCCGGGCCAGCGGGGCGAGCGGGTGCACCGCGCGGAGCGGGGCGCCGACGAGGGTGAACGGAAGCCCGGGGATCGGCACGTCACTGACGAGCGCGTCGAAGAGGAGGGGCGCGGTGGGAGCCAGGAGCGGACCTGCGAGGCGGTGGACACCCGGCGGTACCAGGTCCGACAGCAGGGGCAGCGCGCCGGCGCCCTGCTGCGCGCCGCGGTCCTTGTGCTCGTTCAGCACCTGCCGCATCCGCAGCAGTCGCGTCACCGGATCGGGTTCGTCGACCGGCAGGGTGACCAGGTAGCCGGAGAGCTGGTTGCCGAGCGCGGCGTCCCCGGCCCTGGGTCGCTGCCCGACGGGTACCAGCACCTGGGTGCGGCGGCGGGCCGGGTCGACGCCGAGCTCCAGGTACCAGCGCCGCAGCGCGCCGCTGATCAGCCCCAGGCTGACGTCGTGCAACGTCCCTCCGAACCAGCGGCGCAGCGTCTGCAGTTCCACGGTCGGCAGGGCCGCCAGGGCGACGACGCGCGTGCCCGGCCCGGCCGCCGAGGTCGTGTGGAGGGGGTGGTCCAGGGGGCCGCGTGCGGTGCCGAGGAGGCGGGGGCGCAGCCTGTCGCCGAAGCGCAGACCGACACCCGCGGCGACGTCCGCGAGCACGTCGGCGGAGCGCGCGGTGCGCCGGGCCACCTCCTCCATCCGGGTCCAGGGCGCGGGAACCCGCCACTCGCCGTAGGCGGGTACCGGCGGTTCAGCGGTACCGGAGGAGTCGACGTCGGAAGGGTCGACGTCGGCGGTGGCGGCGCGGCGGACGGAGGAGCGTTGGAGCCGGTCCAGGAGCCGGACGCCCAGCTCCACGGCGCGCAGACCGTCCGCGGCGGCGTGGTGCAGCTTGAGCAGCAGGTGGAAGCCGGACTCGGGGTGACCGTCGGTCAGCAGGTGGATCTCCCAGGGGGCGCGGTCCCGGCGCAACGGCGCGGCCATCAGCTCGGCCGTCACCCGCTCCAGGGCGCCGCGGCCGACCAGGCCGTGGACCCGGACGTGCCGCAGCGCGTCGAAGGCGCGGTCCTCGACCCACCGGGGTGACTCCAGCGGGTTGCGCGGGACGTGCACCCGCTGCCGCAGTCGGGGCGCCCGGGCGGCGCGTCCGGCGAGCAACACGGCCAGGGCGGCCGGGTCGGCGCCACCGCCGGGGCCGAACTGCAGCAGTGCCCCCAGGTGCATCGGCGCCTCTGGGGATTCCAGGCTCCAGAAGGCCGTGTCCAGCGCGCTGAGCTTTCTGGTGGGGGTCGTCACGGTGGCCGCCTCTTCGGAGTGGGGTCGCGCTGGCGGGGCCCACAGTGGCGAACGGCGCTTGTACGGCGGCAAAGGGGAACCGCAGGGTGTCACCAGGCGTCGTCGGCGCCCGATCCCTGTTCCTCCTCGCCCAGCACCAGGGCCACGGCGTCGACGATGGTCGTCTCCAGCATGGTGTGCACGGCGGTGTCCTCGGTGCGGCCGAATCCCGCGTCGTAGACGGCGACCGAGAGGGTGTGGTCCGCGCCGGCCGGGAAGGTCGCGAAGCTCCAGCCGTCCTCCCCCGTCGGCCCGTGCGGAAGCTGTCCCCCCGGGCCGCCCGGGTCCTGCCCCTCCACGCCGTAGACCGACACGGGATCCCGGTCCAGTCGGAAGCCGAAGTCGGTGAAGCGCAGCTGCATGCCGAGCCCGAGCGCCTTGGTGTAGGCCTCCTTGAGCGTCCACAGGCGCACGAGCTCGGGGTCACGCCGGGCCGGGGGCAGGGCGTCGACCCAGGCCAGTTCCGCGGGGGTGCACCAGTGGCGGGCCAACCCCGCCTCGTAGAACTCGCGCCGCGCGTCCTCGACGTCGACGCCGACGAACCCGCGCGTGGTCAGGCCCACCAGCAGCAGGCCGTCGGTGTGGCTGAGGCTGATGTCCAGGGCGTCGTTGCCGCGCAGGTAGGGGCGACCGGTGGTCCGGTAGCCGAGCTCCACCGAGTCGGGGGGCACCTGCAGGGCCTCCCCCGCCGCGTACTTGAGCAGGATGCGGGAGGCGGCGAAGCGGTTGCGCACGTCCGGCCTGGCCAGATCCAGGTACCTGTTCCAGTCCCGGCCGAGGAGACGGCGGAGCCGAGGACCGGCCGCCTCCTGGGGCCGCCAGTCCTCGGACCGGGCGTAGACCAGCGCGGTGCCGCGCAGGGCCAGGTCAGCGCTGAGCTGCTGCCATGGCCCCTGCGGTCCGCTGATCCGGATCGGCCGGCCGATCGGCTCGGGCACCCTCATGGGGCTGCCGGGCCTCGGAACCGCCGTGTTCATCGAAGTCCTCCACGTTCTGCTTGAGCGCGCCCAGCACCTCCGCGGCGAGCGCGCCGTCGATCACCCGGTGGTCGAAGGCCAGGCCGAGCCGGAGCACCGGCGCGACGACGACCCGTCCCTCGCGGACCACGGGACGCTCCAGGACCCGGCCCAGGTTGACGGTGACGGCGGTGCCGCCGACGGAGTGGAACCCGTCCACCACGCCGTTGCCGAGCGAGCTGACCGACACCGTGCCGAAGACCTGCTCGCGCCGGCGCGGGTCCCGCAGCGCCCGCCCGAAGGCCAGCCGGCCGAGCGGTGCGGGCGCGCGGCCGAGCGCGCGGACCCCGGCGAACTCCGGAAGGCCGTCGAGATCCGTCGCCCGGTAGCGCTCGAGACGTTCCTGGATCTCGTCCAGGCCTGCCTGCTCCAGGCGCGGGAGCAGCGCCGACAGCACCCGTCGCTCGCCGTCGAGCCGCCGGTCCAGGGCGAGCTTGGCGGTGACGCCGCCGAACACGGTGATCCGCGGGGCGCGCAGGCGGCCGGGCCAGCCCGGCGCCATGACGGCGTTGGCCCGCGGGTACACGGCCAGGGTGCGGCCGAGCGCATGCAGCACGTAGCTCACGTACGCGTAGCGGCGCCCCTCCGCCCGGGCGGCCGCGCGGTGCGCGAGCACGCGCGTCATGTCCGCCTCGGTGTCGAGGAAGACGGCCCGCTGCCGGTCGGCCTGCTCCAGGAAGTAGAGCGTGTGCCGCCGGCCGCGGACCTTCTCCGTCCGCGGGACGGCTTCTTCGGCCGTCACGCCGCGGTCGCTATCGCGCGGATCTCGTCCAGGGTGCGGGCCTGCAGCACCTGGCCGACCGGCACGCGGCGGCCGGTGGCCCGCTCCAGCGAGGAGACGAGCTTGAGCAGGTGCAACGAGTCCCAGCCGGCCAGGGCGTCGAAGTCCCGGTGCACGGAGGCCTCGTCGAGGTCGAGGCCGGTGGCCTCGCGCAGCAGGGCGAGGTAGTCCTCGGGGGTGGTGAGCGGGGTCGTCACGGCTGGCTCCAACGGGTCGTCACGGGCGGGTCGGGAAGGGGCGTGGTGGTCACAGCTTCTCCAGCGCGAAGCCGGCCTTGATCCACTTGCTGGACTCCACCGCGACGGCCAGCGCCCGCTGACCGCTCGTCATCTGCCGCAGCAGCTTCTCGGTCTGCAGGAACGGCAGCGCGTTGCCGTTGTTGCCGGTGTCGGCGACGCAGGAGATCTCCGTCGCGCCCGGCACGTCCAGCTCGGCGACGATCCGGGAGGTCATCACCCCGGACAGCTGCGGCGGCAGCAGGTAGTCCAACTCGTTCACCTCCCAGCCGAGTTCGCCGAGCAGCTCCCAGAGGATCTCGGCGGCCATCACCGGCACGCCCTCCTCGATGGCCTTGTAGTCCTCGTGGACGGCCTGCTTGTCGCTGTGGCGGTCGGCGACGCCGAACCACTCGATCACCTGGCCGGGCTTGCGCCCCAGCCCGGTGAGCCGGTTGAGCACCCGGCGCACCGCGACCGCCTCGCCCACGGGCTCCGGGCCGAGCACCGCCGCGCCCGCTCCGTCGCCGAACAGGACGTAGTTGACCAGTTCGCTCGGCGCCGCCTCGCCGAGGTCCTCGCGCAGCTCCAGGTGCTTGCTGCACACGTCGCCGCCGAGCACCAGCCCCGTCCCGCCGGTCTGGGCGACCAGGGTGCGGGCCAGGTCCAGCGCCTGCACCGCACCGGCGCAGCCGGACTGCAGCTGGTAGGTGGGCACCTGGTCCAGGCCCAGCTGATCGGCGACGTGGTTGACCGTCGCCGGCATCAGGGTGTCCGGGGTGGCGGTGCCCATCACCACGAAGTCGATCTGCGCGGGGCCGTAGCCGGCCGCGTCCAACGCCCGCTGCCCGGCGGAGGCGGCGAGGTCGGCGAGGCTCCAGCGGACCTCGCCGGTGGCGAAGTCCCGGGCGAAGTAACGGGTCTTCGTGCCGATGAAGACCTCGATCCACTCCTCGCTGACCCCGAGCGCCTTGGCCAGCTGGGCGTTGTCCACCGGGTCGCCGGGCAGGGCGGTCCCCAGGGAGACCAGGAAAGCGTCCTGAGTCTGCGTCACCTTCTCCACCTTCTTGTCGGGTCTTGTCGAGAGAGTCAGGCCAGGGAGGCGGCGTCGGCGGCGACGTCGCTGCGGGCCTCGTAGAAGGCGATCAGCTCGCCCAAGGAGCCGAGCACCGGGATCAGTTCGGGCACCGACACCTCGCCCGTCTCCGGCAGGGCCTTCTCCAGGTCCTTCTTCAGCTCCATCAGCGTCACGGAGTCGAAGCCCAGGTCCTCGTAGAGGCGCGAGCGCAGGGACAGCTCGTCGAGGCTGTAGCCGCCGACGGCCGCCACCGCCGCCGCGACCTTCTCGGCCACCCGGCCGCGGAACGCGGCCCGGCCGGCCGGTGCCAGCCGCACCACGTGGTCGTCGTCCACCTGCCCGCCCGAGCCGTCCGCGGCCTCGGCGGTGGTCACGGTCAGGCCCGAACGGCCGTTCCGCGTAGGGGGCTTGACCCAGAAGCGGTGCGCGTCGGAGAAGGCGTAGGGCGCCAGACGCGTCAGCGTCCGCTGCTCCTCGCCGTACAGCGCGTCCCAGTGCGGGTCGAGGCCGTCCTGATAGAGCTGGGCCAGCAGGGCGCCCAGGTCGGGGCGGCCGGACTCCCGGGTGGGCAGCGGGTGCAGGGTGCGCAGACCCGCCGGCGGGCGCAGCCGCCGCACCAGGCCGCCGAGCACCGGCTGCGGGCCGATCTCCACCACGTGGGTGGGCCCGGCCGCGAGCAGCGCCTCGGCCGCGTCGGCGAAGCGGACGGCGGCGGAGACGTGCTCCGTCCAGTAGTCGGCGTCGAGCGGCTCGCCGGGACGCAGCAGCCGTCCACGGACGGTGGAGTAGAAGGGCAGCCGGGGCACGCCCGCGATGCCGCGTGCCACCTCGGCGAACTCGGCCAGCATCGGCTGCATCAGCGGCGAGTGGAAGGCGTGCGAGACGGTCAGCCGTCGCATGTCCAGGTCCGCCTCGCCCAGCTCCAGGGCGACCCGGTCCAGCACCTCCAGATCCCCGGACAGGACCGTCTGGCGCGGGCCGTTCACGGCGGCGACGCCGATCAGCGGCTCGTCGTGGATCAGCGGCAGGATCTCGGCCTCCGGCGCGAAGACGGAGAGCATCCCACCGCCGTCCGGCAGCGCCTCCATGAGTCGACCGCGGGCCGCGATCAGGCGGGCCGCCTCGTCCAGTGTCAGCGCGTCGGCCACCACGGCGGCGGCGTACTCGCCGACGCTGTGGCCGAGCAGCAGCGCGGGTTCGACGCCGAACTCCTCCATGGTCCGCGCCAGCGCGTAGCCGACGGCGAACAGGGCGGGCTGCGCCGAGCCGGTGCGATGCACCTTCTGGTCCTCGGCGGTCAGCAGCTCGACGACGGACCAGCCCAGGTGCGGGCGCAGCGCCGCGTCGGCCGCGTCCAGGTGGCGGCGGTAGACCGCCGACTCCCGGTACAGCCGCATCGTCATGCCCGGCGACTGGACGCCCTGTCCGGCGAAGAGGAAGGCGGCCTTGGGGCGGCCGGTGGGACGGTTGGCGTGCCGGGTGAGCAGGTCGTCGTCCTCGGCGGCCGCGCGCAGGGCCGCGGACAGGGCGGAGATGTCCTCGGCGGGCAGCGCGAAGCGGATCCGGTGACCGGTCTTGACCCGGTTGCTGGTCCAGCACAGCCGGCCGAGCGGCACCCGGCGCTTGTCGAGCTCCTCGGCCTGCGCCAGCAGGTTGCGGCGCAGCGCCTCCGGGGTGGTCGCGCTGAGCGTGAAGACGCCGCCGGCCGTGCCGGGAGCCTCGACCGTGGCCGGGCGCACCGCCTGGGGCGGGGCCGAGGCGAGGACGGCATGGGCGTTGGTGCCGCCCATGCCGAAGCTGCTGAGCCCGGCCACGGAGGTGCCCGCCGCCAGCCGCAACGGGGCCTTGATCAGCTTGATGCCCTTGGCCGCCAGGTTCAGCTTGGGGTTCTCCCGCACGGCGAACCGGCTGGCCGGGACCACCCGGTTGTGCAGCGAGAGGGCGACCTTGATCAGGCCTGCGACGCCCGCGGCACCCTCGGTGTGCCCGAGGTTGCCCTTGACCGAGCCGAGCGCCATCGGCTTGTCCGCGCGCGTGGCGTGCAGCGCGCCCAGGGCCTTGGTCTCGATCATGTCACCCAGCTCGGTGCCGGTGCCGTGGCCCTCGGTGAAGACGACCTCGGCGGGCTCCACGCCGGCCCGGCGGTAGGCGGCCTCCAGCACCGCCTGCTGCGCCCAGCGGTTGGGCGCGGTCAGGCCGTTGCTGCGGCCGTCCTGGTTGACGGCGGTCGCGCGGATCACCGCGTAGACCTGCTGGCCGTCGGCGAGGGCGTCCTCGAGGCGCCGCAGCACGACGACGCCGACGCCCTCACCGCGTCCGATCCCGTCGGCCTGCGCGCTGAACGGCTTGCAGCGGCCGTCCGGCGCGGAGAGACCGGCCTGGGTGTAGAAGATGTTCAGCGCGGGCGAGACCGTGACGTTGACGCCGGCCGCGATGGCGGTGTCGCACTCGCCCGAGAGCAGCGCGTTGCCCGCCAGGTGGACGGCGACCAGGGACGAGGAGCAGGCCGTGTCGACGGCGAGGCTCGGGCCCTTGAGGTCGAGGTGGTAGGAGATCCGGTTGGCCGTCATGCAGTAGCCGTTGCCGGAGCCGACCTGGGCGGTGATCTTGTCGTAGTCGGTCAGGTGCCGGTGGGCCCACTCGTTGCCCATGATGCCGACGAAGACGCCGGTGTCGCTGCCCGCCAGGGAGGCGGGAGCGATGCCGGCGTCCTCCAGCGCGCGCCAGGAGCACTGCAGCAGCAGGCGCTGCTGCGGGTCCATGGCGGCGGCCTCGCGAGGGGAGATGGTGAAGAACTCGTTGTCGAAGACGTCCGGGTCGTCGATGAAGCCGCCCCGGTCGGTGTTGGCCCGGCCGTCGCCGCCCTCGGGGGCGGAGAACTCGGCGCCGTCCCAGCGGTCGGCCGGGACCCGGCCGACCGCGTCACCGGAGCGCATCAGCAGCTCCCAGTAGGCGCGCGCGTCGGCGGCGCCGGGGAACCGGCAGTCCAGGCCGACGATGGCTATCTCTCTCATCAGGCGGCGCCCGCCTGCGTTGAGAGCTCCTCCAGGATGTGGGCGGCGAGCGCCTCGATGGTCGGGTAGTCCCAGGCCACGGTGGGCTCCAGCACCAGATCGAAGTCCTCCTCGATGTCGCCGCAGAGGCTGAGGGCGGCCACGGAGTCGAGCCCGTACTCGGCCAGCGGGACGGTCGCGTCGATCTGGTCGGAGGAACGCTTCAGGTAGACGGCGATACGGTCGACCAGCCAGACACTGAGCGACTCGGCGGTGTGCTGCTGCGCCGAACTGGTGGTGACGGTGGTGGTCGTGTCGGTCACGGGATCCTCCAGACGGATCGGACGGGTCGTACGGGACGGGTGCGGGACGGGACTGCTCAGCCCGCGAGCGGGCAGTCGTAGAGGTCGAAGCTGCGGTGCTCCTCGAAGCGGCGCAGCAGCTCCTGGTGGACGCGCTCGGCGCAGGAGGCGGGCAGTGCGGCGGGCTGGTAGCCGAGCCGCCGGACCAGCCGGTCCAGCGCGGCGGCGGCCCAGGCCGGATCGGCCAGGAACGGGTCGCCGCCGTCGGCGCGGGCCTCGCGCCAGACGCCGAGGACGGCCGCGCCCGCCAGCACCACCGTGTAACGGTCCGCCAGCGCGAAGCTCGCCGGGGAGGCGAGGGCGGTGCGGTCCTCCAGCGACAGCGTCAGGCTCTGCTCCTGGATCTGCCGCAGCTCGTCCATCAGTCGCAGCGCCAGGGACTGGACGGCCACCTCCTCGGGCGAGCCGTCGGGCAGCTCGTCCACGGCCGCCACCAGGGAGGCGCTCAGGCTGTCCTTGCCGCTGGCCAGGGCGAGCCGCCGGAACGGGATCGCGGGCAGGTCCGTGCGCGGCTGGAACAGCTCCGCCGGGGCCGGCGCGTCCTGGAACCAGGCGCGACGGGCGAGCCGGGGCAGCTGCGGGATGATGGTGGCCTGGCAGGCCGCCGAGCCCGCGTGCCCGAGGCTGAGCACCGGCAGGTCCCGCACGTTCTTCTGGAATCCGCCGAACTCGCCGTCGCGCACGTAGAAGCGCGCGCCGAGCACGATCGACAGCTCGTACATGGTCTCCTGCAGCAGCTTCGGCACCAGGTACTTGACGGCCGAGGCGTAGACGGACGTCTCCTCCGGCAGCAGGTGCACCGCGCGGGTGCCCACCAGGGAGAGGCTGTCGCTGATCAGCAGGTCCAGGAAGGCGTTGCCGAGGGTGGCCCTGGCGTGCGGGATCTCCATGACCGACCGCCGGTACAGCCGTCGGCCCAGCGCGAAGGAGACGACGGTACGCAGCGCCGCGTCCGCCCCGCCGAGCGCCATGCCGGGCACCGCGCTGCGGGTGATCTGGAAGGAGCGCAGCGCCAGTTCGACGCCCTGGCCGAGCGAGCCGACCAGCGCCTCGGCGGCGACCGGGGCCTCGGTGAAGTCGAGGCCGGCCAACTGGCAGCCGCGCACCCCGACCGTGGTGTAGCGAGGCAGCACGGTGACCCGCTCGGGGTCGACCCCGGCCCGCTCCACCATCAGCACCGAGTGGCTGCGCGAGCCGGGGGCGTCGTCGGTGCGGCTGAACAGCAGCCAGGCGTCGGCCCGAGCCGCGTTGTTGATGACCTGCTTGGCGCCGTGCAGGACGAAGGAGCCGTCGGGCTGGACCCGGGCCTCGAACTCGTTGCGGACGAAGTCGTTGCCGTGGGCCAGCTCGTGGTAGGCCACCGACGCGCGGCCGCCGTCGAGCAGGATCTCGGCCAGCCGGGCCTGCTGCCGCTCGTCGCCCTCGGTCCAGACGTTGACCGCGGCCATGAACGAGGTGACGCCGTAGCCGAGGCCGAGCGCCACGTCACGGCGGAAGACCTGCCGCAGCACCCGGACCAGGGTGTCGATCCGTTCCAGCCGGCCGCCGAGCTCCACCGGCACGAACTCGGCGTTGAGGTTCAGCGCCTCCAGGGCCTTCTCGCCCGCGGCGAGCAGCTCGCCCGCCTCGTCGGCCTCCAGCAGCCGGGCCTGCCCGACCGGGTTGGCCGGGTCCGCCGGATCGCCCAGCGCGGCCTCGATCTCGGCGATCCGAGCGGCGGCGCGCACCTCCTGGGCGGTCGTCATGATGCCTCCTCCATGGTGTTGCCCGCGGCGTCCACCGCGTGGTTCGGGTGCAGCGACAGCGACAGCAGCGAGACCAGGCGGCCGTCGGCGTGCTGCGCGCGGACCACGTCCAGCACCTCGTCGAGGGCCTGCGGGTCGTCCGTGTCGGGCAGCCCGAGGGCGGTCAGCAGGCGTGCCAACGCCGCCCGCAGCCACAGGGCGCCGCGCCACAGCTCCGCCGTGGCGCCCGTCTCGGCCTCGGCGCGGGTGTGCGCCCACAGGCCCACGCAGGCCGCGGCGGCGAAGCAGAGGGAGAAGCGACGGGCGGCGTCGAAGGCGGCCGGCGGCACGTCGGTGACGGTGTTCTGGTGCTCGGCGAGCTCCTCGTGCACCTGGTCCACCGCCGTCAGCAGCCGCTCCGCGGCCTGCAGCGCCGGCTTGAACGCCGGGTCCTCGGCCGCCGCGCGGCGCAGCTGCTCGACGCTGCCCGGCAGCGCCGCGAACACGCCGCTGCCGTGGCGGGCGACCAGGGAGAGCCGCTCGGGCGCGAACGGCGGCAGCGGCTCGGCCAGCCGGAAGGCGCGCACGGCCCCGGTCACGTCGCCGGTGCCGCGCCGGTGCGCACGGGCCAGCGAACGGAACTGGCTGACCAGCGAGTTCAGGTTGACCAGGGTGTTGCCGTCGAAGAGGCCGACGATTCGGTGGTCCCGGTCGACCTTCTGGAACTGTCCCCCGGCGAAGACGCCCTTGAGGAAGGCGCGGGCGCCCAGCAGCCGGGTCAGCGAAGCGATGACCGCCTCGGTGCGGGTGGGCACCAGGTACTTGGTGACGGCGGCCGTGATCGACAGCTCCGCCGGGGCGGTGTGCACCGCGCGGGAGGCGACCAGAGTCAGTGCCTCGCCCGCCAGGACGTCGGCGGCGCACTCCGCCAGGGTGCGGCGGGCCTGCGGCAGTTCGACCAGGGCGCGACCGTAGAGCGTGCGCTCGGTCGCGAAGTCCAGGCCCAGGCGCAGCGCGTGGTCGGCGGCACCGAGCGACAGCGCCGCGCACATGGTGCGGGTCAGCTGCAGGGCCTTGAGCACCGTCTCCACGCCGCCGCCGACGGTGCCGACGACGGCGTCGCCGGGGACGGTGGCACCGGAGAAGGCGATGCCGGAGATGTCGGCACCGCGGATGCCGTGCGTGCGGATCTTCTCCAGGCAGCGGTAACTCTCCTGCGGCAGCGCGCGCTTGTCGACGAGCAGCACGGAGTAGGCGCGCGGTCCGCCGTCCGGATCGGTCCGGGTGAGCAGCGAGATGATGCTGCCCCGGGTGGCGTTGTTGATCAGCCACTTCTCGCCGGCGACGCTCCAGCCGCCGTCCGGCGTCGGCTCGGCGCAGACCTCGTTCGCCAGCAGGTCGCTGCCGTGGGCACGTTCGGTCAGGCCCAGGGAGACGGGCAGGCCGGCGCGGATCGCCTCGCCGAGCCGGCGTCCCTGCTCCTCCGTGCCGGACACCCAGACGCAGACGCCGCCGAGGTAGGTCTTGCCGTGCCCGATGGCGACGGTGAGGTCGCGCCGGGCCACGGTGCGCATCTGCTGCAGCACCTGTTCGTAGTTCTGCAGCCGGCCGCCGTACTCGGCCGGCACGTAGTACTCGTGCAGGCCGAGCTGCTCCAGCCGCTCGCAGATCGCGGCCGGGAACTCCTCACGCTCGTCGAGGGCGAGGCAGGCGTCGTGGCCGAAGACGGTCTCCGGCAGGTCCGGGTCGCCGAGCTGCCACTCCAGCTGCTCGGCCAGACGGTAGGGGGCGTGGTCCACGGCTCAGCCCACCGGGGCCGGCTGCGGCTGGGCGGCCGGAGCCTGCGTCGCGATCTGGTCGGCGACCAGCTGCTCCAGGTGCTGGTGCTCGGCGGTGACCGCGCCCTCCAACAGCAGCTTGCGCATCAGGGTGCGCTGGATCTTGCCGCTGGTGGTCTTGCGGACAGTGCCCGGACGGGCCAGCACGACGCTCGCGTTGACCTGGAACTCGCGGCTGATCAGCGAGCGGGCGGAGGCCAGCAGGGCCGGCAGGTCGGCCGCCGCCGGGGCGTTGGGCCGGATCTCCTGGACCAGGACCAGGTGCTCCTCGCCCGCGTCCACCGAGAAGGCCGCCCCGCCGCCGATGCCGAAGGCCGGGTCGAGGGACTGCACCTGGCGCTCGACGTCGTGGGGGTAGATGTTGCGGCCGTTGATCAGGATCATCTCCTTGAGGCGGCCGGTCACGTAGAGCTGCCCGGCCTCCAGCACGCCGAGGTCGCCGGTGCGCAGCCAGCCCGCGTCGACGGTCTCCTCGGCGCCCTCGCCCACGCGCAGCTTGGCGTTGAAGATCTCCTCGTTGACCTCGGGGCGCTTCCAGTAGCCCGAGGCGACGCTGTCGCCCTTGACCCAGATCTCGCCGACGTGGCCCTCGGGCTGCTCGCGGAAGGAGTCCGTGTCGACGATCTTCACGGTGAAGTCGGTCGGGTGGACGACGCCGGAGCTGACCAGGGTGCGGGCGCCCGTTTCGGCCACCTCCGCCAGCGCACCCTGCTCCAGGGCCTGGGCGTCGACGGTGCGGTAGATCGGGGCCTGGCCGTGGGGCGTGCCGGAGACCAGCAGCGTGGTCTCGGCCATGCCGTAGCAGGGGAAGAAGGCCTCGGCGCGGAAGCCGGCCGGGGCGAAGCGCTCGGTGAAGGCGCGCACGGTCTCGGCGCGGATCGGCTCGGCGCCGTTGGCGGCCTGCTCCCAGCTGCTCAGGTCGAGGGTGGCGAGCTGCTGGTCGGTGACCCGCTTGACGCAGAGGTCGTAGCCGAAGTTGGGGCCGCCGCCGGCCGTCACCTGGTACTCGGTGATCATCTGGAGCCAGCGCAGCGGGCGCTTGAGGAACGAGATCGGCGACATCAGGGCACTGGAGCCACCGAGGAAGAGCGGCTGCAGGATGTGACCGATCAGGCCCATGTCGTGGTAGAAGGGCAGCCAGCCGCCGAGCCGGGTGTCCTGGTGGCCGTGGATCTGGTGCTGGATCGCCAACTCGTTGGCCAGCAGGTTGCGGTGAGAGACCATGACGCCCTTGGGCGCGCTGGTCGAGCCGGAGGTGTACTGCAGGAAGGCCAGCGACTCGGGGGTGAGCCGCGGCTCGCTCCAGGCGGACGCGTCGCCCTCGCCGGGGAGGTCGGTGGCGAGCACCGGGATGTGGGTGATGCCCGCGTCGCGCAGCCAGCCGCTGATGGTGGGCTCGTTGACGCTGTCCGTCAGCACCGCGCGGACCTCGGCGTCCTGCAGGATGCCGGTCACCCGGGAGAAGTGGTTGCCCTGGTCGCCCGGCAGCGGGGCGGGCACGGCGACGGAGCCGGCGTAGAGGCAGGCGGTGAAGGCCTTGATGAAGTCGAGGCCGGAGGGGTACAGCAGCAGCACCTGGCCGCCGGAGGCGCCACGCTGCTGCAGCCACGAGGCGACGCGCTTGGCCTCCTGGTCCAGCGTCGCGTAGGTGAGCCGCTCGGCGTCGCTGCCGGAGGCGTTGTCGTGCAGGAAGATGAAGGCGTCCTTGCTCGGCAGATCGGCGGTGCGGTGCAGCACCAGCTCCGTGAAGGTCTCGAAACTCTTCAAGGTCGTTCCCTCGCCTCGATTGGCTGTCGACGGATTCGGGCCGGGGGGCACCGGTGGTCCGATGCTCACCGGCCGTGCTTAAGGCCTTCTTGCGGCGCCCACGTGCGTGAGTGTGTGGTCGAACTGCTCCCACAGCGCGGCCTCGCCGGTGCCCGGCGGCCGACCGGGCACCAGGCGCTCCGGATGCCCCGGGGAGGGCCGGCGCGGACGCTCGGCCGCCACCAGCGCGGCGTACTCCGGGGTGGTCACACTGAAGTAGGCGCCCAGGTGGACCAGGGCCAACAGGCCCTCCCTGCCCAGCGTCCGCAGCCACCAGCGCACCCGGAAGGAGGGGCGGAACCGCCCGCGGGCGCGGTTCACCAGCTGACCGGCAGGGATGCGACGCCGGTGATCAGTCGCCCGGAGGTGCGCGGCACCTGCTCGGCGGGCACGGCCAGCCGCAGCGTCGGGAAGCGCTCGAAGAGCGTCCACAGGGCGATCTGCAGCTCGGCCCGGGCCAGTCCGGAGCCGAGGCAGTAGTGGATGCCGTGGCCGAAGCTCAGGTGGGCGTTGAGCGGACGGTCCAGCTCCAGCCGTTCCGGCTGGGCGAAGCGGGCGCCGTCGCGGTTGCCGGAGCCCAGCGAGGGCAGCACCGCCTCCCCGGCCCGGATCAACGTCCCGCCCAGGTCCACGTCCTCGACGGCGATCCGCAGCAGCGTCTCGTCGCCGGGCAGGTGCAGGCGGAGCAGCTCCTCGACGGCGGCGGGCACGCCGTCGGGGTCGGCCCGGAACCGGTCCGCCTGCCCGGGCTCGGCGAGCAGGGCGAGGACGCTGTTGCCGATCTGGTTGACCGTCGTCTCGTGGCCGGCCACCAGCAGGCTCACGCCGAGGAAGAGCAACTCCTGCTCGCTCAGCCGCTCCTGGTCGCTGTCGCGGACGGAGACGAGCGCGGAGAGCAGGTCCTCCCCCGGGTTCCGGCGCTTCTCGGCGTACAGGGAGGCGAAGTAGTCGCGCAGCGCGGCGATGGCCCCGAGCATCTCCTCCGCGGTACTGCCCGTGGTGGCGACGAACGCGCCCGACCAGGCCGTGAACCGCTCCTGATCCGCCTGCGGCACGCCCAGCAGCTCGCAGATCACCCGCACCGGCAGTGGGAAGGCGAGGGCCTGGACGAGGTCGGTGGTCCGGCCGTCGGCCTCGCCTCGCGCCGCCATCTCGTCGAGCAGGGCATCGGTCAGCTGCTGGATCCGGGGCCGCAGCGCGGCCACCCGGCGCGCCGTGAACTCCCGCGAGACCAGCGCCCGCACGCGGGCGTGCTCGGCGCCGTCGAGATTGGGCAGGCTCGGGAAGCGCTGCGGCGCGGCCGCCAGCCGCGGGGCGCCCTCCGCGAGCGTCGCGGCGCGGCTGAAGCGCGGGTCGGCGAGCACCGCGCGCACCTCGTCGTAGGTGGTGACCAGGTGGGCACTGTCCCCGCTGGGCATCCGCACCCGGGCGACGGGCTGCGTCTCGCGCAACCGCGCGTAGTGCGGGCAGGGGGTGAGCGCGTCGGGGCGCGGGAACGGGTACGGGATCGGCTCCGCCCCGGTCCCGGCCTCGGCCTCGGGCTCGGTCATCTGCTCTGTCGTCATCGCGCGTTCGCCTCCCGGAAGGGCGTCGGTCGGCCCGGGCGGAACGCCGGGACGGGCAGTCGGGCGGCCTCCTCGAGGGCGGCCTCCGTCTCGGCGGTGGGGCCGAGGACGACGGTGCGGTCCCGGTGGAGGACGAAGCGGCCGTGGGTCAGGCCGGTCCAGACGTGGCCCGCGCCGAGATAGCGGCTGGACATGTACTGCCACAGCAGCACCCCGGAGACGAAGTGGCTCATCTCGTCGAGGAACGCCCGCACCGCCGGGTCGGCGCCCGCCTCGCCGACGAGGATCCCGTCGCGGCAGCGGATGAACTCGTCCTCGCGCCGCTGCGCCAGTCGGGCGGCGGTGCCGATCGCCGTCTGCAGGTCGCAGCCGGTGTCCGCGCGCACGGCCGCGACCACGTTCATCGGGTCGTCGTGCAGCAACACCTCCTTGCGGTAGGCGACCACGTCGTTGGCGAAGCAGGTCTGCTCCAGGGCGATGTCGACGAGCGTGCCCAGCTCCGGGTGGAGCGCGAACTGCTCGGTCAGGTCGATGCCGAGGCCGTACTCGCACATCAGGAACACCCAGTGCATCCCCGAGCAGGCGTAACGGATCTCGAGGTACTCCTCGTAGCCCAGGCGTTCACCGCGGGCGCGGGCCTCGTCCTCGCGGCGGAAGCCGTCGATGGTGAAGTCGACGCAGGCCAGGAAGCGCCGCCACTGGCCCGGCGTCATCCGCGACCGGAGCCGGTCCCCCACCTCGGCCAGCACCGTCCCGTAGGGCGGGAGCGAGCCGCGGTCGGCGCCGTGGGCGGCGGCGGCGAGCATGGCGTAGAGATCGGGGAAGCCGCCGACATGCCGACGCGGATCGCCCTCCGCGCACAGGTCGTCCAGGGCGAACCAGGTGAGCTCCCAGTCGCAGATGTCGGCGAGGCGCTCCGGTTCGGCGCGGGAGTAGGAGAGCGCGGTGTAGAGCGCGTACCGGTGGTCCAGGAACCGGTCCAGTGCGGCGTCGTCGGGGAACATCGGGCGCAGGTGCCGCCGGGCCCAGCGGTCCGTGCGCTGCTCCAGCCAGACCAGCGCCGGGTTGCAGCGGGAGCTCAACCGCCGCACCAGTGGCGGCACCTGGACCGAGAGCGGAGCGTCCGGCGCCACGGCGGAGGCGTCCGGGAGCGCGGGGCGGGCGGTGGTCACCATGGTCGGGTCTCCTCGGCGGGCGGGAGGATCGGACGGGTCAGCGCGGCCGCCAGCTCGGCCAGGGTTCCGTGGCCGGCCGGGTGCAGCGGCTCGCCCACCTCCGCGAGGGCCGCGACGGCAAGTCCGGCGTGGGCGGAGGCCAGCCGGGCGGTCCCGGCGAGGGCGTCCCCGGCGCGGACCCTGGCCGCCATCTCCTCCGGGCGGGCGAGCAGCGACGCGAGCTCGGGCCGCGCGCGCAGGGTGCGCAGCAGCGGCAGGGTGTAGACGCCCTGCCCGATGTCGTGTCCGACGGGCTTGCCCAGCTGGGCCGAGTCGGCGGTGAAGTCGAGGATGTCGTCGTTGAGTTGGAAGGCGATGCCGAGATGCCGTCCGTACCGGGCCAGTGCTGCGCACTGCGTGGTCGTCAGGCCCGCTGCCATGGCCCCCAGTTCGCAGGAGGCCTCGAAGAGCGAGGCGGTCTTGCCGTCGACGGCGCGCAGGTAGGACTCCTCGGAGCGGCTCGGGTCGAAGAGGGCGGCGCCCTCCTCGGCCTGGCCCTGGCAGAGCCGGGCGAAGGTGCGGGCGGCCAGCACGCCTTCCGCGGCGCCGAGCGAGCCGGCCGCGGCCAGCGCCTGGGCGATCAGGAAGTCACCGGTGAGCACCGCCCGGCCGACGCCCGCCTCGGCGTTGACGGTGGCGACACCGTGGCGCAGCCGGGAGCCGTCCATCACGTCGTCGTGCACCAGGCTGGCCAGGTGCAGCAGTTCGACGACGGCCGCGCTCTGCACGGTGCGGGCGCGCCGGTGCGGGGTGCCGAGGGGGCGACAGGCGTAGCCGACGGCCAGGACGAGCAGCGGACGCAGCCGCTTGCCGCCCAACAGCAACGGCAGCAGGCCGTCGGGGACGATCGCCGGGTCCTCCCCGGCGATCCGGCAGACGGCCTCGACGCAGTCGGCCAGGTCGGCGGTGAGCCGGCTCGGCCCCACCAGGGCGGCGACCGCCCGGTGCGGCGGCGCCGTCACGACGCGGGCCACGCGCTCGGTGATGCGTTCGCCGAGCCAGGGCGAGGCCTCGCTCCGGCCACGGACGGTGGCGGCGGCCCGCTGCGGCGCGACGGTGGTCGGGGTCATCGCGCCACCTCCACGCTGTCCGGCCCGGGGGCCGCCGTCCGCTGGAAGGGGCAGACGTCCTCGGACCCGGCGGCGGTGGTCCCGGTCCCGGCCAACACGGGCACGGGCGCGGCCTTGGCGGCGGCGACCGTCGCGGTGGCGGTGGTCCCGGCCGCGGCCGTCGCGGTCCCGGCCGTCCCAGTGGCAGCCATCGCGGCCCCAGCCCTCGCGGTTCGGGCCGTCCCGGCGGCGTCCATCGCGGGCCCCGCCGTCGCGGGCACCGCCGACGCGGGCGCAGCCTTCGCGGGCGCGGGCGCGGTTGCCGCCGTCGCAGGCGCAGCCGTCTCGCGGCGGGGGCGGGCCTGCACGGTCATCGGCAGCGGGCCGGGGCCGAGGCTGGCCGCGGGGGTGGTGCTGAGCGAGGCGCCCGGAGCCAGCCGCAGCGTCCAGCGGGAGGCGACCGTCGCCAGCGCGACGTTCACCTCGATCATGCTGAACCCGTTGCCGATGCACTGACGGTTGCCGGCGCCGAAGGGCAGGAACGCGGTGCGCTGCCGGCGGGTGGTCCGCTCGGGCAGCCAGCGGTCCGGGTCGAACCGGTCCGGCGCCTCGTAGGTGGCGGGGTCGAGGTGGAGCAGGTAGGGGCTGTAGAGCAGGATCGTGCCCGGCTCGATCCGGCGGCCGGCCAGCTCGGCGGGACGGGTGGTGGTGCGGGTGGCCAGCCAGACCGGCGGGCGCATCCGCAGCGCCTCGGTGGTGACGCGCGAGGCGTAGTCCAGGTGGCCGACCGCCTCGCGCAGCGCCTCCCGGCCGGGAGGCAGCGCGTCCAGCTCGGCGTGGAGCCGGGCCTCGACGTCGGGGGCCTCGGAGATCAGGTGGAAGGCGGAGGCCATGGCGTTGGCGGTGGTCTCGCTGCCGCCCAGGTACATGGTCATGACCTGGTCGTGGATCTCCTGGTCCGAGAGCGGCGCCCCGGTCTCCGGATCGCGGGTGTTGACCAGCAGGGAGAGCAGGTCGCCCTCGTCGCGGCCGCGCGCGTGGTAGTCCGCGATCGTGCGGTCGATGACCTCGTGCATGTGGGTCAGGGCCTGCTCGTAGGCCCGGTTGTGCGCGGTGGGCAGGCGCTCGGCCAGGCGGGTCGGGGTGACCATGCGCCGGTAGACGCCGTCCATGATCACCGGCAGGCACTCCTGCACACCGTCGATCGTGGCCTCGCTCGCGAGCTCGCCGAACATGGTGCGGGTGACGATCCGCAGCGTCAGCGCCTGCATCCGCTGCCGCACGTCGACGACCTCGCCGGAACGCCAACTCGCGGCCTCCGCCTCGAACTCCTCGATCATGATGTCCGTGTAGCCGGGCATCTGCGCGGCGTGGAAGGCGGGTTGGAGCATCCGACGCTGGCCGCGGTGGTCCGCGTAGCGGGAGGTGACCAGGCCGTTGCCGGTGAGTCGGCGGGCGGTGTCGAAGAGCGGACCGCCCTTGTCGAAGGTGCGCGGGTCCTGGAGCAGGTCGCGGACCACGTCCGGGTCGGCGGCCAGATAGGCCCGCTTGGGTCCGATCCTGATCTCCAGCAGGTCGCCCTGCCCGGCCAGGGAGCGCAGGAACGCCAGTGGGTCCCGCCAGAGGCGCCAGACGTGCCCGAGCACGGGAACCGCCCCCGGCGCGGGCCGGACGACGTAGGACCGCTCGGGCACGTGGGCGCCGCTGCGGCGGACCGGTTCCGGACCGGGGCGGTCCACGCGGGGCGGGGCCTGAACGGGGGTGGTCGCTGCCATCGGTTCTCCTGGGCCGGTCGTCGCGGAGCGGACCCCGTCGGACGGGGGGCCGACGGGGTCCGCAGCTGTGGGGGTGGGGACGCGCGGTGGGGACGCGCGGTGGGGACGCGGAGTCGAATGCGGGCGCGGAACGCGGGGAGGCGCGAACCTCACCAGGACGGGGCGGACTCGACCTCCAGCACCGCGACGGTCCAGGTGAAGCCGACGCCGACACCCATGGTCACGATCTTGTCGCCGGCCTTGAGCCGACCGGCCTCGGCCAGGTGGTTGAGGCCGAGCAGCTGGTCCGCGCCACCGCAGTGGCCGATGTTCTGGCCCCAGTCGTAGGTGGTGGTGGCCCGGTCGACGCCGAGGGTCATGTAGAACGAGTAGGTCGCGATGGACTCGGCGATGTTGGCGTGCACGAAGTGCTGCGCGTCGGCGAGCTTCATGTCCGCCTCGTCCAGGGCCTCCTGCAGCACCTGGCCGGCGTTGACGGTCATCTGGTTGATGGTCGCCTCGTACGCGTCCTCGTGCAGCAGCAGGTAGTCGCGCTTGCGCGAGCGCAGGTCCACGGGCTTGCCGTCGGCGAAGGGCGCCTCGGTCCAGCCGGTGACACCGCGGTAGATCGGCTCCAGCGTCGCGTCGGTGAGACTGGCGGTGGAGACCAGGCGGAGGAAGCCGCCACGCTTGGAGAGCACCAGGGCGCCCGCGCCGTCGCCGTAGACCTGCTGGTTGTCGGAGGCCCAGCGGTCGAAGTAGGGGGTCTTGAAGGCGTCGGCGACGGTGATCAGCGCCGCCGTCTCGGCGGGTCGGGCGGTCAGGTAGGAGGCGGCCAGCTCGACACCGGCCAGGCCGCCGTTGGAGCCGGGGTGGATCTCCACGGCGCTGCCGCGCCCGCCGACGGTCTCCTGCTGAACGTAGTGGGCGGGGGTCCAGAACTCCTGGCCCTGGTGGCCGATGCATGCGTGCACGACCAGGCCGAAGTCCTGCGCGTCGTGGCCCGAGCGGGCCACGGCGGTACGAGCGGCCGCGGCCGCCATGACCGGCGCGGCCTCCTCGTCGTTCGCGACGCGCACCGCGTGGATGCCGTTGCCGACCCGCTCGTCGGCGTCGTAGAGGCCGAGAGCGACGGCCTCGTCCGCGGTCTGCACCTGCTCCGGCAGGTAGGCGCCGAGGCCGGCGACGTAGATGTTCTCCCAGCGCATGCTGTCTCCCAGGTGTGCGTGTGCGCGAGTGCGGGGTCGGCCTCAGTGTGGGCGGGGCCGCTAAAGCGCCTCCTGCGCAGAGGGGCCCAGGTCAGGGCGGGTCAGGACGCAAGCGAAGGCCGCGGCGACCGGGTGGTGACCCGGCCGCCGCGGCCGTGGGGCGGTTCGCCTTGTGGGCGTCAGTCCTGGGAGACCGCCGCGGTGCTCTCACCCGTCGCCGTCAGGCCGCGGAAGCCGAAGACGCCGACCAGCGCGCCCAGCACGATCCAGACCAGCAGCGCGCCGAAGCCCCGGTGCAGGCCCTGCACGAAGGCCTCCTGCTGGCCCATGCCGTGCGCCATGAGATTGGCGGTGCGGGTCTGCAGCAGCGTCGCCGCCACCGTCAGGCCGAGCGCGCCGCCGATCTCGCTGGAGGAGTTGAGCAGCGCCGAGACGACGCCCGCGTCCTGCTCGGTGGCCTGCGAGGTGCCGACCATGGAGGCCGTGATCAGGCAGAGCACCAGACCGATGCCGAGCAGCGCGGTGACCGGCAGCAGCAGCGACCAGTAGCCGGCGTGCACCTTGGCGCCGAGCATCAGGGCCACCGTCGCGCCGAGCGCCACCGTGCCGGCCAGGTAGAGCGCCATCGGGCCGGTCCTGGCGACCAGCTTCGACGCCATCGGTGCGACCGTCATCATGGCCAGGCTGGTGGGGATGTAGGCGAGACCGGTCTGCAACGGGCTGTAGCCGAGGACGGTCTGCATGAACTGCGGCAGCAGGAAGAAGCAGGGCAGCATGACCCCGGCCGCCAGGATCTGGCCGAGGCCGGCCGTCACCAGGCCCCGGCCGCGGAAGAGCCGCAGCGGCACCAGCGGGGCGCTGCTGCGCTGTTCGATCAGCACGAAGGCGCTGAGCAGCACCGCCGCACCAGCGAAGGAGCCGAGGGTGACAGGGTTGCTCCAGCCACGGCTGCCGATCGCGGTGATGCCGTAGACCAGCAGCAGCAGACCCGCCGTCGAGGTCAGGCCACCCGCGATGTCGGCGGGCTGCCGCGCGCCGCCACGCGCCGTGCGTCCGGGGATCAACGTGACGGCGGCGACCGCCAGCACCACGCCGATCGGGATGTTGATGTAGAAGGCCCAGCGCCAGCCGATGTCGATGATGGCACCGCCCAGCAGGGTGCCGATGCTCGCCCCGACGCCGATGACGGTGCCCCAGATGCCGAACGCCTTGGCGCGCTCGGTCGGGTTCGGGAAGCTGGTCACCATGATCGAGAGCGCGGCGGGCGCGAGGCCCGCGGCGCCGAGGCCCTGCAGGGCACGGGCGATCAGCAGCTGGTCGGTGCCGTGCGCGGTACCGGCCAGCACCGAGCCGAAGACGAACAGCGCCATGCCGGCCAGCAGCACCCGGCGGCGGCCCATCACGTCGGCCAACCGGCCGCCCATCAGCATCAGGCCGCCGAAGAGCAGCACGTAGATGCTCATCACCCACTGCGTGTTGGCGATGGACAGCCCGATGCCGCGCTGCAACTGCGGGAGCATCACGTTCACCACGGTCGCATCGAGACCGACCATGAACTGTACGGACGCCACCACGACCAGGATCCACCAACGCCGGTTCTCGCCCTGGGCCGCAGCAGGCACCTGGGCGACGAGTGGCGCGGTCCTCTCGTCGATACTCACCTTCACTCCCTTCGCCCCGGCGCGGTGCCGACGGCTCGCGCAGGAAAGGTTCCGCGTCGCCCTTAAGGCGCGCTTGCGCCGCCCCGGGCGGGATCGCTTAAGCGGGGCGCAGGCGCGCGTGCGTAGCGTCGCGACCGAGTGTCGCCGTGTGGCGAACGCCGACTCCCACGCACCTGGAGGACCCCATGAAGGCCACCACCCTGTCGTTCCCGATGCACACCCAGCTGATCGCGTTCGGGCTGGAGTTGGCCGCGATCGCCAGCCTCGGTGCCTGGGCCTGGCACACCACCTCGGGCACGCTGCGCATCCCCGCCACCATCGGTCTGCCGCTGCTCGCGGCGGCCGCCTGGGGGACGTTCGCCACCGCGCGGGCCCAGGTGAGCGGCACCAGCGTGGTGGAGATCCCCGGTGTGCTCAGGCTCGGCCTGGAGCTGCTGATCCTCGGCGGCGCCGCGCTCGCGCTGTTCGACATGGGCTCGAGGACGCCGGCCCTGTTCTACTCCGCGGTGCTGGTGCTGCAGCTGCTGATGACCAAGGACCGCCTGTGGTGGCTGCTCAACCACTGACCCGGTCACTGCGAAGCCCGGCCTGCGGACAGGCCGGGCTTTAGCTTCGCCGCGGACCATCTCCTGGCCCGGAGGCTCCGGGAGAGCAACCACGGTGGAGGTGACCACGGGTGAACATCATGCGGATCCTCAAGGGGGGCGCGCGACGGCGCCCCCGCGGCGAGGAGTCGGCCGCCCCCGCGTCGACGGCGCCGGTCCTCGGCGAGCTGCGGCTGATCGTGACCGCCAGGACCGAACCGGCCGCCGGTATCGCCGCGTTCGAGCTGCGCGCCGTCGACGGCAGCCCGCTTCCGGCCTGGGCGCCCGGCGCCCATGTCGAGCTGCTGCTCCCCCAGGACGGCGGCCGCACCCTGCTGCGCCAGTACTCCCTCTGCGGCGACGTGGCCGACCGGGAGCGCTGGCGCGTCGCCGTGCTCCGGGAGCCGGAGAGCCGGGGCGGCTCGGCGCTGCTGCACGAGCAGGTGGCCGTCGGTGACGTGCTGACGGCACGTGGGCCCCGCAACGACTTCCCCTTCGCGGCCGGAACCGCCCACCTGTTCGTCGCGGGGGGCATCGGCATCACGCCGCTGCTGCCCATGATCGGCGCGGCGGAGGCGGCCGGTGCCGACTGGCGGCTGCTGTACGGCGGCCGCACCCGGACGTCCATGGCCTACCTGGACGAGCTGGCAGCCTACGGCGACCGGGTGGAGCCGCGCCCGCAGGACGAGTTCGGCCTGCTGGACCTTGACGCGGCGCTCGCCGCCCTGGACGCCGGGACGTCGGTGTACTGCTGCGGCCCGGAGCCGCTGCTGGCGGCGCTGGAGGAGCGCTTCGCCGCGCTGCCGGACGCCGCGGCCCGCGGCCTCTCCCTGCACGTGGAGCGCTTCACCGCCGCCCCGCAGGAGCCCGGTGAGGAGTTCGAGGTCGAGCTCGCCCGGACCGGCAAGGTGCTGCGCATCGCGGCGGACATGTCGATCCTCGACGCGGTCGAGGAGGCCGGCGTCCCGACCACCCCCTCCTGCCGCCAGGGCACCTGCGGCAGCTGCGAGACGCCCGTCCTGTCGGGCGAACCCGAGCACCGTGACAGCACCCTCAGCGACTCCGAGCGCGAGGCGGGCGACATCATGCTGATCTGCGTCTCCCGCTGCCGTGGCGAGCGGCTCGTGCTGGACCTCTGAGCAGGCTCAACGACGTGGGGCCCGGTCCGGAGAATCCGGACCGGGCCCCACTGTCGTGCACTCAGACGGCGGAGGTGGCCAGGTCCGGGTCGGCGACCGGAGCCGCCTCGGCCGCCGGCTCCTCCTCGACGGAGCCGCCCTCGTTCACGCCGAAGCGGGCGTGGAACGCGCGCAGCGGGCCCGGGGCCCACCAGGCCGCCTTGCCGAGCAGCGCCATCAGGGCGGGGACCAGCAGGGTGCGGACGACGGTCGCGTCGATCAGGACGGCGAAGGCCGCGCCGATGCCCAGCTCCTTGATGAAGGTGAGGTGGGAGATGCCCAGCGCGCCGATGGCGACGACGAAGAGCAGCGCCGCGGAGGTCACGATGCCGCCGGTGCGCGAGAGGCCGACGGCCACCGCGCCGCGCTCGTCCTGGCCCTTGCCGCGGGCCTCCTTGATCCGGCCGAGCAGGAAGACGTTGTAGTCGGTGGAGAGGCCGAAGGCGAGCGCGAAGAGGATGACCGGCGAGGTCTCCTCCAGTGCGCCGGTGGCGGTGAAGTCGAGCAGGGAACCAAGGTGGCCGTGCTGGAAGACGAAGACCAGCATGCCGAACGAGGCGGCGACCGACAGGGCGTTCATCAGCAGGCCCTGGACGGCGAGCCAGACCGAGCCGGTGAACAGGAAGAGCAGCAGCATGGTCAGCGCGGCCAGCAGCAGGCCGGCGGGCAGCAGGTGGTCGCCGATGCTGGCGCGCTGCGCGAGGAAGTCGGCCGTGGCGCCGGTGAACCGGGCCGTGGTCGGCGCGGCGACACGCTCCAGCTGCTGCACCGCGGTGAGCGAACTCGCCTGCAGCGGCTGGCCGGAGAGGGCGACGTCGATCTCCTGGTGGTCGGCTCCGAGCGCGACGGGCGCGCTGACGGCACGGACACCGGACACCTGGCCGAGGCGGGTGGCGTAGTCGGCCACCGCGGAGGCGCTCGCGCCGCCGTCGAGGACGATCCGGGCGGCGGCCGGCTGCTGCGCGAACTCGGTGGAGAGCTGCTGCGCGACCTGGCCGGAGCTGGTGGAGAGCGGCAGCACCGAGGAGTCGACGCCGGTGAACTTGATCCCCAGCATCGGCGAGGCGATGACCAGCAGCACCGCCACGCCGCCGATGGCGTAGACGACCGGACGGCGCATCACGCCGCGGGCGAGCCGCTCCCAGCGGCGCACCACGCGCTCGGCGCTCGCGGCGCGGCCGCGACCGAAGGAGAGCGCGTCGATCCGCCGGCCCAGCACGGCGAGCACCGCGGGCAGCACCAGCAGCGCGAAGAACGCGGCGGACAGCACCGTCAGGATGCCGGCGCTGCCGAGCGAGCGCAGGTAGGGCAGCGGGAAGACGAGCAGCGCGGAGAGCGCCACGGCGACGGTGAACGCGCTGAAGGCGACGGTGCGGCCGGCCGTCAGCACGGTGCGGCGCAGCGCCGGGGCGGTGTCGGTGACGCCGCGCGCCTGGTCGGCGGCGAGCTCCTCGCGGAAGCGGGAGACGATCAGCAGGCTGAAGTCGATGCAGAGGCCGAGCCCGAGGGCGAAGATCAGGTCCATCGCGCTGGCGGAGACCGAGGTGACGGTGGTGAGCACCCGGGTCAGCGCCATCGCCAGCATCATCGCGAAGATGCCGCCGACCAGCGGGATGAACGCCGCCACCAGGCCACGGAAGACGAAGAAGAGCAGGACCAGCAGGATCGGCAGCGCGATCGTCTCGCCGAGGCCGAGGTCCTTGGTGGAGACGTCGGCGACCTGGACGTGGCCGGGGGTGGCGCCGCCGACCAGGGTGGTGCCCGCCAGCAGCGGATCGGCCGCGACGGCGGCCTGCAGCGCCTTGACGGCGTCGACGTCACCCGGCGAGGGCAGCGGGCCCAGCTCGGCGACGACGGCAGTGCTGTGGCCGTCGGTGGAGATCAGCGTGGGCATCTTGGAGTCGGCGAAGTCCAGCACCTGCTTGACCTCGGGCCGCGCCTTGAGCACCTTGACGGCCTCGGCGACGGCGGCCGGGGCGGCCGAGTCGGCAGTGAGCTTCTCGTCGGAGCGGACCAGCAGCACGTAGCCCTGCTGCGGGTCGATCCCGGTGGCGCGCTGAATGGTCTGCCGCGCGGCCACGTTGGCGCCGCTCGGGTCGTCGTAGTCGGAGGCGCCGTTGGTCAGCTTCTGCTGGAGGGAGCCGCCGACCGCGCCGGCGAGGACGAGGAGCACCAGGGCGGCGAGGAGGGCGAGTCGGCGTCGTTTGTGCATCAGCGTGGCGATTGAGGCGAACATGTCATCAGTGCTTTCGTCCGAAGGCGGAGGGGGCAGCAGGTTCAGCGGGAAATGCCCGAGGGGCCGGGCACGGTGCGGGGGAACACCGTGCCCGGCCCAGCTCTCAGGCGGTCAGTACGTCGTAGATGCCGCGCAGGCTCCGCTCCGCGAGCACGCGGCCGACCGGCACCCGCTTGCCGGTCCGCTTCTCGACGGCCGCGACCAGGCGCAGCGTCTGCAGCGAGTCCCAGGCGACGACGCGGTCGAAGTCGGACTCCAGGTCGCTCTGGGCGAGCGGCAGGGCCAGCTCGTCACGGACGAGCTCGAGGAAGGAGTCCTCGGTCAGCACGGTCACGGTCATGGTCAGGAGCCTCCGAGGTCGGCGTCGAGGTGGACATAGGTGGGGACCTCGGGCAGCGCGGCGAGCGAGTGGGTGAAGCCGAGCTCGCCCTCCTCCGTCTCGCTGGTCTGCTCGAAGCCCAGGCTGGGCCAGAAGTCCTTGACCCGGTGGTTCTTCTTGGTGGGCCGGTAGGCCGCGGTCACCTCGGTGACGCCGAGCCCGTCGCGGGCATGGGCGAGCAGCGACGCCACCGTCGTCTGCTCGATCCCGCGCGCGAAGACGCGGCAGCTGAGGATCAGGTTGTCGATGTGCAGGCGCTCGCCCTCGCGGTGGGCGAA
The DNA here is from genome assembly GCF_900109465.1 of Streptacidiphilus jiangxiensis. Lineage (GTDB taxonomy): Bacteria > Actinomycetota > Actinomycetes > Streptomycetales > Streptomycetaceae > Streptacidiphilus > Streptacidiphilus jiangxiensis. The sequence continues at coordinate 580,683 of NZ_FOAZ01000002.1, forward strand.
GAGCGCGCCGACGACGCCGTTGTCGCCGAAGCGGTCGCCCGAGCGGACCGAGAGCACCAGGTGCGCCGGGTCGTCGAGCCGGGCCCGCACCTCGGCGGGCTGGAGGCGCTCGGTGGTCAGGTTGAACTGGTTGGTGCGCAGCGTCAGCTGGGCCACCCGGGCGAGGTCGCCGTCACCGACGACCGCCACCTGGACCTTCACGCCCAGCTTGTCCAGGTACTCCTCCATCGAGCCACTGGAGTCCAGCAGGTCCTGGCGGTCCGCCTCGACCCGGTAGAGCGCGCCGCGCTCGCGGTCCTCCGCCGTCAGCTCGCGCACGTCGAACCAGCCGTCGGCCAGCAGCTTGTCGATGTGCAGGGCCGGCTCCTCGTCGAGCCGGACCACCGCGACCTCGGGCAGGCTGGAGGCGACCAGGCCGGTTTCGAACGGGGAGTCGTCGACGAAGACGAAGCTGTCGATCCCCAGGTTGAGCCGGTCGGCGATGTCCCGCAGGTTGGCGTCCTTCGGGTTCCAGTTGGCGTTGATCCGGACGAAGTCGGTGTCACGCAGCTGCATGTCCGGGTGGGTGCGCAGCACCTCCAACACCGGCTCCTGGTCGTTCTTGCTGCTGATCGCGAGCAGCACGCCCTGGGAGCCGATCTGCCGGACGATCTTCTGGAAGTTACCGAAGGCCTCGCCGCGGAAGGTGGTCGCGGCGGCGATGCCGTCCGCGCCGTCGTCCCCGAGGATGCCGTCCCACATGGTGTTGTCCAGGTCGACCACGAGGACCTTCTTGGACCGGCCCTTCAGGGTCCGGGCCAGGTGGCCGATCTCGCGGGCGTAGCGGGCCAACAGCTCCTCGCCGAGGTTGGCCTTGGCGTAGGAGGCCATCCGCGGCTCGTTCAGCGAACCGCCCTGGGCGACCAGCGGGTCCAGGTCGACGACCACGACGCGCTCGTGCCTGGCCGCCAGCTTCAGCAGCCCGGCGTTGAACTCGCGCCAGGCGACGCCGAGCGCGGCACGGGACTTGAGGTCCACCAGCTGGTGGGTGTGGTGGCGGTGCAGCGGCAGGGTGTTGAGAACCAGCGTGCCCGCGCCCTCGCGCGCCGCGAAGCGTTCGACCAGCACCGCGAGCTGGGCCAGCTTGCCGGTGGCCGCCCGCTCCAGGTCCTCGACCCGCCAGACGGGAGGCAGCTCGTCGAAGACGGCCTGGGCGTCCAGGATCACCAGCGCCAGGTCGGTGCCGGCGGTGTGCAGGTGGCTCTCGGGGTCCTGCAGCTCACGCAGGTAGCCGTCGAAGTCCCCGAGGGAGAGCCGCAGCGCGAAGCCGTGCCGGGCCAGTTCGGCGGTGAGCGGACCGGCGACCGGGCCCACCGTGGAGTGGCCGGCCACCGCGACGCTCACGACGGTGGTGTCCGGGTGGGCGGCCAGGATGTCGTCGGGGGCGACCCGGGCCAGGAACTGCCCGGCGCGGGCCAGGTCCGCGGTGCCGCTCTCCCCGGCCGCCACCTCGGCCAACAGGCTCGGCAGCGAGGGGAACTCGGCGGCAAGGCGGCCCTCGGTGTTCAGGGCGCGGAGCCGGTCGAAGGCGGACTCCGGCTCCGGTCCGCTCGCCTCCGCACCGGGCGGGGTGGTCGCGACCGTGGTCATGGTGTCTGGTCTCCTCACTGGGCGTCTGTTCACAGGGCGTGGAATCAGGAGGCGGTGCGGGGCAGTCGGATTCAGTGGTCCGGTTCGGCTGCGAGGGTCGTGGGTGCGAGGGTCGTGGATGCGGGAGGCGTGGGTGCGAGAGGCGTGGATGCGAGCAGTTGCAGCACGGCCGCGCTCCACACCACGCCCGTCCCGGCGCCGACGACGAGCACGTGGTCGCCCGCGGCGAGCGGCTCGGTGCGCACGAGGTGGTCGAGGCCGACGAACTGGTCGGCGGCGCCCATGTGGCCGAGGTCCCGGCCCCACGCGTGGAGGGTGCGTTCGGGGTCCAGGCCCAGCGGTTCCCACAGGCCCCACCGGGCCACCGGCAGGCCGAGGTTGGCGTGGACGACACGGGCGACGTCGGCGGTCTTCAGCCCGCCGGCCTCGTCCAGGGCCTGTTCCACCACGGTGCGGAGCCGGTCCGTCATGGTGGCCATGGCCCCGCGCAGTCGCTGCTCGTCCCCGGCGAAGTGGGCCCGCTTGCGGGCGGCGAGCGAGACCGGCCGCCCGTCCGCGAAGGGCGCGGGCGTCCACTCCGTGCCCCGGTACACGGCCTCCAGCGAGGAGTCCGCGCGGGTGACCGTGCTCAGCACCCGGGCGAAGCCGCCGGAGCGGGACAGCACGACGGCACCGGCGCCGTCCCCGAAGACCTGCTGGTCGTCCAGGGTCCAGCGGTCGACGTAGGGCAGGTGGAAGGAGTCGCCGGCGGTGACCAGCGCCGCCGGGGTGTCCGGCCTGGCCACCAGCCAGGAGGCGGCGAGTTCGAGGGCGACCAGGCCGCCCACCGAACCCTGCCGCACCTCGGCGGTGGCGGCGTGGCCGCCGACGGAGTGCTGTTGCACGTAGGACGCGGGCGTCCACAGGTCCTGGCCCTGGTGGCCGGAGCCCGCGTGCACGACCAGCCCGAACTCCTCGGCGGCGAGGCCCGACCGGGCCACCGCGAGGCGCGCGGCGGAGGCCGCCATCACGGCCGGGCCCTCTGTCCGCGGGTCGGCCACCCGGACCGCACGGATACCGTTGGCGGCGTCCGCGTCCGCGGTGTACCGGCCGGCGGCGACGGCCTCGGCGGCCGTCTCCCGACGGTCCGGCAGACAGGCACCCAGGCCCGCCAGATACAGACTGTCCCAGCGCACGGCCACCTCCTCCTCACAGTGCGTTCGTCGACGGCGGGTTCTTCGACGGCGGGTACTTCGACAGCAGAGCCACCGTCGCAACAGGGGCTAAAGCTGGTCTTGCGTCGCCGCCGCGTGCGCGCGCGGCGCGGCCGACCGGGCCGCCTCGGCGACCCGCTGGAGCTCGGCCATCCAGGAGACGAGCGAGTCGCGCAGCTTCGCGTCGCTGTAGTAGAGCGGCAGCAGCGGGCCGGACATGGACTCCTCGGCGGTCACCCAGGTGCCGTCGCCGTCGGCGACCAGCAGTTGGCGGTGGACCGCCTTGGCCAGGAAGCCGCCGCAGACGCCGGTCCAGCTGATCTCCTGCTCGGGCGCGAGCACGGCGATCCGGGAGTCGATCCGGTGGATCCCGTTGCGCCAGTGGAACGGCCGGTCCACGGCCACCCCGTGCGGCAGCTGCACGTCGGTGATCCCGGCGCTCCAGTCGGGCCACCGCGCGATGTCGGCGAGGTGGCCCCAGACCACGTCCACCGGCGCGTCGATCCGCACCCGGTAGGTGGCCCGGACGTGGGCGTGCTCGTCCAGGCGGCCGCGCTTGGCGTAGAAGTCGTGCAGGTCCTCGATGTTCGGCCCGGAGGAGAAGAGCCGCAGCAGCTTCGTCAGCATCGTGTCGCCCCTCAGCCCGCGACCACGGCCGGAGCCTTGCGGCCCAGCTCCCGGTCGACCGGGTCGATCTCGTGCGGCGCGTTGATGACGCGGTCGAACATCTTGTACTTGACCGGCAGCTTGTCCAGCAGGCGGTAGCGGGCGCGGCGGGCGAGCTTCTGCAGCGGGCTGTTCTTGGACAGCGCGTCCTCCTGCATCCGCTGGAACTTGGTGACGAACCGCTTGTGCGTCCGGCGCTGCTGCACGAATCCGGCCAACTGCCGCTCGGTCACCGGGCCCTGGCCATCGGCCAGGGCCCGGGCGATGACGGGGGTGAGCACGATGGCGTCCTGCAGGGCGACGTTGACGCCCTGGCCGAGGATCGGGGTGCAGGTGTGGGAGGCGTCGCCGATCAGCACCAGGCCGTCGCGGGACCAGCGGTCCAGCTCGGCGGTGAAGATCTCCAGGAACGAGGTGTCGTCCCAGGAGGTCAGGTGCTCGTGGACGAGCGGCGCGATCCGCTCGTCCAGGGCCGCGATGCCGTCGCGGAAGGATTCGAAGCCGGCCCGCTTCAGCTGGCTGAGGCCCTTCTTGGGCAGGTTGTGGCCGATCCGCAGCAGGTCGGGGAAGGTCGGCAGGACCATGATGTGCTTCTCGCCGTCGGCGATCAGCTCGGCCTCGTGCTTCCAGCCGGCGGGGCGCGGCAGCTTGAAGGAGAGGAAGTCGCGGGCCATCGGCTGGACGTCGGCCTCCAGCCCGGCCGCCCGCCGCACCTTGGAGAAGCGGCCGTCGGCGCCGACCACCAGTCGGGCCCGGACGGTGGTGCGCGTCCCGTCGGCCTCCTTGAGCACGGCGCCGCGGACGACGCCGTCCTCGACGACGAGGTCGGTGAAGGCGGTGCCGGCGCCGTAGGAGAAGCTCGGCAGCGCGGTGGCGGCGTCGTGGAAGATCCCGATCAGGCTCGGCTGCGGGATGTCGATCGGCAGGGTGCCGATCGGGAAGCGGCGGTAGTCGACATGCAGGACGTCGCGCCCCTCCATCCGCATGGTCACGGCCTCGGTCTCCAGGAAGCCGTGCGCGTCGAGCGCGGGACCGAAGCCCAGGCCGCGCAGCGAGTCCACGGAGGGCGCGGCCAGGGTCTCGCCGCGGAACTCGCGGTCGAAGGTGGTCTGCCGCTCGACCACCAGCACCGCGATGCCGCGGCGCGCCAGCAGGGTGCCCAGCAGCGCCCCGGCGGGGCCACCACCGACGATCAGCACGTCGGTCTCGGTCGTGACAGTCATCCTCAACTCCAAGGCGTGGGGCGGGCTCGGTTGCGACGCTAGGCAGCGCCTCTTGCGGTGGGCTTAAGGGGTGGGGCGCCGCCCGTGGGTGGCCGGACGGCGGGACGTCAACGCGCGAGCAGGGCCAGGTCGTCGACGGCGCGGCCGAGGTCGTCGAGGAAGAACTGTTCGTCGTCGCGCAGGTAGAAGTGGCCGCCGGGCAGGGTGCGCATGGTGAAGCCGCAGCCGGCGTACTGGACCCACTCGGCGACCTCGGTCGGCGTCACCAGGGCGTCGTGCTGACCGGCGTAGGCGTGCAGCGGAACGGGGAGCGGGTCACCGGCGACCGGGGCCGCGCACAGGCGCAGGTCGTCGCGGGCCACGGGCAGCAGCGCGCTGAGCCACTCGGGATGGTCCAGCAGGATCCTCGGTATGCCGCCGAGGCCGACCAGCGTGTCGATCAGCTCCTCGTCGCCCACGTCGGAGCCGCCGAGCTTGGGCGCGGGCAGGTGCGGCGCCCGGAAGGCGCTGACCACCAGGGCCTCGGGCAGCCGCTCCCCCAGCAGGTAGCGGTGCTGGGCGAGGGAGAAGGCGAGCAGTGCCCCCATGCTGTGGCCGAACAGCACGTGCGGGCGCTCCAGTTCGGGCCCCAGCTCCTCGTGCAGTTCGGCGATCAGCGGGGCCAGCTCGGTGAACCGCGGTTCGGCGCCGCGTCCCTCCCGGCCGGGCAGCTGGACCGGGAGCACCTCCACCCGGTCGCCGAGCCGGCGCTGCCAGCTCGCGTAGGCGGAGGCTCCGCCTCCGGCGTAGGGGAAGCAGAGGAGCAGAAGCCGGTCGTCGGGGACTCGTCGCGTGGGCAGGTATCGCGTCATGCGGACCTCATCAGGATGTCGGCGAGGCGCTGCGCCCGAGGGTTCGGCTGGTGGCCGCGCAGCATCATCCGCCACTGCTCGGGTCGGTAACCGGCCGGCTCGGTGGTGCTGATGAAGTCGTGCACCACCGAGACGAAGCGCTGCGGATCGCTGTGGAAGGGGAAGTGACCGGCGTTCTCGAACAGCTCCAGCCGGCTGCCGGGCATGGACACATGGGCGATCCCCGCGTGGATCGAGGGGACCACCTGGTCGCGCTCGCCCCAGACGAGCATGGTGGGCATGCCCTCGGTCAGGTAGCACCGGTCCAGCAGGGTGCCGACCTGGCCGCGGCTGTCGACCACGGCGCGCAGGGTGCGGATGAAGGCGTTCCGGGCCGCCGCGTCCGGCAGGGCGTCGACGGTGCGGATCAGGTCCGGGGCGTCCAGGCCGAGCCCGGTGTCGAGCTTCTGCAGCAGCCTGACCAGCAGGCTGACCTGGTACCGGACGGTCGGCAGGCGCAGGGCGGAGAGCACGAACTCCGCCCCGGGCAGCGAGGCGGCCCGCAGCAGCGGGGTCACCTCGCGGCCGACGCCGCCGGTGCCGACCAGCACCAGGCGCTCGGTGCGCTCCGGGAACTGGTAGGCGAACTGCATGGCGACGGCGCCGCCGAGCGAGTGCCCGACCAGCGTGACCCGTTCGATGCCGAGGACCGACAGCAGGTCGCGCATGCCGTTGGCGTAGGCGCCGACCGAGTAGTCCCCGCGGGGCTTGTCGGAGGCTCCGTGGCCGAGCAGGTCGGGGGCGATCACCCGGTAGTGGGGGGCGAGTCCGCGGATGACCGGGTTCCAGGTCACCGAGGAGTCCCCGATGCCGTGGATCAGCAGGACCGCGGAGCCCTGTCCGGCCATCCGGAAGGCGCGGCGGTAACCGTGCACCGTCCGGGTGCGCAGCCGCACCTCGCCCTTCGGCCTGCCGGGGCTCTGCCCCGGCGTACCGCTCTCTGGCACGGCCCACTCCCTCCACCCGGGTCTCTGGCGCTTGCGCGGTCCGAGCGTGGGACGGCTGATTTGCATCTCCCTTAAGCCGCGTCGGCCGGCGGCGAACCACCGCGAGCCCTCGCGGGTCACCACCGGCCGCCTAGCGCGGCTTTAGGCGGGCTCCACAGACTCGCCGGTGCCGTGCCAATGCCGGGTGAGCCAGGAGGGGACCGTGCACCAGATCCCGCATCAGACCGCAGACGGGACCGGACTGCTGCCGCCCGCGGGCCACCGGCCGGCCCGCGGAGTGGTGGAGCTGTGGCTGCTGCGGCCGGACGCCGCGCAGCTGGCCGCCGCCGAGCGGCTGCTGCCGCTGCTGGACGCCGAGGAGCGGGCCAGGATCGACCGGTGCGGCGACGACGAGCGGCGCGCCTCGCTGCTCGCCTCGCACGTCTCGCTGCGCCTGCTGCTGGGCGCCTACCTGGGGCAGGCGCCCGACCAGGTGCGGGTGGAGCGGGCGCCGTGCCGGGGCTGCGGGCGGCCGCACGGGCGGCCGGTGGTCGGTGCCGAGCCGGGGCTGCACTTCTCGCTGTCCCACACGAACGGCATGGCCCTGCTCGCCTTCGCCTCCACCCCGGTCGGGGTGGACGTGGAGAGCCTCGCCTCGGTGCCGGGCACCGAGTTGGTGCCCCTGCTGCACCCGGCCGAGCAGCGGGCGATCCGCGCCCTTCCGCCCGAGGACCAGGAGCGGGCCTTCCTGCACTGCTTCGTGCGCAAGGAGGCCTATCTGAAGGGCACCGGCGACGGCCTGTGGGCGGAGCTGGACAGCTTCTGCGTCGGCTTCGGCGGGCACGGGCCCTCGACCCTGGAGCCGTCCGCCCTCGAGCCCTGGGCCTTCGCCCAGGTCGCCACGGAGCCGACCCACGGCGCCGCGGTGGCCCTGCTGATGTCCGGCGCGGTCCGTCCTCGGATGCGTCGGCGTGACGTCCAACTTCCCGACTGGGCAATGTTCGTGACACATCAAGAGAACAAACCCACCAGTAACGCCTGAGCCCTCCTATACTCCACCGACAACGGCATGGCGGAATCGACTCCGCCGGTCGCGGGGGCAGTGTGCTGGTGGGGGGGTTATGGTGTCGGCACCGGAGGGTCTGTCCTTTGCGGTTCTCGGTCCCTTGGAGTGCTGGCACGACGGGCTACGCGTCCCACTCGGAGGCGTGCTACCCGAACGGATGCTGGCCCTGCTGCTGATCGAGGCCGGACGCACGGTCTCGGTCTCCCGGCTGGTGGACGCGGTCTGGGACACCGCTCCTCCGGCCACGGCCAACCACCAGGTCCGCAAGATGGTCGCCGGCCTGCGCAACCGGATCCCGTCCGGCCGCGAGGTGCTGCAGACCGACGGCCTCGGCTACCGCGTCGTGCTCGCGCCCGAGCAGCTCGACCTGGGCGTCTTCACGGTCCGGCTGCGCCGCAGCCGCGAGGCCGCCGCGGCGGGTCTGCGGGAGAACGCGATCGAGGAGCTGCGGGCGGGCCTGGACCTGTGGCGCGGTCCGCTGCCGGCCGGGAGCGGCGGCGCGTCGCTGGACGCCGTCTTCGCCGAGCTCTGCGAGCTGCGCCTGACGGCGGTCGAGGAGCTGGTCACCCTCCGTCTGGAGACGGACTCCGGGCCGGACCTGATCGGGGAGCTGCGTCGGCTCACGGCCGAGCACCCGCTGCGGGAACGGCTGCTGGGCCATCTGATGCTGGCCCTGTACCGCTCGGGCCGCCAGGCCGAGGCGCTGGCGGAGTACACCAGACTGCGCGAGCGGCTGGCCGAGGAGCTGGGCATCGACCCGTGCCCGCATCTGGTGGAGCTGCACGGTGCCATCCTGCGCGGCAGCCCCGAGCTGTCCCCGCCCGCCGCCGCCCGCCCGGACTCGCCCTCCCGGACGAGGACCGCGCGAACCGGGACCGCCGAGGAACCCGACAACGGCGCGCCCGACGGCGCTGCTCCCGAGCACGCGGCCGGCGGCGGTGCGGCCGCGGGCGGTGCGGTCCCCGCCGGTGGGGCTCCCGCGACGGAGCACCGCGCGCCCAACTCGCTCCCCTACGACGTCCCCGACTTCACGGGCCGCCAGCAGGAGCTGGCGGAGCTGCTGCGCCAGGCCGAGCCGGGGCCGCGGACCACCATCGTGTGCCTGGAGGGCATGGGCGGCTCCGGCAAGACCACCCTCGCCGTGCACGCCGCCCACCGCCTCGCCGCGCGGTACCCGGACGGGCAGCTCTGCATCGACCTGGCCGGGTTCACGCCCGGGGCGGCTCCGCTCGAGCCCGGCGCGGCGCTCGACGTGCTGTTGCGGACGCTGAACGTGCCCGGCGAGAGGATCCCCGACGAGCTGCTCAGTCGCATCGCGCTGTGGCGGGTCGTCACCGCGCACCGGCGGATGCTGGTGCTGCTGGACAACGCCGTCGACGCGCACCAGGTCCAGCCGCTGCTGCCGGCCTCCCCCGGCAGTCTGGTGCTGGTGACCAGCCGGGTACGGCTGAGCGGGCTGGACGGGGCCCGCGTCGTCCCGGTGGATGTCATGAGCGTGGCAGACAGCGAGGAGCTGCTGGCCCGGGTTCTCGGCGACGAGCGGGTCGCCGCCGAACCGGTGGCCACCGGTCAGCTGATCGACCAGTGCGGGCGGCTGCCGATCGCCCTGCGCATCTCGGCGGGCCGTCTGGCCGACCGACCCCGGTGGACTCTGGCACACCTCGCCGAACGGCTGGGTGAGGAGAACCGACGACTGCGTGAACTCCGCGACGGTGCCCGCAGCGTGGCCGCGAGCATCAGCCTGTCGTTCGAGGCCATGACCGAGGAGCTGCAGGCCGCCTTCCGAAGACTCGGCGTCCTCCCGGGCAACAGCTTCGACGCCCACGCCGCCGCCGCGCTGTTCGGCTGCGACGTCTACGAGGCGATGGACCTGCTGGAGGAGCTGGTCGACGTCAACCTGCTGCGGCAGCAGTCCGAGGACCACTACTCCTGCCACGACCTGGTCCGCAGCTACGCCCACCGGCTGGTGGAGTCCGAGCCGCTGCCCGAGGACGACGAAGCGCTGGAACGCCTGCTGGACCACTACTACCTGGCGCTGGCCGCCGCATCCGAGCGGCTCCACCCGGGCAAGCAGATCGACCACCGCGAGGGCGCCTGGCGGCCGGCCCTGCCGCTGCACTTCCCGGAAGCCGAGCAGGCACTCGGCTGGCTGCAGCGGGAACGGGTCAACCTGGTCACCGCCGTCCGACTGGCGCGCCGTCAGCGACGGTACTGGCACGCCGTGATGCTGCCGCGCCACCTGAGCGAGTACCTCTCCCTCTACGGCCACCTCCAGCAGAGCCTGGAGGTGGAACAGGAGGCCGTCGCCGCGGCCGAGCAGATCGGCGACGACGAACTGTGGTTGCACGCCCGGCTCAACCTCGCCGCGTCGCTGTGGAACCTGAGCCGCCACGAGGAGGGGTTGGACCAGACCCGGGCGGCGCTGGAGCTCGCGACCGGGAGCGGGAACGCGCTGGCCGAGGCGATGTGCCTGAGTCGGATCGGGCTCTTCCACAGCCAGTTGGGCGAGTTCTCGGAGAGCCTGCGGCACCTGGAGCGGGCCCAGGAGATTCAGCGACGGCTCGGCGGGGCGCGCGAGCTGGCCGGGATCGCGGTCTCCATCAGCTCGGCCTGCGGCTACCTCGGGCGCTACGACCGATCGGCCGAAGCGGCGCGCGAGGCGGCCTCGCTCTACCAGGACCTCGGCGAGGTGCTGGGCGAGACCCTGGCGCTGGTCAACCTCGCCAACGCCGACGTGGGCCAGGACGACCCCCGGGCCGCTCTCGACCGTCTCCAGCACGCCTGGGGGCTGGCCCAGCAGCGCCGTGACCGCGCCTACACCTCGCTGGTGGTGGCCCGTCTGACGCAGGTGCAACTGCTGCTCGGCGACCGCACGGCGGCACGTCGCGGCGCCGGGGTGATCCGGGAGGCGCTCTCCGCCGGCCTCAACCCCTCGCGCGCGGTGACCCTGAAGAACGTCCTCGGCTCCGTGCACTTCGCCTGGTCCCAGTTCCAGGAGGCCCGCCGCTGCCTGGAGGAGGCGCTGGAGCAGGCGGAACGCATCGGCTTCCGCCTGGGCGAGGCGGAGGCCCGCCAGGGTCTGGCCCGGGTGCTCACCGCCCTGGGCGAGACCGACACGGCCACCTCCCACAGGACCAGGGCGCAGGCGCTGTTCGACACGATGGCCATCCCGCTGGGGCACGTGCGCACCAGCTGACGACGGGTGCCGCCCGCGAACGACGAGAGCCCGGCTCCTCCAGGAGCCGGGCTCTGCGCTGTTCACCCGGTCAGGGCGTCGCCGACGCCGAGTTGGGCGTGACCTGCGCGGTGTTCCAGATCTGGGTGTCCGCCACACCGGTGCCGGTGGCGGAGACCATGCCCAGCAGAAGACCCGCGAACACGACGACCGCTCTGGTGACCGCACGCTGCTTGCTCATTGCCTGTTCCTCCCTGGTACGGACTGTCCTGGTGGGGATGGCAACCATCTTTCGTTCCCCCGTTCCCGGATCCGTTCCCACGCGGTACGGGGTCGGGGGAACGGCACGGGACTGCAACGGTAACGGCGAGGCCCAAATTTTCGGTGTGCACCAATCCACGAGTCGGCGACAGAGTTCGCGTACACGCACGAGGACGGTCGGGCATGGGTGACGACACCGATGACAGGGGTGGCGGGGCTCCCCAACTGCCGCCCCGGAGCGGCCGGCCCCCACTCGTGTCGGTCACCGGGCGGGTCGAGCAGGTCACCCAGCCCGCGCCGGCGGCACTGCAGCAGGTCCTGTTGGAGATGGCCGCCGCCCTGCCCGGGGTCAGGATCGGACCGTCCCTGGTGTGCGTCGAGGGCACCCGCGCCTTCCACGTACCCGCGGGCACCCAGCTGGCGAAGCGTCAGCTGCTCCTGGCCGACGGCGAGTTCGGTCATCTCCATCCCGTCTACGACGGGAGCCTGCACCTGCGGCTCCCGGACCCGGTGACGGCGCGGGCCGTCGCCGCCGGGTGGGCCCTGGCCGCCGAACCGGAGGGCTCCGTGCTGGTCTTCGCCCCGCGCGACCCGGAGGAGCTGGAAACCATCTGGCAGCTGGTGCTGGCTGCCTACCGCCACGCGGCGCCCGGTGGCGTGGCTGCGCAGACGACGAACGACGCCCAGGGAGACCCTCATGACGCAGACCCCGATCCGGCCGCAGACCGGTAGACCGGCTCCCCTGCCCGCCCCCGGCTACCACCTGGTGCACCGCCCCGACTCGCTCGAGGGGCTGATGAGCGGCACCACCGCGGCGGTGCCGCAGGAGTTCGGCATCTCCGTCCCGCTGGTGGTGGACCACCCCGTCCGCAACGAGGGCTCCCGCCGCCACGAGCTGCACGGACCGGTCGAGACCCTGCGCCAGGGCGCCCTGTTCGTCGCGCACCGCTACTTCCGGGTGCCGGCCGAGCGCCCCGTGGTCTTCGCCGCCACGGAGCTCACGGTCACCGAGCCCGACGCCTGGCTCCGTGGGCCCGACGGGTCCGGGCATCTGGAGATGGACCTGCTCCTGGAGCCCGCCGACGTGGTGGGCGGTGTCCCGCGCGGGCTGGAGTGCCGTGCGGACCTGCGCATCGACGGCCGGGACTGCGGCCGGGCCACCGCCCGGCTCGTCTTCCTGATGCCGAAGGTCTACCAGAACCACCGCCAGCGCGGACGGGTGCTCAGCCGCGCTGACGTGCGCCAGGGACCGCAGGTCATGGCCCGGAGCGACCGGCCGCAGCCGTCCGAGGTCGGGCGCGTCGACCCGGCCGACGTCGTCATCGGCCACGGCGGGATCGACGAGGACGACACGCTGACCGTGCAGGTGCTCACCGAGCCCGGCCACCCGCTCCACGCCGGGGGCGCCACGGACCACGTCCCCTCGGCCGTCCTGCTGGAGGCCAGCCGACAGACCGCCTTCTGGCACGCGGCGAGCCTCGGCGGCTTCGTCCCCGCCGACTGCCTGCTCACCGAATGGGCGGCGTCCTTCCAGGGCTTCGCCGAGCCCGACCTGCCACTGCACTGCACCTCCACGGCGGGGCCGGCCGAGCGTGACGGCGAGGGCCGCCCGCTGCGCCGGTTCACGCTGGTCCTCACCCAGGGCGCACGCCAGGTCGGCGTGATCCGGACATCGGTGCTGCAGCACTGCTGAGCGGGCAGGAACACAAGGGGGAGACATGAGATACCAGGTACTCGGGCCCGTGGTGCTGCGACCGCGCACGCCCACGGCGACCAAGGTCCGGGCGCTGCTGGCGACGTTCCTGGTCCGGGCGGGCGAGGTGGTGTCCAGCGAGGCCCTCGTCGACGAGCTGTGGGGCGAGGCGCCGCCGCGCACCGTCACCACCACCGTGCAGGTCTACATCTCCCAGCTGCGCACCCTGCTGGCCGAGGGCAGCGACGCGGCCCGGCACGAGGTGCTGCGGACCCAGCCGCCCGGCTACCGACTGCAGGTGGAACCGCACGAGCTCGACCTCTCGCGGTTCGAGGCGCTCGCCGCCGACGGCCGCCGCGCCTACCAGCGCGGGGACTACGACGAGGCACGCTCCTGGCTGCGCGAGGCGCTACGGCTCTGGCGCGGCGAGGCGCTGTCGGGCGTCCCGCACGGGCCGCTGCTCTCCGCCGCCGCGGTCCACCTGGAGGAGGCCCGGCTGACGGTTCTGGAACAGCGGATCGCCGCCGAGCTGCGGCTCGGTCTGCACGGCGAACTGGCCGCCGAGCTGCTGGCACTGGCCGCCGAACACCCCTACCGGGAGGCGGTGCACGGCCACCTGATGGTCGCCCTCTACCGCTCCGAGCGGCAGTCGGACGCGCTCCAGGCCTTCCGCACGCTGCGGCACGCCCTGGTCGAGGAGCTCGGGGTCGAGCCCGGCGCCGCGCTCACCCGGCTGCACTCGCGGATCCTGCGCTCCGACCCGTCGCTGGCCTGGCACGGACCGACCACGGCGGGCGAGCGGCCACCGGTCTTCCGGCTGCCGCCGTCGACCCACGAACTGGTCGGCCGGGACCGCGCGCTGGCCGCGGCGGAGCGTCTGCTCGGCAGCGAGCAGGAGAGCGGCCCCGCTCGCGTGCTCGCCCTCTCGGGCCGTTCCGGCGTCGGGAAGACGGCGCTGGCCGTGGAGCTGGCCCGTCGGCACGCGGAGCGGTTCCCGGCCGGGCAGGTGCTGGTGCGCACGCGCGGCGCGGACGGGGAACCGCTGGACCCGGCCGGCGTCGCGATGGCGGTCCTGCGCCACCTGGAGTCCTCCCGGCTGCTGGCCGAGTCCGGGGTCCTCGGCGACGCCGACGCGTTGCGGGAGTTGGGCCGGGTCCTGCGCGGCCGACGTCTGCTGCTCGTGCTGGACGACGTCGTCGGTGAGCACCAGGTCCAGCCGGTGGCGGGCGCGCTGGACCAGGGACTGCTCATCACCACCAGCCGCCGGGCGCTCGTCGGCCTCGACGGAGCACGGCAGTTGACCCTCGATCTGCTGGGCCCGGCCGACGCCGGGCGGCTGCTGGCGGTGGTGGCCGGGGAGCGCGTCGCCGACGATCCGAGGGCAACCGCCGAGATCGTCCGCCTGTGCGGCCGGCTGCCGCTGGCCCTGCGCGTCGCCGGCGCCGCGCTGGCGGCCAGGCCCCACTGGACGGCCGCCACGCTGGCGGAGCGGCTCGCCGACGAGCAGGGCCCGCTGGATCTCCTCGCCGCGGGCGAGCTGGACGTGCGCGCCGCCCTGCTCGTCGGCTACCGCGAGGTCGACGAGGCCGAGCGCAGGGCCTTCCGGCTGCTGTCGCTCGCCCCGGGAACCGGGTTCGCGCCGTGGGCGGCGGCGGCGCTGCTGGGGACCACGCCCCGGGCAGCCGAACCGGTGCTGCAGCGGCTGGTGGAGGCCCGGCTGCTGCAGGTGGACGGCCCCGCCCAGCAGGGCGAGCACCGCTACGGCTATCACCCTCTGCTGCACGCGGTCGCCCGGGAACTGCTGGCGGCGGCACCGACGGCGCAGGAGCGCGACGCCGCGACGGACCGGCTGGCGAGCTGCTACCTGGCCCTGGCCCGGTACGCGGACCGGCAGTTGTTCCCCGGACGCCGCGCCACGCCTGTCGAGGGCCCGGGCACGGGCGAGTTCCTCGTGGAGCTCGGGGCTGCGCCGGACGCCCGGCACATCGTCGGCAGCGCCCCCGCACGCTGGTTCCAGCAGGAGGGCGAGGGCCTGCTGACCGCGATCCGCCGCGCCCACGCGGCCGGACAGTGGCGGCTGGTCGGCGCCTTGGGCGAGGCCTTCGGCGGCTATCTGGAGGCGTCGGCCGGCTCGCACGCCTGGGGCGAGGTGCTGACCCTGGCCCTGGACGCGGCCGAGCGCGCGGACGACCCGTCGGCAGCGGCCCGCGCCCGCGCCTCCCTCGGCGACCTGGCCTGGCAGCAACGCCGGTTCGGCGAGGCCGCGGACCACCACTCGACGGCGCTGCGGGCCTTCGAACGGCTGGCCGACCCCGTCGGTCGCGCGCGCTGCCTGGTCGGCGCCGGGGACACCGCACTCAGCGACGGCGATGTCCCGCGGGCGGCCGAGCACTTCACCGCGGCCCTCGCCCTGGGCTCGGCCGCGCCCGCCGGGCCTGCCGGGTCTGCTGGTCCGGCGGGCGCGGGGCGGACCAGCAGACCCGAGCGACCCGACCGGCACGACCGGCACGACCGACGTGAACGGCTCGACCGGGAGGCGGTGGACGCGCAGCGCGGTCTGGCGCTGGCCGATCTGATGAGCGGCCGGGCCGAGGACGCGATCCGCCGCTTCCAGGAGTTCTGCCGCTCCGCCGACCAGCTCGGCGACCAGCGCTGGAGCCGCTTCGGTGAGCGCAGCGTCGTCCGCATCCTGGAGCATCTGGTCGACTGGGGCGGCGCCGAGGGCCTCGCCGTTCCGGCCGCGATCGAGGTCCGGCCGGGCGTCTGGCTCGTGCGCACCCCCTCGGCGGTGAGTCGATGACGCTGCCGGTCACGCGGCCGGTGCCGGGGGCGCGAGCCCGGGCCCGGCTGGCCGTCGCCGCCGAGATCAAGGAGGCGGCGTGGCGTCACCTCGCCACCGAGGGCGTCGCGGGCCTTTCCCTGCGCGCCCTCTCCAGGGAGCTCGGCGTCGCCTCCTCCGCGCTCTACCGGTACTACCCGAGCCGCGCGGACCTGCTGCACGCGCTGGCCGCCGACGCGCACGCGGCGTTGGCACGGGCGCTCGCCGAGACCGCGACCGGCCGGGAGGAGCAGCAGCCGACGGCGCGCTGGCAGTCCCTCTGCGCCACCGCCCGCTCCTGGGCGCTCGCCCACCCCGACCGGTTCGCGGTCGTGAACGCCTACCCGCTGCCCCCCGGCGTCGCTCCGCCGGCCGAGCTGAGCCGACTCACCGGCCAGGACCGGGCCCAGCTCGGCTGGGCCCTGCTCCTCGGCCTGCTCGCCTACGAGCTGCGGCTGAGCCCGAAGCCTCCGGGCTCCCTCTTCGCGGAGGGTGCCGACGCCGTCGGGTCCTTCCTCTGCGGGGACTGACCGTCCACGCCGAGGGCCAGCGGCAGCGTCTTGATCCCGTTGATGAAGTTGGACACCAGCCGCCGCGGCCGTCCCGCGAGCTCCAGCGCGGGCAGCCTGCGCGCGGTCTCGGCGTAGAGCGCGGCGAGCTGGATCTGTGCGAAGCGCGCGCCGAGGCAGCGGTGCGGGCCGGTGCCGAAGGAGAGGTGCGGGTCGGGGTTGCGCGCCAGATCGAGGCGGTGCGGCTCGGGGAAGACGTCCTCGTCGAAGTTGGCGGAGGCGTGGAAGACGACCACCTTCTCCCCCGCGCCGATCTTCACGCCGGCAAGCTCCGTGTCCCGCGCCGCCGTTCGGCGGAAGCTGAGCACCGGCGGGTGCCAGCGCAGCAGCTCCTCGACGGCGGTGCCGAGCGG
The DNA here is from genome assembly GCF_900109465.1 of Streptacidiphilus jiangxiensis. Classification (GTDB taxonomy): domain Bacteria; phylum Actinomycetota; class Actinomycetes; order Streptomycetales; family Streptomycetaceae; genus Streptacidiphilus; species Streptacidiphilus jiangxiensis. The sequence goes on from NZ_FOAZ01000002.1 coordinate 597,145, forward strand.
CACCGCTCCCGCACGCAGGGCCCGGTAGGCGTCCGGGTGCTCGGCGAGCGCGAGCAGCCCGCCCGGCGCCGCGCTGCGCACGGTGTCGTTACCGGCCACGGTCAGCAGGAAGAAGAACATCTCCAGCTCCGCGTCCCCGAGCCGGACACCTTCCCCGGACCGGGCGGCGTGCGCCTGGGCCAGCGCGGTCATGACGTCGTCGCCGGGGCGCCGCAGCTTGTGGCGGGCCAGCTCACGCGCGTACGCGAACATCTCGGCGAGCTGCTCGGGCGAGCGCGGGTTGACGGGACGGCCGTCCGCGTCGAGGACCGGCTCGGTCGGCGCCTCGTCCGGGTCCTGGTACCCGATCACCTGCCGGGTCCAGTGCAGCAGCAGTCCGCGGTCCTCGGGCGGGACGCCCAGCAGGTCGGCGAGGTTCAGCAGCGCGTACTCGTCCGTCACGGCGGCCACCACGTCCACGGCGCCGTCGCCGTCGCGGGCGGCGGCGCGGGCTCCGTCGAGGAGGGCGCCCGCACGGGCGCGGGCGGTGGCGGCGAAGCGCTCCATCCGGCTCGGCGCGAAGGCCGCCGAGACGAGCAGACGCAGCCGGGCGTGCTCGGGCGGGTCCTGGTTGAGCATCATCCGGCGGATGAACGGCAGATCCCCCGGGTCGGGGTCGCGGATCTGGGTGGCGCCGAGGTGGGAGGAGAAGAGGGTGGCCTCCTTGAGCACCCTGCTGACGTCCCGGTGCCGGGTGACGGCCCAGAATCCGCTGCCGCCGGGCCAGCCCAGCAGCGGTGGCTCGTCCTGCCAGGCCACCGGGTGGTGGGCGCGCAGGCGGCGGAAGGCCTCGTGCGGGATGCCGTCGGCGTACAGTCGCGGATCGAAGACCTGGGGGACCTCCACGGCGCCGCGCCGTGCTCCGTTCACTGAGCGCTCTCCGGCTCCGGCTCGTCGGCACGCAGGAAGTCCTCGACGGCGGTGACGAGCTGCAGCGGGGTCTCCTCCATCGGGTAGTGCCCGGCCGCGGGCAGCACCACCAGTTCGGCGTCCCGGTACCAGCGCAGCCAGGTCGCCCGCATCACCTCGGCGCCCAGCGCCGGGTCCAGCTCGCCGACGACGACCCGGACCGGCAGGCCCGCGCCCTCGATCGCCTCGTGGAAGTCCTCCCCCGCCCAGGAGTCGAGCCAGGCCCGGAACGCCTTGGCATCGCTGCACGCCTGCGACTGCGCCACCATCCGGTCCAGCCAGGCGGCCGGGCGGACGCCGCCGGTGGTGATGTCGATGATCGTGCGCCGGTTCCCGGGGAACTCCGCGGCGCCCGAGAACAGCTCCCACTGCTGCGGCGGCATCGGGAACCCGCCCGCCGGCACCGGGTTGAGCCCGACCAGACGTCGCACCCGCGCGGGCGCGGCGGCGAGCACCCGCTGCGCGACACAGGCGCCCATCGAGTGGCCCACGAGCGAGAAGCGGTCCCAGCCGAGGGCGTCGGCGAGGGCGAGCACGTCGGCGCCTCCCTCGGCGGTGCTGTGGGCGCCGGTGCGGTGCATGGCCTCGCCGTAGCCGCGCAGGTCGACGAAGGCGTAGCTGAACGTCTCACGGTCCAGGTCGGGCAGGATCCGGTCGTAGGCGCGACGGTCCGCGAACCAGCCGTGCACGGCGATGACGCGATGCGGGCCGGTACCGATGAGCGTGTGTGGCAGGGGTGCGAGGGGGACCACGTCGACTCCGTTCCGTACGAATCGTCAGCACCAGTGTGCTCAGGTGCGCTCACGTGTGCTCGATCAGCGGGAAGGCGCGGTGGCGGCGCGGCGGGACGAGGAAGTTCTGCCGCCGGGTCGCCGTCAGGAACCGCTCCAGGCCCGAGTCGGACTGCGGGACGGCGTTGGCCCGGGCGAGGTCGACGGAGGCCTGGCTGCGCCGCATGGTGGCGAAGAAGTCCGCGCTCGGCACGAACGCGGTGAACTGGAGCTTGGGCTGCACGCTGCCGTCCGGCACGTCCATCGCGTCGAAGCCGGGGCCGTCCATCCGCAGGTGCAGCGGTCGGCCCGCGCGGTCGCGGGAGGTGCGCTGGAGCGTGGAGATGTGCCCGAGCCGGTGCTCGCCGCCCGGCGTGCCGACACCGCGGGCGCCTCGCAGCGCGTCGCCGGTGCCCCGGAAGGTGTTGGCGAGGAAGGCCGGTCCGCCGCCGTCGGTGTACTGGTCGCCGTAGCCGGTGGAGGGCGGCGGCGTGGAGCGGAACATGTACTGCACCCGCTCCCTGTACTCGGCGTCGTCGCCGGGCTTGCCGTGGTCGTCGACGTCGTAGAACTGCTGCAGGTCCATGATCACGTGAGAGAGGTGCTGGATCGAGCCGTTGTCAAAGTAGTCCCCGGCCACGGCCGTCGCCGGCTCCGCACCGCCGAAGGTCACCCGCGCGGCGGGGGCGCTCGCGTCGACCTGCTGGTCGGCGAAGCCCATCCACATCGGCGAGTCGGGGTTCACCATGAACGCGTAGACGAGCCCGTTGGCGTCGGCGACCTTGCGGGGCAGGCCGCGCTGCTGGAACATCGCCCGACTGGAGGTGAACCGCAGCAGCCCCTCCAGCGCGGGCGACGGCTCCGGCCGGCCCGCCAGCCGGCCGCTGCCGCCGAACCAGGCGAGCACGTCGCGGAGGTTGTCGGCCCGGTCGCTGCGCAGGGTGAACAGCAGGTCGTTGTCCTCGATGACGACCGGCACGTCGAAACGGTCCTTGGTGACGCCGGGGTTGGCGGGCGAGACGTCGGTGGGGCCGGGCACGGCCTCCTCCAGCACGTAGCGCGCGGGGTCACCGGCCAGCCGAGGCAGGTGCGCCGCGACCAGCGGCCCGGTCAGCCCGCCGGGCAGGCGGCGGAAGTAGGGCAGCCCGTAGGCGACGAAGGCGAACACCCCGGCCGGGCTGAAGGGGTAGCGGTGCTCGACCGTCCCGAGCGCGTCACGCAGCATCCGCTGGTCGGCCGCGGTCGGGGTGCGCAGCAACTGCGCGGTGGCGAAGACCGTGTGCACCGGGCCGAACTGCACCTCGACGCCCTCGACGGTCCGCGCGGGCGGCACGAAGGCGGCGATGTCGAACTGCACGTCCCCGGGCTTCCCCGGCTTCGCCCCCGGCACCCGGGTCGGTACCCCGGCCTGCCGCTGCCACCCGTCCAACGCGACCAGCGCTGCCGCCAGCCCGCCCCCGTACAACACCTGCCGCCTGCTCGGCCCGCCGACCCCCGTCACCCCGCTCGACCGATCAGCCATGCAAGCCCCCTGAGCCCACGAGTTGACGCGACGTCAGTACCGTCCAGCAACCTAACGTCGGCCCCTCGCGCGCATCAAGGGCGCGTGCGGACCCGAAGCACCTCCGCCGCGCCGCTGCCCTCGGCGCGTTCCGCCGTCAGCCCGCGCCCCTCCAGCGCCCCCGCGAGCCGGGCCACCCACGCCGCCCCGTCCGCCAGCCCGAACGCCTCACCGTCACCCTCGTCCAGGCGCCAGTCGAGCACCGTCTCCCGCCCCGGAGCCCCGCGCCCGCCACCCTGAGCCGGAACCCGGCGGAGCAGGCGAGAGGTGAGCCGGGTGCGCGGATGCTCGGCCAGCACGACGGCGTCGTAGAGGTCCTTCGCCTTGACCAGACCGCCACCGGCGCACGCGTCCGCGGCGAGCCAGCGAAGCTTCCAGGCCAGGCACAACCCCGGCCCCGCCGCCCGGACGACGGCTCGGCTCCGGCCGTCGGCCCTCGGGATCGCCGCCCAGCGCGGCGCCTCGGGCATCCGTTCGTCCAGCGCGAAGTCCAGGCGCAACTCCCCCGAAGGACCACCCTCGGCACGCCAGGGCAGGACGAGCCGGATCCCGGCCGCGTCCTCACCCAGGTACGTCCAGTTCTCGTCCTCCCAGACGCCCTGAGCGTCCACCCGCAGCCCCGGGGCGACCTCGGGCCGCCGCCGCAGGCGCGCCACCAGGTCGCCGAAGGGGGGACCGCCGAGGCGTTCGCCCTCCCCGGCCCGGATCCAGTGCAACCCCTCGGGCGCCAGGTGGGCGCGCAGCCCGCCGGTGTCGAGGTCCTCCATCTCCCAGAACTCGTAGACGCCCCCGCCGTGCGCCACCTCGGGCCAGAGCCGGACCGGCAGGAGGTCGTCCAGGAACGGGTACGGGTCCAGCGGATCCGCGCGGGCGATCTGCCCGCCCTGGACCACCCAGTCGAGATCGGCCGGCTCCCGCGCCGCCGCACCGACCCAGGCCGACATGACCGCGCTGCCGCGCAACACCAACCCGTCGGCCCAGGGGGCGTCCGCGACCAGCGCCAGGACGTGGTCGAGCACGGCACGGTGGGCCCGGCGGTGAGCCGGGTCCGGCGACAGCGCGGTGGTGCTGGTCATGGCGGGAATGTAGCCCCCGCCACCGACAGCGCGGGGGCACGGGTCACAGCCGGTCGAGGCGCTCCTGCAGCCAGGAGGCGTAGCGGGGGTGGCCGTGCAGGTGTGCCTCCCACGACGGGTGGGCGTAGAGGAGGTCGCGCACGGTCGGGATGTCGTACGTCCCGGGGCCGAGGACCTCGCGCAGGACCACGACGTCGAGGCCGGGGGCCAAGGGCTTCGCGGCCATCCGGTCGAGGAGCGCGGGCAGGTCCGTGGTCGCCGCCAGTGCACGGACCGCGCGGATGTGGTGGGCCATCCACCGCACGCGCAGCGGGTACTCCGGCTCGCCCTGGGCCGGCAGGTCCGCGAAGGTCGGAGCGAGCGCGGTCAGCAGGCGGTCGACCAGCGCGTCGAGGTCCTGCGGCAGGTCGGGGTACTCGTCGGTGAAGTGGGTCCACTCGTGCGACATCCGCTCGGCGCGGTCGGCGATGTCGTGGAGGCGGGCCGGTGCGGTCGCCTCGCTCGGGTCCGAGGCCATGAAGGCGGCGCCGAGGAGCTCGTAGTCGAGGGTGCAGTCTTCCGCCAGCAGCACGGCGTCGTAGAGGTCCTTGCCCTGCGGGTGCAGGTCGCCCAGCCACCACACCAGCTTCCAGGCGAGCGACAGTTCGGGGCTCGCCGCGAGGAGACGGGCGCCCGCCGTGCCCGAGCCCGCCGACAAGGCCTCCAGGTCGGTCGGTACGGGCTCCTGCGGCAGTTCCTCGTTGAAGACGAAGTCCAGCTGCACCACCCCGCCCGGCAGGCCCGCGGCGCTCCACGGCAGGACCAGCCGGCGGCCGGGGACGCGCTCGTACGTCCAGATCTCGTCGCTGACCGCCCCGGCGACGTCGAACCGGACCACGCCGTCCGCGGCGTCGGCGGCCCGCTGCGCCGCAAGGGCGACGCCGTCCAGCAGCCCGAGCGCCTCCGGCCCGTCGAAGGCGAAGGTGGGCGGCACCACGACGAAGTCGAGGTCGCCGGGTTCACGCGCGGCCTCGCCGAACCAGGTGCGCAACAGCACACTGCCGCGCAGCACCAACGAGTCGGCCCACGGCGAGGCGGCGATCCCGGCGAGCACCAGGTCCAGCGCGGCACGGCGGGCCTCCCGCCAGGCGCGGGCGAGGTCGTGGTCCGCGAACGCCGGGTCGCCGGCCCGGAAGGCGTTGCGGTACTGCTTCAACGCGGGCTCGAAGTGCCGCAGTTGCCGCGCTCGCTCGTCCCCGACGGGCCGCAGTGTCAGCGGCAGCCTCCGCTCCTGGCGCGCCTCGTCCCCCAGCGGGACCTGCGGCACCTCACCGTCGGACCACCGCTGCTTCCACGCGTCGTGGACGTTCTGGTACTCGCTCACTCTCGTCCCCCTCGTCCGCATCGTCGATCCACCCCGCGTCCACGCCCGCATCGCTGTCGTGGACCACGAACTCCCGCTCCACCTCGGCCCATCGGTGCCCCGCCTGCCGCAGCGACACCAGCAGGGCGTCCAGCCGCGCACCCGCGGTCCCGCGACCGACACCGTGGCAGCGCTGCGTGACGAAGCGTCGCTCGAGGCCATCGGCACCGATCCGCCGGGCGTTCCAGGACAAATGGGCCCGATGGGGCGTCACCAGCTCCGCCAGGGAACCCAGATCAGCGCCGGGCTCGAGCAACAGGCAGACGTGGTGCTCGAAGTAGCGTCCCGCTGCCATATGGAGGCGCGCGTCGACGTCGTCGAGGACGGGCACGCCGTCGGCCCGGGCCGAGACCTCCAGCTTGACCCGGAGGACGGTGAAGCCGTCCTCCTCGAGCGCGGCCGTGACGCTCCGAACTGCGGCGAGCTGCTCGTCGAGAGCGCCCCGGCCGCGCAGCGTCAGCATCGGCTGGGAGGGCGTGCGGCCGCGCGCGAGGACGATGTGGGTGAGCTTGAGCCCGGCCCGGGCCGCCCACGCGTCCAGGCGCGCGTGCTCCGCCTCCGCCTCGCACCCCACGGTCACATGGGCCTCGAAAGGCCCCGAGAAGGTCCTGTCCACGCGTCCGCTCCTCCCTCCGACGCGCCACCCTACGCGGCACCGGCTCCGCGATGCCGGCGGAGCTGCCGGAGCGGCCGCGGACGCCGTGGGAGGAGCACGATCTCGACGGCGGTGCTCGACCTGCTCGACGGCTGACCGGCCGGTCCACAGAGAATTCACAGACTGCCCTGCTGCACTGCGGCCTGGAGGGGAGGACCGCCGTGTCGCACACACCCCGTCGGCTCGCGCCGGCGCTGACGCTCGCCCTGCTCGGTCTGCTCAGCCTACTGGCCGGATGCACGCACCACGGGCCCGTACCGGGCCCCGCGCCGACCGCGCTCCCCGTCGGCAGCTCGACCGGGCAGGTCGTGGTCGGCGGGACCACCCGGAGCTACCGGGTCCACCGCCCGGCCGCGCTGCCCGCGCGGGCGCCGGTCGTGGTGATGCTCCACGGCGGGTTCGGCAGCGCCGCGCAGGCGGAGCAGTCCTACGGGTGGGACCAGGCGGCCGACGCCGGGCACTTCGTCGTGGTCTACCCGGACGGACTGGACCGGGCGTGGAACGCGGGCGGCGGCTGCTGCGGCACGCCCGGCCGCCAGGGCACGGACGACGTGGCCTTCGTGGCCGACGCCCTGGCGGCCGTGGAGCGGCAGGTCCCGGTGGACACGCGCCGCGTCTACGCGACGGGGATCTCCAACGGCGGCATGATGGCCTACCGACTGGCCTGCGACACCCGCCTGTTCGCGGCCGTCGGCGTCGACTCGGGGACCCTGCTGGGTAACTGCGCCGCGCCCGCGCCGGTCTCGGTCCTGCACATCCACGGCACGGCCGATCACAACATCCCCTACCTCGGCGGCCCGGGCCAGGGACCCGCCCGGATCGACGGTCCGCCGGTCCCGCAGGTGGTGGCCGGCTGGCGGACGACCGACGACTGCGCCGCGCCGACCGGCACGACCGCCGGGCCGGTCACGACGCTTCTCGCGACCTGCCCGGACGGCCGTGCGGTGGAGCTGCTCACCATCGCGGGCGCGGGCCACCAGTGGCCGGGCTCGCCCGACCGTCCCGTGCTCCAGCGCGTGCTGGGCCTCGACACCCCCTCCAGGGCCCTGGACGCCACGGCGGTCTTCTGGTCCTTCTTCGCCGCCCACCCCGCGCCCTGACCCGCTCCCGCGTCGGCCGCGTTCAGCCGCCGACGGGCAGCCCCAGCTGTCGCGTCGCGGCGGTGACCGTCTGCTCCAGCAGCACGGCGATGGTCATCGGCCCGACGCCGCCCGGGACGGGCGTGATCAGGCTCGCGCGCTCGCGTGCCGTCTCGAAGTCCACGTCGCCGACGTTGCCGGGGTTGTAGCCGGCGTCGACGACGACCGCGCCGGGCTTGACGTCCGTCCCGGCGATCAGTCGGGGTCGGCCGACGGCGGCGACCACGACATCGGCCTCACGCACGAGTGCGGGCAGGTCGCTGGTCCGCGAGTGGCAGTAGGTGACCGTCGCGTCCTGCCCGAGAAGCAGCATGCCGACCGGCTTGCCCAGGATCGCGCTGCGGCCGACCACGACGGCGTGCTTGCCCGCGAGGTCGACGTCGTAGGCGTCGAGCAGCCGCATGATGCCGCCGGGCGTGCAGGAGACGAAGCCGGGCAGCCCGAAGCCCATCGCGGCGAAGGAGTGCATGGTCACGCCGTCGACGTCCTTCTCCGGCGCGATCGCCTCGAACGCGGCCCGCTCGTCGATGTGCGGCCCGACGGGGTGCTGCAACAGGATGCCGTGCACGTCCGGGTCGGCGGAGAGGACGGCGACGGCGTCGACCAGCTCGGCGGTGGAGACGGAGGCCGGCAGGGCGACGTGGCGTGAGCGGATGCCCGCCCCGGCGCAGCGGTTCTGCTTCATCCGGACGTAGGTGACCGAGGCGGGGTCCTCACCGACGAGGACGGTGGCCAGGCAGGGGGCCGTTCCGGTGCGCCGCAGCAGGTCGGCGGCGGCCTCCGTGGTCTGCTGGACAAGGCGGCGGGCGAGGCCGGTGCCGTCCATGAGGTTGTCGGTGGGCCGGGTCTTCTCGGAGTTCTGGGTCGTCGTGGACATCAGCCGCTCCCGGGCTCGACGGTGGGTCGCCCAGGCGCGCGGCATCGACGGATGTCGGGCCGCTCCCCGGTGGTCGTCCACCTCAGCGCCAGTCACGGCCCGGATCCACCCTACTCGCCGTGGGCACGGCAGTCCCGCACCCACGGCGGAGCGCACCGCGGTGCTTCCGGCTCAGGCGAGGGCCGCGATCTCGTGGGCGATGTCCTCGTCGTCCGGGGCGTTCTCGGCGGCGCGACGCAGTTCGGCCAGGGCCTCGGCGGGGCGGCCGGCGTCGCGGTGGACCAGGGCGAGGTTGTAGCGCAGGGCCGGGTCCTGCGGGTCGAGGGTGACCGCGCGGGTCAGGTCCTCGGTGGCCAGGGCCAGGTCGCCCGCCGCGTAGGCGACGCCCGCCCGGCCGGAGAGGGCGATGACCAGGTCGGGGTCGGCCTTCAGCGCGCGGTCGTAGGAGGCCCGGGCGGCGGGCAGGTCCTCGGTCTCGACGTGGTACTGGCCGAGGACGGCGTGGAGGTAGGGGTTCTCCGGGTCGTGACGCAGGCCGGCCAGCGCGTCCTCGCGGGCCGACTCCAGGTCGCCCGCGTCCAGCAGCAGTCCGGCCCGGTTGACGTAGGCGTCCACGAAGTCGGGCTGCAGGTCGAGCACGTAGCTGAAGTCGGCGAGCGCGCCGTCGACGTCTCCCTCGCCGAACCGCAGGTCGCCGCGGTTGTAGTAGATCTCCGGGAACGGCGGCGAGAGCCGCAGGGCCTTCGCGTAGTCGGCGAGCGCCTCCTCGCTGCGGCCCAGCCGCCGCAGGATCGTGCCGCGTTCGAGGTGGTGCTCGGCGTGGTTGGGGTCCTCGCGGATCACGACCTCGTAGTCGGCGAGGGCGTCGTCGAGACGGCCCAGCGCGAGGTAGACGCGGGCGCGGTTGTTCTTGAGCACGGAGCGGTGCAGCACGTGCGAGTCGTCCGGCAGCAGCCGGTCCAGCATGTCGATGCACTCGTCGACCAGGCGCAGCGCCTCCTGCGGCGCACCGAGGTTGACCTCCACCAGCGCCAACCCGTTGCGGTAGAAAGCACTCTGGAAGGCCCGCTCGTGCGGGTCCTCGATCAGCGAGGCGGTGGCGATGGCGGCGTTCAGCCAGGACTTGGCCTTGCGCTGGTCGCGGCGCTCGGGGTCGTTGTGGCGGGTGTAGAGCATGGCCGTCGAGTAGGCGGCGTTCATGTGCACGCCGGGCTTGGTGGAGTGGAAGCGGGCCTGGTCGTCCATCAGTTCCGCCTCCTCCGTCCGGCCGAGGATGGAGAGGGCGAGCGTCGTGCCCTTGGCGAAGGCCCACCAGCGGTCGTGCTCGGTGACGGCGTCGACCAGGGCGAGACCGCGCTGCCCGTACTCGACGCAGGCGGCGTAGAAACCCAGGCAGAGGCAGTGGTCCATGGCGTGGAAGACGGCCTTCACCCCGGCCTCGCCCGGCTCGCTGCCGTGCTCGCGGTGGTGGGCGAGCGCGCCGACGCGCAGCGACTCCTGGTCGAGCGCCTCGATCTGCTCGGCGCGCCGGTCGTGCAGGGCCGCGCGGGCGGCGGGGTCGAGGGCGAGGTACGCGGCGAGGTCGGCGGGCTCGTCGCTGACGCAGTCGGCCATCACGTAGTCGGCGGGGTCGAGCACACTCTCCTCGGTGGCGGCGGCGACCTCGACCAGGACGGCGTGCTCGCGCAGCACGGCGAGCAGGTCCGGGTCGGCGGGCTCCTGCTGCGGCATGCAGATCACGACCTGGAGCCGGGCCGGATCGACCCGGCGCACCAGATTGGCCAGGAACTCCAGATCGGTCGGGTCGGCCTGGTCCACCTGCTCGACCACGACGGTGCGCAGGCCCTCGCCGGCGGCGGCGTCGTGGACGAACTCGACCAGGCCGTTGCCGATGCGGACCGTGCGCAGCCGGGCGTAGTAGCGGGTGCGCTCGGCGGGGATCGCCATCGAGGTCAGGGTCTCGCGGGAGTTGGGCACCAGGTTGTGCAACTCCGGTGCTGCCGACAGCAGTTCGATGTCATAGCGGCCGACGAGCGCGGGGTCGCGGGGCAGGGTGCCGGGCACCAGGGCGCGGGCGAGCGTCCCGGCGGCGGTGAACGGGCCGCGCAGCCGGCGGTGGGCGTCGACGACGAGGGTGTCGGGGGCGTCGAGCGAGATCCCGAGGCCGAGCAGCGCCCGGCTCCGGTCCCGACGCAGCCCGCCCCGAAGCCAGTAGTGCGGGCGCGCGGACTGGTTCATCTGAGTCTCCCTGGGGGCGAGGGCGGGCCGGAGGGGGTGCGGTGCGGAGTCGGTCCTGAGCGGTCGGGCGCGGGAGGTCAGACCGAGGCGGGAGCGGCGCCGGAAGCGGCGGCCTGATCCGCGCCTCGGCGCCGCCGCCCGCGCGCGGCGAGGTACCCGGCGAGGGCCAGCTCGCCGAAGTTCAGCACCAGGAAGACGCACACGTCGGTGACGTTGAGCACGGAGGTGTCGCGCACCAGCTTGTGCAGGGCGAGCTCGGTGATCCGGATCGCGGCCGGCAGCATGACGGTGAAGGCCAGCACGGTCAGCAGCGTGTAGCCGCCCACCATCAGCCACACGTACCAACGGGCCACGCTGCGGTCGCGCGGGGTCCAGCTCTCCGGGTCGACCAGGCCCTCGCGGCGGCCCAGCAGCGTCCGGACCCGGTTCTGCAGCAGCTGCCGGGAGACCGTCTGCAGGTCGTTGCAGCCGAGGACGGTGGTGGCGAGGAAGTACAGATCGGTCCGGAGGAAGAAGTAGAACTGCCAGGCGAGCCGCATCAGCGTGCCGAAGGCCATGGCGAGCAGGAAGCGTCCGGTCAGGCCGGCCGCGCCGGTGTGGGTGACCAGCGGGGCGGCGGCGAGACTCAGGCCGCAGACCACGACCACGTCCACCCCCATGCCGGACAGCATCGGCAGGTACCGCTTGCGGCGCGGCACCGCGACGAGCCCGTCGAGGGAGGTGAGGAAGACCAGGTAGTAGAAGCGGCGGCCGATCCGCAGCGTGGAGTTGAGGCCGAGGCGGCGTCCGGCGAGCGCGTGCGCGCCCTCGTGCAGCAGGATCCAGGGCAGTTGGCCGAGCACGTTGCCCGCGGTCAGCGCGACCAGCGAGGAGGTGGTGAAGAACAGGTTCTGGTACTGCGGGGTGACGTGGGCGTCCGTCGACATGACGACGATCCCGGCGAGGGTCACCGCCGCGTACAGGCACCAGGCGGGCCAGGAGAAGACCGCCTGGGCCAGCCGCCGCCAGCGGATCACCGGCGCCTCGGCGACCTGCTCGCCCTCGGGCACCAGGAGCTCGAACTCCTCCAGGACCTCCAGGAACTCCAGCATGTCGACGCTCTCGCCGTACTGCTGCTCGTACCAGCGGGCGGCCTCGTTGGGGCTCACCCCCTCCTCCAGCCGGCGCAGCAGGGCGGCGCCGTCGGCGGGGAAGAGGCCGTAGCTGTCGATGTCGGCCCGGCCGACCGTGACCTCCTCCCCCTCCTCCAGAAAGGTCAGGGGGTAGAGTCTCAAGGGCTGGTCCAGATCAACCGCGCTTCCGTCCACGGACAACCACCTGCCACCTCGTCGGGGTCGGCTCCAAGGGCCCCGGTCCGGGCCGCATTACGGGCGGCCCGGACCGGTCTTACCGGTGTCTCACCTGGGAATGACGCAGCGTCAGGCGAGGACGGGGCCGCCGCCGCAGTAGCAGGCGGAAGCAGCCGAGGTCAGCCGAACGGTGCCGGCCTTGCGCACGGTGATCTTCTTCATGGTGCTCTCCTTAGAGCCGGTGACGCCATCCCGGGCGCGGACGCGACCGGGCCCCCGGGCAGAGCCCGGGAGATCGAGGCGGGGCGGGAACCCCTTGCGCAGGTGGGTCTGTGAAGAAGGTGCGGTGAAACCGTGTGTGAACCGGTGGAGTTGTGGATGCACCGTCACGGGCGACGAGATTTGCATGCACCTGACGGGGTGTCAATATGCCACCCCTTCAGTCGGATCGGCCGAATTGTCATGTCCTGATCCTTCGAAAACGGACGGTGCCGTCCCAGTCGGCCCCGTGGGACAACGGGACCGCCGAACGAACGGTCAGTCGTCCTCTCGACGGCGTAGACGAATCACTCCGTCGGCCCGGTGTTCAGCTCAGCCGGAACGAGGTGTCGTCCAGCAGGAACGCGGTCCTGGCCGCGCCGGTCTCGTGGGCGGTGAACTTCACGATCACCGTCGACCCGAACTCGGCGGCGACCGCCGGGGTGAGGTCGAAGCTGACCGGCACGTAGCCCGTCGTCGTGTCCAGGTTCGTCCAGGTGTGCAGGACGGCGATCAGTCGGCCGCTGTACTGGTCGTCCAACTCCAGCGTGAGGCTGTCCCGTTGCTGCGGGTCCGTGGCGGTGTTGGTCGAGGCGACGTGCAGCCAGAAGGAGAAGGAGGCGTGGGTGTAGCCGGGGGTCGTCTCGATGCCCTGGCTGAGGGTGTCGTCGGCGGTGGCGCTGTGGCCGAGCCAGGCGTAGCCGATACCCGTGCGCGGGGCCTGCAGAGGCGACCGGGTGATGATGCCGGGCGCGGACTGGGCCCACCAGCCGGGGTAGGCGCCCTTGGCGTCGGTCGGTACCTCGAAGCCGGGGTCGACGACCTGCTCGATCCCGGCGCAGCCGGTCGCGCCGCCGCGCGCGACGGTCAACCGGAAGCTCGTCGACGCCGCGTCACCACTGCGGTCCCGCACGGTCAGCGTGACGTCGTGGCTGCCGGGCACCGAACTGCGGCCGCCGATGCGGCCGGTGGCGGGGTCGAGAACGAGCCCGCGAGGCAGCCCCTTCGCCGCATAGCGCAGGCCGGGTCGGCTCAGCCGGTCCGTGGCCAGGACCGGCACGGAGACCGGCCTTCCGGCCTGCACGGTGCGGTCGCAGAGGGTGCTCACGACCAGCGGCCTGTTCGCGACCACGGGGTGGTCTCCGGAGCAGGTGTGCTGGTCGTTGGACCAGGTGGTCTGCACGGCGAAGTCACCGGTGCCCAGGTGCAGGTCGAACAGCCCGCCGGGGGTGCCCTCGGTGATCCAGGCGCACTTGTCGCCGTCCTCCTGGCCCGCCGGGTCGATCCAGCCGCCCATGGCGTTCTGGTCGGTGACGGTCTCGGCGTACTCGTGGCCGCCGAGCAGGCTCCAGCCGTCGAGACGGCCACGCGGGCCGGGGTTGATCCAGTTGGTGCCGCAGTACTTGTAGTCGGTCAGGTACGGCATGATCGTGTACGCGAGCGTGCCGTAGCTGGAGCGCTCGAAGGTGTGCCAGGCGCACCAGCTGTTCATCTCGTGCCAGTGGTCCGGGTCGACGCCCTGGGCCGTGGTGACGACGTACTGCACGTTGCGGTTGCTCGCGGCCGTCGTGTTGCCGAAGTGCTTGGCGGCGGCGGCCGCCTCGGCGGCGATCTGCGGCTCGGTGGCCGCCTGCGGGGAGGGCGCGGCGTTGTCCACCCAGACCCCGGCGAGCGCGTCGCCGTGCGGCATGCCGACATGCGCGGCGCCCGCACCGCAGCCCGTCGCGCCGGCCGCGACGTTCTCGCAGTACTGGGTCATCACGCCGCTCCAGCTGTGCGGGCCGGCGTCGACGCCGGTGCCCAGGCCCCTGAAGAAGGCCTGCTGGTACGGGGCGGCGTGGTCGGGGTCGCGGGAGAGGGTGGTGTACCCGTTCGCGTCCTTGGCCGCCTTGCCCCACTGGGCGCCCCAGTAGACGACGTAGACCTTGGGCGGCCCGGAGGTGACACCCACGGAGTCCTGGCCGCCGCGGTAGCCGAGGTTCGGCTGGTCGTTGTTGACCACGACGTCGGGGGCACTGTGCGGGCGCGGGGTGGCGGCGAGGGCGACGTGGGGGTGGCCGGGCTGGATCTGCACCCACTCGCCGTGGGTCCGGACCCAGCCCTCGGCGGCGGGGTGGGGGTCGGCGGCGGCCGCCGCGTGGACGGGCGCGGCCGCGCCGGTGAGCGCGGCGCCGAGCAACAGGGCGCAACCGACCTTGAGCATCCGTGAGGAGTGACTTCGCATGGCTCGGTACCATGGCACATGTCACGCATGAAGTGGTTCCGTTGAGCAGACATCCGGACCCCCACCCCCATCCGGTGGGCCCACCCCTCCGAACGGCGGCGCCACCAAGTGCAGTTCAGCGCCCCGCACGCGGCCGCACCCCGACGTCCACCCGTCGGTCGGCGGACAACTCCAGCCGACCGGCCACCCCCCGCAAAATGCCGCGCGCCCTCCGGTACGGGAACCGGAGGGCACGCGGAGCAGAACCGGGCTGCGGGGTGGATCAGACCTGGCCGGCCTTCTCCAGGGCGGAGCAGCAGGTGTTCACCAGCAGGCGGGTGACGACGTAGGGGTCGACGTTCGCGTTCGGGCGACGGTCCTCGATGTAGCCCTTCTTGTCGACCTCGACCTGCCACGGGATGCGGACCGAGGCGCCACGGTTGGACACACCGTAGGAGTAGACGTTCCACGGGGCGGTCTCGTGCTTGCCGGTGAGACGCTCCTCGACACCCGAGCCGTACTGGGTGACGTGCTCCATGACGATGTCCTGGGACGCGCCCAGCGACTCGCAGGCGGTGATGATGGCGTCGTAGCCCTCACGCATCGCCTTGGTGGAGAAGTTGGTGTGCGCGCCCGCACCGTTCCAGTCGCCCTTGGCCGGCTTGGCGTCCAGGGAGACGACGACGTTGTAGTCCTCGGCGATGCGGTGCAGCAGCCAACGGGCGACCCACATGTGGTCGGAGACCTCGAGCGGGCCGACCGGGCCGATCTGGAACTCCCACTGACCCGGCATGACCTCGGCGTTGATGCCGCAGATGGCCAGACCGGCCTCCATGCAGGCGTCGAGGTGCTTCTCGACGATCTCGCGACCGACGACCTTGCCGGCGCCGACGCCGCAGTAGTACGGGCCCTGCGGGGCCGGGAAGCCACCCTCGGGGAAGCCCAGCGGACGGCCGTCCTCGGTCAGGAAGGTGTACTCCTGCTCGATGCCGAAGATCGACTCCTGCGCGGCGAAGCGCTCGGCGACCGTGCGGAGCGCCGCGCGGTGGTTGGTCTCGTGCGCGGTGCCGTCGATGTTCAGCACCTCGCACAGGACGAGGATGTTGTCACCGCCACGGATCGGGTCCGGGCAGGTGAACACCGGCTGCAGCACGCGGTCGGAGGCGTGACCCTCGGCCTGGTTGGTGGAGGAGCCGTCGAAGCCCCACACGCCCGGCTCGGCGCCGTCGGCCAGGACCTTCGTCTTGGAGCGCAGCTCGGCGGTCGGCTCGGTGCCGTCGATCCAGATGTACTCAGCCTTGAAGCTCACGGGCGCGTCCTCGCAGTGATACGGGCGGTGGGTGGAAACGATGCTGTGGCGCTCGGCGTCGCTCCGCTGCACTGGGGAGTTACGTCCTTCGCTTGGGTAGGAGATTCACAGGACGCAATTTCCCGGCTGTTGCCCGTTTGTGAACAGCAGGTTAACCGGGCCCCCGAGTGGCACAGTTCACACACCGGTGAGCACGAGGCTGACGTTGTGGCCGCCGAATCCGTACGAGTTCGCCAGCCCCGCACGCCACTGCCCACGCCGCGGCAGGCCGCTGACCAGGTCGAGCTTCACTCCCGGGTCCACGTTCCGGAGGTTGCGGACGGGCGGGATCCGGCCCTCGTGCAGCGCCAGCGCCGTCACCAGCACCCCCAGTGCGCCGGACGCACCGAGCAGATGCCCCGTCATCGACTTCGTCGCGGTGACGACCGCGTGAAGTCCGATGGTCTCGGCGATCACGTCCGCCTCGACGATGTCACCGGCGGGTGTGGAGGTGGCGTGCGCGTGGACCAGGCCGACGTCCAGCGGGTCGACCTCGGCGTCGGCCAGCGCCAGGCGGATCGCCCGCTGCTGCCCGTCCGCGTCGGAGGCGGTGATGTGGACCGCGCTCGAGGTGATCCCGGCCCCGGCCACCCGGGCGTAGATCCGGGCGCCGCGCGCCTGCGCCAGGTCGGCGCGCTCCAGCACGACCAGGGCCGCCCCCTCGCCCAGCACGAAGCCGTCCCGGTCCGCGTCGAACGGACGCGACGCCTCCTCGGGTGCGTCCTCGCGCTTCGACAGCGCCGTCATCTGCGCGAACCCGGCCATCACCGCCGCCGTGACGCAGGCCTCCGTCCCACCCGCGACGACCACGTCGGCGCGACCGAGCCGGATCAGGTCCAGGCCCATCGCGATCGCCTCCGCACCCGAACTGCAGGCGCTCACCGGCGTACGCGCTCCCCCGCGCGCGCCCAGGTCCATGCTGACCCAGGCCGCCGGGCCGTTCGCCATCATCTGCGTCACCACGTAGGGCGAGACCTTGCGGGCCCCGTGCTGCTCCAGCGCGTCGTCCTGGGCCAGCAGCGAGCCCACACCCCCGGTCCCGGTACCGATCACGACGGCCAGCCGCTCCGGCGCCACCTGCGGCCGCGCCGCGTCCGCCCACGCCTCACGGGCCGTCACCAGCGCCAGTTGCTGGCACCGGTCGAGCTTGCGCGCCTCGACCCGCGGCAGCATCTCCGCCGGGTCCACCGCGAGCCGCGCCGCGATGCGCACCGGCAGATCGCGCGCCCACTCGTCCTCGATCACGGCCACCCCCGACCGCCCCTCCAGCATCGCCGCCCACGTCGACGCGACATCGCCGCCCAGCGGCGTGCTGGCGCCCAACCCCGTGATCGCGACATCGACCAGCTCACGTGCCATGTCAGGTTCCCCTCATGCGCTCTTGGTAGAAGCGCACGATAAGATCATCAGCTTTCTGATCGCTTCGTGCGCTCTCCAGGCCAGCCTGACACGGGCCCTACGGGCAATCGGGCGTGGAACCACGGCGAGTCGGAGGGTCGACTTCTGTGGGATCCGCACAATCCACTCAGACCACGGGCACGTCGATGAGGGTCGTGCCGGTCCGCTCGGCCAGCGCCTCGCCCGCGGTCGCCTCGGCGAGCCAGGCCTCGAACATCTCGACGGACTCCTCCGGAACACCGACCTCGACGACCACGCCATGGGCCTCGTAGGCGACACCCCGCACCGCATGGCCCGCCGCGCGCAGGTCGTTCTCCAGCCGGCCCGCGCGCACGTGGTCCGTGTGGACCGAGAGCAGCGCCACCGGGCGGCGCTCGACGAGGCCGACCGCGTCCAGCGCCGCCGCGACCGAACCGCCGTAGGCCCGGACCAGACCACCCGCGCCGAGCAGCACGCCGCCGAAGTAGCGGGTCACCACGGCCACGGTGTCGGTGACGCCGCGTCGGCGCAGCACCTCCAACATCGGCGCCCCGGCGGTGCCCGCGGGCTCGCCGTCGTCGTTGGAACGCTCACGACGCGGGTCGTCACCGACGACGAACGCGGTGCAGTTGTGGCGGGCGTCCCAGTACTGCTTGCGGATCGCGGCGACGAACGCCTGCGCCTCCGTCTCGTCGGCCACCCGGCCGAGATGGCAGATGAAGCGGGACTTCTTGACCTCGATCTCGTGGACACCCGGTCCGGCCACGGTCAGGTACGGCACGGACGGGCCTCCACGGTTGCTGGTGCTGTTCCGCCAGCCTACTCGGCATCCCCGCAGGCAGGAGGCTGCGCAAGCGGCCACCCGACCGCTACGGTGAGCACGCCGTACGGAGGTGCCGATCGAAGGCACCGGGGGAGGAACCGAGGCGTGTTCGGAATCATCAGGCCTTGCCGGCATCGGCTGGGCGAGCGGTTGTTGGAGAGCTGGACGGCCCATCTGTGCGGGCTCTGCCTGGCCTTGCGCGACGGGCACGGCCAACTGGCCCGCACCGCCACCAACTACGACGGGCTGATCGTCTCCGTCCTGGTCGAGGCGCAGACGGCGAGCCGCCCCGACGCGCGGCGCACGGCCGGCCCCTGCCCGCTGCGGGGGCTGCGCACAGCGCCCGTCGCCCGCGGCGAGGGGGCCAGGCTGGCCGCGGCGGTCTCGCTCGCGCTGGCGTCCGCCAAGATGCGCGACCATGTCGACGACGCCGACGGGGTGTTCGCCCGCCGGCCGGTCGCGGTGGCCGCGGGCGGCGTCGCGGAGCGGTGGCGCCGGCAGAGCCGCTCGGCGGGCACCGCCCTGGGCTTCGACCCCGAGGTGCTCTTCGCCTCGCTGTCGCGGCAGGCCGAGGTCGAGGCCGCCGCCGGGATCGGGTCATCCGTGCTGCTGGTCACCGCCCCCACGGAGGAGGCGACGGCGCTGGCCCTGGAGCACACCGCCGTCCTCGCGGGCCGTCCGGGCAACCGGGCGCCGCTGCGCGAGGTGGGCCGCTACTTCGGGCGCCTCGCCCATCTCCTGGACGCGGTCGAGGACCTGACCGAGGACCAGGCCAACGGCGCCTGGAACCCCCTGGTCGCCACCGGCACCTCGCTCGCCGAGGCCGAGCGCCTGTGCCGCGACGCGGTCCACGGCATCCGGCTCGCCCTGGCCGAGGTCGAGGTGACGGACGGCGCCCTGGTGCACCGCCTCCTGGCCCACGAGACGGACGCGGCCGTCGGCCGTGTCTTCGGGCACGCCCAGGCGCACGGCAGTCGCCAGGACTGGACGCCGCCGCCGATGGGCCCGAACCCGTTCGGTCAGCCGGGGATCTTCCCGCCCCCTCCGCCCGCGCCCACCCGTCGCAACCCCCTCGTGGCCTGCGGCCTGTGGGCGGTGCTGTGCTGCACCTGCCAGGCGTGCTGCCGCGAGGAGTACGAGAATCCGTGCACGGGTCGACGGATGCACGGCCCGTGCCGCGACTGCGACTGCGATTGCTGTGACTGCGGGGATTGTTGCGAGTGCTGCGACGGCTGCGACGGCTGTGATGGGTGCGACTGCTGCGACTGCAGCTGCTGACGCTCAGCTGCGTGTGAGCTCCCCGGTCGCCGCCAGGTCCGCGAGGGCGCGGATCTCGACGGCGTAGAGGGGCCACGTCTCGCGGGAGAGGAAGTGCCCGACGCCCGGCATGATCCGCAGCCGGGCGCCGGGGATCGCCGCAGCGATGTCGCGGGCGGCGGCGACCCGCACCAGCGGGTCGTCCTCGCCGTGCAGCACCAGCGCCGGCGCGGCGATCGCGCCGAGCGCTCCGCCGTTCCACTTCGCGCCGACCTGGCGGCTCTCCGCTTTCGGGTCGCGGAAGCTGCGCAGCCCGCGCTCGGCCTCCCGCTCGACGAACTCACGCACGTCCCACTCCCCCAGCTCCTGCCGCGGCGACGCGAGCAGGCGGGCGACGGCGACGGCCATCGCCAGGTTCCCCTCGGGAGTCTCCGGGTGGCGCAACCGCGTGAACGCGGCGGTCCGCGCCAACTGGACGTAACGCAGGACGCGCAGGCCCTTCACGTCCCCGGGCACGGCCCCGGACGTCGTGACGGTGCGGACCCGTCCCGGGTGGCGCACGGCGGTGCGCTGGGCGACGGCGCCACCGAGGGAGTGACCGAACAGGTGGGCCCGCCCCCAGCCCATCGCGTCCATCACGGCGACGGCGTCGTCCGTCTGGTCCTCGGCGCTGTAGGCGGGCGCACTGCGCCGCATCAGCGCCGCGAAGGGCGAGCCCCCGGGCGCCTCGGCCAGGTGGGTGGACTGGCCGGCGTCGCGCTGGTCGTAGGCGACGACGTGGAAGTCCCGTCGCACCAACTCCTCGACCAGGCCGTCCGGCCACCAGAACCGGGAGGTACCGAGCCCCATGATCAGGAGCAGCGGCTCGCCGCCGGCACCTCCGAGGTCCTCGTAGGCGAGCTGGACCTCTCCATTGCGGGCATAGCGCGTCATCGGACTCCTCCCGGGCTTCGCAAACACCGTTCGCAATCAACGTTCGCGAACACTGTATGCGAAATGTAGTCTGAGCGGCAACAAGGGAGGACGATCGGTGGCAGAGGAACAACCGGTGATCTGGCTGCGGCCCGAACAGGCCGGCGTCGGACGGCCGGCCGAACGCAGCCGCGCCGAGATCACGGCAGCCGCCGTCGACCTGGCCGACCGCGAGGGCCTCGACGCCGTCTCGATGCGCCGCGTCGCCGCCGCACTCGGCACCGGCGCCGCCTCGCTCTACCGCTACGTCGCCACCCGCGACGACCTGCTCGACCTGATGACGGACAGCACCGCCGCCGAGTACGACTTCACCGCCCGCAGCGGCGACTGGCTTCCCGACCTGCTCGACGTGGCCGCCCAGGCCCGGGACATCATGCGCCGCCACCCCTGGCTGCCCGCGCTCGTCGTCACCCGGCCGACCCTGGGACCGCACGGCGTGGACCTGCTGGAGCACGTCCTCGACGTGCTCGCCGACCACCCGGCGCCGCCCTCCCGCAAGCTGGAGGCCTTCGCCCTGCTCAACGCCGCCACCGCGCAGTTCGTGCAGCACGAGCTCGCGACCACGGACGCGAGCGCCCAGCGCCAGGCCGCCTACCTTGCCCACGTCGCCGTGGCCGGCCACCACCCGCGCATCGCCGCCCTGCTCACGTCGGCCGCGACCACGCAGACGGTGGACGGGAACGAGGACAGCTTCACGACCCTGCTCGGCCGGGTGCTGACGGGAGTACTGGGCTGAAGCCCGGTCACACCGCCAGGTGGCGCCCGAGGAACTCCAACTCGGCGGCGACGGCCTTCTCATGGGCGTCCTGGAACGGCGCGTAGTGCCCGCCGGGCAGGTGCACGACCTCCGCGCGGGGCGCACGAGCGGCCGCCTTCAGCGCCGATCCTGGCGGCGCCGACTGGTCCCCGTCGCAGACCACGACCAGCAGCGGACAGCGAACCCGAGAGGCCTGACGGCCGGGGCGGTAGCCGCCCAGCGGCAGCACGGACCGGGCGGCGACCTGCCGGCGCCACTGCGGATACACGCCGTCCGGGTCGAGCGGGCTCGGGTCGACCCCGCCGTCGGGCGTGGTCACCACCGCGACCTCCCCCGGTCGGCCGCCGAGCGGCACCGCCAGCGGCGCCCGCCCGAACCACGAGCCGACCTGGTCGACGATCCCCCGCCCGACCAGCCGCACCATCGCCGTCGGCCGCTGGAACGCCGCCGCGTTCCGTGACGCCACCAGTCCGTCGACGGTGGGCGACTGGGCGACGACCGCCGCCACCTCCGGCTCGACGGCTGCCACCTGGAACAGCTGCCCACCCGGCGCCGAGAACGACCAGAGCCCGACCCTGGCCGGATCGACCCCCGGCAGCGTCCGCGCGAACGCGAACGCCGCCCGCCAGTCGGCCAGTTGCCCGCGCGGCGTGAGCACCGGGCACGGCCCGTCCGCGCTCTGCCCGTGGGCGGATTCGCCGAGCCCGCGAAAGTCGAAGGCCAGCACGTCGAAGCCGGCCTCCTGGAACCGCCTGGCGAATCGGTCCGTCCCGGGCTCCTTCGGGACGGCGAAGCCCCCCGCCATGACCACGCAGGCGCCGTTGCGCCCGGGGTAGTACCAGGCCGCGCACTCCGCGCCCGCGCTGGTGAACCGAACGCCCTGCCGCTCGACCGATACCCGCATGTCGACCTCCGCGTCGACCCGACCGGATTCGCCTACCCTTGAAGTGAACCACACGGTTCACTTTTCGTCCATGCCTCCGGCCGACGCGATGACCTCGTCCAGCACCTCCCGCGACCGGAGCAGGTCCGCGATCAGGCCGTTGATGCGCTCGCGCTCCGTGCCGAGCTGAGCGACGAGCTCCGGCGTCGCGATCTCACTCGGGCGGCCGTCCTCGTCCCGCAGGCACGGAAGCAACTGGGCGATCTTCCTGCTGTTGAGGCCCGCCGCGTAGAGCGTCTGGATCCGCACGACCCGATCGACGGCCCACTCCCCGTACTCGCGCTGCCCACCGGGACTCCGCTGCGCGGGCAGCAGCCCCTGCGCCTCGTAGTAGCGCAGCGACCGCTCACTCACCCCACTGCGCCGGGCCAGTTCACCGATCCGCATCTCTCCCCCTGCTGCGGCGACTTGAACCTCACACCTGTGTCAGCTTCTACCGTGCCAGAGACACGAACGATCGACATCTGGAACGGACCTGACGATGAATGAGCTGACTGGAAAGATCGCGCTGGTCACCGGCGGCAGCCGAGGAATCGGCGCCGCGATCGCGAAGAGGCTGGCCCGCGCAGGGGCAGTGGTGGCGTTGACCTACGTCGAGGCGGCCGACCAGGCATACGCCGTCGCCAAGGAGATCGAGGCGGACGGCGGACGGGCCCTGGTCATCCAAGCGGACCTGACCCGCCCGGACGCGGCAACTCACGCGGTGGCGCAGACCGTGCGGGAACTGGGCGGCCTCGACATCCTGGTCAACAACGCCGGCTTCCTCACCTACGGGCCACTGGCGGAGGTGTCGGCCGAGGAGCTGGACAGCGTGCTGGCCGTGGACATCCGATCGGTCTTCCTGGCGGCCCAGGCCGCGGCCCCGCACCTGGGCGAGGGGGGCAGGATCATCAGCATCGGCTCGTGCTTCAACGGGCGCGTCCCGGGCGAGAACTTCGTCCTCCAGGCGATGGCCAAGTCCGCTCTGGTCGGCTTCACCAAGGCACTGGCGCGGGAACTGGGACCGCGCGGAATCACCGCGACCATCGTCGACCCCGGCCCGATCGACACGGACATGAACCCTGGCGACGGCGAGACCGCCGACGCCCAGCGGTCCCTGACGGCGCTGGGACGGTACGGCCAGGCCGAGGACATCGCCGCGGCTGTCGCGTTCCTGGCCGGCCCCGGCGGCCGGTACGTCACCGGCACCTCCCTCGCCGTGGACGGCGGCTACACCGCCTGAGGGAGTTCAGATCGCGGCCTCCTCGCGCTCGAGCGCACGCAGCAGCGCCTCGAATCCGGCCGCCACGCCCTCCTCGTCGCCGCTGATCAACCGCTCCAGCAGGAATCCGCGCAGCGCACTGAGGATCATCTCCGCGACCCCCTGCTTGCGCCGCTCCGACCACTGCGGCGGACAGAGCGCGACAAGGATCGGCAGGTACTGCTCGGAGGCGTGCCGGCCGAGCTCGCGATAACGGTCCGGGTCGTACATGGCCAGCCCCATCGCCTGGTCCAACACCCGCGCCAACCCCGGCTCCTCGCCCGTCAGCATCGGCCAGGCGACGCGGATCCTGTCGGCAAGGGACGCCTCTGCGGGCCCCTCCGCCACCGCCGCCATCGCGTTCTCGATGCGCCGCTCCCGCAGCTTGGCAACGGCCTGGCGCAGCAGGTCCTCGGCTCCGTCGAAGTGGTACAGCAACACCTTGTGCGTCGTACCGGCCGCCCGCGCGGCGCGACGCAGCGAGAAATCGACCAGCCCGTTCACCGCGAGGTCGTCGGTCACCACGGCCAGAAGTTCGAGCCGACGCGCCTCGCCCCGCGGAGAACCGGTCGACCGTCGATAGCCCGCGTTCGTCTCCACCTGCGGAGCGTACAACGCCACAACGCAGTGAAGCCCCCTGACCGATAGTCAGGGGGCTTCACTGTAAAAGTTGTTCGGCGGCGTCCTACTCTCCCACAGGGTCCCCCCTGCAGTACCATCGGCGCTGTGAGGCTTAGCTTCCGGGTTCGGAATGTAACCGGGCGTTTCCCTCACGCTATGACCACCGAAACACGGTGAAACAAGCGATAGTCGCTGTCTCAGAACAGCACAGTGGACGCGTAGCAGCTATGGACAAGCCCTCGGCCTATTAGTACCGGTCAGCTCCACCCCTCACAGGGCTTCCACATCCGGCCTATCAACCCAGTCGTCTACTGGGAGCCTTACCCCATCAAGTGGGTGGGAGTACTCATCTCGAAGCAGGCTTCCCGCTTAGATGCTTTC
>NZ_FOAZ01000028.1 GCF_900109465.1 Streptacidiphilus jiangxiensis
CAGGGCGTGGCCGACGGTGGGCAGCAGGATGTCGCCGCGCGGCTCGTTGGGCTTGGGCTCGATGGCGAAGCGCAGGTCGTAGCCCTGGGTCTCGACGTACTCGCCGAGCAGGTCGAAGGCTTCCTTGAGCCGGTCCAGGGCGACCCGGACGTCCTTGGCGGCGCCGGACTCGGCGCCCTCGCGTCCGCCCCAGGCGACGTAGACGGTCGCGCCGAGTTCGGCGGCGAGGTCGATGTTGCGGATGGTCTTGCGCAGGGCGTAGCGGCGCACGTCGCGGTCGTTGGCGGTGAAGGCGCCGTCCTTGAAGACGGGGTGGGTGAACAGGTTGGTCGTCGCCATCGGCACGCGCAGGCCGCTCGCGTCGAGGGCGGACCGGAAGCGCTTGACGGTGGCCTCGCGCTCGGCCTCGGAGGCGCCGAAGGGGATCAGGTCGTCGTCGTGGAAGGTGACGCCGTAGGCGCCGAGCTCGGCCAGTCGCTGCACGGACTCCACCGGGTCCAGGGCCGGGCGGGTGGCGTCGCCGAACGGGTCGCGCCCCTGCCAACCGACGGTCCACAGGCCGAAGGTGAACTTGTGCGCGGGAGTGGGGACCAGGCGGTCGCTGCTCATCTGTGGCTCCAGCCTCTATTCGTCATGGCACTGAACAAATTAGTATGCGAGGACCGGGATGGGAAGCCCGGGGCACAGTCGGCGAAGGGAAGCACCGTGCGGATCGTGATCGGCGTGGACAGTTCCACGCAGTCCACCAAGGCGCTGGCGGTCGACGCCGACACCGGCGCCGTGCTCGGCGAGGGCCGGGCCGAGCACACCGTCAGCACCGGGCCGGGCCGGGAGAGCGATCCGGAGCAGTGGTGGCAGGCCCTGGAGCGGGCGGTCGCCGCCACCGGCCTCGCCGACCGGGCCGAGGCCGTCTCCGTCGCCGCGCAGCAGCACGGGCTGGTCACCCTCGACGCGGCCGGACGGCCGGTGCGCCCTGCGACGCTCTGGAACGACGTGCGCTCCGCCCCGCAGGCCGCGGAGCTCGTGGCCGAGCTCGGCGCCGACCGCTGGGCGAAGCAGGCCGGCACGGTGCCGACCGCCGCGTTCACCGCCGCCAAGTGGGCCTGGCTGCGGGCCACCGAGCCCGAGTCGGCGGCGCGCACCAGCGCCGTGCGGCTGCCGCACGACTACCTGACCGAGCGCCTCACCGGCGAGGCCACGACCGACCGCGGCGACGCCTCCGGAACCGGGTGGTGGACCCCGGACGGCTACGACACCGAGCTGCTCGACCGGATCGGCCTGGACGCCGCGCTGCTCCCGACCGTCCTCTCCCCCGGCGCCGTGGCCGGGCTGACCCGTGGCGGCGGACCGCTGCCGGCGGGCCTCCCCGTCGCCACCGGGACCGGCGACAACATGGCCGCTGCCATCGGCCTCGGCCTGAACGCCGCCGACGCCGCGCAGCCCGTCCTCAGCCTCGGCACCTCCGGCACGGTCTACGCCGCCACGGCCGGCCGCCCGCAGGACCGCACCGGCACGGTCTGCGGCTTCGCGGACGCGCTCGGCGGCTGGCTGCCGCTGGCCTGCACCCTCAACTGCACGCTCGCCGTCGATCGGATCGCCGCGCTGCTGGGCCTGGACCGCGAGGCGGTCGAGGCGGGCGGCAGCGCCGTCGTGCTGCCCTACCTGGACGGCGAGCGCACGCCCGACCTCCCCGGTGCCAGCGGCCTGATCCACGGGCTGCGCCACGACACCACACCCGGCCACCTGCTCCAGGCCGCCTACGACGGCGCCGCGCACGCGCTGCTCACCGCGCTCGACGAGGTGCTGCGCGCGGGCGGCGCGAGCGACGACGCCTCGCAGCCCCTGCTGCTGATCGGCGGCGGCGCGCGCGGCCGCGCCTGGCAGCGAACGGTCCGGCGGCTGTCCGGGCGGCCCGTCCGGGTCCCGGCCGCGCAGGAGCTCGTCGCGCTGGGCGCGGCCGCCCAGGCGGCGGCCCTGCTGACCGGGGAGAGCGCCGACGCGGTCGCCCGCCGCTGGCGCACCGCCGACGGGCCGCTGCTCGACCCCCTGCCCAGGGACGACGCGGCGCTCGAACGGATCACCGATACGCTGCACCGGGCGGACGCGTTGCAGCGTTCGCTCTGACCGGACCAACGGGACCGACCAGGACGGGAGAACCGCGCCTTGCCCACCGCACTGCCCTCCGGGTCACGGGGGCCCGCATCCCAGCAGGGGATGCGCCGTCAGAACCTGGCACTGGTGCTGTCCACCGTCGCCGGATCGGCCCCACTCTCGCGGGCCACCGTCGCCGGGCGGGTCGGCCTCACCCGGGCGGCGGTCTCCAGCCTGGTCGACGAGCTTCTCGGGGCCGGGCTGCTGGTCGAGGGCGAGACCGCGCCGAGCGGCAAGGTGGGACGGCCGGGCCGCGCGCTGAGCCTGAACGCCGACGGCCCGGCCGGACTCGGCCTGGAGGTCGGGCCCGCGCACCTCGGCGCCTGCGTGGTGGACCTGGCCGGCGGGACACGCGTCTGGCACCGCGTCCCCGCGCTCAACCGCTCCCGCCCGGCCGGACAGGTGCTCACCGAACTCGCCGAGCTCGCGGGCAGGGCCACGGCCGAGGCCGAGGCGCTGGGCCTGCGGATCGAGGGCACGGTCCTGGCCGTCCCGGGCGTCCTGGGCCCCGGGCCCGGCCACGGCGACCCGGGCGCGGAGCAAGCCGCCACCGACCGGCACGGTACCGAGCGCGACCCCGCCGACCGGAACGCCGTCGGACGGGCTACCGCCGGGCAGCGCGCCAGGGGCCGGGAGGCGCACGAGTGGGTCGAGCACGCCCCGAACCTCGGCTGGCACCACGTCTCGCTCGCCGACCACTGGCCCGCCGGGCCGTTGCCCGTCCCGGAGCTGGAGAACGAGGCCAACCTCGGCGCCCTGGCCGAGCTCTGGAGCGGCGGCGAGAGCGCCGACACGCTCGTGCACGTCTCGGCCGAGACCGGCATCGGCGCCGCACTGCTCATCGACGGTCGGCTCTTCCGTGGCGCGGCCGGCTACGCGGGCGAGCTCGGACACGTGCCCGTCCACGCCGACGGTCCCCGCTGCACCTGCGGCGCGCGCGGCTGCCTGGAACAGTACGCGGGCGCCCGGGCGGTGCTGCGCGCGGCGGAGATCCGCGGCACGCACCGGGACCCGGTGGCCGCGCTCGTGGACCGCGCCCGCGCCGGGCACGCGCCCACGCGCGCCGCCCTGCGGCGCGCCGGGGAGGCCTTCGGCATCGCGCTCACCGCGGCCGTCAACCTCGTCGACCCGGCCGCCGTGGTCCTGGGCGGCGCCTACGCCGAACTGTCCGAGTGGCTGCTGCCCGCGATGGCCGACGAGCTCGCGGTCCGGGTCCGTGTCCGGCCCTGGGACCCGGACGCCCTGCGCGCCTCCCGGCTCGGCCGCCGCGGCCCGCTCCTCGGTGCCGCCCACGTCACGATCCAACGGATCGTCAACGACCCGGCCCGCCTGTGGGACTGATCGGCCGACCGGTCCTCCCACGCGGCTGAGCACCGCCGCACCGCCGGGCACCCGGGAGGGAGGCCTTCGGGGAGACGCTGGAGCCCACCATCGGGGGGACGGCGTGCTCGCCGCGATGACCCGACGGTCCTCACGGGTGTCAGTGGACGTCCGGCTCCAGCAACCGGTGCTCGCGCACCAGCCAGCAGACGGCGGTGAGCCGGCACACGGCGTAGTCGTGACCGACCGGCTCCTGCCAGCCGATCTCCTCGAGCGCGTCGAGGAAGCCCAGCGCGTAGTCGGAGAGGTCCTCGGGGTCCGGTGCCTCGGCCGACAGGTCGGGCGAGGGGCCCCGCAGGCGTGCGCGGAGCTCGGCGACGTGCTGGTCCACGGCCGCGACGAAGCCGGGCTCGAACGCGAACTCGGCGAAGCGCGTGCCGTACGCGTCGGCGAGTCGAGCCAGGGGCGCGAACCGTATCTCGGACATGCGTTCCAACATACGGTCCGGGAATCGGCCTGTGACCGGCCGAACGCCCACCGGTCGTGAGACCTTCGGCACACCGGCGGGCGGGGTGTCCGGCCTGGATCACGCCTCCTTCGGCGCCATCTCCCAGGGCCGCTGCGGCAGCGCCTCACCGGTCTCCAGCAGCGACTTCAGGTTGGCCAGGACGGCCGGCCAGCCGTGCGAGACGTCGCCCAGCGCCTTCGCGTCCGGCAGATTCTCGTGCGTGACGGTGAGCCGCACGATGTCCTGGTACGGCTCGACGAGGAAGGTGACGACGGACGGACGGGGCTCGGCCGCGTCCGTGCCCTCCTCGCCGAAGGTGATCACCAGGCGCGTGGGCGGATCGGCGGACAGGACGCGGCCGACGACGTCCGCGACGCCCGA
Source organism: Streptacidiphilus jiangxiensis (assembly GCF_900109465.1). Lineage (GTDB taxonomy): Bacteria > Actinomycetota > Actinomycetes > Streptomycetales > Streptomycetaceae > Streptacidiphilus > Streptacidiphilus jiangxiensis. The sequence goes on from NZ_FOAZ01000028.1 coordinate 4,361, forward strand.
GCCGTCGGTGCGCACGTGCTCCCAGCGCGAGCCCTCACGCCAGTCGGAGACGTTGGCGTGGCCCCAGTAGCGGGCTGTGAGGTCGGCGGAGGTCAGGGCGGACCAGACCTGCTGGGCGTCGGCACGGATGTAGGTCACGTAGACGTAGCTGGGCACGGAACCGGGTCCGGCGCTCATGGCTTGCTCCTCTGCCAGGTGCTTGACGACGCTGATCGTCCGGAGTCGGGGCCGGTCGAATCCCGAGATCCACCGCTCCTCGATCTCGTGGATCGGCGCGGGGTTGAGGTAGTGGAGCCGCTCCCGGCCGCGGCGGACCACGACCACCAGGTTCGCCCGCACCAGCAGGTCGAGGTGCTGTGTCGCCGACTGGCGGGTCATCGCGAGGCTCTCGCACAGCTCGCGCAGCGTCCGGCCGTTCTGCTCGCGCAGGCGGTCGAGCAGCAGGCGCCTGGTCGGATCGGCCAACGCCTTGAACGCCGCGTCGAGGCCGTCCGGGCCAGGAGGCGGGGGCAGGCTCACACCTCGATTATGCAGGTATTTGCCTGCCTGTTGTCAACGCCGACCCCCGCGTTCTTCCCCTCGCGTCAGGACCAGGTCGCCGCGTCACCGCCGACCCAGGTGACCTGCGCCGGGTCGTCGAGGTTCACGTCGTGGTGGCCCCGGTCGCGGCACAGGCGCAGCACGTCCTCGGCGCGGAACGCCGGACCGGCGTCGTAGCCCTGGATCTCGACGCGGCGGAAGGGGCGGGGGCCCGGCACGACCGCGTGCACGGTGACCAGTGTCTTCGCGCTCATGCCTCCAGCCTGCACCCGACCGTCACCCCAGGCATCCCGGACCGCCGCCGGATCCCGCCGCGCGAGGCCGACCGGCGCCCGCCCCGGCAGGCCCGTCAGCAGGCACGAGGCCACGACGAAGAGCGGCCAGAGCGCCTGCCCCGCCGTCAGCACGCGCTCGGCGACACCGGCGTCACCGTGCCCCCAGAGCTCCTCGAGGAACCAGAGCGCGCCGAGCAGGAAGAGCGCCGTCACCATGCCCGCCAACATCGGGCGCAGGCCCCAGGCGGAAGGCTGGCGACTTCGACGGGCGGCGAGCGCGGGCCAGAGCGCGAGGAGGGAGTAGCCGATCACCACACCGGTGCTGTGCCGCATGGAACCGCCGCTCATCGGCACGGGCGACAGGGCGACCAGGATCGCGGTCGCTCCCCCGGCCCCCAGCGCGATCCGCCCGGCGGCACCGGCGGCTCGCAGCCCCAGCGCAGTGACGAGGTGGCACACCCCGAGCACGCCGATGGCCCCGGCCATCAGCCAGGGATCGACGGCACCGGCACCGGCGAGCTCGCTGATCGTGTCCGTGAACGGGTCGTAGCCGGGCCCCTGCAGCCCCGCGGCGACGACCCATCCCGCGACCAGCACCACCGGTGCGGCGCTCGACGACACCACCGCCCACCAGGCAACACCACGCATCGGACCACGGTAATCACGGTCCAGCCGAAATCACCACATTTGTCCTGTCGTGCTCATGGCGTGTCGCGAAGCGTCCGCAACCGTCCCGTGCATCCGGGATAACACCAACTGCCTTGCAGGAAAACAGGAATATCGAACTGAAACGGAGTCAGACACTTCCCTCGACAAAGCTCACAGCCATCACCTAGGTTCACGAACGGCTTGAGATCCGGTACCACAGCACCGCCGCGGCAGCGTCGCCGCAGCGGAGAGGGAGGAGCTCGTGGGTCCACGGAACGTCAAGAAGAAACTTCTGATCGGCTGTTCGGCGCTCACCGCGCTGGCGGCCTTCACGGTGACCCCGGTCGCGGCCAGCGCCGCGACGGCCACGCAGAAGGCGGCGCCGGCCTCCGCCGCGACCGCGCAGACCGCGCGCCACAACTGCGGCAGCAACATGAGCTGGTGCACCGAGGTCGAGGACAGCGAGACGGTCTTCGGTGACGGCCACTACGTCGGGCACGACGAACCGTCCGTGCTCTTCTACAGCAACCAGGCCGGCGCCGGTAACGACAACACGTACACACTTCGCCTGCCCAAGGACCCGAAGACGCCGCCGAAGCAGGACGGCTCCGGCACCACCTGGAACTTCCAGCTGCACCCCGCCTTCTGGTTCGGCATGGCGATGTGCGACGACCAGTCCGCCCCCGGGCCCGCCAGCGGCAACGCCGCCTGCAAGCCCGACTCGGACAGCAACATCTACAACGACAGCGACCCGGCGTCGCCCCACTACATCGGCAAGCACCCGGGCAGCGCGTTCATGGAGATGCAGTTCTACCCGCCCGGCTGGGTCCCGTGGCCGGCGGGCAACAGCTGCGACGCGACCCAGTGGTGCGCCGCGCTGAACATCGACAGCCTCTCCCTGGACTACAACAAGGGACTCCAGAACAACAACGCCTGCCTGAACGAGGCGGGCGTCGAGTATGTCAACTTCGCCTTCCTGACCAGGAACGGCCAGTCGACCTCCCCGGCCGACCCGACCAACAACAACCGCTTCAACCTCGACGCCGCCCACGACTTCTTCATGAAGTCCGGCGACAAGCTGAAGCTGCACATGTTCGACACCAGCGCCGGGTTCAAGGTCGAGGTCGACGACCAGACCACCCACACGCGCGGCTCCATGACCGCCTCCGTGGCCAACGGTTTCAAGCAGGTCAAGTTCGACCCCTCGGCGACGAGCTGCACCACCATCCCGTCCGCCTACCACCCGATGTACTCGACCTCCAGTGAGCAGACCCGCGTTCCGTGGGCGGCCCACTCGTACAGCACGGCCTACTCGGACGAGACGGGCCACTTCGAGTACTGCGCGGCCGCGGACCCCAGCACCGGCAACTGCACGCAGGCGGCCGGCAGTGCGACGCTGGACGCGGACGACAACGGGTGCTTCAACCCGAGCGACTCCACACTCGTGCGGATCGGCGGCTGCCTGGGCAACTCGCCGACGGACGACGACTACAACGGCGTTCCGTACCAGCTGACCTGGCCGGGCACCGGCTCACCAGGAGTCGACCGGGCCACGAAGCCGACGCCCATCATCTTCTCCAGCCCGACCTTCCGTGACGGCCGGCAGTTCCAGCGGGTGGCGTTCGAGACGGACCTGCCGCGCATCGAGGACAACGACACCCTGCCCGTGCCGTGCAACCGCACGACCGGCGCCCACTGTGTCAACCCGCCGCCCGGCGCCCAGTTCTACCCCTTCTTCTCCACCATGCGCCAGGACGGCTCGTGCCTGTGGCAGGAGGGCGGGGCGAACATCCCCGGCACGAAGAACAGCTTCGGTGGCAGCAGCCAGGCCGAGTTCGGCGGCCTGGTCCAGCTGGCCTACCCCGGAGTCGGTGGACCCCACTTCGTCTACAACGACTTCCGGAACGTGCTGGACACCAACCCGTGCCGGTCCTCCCAGTAGGGGCGGCCCGACGGTAGCGACGCAACGGTAGGAGGTGTCCGGGCCCGTACGGGCCCGGACACCTCCTCCTTGCTCAGCCGAGCTCCGCGCAGAGGTCCTCCGTGGAGCCGTCGTGCGAGGCGACGTACGGGTGGTGCGCGGCGTCGATCTGGAGCGTGAGCGCCCCGCGGCGGAGCCTCACGCTCCTAGGTCCCCGGTCGGACCAGGCCGGACTCGTACGCCAGGACCACCGCCTGCGCCCGGTCCCGCAGGTCCAGCTTGGCGAAGATCCGCGCCACGTGTGTCTTCACCGTCGCCTCGCTCAGGGTCAGCGCCTCCGCCAGCTCGGCGTTGGACAGGCCGCGGCCGACCAGGGTGAGCACCTCGCGCTCCCGCGGAGTGAGCGGGGCCAGGGATTCGGCGATCTCCGGGACCCCCGGCTCCGGCGCGGCAAAGCGTTCGACGAGGCGGCGGGTGATCGAGGGGGCGAGCAGCGCGTCGCCGGTGTCGACCAGCCGGACCGCCGCCGCGAGATGAGCAGCCGTCACATCCTTGAGCAGGAAGCCGCTCGCGCCCGCGGCCAGCGCCGCGTAGACGTAGCGGTCGAGGTCGAAGGTGGTGAGCATCAGGACCCGGCAGGAGGGGTCGTGGGCGAGGATCCTGCGGGCGGCCTCCAGGCCGTCGAGGTTGGGCATGCGGATGTCCATCAGCACGACGTCCGGCCGCAGTCGCCGCGCCGCTGCAACCGCCTCCACGCCGTCCGCGGCCTCGCCGACCACGTCGATGCCGCGGCTGGTGAGGATCAGGCGGAAGCCCGTGCGGATCAGCTCCTGGTCGTCGGCGATGACGACCCGTGGGGCCCGCTGCTCGGTGCCGGTCACGTCAGCGCCGGTCACGGCCGCTCCAGCGGGATGCGGGCGCGGACGCGGTAGCCGCCGCCGAGGCGGCGGCGGGCGTCGAGGTCGCCGCCGTAGACGGCGACCCGCTCGCGCAGGCCCATCAGGCCCCGCCCGGCGCCAGGGTTCGCCGTAGGGCCGGGCGGAGCGCCACCCGCCAGTACGCTGGCGCCGGTGGTGAGCACCTCGACCCGGAGCGAGGTGTCGGCGTAGCGCACGGTGACCTCCGCCCTGCCCCCGTCGTCGCCGTGGCGCAGCGCGTTGGTGAGGGCCTCCTGGACGATCCGGTAGGCGGTGACGTCCACACCGGCGGGCAGGCTCCTCGGCTCGCCCAGCACGCGGACCTCGACCGGGACCCCCGCGAAGGACACCTTGTCGACGAGTGCGCCGAGCCGGTCCAGTCCGGGCTGCGGCGCCAGGTCGTCCGCGAGCGCGGGCTCCTCGGCGGCGGCAGGGGACGGCTCCGAGCCGTCCTGTGCCGGGGCCAGCAGGCCCAGCAGGTTCCGCAGTTCGGTCATGGTGTCGCGACCCGCGCCCTCGACGGCGCGCAGCGCGGCGGCCGCCTCGTCCGGCAGCGTGGTGAGGACCTCGCGGGCCGCACCGGCCTGGACGACCATCAGGCTCACGTTGTGGCTGACGATGTCGTGCAGCTCCCGGGCGATCCTGGCGCGCTCGGCGGCGACCGCGTCCCGCGCGGCGTTCTCCCGCTCGCGCTCCAGCAGCCAGCCCCGGTCGCCGAGCGCCCGCCGCCGGGCGCGACGCTCCCGCGCGTACCCGAGGCCGAACCAGCCCGCGGCCAGGCAGGCGGCCACGAGCGCCGCCGCCATCCAGTCCACCACCGATGCCCCCACCCTCCCACCTTTGCAGATCTTGGAGCGATCGCGCGTCATACGGCGGGTGCAGCGCCGTACCACCACGGGATGACCCCCACGCCGCGGTTGCATCCGCAGTGGGATGCCGCGGCCCCGAGGCGGACCGTAGCTTTCCCGTCATGACGAGTGGATCAGTGACCGGGCCCGGGACGGGCGAGGACGAACCGCGGCTGGTGGTGCGGCTGGAGGACGTTCGCAAGGAGTACGGCGACCACCACGCGCTGAACGGCGTCTCCCTGGAGATCCGCAGCGGTGAGGCGGTCGCGGTGATGGGCCCGTCCGGCTGCGGCAAGTCGACGCTGCTGAACATGGTGGCCGGACTGGACCGGCCCACCTCCGGGCGGGTCACCGTGCACGGGGAGGACCTGACCGGACTGAACGAGACGGGCCTCGCGCTGTTCCGCAGGCGCCGCATCGGCATGGTCTTCCAGTTCTTCAACCTGCTCGACGACCTGTCCGCGCTCGACAACGTGGCGCTGGCCGCCCAACTGACGGGCACCCCCGCGCGGCAGGCGCGGCGACGGGCCCAGGAGCTGCTGGACGAGCTCGGCATCGCGGACCGCCGCAACGCCTTCCCGGCCGTGCTCAGCGGTGGGGAGCGGCAGCGGGTGGCGGTGGCCCGGGCGCTGATGAACCGCCCGGCGCTGCTGCTGGCCGACGAGCCGACGGGAGCGCTGGACAGCCACTCCGGCGAGCAGGTGATGGACCTGCTGCTGGACCTCAACCAGATCGGGCAGACCCTGCTGCTGGTCACCCACGACCCGCGGCTGGCGACGCGGTGCGCCAACCGAGTCGTCGACCTCGCCGACGGCCGCGTCGTCGGCGAGCGCAGCCTGGAGCGTGCCGGATGAGGGCCGTGTGGCAGGCCGCCCGCGCGGCGGTGCGGCGGCGCAGGCTGCAGACGTCCGTCATCGCCCTGGTGGTGCTGGTCTCGACGATGACGATCGTGGTCGCGCTGGGACTGCTGGACGCCGCCTCCGCGCCGTTCGACCGGGCCTTCGCCCGGCAGCAGGGCGCGCAGCTGACCGCGACCTTCGACACGGCGAGGGTGGATGCGGCGCAGCTTGCGGCGACGGCCCATGCCGCGGGCGTCGTGGCGAGCGCGGGGCCCTTCGCACAGGCCGTGGCGACCCTGGACCGGCCGGTGACGATCAACGACGCGGGCCCGGTGACGGTCGTGGGCCGGGCCGATCCGGGCGGTCCGGTGGACCGGGTGAACCTGTGGGCGGGCCACTGGGCGACCGGCCCGGGCGAGGTGGTGTTCAGCTCGCCACCGGGGATCGGCGGCGAGGGCAGGCGCTCGGCACTCGGCGCGCAGATCACGCTGTCCGGCGTCCGGTTCACCGTGGTCGGGCTGGCCTCCAGTGTGAGCCGGACCGCGGACGCCTGGGTCGCACCGGACCAGATGGCGGCGCTGCACCCGTCCTCCGCGCAGATGCTCTACCGCTTCGCGCACGCCGCCGACGACCGCGAGACGGCGGGCGACCTCGCCGCCGTCACCGGCTCGCTGCCGCCCGGCGCGCTCACCGCCTCGCAGTCCTACCTGAGCCTGGAACAGCGCGCCGAGCACACCCCGAGCGCCTTCGTGCCGTTCCTGATGGTCTTCGGCGTGCTGGGCCTGCTCGTCGCGGCGCTCATCGTCGGCAACGTGGTGAGCGGCGCGGTGGTCTCCGGGTTCCGTCACATCGGTGTGCTGAAGGCACTGGGCTTCACCCCGAACCAGGTGGTGGCCGTCTATCTGGTGATGGTGTCCGTGCCCGCGCTCGTCGGCTGCGTCCTGGGCACCGTGCTGGGCGACCTGGCGGAACAGCCGCTGCTCCGGCAGATCTTCAACGGCGTGGACGGCACCGAGCTCGGCGACAGTGTGGGCCTGAGTCCCTGGGTGGACCTCGTCGCCCTGCTGGGCGTCCCCGCGCTGGTGCTGCTCGCGGCGCTGCTGCCGTCGCTGCGGGCCCGCGCTCTCCCCGCCGCCCGCGCGATCAGCGCCGGCAGCGCCCAGCGCACCGGCCGCGCGCTGCGGATCCAACGGCGGCTGACGGGCTCCCCGTTGCCGCGCTCGGTCAGCCTCGGGCTCGGCCTGCCCTTCGCCCGCCCGGGCCGCAGCCTGCTGACGCTGGCGGCGGTGGTGCTGGGCGTGACGACGGTGACCTTCTCGACCGGCCTGGCCTCGACGGTCACCGCGTTCGGCACCGCGGCCGAGGGCGGTGGCGCCTACCAGGTGGTCGTGAACGCGGGCCGCGCGGACGTCGGGATGACCCCGCCGACCCACACCGCCGCGCAGATCGGACCCCTGCTGAGCGGCCTGCCCGGAGCGAGGCAGGTGACGCCGTCCGCGTACGTGCCGGTGCGCCTGCCCGGTGTCGCCCAGGGGATGAACCTGCTCGCCTACCAGGGCCTCTCCTCGGACCTGGGCACCCTCGTCGTCGACGGCCGCTGGTTCGACGGACCGGGTGAGATCGTGGTCTCCCCCGGCTTCCTGACCCTCCACGCCGCCGCCGTGGGCGACCGTCTGACGCTGGCGACGGCCGGGCGGACGGAACAGGTCACCATCGTCGGCGAGACCCTCACCGGAGACCCGGACTACGTCTCCACCGACTGGTCCACCGCCACCGCGCTCGACCCCGCCGTCACCCCGCGCCAGTTCCTGGTGAAGCTCGCCCCCGGCACGGACGCGGCCGCGTACCAACGCGCGGTCCGCGCGGCGGACCCCGGGCTCCACCCCTCCGGCAAGGACACGGTCAACGCCGGCGCGATGACCGCCGTCGGCTCGGCGTCCGTGCTGAGCCTGCTGCTGGGCACCGTCGCGGCACTGGGCGTGTTCAACACCGTGGTGCTGAACGCGCGGGAGCGGCGGCGGGATCTCGGGATGCTCAAGTCCATCGGGATGACGCCACGTCAGGTCACGGCGATGATGGTCACCTCGATGGCCGCGCTGGGCCTGGCGGGCGGCGCGGTCGGCGTCCCCCTCGGCATGCTGGCCCACCGCCTGATCCTGCCGGTCACGGGCCAGGCCGGCGGCATCGACTTCCCCGCGTCGATGCGGGAGGTGTGGCACCCGGGCAACCTCGCACTACTGGCCCTCTCCGGCGTGGCCCTGGCCGCGCTGGGCGCGCTGATCCCGTCCCGGTCGGCGGCGCGCGTGACGATCGCCAAGGTGCTGCACAACGAGTGAGTGGCACTGACTGGGGGCGCGAGCAACCACTGACGTGCGGATGGCCCTGGACGTCGAGGGCCATCCGCCTGTCAGTGGCTTGTCGAGCAGTCGCTCGCGCCCCTGATGGTGCAACTACCTGCGGAGGCGGTTGAAGATCCGTCCCGCAACTGTCGGCACCGCCGGGGCGACGTAGTGAGCAGCCGCCGCCGGGCCGCGCAGTGTCTCGGCGGAGAACAGGCCCGAGAACGCGTCCGCGATGTTCACGCCCGCCGCCGTGGGCGCCGTGTTCGTCTCGACGAGGATCGGACGGACGAACGGACCGTCGGTCGTGATGCCCTCGTAGTCACCGAGCATGTGGCCGCCGGCGTTCGGGGCGAGCAGCCAGTCGAAGACCGGCGTGATCTGACGCTCGACGGGGGTGGCCTCACCGCCGCGCGGGAAGGTCAGCAGCCAGCCGGCCGTCGGGAGGGTCGTGGTGTTGCCGGGCTGGAGGTAGCGCAGGTCGTAGTAGGTGACCGCGACCGTGCCCTGTGAGTCCACCGCGATGGACGGCGTGAACGCCGGGCTGCCCGGGGACTGGTTCAGTCGGACCGGCTTCGACCAGGTGCGGCCGTGGTCGCTGGAGTGGACGAGCTGGATCTGGTCGTAGGCGCCACCGGTGAAGTCCGAGCCCTCGTAGGCGAGGTAGAGCTCGCCGGTGCTCGGGTCGACGGCGACGCTCGGCAGCCCGCCGCCCGCGCGCAGTGCCTTGTTCGGGTCGTTCGGCGCGTTCGGGTCGACCTCCGCGACGGAGGTGTCAGTGGTGACCCGGACCGGCTTGGACCAGGTGCGGCCCTGGTCGTGCGAGGCCACCATCGCGTAGTGCGAATCGAGCGCGGTGTTCGCGGTGGCGTCGGTGTAGGTGATGTCGTTGAAGAAGTCGTAGAGCGTGCCGGTGTGCCGGTCCACGACGATGACGTTGCCGATGGTCTGCGAGTTCGGGACGACCGAGGTGTCGACGAACGGGCGGGCCTTGGACCAGGTGCGGCCGCCGTCACGGGTGATGGAGAGGTACGCGGGGCCGGTGAAGCTCGCCTTCGGGCCGCTGGTCTGGTCGAGGCGGTCCCAGACCTGGTAGGCGACGCCCGGGTGCAACGGGTCGGCGGTGACGGAGTTCTTGTCGTTGCCGATCGCCGGGTCGTTGTCGTCGATGAGCTTGGTGACGTGCTTCCAGGTCCGTCCGCCGTCGTAGGAGGTCGCCGCCGCGACGCCGTTGCGGTTGGTGGTGTCGTCGAAGACGAGCGCGCTGACGTAGGCGGTGCCGTCGGGACCGAAGCTGACCCAGGCGTCGGAGGCGCGCTGGTAGTCGAGGCCGCCGGGGGCGCAGTGGGTGAACGGCAGGGCCACGTGGTGGAAGTGGCGGCCGTCGCTGCTCCAGCTCTCGGCGGTGCCGCGGGCGCCGCCGTTGGACCAGCGGTCCTGCTGGTAGACGGCGATGACCTGGTGCGGGTTGCGCGGGTCGGCCGAGACGTAGGGCTCGTCCGCGGTGCCCGGGTAGTTGGTACCGCTGCCGTCGGCGCTGATGTCGCAGCCCGCGTAGGGGTCGCCGGGCGAGACGGCGCCGAGGTAGGTGCCGTGGCTGTGGCCCGCCGCCGGGGCCTGGCCTGCGGCGGCCTGTCCGGCGGCGGTGGAGACGACGGCCAGCGCGAGTGCGGTCGCGGTGACGGTGGCCCTGGTTCGGATGCGCATGAAACCCCCGAGTTGGTCGGATCACGACGGTCTGGGCTCTTGCTGCACCGCGGGCCTGACGGCCCGTCGGACCGCACGAGCCTACCGGTCCCCGGGCCGCGTGCACACCATCAACACCACGCCGAGGGGTGCAGACACCCGGCCGCCGCGGTGAAATTCGAAACAATTCCGTCATTGACGCCGGGCGGAGACGGCTGACATTCTGGCTGCGTGAGTCAGTTCGAGGTCCTCTTCGCGCGCCTGCACGTCGATCTGCGACGTCAGGCCAGCGCCATCTGTGCCTGCGGCCGCTGACGCCTTCCGCGTCGCGCCCAGCACGGCTCTGACCTGCTGATCTCCTTCAACCGAGTTCCGGCTGGAATTCCCTTTTCGCACCCCCCGCATTTTCTGCCGACCGACACCGTCGTCCGGTCGTTGCCCGCTGCGTGTTTCGCATTCGTTCTCTCCCGGGAGCCATTCGTGTCCACACTGCTCGTGATTTCCGGCAGCCCCGCCCGGTCGTCCCGTACCGCCCCGCTCGCCGGCCATCTGGCCCGGCGCCTGTCACTGAGTGGCTTCGACGTCGAGCACCTCGACCTGCGCGGGCTGCCGCCGGACGCCCTGCTGGAGGCCGACACCGCGCACCCCGAGGTGCGCCGGGCGCTGGACGCGGTCGCGGCGGCCGACGGCGTCGTGGTGGCCACCCCCGTCTACAAGGCCTCCTACACGGGCCTGCTCAAGGCCTTCCTCGACCTGCTCCCCCAGGACGGCCTGGCCGGCAAGACCGTCCTGCCGCTGGCGACCGGTGGCACGATCGCCCACCTGCTCAGCATCGACTACGCGCTGCGTCCGGTCCTGAGCGCCCTCGCGGCCCGGCACGTGGTGGGCGGGGTCTTCCTCCTGGACCGCACCATCGTGGCCCGTGGCGCCGACGCGGTGGAGCTCAGCCCGGAGACGGAGCAGCGGCTCCTGGAGGCCGTGGACGCCTTCGTGGACGCCCTGCCGACCAGCCCGGTCCTCGCAGCCGCCTGACCGGCCGCCCCTGACCGGAGAACGGATGCCCCACCCCTGGGCCGCGCACAGATCCCTGTGCGCGGCCTCAGCAACGCACCCTCCGGGCACCGTGGGTGACGGTTCGTCACGGAGTCGACGGCGAACGCCGCGTCGGCCGACGCGGCGTTCGCCGTCCCGTGGGCCTACTGGCGCTGGACCTGACGCTCGCCGGCGCGGACCGCGAGGGGGAGCCGGTTGCCCGGCGGGGGGAACGGGCAGAGGAAGTGGTCGGCGAAGGCGCACGGGGGCAGGTAGGCGCGGTTGAGGTCGAGGACTGTCGTGCCGTCGGCGGCCGGGGCGGGGAGTTCGACGAAGCGGAAGCGGTAGTTCTGCTGCTCCTCGTCGCTGAAGACCGCGCTCAGCGAGCCCGTCGTGCCACGGCCGACCGCCAGCGTGTGGGCGGTGCCGTCGGCGGCGGTGAAGGCCACCGTGCCGGCCAGGGCGAGGCCGCGGTCACGGCCGTCCGCGTTGGGGACCGGGACGGTCTGCTCCTCCAAGTAGGGCACGAAGCGCGCCGCCAGGGCCCAGGACGGGTCGTAGGGGTGGGCGGCGATGCCTGCGAACGACGCGCGGGCCGGAGCGGCGGGGTCGAAGACCCGGACCGCGTACTCGCCGTCGCGCAGGATCAGGCTGAGCCGGCGGCCGCCGTGGGTGATCCGGGACGGCCGCTCGGCGGTGTCCGGGCACAGGCGCACCGTGCTGTCCAACGGCTCGTCGTCGACGGCGAGTCCGTCGTGACGGGTGGCGGTGAGCGTGACACAGGAGCCGCTCTCGTCCAGCTCCCACCGCCCCGGCACGCCCGGCACCCCGGTGCCCAGGTCGCGCAGCCAGTGCGTTCCGGTGAGCGACAGCGGGCCGTGCGGCGCGCGGACGGTGATGACGCGCTGGTCGAGCCAGTTCTTCCAGGCGTCCTGGGCCGTGGTCATGGGGTCGCTACCTCGTTTCGGTGACAAAGGTGAAGGGGGCGCACGGCAGCGGCAACACGCGAGGAATCGCTCGGCCCATGACGAGGGCTCACAGGAGGTCTCACGAGTGAGGGCTCACGAGGAGAGGAAGGCCGGGCAGGGCGGCCCGCTACCGAGTCAGCGGAGGACGGACGTCAGGCGCGACACGCCGCGGACCACACACGACCGAAGTCGATGTGGCCTCGGATGACGAGACGCTGCTCGGTGTTCACACCGACAGTTGACCAGCGCCGCGACCTGCGCGTCAACCGCCGTCCACGAGGTGGTGCGGCGCCGACGCGGGGGCGGAGGCGCGGCGGGCCCGCGGCAGCAGGCTCACACCGCCCAGCAGCACCAGCGCGCCGAGCGAGGTCCAGGTGCCGGTCGTGCTCGGCGCCGACGCCGTCGCCCCGGCGAGCACCAGGGCGGCCGTGCCGGGGATCACGCCGAGGGCCGTCGCGGCCGCGAAGGGCGCGGGGCGGGTGCCGCCGATCGCGCAGCCGTAGTTGATCGCGGCGAAGGGCAGGACGGGAAGCAGCCGCATCGCGAGCACCGCACGGAAGCCGTGGTCGCGCAGTTCGCGGTCGAGCGTGGCGAAGCCGCGTCGCTCCAGGAACGCGAAGCGGCGGCCGCGCAGCGCCGCGCGGCCGAGCGCGAAGGAGGCCGTCGCGCCCAGCGTGGTCGCGGCGACCGCCAGCGGCAGGCCCACCGCCGTCCCGAACCAGGCGCCGGCCGCGAGGTTGAGCACGGGCTTGGGCACCAGCACGACCGTCGCGACGGCGTAGAGCAGCACGAAGACCGCGCCCGCGAGCAGCGGGGGCAGTCCCGCCAAGGGGTCCGACCCGGCCACCGCGTGGGCGACGAGCCGTTGGGCGCTCGTCGCACCGACGGCGACCAGGACGCCCACGGCGACGACGGCGAGTCCGGCCGCACCCACCAGCATCCCGGCGCGGCCCGGACGCCTGAGACTCAGACGGGCCAACGCTCGCCCCTCCATGCGGCGTCCCAGAACATCCACTCGTAGCGGGAGGAGGTCACGAAGCACTCGCGCGTCCGGCGCCGTTCGGCCGGGGAGATCTCCTCACCCAGCGCGTCCGTCAGCGCGAGCACGCGCCGCACCACGGACTGGAAGGCCTCGTCGCCGTAGGCGGCGATCCAGCGGGCGTAGAGGGGGTCGGGCGAGGACTTCTCCACCAGGTGCTCGCCGACCCGGGCGTAGATCCAGTAGCAGGGCAGCACCGCGCCGACGGCCTCCGCGTAGCTGCCGCCGTAGGCGGCGGCGAGCAGGTGGGTGGTGTAGGCGCGGGTGGTGGGGAGGACCAGCTCCCGCAACGGTTCGTCGCCCAGCTCGGCGCCGAAACCGGCGAGCATCTCCTGCTCGGCGGCGAGCGCGCCGACGGCGTCCTCGACGAAGGCCCGCAGGGCCGCGGACTCCGGCGCGCGGGCGCCGCACAGGGCCAGGGCGCGGGCATAGTCGCGCAGGTAGAGGGAGTCCTGCTCGACGAAGTGGCGGAACGCGGCGCGCGGCAGCGTGCCGTCGGTGAGCCCGCGGACGAACGGGTGCTCAAGGATCTCGGCGTAGATCGACTCGATGTCGGACCACAGGTCGTCGGTGAGACTCATGCCGCCGACCCTGCCACATCCGGCGGCGCGCAGCCGCATCGGGCCGCAGGGCGGACTCAGCGGGTGGCGTTGGTGGTGACGGTCGTGGTGGACGAGTTGTCGCTCTGCACCGTGGAGCTGACTCCGCTGCTGACCAGGCCCAGCACCAGGAACGCGACGAGCAGGGCCTTGGCGCCGCCGGACAGCAGCAGTGGCCGGCTCGCCGAACGCCGCTCCACCAGCGCGAGGGACTCGTCGCCGAAGAGCCGCTTGGGATAGGCGGCGGTGAGCATGGTCCAGTAGGCGCTGAACCGCATCGTGTAGCGGGCCGTGGCCGCCGTCGCACCGAAGATCGGCTCCGGGAGCCGGCCGAGGACCAGGGCGATCAGCCAGAAGAAGAAGCAGAGCACGTACCAGCCGGTCGTGACCAGGCTCTGCACGATCGCCGCCGGGATGGCGAGGATCAGTCGGAAGAAGACGGCGAGCCGGTTCAGCTCGGCGGGCCGGACGTCGACCTGGACCGGGTAGCTCGGGGCGTCGAAGCCGAAGGGCGGGTACGGGTCGACCAGCAGCGTGCTGTAGGCGAAGACGCGGGTCTGGTAGACGAGCAGCCCGGCGAGGTAGCGGGCGACCGGTCCCGGCAGTCGGCCGAGCACGAGGGCGGCGAACCAGCCGAAGACGACGACGAAGAAGCCGATGAAGCCGAGGACGGCCAGCACGATGTAGTGCGGGACCGCCAGCAGCCAGCGCAGCAGTACGGTCCAGCGCCGTTGGGCGTCGGGTGCGGGCAGGTCGAGCTCGGGGAGCACCTCGCCGTAGGGCGTCGGGGGCGGCGGCGCCCACAGCTGCTGCTGCGCCATCGGGGCGTCCCTTCGTGTCGGGGGCGTGGGACCGTCAGGATCGCCCGGGAGCAGGCACGGCGCGCGCGGTACTGGACCGGATGGCGGAGGGGGCGCGCACTGGTTTACGCGCGCCCCTTGCTCACCTCCCCGCGCACCGGTCACCGTCGGCCACCACCCGCGCGCTCCCGGCCCGGGCCGACCGAACATGATCATTTGCGAGCGAGCGGCAATGCTGGATGATCACTCCGCCGCCCTGCTCGTCGTGTACACGTCGAACAGCCTCGAACGCTCGACCGAGTACGAATTGTCATGCGCAGCGCGCGGCTCGCAGGTGCGCCGGGGCGCACTCCGATGCGCCGCGCCCGGCACGCGTCGCCGCAGGCCGGACGGTTCATGAATCGGACGAGGAGACCGCGAGCGCTCCGCTCGCCACCCGCCACCCGCCACCCGCACCGGAGGACTGCACCCCGATGGCGCCACGCCACCCCAACGTACGCCTGCGCGCACTCGCCCACGAGGCCGGCTGGAGCGGTGCCGCTCTGGCCCGCGCCGTGAACCGGGCAGGGGCCGAGATCGGCCTGACGCTGCGTTACGACCGCACCTCCGTCGCCCACTGGATGGCGGGCACCCGACCGCCCGCCGACGTCGCGGCCGTCGTCGCGGAGGCCCTGGCCCGCCGGCTCGGCCGCCCGCTGCGCCCCGCCGACGCGGGCCTCGCACCCGAGCCGCCCGAGCGGGTCGCGGTCGCCGCCGCACGTCCCGCCCTGGTCGAGCTCGCCGAGCTGGACGCGGTCCAGCCGCGCGCCCGCCCCTACCGGCTCGGCGCCGCAGAGCCGCCGCTCACCCCGCCGCTCCCGCCCGTCGCGTCGGTCGTGTCGGTCGCGCCGGTCGGGTCCGCGCCGTCGGGCCGCGCGCACCACCGGGGCCCGGCGGGCGAGCGGGTCACCGTCGCCCATGTCCGGGCGGCGCAGAACATGCTGCACACCTTCACCGTGGTGGACTCCGCCTACGGCGGCGGGCACTCCCGGGCCGCCCTCACCGGCTTCCTGCGCAGCAGCGTCGCCCAGTGGCTCGCGGCACCCGCCGCGCCCCGCACCAGACGCGAGCTCCTGCTCGTCGCCTCGGCGCTGACCTGCCTGGCCGGCTCGATGTGCCACGACGAGCAACGCCACGGCGTCGCCCAGGGCTACTACCTCGCCGCCGCGCGGCTCTCGGCCGAGGCCGACGACGCCCCCGGCCAGGCCGCCGCGCTGCGGGCCCTCAGCATGCAGGCCCACGAGCTCGGACACCGCGACCACGCGCTCACCCTCGCCGAGGCCGCCACCAGCCACCGGTCCCGGCTCCCCACCTTGCTCGCGGCCGCCGTGGTCGGTCAGTTGGCCGTCGCGGCGGCGGGCCGCGGCGAGCGCAGGCGGGCGCTCACCGTGCTGGAACGTTCCGCCGAGCTCCTGGGTCGCGCCGACGCGGGCGGCGACTACCATCGGGCCGCCCACGAGCACCATCAGGCCGAGGTGCTCGACGCGCTGGGCGACCGTCCGGGGGCGGTGGCGGCGTTACGCCGCTCGGTCCGGTTGCGCCCGTACGAGGAACGCCGCGCCCGCGCGGTGAGCAATGCCCGCCTGGGCGAACTCCTTTTGGACGGCGGCACGCTGGAACCCGCCTGCGCGGCCTGGCACGCCTTCCTCGACGACTGGCCGCTGTTGCGCTCCGCCCGGGCCGACCGCGCCGCCCGCACCCTGCGCAGCCGCCTGCGCCCCTTCCACGCCACCGCGCCCGGACGCGGCGTGCTCACCCGCCTGCAGGCCCTGTAGCGAGCGCTTCGACGTCGCCTTCAACGTCGTCGAACTTTCAACGTCGCAGCAGCGCGAGCCAGCCCCACGGCCAACTCCTGTCCCGCTTACTGGATTCAGGACCATTCACCGGAACACCGGACCAGCCAGGAGGTCGCACCCATGTCCATGGAGGCCACGGAGAGCCCCGCAGGGGTAGACGGAGCTCCCGACCAGCAGAGCCTCAGTACCCGCGCCGCGCGCAACCTGGCGACCACGACCAAGTCCACGCCACAGATGCAGGGCATCAGTTCACGCTGGCTGATGAAGAACCTGCCGTGGGTCAACGTCGCCGGCGGCACCTACCGGGTCAACCGGCGGCTGTCGCTCGCGGTGGGGCGCGGCCGGGTCGGCTTCGTGCAGGGCGGGGCGGACGACGTGCAGATCGTCCCGGAGACGCTCCGGGAGATCCCGGCACTGCGGGACTTCGAGGACCTGGCGGTGCTGCGGGAGCTCGCCTCGCGCTTCCAGGTGCGGGAGTTCCGCGCCGGTGAGGTGCTCGTGGAGGAGGGCACCCCGATCGAGGAGGTGTTCATCATCGCCCACGGCCGGATCAACCGGCTGAGCACGGGCAAGTACGGTGACACCAACCTGCTCGGCGTGGTCACCGACGGCGACCACCTCGGCGACGAGGCCGTGCTGACCAGCGACCCGCTGTGGCTCACCACCGCCCAGGCCTCCACGGCCGGCACCGCGATGGTGCTGGCCTGGTCCCAGGTGCTGGACCTGTTCGACCGGGCGCCCCAACTGCGCGACCACATCGACCGCTTCGTCACGGACTCGCAGCGCGCCACGAACAGCAAGGGCGAGGCCTCCATCGAGGTCAGCGCCGGTCACGACGGCGAGCCGGTCATCCCGAACACCTTCGTCGACTACGAACTCGCGCCGCGCGAGTACGACCTGAGCCTGACGCAGACCGTGCTGCGGATCCACTCCCGGGTGGCCGACCTCTACAACAGCCCGATGAACCAGACCGAGCAGCAGTTGAAGCTCACCGTGGAGGCGATCCGCGAGCGGCAGGAGTGGGAGCTCGTCAACAACCGCGAGTTCGGCCTGCTCCACAACACCGCCTACGACCAGCGGATCAGCACCTGGTCGGGCCCGCCCACGCCGGACGACATGGACCAGCTGCTCAGCATGCGGCGCAGCACCACCATGTTCCTGGCCCACCCCAAGGCGATCGCCGCCTTCTTCCGCGAGTGCAACCGGCGCGGGCTCTACCCGGACACGATCGAGCGCAACGGCCACCGGATCCCGGCCTGGCGCGGGGTGCCGATCTTCCCCTGCGGCAAGCTGCCGATCGAGGACGGTCACACCACCTCGATCATGGCGATGCGCATGGGCGAGGACAACCAGGGCGTGGTCGGCCTGCACCAGTTGGGCCTGCCCGACGAGGTCGAGCCCGGCCTCAACGTCCGGTTCATGGGGATCGACGAGAAGGCGATCATCTCCTACCTGGTCACCGCCTACTACTCGACGGCGATCCTGGTTCCGGACGCGATCGGGATCCTGGAGAACGTCGACATCGCGGCACCGCACGCGTGAGAACGGGAGCCACCATGCCGCACCTCGACGCCGACGTGCTCGGCCGCCTCCTGGCCGGTCCGGCGGGTCCGGGCACGACAGCCGTCCGCCTCTTCCGCGACGCCCTTGCGGCCGACCTCGACTCCGCCGCCGACACGCCTGACGCAGCTGCGGCACCTGCCCCGGCGTCGCCGTCGGCCGCCGAGCCGGCTTCGTCGGCGAGCGTCGTCGTGCCCGAGCTGTACTGCCCCAGGGCGGTGCGCGACGATCCCGTGCTCGGGCACGTCGTCAACGAGCGGCTGGTGGCCTGGGCGGAGGAGATGGGCCTGTTCCAGGGCCGGCTGGAACGGCTGCGCAAGCACGACTTCGGCCGGCTGTTCATGCTCGCCCACCCCGACACCGACGACCCGGACCGGCTGCTCGCCGCAGCGCGCTGCGGGCTGGCGGAGTGGGCGGTGGACGACCACTGGGTCGACGAAGGCGATGACACCAGGCCCGAGTTGATCGGTCTGCGAGTCGCCCTCGCCCACGCCGTGGTCGACCCGATCCGCCTGCCCCTGCGCTACGAGCCGGAGTTCGAGAAGGTCGTCGCCTCCGAGCCGGTGCTGCGCGCCTTCCGCTCCGCGCTCGCGCTGCTGGGGACGATCGCCAACCCGACCCAGGTGGCGCGCCTGCGCCACGAGTTGGCGGTGATGTTCGTCGGCTACGGCCAGGAGGCCGAGTGGCGGATGTCCGGGCGCAGGCCCGCGGTGTGGGAGTACCTGATGCACCGGTACGAGAACGCCTTCTTCCCGTGCATGGTGCTGGTCGATCCCGTCGGCGGGTACGAGCTGCCCGCCCACGAGTTCGCCGACCACCGGGTGCGCCGCACCTACCTGTACGCGGGCGTGGCCAACGTCCTGCTCAACGACCTGTACTCGATGGGCAAGGAAGACCCGACCGACACCAACCTGCCCAACCTCATCGCCGCCGAGGAGGGCTGCACGCTCCAGGAGGCCGTGGACAAGGCCGCGGCCGTCCACGACGAGCTGATGCACCTGGTCGAGGCGGAGTCCGCCGCGCTCAGCGCCCTCGGCTCGCCCGAGCTCAAACGGTTCCTGGCCGGCGTGTGGGCCTGGATGGGCGGCAGCCACACCTGGCACGCCACCAGCGCCCGCTACAACGGCGGCAGTTGACCAACCGGCAGGACCAGCGGGACCAGCAGGACCCGCAGGACCAGCAGCAAAGGCACCACCGGCACCACTTCACGATCACCGAGAACCGGAGAAGAACAGCTGTGATCCTCAGCGAGAAGACCACGCTCCCCTCCCAGGCCAACGGCACCGACCCCGTGCGCACCAGCCCGTACCAGGACTCCGTGGCCGCGTACTGGAACGCCGAGCGCAACCCCGTGAACCTGCGTCTGGGCGAGGTCGACGGCTTCTACCACCACCACTACGGCATCGGTGAGCCCGACTGGTCCGTTCTGGAGGGACCGCAGGACACCCGCGAGGAACGCACCGTCCGCGAACTGCACCGCCTCGAGTCCGTCCAGGCGCAGTTGCTGGCCGACCACCTCGGCCCGATCCCCGCCGACGGACGCCTGCTCGACGCCGGCTGCGGTCGCGGCGGCGGCAGCCTGGTCGCCAACCGGCGCTTCGGCTGCCGCGTCGACGGCATCTCCATCTCCAGCCACCAGGTCGACTTCGCCAACCAGCAGGCCAAGGAACACGGCGTCGACGACAAGGTCCGCTTCCACCTGCGCAACATGCTCGACACCGGCTTCGAGACCGCCGCCTTCGACGGCATCTGGAACAACGAAAGCACCATGTACGTCGAACTCGGCCTCCTCTTCGCCGAACACGCCCGCCAGCTCAAGCGCGGCGGCCGCTACGTCACCATCACCGGCTGCTACAACGACACCTACGGCCTGCCCTCGCGCGCCGTCAGCGAGATCAACGCCCACTACATCTGCGACATCCACCCCCGCAGCACCTACTTCAAGGAGATGGCCGCCAACCGCCTCGTGCCGGTCAGCGTCATCGACCTCACCGCCGCCACCCTCCCCTACTGGGAGCTGCGCGCCCGGACCCACCTGACCACCGGCATCGAGAAGTCCTTCATCGACGCCTACAAGGACGGCAGCTTCCAGTACCTCCTCATCGCCGCCGACCGCATCTGACCCACCCGTCGTCCACCGGGTCGGCGGCGCGCCGATAGCGAGGGCCGGGGCAATGTCGCCATAATCGGATGATCCGACGTGATCAATCGATATGTCAGCGACAACGCCCCGGCCCTCGGAGCGTGCGGCGGCCGGAGGGCAGGCGTTCGTGGAGCAGGGACGAGTGGAGCGGGAGGAGACGCCGTTGTCCCTGCCCGACTCCGTCCGGGCGGCGCGCGCCGGGGCGTTCCGCTGGGACCTGGCCGACGGTGCCATCCACTGGGACCAGGCCGTCTGCGACCTCGTCGGCGTGGCGCCGGACGACTTCGACGGCCGCGCCGACGCCTTCTTCTCCGCCCTGCACGCCTCCGACGCGGCCCGCCTGGCGGCGGCCACCGCCGAGGTGCTGGAACGCGGTGGCCGCTACCGCAACCACTACCGCATCGCCCGCCGGGACGGCGGCGAGCGCCTGATCGAGGAGCGGGGCGAGGTCGTCCTCGGCCCCGACGGGCGCCCCGCCCGGGTGATCGGCCTGCTGCTCGACCGCACCGACGACGGCCCCGACCCCGGCTACGCCGCCAACGCCACGGCCTCCCTGGAGACCGCCGGCCGCGCGCAGAGGGTCCCTGCCCGCCTGCACCCCGTCGCCCCGGTCGACGCGCCGCCCGCGCAGTCGTCCGACTCCTTCCTGCTGACCATCACCCGCGCGCTCTCCCGGGCCACCACGGCCGTCGACATCATGCGCGTGCTCACCGACATCGCCCGGCCCGCGCTCAACGCCGAGACGCTGCTCATCCACCTGACCCCCGACGGCAACCTGGCCGGCATCGGCCGGCGTCCCCTGCACGAGCCACAGCCGGAGTCCTTGCACCCGCTGCGGCCTGCGGCGGCCGCGGTGATGCGACGGGCGGTGGAGCAGGAACAGCCGGTCTTCGTCGAGGGCGTCTCCGCGCCGCCCCCGCCCGGCGAGCGGCCGCTGGTCCGGTCCTGGGCGGTGCTGCCGCTGATCGCCGCGGGCGAGAGGATCGGCGGCTGCATCGTCGGCTACCACGGCGTGCGGCGCTTCGACGAGCAGCAGCGCGCGACGTTCACCGCGCTCGGCGGCATCGTCGCCCAGGCGCTGGGCCGCGCCCTGCTCTTCGACGCGGAACACCAGCGCGCCACGGAGCTGCAGCGCGTGATGCTGCCGCGCCGCGTGCCCGCCGTCCCCGACCACACCGTGGCCACCCGGTACCGGCCCGGCACGGCGGGCATGGAGGTCGGCGGCGACTGGTACGAGGTGCTGGAGCTGGAGCCGGACGGGCAGGGCCCGCGCGTCGGCCTGGTGATCGGCGACGTCCAGGGCCACAGCGCGCACGCCTCCGGCGTGATGGGCCAGCTGCGGGTGGCGCTGCGCGCCTTCGCCCGCGAGGGCCACGACCCCGCGGTGGTGCTGGAACGCACCGGCCGCCTGCTGGCGGAGCTGGACACCGGTCTCTTCGCGACCTGCTGCTACGCGACGCTGGACACGGCCACCGGCCGACTCCTCGCCGCCCGCGCGGGCCACCCCCTGCCGGTCCTCACGGACGCGGCGGGCACCCCGCGTGAGCTCGACCTCCCCGGCGGCCCGCCCCTCGGCATCGACCCGACGGCGTCGTACCCGCTGTCGGAGCACCGGCTGTCGCCGGGCGACACCCTGCTGCTCTACACCGACGGCCTGATCGAGGACCGCGCCGAGCACTACGACAACTCGGTCCGCCGCCTGCTCGGCCTACTGGCCTCCCATGCCCCGGCCCGCCCCCTGGAGTCCTTGGCCGACGCCCTCGTGGACGCCCGGCCTCACTCCTCCCCCGCCCGCGACGACCTCGCCCTGTTGCTGGTCCGCCGGGACGGCGGCCGGGGGCGCGAGGAACTGCGCGAGAAACCACCCGAGGCGGATGGCCCTGCGCGCTGAGGACCATCTGCTCGTCAGTGGCTTGTCGCGCAGTTCTCCGCGCCCCTGGAGGTGGCAACTACCTGCGGGAGCGAACACTCAGGCGTTCGTCTCCAGCGTGAGGTAGCTCCCCAGCGCGCGCAGGAAGTCCGCGGCGTCGAAGGCCGCGCCCGCGGAGGCCACGCCGGAGGCGAGCACGCGGCCGGCGAGGACGCGGGCGACCGCCTCGACCGCGAGCGGGGCGCTGATGGCGTAGATGTCCTGGCCCGAGGCGACCGCGCGGCGCTCGACCCCGCCCGCGCGGACGCGGACGTCGACGACGAAGGTCTGCGCCGAACGGCCGCGCTCGTCCACCGGGGTCGGCGCCTCGGCGCCCGACGCGAGATCGGCCGCCGCGACAGCGGTCATGTGGCTGCGCACCTCGGAGACGGTCAGGTGAGTGGGGACGGTGACGACATCCGCCATGGTGAACTCGGCGATGACCTTCTGCGGCCCGAGCGGCTCCGGGAAGTCCCACTCCGACGTCGGCAGCGCCTCGTCGTGGTGCACCAGGCGTCCGCCGGTGAAGCGGATCCGGCGCCCGCCGCGCCGCTCCGCCGAGACCGCGCCGGCGGCGAGCGTGCCGGCGGTGGGGTGCCAGCTGCTGAGGCCGTAGGCGATGTCCACCTCGTCGGCCGCCGTCCAGTCGCCCATGGCGGTGGTGACCAGCAGGTCGCCGAGGCCGCCGAAGAAGGCCATGGCCGGGACCACGGGGACGCCCGCCGCTCGGGCCGGTTCCGCGTACTGCTCGAAGGTGTCGAGGTTGGCCTCCAGCTCGGCGGCCACGTCGACGTAGGGGATCCGGGCGCGCAGTGCCGCCTCGATGACCGGGCCCGCGGTCGAGGCGAACGGACCGGCGCAGTTGACCACGGCCGCGGCGCCCGCGAACGCGCGGTCGAGGGCGTCCGGGTCGTCGACGGACGCGGGGCGTGCCTCCAGGCCCGGCCACTGCGCCGCGAGCGCCCGCAGCTTCGCCTCGTCGCGGCCGACGAGCAGCGGAACGAAGCCGCGCTCGCGCAGCTCCGCCACCACGAACCGCCCGGTGTGCCCGTAGGCACCGAACACTGCGACCGTCCGCCCCTGAACCGAACCCGAACCCATGACCCGCTCCCCTGTCGTGCTTGATCGGTGGTGACCCACTGCCACGATCCTGTCGCGGACCGCCCGCCGGGACTAGTGTCCGGAACGACATGACCCGTACACTTCCGGACATGACCTCGACCCGCCCGCACACCGTCGCGCTCGCCGCGACCGACGGGATGCTGCACTTCGAACTGGCGCTGGCCACCGAGGTGTTCGGCTCACGGCCGGACGCCGTGCCGGGCCCCTGGTACGAGGTGGCGATCTGCGGCCCGCGCGCCGTCCGGGTCGGGCGGTTCCTGGTCGAGCCCGACGCCGGCCTCGACCGGCTGGCCCGGGCGGACACCGTGATCGTCCCGGCGCTGGCCGACGTCGACCAGGACCCGCCCGCTGATCTGGTCGCCGCGGTGCGCGCGGCACACGCGGCGGGCGCGCGGGTGGTCTCGCTCTGCACGGGCGTCTTCGCCCTGGCCGCCGCCGGGCTGCTGGACGGGCTGCGCGCCACCACACACTGGGCCCACACCGAGGCGCTGGCGGCGCGGTACCCGCTCGTGACGGTCGACCCGGACGTGCTCTACGTCGACAACGGGCGCGTCCTGAGCTCCGCCGGGAAGGCGGCGGCGATGGACCTGTGCCTGCACCTGGTCCGGCTGGACCGCGGCTCGGCGGTGGCGAACGCCGTCGCCCGCCGTCTGGTGGTGCCGCCCCACCGCGCGGGCGGCCAGGCGCAGTTCGTCGCCACACCGGTGCCCGCACAGGACGGCGACGCGCTGGCCGAGCTGATCCCGTGGGTGATGGCGCGGCTGGACCAGCCGCTGACGGTCGAGGACCTGGCCCGCCACGCCCATATGAGCTCCCGTCACCTGGCCCGCCAGTTCCGCGCGGTGACCGGCACCACGCCGCTCCAGTGGCTGCTGACGCAGCGGATCCGGCGCGCCCAGGAGCTGTTGGAGACGACGGACGACAGCGTCGACGCCGTCGCCTCGGCCACCGGCATGGGCACCGGTACCACCCTGCGCCGCCACTTCCACCGCACCCTCGGCGTCCCACCGGACACCTACCGGCGCACCTTCCGCACCTGAGCGCAGAGCCTGGACCTCGGTGACGCGGATCGGGACCTTCGCCCCTCCGGGCGGGTGCGCGGACCTGCCTACGGTGGGGAGATCCCCGACCGTCGACAGACAGGACCACGCACATGGCCCCCGGCACGAGCACCCGCACGAATCACCGGCGTCGCCGCAACGCCGTGGTGGCCGGTGCCGTGGTGGCGGCGCTGCTGGCGGGCAGCGGGGTGGCCTGGGCGATCGCCGCCAAGGGCTCGGAGGCCTCGGAGGGATCGGACTCGGCGAGCACGGCCGTCGAAGGCCCGCTCGTCGTGCCGGCGCACGCGACGGGCAAGGACGGCACGGTGATCACCTACGGCAGGGCCGACGCGCCGAACACCGTCTCGGTCCACGAGGACATGCGCTGCCCGTTCTGCGAGAAGTTCGAGACCGCGCTCGGGCCGACACTCACCGCGATGGCGGACCAGGGCAAGCTCAAGATCGAGTTCCGTATGGCCGCGTTCCTCGACAAGAACCTCGGCGGCAAGGGCTCGAAGACCGCGCTGGCCGCGCTCGGCGCCGCGCTCAACGAGAGCCCGCAGAAGTTCAAGCAGTACCACGACGTGCTGTACCGGGCGCAGCCGGAGAAGGAGACGACGGACACCTACGGCTCCACCGCCAATCTGCTCGAACTGGCGAACAAGGTCGACGGCCTGCGCACCCCTGCCTTCAACAAGGCGGTCAAGGAGGGTACTTACCTGCCGTGGGCGCAGAAGGTCGCCGACGCCTTCTACGAGGGCGATGTGACCGGCACGCCCACGGTCGAGGTCAACGGCACGAAGATCGGTGTGATCGGCCAGGACCGCGAGGCGATCGCGGTGGCGGACTTCACCGCGCAGGTCGACGCCGCGCTCAAGAAGTAGGGCCTCAGCGACCGAAGGGCCACCAGCCCTTGCGGGCCGGCTTCGGCTCGGACGCACAGGTGCACCGCTGGGCGGCGGGGACGCCCGACAGGACCTGGTCGACGTGCTGGCCGCAGCCGGCGTAGGTGTACTTCTGGCAGCGGCGGCAGGTGACGCGACGGCACATGGTGGCTCTGCTCCTCGGTGGGGTGGGGTTCAGACGAGCGCGGCGAGCGCCGCGTCGAGGCGGGTGGTGGCCTCCTCAGCGACGGCCCGCAGGCCCTCGGCGTCGGAGAGGCGGACCATCATGCCCGAGTCGACCGCCTGCACCAGGACGTGCTCGTCCTCGCGCCGCACCACGACGTTGCACGGCAGCAGCAGCCCGAGGTTGCGGTCGGCGGAGACCGCCGCGTAGGCGAGCGCCGGGTTGCAGGCGCCGAGGATCAGGTAGTCCTCCAGCTCCTCGCCGAGCTTGGCCTTCATGGTGGCGGTGAGGTCGATCTCGGTGATCACACCGAAGCCCTGCGTGGCGAGCGCCTCCCGGACCGCCGAGACGGCGGCCGGGAAGTCGGTGGTGTCGATCCGGACAGTGCGGTCGTAGCTCATGCCCTCCACTATACCCCCAGGGGTAATTTCACGTGGCCAGGTGTCGAGCCAGGAAGCGCCGCACCGCCCGCCGCACCTCCGGCACCGAGACCTCCGGCGCGACCGCGCCGACCAGCCCGGACCGGGCCGCCGCCGTGACCAGGCCATCGGCCTGGAGCTGCGGGACCATCGCCGCGAGGTCGGTGAACACGTAGTGGTTCGCCTGCGCGAACTGCGCCCGGCGCGCCCGCGGCCCCGAGCGGCCGAGCAGCGCCGACCAGGAGACGTCCAGCTGCGCGCGGAAGGAGGCGCCGTCGGTGCCGAGCAGCAGCAGCGGGCGGTCCGTGCCGTCGGCCGCGACGGGGAACAGCGGCCCGTCGGCGTAGTCGAGAAAGCCCTCCAGATTGACGGCCGCCCGCACCCGCCGGTCGTCGTGGAGCAGCTCGGCGACGGCGCTGCCGCCCGCCGAGTGGCCGTAGGCGGCGACCCGCCGCAGGTCCAGGGTCTCGGCGAGACCGTCGGGCAGCGGCAGCGGCAGCGACGGCGCCACGGCGAGCTGGTCGAGGACGAAGCGCAGGTCCGCGATCCGGGTGTCGATCATGGTGCGGTACTGGGACGGGTCGTTGCGCGGGTCGCCGCGGAACACCGTCCTGCGCACGAGGGAGGTGCGGAAGGCGGTCGTGGCGGGGAACTGGACCGCCGCCGCGTCGCCCGGATGGTCGACGGAGACGACCACGGCGCCGTGGCTCGCCAGCTCCTCGGCCAGGGTGGTGCCGAGGCCGCGCGGATCGCCGCCGGCGGGGCTGTGCAGCAGCACCGGGCGTCGTCCGGGCAGCACCGGCGCGTCGGGGTAGGAGTGGGAGACGGTCGCGGCCCAGTCCACTCCGGAGGACGGCAGTCCCTGCTCGCTGCCCTGCGGGGCGAGGGCGCCGAAGACCGTGGCGACCTGGGACGGCAGTTGCGGCGCCGGGCCCGTCCCGCCGATGGCGACGGCGGGGTAGTAGAGCGTCAGCATCAGCTCCCGGACGGGAAACTTGGCCGGGTTCCACGGGTCGGGCCGGGAGTCGTCGACGAGGTAGAGCTCGTGCCGCCCGACGGGGTGCGGCCCGGTCGGCGCCGGGAGGGTCAGCGTGACGCCGGACGCGTCGGCGGCCGAGGCGGAGGCCCTGGTGGGTGTGCCCAGCAGCAGGGCGGCCGAGCCCAGCAGGGACGAGGCGATGACGGTGCGTCGGTTCAGGACGCGCTCAGTGATCATGTCCGCATCCTGACCTCGGCGTCCGTGCGCGGGCGATCCTTTAGGCTCGGGCCTCAAGGATGGCGGCGAGCCGGGAGGGGCCATGCTCCGGATCCACTTCACCCCGGCCGACCTCGCCCGCGTCTCCGTCGCGCCGAGGCCGGCGCCCGCGCAGGAGCTGAACGTCGCGCTGACGCTGGCGTGCCGTCCGGACGGCGGGGTGCTCCACGGCACCTGGCGCCGTCGCGCGCTGCGCGGCCTGACCCGGGCCGCGCGTCCGCTGGCCGAGCTGGTGCCGGCCGGTCGCGCACCGGGGTTCCTCGACAGCACCGCCGACTCGCTGCCGCAGGCGCTGGACCGGCTGCGCGCCACCCCGCCGGTCGTCGTCCGTGGCGAGCTCGAGCGCGTCTACGCCCCCGTCCGCACCCCGGCGCCCGCCTGGATCCACGACCTGAGCCGGGGCGAGGACGCCGCATGGCGGACGCTCGCCCACGCGCAGCGGGCCGCGTTCGCCGCACTGCTGGAGCCGGTCTGGGAGCAGGTGCGCGACCTGCACCACGCCGAGTTCGTCCGGCGGGCCGTGCAGCTTGCCGAGGGCGGGGTCGGCGCGGTGCTGGCGGGTCTCGTGCCGGGCGCCCGGCTGGAGGGCACGGTGTGGACGCTGCCGCAGGACGCGCCCCGCGAGGTCCGGCTCGACGGGCGCGGGCTGCTGCTCCTGCCGACCTTCCACGGATCCGGTGGCGGCGTGCTGCTCAGCGACCTGCCCGCACTGCCGGACCGCCCGGTGGTGGTCACCTATCCGGCCGGTCCGGGTCTGCCGCCGCGGGCGGACGGCGCGACGGGCGCCGAGGCGCTCGGCCGCGTGCTCGGCGGCACGCGGACGGAACTGCTGCACCTGCTCGGCGAGCAGCGGACCACCTCCGACCTGGCCCGGGAGCTGCGGGTCAGCGCGGCGACGGTCTCCGCGCACACGGCGGCGCTGCGCGGCGCGGGGCTGATCGCCACCGTCCGGGCCGGCAAGGCCGTGCTGCACCGACGCACCGCACTGGGCGGCCTGCTGCTCCGCGGCGGCGCGAGCGGGTATGACGGAGACGGCACGTCCTGACCACCCCCGGTGAAGCGCCGGGATCCGACGGGAGTCACCGCCATGCACGACGACCGCTCCACCGTCGAACGCCGCCTGCACCGGGTGCTGCGCGAGCGGATCGAACCCGCCGTCCACGGGGCCTCGGTGCCGCTGCGGGTCGCCCGCTGGGACGCGCCGGGCGAGCCGGTACCCGTCGCCGAGGGGCTGGCCGCCGCGTTCGAGGAGTGCCCGGGGGACGCGGCATGGGGGCCCGCGTGGGGCACGACGTGGTTCCGGGTGCGCGGAGAGGTCCCGGCCGGATGGGCCGGGCGGGCGGTGGAGGCGCGGCTCGACCTGGGCTTCGACCCGAACCTGCCGGGCTTCCAGTGCGAGGGCCTGGCTTACCGCTCCGACGGCACGCCGGTGAAGGGCCTGAACCCGCGCACGCCCTGGGTCCGCATCAGCGACGCGGCGCACGGCGGGGAGGCCGTGGAGCTGTACGTCGAGGCCGCCGCCAACCCGGTGCTGATCGCCCACTCCCCTACCCACCAGGGCGACCGGCTCACCAGTGACCGGGCGCCGCAGTACCGGCTCGCCCGGATGGAGCTGGCGGTCCTGGAACGGGAGGTCTGGGAGCTGGTGCAGGACCTGGAGGTGCTCGGGCAGCTGATGGAGCAGCTCTCGACGCAGGAGGCCCGCCGTTTCGACCTGTTGCGCGCGATCGAGCGCTGCCTCGACGCGCTCGACCTCGCGGACGTGGCGGGCACGGCCGCCGGGGCGCGGGCGGAACTGGCCCCGGCGCTCGCCTCGCCCGCGCACGCCTCCGCGCACAGGCTGAGCGCGGTCGGGCACGCGCACATCGACACCGCCTGGTTGTGGCCGCAGCGCGAGACGGTCCGCAAGGTCGCGCGGACCTGCGCGAACGTCGTGGAGCTGATGGACTCCCATCCGGGTTTCGTCTTCGCCATGTCCCAGGCGCAGCAGCTGGCCTGGCTCAAGGAGCACCGTCCGGAGGTGTTCGCGCGCGTCGCGGACGCCGTCGGCGCCGGGAGGTTCGTCCCGGTCGGCGGGATGTGGGTGGAGTCGGACACCAACATGGTCGGAGGTGAGGCGATGGCCCGTCAGTTCGTCTACGGCAAGAGGTTCTTCCTGGAGGAGTTCGGCATCGAGACGCGGGAGGTGTGGCTGCCCGACTCGTTCGGCTACTCCGCCGCGCTGCCGCAGCTGGTGCAACTGGCCGGCAATCGTTGGTTCCTCACCCAGAAGATCTCCTGGAGCCAGTCCAACCGCTTTCCGCACCACACCTTCTGGTGGGAGGGCATCGACGGCACCCGGGTGTTCACGCACTTCCCGCCCGTCGACACCTACAACAGCGACCTGAGCGGCGGGCAGCTGGCCCACGCCGCGAGCAACTACCGCGAGAAGGGCCGTGGTTCGCGCTCGCTCGTGCCGTTCGGCTGGGGTGACGGCGGGGGCGGCCCCACGCGGGAGATGCTGGCCCGGGCCGAGCGCCTGCGCGACCTGGAGGGCTCCCCACGCCTGACCGTCGAGGCGCCCGCGGCCTTCTTCGCGGCAGCCGAGGCCGAGTACCCGGACGCGCCGGTCTGGGTCGGTGAACTCTATCTGGAGCTGCACCGGGGCACCTACACCTCGCAGGCCGGGACCAAGCAGGGCAACCGCCGCGCCGAGTCGCTGCTGCACGAGGCGGAGTTGTGGTCCGCGACGGCGGCGCTGCGCGTCCCCGGCTTCGCCTACCCGTACGAGGAGCTGGAGCAGCTCTGGAAGACGACACTGCTGCACCAGTTCCACGACATCCTGCCGGGCAGCTCCATCGCCTGGGTCCACCGCGAGGCGCGGGAGACGTACGCGCGCGTCCACGCCGAGTTGGACGCGGTGACCGCCGCCGCGCAGACGGCCCTCGCCGGCGACACGGACGACGGCTCGGACGGCGGCACGCTGCTGTTCAACGGCGCCCCGCACGCCCGTGACGGCGTCGCGGCCGGTGGTGCGGCGCCCCTGCCGGACCCCGGCCCCGCCGTCACGTCCCAGGCGGACGCGTCGGGCGGCTTCGTCCTGGACAACGGCGTGCTGCGGGTCGTGATCGATGCGCGCGGCCTGGTCGTGTCGGTGCACGACCGCGCGACCGACCGCGAGACGCTCGCACCCGGCGGCGCCGCGAACCTGCTCCAGCTGCACCCCGACTTCCCGACCATGTGGGACGCCTGGGACATCGACGAGTTCTACCGCCACAAGGTCACCGACCTGGTCGACGTCGACGCGCTGGACGCGCGCCCGGGCGAGAAGGGCGAGGCGGTGGTCACCGTGGAGCGCCGCTTCGGCGCCGCCTCCCGGGTCCGGCAGACGGTGACGCTGCATCCCGGGGCGCGCGAGCTGGACTTCGAGACGGAGATCGACTGGCACGAGTCGGAGCAACTGCTCAAGGCCGCCTTCCCCCTGGACGTCAAGGCCGACGTCTCCGAGGCCGAGACCCAGTTCGGCCACGTGGCGCGGCCCACCCACCGCAACACCTCTTGGGAGGCGGCGAAGTTCGAGATCTGCGCGCACCGGTGGATCCGGGTGGCCGAACCCGGTTTCGGTGTCGCGATCGCCAACGACTCCACCTACGGCCACGACGTCACCCGCGACGTCCGCACCGACGGCGGGCAGACCACCACCGTCCGCCTCTCCCTGCTGCGCGCCCCGCGCTACCCGGATCCGGAGACCGACCAGGGCGTGCACCTGCTGCGCTACCGGCTGGTGCCGGGCGCCACCACGGCCGACGCCGTCCGCGCGGGTCACGCCCTCAACCTGCCCGTGCGGCGGGTCCCGGGGCGTGGCCAGGTCCGCCCGCTGGTCACCGTCGACGGCGAGGCGGTGGTGGTGGAGACCGTCAAGCTCGCCGACGACCGCAGCGGCGACGTGGTGGTCCGCCTGTACGAGTGCCTGGGCGGCCGCGCGGCCACCACCCTGCACCCCGGCTTCCCTCCCGCCGGGCCGGTCGTCGAGACCGACCTGCTGGAACGCCCGCTCGCCGGAGCCCCGGAGCACGTCCTCGACGCGGACGGCGGCCTCCCGCTGCGACTGCGTCCCTTCCAGATCCTGACCCTGCGGCTACGGCCCGACGCGCGGTAGTCGCACCGCGCTGGTTCACCCGGGTGGTCCGCAGGCGACGCGGACCGCCATCGGGGGCGGCCCGGAGCGTACGTGACTAGCGTGGCAGCTGAGCCGACTCCCCTCACCGTCTGCGAGGTCCGCCATGAGCCTGAGCATCCGCAACCAGCTGCCCGGAACGGTCACGTCCGTCACCGCCGGCCCCGCCATGGCGACCGTCCAGGCCCGCCTGGCGGGCGGCCAGACCATCACCGCGGCGATCACCACCGACGCGGCCACGGACCTCGGCCTGAAGCCCGGCACCGCTGTCCACGCCGTCGTCAAGGCCACCGAGGTCTCCCTGGCCACCGGCCCGGTCGAGGGCCTCAGCATCCGCAACCAGCTCCCGGGCACGGTCACCTCGGTCACCCCGGGCGCGGCGATGGCCTCGGTCAAGGTCGCCATCGACGGCGGCGAGCTGACGGCCGCGATCACCGAGCAGGCGGCCTCCGAGCTGGCCCTGGCACCCGGCACGCCGGTGACCGCTTTGGTCAAGGCGACGGACGTGTCGCTGTCCTCGGACTGAGTTCGCAAAGCAGAGCGAAGGCTATTGACGGGTCATCAGCAACTGCCTACTGTCACCTTTCGTCGGTATCAGTTGCTTTCTGTTTGATCAGCGCGCGTCTCCCCGTTTCTTCCTGTTGGATTCGGAGGCACCGCCCATGCCGTCCCGTCACCGGCCGCGCCCGTTCCGCCTGGGCTCCGCCCTGCTCGCCCTGCTGCTCGCACTCCTGCTCGCCCAACTGCCCGGCAGTGCCCGGGCGGCGACGACCACGACCGCCGTCACCGTCGACGGCACCGCCACCGGTCGGACCTTCGACGGTGTCGGCGCCATCTCCGGTGGCGGCGGGAACTCCCGCCTGCTCGCCGACTACCCCGAACCCCAGCGCAGCCAGATCCTGGACTACCTGTTCAAGCCCGGCTACGGCGCCGCCCTGCAGATCCTCAAGGTCGAGATCGGCGGGGACACCAACTCCACCGACGGTTCCGAGCTCAGCCACGAGCACACCCGCGGCGTCGTCGACTGCAACGCCGGCTACGAGTGGTGGCTGATGGAGCAGGCCAAGGCCCGCAACCCCGGCATCAAGGTCTACGGCCTCGCCTGGGGCGCACCGGGCTGGGTCGGCGGCGGGAACTTCTGGTCGCAGGACATGGTCGACTACCTGATCTCCTGGCTCGGCTGTGCCAAGTCCCACGGTCTGACCATCGACTACCTCGGCGGCTGGAACGAACGCGGTTTCAACGCGGGCTGGTACGAGAACCTGCATGCGGCACTCGCGGCCAACGGCTACGCCACCAAGGTCGTCGGCGCCGACAGCGACTGGTCCATCGCGACGAGCATGCGGTCCGACTCCGCGCTGAACTCCGCCGTCGACGTCATCGGCGCGCACTACCCGTGCAGTTACATGTCGGCGATGACGACCTGCTCCAGCAGTGCGGACGCGCAGGCCACCGGCAAGCAGCTGTGGGCCAGCGAGAACGGCTCGGAGGACTTCGACACCGGCGGCGCACCCATCGCCCGGGCGATCAACCGCGGCTACCTGGACGCGAAGATGAGCGCGTTCATCAACTGGCCGCTGGTGGCCTCGATCTACCAGAACCTGCCCTACAACACGATGGGCCTGATGACGGCCACCCAGCCCTGGTCCGGGCACTACCAGGTCGGCCAGAGCCTGTGGGCGGTCGCGCAGACGACCCAGTTCACGGCGCCCGGCTGGCAGTACCTCGACAGCGGCAGCGGCTACCTGGGCGGCAACCGCGCCAACGGCAGCTACGTCAGCTACCGCTCGCCGGACAAGTCCGCGTGGAGCACCGTCGTCGAGACCCTCGACGCCACCGCCGCGCAGACGGTGACCTTCCAGGTCAAGGGCGGCCTGCCGGGCGGTGCCCTGCACGTGTGGTCCAGCGACTTCGGCTCCACCAACCAGGGCTCCTACCTGGTCAAGGGCACGGACCTGACCGCGAGCGGCGGGGTCTACACGCTCACGCTCCAACCGAACCACGTCTACACCGTCACCACCACGACCGGCCAGGGCGCGGGCACCGCCGTCTCGCCGAGCCGGTCCGTGCTGCCGCTCCCCTACAGCGCGCCGATCGCCGCGACCGCGACCGGCACCGAGGTCCCGTACCTGTCGGCGATCAACGGGGCCTTCCAGGCCGAACCGTGCGCGGGCGGCCGGTCCGGCAGCTGCGTGCAGCAGATGGCGACGACCGCGCCGATCGCCTGGGACAACGCCAGTGACCCGTACGCGGTGACCGGCGACCTGTCCTGGTCCGACTACACCGTCTCCGTCGACACGCTGCTCCAACAGTCCGGCTCCGCCGTCCTGTTGGGTCGGGTCGGCCTGCAGAAGGGCTTCTCCCCGGCCGACGTCGACGCCTACCAGCTGAAACTGTCGGACACCGGGGCCTGGTCGCTTGCGCGCAACAGCTCCGGCGGCACCCTGACCACCCTCGCCTCCGGCTCCGTCACCGCGCCGGGCACGGGCAGTTGGCACAACCTCGCGCTGACCTTCGCGGGCAGCACCGTCACCGCCGCGATCGACGGCACCCGGGTCGGGGGCGCGGTCACCGACGCGAACTACGGCTCGGGCCAAATCGGCGTCGGCACCTCCGGCTGGATCGGTGCGCAGTTCGCCAACCTGAACGTCACACCGGGCGCGGCCACCGACCTGTCCGGCACCTATGTGCTCGTCGACGCCAACAGCGGCCAGGCCATGGACGCCAAGGGCCAGGGCACGACCGACGGCACGCCGATCATCCAGTGGGGACGCAACGGCGGCGCCAACCAGGAGTGGACACTCGCTCCCGCCGGCGGCGGCTACTACACCGTGACCGGCGTCGGCAGCGGCAAGGCACTGGACGTGCCGAACGCGAGCTCGGTGGAGGCCACCGGGCTGGAGCTGTGGACGGCGAACGGCGGCACCAACCAGCAGTGGCTGATCGCCCCCGCAGGCAACGGGAACTACACCCTGGAGAGCCGCTCCGACGCCGAACTCGCGGACGTCAACGGCGGATCGCTCACGGCGGGCGCGACGGTGCTGCAGTGGCCGCTGAACGGCGGCACGAACCAGCAGTGGCAGCTGGTCAAGGTCGGCTGACCCGGCCGCCACGAACGTCCGTCCCCTCCCGGCCACGGCAGCAGCCGGGAGGGGACGGGCTTCTCAACTGCTCCCCCTGGCCGTATCTTCGGCTCCCGGACTGCGCGACGGCGAGAAGGAGCGGACGCATGGCTGACGGGACCGCGCTGAGCGGGCGCGCCCTGGTCCTGGGCGGTGGCGGGCTGACCGGCATCGGCTGGGAGTGCGGCGTCCTGGCCGGCCTGGCCGAGGCGGGCCTCGACCTCGGCGCGGACGCGGACCTGGTCGTCGGCACCTCGGCCGGCTCCGTGGTCGGCGCACAGCTCGCCTCCGGCCTGATCGGCGCGCGCGAGCTGTACGAGCGGCAGCTCCTGCACGTCCCCGGCGAGACGGGCGACCGCCTCGGCGCCGCCGTCCTCGCCCGCTACGCATGGGGCGTGCTGCGGTCCCGTGACGCGGAGACCTTCGGCGCCCGCATGGGCGCGTTGGCGCTCGCCGCCCCGCCGTCCGGCGCCTCCGCCCACCGCGAGGTGCTCGCGGAACGCCTGCTCAGCCACGCCTGGCCGGAACGCCGCCTGGTCGTCACCGCCGTCGACGCGCACAGCGGCGTGCGCGCCGCGTTCGACCGCGACGGCGAGGTCGACCTGCTGGACGCCGTCGCCGCCAGCTGCGCTGTCCCGGGCGTGTGGCCGCCGATCAGCGCGGCCGGACGGCACTGGATCGACGGCGGGATCCGCTCCGCCACCAACGCCGACCTGGCCGCCGGGTACGCGAGCGTGGTCGTCGTCGCGCCCATCGCCGCCGGCGGCGGCCCGATCCCCAGCGCCCGCAGCCAGGCCGCGCGCCTGGCCGCGGCGGGCGCGCGAGTCACCCTGATCACCCCCGACCGCGCGGCGCGGCGCGCCTTCGGCCGCAACGTCCTCGACCCCGCCCGCCGCGCCCCCGCCGCGCGCGCCGGACTGGCCCAGGCCGCAGCCCACGTCGCGGAGGTCGCGGCCGTGTGGCGGTGAGGCCCCGGACGTCAGTACTCCTGGGTGAGGTAGCGGGCGCAGGAGCCCCGCAAGTACAGCTCCAGCTCCTCGCCCACGATCCCCTCGTACCTGGCGGCGTACTCGGCGATCAGGCGCATCTGGTGGATGACGCCGCCCTCCAGGGCCCACAGCCGTGATTGGCCGGGCGGCGGCGCCCCGGGGCCGATCTGCTCCGCCACGAAGAGGGCCATCGGCCCGGGCTCCAGCCGCGCCAGCTCCTGCGGGTAGGCGCGCTGCAGACGCTCCAGGTACCCCTGCACCGTGGCCACGCTCTCCTGACCGGAGAACGGGCGTTCCACCACGTTGCGGAAGAACGCGTTGAGCACGCCGACGAACGCGGGCCCGGCGAGCGCGATGTCCTTCTCGAACTCCCGTGCCTGCCGCCCCTCCACGATGACGGCGCGAAGGACGCGGTGTGCCCGGCTGACGGACTCGTCCATGAACTGCCTCCCTTCGATCACCCGGTGCCGAACGGCGACCGGACGTTCCTGATCGTGGGGGTGGGACGGAAGCGAGGCCAGGTCAGCCCACCGGCCATCGGTGACCGGTCGTGTGCGAGCCGTCAGTTGCCGGGGTCGAGCGCGGCGCGGCTCGCCGGGCCGTACACGCCGGCCGGATCGCCGGTGATGCCCCGGTCCTGCTGAAGCTGCGTCACCCCGCGGGTGGTGGCCGTGTCGTAGACGCCGGTGACCGAGACGTAGGTGAACCCCTGCTGGAACAGCAGCTGTTGCAGCCGGGCGACGGCCGGGCCGCTGTCGCCGGGGCGCAGCGTACCGTCCGTCGCGGCGGGCGACGCGCTCGCCGCAGGGGTGGCGGACGCCGGAACGGACGCGGCGGCGGAGGTGGGCACCGCCGGAGCGTGCGAGTGCGCCGCGCCCGGACTCGCACTCCCCCGCGGACGTGTCGCAGGAGCCGACGTCCCGGCCCCGCCCGTCGTGGGCAGCGCCGCCCGGGCCGCCTGTGGCGTGCCGCCGGCACTCGGAGTCCTGCCGTCCGACGTCGCCACGACCAGCACACCCACGGCGGCGACGGCCGCCAGCACCAGGGCCGCCGTCAGCGCGGCGGAGCGACGGCGGCCACGGCGGGCCTCGCGCTGCGCGCCGCGCCCGTCGGCGGAGGCCGGAACGGGCGGCAGGTCGCGCTGCGTCGGCCACGGCTCGGGCGGGTCGGCGGGCCCGTCCGCCGCACCGGTCAGGGCGGCGACATAGGGGCGGACAAGTTCGGGCTGGGGCTCCATGGGTCGCAGATCATACGGATATCCGCCCCCTTGTGCCGGTGCCGTTCTCCCTGTGCACGGACGACCGGTATCCTGCCGCGCCCTCTCGACGACCGGGTGCTTCGTTGATACATTCCCGTATCGGATACATCGATGTATCGAAACGCGAGCGGGAGGAGCACCCGGATGCCGCCGACCGGCCAGGTGCGGGTCACCCGCCGACGAGCCGAGACCCGGGCGCGACTGCTGGAGGCCGCCTTCGAGGTCTTCGCGGCCGAGGGCTTCGGCCACAGCACCATCGAGGCCGTCTGCGACCGGGCCGGCTACACGCGCGGCGCGTTCTACTCCAACTTCAAGGACCTCGACGAGCTCTTCTTCGCGCTCTACGACGACCGCTCCGCGGTCATCGCCGGTCAGCTCGGCGAGGCCCTCGCCGCGACGGGGGCAGTGGCGGAGGCGGCCGACGCGACGCTCGCCGAGCTCACCGCCCGGGTGACCGGCGTGCTGCTGCTCGACCGCGACTGGCTGCTGGTGAAGACCGAGTTCCTGCTGCACGCCGCCCGACGACCCGACGTCGCCCGCGCGCTCGCGGACCACCGGGCCGTCCTGCACGGGGCCGTCGCCCAACGGCTGAGCGAACTGGCAAGCCGGAACCGCCCCTTGCCGCCCGCTCTCGCCGACGCCGACTCGGCCGCGCACGCGGTCATCGCGCTCTACGACGGCGTCACCGTCCAACTCCTGCTCGACGGCGACGTGGACGCCGCCCGCGCCTGGCTCGGCCGGCTGATCACCGCCCTGCTCTCGTCCGCAGACACCGCCACCCCCACAGAGGCGACCACCCCCCACCCCGAGGAGTCCACCCATGGACGCTGACGTCATCATCGTCGGAGCCGGCCTGGCCGGGCTCACCGCCGCGCACGAACTCACCTCCCGGGGACGCAGGGTGGCCCTGGTCGACCAGGAGAACGCGGCCAACCTGGGCGGCCAGGCGTTCTGGTCCTTCGGCGGGCTGTTCCTGGTCGACTCCCCCGAGCAGCGCCGTCTCGGCGTCAAGGACTCCTTCGAGCTGGCCTGGGGCGACTGGCAGGGCAGCGCGCAGTTCGACCGCCTCGACGACGAGGACGCCTGGGGGGCTCGCTGGGCCCGTGCCTACGTCGAGTTCGCGGCGGGCGAGAAGCGCAGCTGGCTGGGCGGCCACGGCATCACCTTCCTGCCCACCGTCGGCTGGGCCGAGCGCGGCGACCTGCGTGCCGAGGGCCACGGCAACTCCGTCCCGCGCTTCCACGTCGCCTGGGGCACCGGCACCGGCGTCGTCGAACCGTTCGTCCGCCACGCCCAGCAGGCGGCGGCGAGCGGGCTGCTGACCTTCCATCACCGTCGCCGCGTGGACGAGATCGTGACGACCGACGGCGTGGTGACGGGCGTGCGCGGGCGGGTTCTCGCTCCCGACAGCGCGGCACGCGGCGTCTCCTCCAGCCGCGAGGAGGTCGGCGACTTCGAGCTCACCGCCCAGGCGGTCGTCGTGACCTCCGGCGGCATCGGAGCCAACCACGAGCTGGTGCGCCGCTTCTGGCCCGAGACGATGGGCACCGCGCCGGCGAACATGGTGACGGGCGTGCCCGCCTACGTGGACGGCCGGATGCTGGGCATCACCGAACAGGCCGGTGCGCGGCTGGTCAACCGCGACCGGATGTGGCACTACACCGAGGGCGTGCAGAACTGGAGCCCGATCTGGCCCGGCCACGGCATCCGCATCCTGCCCGGCCCGTCCTCCATGTGGTTCGACGCGCTCGGCCGCCGCCTGCCCTCGCCCTACCTGCCCGGCTACGACACCCTCGGCACGCTGCGCCACCTGCGCACCACGCCGGACCTGGCCGGGCACGACCACTCCTGGTTCATCCTCACCCAGCGGATGATCGAGAAGGAGTTCGCGCTCTCCGGCTCCGAGCAGAACCCGGACATCACCGCGAAGGACCGCCGCGCGTTCCTGCGCGAACGCCTGCTCGGCAAGGGCGCTCCCGCACCGGTCGAGGCGTTCAAGCAGCGCGGCGCGGACTTCGTCGTCGCGGGCGAACTGGAGGAGCTGGTCCGGCGGATGAACGCGCTGACCGAGAAGCCGCTGCTGGACGCCGCGCTGATCCGCCGTCAGATCGAGTCCCGGGACCTGCAGGTGGCCAACCCGTTCAGCAAGGACGCGCAGGTGCAGGGCATCCGCAACTCCCGCCGCTACCTCGGCGACCGCCTCGGCCGCACCGCGACGCCGCACCGCGTGCTCGACCCGGCGGCCGGACCGCTGATCGGCGTCAAGCTGCACACGCTGACGCGCAAGACCCTCGGCGGTATTCAGACCGACCTCTCCTCCCGCGCGCTCGGCGCGGACGGCGCACCCGTCCCCGGCCTCTACGCGGCCGGCGAGGTGGCGGGCTTCGGCGGCGGCGGCGTCCACGGCTACAACGCCCTCGAGGGCACCTTCCTCGGCGGCTGCCTCTTCTCCGGCCGCGCCGCCGGCCGCGCGGCGGCGGACGCGACGGGGTGAAATCACGTTGCCCCGGGCGGAGCCGGGTGGGTAGCGTCGCCGTCCATGATCCCCACCCTGCGCACCGAACGCCTGCTGCTCGACCCGTACGTCCCTGAGGACGAGGAGGGCTTCGTCGCCCTGTTCCAGGATGCGAACGTGTCGCAGTGGATGGACGGCGGCCCTGCCTCGGAGGAGGAGGACCGGGCACTCTTCGGGCGGATCTTCACCAAGGTCTATGCCCAGAGCCTGTTCGAGGTCTGGGCCGTGCGCAGGGACGGCGTACTGGTCGGGCACGCCGAGATCAAGCCGTCCGACGTGGTCGGGGGTCACGAGATCGTCTACGCGCTGGCCCCGGCCGCGTGGGGGTCGGGCCTGGGCACGGAGTTGGCCCGCGCTCTCGTCGACCACGGCTTCGGCACCCTCGGGCTCACCGAGGTCCACGCCACCGTGGCCGCGCCGAACAGCGCCTCACTCAAGCTGCTGGCCAGGATCGGGTTCGAGCACGTCCGGGACGTCACGGAGGACGACGGCAGCACCACCCGCGTGCTGACCCGTCACGCGACGACCTGAGTACGCGTACTCATGCTCAGTCGGTCTCACCCGGGCAGGGTGAGGCCGTGACCGACCTGCCCACTGATCCTGTCCCCGACCGTCGCTGGCCTCGGCGCGGTCTGGCCCCCGTGGCCCCGGACATCGCCCTCGGCTTCGCGCTGCTCGTGCTCGACGCGATGGCCTACCTGTGGCAGGAAGTCAGATACGACGTGGTCGGGTGGGCCGGCGGCGTGCCGAGGGCCACACTCGACGCGGACCAGCTCACCGGCATCGCTTTCATGGAGCACCTGGTGATCGCCGTCCTCGTCGTCGCCGGGCTCGCGCTGCTGCTTCGTGCTCCGTGGACGCTCGCCTCCCAGGGGCTGGCCGCGGTGGCGCTGCTGCTCCTCCTGTCGGTGGCGCAGAAGGACTACGCCGACAGCCACCCCGCCCCCACGCCCACACCGAGCATCGTGGTCGCGCCCTGCTACAGCGGAAGCCACGGACCGACCTGCCGTTGAGCGGCTACCCCAGCCGGTCCAGGCGTTCCAGCCGGGCGCGGACGCCCTCCGCGTCGCGGTGTTGGAGGTGGTCGAGGATGGCGAGGCTCTGCGTCCAGGAGTGCCTGGCCGCCTCGGGGTCGCCCAGGGCCAGGTGGGTGTCACCGATGTGGGTGTGGATCTCCGCCTGGAGGAAGTAGTCACCGACCGTCCGCCGCAGCCGCAGCGACTCCTCGTAGGCGGGCAACGCCTCCTGGTACTCACCGAGTTGGTGGTGGATGTAGCCGATGCTGTCGAGGATGGACGACTGCCCGGGGAGATTGCCGCAGGCCCGGGAGAGCTCCAGGGCGCGCCGGCAGTACGGCAGGGCCTCGCGCGGCTCGCCGAGGACCGTCAGGTACCAGCCGACGGTGTTGAGCGCCAGCGCCTGCCCGTCGGCGTCCTCGATCCGCTCGAACAGCGCCAGCGCCTCCCGCCCCTCGGCGACCGCTTCGACGTAGGCGTGCTCCTCGCCGTAGGTGATGGCGATGTCGAGCTGCGTCCTGCCCTGCCGAGGCAGGTCGCCGAGCGAGGCGAACAGGTCGAGGGCGCGGCGCAGTTCGGCGTGGGCCTCGGGCTGGCGGCCCTGGGAGCGGTGCACCTGGCCGAGCCAGCGGTGCGCGTGGGCGCGTCCGGCGGGATCGTCGGCGCGCTCGGCGGCGGCCAGGGCGGTCTCACTGACCTGCTGCCACTGCTGCCACAGGCCGGACTTGAGCAGGTAGGAGACCTGGGTGCCGGCCAGGCGCCAGGTGTGGTCGTCAAAGCCGTCCTGGTGGGCCCGGGTGACGACGCGTTCGAGGACGGGCTGCTCCTCCCGGTACCAGTCCAGGGCCTGCTGCCGTTCCTCCAGCGCCTCGGGCACCACTCCGACGGCGGGCTGCGCCAGGGCCGGCGCGGACCAGGAGGCGTCGGCGGCGTAGGCGAGTGAGCCGG
Organism: Streptacidiphilus jiangxiensis; assembly: GCF_900109465.1. GTDB lineage: Bacteria > Actinomycetota > Actinomycetes > Streptomycetales > Streptomycetaceae > Streptacidiphilus > Streptacidiphilus jiangxiensis. The sequence goes on from NZ_FOAZ01000028.1 coordinate 45,167, forward strand.
CGCGGCGGGCGGTGTGCAGGTAGTGGTCGAGGATCCGCAGCGTCCCCTCGGCCCGCTCTGGCGCGGGGTCGAGCGCCGCCGCCTGCTCGGCCGCGTAGGCGCGCAGCAGGTCGTGGAAGGTGTACCGGTCGCGGTCGGCGGTGGCGATGAGGTGCGCGTGGTGGAGCTCGTCCAGCAGGCGCCGGGTCTCGGCGAGCGGCAGACCGGCCAGGCTCGCGGCGGCGGCCGTCCCGATGTGCGGGCCCGGGTGCAGGCCGAGCAGCCGGAACAGGCGGGCGGCCCGCGCGTCCAGGGCCTGGTAGGACCAGGAGAGCACCGCGCGGACGTCCGCGTGGGCGTCGCCGGTCGACAGCGCGTCCAGGCGCTCGCGGGTGTCGCGCAGTTCGTGCGCCCAGACCCGCAGTGGCGTGCCGGGGTGTCCGGCGGCGCGGGCGGCGGCGATGTTCAGGGCGAGCGGCAGGCGGGCGCAGAGCTCGATCAGCTCGTCGGCCGCGTCCGGCTCGCCCAGGACGGTCTCGCTGCCCAGGCGGCGGGCGAGGAGTTCGCGTGCCTCCTCCTGGGAGAGCACGTCGAGAGCGAGCGGGACGGCGCCGTCGAGGGCGACCAGGCCCGGCATCCGGTTGCGGCTGGTGACCAGCACCAGGCAGCTGTCGGAGCCGGGCAGCAGCGGGCGGACCTGCGCCGCCTCGCGGGCGTTGTCGAGGACGACGAGCGTCCGGGTGCCCGCCAGACGGCTGCGGAAGAGCGCGAGGCGCCCCTCCGGATCGGCGGGTATGCGCCCGGGTGGGACGCCGAGCGCCTCCAGGAAGCCGCGGGCGACCGTGGCGGCCTCCAGCGGCGGGCCGGCCGGGTCGAAGCCGCGCAGGTTGGCGAAGAGCTGCCCGTCGGGGAAGCGGTGCGCCACCCGGTGGGCGAAGTGCACGGCCAGCGACGTCTTGCCGACCCCGGCGGTGCCCGCGATGGCCGAGATCACGACCGCGCCGCAGTCGGGGATCCGGTCCCCGAGCAGCGCGTCGAGCTCCTTGAGCTCGCGCAGGCGGCCGGTGAAGTGCCGGACGGCGGCGGGGAGTTGCCGCGGCACCACGGCGTCGGCAGCCACCGCGGCGCCCCCCTCGGCGGCACCGCCCTCGGGCGGGACGGACCGCGACGCGTCGACGGCGGCTGGGGCCGGCTCCTGGACGGAGGCGGGCGACAGCGCCTCAGCGGACGCGGACGTCGGCACATCAGCGGGCGCAGGCACGGCTGTCGGCCGCGAGCGCCGCTCGTCGCGGGCCTGGGCGATCAGCTCCCAGCGGGCGCGCCACCGCGCCACCTCCGCGGCACTCGCGCCGCAGGCGCGGACGAAGGCGAGGCAGACCTCCAGCCGCGGGAGTTCGGGGCGCCGTGGGTTCAGCGCGTCGGACAGGGTGCTGCGCGCGACGCCGCTGCGCCGCTGCAGCTCCTGCAGCGAGGGGCTGCCCACTCGCACCTTCAGCGCGCGCAGGTCGTGGATGTACCCGGCGACATCGTCGACCGGATCACTCGCCCCCGCCCCTGGCGATGCCTCCGTCATGGCGCTCCCCCTGCCCGAACCGTTTCGTGCCCCGCCCCCGCCCTGGTCATTGTCGCCGACACGTCACGCTTTGCCGACCGCCACCCGGCGGGGGTCACAAAAGATCTTGGCGCCCACACGGAGGGCATGACGGGGCCGGGACGGGCCGGGGCCGGGTCGGGGCGGCGTCAGTGGCCGGGCCACTCCGAGGCCAGCAGCGACCAGATCTCCATGTCGTGCCGGACTCCCCGGTAGGGGTAGTGCTCCCGCAGGGTGCCGTCGAGCGTCATGCCGACCCGCTGTGCGACCGCGCGGCTGCGCTCGTTGACGGTGCTGTTCCACCACTCGACGCGCTGCATGCCGCGCTCCTCGAACGCGTACGCGAGCAGCCGCCGCACCGCGGCGGTGACCAGGCCGCGCCCCTGACCGGCCGGTTCGGACCAGACGCCGATCTCACAGGTGCCCGTGGCCGCGTCGAAGTGGACGAACATGCAGCCGCCCACCAGGACGCCGCCCCACCAGATGCCGTAGATCCGGCCGGTGTCGCGGGCCTGACGGTCGGCGTAGCCCTGGAGGGTCGCACGGGCCGACTCCAGGTCGGTGCTGCGGGTGGCGAAGGGGATGAACGCGTCGATCCCGGCCCGGCCCCGGTCGATGTTCGCGAGGAACTCCTCCGCCTGCCACGGTTCCAGCGGGCGCAGTTCGGCGTCGGGGGCGAGCGGGACGGCGTACATGGGCGGTCCTGATCCTGGGAGTCGATGGGACGGTGGGACGATGGCCTGATCGTACATAACAAGCGTTCGGTATGTACGCTGGCGCCATGACTCCCGCCCGTGGCGACCACGAAGCCCGCCGCGCCGAGGTCTCCGCGGCCGTCTGGCGCGTCCTGACCGCACGCGGCTTCGCCGGACTCACGCTGCGCGCGGTCGCCGGGGAGCTGGGCGCGACGACGGGTCTGCTCACCCACTACTTCCCCAGCAAGCGGGCACTGCTGCGCTACGCGCTCGACCTCCTCGACGAGGCACACGCGGCCCGGGACCGCCCGCACGCCGAGGCGGCCGGCCCCGACGCCGAGGGCCTCACCGCGCTGCGCGCGGCGCTGCTGGACGTGCTGCCGCTGACCCCCGAGAGCACGGCGGGCAGCCGGATCTGGGTCAGCTCCTGGGACGCCGCCCTCACCGACCCCGAACTCGCGGGCGACCACGCCGCCCGCTACCAACGCTCCCGCGAGCGCATCGCCGCGTTCGCCCGCGACGCCCAGCAGCGGGGCGAACTCCGCACGGACCGCGGCGCCGAGGACCTGGCGGCGGCGGCCCAGGGCTTCGTCCTCGGGTTGGTGGTGCAAGCGCTGTTCGCCCCGGAGCAGTTCCCGCCGCAACGTCAGCGCGCGCTCCTGGACGACTACCTCACCGATCTGGCCGCCCCGGTCGAGAACGCGGCAGTCGCGGCCCCGGGCCTCGACGTGGCCCAGGGCCTCACCCGGTCGACGGCGCCTCTCCGCAGGCGCACCACCTCATGATCGCCTAGCGTGCTGTCCACGATGAGTCGGGACAGCACGCGTCAGGACTGGCGGAACAACCGGCGGAGGCTGCGTCAGCGCAGGGTCTGGAGCCTGCCGCTGGCGCTGCTGGCATGGGCGCTGTTCCTCTCCGCACCGGCCAGGTGCTGCTGGCCTGGAACGAACCGCGCCTGCGACGTCTCGCCGCCCGCTGGGACGTCGGCCTGGAGCTCTGCGCACACCCCGGCGACTTCCTCGCGCTGCGCAGCACGCTCTTCCTCGTCCACGGCGCCGCGCCAGGCCTCGACCGGGCGCGGGCGACCAGGGAACTGAGACGCTGCCTGCTCTTCGCCGAGTGCTACAGCCCCGAGGCCGACCCGACGGGCGCACTGCGCACACTGACCGACGTGGCGCTCAAGGCGCTCTCCCCCGCGATCAACGACCCGGCTCGGGCGGTGCAGGCGCTGGACCACGGAAGACCTGCTGGTGCTGCTGATCCCGCTGGCCCCGGTCCGCGGCGGACTCGCCGGGGACGACCGGCTCTGCTTCCCGACGCGCTGCTGGGCCGACTACGTCAGCGCCGGCACCGACGAGATCCGCCACTACGCCGCCGACAGCATGCAGGTGCTGCGCCGACTGCGCGCCCTGTACGAGCGGCTGGCCTGGCTCTGCGACGCCGGGCAGCGCGACGCGCTGAGCGTCCGCCTGGAGGCGATGGACCGGCACGCCTCCGCGCACTGGACCCAGCCGCTGGACCGGGCCCTGGTTCGCCGGCCGGACGCCCAGGGCCTCGGCTCCGAGCTCGGCACCGATCTCAGCTGAGCCGTGCCTCCGCGCCGTTCAGGTCCTGCAGCCCGACGACCCGCAGCAGGTCCAGCCGCTCGGCGGTGTCGCTGCCGGGCTCGGCGGTGTAGACGAGCAGCCGCTGCTCGCCGCCGTCGTTGACCAGCACCTCGCAGTGCAGCTCCAGCAGGCCGACGACGGGGTGCACGATCCGCTTCACGTCACTGCGCCGCTGCGCGACGTCGTGATCGGCCCAGTACTCGGCGAACTCCGGCGACCGCTCCAACAGCTCCGCGACCAGGCGCTCGGCGCGCCGGTCCTCGGGGCGCGCCGCCGCGACGGAACGCAGGTGGGCGACGTGCGAGCGACCGATCCGCTCGCGATCCTCGGCGAGGATCCGCTCCCGGCTCTCCGGCTCGGTGAACCATCGGCGTACGAGGTTGCGGTCCCCGGCCGGACGCGTGCCGGTGTCGCCCCACAGCGCTCGGGCCATCGGGTTCTGCACCAGCACGTCGCCGAGTTCCGAGATCACCGAGGCGGGGGTGTCCCAGAGCCGGTCCAGGATCAACAGCAGCCCTGGGCGGACGTGGTCGGCCACCGCACGGTGGGCGGGCGGCTGCTGGCCCGACAGGTGGAACAGGTGGTCCCGCTCGTCGTCGCCCAGGCGCAGCGCGCGGGCGAGCGCGGCCAGCAACTGCGGAGAGGGACGCGGACCGCGCTGCTGCTCCAGGCGCGTGTAGTAGTCCACGGACATGCCGGCGAGGGTGGCGACCTCCTCCCGGCGCAGACCCGGCGTGCGACGCCGAGCCCCGTCAGGCAGGCCCACGTCGGAGGTGCGCAGACGCTCCCGGCTGCGGCGGAGGAAGTCGGCGAGCGCGGTGCGGTCCACTGGGCGGTCCATACCCCCAGCTTGCCCGCCCGGGCGCGGCGTAGCCAGGGACCGTTGATCCCTGGCTACGCCGCCCGGCGCACGGCCGCTACGCGGTCGTGGCGGACATGATCACGTCGGTGACTCAGTTCGGGCCGTTCTGCAGGGTGTCGGCCGAGATCATGACGTCACCGGTCGGAACCGGGCTGTAGATCCAGCTCGCCGGCTTGGCCAGGCCGCCGACGAGGTCGCCCGGATCCCCGCTGAACCCGGTGGCCGGGATGGCCGCGGTCGCGGCGATCGTGGCGGCGACGAGGAGCTTGACCGCTCCGCCGGTCATGTCGGGCATGGTGATTCCCCCTTGGTCGGCCCGCCCCCGTGACAGGCCGTCCGTTCGATGCTCCCAGGGGCCCGTCGACGCCGACAAGACCGCGCCGGAGCCGCCCGGGAAGGGGCTCAGAACGGCCAGAAGGCGCCGTGGCTGGTCAGCACGGAGGCGACCAGCACGGCGAGGTCGGCGACGCCGAGGGCGAGACCGAGGCCGGCGCGGACCGGGCGGCTGGTGCGGCGGCGGAGGGAGAGGGCGGCCAGGGCGATCGCGCACGGGCCGAGAACGAGGTTGAAGACGAGCAGGCCGAGCAGGCCCAGGATGAACGACGCCACGGCCATCTGGTCGGCGTCGTAGGCACGTTGACGCTGCGCGAGGGTGTCCACGGGAGGGGCTCCTGGTGGTGGTCGGTGCTGGTCAGTGCTGCTTGCGACGGGCGAGGCCCTCGCGGACGCCGAAGGCGCCCAGCCAGGCGGCGATCGCCAGGGCGGCGGCGACGAGGACGGTCGTGCTGGTGTGGAACGCCGCGCCCATCAGCAGGCCGAGGGCGACGAGGGCGAGCAGGAGACTCACGGTGAGGCTCTTCTCTGGATTTCTGGATCTCCGGCAGGAACGAACGTGAACTTTCAGCGAACAGTTGTGATGACAACTGTTCGCTGACTCCTCCACCCTACGCCGGGTGGCGGATTTCAGCAAACAGTTGTTTACTCAACCCCGTGAGCCAGACGACCGGGGCCCGACAGGCCCAGAAGCAGCAGTCCCGCCGCGCACTGCTGGACGCGGCCCTGCAGTTGCTGGAGCACCAGAGCTTCTCCAGCCTCGGCATGCGCGAGGTGACCCGGGAGGCGGGCATGTCGCCGGCCGGCTTCTACCGTCACTTCCGGGACCTCAACGACCTGGGCGTCTGCCTGGTCGAGGAGGCCCTGGCCAGCCTGCACCTGATGATCGGCGCCGCCTTCGCCGAGCAGGAGGAGCACAGCGAGCCGGACGAGCTGATCGCCCACGCCGTCCAGGTGATCGCCGACCACGTCCAGGCCCACCGGGCGCACGTGCGCTTCATCGCCCGCGAACGCTTCGGCGGCGTCCGGCCGGTCCGCGAGGCGATCGCCGCCGAGCTGGAACGCTTCACCGACGAGGTCGCCCGGGCCCTCGCGCTCCAGCCGGTCTCCGCCGGGTGGAGCACGGAGGACGTGCGCATGGTCGCGGAGCTCTACGTCGACCACATGGTCCTGACGGCCGCGGCCCTGCTGGAGGCCGACGCCCAGGAGGAGCAGCGGATCACCGCGACGGCCCGCCGCCAGCTCCGCCTGATCAGCGTCGGCCGACGCCACTGGATCTCCGACTGACGCCCTCCCTCAGAGGGGGATCGGCGATCCCCCGATCGACGGGTCTCTCCCGCCGTGTCCGCGCCGCGGCCAGGCTGGTGGTCGAGGCCGGGCGAACAGCCCGGCCGTCCGAGAGGCCGAAGGGGACCGATCATGACGACGATTCTGGTGACGGGCGCGACCGGGCAGGTCGGACGGCGTTTCGTGCCGCGGCTGCTGCAGTGGGTCGCGCCGGACGAGACCGTGCGGGTGCTGGTGCGTGGCGAGGAGAGTGCGCGGCACTTCACCGAGCTCGGCGCCGAGGCCGTGCTGGGCGACCTGCGCGACGCCGACGCCCGCAAGCGCGCCCTGGAGGGCGCCGACGCCGTGGTGAACGTCGCCGCCGCTTTCCGGGGCGTCCCGGACGAGGAGGCCTGGGCGGTCAATCGCGACGCGGCGATCGCGCTGGGCCGTGAGGCCGCGGCGGCGGGTGTGCGACGGTTCGTCCAGGCGAGCACCAACCTGGTCTACGGCGCGGGCCGGGGCCGCCCCGCGGCCGCGAGCGACCCGCTGCAGCCGGAGACGTCCTGGGGCGTCTACCCGCGCTCCAAGGCGGAGGCCGAGGCCGGTCTCGCCGAGGTACCCGGGCTCGCGCCGGTCGTGGTGCGCCTCGCCTTCGTCTACGGCGAGGGTGACCCGCACCTGACCCAGTCGGCCCGCTTCATCGTCGGCTGGCCCGCCCACCGCCGCCTGCCGATGGTCCATCACGCCGACGTCGCCCAGGCTCTGTTCCGGGCCCTGCGCACGCCCGGCATCGAGGGCCGGATCTACAACGCGGTGGACGACGCACCGGTGACCGCATGGGACCTGCACCGACTCAACGGCATCCCGTTCCCCGCCGAGAACGCCGACGCCGTGGACCCGGACCCGTGGAACGGCATGGCCGACAACCTGCCGCTGCGCGACGAGCTCGGCTGGCGCCCCCTCCACCCCTCCGTCTGGTCCGCCCGCGACGCGGGCGCGCTGTGACCCGGAACCGCCTCGGGTGAGTCCACGACGGAGACGGGAAACCGTTTGGGTCCGCCCGTGGGCGACGCGTACCCTCTCGCACCATGTGCTACCACGCGTTCAACGGCGCTCTCCGGCACTTCGTCTGCGTCTCGTGCCGGCTCTCGTTCAAAGGCAGCACGTGGTCGAGCCGGAGGCGCGTCTGCCCCGGCTGCCGGGAGCCGATGGCCTTCGCCGGGTTCGACTTCGCCGCGCCGCGCCGACGTGACACCAAGGCCTGGTCCGTCGTCGCGACCGTGCTCGCGGAAAAGCTGACCTACGATCACCGCCCGGGCTGCGGTTGCTCAAAGCTCCCCTCCTTCCGGCCCCGGACGCGAGCGCAGGTGCGCGAACGGCGGAGAGCCGCCGAGCGGCTGGCCCTGCCGCTGTCGGTGACCCTCGCCCGCCGCGACGCGTTCACCCCGGAGACCCGCGACGAGCAGCCACCGGCGCCGCCCACCGCCGAGCGCGACCCGCGCTGAGTCCGCCGGGTACCGGCATCGGGCAACGCGCCACTCGCGTGGAGGATCGCCGCAGGCGGCAGGGCGCTGGGATGCTGGCTCCATGGAACTGAGTACCGCGCCCGCCGACGCCGTCGCCGTCGTGGCGGCGCGCATCGGTGACGCCGTCGGGGGGCTCCCGCCCGGCGACGGCGTGGGCGTCTTCGGCGCGGTCTACCTCCAGGTCACCGACGCGATGGTGCGCCACCTCACCGTGGACGGCTACTTCGCCTCCCCGCCCGACGTCGCCCGGTTGGACGCGCTCTTCGCGAACCGCTTCCTCGGTGCGCTCACCGCCGCCGCCCCACCTGCGTGTTGGCGTCCGCTGCTGGAGCTTCGGCGCCACCCCGGCATCCGGCCCATCCAGTTCGCGCTGGCCGGCATGAACAGCCACATCGAGCACGACCTGCCGCTGTCCGTGGTCGAGACCTGCCGCAGCCTCGACTGCCCACCGCAGGCGCTGGAGGCAGACTTCCACCGCGTCAACGACCTCCTGGCCTCGGTCGAGGACGAGGTCCGTGAAGAACTGCTCACCCTCCCGCCGGAGTTGGACGTCACCGACCCCCTGCTCCACCTCCTGGGGTCCTGGAGCATCGAGGCCGCCCGCGACGCGGCCTGGGCCTCCGCCCGCATGCTCTGGGAACTCCGCGACCGCCCCGACGCCTACGCCGCCGCAGCCGCCACCCTCGACCGCACCACGGGCATGACCAGCCGCTGCCTGCTCACCCCTCTGCGCTGACGAGTTTGCGGTGACGAGCAGCGGGCCGAAATCAGCTGGTCACTGCCTCCCCGCCGAAGGCACCGTGGCCGGGGCGACCGGGGCGACCGCAAGGGCGGTGCGGGTGAGGGACCGGCCGCGCCAGAAGAGAGCGCCGCGATGGGCGATCAGCATGGCGAAGCCGAGGAACATGATCGCGTCAGCGAACGCGGCCACGCTGATCCGGTTGTCCATCAACCACTGACCCAACGCGCGGGCGAAGGACTTGTTGTTCTCCGTCTCCCAGACGAAGGCCAGCCGGGCCAGCGCGAAGGCGACCCACACCAGCGCGTACGGCAGCCCGGCGACGGTGACCAGCGAGTCTGTCGGCGCCTCGGCTCTCTCGACCCGCATGCACGCCGCCGCCAGCAGCCCGAACAGCACGCCCGCCACGCAGGCACCGGCTTCCAGGGCGAGTCCCTTGCCACCGAGGTCCATCTTCGGTGCCACGAACGGAACGATCACCGCGGTCATGATGAGCGGTCGCCACAGACGCAGGGCGGTGAGCCGACGGCGGCCGAGGTCCACCAGCAGCACCGCCACCGGGACGACGAGAAGGCTGATCCACAGGCTCGTCGACATCGTTGCTCCTCATCACGTGACGACAGGTCCGACCACAGTGTCGTCACGATCGCCCACAAGGACCGTGGCGATCAAGGTCCGTTTTCTCAAGAACAGTTGAGCAGGGCTCAGCAATACAATCGCCGTCGTGATCAGCATGGGGGAGCTTGAGGCGTTCCTGGCCGCCGCCGAGGAACTCCACTTCGGGCGGGCGGCGGAGCGACTGTACGTGTCGCCGTCGCGGGTGAGTCAGCTGGTCCGGAGCCTGGAGGGGCACATCGGCGGGGCGCTGTTCGAACGCACCACCCGCCGAGTCGCGTTGACCCCGATGGGGGCGCTCCTGGAGCGCGATCTGCGGCAGGCGTACGCGGACCTGCTGGCCGCGCTCGAGCGTGCCCGCAAGACCGCACGCGGGCTGACGGGGGCGATCCGGATCGGCTACATGACGCACTTCGGCGACGAGACCTTCACGCGGCTGGTTGAGGAGTTCCGCGGGCGGTTCCCCTCGGTCGAGATCACCCTGGTGGACCTGACCGGCACCCACTATCACGAGGAATTGCGCGACGGCGGGGTCGACCTCGCGCTCGGCCGGTTCCACGAGCCGCCGCCCGCGGAAATGGCCGACGGAGCGGTGATGGCTCGCGAGTCCTGGCTGTTGGGGGTAGGCCGCAGCCATCCGCTGGCCGTCCGGGAACAGGTCGACGTCGAGGAGCTCGCCGGGTACGCGATCTTCGGCGTGCCCGACCCGCTGACCGGTGAACTGGCCAACCCGCTCTACCCGACGCACACCCCGACCGGCGCTCCCATCGCCCGACGCGGCGTGGCCCGTACCTTCGCCGAGGTCCTCGCGCTGGTCGCCCGCGGGGAGAACGTCTTCCCGGCCGCGGTGTCCTTCCCGCGCTTCTACACACACCCGGACGTGGTCTTCGTCCCGCTGACCGGCTGGCCGCCGGCCCTGCGCACGCTGCGCCACCGCACCCACGGCAACACCGAACCCGTCGAGGCCTTCCTGGAGTTGGCCGGCGCGATGGAGGCGAAGCCCGTGGAGGTGGAGCCCGTGGAGGTGGAGCCGGACGCGGCAGCGGACACACCCGACGCGGCTCCCAGCCGCCCTGGCTACGGGGACTGGTGGGGGCCACGGACCCTGGGCACGGGCCTGCCCAGCTCCTGACTCCGGCCTGCCGTAATGCAGTTGACGCGCTCACCGGCCGCTGGAAATGACTCCCGAAGCGCCGCTGCCCGCTCGTCCCGCCGAGGCGGGACGAGCGGGCAGCGGACTCAGCCTGACGTCACCAGCTGGCGTGCAGCGGCTTGCCCTCGGCGAAGCCGGCGGCGCTCTGGACGCCGACGACGGCCTTGCGGTGGAAGTCCTCCAGCGAGTCGGCACCCGCGTAGGTGCAGGAGGAGCGGACACCGGCGATGATCGAGTCGATCAGGTCCTCGACGCCGGGACGGGCGGGGTCGAGGAACATCCGGGAGGTGGAGATGCCCTCCTCGAACAGCGCCTTGCGGGCGCGGTCGTAGTCGGACTCCTCGGCGGTCCGGTTGCGCACGGCGCGCGCGGAGGCCATGCCGAAGCTCTCCTTGTACTGGCGGCCGTCGGGGGCCGTCTGCAGGTCGCCGGGCGACTCGTAGGTGCCCGCGAACCAGGAGCCGATCATGACGTTGGAGGCACCGGCCGCCAGCGCCATCGCGACGTCGCGCGGGTGCCGCACGCCGCCGTCGGCCCAGACGTGCTTGCCGAGGCGACGCGCCTCGGCCGCGCACTCCAGCACGGCGGAGAACTGCGGCCGGCCGACGCCGGTCATCATCCGGGTGGTGCACATGGCGCCGGGGCCGACACCGACCTTGAGGATGTCCGCGCCCGCCTCGACCAGGTCGCGCACGCCGTCGGCGGCGACGACGTTGCCCGCGACGATCGGGACCTGCGGGTCCAGGCCGCGCACGGCCTGCAGCGCGTTGATCATCGACTCCTGGTGGCCGTGGGCGGTGTCCACGACCAGCACGTCCGCGCCGGCCTCCAGCAGCGCCTTGGCCTTGCCGGCCACGTCCCCGTTGATGCCGACGGTCGCCGCGATGCGCAGCTTGCCGTCGGCGTCGACGGCGGGGCTGTAGAGGGTGGCGCGCAGGGCGGCCTTGCGGGTGAGGATGCCGACCAGGTCGCCGCGGCCGTCGACGACGGGGGCGAGCTTGCGGTGTCCGGCGGAGAGCTTCTCGAAGGCCTCGCGCGGGTCGACGCTCTCCTCCAGGAGCAGCAGCTCCTTGGACATGACGGCGGAGAGGCTGGCGAAGCGGTCCACGCCCTTGCAGTCGGCCTCGCTGACGACGCCGACCGGCTTGCCGTCCTCGAGGACGACGACCGCCCCGTGCGCGCGCTTGTGCAGCAGCGAGATGGCGTCGGCGACGGTCGCGCTCGGCGCGAGCGTCACGGCCGTGTCGTGCACGAGGTGGCGCTGCTTGACCCAGCCGACGACCTCGGAGACGACCTCGATCGGGATGTCCTGCGGAATCGCGACGATGCCGCCGCGCCGCGCGACCGTCTCGGCCATGCGTCGGCCGGCCACGGCGGTCATGTTGGCGACGACCAGCGGGATCGTCGTCCCGGTGCCGTCGTTGGTGGAGAGGTCGACCGCCTGACGCGATCCCACCGCCGAGCGGCTGGGGATCATGAAGACGTCGTCGTACGTGAGGTCGTAAGGCGCGGAGGGACGGGCGTCCAGCTCGCCGGTGACCGGATTGAGGAACCGCATGCCTTCAGCCTACGGGCCGGATCGTCACGGTTCATGGCGCGACGCTACAAGGCGGCGGCCGAAAATCCGGCCGCCCCTTGTGTGATCCTACAGATGCTGTTGTGGCTAGCTACAAGGGTAGGGCGTTCAGACCCGTCGCACCCAGGGTGCACTGTCCGTTGCCTCCTGCGCCTGAGCCCGGAGCGCGGCCACGGCGGCGGCCGGGTCGTCCGCGCCGTAGACGGCCGACCCGGCCACGAACACGTCCGCGCCGGCTTCCGCGCACCGCTCGATCGTCGACGCCGACACCCCGCCGTCGACCTGGAGCCACAGCTCCAGCCCGTGCTTGTCGATCAGCTGCCGAGTCCGGCGGATCTTCGGCAGCATGATGTCCAGGAACGCCTGCCCGCCGAAGCCCGGCTCCACGGTCATGATCAGCAGCATGTCCAGCTCGGGCAGCAGGTCCTCGTAGGGCTCGATCGGCGTCGCGGGGCGCAGCGCCATCGACGCCCGCGCGCCCAGGGCCCGCAGGTCCCGGGCGAGCCGGACCGGCGCGGCGGCGGCCTCCACGTGGAAGGTCACCGATCCGGCGCCCGCCTCCGCGTACTGCGGGGCCCAGCGGTCCGGGTTCTCGATCATCAGGTGGCAGTCGAGCGGGATGTCCGTCGCCTTGGTCAGCGACTCCACGATCGGCAGGCCGAGCGTCAGGTTCGGCACGAAGTGGTTGTCCATGACGTCCACGTGCAGCCAGTCCGCGCCTCGGACCGCCTCCGCCTCCTCGGCGAGCCGGGCGAAGTCGGCGGACAGGATGCTGGGACAGATCTGGGGCATCTCACGCACTTTCGAGTCGATCACGGCAACGAATTGCTTGCCATCATGCCTCAACCCCCAGGGGCGCGAGGAACTGCGCGAGGAACCGCCCTGGGCCTTGAGATCCCGAGCGGACAAGACCATCCGCCTGGCTTGGGTTGCTCGCGCAGTTCCTCGCGCCCCTAGCGGAGCTTGCGAAGCAAGGCCAGGTACATGGCATCGGTGCCGTGCAGGTGGGGCCAGAGCTGGATGTCCGGGCCGTCGCCCAGGTCCGGGACCTGGGGCAGGCAGGCCCGCGCGTCGATCCACTCGACGTCGTCGCGGCCCTTCAGGACGTCCTGGACGACCACGCGGGTCTCGGCGAGGTGCGGCGAACACGTCGCGTAGCCCACGACCCCGCCAGGACGGGTGGCGTCGATCGCGCTGCGCAGCAGGCCGCGCTGGAGCGGGGCGAAGTTGGCGACGTCGGCGGGGCGGCGGCGCCACCGCGCCTCGGGGCGACGGCGCAGCGCGCCCAGCCCGGAACAGGGGACGTCGACGAGCACGCGGTCGAACGAGGCCGGCCGCCACGCGGGACGCGTGCCGTCGGCGGTGATGACGGCGTAGGGGCCGGGGTTGCCTTCCAGCGCGCGGGCGACCAGGCGGGCGCGGTGGGGCTGGGCCTCCGAGGCGAGCAGCGCCGCGCCGCGTTCCGCGGCGAGCGCGGCCAGCAGCGCGGCCTTGCCGCCGGGGCCGGCACAACCGTCGAGCCAGCGGGCGTCGGCGCCGCCCTCCAGGGGGGCCGCGGCCAGCGCGGCGGCGACCAGTTGGCTGCCCTCGTCCTGGACACCCGCGCGGTTCTCCCGCACCGCGCGCAGGTCAGCCGGGTCGCCGCCCTCGGCGAGGCGGACCGCGTAGGGGGACCAGCGGCCGGGCTCGGTCGCGTCCTCGTCGAGCGCGGCGACCAGCTCCTCGACCGTGGAGCGACCGGGGCGGGCGACCAGGGTGACCTCGGGCCGGGCGTTGTCGGCGGCGAGCAGCGCCTCCATCGCCGTGCGACCGGCCGCCTGCGGCTGCCAGACGCCGATGGCGTCCCACAGCGCGGAGACGACCCAGCGCGGGTGCGAGAAGAGCACGCCGAGGTGCTCCTCGGCGTCCTCCTCGTACGGCGGGGCGACCTGCTCCAGCCAGGTGTCCAGGTCGTGCTGGGAGATCTTGCGCAGCACCGCGTTGACGAACTTCGCCGGACCCTCGGTCAGCACGGTGCGGGCGAGGTCGACGGTGGCGGAGACGGCCGCGTGGGTCGGGATCCGGGTGGCCAGCAGCTGGTGGGCGCCGAGCGAGATGACGTCCAGGACCGGCCCGTCGATCTTGTTGAGCGGGCGGTCGACGCAGGCGGCGATGATCGCGTCGTAGCTGCCGCGCATGCGCAGCGTGCCGTATACCAGCTCGGTGGCGAAGGCGGCGTCCCGACGGGTGAAGTTCACGTCCTGCTCGGCCTTGCGCAGCAGCGCGGGCAGGACCAGGTTGGCGTACGCGTCGCGCTCGTCGACGGCGCGCAGGGCGTCGAAGGCGAGGCGGCGGGCCGGGTCCTGCGCGGGCTTGCGGTAGGGGCGCTTCTTCGCTCCGGCGTTCGCTCCGGCGGGGCGCTGTGCGGGGGTGCTCATGGTTCGGCCTTACCTCTGTGCCTCAAGGTGCTGACGGTTGCTATGCGTGGGGACCATCATGCCGCATCGGACGCGAACGGACTTGCTGACAGAATGTCAGGACTGTGCCGCTCCTGACGCTCCGCTCGGCGACGGTTCACCGTGGGGTCGCCCGCCGCTCCCCGGCGCGCCACGTGACCGCCGCACAATCCCGGTACCGATTCGGGGGATGCGGGGGACGCGCATGCTGCAACTGGCTTCGGCCTTGGACACGGTCAACGCCTTCATCGACGGCCGCGGGGTGCTGGGGGCCCTGGTCGTCGCCGGGGTCACCACGGGCGCGGGCCTGCTCTGGCGGGGCCGGCGCCCGGTCCGGGAGATCTCCTGGAGCGTGGAGTACGACCAACCGCTGAACCAGGGCCAGGACGCGCCGGGATCGGCCGCCTCCGCACCGGCCCCGCAGCCGAAGCCGGAGGAGAGTCCCTACTTCTGGGACATCCAGTTCCGCGGTGAACCGGTGCTGGACGGCAGCCTCGTCCTGCTGCGCGTGCGCAGCACCGGGAGCAGCAGCATCGATCCGAGCGATTTCGTGTACGGGCTCTCCTTCGAGTTCCCGGACCGCGAGGTGCTCGGCTTCAAGGTCCGCGACAACAGATCCGTGCACAAGGCGGTCGAGGCGGAACGCCTCGCCGCGCAGCCGGTGGTCCCCCCACCGCAGCTCGGCCCCGACCCGGCGACGGGTCCATCGACGGCGTCGACCTCTCCGACGACGCCGACGCTGACACTCGCGCCTCCGCTCGCCCCGGACCCGACCCTCGGCCCGGACCCGACCCTCGCCCTGGACCCGACCTCCGCCGTACCCGACCCGGCGACGGCGACGATCCCCGGCCGGCCCGCGGTCAGCGGTGCGCAGGGCCGCCGTGTCAAGGCACCCCTGCCGTCCAAGTTCGTGCTGCCCACCTTCCAGTTCAACCGGGGCACCGAGTTCCGGCTCCTGGTCCTGCTCCAGGGCGACGCCAGGACCAAGTCCGTCCAGGCGGACGGCGAGCTCGTCGACGGCCGGATCGTCCGCCACGACGCACGCCGGCCGCCGCTCCGGCTGATCGCCGTCGGGGCGTCGCTCGCCGTACTGATCGCGGTGCTCACGCTCGGGGTGCGGATCGGCAACGACGCGCTGACCCCGACGGCGTCGTGCGCCGAGGGCCGGCTCACCCTGCAGGGGTCCAGCGCCTTCGCGCCGGTGGCGAACCAGGTGCGCAACAGCTACCGCCAGCTGTGCGGGAACGGGGTCACCATCGACATCTCCGCAGACGGCAGCGACCGAGGCCTGGGCGACCTGGAGCGGTCGCACAGCAGCGGCACCATCGCCATGTCCGACGGCCTGCCGGCGAGCGCCACGGGCACCGAGGGGCTCACCCGTCGACCGGTCGGCGTGGTGTCCTTCGCGGTCGTGGCCAACACCGGGCTGCGCGCGACCCTGCCGGACCTCTTCACGCCCGGCGGCATCAGCGCGGACGAACTGCGCGCGCTCTTCTCCGGCAGCACCGGGTCGCTCGCGCCGGGCCTGGTCGCGGTCGGCCGGACGCACTCCTCCGGGACCAGGACCGCCTTCGCCGGGGCGTTCTTCGGCGGCACCGACCCGGAGCCGCAGGCGGCGCCCGCCTGCTCGGCAAGCACCCGGACGGGCTTCTGCGCCAGCGACAACACCATGGACCTGCTGAGCTTCGTCAACTCCCACCCGAACGCGATCGGCTACGCGGAGGCCGACGCGCTGCCGTACTTCCCCGACGTCCAGGTGGTCGCCGTCGACGGGCAGACCCCGAGCACCGCGAGCGTCGTCTCCGGCGCCTACCCGTTCGTCGCGACCGAGTACCTCTACAGCGCGGACCGCCCCGCGGGACTGGTGGCGGACTTCCTCGACTTCCTCACCAGCCCGGCGGAGACCGCAGCGGTGCGCGGACACGGCTTCATCGCCTGCACGGACCTGCGGAGCACAAAGCTGGACGGCGCCTGCGCCGGCTGAGAGCCCGCGGGCCCATGCCTGTCCGGCCGTGCAGCGGAGGCCGCTCAACCAGGCCCCCGGCCCGGCTCCGCGCTCCGGCGGCACGCCTCACCCGCGGCAGCGGGCGGAGCCGCCGGGCCGCGCGCGTCGGCCGTAGAGCCCCAGGCCGGCAGGCCGGGCAGCCCGGCCGGCCCTGCGAGACAGGCCGGCCGCACGAGACAGGCTGGGCGCGCCCGAGCCGGCCGGCCCGCCTCCGCCGCGCGGCTCAGCCCAGACGCTCGCCCGCCTCCACGCGGGCGCCGCGGGCCCAGTCGCCGGCGGCCATGCGCTTCTTGCCCTGCGGCTGCACGTCGCCCAGCTCGACCTCGTAGGAGCCGGTGCCCACGCGCACGGTGTTCTTCTGGACCGCCACCTCGCCCGGCGCCAGCTCCGCGCGCCCGACCACCGGCCGGACCGAGGCGACCTTGAGACGCTCGCCGCGGAACTCCGTCCACGCGCCCGGTGCGGGCGCGCAGCCGCGGACCACGCGGTCGACGCGGAGCGCGGGCGCCGACCAGTCGATGCGGGCGTCCTCGACGTTGATCTTGGGGGCGAGGGTGATGCCGTCCAGCGGCTGCGGGCGCGCCTCCAGGGAGCCGTCCTCGATGCCGTCCATCGTCGCGACGAGCAGGCGCGCGCCGGAGAGCGAGAGCCGGCCGAGCAGGTCGCCGCTGGTGTCGGCGGGGCGGACCTCCTCGGTGACCGTGCCGTAGACCGGGCCGGAGTCGAGGCCGCGCTCGATCTGGAACGTCGACGCGCCGGTGACCTCGTCACCGGCCAGCACCGCGTGCTGCACCGGCGCCGCGCCACGCCACGCGGGCAGCAGCGAGAAGTGAAGGTTGACCCAGCCGTTCGCGGGCACCTCCAGGGCCGACTTCGGCAGCAGCGCGCCGTAGGCGACGACCGGGCAGCAGTCGGGGGCGATCTCGGCGAGGCGGGCGAGGAACTCGGGCTCGCTCGGCTTCACGGGCCGCAGCACCTCGATGCCGGCCTCCTCCGCGCGCTGGGCGACGGGGCTCGCGACGAGCTTGCGGCCGCGCCCGGCCGGCGCGTCGGGACGGGTGACCACGGCGACCACCTCGTGGCGCGAGGCGATCAGCGCGTCGAGCGAGGGGAGTGCGACCTCGGGAGTGCCTGCGAAGACCAGCTTCATGCGTGTACCAGTGCCTTTCTCGGTGCGGCGGAGGACTCGGTGCGGCAGCCGCTCAGAACGCGCCGCCGAAGGTGCTGTGCGGAGAGACCCGCACCCGCGGCGCCTGCTCCCCCGCCCAGTCCGCCTCGCGGATCGCCTTCATTGCGGCCTTGCGCTGCTCGCGGTCGAGCCGGTCGACGAAGACGATCCCGTCCAGGTGGTCGGTCTCGTGCTGGATGCAGCGGGCGAGCAGCTCGGTTCCCTCGATCGTCACCGGGTCGCCGTGCATGTTGAAGCCCTTGGCGACGACGCCGAAGGCCCGGCGGGTGTCGAAGCTCAGGCCCGGCAGCGAGAGGCAGCCCTCCTCGCCCTCTTGCTGCTCGTCGGTCAGATCGAGCGAGGGGTTCACCAGGTGTCCCAGCTCGCCGTCGACGTGGTAGGTGAACACACGCAGCGAGACACCGATCTGAGGTGCCGCCAGGCCGGAGCCGGGGGCGTCCTTCATGGTCTCGGTCAGGTCCCGGACGAGGTTGCGCAGCTCCTTGTCGAAGGTCGTCACCGGCTGCGCGGTCATGCGAAGCACCGGATCGCCGAAGATGCGGATCGGCTGGATGGCCACGGCGCGGTCTCCCGTCGTCAGGATTCGGGGTGGAGGCGTGCAGGGTGGCCGCGGCCGCGGCCGTGCACAGATCACGGATCGGAGGATCAAGTCTAGAGGTCCCCGTCAGGGGCTCACGCCGCGTTGTGCGTCATCGGCACGAGCCCCGTTCGTCCGCCTGCGCGCCCTCCCGCACGCCCCCATCGTGACCGATCCGACACCTCGGCCGTTGGTCAAAGGAGATTGACCGCCGGAACCCTCCCCCTCGCGGTCCGCCCACCGCCGTCCGAGAGGCACATACGACATGGTCGAACACGCCACGCACGACGCCCGTGCCCGCGCCAGCCTGCACCTGCTGGTCCGCGACATCGAACGGGTACGCCGCCAGGTGGACGCGCTGCGCACGCTCACCGCCCAGCTGGGCAACGTCTACCGGCCGCGCCGCCCCACGACCGCCGCGGGCTTCGTCGTCTACGGGCGTGCCCCCGCACCGACCGTCCGCCTGGCGCAGGAGCTGCGCGACAGCGTGGAGGGCCTCGTCGCGGCGGCCGTGGAGTTCGACCGCTCGCTCGGTTTCTCCTGGGACGCGGTGGGCTCCGCGCTCGGGGTGACGAAGCAGGCGGTGCATCGGCGCTACGGCGTCCGCCGCAACACGCCTGACGGCGCAGGGGCGGTCCTCCAGCCCGGGCCGCAGCGGGCTCCGCTGGACGACGACGAGATCGTGGCCGAGACGCCCGGACTGCCGTCCGCGGCGGAGGTGCCGCTGCCCCAACAGCACGCGGGACCGCAGGTCCCGCCGCCGTCCTCCCCCCTGCGCGCCCCGATCCCCTCCGCCCGCCGCGCCGCGCTCCCTGCGCCTTCGCGCGGCTACCCGCGCTGAGGGCCGGCTGCACGCCCCAAGGCCGGTTGCCCGGCCCAGGGGCGCGGGGAACTGCGCGAAAAGCCACCGCATAGGTAGAGCCCCGAACACGCAGGGCCATCCGCACAGGGGAGTTTCTCGCGCAGTTCCCCCCGCCCCTGGGTAGCACAACCGGCCTCCGCCGGAAGAGTCAGCCGATGTCCGGGGGGTCGATGCGGACGCGGACGGGTTCGGCCTTGCCGCGGGCGAGCCTGGCTGCCTGCGCAGCCTTGAGCGCGGTGGCCAGCGCAGCGCCCCTGCCCGGTGAGACGCGGAGCAGGACCCGGTCGGCACGGTCCTCGCCGCGCGGCGTGGGCAGGGCCACGGGGCCGAGCAGGTCCGTGCCCTCGGGGAGGCGGGCCAGGTCCAGGAGGTCCTGGACCGCCGCCGGGGGGCCGCTCACCGCAGCCATGCGGGAGACGGGCGGGAAGCCCAGCTCCGCCCGCTCGGCCAGCTCCGTCGCGGCGTGCCCGGCGGGATCCCAGCGGACCAGCGCCTGCACCGGGCGCAGACTCGGTTCGGCGACGATCACCACCGTGCCGCCCTCTGCCGCACCGCGGACCAACGCGCCCGCGGCGAGCCAGCGGCGCAGCGCCTCCTCGCCCGCGCGCAGGTCCGGGCGGCCCAGCAGGACCCACGCGTCCAGCAGCAACGCGGCCGCGTAGCCGCCCTCGGCGACCGGCTCCGCACCCGGCGTGGCGACGACCAACGCGGGAGCGCCGGGGACGCTCGCCAACACGCCGTCACGTCCGGACGTCCGCACCGGGACCGACGGGAACGCGCGGCCCAGTTCGTCGGCCGTGCGTCGCGCCCCGAAGACCTGCGCGCGGAGCTTGAAGCTGCCGCACTCGCGGCAGTGCCAGTCGGCCTCCGGGCGACCGCACCAGGTGCAGACGAGCACCCCGGTGGCGTCCGGCGCCTCCAGCGGCCCGGCGCAGTGCGCGCACCGCGCCTGCTCACGGCAGCGGGCGCAGGCGAGGCGCGGGACGTAGCCGCGCCGGGGCACCTGCACCAGCACCGGCCCGTGGGCCAGGGCGTCGCGGGCGACGCGCCAGGCGAGCGAGGGCAGGCGGGCGGCGAACGCGGCCCCGTCGCCGGCCTGGTCGTGGTCACCGACCGTCCGCACCAGCGGGGCGGCGCGGCGCAGCTCCTCCCGTGGCCCGGCCAGCGGCCGGGCCCAGCCGGTGCGCAGCAGCTGTGCAGCCTCGACGGTGACGGCGAAGCCGCCGACCAGCGCGGCGGCGCCGGCGTCCACGGCCCGCAGCAGCAGCACGTCGCGGGCGTGCGGCTGGGGGGCGTGCGGCTCGCTGTGCGAGGAGTCGCCGTCGTCCCAGATCGCGACGAAGCCGAGGTCGGCGACGGGCGCGAACATCGCCGCGCGGGTGCCGACGACGGCCCGCACCGCACCGCGGCTGACGGCGAGCCAGCGCCGGTAGCGCTCCTCCGCGCCGAGCTCGGCGGTGAGCGCGACGTGCCGGTCGGGGCCGAGCAGCGCCTGCAGCGCCGCGTCGACACGGGCGACGGCGCGGCCGTCCGGCAGGACGACGAGCGCGCCCCGGCCGGAGGCGAGCGCGGCGGCGACGGTCCGGGCGAGCTCGTCGGGCCAGCCGGGCCCGGGCAGCGCGGACCAGACGGCACGCGGCGCCTCGCCGGCGGCCAGCGCCTCCAGGAACGAGGGCCCGTCGACGTACCGGGCCCACCCGCCCGGCTGCGGCGCGGGCACGGGCTCGGCGGGCGCGTCCGGGACCGGCTCGGCCTCGGGCTTGTTGTGCTTGGGCGGCACGGCGAGCTGCAGCACGTCGGCGAGGGTGCCGGCGTAGCGGTCGGCGACGGCGCGGCAGAGCCGCAGCAGTTCGGGGGTCAGCACCCGCTCCGGCGAGAGCACCTGCGCGAGCGGCGCGAGCGGCCCCGCGAAGTCGCTGGCCGCGAGCCGTTCGACGATGTACCCGTCGACGAGCCGACCGCCCTCGCGCCGCCCCTGGCCCTTGACGACGCGCCCCCCGAAGCGCACGCGGACGCGCACGCCCGGCTGCGCGGCGTCCGCGAGGCGCGCCGGGACGGCATAGTCGAAGTACTGGTCGAGATGGGACAGGCCCTTGTCCACGACCACCCGCGCCACGGGCAGTGCGTCCGCCACGGGCTTCGGCTTCGGGCGTGCCTTGGCACGCCGCAGCTCGGTCCGGATGAGCTCCAGCTGTTCGCTCACCGGGGATGTTTCGGGGGTTTCGGGTTCTGCCATCGCTCCCCCAGTCCTACCAGATCAGACCGACAGGCCCGCCCGTTGCACCCCGCTCGGGCGACGCAGCCGCCAGGGGCGCGAGGCTCCACCGATATGCGGCTCTGCCGCCTGGGCGCGAGAAACCAGCGACGTGCGGATGGCCCTGCGCGCCCCGGACCATCTGCTCATCAGATGGGGGCACCTCCCGGCCGAGCCTGGGGGATGCTCGCGCCGCAGGGGGCACCTCCCGGCCGAGCCTGGGGGATGCTCGCGCCGCAGGGGGCATCTCCCGGCCGAAGGCTGGGGACTGTCGCGCCCACGCGGCGAAGCCGCACATCCGCAGAGCCCCGCGCCCTTGGGAAGTGCAACGACCTCGCTCAGGAAAGGCTCTGCACCGCAGCTGCCGCAGGAACCTCGCCGCTGGTGAGTTCCAGGACCTGTCCCACGCCCGCGCCGGAGGCGAGCAGCTCAGCCAGGACCAGCGCCACGTCCGCGCGCGGCACGCCGCCCCGGGCGAGAGGCGGGGCGGCCAGCGTCACGCGGCCCGTCGAAGGGGTGTCGAGCAGGCGGCCAGGACGCAGGATCGTCCAGTCCAACGCGGCGCGGCCGCGCAGGTCGTCCTCGGCCTGGGTCTTCGCGTCGATGTAGGCCGCCCAGACGGCGTCCGTGCCAGGCGCCGGGGGCGAGCCCGCGCCCATCGTGGAGATCTGCAGGAAGCGGCGGACCCCGGCCGCCTCCGCCGCCGCGGCCAGGGTGACGGAGCCGTCGCGGTCGACGGTGTACTTGCGTTCCGCGCTGCTGCCCGGGCCGGCGCCCGCCGCGAAGAGTGCGGCGTCCGCGGACTCGCCGCGCAGCACGTCGGCGACCCGGGCGACGGAGGAGTGCTCGAGGTCGAGGACGACGGGCTCGGCGCCCGCCGCGCGCAGGTCGTCGGCCTGCGCGGGGTCCCGGATCAGGCCGATGGCCAGGTCGCCGCGGCGGGCGAGTTCGCGGGCGAGCAGGAGGGCGATCTGACCGTGGCCGCCGGCGATGACGATGCGCATGTCCGCACGCTAACAGTCGCACCCGTACCGACCGTGGGACGACGCGGCGGCCGGGCGAAACCGCCGACCGGGATCGACCTGTGGGATCGGGTGCCGTCGGACGCGCGGCGGTGGCACAATCCTCGCCGTCGAACCGGCCGTGGGCCGGCGGAACGATTCGCTTGACGGGGGAGACGCATGCAGGAACTGGAACCGGACGATCCGTCAACGGTGGGGCCGTACCGGCTCGTCGCGAGGCTGGGCGCCGGAGGTATGGGGCTGGTCTACCTGGCCCGCAGCGCGGGCGGGCGGACGGTCGCGGTCAAGGTCGTCCGCGCCGAGCTGGCCGGTGATCCCGACTTCCGGGCGCGCTTCCGGCGCGAGGTCGCGGCGGCGCAGTCGGTCGACGGCGCGTACACGGCACCGGTCGTCGACGCCGACCGGGACTCCGCGGCGCCCTGGCTGGCCACCGCCTACGTGCTGGGGCCGACACTGGCGGAGGCCGTCGCCGGGTACGGGCCGATGCCCGAGGGAACGGTGCGGGCGCTGGGCGCGGTGCTGGCGGAGGCGCTGCAGGCGATCCACGCCGCCGGGCTGGTCCACCGCGACCTGAAGCCGTCCAACGTGCTGCTGACCGCGGACGGGCCGCGAGTGATCGACTTCGGGATCGCCCGGGCGCTGGACGGCTCGGGCATGACCTCGACCGGCGTGGTGGTGGGTTCGCCGGGCTTCATGTCACCCGAGCAGGCCGCGGGCCGCAGGGTCGGTCCGGCGGGCGACGTGTTCGCGCTCGGCTCGGTCCTGGGCTTCGCCGCGAGCGGGCGCGGGCCGTTCAGCGAGGCCGCCTCGGCGGCGGAACTGCTCTACCGGGTGATCCACGAGGAGCCGGACCTGTCCGGCGTGCCGGAGCCGCTGCGGGAGACCGTCGCCGCGTGCCTGGCCAAGGACCCGGCCGCGCGGCCGACGCCCGCCCAGGTGCTGGACCTGCTCGCGCCCGACGGGGCCGCCGGGTTGCTGCGCGGCGCTTGGCTCCCGGCGGAGGTGTCGGCCGAGATCGCCCGGCATGCCGCCCGCGTCATGGAGCTGGAGACACCCGCCCCGCGCTCCGCCTCCGCCGGGTCCGCCGGGACGGCCGAGTCCGCCGCCTCCGCCGGGTCCGCCGGGACGGCGACGGCCGCTGACCCTGCCGATGCCGCGGGCGGCGCCGCCACGGTCGCCATCGGGCCCGGCGCGCCGGGCACCGTCGGCGGGACCGGAACCGGGACCGGGGCGGGAGCGGCTGCGGCCACGACCCCGCCGCAGCCCGCCTCGCCCTCGCGGCGCACGCTGCTGCTCGGCGGCCTCTCCGCCCTCGGCGTGGCCGCCGTCGGCGGAACCGTGTACGCCTTGACCCGGAACGACGCAGGCACACCCGGTCCGGCCGCGTCGCCGTCCGCCGGCCCTTCGCACACCGCCGCGCCGAGCGTGCCGGCCCGACCGGCGGGCGTGGCGCCGACCCCGCTGTGGACGTACCAGGCGAGCCGTCAGTTCGGCAGCCGGCCACTCTTCGTGGGCGGCAGGCTGCTGGTGGCGGACACGAACCTGACGGCGCTGGACCCGCACTCGGGCAAGGCGGCGTGGACGGGTCCGGCCATCGGGCCCGGCGTCGTGCAGCGTCCGATGTTCCTGGGCGGCGGGCTGCTGGTGATGATCGACGACAACCAGGACCTCGCCGCCGTCGACCCGGCGACGGGGGCACAGCGCTGGTCGCTGCCCACACCACCCCAGTTCGGCTTCACCGCGCTGCTGGGCGCGAACGACCGCGGTGTCTTCGTCGGTGGCACGCAGTACCCGCTGGACGCGAGCGGACACCCCGTCATCGGCGGGAGCACCGACCAGTCGGTGGTCGTCGGACTGGACACGCAGTCACGGAAGGTCCGTTGGGTCCAGCAGCGGCGCAGCACCCTGGGCTACGACGTCATGGGGTTCTCCACGCCGAAGTACGTGATCTACACGAACGACACCAACAACGTCGTGGTGCGTGACCAGGCCACGGGCACGCAGGTCTGGTCCCAGGACTACGGGGACCCGAAGTGGACCACCTCCGAACTGCCGCTGCTCGGTGGCGACACACTGTTCCTGCCCGGCCCGCGACTGCTGGGCTTCGGCCTGGACAAGGGCGACCAGCGCCTGCGGCTGCAGGCGCCGACCAACCGGTTCTTCGAGTCGCTCGCCTACGCGGACGGCGTCGTGTACACGACCCTCGGCGACGACACGGCCCTGGCGATCGACGCCCGGTCCGGAACCAAGCTGTGGAGCACCCCGGTCGTCGCCGACGGCCTGCCCACTGCCATGCTGGTGGTCGGTGAAACCGTCTTCTGCCCTGTGCTGGCCGACAGCGGCAACGACGCCAACGCGCTGACCGCGCTGGACCGGGCCACGGGCAAGCCACTGTGGACGTTCCAGGACGGCGGCTCGGACGAGTGGTGGTTGGAGACCGACGGCACCGTGCTCTACGCCGCACACGGCGAGCGCGTCTACGCCCTGCCGGCCCGCTGAGCTGTGGAATCCTTGCCCGTGTGATAAATGAACAGTGGTTCATTTATCACACGGGCGGAAGCGAGTGGACGGTGGCCGGACGACCACGCAGCATGGACGACGCGGCGATCCTGGACGCCGCCGCGCGGGTGATGGGACGGACCGGCCCCGCCCGGTTCACCCTGGCCGTGCTCGCCGCCGAGGTCGGACTGGTCCCGGCCACGCTGGTGCAGCGGTTCGGCTCGAAGCGGGGGCTGCTGCTCGCGCTCTCCGCGCGCACCGTCGGGCAGGCCGACACCGCCGCCGACCAGGCCCGGGAGCGGCACGCCTCGCCGCTGGCCGCACTCGGCGCGCTGGTCGCGGACGTGTGGGCGGCCGGGACGACGCCCGAGGAGTACGCCAACCATCTGGCCTTCCTCTGCGCGGACCTCACCGACGACGAGGCCCGCGCCCGCGCGCTCGCCGCGCACCGGGCCCAGGACCGGGCCACGGCGGCACTGCTCGCCGAGGCGGTCACGACGGGCGAGCTGCGCGGGGACACGGACGTGACGGCGTTGACGGCGACCGTCCAGTCGGCGGTGACGGGCGCGGGCCTGCTCTGGTCGCTGGACCACCGCGCGACGCTGACGGTTCGCCGCCGCGAGGCGCTGGACGCCGTCCTCGCTCCCTACCGCACCGCGTCGGACCGGGGCGCGTCGGACCGGCCCGCGTCCGACCGGGGCACGTCCGACCGGGGCGTCAGGGAGCGGTGAACTCCAGCACGGTGTGGTCACCGAGGGGCCGGTAGCCGATCCGCTGGTAGAGGGCGTTGCTGGTCGGGTTCGCCAGGTCCGTGAAGAGCAGCACCTGCTCGGCGCCGGACTGCTGCAGCTCGCGACTGGCCTGCGTCACGACCGCGCCCGCGTAGCCGCGCCCGCGCAGGTCCGCGGGCGTCCAGACGGGCGCGATCCGCACCTGCCCGGCGACCCGCGGGGACCAGCCGACCATGGAGACCGGACGTCCCGCCGTGTCCGTCCACAGCAGTACGCGGCCGTCCGCGACACGGCCGGCGACGTGGTGGTCCTGCGGTCCGCCCTCACCGATGAACACGGCGAAGTCGGCGAACCAGCCTTCCAGCAACGGCACGTCCGCGGCGGTCGCGAGGCGGGCGGCTCCCTCGGGCACCGGCCCGGGGGCGGTGACCTCGCCGAGCCGGAACAGCCGCTCGGCGCGAAAGACCTGCCAGGGACGGCCGCTCGCCTCGGCGAACGCCCGCACGGTCGCGTCCTCCCCGATCACGGTGGGGACCTCCCCCAGCACCAAGGCAAGCGCGCGGGCGGACGGCTCGCCCATCACCCCGAGCAGCGCCCCCCGCGGCGGCGTCTGCGCGAACGTGGCCACGACCGCGCCGTCCCGGTCGCACTGCCAGCCGAACCGCGCGGGGTGCTCCGCGTCGAAGGCGAACGGTCCACGCCGACGCACGGTCTCACTGACCGTCAGCACGAGGGTGTTGGCGGCCGGATCGGCGGCGAGGTACGGGTCGGCGGCGGCGCGGAACTCCTCCACGTCCTCCGTCAACCGCCAGTCGGCGAGTTCGGCAGGTCGGTCGTGCTCGGCCATCGCGGTCCGGCCCCTTCGTCGCTCGGTTCGGACGTGTGCAGCCTATCCGGGCGAGGCGTGCAACCTTTCCCGGACCGAGCGCGGTGAGGAGGGTGAGGGTACCCGACCGGGCTCCCTCGTCAGCGAGTTGTTCCCGACCACTGAGGAGTCCTGTGTCTGTCACTCGCGCCAGGGGAACCCGTTGGAAGATGCTCGCGGGGGCGGGCGTCGCAGCCGCCGCGGCCACGGGCGTCGCCCTGTCGGGTGTCGCGTCGGCCTCGACCACGACCGGCGCCGCGCCGGCGGGTCTGACGGCCGCCCACGCCGCTGCCGCCGCGCACGCGGCGCCCGCCGCCGTCTCCGCCCAGCCGAACGTGGTGAGCGTGCTTGTCGGCCAGGGCCGGATGGGCGGCGTCACCTGGAAGGTGGACCTGGAGTACTACCGTCACCTGCCCAAGGGTTTCAAGGTCGTCCTGCCGCCCGGCATCCCCACCCCCAAGTACACCGGGCTGGTGTGCGAGCGGATGTACCTGGGCGGCGTCCGCATCGACCACCAGGGCGGGCCGTGGGCGGACTGCCAGCCGGTCACCGGGCCGAAGTCGCCGCTCGGCGACGAGAGCCTGAACGGCTTCTCCGGCAAGGGCACCTACGGCTACCGGCTCTTCGTCGGCGAGCCCATCCCGCGCACCACCGCGTACGCGGTGATGACGTTCACCGACGGCCACACCTACCGGGCGCGGACCGTGCGCATCCCGGGGACCGACTTCGCGGCCTTCGCGATCCCGATCAGCAAGGGCCACTACATCCGCAGCGTGGACACCTTCACCGCGAGCGGGCACCGGCTCACCCACGAGACCATGTG
Source organism: Streptacidiphilus jiangxiensis (assembly GCF_900109465.1). Classification (GTDB taxonomy): domain Bacteria; phylum Actinomycetota; class Actinomycetes; order Streptomycetales; family Streptomycetaceae; genus Streptacidiphilus; species Streptacidiphilus jiangxiensis. The sequence continues at coordinate 72,374 of NZ_FOAZ01000028.1, forward strand.
GCACTGACGCCGTGACGCTGTGACGCCGTGAACGTGCCGGCACCCGGACACGCCGGGTGCCAGCACCACTGCGCCCGGGGTGCCCGGTGGCACAGAATGAGCCCCATGACCGACATCAACGAGTACGGCGGCGGACAGCACACGGCGGACGTCCTGGTCGTCACCACCAACGACGTCCCCGGCTACCGCGTGGACAAGATCATCGGCGAGGTCTTCGGCCTGACGGTCCGCTCGCGCAACATCGGCAGCCAGATCGGTGCCGGCCTCAAGTCCCTGGCGGGCGGCGAACTGCGCGGCCTCACCAAGACCCTCGTCGAGAGCCGCAACCAGGCCATGGACCGCCTGGTCGAACAGGCCCGCGCCCGCGGTGCCAACGCCATCCTGATGATGCGCTTCGACGTCTCCGACGCGGCGGGCATGGGCAGCGAGGTCTGCGCCTACGGCACCGCGGCGGTCATCAGCCCGATCGCGCCGTAGTCCCGATCGTCCCGTGGGGCCGACTCAGGGCGCGCCCTCGGCGAGGGCGTTCGCCATCGGACCGATCGGGAGCTCCAGCTCCAGCCAGACCAGCTTTCCACCGGCCGTCGCACGGCTGCCCCAGCGGTAGGCGAGCTCGTTGATGAGCAGCATGCCGCGGCCGCCCTCGTCGTCCGCGTCCGCGTGGCGGACCCGGGGGACGCGGGCGTCGGTGTCGGCCACCGCGATGCTGAGCACGCGGTCGCGGATCAGGCGCAGTTGGGTGGGGTGGCCCGCGTGCAGCAGGGCGTTGCTGACGAGTTCGCTCACCAGCAGCTGGGCGACGTCCGTCAGGCCGGTCAGCTGCCAGGCTGCCAGCGTCGCGCGGACGAAGCGCCGGGCCTCGCCCACCACCTCGGGGTCGTCGGAGAGATCCAGCACCGCGATCCAGTCCAGGCGGCGCGGCAGGACGCGGGCGAGGATGACCGCGATGTCGTCCTCGCTGTTGCCGGCCGCCAGGGCCTCCAGCACGGCGTCACAGCGTTGTTCGAGCGAGTCGCGCTCCTCCGCGACGGTGTCGCGCAGGAGTTCCAGGCCGACGTCCAGGTCGCGACCCCGGCGTTCGACGAGGCCGTCGGTGTAGAGGCAGAGCAGCGCCTCGCCGGGCAGGGTGAACTCCGTCGCCTCGAAGGGGACTCCGCCGACGCCCAGCGGGGCGCCGGTCGGCAGCGTCAGCAGCACCGCCGTGCCGTCGGGCTCGACCAGTACCGGCGGGAGGTGGCCCGCGGAGGCCACGACGACCCGGCCGTCGAGAGGGTCGAAGACGGCGCAGACGCAGGTGGCGAACTGACCCTCGCCCATCGCCGCCGCGGTCTCGTCCAAGCGGCGCAGCACCCGGTCGGGGGCCAGGTCCATGCCGATGAGCGTCCGCGCCGCGGTGCGCAGTTGGCCCATGCTGGCGGCCGCGCGCATGCCGTGGCCCATCACGTCGCCGACGACCAGGGCCACCCGCCCGCAGGAGAGCGGGATGACGTCGAACCAGTCGCCGCCGACCTCGCTGATGACGCTGGCGGGCAGGTAGCGGTAGGCGATGTCGAGCCCGGGCGTGGTGCGGATCTCCTGGGGCAGCAGGCTGTGCTGGAGCATCAGCGCGGTGCTGCGCTCGCGCCGGTAGAGCCGGGCGTTGTCGATCGCGACGGCGGCGCGCGCGGCGAGCTCCTCGGCCAGGGCGACGTCGTCGTCGTCGAAGGGCGTGGGGTTGTGTCCCATGCGGATGAACTCGGCCCCGCCGAGGACCTGACCGCGCGCCAGCAGGGGGACCATCAGATAGGAGTGCACGCCCGCGCTCAGGGCCGGTTCGACGCGGTTCTCGTGCGAGGTGATCCGGTGCATCGTCTCCACGTCGACGTGCGCGAAGAGGATGGACCGACCGGTGCGCAGGCTCTCGGCGTAGATCGCGGCGGAGCGGGAGACCTGGCCCACCTGGTCGGCGGCGCTGCCGAGCAGGTTGCCCTGGACCTCCCCGACCGCGACGGCCCGCAGCAGCACCCGGCCGTCCGGCGGCATCAGCGGCTGGTCCTCCTCGATGAAGCCGTCCTGGACGACGGAGTCGAGCAGGTCCACGGTGACGAAGTCGGCGAAGCGCGGCACCACCAGTTCGACGAGCTCCTCCGCCGTGCGCTGCAGGTCGAGGGTGGTGCCGATCTGGCTGCTGGCGTCGTTGAGCAGGGCCAGCCGCGCCTGGGCGGCCTGGGCCTCGACGAGGGCCTGCTCGCGCGCGGTGGAGGCGGCCCTTTCCCGGGTGAACAGGCGGGCGTTGTCGATGGCGACGGCCGCGCGGGAGGCCAGCTCACCGGCCAGCGCCAGGTCCTCCTGGTCGAAGGGGCGGTTGTTGACGGTCCGGTAGAAGCAGGCGACGCCGAGCGCCGCGCCACGCGCGATCAGCGGCACCACCATGAACGACCGCAGGCCGTCCTCCCGTACCGCACGGGCCCGCAGCGGATCGGCGTCGAACCAGCGCAGCGCCTGTTCGTCCATCTCCGGCACCAGCACCGGGCGCCGGTGGGCCAGGCACCAGGCGTAGGGGGTGGCCGGGTGGAACCGGTGCACGGTGCCGACCTGGGCGATCGGGTTGATGCCCTCGCCGGCGCCACTGTGGTAGCCGAGCCGTCGCAGCAGCGCCGACCGGTCGGCGGGGCCGCGGGGCTCGATCGAGCCGTTCCCGCCGTGCGCGATGTCCTCCAGCACCTCCACCACGACGCTGTCGGCGAGCCCCGGCGAGGCCACCTCGGCCAGCTCCTGCGCGGTGCGCTGCAGGTCCAACGTGGTGCCGATGCGCGCGGACGCCTCGTTGACCAGCGCCAGCCGGGTGCGGGCGGCGTTGGCCTCCTTCAGCGCCAGCTGACGGGCCAGCAGGGTCTGGTGCTCGCGCAGGTACAGCCGGGCGTTGTCGATCGCGATGGCGGCGCGGGAGGCGAGCTCGTCGCCGAGGGTCACGTCCTCCTGCTCGAACGCCTCCCGGTCGCCCCGCCGCAGGTAGACCACCATGCCGAGGACGGTGCCGCGGGCCACCAGCGGCGTGATCCGCACCGGTCCGGTGCCGCCCGTCCCGCTCTCCCCCGTGCCGGGGGCGGCGCCGAGCAGGCCGGTCAGCAGTGCGTCCGCCTGCTCGTTCGCCTGGCCGCCCGCGGGGAGCGTGACGGTTCGGCCGGTGGCCATCGCCACGGCGTAACCGGATCGAGCGGGGACGGCGAGCACCTCGCCGCGCCGGGCCTCCTTGCGGCCGGGCCCGGCGCCGGTCCCGGGACCGGGCGGTCGTGCGGCGGGGTCGGACCGCTCGGAACCGGCGGGTCCGGTCCCGGCCGGCGCTCCGGCGCCGTTCCGCTCGCCACCGCTTCCGCTCCCGCTGCCGGCGGCGCCGACTCCGCCGGGAGCATGGGCGGCGCGGTCGCCGGAGCCCGTGTCGGACCGTCCGGGCTCGGGCTGCAGGCCCGCGACGGCCAGGCGGCGGACGGACCTCGGGGTCTCTCCCACGGAGCCCAGCGCACCCGGGCGGGCCCGGGTGGTGCCGCCCTCCGGTTCGACGGGCTCCTCGGCCTTGCCGGTGGCGACCAGGTGGTCCAGGACGAAGACCGCCGCCACGTCGGCCACCCGCGGGACCATGGCGTCGACCAGCTCGCGGGCCGTGCGGACCAGCTCCAGCGTGGTGCCGATCCGGGCGCTGGCGTCCGACAGCACCTCCAGGCGCTCGCGCGCCCGCACGGCCCGCTTCTCGGCGTGGAAGCGGGCGGTGACGTCCACGATGGTGGAGCTGACGCCGAGCACCCGGCCGCTGGGCTCCTCCAGCCGGAAGTAGGACGCGGACCAGGCGTGCTCGTTGTCCGGATCGCTCGGGGTGAGGCCGTGCGAGCGCGCGTCGACGACGGGTTCGCCGCTGATCAGGACCGAGCGCATGACGGCCTCGATCTCCTCGCCGTTCAGCCCCGGCAGCACCTCGGTGACCCGGCGGCCCAGGTGCTCCTCGACGCTGAGGCCGTTGGTCGCGGCGAGCGCGTCGTTGAGGCGGACGAAGCGCAGGTCGGGGTCGTAGACGGCCATGCCGACCGGTGCCTGGGTGAAGAAGCTGTCCAGCACCGCGAGGTCGGACTCCAGCTGCCGCAGCGAGCGCACGTCGGAGGCGACGGCGAGCACGAGCGGGTGGCCGTTCGGGCCCTTCAGCGGATGGGTGCGGAACTCCAGGTTGACCAGGTGCCCGTCACGGTGGCGCACGGGGAACACGCCCGACCAGTCCCGGCCGCTCAGGATGCCGGCGAACAGCTCCAGCACCATGTCGCGGTTCTGGGGCGTGGTGAGCAGGTCGGCGGCGCGGCGGCCCATGGCCTCCTGGGGCGAGTAGCCGAGGAGCGACTGGGCGTCGCGGCTCCAGTGCAGGATCGTGCCGTCGTCGAGAATCAGTGCCGTCGCGATCGGTATCGTCAGCAGCCCGCCGGGACGTGCCTGCACCCCGGGCGCGGTGAAGCTGTCGTCCAGCCCGCCGTCCGGCTGCGCGCTGCCCTGCTCGTCGGATCGCATCGCCAGGTAACCGCCAAGGTGACAGCTGCCCGCGCGCCTGCGCGTCGTGCGCGCCGGCCGCGCCGTGCAGCTCGCGCCGCTCGCGCCGTGTGGAACTACCTCCCCATTCTTCCCGCGAGTCCCCGCCCTCGCGCGCCCAGTACCCGCCGACCGGGGAGCGGGGCAGCGGGGGCACGGCGCACGGGTGCCCCGGCGCGTGAGCGCCGGGGCACCGCATGGTCAGGCTTCGCCCGGGTGCCAGGGCGGCCACTCCCACGGCCGGTCGGCCCAGTGGACGAGCTCCGCGTCGTCGAGGTCGAGCTCCGGGTAGGCCTGGTGCACGCGCGGCACGAACTCCTCCCGCCCCAGGGGCTCGAGCATGCCGCCACCCATCCGGACCAGCCGGTAGCGGCTGTCCGCGGCATAAGGGGCGACGTCGACGAGCGGCTGCTGGGCCGCGTGGTGGAAGCTGCCGCCCTCGCTGTCGACGACGTCCTCGGTGCGGGCACCGGGCGCGGCGGCCATGGGCTGGGCGGGCTTCTTGTGTCGTTGGAGCAGTTTCATCGTGTGTCCACCTCCGTGGTCACCACCCCGGCGGATCTGTGTGGATCTGCCGCCGGACACCTCCACGGTACGCGCGGGGCGGCTGGTGCGCGTAGTCGGGCGCGGGGCGGGGAAGTTCTGTGGGGTCATGCCAAGAACGGACACCGTCGTCCCCTGGAAGGACCTCTCGATGCGCTCGTTCCCACGCCGGAACCGCACCGCCACCGCCACCGCTGCCGCCGTCACGGCCGGTACGACGGCCGCTCCGCACCGCCGCCGCTGGCTCCCGCTGGCGGCCGCCTCCGCGCTGGTCCTCGGCCTCGGCACCACCGCCGCCGCGGACACCTCCGGCGGCGCGGGCAGCGAGAGCCTCGCCCCGGCCCCGCACGCGGCGTCCGCGCACGCGCGGGCGACGGCCGCGGACAACCCGTGCGGCTTCGTCGCCTCCGTGCCGGCCGACCGCTTCAAGGGCATCCCCGCCTTCGACGCGAAGAAGGCCGCACGCCCGTTCTCGGTCAGGCTGCACACCAGCCAGGGCACGGTCACCTTCCAGGCGCTGACGGCCGCGGCGCCGTGCACCACCTTCTCGTTCCGCTTCCTGGCCCAGCACGGGTTCTACGACCGCACCCACTGCCACCGGCTCACGACCCAGCGCATCTACGTGCTGCAGTGCGGCGACCCGACCGGCACCGGTTCGGGCGCGCCCGGCTACTCGTTCAACGACGAGAACCTCACCGGCGCGACGTACCCCGCGGGCACGGTCGCCATGGCCAACGCCGGTCCGAACACCAACGGGAGCCAGTTCTTCTTCGTCTGGAAGGACACCAAGCTCTCCCCCGCCTACACGCCGTTCGGGCGGGTCACGGCCGGTATGGACGTCCTCCTCAAGATCGCCGCAGGCGGCGAGGACGACCAGAACGGCCCGGGCGACGGATTCCCGACCCTGCCGGTGGACATCCACCGGGCCCAGATCGTGAGCAACTGACGCACCGTCCTCTCGCGTCTCCCTGCCGACGGGCGGACGGGGAGACACGAGGGGGCACGGTGGAAGAGGCCGGGAGCGGGGAGGTCGGCGGCGACAGGGAGGCGGCCTGGCGGGTGACCCGCGGGCTGCTCCTCGGGTGCGCCTGGCTGCTGCTGATGCTCGCGACGGTGTCGTGGTGGCTCGTCGGCATCTTCACGGGGTTCAGCGCCCGCGTCTGGTACGCGCTGACCGGCGTCCTCTACGTCGTGAAGGCGGTCGGCCTCCAGTTCGCCTCGCTCGGGATCGCCGGCGCGGACGACCGGCTGGAGTGGTACCTGCAGCTCGGCTTCTGGTGGGGCGTCGCGGCGTGTGCCGCGGGAATCCGGTGGTCGGCGGCCCCCGGCAGTGCGGCGCGCCGCACCGCCCGGGTGGCCGCCGGGATCCTGGGGATGGCCCTGTCGATCGTCTGGCCGCTCCAGGCGGGCGTCGTGGGGTTGCTCTGTCTGCTGGGAACGCGACGGGCCGCCCAGCGGTCCCGGCGCGCCCGGGCGGGGCGAGTGGCTGTGGCCGCCCTCAGCGCGGTCGCCCTGGTCGGCGGCTCCTGGTGGCTGTTCGGCACGCTCGCGCCCGTGCAGGACTGGACCCGTGCGCCGTCGACGGCCTCACTCACCGGCCGCTGGCACGGCTCCGACGGCGAGGTCCTGGACCTGCACGCCGACGGCACCTTCAGCGCCGCGGGCTTCCCACCCGGCCTCTGGGCGCCTGTCGCGGGCCCGGTCACCGACCTCTGGACCGTGCGCTTCGCGAACGGGTCCGCCGTGCTCCACTTCGACGTCCAGTCGGCCCCGGACGGCACGAGCGGCCCGATCGATCTCGTCGTCTACGGGTTTCCCTCCCCCAGCCGGCTCTGCCTGGCCGAAGGACCCGACTCCCCCTGCGATCCGGTGTTCAGCCGCTGAGCGCGCCGCGCCGCCCGGTACTCGCGCCACACCAGGCCGAGCGCGGCGAGGAGGGCGGGGCGCGCGCCCTCGCGCAGCAGGGCGGTGGACTTCGCGCGGGCGGCCTGTGCGGTGAGCTCGTCCAGGCGCACCATGACCCGCACCATGGGACGGGTGGCGGCGGGCGTGAGGTCGACCAGCGCGCGCCCCTCGGCGAGGGACGCCTCCGAGAGGTCCAGCAGGTGCGCGAGCAACGCCCCCACGGCCTCCGTCCCGCGGCCTGCGACCAGGTCCTCCCGGGTGACCGCGAAGGCCGTCAGGGTCTCCTGCGGGACGGTCAGCCGACCGGCCGCCAGGTCCTCGGCGAGGTCGGCGACGAAGTCCACCCGCTGACCGCCGTCGATCCACGCGCGGCAGGCGACGCGCAGCTCCGGCGAGACCGGCGCCAGCACGCAGGCCGGCACCAGCACCGCAGGCAGCGAGTACGCGTCCACGTACGCCTGGTACTCCGCCTCGTCCGCGAATCCGGCGAAGTCGAGGTCGGTGAGCGCGGTGTCCAGGTACGCCGTGACGTGCCCGCCCAGGGCCGGGAGGACGGCGCTGCTGTGCACGAGCGCCCTGACCAGCGGATCCGCGCTCGCCCCGCCGACGAGCGCGGCGCGCACCTCCCGGTCCCACCGGGCGAACGCCTCCCGGCGGAGCGCCACCGGCCCGGAGTCCAGCATGTCGTCGGTGCGGTGCATGAACGCCGTCGCGACGACCAGGTGCGGCACGAGCTCCGGCGGCACCAGCAGCCGCGCGGCAAGGTACGCCTCGGTCCGGTACCGCAGCACCGCCCGGCGCTGCGCGCCGTAGTCACGGCGCAGCGCCGGGTCGGCGACACCGGCGGCGTCGAGCGCGCGGGTCCATCGGGTCAGGGGGTACCAGGGGTTCGGGGAGCTCACGGGTGATCAGCTTGGCACATCCGGACGGCCCGCCCACTCCCGGTACAGGTCGCGCAGCAGCGCGATCTCCGCGCCGTGGTGCAGCACCTCCTGGTTGACCCACCACACGACGTCGAGGAAGCGCTCCTCCGCGTCGCTGCCGTTCGGGTAGGTGCTGTGTCCGACCTTGTCCAGCGTCGCGTCGTCCGCGACCGCGAGCAGCGCCTCCCGCCAGGCCCGCGCGCCCGCCTCGAAGGCGGCGACCGCGCCCACCGCGTCGCCGGGGTTGACGTGGTCGTCGCGGGTCAGCCGGTGCCCGCCGACGGTGTACTCGGCGCGCAGCGCGAGCATCTCGGCCAGATGACCGAGGCGCCAGGCCAGGGTGGTGAACGGCGGCGGCACGGGGTGGACGGGCGCGGTCTCGCGTCCCCACTCCCCCGCGCCGACGAGGACCGTGGCACCGGTCCCGAGAGCTGCCGTCCCGAGAGCAGCGGCGGCGCGCGGGCGCACGCTCCAGGCACCGGGGACGGGCTCCCAGAGGAACTCCGCGTCCGTCAGCGGCGGGACGGGGATCTCCAGGCCGTTGCCGCTGTCGACGAACGGGCCGCCGAGGCGCTGCACCAACCGCAGGCAGGCGAAGTCGTACTGCTCGAGCAGTGGTTCCAGCCGTCCGGGTACCGCCATGCCGCGCCCACCTCCGTGGTCCTGCTCGCCTGTGAGTGATCGTCAGTCTCGCAGCCCCTGCGGAGTGCGGGCGAGCAGGTTTTCGAGCGCCACGCCGTCCGGCAGGGTGCCGAAGGCGAGGCCGTGGTCGTCGGTGAGCCGCGCGGCGCAGAAGGCGTCGGCGACGGCGGTCGGGGCGTGGCGGACCAGAAGGGAGCCCTGGAGCACCAGGGCGAGGGACTCGACCAGACGCCGGGCGCCCGACTGGGCGTCGGCCGGGGTGGCCGACGCGGCCCGGGCCAGCCGGCCGCGGACGCGCTCCCACGCCGCGTCGAGGCGGGCGTCGGCGCCCTTGGCCGCGTCGATCTCGGCGGCGAAGGCCTGCACGGCCTCCGGCTCGCGGCCGAGCGCGCGCAGCACGTCGAGGGCCTGGACGTTGCCCGAGCCCTCCCAGATGCCGTTGAGCGGGGCGTCGCGGTAGAGCCGCGGCAGGCCCGAGGCCTCGTCGTAGCCGTTGCCGCCCAGGCACTCCAGGGCCTCGGCGACGGCGGCGGGCTGGCGCTTGCACACCCAGTACTTGCCGACGGCCGTGGCCAGCCGCAGGAACGCGCGCTCCTGCGCGTCGCCGCGCTGGGCGCGGTCGGTGGCACCGGCCAGCCGCAGCGCGAGCGTCGTCGCGGCCTCCGACTCCAGCGCGAGGTCGGCGACGACGTTGCGCATCAGTGGCTGGTCGATCAGCTTGGCGCCGAAGACGGAGCGGTGGCGGACGTGGTGGTCCGCCTGGGCGAGTGCGGCGCGGATGCCGGAGGCGGAACCGAGCACGCAGTCCAGGCGGGTCGCGGCGACCATGCCGATGATGGTCCGCACGCCCTGCCCCTGCGGGCCCACCAGCCAGGCGACGGTGTCGTCGAACTCAGGCTCGCTGCTGGCGTTGGAGCGGTTGCCGAGCTTGTCCTTCAGGCGCTGGATGCGGAAGGTGTTGCGACTGCCGTCCGGCAGCACCCGGGGCACCAGGAAGCAGGACAGGCCGCCGGGCGCCTGGGCGAGCACCAGGAACAGGTCGTTCATGGGGGCGCTGGTGAACCACTTGTGGCCGCGCAGCCGCCAACTGCCGTCCGGCCGCTCGGTGGCGGCGGTGGTGTTGGCGCGGACGTCGGTACCGCCCTGCTTCTCGGTCATCCCCATGCCGGCCAGCAGGCCGGGCTTGCCCAGCGGTGCGGAAAGGCCCGGCCGGTAGACCCGGCTGGTGAGCAACGGCTCGTACTGGGCCGCCAGTTCCGGCTGGGTGCGCAGCGCCGGGACGACGGCGTAGGTCATCGAGATCGGGCAGCCGTGGCCCGGCTCCGGAGTGCTCCACACCATGAACCCGGCCGCGCGCGCGACATGGGCGCCGGGCCGGGTGTCGGCCCAGGGCGCTCCGGCGAGGCCCTCGCGGACCGCGATGTCCATCAGCCGGTGGTAGGCGGGGTGGAACTCGACCTCGTCGACGCGGTTGCCGTAGCGGTCGTGGGTGCGCAGCTCGGGCTCGAACCGGTTGGCCTGGTCGGCCCAGTGCTGCACCTCCTCGCTGCCGGCCAGACGCCCGACGCGGTGCAGGTCCTCCTCGTACCAGCCTGCGCCCTCCCGGTGCAGGCCCTCCAACAGCACCGGGTCGGCGGCGACGTCGTGGCCCACGAGCGCCGGGGGCTGGTTGGTCACCTCGTGGGTGCGGGCGGTGGGCTCGCTGCGCAGTGCGCCCGTCATCGGTGTATCAGTCATCGGAGCCTCCTGGACCGGCGGTCGGGACGGTGGGTGCGCCGGCGCAGCGCAGCGCCAGGGCGGTGAGTTCGAGGAGCAGGGCGTCGGCGGCCTCGGCGCTGCCGGGGACGGCGAGCGGGTCGACCAGCACCTCGCCGACGGCGCCGGTCAGCGCGGCGGCCGTCACCTCCGGATCCTGCGGCGGCAGCAGGCCCACTGCGACGCCCTCGCGGACCACGTCGGCGAAGAGCGCGCGGTAGCGGCGGCGGAACTCCAGCCGTTCGGCGCCGACCGCCTCGTCGGCGGGCGCGGCGAGCAGCGCGTACGCGAGCCCGCGGCGCTCCAGGGCGCGCCGGGCGAAGACCTCCACTCCGCAGGCGAGCCGTTCGGCGGCGTCACCGCGACTCTCCCGGAGCACCGCGCCCAGCACCTCGACCTCGCGCCCGGCCGCGCGCCGGAACACCTCGACGGCGAGCGCGGACTTGGAGGGGAAGTGCTGGTAGACGGAGCCGGCCGACATCCCGGCGGCCGCGGCCACGGCCCCGACCGACGCCCCGCCCCAGCCGACCTCACCGACCACGGCGGTCGCCTCCGCGACCAGCCGCTCCCGCGCGGCGTCGAGCCGGGCACGGACGGCGGGGGTTTCACGGTAGGCCATGAAAGAAGTGAACCACGATTCAGAGCTTGGGAGAACTCCCTGACGGCAGGGGAACTCCCGTTCGTTGGTACTGCCGATGACCGAGGGGACCGGACGGGATCAGGGGGACGCGGTGGCGAGGAGCGGGCGGCGCGGCGGGGGTTCGTTCCTGAGGGAGTCGGCGGTGGTGGTCGTGTCCGCCCTCGTCCTCGCCGTCCTGGTGAAGACCTTCGCCTTCCAGGCCTTCTCGATCCCCTCCGACTCGATGAACAACACCCTGCTCAAGGGCGACCGGGTGCTCGTCGACAAGTTCAGCCCCTGGTTCGGAGCCACCCCGACCCGTGGGGACGTCGTGGTGTTCAAGAACCCCGGCCACTGGCTGGACGACACGCCCGAGGCGCCGCAACCGCACAGCGGCTTCGGTTACGACGTGCAGAACCTGCTGAGCGACGTCGGCCTGATGCCCGCCGTGGACCAGAGTTTCCTGATCAAGCGGGTGATCGCCGTCGGCGGCGACACCGTCAGCTGCGTGGCCGGGCAGCCCGTCAAGGTCGACGGCGTCGCCCTGCACGAGCCCTACCTCTACCCCGGCGCGACGCCCTGCGACGAGGACGCGGTCGGCACCGTCGTCGTCCCCAAGGGCGACCTGTGGGTCATGGGCGACCACCGCAACGACTCCGCGGACTCGCGCTACCAGCGGATCCACGGACGTGGCGGCGGCTTCGTGCCGCTCTCGGACGTGGTGGGGCGGGCGGACGTCGTGGCCTGGCCGCTCGGGCGGTGGGCGACGCTGCCGGAGCCGGCCACGTTCCAGCAGGCGGGGCTGACGCGACCCGACGACGGGCTCACCGAGCCGATCGCCGTCGGCGCGATCGTCGCGGTCGTGCTCGCCGGCGCCGCCTTCCTGCTGCGCCGCAGGCGGCGTCAACGGGCGTGAACACCCGCTGATCAGGCTGCATTTGATACTTGATCAGAGTTCATGCGCACGTAACAGAACCTCACTTCACTGTTTCTGTGCGGGCGCTGTTGACCACAGGTCAACAACTCTGCTTTGCTACACCACGGCCAGTGGTGCAACTCTCGGCCCGACCTGATGACAGGTCGTCATCTCTCAGGTTTCGCGCCACCTTTCTCCGAGCTCTTCTCCCCGTCGACACCCGCATCCGGGCCACCGACGGGCGTTCTGCGTGCATGGCAATACCGTCCGGACCAACCAGGCCGGGCGGCTGGCAGAGTGCAGAGAGGACCACCCCCAAGATGGGCAACACCACTCGCCGCGACTGGCGCCGACTGGCCGTGAGCGGCCTGGCGACGCTTTCGCTCGCGACCGGCGCGGCCATGGCCGCGGCCGCCTCCCCCGCTGCGGCCAGTCCGGCTGCCGGTCACGGCTCCGCCGTGGCCAATCCGTACAGCCCGGCCTACGGGCACTCCTACCGCCACGGTGTGATCCCGACCCGTGCCACTGCGGCCAAGATGAGCCAGTGGGCCTCCGGCCACAACTCGCCCCAGGTGGCGACCGGCCCGGAGACCCTCTCCTACGGCGGCGGCATCAACGGCGTCGGCGTCCTGGACGGCCACGCCAAGGTCTACCTGGTCTTCTACGGGAACCAGTGGGGGACGCAGTCCACCAACAGCAGCGGCGACGCCACCTTCTCCGGTGACGCGGACGGCGCCGCCGCCGCCGCGCAGGAGATGTTCAAGGGCATCGGCACCGGCAACGAGCTGTGGTCCGCGGACCTGACGCAGTGGTGTGACGGACCGAACGTGTCCTCGGGTGCGACCAGCTGCCCGAGCAACGCGAGCTTCGTGCCGTACCAGAGCGGCGGCGTCCTCTCCGGCGTCTGGTACGACAACTCCGGCGCCTCGCCGTCGGCGGCGTCCGGCAACCAGCTCGGCAGCGAGGCCGTCAACGCGGCCGGCCACTTCGGCAACACCACCGCCGCGTCCAACCGCGACGCGTACTACGTGATCCTCTCGCCGACGGGCACCAACCCGGACAACTACCAGGGCCAGTACTGCGCCTGGCACGACTACACGGGTGACTCCTCCCTCACCGGCGGCGCGGTCAGCAGCCCCTACGGCGACCTGGCCTTCTCCAACCAGCCGTACAACATGGACTCCGGCTCCGGCTGCGGCGTCGGCTTCGTCAACAGCCCCGGAACCCTCGACGGCTGGACGATGACCCTCGGCCACGAGTGGCACGAGACCATGTCCGACCAGTTCCCGGCGGGCGGCTGGACCAACCAGCAGTCCGGCAGCTCCTACAACGGCCAGGAGAACTCCGACGAGTGCGCCTGGCTCTCCCCGGGCACCGCGGGCGGCGCGGCCATGGTGACCATGGGCACCGGCACCTTCGCCGAGCAGGCCAGCTGGTCCAACGACACCAACGCCTGCGCGATCTCGCACCCGATCGTCAGCCACGGTGAGTCGGTCACGGTCAACAGCCCCGGCAACCAGAGCGGCACCGTCGGCACCGCGGTCTCGCTCCAGGTGTCCGGCTCCGACTCGGCCGGCAACTCCCTGACGTACTCCGCCAGCGGCCTCCCGGCGGGCCTGAGCATCTCCTCCTCCGGCCTGATCTCCGGCACCCCGACCACGGCGGCCACGTCCAGCGTCACGGTCACCGCGACGTCCAGCACCGGCGCGACCGGCTCGGCGTCCTTCACCTGGACGATCAGCACCAGCGGCGGTGGCGGCAACGGCATCACCAACGGCGGCTTCGAGACGGGTAGCTTCTCCGGCTGGACCACGACCGGCAACGCGGCCGTGTCCACCTCCGCGAAGCACAGCGGCAGCTACGGCGCCATGCTCGGCCTGACCACCCCGTCCAACACCTCGACCGCGGCGCAGACCTTCACCGCGCCGACCGGCTCGACCAAGCTGTCCTTCTACTACAACGTGACCTG
>NZ_FOAZ01000051.1 GCF_900109465.1 Streptacidiphilus jiangxiensis
GGTTCAGCGGGCGCCGAGGAGGTGTTCCATGGCGAGCTGGTCCAGGACCTCGAAGGCCATGCCGCGGCGGGCGGCGGTGTCGACGTCGAAGTCCTCGAAGGCGTCCCGGTCGGCGAGGAGACCGGCGAGGCCGTCCTGCGCGGTGGGGAGGGCGAGTTCGGGCAGGCGGGCGGCGGTCAGCGCGGCGACGACGTCCGGGTCGGCGCGGAAGGCGCGGGCGCGTTCGGCGAGCAGCAGGTAGTTGCGCATACAGGCGGCGGCGGAGGCCCAGACGCCGGAGAGGTCCTCGGTGCGCGGGGGCTTGAAGTCGAAGTGGCGCGGGCCGTCGTAGCCGGCCGATTCCAGCAGGTCGACCAGCCAGAAGGCCTGGCGCAGGTCGCCGGCGCCGAAGCGCAGGTCCTGGTCGTACTTGATGCCGGACTGGCCGTTGAGGTCGATGTGGAAGAGCTTGCCGTGCCACAGGGCCTGGGCGATGCCGTGCGGGAAGTTGAGCCCGGCCATCTGCTCGTGGCCGACCTCGGGGTTCACCCCGACGCGGTCGGGGCGCTCCAGGGAGTTGATGAAGGCCAGGGCGTGGCCGACGGTGGGCAGCAGGATGTCGCCGCGCGGCTCGTTGGGCTTGGGCTCGATGGCGAAGCGCAGGTCGTAGCCCTGGGTCTCGACGTACTCGCCGAGCAGGTCGAAGGCTTCCTTGAGCCGGTCCAGGGCGACCCGGACGTCCTTGGCGGCGCCGGACTCGGCGCCCTCGCGTCCGCCCCAGGCGACGTAGACGGTCGCGCCGAGTTCGGCGGCGAGGTCGATGTTGCGGATGGTCTTGCGCAGGGCGTAGCGGCGCACGTCGCGGTCGTTGGCGGTGAAGGCGCCGTCCTTGAAGACGGGGTGGGTGAACAGGTTGGTCGTGGCCATCGGCACGCGCAGGCCGCTCGCGTCGAGGGGACCGGAAGCGCTTGACGGTGGCCTCGCGCTCGGCCTCGGAGGCGCCGAAGGGGATCAGGTCGTCGTCGTGGAAGGTGACGCCGTAGGCGCCGAGCTCGGCCAGGCGCTGCACGGACTCCACCGGGTCCAGGGCCGGGCGGGTGGCGTCGCCGAACGGGTCGCGCCCCTGCCAGCCGACGGTCCACAGGCCGAAGGTGAACTTGTGCGCCGGGGTGGGAACCAGCAGGTCGCTGCCCATCTGTGACTCCAGTCTCTATTCGTTATGGCGAAAAACAAATTAGTATGCCGAGGCGCGCGAGGGGAAGCCCCTCCGCCGGCCCGGTCGCCGTCCCGCGACCGAGGAGCCAGGACACGGCAGCAGGAGAGCAAGCATGGGTGCGCCACGCGTTGTCATCGGCATCGACAGTTCGACCCAGGCCACCAAGGCGCTGGCCGTCGATGCGGACACGGGACGAGTACTGGGGCAGGGCCGGGCCGCGCACCACGTCAGCACCGGGCCGGGCCGGGAGAGTGACCCGGAGCAGTGGTGGCAGGCGTTGTGCGAGGCGGTCGCCGCCACGGGCTGGTCCGCGCAGGCGGAGGCGGTTTCGGTCGCCGGACAGCAGCACGGTCTGGTCACCCTCGACGCGGCCGGGCGGCCGGTGCGTCCCGCACTGCTGTGGAACGACGTCCGCTCCGCCCCGCAGGCCGCCGCGCTGGTCAGGGAGCTCGGCGCGGACCGGTGGGCCGAGCGGACCGGCAGCGTCCCCACCGGGTCCTTCACCGCCGCCAAGTGGGCCTGGCTGCGCGCCTACGAGCCCGAGTCGGCCGCACGTACGGCGGCGGTCCGGCTGCCGCACGACTACCTGACCGAGCGGCTCACCGGCGAGGCCACGACCGACCGCGGCGACGCCTCGGGCACCGGCTGGTGGACCCCGGACGGCTACGACACCGAGCTGCTCGGGCGGATCGGCCTCGACCCCTCACTGCTCCCGGCCGTGGTGCCGTCGGGGCGGGCGGTCGGGCGGACGCGGGCGGGCGGGCCGCTTCCCGCAGGCGCGCTGGTCGCGGCCGGCACGGGCGACAACATGGCGGCGGCCCTCGGCCTCGGCCTGGAGGCGGGCACGCCCGTGCTCAGCCTCGGTACCTCCGGAACGGTCTACGCCGTCACCAGGGGGCGGCCGAAGGACACGACGGGCACGGTGTGCGGTTTCGCCGACGCGCTCGACGGCTGGCTCCCGCTGGCCTGCACCCTCAACTGCACGCTCGCCGTCGACCGGTTCGCCGCCCTCCTGGGGCGCGACCGCCAGGACGTGGAGCCGGGCGGGACCGCTGTCGTGCTGCCGTTCCTGGACGGCGAGCGCACCCCCAACCTGCCGGGCGCGAGCGGCCTCGTCCACGGTCTGCGCCACGACACCACGCCCGGCCAGTTGCTCCAGGCCGCCTACGACGGGGCCGCCTACTCCCTGCTGGCCGCCCTCGACCAGGTGCTGCGTGCGGGCGGTGAGGCCGCCGACGAGTCGCGGCCCCTGCTGCTGATCGGCGGCGGCGCTCAGGGCCGGGCCTGGCAGGAGACCGTCCGGCGACTCTCCGGGCGACCGGTGCAGATCCCGGCAGCGCAGGAGCTCGTCGCGCTCGGTGCCGCCGCCCAGGCGGCGGGGCTCCTGACGAAGGAGAGCGCCGGGACCGTCGCCCGGCGCTGGCGCACTGCGGACGGCCCGCTGCTGGAGCCGGTCGCGAGGGACACCGAGGCGCTGGAGCGGATCGGGGACACCCTTCGGCGTGCCGGAGGACTCCTCGAGTCCGGTCATGTCGGCTGAGCCGGGCCGTGGGCCCGGTCCGCGGTCCTCGACGACCGGTCGACGCGGTCGATGCGGTCGATGCGGTCGGGCCCTGAGGTCGCTGGGCGGCGGCCTGTTCCGCTCACGGCTGCGGGAAGGCCGCCTCGACGAACGGATTGCGGAACGCGGAGCGCGGGTCCAGCGCCGCCGCCAGGCGGCGGAAGTCCTCGCCGCGCTCGTACAGGGCGCCGACCGCCTCGGGGCGGAGCTCGAAGAGCTTGCCCCAGTGCGGACGGCCGCCCAGCGGCAGCAGTTCGGCCTCGATCAGGGCCACGGCCTGCCGCACCTCTTCCGTCGCGGGACGCCAGGTGCAGTGGACGGCGACGCAGTCGCGACCGTAGGCGGGGCTCAGCCACAGGTCGTCGGCGGCCACGGTGCGGATCTCGGACGTCAGCAGCAGCGGGGCGATGCGCGGGCCGAGCGCGCGCATCGCCGCGACGGCCTCGGGTGCCGCCTCGCGCGGCAGCAGGAGCTCCGACTGGAGCTCCTCGCCGGCGCTCGGGGTGAAGTCGGGCCGGAAGTGGGGCAGCCGCTCGTGCCACGGGCCGGGGACGCCGAGCTGTTCCGTGCAGTGCCGGGGAGACATGCCCGGCACCGGGTGGCGCGGACCGTCGGCGAGGCGGCCGTCCAGCCATCGCCCTCCCGGGTGGGCACGGTCCTCGCGATCCGTGCGGCGCTTGACCCACACACTCGCGGTGTCGTCGCTCCAGTTCGTGAAGGCGCTGACGCTGTAGGCGGCGCCGAAGACCTCGTCGAACCCGTCGGCGATCCGGTCCAGCGGCACGTCGTCGTAGACCCACTGGGCCACCTCGAAGGCCGGCTCGACCGTGAGGGTGAGGTCGACGACGACGCCCAGTGCGCCGAGGCCCACGACCGCCCCGGCGAAACGGTCGGGATCGTCGGCGCGCGTGAGGTCGAGCAGTTCACCGTCCGAGGTGATCAGCCGCACCGCCGACACCGCCGAGGCGAGTCCTTGCAGGCCGTCCCCCGAACCATGGGTTCCGGTCGCGCACGACCCGGCCACGGAGATGTGCGGCAGCGACGCCAGGTTGGCCAGCGCGAGGCCGCGGGCCTGCAGCTCGCGGGCGAGTTCCGCATAGCGGATGCCACCGGTGACGGTGATCGTGCCCTGCCCCGCGGAGACCTCCAGTCGGCGCGGCAGCTCGTCCAGCAGCACCAGGTCGCCCGCGGTGTCCGCGATGCGGTTGAAGGAGTGACCGCTGCCCAGCACCTTGACCTGGTCGGCAGTGGCGACGACCTGTCGGGCCTCGTCGACCGACCGCGGCCGGTGGATCCGCGTCGCTCCGAAGACGACGTTGCCAGCCCAGTTGCGCATGCGCATACGTGCGCCTCTCTCGTCCGGGGGTCCGACCGGAACCGCGCACCCCGCGATGTCGAAAATTTCGAAAGCCTCGACGGCTCAGCCGCCGGCGGCGGCCGGGGGCGGGGCCGTGCTGCTGCGCTCGACCAGGGTGGTGGCCAGGTCCACGCGCAGCGCGGACGGCGGGTTGCCGCGGGCGAGGTCGATCACCATGCGGGTGGCGACCTCGGCCATCTCCGTCAGCGGCTGGCGCACGGTGGTGAGCGGTGGGCCGACCCAGCGGGCGAGGGGCAGGTCGTCGAAGCCGACGACGCTGAGATCCTCCGGGATGCGCAGCCCCAACTCCCTTGCGGCCTCGTAGAGGCCGAGCGCCTGCAGGTCGTTGCCGGTGAAGACCGCGGTGGGCCGGTCCTTGAGGCGCAGCAGCTCCAGGCCGACGCGGTAGCCGGTGTCGTGGTGGAAGTCGCCCGCGCGCACCAGAGCGGGGTCGAAGGGGACGCCGGCCGTCTCCAGCGCGGCCCGGTAGCCGTCGATGCGGGCGACGCTGCACATCATCCGGCGCGGCCCCGCGATGACGCCGATGCGCCGGTGGCCGAGTTCGAGCAGGTGGCGGGTGGCGGCGAGGCCGCCGTTCCAGTTGGTCGCCCCGACCGCCGGCACCTCCTGACCGGGGTCCCCGGCCGGGTCCATCACCACGAACGGGATGTCGCGACTGGTCAGCTGCGCCTGCTGGGCCCTGTCGAGGCCGGAGAGCACCAGGACCACGCCGGTGGGGCGGCGGGCGAGCACTCCGTCCATCCAGGACTGCCCGAGACTGAGGCGGCCCGAGGACTCCGACAGGACGACACTCAGGCCCTCCTCGCGGACCACGTTCTCGACGCCCCGGATGACCTCCATCGCCCAGGCGCTCTCGAGCTCGTGGAAGACCAGCTCCAGCAACGGGCTGGACGGGGCGCTGTTGGAGCGTCGCCGCTGGTAGCCGTACTGATGCAGCAGTTCCTCCACCCGCTCCCTGGTGGCGGGGGCGACGTCGGCGCGGCCGTTGAGGACCTTCGAAACAGTCGGTGTCGACACCCCTGCCTCGCGCGCGATTTCGGCGAGTGTCGCCGCTCTGGTCACGAGCCCCTCCTGTGCTGCCCTGGTGTGCGAAGTACGCAGTCGTTGCGCGGTACGGGACGGATGCTAGCTGGTCGGGGCCTTCGTCGGTACGTCCGAACCGAGACCTTCCGAACCCTTGACGGTGGTCGATGTTACGCCTAAGTTTCCCGCATCATTCGGCAATCTCTTCGAAACTATCGACGGAGTGGCAAGCCATGACCTCTCTTCCCGTGACCGTTCGCAGCCGTGCGAGCCGGAACAGATTCGCCGCGATAGCGGCAACGACCGCGCTGGTGCTCGGTCTGACCGCCGCGTGCGGGTCCAGCGGCTCGACCTCGGCGTCCGCCGACTCCGGGACGATCCACGTCCTCGTCTACGGGGACGCCGGCAACACGGTCGAGAAGCAGATCGTCGACACCTTCAACAAGACCTCGAAGGTCAAGGCGGTGCTGGACACCATCCCCGGCGCCGACTACCAGTCCAAGCTGAACACGATCATCAACACCCCGCAGGCCCCGGACATCTTCTTCAACTGGGGCGGCGGCAGCATCGCGCCCTACGTCAAGGACAACCTGCTGCTGCCGCTGGACAGCATGATCGCCAAGGACCCGGGGCTGAAGTCGAACTTCCTCCCGTCCGTGTTCAACACCGCCGTGATCGACGGCAAGTCCTACGGCATCCCGATGCGCGGTACCCAGCCCGTGCTGCTCTTCGACAACAAGCAGGTCCTGGCGAGCGCCGGTCTGAGCGTCCCGCAGACCTGGGACGACCTGCTGGCCGACGTCAAGGCGCTCAAGGCCAAGGGCCTGACCCCGATCGCCCTCGGTGGCGCCGACCAGTGGCCCACCCTGATGTGGTTCGAGTACGTCTTCGACCGGGTCGCGGGGCCCGACCTGTTCCAGAAGGCGCTCTCCGG
Source organism: Streptacidiphilus jiangxiensis (assembly GCF_900109465.1). Lineage (GTDB taxonomy): Bacteria > Actinomycetota > Actinomycetes > Streptomycetales > Streptomycetaceae > Streptacidiphilus > Streptacidiphilus jiangxiensis. The sequence goes on from NZ_FOAZ01000051.1 coordinate 6,092, forward strand.
CGACAAGAGCGCGTGGGCGAGCCCGGACAGCGTCAAGGCCCTGGGCATGCTGAAGCAGCTGATCGACGCCGGCGCCTTCGGCAGCAACTTCGACTCGGTGAAGTTCACCGACGGCGGCTCCCCGGCGCTGCTGGCCAAGGGCAAGGCCGCCTTCGAGCTGATGGGCTCCTGGGAGTACTCCACCCAGCAGTCGGGCAACCCGGACTTCGCCAAGAACGACCTCGGCTACAGCGCCTTCCCGACCGTCAGCGGCGGCAAGGGCGACCCGAACGACGTCGTCGGCAACACCAACAACTTCTACTCCGTGCTGAAGAAGACCCAGCACCCCGACGCGGTGGCGGCCTTCCTCAAGCTCATGTACTCCGACGAGTTCGTGAAGGCCCAGCTCGGCATCGGCAACCTGCCGACCACCACCAACACCGCCAACTTCCTGGCCACCTCGGCCAGCCCGGCCTACTCGCAGTTCCAGTTCAACCTGGTCAAGACGGCTCCCTCGTTCCAGCTGTCCTGGGACCAGGCCTACCCGCCGGCGGCGACCACGCCGATCCACACGGCCGTCCAGGAGTTCTTCGACGGCAAGACCGACGCCAACGGCTTCATCCAGGCGATGCAGTCGCTCTCCAACTCCTGAGTGGGACCGATGACCGCTCTTTCTCTCGCAGCCGTGTCCGTCCGTCGCCGCAGGGCGCGCCGGGCCGGCGTCGGGGTGACCCGCCCGGGCTTCGCCTGGGCGGTACCCGCGACCGTCTTCTTCCTGCTGTTCGCGATCCTCCCGCTGGTGCTGGTCGCGGTGCTGTCCTTCACCAGCTGGGACGGCATCAGCTCGCCGCACTTCAACGGCCTGGCGAACTGGACCAAGCTGATCAACGACCCGGTGATGACCCAGAGCATCTGGCTCACCCTGCTGCTCACCGTGCTCGGGGTCGTCACGCAGACGCCCGTCAGCATCCTGCTGGGCGTCTGGGCGGCCGGACCCCAGCGCAACCGGGCCGTGCTGTCGGCGATCTTCTTCGTCCCCCTGCTGCTCTCCGCGACCGCGGTCTCGGTGCTGTGGCGCGCCCTGCTCGACCCCAACTTCGGCATCCCGGGCCAGCTGCCCTGGCTGTTCGGCAACGGCAACCTGCTCGGCAGCCAGGCCGGATCGATCGCGGTGCTGACCTTCGTGGGGATGTGGCAGTTCACGCCCCTGCACGCGCTGCTCTACCAGGGCGGGGCCCGCGCCGTCCCGCAGGTGCTCTACCAGGCCGCCGCCATCGACGGGGCCGGCACGGTGCGGCAGTTCTTCCACATCACCCTGCCGCAGCTGCGCAACACCATGATCACCTCGGTGATCCTCATGGTCGTCGGCGGTCTGACCACGTTCGACACGGTGCTGATCCTGACCCAGGGCGGACCCGGCACGGACACCACGGTCAGCGCCTACTACATGTACCAGCAGGGCTTCAAGGAGTTCGACTTCGGCGCCGGCTCGGCCATCGCGCTGGTCCTGGTCGTCGTCGCCACCCTCATCTCGCTGGCCGTGGTCCGGATCACCGGCTACGGGAAGATGAGCAGCACGGCGGAGGGGATCTGATGCGGCAGCGCCCCAACGCCCAACGACCCAACTACGCCGCCGGACTGGGCTCCCTGATCTGGCTCGCCCTGGTCGGCGTGCCGCTCTACGTGCTGCTGATCGCGACCCTGCGCACCACCTCCGACTACTCCACCCAGGGCCCGCTGAGCTTTCCCTCGCAGCTGACCCTGAGCAACTACTTCAACGCCTTCTCCAACGGCTTCGGTCAGGACTTCCTCAACACCCTGATCGTCACCGTCAGCGTCGTCGGCATCGTGCTGCTGGTGGTGCCGCCTCTGGCCTACGCCATCGTGCGCGCCCAGGGTCGGACGATCGCCGTCGTGTTCCGGGTCTTCCTGCTCGGACTCGCGGTGCCCGCGCAGGCGGTGATCGTGCCGATGTTCTACGTCATCAGTCAGGCCGGGCTCTACGACCACCTGATCGGCGTCATCCTGCCCACCGCCGCGTTCTCGCTGCCGGTGTGCACGCTGGTGCTGACCGGGGCGATGCGCGACATCACCCCCGACCTCTACGAGGCCATGGCGATGGACGGGGCCTCCCCCTGGCGGGTCTTCCTGCAGCTGGTCCTGCCGCTGTCCAAGGGCGGGCTCTCCTCCATCGTCGTCTTCTCGGCCCTCCAGGCCTGGAACGGCTTCCTCTTCCCGCTCATCCTCACCCAGTCGGACTCGACCAAGGTGATCACCCTCGGTCTGTACAACTTCCAGACCGAGCACGGCGTCGACGTCCCCGGACTGCTCAGCGCCGTCGTGCTCTCCATGCTCCCCATCTTCGTCGTCTACCTGTTCGCCCGCCGCGCCCTGGTCCAGGGGCTCATGGGGGTCGGAGGAAAGTGACCGGCAACATGAACCCCACCGTCGGGACCGAGCTCGCCACGGCTGTGTGGCGGGACGTCTCGCTCGACCCCGCGACCAGGGCCGACGCCCTGATCGCCGCGATGACCCTGCGGGAGAAGACGGCCCAGCTGGTCGGCGTCTGGGTGGGCGCCTCCGACGAGGGCGGCGAGGTCGCCCCGCACCAGCACGAGATGGAGGAGCCCCCGGACCTCGACGAGCTGCTGCCGCACGGCCTGGGCCAGCTCACCCGGCCCTTCGGCACCGTGCCCGTGGACGCCGCCGTCGGCGCGCTCTCGCTGGCCCGCTCCCAGCAGCGCATCGCTGCCGCCAACCGCTTCGGGATACCGGCGGTCGCCCACGAGGAGTGCCTGGCCGGGTTCGCGGCCTGGGGCGCCACCGCCTATCCCGTCCCGCTCTCCTGGGGCGCGGCGTTCAACCCCGAGCTGGTGCGCACCATGGCCACGGCCATCGGGACCGACATGCGATCCGTCGGCGTCCACCAGGGCCTCGCCCCGGTGCTCGACGTGGTGCGCGACGCCCGCTGGGGCCGCGTCGAGGAGACCATCGGCGAGGACCCCTACCTCGTCGGCACCGTCGCCACCGCCTATGTGCAGGGCCTGGAGTCCGCCGGCATCGTCGCCACGCTCAAGCACTTCGCCGGCTACTCCGCCTCGCGGGCCGGACGTAACCTCGCGCCGGTCACCATGGGCGCGCGCGAGCGCGCCGACGTCATCCTTCCCCCGTTCGAGATGGCGCTGCGCGAGGGCCGACCGCGTTCGGTCATGCACGCCTACACCGACACCGACGGCATCCCCTCCGCCGCCGACGGCGAGCTGCTGACCGGCCTGCTCCGGGACACCTGGGGTTTCGACGGCACGGTGGTGGCGGACTACTTCGGCATCGCCTTCCTCAAGCTGCTGCACGGCGTCGCCGGGAGCTGGTCCGACGCTGCAGGCCTCGCCCTCGCCAGCGGCGTCGACATCGAACTGCCGACCGTCAAGACCTTCGGCCGGCCGCTGCTCGACGCCGTCGAGTCCGGCGCCGTCCCCGAAGAACTGATCGATCGCGCCCTGCGCCGGATCCTGGTCCAGAAGGCGCAGCTCGGCCTGCTCGACCCCGACTGGAACCCGGTCCCGCAGGCGCTCTCCGGCGCGGGCCCCGCCCTTCTCGACGCGGCTCCCGACGCGCTGCGCGGCAGCGTCGACCTGGACCGGCCCGCCAACCGGCGCCTCGCCCGCGAGCTGGCGGAGCAGGCCGTCGTGCTGCTGCGCAACGACGGCACCCTGCCACTCGACCGCCCCCGCCGGATCGCCCTGATCGGCCCCAACGCCGACACCCCGACGGCCGTCCTGGGCTGCTACTCCTTCCCCGTGCACGTCGGCTCGCAACACCCCGAGATCCCGACCGGCATCGAACTGCCCACGCTGCGCGAGACCTTGACGGCCGAGTTCCCCGACGCCGAGATCGTCACCGCGCTCGGCGCGACGGTCGACGGCGACAGCACCGCCGGTTTCGCCGAAGCGGTCGCGGCGGCCGGCGGCGCCGATGTCGTGGTGCTCGCCCTCGGGGACCGGGCCGGACTGTTCGGCCGCGGCACCAGCGGCGAGGGATGTGATGCCGAATCGCTGCAACTGCCTGGAGTACAGGAGCAGTTGCTCGACGCGCTGCTGGACTCCGGCACGCCTGTCGTGCTCGTCATGCTGGCGGGCCGTCCGTACGCACTGGGTCGCGCCGCCACGGAGGCCGCGGCGATCGTGCAGTCCTTCTTCCCCGGCGAGGCGGGCACCGAGGCGATCACCGGGGTGCTCAGCGGGCGGGTGAACCCGTCGGGCCGGCTTCCGGTCAGCGTGCCGCGGCACAAGGGCGTCCAGCCCTCCACCTACCTGGCCGCCCGGCTGGCCCAGGACAGCGACGTCTCCAGCACCAGCACCACCGCCGCCTACGGGTTCGGGCACGGCCTCGGCTACACGCAGTTCGCGTGGTCCGGGCTCGAGGTCGACGTCGCGGAGACCGGCACCGACGGCAGCTTCCGGATCGCGTTCGAGGTCCGCAACGTCGGTGACCGGCAGGGCTGCGAGGTGGTGCAGCTCTACCTGCACGACCCGGTCGCCTCCGTGGTGCAGCCGGTGCAGCGGCTCGTCGGCTACCGGCGCCTCCCGCTCGAGAGCGGGGAGGCCTGCCGGGTCCTGCTCGAACTGCCCGCGGACCTCGCCTCCTTCACCGGCCGGGAGGGCCGGCGCATCGTCGAGCCCGGCGAGCTGGAACTGCGGATCTCCGCCAGCAGCACCGACCACCGGATGACCGTTCCGCTGCGGCTGACCGGCCCGGTCCGGGAGGTCGACCACACCCGCCGGCTGCACCCCGCCATCACCGTGGCCGCCGCCGACCAGGACTGACGCACAAGGAGACGGACGCACGTGTTCACCGACCTCCCCGAGGCCGACCTGTGGCGCCACCGCAGCGGCCAGACCGAACCGGACGACTTCGACGCCTTCTGGCAGGAGACGCTCGCCGAGGCCCGCTCGTGCGGCGGCGAGGTCGTGGTGGAGCCGGTCCGTACCGGGCTGAGCACCGTCGACACCTTCGACGTCACCTTCCCCGGCTTCGGCGGGGAGCCGGTCAGGGCGTGGCTGCGCCTCCCGCGGACGGCGACCGGCCCGCTGCCGGTCGTCGTCCACTACGTCGGCTACGGCGGCGGTCGGGGGCACGTGCTGGAGAACCTGCTCTGGGCGTCCGCCGGATACGCCCACCTCCAGATGGACACGCGCGGGCAGGGCTCGGGCTGGAGCCGGGGCGCGACCCCCGACTCCGGCCCGGCCGGGCCGCAGGCCCCCGGCGTGATGACCCGGGGCATCGACTCGCCGCACGCCTACTACTACCGCCGGTTGTTCACCGACGCGGTCCGCGCCGTCGACGCCGCCCGACGGCTGGACCGCGTCGCCCCAGGCCGGGTGGCCGTGGTCGGCCAGAGCCAGGGCGGCGGCGTCGCGCTCGCCGTCGCCGCCCTGGTCCCGGACGTGGCGGCGCTCGTCGCGCACGTGCCGTTCCTGTGCGACTTCCCCCGGGCCGTGACGGTCACCGACAGCCTGCCGTTCCGCGAGATCGCGGACTACCTCGCGATCCACCGCGACCAGGAGGACCGCGTGATGCGCACCCTCTCCTACGTCGACGGCGTCAACTTCGCCCGCAGGGCGGCCGCCCCGGCCCGCTTCTCGGCCGCGCTGATGGACGCGGTCGTACCGCCCTCGACCGTGTTCGCCGCGTACCACGCGTACGCCGGACCCAAGGCGATCGCGGTCTGGCGCTACAACGGCCACGAGGCGGGCGGACCGGACGACGACCAGGGCGCCCTGGACTTCCTCACCGAGCGCCTCGGCCCCGCGGACAGTGCGCGGCACACCCGTACGCAGATCGGCCAGGTCTAGCCCGAGGCCGTGTGGTCAAGGGCGGCGCTTGCGGCGGGGAAGCCCGTCAGCCGCTTTCCGGGCTGAAGTTCTCCACGAGCCGTTCGGGTGCGGCCTGCTTCCAGGAGTCCACCAGAATGTCGTAGAGCTCGGCACTGCCGTCCAGGGCGCCGAGCCGTACCCGCACCCAAGCGGAAGACGCCTCATGTGGCGGCACCCAGAACTTCCGCGGCTCCGCAGCGATCAACTCCGCCCGATCATGCTTCGGACACCGCACGGCGAATGACGTCTGGTCGTCCGGAACCGTGACGAACATCTTCCCGGCGACCCGAAACGTGGGCATGCTCCACGCTTCCTTTTCCACGGTCTCCGGCAGGGACAACGCGATACGGCGGACATCATCGGCATCGACCATGCTCGCCACCCTAGTGCCGTGGCCTCGACGGACCGGACGGCTGGACCTGCGCCCTCGCCGATTTCGCCGACCTCGACGGCCACCGGCTCACGCTCCACGTCCGGGCTTGATCGACCGAACGCCACTGCACCGTTACCAGCGGTTGCGCCCCAGGTTCGTGTCCGAGCGCCTCGAATTGCGCGGTCGGCTGGGCAGGCTAGCCTGACAGCTGTTACTGCTCTCGCCTGAACGGGGGTGGTCGGATGGCCACCTTGGTGTCGGTGAACGTCGGCCTGCCCCAGGACGTGGCATGGCAGGGCAAGACCGTGCATACCGGTGTCTGGAAGCATCCCGTGGCCGGCCCCCGTCCGGTGCGCCGGCTCAATGTCGAGGGCGACGGACAGGGCGACCTTGCCGGACACGGAGGCGAGCAGCGGGCCGTGATGGTGTACCAGCTGGACTCCTACCGGTACTGGCAGGAGCAGCTGGGACGCGACGACTTCGTGATGGGGCAGTTCGGCGAGAACTTCACCGTGGACGGGCTCCCGGACGACGAGGTGTGCATCGGGGACCGGTACCGCATCGGTGACGCGGTGTTCGAGGTCACGCAGCCGAGGGTCACCTGTTACCGCGTCGGGCTGCGGCTGCAGGAGCCGCGCATGGCCGCACTGCTGGTGTCTCACGGCAGACCGGGCTTCTATTTCCGAGTCCTGACAGAGGGCACCGTGCAGGCCGGGGACGAGATCGTCCGGCTCAGGACAGGGCCCGGGACGATGAGCGTCGCGGAGATCGACGCTCTGCTCTACCTGCCCGGTCACCCCAGGGAGCAGTTGGAGCGGGCGCTACGGATCGAGGCGCTCAGCCCCGGATGGAAGGGCTCGTTCAAGGCCCTGCTGGAGAACGTGGAGAACGCGCGAGGCGCTGGAGGCGCTGTCGGCGGCGGCAACGTGGGGCTCACGGCGGCCGCGGCCGGTCCAGCGCCCGCGTGGACCGGGTTCCGGCGCCTGCGCATGTCGGGGGTCCGGGTGGAGAGCGACACCGTGTCCTCGTACACGCTGGAGGCCTTGGACGGCGCAGCACTGCCTGCCGCGTCGGCCGGGCAGTTCATCACGCTGCGTCTTCCTCGGGAGGATGCGGACGGGCCCCTGATCCGCACCTACTCCCTGTCCGGAGCGCCGGGCTCGGCCGACTACCGCATCAGCGTGAAGCGCGAACCCCGGGGCGCGGCAAGCGGCTGGCTGCACGACCACGCGACCGCGGGTCTCGAAGTGGAGGTCGCCGCGCCCCGAGGCGGGTTCACCTTGGCCGAAGGCCCCGAACCGGTGGTCCTGGTATCTGCGGGGGTCGGGATCACACCGGTCCTGGCGATGCTCCACCGACTCGCGGCGCTGCACACGCAGCGCCACGTGTGGTGGCTGCACGGGGCGCGAAACAGCACCGACATGCTGTTCGCCGAAGAGGTGCGGGAACTGCTGGCGACGCTCTCCGACGCCCGCGTCCGCGTCTGCTTCAGCCGGCCACTGCCGACCGACCGCATGGGCTCGGACTACACCGATGCGGGACGGCTGTCCGCGGACCTGATCAGGACGCTCGACCTGCCCTCGGACGCCACGGCGTACGTGTGCGGGCCGGCGGCCTTCATGGACGACATGCTGCGGGCCCTGACCGACAGCGGTCTGGACGCGGCGCGTGTGCGCACAGAGGCCTTCGGCGCGGCCGCCGGCTTGACTCCCGGTGTCGTGGCCGACGGCTCGGAGCGCGCGCCGCACCTACCCGACCGGCAGGGTGACGGTCCTGTGCGGGCAACGGTGTCGTTCAGCCGCAGCGGGCTGACCGTGCCGTGGAGGGCCGACGGACCGACGTTGCTGGAGCTGGCCGAGGCCTGTGACGTTCCGGTGCGGTGGTCGTGCCGGACCGGCGTCTGCCACAACTGCGAGACTGCGGCCCTGTCCGGCACGGTGGCCTACCGCCCGGAGCCGGTGGAGGAACCGGCACCGGGCAACGTGCTGCTGTGTTGCTCGCGGCCGCAGACCGATGTGGTGCTGGACCTGTGAGACAGCGCAGCCCCTGTCGGGCGCCAGGCTCCGATGCAGGCAGGACTTCTGCCACCTGGAGCTCCCTACGTGCGGACATCCGGCTGCTGCCGGGACGGTGACGGCAGATCGGCGTGAGCCTCAGGGCTGCCCGGACGTCCCGGAACGGGCGGAGGTGCTCCCGTTCCCCGGCATGCCCGGCGACCCGTGCTGTCGGCCGCGGCGTCCCCAGCGGCCGGTCGTGGCAGTGGGGCTGACAGAGCCGCCCGGAGTCGGCGGCGTCGTGGCAGCAGGGGACTGCGACATCGTGGACGCTGCGGACGCGGTCGGCTCCACGGGGGAGGCCACGGTGCTCGCGCTCGGTACAGGCGGGGCGGAGAGCCGCGCGTGGGGGGAGGCCCCGCCGCCGTGGGGCGTGGCCGTGGACCGGACGGGAGAACTGCGGGCCGGCCGGCCGGGCACCGGGTGGCGATGAACGGATCCGCTGCTCGTCGGGCCACTCGGCTTCGGCGCGCCGGACGCCGGGCCGCCGGGGCTCGACGCGTGGAGGACCGGGTCACTCTGCTGCCGACCCGGCGCGGACCGAGGGCTCAAGGCTGTGGTGGCCGCGACCGCGCCCAGCGCCGCACCGACCGTCAGCGCCCAGGCGATGTTCCTCGCCCGACTGCTGGCGGCGAGCTTCCTGCGCAGGGACTTGCCCAGGCGCAGCAGCAGGTAGAGGGTGGCGGCCAGCGGAAGCAGGAGGAACACGAACCGGACGGCCGCCCCGCAGGCGGTGAGCAGGTCACCCGATGCCGTGGCGCCACGGATGACCCTGGCCTGGTCGGCGAGCGCCGTGACCGCCTGGATGATGATGCCCGGGAGGTGGTACAGCGTCGAGGCGATCTGGGAGATCAGCAGGCATGTGCTCACCAGCACCCACGCGGTGACCAGCAGCCGGGAGCGTCGGGTCAGGTGGGACACGCCGGTCGGATCGCGTCGCAGGACGCTGCGCATCACCGGTCGCATCTGCCCGAACAGGTCCGGTACGCCGGCCAGGTCGGCCAGGATGTAGTAGCCGTCGAGGCGGACGACCGGGATCAACTGCTCCAGCACCTCGTAGTGGCCGAGGTAGACCGCGGCCAGGAGCAACGGCTGCCCGGTGGCCGCGTAGGCGGCGAACAGGGCGAGCATGAAGACGACGTTGAAGTAGACGCCACCCAGGTCGGTGCGGAGGCGGTCTGCCCGCGGGCGTCGGTAGATGTCGGTGACGTCCGTGAAGAACGACGGCCAGAGCAGGTAGATGCCGAAGCCGATCCGCCCGGGTCGGGCACCACCGTAGCGGCAGGCCGAGGCATGCCCGAGCTCGTGGAAGACGAGGGAGGCGACAGCCAGGACGAACACGGCCAGCAGCGCGCCGGGCTGGTCCATGACGTCGGCCAGCGCGGACACGGCGCCATGGACGAAGAACAGCCAACCGTCCGCCACGGCGAAGGCTGCGAGGACCAGCAGGACCGCGAAGGGAGAGTGGAGCACGGTCAGCGGGCCGGTCAGCGCCCAGACCGCCCGGGGTGGCAGCAGGGTCGAGCGACCCTTGAGTCCGAGCAGCAGATCGCTGGAGGGTGCGTCGCCGGGCACGGCCGTCGCGTCGCCGGCCAGGACGGTCACGCCCAGCGGTCGAAGCTTCTCGCCGATCAGGAACTCCACGTCCTCGCACGCCAATTCGCGTCCGTAGCTGGCGCTCACCCGGGCGGCGACCTGCTCGGTCGTGCGGACGCCGTCGACGGCGCACACGACGTGGTACAGCAGTTGGGAGAGCTCCACGACCTGGCCGTCGCTGCGGCGCACCGTGTACACCGGTTCCACGGAGCCCGCGCCGTGGAACCGGCCGTGCAGCTCGAGTCCCTCGGTGTTCCGCGGAACGTGGCCAAGTCCGGCGGGGACTGACGACGGCTCAGGATCCGGGGCAGGTCGGGATTTCGCTGTGCTCCTGCGATGCCTGCCGGGCGGTGCCGCGCTGCGGTCCACATCTGTGCTCACGTTTTCTCACCCCTTCGCCGCGCGCACTCGGCACCACGCGGCACAGAACGCCTGTTCAAGACCCGGAACGAGCACCGGGGTGCCCGCCGACGGCGGACACCCCGGGCATGCGGCGGCTTCCGCCGTCAGCGACGGTGGAACCAACGGCGGTCCCGGTCGTCGTCCCGGTCGTGCCCGCGGTCGTGCCCGCGGTCGTGCCCGCGGTCGTGGTCCCGGTCGCCGCCGCGGTCGTGTCCGCGGTCGTCGCCGCCCCGGTCGTGACCCCGGTCGCCGCCGCGGTCGTGTCCGCGGTCGTCGCCGCCCCGGTCGTGACCCCGATCCCCGCCGCGGTCGTGTCCGCGGTCGTCGCCGCCCCGGTCGTGCCCGCGGTCGTCGCCGCCACGGTCCCCGCCACGGTCGTGCCCGCGGTCGTCGCCGCCACGGTCGCCGCCGCGGTCGTGGCCCCGGTCCCCGCCGCGGTCGCCGCCGCGGTCGTGGCCCCGGTCCCCGCCGCGGTCGTGCCCGCGGTCGTCGCCGCCGCGGTCGTGGCCCCGGTCGCCGCCCCGGTCATGTCCCCGGTCGTCCCCGCCGTGGCCGTGGTGGCAGCGGTTGTCGGTGTCGCCCGGGTGTCCGGCGCCGCAGTGGAACCTGAAGACGCCGAGCGCCTCCCGGCCGGGCAACAGGCCGGCCTTCTGGGCCTCGAGCTCTTCAGTGCTGAACATCATTGCTTCGACTCCCGTAGGGTAAATGGTGAACGGAATGAAAATCCGGGACAGCCGCAGGAAGGGCCATGCGGTGAACAATTCCTGCGGCGGATGCCCCGAGAAGAAAACTAGCGGGAGAGGGCTGCAGATTTCAAAGCCCGGTTGTCGGCGTCGATCGCTGAATTTCCTCGCTGCAGACCGCCATTGACGCCTTCCGTGCCCGCCCTGACCTCCGACAACACGATGCACCGGGATCTTTCCCAGCCTTCCGTCGTGCAGCGAGATTCATCGATTCTCGGCGCGTCCGGTTCAATACTCGTACGAGCACACGAAACGGTGGCTGCCGCCGGTGCGGGAACGGGAGGCGGGCCTGAGGCCCAGGGAGCGCAGAGCCCTGGTGAAGGAGGAGTAGCTCTGCGGATAGCCCCGTGCCACCACATCCCCGTAGAGCGTGGAGGCCGTCAACTGCGGGTTCAGAGACAGCCGTTCGATGCAGTACGGGATGTAGGGCGACAGCGGGTTGGGGTGGCCCCGGCGGACGCCGACGGTGCGGCGGCCGGTCAGGTAGGCGCGGATCGTGGCCCTGTCGCGACCGAGGCGGCGGGCGATTTCGGCGTACGGATGCCCGGCGCGAAAAAGATCACGCGCCCGCTCGGCTTCCTCGTTGGTCAGCATTTCTTTCCTCCGTTGGGACCTGTGGCGGAGCGGCTCGGTGCCGAAATTCCCTGGCGGCCACGCACGAACCGGCCGTCACCGAGGGTCCGCGCCCGGAAACGAGCGCATTCCTGTGGCAGCAGCCGGTCAGGTGTATTCGGCTGTCGGCTGCGGTGCCGGCAGAACGGCAATTCGAGCGGTTCCGTACACATGCAGGGGAGTGGAACGGGCGGAGCGGCGTCCTGGGCGGAGAGCGGCGCCGTGGTGGAATTCCGCAGCGTGGTCCGTCGGTCCTGGGCCGCGCGGGGTCGCCCCGAGCCAGGCGGGGTTTCCGCACCCGTCCTGGTGCCGTGTCGTGCCGTGGTGCTACTGGGTGGTGCGCTCCTGGATGTCCAAGCTCACATGGGTGCTCGCTTCCTGGAGGACAGCAGGCTGTCCAATGGCGATGGACGCTGCGTCCAACGAGCATGGACACTAGAGGCCGAGGGGCGGCTACTGCAAGTAGTTGGCCATGACGGAAGGTGATCGCCGTCGGCCGGCCGACCGACAGTCAGATCCTGTGGTTCGTGCGGGAGTCCGACTCGGGGGCCAAGTGGGGGAATCGGCTGCCCTCAGGAGCGTCGGGGCGGAGGCGGGGACTACGGTGTGGTGGCACCGCGGGCGTCGGTGAAGTCCCCGCCCCGCGCATCCCCTTCCCCTGCCATGGCGGAGCTACGAAGGAGAAAAGTGCTGGTCGTGCAAGGAGGTCCGGCTACCGCCCTGGTGCGGGATCGCCGGCGGGCGTCGGTGGTCCTGTTCACCGGGGACCTTCCGGTGCCGCTCACCGGCGATGGCCTGCGCAAGGTCCTCGACCTGGCTGCGGCTGTCCTCAGTCCGGTCGAGGCGGCCGTGTTTCGCAACCACCTGCTTCAGCTGTCGCGCCAGGAGCGCGCATCGGGCCGTTGTGTCGAGATCGACGGAGCGGTCCTCAGCGTCCATCCCGGCTGACCACGCCGCGTCTGCCGCCTCGACCCCAGGGCGATTACGCACGGCAACTGATCGCTACTTGAAGTAGTCGCGAGGCGGGGCTATTGTCCAACGACATTGGACGACTCGTCCAACTTCCATGGACGCTTGCGTCCTCTGTCGCCCACCTTTCCCTTTTTCGAAGGAGACTGTCATGAGCATGAACATCAACGAGCTGGACGCCGAGTCCGCCGAGCTGCTGCCGGGCCGCGAGGCGCTGGGTCGGCTGAAGTTCAACTTCACCAAGACGGTCAACGTGACCAAGCACGTCGCCCACGTCAACGCCCACAACAACTCGCTGGCGCTCAACCTCGGCTCGGACGGCGCCACCGCCGCCTCCGAAGCCGCGCAGTGCATCAGCATCCACCAGTAACAGACCTGCGGCCCCGGCCGTGTCCGAGGTGCCATCGGTCGTACGCCGATGGCCCGCGGGCCGGCCGGGCCCCGGCGGGGCAGCCGGGACAGCACACCCGACCGACGACCGACCGGCGAGAGAGACGGCACACCCGCATGACTGTGACTGCGGACGGGGCCTGTGTCCCTGGACCTGGTGGCTTTGCCACCTACGTTCCACCTTCGTACCTGCCCGACCCGACTCTCCCGCTGGCGGTGTTCCCCGTTCCCCGGCTCTCGGCCGGGTTGCGGCTGCACGGCGAGTACCAGGGGTCGGGGTTCAACGAGCCCCGGTACATCGCCCGCCGTGGGGACGGTCAGGTGGTGCAGTTGTCCCGGCTGCTCCACCTGGTCGCGGGCGCGATCGACGGGGAGCGTGACACCGAGGGGATCTCGCACCGGGTCAGCGGCCTGTTCGGGCGTGAGGTCAGTGAGGAGAACGTCGCCTACCTGATCGAGAACAAGCTCATCCCGCTCGGCGTCAGCGTCCCCTACGACCAGGAGGACGACGAGGTCGACGCGCCGCGTTCGGACCTGCTGCTCGCCCTCAAGGGCCACCGGGTGCTGTTCGACGAGCGCCGTGTGGCCCGGATCGGGCGTTCGCTGGCCTGGCTGCACCGGCCCGCGGTGGTCGCGGCCGTGCTGTTCGCGGCGGTCGCCATGGACGTGTGGCTGTTCGGCTACTACGGCGCGATGACGCCGGTGCTGCACGTGCTGGACCAGCCCGTGCTGCTGCTGGTGGTCTTCGCGCTGACCGTGGGCTCGCTGGTCTTCCACGAGTTCGGGCACGCCTCGGCCTGCCGTTACGGGGGCGCGAGACCGGGCTGCATCGGCTGCGGCCTGTTCCTGATCTGGCCCTCGATGTACACCGACGTCACCGACGTCTACCGGATCGGCCGGGCCGGCCGGATCCGCACCGACCTCGGCGGGGTCTACTTCAACGTCGTCTTCATGCTCGCCCTGACCGGCTGTTACTTCCTGACCGGTCAGCCGTTCTTCCTCAGCGCCGTCTACCTCGGCCACTTCGAGGTCCTCGAACAGCTGATGCCGGCGGTCCGCCTCGACGGCTACTACATCCTCGGCGACCTGGCCGGCATCCCCGACCTCTACGGCAAGATCCGCCCGATCGTGCTCAGCATGGTCCCGGGCCGTCCCACCCCGCCCGAGGTCGCCGACCTCAAGCGTTCCGCCCGCGTCATCGTCACCACCTGGGTCTGCAC
>NZ_FOAZ01000005.1:0-18462 GCF_900109465.1 Streptacidiphilus jiangxiensis
GAGGCGTCCATGGGTGGGGGTTTTGCCTCGCTCGGGGATGCTTTTCTGGCCGACCCGTTGACCCCGGTTTCTTCCCGCCAGTCTCCCTCTTCTTCTCTTTCCTCTTCTTCCTCTTCTTCCTCCTCTTCTTCCTCCTCGTCTTCTTCTTCGTCGGCTGTTGCTGTGGTGGATGTGTTGCGGACGTTGCCGTCGGTGGTGCATGTGCTGTTGGCGGGTTTGGCGGGGGAGGGGGATGAGGTGTTGCTGGCTGCGGGTGCGCGTTTCCAGGCGGAGCAGGTGTTGGCGTTGGAGCGGTTGGAGGAGCGGCTGGCGGCGGAGAAGTTGCGTCGGTTGGCGTTGTTCGACCGGTCGGGTGGGGCGTTGGCGTTGCGGTCGCGGTCGACGAAGGGGTTCTTGCGGACGCACGGGCAGATGTCGCTTGGGCGGGCGAGTCGGTTGGTGGGGTTGGCGCGGGAGTTGGACCGGTTGCCGGTGGTGCGGTGCGCGCAGGCGGCGGGTGGGTTGTCGGCGGACCAGGTGGGGGTGTTGGCGCGGGAGTTGGCGCCGGTGGAGGACGAGGCGGCGCGGGTGGCGGCGCAGGAGTTGCTGGTGGCGCACGCGCCTGGGTTGCATCTGGTGCAGTTGCGGCAGGCGGCGAGGCAGTTGCACGCGCATCTGGTTCCGGAGTCGGAGGGGGAGGCGGGGGTCGATGCTCCGGGGGTGTTCCGGTCGTGGGTGAGGTTGTCGCGGACGGGTTCGTCGTCGGATCCGTTCTGGGTGTTGTCGGGGGAGTTGTCGCCGGTGGTGGGGGAGAAGCTGCGGTCGGCGTTGGAGGCGGCGGCGGGTGCCCCGGCGGCAGGGGATGGGCGCTCCCAGGCGGAGCGGATGGGTGAGGCGTTGGGGGTGGTGACGGATCTCGCGTTGGGTGTGGGGGTGTTGCCGGTCGTGGGTGGGCAGCGTCCGCATCTGACGGTGGTGGCGGATCTGGACGCGTTGCGCGCGTCGGGCTGCCCTGTCCATCCGGCGCTGGACGCGCTGGACGCGCTGGACGAGGCGGATGTGGTCGGGGATGGTCTGGCGGGGTTGTTGCGGCCGCGGGTGGTGGCGACGACGGGGTGGGGTTACGGGTTGCCGGGGTGGCAGTTGCGGAAGGAGGCGTGTGACTGCCGGTTGCGGGTGGTGTTGACCGGTGGGCGGGAGCGGCCGGTGTCGGTGGGGCGGGCGATGCGGACGGTTCCGGCGTATCTGCGCGATGTGGTGGTGGCGCGGGATCGGCACTGTGTGTGGCCGGGGTGTGATCGGCCGCCGTCGTGGTGCGAGGCGCATCATCTGGTGCACTGGGCCGACGGTGGGGAGACGGGTGTGGAGAACCTGGCCCTGCTGTGTGGGGAGCATCATCAGGATCTGCACCGCACCGGCTGGGAGCTGGTCATGCGTGACGGCCGCCCCGAAGCGGTCCCGCCACCCGACACACCCCCACCCCCCAACAGCCGCCACCCCGCCGGCTGACCCACCCCACCCACGCAACGCAAGCCACAGGCCGCCCCCACCCCGGGGAGCGGCCCACCGGCACGCCGCTAACGAACCCCGCGCGGGCGGAACTGGATGCTGATGCGGGGGCCGACGGGCCGGGCGGTCTTCGGGATCGCATGCTCCCAGGTGCGCTGGCACGAGCCGCCCATGACGATCAGATCGCCGTGGCCGAGCTGCTGTCGAACCGTCGTCCCCGACACCCCGGCCTCCGGCCTGGGCCGCAGCAACAGGGCACGCGGCTCCCCGACGGACAGGATGGCAACCATCGTGTCCTCGGTCTTGCCCCGGCCGATGGTGTCCCCGTGCCAGGCCACACTGTCGCGGCCGTCGCGGTAGAAGCAGAGGCCGAGCGTGGCGAAGTGCTCGCCCAGTTCCTCGGCATAGTGGGCGTTCAACATCTCCCTGGCCTCGCCCAACAGCGGATCGGGCAGCCGGTCGTCCTCGTCGTAGAACGCCAGCAGTCGGGGTACGTCGACCACTCGCTCGTACATCTTGCGGCGCTCTGCATGCCAGGGCACGTGCGTCGCCAGGTGTTCGAACAGTGCGTCCGCTCCGGCGAGCCAGCCGGGGAGCAGATCGATCCACGCCCCGGCGCCGAGGTTGATCCGTTCAGGGGCGTGCCGAAGCAGCGGGCGCAGGCGCGTCTCCTCGACCCCGTCGAAGAGGGAGGCCTGGAGTGGTGTGGAGAGGGCCATGGGACGAGCCTACCGCCTCAATCGAACATCTGAGCGAAACACTCGGTCGGTTCACTCGCCTGGCTCACCGGAGCGGACGACGGCGATCATCGCGGTGTCGTCCTGCACGGGGCCGCCAAGATGCTCCTGGAGGTCCTCGGTCAGGCGACGCAGCAGCTCAGCAGGGGTCAGCGGCCCGTCTGCCGCCGTACTCGCAGCGGCAAGGGCCTCGACGCGCTCCTGCAGGGGATAGAACCTGCCGTCCTCGTCCCGGGCCTCGATCAGCCCGTCGGTGTAGAGCAAGAGGACGTCCCCACGTCCGAAACGGAAGTCCGTGGCGGCGTAATCCGTGAGCCCGAGGCCCAGCCCCAGGCCCAGCGGCGGACACTGCTGCTCCCCTTCCAGCAGGACGGCCCGGCCCTCGTGGAGAAGGAGCGGTGGCGGGTGGCCACAGTTGATCAACTTCAGCTGCGGTTCGTCGTCGAGGATGTCCACGATCGCCGCAGTGACGAATCGCTCGCCCACGTCCGCCCCGGCGGCTTCGTCACTGGCGGCCACCTCTGCCAGGCCCCAGCTGACACTGTCCTCCAGTGATGCGGCCAGCTCCGGCAGCGGCGACTGCCGGTGCGCGGCGGCATGGAACGCCCCGAGCAGGAGCGCGGCGTCGCCGAGCGTCTCCAACCCTTTCCCGCGGACGTCCCCGATCACCAGCCGCGTCCCGTGCTGCGTACGCGCGGACGCATACAGATCCCCGCCGATCCGCGCCCCGGCCGTGGCGGCCCGGTACTCCGACGCGATCCGCAACGGCCCGGCCCGCGTCGGCAACGGTCTCAGGAGCACCCGCTGCGTCGCATCGGACAGCGTCCGGGCGCGTTCGAGCTCCAGACTGCGGCGTTCTCGCAGGCGTACGAAAACGACGATGAACGCGCCGATGGCGATGAGCGAGGCGATCTGCACCTCGAGGTTCTCGGTGGTGATGACCCCTCTGGCTATCCCTATGCTCACCAGCGTCGCCACCGCCAGCGCTCCGATGGCCGCGGTGGCCCGGGGGCCGGCAAAGGACGCGGTAATGGCTGGAGCCACCACCAGCAGCGGACCGAGGTGGATGTCGGCGGGCGCGAGGATGTCCGTGACGGCGATCAGCACGATGAGCGCGATGGGCAGCAGGAGCAGCAACCGACCGGCCCGCATCCTCACCGGCTCGGACGGAGCACGTGCCCCCATCTCTCGGCTCCTCTCCCGCACACCGCCAGGCGCGACCGCCAGGCTTCCATGCCACGCCACCCCCGCAAGATCCGCAACCGCGCTCACCCCACCGCCTTCCTCCTCCGCCACCACATCCACCCCAGCCCACCAACGCCGACCACCACGCCCGCCCCAACCCCAACCGCAACGGCCACCCCGCCCCCTCCATGACCCCGACCACCCCCGGACGCCGTCACGGCGCCCACCGGGCCGGCGCCACCGCTGGGACTGGCAGCCTCATCCACCTGCCTCAACGGCCCTTCGGGCGGCCCGGGCGGAATGTCGAACGTCAGCGCAGCATCAGGGCGGATGATCCCGTAGCCGTAGTGATCGTCATGCACCTTCCCGGTGGGATTCACGGCCGACTTGATCATCCGATTCACCACCTGCCCAGCGGTCAACCCCGGATACTCCGCCCGCACCAACGCAGCCTCGGCCGACACATACGCCGCCGCATCACTGGTCCCATCGGACAGTCGGTACTCGCTGTCACTGTTCGCCCCAGCCGCCACAATGTTCACCCCAGGCGCCACCAACGTCAGCCCAGGCCCATAGTTCGACTGCTCCCACACCCTCCCATTCACATCCACCGCCCCAACGGCCACCACCCCGGGATACGCCGCTGGCCACTCGATTTTTGGCGATCTAAAATTTCCAGCGCTTGCGACAATTACAGCGTCCCTGGATTCTGCATACCTGACTCCTAGCTGCACTTCATCAGTGCTTGTGAGGCCCCCAAAGGACATGTTAATTACGCTTGCGCCGCTGTCCACGGCGAAGCGAATTGCTTGGGTGATCTGCGTTCCGTTGGATCCTGAACTCAAATTGACTGCTAGCGGTAGGATCCTTGTGGCGGGCGCCAGTCCCACTACGCCCTCTCCGTCACTATTGCCATGGCCGCGGCCCGCGACAAGGCTGGCCATTGCAGTCCCGTGGCCGTCCACGCTGGTGTCGATCCAAGGCGAGCAGGGTGCGTAGAAACATTTTCCCGGAAGTACTGCACGATTCAGATCCTGATGACTGGCGCGGACCCCTTGGTCGATTACAGCTACAACAACCGACCGGCCGGTAGATCTGCTCCATACGGATTTTTCTGCGTGGAATGCATTGAGAGGCCATTCTGCCTCACGAACCTGATCAGCCCGTGCAAGGTTGCCGAGTGTCACCGTTGTGATGATGGAGATCGTGATGACCGCGGCTCGTGTGAGTGCGTAGCGCTTTCCTGCCAGCAATTTCAATCCTATGTAATTACCGATGGATTAGTCCTTCTATGTGAGAGCCAGGTGTCGCTATCTTCAACAAGATACCTTGGTCGCTTTCGTTGCCTATCGTGGCTGCCGGTGGGCGACTCGGTCGCAAGGTGGCCAGGGTATGCTGGGGTTCCACTGATTCCGGTACTAAATGGTTTATCAATACCGCCTTGTCGAACGGTTGCACTCATTCTAGTTCTAGAATCGCGTACAAGGCCTCCTGTGACTTCAGTAATTGTCTCCGGGGGGTGTGTGTTCACGCCGGATTCCTCCGGGCTGCCGAAGAGTGGGGAGGTCGTGGCAGGTCGGGTCGTTTCGCCATGGTTGGGCGTAAGGGCTTCGGCTGGGGTTGTCAAATTTGGCATTTTTCCCAACCGGGTCGAAGGATGAGTTTCAATGACTTCCGGATTAGCATGGGAGAAGGGTGGATAGGTATTGCGGACTGCGCCCGTGTCAGTCGCGAGTGGGCTCCCGCGATTTTGCATCAGGAATCCCGGCTGGAAACTCTGCGACGAAATAGGCTGCATGTGTTCCAGTGGGCCCTCTCCGGAGCTGTGTTCGAGGGTCAATACGGCGTTTTCGAACGGGGCCGGCTGGGGTGAAGTCGGCTGGGGTGAATTTTTATTCAGTCCGAGCGCGCCGCTTCCTGGCTGGCTATTTATAGCTCTGGGTTGGCCGCGGTTGGCTTCAGAGATGTGAAGAAGGGGCTCCTTGTTGGTTTTACTTGAGCGGGTGTGGCCGCCCTCTGGGGGGAAGCGTCCTATGTCTACGCTTTGGTCCAGGCTGGCTGGCATTCCAAACATCTGCGCTGCGGCGTCGTACTTCGCCTCCAAGCGCTCCATCACCGTCACGGCCAGCCGCCGTTGCTGTTCGTGTAGTGCGCTCGCTGAGGTGCCGACTGTGCTGGCTTGCTCCACTCCGATGACTCCCTCGAGCGAGGCCGGCTCGGGCGGCATTGTGTCGTGAGCCTGGCGCAGGGCGTCTGCCGCGTAGGAGACGCCGGAGCAGGCGTGGGAGGCGAAGTCTGCGCCGTTGCCGAGGGAAGCGTGGAGTTGTTCGGCTCGTGCGGAGAAGGCGTCCGCCGCGGCGCCGGACCAGTGCGCGGTGGCCGCGCGGGTGTGGTGGGCGAGGTCGTCCTGTGCCTGCCGCAAGGCCACGTCGATCGCGGCCCAGCGGGCCGCCACCGTGTCCAGCGTGCTCGGGTCGGCGTTGGCGATCATCGCGCGCAGCTCCGTGAGGCTCGCCCCGTCGAACGCGCCCTCGGCGCCCCCGCGGCTCACGCCGGGCCGCCGCCCGGCATGGAGGCCGTTGCCGAGAAGAAGTCCTGCTGCGTGCGGTGCTCCTGCTCCGCGTACGCCTCTGCAGCCGACTTCGTCTCGCCGCTGTACTGCTCGATGAATCCCTGCAGTTCGGCGATCATCGAACCCAGCCAGTCGCGAATCTCGTCGTGCTTGTCCGCCAGTGCCTCCGCGCCCGCGAAGCCGCTGCCGAGGGTGCCGGTCGGGATCGCCGTGTCGTAGCGGGCCGTGGTGCGAGGCGTGTCGAGGTCGTCGGCGATCGATCGCAACCGCCCCACCGTCGACTGCAGGGCCTCCACGTCGACGCGGTAGCCGCCGCCGTTTCCTGCTCCCATGGCGGTGTGCCTCCCTCCGAGACGCAGCCCGCACACAGCTCCGCATCCGGTCCGGTGCGTCGTGTACGGACCGCTTGATCACGCCTACTCTATGTCACGCCAAGTAGTCGCACCATCACTCGATGGGGTGCTCTGTACCCCATGCATCCAGCGCGCTCGCCCACCTCGCCCGAGCTGCGAAAACGTAACCTGCCGACCGCTGCGCGAAGATCATCGGCTGCCATAGGGTACGCCGCGGAGCGTCACCGGCGCGGTGACGCCAGGCAACCGGGTGTCACCGGAGGGGTGCGATGAGCTTCATCGAGCGGGCCGTCGAGGTCGTCGAGCACGGCGTGGGTGCGGGGGAGGAGATCCTCAGCGAGCACGCGGCGCACCGGCACGCGGCCAGGCTGTTCCTCAAGCTCGGCATTGCGGTCTTCGCCGAGCAGCGGCTCGGCGGAAGCCACGAGCCGGTCGACCGGATCCTCAAGGCCCTCGACGGCCACGCCGCAGAGCACGGCGAGGTGGACCTCGACCACCTCAAGGCGGCCCACGAGGTGCTGGGCGACGAGTTCGTCGGCGCCGCCGCTGCCCACACCTCCTGACGGCGGGGCTACTTCAGTAGTCGTGACAGCCGGCGGTCGGCCAGGGGCTTGCCGCCGGTCTGGCAGGTGGGGCAGTACTGCAGGGAGGAGTCCGCGAAGGAGACCTCCCTGATCGTGTCCCCGCAGACGGGACACGGCTCGCCGGTGCGGCCGTGGACCCGGAGGCCGCTCTTCTTCTCGGCCTTCAGGTCCCGCAGCGGAAGCCCGTGGGCGCGTTCGACCGCCTCGGCCAGCGTGGAGTGCATCGCCGCGTACAGTTCAGCCGTCTCCTCCTCACTGAGCTTGGTGGCGAGTTTGAACGGCGAGAGCCGTGCCGCGTGCAGGATCTCGTCGGAGTAGGCGTTGCCGATGCCTGCCAGCACGCTCTGGTCGCGCAGGACACCCTTGATCTGCCGTCGCTCGCCCGCCAGCAACGCGGCGAAGGACTCCGGCGTCACCTCCCCGGACAGCGGGTCCGGACCCAGTCGTGCGATACCCGGCACCTCCTGCGGATCCCGGACCAGGTAGATCGCCAGGTGCTTCTGCGTTCCCGCCTCCGTCACGTCGAACCCCGCAGCCGGCGGATCCGTCCGCGGCGCCAGGCGCACCCGGAGGGCCAGCGGGCCCTTCCCCGGGCGGGGCGGCTCCGGTGCCATGGACTCGCTCCAACGCACCCATCCCGCTCGGGCGAGATGGATCACCAGATGCAGGTCTCCGGCGCGCAGGTCCAGGAACTTGCCGTGTCGCCTCGCTCCGTCGAACTCGGCCCCTTCGAGCGCCGTGAGCGGGGGGTCGTAGGTCTTCAGCGCGGCCACGGAGACGGGGAAGACGCGGTCGACCTCCCGGCCGACCAGATGCTCCGCCAGGAACCGGGTGAGCGACTCGACCTCGGGCAGTTCGGGCATGTCCCAAGTCTGCCGTCCGGTCCAGGCCCGGGCGAGTGGGGACGGCACAAGCACGGCGCCCCGCCACTCCGCGGAGGGAGTGGCGGGGCGCTGCGTGAAGGCTAGAGCTCCTGTGCCCTGGGGGCTTACAGGTCGAAGTACAGCTCGAACTCGTGCGGGTGCGGCCGCAGTGCGATCGGGGCGACCTCGTTGGTGCGCTTGTAGTCGACCCAGGTCTCGATGAGGTCCTGGGTGAAGACGCCACCGGCGAGCAGGTACTCGTGGTCGGCCTCGAGGGCGTCGAGGACGGCCGGGAGGGTGGAGGGCACCTGCGGGACCGCGGCGTGCTCCTCGGGGGCGAGCTCGTAGAGGTCCTTGTCGACCGGCTCCAGCGGCTCGATCTTGTTCTTGATGCCGTCCAGACCGGCCAGCAGCATCGCCGAGAAGGCGAGGTACGGGTTGGACGACGGGTCCGGCGCGCGGAACTCGATGCGCTTGGCCTTGGCGTTCGCGCCGGTGATCGGGATGCGGATCGCCGCGGAGCGGTTGCGCTGCGAGTAGACCAGGTTGACCGGGGCCTCGAAGCCGGGGACCAGGCGGTGGTAGGAGTTCACCGTCGGGTTGGTGAAGGCCAGCAGCGAGGGGGCGTGCCGGAGCAGGCCGCCGATGTAGTAGCGGGCGGTGTCCGAGAGCCCCGCGTAGCCCTGCTCGTCGTAGAAGAGCGGGGAGCCGTCGGTCCACAGCGACTGGTGGCAGTGCATGCCGGAGCCGTTGTCGCCGAAGATCGGCTTGGGCATGAAGGTGGCGGTCTTGCCGTTGCGCCACGCCACGTTCTTGATGATGTACTTGAACAGCATCAGGTCGTCGGCCGCGGCGAGCAGCGTGTTGAACTTGTAGTTGATCTCCGCCTGGCCGGCCGTGCCGACCTCGTGGTGCTGACGCTCGACCTGGAGGCCGGCTGCGGCCAGCTCGAGGGACATCTCGGCGCGCAGGTCGGCGAAGTGGTCGACCGGCGGGGCCGGGAAGTAGCCGCCCTTGTAGCGGACCTTGTAGCCGCGGTTGCCGCCCTCCTCGACGCGACCGGTGTTCCAGGCCCCGGCCTCGGAGTCGATCTCGTAGAAGGACTTGTTCTGCTTGGTCTCGAAGCGGACGTCGTCGAAGACGTAGAACTCCGCCTCGGGGCCGAAGTAGGCGGTGTCGGCGATGCCGGAGGAGGCGAGGTAGGCCTCCGCCTTCTTGGCGACGTTGCGCGGGTCGCGGCTGTACTGCTCGCCCGTGATCGGGTCGTGGATGAAGAAGTTGATGTTGAGGGTGGCGTCCTTGCGGAACGGGTCCAGCCGGGCGGTGCTGAGGTCCGGGACGAGGCCCATGTCGGACTCGTGGATCGCCTGGAAGCCGCGGATCGACGAGCCGTCGAACATCAGCATCTCGGCCGGGTCGAATGCCGAGGCGGGCACCGTGAAGTGCTGCATCACGCCCGGCAGGTCGCAGAACCTGACATCGACGAACTTGACGTCGTTGTCCGAGATGTAGCGCGACACCTCGTCGGCGTTGTTGAACATCCATCCTCCTCGGCCCCGGCGGGCTGCCGGGATTGCGGGTGCGGACCGCCGGTCCCGTCCGGCGATACCGGTTCTCGAAACCATAGGAAGTGGCCGTTTCTCGGCCGTGACCCATATGTTTCGCCGATGTTAACCGCCGGGGGTCGCCAGGTGGTCGACCCGCGTCATTACTGCGTTCGTGGCCCGTCAGGACGGCGAGCGGTGTTCACTCTTCAGTGAGTGGTCTAAACCTCTTGGGGAGGGCCGGGAAGCATGGTCGGGCGGGACCCGGGGGTGGATTCCGGTCGCGCTCGACGGCCCGGCTACTGTGGTGGGCGTGGATGAGAGTCGTAAAGCCATTGGAAGCTGGATCGAGGGCCCGCGGGCCGGTGCCGAGCAGATGGGTGCGGACTTCGGCCACCGCGGCAAGCGCCTCGGTCTGCCCGAGGACGGGCCCGGTTCGATCGCGGGTACGGGACGTCGTCTCGGAGCGCTGGCCATCGACTGGCTGCTCTGCTACCTGATCGCCTACGCGCTGATCGCCGGGCGGCACCTGGAGCAGGTGAACATCTGGATCACCGTGCTGTTCTTCCTGATGAGCGTGCTGACGCTGGCCACGGCCGGCGCGACGCCCGGCAAGAAGCTGCTCGGCCTGCGCGTCGTCTCCCTGAACGGCGGCCGTGCGAGCTTCGGCCAGGTGGCGCTGCGGTCCTTCCTGCTGGTGCTGGTCGTCCCGGCGCTGATCTGGGACCGCGACAGCCGCGGGATGCACGACAAGGCCGTCGGCACCGTCGAGGTCCGGGTCTGATTCTCTGCACATGACGAGGCCCTTGGTGGCCGGCCCGGGAGGGTCGGCCACCAAGGGCCTCGGGTGTTTTCTGGGGTGTCGGCGCGCGACCAGGGCGCGCCGGGTGGTCAGCGGGTCTTGCCGGCGCCCTTCGGCATCCGGGAGCCCTTGGGAAGCGGGCCCTTCGGGATGGGGGCGTTGGCCATCAGGTCGCCCATGGCGCGCAGCCGGTCGGCGATCTGGGTGGCCTGGCCGCCGGAGATGACCTTCGGCAGCTTCATCATGTGGACCTGGAGCTTGTTCAGCGGCACCTGGCCCTCGTCGTTGCCGACGATGATGTCGATGACCGGCGCGTCGCCGACGATGCGGCTCATCCGGCGCTTCTCGGCCGCGATCATCGGGCGAAGGCGGTTGACGTTGCCCTCGCCGACCAGCACCACGCCCGGACGGCCCACCGCACGGTGGATCGCGTCCTGGTTGCGGTTGGCCGCCACGACGAGCTGGATGTTCCAGCCGCGCTTGATGTTGTTGAGCACCGCGGCCGCGGCGCCGGGCTGGCCCTCGAGCTGGCCGAACGCGGCCTTTTCGGCGCGCCGGCCGAAGATCACGACGGCCGCCAGCAGGCCGAGCACGAAGCCCAGGATGCCCAGGTAGATCGGGTGCCCGATCGCGAAGCCGATGGCGAGAAGCACCACGAAGGTGCCGAGCCCGACGCCGGCGACGATCAGACCGATCTTCGGGTCGACCCGCTTGGTAATGGTGTACGCCTGACGGATCTGGGAGAGCCGTCCCGGGCTGTTGGTGGATTCCTGCCTCGCCATGTGGTTCATGGTACGGGGCTGGACCAGCGGTTGCCCAAGCCTGGTCGGTGCGGATGGCCGCCTGTGTCCCAGTCGTGATGCGCGGACCCGGGCACGGAGGGTCAGCGAACGGCGCGCAACAGCGCCCGCTCGGTCTCCTGGCGGTCGTGGGCGTACCGACGGTTCTCGCAGACCGCGTCCCACGCGTTGCGACGGGCCGTCTGCTGACCGCCGCCGAGCAGGACGGACTCGGCCAGGCGCAGGGCGGAGGCGACGTTCTGAGCGAGCTGCATGGTGACCTTCTCCCCTCGGACTACCACGCCATCTTCACCACTTGGTGTTACTGCGTCGTGACCAGCCGGTCAAACCCCCGTGAAAGGTGTGCGATAGACATCACAGCCACACCCTTCACGGGGCTTGCGCTCAGTGCCTCAGACGGCGGCGATGCCGCGACGCTCCAGTGCCTGGCGGTACAGGCGGCCGGCCCGGTAGGACGAGCGGACCAGCGGGCCGGACATGACGCCGGCGTAGCCGATCTCCTCGGCCTCCTGCTGGAGCTCGACGAACTCCTGCGGCTTGACCCAGCGCTCCACGGGGTGGTGCCGCGGCGAGGGGCGGAGGTACTGGGTGATGGTGATCAGCTCGCAGCCGGCCTCGTGCAGGTCGCGCAGGGCCTCGCTGACCTCCTCGCGGGTCTCGCCCATGCCGAGGATCAGGTTCGACTTGGTGACCAGGCCCGCCGCGCGCGCCTCGGTGATGACCTTGAGGGACCGCTCGTAGCGGAACGCCGGCCGGATGCGCTTGAAGATGCGCGGGACGGTCTCGAGGTTGTGCGCCAGCACCTCGGGGCGGGAGGAGAAGACCTCGGCCAGCTGCTCCGGGACCGCGTTGAAGTCCGGGATCAGCAGCTCGACACCGGTGCGGCCGGCGGCGCGCTCGGCGGTCATGGCGTGGATCTGGCGGACCGTCTCGGCGTAGAGCCAGGCGCCGCCGTCCTCCAGGTCGTCACGGGCGACACCGGTGATCGTGGCGTAGTTCAGGTCCATGGTGACCACGGACTCGGCGACGCGTCGCGGCTCGTCCCGGTCGAACTCGGCGGGCTTGCCGGTGTCGATCTGGCAGAAGTCGCAGCGGCGGGTGCACTGGTCACCGCCGATGAGGAAGGTGGCCTCGCGGTCCTCCCAGCATTCGAAGATGTTGGGACAGCCCGCCTCCTGGCAGACGGTGTGCAGCCCCTCGCTCTTCACCAGGGACTGAAGGGCCGTGTACTCGGGGCCCATCTTCGCCCGGGTCTTGATCCACTCGGGCTTGCGCTCGATCGGGGTCTCGCTGTTGCGGACCTCCAGACGCAGCAGCTTCCTGCCGTCGGGTGCGACAGCGGACACGTGCGGCTCCCTATCTTCGAAATCTTGTGCGTCCCCTAGGGTACGCCTGCGGTCGGGTGGGTCAGGTGGCTCGGTCGGCTCAGACGCTGCTGGTGTGTGCGAACAGTTCCGCGAAATGCCGCTGGACCACGGGCAGAGCCTCGGAGACCGTCACGTCGCGCCCGAGTTCCGAGCTGAGCGAGGCGACGCCGGCGTCGCGGATGCCGCAGGGGACGATCCGGTCGAACCACGTCAGATCCGGATTGCAGTTCAGTGCGAAGCCGTGCATCGTCACGCCTCGGGCGACGCGGACGCCGATGGCGGCCAGCTTGCGGTCACCGCCCCGCTGCCCGGCGTTGGACGGGGCGTACTCCGGGCCTGCCATGCGCGGGTCGAGGCCGAGTTTGGCGCCCATGCGCAGGGTGAGCGCGCCGATGTTCACCACCTGGGACTCGTCGATCCGCGCCCCGGGTATGGCCTGGCCCAGCTTCCACACCCCGCTGCGACCCTCCACCCGGTTGCCCTCGATGCCGAACTCGGCACAGGCGAGGATCAGCGCCTCCTCCAGGCGCCGGACGTAGGCGACCACGTCCATCGGCTCGTCGAGCTTGATGATCGGGTAGCCGATCAGCTGGCCCGGTCCGTGCCAGGTGATCTCGCCGCCACGGGTCACCTCGACGACCGGGGTGCCGTCGAGCGGGCGGTCCTCCGGGCGGGTGCGCCGGCCGGCCGTGTAGACCGGCGGGTGCTCCAGCAGCAGCACGGTGTCCGGGATCTCGTCCGCCACCCGGAGTGCATGCAGGCGTTGCTGCTCCTCCAGGGCCTCCTCGTAGGGGACGGTGCGCTCGCCGACTCCGAGGTGGACGAAGCGCAGGCCGCCTTCGGGTGCCGGGCTCGTGGAGCCCGCGCTGATGGAACCCGCGTCGGCGGTGCCTGCTTCCGTGGCCACTGCGTGCCTCACTCTCTGTCGTCCTGCTCCACGCAACTCTACGACCGGCCCGACTGTTCCCCGGGCCGCGGACCATCGGTTCGCTGAAACGAGTGACAGATATTGAAATCTGTCAGCCCAACGTCCATACTCGAATCATGGCACTCAAGGAACGCACTCTCGGTACCCCCGACGGCCTCGTCGTCTCCCAGCTCGGGCTGGGCGCGATGGGCATGTCCGATCTCTACGGCCCGGCCGACGAGGCCGAATCGACGGCCACCATCCACGCCGCCCTCGACGCCGGCGTCACCCTGATCGACACGGGCGACTTCTACGGCATGGGCCACAACGAGCTGCTCATCCGGGACGCCCTGCGGGGCAGCGGGCGGGCCCGTGGCGAGGTGGCGATCAGCGTCAAGTTCGGCGCCCAGCGCGACTACGCGGGCAACTGGATCGGTTACGACGCCAGTCCCGCGGCCGTGAAGACGGCGCTGGCCTACACGTTGCGCCGGCTGGGCACGGACTACGTGGACGTCTACCGCCCCGCCCGGCTCGACCCGAAGATCCCGATCGAGGAGACGGTGGGCGCCATCGCGGAGATGGTCAAGGCCGGCTACGTCCGGCACATCGGCCTCTCCGAGGTGGGCGCGGAGTCGCTGCGCCGGGCCCATGCGGTGCACCCGGTCAGCGATCTGCAGATCGAGTACTCCCTCATCTCGCGCGGGATCGAGACGGAGATCCTGCCGACCGCCCGCGAGCTCGGCATCGGAGTCACCGCCTACGGTGTGCTCTCCCGCGGCCTCATCAGCGGCCACTGGCAGGCCGATCGGCAGTTGGCCTCGAGCGACTTCCGCGGGATCAGCCCGCGCTTCCAGGGCGAGAACCTCGAGGCGAACCTGCGCCTGGTCGAGGCTCTGCGCGCGGTCGCGGAGGACAAGGGAGCCTCCGTGGCCCAGGTGGCCATCGCCTGGGTGCTGGCCCAGGGTGAGGACGTCGTTCCGCTGGTCGGGGCGCGACGTCGGGAGCGGCTGGACGAGGCGCTCGGCGCAGCCGCACTGGTGTTGGAGCCGGCCGATCTGGCCGCGATCGAGGAGGCCGTCCCGCAGGGAGCCGCCGCCGGGGACCGGTATGTTGCTGCTCAGATGGCCCATCTGGACAGCGAGAAGTAACGGGAAGAACCGGTAGCGATGGCGGAGGCAGCACTCACCCCGGAGGACATCCTCACGGCCGCGGAGGAGGTTCTGCGCAGGTACGGTCCTGCCAAGGCGACCGTCGTCGACGTGGCCCGTGCGCTCGGGGTCAGTCACGGAACGGTCTACCGCCACTTTCCCAGCAAGGCCGCCCTGCGGGGCGCGGTCACCCGTCAGTGGCTCGACCGGGCACATGCCGCCCTGCCGGGCATCGCCGCCGGCCCGGAGGAGCCCCGGGAACGGTTGCGGCTCTGGCTGGGTGCCCTGTTCCGCGCCAAGCAGGAGAAGGCCCTCGCCGATCCGGAGCTGTTCGCCACCTACCAGGTGCTGGTGGATGAGAACAGCGAGCTGATCGCCGAGCATGTCAGCGGCCTGGAGGCGCAGATCGCCGGGATCATCGACGAGGGGCAGCAGGTCGGCTCCTTCGTCCCCGGCGACCCGGGGGCGCTGGGTCACGTGGTCTTCCAGGCCACGGCGCACTACCACGATCCCGGCTACGCGGGGGAGTGGTCCCGGCCCGGGGTGGACGAGGACTTCGAGGCCGTCGTCGGGTTCGTGCTCCGGGGGCTGGCGGTCTGACCGGTTGCTGGGGTTGCTCGGCGGAGGCGGGTCACGCGGTCGACGAGACGCGCCTAGGCGGTCAAGAGGTGCAGGCGCAGGGCCAGCTGGAGCTCCAGGGCCCGCTCGGGGTGGTTCCAGTCCCGGCCGAGCAGCGCCTCCACCCGGTCCAGACGCTGGACGACGGTGTTCACGTGGACGTGCAACTCGTCCTTCGCCCGGGTGAGGCTCCCGCCGCAGGCGAAGTAGGCGTCGAGGGTGCGAATCAGTTCGGTGCCGCGCCTGGCGTCGTAGGCGAGCAGCGGGCCCAGAGTGTCCCGCACGAAGCCCCGAACGTCGTGGCCCTCGCCCAGCAGCACGCCGAGGAAGCCCAGATCGGCCGCGCAGGCCCCGTCCCCCTCGCGGCCCAGGGCGCACAGCGCCCGCTGCGTCCGCAGCGCCTCGGCGTGGGCGGCCGCGAGCTCGGTCACGCCGCCCGCAGGGCCGGCCGCGCCCACCGTGACGGGGGCGCCGGTGAGCTGGGAGAGCTGCATCGCGGCCCCAGCCGCGACCGCCGAGGGCGACTCGGCGGCGCCGGTCACCCCGGGTGTGCCCGGGGGAACGGGATCCGGGCCGGTCGGGAGCACCAGCACGACCCCGTCCCCGTGCTCGGCGCTGATCCCGCCGCGGCCGAAGAGGAGCCGGGTCGCGGCGCCGGCCAGCCGGCCGCGGGAGGCCGCGGCACCGGCGGGCCCGGTGGCCCGAGCGGCCAGCAGGACATGCGGGCGGCGAAGGTCGACGCCGAGCCGTAGCCCGCGCTGGACCAGCCCGGCCGGGTCGCGCTCGGGGCTGTCGAGCAGGTCCGTGAGCAGCTCGCCGCGGACCCGGTTCTCTGCCTCTGCGACGGAGCGGCGCAGCATGAGCAGCAGCGCCGTGACGACGCTCGCCCGTTCGAAGAGGCGACGGTCGGCGTCCTCGAGCCGGGGGCGCCCGGCCAGGACCAGGCTGCCGAGCAGCTCCTGGCCGGCCAGGACGGCGCAGACCCAGCGACCGTCCACGTCCTGGCCCGCCGCCACGGCCCGGCCACTGGCCCGGGACTCGGCGACCAGTGCGTCGATGTCCAACCCGTCGACGTCCGGCCCGTCGGGCTCGGGCTCGCCCGCGAGTCGGTGGCCGTGGGGGTCCAGCACCGTGATGCTGCCGCCCAGGAGGGCGGAGACGGCCTCGGCGACCGCGGGGACCTCGCCGCCACGCAACACGAGGTCGGTCAGGCGGTCGTGGGCCTCCTCGGCGCGCTGCATGGCTGTCGAGTGGGCACGGATCACCTCGTTGGCGGTCGCGAGATCGGCCAGGGCGGCCCGGGTGTCGTCCAGGGCGCGGGCGGTGTCGATGGCGATGGCGGCGTGTGCGGCCAGGGTGCACAGCAGCGCCACCTCGTCCGGCGAGAACGGCCGGGGGTTGCGGTCGGCGGCGAACAGCACGCCGATGACCTGCTTCCCCAGCGACAGCGGCACGCCCAGGATGGCGACCAGGCCTTCGTCGAGCACGCCCGCGTCGATGTTGCGGGTGTGGTGGAACCTGGCGTCGGTGCGGTAGTCGGGGGTGGCGTAAGGCCGGGCGGTCTGTGCGACCAGGCCGCCGAGCCCGTCGCCCAGCTCCAGCCGCAGGGTCTGGAAGAGCGGGGAGACGGAGCCGTCGGTGACCCGCATGTAGGTGTCGCCGGCCTCCTCGTCAGGGAGGGTGAGGTAGGCGAGGTCCGTGCCCAACAGCAGCCGGGCCCGCCGCACGATCGCCTGCAGCACCGCGTCCAGGTCCCGGGAGGCTGCCAGATCGGTGGCGGTGTCGAAGAGCGCTGTCAGCTGGGCCTCACGGCGCCGGTGCTGCGCCAGGGTGCGGTGCACGCGCTGGGCCAGGGCGGCGGAGGCGGGGGCCGCGGCGCCGGCCTCGCCCAGCTCTTCGGCGGTGGCGCCCGTGGCGAGCAGGCGCAGCAGCCGCTCGGCGGGGTGGGTCTCGGTCTCTTCGGGCATGGTGCGGGCCATCGTCGCAGGGGAATCGGGGTGTGTCACGGGGCGCCCGTCGCGTGGCCGCGGGCGCCCCGTGGGCTCACTGAGGGCTCACTGAGGGGTCACTGCGAGCTCACTGTGCGGCGCGGGCCGGCACGTCCGGAGCCGGCTCGGCGTCCGTCGCGTCCACCGGGTCTGCCGTGTCCGCCGCGCCCGACTTCTCGGCCTCGGTCAGCTCGCTGCCGCGGGTTTCGCGGGCGAAGAGCAGGGCGACGACGGTGACCACGGCGGCGAGGCTCACGTAGGCCGAGATCGGCGTCGACGTCCCGTAGCTCTTCAGCAGCGCCACGGCGATCAGCGGGGCCGGGGCGCCGGCGGCCACCGAGGCGAACTGGGCGCCGATGGACGCGCCGGAGAAGCGCATGCGGGTGCTGAACATCTCGGAGAAGAAGGCGGCCTGGGGCGCGTACATGGCGCTGTGGAAGATCAGGCCGACCGTCACCGCGAGGACGAGTGCGGGGAACGACTTGGTGTCCAGCAGGGCGAAGAACGCCCACATCCACGCGCCCACACCGACGGCGCCGACCAGGTAGACGGGCTTGCGACCGATCCGGTCCGAGAGCGCGCCGAAGACCGGGATGAGGCAGAACTGGACGGCGGAGCCGATCAGGACCGCGTTGAGGGCGGTCTGCTTCTCGATCTTCAGGTGGTCGACGCAGTAGGCCAGGACGAAGGTGACGATCACGTAGTACGAGATGTTCTCCGCCATCCGGGCGCCCATGGCGACGAGGATGTCCTTCCAGTGGTGGCGCACCACGGCCAGCAGCGGTGGCTGCTCCTTCTCGCCCGCGGCCTTGCGTGCCTCGGCCTGCGCCTGGGCCTGCTTGAACAGCGGGGACTCGTCGACACCGAGGCGGATCCACAGGCCGACGGCGACCAGAACGGCTGAGAGCAGGAAGGGGATGCGCCAGCCCCAGGCAAGGAACGCGGCGTCAGGCTGAACGGTCGTCATCAGGGAGAGGACACCGACCGCGAGCAGATTGCCGAGCGGTGCGCCGCCCTGCGGCCAGGAGGCCCAGAAGCCGCGTCGCCTGGCGTCGCCGTGCTCGGAGACCAGCAGGACCGCGCCGCCCCACTCCCCGCCGAGGGCGAAGCCCTGGATCACCCGCAGCACGGTGAGTAGAACCGGTGCGGTGACGCCGAGGGTGGCGTAGCCGGGGAGGCAGCCGATCAGGGTGGTGGCGACGCCCATCATCAGCAGGCTGATGATCAGCAGCCGCTTGCGGCCGATGCGGTCGCCGTAGTGGCCGAACACCAGGGCGCCGATCGGCCGGGCGGCGAAGCCGATGGCATAGGTGAGGAAGGAGAGCAGGGTGCCGGTGAGGGGGTCCTTGGCGTTGAAGAAGACCTTGCCGAAGACCAGTGCGGCGGCGGAACCGTAGAGGAAGTAGTCGTACCACTCGACGGTCGTGCCGATGAGGCTGGCGCCGACGACCTTGGCCAGGCCTCTGGGGACTCTCGACGACGCAGGCGTGGCCTGCACGGGGGAGG
>NZ_FOAZ01000005.1:18472-406468 GCF_900109465.1 Streptacidiphilus jiangxiensis
CGCGCTGGACGCGCTGGACGAGGCGGATGTGGTCGGGGATGGTCTGGCGGGGTTGTTGCGGCCGCGGGTGGTGGCGACGACGGGGTGGGGTTACGGGTTGCCGGGGTGGCAGTTGCGGAAGGAGGCGTGTGACTGCCGGTTGCGGGTGGTGTTGACCGGTGGGCGGGAGCGGCCGGTGTCGGTGGGGCGGGCGATGCGGACGGTTCCGGCGTATCTGCGCGATGTGGTGGTGGCGCGGGATCGGCACTGTGTGTGGCCGGGGTGTGATCGGCCGCCGTCGTGGTGCGAGGCGCATCATCTGGTGCACTGGGCCGACGGTGGGGAGACGGGTGTGGAGAACCTGGCCCTGCTGTGTGGGGAGCATCATCAGGACTTGCACCGCACCGGCTGGGAGCTGGTCATGCGCGACGGCCGCCCGGAGGCGGTCCCGCCACCCGACACACCCCCACCCCCCAACAGCCGCCACCCCGCCGGCTGACCCACCCCACCCACGCAACGCAGGCCACAGGCCGCCTCCACCCCGGGGAGCGGCCCACCGGCACGCCTACGCCTCGCCGGCCCGTTCCACTCGCAGGGCGAACAGCATCCCCGGCCAGTCGGGACGGCCCTCCCGCTGCACGACGAACGGCTCGACCTCCGTGAACCCCTGACTCGCGTACCAGTGCGTGAGGCGTCCGTCGTCACCGGCGAAGCAGTCGACGCGCAGTAGTCCGAGCCCGCGCCGCGCGGCCTCCGACCGGGCCTCGGCAATGAGCAGACCGCCCACGTCCTGGCCCTTGAAGCGGCGTGAGGTCGCCAGCAGGTTGATGAAGAGCTCGGGCTCGTCCGCCGGGCGGACGTAGGTCGACGCCGTCTCCGCGACGGAGAGGACGCCCGCGATCTCGTCCTGCCGGGTCACCGCGACGCGCAGCTCGCCGCGGGCGATCCGGCCCTCGACGCGCTCCACCAGCGCTTCGCTGGCGGACCAGGGCTCGGTGCCCCACTGGGCGGTCCGTCCCAGGCCCACAAGCCATTCCACGATGCCGTCCATCACCGCGAGCACGCCCGGTACGTCGTGCGCAGTCGCCAGGCGGAGCCGGAGCTTCTCCGCGCCCGCCCCCGCCCCCGTGCCCGCCCCCGCGCCCGCCCCCGCCGCCTCTGTCGCTGCTGTCGTTTCGGAACCGCTCTTCGTCATACGAGTGTTTGTAGCCCAACCGACGCGGCTCGGAGGCAGACTGCCCGCATGAGACTCTTCCTCGCCGTTGTCCCACCCGAGCCGGTCCTGCGGGAGTTGGACGCCGTCGTCCAGCCGCTGCGTGGGCTGCCGGAGTCGGCGGGGCTGCGCTGGACGGGCACGGAGGGGTGGCACCTGACGCTCGCCTTTCTCGGCCAGGTGGAGAACGCGGACGTCGAGGCGCTCGAACCGCGTCTGGAACGGGTGGCCCATCGCCATCCCGCCCACGTGCTGCGGATCGCCCGGGGCGGGCGCTTCGGTGACCGCGTCCTGTGGGCGGGGGTCGGCGGCGACACGCACGCCCTGCGCCGCCTGGCCGAGAGCACCGTCGCGGCCGTGCGGCACACCGGCATGGCGGTGGACGAGCGCCCGTTCCGTGGCCACCTCACCCTCGCCCGCGCCGGTACTGTCCGGGCCGACCTGAAGCCCTTGGCCGCCGCGCTCGCGGACTTCGAGGGCTCGGAGTGGACGGCGGACTCGCTGCGCCTGATGCGCAGCCACCTCGGCGCGGGCCCGGCTCACTACGAGACGATCGGCGAGTGGAAGCTCACGGGCTCTCCGCGCGTCTAAGCGGTGGCGTGCACGTTCTCCGGCCGGGTGTCCGCACCTTCGCCCGCAACGGCAACGGCAGCTGCAACCGCTCCCGCTCCTGCCGCGCCCAGCGGCCGCAGGCGTCGGCGGCAGGCCACCAGCAGCAGCGCGCCGACCGTGATGCCCGCGCAGGCGACCAGCGCGGCCGAGCGCAGTGAACCGCCGACGACCGCGCCGGAGGCGGCGGAGCCCAGGGCGTTGCCGGTGGAGAAGACGGTGACCAGCCAGGCGAAGGCCTCCGTCGTGGTGCCCGCAGGGGCCAGCTCCGCGATGAGGACGAAGGCTGCGGCGAGTAGCGGGGCGAGGCCGAGGCCGGAGAGGGCGGCGGCGCCGCTCATGCCGAGCGGGCCGGGCACGGCCAGCAGCGGGAGGTAGCAGACGGCCATGCCGGCGGCCATCGCCCAGGTGCGGGTGGCGGTCGGGGCCTTCCAGCGGACCGCGCCGTAGGCGAGTGCGCCCAGCAGGCCGGAGAGGGCGGCGAGGGCAAGCAGCAGGCCGGCGCCTCCGGGGAGGCCGGGGTGCTCCTGGGCGTAGGCGACGAAGAGGATGTTCTGTCCGCCGACGGACCACCCCGTGCCCGCGAAGGCCAGCAGCAGCAGGACCAGGGCGGGGGAGCGCAGCGGGCCGAGCCAGTGGTGCCGGGACTCACCGGCGACCGCCACGGGACGGGGCGCTGGGCGCCAGGCGCGGGCGGGGCCGGCGGTCGCGACGACGAGGGTGCCGACCAGGCCCAGCCCGGCGGCGAGCCAGAGCGCCGCGCCCGGGGAGCCGAGGGCGGCGATGCCGGCGACGAGCAGCGGACCGGCGACGTAGAGGACCTGTTGGGAGGCGGAGTCGAGCGCGTAGGCGGTCTCCAACTGCTCCTCGGCGACGATGTCCGGCCACAGGGCGCGCAGGCAGGGCTCGAGCGGGGGCATGAACGCGCCCGCCAGGGCCGCGCCCGCGAGGGAGAGGGCCAGGGAGCCGGGGCCGAGCGCGAGCAGGACGTAGCCGGTCGCGGCGACGACGGCGGAGGCGAGGAGCACGCGCGGCTGGCCGAGGCGGTCGACGGTGCGGCCGAGGACGGGACCGCCGACGGCGGCGCTGACCGCGTAGGCGGCGGTGGTGAGGCCGATCTGGGCGTAGGAGGCGCCTGCGCCGTGGAGGGCGAGGGCGATGGCCACGACCGTCATTCCGGCGGGAAGGCGGCCGACGAGCGTGCCGCTGAGGAGTCGGAGCACGACGGGGGCGCGCAGCACGGAGAGATAGCCCATGCTTCGAAGTTATACGTATAACTGATCGAAAGCAAAGCCGCCCGTCCGAAACCCGGCGAAAGGCGGCGCCAGTGGGCGAAAGGTGGCTCCAGTGAAAGACGGGCCCCGCGTAAGGCCGGACCCGGGTAAGACCGGACCGGCGTAAGACCGGACCCGCGTAAGACCGGCCCGTGCGAAAGGCAGAGGGCCCGCCCCGCACATCCGTGCGGAACGGGCCCTCTTCGTGGCTTTGAGGCTCAGCGCTGCTCAGGAAAGCGGGCTGACGTTCTCGGCCTGCGGGCCCTTCGGGCCCTGGGTGACGTCGAACTCGACGGCCTGGTTCTCCTCAAGCGAGCGGAAGCCCGACGAGTTGATGGCGGTGTAGTGGACGAAGACATCGGGGCCGCCGCCGTCCTGGGCGATGAAGCCGAAGCCCTTCTCGGCGTTGAACCACTTGACGGTTCCGGTCGCCATACCGTTCTCCTTGCGAGGGACGTAAAGGACGCCACACTGCGTGACATCCGGTCCGCTGCGCTGATCACCCCGCCGTGCCGTGCCTTCAGCTACTTCTACTACTGCAAAAGCCCTGAAAACCACAGAAGCCCGCGGTCACATGTGCTCCGCAGGCTCCAGTACTGCATGGGAAATCAAACTGCAACTGCGGAAAACCCTAGCATGCACCCCAGCCCCCGGCCAGGGATGATCGTCACGCGGGTCTACTGTTCATCAGGTGGACAACGTGGACCAACACACACAGCACCAGCGGCCGCGGGTCGGACACATCCAGTTCCTGAACTGCCTGCCGCTCTACTGGGGTCTGGGTCGGACGGGCAGCCTCGTCGACCTGGACCTGACCAAGGCCGACCCGGACGCGCTCAACGAGGCCCTGGTGGCCGGACGCCTCGACATCGGCCCGATCTCCTGCGTCGAGTACCTGCGCCACGCGGACCAGCTGACCCTGCTGCCGGACATCGCGGTCGGCAGCGACGGGCCGGTCATGTCGTGCGTGATCGTCACCGAGCTGCCGCTGGCGGAGCTGCACGGGCGCAAGGTCGCGCTCGGCTCCACGAGCCGCACCTCCGTGCGCCTCGCCCAGCTGCTGCTGGCGGAGCGCTACGGCGTGACGCCCGACTACTACACCTGCCCGCCCGACCTCGGCGCGATGATGCAGGAGGCGGACGCCGCCGTCCTGATCGGCGACGCCGCGCTGCGCGCCTCGCTGCACGAGGCCCCGCGCCTCGGTCTCCACGTCCACGACCTGGGCGCGATGTGGAAGGACTGGACGGGGTTGCCGTTCGTCTTCGCGCCGTTCGCCGTGCGGCGGGACTTCCTGGCCCGCGAGCCGGAGACCGTGTACGACGTGCACCGTTCCTTCCTCGCCTCGCGCGATCTCTCCATGGAGGAGATCGACAAGGTCTGTGAGCAGACCGCCCGCTGGGAGGCTTTCGACGCGGAGACGCTGCGCCGGTACTACACCGACGCGCTGGACTTCTCCTTCGGCGAACGGCAGCTGGAGGGCATGCGCGAGTTCGCTGCCCGGATCGGCGCGTCCACCGAGGACGTCCAGCTGCTGCCGGCGCTGCCGGACCACACCGTTCCGTCGGACCGCACCGCTTCGTCGGACCACGCCGCGTCGGGCCAGCCGCAGGACGCCGCAACCCCTGGCGTAGGCTGACGACGTGACCACGCTGGCTGATTCCGCGACTTCCTCGACCGACATCCAGGCCGTCCTCGACCGCGCCGCGGGCGGGGGGCGCATCAGCGCCGAGGAGGCGCTGGAGCTGTACCGGCACGCGCCGCTGCACGCGCTGGGCCGGGCGGCCGACGCCGCGCGCCGCCGCCGTTACGCGGGTACGGAGCACATTGCGACGTACATCATCGAGCGCAACATCAACTACACCAACGTCTGCGTGACGGCGTGCAAGTTCTGCGCCTTCTACGCCGCGCCCAAGGACACCGAGAAGGGCTGGTCGCGCGATCTCGACGAGATCCTGCGCCGCTGCGCGGAGACGGTCGAGCTGGGCGGCACCCAGATCATGTTCCAGGGCGGGCACCACCCGGACTACGGCGTCGAGTACTACGAGCGCGCCTTCTCCGCCATCAAGAAGGACTTCCCGCAGCTGGTGATCCACTCGCTCGGGGCCTCCGAGGTGGACCACATGGCGCGGATCTCGGGTGTCAGCGCGGAGGAGGCGATCCGCCGCATCCACGCGGCCGGTCTCGACTCGTTCGCCGGCGCCGGCGCCGAGCTGCTGCCCGAGCGGCCGCGCAAGGTGATCGCCCCGCTCAAGGAGTCCGGCGAGCGCTGGCTTGAGATCATGGAGCTGGCGCACAACCTGGGCGTCGAGTCCACCTCCACCATGCTGATGGGCACCGGTGAGACCAACGCGGAGCGGATCGAGCACCTGCGCATGATCCGCGACGTGCAGGACCGCACCGGCGGCTTCCGCGCGTTCATCCCGTACACCTACCAGCCGGAGAACAACCACCTGAAGGGCCGCACCCAGGCGACGCTCTTCGAGTACCTGCGGCTGATCGCGGTGGCGCGTCTCTTCCTCGACAACGTCGCGCACATCCAGGGTTCCTGGCTGACGGTCGGCAAGGAGATGGGCCAGCTCTCGCTGCACTACGGAGCCGACGACCTCGGCTCGGTGATGCTGGAGGAGAACGTGGTCTCCTCGGCGGGCGCCAAGCACCGCTCCAACCGGATGGAGCTGATCGCCCTGATCCGCGCCGCCGGTCGCGTCCCGGCGCAGCGGGCCACCACCTACGAGCACCTGGTCATCCACGACGACCCGGCGAACGACCCGGTGGACGACCACGTCTTCTCGCACATCGCCTCCACGGCGATCGAGGGCGGCACCGCCCACCCCGAGTTGAAGCTGCTGAACGCCGACAGCTGACGACCCGCTCATGCTGACGATCCACACCGGCACGAACCACGATGCGGTCGCCGTCGAGGGCGACCGCATCGCCGCTGTCGCGGCCGTCGACGTGCTGCGCGCCGACTACCCCGGCGCGCGTGTGCGCGAATGGCCCGGTGAACTGCGTACCGGCACGGGGTGGGAGACCGCCCTGCCAGAGGCGCCGAGCCCGCGGGAGCGGGTGCACTGCCTGCTCCTGCGCGGGGTGACCGCCGTCGCGCCCGGGCCGCTGGGCGACGATCCGGGCCTGGCTCCTGCCGCCGCCCGGGTCGGACTGCCGGTCGGCACACCCACGCCGCTGACAGCCGGTGCCCGTGCCGACTTCGCCGTGTTCGCCCCTGACGGCTCCTGCCTCGCCACGGTCCTCGCCGGCCGCCTGGTGCACCGCCGCAAGTAGCCCTGATAGGAGAATGGCCGCGTGACCCGAGCCACCCTGGACAAGCAGCCGCACGAGGTCGCCTCGATGTTCGACGACGTCGCGGCGAAGTACGACCTCACCAACGACGTTCTCTCGCTGGGCCAGACCCGACTGTGGCGCCGCGCTGTCGCCCGGGCCGTGGACGCGCGTCCCGGTCAGCGGGTGCTGGACCTGGGGGCCGGCACCGCCACCTCCTCACTGCCGTTCGCGGAGGCCGGGGCGCAGGTGATCCCCTGCGACTTCTCGATCGGCATGCTGCGCGAGGGCAAGCGCCGCCACCCCGAACTGCCGCTCACGGCGGGGGACGCGACGAAGCTGCCGTTCGGGGACGAGGTCTTCGACGCGGTGACGATCTCCTTCGCGCTGCGCAACGTGCAGGACACCGACGCCGCGCTGCGCGAGATGCTGCGTGTCACCAAGCCGGGCGGGCGGGTGGTGATCTGCGAGTTCTCGCACCCCACCTGGGCGCCGTTCCGCACCGTGTACTCCGAGTACCTGATGCGCGCCCTGCCGCCGGTGGCCACCGCGGTCAGCTCCAACCCGGAGGCGTACGTCTACCTCGCCGACTCGATCCGCGCCTGGCCGGACCAGCCGGCTCTGGCGGCCCGCCTGCAGCAGGCGGGCTGGACGAAGGTGGCCTGGCGCAACCTGACCGGCGGGGTCGTCGCGCTGCACCGGGCGACCAAGGCCTGACCCTGGCCTGACCCTGGACTAACCCGCCAGCCGCTCGGAGCCCTCGGGCCAGACGTGGTGGACGTAGAGGCCGATGCGTTCGGCCTCCGCGACCGCCTCGGCGATCTCGGTGCCGGGCTTGCCGTCCCAGACCGCGACGAGCTCCTCGACCAGGCCCAGCAGGGCGGGGACCAGGGCGGTGTCGGGGCCGAGGCGGTGGACGGCGCGGGCCTCGGCGCGCAGCGCGTGGGCGG
Organism: Streptacidiphilus jiangxiensis; assembly: GCF_900109465.1. GTDB lineage: Bacteria > Actinomycetota > Actinomycetes > Streptomycetales > Streptomycetaceae > Streptacidiphilus > Streptacidiphilus jiangxiensis. Next base: position 25,777 of record NZ_FOAZ01000005.1, read on the forward strand.
TGGCGCCGATGATCTCCAGGCCGCCGCCGTGGTCCACCACGGCCTGCGCGAACCAGGTTTCGGGCCCGGGCCGCAGCGGCGTCACGCCGACCAGGTTGTGGCTCGGGCAGTCGGAGACGATGCGCCACAGCTCGCCGCGGACGAGCATCTCCGTGATGTCGGACAGGTCCTCGTGGCCGATCACTCCCATGTGCATGGGGACAGATGGTAGGCCTTCCCCGCAGTCGACGGAGTCGCTGTCTAAACTCGCAGGAGCTCGAATGAAGCCCGAAGCACGCATTGGCGAGGAGACGATCAGGTGAGCGAGACGACCGAGGCCTACGCGGACGTGATCGTCGTCGGTGCGGGGCCTGCGGGCTCGGCGACGGCGTACCACCTGGCCCGGTCGGGTCTGGAGGTGCTGCTGCTGGAGAAGTCCCGCTTCCCGCGCGAGAAGGTGTGCGGCGACGGACTGACCCCGAGGGCGGTCAAGCAGCTGGTCGACATGGGCATCGACGTGTCCGAGGAGAACGGCTGGCTGCACAACAAGGGCCTGCGGATCATCGGCGGCGGGGTGCGGCTGGAGCTGGACTGGCCGGAGCTGGCGGCCTTCCCGGACTACGGACTGGTGCGCAAGCGTGCCGACTTCGACGAGCTGCTGGCCCGCCAGGCGGAGAAGGCCGGCGCCAAGCTGCACGAGGGCTGCAACGTCACCGGCCCGCTGCTCGACGAGCGCACCGGCCGCGTCGTCGGCGTGACCGCCAAGCTGGAGGACGCAGGAGAGAAGCGCGAGGTCACCTTCCGCGCCCCGCTCGTCGTGGCGGCCGACGGCAACTCCACCCGACTGTCGCTCTCCCTCGGCCTGCACCGGCGTGAGGACCGGCCGATGGGCGTCGCCTACCGGACGTACTTCACCTCCCCGCGCGCGGACGACGACTACCTGGAGTCCTGGCTGGAGCTGTGGGACCGGCGCGACGGGCAGGAGAAGCTGCTGCCGGGCTACGGCTGGATCTTCGGCATGGGCGACGGCACCAGCAACGTGGGTCTCGGCCTGCTGAACACCACCAAGGCGTTCAAGGACATCGACTACCGCGAGCTGCTCAAGGTCTGGTGCGCCGGCATGCCCGAGGAGTGGGGCTACACGCCGGAGAACATGACCGAGCCGATCCGCGGCGCGGCGCTGCCGATGGCGTTCAACCGGCAGCCGCACTACAGCCGGGGCTTCCTGCTGGTCGGCGACGCGGGTGGCATGGTCAACCCGTTCAACGGCGAGGGCATCGCCTACGCGATGGAGTCCGGCCAGCTCGCGGCGGGCGTCATCGTCCAGGCGCTGGCCCGGACCACCGACGAGGCGCGCGAGCGGGCCCTGGAGGCCTACCCGCGGATCCTCAAGGACGTCTACGGCGGCTACTACTCCCTGGGCCGTGCCTTCGTGAAGGCGATCGGCAACCCGCTGGTCATGCGGATGGCCGCGCAGCACGGTCTGACGCACCCGGTGCTGATGCGGTTCGTGCTGAAGCTGCTGGCCAACCTGACCGACCCGCAGGGCGGCGACGCCATGGACCGGATCATCAACGGCCTCGCCAAGGTCGCACCGAAGGCCTGAGCACACAGACATGACTCTTGACGACATCACCTCGCGCGGGGAGGTCCCGGAGCTTCCGGGGGAGGCGCCGCCGTACACGCGTCGCCGGGACGCGGTGGTGGCGCGCGTGCGCGCGGCCGGGGTGCGGTTCGGCCCCGCGATGGCCCTGTACGGCGGGGTGAAGCTGATCGGGCTGGCGGTCTTCCTGAGACTGCTGGCCTACTCGGGCACCTACCGCACCAACACGCCGCGCTACGGCGGCGGCGCCAAGCCGTGGGACGTGCTGGGCTCGTGGGACGGCTGGTGGTACCAGGACGTCGCCGCGCACGGTTACCACCCGGCGCTGACGCCGATGGCACCGCTCGGGCCGTTCACGATGGAGCAGAACTCCGTCGCCTTCTTCCCGCTGTATCCGGGCGCGATGCGGCTGGTCAGCGAGGTGACGGGGCTCGGGCTGTACGGCGCGGGCATGCTGGTCTCGATCGTGGCCTCGTTCGTGGCGGCGGCGGGGATCTTCGCGCTGACGGAGGCGGTCACGTCGAGCCGCCGTGCGGGCGTGCTCGCGGCGGGGCTGTGGGCGGTGTTCCCGGCCGCCTCGGTGCAGTGGTCGGTCTACTCGGAGTCGCTGTTCACCGCGCTGGCGGCGTGGGCCTGTTACGCGGTGGTGCGCCGCCGTTGGTACCTGGCGGGTTCGCTGACGCTGTTGGCCGGACTGACCCGTCCGTCGGCGGTGACGCTGATCGCCGGCGTGGTGCTGGCGGCGCTGGTCGCGATCTACCGCACCCGCAGGGGCAGCTTCTCGGGGCCGCTGTTCACGATCGCGGCGGCGCCGCTGGGCCTGCTCGGGTACCTGACCTGGCTGGGTCTGGCCCTGCACGACTTCCACGGCTACTTCACCTTGCAGCAGCGGGCCTGGGCGCACTCCTTCGACTGGGGCGGCAACGCCTTCAAGTCGATCCAGGGCCTCCTGCTGGGGCGGTACGACTACCTCTTCCCCTACCCGACCGAGGACCTGGTCGGGTTGGCGGTGCTGATGTGCCTGCCGGTCCTGGTCCTGCTGCTGATCCGGCTGCGTCCACCGGTGGTGCTGGTGGTCTACACGCTCGGCACGATCGCGATGATCGTGCTGAGCCAGCAGATGTTCGGCACGATCAGCCGCTTCGCGATGCCGCTCTTCCCGCTCGCCATCCCCCTGGCCCTGGCCCTCAGGCGGCTGAGCCGCGCCCAGGCGCTGGTGCTGCTGCTGATCCTGGGCGCGCTCTCGGGCTGGTACGGGGGGTACGCGATCTTCAACCTCGGGGTGCCGTAACCCGAACCGCCCGCCTTCTCCGCAACGCCCCGGCTGCTCGTCAGCCGGGGCGTTCGTGTTTCACCCTCCGGCGAGGAGGTTCACTAACACGTGTCCGGGCCAGGATCAAAACTTGCCATGGATGCCGCGCCGATGATAGGCGGACCCCCTTCGAGCTGGGGCGATTCCGCTCGGCACCACGGCTTGTGAATGAATGCACACGCAATGTGTCTGATTTTGCACTCTCATTGCTTCATGATCATCCGTCAGGTGGCGTAGATCACAATCTTGGTGCGTGACCGCGTGTCGCAGATCACATGCGAAGAGGCATAGGATGCAGCCGTCTTGGGAGCTTGTGAACTGCCTCACATGTGGGGATCACGGTGATGAGCTCGGAATGACGGCTGGAGAGGTCGTTCGGCATGAACGCTTATGCGCCGATTCTGGTACTTGGCGCCATTGCGGCCGCGTTCGCGGTCGGCTCCGTGGCCATGGCCGCGCTGACCGGCCCGAAGCGCTACAACCGGGCCAAGCTCGACGCCTACGAGTGCGGGATCGAGCCCACGCCGCAAGCGGCCGGGGGCGGGCGGTTCCCGATCAAGTACTACCTGACGGCGATGCTCTTCATCGTCTTCGACATCGAGATCGTCTTCCTCTATCCGTGGGCCGTCACCTTCGACGCCCTGGGGATCTTCGGCCTGGTCGAGATGGTGCTCTTCATCGCCACGGTGTTCGTCGCCTACGCCTATGTCTGGCGTCGTGGCGGCCTTGAGTGGGACTGACGGGAGAGGGCAGAAGAGATGGGTATCGAGGAGAAGCTGCCCAGCGGCTTCCTGCTCACCACGGTCGAGCAGGCCGCGGGTTGGGTGCGCAAGAGCTCGCTCTTCCCGGCGACCTTCGGGCTCGCGTGCTGCGCGATCGAGATGATGACGACCGGCGCCGGCCGCTATGACCTGGCCCGGTTCGGCATGGAGGTGTTCCGTGGCTCGCCGCGGCAGGCCGATCTGATGATCGTCGCCGGCCGGGTCAGCCAGAAGATGGCCCCGGTGGTGCGCCAGGTCTACGACCAGATGGCCAACCCCAAGTGGGTCATCTCGATGGGCGTCTGCGCCTCCTCCGGCGGGATGTTCAACAACTACGCGATCGTTCAGGGCGTCGACCACGTCATCCCGGTCGACATCTACCTGCCCGGCTGTCCGCCGCGGCCGGAGATGCTGATGGACGCCATCCTCAAGCTCCACGACCAGATCCGCCACGAGAAGCTCGGTGCCCACAGGCGCCGGGCCGACGAGGAGGCGGAGCAGCAGGCGCTGGGCGCGACCCCGACGATCGAGATGAAGGGGCTGCTGCGATGAGCGAGAACGTGGGCGAGAACGTTCCGGTGCCTCGCGAGGGGCAGACGGAGCTGGAGGTCATCGGCGTCCGGCACGGCATGTTCGGGTCGGGCAACGCGGCCAACGGCGGCTCCGGCGACACCTCCGGGTACGGCCGGCTGGTCAGGCCGATCGTGCTGCCGCCGGCCAGCAGCCGCCCCTACGGCGGCCCCGGCGGAGCCGGCTCGTCGCACGGAGTGTTCGACGAGGTCGCCGACGAGTTCGAGGGTGCGCTCGAGGAGCAGGGCCTGAGCGCGGACGCGGCGATCGAGAAGACCGTCGTCGACCGCGACGAGATCACCTTCCACGTCCGCCGCGAGCACCTCGTCCAGGCGATGCGGACGCTGCGCGACGACCCGGCGCTCCGCTTCGAACTGTGCACCGGCGTCAGCGGGGTGCACTATCCGGGCGATGCCGGACGCGAGCTGCACGCGGTCTACCACCTGCGCTCGATCACCCACAACCGGCTGATCCGCGTGGAGTGCTCGGCGCCCGACGGCGACCCGCACATCCCGTCCACCGTCGCGATCTACCCGACCAACGACTGGCACGAGCGCGAGACCTACGACTTCTTCGGCATCGTCTTCGACGACCACCCGGCGTTGACGCGGATCATGATGCCGGACGACTGGCTGGGCCACCCGCAGCGCAAGGACTACCCGCTCGGCGGCATTCCCGTCGAGTACAAGGGCGCGCAGATCCCGGCTCCCGACCAGCGGAGGTCGTACTCCTGATGAGCACTCACGAGACCGCGCAGGCAACCGAGCGCGAGACGACCGAGGGCCGGGTCTACACCGTCACCGGCGGCGACTGGGACGAGATCGTCACCGCCGCGGCGAAGGCCGACGACGAGCGGATCATCGTCAACATGGGTCCGCAGCACCCGTCCACGCACGGCGTGCTGCGCCTGATCCTGGAGATCGACGGCGAGACGGTGCAGGAGGCCCGCTGCGGCATCGGCTACCTGCACACCGGCATCGAGAAGAACATGGAGTTCCGCAACTGGGTCCAGGGCACGACCTTCGTGACCCGCATGGACTACCTGACGCCGCTCTACAACGAGACCGCCTACTGCCTCGCGGTGGAGAAGCTGCTCGGGATCACCGACGACATCCCGGAGCGGGCCAGCGTCATCCGCGTGATGATGATGGAGCTCAACCGAATCTCCTCGCACCTGGTGTGCCTCGCCACCGGCGGCATGGAGATCGGCTCCACCACGCTGATGATCTACGGCTTCCGTGACCGCGAGGTCATCCTCGACATCTTCGAGCTGGTCACCGGCCTGCGCATGAACCACGCCTACGTCCGCCCCGGCGGCCTGGCGCAGGACCTGCCGCCCGGCGCGCTGGACCAGATCCGCGAGGGCGTGAAGCTGCTGCGCTCGCGGATGCACGAGTACGACAAGCTGGCCACCAACAACCCGGTCTTCAAGGCCCGTCTGGTCGACGTCGGCTACCTGGACCTCGCCGGCTGCATGGCCCTCGGGGCCACCGGGCCGATCCTGCGGGCCACCGGCCTGCCGCACGACCTGCGCAAGTCGCAGCCGTACTGCGGCTACGAGAGCTACGACTTCGAGGTCGAGACCGCCGACGGCTGCGACTCCTACGGCCGCTTCCTGATCCGCCTGCGCGAGATGGAGCAGTCGCTGCGGATCGTCGAGCAGTGCCTGGAGCGGCTCAAGAGCGGCAACGGGGCGGTGATGGTCGCCGACCGGAAGATCGCCTGGCCGGCGCAGCTCTCGCTCGGTGCGGACGGGATGGGCAACTCGCTCGACCACATCCGCACCATCATGGGCGAGTCCATGGAGGCGCTGATCCACCACTTCAAGCTGGTGACCGAGGGCTTCCACGTCCCGGCGGGGCAGGCCTACGTGGCGGTCGAGTCCCCCAAGGGCGAGCTGGGCGTGCACGTCGTCTCCGACGGCGGCACCCGGCCGTACCGGGTGCACTTCCGCGACCCGAGCTTCACCAACCTGCAGACAGTGGCCGCGATGTGCGAGGGCGGGCAGGTCGCGGACGTCATCGTCGCGGTGGCCGGCATCGACCCGGTGATGGGAGGCGTGGACCGGTGAGTGCCACCGAGCATGTACAGCTGGGCCTGCCGGAGCTTCCGGCGGAGCCCTACCCGGCCGAGGTGCGCGAGCGGCTGGACGCGGACGCGGCGGCGGTCGTCGCCCGCTACCCGCAGTCGCGTTCGGCGCTGCTGCCGCTGCTGCACCTGGTGCAGGCCGAGGAGGGTTTCGTCTCCCGGACCGGCATCCGGTACTGCGCCGAGCAGTTGGGTCTGACCACGGCCGAGGTCACCGCCGTCGCGACCTTCTACACGATGTACCGGCGCCGTCCGGCGGGCGCGTACCACGTCGGGGTCTGCACCAACACGCTGTGCGCGGTGCTCGGCGGCGACCAGATCTTCGCCGAGCTGCAGCAGCACCTCGGGATCGGCAACAACGAGACGACCGCGGACGGTTCGATCTCGCTGGAGCACATCGAGTGCAACGCGGCCTGCGACTACGCGCCCGTGGTGATGGTCAACTGGGAGTTCTTCGACAACCAGGACCCGGAGAGCGCACGGCAGTTGGTCGACGACCTGCGCGCGGGCGCCGAGGTGAGGCCCACCCGCGGCGCGCGGCTGTGCAGCTTCAAGGAGACCGCGCGGATCCTGGCCGGGTTCCCCGACGAGCGGCCGGGCGCCGTGGACGAGTCGGGCGCCGGTGGCGCACCGTCCCTGGCCGGACTGCGGCTCGCGCGCGGCGAGACGCTGCCGGGCACCGGCGGCGGCACCAAGGTGGTCGCGCCCCGCCAGCAGGAGAGCACCGACGAAGGCGATGCGGAAGGGGAGCAGGCATGACCGCGACGCACCCGGAGAAGCTGCTCTCCCCGGTCCTCTCCGCGACCTGGGGCGAGGAGAAGCCCTGGCGGCTCGCCACCTACCGCGCGCACGACGGCTACAAGGGCCTGCACGAGGCGCTGCGGATGAACCCGGACGACGTCATCGCGCTGGTCAAGGACGCGGGCCTGCGCGGCCGCGGCGGCGCAGGCTTCCCGACGGGCATGAAGTGGCAGTTCATCCCGCAGGGCGACGGCAAGCCGCACTACCTCGTCGTGAACGCGGACGAGTCGGAGCCGGGCACCTGCAAGGACATCCCGCTGCTCTTCGCGAACCCGCACTCGCTCATCGAGGGCATGATCATCGCGAGCTGGGCGATCCGCTGCAGCCACGCCTTCATCTACCTGCGCGGTGAGACCGTCCCGGTGCTGCGGCGCCTGCACGCGGCCGTCCAGGAGGCGTACGACGCCGGGTACCTGGGGCAGAACGTGCTGGGCAGCGGCTTCGACCTGGACATCACCGTCCACGCGGGCGCCGGCGCCTACATCTGCGGCGAGGAGACGGCGCTGCTCGACTCCCTCGAGGGCCGCCGCGGCCAGCCGCGGCTGCGGCCGCCGTTCCCGGCCGTCGCGGGTCTGTACGCCTGCCCGACGGTGGTGAACAACGTCGAGTCGATCGCCTCCGTGCCCGCGATCCTGCACCAGGGCAAGGACTGGTTCCGCTCGATGGGCAGCGAGAAGTCCCCCGGCTTCACGCTCTACTCGCTCTCGGGGCACGTCACCAACCCGGGCCAGTACGAGGCGCCGCTCGGTGTCACGCTGCGGCAGCTGCTGGACATCAGCGGCGGCGTCCGCGAGGGCCACACGCTGAAGTTCTGGACGCCGGGCGGCTCCTCGACGCCGATGTTCACCGACAAGCACCTCGACGTGCCGCTCGACTACGAGGGCGTCGGCGCGGCCGGCTCCATGCTCGGCACCAAGGCGCTGCAGGTCTTCGACGAGACCACCTGTGTGGTCCGGGCGGTGACGCGGTGGACGGAGTTCTACGCCCACGAGTCGTGCGGCAAGTGCACCCCCTGCCGCGAGGGCACCTACTGGCTGGTCCAGCTGCTGCGCCGGATCGAGGCGGGCGAGGGCGTGCCGGGCGACCTGGAGAAGCTGAACGACATCGCCGACAACATCAACGGCAAGTCCTTCTGCGCCCTGGGCGACGGCGCGGCGAGCCCGATCTTCTCCTCGCTGCAGTACTTCCGCGACGAGTACGAGCAGCACCTGCGCGAGCGCCGCTGCCCGTTCGACCCGTCCGCGTCGACGGTCTGGGCGGGGACGCGCGGACGCCGCTCGACTCTCGGCAGGGACCGCAGTCCCGACGAGGACCCGCCGGGTGATCGAGGCCAGGACGGGCGTAACGGCGACTTCGACCCGAGCGAGAACGGAGTGCTGGCGTGACCGCGACGGTCCCCGAGAAGAAGACCCCTCAGGCGACGGATGGGCAGTCCGATCTGCTCACCGTCACCGTCGACGGCGTCGAGGTGAAGGTGCCCAAGGGCACCCTGGTCATCCGCGCCGCCGAGATGATCGGTGTGGAGATCCCGCGCTTCTGCGACCACCCGCTGCTGGCCCCGGCCGGCGCCTGCCGGCAGTGCATCGTCGAGGTGGAGGGCCAGCGCAAGCCGGTCGCCTCCTGCACGATGGAGTGCGCCGACGGCATGGTGGTGAAGTCGCAGATCACCTCGCCGGTCGCGGAGAAGGCGCAGCGCGGGGTGATGGAGCTGCTGCTCATCAACCACCCGCTGGACTGCCCGGTCTGCGACAAGGGCGGCGAGTGCCCGCTGCAGAACCAGGCGCTCTCGCACGGGCAGAGCGACAGCCGCTTCGAGGGCGTGAAGCGGACCTACGAGAAGCCGATGCCGATCAGCACCCAGGTGCTGCTGGACCGTGAGCGCTGCGTGCTCTGCGCGCGCTGCACCCGCTTCAGCGAGCAGATCGCCGGTGACCCGTTCATCGAGTTGGTGGAGCGTGGGGCGCTCCAGCAGGTCGGGACGGGCGCGGGCGACGACTTCCGGTCGTACTTCTCCGGCAACACCATCCAGATCTGCCCGGTCGGCGCGCTGACCTCGGCGGCCTACCGGTTCCGGTCCCGGCCGTTCGACCTCACCTCCTCGGCGAGCGTCTGCGAGCACTGCGCGAGCGGCTGCGCGACGCGGACCGACCACCGGCGCGGCAAGGTGCTGCGGCGCCAGGCCGGTGACGAGCCGGCCGTGAACGAGGAGTGGAGCTGCGACAAGGGCCGCTTCGCGTTCCGCTACGCGCAGCAGCCGGACCGGATCCACACGCCGCTGCTCCGCAACGCCGACACCGGAGAGCTGGAGCCCGCCTCCTGGCCGGAGGCGCTGGCCGCCGCGGCACGGGGGCTGGCCGGCAAGCGCGCCGGCGTCCTGGTGGGCGGCCGGTCGACGGTCGAGGACGCCTACGCCTACGCCAAGTTCGCGCGGGTCGCGCTCGGCACCAACGACGTCGACTTCCGGGTGCGGGTGCACAGCGCGGAGGAGGCCGAGTTCCTGGCCGCCGCCGTCGCCGGGCACGGCGTGGACCTGGACGGCAACGGTGTCGGCGGTCGCGAAGCGCTCGACTACGCGGCCCTGGAGGGTGCGAAGACGGTGCTGCTCGCGGGCTTCGAGCCCGAGGACGAGTCGCCGATCGTCTTCCTGCGGCTGCGCAAGGCGGCCCGCACCCGCGGCACGAAGGTCTTCTCCATCGCGGCCTGGGGCTCGCGGGGCCTGGCCAAGATGGGCGGGACGCTGCTCCCGGCCGCGCCCGGCACCGAGGCCGAGTGGCTGGAGGCGCTGGCCGAGGGCGAGCCGCTGGACGGCGCGGCGGGCGAGGCGGCGCGACTGCTGCGCGAGCCCGGCGCGGTGGTGCTGGTCGGCGAGCGGTTGGCGGGTTCGCCCGGCGGCTACAGCGCGGCACTGCGCCTGGCCCGGTTGGCGGGCGCGCGGCTGGCGTGGATCCCGCGGCGGGCGGGCGAGCGCGGGGCGGTCGAGGTCGGCGCGCTGCCGAACCTGCTGCCCGGCGGCCGTCCGGCCACCGACCCGGAGGCGCGCCGGCAGACGGCCGCCGCCTGGGGCCTGGCCGAGCTGCCGGTCCGCTTCGGTCGCGACACCGGCGGCATCCTCACCGCCGCCGCGTCGGGCGAGTTGGACGCGTTGCTGGTCGGCGGCGTCGAGATCGACGACCTGCCGGACCCGACGCTCGCCGACCAGGCGCTGGCCCGGGCCGGCTTCGTGGTCAGTCTGGAGCTGCGGCCGAGCGCGGTCACCGCGCGGGCGGACGTGGTGCTGCCGGTCGCGGCGGTCGCCGAGAAGGCGGGCACCTTCCTGGACTGGGAGGGCAGGGTCCGCTCCTTCGAGGCGGCGCTCAAGCCGGACCAGATGACACAGCGCCACCTGGGCGACGACCTGCGCGTGCTGCACATGCTGGCCGACGCGATGGACGAACACCTGGGCCTGCCGGACGTGACCGCGGCCCGCCGTGAGCTGGACGGGTTCGGGCCGTGGCGCGGCGAGCGCGCGGACGCGCCGATCGAGCTGGCCCGGCCGTTGCCGCGGCCGAGCGCGGGCGAGGCGGTGCTGGCCGGCTGGCGGCAGCTGCTCGACAACGGCGTGCTGCAGCAGGGCGACCCCGCGCTCGCGGGCACCCGGCACCCGGCCGTCGCCCGGCTCTCGCCCGCGACGGCCGCCGAGGTCGGCGTCGCCGACGGCGCGCCGCTGACGGTGACCGGCCCGGCCGGTGCCGTCACGCTGCCGCTGGCGATCACGCCGGAGCTGCCGGACCGGGTGGTCTGGCTGCCGCTCAACTCCACGCCCGCCGGTGCGGCCCGGGGGATCGGCGCGGTGCCCGGCCGGATCGTGGCACTGGCCTCTACGACGGATGAGGAGCAGCGGTGATGCATCAATCGGTGCTGCTGGCGGCCGAGGACCTCTCCTGGTTCGGGCGCGACCCCTGGTGGCTGGTGCTGCTGAAGGCGGTGTTCTGCTTCGCGTTCCTGGTCCTGACGGTGCTCATCGCCATCGTCTGGGAGCGCAAGGTCGTCGCCTGGATGCAGCTGCGCATCGGCCCCAACCGGCACGGCCCCTGGGGACTGCTGCAGAGCCTGGCCGACGGCGTGAAGCTGGCCCTGAAGGAGGACCTGGTCGTCACGGCGGCCGACAAGGTGGTCTTCATCCTGGCGCCGGTGATCTCCGCGATGCCGGCCTTCATGGCCTTCGCGGTGATCCCGTTCGGCCCGCCGGACCACCAGATCTCCATCTTCGGTACCCGGACCACGATGCAGCTGACCGACCTGCCGGTCGGCATCCTGTTCATCCTGGCCACCGCCTCGATCGGGATCTACGGCATCGTGCTGGCCGGTTGGGCCTCCGGGTCCACGTACCCGCTGCTGGGCGGCCTGCGCTCGGCCGCGCAGATGGTCTCCTACGAGATCGCGATGGGCCTGAGCTTCGCGGCGGTCTTCCTCTACTCGGGGTCGATGTCGACCTCGGCGATCGTGGACGCGCAGACGCACACCTGGTTCGCGGCGCTGCTGCCGGTGAGCTTCCTGGTCTACCTGGTGTCGATGGTCGGCGAGACCAACCGCGCGCCGTTCGACCTCCCGGAGGCCGAGGGCGAGCTGGTCGGCGGCTTCAACACCGAGTACTCCTCGCTGAAGTTCGCGATGTTCATGCTGGCCGAGTACATCAACATGGTCACCGTCTCGGCCGTGGCCAGCGTGATGTTCCTCGGTGGCTGGCGGGCGCCGTGGCCGATCAGCTCCTTCTGGCCGGGCGCCAACCACGGTTGGTGGCCGATGCTCTGGCTGATCGTCAAGATCCAGCTGCTGCTCTTCCTCTTCATCTGGCTGCGTGGCACGCTGCCCCGCCTGCGCTACGACCAGTTCATGAAGCTGGGCTGGAAGGTGCTGATCCCGGTCTCGCTGGTCTGGCTGGTCCTGGTGGCCACCGTCCGGGCGCTGCGCAACCAGGGCTACAACTTCGGCCACGTGGTGCTGTACGTGGCGGGCGGCGTGATCGCGGTGCTGCTGCTGTCGATCCTCTTCGACATGCTGCGGCCGAAGAAGGCCAAGCCGGGCGAGGCCCAGACCGGGCCGGCGGCGTTCGACCCGATGGCGGGCGGCTTCCCCGTCCCGCCGATGCCGGGCCAGCAGCTCCCGGTCGTGCCGCGTCGTCCGTCGCGGGTCGGGGCACTCGAAGCGGAGTCCACCACTGTTCCTGCACTGAAGGGAGACGACGGTGCCTGACATTCTCGGACCCGCCGCAGGCTTCGGCGTGACCTTCAAGGCCATGTTCAAGAAGCGCCTGACCGAGCAGTACCCGGAGTACAAGAAGCCCACCGCGCCGCGCTTCCACGGCCGTCACCAGCTCAACCGGCACCCGGACGGGCTGGAGAAGTGCGTCGGCTGCGAGCTGTGCGCGTGGGCGTGCCCGGCGGACGCCATCTACGTCGAGGGCGCGGACAACACCGACGAGGAGCGCTACTCGCCGGGCGAGCGGTACGGGCGGGTCTACCAGATCAACTACGCCCGCTGCATCCTCTGCGGGCTCTGCATCGAGGCCTGCCCGACGCGGGCGCTCACCATGACCAACGAGTACGAACTCGCCGACAGTTCCCGCGAGTCGCTGATCTTCACCAAGGAGCAGCTGCTCGTCGGGCTGACCGAGGGCATGGTCGACTCGCCGCACTCCATCTTCCCCGGCATGGAGGAGCGCGACTACTACCAGGGCCGCGTGACCGAGGCCGCGCCGGGAACCGAGCGGCAGGTCGCGCACAGCAAGGGCGCTGTGTCCAATGAGGCTGCAGAGCAGCGTGGAGAAGAGGTGGCCTCGTGACCTCCACCGGTGAGGCCGTCCAGTTCTGGGTGCTGGCGGTGATCGCGGTCGGCGGGGCGCTCGGCATGGTGCTCTGCCGCAAGGCGGTCCACTCGGCGCTCTGCCTGGCCGCCACGATGATCGCGCTGGCGATCTGCTACATGGCGCAGGGCGCGGTCTTCCTGGGCATCGTGCAGATCGTCGTCTACACCGGCGCGATCATGATGCTCTTCCTCTTCGTGGTGATGCTGGTGGGCGTCTCCTCGGCCGACTCGGTCAAGGAGGTGCTGAAGGGCCAGCGGGTCGCCGCGGTGGTCGGCGGGATCGGTTTCGGCGTGCTGCTCTGCGCGGGCATCGCCAACGCGAACCTGCACGCCTTCACCGGGGTCGGTGCGGCGAACGAGGCGGCGGGCGGCAACGTGCAGGGCCTGGCGTCGCTGATCTTCACCCGGTACGTCTGGGCCTTCGAGGTCACCGGCGCGCTGCTGATCACCGCCGCCGTCGGCGCGATGGTGCTGACGCACCGAGAGGCCACCGAGGTCCGGCAGAGCCAGCGCGAGCTGGCCGAGCAGCGGGTGCGGCTCGGCACCCAGGTCACGCCGCTGCCGGCGCCCGGCGTCTACGCCCGCCACAACGCGGTCGACGCGCCCGGCCTGCTGCCGGACGGCACTCCGGCCGAGATCAGCGTCAACCCGACGCTGCGCCAGCGCGGGCAGATGCGGCAGCTCGGCAGTGACCTGCTGCGCCGTATGGGCGAGTTGGAGCAGTCCACCGCCGGCTGGCTCGGACGGAAGGCGCCGAAGCCGCGCAGCGGGAGCGAACTGGCGCACGTCGAGCAGCGTGGGACCGAGCAGCGTGGGACCGGGCAGCGCGAGAGCGAGCAGCGAGAGGTGGAGTCGAAGTGAACCCCGTCAACTACCTCTATCTCGCGGCCCTGTTGTTCACCATCGGCGCCGTCGGCGTGCTGGTGCGGCGCAACGCGATCGTGCTGTTCATGTGCGTGGAGCTGATGCTCAACGCCTGCAACCTGGCCCTGGTCACCTTCTCCCGGCTGCACGGCAACCTGGACGGGCAGATCATCGCCTTCTTCACCATGGTGGTCGCGGCGGCCGAGGTGGTCGTCGGGCTGGCCATCATCGTGAGTGTCTTCCGCACCCGTCACTCGGCCTCGGTCGACGACACCAACCTCATGAAGCTGTAGCGGCGGAGGCTGACGAGAAGTGGACAATCTGATCCCCGTACTGGTTGCGGTTCCGCTGCTGGGGGCGGCCCTGCTGCTCTGCGGCGGGCGCCGCCTGGACCGGGTCGGGCACCTGCTCGGCACGTTCCTCGCCTTCGCCTCCTTCGGCGTCGGGCTCGCGCTGTTCTTCTCCATGTTGGGCCGCTCGGTCGACCAACGGCCCATCCACGACCATCTGTTCACCTGGATCCCGGTCAACGGCTTCCAGGCCGAGGTCGGGTTCCAGCTGGACCAGCTGTCGATGACGTTCGTGCTGCTGATCACGGGCGTCGGCTCGCTGATCCACCTGTACTCGATCGGGTACATGGCGCACGACGAGAAGCGGCGCCGGTTCTTCGGCTACCTGAACCTCTTCCTCGCGGCCATGCTGCTGTTGGTCCTGGCCGACAACTACCTGCTGCTGTACGTCGGTTGGGAGGGAGTGGGCCTCGCGTCCTACCTGTTGATCGGCTTCTGGCAGCACAAGCCCAGCGCGGCCACGGCGGCCAAGAAGGCCTTCCTGGTCAACCGCGTCGGCGACGTCGGCCTGTCCATCGCGGTCATGCTGATGTTCACCACCTTCGGGACCTTCGCCTTCACGCCCGTCTTCGCGGACGCGTCCAAGGCGACCCAGGCGACCCAGGCGACGCTGACGGGCATCGGCCTGATGCTGCTGCTGGCGGCCTGCGGCAAGTCGGCCCAGGTGCCGCTGCAGTCCTGGCTCGGCGACGCGATGGAGGGCCCGACCCCGGTCTCGGCCCTGATCCACGCGGCGACGATGGTGACCGCCGGCGTCTACCTGATCACCCGCTCCTCCGCCATCTTCAACCAGGCGCCCACGGCCCAGCTGGCGACGGTCGTGGTGGGCGCGGTGACGCTGCTCTTCGGTGCGATCGTCGGTTGCGCCAAGGACGACATCAAGAAGGCGCTGGCCGGCTCGACCATGTCGCAGATCGGCTACATGGTGCTGGCGGCGGGCCTCGGCCCGATCGGCTACGTGTTCGCGATCATGCACCTGGTCACCCACGGCTTCTTCAAGGCCGGGCTCTTCCTCGGCGCCGGATCGGTCATGCACGGCATGAACGACGAGGTCGACATGCGCAAGTACGGCGGCCTGGCGAAGTACATGAAGTGGACCACGGTGACCTTCGGGCTCGGGTACCTGGCCATCATCGGCGTCCCGCCCTTCTCGGGCTTCTACACCAAGGACAAGATCATCGAGGCCGCGTTCGGCCACGGCGGCACCGAGGGCTGGATCCTCGGCACCTGCGCCGTGATCGGTGCGGCCGTGACGGCGTTCTACATGACCCGCGTCATGCTGATGACCTTCTTCGGCGAGAAGCGCTGGGCCGACGACGCCGACGGACACCAGCCGCACCCGCACGAGTCGCCGAAGATCATGGTGATTCCGATGGTGCTGCTGGCCGTCGGCTCGGTCGCGGGCGGCTTCCTGTTCAACTGGAACGACTCCTTCGTCCGGTGGCTGAGCCCGGTCACCGGCGTGGCCGAGGGCAACCCGCCGCTGAACCCGACCGTGATCCAGATCCTCACCGGCGTCGTGCTGGTCCTGGGTGTGGCCGTCGCCTGGATGATGTACGGGCGCAGGCCCGTGCCGGCCACGCCGCCGCTCGGCTCGCTGCTCACCCGGGCCGCCCGCCGCGACCTGCTCCAGGACGACTTCAACCACGTGGTCCTGGTCAGCGGCGGCTCGCACCTGACCCGCTTCCTGGTCTACCTGGAGGGCAAGGGCCTGGACGGCCTGGTCAACGGCATCGCCGCACTCGTCGGCGGTACCTCCGGCCGGGTCCGCAAGATCCAGAACGGTTATGTCCGCTCCTACGCCCTGTCGATGTTCGGCGGCGCCCTGGTGCTGGCCGTTACCACGCTGCTGATGAGGGCCGTCGCATGAGCTTTCCTCTTCTGACCGTCACCGCGGCCCTCCCGGCCGTCGGTGCGATCCTCACCGCCGCGCTGCCGGCCGCCACCGACACCCGCAGTCGCGACCGCAACAAGGTCGTCCCGCTGGCGTTCTCGCTGGCCACGCTCGTGCTGGCCTGCGTCGCCACCGCCCGGTTCACCCCGGGCGGGCCCCGGTTCCAGCTGACCGAGTACCACAGCTGGATCTCCCAGTTCGGGATCGGCTACAGCCTCGGCGTCGACGGCATCGCCGTGGTGCTGGTGCTGCTGACGGCGGTGCTGGTGCCGTTCGTCATGCTGGCCTCCTGGCACGACGCCGACCCCGTGGTCGACGACCGCGGCACCTTCGAGCGCAACCGCCGCACCCAGGGCTTCTTCGCCCTGATCCTGGCGGTCGAGGCGATGGTGGTGATCTCCTTCGAGGCCACCGACGTCTTCCTGTTCTACGTCTTCTTCGAAGCCATGCTGATCCCGATGTACTTCCTCATCGGCGGCTTCGGGGACCGGACCAAGGGCGAGGACGCCAAGCAGCGCAGCTACGCGGCCGTCAAGTTCCTGCTCTACAACCTGCTCGGCGGTCTGGTCATGCTGGCGGCGGTGATCGGGCTCTACACCCGCGCCCACACCTTCGACCTGGTCTCCATCACCACCGCGCTGCAGAACGGCTCGCTGCACTTCCCGCCGGTCGTGGAGAACGCGCTCTTCCTCGGCTTCATGTTCGCCTTCGCGGTCAAGGCGCCGCTGTGGCCCCTGCACACCTGGCTGCCCAACGCCATGGGCGAGGCCACGGCGGGCGTCGCGGTGCTGATCACGGCGGTCGTCGACAAGGTCGGCACCTACGCGATGCTGCGCTTCTGCCTGAACCTGTTCCCGGAGGCCAGCAAGACCTTCGCCCCGGCGATCCTGGTGCTGTCCGTCATCAGCATCCTCTACGGGGCGCTGCTGGCGGTGGGCCAGAAGGACATCAAGCGCCTGGTCGCCTACGCGTCGATCTCGCACTTCGGCTTCATCATCCTCGGCATCTTCGCGCTGACCAGCCAGGGGCAGTCCGGCGCGGCGCTGTACATGGTGAACCACGGCGTCTCCACGGCCGCCTGGCTGCTGGTGGCGGGCTTCCTGATGTCGCGTCGCGGCAGCCGTCTCATCGCCGACTACGGCGGCGTGCAGAAGGTCGCCCCGGTGCTGGCCGGGACGTTCCTGGTCGGCGGGTTGGCGATCCTGTCGCTGCCGGGCCTCGGCCCCTTCGTCAGCGAGTTCCTGGTCCTGGTCGGCACCTTCGAGCGCTACCCGGCGCTCGGCATCGTCGCCACGGCGGGCATCGTGCTGGCCGCCCTGTACGTGCTGGTGCTCTACCAGCGCACCATGACCGGCCCGGTCAAGGCCGGCAACGAGGGCGTGAAGGACCTGAAGGCCCGTGAGCTCGTCGTCGTCGCCCCGCTGATCGCGATGCTGCTGGTGCTGGGCATCTACCCGAAGCCGATCGCCGACATCGTCAACCCGTCGGTCAACCAGACGCTCTCCCAGGTCGGGCGCACCGATCCGGCCCCGCACGTCGTCAACGCCATCGGAGGTGGCCAGTGACAGGCATGACGCTGGCTGCGGCGATCCCGCCGATCCCCGCGCCGCACATCGAGTACCTCCAGCTCTCCCCGATGCTGGCGGTCTTCGGCGCCGCGCTGGTCGGCATCCTCGCCGAGGCCTTCGTGCCGCGCCGGCACCGCTACGCGACGCAGATCGGTATCGCGCTGGCGGGCCTGGCGGCCTCCTTCGGGCTCATCCTCTACCTCGCCCTGGACGGCTACGCCGGCTCCAAGGCGGACCTGGCCGCGATGGGCGCGGTGGCCGTCGACGGGCCCTCGCTCTTCCTGCAGGGTGTGATCACGCTGGTGGCCGTCGTCGCGGTGCTGCAGTTCGCCGAGCGGCGGCTGGAGCCGCGCTCGTCGACGGGCGCGCCGGTGGACTCCTTCGCGCCCGAGGGCGCGGCGGTGCCCGGCAGCGACGCGGAGAAGCGGGCGGCGACCTCCGGGCACGCCACGACCGAGGTCTACCCGCTGACCATGTTCGCGGTGGGCGGCATGCTGCTCTTCCCGGCCGCCTCGGACCTGCTGACGATGTTCGTGGCGCTGGAGGTCTTCTCCCTCCCGCTCTACCTGCTCTGCGCGCTGGCACGCCGTCGTCGGCTGCTGTCGCAGGAGGCGGCGGTCAAGTACTTCCTGCTCGGCGCGTTCTCCTCGGCGTTCTTCCTGTTCGGGCTGGCCCTGGTCTACGGCTACGCGGGCTCGGTGCAGCTCGGGCAGATCGCGCGTGTGGTCGAGGGCCAGGCGACGGTCACCCCGGCGCTGGCGAACACCACCGGCAACGACGCGCTGCTGCTGATCGGCCTGGCGATGCTCGGCGTCGGTCTGCTCTTCAAGGTCGGCGCGGTGCCGTTCCACATGTGGACGCCGGACGTCTACCAGGGCGCGCCGACCCCGGTCACCGGCTTCATGGCGGCGGCCACCAAGGTGGCGGCCTTCGGGGCGCTGCTGCGACTGCTCTACGTCGCCTTCCCCGGCATCGCCTGGGACTGGCGGCCGGTGCTGTGGGGCGTGGCGATCCTGACCATGGTCGCCGGTGCGATCATCGCGGTGACGCAGACGGACGTGAAGCGCCTGCTGGCCTACTCGTCGGTGGCGCACGCGGGCTTCATCCTGACCGGCGTGATCGCGCTGGACCGGGCCGGGCTCGGGGCGGTGCTCTTCTACCTGGCCGCCTACTCCTTCGTGACGCTCGGCGCCTTCGCGGTGGTCACGCTGGTGCGCGACGCGGACGGGGAGGCGACGCACCTGTCGCGCTGGGCCGGGCTCGGGCGGCGCTCGCCGCTGCTGGCGGCGGTCTTCGCGCTCTTCCTCCTGGCCTTCGCGGGCATCCCGCTGACCTCCGGCTTCACGGGGAAGTTCGCGGTGTTCCAGGCGGCGGCCGGGAGCGGGGCGACGGCGCTGGTCATCGTCGGTGTGCTCTCCTCGGCGGTGGCGGCCTTCTTCTACATCCGGGTCATCGTCCTGATGTTCTTCTCCGACCCGCGTGCCGACGGCCCGACCGTGGCCGTGCCCAGCGCCCTGACCGGTACGGCGATCGCCCTCGGCGCGGTCGTCACCGTCGCCCTGGGCGTGGCGCCGGAGTACTTCCTCCACCTCGCGAACCAGGCGTCGCTGTTCGTCCGATGAACGGCTGCTGAACCGTTTCCGAGGAGGGGAACAACCCGTGTGCGCGCCCGGTCCGCTGTTCCAGTGGGCCGGGCGCGCTCCGTGATCCACAGCTGACCGGATACGCTGCCCTTGTTGGCTGTTTCCGACCACCCACCCGACCAGCGCAAGGAGTGTTCCCGGTGACCGCTGTGGGCGCCTTCGGGCTGAGCGTGCAGGATCAGGCACTCGAGTCGGACGTCCGTCTCGGGCTCTCCGCCGTCGAGCAGGCCCTGGTCGAGGCGACCAAGAGCGACGTGCCCTTCATCACAGTCGGCGCACAGCATCTGCTCCAGGCGGGCGGCAAGCGGTTCCGTCCCCTGCTCGCCATCCTCGCCGCCCAGTTCGGCGACGCGAACGCGCCGGGCGTGGTCCCGGCCTCCGTCGTCGTCGAGCTCACCCACCTGGCGACGCTGTACCACGACGACGTGATGGACGAGGCGTCCATGCGGCGCGGCGCGGTCAGTGCCAACGCCCGCTGGGACAACTCCGTCGCCATCCTCACCGGCGACTTCCTCTTCTCGCGCGCCTCGCAGATCCTGGCCGACCTCGGCCCGGAAGCGGTGCGGCTGCAGTCCCAGGCGTTCGAGCGGCTGGTCACCGGCCAGATCCTGGAGACGGCCGGCCCCGGCGCCGAGGACGACCCGGTCCGGCACTACCTGGACGTGCTCTCCGGCAAGACCGGCTCGCTGATCGCCGTCTCCTGCCACCTGGGCGCGCTGCTCGCCGGGGCCGACGAGTACGTCTGCGACATACTGACCCAGTACGGCGAGCGGATCGGCATCGCCTTCCAGCTGGCCGACGACGTGCTGGACATCGCCAGCGACAGCCACGAGTCCGGCAAGACGCCCGGCACGGACCTGCGCGAGGGCGTCCCCACGCTGCCGGTGCTGCTGCTGCGCGCCTCCGAGCCGGACCCGTCCGTCCCGGGCGACCTGCGGCTGCGCGAGCTGACCGCGGGCCCGATCGAGGACGACGAGCTGCACGCCGAGGCGTTGCGCCTGCTGCGCGCCCACCCGGCGCTGGCCCAGGCCCGGGAGGAGACGCTGCGCTGGTCCGAGGAGGCCCGCGCACTGCTGCGCCCGCTGCCGGACTGCTCGGCGAAGACCGCGCTGGAAGGCCTGTGCGACGCGGTGGCTCTCCGTACCATGTGATCATGCCTGCTGAGCTGCCAGATGCACCGCTGCGTGTCGTGATCGCCGAGGATTCGGTCCTGCTCCGGGAGGGCCTGACCCGCCTGCTCACCGACCGCGGCCTGACGGTCGTCGGCACGGTCGAGGACGGCGAGGCCCTGGTGGCGCTCGTCGACGAGCTGGCCGCGTCCCCCGAGGGTGCGCCGGACGTGGTCGTGGCGGACGTGCGGATGCCGCCGACCCACACCGACGAGGGCGTGCGGGCCTGTATCGCCCTGCGGGAGCGCCACCCGGGGGTGGGCACGCTGGTGCTCTCGCAGTACGTGGAGGAGCGCTACGCCTCCGAGCTGCTGGCCGGCAGCACCCGCGGGGTCGGCTACCTGCTCAAGGACCGGGTCGCCGAGGTGCGCGAGTTCGTGGACGCGGTGACCCGCGTGGCGGGCGGCGGCACGGCGCTGGACCCGGAGGTGGTGGCCCAGCTGCTGGGCCGCAGCCGCAAGCGGGACGTGCTGGCGGACCTCACGCCGCGCGAGCGGGAGGTCCTGGGCCTGATGGCGGAGGGTCGCAGCAACGCGGCCGTGGCGCGGCTGCTGGTGGTCTCCGACGGGGCCGTGGAGAAGCACGTCAGCAACATCTTCGCCAAGCTGGGCCTGGCCCAGAGCCCCGAGGACCACCGCCGGGTGCTGGCCGTGGTGGCCTATCTGAACTCCTGACGGACCGTCAGATATCCTGTTCGTGGGATCCCCCGCCACGGACCTTCGCGGGCATAGGATCTTTATCGCGGAGCACACCATCGGTGACGAGGGAGGCCCACGTCGTGACCAGCAGGGTCGAGGAGACGGGTTCCACGTTCGACGAGTCCCATCCGCCCGGCGGGGGGAAGCAGGTGCGGCGGCTGGACCGTGTCGTGATCCGGTTCGCCGGCGACTCGGGTGACGGCATGCAGCTGACCGGCGACCGGTTCACGTCCGAGACCGCCGGGTTCGGCAACGACCTGTCGACGCTGCCGAACTTCCCGGCCGAGATCCGGGCGCCCGCAGGCACGCTGCCCGGCGTCTCGTCGTTCCAGCTGCACTTCGCCGACCACGACATCCTCACCCCGGGCGACGCGCCGGACGTGCTGGTGGCGATGAACCCCGCCGCACTCAAGGCCAACCTGGGCGATCTGCCGCGCGGCGCGGAGATCATCGTGAACACGGACGAGTTCACCAAGCGGGCGCTCGCCAAGGTGGGCTGGTCGGCGGACCCGCTCGACGACGGGACCCTGGCGGAGTTCCGGGTGCACCCGGTGGCGCTGACCACGCTGACGGTGGAGGCGCTGAAGACGACCTCGCTCGCGCGCAAGGACGCCGAGCGGGCGAAGAACATGTTCGCGCTGGGCCTGCTCAGCTGGATGTACCACCGTCCCACCGAGGGGACGGAGGGCTTCCTGCGGTCGAAGTTCGCCAGGAAGCCGGAGATCGCCGAGGCCAACGTGCTGGCGTTCCGTGCGGGCTGGAACTACGGGGAGACCACCGAGTCGTTCGCGGTCTCCTACGAGGTGGCCCCGGCGGCGAAGGCCTTCGCGCCCGGCCGGTACCGCAACATCTCCGGAAACCTGGCGCTGGCCTACGGGCTGATCGCGGCATCGAGGCAGTCGGGCCTGTCGCTGTTCCTGGGCTCGTACCCGATCACCCCGGCCTCCGACATCCTGCACGAGCTGAGCAAGCACAAGAACTTCGGCGTGCGGACCTTCCAGGCGGAGGACGAGATCGCCGGGATCGGCGCGGCGCTCGGTGCGGCGTTCGGCGGCGCCCTGGGCGTGACGACGACGTCCGGTCCCGGCGTGGCGCTGAAGTCCGAGACGATCGGGCTGGCGGTCTCCTTGGAGCTGCCGCTGCTGGTGGTGGACATCCAGCGCGGCGGCCCGTCGACGGGCCTGCCGACCAAGACCGAGCAGGCGGACCTGCTGCAGGCGATGTTCGGCCGCAACGGCGAGGCGCCGGTGCCGATCGTCGCGCCGGCCTCACCGGGGGAGTGCTTCGGCATGGCCCTGGAGGCGGCGCGGATCGCGCTGGCCTACCGCACACCCGTCTTCCTGCTCTCCGACGGCTACCTGGCGAACGGCTCCGAGCCGTGGCGGGTGCCCGAGGTCTCGGAGCTGCCGGACCTGCGGGTGGAGTTCGCGACGGAGCCGAACGCGCCGGACGGGTCCGACGGCTTCTGGCCCTACCTGCGCGACCCGGAGACCTTGGCGCGCCCGTGGGCGGTGCCGGGGACGCCCGGGCTCGAGCACCGGATCGGCGGCATCGAGAAGCAGGACGGGACGGGGAACATCTCCTACGACCCTGCCAACCACGACCACATGGTCCGCACCCGCCAGGCCAAGATCGACGGCATCACCGTCCCCGACCTGGTCGTCGACGACCCGAGCGGTGACGCGAAGCTGCTGGTGCTGGGCTGGGGCTCGACATTCGGGCCGATCGCGGCCGGCGTGCGGCGCGCCCGCGCGGCGGGCGGCAAGGTGGCCCAGGCCCATCTGCGCTACCTCAACCCGTTCCCGGCCAACCTCGGCGACCTGCTGGGGCGCTACGACCGGGTGCTGGTACCGGAGATGAACCTCGGGCAGCTCGCGATGCTGCTGCGGGCCCGCTACCTGGTCGACGCCCGCTCGTTCACCCAGGTCAGCGGCATGCCGTTCAAGGCGCAGCAGCTGGCCGCCGTCATCTCGGAGGCGCTCGGTGGCAACTGAACTCACCTTGACGGCCAAGGACTTCAAGTCCGACCAGGAGGTGCGCTGGTGCCCGGGGTGCGGTGACTACGCGATCCTCGCCGCGGTCCAGGGCTTCCTGCCGGAGCTCGGCATCGCCCGGGAGAACATCGTCTTCGTCTCCGGCATCGGCTGCTCCTCCCGCTTCCCGTACTACCTGAACACGTACGGGATGCACTCGATCCACGGCCGCGCCCCGGCCATCGCCACGGGCCTGGCGTCCTCGCGCCCGGACCTGTCGGTGTGGGTGATCACCGGCGACGGCGACGCGTTGTCCATCGGCGGCAACCACCTGATCCACGCGCTGCGCCGCAACGTGAACCTGAAGATCCTGCTCTTCAACAACCGGATCTACGGGCTCACCAAGGGCCAGTACTCGCCCACCAGCGAGCCCGGGAAGATCACCAAGTCCACCCCGATGGGGTCGCTGGACGAGCCGTTCCGGCCGCTCTCCCTCGCGCTGGGCGCGGAGGCGTCGTTCGTGGCCCGCACCATCGACTCCGATCGCAAGCACCTCACCTCGGTGCTGCGCGCGGCGGCCGAGCACCAGGGCACGGCGCTGGTGGAGATCTACCAGAACTGCAACATCTTCAACGACGGGGCGTTCGAGGTCCTCAAGGACCCGGAGACGCGGGACGCGGCCCTGCTGCGGCTGGAGCACGGGCAGCCGTACACCGTGGACGGCGTGGAACACCTCCACGACGTCACCGACCCGGACCCGACGCGGGCCTTCGCCCTCTCGCGGATGTCGGAGCCGACGCCGATCGGCGTGCTGCGCGCCGTGGCGCGGCCCACCTACGACAGCCAGCTGAACGCGCAGCTGGACCAGGCCGTCACCGAGCGTGGCGCGGGGGACCTGTCAACGCTCCTTAGCGGTTCCGATACGTGGATGGTTCGGTAGGGTCACGGCGGCGTTAGGGAGCCGCTAAGATCCCTGCCGGCCTTAACAGAAGTCCGATTTGTCCGATCGGGCGGGAGTACGAATGTGGTGTCCACTCCCGCCCGGATCGGAAATCCATCATGGCCGGCACCATCAGCCCCTCCGGCGAGGTCGAGCTCCCGGAGAGTCTCGGCTACCGCGTGAAGAAACGTTTGCTCGGGAAGCCCCTCGTCACCGAGCAGCTCGGTCACGAGAAGCTCTCCAACTCAGTCGCCCTCGGCGTGCTGGCCTCGGACTGCATCTCGTCCATGGCCTACGGCTCCGAGCAGATGCTGGTCGTGCTGATCCCCGCGATCGGCATCGCCGCCTTCACGGCGCTGATCCCGCTGACCTTCGTCATCCTGGGCCTGCTGATCCTGCTGACCTTCTCCTACCGGGAGGTCGTCTCCGTCTACACGCGCGCCGGCGGCTCCTACGTCGTCGCGCGGGAGAACTTCGGGCCGCGGGTGGCCCAGATCGCGGCCGTCGCGCTGCTGATCGACTACATCGTCACCGTGGCCGTCCAGGCGGCCGCCGGCACCGACGCGATCGTCTCCCTCGGGCAGTTCCTGTGGGGGAACAATTCCGTCATAACCTTCGTCGGCGACCACAAGCTCTGGCTGACCGTCGCCGTCGTGCTGCTGCTCTGCTACGGCAACCTGCGCGGCATCCGTGAGGCCGGCCGGGCCTTCGCCCTCCCCGCCTACCTGTTCATGGCCGGTATGGGCCTGCTCGTGGTGGTCGGCTTCATCCGCTTCCTCACCGGCGACCACACCCAGCTGGCCACCGACCAGGCCGGGATGTACGCGCTCGGTCACGGCTCCGGCTTCTTCTACGGCGCGAGCCTGCTGGTCATGCTGCGGGCCTTCGCCAACGGCGGCTCCTCGCTGACCGGCCTGGAGGCCATCTCCAACGGCGTCAGCGTCTTCCGCAACCCGCAGGGCAGGAACGCCCGCAAGACGATGGTCGTCATGTCCGCCGTCCTCGGCACCGGCGTCCTCGGTGTCTCGCTGCTGGCGCACATCACCCACGCGATGCCGTTCACCAGCGGCACCCCGACCGTCGTCTCGCAGGAGGCCAGCTGGGCCTTCGGCAACAGCTGGATCGGCTACACGGCGCTGGTCTTCGTGCAGCTGGCCACCGCGCTGGTCCTTTACACCGGTGCCAACACCTCCTTCAACGGCTTCCCGTTCCTGGCCAGCTTCGTCGCGGAGGACTCCTTCCTGCCGCGTCAGCTGACCCGTCGCGGGCACCGGCTCGCCTTCTCCAGCGGCATCATCGTCCTCACGGTCGTCTCGCTGCTGCTGCTGATCGGCACCGACGGCGACCTGACCCGCCTGGTCAGCCTCTATGCCATCGGCGTCTTCACCGGCTTCACCATGGCCGGCGCGGGCATGGTCAAGCACCACCTGGACACCCGCCAGGGCAAGTGGCAGCTCAAGGTCGCCATCAACGGCGCGGCCGCCGTCGCCTCGCTGCTGGTGGTCGGGATCTTCGCGGTCACCAAGTTCACCGAGGGCGCCTGGCTGGTCGTGGTGATCTTCCCGATCGGCGTCTGGTCGCTGATCAAGGTCAACAAGCGCTACCGCGAGGAGGCCGAGGCCCTGGCCATGGCCCCGGTCGACGCGACCAATCCCGTCCCGCGCCGCCAGGTGATGTACATCCTGGTCGACCGGGTCGACCTGGCCGTGCTGAAGGCCATCCGCTACGCCCGCTCGATGCGCCCCGCCGAGATCCGCGCCGTGCACTTCATGACGGACGACCGCGAGGCCGAGCGCCTGCGCCTGCAGTGGAGCAACGTCGAGGTCGGCGACCTGTCGCTGGAGATCGTCGAGTGCCCCGACCGCCGGATCAACCGTGCGCTGGTCGAGCTGATCGCCCGCACCGCGAAGCGGGAGAAGAGCCAGATCACGCTGCTGATCCCGGAGCGCAACTACTCGCCGATCCTCGGCCGGCTGCTGCACCGCCGCACGCCCGACCAGATCGCGCGCGCCGTCGGCAAGCTGCCGAACGTGGTCACCACCATCGTCCCGTTCGACGTGGTGAGCGCCCACGACGAGCTGGAGGACGCCACCGCGTCCGGGGTGAAGGTGGAGAAGCTGAACCACCTGGACCACACCATCGAGGGTTCCGACCACGCGGACGAGGTGCACTGAGCCGCGCGGATCACGAGCGCCCCCACCCGGGCTTCCGGGGCGGGGGCGCTCTCGTTTACCGTCTCGGGGTGAGAGGTCATGAGCAACGCAAGGGTTTGATGCTGGGCTTCGCCGCCTACGCGATGTGGGGATTCTTCCCGCTGTACTGGCCGCTGCTGAAGCCGGCCGGCGCCTGGGAGATCCTGGCGAACCGGATGGCCTGGTCGGCCGTGGCGGCGCTGGTGCTGCTGGCCGTCCAACGGATGCGCAACCCCGAGGCGCTCGCCTGGATCCGCCCGCTGCTGCGGCAGCCGAAGCGCCTGGCGCTGATTGGGCTCGCCGCGACGGTGGTCAGCGTCAACTGGGGCATGTACATCTGGGGAGTCAACAGCGGCCACGTGGTCGAGACCTCGCTCGGCTACTTCATCAACCCGCTCGTCACCATCACCTTCGGCGTGCTGATCCTGCGGGAGCGCCTGCGGCCCGCGCAGTGGGCCGCGGTCGTGACCGGCGCCGTCTCGGTGGCCGTGCTGACGCTCGGCTACGGGCGGCTGCCCTGGATCGCGCTGACGCTGGCGTTCTCCTTCGCCACGTACGGGCTGCTGAAGAAGACGGTCGCCCTCGGCGGCCTGGAGGGCTTCGCGGTGGAGACCGCGTTCCTCTTCCTGCCGGCCGTGGGCTACCTGGGCTGGCTCCAGGCGAGCGGCCGGTCCACGTTCCTCGGCCACGGCCCCGGCCACGCGACGCTGCTGGCCCTGTGCGGGCTGGTGACGGCCGTCCCGCTGGTCGCCTTCGGCGCTGCCGCGGTGCGGGTGCCGCTGACCACGATGGGTCTGCTGCAGTACCTGGCGCCGGTCTTCCAGTTCCTGCTCGGCATCGCCGTCTTCCACGAGCACATGCCGCCGGAGCGCTGGGTGGGCTTCGGCCTGGTCTGGGTGGCGCTGCTGGTCCTGACGGTGGACGGCGTGCGGGCGGCACGGCGGCGAACTGACGATCCGTCGACCCGGCGGGCGCGACCTCTTGACACCAGTACGGCCGGGGGATGTGATATGCGCGATCCTGTTTGATTGCGTTCAGGGGCGTCCGACTCTGTGAGGAGCGACATGCTGGCGAAGCGGCGCCAGTCCGTGATCCTCGCCGAGATCCGCCGGAACGGTGGGGTCCGGGTGGGGGAGCTGTCGGCACGCTTCGGCGTCTCCGACATGACGATCCGCCGCGACCTCGCCGAGCTGGCCCGACAGGGCCTGGCCCTGAAGGTGCACGGCGGCGCGCTGCACGCCGACGGGACGGGCGGGGTCGAGCCCGGCTTCGACGCCAAGACCGAGTGGGAGCCGGTCGCCAAGGACGAGATCGCGCAGGTCGCCGCGCGGCTGGTGCGTCCCGGCACCGCGATCGCCCTCTCGGCGGGCACCACGACCCGGGCCTTCGCCCGCCACCTGCTACGGGTGGAGCGGCTCACCGTCGTCACCAACTCCGTGCGCGTCTCGGAGGTCTTCGCCGAGGCCCGGCGACCCGGCCGACCGGGCCCCACCGTCGTCCTGACCGGCGGCGTGCGCACGCCCAGCGACGCGCTGGTCGGCCCGATGGCGGCGCTGGCGCTGCACGACCTCCACGTCGACCAGCTCTTCCTCGGTTGCCACGGCGTCGACCCGGAGGCCGGCCTCACCACGCCCAACCTCGCCGAGGCGGAGACCAACCGCGCGCTGATCGCCTGCGCGGGCCGGGTCGTGGTCCTGGCGGACCACAGCAAGTGGGGCGTGGTGAGCCTGTCCTCGTACGCGCCGCTGACGGCGGTGGACATCCTGGTGACGGACGCGGCGCTGCCCGCGGACGCCCGCGAGCAGGCGCGGTCGCTCGTCGGCCGGGTGCTGGTCGCGGACCGCTGAGAGCCGGTGCCCGCCGGACAGACCCTAGGCCGCGTACTGCTTGGCGGCGGCCTGGAGGGCCGTCTGGAGGCGGACCGGGTCGCGGTTGGCGGCGAAGGAGAGCAGCGCGCTGTCGATCGCGCTGTTCCAGGCCGCCCGGGCCACCACGCCGTGGGTCAGCGAGCCCACGATCTGGGTGCCGGTCCACTGCTGCATGGACCAGTTCGAGTACTCGTCGAACAGCCCCCGCTCCGTCGAGCCGATGACCGAGCGCGGCGGGATCGCCCCCTTGACGGCGGTGAAGGAGTCCTGGCCTGCCTGGCTGCCGCACTCGACGAGCCAGGCGATCGCCGCGTCGCGGTCCTTGGCCCCCTTGGGGAGGGTGAAGCAGTCGGAGGCGAAGACGAAGGTGCCGTCGGTGCCCGGGGCCGGGGCCCAGTCGTAGTCGCGGTGGGGGAGCAGGCCTGCCAGGGTGAAGCTGGCCTCGGTCCAGTCGCCCATGATCTGGTAGGCGGCCTCGCCGCTGCCGACCATCGCGCTGGCCTTGTCCCAGGAGACCTCGGCGGTCGGGTTCACCGCCAGGGCGAGGATCTGGCGCAGCGCGGCCAGCGCGGTGCTGACCTGCTGGGTGCCCCAGTCGCCACCGGCCTTCCACAGCGCGGGCCAGCCGGCCGGGCCGACCTCGGCCACCAGCAGGCATTCCATCAGGTGCTTGACCTGCCAGATCTCGGCGGCCGTCGCGGAGATGGCGAGCGGGTTCTTGCCGGTCGCCGCGACCCGGTGCAGGGCGGTGACGAAGTCGGGCACGTTGTCGGGGGCGACGGGGGCCTTGGCGTGGTCGCAGACCCGCTTGTTGGCCCAGATCACGTTGATGTGGTGGATGTCGAGCGGCACCGACCAGTGCTTGCCGGCGCGCTGGGTCAGCTGCAGCAGCGTGGAGTTGAGTGCCCGGTCCCAGCCCTGTTGCTGGTAGAGGAAGCCGAGGTCCTCCAGTTGGCCGGCGTCGACGTAGTCGTCCAGCATCGCGCCGGCCTGGCCCTGGAAGGTGTCCGGCGGGTCGCCCGCCTTGAGCCGGCGGGCCAGCTCGGCCTTGGCGTTGGTGCCGGCGCCGCCGGCCACCGCGCGGTTGACGAAGTCGATGTGCGGGTTGTGCACGTGGAACTCACTGACCAGGGAGTTCAGCGCCGCCTTCTCCCCACCCTCGGTCCACCAGGAGAAGACCTCCAGGGAGCTCGGACTGCCGGAAGGTCCGGTGACGTTGGTGCCGCTGCTCGCGCAGCCGCTCAGCAGCGCCGTTCCCGTGCCGATGCCCAACGTTGCGGCGGTGGCGAGGAAGGCGCGGCGGCTGATGCTCATACGTGACGCTTTCTGGGTCGGACCGGCGGCGCCCCCGCACTGGGCGCGTGATGGATGGTCCATGGCATCCGTATGAACAGTGGTGCGTCAAGGTGCCTTTCAGCAGGTGAGACGGTGTGGAGCAGGTAAATTGACACCCCGTCGAGTGGTGTGGACCACTGCGGCGGGGTGTCGTGGGATGCGTGGGTGCGGCGCCGCTACGGCAGCTGGAAGGTGGCCTGGACCGGGTAGTGGTCGCTCGGGGACTGGGTGTCGAGCTGGCCCGCGGTCCAACCGGCCTGCGGGTCGAAGTCGGTGACGACGGAGGGCAGCGCGAGCGGGGTCGGGCGGCCCGGGGCGTTCAGGTAGCCGACGTAGTCGAGGCTGTCCTGGTAGTTCGTCGGGAAGGACTCGACGCCACCCATGTACTGGCACCAGGCCGAGACCGGGCAGTCCATGGTGGTCAGCTGGCTCGGGTCGGTGGCGGGGGTGCCGAGCACGCCGCCGACGGCGTTCTGGGCGTTGGCGTAGTCCCCGCGCGAGGCGCCGTGGAAGTACTCGACGTTCAGGTCGCCGCCGATGAGGACCGGGGCGGAGGAGCCGACGATGCCGTTGACCCAGCCCTGGATCTCGCCGAGCTGGGCGAGGCGGGTGGACTGGGTGGTGTCCGTGGAGGTGCCGGACTGGTCGGCCTGCAGGTGGGTGCCGACGACCCAGGTGTTCACGCCGTTCTTGTCGATCTCGGCGAGCGCGGCGCCCTTGTTGGCGTTGTAGTCCCAGGTGCCGGAGGTCGAGTTGGAGAAGACGTGCGCGTACTGGGCCTTGATCGGGTACTTCGAGAAGATCATGGTGCCGCCGTTGATGACGAACCACGAGTTCGAGCAGTCGCCGCTGATGCCGTTCCAGCCGCCGCCGGAGCACACCTGGCCGACGACCGGGGTGTGGTACGGGTACTGGGCGGCCAACGCGCTCTCGATGGAGCTGGTGGAGCTGTGGTTGAACAGCTCGTCGAGGACCACGACGTCGGCGTTGTGCTGCTGGATGATCTGCTCGACGACCGGGGTGCGGCCGGCGGCGTTCTCGTTCTCGGTGCTGTCGACGATGGAGGTGCCGAGGTCGACGTTCCAGGCGAAGACGGAGAGGGAGTTGCCGGTCGCCGCATGAGCGGCGGGGGCCGCGGTCACGCCGGTGAGGACGGCGGAGGCGACGGCGACGGTGGCGGCGAGCAGAGCGCGCTTGCGCACGGGGAGCTCCTCGGAGGGTGCGAGCGGTGCGGGCCAGTGCATGACAGAGCTGCACGCTAGCTACCGAGGGGTAAGACTGGAAGAACGACGCATGAGCAGATGTGATCGGCCGACCGAAGACTCGGTCGGCCGATCACTTGTCCACACTAGTTCTTGACGCTGCGCCTGACTTGTTCGGACAGGTCGGGGGCAGGCCGGGCGGGTCCGCTACTTGGCGAGGCTCTCCAGGTAGGCGGGGGTGACCGCGCCTGCGTAGACGGTGCCGTTGTCCGTGACGAGGACGTTCACCACCTTGGTGGTGAACAGCGTGCCGCCGGGCACCGAGTGGCCGACCTCCTTCAGGGCGCCCAGCGCACCCAGCGGGTTGCCACCCTTGGCGCCCTTGCCCGCCGCGGCGGGGCTCAGCTTGTACACGGTGGTCCAGCCGGAGCCGAGCACCTGGACGTCGCCCGGGTTCGGGTGCTGCCCGGCCTGCCCGGTGCCCGTCCGCGGAACGCTGGGCTTGTCCGGCACGCCGTGCGCGGCCTGCTGGGCCGACTTGGTGGTCAGCTTGGCGCCCTGCGGCAGCGTGAAGTCGAAGCTGTTCGCCGCCGGCGCCGCGTAGCTGATGTTCGTGAACTGGATGTCGGCGATCGGGCTGCTGCCGTCCGACGGGTCCACCTGGAGGCCGAGCGGCATGTCCGTCTTCGCGTCGATCGACAGCCGGACGTCCCCGATCGTCGAGCCGTTGCCCTTGGGGGAGACCACCAGGACGTAGACCTGGCGCCCGGCGACCATGGAGTCGCCGTCGACCCGGACCGAGCTGAACGGCGCGATCTGCTGCAGCATCCGCGCCGCCTCGGCCGGAGTGGTCATCGCCGGGGCGCTCGGCTGGGTCCTCGCCTCGTCCGGCTGGATGCCGGTGAACTGGACCGCCTGGTTGGTCTGGCTGTCGTACGTCCACGCCTCGGTGCCGTTGTGGACGAAGCGGACCGTGCGGCCGGTGTCCGAGGAGCTGAAGGACTGCCGGTTCGGGCCGTCCACCGAGACGTCGAAGCTGTGCGTGCCGGACAGCAGCGACATCAACTGCTGCTGGGCCTGCTGCGCCTGCGGGTCGGCGGCACCCTTGCTGCCGCCCTTGCCGTCGGCCGAGGCGAGCGCCGAGGGCAGCTGGGAGACCAGCTGCGAGGGCACGCCCAGGTCGACCGTGGACTGCACGGTGCCCGTGAAGGTCTGCTGGTGGTCGGCGAGGGCCCGGGCCAGCAGGCTCTGGGGCGTCACCCCGGGCAGCGAGGGCCCCGCCGCGAGCGCCGTGCCCGCCGCCACCGAGCCGGCGACGGCCGCCACCGCCGCCGACACCAGCAGCAGCCGCTTGCGGCTCGCCCGGGCAGCGGTCCGATCGGGGTTGGTCGACATTGTTCGTCCCTCCGTTGTCCTGCTCTCTCCCACGGTGTCATTCAACGCCTCACGCCCCTGCTAGGGCATCGGCCCACGGGCGCAATCGGGCTTCCACCCGTCGGACTACGCGACCCTGAGACGATCTCAGGGTTGGCGTTCTGCGGGCGCGACTCTCCGCGTATGGTTCATCACATGAATGATCAGCCGACCGCCACCGCCATGCGCCGCGCCCTGCACCGGGCGGAGCAGGGTGTCGCCCTGGACGTCGCGGAGGCAGCGGTCCTGCTGCGCGCCCGCGGTGAGGACCTGCGCCGACTGTGCGCGGTCGCCGCCCGGCTGCGCGACGCGGGCCTCGCGCAGGCCGGTCGGCCCGGCGTGATCACCTACTCGAAGAAGGTGTTCATCCCGCTCACCCGGCTGTGCCGGGACCGCTGCCACTACTGCACCTTCGTCACCGTCCCCGGCAAGCTGCGGCGCGAGGGCCACGGCCTCTACCTCTCCCCGGACGAGGTGCTGGCGATCGCCCGTCAGGGCGCCGCGCTGGGCTGCAAGGAGGCCCTGTTCACCCTCGGCGACCGCCCCGAGGACCGCTGGCCCGAGGCCCGCGAGTGGCTCGACGCGCACGGCTACGACGACACCCTCGCCTACGTGCGCGCCATGTCGATCCGGGTGCTGGAGGAGACCGGCCTGCTGCCGCACCTCAACCCGGGCGTGCTCGGCTGGACCGACTTCCAGCGCCTCAAGCCCGTCGCCCCCTCCATGGGGATGATGCTGGAGACCACCGCCACCCGGCTGTGGTCCGAGCCCGGCGGCCCTCACCACGGCTCCCCGGACAAGGAGCCGGCGGTCCGGCTGCGGGTGCTGGAGGACGCCGGACGCTCCGCCGTCCCCTTCACCAGCGGCATCCTCATCGGCATCGGCGAGACCCACGAGGAGCGCGCCGACTCGCTGTTCGCGCTGCGCCGGGTGGCCCGGCAGTACCACGGGCTGCAGGAAGTCATCGTGCAGAACTTCCGCGCCAAGCCCGACACGGCGATGCGGGCCATGCCCGACGCGGAGCTGGAGGAGCTCGCCGCGACCGTCGCCGTGGCGCGCCTGGTCCTCGGCCCGGCCGCCCGCATCCAGGCGCCGCCGAACCTCGTCGCCGCCGAGTACGCGCTGATCATCGGCGCGGGCATCGACGACTGGGGCGGCGTCTCGCCGCTCACCCCCGACCACGTGAACCCCGAGGCGCCCTGGCCGCACATCGACGACCTGGCCGCGCGGACGGCCGAGTCCGGCTTCACGCTCAGGGAACGGCTCACCGTCTACCCCGAGTACATCCGCCAGGGCGAGCCGTGGCTCGACCCGCGGGTGCTGCCGCACGTCCGCGCGCTCGCCGACCCGGACACCGGGCTGGCGCGCGAGGACGCCCTGCCGGTCGGCCTGCCGTGGCAGGAGCCGGAGGAGGTGTTCACGGCCTCCGGGCGGACCGAGCTGCACACCGAGATCGACACACGAGGGCGCTCCGAGGACCGTCGCGGTGACTTCGACGACGTGTACGGGGACTGGGAGGCGCTGCGTGAGATCGCGGCGGTGACCGGAACCCCGGAGCGGCTGGACGCCGACGTGCGCGAGGCCCTCGCCGTCGCCGCCGACGACCCGCGCCGGCTCACCGACGCCCAGGCGCTGGCGCTGTTCCACGCCGACGGTCCCGCGCTCGACGCGCTCTGCGGCATCGCCGACGCGGTGCGCCGCGACACCGTCGGCGACACCGTCACCTACTGCGTCACCCGGAACATCAACTTCACCAACGTCTGCTACACCGGCTGCCGTTTCTGCGCCTTCGCGCAGCGCCGCACCGACGCCGACGCCTACACCCTCTCCCTCACGCAGGTCGCCGACCGGGCCGAGCAGGCGTGGGAGGTCGGCGCCACCGAGGTCTGCATGCAGGGCGGCATCCACCCGGACCTGCCCGGCACCGCCTACTTCGACATCGCCCGCGCGGTGAAGGAGCGCGTGCCCGGCATGCACGTGCACGCCTTCTCGCCGATGGAGGTCGTCAACGGCGCGACGCGGACCGGCCTGTCGATCAAGGACTGGCTGGCGCAGGCGAAGGAGGCCGGTCTCGACACCATCCCCGGCACCGCCGCCGAGATCCTCGACGACGAGGTGCGCTGGGTGCTCACCAAGGGCAAGCTGCCCGCCGCGACCTGGGTCGAGGTGGTGACCGCCGCGCACGAGCTGGGCGTCCGCTCCTCGTCCACGATGATGTACGGGCACGTGGACCAGCCCCGTCACTGGCTCGGCCACCTGCGGCTGCTCGCCGAGATCCAGGACCGCTCGATCGAGGCCGGCCGGGGCGGCTTCACCGAGTTCGTGACGCTGCCGTTCGTCCACACCAACGCGCCCGTGTACCTCGCCGGCATCTCCCGGCCCGGGCCGACGATGCGCGACAACCGGGCGGTGACGGCCATGGCCCGGCTGCTGCTGCACGGCCGCATCCCCAACATCCAGACCAGTTGGGTCAAGCTCGGCACCGAGGGCGCCGCGGAGATGCTGCGCAGCGGTGCCAACGACCTCGGTGGCACGCTGATGGAGGAGACCATCTCCCGGATGGCGGGCTCCGCCTACGGCAGTTACAAGTCGATCCGCGACCTGGAGGCCGTGGCCGCGGCGGCCGGTCGTCCGGCCGCGCAGCGCACCACGCTCTACGGGGAGGTCCCGGCGGAGCGACGGGCGGCGGCGCTGGCCTCGGACGGTCACCTGCCCGAGCTGCTGCCGGTGCTGGAGTAGCTACTCGAAGCGCAGCCGCAGCGACTCCTGCTCGGCGGCCTCGATCTGTTCGAGGGTCAGGCCGGGCAGGTCGAGCTGGGCCAGGGTGACCTCGGCGCTGGACGGCTGGGCGTCGGCGGGCAGCCACTGCTCCGGCTGCCAGGCGTGGGCGCGCATGAGCGACTTGGGACAGTGCGGGTAGACCTGCTCGATCTGCACCACCAGCGCGCTGACGGGCGGCTTGCCGACGGGCGTGAGCTGCGCGAGCAGCTCCGGCCGGGCCGAGACGCAGGCGCGGCCGTTGACGCGCAGCGTGGTCGGGCGTCCGGGGATGAGGAAGAGCAGCCCGACGCGCCCGCTCTCCAGCACGTTCTGCATCGTGTCGAGCCGCTTGTTGCCGGTGGCGTCGGGGATCGCCAGTGTGCGGTCGTCCAGCACCGAGACGAAGCCGGCCGGGCCGCCGCGCGGCGTCACGTCCGCGCGGCCCTCGGCGTCGGCGCTGCCGATCAGGACGAGGGAGGAGCAGCCGATCAGCGCGCGGGTCCGGTCGGTCAGCCGGTCGGTCTCCTTGCGGACCGAGTTCGGGTTCGGCTCCGGGTAGAGGGCGCGCAACTGGTCCACGGTGGTGAGGGCGTCGGCCCGCAGGGAGTCGAAGAGCGTGCCGGTGCCGGTGCCGGTGCCGGTGTCGGTGTCGGTGTCCGTCGTCATGGGGACGACGATAGGTCAGTCAGCGCATGACCTCACCGGCGTTGACGAGGAGGCATTGGCCGGTGATGGCGCGGGCCCGCTCGGACGCGAGGAAGATCGCGGCCTCGGCCACGTCGCCGTCGGTGGCGAGCTCGGGCAGGGCCATCCGCTCGGCCAGACGCTTGGCGATGTCCTCCTGCGGGATGTTCTCGGTCGCCGCGGTCCAGGTGACGTAGGCCTCGACCATCGGGCCCCACATCCAGCCCGGCTGGACGGTGTTGACCCGGATCCGGTCCGGCCCGAGCTCGCGGGCCAGACTGTACATGGCACTGGTCAGCGCGCCCTTGGAGGCCGCGTAGGCGGCCTGCCGGACCTGGGTGGGCGCCGCCACGGACGACTGGGTACCGACGATCACCACGGAGCCGCCGCGTTCGCGCAGTGCGGGGAGGCAGGAGCGCGTCAGCTGCAGCGTGCCGATCAGGTTGACGTCGAGGACCCGGCGCCACTCGTCGAAGTCGGCGTCGGCGAGCCCGCCGAAGGACTGGTCCATGGCGGCGACGTGGATCACCGCGTCGATCCGGCCGAAGCGCTCCACCGCGAGGGCGGCGAGGGCGTCGCAGCGGGCGGCGTCGGCGATGTCGGTGCGGAGCCAGGCGGTGGCGCCGGGGTGGGTGGCCTCGATCTGCTCGGCGGCCTTGACCAGGTTCTCCTGGGTGCGGGCGCCGAGCACGACGTTGGCGCCGTCGCGGGCCGCGGCCAGCGCGACCCGCTGACCGAGACCCGGCCCGACACCGGAGACCACGACGGTGCGTCCTTCGAGCAGCATGGCGATCCTCCCGGAGGCGAACAGATCTGACGATGCGTCAGAGTAGGGCGTCCGGGCGGAGGGTGCCAGAGGTTGTGAGGCCCGTCCGTGCGACCCGTTCGAGTGGTCCGGTTCAGGTGGTGGCCGGTTCGACCAGCGTCCAGAAGCGCTCGGCCGGTTCCTCCTGCGGGATCTCCTCGGCGGGCTGTGTCGCCGGGCCGCCCCACAGGGCGCTGGAGGTGGATCGTTCGGCCGAGAGGGCCTGCAGCGCGTGGGAGATCCACTCCTCGGAGAGGACGGGGATCAGCTCGTGCACCGGGCGCACCTGGGCCTGCCAGCGGCCGTCCGTCGCGCGCAGCAGCAGCTCGTCGAGGCGCTGCTCGCGGTCGCAGGCGCGGATCAGGGTGCGTGGCGAGAGCTGCAGGACCTGGGCGAGCTCGCGGGTCTGCAGCCGGTCGCCGTCCCAGCGCTCCTCCATGCGGGCGTAGTCGCGCCGGGTGATCCGGAGCCGCCGGGCCACCTCGTCCCGGGGGAGGTCGAGGGCGAGGCGGTGGTCCCGCAGCGAGACGGCGCGGCCGCCCATCAGCCGCCCCGGCAGGCACCAGAGCACCCGCGCCAGGGCGATCAGCTCCCGCTCGGTGGGATGGGCGGCGCCGACCTCCCAGGAGATGACGAGGGAGGGCGGCACGGGCAGGGCGTAGGAGTCCCCGAGGGCGCGGGCGACCATGGCGGGGCTCAGGCCGAGCTCGGCGCGCACGGCGCGCGCCGCGGTCGGCTCGAAGGGCACCGGGGCGGCGGGGGAGGCCTGGCTGCGTCTCGGCATGAAGCGGAGACTAAGCGGACAAGGCGGGCGGGCCCAGGCAACGAACACACAAGGCGGATGCCGGGGGGTGGGCGATGGTCTGGAGCTTCCTATGGGCAGTTGCCCTGATCTGACTTACCGTCAGCTCCATGACGGAGCACACCGAGCACGTGGCGCAGGCGGACGATCTGCAGCAGTACACCGAGCTGGCCGCACGCGGCCCCTACGGCGTCGCCATCGGCAGCGCCCTGATCACCATGGTCGAGCCCCTGCCCGGCCATGAGTACGCGTACAACCGTTGGTACGAGGACGACCACTTCTACGCCGGTGCCATGGCCATGCCCTGGATGTTCGCCGGGCGGCGCTTCGTGGCCACCCGCGAGCTGCAACTGCTGCGCTACCCGGAGAAGTCAGCGGTGACCCAGGTGGCGGACCTGCCGGTCACCGCCGGGTGCTACCTGTCGGTCTACTGGGTCACCCGGGGCCGGCACGACGCGCACATGCGCTGGACCGTGCAGATCAACAAGCGGCTCAACCGGGACGGCCGCGTCTACCGCGACCGCACCCACGTCTTCACCGCCTTCCAGCAGCACGTGAGCACGTACTACCGCGACGGCGCGGCCGGCCCGCGCGACATCCACGCGCTCGACCACCCTTACCAGGGGCTGGTGCTGGAGGTCATCGACACCGAGACGGCCGAGCAGCGCGCGCAGTTGACCGACTGGCTCATGGACCGGCACCTGCCGTCCCGGCTCCGGACAGGCTCTCCGGCCGCGATGTGCACCGTCTTCGAGCCGCTGCCGCTGCCGGTGGACCGGATGTCCTACGTGAAGCCCGTCGAAGGGACGGACACCCGGTTGACCCTGCTCTGGTTCCTGCAGCAGGACCCGCGCACCTGTTGGGACGCCTTCACCGGCCTGGACGGGGAGGTGGCCGGAGCGGTGCCGGGGGCGCGGGTGGAGCTGGTGGCGCCGTTCCTGCCGACCCTGCCGGGGACCGACGCCTACGTGGACGAGCTGCGCTGACGTTGATGCCCGGAGGGGCGTAGCCACCCCCTCCGGGCACCGTCCTCAGGCCAGGTCGAGTGAACCGGTGGCGACCTCGGCCAGGAACGACTGCCAGGCCTCCTTCGAGAAGCCGAGCGAGGGACCGGCCAGGTCCTTGGAATCGCGGACGAAGACGGCGCCGTCGGGACGGGCGACCTCGACGCAGGCGTTGGCACCGGAGTAGCTGGACTTGCGCCAGTCGAGCGCGCCGTCGCGGTGGTCCTCAGTGATCATTTCCATCTCCAGTTCCCAGAAGGGTGGGGCGACGATCCGCTGATCGCGATTACGGGTGTCAGTCTGCCCACCCGGTCCGCTCACTGGGAACTGGGGGCCTGTCGTGTTCACTCGTAGGACAGGAATTGGCGATCAGTCCCCCGAGTACGTCGTGCGGTGCTGTATGCTTCCGCGCCCACCTGTCCGATCGGCGTCAATGGGTGTGCCGTTTGGCGACCTTGTCGACGAGTTCGCGCGTCTGCTCCGGGCCGAGCGCCTGGGCGCGCAGGTGCTCGTAGAGGTTGGCGTAGGCGCGGACGTCCGACTCCTTCTCCAGGTACAGGTCGCTCGTGACGCCCTCCAGGTAGACCACCGTGGCGTCGGACTGGTCCTGGTACTCCAGGATGGAGAAGTTGGCGGTCATCCCCGGGTGGGCGCCGACCTCGAACGGCAGCACCTGCACGGTCACGTGCGGCAGCAGACTGGTCTCGATGAGGAACTCCAACTGGGCCCGCATCGTCTGGGCGCTGCCCACGACCCGGTGCAGCGCCGCCTCGTCCACCACGGCCCACAGGCGCAGCGGCTCGTCGCCCTTGCGCAGCAGGTCCTGACGGACCATGCGGACATCCGTGCGCTTCTCGATCTGTGTCGGCTGCGCCTCCGGCTGGATACCCGCGACCACGGCGTGCGCATACTCACGGGTCTGCAGCAGGCCCGGGATGAACAGCGACTCGTAGGTGCGGATCGCCACCGCCTCGGCCTCCAGGCCGATGTAGACGCTGTACGGGACGTCGCCGAAGGCGTGCCACCAGCCGCGCTGGCGCGACTCGCGGGCCATCGTCATCAGGCCCTCGATCATCGCCGGATCGGTGACCCCGTACACCTCGCACAGGTCGCGGACGTCGCGCTGGCTGATGCTGCGCCGCCCGTTCTCCAGGCGGCTGATCTTCGACTGGGAGACCAGCAGCTGCTGCGCGACCTCCTCCGCGGTCAGGCCTTTCTGCTCGCGCAGCCGACGGAGCTCGGCGCCGAGCCGGCGACGGCGGACGGTGGGGTTGACGCTGGCGGTCGACACGGTCACTCCTGGGCAGGTTGTCTGGCACGCCCCTATAGCCAGCCAGGATGCCATCCCGACACGCCCTCATGTGGCGCAATCGGCCCGCATCTTGACGAATCGGCTCCGAGGAGGAACGATTCTGCGCCCACAACCGCGCCCTTGCGACGGGCTAGGACGCGAGGAAGCGACGGCGAAGGGTGGTTCGCCGCCGCTTCCGCTCGTGTCGCTACCTGATGCCCGCGCGGACCATCCCGGTGACCACGGCGGGACGCGCCGCCGGCCGGGCCGGTGCCGGGCGGGCGCCCGTGCGCACCTGCGCGGTCGGCATGCCGTTCTGCACGTCCATGACCGCGTGCGCGACCATGCCGCCGAGGGGGTCGTAACGGATCAGGTCGCGCAGGCGTGACCTACAGGACCGTCCCTCGTTGCCCGGGTAGAGGTGCTTGCCCAGCCCGACCGCGTGGGCCAGGGCGGCGAGCGCGGCGGTGCGCGGGTCCGGGGGCACCCCGGTCCGGATCGCCGTGTCGAGGCGTTCCTTGATGGCGCTGTTCGTGCAGTCGTCCGACGCCTGGTACCGCGTCGTCGGCAACACTCCGCACACCTGTCCCGGCACGGCCTTCACCATCTCGCACCGCTCCAGGTGTGCGAGATAGGTCTGGCGCAGCCCGAGTCTCGGGCCGCCGATCCACTGTACGGCGCGCACCGCACTGCCACGTCTGCGCAGCAGTTCGAGCGCGTGATCGAGGGTCGGGTCGCCGGTCGGTCGCGGATTCACCACAGTGATCCGGTCCCCGTCCGGGACGATGCGTCCGGCCATGGCCAGCTCGACGAGCTGTGCTCCGGCCAGTCCGAGATCGAGCGTCTGAGGCTGCGCGGTGGTACCCGTGGCCGGGTCCAGAGCGAGCAACAGCAGCTCCTCGGGAATTGTTCTGCGGCTCCTGCCCATCCAAGCCTCCCCGCGTGGATGCACAACAGAGTGACGCCTCTCACACCCTGCCGTCCAGAGGGCCTCGAATGTGACACCTCGCCGTGATCTTTCGGAACCGTCCGTAGGGGGTGTCACGTCCCGTACAAACGTGGGCGCGGCGGGTGGTCGCGCCAAGACGGGGCCGGTCAGCGGCCTGGCGAGCACAGGTTGTCCGCGCGGGTGCAGGAGACTGGTGCACGAGCAAGTGCTGGCTTGAGGAGGCTGGGTTACGTGGGTGAGTCCCCCGACAGGTCGATCCGGACCGCGGGAGCGGAGAAGCAGGAGGCGGAACGCACGCCGGTGGAGGCGGCCGAACCGACCGATGCGGTCGATCCGGCGGATCCGGTCGAGCCCGCCGAGCCCGCAGGCCCGACGGACTCGCCCACCCGCACCCTGCGCCCGCGCGAGCGGGAGGCGGCGGAGGCGGGGGCCGAGGCCGAGGACGCGGCGGCGGAGTCGACGGAGACGGCGGACGGGACCGGGGCGGAGGCCGAGTCCCCGGTCGAGAGCGCGACGCGCGTGCTGCGCGCGCCCGCGCCTGCCGCAGCGGCGGCGAGGGCCGAGGAGCAGTCAAAGGAGGACTCCGCGGCCGACGAGGGCGCGACGCGGGTGCTGCGCGTGCTCGAGCCCGCCGTGGCGGCGGGGAAGGCCGAGGCGGCCGAGGAGGAGCCGGGGGAGGACTCTGCGGGCGACGTCGGCGCGACGCGTGTGCTTGTGCCTGCTGCGGACGCCCAGGCGTCCGACGCGGCGACGGACACGGCCGAGGAGCCGGGCGCCGAGCCGGAGTCGGAGCCGGAGGCTGACGCCGACGTGGAGTCGGGCGTGCGCTCCGAGCCTGAGTCGGTCGCCAAGCCGGATCCGCGCGTGCCGGCGTCCGCCGAGCCTGAGCCCGGCCCGGCAGACGCCGCCGGGGAGTCGGCCGAGCCCGAGCCCGAGGCAGACGCCGAGGCCGACGCCGCCGGGGAGCCGGCCGAGACCGAGACCGAGACCGAGACCGAGCCCGAGGCCGACGCTGCCGGGGAGCCGGAGGAGCCCGAGGCCGTCGAGGAGACCGAGGAGGTCGCGGAGTCCGCGCAGTCCGCAGCGGTCGCGGCTGAGGGCGACGAGCCCGAAGCCACCGACGAGCCCGAGCCCACCCCCGGGCCCACCCCCACCCCCGCGCCGGACCGCGCGCCCCGGGGTGGTGGCGGGTTCGCGGACGCGGAGACGCGGGCGATGTCCGTGCTGCCGCCGATTCCGCCGCCGCCCGCACCGCCGCGGCCCGTGGCCGGGGCGCCCGCGGGTGCGCCCGCGCGGGGGCTGCCGGTGGGGGCGACGGCCGTCGCGGACTCGCCGGAGACCACCGTCGAGGCGATGGAGGTGCTGGCGGGGCTCAGCGCCAGGCCGATGACGCCGATGCGGGTCGCGCTGCGGCGCGTTCGGCTGTGGGGGACGCTTCTGGTGCTGCTCGTGCTGATCCTCGGCACCGTGCAGCTGGTGCGGCCGCTGCCGTCGCCGAAGCTGGCGCAGTCCGCGGCGACGGGCTACTCGTTCCAGGGCGGGACGCTCGCACTGGACTGGCCGGTCAAGGGGCAGGCGGCCGTTGCCGTGCCGGGCCTCGGGCTGATGGGGCAGAGCGGCAGCGGCAACCCGGTGCCGCTGGCGAGTGTCACCAAGATGATGACCGCGTACATCGTGCTGCGCGACCACCCGCTGAAGAAGGGCGAGCCGGGGCCGACGATCACCGTCGACCAGGGCGCCGTCAACGACTACAACACCGGCAAGCCGGCCGGTGAGTCGGTGCAGAAGGTCGCGCTGGGCGAGAAGCTGTCCGAGTACCAGGCGCTGCAGATGCTGCTGCTGCCCTCGGCCAACAACGTGGCCCGGCTGCTCGGGCGCTGGGATGCCGGGACGGATGCCGCGTTCGTGCAGAAGATGCAGGCCACGGCCGCGCAGCTGGGCATGACGCAGTCGACGTACACCGACCCGAGCGGTCTGGACGCGACGACCCGCAGCACCGCCGCGGACCAGCTGAAGCTGGAGGCCGCGGCGATGGCGGACCCGGTCTTCCGGGAGGTCGTGGGCACCCAGCAGTTCGACTCGCCGCTGAACGGGCTGACGGCGAACACCAACACGCTCGTCGGCAAGAACGGCGTGATCGGCATCAAGACCGGCAGCAGCACGGCGGCGCTGGGCAACCTGGTCTGGGCGGCCGAGCAGAACGTGGGCGGCGTGCCGCAGCTGATCATCGGTGTGACGCTGAGCCAGCCGGCCGTCGGCTCGGGTCCCGGGCAGGGCATCCTCGACCAGGCCCTGGCCAACAGCAAGAAGCTGATCCTCAGCGCGGAGAGCGCGCTGCAGGGCCACACGATCGCGCACAAGGGCGACGTGGTCGGCTACGTCGACGACGGGCTGGGTGGCAGGACGCCGGTGGTGGCGACCGAGGACGTCCAGGTGACGGGCTGGAGCGGCCTGTCCGTCGGCGTCTCGCTGCGGCCCGTGGGAGGCAAGGGGATTTCGCACGCGGCGGCGGCCGGCACGGTCGTCGGCGAGCTGGTGGTCGGCAGCGGGGCGAGCGCGCAGACGATCCCGGTCGCGCTGCAGTCGGATCTCGCGGCGCCCGGTTTCGGGGCCAAGCTGACCCGCCTGGCCTGACCGGCCGTCAGTCGGGAGCGCGCCCCCTCCGCGGAGGGGGCGCGCTTTTTACGTCCTGCCGAAGGTGCATCAAACGGACATAGCCATAGGAACCCTGGCAACCCGTGGCGACAAAACGGGCAAATGGGGAGGGCGGTTCTGTGAATCCTGTGACAGTGACGTGATGGACCTCTCAAAGCCCGCCCGCTGGCTTGAGGTTTAGGGGCCGATCTGCCTACCGTCACGGCCAGCCGCACTTAAGCGGAACTGACATCTCCGGAACGCCGAGTCCTGCCGCCGGGGAATCGTCAGACGTCACCCGACGCACACCACGGCAGGAGCGGGGGACCCAGGTAAGTCGCCGCGGACGTCTCGTCCGCGGCTTGGGGTGAAGCCGTGCCACAGCACGGCCGGGCGACTCCGGCCCGAACCCGACAGCTCACCTCGCAGGCGTGGGAGAGGACCACCTCATGCTGTCCAGCAGCACGGGTCGCCACCGCGCGCCCAGCAACGCCCGCCGTATCTCCAAGCGCCTCGTCGCCACCGTCGGCCTGACCGGCGCCGGCATGGCCCTCCCGCTGGTCACCGCGACCGGCGCGCACGCCGCCACCGTCTCCACCTGGGACGCCGTCGCCCAGTGCGAGTCCTCCGGCGACTGGTCGATCAACACCGGCAACGGCTACTACGGCGGCCTGCAGTTCGACCAGTCCACCTGGGACTCCTACGGCGGCCAGCAGTACGCCTCCCGCGCCGACCTCGCCACCAAGGACCAGCAGATCGCCACGGCCGAGAAGGTCCTGGCCAACCAGGGCCCCAGCGCCTGGCCCGTCTGTGGCCCGCAGGCCGGTCTGTCCCAGGGCGGCGCCGCTCCGTCCCTGAACACCTCCGGCTCCGCCGCGTCCTCGTCCTCGTCCGCCTCGTCCTCGGCCTCCTCGTCGTCCTCGTCGAGCAGCGCGTCGAGCAGCTCCTCCGACGACAGCGAGAGCTCGGACTCCACCGCCTCGGCCCCGGCCGCCTCCTCGGCGCCGTCGGCGTCCAAGGCGTCCGGCACGTACACCGTGCAGTCCGGCGACTGGCTCTCCACCATCGCCCACAAGGAGAACGTCTCCGGCGGCTGGCAGCGCCTCTACCAGCTGAACAAGGGCACCCTGACGCAGGGTCCGAACCTGATCTTCCCGGGTCAGAAGCTGACGCTCGGCGGCAGCGCCTCCTCGGCGCAGGGCACCAGCTCGGACGCGTCCTCCTCGGACTCCTCCGCGGCGACCACCTCCACCACGACCACGGCGACCAACGCCTCGGCCACCACCTCCGCCCCGCAGGCCTCCTCCTCCGCGGCGCAGACGGCGATCTCCTTCGCC
Source organism: Streptacidiphilus jiangxiensis (assembly GCF_900109465.1). GTDB lineage: Bacteria > Actinomycetota > Actinomycetes > Streptomycetales > Streptomycetaceae > Streptacidiphilus > Streptacidiphilus jiangxiensis. The sequence goes on from NZ_FOAZ01000005.1 coordinate 70,110, forward strand.
GAGGCGCACGTGGGTGACTCCTACGTCTACGGCGGCACCGGCCCGAACAGCTGGGACTGCTCCGGCCTGGTCCAGGCCGCGTACGCCCAGGCGGGCGTCTCCCTGCCGCGCACCAGCGAGGAGATGGCGTCGAGCGTCACCCGCATCTCCGTGGACCAGGTCCAGCCGGGCGACCTGCTGTTCTGGTCCAACGACGGCAGCGCCGCGGGCACCTACCACGTCGCGCTCTACGTCGGTGGCGGTCGCTTCGTCGAGGCCGCCAACCCGAGCGCGGGCGTCAAGTGGGAGACCATCTCCAACTACACCCCGGACTTCGCCGGCCGCATCGGCTGACGCAGTCCCCGGGTGACGTCGGGTGACGTCCGTTCTCACACACCCGGAGTGCCGGACACCTTGTCCTGGTACTCCGGGTGTCGTGTCAGCCAGGCCGTGATGAAGGGGCAGGTCACCTCGACCCGGATCCCGCGCCCGATGCCGTCCTCGACGGCGGCCCTGGCCAGGAGGCCGCCGATGCCGAGGCCCTCGTAGGCCGGGCCGACGACCGTGTGCTGGTACACCACCCGCTCCCCGTCGCGGACGTAGGAGGCGAAGCCGACCAGCTCGCCCTCGATCCGCGCCTCGAACCGGTGCGCCTGCGGCGCGTCGGCGACCGTGACCTCCGCCTCGCTCGTGCTCATGCCCGTCGCCTCCTCGTCTGGCCTCCCAGCAGTCTCGTTCATGTGAGTGGTGCTCGTGCGAACGGACACGCCCGCGACCGGCGCCCGAAGTGAAGACGCATCGTGGATGCCAGTTTTCGACGTGCCCCCAGTAGGCTCGAGTCATGCACCTGATGAAGTCCACCGACCTGGCCCTGCGGCTGCTGATGCGGCTCGCGGTGGAGTCCGGCGGGACGGCGCCGACGACACGGGAGGTCGCCGCGGCGCTCGGGGCGGCGTACACGCACATGGCCAAGGTCGTCGCCCGGCTCCAGCATCTCGGGCTGGTGGAGGCCCGGCGCGGGCGTGGCGGCGGGCTCGAGCTGACGGTGGCCGGCCGTGCGGCGTCGGTGGGTGCGGTGGTGCGCACCTTCGAGGGCACGGGCGACCTGGCCGCCTGCGTGGGTGACGAGGAGTCCTGCCCGCTCAACGCGGCCTGCCGGCTGCGCGGTGCGCTGCGGCAGGCGCAGGAGGCGTTCTACGCCTCGCTCGACGGCGTCTCGGTGACGGACGTCGTCGCAGCGCCGACCGGGCCGCTGTTGCTGGCGATCAGCAAGCGGCCCGGCGACGCGGGTTGACGCGCGGCCCGGTGGTCAGCCGGCGATCCACAGGTCGGGGCCGAAGACCTCGTAGTGGATGTCGGCGGCGGGCACGCCCTTGGCCAGCAGCTGGGCGCGGACCGCGCGCATGAAGGGCAGCGGGCCGCACAGGTAGGCGACGGTGCCCGCGGGCACCTCGGTGTCGTCGAGGTCGACCAGGCCGGTCCGGTCCGTGGCGGTGGCCTGCTGCTCGTAGAAGTACGTGGCGGTGCCGTCGGCGAGCTTGCCGACGAGCGCGGTCTGCTCGGCGCGCAGCGCGTGGTGGGCGGGGGAGCGGTCGCCGTGGACGACCAGCACCGGCCGCTGGTGGTCGCGGCCGGCCAGCTCGTGCAGCAGCGACAGCATCGGGGTGACGCCGATCCCGGCAGAGGCGAGCAGCACGGGGCGGTCCGCGAGGTCCCCGGTCGGCACCAGGTCGCCGAAGGGGGCGGAGACACGCAGGGTGTCGCCGATCCCCACGTGGTCGTGCAGGTGGTTGGAGACCTCGCCGCCGGGCTCGCGCTTGACGCCGATCTGGCGCACGACGGCGTCGGTCGCGCCGACCAGGCTGTACTGGCGGATCTGGCGGGCGCCGTCGGCGAGCTCGACCTGGACGGAGACGTACTGCCCGGCGCGGAACGGCAGCGGCCGGGCACCCTCGCCGACCGGGCGCAGCAGGAAGGAGGTGACGTCGCCGGTCTCCTCGGTGCGGTCGACGACCTCCCAGTCGCGCCAGGTGCCGCCGGCCAGGCAGCCCTGCTCGGCGTAGAGGCCCTCCTCGAGCGCGATCAGCGCGTTCGCCATCAGCCAGTAGACCTCGTCCCAGGCGGCGGCGACCTCGGGGGTGACCGCGTCGCCGAGCACCTCGACGATCGCCGCGAACAGGTGCCGGTGGACGACGTCGTACTGGGCGGGGGCGACGCCGAGGGAGGCGTGCTTGTGGGCGATACGGCGCAGCATCGCGTCGGGCCGGGTGTCGGGGTGCTCCAGCAGGTGGGTGGCGAACGCGGCGATCGAGCCGGCCAGGGCCTGGCGCTGGGTGCCGGCGGCCTGGTTGCCGCGGTTGAAGAGGTCGCGCAGCAGCTCCGGGTGGGCCTCGAACAGCTTCGCGTAGAAGAGCTCGGTGATGTCGCCGATGGCCGCGCCCACGGCGGGCAGGGTGGTGCGGACGACGGGGGTCGACTTCTCGGAGAGCATGCCTGGCTCCTGGTGGGTGCGGTGGGTTGGTGCAGGTCCGACCAACCCCGACCGGCCCAAGCTAACATGCACCGAGAATGCATATTTAAGCGGGGGTGAAAGGCCTGAGCTGGGTGATCCCCCGTTCCACCCGGCTCAGGCCTGCGCCCTTGACGATATGGACACCGGTCCTAGATCCGTCCTAGGTTCGTCCTGGCCGACACGGCACCGACACGACATGGGGAGCTGCGGACACCAGTGGGCACGAGACAGCCGGACGTCCGGGCGGGCGTCCTCGGGCCCCTGTTCGTGGAGGTCGACGGTCGTGAGGTGATGCTCGGCGGCCCCCGGGTCGCCAAGGTGCTCGCGGCCCTGCTGCTCGACGCCGGCCGCACCGTCCCGCTGGACCGACTGGTCGACGCGATGTGGGACGACGGCGGTCCCACCACCGCCGTGCGCCAGGTGCAGGACGCCGTCTCCGGGCTGCGCCGTGCCCTCGCCGCCGCCCCCGGCCTGGTCGCCACCCGGCCCGGCGGCTACCTGCTGGAACTCCCGCCGGACCGGCTCGACCTGCTCGCCTTCGAGCAGGCCCGGGACCAGGCCCGGCAGGCCGTGGGTGATCCCGCGCGCGCCGTCCCCGCCCTGCGCCGCGCTCTTGCCTGCTGGCGTGGACCGGCCCTCGCCGGGCTGGCCGGCGACGCCCTCGGCACCGAGGCGGCCCGGCTGGACGCACTGCGCGTCGCCGTCCACAAGCAGTGCCTCGACGGCGAACTCGCCCTCGGCCGCCACCAGGACGTCGTCGAGGAACTCGCGGCGTTCCACGCCGAGCACCCGCTCGACGAGCGGGTCGCGGAGCTGCGCCTGCTCGCCCTGTACCGCTGCGGCCGGCGCGGCGAGGCGCTGGAGGTCTACCACCGGGTGCGGCGCCTGCTCGCCGACGAGCTCGGCGTCGACCCCTCGCCCGCGCTGCAGGCCGCCCACCAAGGCGTCCTCGACGGTGATCCGGCGCTCGCCAGAGTGCCCGCGCCGCGTGCCGTCCCGGTGGCCGACGCGGTGATCCCACGTCAGCTGCGGCCCGCATTGCGGGACTTCACCGGCCGACAGGTGCTCGTCGCGCGGCTGCGCGAGGCACTGGCCGACCGCGACGAGCGCGGCGGCGCGGCCACCGTCGCGGTCCTCGCCGGCGCCGGGGGCGCCGGCAAGACCTCGCTGGCGCTGCACGTCGCCCACCAGGCCGCCGAGCGCTTCCCCGACGGGCAGCTCCAGGTCGACCTGCGCGGCTTCGGCGGCGCCCCGGCCGAGCCGGGCGAGGTCCTGGCCCGCTTCCTGCGCGGCCTCGGCGTGCCGCAGCAGCGCATCCCCCAGGACGTGGAGGAGCGCGAGTCGCTCTACCAGAGCACCCTGGCCGGCCGCCGGATCCTGGTGCTGCTCGACAACGCCCGCGACGCCGCGCAGGTCCGCCCGCTGCTGCCCGCCTCCGGCGGCTGCGCGGTCCTCGTCACCAGCCGTAGCACCCTCCCCGGCCTGGACGGCGCACGGCGCTTCACCGTCGGCGTCCTGGCGGAGGAGGAGGCGGCCCGGCTGTTCGGGCGGATCGTCGAGCCGGCGCTCGTCGCCGCCGAGCCGGAGGCGGTCGCCGAGGTGCTGCGCCTGTGCGCCGGGCTGCCGCTGGCGATCCGCATCGCCGCCAGTCGCCTCGCCTGCCAGCCCGGCTGGAAGGTCGCGACCCTGGCCGCCCGGCTGCGCGGACAGGACCACCGCCTGGACGAGCTGCGTGTCGAGGACCGCGCGGTGCGCGGCTGCTTCGCGGTCGGCTACGACGCCCTCGACCCGGCCGAGGCCCGCGCGTTCGCCCTGCTCAGCGCGTGGAGCGGTCCGGACGTGACGCCCGACTCGGCCGCCGCGATGCTGCAGGTGCCGCTCGCCGGGGCGCGCCGCCTGCTGGAGGCGCTCGCCCGCACCCACCTGGTCGAGGCGCGGGGCGAGGAGCGGTACTCGTACCACGACCTGGTCCGCGTCTACGCCGAGGAGTGCGCCCGCGAGTTCTTCGCCGCCGAGCGCACCCCGGCCGCGGCACGCCTGGCCGCCTGGTACGCGCACGCGACCGACCACGCGGCCAAGCTGCTCCAGCGCGAACGCACCCTGTTGTGCCGCCCCGAGACCGGCCCCTGCCCCGGCGGCCTGCCCGGCTTCACCGACCGTGCCACGGCCCTGACCTGGTACCAGGACGAGCGCGCCAACCTCACCGAGGCGGTGCTGCTCAGCGCCCAGGGCGAACCGACGCCGGTCACCTGGCGGTTGGCCATGGCGATGCACATCTTCGCGGTGCAGAGCGGCAACTGGCAGTCCATCCGCTCGGTCAACCTGGTCGGCCTGGCCTCCGCGCGACGCCTGGGCGATGCCCTCGGCCAGGCGTGGATGCTGCTCGGCCTCAGCATCTCCTACATCGGCTTCGGCGACCTGGTGCTGGCCGAGCGCCGCGCCCGCGAGGCCCTGGCGCAGGCGGAGCTCTCGGGCGACCGCACCGCGCACACCTCGACCATGTCCCACGTCGGCCTGGTCATGCACCACCTCAAGCGCTACGAGGAGGCCGCGCACTGGCACGGCCTGGCCGTCGCCGACGGGCGGATGGCCGACAAGCCCGGCCTGCACGCGGCCACGCTCAACAACCGCGGCTTCGCCTTCCACGCCCTGGAGCGCTACGAGGAGGCGGCGGACTGCTACGACGCCGCCCTGGCGATCCTGCAGTCCTCCCCGGACCCGATCCCCTACGTCGAGGCCGGCGTCCTGGACAGCCTGGCCCAGACCCGGCAGCGCCTCGGCCGCACCACCGAGGCCGCCCTCGCCTTCCGCCAGGCGGCCACGCTCCGCGCCGGCCTGCGTGACCTCGACGGCCAGGCCGCCACCCTCGACCGGCTCGGCGACCTCCACGCGACCGGTGGCCGACCCGCTGCCGCCCACGCCGTCTGGACCGAGGCCCTCACCGCCCTGACCGGCCGTGACAACCCCCTGGCGGCGGTCCTGGAGGCCAAGCTCGCGGACCTGACCGCCCACCGCTGAACGCCCACCGCCGACGCCCGCCGCCGAGCGCCGTCGAGGGCACGGCTTCAAGCCATTGTCGGACGGTCCGCCCGACGGGTCATCCGGTGCCAAACCGGGGCGCGAGCCCCTTGGCATGTCCGCACATGAGTTGATTTGACGTCTCGTCAACTATGGTTCCCTGTCTGGTTTTGGAAGCCTGAACCCCCTTGCTGGGCGTGATCGCGCATGGTCGACTGCTCCCGCTTGAAATCTTCGAAGCTTCGTAGGGGGAACTGTGAAGTTCAGGAAGACTCTCGCGCTCGCAGCCATGCTGGCGGCCGTCCCCGTGGTCGGGGTGGCGGGCAGCGCGCAGGCGAGCAACTGCACGTCCGCGACGTCCAACGGGCACTGTTACGCGGAGAACCAGCTCGAGGGGAACGGCAGCCACCCGAACGCCGCCGGGGTGGACCTCGACGTGAACTGCCTGAGCGTGGCGAACCGTTCGACCGACTTCGACGACTGGGAGATGTGGTTCGCCACCGACACCCCCCAGGTCAGCTACGACACCTGGACCGAGGAGGGCATGACGGCCGGCTCGCTGCAGGGCGGCTACCAGGGCTTCCTGTGGTACTGGGCGGACATGCGGCCGAACGGCACCTACAACGAGCACTACATCCGCAACGCCTCGGTCGGCACCTCGACCAACGTCAGCGTGTACTACGCGGGGAACGACAACGACAACGTCTACCTGGGCGGGTCGCTGGTCGGCACCTCGGCCGGCAACGGCTCCGGCGGCCTGTACGCCAACGCGGGGTTCGAGTCGACGACGACGGCGGCCACCCTCCAGGGCTGGGCCGACAACTTCCAGTACCGCGTCGGGTCCAGCTGGAGCTGGGCGAGCCCCAACGTCTGGAACACCAACTCCGGCTGGGTCGGCACCTCCGCCTCGGGGAGCAACCTCTACGCCAGCACCGGCTGCGGCGGTGGCGCGGCCCCGCTCGCGGCGCCCGCGGCGCACGCGCTCCCGGCCGACGCCGCCCAGCGCGCCCGTGTCCTGGCGCAGATCGTCCAGGGCGTCGCGACCCGCGCCCACGGTTCCCACCTCGGGTCCGCGCGGACGACCCGCAGCACGCGCCAGCAGGCCATCAAGGCCCTGCTCGGGGGCGACCGCGTCCAGGGCGACCAGGCCGTCGAGGTGATCCAGCTCAACGGGGACTTCAGCCCGGTCCGGTCCATGAAGCAGCGCAAGGCCGGGGCGCTGCCCACCAGCAACACGCTCACCATCCTCGTGGACCCGGCCACCGGTCGGATCACCGACTGGGGCATCAGCAACATCGGGTCCGCCGCGCTGGCGCAGCTCGGGCCGGTGAGCCAGTTGTCGTGACGGCTCAGGAGGCCGCCGAGCCCTCGGTGAGCGGGTCCGGGTAGCGCCACGAGACGGCGTGCGTGCCGTCGTCGGCGTAGCCGCACCCGCCGATCTGGGCCCGGACCTCCGCGGTCGTCGACGTGCCGGTCATGAAGAACCACAGTTCCTCGTGGCCGGCACTCAGGCAACGCTGCCGCGGGTCGGCGGTCGGCGCGCTGTTGAACCGCCCCGCCACGGTCGCCGCCCGCGGGCCGGTCAGCTCGGTCGACGCAGCAAGGCGCCAGGTCAGCGGATTCGTGGTGTGCGGGACGTAACTGCAGACCAGGACCCGCCGCGGGGCGGGGTCGACGCGCGTCGGACCCCGCCAGGCGTTGAACAGTGCGTGCTGCGGGTCGGCCGGTGTCGCCGGGCAGGAGGCGGTGAGGCCCGCGGCCGCGGTGGTCACCTGGGTGGTACCGGAGCCGCCGAGCGTGGCGACCGCGGTGACCGTGGCGACGGCGGCGACGGCCAGCGTCCCGCCCGCGACGGCCAGCCGGGTGCGGTTCCGCCTGGCCCTGGTCCGAGCCCCGGCCACCTTGTCGAACAGGTCCGGCGGTGCGGCCGCACGGCTCGCGGCCGCGGTCAGACCGCGCCTGAGCAGTTCCTCTTCCTTCGACATCAACGGCCTCCCTCGACCTGTCGGGACAGCTGGGTACCGACGGACAGCAGGGCGCGGAGCTTCACGAGGGCCTTGGCGGACTGGCTCTTGACCGTCCCCGGGCTGCACCCCAGGACCTCGGCGATGTCGGCCTCGCTCAGGTCCGCGTAGTACCGCAGCACGATGACGGCGCGCTGGCGACGCGGCAGCTGCCGCAGGTAGCGCATCATCAGGTCGGCCTCGTCGACGTGCCCGTACGCGTTCCGGGTGTCCTCGAGCTCCAGGCCCGGGTGCAGCACTTCCCGGACCGACCAACGGCGCCGCGCGTTCAGGAACACCGAGAGCAGGACCTTGCGCACGTACGCGTGCGGATTCGTGCCCTGGCTCACCCGCTCCCACCGGGGCCAGACGCGGACGAGCGCGGTCTGCACCAGATCCTCCGCGGCATCCCGGTCCGCGGCCAGCAGGTAGGCCAGCCGCACCAGGGCTCCCCGCTGCTGGGCGACGTAGTCGCTGAAGCCCGTCGGCCCGTCCACTGTCACCGTCCTCGCCCGTGTCCGCGTGGGTGCTGTCGTGCGGTGGTCCGCATCACCTGTTCAACACGGACGCGGGTCCGGAAGGTTGCCCCGGTCGCGAAGAATTCTCAGCCGATGCGGTAGACCGCCATGCGGCCGTTGTCGTAGACGAGTGTCGCGAGGGTCGCCAGGGCCGGCGACTCGTGGCCGATGCGGCGGTCGACGACGACGAAGCGCACGTGGTACCGGGTGTGCAGGCGCTGCAGCAGCGTGGCGGTCGGGTCGGTGACCGCCGCGTCGTTGAGGGCGAGGAGAGCCGGGTCCCAGAAGGCCGTGTCGGTCGAGCCCTGGACGCGGGGGGCGAAGGCCCAGCCCTCGACGAGCACCGAGCGCTCCGAGTACCCGCTGAGCCAGAACGACTCCATGGTCGTGCAGGAAGCCTGCGGGTGGGCGAAGTCGTCGTGGGTCACGCAGTGGGAGTTGGTGGCCAGGACGTCGTCGGGGGAGCTGTGGTCCCGGATCCAGCGGGCCGCGTCCACCCGGGAGGCGGGCAGCGGGTAGGCGCCGAAGGAGGTGAGGCCCGCCGTCGGGTGGGCCATGTCGAGCAGCAGCGTCGGCGCCCCGGCCAGCAGCGCGCCGGTCAGCAGGACGACTCCGCCGCGTCGGCGCAGCCCGGCGAACCCGGGGAGGCGGCGCGAGGCCGGTCGCCAGAACAGGCCGACCACCACGGCGACGACGGCGAGTGCCGCGGCCGCGCCCAGCAACGGGAGCAGCGGGCTGTAGCTGTGCTGCTCGTGGTTGCCCGCGAGCAGGTCCTCGGTGACCAGCTGCCAGCGGTGCGCTCCGGAGTCCAGCAGCACGGTCAGCAGCGCGACCCCGGCCACGGACACGGTCGCGAGCGCGACCTTGGCGGTGCGCGAGAACGCGGCGCGGTCGAACGCCTCGCAGTAGCCCCAGGCCGAGGCCAGTACTCCGAAGGCCAGTCCGGCGTGGGTGAAGTAACTGGCGTTCCAGCCGTTCAGCGCGAGGAAGGCGGCCGGGCCGACGACCGCGCCGCCCAGGAGCAGCCACTGGACCGGCTCCATGCGCAGCTTCCCGCGCCACAGCAGCGGCAGCGCGCCCGCGACGCGCAGCTGCGACTGGAGGAGGAAGGCCAGGCACACCCCGGCCACGACCACGGCCTGACCGGTGGCCGACCGCAGGTGGTGCGGGTCGGCCCAGTAGCCGCTGAGGTTGGACAGGGGCTCGACCGCCAGGCCGTAGCTCTGGAAGTCGAAGATCACGGCGGTGGCGAGCAGCTGGGCCGCGGCCACGACCGCGCCCGTCCCGACCACGTCCCACGGGATGCGGCGGTCCCGCACCAGCAGCACCAGGCCGACCAGGGCCAGCGCGCCGAGCGTGACCGGCAGGGAGGTGGCCTTGGCGGCGCTCGAGGCGAGGGCGAACAGGGCCACCAGGGCGTAGCGGCCCGCCCGGCCGTAGCGCGGCACCGCCGCCCGCCGGCTGCCGGCCCGCCCTTCGCCGGCCCGCCCTTCGCCGGCCAATCCCTCGCCGGCCAGTCCGTCGCCGATCGCCACCACGAGCGCGAGGAGCAGCGGCTGGCAGTAGGTGAACGACAGGCTCGCCCACACCATCACCGACACCTCGGGTGAGCCGAACGGGTAGGAGCCCGGGCCCACCGCGTTGAACTCGCCGACGGCGAAGAAGAGCAGCCCCGCCACCGGCCCGGCCCAGGGCCTGCCGCTGAGCCGCCACGCCACGACGGCGATGACGGTCATGGTGAGTGCGGCGAAGGCCGGCGCCATCAGCCGCAGCTCCACGACCGGCAGGTCGATGTGCCCGATGCTGCTGCTCATCGCCATGTTGGCGAAGGCGAACCAGTGGTAGGCCAGCGGTTCGCCGGAGACCTGGGGGAGGGTCAGCGGCACGTGGTGCTTGGCGTCGCCCGCGAGCGAGAGGAGGTAGGAGAGGTCGATGAACTGCTTGTTCCTCTCCCCGGCCGCCGGGTCGGGGAGGATCGCGTTCACGGCCAGGAACACCCGGTAGAGGTAGGCCGTCGTGAACGCCACCGTGCCCGCCACGGCCCAGGACCAGCCACGGGAGGGCGTGGCCGCGTAGGCGCGCGGCCGCCAGTGCCGACGCAGCCGGGGGACCAGCGCGAACGGCACGACGACGGCCAACGGCCAGGCGACGGCGGCCGACTGCCAACCCGGGCCGGTGAAGACGGCCCAGGCGACCAGCTCCAGCACCAGGCCGGTCACCGCACCCAGGCTGAGGTCCTCCACCAGCGTGTGCGGGGTGCGCTGCAGCGCCCGGTAGACCAGTGTGCCGGGCAGCAGTACCGCCCAGCCCGCGTAGAAGCTGTACTTGGCGAGGTCGAGCGGGGCCGTGTGGCTCGCCAGCAGTGCCGCGTAGAGGAACGCGAGGGCCGTGCCGGCCGGGGCCCAGCGGGAGACCGCGTCGAGGCGCCGCGGGGCACGCGCGGTGGTGGCGTCGGTCGTGGAGGCGGGAGCCTCGGCCTGGTGCGTGGCCATGGTCGCCGCTCAGCCGACCTGCGCCGGGACGGACACGGTGACGGCGGGGACCTCCACGACGTCCGCGAGGTCCGCCGAGTCGGAGCCGATGAAGTAGGCGGGCCGCCCCTGCACCGCGGAGTAGATACGGCCGACGTACTCGCCGAGCAGTCCGACGCAGACCAGTTGGACCGCGCCGAAGAAGACGACGGCGACGAAGAGGGAGGACCAGCCGGGCACGGTGACCCCGCGGACCTGCTCGATCGCGGTGTAGACGCCGAGGAAGAAGGCGAGCACGAAGCTGCCGAGGCCCATCCAGGTCGCCAGGCGCAGCGGCGCGGCGGAGAAGTTGGTGATGCTGTCGACGGCCAGCCGGACCATCTTGGACAGCGGGTACTTGGTGCTGCCGGCGACCCGCTCCTCGCGCTGGAAGGTCACCGAGGTGCTGCGGAAGCCCAGCCAGGGCACCAGCAGCCGGTAGACCGGCTGCGCCTCGGGCAGGGAGGTGAGCGCGTCGACGGCGGCACGGCTGAGCAGGCGGTAGTCGCCCGCGTGCTTGGGTATCTCGCGGCCGACCAGACGGTGCATCAGCGAGTAGTAGGCGCCGGCGGTGCTGCGCTTGAAGAAGGTGTCGGAGCTGCGGTCGTCGCGGACGCCCTGGACGATGTCGTAGCCCTCGCGGGCCAGGGCCAGCATCTCGACGATCTTCTCCGGCGGGTCCTGCAGGTCGGCGTCGATGCTGACCACGTACTGGCCGAGCGCGCGGTGCAGGCCCGCGGTGAGCGCGGCCTGGTGGCCGGAGTTGCGGCGCAGCCGCACCACCCGCAGCTGCGGCCACCGGGACTGGAGCAGGGTGAGCACCGCGGCCGTGTCGTCCGTGCTGCCGTCGTCCACGCCGACGACCTCGTAGGTCTCGCCGATCCCGTCCAGGATCGGTCGCAGTCGCTGCACGGTCAGCGGCAGCGCGTCCTGTTCGTTGTAGATCGGGATGACGACGGACAGCAGTGGCGCGGCTGGAGCGGACATGAGGTTGAGACCCGTTCCGTTTCCGAGATGGGCGGCCTCACGGGCGTGTGGGAACGGCGCTCGTGGGGCTGAGGGCGCGTCAAAGTACCAGGCGTAAACGCTGTCTCCGTGAACGAATAGCGGCGAATGCGCAGTGTTTGACCGATCCCTGATGATTAGTTCGATTGGTTCTTATGTAATTCTTACCGCAGCACCAAATGTTCCACAGAAATTGCCGTTCTGTGCCCGGCCAAGAGGCCGGAAGTGGTGGATTTTCCGCGTCTTGTATGACTATCGTCTCCGGGCTAGTGGAGGGTGTACCGCCTTTCCCTGATCGCCGGATGCGAGAGTCGTCTTGACCACTACGATCCCCCCGCAGGCCTCTTCGACAGACCCGAGGGCCGAGTCGGGTGCACCAGTCGGGCGTCTGCCGGAGCCGAACCCGAAGGCCCGTCCGCGCCTGTACGTCCTGGACGGTCTGCGGCTGGTCGCCGCACTCGCGGTGCTGTCCTGGCACTGGATGGGAGTCCAGCGCTGGCCGGCGATCTGGCACGGCAGGAGCGGCCACCTGATGCCGCTCGGGCAGTCGGTCGGCGCCTACGGCTGGCTCGGCGTCGAACTCTTCTTCCTGATCAGCGGCTTCGTCATCTGCATGACCTGCTGGGGCCGTTCCGTCGGGGACTTCGTGACCTCCCGGGTCACCCGGCTCTTCCCCGCGTACTGGGTCGGGGTGCTGCTGACCTCCGCGGTGCTCTACCTGGTGCCCAACCGGTGGGGCAACGACCCCACCCGTCCGTCGATCACCCGGGTCCTGACCAACCTGTCGATGGCCCACGCGCCGATGGGTGTGAGCGACATCGACGCGGTCTACTGGACCCTCTGGATCGAGCTGCGCTTCTACATCATCTTCGGCGTCGTGGTGGCCTTCGGGCTCACCTACCGCCGCGTCCTGGCCTTCTGCGGAATCTGGGGCTTCCTGTCGCTGATCTCGGCCTCGGTGAACTTCCCCGTGCTCGACGCCGTGGTGCAGGCGCAGTACGCCTGGTACTTCATCGCCGGGATCGCGCTCTTCCTGATGTACCGCTTCGGCCAGAACCTGCTGCTGTGGGGCATCGTCGGATTCTGCTGGCTGATGGCGCAGAACAGGATCTCCATCCTGATGCACACCAACGAGGGCGGCGCGGGCTACCACCTGTCCTGGAAGGTCACCGCGGCCGTGGTGACGCTCTCCTTCGCGCTGGTCGCGCTGGCGGCCGTGGGCGCCTTCAACTGGATGAACTGGCGCTGGCTCACCGTCGCCGGGGCGCTGACCTACCCGCTCTACCTGATCCACCAGGAGATCGGGTTCGAGATCATCACCCGCCTCAGCCGGCACCTGCCGCCCTACCCGACCGTCGCCGTCACGCTGGCCGTCATGCTGACCGTCGCCTACGTGCTGCACCGGCTCGTGGAACGGCCGTTGGCGCCGCTGCTCAAGCGCGGCCTGGCCTCGTCCTTCGCCGCCGTCCGCCGGAACGGGGCGCTGTCCGATGTCCGTTGAGGCAGCCCCCCTCACGTCGGCCGCGCCGACCCCGGCGGGCCGGAGATCGCCCGGCTACGTGCTGCCCAACTGGCTGCTCTGGCCGGGCCTGGTGGCCGCGCTGTGCGCGATCGGCTCGTTCGTGGCCTACGAGCACGTCCACGACTTCGGCCTCCGCGACGACCAGCTCGACCTGCAGGTCTACCGCGACGGCGGCCTCGCACTGCGGCACGGACACCGCCTCTACACCGCGAACTACACGTGGGTGAAGCTGCCGTTCACCTATCCGCCGTTCGCGGCGACCGTCTTCGCGGTCGCCTCGCACCTCTCCTTCGCGCACCTGATCACCGTCATGACCACGGCCTCCGTGGCGGTGCTGTTCGCAACCGCCTGGCTGGCCTGGGGCCGGCTCGGCCACCCGGTCTCCGCCGGACGGGCCGGCGCCGCGCTGCTGCTGGGCGCCGCCGCGCTGTGGACCGAACCGGTTCAGCAGACACTCGGTTTCGGCCAGGTCAACCTGCTGCTGCTGTTCGCCGTCGTCGCCGACCTCTGCCTCCCGGACCGCTTCCGGGGCAAGGGCGTCGGCGTGGGCCTGGCCGCCGGCTTCAAGCTGGTGCCCGGCATCTTCATCGCCTACCTGCTGCTGACCCGCCGCTGGCGGGCCGCCGCGGTCTCGACGGGCACCCTGGCCGTCACCGTCCTCGGCGCCTACGCGCTCTTCCCGCACGAGTCGGGGCAGTACTGGGGCGGCCTGTTCTGGGACTCCTCCCGCGTCGGCGGCGTCGACTACCTGGGCAACCAGTCGCTGCACGGCATGATCGACCGCGCGCTGCGGGGTGGCGCCCAGGTCCAGCACCTGTGGATGCTGGCCGCAGCCGTCGTCGGCCTCGGCGGCCTGCTGCTCGCGGCCTGGCTGAGCCGCCGTGGCCAGGAGCTGGCCGCGATCTTCACCGCCGGCCTGGTCGGCCTGCTCGCCTCACCGATCTCCTGGTCCCACCACTGGGTCTGGATCCTCCCCGCCCTGGTCCTGGCCACCGACTGGGCCCTGCGCCGCGCCGACCGCACCAACCGCCTGCTCGCCCTCCTCGCCCCGCTGTCCCTGCTCCTCCTCTTCGCGGCCTGGCCGCGCCAGGACCCGTCCCACGGCCTGCTCGCGTCGGGCCTGATCTGGTGGGTTCCGTACAACCAGAACCTCGAGTACCACTGGACCCTGTCGCAGATCCCGCTCGGCGAGATGTACACCCTGCTGGGCGTGGCCTTCCTCGCCGGCCTGGCCCTCCATGCCTGGCGCACCCGAAGGCATCCGCGACGCTGATCCCCCGACACTGATCCACAGACCCGGTACACTGAGCCGGTGGCAGGGCCCTGGCCCTGCCAGTGGCCTCATTAGCTCAGGGGATAGAGCACGGCTCTCCTAAAGCCGGTGTCGCAGGTTCGAATCCTGCATGGGGCACACGCGCGAACGCCCCGGACCGATCACGGTCCGGGGCGTTTCTGCTGCCCTCTCCGGGTGCGGAGTGGGGCGGGCGGTGCTACTTGTGGGGTGAACACCGTGGTCGGCCCGGATGGGGTGATCGTCATGGGTGCAGCCGGAAGTCCGTGGCCGTTGATCCACGCGGAGCGGAAGGCGTTGTTGGACGACCTGGAGGGCGTCGGGTCCGCGCCCGGGGTGTGGGGGACGCGGTCGCTGTGCACCGAGTGGAGCGTGCACCAGGTCCTCGGGCACATGCTGTCGACCGCGATGATGACCCCGCCGAGGTTCCTGGGGGAGATGGCCAAGGCGGGGTTCAGGTTCCCCAGGTTCGCCGACGCCGGGGTCGCGGCGTGGACGAAGCCGACGCCGCAGGAGACGATCACCGCGTTCCGGGCGGTGCAGGACCGAACGACCTCGCCGCCGGGGCCGGTCGAGGCGATGCTCGGGGAGGCCGTGGTGCACCCCGAGGACATCCGGCGCCCGCTGGGCCTGCGGCATGTGTACCCGGAGGAGTCGCTGGTGCGGACCGCGGACTTCTTCAAGGGGTCGAACCTGCTGATCGGGGCGAAGAACCGGATTGCCGGGCTCCGGCTGCGGGCCGACGACGTCGGTTGGACGCACGGGGACGGCCCGGAGGTGCACGGCCCGATGCTGTCGCTGGTGATGACGATGACGGGCCGGGCCCCGCATCTGGACGACCTCGGCGGGGACGGGCTCGGGACGTACCGTGCCCGCTTCTCCCACTGACGTTCGCCCGGTGACCGACACGGGCGGGTGGGTTCTGTCCGTTTGTGTGTGATCCGTGCCCGATGCGTGTTGAACGAGGCGCCACCGCCGGGCGAACAGCAGCTCGGGCACGAACAGGAAAGCTTCCTCCCACCTCACACTGGTCCAGCACCTGTTCCACAGACAACTGGGTCAGCCGAAGCACACTGAGGGGGGTGCCGGCAGTGGCGGAAGTGCTGGTCGGCAAGGGGCGGTGCACGGCCGGACGGGCGGGCAACGGTCTCTACGGCTGGCGGCTCAAGGCCGTCAACGGGCGTGTGGTCGGGGTCTCCCCGGCGCAGTACCGGACCGAGGAGGCCGCCTTGACGGCCTGCCGTCGCTTATCCGGTGAGGGGGTGGAGGCGCACGCCCGGATCGCGCACGTGCACGAGGGTGTGGGCTGGGTCTGGACGGTCACCAAGGGGGAGGGTCGGACACTGGCGCGCTCCCCGCGTGCGTACGAGCGGTACGCGACGTGCCGCAAGGCGCTCGGGGTCTTCATCGCGCTGCTGGACGCCGAGCGGGCCGAGCGGGTCGAGCGGGTCGAACAGGGCGAGAGAGCCGAACGGGGCGAGCTGTGAGCGCGCGTCGTCCGGCCGTACGGATGCCGCGCGTGGTCACCGTGCGCGGCACCGGCGCCCAGATGACCTGGACGTTGTTGGCCGCCAACGGTCGGCCGCTCGCCACCTCGGCCCACCTCTTCGCCGGGGCCGAGGAGTTGGCTGCGGCGCTGCGCGAACTGCACGCTGACCGTAGGGAGTTGCGCTTCGGCCTGATGCAGCCGCCGAGCGGTCGCGCCTGGCACTGGACGGCGTACCTCCCGGCCCGCCGTAGTGACAGCCAGCAGCGGCAGGCGGTGGCCAGGAGCGCCCGAGGCTACCTGCGCATGGACCAGTGCCGACGCGGCGCCGAGGGGTTCACCGCGGCGCTGGAGTTGGTGAACATCGCGTGGCCCACAGGCACTTGAGTCCCCACCGGGAGAAGCACGCCCGGTGTGCCAGGGCTCCGACGAACCGCCGCTGAGCTGGGCGGACCTCCGCGGACCGGCGCCGACCGCGGGGGTCGGGTTCCTTGTCGGCCGTGGGCGCTCCGGCAAGGCTCTACCCCGGCCGGAGCCCGAACCGCGGCTCCGGGTACGCAGGTACGACCCGCCCTCGTGGAGGACCGGAACATGCGCACGCTCCGCCCGTCGAAGCCGCTCCTTGCTGCCGCCCTCGGCTGTGCCGCCGCCCTGCTCGCGGCCGGCCCGGCCCTGGCCGACCCGTCCGTGACCCCCGCCGCGACCGACATCGTCGGTGTCGGCTCGGACACCACCCAGGCGCTGTTCAACCAGCTGTCGACCGACTACACCGGCACCCCGCACCTGTACAGCTGGGACGCGACCGGCACCAGCCCGATCACCCCGAAGACCGGCGCGAGCAGCATCGCCCGCCCGAACGGCTCCAGCGCCGGCATCACCGCGCTGGCCGCCAACACCAGCGCGACGATCGACTACGCCCGCTCCTCCCGCGGCCCGAAGATCGGCTCGGACCCGACCGGCCTGTCGTTCATCGCCTTCGCCAAGGACGCGGTCTCCTGGGCCTCCGAGAAGAGCGGCGACGCGCCGACCAACCTCACCACGGCGGACCTGAAGTCCATCTTCACCTGCACCTACACCAAGTGGAACCAGATCACGGACATCTCCGGGTACACCGGTTCCGCCAACACCATCCAGGCGTTCCTGCCGCAGCTGGGTTCCGGCACCCGCTCGTTCTTCGAGTCGGTCATCGGGATCACGGACGCGCAGGTCGGCTCCTGCGTGAACCAGACGGTCGAGGAGAACGAGGGCACCAACACCCTGCTCCAGACCAAGGACTCGATCGTGCCCTACTCCGTGGGTCACTACATCGGCCAGGTCTACGGCGGCCACACCACCACCACGGACGCCCCCGGCCCGCTGGTCGTCCAGGAGACGAACGGCATCGCGCCGATCGACACCACCAACAAGGTGATTTCCTCGGCCGAGGCGAGCAGCCCCTACGCCCGCACCCTCTACAACGTCGTCCGCACCGCGGACTGGAACAAGGGTGACGCGCACGCCACGGCGCTGAAGGCGATCTTCGGCTCCACCGGCTACGTCTGCAAGAACACGAAGGCCGTGGCCGACGTGAAGAGCTACGGCTTCCTGCCGCTCGGCCTGTGCGGCGGCATCACCACCACCTGATCCATCACGCCGTCTGATCGACACGGCATCCGACGGGTCGGCGCCTCGGCGCCGGCCCGTCACCTTCTGCCCGTGACCGTCCGCGTACGTCCCCTGGGTTCCCCGCGTTCCCGGCCTTTCCAAGGAGTGACCATGCAGATCAAGCGCATCGCCGTCCCCGTCGCCGCCCTGGCCGTGATCGGCGCCGTCGCCGCGTCCGCGCCCTCAGCCATGGCGACCACCCCGGCCTCCGGCAGCCTGGTGCTCACCGCGAGCACGGCCTACGTCAAGAGCGCGCTGATCGAGGGCATCGGCGCCGTCGTCGGCACGCCCGCGTCGGCGAGCTACAGCACCACCGGCGGCGTCTCCGCGACCTTCCCCGTCACCGGCGGCGACCTCAACCTCAACGGGTACTCCGGTGCCGCGCAGTTCGGCGGCTCCATCGTGGTGATCGACGCGCGGCAGCACCGCACGGTGACCTTCACCCAGCTCGCCTTCGACGACCTGTCCGGCACCGTCACCGGCGTCCCGCAGGGCAGCACCACCCCGGTCGCACTGCTGGACCCGAGCGGCGACCTGAACGTCACGACGGACGCCACGACGGGCGCGCAGACGCTCACGGCCTCCGAGACCGACCTCGACCCGGCCGCGGCCACCTACCTGGACCACGCCCTGTGCACGGCCTTCTTCAAGGCGGGCACGGCCGTCGGCGCCCTGACGCTGACCTTCACCCCGGCGTCCTGAACCCACGCCCATGACGGAGGGACGGCCCGTACCAGGGGCCGTCCCTCCCGCCACGACCCGAGCCGTCACGTTGGCGCCTCATACACCTGGCGGACCGTCACATGTCATGTGCAGCAGGCGAAATAGGCCACTGACGAGAAGGGAGCGGGGATGGGATCGAGACATGTGCGCGCGGGCGGACTGTTGGCCGCCATGTTCGGAGCGACGCTCCTTCTCGTGGCCGGAGTGCTGCCGCAGGCGGTGACGGCCCAGGCGGCCCCCGCGGCCGGAGCAGCGGTCGCAGCAGCGGGCGGGAGCGCGGTGACGGTGCAGGGGCCCCCGGTGTGGCAGCCGGCCAAGGGCACGTACGGGCCGCGCGGCACGGTGACCGTGGCGCAGACCCGGAACCTGACCGACCAGGTCGTGCACGTGAGCTGGACCGGGTTCACGCCGACGGTGAACAGCGACGGCTCGCCGGCCCTGGTCGACCCCGGTGTGGCCAACGTCCAGGTGGCCAGTTCCATCTTCTACGGCGTGCGGGTCTACGAGTGCCGCGGGACCACGCCCGCCGTCACCGACTGCTACGGGAGCACCCAGTACGGGGCGACCGCGAGCAAGGGCTTCCAGCAGCCGCAGCCGCCGGCCGGGTCGACGACGCCCGAGTTCCCCTCGAACGAGGTGCTGGCCGTCACCCGGCCCGACGGCACCGGCGAGGCGGACATCGAGGTGTGGACCGCCCACGAGAGCCAGACCCTGGGGTGCGACCCCAAGCACGCGTGCTCCCTCGTGATCGAGCCCAACTACGGGGGCGACGCCATCGGTGTCGCCCAGTTCCTCGGGGCCGCCAACCCCGGCTGCGGCAACCACACCTGGGACACGGACATCCCGGACGGAGTGACGGAGGCATCCGACGCCAACTTCGCGGCCTCGGACTTCGAGACGACGAACGCGGACGGGGAGCAGTGCGCCTGGAACAACCGGGTCGTCGTGCCGTTGGGCTTCGCCTCGACACCCACGGACTGCCAGGCGCGGGCGGCCGACTTCTCCGTGCAGGGTCTGGAGATGGCCTCGCGCATCATGCAGTCGTGGCGGTCCGGCTTCTGCCAGGGGAGCAGCCCGATCTCGGTCCAGTACACCTCGACCGGCGGTGAGCCGCAGGCCCGGCAGGCGTTCCTCAACCGGGTCGGCCCGGACGTCGCGCTGACCGCCTACCCCGACACCTCGCCGGCGCCGCGCCCGTACGTCTACGCGCCGCTGGCGACGAACGGGATCGTGGTGGCGTTCCGGGTCGACGACAGCAAGACCGGGGTGCCCATCACCTCGATGAAGCTGAACGCCCGACTCCTGGCCAAGCAGCTCACGCAGTCGTACGTGGGCAGCATCAACCCCGACGAGTACGACTCGACCAAGGGCAATCCGGCCTGCATCTACGAGGACCCCGAGTTCCTCAAGCTGAACCCGACGGGGACCGACGGGCCGAACTGGCCCTCCTGTTCCTCGGCCAACGCGGGCGCCGCGCTGCCGATCGTGGTCGGCGGCACCACGGACCTGGTCCAGCAGCTCACCAGCTGGATCGCGGCGGATCCGGACGCGGCGTCGTTCCTGGCGGGGCAGCCCGATCCCTGGGGCATGCACGTCGACACGCACTACCTGAAGCCGGCCTTCGCCGGGTATCCGGTCAACGCGTTCATCCCGCAGGACCAGTCGGCGTCCACCGGGACCGGTGACCCGAAGCCGAGCAAGACCTACGAGTGGGTCCCGCAGCTCGGTGGGCTGGTCCAGGTCGCGCGCGGCATCCTGGCGGCGCAGCCGGCCTCCCTGCAGTGGTCCCCGGACCAGACCGGTAACCACCCCCGGATCACCCCCGAACTGGTGGGCAGCCGCTCGGTGATGGCCGTCGTGGACGCGGGCCAGGCCGCCGCGTTCTCGCTGCCGCAGGCGCAGTTGCTGAACCCGGCCGGCGCGTACGTCGGGCCGGGCACCGCGTCGCTCGGCGCTGCCGTCGGCGACATGGCGACGAACCCGTCGACCGGTACCGCGATGCTGCCGTACACCTCCCCGTCCAGCACCGGGTTCGCCACGGACAAGCAGGCGTATCCGCTGACCACCGTGCAGTACGCGATGCTGCCGACGCAGGGGGTCCAGGCCGCGAAGGTCGCGAAGATCGTGGCCTTCCTCGACCGGGCCGGCAGCCCCACCGGGGGTCAGCAAGCAGGCTTCCAGCCGGGCCAGTTGGCGCCGGGGTTCGTGCCGCTCACGGCCGCGCAACGGGCGCAGCTGACCGCGGCGACCTGTGACCTGCAGCGGCAGGACGGGCAGAAGCCGGGTAACCAGAGCGCCACCTCTCCCTGCTCGAACCGGTCGGGCTCCGGTGGCGGCGCCGGAACCGCCGGGACCACCGGCGGGGGGACCGCCGGCGGCACGACCGGCGGGACCGCGGCGGGAACGACCGGCGGAGCCACCGGCGGGACGGCGTCGGGAACGGGGACGTCCGGTGGGGCCAAGCCGCAGGCGCTCGCCTCGACGCAGCCGGTGGCCGTCGGGACGCCCGACCTGAACCGGGTGGGGGGACAGCGGCTGCTGCTGCCGATCCTGCTGATCGCCGGCGCGGTGCTGCTGGTCGGCGGCCCGGCGACGCTGGTGCTGACCGGGACGGACGCGGGCACGCAGCTGTGGCGCGGCAGCCGGCGGACGTGGCGGTCGCTGCGCGGGCGGGTGACCCGTCGTGGCTGAGGCGGTGGTGGCGCCGGGGGAGGCGGCGGAGGACCGGCCGCGGCGGATCGTCGCACCGGTGACCCCGGCGGACCGGCTGTTCCGCAGCGGGCTGCGGGCCGCGGGGATGTCGGTGTTCGTGATCATGGGCCTGGTCGCGCTCTTCCTGCTGCTGCGCGGACTGCAGGCGCTGCGGGTGGCCGGGGGGTCCTTCTTCACGCAGACCGCCTGGAAGCCGGGGTCGTTCGGGGTCGCGTCGGTGCTGCCGGACGGCGTCATGATCGCTGTGGTGGCACTGCTGATCGCGGTGCCGGTGTCGCTCACCACCGCGGTCTTCATCTCCGAGTACGCGCCGCTGTGGCTCCGTTCGTTCCTGATCAGCCTGGTGGACCTGATGGCGGCGATCCCCAGCATCGTGTACGGCCTGTGGGGGTTGGTCTTCCTCCAGCCGAACATCGTGGGCCTGGTCCGGTGGATGGCCCTGCACCTGGGCGGGTTCCTGCCGTTCCTGCACGTGCCCGAGGCGGACATCCCGTCCTCCTACACCTCCTCGACCTTCATCGCGGGCGTGGTGGTGTCGCTGATGATCACCCCGTACATCACCTCGCTCAGCCGCGAGGTGATGTCCCAGGCGCCGCGCGGCGAGCGGGAGGGCGCCTACGCGCTGGGCAGCACCCGGTGGGGGATGGTGCGCAGCGTGGTGCTGCCGTACTCGCGGGGCGGGATCGTCGGCGCGGTGATGATCGGCTTCGGCCGGGCGATGGGCGAGACCATCGCCGTCGCGCTGATCATCTCGCCGAACTTCTCGGTCACCTGGCACGTGCTGCAGAACGGCGCCAACTCGATCCCCTCGCTGATCGCCCTGCGCTTCGGCGAGTCCGACGACCTCGGCCTCTCCGCGCTGATGGCGGCCGGCCTGGTGCTGTTCGCACTGACCCTGGGCGTCAACGTGCTGGCCTCGACGATCATCAGCCGCTCGCGCACCGGCGCGGCGACCGCCGACTGACGGGCAGGGAGGGGGAGAGATGGCGACGACCACGTCGCAGGCGCCGGTGGAGTCCGGGGCCGAGCCGCGACCCGAGGCGCCGGCTCCGGCGGCACCCGAGCGGCGGATCCGCGTCGGCGGGCTGACCGGACCGGGGGTGGCCTCGCTGCTGGGTGCCCTGGGCGGCAGCCTCGCGCTGACCTGGCTGCTCTACGAGCGGATCCTGCCGCTCAGCGGCGGACAGGGATTCCTGCTCGCCTGGTTCCTGCTCTTCAACGCGCTGTACTTCCTGGTCGGCCGGACCCAGTGGGATCCGCGCACGGCCCGGGAGAACTCGGTGCGGGCGCTGGCGGTGAGCGCGGGCGCGCTCGTCGTCACCATGATCGGCTTCCAGATCGGGTTCGTGGCCTGGAAGGGCTGGGACGCGGCCCACCACCAGAACTTCTACACCCAGGACATGGAGCACTCGGGCGCGCTCTCGCCACTGGACTCCGGCGGGGCGTTCGACGCGATCGTGGGCACGCTCGAGCAGTTGGGCCTCGCCACGCTGTTCTCGGTCCCGCTCGGGATCGCCACGGCGGTCTACCTCTCGGAGGTCGGCGGGCGGGCCGCGCGGGCGGTGCGGACGGTCGTCGAGGCGATGACGGCGCTGCCGTCGATCGTCGCCGGCCTGTTCGTGCTCGGCGTGGTGATCCTGACGCTGGGCCTGCAGAAGAGCGGTTTCGCGGCTTCGCTCGCGCTGTCGGTGATGATGATGCCGATCATCACCCGCGCCGCCGAGGTGGTGCTCCGGCTCGTGCCGGGCACCCTGCGGGAGGCCTCCTACGCGCTGGGCTCCAGCCACTGGCGCACGGTGTGGACGGTCGTGCTGCCGACCGCAAGGCGCGGCCTGGTCACCGCCGTGCTGCTGGGCATGGCCCGCGGCGTCGGCGAGACCTCGCCGGTGCTGCTGACCTCGGGCTTCACCTCGCACACCAACTGGAACCCGTTCAGCGACCACCAGGTCAGCCTGCCGCTCTACATCTGGAACTACGTCCGTCAGCCCTACCCGTACATGGTGGCCCGCGGCTTCGCGGCCGCGATGGCGCTGATGGGGATCGTGCTGCTGCTGTTCGTCACCGCCCGCCTGCTCGGAGGGCGCACCACCAAGGAGGGGACGCGGTGAGAAGGCATCGCACGCGAAGCACACGAGCCCGGCTGCTTCTGCTGCTGGCGCTGCTGCCGGCCCTGCTGATGACCCAGAGCCAGCAGAGCTGGGCGTCGACCTCGCTCAACGGCGACGGCTCCAGCTGGGCCGGGCCCGCGCTGGACCAGTGGCGCCAGGACGTGGAGCCGCAGGGCATCGTCATCAACTTCACGCCGATCGGCTCGGCGGCCGGACGCAACCAGTGGGAGCTGGGCCAGGACGACTTCACCGCCTCCGACGTGCCGTTCCGCACCACCGCCGACGCGGGCGCCGGCTCGGGCGGCACCAGCGGGGCCGGACAGCCGGAGAACCCGACCTTCGGGTACTCCTACGTGCCGGTCACCGCGGGCGGCACCGCGTTCATGTACAACCTCAAGCTCGCCGGGCAGCAGGTGCGCAACCTGCGGCTCTCGCCCGACACCATCGTCAAGATCTTCACCGGCAAGATCCAGTACTGGGACGACCCGGCGATCACCAACGACTACGGCACCCAGCTGCCGCACATCCCGGTCACCCCGGTGGTGCGCTCCGACGGCTCCGGCGCCACCGCCCAGTTCACGCGGTGGATGGAGCACACCCACCAGAGCGAGTGGGACGCCTACTGCCGGGCCACCGTCGGCGTGCCCTGCGGCGACTACACCGAGTTCTACCCGCCGTCCGGCCGCATGGTCGCGCAGAACGGCTCGGACGTCGTCGCCAACTACATCCAGTCGCCGACCGGGCTCGGCACCATCGGCTACGACGAGTACGCCTACGCGCTGCGCGCCAACTGGCCCGTGGTCAAGGTGCTCAACCCCGCCGGGTACTACTCGCTGCCCACCGCCTCCAACGTGGCCGTCGCGCTGACGGCCGCGAAGATCCGCGGCGTCGACGACAGCACCCCGCCGAGCGACCCGAACTACCTGCAGCAGAACCTCGACGGCGTCTACACCAACAGCGACCCGCGCTCCTACCCGATCTCCAGCTACAGCTACCTGATCGTGCCCCGCGCCGGGGCCGCGCTGCCGGTACCGCCGCGCTTCGACAACGCCAAGGGTGCGGCGCTCAGCCAGTACATCGACTACATCCTGTGCGCCGGGCAGGGCGAGGCGCCCCAGCTGGGGTACTCACCCATCCCGCGCGGGCTGGTGCGGGGTGGACTGCTGCAGGTCCAGCACGTCCCCGGGCAGGTCGGCGGCGTCGACCCGAACACCCTGCGCAACTGCCCCAACCCGACGTTCAACTCCGCCGGACAGCTGACCATCCTGCAGAACGCTCCGCAGCCCAACCCCTGCGACAAGCTGGGCGCGCCACTGACCTGCGGCGGCAGCAGCGGCGGGACCAGCGGCGGGGCGTCCGGCGGGACCGGGGGCAGCGGCGGCGCGAGCGGGGGGACGGGCGGGACCGGCGGCAGCGGCGGCGCCTCCGGCGGCAGCGCCGGGACCGGCGGGACCATGATCGACCCGCAGACCGGCCTGGTCGTCCCGGTCGGGGGCGGCGGCACCGGGGGCGGCGCTGCTGCGGCGCCGGGGACGGTCGTGGAGTTGGCGGGCCGTCAGGACGACTGGACGCTGACCTCGTTGACGGCCGTGGAGCTGATCGCGGTGGTCTCGGTGCCGCCGATCCTCGGCGCCTACCTGCGGCGGCGGCGCCGGAGCGGGGGAGCGGCCGGATGAGCGCCGTCGTCACCGAGCCGTCCACGGCGCCGGTCGCCGCGCCGGCCCCCGCCCAGGCCGCTCCGGCGCCGCGTTCGCGGCTGCGGCGGGCGGTGCTCGGCATCGCCTACGCGGCCAGCCTGCTCGGCACGCTGCTGTTGGGCTTCGGAGCCTTCCTGTTCACCCTGAGCGGGTTCCAGGAGGAGCACTACCAGGCCACCGTGCACCGATCGTTCGCCAACGACCTCGCAGGCGCCGTCGCGCCGACCGGCAGCGCCCCGGACGGCGACCCGGTGGCGGTGCTCGACATCGGCGCGATCGGGCTGCGCGACGCCGTCGTGGTCGAGGGCACCACCGCCCGCGACCTGATGCGCGGGCCCGGCCACCGGCGCGACACCGCGCTGCCCGGTCAGAGCGGCGCCGCGGTGCTGTTCGGGCGGCGCACCGCCTTCGGTGGCCCGTTCGCGCACCTCGGCGCGCTGCGGCCCGGTGACCACATCCAGGTCACCACCGGGCAGGGCCGGTTCAGCTACGTCGTCGACGGCGCGGGGACCGGCAGCCGGCCGTTCCACGACGCGGCGACGAACCTGCTGGTGCTCGCCACCGCCGACGGGTCCTGGATCCCGACCGACACGGTGCTCGTCGACGCCCACCTGGAGGGCACGCCCGTGCCGAACCCCGGCGGGCGCCCGGCCGTCGTCCCGGCCGACAAGGCGCTGGTCGGCCAGCCGGACGCGGTGGCCCCGCTCCAGCTGTGGACGCTGGCGCTGGTCGCGGCCGTGGTGCTGACCGTCCTCGGGGTCTTCCGCTGGCGGCGCTCGGCCACCTGGCTGGCGCTGACGCCGGTGCTGCTGGCCCTGCTGTGGGCCGTGTACGAGAACGCCGCCGCGCTGCTGCCCAACCTCTACTGACGACCCTCACGACACTGACGACACCGACGACGCTGACGAGCGGGAGAACCTGATGACCGACGCCGATCTCGCCCCGACGGTCCAGATGCCCGCGGTCCAGGCCGCGACCGCGACCGGTACGCACGGGCTGGAGACGCGGGCCGTCTCCGCCTGGTTCGGCGAGCGCAAGGTGCTCGACCGGGTCTCGCTGACGATGCCCGCCGGGCAGGTCACCGCCCTGATCGGCCCGTCCGGCTGCGGCAAGTCGACCTACCTGCGGCTGCTGAACCGGATGCACGAGATGGTCCGCGGCGCGGGCCTGGCCGGGGAGGTGCTGCTGGACGGTGACGACGTCTACGCCCCCGGCCGCCTGCCGGCCTCGGTGCGGCGCCGGATCGGCATGGTCTTCCAGCGGCCGAACCCCTTCCCGGCCATGTCGATCTACGACAACGTCGCCAGCGGGCTCAAGCTCGCCGGGATCAAGGTCACCCACCAGGAGCGCGACGAGCTGGTGGAGACCAGCCTGGTGCGGGCCGGCCTGTGGACGGAGGTCCGGGACCGGCTGAAGACGCCCGGCGGCGCGCTCTCCGGCGGCCAGCAGCAGCGCCTGTGCATCGCCCGCTCCCTCGCCGTCTCCCCGGACGTGCTGCTCATGGACGAGCCCTGCTCGGCGCTGGACCCGACCTCGACCCGCCGTGTCGAGGAGACCATCGAGCTGCTGCGCGGTCGTCTGACGATCGTCATCGTCACCCACAACATGCAGCAGGCGCAGCGCGTCTCGCAGCGCTGCGCCTTCTTCCTGGCCTCGCACGACACCCCCGGGCGGGTGGTGGAGTCGGGGCCGACCGAGCAGCTCTTCGACAGCCCGCGTGACGAGCGCACCTCCGACTACGTCAACGGGCGTTTCGGCTGAGCCCCACCCGGCTCGGTGCGGCTGACCCGGTGCCGGTGACCCGGTGCCGGTCGCTCAGTGCCGGTGCGTCCACTCCGGCTCGACCTTGGCCCACTCGGCCTCCCACGACTTCCACGCACAGGCGTCGATGCGGTGGCGGGCCAGGGCGTAACCGCCGGAGAGCAGCAGGACCGAGCCGGAGAAGATCGCCAGGGAGTAGGTGGCGGCGCTGCCGGCGCTCTGCACGGCGGGGATCGGGTCCGGTTGCGGGACCTCCTTGGCGTCGACCCACAGCGGCACGTGGTCGCCCGGGGCGGTCGCGGGTGGCACGGGGGCCTGGGCGCGGTGCGCGCCGGTCGCGTCGCTCCAGGTGAGCGTCGCCACCCAGGCGTCCACTCCGGCGGAGACGGGCTGGCTCGCGGCGACGGTGTCGACGCGGTGCAGTCCGGCGGCCTGCCGGGCCGCGTCGGCGCGGCCGTCGGCGTAGAGACGGAGCCCGAGCAGGACCGTGAGCGCGACGGCGAGGGCCAGGGCCGAGGCGAAGAGCACGCGCACCCAGAACCGCAGCGAGTCCGTGCGACGGCGCAGGGGGTTGCCGCGGCGCGGCACCGGCGCCGAGGGTTGTGGCGCTACCGACGGTGTGGCCATCCCACCGCCTCCCAACCGCTCCGTCATGTGCAGCGGGGACACCGGGTGCACCCGACCGCATCCGGTTCTATGGTCATGCCCGAGGGCGCCGGATTCAACCCTTGGGGGTGGGCGGCCACTCGATCTTCGTGCCGAAGCCGCGGCCGTTGTCGATCAGGCGCAGCCAGGTGGGCCGCAGCTCCCACAGGGCCGTGGCGGCCAGGGCGGCACCGAGCCGTGCGTCCTGCGTGACGAAGGGGAAGCGCTCCGTGTACGCGGCCCAGGCGGCGGCGCGCTCCTCGCCGCCCTCCGGCAGGCGGCGGACCAGGCCGCGGCCCTGGACGCCGGTCAGTCGCGTCCACTCCTGGCCGTCGGCCTGAGCGGTGAGGGCGACCCGGGGGTCGTCGGCGAAGGCGCGGCCGTGGCGGGTGGTGGCGGCCGTGACGAAGACCAACGCCCCCGCGCCGGTGACCGCGTAGAGGACCGCGCAGGCCTGTGGGCCGTCCGTGTCGGCGTAGGCGAGGGTCAGCGTGGTGTGGGCACGGAGGGCCGTGAGGACGGCGTCGTCGATCGTCACGGCCCCCATGCAACCACCTCTGCTTTCCGCGGGACTCATTCGGGGGCGAGCAGGCTCCAGGTCTGGTTGCTGCCGCCGTCGGCGGGCCACTGGAGCACCGAGGTGCCGTCGGAACGGCCGCTGTTGCTCAGATCGATCAGCTGCCCGTCGTAGGAGCTGCGGAACTGGACCAGGTCGGGGCCCGCGTCCAGGACGGTCCAGCGGGAGTTGCTGTTGCCGTCGTCGTGGTACTGGATCAGCTGCGTGCCCTGGGTCGTGGTCGGCCCGGGGATGTTGAGCAGCTTGCCGCTGTTCGCGTTGACGACGGTGACGGCTCCGCCGGACTGGGCGACGAAGGACCAGCGCTGGTCGGCCTGGCCGTTGTCCTGCCACTGCAGGATCGAGGCGCCGTCCGCGGTGGAGTCGTTGTTGACGTCGATCCGGCCGCCGGTGGCGCCGTTGACGATCCGGTACTGCTGCCCGGGCACGAGGACCGGCACCAGCTTCCAGGTCTGCGAGGCCGTGCCGTTCGCGGACTGCTCCACGACGGAGGAACCGCTGACGCCGACCACCTGGCCGTCCAGCCGGGAGGTGACGGTGTAGGCGCCGGAGCCGTTCGGGGTGAACGTCCACAGCGAGTTGCCGCCCAGGGCGGCCACCTGGCCGTTGCCGACGTTCGCGATCCGGTAGGACTGGTTGCCGGTCGGCGGCAGCTGCCACTGCTGGTCGGTGCCGCCGTCGGCGGCGGCGGTGACCAGCGAGGAGCCGCTGGTGGCGAGGTACTGGCCGGTGCCGGCGTTGACGAGGTCGTAGTGCAGGGTGGCGAAGGCGGCCCCGGCCGCCGGGGTGACCTTCAGCAGCATCGAGGCGTGGCTCGCCAACGAGGCGGAGAACGAGCCGGTGGAACTGCCGAGGTCGGTGCCGGCCCACAGGTCCTGGACGTCGGCTGCGCCGGTGAAGCCGAGGTCGGCGAAGTGCGCGGTGACCGTCGCGGTGCCGGAGCCGAGGTTGAACAGCGCCACGGTGTGGCTGCCGTCGCTGTTCGCCGCCGTCCACACCTGCTGCTGGGCCACCTGGTCCACCGGGTGCGCCGGGACCCCGGCCTGGTCGACGGCGATGACGCGGTCGTTGGTGAGCAGCGCGAGGTCGGCCGGGTCGAGGTTGGTCAGGTCGGTGCCGAGCAGCAGCGGCGCGCCCTCGGCGGCCCACAGGGTGAGCTGGGTGCGGCGCTCGTCGGCCGTCAGGCCGTCGTTCGAGCCGTTGCCGACCTCGACGGAGTCGAGGTCGTTCCAGCCGCCGGGGCCTCCGAACGGGACCCACCTGGGCGCGTCCGTGAACCGCGAGGAGACGCTGTTCCAGCTCGTGAGAGGGTACGAGCCGGAGCCGCAGTAGCACTCCACGTCGCCGTCGATCCGCCAGCCGTTGGCGTACTGGCGCCAGGTGGCGGCGCTCGCGGGGTCGAGGCTGTTGGACAGCTCCAGATGGATCGGGCGGCCGGACTGGTTCAGCGCGGCGGACCAGTGCTGGATGTCGGCCACGTCCCAGTCGCCCACACCGTCGATCTTGAGGTAGTCGACACCGTAGGAGGCCAGCTGGTCGGCCCAGGAGTTCAGGTAGGCCTGCGCGGCGGCCGGGTTCTTGCTGTAGTCGATGTAGTACATCGACCCGGAGCCGTAGTTGTAGTTGGTCTCGTAGGACGAGGTGTTGGAGACGATGTCGCGCGCGTGCCAACTGGTGCCGGCGATGGGCGTGTTCTGGTTGTAGGCGGCGACGGGGATGCCCGGGGTGAGGTACATCCCGAACTTCTCGCCGAGGTTGTGGACATAGGCGCCGACCGCGCCCATGCCGTCGGGGAAGCGGCTGGTGTCGGTGGCCCAGCGGCCGTTCGCGTCCACGGAGTTCGCGGGGTTCAGGTACCAGAAGTCGTCGATGTTGACGTACTGGTAGCCATGGGCGAGCAGGCCGCTGTTCTTCAGCGCCAGGGCCTGGGCCTCGATGTTGGATTCAGTGGGGTTCTTCCGGATGAAGCTCCAACTGCTCCATCCCATGGGCGGCGTGAGAGCGACGCCGTTCGACTCGGCATGCGCCGCAACGGCGCTGCCGGGAACAAGTCCCAGCAGCGCCGTTGCGGTGACGGCCCAGCCGGTCAGGAGTGTGCGGACCCTTCGGTGCATCGATCGTCCTCCGATGACATAAGCCAACAGGACCAAACGAAGTTCAACGCACCGGCATTTCACAGGCTCCGCATGCCTGCGTCAAGAGTTGACGCAGGGTCAGCTCGCCGGGTCAGCCTGCCGGGTCAGCCGACGGTGAGGCGGAACGGGCCCGCGAGGACGCCGTAGCCGTCGTTGGCCAGGTAGTACACGTCGTAGCTGCCGGCCCCGTTCAGCTTGCCGGTGGAGAAGGTGGCCGTGCCGCTCTGGTTGGGGGTGTAGGCCCAGGTGAGCGAGGACTGCGCGCCCGGCTTCACGCCCGCCGGGTAGATGCCGATCCAGTTCTTCGCGCTCACCTGCGAGGTGTCCGGCAGGGTGTAGCGGAAGGTCACGTTGCCACCGTTGCTGACCGCGTTCAGGTCACCGGTCAGCGTCGGGGTGGTCGCGGTGGACGGCACGAACGCGTCGTTCAGCGGCGTCGCGTAGGTGTCGTTCGCGGTCAGGCCCGGCAGGCCGAGCGCCGACTCGATGGTGCGGCCGATGCTGTAGTGGTCGTAGTGGCTCGCGCTGCTGGTGCCGGCCGGCACGGTGCCCTGCGAGCCGACCGCGATGGTGGCGACGTGGTCGTAGCCCTCGTTCTCGCTCTCGTCCCAGGTCAGCAGGATCAGCGAGCGCTGCTGGGTCCAGGCCGGGGAGGACATGATCGGCGCCAGGGTCTGCTGCAGCCAGCCGTCCTGGGTCTTCAGGCTGGTGGAGCTGCCGTTGCCGGAGGACTCGCCGTCGTAGTAGTCGTCGGCGGCGATCCAGGAGAAGTTCGGCGTGGTCGCGGCCGACTTGAGGTCCGTGGTCAGCTGCGTGGTGTCGAACAGGTGCGCCGCGCAACGGGCCTGGTTGCCCGCGATGTCGCTGTAGTTGATGAAGGGCGCGTCGTCCGGCTCGTAGTAGCTGTCGCTGCCGCCCTTGCTGGCGTTGCAGGGCGTCACCATGCCCTGCTCGTAGGCCTTCCAGGTCTTGCCGGCGGCCTCGATCGTGTCGCCCAGGTTCTTCTCGGGCGAGTTGATGTTCGGCCAGTAGGTGGCGCCCTTGGTGTAGGTGTCGCCGCCCGCGATCGCCAGGTAGTTCTCGTCGCTGGGGTGGTAGACGCCGTGCGAGTCGGTCAGCGTCGCGCCCTGCGCCATCAGGCTGTGGATGAACGGCGTGTCCGTCGGGTCGTTCATGACCTCGGAGTAGTCCGTGTTCTCCATCATCACGGTGAACACGTGGTCGTAGCCGGGCACCTGCGAGGCGGGCGCGGCGAGCGGCGCCGGGGCGGTGACGGGGGTGTCCAGGGTCAGCGACAGGTTGTCCAGGTAGCCGGTCTCGCTGGAGGTGGACAGGAACTGCACCTCGACCTGGATGCTGCGGGTGCCGGCCGGGACCGAGCCGGTGGCGGTGCGGGAGAGGAACTTGGTGGCCAGGCCGCGGTCCGTGGCGGAGACCGTCGGCAGCTTGGCCGTCGCGCCGACCGGGTTGCCGTTCGCGTCCTGGAAGTGCAGGCTCACCGCGGCGTAACCGCCGTAGGTGGTCCAACCGCCCAGCCAGCCCGCGAGGTTGTAGTGCACGCCGCCGCCGTCGATCGCGGTGGCCGCCGAGGAGACGTCGACGGTCTGGCTCATCGAGCCGTCGCCGAAGTTGCCGGGGGCGAAGAAGGCCTTGCCCGGGGTGTTGCCGTCGCTCGGGTAGCCGAACGAGCCGATGGAGGAGCACGCCACGTCGATGGCGCCGGCCTGGACCGTCCAGCCGGGCACGGTGGTGGCCGCGCTCCAGTCGTTGGTGCAGAAGCCGCCGGCCTCCGCGTTCCCGTTCACGATCAGGTTGCCGCTGGTCCCCGCCGCCTGGGCGGGGGCGGGGATGGCGACGATCAGTGTGCCGAGGAGGGTGAGCAGTCCGCCAAGAGCGCTTCGGCGCAGTCGCATGGTGTACCTCGTCCCGTCGAGAGGTGGTGCTGGCTGTGCGGCATGGACGGGACATAAGTACAGGCCGCCGTTGTCGGGCGGAAGAATGAACACCAAACTTGGTCAGACAAGTGCGTGCGACTTGACTGGACAAGTGCGCACAGCTTGGCTGGACAAGTGGCTCAGGAGATCTTGCGCCAGACGTAGGCGGCCGACACCGGGACCCCGCGGTACCGCTCCCACTTGGGCTTGCGCGCCACCCAGGCGTCGCCGACCTTCTCCTCGCGCAGCTCCGCCAACGTCCAGCCGGCTGCCAGGCCCGCCGCGACGTGGTCGCCGACGTAGTGGAGGTGGGTGGTGATGGCCGTCTCGGTGCCGTCGGCGGCGGTGAAGTGCGTGGGCATCCCGGCCGTCATGATGAACTGCGGGTGCAGTCCGACCAGCACGAACAGCCCGTCCGGCGCGGCCAGCCGGAACGCCTCCCGGTACAGCGGACGCAGGTCGGGCAGGTGCTCGTCCACCAGGGAGGTCACCACCAGCGGGTAGGCGCCGCCGGACAGCCCGGTGTGCGCGAGGTCCGCCTCGATCAGCTTCTCGTGCGCGCCGCGCGCCCGGGCCCGCTCCAGCATCTGCGGGGTCAGGTCCACGCCGTCCACCGCGCCCACACCCTGCCCGCGCAGCCAGGCGCCGGTGCGGCCGGTGCCGCAGCCCAGGTCGGCGGCGCGCACCGCCTCGTGCCAGCGCGGGACGGCGAGCGAGGCCAGGACGTCGACGTCCATCAGGTCCTCGACGGTCTCCTCGTAGCGCTCCACCCAGCCGGCGTAACCGGTGCGCACGTCCACCACCGGATAGCCACGGGTGTCGAAGTGTGCGCTGAACGTCTGCGAGTGCTGAGAGGGTCGGGAATGCGAGGAGTGGGTGGCCATGTCCGAAGTCTCCGCGACGGGCGGGGTGGTGCGCGAGCGAATTACCCGCGGGCGGCTCAGTCGTCCTCCTCCGCCTCCTCGGCCTCCTGCATCCACAGGTCGGGGCCGGGGTCGCCGCCTTCGGAGCGGACGGTGAGGCGCGCGAGGTAGTGCTCCCAGCCCGCCTGGTGCGGCTCGCGGGCCGGCTCGGGCAGGTTCGAGTGCGTGAGGGTGAGCATCGTCCCGTCGGCCTCGCGGGCGAGGTCGATCTGCACCTTGCTGCTGCCCGGAGGCACCGGGTCGCCCTCGTTCTCCCAGCCCCAGGTGAAGACGATCCGCCGGTAGGGCTGCAGGTCGGTGAAGGTGCCGGCGGCGATGGCGTCGCCGACCACCCGCATCCGGTACTCACCGCCGGGCCGGGGGTCGAAGAAGCCCTCGACGCCCTGCCAGGAGAGCCACCGGTCGTGGTCGGTGAAGAAGGTCCAGATCGTCTCGGGCGTGGCCCTGATCCGCCGTCGGACGACGACGGTGCCCTCGGAGGTGATCGTCACGGCTCCGCCTCCTTCTCGCGCTGTGCCTTGTCGCGCTGCGCCTCTTCGCGCTGTGCCTCCTCGGCGAGGGCGGCCAGGGTGTCCAGCGAGGAGACCCACATGGACTCCAGATAGGAGGCCAGTGGTCCCATCCCAGCACGGTCCGCCCGGTAGTACCGCTTGGTGCCGTCCTTTCGGACGACGACCAGCCCGGCGTCCCGCAGCACCTTCAGATGCTGGGAGACCGCGCCGAAGGTGACCTCGAAGCTGTCCGCGATCTGCCCGGCGGACATCTCGTCGTCCCAGATCAGCCGCAGTATCGCGCGACGCCTGGGCTCACTGATCGCCTTCACCTGGTCCACGGCTCCTATTTTAGTCGCCGCTGCAGCTTGCCCCTCGGGAGGTCTTATTTTAGTGTCGACTAAAGCAAGCGGGACCGGGACAACCCGGACAGACTGAACCACGCACCAGAAGGGACATCCGATGGCCGACATCGCGATGCAGCTGACCATCCAGGCCGACGCCGACACCGTGCGCGCCGCCGTCGCCACCGAGGCGGGCGTGCGCAGCTGGTTCACGGCCGACGCCGTCGTGGGCGAGGGCGTCGGGGCGGAGCACGCCCTCGGCTTTCCCGGCGTGCCGGAGCCCTGGCGGCTGACCGTCGTCGAGTCCGCGCCGCGCCGCCTGGTGCTCGCCGGGCAGAACGGACCGTGGACGGGCACCACCCAGACCTACGAACTGCGCGAGACGGACGGCGAGGGCGGGGTCACCCTGGTCTTCACGCACGCCGGCTTCCCCGCGCAGGACGACGCCTACCGCAGCTTCACCTACGGCTGGGCCACCAAGTTCACCGCCCTGAAGGCCTACGCCGAGACCGGCGAGTCCGCGCCGTTCTTCGAGTAGCCGTTTCTCCGAGCAAGGGACAGACGACCGTCATGACCGCCCCCACTCCTGTCGAGCTGGCCGACCAGCTCACCCGCGCCGCCCGCAACCTGCAGGCCCACGCCACCGAGCGCGACCTCACCGGCAAGCGCGAGCGGCCCACTCCCTGTGCGGAGTTCACCGTCCACCAGCTGTGCGAGCACCTGCTCGGCGCCATGGTCGCCAGTGGCTACGCCGCCGCGAAGAAGCCGGTGCCGGCGGAGGCCCCCGTCAAGCTGACGGACGCGCCCTGGCGGGCCTACCCGCCCGTCGTGGACCGCCTGGTCGCCGCCTGGTCCAAGCCCGAGGCCTGGGAGGGCGAGGCGCCGTTCGCCGGTGAGGCCCGCCCGGCGCGCTTCGTCGGCATGGTCACCGTCATGGAGCTGACCGTCCACGGGTGGGACCTCGCGCAGGCCACCGGTCAGAGTTTCAAGGCCGAGGACGACGTCGTTGCCACGGCCGCCGACGTCGCCGCGCTGATCGCCGAGGGAGCCCGCGCCGGTGGTGCGTTCGGGCCCCAGGTGGCGGCGTCGCCCGACGCCACCGCGCTGGAGCGGCTGCTCGCCTTCACCGGACGGCGCGTGTGATGGCCGCCGCGTCGGCGGAGGACCTCTTCGGCGAGCTGGCCGAGGAGCTGGCGCCGCAGGGCGCCGAGCGCGGGCGGATGTTCGGCATGGCCTGCTTGAAGGACCCGGGCGGCAAGGCCTTCGTGGGCCTTCACGGGGACGAGTTGGTGGTCCGGCTGAACCGCGACACGGACGAGCACGCGGCGGCGCTGGCGCTGCCCGGCAGTCACCTCTTCGACCCGATGGGCGGCCGCCCGATGAAGGACTGGATCTGCCTCGCACTCGCCCAGCGCGAGCAGTGGCTGCCGCTGGCCGAGGCGGCCCGGCGGATGCCCCGCTGATCGGCGGGCACGACCTTCGGGCGTGATCGTTAGGGTGGGCGGCATGTCGACACCACCCACCCGGCACGTCGCGTTCGAGGCCGTGCACAACTTCCGTGACCTGGGCGGCTATCGCGCCGTCGACGGGCGCCCGGTCCGTTGGGGGCGGCTGTTCCGCTCCGACTCGCTGGGCAAGCTCGCGAGCGACGCCGACCTCGCGGCGTTCGCCGCGCTCGGCGTACGCACCGTCATCGACCTGCGCTACGGCTTCGAGATCGACGCGCGCGGCCGCATCCCCGAGCAGACGGGCGTGGACTGGCACCACCTCAGCATCGAGCACCGCACCTACGACCAGGCGGCGCTCGGCCCGGAGGTGCAGACGGGGCCGTACCTGGCCGAGCGGTTCCGTGAGGTCGCCGAGGACGGCGTGGTCGAGATCCGGCAGGCCCTGGAGGTCATCGCCGATCCGCAGTCCGGGCCGCTGGTCTTCCACTGCGCCTCCGGCAAGGACCGCACCGGCCAGCTGGCCGCGACGGTCCTCGCGCTGCTCGGGGTGGACGAGCCCGACATCCTCGCCGACTTCGAACTCACCAACCGGGCCACCGCGTACCTCCGCGCCGCGCACGTCGCACACCACGGCAGTGAGCCGCGCTGGCCCGGCTACGGGACGGCACCGGCGGAGGTGCTGGAGCTCTTCCTTGCCGGCCTGGCCGCCGACTACGGCTCCGTGCAGGGTTACGCCGAGCAGCGGCTCGGACTGGGCGCCGCGTTCGTCGAGCGACTGCGCGCCACACTGCTGGATTGACCTTCCCCTTGGGGCAAGGCGCAGCATCAAGGGCACCGGGTCCGCACGGGACCCGGTGCGAGGAGGGCGGGACATGGGCGAGCTGCTGACGATCGGCGCGTTCGCGCGCCGGGCGGAACTCTCGCCCAAGGCGCTGCGGCTCTACGACGAGCTCGGTCTGCTGCGCCCGGTCCACGTCGACCCGGTCTCCGGCTACCGGTTCTACGCACCGGAGCAGTTGGAGCAGGCACAGCTGGTCGCCCGGCTCCGGCTGCTGGGCATGCCGCTGGCGCGGATCACCACCGTCTGCACGCTGCCGCCGACCGCCGCGGCGGCCGAGGTGGCCGCGTACTGGGCCCAGGTCGAGCACGACACCGAGTCCCGGCGCCGGTTGGCGCGTTTCCTCGCGGACCATTTTGACGAGAAGGGTTCCGCCACCATGACCACTGCTTCATTCACCCTGCTCCACGCCTCGGCGAGCGACTCCGGCCTGGTCCGGGACACCAACCAGGACACCGCCCATGCCGCCCCCGGCCTCCTCGTCGTCGCCGACGGCTTCGGCCCGGAGGGCGCACGGGCGAGCGCCCTCGCCGTCGACGCACTGAAGGCCCTGACGGGCCCGCCGCAGGCCGCGCTCGCTGTCGCGAACCGCGAGATCGCCGCACTGGACGAGTCGGGCACGACGCTCACCGCCCTGCTGTGGACGGACGGTGAGGTCACCCTCGCCCATGTCGGCGACTCCCGGGCCTACCTGCTCCGCGACGGCGAGCTGCTGCGTCTCACGACGGACCACTCCCAGGTCCGCACGCTCATCGACGAGGGCCGGCTGACGGAGGAGGAGGCGGCGGCGCACCCGCAGCGCGCGCTGCTGACCCGGGCGCTGGACGGGCGGGAGGGCAGCGCGGTGGACGTGTCCACCCGCCAGGTGCAGGCCGGCGACCGCTACCTGCTCTGCACGGACGGCCTCTCGGCCGTGGTCCCGGAGCCGCAGATCCGCGCGACGCTCACGTCGTCCGCGGACCCGGAGGCGGCGGTCCGTGACCTCGTCGCGCTGGCGCGGCGGGCGGGCGGCCCGGACAACATCGCCGTCGTGGTGGCGGACGTCGAGTAGGTTGCACAACCCAGGGGCGCGAGGAACCGCGCGAGCAACCACCCTGTGCGGATGGCCCTGCTCGCTGAGCGACTCGCCACACAGGGTGGCTTGTCGCGCAGTTCCTCGCGCCCCTGGGGACAGTGCGGCTACAGGCCCAGCGACTTGGCGATGACCATCTTCATGACCTCGCTCGTGCCACCGTAGATGCGGAACACCCGGTTGTCCGCGTACAGGCGCGCGATCGGGTACTCCAGGATGTAGCCGTAGCCGCCGTGCAGCTGGAGGCAGCGGTCGACGACGCGGCTGCAGACCTCCGTCGTGAACAGCTTGGCCTTGGCGACGTCCGACGCCGTCAGCTCGCCGGTCTCGAAGGACTCCAGCGCGCGGTCCACGACCGCCTGCGCCGCGTCGACCTCGGCCTCGCAGGCCGCCAGCTCGAACTTGGTGTTCTGGAAGGACGCGACCGACTGGCCGAAGACCTTGCGGTCCTTGGTGTACGCGACCGCCAGGTCCACCGCCGCGCGGGCCGAGGCGTACGCGCCGACCGCGATGGCCAGGCGCTCCTGGACGAGGTTGTGGGCCAGGTACGAGAAGGCCTTGCCCTCCTCGCCCAGCAGGTCCTCGACGGGGACCTTGACGTCGACGAAGGAGAGCTCGCCGGTGTCGGAGGTGCGCAGGCCGATCTTGTCGAGCTTGCGGCCGACGGAGTAGCCCGGGAGGGTCGTGTCGACGCAGAGGATGGAGAGGCCGGCGCGGCGGTCCTCCGGCGTGGCCGGGGAGGTGCGGGCGATGACCAGCACCAGGTCGGCCTGGACGCCGCCGGTGATGAAGGTCTTGGCGCCGTTGAGGACGTAGTGGGCGCCGTCCTCGGAGAGCTTGGCGGTGGTGGTCATGCCGGCCAGGTCCGAGCCGGTGCCGGGCTCGGTCATGGCGATGGCGGTCATCATCTCGCCGGAGACGAACTTGGGGAGCCAGCGCTTCTTCTGCTCCTCGTTCGCGTACTCCATGATGTACGGCAGGCAGAGGCCGGTGTGGACCCCGGCGGAGCCGAAGCTGACGC
This sequence comes from Streptacidiphilus jiangxiensis, assembly GCF_900109465.1. Lineage (GTDB taxonomy): Bacteria > Actinomycetota > Actinomycetes > Streptomycetales > Streptomycetaceae > Streptacidiphilus > Streptacidiphilus jiangxiensis. Next base: position 108,027 of record NZ_FOAZ01000005.1, read on the forward strand.
CCGCGCGGGCGCACTCCTCGGTGACGATCGCCTGGTACTTGAAGCCGGTCATGCCCGCGCCGCCGAACTCCTCCGGCACCTCGATGCCGAACACGCCCAGCTCGCCGAGCTTCAGGTAGAAGTCCTTGGGCGCGTGGCCGGCCTTCTCCCACTCCGGGTAGACCGGGACGACCTCCTTGGCGATGAAGTCGCGGATGGTCTCCCGGAACGCCTCGTGGTCCTCGGTGAAAACGGTGCGGCGCACGACGGCGCTCCTCTCCTGGAAAGCTTGTCGAACGAACGTTAAGTTAATCCCCGGTAGCCCTCCTGTCCAGAGTGCCTCCATGTGAGGCTGCGCGCTATTTGAGGAGATCGCGCGCACGCCGACGTCCCGGTCGTGCACCGTGGCGCGACCGGGACTGAACGAGCGCTCAGTGCGCGGAGGGGCTCGCCGTCGAGCTCGACGAGGAGCCCGCCGACGGCGACGGCAGCGGGGCCGGCGTGATCAGCTGGACGTCCGAGGCGCGGACGTAGGCGAGCCGGTGGTCGAAGCTGATCGGGTAGTACTGCGTCGTCCCGATCACCACCGCGCAGCCCGTCGGGCCTGCGCAGTCGAAGCTCGCGGCGTAGAAGTCACCGCTCAGCTGCGTGCCGGCCGGGTAGGCCTGGCCCGGGGCGATCGTGGCGGCCAACGGGGTGAGCTGCTGCGCGGGGGAGGCGGCCAGCGCCGACAGCCCGGAGGGGTACGCCGAGGCTTCGGGATAGGCGCGGCCGTACACCGGGATCGGCTGGTCGCCGACCGGCGCGACCAGGGTCAGCGAGGCGCCGGCGGCCGGATCGGGCACGAGGGTGTCGCGCCACTGCGGGTCCTCGAACCAGGCCTCCTGGCCGCCGTACCAGACGCCGACCCAGTCGCCCGACAGGCCGGCGACGACGAAGGTCTGCCCGTAGTCGGCCTTGTCCGTCACGTCCGACGCCCGCGTGGTGCCGCCGCCGAGCAGCGGGGCGTCCGCGGCGGGCTCCTCGCGCAGGTAGACGAAGTTCGCCGGGTGGGAGGGGCAGGCGCGCCGGGCCGCACCGCAGCCGGTGAGCTCGGGCTCGGTGGTGCGGTCGTACGGCGGGGCGATGGTGACGGTGCCGCCGACCGCGGGCTGCGTGTGCAGGCCCGTCAGCGGCGCGCCGACCAGGTCCAGCAGGTGGCTCCAGTCCCAGTACGGGCCCGGGTCCGCGTGCGTGGCCGAGGCCGTGCCCGGAACCGGTGCCGGGACGTCGTCGTGGCCGATGACGTGCTCGCGGTCGAGCGGGACGGAGAACCGGGCGGCCAGGTAGCGGATCAGCGCCGCCGAGGACTGGTACTCCGACTCGGTGTACCAGCTGCCCGTGCGCAGCGCGTAGCCCTCCTGCTCGATGCCGATCGAGTGCGCGTCGACGCTCGCGTTGCCCGCGTGCCAGGCCACGTCCTTGGTCGGCACCAGCTGCGTCACCGAGCCGTCCCGGCCCACCAGGTAGTGGGCGGAGGCGTGGGCGGTCGGGTCCTGGAAGAAGGCGAGGGCGCCGCCGCGCGAGCCCCCGGTGTCGTGCAGCACCAGGTACTGGATGCCGTCGCCGTCGGTGGGGCGGTCGGCCTGCGCGTAGTTGCCGGCCCTGCCGGCGGCGGCCGGGGTGAAGGTGCAGGCCAGCCCGGAGGGGCACTCCGCGGCCCCGCCGTCGAAGGACATGGCGGACGCCGGCTGCGCCGGGCGTACCGAGGGTGAGGCCGCGAGCGTGACCTGCTGGTTGTCGTCGGTGAGCCGGGTGGCGCCCTGCTGGATCACGCCGTAGACGCGGGCCGCGAACTGCTTGCCCGCCGCCGGGGTCTCCGCCTGCGCGTAGGCGACGACGGCCGGCCACCACTGGGCCGGGTCGTCGGGCAGCGCCGCGGGTGTGGCGGACTGCGGGTGCAGCCGCAGCTCGTAGGAGGCGAGCAGCGCGGCACCGCCGCGCACGCTCTGGCGCATGTCCGTCCGCAGGCGTTTCGCGGCCACCCCGGCCAGCGCGGCGGCCGTCTGCAGGGTGTGCAGCGCGGGCGAGGCGGTGTCGACGCTGTGCAGCTCGGCGAGGGCCTTGGCGGAAGAGCGGAGCGCCGTGCTCCCGTCTCCGGAGCCGCCGAGATCGGCGGCCGCGTTCGGGACCAGGTCGGTCGGGGAGACCTCGGTCAGGCCCATCACGTTGTAGTTGCCGGTGGTGCTCGGGCGCCCGCCGTGGGACTCCCAGAGTGTCTCCTCGTAGGAGACGCCCAGCAGCACCTGCACCGGCACGCGGAACTCGGCCGCGGCCGTCTCGAAGTCGTGCTGCAGGGCCGTGGACGGCTTGGCCGGGACGCTCGGCCAGGCGAGCGAGCCGACGGCGGGCGCGGCGGTGGGTGTCGCGCCCTTGGTCGTCCCCCGGTTCGGCGCGGCCTCGGCCACGGCGCCGACCACCAGGGCGCCGGCCGCGAGCACCACGCCCATGCCGATCCAGCGCCGTGACCGTCTGCGGACGTGTCGAGCCGTCAACGCGTGCCTCTGCTGTCTGTTGGCTGTCTGTGCTGTGTGTCGACCGTGCCACCCGTGTCCCCCGCGGAGCTGATGGTCCGTGAGAGATGACGGTCGCAAGTGAGCGTGAGGTTAGCACTGGTGCGCCCACGTGTTGTCCGGGGGGTGAGATCGCCGGTTCGGCGGGCCGACGGGCGGGGGCCGCGGATGCGAGGATGGCCGCATGGCTGACGCGCATCTCTCCCCGAACGGGCCGCAGCAGGTGATCGAGGCCGGCGACTACCGGGCGGTGATCAGCGGTGTGGGCGCCGGCCTGCGCGGACTGAGTCACCGCGGGCGCCCGCTGGTGGTCAAGTACCCGGCGGAGGCCCAGCCCCCCGGCGGGGCCGGACAATTGCTGATCCCGTGGCCCAACCGGGTCCGTGACGGCCGCTACCGCTGGCGGGACGAGGACCGCCAGCTGGACCTCAGCGAGCCCGTCACCGGCAACGCCAGCCACGGCTTCACCCGGTTCCTGCCCTGGCGCGTGGTCGCCGAGGACGCCGGCCTCGACTCCGCGTACGTCCGCTACGGACTGCGGCTCTACCCGATGCACGGCTACCCGCACATCCTGGAGCTCACCGCCCACTACGAGCTGAGCGAGGCGGGGCTGTCCGTCGAGGTCGCCGCCCGCAACGTCGGCGAGACCGTCGCCCCCTACGGCTTCGGCGCGCACCCGTACCTGACGCTCGGTCGCGGACCGGGCAGCATCGGGGACGCCCAGCTGGAGGTCCCGGCCGACACCTGGCTGCCCGTCGACGACCGGAAGATCCCCACCGGACGCGAGTCGGTGGAGGGCACGCAGTACGACTTCCGCAAGCCGCGGCTGCTGGGCACCACCGAGCTCGACACCGCCTGCACGGGCCTCGCCCGCGACGGCGACGGCCTGGCCCGGGTGCGGCTGACCGAGCCGGACGGCGGCCGGGGCGTGGAGCTGTGGCTGGGCGAGGGCCTGGACTGGGTGCAGCTCTACACCGGTGACACCCTGCCGTCGGGCTACCGCCGGGCCGGCATCGCCGTCGAGCCGATGAGCTGCCCGCCGAACGCCTTCGCGACCGGCGAGGACGTGGTGGCGATCGAGCCGGGTGCCCGGGTCGCGCACCGATTCGGTATCAGCGCCCGCTGAGGCCGTGGCCGTCGGCCCCTCCCGCCCTACAGTGACGTTGAACGACGGTGGCCTCGAAGCCACGTGAGGGGGAGGGCCCGATGGCCGAGCGACCGCTGTGGGCGCCGAAGGAACTGGACACGCCGGAGCTGATGCTCGCGGAGGCGCGCAAGGCGTTCTTCGTGATGTTCGGTTTCATGGTGGTGATCTGGGCGCTGCAGATCCTCAACTGGATCGACCACCAGGACCTCTCGCTGCAGTACGGGATCCGGCCGTGGGACGTGGGCCGCCTGCCGGACGTCTTCGCGGCGCCGTTCCTGCACTTCAGCTGGGCGCACATCGAGTCCAACTCCGGCCCGCTCTTCGTCTTCGGCTTCCTGGCGGCCTACCGGGGCGTGGTGCGCTTCCTGTGGCTGACGCTGCTGGTGACGCTCACCAGCGGCATGGCCGTCTGGTTCTTCCAGGGCACCGACACCGTCGGCGTCGGCGCGAGCGGCGTGATCTTCGGCTACTTCGGCTACGTGGTGCTGCGCGGCGTGTTCGACCGGCACCTGATCGACACCCTGATCGGGCTGGTCATGGCGGCCTCCTTCGCCTATCTGGTCACCATCGCCGTCCCCGGCACGCCCGGCGTCAGCTGGCTGGCCCACCTGGGCGGGCTGGTCGGCGGCATGGCGGGCGCGTGGCTGCTGCGGGACCGGCGGCCCCGCGCCCTCGCGGCGCCCGGGCCGGCGACGGCCGCCGCCCCCGCGGGCGGAGGCGTGCCCGCGGTGCCCGGCGAGCGCTCGGACCTGCACAAGGAGCTCGGCGACCTGGGCCTGCTGTGAGCCTCCCATGAGGGAGCTGAGGAAAACTCCCAGGGAACTCACAGGAGCGACGTAGCGCCACCTCATCGATTTCTCATTCAACATCGGCACCGTGTCCGCATGACCACGACTCCGGCCGATGCCTCCTCCGAGCTCCGCCGTCCCGACGGCACCCCCGTGCGGGTGCTGGTCGTCGACGACGAGGCCCCGCTTGCCGACCTGCTCTCCATGGCCCTGCGCTACGAGGGCTGGCACACCACCACCGCGGGCGACGGCGCCGCGGCGATCCGTGCCGCCCGTGACTTCCGCCCCGACGCGGTGATCCTCGACGTGATGCTGCCCGACCTGAACGGGCTGGAGGTCATGCGCCGCCTCCGTGCCGAGCAGCACGACGTGCCGGTGCTCTTCCTGACCGCGAAGGACGCCGTCGAGGACCGCATCGCCGGCCTGACGGCCGGCGGCGACGACTACGTCACCAAGCCGTTCAGCCTGGAGGAGGTCGTCGCCCGCCTGCGCGGCCTGCTGCGCCGCAGCGGCGCGGCCGCGGCACGCAGCGAGTCCCTGCTCGTCGTCGGCGACCTGACGCTGGACGAGGACAGCCGCGAGGTCCACCGCGCCGGCACGTCCATCCGCCTGACGGCGACCGAGTTCGAGCTGCTGCGCTTCCTGATGCGCAACCCGCGCCGGGTGCTGAGCAAGCCGCAGATCCTGGACCGGGTCTGGAACTACGACTTCGGCGGGCAGGGCAACGTCGTCGAGCTGTACATCTCCTACCTGCGCCGCAAGATCGACGCCGGTCGCACCCCGATGATCCACACCATGCGCGGCGCGGGCTACGTCCTCAAGCCCGCCCCGGCGGAGAGCGCCGTCGCGGCGTCATGATCCGCCCCTGGTCGACCTGGCCCCTGCGGGTCCGGCTGGTCGTGACGATGACCGTGCTGTTCGCGGCCGTGCTGGGAGCCGTCGGCGTCGCCAGCACGGCGCTGCTGCGCGAGAACCTGATGGCCACCCTCGACGGCAAGGTGCAGGACACGATCGGTCGCGCCAGCGCTCCCATGGGCCAGGACCACTTCATGCTGGCTCCGGGCCTGGACCAGGACGCGGTCGGTGCGGTCTTCGACCAGAGCGGCACCGTGCAGCAGAGCGGCCGGTCCAACTTCGACACCAGGACGCTGACCACCGCTCAGATCAACGCCCTGGCGGCGGTCCCCGACGACGGCTACTACCACGACGTCAACGTCCCCGGTCTGGGGACCTATCGCGCGTTGGCGCAGCACAGCCCCGGTGGCCAGTCCGGCGGTCGGGTCGTGGTGGCCCTCCCCATGGCCCGGGTCAGCAGCACCGTGCAGGACCTGATCGCCACCGAGGCGGTGCTCGGTGTCGCGGGCGTGATACTGGTCGGCTTCGTCGGGTTCGGGCTGATCCGGGTCTCGCTGCGGCCGCTGGACCGGGTCGCGGCGACCGCCGCGCGGATCTCGATCGTGCCGTTGCACGAGGGCGAGGTCGGGCGGCTCGGTCGGGTGCCCGCGCAGGACACCGACACGCGGACCGAGTCCGGGCTCGTCGGGGCGTCGCTGAACCGCATGATCGACCACGTCTCCGCCGCGCTGGAGGCGCGGCACGCCAGTGAGACGCGTGTGCGGCAGTTCGTCGCCGACGCCTCGCACGAGCTGCGGACGCCGCTCGCGTCGATCAAGGGCTACGCCGAGCTGACCCGGCGCAGCCGGGAGAACGTGCCGCCGGACGCGGCCTACGCGCTGCGACGCGTCGAGTCCGAGGCGACGCGGATGACCGCGCTCGTCGAGGACCTGCTGCTGCTCGCGCGGCTGGACGCCGGGCGGCCGCTGGAGCGGGATCCGGTGGACCTCGCGCCGCTGGTCGTGGACGCCGTGCGGGACGCGCACGCCGCCGCGCCCGACCACAGGTGGGAGGTGCGGCTTCCCGACGCGGCCGCCGAGATCGTCGGGGACGAGAACCGGCTGCGCCAGGTGCTGGTCAACCTGCTCGCCAACGCGGGCAAGCACACCCCGTCGGGCACCACCGTCACGGCCTCGCTCGCGGTCGAGGACGGCTGTGCGGTGCTGGGCGTCGCCGACGACGGGCCGGGCATCCCGCAGGAGCTGTTGCCGGACGTCTTCGAGCGGTTCGCACGCGGGGACGGCTCGCGCTCGCGCAAGGCCGGCAGTACCGGGCTGGGGCTGGCCATCGTCGCCGCCGTCGTGGCCTCGCACGGCGGACAGGTGTGGGTGACCAGCGAGCCGGGCGAGACGGTGTTCTGCGTCCGGCTGCCCCTCGCGCCGCTCGCCGCGGTCGCCGCCACGACCTGACGGCGGGCGCACAGGAACGGCACACCCGTCCGACAGTGTGCTCGGGGAGCGTGAGGGCATGACCGCAACGCTCCCCGAACCGACTCTCGACCAGCCGGGCCCGCCCTCCTCCGAGCCGCCCCGGCCCCGCGACCCACGCTGGGCGCGGCCCGCGTTCCTCGGCCTGTTGGCACTGACCGCGCTGCTCTACCTGTGGGATCTGGGCGCGTCCGGCTGGGCCAACCAGTTCTATGCGGCGGCCGTCCAGGCGGGCGCGCACAGCTGGAAGGCGATGTTCTTCGGCTCCTCGGACTCGGCGAACTTCATCACCGTCGACAAGCCTCCGGCCTCGCTGTGGGTGATGGAGCTCTCCGCCCGCGTCTTCGGCGTCAACTCCTGGTCGATCCTGGTGCCGCAGGCACTGGAGGGCGTCGCGGCCGTCGCCGTGGTGTACGCGGCGGTCAGGCGACGCCTGTCCGCCGGGCCCGCGCTGGTCGCGGGGGCGGCGCTCGCGCTGACGCCCGTCGCGGCGCTGATGTTCCGCTTCGACAACCCCGACGCGCTGCTCGCCCTGCTGCTCGCGCTGGCCGGTTACGCCGTGCAGCGCGCCCAGGAGCGGGCGGGGACGCGTTGGCTGGTGCTGGCGTCGGCCTGCATCGGCCTGGCGTTCCTGACCAAGACGCTGCAGGCGTTCCTGGTGCTGCCCGCGTTCGGTCTGGTCTACCTGCTGTTCGCGCCGACGGGCCTGTGGCGGCGGGTGCGGCAGCTGCTGCTGGCGCTCGTGGTGCTGGTGGTCAGCTCCGGCTGGTGGGTGGCGGTGGTCGAGCTGACCCCGGCCCAGTACCGGCCGTACATCGGCGGCAGCCAGCACAACGACTTCCTGGAGCTGACCTTCGGCTACAACGGCTTCGGCCGGATCACCGGCTCGGAGACGGGCAGCGTCGGCGGCGGTGGCGGCGGTGGCGGCAGCACCGGGATGTGGGGTGCCACCGGCATCACCCGGCTCTTCGGCTCGGAGATGGGCGGTCAGATCGCCTGGCTGCTCCCGGCGGCCTTCCTGCTCCTCCTGGCCGGCGTGTGGTGGACCTGGCGCGCGCCGCGCGCGGACGCGCTGCGGGCGACGCTGCTGCTGTGGGGCGGCGCGCTGGTGACCACGTTCCTGGTCTTCAGCTTCATGGCGGGGATCTTCCACCCGTACTACAACGTCGCGCTGGCCCCGTACCTCGCGGTGCTGGTGGGCCTCGGCGCGGGGCTGGTGTGGGAGCGGCGCGGCCAGTGGGCCGCCTCCGGGGTCGCGGCGGTGGTCGTCGCGGTGACGGGTGTCTGGTCCTACGTGCTGCTGGACCGCAGTGCGGACTGGCTGCCGTGGCTGCGCTGGACGGTGCTGCTGCTCGCCCTGGCGGCGACGCTGGTGCTGGCCTTCGGCCCGCTGGTCGGGCGTCGGCTGTGGGCGGCGGCGGCCGCCGCGGCGGTGCTGGCCTCGCTGGCCGGTCCGGCGGCGTACAGCCTGCAGACGGCGGGTACCGCGCACAGCGGCTCGCTGCCCTCGGCGGGCCCGTCCGTGCAGGGCGGCTTCGGCGGCGGGATGGGCGGCGGGTTCGGCGGCCCGGGCGGCGGCACGCGCGGCGCTTTCCCCGGTGGGACCCGGGGCGGCTTCCCCGGCGGCGGCGGGCAGGGCTCCGGTCAGGGGTTCGGCCAGGGCGGCTTCCCGGGCGGCACCGGCACCGGCACCGGCCGGACCGGCGGTGCGGGCGGCTTCACCGGCGGGACCGCGCGTCCCGGCGGCGGGATGGGTGGCGGCGGCGGAGCCGGGGGGCTGCTGGACGGCAGCAAGCCCGGTACCGCGCTGACGGCGCTGCTCAAGCAGGGCGCGTCCGGCTACACCTGGGTGGCCGCGGCCGTCGGCTCGCAGAACGCGGCGGGCTACCAGCTCGCGAGCGACGCGCCGGTGATGGCGGTCGGCGGTTTCAACGGCACCGATCCGGCACCGACCCTGGCCCAGTTCGAGAGCCTGGTCCGGGCCGGGAAGATCCACTACTTCCTCGGCGGCGCGCTGACCATGGGCGGCGGCGGTGGCGGGAGCAGCACGGGCGGGTCGAGCGACTCCGCGCAGATCGCCTCCTGGGTCGCCAAGACCTACAGCTCCACGACCGTGGACGGGGTGACGGTCTATGACCTGACGAAGGCGAAGAGCTAGGCCCGTGCGCGCCTGCCGGGAATCTTTGATGACAAAAGCGACAATGCGGACAGAATATCGCCGTCCACAGTGAAGGTCGCCGTCATGGAGTTCCCGGCCCGTCGCCTCCTCCCCGCCGTCGCCGCTGCGGCCCTGCTCATGCTCAGTGCGTGCACCAGCAGCGGCGGCGGTGGGAGCGCCGCGTCGTCCGCCCAGGCGGGCGGCGCGGCAGCCAGCCCGACCGTCGTCAACGACCTGCAGACCGACTACGAGAACACCGTCAAGGCGGTGCTGCCCTCGATCGTCCAGATCAACGCGGAGAACAGCCTCGGGACCGGCATCGTCTACGACACCAAGGGCGACATCGTCACCAACGCCCACGTCGTCGGCACCGCCACCAGCTTCCAGGTGCTGCTGTCGGACCAGTCCAACGCCCTGGCGGCGACCCTGGTGGCCAGCTATCCGGCGAACGACCTGGCGGTGATCAAGCTGACCAAGCCGCCGGCCAAGCTCACCCCCGCCGTGTTCGGCGACACCTCCCAGGTGAGCGTCGGGCAGATCGTGCTGGCCATGGGCAGTCCGCTCGGGCTGTCGTCCAGCGTCACCCAGGGCATCGTCTCGGCCACCGGGCGCACCGTCAGTGAGGCGAAGTCCGAGGAGAACCCGCAGGGCACCACCATTCCGAACATGGTGCAGACGAGCGCCGCGATCAATCCGGGCAACAGCGGCGGCGCCCTGGTCAACCTCTCCAACCAGGTCATCGGCGTCAACACGCTCGCGGCCGTCAGCAACTCCGAGAGCGGGGCCCAGGCTCCCGGTATCGGATTCGCGATCCCGTCCTCGTCGGTGACCAATCTGGCCGACCAGATGATCAAGTACGGCAAGGTCGTCGACTCCGGTCGGGCCGCGCTCGGCGTCACCGTTCGGACCGTGCTCGTCACCAACAGCAACGGCAGTCAGACCTCCGGGGCCGGCGTGGTGTCGGTGACCAGTGGCGGACCGGCGGACAAGGGCGGGATCCAGTCCGGTGACGTGATCACCAAGCTCGCCGACACTCCCATCGACAGCTCGCAGGCCCTCTCCACGGCGCTGGCCACCCTCAAGCCGGGCCAGCAGGTCACCGTCACCTACCTCCGCGACGGGGCGAGCCGGACCGCCAAGGTCACCCTCGGCACCCTGTCCTAGCCGGGTCGGCTCCGGCCGGTCGGGCTGCGCAGCCAGGGTCCACCAGGGTCCTGACGGATCGTCAGATTGCGCGTAGCCTGACCGGCATGGAGAGCTTCCCCTGGATCGTTTCGGTGGACGACCACACCGTCGAGCCGCCGCACGTGTGGCAGGACCGGTTGCCTGCCAAGTACCGCGAGCTCGGCCCGCGCATCGTCCGGGCCCCGCTCGCCGAGATGACCTTCGTCGGCGGGCGGTTCTCGCCCAGGATGGGCGCGCCGGGCAGCGACGGCCCGCTCGCCGACTGGTGGGTCTACGAGGACCTGCGCCGCCCGCTCACCCGCCTCGACACCGCCGTCGGCTACCCCCGCGAGGAGGTACGGCTGGAGGCGATCACCTACGAGCAGATGCGCCCCGGGTCGTTCTCCATACCCGAGCGGCTGGCCGACATGGACATCAACCACGTCCAGTCCGCACTCTGTTTCCCGACCTTCCCGCGGTTCTGCGGCCAGACCTTCACCGAGGCCAAGGACCACGAGCTGGGCCTGCTCTGCGTCCGCGCCTACAACGACTGGATGGTCGAGGAGTGGTGCGGCCCGGCCGCCCAGGGTCGGATGATCCCGCTCGCGATCGTGCCGCTGTGGGACGCCGAGCTCGCCGCCGCCGAGGTGCGGCGCAACGCCGCCCGCGGCGTGCGGGCCGTCTGCTTCAGCGAGATCCCCCCGCATCTGGGTCTGCCCAGCATCCACACCGACGACTGGGACCCGTTCCTGCGCGCCTGCGAGGAGACCGGCACGGTCATCTCCATGCACATCGGCAGCTCCTCGCGGATGCCCTCCACCTCGGCCGACGCGCCGCCGGCGGTCGGGTCCACCATCACCTTCGCCAACTGCTGCTTCTCCATGGTCGACTGGCTGATGAGCGGCAAGTTCGACCGGTTCCCGGGCCTGAAGATCATGTACGCCGAGGGTCAGATCGGCTGGATCCCCTACATCCTCGCCCGTGCGGACGTGGTCTGGGAGGAGAACCGAGCCTGGGGCGGCGTCGCCGACAAGGTGCTCACCCGACCCAGCGAGCTGTTCGCCCGGCACGTCTACGGCTGCTTCTTCGACGACCCGCACGGCCTGCGCAACCTCGACGCGATCGGCGCCGCCAACGTCCTGTACGAGACGGACTACCCGCACTCCGACTCCACCTGGCCGCGCAGCCGCGAGGTCGCCGAGGAGCAGATGGGCCACCTGGGGGCCCCGGTGGTCGAGCAGCTGGTGCGCGGCAACGCGATCGAGCTGCTGGGCCTGACCCCGGAGGGCCTGTGGGCGGGGGGCGGCGGCCGTGGCTGAGTTCGGGATCCAGCTGCCCGTCCAGGCGCAGAGCACCATGTTCGTCGAGCCCTGGGAGACGCGGGCCGGCCCGGTGGAGCTCGCCGCCGTCGCCCGGGCCGCCGACCGGCTGGGCTACACCTACGTCGCCTGCTGCGACCACGTCGCCATCCCGCGCCGCCTGGCCGGGCCGATGGGCGCCACCTGGTACGACCCGGTCTCCACGCTCGGGTACCTGGCGGCGCTGACCACGCGGACGAGGCTGCTCTCGCACGTCGCCGTCGCGCCGCTGCGGCACCCGCTGCTCAGCGCGAAGCAGTACGCCACGCTGGACCTGCTCAGCGGCGGCCGGCTGGTCCTCGGCGTCGGCGCCGGGCACGTCCAGGAGGAGTTCGAGACGCTCGGGGTCGAGTTCCACCGGCGCGGCGAGATCCTGACCGAGACCATCGCCGCGCTGCGCGTCGCGCTGACGGACGAGTACCCGGAGCACGCCGGGCCCAGGTTCCCGTTCCGGGACCTGGCGGTCAGTCCGCGGCCGGTGCAGGCGCCGCCGCCGATCTGGGTCGGCGGCTCGTCCCCGGCGGCGGTGCGGCGCGCGGCTGCGCACGCGGAGGGCTGGCTCTCGCAGGGCGACACCCTGGAGACCCTGCCCGCGCAGCTGGGTCTGATCCGTTCGGTGCGGGAGCGTGAGGGGCGCGAGGGGCCGTTCGCCGTCAACGCCATCGTGCCGCCGGTGTACGTCGGCGAGCCGGGCTGGGAGATCGGGCGCCGTTCGGTGTCCGGCAAGGCGGAGGAGCTGGCGGAGCTGCTGCGCCGCTACGTCGCCGTCGGCGTCACCCACGTGCAGCTTCGGCCGCGCAGCCGCGACGCGGAGGAGTACCTGGCGCAGCTGGAGTTGATCGCGCAGGACGTGCTGCCGCTGGTGTGAGGTCTTCCCTTGTGCGGGCTCTCCCGTAAAACTGACGGTCTGTCAGATTGGTTTGTGTGAGGGGAGTCCGCACCATGACCCAGCCCGCTGTGACCGAGCCCGCCGGTCGGCTGTCCGGCCGCACCGTCCTGATCACCGGCGCCGCGCGCGGCCAGGGCGAGGCGGAGGCCCGTCTCTTCGCCGCCGAGGGGGCGCAGGTCCTGCTCGGGGACGTCCTGGACGACCGCGGCGAGGCGCTGGCCAAGGAGCTCCAACTGGAGCTCGGTGCCGACCGCGTCCGCTACCAGCACCTCGACGTCGGCAGTGAGGAGGGCTGGGCGGCGGCGGTGGAGACCGCTGTCGCCGCCTTCGGCAAGCTGGACGGCCTGCTGAACAACGCCGGCATCCTCCGCTTCAACGAGCTGACCAGCACCCCCCTGGAGGAGTACCTGGCGGTGGTCCGGGTCAACCAGGTCGGCTGCTTCCTCGGGATGCGGGCGGCCGCGCCCGCCATCGAGGCGGCCGGTGGCGGGACGATCGTCAACACCGCCTCGTACACCGCCCTGACCGGCATGGCCCTGCTGACCTCGTACGCCGCCACCAAGGGTGCGATCGTCGCGATGACGCGCGTGGCCGCGCTGGAGCTGGCGCCGAAGGGCATCCGCGTCAACGCCATCTGCCCGGGCGCGGTGGACACCCCCATGTCGGACCCGGCCAACGCCTTCGCGGGGGCCGACGGCGCGCCCGTGCTGAGCGCGGAGGACGCGGCGGCACTGGCCTCGGCCACGGCCGAGCTCTACGGCAAGGCCGTCCCGCTCGGCCGGATCGGCCGACCGGAGGAGATGGCGCGGCTGGCCCTCTTCCTGACCTCGGCGGACTCCTCCTACATCACCGGCCAGCCGCTGGTCGCCGACGGCGGCTGGATGAGCGGCGTCAGCATCGGCTGACTCTTGACCGCGGTTGGCGCCGGTGCGAGAGTCGGAACCGCAATCTGATGGGTCGTCAGATATGGATAGGTGGACCATGGAGTTCGGTGTCTTCATCCAGGGCTACGTGCCCAGAAGTCGCTCCCAGGCCGATCCGCTGGCCGAGCACCACGCTCTGATGGAGGAGATGGACTACGTCGTCCAGGCCGACAGGGCCGGCTTCAAGTACGCCTGGCTCACCGAGCACCACTTCCTGGAGGAGTACTCCCACCTCTCCGCGAACGACGTGGCCATCGGCTACCTCACCCACGCCACCGAGCGGATCCACGTCGGCTCCGGCATCTTCAACCCGCTGCCCCGGGTCAACCACCCGGTCAAGGTCGCCGAACGCGTCGCCATGCTGGACCACCTCTCCGGCGGCCGCTTCGAGTTCGGCACCGGCCGCGGCGCCGGGAGCCACGAGATCCTCGGCTTCCTCCCCGACGTGACGGACATGAACGCCACCAAGGAGATGTGGGAGGAGACCATCGGGGAGTTCCCCCGGATGTGGCTCCAGGACGAGTACCAGGGCTTCAGCGGCAAGCACTGGTCGCTGCCGCCGCGCAAGGTGCTGCCCAAGCCGTACGGCAAGGGCCACCCGGCCATGTGGTACGCCGCCGGCAGCCCCGCCTCCTACGAGATGGCCGCCCGCAAGGGCCTCGGCGTGCTCGGCTTCAGCGTGCAGAAGGTCTCCGACATGGAGTGGGTCGTCGAGAGCTACAAGCACGCGATCCGCGAGGCCGAGCCGGTCGGGGCGTTCGTCAACGACAACGTGATGGTCACCTCCACCGCGATCTGCGCCGAGACGCGCGAGGAGGCCCGGCGCCTCGCCGCCCGCGGCGGGCTCAACTACCTGCAGTCGCTGCTCTTCCGCTATCACGACACCTTCCCGCGACCCGAGGGCATCCCGGAGTGGCCCGAGCTGCTGCCGGAGTACAGCGAGGAGCTGATCGACCTCCTCGTCGCGGAGGAGCTGATGATCTGCGGCGACCCGGACGACGTGCTGCGCCAGTGCAAGCGCTGGGAGTCCGCCGGCGCGGACCAGCTGGTCTTCGGCCTGCCGGTCGGCCTGCCGCCGGAGCAGACGACGCAGACGATCCGCCTGATCGGGAAGCACGTGATCCCCAAGATCGACACCGACCCGGTGCACCGCACCACAAGATTCCGGCAGGCGGTCCAGTAGACAACGCCCCCACGTGGGACAGGAGTACAAAGTGCTCGACCATCTCATTCGAGGCGCGACGCTCGTCGACGGCACCGGCGCCCCCGCGCGCAGCGCCGACGTGGGTGTCAAGGACGGCAGGATCGCCGTCCTGGCCGCGGCGGGCGCCTGCCGGGAGCCCGCCGTCACCACCGAGGACGCGACCGGGCTGATGCTGACACCCGGCTTCGTCGACCCGCACACCCACTACGACGCCCAGCTCTTCTGGGATCCCTTCGCCACGCCCTCGCTGGGCCACGGCGTCACCACCGTCGCGGGAGGCAACTGCGGGTTCACCCTCGCGCCGCTCAACCCGGACCGCCCGGACGACGCCGACTACACGCGGCGGATGATGGCCCGCGTCGAGGGCATGTCGCTGGCCGCGCTGGAGGGCGGCGTCCCGTGGGGCTGGTCCGGCTTCGGCGAGTACCTCGCCGCGCTGGAGGGGCGGATCGCCGTCAACGCGGGCTTCATGGTCGGCCACTGCGCGCTGCGCCGCCACGTCATGGGCCCGGACGCGATCGGCGGACAGCCCACGCCCGAGCAGCTCGCGCAGATGGTCGCGCTGCTCGAGCAGGCCATGGCGGACGGCGCGTGGGGCCTGTCCACCACCCAGTCCGGCACCCACTCGGACGGCGACGGACAGCCCGTCGCCTCCCGCCACGCCGGTCGCGAGGAGCTCCTCGCCCTGTGCCGGGCGGTCGGCGAGGCGCCCGGTACGCAGATCGAGGCGATCGTGGCCGGCTGCCTCGACACGTTCGCCGACGAGGAGATCGACCTGCTCGTGCAGATGAGCGCGGTGGCCGGACGCCCGCTCAACTGGAACGTGCTGACCATCGACGCGGCCGTCCCCGACCGCGTGCCGCGCCAACTCCTCGCCTCCCGGCGGGCGCGGGAGGCGGGCGGCCGGATCGTCGCGCTGACCATGCCGATCCTGACGCCGATGAACATGAGCCTCGGCACCTTCTGCGCCCTCAACCTGATCCCGGGCTGGGGCCCGGTCCTCGGCCTGCCGGTCCCCGAGCGCATCGCGCAACTGCGCCGCCCGGAGGTGCGCGAGGAGATGCTGCGGCGTGCCGACAGTCCCGAGGCCGGCGTCTTCCGCCGCCTCGCGGACTTCGCCCGCTACGTCATCGGCGACACCTACTCGGCCGCCAACGAAGGCCTCTCCGGCCGCGTCGTCCGCGACATCGCCGCCGAGCGCGGCCAGGACCCCTTCACGACGCTCGTCGAGGTCTGCGTCAACGACGAGCTGCGGACCGTGCTGTGGCCGATGCCGACGGACAACGACCCCGCCAGCTGGGAACTCCGCCGCGACACCTGGCAGCACGAGGACGTCATGCTCGGCGGCAGCGACGCGGGCGCCCACCTGGACCGCATGTGCGGCGCGCCGTACACCACCCGCTTCCTCGCGGACTGCCTGCGGCGGCGCCGGCTGGTCCCGGTGGAGCAGGCGGTCCGGATGCTGACGGCGGACCCGGCCGAGCTGTTCGGCCTGCGCGGCCGTGGCACGGTGGCCGTCGGCAACCACGCGGACCTGGTCCTCTTCGACCCGGAGACGATCGACGCGGGTCCGGCGACCCTGGTCCACGACCTCCCGGGCGAGAGCCCTCGCTTGGACTCCCGCCCGGAGGGCGTCGTCGCGGTCCGCGTCAACGGCGTGGAGACGGTGCGGGAGGGCAAGCTCACCGGCGCGATCCCGGGCACGCTCCTGCGGTCGGGGAGGGACACCAGGACGGTGGCGACCCGCTGAGGGAGGGTCAGCTCAGCAGCCCGCGGGCCATCGCGCCCCGCACCGCCGCCAGTCCCTTCACGACCTGGGTCGCGAGCAGCACCAGCACGATGCCCGCCACGCACGTCGCGGCGATCTCCGGCAGCGTGGAGATGTAGTGGCTGTGCCCGTTGTTCTCCCACAGCCTGTAGCCGGGCCAGCCCACGTAGGTCGGGAAGACCCAGTGGTACAGCGGGTACAGCGTCGCCGAGAGGCCGACGCTCCACAGTGTCACCGCCAGGGTGAAGCCCAGCACGCCCATCGGCAGCAGCAGGAACGCGTACAGCGCGGCGCGCCAGTTCGCGCCGTCGGAGAGCATGCCGCGGATCCAGCCGATGAACCCGGGGCGCGAAGGGGTGACGGGGGCCGGCGCGGGGATGTCCTCGCCCAGCAGCGCCCGCGTCCGCGCGCGTTCCATCGTGCCGAAGGCGCGGGCACCGGCCACACAGGCGACCAGGACCGGGAGGCCGACGAAGGTCAGCACAGAGCCGACGCCGAACGAGAACAGTGCGACGACGTAGCTGAAGGAGAGGACCCCGAGCGGTAGATCGAGGACGAGGTGGAGGGTCGCGCGCCAGGTCCGGGCCGAGAGGATCGCGGGTGTCTTCATGCCCTCCACCCTGCCGTTCGCGCGCCGCGCGGTCACTGGGGTGACTCGGTGTCCTCGGGGTGGGGGCAGCCCTACCAGTGCCCGTCCTGCCGGCGCCCTCTGCCGGCGCCCGTCCTACCAGAGCTTGTCGACCGGGCCCGGGTAGAGCCCGATGCGGGCGTGCTCGAAGTGCGCCGAGGCGGCGCGGGCGCGCGGGGTGAGGAAGGCGCCCATGGTCACCTTGTCCCACTGGTCGCTGGGGAAGGGCGCTTCCGGGGTGCCGCCGACCAGGACGGTGCCAGGGAGCTCCTGCCACCCGGCGCTCGCGTAGAAGGCGCGCAGCGGGCGGTCGCAGGTGAACAGGCCGAGGTCGACGCCGTCGGCGCGGAGGTCCGCGAGCGCGGCGGACACCAGTGCGCGTCCGTGGCCCGCGCGTTGCCGTGCGCGGTCGGTGACGACCCGGCTGAGGCCGGAGGCGGTCCAGCGCTCGCCCGCGTGCTCGATCTCCTTGGTGAGCACGTCGAGCGAGGCCAGGACCGTCGCGTCGGCGCCGTCGCCGTCGACCAGCAGCAGGCAGCGCGGCCGCAGTGCGGGGTCGTGCGCGCTGTCGTCCGCCTCGCCGGGCTCGCCGGGCCACGCCTGCTCCTGCAGGGCGAGCGCCTGCGCACGGAGCGCCGACGGGACGTCGGCCTCGGCGAAGCGGACGATGTGCATGCGGTGAAGCCTAGGGGTTACTTGTTGCCCAGGCAGAGGACCACGTCGCTGGTGTAGCGGCCACCGGACTGCGAGTAGCCGGCGACGGCGCCCGGGACACCCTGGCACTCGTTGTAGTCCGTGCCGTCCTTGACCTCGACGACCTTGTAGTTGGCGCTCGAGTCGGAGCAGGAGACGACGTGCAGGTCCGGGTTGCTGTTCGAGCCGCTGACGGAGACGCAGTCGCCGACCTTGGCGGTGTCCGCGCCACCCGACATGTGGTCGTAGATCGCGTAGCCGCCGCCGATGACGACGAACGCCACGATGCTGCCGACCAGACGGATGCCGAGGATCTTCCCGAAGCGACCGGCGCGGCCGGACTTCGCCGTAGCCGGCGGAGCCGGGAAGCCGGCGGCCGGCGGGGCCGGGAAGCCGGCGGGCGGGGCGGCCGGGTAACCCTGCTGCGGGGGGATGTTGGCGTTCGGCGCCGCGTAGGGGTTCTGCGGGGCGGCCTGGCCGTCCTGCGGCGGGGTCTGGTACGGGTTCTGCGGCGTGGTCACGGCTGGGTTCCCTCGTTAGGTCGTGCGAATCTGCAACAGGCAGTCGAACGCCGGACCCTAGTGGCTTTCAGGTGATTCATGCCTGACGGAGACCCAACCGAGGCTGTACAGCTCCTTAACCGTAACCAACATACGGTCAAAACCGGCATATGGCATGACTGGTGACGTGAACTCTCACCTGGCGGCCGTGCGCGTCCGCCACGGCAGCTCCGCGGTGACGTCGGTCGGGCCGCCGACGGGGCTGGCGACGACGAAGACGCCGTCCACGGCCCGGATCCGCTCGGCGAGCCCGGCCAGCCCGCCACCGGGCAGTTCCTGCGCCCCGCCCACGCCGTCGTCGCGGACCTGCAGCATCAGCCGCTCGTCCGAGCGCCAGATCTCCACGCTCGCGCTCTGCGCGTGCGAGTGCTTGGCCGCGTTCGTCAGCAGCTCGCTGACGGTGAAGTAGGCGATGCCCTCGATCGCGGAGTCGGGACGCTCGGGCAGCTCCACCTCGACCCGGACGCCGCCGGGCAGCGGGCAGCGGGCCGCGAGCGAGGAGAGCGCGGCGTCCAGGCCGCGGTCGGTCAGCACGGCCGGGTGGATGCCGCGGGCCAGGTCGCGCAGCTCCCGCAGGGCCAGCTTCACCTCGTTGTGCGCGTCCGACACCATGCGGGCCGCCGCGTCCGGGTCCTCCGTCAGCTTCTCCTTGGCCAGACCCAGGTCCATGGCCAAGGTCACCAGTCGGGCCTGCGCGCCGTCGTGCAGGTCCCGCTCGATCCGGCGCAGGTCGGCCGCCGCGGTGTCGACCACCGCCCCGCGGTCGTCCTCCAGCTCGCGCACCCGCTCGGTCAGCCGCCCGGGGGAGAGCAGCGAGCCGACGAGCGCCCGGTCCACCGAGGAGAGCCCGTGCACCACCCACGGCAGCAGCGGGAACAGCACCACCGAGGAGACCACCGTGCAGGTGAACGCGATGATCCCCCAGGGCAGCATGATCACGCTGTAGAGCACCGAGCGCCAGGCCAGGCCGTCGGTCAGGGTCGCGATGACCAACTGCATGAAGCCCGGTCGGCGCCCCTGCACCGGCGCCGGCTCCGGCACGTCCTCACCCAGCAGCACCCGTGCCCGTGCCCGTTCCAGTGCCGAGCCCGCGCGCAGCAGCAGGAGCAGCGCGAAGAGCACCCAGAAGCCCACCACGGTGATCAGCAGGCCGACGCCGACCGAGAGCAACGGCACCGTGAGCGCGAACGCGGTGATGCCGATGGGCAGGTCGGCGAGCAGGTAGGCGGCCTGCCGGACCATCCGGGCGTCGAAGCGGGGGCGCCGCCGTGCGGCGGTGGTCGGCTCAGTCATGATCCAAGACTGGCCGGTGCGGGGTGCGTCGCGCCATGGTGCAGGGCAGACGCATGGAGGTAGGGGCAGCCCTACCCCTGCCCTACCCCTGTTGGTCCGCCCAACGGGTGGGCACGGTTCACAGGTGGAAGCCCCTGGGACCTAGACTCCTGCCCCGTAAAGGCAAGGATTGCGTTAATAGCCCCACGCGCACCACGCGACCCGGACGAGCGACCCAATGGAGGCGAGCACCATGCAGGCCGTGCAGGCACTGGCGGCGTCCCACCCGGGATACTTCCGCGCCTACTCCGTCGTCGGCCTGATGGCGCTGATCGGGGTCCTCTTCGTCGGTACGGCCTTCACCGCCAACCGGCTGCTGCGGCCCTTCGCGCCCACGCCGGAGAAGCTGCTCGCCTACGAGTGCGGGGTGGACCCGGTGGGGGAGGGCTGGGCCCAGACCCAGATCCGCTACTACGTCTACGCCTTCCTGTACGTGATCTTCGCGGTCGACGCGATCTACCTGTTCCCGTGGGCGACGGTCTTCTCCGCGCCCGGCTTCGGGGCGGGGACGCTGGTGGAGATGGGCGTCTTCATCGGCTTCCTCGCGGTCGGTCTGCTCTACGCCTGGAAGAAGGGTGTCCTGGAATGGTCGTGAACCTCGGAACCCCGGACCCCTCGCGTCCCGGTGCTCTCGAAGTCCGCAAGCTCGGCCCGCTGGCCCGGATGGCACCCGACCCGATCAAGGTCGTGCTGAACTGGGGCCGCCGGTACAGCCTGTGGTGCTTCAACTTCGGCCTGGCCTGCTGCGCGATCGAGTTCATCGCCGCGTCCATGGCGAAGCACGACTTCATCCGGCTCGGTGTCATCCCCTTCGCGCCCGGACCGCGGCAGGCGGACCTGATGATCGTGTCCGGCACGGTGACGGACAAGATGGCCCCGGCCGTCAAGCGTCTGTACGAGCAGATGCCGGAGCCCAAGTACGTCATCTCCTTCGGTGCCTGCTCCAACTCCGGCGGCCCCTACTGGGACTCCTACTCGGTGACCAAGGGCGTCGACCAGATCATCCCCGTCGACGTCTACGTCCCCGGCTGCCCGCCGCGGCCGGAGGCGCTGCTGCAGGGCATCCTCAAGCTCCAGGAGAAGATCGCGCGCGAGTCGCTGCCGGCGCAGTACGCGGCGCCGGCGCCCGCCGCCGTGCTCTCCCGCCCGCTCGTGCAGGCGCCCGCCGAGGGGGGTGACGCCTCGTGAACGCCGAGGACACCGCCGAGGAGACCGCCGCCGCGATCGGCCCGTGGGCCACGGCGAGCGAGGCGTACGCGCTGCTGACGGTCGACGTGCCCGCCGAGCACTGGATTGAGGCGCTCACCGCCTGCCGCGACGGCCTCGGCCTCGCCTACCTCGACTGGCTCTCCGCGGTGGACGAGCTGTCCGAGGGCTTCTCCGTCTCCGCGCACCTCGCCCACGCGGGCACCGCGGGCTCCGTCGTGCACCTGCTGCTGCGCACCCGCGTCCCGCGCGACGCCGCGAGCCTGCCGACGGCGACCGGCGTGTACGCGGGCGCGGCCTGGCACGAGCGCGAGACGCACGAGATGTTCGGCATCGCCTTCGAGGGCCACCCGCACCTGGTGCCGCTGCTGCTGCCCGACGGTTTCGAGGGCCACCCGCTGCGCAAGGAGTTCGTCCTGGCCGCGCGCGTGGCCAAGGCCTGGCCCGGCGCCAAGGAGCCGGGCGAGTCCGACCACGGCCCCGCGGAGGGCACCACGCGTCGCCGGATGCTGCCCCCGGGCGTCCCGGACCCGAACGAGTGGGGCCCCCTCAAGGGCACCCTGCCCCCGGCCCCGGAACGGCCCGCCCGCGGCGCCCGCGCCGCGGCCGCCGGCGGCCCGGCCGCGGACCGCCCCCGCCGCACCCGCTCCGTGGCAGCCGGCAGCGCGAGCCAGACCGCGGACGCGGCAGCCACCGCGGCGACACCGGACGCGGCCACCCCGGCGACGCCGGACGCGACTTCCCCGGTCACCCCGGCCCCATCGCCCGACATGCCATGGCAGACCCCGGACGCCGGCACAGCCCGCCCGCGCCGCTCCCGCTCGGTCTCCGCCGGCAGCGTCAGCCAGGCGCCCGAGCCGCCGTCCGAGGTCGCCGCGCCCACCGAGCCGACGCCTGAGGTTGCCGTGCCTGCCGCGCCGGAGGCGCGCGAGGCGGCCGAGCCGCCCGGCGAGCCCGAGGGCGCCGTGCGCGGCGCGCCCGCCGCGCCGACGCCTGAGGTTGCCGCGCCCGCTGCGCCGGAGGCGCGTGAGGCGGCCGAGCGGCCGGCCGAGTCGACGCCTGAGGTTGCCGCGCCCGCTGCGCCGGAGGCGCGTGAGGCGGCCAAGCCGTCCACCGAGCCGACAGCCGAGGTCGCCGTGCCCGCTGCGCCGGAGGCGCGTGAGGCGGCCGAGCCGCCCACCGAGCCGACGCCTGAGGTTGCCGCGCCCGCTGCGCCGGAGGCGCGTGAGGCGGCTGAGCCCGCGGAGGCCGGGGCGGCGTCGCCCCCCGCTGTGCCCGCCGCAGGCGGCAAGCCCGTCAGCACCGAACCTGCCGAACCCGCCGAACCCGCGGAACCCGCCGATGGCGGCGAAGGCGGCGAAGAGCCCGAGGAGGGCGCGTGACCACCACGCTCGACGCGCTGGTGCGCTGCATCGCCGTGCTCCTCGTGTTCCTCGTCCTCCCCCTCGTGATCGGGCAGACCGAGCACAAGGTGATGGCCCACATGCAGGGCCGCCTCGGCCCCATGTACGCGGGCGGATTCCACGGCTGGGCGCAGCTCGTCGCCGACGGGGTCAAGTTCGCGCAGAAGGAGGACGTCGTCCCCTCCGGCGCGGACCGGAAGATCTTCCAGCTCGCCCCCGCGGTGGCGCTGCTGCCGTACCTGCTCGCGCTCGTCGCCATCCCGCTCGGGCCGGGGGACCTGCTCGGGCAGGACCTCGACGCCGGGTTGTTCTTCGTCCTGGCCGTGATGGGCGTCGGCGTGCTCGGCTCGCTCATGGCCGGGTGGGCGTCGGCGAACAAGTTCTCGCTGCTCGGCGGTATCCGTACCGCCGCCCAGCTGATGGCGTACGAGCTGCCGATGCTGCTCGCCGCCGCGTCCGTCGCGATGGCCGCCGGCACCGTCTCGCTGACCGGCATCCTGGGGGCGTTCCACTGGTGGTGGGTGCCCTGGCAGATCGTCGGCGGGTTCGTCTTCTTCGTCTCGGGCCTCGCCGAGCTCCAGCGGCCGCCGTTCGACATGCCGGTGGCCGACTCCGAGATCATCTTCGGCGCCTACACCGAGTACACGGGACTGCGCTTCGCACTGTTCCTGCTCTCCGAGTACGCGGGCATCCTCGTCGTCTCCGCGCTGACCGCCGTGCTCTTCCTGGGCGGTTGGCACGGACCCATGGCCGACAGCCTCGGCTGGCTGTGGATGCTGCTGAAGACCTTCGCTCTCGCCTTCCTGGTGATCTGGATCCGCGTCACCTACCCGCGCCTGCGCGAGGACCAGCTGATGCGCTTTGCCTGGACCGTGCTCATCCCGCTCTCGCTCGCGCAGCTCGCGCTCACCGGCATCGTCAAGGTGGTGATCTCCTAAATGGCTCCGATCCCCGGCCGCGGCCTGGCCAAGGGCCTCGCGGTCACCCTGCGCACGATGACGAGGAAGACCGTCACCGCGCAGTACCCCGACGTGCAGCCGGAACTGCCGCCGCGTTCGCGCGGCGTCATCGCGCTGCTGGAGGAGAACTGCACGGTCTGCATGCTGTGCGCGCGCGAGTGCCCGGACTGGTGCATCTACATCGACTCCCACAAGGAGACGCTGCCCGCCGTCGAGCCGAACGCCCGCGCCCGCACCCGCAACGTGCTGGACCGCTTCGCGATCGACTTCTCGCTCTGCATGTACTGCGGCATCTGCATCGAGGTGTGCCCCTTCGACGCGCTGTTCTGGTCGCCGGAGTTCGAGTACGCGGAGGAGGACATCCAGGACCTCACCCACGAGCGCGACCGTCTGCGCGAGTGGATGTGGACCGTGCCCGCGCCGCCCGCGCTCGACCCGGCCGCCGAGGAGCCGAAGGAGATCGCCGCCGCCCGCAAGGCCGCCGACAAGGCTCACGCGGCGGCGCTAGCGGCCGCCGAGGAGCCGAAGGAGGAAGAGGCGTGAACCTGGCCGTCACCGCCCTGGACTCCACCCGCGGCTTCCTGTCGCCCTCCGGCGCCGAGATCGTCTTCGTGCTCGTCGGCCTCGCGGTGCTCGGCGCCGCGCTGCTGACCGTCACCACCAAGCAGCTCGTCCACGCCGCGCTCTGGCTGGTCGTCGCGCTCGGCGGGCTGGCGATCGAGTACCTGCTGCTCACGGCGGAGTTCATCGCCTGGGTGCAGGTGCTGATCTACGTCGGCGCGGTCGTGGTGCTGGTCCTGTTCGGGCTGATGCTGACGCGTGCGCCCATCGGGGTCTCGCCCGACGCAGACTCGGGCAACCGCTGGATCGCGCTCGGCGTGGCCCTCGCCGCCGCCGCGACGTTGGTGACCCTCGTCGTGGACGCCTTCCGCAGCACCTGGATCGACCTCGGCACCGTCGCGGGCAGCACCAAGGCCAACGGCGTCACCCTGTTCCGCTACTGGGTGCTGCCCTTCGAGGCCCTGTCGGTGCTGCTGCTCGCCGCGCTCGTCGGTGCGATCGTCCTCTCCCGGCGTGAGAAGAAGGAGCCCTGAGCGGGATGCATCTCGTCTTCCCGGCCGTGCTCGCGGCCCTGCTCTTCTGCGTCGGGCTCTACGGCGTGCTCGCACGCCGCAACGCCGTGCTGATGCTGATGTCCGTCGAGCTGATGCTCAACGCCGTCAACCTCAACCTCGTCGCCTTCGACGTCTGGCTGCGCGACACCCTGCACGCCGGTCAGGCGCTGACGCTGTTCACCATCACCGTGGCGGCCGCCGAGATCGGGCTGGGCCTCGCCATCGTCCTGCTGATCTTCCGCAACCGCGGCACCGCCGACATCGACAGGGTGGGCCGTCTCGCCGACGGCGACGAGAAGGCCGGCGTCGACGAGACCGAAGCGGAGACCACTGTCGGATGACCCTCACCCTCGCGATCCTCGTCCCGCTGCTGCCGTTCCTCGGCGCGCTCGCCGGCCTCGCCGCGGGCCGTCGCGCGCCCGGGCTGGTCCGGCCGCTGGCCGTGCTGCCGACCTTGGCCTCCGCCGTGCTCGCGGTGCTCGTCGCCGTCGACCTCGGCCCCGGGCACCGGCTGGACGCGTCCACCCAGCTGACGCCGACCGGCGGCCTGCCGATCACGCTCTCGCTGCACCTGGACGGCATCGCCGTGCTGCTGGCCGTGCTCGTCACGGTCGTGGCCGCCTGCGTGCAGATCTACTCCACCGCGTACCTGCGCGAGGACCCGCGCTACCCCTCCTACGCGGCGCTGGTCTCGCTGTTCACCGCCGCGATGCTGCTGGTCGTCTACTCCGGCGACCTGATCGTGCTGCTGGTCGGCTGGGAGGTCATGGGCGTCTGCTCGTACTTCCTGGTGGGTCACCACTGGGAGCGCCCGGACGCCCGGTCCGCCTCGATCAAGGCGTTCCTGGTCACCAAGCTCGGCGACGTCCCCTTCCTCTTCGGCATCTTCGTGCTGGCCGCCGACGCCGGGACGTTCCGCATCGACGGCATCCTCGCCGCGGCGAGGACCGGTCAGCTGCACCACGCGACGCTCGCCGCAATCCTGCTGCTGTGCGGCGTCGCCGGGAAGTCCGCG
Source organism: Streptacidiphilus jiangxiensis (assembly GCF_900109465.1). Classification (GTDB taxonomy): domain Bacteria; phylum Actinomycetota; class Actinomycetes; order Streptomycetales; family Streptomycetaceae; genus Streptacidiphilus; species Streptacidiphilus jiangxiensis. Next base: position 133,189 of record NZ_FOAZ01000005.1, read on the forward strand.
CAGTTCCCGCTGCACACCTGGCTCCCGGACGCGATGGCCGGCCCCACGCCGGTCTCCGCGCTGATCCACGCCGCCACCATGGTCGCCGCCGGCATCTACCTGGTGGCCCGGCTCGAGCCGGTCTTCCTGCGCTCCACCGCCGCACTGGTGGTGCTCGGGATCATGGCCGTGATCACCATGATCGGCTCGGCGCTGTGCGCACTCGCCCAGGACGACCTCAAGCGCGTCCTGGCCTACTCGACGGTCGGGCAGCTCGGCTACATGGCCGGGGCCCTCGCCGTCGGCGACCGCGACGCCGCGCTGTTCCACCTGATCACCCACGGTGCGTTCAAGGCGCTGCTCTTCCTTGCCGCGGGTGTGGTCATCCATGCCGCGCACACCAACTCGCTGACCGCGATGAGCCGCATGGACGGCCTGCGCCGCCGTGTCCCGGACGCCTACGCGACCATGGGCATCGGCCTGGCCGCGCTGGCGGGCATCCCGCCGTTCTCCGGTTTCTTCAGCAAGGACGCCGTCCTCACCGCCGCCGAGCACGCCGCCAACGGCGACGCGCTGACCGGCGGCCTCGGTCCGGCCGGGAACGTGCCGTGCTGGCTCGGCTGGACGGTGCTGATCGGCGGCCTGCTCACCGCACTGCTCACCGCCGCCTACGCCACCCGCCTGTGGCTGCTGGCCTTCTTCCCGCTGACGTCGGCGGCAGCCCAGGCGTCCGTCGCGCCGACCGCCGCGGCGGCGGCCGCCCTCGCCTCCGACGAGCCCGCCGGGCCCGTGGAAACGCCCGCGATGCGCGGCCCGCTGTGGCTGCTGGCCGTGCCGAGCCTCGGTCTCGGCCTCGTCGGCCTGTGGCCGCACGCGCTGCCGCAGTGGCTCGACGGCGTCTCGCTCACCCCCTCCAGCGTCACCTGGCCGATCGCCGTCGCTGTCGCGCTGCTCGGCGCCGGTGCCACCTGGCTGGCCTGGCGTCGCGCCGCCGCCCGCGTGCAGGCCGAGGCGGAGACCGACACCGCAGCCGCCGCCGACCCGGCGCCGCTGCTGCTCGGCCCGCTGCTCGGGCCCGCCCGCACCGGCTTCGGCGTCGACACCCTCTACGACCGTGTCTTCGTCCGGCCCGTCGTCGCGGCCGCGCGACTGGTCTCCTTCCTGGACCGCGAGGTCGTCGAGACCTACGTCAAGGGCGCCGCCGGCACCCCCGGCCTGATCGGCCGCGCCGTCCGCCGCGCCCAGAACGGCAACACCCAGGACTACCTGAGCGCGCTGGCCGCCGGGGTCGTCGTGCTGGCCGTGATCGTGGCGGTGGCGCAGTGACCGGACAGCTGAACCGTACGGAGGCGACCGCCCGATGACCGCCCTGCTCCTCGCCCTGCTCGCGCTGCCGTTGGCCGGTGGAGCCGCCACGCTGGTGCCGGCGCTCGGCGGGCGCCGCGCGCTCTGGCTCGGCGTCGCCGTCACCGGTGCGGACCTGGCCCTCGCGATCGCCCTGGCCGCCGGCTTCGACCTGCACCGCCCCGCCGCGATGCAGGCCGTCACCGACGTGGCCTGGATCCCCGCCCTGAACGTCCGCTTCCACCTCGGCGTCGACGGCATCTCGCTGCCGCTGCTGGTGCTGACCGCGCTGCTGACCTTCCTGTGCTCGATCTACTCGCTCCGGAAGCTCCCCGCGGGCGGCAGCGAGCGCGCCTGGACCGGCCTGCTGCTGCTCCTGGCGACCGGCATGCTGGCCACCTTCGCGGTGCTGGACCTGCTGCTGTTCTTCCTGGCGTTCGAGATCGTGCTGGTGCCGATGTACTTCCTCATCGCCCGGTGGGGCGGCGAGAACCGGGGCCCGGCAGCGTTCCGCTTCATCCTCTACACCCTGCTCGGCTCCGCTGTGATGCTGCTGGGCCTGCTGCTGCTCGGCCTCAAGGGCGGCACCTTCGACATGACCGCGCTGGCCGCCCACCACGGACTTGGCCTCTCCCGCGGCACCCAGGTGATCGTCGTCCTTGCCATCGGTCTCGGACTGGCCGTCAAGTCGCCGATGTGGCCGTTCCACAGCTGGCTCCCGGACGCCCACACCGCCGCGCCCACGGCCGGCTCCGTGCTGCTGGCGGGCGTGCTGCTGAAGATGGGCACCTACGGCTTCGTCCGGGTGCTGATCCCGAGCGCTCCGCTCGGCATGCACACCCTGGCCCCCTACCTGGGCGCCTTCGCCGTCGTCGGCATCCTCTACGGCTCACTCGCCTGCCTGGCGCTGGTCCGGCCCGGCGCCAAGGGCGACCTGAAGCGCCTGATCGCCTACTCGTCCGTCGGCCACATGGGCTTCGTGCTCCTCGGCATCGCGACGCTGACCGCCACCGGCATCAACGGCGCGCTCTTCGCCAACATCGGCCACGGCCTGATCACCGGCCTGCTCTTCTTCCTCGTCGGCGCCGTCAAGGACCGCTACGGCACCGCCGACCTCGACGCGCTCGCCGGGGCCGGCGCCGACAGCGGCGCCGCACTGTACGGGCGGCTGCCACGCCTGGGCGGGCTGCTGGCCTTCGCCGCCGTCGCCAGCCTCGGCCTGCCGGGCCTCGCCGGTTTCTGGGGCGAGCTGCTGGCGATGCTCGGCTCCTTCCAGCCGGCCGCCGGCCTCTCCCGGCCGACCTTCCTCACCCTGATGGCCCTGGCCGGGCTCGGCACCCTGCTGACCGCGGCCTACCTGCTCTCCGTCGTCCGCCGCGTCTGCATGGGCGACCCGGCGCTGGAGAGCCCGGCCACCGCCAAGGCCCCTGCCCTCCTCGACGTCCGCGGCTACGAGGCCGCCGCCTGGACCCCGCTGGTCGTCCTGACCGTCGTGGCCGGGCTCTGGCCGGCGCTGCTGCTCTCGCTGACCACCCCCGCCGTCAAGGCCCTGCTCGGAGGCAGCTGAGCCATGCTGACCGTCGCCGCTCCCTCCATGATCCAGTCCGTCGACTGGGTCGCGATCGCGCCGCCGCTGGTGCCCGCGGCCCTGGCGCTCGTCGTCCTCGTCGCCGACCTCTTCCTGCCGCCGCGGCACAAGCCGCTGCTCGGCTGGCTCTCCGTCGCCGGGCTCGTCGCCGCGCTGGCCCTGCTGTTGCCGCTGGTCGACAGCCCCCGCAGCACCTTCTGCCTCCCCGGCTCCGCCCACGTGCCGACGTCCTGCTCGTACGTGGCCGACCACTTCGCGCTCGCCTTCCAGCTGCTGGTGCTCGGCGGGGCACTGGTCGTGGCGCTGCTCTCGATCGTCTCCGTCGAGGAGGACCGCCTCCCCACGGGCGAGTTCTGGTTCCTGCTGCTCGCCGCCACCTGCGGCGCGGCCCTGCTGCCCGCCTGCCGTGACCTCGCCTCGCTCGTCGTCGCGCTGGAGGTCGCCTCGCTGCCCGCCTTCGCGCTCGTCGCGCTGCGCCGCGACGGCCGCGGCGGGGAGGCCGCGCTGAAGTTCTTCCTGTCCTCGGTGACGGCCACCGCCGTCACCCTGCTGGGCGTGAGCTTCGTCTACGCCGCCACCGGCAGCCTCTACCTGGACCGGATCGCCGCGGCCCTGCCGGGCGTCCCCGGGCAGCTCCAGCCGCTGACCGCCGTGGGGACCGTGCTCACCCTGGTCGGCTTCGCCTTCAAGACGGCGGCCGTGCCGTTCCACTTCTGGGTGCCCGACACCTACGCGGGCGCCCCGGTGCCCGTCGCCGGATACCTCTCCGTGGTCGGAAAGGCTGCCGGACTCTCCGGCCTCGCCGCAATCGCCGTGCTCGGTTTTCACTCCTACGGGCGAGACTGGGGTCTGGCCCTGGCGGTGCTCGCGGCGCTCACCATGACGGTCGGCAACGTCGGCGCCCTGCGCCAGCGCGGCGACGCCCCGCACAGCGCGGTGCGCCTGCTGGCCTGGTCCTCGGTCGCCCAAGCCGGTTACCTGCTGGCCCCGATCGCCGCGGCGGGCTGGGGCGCCAGCGCCGCCGCGATCGGCGCGACGGTCGCCTTCGCCCTCGTCTACGGCGTGGTCAACCTCGGTGCCTTCGCCGTGGTCACCTCGGCCGGCAGTCGCCTGGACGACTACCGCGGCCTGTTCTCCCGCCGCCCCGCCGCGGCCCTGGCGATGGCCTTCTTCCTGCTGAACCTGGCCGGCCTGCCGCCGGGCGTGATCGGCCTGTTCGGCAAGGTCGTGGTCTTCCGCGCGGTCGTCGACTCCGGGATGGGCTGGCTGGCCGTCATCATGGCCGTCAACGTCGTGATCGCCCTCTACTACTACCTGGTGTGGACGGCGAAGCTCTTCCAGGCCGCACCCGAGGCCGTCGCGGTGCGCCGCCCGGTCCCGGTCGCGCTCGTCGGCGCGCTGGCCCTGGCGGCGGCGCTCGGCGTGGTGCTGTCGGTGGACCCGCAGCTCGTCCTGCAGCTGGCGTCGGGCTCCCTGTTCGGGTAGCACCACCTCGACTTGCGCGCGGAGCCCGCACGGGTGAGAAGGGAACCAACGAATCCGTCTCACCCGTTGAAAACACCGAACGGGCTGTGAAAGACACCCCCCACGCACGTCTCGGAGGGCTTCCGTGCACCGCCAGCACAACGGTCTGAAGACGGCCGTACTCCTCGGCGCGATGTCCGCGCTGATCATCGTGATCGGCAGCTTCTGGGGCCGTACCGGCCTGGTCGTCGGGCTGCTCCTCGCGCTGGCGACGAACGGCTTCGCCTACTGGAACAGCGACAAGCTGGCGCTGCGTTCGATGCGGGCCCGCCCGGTCAGCGAGATCGAGGCGCCGGTGATGTACCGGATCGTGCGGGAGCTCTCCACCTCCGCGCGGCAGCCCATGCCGAGGCTCTACATCTCGCCCACCGACGCGCCCAACGCCTTCGCCACCGGCCGCAACCCGCGCAACGCGGCGGTCTGCTGCACCCAGGGCATCCTCAACATCCTCGACGAGCGCGAGCTGCGCGGCGTGCTCGGGCACGAGCTGTCCCACGTCTACAACCGGGACATCCTGATCTCCTCGGTGGCCGGCGCGCTCGCCTCGGTGGTGATGTTCCTGGTCAACTTCGCCTGGCTGATCCCGATCGGCCGCAGCGACGACGACGAGGGCCCGGGCCTGGTCGGGATGCTGCTGATCATGATCCTGGGGCCGCTCGCGGCGAGCATCATCCAACTGGCCGTCAGCCGCTCCCGTGAGTACCAGGCCGACGCCTCCGGCGCCCAGCTCACCGGCGACCCGCTCGCCCTGGCGAGCGCGCTGCGCAAGCTGGAGCGCGGCACCCAGATGCTGCCGCTGCCCGCCCGGCCGGAGCTGGAGACGACCAGCCACATGATGATCGCCAACCCGTTCCGGGCCGGCTCCGGCGGCGGGCTGGCCACCAAGCTGTTCTCCACCCACCCGCCGATGCCGGAGCGCATCGCCCGCCTGGAGCAGATGGCCGGCTACGACAGCGCCGCGGACCGGTCCTGACCCGGGGCCTCAGCCCAGGCCGAACCAGCCGAGGACCGTGTCGACCAGCAGGACCGTCGACATCGTGGCCACGCCCACGACCACGACCGTGGCGGCGATCCGGAAGCCGCGCTTGTTCGCGTGCTCGCCCAGCAGGCTGCGGCGGTTGGTCAGGATCAGCAGGTAGACCAGGACCACGGGGGTGATCAGGCCCTGCAGCACCTGGGTGCCGATCAGCAGCTGGATCACGTCGATCGGCGTCATCGCGACCACCGCGCCCAGCGCGATCTGCGCGGTGAACAGGGTGAGGAAGAACGGCGCGTCGCGGAACGAGCGGGAGACCGAGCGCTCCACTCCGGCCGCCTCGCCGATCGCGTAGCTCGCCGAGAGCGGCACCACCGCACCGGCCAGCGCGGAGGCGCCGATCAGGCCGAGCGCGAAGAGCAGCTCCGCGCTCTGCCCGGCGACGGGTTCCAGCGCCTTGGCGGCGTCCGCGGCCGAGTTCAGCGGACCGGTGCCGCCGATGGTGGTGGCGGTCGCGATGATGATCGTCAGGCTGATGCAGCAGGCGAAGACCGCGCCGATGATCGCGTCGGCGCGGATCAGGGGGTAGTCGATGGTGCGGGTGCCGCGGTCGACGACGCCGGAGGCGGCGTAGAACTGCATGTAGGGGCTGACGGTGGTGCCGATCAGGGCCACGGCCAGCAGGATGAAGTCCTTGTCGCCGCTCAGGTGCGGGATCGCCAGGTTCTTGCCGACGGTGCCCCAGTTCGGCTTGCCCATGATCATCGCGATCGGGTAGGCGAAGAAGACCAGCGACATCACCAGGAAGATCCGCTCGGCGTAGCGGTAGGAGCCGAACAGCACCAGCCCCCACAGCAGCAGCGCGGCAGGCGGGATGATCGCCCACTTCGGCACGCCCAGCAGCTCGAAGCCCGCGCCGATCCCGGCGAACTCGGAGACCACCAGGCCGGTGTTGGCCAGCAGCAGACAGCCGAGCGCCAGGCCGGTCGCCCGCAGGCTGAACTGCTCGCGGATCAGCGCGCCCAGCCCCTTGCCGGTGAAGGCGCCGAGCCGGACCGCCATCTCCTGCACCAGCACCAGGGCGACGGTGACCAGCACCATGAAGAAGAGCGTCCCGTAGACGTACTGCGAACCGGCGCTCGCATAGGTGGCGATCCCGGCCGCGTCGTTGCCGGCGTTCGCCGCGACCAGGCCCGGCCCGGCCACGCCCATCAGGGCCACCAGTCGGGCCCAGCGGTTCCAGCGGGTGATCCGGCCCAGCACCGGTATCCGGGCCAGCCGGCTCGCCGGCAGTGCGCCCACGCCTTCCGTGGCACCGGCGGCCTCGGCCCGGCTCCTGTCGGTCTCGACGGTCACTGCAGGAACCTCCGGAAGTGCAGGCGGCCCCGGGCGGGCAGCAGGTAGTCCAGGACGTCGTCGGCCAGGATCCGGCCCACGGGACGTCGTTCGTCGTCCACGACCAGGAGCGAGGACGCGCGCGAGGCGACCAGTCGCTCGGCCACCTCGCCGAGGCGGGCGGTGGCGGCCACCGCTTCGTCCCGGGTGAACTGGCTCAGCCAGTCCGCGACCTCGCCCATGGTGGTGCGGTCCTCGGCCACGGCCAGGTCGAACAGCGGGATGTCCGCCAGCAGCAGGCCGTCCTCGGTGACCAGCGCCACCGCGTCGATCTCGGTCCGGTGCTCGGCGGAGGTCGCCAGCTCGGCGCGGATCTCGCCGACGGTCTGCTCCCGGCGCGCGGTCACCAGCGTGGTCGTCATCGAGCCGCCCGCGGTGTCCTCCGGGTAGGCGAGCAGCTCGCGCAGCTGCGCCGCCTCGTCGTCGCCGATGTGGGTCAGCAGCTGCTCGCGCTCGTCGTGCTGGAGGTCGCGCAGGGCCTCGGCGGCCTCGTCCGGCTCCATCTCCTCGACGATCCGGGCGGCGCTCTCCGGCGGAGACTCGCGCAGCAGGTTCTCCAGCTCGGCGGGCTCCATCTCCTCCAGCGCGTCGGCGGCGTGGGCGGGGTCGAGCATGGCCAGCAGCTGCTGGCGCTCGGCGCGGCCGAGGTCCTCCAGCAGGTCGGCGAGCTCGGCGGGGCGCAGCCGGTGCAGCGCGGAGCGGGAGGCGTTCAGCTTCACCTCGGCCGGGCCGTCGGTGGCGTTCTCGGCGAAGGGGGCGACCGTCTGCCAGTCGACCACACGATCGGGTGTCGCTCGCGTCTGCCAGCGCTTCGGGCCGAGCCGCCGCAGGAGGGTGGGGAGGCTGACATCGACACCGACGAGCAGCACGCGGCCGCCCACGGGCGCCAGGTAGAGGTCGGCGGCGCGGTTCACCTGGACGCCGTCCACGTCGACCAGTTGGTGGTCCAGCACATCGCGCCCGAGCAGCACCTCGCCGGGGCGGCGGACGAACTCACTGAGATCCATCCGGGCGCTCTTGAGCTGCACCCGGTCGGCGTGGATCTGGCCGATGGCGGAGGCGGTCAGGAACGAGCGGCGGCGTCCGACGCGGACGACCAGACCGGTGACGGGCGGGTAGGGCTCGTTGCCGTACAGCCGCGCGACGACGTCGACGACGCGGCCGACCTCGTCGCCCACGGGGTTGAGCACGGGGCGTCCGGTCAGGCCGGCCAGGGAGACGAGCGCGTCCCGGACCGTCTTCGACGCGGTGGCCTGACGCACGAGCTGGACGCGACGGCCGCGCAGCTTGGCCGTGGTGCTCATCAGCAGCGCGGACGCGCCCGGTCCGGCGGCGGAGCCGGACGTGCGCGTGGTCGAGCGCGAGGTGGTGGAAGCCATGGCGGAGACACCCCCAGTAATCCGCAGTGAGGCGGAGCAGGGCAGCACGCAGCCGGACGGCCTCGGGCACAGAGGTGGGCGCGATTCGTTGGGAGCACGCCTACCGGCGCGGGGCGGTCGACCTCGTGCGGCGGGAGAAGGCGATGGACGGTTTCGGTGCGGGGTGGGGCCGACTATGGCCCGGACTACTGTCCACTGTTCGCCTCCTTCCGGTCGGGACGCCGTAGGTGCGGGACGCCGCAGGTGCCGTTGACACAATGACAGCTCGACACGGTGGCAACCGGCCGGATTCTACCCAGGTGGAGCACAGGCACGCCATCAGTCCAGCTCCGGGGCGGGTAAGGGCTCGAGTGGCGGCCTGCCCGGCGGGGAACCAGACTGGCTCGGACGGGCGTGTAGCCGAGTGGACGTGTCGGCATCGACGACATCGAGGAGAGACGTGAAGCTGATCAACTTCGTCCTCAACGTCATCTGGCTCATCTTTGCCGGGCTGTGGATGTCCATCCTCTACGTGCTGGCCGGCATCGTCTGCACGATTCTGATCATCACCATCCCGTGGGGCATCGCCTCGTTCCGGCTCGCCGTCTACGTGCTGTGGCCGTTCGGTCGCACCACCCGGGTACGCGACGACGCGGGCGCGCCCTCCTGCGTCGGCAACGTGGTGTGGCTGGTCTTCGCCGGGTGGTGGCTCGCGCTCGGCCACCTCACCACGAGCATCGCCCTGGCCTGCACGATCATCGGCATCCCGTTCGCCTGGGCGAACCTGAAGATGATCCCGATCTCGCTGATGCCGCTCGGCCGCGAGATCGTCTCGACCGACCAGAGGTTCGCGGGCTGGTGAGACCCCGCTGACCTTCAGTCCACGGCGCGGTCCTCGTCCTCGACGGCCGCGCGCAGGCGGCGGAACTCCGCGGCGATGCCGTCCGGCGTGTAGTGGGCGTTGAGGCCGCTCGGGTTCGGCAGCAGCCAGACCAGGGTGTCCCCGGTCGCGCCGCCCAGGCCCAGGTCCTGCGGGCCGACGGTGGCCCTGGGTCGGCCGAAGGCGGCCCGGTAGGCGCCGATGCCGAGAACCGCCAGCACGCGCGGACGCCACCGTTCCACCCGCTCGACCAGCGCCTTCCCGCCCTCCCGGTACTCCTCGGCGGTCAGCTCGTCCGCCTTGGCGGTGGTGCGGGCCACGACGTTGGTGATCCCGAGCCCGAGGCCGAGCAGCTCGTCCTGCTCCTCCGGCCGCAGTTGACGCGGCGTGAAGCCGGAGCGGTGCAGCGCCGGCCAGAAGCGGTTGCCCGGCCGGGCGAAGTGCCGGCCCGTCGCGCCGGACCACAGACCTGGGTTGATGCCGCAGAACAGCACCCGTAGATCCGGCCCGATCACGTCGGCGATGGTCGCGTCCTGCGCGGCGGCGAGCTGCTCGGCGGTCGGCTTCATGCCCCTAGTGTGCCGACCGCCTCGGGCTCCTACTGGTCCGGCTCCGTCGGGATCCACTTGCTGCCGTCGTAGGAGTAGGCCGGGTCCCCCTTGAGCCCCACGGTGCGGAACGGTCGGCCGTTGTCGTTCACGAGGTACCGGCCCTGTTGGCCTCCGCTGCTCCAGACCAGCTCCAGGTACCAGCTGACGTCCTGCTGCACCGTGCTCGCGTCCACGTCGAGCACCTGCGGGTCGGTGGCGGAGATCTGGAAGGGGAAGTTCAGCAGTTGGGAGGTCTCGCCGTTGCCCACGGTGCCCGCGACGGGCGTCGTGGCGGGGGTCGTCCGATCGAGGTCCACCGCGAACGACGCCGGGTCGAGCCCGCCGCCGCAGCCGTCGGCCGGCGTGTAGGCGAGCCCCTTCGGCGCCGGCTTCCGGCTCAGGACGTGGATGTAGGCGGCGTGCAGCACCACCGACTGGCTGCCCAGTCCCTGCGCGGTCAGCTGCAGTCGCAGGTGCCCGGCCGGGATCCCGCCGAGCGCCGACGCCCACGCCTGCGCCTGCTCCAGGGAAGGGGGCGGCGGCACCTTGCCGGGCTGTTGGTTCATCAGGAACCACTGGCCGCATTGGGTGTCCCAGTTGTCCGCCAGCACGCTCACCCGGAACGGCGTCGGGCCGCCCGGCGTCGGTGCGGCGGAGGCGGAGCCGGAGGGGCTGCCGCTCGCGGCCGGGGAGGTGGGGGACGCCGTCGCGGAGCGGGACGCGGAGACAAGGGGGCTCGCCGAAGGTGTCCCTGCCGCGCCGGTGACGCTGCGACCCGGCACGGGGGAGGAGGCGCCGACGTCCTGGGGGGCGCCGGTGCCGTGAAGGGCCAGCGGGATCGCGGCGATGGCGGCGACGGCCGCGACCGCGCCGAGTGCGAGCACGGTCCGCCGGCTCCGAGGCCGTCGGGGCGGCGCCTCCAGGAGATCCTGCCGACCAGCCTCCGGTGCGGGCTCCGGTGCGGGCTCCGGTGCGGGCTCCGGTGCGGGCACGGGGGTCGGCCCGGGCGTCGCTTCGCGCCCCGGCTCGCGGTCCGGCTCGCGCCCCGGCTCGCGGTCCGGTTCGCGGCGGGCGGCGTCCGCGAGGAGCCAGCGGCGGTGCAGCGCCACCAGCTCGTCCGGGCTCGCGCCGCACAGGCGGGCAAGGCGCTCGACCGGGGCGTAGTCGGTGGGGACCGCGGCGCCGTTGCAGTAGCGGTGCAGGGTGGAGGTGCTGACGTGCAGTCGTGCGGCGAGCTGGCCGTAGCTGCGCCCCGACCGCTCCTTGAGTTCTCGCAGCGTCGCCGCGAAATCCTCGATGTGCGTGGCCATGTCGTCCTCCCCCTCGTCCCGGACCGGCGTTCCAGGCAGTGCCATTCTCGCAGGTCAGGGCGGCAGGAACGTTCCAGCGTCCCCAACTGTCGCGAGACTGTGGCATCGGGGACGGGACGTGGACGACGGTTGCGGCAGACCGATCGACCAGCTCTCTCAGACAGCGAAGGTTTGCCGCCATGTCTCTGCGCACCCTGAAGTCCGCCCTGTCCTCCGCCGCCGTCCTCGCCCTCGGCGCGCTCGCCCTGACCGCCTGCCAGCCGGGCACGACCGGAACGGCGTCGGGCGCCTCGTCCGTGGCGGCGTCGAACCCGGCGTCCTCGAGCCCGGCCCCGGGCGGCACGGGAGTGGCTCCCGTGTCGGCGCAGTCGTCGGCGCCGTCCCACGGTGCGTCCGGCGGTACGGGCACCGGCGGCGGTGACGCGACCAGCGACAGCTACGCCTACAAGCACCCGTGCTCCGCCGGGCAGCTGTCCGTGCACGTGACCCGCCGTGCCGCCGCGCCGTCCCAGCGGGTCATCTCGGTCCGCAACACCGGGTCGCGCTCCTGCGGGCTCAGCTACTTCCCGCTCGTCTACCTGGACCAGTCCCACGCCGCGAACGCCGCCGGGGCGGTCAAGCCGCTCGTCCCGGGCGGCCTCGGCGGCGCCCCGGCCTACCCCGTCTACGCCGGCCGCACCGCCTACGCGGTCATCGACCTCGACCCGAGCGGCGCGACCTCCGGCACCGTCGCGGGCATCGACGAGCTGAACGTGCTGGCCGACGGCGACCACATGCCGAACGCCGACACGCTGAACTTCCCGCTCGGCTCCGGCGCGCTCGTCCTCAAGCCCAAGCTGGGCCTCTACGAGGCGACCGTCGCCGACGCGGTCACCTCGATGCAGTCCGCCGACACCCCGCAGTCCTGACCGGGAAAGCAGCGAGGACGGCGGCGGGAGACCCCACCACCGTCCTCGCTCTGCCCTGCCTGTCCGAGTCCTAGCGGTAGTTCACGAACTGGATCGCGAAGTCCAGGTCCTTGCCCTTGAGCAGCGCCTGGACGGCCTGCAGGTCGTCACGGCTCTTGGAGCTGACGCGCAGCTCCTCGCCCTGGACCTGCGCCTTGACGCCCTTGGGGCCCTCGTCGCGGATGATCTTGGCGATCTTCTTCGCGTTCTCCTGAGTGATGCCTTCCTCGATGGTCGCGAAGATCTTGTACTCCTTGCCGGACAGCTGCGGCTCGCCCGCGTCCAGCGACTTCAGCGAGATCCCGCGCTTCACCAGCTTGGTCTCGAACACGTCGAGGATGGCCTTGACCCGCTCCTCGCCGTTCGCCTTCATCTCGATCTTCTCGCCGGACCACTCGATGGAGGCCCCCACGTTCTTGAAGTCGAAACGCGTGGCGATCTCTCGGCCGGTCTGGTTGAGCGCGTTGTCGACCTCCTGCCGCTCGACCTTCGAAACGATGTCGAAACTGGAGTCGGCCATGATGCTTGAGTCTCCTTGATTGCTACGGGGCCCGTGCGCCGGCCCGGGCACGGTGGTCGATCCAGCCTAGCCACCCGCCTGCGCCGCCGCCTGCCCCCACACTGATCAACCGAGTGGCGAAGCACCCCCCACCATCAGGTATGGTTTACGTCGTCGGAGCGGGAGACCGCGAAGACACCATCCCTGGCGGGTTGCCCGAGCGGCCAAAGGGAGCAGACTGTAAATCTGTCGCGCAAGCTACGCAGGTTCGAACCCTGCACCCGCCACGTGGAAGACGAGAGGCCCCGGACCAGCACAACGGTCCGGGGCCTCTCGCATGTCCAATCCCCGGTGATCTCCGCCGCTCCCCGGTGTTCCCCGCTGCCCCAGGGCACGCGCGGGGCACGCTGCGACCGGGCTTGCTCGTCCAGGCTGAGGCAAGATCACACCCGGAGGGGTGTGCATGGATGTCTTGGAACTCATGGAGTGGCTGGCCGAGCACGGGTGCTCTGTCGTCTTCAAGGCGGACGGTGAGCGCTCCCGGGGCACGCGCTGGATGGTGATCGTCTCGGGCGGGGGCTTGGGGGAAGAGTCCTTCTTCCGGGTCGACCTGCCGTCCCCTGACGCCTGCCTCGCGGCCGTGCTGGACCACCTGGAGGCGGTTGGCCTCTCCCCGTTCGCCTGAGATCGGACGCGTTCCGACCCCGTTGGGCACCGCCTGCCCGACGACCTCGAGCATTCTGGCTCGCGAGGCCCGTGCTGTGGAGTGGTCGCACGGCAGTGGGCGGCCGTCACCGTGGTAGGCCCATGTGGACCCGGATCGGCAACCCCAGGGCTGCGCGGATCTTACACACGCGCAGCTGACGAGTTGCGGTTTTCCTCAATTCGACGATGCCTCAGTTACGCATCCCACTACGGTCCCTGGACATGGCGAATACCGACATTGCACTCAAAGAAGCGATGATGATCGACGGCGCCCTCGGGGTGGCCCTGGTCGACTACAACAGCGGCCTGGCTCTGGGCACTGCCGGCGGGGGACGCGAGCTGGACCTGGCTGCTGCTTCCGCAGGCAACACGGACGTCGTGCGGGCGAAGCTCCGCACGATGGAGATGCTCGGCCTGGACGGCGCGATCGAGGACATCCTCATCACGCTGACCGAGCAGTACCACATCATCCGTCCTCTCACCGCCCGGTCCGGCCAAGGCCTGTTCCTCTACCTTGCGCTGGATCGCGCGCGGGCGAATCTGGCGATGGCACGCCGAAAGCTGCACCTGATCGAGAAGGACCTGGACGTGTAATGGCGGCACCACCGCTCTACCAGGTCAAGGCCGAATTCTTCCGGCTTCTGGGCCATCCGGTTCGGATCCGAGTGCTGGAACTCCTCCAGCACGGCCCCCGCCCTGTTCGCGACTTCCTCGCGGACCTGCAGATCGAGCCCTCCACGCTCTCCCAGCACCTGGCGGTCCTGCGCCGCTCCGGGATCGTCGTGTCCTACCGCGACGGCGTGAACGTCTGCTACGAACTGGCGGGCACCGATGTGGCGGACCTGCTTGCCGCCGCGCGCCGGATCCTCACCGTCATGCTCGCCGACCGTGACCGCCTGCTCGACCAGCTGCGTGAGTCGGACGACGCCACCGCCTCAGGCCTGGCGCCAACCGCCTGAAGCGAAATCGCGACGATGGCGCCTGCGGACCTGACCGACCCTTGAGGCGGGGACGCTCTGGCGGGCAGACGAGCCGCGGTGGGGGATGCGTGGGGCCGCCCGGCCGGGCCTGGGCGGCGAGGCAGGTCAGGTGTGGTTCGGCGCGCGGTCTGCAGATCTGTCGCGCAAGCTGCGCGGGTTCGAAACCTGCACCCGCCAGGTGGAAACGAAGAGGCGCCCCATCTGTGGAAACACGGATGGGGCGCCTGCTTTTGTCCGGCCGCGGGGGTCGTGCGGTCGCAGGGGGAGTGGTAGAAAGCGACCGCACGGGCGGGAGGCGGGTCGAGCGAGGGGGCCGCATGGGCGGGGGCGTGGTGGTGATCGGGCCGGCCGCGGCTGAGGAGGTCGGGGAGGCGCTGGCTGTCTGGCAGCACTCGCACATGATCCGCCGCAACGGGCGGCCGCTGTCGCGGGCGCACGTCAGGTCCGCGTACGCGCGGATGGCCGCGCCCGGGGCGATGCTGTTGCTCGCCCGCGAGGAGGGCCGCCGGGAGGACGGCGGGCCCGGGATCATCGGGACCGTGCTGGGCGTCCAGGGGCTGGCGGACGACGGCGCGGGACCGCCGCAGCCGGGGTTGCTCCACCTCAGCCTGCTGAGCGTCGCGCCCGACCGGTGGGGCCAACGGGTGGGCCGGCGACTGATCGAGCGGGTCGTCGCCGAGGGCCGCGAGCGCGGGTTCACCGAGGCGCAGCTGTGGACGCACGCCGACAACCTGCGTGCCAACCGGCTCTATCGCGTGCTGGGTTTCCGCCGCACCGGCCGCGTGAAGATCGACGACTGGGGCGAGTTGCTCGTGCACTACCGCCGGACGCTGGGCGAGGCGTAGCCGACGGCTACGCCGGGCCCAGGGGGCGGACCTGGCGGGGGACCGCCGCCGTCGTGGTGTCGGCGTACTCGCGGACCGCGCTGGTGCGGGAGACGACGCGGCCCGCGTGCAGCACCACGCGGCTGTGACCGCCGCTCAGCGCCGCGTCGAGGCAGTCGCCGCGCAGCGCCAACAGGTCGGCGGGGCGGCCGGGTTCGACCGCACAGCCCGGCAGGCCGAGGATCGCGCGGGCAGCCGGGGCGACGGTGTCGTAGGCGGCGCGGGCGGACAGGCCCGTCGCTGCGGCAAGCAGGAACGCCGCCTCGATCGGGTCGGCGCGGCCCACCGGACGCGCGGCGTCGCGCAGCGCGCCGCTGCCGGCCGCGAGGGGGAGGCCGGACTCGGCGAGGCGTCGCGCGGTCGCCGCGTCGAACCCGCCCGGGCCGCTGGGCCCCACGCAGCAGCCGCCCTGGGGGAGGACCACGATCCCGAAGCGCGAACCCGTCCCGGTGGCGGCGCTCCCCGGTGCGGCGGCGTCGGCGAGGGTGGATACCGCGGGCGGGGGCAGCGGGCCGGCGAGCGTCAGGACCGAGCCCGGCGGCAGCGAGGACAGCAACCGGGGCCCGCCCGAGGACAGCAGCCGAGGCCCGTCGAGGTGCAGGTCGAGCGGCAGGTCGCAGGTTCCGGCCAGCTCCAGCAGGGCCGCCAGCGCCTCCTGCGGCGCCGGGGCCGCGCCGGGGCGGCCACCCAGGGCGTGGGCGCCGGCGCGCGCGGCCTGGCGCAGGAGCGCACGCTCCTCACGTCCACGATCGCCCGTCAGGTTCGGCGACGGGTCAGGCATGGCGATGATCTGAAGATCCATCAGGCCGCGCAGGTCGCGCGCCGCCGCGAGCGCGGCGTCGAGGCGGGTGAGGCCGGTCGCCGCGGAGACCAGGACGTGGGTGCGTACGGCGGTCGAGCCGTAGCCGAGGTGGGTCAGTGCCGCCTCGGTGATCCGGCGCCGCAGGTCCTCCTCCGCCTCGCCCGCCGGGACACCGCTGCTCGCCGCGCCGCCGCTCCCCGCCGGGGCACCGCTCCCCGCCGTGAGCGCCTCGTCGAGGTGGGCGTGCGGTTCGACGGGGGCGGGCAGCAGCAGGTAGCCGCTCAGGTCGAGCCGTTCCGCTGCGCGCAGGGAGCCGGCCGTGCCGACGGCCTCGATGCGGTCGCCGCTGAGGCGGACGTCCACCGTGCGGCCGTCGGCCAGGCGTGCGCCGGTCAGCAGCAGGGCGCCCGGTCCGGGCAGCACAGGCTCCGGCTCCGCTTCAGGTCCCATGCCCCGCACGCTCCCTCCGCCAAGATCGCAGACCTGTGAGCCTAGGGCGCTGCGGCCGGGCCGCAGGGGAGGCGCGTGGGGCCCGCGAGCCGCGGTGGCAATAGTCGTACCGGGGGGCCTCGATACGGATTTCACGGTTGGGCTGCGGACCGTGTAATGTCTTCCCCGTTCGCCCCTATAGCTCAGTCGGTAGAGCGTCTCCATGGTAAGGAGAAGGTCTGCGGTTCGATTCCGCATGGGGGCTCGGATGAGAGGGTTCCCCGTCGCAAGGCGGGGAACGCGATCGTCGTGGCGGTGTAGCTCAGTTGGTAGAGCAAGCGGCTCATAATCGCTGTGTCACCGGTTCAAGTCCGGTCACCGCTACCACGCCTGTAGCCGATTTTCGGGTAACAGCCCGATCGGCTATTCTTGTCTGTCTGTAACGTTGTCTGTCCCAGGAAGGCACTCCCGTGGCCGCCACTGATGTCCGTCCGAAGATCACGCTGGCGTGCGTGGAGTGCAAGGAGCGGAACTACATCACCAAGAAGAACCGGCGTAACGACCCGGACCGTCTTGAGATGAAGAAGCACTGCCCCCGCTGCAACGCTCACACGGCGCACCGCGAGACCCGCTGACGTTTGAGGCCGCAAGGCCCCAGGGTCGGTCTCGTGCCGATGGTTTTCAACGAAGGCCGCTCCCACTTGCTGGGGGCGGCCTTCGTCGTTCCCGCCCAGCTCACCTGCCCAGCTCACCCCACCGATGCCAGGAGTCAGCATGCCGCTGGACCCCGCCTTCGTCGGGCGGTCGTACCCGCCCACCCCGGCCTACGAGGTCGGCCGCGAGAAGATCCGCGAGTTCGCCGAGGCGGTCGGGGACGCCAACCGCGCCTACGTGGACGCCGAGGCCGCCAAGGCGCTCGGCCACCCGGACGTGATCGCTCCGCCGACCTTCCCGTTCGTGATCACCTACCGCGCCGCCGCGCAGGTGGTCCAGGACCCGGAGCTCGGCCTGGACTTCACCCGCGTGGTCCACGGTGACCAGCGCTTCGTCTACACGCGCCCGGTCCGGGCCGGTGACCGGCTGAGTGTGACCTGCGTCATCGACTCCATCAAGTCGCTGGCCGGCAACGACGTCCTCTCCGTCCGCGGCGAGGTGCACGACGAGAGCGGTGAGCACGTGGTGACCGCCCACATGACGCTGGTCGCCCGCGCGGCCGAGGGGGAGTGAGGAGCGAGATGAGCGCGAGCATCGACTACGACGAGGTCGAGGTCGGCACGGAGCTGCCGGCGCAGACGTTCCCGGTGTCCCGGGCCACGCTGGTGCAGTACGCGGGGGCGTCGGGCGACTTCAACCCGATCCACTGGAACGAGACCTTCGCCAAGGCCGTCGGCCTGCCGGACGTGATCGCCCACGGCATGTTCACCATGGCCGAGGCGGTCCGCGTGGTCACCGACTGGGTCGTGGACCCGGGTGCGGTGGTCGAGTACGGCGTCCGCTTCACCAAGCCGGTGGTCGTGCCGAACGACGCGACCGGTGCTGTGATTGAGGTCACCGGCAAGGTGGCGGCCAAGCTGGACGACCGCCGGGTGCGGGTGGACCTCGTCGCGACCAGCGACGGGCAGAAGGTGCTGGGCATGTCCCGGGCCGTGGTCCAGCTGGTCTGAGATTCACCGCACATCTCCTCTTGCGTAGTTAGTAATCAACCACTAACTTTGAGGGCATGGCGAAGGCGAGCATGCGGATGAGCGCGGAGGAGCGACGCGAGAGCGTCATCCGCGCCGCCATGGTCGAGTTCGCCGACCACGGCTACAACGGCACCTCGACCGCGGCGATCGCTCGCCGGGTCGGGGTGTCGCAGCCGTACCTGTTCCGGCTCTTCGAGAACAAGCGGGCTCTTTTCGAGGCCGTCGTCCGCCGCTGCATGGAGGAGATCAAGCAGAGCTTCATCGAGGCGGCGGAGGGCAAGACCGGCGAAGAGGCCCGCGAGGCCATGGGTGACGCGTACTTCCGGCTGATCGAGGACCGGTCGCGGCTCCTCATGCAGCTCCAGATGTACGTCTCCACGGCGGCCGCCGAGGCCGCCGGGGACCGGGCGGTGGGCGAGGCGGTCCGTGCGCTGTGGACGGACATGTGGGACTCGGTGGCCGTCGCCTCCGGCTCGACGCCGGAGGAGATCACCGACTTCTTCGCCTATGGAATGCTGATCAACAACCTGGTGGCCATGGGCTTTCCGCTGGAGCACCGCATGTGGCAGGGCTTCGGCTGGGACCAGGTCAAGAAGGGGATCTGCACCACGAAGGGGACCTGAGAGCGCCGGCGCCTGCCGCCGGTGTGTTTTTTTGAACGTCAAAGTTATTGATCGATCACTACAATCTGCGCCTGGGGGACATCATGCGCAAGATCAGCCCGGCCGTCTGGGCCTTCGTCGTCACCAGCACCGCCGGCTTCATGGCGGCACTCGACAACCTCGTCGTCACCACCGCCCTGCCCTCCATCCGGGCCCACCTCGGCGGCGGCATCACCGACCTCGAATGGACCGTCAACGCCTACACGCTGACCTTCGCCGTGCTGCTGATGCTCGGCGCAGCGCTCGGCGACCGGTTCGGCCGCCGACGGGTCTTCACCGTCGGGTTGACGCTGTTCACCCTCTCCTCGTTGGCCGCCGCGCTCGCCCCGAACATCGGCGCGTTGGTCGGTGCGCGCGCCGCCCAGGGCGTCGGCGCGGCGCTGCTCACCCCGGTCAGCCTGACCCTGCTCACCGCCGCCGTCCCGGCCGCCCGGCGTGGGCTCGCCTTCGGCGCCTGGGGGGCGGTCAACGGCATGGCCGTCGCGATGGGCCCGCTCATCGGCGGCACCATCGTCGAGCACCTCTCCTGGCAGTGGATCTTCGCGCTCAACGTGCCGATCGGCCTCGCCCTGCTGCCGCTGGCCCGCCTGCGGCTGACCGAGTCCCACGGACCGAACAGCCGACTCGACGTGGTGGGCACCGCTCTGGCCAGCGCCGGACTCTTCGGCATCGTCTACGGACTGATCCGCGGCAACTCCGACGGGTGGACCAGCGCCCCCGTGCTCGCCGGACTCGCCGCCGGTGGCGCGCTGCTGGTCTCCTTCGTCGTCTGGGAGTCCCGGACCGCCACCCCGCTGCTGCCGCTGCGCCTCTTCCGCAACCGCACCTTCTCGGCCGTCAACGGCGCCTCGATACTGATGTCGCTCGGCATGTTCGGCTCGATCTTCCTGCTCAGCCAGTTCCTCCAGAACGTCCAGGGCTACAGCCCGATGACGGCAGGCGTGCGGATGCTGCCGTGGACCGGCATGCCGATGATCGTCGCCCCGCTCGCCGGACTGCTCGTCGACCGCATCGGCGGCCGGGTCGTCGTCGCCCTGGGCCTGGCGCTGCAGGCCACCGGGCTGGCCTGGTTCGCGCTGATCGTCTCCCCGCACGTGAGCTACGCCGCACAGGTCCCGCCGCTGGTCATCTCCGGGACCGGCATGGCGCTCTTCTTCGCCCCGGTCGCGGCCGTGCTGATGGGCTCCGTCCGGCCGCAGGAGCAGGGCGTGGCCTCCGGCGCCAACAACGCGCTGCGCGAGGTCGGCGGCGCACTCGGAGTGGCCGTGCTGACGTCGGTCTTCACCGCCCACGGCAGCTACGCCAGCGGCCAGAGCTACGTGAACGGCCTGACCCCGGCACTGTGGGTGGGATCCGCGGCCATCGGGCTCGCCACCCTCGCGATGCTCACCGCGCCCCGCCGCTCCCGGGCCCGGGCCCTCGTGGCGGCCGGGACCGCGCAGCCGGTCGCGCAGGGAACGGTCGGGGACGGAGAGGTCGTGGACGGCGCAGCCACCCCGGTCGGCTGACGGACGCGTCCGCGCGGGCCCGTAGGCTGGACCCCGTGCAGGAACTCCATGACGCGCCCCTGGCCCCCCTGACCACGCTGCGGATCGGCGGCCCCGCCGCCCGGCTGGTGACGGCGACGACCGACGACGAGGTCGTCGCCGTCGTCCGTGCCGCCGACGCGGCGGGCGAGCCGCTGCTGGTCCTCGGCGGCGGCAGCAACCTGGTGATCGGCGACGCCGGTTTCCCCGGCACCGTGCTGCGTGTCGCGACACGGGGCTTCGAGTTGGACGGCACCCGGCTCACCGTCGCGGCCGGCGAGGTCTGGACGCAGGTCGTGGACCGCGCCGTCCTCGATCACGGGCTGGCCGGCATCGAGTTCCTGGCCGGCATCCCCGGCTCGGCCGGGGCCACGCCGGTGCAGAACGTCGGCGCCTACGGCCAGGAGGTCGCCGACACGATCACCGAGGTCGTCGTCCACGACCGCCGGTCGGGGGAGACCCTGACCGTCCCGGCCGCCGACTGCGGATTCGCCTACCGGCACAGCCGGTTCAAGGCCGAGCCCGACCGCTACGTGGTGCTGCGGGTCGTCTTCGAGCTCCAGGACGCCGACGGGGCGTCCACCCCGGTCCGCTACGCCGAGGCGGCCCGCACACTGGGCGTCGCCCAGGGCGAGCGTGCGGAGCTGCGCGCGGCCCGCGAGGCGGTGCTGAAGCTGAGGGCCGGCAAGGGCATGGTGCTGGACCCGGAGGACCACGACAGCTGGTCGGCGGGGTCCTTCTTCACCAACCCGATCCTCACCGACGCCGAGCACGCCGCCTTCCTGCAGCGTGTCGCCGAGCGCCTCGGCGCCGACGTCGAGCCGCCCGCCTACCCGGCGGGGGAGGGCCTGGTGAAGACCTCGGCCGCCTGGCTGATCGACAAGGCCGGCTTCACCAAGGGCTACGGCAGCGGTCCGGCGCGCCTCTCCGGCAAGCACACCCTGGCTCTCACCAACCGTGGCGACGCCACCGCCGCCGACCTGCTGGCGCTCGCCCGCGAGGTCCGCGACGGCGTCGCGTCGGCCTTCGGCGTGACGCTGGTGAACGAGCCCGTCATGGTGGGCGTCGAGCTGTAGCGGCGGGCCCCCGCGCGGGGTCGGACCGTGGGTCGGACCCGGGGTCGGACCGTGGGTCGGGCCAAGGTCGAGCCGGGGGTGGAGCCTGCACCACCCCCGTTTCGGGCTTCCGCGCTACCGCGCCGGGCGCCGCGCGTCGCGACGATGAGTGGCATGACTCCTCGCGTGCGGCCCCGCGCCGCCTTCCTCGCCGCACCGCTGCTGCTCGCCGCCTACGGCGCGATCCGGCTCGGCAGCCACCACCGGGCCCCGAGCCTCGGCTGGACGCTCGGGCACGTCTGCTTCCTGCTCTCGCTCCTGGCCTTCGCGCCGGTGCTGATCGAGCTCTCCCGCCACGCCACCCGCCCGTGGCTGGGCCGACTGCTGCTGGCCCTGGCCCAGGTCGGGCTGGTCGGCATGGCGGGCCAGGCCGCCGTCGACCTGTGGGCCGGGGCGGTCGCCGCCGACCGGCCCGGCATGGGCGCCGTCTACGACCGCGTCGACGCGGTGCCCGGCCTGCACGCCTGGTTCTACTCCGCGGGGCCGACCGACTTCGTGCTGGGGCTTGTCGCACTGGCGGCCTGCGCCGCCTACGGCGCCGGACCGCGGGCGCTCGCGCGCTGGGCGCCGCCCGTGCTGCTGCTGGGGATGCTGCTCGGCACCGCCGACCTGGACCTGCTGTCCGCCGGTGCGGCGCTGGTCGCCCTCGCCCTCGTCGCGCCGCCGGCCCGTGCCCGCCGCGCCCCCGCCGACTCCCGCGCCGACTCCTACGCGGGCTGCTCCAACCAGGCGTCCACGTCGGCCAGCAGCCGCGTGCGCACCGGCTCGGGCGCAAGCGAGCCCCGCACGGACTGGCGGGCCAGTTCCGCCAACTCCTCGTCCGTGAATCCGTGGTGACGACGCGCCACCTCGTACTGCGCGGCCAGGCGCGAGCCGAACAGCAGCGGGTCGTCCGCGCCCAGCGCCAGCGGCACGCCCGCCTCGAAGAGGCGCCGCAGCGGGACGTCCTCGGGCCGCTCGTACACCCCGAGGGCCACGTTGGACGCCGGGCAGACCTCGCAGGTCACCTGGGCGTCGGCCAGCCGCCGCATCAACTCCGGGCTCTCCGCGGCCCGCACGCCGTGACCGATCCGTCGCGCGCCGAGATCGTCCAGGCAGGACCTGATGCTCTCCGGCCCCGCGAGCTCGCCCCCGTGCGGCGCGGCCAGCAGGCCGGCCTCGGTGGCGATCCGGAACGCGCGGTCGAAGTCCCGGGCCATCCCCCGGCGTTCGTCGTTCGAGAGACCGAACCCGATCACGCCCTGGTCCGCGTAGCGCACGGCGAGACGGGCGAGGGTCCGGGCGTCGAGCGGGTGCTTCATCCGGTTCGCGGCCACCAGCACGCGCATCCCCACGCCGGAGCGGCGTGAGGCGTCGTCCACGGCGTCCAGGATCAGTTCGAGCGCGGGGATCAGCCCGCCGAGACGGGGCGCGTAGGAGGTCGGGTCGACCTGGATCTCCAGCCAGCCCGAGCCGTCGGCCTTCTCGTCCTCGGCGGCCTCCAGGACGAGACGGCGGATGTCGTCCTCGTCCTGCAGGCAGTTGCGGGCGGCGTCGTACAGCCGCTGGAAGCGGAACCAGCCGCGCTCGTCGGTGGCGCGGAGCTTCGGGGGTTCGGCACTGATCAACGCCTCGGGGAGGCGGACACCGTGCTTGTCGGCGAGCTCCAGCAGCGTCGCGGGACGCATGGAGCCGGTGAAGTGCAGGTGCAGGTGCGCCTTCGGCAGCAGCCGGACATCGCGGGGGGCGGAAGGCAGCGTCGATGGACGGGACGGGGCAAGGACCTGTTCCATTCACAGATCCTACCGGGAGGCGTGAGCCTCAAGGGGCGCGAGGAACTGCGCGACAAGCCACCCACGGCCTTGAGATCCCGAGCAGACAGGGCCATCCGCCTGGAGTGGGTTGCTCGCGCAGTTCCTCGCGCCCCTGAAGAAGCCCTACCTCGCTTCGGCCAGCAGCTTCTGGATACGGCTGACGCCCTCGACCAGGTCGTCGTCGCCCAGCGCGTAGCTGAGCCGCAGGTAGCCGGGGGTGCCGAAGGCCTCGCCCGGGACGACCGCGACCTCGGCCTCGTCCAGGATCAGCGCGGCCAGCTCCGCCGAGGTGGTGGGGCGCTTGCCGCGGATCTCGCGGCCCAGCAGGCCCTTGACCGACGGGTAGGCGTAGAACGCGCCCTCCGGCTCGGGGCAGAGCACGCCGTCGATCTCGTTCAGCATCGCCACGATCGTGCGGCGGCGACGGTCGAAGGCGACCTTCATCTCGTCGACCGCGGACAGGTCACCCGCGACCGCGGCCAGCGCGGCCCGCTGGGCCACGTTGGAGACGTTGGAGGTGGCGTGCGACTGCAGGTTGGCGGCCGCCTTGACGACGTCCTGCGGGCCGATGACCCACCCGACGCGCCAGCCCGTCATCGCGTAGGTCTTGGCGACGCCGTTGACGACGATGCACTTGTCCGCCAGCTCCGGGACCACGACCGGGAGGGAGACGAACTCCGCGTCGCCGTAGACGAGGTGCTCGTAGATCTCGTCCGTCAGCACCCACAGGCCGTGCTCGGCCGCCCAGCGGCCGACCGCCTCGACCTCGGCGCGGGTGTAGACCGCGCCCGTCGGATTGGAGGGGGAGACGAAGAGCAGCACCTTGGTGTTCTCGGTGCGCGCGGCCTCCAACTGCTCGACGGAGACCTTGTACCCGGTGGTCTCGTCGGCCACGACCTCGACCGCGACGCCGCCCGCGAGCTGGATCGACTCGGGGTAGGTGGTCCAGTACGGAGCCGGCACGATCACCTCGTCGCCCGGGTCCAGGATCGCGGCGAAGGCCTCGTAGATGGCCTGCTTGCCGCCGTTGGTGACGAGCACCTGTGAGGCGTCCACGGCCCAGCCGGAGTCGCGCAGCGTCTTCGCGGCGATGGCGGACTTCAGCTCCGGCAGGCCGCCGGCGGGGGTGTAGCGGTGGTTCTTCGGGTCGCGGCAGGCGGCCACGGCCTCCTCGACGATGTAGTCGGGCGTCGGGAAGTCGGGCTCGCCCGCACCGAAGCCGATCACCGGGCGCCCGGCGGCCTTGAGGGCCTTCGCCTTGGCGTCGACGGCGAGCGTGGCGGACTCCGCGATGGCGCCGACGCGGGCCGAGACCCGGCGGTCGGCGGGGCGGACAGATGCGTCAGGGGTGGGGGAGGCAGTGCTCATGTCGGCATGCTCGCAGAAGGCTCCGGGCCGGGTCGTGGCGTTTCGGGATGCGACCCGAACGGGCCCGAGCTGCGGAACTCATTCGACGCGCGGGCCCTCCACCCCCTACACTCAACCCTCGTTGGAAGCCCTTCCGACGGCACGCCAAAGCGCAGTCAGCTGCACCGGCCGCGATGCTGTAGGTTGGGTCTGCGAGTCCGCACCACGGGCTCAAAGGGCTATAGCTCAATTGGTAGAGCACCGGTCTCCAAAACCGGCGGTTGGGGGTTCAAGTCCCTCTGGCCCTGCTGTCCGCTCTGTCGAAATCCTTGGACAGGCGGTACGGTCAGCAGTGCACGCAGGGGCCTCGTGATATGCGAGCGCCCCTACAGGTACCCGGACATCAGGTGAGGGACAAGTGACGGAGACCGTGGGCTCCACCGCCACACCTGAGAGCGGCAATTCCGCCGACGGGGACGAGCTTTCCCGTCGTGACCGGAAGCGCGCCCGCAAGGCGGGCGACCCGGACGGCAAGGGCGGTCGCAAGCGCGACAAGGGCCCGAACATCTTCGCCCGTACCGCGCTCTTCTACCGTCAGATCATCACGGAGCTGCGCAAGGTCGTCTGGCCGACGCGGACCGAGCTGACCTCCTACACGACGGTGGTCATCACCTTCGTCGTGGTGATCATGGCTCTGGTCTACGGTCTCGACACCGGCTTCGTGAAGCTGGCGTCCGTCGTCTTCGGCTGAGTTCTCGCCCGAGGCGTCCGTTCCCTTCACCCTCGTTCGGCAGCTTCGTCCCGTGGTCCGGGCGCTCCGCTACCGTTGTATCGGTATCGTTGAATCCACCGATCGCAACAAGCAGGAAGAAGCAGCCAACGTGTCTGAGTCCCACTCGTACGACGCCGCTGAGGCCCTGGAGGCCGAGGAGCAGGCGTGGGGCGACGACTCCGTCGAGGAGATCGTCGACAACGCCGATTCCGACGTCGACGAGGTCGAGGCTGCCGAGGAAGCGGCCGGCCGCTCCGCGGAGGAGGAGGCCCTGACGGTTGTCAGCGCCGACGAGTCCGCCGCGACCGAGGCCTTCGAGGAGTCCGCCTCCACCGTCACCGAGGACGACGGTGTGGAGATCGACCCCGTGGCCGCCTTCCGCGAGGAGCTGCGTATCGCCCCGGGTGAGTGGTACGTCATCCACACCTACGCGGGCTACGAGAACCGCGTGAAGGCCAACCTGGAGCAGCGCGCCGTCTCGCTGAACGTCGAGGACTACATCTACCAGGCCGAGGTGCCGCAGGAAGAGGTCGTCCAGATCAAGAACGGCGACCGGAAGACCATCCGCCAGAACAAGCTCCCCGGCTACGTGCTGGTGCGCATGGACCTGACGAACGAGTCCTGGGGCGTCGTCCGCAACACCCCCGGCGTCACCGGCTTCGTCGGCAACGCCTACGACCCGTACCCGCTGACGCTGGACGAGGTCGTCAAGATGCTCGCACCGGACGTCGAGCGCGCCGCGGCCAAGGAGGCCGGCAAGCCGAGCCCGGTTCGTCCCGCCGAGGTCCAGGTCCTGGACTTCGAGGTCGGCGACTCGGTCACCGTCACCGACGGCCCCTTCGCGACGCTGCAGGCGACGATCAACGAGATCAACCCGGACTCCAAGAAGGTCAAGGGCCTCGTCGAGATCTTCGGCCGCGAGACCCCGGTCGAGCTCTCCTTCGACCAGATCACGAAGAACGACTAGTACCAAGAGCGACTGAGCCACTGATCGGCTGACGACGCCGGAACCCCGTGCCCATGATGGGTGCGGGGTTCCGGCGTCTTTGGAGGGCCCCTGGAGGGTGCGCCGCGGGTCGTCCCCGGGCCGGCGGAGGGGGTGGCCCGGCTGCTCGGGCGGTAAGCGATTTCGGGGCTGCGGGGGTCTCGGGCTATTCTGGTTCGATGTGTGTGCGCTGTCGGCCGTGTGCCCGGCGCCTCACGATCATCCAAGGCCCCGCCGGTGTGCTGACGCGCGCCGGTCGGGAACACCTCTCGTAAGGACCCGGAGAGAGCATGCCTCCCAAGAAGAAGAAGGTCACGGGGCTTATCAAGCTCCAGATCAACGCCGGTGCGGCCAACCCCGCGCCGCCCGTCGGCCCGGCCCTGGGTCAGCACGGCGTCAACATCATGGAGTTCTGCAAGGCCTACAACGCGGCCACCGAGTCGCAGCGTGGCATGGTGATCCCGGTGGAGATCACGGTCTACGAGGACCGTTCCTTCACCTTCATCACCAAGACTCCGCCGGCCGCTCGCCTCATCCTGAAGGCCGCGGGCGTGGAGAAGGGCTCCGGCGAGCCGCACAAGACCAAGGTTGCCAAGATCACGGCTGCCCAGGTCCGCGAGATCGCCACCACCAAGATGCCCGACCTGAACGCGAACGACATCGAGATGGCCGAGCGCATCATCGCCGGTACCGCTCGTTCGATGGGCATCACCGTCGAGGGCTGACCTTCCCAGGTCACCTTCCGACAGAGCTTTTCCGTGGTAGGGCCTGCGCGGCCCGTAGCAACCACGACTCCACGCCAAGAAATCCAGTAGGAGCAGCAGTGAAGCGCAGCAAGGCTCTGACTGCCGCGGCCGCCAAGGTCGACCGCGAGCGTCTGTACGCCCCCCTCGAGGCCATCCGCCTCGCCAAGGAGACCTCCACCACCAAGTTCGACTCGACCGTCGAGGTCGCCATGCGTCTGGGTGTCGACCCGCGCAAGGCCGACCAGATGGTCCGCAGCACCGTGAACCTCCCGCACGGCACCGGCAAGACCGCCCGGGTCCTGGTCTTCGCGACCGGTGACCGTGCCGCGGCCGCGGAGGCTGCGGGCGCCGACATCGTCGGTGCCGACGAGCTGATCGACGAGGTCGCCAAGGGTCGCCTGGACTTCGACGCCGTCGTCGCCACCCCGGACCTCATGGGCAAGGTCGGCCGCCTCGGCCGCGTGCTCGGTCCCCGTGGCCTGATGCCGAACCCGAAGACCGGCACCGTCACCGTCGACGTGGCGAAGGCTGTCACGGAGATCAAGGGCGGCAAGATCGAGTTCCGCGTCGACAAGCACTCGAACCTGCACCTGATCATCGGCAAGACCTCCTTCGACATCGAGAAGCTGGTCGAGAACTACGCCGCGGCGCTCGAGGAGGTCCTCCGGGCCAAGCCGTCCGCCGCCAAGGGCCGCTACATCAAGAAGGTCGCCATCAGCACCACGATGGGCCCGGGCATCCAGGTGGACCCGAACCGCACCCGCAACCTCCTCGTCGAGGAGGACCCCGCGGCGGTCTGACGACCGAGCGAGGCACGAGCGAGGGCGGCATGCGCCGCCAACAGCTCGGCGGCGGTCTGACGACCGAGCGAGGCACGAGCGAGGGCGGCATGCGCCGCCAACAGCTCGGCGGCGGTCTGATCCCACCGGATCACCGTAGGACCGTAGGTCTGTAACGGGCCGGTACCAGCTCCCCCGGGAGCGGGTACCGGCCCGTTCGCTGTCCGGGGGCGGGTGTAGCGTCGGGTGTCGCACAGTAAGCGAACAGGGGGATTCCCATGCGTCACACCCGTACCCTCGCGGCAGCCACCGTGGTCCTTGCCATGGCCGGTCTGGCCGCGTGCAGCGGTTCGAGTTCGGGCACCAAGTCCGGGTCCAATGCGGCCGGCAACGCCGGGGCGTCGATGGTGAGCGTGGCGGACGCCATGTCGAACACGACGAAGGCGACCTCGCAGTACACCTCGGTCAAGATGAAGATGGACGAGAAGGTCGTCGCCGCGGGGCAGAACGTGGCGATCACCGGCTCGGGCGCCGTGTCCTGGAAGCCGGTGGCGATGGACATGACGATGACCATGCCGCAGCTGGCCCAGCTCGGTGGCAGCGGCTCCATCCGGATGATGATGAGCGGCACCACCATGTACATGGACATGGGCGACGCCGCCGCCGCGAAGCTGGGTGGCAAGCACTGGATGAAGATGGACCTCTCCAAGGTCGCCGGCTCCCAGGGCCTGTCCGGGCTCAACAGCGGCTCCGGCAACGACCCGTCCACGCAGTTGGCCCTGTTCACCTCCTCCGGTGACGTCAAGCGGGTCGGCACCGAGACCGTGGACGGCGTCCAGACCACGCACTACGCCGGCACGGTCGACCTGGCCAAGCTGGCGGGCAGCGACAACGCGCAGCTCAAGTCGCTGCTCGGCCAGACCTCGAAGATCGGCCTCTCCTCGCTCACTCTCGACCTGTGGGTCAACGCCCAGAACCTCCCGGTCAAGGTGCACGAGAGCAGCCCGGCGTCGTCGTCGGTCCAGTTCGACGTCACCGTCGACTACAGCGACTACGGCACCGCCCCGGTCACCGTCACCCCGCCGCCGGCGGGCGACACCACCGACCTCAGCGGCATGGTGCCGACCGGCTCCTGATCGGCGCCTGCTCCACCGCGTTCGGCCACGGGCCGGTCCCGCCCCGCGAGGGGCGGGGCCGGCCCGTTCCGTGCGGCCGTGACCCTTCCGATCCCTCCCCGGTGCCGTTTCTCCACGTGTCGGCGGGTATACCGGGAGTAGTTGGACGTGTAGGCCAAACGGGGGGCCCTGATGCGTCGCACATTCGCCGTTCTCACTGTCCTGACGATCGGTCTCGGCGGCATGGCCGCCTGTACCAGGTCGACGACGACGCCGAAGGCCACGGCCTCGGCGTCACCCAGCCCGACCGGGCTGCCGAGCGATCCCGCCGCGGCGCTGCGCTGGGCGGCCGCGCAGACCCAGGCCGCCGGGTCCGCGAAGATCGACGCCACCAGCCAGTCGCCCGCGGGCGGCAAACCGCAGGTGATCAAGGGGGCGCTCTCCTGGGCGGGGGAGGGGCAGCTCGCCGGCACCATCTCCGGCTCGCCGGGCATCTCGCAGTTCTCGCCGGACGGCACCGTCACGATGCTGGTCACCGGCGGGGACATGTACCTGAAGCTGACCGACCCGAAGATGCTCACCCAGTCCGGTGGCCGCAGCTGGATGAAGCTCGACTTCGCCGAGCTCGCCACCCTCGCGCCGGGCAGCGGCGGCGCGGACCTCGGCAGTGTGATGGGCAGTCTGCTCAAGCAGCTGTCGCCGGGGGTCGAACTGCGCGCCCTGGCCGGCGGCACGGGTCTGACGAACGACGGCCCGGAGGTCATGGACGGGGTGCGCACCACGCACTTCTCGGGCACCCTGACGCCGCAGCAGCTCCTCGCCGCCATGCCGGGCCTGACCGCCCAGCAGCGTGACGCGCTGGCCAAGCAGGACCAGGCGGCCGGCGTCACCAGCGAGTCGGTCGACGTCTGGCTGGACGCGCACGGCCTGCCGATCCGCACGGAGGACCACGCCTCGTCGAACGCGGGGGCCTTCGACGTGGACCGGCACTTCTCCGCCTACGGCACCCAGGTCCAGGTGACCACGCCGGACGCCGCCGACGTCCTGGATCTCGCGGCCGTGCTCAAGGCCTGCGGCAGCGGGTGCGGCAGCGGCGGGGCGACGGGAGGCACCGTCTGACGGGCGGCGGCATCGGGGGCGCGGGCGGCGGCATTCGGGGCGTCAGTATCCGATTTGCTCCCGCGCCACCCGGTCACGTACTCTCGAGACCAAGCCACTGACCGCTGGTTGTTCCCGTCTGCCCTCGGGTGGACGAGAACCGAAGGATCCGCACAGCGAAAGCTGCGGGCGACCCGCGCAGGTCGATTCGAGGACTTCTGTCCCATCGCTCCGTTGTGTGTTCCGCACACTCCGTCGAGCGAAGGTTGAGAGCCCCGTGCGCCTGCGCCGGGGCTCTTCGTAGTTCCACCGAGCTTTTCCTTCCGGCGGTCGAGGGCCAGTAGGTCGACTCATTGGTCGGCCCCGCATCGACATCACGGAAGGAGGCGTAAGCCTATGGCAAGGCCCGACAAGGCTGCCGCCGTTGCCGAGATCACGGACAAGTTCCGCGGCTCGAACGCGGCCGTGCTGACCGAGTACCGCGGTCTGACCGTGGCGCAGCTGAAGACGCTGCGTCGCTCGCTCGCCGCTAACGCCCAGTACGCCGTGGTGAAGAACACGCTGACCAAGATCGCGGCCAACGAGGTCGGGATCACTGAGCTCGACGACCTGTTCACTGGTCCGACGGCTGTCGCCTTCGTCACCGGTGACCCGGTGGAGTCGGCCAAGGCTCTGCGTGACTTCGCCAAGGAGAACCCGGCGCTCGTCATCAAGGGCGGTGTGCTTGACGGCAAGCCGCTGACGGGTGACGAGATCAAGAAGCTCGCGGACCTCGAGTCCCGCGAGGTGCTGCTCTCCAAGCTCGCCGGCGCCATGAAGGGCAAGCAGTCGCAGGCTGCCGCGCTCTTCCAGGCTCTGCCGTCGAAGCTGGTTCGTACGGTCGAGGCGCTGCGCGCCAAGGTCGAGGAGCAGGGCGGTGCCGGTACGCCGGCTCCCGCCGTCGAGGACGAGGCTCCCGCCGCGGAGTAATCCGTCCTCGCAGCGGGCCGTGTACGCCCGCCGTTATGTACATCCGGCACCTGCCGACTTAGTGGAAGGACGCCAATCATGGCGAAGCTGACCCAGGACGAGCTGCTCGCGCAGTTCGAGGAGATGACCCTCATCGAGCTCTCCGAGTTCGTTAAGGCGTTCGAGGACAAGTTCGACGTCACCGCTGCCGCCCCGGCCGCCGCTGTCGTCGTCGCCGGTGGCGGCGCCGCCGCCGAGGCCCCGGAGGAGAAGGACGAGTTCGACGTCATCCTCACCGGTGC
Source organism: Streptacidiphilus jiangxiensis (assembly GCF_900109465.1). GTDB lineage: Bacteria > Actinomycetota > Actinomycetes > Streptomycetales > Streptomycetaceae > Streptacidiphilus > Streptacidiphilus jiangxiensis. Next base: position 164,252 of record NZ_FOAZ01000005.1, read on the forward strand.
CGGCGACAAGAAGATCCAGGTCATCAAGGTCGTGCGCGAGCTCACCTCCCTGGGCCTCAAGGAGGCCAAGGACCTGGTCGACGGTGCGCCGAAGCCGCTCCTCGAGAAGGTCAACAAGGAGGCCGCTGACAAGGCCGCCGAGGCCCTCAAGGCTGCCGGTGCGGCCGTCGAGGTCAAGTAAGACCTTTCGCGCCTAGCGCGAGCGCTCTGCCGAACCGGGGCGATCACTCTTTGGAGTGATCGCCCCGGTTTGTTTATGTCCGGAACGGTTCGATTCAGGCCATCTGGTCTAGCGTGGGTGCTCGCTGTCAGTGGAGGCGAGTAAGGTGATCGTCGTTGTCCTGACCCGGCATCAAGCAGCCATGATGCCTGTCCGTGACCGATTCGGCAGGCACTGTGCCCTTGACGAACGGCACGCGGCGCGCAATTCTCAGGACGCGAGGCAACGCAGTGAGGCATGGAATCGCCGCGCGGTGGGAAGCATTCCCCCGGCAGCGAAGTGATCGCCACAGGGGGTCCCCGGGAGGGGGCGTCCCGCGAGGTAGGGAGTTCTGAGATTCGGTCTCCGAATCCGGACTGGACAGCAGTGCGGCCTATGGCTACACTGTCCCTTTGCGCTGCCTTTTAGCTGCTCCGTGACTCGTCGCCCGGAGTCTGCGCTGCCCCGACCAGGGGTGGCACCCCGCCCGCGCACCGGCTGTGACCAGGGAAGATCCCCTGGCTGAGGCTTCGGTGCGAGAGCGCGGATGCTACCCGTGAGAAGGGCGGGCCCGGTACGCGCGTAGTGAGTCCGAGCCCTCGGAAGGACCCCCTCTTGGCCGCCTCGCGCAACGCCTCGAACACCTCCGCATCCACCGCCCCGCTCCGCATTTCCTTCGCGAAGATCAAGGAGCCTCTTGAGGTTCCGAACCTCTTGGCGCTCCAGACCGAGAGCTTTGACTGGCTCCTCGGCAACGCCGCGTGGAAGGCGCGGGTCGACGCCGCCCTCGATGAGGGCCACGCAGTCCCGACCAAGTCCGGCCTGGAGGAGATCTTCGAGGAGATCTCCCCGATCGAGGACTTCTCCGGGTCCATGTCGCTGACGTTCCGCGACCACCGTTTCGAGCCTCCGAAGAACTCGATCGACGAGTGCAAGGACCGCGACTTCACGTACGCGGCCCCGCTCTTCGTCACGGCCGAGTTCACCAACAACGAGACTGGTGAGATCAAGTCCCAGACGGTCTTCATGGGGGACTTCCCCCTGATGACCAACAAGGGCACCTTCGTCATCAACGGCACCGAGCGTGTCGTCGTGTCCCAGCTGGTCCGTTCTCCGGGTGTCTACTTCGACACCACGCTGGACAAGACCTCGGACAAGGACATCTACTCCGCCAAGGTCATCCCGTCCCGCGGTGCCTGGCTGGAGATGGAGATCGACAAGCGCGACATGGTCGGTGTCCGCATCGACCGCAAGCGCAAGCAGTCGGTCACCGTGCTGCTCAAGGCCCTCGGCTGGACCTCGGAGCAGATCCTGGAGGAGTTCGGCCAGTACGAGTCGATGCGCGCCACCCTGGAGAAGGACCACACCCAGGGCCAGGACGACGCGCTGCTCGACATCTACCGCAAGCTGCGTCCGGGCGAGCCGCCGACGCGCGAGGCCGCGCAGACGCTTCTGGAGAACCTCTACTTCAACCCGAAGCGTTACGACCTGGCCAAGGTCGGCCGGTACAAGATCAACAAGAAGCTCGGCGTCGCCCAGGGGATCGACTCCGGTGTGCTGACGGTGGACGACATCATCGCCACCATCCGCTACCTGGTGCAGCTCCACGCCGGCGAGACCGAGCAGGTCGCCCCGAACGGTTCGACGATCGTCATCGAGGACGACGACATCGACCACTTCGGCAACCGTCGTCTGCGCAACGTCGGCGAGCTCATCCAGAACCAGGTCCGCACGGGTCTGGCTCGTATGGAGCGCGTCGTGCGCGAGCGCATGACCACCCAGGACGTCGAGGCGATCACGCCGCAGACCCTGATCAACATCCGGCCGGTCGTCGCCTCCATCAAGGAGTTCTTCGGCACCAGCCAGCTGTCCCAGTTCATGGACCAGACGAACCCGCTGTCGGGCCTGACCCACAAGCGTCGTCTGTCCGCGCTGGGCCCCGGTGGTCTGTCCCGTGAGCGCGCCGGCTTCGAGGTCCGTGACGTGCACCCGTCCCACTACGGACGTATGTGCCCGATCGAGACCCCGGAAGGCCCGAACATCGGTCTGATCGGTTCGCTCGCCTCCTACGGCCGGGTCAACGCCTTCGGCTTCGTGGAGACGCCGTACCGCCGCGTCGTCGAGGGTGTCGTCACCGACGACCTCGACTACCTGACCGCCGACGAGGAGGACCGCTTCGTCATCGCGCAGGCCAACGCCCCGCTGACGGACGAGAACACCTTCGCCGAGGCCCGTGTCCTGGTCCGCCGCCGTGGCGGCGAGATCGACTACATCCCCGGTGTCGAGATCGACTACATGGACGTCTCGCCGCGCCAGATGGTGTCGGTCGCGACCGCCATGATCCCGTTCCTCGAGCACGACGACGCCAACCGCGCGCTCATGGGCTCGAACATGATGCGTCAGGCCGTCCCGCTGCTGAAGAGCGAGTCCCCGCTCGTCGGCACCGGCATGGAGTACCGCGCCGCCGTCGACGCCGCCGACGTCATCACCGCCGACAAGGACGGTGTGGTCCAGGAGGTCTCCGCGGACTACGTCACCGTCGCCAACGACGACGGCACCTACACCACCTACCGGGTGGCCAAGTTCACGCGCTCCAACCAGGGCACGGCCTTCAACCAGAAGGTCATCGTGGACGAGGGCGCCCGGATCATCGCCGGCCAGGTCCTGGCCGACGGCCCGTGCACCGACGAGGGCGAGATGGCCCTCGGCAAGAACCTGCTCGTGGCGTTCATGCCGTGGGAGGGTCACAACTACGAGGACGCGATCATCCTGTCGCAGCGCCTCGTGCAGGACGACGTCCTCTCCTCGATCCACATCGAGGAGCACGAGGTCGACGCCCGTGACACCAAGCTCGGCCCGGAGGAGATCACTCGGGACATCCCGAACGTCTCCGAGGAGGTCCTGGCGGACCTGGACGAGCGCGGCATCATCCGCATCGGCGCCGATGTCACCACCGGTGACATCCTGGTCGGCAAGGTCACGCCCAAGGGTGAGACCGAGCTGACCCCGGAGGAGCGCCTGCTGCGCGCCATCTTCGGTGAGAAGGCCCGTGAGGTCCGCGACACCTCGCTGAAGGTGCCCCACGGTGAGTCCGGCAAGGTCATCGGCGTCCGCGTCTTCGACCGCGAAGAGGGCGACGAGCTGCCCCCGGGCGTGAACCAGCTGGTCCGCGTCTACGTGGCGCAGAAGCGCAAGATCACCAACGGTGACAAGCTGGCCGGCCGTCACGGCAACAAGGGTGTCATCTCCAAGATCCTCCCGGTCGAGGACATGCCGTTCCTCGAGGACGGCACCCCGGTCGACATCGTGCTCAACCCCCTCGGTGTCCCGTCCCGAATGAACCCGGGACAGGTGCTGGAGACCCACCTCGGCTGGCTCGCCAAGACCGGCTGGGACGTCTCGGGCATCGCCGAGGAGTGGGCCCGCCGTCTGCAGAAGATCGGCGCGGACACCGCGGAGGCCGGCACCAACCTGGCCACCCCGGTCTTCGACGGCGCCCGCGAGGACGAGATCACCGGCATGCTGGACAACACCACGCTCACCCGTGACGGTGACCGCCTGGTGAACTCCACCGGCAAGGCCCGGCTCTTCGACGGCCGCTCCGGCGAGCCGTTCCCGATGCCGATCTCGGTCGGCTACATGTACATCCTCAAGCTGCACCACCTGGTCGACGACAAGCTCCACGCCCGTTCGACCGGTCCGTACTCCATGATCACGCAGCAGCCGCTGGGTGGTAAGGCGCAGTTCGGTGGTCAGCGCTTCGGTGAGATGGAGGTGTGGGCCCTGGAGGCGTACGGCGCCGCCTACGCCCTGCAGGAGCTCCTCACCATCAAGTCCGACGACGTCCTCGGCCGCGTGAAGGTCTACGAGGCCATCGTCAAGGGCGAGAACATCCCCGAGCCCGGCATCCCCGAGTCCTTCAAGGTCCTCATCAAGGAGATGCAGTCGCTCTGCCTGAACGTGGAGGTGCTGTCGTCCGACGGTATGTCCATCGAGATGCGTGACTCCGACGAGGACGTGTTCCGCGCCGCGGAGGAGCTCGGTATCGACCTGTCCCGGCGCGAGCCGAGCAGCGTCGAAGAGGTCTGACAGGGGTAGGGCCGGCCTCCGCGTGAGCGAGGCCGGCCCGCCACCCCCAGGCCCCCTTTCAGACCAGACGTAAACGACCCCCACCCTGTTCTTGGGGTGACGAAAGGGATTGACGAGAGTGCTCGACGTCAACTTCTTCGATGAGCTGCGAATCGGCCTGGCCACCGCTGACGACATCCGTCAGTGGTCGCACGGCGAGGTCAAGAAGCCCGAGACCATCAACTACCGCACCCTCAAGCCGGAAAAGGACGGGCTCTTCTGCGAGAAGATCTTCGGCCCCACCCGGGACTGGGAGTGCTACTGCGGTAAGTACAAGCGTGTCCGCTTCAAGGGCATCATCTGCGAGCGCTGCGGCGTCGAGGTCACTCGCGCCAAGGTGCGTCGTGAGCGGATGGGCCACATCGAGCTGGCCGCCCCTGTCACGCACATCTGGTACTTCAAGGGCGTCCCGTCGCGCCTCGGCTACCTCCTGGACCTTGCCCCCAAGGACCTCGAGAAGGTCATCTACTTCGCCGCCTACATGATCACGTGGGTGGACGACGAGCGCCGCACCCGTGACCTGCCCTCCCTGGAGGCGCACGTCTCGGTCGAGCGCCAGCAGATCGAGCAGCGTCGCGACTCCGACCTGGAGAACCGCGCCAAGAAGCTCGAGGCCGACCTCGCCGAGCTGGAGAACGAGGGCGCCAAGGCCGACGTTCGCCGCAAGGTGCGCGAGGGTGCCGAGCGTGAGATGAAGCAGCTGCGCGACCGCAACCAGCGTGAGCTGGACCGCCTCGACGAGGTGTGGGCGCGCTTCAAGTCCCTCAAGGTCCAGGACCTCGAGGGCGACGAGCTGCTCTACCGCGAGCTGCGCGACCGCTTCGGCACCTACTTCTCGGGCTCGATGGGTGCCCAGGCGCTTCAGCGTCGCCTGGAGTCCTTCGACCTGGAGGAGGAGGCCGAGAAGCTCCGCGAGATCATCAAGACGGGCAAGGGCCAGAAGAAGACCCGCGCCCTGAAGCGTCTCAAGGTCGTCTCCGCGTTCCTGCAGACCAACAACAAGCCGGCCGGCATGGTCCTGGACTGCGTCCCGGTCATCCCGCCGGACCTGCGTCCGATGGTGCAGCTGGACGGTGGCCGCTTCGCGACCTCCGACCTGAACGACCTGTACCGCCGCGTCATCAACCGCAACAACCGCCTGAAGCGGCTTCTCGACCTCGGCGCGCCCGAGATCATCGTGAACAACGAGAAGCGCATGCTCCAGGAGGCCGTGGACTCGCTGTTCGACAACGGCCGTCGTGGCCGTCCGGTCACCGGTCCGGGTAACCGCCCGCTGAAGTCCCTGAGCGACATGCTCAAGGGCAAGCAGGGTCGTTTCCGTCAGAACCTGCTCGGCAAGCGCGTCGACTACTCGGCCCGTTCGGTCATCGTCGTCGGCCCGCAGCTCAAGCTGCACCAGTGCGGTCTGCCGAAGGCCATGGCGCTGGAGCTCTTCAAGCCGTTCGTGATGAAGCGCCTGGTGGACCTGAACCACGCGCAGAACATCAAGTCGGCCAAGCGCATGGTCGAGCGTGCCCGCCCGGTCGTGTGGGACGTCCTCGAAGAGGTCATCGCCGAGCACCCGGTCCTGCTGAACCGTGCGCCCACGCTGCACCGCCTCGGCATCCAGGCCTTCGAGCCGCAGCTGGTCGAGGGCAAGGCCATCCAGATCCACCCGCTCGTCTGCACCGCGTTCAACGCGGACTTCGACGGTGACCAGATGGCCGTCCACCTGCCGCTCTCCGCGGAGGCGCAGGCCGAGGCCCGCATCCTGATGCTGTCCTCGAACAACATCCTCAAGCCGGCCGACGGCCGACCGGTCACGATGCCGACGCAGGACATGGTCCTGGGTCTCTTCTTCCTGACCAGCGACCGCGACCTGGACACGCTCAAGGGCGTCGGCCGTGCCTTCGGCGCGACCCCGGAGGCCGTCATGGCCTTCGACGCCAAGGAGCTGGACCTGCAGGCCCCGATCGACCTGCGTCTGCCGGCCGGCACGGTTCCGCCGCGCGGCTGGACCCCGCCGGTCGACGAGGACGGCAAGTCCACCTGGTCGGAGGGTGAGCCGCTGCGTCTGCGGACGACCCTGGGTCGCGCGCTCTTCAACGAGCTGCTGCCCGAGGACTACCCGTTCGTCGACTACGAGGTCGGCAAGAAGCAGCTCTCGGCCATCGTCAACGACCTGGCCGAGCGCTACCCCAAGGTCACCGTCGCGGCGACCCTGGACAACCTCAAGGCGGCCGGTTTCCACTGGGCCACCCGCTCCGGTGTCACGGTGTCCATCTCGGACGTCGTCGTGCCGCCGAGCAAGCCGCAGATCCTCGAGGGCTACGAGGCTCAGGCCGAGAAGGTCCAGAAGCAGTACGAGCGCGGTCTGATCACCCGTGACGAGCGCCAGCAGGAGCTCGTCGCGATCTGGACCAAGGCGACCAACGAGGTCGCCGAGGCGATGAACGCGAACTTCCCGAAGACGAACCCCATCTTCATGATGGTCGACTCGGGTGCTCGTGGAAACATGATGCAGATGCGTCAGATCGCCGGTATGCGTGGTCTGGTGTCGAACGCCAAGAACGAGACGATCGCCCGTCCCATCAAGGCGTCGTTCCGTGAGGGTCTGTCCGTGCTGGAGTACTTCATCTCCACCCACGGTGCCCGTAAGGGTCTGGCCGACACCGCCCTGCGTACCGCCGACTCCGGCTACCTGACTCGTCGTCTGGTCGACGTCTCCCAGGACGTCATCATCCGCGAGGAGGACTGCCAGACGGAGCGCGGTCTCAAGCTGCCGATCGCCACCGTGGGCACCGACGGGTCCCTGCGCAAGGTCGACAACGTCGAGACCTCGGTCTACGCCCGCACGCTGTCCGAGGACATCACGGTCGACGGTCAGGTCATCGCCCCCGCGGGCGTGGACCTGGGCGACGTCATGATCGACGAGCTGGTCCGCCACGGCATCTCCGAGGTCAAGATCCGCTCGATCCTGACCTGTGAGTCCGCCGTCGGCACCTGCGCCATGTGCTACGGCCGCTCGCTGGCCACCGGCAAGCTGGTCGACATCGGTGAGGCGGTCGGCATCATCGCCGCCCAGTCCATCGGTGAGCCCGGTACCCAGCTGACGATGCGTACCTTCCACACCGGTGGTGTGGCCGGTGACGACATCACCCAGGGTCTGCCGCGTGTCGTCGAGCTCTTCGAGGCCCGTAACCCGCGTGGTGTGGCCCCGATCGCGGAGGCGGCCGGCCGCATCCGCATCGAGGACACCGAGAAGACCCGCAAGGTCGTCATCACGCCGGACGACGGCAGCGACGAGATCGCCTACCCGGTCTCCAAGCGCGTCAAGCTGCTGGTCGAGGAGGGCTCCTGGATCGGCGTCGGCGAGAAGCTGACCGCCGGTACGGTGAACCCGCACGACGTGCTGCGCATCATGGGCCAGCGCGCGGTGCAGGTGCACCTGGTGGAGGAAGTCCAGAAGGTCTACAACTCCCAGGGTGTGTCGATCCACGACAAGCACATCGAGATCATCATCCGGCAGATGCTGCGCCGCGTGACGATCATCGAGTCGGGGGACGCCGAGCTGCTCCCGGGCGAGCTCGTCGAGCGCGGCCGCTTCGAGGTCGAGAACCGTCGTGTGGTCTCCGAGGGCGGTCACCCCGCCTCCGGCCGTCCGCAGCTGATGGGTATCACCAAGGCCTCGCTGGCCACCGAGTCCTGGCTGTCGGCCGCCTCCTTCCAGGAGACGACCCGGGTCCTGACGGACGCGGCGATCCACGCCAAGTCCGACCCGCTGCTGGGCCTCAAGGAGAACGTCATCCTCGGTAAGCTCATCCCGGCCGGTACGGGTCTGCCCCGCTACCGCAACATCCGGGTGGAGCCCACCGAGGAGGCGAAGGCCGCGATGTACTCCGCCGTCGGCTACGACGACATGGACTACTCGCCCTTCGGCGCCGGCTCCGGCCAGGCCGTCCCGCTGGACGACTACGACTACGGCCCGTACACGGGCTGACGGTCACACAGCACGAAGCCGCAGGGCGGCTGCGCTCCCCGCAAGGGGAGGGCAGCCGCCCTGCGGCGTTCTCAGCGCGGGGGCAGGTACGTCTCCAGCTGGCGCAGCCGGGTGTAGTAGTCGGGGTGGGTGGAGAGCAGGCGTGAGCGCAGACCTTCGTTCAGCGGCTGCTTGCCCTGGGCCTGGCGCTTGGCGTTCTCCGCTGCCGTCTGCCGCTCCTCCTCCTGGTGGAGCTCGGTCAGCATGGCCACCAGGTCCCCGGCGAAGCCGAGCTCCGCGGCCTTGCGGTCCGCCCGCAGCTCGCCGTGCCGGCCGACGGCCGCGAGGAGGTACGGGGCGGCGAGGACCAGCAGCGGGATGCCGTAGAGGGTGAGCGAGATCCCGACCAGGATCGCGCCGAGGACCAGGATGAGAACCCCGCCGACCAGGCAGGACATCTCGACGGAGACGTAGATCAGCCCGGCGGTCAGCATGCGGATGGCCCACCAGGCGACGCGGCCCGGGGCGGAGTACCACAGGCCCAGCAGACCCGCCCAGGCGTGGCCGCCGGTGTGGTGGCCCAGCTCGTGGGCGAGCACGGCGGCAAGCTGCCGCTCGGGCAGGGTGGTCAACGAGCGCCGGGTGACTCCGACGATGTGTCCGGCCGCGGCGTACGCGTTGACGTCGTCGCTGTCCTCGATCCACAGGTCGTAGGCCGATCCGTCGATCTGGGCGCGCGTGGTGACCTCCCGCCACAGCGGGGTGAGCCGGGCCAGCTCGTCGCGGGTGGGGTAGCGCATCCGGAGCAGGTACTTGGCGACGAAGGTCTCCGTCGGCCGGTGGAAGACCATGGCGCCAGAGGCCAGCCAGAGCAGGATCAGCACCCAGCTGGTGGCCGAGCCCAACCAGATGCCGAGGATCTGGCCGACGAGTCCGACGACCAGCAGGCTGCACAGCAGGTTGGGCAGGTAGAGGGCGAGGCTTCCGGCGCCGGTGGCGTCCAGGCTCCGCTGACGCTGCTTGACGTAGGCGCGGCCGGCGGTGAAGTTCAGCCCCGGTGCCTGCCCGGGCGGCTGCGGCTGCTGCGGTGGCGGGTAGGACGGTTGTGGCGGGACGGAGGCGGCCTGCGGGTAGGCGGGCGGCTGCTCGGGGTACGGGGGCTGCTCGGGGTACGGCGGCGGACCGTAACCCCCGGTGCTCGGTGTGGTCATCGTTGTCCTTCCTGGGGAGCGGAGGGGGTTCGGGTGTTCAGCCGGCCAGCAGGCCGAGCAGGAGCAGGGTCAGTGCGGCTCCGAAGGCGGTCAGCCCGGCGCGGATGCAGCGGTGCTTGCGGGCGACGATCCGGCTGGACTCCGCGAGGGCCAGCAGCAGAGCGGTCTCCCCCTTCTCCTCCGTCTCCGCCAGGGCCTGCGCGAGCAGTCCGGCGTCGGCGGCGTCGACGATGTCCTGGAAGTGCGTCAGCGGCCGTCCGGGGCGCCAGCTGTTGCGGGAGAACCGTGGCAGCACCGCGAGCAGCAGCGCGGCCAGCGCCGTCAGCAGCGCGAGCAGGCCGCACCACCAGGCGAGCTGCCCGACCGCGGCGAGCCGGTGCGGGGACCAGCTCGCGGAGGACTGCAGGCCGATCACGCCGCTCGCGCTGACACCCAGCACCGCCAGCAGGATCGAGGCCTTGCTGTCGGCCCGCCCGATCTCGTCCCGGGTCTCGGCGAGCAGCCGGACGCCGACCGCCCCAGGCGTCCTGGTCACCCCGGCCATGACAGCCCGTCCTCGGCCGGCAGCGTCGGATAGGCGGGCGGCTGGTCCTCCGGAGCGGGAGGCGCCGGGGGAGTGGGCTGCGGCGGTGCGAACAACGCCTGCAACTGCTCCAGGGCCAGCCGACCGGTCTCCTCCAACTGGTAGCCCTCCAGATGGCGTTGCTCCAGCAGCTTGGTGACGACGTCGAGCCGGTGCCGAAGGAGCGAGGACTCCTCGCCGCGCAGGGCCTCCACCACGACCCGCAGGTCCTCCGGATGCTGGGCGAGCTGGACCGCCCACTGCGCGGAGCCGCCACGGGCGAGGTGCCACTGGTAGAACTCGGCCTTCTGGGCCAGCAGCTGCTGCTCCTGGGTGGTGCGCAGCCGTTCCCTCTCGAAGGTCGGGGTGAGGGCGTCGGTGTCGTAGCGGATGCCGCGCAGCCGGGACTGCTGCTCGCGTGCGGCGGCGTCGAGGTCCAGCCGGACCACGACCGTCACCCGCAGGCCCTCGGCGGCGCCGAACTCGACGTCGGTGACGGCCTGCTGAACGGCGAGCTCGGCCGTCTCGCTGTGCTCGACCGAGTGGCGGCGGCTGGCGGCCCGCATCGTCTGCTGGATGCGGGGACCGATCAGCCTCGGCACGTCCCTGACGCCGCTGCGGACGACCTGCTCGGGGTCGAGGACCTGCCAGGTGACGTCGACGAGCGCGGTGAAGGTGAAGGCGTCGCCCTGGCTCGGCAGCGGCTCGGTCAGCTGCAGGTGGTGGATGCCGGTGTCGACCTCGTAGACGCCGCGGTAGTTGCGCGAAGCGGCCTCGGCCCGGCTGGGACGCAGCGGGGGACGGTAGGTGAACAGGCCGCCGTCGGGGGTGGTGAAGACCAGCGCCCGGTCGGCGTGCGCGGTCATCCCTCGGCCCGCCATCGGGTCGAAGCGGGAGATCTGGCGGACCGTCAGGACGGGGTCGGTGATCTGGCTGTCGCGGTTGGCGGCCTGGTCCCAGTCGGGGGCGCGCCGGAAGTCGGGCATGGGTCCTTCCTCGGATGAGGCTCGGATGAGGTGGGATGAGGTGGGGGCCGGCTCAGCGCCGGGTGTCGGGCGGCACAGGCAGGGACAGCGCCCGGAGCAGGCGTTGGGCCACCGGCAGTGGATCGGTGCGCCCGGGGACGCGGAGCCGGCGCAGCAGGTGGCTGAGGCGTTGCTGCTCGGCCTCGGTGCCTGCGACGCCGCGTAGCAGCGCGGCCAGCGCGAGCTCCGCCTCGGGGTCGTGTGCGGAGCGGTGGATCCAGTCGCCGAGGGTGTCGCGGGCCGTGTCGCCCTGAGGGCGGACGGCGAGCGCCTGACGCCACAGGAAGACGAGTCGGGCCCGCTCCCCCGGCTCGGCGCCGGTGGCCGTGTCCTCGGCGAACCAGCGCAGCAGTGGCGGCCAGCCCGACCCCGTGCCGCGGCCCTCGTCGGCGGCTGCCGCGACGAGGAACGCGTCCAGGGACAGCGTCCGCAGGGGTCCCGCCTCCTGCTGCCACCAGGAGCCCAGCCGGTCCAGGGCGACCGAGCGGGTCGCCGGGCCGAGCAGGAGCAGCAGGGCACAGGACTCCGTCAGGGCCTCCCGTTCCGTCGCGGCGACGGCGGCATCGGGTCGGTCGGTGCCGGCGGCCGCCCGTGCCGCGATGTCGGCGAAGTCGTCCAGCGCGCCCACGACCGCCTCGTCCAACAGCAGTGGGTAGGCACGGACTGCCGACCAGCGCAGCCGGTGGTCCTCGCTGCGGCTCCACTCGTGCAGGATGCGCGGCACCGCGCCGCTGGCGTCGGTGCGCCGGATCAGCGCCAGTGCCGTGCCGGCCTGGAGCCGCAGGCGGAACCTGCGGTCGCGGGCCCACGGCAGCAGCAGCCGGTTCATCGCCCCGGCCAAGTCGGATTCGGCCAGCAGCGCCGCTGCGGCGGCGGCCCTGGTGCGCACCACCGGGTCGGTGGAGTTCGCGAGTACGGTCAGCCAGGCGGCGAGTGCCGTCCGCGAGGAGGGATGCCCGAGCCACGCCTCCCGCAACACGCTGGTGGCGGTCCGGCTGTCCCCGAAGCGGACCACCTGCTGGCGCACCAGGCCCCAGGCGCTCTCCACGTCCTCCTCGACCAGCGCGGCCCGGATGCCCTGGAGTCGCTGCTCGGGACGGTCCGCGAAGAGTCGGATCCGCGCCTCGCGCCGGGGGGCCTCGGTCTGCTGGAGGCGTCGGTGCAGGGTGTCGCCGTGTTCGACCGCGTAGGCATGGGCTGCGCCGTCGAAGACCGATGTGGCCAGCAGGAAGGCCTTGTCGGCGAGGGGGGTGGTGGTGTCCGAGAGCCAGGCGGCTGCCTGCGCGTCGACGGCGTCCTGGCCGAGCCGTCCCAGCTCGTCGCGGCTCAGCTCGCCGCGGCCGTGACGAGCCAGTCGCTCGGCGAAGGCTGCCACTTCGCGCGGCGACGGGACGGTCTTCAGCAGTGCCGTGGCCTCGTCCAGCTCCAGCAGCCCGGTGAGGTCGGCGGGGTGGTCGCCGAGGAGCCGGCGCAGATGGGTGCGGAGCAGGACGGCGGGCTCGGGCGGGGCCCAGGGCACCGGCCTGATCCCGGATTCCAGCGCGCGGTCGTCGACGGTGACAACCAGGTAGCCGTCGTCGCCGAGCAGCCGCTCGTGCGCCTTCAGCAGGTGCGCCTGGTGCAGCGGACGGCCGTGGCCGAGCGCGAGGTCGCACAGCACGTAGCCGCGGGCCGACTTGGCCTGGCTCATCAGTTCGGCCGGATCCACGTAGGGGTCGAGCAGCCGGATCCGGCGGATGTCCAGCGCGTGCAGCAGCATCAGCGCGGCGGCGCGGCGTCCGGACCGGGGGCGGCCGCTCAGGATCAGCACCCGCTCGCGGCGCAGCCGCGTCAGTGCCTCGGCGAAGTTCTCGCCGGGCTGGAAGACGTCGGCGAGTGTGTCCAGTTCCTCTTCCGGCACCAGGCCCGAGCCGTGGACCGGCGCGCCCGTGCCGAACTGCGCGTTCTCGACCTTGATCCCGATGACCGAGTCGCCCCGGAAGGTGTTGCCGGAGACGGTGGTCTGGTCCCGTCCCGCCATCCCGCCGTGGAAGCGGGCGTCGTCGAAGCCGGGCGGCAGGTGCGAGAGCAGCTCCCGGGCCTGCGACCAGGAGCCCTGCGGCGTCTCCTCGGCGCCGTCGGTGTCGCCCGCCGCGGGGGAGCCGAGGTCCTGGAGCTCCGGATCGGCCGTCGCGGGGCTCACGGGTGGCCGTCCGCGCGGCCGCCGAAGACCACGTCGCCGTGGACGGTGCTGCCGGAGACGGTGATCTGGTCCCGCCCTGCCACGCCTCCGTTGTACGTCGGCGCCGGACCGGTCGGCGCGGGACCGGTCCGGGCAGGGCCGGTCGCGGCGGTGGACCGGTCGTCGGCGCGGCCCGTGGGCGCGACGCCGTGGACCCAGGCCGTCAGCTCGCCCTCCTTGCCCAGCACCGGGACCGGATGGAACTCCTCGGGCACCAGGCCCGGGTGGCCCTGCCGGACGACCCGCTGGTAGACCGAGTCCGAGACGCACAGGACGCAGTCCCCGGTGACGGCCTTCAGCGCCGTGCGGAGCTCGTCCGAGTTCAGCAGCCGGAAGGCCTGGTTGAGCTCCCGGCCGACGGCGCCGCCGATGGCGCCGGGGATCTCGTGGAGCGCGACCTCGCCCTCGGCGAGGACCATGCGCAGCCGGACCTGGGCGCTGCTGGCGGCGAGCCGGTTGTATCCGGCGAGCGCGGCCGGGGTCTCCCGCAGCAGCGCCCGCAGCACCCGGGTGCGGGGGATCGCGGCGTCGACGAAGACCATCACGGAGTCGCCCCTGTCCTCCAGGCGGGCCTCGGTCTGTTCGACCTCGGCTGCGCGCAGGGTGTCCTGGACGACGTCGTAGAGCACCCGGCGCATGAAGGCCTGCTGCACCTCGTCGTGGGTGCCGAACCTCTCGATGTCCAGCAGGAGGATGGTGCGGTTGACGGGATCGGGCATGGCCGCCTCTCGGTCCGGTGTGTCGGCGGACAGCAGCGTCGCGCCTGCGGCTCCGGAGAAGGAGGGCAGCGGCCACACACGAACTGTGACGGATTACCCAGAGTCGGTGCCGAGGGTCGCCCGGCGCAGCAGGTCGGGGCGGAGGATCACCAGTCGACGACGGTGGGTGAGCAGGACCCCGCGCTCCCGGTAGTCGCGCAGCAACCGGGTCACCGCCTCGCGGGAGGCGCCGACGGAGCCCGCCAGCTCCTGCTGGCTGAGCGGCACGGTCAGTTCGATGCCGCCCTCGACGGTGTGGCCGTGGGAACGGGTCAGCTCCAGCAGCAGGCCCGCGAGCCGCTCCTTGACGGTCAGCGCCGCGATCTCCAGCCGGCGACGGTCGCCGACGCGCATCCGGTCGGCGGCAAGGCTGAGCAGCTGCAGGGCGACGCGCGGGTGCCGTTCCAGGAAACCGGTGAACCGTTCCTGCTCGACGGCGACGGTGTGCACCTCCTCCAGCGCGGTCACCGTGGCCGAACGTGGACGGCCGCTCAGCGCCGCCGACTCGCCGACGATGTCGCCGGGACCGCGCAGGGCGAGCAGCGCCTCGTAGCCGTTGAGGGCCGAGGCGGTGACCTTCAGCCAGCCGCGGAGGATCAGCAGCACGTGGTGGGAGGGTTCCTCCTGCCGCAGTGCCACCGCGCGGGCCGTGAAGCGCAGTGGTCGGCCGAGTGCCAACAGGGTCTCGCGCTCGCCCTGCTCCAAGCGGGCCAGAAAGGGCACCCTGTCGTCCAGCGCCCGGTCCCAGCCCGACGCGCCCCAGCCCGTCCCCACCCTGCACCTCCGGCTTGCGCGTCCGCCGGCGGAGCGGACGCAGGGCTTGAAGGTACTGGCTCAAGCACGCGGGTGGGAGGCATTCGAACGAGTTGAGATGATCTTGTGCTCAGCCCTCCAGGGCCGGCTCGTGGCCGTGGAGGCGCGCGCGGTCGGCGGCGGCCTGGCCCTGGGTCCAGCCGTCGAGGTCGGAGACGCGGATGGCGCGGCCCTTGCGGAGAGTGGGGAAGAGCGTGCTGGTGTGCGACTCGACCGCCTCCTTGCGGGCGGCCAGGACCGGGAGGAGGTCCGGGACGCCGGGCTCGGTCGTGGCCTCGTGCTGGGCGTGCGCGGTCGCGCGCGAGAGGCGCTCGCGGATCCGGCTGGCGTAGGCGACCAGGAAGGACTGGCGGAACGCCTTGCTGCGGCCGCCCTGCTGCACCTTGCCGCTGTTCATCGCGGTGACGCCCTGCACCAGCAGCGAGGTGAACAGCAGCTCCACCGCGTCGAGGTCCGCGTCGAAGCCGACGACGGTGCAGAAGCCGTTCTGCTTGTCCCAGACGGACTGGGTGCGGTTCGCGGAGGCGACGGCGTCCAGCAGCAGGGCCTTCGCCGACTCGTACGGGTTGTCGATGCCGATCCGGACCGCACCCGGCAGGGTGCGGTCGCCGGAGCGTGCCGCGAGCAGCGCCTCGTCGATGCTGTGGCGGGCCATCAGCTCCTGGGCCTTGGCCGTGAAGGCCTCCGCCTCCTCGGCGTAGGTGGTCGCCTCGGCCTTGGCCAACAGGGCGCGGATGCGGGCCAACTGCTTCGGTTCGCCCGCGACGGGCTCGGTGAGGGTCGCGGCCGAGCCCGGCGGCGGGCCCACGGGGGTCAGCGCCGGGGCGGTGCCCCACAGGCGCAGCAGTTCAAGGAGGTGGATCAACGCGGAGAAGCGGTCCAGCCGCAGCCGTGCCGAGGCGTGGTCGAGCCAGTCGGTGTCGTCCGCCCAGCCGGGACGCGCCGCGTCGAGCTCCTGCAACTGCTCGGTCCAGCGGCGGTCGAGGGCGGCGGGGGAGTAGCGCCGGGCCTCGGCCGCGATGAGGTCGACGGCCAGGGAGACGTGCGCGGGCCGCAACTGGCGACGGGTGAGCCGGGCCAGATCGGCCGGACGCCAGTGCCCGCGGGTCCACAGCACACCGAGCAACTCCTCGGCCCGGCGCAGCAGTTCACGGTCGATCCGGGCCTGCTCGGCGCTCTGCGCGGCCAGTCGGGAGGCCCAGTCCTCCACCGTGCGCTCGGCCTGCCGTGGCGGTGCGTACCGGGTCTCCTGCAGGGCCTGCGCGACCAGCTCGCGGGTGCCCGAATCCGTGCTCATGCGCTCCAGTGTCTCAAGCCGCGCCCGGTCCACGAAGATCACGATTCACGCACAGGGCACGTTCCATGCTGTTCGCACCCAACTCGCTCACGTGTCCGACACACCCTTGTGGCAAGCTGTCTCCCGCTCCAGGCACCCAGCGACCCACGAAGCGAGCACGCCCCATGGCCGACCGCCCCGTGATAACCAAGACCCACCGCACCCTCATCGGCGCGGTGGCCGTCGGCGCGTTCATCATCGCCGGCATCGGTTTCGCAGGCTCCTACTCCGCTGTCCGCGAGCTCGCCACCCACAAGGGCTTCGGACTCTTCGCCTACGTGTTCCCGATCGGCGTCGACGTCGGCATCGCGGTGCTGCTCTCGCTCGACCTCGTGCTCACCTGGCTGCGCATCCCCTTCCCGCTGCTGCGTCAGGCCGCCTGGCTGCTGACCGTCGGGACCATCGTCTTCAACGCGGCCTCCTCGGTCGGCGACCCGTTGGCGATGGGGATGCACGCGATCATCCCGCTGCTCTTCATCGTGGTGGTCGAGGCGGCACGGCACGCGGTGGGGCGGATCGCGGACATCACCGCGGACCGCCACATGGAGTCGGTCCGGCTGTTCCGCTGGGTCCTCTCCCCGATGCCCACCTTCCTGCTCTGGCGCCGGATGAAGCTGTGGGAGCTGCGCTCCTACGACGAGGTCATCCGTCTCGAGCAGACCCGCCTCGTCTACCGGACGCACCTGCGCTCCCAGTACGGCCGCGCCTGGCGCTACCGGGCCCCGGTCGAGCTGCTGCTGCCGCTCAAGCTGGCCCGCTACGGGGTCCCGCTGGACCTGGACGTGGTCCGCGACCACCGCGACTTCCAGAGCGAGGTCGCCCCGCTCGGCGCCCCCGCACTGGAGGCCCCGCACCCGCGCCCGGTGCCGGTCCAGCAGGCGCCGCAGCAGGCGCCGCAGCCGGTGCAGCAGGCCCCGCAGCCGGTCCAGCCGACGGCGCAGCGGCAGCCCGCCGCTTCACCCGTTCAGCCGCATCCACCGCAACAACCGGAGCAGCCGCAGCCGCCGGTGGATCCGCTGGTGGTCGACACCCTGACGACCATGGTCCGCAACCGCCACCGACGCCTGCTCAACGTCCCCGGTCGGACCCCGCAGCCGGAGGACGGGGAGGCCGAGGGCGCCCCGGGCGACCCGAACACCCGCGGCATCGGCTGGCTGCCGAACCAGCAGCCGCCGTACCCGCCGCCGGGCCCGGAGGCCTGGTTCGCGCCGCAGCGGGAGGACGGTCCGCCGCTCGACCTCTACTTCGAGGCGCTCAGCTCCTTCATGGACACCTACAACCAGGAGCCGGACCCGCAGCAGCTCAGCGAGTACCTGGCGAGCGAGTACGGCACCCAGGTGGCACCGGCGCTGTTGGACCGCCACTGGGAGGAGCTCCGCAAGCGCTACGCGGAGCGGGTGGAGACCTCCTCCTGAACCATGCGCGATCTTCGCTCGTCTTGCACTATGAGGTGAGCAGGCGAGCGGGGAGGTCGCAGTGTCGATGATGCAGCCGGGTAGCCCTTGGCCCGTACCCCAGTCCGCGATGCGCGCGGCCCAGGCGGACCGCGAGCGGACCGTTGACGTGCTGAAGGCCGCCTTCGCCGAGGGGCGCCTGACCACGGACGAGTACCACGACCGCAGCGAGCGGGCGCACTGCGCACAGACCTACGGTCAGTTGGCCGTGCTCGTGCAGGACCTGCCGGTGGGGCCGATGCCCACGCCGATGCTGCCGCCCCCACCGGCCCCGTTCGCTCCCTTCCCTCGCGTCGCGCCCGTTCCGCCGGCGCCGTACGCCTACGCGCCCCCCGCCTGGCCGCCGGTGCGGCGCCGGACCAACGGGCCCGCGATGGCCTCGCTGCTGCTGGGCCTGGGCCAGGTGGTGAGCCTCGGGGCGACCGGCCTGCCCGCGCTGATCTGCGGGCTCGTCGCGAAGAACCAGCTGAAGGTCCGGGACGAGGAGGGCGACGGCATGGCCACCGCCGGGATCATCCTCGGCAGTCTGGGCACGGCACTGTGGGGCCTGTTCTTCCTTCTGGCGGTCACCCGGGGCTAGGCTGCCTGCCCACATCAGTTTGTTTTGACCGGGGCCCTTGCGCTAGGTACGCTCTGACCTTGTGCCTGGGGTGTCCCCCGGTCTCTCGCGCGTGCGTGCATATTGGCCGCCGCGCCACGGGATACCGCGCTTCCACACACTCGAGCTTCGCCAGCCCGGGGTCTGTGCAAGGCGTCCGACACACCCGACCGCGTGGGTCGGGAGTCGGTGAGACGCACCAGGTTAGTTACACCAGCCTTGGCACAGAGAATCGGAGATACGGTGCCTACGATCCAGCAGCTGGTCCGAAAGGGCCGGCAGGACAAGGTCGAGAAGAACAAGACGCCCGCACTGAAGGGTTCGCCCCAGCGTCGCGGCGTCTGCACGCGTGTGTACACGACCACCCCGAAGAAGCCGAACTCGGCTCTCCGTAAGGTCGCCCGTGTGCGCCTCACCAGCGGGATCGAGGTCACCGCTTACATTCCGGGTGAGGGTCACAACCTGCAGGAGCACTCCATCGTGCTCGTGCGTGGCGGTCGTGTGAAGGACCTGCCGGGTGTGCGTTACAAGATCATCCGCGGCTCGCTCGACACCCAGGGTGTCAAGAACCGCAAGCAGGCCCGCAGCCGCTACGGCGCCAAGAAGGAGAAGTAAGAATGCCTCGTAAGGGCCCTGCCCCGAAGCGCCCGGTCATCATCGACCCGGTTTACGGCTCCCCTGTGGTGACCCAGCTCGTCAACAAGATCCTCCTGCACGGCAAGCGCTCCACCGCTGAGCGCATCGTGTACGGCGCCCTCGAGGGCGTCCGCGAGAAGACCGGCAACGACCCGGTGGTCGCGCTCAAGCGCGCCCTGGAGAACGTCAAGCCGACTCTCGAGGTCAAGTCCCGTCGCGTCGGTGGCGCGACCTACCAGGTGCCGATCGAGGTCAAGCCCGGTCGCGCCAACACGCTGGCCCTGCGCTGGCTGGTCGGTTACTCCCGCGCTCGCCGCGAGAAGACCATGACCGAGCGTCTGCTCAACGAGATCCTGGACGCCAGCAACGGTCTGGGCGCCTCCGTGAAGCGTCGCGAGGACACCCACAAGATGGCCGAGTCCAACAAGGCCTTCGCGCACTACCGCTGGTAGTCCGAACCCCCTTCGAAACACGATTGAGAGAGCTGAGCCACCATGGCTGCAACCTCCCTTGACCTGGCCAGGACCCGCAACATCGGGATCATGGCCCACATCGACGCGGGCAAGACCACCACGACCGAGCGCATCCTGTTCTACACCGGTGTGTCTTACAAGATCGGTGAGGTCCACGACGGCGCTGCCACGATGGACTGGATGGAGCAGGAGCAGGAGCGCGGCATCACGATCACGTCGGCCGCGACGACCTGTCACTGGACCGTCGATGGCGTCGACAACACCATCAACATCATCGACACCCCGGGCCACGTCGACTTCACCGTCGAGGTGGAGCGTTCGCTCCGCGTGCTCGACGGCGCCGTGACGGTGTTCGACGGTGTCGCCGGTGTCGAGCCGCAGTCCGAGACGGTGTGGCGTCAGGCCGACCGTTACGGCGTCCCGCGCATCTGCTTCGTGAACAAGCTGGACCGCACCGGCGCGGAGTTCTTCCGCTGTGTCGACTCCATCGTCGACCGCCTGGGCGCCACCCCGCTGGTCATGCAGCTGCCGATCGGTGCCGAGTCCGACTTCACCGGTGTCGTCGACCTGGTGAAGATGAAGGCTCTGGTCTGGTCCGCCGAGGCGACCAAGGGCGAGATGTACGACACCGTCGACATCCCGGCCACGCACACCGAGCTCGCCGAGGAGTACCGGGCCAAGCTGCTCGAGACCTCCGCGGAGGGCGACGACCAGCTGATGGAGATGTTCCTCGAGGGCCAGGAGCCCACCGAGGAGGAGCTCATCGCCGGTATCCGTCGTGGCACCCTGGCCTCGAACTTCACCCCGGTCTTCTGCGGCACCGCGTTCAAGAACAAGGGCGTCCAGCCCCTGCTCGACGCCGTCGTGAAGTACCTGCCGTCGCCGCTGGACATCGAGTCCATCATCGGTCACAAGCCGGGCGACGAGTCGGTCGAGGTCATCCGCCACGCGTCGGACGACGAGCCGCTGTCGGCTCTGGCGTTCAAGATCATGTCTGACCCGCACCTGGGCAAGCTCACCTTCGTCCGCGTGTACTCCGGCCGCCTCGAGGCGGGCACCCAGGTGCTCAACTCGGTCAAGGGCCGCAAGGAGCGCATCGGCAAGATCTACCGCATGCACGCGAACAAGCGTGAGGAGATCGACTCGGTGGGCGCCGGCGACATCGTCGCCGTCATGGGCCTGAAGCAGACCACCACCGGTGAGACGCTGAGCGACGACAAGAACCAGGTGATCCTGGAGTCCATGGACTTCCCGGCCCCGGTCATCCGCGTCGCGATCGAGCCCAAGTCCAAGGGTGACCAGGAGAAGCTGGGTATCGCCATCCAGCGTCTCGCGGAGGAGGACCCCTCCTTCCAGGTCAACACGGACGAGGAGACCGGCCAGACCATCATCGCGGGTATGGGCGAGCTGCACCTCGAGGTGCTGGTCGACCGTATGAAGCGTGAGTTCAAGGTCGAGGCCAACGTCGGCAAGCCGCAGGTCGCGTACCGCGAGACGATCCGCAAGGCCGTCGAGCGCATTGACTACACCCACAAGAAGCAGACGGGTGGCTCCGGTCAGTTCGCCAAGGTCCAGATCGCGATCGAGCCGCTGGAGTCCGGCGAGGGCTACGAGTTCGTGAACGCCGTCACCGGTGGTCGCGTGCCTCGTGAGTACATCCCGTCGGTCGACGCCGGTGCGCAGGAGGCCATGGAGTTCGGCATCCTCGCCGGCTACCCGCTCCAGGGTGTCCGCGTGACGCTGCTCGACGGTGCCTCGCACGACGTCGACTCCTCCGAGCTCGCGTTCAAGATCGCCGGTTCGATGGCGTTCAAGGAGGGTGCTCGCAAGGCGTCCCCCGTGCTGCTCGAGCCGATGATGGCCGTCGAGGTCACCACGCCCGAGGACTACATGGGCGACGTGATCGGCGACATCAACTCTCGCCGTGGCCAGATCCAGGCCATGGACGAGCGTTCCGGCGCCCGCGTCGTCAAGGCGCTCGTCCCGCTGTCCGAGATGTTCGGCTACGTCGGCGACCTGCGCAGCAAGACCTCGGGTCGCGCCAGCTACTCCATGCAGTTCGACTCGTACGCCGAGGTTCCCAAGAACGTGGCGGAAGAGATCGTGGCAAAGGCCAAGGGCGAGTAAGTACCTCGGTACTCGCATACCGGGGCAACCCGGTGCGAAACCTCGCATAGGCTGTACGAAGGTGGTCCTGGGGGCCGCGTGACACACGCGACCCCTGGGCTCCTTCGGCCCCCCACCCCAGACCACCTGACGTCGAACGGCGTACAGAAACTGTCCTCAGGAGGACCCCAAAGTGGCTAAGGCCAAGTTCGAGCGGAGCAAGCCGCACGTCAACATCGGCACCATCGGTCACATTGACCACGGCAAGACCACCCTGACTGCCGCGATCACCAAGGTGCTGCACGACGCGTACCCGGACATCAACCCCTTCACGCCGTTCGACCAGATCGACAAGGCGCCGGAGGAGCGTCAGCGCGGTATCACCATCTCCATCGCGCACGTCGAGTACCAGACCGAGGCGCGTCACTACGCCCACGTCGACTGCCCGGGTCACGCGGACTACATCAAGAACATGATCACCGGTGCCGCCCAGATGGACGGCGCGATCCTGGTCGTGGCCGCCACCGACGGCCCGATGCCGCAGACCAAGGAGCACGTCCTCCTGGCCCGCCAGGTCGGCGTCCCCTACATCGTTGTCGCCCTGAACAAGGCCGACATGGTGGACGACGAGGAGATCCTGGAGCTCGTCGAGCTCGAGGTCCGCGAGCTGCTCTCCGAGTACGAGTTCCCGGGCGACGACCTCCCGGTCGTCCGCGTCTCCGCGCTGAAGGCGCTGGAGGGCGACAAGGAGTGGGGCGAGAAGCTCCTCGGCCTGATGCACGCGGTCGACGAGGCCATCCCGACCCCGGACCGCGACGTCGACAAGCCGTTCCTGATGCCGATCGAGGACGTCTTCACGATCACCGGTCGTGGCACCGTCGTCACCGGCCGCATCGAGCGTGGTGTCCTCAAGGTCAACGAGACCGTCGACATCATCGGCATCAAGACCACCAAGACCACCACCACGGTCACGGGCATCGAGATGTTCCGCAAGCTGCTCGACGAGGGCCAGGCCGGTGAGAACGTCGGTCTGCTGCTCCGTGGCATCAAGCGCGAGGACGTCGAGCGCGGCCAGGTCATCATCAAGCCGGGTACGGTCACGCCGCACACCGACTTCGAGGCCCAGGCCTACATCCTGTCGAAGGACGAGGGTGGCCGTCACACCCCCTTCTTCAACAACTACCGCCCGCAGTTCTACTTCCGTACCACGGACGTGACCGGCGTCGTGACCCTCCCCGAGGGCACCGAGATGGTCATGCCGGGCGACAACACCGGCATGACGGTCGCGCTGATCCAGCCGATCGCCATGGAGGAGGGCCTGAAGTTCGCCATCCGTGAGGGTGGTCGTACCGTGGGCGCCGGCCAGGTCACCAAGATCATCAAGTAATTGATGATTCGCTGACTTAGCATCAGAAACCCCCTGCCGGCTTGCCGGCAGGGGGTTTCTGTCTGTCCGCGTCGGGCTTGATTGGCGCCCACGCTGTCCGGTATGGCACACTAGTCAAGTTGCTCGGTTGAGCGCCGATGTTGCGCGCCTCCTGTCGGAGGACCGAAAGCGAGTCCCACAGTACTCGTCGTGCCCGTGATGGCCGTTTGTCTGTGATCCAGCACGTCTGGACGAGACGCGGCAGCTGCGGCGCGAAAGTACGGGAATCTTTCGGGAAGCGTGGTCAAAGGCGCCGATCCGGTGTTTCCGCCAAGGCTTCATTGCGAAGGCATGCACGACACGCCCGACCGCGTGGGTCGGCCGAATCGTGCAAAAGCGGAGCCCCCGAATGACTCCATCCGGAGAAGCTCGGTGCAGAGGCAACAGACGACAAGAAGGACTACGAGTAGCCATGGCGGGACAGAAGATCCGCATCCGGCTCAAGGCCTACGACCACGAGGTCATCGACTCCTCGGCGAAGAAGATCGTCGAGACGGTGACGCGTACTGGTGCGCAGGTCGCGGGCCCGGTGCCGCTGCCCACTGAGAAGAACGTGTACTGCGTCATCCGCTCGCCGCACAAGTACAAGGACTCGCGCGAGCACTTCGAGATGCGCACGCACAAGCGCCTGATCGACATTCTCGACCCGACGCCCAAGACCGTTGACTCTCTGATGCGACTCGACCTGCCGGCCGGTGTCGACATCGAGATCAAGCTCTGAGGGGCGTGAGCTGAGAATGGCTAAGCAGATCAAGGGCATCCTGGGCGAGAAGCTCGGCATGACGCAGGTCTGGGACGAGAACAACCGCATCGTCCCGGTGACCGTCGTCAAGGCCGGCCCGAACGTTGTGACCCAGGTCCACACCGCTGATGGCACCGGCTACGACGCCGTGCAGATCGGCTTCGGCGACATCGACCCGCGCAAGGTGAACAAGCCCCTCGCGGGTCACTTCGCCAAGGCCGGCGTGACCCCGCGCCGCCACCTGGTCGAGCTGCGCACGGCCGACGCCTCCGAGTACACCCTCGGCCAGGAGATCACCGCTGAGGTGTTCGAGGCCGGTGTCAAGGTCGACGTGACCGGCACCAGCAAGGGCAAGGGCTTCGCCGGTGTCATGAAGCGTCACAACTTCAAGGGCCTCGGCGCCGGTCACGGTGTCCAGCGCAAGCACCGCTCTCCCGGTTCCATCGGTGGCTGCGCCACCCCGGGCCGCGTCTTCAAGGGTCTGAAGATGGCCGGTCGCATGGGCCACGAGCGTGTCACCACGCAGAACCTCACCATCCACGCCGTTGACGCGGAGAAGGGTCTGCTGCTCATCAAGGGCGCCGTCCCCGGTCCGAACGGCGGCCTCATCCTGGTCCGCACTGCGGCGAAGGGGGCCTGAAGCAATGAGCTCCATCAACGTTCTCTCCCCCGCGGGTGAGACCGTCGGCACCGTCGAGCTGCCGGCTGAGATTTTCGACGCCAAGGTCAGCGTTCCGCTGCTGCACCAGGTCGTCGTGGCTCAGCTCGCCGCTGCTCGTCAGGGCACGCACAAGACCAAGCGTCGTGGCGAGGTCCGTGGTGGCGGCAAGAAGCCGTACCGCCAGAAGGGCACCGGCCGCGCCCGTCAGGGCTCGACCCGCGCGCCGCAGTTCGCCGGTGGTGGCGTCGTGCACGGTCCCGTGCCGCGTGACTACTCGCAGCGGACGCCCAAGAAGATGAAGGCCGCCGCTCTGCGTGGCGCCCTGACCGACCGGGCCCGCCACAACCGCATCCACGTCGTCACCGGCGTGACCGCGACCGAGGCGCCGTCCACCAAGGCTGCCCGCACGCTGCTCGGCAAGATCAGCGAGCGCAAGAACGTCCTGCTGGTCGTCGAGCGTGACGACGAGCTGGGCTACCTGAGCGCCCGCAACCTGCCGACCGTGCACATCCTGGACGCCGGCCAGCTGAACACCTACGACGTGCTCGTCTCCGACGACGTGGTCTTCACTCAGGCTGCTTTCGAGCGCTTCGTGGCCGGTCCGGTCGCGTCCGCCAAGGCTGTCGCCGCTGAGGGCGAGCTCGATGGGAGCGCCGCCTGATGAGCGAGATCACGAGCAAGACGTTCACGGACCCCCGTGACGTCCTGATCAAGCCGGTCATCTCGGAGAAGAGCTACGCGCTCCTCGACGAGTCGAAGTACACGTTCATCGTGTCGCCGGACGCCAACAAGACCCAGATCAAGCAGGCCGTCGAGGCCGTGTTCTCGGTCAAGGTCGCCGACGTCAACACGATCAACCGCAAGGGCAAGCGCAAGCGCTCCCGCACCGGTTTCGGCAAGCGCAAGGACACCAAGCGCGCCATCGTGACGCTGGCAGAGGGCAGCATCGACATCTTCGGGAACGCCCCGGCCGCCTGAGGCAGCCAGGGAATCCCGTAACGGTTAAGGACAGAAGAAGCCATGGGCATCCGCAAGTACAAGCCGACAACGCCGGGCCGTCGCGGCTCCAGCGTTGCCGACTTTGTCGAGATCACGCGGTCCGAGCCGGAGAAGTCGCTGGTCCGCCCGCTGCACAGCAAGGGCGGTCGCAACAACACCGGTCGCGTGACCGTTCGCCACCAGGGTGGCGGCCACAAGCGCGCGTACCGTGTGATCGACTTCCGTCGTCACGACAAGGACGGCGTCCCGGCCAAGGTCGCGCACATCGAGTACGACCCGAACCGCACCGCGCGCATCGCGCTGCTGCACTACGCAGACGGCGAGAAGCGCTACATCATCGCTCCGGCCAAGCTCGGCCAGGGCGACCGGGTTGAGAACGGCCCCGCGGCCGACATCAAGCCGGGCAACAACCTCCCGCTGCGCAACATCCCCGTGGGTACGGTCATCCACGCGGTGGAGCTGCGTCCGGGCGGCGGCGCCAAGCTGGCCCGTTCCGCCGGTTCCAGCATCCAGCTGCTCGCGAAGGAGGGCGTCTACGCCCACCTGCGCATGCCGTCGGGCGAGGTCCGCCTCGTCGACGCGCGTTGCCGCGCGACGATCGGCGAGGTCGGCAACGCCGAGCAGTCGAACATCAACTGGGGCAAGGCCGGCCGTATGCGCTGGAAGGGCGTCCGCCCGACCGTGCGTGGTGTCGCCATGAACCCGATCGACCACCCGCACGGTGGTGGTGAGGGTAAGACCTCCGGTGGTCGCCACCCGGTTTCGCCGTGGGGTCAGAAGGAGGGTCGTACTCGCAAGCCGAAGAAGGCTAGCGACAAGATGATCGTCCGCCGCCGCAAGACGAACAAGAAGCGCTAGGAGCAGTCTCGATGCCGCGCAGTCTCAAGAAGGGGCCCTTCGTCGACGACCACCTCATGAAGAAGGTGGACGCTCAGAACGAGGCCGGTACCCAGAACGTCATCAAGACCTGGTCCCGTCGCTCCATGATCGTTCCGGCGATGCTGGGCCACACCCTCGCGGTGCACGACGGCCGCAAGCACATCCCCGTGTTTGTCAGCGAGTCGATGGTCGGCCACAAGCTCGGCGAGTTCGCGCCGACCCGCACGTTCAAGGGTCACGTCAAGGACGACCGCAAGTCCAAGCGTCGCTGACCTGCGAAGCGAAGACACGATGACAATCACCATCAAGGGGACAACCATGGAAGCCAGGGCAGCGGCGCGGTACATCCGCGTAACGCCCATGAAGGCCCGCCGCGTGGTGGACCTTGTCCGTGGCATGAGTGCCACGGAGGCCCAGGCGGTCCTGCGATTCGCTCCGCAGGCTGCTTCGGTGCCCGTTCTCAAGGTGCTCAACAGCGCCGTTGCGAACGCCGCGCACAACTACAACCACAACGACGTCGACAGCCTCTACATCTCCGAGGCTTACGTCGACGAGGGCCCGACCCTCAAGCGTTTCCGTCCGCGGGCCCAGGGCCGCGCGTACCGGATCCGCAAGCGGACGAGCCACATCACCGTGGTCGTCGCGTCGAAGGAAGGGACCCGGTAATGGGCCAGAAGGTTAACCCGCACGGGTTCCGCCTCGGCATCACCACGGACTTCAAGTCCCGTTGGTACGCCGACAAGCTGTACAAGGACTACGTCAAGGAAGACGTCGCCATCCGTCGGATGATGACGTCCGGCATGGAGCGCGCCGGCATCTCGAAGGTTGAGATCGAGCGCACCCGTGACCGCGTGCGGGTGGACATCCACACCGCTCGTCCGGGCATCGTCATCGGCCGTCGCGGCACCGAGGCCGACCGCATCCGCGGCGACCTCGAGAAGCTGACGGGCAAGCAGGTTCAGCTGAACATCCTCGAGGTCAAGAACCCCGAGCTGGACGCCCAGCTCGTGGCTCAGGGCGTCGCGGAGCAGCTGTCCTCCCGCGTCTCCTTCCGTCGCGCCATGCGTAAGAGCATGCAGGGCACGATGAAGTCCGGCGCCAAGGGCATCAAGATCCAGTGCTCCGGCCGTCTGGGCGGCGCTGAGATGTCCCGCAGCGAGTTCTACCGTGAGGGTCGTGTGCCGCTGCACACGCTCCGCGCCAACGTGGACTACGGCTTCTTCGAGGCCAAGACCACCTTCGGTCGCATCGGTGTCAAGGTCTGGATCTACAAGGGTGATGTCAAGAACATCGCCGAGGTCCGCGCCGACAACGCCGCTGCCAAGGCCGGGAACCGTCCGCCGCGCGCGGGTGGCCCGGGCGAGCGCCCCCGTCGGGGCGGCGACCGTCCCGCCGGCGGCCGTGGCCGCCGTCCGCAGCAGAACGCCGAGGCCGCCGCTCCCGCGGTGACCGAGGCTCCGGCTGCGGCTGAGACCACTACGGAGGCCTGACCATGCTGATCCCTCGCAGGGTCAAGCACCGCAAGCAGCACCACCCCAAGCGTCGTGGTGCGGCCAAGGGCGGTACCGAGGTTACGTTCGGCGAGTGGGGCCTGCAGGCCGTCACCCCGGCGTATGTGACGAACCGGCAGATCGAGTCCGCTCGTATCTCCATCACGCGTCACATCAAGCGTGGCGGCAAGGTGTGGATCAACATCTACCCGGACCGTCCGCTGACGAAGAAGCCTGCCGAGACCCGCATGGGTTCCGGTAAGGGTTCGCCGGAGTGGTGGATCGCCAACGTGCACCCGGGTCGGGTCATGTTCGAGCTGTCCTACCCGAACGAGAAGATGGCTCGTGAGGCGCTGACGCGTGCGGCTCACAAGCTCCCGATGAAGTGCCGGATCGTCCGGCGCGAGGCAGGTGAGAGCTGATGGCCGGCACCAAGGCTGCTGAGCTCCGTGAGCTGGACAACGAGGGTCTCGTTGCGCAGCTGCGTGAGCGCAAGGAGGAGCTGTTCAACCTCCGCTTCCAGGCGGCGACCGGGCAGCTCGACAACCACGGGCGGCTCAAGCTCGTCAAGAAGGACATCGCGCGGATCTACACCCTGATGCGCGAGCGCGAGCTGGGCATCGACACGGTGAAGGACGCCTGATGACTGACAACACCAACGAGACGCGCGGTTTCCGCAAGACCCGTGAGGGTCTCGTCGTCAGCGACAAGATGGACAAGACCGTCGTCGTCGCCGTCGAGGACCGCGTCAAGCACGCGCTGTACGGCAAGGTCATCCGCCGTACGAACAAGCTGAAGGCGCACGACGAGGCCAACGCCTGCGGCATCGGTGACCGCGTTCTCCTCATGGAGACGCGCCCCACCTCCGCGACGAAGCGCTGGCGCGTCGTCGAGATCCTCGAGAAGGCCAAGTAACGAACGCGATTGGGTGCCGCCGTATGTGCATCAGGCCCTAGGGCGCTGATGTGAGCAGCGGCGGACCCGGTCCCGATCGTTGACGATCAGGAGAAAGACGTGATCCAGCAGGAGTCGCGACTGCGTGTCGCCGACAACACGGGCGCGAAGGAAATCCTTTGCATCCGCGTTCTCGGCGGCTCCGGCCGGCGCTACGCGGGCATCGGCGACGTCATCGTGGCGACCGTCAAGGACGCGATCCCCGGTGGCAATGTGAAGAAGGGCGACGTGGTCAAGGCCGTCATCGTCCGGACCGTGAAGGAGCGCCGTCGTCCCGACGGTTCCTACATCCGGTTCGACGAGAACGCCGCCGTCATCCTCAAGAACACCGACGGTGACCCCCGTGGTACCCGCATCTTCGGCCCCGTCGGCCGTGAGCTGCGTGAGAAGAAGTTCATGAAGATCATCTCGCTCGCGCCGGAGGTGCTCTAACCAATGGCTAACAGCATGAAGATCAAGAAGGGTGACCTGGTCCAGGTCATCACCGGCAAGGACAAGGGCAAGCAGGGCAAGGTCATTCAGGCCTTCCCGACCACGTCCAAGGTCCTGGTCGAGGGTGTCAACCGGGTCAAGAAGCACACCAAGGCCACGCCCACCGCCAACGGCTCCAAGGCCGGCGGCATCGTGACCGTCGAGGCCCCGATCCACGTGAGCAACGTTCAGCTCGTGGTGGAGAAGGACGGCAAGAAGGTCGTCACCCGCGTCGGCTACCGATTCGACGAGCAGGGCAACAAGATCCGCGTTGCCAAGCGCACCGGTGAGGACATCTGATGACCGACACCTCGATTGAGAAGGTCAGCCCCCGTCTCAAGGAGCGCTACCGCTCCGAGATCAAGGGTCAGCTGAACGAGCAGTTCGCTTACGAGAACGTCATGCTGATCCCCGGCCTGGTCAAGGTCGTGGTCAACATGGGTGTGGGCGACGCCGCCCGCGACTCGAAGCTGATCGACGGTGCGGTCAAGGACCTCACCGCGATCACCGGCCAGAAGCCGACCGTGACCAAGGCTCGCAAGAGCATCGCGCAGTTCAAGCTGCGTGAGGGTCAGCCGATCGGCGCCCACGTCACCCTTCGTGGTGACCGCATGTGGGAGTTCCTGGACCGCCTGATCTCGCTGGCGCTCCCGCGTATCCGCGACTTCCGTGGTCTGTCGCCGA
Organism: Streptacidiphilus jiangxiensis; assembly: GCF_900109465.1. Classification (GTDB taxonomy): domain Bacteria; phylum Actinomycetota; class Actinomycetes; order Streptomycetales; family Streptomycetaceae; genus Streptacidiphilus; species Streptacidiphilus jiangxiensis. The sequence goes on from NZ_FOAZ01000005.1 coordinate 194,036, forward strand.
AGCAGTTCGACGGCAAGGGCAACTACACCTTCGGTCTGACCGAGCAGGTGATGTTCCACGAGATCGACCAGGACAAGGTCGACCGTCCCCGTGGTATGGACATCACCGTGGTGACCACCGCCCAGACCGACGACGAGGGCCGGGCGCTGCTGCGGGCTCTCGGCTTCCCGTTCAAGGAGAGCTGACCCATGGCGAAGAAGGCGCTGATCGCCAAGGCGGAGCGCAAGCCGAAGTTCGGCGTCCGGGGTTACACCCGGTGCCAGCGCTGCGGCCGTCCGCACTCCGTGTACCGCAAGTTCGGCCTCTGCCGTGTCTGCCTTCGTGAGATGGCGCACCGCGGCGAGCTGCCGGGCGTGACCAAGAGCTCCTGGTAATCCTCCAGAAGTTCTGAGGTAAGCAACCTCGGATCAGTCGGGCTCCCGGCCTCCTGTAACCTTTGGAGGTCGGGGCCCGTGCTGCCCCGAATTCGTCTTACTACACCGCAGGTCCCGTGCCCCTTCTGCAAACGAGGCGCGCGGAAACCACGGTGAGAGAGGCCTTAGGCCATCATGACCATGACCGACCCGATCGCAGACATGCTGACGCGTCTGCGAAACGCGAACTCGGCCTACCACGACTCCGTCGTGATGCCCCACTCGAAGATCAAGACTCACATCGCGGAGATCCTCAAGCAGGAGGGTTACATCACCTCCTGGAAGGTCGAGGACCCGAGCGAGGGCGAGGTCGGCAAGAAGCTGACCATCGACCTCAAGTTCGGCCCGAACCGTGAGCGCTCGATCGCGGGCATCAAGCGGATCTCGAAGCCGGGTCTGCGGGTCTACACCAAGTCCACCGCTATGCCGAAGGTGCTCGGCGGCCTGGGCGTGGCGATCATCTCCACGTCGCAGGGTCTGCTCACCGGCCAGCAGGCTGCCAAGAAGGGCGTGGGTGGGGAAGTCCTCGCCTACGTCTGGTAACTAAGGGAAACGGAGGTACAGCAATGTCTCGCATTGGACGGCTGCCCATCCCGGTTCCCGCCGGCGTGGACGTCACCATCGATGGCCGCACGGTCTCGGTGAAGGGCCCCAAGGGCTCTCTCACCCACGCCGTCGCCGCGCCGATCGAGATCGTGAAGGACGAGGACGGCACGCTTGTCGTCTCCCGCCCGAACGACGAGCGCATGTCGAAGGCCCTGCACGGCCTGACCCGCACGCTGGTGGCGAACATGATCACCGGCGTGACCGCGGGCTACCGCAAGTCGCTCGAGATCAGCGGTGTTGGTTACCGTGTCGCGGCGAAGGGCTCCGACATGGAGTTCTCCCTCGGCTACAGCCACCCGATCCTGGTCCCGGCCCCGGAGGGCATCTCCTTCGTGGTCGAGTCGCCGACCAAGTTCCACGTGGACGGCATCGACAAGCAGAAGGTCGGCGAGGTCGCCGCGAAGATCCGCAAGCTGCGTAAGCCCGACCCGTACAAGGCCAAGGGCGTTAAGTACGCGGGCGAGGTCATCCGCCGCAAGGTCGGAAAGAGTGGTAAGTAACCCATGACTGTCGGTGTGAAGATCGGCAAGGGCAACGGCTACAAGGCCGCCGCCCGCAAGCGCCGCGCCATCCGCGTCCGCAAGCGCGTCTCCGGTACTCCGGTTCGTCCGCGCCTCGTGGTCTCTCGGTCCAACCGCCACATCGTGGCGCAGGTGATCGACGACCTCGCGGGCCACACCCTGGCTTCGGCGTCCACCCTCGACGTGTCCATCAAGGGCGCCGAGGCTGACAAGACCGAGCAGGCCAAGAAGGTCGGAGCCCTGGTCGCCGAGCGCGCCAAGGCTGCCGGTATCGAGCAGGTCGTGTTCGACCGCGCGGGCAACCAGTACGCCGGCCGCATTGCGGCTCTGGCGGACGCTGCCCGCGAGGCCGGTCTGGACTTCTGACCCGCTGGCCACAGGCTGACGGACGTAAACGAGAGAGGTAAATCCAATGGCTGGACCCCAGCGCCGCGGTAGCGGCGCCGGCGGCGGCACCGGCGGTGGCGAGCGGCGGGACCGTAAGCGGGATGGTCGTGACGGCAACGCCGTCGTCGAGAAGACCGCCTACGTCGAGCGCGTCGTAGCGATCAACCGTGTCGCCAAGGTTGTCAAGGGTGGTCGTCGCTTCTCCTTCACCGCGCTGGTCGTGGTGGGCGACGGTGACGGCACCGTGGGTGTCGGTTACGGCAAGGCCAAGGAGGTGCCGGCCGCCATCGCCAAGGGTGTTGAGGAGGCCAAGAAGCACTTCTTCAAGGTCCCCCGTATCCAGGGCACCATTCCTCACCCCATCCAGGGCGAGAAGGCCGCGGGCGTCGTCCTGCTCAAGCCGGCTTCCCCGGGTACCGGCGTCATCGCCGGTGGTCCGGTGCGTGCCGTGCTCGAGTGCGCCGGCGTGCACGACATCCTGTCGAAGTCCCTGGGCTCCGACAACGCGATCAACATCGTCCACGCGACCGTGGCCGCGCTGAAGGGCCTTTCGCGCCCCGAGGAGATCGCTGCCCGTCGTGGTCTGCCGCTGGAGGACGTCGCTCCGGCCGCGCTGCTGCGCGCCCGGGCTGCTGGGCAGGGGGCTGCGTAATGGCTCGCCTGAAGATCACCCAGGTCAAGTCCTACATCGGTAGCAAGCAGAACCACCGTGACACCCTGCGTTCGCTTGGTCTCAAGCGCATGCACGACGTGGTCGTGAAGGAGGACCGTCCCGAGATCCGCGGGATGGCCCACACCGTCCGCCACCTCGTCACGGTCGAGGAGGTGGACTGAGATGGCGGAGCAGAACCCGCTGAAGATCCACAACCTGCGGCCCGCCCCGGGCGCCAAGACCGCCAAGACCCGTGTCGGTCGTGGTGAGGCGTCCAAGGGTAAGACCGCTGGTCGTGGTACCAAGGGCACCAAGGCCCGTTACCAGGTTCCGCAGCGCTTCGAGGGTGGGCAGATGCCCCTCCACATGCGTCTGCCGAAGCTGAAGGGCTTCAAGAACCCGTTCCGCGTCGAGTTCCAGGTCGTGAACCTGGACAAGCTGGCCGCGCTCTACCCGCAGGGTGGCGAGGTCACGGTCGAGGACCTGGTCGCGAAGGGTGCCGTTCGTAAGAACGCCCTCGTCAAGGTGCTCGGCACCGGCGAGATCTCCGTGGCGCTGCAGGTGTCGGTCGACGCCGTCTCCGGCTCCGCCGCCGAGAAGATCACCGCCGCCGGCGGCACGGTGACCGAGCTCATCTGAGCTCGTCGCTGACGATCACGCACGAAGGCCCGGTTCCCCGCAAGGGGAGCCGGGCCTTCGTCGTTGTCCGGTCGCTGTCCCGTCGGTGCCCGGGAGCCGGTTCAGTCGGCGGTCAGCAGACCGACGGTGAGGCCCTTCAGGTAGTGCACCCCGGCGACTTGGTAGTGCCCGCGCAGCGCGGCCTGCTGGGACTTCGGGAGCCCGCTCAGGGGATCGCTCGCGTGGCCGAAGGTGACCACCCAGACCCGCGGGGCGCCGTTCAGGCAGGCGACCGGGTGCGCACACTCCTTGACCATGAGGTCGTCGCGCGCCACCGCGCTCTGTGCGACGAAGAGGTCCTTGGGGTGGACGCGGGCGGGGAAGTAGTAGTCGAGGCCGAGGTCGACCATGTAGACGGCCGAGCCGCCTCGTTCCGGCACGACCGCGTCGCCGGGGTGGTATTGCGCGCCGATGAGGCGGGCCGCGCCGCGCCAGTCGGTGCCGGTGTGGGACCACGCGTCGCTCTGCGCCTTGAGGCCCGGAAAGGCGAGCGCCGCGACCAGGACCACCGCGGCGGGAGCGGTCCAACGTGCGCGGGGGAGCCTCTCCGCGCCCGCGCCCGCCAGGATTGTCCACAGCGGGACGGTGAAGAGCAGGTAGCGCTCGACCCAGTAGGAGTTCGTGCCCTGGGAGGCGATCCAGATCGTCACGATCGGCAGGATCGGCACCGGCAGGTACCGCAGACCGTCGCGTCGGGTGCACGCGAGGACGGCCAGCACCAGCAGCGCGACCGAGATCGGCCACGAGTAGGTGAGGTCGTGGATCATGCCGGGGAAGGCGACCAGGTTCGGCCGCGGGATCCAGTTGATCTGCCGCCCGGACTGCGCGTGCCCGGCGACCAGCAGCGGTGAGAGCAGCAGCACCGCCGACACCGTGGCCGCCAGCAGGCCGCGCCACGCGCCGCGCCGGCGGGTGAGGACCAGCCACAGGTGCGAGGTCAGCACCGCCAGGGCGACCAGGTGCAACAGGCCGACGAGGACCAGCGTGCCCGCGTAGCCGAGCCATTCCAGGCGCATCCGGCGCCGCGACCAGCCGGGCTTGCAGGAAAGGATGCGGACCAGCTGCCAGGTGGCCAGCAGGACCGCGGCGGTGACCATCCCGTAGGCCCGTGCCTCCTGCGCGTATCGCAGGACCGCGGGGGTGAGCGCGAAGAGCAGGCCCGCCCAGAGGCCGGCCCGGGCGCCGAAGAGCCGCTTGCCGGTCGCGGCGGTGAGCCCGGCGGCCAGGCCCGTGGCCAGCACGCTGGGGGTGCGCAGCGCGACGGGGGAGTCGCCGAGGACGGCGGTCCAGCCGTGCAGGAAGAGGTAGTAGGCGCCGGAGACGGCGTCGACGTTGCCCAGCAGGCCCCACAGCTGCCCGAGGCTGCGGTTCGCCGCGCTCCAGGTGGCGAGCTCGTCGCGCCACAGGAGGGGGCGGCCGAGCTGCCAGAAGCCCAGCAGCAGCGCCAGCAGGGCCGACGGGAGCCAGACGGGCGTGCGCCGGAGTCGTCGCAACAACAAAGAGAGCCTCGGTCGTTCGTTTGGCCGTCCCCCGGATGGCGTCCTGTCTACCAGCCCGGGATGTGCCAGTGTGCGGCGCGAGGCGCTGTTCATGGGCAATTCACGGCTCAATTACTCCTAACGGGCACCGACGGTGAACGGCTGGGCGGACAGATCGGACAAGACACCCCGTCCCACCCGGACAAAGGTCGTCAGCAGATGAACTGGCCCTACCCCGCCCGGGTTCCGTGCTTCTTTCCTGGCACCACCGGCTGTTAGAGTCCGTGGAGTCCACTTGTAGGTTGGCCCCCCGTCTCGGTACAAGCGCTGCGAAGCGCAACCACCCGGACGGCGCCCCCCTGATCCACCGTCCCTCCCGCCGCAGTCGGCCGGGAGCAGCAGGAGGCCCCGTGCTCACCGCGTTCGCCCGGGCGTTCAAGACGCCCGACCTGCGCAAGAAGCTGCTGTTCACGCTGGGCATCATGGTCGTGTTCCGGATGGGCGCGCACATCCCCGTGCCGGGCGTGAACTACGCGGGCGTGCAGAGCTGCCTCACCACCATGAACAAGAACGGTGGCAACCAGCTGCTCGGCCTGGTGAACCTGTTCTCCGGCGGTGCGCTGCTGCAGATCACCATCTTCGCGCTCGGGATCATGCCGTACATCACGTCGAGCATCATCCTGCAGCTGCTGACCGTGGTGATCCCGCGCCTGGACGCCCTCAAGAAGGAGGGTCAGGCCGGTACGGCGAAGATCACGCAGTACACGCGTTACCTGACCATCGCCCTCGCGATCCTCCAGGCCACCGCGATCTCCGCCACCGCCCAGAACGGCGCGCTCTTCGGCAACGCCTGCCCCGGCAGCACCGTCGTCCCGAACCAGTCGGTCTTCACCGTCGCCACCATGGTCATCACGATGACCGCGGGCACCACCGTCATCATGTGGCTGGGCGAGCTGATCACCGACCGCGGCATCGGCAACGGCATGTCGATCCTCATCTTCACCTCGGTCGCCGCGCAGTTCCCCACGCAGCTGTGGAGCATCAAGGCGAGCAAGGGCTGGCTGACCTTCTTCATCGTCATCGCGATGGGTCTGGCCATGGTCGGCCTGGTGGTCTTCGTCGAGCAGGCCCAGCGCCGGATCCCGGTCCAGTACGCGAAGCGCATGATCGGTCGTCGCGCGTACGGCGGCACCTCGACCTACATCCCGCTGAAGGTCAACCAGGCGGGTGTGATCCCCGTCATCTTCGCGAGCTCGCTGCTCTACATCCCCGCGCTGGTCGTGCAGCTCAGCGGCTCGGCCCAGAAGGGCTGGGGTCAGTGGATCGACCAGAACCTCGCGAAGAACACCGACAGTGCGCTGTACATGGTCGTGTACTTCATCCTGATTGTCTTTTTTGCCTTCTTCTACGTGGCCATCTCGTTCAACCCCGAAGAAGTCGCCGACAACATGAAGAAGTATGGTGGGTTCATCCCGGGCATCCGGGCCGGCCGCCCGACGGCGGAATACCTGAACTATGTGCTGACCAGGATCACCTGGCCGGGCTCGCTCTACCTGGGCATCATCGCCCTGGTGCCCCTGATCGCACTCGGGCTGTTCTCGGCGTCTTCGAACTTCCCGTTCGGCGGTACGAGCATCCTCATCGTTGTGGGTGTCGGCCTTGAAACTGTGAAGCAGATCGAGAGCCAGCTCCAGCAGCGTAACTACGAAGGGTTCCTCCGCTGATGCGTATCGTCCTCGTCGGACCCCCCGGGGCCGGGAAGGGTACTCAGGCCGAACGGCTGACGAAGACCCTGTCCATCCCGCACGTGTCCACCGGCGACCTGTTCCGCGCCAACATCTCGCAGGGCACCGAGCTCGGTCGCCTGGCGAAGAGCATCATGGACACGGGCAAGCTGGTACCCGACGAGGTCACCATCGCGATGGTGAAGGACCGCCTGCAGCACGCCGACACCGAGAACGGCTTCCTGCTGGACGGTTTCCCGCGCAACACCGCGCAGGCCGTCGCGCTGGACGAGATCCTCAAGGAGTTCGGCATCGCCCTCGACGGCGTGCTGGACCTGGAGGTTCCCGAGGAGGAGGTCGTCGGCCGCATCGCGGGCCGTCGCCTGTGCCGGAACGACAGCCAGCACATCTACCACGTGATCTACAAGCAGCCGGCCGCCGAGGGCGTCTGCGACGAGTGCGGTGGCGAGCTGTACCAGCGCTCGGACGACTCCGAGGAGACCGTGCGCACCCGGCTCGAGGTCTACCACACGGAGACCGAGCCGATCATCGACTACTACCGCAAGCAGGGCCTGGTCACCACGATCTCGGCTCTCGGCACGGTCGACGAGGTCACCGAGCGCGCGATCGCCGCGCTGCGGGAGAACGCGAACGACTAGTTTCACCTTCTGGCCGCGGCCGTGACACCCTTGAGGGATGTCACGGCCGCGGTGCTGTTTCCGGATGATGCAGCGTGTCTGGGCCTTTGGTTGAGGAGAGCGGGAAGAGTGCATGGTTGAGATCAAGACGCCCGAGCAGATCGCGAAGATGCGGGAGGCCGGGCTGATCGTGGCCGAGGCGCTGAAGGCGGCGAGCGAGGCGGCCGTTCCGGGCGTGACCACGGGTGAGCTCGACGCCATCGCCAAGAAGGTCATCGAGGGCCACGGTGCGAAGTCCAACTTCCTCGGCTACCACGGCTTCACCGGTGTGATCTGCGCCTCCGTCAACGAGGAGGTCGTCCACGGCATCCCCGGCGAGCGGGTGCTGAACGACGGCGACATGATCTCCATCGACTGCGGCGCGATCGTCGACGGCTGGCACGGCGACGCGGCCGTGACCGTCTTCGTCGGTGGCGGTCACGCTCCGGAGCTGCACGCGCTGAGCGCGACCACCGAGGGCTCCATGTGGGCCGGCATCGCGCAGGTCAAGAAGAACAACCGACTCTCCGACATCAGCCGCGGCATCGAGGGCTACATCCGCCGCCAGCCGCTGCCGCCGCGCGGCAAGTACGGCATCGTCGAGGACTACGGCGGCCACGGCATCGGCTCCGCCATGCACATGGACCCGCACCTGCTGAACTACGTCGACCGCCGGCGCGGCCGCGGCATGAAGCTGGTCCCGGGCTTCTGCATCGCCATCGAGCCGATGATCACGCTCGGCACCCCGAAGACCCACACCCTCGCGGACGAGTGGACGGTCGTCAGCAACGACGGCACCTGGTCCTCGCACTGGGAGCACTCCGTCGCGCTGACGGAGGAGGGCCCGTTCGTGCTCACCGCCTTCGACGGCGGCAAGGCGAAGCTCGCGGAGCTCGGTGTGACGGTCGCTCCCGACCCGCTGGGCTGATTTCGCGTTCACTTGCCTACTGACGTAGACTGCTGTGTCGGCTCACTCGTAGCTTGCTTCCGCATGTCCTCGCCCGCTAGGGGCTGAGGGTGGATCTGAACAAGGTCCCTGCGTGAGTGCCGACTACGGTAGTCGATTCCGGAAGGCAATCCCGCAGGATTATGGCCAAGAAGCAAGGCGCCATCGAGATCGAGGGCACCGTGATCGAGTCTCTGCCGAACGCGATGTTCAAGGTGGAGCTGCAGAACGGTCACAAGGTTCTCGCGCACATCAGCGGCAAGATGCGCATGCACTACATCCGCATCCTCCCGGACGACCGGGTCGTCGTCGAGCTCAGCCCGTACGACCTGACCCGTGGTCGCATCGTCTACCGGTACAAGTAACCAGCAGATCCAGACCCGGAGATTGACAGTCAGATGAAGGTCAAGCCGAGCGTCAAGAAGATCTGCGACAAGTGCAAGGTGATCCGCCGTCACGGCCGGGTCATGGTGATCTGCGAGAACCTGCGCCACAAGCAGCGCCAGGGCTGATTTCACCCCCTGTACGGGTCGTAACTCTTCGCGCGACGCGAAAAACAACATGAAACGGGACGCCCGATCCCTCGTTCTCCACTTTGAACGTGCGGACTGCCACCCCCGGTCGGAGGCCGGGGCTCGATCAGCGGGAGCTGAACGGGTAGGCGTTTCGTCAGACCTCCGAGGAAACAACAGGAGCCAGATTCATGGCACGCCTCAGTGGCGTTGATCTCCCCCGCGAGAAGCGGATCGAGATCGCCCTCACCTACGTCTACGGCATCGGCCGCACCCTCGCCAAGAAGGCGCTGGCGGAGACCGGTGTGAACCCGGACATCCGCGTCCGCGACATCACCGAGGACGACCTCGTCGCGCTGCAGAAGTTCGTCGACGCGAACTTCGAGGTCGAGGGTGACCTCCGCCGCGCCGTCGCCGCCGACATCCGCCGCAAGGTCGAGATCGGCTGCTACGAGGGTCTGCGTCACCGCCGTGGCCTGCCGGTCCGCGGTCAGCGCACCCACACCAACGCGCGTACCCGCAAGGGCCCGCGTCGCGCGATTGCCGGTAAGAAGAAGCCGGGCAAGAAGTAGTAGTCCGCCCCACACACCGGACTTAATCCGGCCCGCTGGGCTAGCGGACCGACCACCTCAGTAGGAGAAATCAGCTCATGCCTCCCAAGGGCCGTCAGGCTGCCGGCGCGAAGAAGATCCGCCGCAAGGAGAAGAAGAACGTCGCTCACGGGCACGCCCACATCAAGAGCACGTTCAACAACACGATCGTCTCGATCACCGACCCGTCGGGCAACGTGATCGCCTGGGCGTCCTCGGGCCACGTCGGCTTCAAGGGCTCCCGCAAGTCGACCCCGTTCGCCGCGCAGATGGCCGCCGAGGCCGCTGCTCGCCGCGCGCAGGAGCACGGCATGCGCAAGGTCGACGTCTTCGTCAAGGGCCCGGGCTCCGGCCGCGAGACCGCGATCCGCTCCATCCAGGCCACCGGCCTGGAGGTCGGCTCGATCCAGGACGTCACGCCGGTTCCGCACAACGGCTGCCGCCCGCCGAAGCGTCGCCGCGTCTGACGCTTCGCGCTGCACAAGCGCTTCGCAGTAACACCCAAAAGATGCGGCCTCCGGTTCACCCGGAGGCCGTATCCTTTGTTCGTCGGCATCAAATAGTGGGTGCCGAAGATCTACATGGAGGATTCACCTCATGCTTATCGCTCAGCGCCCCACGCTGACCGAAGAGGTTGTTGACGAGTTCCGCTCCCGGTTCGTCATCGAGCCGCTGGAGCCGGGCTTCGGCTACACCCTCGGCAACTCTCTCCGTCGCACCCTCCTCTCCTCGATCCCCGGCGCCGCTGTCACCAGCATCCGGATCGACGGCGTGCTGCACGAGTTCACCACCGTGCCGGGCGTCAAGGAGGACGTCACCGACCTGATCCTCAACATCAAGCAGCTGGTCGTCTCCTCGGAGCACGACGAGCCGGTCGTGATGTACCTGCGCAAGCAGGGCCCGGGTCTGGTCACCGCCGCCGACATCGCGCCGCCGGCCGGTGTCGAGGTGCACAACCCCGAGCTGGTCCTCGCCACGCTGAACGGCAAGGGCAAGCTGGAGATGGAGCTGACCGTCGAGCGCGGTCGCGGCTACGTCTCCGCCGTGCAGAACAAGCAGTCCGGCCAGGAGATCGGCCGCATCCCGGTCGACTCGATCTACAGCCCCGTGCTGAAGGTCACCTACAAGGTCGAGGCCACCCGTGTCGAGCAGCGCACCGACTTCGACAAGCTGATCGTCGACGTCGAGACCAAGCCGGCCATGCGTCCGCGTGACGCCATGGCGTCGGCCGGTAAGACCCTGGTCGAGCTGTTCGGCCTGGCGCGCGAGCTCAACCTCGACGCCGAGGGCATCGACATGGGCCCGTCCCCGACGGACGCCGCCCTGGCCGCCGACCTGGCGCTGCCGATCGAGGAGCTGGAGCTCACGGTCCGCTCCTACAACTGCCTCAAGCGCGAGGGCATCCACACCGTGGGTGAGCTCGTCGCCCGCTCCGAGGCCGACCTGCTCGACATCCGCAACTTCGGTGCGAAGTCGATCGACGAGGTCAAGGCGAAGCTGGCCGGCATGGGCCTGGCCCTCAAGGACAGCCCGCCCGGATTCGACCCGACCGCCGCCGCCGACGCCTTCGGCGCCGACGACGACGACACGGGCTTCGCGGAGACCGAGCAGTACTGAGACTGACGTCTCGCCGACTCTTCTGATTCACGGAGTCATCTGGGGTACGGGACCGCTTCGGCGGTCCCGTACTCTTGTTAGCTGTATGTCTAAGTCGTGCGGGCGCACCGCCCGTACGCCCGGCCCGGTTCCTCACACGGCCGACGCCGGATATTGAAGGAGACACCATGCCTGCTCCCGCCAAGGGTGCCCGCCTCGGCGGCGGTCCGTCCCACGAGCGTCTGCTGCTCGCCGGTCTGGCCCGTGAGCTGTTCCAGCACGGCCGCATCACCACGACGGAGGCCAAGGCCCGCCGTCTGCGTCCGTACGCGGAGAAGCTGATCACCAAGGCGAAGAAGGGTGACCTGCACAACCGCCGTGAGGTCCGCAAGGTCATCACGGACATCGCGGTTCTGCACACCCTCTTCACCGAGATCGGTCCTCGCTACGAGAACCGTCCGGGTGGCTACACCCGTATCACCAAGATCGGTACGCGCCGTGGCGACAACGCGCCCATGGCCGTCATCGAGCTGGTCGAGGGCCTGACCGTGGCCCAGGAGGCCGTCGGCGAGGCCGAGGCCGCGACCAAGGTCGCCGCGAAGACGGAGGAGACCGCGGCGGAGTAATCCTCCCGCGTGATCCACAACGGACCCGTCCCCTTTCGAGGGGACGGGTCCTTTGCCTAAGAGAGAGTCAATGCTCTGTCAACAAGAAGCGGGCGAAGCAGAGCCGCGCCGCGACGGACCGGCTGATGGTTTCGTCCGGATCCGGCTGGACCTGGCCTACGACGGCGCGGAGTTCTCCGGCTGGGCGCGGCAGAAGAACGGTCGGCGGACCGTCCAGCAGGAGTTGGAAGAGGCGATCTCGGTGGTCACCCGGCAGCGGGAGATCTTCGCCCTGACGGTCGCGGGCCGTACCGACGCAGGGGTCCATGCGCGCGGTCAGGTGGCCCACGTCGACCTCCCCGAGGCGATTTGGCAGGCCGAGGGCGACAAGCTGCCGCGCCGTCTCGCGGGGCGGCTGCCCGGGGACATCCGGGTGTGGCGGCTCTCCGAGGCGCCGGCCGGGTTCGACGCGCGGTTCAGCGCCGTGTGGCGCCGGTACGCGTACCGCATCTGCGACACCCAGGGCGGCGTCGACCCGCTGCGGCGCGGGCACGTGCTCTGGCACGACCGGCCGCTGGACGTCGCGCTGATGAACGAGGCCGCACGGCGGCTGGTCGGCGAGCACGACTTCGCCGCGTACTGCAAGAAGCGCGAGGGTGCGACGACCATCCGCGAGCTGTTGGAGTTCTCCTGGGAGCGGACCGAGGGCGACGCGCTGCTCGGGCCCGGCGTTCCGGGCCTGGTGATCGGCACGGTCCGCGCGGACGCGTTCTGCCACAACATGGTGCGCGCGCTCGTCGGGTCCATGCTGCTGGTCGGCGGTGGCCAGCGGCCGCTGGACTTCCCGGCGGAGGTGCTCTCCGGGGGCGTGCGGAACTCCGCCGTCAACGTGGTCCGGCCCTACGGGCTGACCCTCGAAGAGGTCGGCTACCCGGCGGACGAGCTGCTCGCCGAGCGGAATCGGGCCGCCCGGCGGTTGCGGGTGCTTGGAAGCAGCAGCCTCGGGGGTCAGTGAGGCAGCTCGGAACGGCCGCGGTCGGCGAGGTCCTGGAAGGCGAGTGACGCGAGGTCGTTGCTCGCCGTCAGGGCGACCGTGTCGTTGGCCGGGACCGCCTTGCCGGTCGGGTAGCCGGCGACGGTGAAGTAGGCGTAGCGGCCGACCGCGTTGGTGGAGATCCGGCAGACCTCCTTCTGGCAGAAGGGCTTCACCGCTCCGCCGAAGAGCGAGGCGATGTTGCCGGTCATGGCCGCCGCCTTCACCGCGGTGGCCTGGGCGGCGTTGTCGAAGACGGCGATGCCGACGGTGACCTCCGCCTGGCCGTTGCCGTAGGTGGCGCGGAAGACGCCCTGGCAGCCGTTCTTGGCGAGGATGCCCGCGAGGGCCGGTGAGGCGGCCTGGGCGCACGGGGACGTCGCGGTCAGGGCCTGGGTGTAGGAATGGCCGTTGACGGTGACGTTCTTCCCGGGGAAGAGCGTGGCCGCGCTGAGCGGCGCCTTGTCCGTGGCGGCGTTGGAGAGCAGCGCGACGGGGTCGATCAGGGTCGGGCTGGGGGTCGGCTGTGCCGAGGGAACGGCGGAGGGGACGGCCGAGGGCGTCGTCGGCGCGGCGGCCGCCTGGGTCGTGGCGGCCGCGGCGGCGGTGCGGTGCGCGCGGTGGCCGCCGTCGAGCGCCAGGGCGGCCGCTGTGCCGCCGACGAGGAGGACGACGGCGGTGCCCAGGACGAGCGTGCGGCGGCGGAAGCGTCTGCGCCGGGCGGTGGTGGCCGCGTAGGGCTGGGTCAGCTCGTCCAGATCGGGCGTGGGCCCCTCGTCGTCCGGGCTGCCGGGGCGGATCGCGAAGGCCGTGGCCGTGCGGGCGCCGACGCGGCTCGGCGCGCCCTGCTGCGGTTCGGGCGTGGGTGGCGTGGGCGCTCCCGGCCGGACGCGCACCGCGCTGCTGCGCAGCGCGCTCTTCGCGGCGGCGCGGAGCCTGCCGCTGCCGGGGGTGTACTGCGTCGGTATCCGCCCGTGCGCCTGCCGGTCGCGCCGGGGGAGCGGTGTGCCCTGACGGTCGCCCTGCTGGTTGTCCGGAGTCTGACCAGACCCTGTCGTCATGCGCCGGAAGCGTACTGGTAGGGGTGCGCCGAGGGAAAAACGGGTTTGGACCGGGCCCGGGCGGGAGCGAGAATCGCTGCTCATGGGACACGTCGAGATTTCGCACCTGGAGTACTACCTGCCGGACGGACGGGTGCTGTTCGGCGACGCGTCCTTCCGGGTCGGTGAGGGCGCGGCCGTCGCGCTGGTCGGGGCCAACGGCGCCGGCAAGACGACGCTGCTGCGGCTGATCGCGGGTGATCTGAAGCCGCACGGCGGCTCGGTGACGGTCAGCGGCGGGCTGGGCGTGATGCGCCAGTTCGTCGGCACGACCGGTCGCGAGGCGACGCGGCAGGACGACGGCGCCGAGGCGCCGCTCGCGCCCGACGCGTCCGTGCGCGACCTGCTGGTCTCCGTCGCCCCGGGGAAGGTGAAGATCGCCGCGCGGGCCGTGGACGCGGCCGAGCTGGCGATGATGACGCAGGAGGACGAGGAGACCCAGCTCGCCTACGCGCAGGCGCTGGCGGACTGGGCGGACGCGGGCGGCTACGAGTACGAGACCGTCTGGGACGTCTGCACCATGGCCGCCCTCGGCACCCCGTACGAGCGGGCGCAGTGGCGGGCACTCAACACCCTCTCGGGCGGCGAGCAGAAGCGCCTGGTGCTGGAGTCGCTGCTGCGCGGCCCGGACGAGGTGCTGCTGCTGGACGAGCCGGACAACTACCTCGACGTGCCGGGCAAGCGGTGGCTGGAGGAGCAGCTCAAGGAGACCCGCAAGACGGTGCTCTTCATCTCGCACGACCGCGAGCTGCTGAACAACGCCGCCAAGAAGATCGTCAGCGTGGAGACGGGCGTCGACGGCAGCGAGATCTGGGTGCACGGCGCCGGGTTCGCGACCTACCACGAGGCCCGCGAGGAGCGCTTCGCCCGCTTCGAGGAGCTGCGCCGCCGTTGGGACGAGAAACACACCCAGCTGAAGAAGCTGGTGGTGGAGCTGCGCGAGTTCGCGAAGCGCTCGCCCGACATGGCCTCGCGGTACTCGGCCATGCAGACCCGGCTGCGCAAGTTCGAGGAGGCCGGCCCGCCGCCGGAGCCGCCGCGCAAGCAGGCGGTGACGATGCGGCTCAAGGGCGGGCGCACCGGCGTGCGGGCGTTCACCTTCGAGCAGCTGGAGCTGACCGGGCTGATGAAGCCGTTCGACCTGGAGGTCTACTACGGCGAGCGGGTCGCGGTGCTGGGCTCCAACGGGTCCGGCAAGTCGCACTTCCTGCGGCTGATCGCGGGGGAGCCGGTCACGCACACGGGCGGGTGGAAGCTCGGCGCCCGGGTCGTGCCCGGCCACTTCGCGCAGACGCACGCCCACCCGGAGCTGCACGGCCGTACCGCCCGGGAGATCCTCGAGTCCGAGCACGCGCTGGACCGCAAGGCCGCGATGAGCGTGCTGCGCCGCTATGAGTTGCATCACCAGGAGGCGGTCCGCTTCGAGAACCTCTCCGGCGGCCAGCAGGCCCGGCTCATGATCCTGCGCCTGGAGCTGTCCGGCACGACGGCGCTGCTGCTGGACGAGCCGACGGACAACCTGGACCTGGAGAGCGCGGAGGCGCTGCAGGAGGGCCTGGAGGCCTTCGACGGGACGGTGCTGGCCGTCACGCACGACCGCTGGTTCGCCCGTTCCTTCGACCGCTTTCTGGTGTTCGGCCAGGACGGTCGGGTCTACGAGGCCCCGGAGCCGGTCTGGGACGAGAAGCGCGTGGCACGCGAACGCTGACGGGGGACGTAGACTGGTACACAGCTTGTGGATAACCAGCGCGGCGTGTGGGCGGCGTTTTGACCCGCCCGCCGCCGTGCCGGTATTCTGCGAGTTCGTTGTGCGTATTGGCTCGCTCTATCTCACGTGAGAGGTCGGTACGCCGGTCCGCCAGGCCGATGAGCGGCGGCATCGAACACCCGATTGCGTCCGGGTCCGGTGCTCAGGCTGTTCCGATCGTCCTGTTGGTCCTGTCAGGCACACACTCACTGAAAAGCGAAGGCTACGACCGTGCGTACGTACAGCCCCAAGCCCGGCGACGTCCAGCGTCAGTGGCTCGTCATCGACGCCCAGGACGTTGTCCTCGGCCGTCTGGCCTCTCAGGCCGCCTCCCTTCTGCGGGGCAAGCACAAGCCGGTGTACGCGCCGCACCTTGACATGGGTGACTTCGTCATCATCGTCAACGCGGACAAGGTGCACCTGTCCGGGAACAAGAAGACCCAGAAGATGGCCTACCGCCACTCGGGTTACCCGGGCGGTCTGCGCTCCGTGCGTTACGACGAGCTCATGGACAAGAACCCGGAGAAGGCCGTCGAGAAGGCCATCAAGGGCATGCTTCCGAAGAACTCCCTGGGTCGTCAGATGCTCTCGAAGCTGAAGGTGTACTCGGGCGACCAGCACCCCCACGCTGCGCAGCAGCCGGTGGCGTTCGAGATCACCCAGGTCGCTCAGTAAGACCGGCCACACCCCAAATCTGACGAGAAGAACAGAGGACAACCGTGGCCGAGACCACTGCTGAGCTCCCCCTCGAGGTCGAGGAGACCTTCGAGGTCGAGGAGACCGAGTACACCAGCGAGTCCCTTCCCTCCCGCTTCGGCGAGGCCCTGCCGGGCGCCGGCCTGGGTCGCCGCAAGGAGGCGATCGCCCGCGTGCGCATCGTCCCCGGCACCGGCCAGTGGAAGATCAACGGTCGCACCCTGGAGGAGTACTTCCCCAACAAGGTGCACCAGCAGACCGTCAACGAGCCCTTCAAGATCCTTGAGCTCGATGACCGCTACGACGTCGTCGCCCGCATCAACGGTGGCGGCATCTCCGGCCAGGCCTACGCCCTGCGTCTCGGTGTCGCCCGCGCCCTGAACGAGGCCGACGTCGACGCCAACCGCCCGGCGCTGAAGAAGGCCGGCTTCCTGACGCGTGACCCGCGTGCGGTCGAGCGCAAGAAGGCCGGTCTCAAGAAGGCCCGCAAGGCGCCGCAGTACAGCAAGCGCTAAGTCGCACCCCGCTCCGCCGATCTTTGCTCGGGGGAGCTGGTTTTCGCCACGCCCTGGGAGCACGGTTGTGTTCCCAGGGCGTGGTTTCGTTCATACGCGGCATTACCCGGAAGGCTTCAGCAGTGGGACGACTCTTTGGTACCGACGGCGTTCGCGGCCTCGCGAACGTGGACCTGACCGCGGAGCTCGCGATGGGCCTGTCCGTCGCCGCGGCGCACGTGCTCGGTGATCTGGGCGCGTTCGAGGGCCACCGCCCGGTGGCCGTGGTCGGTCGGGACCCGAGGGCTTCCGGCGAGTTCCTGGAGGCCGCGGTCGTCGCCGGCCTCGCCAGCTCCGGCGTCGACGTGCTGCGTCTCGGCGTGCTGCCGACGCCCGCCGTGGCCTACCTGACGGACGCCCTGAACGCCGACTTCGGCGTGATGCTGTCGGCCAGTCACAACTCCATGCCCGACAACGGGCTCAAGTTCCTGGCCAAGGGCGGCTTCAAGCTCGACGACGCGATCGAGGACGCCATCGAGGCGCACTACGAGCGCTTCGGCACGGAGGAGTGGTCCCGCCCGACCGGTGCCGCGGTCGGTCGCGTCCGCGACCACGAGTCCGGTCTCGACCAGTACGTCCGGCACCTGCTCGGCGCCATGCCGAACCGCCTGGACGGCCTGAAGGTCGTCATCGACGCCGCGCACGGCGCGGCGGCCGCCGCCTCCCCGCAGGCGTTCCGCGCCGCGGGCGCCGAGGTGCTCGCGGTCATCGGCGCCGAGCCGGACGGCCTCAACATCAACGACGGCGTCGGCTCCACCCACCTCGGCCCGCTGCGCGCGGCCGTCGTCGAGCACGGCGCGGACCTCGGCATCGCCCACGACGGCGACGCCGACCGCTGCCTCGCGGTGGACCGCGAGGGCAACGAGATCGACGGCGACCAGATCCTGGCGGTCCTGGCGGTGGGCCTGCGCGAGGCCGGCGTGCTGGCCAAGGACACCGTCGTGGCGACGGTCATGTCCAACCTCGGCTTCAAGCTGGCGCTGCAGCGCGAGGGCATCGAGCTCATCCAGACCGCGGTCGGCGACCGCTACGTGCTGGAGTCGATGAAGGAGCACGGCTTCACGCTCGGCGGCGAGCAGTCCGGCCACGTGATCATGCTGGACCACGCGACGACCGGCGACGGCACGCTGACCGGCCTGCTGCTGGCCGCTCGCGTCGCGGCGACGGGCAAGCCGCTGGCCGAGCTGGCCGCGGTGATGACGCGACTCCCGCAGGTCATGATCAACGTCAAGGGCGTGGACAAGTCCCGCGCGTCCCAGGACGAGGAGCTGCTCGCGGCTGTCGCCGCGGCGGAGGCGGAACTCGGCGAGACCGGCCGCGTCCTGCTGCGTCCCTCCGGGACGGAGCCGCTCGTTAGGGTCATGGTGGAAGCAGCGAACCACGAGCAGGCGCAGAGCGTGTGCGAGCGGCTCGCGGAAGTTGTTCGGCAGAGGCTCAGCTAGGCAATATCCAGGGGCGCGAGGAACTGCGCGAGAAACCACCGGCGTGCGGATGGCCCTGCGCGTTCGGGGACTCACGGCACAGGGTGGTTTCTCGCGCAGTTCCTCGCGCCCCTCAGTGGATCCGTGGGAGTAAAAGTGACGCTTCGTGAGGAATACGCAGAGCTCCAGTCCAAGGGGCTGAAGCTGGATCTGACGCGAGGCAAGCCCTCGCCGGAGCAGCTGAACCTGTCGAACCGGATGCTGGAGTTGCCGGGGGCCGGGGACTACCTCGCCGCCGACGGGACCGACACCCGCAACTACGGCGGGCTGACCGGGTTGCCCGAGCTCGTCGAGATCTTCGCGCCGCTGCTCGGCATCCCGAAGGGCCAACTGCTGGCCCTCGGCAACGCCAGCCTGCAGATCATGCACGACGTCATCGCGAACGCGATGCTCTCCCCCGTGCCCGGCGCCGCGCGCCGGTGGGTGGAGGAGGACGAGGTCGTGTTCCTGTGCCCGGTGCCGGGCTACGACCGGCACTTCGGGCTCTGCGAGCGTTTCGGCATCACCATGGTGCCGGTCGCGCTCACGGGCCAGGGCCCGGACATGGACGAGGTCGAGCGTCTGGTCGCCGAGGACCCGCGGATCAAGGGCATCTGGTGCGTCCCGGCCTACAGCAACCCCTCCGGTGAGGTCTACAGCGCCGAGACCGTGCGCCGCCTCGCCGCCATGACGACCGCCGCGCCGGACTTCCGGATCTTCTGGGACAACGCCTACGCGATCCACGACCTCACCGAGCAGCGCGCCGAGCTCGCGGACGTCCTGGACGCGTGCGCGCGGGCCGGGAACCCGGACCGGGCCTTCGTCTTCGCGTCCACCTCGAAGATCACCCTCGCCGGGGCCGGCGTCGCGTTCCTCGGTTCCTCGACGGCCAACGTCGAGTGGCTGAAGGCGCTGATGTCGAAGCAGACCATCGGCCCGGACAAGGTCAACCAGCTGCGCCACGTCCGCTTCTTCGGCGACGCGGACGGCGTGCTGGCGCACATGGCCAAGCACCGTGCGCTGCTCGCGCCGCGCTTCGAGACGGTCGAGCACGTGCTGGAGCGTGAGCTCGGCGGTCGGGGCATCGCCCGGTGGAGCCGGCCGGAGGGCGGGTACTTCGTCAGCCTGGAGGTGCCGGACGGCTGCGCGGCGGAGGTCGTGCGACTGGCCAAGGAGGCGGGCGTCGCGCTCACCCCGGCCGGTGCGGCGTTCCCGTACGGGCACGACCCGCGGGACCACCACATCCGCCTGGCCCCGAGCTACCCGTCGCTGACGGAGCTGCGGGAGGCGATGGAGGCCGTGGCGCTCTGCGTGCGCCTCGCGGCCGAGGAGCAGAAGCAGGGGTGACACCGGTGAGCGGGATCGGATAGCGTCCGCGGGCGTTGTCCGATCCTGCTCACGCTTCACGGGGGTTCCATGCTCGACATCAGCGCGCATCCGTTCATCGCCATCTACGTGCTGTTGCTGTTGATCAGCGGCGTCGGCCTGGTGGTGCTCAGCGCCATGGGATCCGGGGGGCAGACGGTCGGCTGGCGGATCTTCGGCGTGATCGCCGGTCTCGCCTTCTTCGGTTACGGGATCTACCTGGGCTTCTTCTTCACCGGCGGCACCTACATCATCTCGTTCAAGGCGGTCATCCTGCCGTTCGTGATGCTCGCGGGCGTCATCGGCAAGCTGCGGGCGGGCAAGGCGCCGGACGCGGCCGCGCCGCAGGTGTACGTGGCGCCGCAGGGCGTGCAGCAGCACGCGTACAACGTCGCGGCTCCGTACGCCTCGCTGCCGCAGATGCCGCCGCCGCCCGTCGGGTACCAGCAGGAGCCTCCGGCGGGGTACCAGCCGGTGCAGCCCCAGGACGCCGCGCGTCCCTACGACGCCGCGCCGCCCCCGCCGATGGCGCCGCCGCAGGGCTAGAGCTTGCGCAGGCTGACCCGCTGCACCTTGTGGTCGGGGCCCTTGCGCAGCACGAGGTCGGCGCGGCCGCGGGTGGGGGCGACGTTCTCGACGAGGTTGGGGCGGTTGATCGTGCGCCACAGGTGGCGCGCGTAGTCGAGCGCCTCGGCCTCGGGAACCTCCGCGTAGCGCCGGAAGTACGACTCGGGGTCCTGGAACGCGGTCTCGCGCAGCTTGCGGAAGCGCTCCAGGTACCACTTCTCGATCTCGTCGGTGCGGGCGTCGACGTAGATGGAGAAGTCGAAGAAGTCCGCGACGGCGACGCGGGTGCGCCCGTCCTGCCCCGGCAGGGCGGGCTGCAGCACGTTCAGGCCCTCGACGATCAGGATGTCCGGGCGGTGCACCGTGAGCCGCTCGTCCGGGACGATGTCGTAGACCAGGTGCGAGTAGACCGGGGCGGTGACCTCCTCCTTGCCGGACTTCACGTCGGCGACGAAGCGGGTCAGCGCGCGGCGGTCGTAGGACTCGGGGAAGCCCTTGCGCGACATGAGCCCGCGACGGCGCAGCTCGTCGTTGGGCAGCAGGAAGCCGTCGGTGGTGACCAGCTCGACGCGCGGGTGCTCGGGCCAGCGGGCCAGCATGGCCTGCAGCAGGCGGGCCGTCGTGGACTTGCCGACGGCCACGGAGCCGGCCACGCCGATGACGAACGGTGTGCCGGGCTGGGTGTGGGTGTACTCGTTGCTGTCCAGGAAGTCGTTGAGCGCGCCCCGCAGCGCGCCCGTGGCCGTCACGTACAGGTTCAGCAGGCGTGACAGCGGCAGGTAGACGTCCTGGACCTCCTGCAGGTCGATGACGTCGCCGAGACCGCGCAGCCGCTCCAGCTCGGCGGCGGTCAGCGGGAGCGGGATGCGCTCGTGGAGCGCGCTCCACTCCGCTCGGTCGAGGTCGACGAAGGGGGACGCGTCAGCGCGGCGGTGGGCTTCCAGCGTTGGGGGCACGGTCCTATTGTCGGCCGAGTACCGGATGGTCCGCGCCGAGAGATATGTCTCAGCGTCGGTAAATGTTCACGCAAGGACCTTGTCGAGGAACTCGTTCAGCTTGGTGTTCAGCCGCTCGAGCTGTCCCTCCACGCTGAGCGACTCCTCGAACCGGGCCCCCGGTTCGGCCTGCTTGAGGCCCCGGACGTAGAGCGGGCAGGCGAGGTCGGTGCACATGTAGAGCCCGACGGAGTTGCCCTCCCGCCCCGCCCTGCCGGCGCGGCGCGCGGTCAGCAGGGAGACTCCGCTGCGCGGGTGGGTGGTGTAGCAGAGCGAGCAGAGGCTGCGCTGGAGGAAGCCCCGCTGCGGAGGCGGGAAACGCAGGGTGATGCCGACCAGCGCGCCGTCCGGCCGCTCGGCGACCAGCGCGCAGCGGTCGGGTGCCCCTGGGTCGCGCCATCCGAAGAAGTCGAGGCCCTCCCACGGGCGGTCGTCCAGGTCGTGCGGGATGTACAGGCGCGCGGCCTCGCCCTTGCTGCAGTTGACGAACGACGCGCGGATCCGGGATTCGGTGAGCTTCTCCATGATCTCGACGGTAGGGTTTCCTAGTGATCCTAGGCAAATGAATAAACACTGTAGGTGGACGTCCGTGCCGCTGACGCGCGCTGATACGGCCCCGTCAGCGTGGTGTCAGCGCCCTCCCGCACCGTGGTCACCACGACACGGAAGGAGAGCGCGAGATGGAATTCGCGATCCAGGCGGAGGGCCTGGTCAAGACGTTCGGGAGCACGCGGGCGCTGGACGGGGTGGATCTCGTGGCGCGCGCCGGGACGGTGCTCGGGGTGCTGGGGCCGAACGGCGCGGGCAAGACCACCACCGTCCGGATCCTGGCGACCCTGCTGCGGCCGGACGCCGGCAGGGCCTCCGTCGGCGGTCTGGACGTGGTCCGTGACGCCGGCGCGGTCCGCGCCGCGATCGGGCTGACGGGGCAGTACGCCGCCGTCGACGAGATGCTGACCGGGACCGAGAACCTGGTGATGATCGGCCGCCTGCTCGGCCTGCCGCGCCGGGACGCCAAGTCCCGTGCCGCGCAGCTGCTGGAGCGCTTCGCGCTCACCGACGCGGCCGGTCGCGCGGCCGGGACGTACTCCGGCGGCATGCGCCGGCGGCTGGACCTGGCCGCGTCGCTCGTCGGGCGGCCGAGCGTGCTGTTCCTGGACGAGCCGACGACCGGTCTCGACCCGCACAGCCGCGGCGAGTTGTGGGACATCGTGCGCGGACTGGTCGCCGACGGCGTCACCGTGCTGCTCACCACTCAGTACCTGGAGGAGGCCGACCAGCTCGCCGACGAGATCGCGGTGATCGACCACGGCCGGGTCATCGCCGGTGGCACGCCCGACCAGCTGAAGGCGCAGGTCGGCGGCCAGACGCTGGAGCTGCGCCCGGCGCGGCCCGCCGAGCTCGGGCCGGTGCGGACGGTCCTGGCCGCGGTCTCCGGTCACGAGCCGGAGCTCTCGCCGACCGGCGTGCTCAGCGTGCCGGTGCGGGACGACGCCGTGCTGCCGGCCCTCGTGGCCCGGCTGACCGAGGCCGGGCTGGTCGCGGGTGAGCTCGCGCTGCGCCGCAGCAGCCTCGACGAGGTGTTCCTCACGCTGACCGGCCACCGGGAGGCCAGGCCGCACGACGACGCCGACAAGACGAAGGTGGGGGTCTGAACCCATGGCGACCATGACGATCACTTCGGGGACGGCACCTGCGAAACGCCGTGTCGGCGTCCTTGCGGGGCTGGAGCACACGGCGACCCTCGCCTGGCGCAACCTGGTCCAGATCAAGCACAACCCGATGGAGCTGATGGACCTGTCCATCCAGCCCGTCATGTTCCTGCTGCTGTTCACCTACGTGTTCGGCGGGCAGATGTCCGGCTCGACCCACGCCTACCTGAACTTCGCGCTCGCCGGGATCATCGTGCAGAACGGCCTGTTCGCGACGCTCAGCACGGCCGTCGGGCTCAACAACGACATCCAGAAGGGCGTCTTCGACCGGCTGCGCAGCCTGCCCATCGCCCGGTCCGCGCCGCTGGCCGGGCGGGTGGCCGCGGACCTGGTCAAGCAGCTGTGGTCGATGCTGCTGATGCTGGGCATCGGTGTCGCCCTCGGGTTCCGGCCCCACAGTGCCGTCGGCGTGCTCGGCGCGGCGGCGCTGATGCTGGTCTTCGCCCTCGCCATGTCCTGGCTGTCGGTGCTGATCGGCATGCTCGCCTCCAGCCCGGAGAAGGTGCAGATGATGGCCTTCGTGGTGATGTTCCCGCTGACCTTCTCCTCCAGCGCCTTCGTCTCGCCCTCGACCATGCCGGGCTGGATGCAGGCGTGGGTGAAGGTCAACCCGGTCACCTCGCTGGTGGACGCGATGCGCGCGCTGCTGGACGGCGGCCCGCTGGCCGCGTCACTCACGCACACGCTGCTGTGGGCGGCCGCGCTGGCGGCGGTCTTCTTCCCGCTGGCGCTCAGGGCGTACCAGCGGCGGACCTGAACCCGGCCGGGCGGGCGTCGCCCACGCCGAGCAACTCCAGCACCTCCTGGCGCGGGGCCGAACGGCCCCGCGCCGAGGCGCGTTCGTACGGTTCCCCGCCCAGGGCTGCGAGCGCCGCCGCGCCGCTCGCGGCCACCTCCGGGTTCGAGCGGTCCGGCACGCCGCGCTGGCCCTCGGCCGCGCCGAGCAGGAACGCGGCACGTTCGGGGTCGTTCTGGCGCAGCGCCAGATCCGCGAAGCCCTGGAACGCGGCGGCGACGATCGGCCCGTCGTAGGCCTGGACCCCCGCACGCAGGGCCTGCCGGTGGGAGTCGGCCGCCTCGTCGAGCCGGCCGCAGGCACCGAGGGTCAGGCCCAGCTCGGTGTGGAGCAACGAGGTCATCTGCGGGAGCCCGTTGAGCCGTCGGTCCACCAGCCCCAGCGCCTCCTGCAGCAGCGGCAGGGCCCGTTCGGGCGCGCCCGTGCGCCGGTAGGCGGCGGCGAGCGCCGAGTGGGCCACCAGCGTCGGCGACCAGGACTCGCTGGCCCGGACCGTGACCACCAGCCGCTCCAGTTCGGCGACGGCCTCCGGGGTGCCGGCGCCGCCGTACCGGGCGGCGATCATCCGGGCCCGGTACTCGGGGGCGTCCGCGTTGACGCCCATGGCCTGCTCGAAGGCGACGGCCTGCTCCCACAGCTCGACCGCCCCCGCGACGTCCCCCCGCCACAGGGCGTAGTCGGCCAGGCCCGAGCAGCAGAACGAGCGGCCCCACAGGTCGCCGACCTCGCGGAACGCCTCCGCGGCGGCCCGCATCGCCGCCTCGGCCTCCTCGGCGCGGCCGTCGTTCTGCAGCGCGAACCCGAGGAAGAGCCGTCCGGCGGCCTGCACCCAGGGGTGCGGGACGTCGAAGAGCTGCCGGGCGAGGGTGGTGACGTTCCAGTCCTGCTGCTCGAAGAGCGCCGTCATGATGTCGAGCAGTGGCAGCAGCGGGTGGGCGGACGGGTCGGGCAGCCGGTCGCGCAGCGCCATGGCCTGGTGCAGCAGCGCGAGCGTCGAGTCGAGCATCCAGTCCGTGTCGAGGGCGTAGAGCGCGGTGATGCCGGAGGCGACCGCGCGCGGCAGCAGGTCCACCTCGTCGGCGGGCAGAGCCAGGGCCTGGTGCACCAGCGGCAGGTTCTCGCCCTGTTCGCCGCGGCGCCACAGGTACCAGCCGAGACCGGCGACCAGACGGACGGCGGTGTCCGCGTCGCCGCACTCCACCGACCGGCGCAGCGCGGCGATCAGGTCGTCGTGGGCGGCGGAGAAGGCGGCGAGGGTGGCGATCTGGCCCGGACCGTAGAGCTCGGGCTCGCCGCGTTCGGCGAGCGCGAGGTGGTAGGCGGCGTGCGCCCGACGGGTCCCGGTGGTCGCGCCCGCCTCGTCGAGGCGCTCGGCGGCGTAGACGCGGATGGTCTCCAGCAGCCGGTAGCGGCCCGCGTCGGTGCGCACCAGCAGGGACTTGTCGACCAGCGCGGCGAGCAGGTCGAAGACCTGGTCCGGCGTCACGTCGCCGTCCGCACCGGGGTCGGCCGCGCAGATCTGCTCGACGGCGGTGAGTTCGGCCGGGCCGGAGAAGACCGAGAGCCGGGCGAGCAGCGCCCGCTCGGGGGCGTCCAGCAGGTCCCAGCTCCAGTCGACGACGGCGCGCAGGGTTCGGTGCCGGGGCAGCGCGGCCCGGCTGCCACCGGTCAGCAGCCGGAACCGCTGCGCCAAGCGCTCCTCGATGCCCTGCGGGTCGAGAGTGCGCATCCGGGCGGCGGCGAGCTCGATCGCCAGCGGCTGCCCGTCCAGCGCCCGGCAGATGGCGACGACGGTCGCCAGCTCGGCGCCGGTCGCCCTCCAGTCGGGCCGGACGGCGGTGGCGCGGTCGGTGAAGAGCCGCACGGCGGCGTACCCGCCCGGGTCCTGCTGTTCCGCGTCGCCGGTCGGCAGGGCCAATGGCGGGACGGGCAGCAGCTGTTCGCCGGTGATGGCGAGCGGCTCCCGGCTGGTGGCCAGGACGCGCAGCCGGGGGCAGGCGGCGAGCAGCCGGGCGGCGAACGCGGCGGCCGCGTCGATCAGGTGCTCGCAGTTGTCCAGGATCAGCAGCAGGTCGGTCGTCCCGATGGTGTTGATCAGCCGTTCGGTGACGTCCGAGGGGCTCACGGCGGTCAGCGAGCGGGAGGGCGCGGCCTCGCGCCGGTGCAGCGTCGCGGCGACGGCGCCGGGCAGGTCGCCGGCGTCCTTGACGGGCGCCAGCTCGACCAGGCGCAGCGGGGTCGG
Organism: Streptacidiphilus jiangxiensis; assembly: GCF_900109465.1. Taxonomy (GTDB): domain Bacteria; phylum Actinomycetota; class Actinomycetes; order Streptomycetales; family Streptomycetaceae; genus Streptacidiphilus; species Streptacidiphilus jiangxiensis. The sequence continues at coordinate 219,688 of NZ_FOAZ01000005.1, forward strand.
GTGGCTGCGGGCGGACTCGACGGCGAGCCGGGTCTTGCCCGCGCCGCCGGGGCCGATCAGGGTGACCAGGCGGGCGGCGGTCAACGCCTGCCCCACGGCGGCGACTTCGTTGTCCCGGCCGAGGAAGCTGGTGAGCGCGGCCGGCAGGGCATGCGCGGCGAGCGCCTCCGGCGCCCCGGGCACCGCCGAACCGGGCCACACCTGGCCGGCGAGGCCCCCGCCTGCGCCGGGCAGGGCCGCGCTTGGGCCCGCTCCGGCTGCGCCGGGCAGGGCCGTGACTGCGCCGGGCGCCGCCGAGCCGTGCCAGGCCTGGTCGGCGAGGGCCCCGGCTGCGCCGGGCAGGACCGTGCCTGTGCCGGGCAGGGCCGTGACTGCGCCGGGTGCCGCCGAGCCGTGCCGGGCCTGGTCGGTGGGGGCCGTGCCTGCGCCCGCTCCGGCTGGGCCGGGCGTCGCTGGGGCGTTCCATGCCGTGCTGGTTGCGGCTGCGGGGGTCGCCCTCGGCGCAGTCAGGACCGCCAGGTGGGCGTCGCGCAGCAGCGGGGAGGGGTCCGCGCCCAGCTCCTCGGCCAGCACTGCCCGGGCCCGCTCGTACTCGGCGAGGGCCTCGGCGTCCCGGCCCGCCTGGTGCAGCGCGCGCAGCAGTTGCGCGCGCGGGCGCTCGCGCAGCGGGTCCGCGGCGACGTCGGCGCGCAGCGCCGGGATCTGCTGCTCGCCGCGTCCGGCGGCCAGCTCGGCGTCGACCACCTCGTCCTGCGCGGACTGGCGCAGGGCGAGCAGGCGGGCGGCCTCGTCCGGGTGGCCGGGCAGGTCGGGCGCGCCCCGCCACAGGGCCAACGCCTGCGGGTGCTCGGCGGACCGCAGCAGCCGGGCGAAGGCGGCCAGGTCGGTGTCGAGGGTCAGCCGGTAGCCGGCCGGGGTGAGTTCGACGGCGTCGCGGCCGAGCGCCGAACGCAGCCGGGAGGCGAGCGCCTGGACCGCGTTGGCGGGGTTGGCGGGCGGCTCGTCCGGCCACAGCGTGTCGGTCAGCGCGCCCAGCGGGACGGGCCTGCCGTCGGTCAGCGCCAGGGCCGCAAGGAGGGTGCGGACACGCTCACCCTTGAGCTCCACGGCGTCGCCGTCCGGGCCGGTGACGGACAGAGGTCCGAGAAGTCGAATCCGCACGCGGTCCATTGTGCCGGGCGGTCACGGACGGCCCGCCCATCAACCGATCGGTTGATGCCGGGCATCGACCGATCGGTGTGGCGGTCGAGCCTGCTGGTCGATCCGGGGAGCACCCCTCGCGCGGGAGCGTGGAGGCAGTCGGATCGACGAGGGGAGCGAGGACCATGGCGGTCATCGAGGTGGAGCAGCTGCACAAGCGCTACGGGGACGAGGTGGCCGTCGCCGACGTCTCCTTCGAGGTCGAGCAGGGCGAGATCTTCGGGGTGCTGGGACCGAACGGCGCCGGCAAGACGACGACGGTCGAGTGCCTGGCCGGGCTGCGCACCCCCGACGGCGGGCGCGTCCGGGTCCTCGGTCTCGACCCGGCGCGCGAGCGCGACGCGCTGCGGCAGGTGCTCGGCGTGCAGCTCCAGCACAGCGGTCTGCCCGACCGGCTGAGGGCGCGTGAGGCGCTGGAGCTGTACGCCTCCTTCTACCGCCGGCCCGCCGACGTCCCCGCCCTGCTGGACCGGCTCGGCCTGACGGAGAAGGCCGGCACCGCCTACAAGAAGCTCTCCGGCGGTCAGCAGCAGCGCCTCGCGATCGCGCTGGCGATGGTCGGCAGCCCGCGCGTGGTCGTGCTGGACGAGCTGACGACGGGTCTGGACCCGCACGCCCGCCGCGCCACCTGGGAGCTGGTGGAGCAGCTCCGCGACACGGGGGTGACGGTGCTGCTGGTCACGCACTTCATGGAGGAGGCCGAGCGGCTCTGCGACCGCGTCGCGCTGATCGACGCCGGACGGGTCGTGGCCGTGGACACCCCGGCCGGGCTCGCCGCGCGGGCCGGACAGCGGCAGCGCTTGCGGTTCCGCCCCTCGGCGCCGCTGGACGTCGAGGCGCTGCGCGCGCTGCCGGAGGTCACCGCGGTGTCCCGGCACGGCTCGCTGGTCGAGGTGGAGGGCACCGGCAACCTCGTCCACGCCGTCACCTCGTTGCTGGCCCGGCGGCAGATCATCGCCGGCGACCTGCGGGTCGAACAGGCCAGCCTCGACGACGCGTTCGTCTCGCTCACCGGTAACCGCTGAACCTCTGCCCCGCTCGCATCCCGTCAGGAGTGATGACCATGACCACCGTTGCTCTTCCCGCCGCCCCGATGACCCGCAAGGGGTTCACCACCCTCACCGCCGTCCAGGCCAGGCTGCTGCTGCGCGAGCCCGCCGCGCTGGCCTGGCTGGCCGTGCCCGTCGTGGTGGTGCTGGTGCTCGGCAGCATCCCCGGCTTCCGCACCCCGCAGGCCGCCCTCGGCGGGCAGCGGGTGATCGACGTCTACGTCCCCACCTGCGCGGCGATGGTGCCGCTCTTCCTCGCGCTCACCGCGCTGCCGGTGACGTTCGCCTCCTACCGGGAGAAGGCGGTGCTGCGTCGGCTCTCCGTCAGCCCCGTGCCCGCGGCCGGCGTGCTCGGCGCGCTGGTCACCGTGATCGCGGCGCTGGCCGCGGTCGGGGTGCTGACCGTCGTGGCGATCGGCGCGCTCGTCTTCGACGTCAAGGCCCCCGCGCACCCGGCCGCGGCGCTCGCGGGGTTCGTGCTGGGCGGTGCGGCCGTGCTGGCGCTCGGCCTGGTGGTGGCGGCGCGGGCGCGGACGGCGGGTGCCGCGAGCGGGCTCGGGGTGCCGCTGATGGTGCTGAACTTCTTCGCCGCCGGCCTCTACGTCCCCGTCGCCGAGCTGCCGCAGACCCTGCAGCGCGTCTGCGAGTTCGTCCCGTTCGGCGCGGTGACGGCGATCTGGTCGGGCCACGGCCCGCTCTGGCAGCACCTGCTGGTGCTGGCCGGCTGGACCGTTGCGGGCGGCCTGGCGGCGGTGCGCTTCTTCCGGTGGGAGTAGGAGGAGGGTCGGTGGGAGCGAGCGGGGAGGATGGGGTCGTGACCACCGACGCTGCCGCGCAGCAGACCCGCCAGGAGCGGATCCTGCACCTGGTTCCCTATGCCGGGCTCGCCCTGGCCGTGCCGCTGGCGCTGGCGACCGGCCCGGTGACCGCGCCGCGCCTGGCGGCCGTGCCGGCCCTGGCGGTCCTCGCCGCCGTCTGGCAGTTCCTGATGCACGTCCCGCAGGCCGAGCGGGAGGCGCACCGCACCAAGGCCGTCGTCTTCTACGGCGGCCTGCTGGTCCTCACCGGCCTGCTGGTGACGCTCAGCCCGTTCTTCGGCTTCTTCGGCTTCACCTGCTACCTCCAGGTCGGCCTGCTGCCGCGACGGCTCTGGCTGCCCGCGGTCGTGCTGACCGCCGCGCTGATGGCGACGACGCAGGTCGGCGGTGTGCCGATGCTGGCGCACGGGATGCTCGTGCCCTACCTCGGGCTGCTGGTCGTCAACGTCCTGATCGCCGGCACCATCACCTACCAGGCCCTGGACGAGGACCAGCGCAGCCGGGCCAGGGCCGCGCTCATCGAGGAGCTGGCCGAGGCCAACGCGAAGCTCCGGGAGGCGCTGGAGGAGAACACCGGTCTGCACGCGCAGCTCGTCGCGCAGGCCCGCGAGGCCGGGGTGCTGGACGAGCGGCAGCGGATGGCGGGCGAGATCCACGACACCATCGCGCAGGGCCTGACCGGCGTCGTCACCCAGCTGGAGGCCGCCGCGCACGCCGACCACGACCCGGAGCGGCGGGCCCGGCACCGCGACCTCGCGCACCGACTGGCCCGGGAGAGCCTGGCGGAGGCCCGCCGCTCGGTGCAGGCGCTCCGTCCCGGGCCGCTCGCCCAGGCCCATCTGCCGGAGGCGGTGCAGGAGCTGGCGGAGCGCTGGTCGCAGACCACGGGCGTGCCGGTACGGGTCGAGGTCACCGGCAACCCGGCGCCGCTGCTGCCGGCCGTGGAGGTGGTGCTGTTCCGCGCGGCACAGGAGGGGCTGGCCAACATCGCCAAGCACGCGGCGGCGAGCCGCGCCGGGCTCACCCTCTCCTACACCGACGAGCTCGTCCTGCTCGACGTCGTCGACGACGGCGCGGGCTTCCCCGCCGGGAGCGTGGGCGTACAGAGCTACGGACTGGAGGCGATGCGGCAGCGGCTGCGGCAGATCGGCGGGGCGCTGGAGGTCGAGTCCGAGCCGGGGGAAGGCACCGCGTTGAGCGTCCAGGTGCCCGCCCTGTGGGGACAATGACGGATGTGACCATACGTCTGCTCATCGTCGACGACCATCCGATCGTGCGGGACGGCCTGCGCGGCATCTTCGCCCAGGATCCGGACTTCGAGGTGGTCGGGGAGGCCTCCGACGGCGCCGAGGCCGTCGAGCGGGCCCTCGCCCTCACCCCCGACGTGGTGCTGCTGGACCTGCGGATGCCGGGGGTGGGCGGTGTGGAGGCGATCCGGCGGCTGCGCGAACGCGCGCCGCAGGTGCGGGTCCTGGTGGTCACCACCTACGACAGCGACGCCGACGTGCTGCCTGCGATCGAGGCGGGCGCGACGGGGTACCTGCTCAAGGACGCCCCGCGCGAGGAGCTGGTCCGGGCCGTCCGCGCGGCCCACCAGGGTCAGGCGGTCCTCGCGCCGACCGTCGCGCAGAAGCTGCTGGGTGCCGTCCGCGCCCCGCAGCCGGCGCCCACGGCGCTGCTGACCGACCGCGAGCTGGACATCCTTCGGCTGGTGGCGGCGGGAACCAGCAACAAGGAGGCCGCGAAGCGGCTCTTCATCAGCGAGGCGACGGTCAAGACGCACCTCCTGCACCTGTACGGCAAGCTCGGCGTCCGGGACCGCGCCGCCGCCGTGGCCGCCGGCTACCAGCGCGGGCTGCTCGGCTGACCCTCCTCCCCGGAGGGCTGCGCGTCGTGGTGGCCGTAGAGGAGGACGGTGGGCGGTCCGAGGCGGACGAGGTCGGCCGGGAGGCCGTCCGTCAGCGCTCGACGGTGGCCTCGAACATCTGCTCCCCTTTCACATGGCTTGTCCGATATGCACCTTATAAAGCTGTGAGCCTCGTCGCACTTTCGGTCCAGGAGCGGAGGCGGCGCCTCCGCGAGGGGGCCTTAAGCTGGGGCGATGTGCGGAATCGTTGGATACGTGGGCGAGCAGCCCGCCCTGGACGTCGTCCTGTCCGGGCTGCGGCGTCTTGAGTACCGGGGATACGACTCGGCCGGTGTGGCCGTGCAGACCCCCGAAGGCGACCTCGCGGTCGCGAAGAAGGCCGGAAAGCTCGCCAATCTCGAGGCGCTGCTCACCGAGACCCCCCTGGCTGAGGGCACAGTCGGGATAGGTCACACCCGGTGGGCCACCCACGGCGGTCCGACCGACGCCAACGCCCACCCCCACGTGGGTGGCGCGGGCAAGGTCGCCGTCGTGCACAACGGCATCATCGAGAACTTCGCGCGGCTGCGTCTGGAGCTGACCGAGCGCGGCCACGTGCTCCTCTCCGAGACCGACACCGAGGTCGTGGCGCACCTGCTGGCCGAGGCGGTGGACGCGCAGCGGGCAGGCGGCGCGGATCTCGACCTCGCCGAGGCGATGCGCAGCGTCTGCCGCCAGCTGGAGGGCGCCTTCACCCTCGTCGCCACCCACGCCGACGCCACCGGCGTCGTCGTCGCCGCGCGCCGCAACTCGCCGCTGGTCGTCGGCGTCGGAAAGGGCGAGAACTTCCTCGCCTCCGACGTGGCCGCCTTCATCGCGCACACCCGCGACGCCATCGAGCTGGGTCAGGACCAGGTCGTCGAGCTGCGCCGCGAGGGCGTCACCATCACCGACTTCCACGGCAAGCCCGGCGAGTTCCGCGAGTACCACGTGGACTGGGACGCCTCGGCCGCCGAGAAGGGCGGCTACGACTACTTCATGCTCAAGGAGATCGCCGAGCAGCCGAAGGCCGTCGCCGACACCCTCCTCGGCCGCATCGGCACCGACGGCCGGCTCACCCTCGACGAGCTGCGCATCGACGACTCCGTGCTGCGCGAGATCGACAAGGTCGTCATCGTCGCCTGTGGCACCGCGTTCCACGCCGGCATGATCGCCAAGTACGCGATCGAGCACTGGACCCGCGTCCCCTGCGAGGTCGAGGTCGCCTCGGAGTTCCGCTACCGCGACCCGATCCTGGACGCGCAGACCCTGGTCATCGCGATCTCCCAGTCCGGCGAGACCATGGACACCCTGATGGCGCTGCGTCACGCGCGCGAGCAGGGCGCCAAGGTGCTGGCCATCTGCAACACCAACGGCTCCACCATCCCGCGCGAGTCCGACGCCGTGCTCTACACGCACGCCGGTCCCGAGGTCGCCGTCGCCTCCACCAAGGCGTTCCTGACCCAGCTGGTCGCCTGCTACCTGGTCGCCCTGTACCTGGGTCAGGTCCGCGGCACCAAGTGGGGCGACGAGATCGTCGAGATCATCCACCAGCTCGCCGACGCCCCGCGCCAGGTCGAGCAGGTGCTGGAGACCATGGAGCCGGTCCGCGAGCTGGCCCGCTCGCTGGCCGACGCCAAGTCGGTCCTCTTCCTCGGCCGCCACGTGGGCTTCCCGGTGGCGCTGGAGGGCGCGCTCAAGCTCAAGGAGCTCGCCTACATGCACGCCGAGGGCTTCGCCGCCGGTGAGCTGAAGCACGGCCCGATCGCGCTGATCGAGGAGGGCCTGCCGGTCGTCGTGGTCGTCCCGTCGCCGCGCGGCCGCTCGGTCCTGCACGACAAGATCGTCTCCAACATCCAGGAGATCCGCGCGCGCGGCGCCCGCACGCTCGTGATCGCCGAGGAGGGCGACGAGGCGGTCGTGCCCTACGCCGACCACCTGGTCCGCATCCCGCAGACGCCGACGCTGCTGCAGCCGCTGGTCGCGACCGTCCCGCTGCAGGTCTTCGCCTGCGAGCTGGCCACGGCCAAGGGCCACGAGGTCGACCAGCCGCGCAACCTGGCCAAGTCGGTGACGGTCGAGTAGACCGCCCCTGACAGAGTGGGGTCCGGACGCACCGCGCGTCCGGACCCTTCGTCGTTCTACGGGAGCCTCGCAATGATCATCGGAGTCGGCATCGACGTCGCGGAGATCAGCCGCTTCGAGGCGGCACTGGAGCGCACCCCCGCGATGGCCGACCGCCTCTTCACGGCGGACGAGCTGCTGCTCCCCAGCGGTGAACGGCGCGGCATCGCCTCGCTGGCGGCGCGGTTCGCCGCGAAGGAGGCCGTGGCCAAGGCGCTGGGCGCCCCCGGCAACCTGGAGTGGACCGACGCCGAGGTGCGCACCGAGTCCACCGGCCGTCCGGTGCTCACCGTGCGCGGCACCGTCGCGGAGTGCGCCGCGCGGCTGGGCGTGAAGACGTGGCATCTCTCCCTCAGCCACGACGCGGGCGTAGCGTCGGCGGTGGTGATCGCCGAGGGGTGAGGAGCGGAGTCGACCATGCGTCGAGCACATGCGGTGGAGTGGGTCCGGGCGGCCGAGGGCGAGCTGATCGCCCGTCTGCCCGAGGGCACGCTGATGCAACGGGCGGCGGCGGGCCTCGCGGCCACCTGCGCGGAGCTGCTGCGTGAGGGGGTGCCCGGCCGCGTCTACGCGAGCCGGGTGCTGGTGCTGGCGGGCAGCGGTGACAACGGCGGCGACGCGCTGTACGCGGGCGCGCGGCTGGCGCGCCGGGGCGCCCGGGTGCGGGCGGCGCTGCTGGCGCCCGCCCGCGTGCACGCGGGCGGGCTCGCCGCGCTCCTGGCAGCGGGCGGCCGGGTGACCGACGACCTCGCCGAGGCCGAACGGGCCGACCTGGTCCTCGACGGCATCGTCGGCATCGGCGGCCGCGGCCCGCTGCGGGACACGGCCCTCCCGTGGGTCGACGCCGCCGGGCGTGGCGCAGCCACCGTCGTCGCGGTGGACCTGCCCAGCGGCGTCGACCCGGACTCCGGCGCCGTCCCGGGCGCGGCGGTCCACGCGGACGTGACGGTCACTTTCGGCACCCACAAGCCGGGCCTGCTGGTCGACCCGGGCGCGTCGTACGCGGGCGTGGTCCGGCCGGTCGACATCGGCCTGGGGGAGGTGCGGGGGGCGGGCGCCGACGGCGAGGCCCTGTCCACCGGCGCCTCCGGCGCGGCGGGTCGGAGCCTGCGAGGCGCGGACACGACCCCCCTTCTCCTCGACGGGCACGTCGTCGAAGCGCTGCAGCAGGAGGACGTCGCGGCGCTGCTGCCCGCGCCGGACGCGGAGAGCGACAAGTACCGGCGCGGCGTCGTCGGGATCGCCGCGGGGTCCGCGCGCTACCCCGGGGCGGCGGTGCTGGCCGTCGGGGCGGCGCTGCACGGTGGGGTCGGCGCGGTGCGGTACGCGGGCGCGGCGGCACGGGAGGTGGTGCGGGCCCATCCCGAGGCGCTGGTCGGGGAGGGCGGACCGAAGGACGCCGGACGGGTGCAGGCGTGGGTCGTCGGCCCCGGACTCTCCCAGGACGCGGAGGCGGAGCGCGCGGTCGAGGAGGCGCTGGACGCGGGCGTCCCGGTGCTGGTCGACGCGGACGGGCTGCGCCTGCTGGCGCGGCGCGGCGCCGCACCGGCGGACGCCCTGCTCACCCCGCACGCCGGGGAGGCGGTCGCGCTGCTCGCCGGGATCGGCGTCACGGCCACGAGCGCCCAGGTCGAGGCCGAGCGACTGCGTTTCGCCCGGGAGCTCGCCCGCGGCTACGGCTGCACGGTGCTGCTCAAGGGCAGCACCACGGTCGTCACCGGCCCGCACGGTCCTGCCCGGGTCAACCCCACCGGCACCGCGCAGCTGGCCACCGCCGGCAGCGGGGACGTCCTCTCCGGTCTCGCGGGTGCCCTGCTGGCGGCCGGGCTCACCCCCCTCGACGCCGGCTCGGTGGCCGCCTACCTCCACGGTCTCGCCGGCCGCCTCGCCTCGGGGGGCGACGTGCCCGTGGCGGCAGGCGCGATCACCGCGGCGCTGCCGGAGGCCTGGCGTCGGTCCTGTCACTCCGGTGGTGCAACCGGCTGACCACTGCAACCATTCGCCCTCAGAGGTGGTCCTCACAGGCGAGGCCACTTTGGGTATCCGCCGTCGGCGGGAAGGCAGGGGCGAATTGAAGCGTTTGAGGGCGCGGGTGACGGCTGTCGCGCTGGCGACGGCCGCGTTGCTCGGTGGGGTGGGCGCCGTGGGTGCGGGGCAGGCGGACGCGGCGGCGCAGGCGCGCTGGTCACCGACGCACTGCCTGACCAACGTGGGCCGGGTGGCCTGCGTGGACCTGACCCACCAGAGGTTCTGGATCCAGGACGGCAGCAAGATCATCTACGGCCCGGTCAGGGTCCGCACCGGCCGAGCCGGTTACGTGACCCGCGACGGGCTCTTCCACATCTACAGCCGCCAGCGCAACCACTGGTCCACGCTGTACAACGTCGAGATGCCGTACAGCCAGTTCTTCAGCGGCGGTGAGGCCCTGCACGCGGTCTTCATCCCGATCTCGACGCCGCCGGGCTCGCACGGCTGCGTCAACATGACGATGCACGACGCCGCGGCCGCCTGGAACCTGCTGAAGCTCGGCTCCCCGGTCGACGTCTTCGGCCGCAAGCCCGGCACCTGATCCCGGTCGAACATCCCCGCGCACGACGCGCACGCTGTGGCGCCCGTCACGTTTGGGCGGGCGCCCTCGTGCTTCTGGGAGACTGTCATCCGATGGACACTGCACAGCGAGCCGAAGCCCTGATCGACCTGGCGGCGCTGCGCGGCAACCTTGCCGCGCTGCGCGAGCGCACCCGGCGCACGGGGTCGGCCCAGATCATGTCCGTGGTCAAGGCGGACGCCTACGGCCACGGCGCGGTGCCGTGCGCCCGCGCGGCGCTCGCCGCGGGCGTGCGCTGGCTCGGCACGGCCACGCCGGAGGAGGCCCTCGCGCTGCGCGCCGCCGGGATCGCGCTCGAGCAGGCCCGCGTGCTGTGCTGGCTGTGGACGCCCGGCAGCCCCTGGCGCGACGCCGTCGCGCAGGACCTCGACATCTCCGTCAGCGGCCTGTGGGCGTTGCCGCACGTGCTGGACGCGGTGCGCGCCGTCGGCCGTCCCGCCCGCGTGCAGCTGAAGGCCGACACCGGCCTGGGCCGCAACGGCGCCCAGCCCGCCGACTGGCCGGAGCTCGTCGCCGCCGCGCGCGCCGCCGAGCGGGACGGCCTGATCGCCGTCACCGGCGTCTGGTCACACTTCGCCTGCGCGGACGAGCCCGGACACCCCTCCATCGCCGCCCAGCTGGACGTCTTCCGCGAGGCCCTGGCTGTCGCCGAGGCCGCCGGGCTGCGCCCGGAGGTGCGGCACATCGCCAACTCCCCGGCGACGCTCACGCTCCCGGAGTCGCACTTCGACCTGGTCCGCACCGGGCTCGCCCAGTACGGGCTCTCGCCCGTCCCGGAGGTCGGCTCGCCCGCCGACTTCGGCCTGCGGCCGGTGATGACGCTCCAGGCGCGCGTCGCCAACGTCAAGCGCGTCCCGGCCGAACACGGCGTCTCCTACGGGCACACCTACACCACCCCCGGCGAGACCACGCTCGCCCTGGTCCCGATCGGCTACGCGGACGGCATCCCGCGCCACGCCAGCGGCACCGGCCCGCTCCGGCTCGCCGACAAGTGGCACACCGTCGCCGGGCGCGTGGCGATGGACCAGTTCGTCGTCGACCTCGGCGGCGACTCGGCCGAGGTCGGGGACCTCGCGGTGCTGTTCGGCCCCGGCGACCGCGGCGAGCCCACGGCCGAGGACTGGGCCCGTGCCGCCGGGACGATCTCGTACGAGATCGTCACCCGCATCGGCGCGCGGGTGCCGCGCAGGTATGTGGGGGAGCAGGCGAGCGTGGGTGAGCACGACTGATGGCCGAGGAGGGGGGCTCCGGGCTCGTCGCGGGCGCGGGCGAGGTGGTGCGCCAGGTCCGTGACGCGGCCGGGTCCGTCGTCGGCGACGTCGCCGCGGGCCGCTGGAGCCGCGCCGGGATCGTCGGGGTCTCCCTCGGTGTCGTCGCCGCGGGCGCGGCGGCCGGTGTCGCCATCGAGCGCCTCTCCGTCGGCCGCGAGATGCGCCGCCGCGCCGAGGCCGAACTCGACGCGGCCGCCGCCTTCGGCTCCCTGCGCGGCACCCCGCTCCACCTCCCGGCCCCCGACGGCACCGACCTCTACGTCGAACTCGACGGCACGGGCTGGGCCGGTACGGAAGCCACCATCGCCCGCGAGGCCGCTGCGCGGGCAGCAGCCGGACCTGACTCCGACGCCGGCGCTCCGCGCGGCGGCGTGGCCGGCCCGGAGGCCCAGACCCCCGACGGCTCCGCCGGGCGGGCCACGCCACCCGAGATCGACGCCCCCTCCCCGCGCTCCACGCGCGGGGGCGCGGCCGGGCAGGGCCCGTCGGCCGGGCTGGCCGCAGCCCGCGCCTCGCGCACGGACGCAGCCGGTCCGCAGGCGCCGGCTCCCGGCGGCTCCGCCGGGCGGGCCACGCCACCCGAGATCGACGCCCCCTCCCCGCGCTCCACGCGCGGGGGCGCGGCCGGGCAGGGCCCGGCGGCCGGGCTGGCCGCAGCCCGCGCCTCGCGCACGGACGCGGCCGGTCCGCAGGCTCCGGCTCCCGGCGGCTCCGCCGGGCGGGCCACCGCCCCCGAGATCGACGGCACCTCCGTGCGTGCGGACGCCGCGCCGAACGGCAGGAGGCAGGGCCGCCTGCGCGGGTGGCTCGGTCGGCGCCGCGGCGGCGGGGAGCCGCAGCCGGGGCCGCTCGGCGGGGTGCTGTCCGGGGTCGGGACGTGGCTCGGCATGCCGCCGACCCCGCCGTTGACGGTGGTGTTCGTGCACGGGTACTGCCTGAACCAGGACAGCTGGCACTTCCAGCGCGAGGCGTTCCGGGACGGCCTGCGGCTGGTCTTCTACGACCAGCGCAGCCACGGCCGCTCCGAGCGCTCCCGCAGCCACCTCGCCGGGGAGCCCGCCTCCATCGACCAGCTGGGCGGCGACCTGGGCGCCGTCATCGACGCCGTCGCGCCGACCGGGCCGCTGGTGCTGGTCGGACACTCGATGGGCGGCATGACCGTGATGGCGCTCGCCGACCAGCGGCCCGAGCTCTTCGCCGAGCGGGTCGCCGGCGTCGCGCTGCTCGGTACCACCGCGGGGAACTGGCGCGACGTCACGCTCGGCCTGCCCGGCATAGGAGCGAAGGTGTTCCACCGGGTCGGCCCCGGGGTCATCAAGGCGCTGGGCCGTCAGGCGGGGCTGGTCGAGCGCGGCAGACGCCTCAGCAGCGACCTGACCGCCGCCGTCTACCACCGCTTCTCCTTCGGCACCGACGACGTCGACCCGGCCCGCGCCCGCTTCGCGCAGCAACTGCTGGAGTCGACGCCCGTCGACGTCGTCGCCGAGTTCTTCCCGGCCTTCCCGGCCCACGACAAGACCGCCGCGCTGGCGGTCCTGCAGGAGCTGCCGACGCTCGTGCTGGCGGGGGACAAGGACCTGCTCACGCCGCCCACGCACAGCGAGGCGATCGCCGAGCGGCTGCCCGACGCCGAGCTGGAGATACTGGCCGACACCGGGCACCTGCTCATGCTGGAGCGTCCGGAGCAGGTCAACGCCCGCCTGGCCGGCCTGCTGGAGCGTGCCGCCGCGTTCTGCGGCGCCGCCCTGCCGCCGTCCGTCCACGCGCTCGCCTCGCCCGCCGAACCCGTCGCGCCCGCCGACGCCCGACACGCCTGAACCCTCACGCACAGCACCACGGAAGGACCCCGAACGTCATGGGCAACGCCGTCACCCTCACCGTCCCGGACCCGGCCGCGATGCAGGAGCTGGGTCGTACGCTCGCCACCGTGCTCCGGCCGGGCGACCTGGTGCTGCTCTCCGGCGAGCTGGGCGCCGGCAAGACGACGCTGACGCGGGGTCTGGGCGAGGGCCTGGGCGTGCGCGGCGCGGTCACCTCGCCGACCTTCGTGATCGCCCGGGTGCACCCCTCGCTGGTCGGCGGGCCGGCGCTGGTCCATGTGGACGCCTACCGGCTCGGCGGGGGCCTGGACCAGATGGAGGACCTGGACCTCGACGTGTCGCTGCCGGATTCGGTGGTCGTGGTCGAGTGGGGTGAGGGCAAGGTCGAGGGGCTGTCGGAGTCGCGGCTCGAGGTGCGCATCGACCGGACCCTGGGCGGCGAGGAGGAGCTCTCGTTGGACCAGGACCTCGACCCGGACGTGCCGGACGAGCGCAGGGTGACCCTGGACGGCATCGGGCCGCGCTGGGCGGCGGCCGACCTGGGCACGCTGGCGGCGGCCCGCGCCTGAGCGGGCGCGTCCTGCCGGGTGTCACCGCACGTCCGGCCGCCTCGCAGGGGTGAGGCCCACCGGTCGGCGGTTGTGTTCCCGACGCGGTGTCGGGAAGATGGCCCCAGCCAGCGCCGACACCCCTCGGGGAGACCGCATGCCCGGCACGACCCCTTCCGTCCGTCACGTCGCCGATGTCCGGGATGTTCCCGCCCGGTGCGAGGCGGCCGCCCAGCAGCAGGTCCCCGCGCCCGAGGTGACGGTGGCCCGACTGCTCGCCTGCCAGGCCTCCGTCGCGGCCGTTTCCCGGCCACCCGAGTGACTTGGCGTCACTTTTCTTTTAGAGCCCAGGATCACGGTAAAGGGATTTGTCGACCCGGGGCCGAAGCATTGCCGTTCGTAAAATCTCGCCTTGTCACCACGCGAGTCGGTAACACACCACCTCGCACTCTTGACCGATCATTCATTCCCCGGTTCGATTCCCTCTATCACCACAGGGGGATCGTGAAGCCCACTGTTCATGCGGCCCGGGGAGGGGCGTTTGATGCACATCAGGGGAGTCAATCGGCGAGCAGGCGTGGCACTGGCAGCGACACTGCCGTTGCTTGCCGCTGCCGTCGCCGTGGGAGCGCCCGCCGTCGCTGCGTCGCCCTCGGGGCACGTTGTCGCAGGCGGTAAGCCGGCGTGGACCGCGGCAGCTGTCGACCGCGGCCAGACCGCGGCGCACAACTCCGTCACCGCACGCGTTTATGTGATGGGGGATCAGGCCGGGCTGCAGGCGTTCGCCGCCGCGGCGTCCGACCCGAGCAACGCCGCCTACGGGCACTACCTGAGCCCCGCTCAGGTCAAGCAGCGCTACGGGGCCACCAAGGCCCAGATCGACCGGATCGTCACCTGGCTCAAGGGTGCCGGTCTGCGCACGTCCGTCGACCCGGCCGGCAACTACGTCTCCGTCACCGGTGACGTGTCCACCGTCCAGGCCGCCTTCAGCGTCAAGCTGCACGACTACGCCGTGTCGGGCCACGTCTACCGCGCCCCGGCCACCTCGCCGGTCGTGCCGGCCGACATCGCGTCGGACATCGTCGCCATCACCGGCCTGGACAACAAGCCGACGCAGGCGACGCACGACGACACGCTGCCCGGCCCGGGCGCCGCGTTCGTCAACGCCGGTCCGTTCTCGTCGTACTACGGCCAGAACCTGGCCAAGTCCCTGCCGAAGGCGTACGGCAGGACCGTCCCGTACACCGTCAAGGGCTACAACGGCCACCAGCTGCGTGACGCCTACGGCGCCACCGCCAGCGGCCGGACCGGCAAGGGCGTCACCGTCGCCATCGTCGACGCGTACGACTCGCCGACCATCAAGTCGGACATCGCCACCTACGCCCACCGCAACGGCGACGCGCCGTACAAGGCGGGCCAGTTCAAGCAGATCGACGCGGCCACCTGGACCAACACCGGTGACCCGTCCCAGGCCAACCCCAACGGCTGCGGCGCGTCGGGCTGGTACGGCGAGCAGACGCTCGACATCGAGGCGGTCCACGCGGTCGCCCCGGCGGCGGACATCCGCTACGTCGGTGCCGCGTCCTGCCAGGACAGCGACCTGATCAACGCGCTGAGCTACATCGTCGACCACCGCACGGCCACCATCGTCTCCGACTCCTGGGGCGAGCCGGAGCTGGGCAGCGACGCGGCCAACGACGCGGTCTACGACAACATCTTCCTGCGCGGTGCGGCCGAGGGCATCGGTTTCTACTTCTCCTCCGGTGACAACGGCGACGAGGTCGCCAACACCGGCACGAAGCAGAGCGACTCGCCGGCCTCCCTGCCGTACGTGACGGCCGTCGGCGGTACCTCGCTGGCTGTCGGCAAGCACGGCAACTACGAGTTCGAGACGGGCTGGGGCACCGGCAAGTCCACCCTGTCCACCGACGGCAAGAGCTGGGTCGGCTTCCCCGGCGCCTACCACGGCGGCGCGGGCGGCGGCACCAGCGCGCGCACCACGCAGCCCTGGTACCAGCACGGCATCGTGCCGGCGGCGCTGTCGCACGCGAACGGCACCAAGGCCGCGATGCGCGTCGTGCCGGACGTGGCGGCCGTCGCCGACCCGAACACCGGCTTCCTGGTCGGCCAGACCCAGACCTGGCCGAACGGCACCGTCAAGTACGGTGAGTACCGCATCGGCGGCACCAGCCTGGCCTCCCCGGTCTTCGCGGCCATCCAGGCGCTGGCGCAGCAGGAGCAGGGCTTCCCGCTCGGCTTCGCCAACCCGGCGATCTACGCCCGCCACGGTCTGCTCCACGACGTGACCGACCACCCGTTCGGCCCGAAGGTCGGCCTGGCGGTCGCCCGCGTGGACTTCGCGAACGGCGTCGACGCGAGCAACGGCCTCGCGGTCTCGCTCCGCACCCTGGGTCAGGACTCCTCGCTCGCGGCCACCAAGGGCTACGACGACGTGACCGGTGTCGGCTCGCCGACGCTGTCCTACATCGAGTCGTACAACTGGCACCACTTCCGGTGACCTGAGCACCACGTAACGGACGGGCCCCTCACGCCGACGGCGTGAGGGGCCCGTTCCGTTGTCCCTCGGCGGCTCACGCCACGACGACGACCTTGGTGTCGAACGGCGCGAAGGCGAACAGCGCCTGTCCGTCGGCGACGGTCTCGCGGATGCCGCCGGTCTTCCTGGCCGGGTCCGGGGCGGGCGTGGAGCCGTCGACCGCCGCGCTGAAGCCGATGAAGAGGCCCCCGCGGGTGGTGAAGCGGACGATGTTCTCGACCTTCTTGCCGTCCGAGCCGGTGGCCGGGCCGGCCTCGGTGCTCATCACCGCGTAACTGCCCGGCGCCGGGTCGAGCGTGCCGGGCTGGACGGTGAACGTGCGCGTCGCGCCCGACTGGGCCGGGTCGACCAGCCACACCCGCTTCTGGCCGACCGAGTACACCACGCGCTTGCCGCTGCCCGAGTCCTTCGGCACGGCGACCGGCTTGTCGGGGGTCGCCTTCGTGCCCGGCTTGCTGCTGGCGGAGACGGCCGGCGCCTTGCCGCCCGCACCGGACGCGGTCGTCGTCGACGCGGAGCTCTTGGCCTGCACGGCGAGCATGGCCACGACGGCGAGCGCGCCGGCGGTCAGCGCGGTGACGACCGAGCCCGAACCGAGTTTCGCCACGGGGATCCTCCAACGACAGCGGCAAGCAGTGGCCTAAGCCTCTCATCCTTCCACCTGCCCGCGGCGACAAGCAGGGCGGCACCGGCCCGGAGCGGGACACCAGAGGGTCCGGCAGCGAGGGGCCGGCGTCGCGACGCCCGGACTCTCCCCCAGCCTTCGGCCGGGGGTGCCCCTGGCCGGGTTGTCCTCAGTCGCCGATGCTCCGCACGGACTCTCCCCCAGCCTTCGGCCGGGAGGTGCCCCTCTCGTCCGCCCCGCCCAGACTCGGCCCGCTGTGAACACCAGCCGCTCCGCGGCGGGCGCTCCTCCCCCGGCCCCCCGCTGCCGGACCCTCTAACCTGGGACCGTGCTTCTGCTTGCGTTCGACACCGCCACGCCCGCCGTCACGGCCGCCGTCCTCGACACCGGGACCGGTGAGGTCCTCGCGTCCGCCGACCAGATCGACGCCCGACGCCACGGCGAACTGCTGCTGCCGACGATCGACGCGGTGCTGAGGGAGGCCGGCGTCGCCAAGGAGCGGGTCGGCGGCATCGCCGTCGGCGTCGGTCCCGGCCCCTACACCGGCCTGCGGGTGGGCCTCGCCACCGCCGCCGCCCTCGGGCACGCGCTTGGCATCCCCGTGCACGGCGTCTGCACCCTCGACGGCATCGCCCGCGCCGCCCGTGACACCGGCGCCGTCAGCGGCCCGTTCGTGGTCGCGACCGACGCCCGCCGCAAGGAGGTCTACTGGGCCCGCTACGACGCCGACGGCGTCCGCGTCGAGGGCCCCGCCGTGGACCGCCCGGCCGACATCGCCGAGAAGGTCGCGGGGCTGCCCTCCGTCGGGGCCGGGGCGCTGCTCTACCCGGAGACATTCCCCGGCGCGGTGCAGGACGGCCCGGCCCACCAGTCCGCCGCCGCGCTCGCCGCCTTCGCCGCCGACGCCGTCGCGGCCGGGACCTCCGCCGAGCTGCCCTCTCCGAGTACGCCGCTGTACCTGCGCCGCCCCGACGCCGAGGTGCCGAAGAACTACAAGACGGTGCTGCCCGCATGACGACCTCGCTCGAACCGCGCACGGCGACGCTCCGCGAGATGCGCTGGTGGGACATCGAGCCGGTGCTGGAGCTGGAGCGCGAGCTCTTCCCCGAGGACGCCTGGTCGGCGGGGATGTTCTGGTCCGAGCTCGCCGACGCCCGGCACGCCCGCGCCACCCGCTGGTACACGGTCGCCGAGGACGCGGACGGCCGCCTCGTCGGGTACGCGGGCCTGATGGCGATCTCCGGTGAGGGCGACGTGCAGACCATCGCCGTGGCCGAGGACCAGTGGGGCACCGGCCTCGGCGCACGGCTGCTGCAGCGCCTGCTCGACCAGGCCGAGTCGGCCCGCTGCACCGAACTGCTGCTGGAGGTGCGCGTCGACAACGACCGCGCGCAGCGTCTCTACACGCGCTTCGGCTTCGAGCCGGTGGGCTTCCGCCGCAACTACTACCAACCGTCCGGCGTCGACGCCCTGGTGATGCGCCGCCTGATGGCCGACGGTCCGACGACAGATGAGGGAAGCACTGACGATGGCCGCTGACGAACCGCTGGTCCTCGGGATCGAGACCTCCTGCGACGAGACCGGCGTCGGCATCGTCCGGGGCACCACCCTGCTCGCCGACGCCGTCGCCTCCAGTGTCGAGGAGCACGGCCGCTTCGGCGGCGTCGTGCCCGAGATCGCCAGCCGCGCGCACCTGGAGGCCATGGTGCCGACCGTGCAGCGGGCGCTGGACGAGGCCGGGATCAAGGCGAGCGACCTCGACGGCATCGCCGTCACCGCCGGGCCCGGCCTCGCGGGCGCGCTGCTGGTCGGCGTCAGCGCCGCCAAGGCCTACGCGTACGCGCTCGGCAAGCCCCTCTACGGCGTCAACCACCTTGCCTCGCACATCTGCGTCGACCAGCTGGAGCACGGCCGACTGCCCTCGCCGACGATGGCGCTGCTGGTCTCCGGCGGCCACTCCTCGCTGCTGTTCACCGAGGACATCACCAGCGAGGTCCGCTCGCTCGGCGCCACCATCGACGACGCGGCCGGCGAGGCCTTCGACAAGGTCGCCCGCCTGCTCAACCTGGGCTTCCCCGGCGGCCCGGTGATCGACCGCTACGCCCGCGAGGGCGACCCGGCCGCCATCGCCTTCCCCCGCGGGCTGTCCGGCGCCAAGGACCCCGCCTACGACTTCTCCTTCTCGGGCCTGAAGACCGCCGTCTCGCGCTGGGTCGAGGCCAAGCGCCGGGCCGGCGAGGAGGTGCCGGTCCGCGACGTCTCCGCCTCGTTCCAGGAGGCCGTCGTCGACGTGCTGACCCGCAAGGCCGTCCGCGCCTGCAAGGACGAGGGCGTCGACCACCTGATGATCGGCGGCGGCGTCGCCGCCAACTCCCGGCTGCGGGCGATGGCCCAGGAGCGCTGCGACCGCGCGGGCATCACCCTGCGTGTCCCGCGTCCGAAGCTCTGCACCGACAACGGCGCGATGGTCGCCGCGCTCGGCGCGGAGATGGTCCGGCGCGACCGGGCCCCCTCGGCGTTCGATCTCTCGGCGGACTCTTCCCTTCCCGTAACCGAGACGCACGTTCCGGCGTCTCATGATGAGTTGCACCGTCTGTCCGAGTAGAGAGCACCAGGTTCGTAGAAATGAAGAAGTGGCTCGGCGCGGTGACCGCGCTCGGGATGGCCCTGACCGTCGCGGCCTGCGGAAGCGGGTCGGGTGCCAAGGCCGCGCCGCAGCCGACGGGCGTCCCCACCGAGACGGCCTCACCGCTCGGCGACGGCACGTCCAACGACTCCGTCCCCGCGGCCCTGTGGGCCAAGTGGGGCCTCAAGCCGCTGCTCCCCGCGCCCGCGCCGCCGGCGGACAAGCCGGTCAAGCTGTCGGCGACGGGCAAGGTGCCGGTGATCTCGCACATCCCGACCACCGACAAGGTCGTCTTCATCACCCTCGACGACGGCGCCGAGAAGGACCCGCGCTTCGTGAAGCTGATGGAGGATCTGAAGATCCCCGTCACGATGTTCCTGACCAAGGACATCATCAAGAACGACTACGGCTACTTCAAGCCGCTCCAGGCGCTCGGCAACCGCATCGAGAACCACACCGTCAGCCACCCGCCGATGAACACCATCTCGCTCGCGGCGCAGAAGCAGCAGGTCTGCGAGGACCAGAAGACGCTGACCTCCGTCTACGGCACCGCGCCCTACCTGTTCCGCCCGCCCTACGGCGCGGGCGCGTACACCGGCAGCCTCAACACCGCCGTCCAGGCGTGCGGCCCGCGCGCGATCATCCTGTGGAAGGAGACGATGCAGATCACGGGCTTCCAGTACCAGGCGGCGGACAGGAAGCTGCGCCCCGGCGACATCATCCTCGCCCACTTCCGCGGGCCCTCCGAGCTCAAGGGCGAGTCCATGGTGGCGATGTTCGTCAACATGGTGAAGCGGATCGAGGAGCAGGGCTTCAGCGTGGCCCGGCTCGAGGACTACATCGCTCCGCCGGCCTGACCCTTCAGGCGGGCCGACCCACCAGCATCACGGGTGCACCGGCGGCCCGGGTCAACACCACGACCGCCGAGTTCACCCCCTCCGGCTTGATCTTCTTGCGCAGCTCCTCCGGCTCGATCGCGGAGCCGCGCTTCTTGATGACCAGGGTCCCGATGCCGCGCTCGCGGACCAGCGCCTTGAGCTTCTTCAGGTTGAACGGCAGCGTGTCGGTGATCTCGTAGGCGGTGGCCCAGGGAGTGGGCGTCAGCTGGTCCGTCGTCAGGTACGCGATGGTCGGGTCGATGAGGGTGGCCTCCAGCTCGGCGGCCACCTCGGCGACCAGGTGCGCGCGGATCACGGCGCCGTCCGGCTCGTAGAGGTAGCGCCGGACCGGCCCCGGCTCCGGGTCCGGCAGCCGACCGCCCGTCAGACTGGCCCCGGCGGGCAGCAGCGTCGCCCGGTGCGGCTCGGCGGCCTTCGTGCCGAACCAGATCGCCGCCTCCTTCACGTCCCCGGCCTCCGACACCCACTCCGCCTCGGCGTCCTCGGGGACGGCCTCGTGCGGGATGCCCGGGGCCACCTTGATGGCACCCACGGAGGCCTTGCGGGCGGCCTGTACGGCCCAGCTGAGCGGCGGGGCGTAGGCCTCCGGGTCGAAGATGCGGCCGCGCCCGCCACGGCGCGCAGGGTCCACGAAGACGGCGTCGCAGCCGGTCGTGTCGACCTCCGCGACGTCCGCGCAGCGGGCCTCGATCAGGTCGGCCAGGCCCAGCGCCTCGGCATTGGCCTGCGCGACGGCGTGGGTGACCGGGTCCAGGTCCACCGCCAGCACCCTGATCCCGGCCCGGGCCAGCGCGATCGCATCCCCGCCGATGCCCGAGCAGAGGTCCGCGACGGAGGTGACCCCGAGCGCCCTCATCCGCTGCGCCCGCCACTCGGCCACGTTGCGGCGGGTGGACTGCTCGACGCCGTTGGGCGTGAACCACATCCGGGCCGCGTCCGCGCCGAACTTCGGCTCCGCCCGGCTGCGCAGCCGCGCCTGCGCGAGCGCGGCGGAGACCAGCTCCGCCGGGTGCGTCCGCCGCAGCCGCGTGGCCAGCGCCAACTCGTCGCCGGGGGAGTAGTCCCGCAGCTCGGCCAGCAGGTCCTGGCCCTCGGGCGTCAGCAGGGCGTGGAGGTCTTCGGTGCGCACGGGACCATTGTGACGGGGCCCCGCCGTCGAAACACATGGGCGACGCGTTGGCACTCTGGTTGACCGAGTGCTAACCGCCGCCTACAGTCGTCGTTGGCACTCTCCACACGAGAGCGCTAAGCGTGAGACGGTACGTCCGGCACCGCGACGACGGGCATGCCATGTCTTCACGCCCCAAGACATGTGTACCCCGGATCTCCGAAGGGGGAGGTCGGATCGTGACGACCACCAGCTCCAAGGTTGCCATCAAGCCGCTCGAGGACCGCATTGTGGTCCAGCCGCTCGACGCCGAGCAGACCACCGCCTCTGGCCTGGTCATCCCGGACACCGCGAAGGAGAAGCCCCAGGAGGGCGTCGTCCTCGCGATCGGTCCGGGCCGCTTCGAGGACGGCCAGCGTCTTCCGCTGGATGTCGCCGTCGGCGACGTCGTCCTCTACAGCAAGTACGGCGGCACCGAGGTCAAGTACCAGGGCCAGGAGTACCTGGTCCTCTCGGCCCGTGACGTGCTCGCGGTCATCGAGAAGTAAGACCTGACCAGCTGACCGCTCCGGCGGCCAAGGCATAGTCGTGACCCGCCCCGGCACTCCGTACCACGGGGTCCGGGGCGCGGTCGTTTCGAGAGGGAAACCCCAGGCATGGCCAAGATCCTGCAGTTCGACGAGGACGCCCGCCGCTCGCTGGAGCGCGGTGTCAACAAGCTGGCCGACACCGTCAAGGTGACGATCGGCCCCAAGGGCCGCAATGTCGTCATCGACAAGAAGTTCGGTGCGCCGACCATCACCAACGACGGTGTCACCATCGCCCGCGAGGTCGAGCTGGACGACCCGTACGAGAACCTTGGCGCGCAGCTCGTCAAGGAGGTCGCCACCAAGACCAACGACATCGCGGGTGACGGCACCACCACCGCGACCGTCCTGGCCCAGGCGCTCGTCAACGAGGGTCTGCGCAACGTCACCGCGGGCGCCGGTCCGGCCGCCCTCAAGCGCGGCATCGACGCAGCCGTCAAGGCCGTCTCCGCGCACCTGCTCTCCGTCGCCCGCGAGGTCGAGGGCAAGGAGGACATCGCCGCCGTCGCCGCGCTGTCCGCGCAGGACCAGACCGTCGGCGAGCTCATCGCCGAGGCCATGGACAAGGTGGGCAAGGACGGTGTCATCACCGTCGAGGAGTCCAACACCTTCGGCCTGGAGCTCGAGTTCACCGAGGGCATGCAGTTCGACAAGGGTTACCTGTCGCCCTACATGACCACGGACCAGGAGCGCATGGAGGCCGTGCTCGAGGACCCGTACATCCTCGTCCACCAGGGCAAGATCTCCTCGATCCAGGACCTGCTCCCGCTGCTGGAGAAGATCCTCCAGGGTGGTGCCTCCAAGCCGCTGCTGATCATCGCCGAGGACGTCGAGGGCGAGGCGCTCTCCACCCTCGTCGTCAACAAGATCCGTGGCACCTTCAACGCCGTCGCCGTCAAGGCCCCCGGCTTCGGTGACCGCCGCAAGGCCATGCTGGGCGACATCGCCACGCTGACCGGCGCCACCGTCATCGCCGAGGAGGTCGGCCTCAAGCTCGACCAGGCCGGCCTGGACGTGCTCGGCACCGCCCGTCGCGTGACCGTCTCCAAGGACGACACCACGATCGTCGACGGCGCCGGCTCCTCCGAGGAGGTCGCCGGTCGCGTCGCCCAGATCAAGGGCGAGATCGAGGGCACCGACTCCGACTGGGACCGCGAGAAGCTGCAGGAGCGCCTGGCCAAGCTGGCCGGCGGCGTCTGCGTCATCAAGGTCGGCGCGGCCACCGAGGTCGAGCTCAAGGAGAAGAAGCACCGTCTCGAGGACGCCATCTCGGCGACCCGCGCCGCGGTCGAGGAGGGCATCGTCGCCGGCGGTGGCGCCTCCCTGGTCCACGCGCAGAAGGTGCTCGACGGCGGCCTCGGCCTGGCCGGCGACGAGGCCGTGGGTGTCGCGGTGGTCCGCCGCGCCCTGGTCGAGCCGCTGCGCTGGATCGCCCAGAACGCGGGCCTCGAGGGCTACGTCATCACCACCAAGGTGGCCGAGCTCGGCGACGTCCGCGAGGGCTACAACGCCGCCACCGGCGAGTACGGCGACCTGGTCAAGGCCGGCGTCATCGACCCGGTCAAGGTGACCCGCTCCGCGCTGGAGAACGCCGCGTCCATCGCCTCCCTGCTGCTCACGACCGAGACCCTGGTCGTCGAGAAGAAGGAGGAGGAGCCGGCCGCGGCCGGTCACTCCCACGGTGGCCACGGCCACTCGCACTGACGCTGCCTGATCGCGTCGATCACGCGGAAGCCCGGCCCCCCTCGGGGGTGCCGGGCTTCCGGCGTCTCAGACCCCCAACCGCTTCGCGGCCGACTCGCGGTGCCCCTCGGCCAGGCCGGGCAGATCCAGCATCAGGGGGAGCACCTCCGGCGCACGGGAGTGCAGCGCGCGGAAGACGTCCGCCGAGCTGACGCCGTGCTCCGGCGTGTGCACCACGGTGATCGCGTCGCCCGAGCGGATCACGCCGGGCGTGAGCACCCGCAGGTATGCGCCGGGGCGCGCGCGGTCCGTGAACGTCCTGACCCAACGCTCCTGCTCCATCCAGCCGGCGAAGGTCCGGCACGGGATGCGGGTCGCGCTCACCTCCAGCAGCAGCGTCTCGCCGATCCGCCAGCGCTCCCCGATGACCGCGTCGGAGACGGCGAGCCCGGTGGTGGTCAGGTTCTCCCCGAACACCCCGTCCGGCAGCGCGCGGCCGAGCTCCTCGGCCCACACGTCCAGCTCCTCGCGGGCGTACGCGTACACGGCCTGGTCCACCCCGCCGTGGTGCCGCACGTCGCAGATCGCGTCCCCGGCCAGGCCGCTGACGCCCTTGCGCTCGGTCGGCGCGGTGACCTCGACGGGGCCGTCCACGGGCTTCTTCCCGATGGCGGTGACGCCGGGATCGGAGTACTCGGTCGGCTCCGGCCGCCCGACGTTGACGGAGATCAGGGTTCCCATGGCAGACAAGGCTAAGTCGCACCCTCCAGGAGGCACAGCCTCCAGGGGCGCGAGGCGCTACCTGTGCGGCTCCGCCGCGTGGGCGCGACAATCCCCCGGCCGAAGGCCGGGGGAGGGTTCCTCGCGCGGTTCCTCGCGCCCCTGAGGTCGTGCGACGTCCCTAAGCTGGCCCCGTGATCGAGGCCAGACATCTCCGCGTGCTGCGCGCCGTGGAACGCCAGGGCAGCTTCTCCGCCGCCGCGCGCGAGCTCGGGCTGACCCAGCCCGCGATCAGCCAGCAGATGAAGGCACTGGAGCGCTCCCTCGGCACCCCGCTCGTGGTCCGCGTCGGGCGCGGCGTCGCGCTGAGCGAGGCCGGCCGCGTGCTCGCCGAGCACGCCGCGGGCGTGCTCGCGGGGCTCGCCGCCGCGGAGGACGCCGTCGCGGGGATCGCGGGGCTGCGGACGGGCCGGGTGCGACTGGTCTCGTTCCCGACCGCGAGCGCCACGCTCGTGCCCGCCGCGGTGGCCGCGCTGCGCGTGGAGGCGCCGGGGGTGCAGGTGTCGCTGACCGAGGCCGAGCCGCCGGCCTCCGTCGGGATGCTGCGGGCCGTCGAGTGCGAGCTCGTCCTCGCCTTCCGCTACCCGTCCGCCGAGCCGGAGGACTGGAGCGATCTGGCCGTGACGCGGCTGCGCCGGGACCCGCTGGTGGCGCTTCTCCCGGCCGACCACCCGCTCGCGGGGGAACCGGAGCTCGGCGACCTCGCCGCGCTGCAGGCGGACCCGTGGATCGCCGGATGCCCGCAGTGCCGGGGGCACCTGGTGGACCTGTGCGAGGCCGCGGGCTTCACGCCGCGGATCGACTTCGCGACCGACGACTACCCGGCCGTCCTGGGGCTGGTCGCCGCGGGACTGGGCGTGGCCGTGCTGCCGCGGCTCGCCCTCGCGGCCACGCGGACGGACGGGGTCGCCGTCGTCCCGCTGGCCGCGGAGGTGGCCCGGGAGATCGTCGCGCTGACACTGCCGGACCTGGGACGGGTTCCGGCAGTGGCGCTGATGGTGGAGAAGCTCAAGGGCCTGTAGACGAAGCCGACAGGCCCTGGTGGAGCGGTGAAGAAACGTTCCGTCAGCTCTCGTTTCAGTCGACGGGCAGCAGCGAGAGCGGATCGAGGGTGCGGCGGCGGGCCCGCCCCAACAGCTCCTCGCGTTCGTCCTCGGTGAGGCCGCCCCAGACCCCGTAGGGCTCACGTACCGCCAGTGCGTGCGACGCGCACTCCGCGCGCACCGGGCACCGCATGCAGACCTCCTTGGCGGACTGTTCCCGCGAGGTCCGTGCGGCTCCACGCTCTCCTTCCGGATGGAAGAACAGAGAGCTGTCCACGCCGCGGCAAGCGGCGGAGAGCTGCCAGTCCCACAGGTCTGCGTTCGGGCCAGGAAGCCGTGAGTAGTCGGCCATGGTCGTTGATCCCTTGAGTGGTGCTAGCGATTCAGTACGAACTGATGGAAATATGACTCATGCAGATCTAACGGACAAGAGGCCATCAGCGTTGCATAACGTGCCGATAACCATCAAATCCCATGAAAACGGACTAATCCACCACGTGGCGGGGAAGCGTGTCCTGCATGCGGGTGCACTCGTTGGGCCTAACGGCAAGCCCGACGAGGCGCGCGGTCGTCGTACGAGCGGCGCATTTGCGCCGGTGTGCACCGCGAGGTGGATGATCCGTAGCGGGTCAAACACGTAGAGTGGTGGAGGCTGCGGCCAGACCGTAACTCATTCGGGTGACGGTCGTTGGGAGTGCGGAGGCGGCAAACGGCACGGGCGTCGGGGAAGACGCCGGTCCACCGGAGGCCGTGCCGGTGACGATTCGTACCAGCCAGGAGGCTCAAGGTGACGCTCATCAGCAACGGAGGCGGGTCATGACTTCCGTTCTCGTCTGTGACGATTCCCCGCTCGCCCGCGAGGCACTGCGTCGCGCCGTCGCGACGGTGCCCGGAGTCGATCGAGTGACCACGGCCACCAACGGCGAGGAGGTCCTCCGCCGTTGGGTGGCGGACCGCTCCGACCTGGTGCTGATGGACGTCCGTATGCCGGGTCTGGGCGGGGTGGAGACGGTCCGCCGTCTTCTCTCGGCCGACCCGGGTGCGCGCATCATCATGCTGACGGTCGCCGAGGACCTCGACGGCGTGGCGCTCGCGGTCGCCGCCGGCGCCCGTGGCTACCTGCACAAGGACGCCTCCCGCGCCGAGCTGCGGGCCACGGTCACCCAGGCGCTCGCCGACCCGACGTGGCGGCTCGCCCCGCGCCGGCTGCGCTGCGCCGAGATGGGTGCGGCCCCCACGCTGACGGCTCGTGAGATCCAGGTGCTGGAGGGCATGAGTCATGGCCGCAGCAACGCCGAGATCGGCCGTGAGCTGTTCCTCTCCGAGGACACCGTCAAGACGCACGCCCGTCGGCTCTTCAAGAAGCTCGGTGCGTCCGACCGTGCGCACGCCGTGGCACTGGGCTTCCGCTGGGGCCTGGTCCGCTGATCGCCTGACCGGCTTGTGGCCTGCCGGGTGGGAGGGGGCATGGCCCGTTTCCCACCCGAGGGCGCACCATGGATGGTGTGACGCGGAGTCCGGCAGGGCGGGGGTGGTGGCGTGGCGGATAACGTTCCGATGCACAAGTCAGGGTGCGGTGTCACGTTTTCGCCGGTGACCAGGCACCATGGACCAGTGCGTGACGACGAGGCGAGCCCCGGCCAGGGGTCCGGTATGCCCATCGGGCCGCTCCTCGAGCACGCCGTCGGCGGGGATCCGGACGCGGTCGACGCCCTGCTCTCGCAGGTCCACCCGCTGGTACTGCGCTACTGCCGGGCCAAGCTGGTCCGTCTTCCGGGCAACGCCCGGCACCACGTCGACGACGTGGCCCAGGAGGTCTGCCTCGCGGTCCTGTGCGCGCTGCCGCGCTACCGCGACGAGGGCCGCCCGTTCGAAGCCTTCGTCTACAGCATCGCCGCTCACAAGATCGCCGATCTGCAGCGCGCCGCGATGCGCGGCGGTCCCGCGCAGAGCGTCCCGCTGGGGGAGGAACTCCCCGACACGCCGGACGACGCCCTCGGTCCCGAGGAGCGCGCGCTGCTGAGCAGCGACGCCGCGTGGATGCGCGAGCTCCTGGCGCTGCTGCCCGAGCGGCAGCGCGAGCTGGTTCTGCTCCGCGTCGCCGCGGGTCTGACCGCGGAGGAGACGGGCGAGGTCCTCGGCATGACCCCCGGCGCGGTCCGCGTCGCCCAGCACCGTGCGCTGTCGCGTCTCCGCGCGCTGGCGGAGAACGGCCCCGAGGGCCCGGAGGGGCTCTCGGCCTAGCCGGCAGGGGTGCGCGAGGCTCCCGGGTGGCAACTGGAGGATCGTCCCAAGTTCGGGAATGTGACTGCTACCTCAGTTGTTGGAGATGCGCAAGGGTGCCTCGCGAGGCCCGGTAGAATTAGTCAACGGTGCCGAGCTGCTCACCCACGCGGCCCCCGCAAGGCGCCGTGCCGCGTCGGGCGGGTGCGGCCACCAGCTTCCCGCCCCAGGTCCGCGGATCCACTTCGGGAAGGGTGTCATGTCTTACAACGCAGCTGGAGTCCCCGAGAAGTTCGGCATGCTCGGGCTCACCTACGACGATGTGCTGCTGCTGCCGGGCCCCTCCGAGGTCCTGCCCAATGCGGTCAACACCTCCTCGCGTGTCTCGCGCAATGTGCGGGTGAACATCCCGCTGCTCTCCGCCGCCATGGACAAGGTCACCGAGGCCCGGATGGCGATCGCCATGGCCCGTCAGGGCGGCGCCGGCGTGCTGCACCGGAACCTCTCCATCGAGGACCAGGTGAACCAGGTCGACCTGGTCAAGCGCTCCGAGTCCGGCATGGTCACCGACCCGATCACGGTCTCCCCCGACGCCACGCTGGCCGAGGCGGACGCCCTGTGTGCCAAGTTCCGGATCTCCGGTGTCCCGGTCACCGACGGCGAGGGCCGCCTGCTCGGCATCGTCACCAACCGCGACATGGCCTTCGAGCCGGACCGCAGCCGCCAGGTCCGCGAGATCATGACCCCGATGCCGCTGATCACCGGCCAGGTGGGCATCTCCGGCGTCGACGCGATGGCCCTGCTGCGCCGTCACAAGATCGAGAAGCTGCCGCTCGTCGACGGCGACGGCAAGCTCAAGGGCCTGATCACGGTCAAGGACTTCGTCAAGGCCGAGCAGTACCCGAACGCCGCGAAGGACTCCGAGGGCCGCCTCATCGTCGGTGCCGCCGTGGGTGCCTCCGCCGAGGCCCTGGACCGCGCCATCGCGCTGGCCGAGGCGGGCGCGGACTTCATCGTCGTGGACACCTCCCACGGCCACAACCGCAACGCGCTGAACTGGATGTCCAAGATCAAGTCGGCGGTCAAGGCCGACGTGGTCGGCGGTAACGTCGCCACCCGGGACGGCGCCCAGGCGCTGATCGACGCGGGCGTCGACGGCATCAAGGTCGGTATCGGCCCGGGCTCCATCTGCACCACCCGCGTCGTCGCCGGTGTCGGTGTCCCGCAGGTCACCGCGATCTACGAGGCCGCCGTCGCGGCCAACGTGGCCGGCGTGCCGCTGATCGGTGACGGTGGCCTGCAGTACTCCGGCGACATCGGCAAGGCCCTGGCCGCCGGTGCCGACACCGTCATGCTGGGCAGCCTGCTGGCCGGCTGCGAGGAGTCGCCGGGTGAGCTGCTCTTCATCAACGGCAAGCAGTTCAAGTCCTACCGCGGCATGGGCTCGCTGGGCGCCATGCAGTCCCGCGGCCAGGCCAAGTCCTTCTCCAAGGACCGCTACTTCCAGGGCGACGTCACCTCCGACGAGAAGCTGATCGCCGAGGGCATCGAGGGCCAGGTCGCCTACCGCGGCCCGGTCGGCTCGGTCATCTACCAGCTGGTCGGCGGTCTGCGTCAGTCCATGGGCTACGTGGGCGCCGAGTCGGTCGACGCGATGAAGCGCGACGCGCGCTTCGTGCGGATCACCTCGGCCGGTCTGAAGGAGAGCCACCCGCACGACATCCAGATGACGGTCGAGGCGCCGAACTACTCCTCGAAGTAGCCGCCGCAGCAGCCGTCTGCTGGACCGGACGTCTCACGGAGCGGCCGCTCCGGTAGCCCGCGCTGAGGCGCAGCGTAGATTGAGGGCCCGCATCGCGAGGAACGAGCGATGCGGGCCCTCGGCCGTAGCGGAGCCGAAGCGGAGGGCGCATGCCGCGCGCGGCCCCTCCGGCGTTGTGCGAGATACTGGGCGCTGGCAGTCGCTGAGCACAACCGAGGGAGCAGTTCAGGTGACCGAGATCGAGATCGGGCGGGGCAAGCGGGGCCGGCGGGCGTACGCCTTCGACGACATCGCGGTCGTTCCGAGCCGCCGCACGCGGGACCCGAAGGAGGTCTCGATCGCGTGGCAGATCGACGCCTACCGCTTCGAGCTGCCGTTCCTGGCCGCCCCGATGGACTCGGTCGTCTCCCCGGAGCAGGCCATCGCGATCGGCCGCCTCGGCGGTCTCGGTGTGCTGAACCTCGAGGGCCTGTGGACCCGCTTCGAGGACCCGCGCCCGCTGCTGCAGGAGATCACCGAGATCAAGGACGAGGCCGTCGCGACGCGTCGCCTCCAGGAGATCTACCGCCAGCCGATCAAGGCCGAGCTGATCACCCAGCGCCTGAAGGAGATCCGGGAGTCCGGCGTCGTCACCGCCGCGGCCCTGTCGCCGCAGCGCACCGCCGAGTTCTCCAAGGTCGTCGTCGACGCCGGCGTCGACATCTTCGTGATCCGCGGCACGACCGTCTCCGCCGAGCACGTCTCCAGCGCCGCCGAGCCGCTCAACCTCAAGCAGTTCATCTACGAGCTCGACGTCCCGGTCATCGTCGGCGGCTGCGCCACCTACACCGCGGCCCTGCACCTGATGCGCACCGGCGCGGCCGGCGTCCTGGTCGGCTTCGGCGGCGGCGCCGCGCACACCACGCGCACCGTGCTGGGTATCCAGGTCCCGATGGCCACCGCCGTGGCCGATGTCGCGGCGGCGCGTCGCGACTACATGGACGAGTCCGGTGGCCGCTACGTCCACGTCATCGCCGACGGCGGCGTGGGCTTCTCCGGCGACCTGTCCAAGGCGATCGCCTGCGGCGCCGACGCCGTCATGATCGGCGCGGCGCTGGCGCGGGCCACCGACGCGCCCGGCCGCGGCTTCCACTGGGGCAGCGAGGCCGTCCACGAGGAGCTGCCGCGCGGCAAGCGTGTCGACCTCGGCACGGTCGGCACCACCGAGGAGATCCTCCTCGGCCCGTCGCACACCCCGGACGGCACCATGAACCTCTTCGGCGCGCTGCGCCGCGCGATGGCGACCACGGGCTACTCGGAGCTCAAGGAGTTCCAGCGGGTGGAAGTGACTGTCGCCCGATAGTTGCACCCAGCCCAGGGGCGCGAGGCTCTGCCGATTCGCGGCTCCGCCGCGCGGGCGCGAGCAACCACCCACCGCGGACGGCCCTGCTCGCTCGGCGAGTCACCACACAGAGTGGCTTGTCGCGCTCACGCGGCGGAGCCGCATGTCGGCAGAGCCTCGCGCCCCTGAAGGTTCCTGCAACTGACTCCGTGCCTTTAGCCGGATCCCGCCGCACTTTCCGTAGTGTTGATCGGAAGGCCGGGCCATCCGCGGAGGCGTCATGCGAAGCATCAAGCTGGGTCCCACCGAACGCGCGGCAGCGCTCGCGCGGCTCGCGGAGCGCGAACTCGACGTCCTCGTCGTCGGCGGGGGCGTGGTCGGCGCGGGGACCGCGCTGGACGCGGCGACACGCGGCCTGGCGACCGGTCTCGTCGAGGCCCGGGACTGGGCCGCCGGCACCTCCTCCCGGTCCAGCAAGCTGATCCACGGCGGGCTGCGCTACCTGGAGATGCTCGACTTCGCGCTCGTCAAGGAGGCCCTGCAGGAACGCGGTCTCCTGCTGGGGCGCCTGGCTCCGCACCTGGTCAAGCCGGTGCCGTTCCTCTACCCGCTGCAGGGGCGCGGCTGGGAGCGGCCGTACGTCGGCTCCGGCATCGCGCTGTACGACGCGATGTCCGTCTCCTCCGGTCACGGCCGCGGGCTGCCGCTCCACAAACACCTCAGCCGCCGCCAGGCCCTGCGGCAGGCGCCCTCGCTGCGCAAGGACGCACTGGTCGGCGCGGTGCAGTACTGGGACGCGCAGATGGACGACGCGCGTTTCGTGACCACCCTCGTCCGCACCGCCGCCTCCTACGGCGCGCACGTCGCGAACCGGGCCCGGGTCATCGGGTTCCTGCGCGAGGGCGAGCGCGTCGTCGGCGCGCGCGTCGACGATCTGGAGTCGGGCAGTCAGTTCGTCGTCCGGGCCCGCCAGATCGTCAACGCGACCGGCGTGTGGACGGACGAGACGCAGGCGATGGTCGGCGAGCGCGGGCAGTTCCACGTGCGCGCGTCCAAGGGCATCCACCTGGTCGTGCCGCGCGACCGGATCCACTCCTCGACCGGTCTGATCCTGCGGACCGAGAAGAGCGTGCTGTTCGTCATCCCCTGGGGTCGCCACTGGATCGTCGGCACGACCGACACCGAGTGGACCCTCGACAAGGACCACCCGGCCGCCAGCAGCGCGGACATCGCCTACCTGCTCGACCACGTCAACAGCGTGCTGGCGGTACCGCTGACCCGCGAGGACGTCGAGGGCGTCTACGCCGGCCTGCGCCCGCTGCTCGCAGGCGAGTCCGAGGCGACGTCCAAGCTCAGCCGCGAACACGTGGTGCAGCACGCCGCGCCGGGGCTGGTCGTGGTCGCGGGCGGCAAGTACACGACCTACCGGGTGATGGCCAAGGATGCCGTCGACGAGGTGGTGCACGGTCTCGACCAGCGCGTCGCGCCCTGCTGCACCGACACCGTCCCGCTGGCCGGCGCCGAGGGATACCGCGCGTTGTGGAACGCGCGCGGCGAGCTCGCCCGCCGCAGCGGCCTGCACGTCGCGCGCGTGGAGCACCTGCTGAACCGCTACGGGGCGCTGACGGAGGAGGTGCTCCAGCTCATCGCCGAGGAGCCCGGCCTGGCCGAGCCGCTGAGCGGCGCGGACGACTACCTGCGCGCCGAGGTCGTCTACGCGGCCCGCGCGGAGGGCGCCCGCCACCTCGACGACGTGCTGGCGCGCCGGACCCGCATCTCCATCGAGACCTTCGACCGCGGCACCGCGGTCATGGCGGAGGCGGCCGCCCTGATGGGCGCCGAACTGGGCTGGGACAAGGCCCAGATCGACAAGGAGGT
The DNA here is from genome assembly GCF_900109465.1 of Streptacidiphilus jiangxiensis. Lineage (GTDB taxonomy): Bacteria > Actinomycetota > Actinomycetes > Streptomycetales > Streptomycetaceae > Streptacidiphilus > Streptacidiphilus jiangxiensis. Next base: position 252,103 of record NZ_FOAZ01000005.1, read on the forward strand.
CGAGCACTACCGGGTGCGCGTCGCCGCGGAGCGCGAGTCGCAGGAGCAGCCCGACGACCTGACCGCGGACGCGGCGCGTCTGGGGGCGCCGGACATCGTGCCGCTCAAGTAGCCGTGGCGCTCATGTGGCTGTGGTGCTTGAGTGGTCGCGCCGTTTGAGTGGCCGTGGCGCTCATGTGGCCGTGGCGTTTGAGAGATCGCGCCGCTCATGTGGCCGTGCCGCTCGTGTAGCTGTGCCGCTGGAGTGGCGGCGCCGCTCGTGTGGTCGTGCCGCTCACGTGGCTGCGCCGCTCATGTCGCCGTGCCGCTCGTGTAGCCGTACCGCCTGAGTGGCGGCGCCGCTCGAGCGGCGCGAGCAGGGCACCGCGGCGCGGGCAGGTTACCCGGGTTCGGTACCCTGCGCCCGCAGGCGAACCCCGCCTGCCTGATTGTGCGTCCTTCACGGCAGGATGGACCGCGACAGCGCCACGCGGCACGACCCTCCCCCAGCCTTCGGCCGGGGGCACCCCCTTGGAGGGACCTCGCGGATGAGCGACACGCACCCGGACAACACCGGCATGCTCCTCGCCTCGCGGTACCGCCTCGCGGCCGTGCTCGGCCAGGGCGGCATGGGCACGGTGTGGCGCGCCGTGGACGAGTTCCTCGGGCGCGACGTCGCCGTCAAGGAGCTGCGGTTCGCGGCGGGCGTGGACGACGACGAGCAGCACCGGCTCGTGGCACGGACGCTGACGGAGGCCAAGGCCATCGCGCGGATCCGGCACAACGGTGCCGTCACCGTCTACGACGTGGTCGAGGAGGACGGCCGGCCCTGGATCGTCATGGAGCTGGTCGAGTCCCGCTCGCTCAGCGAGGTCATCCGCACGGACGGCGTGCTCCCGCCGCAGCGGGCCGCCGAGGTGGCGCTGGAGCTGCTCGGGGTGCTGGCCGAGGCGCACCGCGTCGGCATCCTGCACCGGGACGTGAAGCCGTCGAACGTGCTGATCGGGTACGACGGCCGGGTCGTGCTGACGGACTTCGGCATCGCCCGGGTCGAGGGGGACCCGTCGGTCACCTCGACGGGCATGCTGGTCGGTGCGCCTTCGTACATCTCACCGGAGCGGGCCCGCGGCCACGTGCCGGGCCCGCCGGCGGACATGTGGTCGCTCGGGGCGACGCTGTACGCGATGGTCGAGGGCGTGCCTCCCTACGACAAGGGATCGGCCCTGTCGACGCTGACGGCCGTCATCACCGAGCCGGTGCCGACACTGAGCGGTGACAAGCTGCTGCAGCCGGTCGTCGCCGGGCTGTTGCACAAGGACCCGGCCCAGCGGCTCGACGCCTCGACCACGCGCCGGATGCTGGGCGGCGTCATCGGCGAGTACGAGCGCCGTGCGCGCGCCACGGCCCACCTGGGGAGCGTGGCGGAGGCTCCGACGCAGTCCGTCCCGGCGCCGGACCCCACCCGGGTCCAGCCGTTGCCGACCGTGCCGTCCGTGCCGACCCGTCCGACGGCGCCGATGGACTCGGCCGCGCCGACGGTCACTCACCAGTACGACCACACCGCGACGGAGGGGCGTTCCGGGCACGCCGGGCGGTCGGGGCGGCCCGCGTCGTCGGGAAGGTCGCGGCGTCCGCTGTTCGTCGCCGCGATCGTCGTCGCGGCCGTGCTGCTGGTCACCGCCGCCGTGGCCGCGCTGCACCACGACAGTGGCACCGGCAGTGGCAGTGCCGCCGGCAGTGGCGGCGGCGCGTCGAGCCAGGACGGCGCCTCCTCGTCGCCGCGCGCCGGCACGGACGCCCCGAGCACGGACCGGAACCCCGCCGCCGGCTTCCACACCGTGACCGGTCCGGGCGGTTCGACCATCGCGATCCCGATCGGCTGGCGGGAGACCGCGCGCACCGCCACCCGGGTCAGCTGGACCGGCGCGGCCGGGACGCTGGTCGTCGACTTCACCCCGCACCCGGCCAAGTCCGGTGCGCTCAAGGCCTGGCAGAACGAGGAGCCGCGGGTCGCCGCCGGTCTGACCGACTACCACCTGGTCCGGCTCGGGGCGGTCCCGTACCGGGGGTGGGACGCCGCCGACTGGGAGTGGACCTTCCGCGCGGGCCTGGTCCAGCGGCACTCGCTGAACCGCGGCTTCGTGGTGGACGCGTCCCACGGCTACGCGATCTACTGGACGGCATCCGAGGCGGCCTGGCAGGGCGCCCGCAACGCCACCCTGATCGACGACTTCTTCAAGAGCTTCCAGCCGGCGGGGGGCTGAACCGATGGCCAAGGCCTCCGGTGGCCGTCTTCTCGCCGAGCGCTACCAGCTGACCGAGCGACGGCGCGGGGGCGCGGTCGAGGCGCGTGACCTGCGCAGTGGCGCGCCGGTGCTGCTGGAGGCGGTGCCGCTGCCGGAGTTGGTGACGCCCTTCGACCAGGACGGTCCGGGCGGTCACGGCCTTCCCGGCGGTCCCGGCGGTTTCGAGGGTGCGGGCGACGGCGTGGTCGACGACGGCGGCGACGCGCGCTCGACCGCGCTGCGGCACGCCGCGACCGCGGCCCGCGCCGTGCCCGACCACCCGCGGCTGAGCCAGGTGTTCCAGGTCTTCGCCGAGGACGGCTACCTGTGGGTGGCGGGGGAGTGGGTGGCCGGTGCGCCGCTCGCCCAGGTGCTGGAACGGGCCCCGCTGTCGCCCTACCGTGCCGCCGAACTGGCCTACGACGTCAGCGCGGGTCTGGAGGTGATCCACCGGGCGGGGCTGGTCCACGGCAATCTGACCCCGGCCACGGTCACCGTCTGCGAGGACGGTGCCGCGCTGCTCGGTGGTCTCGCGGCCGCCGCCGCGCAGGAGGCCCTGTGCGGGGGGCCGGGCGCGGTCGAGGCAGGTGCCTCGGTGCCGACGTCGCTCTGGAGCCCGGCACGGGTGCGGGCCAGGGACGCACGGGCCGTCATCGTCGGTGCGGTGCCGGAACGGTGGGCGCCGGAGCAGCTGGGCATCGTCGGTTCCGCCGGGCTGCCGGTCGGCCCGGCCGTGGACACCTGGGCGTTGGGTGTCCTGCTCTACCGCTCGGTCACCGGCGTGCCGCCGTATCCCGAGGGCGGGGTCGAGGAGCTGTTCGCGGCGGTCCGGGCCGGATTCCGGCCGGACACCCGGCCCGCCGGACCGCTGCGCCCGCTGCTGGACCGGCTGCTCGACCAGGACCCCGCACGCCGTCCCGGCCTCGCCCAGGTGCGGGCCGCGTTGCGCCAGTTGCTGCTGCGTGCGCCCGAGCCGCTGGACCGCGAGGCGCAGCTGGCCGCGCTGCCGCCGGGGGCGGGTCGCGGTGGTGCTGTCGAGCTGCCGACCGGGACGCGTCTGCCCGCGCCGAGACCCGGCGGCTTGCCGGCGCAGCGGTCGCGCGCTTCGAGCGAGATGGTCGACCGGAGACCGGAACGGCACCACCATGCGGCGCCCCGGCGCCGTGGCGCGCTGCTGGGTCCGGTCCTCGTGGGTGCGATTATCCTTGTGGTCCTGGTCACGCTGGCGCTGGCCGCCAACCTGAAGGGCTGAGCGCGCGTAGACCCCGGTCCGGGCGGGGAACGGGACCTTCGCTGCCGAAGCGTCACATCCCGGTCTCAAGGCCGTGCCCGGGACGCTGAGGTGTTCGACGGTAGGGATAGGGTGCGCGTACCGCGGTTCCTGCCGCGGAACGGGAAGCAACGGCAGGATCCGCGACTAGGGGGCAGACGGTGGGTACGGAGGCGGGCCGCGTGCTCGCGGGTAGATACCTGCTGGGCCCGCGCCTGGGGCGCGGCGGCATGGGCACGGTGTGGCGTGCGACGGACCAGATGCTCGACCGCGAGGTCGCGGTCAAGGAGCTCTCCGTCGGACACCTGGCCGAGGAGGATCTGCAGATCGTCCAGTCCCGGATGAAGCAGGAGGCCCGCGCCGCGGCGCGGATCAAGCACCCGGGTGTCATCACCATCCACGACGTCGTCGAGCAGGACGGCAAGCCGTGGATCGTGATGGAGCTGATCGACGGCCGTTCGCTGTCCGAGCTCGTGGAGCAGGAGGGTGTGATCGATCCGCGCGAGGCCGCGCGGATCGGTGCCCAGGTGCTCGCCGCGCTGGAGCGCGCCCACCTGGCCGGCGTGATCCACCGTGACGTCAAGCCCGCCAACGTGCTGTTGGAGCGCGGCACCGGCCGGGTGGTGCTGACCGACTTCGGGATCGCCACCTTCGTCGGCGACTCGGCGCTCACCCGCACCGGCGACCTGGTCGGCTCGCCCGACTACCTGGCGCCCGAGCGCGTCCACGGCGGCCGCCCCGGTCCGGAGTCGGACCTGTGGGCGCTCGGCGCGACGCTGTACGCGGCGGTGGAGGGCCAGTCCCCGTTCCGTCGCGAGTCGCCGCTGACCACGCTGGCGGCCGTCGTCACCGACCCGCTGCCCGAGCCGCGCAACGCCGGCCCGCTGGCGCCGGTACTGCAGGCGTTGATGGCCAAGGAGCCGCAGCAGCGTCCTCCGGCGACGGACGTGCGCCGCATGCTGGAGAACATCGCGGCCGGCCACACCACCAACATCACCCTGGAGTCCCTGGGCGCGAGCCCGCTGCGGACCCCGACCCAGGCCGTTCCGGCCGTCGACCGCCTCGGCGCCGCAGGCAGGGAGACCGACGCGGGCTTCCCCGGCTACACCCCGACCACCCTCGGCACGGCGGTCAACGGCGCGTCGGGCGGCACCGCGGGCGGCACCGCGGGCGGCGGCGCGACGGGCGGCGGTACGGCCGTCGGTGGAGGGGCACTGGGCGGCGGCGCGACGGCGCCCACGGCCCGGGTGCCCGCGCAGAACGCGCCGCACGTCCCGGCCTCCGCCTCCGGCGCGCCCCGTCTGCTCGGCGGGCCGCTCTTCGCGGACGAGGCCGGGTACACCGGCACGCAGGACAACGGATACGGCCGCACGGCGCACGACAACGCCGGGCAGGGTACGTACGCCGGGCAGGGGTCGTACGCCGGCCAGGCTACGCACGGCGGCCAGGATTCGTACGGCGGCCAGGGTACGTACGGCGGCCAGGATTCGTACGGCGGCCAGGGTACGTACGGCGGGCAGGGCGACGGTCTCGCGCAGGGGCCCGCCTCCGCTCGTCCGCGACGTGGGCGGCGCTGGGCCTGGCTGCTGGTGGCCGCGCTGATCGCCGGCGGCGCCGGTGCGGGCGGCACGTACTGGTACAACCACCGGCACAAGTCCGCGAGCCCCTCCGCGACGGACAAGCCGACCTCCGGCGCGTCCGCCACCCCGTCGGACCAGCCGGTCCAGGTCCCGCCGGGCTACCAGCTCACGCACGACCCGTACGGCTTCAGCTTCGGCCTGCCCGTGAGCACCGACCAGCCGTGGGTGCGCACCGCCCCCAAGGGCCCGCTTGCGATCACCTACAGCCCGGGCAACGACCTCTACGAGATCATCTTCGGGTACACCTACGCCAACTCCCGTTCCGCCGTGGAACAGGCGAAGTGGCTGATGTCGCAGCTCCAGGCGAACGACAAGAGCTACAAGCTGTTGCACTACAACACCAACAACTTCAAGAACTCGGTCGGCGCGCAGATCGAGTTCCTCTTCACCACCAAGGCCACCGGGCAGAAGATGCACGGCATCGAGCAGTTCTACAAGGCGCCCAACGGCAACGAGTACGACACCTTCGTGGCCTACCCGGTCGACGACTGGACCACCGGCTACCAGCGCTTCGAGGAGATTCTGCAGACCTTCACCGTGCCATAGGCCGCCGCGCCCGGTACCGTGGTGTGAACCGAGCCGTCCCCCGAAGTTCACCTGTTGACCGGGAGGCCGTCATGCCTGCAACGGTGCGAGAGACCCCGGATGCGGTCGTCATCGGAATGGGCCCGGGAGGCGAGGATCTGGCCGGAAGGCTGGCCGACGCCGGCCTGGACGTCGTCGGGGTCGATGAACGGCTGGTCGGTGGTGAGTGCCCGTACTGGGGCTGCATCCCGTCGAAGATCATGGTGCGTTCGGCCGACCTCGTCGGCGAGGCGCGACGCATCCCCGGCATGGCCGGCATCGCACGGGTGCACCCCGAGTTCCGGCCCGTCGCCCGCCGGGTGCGGCAGGCCACCGACGACTGGAACGACAAGGTCGCCGTCGACCGGTTCACCGGACGCGGCGGCCGCTTCCTGCGTGGCACCGCCCGACTGACCGCCCCCGGTGAGGTCACCGTGCTCGGCGCGGACGAGCGCGAGACCGTACTGAGGCCACGTCAGGCCATCGTGCTGGCAACGGGTTCCGAGCCGGCGGCGCCCCCCGTGCCGGGTCTGGCCGCGACGCCCTACTGGACCAACCGCGAGCTGATCGAGGCCGAGGAGCTGCCCGAGTCGCTGCTGATCATCGGCGGCGGGGCGATCGGACTGGAGCTCGGGCAGGCCTGGCAGCGGCTCGGCTGCGCGGTCACGGTGGTCGAGGCGGGACCGCAGCTGCTGGGCCGCGAGGAGCCGGAGTCCGGCGACCTGCTGACGCAGGTGTTGAGCGCCGACGGCGTGTCCGTGCACACCGGCGTCGAGGTGCAGGGCGTGGAGTACCGCGACGGACGGTTCCAGCTGCTCTGCAAGCGGGGCGAGCGGTTCTCCGCGGACCGGCTGCTCGTCGCGACGGGCCGCAGGATCGCGCTGGACCGGATCGGCGGCGGCGTGCTCGGCCTCGGTTCGGAGGCGCGGGCAGTCCCGGTCGACGAGCGACTGCGCGTGGTCGGCACACAGGGCAGCTGGCCGGTCGGGATCTGGGCGATCGGCGACGTGACCGGCAAGGGCGCGTTCACCCACATGGCCATGTACCAGGCGGACGTCGCGGTGCGTGCGATCCTCGGCCAGGGCGGTGCCCCCGCCCGCTATCACGCGGTGCCGCGGGTGACCTTCACGGATCCCGAGATCGGCGCGGTGGGCCTGACCGAGGCGCAGGCCCGAGCGGAGGGACGCCGGGTCCGCACGGCCCAGACGGAGCTGTCCGCGAGCAGTCGCGGCTACATCCACGGGTCGAACGGCAATGCGGGCTTCGTGAAGCTCGTCGCCGACGGCGACACCCTTGTCGGCGCCACCTCGGCCGGCCCCAGCGGGGGCGAGGTGCTGGGCCTGCTCTCCCTCGCCGTCTCGGCGCGGATCCCGATCGCCGAGCTGGCCGCCACGATCTGGGCCTACCCGACCTTCCACCGCGCGGTCGGCACTGCCGTCGCCGAACTGGCGTGAGCGCCCGGGTCGGAACGACCACGGTGGTTTCACGTGCCACTCGACCGCGCACCAACCGTTCGTAACCGGAGCGCATTCTGTTACTGGTGGGTATCGCAACGGCCCGAAACCGCCTACGCTGCCTGGCATGACTGACATCAGCACCGGCAGCAGCACTGCCGTCCAAGGCAACCCCGTGGCCACCCCCGGCGCGCGGAGCGTCGCCGACGCCGTGCCGCCGCAGCTGGTCGCGCGGCTCGTCAGCGCCGTCGTGACCGGCTCCGAGCCGACGCTGGCGACCAGTCGCTGCCCGTTCACGGGCGACGTGCTGGCGCAGATCCCCGAGTCCTCCCCGGCCGACGTCGCCACCGCGTTCGTCCGGGCCCGCGCCGCCCAGCGCGACTGGGTCAAGCGGCCGGTGCGCGAGCGCGCCGCTGTCCTGCTGCGCTTCCACGACCTGATCCTCAAGCACAAGGACGAGCTGCTCGACCTGGTCCAGGCCGAGACCGGCAAGACCCGCGCCCACGCCTTCGAGGAGGTGCTGGCCTCCGCGATCGAGGCCCGTCACTACGGGCGCGCCGGCGCCGGCTACCTCAAGCCGCGCCGCCGCGGCGGGGTCTTCCCGGTGCTCACCCAGGTCCTGGAGCTGCGCCAGCCCAAGGGCGTCATCGGCCAGATCTCGCCCTGGAACTACCCGCTCGCGCTGTTCACCGGCGACGCGGTCCCCGCGTTCGTCGCGGGCAACGCCGTCGTCACCAAGCCCGACTCGCAGACCGCGCTCACCGCGCTGCGCGCCCGCGAGCTGATGGTCGAGGCGGGCCTGCCGGCCGAGCTGTGGCAGATCGTGATCGGCGACGGCCCGGTGGTCGGCCCCGAGGTCGTCGCCCACGCCGACTACGTCTCCTTCACCGGCTCCACGCGCACCGGCCGCGACGTCGCCCAGCGCGCCGCCGCCCGCCTGATCGGCGCCTCGATGGAGCTCGGCGGCAAGAACGCCATGCTGGTGCTTGCCGACGCCGACCTGGAGAAGGCCGCCGAGGGCGCCGTCCGCGCCTGCTTCTCCTCCGCCGGCCAGCTCTGCATCTCCATCGAGCGGCTCTACGTCGCCTCCTCGATCGCGGACGCCTTCCTGGAGAAGTTCGTCGCCCGCGCCAAGGCCCTCAAGCTCGGCAACAGCCTCTCCTGGGGTGCCGACATGGGCTCGCTGGTCTCCCAGCGCCAGTTCGACACCGTCACCCGCCACGTCGAGGACGCCGTCAAGAACGGCGCCACCGTCCTGGCCGGTGGCAAGCCGCGTACCGACGTCGGTCCGCTCTTCTTCGAGCCGACCATCCTCGACGGCGTCACCACCGAGAGCGCCGTGTGCACCGAGGAGACCTTCGGTCCCGTCGTCTCGATCTACCGCTTCGACGACGAGGAGGAGGCCATCGCCCAGGCCAACGGCACCTCCTACGGCCTCAACTCCAGTGTCTGGAGCAAGAACCTGCGCCACGCCAAGTCCGTCGCGGCCCGGCTGCACAGCGGCACCGTCAACGTCAACGAGGGCTACGCACCCGCGTACGCGAGCGTCGCCGCGCCGATGGGCGGCATGGGCGACTCCGGCATCGGCCGCCGCCACGGCTCGGAGGGCATCCTCAAGTACACCGAGGTGCAGACCGTCGCCGTGCAGCGGCTCATCCAGATGACGCCGTCGTTCGGACTCGACGACGAGGGCTACGCCAAGCTGCTGGGCAAGTCCCTCGGGATGCTCAAGGCCCTGCGCTTCAAGTAGCCGCTCACGTGGACGTTCAAGCTGACGCTCACGTGGACGCCTGTCCACACACGCTTCACCCCACCCTCGTTCGGAAAGCGGGCGCGTAGATGAGTTCTCAGGATCAGGGGCAGCCGACCGCGGACGCCGGTTACGACTACGACGTCGTGATCGTCGGCTCCGGCTTCGGGGGCTCGGTGTCGGCTCTGCGGCTGACGGAGAAGGGCTACAAGGTCGGCGTGCTCGAGGCCGGCCGTCGGTTCACGCCGCAGACGCTGCCGAAGACCTCCTGGGACACCAAGAACTACGTCTGGGCGCCCGCCCTCGGCCTCTACGGCATCCAGCGCATCCACGTGCTCGACAACGTGATGGTGCTCGGCGGCGCGGGCGTCGGCGGCGGCTCGCTCAACTACGCCAACACTCTCTACGTCCCGCCGCAGCCCTTCTTCCAGGACCCGCAGTGGAAGGACATCACCGACTGGTCCGAGGAGCTCGCGCCCTACTACGACCAGGCCCAGCGCATGCTGGGCGTGCGGAAGAACCCCACCGTCACCCCCTCCGACGTGCACCTGAAGTCCGCCGCGGAGAAGCTCGGCTACGGCGACACCTTCCACATGGCCCCGGTCGGCGTCTTCTTCGGGGACGGCAAGGACTGCGGCGGCGACGGCGCGAAGGCGGAGCCGGGCGCGGCCGTGGACGACCCGTATTTCGGCGGCGTCGGCCCCAAGCGCCGCGCCTGCACCGAGTGCGGCGAGTGCATGACCGGCTGCCGCCACGGTGCCAAGAACATGCTGACGGAGAATTACCTCTACCTCGCCGAGAAGGCGGGCGCGGAGATCCTCCCGATGACCACGGTGGCCGCGATCCGTGTCGACGGCGACGGCTACGCCGTCGACACCCGCCGCACCGACTCCCGCTCGAAGAACCCCGCCAAGAACGGCTTCCGGACCGTCCGCGCCAAGCACGTCGTGGTGTCGGCCGGCACCTACGGCACCCAGAAGCTGCTGCACAAGCTGCGCGACGAGGCCGTGCTGCCGGGCATCTCGGCCCGCCTCGGCGAGCTGACCCGCACCAACTCCGAGGCGATCGTCGGGGCGATGACCACCGACAGCCGCTACGGCACGCGCGCCGACTTCACCAAGGGCGTGGCCATCACCTCCTCGGTCCACCCCGACGAGAACACCCACATCGAGCCGGTCCGCTACGGCAAGGGCTCGAACGCGATGAGCCTGATGACGACGCTGCAGGTGCCGGGGGAGGGCCGGGCGCCGCGGCTGCTGCGCGCCGTCGGCCGCTCGATCGTCCGTCCCGACCTGCTGCTGCGGGTGCTGGACAAGCGCCGCTGGTCCGAGCGGACCATCATCGGCCTGGTCATGCAGTCGCTGGACAACTCCGTCGTGGTCTCGCGCCGCAAGAGCGGCCTGCTCAAGGGACAGCTGAGCTCGCGTCAGGGCCACGGCGCCCCGAACCCCAAGTTCATCCCCGCGGCCGAGGTCGCGGCCGGTGCCGTCGCCGCGGAGATCGGCGGCTTCCCCGGCAGCAACGTCGGCGACCTGATGGGCCGCACCCTGACCGCCCACTTCCTCGGCGGCTGCGTCATCGGCGACTCGCCCGAGCGCGGCGTCGTCGACCCCTACCAGCGGCTCTGGGGCTACCCGGGCATCACCGTGGCCGACGGCTCCACCGTCTCGGCCAACCTCGGCGTCAACCCGTCCCTCACCATCACCGCCCAGACCGAGCGGGCGATGGCGTTCTGGCCCAACAAGGGCGAGGCCGACCCGCGCCCGGCCCAGGGCGAGGCGTACCAGCGGGTCGAACCCGTCGCCCCGCACCACGCGGTGGTGCCGGAGAGCGCCTTCGGCGCGCTGCGCCTGCCGCTGCTGGCGGTGCCCAAGGTCCCGGCGCGCGAGAAGGAGTAGCGCCGCCGCTGCGGTCCCGGTGCCGCCCGGGTGAGGGATCGCTGCCGTCCCGGCGAGGGACCGCTCGTCGGGGCCCGCTCGCGCGGGCTGGTCCGGGATGGATGTGATCGACCACCAAGTCGTCCGTGGGGCTCTAGAGTTGCGCCTCGTGAACGAATCCGGGCGCGTCGAGGCCTTCAGCGACGGCATCTTCGCCATCGCCATCACCCTGTTGGTGCTGCAGCTGGCCGTCGACCCGCACACGCAGGTCGACACGGCCGGCCAGGCCTGGCGCGCGCTCGGGCACATCTGGCCGGCCTACGACGCCTACCTGGTCAGCTTCCTCGTCATCGGCATCATGTGGCTGAACCACCACACCGTCTTCGGCTACGTGGCCCGGGTCGACCGAGGGCTGCTCGTGCTCAACCTGATGCTGCTCCTGGTGGTGGCCGCACTGCCGTTCCCGACCGCGCTGGTCTCGGACTGGCTCCAGAAGCCCGGCCCGGCGGAGGTCTCGGTCGCGGTCTTCAGCGGCTTCATGGTCGCCCACGCGCTGACCTTCCAGACCCTGTGGTGGTGGCTGACCCGTACCGGGCACCTCTTCGACAAGCGCGTCGACGTCGAGGCGGCCCGGCGCACCCGGTTGCGGTTCGCGGCGGGGACCGTCGCCTACCCGATCCTGGTCGGCCTGAGCTTCGTCTCCCCGGTGCTCACGCTGGGCCTGCACTTCGCCCTGGCGCTCTACTACGCCTTCAACCAGCTCCCCATCCCGCTCAAGCCCGGCGCCGCGGCGGACGACGAGGGCGCGGTCGCGATCTGAGGTCTGCACGACCGGGCGCGTGGGCGGCCGTGCACGTGTGGCCGGGCGCGTGGGTGGCTGCGCGCGCGGCTGCGTGTGTCGCTGCGTGTGGCAAGGGGCCCCGCGGGGGAAGACGGGGCCCCTTGCTGTCAGCACACGACGTCAGGGCCGCGTCGGTGCTGTGGCAACGGCACCGGGGGAGGGTGCCGTCGGTCGGTTGGCTCTGGTTTGTTCTGCGTGGGGGCGCACACCACGCGTGCGCGCCTGTCCCACTCAAGGTGAGGCTGAATCGCTACTGAACGTCACCGAATGCGGTCGGTGACCAGCCAAGCACGGCTGCCGGGACCGGCCTGCCGCCGGGCGTCTCCGCCGCCTGCAGTCCACCCCCTCACCAGCATCGTGGGGGATATGGCCCGCTCGGCGCAACCAGTTCGACAGACTTCGGCACCGCGGAATTTCGTTACGCTCCGCAAGGATCGGCCCCTGGGGAGAGCCGGTAGTGCGGATCCCGCAGTGCGCCGGGGTGGCGCAACGCCACCCCGGGTGAGCGAGTGGCTGCTGACGGGCGGGGTGCGGCCCCGGTCGGACGGGGGCCGCCGGAATCAAGACCGCTGGAATCAGGGGTGGCCGACTCCGGGCGTCCCCCTCGCCGGCCACCCCGTCTCCGCAGTCGCAACCGGGCCGCTGTCCCCTGCTGTCCGGTCACAGCGTGGCCGCGAGGTCCCACGGCGCGTGCCACAGCACACGCCTCATCGCGTCCACGGACTGGTTTCACTCCCACGCGTGGTCCTGCCTGCCGCACGATCGCCCCCGGAAGGAGGCTGGAACCCGTCCCTGGCGGGGATGCGAACCCCGTACGGTCATGGGGGACAACGATTCTCCTGGCGACGGGTCACGCGCTAGGATCGCAGCATGTTCCAGATGGCCTACTTCTTTACCTATGGCACCGGAGGCTCCGGTCGCCATGGTGATGCCGTCTGAACTGACGCAGACCCCTGAAGGCGCCCCGGGCCGATGGCCCAGGGGCGTCTTCTCGTTTCCGGGCTCTCGGCGTCGGGGCCGGACCCTGGAGAGTTCGCCATGAGCCCCGACACCCTGAGCCCCGACACCCTGAACCCCGCCACCTCGGCGGACGCCACCGTGAACCCCGCCACCTCGGCGGACGCAACCCTCGCCCCGGCCGATGTGGCGGTCGATCCCGCCGCGCTGACCAAGGCGCAGGCCGACGCCGTCATCGCCGGCGCCCGCGCGCGGATCGACGAGCTCGACACCCGGATCCTGGACCTCGTGCGGCGCCGTGTCGCCGTCTCGGCCGAGGTGCAGGCGGCGCGGATCGCCGCGGGCGGTCCGCGGCTGTCGCTGACCCGCGAGATGGAGATCCTGGATCGCTACCGCGCCCAGCTCGGAGCCTCCGGCACCGAGATCGCGATGCTGTTGCTGGAGCTGTGCCGCGGCAGGGTGTGATCACCGACGCGTCCGGATGTGTCGGGGGTCGGCGGCTCGACCGTTAGAATGAGGGTCGACCCCCCATAGCAACCGCCGGAAGGCCGCACTGTGGCATCAGCGACCCCCGACCCCGCGGACAGCGCCGTCGACACCGTTCTGGTCGTCGACTTCGGCGCGCAGTACGCCCAGCTCATCGCACGGCGTGTCCGTGAGGCCCGTGTCTACAGCGAGATCGTGCCGCACAGCATGCCGGTCTCCGAGATGCTCGCCAAGAACCCCAAGGCGATCATCCTCTCCGGCGGGCCGTCCTCGGTCTACGAGCCGGGCGCGCCCACCGTCGACAAGGCCCTGTTCGAGGCCGGCGTGCCGGTCTTCGGCATGTGCTACGGCTTCCAGCTCATGGCCACGGCCCTGGGTGGCACCGTCGACAACAGCGGCGCGCGCGAGTACGGCCGCACCCCGCTCGCCGTCTCGCAGACCGGCTCGACCCTCTTCGAGGGCACGCCCGCCCAGCAGTCGGTGTGGATGTCGCACGGCGACGCCTGCTCCGCCGCGCCCGAGGGCTTCATCGTGAGCGCGTCCACCGGCGTCGTTCCGGTCGCCGCCTTCGAGAACGACGCCAAGCGGCTCTACGGCGTCCAGTACCACCCCGAGGTGATGCACTCCACCCACGGGCAGCAGGTGCTGGAGCACTTCCTGTACCGCGGTGCGGGGCTTGCCCCGACCTGGACCACGCACAACGTGGTCGAGGAGCAGGTGGCCGCGATCCGTGCCCAGGTCGGCACCAAGCGTGCGATCTGCGGTCTCTCCGGCGGTGTCGACTCCGCAGTGGCCGCCGCCCTGGTGGCGCGCGCCATCGGCGACCAGCTGACCTGCGTCTACGTCGACCACGGCCTCATGCGCAAGGGTGAGACCGAGCAGGTCGAGAAGGACTTCGTTGCGGCCACGGGCGTCAAGCTCAAGGTTGTCGACGCCGAGGAGCGCTTCCTCACCGCTCTTGCCGGGGTCACCGACCCCGAGGAGAAGCGCAAGATCATCGGTCGCGAGTTCATCCGCGTCTTCGAGCAGGCCCAGCTGGAGATCATCGCCGAGGCCGGCGCCACCGGCGAGCCGGTCGAGTTCCTGGTCCAGGGCACGCTCTACCCGGACGTGGTGGAGTCCGGCGGCGGCTCCGGCACCGCGAACATCAAGTCGCACCACAACGTCGGCGGGCTCCCGGAGGACCTGGAGTTCAAGCTGATCGAGCCGCTGCGCAAGCTCTTCAAGGACGAGGTCCGGATGGTCGGCCAGGAGCTCGGCCTGCCGGAGGAGATCGTCCAGCGGCAGCCGTTCCCCGGCCCCGGCCTGGGCATCCGCATCGTCGGTGAGGTCACCAAGGACCGCCTCGACCTGCTTCGTGAGGCCGACGCGATCGCCCGCGCCGAGCTGACGGCGGCCGGCCTGGACCGTGAGATCTGGCAGTGCCCGGTCGTCCTTCTGGCGGACGTCCGCTCCGTCGGCGTCCAGGGTGACGGTCGCACCTACGGCCACCCGATCGTGCTGCGCCCCGTCTCCTCCGAGGACGCGATGACCGCCGACTGGTCGCGCCTGCCCTACGAGGTGCTGGAGAAGATCTCCACCCGGATCACCAACGAGGTGCGCGACGTCAACCGCGTCGTCGTCGACGTGACCAGCAAGCCGCCGGGCACCATCGAGTGGGAGTGACCACTCCCTGACGCCACGGGCTCCAGCCGTTCCGGCTGGGGCCCGTTCGCGTGTCCGAGCCGTCCTCTGGTGCATTCCACAACTGAGCGGTAACTTCCGCTCATGACGAACCCAGCGCCGCAGCCGATCCCCCTGGACCAGCTCCACTTCGCCATGCCGCCGACCTTCGCGACGGTGGAGGAGGAGAGGGCGCACCGCAAGGCCCGACTCGTGACGGCTCTTCGGCTCTTCGGCAGGTTCGGATTCGAGGAGGGGGTCGCCGGCCACATCACCGCACGCGACCCCGAGTGGACCGACCACTTCTGGGTCAATCCCTTCGGCATGTCGTTCAAGCTGATCAAGCAGAGCGACCTGCTCCTGGTCAATCACGAAGGTCGGGTCGTCCACGGGCGGCACCACATCAACCAGGCGGCCTTCGCGATCCACTCCGAGGTCCACGCGGCCCGCCCCGACGTCGTCGCCGCCGCCCACAGCCACTCCACCCACGGGCGTGCCTTCTCGGCGCTCGGGCAGCTGCTGGACCCGATCACCCAGGACGTGTGTGCCTTCTACCAGGACCACGCCCTGTTCGACGACTACACCGGGGTGGTGCTCGACCGTGAGGAGGGGCGCCGCATCGGTGCCGCCCTCGGCCCCCACAAGGCCGTGGTGCTGCGCAACCACGGGCTGCTGACCGTCGGCAGTACCGTCGACGCCGCCGCCTGGTGGTTCATCACCATGGAGCGCTCCTGCCAGGTGCAACTGCTGGCGCAGGCCGCCGGCAAGCTTGTGCCGATCGACCACGACAGCGCCGTGCTGACCCGCGATCAGATCGGCAGCGACCTGGCCGGATGGGTCAACTACCAGCCACTCGCGGCAGGCCACGCCGACGCCCTGGCCGGAGCATTCGACGAGGACTGAACCGGCCCTGATGCGGCGGCGTAGTAACCGGGGACCGAGGACCGCGGTACGAGAGAGGCCAGGAGCAGCAGTGACCGGTGGAACGCTGACGCGTGAGCGCTTGAAGGCACAGGGCACCACCTATGCGCTGCTGCCCCTACGGGTCTTCCTGGGGGTGACGTTCATCTACGCCGCCCTCTACAAGTTCAGCGACCCGCACTACCTGCACGGCGTCTCCGACCCCTCCTCGTTCGCCGCCATGACACAGGGGCTGAGGGACGCCAGCCCCATCGGCCCGTTGCTGGGCCTGGCCCTCAAGGCCCCGACGGCTTTCGCGGTCGTCTTCGCCCTCGGCGAGCTGGCCGTGGGCATCGGCACCCTCGTGGGGCTGCTGGGCCGCGTCGCCGCGCTCGGCGGCGCCCTGCTGAACCTGAGTCTCTTTCTCACCGTCAGCTGGCAGACCTACCCGTACTTCCTGGGCAACGACCTGATCTACCTGATGGCCTGGCTGCCGTTGATCCTCGCGGGCACGCCCTACCTGTCGCTGGACGCCTGGCTCCGGTCCCGGCGGGTACGCGAGCGGCGGGAGTAGCCGGCGGAGAACAGAGCGGCCAGGACCAGCCCGGCCGCCTCCAGCGGCAGGACCACCCGGCTCGTCGGGTGGAGGACCCCAGCTGCCTGGAGCAGGTACAGCACCCCCACCACGAGGAAGACCAGGCCGCCGAGCACCGGGAAGAGCTGAATCCGGTGCGGTTTCGGCTGCGACGTCATTGGACCACCTCCAGTTGTCCGAGACCGATCTGGAGATCCAACTGGATCGTGCCGTGCGCGGCCGCCCCACCCGGGTTCAGATCGATGGAGCGTGAGTCGCCTACGCCCGAGACCCGGGTTCCGTCGGGCAGCCTCAGCTCACCCGCCCCGGTCTGGGCGTGGATCTTGACCTCGGGGCTGTCGGCCCCGGCTCCCGGCAGCAGGACTTCGAGCGTCCCTGCTCCCAGACTGACATGGGTGGAGACGGCCTGGCCCGCGGTGGGCCGGACCTGGGTCAGGTCCAAGGTGCCGTCCCCGAACCGCAGCGAGTAGTCGGTCTGCAGCTGAGTCGCCGAGACCGGGGCCCACGTCGTGTGGGACCAGTGCTGCCAGGGGGCGGCGCCGACCGTGACCGTGGCGAGGGAGAGAAGCAGCGCCACCACGGTCAGGCCGGTCGATCGTCGGCGCATGAACCCGTTGACCACGAGCCCCAGCGCCAGCACCACGAGGGCCGAGGCCAGCACGGCCAGGGCGTTCACCTCGTGGTGGGCCTTGCCGACGCCGTACACGACGCCGGCCGTGCCCGCCGCGAGCAGCACCGTGAGCAGGCCCCAGGGACCGCGGACCCGGCGGGGATCGGCGGACCGGGCAGCACCGGCTTCGGGTGCTCCTGGCTCGGGTGCGGGGAAGGGCAGTGGTTCGTACTGCCCGGGGAACGCCCAGGTGGGCGTCCCGCTCGCGGACGTGGCATCGGTGGGGGAGACGTCCCATGGCGGGCTGTCCGCCGGCAGGCCGGGCGTCTCGTCGACCGGGACCGCCGGTGCGGCGGTCTTCAGCAGCGGATCAGGCCGCTGCCACCAGTTCGGTGCGGCCGGGGGCGGCTCGGGCGCGACCGGCACCGCCGGATCGCGCGGCGGCAACTGGTGCCGCTTGGGGTCGTAGCGCAGAGCCGCGAAGGCCAGCGCCGCGATGAGCAGCAGCGGGAACACATGGTCCTTGGCGCCCATGTAGGAGAAGAAGATCCCGGTGCCGAGCACGGTGACCAGCACCGCTCCGAGCGACTGTCCGTCCACCCGGCCCGCCATCAGGCGCTGCAGCTCGTTCTTGCCCGTGCCCTCCATCGGGATCATCAACCAGGCCACGCCGTAGATGAAGAGCCCGACGCCGCCCCAGAGGCAGAGCACGGCGATGACGACGCGAAAGACCAGCGGGTCGATGTCCAGCCGGCGGCCGAGCCCGCCGCAGACACCCGTGACCACCCGGTGGCTGGCGCTGCGCTCCAGCGGCGGGCGGGAGCGCTCGGGCTCCTGGCCGCCGTCGGGAACGGAGTCGCCCTCCGGCTGTGGGTGGGTGCTGGTCGTCGCGTCCATGCCCCCATCCTGCAGGCCGTCGGCGCCTGTGCCCATCCGGCATCTCCCTGGTCGAACCCTGAGCTCAACCCTGACACAGAACGAGTGAGGAACCAGGGCGACCTTCGGGGTCGACCCTGATGCTTTTCGCACGCGTGTCGTGTGACGATCGGTCCGTGGCAGCAACCGACCTCACTCCCGACCGCCCGGACTCGCGGACCGACGTGGCCGCTCCGTCCGTGGCACCGGTCCGCAAGCTGTACCGCCGCCCCGAGGGGCGCGTGGTCGGCGGCGTGGCCAGCGGCCTGGCCGCGCATCTGGGCATCCCGGTGCTCTGGGTGCGCGCCGCGTTCGTGGTGCTGACGCTGGGTCAGGGTCTGGGGCTGGTGCTGTACGCCGCCTTCTGGTTCGTGGTGCCGATGGGCCGGGCCGGAGGGGTCGGTGTCTCCGGGCGTCCGGCGGGGGCTCCCGAATCGGCCGAGGCCGAGGCCGAGGGGCAGCGGGGCGCGCTCCGGCGCGCCCGGGCCGCACTGCAGCAGTTCTTCCGCGGCGAGCCCGAGGGGGCGCCCGAGGCGCTGGGAGCCCCGGGGGCCGGCGCGCGGGACCGCGGCCGGCTGCTGGTCCTGGCCGCCGTGCTGGCGGGCGTGCTGGTCCTGGTCAACGTCCTGACCGCGGGCCAGGACGATCCGTACTTCTGGCCAGTGATCATCTTCGGGGCCGGGCTGGCCCTGGTCTGGCGGCAGGCGGACGACGCCCGCTGGGCCCGGTGGTTCTCCCTGGACGACAGCAACCGCGGCGCGGTCATGCTGCGGCTCGGGGCAGGCGTGGTGCTGGTCGCCGGCGGGGTGATCAGCTTCCTGGTGGTCTCCGGCTCCCTGGCGGAGTTCGGCAAGGTCATGCAGGCCGTGCTGGTGGTGCTGGCCGGTGTGCTGCTGCTGGCCGGCCCCTACCTGCTGCGGATGTGGCAGGACCTGGCCGCCGAGCGTCGCGAGCGCATCCGGGCGCAGGAGCGGGCCGAGGTCGCCGCCCACATCCACGACTCGGTGCTGCACACCCTCACGCTCATCCTTCGCCACGCGGACGACCAGAAGGAGGTCGCCCGCCTGGCCCGGGCCCAGGAACGGGACCTGCGCCAGTGGCTGTACCGCTCCGGCGACCCCAAGGACGAGGGCACTCCGGAGACGCTCGCCGAGTCCGTCCGCAAGGTCGCGGCGGAGGTGGAGGACCTCCACGGGGTCCCCGTCGAGGTGATCTGCGTCGGGGACGCGCCCATGGACGAGAGGCTCGCCGCCCAGCTCCAGGCGGCCCGGGAGGCCATGGTCAACGCCGCCAAGTACGGTGGCGGGGAGCCCGTCTCCGTCTACGCGGAGGTCGAGGGCAGTACGGTGTGGGTGTTCGTCCGTGACCGCGGGCCCGGCTTCGACCTGGACGCGGTGCCGGAGGACCGGATGGGCGTGCGCGGCTCGATCATCGGGCGGATGCAGCGCAACGGCGGGCACGCCCGCGTCCGTCCCGCCCCCGCGGGCGGCACCGAGGTCGAGCTGGAGATGGAGAGGGCGAGCGGATGAGCGGCGCGAACATGGACAAGCCCACGGCGCGGGTCGTGCTCGTCGACGACCACCGGATGTTCCGCACCGGTGTCCGCGCGGAGATCGGCCAGACCGAGCGCACCAACGTCGACGTGGTCGGCGAGGCGGCCGACGTCGAACAGGCTGTCTCCGTCGTCACCTCCACCATGCCCGACGTGGTGCTGCTGGACGTCCACCTGCCGGGAGGCGGGGGCGTCGAGGTGCTGCGCCGCTGCGCCTCGCTGGAGGGCGTGAAGTTCCTGGCGCTGTCGGTCTCCGATGCGGCCGAGGACGTGATCGGGGTGATCCGCGGCGGCGCCCGCGGGTACGTCACCAAGACCATCACCGGTACCGACCTCGTCGACGCCGTCTTCCGGGTCCGGGACGGCGACGCGGTCTTCTCCCCGCGTCTGGCCGGGTTCGTCCTGGACGCGTTCGCCGCCACGGACACCCCGCCGGTCGACGAGGACCTGGACCGGCTCACCCAGCGCGAGCGCGAGGTGCTGCGGCTGATCGCCCGCGGCTACGCCTACAAGGAGATCGGCAAGCAGCTGTTCATCTCCGTGAAGACCGTCGAGAGCCACGTCTCCGCGGTGCTGCGCAAGCTCCAGCTGAGCAACCGTCACGAGCTCACGCGTTGGGCGACCGCTCGCCGGCTGGTGTGACGGAGGGAGTGGCCGGCCCGGGCAGGGCAGTCGGTTCGAGCACGACGGCCGGTTCGAGCGAGGCAGTCGTGGCGGGCGGAGCGGCGGGCCCCGCCGGCTCCAGGCCGAGGTCGACCCGGATGATCCGACGCATGGTGTGCCACAGGTCCCAGACGGCCATCAATCCGTCCCGGATCTCCTCGAACGAGCTCCCCGGCTTTGGCTTGCCGCGCTCCAACGCCTTGATGGCGTCATAGGCGGAGGAGAGGTGGGACATGACCGCCTCGACCGAGACGGCCACCTCGTCCGGGGCCATGATCTGCACCTCGGCCAGCGCCGACAGGTAGACGCCGCGGGTCTCCGCCAGTTCGGCCCGGTCGGTCTCGTCCAGGGTCTTCTCGTGCACGGCGTGCAGGTATGTCATCAACTGGGCGCGGTAGCGGCGGGCCGCTGAGTTGAAGGTGATGTAGGCGCCCTTCTTCTCCCGCAGGAGCGCCTCGGACCAGGCCTGTTCCCGGGCTTCGAGGGCATCGTGGCGCTGGCTCTCCCGTTCCTCCACGCGGGAGCGCGCGGCGAGGCGCTGGCCGATCACCGGTGAGGTGAGTGTGCCCAGCATTCCGACCACGGCCACGAACAGTGCGACCACGTTTGCGTCCATCGTCCCCCCGACCGCGCGGACCCCGAGGCGCCATGATCGCGCTTTCGGGTCCGTTCGACCACCCCGGCGGCCTGCCCGCCGGACGGGTGTTCAGGCGCCCGAGCGCGGGGCCGAGACCCGAGCGGTGCCGCCGACACGCACCAGCGGTGGCTCCGTGCCGGCGGGAGCAGCGATGCTCGCGCTGATCGTGGCCGGGCTGCCCATCCGGTCGCCCATGTCGACGGCGAGGCCCGCGACCAGGCCGCCGCTCGCGTGCTGCAGGGCGGCCAGGCAGGCCGTGCTGTTGGCGTTGGCGATGTCCTCCGGCACGCCGATGGCGGGCGCGAACATGCGGGCCACGTAGCGCTGCCGTGCGGCGGGGCCTCCGGCGGGCACGGCGGCGTAGGCGTAGCACCCGAGCAGGTCGAGATCGCGACAGGCCTGCGCCAGCGCGGGCAGGTCGGGGGCGAGGGCCTCCACCGTGCCCCGACTGGGCACCCGGACCAGCAGGCGCGGCCGTCCCAGGGTGGCGACACGGGCGGAGGCGACCAGCGGCAGGCCCAGGGCGGGCAGCAGGAGACCGAGCTCCTGCGCCGACGGCTCACGCAGCGCCACCGGTCCCACGTCGAACTCGGCCTGAACAAGCCCGCCCTGACGCACCGCCCGGCCGTGCAGGGTTCGCCCGCCCGGGGCCTCCAGCGCCACCTGGTAGGTGGGGGCGCCGGTCTGCTCGGCCAGGTAGGCGAGGGCGGCCACGGTGCCGTGGCCGCAGGCGGGGAGCTCGCCCTCGGCGGTGAAGAACCGCACGGCGGTCCCGCCGTCGCCCGGACGCGTGGCGACGAACACGGCGTGCGAGGTGTCGGCCAGCTCGGGAATCCGGCGCCGCGACTCGTCGTCGAGACGCAGCTCCGGGGTCTCCGCCACGACAGCGGTCGGACTCCCACCGGTCCCGTCGCGCAGGCACGCGTCGACGATCGTGACGGGTATCGCGGCCGTCCGGTCGCGCCCGCGTGGGCGAGGTGTCGTCATACCTCGACCCTAGAGCCTGCCCCCTGGCGTCTGCCGGGCCTCGCGGACAGTGCAGGCCTCCGCGCTGCCGGTCGAAGCCCCGGACAGGGCCTAGCCCGGACGGACCGCCCCCACGATCGGCATCTCGCCGACCGGGGCGTACTCCACCGAGGCGCCCGGATGCGGGGCGTGGATGATCTCGCCACCGCCCACGTACATCGCGACATGGCTGACTCCGGCGTAGTAGAAGACCAGGTCGCCGGGCTGCAGATCGGACAGGGCGATCCGCTGGCCCGCGTTGATCTGCTCGTATGTCGTGCGCGGCAGTGAGACGCCCGCGGCGGCCCATGCCGCCTGGACCAGGCCGGAGCAGTCGTAGGAGGCAGGACCGGTCGCTCCCCAGACGTAGGGCTTGCCGACCTGCGCGCGGGCGAAGGCCACGGCGAGCGCCGCGCGGCCGGTCGCGACCACCGAGCCGAGGTCGGGCGGGGGCTGAACGGTGCTGCCGGACGGGCCGGAGGGGCCCGAGCCGCCGAGAGCGGCGGTGACGGAGGCGCGGGTGGCCGCGTCCAGGCTGCTGAGCAACTGCTGGGCGGCGGCGAGCTTGCGTTGGATCTGCTGTTTGGCGGCGGCCAGTCGCTGCTGCTCGGTCTGCAGGGCCGAGAGCTTGGCCTGAGCGGCGGCGCGCTGCCCGTCGAGGGTCTGCGACTGCGCCGCGAACTCCTGCACCAGGCCGGCCTGCGAGGCCAGGGCCTGGGAGAGGTCGCCGGCGCGCTGCAGGTAGTCGTCCGGGTGGGCGGACATCAGCAGCTGCAGCTCGGGGTCGAGGGTGCCGTTGCGGTACTGGAGCGCGGCCATGCCGCCCAGTCGGCTGCGCAGGGTGTTGAGCTGGTCGTCGGTGGCGGCGGCCTCCTGCTGCAGTCGGTTCGCCTGTGTCTGCAGGGTCTGCGTGGCCGCGACGGCGCCGTCGTACTGCTGGGTGGCCTGCTCCGCCTGCTGGTAGAGCGCGTCGACCTGTGCCTTGACCTGGGCGGCGGTCGGCTTGGGGTCGGCGTGGCCCGGCTGGGTCAACACGACGACCGAGGCCGCTGCGGCCGTCGCCAGGGTGGCGGCGGTGCGGGCCGCGGGGCCCGCCAGCGGGGAGGTCCGGGGTTTTCGATGCGACGCCACGAGGGCGTTCCCTTCGCCGGGAGGACTGGTCGGAGGGCGACGCTAGACCCCGGCGGGTGGTGCCCGCCTGTCGGTTGACGAGGCTGGTCGGAAGTAGACGGAGTGGATCGTTCCGGTCACTACATCTGGACCATTTTGGCTCGGATTTCGATCATTTAATGGCTGATCGATGAATCAATCCGACGATCGGACCGTCATTCGTGAACGGGTTCGAGCAGCGGATGGGGGAGCGGGTCTTCGGTGAGGAACTCCGGCGGGACGCGCTCGGTCAGCCATACCCCGTTCGCGCTCACCCGGAACGTGAACCCGGCTGCGGTCATCGCCGCGGATTCGACGGTGAACACCA
The DNA here is from genome assembly GCF_900109465.1 of Streptacidiphilus jiangxiensis. Classification (GTDB taxonomy): domain Bacteria; phylum Actinomycetota; class Actinomycetes; order Streptomycetales; family Streptomycetaceae; genus Streptacidiphilus; species Streptacidiphilus jiangxiensis. Next base: position 275,222 of record NZ_FOAZ01000005.1, read on the forward strand.
CCGGGCGGCCGCGTCGCCCACCGACCCGCTCCGCCGTCGCCCGGTCCCGGGAGAGGTGTACCGCATGGCGCTGCATCGGGCGCAGGCCCTCACGCCGGATCGCGGCCACGGCGCCCGGGTGGGTGCCGTGGTACAGCACGGCCGGGGGAGTCGCCGGCTCGTACCCGAGGTCCACCGGGACGGTGTGCCCCTGGCTGGCGCGGAGCCGGAGCCCGTCCGCGCTGAAGGCGAAGCGCTGCTTGTCGTTGTCCGCGACGACCCGTTCCAGTTCCGCGCGGGAGATCCGGTGCCCGTGCGCGGCCGCCGCCTCCAACAGCACCGACACCGCGACCCAGCCGGCCTCGTCCAGGGTCACCCCGATCAGACCGGGTCGTGCCGCAGCACCCGGGACAGGAACTTCGAGCTGCGCACCGTTCTTCTGTTGTCTTCCATGCCGCGACGGTAGGGGTCACCGAGGCCCCTGTCGCGCGACTTTCCCGCTGCCGGACGGCAGGGAGCCTCCGTCGCGGTTACGGGAGGGACGGGGCCACGGGGGAGGAGAGGATCATGGGGTCCGTGATGCGCATCTGCTTCGTCTGCACCGGGAACATCTGCCGCTCGCCCATGGCCGAGCAGGTCATGCGGGAACGCCTCGCCGAAGCCGGGCTGGCCGGCCGGGTCGTGGTCGACAGCGCCGGGACCGGCTCCTGGCACGAGGGTGACCCGGCCGACGAACGGGCCGTGCGCGTGCTGCGGGAGGCCGGGTACGAGAGCGAGCACGTCGCGCGACAGTTCCACGCCGACTGGTTCCGCGACCTCGACCTGGTCGTCGCCCTCGACCGGGGGCACGAGCGGGCGCTGCGGCGGCTGGCACGGACCTCGGCCGAAGCTGACAAGATCCGCCTGCTGCGCTCGTACGACCCCGCCTCGAGTGCGGACGAGCTCGACGTGCCGGACCCCTACTACGGCGACCTGACCGGCTTCGAGGAGGTGCTGCGGCTCTGCGAGGCGGGTTGTGACGGCCTGCTCGCCGAGGTCAGGACCCGCGTCGGGTGAAGCCGTCCCGGGGTGTCGGTCGGGCGTCCTAGACTCGTGGGTGATGAGCAGCCTCTTTGACGACATCCCCCTGCCCGGCCTGGATGCCCCTGCCCCCGCCGCGCCCGCCGAGGACGAGCCCCCCTTCGAGGGCGATGGCCCGGCGTTCGTCGACGCGTACGAGGGCGGCGCGTACGAGGAGGAGATCCCTGACGGGCTCTTCCAGTCCTTCGACCCGTCGGAGCCGGTGCCCGCGTCCTACTACCGCAACGGCGCCGCGCACCCCGTCATCGACCCGGACACGCTGCTCGACGGGATGAACCCGCAGCAGCGCGAGGCCGTGGTCCACGCCGGTTCCCCGCTGCTCATCATCGCGGGCGCCGGCTCCGGCAAGACCCGGGTGCTCACCCACCGCATCGCCCACCTGCTGGCCGCGCGGCACGTCCAGCCCGGCGAGATCCTGGCGATCACCTTCACCAACAAGGCCGCCGGGGAGATGCGCGAGCGCGTCGAGGCGCTGGTCGGGCCGCGCGCCAAGGCCATGTGGGTGTCGACCTTCCACAGCGCCTGCGTGCGGATCCTGCGCCGCGAGAGCAAGCGCCTCGGCTTCACCTCGAGCTTCTCGATCTACGACGCGGCCGACTCGCAGCGCCTGATGGCGCTGGTCTGCCGCGACCTCGACCTCGACCCGAAGCAGTTCCCGCCGAAGTCGTTCACCGCCAAGGTCTCCAACCTCAAGAACGAGCTCATCGACGAGGACACCTACGCGGCCAAGGCCGAGAACCCGATGGAGCGCAAGCTGGCCGAGGCCTACGCGCTCTACCAGCGGCGCCTGCGCGAGGCCAACGCGCTGGACTTCGACGACATCATCATGACCACGGTCAACCTGCTCCAGGCCTTCCCGGACGCCGCCGAGCACTACCGCCGCCGGTTCCGCCACATCCTGGTCGACGAGTACCAGGACACCAACCACGCGCAGTACATGCTGGTGCGCGAGCTCACCGGTGGCGCGAGCGGCCAGGGGCCGAAGAAGACCGTCGACGGCGAGTTCGTGAACCCGGCCGAGGCGCAGCTCGCCGAGATCCCGCCGGCCGAGCTCTGCGTCGTCGGTGACGCGGACCAGTCGATCTACGCCTTCCGCGGCGCGACGATCCGCAACATCCTCGACTTCGAGGAGGACTACCCCAGCGCCACCACGATCCTGCTGGAGCAGAACTACCGCTCCACGCAGACCATCCTGACCGCGGCCAACTCGGTCATCGAGCGCAACAGCAACCGCCGCAAGAAGAACCTGTGGACGGCGGGCGCCGAGGGCGTCAAGATCGTCTCCTATGTCGCGGACGACGAGCACGGCGAGGCCCAGTTCATCGCCGACGAGATCGACAAGCTGAGCGACAAGGGCGACGCCAAGCCCGGCGACGTCGCGGTCTTCTACCGCACCAACGCCCAGTCCCGTGTCTTCGAGGAAGTCTTCATCCGCGTCGGCCTGCCCTACAAGGTCGTCGGCGGTGTCCGCTTCTACGAGCGCAAGGAGGTCCGGGACGTCCTGGCCTACCTGCGGGTGCTGGCCAATCCGGAGGACGCGGTGCCGCTGCGCCGCATCCTCAACGTGCCCAAGCGCGGCATCGGCGACCGCGCCGAGGCGATGATCGAGGCGCTCGCCTCCCGCGAGCGCATCTCCTTCCCGCAGGCGCTGCTGCGCGTGGACGAGGCGTACGGGATGGCCGCGCGCTCCGCCAACGCGGTGAAGAAGTTCAACGACCTGATGGCCAAGCTGCGCGGCGTGGTGGAGTCGGGTGCGGGCCCCGCCGCGATTCTGGAGGCCGTGCTCGAGGAGACCGGCTACCTGGCCGAGCTGCAGACCTCCACCGACCCGCAGGACGAGACCCGCGTCGAGAACCTGCAGGAGCTCGCGGCCGTGGCCCTGGAGTTCGAGCAGGAGGAGCCCGTCGAGGGTCCCGACGGCGAGCCGGTGACCCAGCCCGGGCTGCCGGGCTTCCTCGAGCGGGTCGCGCTCGTCGCCGACTCGGACCAGATCCCCGACGAGGACGGCGAGGGTCGCGGCGTCATCACGCTGATGACCCTGCACACCGCCAAGGGCCTGGAGTTCCCGGTCGTCTTCCTCACCGGTATGGAGGACGGCGTCTTCCCCCACATGCGGGCGATGACCAACGCCAAGGAGCTGGAGGAGGAGCGCCGGCTCGCCTACGTGGGCCTCACCCGCGCCCGTGAGCGGCTCTACCTCTCGCGTGCCGTGCTGCGCAGCGCGTGGGGGCAGCCCTCGTACAACCCGGCCTCCCGCTTCCTGGAGGAGATCCCGGTGACGCTCGTGGACGAGCGACGCACGGCCGCGGCCGCAGGCCCCTCCGGCTTCGGCAGCCGCGCGGGCGGCTCGGGGCTGGGCGGTTCGCGACTGGGCGGTTCGAGCGCGGGCGGCGGTTCCGGCTTCGGCTCCTCGCAGTCCGGACGGCGATCCGGGCCGGCGGCGGGCTGGGGCAAGAGCGCGGGCCGGATGAACGACCGCCCGATGGTGACGCTGGCGGTGGGCGACAGGGTCACCCACGACCGCTTCGGCCTCGGTACGGTGGTGTCGGTCACCGGCCCGGCCGACGACGCCAAGGCGACGATCGACTTCGGCGCCGAAGGCACCAAGCAACTGCTGCTGCGTTACGCGCCGGTCGAGAAGCTGTAGACGGCAGGGGACGGCCCGGGCCCGCGGTCAGCGCGGGTCCAGGCCCCTCGCCAGCAGCCAGGGGAGAGGGTCCACGGCGGGGCCGCCGTCCGGGTGCACCTCGAAGTGGAGGTGCGGGCCGGTGGAGTTACCGGTGTCGCCGGAGTACGCGATTATGTCGCCCACCTTCACGTGGCCGCTGCGCACCCGGTACGAGCTGAGGTGGCAGTACCAGGTGACCGTGCCGTCGGGGGCAGTGAGCTTGACCATGTAGCCGTAGAAGGGGTTCCACTCCGTCGTCACCGTCCCTCCGGTGACCGCGTGGACGGGCGTGCCTTCCGGGACGGGGAAGTCGATGCCGGTGTGCAGTTGCATCCAGTGCGTCCCGGCCTGCCCGAACAGGGCGCTGAGGCCGGTGTGGTACGCGATCGGCAGGGTGTAACGGGGCGCTTCCGCGGCGGTCTTGCGGGCGGCGGCGTTGCGCAACTGCAGCGCCGTGCGCGCCTGGTCGCGTGCCGCGCGCTCGGCGGCGTCGCGGGCCTCCTGCGCGGCGAGGGCCTGCGCCTTGGTCTGGGCGGCCGGGTCGGCCGAGGCCGTGGTGGCGGTGTGGTGCGTACGCAGCGGACCGACGGTCGCGGCGGCCGCTCCGGCGACACCGAGCACGACCACCGACGGCACCGCGATGGTCAGGACCGCGGACCGGCGCCGGGCGGGGCGCCGCCGTGAGCTGCGCGCGGTCCAGCCGTCGTCCTGCCCGTCGTCGGAGTCGGCGTCCGCCCTGGCACCGGCGTCGGCTCCGGTGTCCGCGTCGCCGTCGGCGAGGGGGTCCAGTACGGACGCGGGTTCGGCTGCGGCGTACGCGGACAGGGGAGCGGCCCCGGAGGAAGCCCAGGACCCGTGCCCGGCCGCCTCGGCGAACGACACGTCGGTGACGGTGTCGTAGGCGCTGTAGTCCTGGTGGTAGGCGTACGCCTGGTCCGGGTAGCCGCCGTACTCGGCGACGAGGGTGGGCTCGGGCTGCTGCGCGTAGTACTCGGGCCAGCCGTGTCCCTGCGGCGCCGACGCGGGCACAGGCGTCGCGTAGGCGGTGGCGTACTGCTGGGCGTAGGCGTCGTGGTAGCCGTACTGCGGCTGCTCCGCGTAGCCGTACTGGTACTGCTGGTGGTCCACGTACGGATCCCCGTACGCGGCCGTGTACGGCTGGTGGCTGTAGTCGGGGTGAACCAGTGTCTGCTGGCCGTACCAACTGGTGTCAGCGGTCACGGGATCCTAACCACCTCGACAGCGGGAAAGTGACCGTGACTGTATCCCCACTGGCCGACGGGAAACAAGAGACTCGGCTTTTTGTCCCCCGCACACCACTTGACCGATCACGCGATCTGAGTACTGGTCATACCACCTGTTTCGCATGCACCTTGGGGCTCGTCGAGCCACTCGCGAATCCGTGCGACCACATCGCGGTGAACCGGAAGAGAAAGGTGGCCGGCATTCCGGATCAGTACGTTCTCCGCCTGGAGATCCGGGTGGCGAAGCTGGGCATTGCGAACCGGAACGATCAACGGATCAAGATCTCCCCAGAAGCAGAGAAAGGGTGTGCGGCAGTCGGGGGCAGGGCCGTTGAGCACGGTCAGCACCGCGCTGTCCGGGCGCAATTGGCGGACGATCGGGAGCGGGTGCAGCAGCCGGGCCGTCTCCGTGCCGTGGTGCGGGGTGCCCAGGGTGACCACGGAGCGGACAGCGGCGTCGCCTCCCAGACACTGCACGTAGTAGCGGGCGATGAGGCCGCCGAGACTGTGACCGATGATCGTCACCGGTTCCCCGTCGTAGACACGGCGCAGACGTTCGACGTGGCGGCCCAGCAGTACGGCGGCACGCGGAACGTCGAGGCAGAACGGGCTGTAGTTCAACGCGTGGAGGTGGTCCCGGCCGTCGAGGTGCAGTCGGTGGCGCAGCACCGTGAAGACGGCCCGGTTGTCGAAGAGGCCGTGCAGCAGCAGGATCGGGCCGTGGCCGGCGCCCGGTGGGTGGGCGCAGTGCCGGTCCGTGCGGGAGGGGCGGCGCTCGGGTGTGACACCGCCGGGGTAGAGCAGCAGATGGCCGGTGAGGGCAGCGCCCTCCAGGCCGACGCCGCGGGCCATCGCCGCGGCGCGACGGAACGGGATGCTCACGGCTCCGACCTCCCCTGTGGGCTGAGCGAGGGGCGGCGGCACGGACCGAGGCGAAACGGTCCCATGCGACACGGACCGAGGCGGCACGGCAGGGCACTGCGGCAGGCGCGTGGCGGTGTGCGGCTCCCCGCTGCGCGTCCGTGGACGGTCCAGGGCCGAGGCATGGTGGATGACCTCGAGGCCCTGTGCGGAACGACCCCACGCGCAGTGAACGGCGGACGAACGGGCAAGAACAACGGTCGGCGGAACGAGCGCCGAACATGCGGGTGACGATCGACGAACGGGTGGGTGAACGCGCGAATCGAAATGATTCTCCCCGCCCGTCGTGCCGCGAAACGGCGATCCGACGCCGCTGGCGATAACGTTCCATCACCGGGTGGAAACGCCGGTCGACGCAGCAACTGCAAGGATGCAGGAGGCAGAGAATGGGCGTGTCCGGTCCTATTCGCGTGGTGGTGGCCAAGCCGGGCCTCGACGGTCATGACCGTGGCGCCAAGGTCATCGCGCGGGCGCTGCGCGACGCCGGGATGGAGGTCATCTACACCGGCCTGCACCAGACTCCCGAGCAGATCGTCGACACCGCGATCCAGGAGGACGCCGACGGCATCGGCTTGTCGATCCTCTCCGGGGCGCACATGACGCTCTGCGCCAAGGTCGTCGAGCTGCTGCGGGAGCGCGACGCGGCCGACATCGTCGTCTTCGGTGGCGGCATCATCCCCGACGACGACATCCCGCAGCTCAAGGCGCTGGGCGTGGCAGAGATCTTCACCCCCGGCACGCCGACGCGTGACGTCGTGAGCTGGGTCGAGTCGCACCTGCGCGCGGGCGCCTCGGCCTGACGGGTCCGGCCGGGCAACCGGGCGACCGGACCGTTCAGCCTGACCGGACCGTTCGGGAGGTCGGCGTCGTCAGGCCAGTTCGGCGAGCATCGCCGCGCGGGTGCGCAGTGTCTCCGCGAGCCGTGTCAGCACCTCCGCCCAGGCGGAAGAGGCGACGGCGGCGAGGGCGTCGATCCGCGCGGCGGCCGAGCAGGGCAGTGAACGTTCGGCCACCCCGAGCACCCCGCTGTGGCTCCACGGGTAGGAGCCCGTCTCCGCGGCCTGGGCCAGCGCGTCCAGCACCGCGCCGGACAAGTCGGCCGGCCACGGCGCGGCGCAGGTGACCAGCAGCTGGAACGCGTCCGCCAGCCCCTGCCGGGACACGAAGCGTGCCGTCCAGGCGGCGCGCTCGGCCGCGGGCAGCACGGAGAGCAGCCGGGACGGAGCCCCGCCGGACACCGCACGGCCGAGGACCTGCTCGGGGCGCTCGGCCAGCAGCGCCCGCGCCCAGGCGGCGTCGTGCTGGCGCACGGCCGCTCGCGCCCACCCCTCACGCAACTCGTCGCTCCACGTGGGTGCGGCCGCGCGGGAGAGGACTCGCTGCGGCACCTGCGTCGCGTCCGCCTCCTCGACCAGCTCCGCCCAGAAGGACAGCGGCGTGGCCGCGATGATCTCGCCCAGCCAGAACGCGCGGTCGCCGCGCCCGGTCGGCGAGGTCGCGGCGATCCCGTCGCGCAACATGGACGCGTCGCACAACGCGGGAGGGTCGACCAGCAGGGCGCCGTCGGTGCCGAGGGCGACCGCTCGGCGGGCGCGTTCGGCCATCCGCGCGGCCAGGCCTGAGCCCGGGAGGGTGGACAGCAGCTCCGCGGCCGTGGCCCGGACGTTCTTGGCCCGGTCCGACAACGCGGCCTCGAGGAACGGCTCGTCGTCGGGGCCCAGCCCCTCCTGCAGTGCGTCGAGGAAGAGCAGCCGGTCCTCCGCGCGTTCGGTGGGCCACGTCGTCCGCAGCAGCGCCAGGCCCGCGGCGGGATCGGCCCGGCGCAGCCGGGTCAGGTGGGTGACCCGTTCCGCGAAGAGCCCCTCCTGCCACACCGCGTCCGCAGCCGTCCCCGTGGCGGTCGGCGGTTCGCTCCCCGCGGCGGTCTCCTGTGCGGGGATGCGCAGGACGTAGCGCCAGTCCGGGTTCAGCGCGGAGAGCCAGCGACCGCGCGGGCCGGCGACGACGACCGCGTCGGACCGGAGATCGCTGCGCTGCCGGGCGGCGTCGAGCAGGGCGGGGAGCAGCTCCGGCGGGGCGGCGAAGCCCCGGGCCCGGGCGGTGCCCAGCCACTGCGGCAGCAGTTCGCTGCTGTTCTCCGCGAGCAGGGTGGCGAGACGGCGGGCCGCGGCCTCGGGCAGGGCCGGCCGGCAGTCCTGCGGTGCCGGCTCGGGGAGCGGCGGCGCGGGCGCGGGCCGCAGCCCGGCACGGCGGGCCACCGTCGCGGCGGCCGCGCGGCCCAGCAGATCGGGGCTTGCGCGCCGGTTGGTGCCGAGCAGCGCGTCCTCGACGAGATCGGTCCAGGGGGCCTGGCTCGTTGTCACGGCGGTCCTTTCGAGACGGGCGGTCGCGTCGGGGTCGAGTCGGGCGGTGGGGCGGTGGGGCGGTCGCGTCGGGGTCGAGTCGGGCGGTGGGGCGGGGTGCGGCGGCGGGATCGGTGCGACGCCGCCGGTCACAGGGCGAGCGGACCCGCATCCGTCCAGCAGGTGACGGCGTGGAAGCCGCGGTGGCCGCATTCGCCGAAGACGGTGAGGGGACGGCCGGCCGAGGCGGCCAGCAATCGCCAGGGCGAGGGGGCGAACAGGGGCACGGCACCGGTGGCGTCGACGAGTTGCCAGCCACCCTCGGTCGGGACGGGGGTGGCGTCGGCGATGACGGTGGGCCAGGAGTCGAGCCAGGGATCGCCCGCCAACGCGGCGGCGTACGAGCCGAGCGCGTCGTCGATCGAGACGCCGCGCGGGCGCGCGAACGACGGACGGGTGGGCGCGGAGTGGCGGGTGCCGAGCGCTGCGCGCAGGACGGGCACGGCCGGATGGAAGGCGAGCTCGGCGTCCAGCTCCAGGCCCGTGGGGAGGGAGAGCTCGGGAGCGATGCCGGGGCGGCCGAAGGAGAGGAGCAGGGCGTCCCGACCGGACCCGGCTCCGCGCAGCCAGAGGCGACGCGTCGTCAGGCGGTCGTCGGCGGTGTCGCGGGAGCCGAGGACCAGCCACTGGTCACGGACCAGGGGACCGGCGCGGAGCACCTCGGCGTTGTCGACGGTGAAGCCCACGCGGGAGAGGATCGTCGCGGCGAGCGGCGCCGGAAGCGTCTCGCGGCGCCGGCAGCCGGTGGCGAGCAGGTGGAGCATCGCGTACTCCTCCAGCAGCCGCGTGGGCCACTGGGCGCCCGAGGCGGGCAGCGCCCCGAGATCGCGTGCCCGCGAGGCCAGGCCGGGCGCCTGGGCGTCGACCATGCGGGCGGCGACACCGTCCCAGAAGGCGTAGCCGCGTGCGGGGGCCTCGGCCAGGCCGCCGCGTATCTGGTCGGCGAGGCGGGTCAGCAGTTCCTCCGCGCCGGCCGCGACCCGCGTCTCCCTTCGTGCCCGCCGTGCGGCTGCGGCCGCCTCGTCGCGGGCGGGCCCCGCGGCGGGAGCGGACGAGCCGCCGTCACCGTCGGGCGCTGCGGCTGCGGCTGCGGCTGCGGCTGCGGCGCGGCCGGCCCGCTCCCGACGCCCGGCGAGCCATGACTCGGCCCAGTCCGGGGCGACGGCCGCCACGGCCGGACCCGCCACCGCAGCCGCTCCCGGGGCGACCGCCCCGGCCGACTGCGCGGCGCCCTCGCCGGCGAGGGCGCCGGAGGACCAGAGGAGCAGCAGGCCGAGCGCGTGCTTGCAGGGGAACTTCCGGCTCGGGCAGGAGCAGTGGTAGGCGGGCCCGTCGAGGGCGACGACCGTCTGGTACGGGCGTGAGCCGCTGCCTTTGCAGGCACCCCAGACCGCCTCCGCGCTGGCGCCCGTCTGCGCCCAGGGGGTGGGCCGGGAGAGCTTGGCGGCGGCCTTCTGCGAGGCGGCGTCAGGAGCCAGGGAGAGAACGTGATCGGTAGTCCAGCGATCGTTCATGCGGTCGACGCTACGACCCGCCACTGACAATTCCGGGGGGTCGGGCGACGGCCCGTCAGGTGTGTTCGGCGGCCGTGACGGTGATTGTCAGACCCTCGGTGCAGAGTGGTTCCTGCAGGCGGCGCTCCGAGCCGAGAGCGCCCTCATGACGACGTTGACCTGCTCTTTTTCTGACGCCCTGGTGCCTTCCTCCTTGAGGAGACCTATGTCCACGTCCCAGTCCACGCCCATGCCGTCGGCCCCGACCGGGCCGCCCGACGCGGTGCTGCGACCGCACGCCGAGACGGCCTACGCCGCCGAGCTCGCGGCGCTCGCCGCGGCGGACGACCGGCCGCGCCCCGAGCGCTGGCGGCTCTCGCCCTGGGCGGTCGCCACCTACCTGCTCGGCGGCACCCTGCCGGACGGCACGGTCGTCACCCCCAAGTACGTGGGCCCGCGGCGGATCGTCGAGGTCGCGGTGACCACGCTGGCCACGGACCGCGCGCTGTTGCTGCTCGGCGTGCCCGGCACGGCCAAGACCTGGGTGTCCGAGCACCTCGCGGCCGCCGTCAGCGGAGACTCCACGCTGCTGGTCCAGGGCACCGCCGGCACGCCCGAGGAGGCCATTCGCTATGGCTGGAACTACGCGCGGCTGCTGGCCGAGGGGCCGAGCCGGGACGCGCTGGTGCCCAGCCCGGTGCTGCGCGCGATGGCGGAGGGCTTGACCGCGCGGGTCGAGGAGCTGACCCGGATCCCGGCCGACGTGCAGGACACCCTGATCACCATCCTGTCCGAGAAGACCCTCCCGATCCCCGAGCTCGGGGAGGAGGTGCAGGCGGTCCGCGGCTTCAACCTGATCGCCACGGCCAACGACCGCGACCGCGGCGTCAACGACCTTTCCTCGGCGCTGCGCCGCCGGTTCAACACGGTGGTGCTGCCGCTGCCGGCCACGCTGGACGACGAGGTGGCGATCGTCGCCCGCCGCGTCGCCGAGCTCGGGCGCTCGCTCGACCTGCCGCAGCTGCCCAGCGCACTGACGGAGATCCAGCGGGTGGTCACGGTCTTCCGCGAGCTGCGCGACGGGGTCACCGCCGACGGGCGGACCAAGCTCAAGTCCCCTTCCGGCACGCTCTCCACGGCTGAGGCGATCTCCGTCGTGACCAGCGGGCTGGCGCTCGCCGCGCACTTCGGCGACGGGCAGCTGCGCGCGGCGGACGTGGCCGCGGGCCTGCTCGGCGCGGTGGTGCGCGACCCTGCCACGGATCGGCTGGTGTGGCAGGAGTACCTGGAGTCCGTCGTCCGCGAGCGGGCCGACTGGAAGGACTTCTACCGGGGCTGTCGCGACGCGGCGGCGTTGTGAGAACGGGGGTTGCGGACGTGGCGTCATCGAGGACGGCCCCGTCTCGGGGGGCAACGGTCGCTCTGCTCGGCGTGCGCCATCACGGCCCGGGGTCGGCGCGCGCGGTGGGCGCCGCACTCGCCTCGTTCCGGCCGGACGCGGTGCTGATCGAGGGGCCGCCGGAGGCCGACGCGCTGCTGCCGCTGGCCGCGAGCAAGGAGATGACCCCGCCGGTCGCGCTGCTCGCCCATGTGGTCGACGAGCCCGCCCGTGCCGCGTTCTGGCCCTTCGCGGCCTTCTCGCCCGAGTGGGTCGCGCTGCGGTACGCGCTCGATGCCGAGGTGCCGGTCCGCTTCATCGACCTGCCGGCCGCGCACACCTTCGCGCTCGCCGCGGAGAACGCGGCCGCGCAGGCCGCGGAGCGCGTGGCCCGGAGCAACAACGAGGAGGTCGAGAGCACCGAGAGCGCCGAGAGCACCCCCGTCCCCAGCGACGACGGGGACGCGGCGGAGCTGTGGCGTGCCGAGCGGTTCGATCCGATCGCCGAGCTCGCGCGGGCGGCCGGGCAGGAGGATGCCGAACGCTGGTGGGACGACGTCGTGGAGCACGTGGTCCACGAGGCGCGGGGCAGCGGGGAGGGATCGGACGTCGGGCCGGACGTCGGGGCCGTGCCCGGGGGCCTCGGCGCGGGCGCGCGGGCGCCGGACCCGCTGGCACCGTTCCGGGCGCTCGCGGAGGCCATGACGGCGCTGCGCGAGACGGCCTCCGAGGCTCCCGACGACCTGCGCCGCGAGGCCTGGATGCGCCGTCAGATACGTGCCGCCTCGCGGGCGGGGCACGAGCGCATCGCGGTGGTGTGCGGAGCGTGGCACGTGCCGGCGCTCGACGCCAAGGTCCCCGTCGCGGCGGACAACGCGTTGCTGCGCGGGCTGCCCAAGGCGTCGGTCGAGGTCACCTGGGTGCCCTGGACGCACCGTCGTCTCTCGCAGCAGACCGGCTACGGCGCCGGCGTCGCCTCGCCCGGGTGGTACCAGCACCTCTTCGAGTCGGGTGGCCGCCACGTCGTCGAGGCGTGGTTCACCAGGATGGCCGCGCTGCTCCGGGAGGAGGACCACCCGGTCTCCTCCGCACACGTGATCGAGGCGGTGCGGCTCGCCACGACGCTGGCGGCCGTGCGCGGGCGGCCCCTGCCCGGCCTGGAGGAGACGATCGATGCCGCGCGGGCGGTGCTCTGCGACGACTCGGACGTGCCGCTGGGCCTGATCGAGGAGCGGTTGGTCGTCGGTGACGCCCTCGGTCAGGTGCCGGAGGCGGCGCCGGCGGTGCCGCTGCAACGGGATCTGACGCGGCTTCAACGCTCGCTGCGGCTCAAGCCCGAGGCACGCGTCCGGGTCCTCGACCTGGACCTGCGCAAGGAACTGGACGCGGAGCGGAGCCGGCTGCTGCACCGGCTGGCCCTGCTCGGCATCGACTGGGCGGTGCCGACGGTGTCCCAGACCCGCTCGACCGGCACCTTCCGGGAGTCCTGGGAGCTGGCCTGGGAGCCCGAGCTGGCCGTCCGGGTGGCGGAGGCGGGCGTGTGGGGGACGACGGTCGAGGCGGCCGCGACCGCTCGGACGGCGGCGCGGGCCGTGGAGGCGAGCCGCCTCGGCGCGATCACGGAGTTGGCGGAGAGGTGCCTGTCGGCACGGCTGCCGGACGCCTTGCCGGTGGTGCTGCGCTGTCTGGCGGACCGGGCGGCCTTGGACACCGACGTCGCCCACCTCGCGGAGGCCCTGCCCGCGCTGGTGCGGTCCCTGCGCTACGGGGACGTGCGGGCGACGGGAGCGGGGCTGCTGGCCGAGTTGGCGCACTCCCTGGCGACGCGGATCTGCATCGGTCTTCCGTCGGCCGCCACCGCACTCGACGCGGCGGCGGCGCAGACGCTCGCCGAGCATGTCGCGGCGACCCACACGGCCGTCGGCCTGCTCGCCTCGGCACCGGCCGGTCCTGGGACCGGCGGTCCGGAACCCTGGGGCCCCGCACACGCGGGGTCCGAGCAGTCGGTGTCCGACCAGGCGGCGCCCGGAGACGATCAGGAGCCCATGGGCATCCAGGGCCGCTGGGACGCGTGTCTGCGGGTGCTCGTCGTGCGCGAGTCGGCGGCGGCGGTGGTGCGGGGGCGCGCCGCGCGGCTGCTGCTCGACGACGGTCGGCTGGACGAGGACGAGGCGGCGCGCCTGCTGGGCCTGGCGCTCACCCCCGGTGTGCCGCCCGCCGAGGGAGCCGCCTGGGTGGACGGTTTCCTCGCAGGGAGCGGGGTGCTGCTGGTGCACGACCAGCGGCTGCTCGGGATCGTCGACGCGTGGATCACGGCGATTCCGGCGGCCGCCTTCCCCGACGTGCTGCCGCTGCTGCGACGCACCTTCTCGCGGCTGGAAGCGGGGGTCCGGCGCACGGTCGGCGAGCTGGTACGGGCCGGCGGCCGGGAGGCGGCGGAGGGGGGCGGCGCGGGCGAGTCCCCGCGTGGTTTCGGCGCCGGCCTGGACCTCGTCCGCGCCGAGCCTGCGTTGGCGACGGTGCGGCTGATCCTCGGCTCTCATCCACCCCAAGCCGTCCGGCGGGACGGGCAGGCAGGTCAGGACGGGCACGCGGGGCCGGCGGGCCGCGACGGGCACGCAGGAGACGACGGGCAGGAGGCGACGCGATGAGTGCCACGACCACGGCCGAGACGGCGTCCGTGGACGGACCGGCGCCGGAGCAGGACGAACGGCTGCTGCGTTGGCGGCTGGTGCTGGGAGGGGACGCCGACGGGACCGGCTGCTCGCTGAGCGGCCGGGACGCCGGGATGGACCGCACCCTGGCCGCCGTCTACACGCCCAGGCCCGGGGAGGGCGGATCGCGCAGCGGTGGGCTCGGTGGGTCCGCGCCGCAGGTCGCGCGGTGGCTCGGGGACATCCGCAACTACTTCCCGAGCAGCGTCGTCCAGGTGATGCAGCAGGACGCGATCGAGCGACTGGGGCTCACCCGGCTGCTGATGGAGCCGGAGATGCTGGAGGCGGTCGAGCCGGACGTCCATCTCGTCGGCACGCTGATCTCGCTCGGCAAGGCACTGCCGGAGACCACTCGGGAGACGGCCCGTGCCGTGGTGCGGAAGGTCGTCGCCGATCTGGAGCGCCGGATCGCGACGCGGACCAGGTCCGTCGTCGGCGGCGCGCTGGACCGCAGCGCGCGGACCAGCCGACCGCGCCACCACGAGATCGACTGGGACCGCACCATCCGGGCCAACCTGCGCAACTACCTCCCGGACCGGCGCACGGTGGTGCCCGAGCGGCTGGTCGGCTACGCGCGGGCGCGGCAGGCGCTGAAGAAGGAGGTGATCCTCTGCATCGACCAGTCCGGCTCGATGGCTGCCTCGGTGGTGCACTCCTCGGTCTTCGGGGCGGTGCTGGCCTCGATGCCCTCGCTCCGCACCCGGCTGGTCGTCTTCGACACGGCGGTGGTCGATCTGACGGAGGAGCTGGCCGATCCCGTGGACGTGCTGTTCGGGGTGCAACTGGGCGGCGGGACGGACATCAACCGGGCGCTGGCCTACTGCCAGTCGAAGATCTCCCGACCGGCCGACACGGTGGTGGTGCTGATCAGTGACCTGTACGAGGGCGGGATCCGCGAGGAGATGCTCAAGCGGGTGGCGGCGATGCAGGCGGCCGGGGTGGAGTTCGTCGCGCTGCTGGCGCTGAGCGACGAGGGGGCGCCGGCCTACGACCGGGAGCACGCCGCCGCCCTGGCGGCGCTGGGAGCGCCCGCCTTCGCCTGCACGCCCGACCTGTTTCCGGAGGTGATGGCCGCCGCGCTGCAGAAGCGCCCGCTGCCGGTCCCGGAACAGTAGGCGGGCGGGACGTGGGGGTCAGCGCGGCAGGGGGAAGGCGGCCCAGACCGTCTTGCCCTCCTGGCCGGGGCGTGGCACGGAGCCCCAGGCGGCGGCGAAGGTGGTGATGAGCAGCAGGCCGCGACCGCACTCGTCGTCCTCGGCGGGCCGTTCGACGCGGGGGATGTCGTGCGCGTCCTCGTCGTCGACCTCGACGAAGACCAGCCCGCGCGCGCTCCACAGACGGCAGTGCAGGCGACGGCTGCCGGTGTGCCGGATGGCGTTGCCGACCAGTTCGGACATGCACAGCTCGGTGTCGGCGAGGGTCTCGGGGCGCAGGCGCCACATCGCGGCGGTGATCCGGACGAAGCGGCGGGCGCGGGCCACGGACGCGGCCTCGGCGGCGAAGGTGGCCGCGGCCTGCCGGTCCATCGCCCAGGTGGAGCGTGCGCTGCCCAGCCGGGACAGGTCCGTGGGGAGGTCTGTGTCCGACGCCGGCCCGTCCGACCGCAGCAGGTCGGCCAGCGGCGTGCCCGACGGCGGCGCGTCCGACTGCGGTGGGTCCGACTGCGGTGGGTCCGACTGCGGTGCGTCCGAGCGCAGCGGGTCCGGCAGCAGCGGGGCAGTCGGCGGGAGTGCCGTCGGCAGGAGCGGGGGGAGCGGGTCGGCCGCCCCGGGGCCCGGTGGAGCGGCGGCGGCCGGCATGGGAGGGGCGGGCAGCGGAAGGTTCAGCGGTGAGCCGTCCGGCGGTGTCCGGTGCGGCTCCGGGGCTACCTCGGTCCTACCGGGACCGAGGCCGGGTCTGTGTGTGCTGCTCTGCATCGTGCGTCCGCTTCCGAGGGCACAGGTGGTGGCGGCCCACCGTTCGCTGTGACGTATCCGTTATACCCGCCACGCCCCGGGCATATGGGCCGTTCCGGTGATCCCGATCTTTACCGGGGCCGGGACGTGCGCAGAGACCCGCGACACGGCCGGATCCGCTCCGCGCCCCGGGCGTGTCGGCGGGTGCGGGGAGTGGGGAGATCGGGCCTCGTACCCCCGTTGTGATGGTTATCACCGGCCGGGGAGGGCTCTCGGGTGAACCCTGACCTCTGGACGGGGATAACCTGCGAGACGGACATGCCGCGTGCCACGCCGCCGTGTGCTTCCGTAGCGAAGGCGCCGACGCGAGGCCCCTGCCAGGGCCCGCGTACCCCGCCGAAGCGGTCCGTGCGGCACGCTGGGAAGACAAGCAGTCGCGATCACAAGGACGGACGCGCGTGGACCTCTTTGAGTACCAGGCGAGGGACCTCTTCGCCAAGCACGGTGTACCGGTGCTGGACGGTGAAGTCATCGACACCCCGGAGGCCGCTGCTGCGGTGACCGAGCGCCTGGGCGGCCGTGCCGTCGTCAAGGCTCAGGTGAAGGTCGGCGGCCGCGGCAAGGCCGGCGGCGTCAAGCTGGCCGCCGACCCGGCGGACGCCGTGGAGAAGGCTCGCGCCATCCTCGGGATGGACATCAAGGGCCACACCGTCCACAAGGTGATGCTCGCCCAGACGGCGGACATCAAGGAGGAGTACTACGTCTCCTTCCTCCTCGACCGGACCAACCGGACCTTCCTCGCCATGGCCTCCGTGCAGGGTGGCGTGGAGATCGAGGTCGTCGCCGAGGAGAACCCCGAGGCGCTCGCCAAGATCGCCGTGGACGCGGTCGAGGGCGTGACCCCGGCCAAGGCCGCCGAGATCGTCGCCGCGGCCAAGTTCCCGGCCGAGATCGCCGACCAGGTCGCCGACGTCCTGCAGAAGCTGTGGGTCGTCTTCGTCAAGGAGGACGCCCTCCTCGTCGAGGTCAACCCGCTGGTCAAGACCGGCGAGGGCAAGATCGTCGCCCTTGACGGCAAGGTCTCCCTGGACGAGAACGCCGACTTCCGCCAGCCGGAGCACGAGGCGCTCGAGGACAAGGCCGCCGCCAACCCGCTCGAGGCGAAGGCCAAGGAGAAGGGCCTCAACTACGTCAAGCTCGAGGGCGAGGTCGGCATCATCGGCAACGGCGCCGGGCTCGTCATGAGCACTCTGGACGTCGTCGCCTACGCCGGTGAGAACCACGGTGGCGTCAAGCCCGCCAACTTCCTCGACATCGGCGGCGGCGCCTCGGCCGAGGTCATGGCGAACGGCCTGGAGATCATCCTGGGCGACCCGGACGTCAAGTCCGTCTTCGTCAACGTCTTCGGCGGCATCACCGCGTGCGACGCGGTGGCCAACGGCATCGTCCAGGCGCTGGAGCTGCTCTCCAGCAAGGGCGAGGCCGTCACCAAGCCGCTGGTCGTCCGTCTGGACGGCAACAACGCCGAGCTGGGTCGTCAGATCCTGACCGACGCGAACCACCCGCTCGTGCAGCAGGTGGACACCATGGACGGCGCGGCCGACAAGGCCGCTGAGCTCGCGGCTGCGAAGTAAGGGCTGGGGAACCGAAAATGGCTATCTTCCTCACCAAGGACAGCAAGGTCATCGTCCAGGGCATGACCGGCTCCGAGGGCATGAAGCACACCCGCCGCATGCTGGCCTCGGGCACGGACATCGTCGGTGGCGTGAACCCGCGCAAGGCCGGCACCACCGTTGACGTCGACGGCACCGAGGTGCCCGTCTTCGGCTCGGTCAAGGAGGCCATGGCGGCCACCGGTGCCGACGTCTCCGTCATCTTCGTGCCGCCGGCCTTCACCAAGGCCGCGGTCATCGAGGCGATCGACGCCGAGATCGGTCTCGCCGTCGTCATCACCGAGGGCGTGCCGGTCCACGACACCGCCAACTTCTGGGCCTACAACGGCCAGAAGGGCAACAAGACCCGCATCGTCGGCCCGAACTGCCCCGGCCTGATCAGCCCCGGACAGTCGAACGCGGGCATCATCCCGGCCGACATCACCAAGGCCGGTCGCATCGGTCTGGTGTCGAAGTCCGGCACCCTGACCTACCAGATGATGTACGAGCTGGCCGACATCGGCTTCTCCTCGGCCGTCGGCATCGGTGGCGACCCGGTCATCGGCACCACCCACATCGACGCCCTGCAGGCGTTCCAGGACGACCCCGACACCGACCTGATCGTGATGATCGGTGAGATCGGTGGCGACGCCGAGGAGCGCGCGGCCGCGTACATCAAGGAGCACATCACCAAGCCGGTCGTCGGCTACGTGGCGGGCTTCACCGCGCCCGAGGGCAAGACCATGGGCCACGCCGGCGCCATCGTCTCCGGCTCCTCCGGCACCGCGCAGGCGAAGAAGGAGGCCCTCGAGGCCGCCGGCGTCAAGGTCGGCAAGACGCCGTCCGAGACCGCCCGCCTGGCGCGTCAGCTGATCGGCTGAACCCTGCACTGACGTGCACCGAAGGGCCACCCCGCGAGCGATCGCGGGGTGGCCCTTCGCGTTGCCCGGGCCTGAGGCCCCGGCTCTCAGTGGTGCTTCTTGGCCGGGGGCTGGTGGGGGTGGCCGTGGGGGGAGTGCGAACCGGCGCCCCGGCCGGGGTCGAAAGCGAGCCAGCCGCCGGAACGGCCGGAGTTGCCGGGGGCACCGGAGGTGCCGGAGTTGCCGGAGCTGGTCGAGTGGTGCGAGCCCTTGGCGTCGGAGGCCGGGTTCGGCTTCGGCTTCGGCATGATGCCGGAGCCGGTGGCGTAGGGCGTGAGCCGGAAGGCCGGCAGCAGGTGCGGCTGCACGGCCTCCGGGGCGGCGTTCGCCACGCCGACGGTGGCCGCGGTCGGGTGCTGGATGATCGGCTGTTCCGCCGGGTGCATCGGGGTGCCCCAGAGCAGGGCGCCGCCGAGGAAGGCCGCCATGGCGGCCGTCAGCGCCCCGGCGGCCAGCGTCAGCCCGCCGTCGTGCAGGCGGGCCCGGGCGCGGGTGACACCGGGCGGGGCGTGGAGCGTGGCCCCCTCGCACGCACGCACCGCGGTGGCCTGCAACCGCGCGCCGAGACGGCGGCCGAACCCCGGGGCGTCGGCGTCGGCGCCGACGATGCCCGGCACGGTCCGCGCCAGGGCCCGCCGGGCGCGGGCCACCCGCCCGAAGGTCACCGGCGTGCTGCCCTCGACCTCGGCGGCCGTCTGCGCCCAGTCCAGTCCGATCACGTCGTGCAGCACCAACGCGCGGCGCTGCGGCCGGGGCAGCCGCTGGAGGGCCTTGAGCAACGCGGCGTCCTGGGCGGACAGCGGCAGCTCGGTGTTCTCGACGCCAACACCGCGCAGCCGCCGCTGCGGCAACCGCAACGCGCGCTCCACGCGCGAGCCGACCCCGTGCCAGGGGGAGAGCGCGAGCTCGAAGGCGGAGGCGCGCAGCCAGCCCTCGGGTGAGGAGTCGGCGCTGACGTCCCGCCAGTTCGTCCAGGCGAGCTGGAACGAACGCCGCACGCAGTGGGTCGCGCGGTGGCGACTCGCGGTGAGCAGGTAGGTCTGCCAGGTCAGGCGCGGGGCGACCTTGGCGTAGAGGGCGTCGAAGGCCTCGGCGGTGGCCGGGAGGGTGGTTTCCGCGACGGGTTCCGCAGGTTCCGCGGTGGCGGCGGGGTTCGCGGTGCCGCGCGTCGCGCTGTCGGCGCGCGGGGTCTCGGGAGGGCCGACGGGGACGCCGTTGGCCGCCTCCCGGGCGGGGCCGTGTCCCCGCGACCCGACCTCGACGCTCCGTGTCCCGGCGACGGCGGCGTGACCCGACCCCGCCGTCCCGTGCCGCCCGGGCCCGGCGGGCGCCGGCGCCAGTGACGACAGCGACGGCGCCCCGGCCGTGGCCGGACCGGCGCCCCGTTCGGCGGCTCGTTCCGCCGCCTCGCCCCGAGGCGCGCGGCCCTGCCGGCCCGCCCGGCTGTCAGCGCCCGGCTCGCCACCCGAGCGATCCTCCCGACCTCGGCGCAACCCCGACCCCTCGCCGGTCACGGTCCGCGCGCTGCGCGCAGCGGCCGCGTTGCCCGCGTGGGCCGGGTTGCTCGCGCCGTCCGTGGTGCGTGCGGCGGCCGCGTTGCCCGCGTGGGCCGGGTTGCCCGCGTCGCGCGTGGTGCGTGCGGCGGCCTCGTTGTCCGTCCCAGGCGGGTTGGCCTTGGTGCTCGGGTTGCCCGCGGCGGTTGCGCTGGCTGTGCGGGCCTCGGGGGCGGAGGAGGGCCCGGCGGGGACCGGGGAAGTCGCTGCGGCGGGCCTGTCGTCGGGCTTCGTCGACGGGTTCGGCTCTGCGCGCAGGGCGGGTGACCGATGGGGAGTCGTGGGCGGCCTCGTCGGCACGGTCGCTGACGGAGTGTCGGGCGTCGGGCCCGGAGGGGTCGTGCGCGGCCGGGTGGCGACGCTCGGCGGAGCAGTGCGCGACGGCGCGTCAGGGGCCTTCGCGTGCTGGGTCGACGGGGTGTCCGGGGCCGGCTGCTGCGTGCCCGTGCGGGCACGGGACGCGGCGCGGCGGGCAGCCTGGGCTTGGCGTTTGGTGCGGGAGCGAGGGTTGTTGGGGAAGTCGGCAGGCGGCGTCATGCGAGCCCCGCAGGGGTCGTCGCGGCCACGGTGAGGCTCAGTCGCATATATGAATTGTTGGAGCAAAGAGTGACAACTGCATGTTTTGCGACAGATCGGGCGTGTCTCGTGTCGACCCTGGAGCATGGCGTTCATCGACCGACCCGCTCTCCTCGCCGGTGCCGGCGCGGCCGCAGCGGGGTGGGGCATCGTCGCGGTGCCCGTTCTGCTGCTGTGGGTCGCGACCCCGTACGCCGACGGCGACCTGACGGCGGTGCCGCGGCTCGCGGCGGCGCTGTGGCTGCTCGGGCACGGCGGTCCGCTGGAGTGGGACGGCCCCGCGGGCCATGCGACGCTCGGCGTCGCGCCGCTGCTGGTGACCGTCCTGGCGGCGGGCCTGGTGGGGCATGCCGCCGCGCGGACGGGGCGACGCGGGCCGGTCGTCGCCGGGTACCTCGGCGTCGCCGCCCTGGCGGCGCTGCTGGGGCTCGGCAGTGCGCCGCGGACCGAGCCGGTGCCGGACCTGTGCTGGACGGCGTTGCTCGCGCTGCTCGCGGCGATGGCGGGTGCGCATCGGAGCACGGGGCAGTGGGGCGTGGCGGCCGCCTGGAGGGCGGTCCGGGCGCGTGGTGAGTGGCTCGGCGTCTGGCCGGTCCCGACGCCAGGAGGAGCGCTGGACCGGTGGCTGGAGCGGGCGCGGACCTTCGCACCGCACCGCGACGAGGCGTTGCGTGCGGGGCTGGCCGGGGCGCTGGCCTTGCTGGGCGCCGGGGCGGTGGTCTTCGGGGCGTCGATGCTCGTCCACCTCGGCGCGGTCGGGACACTGGCCTCGCTGCTCGCGCCGGACCTCGTGGGGCGGCTGTCGCTGCTGCTGCTCTGCGTCGTGCTGCTGCCCAACGCCGTGGTCTGGTCGGCCGCCTATGCGCTGGGCACGGGGTTCACGCTGGGCGGTCACGCGGCCGCTGTCGGGACGGGGCCGCTCGCCCCGCTCGCGCTGCCGCTGCTGGCCGACGCGCCGACGCCGGGACGCTCGGTGCTCGGCCTCACGGCGCTGGCGGCGCCGCTCGCGGCGGGCGCGGTGGTCGGCTGGGCGCTGAGCCGCGACGCGCGGACGGGCGGTCGTCCGGCAACGGCTGACGAAGGCGAAGGCGGAGGCGGAGGCGGAGGCGAGGACCCGCGCGGAGGTGGGGACCCGCGCGGAGGTGGGGGGCCGGCGTCGCGCACGGCACTGTCCCTCGCGCTGTGCGTGACGGCGGCCGCCGCCTGCACGGGGCTGCTGGCCGGGATGGCGGCGCTGTGGTCCGGCGGCGCGCTCGGGAACGGCGCCCTGGCCGTGACCGGGCCGCCCGTGGGGTGGACGGCACTGGCAGCGTTCGTGTGGACGGGCGCGGTCGCGACGCCGACGGCCTTCGTCCTGCGCTGGTACCGCTCACGGGCGGCGGCACGACTGCTGGACGTGGCACGTGATCTCGTCCAGGCGGACCCCTTCGCCGACCTCGACGCCGTCCTCCACGCGGACCCAGACCCGGACCCGTACCAGGGCGAGGGCGCGCAGGGCGTGCCGAGCGTGCAGAACGTGCAGAACGTGCAGAACGTGTACCCCACGGATCCGGGTCAGGCTCCCGGACCCGTTCCGGAGCCGGCCCCGGCCGGCCGCTGGTGGCGCTGGGCCCAGGCCTCCAAGTGACGGGCGGTTGCCGCCGGCCGCCATCGGCCGCCGGCAGCCCCTGTCAGCTGCCGTTCAGCTGGGTGAGCCACGCCGGCGGGCGCGGGGTGACCGAGGTCGCGCAGGTGTCGTACGTGGTCTTGGTCAGGGCGTTGGCCTGGCAGTCGTAGTAGCTCTTGTAGTACAGCTGCACGCCGAACACCACGGCGACCAGCGCCAGGCTGACCGCGCCGGCGATGACGCCGCCGAGTGCGGCGGGGACGTGCGGGCGGGTCGGAGCGGGGTTGTAGTAGGCCGGGCGGCCGGGCATGGGCGCCACGCCCGGGGGCAGCGCGCCGGTCGTCGTGGCTGCGGGGGCCTTCACGTCGCCGCGCAGCGCGCTGATGCCCCAGTACAGCGCGAGGGCGCCGAGCAGCAAGGTCACGTAGGGCACGCCGAGGACCATGAAGAAGAAGCCCCACATGCCGCAGAGCAGCGCCAGGCGCGAGCGGCGGAACACCGGGTCGGTGGGGTCGTGGCGGGGGCCGGGCGGCGGGTAGGGGAAGCGGGGCGTGGGCGGCTGCTGGCCCTGGTAGCCCGGGCTCCACGGGTGCGGCGGCGGGACCTGCGCGCGACCGCGTGTCCCGGGCGCCCCCTGCGCCCCCTGTGCACCAGGCGTTCCCTGTCCGTCCTGCGGCTCGGACGCGCCGGGTGCGCCGGGCGTGCCGGGCGTACCGGGGTCGCCCGCGCCGCCCGTCGGGCCCGCGCCGCCGGATGAGCCGGCGTCGCCGGAAGGGGAGCCGTCGCCGGTGCCCGGGCGGGTGTCGTAGGGGCCGCCCTCGCCGGAGCCGCCGGCATTCTGCAGGTCGGCGCGCACGAGGGCGCCGCGCGGCTGCCAGGGGCGGTCCGGGGTGCCCTCGGGCGGCGGCGCGAACGGATCCCGCGCCGGGGTACCGGTCGCGCCGGACGCGCCGGACGTGCCGGTCTGGGTGGTGTCGCCGCTGTGGCCCATGGTCTTCGCCGTAACTCCCGATCGCCTGCTGTCGCACTGTACGCGCGCGCGGGCCTCCCGTGGGAGCCCGCAGGGACACCCTCTCACCTGGCGGGGTCCCGTGGCGTGCGACCCCAGGATGATCGTCGGCTCGCCCGGGTTCGGGGTCCGGCGCGCGTGCCGGTAAAGTTGCTGACGGACGGCGCGCCCCCGAGGTTCCCGTTCGGCTCGCGGGACAACTGCGGGCACCGTTCGGCGGACGCGGATGCCGGTCACAGGATGACACCCCGCGCCGGCCACCCGAATGAGCTCGACGTACCGACCGGGCGCGCCACCGGACGGCGGAGGGCCCGACCTGAAGGACCGAGCTGTGGCTCTTGCGCCCGGTAGTGCACCGCTGGACTTCGCCGCCCCGGCGGCGCCGGCCCGACTCGTCGTCCTCGTCTCCGGTTCCGGCACCAACCTCCAGGCACTGATCGACGCCGCCGCCGATCCGGCGTACGGCGCCGTGATCGTGGCCGTCGGTGCGGACCGCGACGGCATCGCGGGCCTGGAGCGCGCCGAGAAGGCCGGCATCCCGACGTTCGTGCACCGGGTGAAGGACTACCCCGAGCGCACCGACTGGGACGCCGCGCTGACCGCGCAGACCGCGTTCCACGAGCCGGACCTGGTGGTCTCCGCCGGGTTCATGAAGATCCTCGGCGGTGCGTTCATGCAGCGCTTCGAGGGCCGCATCGTCAACACCCATCCCGCTCTCCTCCCCTCCTTCCCCGGCGCGCACGGCGTGCGCGACGCGCTGGCGTACGGGGTCAAGGTCACCGGCTGCACCGTGCACCTGGTGGACGAGGGCGTGGACACCGGACCGATCATCGCCCAGGGCGTGGTCGAGGTCGCCGACTCGGACCACGAGGACGACGGCGAGGCGCTCCACGAGCGCATCAAGAACGTCGAGCGGAACCTGCTCGTCGATGCCGTGGGACGGATGGCCCGCGAGGGCCACCGGGTGGACGGACGCCGGGTGCTGATCCCGGTACCGACCGCCTGACCGTCGCACGGGACAACACATCAACCGCGCCGGCGGGGTGGTCATCTCGCCGGGGCATTGCAGAAGGATTCGGTAATGAGCTCAGGCAGCAACCAGCCGCAGCCCACCTCCGAGAACGTTCGTCCCATCCGTCGGGCGCTCGTCAGCGTCTACGACAAGACCGGCCTCGAGGAGCTGGCCCAGGGCCTGCACGCGGCCGGCGTCGAGCTGGTCTCCACCGGCTCGACCGCGGCGAAGATCGCCGGCGCGGGCGTGCCGGTCACCCCGGTCGAGGAACTGACCGGCTTCCCCGAGTGCCTCGACGGCCGTGTGAAGACCCTGCACCCGCGCGTGCACGCCGGCATCCTGGCCGACCTGCGCCTGGAGTCGCACCGCGAGCAGCTCCAGGAGCTCGGCGTCGCGCCGTTCGACCTCGTGGTCGTGAACCTCTACCCGTTCGCCGCGACCGTCGCCTCCGGCGCGACCCCGGACGAGTGCGTGGAGCAGATCGACATCGGCGGCCCGTCGATGGTCCGCGCCGCCGCCAAGAACCACCCGTCGGTGGCCGTCGTCACCTCGCCCGCCCGCTACGCGGACGTGCTGCAGGCCGTGGCCGACGGCGGCTTCGACCTGGCCACCCGCAAGCGTCTGGCCGGTGAGGCGTTCGCGCACACCGCCGCCTACGACGTGGCCGTGGCCTCCTGGTTCGCGGACGGCTACGCGCCGGCCGACGAGGAGAAGTTCCCGCAGTTCCTCGGCTCGACGTACCAGCGCGAGAACGTGCTGCGCTACGGCGAGAACCCGCACCAGGCCGCGGCGCTCTACGTGGACGGCAGCGGAAAGGGCATCGCCGCCGCCGAGCAGCTGCACGGCAAGGAGATGTCCTACAACAACTACGCCGACACGGACGCCGCGATCCGTGCCGCGTTCGACCACGCCGAGCCGTGCGTGGCGATCATCAAGCACGCCAACCCGTGCGGCATTGCCGTCGGCGCGGACGTCGTCGAGGCGCACCGCAAGGCGCACGAGTGCGACCCGGTCTCGGCGTTCGGCGGCGTCATCGCCGTCAACCGCCCGGTGACGGTGGCGCTGGCCGAGCAGATCGCGCCGATCTTCACCGAGGTCGTCTTCGCCCCGGACTTCGAGCCGGGTGCGGTCGAGGTGCTCGCGCAGAAGAAGAACATCCGCGTGCTGCGTGGCACCCCGGCGCTGCCGACGGTGGAGACGCGTGCGGTGACCGGCGGCGTGCTGCTGCAGCAGGCCGACCGGATCGACGCGGCCGGTGACGACCCGTCGACCTGGACCCTGGCCTGCGGCGAGGCGCTGTCCGAGGCGGAGCTGGCCGAGCTGGCCTTCGCCTGGCGGGCCTGCCGGGCCGTCAAGTCCAACGCGATCCTGCTGGCCAAGGACGGCGCCTCGGTCGGCGTCGGCATGGGCCAGGTCAACCGCGTCGACTCGGCGAAGCTCGCGGTGACGCGCGCAGGGGAGCGGGCGCAGGGTTCCTTCGCCGCCTCCGACGCCTTCTTCCCGTTCCCGGACGGGCTGGAGGTGCTGATCGAGGCCGGCGTCAAGGCCGTGGTCCAGCCCGGTGGTTCGGTCCGCGACGACCTGGTGGCCGAGGCCGCGAAGGCGGCCGGCATCACCATGTACCTCACCGGCACCCGGCACTTCTTCCACTGAGTGCGCGTGATCGTGTGAGGGCATGACGAAGGCCCGCCGCTCCTCCTCGGTGCGGCGGGCCTTCTGCGTTCCCGCGTTCGACAGTCCTGGGACCCTGAGGATCAGGAGGACTTGACGACCACGGTGCTCATGATCTTGTCAGCGAAGGTCTGCTTCTTCGCGTCCCACAGCGGCCACAGGTAGCCGAGGCAGCACAGGAAGTTGTCGAGGATGTGGGCCAGACGCCGGACGAAGGCCGCACCGAAGCCCAGGTACTGACCGTCCGCCTCGCGCACCACGCGGATGTTGACGGAGCGCTTGCCGATCGTCTGACCGGTGGTGCCCTCCATGTAGGCCAGCCACAGGCTGCCGGCGAAGATGATCAGGTAGCCGAGGATGACCAGCACGCCGCCGAAGCTGTTGCCACCGGTGGTGTCGTAGGTGCCGGTGTTGGGGTCGTAGGTGGTGGACCCGACCGACATCGCGCCACCGGCGATGATGAGGATGATCGGGACGATGCCGATGATCAGGCCGTCGATCAGCGTGGCCACGACGCGGGAGCCCCAGCCGGCGTAGGTGTTCTGCACGTAGCCCGCGTACGGGTCGGTGCCCGGGTAGCCGGGGTACTGCGGCTGCTGCGGGTAGCCGTAGGCCTGCTGCTGCTGGGCCTGCGCGTACGGGTCCACCGGCGGCTGCTGCGGGTACCCATAGGCCGGCTGCTGCGGCGGCTGCTGCGGGTAGCCGTAACCAGGCTGCTGGGGCTGCTGCGGCTGGCCGTAGGGGTTGTTCGGGTCGGGCGGGTAGCTCATGTTCGTGCCTCCGGGCAGGGATGCGTGGTGTGAGTGATGCGCTGACAGGCGGTGAGATTATCGGAGTGGGGTGACGCTCAGGAGGGCAGAAAGTCGAACCGGTGGAGTTGCCACAGCCAGGAGACCAGCAGCACAGGGATGATGACGGTCAGTCGGCTGCGGTTCGACAGGCGCTGCCATCGGGCGCCGCCCCCGAGCGGGGCGAACAGGAGGCAGAGACCGGCCAGCACCGTCACCGGATTGGCGGCGATCGCGGCGCCGACATGTCCGGCGCCGAGCTCCATGAACACCGTGGTGCTCCCGCAGAGGGGACACGGGACCCCGGTGAAACGCCTCAGTGGGCACAGCACACCGGGATCGTGGGTCCGGTGCACCTCCGCCGCGACGATTGCGACGACCGCGGCACCGGCGCCGCGGAGCAGCACGCGCAGCGGCCCCCCGTGGCGTCCGGCCGCGACCGAGGCCCAGCGGCGCTCCCACAGGGCGCGCCGGTCCAGGGCGACGGCCTGGTCGGCACTCGCGGCCCCCGTGTCCACAGCCGCGGCATGCACAGCCCCCGTGCTCACGTCCCCCCGTGCCCCCGTTTCTTGCCCCTTACCGCTCTTACCGGCACCTATCGTCGCGAGCGCCGGGCGTCATGTCCACCTCGTTCGCAGGTCCCGCACATGGTTGTGGCGGATTTGCAACCGGATCAGAACAGTCCATGTGCGACCATGTCGGGTCACCCGGTGCCGTCCGCGCACCCGCCCGGTGGCCACGTCCGCTTCCACGATCCGGGAGAATGGCGCCATGACCGCCCAGATTCTCGATGGCAAGGCCACCGCCGCAGCGATCAAGTCCGAGCTCGTCACCAGGATCGAGGCGCTGAAGGCGCGGGGCGTCAACCCCGGCCTCGGCACCGTCCTGGTCGGCGACGACCCCGGCAGCCACGCCTACGTGCGCGGCAAGCACCGCGACTGCGCGCAGGTCGGCATCGCCTCCATCCAGCGTGAACTGCCCGCCGACGCGACCCAGGAGCAGGTCGAGGACGTCGTGCGGGAGCTCAACGCCGATCCGGCCTGCTCCGGCTACATCGTCCAGCTGCCGCTGCCCAAGCACCTGGACGAGAAGCGGGTGCTGGAGCTGATCGACCCGACCAAGGACGCCGACGGCCTGCACCCGATGAGCCTGGGTCGCCTGGTGCTGGGCGTCGAGGCGCCGCTGCCGTGCACCCCGTACGGCATCGTGGAGCTGCTGCGCCGCCACAAGATCGAGCTGGACGGCGCGAACGTCACCGTCGTCGGCCGCGGCATCACGGTGGGCCGGTCGATCGGTCTGCTGCTGACCCGCCGCAGCGAGAACGCGACGGTCACCCTCTGCCACACCGGCACCCGCAACCTGGACGAGCACCTGCTCGCCGCGGACATCATCGTCTCCGCCGCGGGCGTGCCGCACCTGATCAAGCCCGAGCACGTGCGCCCCGGCGCGACGGTGCTGGACGTCGGCGTCAGCCGCGTCGACGGCGTCTACACCGGTGACGTCGACCCGGCCGTGGCCGAGGTGGCCGGCTGGATCTCCCCGAACCCGGGTGGTGTCGGCCCGATGACGCGCGCGATGCTGCTCGCGAACGTGGTCGAGGCGGCTGAGCGTGCAGCCCGCGGCTGAGGGCGCCGACGAGATGGCCCGCCGCAAGGCGAAGGCGCAGCACCGGCCGCCGGCGAAGACCACCGGGACGTTCCGTCCCGAGGGTGGTTCGGCGGCGGCCGGGCGGGACAAGCCGGTGCCGGTGCGGCAGTGGCCGATCGTGCTGGTGCTGACGATCGTCGGCGTCGGGCTGCTGGTGACCGCGCTGGACGCGTGGCGGGCGGGCATCGTCACCATCGGCGTCGGCATGCTGGTCGGCGCCGTGCTGCGGGCGGTGCTGCCGGAGGTCGGCATGCTCGCGGTGCGCAGCCGGTTCACCGACATCGTGGTGATGGGCGTGATGGGGGCGCTGATCGTCGTCCTCGCGCTGGCCGCGCTGCCCGATCCGGTGATTCACCTCCCGTTCGTGGGTCGGCTGGGCAGCATGGTTCACAGCGACAGCGGTGGCGACTGAGGGTTCACAGCCCGTCGCGCGGAGGCCGTGTCGGGCTCGCGCGGACGTGGTGAGACCGCTGTGAACTGGGTTGATGCCGCTTCGGCATGACCACGGCGGAAACGTGACGAAGGACTCCCGGAGGCGTGGTGACGCCGCGCCTCCGGTCCGGTCCGGTTGCGATAGCCTGACGCTGGTTCTCTCGATGTCGAGAGACGCGTCGGCGACTGCTGGAGAAGGTAGAAATGACCCGCACCCCCGTCAATGTCACCGTGACCGGCGCGGCCGGCCAGATCGGCTACGCGCTGCTGTTCCGCATTGCCTCCGGCCACCTGCTGGGCGCGGACGTGCCGGTGAAGCTGCGTCTGCTGGAGATCCCGCAGGGCGTCAAGGCCGCCGAGGGCACCGCCATGGAGCTCGACGACTGCGCCTTCCCGCTGCTCAAGGGCATCGACATCTTCGACGACCCGAACGCGGGCTTCGCCGGTGCCAACATCGGCCTGCTGGTCGGCGCCCGTCCGCGCACCGCGGGCATGGAGCGCGGCGACCTGCTCTCCGCCAACGGCGGCATCTTCGGCCCGCAGGGCAAGGCCATCAACGACAACGCCGCGGACGACATCCGCGTCCTGGTCGTCGGCAACCCGGCCAACACCAACGCCCTGATCGCCCAGAACCACGCCCCGGACGTCCCGGCCGACCGCTTCACCGCGATGACCCGCCTGGACCACAACCGCGCCGTGGCGCAGCTGGCCAAGAAGCTCGGCGTCGGCGTCGACGACGTCAAGCGCCTGACCATCTGGGGCAACCACTCCGCCACCCAGTACCCGGACATCTTCCACGCCGAGGTCGCCGGCAAGAACGCCGCCGAGGCCATCGCCGACGAGAAGTGGCTGTCGGACGACTTCATCCCGACCGTCGCCAAGCGCGGCGCCGCCATCATCGACGCCCGTGGCGCCTCCTCCGCCGCCTCGGCCGCCAACGCCGCCATCGACCACGTGTACACCTGGGTCAACGGCACCGCCGAGGGCGACTGGACCTCCGCGGGTGTCGTCTCCGACGGCTCCTACGGCGTGCCGGCCGGTCTGATGTCCTCCTTCCCGGTCACCGCGAAGAACGGCACGTTCGAGATCGTCCAGGGTCTGGACATCAACGAGTACTCCCGCGCCCGCATCGACGCCTCCGTGCAGGAGCTCGTCGAGGAGCGCGACGCGGTCAAGGGTCTCGGCCTCATCTGAGGTCCGGGTCTCGGCTGACCTTCCCCTGCCTGCGTTTCGAGGCCCGGCGGCTCATCGTCCGCCGGGCCTCGAACGTTCCCACGGGTGTGCCGTGGCCCTCGCCGACGCCGCGGCCGGCGCACCACCACAGCACCTGCTCGCCCTCGCTGCGCGGGTGCACGCCGAGCCCGTGCTCGGGGCAGACCGGCCAGGTGCGCCACAGGAACTCCATGGCCGACTCCTGCGCCGCGTCGGCGATCTGGTGCAGTCCGGCCTCCGGTTGCTCCGGCAGCGCGTTGCCTTGCGCGCCCCAGGAGGGGAAGCCGACGTAGACGCCGTACTCGTTCAGCAGCAGCGCGAACGGTTCGACGCCCGGCTCGCTCGCGGCCAGGTCCCGGTTGAGCAGGTCCAGCGCGTCGTGCCAGTCGGGGTAGAAGTCTCGATCCGTGAGCGTCTCCACCGGCGCAGACTAGCCCCCTTGTAGGCTGGGCGGGCCGCGACTGGCGCACGGGGAGGGAACCCCGAGGGAGCGGCGAGGCGCATCACCGCCGGACTGCCGTACGCCTGGGCAGCCGGGTCGGACTGGACCACGACGGACGTGGAGCCAGTGAGAGACCCGGAGGAGTGCCCTGATGTCGCATCTTGCCCACGTGGACCCCGAGATCGCCGCGCTGGTCGTCGCCGAGGAGCAGCTGCAGGCCGACACGCTGCGCCTGATCCCCAGTGAGAACTACGTCTCCCACGCGGTGCTGGAGGCGACCGGCACGGTCCTGCAGAACAAGTACTCCGAGGGCTACCCCGGCAAGCGCTACTACGAGGGCCAGCAGAACATCGACCAGGTCGAGACGCTGGCGATCGAGCGGGCGAAGTCGTTGTTCGCGATGGACCACGCCAACGTGCAGCCGTACTCCGGCTCGCCCGCCAACCTCGCCGTCTACCTGGCCTTCCTGCAGCCCGGCGACACCGTGATGGGCATGGCGCTGCCGATGGGCGGTCACCTCACCCACGGTTGGGGCGTCTCCGCGACCGGCACCTGGTTCCGCGGCGTGCAGTACGGCGTCGAGCAGACCACGGGCCGGATCGACCTCGACAAGGTGCGCGACCTCGCGCTCGCCGAGCGGCCCAAGGTGATCTTCTGCGGTGGCACGGCCGTGCCGCGCACCATCGACTTCCCCGGCTTCGCCGAGATCGCCCGCGAGGTCGGCGCGGTGCTGGTCGCCGACGTCGCGCACATCGCCGGTCTGATCGCGGGCGGGGCGCACCCGTCCCCGGCGGGGCACGCGGACGTCGTCTCCACCACCACCCACAAGACGCTGCGCGGCCCGCGCGGCGCGATGCTGCTCTCCACGGCGGAGCACGCCCGGGCGATCGACCGCGCCGTCTTCCCCGGCCTGCAGGGCGGCCCGCACAACCACACCACCGCGGCGATCGCGGTGGCGCTGAAGGAGGCGGCCGGTCCGGAGTTCCGCGCCTACGCCCACCAGGTCGTCGCGAACGCGCAGGCACTCGGCGAGCAGCTGGCGGCCCGCGGCTTCGAGCTGGTGTCCGGCGGTACCGACAACCACCTGCTGCTGATCGACCTCAGCGGCAAGGACGTCCCGGGCAAGGTCGCCGCCAAGGCGCTGGACCGCGCGGGCATCGTGGTGAACTACAACACCGTGCCCTACGACACCCGCAAGCCGTTCGACCCGTCCGGCATCCGCATCGGCACGCCCGCGCTGACCTCGCGCGGCATCCCCGCGAGCGCGATGACCTCGGTGGCGGAGTGGATCGACCTGGTCGTGGCAGCGGCGAAGGCCGGGGACGAGGAGACGATCACCAAGGTCCGCGCGGACGTCAAGGCACTGATGGACGCCTACCCCGCGCCGGGTCTCCCGGTCCGGTAGCCCCTCGCGTCATCCCTAGACTGGCCCGGTGAGCGAGACGTTGCGCGACGCCGGGCTGGTCCTTCTCTTCATCGTCATCGGCGGGATCTTCAACATCGCGGAGATCTCCCTGATCTCCCTGCGTGAGGGCCAGATCCGGGCGTTGGCCGAGCGCGGCACCAAGCGCGCCGCGCGCGCGGCGCACCTGGCCTCGGACCCCAACCGGTTCCTCGCCTCGGTGCAGGTCGGCGTCACGTGCATGGGATTCCTGTCGGCGGCGTTCGGCGCGGACACCCTCGCCAAGAAGCTCTCGCCGGTTTTCGTCAGCTGGGGCATGGACAGCGGCGTGGCGGACACCCTCTCGCTGGTGCTGCTGACGCTGTTGATCTCCTACGTCTCGCTGGTGCTGGGTGAGCTGACCCCGAAGCGGATCGGCCTGCAGCGGGCCGAGTCGATCGCGCTGGCGGCGGCGCCGCTGGTCGACGTGATCTCGCGGGTGCTGCGCCCCGTCATCTGGCTGCTGTCGGTCTCCACCAACCTGATGGTCCGCCTGCTCGGCGGCGACCCGAAGGCCGGCCGGGACGTGATGAGCCCCGAGGAGCTGCGCGGTCTGGTGGCCGCCAACACCGAGCTGGGCTCGGACGAGCGCCAGCTGATCGGCGAGGTCTTCGCGGCGGGCGAGCGGCAACTGCGTGAGGTGATGGTGCCGCGCACGGAGGTCACCTTCCTCGACGCCTCCCGCACGGTCGCGGAGGTCCGCGACGAGGTGCGGGCGTATCCGCACTCCCGGTACCCCGTCGTGGACGGCTCGTACGACCTGGTGGTCGGCTTCGTCCACGTCCGCGACCTGTACCGCTCGGACACCGTCGGCACGGTCCGCGACATCGCCCGCCCCGTGAAGCTGCTGCCCGCGACGAAGCGGGTGCTGCCGTCGATGTCGGAGATGCGACACGAGGGCCACCACCTGGCCATCGTGGTCGACGAGTACGGCGGCACGGCCGGCATCGTCACGCTCGAGGACCTCGTCGAGGAGGTCATCGGCGAGATCCGCGACGAGTACGACTCGCAGGAGCTGTCCACGACGCGGCGGCTGGCGGGCGGCTCGATCGAGGTGGACGGCCTGCTGAACCTCGGTGACTTCGAGGAGGAGACGGGCGTCGAACTCCCGGAGGGCCCCTACGAGACGGTGGCCGGGTACCTGGTCGCGGAGCTGGGACGCCTGCCGCTGGTGGGTGACCGGATCACGACGGGGGACGGCTACCTCCTCGAAGTCGCCCGCCTGGACGGCCGCCGGGTGGACCGTGTCCGAGTGACCGCTCCGCCCGCTGCGGCTACGGAGTAGCCGTCAGGGGCGCGAGGAACTGCGCGAGAAACCACCGGCGTGCGGATGGCCCTGCGCGTTCGGGGAGTCCGCTCCTGGGGTGGCTTATCGCGCAGTTCCTCGCGCCCCTGGATAGTGCAACTGTCTCTGGATGCGCAGCTTGATCACCCGGCGGAAGCTGATCCGGGCCGCCCACACCTCCAGCTCGCCGTTCGGGCCGGGCTTCGGGGTGAGCCGGTAGCAGTGGCCGCCGAGCCAGACCTTGCGTTGGGTCAGCGCGGCGTCCGGGGTGATCTGTGCCGGGACGCTGCGGCCGGCGAAGCTCGCCTCCAGGCGGACCGTGCTGCGCTGCCGCGGCAGGAGTTCCCGCAGCGGGATGACCGTTTCGTCGGCCGTGGCGACGCGCCCGACGGTGTCCGACAGCCAGGTCACCGGCTCCGGGACCAGGCCGGGCAACGCGCGGGAGGTGTGAACACGCAGGCCGTCCGCGGACCAGGACGCCGTCGCGGTCACCGGTTCGGGCAGTCCGCCGTGTTCACACTCGTGCCGGACCAGGGCCGTCAGCTCGTCTGTGAACCCGCCCTGCAGGCAGTGCAGCTTGAGTCGCTGCGGTTCGTCGCAGCGCGCGCGGATCGCGTCCGTGAGGTGTGAACGCACCAGCTCCCCCGCGGCCTGGACCAGCCCGGCACGCTCCTCGGCCTCCAGCAGCAGGAAGTCGCGGCCGAAGAGATTCACCAGGTCGCTGCGGATGTAGCGGTCGTTGACCTCGTCCCGGACCGGGCCGGGGACGGCGAAGCGGGTCGCGACGGCCACGCCCGCGGCCGTGCCGCGGAGGCGGTCGGCGAGGCGGGAGCGGGTGGTGATGTTGCTGCGGTCGTCGCGGGCCAGCAGGTAGTAGTAGTCGTAGTCGGCCAGGACCGAGATCCGGCGGGCCCGGAAGAAGGCCTCCAGGACGAACGGGGTGTCGCTGTAGACCGGCAGGTCCTCCGGGAAGCGCAGGCCGTGACGCTCCACCAGCTCGCGGCGGAACAGCTTGGCGGGGGAGAGGGACCAGACCAGCGAAGCGCCGGGGAAGCGCACGTCCTCGTCCGTCTGCCGGAACAGCTCGGGGGAGACCCAGCGGCCGTTCACGCCCACGACGCGGCCGACGACCACGTCCGAGCCGGTCCGATCCGCCGCCGCCGTCAGGCGGGCCAGTGCCTCGGGGCCGAGGCGGTCGTCGGAGTCGAGGAAGAAGACGTACCGGCCGCGGGCCTCGCGCAGCGCGGCGTTGCGGGCACGGGCGGGGCCGCCGCGGTCCGGCAGGGTCAGCACCGTGAGCGTCCCGGGCCAGGCCGCCGCCAGGCGGGCCAGCTCCGCGCCGCTGCCGTCGGTGGAGCCGTCGTCGACGGCCACGACCTGCAGCTCCACGGGGTCGAGCGTCTGGGCGCGCAGCGAGGCGTGCCAGGCGTCGAGATAGTCCCGCGTGTCGTGGACGGGTGTGATCACCGTCACCAGGGGTGGGGTCATCGGGCCGATCCTCCCGGCGTCGTCACAGGTCCACCGTTGGGAACAACGCGCGGGGCGGGTCGAAGGTCGCGCCAGGACTGGTGTCCGAACGAATCGGGGGCCGTCCGTCCCTCGGAGAGACGCGAAAGATCGCTTACGCACCTGCGAGAATGAGCGCATGGCCAACGACCGTCTCCGCGTGCTCTCGGGCATCCAGCCCACGTCCGGCTCCTTCCACCTGGGCAACTACCTCGGCGCCGTGCGCCAGTGGGTGGCCCTGCAGGAGTCGCACGACGCGTTCTACATGGTCGTGGACCTGCACGCGATCACCGTGGCGCAGGATCCGGCCGTGCTGCGTGAGAACACCCGCGTCTCGGTCGCGCAGCTGCTCGGTGTCGGGCTGGACCCGGAGCGCTGCACGCTCTTCGTCCAGTCGCACGTGCCGGAGCACGCGCAGCTCGCCTGGGTGATGAACTGCCTCACCGGCTTCGGCGAGGCCTCGCGGATGACCCAGTTCAAGGACAAGTCGGCCAAGCAGGGCAGCGACTCCACCACCGTGGGCCTGTTCACCTACCCGATCCTGCAGGTCGCCGACATCCTGCTGTACCAGGCCGACCAGGTGCCGGTCGGCGAGGACCAGCGCCAGCACGTCGAGCTGACCCGGGACCTCGCCGAGCGCTTCAACACCCGGTTCGGGCCGACCTTCACCGTGCCGAAGCCGTACATCCCCAAGGAGACGGCCAAGATCTTCGATCTGCAGGACCCTGCGGCGAAGATGAGCAAGTCCGCCTCCTCGCCCAAGGGCCTGATCAGCCTGCTGGACGACATCAAGGGCAGCGCCAAGAAGTTCAAGAGTGCCGTCACCGACACCGACACGGTGATCGCCTACGACGAGAAGGAGAAGCCGGGCGTCTCCAACCTGCTCTCCATCTACTCGGCGATCAGCGGCCGCTCCGTCGAGGAGCTGGTGGAGCACTTCGACGGCAAGATGTACGGCGCGCTGAAGACCGAGCTGGCCGACTACTACAGCGAGTGGGTCGCGCCCATCCAGGAGCGCACCCGCACCTACCTGGAGGACCCGGCCGAGCTCGACAAGGTCCTGGCGCAGGGCGCGGAGAAGGCGCGGGCCGTGGCCGCGCCGACGCTGGCGCAGGCCTACGACCGGATCGGCTTCCTGCCCCCGGTGGCGCTCTGAGCATGGGCGGCGACGGCGGGGTCATAGGCGGCAGCGTCCTGATCGGGGTCTCCCTCGCGGTGCCCGAGCCCTACGGCTCGCAGATCCAGGACGCCCGCACCGGCTACGGCGACACCCGGGCGCACGGCATCCCCACGCACGTGACGCTGCTGCCGCCGACCGAGGTGCCGCTCGCGGCCCTGGACGGGGTGGACGGCCACCTCGCCCGCGCCGCCGCCGGCCATCGGCCGTTCCCGGTGTCGCTGCGCGGCACCGGGACCTTCCGGCCGGTGTCGCAGGTGGTCTTCGTGCAGCTGGAGCAGGGTGTGCGGGAGTGCCGGGCGCTGGAGGCGTCCGTGCGCTCCGGTCCGCTCGCCCGCGAGCTGGCCTTCCCCTACCACCCGCACGTCACCGTCGCCCACGACGTGCCGGCCGAGGCCCTGGACCGGGCCTACGCCGACCTGCGCGGCTTCGAGGCGCGGTTCACGGCGGCGGGGTTCAGCCTGTACCGGTTCGGCGCGGACGAGGTGTGGCGCCCGGTGCGCACCTACGGGTTCCCGCAGGTGGCGACCGCGCGCTGAACGGGCGGTGAGCGTGCGGTGGCCGGCCCGGGGAGTAGTAGGGTCGGGAACCGTGCCCAGGTTCAGCGTCATCGTTCCCGCGTTCAACGTGCAGGCCTACCTCGGGGAGTGCCTGCAGTCCGTGCTCGACCAGTCCTTCCGGGACTTCGAGCTGATCGGTGTGGACGACGCCTCGCCCGACGGCTCGGGGCGGATCTTCGACGAGTTCGCCGAGCGGGACGCCCGGGTCCGGGTGCTGCACCTGCCCGAGAACGTGGGGCTCGGCCGGGCCCGCAACGCCGGCCTGGAGGTCGCCACCGGCGACTACCTGATCTTCCTGGACAGCGACGACACGCTGACGCCCGGCTCGCTCCAGGCCGTCGCGAACCGCCTGGACGCCACCGGCGAACCGGACATCCTCGTCTTCGACTACGCCCGCACCTTCTGGGACGGCCGGGTGGTCCGCAACCAGGACTCGGCGATGCTGCGCGAGTGCCAGGCCGCGCCGGACGCGTTCGGCACCGCCGAGCGCGAGCAGTTGCTGCGGATGCTGATGGTGGTCTGGAACAAGGCCTTCAAGCGTGAGTTCGTCGAGCGGAACGGCTTCACCTTCCCGCCCGGCTACTACGAGGACACCCCCTGGACCTATCCGACCACGCTGGCCGCGGACACGATCGCGCTGCTGGACCGGGTCGTCGTCCACTACCGCCAGCGCCGCATGGGCGGCAACATCCTGGCGACCACCTCGCGCAAGCACTTCGAGATCTTCGACCAGTACGACCGGGTCTTCGCCTTCGTCGACTCCCGCCCCGAGCTGCACTCCTGGCGTCCGTTCCTGCACCGCCGGATGGTCGAGCACCTGCGCGCGATCGGTTCACACCCGGACCGGGTGCCGATGGGCGACCGCCGCGCGTTCTTCGCGAAGGCCGCCGAGGCCGAGCAGCGGCACCGCCCCGAGGGCGCCGCGGCGATCGAGGTCTCGATGCCGTTCAAGGCGAGCGCCGTCGGCGACGTGGTGCGTCGCGCGAAGAACGCGGCGGTCGCGGCCCAGCCCGGAGTGAAGCGGGCCGTCTCGCGCCCGCTGGTCGGCGGCTTCGCGCAGGTGCAGCGGCAGCTGCCGATCGACGACGACCTGGCGGTCTTCGCCGCGTACTGGAACCGCGTCCCGGCGTGCAACCCCGCCGCGATCGAGGCGAAGCTGCGTGAACTGCGTCCGGAGATGCGGACGGTGTGGGTCGTCGAGGCGGGCCGCAAGCGGGACGTCCCGGCCGGGTACACGACGGTGGCGCCGGGATCGCGCGGGTTCTGGGAGGCCATGTCGCGGGCCCGCTACCTGGTCAACAACGTCAACTTCCCCGACAGCGCCAAGAAGCGCCCCGGCTCGGTGCACCTGCAGACGCACCACGGCACGCCGGTGAAGAAGATGGGCCTGGACCTGCGCGACTACCCCGCGGCCGGCCTGACGATGGACTTCGACAGGCTGATGGAGCGGATCGACCGCTGGGACTACAGCCTCAGCTCCAACCGCTTCTCCTCGCTGATCTGGGAGCGCGTCTACCCGGCGCACTACCGCACGTTGGAGTCCGGCTACCCGCGCAACGACGTCTACGTGACGGCGGGCGCGGAGCAGGTCCGCGCGGCCCGGCGGGAGCTCGGCATCCCCGAGGGCGCGAAGGCGCTGCTGTACGCGCCGACGATGCGCGACTACCGGGTGGGCTACGAGCCGCAGTTGGACGTGGCGAAGCTGGCCGCGCGGCTGGGCGAGGAGTACGTGATCCTGCACCGGGCGCACTACTCCTACGACTCGGGCGCCAAGCTGTCGGGCGCGCGGGTCATCGACGTCTCCCGCCACCCGTCGATCGAGCAACTGGCGCTCGCCGCCGACGCGTTGATCGCGGACTACTCGTCGCTGACGTTCGACTACGCGAACCTGGACCGCCCGATCGTGGTGTTCGCGGACGACTGGGACGTCTACAAGGAGACCCGCGGCGTCTACCTCGACCTCGTCTCCGGCAAGCCCGGAGAGACGCCGGGTGCGGTGGCCCGGACCGAGGGGGAGCTCGCGGAGGTCTTCCTCGGCGGCGCGTGGCGCGACCCGGAGTCGACGGCGCTGCGGCAGGCGTTCCGTGAGCGCTTCTGCGAGTTCGACGACGGCCGGGCGGCGGAGCGGGTCGTCCGCACCGTGTTCCTCGGCGAGCAGACCCCCCTCCCGGTCGTCCCGCTGCACCAGCGCACGCCCGCACCGCTGACAGCCTGACCCCGCGGCCCTACCCTCGAGAGCCATGGGGGGATTACGTGTTGTGGGCCGGTGGCTGCACCTGCTGCCGCTGCTGGCCGGATTGCTCGCGGTGGGCTACTACTGCTTCGCGCTGACGCATGTGGGCGAGCAGGACGCCCTGCTGCGGACGTACCGTCAGGCGCAGCCCTGCCGCGCGGACCAGTCGGTGGCGGACGGGTGTTACGCCTGGTTCCCCGGGCGGGTGACGCGGGTGCAGCAGCCCACGGCCCAGGACGCGGCAACGGTCGTCACCGTGCGGTTCACCGACGGGCAGTCGGCGCGGCTGGAGCTGTGGCGGCCTCCGGCGTCCTTCGACGGACTCGGGGTCGGGGAGGCCGCCTCGGTCGGGACCGTGCGCCTGGGGTGGTTCATGGACCTGCGCCGCGACGTCCCGGGCGCGGTGATGCACGGTCCGGACTATCCGGGCTTCTGGGACGCGGTGTTCGTCAACGACGCCGTGTTCGGGGTCGCGTTCGGTCTGCCGCTGGTGCTGTGGGGCCTGTTCGGGCTGCTGCGCCCGCGGGGGAGGTATCCGTGGTGGGCACTGTGCATGGCGGTGGCGTCCGCGCTGCCGGCGATCAACGCGGGGGCCGAGATGGACGACGCCCCGCACCTGTTCGCGTGGGGCGCCTACCTGCCCACGGCCGTGGCGGCGGCCGTGGGCCTGCTGGTCGGACTCATCGCTCCAGCAGTGCGAAGAGCTCTTCCCACTTCTCCAGGATGGTCTCCTTGGAGTAGCGGGCCACGTTGACCCGGGCGGCCTCGCCCATGCGGTCGCGCAGCTCCTGGTTCGACGTCAGTCGGACCAGCTGCCTGGCGAGTTCCGCCGTGTTGCCGGGCGCGGCCAGCAGGCCGTCGACGCCGTCGCGGATGATCTCGCGGACGCCCGGCGCGCAGTCGAAGGCCGCGCAGGGCACGGCGAAGGCCATGGCCTCCAGCAGTGCCAGCGGGAAGCCCTCGCCGCGGGAGGACTGGACGAAGACGCTGCTGTCGCGCAGCGCGCCCGGCACGTCGGAGGTCTGGCCCATCCACTCGACCGAGCCGTCCAGGCCCAGGCGCGTGCACTGGGCGCGCAGTTCGGCCTCGTCCTCGCCCTTGCCGTAGAGCTTGAGGGTCCAGCCCGGCGCCTGGGGAGCGGCGACCGCCCAGGCGTCGAGGAGCATGTCGATGCCCTTCTGGTCGTCCAGGCGGCCGATGCAGGCGACGGTCTTCGTCTCCCGCTTCGACGGCTCCTCGGGCCAGACCGGCAGGGGGTTGGGCATGAAGCCGACGTTGTTCAGCTTCTCGAGGATCCACAGGTCCGCGTCCTCCTGCGTGAGCAGCAGGAGACGGTCGGCCTCGGGGTAGTACTTCTTGACGCGGGCGAAACGCGAGGAGTCCTTGGAGTACTCGTACGACTCGTGGCTCATCCCGATGAGCGGGATGTCCTTGCGGTCGGCGAGGCGGACGAACTCCATCGCCCAGACCTGCGTGACGATGATCATCGCGCCGGGTCGGGCCGCCGCGAAGAGCGCGTCGAGCTTGGCCTTCATGCCGCGGATCGCGGCCTCGCGCTGCGCGTTGCGAGCGTAGCCGGAGACCTTCAGGCGCTGCTTGAGACCGTGCGGGCTGAAAGGCGAGGGGACCTTGCCCGGGTGCAGCGTCGTGGTCGGGTAGGGCAGGTTCGTGCCCAGGTCGGCGGGGGTGTCGGTGTCGCAGATGCCGAGCACGTGCACGTGGTGCCCGCGCTCGGTCAGCATCCGGGCCATCTGGTGGGACCAGGTGGTGACACCGCCGAGCTCGTCGACGCTGTTGGAGATGAGGAAGATGTCACGGCCGGTGGTCACGGCGGCGTCCGCGCTCATGCCTGCTCGCCCTTCTGCTGCGTGCCGGCCGCGGGGCCGAAGAACCTGTCGACGATCTGGGCCGCCGCGCGGCCCTCGTCGTACTCGCCGAACCGGGCCGCGAAGCCGCGGCGCTTCTCCGCGTACGCGTCGGCGCCCTCGCGGACCTCCTCGATCGCGTCGAAGAGCTGCTCCTGGGTCTCCACGAAGGGACCGGGCGCGGCCTCGCGCAGGTCGAAGTAGGTGCCACGGGCGGCGCCCGCGTACTCCTCGTAGTCGTACGCGTAGAAGACCATCGGACGGTCCAGCAGCGCGTAGTCGAACATGACGGAGGAGTAGTCCGTCACCAGCGCGTCGGCCAGGCCGAGCAGCGGGGTGATGTCGGGGTAGTCGGTGACGTCGACGACCTTGCCCTTGAGGGTGCGGGGCACGGCGAGGCGCTGCATGTAGTGCGAGCGCACCAGCAGCGTGGTGTTCTCACCGAAGCGCTCGGCGAAGGCGACCGGGTCGAGGACCAGCTCGGGGGCCTTCTCCCGGAAGGTCGGCGCGTAGAGCACGATGGTGCGGGCCGGGTCGATGCCCAGCTCCTTGGCCAGCGGGCCGCGCTCGCGCTTCCCGGTCAGCACCTCCTCGCGGCGGGCCGCGACGAGGGCGTCGTTGCGCGGGTAGCCGACGCGCAGCACCTTGGACTCGGGCAGCCGGTAGGCGCGCACCAGGGTGTCCACGTCGTGCTCGGTGCGGACCACGAAGTGGTCGAACCGGTCCAGCGCCTGCTGGTACTCGTCCTGCTTGTGGCGCGGCTGCATCCGGTACTCGGCCATGTCGAAGCCCATGCGCTTGAGCGCGGAGCCGTGCCAGGTCTGGATGTAGGTGGTCTCCGGGCGCTTGCGCAGCGCCAGCGGGTAGCCCTGGTTGTCGATCCAGTACTCGGCGCGGGCCAGCGCGTACAGGTACGGCCAGCTCCAGCGCTCG
Organism: Streptacidiphilus jiangxiensis; assembly: GCF_900109465.1. Classification (GTDB taxonomy): domain Bacteria; phylum Actinomycetota; class Actinomycetes; order Streptomycetales; family Streptomycetaceae; genus Streptacidiphilus; species Streptacidiphilus jiangxiensis. The sequence continues at coordinate 316,516 of NZ_FOAZ01000005.1, forward strand.
ACGACCTCGACGTCCTTGCCGGGCTTGGGGAAGCCCTTGGGCGGCTTCTTGCCCTCGTAGGACCAGACGGCGTGGATCGGCAGACCGCGGCGGCGCATCTCCTCGTAGATGGCGCGCGGGCTGTCGCTGTACTGCTTGCCGAGGTGGCTCTCGAAGACGACCAGGCCCTTCTTGACGGGCATCCGGGTCATCGCGCGGTGGTACCAGCGCACCTTGCTGTCGGCGGCGTTGAGGTCGCGGCCGGCCTTCAGCACGCGCTTGGCGGAACGCTTGAGGGGCGCGCCGGCCGGGCTGCTCATCAGGTCGAAGAGCAGGCCGCGGCCCTTGGATGCGGCGGGGCCGACGGCGGTGAGCTGGAAGGCGAGGTGGCCCGGGCGGGACACCTCCGGCTCCAGGCGGTCGGCGAGCAGCCGGGTGAGCCGGGGCCGGGCGGCGAAGTCCCCGTCGAGGTCCAGCTGGTCGACCGACAGCGGCGGGCGGGTCTTCTTCTTGTCGACCTCGAGGTTCAGCCAGACGTCCCAGATGGTGTCGACCAGGCCGAGCGGGCGGACCGTCCTGCTGATGTCGAGGGTGGACTCCCACTCGACGTAGTCGCCCTGGTGCGTGAAGGAGGTCACCGGGAAGGTGAAGGTCTGCAGGCCCTTGCGGCGGGCCTTGACCTCCAGCCGGCCGGAGAGCTTCGCGCCGGCCGGGATCAGGCCGAGCGGGTTGACCGTGCGGGCGGTGACCTTGACCGAGTTGCCGTCCTGCGGAACCCAGCTGAGCAGCTGGGTGCGCGGCATGGACTCGGACAGGCTGCGCGCCTGGAAGCCGACCTCGGTGACGTCGAGCATGCGGCGCCCGATCTCGTCGTCGAGGTGCTCGGCGCAGAAGTAGATCCGGCCGTCCCGCTCGACCAGCGGCATCGGGGTCTTGCGCGGGTTGCGCAGCCAGTCGATGGCCGGGAGCAGGTTCGCCCAGTCCTCCTTGATCAGGAGGTAGGCGCAGACGCGGTGCACGGGCTGGCACTCGTCGAAGACGTCGTACGGGATGGTGGCCAGGTACTCGCGGCTCAGCTCGGCGAACTGGTGCTGCCACTTCGGGCCGTGCTGCGGGAACTCGCGCAGGTAGAGCGGGATGTCGTGCTTGAGGAACTTGAGGTCCTTGGCACGGCGCAGCCCGGTCTTGCCCTTCTCCTCGAGCAGGGCGTCGATGCGGCGGTGGATCTCGATGCGGTCCGAGAAGTTGCGGATCTCGTCGCGCCGGTTGGTGATCGACTTGTCGGCCTTGGCGACGTTCTGCCGCATGTACCACTTGTAGACCTGATTGGGGATCAGGGCGATGCGGTCGGCCGCCAGGTACGCCTGGGCCGAGTAGAGCAGGTCCTCGTAGAGCAGGCCCTTGACGAAGGTCAGCTTGTTGTCGAGGAGGAAGTCGCGGCGGTAGCACATGTTCGTCGACAGGGTGTCGAAGACGAACAGGTCGGGCAGCTCGGCGACGTCGTCCAGCACCTGGTGGCGCTGGTAGAGCCAGCGGTACCAGGGCTGCTCGCGCTGGTTGCGGGTGTCGATGTAGATCTGCGTGCTGAGACCCGACACCAGTTCGGCGCCGGTGCGCTCGGCGGCCTCGACCATGTTGCGGCAGGCGTTGAGCTCGAGCTCGTCGTCGCTGTCGAGATACATGACATAGGTGCCGAGCGCCTCGGCGATACCGCGGTTGCGCGGCTCGCCGCAGCCCTTGCTGTTCTCGGGCAGCTGGAACGCCCGCACCCGGCCCGGGTGCTGGGCGGCGAGCCGCTGGGCGACCTCGAAGCTGCCGTCGGTGCTGCAGTCGTCGACGATCACCGCCTCCACACCGTGGAGGGTCTGGTCGAGTACGGACTGGACTGCTCGTGGAAGGCGCTCGGCGTCGTTGAAGACGATGACGATGACGCTGACGTCGGGCGTACTCAAGGCGCTGATCATGACCTGTTCGTGAGGGTGCCGATCCCCGCTGCTGACTGCGGCACGCACGTTCGATTATGAGATTGCTTGCAGCTCATACCTTAATACATGCAAACATCAGCCAACGTGGCGGCGACATTCGACCGAACGGTCAGACAGAACAACCGGTAAGAAAAACGGGAACAGCGGGTAAGAAAAACCGGAACGGCAGCGGCTCAGGACGGCTTGACCGCGATGCGCCCCTCGTCCATGCGCGTCAGCAGAAGCCGGGCGCCGGTCTCCTCCAGGAACTCGTCCACCGCCTGGCGTGAGCCCTGCCAGTAACCGTAGTCGTCGAGCAGCAGCACGCCGCCGGGCACCAACCGGTCGTAGAGGTGGATCAGCTCGTGCTTGGTCGAGCTGTACCAGTCGGTGTCCAGGCGCAGGATCGCGATCTGCTCCGGGGCCTGCTCGGGGATGGTGTCCTCGACCTTGCCCTGGACGTAGTGCACGCGCTCGGCCGGGTAGTCGAGGCGGGAGAAGCCGTCCTGCACGTCGTCGAGGGTGGCCAGCGCCCAGATCGGGCGGTCCTTGGACTGGGTGGCGAGCAGATCGGCGGCGCTGGCGCCGTCGACGCGCTTGTCCTCCTCGGTGGGCTCGCTCATACCTTCGAAAGTGTCGAACAGGTACAGCTCGCGGTCGGTCACGCCCAGCGACAGCAGCGTGCGGGCCACCGCCTGCATCGATCCGCCGCGCCACACGCCGCACTCGACGATGTCGCCGGGCAGCTCGTGCCGGGTCACGTAGCGAACGGACTGGACGAGTGCGTTCAGGCGCTCGATCGAGGTCATCGTCCACGGCTTGACCGCGGTGATGATCTCCTTCGAGCTCTCGTCGTAGTCCGCGGGGAACTTCAGCGGCTTGGGCCCGGTCGGGGCGGCCGGCTGGGGCTGCTTCGGTGCCGCGTTCCGCGCCGCGTTCTGCGTCGCGACGACGGGGCGGTGGCTCTGGGCCCGGCGCAGTTCATAGCCGGTCAGCTGCCGCAGCGTGGTGTTCACAGTCATGCGCCAGGTCATGCATCCGGAGGCTACGCCTCCGTCCTGCCCCTGTCTGTAGGCCCGAGAACCTTTCCAGCGGGTTTTCACCGATCCGAGACTGGACGTTCACCCGCTTGTTCACTCACGCGCCGGTTCGGCACCCGGACCCCGCCGCGGAGCGGGGTCCGGGTGGACGGGTCAGCCGCCGAGCTCCAGCATCCGGTCGACCACGCGGGCGGAGGCCACGCCGTCGTCCAGGTCGCAGTAGGTCTTGCGGAAGACCTCGTACGCGCTGCGGTAGGCCTCGACCGCGGCGGGGAGGTCGCGCAGCGCGGCCACCACCTCGGCGGAGGTGCGCAGCAGCGGGCCGGGCGCCTGGGCCTCGAAGTCGAGGTAGAAGCCGCGCAGCGTGTCCCGGTACAGCTCCAGGTCGTAGGTGAAGAAGAGGATCGGGCGACCGGTGACCGCGAAGTCGAACATCGCCGAGGAGTAGTCGGTGATCAGGACGTCCGCGACCAGGTAGAGGTCCTGGATGTCCGGGTAGCTGCCGACGTCCCAGACGAAGCCGTTGCCCGCTCCCGGCACCGTGTCGACCACGTGCGCGTGCGGGCGCACCAGCAGCACGTGGTCCGGCCCGAGCGCGCGCCGCATGTCGACGACGTCGAGGTGCAGGTCGAGGTGGTGGCCGCCGTGGTGGAGCCGGACCTGGTGCTCGCGCCAGGTCGGCGCGTACAGCACCACCCGCTTGCCCGGCGGCAGGCCCAGTCGCTCGCGGACGACCTGCGCCCGCTGCTCGCGGTCGGCCGCGAGCAGCATGTCGTTGCGCGGGTAGCCGGACTCCAGGATCTCGCCCTCGTAGTGGAACGCCTGCCGCAGGATCGGCGTGCTGAACCGGTTGGGGGAGAGCAGCACCTGCCACTGCTTGGCCTCGTGCTCCAGCCGACGCAGGTAGTCGGTGTCGGTGAACCAGTCGTTGTCGAAGTCGAAGCCGATCCGCTTGAGCGGCGTGCCGTGCCAGGTCTGCACCACGACCTGGCCCTGGCGGCGCTCCAGCTCCTCGGGCAGGTGGGTGTTGCCGACGATCCACCGGCTGCGGGCCAGCGCCTCGTACCACTCGGCCGAACCGATCAGCACGGTGCGGGCGCCGGGCGGGGTGGGCATCCGGTAGTCGAGCACGGCCCACAGGTGGGCCACCCTCCCGTCGCCGCGGCGCAGCATCTCCTGGTGCACCGCGCGCGGGGAGCAGGAGTAGGAGCGGCCCTCGAAGACGTCGTAGAGGACCTGGGGCAGCAGCGGTCGGCGGCGGGCGGCGGGCAGCTCGCGGGTGTGCAGCAGCCGCTGGTGGTAGTCGCCGCGCTCCAGCGGGCTGAGCGCGGAGCCGACGTGCAGCAGCATCCCGTCGTAGCCCTGCCGGGTCAGCCGCACCGTCTTGCCGCGGGCCTGGACCGGGACGGGGGTGCCCGCGTGCGCGACGGGTGAGAGCCGGGCCTGGCACTCCAGCGGCTTGGGCGTTCCCGGGGCCCGGTCGACGGGCGCGGGACGGCGCACGAACAGCTGCCACTCGCCCCCGGCCAGCGGGACCTCCCCGGCGTAGCCGGAGACGGGCACGGCCGGGAGCAGGGTGTCGATCCGCCCGTCGACGGCCTCGAAGGGGTGGACCTCCGGCCGGGCCTGGGTCGGGTGACGCAGCACCAGCTCCAGCGGATGGCGGCCGGGGAGCGGGTAGCTGCCGGTGAGGCGGAACGCCTCCTTGGGCAGGTCGGCGACGATCTGCTCGAAGAGCGGCTGGGTGGGCTGGTCGACCAGCTGGAGGTAGCCGGTCGGCGAGCGCTTCACGCACACCACCCGCCGCGCGTCCCCGTCGCCGGGCAGCGGCACCTGGAACGCCTCGGGCTGGGTGCGCTCGTCGTGGACGAGCCGCAGCGACCCGCTCTCCTCGTCCTCCTCGTCGTCCGTGTCCAGCCGCAGGTCGACCGCCCAGCGGTGCCCGTGGTCCGCGGCGACGTGGGAGCGGACCGCCGTGTACTCCTCCCGCGCCGTGTCGAGCTCGGCCAGGTCCAGGGTGGCGGAGAACGGCACCCAACCGTCGAGCCCGTCGGGCCCTGCCGTGAGCCCCGCGTCGGGCAGGGACGGCGCCGCGTCGTTGTCCGCCGTGCCGTTGTTCGCCGCTCCGTTGCCGTTGACCGGGTTCACAGCCCCGGTGCGCAGGGGCGCCGTCGTCACGCCGGGGCCGCTGACGGGCCCGGCTCCGGCCGGGCCCGCGAGGGCGGTCCCGGCCGGGGTGGCCGTCCCGGTCACCGGTACGTTCACGCCCAGCGCGCGCAGGGCGTCCTCGCGGCCCGCGAGATAGGCGTCGGCCTCCGCGCCGGCCTCCTCGGCGGTGGTCGCGGTCGAGCCCGCGGCCGCGAAGGTCACCGGCAGCTCGATGACCGCGGCGGAGCCTTGCTCCAGGTGTCGGATGCGCAGCGACTGGACCCGGCGGGCGACGGCGGCCCGGATCCGGCCGGTGAGCTCCAGCTTGCCCGCGTGTTCGTGGACCGCGCCGGCCAACGCGTGCGCGTGCTCGACCCGCAGGTACAGGTGCTGGTCCCGGATCTCGGGCACCAGCCGCACGTCGTCGGCCACCCAGCTGGAGCGTGGGCTCTGCCCCGACGCGTGGTGCCCGGCCTTGATCCTGCTGCGGCGCGGACGGCCCGCGCCGACCACCGCGACGGTGACCCGCCAGGTGCCGTCCACCCAGCGGCCGTCCTGGCGCAGCCGCTTCGGGTCGACGCCCACGGCGAAGCCCGCCAGGTCGCAGTCGCGCAGCAGCTGACCGTGGTCGGCCGTCACCTCCGGCGTGCGGACCGTCTTCGCGGGCAGCAGCACGGTGCGGCGGCTGTGCGTCTCACGCAGCATCACCATCTTCAGTGCGCTGTGCCGCGCCGGGGCGCCCAGGTGTGTCGGGTAGGCGAAGCCGGTGAGCCGCAGCACGCCCTTGGCGTCCCAGTCGGCGCCGCCCAGCTGCGTGCGGACCACCAGCTCCGGGCCGAGCCGGAGCACGCTCGCCGGGATCGGCGCCCGGTCCTCCAACACCGGATAGGCGGCCCGCGGCCGCAGCGCGCCGCGGACCGGGATCGCGCCCTTGTGGTCCCACTGCCAGCGCAGCAGGGCGAGGAAGTCCTCGATCCGCCGCTCGGCGATCAGGTGGTAGCGCAGCCGGTGCGGCACCGGCAGCCGGTTGATCTGCGCCGGGCCGATCTCCGTCAGCAGCTTGCCCACGTGGTCGGCGAAGACCTGGTGCAGTTCCGCGTCGCCGTCGATCGCCGCGCCGAAGAAGAGCGGGATCTCCTCGGCCAGCGCGTTGCGGTCGTAGGCGCGCAGGTAGTCGCGGTACTCCTGGCCGGACTGCGCGATCAGGAACTCGCGGACCAGCCGCATCGAGGCCACCCGGTCCGTCAGGCCGCGCGGGTCGCTGCGGTTCTGGGTGATCGAGCGCTCGCCGGTCTCCCGCTCGCGCCAGTTGTAGATCGGGTCGCTGAGGATGTCGACCTTGTCGGCGAGGTAGTGCAGCGGCACGCTGACCGGGGCGTCCTCGTAGAGGATGCCCGGGTAGCGCAGGCCGTGGGCGTCGAAGAAGGAGCGCCGGTAGACCTTGTTCCACGCGGTGCGGTCGGTGATCAGCGCCGGGAACTCACTGATGTGGGTGCTCAGCCGGGTGCGGGCGAACGGCCGTGCGTGCACCGGCGACTGCCGCTCTCCGGCGATGCGGAACCGCTTGACGTTGCCGGCCACGAAGTCGGAGCCGGTCTGGTCGAGGGTGGTGAGCATCAGCTCGTACGCCGTCGGCGGCAGCGTGTCGTCGCTGTCGACGAAGGCCAGGAACTCGGTGCCCGGGGTCAGTTCGTCGATGCCGGTGTTGCGGGCCGGGCCGAGTCCGCCGTTCTCCTTGCGCACGGTCCGGAAACGGGGGTCGCGCATCGCCCACGCGTGCGCGATCGCGCCGCTGCCGTCCGTCGACCCGTCGTCGACCATGACGACCTCGAAGTCGCCCATGGTCTGGGCCGCCAACGAGGCGAGGCACTCGTCGAGATACCGCTCGACGTTGTAGATCGGGACGACGACGGAGAGACGCGGGGGCATCCGCTCGGGCCTTTCGGATCGGGGACGGGTCGTGAGGCGGGGTCGGCGGGGTGGGCCGTCGGGGTCAGGGGATCGGCGCGTTCTGCACCTGGTTCAGCCAGTCGGTGCTGTGCGCGGGCAGACGGATGTGGGTGCCGTAGTAGTCGTCGATGCAGGAGGCGACCCAGTCCGGGCGCCCGCTCCGGGTGTACGCGTCGCGCATCCGGCCGATGTAGGAGGGCACGTACGTCGGGTTCTTGGCGCCGGCCCGGATCTGGGCCTCCAACTGCCGCTGCTGCGCGTCCCAGTGGTGGGCGCGCACCCGCGTCTGGTGCACCACGGCGACGGCCGGCTGCGCCAGACCGACGAGCGCGAACCCGACCAGCGCCGACAGCAGCGCCGCGGCACCACGCCGCCGCGGTACGCCGGGCACGGGGGCGACGGCCTTTCCGAGCAGCCGTCCGGCGGCGACACCGACGCCGGCCAGGAGCAGGGTGTAGGGCAGGCGCCAGTCGTTCCAGGTGCGGACCATGTACCAGATCCAGGACCCGAAGACGGCCTGCACCAGCTCGGTCACCAGCAGGCTGCCCAGCAGGACGGCCGCCGTCGCCCACAGCAGCAGCCGGAGCGGCGAGCGCACGGCCAGCGCAGGCGGGGGAGCGTCACCGGTGGCTGCCACCGTGGCGGCACCCCCGGCGTCGGCGCCTGCGGCGCCGGCCGGGGCCGGGCCGACTGTGGGGGCGTCCGCGCCGCTGTCCGGGCTCCCCGCCGCTGCCGTCGGCGCAGCGCCGACGGCCTGGCCGGCCGCGAGCGCGTCCGCGTCCGCGGTCGCGGTCGCTCCCGAGTCGTCCGTTCCGGCTGCGACCCGGCCGCCCGCCGCCGCGCCGACGTGGGCCGGAGTCAGGTCCTCGGTGCGTTCCGGTTCCGTCGTGTCGGCCGCACCGGCCGAGAGCGCCGTGGGCGTCGGCCTGGCCCACGGGGTCGCGCCGCGGAGGAGGCGGGGGCGGGACGCCGTCTCGGCCGTGAGCCGGCGGCTGGTCAGGCCGAGGACGACGCCGGCCAGGACGACGGCGGCGTAGTCCCAGCTGGAGACGGTCGCGGCCAGGTCGCCGACCCAGGTGACCACGCCGTCGCGCAGGCGGTGCAGCAGTTCCGCGCCGTGCGGGACGCCGAGGCCGGCGCTGCGGGCGTGCATGCCGGGGGAGAGGTACTCCACGAGCAGGCCGCCCGCGGATCCGACGGCGGCGGCGAGCGCACCGAGGCGGGCCGCGCGGCGGGCGGGCCGGTCGGCGCAGACGTCGCCCGCACGCAGCCACAGGGCGACCGCCAGGACGCCGACGACCAGCGCCATCGCCTCGGAGACCAACGCGATGAAGGCGAAGCCCAGCAGCAGGACGAGCGCGGCCGTCCACCGGCCGAGCAGCCCGGCGCGCCCGCGGCGGCCGGGCAGGCAGAGCACGGCGGCGACCAGCGCGGTCGACAGCACCGCCGGGACGGTGTGCGAGATGCCGCCGGAGGCCCAGTAGGTGGTCTGGTAGGGCTGTGGGCAGACCAGCAGGAACACCAGCGACGCCGTGGCGGCCGTCAGCAGCTGCACGGCGACGGGCGCGTGACGACCGGCCAGTCGGGTGAGGCGGGCGACGAGCAGCCACAGCGAGCCGAGCAGCAGCGCGACGACCACGACGGGGTAGAGCTGCAGGCCGAGCGGCCCGAGTCCGTGCACCCAGGCCAGCAGGACGGCGTTGCCGGCCCGGCCGTTGCTGTCCTGGTAGAGGAAGTGGACGAACTGACGGACCGACATGGTGCGCATGTTCGTCTGGTAGCACCAGTCGTCGGCTGCGGGGCGCACCCAGGCGCCACCGACCGCGAGCAGGGCCAGCAGGGCTGTGGCGAAACCGGCGAGCGGGGCCGCGTATCGTGCGAGGGCTTTCATTTCGAAAAGCAATCCTGGGGTGGTCCGGCGCGAATTGCAAAATAGCCACGAATTCGCCGGGAAAAATAATTGTCCGACTATCTTGGAATCGTCGACGGAATGGCACAGGTCGTCAGCGGGGAGGTGGCCCGCTGCTGTTCGAGCACGGGGACCTCATGGTGCGCCCAGCTCTGCAGCGCCGCGAGTCGAGCCGGGGAGGTGACCGCGTCGGCGCGGACCCAGTCGCTGTCGAACGCGCTCGGGCCGGAGTCGGCGCCCGAGTCGTACAGTGGCAGGTAGCCCGCCGCGCGCAGGGTCCGCGGCAGCAGGCCGGGACTGCTCGCCCATGGCCCGTGCACGTGCACGAAGGTCGGCCGCACCTCGTGGAACACGTACGACCGCACCGCCGCCATGTCGTCGGCCCCGTAGGCACGGGCGATCACCGGGTCGGTCAGGCCGGCCAGGTCGACCACGCGCAGCCCGCTGGTCAGCAGCGTGCCGCCGAGGTCGGGCAGCAGCAGGCTGCTGGTCCGGCGGGGCAGGCCCAGGCGGTCGGCGTAGGTGTTGAACAGCAGGCCGTATCGCTGCGCCACACTGCACATCGACAGCGTCGGGTAGCGGCGGAACCCGGCCGCCGACGCGGCCTGCGGTACAGCGGAGACGGCGAGCGCGACCGACGCCGCCAGGGCGAGCAGGGCCCGGGCGGCCGGTATCGGCACCGCCGACGGCCACCGCGCCTGCCAGGCGCGGGTCAGCGCGAGCGCGCCGAACAGCGCGCCCGCCGTCCACAGCGGGGTGGCGAACCGGTACAGCGCCATCCAGTCCGGCCGCAGCACCGCGAATCCCACCAGCGCCAGCAGCGGCGGCACCCCGGCGGCCACCAGCTCCGCCCGCCCCGATCCGGGCCGCACCAGTACCAGGGCCGCCGCCACCAGCACCACCGCGACGCCGGCCCAGCCCGCATAGCCGAGCACGTCGACGGCGCGGTCCCACATCTCGCCCAGCCCCGGTGCCCCCTGGGACTTGGCCACGGCCGTGTTGGGCACCCACTGCCCGAACTCGGCCCGCCGCCAGAGCAGGAACACCCCGTAGGGCAGGCCGAACACGGCGACCTCCAGCGCGGTCGGACGCAGCAGCCGGGCGACGAGCCCCGAGCGCGTCAGCGCCGCCCGCGGCACCGTCAGCAGCAGTGCCAGCGGATAGGCGCCCGCGTACAGGACGCCGTCCGGGCGGGTCAGGGCGGCGACCAGGGCCAGCAGCCCGGCGCCGACCGCGGTCCGCACGCCCGGCAGCTCGTCGCGCGCTGCGGCACGGGCCAGCAGTGCCGCGAGGCCGGCCACGAGCAGTCCGTAGAGCGGGTTCTCCAGGCCGGAGAAGGCCCAGATGACGAACGACCAGTTGGTGGCCAGCACCGCCGCGGCCACCAGGGTGGCCACGGACGAGCCCGTCGTGGCCCGCACGCACCACAGCACGCCGAGGACGCAGAGCAGCGCCAGCAGCTTGGGGAACCAGACCAGGTCGCCGACCCCGAACAGCGATCCGTGGTCGAACACGCCGAGCCCGTGACCGAGGATCAGCACCACCAGCCAGCTCGGGTTCGAGTAGCCCTCGACAGGGGGCGCGCCGGCCTGCTGGACCGGTCCGAGGCCGTGCGCGACGCTGCGGGCGTAGGCGAAGGTGATCGCCGCGTCGTCGACGATCCAGGCCCGCAGCCGTGCCGCCTGCGCGGCGACCAGCGCGGTCCCCAGCAGCACCGACGCCGGCCCGGCCAGGCGCCGTTCCGCGTTCGGGCGTTCTGGTCGTGCTCCGCCTCGGCTCCGTTGCGGCCGGGTGCCTTCCTCGCCCGTGCCTCGTTCGGGCGGCCCGAAGCCTTCACTGCGCCTGGGCTCCGCGCTCACAGGCCCGCCACCGAGAAGCCGTACAGCACCAGCCAGGTCGCGGCGGCGATCTGCAGCGGACGGTCGCGCAGCACGACGTCCTCCGGGGCGCCCGACTCGGCGCGGTCCGCGAACACGGCGTAGCGCAGCAGCACCACCAGGAACGGGATGATCGACAGCGGCCGCCACGGCAGTACCGCGCCGGCGGGCACGTGCGGCGACTCGGGCGGGCTGCCGAGCGCCCACAGGCAGTAGCTGAGCATGGTCACCCCGGCCGCCAACTGCCAGACGAAGCGCAGGTACTCGGTGGAGTACGCGGCCAGCAGCGGCCGGGTGCGGCCGCTGCCGCCCTCGCCCGCGCGCTCCGAGTAGCGCTTGGCGGCAACCAGGAACAGTGCGCCGAAGCCCGCCGTGATCAGGAACCAGCGGCTGAGCGGGACGCCGATCGCGGTGCCGCCCGCCATCGCGCGCAGCAGGAAGCCGCTGGCCACCACCATCAGGTCGACCACCGGCAGGTGCTTGAACCAGGTGCAGTAGAGCAGTTGCATCACCAGGTACGAGCCGATGACCAGCGCCGTCGCCGTGCTGCAGACCAGCGTGGCGCCCGCGAGGGCGAGCGCGGCCAGCACCAGGCCGGTGCCGTACGCGAGCGGGACGGGCACCAGCCCGGCGGCCACCGGGCGGAAGCGTTTGGTGGGATGGGCCCGGTCCGCGGCCACGTCCTTGGCGTCGTTGACCAGGTAGATGGCGGCGGAGGCGCAGGTGAACAGGGCGAAGCAGGCGGCCAGCCGCGCGGGCACCCCGGGGGAGGCCAGCTCGCCCGCGGCGGCGGGGGCGGCGAGCACCAGCACGTTCTTGATCCACTGGCGCGGGCGGGCCGTCCGCAGCAGGCCGCGGGGGACCGCGAGGGGACCGCTCGGGAGGGGGCGCCCCGCTGCGCCTTTCGGGGGTCCGCCGTCCGGGGTACGGCTGCGGGCGCCGTCCGCGGCGCCGCCGGATTCGGTCACGGGTTCGGTCGCGGGTTCGAGAAGACCGGTGCGGGGGGTGGTCACGGGGGGCTCTTCCGTCATGCGCGTACCTCGCCGTCAATTCGCTGTCGCAGCTGTCACTCACCCGTTCGGGTGCGCTCCGCGACCTGCTCCCGCGCTCGGGACCGTGCGTATTCCGCGTGCCTAACCGGCCGGTTGGCGCTTTGGTCACGAATCACCGTGCCGCGCGCCCCCTGCGCGGTGTCGGTGGCCGGGCTTAGCGTCGCTGGCATGGAAGGACGACTCACGGGGTGGGGCCGCACCGCGCCCACGACCGCCCGGCTCAGCACGCCGACGACGGCCGCCGAGGCGCGTGCCGCCGTGCGCGCCGCCGACGAACGCGGCCTGCTCGCCCGCGGCCTGGGCCGTAGCTACGGCGACGCCGCACAGAACGCGGGCGGCACCGTCCTGGACATGACGGCGCTCACGCGCGTGCTCGCGCTCGACCTGGAGCGGGGCCTGGTCACCTGCGAGGCGGGGGTCAGCCTGGACCGGCTGATGCGCCTGCTGCTGCCCTTCGGCTGGTTCGTCCCGGTCACCCCCGGCACCCGCTACGTCACCGTCGGCGGCGCGATCGGCGCGGACATCCACGGCAAGAACCACCACGTCAGCGGCAGCTTCGGCCACCACGTCACCCGGATGCGGCTGCTGACGGCCGGCGGGGAGGAGGTCGAGCTCACCCGGGGCGAGGAGCTGTTCGACGCCACCACCGGCGGCATGGGCCTGACGGGCGTGATCCTCGATGCCACGATCGAGCTGCTGCCCGTCACCACCTCGCTGATGTCCGTCGACACCGAACGCGCCACCGACCTCGACGACCTGATGCAGCGCCTGGAGTCCACCGACCACCGCTACCGCTACTCGGTCGCCTGGATCGACCTGGTCGCGCGCGGCGCCGCCACCGGCCGCGCGGTGCTGTCGCGCGGGGAGCACGCCACGCCCGACCTGCTGACCCCCAGGCAGCGCCGGGACCCGTTGGCCTTCCACCCGCGCAGCCTCCCCGCGGCGCCGCGCGGCATCCCCGGCGGCCTGCTGCGCACCGGCACCGTCGGCGCGTTCAACGAGCTCTGGTTCCGCAAGGCGCCGCGCGAGCGGCGCGGCCAGCTCCAGCGGATCGGCGCCTTCTTCCACCCGCTCGACGGCGTGCCCGAGTGGAACCGCGTCTACGGGCCCAGCGGCTTCCTGCAGTACCAGTTCGTCGTCCCCTACGGGCAGGAGCCGGTGCTGCGCTCGATCGTCGAGCAGCTCAGCCGGCACGGCTGCCCGTCCTTCCTCGCCGTGCTCAAGCGCTTCGGCGAGGGCGGTCCGGGCTGGCTCTCCTTCCCGATGCCCGGCTGGACGCTCGCGCTGGACCTGCCCGCCTCCGTTCCCGGCCTCGGCCCGCTGCTGGACCGCCTCGACGAGCAGGTGCTCGCCGCCGGCGGCCGGATCTACCTGGCCAAGGACTCCCGGATGCGCCCGCGGACGCTGACGGCGATGTACCCGCGGCTCGCCGACTTCCGGGCGCTGCGCGAGCGCATCGACCCGACCGGCGCCTTCACCTCCGACCTCGCCCGCAGGCTCGCGCTCTAGAAAGGCCCCTTTCTCATGATGAACGCCCTGGGCGACCCCCAGACCCTGCTCGTCCTCGGCGGTTCCTCCGAGATCGGGCTGGCCACGGCCCGACGGCTGGTCAGGTCCCGGGTCGAGACCGTCCACCTCGCCGGGCGCCCCTCGCCCGCGCTGGACGCCGCCGCGGCCGAGCTGCGCGGCCTCGGCGCGCAGGTGCACGTCCACGACTTCGACGCCGCCGCTGTCGACACCCACGAGACGGTGCTCGGCAAGATCTTCGCGGAGGGCGACATCGACGTGGCCCTGCTCGCCTTCGGCGTCCTCGGCGACCAGGAGCAGGGCGAACGCGAGCCGATGGCCGCCGCCGCGGTGGCCCAGGTCAACTACCTGGGCGCGGTCACCTCCTCGCTGGTCTGCGCGCAGGCCCTGCGCCGCCAGGGTCACGGCGCCCTGGTCGTGCTCTCCTCGGTGGCCGGCGAACGCGCCCGCCGCTCCAACTTCATCTACGGCTCCACCAAGGCCGGTCTCGACGCCTTCGCCCAGGGCCTCGGCGACGCGCTGCACGGCAGCGGCGCCCGGGTGATGGTGGTCCGCCCCGGCTTCGTCCGCACCCGGATGACGGAGGGCATGCCGGAGGCCCCCCTCGCCACCACGGCCGACGCGGTGGCCGAGGCCGTGGTCACGGGTCTGCGCCGCGGCAGCGAGACGGTCTGGGTGCCGGGCGCGCTGCGCTACGTCATGTCCGGCCTGCGACACGTTCCGCGCGCGGTGTTCCGCAAGCTCCCCGTCTGAGCGGGGTACGTTCTGGGGCGTGGACAAGCTCACCCGAATGCCCCTGATCGGACCGGTGGTGGCCTGGGTGACGCGTACCCGGGCCTACCGCGTCTACGAGCACTTCAACGACGTCGGCTCCAACCGCCTGGCCGGAGCGGTGACCTTCTTCGGATTCCTGGCCCTCTTCCCGCTGCTGACGGTCGCCCTGGCGGTCGCAGCGGCGATCCTGACGGACAGCAGGGTCAACGAGCTCCAGCAGAAGATCGGGGAGCAGATCCCCGGCCTGTCCAAGCAGCTGAACCTCCACGACGTCGCGGCGAACGCGGCCACGGTGGGTCTGGTCAGCGGTGTCATCCTGCTGATCTCCGGCCTCGGCTGGGTCGACACCGCCCGTGTCTCCATCCGCACCTCCTGGTACCTGCCGATCGAGCCCGGCAACGTGGTCGTCCGCAAGGCGTGGGACACGCTCGTGCTGATCGGCCTCGGCCTGGTCGGCGCGGTGTCGCTCGGCGCGAGCACGGCTGCGGGCTCACTCACCGGCCAGGTCGCCAAGTGGCTCGGCCTCGACCACTCGACGGCGGGCCAGGTGACGCTGGGCATCGTGGCGTTCGCCCTCGCGGTCTGCGTGGACCTGATGGTCTTCGCCTACCTGCTGGTCGGCCTGCCGCGGATCTTCGGCCAGCCGCGGAAGGTGGTCCTGCAGGCCGCGCTGCTGGGCGCGGTCGGCTTCGAGATCCTGAAGCAGGCCCTGGCCGCATACGTCGCGGGGGTCGCGACGAAGAGCGTCTACGGGGCGTTCGGCACGCCGATCGCGCTGCTGCTGTGGATCAACTTCATGTGCCGCTGGCTGCTGTACTGCGTCGCCTGGACGGCGACGTGGGACCCGGCAGCAGCGAAGTCCCGCGCGCGGGACCGGGCACGGGAGACGCTGGAGAAGGTCGACGAGGACCTGTAGGTGCACCACCTCCAGGGGGCGAGGAACCGCCCGAGCAACCACCGACGGGCGGATGGTGCTCAACGCGCAGGGCCATCCGCACGGGCTGGTTTCCCGCCCAGTTCCTCGCGCCCCTATGGGCGCCTGCGGCGCCGTCGCCGGACCAGGGCGCCCGCCGTGCCGGCGACGAGTGCGGCTGCCACGCCCGCCGCCGCGTACGTCGTCGTGGACGACCCCGCCGGCTTGGAGGACGCCGCAGGCCAGGTGCCGGCCGAGGCGCCGCCGGGCTTGGCCGGGGCGGAGGGGCGGGTGGCGTCCGTGGACGTGGACTTCGTCGCGTCGAGGGTGCCGAGCGGTTGCGTGTGGCCGTCGGCCGCGAAGCCCCAGTCGAGCAGGGCGCGGGCCTCGTGGTAGACCTCGGCGTAGGCGTGGTTCTGCGGGTTCATCACGGTGACCAGCAGGGTGCGACCGTCCCGGTGGGCGGCCTCGATCACGGTGTTGCCCGCATTCGTGGTGTAGCCGTTCTTGACGCCGAGCAGGCCCGCGTAGCGGCCGCCGACCCCGTCGAACCCGGTGAGCAGGCGGTTGGTGTTGTCGATCTCGAAGGGCTTGCCCTTCGTGCTCGGGCCGCCGGGGAACTTCGCGATGGCGGTCCCGCAGTCCTTGGCGAAGACGGGGTTCTTCAGGCCGTCGCGGGCGAACAGGGTCAGGTCGTACGCCGAGGAGACCTGGCCGGGCATGTCGTAGCCGTCGGGGGTGACGACGTGCGTGTCCTTCGCGCCGAGTGCGTCCGCGCGCGCCTGCATCTGCTGGACCGTCGCGGCGACACCGCCGTTCATCGCGGCGAGCACGTGCACCGCGTCGTTGCCGGAGCGCAGGAAGACGCCGAGCCACAGGTCCGCGACGGAGTACGTCTGACCGGGCATCACCCCGACCTCGCTGCTGCCCGCGCCCATGCCGTCGAAGTCCGACTCGACGACCTTGTGCGTCGTGTCCTGCGGGAACTTGGGCAGCACCGTGTCCGCGAAGAGCGTCTTCAGCGTGCTGGCCGGAGGCAGCGCCCAGTGCGGGTTCTGCGCGGCGAGGACCTCGCCCGTGTCGGCGTCCGAGACGATCCACGACAGGGCGGAGAGCCCGCCCGGCAGCGCCGGCGCGCCCGCACCCGTCTGCGGGCCGGGGCGGCCGAGCGCGTCGCCGCCGACGGTCGACATCTGCGCGGGCGGTTGTCTGACGGGGCTGCCGCTCGGGCTCGGGGCGTGCCCCGCCCCGGCCAGTGAGAGCACAACCCCAGCCGCCGCCGCAGTGGCGAGCGTTCCCCGTACCGTCCGGCTGTCGCGGACACGATCACGTAGCTGCACGGGCTCGACCGTACCCAATCCATTCTCGGTCCGGTCCTAAAAGCAGACAGGACCCCTCGTCCGGGTGCGGCCGGACGGCCGACCATACTGACCTTATGAGACTGAGCCGACGCGCTTCCTGGTTCCTGACGGCCTTCGGCGTCTGGTCGATCTGGATCTGGGTGACGTTCTTCAAGAATTTGTGGGCCGACCACGAGGGCCTCGCCTTCACCCACGGCGACCACGGCAAGCCGACCGCCTACTTCTGGATCCACGCGCTGCTCGCGCTGAGCTCCCTCGTGCTCGGCGTCGTCGTCGGCTCGCTCGGCGTGCGCAGCCTGCGCGCCACCCGCAAGATCACCAAACCGGTGGAGGCCGCCGCGGGCGGTGATCTATAAAGGCTCCACACATCCACCCCAACGGTGGATCACCTGCTTGGAGCACCATGCGCATTCGCATAGCCGCGCCCGCTGTCGTGGGCGCGCTCGCCCTGGCCGCCGTCGCTGCCCCTGGCACCGCCTTCGCGGCGAGTTCGCCGGTGGTCAAGGTCTCCGCCTCGGCCGCGTCGTTCACCATCGGGCTGACCAACCCGTACACCTTCCAGGTCACCGTCAGCGCCTCCACGCTCAAGGGCATCAAGAGCATCAAGGCGGAGCCCTGGACGGCTGCGGGCAATCCGGCGTTCCACGGTCCGAACGCCGCGGCCGTCGCCCAGGAGAGCCTCGACCTCAAGACGCTCCGCCGGACGGCCACCTCGCTGACGGTCGGTTACACCGAGCACGACAGCTCCGCCACGAACCGTCCGCCGAACGCGATCGCGGGCACCTGGGAGCTCGCCGTCCTGGTCACCACCAAGGACGGCCGCACCGTCTTCGAGCCCCGCGCCGCGCACTTCACCGTCAAGCGGGCCGACGTGCTCTCCGCCAAGCCGTCCGCGGCCACCGTCCGCAAGGGCGCCGCACTGACCGTCAAGGGTCAGCTGAACCGCGCCGACTGGAACAAGGGCGTCTGGGCCGGCAACGGCGGCCAGTGGGTCCAGGTCCAGTTCCGCAAGGCGGGCACCAGCACCTGGGTGACCGTGGCCGTCGCGAAGACCGCCGCCAATGGCTCCGTCAGCGCCTCCGTGCGTGACTACGCCTCCGGCAGCTGGCGCCTCGCCTACAACGGCAACGCGGTCAGCAGCGCCGCAGTCTCCGGCGCGGCCGGCGTGACCGTCAAGTAGCGCCCGAACGACGTGAGGCCCGGCCCCCTTCAGGGGCCGGGCCTCACGTCGTCAGCGGATCAGGCTCAGTAGCGACGCGTGATCAGCGCGCGCTTCACTTCCTGGATCGCCTTGGTGACCTCGATGCCACGCGGGCACGCGTCGGTGCAGTTGAAGGTGGTGCGGCAGCGCCACACGCCCTCGCGGTCGTTCAGGATCTCCAGCCGCTGCTCCGCGCCCTCGTCACGCGAGTCGAAGATGAAGCGGTGGGCGTTCACGATCGCGGCCGGACCGAAGTACTGGCCGTCGTTCCAGAACACCGGGCAGGAGGAGGTGCAGGCGGCGCAGAGGATGCACTTGGTGGTGTCCTCGAAGCGCTGGACGTCCTCCTCCGACTGGATCCGCTCACGCGTCGGCGCGTTGCCCTTGGTGATCAGGAAGGGCATCACGTCGCGGTACGCCTGGAAGAACGGGTCCATGTCCACGACCAGGTCCTTCAGGACGGTCATGCCCTTGATGGCCTCGATCGTGATCGGCTTCTCGGGGTTCACGTCCTTGATGAGGGTCTTGCAGGCAAGACGGTTCTTGCCGTTGATCCGCATCGCGTCGGAGCCGCAGACGCCGTGGGCGCAGGAGCGACGGTAGGTGAGCGTGCCGTCCTGCTCCCACTTGACCCGGTTGATCGCGTCGAGGACGCGCTCCTTCGGGTCCACCGTGAGCTGGTAGTCGACCCACACCGCGTCCGGGTGCTCCTCCGGGTTGAACCGGCGGATCCGGAGCGTGACGGTGATCAGCTCGACCTTGCCCGACTCGGCGGCGTCCAGCGCGGCGGAGTGCGGGTTGGCTTCGTCGATGGTGGGGGTGCTCATCAGTACTTACGCTCCATCGGCTGGTAGCGGGTGACCACGACCGGCTTGTAGTCCAGACGCACACTGGTGTCGCCGTTCGCGTCGACCTCGCGGTACGCCATGGTGTGGCGCATGAAGTTGACGTCGTCGCGGGTCGGGAAGTCCTCGCGGAAGTGACCGCCGCGCGACTCCTTGCGGGCGAGCGCGGAGACCGCGGTCACCTCGGCCAGGTCGAGCAGGTTGCCCAGCTCGACGGCCTCCAGCAGGTCGGTGTTGTAGCGCTTGCCCTTGTCCATCACCGAGATGTTCTTGTAGCGCTCCTTCAGCTCGGCGATGTCGGCCACCGCCTGCTTCAGGGTCTCCTCGGTGCGGTACACGGACACGTTGGTGTCCATGGACTGCTGCAGCGCCTCACGGATCTCGCCGACGCGCTCGGTGCCGTTCGAGGTGCGGATGGTCTCCAGCATCTCGACGACCTTGGCGGCCGGGTTCTCCGGGAGCTCGACGAACTCGGCGGTCTCGGCGTACTTCGCGGCGGCGATGCCGGCGCGGCGGCCGAAGACGTTGATGTCGAGCAGCGAGTTGGTGCCCAGGCGGTTGGCGCCGTGGACGGACACGCAGGCGACCTCACCGGCGGCGTACAGGCCCGGGACAACGGTCGTGTTGTCGAGGAGGACCTCGGACTCGTTGTTGGTCGGGATGCCGCCCATGGCGTAGTGCGCGGTGGGCTGGATCGGGATCGGGTCCGTGTAGGGCTCGATGCCGAGGTAGGTGCGCGCGAACTCGGTGATGTCCGGCAGCTTGGCGTCCAGCTGCTCCGGCGGCAGGTGGGTGAGGTCCAGGTAGACGTGGTCGCCGTTGAGGCCACAGCCACGGCCGGCCCGGATCTCCGAGTAGATCGCGCGGGAGACGACGTCACGGGACGCGAGGTCCTTCATGACCGGCGCGTAGCGCTCCATGAAGCGCTCGCCGTCCTTGTTGCGCAGGATGCCGCCCTCGCCGCGGGCGCCCTCGGTGAGCAGGATGCCCATGCGCCAGATGCCCGTCGGGTGGAACTGGAAGAACTCCATGTCCTCCAGCGGCAGGCCACGGCGGTACGCGGCGGCCTGGCCGTCACCGGTCAGGGTGTGCGCGTTGGAGGTCACCTTGAAGAACTTGCCGTTGCCGCCCGAGGCGAAGATGACCGACTTCGCCTGGAAGACGTGCACCTCGCCGGTGGCCAGCTCGTAGGAGACGACGCCGGAGACCTTCTTGACGCCGTCGACCTCGACCAGCAGCAGGTCCAGGACGTAGAACTCGTTGAAGAACTCCACGCCCTCCTTGACGCAGTTCTGGTACAGCGTCTGGAGGATCATGTGGCCGGTGCGGTCCGCGGCGTAGCAGGAGCGGCGGACCGCCGCCTCGCCGTGGTTGCGGGTGTGGCCGCCGAAGCGGCGCTGGTCGATCTTGCCCTCGGGGGTCCGGTTGAAGGGCAGACCCATCTTCTCCAGGTCGAGGACGGCGTCGATCGCCTCCTTGGCCAGGATCTCGGCGGCGTCCTGGTCGACCAGGTAGTCACCGCCCTTGACGGTGTCGAAGGTGTGCCACTCCCAGTTGTCGTCCTCGACGTTGGCCAGGGCGGCGGCCATGCCGCCCTGGGCCGCGCCGGTGTGGGAGCGGGTCGGGTAGAGCTTGGTCAGGACCGCGGTGCGGCTGCGCTTGGTGGCCTCGACGGCCGCACGCATGCCCGCGCCGCCGGCGCCGACGATGACGGTGTCGTACTGGTGAATCTTCATGTCTGTGTCGCTGCCTCGTCCGTCCGCGTCAGCTGATGTTCGGGTCGAAGGTGAAGATCACCAGGGTGCCCAGCAGCACGGTGAAGACCGTGGCGACCACCAGCAGGACCTTCAGCCAGAAGCGGGTGTTCGCGCGCTCGGCGTAGTCGTTGATGACCGTGCGCATGCCGTTGGCGCCGTGGAGCATCGCCAGCCACAGCATGAGCAGGTCCCAGCCCTGCCAGAACGGCGAGGCCCAGCGGCCGGCCACGAACGCGAAGGAGATCTTCGTGACACCGCCGTCCAGCACCAGCTGGATGATCAGGTGGCCCAGCACCAGGAAGACCAGCACGATGCCGGACAGGCGCATGAACAGCCACGCCAGCATCTCGAAGTTGGTCCGGCTGCGACGGCCGGCCGTGGTCTTGGTGCGCTTGCGCGGCGGCTCGATCAGGAAGGCCGTCGGGTCGGCGGGCGTCGTGTCGGTCAACTCGACGTTGCCGATGGAGTCGGTAGCCATCTCTCGCCTCACCCGAACCACTTCTGCAGGGTCGCCTGCAGGACGGGGTAGAACGCCCCGGCCATCAGCAGGACCCAGACGGTCACGACGGTCCACAGCATCTGCGCCTGGTACTTCGGCCCCTTGGCCCAGAAGTCCACCGCGATGACCCGCAGGCCGTTCAGCGCGTGGAAGAGGATGGCGGCGGTCAGGCCGTACTCCATCAGGTTGACGAGCGGCGTCTTGTACGTCGCGATCACGCTGTTGTAGGCCTGCGGTGAGACGCGGACCAGTGCGGTGTCGAGGACGTGGGCGAACAGGAAGAAGAAGATGAGGACGCCGGTGACTCGATGAGCCACCCACGACCACATGCCTTCCCGGCCGCGGTACAGCGTTCCAGCCGGCACGGAAGAACCCTCCGGGAGCGGGGCGGGGGTCGCCCGATCAGCTCGGCGGCATCGTCGTCGGTGTCGGTCGGCCCGGCCGGATACGGTCCACCGGCCGCGGCCATCGTAGCCAGGCCGGAGGCTCGTGGGCCTGTCGGGGCCCCTGCGTCGGCCCGAGATCCACTCCGATGATCTGCCTGTGACCTGCCCGTGACCGGCCACAAGGGGCCCATCCCCGGTGTTTTCCCAGACAGGGCCCGCCTTCGCGCTGGCGGGCAGTCAAAGACGCAGGTTCCGGATGTGGGCGATCTCACCCTCGCGGTCTCACGAAGACGCCGAGGCGTGAGACGAGACCAGGTGGGTGAGCCGGCTCAGGGTGATCCGCCGCAGCTCCTCGGCGCTGGTGCTGCGCTCCTCGTCCGGATCGTTGCCCAGGCGGGCGCGGATGCTGACGAGGACGGTGTCCAGCATCTCGTCCGGCGGACAGTCCTCGAGGCTCACCACGAACACGTGCCCGAAGCGCGCCTCGTACGCGGCGTGGGCGGCGCGCAGCGCGGTCCGGGCGGCGTTGCTGCCCGGCGCGCGCATGCCCAACAGGGGCTGCGGCATGCAGCTCTCGTCGGCGAGGGCCTCCGTCAGGTCCCGGTGCGACATGTCGTACGACGCCTCGCTGGCCGCGGCGAGCAGCGCGCCCACATCCGGGTAGGGCCGGTGCGCGGCCATCCTTATCGCCCACCGCCGGCTCCCGCAGCAGGCCAACAGCGCCTCCTCCGCGGCACCGGGCGCCGCGTCGTTGAGGCGTGAGAGCCCCGGCAGGGGCGACTGTGGTGCGGACGGCGACGGGATCGGCGACCTGGCCAGCGGGTCCTCCTCGAACAGCGGCTTGGAGCCCTTGAGGTTAGGGGGTACGACCGACTGCGTCGGCACTGTACGAGACGCCGGAGGCGGTGCTGCAACGACGCCTGACACAAGGATTCACTCGTACGGGGGATTAAGTCGAGAGTTGTGCGCCCGCAATGTGAGACAGCGTCAGCTCTTTGCTCCCGTATGTGGTGGCACGACCCAGGGGCGCGGGGCTCCGCCGATATGCGGCGGAGCCCCGCGCCCCTGGGTCGTGCCACTACTTGCGGTGCACCTTGTGCTGTGCGGCCTGGGCGCGGGGGCGGACGACCAGGAGGTCGATGTTCACGTGCGGGGGCCGGGTGGCCGCCCAGACGATGGTGTCCGCGACGTCCTCCGCGGTGAGCGGGTCCGGCACGCCCGCGTAGACGGACGCGGCCCGTGCGGCGTCGCCGCGGAACCGGGTGAGCGCGAACTCGTCCGTCTTGACCATGCCGGGCGCGATCTCGATCACGCGGATCGGCTCGCCGACCAGCTCCAGGCGCAGCGTCCCCGCGATCGCGTGCGCGCCGGCCTTGGCCGCGACGTAACCGCCGCCGCCCTCGTACGCGGCGAACGCCGCGGTGGAGGACAGGACGAGCACGGTGCCGTCGCCGGAGGCGCGCAACGCCGGGAGGAACGCCTGGGTGGTGTGCAACACACCCAGCACGTTGACCTGGTACATCCGCAGCCAGTCCGCGGGGTCGCCCGCCTCGACCGACTCGCTGCCGAACGCCCCGCCGGCGTTGTTGACCAGGAGGTCCACCCGGTCGATCGTCGCCGCGAACGCGTCGACCGCCGCCCGGTCCGTCACGTCGACCGCGTGGACGCTCGCCGCCTCGCCGATCTCCTTCGCCAACGCCTCGAGGCGGTCGGCGCGCCGTGCGACCAGCGCCACGCGGTACCCGGCCGCGGCCAGTCCCCGTGCCGTTGCCGCCCCGATACCGCTGCTCGCGCCGGTCACGACCGCGACCTTCTGCACTGTCATCTGATCCGTTCCTCCCATGGCGTTGCCCCGGCGTGGGCAACCTCCCAGATGATGCGACTCCTGCCCGCCCGCGCGCATCATTACCGTACGTAGCGATTTGGTCGCCCAGCCGCGGAGGACCCCATGGCCCGCCTGTCCGAGTCCGGTCTGCCCATCGAGCCCGTCTACGGGCCGGCCGCCCAGGAGGGCTGGGATCCGGCGACCGAGCTCGGCGAGCCGGGGCGGTTCCCGTTCACCCGCGGCGTCTACCCGACGATGTACACGGGCAAGCCGTGGACCATGCGGCAGTACGCCGGCTTCGGCACCGCCGCGGAGTCCAACGGTCGCTACCAGCAGCTGATCGCCAACGGCACCATGGGCCTGTCCGTCGCCTTCGACCTGCCGACCCAGATGGGCTACGACTCCGACGCGGCGATCGCGCACGGCGAGGTCGGCAAGGTCGGCGTGGCGATCGACTCGGTCGAGGACATGGGGGTGCTCTTCGGCGGCATCCCGCTGGGTGAGGTCTCCACCTCGATGACCATCAACGCGCCCGCGTCGCTGCTGCTCCTGCTCTACCAGCTGGTGGGCGAGGCCCAGGGCGTGCCGTCCGCCCGGCTGACCGGCACGATCCAGAACGACGTGCTGAAGGAGTACATCGCCCGCGGCACCTACATCTTCCCGCCCAAGCCCTCGCTGCGGCTGATCGCGGACATCTTCAGGTACTGCAGGGCCGAGATCCCACGCTGGAACACCATCTCCATCTCCGGGTACCACATGGCCGAGGCCGGGGCGACGCCCGCGCAGGAGATCGCGTTCACCCTCGCCAACGGCATCGAGTACGTCCGCACCGCGCTGGCGGCCGGCATGGACGTGGACGACTTCGCGCCGCGCCTGTCCTTCTTCTTCGTCTCGCGCACCACGATCCTGGAGGAGGTGGCCAAGTTCCGGGCCGCCCGCCGGATCTGGGCGCGGGTCATGAAGGAGGAGTTCAAGGCGGAGAACCCGAGGTCGATGATGCTGCGGTTCCACACCCAGACCGCCGGCGTGCAGCTGACCGCGCAGCAGCCCGAGGTGAACCTGGTGCGCGTCTCGATCCAGGCGCTGGCCGCTGTGCTGGGCGGCACGCAGTCGCTGCACACCAACAGCTTCGACGAGGCCATCGCGCTGCCGACGGAGAAGTCCGCGCGTCTCGCACTGCGCACCCAGCAGGTGCTGGCGTACGAGAGCGACGTGACCGCGACGGTGGACCCGTTCGCGGGCTCCTACGTGGTGGAGCGGCTGACCGACGAGGTCGAGGCGGCGGCCCTGGAGCTGATGGCCAGGATCGAGGAGATGGGCGGCGCGGTCGCCGGTATCGAGCGCGGCTACCAGAAGTCCGAGATCGAGCGCAGCGCCTACCAGGTGGCGCTGCAGACGGACTCCGGTGAGCGGACCGTCGTCGGCGTCAACCGCTTCCAGCTGGACGAGGAGGAGCCGTACGCGCCGCTGAGGGTCGACCCGGCGATCGAGCGGCAGCAGGCCGAGCGCCTGGCGAAGCTCCGCGCGGACCGCGACAACGCGGCGGTGGACCGCGCCCTGTCCGCACTCAGGCGTGCGGCGGAGACCGCCGACGAGAACGTGCTGTACCCGATGAAGGAGGCGCTCGCCGCCCGTGCCACGGTCGGGGAGACCTGCGACGCGCTGCGCCAGGTCTGGGGGACGTATGTGCCCGTCGACAGCTTCTGACGCCTCGCCGCGGCTCGCCGCCGACGGTTCCTGCAACCTCCGGCCTGCTCGCTCGTTGATCCTTTGAGCGAGCAGTGCGGGAGGCAGCGTGAAAAAGAACCCCTACCCCGTCCGGGGCGGCTCATGCGCCGAGCGGGCGACAACTTTCTCGTCCGGCGGTATGAATTTCGGTGATCCCCTGCCCCAACCGCCCCAGGGCCGTAGCCTTGTCGAGGTGAACCAGTCCCATGAGCTGCGGTCCCGCGTCGACGCCCTCCAGTCCGAACTGATCGCCTTCCGGCGTGATCTGCACATGCACCCGGAGCTGGGCCGGCAGGAAGTACGCACCACCGGGCTCATCAAGACCAGGCTCGAGCAGGCCGGCCTCGCGCCGCGCGTGCTGCCGGGCGGCACGGGGTTGCTCTGCGACATCGTTCCGGCCGGTCTCTCCGCCGAGCGCGGCGTGATGGGCTTCCGCGCCGACATCGACGCGCTGCCGATCGACGACGCCAAGCCGCTCGACGTGCCCTACCGCTCCACCGTGCCCGGCGTCTGCCACGCCTGCGGGCACGACGTGCACACCACCGTCGTCCTCGGCACCGCCGTCGTGCTGGCCGAGGCGGCCCGGCAGGGCCGGCTGCGCCGGCCGGTGCGCCTGGTGTTCCAGCCCGCCGAGGAGCAGATGCCGGGCGGTGCGCTGGACGTCATCAAGGCGGGCGTGCTGCCGGGCCTGGAGCGGATCTTCGCGGTGCACTGCGACCCGCGGGTCGAGGTGGGCCGGATCGGTCTCAAGGTCGGCGCCATCACCTCCGCCTGCGACCTGCTGAAGCTCAGCCTCGACGGCCCCGGCGGTCACACCGCCCGCCCGCACCTGACCACCGACCTGGTGATGGCCGTCGCCAAGACCGCCACCGAGCTGCCGGCGGCGCTGCAGCGGCGGATGGACCCGCGCTGGGGCGTGAGCCTGGTGTGGGGCCGGATCGAGTCCGGTTCGGCGGCCAACGCGATCCCGCAGCACGCCGAACTGGAGGGCACCGTCCGCTGCCTGGAGACGGCCGGGTGGCGCGAGGCGCCGGGCGCGATCGACGAACTGGCCGGGCAGATCGCGGAGACCCACCGGGCCAAGTGGGTGCTGGACTACCGCCGCGGTGTGCCGCCTGTGGTCAACGAGGCGGAGTCGATCGCGCTGCTGGAGCGGACCATGACGGAACGGTTCGGCGCGGACGCGGTCGAGCCGACCGAGCAGAGCCTGGGCGGCGAGGACTTCTCCTGGTACCTCCAGGAGGTGCCGGGCGCGCTGGCCCGTCTGGGCGTGCGCGCGCCGGACGAGCAGGGCGTGCGCGACCTGCACCAGGGCACCTTCGACGCGGACGAGCGCGCGATCGGCATCGGCGTGGAGCTCTTCAGCGCCCTCGCGCTGGGCTGAGTCGGCCGACCCGATCGCTGGGCTGTTCGAAACCGACACGCGGACAAACGACGTCGACCCTCCAGGGCGGCGTCGTTTGGTGTCTCATGGTGTTGACAGGTGTGCGCCGAGCGAGCGAAATCGGAGTGGCCAAGTCCGTTTCATTCGACCTCTTCGCCGGGCTCGCGAGGGGAGAAATGCGACGATCTGATAACGGCCCTGTGGCCGTAATCCAAATGTGTTCTACGCGCGTTAACCTCGCATCCAATCGGTTGAGCAAAGCCGCTCCCTGCCCCCGGGCTCTGCGATGTCGGCTCCGTGTCTGGAGGATTTGATGAACAAGCCCGTTGGCCTGGCCGTCATCGCGACAGTGGTCGCCCTGACCGCCACGGCGTGCGGTTCGAAGCCTGTGTCGACCTCGGGTTCCAGCAGCTCCGCCCAGGCCGGCGGCAGCTTCAAGGCGTGCATGGTCACCGACACCGGCGGTCTGGACGACCACTCGTTCAACGCCGAGTCCTGGGCCGGCATGCAGGACGCCGCCAAGGCCAACCCCAACATCCACGTTCAGAACGCCACCTCGGCGACGGAGAACGACTACACCAGCAACATCGCCGGCTTCGTCTCCGCCCAGTGCAAGCTGATCGTCACGGTCGGCTTCGCCATGAACACCGCCACGGTCGACTCGGCCAAGAAGAACCCCAACCAGCACTACGCGATCGTCGACAACACCTCGACCAAGCCGCAGGTGCAGGGCCTGGAGTTCAACACCGCGCAGGGCGGCTTCCTCGGCGGCTACTTCGCGGCCGGTATGACCAAGACCGGCAAGGTCGCCACCTTCGGTGGCGCCAACTACCCGACCGTCACCGTCTACATGGACGGCTTCTGGGAGGGTGTGCAGTACTACAACCAGAAGCACGGCACCCACGTGCAGGTCCTCGGCTGGGACGAGACCAAGCAGCAGGGCACCTTCGACCCGACCCAGTCCTTCACCGACCAGGCCGGTGGCAAGCAGATCGCCGCGACCTTCCAGTCCGAGGGCGCCGACATCGTCTTCCCGGTCGCCGGCGGCACCGGCATCGGTGCGCTGACCCAGGCCCAGTCCTCGGGTGGCAAGCTCAACGCCATCTGGGTCGACGACGACGGCTTCGTCTCCAACCCGCAGTACGGCTCCGTCATCATGACGTCCGTCACCAAGGGCATCGCCACCGCCGTGAGCACCTCGGTGCAGGCGGCCGCGGCGGGCAACTTCACCGCCACCCCGTTCGTCGGCACGCTGGCGAACAACGGCACCGGCCTGGCTCCGTTCCACGACTTCGCGTCCAAGGTGCCGGCCAGCCTGACCTCCGAGCTCGCGACGGTCAAGCAGGACATCATCAACGGCACCATCAAGATCCAGTCCAAGAGCCAGCCGACCGGCTGATTCCGGACGGTCCGGGGCGGGTGTGCGCGAGCGCACCCGCCCACCGGCCTGTCGGCACCTGGACGCGGCGTCCCCGGACGGACCTGCGCCCAGGGTCTGGCGGGTCCGTCAAGTCCTCGATAGCTTCCGCCGATCGACTCTGATGCCCGGCGTGAGGAGTGTGTTCACAAGTGCGTCTGGAACTTCGCGGCATCACCAAGCGATTCGGTTCGCTGGTCGCCAACGACCACATCGACCTGACGGTCGAACCTGGTGAGGTCCACTGTCTTCTGGGTGAGAACGGTGCCGGCAAGTCCACGCTGATGAACGTCCTGTACGGACTTCACCAGCCCGACGAGGGCGAGATCCTCGTCGACGGCGTCGCCAAGACCATCACCAGCCCGCGCGACGCCATCGCCAACGGCATCGGCATGGTGCACCAGCACTTCATGCTCGTCCCCGTCTTCACCGTGGCCGAGAACGTGGTCCTCGGTGACGAGGTCGAGCTCGGTGCCAGCCGCGGCCCGCTGGGCCTGCTGGACCGCCGCCGCGCCCGCAAGGACGTGCAGGAGGTCTCGCAGCGCTACGGCCTGCCGGTGAACCCCGACGCCGTGGTCGAGGACCTGCCGGTCGGTGTCCAGCAGCGCGTCGAGATCGTCAAGGCGCTGGTCCGCGACGCCCAGACGCTGATCCTGGACGAGCCGACCGCCGTGCTGACCCCGCAGGAGATCGACGACCTCTTCGTCGTCATGAACTCGCTGCGCGAGGCCGGCAAGTCGATCGTCTTCATCACCCACAAGCTCAAGGAGGTCAAGGCGATCGCCGACCGGATCACCGTGATCCGGCGTGGCGCGGTCGTCGGCCAGGCCTCGCCGACCTCCAGCGAGCAGGAGCTCGCCTCGATGATGGTCGGCCGAAGCGTGCAGCTGGTCGTCGACAAGGACGTCAGCAAGCCCGGCAAGGCCTCCTTCCAGGTCGAGAACCTCACCGTGCTCGACGCCAACGGCCAGGCCGCCGTCGACGACGTCTCCTTCACCGTCCACGACGGGGAGATCCTCGGCATCGCGGGTGTGCAGGGCAACGGGCAGTCGGAGCTGGCCGAGGCGATCCTCGGCCTGGTGCCGGCCGCCGCCGGCACCATCTCGCTGGACGGCAAGTTGCTGACCGGGAGGACTCCGCGTCAGGTGCTGGACGCAGGCGTCGGCTTCGTCCCCGAGGACCGCGGTCACGACGGGGTCGTCGGCGACTTCAGCATCGCCGAGAACCTGGTCCTCGACCTGTACAAGAAGGCCCCCTTCGGGCGCGGCCTGTCGATCGACCTGGACCAGATCGCCAAGAACGCCGACGCGCGGATCAAGGAGTTCGACATCCGGCCGGCCGTTCCGCAGCACCCGGCGGGCAAGCTCTCCGGCGGCAACGCGCAGAAGGTCGTCGTCGCCCGCGAACTCTCCCGCCCGCTCCGCCTGCTGGTCGCCTCGCAGCCGACCCGCGGCGTCGACGTCGGCGCGATGGAGTTCATCCACAAGCGCATCGTCGCCGAGCGCGACGAGGGCCGACCGGTCGTGGTCGTCTCCACGGAGCTGGACGAGGTGCTGGCGCTGGCCGACAAGATCGCCGTGATGTACCGCGGCAAGATCGTCGCCACTGTCCCGCCGACGACCTCCCGCGACGAGATCGGCCTGCTGATGGCCGGCATCACCGGTGACAAGCAGGGCAACGGCCAGGGCAATGGCCAGGCCGACCCCCAGGCCGACGCCGCCACCACCACGACCACGGAGGAGGCGGACTCGTGAGCACGCCCGAACCTGAGAAGAACGAGCCCGCCGCCGAGCCGGCGAAGGACGCCGCGGCAGCCGCGTCCGCCGCGCCCGCCGCGACGAAGGCCCCGAAGCCGGAGCGTCCGCCCCGCGACTGGGGTGTGATCATCCGGAACGTCTTCACCGCGGAGAACTCCGCGACGGTGACCTTCCTGGCCATCGTGCTCGCCCTGGTCGTCGGCGCGATCATGATCGTGCTGTCGAACACCGAGACGATGAACAAGCTCGGCTACTTCTTCGCCTCGCCGGGCGACTTCCTCTCCGCGGCCTGGAACGACATCTCGAGCGCCTACTCCTCGCTGTTCAAGGGCGCGATCTTCGACCCGGCGACGATCTCCGGCACCCCGGAGCAGTTCTTCGGCCCGATCTCGAACACGCTCGAGTACGCCACCCCGCTGATCTTCGGCGGCCTGGCGATCTCCGTCGCCTTCCGGGCCGGCATGTTCAACATCGGTGGCCAGGGCCAGCTGATCGTCGGCGCGATCTTCGCCTCGTACGTCGGCTTCTCCTGGACCGCGCTGCCCGGTCTGCTGCACATGCTGGTGGCCGTGCTGGCCGGCGTCGTCGGCGGCATGCTCTACGGCGGCATCGTCGGCTGGCTGAAGGCCTACCGCGGCGCCCACGAGGTGATCGTCACGATCATGCTCAACTACGTCGCCTTCCTCTTCCTCGGTGGCTGGCTGCTGAACACCTCGGTGTTCCACGACGCCGCCGCGGCGGGTCAGGCGGTCGGCAAGCCGGCCACCCCGAGCGCGGTGCTGCCGCACCTCTTCGGTGACCAGCTCTTCACCGACATCGGCCTGGTCTTCGCGCTGCTCGCGACCGTCGCCGTGGCCTGGTTCTTCCAGCGCAGCAAGCTCGGCTTCGAGGTCCGCGCGGTCGGCCTGCGGCCGAGCGCCGCCAAGACCGCCGGCATCAACGTCAGCCGGGTGCAGATCGCGGCCATGCTGATCTCCGGCGGACTGATGGGCCTGATCGGCGTCACCCAGACCCTGGGCCTCGCCAACCCGAACAACAACTCGCTGAGCCCGAACCTCGACGCCGGCCTCGGCTTCACCGCGATCACCGTCGCCCTCCTCGGCCGTACCAAGCCGTGGGGCGTCGTCTGGGCCTCGCTGCTGTTCGGCGCGCTGCAGGCGGGCGGTGCCCTGATGCAGACGCAGGCACAGGTCTCCATCGAGGTCATCACGGTCATCCAGGCCCTGATCGTCATCTTCGTCGCGGCGCCGCGGCTGGTGAAGGAGATCTTCCACCTGCGCGCCCACAAGATCGACACAGGCGCCAAGGGTGAGGAAGCCCCGCCGCCCGTCGACCCGTTCCACACCGACACCACGACCGCTGCCGGAGGCGAGGCATGAGCACGGCATCCACCGCTACCGGTAAGCCCGGAGCGAGCGAGGGCACCCTCTCCCTCGCCGACGCCGCCGAGCGTCGGTCCCGGCTGGTCAGCGGGATCGCGATGGCGGTCATGGGCGCCCTGGGCCTGTGGGCCTTCGGCCTCACCTCCCGGGTCTCCGGGGCCGCACACACGATCTTCGGCCTCAAGGAGGACCCGAACGCGACGGGCGGCCTCGGCCCGATCTCGGCGCCCTCCCAGGAGCTGGCGATCGCGCTGATGTCGGTTGCGATCCTCTGCGGCCTCGCCCGCGCCTTCGCGCCGGTCTCGAAGACGGTCCAGCTCTGGCTGTCCGGGATCTACTTCGCGGCCTACACGATCGGGTTCCTGGTCTGGGCGGCGGCCGGCTCGGCCGTCGGTCTGAACGTCCCGGTGATCCTGCTGCAGACCGCGCTGGCCGCGGTCCCGCTGGTGCTGGGCTCGCTGAGCGCGCTGCTCTGCGAGCGGTCCGGCGTGGTCAACATCGCGGTCGAGGGCCAGTTCCTCTTCGGCGCGTTCGCGGCGGTGCTGACCGCCTCCACCACCGGCTCGCTGTGGGCCGGTGCGATCGCTGGCTGCCTCGGCGGCGCGCTGATGTGTGTGCTGCTGGCCGTCTTCGCCAACCGCTACCTGATCGAGCAGGTCGTCCTCGGCGTCGTCCTCAACCTGCTGGCCTCCGGCGTCACCGGCTTCCTCTACGACCGACTGATGTCCACCAACGGCGGCACCTACAACAAGGCGCAGGGTTTCAGCTCGATCCGGATCCCGGGTCTGGCCTCGATCCCGATCATCGGCCCGCTGTTCAACCAGAACATCCTGTTCTACCTGGCCTACCTGCTGGTGCCGGTGGTCTGGTTCCTGCTCTTCCGCACCCGCTGGGGCCTGCGCACCCGCGCGGTCGGCGAGCACCCGACCGCCGCCGACACGGTCGGCATCAAGGTCATCGGCCTGCGCTACCGCAACGTCATCACGGCGGGTCTCCTCTCCGGCCTGGGTGGTGTGTGGCTGACGCTCGGGCTGGCCAGCCAGTTCGGCAAGGACATGAGCTCCGGCAAGGGTTACATCGCCATCGCGGCCCTGATCGTCGGCCGTTGGTCGCCGATCGGTTCGCTGGGCGCCGCGGTGCTGTTCGGCTTCGCGACCGAGCTGCAGGTGGCGCTGACGTCGCTGGGCACCCCGATCCCGGGCGCGTTCCTGGCGATGGCGCCGTATCTGGTGACCATCTTCGTCGTGGCGGCTCTGGGCGGTCTCTCCCGTCCGCCGGCGGCGTCCGGCAAGCCGTACATCAAGGGCTGAGGCCTCATCATGGAGATCGACTGGGACGAGCTGCGGGCCGCGGCCCGCGAGGCGATGTCCCGTGCCTACGCGCCGTACTCCGGCTTCCCGGTCGGCGCCGCCGCGCTGGTCGACGACGGTCGCGTCGTCTCCGGTTGCAACGTCGAGAACGCGTCCTACGGGCTCGCCCTGTGCGCGGAGTGCGGGCTCGTCTCCGCGCTGCACGCCTCCGGCGGCGGGCGGCTGGTGGCGTTCACCTGCTGCGATCGCAAGGGTGAACCCTTGATGCCGTGCGGGCGCTGCAGGCAGCTGCTGTGGGAGCACGGGGGAGCGGAGCTGATCGTGGAGTCCGTCTCCGGGATCCGGCCGCTCTCCGAGCTCCTCCCGGACGCCTTCGGCCCCGAACGGCTCTAGATTTCGCTCCCGCCTTTGGTTGCAAGCTCCTCAGGGGCGCGAGGAACTGCGCGACAGGCCACCGTGTGTGGCGGGTCGCTCAGCGAGCAGGACCATCCGCACGCGGTGGTGGCTCGCGCAGTTCCTCGCGCCCCTGTTGTGGTTGCTCGCAGCGCGCCCGTTCCCCGCGCCCCGGAACGTTTGCAACGGACTGTTACGCGCGTAGAGTTCTCTCTGTCTCCCCTCTTCGCACAACCATGGAGTGCACGTGGACGCCATCTCCGTCATCCGCGCGAAGCGCGACCGCGCCGAGTTGACCGATGCTCAGATCGACTGGGTGATCGACGCCTACACCCGCGGTGAGGTCGCCGACGAGCAGATGTCCGCGCTGGCCATGGCGATCCTGCTGAACGGGATGAACCTGCGGGAGATCTCCCGCTGGACCGACGCGATGATCCGGTCCGGCGTGCGGATGGACTTCTCCTCGCTGCCGCTGCCCACCAGCGACAAGCACTCCACCGGCGGCGTCGGCGACAAGATCACGCTGCCGCTGGCGCCGCTCGTCGCGGCCTGTGGTGCGGCCGTGCCGCAGCTCTCCGGGCGCGGGCTCGGGCACACCGGCGGGACGCTGGACAAGCTGGAGTCCATCCCCGGCTGGCGGGCGCTGCTCTCCAACGACGAGATGATGGACGTGCTGCGCGACGCCGGCGCGGTCATCTGCGCCGCCGGTGACGGCCTCGCGCCCGCCGACAAGAAGCTCTACGCCCTGCGCGACGTCACCGGCACGGTCGAAGCGATCCCGCTGATCGCGTCCTCGATCATGTCGAAGAAGATCGCCGAGGGCACCGGCGCGCTGGTCCTGGACGTGAAGGTCGGCTCCGGTGCCTTCATGAAGAACCTCGCCGACGCGCAGGAGCTGGCCCGCACCATGGTCGGGCTGGGCAAGAACGCGGGCGTCAACACCGTCGCGCTGCTGACGGACATGAGCACCCCGCTCGGCCTCACGGCCGGTAATGCGCTGGAGGTGCGGGAGTCGGTGGAGGTCCTCGCCGGCGGCGGTCCCGCGGACGTCGTCGAGCTGACGATCGCGCTGGCGCGCGAGATGCTCGCCGCTGCGGGCGTCACCGGTGGCAAGGACCCTGAGACCGCGCTGCGCGACGGCTCCGCGATGGACCACTGGCGCCGCATGATCGCGGCGCAGGGCGGCGACCCCGACGCGGCGCTGCCGGTCGCGCGCGAGCAGCATGTCTTCACCGCGCCGGCCGACGGCGTGCTGACGGGGCTCGACGCCTACGCCGTCGGCGTCGCCGCGTGGCGTCTGGGCGCGGGCCGCGCACGCAAGGAGGACCCGGTGCAGGCCGGCGCAGGCGTCGAGATCCACGCCAAGCCGGGCGCCGTCGTCACGGCGGGCCAGCCGCTGCTGACCCTGCACACGGACACCCCGGAGCGCTTCGCCTACGCCCTCGAGGCCCTCTCGGCTCCTGACGCCGTCACCATCGGCGCCGAAGGCGCGGACTGGAAGCCGACCCCGCTGATCCTGGACCGGATCGCGTAGGGACGGCTGAAGGTCAGGGCCCGTAGGTCAGCAGGACACTCGTGTCCAGCTGCCACGGGCCCACCTTGATCGTGTCGCCGAAGGCGAAGCGTTCGACGCTCGCGTACTTCGGCCCGGAGTGGACGATCCCGGTGCCGACCCGCGGATCGACCAGCAGGTAGAGCGGGATGCCCATGGCGGCGTAGTCGCGGACCTTCTCCTCGTAGTCGTTCTCGGGGTTCGACTTCGAGACCACCTCGACGACGAGGATCACGTCGGAGGGGTGGAAGGCGGCATCCTCGTCCATGAGCGAGGCCTCGGGGAAGACCATGATGTCGGGTCGACGCAGGCGCCCGAGGCCGACGTCCTCCAGGTCGGCGCCCCCGTGCGCGATGTAGCCGGGGTGGGTGTCCGGCAGCTGGTCGTTCAGCTGCCGAGCGAGCTTGAGCACAGCCAGCTCGTGGCGCTTGACCGGCGACATCATCATCACGATCTCGCCGTGCGCGATCTCCACACGCCCTATCCCCGGGATCTGGGGCAACTGGTTCGCGATCTCCCGGAGCCTGGCGTAGGTGTCTGCGTCAATGCTCATGCACCGAGTGTAACGACGGGGTGTGACTCACGGTCGGGCGTAGACGGCGACGAAGTCGCGGCTGGAGTAGTCGTAGTAGCGGGTCGCGTCGCGCACGAAGTTGACCAGGTTGTGCGGGGCCGGGTCGTGCGGGTTCTTCGTCGCGTCGTAGGAGATGAACGACGGCCAGCTGAGGTTGATGTCCAGCATCATGCCCGTCACCGCGCCCGCCCGCTGCAGCAGCGTGGCGAGGGACTGGACGGTGAGCATGCGGCCGCCGACGTAGACGATGTCGCCGTTGCGGTCGACGCCGACGCCCGAGCGGGCGACGGCCGCGTTGCCGCCGTCGGTCAGGCCCCAGGTGTCGACGCCGCCGTTGTAGGCGTCGCCGGTCACCTGCCCGTTGCGGACCAGCGGGACGAGGCACTGCCGGACCCCGACCACGTTCGGGGCCATCCGCACGTCCTCGTTCCAGACGCCGACGGTCAGTGAGCCGTCGCGGTGGAAGACCTCGGACGCCGCGCCGGTGCGCAGCTCGCCGATGGTCTGGCCGTTCAGGTAGAACCCGCCGTGCGAGTCGCCGTTGGAGACCTTGAAGCCGCCGTTGTAGGCGGCGACCAGGCCGGTGCGCTCGGCCGGGGTGATGGTCGCCGGAATCGTCCAGGTGCCGCCGGGTTCCGAGACGCCAGGGTGCATCTGGAAGCGGAGCGCGTGCTGCTTCATCCACACCACGCCGACCGGGAACTCCGTGTCGTAGGGGTCCGGCCGCAGGATCGCGCTCTGGATCACCGGGCGGCCCTTCTCCCTGACCAGCGCCGTGAACACCCCCTCGCCCTGCTGCGCCGGGCTGACCAGCGGCCGGACCGGTGCGTGCAGCGGGATCGGCGGGAGGGTCGGCGTCGGCCTCGGCCGTGGGCGCGCGGGGGTCCGGTGGGCGACGACCGCGGTCGCTCCGCAGGCCGCGGTGGTGGTCGCGCGTTGGTGCCGGTTGTCGACCAGGTTCACCACCGGGCCGAGCCCGTGACAGCGTCCCCAGCGCGCGAGCTTGGTCTGTGTCCCGCCGGGGCCGGGCGCGGCCAGTGCGTCGTGCACGCAGAAGCCGGCCACGACCGCCAACGCCACGGCGCTGCTTCCCAGCGCCCAGGCCAGGCGCTTTCCGTGCCGGGAGGCGACGGGCGGGCGGGTGTCGGGCTCGTTCGGCTCGGTGCGCAGTGGCATGAGGGGAGAGGTACCCGGTCGAAGCCTGCGCGGGCGCCCTTTCACTCGGGGGGAGCAGTTCAGAGAAGATAGTAGCCATGGCTATAGAAGCCATGTACTGTAAATGTGACGGAGTGGATCGGATGAGGGGACCGCACCATGACTGAGATCACTGCTTCTGAGATCGCTGTGCTCGACTCGACCATGCACTACCTGGAGGGCGGGAGTGGAACGCCGATCGTGTTCCTGCACGGCAACCCGAGCTCCTCGCACCTGTGGCGCGAGATCCTGCCCGCCGTCGGCGGCGGCCGGCTGCTCGCACCCGACCTGATCGGCATGGGCGGCTCCGGCAAGCCGGACTCCGCGTACCGGTTCGCCGACCACGCCCGCTACCTCGACGCCTGGTTCGACGCGCTGGGCCTCGACGGCGTCGTGCTCGTCGGTCACGACTGGGGTGGCGCCCTCGCCTTCGACTGGGCCGCGCGGCATCCCGAGCGGGTGCGCGGCCTCGCCTTCCTGGAGACCATGGTCAAGCCGCTTGCCTGGGAGGACGTCTCCCCGCAGGCCCGCGCCCGTACGGAGCTGCTGCGCAGCCCCGCCGGGGAGGAGATGGTGCTCGATCAGAACGCGATGGTGCGGCAGGCGTTCACCGGCGGCGTGCTGACGCCGCTGTCCGAGGAGCGGCTCGCGCCCTACCTGGCGCCGTACGCCCAGTCCCGCGAGAGCCGGCGACCGCTGCTGGAGTGGGCGCGCCAGATGCCGATCGGCGGCGAGCCCGCCGAGCTGGTCGCGCGGATCGAGGCGTACGACGCGTGGCTGGCCAAGAGCGAGGACGTCCCGAAGCTGCTGATGACGTTCGAGGGCTCACCGACGCTGATGATCAGTGCCGAGACGGCGGCGTGGTGCGCGGAGAACTTCGCCGCCCTGGAGTCCGTCCACCTCGGCCCGGCCGGCCACCACGCCCCGGAGGACAAGCCGGCCGAGATCGCGGCAGCGATCTCGGAGTGGGCCGACCGGCACGCACTGCGCTGAGAGGGCCCCGCACCCCTGGGCGGTGCAGCTATCGCGCCGTTGCCAGCGCGCGGTGCGCCGAGACGGTGCCCCAGGCGGTGACGCCCGCGGCGAGCAGCATCGCGGTCAGAGCCACCGAGACCGTCCCGGTCCAGCCGCTGCCGTGGTAGGCGTCCGCGCCCACCGCGCCGCCGAGGCTGTTGCCGACGTAGTACGCCGCCAGGTACAGCGCCGAGGCCTGGGCGCGGCCGTGGGTCGCCGTGCGGCCGACCGCCGCCGAGGCCACGCAGTGGCCGGTGAAGAAGCCCGCGGTGATGAGGACCAGGCCCAGCAGGGTGAGCGGGAGCGACTCCGGCAGGGTCAGCAGCAGGCCCGCCGAGGTCGTGGTGATCGCCGCGTACAGGGCGCCGCGGCGGCCCAGTCGGGCGCCGATGCGGGCGCTGGCCGCCGAGGCGACCGTGCCGACCAGGTAGACCACGAAGATGGACGAGGCCAGCGCCTGCGGCAGACCGAAGGGCGCGGCGACGAGCCGGTAGCCGAGGACGGTGTAGACCGCGCCGAAGACCGTCATGAACAGCAGGCCGAGCGCGAAGAGCCGGGCCAGCAGCGGGTTCGCGACGTGGCCGGTGACGGTGTGCCACAGGGCGCGCGGGTTGACCGGGCCGGGCCGGAAGTTCCGGGCGCGGGGGATGAGGACCCGGAACGCCACCGCGCACAGCAGCGCCGCGAGGGCGACGGCGGCCAGGCCCGCGCGCCAGCCGTACGCTCCGGCCACGACACCGGACAGCAGCCGCCCGCTCATGCCGCCGATGCTGTTGCCCGCCACGTACAGGCCCATCGCCGAGGGCAGCGCCGAGGGGTGGACCTCCTCGGCGAGGAAGGCCATCGCGGTGGCGGGCAGGCCGGCGAGGGCGACGCCCTGGAGGGCGCGCAGCGCGGTCAGCGTGCCGAGGTCGCCGGTGAACGGCAGGACCAGGGCGATGGCGACGGCGGCGAAGACCGCGAGCGTCATGATCCGGGTGCGGCCGAAGCGCTCGGACAGGGCACTGATCGGGATCACCGCGACGGCCAGCCCGATCGAGGCGGCGGAGACGGTCCAGCTGGCCTGGCCCGGCGTCAGGTGCAGGTTCGCGGAGAGGTTCGGCAGCAGTGCCTGGGTGGAGTAGAGCAGCAGGAAGGTCGCCAGGCCCGCGCCGAACAGCGCGAGTTGGGTGCGTCGCAGGCCGGGGGAGCCCGGCAGGTGGCGCGGGTCGGTGGTGCCGGACGTGGACGTCGGCGTGTCGACGGCGGTGAGGAGGGGACGGCTGGCTGTGGCAGGCTCCGCTGGCATGCTGCAGACGTTAGGACTGTGCAACTGATGCGTCCAATACATGGATGAGGGATGATCCATGCTGTGGCGTATGACTCCAGTTCGGACCAGGTGAACCTTCCCGTCGAGCAGGCGGAGCTGTCGTCCACGTCACCAGCGGCCCGGCTCTCGCCGCTGCTCGCGCAGTTCGCGGCGGTGGCGCGCGGGGAGCACGTGACCCGGGCGGCGGCCGAGCTCGGCATGCCGCAGCCGACGCTGAGTCGGGCCGTCGCCCGGCTGGAGGCGGAGCTCGGCGTGGTGCTGCTCGCTCGCGAGGGCCGCACGGTCCGGCTGACCCGGGCCGGGCGGATCTTCCTGGCCTCGGTCGAGCGGGCGCTCGCCGAGCTGGAGCGCGGCGCCGACGCGGCCCGCGCGGAGGCGGACCCGACGGGCGGCCGGGTGGCCTTCGGCTTCCTGCACACGATGGGCTCGGAGGCGGTGCCGATGCTGCTGCGCGGCTTCCGGGCACAGCTGCCGAGGGTGCGGTTCCAGTTGGTGCAGGACTACACCGACTCGATGCTGGCCCGGCTGCGGGAGGGCGAGCTGGACCTGTGCCTGCTCTCGCCCCGACCGGACGCCCCGGACCTGACCGCGCGTCGGATGGGCGAGCAGCGGCTGCGCCTGGTCCTGTCCACCGACCACCGGCTCGCCGGGCGGCGCCGGGTGCGGCTGGAGGAGGTGGCCGAGGAACCCTTCGTCACCCTGGAGCCGGGCTACGGCCTGCGCCGGATCACCGACGCGCTCTGCGCGGAGGCCGGTTTCTCGCCCCGCATCTCCTTCGAGGGAGAGGAGGCCGAGACGCTGCGCGGGCTGGTCGCGGCCGGCCTTGGCGTCGCGGTGCTGCCGCCGGCCTCGGTGCCGCGTCCGGACGTGGTCGAGCTGACGCTCGCCTCCCCGTCCGCTCGGCGCGAGCTGGCGCTGGTGTGGTCGTCCACCCGGCCGCTCCCGCCGCCGGCGGTCGCCTTCCGCGACTACGTGCTCTCGGAGCGGGACCGACTGCCGCTCCACAGCTGAAGTCGGCTGAACAGCCGGAAAACTCCCTATTGTCTGGCTTGTGACCATTCTGTGCGAGCGGGACGCTGTTCCTGTACCTCTGAAAGGGGGTTGGTCAGCATGACGTTCGTACAGGTCATTGAATACGAAACCAAAGACGAGGACCGCGTCGACCGGATCATGAACGAGTGGCTCCGGCTCACCCAGGGGAAGCGCACCGCCCACCACTCCACGATGGGCAAGGACCGCGACAAGCCCTCCCACTTCATGCAGATCGTCGAGTTCCCCTCCTACGAGGAGGCGATGCGCAACAGCGACCTCCCGGAGACCCGGCAGTTGGCCGACGAGATGCGGGAGGCCTGCGACGGCGACCCGCGCTTCGTCAACCTCGAGGTCACCCGCGACGAGATCCTCGACGAGGACGCGATGATGAGCCTGATGGGCCGGGTCGTGACCGACTTGGGGGCGGTGGCGTTGGCGCCCTCGTTGGTGATCGGCGAACGGCTCGGGCTCTTCGCCGCGATGGCGGACGGCACGCCCCGCACCTCGGCGGAGGTGGCCGCGGCCACCGACTGCAACGAGCGCAACGTGCGCGAGTGGCTCTCGGCGATGGCCGCCAGCGGCTACGTCTCCCTCGACGCCGACGGCCGGTTCCGGCTCACCCCCGAGCAGGTCGTCGCCTTCTGTGACCAGGAGAGCCCCTACTACGCACTGGGCGGCTTCCAGTCCTTCAGCGCCGCCGCCTCGTTGGAGACCCGCGCCAAGCTGCAGCAGGCCTTCCGCACCGGAGAGGGGCTGGGCTGGGACCAGCACCACCCGGAGCTCTTCTCCGGCACCGCGCGCTTCTTCCGGCCGGGCTACGCGACCTTCCTGGTGGACATGTGGCTGCCCGCCATGACGGACACGGTGGCGCGGTTGCGCGCCGGCGGCAGCGTCGCCGACATCGGCTGCGGCTTCGGCTACTCGACGCTGATGATGGCGCGGGCCTTCCCCGAGGCGCGCTGCACCGGGTTCGACTACCACGGGCCCTCCATCGAGGCGGCGCGCCGCCAGGCCAAGCAGGAGGGGCTCACCAAGCACTGCGACTTCGAGGTGGCGGGCTCCGCGGACTTCGGCGGCGGCCCCTACGACCTGATCACCTTCTTCGACTGCCTGCACGACATGGGCGACCCCGTCGGCGCCCTCTCGCACTGCCGGGCGCGGCTGACGGAGGGTGGCGCGGTCATGGTCGTCGAGCCGCAGGCGGCGGACGACATCGCCGACAACATGAACCCGCTGAGCCGCGCCTTCTACGCGGCCTCGACGGTGATCTGCGTCCCCGCGTCGCAGGCACAGCCGGTCGGCCGGGCGCTCGGCGCGCAGGCCGGTGAGGCGCGGACCCGCGAGGTCGCGGCCGAGGCCGGCTTCGGGCAGTTCCGTCGGGCGACGGAGACGCCGTTCAACATCGTCTACGAGATGAGGAGTTAGTTGCACGCCCCAGGGGTGCGGGGAACTGCGCGACGAACCGCCCTGTGCGGTGACGCGCCGTACGAGCAGGGCCATCCGCGCCGGGTGGTTGCTCGCGCAGTTCCTACGCGCGCCCCTGGGTTGTCGGTGGTGCATCTACGCGCGTAGGAGCTAGGATCGGGAAATGGTGACCCACAACCCCACAATCCCCGCCGCCACCGCGGAGCAGATCCGCCGTGCGCCCAAGGTGCTGCTGCACGATCATCTGGACGGCGGTCTGCGCGCCGAGACGATCATTGAGCTGGCCGACGCCGTGGGATACGACGCCCTGCCGGAGCGGGACCCCGCCAGGCTCGCCCAGTGGTTCCGCGACGCCGCCGACTCCGGCTCGCTGGAGCGCTACCTGGAGACCTTCGCGCACACCTGCGCGGTCATGCAGACGCGCGACGCGCTGATCCGCGTCGCCGCCGACTGCGCCGAGGACCTGGCACGGGACGGCGTCGTCTACGCCGAGGTGCGGTACGCGCCCGAGCAGCACCTTGAGGGCGGGCTGACCCTCGACGAGGTCGTCGAGGCCGTCAACGAGGGCTTCCGCCTGGGCGAGCAGCGGGCGCGGGACAACGGCGACCGGATCAAGATCGGCACCCTGCTCACCGCCATGCGGCACGCCGCCCGCTCGCGTGAGATCGCCGAGCTGGCCAACCGCTACCGCGACCACGGCGTGGTGGGCTTCGACATCGCCGGCGCCGAGGCCGGCTACCCGCCCACCCGGCACCTGGACGCCTTCGAGTACCTCGCGGGCGAGAACAACCACTTCACCATCCACGCCGGTGAGGCGTTCGGCCTGCCCTCCATCTGGGAGGCGATCCAGTGCTGCGGCGCCGACCGCCTCGGGCACGGCGTGCGCATCATCGACGACATCACCGTCAAGGACGACGGGCAGGTCGAGCTCGGCCGGCTCGCCGCCTACGTCCGGGACAAGCGCATCCCGCTGGAGATGTGCCCCACCTCCAACCTGCAGACCGGGGCCGCCGCCTCCTACGCGGAGCACCCGATCGGCCTGCTGCGCCGCCTGCACTTCCGGGTCACCGTCAACACCGACAACCGGCTGATGAGCGGCACCAGCATGAGTCAGGAGTTCCAGCACCTGGTGGACGCCTTCGGCTACACGCTGGACGACCTGCAGTGGTTCACCGTCAACGCGATGAAGAGCGCCTTCATCCCCTTCGACGAGCGACTTGCCATGATCAACGACGTGATCAAGCCCGGCTACGCCACCCTCAAGGCGGAGTGGCTCTTCGCCTGAGCAGGCGTCGGCTCCTCGTCAACACCCCGAATCCCGGTACTCCGATCGTGGGACCGGGATTTGGGGTGTGTCGGAACTCGTGGATACGTTGGGCCGCCAGTCGGGCACGCGCTGTGATCGCCGTGCTCGCAGGACACGAGGAGACTGCTCATGAAGAAGGCCACCCTGCAGGCGGCCGGGACGGCCGTGCTCGGTGTCGCGGCGGTCACCGCCGTCGCCGGACCGGCCGCGGCGGACCCGCTCGGAGGGCTTGGGCAGGTCAGCTCGCTGACCGGCTCGGCGTCGTCGCTGACCTCCACGGCCGGCGGCCTGCACGACGTGACCTCCACGGCTCAGGGCGTCATCAACAACGCCGCGCCGACCGTGCAGGGCGCGACGGGCTCCCTGCCGATCGCGACGCGCGCCGTGCAGCAGGCGGTGCCCCAGTCCGTCGTGCCCCAGTCGGTTCTGCCGCAGTCCGTCGCGCCGCGGTCCGTGGCACCGCAGCAGCGTGACGGCGGCCTCCCGGCCGTGGGCGGGACGCTGGGCAGCCTGCCTGCCCTGGGGAATCTCCCCACCGGGCACGCGCTCGACGCGCTGCACCAGAACCTGCCGCTGAAGCCCCCGTCGATCAGCTGATGCGTTGAGCAGCCGAGCAGCCGACCGACCGAGTCGGTCGGCTGCTCAGTACCCGGCCGGAAGCAGCAGCCACAGGGCGAGGTAGACGAGGACCTGCGGGCCGGGCAGCAGGCACGAGAGCAGGAACAGCACGCGGACGGTGAGTGGGCTCACCCCGAAGCGGTGGGCGATACCCGCGCAGACACCACCGATCATGCGGCCGCTGCGGGGGCGGGCGAGAGTGGCGGTCGCGGACATGGCTTACTCCTGTCGCTGTGGGCCGCCCCTCTCGGGACGGGCCGTCGGCTTGATGTCTCAAGCCTCCCGCGCAGGAAGCGCGGTGCCGTCAGCCCGGCCGATGATTCGGACCCTGCCCGGACCCGGGTTCCGCAGCGCCCTGTTCTCAGGGGCGCTCTCAGGGTCGGTCTCAGGGGCGCGTGCCGTGCCGGGCGCCGGGGCGACTGCCCGGCGACGCAGCCAGGCACGGGCGGCGGGGACCGCCGCCAGGTGGGACAGGGCGATCCCGATGCAGGCCAGCAGGATGTCGTCGACGTTGAGCAGTCGTAGCGACAACGTGGTCTGCAGGACTTCCAGCCCGGTCGCGGCCAGCCCCCCGGCCAGCAGCGTGCGGGTGAACGAGCCGAGCAGCGGCGCGTCCCGGCGCCCGCCCGCGAGCGGCAGCAGCACTCCCAGCGGGGCGAGCGGCAGCAGGCCGCCCAGCAGCTCCAGCCAGGCGCGCCCGGTCCCGGCGGCGAGCTCGGCGTGGACCGAGGCGAAGGGCGTGAGGTTGCTGTCGGCCAGCCAGCCCGAGGGCGTGCTGCGCAGGGTGACCCAGAGCAGCACCGTCAGATGGACGCCCAGCAGCAGCAGGCCGAGCCGTCGGGTGCCCGCGTGGACGGCGAACGGGTGGGGGTCGGCGCTGCTCTCTGCGTGCTGCACGCCAGGAGGGACGCGCATGGTGGTGCGGATGGTTGCGAGGAGATGTGTGCGCGCCGTCACGCTGCGCTCCCGCGCGGTCGGCACGTCCACCGAGCCCGTGCCGACCCCACCCGCGCCGGTCAGGGCGAGCCCGTGGCCGAGGCCCCGGCGCAGTTTTCCGGGTTGAAGCCGGATGAGCCGGACGCGGCGGAGGTGACCGGTGCCGGGGTGACCGAGGGTGCGGCCGCCGCCGGGCGGGTGGCGCGGGCACCGCGCGTCGAGGTCGCTGCCCGTGGTGATGCCGAGCCATGACCGGCCCGGACCGACCCCGAGACGCTCGCCGCCGCGGAATCGCCCGAGCCGCCCACGCCGCCGGCGTCCGGGCCCGCCGGGAACGCCGAGCTCAACACCGCCCACGAGGTCTCGGACGCGAAGTCCGTCGGACCGGCGGGCATCCCGTAGCCGGGCGCCGGGCTGGCGACCATGGCCGGCCCCTCACTGCTCCCGCCGCTCCCGGCGGACGTGGTCGGCGGCGTCTGCGGGCA
This sequence comes from Streptacidiphilus jiangxiensis, assembly GCF_900109465.1. Lineage (GTDB taxonomy): Bacteria > Actinomycetota > Actinomycetes > Streptomycetales > Streptomycetaceae > Streptacidiphilus > Streptacidiphilus jiangxiensis. The sequence continues at coordinate 360,339 of NZ_FOAZ01000005.1, forward strand.
GGCCGTGCGCGAGGCCGGCAGACCGGCGTCGACGGGCACCGCGGTGCTGCGGATGCCACAGCCGCTCAACGTGGCCGCCGCGACCGCCGCGACCGCGGCGGCGGCCACCGCCAGGGTCGCCGCGCGCCCGCGGCCGCGGCTCGACAGTGCGGGCCCGGCGGCGGGCGTGGCCCGGCGCAGTGCCTGCCGCCGATAGGCGTGCCGCCCGTACGCGGTGCCGCCCGGACGGCGGTCGGTGACCACTCCGGCCGAGGTGGGGACACCGGTGTCGCGCGAGTCGGTGATTTCGGGCGAGTCGGTGGGATCGGTGGGTTCGGTGGTGCTCATGCGGTGCCGCTCATTCGGTGCTGCCGTCCTTGGTCGGCGGGGTCTTCGGCAGGCGCAGCGTGAAGACGGCGCCGACGCCGTTCGCCGCGTTGGCCGCTGTGATGGTGCCGCCGTGGATGCGGACGTTCTCCATCGCGATGGAGAGGCCGAGGCCGCTGCCCTCCGAGCGGCGTCGCGAGGCGTCCGCCTTGAAGAACCGGTCGAAGACATGCGGGAGGACGTCCTCGGGGATGCCGGGGCCGCCGTCGGCGACCTCGACGACCAGCCACTCGCCCCCCGCGTCCGACTCCTCGCGGGCGCGGACACGGACGGGGGAGCCGCCGTGCTTGAGGGCGTTGCCGATCAGGTTGGCCAGCACCACGTCGATGCGACGCGGGTCCACCCGGACGAGCAGGCCGCGCGGCGCGTCCAGCTCTACCGCGTCCAGCCAGGCGCGCGCGTCGATGGTGGAGGTGATCAGGTCGGCGATGTCGATCTCGTCGATCACGACCTTGGCGGTGCCCGCGTCGAAGCGGGTGACCTCCATCAGGTTCTCCACCAGCTCGGTCAGCCGTCGGGTCTCACTGACGACGAGGCGGACGGCCGGCTCGATCATCGGGTCGAGGGAGTCCGCCTCGTCCTCCAGGATGTCCGTCACCGCCGTCATCGCCGTCAGCGGCGTGCGCAGCTCGTGCGACATGTCGGCGACGAAGCGGCGACTGGCGTGCTCGCGCGCGCTCAGCTCGTCGACCTGGGCCTCCAGGGCGGCCGCGGTGTGGTTGAACGTCCGCGACAGCTCCGCCAGCTCGTCCTGGCCGGTGACGTCCAGGCGGGTGTCGAGGTTGCCCTCGCCCAGGCGGCGCGCCGCCTCCGCGAGCCGGGCGACGGGCTTCAGCACCGTCGCCGCCGCGGCCTGCGCCAGCAGCGCCGCCCCGACCAGGGCGAGCAGTGTCGCGATGCCCAGCGACCAGGCCAGCGAGTCCAGGTCACGCTGTTCGTCGTCGAGGGACTTGAACATGTAGGCCGTCGGCCCGTCCGGCAGCACCTTGGTGCCGCCGATCAGGTACGGCACGCCGTTCAGGTTCACCCGCTGCCAGAACAGGTGGTACTGGCCCGGCGAGGTGGTGCAGTGCATGCACGGCTGCTCGACCTGCTGCTTCAGCACCGCCGGCACGACCGCCGCCGTGTACTGGGCGTGCAGCGACGAGACCGTGCAGGTCGGCGAGGTCATCGCGACGTCGTAGCGGAGCCCGGTGGAGGCCACCACGTTCGCGGCCACCTGCAGGTCCTGGCAGCTGGGCTGCAGCGGCATCGCCGTGACGGTTCGGTCGAGCTGGTTGCGGAAGTCGGCGAGGGCCGTGTCCTGGGTGCGCTTGAGCACCGCGTCACGGTTCAGCCAGTAGGCGATGCCGGAGGAGGAGACCGCGGCGGCCAGGGCGACCACCGAGCAGACGGCGATCATCCTTATCCGCAGCGAGGTCAGCCGCAGCCGCCCGGCCAGGCGGCGCGCCCGCGGGTGGGCGGCGGGCCGGTCGGTACGGTCCGGGCGGTCGTCCTGCGGCGCGGAGGCGGGCATGCCTTCGGCGGCGGACACAGTGGTCGTGGAACGGTCGGTCACGCCGGGGCGTCCAGGCGGTAGCCGACGCCGCGCACGGTCCGGATCAGGGTGGGCGCGGACGGCACGTCCTCGACCTTGGCGCGCAGGCGCTGGACGCAGGCGTCCACCAGGCGCGAGTCGCCGAGGTAGTCGTGCTCCCAGACCAGGCGCAGCAACTGCTGCCGCGAGAGCGCCTGACCGGGGCGGCGGCTCAGCTCCAGCAGCAGCCGCAGCTCGGTCGGGGTGAGCTGGAGCTCGGTGCCGCGCTTCGTCACGATCATCGCGTTGCGGTCGATCACCACGTCGCCGAAGGCCGCCGAGTCGGAGCTCTCCCGCTCGCCGCGGCGCAGGACCGCGCGGATGCGCGCGTCCAGGACGCGCGGCTGCACCGGCTTGACGACGTAGTCGTCGGCGCCGGACTCCAGGCCGACGACGACGTCGATGTCGTCGGAGCGCGCGGTGAGCAGGATGATCGGCAGCTGGTCGGTGCGGCGGATCCGCCGACAGACCTCGAAGCCGTCGATACCGGGCAGCATGACGTCGAGCACGATCAGGTCCGGGCGCTGCTCCTTGAAGAGCCGCAGGCCGTCCTCGCCGGAGGCGGCCACGGAGACCCGGTGACCCTGGCGGGTCAGCGCGAGCTCCAGACCGGTGCGGATCGCGTCGTCGTCCTCGATGAGCAACAGGTGAGACACGCGGTTCATTGTGGCGCACCGCCCGCGCGGGATCGACCCTCGTGTGCGCCGGTGTACATCGTGACGGGCTCTGTGACACGTCTGTGACAGTCGGCGGACAGGGCGATGAAAACCCCCGGGCAGGATTTTCCATGTCGGGCGGAACCAGCAGCCCGGCAGCCAGCACCGAGCACCGACCGGAACCCGAAGGAGTACGCGATGAACGCAGTCATCGAGGCTCACGCCGACAAGGCCGCCGCGACCCTGCCTCACCAGACGTACTCCGTCCGTCACCTTCACGCGGTGGGACGCCAGGAGGACGGCCACGGTTCCACGGCCACGGCCACGTGGGACGCCCACGCCGAGGACTTCACCGCCTACGTGAAGGAGCGGCGCGCGTCCCTCTACGCCACGGCCTACCACCTGACCGGCGACCGCTTCGCGGCCGAGGACCTGCTGCAGAGTGCGCTCTTCAGCACCTACCGGGCCTGGGACCGGATCTCGGACAAGGCGGCGGTCGGCGGTTACATGCGCCGCACCATGACCAACCTGCACATCTCGGCCTGGCGCCGGCGCAAGGTCAACGAGTACCCCACCGAGGAGATGCCGGAGACCGTCGGCGACACCGACGCGATGTACGGCACGGAGCTGCGCACGGTGCTGTGGCAGGCGCTGGCCAAGCTCCCGGAGAACCAGCGGACCATGCTGGTGCTGCGGTACTACGAGGGCAAGACGGACCCGGAGATCGCCGACGTGATGGGGATCAGCGTCGGCACGGTCAAGAGCGGCATCTGGCGCGCACTGCGTCGGCTCCGCGAGGACGAGACGCTGGCGGCGCAGGACGGGGACCTGGGGCACGCCTTCGGCGAGCTGGTCGCCTGAGAGGACTTTTCTGAGGGGGAGGCTGTGGGCACGGGGGTAGCCCACAGCGGCATGGGGCCTGGACTTCGGCGTTGGGGGATGCCGGGGTCCAGGCCTTCTGTTTTGAGCCCCCACTGACGTGAGCGGGGTGCCGCCGGTTCGGTGCTCTACACCGCGGCCGGTTGTTCGCGCCCCGCGGCGGAGCCGCTGATCGGTGCAGCCTCGCGCCCCTGATGGTGCAGCCCACTGATGCGCGAGAAGGCATCCCGGCCGTTGCACGGAGCGGCGCCCAGGTCGCGCTGGCGGGTGACCACCGCGCGCTCGGCGCGCATCAGGCGGTAGCCGCGGCGGAGCAGGTACGGGACGGACTTGCGGGCCTCGCGCACGTCGCGCAGGAAGCGGCGGTAGGCCGTGGTGAAGGCGTGGTTGCGCAGGCAGATCGCATCGGCGAGCAGACCCTCGGCCTCGCAGGCGCGGACGATCTCGGCCGCGAAGATGCCCTCGGCGATGAAAACCGGGGTGTCGACGGCCAGGGGGCGTGAACCGACCGCGCCGTTGGCCGGGATGGAGTAGATCGGGACCTCGGCCGCGCCGGTGTCGCACAGCGAACGGATCGCCGCGACGGCCTGGTCGAAGTGCCAGGACCGCGGGTGGTCCCAGTCGACGCTGCCGTCGGGCAGGCGCGGGAGCGTGGGGTCGTCGCCGTTCTTGTAGAAGTCGTCGAGCTGGAGGACCGGGAGACCGGCGCGCTCGGCGAGGGTGGACTTGCCGGAACCGGAGGGGCCGCAGAGAAGGATCACGCGGGCCGGCGAAGGGTTCACGGAAGAGGTAGCCACGGGACACCAGTGTGACATCAGAAAGTAAAGAACGGGCACGTGCTCACGGCGAGAGAGCACGTGCCCGCGTCTTTGAGAGGGGACTCACATCCCCATCGGGTGCCAGACCGTCTTGGTCTCCAGGAACGTCAGCAGGCGGTCCGTGCCCGGCGCGGTCGTCCAGTCGTAGGACGCCGACTCCGGGCGCAGCACGCGCTTGAGCGTGTCCGCGGCCGCGACCTCCAGGGACTTGGCCGAGGCCGGGCCCTCCTCCGCGACGACGCCCGCGAGGTCCAGCGCGTTGACGTCCGCGTGGGAGGCCAGGGTCGGGGCGATGTCCTCGGTGCGGCCCGAGATCAGGTTGACCACGCCGCCCGGCAGGTCCGAGGTGGCCAGCACCTCGCCCAGCGAGAGGCCCGGGAGCGGGGCGCCCGGGGCCAGGGCCACGACGGCGGTGTTGCCGGTCGCGATGACGGGAGCCAGCACCGAGACGAGGCCGAGCAGCGAGAAGCCGTTGCCGCTCTGCGGTGCGACCACGCCGACCACGCCGGTGGGCTCCGGGGTGGAGAGGTTGAAGTACGGGCCGGCGACCGGGTTGGCGTTGCCCGCGATCTGGGCGACCTTGTCCGTCCAGCCCGCGTACCAGACCAGGCGGTCGACGGCGGCGTCGACGAGCGGCGCCGCCTTCTTGGCCGTCAGGCCCTCGGAGACCGCGACCTCGGCGATGTACTGCTCGCGGCGGCCCTGGAGCATCTCGGCCGCACGGTAGAGGATCTGGCCGCGGTTGTACGCGGTCGCGCCGGACCAGCCGCCGAAGGCCTTGCGCGCGGCGGAGACCGCGTCGCGGGTGTCCTTGCGGGTGCCCTGGGGGGCGTTGGCGAGCCACTCGCCGGACTTGCGGTCGGTCACCTCGTACACCCGTCCGCTCTCGGAGCGCGGGAACTTGCCGCCGACGAAGAGCTTGTAGGTCTTGTAGACGTCAAGGCGGAGAGCACTGGTGGGCTCAGACATCGAGGTAGGCCTCCAGACCGTGGCGACCGCCCTCGCGGCCGTAGCCCGACTCCTTGTAGCCGCCGAAGGGCGAGGTCGGGTCGAACTTGTTGAAGGTGTTGGACCACACCACGCCGGCGCGGAGCTTGCTCGCCATCCACAGGATGCGCGAGCCCTTCTCGGTCCAGATGCCGGCCGACAGCCCGTAGGGGGTGTTGTTGGCCTTGGCGACGGCCTCCTCCGGGGTGCGGAAGGTCAGCACGGACAGCACCGGGCCGAAGATCTCCTCGCGGGCGATCCGGTGGGTGGCGGAGACGTTGCTGAAGACCGTCGGCGCGAACCAGTAGCCGGCGGACGGCAGCTCGCACGCGGGGGACCAGCGCTCGGCGCCCTCGGCCTCACCGGCGGCGGTCAGCTCCTGGATCCGCGCGAGCTGCGCGGCGGAGTTGATGGCGCCGATGTCGGTGTTCTTGTCCAGCGGATCGCCCACGCGCAGCGTCGACATGCGGCGCTTGAGAGCGTCCATGACCTCGTCGTGGACCGACTCCTGGACCAGCAGGCGGGAACCCGCGCAGCAGACGTGGCCCTGGTTGAAGAAGATGCCGTCGACGATGCCCTCGACGGCCTGGTCGACCGGCGCGTCGTCGAAGACGATGTTCGCGGCCTTGCCGCCCAGCTCCAGCGAGAGGCGCTTGGTCGTCCCGGCGAGAGTGCGGGCGATGGCGCGGCCGACCTCGGTCGATCCGGTGAAGGCGACCTTGTCGATCTCCGGGTGCGCGGTCAGCGCGGCGCCGGTGCGCCCGTCACCGGTGACGATGTTGACGACGCCCTTGGGCAGACCGGCCTGGCGGCAGATCTCCGCGAAGCGGAGAGCGGTGAGGGGAGTCGTCTCGGCGGGCTTGAGGACGACGGTGTTGCCGGTGGCCAGCGCCGGGGCGATCTTCCAGGCCAGCATCAGCAGCGGGAAGTTCCACGGGATGACCTGGGCGGCCACGCCCACCGGGCGCGGGTTGGACCCGTAGCCGGCGAACTCCAGCTTGTCGGCCCAGCCGGCGTAGTAGAAGAAGTGCGCGGCGACCAGCGGCAGGTCGACGTCGCGGGTCTCCTTGATCGGCTTACCGTTGTCGATCGACTCCAGCACCGCCAGCTCGCGCGAGCGCTCCTGGATGATCCGGGCGATGCGGAAGAGGTACTTGCCGCGCTCGGCGCCGGGCAGGGCGGACCAGGAGGTGAACGCCTTGCGGGCGGCCGCGACGGCGCGGTCCACGTCGGCCTCGGTGCCCTGGGCGAACTCGGCGAGGACCTCCTCGGTGGAGGGGTCGACGGTCTTCAGGGCCTCGGAGCCGGTGGACTCGACGAACTCGCCGTCGATGAAGTGCCCGTACGTCGAGGCGATGTCGCCGGCGGCGGCGCGCGACTCGGGTGCGGGGGCGTAGTCGAACAGTGCCATGGTGATCAGTCCACCGTCACGTAGTCGGGACCGGAGTAGCGGCCGGAGGCCAGCTTCTGCCGCTGCATCAGCAGGTCGTTGAGCAGGCTGGAGGCACCGAACCGGAACCAGTCCGGGGAGAGCCAGTCGTCACCGAGGATCTCGTTCACCATGACCAGGTACTTCATGGCGTCCTTGGTGGTACGGATACCCCCGGCGGGCTTCACTCCCACCTGCACGCCGGTGGCGTTCCGGAAGTCGCGGACGGCCTCCATCAGCACCAGGGTGTTGGCCGGCGTCGCGTTGACGGTGACCTTGCCGGTGGAGGTCTTGATGAAGTCGGCCCCGGCCAGCATCGCCAGCCAGGAGGCGCGGCGGATGTTGTCGTAGGTGACGAGCTCGCCGGTCTCGAAGATCACCTTGAGGTGGGCGGCGGTGCCGTCGGGGCGCTCGCATGCCTTCTTGATCTCGGCGATCAGCTCGAAGATCTCCAGGTACCGGCCGGAGAGGAAGGCTCCCCGGTCGATGACCATGTCGATCTCGTCGGCCCCGGCGGCGACGGCCTCGGCGGTGTCGGCCAGCTTGACCGGCAGCCCCGCCCGGCCGGAGGGGAAGGCGGTGGCCACGGCGGCGACGTTGATCGGCGCTCCGCCGAGGGCCTCCTTGGCGAAGGGGACCATGTCCGGGTAGACGCAGACGGCCGCGGTGTGCGGGACGTCCGGGTTTCCGGGGTCGGGGTTCTTGGCCTTCTGGCAGAGCGAGCGCACCTTGCCGGGGGTGTCCGCACCCTCCAGCGTGGTGAGATCGATCATGGAGATGGCCAGATCGATGGCATAGGCCTTGGCGGTGGTCTTGATCGACCGCGTGCCGAGGCCGGAGGCCCGCGCCTGCAGGCCGACGGCGTCGATGCCGGGCAGCCCGTGCAGAAAGCGTCGCAGGGACGCCTCGGAGGAGGCGACGTCTGCGAGCCCGCTCGCGGCGAGGTGCCCGCTGGCAGTGGAGGAGGAGGACATGCTCACCAATGCAGCATATCTACACGCGTAGCGTTTCGTCAGGGGGGCGTCCGTGTGACATCGTGCGATTGACGGGTCCGATGCCATACCGAGACCCGCGCCCCAGTGGTGATCGGCGTGAACTGGGGCAGAATCGGAAACCATGAGCGACACCCCGGCCCGTGCGAACACGGCTCCCACCTATCACGACAAGATCTACCGCTCGGTCAGCGCCGTCGTCAGCGGTGTCTTCCTGCTGGCCCTGCTGCTCTGGCTCTCCATCGACGCGATGGTCACCGGCTCGGGCAGCGCGCCCGTGCTGGCCGCGTCGGTCCTGGTCCTGGGTGTGCCGCTGATCGTCGCGTTCACGCTGTGGCCGCAGGTCCGTGCGGGCGAGAACCGGCTGCTGGTGCGCAACCCGTTCCGCACCGTCGAGACCCGCTGGGACGGCGTGGAGTCGCTGGTCTCGGCGCTCTCGGTGGAGCTGCGGGCCGGTGGGCACAAGTTCGTGATCTGGGCGCTGCCGGTGTCGCTGCGCCAGCGGAAGAAGGCCAACCGCCGTTCGATGATCGCCGCGGGCGACCGCGGCACGATCTCCAACACGCCGCGCCCGAGCATGTTCGGCAGCTTCGGCGGCGGCAGCACGCAGGACGACAGCGGGCCGACGCAGGCCATGGCCGACAAGGCCGTGGCGGAGCTGAACGAGCGGGTCGAGAAGTACCGCCAGCAGCTGCCGGCGGACGCGGGCACCCCCGAGGTCAAGGTCACCTGGACCTGGTGGCTCATCGCCCCGATCGTCGCCGGCGCGCTGGCGGGGATCATCACTCTCGCCGTGGGCTGAGTCGCACCACCTTCAGCCGCACCACCTCAGGGGCGCGCGGCTCTGCCTGAGCGGCTCCGCCGCGCGTGGGCGCGAGAAACCACTGTGTGCGGATGGACCTGTGCGTTGCGGACCATCGGCTCATCAGTGGCTGGTCGCGCCCACGCGGCGGAGCCGCAAATCGGCAGAGCCCCGCGCCCCTGAGGTCGTGCCACTGCCTGTGGGAGCGAACGCTCAGGGTCAGAGGAAAGCGGCCCGGAGGGTTTTCAGTTCCGACTTCGTGACGCCGTGGGCCAGCAGGTACTGCGTGGCGTCGCCGTGGGTCGCGCGGAGGGAAGCGAGGAAGGCGAGGATCAGGCCCTCGTGGACCGGGCGGGACCGCCGCTCCGTGCCGTGCTCGTCGACGTAGAAGACCGGCCCGCGGTCCAGGCCGAGGCCGGTGTTGGAGAGGTGGTAGTCCGCGACGATGTCGGCGTCCGAGACGCCGAACGCGGACAGCAGGGTGGCCACCGTGACGCCGGTGCGGTCCTTGCCGACCGCGCAGTGGACCAGCGCCGGCAACGCGTCGGGCTGGGCCAGCGCGCTGACTGTCGCGGCGATGGCCGGACCGGCCGTGGCGGACATGAAGGCGTAGAGGGCGTCGAGGGTCTCCTCGCCCGCCTCCGCGTCCCGCTCGTCGCGGGCCGCCGCACGTTCCTGGGACGGCTCCTCGGACCGCTCCTCGGACCGCTGCGCGGCCGCGTCCGCGGCGGCGTCCTCGGCGTGCTCGGCCGCGCTCTCGCGCACGGGGAAGGTCGGCAGGTGCAGGAAGCGGACCTGCTCGCCGAACGGGCGGTCCGGCCAGACCTCCAGCTCAGGCGCGGAACGCAGGTCGATGACCGTGCGCAGCCCGAGCTCGGCCAGCCGTGCGGCGCCCTCCGGGGTGAGCTCGTGGAGGGAGCCGCCGCGATACAGCAGGGCCTCGGCGACGCGGCCGCCGTGCTCGGTGGGGAAACCCCCGGCATCGCGCAGGTTGCGCATGCCGGGGATGAGGATCAGACGTTCGGCACCGGTTGTCGACACCCGGCCAGCATGTCAGATCAGATGCCCGCCGCGGTGGCCAGATCCGTCTTGAGAGATGTCAGCAGGGCCGTGGCCCGCTCCCGGGCCGCGCCCAGCTCGGCGACGCCGCCGACGGGGACGACGACCTCCAGGTAGCACTTGAGCTTCGGCTCCGTCCCGGAGGGGCGGACCACCACGCGCGCGCCGGAGACGCCCTCGCCGGACAGGTGGTACCGCAGGCCGTCCGTCGGCGGCAGCGCGGCGGAGCCCGCCTCCAGGTCCTCCGCGGAGTCCACGTGCAGGCCGGCCAGCCGCACGGGCGGGTGCTCGCGCAGGCGGGCCATCGCGTCGGCGATCACACGCAGGTCGGCGACGCGGACGGAGAGCTGGTCGGTGGCGTGCAGGCCGTGGGTGGCGGCCAGGTCGTCCAGCAGGTCCTGCAGGCTGCGGCCCTGGGACTTGAGTGTCGCGGCGAGCTCGGCCATCAGCAGGGCGGCGCTGACGCCGTCCTTGTCGCGGACCGCGTCGGGGTCGACGCAGTAGCCGAGCGCCTCCTCGTAGCCGTAGCGCAGGCCGTCGACGCGGGAGAGCCACTTGAAGCCGGTCAGCGTCTCCTCGTAGCCGAGGCCCGCGGACTCTGCGATCCGGCCGAGCAGCGAGGAGGAGACGATCGTCGTGGCGAAGGTGCCCTTGGCGTGCTTCGCGACCAGGTGCGCGGCCAGCAGCGCGCCGACCTCGTCGCCACGCAGCATGCGCCAGCCGGAGGCATCGCCCGGGTCGCCGGAGGGGATCGCGACGGCGAGGCGGTCGGCGTCCGGGTCGTTGGCGATGATGATGTCGGGTTGGCGCTCGGCGGCCGTGGCGAAGGCGAGGTCCATCGCGCCGGGCTCCTCCGGGTTGGGGAAGGAGACCGTCGGGAAGGCCGGGTCCGGGTCGCCCTGTGCGGCGACGACCGTCGGCGCGGGGAAGCCGGCCCGCTCGAACGCGGCGAGGAAGGTGCCGCGGCCGACGCCGTGCATGGGCGTGTAGACGACGTCGAGGTCGCGCGGCGCGTGCGCGTCGACGACGGAGGCGACGCGGGTCAGGTAGGGCTCCAGGACGTCGGCCTCGCTCAGCATCTCCCACCCCTCGACAGCAAGCGGCACCTCGTCGAGCGTGCCGACGGCGTCGATCTCGGCGGCGATGCCGGCGTCGTGCGGCGGGACGATCTGCGAGCCGCCGAAGTCGCCGCCCAGGTAGACCTTGTAGCCGTTGTCGCGCGGCGGGTTGTGGCTGGCGGTGACGGCGACGCCGGCGGCCGCGCCGAAGTGGCGGACGGCGAAGGCGAGCACGGGCGTCGGCAGCGGGCCGGGCAGGAGCGCGGCCTTGAGGCCCTGGGCGACCATCACGGCGGCGGTGTCGCGGGCGAACGCCTCGGAGTTGTGGCGGGCGTCGTAGCCGACGACGACGAGCCCGGCGGTGGCGCCGCGCTTGAGGTAGGCGGCGAGGCCGGCCGCGGCGCGGATCACCACGGCGCGGTTCATCCGCATGGGGCCTGCGCCCATCTCGCCGCGCAGGCCGGCCGTGCCGAACTGGAGCGTGCCGGAGAAGCGGTCGGCCAGCTCGGCCCAGGCCTTCTCGCTCACCGAGTTGGGGTCGCCCTCGGCGGCGGCGAGGAGCGCGGAGAGCTCCTCACGGGTCTCCGGGTCCGGGTCCTCGGCCAGCCAGGTGCGGGCCCGGGAGAGCAGATCGCCGTCGTGGTGGGCAGTCATCGCGTCACGTCCTCGTCCTCGGTGCGGGAGCGTTGGAGGGCCCGACAGGAGGGGGCGGCGTCGCGACGCCCGGACTCGGCCCGCTGCGGACAAGCCGCTCCGCGGCGGGCGCTCCTGCAGCCGGCCCCCTCCTGCCGGGCCCTCCTAGCTGTGAAAAAGCCGTACAAAAAGCATGGCATCCGGCGTGCGAACCGTCGGATGCCATGCGGTGGATCGAAGAAAATGCGGCGTCAGATCCGCTCGAGGACCTTGGCCAGCAGCGCGCCCATGCGGGTGGCGGAGCTGCGGCCGGCCTCCAGGACCTCTTCGTGGTTGAGCGGCTGGCCGGTGATGCCGGCCGCCAGGTTGGTGACCAGCGAGAGGCCGAGGACCTCGGCGCCCGCCTCGCGGGCGGCGATGGCCTCCAGCGTGGTGGACATGCCGACGAGGTCGCCGCCGATGGCACGGACCATGCCGATCTCCGCCGGGGTCTCGTAGTGCGGGCCGGGGAACTGCACGTAGACGCCCTCCTCCAGGGAGGGGTCCACCTCCTGGCACAGGGTGCGCAGGCGGGAGGAGTACAGGTCGGTCAGGTCCACGAAGTTGGCGCCGACGATCGGGGAGGCGCCGGTGAGGTTGATGTGGTCGCTGATCAGTACCGGCTGGCCGGGCTCCATGCCCTGGCGCAGACCGCCGCAGCCGTTGGTCAGCACGACCGTGCGGCAACCGGCCTCGACCGCGGTGCGCACGCCGTGGGCGACGGCGGCGACGCCGTGGCCCTCGTAGTAGTGGGTGCGGCCGAGGAAGACCAGGGCGCGCTTGTCGCCGACCCTGATCGAGCGGATCTTGCCCGCGTGCCCGGCGACGGCCGGCGGCGGGAAGCCCGGCAGCTCGGTGATGGCGAACTCGTAGTCGGGCGTGCCCAGTTCGTCGGCGGCGGGGACCCATCCCGAGCCCATCACGAGCGCGACGTCGTGCGGGTGCCCGTCCGTGAGCTCGCGCAGACGCGCGGCGGCGGCGCGGGCCGCCTCGTAGGGGCTGGCGGGGGTGGAGCCGGCGTCCGGCTGGGGGAAAGCGTTCACGGAACGAGGATAACCAGAAACTCCTACGCGCGTAGAGCACAAACGGATGACATTCCGGACGATCTGGTGTTGATCTTCGGATGAACGCACGAAGAAGCGTCGAGAGCCCGTCGCGGCAGGGGTGCCGAGCGGGCTCCCGACGCCGCCGGTGCGCGGATGGGAGGGTGCGCTCAGAGGCGGCTGCCACGGCGCCGGGTGAACGCGAGGGCCCCACCGCCGAGGACGACCAGCGCGACACCGCTGCCGATCAGCAGGCCGGTGTCGGAGCCGCCACCCGTGTCGGCGAGGCCGGTCCCGGTCGCGCTGGGCGCCGGGGTCGGCGTGGCCGAGGCCCCGGCCTCGGGCGCGGCCACCACCGTGAAGCGGTTGTAGGCGGCGGCGTTCGTCCCGTAGCAGCCGCTGCCGCTCGGCGGCACGCTGGTGTGCGCGGTGCTGCCCGTGGGCTGTGCGCTGAAAGCGACGCCGGTGAGCTGGTAGGTCCCCGCCGGTGCGCCCTTGGGCACGGAAAGGCGCAGCGGGACGGTGTCGACGTTCCCGGCCTTGAGCGTCTCGGAGCCGGTGGCCCAGGACAGCGGCAGGAACGGGTACGGGTCACCCTTCTGGTAGCGGTAGGGCACGACGGACCAGGTGCCGTCGTGCTCGGCCTCCACCACGACGACCTTGTTCGGGTAGGGCTTGACCGGGTCGTCCTTGATCTGGCCGCTCGTCAGGCCCTCGAAGTATTTGGGCAGGGCCTTCCCCGACACGTTCTTGAAGACGACCGTTCCGTTCACAGCCGGGCCGCCGGCCGTGAGGGTGCGGCCTGTGAACCCGGTCAACGAGACGTTCAGTGCGCAGGGCCCGGAGCCGGGCGGCGGTGCGGGTGTGGCGGCGACGGCCGGAGCCGCGCCGAGCACCCCGAACGCGGCCGCCGCGGTCAGTGCTGCGGCAATTCGATGCTTGTGCACGGGCTTGTCCCCCTCCTGTGGGCAGGCTGTGATCGCAGGAGGCTAGCGATCCGCGTGCGCACGGATGGACGGAAACCGGGAACCCGTGGGAAGGAACGGGTAAGAGCGATTTCGTTGGGGGCGGAGGCGGGGATTCTCGTCGGTCACAGCCTCCGGGCCGCGCGGAAGCCGGTGGCGTAGAAGCCGGGGCCGTCGAGGCGGGCGGCGCCCGCCTTGTCGCCCATGGTGGGCCCGTTGGCCTGGCTGCGGCTGGAGAGGAAGCGGGGGTGGCCCTCGGTGTCCGGGCCGAGGTACATGCCGCAGTGGTCGATGAAGTTCGGCTCGCCGATGTTGATCGAGAAGAAGACCAGGTCGCCCGGCTGCAACGGGCCGAGGTCCGACGGCCGGGCGTGGGTGTTCGGAATGACCAGCACGCCGGGCGCGTAGGCCGCGATCGCGTAGGCGCGGCGCGGCAGGCCGACGCCGCGGGTGTTGGAGACGTGCATGGGGTAGCCGTTGCGGTAGCCCCAGACCAGACGCAGGTAGCCGGAGCAGTCGACCATGCCGTAGCGGGCCTTCTCCGGATCGCGGTGGCCGTCGGGGAAGTTCCACGGGATGCCCAGGTAGTCGTAGAAGTCCGACCGTTCGTCCCGGCTGTGGAAGGAGTCCGCCGACTGGCCGGGGATGCGCGGGCCGAACGCGGCGTCACCGGCGATCCGCAGGCCGTGCGCGTCGCGGATGTCCGGGGCGCCGTCCCCGTACTGGAAGGCGATGCCGAGGACGTCGGGGCTGCGGTCGGCCAGAGCGGTCGGGAACCAGCCGCGGAACCAGCCGGTCCGCTCCCGGCCGACGTGCCATGCGGTGGGCATCAGCCGCACCCAGGCGGTGCTTTCGACCACGGCGGTCGTGGTCCGCGGCTCGGTCCAGGTGCGGCTCGGGCCGGTCAGCAGTGCGGTGCGGGCGCCGTCGGTGAGGACTGCGAGCTGGTTCCCGTCGGCGTCGCTGACGACGGTGCGGTCCGGGCCGGTCTGCCGGGTGAAGCCCAGGCTGCCGGTGGCGACCGGAGCGGGGGAGGCCGAGGCCGCGTCGACGGGGCCGGGGGAGGCGGCGGCGGCCGACCGGTCGTGCAGCTCGACGCCGAGGGTGGCGGCGACGCCCGCGAGCGCGACGCCCGCGGCGCCGCCCAGCAGTCGGCGGCGGGACAGGGGCGGGGCCATGGTCACTCCTTCGGGCTCAGGCGGTGGGCAGCGCGCCGAGCAGCAGCCCGGCGGCCAGGACGACGTACGTGCCGAGGGTGACCGCGCCGGTGGCGATGGCGGTGGCGGCCTTCGGCTGGCGGACCAGCTGGTAGGCGATCAGGCCCGGAACGATGAAGCCGAGCGTCTGGCTGGTCCAGAGCAGCGGGAACTCCTGCTGCAGGGCGATGACGACGGTCATCTGGATCAGCACGGCGCTGAGTACGACCGCGGCGAACAGCCGCTTGCCGTAGAGGATCACCGCTCGCTGCAGCGCCTTGGTGGCCAGGTAGGTCAGCACCGTCACCGCCAGCACGAGCAGCGCCCGCTGGACGTCGGTGACGAGGGTGAGCGCCAGCCAGCCCGGGGTGATCATGCCGCCGGGGGAGAGGTTGGTGGTCAGGTAGCAGACGAGGGAGAAGACCAGCCCGAGGGCGATGCCGAGCGCGGCGATCTGCGGGGTGAGCGCGGCGGGGATCACAGGGGGTACCTCGTCCGGTCGTTGGCGTTGTCGTTGGCGTTGTCGTTCTTGTGGTCGTGGCGGTGGCCGTCGTCGGGGTGGGTGTCCGGGGCGGCGGCGGGCTGCCGGGGCAACCGCAGGGTGAGGGTGGTCGAGCCGTCGGCGGCGGCCGGAGCGTCGAAGCCGTCGAAGCGTTCCGGCCCGTCCAGTGCGTTCACCTCGCGCGGGTCCCGCGCCTGACCGGGCCGGGCCGCAGCCCCGCGGGGGGTCGCGCTGCGGGTCTGCGCGAGGTACACCCCCTCGTCGTAGCCCCATTCGTCGTCCCACTCGACGGGCTCCGGTCCGGCGGCGGCGGACGTCTCCTCGTCCGGCTCCAGCTCGGCCAGGTGCTCCAGGAGCAGTTCGCCCTGGCCGTGGATGTTGCCGATGGCGACCAGCGACGCCTCGGGTGGCAGCTCGGCCAGCAGGCTCTCGGTGAGCAGCCCGGCGTCGCGCCTGTCGCCGCCGAGGTCGACGACCCGGCCGCGGAAGGAGGCCGGGACGGCGTCCGCCGCGCTCCTGGTCGGGTGGCCGATCAGGAAGACCAGGTCGGGGGCGAGGTCGGGGATGATCGCGCCCATCTGGGCGTTGCGCTCCACCCGGTCCGGCCGGCAGTTGATCACGACGGACAGCGGTCGCCGGATCGCGCCGAGGTCCAGCAGCTGCCGGACGTTCATCAGCGTCGACTCCGGGTCGTTGGCCGCGAAGACGTTGGCGAAGCGCAGCCGCCCGCCCTGCGGGGTGCGATAGCGCTCGACGGACAGCACACCCGGGTCCGGCGGCGCCTCCCACATGCCGCGCAGCGCGGTCTCCCGTTCCACGCCCAGCAGTTCGGCCACGGCCAGGGCGATCGCGACGTTCTCCTTGAAGGTGAACCAGGAGAAGCCGCGCAGCTCGGCGTCGCTGACGGTCTCCGGATCGACCGCGACCAGCCGGCAGTTCCGCTTGTCGGCCTCCTCCTGGAGGATCGCCAGGCGGTCCTTCTCGGCGGTCACGCAGACGCCGCCGACGGGCATCGAGCGCGAGAGCGAGCGGGCCACGTCGTCCAGGGTCGGACCCATCTCGGCGAGGTGGTCCTCGCGGACGTTGCACAGCACCCCGATGGTGGAGCGGATCAGCTTCTCCTGGTTGATCTCCTGCAGCGCCGGCATGACGGCCATGCACTCGATGACCAGGGCGTCGGGCCGGTAGGTGGCGGCGCGGCGGACGATGCCGATCTGCTCCACGACGTTCGCCAGGCCGAACTTGCGGTAGACCGGCTCCTCGGTGGCGTCGGGGTGGATGAAGCGGGCCGCGGTGCCGGTGGTCTTGGCGACGGTGGTGAGCCCGCCGCCGCGCAGCGCGCCCGCGCACAGGCGGGTGATGGAGCTCTTGCCGCGGATGCCGTTGACCAGCACCCGCACGGGTATCTGGTCGAGCGAGGAGTTGTGGCGTCGCTGCTCGACCACGCCGGCGACCAGCAGGACGAGGCAGCAGAGCAGGAGCACGAAGTACAGGAACAGCACGTGCGGTCTTCTTCCTTCGCTGAGCCCTTCCGGGGAAGGGCCGTCAGACGTCAGGTCCTGGCGGTGGAGCGGTCGCCCGGCCGGCCGGTGCGTCGTGCCGGGGCAGTCCCGAGCTGCTGGCGGATCAGTTCGAGGCTGCGCGTGACCGAGCCCACCTCGTCGTGGTGGACGGGGTAGCGGACGGTGCGGCGGTCGCCGCCGGCCAGCCGTTCGGCCGTCTCCGCGAGGTCGCGCAGCGGACGGACGACGAGCACGTGCAGCCAGCCCAGGCAGCCGGCCACGGCGGTCAGCCCGAGCAGGCCGGCCAGCAGCGTCAGCCGCTGGGTGCGGTAGGCGCCGAGGTCGAGCCAGGAGGCGTTCTGTGAGCTGACGATCTGCCAGCTCTCGGAGGTGTCGGTGCCGGTGACGGCCCCGAGCGGGGCGGCGGCGGCCAGCAGCTGGTCGCTCCCCTGCGGCAGCAGCCGCGACTGCGGGCCGGTCGCGGCGTCCTGGGCGAGCCCGGTCAGGGCCGGCGAGGGCAGGCTCTCGTAGGCGCGGAAGCCGTTGCGGGAGGCGATGACCTTCTGCCGGGCGTCGACCAGCCAGACGCTGCCCATGCCGGGCTGGTCGAGGGCGGTGTCCAGGGCGGAGATGTCGAACTCGGCGACCACCGCGACCGGCGTGAAGTCGCCGAGGTCGATCGGCTGCTGACCGGGGACGGCCGGCCGTGCGGCCGGGACGGGGGCCCACGCGGCCAGCACCGGGATCCGGCCGGCGGTGTTGACCTGCACCAGCCCGCCGCTGCCGGTCAGCCGGTGCAGCGCCTGGCGGGGCGTGCCGCCCGCGGTGGTGAGCACCTGGCCGTCGCGGGCGAGGACGTAGACGGAGCCGTAGCGGCCGTGCTGGTCGAGCCAGGCGGACAGCACGCCCTGGGCCCGTTCCGGGGTGCTGGCGCCGTCGAGGGCCGAGGCCATGGTGGTGACGTCCTGGACGCCCTCGGCCAGGGTCTCCCGCACCCGGGCCGCCGCGGCGGAGGTGCGGGTCTGCTGGTCAGCGACGAGCTGGTGCGGGACGGCCGAGGCGCTGACCGGACGGGTGGAGATCAGCAGCAGCGGCGCGGACCAGGCCGCCAGCACCACGCCGCAGCTGACCACCAGCGCGCCGGCGCCGAACCGGCGGCGGAGCGGACGGAACAGCTCGGCGGGTTCGCCCAGCAGTTGGCGGCGCAGGCCGTCCAGGGCGTGGCCGATCCGGGCGGCCTCGCCGGAGCGGGGCAGCGGCGCGGGGCGGGAGAGGTCGCCGCGGGCGATCCGGACGCCGCCGAGGTGCAGTTGCAGCAGCGGGCGTTGCAGCCGGGTCACCAGCAGCAGCGTCACCACGAGGGTGGCGAGCAGCAGTCCGGCGGCGGAGGAGAGGGCCAGCAGCGAGTTGCCGCTGACGTCCGGGGCCTGCGGGGTGTTCACGACGACCACGACGACCAGGCCGAGCGGGTGCACGGCGGTGTCGGTGGCCGGGACCAGGTCGGCCCAGCCCGCCACGGTCCGCCGACCGTCGCGCAGGTCGCCCAGGAGGAAGCCGGAGTTGCGGGTCTGGCCGACGCCGCCGCCGAGCCCGGTCGAGGCCCGGGCGGAGGAGGCGGGGATGCGCTGGTCCTGGGTGCCGACGAGGGCCGGCCCGAGGGCGGCGACGGTGCGGCCGCGGCCGTCGACGATGAGCACGCCGCGGCTGGTGTCCCCGCCGGGGGCGGTCAGCCGCAGCGTGTCGGTGGTGACCAGCAGCCGGTTGTCGACGGTGGCCCAGAAGGACAGCCGGGCCTGGCCGTCCGGCAGGGTGATCAGGGTGGGGCGGGGACTGTTCCGGGTGCCGTCCGCGTTGGTGGCGGCGGAGGTCCGCTGCGCGGCCTGCACGGCCGCCGCAGGGACCGGCTCGCCGCCGACGGCCAGTACGCGTCCGTCGGTGCGGTCGGCCACGACGACGCCGCTCCACGGGTGGCCCTGGGCGAGGGCGGCCGGCAGCGCGGCGTCGGCCGGCTGCGCGGAGCCCGGGGTGCTCAGCGCGGTGAGTTCGGCGGCCTGGTGGCGCAGCGTGTCGAGGTCGCGGTCCACGGTCGCGCGCAGCGCGCTCGCGGCGTCCTCGGCCAGGTGTTGTTGCGAGGTCAGGACGGCGGGGGCGACGTCGATGGTGACGTTGCGACCGAGGGCGAGGGCGGTGATCGCCGCGACCGCGAGCAGGGTGCACAGCAGCGCCGCGACGGGTGGCCGGACGCCCCCGAGCAGGGGCATGTCAGCCCGCAGTCGCGTTCGGTGACGTCGCGGGTGATGCGTGGTCAGAGAAGGTCCTCTCGTGGAGATTCCGAGAGCCCATGGGGAGCCTATTGGGTGGATAATCACATAATGATCATGGTTCGGTAGTACTTTCTTACCCAATTCCCGTACGTCCCGGTGCAACGCACAGGTCGCACATCTCCGACTGTTCCCTCAGAACACACTGTTCTCCGAGAGGTATTGTCATGGCCAGTGCCGTACTGCCGGGTAGCGACACGACCGTCCGCAGGCGCGGAGGCCGTCGCCGCCGGGCCGCCGAGCCGACGCCCCCGTGGCTGCGCGCCGCCCTCGCGGTCGTGCTGCTGACCGCGGCCTGGCTGTACGGCTGGGGGCTCGACGGCGCCTCGCTGCACCCGTACTACACGGCCGCCGTCCGTGGCATGGCCGGCAGCTGGCACGCCTTCCTCTACGGCTCGCTCGACTCCGGCGGCACGATCACCGTCGACAAGCTGCCCGGTGCGCTCTGGCTCCAGGCGCTGTCCGTCCGTCTCTTCGGCCTGCACATCTGGGCGGTGGCGCTGCCGCAGGCCGTCGAGGGCGTGGCCACCGTGTGGGCGCTGTTCCGGATCGTCCGCGCCTGGGCGGGGCCGGTGGCCGGCCTGCTGGCCGCCCTCGCGCTGCTGGTCACGCCGATCGCCGCCGCGCTGGCCCGCCACAACATCGCCGACACGCTGCTGACCCTGCTGCTGGTGCTGGCCGCCGGGGCGGCACTGCGGGCCTGCCGCACCGGTCAGTCGGGTCCGCTGCTGGTCTGCGCGCTCTGGGTCGGGCTGGCCTTCCAGGCCAAGATGCTCCAGGCGTGGCTGCTGCTCCCGGTCTTCGGCGGCCTGTACCTCTACGCGGCGCCCGGCCCGTTGCGGCGCCGCGTCGTCCAGGTGCTGGCCGCCGGTGCGACCACGCTGCTGGCCTCCTGCCTGTGGGTGCTGCTGGTCTGGTTCACCCCCGCCGCCGACCGCCCCTACGTGGACGGGACCACCGGGAACAACCCGTTCGCGCTGGTCTTCGGCTACAACGGGCTGAGCCGCTTCGGCGGCGGCAACGGCTCGGGCCTCGGCTCCGTGGCGGGCACCGCCGCGTCCCGGCCCACCGGCGGCGCCGGGCTCACGGCCCTGACCAGCCACAGCGCCGCGCCCCAGATCAGCTGGTTCCTGCCGGTGGCCGTGCTGGCGCTGGTGCTCGGCCTGCTGGCCCGCCGCGGCCGGGAGCGGACCGACGGGGTGCGGACCGGCTACCTGCTCTGGGGTGGCTGGGTGCTGGTCAACTACCTCGTCTTCGCCGCCTCGTCGGGCATCCACGCCTACTACACCGTCGTGCTCGCCCCCGCCTTCGCCGCCCTCGCGGGCGCCGGGGCCGTCGCCGCGTGGGAGCGGTTCGGGGCGGCGCGGACCCAGCAGCAGCGCTATCCGATCCTCGGGGTGGTCGTGTCCGGGGTGCTGTGGGCGGTGGTCGTGGACGGCCACTTCTCGACGTTCCACCGATGGCTGGTGCCCGTCGTGGGCGCGTTGGGCCTCGCCGGGGTCGGGGCACTGGCCCAGGGGCGCGACTGGGGCGTCTGGCCCTCGCTGGCGGCGGTCGTGCTCAGCCCGCTGCTGTGGTCGCTCTCGGTGCTGACGCCGCAGTTCGCCGGCAGCGCGACCTCGCCGATGGCCGGCCCGGTCGGCAGCGGCTACCTGGCCGCCAAGTACCAGCGCGCCGCCGCGCCGGTCGCCTTCGCGGCGAAGGCGGGCCGGTACGCGCACGTGCTGGACTTCCTGCAGAAGCACCAGGGAACCGCGTACTACCTCGTCGCCACCCAGAGCGCGGAGCCGGCCGAACCGCTGCTGCGCGGCAGCGCCGCGCCGGAACTGGTGATGGGCGGCTTCACCGGCAACACCCCGTTCCCCACGGCGGAGGCGCTCGCCGCGGAGGTGGCCTCCGGCCGGGTGCGGTACGGCCTGCTGATCGCCAACCGCCCGCAGACCGATGCGAGCCGCTGGATCGCCGCGCACTGCCGAGTGGTCCCCCCGGCGACCTACGGCGAACCCGGCCCGGGCACGACCACGCTCTACGACTGCGCGAAGGGTTAGCTGACCGCCCCAGGAGGCGCAGCCTCCGGGGGCCCGGGGAACTGCGCGAGAAACCACTGACGAGCGGACGGCCCTGCGCGCCGACGACCCCCTGCACGCCCGTGGCTTGTCGCGCAGAGCCCTGCGCACCTGAGCGAGGCGTGCTGTCGTGCGGGAGCCGGGTTGGCGCGCTCGCGCCCAGGCGGCGGAGCCCTGCGCCCTGTGCGCGCTGTCGCCCGGAAGCCGCGCTCGCGCGCATGCGGCGGAGCCTCGCGCCCCTGAGCGTGTGGGAGCCTCTTTGGCGCTGCTCGCGCCCACGCGGCGGAGCCGCGAAGCGGCTGGGCCTCGGGCCCCCGGACGGGGCGACCTGCCCTCTGTGAAAGGGGTCAGCAGGGGCGTTTGCGCAGGTCCATGACGTAGTCGTGCGGGGCGCCCGCGGATTCCGCCGCGTCGGCGATGATGCCGAGGTAGCGGGCCGAGGGGAGGCCGCCCTCGTAGTCGTTGAGGATGTACGTCCACGCGGTGACGTCGCCGTCGAGGGTGTGCACCCGCACCCGGAGCTTGCGGTAGAAGCCGAGCGGGACGCCCTCCCAGCGGTCCAGGCCCTGCTCGTCCATCGGTGCGATGTCGTACAGCGCGACGAAGACCTGCTCCTTCTCGTCCTCGACGATCGTCGCGATCGACCCCTCCCAGCCGAACTGCTCGCCGCCGAAGGTGAGCCGCCAGCCGTCCATCCAGCCCGTGCCGCGGAGCGGCGAGTGGGGGGCACGGCGGCTCATCTGCCGCGCGTCGAGGTTGCTGGCATACGCGGCGTAGAGCGTCATGGGTCCTAGCCTACGGGCCGGTGCAAGGTCCGACCGAATGTGCGGGACAATGGGCTACGTGACTCGGATTGTGATCATCGGTGGCGGACCTGGTGGCTATGAGGCGGCGCTGGTCGCCGCACAACTCGGCGCGGAGGTGACCATCGTCGACCGCGACGGCCTCGGCGGCGCCGCGGTGCTCACCGACTGCGTCCCCTCCAAGACGCTGATCGCGACGGCCGAGGTGATGACCACCTTCGACAGCTCCTACGAGGAGCTCGGCATCGTCGTCGCCGACGGCGCGAACCTGGCGAACGAGCGCTTCATCGGCGTGGACCTCGGGAAGGTCAACCGACGCGTCAAGCGGCTCGCCGTCGCCCAGTCGCACGACATCACCCAGTCCGTCACCCGCGCCGGAGTCACCGTGGTGCGCGGGTCCGGCCGCCTGGAGGGCGGGCAGGCGCTGGACGGCTCGCGCGCCGTCATCGTCGAGACCGCCGACGGGGAGCAGCAGGAGCTGCGCGCCGACGTCGTGCTGCTGGCCACCGGCACCCACCCGCGTGAGCTGCCGGACGCCGAGCCGGACGGCGAGCGGATCCTCACCTGGACCCAGGTCTACAACCTGGAGGAGCTGCCCGAGGAGCTCATCGTGGTCGGCTCCGGCGTCACCGGCGCCGAGTTCGCCGGCGCCTACCAGGCGCTCGGCTCCAAGGTCACCCTGGTCTCCTCCCGCGACCGCGTGCTGCCGGGCGAGGACCCGGACGCCGCGACCGTCCTGGAGGACGTCTTCCGCCGCCGCGGCATGAACGTCATGGGCCGCTCCCGCGCCGAGGCCGCGCGCCGGGTCGGCGACAAGGTCGAGGTGACCCTCGCCGACGGCCGGGTCATCACCGGCTCGCACTGCCTGATGGCCGTCGGCTCCATCCCGAACTCCGAGGGCCTCGGCCTTGCGGTCGCCGGGGTCAGGACCTCCGACTCCGGTCACATCAAGGTCGACCGGGTCTCCCGGACCTCCGCGCCAGGCGTCTACGCCGCCGGTGACGTCACCGGCGTGCTGCCGCTGGCCTCCGTCGCGGCCATGCAGGGCCGCATCGCGATGTACCACGCGCTCGGCGACGCCGTCGCGCCGCTGAACCTCAAGACGGTCTCCTCCAACGTCTTCACCGACCCCGAGATCGCCACCGTGGGCTACAGCGCCGCGGACGTCGAGTGCGGGAAGATGGACGCCGTCTGCGTCAAGCTGCCGCTGCGCAGCAACGCCCGCGCCAAGATGCAGGGCATCCGCGACGGCTTCGTGAAGCTCTACTGCCGCCCGGGTACCGGCATCGTCGTCGGCGGCGTGGTCGTGGCCCCGAAGGCGAGCGAGCTGATCCACCCGATCTCGCTGGCCGTGGACCTCAACCTGACGGTCGAGCAGATCGCCAACGCCTTCACCGTCTACCCCTCCGTCTCGGGCTCCATCGCCGAGGCCGCGCGCCAGTTGCACGTGCGCAAGCGTGCGGCGGAGGAGAGCTGACGAGCCGACGGCGCACACGGGGAGCGCGTTTCCGGCAGTGAGCGGCGCACAGTGTAGAGCCGTGCGCCGGTCCACTGCGGGCGTTTTGGGCAAGTAGGCGCAATCGCCTGAAAGCTAACGGTCGTGCACGTTACCGTCTGTTTCGTGTTCGCAGCAGAACGTCGCCAGTTGATCCTCGAAATGGTGCGCGCAAACGGAGCGGTGTCGCTCCGGGAGCTCGCACGCGTCGTCCAGACCTCCGAAGTGACCGTACGCCGAGACGTACGCGCCTTGGAGGCCGAGGGCCTGCTCGACCGCCGACACGGGGGCGCGGTGCTCCCCGGCGGTTTCTCGCGGGAGCCCGGATACCCCCAGAAGACTCATCTCGCCGCCGCCGAGAAGAGCGTCATCGCCGACCTCGCCGCCACGATGGTCGCCGAGGGCGACGCCATCGTCGTCGGTGCCGGCACCACCACGCAGGAGCTGGCACGCCGCCTGGCCCGGGTCCCGGGCCTGACCGTCGTGACCAACTCGCTGCTGGTCGCACAGGCGCTGGCGCACGCGAACCGCGTCGAGGTGGTGATGACCGGGGGGACGCTGCGCGGGTCCAACTACGCCCTGGTGGGCAGCGGGGCGGAGCAGTCCCTGCAGGGCCTGCGGGTGACCAGGGCCTTCGTCTCCGGTAGCGGGCTGAGCGCGGAGCGCGGCCTGTCCACGACGAACATGCTCAGCGCCTCGGTGGACCGCGCGCTCGTCAACGCCGCGGCGGAGGTCGTGGTCCTGGCGGACCACCTCAAGCTCGGCCACGACACGATGTTCCAGACGGTCTCCAGCGAGGCGATCACGCACCTGGTCACGGACGAGCAGTCGTCGCTGATCGAGCCCGCGGCGCGTGAGCTGGACGCGCTCGCGGACCGCGGTGTCCAGGTCCACGTCGCCCCGATGACGCCGCCCACGAGCTTCCCGGCGTCATCCCCTCAGGAAGCACCGCGCCGCCCGGCCACCTTCCCGGGCCAGCGCCGGGGCCCTGTCCCGGTGGCGTCCGGGCGGCGCTGAGCGCTACTCGAACCAGATGTCGAGCGTGACCTCGGCGTTCTCGCCGAGGTTCGCCCGGAATCCGCCCGTGCCGCGCAGCCCGGTCAGCTCTCCGGTGCCGCTGCCCGGCACGACGAACCACTCGCCGTGGACGACGGCGCCCTCGACGACGCCGGAGTCCTGCAGCAGGAAGGATCCGCTGCGGCCCAGTACCGAGCCGGTCACCCGCTCGATGCCGACGAAGCTCGCCGAGCCGTCGGCGCGGGCCGCCTGCAGGAACTCGACGACGCCCTCGCCCTCGATGTCGCCGCTGAAGCTCTCCTCGACGTGGATCCGGTTGAGCACCGGCCCCTGCTCGGGCTGGTCGTAGGCGACCGGCTCGTACGTGTGGACCGTGATGACGGCGGTCGCGTGCTGCTTCGCCTGCGTCGGGACGTCACTCATGGTTCCCCCTGTCACTGTGGTGAGTTGACGTCCCATTAGATCATCGCGGGCCCGCCGTTCGGCGCCGAAACGGGTCGACGCCCGCCCGGCGTTGCGCGGTGCGCGCGGCCGGACGGGCGTCGACTGTGGTGCTGCAGGCGTTCCGGTCAGTCCTTGATCTCGCAGATCACGGCACCGGAGGTGACCGTGGCGCCGACCTCGGCGGTGATGCCGACGATCGTGCCCGCCTTGTGGGCGTTCAGCGGCTGCTCCATCTTCATCGCCTCCAGGACGACGACCAGGTCGCCCTCGGCGACGGTCTGGCCCTCCTCCACGGCGACCTTGACGATGGTGCCCTGCATCGGCGAGGCGAGGGTGTCACCGGAGACGGCGGAGCCGCCCTTGCCGGCGACGGCGCGGCGCTTGGCCTTGCCGCCCGCGGCCTTGGCCGGAGCCGCCGAGGAGACGCCCAGACCGGCCGGGAGGGAGACCTCGATGCGCTTGCCGCCGACCTCGACGACGACGGTCTCGCGGCCGCCCTCGCCCTCCTCCTCGCCCGCGCCGGCACCGGCGAACGGCGGGATGGTGTTGTCGAACTCGGTCTCGATCCAGCGGGTGAAGACCGTGAACGGCGCGTCGCTGTCGCCGAGCTCGGGCGCGAACGCCGGGTCGACGACCACCGCGCGGTGGAACGGGATGGCCGTGGCCATGCCCTCGACGTTGAACTCGGCCAGCGCGCGGGCGGCACGCTGCAGCGCCTGCTTGCGGGTGGCGCCGGTGACGATCAGCTTCGCCAGCAGCGAGTCCCAGGCCGGGCCGATGACGCTGCCGGACTCGACGCCGGAGTCCAGGCGGACGCCGGGGCCGGACGGCGGGGCGAACAGGGTGACCGTGCCGGGAGCCGGCAGGAAGTTGCGGCCCGGGTCCTCGCCGTTGATGCGGAACTCGAACGAGTGACCCCGCAGCTCCGGGTCGTCGTAGCCGAGCGCCTCGCCGTCGGCGATGCGGAACATCTCGCGGACCAGGTCGATGCCGGTGACCTCCTCGGAGACCGGGTGCTCGACCTGGAGGCGGGTGTTCACCTCGAGGAAGGAGATCGTGCCGTCGTTGGCGACCAGGAACTCGCAGGTTCCGGCGCCGACGTAGCCGGCCTCCTTCAGGATGGCCTTGGAAGCCCGGTACAGCTCCTCGACCTGCGCCTCGGAGAGGAACGGCGCGGGGGCCTCCTCGACGAGCTTCTGGTGGCGACGCTGCAGCGAGCAGTCGCGGGTGGAGACGACGACCACGTTGCCGTGGGTGTCGGCCAGGCACTGGGTCTCGACGTGACGCGGCTTGTCCAGGTACCGCTCGACGAAGCACTCGCCGCGACCGAACGCGGCAACGGCCTCACGGACGGCCGACTCGTACAGCTCGGGGATCTCCTCGAGCGTACGGGCGACCTTCAGCCCGCGACCGCCACCGCCGAAGGCGGCCTTGATGGCGATCGGCAGACCGTGCTCCTGGGCGAACGCGACGACCTCGTCCGGGCCCGCGACCGGGTCCGGCGTACCGGCGACCAGCGGCGCACCCGCGCGCTGCGCGACGTGACGCGCGGTGACCTTGTCACCGAGGTCACGGATGGCCTGCGGCGGCGGGCCGATCCAGATCAGCCCGGCGTCCAGGACGGCCTGGGCGAACTCGGCGTTCTCGGAGAGAAAGCCGTAGCCCGGGTGGATGGCGTCCGCGCCGGAGTCGGCGGCGGCCTTGAGCACCTTCGCGATGTCGAGGTAGCTGGTCGCGGGGGTGTCGCCACCCAGCGCGTAGGCCTCGTCGGCAGCGCGGACGTGCAGCGCGTCCCGGTCCGGCTCGGCGTAGACGGCGACGCTGGCGATCCCGGCATCGCGGCAGGCACGGGCGACGCGGACGGCGATTTCTCCGCGGTTGGCGATGAGCACCTTGCGCACCTTGGCTCCCTTCTTTGAACCCCGGAGAGTCTAGGGAATCGCGAGGTGTACCCACGAGTCCGTCCCGGTGGTGACCTTGCCCACACGCTGGGTGAGCAGTGCTTTCCACGGTACGCCGTCCGGGTAGTGGCTGGCTCGAGCCCACGGTCTTCCGCCGTTGACTACTCCTCAGTAAGGTGCGCCCATGCGGAGATGGACAGCGGTCGCGGCGACGGTTCTGGTGGTCCTGGAGGCGGGGGTTTCGGCGCTCGCCGCCCTGATCCTGGGCGGGGTGGCGAACCGGCAGCACATGCAGTTCGCGGGCGTTTCCTACCGGGCGATGGCGGACGCCGCCTACCTCGGGCTGGGCCTGCAGGCGGCGTTCCTGCTGGTCGTCGCGGGTGTGTTGGTACGCGTCGCGATACGCGCCCAGGACCGCGCGTTCGGGCGTCCGACCCGTTTCGTGCTGATCGGCGCGGCGGTGTTCCACGCCGTGCTGGCCGCGATCGTGCTGGCCCTGTCGGGGGTGTGGACCTTCCTGGTCGTGGCGCTCACGCTGACGCTGCTGGTGCTGCTCTTCTTCACCCGGCCGGAGCAGGGACCGGTGCCTTCGGCGCCTGCTGCGCCTGCTGCGTGACATCCGCCACGAACTCGATGACGTCCGGTCCGTAGTTGTCCGGCTGGAGCACCTTGTAGAGCAGCGCGAAGGTGCTGTCCGTCCCGTGCTTGTGACTCAACTCACGGTACGAGCGGCGCAGATGACGGACCGCCGCGAGGTTCGACACGGCCGTCTGGCCGCAGACCAGGAACGTCGGCCGACCCTGCGCGCCGACGGAGATGCGGGCCAGCAGCACGTAGTCCGCGACGCCCCGCTGCCAGGCGTAGGTCTCGCTGCCGACGACGAACTCGATCCGCCGGACATCCTGCTCGACGGGGTGGACGGGGAACTCGAAGCCGGGGAACTTCAGCTTCAGATGCGCCGCGGTGCGCTCGTTGGTGGAGGGGCCGGCGATGCAGAACTCGGCGCGGTCGCCGATTCCTTGGCGGATCTGGTGGGCCGGCTGGACCGTGTACTGCGCGCCGCACTCGTAGACCAGTGCGGCGAGCTCCATCAGCGCGTACGCGTCCAGCTGCGCGATGATCCGGTCGTTGTCGGTGGAGCCCGCCTTCCGTGGCACCACGAGCAGCGCCTCGGAGCCGGCGGGCAGCCCGAAGAAGGCCCGCTCGCGGTTGATCCGCCGACGCCGCAGGAGCGCCTGCAGCAGCCAGGCCGCCACGGCGGAGACGGCGCTGGAGGCGACGCCGAGGACGATGTTCCATATGTCACTGCTGTTCACGGCTGCGCCCCCGAACGGAAAGTGAGACTCCGACAGGAAGCATGCACCAATACCAGGGGCGCGGGGAACTGCGCCCCTTCCGGGCTACGCCCAGAGGTCGGTGATCCGGACGTCGACCTCCGCCAGCAGGCGGCGGAGCAGGGGGAGGGAGAGGCCGATGACGTTGCCCGGGTCGCCCTCGATGCCGTCCACGAACGGGGCGCTGCGCCCGTCCAGGGTGAACGCGCCGGCGACGTGGAGCGGCTCGCCGGAGGCGATGTAGGCGTCGATCTCGGCGTCGTCGGGAGTGCCGAAGTGGACCGTCGTGGAGGCCGTCGCCGAGGCGCGGGCGCCGCTGCGGGTGTCGATGACGCAGTGGCCCGTCTGCAGGACGCCGCTGCGGCCCCGCATGGACATCCAGCGGGCGCGGGCGTCCGCGGCGTCCGCGGGCTTGCCGAGGGCGACGCCGTCCAGTTCCAGCACGGAGTCGCAGCCGACGACCAACTCGCCGTCGGCCAGTGTCGCGGCGACCGCCGCGGCCTTGGCCTCCGCGAGGACCAGGGCCAGCTCGGCCGGGGTGGGGGCGGAGAGCGCGTCCTCGTCGACGCCGCTGACGATGACCTTCGGGTCCAGCCCGGCCTGCCGCAGCAGGCCCAGCCGGGCGGGGGAGGCGGAGGCGAGGACGAGGGTGCGCTTGTCGGTCATGGGGTTCAGACTAGTGCGGCGTTCGGTGGTCTTGTCGGGGGAGAGGACGGGGGAACGACCATGCGGAGAACGGCGACGGCCGCGGTGTACGCCGTGGCGGCGGCGGTGGCGTTGACGGGGTTGACGGGGTGCGGCGGCAGCGGCAGCGGTGGCAGCGGCGGTTCGCCGCAGGCGACGGCCGTCGGGACGGCGAGTGCGAGCGCGAGTCCGCTGGGGTACGGGTGTCTGACGCCGGCCCAGGCGCCCGGTGCCTTCCAGCTCGAGGTCGGTGACCAGCCCACCACCACCACGACCGACGCCTTCGCCGCCGGGCACGGCCCTGTGGGCGTCGTCTTCGCGCACATGGCCGGGGAGTCGGTCTGCGAGTGGGCGCCGTACGTGTCGAGCTTCGCCGCGAAGGGCTATCTGGCGCTGACCTTCACCAGCGTCGGGTCGACGGACCAGGAGATCGCCGACGCCGTCGCGGAGCTCAAGCGGCGCGGTGCGCGCCGCGTGCTGCTGGTGGGCGGGTCGAAGGGCGGCACGGGCGTGCTCGTGGCCGCGTCGCGGCCGCTCGCGCTGCCGGTGGTGGCCGTGGTGAGCCTGAGCGGGCCGACGGCCTACGCGGGGATGGACGCGTCCGCCGCCGTCCCACGGCTGACCGTCCCGGTGTTCTTCATGGCGGACTCCGACGACGAGCCGTTCACCGACGACGCCAGGACCCTGGCGGCGGCCGCCGTCCACGCGCCGGTGCACCCGCTGAAGCTCTATCCGGGCTCGAACCACGCCAGCGCGGTGCTGGGCGACAGGGCCGCGCTCGCGGACTTCGACGCGTTCGTCGCCCGGTACGCGCCTCCGGGCTGAGCCTCAGACCATGACCACGATCATCGCGAGCGAGGAGCAGAGCGCGATGAGGATGCCCACCCGGCGCAGCAGCTCGCGCATCCGCGCGGCCTCCGCCGGGGTGTCGTCCGCTGGGTCTGACCAGAGCATGCGTCCACTGTGCGCCGCGGGCCTTGCGCGGCGCATGAGTACGGGTACTCAACTTGCGCCGCACAAGGCCCGCCTGTCGGTGGCTCCGCCGCCGGGCGCGGTCCTAGCGGCCGGCCCAGGCGGAGGTGCGCCAGGCGTTCGGGCCGGGCTGGGGCATGCGGCGCACCAGCGCCGCGCGGGAGCGCCAGACGTTCGCGCCGGGTGCCTCCGGGGCGGCAGCTGCGCCGGCTGCCGCCCGGGCCGAGACCACCGCCAGGACGGCGGCGAGCTCCTCGGGGTTGGGCTGCCCGTGCAGCACGCGGATGGGGGCCATCAGGCCGGTACCTCTTTCTGCATTCTGCGGAAGCGACGACGGGCGACTACAGCGGGATGTTGCCGTGCTTCTTCGGCGGCAGGGACTCGCGCTTGTTGCGCAGCGCGCGCAGGCCCTTGACCACGTGCTGGCGGGTCTCCGACGGCAGGATGACCGCGTCGATGTAGCCGCGCTCGGCCGCGATGTACGGGTTGAGCAGGGTGTCCTCGTAGTCCTGCATCAGCTCGGCGCGCTTGGCCTCCGGGTCGTCCGCCGTGGCGAGCGCGCCGCGGTGCAGGATGTTGACCGCGCCCTGCGCGCCCATGACGGCGATCTGCGCGGTCGGCCAGGCCAGGTTGAGGTCGGCGCCCAGGTGCTTGGAGCCCATGACGTCGTAGGCGCCGCCGAAGGCCTTGCGGGTGATGACGGTGATCAGCGGGACCGTGGCCTCGGCGTAGGCGTAGATCAGCTTGGCGCCGCGGCGGATGATGCCGTCCCACTCCTGGCCGGTGCCGGGCAGGAAGCCGGGCACGTCGACGAAGGTCAGCACCGGGATGTTGAACGCGTCGCAGGTCCGCACGAAGCGGGCGGCCTTCTCGGAGGCGTCGATGTCCAGGCAGCCGGCGAACTGCATCGGCTGGTTGGCGACGACGCCGACCGGGTGACCCTCGACGCGGCCGAAGCCGGTCAGGATGTTCGGCGCGAACAGGGACTGCGTCTCCAGGAACTCGCCGTCGTCGAGCACGTGCTCGATGACCTTGTGCATGTCGTACGGCTGGTTGGCCGAGTCCGGGACGATGACGTCCAGCTCCTCGTCCTCCGCGGTGGTGGCGAGGTCCGCCTCCTCCGGGAAGGCCGGGGGCTCCTCCAGGTTGTTGGAGGGCAGGTAGGAGAGGAGCGCCTTGACGTACTCGACGGCCTCCTTCTCGTCCGCGGCCATGTGGTGCGCGACACCCGACTTGGAGTTGTGCGCGCGGGCGCCGCCCAGCTCCTCCATGCCGACGTCCTCACCGGTGACGGTCTTGATGACGTCCGGGCCGGTGATGAACATGTGCGAGGTCTGGTCGGCCATCACGATGAAGTCCGTGATCGCGGGGGAGTAGACCGCGCCGCCCGCGCAGGGGCCCATGATCAGCGAGATCTGCGGGATCACACCGGAGGCCAGCACGTTGCGGCGGAAGATCTCGCCGTACAGGCCGAGGGAGGCCACGCCCTCCTGGATGCGGGCGCCGCCGGAGTCGTTGATGCCGATCATCGGGCAGCCGGTCTTCAGGGCGAAGTCCATCACCTTGACGATCTTCTCGCCGAAGACCTCGCCGAGGGAGCCGCCGAAGACGGTGAAGTCCTGGGCGAAGACCGCGACCTGCCGGCCGTCGACGGTGCCGTAGCCGGTCACCACGCCGTCGCCGTAGGGGCGGTTCTTCTCCTGGCCGAAGTTGGTGGAGCGGTGCCGGGCGAACTCGTCGAACTCGACGAAGGAGTCCTCGTCCAGCAGCTGGCGCACCCGCTCACGGGCCGTCATCTTGCCCTTGGCGTGCTGCTTCTCCACGGCGCGCGCCGAGCCCGAGTGGACCGCCTCGTCGATGCGGCGGCGCAGGTCGGCGATCTTGCCGGCGGTGGTGTGGATATCCACGTCGGCATTGGCGTGGTCGGCGGAGGACATGGGTCGGCGGCTCCCGTCAGGAGGGGTAGTACCGATGGCGTTCCTTCTCAGGGGATACGCGCGGTACCAACGGGTGGGTTTCCGATCAGTAGGTTAGCCACCACGACGTGGCTCGGATATGGCGAGTGACAGGGGTCATACGCTAGGTGTCGTGAGCGAATCCCCGTGGAGTGACCTCGACCGCCCGCCCCTGCGGGCCGCGCAACTGAACCGCGATCCCGGGCGGCTCGGCGCTCTGTGGAACAGCGTCGACGTGGTCGTGGAGACCGGCTCGACCAACAGCGACCTGGCGGATCTCGCCACCAAGGGCGTCCCGCAGGGCGCGGTCCTGATCGCCGAGGAACAGACGCACGGCAAGGGCCGACTGGACCGCACCTGGTCCGCCCCGGCCCGGTCCGGCATCTTCGTCTCGGCGTTGCTCCGCCCGAGTGACGCGGGCGTGCCGCGCGACAACTGGAGCTGGATCCCGCTGCTCGTCGGCGTGGCCGCGTCCACCGCGCTCAGCCGCGCCGCGGAGACCCCGGTGCGGCTGAAGTGGCCCAACGACCTGCTCGTCACGGTCGGGGAGGAGGAGCGCAAGCTCGGCGGCATCCTCACGGAGCTGGCGGACAACGGCCGGGCGGTGATCGCGGGCGTCGGCGTCAACGTGTCGCTGCGCGAGAACGAGCTGCCGGTGCCGACCGCGGGCTCGCTGGCGCTGGCCGGGGCGCCGGTGACGGACCGGGAGATCCTGCTGCGCGAGCTGCTGCGGACCCTCTCCGAGCTCTACGAGGAGTGGTGCGCGGACGGCGGCGACCCGACCGCGACGCGGTTGCGCGAGGCCTACCTCTCCCAGTGCGCCACCATCGGCAAGCACGTGCGGGTCCTGCTGCCGGGCGACACGCAGGTGGTCGGCGAGGCGGTCGACGTCGACGACCTCGGCCGGCTGGTGCTGCGCGAGCCCAGTGGCGCGGAACACGCCGTCAGTGCGGGCGACGTCATCCACGTCCGCGGGGTGTGAGGCCCCGGCCCGTGGTTCTCACCGGGGCGGATGCCCCGGACAGCCCGATTCCGTGCGAGTATCACTGGGCGAGGTGTGAGCAAGGACACGCCCGTCGCCGCGGCACGGGAGCGTCACGAGGACGGACGGGACGGACGGACAGGTGGGCGACGGGGAGCGGGAGCGGGATCGGCACGGTGCGGAGCAGCAGCACCGCGACTCCGTGGCCCTGCAGCTGGAACAGCTGATCCTGGACTCCGAGCGCCAGTACACCCCGTACCAGGCGGCGCGGGCCGCCGGCGTGTCGATGGAGCTGGCCTCGCGCTTCTGGCGCGCGATGGGCTTCGCCGACATCGGGCAGTCGCGCGCGCTGACGGAGACCGACGTCATCGCGCTGCGGCGGCTCGCCGGCATGGTCGAGGCGGGCCTGCTCAGTGAGCGGATGGCCATTCAGGTCGCCCGCTCCACCGGCCAGACCACGGCCCGGCTGGCCGAGTGGCAGATCGACACCTTTCTGGAGCACCTGACGGCTGCCTCCGAGCCGGGCCTGACCCGGGCGGAGGTCGCCTACCCGCTGGTGGAGTTGCTGCTGCCGGAGCTGGAGCAGTTCCTCATCTACGTGTGGCGCCGCCAGCTGGCGGCCGTCACCGGCCGGGTCGTCCAGGCCGAGAACGACGAGGAAATGCAGAGCGGTCGGCTGGCGGTCGGCTTCGCCGACCTGGTGGGGTTCACCCGCCTGTCGCGCCGTCTGGAGGACGACGAGCTGGGCGAGCTGGTCGAGAACTTCGAGTCCACCTGCGCCGACCTGGTCGCCGGGCGGGGCGGCCGGTTGGTCAAGACCCTCGGCGACGAGATCCTCTTCGTCGCGGACGAGGCGGCGACCGCCGCCGACATCGGTCTCTCCCTGGTGGAGACCCTCGGCAAGGACGACTCCATGCCCGCCCTGCGGGTCGGCATCGCCTTCGGGACCGTCACCACCCGCATGGGCGACGTCTTCGGAACGACCGTCAACCTCTCCTCCCGCCTCACCTCCATCGCCCCGAAGGACGCCGTCCTGTGCGACGAGGAGTTCGCCGCCGCCCTGGAGCGGGAGGGCGCGGCCCCGGCCACGGACGCGGGCGGCCCGGACGCCCTGCAGACCATCTCCTCCGTCGGCGTCCCGGGCCTGGGCGAGACCACCCACGTCCAGCCCCCACTCCCGGACGCGGAGTACCGCTTCGCCCTCCAGCCGATGTGGCGCCGCCCGGTCCGCGGCCTGGGCCTGGTCGAACCCTGGCTGCTGACCCGTCGCCCGCCGGAAGTGTGACGGCACGGATTCACAGCCGGCGAACTCGCTCAACGGAATCAGGCCCAGACCTCAGGGTTCAAGGTGACGGTGAGCAAGGTGTCGCTCAGATCGAGCAGCAGGTCGGGGTGGTCGAGCCGGGCGGCGAGGCTCGCGGTCGGGTGGTCGTCCAGCAGGAAGAGCCAGTGCTGGGCGTGGGCAGGCCGGTCCAGGGGATCACCGTCCAGATCCGTCTCGGCGTTGGCCCGGGCCGCGCC
The DNA here is from genome assembly GCF_900109465.1 of Streptacidiphilus jiangxiensis. Taxonomy (GTDB): domain Bacteria; phylum Actinomycetota; class Actinomycetes; order Streptomycetales; family Streptomycetaceae; genus Streptacidiphilus; species Streptacidiphilus jiangxiensis. Next base: position 394,336 of record NZ_FOAZ01000005.1, read on the forward strand.
CTGGCAGAGGACCGAGACGAGGACGCGCAGGAACGGCGTGTCGACGAGCGCGTCCGCGCGGTCGACCACGCCGGTGATGCCGATGCCGTCCGTCGCCACCGTGCACAGGTCGCCCAGGCAGTCGACCACCGCGTCCCAGTTGTGGCCGAAATACCCGGGGAAGGCGAGCCGCGCGGCGAACTCCCGGTGGACGGCCTGCTCGTCGTGGAGGTCGGTCGCCCGGAAACGGTGGATCCGACCGCCGCCCGCGGCGAAGGCGCGCAGCGCCGCGTCGACGACATCCGCGTCCTGCCGAGCGAAGACGACCCAGGGCTCGCGTCCCCGGCCGAGGTCCAGGGGGTGGCCGCTACTCACAGCGAGAAAGGGTAGAGCTCGGCGGACGTCTCCGCGTCGTCCCGCTTGCTCGGATGTCCCGGGCTACTCGAAGCTCATGCCGGCGAGCTTGCCGGACAGGGCCTGCGCGTGGCCCTGGACCGTCTCCGCGTGGACGGCGAAGAGCTGGGCGTGGGCGGTCAGGTTCTCCGGGTGGACCATGAAGCCGTCACCCGGACCGCTGCCGCTGACGCCGAGCATGTCCTCCAGCGCGGAGTAGCTCATGCCGGCGACGGCCTTCTCCACGACGCCGAGCAGCGGCGTCAGCGCCGCCTCGACGACCTGGCCGACGATGTACTGGACGAGCTGCTGCTCGAGGTAGTCGACGGCCTGTTCGGCGAGCTCCACGATCGCCGCCTCGGCGGCCTCGGCGAGGCCGAGGGTGGCCACGGCCGCCGCCTGGTCGGCGACGAAACTGGCTGCGAGGCCGATGAGTTCGCCGATGCAGTCCATCTTCATGCCGACGATGTAGTCCGCGCCCGCGTCCAACGCGGTGGCCAACACGTGGCAGGCGTCCAGGAGTTCCTGCATGTGGCCCTGGGAGAGGTGGGCCCACTTGGAGACCAGCAGCTCGTAGGAGTTGCCCTGGTAGTGCTGGCCCATGGCGTTGACGGTGTCCGTCGCCTGCTGGTGGGTGCTCTCGATGTTCGTCGCGAACTCCCTGACGTGGGAGGCGAACTCGCGGACCTTGTCCTCGTTGATCTGCGGCCAGTTGACGCCGATGAACTGCAGGAACGAGACGACCTCGCCGGGAAGTTCGATGGCCATGCATGCCCCCGTGACTGATCGGAGTGGTGCCGCGTTCGGTCACGGTAGCAGCGCCCACCGACGGCCCGCGTCGGCGGCATCCGATCGCCTACGTGGTATTTGTCCTGTTTATCCGTACCCTCGGTGGTAAGAGGACCGCCTCCCGGGAACGAGGAGAACCGTGCAGGCCAGTGCCAGTGAGGACGCCCCGCCGACCGATCCGGTTCCGGGTGCGCGGTTGCGCGCGGTGGTCGCGCTCGCGCAGGCGATGGCCGCCGCGCCGGACGGGCGGGCCGCCGCGCAGGCGGCCGCCGGGCTGACGCGCGAGGTGCTCGGTGCCGAGTTCGCCGCGATCTCCATGTGGGAGCGGGAGCGGGGCCGGCTGCGGGTCCTGGTCAACGACGGCCTGCTCGCCCCCGGCGAGGAGGCGCTGCCGGCGGACGAGTCCTACCCGCTCGGCGAGTACCCGGAGATCGCCCGGTTCCTGGCCGAACGCGGCCTCGGCGAGATCTTCACCCAGGACGGGCTGCCCCGCGCCTGGGTGCAGAGCGCGGAGGGGGGCTCCGCGAACGGGCCCGTGAGCAGCGGTCGGGCCGCGTCCCTGCGGCGGCGCGGCCGCGCCTGCTGCCTGGTCGCGCCGATCCTGCTCGGCGGCCGGGCCTGGGGCGAGCTCTACCTCGCCCGCACGGCCGGCCGGCCGGTCTTCGACGACAGCGAGGCGGAGTTCGCCACCGTCCTGGCCGCCCAGCTCTCGGCCGGGCTCGCCCAGAGCGAGCGTCTGGAGGAGGTGAGCCGGCTCGCCTTCACCGACCCCTTGACCGGCCTCGCCAACCGTCGGGCCGTCGACGCGCGGCTCGACGCCGCCCTGGAACAGCACCGCCTCGACGGCACCGTCGTCTCCCTCGTCGTCTGCGACGTCAACGGCCTCAAGCGGGTCAACGACGAGAAGGGCCACGAGTGGGGCGACCGGCTGCTGGAGCAGTTCGCCAACCAGCTCTCCCTGTGCGGCGCCATGCTGCCGGGCGCGCTGGCCGGACGTCTCGGCGGCGACGAGTTCTGCCTGGTCGCCAGCGGGCCGAGCGCGGACGAGGTGGTCCGCGTCGCCGAGGAGCTGTGCGCCCAGGCGCTGAGCATCGAGCAGGGCGAGGGCGTCGCCTGCGGCGTGGCCTCCACCGGCGACCCGATCGGTCCGGTCACCACCGCCGACCGGCTCTTCCGGCTCGCCGACGCCGCCCAGTACCGGGCCAAGTCCGGCCCGGCCGCCCAGCCCGTCGTCGCCGGGCGCGGCAGCCTGCCCGACCCCACGCTCAGCCTCGCCGACACCGGTCCGCGGCCGGCCGGGGGCCCCCGCACCGAACGTCGCCGCTTCCGCGGGGCCCGCCACACCGCCGACCCGGGCCAGTTGCTGGCCGCCGTCACCGCCGCGCTGGACGACCGCCCCGGCCCCACCGGCTCGCTGGCCAGGCTGGAGACCGTCGCCGAGATCGTCTCCCAGCTGCTGGACGCCGTCGGCTGGTGGGTCTCCTTCGTCCCGCCCGGCTCCACGACGATGCACACGGCGGGCTACGGCGTCCGCCGGATGACCCGCGGCCCCGGCAGCGTCCGCGCGCAGGTGCAGCGCGCCATGAACGAGGCCCCCGACGCGGTCTTCGACCTCTCGGCCTACCCGCTGACGGCGCTGGCGATCCGCGGCGGCAGCTTCGGGCTGCGCACCGGCGTCCCCGGCAACGACCCGGCGGAGGAGGCCGTCCTCGTCGTCGGCGGGTACCGGGCGATGGTCGCGGCGGGCGGCGCGAACCCCGCCGGTGGCTGGCTGCTGGAGTTCTTCGCCGACGAGTCGACGCTGTCGCTGTCCGGTGTCGGCCCGACCCTGCGCGCGCTGGTCGCGGTGGCGCTCAGCGGACCGGCGAGCCCCCCGTGAACTGACGCGACGTCAATACCCTTTGTAGTCAGTTGACCTGGATGGCATGGCTGAATCATGCTGAGGATCCGGCATGGACTCGGGGGAGAGCTGACGCGGATGGCCATCACCAACACCACAGGTGGCGCGGATGTCCCCGCCGGGACGTCCGCCGACGGCAGACCCTGGTGGATCGACTACCACGCCGGACCCGGGGGCGGCGCCGCCACCCGCCACCTCCAGGCCGCCGCGCACCTGGACCGGACCTTCCGCGACCGCGTCATCACGGAGCTGGTCGAGGAGCGCCACCGCGTGCCTGCGCCCGCGCCCGGCATCGCCGCCGACCACGTGCTGGCGGAGTGCCTCCGGGCCCGCCGGCTGAGTCTGTGGACGGCGGCGGCCTGCACGCTGCTGCTGGTGATCGGGCTGGCCGCCGACTGGGCCTCCGCGCTGGTGTCCGCCGCGGTGGTCGTGGGCGTGTTCCTCTACGGCGCCTGGGTGCGGTTCGCCGAAGGCGTGATCGTCCGGTTCTTCCCCTTCTACGACTCCGGCGTGCGCCGCCGTCGGCTGCGACTCGCGCTCCGGCTGACCCCGGGGGTGATCTACCTCGGCGCCTCGGCCGTCGCGTTGATCGCGGCGCTGGTCACGGCGCTGTACAGCGGCGGCAGTGGCGGCAGTCCGCTCGATGGCCAGAACCCGTTCGGCCCCGGCTCCTCCGACGGCGGTGGCGGCGGTGGCGGCGGTGGCAACTCGGGCTGGGTGCTGCCGTTGGTGCTGCTGGTGGGCTGGATCCTGATCGGCGCGGTCTCCCGATTCCTGCGCCACCAGCGCCTCTCGGAGCTCGCCGACCCGGCCCGGACCCCGTCCTTCGGTCCCACCCCGGCGAGCCTCGCGGCGGTCTTCGAGCGGCTTCGCACCAAGGCGGCCGAGACGGACACCGTCTACGGTGACTTCCAGCCGTTCGTCGGTTCCGGTGTCTCCGTCGGCGAGTGGTCGCTCCAGACCGAGCTGCGTCCGGCCACCGTCGGCGCCGAGCCGGGGCGGCTCACGGTCAGTCAGTTGCACGAGCAGATCGCCGCCTGGGTGCGGGGCCTCTCCAGCGGGGTGGAGTACCCGGGGGATGCGTTGCACTCTCTCGCGGTCGGCGACCGCGTCCTTCGCTCGGGGTTGCGCATGGAGCCGCACGAGGCGTGGTTCGACAAGCTCACCCCGGCCGCGGCCGCGTCGGCGGCGGGAGCCTCGAACGGCGGCGTGGTTCCGGCGGACGGTGGCCAGGCCATGTACCGCGGCTGGATCCGCGAGCTCGACGCCGACGCACATCCGGGTCTGCGCCACTACGTGGAGAGTCGTGCGGAGCTGTGGAACGGCCAGTTGGTCGTCTCCACCTTCGTTCGCGTCAGCATCCAGGGGCACCAGCTCTACGTGGAGGGCCTGGAGTACGTGCTGCCCCCGGTCGCCGCCCGCTACCGCGCCGTGGACCTCGTGCTGACGCCCGACGGCCTCGACGCGGTCCGCGCACTCTGGGCGGCCACCACGCACATCGGCCGTGACCTCGGTGACAACCTCGCACAGGTCGTCACCACCGCCGCCTCCCTGGTCCGCGGCTGGTTCCGCCGGCGCTGGCGTGAGCGGATGCTCGCGGCCGGGCGCAAGGTCCAGCAGGGTCCGCGCGTCAGCGTCCGCGAGTTGGGCGCGGAGGACACCTTCGAGGTGCTGTTCCAGTTCCTGGACTCGCAGCGGGTCCTGTCCGCGGTGCGCGAGCGTGCCCTGACCGCAACGCTGTCGCTGCTCAAGCAGCAGGGCTACAACACCGAGCAGTTCGAGGCCGGGGCGCAGAACATCAACATCAACAACGGGATCCAGAACTACGACAGCGAGGTTTCGGGCGCTCAGGCGGCCGGGAGCGGTGCCCGGGCCCGTTCCAAGCCGTCGGTGCCGAAGCCGCGGATGGGGGCTGACTGAGGATGACGTCGCAGTCCAACTGGGGCATCCAGAACAACAACAGTCCCAACTACGGGGCACAGGCGGCGGGAGCCGGAGCGACGGCGTCCGTCGGGGATCCCGTCTCGGCGAACGCGCTGGCTCAGGCGGTGGCGGCCCTCGCGGCGACCTTGCCGTCGCTGGAGCTGGACACCGCGACGGCGGAGGACGCCTCCGCACACCTGGAGGATCTCCGCGTCGAGGCGACCGCGGCGCAGCCGAGCCAGGGGCGGATCCGCCGAGCGCTGAGCGGTCTGACGACCTTGCTGGGCGGTGCGGCCGCGGCGGCGACGGCGCTCGCCGCCGTCGAGAAGGCGGCGGAGCCGTTGCTGCGCGCTCTTGGCACGTAGCGCCGTCAGCTGATCCTGTCGGCTCCGGTGTACACATTTCCTCCGCGGCCGCGGAGGAAACCGACGAGCGTCATGCCCGCCTCCTCCGCCAGGTCCACCGCCAGTGCGGACGGAGCGGAGACCGCGGCCAGCATCGGGATGCCCGCCATCGCCGCCTTCTGGACCAGTTCGAACGACGCGCGCCCGCTGACCATCAGGACGTGTCCGCGAAGCGGCAGCAGGTCCTCCCGCAGGGCCCAGCCGATGACCTTGTCCACCGCGTTGTGGCGGCCCACGTCCTCGCGGACGCAGAGCAGGCGGCCGTCGGCGGTGAAGAGGCCCGCCCCGTGGAGGCCACCGGTGGAGTCGAAGGCGCGCTGGCCGGCGCGGAGGGTGTCGGGGAGGGAGTAGAGGACGTCCTCGGTGACCACGAGGGGGTCGTCGCCGAGGTCGGCGGGAAGCCGCTTGCGGACGGCGTCGACCGTCTCCGCGCCGCACAGGCCGCACGCGCTGCTGGTCAGCAGGGAGCGGTACGCCGAGACGGGAACGGTCTCAGGACGCGACACCCGCGCGTCGACGACGTTGTAGGTGTTCACGCCCTCCGCGTTGGTGCCCGCGCAGTAGCGCAGCGCCGGGACGTCCTCCGCCCGCGCGGCGATGCCCTCGGCGACGAGGTAGCCGGCCACGAGGTCGAAGTCGTGGCCGGGGGTGCGCATGGTGACGGTGAGCGCGCGGCCGCCGACGCGGATCTCCAGGGGCTCCTCCGCGGCGAGCGCGTCCGGTCGTGCGTCCCTGCGCCCGTCGCGCAGACGTGTGACGCGGCGGCGTTCGGTCACCCGACCCATGGGTGCCCCTCCTTCGGTACGGCTCTGCTGGGTCAACGGTACTCGGGAGGCCGACTCCTGTTGTCATAGGGCCATTCACATGATGTGATTTCGCATATGGATATGCACAACGTCGTCATCGGCAAGGCCAACGTGGGCCCGGCCGACGTCATCGCGGTCGCGCGCGGCAACGCCAAGGTGGAGCTCTCCGGGGACGCGCTGGCCGAGATGGCCGCGTCTCGCGCGCGGATCGACGCGCTGGCCGCCGAGCCGCGCCCGGTGTACGGGGTGTCCACCGGCTTCGGCGCCCTGGCCGTCCGCCACATCAGCCCCGAGCTGCGCGCGCAGCTCCAGCGTTCGCTGGTCCGCTCGCACGCGGCCGGCATGGGCCCGCAGGTCGAGCGCGAGGTCACCCGCGCGCTGATGCTGCTGCGCCTGAAGACCCTGGCCTCCGGCCGCACCGGCGTGCGCCCGGTCGTCGCCGAGACGATGGCGGCGATCCTCAACGCCGACATCACCCCGGTCGTGCACGAGTTCGGCTCCCTCGGCTGCTCCGGCGACCTCGCGCCGCTCTCCCACTGCGCCCTGACGCTGATGGGCGAGGGCCTCGCCTACGGCCCGGACGGCACCGTCCGCGACGCCGGCGAGCTGCTGGCCGAGCACGGCATCGCGCCGATCGAGCTCGCCGAGAAGGAGGGCCTGGCCCTCATCAACGGCACCGACGGCATGCTCGGCATGCTGGTGATGGCGATCGCCGACCTGGCCCGCCTGTTCACCGTCGCCGACGTCACCGCCGCCATGTCGCTGGAGGCGCTGCTCGGCACCGAGCGCGTGCTGCTGCCCGAGCTGCACGCCATCCGCCCGCACCCCGGCCAGGCCGCCTCCGCCGCCAACATGCTGAAGGTGCTGGAGGGTTCCGGCCTCACCGGCCACCACCAGGACGACGCGCCGCGTGTCCAGGACGCCTACTCCATCCGCTGCGCCCCGCAGGTCGCCGGCGCCGGTCGTGACACCCTCACCCACGCCCAGCTGGTCGCCGACCGCGAGCTGGCCGCCGCCGTCGACAACCCGGTCGTGCTGCCCGACGGCCGCGTCGAGTCGAACGGCAACTTCCACGGCGCGCCCGTCGCCTACGTGCTCGACTTCCTGGCGATCGCCGCGGCCGACCTCGGCTCGGTGGCCGAGCGCCGCACCGACCGCCTGCTGGACAAGAACCGTTCGCACGGCCTGCCGCCGTTCCTCGCGGACGACCCGGGCCTCGACTCCGGCCTGATGATCGCCCAGTACACGCAGGCCGCGCTGGTCAGCGAGAACAAGCGCCTCGCCGTCCCCGCCTCGGTCGACTCCATCCCGTCCTCGGCGATGCAGGAGGACCACGTCTCCATGGGCTGGTCGGCCGCGCGCAAGCTGCGCCAGGCCGTGGACAACCTGGCCCGCGTGCTGGCCGTCGAGCTCGTCGCCTCGGCCCGTGCGCTGGAGATCCGCACCTACAGCCACACCGGCGGCGACAGCCCGCTCGCCCCGGCCACGGCGGCCGCCGTCGCCGCGGCGCGCGAGGCCGGCGTCGGCGGCCCGGGCGCGGACCGCTTCCTCGCCCCCGACCTGGAGGCCGCCTACCGCTTCGTCCGCGGCGGCGCCCTGGTCACCGCGGTGGAGACGGTCACCGGCCCGCTGGCCTGACCGCCGGTCCGACCCACCCGCCCGACCGGTGCGTCCGACCCGCTCGAACGTTCCGTATCGGGTTCATACCGGCAGGTGAGAAGGGACTTGCCGACTCTGCATGCGGTCATGCAGAGTCGGCACCTACTGAATCGCCTGCCCGCCCGCTGGAGGCGCACATGAGCGTGACACCGCCCCAGTCGGTGGAGGCCCCGCCGAGCAGCGGGCCCTCCAGCAGGCTGCTCCGGCTCTTCGAGGGCTACCGGCTGACGCCGACTCAGCGGCGGATCGCGCACTGCCTGGTCCGCAACGCCGCCGAGGCCCCGTTCCTGTCCAGCGTCGAGGTGGCCGAGCTGGCCGGCGTCAGCCAGCCCTCCGTCACCCGCTTCGCTGTCGCCCTCGGTTTCGACGGCTACCCCGCGCTGCGGCGCCGGCTGCGGGAGCTCGGCCTGGCCGAGCCGGGCGGCGAGCCCGGCGTCCGCGTCGGCGGGGTGCGCGAGACGGCCGGCGAGATCGTCCGCAACGAGCAGCAGCAGGCCGTGCTGAGTGAGATCGCCAACCTGCAGCACCTGGCCGCGGTGCTGGCGGACCCCGAGCCGGTGCTCCAGGCAGCACGCGTGCTGGCCGCCTCCCGGCCGCTCGTCGTCCTCGGCCTGCGCGCCGCCTCGGCCCAGGCGCACGGCTTCGCCTACTTCGCGGGCAAGGTCCATCCGGACGTCCGACTGCTCGACGAGGGCGGCTCCATGCTGCTCGACCGGATCGAGCAGGCCCGCATCGCGGGCGCGTCCGCCCTGATCTGCTTCGCGCTGCCGCGCTACCCGCGCGAACTGCTGGACGCCCTGAACGCGGCGAAGGCCGCCGGGCTCACCGTCGTCACCGTCGCCGACAGCGCGTTCGCGCCGGTGGCCTCCGTCTCCGACCTGCTGCTGCCGGCCGCGGTCGGCTCCAGCCTCGTCTTCGACACCGCCTGCGCGCCGATGATGCTCGGCCGGGTGCTGCTCCAGGCGATGTGCGACGAGCTGCCGGGCTCGGTGCTGCGGCTGGAGGAGTTCGAGCAGCAGGCGGCGACGCGCGGGCTGTTCCTGGGATGACGCAGCCTGGGGCGGCGCAGCCCGGGATGACGCCGCCCGGGACGGCGGTGGAGATCTTCTCGGTCGAGGAGCTGCTCGGGCTCACCGACGACACGCTGGTGCTGTGGACCGCCCAGGGACTGACGGGCGGTGGGCGTGCCTGGGCGGGGGAGGACGCGGTCATCGCCGCGGCGCCCGGGATCTCGACGCGCGACCGCGTCGGCGTGTGGGCGCGCTCCCCGCAGGCGGCGGTCGCGCTCGCCCGCGAGGTGCTGCCGCAGTTGCCGCGCAGCTTCCGCCCGTTCGGCGAGCGCCCGCTGATCGCGGCGATCGCCGCCGCCGTGCCGGGCCTGGAGGTCGTCGGCCACTTCGGCTGGATGGACGCCCGTGAGACGTCCCCGGCGGAGTCCCCCGCCCCCTGGCTCGACGACACCACCGGCGTCAACGCCCTCCTCGACCTCGCCTACCCGGCCTCCTACGCCCGTGCGGGTGTCCCCGGCGTCGAGCGCTGGGCCGGCTTCCACGACGACGCCGACCGCCTGCTCGCCATCGGCGCCCTCGCCTGGTCCTCCCCGCAGGTGGCCCTGCTCAGCGGCATCGCGGTCGCGCCGGACGCCCGCGGCAAGGGCCTGGCCCTGCCGATCTGCGCCACCCTCGCCCAGGCGGGCCTGGCGGAGCGCGGCACGGTGGCCCTGATGGTGGAGGACCACAACACCACCGCCCGCCGCGTCTACGACCGCCTCGGCCTGCGCCACCGCCCGGTGTCGGCGGCGGCGTTCACCTGACCCCGGGCGCAGATCAGGCCTGCACGCCTCAAGACAATTCTCATCCGGCGGAGTTATCGTCCCGCCATGCTGCGTGGGACGTATGCGCGCGCCCGGGTCGTCGTCGTTCGCGAGGCCGTGGCGCGCACGCTGATGTGGATCGGGGCGGTCGGCGCCCTCGCCGGGCTGCTGATCCCCAGCCTGACCGGGCTCGGGCTCGGCGCGTTGATCGGGGCCGGGTTGTTCGTGCTCGGGCTGCTGGTCGGCCTGCTCCAGCGACGGCGCTGGTTCGCGGTGCAGGCCGCGGCCGCCGAGAAGGCCGCGTTCGCGGTGACGCTGGAGCCGCCGCACGAGACCCGGCAGCGGCTCGCGCGCGGCCACGCCCTCTGGCTGCTGATCGGGATTGGCGCGACCGCCGCGCTCGGCGTGGTCGCCGGGCCCGCCGCCGGGCTCGGGGTGCTGGGCTACGGCGTCGGCATGCTGCTCTCCGCGCTGCGGCTGGCCCGCTGGGAGCGCCGCGAGGAGAAGCTGCTGTGGGCCCGCACCGACGACGGCCGCCTGTTCGGCCGTCGCAGCGCCGTGGCGGAATTCGTCACCACCGGCCCGGCCGGCGGGAACGTCAAGGCGGTCGTGCACGGCTGAGTTCCTCCACTAGAGTCCCCTGGTTCGCACGACTGATCGGGGGACAGCAGTGAACAGGGACAGGGAGATCGACCCGGCGGCGGACTCGCTCGCCTGGCGCGAGGCGCACCTGCCGGAGCTGACACCGGCGCGCGTCGCGGCGCTGAAGAAGGCCGGGTTCGACGCCGACAGACTGCGGCACCTGGCGCGGACCACGTACGGGCGCTCGCTCGCCGTCAGCGTGCTGGTCTGCTTCACCGACGCCTACCCGCAGGCCGCCTCGGTGCAGGACGTCGCTCGGGCGGGCGAGGCGAACCGGCGGATCACCTCCCGCAGCAGCGCGCAGTTCGAGAAGGCACTCGCCGCGCACGGGCTGCACAGTCAGGGGCCGCGGTCGGACGCCGCGGCCGGTTCCGTCCTGCCTCCGCTGCTGCCGGGCCGACGGCCGACCACCTCCCGGCGCTGGTGGCTGGGCTGGTCGCTCGCCTTGCTGCTCGCGCTCTTCGGCACGACCCTCCTCGCCTCCCTGGACTTCGGCATCGGCGCCGTCCTGGGCGCGGTCCTCCTGGCCGTCGGCTGGCTGCTGCTGGTTCGGCGGCTGGCCTACGGGCCGTATCGGAACCAGGTCCCCAAGCGGACCCGACTGCTGTACGCGGCCGCGGCGGTCGCGTTCGTGATCGGCTCGGCCGGGGCCGCCGACGCGGTGATGCTCTGCTTCGGTCAGCACGGCGTGGGGCGGGTCGACTCGGCGACGCAGGAGACCGGCACGCACGGCACCGTCTACACCCAGTGCTCGGTCGACGAGCCCGACGGCTCCTGGGCCGAGCTCCGCTTCGGCGGCGCCTGCCCGGGGCCGGAAGGCACGCCGGTGCCGATGTTCTACTTCGCGGGCGGCGACGACAGCACTCCCTGGCGGCCGGTGCCGGGCACGGCGGGATCGGTCGCGCCCCTGGTCGCCCTGTGGGGCGTCGGCACGCTGGTGGGCTGCGGCCTGCTGACGCGGGCGGCGCTGACCCCCTGACCGACCCGTCCGGTCAGTCCGCCTCCGGGACCACCCGGACCGACGCCGCGACCCGCCCGCGCGCGGCCTCGAACGCGGCCGTCAGTTCGGCTGCCCAGACGTGCTCGACGAGCAGCAGCAGCGCCGACTCGTCCTCGTCGAGCAGCTCCTGCGCCTCGGTCACGTCGTCCTCCGTGATCAGCCCGGCCTCGCCGGGCTCCGCGATCACGGCGCCGGACCGGCCGCGGCGCAGCTTCCGCACGTCCAGGACCCGGACGCCCCCGTCGCGCCGCAGTCGTTCCAACGGTTCCAGGACGGTCGCGCCGATCCCGTCGCACGGGAAGGCGAGGACCAGGAACTCCACCGGGCCCACGCGGCTCTCCTCTCGGTCGTCCGTGTCGTGTCAGCATAGGTGCCGAATGCTTACAAAGCGGACAAAAGAGAATCCTGGTCGGCGGCTCTGGTGGAGCGCGGTGTGAACGGCTACATTCAGACTCGTCGATGGTGAATGAATCTATCCACATCGCCGATCACCGAAGAGAGGACGCGAACGATGGCGCAGCAGCAGAGCGGCCCGCGCACGGTCCGTGCCGCGCGTGGCACTGAGCTGAGCACCCTGGGCTGGCAGCAGGAGGCCGCCCTGCGGATGCTGAACAACAACCTCGATCCGGAGGTGGCGGAGCACCCGGAGAAGCTGGTCGTCTACGGCGGCACGGGCAAGGCCGCGCGTGACTGGCGTTCCTACGACGCGATGGTGCGCACGCTGCAGACGCTGAAGCAGGACGAGACGATGCTGGTGCAGTCCGGCCGTCCCGTGGGTGTGATGCAGACCCACGAGTGGGCGCCGCGGGTGCTGATCGCGAACTC
>NZ_FOAZ01000023.1 GCF_900109465.1 Streptacidiphilus jiangxiensis
CTGTGCTTGGCCGCGGTGGTCACGGCCGCGTTGCCGGTCGTGGTCCAGCCGGAGAAGCTACCCGTCTCGAAGCCGCCGTTGGTGACGCCACCGCCACCCGACCCGCCGTTGACGGTGAGCGAGAAGGTGGCGGTGTGCGTGTGCGCGGTCCCGGTTCCCGTGACGGTGATCTGATACGTCCCGACCGGCGTACTCGAGGCCGTCGAGACCGTCAGCGTCGAGGAGCCGCCGGCCGTGACCGAGGACGGGCTGAATGCCGCGGTGGCGCCGGCCGGGAGGCCGGACGCGCTCAGCGCGACCGACTCGGTGTCCCCGCCACTCGCGGTGGTCGCGATCGTCGTGGTGGCCGACGACCCCTGCGCGACCGAGCCGGAGGTCGGGTTCGCGGCGAGCGAGAAGTCGGAGGCCGGAGGCGCGGTGGAGACGGTCGTCGCGTAGATCTCAGCGGTGGAACCGCCGTTGTCCGCGCTGCCCCAGCTCACTGCGATCTGGTTGTTCGGCAGCGTCGCCAGGCCGAAGGTGTCACCCGGCCACACCGAGGCGTTGCCGTAGTTGGTCGACACCTGAGTCGGCGTGCCGACCAGCCCCGAGGCGGTGGTGAAGGTCTGCAGGTAGGTGGCGTAGCCCTGGCTCGGCGCGTTGGTCTGCCATCCGACGTACGCGGTGCCTGCCGGGCCGCCGACGACCTCCATGATGTGCGCCGCGGTGGTGTTGTCGGGCGTCACGTGTGTCGGTGCGGACCAGGTGGCGCCGTTGTCCGTGGAGTAGCTGAGCCAGCCGATGTCGGTGCCGGAGGACTGCGTGTCCCAGGTGGCGTACAGCGTGCCGCCCGCGTCGATGGCGATGGATCCGTTGATCCACCAGTTCGCCACCGCGTCCGTCCCGGCGTCCGGCCGCACCTGCACCGTCGGGTTCGGCCAGGTGGTGCCGGCGTCGTTCGACCAGGTGAAGTACTCGTAGCCGTTGTGGATCGCGTAGGGGGACGTCGTGTCGGTCGGGTGGCCCTCGTAGAGCGAGTCCACGCGGCCGTGCGGGTCGACCAGCAGTGGCGCGGCGAACCCGCCCATCGTCGGGTAGTCGGGGCCGATCGCGGTGAATCCGCCGAACGTCTTGCCGCCGTCGGTCGACTTCTCGATCACGGCGTTCAGCTGGCCGTCGGCGAAGGAGCACGATCCGACCGCGCTGCAGGTGGTCTGGACGTTGGTCTGGTCCGGACCGTAGTCCCAGGTCACGTACACGGTCCCGTCGGGTGCCACGGCGATGTAGGGCCGGTCTCCGAAGTAGCCGCTCCCGGACGGCTTGACCGAGGCGGTCTGTGTGAAGGTCGCCCCGTGGTCGAACGAGGCCTCCACCACGGGGTAGTTGTTCGGCGACATGAACGCCGCGTAGACGGTGCCGTTCGGCGCGACCGCGAGCGCCGGGTCCCAGGCCCCGGACGAGCCCGACAGCATGATCGGCGCGTTGTAGCTGGCACCGCTGTTGGTGGACCGGGCGAACCCGATGCCGCCGCATCCGATCCATGACTGGAAGACGTCGCCGGTGGTGTCGGCGGCGGCCACGACCTCCTGGTTCTGGCCGGAGCAGGACGAGCTCACGTTCACGATCGGCGCTGTGGCGGCGAGGCGGTGCGGTGCCGCCTGGGCCGTGGCTGCGGCGCCGAACAGGAGGAGGGCGGCGGCGGAGGCCGCTGCGGCGAGGCTTCGCAGCCGTCGGCGAGAGGCCGCTAAGTGGCGGGACCCGACGTGGTACATGGTGGTGGCACCCCTTTCAACTGCGCATGCGGAGATCCGGGGTGGTGCAGGCCAGGCAAGGCCGTCCCGTAGTCGGAGACGCGGGCCCGGCGGATGCTAGAAGAAGACATGACAAGACGTCAATGATGCAGGCGCCGTCTGTTGCGTCCATGCCGGTCAGGGCCGCGCTGTCCCCCTGGGCCCTGTGCGGCGTGATCGTGTTCTGTGCTCGCATGCTTCGCGTCTCTGACGGTCTCCCACGCCTCGCCGTGAGCGCGGGCGGTTCGGCCCGTGGCGGCGGATGAAGTCCGGTGATTCAAGAACGAGAGTGCGGAGACCGGCAACCGCCCGGCATCGGCCTCGGCCGGGCCTGGGGCCGGATTTCGCCGGCGCCGAGATCCGACACCACCTCGTGAGGGCCTCTGGGACGACCCGGATTCAGCGCCGGATGCTGACGAGCAGTCCGGCTGGGGCGAGGACCGTCCACCTCGCGAGGTGGACGAAAGCGGCGGTCGGGGAGACCGAGCTCCACAGGACTCCGGCGATCGCGGAGGCGGCCAGGTGGCCGATCGACTGGACGGTGGCCAAGGCGTCGAACGCGGAGCCGAGCAGCTCCTTCCGGGCAAGCGCGGCCACCGCCGCCCGGCCGAGATCGGTGTGAGGCTCCGGAGCCGGGGTTCGTCGATCCGTACGAGGTGTCAGGTCTGGCTGTCGAGCTCCCGCCATGGCGGGAGCTCGACAGGCTGAGCCGCTGACGTGGCTTGCCGCCAGCGCCAAGAATGGCGCCCAAGTTCCCCCCAGCACCCCCTCAGCCCTCGGAGGCCTTCCCTTGTCACGCCCAAGTTCCCGTCGCCGTGGGCTGAGTGTGCTCGCCGCCTCGGCCCTGTTCGTCCTGGCAGCGTACCCCTCGCATGCGCTGGCCTCGCCCCGGGCGACGCCCCCTGCGCAGGGGGAGGCGCATGCTGCGACCGGCGGTACCGTGCACAGGGTCACGCTGATCACCGGTGACACGGTCACCGTCACCGCGCTCGCCGACGGCCGCAGTGTGGCCACGGTCCACCAGGTGCAGGGCTCGACCGGCGGCGTGCTCACCCAGACCGTGGGCAAGGACCTGTACGTCTACCCGGCCGAGGCGCTGCCCTACGTCGCCTCCGGTGCGCTGGACAAGCGGCTGTTCGACGTGAGCCTGCTGATCGCCGACGGCTACGACGACGCGCACACCGCGCAGTTGCCGCTCATCGTCCAGTACGCGAAGGCCACCGGCGCCGCGGCCCGCGCGGCGCGGGCCGTCGCTCCCGCGGGGATGTCGCTCGCACGGCCGCTCACCGCGATCAACGGCGCGGCCGTGACCGCGGCCCGCTCCGGCGGTGCGCGGCTGTGGCAGTCCCTCACGCAACCGGCGACGGCGGCGGCCACCGGTGCCCGCTTCGGTGGTGGCATCGACCGGGTTTGGCTGGACGGCAAGGTGAAGGCCACGCTCGCGCAGTCCACCGCGCAGATCGGCGCCCCGGACGCGTGGAACGCGGGCGTCACCGGCAAGGGAGTGGACGTCGCGGTCCTGGACACCGGCATCGACGCCGGACACCCGGACCTCAGCACGCAGATCGCGGCCTCGCAGAGCTTCGTCCCGGGCGAGGACACCACCGACCACTACGGCCACGGCACCCACGTTTCGTCCACCATCGCCGGGACCGGCGCCGCCTCGAACGGGGTGGAGAAGGGCGTTGCGCCCGGCGCACACCTGCTGGTCGGCAAGGTGCTCAGCGACCAGGGCGAAGGCGACGAGTCCTGGATCATCGCGGGCATGCAGTGGGCGGCGCAGACCGAGCACGCGCGCGTCATCAGCATGAGCCTCGGCAGTCCCGAAGCCAGCGACGGCACCGACCCGATGAGCCAGGCCGTCAACGACCTGAGCGCCTCCACCGGCGCGCTGTTCGTCATCGCGGCGGGCAACAGCGGCGGCCCCGGCGTCAGTTCGCCCGGCGCGGCCACCGACGCGCTCACCGTGGGCGCTGTCGACTCCAACGACCAGCTGGCCTGGTTCTCCAGCACGGGCCCGCGCACGATCGACGGCGGCCTCAAGCCCGAGATCACCGCCCCGGGTGTGGACATCCTGGCCGCCCGCTCGCAGTACGACAGCGAGGGCAGCGGTTCCTACATCACCATGAGCGGCACCTCGATGGCGACCCCGCACGTCGCCGGGACCGCGGCGCTGTTGGCCGAGGAGCACCCGGACTGGACCGGGCAGCAGCTCAAGGACGCCCTGGTCAGCACGAGCAAGGAGACCCCGGACATCCCTGTCGTGGACGGAGGCGCGGGCCGGGTCGACGCGCACGCGGCCGTGCTCGGCTCGATCGACGCCTCGGCCGAGGCGTGGTCCGGCTACTACCCGTGGCCGCACACCGGCGACAAGTCGACCACCAAGACCGTCACGTACACCAACACCGGCGCGTCCGACGTCACTTTGAGCCTCGCCACCAAGGCGACCGGCCCGGACGGCAACCCAGCCCCCGCCGGGGTCTTCACGCTCTCCGCCCAGAGCGTGACCGTCCCGGCGCACGGCACCGCGCAGGTGAGCGTCACCGGGGATCCGAACGCGGCGGCATACGGGGTGACGGACGGCCAGGTGCAGGCGACCGACGCCACCGGGGCCGTCGTCGCGCACACCCTCATCGGCGTCGAGCGCGAGGACGAGCGCTACAACCTCACCGTCAAGGCCACCGACCGCAGCGGTGCCCCGCTCTCCGGAACGGCCGTGCTGTACCGCACCGGTGACCCGTACCCGAACCCGATCACGATCCCCGCCTCCGGCACGCTGACCATGCGTCTGCCCAAGGGCGAGTACTCGCTGCTGATGTACGCCGACCTGCCGGGTGCCACCGCCGGGGACGACCTCGGCCTGGGCGTGTTGTCGGTTCCGCAGATCGACCTGGACGCCAACCGCACCGCGGCGCTGGACGCCCGCACCGCGCGCCAGGTGGCGGCGGTCACGCCGCAGACCAGCGCCGACCGGGAACTGCGGGTGGAGTGGAACCGCGCCACCCCGGGTGGCGGACTGCTCAACGAGAACTTCCTGGTTCCGATCCAGTACACCAGCGTGTGGGCGCAGCCGACCGCGCCGGTCACCGACGGCAGCTTCCACTTCGACACGCGGTGGAGCAAGGGTGCGCCCCCGGTCACGCTCACGGCGACCGAACCGCGCTTCCCGTCCGAGTCCTTCCCCGACGCGGTGGTGGAGCCCGGCAGCACGCTGCTCCCGGCCGGCAGCCGCCGTCTGAAGGTCGCCTACCTGGGCAACGGCCTGGCTGCCGACTACACCGGACGCAACGTCAAGGGCATGGCGGTGGTAGTGCAGCACCTCACCGGCGCCTCCTTCGACCAGACCGCCGCCTACGCCACCGCCCAGGCCCAGGCCGCCGCAGCAGCCGGGGCGAAGCTGCTGATCGTCGTCAACGACAGCTACGGCCGACTCGCCCAGTGGTACGGCGCCGCCGACTTCACCACCAACAGCCCGATCGAGGTCGTGGGCGTGCGGCACGACGAGGGCTCCGCTCTCGTCAGCGCCACCCTCCGCGGCGGTGTCCAGCTCGACACCGTCTCGACGCCCAACACCCCTTACGTCTACGACCTGGTGGAGCGCAAGGACGGGAACATCCCGAACCAGGACCTGACCTACCGCCCCAAGCTCACGGACCTGGCCCGTGTCGACTCCCGCTTCGCGGGCTCCGCCACCGCGCCCGGCTACGAGGGCCGCTACGACATGCAGAACTTCGACCAGTTCGGCGTCGGGTTCGACATGGTGCAGCAGCTGGGCACGGTCCGCACCGACTACGTCACGCCGGGCGCGGGCGGCTTCAAGTGGTACGACGAGGCCGGCATCACCAACGTGGTCAACGAGCGCGCCCTGATCACGGACTACCGCAAGGGCACCAGGAGCACCGTCAACTGGCTCACCCCTGTCGTGCACCCGCGGCTCAACAACGCCGGCTCCCTGCCCTTCCGGGGCGGCGACTGGTTCTCCCTCAACATCCCCGGCTACGGGGACGGCAACGCCGGACACAGCGGCTTCGACTACGGCCTGTGGAGCGGCACGCCGGACAAGATGCTCGAGACCGTCACCCTCTACCAGGGCTCGACGAAGATCGGCTCCACGATCTACCAGCAGCTCAACGTGCAGGCCCCGAGCCAGGCCACGCTGCCCTACCGGCTCGTCGCCGCGACCAGCCAGAACGGCGTGTTCCCGACCTCGACCGCGACCCGCACCGAGTGGGGCTTCACCTCCGGCACCAACACCGACGGGGCGTGGATCCCGCTGATCCAGCTCGACTACGGCGTCGCGACCGACCTGAACGGCGACGCCGCCCGCCACAGCACGCTCACCCTGACCGCCTCCCAGCTGCCCGGCGCCACCGGGGCCGGGACGATCACCGGCGCGACGCTCCAGGTCTCCTTCGACGACGGCTCGACCTGGCACACCGTGAGCCTGAAGGGCGGCCACGGCAGCTGGAGCACGCAGATCACCGCCCCCTCCTGGGCCCGCTACGTCTCCCTGCGAGCCACCTCCCACGACAGCGCCCACAACACCGTCACCCAGACCGTCCTGCGCGCCTACGGCGTGAAGTAGGTCGAGCAGCCATGAACCCGGAGCCCACCATCAACACCTCACGCCACTCCCGCGCCACGGCGGCCGCGATAGCCGCCCTCGCCCTCACCACCTCCGCGCTCACCATGGCCGCCCAGGGTCAGGCCGCGGCCAGCGCCCCGAGCCCCGCCGCCCGGGCCCTGACGGGCACGCACCCGGCCTGGGCGACCGCCGACCGCGGCGCGCTGTCCGCCGCGACCCGACTCACCGTCCGCGTCTACCTCGCCGGGCAGGACCCGGCGGGCCTGGCCGCCTACGCCCGCGCGGTCTCCACCCCGGGAAGCCCCCGCTACGGCCAGTACCTCACCCCGGCCCAGGTCCAGCACCGCTACGGGCCCACCGCCGCCCAGCTCACGGCCGTCCACGGCTGGCTGACCGGCGCTGGCTTGTCCGTCACCGCCACCACCGCGCACTACGTCGAGGTCAGCGGTGACGCCGCCGCCCTCGCCCGCGCCTTCGGGACCGCGATCCACCAGTACGCGGTCGGCGGCACGATCCGGCACGCGCCCGTCGGGAACGCCGTCCTGCCCGCGAGCGTGGCCTCCGCCGTGCTCGCCGTCAGCGGCCTCAGCAGCGTCACCACGCACGCCCACCCGCAGTCCGTGCCGCTGCCGCGCACCGAGGCCGGGCAACGGGGGACGGCCACCGCGGCCGCGGGTGGCATCCGCACCACCGCGACCTGCTCGGCCTACTGGGGTCAGAAGAAGGTCACCGGTGCCCCCGCCGGCTACACACCGTCCACGGCCTACGACGAGTGCTCGTTCGTCCCCTCGCAACTGCGCAAGGCCTACGGCATCGCCGCCTCCGGGCTGACCGGCAAGGGTGCCCGGGTCGCCGTTGTCGACGCCTACGCCTCCTCCACGATGCTCGCCGACGCGAACCGCTTCGCCACCCGCCACGGGGACAAGGCCTTCCGGCCCGGCCAGTACACCGAGGTCGTCAACTCCGCCCAGTGGAACAGCCAGGACGCGTGCGGCGGTCCAGCGGGCTGGTCGGGGGAGGAGGCGTTGGACGTGGAGATGGTCCACGGCCTCGCCCCGGACGCGAACGTCGTCTACGTCGGCGCGAACTCGTGCACCGACCCGGACCTGCTGGGAGCCCTGTCCACGGTCGTCGACCAGCACCTCGCGGACGTCGTCTCCAACTCCTGGGGCGAGATCATGCACTCGGCCGGCGGCGACATGGACCCGGGCCTGGTCGCGGCCTATGAGCAGGTGTTCCAGCAGGGCGCGATCGAGGGCATCGGCTTCGAGTTCTCCGCGGGTGACTGCGGCGACGACTCCCCGGCCGCAGCCGCCACCGGCGTCAACTGCGACCCGACCACCACCCGCGCGCAGGCCCAGTTCCCCTCCTCCGACCCGTGGGTGACCTCGGTCGGCGGCACCGCGCTCGGGATCAAGGACGCCGGCGGGAGCTACGGCTTCGAGACGGACATGGGCACGCTGCGCTCACCGCTCACCGCCGACGGCACCGGCTGGTACCCGCTTCCGGGAGCCTTCTACTTCGGCGGCGGGGGCGGCACCAGCGAGGACTTCGCCCAGCCCTGGTACCAGCAGCACGCCGTGCCCGGCAGCCTCGCCCACACGCTGATGACGGGCGCTCACAGCGGCTCCGCGCGGCGGGTCACCCCGGACGTGGCCATGAACGGCGACCTGTACACCTCCGTCCTGGTCGGCATGAGCGACGGCGCGCCGTACGGTGAGGGCGGCTACGGCGGCACCAGCGTCGCGGCACCCGAGTTCTCCGCCGTCCAGGCCGACGCCATCCAGGCGCGGCACGGCAGGCCGATCGGCTTCGGCAACCCGGCGATCTACCTGCGGGCGAACAGCAAGGACTTCACCGACGTCGTCGACCAGGCGGCCGCGCACGACCGGGCGCCGCTCAACGCGGTGGCCGACTTCGGCGTCATCGCCGGGCGGCTGCACGCCAGCCTGATCGCGTTCGGGGAGGACACCAGCCTCAACGCGGTCAAGGGATACGACGACGCCACCGGTGTGGGCAGCCCCACCCTGGCCTACCTGGACTCCTTCCGGTAGACATCCACACCGGAGCAAGACCGGCAGCCGCCCGCCCTCCTCTCAACGGGCGGCTGCCCTCACCTCGCGAGGTGAGGTCCACGAACGATGGTAAGGAGCACCCCGGTGCTGGAATCCGCGGACGAACACGTCAGGATGCTGTCCCGCTTCGGGCTCGGCCTCGAAGCCGAGAAGGTCTACCTGGCTCTGGTCACCCGCACCGCTGCGCGCACCGAGGCGCTGGCCGAACAGACGAACCTCGCCCTGCCGCGGGTGCAGGCCGCGGTCACCACCCTGGCCACCGCCGGCCTGGTCCAGCCCTTCGACGACGGCGCCTACCGGGCCCGCACACCGGAGTACGCGTTCCGCGACCTGCTGGACCGCCGCCAACGTGAACTCGACGACGACCGCGCCCATGTGGAGCGCCTGGCCGAGGTGTTCCGCCGCTCGGCGGCCGCGCGCGACACCTCCGAGATCGTCCAGGTGATCACCGGTCGCGCCGCCGTCGCCGCCGCCACCTGCGACCTTCAGGAGAGCGCGCAGTACGAGGTCCGCTCGATGGTGAAACCACCGGTGCTCGCCCAGCCGGCCGGTGACAACGTCGAGGTGCAGACCTCCCGGATGTCCAAGGGCATCTGCTACCGCACCGTCTACGAGCAGTCGATGCTCAGCGAGGCCTCCGAGGTCAGGCTGCTGGAGACCTCGCTGCGCTGCGGCGAGCTCGTTCGCACGACCAGCCATGTTCCGGTCAAGCTGATGATGGCCGACGCCTCGCAGGCCATCGTCCCCCTGGACCGCAACACACCCGAGCCCTCCGCCGTGCTCGTCCGCCACCGCAGCCTGATCGACGTCCTGGAGGCCCTGTTCGAACGCGTCTGGGTGTCCTCCACTCCGCTCGCGCCGTGGCAGGACGCCACCACCCCCCGGACGTCCGAAGCGGGGCCGCAGGAGATGTCCGGCGACGCCCCCTCGGCCGAGGACGTACGTCTGCTCTCGCTCATGGTCGCGGGCCTGACGGATCAGGCGCTCTCGGTGCACCTCGAAATCAGCACGCGCACCGTGGAACGCCGCATCCGCCGACTCATGGACGACGCGGCCGTCACGACCCGCATCCAGCTCGCCCTGCACGCAGCGCGTCGCGGCTGGATCTGAGGGCGGCCCGCCCGCAGTAGCGGGTTCCGTGCCGTGATCCACGCCTCCGCTGCGGAAGCTCGCCTCGTCGGCCTGCGGCGAGCCTGCGCCGGCACTCTGGCTCGCCGTCTCGCACGACGCGCCGGCCGGCGAGTGGCCGAGATGAGCCCCATGAGCAGCCCACGGTGACGACCGTGTGCCGGAGGCTGTGCGCATCGACGGCTCGCACCACCTGCCGCACCTGCTGTGGGCTCGCCCCGGTCAGGCTGCGGTCGTTCGCGGGGACTGGCCGTCATCGAGCACGCCAGTCGCCGCGTCCGGATCCTCGGCACCACCGCGCACCCCACCGCGAGCTGGGTCAGCCAGGCTGCTCGGAATCTGGTCATGGACCTGGAGGACGCCGGAGCCACCGTCAGGTACCTGATCCGGGACCGGGACGCGAAGTTCCCAGCGCTCTTCGACCAAATCCTGTCGGACGCCGGCATCCAGGTCGTGCTCGCCCTCGTCCGTGTGCCGCGCACGAACTCCATCATGGAGCGATGGGTGCAGACCTGCCGCCACGAACTCCACGAGCGGACCCCTATCTGGAACGAAAGCCACCGACGCCGCACACCTCGCGAGTTCGAGCAGCATCACCACGCACACCGGCCCACCAAGCCATGAACCAAGCGGCACCACTACGCCACCGTGGCGTCATCCACGAGTACCGACATGCTGTCTGAACTGCACGGATGAGGTCATCGGCAGGCGCAGTGTGTCAGCGTGCGACCTCCGCTGCCGTGCTACGTGATGTAACCGCCTGCAGGGTCGACGCCAGCTGGACAGGCGGGTGGCCACAGGACGGCGCGGTGCCGGCCCCTCCACCGTGTCGGTGCAGAGGGGGCCGCACGATGCTTCGCTGGGCGTCAGCAGTACAGGAGAGAGTCGTTGTTGTAGGTGCCGGAGTCCAGGGATCCGGCGTAGCCCGCGACGACATAGTCGTCGTGGCCAAGGTCCGACTCGACGATCACCGTGTGGCCGGTGTTGTTGACGATCGAGGCAGCGCGGTCGTACACCGTCTGCCCGTAGCCAGAACCGTTCCCCCAGTGAGCGAACGTGAAGTCCGTCAGGCTGAGGCTCTGGCCAGGCGACCAGTCTTCCCACGCGCCCCAGCCGTACTGTGGCGAGTTGAAGTACAGGCACACGTTCCCGCTCGGACACGCCTCCACGCCGCCCGGGCCGGCGGCGAACGCGTTCCCCGTTGTGAGGCTCGTCGCGCCTACCGTGAGTGCGGCTACTGCTGTCACTGTGGCGGTAAGACGTCCCAGCTTGATGCGCATTCCGTCCCCTCCTCTGGCCGTGCATGACGAAGGCCAGACGCGTGTTGCCTGGCCTCGGTCAAGGATCACACCCCTGCACGGCGCGCACTATGTGTTCACCTACTTCCGGTTGTGGAGATACGAGGCGAGACGCGCATCGGCCATGTCGGCCTCGGGGGCTTCCTGGCTGTCGAGCACGGCGTGGCCGAGCTGGGTGACGTGGATCGGGCGGCCGCGGCCGGTGTGGTCGCCGAGTTGGACCAGGCCGTCGCGGAGCAGCCGGTCGAGGGCGGGCCGGGAGACGCCGTTGCTGGGCTTGGCGGGGTCGCGGGAGACCAGCGCGAGCCAGCCGCCGGACGCGGAGCCGGCGAAGCGGGCGAGGTAGTCGTGGCCGGTCTGGGCGGTGCGGGGCAGTCCGGCCATGGTGCTCTTGTCGGGTTGTGGCGGCCGCGTGCGGCGGCCGCCCAGGCCCGGTTTCTGACGCTCGACCGGCAGACTCGTCGAGCCCTACAGTGCCCGTCATGAACGACGACTCCAGCCATCAGCCCACAGCGACCGATCTGGTGGACTTTCCGCTCCCCGCCTACCTGCGGCCCCTACTTCCCCACACGATGCTCAAGGGCTGGCTGATGCCGCTCGTCTTCGTGCTGCTCGCAGTCGGCTTCTGGGGCTACAGCAGCAGCCATCTGGACCCGACTCCGGGACGCCAGCTCTTCGAGGCGTTCTGCTTTGCGTTCGTGGCCGTGGTCTTCGCCGTGGGGCGGCTTTGGATCGGCTGGTGGGTGAAGCACCGCAAGGCCGCCAAGTAGCCAGCCCGGGCGCGGAACGGACGGCACCAGCGCCCACCCTGGCGGCCGGGCGGTTACTCCTCGTCGGGCCAGACGATTCGCGGCTCGACCCGACCGGTGCAACCGTCGCAGATCACGACCCGCCAGAGGTCGGTGTTCTCGTCGCCCCGTTTCCTCGCTGACCCGGAGTTTGAGGTCCATCGTTGGCGACGTGAGGCTCCAGAGGAGCGGCGGCGAGATGAAGTCCGCCAGCACCACGCGCGCCGAGGTCATCAACGCGTTCATCGCCCGGTACCCGCACACGCCCCGGGGGGCGAAGCCGGTGAGGCGGCCGGATCGTGAGGTATGGGCCAAGCCCGGCGAGTAGCGGCAGCGCCCATCTGGCCAGGTCCGGGACCGAGGTTGGTCCCCAAGTGGTCCCAGAGGAGCCCTCGGGGCGGCATCTGCGGATCGTCCGTTGAGAAGTCCGGGACAACGACAAAGGCCCGCCGACCTGGAAGTTTCCTTCCAAGCCGACGGGCCTTTAAGCCTGTCGGGACGACAGGATTTGAACCTGCGACCCCTTGACCCCCAGAAATGCCGTCATACCACTCTTCTGCTAGGGCAGTTCGGCGCGATCTGGCGGACGCTCCCAATCAACAGGGGGCAGCTCGCACCTTCTTGATCGACGTTCGACACTGTTACTCCGATGGACCCAGGCCCAGCCCCCAAGCGGACTTGCCAACCGCCCACTCAGGGCGGTTATCCGAAGTGCCAGGCCGATGGTCTGAACGACGTCATGCGGGGCACCTTGGGGCTCTGCGCGGACGGGGCAGCTGCGTGGCGAGCGGCCGTAGCTGTGCTCCGCATGCTCCTTCGGCTCCCAGCGCCGAGGCGACATCCTCGATATGCGGGGGCCGTTCCAGCCTCCTCCTTCGTTCCACCCACCCGTTCCCGGCGCGGCAATCGCCACAGTTCAGGGCGTCGGAATCGTTCCAGCGTCCCGGATTGCGGCGAACCTGTGGCATCCGGGACGGCTGCCGCCCCATCGTGATTGCCCGGCGACGGGGCGCTGCCGTGCTACGCGGTCAGCCATGACCGGCACGCCCCACGTCGGACCGACAGCAAGCCACTGACCCTGACACCCGCTCCTTGTTGGACAAACCCGTCCAGCCGCCACGAACGGAGACCTCTGGATGCCCCGCACCGCGCACCGATCTGGCCCCAGCGCCGCCCGGCGATCGCCAGCGAGCCGCGCCCTGCGCGCCGCACTGCTGCTCACCGCCACCGCCCTCGTTCCCCTGGCGCCGAGCGCCCCCGCCGCTGCGGATGTGCCACGGCCTGTGCCGCAGCCAGGGCCGACGGCGGCTTTCGAAACCCTCAGTTCGAGTTCGCAGCCCGACTGGATGTCCCGCGTCCCGGACCACACCTGGCTCGCGGCCATGTCGATTCCCGGGACGCACGAGAGCCTGGCCATCCACGGAGGGGATCCCGTCCAGGCCCAGCAGGACTTCGGCGACAACGCGCAGACCCTCACCGCCCAGTACCAGGGCGGAATCCGCGCGGTCGACATCCGTGTGCGGGTCAACGGCGGCAAGTTCGACATCTTCCACGGTTCATACCCCCAGAACGCGAACTTCGACGACGTCCTGGCCAAGACCCAGGCGTTCCTTGCCGCTCACCCGGGCGAGACGGTCCTGATGCGCCTGCACTCCGAATGCACGGGCGGGGCATTCAACTGCATCGACGACCCCGGAACCACCGACGCAACCCGCCAGACCATCTTTCAGCAGTACGTCAGCCGGTACCCGGGGCTGTTCTACAGTCCCTCGGTGACCGGTACGACGACCGTTCCACAGCTCGGCCAGGTCCGCGGAAAGATCGTCCTGCTCGGGTTCGAGAACCCGCACGGTGGCAGCATCGGCCTCGGCGTCAACGGCTACAACAGCAACATCGAGGATGCCTACACGACCGTCGAAACCCACCTTAAGTGGTCGCTGGTCAAGGCCAATCTGGACCAGGCCGCCGCCGACTCCACCGGCGGCATGTTCATGACCTACAGCAGTGCGAACGGCTGGGGCACGGCCGATGCCCGCGGGCCCATCGACGTCGCCGGCGGCTACGTGCTCTGGCCCACCACGGTCGAAGGCGTCAACCAGTACCTGACGGACTACCTCGACCAGGGCGGCGACGCCGGAGCCCACATCGGCATCGTCATGATGGACTTCCCCGGCTGGAAGACGATCGCGGACATCATCGCCCGCAACCCGACCTACCAGCCGGCAGGTCCGGCGATCTGGCGGGTCAACCCCAACCGGACGTACGTCAACAGCCTGAACGGGCGGTGCCTGAGCCGCGGAACCGCGCTCGACAGCACCGGGACCGGCGGCCTGGTCATCGATCGCGCCTGCCAGAACCCGGTCCCCAGCAGCGAGCAGTGGACGGCCACCAACCCGTCGGCCTACTTCGACGGCAAGGGCTACTTCTGGATCAAGTCCGGCGACGGCAAGTGCCTCACCGTCCCCTACAACAACGGCGTGACGCCACCGGCCGGCACCCAGCTGCTGTGGTGGCCGTGCGAGACCCGCTGGTTCTCCGGCAACCAGATGTGGAACGTCCTCCCCACCCAACTCAAGGACACTTCGGCGTACGCGTTCGCCGACCAGTGGACCGGGCTGTGCGTGACCATGGACCCAGCCACAGCCATGCAGGCCACCGGAAAGGTCACCCAGGACGCCTGCCCGAAGTGAGCAAGTCCGCCGCCTCGTCCTGCGGCTGGCGCGCGAGAACCCTTCCTGGGGCGACCGCCGCATCCACGGCGAGCTCGCCGTCCTCGGCATCCGGTTGACACCGTCAACGGTCCGGGAGCTCCTGCGAAGCGAGGGCGTCGACCCCGCGCCGAACCGCTCAAGCGTCACGTGGTCGGAATTCCTGTGCTCGCAGGCCGAGGCGATCTTGGCGATGGACTTCATCGAGACCGTCACCCTCACCGCACAGTGCCAGTACATCCTCGCGGTCATCCACCACGCCAGCCGCAGGGTCCGGATCCTCGGCACCACCGCCCACCCGACCCATGCCTGGGTCACCCAGGTACTGCGGAACCTGCTCATGGACCTGGAGGACGCCGGCCAGCCCTCCACATTCCGGTTCCTGATCCGCGACCGGGACGCCAAGTACCCAGCCATGATGGACGAGATCCTCCAGACTGTCTGCATCGCGCCTGTTCTGACGGGCGTACAGGTGCCGCGGAAGAACGCGGTCATGGAGCGCTGGGTCAGGACACTCCGGGCCGGTCCTAGACCGGACCCTCGTCTGGAACGAGGCCCGCCTGCGTCGTGTGCTGTTGGTCTACGAGCCCCGCCCGGCTCGAGCCACACCAGGTCGAGCGCCTGAACATACGCCGGCGCGACAGACTCGGCGGAGTCCTCCACGAGTACCGACATGCTGCTTGACCTGCGCGGACGGGGATTTCGGCACCTACAATCATGCCGAGGATGCCGCCAGACGCGGGCGAGTCGGCTCGTCAATCGAAAACATGTTCGTATAGTCGTCGAGATGCGCCCGGGTGGATGCCGAGGCCGTGGTGTGACTGAGCACTTCAGCTGGCGAGGGAGTGTCCAAGTTGGCGGATTGAGCGTCAGTGCCTCTTCTGCTCAACCGGACCACGCGCCAAGAACCCGCTTGCGGACGCGACACGGGAGTTCGTCCAGCTCTCCACCACCGCGTAGATCCGCGTCGTAGGCTGGCGAGTGTTCGAGCCGCGCGGGACACGGGTGGGGGATCGTGGCGCAGGAGGCACAGGCGGAACAGTTGATCGCGGGCCGCTACCGGCTCCTGTCGAAGCTCGGCGCCGGCGGCTTCGGGGAGGTCTGGAAGGCCCACGACGAAACGCTCCGGCTCGACGTCGCGGTCAAGGCCGTGCGGGTGCCACCGGCGGTGTCGACAGAGGAGCAGGCCGAGAGGTTGGCGCGGGCCGCGCGCGAGGCCCGCAACGCGGCCCGGCTGCGGGACCATCCCAACGTCGTCGCCGTGCACGACGTGGTCATCGATAGCGGCGTTCCCTGGACCGTCATGCAGCTGGTCGTCGGCTCCTCATTGCAGGAGCAGTTGGACGCGCACGGCGCTCTGTCCGTGGACCGGGCCGCGGCGCTGGCCTCGGCGATGCTGGGCGCCCTGGGCGCGGCCCACGACTGCGGGATCGTGCACCGCGACGTCAAGCCCGCCAATGTGATGGTGGCCGGAGAGCGTTTCCTGCTCACGGACTTCGGGATCGCGGTACACGAGCAGGACACCGCGCTGACCGGCACTGGGATGCTCATCGGCTCCGCGGAGTACATGGCCCCGGAACGGGCCCGCGGCCAGGACGGCTTGGCGGCGAGCGACCTGTTCTCCCTCGGGGTGATGCTCTATCAGGCGGTGGAGGGTGTCTCGCCGTTCCGCCGGGCCACTTTCGAGGCGACGCTGGCCGCTGTGCTGTTCGAGGGAGCACCGCCGATGCAAAACGCCGGGCAGCTCACCGACCTGATCGCCGGGCTGATGGCCAAGTCCCTCGACCGGCGCCCGACCATGGCGACGGCGCGGGTCCTGCTGCATGCTGCAAGCGGCCGCGCCCGGTTCCCGCGGGGCCGGAACGGGGGGCCCGACCTGACCACGGATCGGCATGAACGGGCCGTAGCGGCCCTGGCCAAGGCCGGACGTCTCGCCCGGGGTGGGCCTGAGGACTTGGACAAGGCCTGGGGGTTGTGCCGGGTGGCGCAGGTCGCCGCCGTCCTCGATGCCGACCTGGCTCGGCAGTTCGCGGACGAGGCCGAGTGCGTAGTCCGCAATCTTCCGCCGGACGAGGACATGTACGACGCCTGGCTGCTGGCTGAGGTGGCGAAGGGCCTGGCCGGCGTCGATCCCGGCCGGGCGGTGCGGCTCGCCGGAGAGGCCGAAAGCATCGCGGACAGCCTTCCCAAGAGCGCGGATCGAGCACTGGGACTGGCTGAGGTTGCCAAGTCCCTCACCGACATCGATCCTGCCCGGATCCGGCGGCTGACTGAGGCGGTCGAGCGCACCGCCCGCACGGTCCCGGACCGCTTCCGCGCGGCGGAGGCGCTGAACACGGCCGCCGATGCGCTGGCCGAGCTCGATCCCGGTCGGGCCGCTCGGCTCCGGGCCAGGGCGGTCCAGGTCGTCCTCGTCATCCCCGTGGACCCGCCCGAGGAGGAGGACGAAGACCTTGCCCGTGCCGCCTCCGGTCGGGGCAACAGGGTCAAGGCACTGTCGGAGGTGGCGTGTCAGTGGTCGGGAACTGACCCGAGCCGTGCCCAGCAACTGATCGGCGAGGCCGAGCACACCGCCGAGAAGATGTTCACACGTTCGGCGCGGGCGGAGGCCTGCGCCGACATCGGTGACGCCCAGGCGAGGATCGCGCAGCAGTTGGCCGGCACGGATCCGGCCCTCGCTCTCGGCTGGGTGGATCGGACTGCGGGCCTTGCCCGCTCCATGCCGGACGGCCCGTCCAAGCAGCGGTTGCTGGGGGCGAGAGCGACGGCACTGGCCGTGGTCGCAACCGCCGTGGCGCTCGACAGGCCGGATCATGCCGTGGCCCTGGCAACCGAGGCCCTGGACCTCACCCAGGACATCTCCACCGACCCCGAGCTGGAGTCGGCGGTGGGGGCACTGACAGCGGTCGCCGAGGTCCTGGCCCTGACCGACCCCGACCGCGCGCTCGACCTCCTGGGACGGACCCGGCCCCTTGCGGATGGTCTGTCCACGGCCGCCGTCCAGGGTCGCGTGCTGGGCCAGGTCGTCAGAGCGATGACCGCGATGGCCTTGCATGCGGTCGGCGACCCCGACCGGGCCGAGCAGGCACTGCGCGCTGCGGAAGGCTGCATCGACGACATGCCCCACGGGGAAACTGCCCGCCCGAAACACGAGGTCGTGGAGGCGATGGCTCAGACGGTCGGCTGGCTCGTGGCCGAGCACCGCGAGCCAGCTCGGTCGCTGGTGAAGCGCGCTCAGCGCCTGGCCAGAGGCATCTCCCCCAGCGGCTGGAGGGACCAGGCGTGGGTGCACGCCCTGGTAGCGCTGGCCGCCGTCGATCCCGACAAGGCCGAGCGTGCCACCCGCGACCTCTCCGACCGGGACGACAAGGTGACCGTATGGATCGCCGCAGCCAAGTCCTGGACGGCCGCCCCGTAGCAACACACCCGCCCCACTGACTACCTCCGGCCCGCCAGCCGTGGCGCTCAGACTCGCCAACTGGAGCGCTCAGTCGCAAGTGGCGACGATCTCCCCGTCATTGCCTCGATGGCCTTGGCGCTCTCAGGCTCCCCCGGAGAAGGTGCACGGCGCTGGCCTGCCTTGGCTGGTTGAGGTCGGGTGTGTTCTCGGACTTGCTGGTTCCGGGGAGTCGCACTTGGCAATCCGATAGCTGATCGGCGCAGGTCAGCTATCG
This sequence comes from Streptacidiphilus jiangxiensis, assembly GCF_900109465.1. Taxonomy (GTDB): domain Bacteria; phylum Actinomycetota; class Actinomycetes; order Streptomycetales; family Streptomycetaceae; genus Streptacidiphilus; species Streptacidiphilus jiangxiensis. The sequence continues at coordinate 18,026 of NZ_FOAZ01000023.1, forward strand.
GATTGTCCGGTCTTAGGATTGTGGACTGGAAGGTGTCTGACCTGCATGGACGTAATAGTCGGCACCCACAGTGTCATTCGTCCGGGACCCGGTCGCGATTCAGCAGACGTGTCCCACACTCTGCAGGACGACGGCCGAGGCAAGGCAGTCGGTCGCGTCCACGATCGACACGATCTGCGTGGCGTCCTGGGAGACGAGAGGGATCTCGGTGCACCCGGCGACGACGATGTCGGCTCCGAGCTGGTGCAACCTCTGCGCGGCCTTGCGTATGCCCAGACGGGCGACGGCGAGGTCACCCCCTGTCTTGACCATGTGGATGGCGGGGCTCACCCAGGCGCCCTGTTCGCCGGGATCGAGGTTCACCAGCGTCAGGCCGCGGCGCTCGCACTCCGCGGCATACAGGCCCGCCCGGCGTGTCCCTTCGGTAGCCAGCAGGCCCACAGAGCGCACACCGACGTACTCGCAGACGATCGCATCGACGGTGGCCCTGATCATGTCGATGAACGGGACGTCCACGAGCTGCCGGATCTCGGGCAGGAACGCGTGCGCAGTGTTGCACGGGATGGCGATGGATCGGGCCCCCATGGCTATCAGCCGGCGAACGCCATCCACCATCGACGGAACCGGGGAGGGGCCAAGGCCCAGCAGGGCACGCGTGCGATCGGGGATCTCGGGGTTGGACCAGATGGCGAGGGGCAGGTGCTCGAACTCCATGGCCGCAGGGGTCCTGGCAACGAGCTTGGCCATGAAGTCGGCTGTCGCTGACGGCCCCATCCCGCCGAGAATGCCCACGATCGTCTTCGCTGGCCCCTCGTATGAGGCGTCGTTCACCTGGCGCCCCCGCGGCTCAGGGACCGGGCGGGAAGCGCCGCGGCGAGACGACCGTTAGCAGAGGGAACGGTGTCAGCTGCAAGCAATGAGTCGAGCACAGCCTCCTCGACGGTGTCCATCGCGGCCTCGAAGAGTACCGACGCCTCGTCGTTGCCGGGCTTGAACCGCTCCGACTGCAGCGAGGTGGAGACCGCGAGACCGTAGTCACCGCTTCCGTGGCTGAACCGGGCTCCCACGCGGGCAAGGGCAAACACGCCACGCGACGCGAGGCGGCGCAGCGTGTTCGTGTCGAACGGGGCGTCCACGGCCAGTACGACCATGCACGACCCGTCAGCGGTGGCAGGCCCAGCAGTGGGGAGCCCGTAGTCAGAGGGCAGTACGACGTTGCCACACGCCCGCAGAGGGCCGTCCATGTTGGCCTGAACCAGTGCGCCGACGGTCACACGCTCACCCATGACGGACACGATCCGCGAGGACGACCCGATGCCGCCCTTGAACCCGAGCGCGCATGCTCCGGTCCCGCCTCCGACGTTGCCAAGCTCCACCGGGTCCGATGAAGCCGAGTCGATGGCCCGCAAGACGTGCTCGGCCGTCACCGGCCTGGGGTCGCCCGCGGAAAGCCAGGAGTCGTTGATTTCGCCGACGACAGGATTGACCGAGGTGATCCCCCCTCCTTCCCCCTGAGTCCGCAGGACCCAGGTGACGACCGCGTCTGCCGCTCGGAACGCGGAGAGCGTGGACGTCAGGACGATCGGGGTCTCCACCTCACCCAGTTCGTCGATCTGGGTGGCGCCCACGAACTTCCCATGTCCGTTCCCGACGAACAGGCCCGCGTGAGCCGGACGATGAGGTGAAACGTCGTCAATGACCAGGGCCGTGACACCGCTGAAGATCGCCTGACCGTCGGTGACCGTCGTCTGGCCAACCCGCAGACCCGGAACGTCCACGATCGTGTTGGTACGGCCGACCGGGAAGCGACCGACGGATTCGCCGAGCGTCCGCAGACGCCCGGCCGAGCCGCGGGTAGCAGCAGGCACATCGTTGTGCGTGACGACCGTGCGAGGAGCCTCAATGAATGCATCCGTATGCGTGCGACCTCTAAGGTCTCCCATCCAAAGCTCCCTCGGAAAGTCGAGTTCAGGCGGCTGCTGGCTCAGCAGCTACCTGAAGTCTGCGGACCGGGAGCGGCCTCCACATTGGCGCACTCGCACCAGTAGGGACGATCAATCTGTCGGTTCGAACAACAGGCCGCCTGCAACCGTGGCCCCCTGCGCCGCCGCGCCCGGCATTCGCACCCTGCGCCAATCCGGAGCAACGGAATCTGTCCGCCTGTCCCAACAGCGGGAGCGGTCAGGCGCGCCGCCGGCGCCGCAGCCCGCTGCACAGGCTCGGCCAGCACCGCCACCCTCGTGCTGCCCGCCACCACCCGTGAACTCGTGCGAGCCGTGGTCCGGGGCTGGGAACTGGGAGGCTACTCCTTCGACGCGTACCGTTCACGGCGGACCGAACGCGCAACGTACGTCACGATCGTCACCAGTGCCGCTGCCGACGAACGCTTCCAGGCCGCGGCACTGGAAGGCGCCCAAGTCGCACAGGCGCAGAACCTCGCACGGATCTGGGTCAACACACCGCCCGGCAACCTCACCCCGGACAGATTCGCCCAGTCCGTCATCGAGCTGAGCAAGCGCCGCAGCGGCCACCCGGTCCAGCTCCGGCTCCTGGCCGGCCTGGACCTGGTCGAGGGCGGCTACGGCGGCATCCTCGGCGTCGGAAGGGCCTCGACGACCCCGCCGCTGCTTCTGGAACTGCACTACCAGCCGGCCGACGCCGAACGTCAGATCGCCTTCGTCGGCGAGGGGATCACCTACGACTCCGGAGGCCTGTCCATCAAGGCAGCCGACTTGGTGGCGACCATGAAGACAGACATGGCGGGCGCCGCCGCGGCCATCGCCGCCGTACTCGCCGCCGCCGACCTTGGGCTACCGATCGGCATCTCCGCCCACGCGCCCCTGGCCGAGAACATGATCGCAGGCGATGCCCTCAGGCCCGGCGACGTGCTGAGGATGTACGACCGCCAGACCGTCGAGGTCACCAGCACCGATGCCGAGGGAAGGGACGCCTGGTGCTCGCCGACGCCCTGGCCAAGGCACACGAGCTCGACCTTGACCCCATCGTCGACGTGGCAACGCTCACCGGGGCCTGCATCGCCGCGCTCGGCACGCACGTCGACACCACCTTCGCGGAGGACGCCTCCCACCCAGCTACGGACCGGCAACGCTCCGCGCCATGGCGACCTGGCGCAACCTCGCCGTCGGCGCCCTCCGGCTGAACGGCGTCACGAACATCGCTGCCGGGCTCCGCCGCAACGCGCGCGACGCCCGCCGACCCCTCGAACTCCTCGGCCTCGCGTGATCACGAAACGGACATCAGCCGTCTGCGCCGAAAGCCCTGGACTGTGCTCCGCTACCAAACGGACGGACGATATCCGTTCACATGAACATAGGAAAGGCCACCATTTTGGCATTGCATGAACGCCAGGAAGCCGGTTCGGCCCGGAAGCCGCAGGAGGTGCCCCATGGCTCTGGCTAGCACTACCGAATGCAACGTGCCAGCGACAAGGGGAGGCGCTTCCCTGCTCACAGGCCAGAACCCCCGCCGGGCGCCATGGCCCCGCCGATGCGGCGGTGACAAGCATCAAGGAAGAGTCACCCTACCGGCCAAAGAATGCCACGTTCGCGCGGCTCGGCAGTTCACCGCAGCTCTCCTGGCCCGATGGGGTGTCGCCGATGACGACCGGGACTCAGCTCTCCTCATCGTCAGCGAACTGGCTGCCAACGCAGCCCAACACGGCCGCTCCAACATGACAGTCGCCTTGTCCCTGGTCCACAGCACCCTTCGGATCGAGGTGGCCGACTTCGGCAACATCAATCCCGATCAGCGGAATTGCTACGCCGATGCCACAGACGACGAGCATGGCCGGGGGATCGGCATCGTGAACCTTCTCGCCGACCGAGCCGAAATCCTCCAGGAACAGAAAGGCTGGCGAGTGCGCGCGACCATCGGCATTGCCGTGCATCCCAGCTGAGCACGACTCGAAGCCTTTCGGTGCGTCGCCCGACTGCCTTGTACTCCAGCGACTCCCAATGAAGCTTCCATATCCCGTCAAGTCGGCGGTCTTCGTAAGCGGTTCATAGAGCGAGTCGGTTGTCGGTTATTCCAAACAGCGGGCCTCGCTTTTTGCCTCTCCTACATACTGGCAGGGAATCACCCAGCATAGATTCAAGAGGGTGATGATCCCGATGGACAGCCTCCGACCGCGCGCAACTCTCGGCCGTGTACTCGACGACCTGGGCACGACCCTGCTCGCCCTGGTGCACGGCACCCCCGACGCGGCGGAGCACATCGGCGGAGTCGCGATCTACGACCCGCTCGACAGCCCCGACCTGCCGCCCGGCGCCGTCGTCCTCGGCGTCTCCCTGCAAGGAGACGAGGCGACCATCGAGGCATTGCGCGACATGGGAGCCAAGGGCGCGTCCGCACTCGTCTTGAGGGCACCGGTCACCACCAGTCCCGAGGTTGCCGAAGCAGCGGCAAAAGCCGGCATCGTCGTCTTCGCACTGACGCGCGGGGCCGCCTGGGCCCAGCTCGTCGTCATGCTCCGCTCGCTGCTGACCGTCGACACCGTCAGCCAGGCCGAACCCGGCACCCTCGGAGGCGTCCCCACCGGGGACCTGTTCGCCCTGGCCAACGCCATCACCGCGCTACTGGACGCGCCGGTCACCATCGAGGACCGCTCGTCGCGCCTCCTGGCCTTCTCGGGGCGCCAGGACGAAGCCGACGGCCCACGCGTTGAGGCCATCCTCGGGCGCCAGGTCCCGGAGGAGACCACCCAGGTCTACCTCGACCGTGGCGTCTTCAGGGCGCTCTACCGAAGCGACCACCCCATCTGGATCGATCCGGACCGACTCGGGCTCGACCAGATGCCACGCACCGCCATCGCGGTACGCGCGGGGGACGAGGTCCTCGGCTTCATCTGGGCGACCATGCGCGCCAGGCCCACGGACGAACAGGTTCAGGCGCTGGTCGAAGGAGCGAAAGTTGTCGCTCTGCACCTTCTGCGGGCCCGGGCGGGTGAAGACGCGGAGAGTCGGCTGCGCAGCGACCTCGTGGCTACCGCCCTCGAAGGCGGTCCGGAAGCGCGAGAGGCCCTCGCCCGCCTCGGCCTGGCCGATCAACCCGTCGTCCTCCTGGCCCTCGAAGTCCTCGACAGTCCGGTCCAGGATCGGAGCCTGGCCAAGGACACGTCCATGGAGGCGGTACGCCGCCGACTCAGCGACGCGTTCGCCGTCCACCTGACCGCCTTGGACCCACGAAGCGCATCCGCCCTGGTCGGCAACATCGCATACGGTCTGATGCCCACAAGCCGCCATGGCGCCGACGCGGAGAACCACGCGATCTCCATCGCGTCGGAGTTCCTTGACCGTGTGCGCCGCTACCGGGCTGTCGTCGGCGTCGGCCCTCTCGCCCACACTCCGGACGAACTGGCGCACTCACGGACCACCGCGGGACGCGCGCTGCGGGTGCTGCGCGCGCAGAACGGGGGCGGCCCACGAGCGGCGAGTCTGTCGCACGTGCATCTGGAGGCCCTTCTCCTGGAGCTCATGGACCTCGCGGACGCGCGCGGCGACGCGGTGAGCGGACCGATCAGCCAGCTCATCGCCTACGACGCCGAGCACAAGTCGAACCTGCTCGACTCCCTATCGGCGTGGTTCGACGCCTTCGGCGACGTCACCGAAGCCGCCACCTTGCTGGCTATCCACCCCAATACCCTGCGATACCGACTGCGCAGGATCAGCGAGATCTGCGAGGTAGACCTGGCGGATCCCCATACGCGCCTGGCCATGATGGTGCAGCTGCGAATGGCGAAAGACCGCCACGGCGAGGAGTGAGCGAGGTCGAGGCCGCGCTGTGGGCCGACCCGCAGGTCCGGGACGCGGTCGTGCTCGCCGGCGGTGCCACCGCCGACACCCGGCGGCTGGTGACGGTCGTGCTGCGGGCCCGGTCCGCCGCAGGCCGGCCGGATTTCCTGGACGCGGTCCGGACCCGGCTGCGCGCGGTTCTGCCCGAGTACCTGGTGCCCGGCCTGTGGGCGGAGGCGACAGACCTCCCGCTCACCCCAACGGCAAGGCGGACCGGCGGGCCCTGCTCGACCTGGCCGTCGCTTCGGCCGCCTCCAGGCCGATGCTGGAGTCGACCGGCTGCGAGCAGATGAGCGAGGAGGAGTCGGTACCGGCGTCGGTCTGGCAGGACGGGCTGAAGCTGGACCGGCCGGTGGGACGCGAGGACGACTTCTTCGAGCTGGGCGGCCACTCGCTGCTGGCCACCCGGATCGTCTCCTAGGTCTGCCACCGGCTCGACGTCGCCCTGCCGCTGGACGCGGTCTTCGACCACCCCACCGTCGCCGCCCTGGCGGAGGTGGTCCGCGACGCCCGCGACCACGCGATCCCCAGCTGACCCGCAGGGCCGCCGAGGGGCACACGCCCCTGGCGGCCTTCGTCGTACGCCCACCGCTGGAGCGTGACTTCGGTCGGGAGCACCAGTGGCCGCCAGGTTTTTCGTGTGCCCGGACGATCCGAGGCACTGCCCCGCAACCTACTGTTCACTCACTCGGCGGCGGGATGCCGCCTCCTCGGAGGTAATCATGCTCAACAGTGAAACCCCGGAGTCGTGCCCGGGAACGAGATCGAGAGCGGTGACGAGAGCGCGGACCACGCGCCTGGCGGCCGCGGCCGTCGCCCTCGGCCTGACTGCGACAGCGGCTGGATGCGTCGGCTCGGCCGGTGTGAGCACCGGCGCGAACGAGGTCGTCATCGCCATCAGCACCGACCCGGGCACGCTCAGTCCCACCGTCACCCTGGCCGGTTCCGCCAGCTTCATCAACAGATTCGCCTACGCCACGCTCGTCAATGTGACCGCGGACGGCTCGCTGGTCTCCGGGGTCGCCACCAAGTGGTCGTCCACGCCGACCTCTGCGCAGTTCACCATCCGGCCCGGGGTGACCTGCCAGGACGGCTCGGCGCTCACTGCCGCCGACGTCGCCGCCGAGTACAACTACATCGCGAACCCGAAGAACCAGTCGCCGATGCTCGGCCTCGCCGTGCCGCCGTCCGCCTCGGCCAAGGCCGACCTGACCACCGGGACGGTCACCGTCACCACCGGGCAGCCCGCGCCGTTCACGGTGCAGATGAGCCGGATGCTGCCGCTCGTCTGCCAGAAGAGCCTGGCGAACCCCGCAGCGCTGGCCAGAGCCACCGATGCTACCGGCCCCTACGAGCTGACCTCGGCGGTCCCCGGCGCCTCCTACACCTACGTCAAGCGGTCCGGCTACGCCTGGGGTCCCGGCGGGACCAACGACGCGGCCATGCCCGACAAGGTGGTGTTCAAGGTGGTCACCAACGAGTCCACCGCGGCCAACCTGCTGCTGTCCGGACAGATCAATGCGGCGATCGTCAACGGACCCGACCGGCTGCGGCTGGAGGCGGCCAAGCTGAAGCACGTCAGCGCCTCCAACATGTTCGGGGAGTTCCTGTTCAACGAGGGCGCCGGCCATGCGACCGCGGACGAGGCGGTGCGCCGGGCGCTGCTCTCCGCGCTCGACCTGCAGCAGATCGGCTCCGTCGCCACCGGCGGCACCGGCACCCCCGCCACCAACCTCGAGACCGGGCCGACGCCCTGCACCGGCAACTCGGTGGCCGGCAACCTGCCGGCCCAGAGCCTGACCCAGGCGGCCGCGGAGCTGACCGCAGCCGGCTGGGCGAAGACCGGCGGCGTCTGGACCAAGGACGGCCTGCCGCTCACCGTCAACTGGCACTACTCGTCCGCCCAGGGACCGAAGCTGAACGCGGCCGCTGAGCTGATCGTCCAGCAGTGGACCGCCTTCGGGGTGAAGGTGACGTCCGTCGACACCGACGGTCCAAGCATCGGCAGCACGCTCGTCGGTGGCAGCTGGGACGTGTTCTGGGCGCCCGTCGGGGTCAACCTCCCCAACCAGCTGACCCAGTTCTTCGACGGACCGCGCCCCCCGCAGGGCAACAACTTCGGCGACGTCCAGAACCCCGCGTACCACCAGCTCGTCGCGCAGGCGATGAAGCAGCCGGGCACCGCGGGCTGCCCGTTGTGGGACCAGGCCGACGCCTCGCTGGTCAAGCGGGCGGACGTGGCCCCGTTCGTGGACAGCCCGGTCCGGTACTACCAGAAGGGCGCCACCTTCCAGGTGGCCGACGTCGGTATCCTCCCCGACACCCTGCGGCTGAGCGAGGGCTGATGGCGACGACCGCAACGACGCCGATCGGGAGGGCCGCCGCCTCGATGACGACGGCGCTGACCCGCAACCCCTGGGCCGGATTCGCCCTGCGCCGCTGCTGGCGGTTGCTGGTGTCGCTGGCGGTCCTGGTCACGGCCTCCTTCGCGATGATCCACCTGATCCCCGGCGACCCGGTCCGGGCGGCGCTCGGCACCACCGCCTCACCGGCGCTCGTCGCCGCAGAGAAGCACTCGCTCGGCCTGGACCAGCCGTTGTTGAGCCAGTACGTCACCTTCCTCGGCAACCTCTTCCGGGGCCGTCTCGGCGAGTCGATCAGTACTCAGCTGCCGGTCTCCCAGATCATCTCCAGCCGCCTGCCGGCGACGCTGGAGATCGCGGTGCCCGCGTTCGTGCTGATCCTGCTGACCGCGATCCCCTTGGGGATGTCTGCGGCCGTCCTGACCAAGGACGGTCGCAGACGGCGCGGCGAGTTGGCCTTCACCACGGCCACGGGACTCCTGGGCGCGGTACCCGAGTACCTGCTGGCAGTCGGCCTGGTGGCGGCGTTCGCCGTGGCACTGCCGATCTTCCCGGCGGCGTCCCAGGGCGGACCGTCCTCCTATGTGTTGCCGGTGCTGTCGCTCACCGTCATCCCGGCGGCCGTGCTGTCGCGGATCGTCCGGGTCGAGACCCTGCGGGTGCTCGGTGAGGACTACATGCGCACCGCACGGGCGAAACGGCTGCCGGCCCGGCTGCACTACCTGCGGCACGCCCTGCCGAACCTGCTGACCTCCTCGCTCACCCTTGGCGGGATGCTCTTCACCTCGCTGCTGGCCGGCACCGTGCTGATCGAGAACGTCTTCGCCTGGCCCGGCCTCGGCGCGACCATCGTCACGGCCATCACCCAGAAGGACTACCCGCTGGTCCAGGGCATCGTGCTGGTCTACGGATCGGCCTCACTGCTGATCACCTTCGCCGTCGACATGGCCCTGGGCCTCGCCGACCCCCAGTCCACGATCCGCGGGAGCTGACGATGCCGCACCTGCCTTCGCCCTCAGTACCCTCTTCCTCGCTGCTGCACCGACTGCGGCGCACGCTGCGGACACCGCTCGGGGTCACCGCCCTGACGGCCTGCATCGTGCTGGCAGTGGTGGCCGTGCTCGGACCGATGCTCTTCGGCGCCGAGGCCGACCGGGTCGACACCAATGCGATCGACCAGGGCAGCAGCATGGCGCACCTGCTCGGCACCGACGACCTCGGCCGCGACATCGCGGCCCGAGTGGTGGTGGCGACCCGGCTGTCCCTGGAGCTCACCCTGCAGGCGACCGTCATCGGCGTCGTGGGCGGACTGCTGCTCGGCGTGGCGCCGACCGTGCTGGGCCGAAGGCTCGGACGGCTGGTCACCGCGACCGTGGGAGTCCTGGTGGCCTTCCCCGGGCTGCTCTTCGTCCTGTTCCTGGCCACCGTCTTCGGCGTGGGCAGCACCGGCGCAATGTTCGCCATCGGGGTGGCGACGGTCCCGTCGATGGCCCGGCTGGTGCAGAACATGACGGCGTCTATCGCCGGCTCCGACTACGTCGCGGCTGCCCGGATCCTCGGCGTCGGCCGGTTCCGGCTGGTGTCACGGCACCTTCTGCCCAACATCGCCGAACCGTCCGCGCTGTTCGCCACCCAGGCGGCGGCCGGCATCCTGCTGTCCTTCTCGGGACTGTCCTTCCTGGGCCTCGGCGTGCAGGCGCCGCAGTACGACTGGGGGCGGCTGCTCAACGAGCAGCTGAACGGGATCTATGTGAACCCGGTCGCGGCCCTCGCCCCCGGCGTGGCCGTGGTGCTGACCGGCCTGACGTTCGGCCTGGTCGGCGAGGTCTTCGCCAAGGCCAGCGGACGCCGCGCCCCACTGTCCCGGCAACAGCCGCCGTCGGAGCAGTCGGCGATGGCCCCTGCGCCGCTGCCGGACGAGTCCGCCGAGGGCGCGCTGGTCCAGGTGCACGACCTGCGGGTGGGCTTCCCCGACGGCCGGGAGGCCGTGCGCGGGGTGTCGCTGACCATCGGTCACGGCGAGGCGCTCGGCCTGGTCGGGGAGTCAGGATCGGGCAAGAGCCTGACCGCCCTGGCCCTGGCCGACCTGGTCCCGCACCCGGGCCGGGTCCAGGCCGCCGAGATCACCTTCGACGGCCACGACCTGCGCTCGGACCCGCACCTGGGGACCACGCTGGCGATGGTCTTCCAGGACCCGATGGCCTCGCTCAACCCGGCCCTGCGGGTCGGCCGCCAGCTCTCCGAGGTCGCCGAGGTCCACCTGGGCTCCACCCGCGCCCAGGCCAGGGCGCGCGCCGTCGACCGGCTCTCGGCGGTACGCATCCCCTCGGCCGCCCGCCGGGCCCGGCAGCGTCCGCACGAGTACTCCGGCGGCATGCGGCAGCGGGCGGTCATCGCCATGGGACTGATGGGCGAACCGAAGCTGGTGATCGCCGACGAGCCGACCACGGCGCTGGATGTGACGGTCCAGCAGCAGGTGCTCGACCTGCTGGCCGAGGTGCGCACCGAGACCGGTGCGGCGCTGCTGCTGATCTCGCACGATCTCGCCGTCGTCGCCCAGGTCTGCGAACGGGTGCTGGTGATGTACGCCGGGCGGATCGTCGAGGACCTGCCGGTCGCCGAACTGGTCGGCGGCGCGGCCCACCCCTACACCCGGGCGCTGGTCGGGGCGATCCCCACCATGACCACCGACCCGAACACCGAACTGGCGACCATCCCAGGACGGCCCCCGGAACCGGGCGACGCCGACCAAGGCTGCTCCTTTGCGCCGCGCTGCGCCCTCGCCACCGATCGCTGCCGCAGCACCCGGCCCGAACTGGTCGGCTTCGACACCGGCCGACGGGTCGCCTGCTGGCACCCGGTCGGCGCGGTCCTGCCGCTGGACGTCCGCCCGGTCGATGCGGAGGCCGCCTCGTGAGCTCGCTCGAACTGCGCGGGATCACCGTGCGCTACGGCCGCTTCACGGCCGTCGAGAACGTCGACCTGCTGGTGCCCGAAGGGACCGTCACCGGTTTGGTGGGCGGCTCCGGATCCGGCAAGTCCACGCTCGGCAAGGCCGTGGTCGGGCTGGCCCCGATCACGGCTGGCCAGGTGCTGGTCGACGGCGGCGACCTCGGCCGACGGCGCGGACGCGGACCGGTGCAGCTGGTGTTCCAGAACCCGTACGCCTCGCTCGACCCGCGGATGACCGTCGGCGCGGCCGTCGCCGAGGCCCTGCCGCGCACCGGCCGGGCGGCGCGCAGCACTGAGGTGGCACGCTACTTGGAGCTGGTCGGCATCGACCCGTCCCGGGCCGTGCTGACGCCCGACGCGCTCTCCGGCGGGCAGCGGCAGCGGGTCGCCCTGGCCCGCGCCCTGGCCGCCCGGCCCGGGGTGCTGATCGCCGACGAGATCACCTCGGCGCTGGACGTCTCCGTCCAGGGCGCGGTGCTCAACCTGCTGCGCGAACTGCAGCGGGAGTTGGGCTTCGCGATGCTCTTCATCTCCCACAACCTCGCGGTCGTCCGCTACCTGTCCGACCAGGTCGCCGTCATGGACGAGGGACGGCTGGTCGAGTGCGGTCCCACCGACCGAGTGCTGCGACAGCCCGAACACGCCACCACCCGGACCCTGCTGGCCTGCGTGCCCACGATCTCCCCCGCCGAGGAGGCGTCATGACCCGGCCACTGGCCATCGATGACCTGTACCGGATCGAGACCCCGGGTGACCCCGCCCTCACCCCCGACGGCGAGCGCGTCGTCTACGTGCTGACCACCCAGGACGCCGAGCAGGACCGCGCGGTCGGCGCGCTGTGGGAGGTCCGCAACGGCGGCCCGGCCCGCCGGCTCACCGCAGGACCCGACGACGCGGCGCCGCGCTGGTCCCCAGACGGCTCCCAGCTGGCCTTCCTGCGCGCCGGACAGATCTTCCTGCTGCCGGCCGAGGCGGGCGAGGCAGTGGCCTTGACGACACGTCAGACCTGTCCGGCTGGTGCCGGGGTGCCAGTGTGGAGCCCGGACGGCACCCGGATCGCCTTCACCGCCCCCGCGTCCACCCCCGACCCCGACGCCCCCGTCGTGATCGACACCCTCGGCTGGAAGGCCGACGGCACCGGCCTGCTCGGCCCGGTCCGCTCGCACCTGTTCGTGGTGGACGTCGAGTCCGCCGCGGTCCGGCAGCTGACCAGCGGCGGCTACCACGCCGGACCGCCCGCCTGGTCGCCCGACGGCACCCGGATCGCCTTCCCCGCCGGGATCGCCCGGGACGCCGACCTGACCGAGGCCTCGGCCGCCCACGTGGTCGACGCCGACGCCGAAGGGGCCGCACCCCGGCGGATCGGCCCGGACACCGGGCTGGTCGGGCCGGTCGGCTGGTTCCCCGACGGGACCGCGCTGCTGGTCACCGGCCGGACGACGGTCAGCATCGGCCACCTGGGACTGCTCCGCCAACCCCTGGACGGCTCGGCGCCGGTACTGCTCACCGGGGCCCTGGACCGCAATGTGATGCCCGGCGGCCCCGGCTACCCCGGCGCGCTACCGCAGTTCCACGGCGATGACATCGTCTTCTGCGCCCGCGACCGCGGCGTCTCCCGGCTCTACCGGCTGGACGCCGCCGGGATCAGCGAGTTCCCGCTGCCCCCCGGCGCCGGAATCAGCGGTTGCTCGGTCGCCGCCAAGGCCGGACGAGCCGCCCTGGTGGTGTCCGACGCGACCGCCTTCGGCGAGATCGACCTGCTCGATCTCGGCACCGACACCCGCACCCGGCTGACCGGGCACACCGCGGCGGCCCTGCCCGAGGTCGCTCTCGCCCCCGTCGTCGAAAGGGAGTTCGAGATCTCGGACGGCACCCTGGTGCACGGCCTGGTCATCCGGGACCCGCAGGCCCCCGTCGGCGGACCGCTGCTGGTCGACATCCACGGCGGCCCGCACAACGCCTGGGCCCCGCACGCCGATCCCGTCCACCTCTACCACCAGGAACTGGCCGCCCGGGGCTGGACCGTCCTCGTCCTCAACATCCGCGGCAGCGACGGCTACGGCGAGGAGTTCTTCACCGCCGCCGTCGGCGCCTGGGGCGAGGCCGACGAGCGGGACGTCCTGGAGCCGGTCGCCACCCTCGTCGCCGAGGGCCTGGTAGACCCGGAACGGCTGGCGCTGACCGGCTACAGCTACGGCGGCTACCTCTCCTGCTGGCTCTCCGCCCGCAGCGACGTCTTCGCCACCGTGGTCCCCGGCGGCGTGGTCACCGACCTCATCAGCATGGCCGGGACCTGCGACATGGGGCAGTGGCTCACCGGCCTGGAGGTGGGCGGCGGCCCGGAGCGGCTGACCGCGCTGTCCCCGCTGAGCGAAGTGGACAGTGTCCATGCCCCCACCCTGATCCTCCACGGCGGCGCGGACGACCGCTGCCCGGTCGGCCAGGCCGAGCAGTGGTTCCACGCCCTTCGCACCCGCGGGGTCGTCTCCCAACTGGTGCTGTACCCAGGCGGATCGCACCTGTTCATCCTCAACGGACGCCCCTCGCACCGCGCCGACTACTCCCGTCGCCTCGTCGACTGGGTGACCAAGCACACCGACCACTGACCGAACCAGAACTGGAGCCCGCCATGACCGGCGCAACCGCAACGACGGCAACACCCGACCAGATCACCGCCCACTGGGCTGCCCGCCTGCACGAGTTGGCGGCCCGCCACCACGTGATCGGCGCCAGCCTGGGGATCCTGCACCGGGGCCGGCTCATCGCCGAAGCCGCCACCGGCACCGCCAACCTCGACGCCGGGACCGAGGCCACCACCGACACCCTGTTCCAGATCGGCTCCATCTCCAAGGTGTGGACCGCCACCGTGGCGATGGCCCTGGTCGACGAGGGCCTGCTCGAACTGGACACCCCGATCGTCTCCTTCCTCCCGGAGTTCCGGACGGCCGACCAGCAGCTGACCGACGGTGTGACGCTCCGTCACCTGCTGACCCACACCAGCGGGATCGACGGCGACTTCTTCGCCGACACCGGCCGGGGTGACGACTGTCTGGAGAAGTACACCGCGCTGCTCGCCGACGTCCCGGCCACCCACCCGTTGGGCGCCACCCTCTCGTACTGCAACACGGGCTTCACGCTGCTGGGCCGGGTGCTGGAGTACGTCACCGGGGTGCCGTGGGACGAGCTGATGCGCGAGCGCCTCTACCGGCCGCTGGGCCTGACCCACACCGCGACCCTGCCGGAGGAGGTGCTGAGCTTTCGCGCCGCCATCGGACACTTCGGCAACCCCCCGGCGCCGGCCAAGGTGTGGGGGCTGATGCGCTCCGTCGGACCGGCCGGGCTGATCTGCTCGGTCCCGCGCGAGGTCCTGGCCTTTGCCCAGCTGCACATGAACGGCGGCCTCACCGACGACGGCACCAAGGTCGTCTCCGCCGGGAGCGTCGCCGCCATGCAGACCCCTCAGGCCAAGGTGCCCGACCCGGACACCCTGGGTCACTCCTGGGGCCTGGGCTGGTTCCTCGACGACTGGAACGGACACCGGGTCTACGGGCACGACGGCGCCACCCTCGGCCAGTCGGCCTTCCTGCGGGTGCTGCCCGACGCGGACCTGGCCATCTGCCTGCTCACCAACGGCGGTGACACCCGCAGCCTTTTCGGCGACCTGTTCCGGGAGATCGCCCAGGAGGTCGGCGGTGTGACCATGCGCACGCCGATCGAGCCCGCGGACGAGCCGGTGCCGTTCGATCCCGCAGACCATGTCGGCGTCTACGAGCGGCTCGGCGTCCGGATCGAGATCAGCGAGCGCGACGGCGGCCTGGTGATGCGCAGCACGTCCACCGGTCCGCTGGCCTCGTTGCTCCCGGAGGCGGCGACGGAGCTGCCGCTGCACCCGGTGCGGCCCGGGGTCTTCGCCGTCCGGCAGCCGGGCATGGAGACCTGGTTCCCGGTCGTGTTCTACACCCTCGCCGACGGCACGCCCTACCTCCACCACGGCGCGCGTGCCACCCCGAAGGTGGGCTGACGTGCGAGGTTACCCGGCCGCGCTGGAGGCCCGGCTGCCCGCCATGGTCGAGGACGTCCTGGAGCTGGTCGGCACCGAGTCGCCGACCGCGGACAAGGCCGCAGTGAGCACCTGCGCCAAGGTCGTCGCCGATCTCGGCACCCGGCTCACCGGCACCGCCCCCGAGTGGCTCGACGCCGCCGGACGGCCGCACCTGCGCTGGCGCTTCGGTGCCGGCGACCGGGTGCTGCTGCTCGGCCACTACGACACGGTCTGGCCGCTGGGCTCACTGGCCACCCATCCCGGCGAGGTGGTCGACGGCCGGCTCACCGGACCGGGCTGCTTCGACATGAAGGGCGGGCTGGTGCAGCTGTTCCACGCCCTCTCGCTGCTGGACGACCTGGACGGGGTGTCCGTCCTGGTCACCGGCGACGAGGAGACCGGCGCCCCGTCCTCACGCGAGCTGATCGAGGCCGAGGCCCGGCGCACCCGGGCCGTGCTGGTCCTGGAGGCCAGCGAGGAGGGCGCGTTGAAGACCGCACGCAAGGGCATCTCCAGCTACGACCTGCGGATCGCCGGCCGTGCCGCGCACGCCGGGCTGGAACCCCACCGGGGCGTCAACGCCACCACCGAACTGGCGCACCAGGTACTGGCGTTGGCCGCGCTGGCCGACCCGGCGAGCGGGACCACCGTCACCCCGACCGTGGCCGCCTCCGGCACCACCCAGAACACGGTCCCGGCGGCGGCGCGGCTCCAGCTCGACGTCCGGGTGGAGACCCTCGCCGAGCAGGCCCGGGTGGACGCCGCAGTGCGCGGGCTGAAGCCGGTGCTCGCGGGCACCTCGATCGAGCTGCACGGCGGCCCCGACCGGGCGCCGCTGCAGGCCGGCGCGTCCACGGGGCTCTTCCTGCAGGCCCGCAGGCTCTACTCCGAACTGGGCCTCGGCGAGCTGCGCGGGGTGGCGGTCGGCGGCGGCTCCGACGGCAACTTCACCGCCGGCGTGGGCACACCCACGCTGGACGGGCTCGGCGCGGTCGGCGGCGGCGCGCACGCCGACGACGAGCACGTCCTGGTGGCCGAAATGCCCAGGCGCGCTGCGCTGGTGGCGGCGCTGGTAGCTGAACTCCAAGCGAAGACGGACGAGGTGCCCTCGTGAACGCGATCCCTCACCAGACCCCTCACCCGGAGAGCGCCGCAGCGGCCGCGGCGGCGGCGCTCGCCGCGCGCGGAGCCGACGTGACCATCACCGAGCTGCACGAACCCGACGGGATCCGCGAAGCCTGCCGGCTGCTCGACCGCGTCTGGCGGCCCGAACCCACCAACCCGCTGATCACCCCGGATCTGCTGCGGGTGTTCGCCCACTCCGGCAGCTACGTCGTAGGCGTCCACCGGGACGGCCGAATGGTCGGCGCCTGCCTGGGCTTCCTGGCCGCGACCGGCCTCCACTCGCACATCGCCGGAGTGGAGTCCGGCCTCCGCAGCCGGAACGTCGGCTTCGCCGTCAAACTGCACCAACGGGCCTGGGCGCTGGCCCGCGGCATCACCACCGTGACCTGGACCTACGACCCGCTGATCAGCCGCAACGCCTACTTCAACCTGACCAAGCTGGGCGCGCTGCCGGACGAGTACCTCACCGACTTCTACGGCCCGATGAACGACGAGCTCAACGCGGGCGCCGAGACCGACCGGCTGCTGGTCCGCTGGGACCTGGCCGGCGAGCGTGCCATCCACGCCACCGCCGGCCTCCGCCCCGCCGCCGCCCACCTCGCCGCCACACACCTCGACACCCCGGGCGCGGTCGTCGCACTGGACGCGAAGCCCGACGGCCTGCCCGTCGTCGGCCGCTGCGACGGCAGCCCCGCCCTGGTCCGAATCCCACCGGACATCGAGGAGCTGCGCCGCAGCGACCCGGCCACCGCCCGGGCGTGGCGGCACGCGCTGCGCGAGGTCCTCGGCGGACTGATGGCCGAGGGCAGAGCCGTCACCGAATTCACTCGGGACGGCTGGTACGTGATCGACCGCCCCCAGGTCGACCATCCTCCGCTCGACCACCCCACGCTCGACCGAAACCAGGAGAGCCAGCCATGAAACTCGTCGGTGTGGAACTGCGCCGGATCGCGATGCCGCTGGTCGCGCCGTTCCGAACGTCCTTCGCGACCATGACCTCCAGGGAGATCCTGCTGGTCCGGATCGAGACCGAGCACCACCAGGGCTACGGCGAGTGCGTCACCATGGCCGACCCGCTCTACTCCAGCGAGTACGCCGCCGGTGCCGCCGACGTCATGCGCAGCCACCTCATCCCGGCACTGGCCGCGCTGCCCTCGCTGGACCCCTGGGCAGTGGCGCCCGCGCTGGCGCAGTTCAAGGGCCACAGGATGGCCAAGGCGGCCCTGGAGACCGCCGTCCTCGACGCCTGGCTGCGGGCCCACGACCTGTCGCTGGCCGAATGGCTCGGGGCCACCGCCGAGCGGGTCCCGGCCGGGGTCTCGGTCGGCATCATGGACTCCGTCCCGGAGCTGCTCGACGCCGTCGACGGCTACCTGGCCGAGGGCTACCTGCGGATCAAGCTCAAGATCGAGCCGGGCTGGGACGTGGAGCCGGTCCGCGCGGTGCGCGAGCGCTTCGGCGACGACCTGCTGCTCCAGGTGGACGCCAACACCGCCTACACCCTGGCCGACGCCCCGCAGTTGGCCCGGCTCGACCCGTTCGGACTGCTGCTGATCGAGCAGCCGCTGGACGAGGAGGACGTCCGCGGCCACGCCGCGCTGGCCGGCCGGATCCGCACCCCGATCTGCCTGGACGAGTCCATCGTCTCGGCCCGCTCGGCGGCCGACGCCATCGCCCTGGGCGCCTGCTCGATCGTCAACATCAAGCCGGGCCGGGTCGGCGGCTACCTGGAGTCCCGCCGGATCCACGACGTCTGCGCCGCGAACGGCGTCCCGGTGTGGTGCGGCGGGATGCTGGAGACCGGCCTCGGCCGGGCCGCCAACGTCGCGCTCGCCGCGCTGCCCGGCTTCACCCTCCCCGGCGACACCTCGGCCTCGGACCGGTACTACCGGACCGACATCACCGAGCCCTTCGTCCTGAAGGACGGTCACCTCGACGTTCCCCGGGGGCCCGGCATCGGTCTCTCCCCCGTCCCCGAGCGGCTGGCCGCCGTGACCGAGTCGACCGAATGGATCGGCGTGTGACGACAAGCCACGACACCACCCATGGCACCGACGTTCGTCAAACATTGAGGCAAGGGAACGTGATGACGGTTCGAGCGCGCGACTGGGGCTTTCCACTGCTCGGGGAGCCTGGACGATTCAACGCAATTACGGATGTCGAGGGGGTCCTGGTCGGATACCAGACCACGATCGCCGGGGATGGGGATCTGTCGGTCGGGCAAGGACCTGTACGTACTGGGGTAACCGCCATCCTGCCTCGACCTGAGAACATCCTGACCCAGCCCTGCGCGGCTGGGGTCCACTCGTTCAACGGGAACGGCGAGCTGACTGGCGCGCATTGGATCAACGAGCGGGGCGCCATGTCGTCTCCGATCTTGATCACCAACACACACGCCGTCGGGCCGTGCCATCGCGGCGTGATCAACTGGGCGAACTCGCAACCCGACCGCAGCATTGCGCCGGCTTGGATCTTCCCGGTTGTCGGGGAGACCTATGACGGATACCTCAATGACATCGACGGTGACCACGTGTCCGCCGAACAGGCCGTGGCGGCACTGGAGAGCGGCAAGTCCGGCCCGGTCCTTGAAGGCTCCGTTGGCGGCGGGACCGGCATGGTCTGCTACGGCTTCAAGGGCGGAAACGGGACGTCGTCACGGGTCGTCCGCTACGGGGAGACTCGCTACACGGTGGGTGCGTTCGTCCAGGCGAACTTCGGAAAGCGATCGGAGCTGACGGTCTGCGGCGATCCCGTCGGCTCCCGGCTCGTCGACTACCCCAACCCCATCGAATCCGATCCGAACTGGAGGCAGCCGCCGGGTTCCGGCTCCCTCATCGTCGTCATTGCGACGGATGCGCCCCTGCTGCCAGGTGAATGTGAAGCTCTTGCCAGGCGAGCCACGCTGGGGGCTGGACGCACCGGCACCACGGGATCGCACTTCTCTGGCGACATCTTCCTCGCGTTCTCAACAGCCAATCCCGGTCAGCTCCAGAGCACTCCGCCGCTTGATCCCGACGCTGACCTGGTCAATGAGAATCTCGAGTTCGTACCCTGGGGTCGGATGAATCCACTGTTCGAGGCAGCGGTCCAGAGCGTGGAGGAGGCGATCCTGAACGCCCTGGTTGTCAACGAGGACATGACTGGCCGCGACGGCCGTCATATACCTGCCTTTCCGGCGGGCCACGTGAGGGGCGCCGCGATCCAGACCCCGGCGGTCTGAACGTCGTCGCTGCACAAGTCTGACGATCCGTGACGGAGAGGTAGATCGACATGCCGGTCCGTACAGCCAGCGGTGCAACTCGGGTGGTTGACTGATCGGCGGCCGACTGAGAGTCGGCCGCCGAAGGCGATGTCGAAGGACTGGAGCGCGGGCTTCCATCGCATGGTCCAGCGCCTGCGGCTCTGCTCGGTTGGGTCGAGGCTCGTGACGGCCATGTTGCGACGGCCGAGGCGCTGATCGCAGACGCGTCGCGGACGCTTCGAGCCCTCGGTGCGGGGGCCGTCACCGCGGCTTGCACGGAGATCCCGCTGGTCAGCGGCTCGGCCCGGGACCTGCTGTCCGTGGTCGCCTCGACGGGGGCGCTCGTGGTACTGGCGTTGGTGCGACTGGGGCGCCTGCCGAGCCTGGCAGTGTGATTTGTTCGCTGCTACCAGAGGCGGATCTATTGTTGTTCGCAGGTACGAACTCACGGGCGATGGTCCGTCCTAGCCTGCGGAGATGATTCAGCACATGTCGACGTATCCCGCTCGCAGTCTGGGACGGGTCCTGGAGGACTTCGGCCGGACGCTGCTCGACCTGGTCCATGGCGACGCCGACGCGGTGGGGCAGATCGGCGGGGTGGCGATCTTCGACCCGCACGACGAGCAGGTCTTCCCGGAGCGGGCGATCGTGCTCGGCGTCTCGGTGCGTTCGCGCGAGGAGATCGAGCCGTTGCTGCGGCAGCTGGCGGCGAGGCGCGCCGCCGCGCTTGTGGTGCGCGCGCCCGTCGTCGACGACGAGGATCTCGCCGGGGTCGTGGCGGAGACCGGGGTGGCCCTGCTCGCCCTCACCCGCGGGGCGTCATGGGCGCAGCTCGCGGCGATGCTGCGGATGCTGCTGGCCGAGGGTGATGTCGGGGAGGCCGGCGAGCAGACGCTGGGCGGGGTTCCTTCGGGCGACCTGTTCGCGCTGGCCAACGCGGTCTCGACACTGCTCGACGCGCCGATCACGATCGAGGACCGGCGCCAGCGGATTCTCGCGTTCTCCGGTCGCCAGGACGAGGCGGACGCCTCGCGGGTCGCGACGATCCTCGCCCGGCAGGTGCCCGAAGGGTACGTGCGAATCCTGGAGAGCCGCGGAGTGTTCCGGGAGATCTACCGCAGCAGCGAGCCGGTGCACATCGCGCCCGCGACGATCAACGAGGGCGAGACCGCGCTGCCCCGCGTGGCGGTCGCCGTCCGCGCGGGGGACGAGATCCTCGGGTCGATGTGGGCGGCGGTCGCCCGGCCGCTGACGCCGGAGCGGGAGACAGCGTTCAAGGAGGCCGCGAAGCTCGTCGCCCTGCACATGCTGCGGGTCCGCGCGGGCGCGGACGCCGAGAACCGGCTGCGGGCCGACCTCGTGGCGACCGCGCTCGAAGGGGGCGCCGGCGCCGGGGAGGCACTGCGGCGGCTCGGATTGGCCCAGGAGCCGACGCTGGTGATGGCCTTGGCACTGGCCGTGCCCGGAGACGGTGACCACGCGGTCGTCACCGCAGAGCGGCAGCGCCTGACCAGCGCGCTGGGCCTGCACCTGACGGCAGTACAGCCCCGGTCAGCGGTCGCCTTGCTGGGGGACGTGGCCTACGCGATCGTGCCCGCAGCGGGCGATGCCGCCGTGGCGCGTGAGCGAGCCGTGCAGGTGGGCGCCGAATTCCTGCAGCGCGTGGGCGGGCGCGCGGACGCCGTGTTCGGGGTGGGGTCCGTGGCGGCCGAGCCGGGTGCGCTCGCGCGGTCACGCGCGAACGCAGACCGCGTGCTGCGCGTGCTGGCAGAGGGGAGCAGCGGGCGCAAGGTCGCCTCGATCGCGGACGTCCACGTGGACGCGCTGCTGCTGGAGATGCGGGACCTGGCCCAAGCCCACGGCGACGAGCCCTCGGCGCCGATCGCGCGGCTGGTGGAGTACGACGCGAAGCACAACACCCAGTTGGTGGCGACCCTGCGGGCCTGGCTGGACGCCTTCGGAGACGTGATCGCGGCGTCGGCGAGCGTGTTCGTGCACCAGAACACCTTCCGCTACCGCATCCGCAGGGTGGCCGAGGTGAGCCGACTGGACCTGGACGATCCCGCGCAGCGGTTCGCCGCGATGCTCGAACTGCGGCTGCTGGACTCCGGTGGAGGGCCCGGAACAGGCACCGCCACCGGCTGACGCAGCAGGCTGGTCGGCGATCACATGCGGACGCCGCCCGGGATGGGCGGGTCCAGGTGGTGGGCGTCATGGAAGGCGTTCGCGCGCTCGTTGGTGCGGATCCAGTACGTAGAACACCTCCTTGGCCGACAGGGTCTCGATGCCCTGGGCCGCGAGCCGGCGCAGCCCGCGCTCATGGGCGATGGCTGGGGAGAAGGTGGTGTCGTGGGCGACGACGACCCGCTTGCCCGCCTCGTGGAGCCGGATCGCGGAGTGGGCCACGCAGATGTCGGTCTCCAGGCCCACCAGCACCATGGTGTTTCTGCCGGTGGCGTCGATCGCGGCGGCGATGTCGGGGTTGTCGCAGACGGAGAAGGCGTTCTTAGGCAGGATCACCGCCGTCTCCGGCCGGCGGTCTCCGATGGCGGGCTCGGCGTGCCCGTTGCCCTCGGGGTCCTCCTCGGTGACGACGGGGATGCCGATTCGGTCGGCAACGCCGGTCAGCCACGCGACGCGCTGCACCACCTCGTAGTACCTCAGCCGGTCCACATCGACCCGCCCGGATAGAAACCGGTCTGCACGTCGATGACGGCCAGCATGGTGTCGTCGTGGTCGATGAGCGCCATGTCAGGAAACTCCTCGGAAGTGGGTGGTCCCGGCACCCTCGGAATCGCCGACATCCCGCGGTTCATCCGCCTCGCCAAGTAGACCCCGGCGATTCGTCGTGCCACACCAACCGTTGCGACCGTAGGGCGCCTACTCTGCGGGAACGCGATCTGGTCGCGGACGAGATCACCTCCGCCCTCGACGACCTGGCCGTCGTCCGCTACGTCTGCGACAGCGTCGCGGTCATGCGCGGCGGCCGGCTGGAGGAGCACGGCCCGGTCGACGAGGTGATCCACACCCCGTCCAGCCCTTACGCCCGCTCCCTGACCGACGCTGTGCCGCGCCTGGCCCATGCCTGACGGCCCACCGGCTTCGGGGCCGCGTCACCAGGACATCCTCCTCGTCCGGCGCGGCCCCGCAGCGTCCCCACTCTTCCCTCTCACGGAAAGGCCTTTCCTTGTCCGAGGACCTGCACCGCCGCGCCGTCGTCGCCGACGCGCACAACGACCTGCTGATGGCCGTTGCCGCCCGGCCTCGACAGCACTGGGGCCGCTTCTTCCGCGAACGCTGGCTGCCGCAACTGCGCGACGGCGGCATCAAGCTGCAAGTCCTGCCCGTCTTCATCGACGCCCCCTACCAGCCCGAAGGAGCGCTGCGGCAGACGCTCCGCATGATCGAATGTGCGCACGTCCTGGCCGAGGAGAACCACGACCAGGTCGCCCTCTGCACCACCGGCGACGACATCGACGCCGCATTGGCCGACGACAAGATCGCCCTCGTCCTGGCCCTGGAGAGCGCCCCGGGCATCGACGCCTCCGTCGAGCTGTTCTCCACCATGCACCGCCTCGGTGTCCGGATCGCCTCCATCGCCCATTGGGGCCGCACCCCGCTCGCCGACGGTAGCCGCGAGGACGCCACCGGCAGCCGCCTCACCGTCCCCGGCATCGCCGCCGTCAAGGAGATGGAGCGCCTCGGTATCCTCTTCGACATCTCCCACCTCGGCGCGTCCGGCGTCGCCCATGTTCTGGAGCTGGCGACCCGCCCCGTCATCGCCACCCACTCCTGCGTCCGCGCCCTGCGCGACCACCACCGCAACCTGACTGACGACCAGATCCGCGGCGTTGCCGCCACCGGCGGAATCGTCTGCGTCGCGTTCGTCCCCGACTTCCTCACCGACAGCCAGGACAACGTCCACGTCGACCGGATCGTCGACCACATCGAACACGTCGCCTCCGTGGCGGGCATCGACCACGTCGGCATCGGCGCCGACTTCGTCAAGGAGATCCTCACCGACCTCACGCCGCCCTGCTGCGAGGACTTCGCCGACGACCAGGACCCCGGCTTCTCCTTCCCCGGCCTCGACGAGCCCGCCGGCATGCCCGAGGTGACCAAGGCCCTGCTGGCCCGCGGCCTGCCCGAGGACGACATCCTGAAGATCCTCGGCGGCAACCTCCGCCAACTGCTCGCCGCGAACCTGTAGTCCCACGTCTTGCGTGTGCTGGGCCCCCGCCGACACCGGTCGACGGGGGCCCAGCGCATTCCTCGGAAGGGGCGGGCACTGGTTCGTGCGGGGCGATGAACAGGCCTGTGCCGATTCGGTTCTGGCGACGACGACGCGCGATCGGGCGCTCGGCACCATGGATCACGTGACGGCCTCGGCTGCCGAGGCCGGGCGAATCCCGACACCCCAGCGGAGCGCCCACCCGCGACCCATCCTGGCGGCGACCCACAAGGCCCACGCCCGCGCGCACAGCTATGCGACCCGAAGACATGCGTTGGGCACTGTGCGGGCCAGCTGCGCCGCGGCCGTCACGCCAGCGGCCGAACTCCGGCCGCCACCGTGAAAGGGCAGGCCATGACCAGCGTCGCACCCGATCTCCACGCCATACTGGCCGACCTGGAACAGCTCGTCGCCGCCGAGTCGTTCTCGGCCGACCACCAGGCCGTCGCCGCCAGCGCCCGCACCATGGCCGCCGTCGGCACCCGCCTGCTCGGCGAGGAACCCGAACTCCTCGTCGTGGACGGCGTCACCCACGTGCGTTGGACCTTCGGCACCACCCGCCGGGTGCTGCTGCTCGGCCACCACGACACCGTCTGGCCGATCGGCTCCCTGGCGACCCACCCGTGGCGGGTCCACGACGGCATTGCCACCGGCCCCGGCATCTTCGACATGAAGGCAGGCCTGGTCCAGCTCCTGCACGCCGTTGCCTCACTGACCGAGCGGCAGCGCGACGGCATCACCATCGTGGTGACCGGCGACGAGAAGGCTGGCGGAGCCACCTCCCGCGCCCTGATCGAGGAGGCCGCCCGCGGATGCCGTGCCACTTTCGTCCTGGAGGCCTCCGCCGCCGACGGTGCGCTGAAGACCGCCCGCAAGGGCGTTTCCTGGTACGAGATCGTGATCGGCGGCCGGGCGGCCCACGCTGGCCTGGAGTCCGATAAGGGTGTCAACGCCGCCGTCGAGGCCGCCCACCAGATCCTCGCGCTGGTCGGCCTGCCCGACTGGGTCAGCGCGCTGACCGGCAATGAGGTCACCACCGTCACGCCCACCCTGGTCACCGCCGGAACCACCGGCAACACCGTCCCGGACGCGGCGCGCATCAGCGTCGACGTCCGCGTCCCCACCCGCGCGGCCCAGCACCGCATCGACGAACTGATCCGACGGCTCCAACCCGTCCACCCCGGTGCAACCGTCACGGTGACCGGCGGCCCCAACTGGCCGCCGCTGGAGCCGGCGCACTCCGCCGCACTGTTCGACGGCGCCGAACAGCGGGCCTCCCTCCTCGGCCTCGGCCCGCTGTGGTCCGTCTCCGTCGGCGGCGCCTCCGGCGGCAACTTCACCGCCGGCGTCGGCTGCCTCACCCTCGACGGCCTCGGCGCCGTCGGAGGCGGGGCACACGCCGACCACGAGCACATCGTGATCCGCCACCTGCCCGACCGCACCAGGCTGCTCGCCGCCCTGATCACCGAGACCAACCGATGAAGGACCAGGCATTGACCGAGAAGCCGCTCGACGTCCGGCCCCCTTTCCCCGACTCACTGGCGAGGACACCCATGAGCATTGCAGGCTCCCAGCAGGTGGCGACGGAATCCGTGGCGCAGCGGGCCTACCGCCTCGACCGCGAGCACGTGTTTCACTCCTGGTCCGCGCAGGACACCTTGGACCCGATGGTGATCACCCAGGCTGAGGGTTCCTCCGTCTGGGACGGTGACGGCAGGAAGTACCTGGACTTCAGCAGCCAGTTGGTCAACACCAACATCGGTCACCAGCACCCTCGCGTCATCGCTGCGATCCAGGAGCAGGCGGCCCGTCTGTGCACCATCGCGCCCCAATACGTCAACGAGGCGCGCAGCGAAGCGGCGCGGCTCATCGCCGAGCGCACACCCGGGGACCTCAACCGGGTCTTCTTCACCAACGGCGGAGCCGACGCCAACGAACACGCCGTAAGGATGGCGAGGCTGGTCACCGGTCGGTACAAGGTGCTGACGACGTATCGCTCGTACCACGGTGGTACCGCCACGGCGGTCAACATGACGGGCGACCCTCGGCGCTGGCCCAGTGATCTGGGCACGTCCGGAACGCTGCACTTCTGGGGTCCCTTCCTCTACCGCTCGGCTTTCCACGCCCAGAGCCAGGAGGAAGAGTGCGCACGCGCGCTGGAGCACCTGGAGCAGGTCCTGACCTTCGAGGGGCCGGACACCATCGCCGCTGTGGTGCTCGAGTCGATTCCCGGTACCGCCGGCGTCATGGTGCCGCCGCCCGGATACATGCGGGGCGTCCGTGAGCTGTGTGACCGCTTCGGCATCATGATGATCGCCGACGAGGTGATGACGGGCTTCGGACGGACCGGGGCCTGGTTCGCCATCGGCGAGGCGGGAGTCGTTCCTGACCTTCTGACCTTCGCCAAGGGCGTGAACTCTGGCTACGTGCCGCTCGGGGGCGTGGCGATCAACCGCGAGATCGCCTCCTACTTCGGCAAGCGTCCCTACCCCGGAGGCCTCACCTACTCCGGTCACCCCCTCGCGACAGCGGCCGCGGTCGCGACCATCAACGTGATGGAGGATGAAGGGATCGTCGAGAACGCGAGGCGATTGGGCGAAGAGATTTTCGGACCTCGACTGCGGGCCATCGCGGAGCGCCACCCGAGCGTGGGCGAGGTACGGGGCACGGGGGCGATGTGGGCCCTGGAACTGGTCCGCGATCCCGCGACCCGCGAGCCGCTCGCGCCCTACGGCGGAACCAGTCCTGCCATGGCTGAGCTGACGGTCTTCCTCAAGGCCGAGGGAATGCTGCCGTTCACCAACTTCAACCGCATCCACGTGGTTCCCCCCTGCAACATCTCGGACACCGACGCGGCCGAAGGACTGCGACTCATCGACACCGCGCTCGATATCGCTGACCGGTACGTGTCGGCGTGACCAAGCAACATCCAAGAGGTCCCGAGGGGGCACCTTGACGACCTCTCTCGCCGCCGAGCGGCTGGCTCGGGCGCATCTGCAGCGCGGGCTGTATCTCTGAGCGCCTGCGCAGACGCCGCCGTCAGGACCCACTCCCCGCCCGCCAACCTCGCGACCACAAGATTGGGTACGCAAAGTGACTGTTCAAATGCATGACGTGCGAGAATCCCGATACCACGTGGGCGACCAGCCGATGCTGATCGCCGGCGATTGGACGATTGCCGCCGAAGGCGAATGGATCGACGTCGAGAGCCCGCGCGACAAGTCCGTCATTGGGCGCATCCCCCGCGGCCGGACAGAGGACGTCGAAAGGGCAGTCGCCGCGGCGCGACGGGCCCACCCCGCCTGGCGTGACCTGCGGCCCCGTGTCCGCGGTGACCTCTTCCGGAGAATCGCCGATGCGCTGGAGCCCGAGCAGGAGCGCATCGCGCAGCTTCTCTCGCTGGAGAACGGCAACGCCCTGCGGACCCAGTCGCGTGGGGAGATGCAGTTCGTCGTCGACTGCTTCCGCTATTTCAGCGGGCTGGCGAGCGAAGCCAAGGGCGAAAGTATCCCGCTCAACGCCTCAGTCCTCGACTACTCGCGGCGCGAACCCCTTGGAATCGTTGGCGCCATCATTCCCTGGAATGCCCCGCTGATGCTGGCGGCGTTGAAGATCGCCCCCGCATTGGTGACGGGCAACACACTGGTGCTGAAGGTCGCCGAGGACGCTCCCTTCGCGGTTCTGGCCGTCGCCCGGATCTGCCAGCAGTTCCTTCCCGCGGGCGTCCTCAACGTCATCTCCGGATATGGCACCGAGGCCGGCGAAGCACTGACCTCACATCCGGACATCACGAAGCTCTCCTTCACCGGCTCCACAACGGTTGGCCGCCGAGTCATGGAGAAGGGATCTGAGCGCATCGTGCCGGTATCCCTCGAACTCGGCGGTAAGAGCCCGCAGATCGTCTTCCCCGACGCCGACGAGGACTGGGTGATCGACGGCACCATCGCCGGGATGCGGTTCTTCCGCCAGGGCCAGTCGTGCACCGCCGGATCACGTCTGTTCCTCCATGAATCGGTCTATGAGTCCTTCCTCGGCAAGTTGGTCGACAAGCTTGCCACGCTTAGGGTCGGTGACCCTCTCGACGAATCCAGCGATATGGGCGCGATCGTCAACCGCAAGCAGTTCGAGCGAGTTTGTGACTTCGTCTCCGACGGCATGGGGCAACCGGGTGTGCAGGTCCCCTTGGGCGGGCTGCCCCCGACCGAGGGTCCGC
Organism: Streptacidiphilus jiangxiensis; assembly: GCF_900109465.1. Classification (GTDB taxonomy): domain Bacteria; phylum Actinomycetota; class Actinomycetes; order Streptomycetales; family Streptomycetaceae; genus Streptacidiphilus; species Streptacidiphilus jiangxiensis. Next base: position 46,003 of record NZ_FOAZ01000023.1, read on the forward strand.
TCTCGCACGGCTACTACCTGCAACCCACAGTCTTCGCAGGCGTGAACAACGACTGGCGGATTGCCTCTGAAGAGATCTTCGGCCCGGTCCTGTGCGCCATCCCCTGGAAGGACGAGCAGGAGGTAGTGCGCATGGCCAACGACTCCGCTTACGGCCTCGCCGGATTCGTGTGGACCCACGACCTCGGCGCGGGGCTGCGCACAGCACACGCGCTCGAGGCTGGCTGGGTCCAGGTCAACCAGGGCGGCGGTCAGGTGCTCGGCCAGTCCTACGGTGGCTTCAAGCAGAGCGGCATCGGCAGGGAGTTCTCACTCGAGGGCATGCTGGACAGTTACACGCAGCGCAAACACGTCTCCGTGAGCCTGGAGCGCTGACCCATGGCAGCGAGCACCACACACAAAGAGCCAGACCTTCAGGGGCCACTGCAGGGCATCGTGGTTGTCGACCTCAGCCGTGCCCTCGCCGGCCCTCACGCAACCATGATGCTTGGCGATATGGGCGCCCGGGTCATCAAGGTCGAGGCGCCGGGAAAGGGCGATGAGTCCCGTAGTTGGGGCCCACCCTTCGTCGGGCCTGAGGACGCGCGGGAGTCCACGTACTTCCTGTCCTGCAACCGCAACAAGGAATCCGTCACAGCGGACCTGAAGTCCCCGGAGGGCGTCGACCTGCTGACCCAACTGGTACGGCACGGCGATGTACTCGTCGAGAACTTCAGGCCGGGCGTCATGGACCGGCTCGGCTTCTCCACCGAACAGCTCCACAGGATCAATCCGCGTCTGGTGATCCTCTCGATCAGCGGCTTCGGTCACGACGGCCCCCAGGGCGGGCGCCCCGGTTACGACCAGATAGCCCAGGGCGAGGCGGGTCTGATGTCCCTGACCGGCCCCGACCCGGGCACTCCCACAAAGGCAGGCGTGCCAATCGCGGACGTCCTAGCTGGGATGAATGGTGCCTATGGTGTGCTGTCCGCTCTGTACGAGCGGGAGCGCACCGGGCGCGGCAAGGTCGTCCGCACCTCGTTGCTCGCCTCGATCGTGGGAGTGCATGCCTTCCAGGGCACCCGATACACCGTGGCTGGTGAGGTGGGCCGGGCCACCGGCAACCATCACGCGTCCATCGCCCCCTACGGCCTGTTCCGCTGCGAGGGCGGTGAGATCCAGGTGGCAGTCGCGAATGAGGCGCTGTGGGTGAAGTTCGTCGAGATCGTCGGGCTGGATGCCACCGACGCGCGGTTCGCGACCAACGCGCAACGCACAGCCCAGCGATGCGACCTCGTGGAGGAGATCGAGAAGGCTCTGCTCCAGCATCCGCCGGCGCACTGGCTGGCGCACATGCATGCGGCTGGCATCCCGGCAGGTGAGGTCCGCACGCTCGACCAGGTCTATACCTGCCCGCAGACTCGCTCGCAGGGGCTCGTGATCAAGGTTGATCACTCGTCGCTCGGCGCGATCGAGCTTCCTGGTCCCGCCGTCCGCTTCGACGACGGCGGCCGCCATCAGCACTGCGCTCCACCGCGGCTGGGTGAGCACAACGCCACTGTCCGAACATGGCTGGAGGGTGCTGGCGTTAACGGTTGACACAGGGGTGAGGTGGAGGACGGGGGCAGGGTGGCCGGGCGCGGCCTGGCCGGGCTGCTGGAGGTCAATCCAGCGGACGACGTTGCCGTTGGAGTAGGTCTGCAGTGGCTTGAAGACCAGTTGGTCGGTGCCGGTCAGCAGTTGGCCGAAGTCAACGGTGAAGTCCTGGTGGTGGCTGGGGTTGATGGTTCCGCCGGTCTCGGTGATCGAGGAGACGGCTTCGGTGACGTCGCCGTCGTCGGTGTGGATCGGGGTGGCGAGCTTGGCGGTCTGGATCTGGTCGGTCCAGCCGGGTACCTGGTGGCCAGGACGGACGCGATGGGGTGGTCGGTGGGGAAGAAGACCTGCGCCTTGACGGTGCTGGCCTTGTCCTACTCGTTGGGGTCGCGGAATGCGAAGACCTGGTTCGCGGCCCGGCTTGGGCGGTGCCGGGTTGGACGGTGACGTGTGCGAGCGCGGGACCGCGCCACAGCGAGCATGGTCGCGGTGGCGAGCAGGCCGACGGCAGCCGTGCGGCGGGACAGGCGGGCACGGGACGAGACGGGTGATGTCCCTGGTAGAGAAGCGAGAAGACCGAAAGGTTTCGATCGAGGACGTGGTGAGGCGCTGGACGCTGTCCAGCGCCTCACCACGTCCCTTGCGCCGACGGCCGAACGCCTCGTAGACCGCCGCGGACGCCGCCCGTGCGCACGACGCCACCGACGCCTCGCCCTCGGCTCAGGCGCTCTGCCAACGAGTCCAGGCCTCCAGCAGCAACGCCTCGCCGTCCAGGCCCCACCCCGCAGCGACGTCCGGCAGCGCCTCACGCAGGCTCGTCGGCGCGGGCAGTGCCGCGACGCAGGCGGCCGTCAGCAGATCACGAGCGTCCGCGCTGCGCACCACCGCGTCGCGCGCCAGATCGACGACATCGGTCAGTGCGACAAGCCTTGTCGAAGCCCAGGGCCGAAGCCAGGGGAACACCGCGACCGCCCCGAAGCCCCGCAGCGCGTGTGTCTGCGCGCGCCGCCACATCCGCACCGCCTGACTATTCTCGCTTGGCGCTGTTCCTGGGGCCGGAGCCGGACCCTCGGGTGCGCCGTCCCTCGCTGCCACGGCGGGAGTTCGGACCCCGGCCACCGCGACCGCGAACTCGCTCAAGGGATGCTCCGCCGGCAGCGTCCACGCGCAGAAACCGCACAGCACCCTGGTCCCGAGCTCGACCTGGGCCGGATGGGAGCCAGGGGTCGGTCGACGGCAGGCATGGTCGCCATGGAGGAGCCTGTCGCGGCCGGGGGAGCGGTAGCCGTCGAGGAGGAGACTGCCCAGCGGGCCGAGCGGCACATCATCACCGGGGACCTGGCCCAGCCGCACCCGGCGCGCCCCGGCGTTCAGCACGCCGTCCCCTGCAGCCAGCGTCGCGCGGGGCCCCCTTTGCGCACCCGCAAGGGAGACCGGCAGGCCCGGGAGGTTGCAGCGGCCCTGGTGATCGCATGGTGATCGCAGCCCTCGGCCACTCGAAGCCACCTGGAATAGGGACAGATTGGCGGGAATCATGCAAAGTCGCCAGGGGTCTTTCCCGCCACCGTCAAGCCTCTGCTGCGATTTCACCCGCCGCGAAGGGCACTGAGAAGCCAAGGATCGCGCCGCCGGTCGGGCCATGTGCGCCAACTCCAGCAATAAAGCAGCGAGCCGATCCACCCAGAAGCAGGAAGACCGCCATGATCTCACCACGACAGAAGCCAACTCGCTTACTAGACAGCTAACTTAGAATTAGGCACCAAGATCCCGCACACCTCTAGGGCTGAGGCCGGTACACGATTTCGGTGTCGTCGTCGCGAAGCACCACCAGGGGGCGGGAGCGCTCGTCGGACTCGACAACCAGTCTCATGGCGACTTCGCCGGAGCCGTAGAGACTTTCGCCCCAGCGCTCAAACCGGAGCGTCGGCTGGCCGCTCACGCGAACGTGGAGCGCCGTGCCGTCGTCGTCGATCGACAGCGAAGCTCCGTCCTCGGTTTGGTAGGTACCCTCGAGCGGCTCGCGCACAACTGTTGCCGCCGGGGCGGTGGGGCCGAGGTCGAGTGCGCCGGCTCCTGGCCATTCGAAGCTCTTGGCGACGGCCCGGAGGATCGTGCGGATGACGTTGCCTCCGGTTTCGCTGTTGGTCATGACAGCGACCCCGCTGCCGAGGCGGCGCTCGCCTAGGACCAGGGATCGAAATCCGTAGTTGGAGCCCGAGTGTCCGAGGTACGCGGCACCGTCCGCCTGTCCGAGGAAGAAGCCGACTCCGATGTGACTCAGCGTGCCCGGATGAGCCGGGGCCAGAGGCGTCGCCAGGGTGCTTTTGGCCAGGTCCTTTGGCAGGATACCTCGGTCGGTGCTCACCGACGTCTGGGTGGCGATGAGGAACTTCGCAAGGTCCACCGGTGTGGTCCACAGTCCGGCTGCGGCCAGCTCTGGGTACACCCGCCAGCGGCCCCGCGCGGGCTCTCCCAACCCGTCGTGTGCGCTTGCTGCGGTGTGCTCGAGAGGCTGGGGCAGAGGCTGGGCGAACAGGCTTGACGTCATGTCCGCGGGGCCGAACACGAGCTCGTCCATCAGATCGCCGAAGGGGCGGGATTGGACGTCCTCCAGAAGCTGCTGCAGTACCGTCGTGCCGCCACCTGAGTAGCGGAAGCATAGTCCGGGCGGGATGTTGGCGCGTACGCCCTCCGTGTTCGCGGGTGAGATTCCCGAGAGCACCTGCGTGAGGGTCGGGAGCGCGTCGTCGGTGCGATAACCGGGGAAGCCGGAGACCGTGAGGCCGGCGCGGTGGCTGGCCAGGAGGCGAAGTGTGACGACCGGTTGCCAGTCGCTGTTTTGTGGCACCCGCCACGACCGGAGCGTGTCGTTCACGTCGCGGTCGAGGTCCAGCGCCCCGTCGTGAACCATCCGCAGCATGCCGAAGCAGGAGACGGGTTTGCTGATCGAGCATGCTTGAAAGCGAGTTGAGGGGTCGACAGCCTGCCCGCTGTGTGCGTCGGCGACACCGTAGCCCCGCGCATGGACGATCTCGCCTCCGTGCACGATGGCTACGCTCACACCGGGCACGTTGTAGTGCCCCATGACTTCCTCGATCGAGCGGCGCCGGCCGGTGGGGTCGGCCTCGAGCACCAATGACTGCTCGAACCGCCGAACCCGGACGTCGTCGGATGTCACAGCCGGTCCTCCAGCTCGGTCAAGGCGCCGCTCAGGTCGCGGACGCCGCTGCGCAACAGGACGATGACCAGCATCCGCGCCTTCATTGAGGTCAACGGACCGGCCGTGAGGACACCTCGGGACCGCAGATCGACCTCGGGCCCTGGTACCCGTAGGTCTCCCGCAGGACGAGCCCGTTGCGGGTCCGGCTGGTCATGATCAGAGGCACCTCGCGGGCGAGCGTCTCGATCTCGTTGACGAGCCATGCTGGCGCGTGACCGGCACCGAACATCTCAATGATCACGGCGTCGGCCGCGGCGCGCAGGAGCACTCCGTCATCGCCGAGGCCGAGGGTGACGATCGGCACGGAGGGAATCGGCCCCCTCGGTAGCCGTTCTATGACCGGCGACGAAGCAGCGGCACGGGTGTCCAGGCCGACTCGGCCCTCACTGATCACGCCGAGAGGCCCGCGCGGGGAGGCGAAGGCAGCCGGCAGAAAGGAGTGGACCTTGCTCACTCTGCGCGCGGCATGGATCTCACCGGCCATCACCACGCTCACTCCACCGCAGTCCATCCCGCTGGCGGCGAGGGTGACCGCGTCGAGCAGATTGGCCGGACCGTCGGAGCCGACCGCAGACGCGGTGCGCATAGCGCCGGTCACGACAACCGGGGCCGTTCGATGCAACAGGAGGTCAAGCAGATAGGCCGACTCCTCGAGGGTGTCAGTCCCCTGGGCCACGACTACACCGGTTGCTCCAGCATCGAGCTCGGCATCGATGGCGTCGGCGAGCTGGTAGATGTCCTCAATAGTGAGAGAGGTGCTTGCGACCTGACGGAACGCGATCTCGGCGACGTTGGCAAAGGCAGCCAGGCCGGGCACGGGGGTCGCAAGCTTGCCGGCGTGGAGCTGAGCGGGGGCCCCGCCCGAGGTCGCCGACGCCATAGCGATGGTCCCCCCCCAGCGTAAACAGGCTGACCCGCGGCGGAGTCGTTCGATGCTCCGCGGTCAGGGGTGTCGTTGACATACGGGCACCATACGAGGCCAACTGAGCAGATTATTCGTTCCAGAGCACAAGAGAGCGCCAGCTGGTTGCACGTTTGGCACCAAGGGCACGAGGTGCGGAGCCCGGCGGTCGACGAGCCGTCGCGCGACGCGGTTCCGAGCCGGGATCGTGCCCCGGTCCAACTCGACCGCGACAGTGCGCCTGCCGAGAATGTCATCCGCCCAGGTCAGAGGCTGCTTGGGGTTACGGCAAGATGATCACTTGTGTTGCTTCGCTTCGCCTACCTGGCCGTCTCCCACGCTTTCGCTGCCGTGCGGCTTCTGCCGATGGGGGACCGCGAGAAGGACGCGGAGATCCTCGTTCTGCGCCACCAGATCGCCGTCCTTGAACGACAGCTCGGCGGGGACAAGGTGACGTTCTCTCCGGAGGATCGCGCGTTCCTCGCCGCTCTGCTGGTGCCGCTGCCCCGGGAGTTCCTGCGGCGGCTGCGGTTGCTCGTCTGCCCGGACACGGTGCTGAGGTGGCATCGTGATCTCATGCGGCGGCGCCAGGTGCGCACCTGCCGGCCGAAGCGACCCGGGTGCCCACCGACGGTCCGTTCGATCCGGCTCCTGATCCTTCGGCTGGTACGCGAGAACCCGTCTTGGGGCTACCGCAGGGTCCACGGCGAGCTGGCTGCGCTCGGCATCAAGGTCGCCGCCTCGACGGTGTGGGAGGTCCTCCGGGCCGAGGGCATCGACCCCGCCCCGGACCGCGGAGCCACCACGTGGGCGGACTTCCTCCGTGCTCAGGCAGACGCGCTGCTGGCCTGCGACTTCATCGAGACCGTCACCCTGACCGGTCAACGCCAGTACGTCCTGGCCGTCATCGAGCACGCCACCCGTCGCGTCCGGATCCTCGGGACCACCGCGCACCCCACCGCGAGCTGGGTCACGCAAGCGGCCCGGAACCTGATCATGGACCTGGAGGATGCCGGAGCTACCGTCAGGTATCTGATCCGGGACCGGGACGCGAAGTTCCCAGCGCTCTTCGACCAGATCCTGGCTGACGCCGGCATCCAGATCGTGCTCACCGGCGTCCGGATGCCGCGCATGAACTCCCTGATGGAGCGTTGGGTGCAGACCTGCCGTCACGAACTCCTGGACCGCACCCTGATCTGGAATGAGAGCCACCTGCGCCGCGGACTACGCGAGTTCGAGCAGCATTACAACGACCACCGGCCCCACCAAGCCATGGGTCAGGCGGCACCACTACGCGCGGTGCCCGAACCAGTCGAACCCGGACAGATCATCCACCTGAACATACGCCGGAGAGACCGCCTGGGCGGCGTAATCCACGAGTACCGACATGCTGCCTGAACTGCACGGATGAGGTAATCGGCAGGCGCAACACCGGGCTGACATGGATGGCCGACGCCGGCGTCCCGCCCCACGTGCTGCGCAAGATTGCCGGACACGGCTCGCTGACCACGACACAGCGCTACCTGCACCCGAACCTGCGCTCGATTGAGCTGGCGGGGGAGGCCCTGAGCGCGCACCTCGCGGCTGGTCTCCAGAACGCTCCTGGTCCCCAAGTGGTCCCCAGGGACGAGCCGAAGCGCCACCTGCGCATCGTGAAGTGACTCCGCTCGTGGCAACGACAAAGGCCCGCCGACCTGGAAGTTTCCTTCCAAGCCGACGGGCCTTTAAGCCTGTCGGGACGACAGGATTTGAACCTGCGACCCCTTGACCCCCAGTCAAGTGCGCTACCAAGCTGCGCCACGTCCCGTGACTGCGCTGCCTTCCGGCTTTGCGGTCCGTCCCCGGTCTCCCGGGCACAGGAAGAACAATACAGGATCCGGGGCCGTGGTTGTGCACGGGTTTCCGTGGGGATGCGTGCAGGTCACGGGCGTGGGGGTGGCGGGGAGTGCCGGAAGGTGATCAAGGGGTCGGGGTGCGGGCGTCGTAACGGAGGAAGGACGGGTAGCGGGCGACGAGGAGGGCGAGGGTGGCCAGGCAGGCCAGGCCGCCCGTCGCGGCGGAGACGGACGGGGTGGTGAGCTGGGCCACGACGCCGGACTCGAAGTCGCCGAGGCGGGGGCCGCCAGCCACGACGACGATGAAGACGCCCTGGAGGCGGCCGCGCATGTCGTCCGGGGCGGCTGCCTGGAGCATGGTGTTGCGGAAGATCATCGAGACCGTGTCCGCCGCTCCCGCGCAGGCGAGGAACACCAGGGCGAGCCAGAGGTGCTGGGTGAGGCCGAAACCGGCGCAGGCCAGGCCCCAGGCGGCCACGGCGAGGGTGGTGGCGAAGCCGTGCCGGTGGACGCGGCCGACCCAGCCGGAGAACAGGCCGCCCACGAGGGCGCCGATCGCCGGGGCCGCGGTGAGCAGGCCGACCGTGCCGGCGCCGCCGCCGTAGACGGTGGCGGCGAGCGCCGGGAAGAGGGCGCGGGGCATACCGAAGACCATGGCGGCGATGTCAGCGAGGAAGGTCATCCGCAGGTTGGGCCGGTCCCGCAGGAAGCGCAGGCCGTCCAGGACGGAGGCGCGCTTGCCGTCGGCGGCGGCCTCCGGCTTCATTGCGGGGAGGCGCCACATCGCGTAGAGGGAGGCGCCGAAGGCCACGGCGTCCACGAGGTAGGCGGCCTGGAAGCCCCACAGGCCGATGAACAGGCCGCCGATCATCGGGCCGACGGTCAGGCCCAGGTTCATGCTGAGGCTGCCCAGCGCGTTCGCCGCCGGGAGCTGTTCCGCCGGGACCAGGCGCGGGATCATCGAGGCCCTAGCCGGGGCGTTGATCGCGAAGCAGATCGCCTGGAGCGCCACGATCCCGTAGAGCAGGCCCACCAGATGCAGGCTGAGCAGCGCCTGCACGGCCAGGACGACCGACAGGACCGCCGCGCCGCTGGCGCCGAGGAGGCCGAGCCGGCGCCGGTCCACGCGGTCGGCGATCGCGCCGCCGTAGAGGCCGAAGGCGACCAGCGGGAGCAGCGAGCAGAGGCCGATCAGACCGGTGGCGAGCGCCGAGTGTGTCAGTGCGTAGACCTGCACGGAGACGGCGAGCGCCGTCATCTGCTGCCCGATGCCGGAGACCGCCTGCCCGAACCAGAGCCGCCGGTAGTGGGGGTGCTCCCGCAGCGGCGTGATGTCGGCGAGCGAGCCGCGGACGGATCGGCCCAGGCGGCCGAGGAGGCCGGTGTCCGGGCGGGGCTCGGCCGGGCTCGGGGCAGGGGCGGAGTCGGACTGCTGTTCTATGGGCACGGGTCATCTTCCCCCATTCGGCTGTGTGCCCACGCACCAGTCCGAAGAGGGGAGAGTCCGAAGGAAGGAGAGCCCGAAGAGGCGGAGTCCGAAGAGAAGAGTCCGAAGAGGAAAGAGTCCGAAGGGGAAAGGGCCGCACCGGGCCGGTCGGGCCCGTCAGGCGATGCGGCGGAAGAGGCCCTCCTGCATCACCGACACCACCAGACGCCCCTGGCGGTCGAAGATCTGCCCGCGCGCGAGCCCGCGGCCGCCCACGGCGACCGGCGACTCCTGCTGGTAGAGCAGCCACTCGTCGGCCCGGAACGGGCGGTGGAACCACATGGCGTGGTCCAGCGAGGCCATGTCGAAGTGCCGCTTGCCCCACAGCGGCTCCACCGGGACGCGGACGGCGTCCAGCAGTGTCATGTCGCTGGCGTAGGTGACGGCGCAGGTGTGGATCAGCGGATCGTCCGGGAGGGTGCCGTTCGTGCGCAGCCAGACCGCGCTGCGCGGTTCGACGCCCTTGAGCTCCTCCTCGGTCCAGCGCAGGCGCTCGACGTAGCGCAGGTCGAAGGGCTGGCGGCGGCTGATGAACGGCGGCAGCTCGCCCAGGACCGAGCCGACCTCGTCCAGCGCGGAGGGGACGTCTTCCGGCGCCGGCACGTCCGGCATCGCCGTCTGGTGCTCGAACGGCGTCTCCTCGGGCAGGTGGAAGTCGGCGGTGAGCGCGAAGATCGTCTTGCCCTGCTGGACACCGAGCACGCGGCGGGTGGTGAACGAGCGTCCGTCCCGGATGCGGTCGACCTGGTAGACGATCGGCACGCCGGGGGTGCCCGGGCGCAGGAAGTAGGCGTGGAGCGAGTGCACCGGACGGTCGGGGTCGACGGTGCGGCTGGCGGCCACCAGCGCCTGGCCTGCCACCTGCCCGCCGAAGACGCGCTGCAGGGACTCCTCGGGGCTGCGGCCCCGGAAGATGTTGACCTCGATCTGCTCCAGATCCAGCAGGTCCACCAGGTTGTCGACGGGACTGCCCACGTCAGCGCTCACTCTCCTCGGTCAGTACTGGTTGCATTCTCCCAGGGTTCCCGGCATGCTGCCCGGTCGCCCCTGCGGGCGGCCTGGGTCAGAACTTCGGGACGGACCGGGCTTCGCGGGCGGCCGCGGCGACGTCGGGGAGCGACGCGCCGGTGGAGGCGGCCACGACGGCGGCGACGCCGCCCTCGACGAACGGCGCGTCGACGAGCAGTGCGTCCACACGTCCGAGGTCGGCCAGCACGAGGCGGGCCGTCAGCACGGAGCTGCCGAGGTCGGGCAGGACCAGCACGCCGGCACCGGCGTCGGCGGCGGTGATCGCCGCCTCGATGCGTTCGTAGCTGGTGCCCAGGCCGCCGTCGGGGGAGCCGTCCTCCGCGCCGCCGGCCGTGGCGATCGGGACCAGCCCGCCGCCCAGCGGCTCCAGCAGTTCGCGCAGGCCCTCGGCCAGGCGCGCGCTGTGGGAGACCAGGACCAGGCCGACGGTGACCGGTCCTGGTCCGGCAGAGCGCCCGCCCTCTTCCGCCGGAGGCGAGACGCGGACACGATCGGTGGGCGCGTTACTGCTCTCGGTCATGTTCGCGATGCTAGATTCGCGGCTCGCCGAACCGGAAGCGCGCCGCGCGGGTCGGGTCGGGTCGGCCGTACGGGAGGGATGTCTGTCGTGAAGAAGTTCCTCAACAACCCCGATGCCTACGTCGCCGAGAGCTTGGCCGGACTGGCGGCGGCGCACCCGACGCTCACGGTGGTCACCGACGCGGCGGAGGGCGGGGCGACGTTCGTGCGGCGGACCGCGAGGACCCGGCCCGGCAAGGTGGCGCTGGTCTCCGGCGGTGGCTCCGGCCACGAGCCGCTGCACGGTGGCTTCGTGGGCGTGGGGATGCTCGACGCGGCGTGCCCCGGCGAGGTGTTCACCTCCCCGGTGCCCGGCCAGATGCTCGCTGCCGTGAGGGCGGTCGACAGCGGTGCGGGCGTGGTGTTCGTGGTGAAGAACTACACCGGCGACGTGCTCAACTTCCAGATGGCCGCGGAGCTGGCGGTCGAGGAGGCCGGGATCGCGGTCGAGACGGTCCTGGTCGACGACGACGTGGCGGTCCAGGACTCGACGTGGACGGCGGGGCGGCGCGGCACCGGAGCGACGGTGCTCGTCGAGAAGATCGCCGGGGCGCTGGCCGAGCGCGGCGCGGAGATGGCGGCCGTGGCCGACATGGGACGCCGGGTCAACGCGAGGTCACGCTCGTTCGCGGTGGCGCTCACGGCGTGCACGACGCCTGCCAACGGCAAGCCCGGTTTCCTGCTGCCCGAGGACGAGATGGAGGTCGGCGTCGGCATCCACGGCGAGCCGGGCCGGCGGCGGGCGAAGCTGGCCTCGGCCCGGGAGGTGGCGAAGCTCGCCCTGGACGCGATCCTGGCCGAACCGGTCTTCGCCGGAGCCCAGGCCGGAGCCCAGGCCGGAGCCCAAGCCGGAACCGGAGCGGACGGCGGCGACGTGATCGTGATGGTGAACGGGCTGGGCGCGACCCCGCTGTCGGAGCTGTACATCCTCTTCCACGAGGTGTCCCGGCTCCTCGCCGGACGCGGCGTCACCATCGCGCGGAGTCTGGTCGGCAACTACGTCACCAGTCTGGACATGGCGGGCGCGTCGTTCACCCTCTGCCAGGTCGATGACGAGATGCTGGAGCTGTGGGACGCGCCTGTGAACACACCGGCACTGCGCTGGGGGCTGTGAACTCGCGTCGGAGTCCCGAGTGATGGGGGAGGGGCGGCAGCTGTGAACGCAGGGGACAGCGGCGAGGGTGGGAACCGGGTCGACACACTGGACATCGAGACGACGCGTGCCTGGATCCTGGCCACTGCGGCGGCTGTCGACAGCCACCGGGACGTGTTGACCGAGCTCGACGCAGCGATCGGCGACGCCGACCACGGCGCCAACATGCACCGGGGCTTCACCGCTGTGGCGGCGGCGGTCGGCGGCGACTACGCGCCGGAGACGGTCGGGCAGCTGCTCGGCAAGGTCGGCATGACGCTGATCTCCAGCGTCGGCGGCGCGTCCGGCCCGCTCTACGGATCCGCGTTCCGTGCCGCAGGCCGACAGCTCGCCACGCCGGAGGCGGACGGCGACCAGTTCGCGCTGGCGCTGCGGGCCGCGCTGGACGCGGTCCGTGCGCTGGGCGCCGCCGCGGCCGGGGACAAGACCATGGTCGACGCCCTCATGCCCGCCGTCACGACCTTCGACGAGGCCGTCACCTCCGGAGCCGGCCTCCGCGCCGCGGCCCGCGCCGCCGCGACCGCGGCGGACGCGGGCGCCCGCGCCACGACCCCCCTGCAGGCCCGCAAGGGTCGCGCCTCCTACCTGGGCGAACGCAGCATCGGCCACCAGGACCCGGGGGCGACCTCGACGGCCCTGATCTTCGCCGCCCTCGCCGACACGTTGGACGGCACGCTGGGTCGCATGCCGTAGGCGCAGCACCCCGGGGCGGCGAAGATCAGGGCCGCGACGCGCGTCAGGGACGCGGACGGGGACCGGGACGGGGAGCGGGACCGACAAAGCCTGACCTGCGGCGCCCGCGGCGGCCCGCGCCCGCGGCCCGCCGCCCGCGCCCGCGGCCCGCCGCCCGCGGCCGCCGCCCGGGGCGGCGGGGGCACCCACGGATGGCGGATGCGGTGGCTTGGCGCGGATGCCGCCCCGCGCGTCGCGGGGGAGGATCGGGCCGGGAAGGTGCCGTGGGCGCCGCAGCTGGGACGACGTGGGAAGCGGGGAGCCTGATGAGGGCCGTGACCATCGATGCGTACGGCGAGACACCGCGGCTGACCGAACAGCCGATGCCGAAGGTCGGCCCGGATTCGGTGCTGGTGCGCGTACGGGCGGCCGGGGTCAACCCGGTGGACTGGCGGGTCGCGGACGGGGCGGTCGATCCGCTGCTGAACGCGTACTTCCCGCTGACGCTCGGCTGGGACGTGGCCGGGGTGGTGGCGCAGGTCGGGGTCGCCGTGACCGAGTTCGCGGTCGGCGACGAGGTGGTGGCCTACAACCGGCAGGACTTCGCGCAGTTCGGCACCTGGGCCGAGTACACGCCCGTGCCGCTGCGCTCGCTCGCGCCGAAGTCGGCGGGGATGAGCTGGGAGGAGGCCGGCGGGCTGCCGCTCGCGGGGCTGACCGCGTACCAGGCGCTGGCCGCGGCGGGTGTGAACGGGGGTGGCACCGTGCTGATCCATGCCGCGGGCGGCGGCGTCGGTGGGTTCGCGACGCAGATCGCGGCGTCGCGCGGCGCGCGCGTGATCGGGACGACCTCGCGGACGGAGAGCTTTCCGTTCCTGCGGGAGCTGGGCGCCGAGCCCGTCCTGAGCGGGGAGGGGCTTGCGGAGCGCGTGCGCGAGCTCGCGCCGGAGGGGGTGGACGCGTCGCTGGACTTCCTGGGCGGCGGGTCGGTCGCCGTCTCCGCCGAGCTGGTGCGTGTCCCCCACCGGATCGTCTCGGTCGTCGACGGCTCCGTGAAGGAGCTGGGCGGCCAGTACGTCTGGGTCCATCCGTCCGGGCCGGACCTGCGGGCACTGAACGCGCTGGCCGAGGCGGGGTCGCTGCGGGTGCACGTCAGCAGCGCCATCCCGTTGGAGCAGGCCGAGGAGGCCGTCCGGCTCAGCCGCGGCGGTCGGGTGCGCGGCAAGATCGTGCTGACGGTGCCCGCCGAGTAGCCCGGGCTACTCCTGTGCCTGCTCCGAAGCAGCAGGAGCGGTGGGAACGGCGCAGCCGTCCGGGCCGCAGACGGGAACGTCACCGTCCGCAGCGCCCAGGCCCGGCAGGTCGAGCAGGCGCAGTGGCTGGATGGGCTTGATGTCCGCGGGGGTCTCACTCATGCGTCGCACAACCCCGTCCGCCGCCAGAACATTCCGGCTCAGTGGCCCAGCGTCGAGCCCGGGCGGACGATCATGATGACCGTCACGGCGGCCCAGAGCAGGTTGAAGATGCCGGTGTACATCGCCAGCTGCTTGGTGTCCTTGACGCCGACCTCGCGCCCTCGCGGGCCCTTGCCCGCCAGCAGCTCGGCCTGGCGCGGCAGGACGAGCGCGGCCAGCAGGATCGCCGCGACGGCGGTCAGCACGATCGAGACGACGACCCAGGTCTGCCCGGTGACCTTCATCACGCCCGCCGCGGCGAAGCCGAACATCGGGACGGCGATGGCGACCAGGGCGTAGACCTTGCAGATCCGGTTGAGCACGCCCAGCGTCGCGGTGTCCTCGACACCGCCGGGTGCGGCCAAGGCCTTGCGGGCCACCGGCGGAAACATGCTCGCGGCGACCGCGACCGGGCCGATGGCCACGATCGCGGCGAGGATGTGCAGGATCAGGAAGAGCTTCGTCACGGCGACGAGTCTAGGCAGACGGTTCGACCGCTCCGTCGGCCGGGTTCACCTGTGCGACAGCCATGAGACGCTCGGGGTTCGCGAACGGCCGGAAGCCGACCCGCGCGTACACCTCGTGCGCGTCGAGGGTCGACAGCATCAGCCGCTTGAGGCGGTAGGGCGCGAGCTCGGCGACGACGGTTCCGGCCAGCCAGGTGCCGATGCCGCGCCCGCGCGCCTCGCGGGCCACGTAGACGTCGCAGAGCCACCCGAAGGTCGCGTAGTCGGTGACGACGCGGGCGAAGGCGACCTGCTCGGCGCCGCGCTCCGCGGACGCGTAGACGCCGAGGACGAGGGAGTGCTCGATCGAGCGCGCGACGGTCTCGCGGCTGCGGCCCAGGGCCCAGAAGGCGTCGGTGCTGAGCCAGTGGTGCACCAGGTCGACGTCGATGCGGGCGGGGTCGGTGTCCAGACAGAGGCCGTCGGCGCGCGTGGTGATCACGATCCGCATCGTAGGGCGACGACAGCTGACGGGCCGACCGAATATCGTGACCGCATGGAGCCCATGGACAAGGTGACGGTGGAACAGCGCCTCGCGGCGATCGAGGAGAAGCTGGACCTGGTGCTGGCCAGGCTGGGGACGGACTTCGGGGCGGGGTCGACGGCGCATCTGGAGGACGTCGTCCCGACCTCCGACACCGACCCGGAGATCCTGGAGCTGGTCCGGCGGGGGAAGAAGATCCAGGCGATCAAGGTGTACCGGGAGCGGACCGGCGTCGGCCTGCGCGAGGCGAAGGACGCGGTCGACCGACTGGACGAGCAGGAGCGCTTCCGCTCCGGGCGCCGCTGACGCCTGGCGCCTGACGCCTGCCGCTGACCTCAACTGCTGACGCCTGCCGCTGACCTCAACCGCTGACGCCCGCCGTGACCTCAACCGCTGACGCCCGCCGTGACCTCAACCGCTGACGCCCGCCGTGACCTCAACCGCTGACGCTCACGCAGCGGGCTTCTCCCACACGGAGACGTGTTTGGCGCTGTCCGAGGTGAACGGGCGGCCGTCCCAGTCCTGCCAGCGGGACCGCAGGCGCAGCCCGGCGAGCTGGGCCATGAGGTCCAGCTCCGCCGGCCAGACGTAGCGGAACGGTGTGGTCCGGTGCTCGCCCCGGCCGTCGGCGACGTCCACGTAGTGGCAGACCTGAGCCTGCGTGGCGACGTCGTAGTCCGACCAGGCCCAGTGCCGCGGGCCGAAGGCGAAGTGGACGACGGTCTGCCCGGCGGGGATCTTGCGCAGCTCCGGGACCATCACCTCGACGACGAAGCAGCCGCCGGGGGAGAGGTGGTCCGCGGCGTTGCGGAAGCAGGCGACCTGGGCCTCCTGCGTGGTGAGGTTCATGACGGTGTTGAAGAGCAGGTAGGCGAGCGAGAACGTGCCGGGCACGCGGGTGTCGGCGAAGTCGCCGATGCTCACCGCCATGTCCTCGCCGCCGGGCTTGGCGCGCAGGCGTCCCGCCATGGCCCGCGACAGCTCGATGCCCGCGACGGGGACGCCGCGCGCGGCGAGAGGCAGGGCGATCCGGCCCGTCCCGATCCCGAACTCGACCGCCCGGCCCTCCCCGGCGAGCGAGGCGAGGACGTCCACCGTCCGCTCCACGAGCTCGGGACGGAACATCTCCGCCTGGCTCTCGTCGTAGTGGCGCGCTACTTCTTCTCCGAAATGGCCGTCGTCGTAGGTCACCCGGCGAAGTCAACCGACCATCGGCAGCCGGCGCCACCGGATTTCGAGGGTGGCCGCCGACGAGCGCCCACCCCCGAAGACGAAGGATCAGGCGCCGGCCGCGCGGACCGCCGCGTGGAACTCGGCGCCCAGGTCGATCAGCTCCTCGGCGTTGCGCGCGCTGCCCTGCAGGTCCAGCAGCAGCTCGTCCATCCCCGCCTCGGCCGCCGCGACCGCGTCCGCGACGATCTGCTCGCGCGAGCCGTTGAACTGCATCCGCCCCTCCTCCGCCAGCGGCGCCTCGGTGATGCGGACGTTGGCGCGGCCGATCATCTCCAGCGCGGACGCGTCGCGGCCGTAACCCGCGGCGGCCTCCCGGATGCCCGACCAGAGCGAGGCCAGCTTGTCGAACGGCACACCGACCGGGAGCCAGCCGTCGGCACGGCGGGCGAGGCGGTCGAGGGCGGGGCGGCCGGCCGCCGCGAGCAGGACCGGGATCGGGCGGGCCGGCTTGGGGCCGACCTCGGACTCGGCGACGACGGTGCGCTTGCCCTGGTAGGAGACCGGGTTCGGACCCCACACCGCGCCCAGGACGTCCAGCAGCTCTTCCAACTGCGCACCGCGCTCCGCGAAGGGGGCGACCGCGGAGGCCGCGTACTCGTCGTGGGACCAGCCGGTCCCGAAGCCCGCGAGGATCCGGCCGCCGGTCGCGGCGTCGAGCGTGGCGAGCTGCTTGGCGAGCTGGAACGGGACGTGCAGCGGCGCGATCAGCACGCTGCTGCCGATGCGCACCCGCTCGGTCACGGCACCCGCCGCGGCCATCGTCATCAGCGGCTCGGCGACGGAACGGTAGAAGTCCGGCCAGGGCAGGCCGGGCACGCCGAACAGGCCCTGCGTCGGGTTCTCGGGGACGAGCAGACGCTCGAAGACCCACAGACTGTCGAAGCCGATGCTCTCCGCGGCGCGGGCGACGGCTGCGACGTCCTTTCCGGGCGTGTACTGGCTGAACTGCGGCAGGCTGAGGCCCAGGCGCAAGGTCATGAACGATCCCCTCCGAGGAAACACGAAGACGTGCGATGTGGCTCGCCATGATGACAAGTCGCGGTGACCCACCGTCATTCCCTGCCCGGTGAAGGTGGACGGCTTGTCCGGTAGTCGGTCAACCGGCCCGGGATTCTGGGAGCTTGCGGACCCTCCGGAGGACGTCCGCGGGCTGCGCGCCGAACGGTCGGTGAACAGTGGACCAGACCACTCCCGGAGCTTGCGCCCATCGGTCAGGATCACGGCCGACCGCGCTCGCAGCAGCTCGACGCCGTTCGACGCCGTTCGACGTCGCTCGCCGCGCACGCGTCCCCGAACCGCTTCCGGAAGGACCCGACATGTCACGTCGTCGCACCGCGACGGTCGCCGCCACCGGTGTCGTCTGCGTCACCGCCGGCGCTCTGCTCCTCGTCCAGCCCGTCGCCGCGGGTGCCGTGGCCCAGCCCGCCCACCACCACGACTTCGCCGGGTACTCCGTGGGCACGCCCTCCGTGTCCAAGGTCAAGGGCGGCCCGTGGACCCTGGCCCAGGGCGACCTGACGGCCGGTCCGTCCTACGGTCAGAGCCTGCCGACCTTCACGGCGGGCGGCACCGGCACCATCACCCTCGGCGGGGTCACCTACCCGAACCTGGCCGTGGACCCCGCCGCCTCCGGCGCCTACCCGGCGCAGAGCGGCGTCACCGGCACCCCCGGCCCGCTGACCGGCTACTGCTCCAGCGGCGGCGCGACCCCGGAGACCGGGACCGTCGTCCGGCAGCCCGCGCACACCACGCTGCCGATGCAGCCGTACTACTTCCCCTTCGTCACCAGCTCGAACGACGGCCACACGCTGACCGGCCTGTTCGACTACCGCCCCAAGGACGGCGACGAGGCCGTCGTCTCGGCCGTCTCGCACAACCACGGCCGCACCTGGACGTACACGGGCGAGGCGCTGGAGCAGAACCAGGGCCTGTGCCCGAACGGCAACACCAACGACGACGGCCAGGGCCACGCGTTCACGCTCAAGGTGAACGGTCAGGAGTTCCTGTACACGCTCAGCCGCCCGAGCGGTGACAACCCGGGTGTGAACCTGATCGTCCACCAGCTGCACCCGAAGGGCGACAACCCGCTCGCGGGCCTGCCGTCCGCCGAGCCGGTCGGACAGGGCGGCAGCACCACCGCCACCGCCGCGGTCTCCGTCCCGGCCGGTCCGGCGGGTGCCGGTGTCACCGTCAATGTCGGCAACACCGCGAACTTCGAGCAGCCGGGCCACTTCTCGGTCGACGGCCACACCGTGGACTGCAACGACGCGACCGCGACCGCGACCGCGTTCACCGGCTGCACCACCCGTGACGGCGCCGGCGTGCAGATCAACGCGGGCGACGCCGTCACCGCCGACTCGGTGATCCCGGCGGGTGCCGACCAGACCTCCGGCCTGATCTCCCCGGACGGCATCATCAGCACCGTTCCGCACCTCGCGGGCGCCCCGCGCGGCAGCGTCGGCGTGCTGTACACCGAGAAGATCGTCAACTACTACACCCCGACCACGACCACCGCGGCCGTCACGCTCCCCGCCGCGAGCATCCCGGTCGGCAGCACCTCGGCCCTGCCGCTGAACAACGGCCAGGTCACCGTCAGCCTGGGCACCGCGGCCGGCATCGTGCAGGTCACCTGCTCCGGTGAGGATGCGACCGACCTGACCGGTTGCACCGGCGGCACCGGCGCCGTGGCCAAGGGCAGTGACGTGGGCGCGCCCGGCGCGGCCGTGGCCCCGTACGCGACCCTGTCGCAGATCGGCGAGGGCAAGAACAAGCCCAAGACGCTCTTCGGCAACAACGAGGACTACACGGTCGTCCGTGCCGCCTACACCACCGACGGCACGCACTTCACCGACCTCGGCCAGGTCAACGGCCTGAACGACCCGACCTCCAACAGCGCGGACACCCTGCGCTGGATCGGCTCGCGCGGCACCGTCGTCAAGAACCCCGACGGCAGCCTCGGCCTCTTCCTCTCCGGCGCCTACGCCTCGGACGGTGACAGCGACGCGTTCAACCAGATCTTCTACTCGTCCTCGCGTGACGGTGTGAACTGGTCCGCGCCGCAGAAGCTGATCGGCACCGACTACACCTTCTCCGCGCTGCACAACCTGGACGCGAACGGCGGCGCGCTGGACGTCTCCGGCTACTACTCCGGGCGCGTCTACGACCCGACGGTCGTGCAGAACGAGAACGGCTCGCTGACCATGCTGTTCGCGGGTTACTCCACCCCGAAGCCGCTGCCGGCCGTCGGCGCGACCTACGGCACGGACCCGTCCGCGCAGTACACGGTCGGTGCCGCGCAGCCGGCCGAGTACCGCACGATCCTCTCGGTGACGCTGCAGCCGCAGTGGAACGACTGATCACGGCATGACGTGTGGGGGCGCCGGGCTCTGCCCGGCGCCCCCGCACGCGTTTCGGCGGCTGCCTGGGTTCAGCTCTGCGTGCGGGGCCGCTTCCGGGTGAACCACCAGGCCAGGGCCAGGTTGGGCAGCCAGCTCAGCCAGGCCACCGTCTCGTAGGAGACACGGAAGTCGAGGTGGAGCGCTCCGGCGAGGGCGAGCATGAGGCGCAGCGTGACCGCGGCGAAGGTGAGGGCGAAGCTGCGCAGCATCCAGCGGCGGTGGTCGGCGACCCGCCGGCGCAGGATCATCCGCAGGCCGATCGCCCCGGTCGTCAGCCAGGCCACCGCCAGAGCGGCGAAGCCGAATCCGGAGACGGCGCCGCCGTAGGCGATCGGGGCCAGGAACAGGGCGCCGATCCCGGCGACGAGGCAGCCCAGGAGGTAGCCGACGCCGAGGCGGCGGTGCAGGCGCGGCCATCGGCGGCGCAGCACGGACGAGAACTGCCACGGGCCGGTCGCCATGGCGACGACTGCGCCGGAGACGTGGACCCCGAGCGGCAGCTCGTGGTGAAGGTAGGTGGCCCGTTGCAGGCTGAAGAACACCGCCGGGTCGAGGGTGACGTAGCGGGCGGCGACGGCGGCCATCACCAGTGACAGCAGTGTGACGACCGACCAGCCGCCCCGGGTCGGGCGTAAGCGGTGTCGACGCGGGCCGCGGGGCGCCGGGACCGGGTGGCGGAGGGCCCCGTCCGCGGGGGCCGGCAAGGTGTTCGGCATGGGGAAAGCCTGTCGGGCCGGGGCACCCGCGCTCGATCCGGCGAGCCCGACTCCTCCGGTAGGGACAGCCCCACCCCAGGGCCGGCCGGGATCAGTCCCGCGGTGGCAGCCCGGCGGAGGGCACGCGGGTCGGGCGCGGGCGGTCCTCCGCCTCCAGCAGCGGGAGGTAGCGCGGAGCGACCACCTTGGACAGGGCGATCACGCTGGTGGAGCGCGCGACGCAGGGGATGCGGCTGATGTCGATGAGGGTCTGCTGGAGCCCGTCGTGGGAGGTGGCGGCGACACGGCAGTGGACGTCGCTGTCACCCGTCGTGCCGTAGGCCTCCAGGACGCCGGGGACCTTGGTCAGCTCGGCCGCGAGCTCCTCCAGGCTGCCCTGGGAGATCTCCAGGTGCACGAAGGCCAGCACCGGGAAGCCCGCCGCGGCCAGATCCACGTCCGGCCCGTGGCCGGTGATCACGCCGTCGGCCTCCAGGCGCTGGATGCGGGCCTGGACCGTGGCGCGCGAGACGCCGGTCAGGCGCGACAGCTCCAGGAATCCGGCGCGCGGATGCTCCGCGAGCGCGCGGATCAGCAGGACATCCAGCTGGTCGGGCTTTCTGCGCTGAGCTTCCATCTCGCCGCCTCTCCTCGGGGACCAAGCTTGGCAGATTGCACACCTCGATCGCCGGACATTGTCAGCGAGCGAAGCTAGGCCCTGTACTGCTGATCGTCAATACTGGTCCTGTCAGGGCGTCGGGCAGGTTCCGTCCGGACGCCGAGGGCACAGCAGCCCGGGAGGCGACGAAGGTGGCCTACTACCGCAGTGTGGGCTCGATCCCGCCGAAGCGGCACACGCAGCACCGCGCTGCGGACGGATCGCTCTACTACGAGGAGCTGATGGGCGAGGAGGGCTTCTCCTCCGACTCCTCGCTGCTCTACCACCGGGCCATCCCCTCGGCGATGGTGGACAGCCGCGTCTGGCGCGTCGACGACGGCAAGCCCGAGGCGAACCACCCCCTCAAGCCCCTGCACTTCAAACTGCACGAGCTCTTCCCGGGCGCCTCCTGGCGCCAGGCCGACCCGGTCCGCGACCGGCGGGTCGTGCTGGCCAACGCCGACGTGCGCATCGCCTACGTCGCCGCCGGGCTGCCCTCCCCCCTGTACCGCAACGGGATAGGGGACGAGTGCGTCTACGTCGAGTCCGGCACGGGCGTGGTCGAGACGGTCTTCGGCACCATCGAGGTCGGCGAGGGTGACTACGTCGTCATCCCGCGTGCCACCACGCACCGCTGGCTGCCGACCGGTGACACGCCGCTGCGCCTGTACGCCATCGAGGCGAACAGCCACATCACGCCCGCCAAGCGCTACCTGTCCAAGTTCGGCCAGCTGCTGGAACACGCGCCGTTCTGCGAGCGCGACCTGCGCGGCCCCGTCGGCCCCTTGCTGGTCGAGACGGACGACGACAGCGAGGGCGGCGGCGACGTCGAGGTCTACGTCAAGCACCGCGTCGGGGGATCGGTCGGCGGCACCGTCATGGTGATGCCCACCCACCCGTTCGACGTGGTGGGCTGGGACGGCTGCCTCTACCCCTACGCGTTCAACATCGCGAACTACGAGCCGATCACCGGCCGGATCCACCAGCCGCCGCCGGCGCACCAGGTGTTCGAGGGCAACAACTTCGTCATCTGCAACTTCGTGCCGCGCAAGGTGGACTACCACCCGCTGTCGATCCCGGTGCCGTACTACCACGCCAACGTCGACAGCGACGAGGTCATGTTCTACTGCGGCGGCAACTACGAGGCCCGCAAGGGCTCCGGCATCGGGCAGGGCAGTGTCTCGCTGCACCCCGGCGGCCACACCCACGGCCCGCAGCCGGGCGCCTACGAGCGCAGCATCGGTGCGGAGTTCTTCGACGAGCTCGCCGTCATGGTCGACACCTTCCGCCCGCTGGAGATCGCCGAGGGCGCCCGCGCCACGGACGACGGCCGGTACGCGTGGTCCTGGAGCGGCCGCGGACCGGCCCAGCCCAAGGAGGAGGACGCCCAGTGAGGCCCGCGCACCTGGTCCCGCCGCTGTTCGCCGGCTTCTGCGACGACGCCGCGCTGTTCCCGCCCGGCAACGCGCCGGTCGCCGACGCCGTGCCCATGCACCGCGCCCACCGCGCCGCCTGGTACGCGCCGTTGGTCGGCCCGTTCCTGGTCGGGGCCGACCGGATCGCCGAGGTCGGTGCCGCGGCGGAGGAGACCGGCGGCGCCGACCTGCCGCTGGACGTCTCCCTCGTGGTGCGCTCCGGCCCCGCAGGCCTGGCCGCCGCGCTGGACGAGACCGCCAAGTGGCCCGGCCTCCACCTGGTCGGCGTCGAGCTCGGCCCCGACGCGGACGGCTCCATGGCGGAGGCCGCGGCGCGGGGCTGCGCCGCGCTCGACCGCGAGCTGCCGGGCCAGCACATCCACGCCGCGGTCGAGTTGCGCCGCGACGCGGGCGGCGCGACCGGCCTGGGGCTGGCCCTCGACGTCCTGGCCGGGTCGCCCTACCGCGCCAAGTACCGCACCGGCGGTCTGGAGTCGCAGGCCTTCCCGGGTGCGGAGGAGCTGGCGGCGTTCATCACCGGTTGCGCGAGCCGGGAGTTGGGCTTCAAGTGCACGGCCGGCCTGCACCACGCGGTCCGCCACACCGACCCGGCTACCGGCTTCACCCACCACGGTTTCCTCAACATCCTGCTGGCCACGCACTTCGCCGTGCAGGGCGCGGACGCCGTGGCCGTCGCCGAGGTCCTGGCCGACCACGGCGCGGACGGGCTCGCCGCCGTGGCGGCGGATCTGACCGACGAGCAGGTCGAGCGCGCGCGACGGGCGTTCACCGCGTACGGGACGTGCAGTCTGCTGGAGCCGCTGGAGGACCTCACCGACCTCGGCCTGCTGCCGCCCGCCTGACCCACCCGCGCGCCCCCGCACCTATCGATGGAGCATCCGTGACCTGGCTGGACCTGCCCGCCGACACCCTCTTCGGCATCGACAACCTGCCCTACGGGGTGTTCTCCACCGCCGATGACCCGCAGCGGCGGCGGCTCGGCGTGGCCATCGGGACGTGGGTGCTGGACGCGGGCGCGGCGGCGCGAGCCGTCGGCTCGCCCGACCCGCTGCTCGAGGCGCCGAGCCTCGACCCGCTGCTGGCCGCCGGGCGTCCGGCGTGGACGCGGGTCCGCGAGGCGCTGACGCGCTGGCTCAGCGACCCGGCGTTCCGCACCGTCGTCGAGCCGTGCCTGGTGCCGGCCGAGGGCGTCGCGCTGCACCTGCCGTTCACGGTCGGCGACTACGTCGACTTCTACGCCTCCGAGCACCACGCCTCCAACCTCGGCCGGATCTTCCGCCCGGGCAGCGAGCCGCTGACGCCGAACTGGAAGCACCTGCCCATCGGCTACCACGGCCGCAGCGGCACCGTCGTCGTCTCCGGCACGCCCGTGGTCCGCCCGAACGGTCAGCGCAAGGCGCCGACGGACGCGGCACCGACGTTCGGGCCGAGCCGCCGCCTGGACATCGAGGCCGAGGTCGGCTTTGTCGTCGGCGCGGCCTCGGAGCTGGGCACGCCGGTGGCGCAGGAGGACTTCGCCGAGCACGTCTTCGGTGTCTGCCTGGTCAACGACTGGTCCGCACGCGACATCCAGGCCTGGGAGTACGTGCCGCTGGGCCCGTTCCTCGGCAAGTCGTTCGCGACGTCGGTCTCCCCCTGGATCGTCCCGCTGGACGCGCTGCCCGCGGCGCGGGTGGCGCCGCCGACGCGTGACGTGGAGCCGCTGCCGTACCTGGACGACCGCGACGCGAAGCAGCCGTGGGGCCTTGACCTGGCCATGGAGGTCCGCGTCAACGGATCGCTGATCTCCCGTCCCCCGTTCGCGGGCATGTACTGGACGGCGGCGCAGCAGCTGGCCCACATGACGGTCAACGGCGCGAGCGTCCGCCCCGGCGACCTGTTCGCCTCCGGCACGGTCAGCGGCCCCGACCGCGGCACGGAGGGCGCGCTGATCGAGCTCACCTGGAACGGCGAACGCCCCGTCACCCTCGACGACGGCACCACCCGCTCGTTCCTTGACGACGGGGACGAGGTCACCATCACGGCGACGGCCCCCGGCCGCGACGGCGGCCGCATCGGCTTCGGCGAGGTGACGGGCCGCATCCTCCCGGCTCGGTAACTTGCACCCCTCAGGCGGCGCAGCCGCCAGGGGCGCGGGGAACTGCGCGAGCAACCCACTCAGGGGTGGACGGCCCTGTCCGCTCGGGATCTCGAGGCCCAGGGTGGCTTGTCGTGCAGTTCCTCGCGCCCCCGGATGGTGCAACGTCCCCTGACGGCTCCCCGCCCTGGTGGCTCCGCCCGGGTGGCGCACGCGGGAAGCGTGTCGCACTCTCGAAGTCAGGTCGCTGACGCGAGGAGAGGGGCGCCATGGCATTCCCGCCCGTCGAGGAGATCCGCCGGACCGCCGCGGAGGGCTGGATCTGGGGCTACGCCCTGCTGCAGAACTACCACGTCCTGTACGACCAGGTCGTGGACGGCGGGGCGCCGTTCGGGGCGTTCCAGTTCGTGGGCGCGCCCGCCGGGCCGGAGGGCCCGCCCTCGGCGTGGGCGTGGCTGGACCTGCGCACGGAGCCGTGGGTGCTGACCGTGCCGAGCACCGAGCGGCCGTACGTCGTCGCCGCACACGACCTGGACACCAGCTATGTGGGCTTCGTCGGCTCCGGCACGACCTCGGGGCAGGCGGGCCACCACCTGTTCACCGCGCCGGGCTGGCAGGGCCGCGTGCCCGACGGGATCACCGCGGTGCTCCGCGCCGACACCTCGCTCGTGGGGCTGACCGGGCGGACCGCGCCGGTCGAGGAGGGGACGGAGACGGCGTTCGCCGCCTTCCGCAGTGGCTTCGGGCTGCGACCGCTCAGCGACTACCTCGGCCGTGGCGCGCCCGAGGCCGCCCCCGAGCCGGCCTGGCCGGTCTGGCGGGAGGAGTACCTCGACACGATCGAGTTCTTCGCCGTGCTCGACTTCCTGCTGGGCTTCTGCCCGGTCCTGCCGATGGAGGCGGTGCTGCGGGAGCGGCTCGCCGCGATCGGCGTGGGCGTCACGCCGGGGGAGTTCGAGCCGGGAGACCTGCACGCCGGTGCCGAGCTCGCCATGGAGCACGGGATCGCCGACGGTCGTGAGCGCCTGGCGCAGGCCCGCTCGGCGCACCGGCCGGAGGCGACGCTCGTCGGCACCCGGGAGGAACTCGGCACCGACCACCTGAGCCGCGCCCTCGGCGCGGCGATCGGCCTGCACACCCTCCCGGGCTACGCCCGGTTCTGAGCGGGCGCGGACCGGGCGCCGCCGAGGCGTCGTCGCGCCCACGGCAGCAGCGCGGCCGCGAGTGCGACGCCGAGGGCGACGACGACCGACCCGGCGCCCGCCCAGACGTGGGGCAGCCCGAGGGCCGTGGGCAGCGCCAGCAGGCAGGTGCCGGCGAGCACGGACACGGCGGCGGTCGCCGTCGGCCCGCCGTCGCCGCGGCGGGCCCGGTGGATCGCGACCAGCCACAGCACCGTGGGCAGCAGACAGATCACGGAAGCGGCCAGATACAGCGGCAGGTCGAGCACGTAGCCCATGGCGTCGCCGCCCGGCGAGGTGTCCGCAGGGTCGTAGCCGGGGATCTGCTCGGGGTGGTCCACGTACCAGTTGGTGACCCGCATCGCGTGTACGAAGGTCAGCGGGACCGTCAGGGAGGTCACCGCCGCGGCCGTGTACCAGCGTCCGATCAGGTGTCTGCTCGGGTCGACCGACATGTCCCCGTCCTCGTCGTCGAGATCCGCGCCGACGACACGCCACTGCCAGGTACGGACAGTGACATGTCGTCAGCGCGCCTTACGGGCCGGGCCGCCGTCCACCCCCGTGACGACGGACACGCCCCCCGCACCGCCAACGCGTCTGCGGCGTCAAGGATTCCCCGAATCCGCTCCGCGTTCAGACGCGCCGCAGCGCGCCGTCGCGGCGCAGGTCCGCCAGGGTCGGGTAGCCGTCGACGGCCATGATCAGGTCGGCCTCCGCGAGGAGCGTGCGCAGCACGTGGACGATGCCGTCCGTGCCGCCGAGGGCCAGGCCGTAGGCGTAGGGCCGGCCGATGCCGACCGCCGTCGCGCCCAGCGCCAGGGCCTTGACGACGTCGGCACCGGAGCGGACGCCCGAGTCGAAGAGCACGGGCAGGCCGTCGGCCGCCTCGACCACGCCGGGCAGGCAGTCGAGCGCGGGCAGCCCGCCGTTGGCCTGGCGGCCGCCGTGGTTGGAGCAGTAGAGGCCGTCGACACCCGCGTCCTTCGCCCGGCGGGCGTCCTCGGGGTGGCAGATGCCCTTGAGGATCAGCGGCAGGCGGGTGAGCGAGCGCAGCCACTCCAGGTCGTTCCAGGCCAGCGGGTTGCCGAAGAGCTGCGTCCAGGTGAGGACCGCGCCCGCCGGGTCCTCCTCGGGCGTCTTCGCCAGGCGCGAGCGGAAGACCGGGTCGGAGAAGTAGTTGGCCAGGCAGTGGCCGCGCAGCTGCGGGAAGTTGCCGGTGGCCAGGTCGCGGGGGCGCCAGCCGGTGACCCAGGTGTCCAGGGTGACCACGATCCCGGCGTAGCCGGCCGCCTCGGCGCGCTGGACGAGGCTCGCCGCCAGCTCACGGTCGGTGGGCGTGTAGAGCTGGAAGAAGCCGGGCGTGCCGCCGGACTCCTTGGCGACCTCCTCCATCGGGTCGACCGTCAGCGTCGAGGCCACCATCGGCACGCCCGTGCGGGCCGCCGCACGGGCGGTGGCCAGATCGCCGTGGCCGTCCTGCGCGCAGATCCCGATCACGCCCACGGGCGCCAGGAACAGCGGCGTGGGCAGGCGGCGGCCGAACAGCTCGACGCCCAGATCCCGCTGGGTGGCCCCGACGAGCATGCGGGGCACCAGACCCCAGCCGTCGAACGCGGCCACGTTCGCCTCCTGGGTCCGCTCGTTCCCCGCGCCCCCGGCGACGTAGGACCAGACGCTCGGCGGCAGCGCGGCCTCGGCGCGGCGCGCCAGCTCGGCGAAGTCCATCGGGAGGTCCGGGAGGCGGCCGAACAGACCGTTGAAGTAGATCTCGTTCTGGTAGTCGCCGAACTGCTGGCTCATCGCGCCGATCGTCTCCCCTGAGCTGGAGCTGCTGCGGTTGTCGCCGACAGCCTCTCCCGAGTGACGGGCTCCGGCAAGGACGGGAGAATGGGAACGTGGCATCTGCGGCGGTGGTGGAGGTCGTCGACGAGGCGGTGCGCGGCGTGCCGGCCCCGCCGCTGCGCGGCCTGGTCGGGTGGTACTCCGGCTACCGGCAGCGCGGTGTGGCGCCGACCCGGCACCGCGGGCTGCCCTCGCCCTACCTGACGCTGATCCTGACCCTCGACGAGCCGCTGACCGTGGCCGCGCACCCGGACGCCCACGACGCGCCCGGCGACTACGTCACGCTCCTCGGCGGCCTGCACACCTCACCCGCCCTGATCGAGGTGCCCGGGCGGCAGTCCGGCGTGCAGGTGGCCCTCGGCCCGCTCGGCGCCCGCGCGCTGCTCGGCCTCCCGGCGGGTGGCCTGGCCGGTGTCGACCTGCACGCGGACGACGTGCTGGGCGCGGACGCACGCCGCGCCCAGGAGAGACTGCGGGAGGCGACGGACTGGCCCGGACGCTTCCGGGTGCTGGACGCCTGGCTGCTGGGCCGGCTGCGGGCGGCGGAAGTGCCGCCGGATCCGCCGCCGGAGGTGGGCGAGGCGTGGCGGCTGCTGCTGGCCTCGCGGGGGCTGGTCCGGGTCGCGGCGCTGGCCGACGAGGTCGGCTGGAGCGAGCGACACCTGCGCAGCCGGTTCCTTGCCGAGATCGGGCTGACGCCCAAGGCCGCGGCCCGCGTGGTCCGTTTCGACGTCGCGCGGCGACGGCTCGCCACCAGGCCCGACGCCCCCGACCTCGCAGGCCTCGCCGCCGACCACGGCTACGCGGACCAGTCGCACCTGGACCGCGAGTTCACGGCGCTCGCCGGCTGCGCGCCGAGCGCGTGGCTCGCGGAGGAGTTCCGAAACATCCAAGCCGGTCACCACGCCCCCGCGTAAGGCTGGGGGAACAGGCAGTCGCCGACGAAGGAGCGTTCCGATGACCGAGAAGACCCCGCCCGCGCCGCAGGTCTGGCCCACCCTGCGGGCGAAGGACGCCCGCGCGCTGATCCGGTTCCTGGTCGACGCCTTCGGCTTCGAGGAGACCGTCGTCTACGGCGAGGGCGAGCTCGTCCATCACGCCCAGTTGTCCTGGCCGGAGGGTGGCGGCGTCATGCTGGGCTCCGTGCGCGAGACCGACGAGCAGGACCTGTGGCCGCTGCGCCCCGGCTCCTTCGGAGCGTACGTCGTCACGGCGGACCCGGACGCCGTGCACGCCCGCGCGAAGGCGGCGGGAGCGGAGATCACCACGGAGCTGCACGAGACCGACTACGGCTCCCGGGACTTCGCCGCGCGCGACCCGGAGGGCAACCGCTGGTCCTTCGGCACCTACCCGGGGGAGCCGCGCTGATCCTGTCCTGGCTCGGGGCTAGGCTCGGTCTCGACGTGCACGTCCTGTTTTCCGCGGAGGGCTGGGTATGGAGAGCCAGGAACAGAGCCGTACGGCGCTCGTCGAGGAGTTGATGCAGCGCTTCCCCGAGGTGCCACGCGAGGCGGTGATCAAGGAGGACCTGCTGCGCGGTGGCATGGCGTTCGACGAGTCGGCGCTCAGCGACGGCGGGGACGTGAAGCCGAAGTCGTACTTCATCTTCTCCTTCGACCACCGCACCCTGCCCGAGCTCGGCGCGGCGGCGCTGAACCGGCCGCCGGAGGAGGTCGTGCTGACCGGCGGCCCGTACGAGCTGCGCCGCACGGTGGTGTCGGTGCGGGTGAACCCCTCCTCGCCGTACCGGGTGCGGGCGGGGGAGGACGGGTCGCTGGGCCTGTACCTCGACGGCCACCGGATCGCGGACGTCGGCGTCCCGCCGATGCCGGACTACTACCGGCACACCCTCGCCAACGGCAAGTCGGTGATGGAGGTGGCGCCGACGATCCAGTGGGGCTACCTGATCTACCTGACGGTGTTCCGCGTCTGCCAGTACTTCGGCGCCAAGGAGGAGTGCCAGTACTGCGACATCAACCACAACTGGCGCCAGCACAAGGCCGCCGGCCGCCCCTACACCGGCGTCAAGCCGGTCGAGGAGGTGCTGGAGGCACTGGAGCTGATCGACCGTCACGACACCGCGGGGACGTCCAAGGCGTACACGCTGACGGGCGGCGCCATCACCTCGCACATCGGCGGCAAGGACGAGGCGGACTTCTACGGCCAGTACGCCAAGGCCATCGAGGAGCGGTTCCCGGGCCGCTGGATCGGCAAGGTCGTCGCGCAGGCGCTGCCGCGTGACGACGTGCAGCGGTTCCACGACTACGGGGTGAAGATCTACCACCCCAACTTCGAGGTGTGGGACAAGCGGCTGTTCGAGCTGTACTGCCCGGGCAAGGAGCGCTATGTCGGGCGGGAGGAGTGGCACCGCCGCATCCTCGACTCCGCCGAGGTCTTCGGCGCCTCCCACGTGATCCCCAACTTCGTTGCGGGCGTCGAGATGGCGGAGCCGTTCGGCTTCACCGCGGTGGACGAGGCGATCGCCTCCACCCAGGAGGGGCTGCGGTTCTTCATGTCCCACGGCATCGTGCCGCGGTTCACCACCTGGTGCCCGGAGCCCACCACCCCGTTGGGGAAGGCCAATCCGGGCGGCGCGCCGCTGGAGTACCACATCCGGCTGCTGCAGACCTACCGGGCGACGCTGGAGGAGTTCGGCCTCTCCTCGCCGCCCGGCTACGGTCCGCCCGGCCCCGGCAAGGCCGTCTTCTCGGTGAGCTCCTTCATGGACTCGCTGCCCGCCAAGGACGACTGACGCGGGTCACGCCTGGTGCAGCGCCGGGTGGTCCGCGACGACGGTGCAGGAGCCGGGGGCGATCTCGGTGAAGCCGGCGTCGCGGACCAGCGGGAGGCCGGAGCTGGTCAGCGTCGGCCACGCGTCGGCCGGAGCCGTCCGCACGGCGAGCGGGAAGCCGTCCGCGCGCCAGGCCGCGCGGGCGGCGGCGGGCAGCGCCCACCAGGCCAGCTGCGCGGCGTGGCCGACCTGGGCCATGGACTTGCCCGTCGACATGTCCAGCTCCGGGTTGAGCCAGAGCACCGGGGTGCCCGGATCGGCCGGAGTGGGTGCGTCCTCGTCGGTCAGCTCGGTGCCGGAGACCTGCAGCTTGGCCAGCTCCTTGGGCCAGCCGTCCAGGGGGACGGGCGGGAAGACCCGCACCTCGGCCGCCTTGCCGGTGGTGGTCAGGCCCGGGAGCTCGGACGCCTTGCGCCACTCGCCGCCGCGCGCCCGCCGGACCACCTTGCGGATGCGCGCGTCCTCCCAGGCGGCGACGGCCGCCGCCCACTCGCCGTCCGGTTCGGTGACGCGCTCGTCGCTGAGGAAGTTCAGCACGGCCCGCGCGGCGGTCTCCAGCGCGTCGGTGTGGCCGGGCGGCTCGGCCCGCTCGATCCGGACGACCAGCGGCAGCACGTACTGGGGCGCGCTGTCGCGGTCGTCCGCACGGTCGGCGAAGGGGGTCGGCGCATTCGAGGGCTCCGCGGAGGAGGGTTCGCTGGTCACCGGTCCAGTATCGGTGATGCGTCCACCCGCGGTTCGCGCGCCTACGCGTCGACCTCGGCCGGGTGCTGCAGGCCGTGGTCGCCCCCGGACTCGCCCTCCAGCTCGCCGGCCGTCGCACGGTTCAGCAGGCCGTGGGCGGTCGACAGGATCGCGATGCCGAGCACGAGTACGCCGGCCGCCAGGTAGAACGGCACGTGCACGTTGTAGTGCTCGACCAGCTTGCCCGCTGCGAAGGGGGCCAGGCCGCCGCCGATGAAGCGCACGAACCCGTACGCCGCCGACGCGACCGGCCGCTCGACGGGGGAGACGCTCATGACGGCCTGGGTGGTCACGGTGTTGTTGATCCCGATCGGGATGCCGGCCGCGATCACCGCGACGATGAGCACCGTGCGGTGCGTCGTCCACACGCCGATGGCCAGCACGAGCAGCGCGAAGAACGCCAGGTTGGCGTAGAGGGTGCGGGCTGTGCCCAGGCGCTTCTCGACGAAGGGGGCGCCGAAAACGGCGAAGACCGCCACGAGTACGCCCCAGCCGGTGAAGACGAAGCCGAGCTGGATCGCGCCGAGGCCCATGGGGAACGGCGCGTAGCCGAGGACGGTGAAGAAGGCCCAGTTGTAACAGAGGGCGGCCAGCGAGATGGTCAGCAGGCCGCGGTGGCGCAGGGCCTTGAGCGGCTCCAGCAGGCCGGTGCGGCGCTCGGGCAGCGGCATCGGCCGGACGAGGGTGACGGTGGCGAGCAGGGCGATCGCCATCAGGGCGGCCACACCGAAGAACGGCCCGCGCCAGCTGACCTCCCCGAGGAGCCCGCCGAGCAGCGGGCCGACGGCGATCCCGATGCCGAGGGCGGACTCGTACAGGATGATCGCGCCGACGAAGCCCCCGCTGGCGCTCGCGATGATCACCGCGAGCGAGGTCGCGATGAAGAGGGCGTTGCCGACGCCCCACCCGGCCCGGAAGCCGACGATCTGGCTGATGCTGCCGCTGGCGCCCGCGAGGGCGGCGAAGACGACGATGACGGCGAGGCCGACGATCAGGGTCTTCTTGGCGCCGATGCGGCTGGAGACCCAGCCGGTCAGCAGCATGGCCACGGCGGTGACCACCAGGTAGCTGGTGAAGAGCAGGGTCACCTGGCTCGGGCTGGCGTGGAGCTGGCTGGAGATCGCGGGGAGGATCGGGTCGACGAGCCCGATACCCATGAAGGAGACCACGCAGGCGAAGGCAACGGCGAAGACGGCCTTCGGCTGCTTGAAGGGACTGGCGCTGCCGCGCGCCTCGGCGGGCTGTTGCATGAGCCAACCATATACGTGCACGCTACATCTATCTAGGGCTGCGCCCTGGTGTGGTGCCACTTCTGTCGGTTGCATTGTCAGACCGTTCGGGTGCGCCTAGCTTGGCGGCATCCGCCCGAAGGGAGACCTGGGTTGAACCGTGCTCTCTGGCCCGTCGGCCTGCCCCGCACGCTCGACTATCCCCGTACCGGACTGCACACCCTGCTCGCCTCCGCCGCCCGAGCCTATGGCGCGCGCGACGCGATCGTGGACGGCGAGCAGCGGCTCACCTTCTCCGAGCTGTACGAGAACGCCCTGCGGTTCGCGCAGGGGCTGCGCGAGCGCGGCATCGGGCCCGGCGACGTGGTCGCTCTCGTCCAGCCCAACAGCCTCTGGTACCCCGTCGGGTACCACGGCACGCTGCTCGCCGGGGCGACCGTCTCCGCGGTCAACCCCACCCAGCCGACCGACTCGCTTGCCGCCGCGCTCGACGAGGTCGGCGCACGGGCGCTCATCACACACCCGGCCGTGCTCCCCGCGCTGCGACCACTGCTGGAGGAGCGGCCGTCGCTCCTCGCCGTCCTCGTCCCGCCGACGGCGACCGCGCCCGGCCCCGACGACGAAGGCGCGGACCCGCGCACCGTCCCGCTCGCGGACCTCCTCGACGCCGCGCCCGCCCCCGCGACACCCCGCTCGCCCGACGACCTCGCCCACCTCGCGTTCACCGGCGGCACCACCGGCCGCTCCAAGGCCGTCCGGGTGCGCGACCGGCACCTGTGGGCCAACGTCCTGCAGGGGCTCTGCGCGCGCAGCGCCGTGCTGCCCGAGTACGACGCCGAGGGGATGGTGACCCTGCGCCGCGTGCCGGAGGCCGTCACGCCGTGGACGTCGGCGCCCGGCGAGGACGTCGTGGTCAACGTGGTGCCGCTGTTCCACGCGATGGGACTGGTCAGCCACAACATCGGGCTGCTCGGCGGGACCACCGTCGTCGGCCACGGGCGGTTCGACCCGCGGGAGTTCCTCGCGGCGATGGTGCGCCACGGCGCGACCGGGCTGACCGGGTCGCCGGCCATGCACCACGCGCTGCTTGCCGCGACGGACGTCGGCAGTTACGACCTGCGGGCCGTCCGGCTGGTCAACTCCGGTGCTGCGCCGCTGGACTCGCCGACCATCGCGCGGATGGCGGCGGCCTATCCCAACGCCGCCGTCGCCGAGGGCTACGGGCTGACCGAGGCCACCATGGCGCTCACCTTCGTCACCCCCGACCGCGACCACCCCGCCCCGCCCGGCTGTGTGGGCGTACCGCTCTTCGACACCGAGCTGCAGATCCGCGACCTCGCCGACCCGGCCAAGCCGCTGCCCGTGGGCGAGACCGGCCTGGTCTTCGCCCGCGGGCCGCAGGTCAACGACGGCTACCTGGACCGTCCCGAGCTCACCGCCGAGCAGTGGGTGGACGGTTGGCTCGCCACGGGCGACATCGGCCGGCTCGACGAGGACGGGCGCCTGTTCCTCTCCGGGCGGGCCAAGGACATGCTCATCTACAAGGGCTACAACGTCTACCCGACCCAGTTGGAGGAGGTGCTCGCCGCGCACCCGGCGGTGGCACAGGTCGCCGTCATCGGCGCGCCGCATCCGGAGGCGGGTGAGATCCCGGCCGCCTATGTGGTGGCGCGTCCCGGCGCCGAGGTGGGGGCGGACGAGCTGCTGGAGTTCGTGGCGGCCCGCGTCGCGCCGTACCAGCGCGTCAGGGAGGTGCACTTCCTGCCCGGGCTGCCGGTCTCGGCGGCGGGCAAGATCCTCAAGACCGAGCTCCGGGCGCTGTACGCCCGCCGGTCGGGGGAGAGCGGGGCGGCGGCCGACGGCGTGTGACACAGTGGCCGCATGCGTGATCATCTGGACGCCGGCCAGGGCCTGCGGCTGCGGCCGTGGGCGGAGCGCGACGCGGAGGCGGTGCTGACCGCCTTCGCCGATCCGCTGATGCGCGGCCAGGCCGCGGCGCCGGTCGACTCCCCGGAGGCCGCCGCCCTCTGGGTGACCGGCCAGATCCAGCGCTGGGAGGCTCAGGCGGCCTTCGCCTTCGCGGTGGTGAGCGGAGCGGGGGAGGACGTGCTCGGCAACGTGGCCGTCGGGGCGGTCGACCGGCGGCACGCGACCGGGTGGGTCTCGTACTGGACCACCCCGGCCGCGCGCGGCCGAGGGGTCGCCGCGCGGGCCTGCCGCGCGCTGTCGCGCTTCGCCTTCGACGAGGTGGGGCTGTTCCGCCTGGAGTTGGGCCACCGGGTCAACAACCCCGCCTCGTGCCGGGTGGCCACCGCGGCCGGCTACCTGGTCGAGGGCCTGGAGCGGCAGAAGCTGGCCTACGACGGAGTCCGTTACGACGTGGAGCTGCACGCGCGGCTGGCCACCGACCCGGAGCCGGCTGGCTGAGCGCTCGGCGGCGTGGTCAGGCCTTCGGGATGTCGAAGTAGTGCGTGAGCCGGGCCGCGAGGGTCAGGTCGCCGACCACCTTCAGCCTGCGCGAGAAGAACAGCGTGATCGGGTTGGCGTTCCCGGAGACGAGGTTCAGGAACTCGGCGTCGCCGAGGACCAGCGTCACCTTGGGGGTCTCCTCCGTGCGGCCCTCGGTGACGGTGCACGCCCCCTTGTCGATGGCGGTCTCGAAGACCGTCTCGCCGTCGGCGCCCACCTTCCAGCGGATCACCGCCGAGGTCTGGCCGGCGTTCTCGGGGCGGAACTGGCTCTCCATCCGGGCGAAGACCTCGCGCAGGATGCGCCGGCGCAGCCCGGCGTCCTGGACGACCTCCTTCAACTCCTTGGTGGACAGGCCCTTGACGATGCGGGCGAACTCCTGCGGGGTGACGGAGGTGAAGTCGAGGTCGGCCAGGCCTGCGGTGTCGGTCATGGTGGCGGCTCCTGTGAACGGTGGGGTCGGTGCCCGTGGTTGGTGGGATCAGTGCGGGTGGGGATCAGTGCGGGCGGGGATCAGTGCGGGCGGGGATCAGCGCGGGTTGAGGCGGCCGACCAGATGGCGCCGGGCGCCGTCCGGGTCGGTGACGTGGAAGGCCCAGCCGTCCTCGCCGACGCGGGCGGCGGCGAGGCGGATGCTGCCCGGCAGCAGGACGGGTTGGCGGAAGTCGACGCCGACGGTGAAGGCGTCCGGCAGGCCGACGGCCTGATCCAGGGAGGCGAGCACCCGCGCCTTGGTCCACATGCCGTGGGCGATGGCCCGCCGGAAGCCGAACAGGCGGGCGCTCAGCGGGTGCAGATGGATCGGGTTGCGGTCGCCGGAGACCGCGCCGTAGCGGCGGCCCAGATCGGCGGCGAGCGGCCAGACCTCCTCCACCTGCGGGGTGGGCAGGTCCTGGTCGACCGCCCGCGCCCCCGCGCCGCCCGGGCCGCGGCGCAGGTACGTGCTGACGGAGCGCCAGACCGGTTCGTCGCCGTCGGTACCGGCCGGGCGGGCCTCCGCGACGACGTCGAAGACCTGGCCCTTGCTGTGTCGGCGCGGCGTGGTGGAGCGGACCAGCCAGTCGAGCGCCGCGTCCGGTGCGATCGGGCGCGTCTGCTCGATGCGGTTGGACAGATGGACCAGGCCCAGCACGGGCAGCGGGAAGTCCCTGCGGGTCATCAGCTCCATGCTGAGCGGAAAGGCCGTCAGGTGCGGGAAGGCGGGCGGAAGCCGGTCGGCGGCGGTGCGGTGGCCGCAGACCTCGCGGTAGCCGCGCAGGGTCTCCGGGTCGGCCACGACCCCGCGCAGCGCGACGGCGTCCTCACCGGCCAGGGGCGGGTGACGTCGCGGCTTCGGTCGCACGGCGCGCGCGTACAGGCCCAGCGTGCCGGGCAAGGAGGGCAGTTCGCGGACGGTGGTTGCCGGGGTCGAGGTCGTCACGTCACGCTCCCAGCAGGGCCTGGCCGCAGACGCGCAGCACCTGGCCGGTGACGCCGGCCGCGCCGGGGGAGGCGAGGAAGGCGACGGCCTCGGCGACGTCCACCGGCTGCCCGCCCTGGCTCAGGCTGTTGAGGCGTCTCCCGGCCTCGCGGATGAACAGTGGGACGGCGGCGGTCATCTGCGTCTCGATGAAGCCCGGCGCCACGGCGTTGACGGTGATCCCGCGCCCGGCGACGGCCTCGTCCCGGGCCACCGCCTGGACCAGGCCGATCAGACCGGCCTTGCTGGCGGCGTAGTTGGCCTGCCCGACGTTCCCCGCGATGCCGCTGATGGAGGAGGTGCACACCACCCGCCCGTCCGCGCGCAGCACCGGTCCGTCCGGAGTCGCGGCGTCCAGCAGCGCTGTGTTGAGACGTTCCACGGCCGTCAGGTTGACGGCGACGACGGCGTCCCACTGGCCCGGCTCCATCCGGCCGAGTGTCCGGTCGCGGGTGATGCCCGCGTTGTGCACCACGATGTCCACGCCCCCATGGTGCTGCGTCAGATGGGCCACCACCCGCCGCGGCGCGTCGGCGTCGGTCAGGTCCGCCTCCAGGGCCTGGCCGCCGACGCGCTCGGCGGTCGCGCGCAGGTCCGCGCCCTGGGCGGGAACGTCCAGGCAGACCACGGTCGCGCCGTCGGCGGCCAGCGTCGCGGCGACCGTCGCACCGATCCCGCGGGCGGCGCCGGTGACCAACGCGACGCGCCCGGCGAGCGGACGTTCGAAGGAGAAGGCGGGCGTCGGCGCGGCGATGGTGCCGGGCCTGAGCCCGGAGATGTGCAAGGTCTGGGCGGACACGTAGGCACTGCGCGGGGAGAGGGCGAACCGCAGGGGCGTGGCGAGCCGGGTCTCCGCGTCCGGTGCGACCAGCAGCAGGTGGGCGGTGGCGCCGCGCTTCAGCTCCTTGCCGACGGAGCGGACGAAGCCCTCCAACGCGCGCTGCGCGGTGGCCTCGCGGGCGTCGGCGGCGAGCTCGGGCGGCGTGCCGAGGACGACGACGCGTCCGCAGGCGGCGAGGGAGCGGATCCGGGGGTGCAGGAACGCGTACAGCTCGCGCAGCCGCTCGCTCGAGGTGATGCCGGTGGCGTCGAGCACCAGGGCGGCGGGGGAGTCGTGACTGTCCGGCGTGGCGACCGCCCACTCGGCGAGCAGGGCGCGCACGGGCTTGGCGAGGCGCCCGCCCTCGGCCGCGCCGACGAGCACCGGGCCGGGGACGTCCGGCCCGCCGTCCTGACGCCGCTTCAACGGCTCCGGACGGGGCAGGCCCAGGCACGTGGCCACGAACCGCCCCGGGCCGCTCGCGGTCCACGAGAGGTACCGGTCCGGCATCTTGATTTCTCCTTACGGCTGAGTAAGTTTACTAGAGAGTAAGTACTCGGTCGTCCGCCGCACAAGGAGTCGTCGCCGTGCCGTCATCCTCACCCCCCACCGTGCGCCGCGTGGCGATCCTGGGCGGCAACCGGATCCCCTTCGCCCGCGCCGACGGCCCCTACGCCACCGCCTCCAACCAGCAGATGCTCACCGCAGCGCTGGACGGCCTGGTCGACCGCTTCGGCCTGCGCGGCGAACGCCTCGGCGAGTTCGTCGCCGGTGCCGTGCTCAAGCACAGCCGCGACTTCAACCTCGCCCGCGAGACCGTCCTCGGCAGCGCCCTCGACCCGCGCACCCCCGCCTACGACGTGCAACAGGCCTGCGGCACCGGCCTGGAGGCGGTGATCCTGGTCGCCAACAAGATCGCGCTCGGCCAGCTCGACGTCGGCGTCGCCGGTGGCGTCGACACCGCGAGCGACGCACCACTGGGTGTCAACGACGACCTGCGCCAGGTGCTGCTGACCGCGCGACGCGCACGCTCGCTCGGCGGACGCGCCCGCGCGCTGGCGGGCGTCCGCCCGGGCCACCTCGTCCCCGACATCCCGCGCAACGCCGAACCCCGCACGGGCCTGTCCATGGGCGAGCACGCCGCCCGCACCGCCGCGCAGTGGCGCGTCCCGCGCGCCGACCAGGACGAACTCGCCGTCACCAGCCACCGAAGGCTCGCGCGCGCCTACGACGACGGCTTCTTCGAGGACCTGCTCACCCCGTTCCGCGGCCTGGACCGCGACCAGAACCTGCGCCGCGACAGCAGCACCGAGAAGCTGGCCCGCCTGAAGCCGGTCTTCGGCGGCCCCGACGGCACGATGACGGCGGGCAACTCGACACCCCTCACCGACGGCGCCGCGACGGTCCTCCTCGCGAGCGAGGAATGGGCGGCGGAGCGGGACCTCCCGGTCCTCGCCCACCTCACCCACGCCCGCACGGCGGCGGTCGACTTCGTCCCGGGCGAGGACGGGCTCCTGATGGCGCCGGTCTTCGCGGTCCCGGAGCTGCTGAGGTCAGCGGGGCTGACGTTCGCGGACATCGACCTGTTCGAGATCCACGAGGCGTTCGCCTCGCAGGTGCTGGCCACTCTGGCGGCCTGGGAGAGCGCAGAGTTCTGCAAGGCCCGCCTGGGGCTGGACGAGCCCCTCGGGTCGGTTCCCCGCGACCGGCTGAACGTCGCGGGTTCGTCGTTGGCCACCGGGCACCCGTTCGCGGCGACGGGCGGGCGCATCGTCGCCACTGCGGCGAAGTCGCTCGCGCAGCGAGGCGGCGGCCGGGCACTCATCTCCATCTGCGCCGCGGGCGGCCAAGGGGTGACAGCTCTTTTGCAGGCTCCGTGAGTTGCACTGTCCAGGGGCGCGGGGAACTGCGCGACAATCCCCCAGCCATCCGCACAGGTTGGTTTCTCGCGCAGTTCCCCGCGCCCCTGGACAGTGCAGCTTCCCTCCCACCAAAACGGAGCCGCGCATGGGTACCACCTTCTTCTCGGCCCTCAGAGCCGCCCGCGCCAGGCCGGATCTCTCGGACCGGGTGAAAGTCCAGGTCACGACCGATGCCGACGGCGTCGTGCGGGAGGTCAGCGCCGCAGCGCTGGTGCCGCCGCTCGCGCACGGGAGCCTCGCCGACGTGCCCTTCGACAACGCGGTGGCCGATCCGGACGCCGTCGCGCTTCGCCGGTTGCAACGAGGTCAGTGGCGGCCCGTCACGGCGAAGGAGTTCGCCGCCGACGTCGCCGCCGCCGCGCGGGGGCTCGTCGCGGCGGGCGTCGAGCCCGGCGAGCGGGTCGCGTTGATGGCGCGGACGCGCTACGAGTGGACCGTGCTGGACTTCGCCGTCTGGGCGGCGGGCGCGCAGACCGTGCCGGTCTACCCGACCAGCTCCGCCGATCAGGTCGACTGGATCCTCCGCGACTCCGGCGCGGTCCTGCTGCTGGTCGAGAGCCCGGAGCTGGCCGCGCTCACTGCTCCCGTGCTGGACGTCCTGCCGACGGTGCCGCGGCTCGCCGTGCCGTCGATCGACGAGGACCTGCTCGGCTTCCTCGCCGACCTGGGACACGAAGTTCCCCCCGCGGAGCTGGAGAAACGTCGCGCCGCGCTCACACCCGAGACGATCGCGACGCTCGTCTACACCTCGGGCACCACGGGGCGGCCCAAGGGCTGCGTGCTCACCCACGCGAACCTGCACGCGGGCTCGGCCAACCTCGTCGAACTCCTCGGGCCCGTCTTCGTCGAGGCGACCCACCAGCAGCCCACGACGCTGATGTTCCTGCCGCTCGCGCACGTCCTCGGGCGCATGCTGCAGCTGGCCTGCCTGCTCGGGCAGATCACCATCGGACTGTTTCCCAGCATCAAACCGGACGAGCTGCGACCGGAGTTGGAGCGGTTCGGGCCCAGCTTCCTGGTCGCCGTGCCGTACTTCTTCGAGAAGGTCCACGACACCGCCCGCGCCATGGCCGAACGGATGGGCCGCAGCGCGTCGTTCGTGCGCGCCGACCGGATCGCCGTCGCGTACGGGCAGGCCGAGATGGGCCGGCTGCTCGGCACCGGGGCCGGACCGGATCTCGCGCTGCGGGCCGTGCACCGGCTCTACGACCTGCTCGTCTACCGGCGGGTGCGCAAGGCGCTGGGCGGCTCGGTCCGGTACGCGATCAGCGGCGGGTCCGCGCTCGACCCGCGCCTGGCGATGTTCTTCTTCGGCTGCGGCATCGTCATCTACCAGGGCTACGGGCTCACCGAGACCAGCGCGGCGACGACCGTCACCCCGCCGCTCGACCCCCGTCCGGCCAGTGTCGGGCGCCCCGTCCCCGGCGCGACGATCCGGATCGCCGACGACGGCGAGGTGATGCTGCGCGGCGGCAGCGTCTTCACCGGCTACTGGAACAACCTGGAGGCCACCCAGGCGGCCCTGCCCGGCTCCTGGCTGGCCACGGGCGACCTCGGCGAGCTGGACGCGGACGGCTACCTCACCATCGTCGGGCGCAAGAAGGACATCATCGTCACCAGCGGCGGCAAGAACATCTCGCCCAGTCAGCTGGAGGACCGGCTGCGCAGCCGGCCGCCCGTGGGGCAGTGCCTGGTCGTCGGCGACGGTCGCCACTACGTGGCCGCGCTGGTGACGCTCGAACCGGAGGCGATGGAGCACTGGCTCGGTGTCCGGAAGCGGCCGCTGGACACGCCCTTCGCCGAGCTGCGCCGCGATCCCGAGCTGCTGGCCGACGTCCAGGCCGCCGTCGACCACGCCAACGAGGCGGTGTCGC
Source organism: Streptacidiphilus jiangxiensis (assembly GCF_900109465.1). Classification (GTDB taxonomy): domain Bacteria; phylum Actinomycetota; class Actinomycetes; order Streptomycetales; family Streptomycetaceae; genus Streptacidiphilus; species Streptacidiphilus jiangxiensis. The sequence goes on from NZ_FOAZ01000023.1 coordinate 86,703, forward strand.
GGGCCGAATCGATCCGCCGCTTCGTGGTCGTCGAGGGGGAGTTCAGCGAGGAGAACGGTCTGCTGACCCCGTCCCTCAAGGTCAAGCGCCACGCGGTGGCCGCCGCGTACGCCCGCGAGATCGAGGAGCTCTACGGTGAGCGATGAGCAGGCGCACGAGTACGACCACGACTACGACCACGACTACGACGTGGTGATCGTCGGATCCGGCTTCGGCGGCTCCGTCTCGGCGCTGCGGCTGACCGAGAAGGGCTACCGGGTCTGCGTCCTGGAGGCCGGGCGACGGTTCACGCCGCAGACGCTGCCGCGCGACAGCTGGGACCTGCGCAACTATCTGTGGGCCCCGGCTCTCGGCTGCTACGGCATCCAGCGGATCCACCTGCTCGGCCACGTCATGGTGCTGGCGGGAGCGGGGGTCGGTGGCGGTTCGCTCAACTACGCCAACACCCTCTACGTTCCGCCCGCCGCGTTCTTCGAGGACCGCCAGTGGGCGGGCATCACCGACTGGCAGGAGGAGTTGGCGCCCTGCTACGCCCAGGCCCGGCGGATGCTCGGGGTGCGGACCAATCCGACCGTGACCGAGGCGGACGAGTACCTGCGCGCCACGGCCGAGACGATGGGGGTGGGCCGCAGCTTCCGGCTCACGCCCGTCGGTGTCTTCTTCGGCGACGGGCAGGACGCGGACGGCCGGTGCAGGGCGGAGCCCGGCGGAGCCGTCGCCGACCCGTACTTCGGCGGTGCGGGGCCGGAGCGGCGCGCCTGCACGGAGTGCGGCGAGTGCATGACCGGCTGCCGGCACGGCGCCAAGAACACCCTCACCCAGAACTACCTGCACCTCGCCGAGCGGGCCGGCGCCGAGGTACGGCCGTTGACGACCGTCGTCGAGCTGCGGGAACGCGCCGACGGCGGCTACGCGGTGACGACCGTGCCCACCGAACGCCGACGGCGGGGCGCCCGGACCGTCGTCACCGCGCGGCAGGTCGTGCTCGCGGCGGGGACGTACGGCACGCAGACGCTGCTGCACCGGATGCGGGCGAGCGGGGCGCTGCCGCGCCTGTCTCCGCGGCTGGGCGAGCTCACCCGCACCAACTCCGAGGCGCTGGTCGGCGCGCTGACCTTCCCGCGGCGCTACCGCAGGGCCCCGGGCAGGGGGAAGGCGGCGACCCTGGACCTGACCCGTGGCGTCGCCATCACCTCCTCGATCCACCCGAACGACACCACGCACATCGAGAACGTCCGCTACGGCAAGGGCTCCAACGCGATGGCCCTGATGAGCGTGCCGCAGTACGCCGTCGGCGGGCGGACGCCGAAGGCGCTCGCCGCGGCCTGGGCGTACCTGCGGCACCCGGGCATGGTGCTGCGCACCCTCACGACGCACCGCTGGTCGGAACGGACGATCATCGGCCTGGTCATGCAGACGCACGACAACTCGCTGACGACCTTCCTGCGGCGACGTGGTCCCGGCAAGGGGCTGTTGACCGCGGAACAGGGGCACGGCGTGCCCAACCCGGTTCACATCCCGGAGGGCTGGGAGGCGGCGCGGCACCTGGCCGCGCAGATCAACGGGTTCGCGGGCACGAACGTCGGCGAGCTGCTGGGCATGCCGCTGACCGCGCACTTCCTCGGCGGCTGCCCGATCGGTGAGGACCCGGAGCACGGCGTCATCGACCCGTACCAACGCCTCTACGGTCATCCCGGCATCTCGGTGGTGGACGGTGCCGCCGTCTCCGCGAACCTGGGCGTCAACCCGTCGCTGACGATCACGGCTCAGGCCGAGCGGGCCATGTCGCTGTGGCCCAACCTCGGCGAGGCGGACCCGCGTCCGACGCAGGGCGAGGCCTACCGGCGGCTGACGCCCGTCGCGCCGCTGCGTCCGGCCGTCCCCGCGGGCGCCTTCGGTGAGCTCAGACTGGAGAGCTCGCGGGAGGCCACGCCGCCAGCGTCCGGCGGCTCGTGAAGCGCAGCTCCGCGCCGGTGATCGGGTCGGTGAACGCAAGCACCGAGGCCAGCAGTTGCAGCGGGTCCGAGAAGTCGTCCGGCGCGCGTTCGGGCAGCACGACCGGGTAGACGGGGTCGCCCAGGATCGGGATGCCCAGCCCGCTCATGTGCAGGCGCAGCTGGTGCGTGCGGCCGGTGGCCGGCAGCAGCCGGTACCGGCCCACGCCGCCCGCGTGCTCCACCAGCTCGATCCGGCTCTCCGCATTGGGCTCCGCGTCGGGCAGTTCGTGGGCGGCGATGATGCCGCGCTCCTTGACGATATGACTGCGTACCGTCGTCGGGAGCGCGAGGTCGGCCCGGTAGGGGGCGATCGCCTGGTACTCCTTGTGCACCAGTCGGTCGGCGAAGAGTTGTTGGTAGCGGCCGCGGTGGTCGGGGTGGACGACGAAGAGCGCCAGCCCGGCCGTCAGCCGGTCCAGGCGGTGGGCCGGGCTGAGCTGCGGCAGGTCGAGGTCGTGGCGGAGCCGGGCGAGTGCGGTCTCGGTGACGTGGCTGCCGCGCGGCGTCGTGGCGAGGAAGTGCGGCTTGTCGACGACGAGCAGCCGCTCGTCGCGGTGCAGCACGTCGAGCGCGAAGGGGACGGGCACCTCGGGGGCGAGTTCGCGGTGGAACCAGAGCCAGCCGCCGGGGCGGTAGGGGGTGTCGGGAGCCAACGGGCCCTCTTCGCCGTGGATCTCGCCGTCGGCCAGCATCGCGTCGAAGACGCCCGGGGGGACGGCGGGAAGCCGTTCGGCGAGGTAGGCACGGACGGTCGGCCAGTTGCCGTCCAGGGGGAGTCGCAGCCGGACCGGGTCGATGCCCTGGCGCTGCGGGAGCGGCGAGGGCGGCGCAGGGTGCCTTCGTCGCATGTCCTCAGCCTAGTGGGAGGCCCGGTTCGCTCCGGAGGGGGACGGCAGCGGGCGGCCTGCGGTCGTTGCGGTGATCGCGAGGCGCCGATGGTGTCGCGAACAGCGCGGGGCGGGCGGTCCACCCCCGTTGTCCGGCACCGGCCTTGACCTTCCGCGTCGCCCGAGGGCCGCCCGTGTCGTCGTTCAACTCGCTGAGGAATATATCAGGCGAATCAAGCGAATTGGACACTTGGGGCAAAGTGCTTGCGGCGTCAGGCAGAACGTCAACGTACCACCTCGGAGATCATCATTCGGCCCGGCGTGTCGGGTCTTGCGCGGGCCCCGGGCCGGTGGTTGGGGACCCTCGGGCCGTCCGGTGACGCGTCCGGAGCCACGCCCGGCGCGCCATCCGGCGTTCACCCGGCCGACGCCCGCGCGGAGCGGTGCCGGCACGCGCCGCCCATAGCGTGAGCGGGTCCTGCCGGTCCGAAACGCCCACAGGAGTCCTGGTGAACGACGCCACCCCGCACCTGCCTCGTACGGCCGACGATTCGTCAACTCAGAATGACGCTTCGTCAACGATCGTTGACCGTCGTACCGCTCTGCGCCTGGCCGGAGCCGGTGGCGCGCTCGCCGTCGGTGCGGGCCTGCTCGGTGCGCCCGCCGCGCACGCCGACACCCCCGCCCCCGCCCCTGCGCCCGGCTCGCCGATGCTGCTGGCCGAGCCCGAGGCGCTCGGCGCGCCGCCCGTCGAGGGCCTGCACCTGACCTTCGGTGAGGACCCGGCCTCGCAGATGACGGTCAGTTGGACCACCGAGAGCTCCGTCCGCGACCCGCACGTGAGATACGGCACATTCGAGGGCGGCTTCGGCCGCAGCGTCGGCGCGGAGACCGTCACCTACGTCGACGGCGTCAGCGGCCGCACCGTGTACATCCACCATGCGCGCCTGCACGGCCTGCAGCCCGACACCTTCTACACCTACGCCGCGATGCACGCGGGCGCCCGCCCCGACTCCGGCACCTTCCGCACCGCGCCACGCGGCCGACGGCCCCTCACCTTCACCAGCTTCGGCGACCAGTCCGTCCCCAACACCGTCTGGCAGCCCGACGGCAAGGGCGGCTTCGCCGTCGTGGACGCCGGCATCGGTTCGCCCGCCTCCGCGGACATCGTCGCGGGGGTGGAGAAGGTCGACCCGCTCTTCCACCTCCTCAACGGCGACCTCTGCTACGCCAACATCAGCGCCGACCGGCTGCGCACCTGGCAGGGTTTCCACGCCAACAACTCGCGCAGCGCCCGCTACCGGGCGTGGATGCCGGCCGCGGGCAACCACGAGGACGAGAAGGGCAACGGCCCGATCGGTTACTCCGGGTACCAGGCGCGGTTCGCTCTCCCGCGTAACGGCTCCACCGACCCCGAGACGGCCGGACTCTGGTACTCCTTCACCGCGGGCTCGGTGCACGTGGTTGTGCTGCAGAACGACGACGTCGCCTACCAGGACGGCGGCGACAACTACGTCAACGGCTACAGCGGCGGCGCGCAGGCCGCCTGGCTCGAGGCGGACCTGCGCCGGGCGCGGGCCGACAGCGACATCGACTGGATCGTCGTCTGCATGCACCAGGTGATGATCAGCTCCGCCGACGCCAACGGCTCCGATCTGGGCCTGCGGCAGCTGTGGGGCCCGCTGTTCGACCGGTACGGCGTGGACCTGGTCCTCTGCGGCCACGAGCACCACTACGAGCGCTCGCTCGCGGTCCGCGGCGTCGTGGGCGGCAGTGAGGTGCTCACCCCCAACCCAGTCTCCGGCGCGACCGACTCGATCGACACCTCGCTCGGCACCGTCCACATGGTCCTCGGCGGCGGGGGCACCTCCTCCCCCTCCAACGGCAAGCTGTTCGCCCCCGACAAGGGCAAGGTCCTGACGGGTGTGGGCCCGGTCGGCGCGAACGGCAAGCGCACGCCGGTCTACGTCTTCGAGGAGACCCCGTGGTCGGCGTTCCGCGACGCGGACCACGCCTACGGCTTCGCGGCGTTCACCGTCGACCCGGGCCGCCACGCGGGTGACACCACCCGCATGCACGTCACGTACTACAACGTGGCCCAGCCGGACGGGGCGGTCACGCCGCTCGAGTCCTTCGTCCTGCACCGGAAGCGCGCGGACGGCTGACCGCAGGGGCGCGAGGAACTGCGGGACAAGCCACCCACCGCCTTGAGATTCCGAGCGGACAGGGCCATCCGCCTGCGGTGGGTGGCTCGCGCAGTTCCTCGCGCCCCTGGGAGGTGACGCCTTCTGTCGGTGCCGAAAGCTAGCCTGCGGACATGGCTACTCCCCGAGACCTCGACCAGCTGCCCTTCGCCCCCCACCTGCGCCGCTTCGCCGGGAGCCGGCTCGGGGAGGCGCGGTTCGACACCGTGCACGTCGACGGTGCCGCGTTCGAGGACGAGCGCGTGGAGGAGGCGAGTTTTGTCGAGGCCGCCGTCTCCGCGACCTCGTTCGAGCAGGTACGGATGCGGCGCGCCCGGCTGAACGACGTGTGGATGCAGGGCGTGCGCATGGTCGGCTGCGATCTCGCGGAGAGCAGCTGGCTCGACGTCGAGGTGATCGGTGGGGTGTTCGCTGGGCTGGAGAGCCACGGGGCCGGGCTGCGTCGGGTGACCTTCCACGGGTGCAAGTTCGACTCGGTGAACCTGCGCGGAGCCAAGCTGCACGAGGTGGTCTTCCACGACTGCGTCCTGCGCGAGGTGGATCTCGGCGGGGCCGCGCTGACGGAGTGCGCGTTCCCGGGCAGTCGCCTGGAGCAGGTCCACCTCCATCAGGCGAAGCTGACGGAGGTGGACCTGCGCGAGGCCACGCTGATCGAGGTCGCGGACGGCGCCGAGTCGCTGCGCGGCGCGGCCGTCACCCCGACGCAGCTGCTGGAGCTGGCCCCCGCCCTCGCCGGCGCGTTGGGGCTGACGGTGCGGGAGGCGGGGGAGCCCCTCAAGGGTGCGGTCAGGCGGGGCAGCCGGAGTCGGCGATGACGTAGTAACCGGGGGCGGTCTCCTCCAGGGTGTGGCTGTAGAAGACGTTGTCCAGGCCCAGGCTCGCGTTGGATCCGTTGGCGTAGGCGACGCCACCCACGTCGTGGGCGCGGCCGGCGGTGACCTGGTAGTAGTTCGCGGCCGTGTAGCAGCTCGGCGTGTAGGTCGCCGTGGGGGAGGGGGACGCGGACGCGCTGGCGGAAGCGGTAGGCGACGAGGTCGCGGACGGCGAGGCCGACGGAGACGCGGAGGCTGACGGAGACGCGGAGACCGACGCCGACGGGGACGGGCTCGCGGTTCCGGTGGCGGTGCCGGTGAGGCCCCAGAACGCGGCCGTGTAGTACGACGAGCAGATGTAGCTGAGGAAGTACGCCCCCGTCTGCCCGCACTGGGTGCTGCCCGAGCCGGGGTCGACCGCGAGCCCGTGGCCCATGCCGGAGATGCTGTAGAGCTCCACCGCCGGGTTGCCGTTCGCGTCGTCGTAGACGCTCTCCGTCGTGCCACCGGTGAGGGACTGGGTGCTGGAGGCGGTCTGCGAGATGCCCCAGGCGTTCGTCCACTGGTCGCGCAGTTCCGTCGCGTTGACGGGGTAGACGGTGTAGTCGGAGGTGCCCTGCCAGATGGCGACCCGCGGCCAGGGGCCGGTCCAGCCCGGGTCGGAGTTGCGGACCTTGTCACCCCACTGGGCGGGGGTGAGGTTCTGGTTGTTCTGCTGGCAGCCGGAGGCCGCGCTCTGGGTGGTGGCGCACTGCGCGGGCAGGCCGGAGTCGATGGCGCCGCCGGCGAAGACATCGGGGTAGTCGGCGAGCAGGTCCGCCGTCATGCCCGCGCCCGCCGAGAGGCCGGTGACGAAGACCCGGCCGCTCGCGGAGTGGTACTGGCCGACGGCGTGGTCGACCATGGCCTTGATCGACGCCGCCTCGCCGTTGCCCCGCGTGTCCTTGGTCGAGTCGAACCAGGAGAAGCAGGAGAGCGAGTTGTTCGTGCTGTTCGTCTGGGGGAAGACGACGGCGAAGCCGTACTGGTCGGCCAGCTGCGCCCAGCCGGAGTCGTTGTAGTAGTCGGTGGCCGTCTGCGTGCAGCCGTGCAGCGCGACCACGAGCGGTGCGCCGCTCGCCAGGCCGGCGGGAGCGTACTCGTACATGGCGAGGTTGCCCGGGTTGCTGCCGAACGAGCTCACCTGGGTGAGCGAGCCGGAGTTGGCGTCGGCCGCGCCGGGGAGCGCGACGAGGCCGGCGAGGGCGAGTGCGGCGGCGCCGAACACGGCGAGCAGAGATCTGCGCCCGGCGGGGCGCGGCGCGGTGCGTGGGGACATGTCGGGCTCCTGGGGTGGGGGAGTGGCCACCCGGAACCTAGAAGCGAGGCCGGCCACCCGACATGTGGGCGGGCACCACAGCGGCTCCCGACCGATGGCGTGCCGCTACGCAGACGCCCGCCCGGCCGGGTTCGCCACCGGCCGAGCGGGTCAGAACTCTTCGTCGCGGTGGGCCTCGTCGCAACCCTCCGGGTCCTGGCAGGGGGTGCTCGATGGGATCGGGAGCCGGGGGCGCCGCCAGCCCGCCTCGACCAGCAGCTGGGCCTGGGAGTCGACCGAGGGGGCCGTCTCGTCGTGGGTGAAGGAGAAGGAATCCACCAGCATGGGACCCTCCGGGAGTCGTGGCGGCGCAGGCTGTGCGCTGCCTGTGACCGCGACACTAGGGCAGGAATCCGCTCCCGAGGCCCGAGTTCATCAGCAGTTCCACCGATCGTGGAGACGAGGACAGGTCGGTTCCCGTCACTTCACCCGGACGGCACTCGCCGTGGCCTGGAGCGCGGGCAGCTGGGCCTCCGCGGCGGTGATCGCCTCGCGTTGGCGGACGTAGAGGACGCCGTAGCCGAAGCCGGGCTCACCCGCCCGGTGCGCGGTGGCGGCCAGCTCCGGCAGGGCCTGGGCCGCGATCAGTGCGTCCTGCCGTTCGCCCAGCACCGTCTGGAGGGCCTTCATCGCCGCGGCGAAGCGCGGCTGCGCCGCTCCCTCGCCCGCGTAGCGGGCCCGCTTGGCGGCACGGCGGGCCCGGTGCAGGGCCTCGTCGCGCTCGGAGCCGGTCGGCAGCGCCAGGGCCTGGGCGACCCGGAGGCAGGCGCGGTGACGTTCGCGGGTGAGCAGCCGTCGCACCTCGCCGGCCGCCGGACGGTCGGCGCGGCGCCGCAGCGGGGGGTGCGCGGCGAGCGCCTCCAACGCGTCGAGCAGCGCGAAGTAGCGCGGGCTCTCCAGCTCGCGGACGGTGAGCCGCCAGGCGGTCCGGTAGCCCTGCCGGGACCAGGTCCTCAGCCGGCGCCGCATGGGGCCGGGGCGTTCGGTGCGGTCGAGGGTGTCCAACTCACGCAGCAGCCGCTCACCGAGCACCTCGCGGTCCCGGGCGGTACCGAGCGTCTGCCCGAGCCAGCGCAGCTCCTCCTCCAGCCCGGCCACGTCGTCCAGTCGTAGCAGCCGCTCGTGCACCCGCAGCGTGCTGCGCAGCCGGCGCGCGCAGACGCGCATCTGGTGCACGGCGTCGGGGGTGTCCCGGCGCACCTCGGCGTCCTGCGCGAGCAGCTGCGCGATCTGCTGCCGCAGGAGGGCGGCCAGCAGGGCGCCGACGCTGTCGGGCACGGGTTCGCGGGTCGGCTCGGCCGCGGTGCCGGCATGCCGGTCTGTGTCCGCGGCGGCGGTGACCGGCCCCAGGGCGCGGGCGAGTTTCGAGGCGCTCGCGCTCCGGTGCAGCCCGGCGGCCAGCAGACGCGCCTCGACGGCGTCCAGCAGCGGGCCGTCGCCCTCGACGAGCTCGGCCTCGACCTCCTGCCAGCGCTGCTCGTGGCGGACCGCACCGGAGGGCTCGAGGGCCCGGGCGGTCACGGCGTCCTCGGCGAGCTCGGCGAGGACGCGGCCGGTCCCGTCGGTCAGCAGGGTGCGGCGCCGTTCGGTGGCGAGCTGCGCGATCGGTGCGAGGCGCCCGTCGCGGACGTAGGCGCGTACGCGGGTGAGGAACTCGGCGGGCACACGCGCCGGGGCGTCCGGGGCGTCCGGGTCCAGTGGGAGCTGGAGCTCCAGGCGGGCGCCGTCCGCTGCGGGGAGCTTGAGGTGCCAGCCGGCGTCATGGCCGCCGGTGCGGCGGCGCAGGGTGATCCGACGGGCGAGCAGGCGCAGGTCCGCGGTGTCGTAGTAGACGGCACGCAACTGCTCGGGGTCGGCGGCGACGGCGGTGACCGGCCCGTCCGGGCCGGGCCCGGGGAGCGCATCGGCGAGCGGAGCGAGAGGCACGCCGGCATCGCCCTCGTACTTGCGCTCGCGCTCGAGGTGGCCCTCGGCGGAGGTGGTCCGACCGGACCGCTGCGCCGGGGGCTTGCCGACCGTCGTCTTGTGGGCCATCGTCCGCGCTCCCATCCAGGATCTTCCCGGTTTCCCGTTCAGCTATCCGGGTCGAGGGCCGGGCAACCCTGCATGGCGCCGAGAATCCTTTCTGATATCTCGGTCAGCTGGGTCAGCTGCTCGCCGGAGAGCGGGTCGAAGAAGAGTTTGCGGACCAGCTCGACGTGGCGTGGCGCGGCGGCCTCGATGGCCTCGCGGCCGGCGTCGGTGATCAGCACGAAGGAGCCACGGCCGTCCTCGCTGCACTCGGCGCGGGAGATCAGGCCGCGCTTGACCATCCGGGCCAGGTGGTGGGAGAGGCGGCTCTTCTCCCACTGGAGGTTGCGGGCCAGCTCCAGCACCCGGACCCGGCCGTCGGGCACGTCGGTCAGTACGACCAGCACCGAGAAGTCGGCGATGGAGAGGTCGGACTCGGCCTGTATCTGGCGGGCGAGCTGGGCGTCGAGCTCCTGGCGCATGCGCATGAAGGTGCGCCACAGGTGCTGCTCCTCGGGAGTCAGCCACCGCGGCTCGGTCTGGGGAGGGGTGGTGGGCATGAGGAAATTCTACCCCCATTGGTTGACATGTCATCCATGGGGGTGCACTCTGTAGATGACGGATCAACCACTTGGAACCCGGGAGTCATCATGAGCGTCACCACCATCACCCCCGCCCTGACCGGCAGCTACACCATCGACCCGGCCCACAGCCGGATCGGCTTCGTCGCCCGGCACGCGATGGTCACCAAGGTGCGCGGTTCCTTCAACCGCTTCACCGGCAACGTCGCGGTGGACGCGGAGCAGCCCAAGAACTCCTCCGTGGACCTGGTCATCGAGGTCGACAGCATCGACACCCGCAACGCCGACCGTGACGGCCACCTGCGCACCAACGACTTCCTCGACGTCGCCAACCACCCGGAGATCACCTTCCGCTCCAACGACGCCGGCTTCGACGGCGAGACCCTGGAGCTGACCGGCGACCTCACCGTCCGCGGCGTCACGCAGCAGATCACCGTCCCGTTCTCCTTCGAGGGCGCCGCGACCGACCCGTTCGGCAACCAGCGCCTGGGCTTCGAGGGTCAGCACGCGATCAGCCGCAAGGACTACGGCATCACCTGGAACGCGGCGCTGGAGACCGGTGGCGTCCTGGTCAGCGACAAGATCGTGCTCGAGTTCGAGATCTCCCTGGTCAAGAGCGCCTGAGCAAGGTCTGAATGCAGTACTCCGGTTGAGGGCGTTAGCCTGTCCGCATGATCGGTCTGACTGACTCTCACCACGGCGAGCACGACGAGAATCCCGGCCGCTACGGCTCCACCGCCACGATCGAGGTGGAGCCGCGCGGCCTGCGTGTCGTGCACATGAGCTACGCACCCCGGCACGACGGCGACCCGGACCCCGGCGAGGTCGTCTGGACCTGGGTGCCCTTCGAGGAGCGCGACGGGCGTGGCAAGGACCGCCCTGTGCTCATCGTCGCCCGCGAACACGCGGGCACGCTGCTCGCGGTCGAGCTGACCAGCAAGCGCCACGACCGCAGCACCGGCGACGACGTCGCGGAGTGGATCGCCCTCGGCGAGGGCCCCTGGGACCGCGAGGCCCGCGACTCCTGGGTCAACCTGGAGCGTGTCTTCCGCATCCACCCCGCCGGTATGCGCCGCGAGGCCAGCTCCCTCGACCTCGACCGCTTCACGCTGGTCGCTGCCCGGCTGATGCACCTGTACGGCTGGCAGGTCTGACCCTCCCGTCCCGGCCCCCTGTTCTCACGCACCGTCAAGCAGCCCTAGTCTGAATCGGGTTGTGATGGGACGGAGTACGAACAAGGGGGCCTTGTGCACGCGATCGAACACCACGACATCCGGGTCAACGGCGTCACCCTGCACTACGCGGCCGCGGGGGAGCCGGACGCGCCGCTGGTCGTGCTGCTGCACGGCTTCCCCGAGTGCTGGTACTCCTGGCGTCACCAGCTCCCCGCGCTGGCCGCGGCCGGCTACCGCGTCGTCGCCCCCGACCAGCGCGGTTTCGCGCGCAGCGACGCGCCGGCGGCCGTGGAGGCCTACAGCCTGCCCCATCTGGTCGGCGACGTCGTCGCGTTGACGCGGGAGCTGGGCGCGGACCGGTTCGCCGTCGTCGGTCACGACTGGGGTGCGCCGGTCGCCTGGCAGACGGCGCTGTTCCGCCCCGACCTGGTGCGTGGCGTCGTCGGCCTCAGCGTCACGCCGCCGTTCCCGCGGCAGGGCGACACCCCGCCACTGGCGGTCATGGACGCCCTGTTCGAGGGGCGCTTCTACTGGAACTACTTCTGCCGTCCGGGCCTCGCCGACGCCGAGTTCGCCGCCGACCCGGCGCGGACCTTCCGCTCGTTCCTGTACGGCGCGAGCGGCGACAACCCGCGCAACGACCCGCAGCCCGCGCAGCCGCTGACGCAGCCGGACGGCACCTTCCTCGGTCACCTCGACGACACCAAGGACCTGCCGGCCTGGCTCAGCGACGCCGACATCGCCGTGTTCGTGGCGGAGTACGAGAAGAACGGCTTCACCGGCGGGCTGAACTGGTACCGCAACCTCGACCGCAACTGGGAGCTCTCGGCCGCCTGGGACCGCCTGCCGCTGCTGGTCCCGGGCCGCTACATCACCGGTGACCGCGACCTGGTCGGCAGCTTCCCCGGCATGCAGGAGGGCGTGGCCGCGCTGCCGCTGCTCTACCCGGCACTGCAGCCGACCCTCACCCTCCCCGGCTGCGGTCACTGGACCCAGCAGGAGCGCCCGGCCGAGGTCAACGCCGCACTGCTGGAGTTCCTGGCCGGCCTGCCCGCCTGAGTCCGCCACAGTGAGGTGGGTCCGCCACAGTGAGGCCGCCGGACCGGGCCTGCGCTACGCCTCGACGATCGTCAGCGCCGCGGCGGCCGCTGCGGCCGGATCGCCGTCCGTGAGGGCCCGGAGCAGGTCCGCGTGCGCGGTGGTCGTCGAGTGCTGCATGTGGTCCGCGAGGACCACCTCGCGCAGGCCTTCGCACAGGTTGCGGTAGAGGTCGGTCAGCAGGCGGTTGTGCGAGGCCTGCGCGATCCGCAGGTGGAAGGCGACGTCGGCGTCGGCGAAGGCCTCCAGCTCGCCGGCCTCGAACGCGGCCCGGCGCCGCGCGGCGATCTCGCGCAGGTCGGCGAGGTCGGCGTCGGTGCGACGGGAGGCCGCGAGCCGGGCGGCGAGCAGGTCGAGGCCGAGCCGGACCTCGGCGATGTCGCGTGACGCGACGCCGTCGAGGACCCGGCCGAGCGCCGCGTCCGACTCGTCGGTCGCCGTCACGTACGTCCCCGACCCCTGGCGGGTGGTGAGCAGGCCGGCGTGGACCAGCGCGCGGACCGCTTCACGCACCGACAGACGGCTCATGCCGAGCGTCTCCGCGAGCTGCGCCTCCGAGGGGATCCGCTCCCCGACGGCCCAGCGTCCCGCCCCGATCTCCCCGCGGAGCTCCGCGATGGCGGCGTCCACCAGCGAGCCGCGTGCCACGTTCCTCATGCCGCCACTCTTTCACGGGCCGCTCCCGCAGAGGCCAAGTCATCAGACATCTGATAAATATGGAGCATGAGCCACGACATCCTGTTCACCGGTGTCCGCCCGTTCGGTCAGGCCCGACGCGACCTGCTGGTCCGCGACGGGCGTCTCGTCGAGGGCGTGCCGCCCGCGGGCGCCGAGGTCGTGGACGCTTCGGGGCTGCTGGCACTGCCCTCGCCCGTGGACGCGCACATCCACCCGGACAAGACCACCTGGGGCGACCGCTGGCTCAGCCGCGAGCCCGCCGCGGACCTGGCCGCACTGATCGGCTACGACGTGACGACGCGCGCCGCGATGGCGCCGGTCGCGCAACGGGCCGGGGCGCTGATGGACAGGGCGGTCGCGCGCGGCACCCGCGCCTGGCGGGCCCACGTCGACGTCGCGCCCGCCTACGGCCTGGCCAACCTGCAGGGCGTCCGCGAGGCCGCCGCCGCGCGCGCCGAGCTGCTGACCGTGCAGACCGTCGCCTTCCCGCAGCTCGGCGTGCTGAGCCGGCCCGGCACGACCGAGCTGCTGGCACAGGCCCTGGACGAGGGCGCCGACGTGCTCGGCGGGCTGGACCCGGTCGGCGTCGACGCCGACCGTGACGGCCAGCTCGACCTGCTTTTCGCCCTCGCCGAGAGCCGCGGCAAGCCGCTCGACATCCACCTGCACGACGGCGGCGCCGAGGGCCTCGACCAGGTCACGGAGATCGCCGGTCGCACCCGGGCACTGGGCATGCAGGGCCGGGTCACCGTCAGCCACGCCTTCTGCCTGGCCGAGTGCGCGCCGGACGCGCTGGGGCGGATCGCCGAGGTGCTGGCCGAGTCGGGCGTCGCGGTCACCACCTGCGCTCTGGGGGCGGACCCGGTCGTGCCGTTCCCGCAGCTGACCGCGGCGGGCGTGCGGGTGGCGCTCGGCTCGGACGGGGTGCGCGACCCGTGGACACCCTTCGGCGACGGCGACATGATCAGCCGCGCCCACCTGCTCGCCTACCGCACCGACGCCCGCACCGACGCCGATCTGGAGGCCTGCTACCGACTCGCCGCCGAGGGCGGCGCGGCGCTGCTCGGCCTCGAGCCCAGCACGCTCCTGCCGGGCGCCCCGGCCGACTTCGTCCTCCTCGCCGCCGACGGGTTCCCCCAGGCGGTCGTCGACCGTCCGGTTCCGGCCTTCTCCGTGCGCGCGGGCCGCATCGTGGCCCGCGACGGCGCGCTGCTCTGACTCAGTGCGGGAACGCCCGGGGCGGGCGCAGCGCGGGCAGCGAGTCGCGGAACTCCTCGATCACCGTGCTGATCTGACGGGTCAGCACGGTTCCCTCCAGTAGCGGCAGGTAGAGGTTGCGGCGGGCCAGGGCGAGGGCGTCGACGGCGAAGTAGAGCGTCATCAACGGGTTGACGAAGAGCTCGCTGTGGCGGGTGCGGTCGGTGAACCGCACGTCGCCGAACTCGCCGAGCAGCGCGGCGGCGACGGAGCCGTTGACGATGCTCGGGTGGGAGGGCGTCTGGGCCCGGGCATGGGCCACGGCGTCCAGGTAGCAGGCGCCGGCGCGGCTGTCGCGGGGGAGGGAGAAGGCGCCGAGGTAGCCCCCGTCGCGGTCCAGGGCGGCGAGGTTCTCCAGCACCAGCGAGTGGTTGACGCCGTGGTAGGCGTCGACGCCGAAGCCGAGGCAGACCACCAGGCGCTCCGCCACCTCGTCCTCGCCCAGGCCGGCCACCGCGGCGAGGCTGGCCATGTCCTCCTCGGGCGTGCCGAGGCCGTTCTCGTCGCCGCGCATCAGGATGTCGGTCCCGCCGTCGACGAGGACGATCGCATCCACCCCGCCCAGGTGCGCGATCAGCGCGCGGTAGGCCTCGCGCAGCGGCTGCACGCCGACGCGGTCCAGCGCCCAGACGGTGTCGGGTTCGCCGTGCAGACGCAGCCAGCGGGCGAGGGAGCGCTCGGGGAAGTAGTCACCGCGCGCCTCGGTGTCGGGCCGGATCGCGGCGACGCCCTGGTCGAGCCAGACGTCGAGGTCGAGCCCGTACAGGTCGGCGAAGGAGAGGTTGGCCAGGTGCACCTCCCGCCCGTCCGCGCGCAGCGCGAGCGCCAGCGGGAGACCGGCGTAGACGTCGAACCCGCCGCCGGCTCCGGCGACGAGGATGCGCCGCGCGTCACGCAGGCGGGTCAGCAAGGGGGGTTCGAGGAGGGAGAACACCGGACGAACCTAGCCCCGCCGGGGGAGGTCCGCCCCTGGTTTTCCCCCTGGGACCCGAACCCCGCGGCCCAACTTGGGACCCGAACCCCGCGGCCCAACTTGGGCCCCGAGCCCCGGGTCCCAACTCCGGGTTCCAACCTGGGTCCCGAACCCCGGGTCCCCACCCCTGGCTCCCGAACCCCGGGTCCCCACCCCTGGCTCCCGAACCCCGGGTCCCCACCCCTGGGTCCCGGACCCCGGGTTCCAACCTGAGTCCCGAACCCCGAATCCCACCCCTGGCTCCCGGACCCCGGGTTCCAACCTGAGTCCCGAACCCCGGGTCCCCACCCCTGGGTCCCAATCCTGGGTCCCAACCTGGGTCCCCAACTCCGGGTCCCCGTGCCGATTGTCGGCCCCGATGGTCGGACTCAGCCCCAACCGTCGCGGTAGGCGGACCAGTCCGCGTCAGAGGCGGAGAAGTCCGCGTACAGGGCGACGCCGAACGGGCGGTCGTGGGGTGGGGAGGCGGCGAGGCCGGCGCGGATTCCCTGGAGGGCGGCCGGGATGGTCTCCGCGGAGGCGTGGTGTCCGAGGCTGTCCTCGCGGTAGGCCGGCAGGCCGATCAGGACGTCGACGCTGCGCGGTGCCGCGGCCAGCGCGAGGGTGGTCTGCTGGGCCAGGTAGCCGGCGAAGAGCGAGCGCAGTGGCATCGCGCTGTCGTAGGCCATCACGTCGATCTGGTCGACGCGTCGGGCCACCTCCGCCAGGTAGGCGCGGGACCACCACTTGGGGTGCCCGGTCAGCGCTCCGGCGAGGAACCGCAGTGGCGGCAGGGGGTCGGTCTGCGGGACGGCCACGGACAGCACCCGGCCGTGCGCGCGCGTCAGCGTGTGCAGGCGGTCGAGCAGCGCGAGGTAGCCGGCGTCGCCGGAGTGGACCGGCTCGGTGTCGAGGTTGATGCCGTCGAAGCCGAGCGCCAGCAGCGACGCGGCGGCGGCGACCAGGTGGTCGCGGGTGGCGGCGCGGGCGAGGTCGAGTCCGGTGGGGCCCTCGGAGGCGACGACGTCGCCGAGCCAGGCCTGCACCCGGACACCGGGCGCGAGGCGGTGGAAGGTCGCGATCACCCAGGCGGCGCGGGGCGCGAGGGCGGGGTCGAGGGTGCCGTCGTCACCGGTCGGGCCCACGTGGACGTAGAGGTCGCGCACGCCGAAGCCGGTGCCCGCGCCGCCGAGGTGGTGCAGCAGGGCGACGGCGTCGGCCTCGGTGTGGCGGCCGTCGACCCAGGCGTGGCCGAGCCAGACGGCGTCGTGCCCCTGGGTGCGGGCGTCCGCGGCCCGCCCGGCGCCGGCCGCCCAGAGCTGTCCGAACGGCAGCAGCGCCAGGGCCAGGGTCAGCAGCGGAACCGCCGCCCGCCGGGCACCCCAGTGCCACCACCGCATGTCGTCGTGCCTTTCGCCGGTTTCACCCTGTCGTTCGGACATGATGATCGGAAGATCGCCTCCGGTTCCCCGACCGGGGGCTGCGATTCCCCGGCCAGGGGCGCGGGAGTGGAAGGAGTGGGCGTGCCGGAGCAGCAGTCACTGGGACGGGCGACGTCCGGCGTCGTCGGGGCGATCCGCTTCGCCTTCGGAGCGCTCACGGCCGTGGCGCTCGGGGTCCAGGCGTACCACTCGGCGTCGGAGGGCCGGTCCCTCGCCAACTTCTTCAGTTACTTCACCATCCTGAGCAACTGCTCGATGACCGTTGTGCTGCTGGTCGGCGGAGTGCTGGGGATGGCCGGCCGACGCGGGGTGCCGGACCTGCTGCGCGGCGCGGTGACGCTCTACATGGCGATCACCGGCATCGTCTACGCGGTCGCCCTGGCGCAGTACGAGGCGCTGGGCACGATCCCGTGGGTCAACGACGTGGTGCACCGGCTGATGCCGGTGGTGATCTTCATCGACTGGCTGGCGGTGCCGCCGCGCCGCCCGGTCCGCTGGACGCAGGCCCTGTGGTGGTTGGCCTTCCCGCTGCTCTATCTGCCCTACACGCTGATCCGCGGCCCGATCGTGGACTGGTACCCCTACCCGTTCCTGGACCCGCGCGAGAAGGGTTACGGCCATGTGGTGATCTCGTCCCTGGTGATCACGCTGACGTTCCTCGGGGTGGGCGTGCTGCTGGTGTGGGCGGGCAATCTCTTCCGCGAGCGCAGGGTCGTGCAAATGGCGCATGCGGACAAAGGCTGAAAATCAGGAAATTCTGCTTCCGGAACCCCGTCGATCGGGCGGTCCGCGGGCCCTCGTGGTGGACGGGCACCCCCCCGTAGTGCCCGCCACCAGGCACGTCGCCGTGCGGTGCGGCCATCATGGTCGTGCGCGAACGGGTCTCGGCACCCCCGTCAGGAGGGCGGCATCCCGCCGATCGGGGGTTCGATTTTCATAAGGTTGTGCCCTGAGGTACGGTCGCGCGAGGTGCGCTTGGCGCAGGACGGAACACACAGGCAGGAAACAGACGCGTGGTTCCAACGCAAGCGAGCGGTCCCATCAGGGCCATGATCGTCGACGATGAAGCGCTGATCCGATCGGGTCTCGCCATGATTCTCGGCAGTGCGCCCGACATCGACGTGGTCGGTACCTGTTCCGGCGTGGAGGCGGTGGCCGAGGTGCGCCGCCACCAGCCTGACGTCGTCCTCCTCGACATCCGCATGCCCGACGTCGACGGCCTCACCCTGCTTCGCCGCATCCGAGAGCTGCCGGCCGCCCCGTATGTGGCGATGCTCACGACCTTCGACACCGACGAGTACCTCGACCAGGCGTTGCGCCTGGGCGCCAGCGGCTTCCTGCTCAAGGACACCGAGCCGGACGTGCTCGCCCGCTCCGTGCGCGCCGTCGCCACCGGCGCCGGCTGTCTGTCCACCCCGGTGCTCCGCCGTCTGGGCCAGAACCGCCGGCAGGCCGACCACCCGGCGGCCGCGGCCGTCGACACCCTGACCGAGCGCGAGCGCCAGGTCCTCGCCTTCCTCGGCCGGGGCCTGTCCAACGTCGAGATCGGCGCCCGGATGCACCTGGGTGCGGCGACGGTCAAGGACTACGTCAGCGCCGTGCTGACCAAGCTCGGCGTCACCAACCGCATCCAGGCCGCGGTCCTGGCCGAGCGCGCCGGGCTGCTGGAGGAGAGCGAGCTGTGAAGCACCGCCTCGAGGTCTGGGCCGCGCGAACCTGGGCCGGGCTCAAGGGGCGGGTGATGAGCTGGCCCGGCTGGGTCCGCTACTGGCTGATCACGGTCGTGATGGTGGGCGTCGCCTACCTGGACGTCACCGAACCCAACTACCCGGGCCCCAAGGACTGGACCTACTGGGTCTCGATCCTGGCCTGTGTGGTCATCGTCGCGCGGCGCCGCTATCCGCGGCTGGTGCTCTGCCTGACCCTGCCGGGCCTGTACGCGGGCACCTCCCTGGTCGCCGCGATGGTTGCCCTCTACGCGGTGGCCCGCTCGCGCCGGGCCGCCTGGCAGGCGTGGCTGGCGTCGGCGTTCCTCTGGTTCGGCACGTACCTGCCGTGGCCGATCAGTAAGGTCATGACGGAGTCCCCCGGCGACCACGTCCAGCGGGTGATCTACGCCAGCATCTACGCCATCGGCCCGACCGCACTGGGTCTGCTGGTGCAGACCCGTGAGGCGCTGCGCGCCCGCGTCCAGGAGCTGGCCACGCTGCGCGACCACGAGCGCGAACTCCACGCGCAGACGGTCATCGCCCGCGAGCGGGCCCGGATCGCACGCGAGATGCACGACGTCGTCTCCCACCAGGCCGGACTGATAGCCGTCCAGGCGGGTGCGCTGCAGGTCACCGCGAAGGACCCGGACGTCCGCGAGGCCGCGGGGACGATGCGCGGCCTCGCCGTCGCCACGCTGGAGGAGCTGCGCAGCATGATCCTCGTGCTGCGTGCGGCCGGCGCGGGCCCCACCGAGCTGGCCCCGCAGCCCCGGCTCGCCGATCTGCCGCGCCTGGTCGCGGAGTCCGAGGCGGACGCCTCGCTCGACGTGGTCGGCTACAGCGAGGACGCCCTGCCGCTGCTGCCCGAGCCGATCGAGCGCGCCGCGTACCGCACCGTCCAGGAGGCGCTGACCAACGCCCGCAAGCACGCCCCCGGCGCGGCGACGTCCGTCCGGGTGGAGCTGCGCGAGGACTGCCTGCGCGTCGCGGTCACCAACGCGGCGCCCCCGACCGGCCCGGTCGACCGCGACCCCCAACTCCAACTCCCCGGCGGCGGCCACGGCATCGTCGGCCTCCGGGAACGCGCTGCCCTCCTCGGCGGAACCCTTGCCGCAGGCCCCACGGCGGACGGCGGCTTCAAGATCCGCCTCTCACTGCCCCTGACGGCGTCGGCACGCTAGGGCGTGCCGCCCCGGGGGATCGGCTCGGTCGGTGGTGAACCGCCCGCGGGCACCGGACCGCTGGCGCGAGGACGCCGCTGTCGGGCCGCGAGGGGGACAGCTTCGACGGGTGACGCTCACCTGGTGCAACCTGCTGTTTCCTCAAAAGGCATAGGCTCGTCCTCGACGAATCGGCTCGTGAGGGCGGGCCGGTGTTGGAAGGACGTGTGATGACCCAGGGAACCCGTCTGGACCAGCTGCCCGAGTGGGCGGCGCTGGCCGCGCACCGCGCAGAGTTCGGGGAGACGCACCTGCGTTCGCTGTTCGCCGAGGACCCCAAGCGCGGCGAGTCGTACACCCTCCAGGTGGGTGACCTCTATGTCGACTACTCCAAGCACCTGGTGACGGACGAAACGCTGACGCTGCTGCGCAAGCTCGCCGAGGTGCGGGGCGTGGCGGCGCTGCGGGACGCCATGTTCCGCGGCGAGAAGATCAACATCACCGAGGACCGTGCGGTGCTGCACACCGCGCTGCGCGCGCCCCGTGGCGCGGTGGTCGAGGTGGACGGCGTCAACGTGGTGCCTGAGGTCCACGCCGTGCTCGACAAGATGGCCGACTTCTCGCGCCGGATCCGCTCCGGCGAGTGGAAGGGCCACACCGGCAAGCGGATCCGCAACGTCGTCAACATCGGCATCGGCGGTTCGGACCTCGGCCCCGCGATGGCCTACGAGGTGCTGCGCAGCTTCGCGGACCGCGACCTGACGGTGCGTTTCGTCTCCAACGTCGACGGCGCGGACCTGCACGAGGCCGTGCGGGACCTGGACGCCGCAGAGACGCTGTTCATCGTCGCCTCGAAGACGTTCACCACCATCGAGACCGTCACCAACGCCACCAGCGCCCGCACCTGGCTGCTGGAGCAGCTCGGCGCCGACACCGACGCAGTGGCCAAGCACTTCGTCGCGCTGTCGACCAACGCCACCGAGGTCGCGAAGTTCGGCATCGACGTGGCCAACATGTTCGAGTTCTGGGACTGGGTCGGCGGCCGCTACTCCTACGACTCCGCGATCGGCCTGTCGCTGATGATCGCCATCGGCCCGGAGGCGTTCGAGGAGATGCTGGGCGGCTTCCGCCTGGTCGACGAGCACTTCCGCACCGCGCCGCCGGAGCAGAACGTGCCACTGCTGCTGGGCCTGCTGGGCCTTTGGTACGGGGCGTTCTTCGACGCGCAGGCGCACGCCGTGCTGCCGTACTCGCACTACCTGTCCAAGTTCACCGCCTACCTGCAGCAGCTGGACATGGAGTCCAACGGCAAGTCCGTGCAGCGCGACGGTCAGCCGGTGCACTGGCAGACCGGCCCGGTCGTCTGGGGAACCCCGGGCACCAACGGCCAGCACGCCTACTACCAGCTGCTGCACCAGGGCACCAAGGTGATCCCGGCCGACCTGATCGGCTTCGCCCGTCCGGTCGCCGACCTCGCGCCCGGCCTGGTGGCCCAGCACGACCTGCTGATGGCGAACCTGTTCGCCCAGGGCCAGGCGCTGGCCTTCGGCAAGACGCCGGAGGAGGTGCGCGCCGAGGGCGTCGCCGAGGAGCTGGTGCCGCACAAGACGTTCCAGGGCAACCACCCGACGTCGACCATCCTGGCCGGCGAGCTCACGCCGTCCGTGCTGGGCCAGCTGGTCGCCCTGTACGAGCACAAGGTGTTCGTCCAGGGCGCGATCTGGAACATCGACTCCTTCGACCAGTGGGGCGTCGAGCTCGGCAAGGTGCTGGCCCGGAGGATCGAGCCGTCCCTCGTCGAGGGCACCGGCCTGGACGCGCTGGACTCCTCCACCGCCGGACTCGCCACCCGCTACCGCGAGCTGCGCGGGCGCTGAGTCCCGGGGGTCACCAGGGCATCGCCACGCCGCCGTTGGGACGCAGGATCTGACCGGTCACGAACCGGGCGGCATCGCTGACCAGGTAGTGGACGGCGTGGGCGATGTCCTCCGGCTCGCCGATCATGCCGAGCGGGGACATCCGCTTGAGCGGCTTCTCCGCCGCGGCGCGCGCGGCCTCGTCGATGCTGCCGTCGGGCAGCAGGTAGTGACGGGAGGTCATCGCGGTGCGCACCAGACCCGGTGCCACCGCGTTGACCCGCACGCCGTAGCGGCCGACCTCGGCGGCCAGGTTCTTGGTCAGCTGCACCACGGCGGCCTTCGAGACGCTGTAGCTCATGATCTCCGGCGTCGCGCTGTCCACCGCGCCGGACGCGGTGTTGACGATGGCACCGCTGCCCTGCGCGCACATGATGCGCGCCGCCGTCTGGCAGGCGTGGAAGGTGCCCTTGAAGTTGACCGCCCAGACGGCGTCCAGGTCCTCCTCGGGCACGTCGACCACGAGGCCGGTGCGGATGATCCCGGCGATGTTGCACAGGATGTCCAGCCTCCCGTGGCGGTCGGCGGTCCCCTGGATCAGGTCGACGACCTGCTCGCGCCGGGCGACGTCGACGTGGGCCGGCACGCCGTCGATCTCCGCGGCGGTGCGTTCGGCGGCTGCGCCGTCGACGTCCGCGCAGACGACCCGCGCCCCCGCGTCGGCCAGCAGGCGCGCGGTCGCGCGTCCGATGCCGCTGCCCGCGCCGGTGACGACGGCGACTCGCTTGTCCAGTGCGTACGCGCTGAAATCCACCATGCCGAGGTGGTAGCAGATGCGCCTTGACGTTGGAAGAACCGTTGCGCTTAACTACCGTTAAGTAACTTATGACGGTGGTCAGAATCAGGGAGTCGAGATGACCGAGTTCGAGCAGGGCACCGCGGTCGCCCGACGTGCGGGCGCGCCCGGCGTCTACGACGCCGAGCTGGACGCGGGCTGGCGCATCGGCGGCGGCATCAACGGCGGCCTGCTGCTCTCCCTCGTCGGTCGGGCCCTCGGCGACCACCTCGGTGAGGCCGGTGGCCACCCGCAGCCCGTCTCGCTGAGCGGTTACTACGTCTCACCCTCCCGTCCCGGCCCCGCCGAGGTCCACGTCGAGCAGATCCGCAGCGGCCGCACCCTCTCCACCGGCGCCGCCACCCTGCGCCAGACCGCGGACGACGGCACCAGCGTCGAGCGCCTGCGGGTGCTGGCCGGCTACGGCGACCTCTCGCGCTCCGACGAGGATGTGCGCACCAGCGCCAAGCCGCCGCAGCTCCCGCCGGTCGAGCAGTGCATCGGCACCGACGCCGCCCCGCCGCAGTTCCTCGCCTCCGCGGAGCTGCTGCAGCGCCTGGACCTGCGCCTCGACCCGGCCTATGTGGGCTGGGCGCTCGGCAAGCCCTCCGGCGAGGGGAAGATCCAGGGCTGGCTGCGCATGGCCGACGGCCACGAGCCCGACCCGCTGCTGCTCCTCTTCGCCGTCGACGCCCTGCCGCCGACCACCTTCGACCTCGGCCTCTTCGGCTGGACGCCGACGGTCGAGCTCACCGTCCACGTCCGCGCCCTGCCCGCCCCGGGCTGGCTCCGCGTCGTCCACTCCACCCGCAACCTGGCCGGCGGCTTCCTGGAGGAGGACTGCGAGATCTGGGACTCCAACGACCGCCTGGTCGCCCAGTCCCGCCAGCTCGCGGTCGTGCCGCGCTAGCTCAGGGCAGTTGCTTCCGGCGGCGGGTCAGGGCGGCGGTCTCGGCGGCGTTGCCCGCCAGGTCGATCGCCCGGTCGTAGGCCGCCTGCGACTCCGCGGTCCGGCCGAGCCGGCGCAGCAGCTCGGCACGGGCCGCGTGGAACGCGTGGTAGCCGTCGAGCGGCTGCGCGAGCCGGTCGACGGAGGCCAGCGCCACCGCCGGGCCGTCGAGCTCGCCGAGTGCGATGGCCCGGTTGAGGGCGACGACCGGTGAGCGGTCCAGGCACACCAGCTGGTCGTAGAGGGCGACGACCTGCGACCAGTCGGTGTCCCGGAAGTCGCGGGCGGAGGTGTGCACCGCGTTGATCGCCGCCAGGAGCTGGTAGCGGCCGGGCGCCTGCCCGGACCCCAGCCGCTCCCGCACGAGCCGGTGACCCTCGGTGATCAGGCCCGCGTCCCAGGCCGTGCGGTCCTGCTCGTCCAGGGCGACGAGCTCGCCGCCCGGCGAGACCCTCGCAGAGCGGCGGGCCTCGGTGAGCAGCATCAGCGCGAGCAACCCCGCCACCTCGCCGTCCTGCGGCAGCAGTTCCCGGAGCAGGCGGGTGAGCCGGATCGCCTCCGCCGTCAGGTCCTGGCGGACCGGGTCGGTGTCGGGGCCGGTGGCGAGGTAGCCCTCGTTGAAGACCAGGAACAGCACCGTGAGCACACCTGCGACGCGCGCGGGGAGATCCTCCGCGGCCGGCACCCGGTAGGGGATCCGCGCCGCCTTGATCTTCGTCTTCGCCCGCGTGATCCGCCGCGCCATCGCGCCCTCCTGGACCAGGAACGCCCGCGCGATCTCGGCCACGGTCAGCCCGCCGACCATGCGCAGCGTCAGTGCGACGCGGGCGTCCGAGGCCAGGGCGGGGTGGCAGCAGACGAAGACCAGCCGCAGCCGCCCGTCCTCGACGGCGCCGACCGACTCGGGCGGATCCTCCTGCCACATCCCGGCCTCCTGCTGCTTGGCCTCACGCCTGCTCTCACGCCGGATCCGGTCGATGGCCTTGCGGTGCGCGGTCGTGGTCAGCCACGCCCCGGGGTTCGGCGGCACTCCGTCGGCCGGCCACCGCTCCACCGCCGTCGCGAACGCCTCGGCGGCGGCCTCCTCGGCGATGTCGAGGTCCCCGAAGCGGCGCGCCAGCACGGCCACGACCCGGGCCCACTCCTCCCGGTGGGCCCGGGTGATCGCGTCGTGCACCGTCACAGGAACGGCCGGACCTCGACCTTGCGGTGGCACGCCTTCGAGCCGTCCGTGGCCAGCTTCAGTGCGACGTCGAAGTCGGGCGCCTCGATGATCCAGAAGCCCACCACGTACTCCTTGGACTCCACGAACGGGCCGTCGGTGACGAGCGGCTCCTCGCCGCGGTTGTCGACCACGGTCGCGTTGTCGGTCACCCCGAGGCCCCCGGCGAAGACCCAGTACCCGTCGGCCTGCATCTGCTTGTTGAACACCACGATCGCGGCCTGCTCGGCCTCGGTGGCGTTCTCGGCGCTGTCATGGATCACGTTGAGCAGGTACTGCATCTTGATCGTCTCCCGCCTTGCCCGGCCACCCCTCGCGGGCGACCTCTCACCCTTACTACGAACGCCCTCGCTCCGATCGGACACCACACCCGGACGTATGTAGTTTTGGGGCATGACCGATGACCGTCCCCAGGCGGCCCCGGAGGAGATCTCCCGGTTGCGTGCCGTCGCGGACGAGCTGACCGAGGTCGCCGCGCGCCAGCAGGAGCACTGGAAGGTCGAGATCACCGACGGCCAGGTCACCGTCATGATGATGAGCCCCAGCGGGCAGCACGGGGTCAACGTCATGCGTCTTCGTCGCCAGATCGAGCAGTAGGACCCGGGCGTGGCGGCCCTCTCCGCCACGGACACCGAGGACCCGGTGACAGGCCTGCGCAAGGTGCCGGACCTGATGGTGGTCCCCGAGTCCGAGGTCGACGCGGTCGGCGCCCGGGTCAGCAGCCGCGTCGTGCTCCTCGCCGTCGAGGTCGTCTCCCCGGGCAACCCGCGCAACGACCTCGAGGTCAAGGCGCGGGACTACCCGGCCATGGGCGTGCCCCGCTACCTCGTCGTCGACCCCCGTAAGGGCGCCGGCACGGTCTACTCCGACCCGTCGCAGGGGCCGGACGGCATGCGCTACCGCAAGGCCGTGCCCTTCGCCTTCGGCGACCGGATCTCCGTCGGGCCGTGGAGCGTCGACACCTCGGGCCTGCGGACGTACGAGGACTGACAGGCGCCGGCTCAGGCCTGGCGCGGGCTGCGCCAGGCGGCGACGCCGGCGAGGGTGAGGCAGCAGGTGAGGCCGATGCCCCACGCGTCGCCCTCGTAGCGGATCGACGGGTCGGCCGCCGCCTCGCGCAGCCGGTCCGCCGGGATCACCGTGTACTCCGTCGAGTCGGTGGCGGTGACATGGCGGACCTCGATCCAGCCGTTGCGGACCAGCGGGAGGAGAGGCGCCAGTTGGTCGTCGACGAAGGCCAGGCGGGCGGCTGCGTCCAGGTCCTGCGGCGGGTCGGGCCAGATACCGTAGGCGCCGGTCAGCCACCCGCTGTACTCGAAGGCGCAGACCAGGAGCCGTTCCTCTGCGGGGCCGAACGTGGGGTGCCCCTCGGCCGGGAGGCGGTCGACGAAGGACGTCAGGTGCTCGCTCAGCGCGGGATCCACATCGAGGACGGTG
The DNA here is from genome assembly GCF_900109465.1 of Streptacidiphilus jiangxiensis. Lineage (GTDB taxonomy): Bacteria > Actinomycetota > Actinomycetes > Streptomycetales > Streptomycetaceae > Streptacidiphilus > Streptacidiphilus jiangxiensis. Next base: position 112,261 of record NZ_FOAZ01000023.1, read on the forward strand.
CGGCGCTTCTGGGTGGGCGCGAGGCGCCAGTTGTCCGGGTCGGCCAGGAACGCGCGCTGGTCGGCCGGCGGGAGCCGGTCGTGCAGGTGGAACGGAGGCTTTCCCGTCGCCTCGGCGACAAAGAGCTCGCCACGGTCGTGGAGGTCCAGGGCGACGGGCCTCAGTTCGGCCGCCAGTCGCTCGGCCTCCTCCACCGTGATGCTGCGCAGTGGAGCGTCCGCGCACCCCGCCCAGCGCCGCGCCGTCGAGTAGTGCTCCGGTGACCACGCGGGGAGCGCGTTCCGCGCGCCCCCACGCAACAACGTCTGCTCGGCGAGCGTGAGTGAGTCCCAGTCCCGCACGTTCGGATCCTTACAGCTTGACGTACATGATGTGCAGCCCGACGTAGCCCTGCGTCGGGTGGTGGAAGCCCTCCGGGATCGTCGTCATGATCTCGAAGCCGAGGGACTCGTAGAGGTGCACCGCGTGGGTGTTGCTCGCCGCCACCGCGTTGAACTGCACGCCGCGGAAGCCCTGCTCCCGTGACCAGCCCAGCAGGTACCGGCACAGGGCCCCACCGACGCCGCGGCCCTGGTGCTTCGGGTCGACCATGAAGCTGCCGCTGGCGATGTGCGAGCCCGGGCCCATCTTGTTGGCGTACATGGTGGCGGTCCCCAGCACCTGGCCGGAGCGGTTGACCGCCACCACGACGTGGCCCGGTGGGCGGACCATCCACATCGCGCGGCCGGTCGCCTCGTCGACGTCGGTCGGGTAGGTGAAGGTCTCGCCGGCCGCCGTGATCTCGTGGAAGAACGGCCAGATCGACGCCCAGTCGGCGTCCGTCGCTTCGCGGATCTGCATGGCGCGATCCTGCCACCGCGACCCGCCCGACCGCGCGGCGGTTTTCCTCGCCGCTCCCGCCGGGACAGAATGGCGCCGCACGTATCCAGCGAGAGAGCGGTAACCAAGAGTGACCCTGTCGATTGAGCAGACCATCGCCGAGGAGCTCGGCGTCCGTCCCGCACAGGTGCAGTCCGCCGTGGAACTGCTCGACGGAGGGGCGACCGTCCCCTTCATCGCCCGGTACCGCAAGGAGGCGACGGGGTCGCTCGACGACGCCCAGCTGCGCACCCTGGAGGAGCGCCTGCGCTACCTGCGGGAGATGGAGGAGCGCCGTGCCGCGATCCTCGAGTCGATCCGCAGCCAGGGCAAGCTGGACGAGGCCCTGGAGGCGCAGATCCGCGCCGCCGACTCCAAGGCCCGCCTCGAGGACATCTACCTCCCGTTCAAGCCGAAGCGTCGCACCAAGGCGCAGATCGCCCGTGAGAACGGCCTGGAGCCGCTCGCCGAGGCGCTGCTCGCCGACCCGACCCGGGACCCGCAGGCGGAGGCCGCGGCCTACCTCGGGGAGAACGTCGCCGACGCCGCCGCCGCGCTGGAGGGCGCCCGCTCGATCCTGGTCGAGCGCTTCGCCGAGGACGCCGACCTGATCGGCGAGCTGCGCGAGCGCATGTGGGGCCGCGGCCGCCTGGTGGCCAAGGTGCGCGACGGCAAGGAGCAGGACGGCGCCAAGTTCGCCGACTACTTCGACTTCGCCGAGCCCTACGTCAAGCTCCCCTCGCACCGCGTCCTCGCGATGCTGCGCGGCGAGAAGGAGGACGCGCTCGAGCTCACCATGGAGCCCTACGCCGACGAGGCCGACGCCGAGGCGCCGGGCGGCTACGAGGCCCGCATCGCCAACCGGTTCGAGGTGGCCGACCGCGGCCGCCCGGCCGACAAGTGGCTGCAGGACACCGTCCGCTGGGCCTGGCGCACCCGCATCCTGGTGCACCTCGGGATCGACCTGCGGCTGCGCCTGCGCACCGAGGCCGAGGAGGAGGCGGTCCGCGTCTTCGCCGCGAACCTGCGCGACCTGCTGCTCGCCGCGCCGGCCGGCGCCCGCGCCACGCTCGGCCTGGACCCCGGCTACCGCACCGGCGTGAAGGTGGCCGTCGTCGACGCGACCGGCAAGGTCGTCGCCTACGACACCATCCACCCGCACGTTCCGGCCAACAAGTGGGACGAGTCGATCGCGACGCTGGCCAAGCTCTGCGCCAAGCACAGCGTGGACCTGATCGCGATCGGCAACGGCACCGCGTCGCGCGAGACGGACAAGCTGGCGCTGGACCTGATCAAGCGCCACCCGGAGCTGAAGCTGACCAAGGCCGTGGTCTCGGAGGCCGGCGCCTCCGTCTACTCGGCCTCCGCGTTCGCCTCGCAGGAGCTGCCGGACCTCAACGTCGTGATCCGTGGCGCGGTCTCCATCGCCCGCCGGCTCCAGGACCCGCTGGCCGAGCTCGTCAAGATCGACCCGAAGTCCATCGGCGTGGGCCAGTACCAGCACGACGTCTCCGAGACCAAGCTGTCGCGTTCACTGGACGCCGTGGTGGAGGACTGTGTCAACGGCGTCGGGGTGGATGTGAACACCGCCTCCGCCCCGCTGCTGACCCGCGTCTCCGGCATCGGCGCCGGACTGGCGGACAACATCGTCGCCCACCGCGACGCCAACGGACCGTTCCGCAGCCGCAAGGAGCTGAAGAACGTCGCGCGCCTCGGCCCCAAGGCCTTCGAGCAGTGCGCGGGCTTCCTCCGCATCCCCGGCGGCGACGACCCGCTGGACGCCTCCAGCGTCCACCCCGAGGCCTACCCGGTCGTGCGCCGCATCCTGGCCGGCACGGGCGGCGAGCTGAAGACGCTCATCGGCGACAGCGCCAAGCTGCGCACGCTCAAGCCCAGCGACTTCGCCGACGACACCTTCGGTGTGCCGACGGTCAAGGACATCCTGGCGGAGCTGGAGAAGCCGGGCCGTGACCCGCGTCCGGCGTTCCGCACGGCCGAGTTCAAGGAGGGCGTCGAGAAGATCGCCGACCTGGAGCCCGGCATGGTGTTGGAGGGCACGGTCACCAACGTGGCCGCGTTCGGCGCCTTCGTCGACATCGGCGTGCACCAGGACGGCCTGGTGCACGTCTCGGCGCTGTCGAAGACCTTCGTCAAGGACCCGCGCGAGGTCGTGAAGTCCGGTGACATCGTCCGGGTGAAGGTGCTGGACGTGGACATCCCGCGCAAGCGCATCTCGCTGACGCTGCGTCTGGACGACGACGTGCAGACCGGCGCGACCGGAGGTGGCGAGCGCGGCCCGCGTCGTGAGCGCGGTGAGCGGGCCGAGCGCGGTGGCCAGGGCGGTCAGGGCGGTCAGGGCGGTCAGGGCGGCCAGGGCCAGCGTGGCGGTCAGCAGCGCGGCCAGGGCGGTCAGGGCGGTGGCCAGCGTGGTGGCCAGGGCGGTCAGCGCGGCGGCCAGGGCGGCCAGGGTCAGCGCAGCGGTCAGGGTGGTGGCGGTCAGCGCGGCGGGGACCGTCGGACCCCGGCGCCGCGCGACGGCGGTGGCGCGATCAACAGCGAGATGGCGGAGGCCCTCCGCCGCGCCGGACTGGCGAAGTAGGAGCCGCCGGGTTGGATGGGACCGTCAACCTTGCCAGCGATCGATGGCTCATTGATCCCTGGTGCCGATTCGGCGGATTGACGGTCCTCCAGCTCGTAGGATGATGCGCGAGGCCCCTCCCGTCCCCCCGTGCGGCAGGGGCCTCCTTGCTGAACGACCTATGCCTCGCGCAGCCACGCCGCGGTGTCCGGCGGGAGCGCGCCGCCCGCGAGCGGTCCGCTCGCCAGCAGCAGGTCGCCGGGCGGCAGCGGTACCGGCTCCGACCCGAGGTTCACCACGCAGCGGAAGCCGTCGGAGCGGGAGAAGTCCAGGACCTGCGACGTGGACGCGTGCCAGTGCAGCGGGCCGTCGCCCAGTCCGGCCGTCTCCCGGCGCAGCCGCAGTGCCTCCCGGTAGAGCGTCAGATGCGAGGTCGGGTCGCCGCTCTGCGCCTGCACCGTCAACTCCCGCCAGCCGTCCGGCTGCACGTCCAGCCAGGGCGCGGCCGAGGCGCGCTCGGGGCTGAAGCCGAACGGCTGCTCCTCGCCGTCCCACGGCATCGGCACCCGGCAGCCGTCGCGGCCCCGGTCCACGCCGCCGCTGCGCACCCAGGTCGGGTCCTGCCGCAGGTGGTCGGGGATGTCCTCGACCTCCCACAGCCCGAGCTCGTCGCCCTGGTACACGTACGCGCTGCCCGGCAGCGCCAGCGTCAGCAGCGCCGCGGCCCGCGCCCGGCGCGTGCCCAGGGCCAGGTCGACCGGGAGGCCGTGGCGGGCGGCGCGGTCGAAGTCGTACGAGGTGTCCGCGCGGCCGTAGCGGGTGACGTGGCGGGTGGTGTCGTGGTTGGAGAGCACCCAGGTCGCGGGCGCCTCGACCAGCGCGTGCGCGGCCAACGTCGCGTCGATCACCTCGCGGAACGCGTCCGCCGCCCAGGGGGAGCGCAGCAGTGGGAAGTTGAAGGCGGTGTGCAGTTCGTCGGGCCGCAGGTACCGGGCGAACCGCTCCGGGTCGGTCTCCCACAGCTCCGCCACGAAGGCGCGTTCGCCCGGGTAGGAGTCGAGCACCTTGCGCCAGGAGCGGTAGATCTCGTGCACGCCCTCCTGGTCCCGCCACGGATGCGGCTGGTGGTGGTGGCCCGCGGCGTCGGGCAGGCCGTCCTCCTTGACCAGGTGGTCGGTGACGTCGATGCGGAAGCCGTCCACGCCCAGGTCCAGCCAAAACCGCAGGACGGACAGGAACTCGGCGCGGACCTCCGGATGCTCCCAGTTCCAGTCCGGCTGCTCCGGGGCGAACATGTGCAGGTACCACGACCCGTCGGCGGTCCGGCTCCAGGCCGGACCGCCGAAGTGCGAGGGCCAGTCGTTCGGCGGCAGCTCGCCGTTCTCGCCCCGCCCGTCGCGGAAGTGGAACAGGTCCCTCTCCGGTGCGCCCGGCCCGGCCGTCAGCGCGGCCTGGAACCAGGGGTGTTGCTCGGAGCAGTGGTTGGGCACCAGATCGACGATGATCCGCAGGCCGAGTGCGTGGGCCTCGTGGATCAGGGCCTCCGCCTCGTCGAGGGTGCCGAAGGCGGGATCGATGTCGCGGTAGTCCGCCACGTCGTACCCGCCGTCGGCGAGCGGTGAGACGTACCACGGCGACAGCCACAGCGCGTCGACGCCGAGGCGAGCGAGGTGCCCGAGGCGGGCCCGCAGGCCGGCGAGGTCACCGGTCCCGTCCCCGTTCCCGTCGGCGAAACTGCGTGGATAGACCTGGTAGATGACGGCGCTTCGCCACCAGTCGGTGGCCCGGACGTGGGAACCCTGGGATGTCGACACGTTCACCACCATGCCCCACGGCCCGCGACCGGACCACCCCCGTCCCGTCCGGATCAGGCACCCGAGCTGATCTCGGCGATCAGCTCGTCGCCGGTGAGGGCGCGACCGCCCAGGCCCCAGGCGCCGTCGGGGGCGTTGAGGATGTTGACCCAGGTGTTCTCCCGTTCGTGGCCGGGGCCGGTCAGCTCGTCGACGACCGCCGTGGCGGCCCGGACGAAGGCGGCGCGGGCCTCGAGGGTGGGCAGGCCGATGTTCGGCAGCTTCAGCTCGACCATGACGACGGGTCGGTTCACACCCCCGGCGTAGACGTCCTCGGGCGCCAGCACGTGGACGGTGCCGCCGACGAAGGAGGCGAAGGTCTTGTTGCCGGTCAGCCCGGACGCCTCGATCAGGGCGTCGGTCAGACGGGGCAGGATCTGGCGCTCCCCGGCGGGCGTGAGCACGCCGCGCGGGGCGGTGACGGTGATGGGCATGGCTGTCCCCTCTCGGTCTAGCTAGTACGTACGTCCTAGCACTGGGTCCAGCCTGCGCTAGGATGGCCGTACTAGTCAAGCTCGGCCGAGGAGATCCGATGGCGGGGGACACCCGGGACCGCATGATCGAGGCCACCGTCGACGCACTGCGGCGGCGCGGCGTGGCCGGCATGTCCTTCACGGAGGTGCTGCGCGAGAGCGGCGCGGCGCGCGGCGCGATCTACCACCACTTCCCCGGCGGCAAGGGCCAGCTGGTCGCCGAGGCGGCGGCCAGGAACGGGCAGGACGTGCGGGCGACCCTGGCCGCGCTCCCGGCCGCAGACCCGGTGGGCTTCGTCGCGTCGTTCCTCGCGCTGATCCGGCCCGTCGTCGAGTGCTCCGCCACCGGTTCGGGCTGCGCGGTGGCGGCCGTCACCATCGCCTCCGGGGAACCCGCCGAGAACGCGTCGCTGCGCGAGGTCGCCGCCACGGCCTTCACCGCCTGGGCCGACACCCTGACCGAACGTCTGACGGTCTCGGGCCTCACCCCGGACGACGCCGCCGGCCTGGCCACCACCCTGCTCGCCCTCCTGGAGGGCGCCCAGGTCCTGTGCCGCGCGGCAGGCTCGGCCGAGCCCTTCGACAGGATGGCGGACACCGCCCTCGACCTGGCCCGCAGCCGCTACTCCTGAGCGGGCTCCGGGACGGAGCGGGCGAGGCGGGGACGGCTCAGACGTGCTCCTGGTTCAGCGTCGAACCTGAGCGGGCCTTGCGGACCGAGAGCTGCTGCGGGATGCGGTCCCGCAGCTCCGCGACGTGGCTGACGATGCCGACCGCGCGGTCCCGCTCGCGCAGCGAGTCCAGCACGGACATGACCTCCTCCAGGGTGTCCGGATCGAGCGTGCCGAAGCCCTCGTCGACGAAGAGGGTGTCCAGCGGCATGCCGCCCGCCTCGTCCGTCACCACGTCCGCGAGGCCCAGGGCCAGCGCGAGCGAGGCGAAGAAGCTCTCGCCGCCCGAGAGGGTGGCCGTGTCGCGGTACTGGCCCGTCCACGCGTCCAGCACCTGCAGGCCGAGCCCGGAGCGGGCGTTGCCGCGGACGCGGGCGTCACTGTGCTCCAGGGTGTAGCGGCCACCGGACATGATCCGCAGGCGGGCTCCGGCCGCGGCCGCGACCTGCTCCAGACGGGCGGCGAGCACGTAGTTCTCCAGCGACATGCGCAGCTCGTTGCTCCGGCTGGTGCCGGCCACCAACTGGGACAGCTCCGTCGCCGTGGCGAGCTCGGCCGCGTACGGTTGCAGCCGCTCCACGTCGCCCGCCAGGCGGGCCGCCAGCCGGGCCAGATCCGCGACACGGGCGGACGCGGCACGCTCCGCCGCGTGCGCCTCCAGCAGCGCGTGCTCCACGGCCTCGTCGGCCGAGCGGGCGGTCGCCACGTCCGCGGCGGGCAGGGCCGCGGCCGCGGTGAGCTGCGGATCGGCGACCTGGGCCCGGGCGCGGGACAGCTGCGCGGCGTGGCCTGCCACGGCCGCGCGCAGCTGCTCCAGCCGGGTGGGTGAGAGGGCCGCCGCCCAGGCTGCGGCCATGTCGGCGAAGCCCGCCGCGGCGCACTCCCGCTCGGCGGCGGCCCGCGCCGTGACGGCCGCCTGTGCCGCCGCCTCGGCGGCGGTGACCGCGTCGGCCGCGCGACCGAGCGCCGCCGCCTCCCGCGACAGCTGCTCGATCCGCTCCGCGACCGACCGCGCGCCCGCGCGGGCCTCGGCGAGCCGCGTGTCGAGCCCGGCGCGCTCGGCCGCCAGCCGCACCAGCGCGGCCTCGGCCTTCGCGGCGGCGGTCTGCGCGGCGGAGAGCCGCTCGCTGCGCCGCTCGTGCTCCTGCTCCAGCCGCTCCAGCCGCTGCGCGGCGGCGACGGCCGCCGCCTGGGCGCGCTCGACCATGCTCTGCTCGGTGCGCAGCGCGGCGACCTCGGCCAGCAGCTCGGCCTGCGGGGCCTCCCCGGCCCGGGCCCGCGCGGCCGACGCCTCCGCAGCGAGGCGGGCGACCTCCGCCCCGGCGTCGGTGGCGCGCTGATCCAGCGCCCGGAAGGCGGCCTCCGCCGTCCGCTCCTGATCCGGCGTCACCTGGTCCGGAGCGGCGACGGCCGGGGCCGGGTGCTCCGTCCCGCCGCAGACCGCGCACGGCGCGCCCGGCGTCAGGCGCGCGGCGAGCTCGGCGGCCATGCCCTCGATCCGGCGCTGCTGCAGGCCGAGCCAGTACTGCTGTGCGTCGAGCGCGCCGTCCCGCAGGCCGAGGTGGTGCTCGCGCGCCACCTCGTGCCGCGCCGTGAGGGCGTCACGCCGCCCCGCCGCCCCGGCCCGCTCCACGGCGGCGCCCAGCCGCTCCTCCACCCCCTGCCGCCGCGCGGCGACCTCCCGGGCCTCGTCGATCCCCTGCTGCGCCTCCGCCCTGACGGCCGGCCAGCCCGCCAGCCAGGACCCGGCGTCCTCGCGCGCCTCCTCCGCCGCCTCGAACTGCCGCTGCGCCCGCTCCGCCTCCTGCCCGACGACCTCGAACCGCCGCTCTGCGTCCAGCAGCGCCCGCAGCCCACCGACGGCCCCGTACGCCGCCTGCTCGTCCGCGCGCAGCGCGGCTGCGGTGGGGAGCGCGGCTGCGCCGAGTGCGGCGAGGGTGCGGGTGCGTTCGGAGGCGGCATGGGTGGCGGCCTGGTCCGCGTCCGCGGACTGGCGGAGGACCGGTCCGACGGAGGCGGCGCGTTCGGCCTGCGTCAGGCGCTCCTCACGCTCGCGCTGCCCCGGCTCCGCCGCGGCCAGGGCGGCCAGCGCCTCCACCGCGCGCCGGTGCTCCGACTGCCGGGCCTGGAGCGCCTCCACGTCCCGCAGGAGGGCGGCGCCCTGCGCGCGACGCGCGCCGACCAGCTCGCGGCGCACCTCGGCGACCTCGCGCCGCAGCGCGGCCTCTTCGCGCAGCGCCGCCGCCCACGCCAGCAGCTCCGCGGCGGAGGCGTCCGGCGCGGGCGGCTCCGCCGCAGCAGACCCCGCCGCCTCCTGGAGGCGTTCCAGCGAGGCGGCGATGTCGGCCCGGACGGACTGCGTCTCCTTCTCGCAGCGCTGCCGGTGCTCGGCGAGCCACGCCTCGACGTGGCCGAAGCGGCGGGTGTCGAACAGGCGGCCCAGCAGCTCCCGCCGGTCCTGCGCGTTCGCCTGCAGGAAGCGGGCGAAATCCCCCTGCGGCAGCAGCACGACCTGGGTGAACTGGTCCCGGCTCATGCCGATCAGGTCCAGCAGCTCGGCGCCGATCTCCTGGTGCGAGCCGCTGCGCGGCCGCCAGGCGTCGTCCTCGGCGGACCACTCGCTCAGCAGGGTCTGCGCCTTGACCGGCGTCAGGCCCTCGCCGCGCTGCTTGGGGCGCATCTGCTCCGGGCTGCGCTGGATCAGCAGCCGTCGGCCGCCGAGGGTGAGCTCCAGCTCGACCCGGGTGAGCACGGACGCGTCCGCGTGGTCGCTGCGCAGCCCGCGCCCGGCCCGGCCGCGGCTGCCGGGCACGGAGCCGTACAGGGCGAAGCAGACCGCGTCCAGGACGCTGGTCTTGCCGGCGCCCGTGGGGCCCGTCAGCAGGAAGAGACCACCGGAGGCGAGCGCGTCGAAGTCGACGCGCTCCTCGGCGCCGAACGGGCCGAAGGCGGTGACGGTCAGCTTGTGCAGGCGCATCAGATCTCCCCGCCCGCGGCGCGCGCCGCCGCCTCGACGGCCTCGACAAGCAGCGTCGACTCCGCCGCCGTGGCCGCCGCGCCGCGCACGTGGCGGACGAAGCCGAGTGCCACCGCGCCGTCGTCCCGGCCTCGGACGCGCGCGCCGTAGCTGTGCAGGCCGTCGTCCTCCCGGCCCTGGGGCTCGAAGGAGAGCTGCAGGGTGTGCGGGAAGCGCACCCGCAGCCGCTCCATCGCCTGCGGCGGGCGGGCGGCGTCGGTCAGGGTGGCCTGCACCCAGCACTCCTCGGCGGCCTCGTGGGCGTCCTGCGTCAGCAGCTCCTCCAGCTCGCCGCGGATGCGCGCGAGGGGGCGGGGGACCGGGCAGTCGATCCGCCGGGCGTCGACCTCGCCGGACGGGCCGAGCTCGACCAGCCACATCGTCTTGCGCTGGTCGGCCTCGGAGAAGGAGTACGCCAGCGGGGAGCCGCTGTAGCGGACCCGCTCGTTGATCGTCTGACACCCGTGCAGATGGCCCAGGGCGGCGTAGTCGACGCCCTCGAAGACCGAAGCCGGGACGCTCGGCACGCCGCCGACCGCGATGTCACGCTCGCTGTCGCAGGCCTCGCCGCCGATGACGAAGGCGTGCGCGAGCACCACCGAGCGGACCTGCCCGCCCTCGGCGCGGCGCGCCGCGAGGTCGGCCCGGACGGCGTCCATCGCGGCGGTGAGCACGGCCGTGTGGCTCACCTCCTCCGCGCCCAGCTGCCGGCGCACCAGCGCGGGCTCCAGGTACGGCAGCCCGTAGACGGCGACCTCGCCGTGGGCGTCCCGCAGCAGCACCGGCGCGGCCAGCGCCTCCGGCTCCGGCGCCGTCCGCAGGTGCACGCCCGCGCGGGCCACCAGCCCGGCCCCGACCCCGAGCCGCTGCGCGCTGTCGTGGTTGCCGCTGATCAGCACGACCGGCACGCCGAGGGCGGCCAGGGCGTGCAGCGCCTCGTCGAACAGCTCCACGGCGCCCAGGCTGGGCACGGCGCGGTCGTAGACGTCCCCGGCGACGAGCACTGCGTCGACCTGCTCGGCCTCGGCGGTCTGCACGAGGTGCCGAAGGAACGCCCGTTGGGCCGGGAGGAGGTTCTCCCGGTGGAGCGAGCGGCCCAGATGCCAGTCGGAGGTGTGCAGGAAGCGCATGGCTCACGACAGTAACGGCTGCCACCGACAGCCACGGACCGGTCCGCCTCGGCGGGCCCGTCGGACCGGGCCCCCGTGGGGGACCGGACCGGCTCAGGGTTCCCTGACGGCCTCGACGAAGCCGGCCGCCACGGCGTGCTGGAGGCGGGCGCTGCGGGCGCGGGCGATGGGTCCGGAGAGTGGTTTCGGGGGCGGGAAGTAGAGCAGCAGGTAGGCGTCCATGACCCCGAGGGTCTGGGCGAGGGCGTCGGGTTCGTCGGAGTGGCCGCGGACCAGCTGGTTGCCGATGGCGCGGGCCGGTCGGGGGTCGAATCGGTCCTGGTGGAGGGCGTCGCGCAGCTGCCCCGCCATGGGGGTGAGCAACTCCGTGAGCTGATCGCGCGTCAGATCGCTCCGCGTGGCCGGGAAGAGCGCGCGGCTCCAGATCGCCGCGAAGCTCCCGACAGCGGTCGGGACGTCTGAGGTTGATGGCACGGGGGAGAGGCTACTCATCGGATGATCGTCAAGTAAGAGGTGGGGTCATATGGCGTGGGCACATCATCAAGGATCCACCGTCTGTGTGAACGGCCCGTGCCGCCCCGACCAGGAGGAACGGGGCGGCACGGGCCATGCGGGCACGATCCGTGCCCGTTCTCGCTGTCTCAGTTCTTGACGGACTGCTCCTCGCGCTCCGGCGCGTCGGTCGTGGCGGTCGCGTCGGCCGTGCCGCCGGAGGCGACCGGGGCACCCAGCGGCTTGTGCGCCTTGCTGAGGCCCAGCAGGGCGACCGGGACGGTCAGCAGCAGGGCGGACATGCCGATCACGAAGCTCATCGTGAACTGGCTCTCCTGCGGCAGTGGCGGCACGCCCGCGGGCAGGCCCTGGATCAGCTTGGACGCCAGCAGCGAGGTGACCACCGCGGAGGCGATCGAGCTGCCGACCGAGCGGGAGATGGAGTTGATGCCGTTGGCGATGCCGGTCTGCTCCAGCGGGACGCTGGCGGCGATCAGGGCCGGCATGGACGCGTAGCCGAAGGCGATCGAGGTGCCGGTGAGCAGGCCGGCCAGGATCACGCCGGCGCTGTTGCCGTGCGAGAACGCGAGCCAGGCGAAGCCGACGGAGCCGATCACGGCGCCGATGGCGAGCGTGTAGCGGGCGCTGATCCGGCGGACCAGGATGCCGCCGATCGGCGCGGCGATCAGGGCGATGAGCGAGCTCGGCAGCAGGTACTCGACGGAGGCCCGCAGCACGGACGCGGTGAACCCGTAGCCGGCGATCTGCTGCGGCATCTGCACCAGGTAGGAGATGCCGATGAACTGCGCGAACGACGCGAACCCGATGAAGAGGCCGGAAAGGTTGGTGAAGGCGACCTGGCGGTGGGTGAACATCTGCAGGTCCACCAGCGGCGAGGCGACCTTGCGCTCGACCAGCACCCACAGCACCGCGACGACGGCGGAGCCGGCGAAGCAGCCGAGCGTCTTGCTGGAGGTCCAGCCCCAGTCGTGGCCCTGGGAGATGCCGAGCAGCAGCAGGACCAGGAAGCCGGCCAGGGTCAGCGTGCCGAGGTAGTCGATCCGTCCGCCCGAGGCGTGGCCGCGGTTCGGGACCAGGAACACGACGGCGACGAGCGCCAGCACGGACAGGGCGGTGGAGACCCAGAAGACCGAGTGGTAGTTCGGGTTCGAGCCCTGCGTGAGCAGACCGGTGATCACCAGCGACAGGCCGGAGCCGAACGCCAGGGTGCTGCTGACCAGGGCCATCGCGCCGTGCAGCTTCTCGTGCGGCACCTGGTCACGGATGATCGACAGCGCCAGCGGGAAGATCGCCGTCGCGGAGCCCTGCAGCACGCGGCCGATGATCAGCAGCGTCAGCGAGGTCGTGGTCGCGGCCAGCAGCGAACCGGCCACCATGACGCCGAGGACGGCGATCAGGGTCTGCTTCTTGCCGTAGAGGTCGCCGACGCGGCCCAGCAGCGGGGTGAAGACAGCGGCGGACAGCAGGGTGGCGGTGGTCACCCAGCTGACGCCGGAGCTGCTCGCGTGCAGGTCGCGGGCGAGCAGCGACAGGATCGGGACGACCTGGGTCTGGGCCATCGAGACGACCATCGCCGCGAGGCCCAGGGCGAGGATCAGGGGCGTGCTGCCGCGCCGTGCGGTGGGCGCGGCGGCGCTCGCGGACAGGGGGGTGCTCATGGAGCTGGCGTCCTTCGGAAATAGTTCAGTACATGAAGTTTCTGAATGAAACTTTAGGCAAGAAAGGTTTAGGAAGTCAACCTCTTGTGGGTCGCCGCCCCCTACTCTGTTGCGATGACGACTCGACCGTTCGACCTGCGGGCCGCGCGCGCCATGCGCGACGGCCTCGACCCGTACTACGCGGCCATCGTGTTCAGCCCGGCCGCGGTGGGTGTCTTCGGCTCACTCGGACTCGACGCCTGGAGTGCGTACTTCGCCGGGCGCGCGGCGCCGCTCGGTGCGGCGTCCGAGGGTCTGGTGGAGGCGGTCTTCTTCCATTTCGAGCCGAGCATGGTCGCCACCAACACGGCGAAGGTGCGCGCGGCAGGCACGCCGGAGGAGCTTCTCGCGCTCCGGCTCGAGGCCGCGGACGCGGCCCTGCGCGACGCACTCGGTGCGGAGGCGCTCGACTCCGCCGAGATGGCCGAGGCCGCGGAGCTCGCGGCGGTCGCCGCGGCCGCGTGCACGTCGGCCGGCCGCCCGCTGGGCGCGGCGAACGCGGCGCTGCCGTTGCCGGAGGCGCCGCACCTGAAGCTCTGGCAGACGGTCACCACGCTGCGCGAGTGGCGCGGCGACGGCCACAACACCGCGCTGCTGGCCTCCGGCCTGGACGCGGTCGAGGTCCTGGTCAACGCGGTCGCCGCGGGCCGCGAGCGCCGCTCCTCCATCCAGCCGCGCCGCGGCTGGTCCGACGCCGAGTGGGAGGCCGCGGAGCAGCGCCTCCACGACCGCCACCTCCTCACCGAGGAGGGCGGCCTCACGCTGCGCGGCCGCGAGCTCCGCGAGGAGATCGAGGATCTGACGGACCGCCTCTCGCTCGCCCCCTGGCAGGCGCTCGGCCGCGAGGGCACCCACCGCCTCCACGAGCTGGCCCGCCCCTGGAGCACGGTCATCGCGGAGCGCTTCCTCGGCAAGTACCGCCCGGAGCCGTACCCCTCGGCCTGAGCCGATTGGGGCGCGGTAAGTTCCCCGCGCCCCTGGACGGTGCAACGACCTGCGGGAGCGGACATCGGCCGTCAAGGGGCGTGAAGGGGTGCGGGCCTGTCCCGATCTGCGGCTGGGCGCCCGGCGGAGCCGGGCGTGCCGGTTGTGGGGCGCGGGTAGGGACGGCGGCATATGCGGGACCGTGTCGTGGCGTCCCGCCCGCACCGGAGGGACACCATGCGGATCCTCCTGCACGCCAGTGCCTTCAACAGCCTCACCCAGCGCGTCGCCGTCGAACTCGCCTACCAGCGCCACGAGATCTCCGTCTCGCTCGACCTCGGCGGCGGGGCGAGAGGGGAGTCCGAGCTGCGCGAGGCGATACGCAGACATCGACCCGAGCTCGTCGTCGCGCCGATGCTGACCAGCGCGATCCCCGCGGACGTGTGGTCGCGGCACGTCTGCCTGATCGTCCATCCCGGCCCCCCGGGGGACCGGGGGCCGTCCTCACTGGACTGGGCGCTCGCCCAGGGGCGGCGGCGGTGGGGGGTCACCGTGCTGCAGGCGGTGGCCGAGATGGACGCGGGGCCGGTCTGGGCGACCGAGGAGTTCGACATCCCCGAGCACGCCGACGCCGGCGGCATCGCCAAGAGCGACCTGTACCGCAACGAGCTCGCGGACGCCGCGTCAGCGGCCGTGCTGCGCGCGGTGGAACGGGTCGCCTCGCGGAGGTTCGTGCCCGCGCCCGCGCCGCCGGGGCGGGCCAGGCCCTACCACCGGCAGGACCAGCGGGCGATCGACTGGACGGCGGAGGGGACCGACGCCGTCGCCCGCAAGCTGCGCACCGCCGACTCCAGCCCGGGCGTGCTCGACACCCTCGGCGGACGCGCCTACTACCTGCACGGCGGCCAGCCCGAGGACGAGCTGCGCGGCGTACCCGGCACCCTGCTGGCGACGCGCGAGGGCGCGGTCTGCCGGGCCACCGTCGACGGCGCGGTGTGGTTGACCTCGCTGCGTCCGCGCCGCGCGCTGCCGGACGGGCCGCCGACCGCGAAGGCCCCGGCGGCGACCGTCCTCGGCGCGGCCGGCCTGCTGCGCGGCGTCCCGGAGATCGGTGTCGCGCTGCGCCCGCACCACAAGCGGCAGACCTGGGCGACGGTCCGCTACCACGAGCACGGCTCGGTGGGCCTGCTGCGCTTCTCCTTCCCCGGCGGCGCCATGAGCACGACGGACTGCCGCCGCCTGCTGACCGCCTACCGGTACGCGCGCAGCCGCCCGACGCGGGTGCTGGTGCTCGGCGCGCACCGCGACGTCTTCTCGCACGGGATCCACCTCGGCGCGATCGAGGCGGCCGCCGACCCGGCGCACGAGTCCTGGGCCAACATCAACGCGATGGACGACCTCGTCGAGGCGATCCTGACCACGCGCGACAAGCTGACCGTCGCCGCGTTGGGCGGCAACGCCGCCGCGGGCGGGCTGATGCTGGCGCTGGCCGCCGACGAGGTGTGGGTGCGCCGCGGCGCGGTGCTGAACCCGCACTACCGGCTGATGGGTCTGCACGGCTCGGAGTTCTGGACCTACACCCTGCCGCGCCGGGTGGGCCGCGAGCACGCGCGCCGCCTCACCGTCGACGCGCTCCCGGTGGGGCCGGAACGGGCGCTGGACCTGGGCCTGGTGGACCGGATCCTGGACTGCACGCCCGAGCGGGTCCCGGAGCACGTCGCCGACCTGGCGCAGGGTCTGGCCGTGGACCCGCGCCTGCCCCGACGCCTGGCGGCGAAGCGCGGGGCGCTGCGGCGGGCCGAGGGCCGGACGCCACTGGCCTGGTACCGGGCGGAGGAGCTGGCCCTGATGCACCGCAACTTCTACGGCCCGGACGACTCCTACCACGCGCTGCGCCGGGCCTTCCTCCACAAGACCCGCCCGGAGGCCACCCCGGAACGCCTCCACCGCATCCCCGCCTAGACGGCGCGGAGCCTCCAGGAGCGCGGGGCTCTGCCGGCTTGCGGCTCCGCCGCGCGGGCGCGAGAAACCCTCCCCCAGTCTTCGGCCGGGTGCCCCCATGCGGCGGACGCCCTCCGCTCGGGATCTCCAGGTCGACGGATGGGGGCATGTCGCGCCCACGCCGCGGAGCCGCATCTCGGCAGAGCCCCGCGCCCCTGATGTGCAACTGACCGTGGGGGCGGATGCCGGGCGTCAGCGGGCGTGGCGGGCGTCGCCGATGCGTTTGACCTCGCGCTGCACCCGGCGGTCCATGGCCAACGCGAACTCGACGTCGACGACGGTACGGGCCACGTCGCGCAGCCGGTCCAGGGCCTCGGCGAGGCGGGCCGGCTCGCCCGGCGGGAGGGGTTCGCCGAGGTCGGGCAGGAGCTGTTCGACGATCAGCTCGACGAACTGGTCGGCCAGGGCG
The DNA here is from genome assembly GCF_900109465.1 of Streptacidiphilus jiangxiensis. Classification (GTDB taxonomy): domain Bacteria; phylum Actinomycetota; class Actinomycetes; order Streptomycetales; family Streptomycetaceae; genus Streptacidiphilus; species Streptacidiphilus jiangxiensis. The sequence continues at coordinate 128,384 of NZ_FOAZ01000023.1, forward strand.
TCGGCGCTCGCGCGCACGCCGCGCGCGGTCGTGAGCACCGCGGCCAGCGGGACGCCCTCGGCGACCAGCGCCGCCGAGGCGTCCAGCAGCCGGCGGCTGACGTGCACCAGCCTGTCGCCCTCACGCCGCAGGTAACCGAGCTCCAGGGTGGCGTTGAGCGAGTCCTCGTCCACCTCCCCGGGGAACGCCGCCGCCAGCTCCTCGACGCCTACCTCAACCTCGGTCTCCTGCGACCAGGGCGCGCCGATCACCGCCTCCAGGCCGAGCAGCTCGGCCACGTCCTGGCCGGACTCCCAGGCTGCGAGCAGCTCGGCGATGCCGCCGAGGGTGTGGCCGCGCTCCAGCAGGTCCGCGATGACCCGCAGGCGCGCCAGGTGGTCCTCGCTGTACCAGGCGATGCGGCCCTCGCGGCGCGGCGGCGGGAGCAGGCGCCGCTCGCGGTAGAAGCGCAGGGTGCGCAGGGGGATGCCGGCCGCCCGGGCCAGCTCCTCGGTGCGGTACTCGCGGGTGCCCGCCGGTGTGCTGCTCTCGTTCACGGGATCGAGGGTAGGGCCTGCAATCGGCGACGGATCTGAGTACCGGTACTCATGCGGTCCCGGCCCGCCGCGCGCATCCTGCGCACATGGCCAACACACCACCTGTCAGACAGGGGACCACCGGGGCGTACTTCGCCCAGGCGGTCGCCTCCTTCTCCATCGCTCTCGCCACCCTGACCGTGGGCATCGCCTACCTCCACGTCGACGGCTGGATCCGCGCGTTCCTCGGACTCGGCATGCTCTACACCGTGACCTCCGCCTTCACCCTGGCCAAGGTCATCCGCGACCGCCAGGAGGAGACCCGCTACACCTCCCGGATCGACCAGGCCCGCCTGGACAAGCTGCTCTCCGAGCACGATCCGTTCCGAGTGGACGCCCCCTGACCGTGTTCATGCCCTGACCGTGCACAATGTGCGCCGTGAACGCTCAGGAGAACGTCAACAACGCACCGGACGGCGACGGCGACTCGGACGAGGAGTACCTGCTCCCCGCGTGGCTCCGACGGACCGAGGGCGAGCAGCGCTGGTCCGTGACGGCCGCGCTGCTCGTCGCCATCACCATCCAGTGGTTCCTGCCGGAGCGCCTCAGCATCCATCCGCGTTGGCTGATGCCCGTCCTCGAACTGCTGCTCATGGGTGCGCTGCTGCTGGTCAACCCGCACCGGCACATCGCCAAGTCCGGCAACCGGGTGCGGGTGCTGGGCCTGTTGCTGGCCGCGGCCGTCAGCCTTGCCAACGGCTGGTCCGCGGTGCTGCTGGTGCGCGACCTGATCCACGGCTCGGCGGGGATCACGCCCGTCCAGTTGCTGATGACCGGTGGCGGGATCTGGATCACCAACATCATCGCCTACAGCCTCTGGTACTGGGAGTGGGACCGCGGCGGCCCGATCGCCCGCGCCGGCGGCGTGCACAAGCACCCGGACTTCCTCTTCCCGCAGATGCAGCAGGAGGGGATCGCCCGGCCCGACTGGGAGCCGTTCTACTTCGACTACCTCTACGTGGCGTTCACCAACGCGACGTCCTTCAGCCCCACCGACACCATGCCGCTGTCGCGCTGGGCGAAGATGCTGATGCTCTCCCAGTCGACCATCTCGCTGCTGACCCTGGCCCTCGTCATCGCCCGGGCCGTGGGAGTGCTCCAGTAACGCGGTAAGGCATATGCCTCATTAGTTCAGCACACCTCGTGCCGCGATGCGGCGCTTTTGCCCGAGTCCGCGTAATCGGGTGAATCCGCTCAGTAGCGTCCCACTCCGTTCTGCCACGAGCGTTACGGAGGGGCTGCCGCATGGGCGCCATGGGGAGCATGACCGAGCTGGGGTACGGCTGGCTGACGCCGATCCTGTCCTATCTGATGGCCGTCCTCGGCTCGGCCTTAGGGCTGCGCTGCATGGTGCGCGCGGTCGGGTCGTCCGGCCGTGCCAAGCGCAACTGGCTGATCACCGGCGCCTCCGCGATCGGTTCGGGGATCTGGACGATGCACTTCGTCGCGATGCTCGGGTTCACCGTCACCGGGACCGAGATCCGCTACGACGTGCCACTGACGGTGCTCAGCCTGCTGGGTGCGGTGGTCTTCGTCGGCCTCGGCGCCTTCGCGGTCGGCTACGGCAAGCACAAGTACCGCTCGCTGCTGCTCGGCGGCACCACCACCGGGCTCGGCGTGGCGGCCATGCACTACATCGGCATGCTGGCGCTCGACCTGCACGGCCGGATCAGCTACCAGCCGGTCGCCGTCGTGGTCTCGGTCCTCATCGCCATCGGTGCCTCGACCGCCGCGCTCTGGGCCGGCCTCAACATCTCCGGGCCGGTGGCCGCCGCCGGCGCCTCGCTGGTGATGGGGCTGGCCGTCAGCTCCATGCACTACACCGGCATGGACGCGGTGCTCGTGCAGGTCCAGCCGTCCACCACGCCGTTGCACGGCGCGACGCTGATGCAGTTCATCTTCCCGCTCGCCGTCGGCCTCGGTTCCTACCTCTTCCTCACCTCCGCCTTCGTCGCCCTCTCGCCCACCACGCACGAACGCGCGGCCAGCGCGAGCGCCGAGGGTCTGCGCCACCTCCCGGTGGTGCCCCAGTGACGGCCCCCACCTCCGCCCGCGGTGGCGCGACCACCTCCGCCACCGGCACGACCTCGGCCGGCGTCGCCCCCCGGCCACGCCCCGCGCACGCCGGACCGCCCGCCGACGAGGGCCGCCCGCCCGCCTACCGCAGCGGTCCGCTCGCCCTCCGCCTGCGGCTGCGCCCCCGCACGGTCCGCGCCCGCATCGTCTCCCTGCTGATGGTGCCGGTCGTCTCGCTGCTCGCACTGTGGGGGTTCGCCACCGTCACCACCGCCCAGCAGATCGACTCGCTGATGCGGCTCAAGCACGTCGACGAAACGTTGCTGCAGCCCGTCGACAGCACCGTCACCGCCGTCCAGGCCGAGCGGACCGCCGCGCTCGCCTACCTCGCCGCCCCCGACCCCGGCCGGCTCGACGCGTACAACAGCCGCGCCAGGGCCACCGACGCCGCCGTCACCGCGATGGGCCGGGACATCCTGCGCGGCGAACCCGACGCCGTCGGCCTCGCCGCCGCCCTGCCCGCCCGCCTCGACGCGCTCACGTCGGCCACCGGCTCGCTGCGGCAGCTGCGCACCCGCGTCGAGGGACACCAGCTCGACTGGGCCGCGGCGGCCGACGCCTACGCGGGCGTCGTCGACGGCGGCTTCGGCGTCGTCGGCGCGCTGAGCGGCGCGACCGGCGTGCAGAACAGCGGCATCGCCTCCGACGCCCGGGTGGTGCTCGAACTCTCCCAGGCCCGCGAGATGCTGGCCCGCGAGGACGCCACCGTCCAGGCGGCCCAGGCCGCCGGACGGATGACCCCGGAGCAGTACCAGGAGTTCACCGGCGCCCGTTACGCCCGCCACACGCTCGAGGACGCTGCCGCGCCCGACCTGCGCCCGGCCGACCTCGCCGCCTACCGGCAGGTGACCGGAGGTCAGCCCGCCCGCTCCCTGGCCCAGCTGGAGGACGCCGTCCGCGCCTCCGGCGGCGGCACCCGCGCCGTGACGGCGGCCGGCGGCGCCTGGGTCCCCACCGCCACCACCGTGCAGCAGCAGCTCGACACCGTGCTGACCGGCGCGGGCACCGCCGCTGGCTCCAACGTCGACCCGTACAGCCTCGGCGCGCTCACCAAGAACGGCGCCGCCGTCCTCTTCGGTCTGGCCGCCGTCCTGCTCTCCCTGGTGATCTCGGTCCGAATCGGCCGCGGGCTCGTCGTCGAGCTGGTCGGGCTGCGCAACTCCGCGCTGGATCTGGCCGGCCGCCGCCTGCCCGCCGCGATGCGGCGCCTGCGCGCCGGGGAGGAGATCGACATCGAGGCGGAGGCGCCCGTCGTCGAGGCCGGGGACGACGAGCTCGGCCAGGTCGGCGAGGCCCTCAACACCGTCCAACGCGCCGCTCTCACGGCCGCGGTGGAACGCGCCGAGGTGCTGTCCGGAGTCTCCGGTGTCTTCGTCAACCTGGCCCGGCGCAGCCAGGTCCTGGTGCACCGCCAGTTGACGCTGCTGGACGCGATGGAGCGGCGCACCGAGGACCCCGCCGAGCTGGAGGACCTCTTCCGGCTCGACCACCTGACGACGCGTATGCGCCGCCACGCCGAGGGCCTGATCATCCTCTCCGGCGCGGCGCCCGGCCGGGCCTGGCGCAAGCCGGTGCCGCTGCTGGACGTGGTCCGCTCCGCGGTCGCCGAGGTCGAGGACTACTCCCGCGTCGAGGTCCGGCGCCTGCCCGGCGTCGCGGTGGTCGGCGCTGCCGTCGCCGACCTCACCCACCTGCTGGCCGAGCTGGTCGAGAACGCGACCGGCTTCTCGCCCCCGCACACCAAGGTGCTGGTCTCCGGCGAGCAGGTCGGCGCGGGCTACGCCGTGGAGATCGAGGACCGCGGGCTCGGCATGGGCAAGGAGGCCGTCGCCGAGGCCAACCGGCGTATCGCCGACGCGCAGCAGGCGGACCTGTTCGACAGTGACCGGCTCGGGCTCTTCGTGGTCAGCAGGTTGGCCCGGCGCCACGGCGTCCGCGTCTCGCTGCGGCCCTCCGCGTACGGCGGCACCACCGCCGTGGTGCTGCTGCCGAGCGCACTGCTGGAGACCGGCCGTCCGCGTCGGCGTGCTCCTCTCGACGCGGAACTCGACCTGCCTCCCGTCCAGCCCTCCGCGCCGGACCCCGCCACCCAGGACCCCTTCGCGGCGGCCGTGCCCCGGCCACCGGCCCACCCCGCGCCGCCCGCCACCCCGGCGGCCCGGGGCCGCGGCGGAACCCTGCACGACGAGATCGACGAGTTCGACGGCTCCGACGCCCCGCTGCCCTTCGGGCGGCCGGCCGTCGCGCGCGACAGCGCTGCTGGCAGCGAGCCCGCGGCCGGCCCCGGCACCGACGCACCCGCGCCCTTCGGGCGCGTGGCGGGAGGAACGGGTGACAGTGGCGCTCCGGGCGTGCCGGGTTCCCAGCCCGTCGCCCCGGCGCCCTTCGGGCGGCCGGTCGTCGCCCGGGACGGCGCTGCGGGCAGCGGGCCCGCCACGGCGGGCCCCCGCGCGCCGCGTGGGGTGGAGGCGGCCGCCTCCCCGGGCTCCCCGGGTCGCTCGGCCGACGCCCCCGCCACCGGCGGGGATCCGTTGCCGGTGCGGCGCACGGCGCAGGCGGGTGGTCCCGCCGACGGCGAGGAGCTGCCGCGGCGGGTACGGCAGGCGAGCCTCGCCGTGCAACTGCGGGAGGCGCCCCCGCAGGAGCGGACCCGTCCCTCGCGTGCGAGCCGCGCGACGCCCGAGCGCAGCCCGGAGCAGGCGCGAGCCACCATGTCCGCGCTGCGCGACGGCCTGAACCGGGGCCGTGGCGGCCACGGTGACGGGGGCTTCGGCGGCAACGCCGGCAGCGGCTCGGGTCGGCATCTGCGCCTGCACCAGCAGGACCCGCGCGACGAGCGGTCCCACGAAGACTTCGATGATTTCGAGAGGAGCGCCGCGGATGGCCGCGACGATGAACCACACCGGTGAGCTGAACTGGCTGCTCGACGAGCTCGTGTCCCGGGTCGCCCAGGTCCGGCACGCCGTCGTGCTCTCCCGCGACGGCCTCGCCCTCGGGGTCTCGGCGGGGCTCAGCCGGGAGGACGGCGAGCATCTCGCCGCCGTCGCCTCCGGCTTCCACAGCCTGGCCAAGGGCACCGGCCGCCACTTCGACGCGGGCGAGGTCCGGCAGACCATGGTCGAGCTCGACGGCGGCTTCCTGTTCGTCGTCGCGGCGGGCGACGGCACCTGCCTGGCGGTCTTCGCCGGCGCGGACGCCGACATCGGCCTGATCGCCTACGAGATGGCCCGCCTGGTCCGCCGGGTGGGCGAGCACCTCTACACCCCACCGCGCAGCGCGGTGGACACGCCCTCGGCGGGCTGAGGGCTGAGCGACATGGAACCGAACTGGTTCGACGAGGAGGCAGGCCCGATGGTCCGCCTCTACGCCCTGACCAGGGGTCGGACCAGGCCTGCCAGCGAGGCCTTCGACCTGATCGCCATGGTCGTCGCGGACACCCCGTACGGGCCGGACAGCCCCTACGGGGAGGATCCCGGGCTCGCCCCGGAGTCTGCCGCGATCCTGAACGTGTGCCGCTACCAGGCCCAGTCCGTCGCCGAGATCGCCGCCGAGCTGGACCTGCCGGTCGGCGTCGTCCGCGTGCTCCTCGGCGACCTGCTGGACGCGGGCCTGATCCGCGTCAGCCGACCCGTCCCGCCCGCCCTGCTCCCCGACGAGCGCATCCTGCGAGAAGTGATCAATGGCCTCCGCGCACTCTGACGCCCACGCCCCCGCCCCGACGTCGGCCGCCGACGACGAACCCGCACTCGCCCTGAAGATCCTCGTCGCCGGCGGCTTCGGGGTCGGCAAGACCACTCTGGTCGGCGCGGTCAGCGAGATCCGCCCGCTGCGCACCGAGGAGCTGCTGACCGAGGCGAGCCGCGGCGTCGACGACCTCGGCGGGGTCGAGCAGAAGACCACCACGACCGTGGCGATGGACTTCGGCCGGATCACCATCCGGGAGGGGCTCTCGCTCTACCTCTTCGGCACGCCCGGCCAGGACCGGTTCTGGTTCCTGTGGGACGAGCTCGCGCACGGCGCTCTCGGCGCGGTGGTGCTTGCGGACACGCGCCGCCTCCAGGACTGCTTCCCGTCCGTGGACTACTTCGAGCGGCGCGGCATCCCGTTCGTCGTCGCGGTGAACTGCTTCACCGGCGCGCGGCAGCACGCCGTCGAGCGGATCGGTACCGCGCTCGACCTCGAGCCCGACACGCCCGTCATCCTGTGCGACGCGCGCGAGCGCGACTCGGGCAAGAAGGTGCTCATCGCCCTGGTCGAACACGCGAGCCGGCTCCACGCGGCGCGGATGTTGGCCTGACCGGACCCGCACCCGGGTCAGGCCGTCGGTCCGTCAGGCCACCACGGTGACGGTGATGGTGAACTTGCCGTTCGCGTCGGTGCAGCGCATCGCCTCGCCGCAGTTGGTGCGGGTGGCGCTGACCGTCGCGGTGCCGGGGGCGACCGCGGTGAAGTCCGTCTGCTGCGGGCGGCAGCCGACCCCGGGCGGGCAGCCGTGGCTGGGGGAGGGGGAGAGGTAGCTGGGTGCGCCGGAGGCCTTCAGCACCGCCTCGGAGCTGCTGACGGGGGCGGGCCAGTAGCCGCCGGTCAGCACCACCTCGAGGGTCTGGCCGGTGTGCAGGGTGATCGTGCGTCCCTTGTCCGCGTTGTGCACCACGACGGCCGCGGAGCCGGTCGCCGACGCGGGCGTGGTCGCCCCGGTGCCGCCACCGGCCGTGGCGGAGCCGCTCGCGGACGGCACGGAGGGCGCGGCGGAGACGGACGGCGCCGAGCTCGTCGCTGTGGCGCTCTTGGCCGTCGACGAGCAGCCGCTGAGCAGCAGCGTGGCGGCGACGGCGGCCGCGCCGAGGGTGGTGAGGGAGCGCGAGGTGAGGGTGGTGTGCATCGGTCCTCCTGGATCGGTTGCCGATCCGACGCGGAACCCCGTCACTCGGTTCCCGCCCGTTTTCGCGCTCAGTCCTTCGGGGTTTCCTTCTGCGCCGCCTTCTCGGCGGCGGCCTGCTCGTCCTCGGCCTCGGCCTGCTGCGGGGTGGGGGCGGTACCGCCGAGGTGCTCCGGGAGCCACCAGCGGTCCTCGGGCCCGGCGGGCTGGTCCGGGTAGTCGCGCTGCGCGCGCTCCAGCAGCGCACCCATCGCCTCGCGCAGGCGCCGGGTCACCATGACCGGACGGTCCTGCGGGGTCAGCACGATCGGCTCGCCGATCATGATGCTGACGGGCGTGTGGCGGCGGGTGAGGTGCTTCGGCACACCCTTGGTCCACAGCCGCTGGGTGCCCCAGAGCACCACCGGCAGCAGCGGCACGTCGGCGTCGGCGGCCATGCGGGCGGCGCCGGTCTTGAACTTCTTCAGCATGAACGAACGGCTGATGGTCGCCTCGGGGAAGACGCCGACGACCTCGCCCGCGCGCAGCGCCTTGACGGCGGCGTCGTAGGCCGGCTGGCCGTCGGAGCGGTCCACGGGGATGTGGTGCATGCCGCGCATCAGCGGACCGGAGATGCTGTGCCTGAAGACCTCGTCCTTGGCCATGAAGCGGGTCTTGCGCTTGGCCGACTTGTAGGCGCCGAGGCCGGCGAAGAGGAAGTCCAGGTAGCTCACGTGGTTGCTGACCAGCACGGCGCCGCCGTGACGCGGTACGTTCTCCGCACCCTCGATCTCGATCTTCAGGTCCAGGCCGCGGAACGCGGCCTTGGCCGCACCGATGATCGGCGGGTACACGAGATCTGCCACAGTCAGCCCAACGTTCAGCGGGCGATGCCCGAGCCTACGGTTACGTCAGCGTAAGTTGCCGACAGCAGATGGTGCCCGCTGGGGCTGCCCCGTGTCACGTCCGACCCTCGACCGGACCGTCAATAGGGTCGATCTCACACGCAGCGGGCGCATGGCGCTTATTGCGCCTTGAGGTCGGTGGTGGAGGATGGCTCCGAAGGTGAGAGGCGTAAGCTACCCTTCGGTAACAAAGGTGACCAGTACACCGAGTACAGGAGACAGGTCGTGAGCTTGAGGATCGTTGTCTGTGTGAAGTACGTGCCGGACGCGACCGGTGACCGTCGGTTCGCGGAGGATTTCACGACCGACCGTGACGGGGTCGACGGCCTGTTGTCCGAGCTGGACGAGTACGGGGTGGAGCAGGCGCTGCGGATCGCGGAGGCGGCCGGTGACGGCGCCGAGGTGACGGTGGTGACGGTGGGTCCGGACGACGCGAAGGACGCGCTGCGCAAGGCGTTGTCGATGGGTGCGGACAAGGCCGTGCACGTGAACGACGACGATCTGCACGGTTCGGACGCGTTGGCGACGTCGCTGGTGCTGGCGAAGGCCGTGGAGCAGGCCGGGTTCGACCTGGTGGTGTGCGGGA
>NZ_FOAZ01000029.1 GCF_900109465.1 Streptacidiphilus jiangxiensis
TGTCGCGCACCAGCTGCGCGATCGGCGCGTACGCCGACGTGGTCACCTCCCCCGCGACGTGGACCTGACCGGTGGTGATCAGCGTCTCGACGGCGACACGCGAGGACGGGTCGTCCTTCAGCAGGGCGTCGAGGATGGTGTCGCTGATCTGGTCAGCGATCTTGTCCGGGTGACCTTCGGTCACGGACTCGGAGGTGAACAGGCGGCGAGACACAGCGCTCCCTGGGTTGCAGCGGCTGCTGACTGAACCGGTCGGGCGGGATTGCCCGGCGATCCGGAAAGACTTGGAGAACTACTGTCCGGAGTGTAACGAACAAGGCGCGAGATGCGTCCATTCAGTCTCATGTTGTGGATCACCTTTCGGCCACCGGACCTGGCCGAGGTGCTCCCCCACCCTGCGCCGTCAGGCCAGACGGGCGGCCACCAGGTCCCACAGCAGGTCGGCCAGGGCGGCCTTCGGGCCGTACGGGACGGGCGTTTCGGAGCCGTCCGCGCCCAGCACCACGGCCTCGTTGTTGGCGCTGCCGAAGGCCCGGTCCTCGCCGACCTCGTTGACGACCAGCAGGTCGCACTTCTTCCGGGCCAGCTTGGCCCGTCCGTTGACGAGGGCGTCGTTGGTCTCGGCGGCGAAGCCGACCACGATCTGGCCCGGGCGCTGCCGCTCGGCGGAGATCTCGGCCAGCACGTCGGGGTTGCGGACCAGCTCGACGGCGGGCGGCTCCACTCCGTCGACCTTCTTGATCTTCTGCGTCGCGAAGGTCGCCGGACGGAAGTCCGCCACGGCGGCCGCCATCACGACCGCGTCGGCGGTCGCCGTGGCGGTGAGCACCGCCTGCCGCAGCTCCAGCGCGGTGCCGACCCGGACCACGTCCACCCCGGCCGGGTCCGGCAGCTCGGTGTTGGCGGCGACCAGGGTGACCTTGGCGCCGCGCGCCGCCGCGACGGCGGCGATGGCGTAGCCCTGGCGGCCGGAGGAGATGTTGCCGAGGAAGCGCACCGGGTCCAGCGGCTCCCGGGTGCCACCGGCCGAGACGACCACGTGGCGGCCGGCCAGGTCGGTGGCTGTGACGTCCGGGCCGCGGTCCAGCACCCGGCGGCACAACTCGAAGATCGCCTCCGGCTCGGGGAAGCGGCCCTTGCCGGTGTCGACGCCGGTCAGCCGGCCCACGGCGGGCTCGATGACGACGGCACCGCGGCGGCGCAGCGTGGCGACGTTCTCCTGGGTGGCCGGATGCTCCCACATCTCGGTGTGCATCGCGGGGGCGAAGACGACCGGACAGCGGGCGGTGAGCAGCGTGTTGGTCAGCAGGTCGTCGGCCAGGCCGTGCGCGGCCTTTGCGAGCATGTCGGCGGTGGCGGGGGCGACGACCACCAGGTCCGCCTGCTGGCCGATCCGCACGTGCGGCACCTCGTGCACGCTCTCCCACACCTCGGTGGAGACCGGCTGGCCGGAGAGCGCGGACCAGGTCGCCGCACCGACGAAGTGCAGCGCCGACTCGGTCGGCACCACCCGCACCGAGTGGCCGGACTCGGTGAAGCGCCGCAGCAGCTCGCACGCCTTGTAGGCGGCGATCCCGCCGCTGACCCCGAGGACCACGTTCTTACCGGACACCCCGACCCACTCCGATCAACGCATGCGACGACGACGGACGACACATAGACGGACGACACACAAGAAAAACGCCGCGGAGCGTCGGGTTGATCCGACGTTCCGCGGCGTCCAAGCCCATGGGCCCGGCTCCGACTACTGCGGCGCCTCGATGGCCTCGGCGGTGAGCATACCGGCGTTGATCTCGCGCAGCGCGATCGACAGCGGCTTCTCGTGCACGTGGGTGTCGACGAGCGGGCCGACGTACTCCAGCAGGCCCTCGCCCAGCTGGGAGTAGTAGGCGTTGATCTGACGCGCGCGCTTGGCCGCGTAGATCACCAGGCTGTACTTGGAGTCGGTGGCCTCGAGCAGCTCATCGATCGGCGGGTTGATGATGCCTTCGGGCGCTGTCATCGAAGAGGACACGCGGGAACCTTCCGAACGAAAGAAGAAAAAAGATCAGACTACGCGCATCAAGGCTAGCAGCTCGGCCGCTACATCCTCGACGGAGGTGTTGACAAGGGTCGTGTCGAACTCGGCCTCGGCCGCCAGCTCGACCCGCGCCGTCGCCAGCCGCTCCGCGATGACCTCCGTGGACTCGGTGCCGCGGCCGGTGAGGCGGCGGACCAGCTCGTCCCAGGACGGGGGCGCGAGGAAGACGAGCTGCGCCTCCGGCATGGACTCGCGCACCTGGCGCGCGCCCTGCAGGTCGATCTCCAGCAGGACGGGCTCGCCCGACTCCAGCCGGCGCAGCACCTCCGCGCGCGGGGTGCCGTAGCGGTTGCCGGCGAAGGTCGCCCACTCCAGCAGCTCGCCGTTGGCGACGAGCTTGTCGAACTGGTCGTCGTCGACGAAGTGGTACTGGACGCCGTGCTGCTCCCCGGGCCGCGGCTTGCGGGTGGTGCAGGAGACGGAGAGCCAGACCTCCGGGTGTGCCTTGCGCATATGAGCGACGACCGTGCTCTTGCCGACCCCGGAGGGGCCGGAGAGCACGGTCAGCCGCGGACGTTCACTCATGTACCGATTATCCAGGAACCGGGAGGGTTCTCGAACCACCGGCGGACAGGAGCGGGTGGATCAGGAGACCGCGCCGCCGAACTCGCGCTCGAGCGAGGCGATCTGGTTCGTGCCCAGGCCGCGGACACGACGCGACTCGGAGATGCCGAGACGCTCCATGATCTGCTTGGCCCGGACCTTGCCGACACCCGGCAGGGACTCCAGCAGGGCGGAGACCTTCATCTTGCCGATGACGTCGTTCTCCTGGCCCGCCTTGATGACCTCGTGCAGGGAGGCGCCGCTGTGCTTGAGCCGGTTCTTGATCTCGGCGCGCTCCCGGCGAGCCTCAGCTGCCTTGGCGAGCGCAGCCGTGCGCTGCTCAGGGGTAAGGGGCGGAAGTGCCACGCCGTTCACCTCAGTACTTCGAATGAATGGAACAGGACTTAGTGCCAGGTCAGAGGGGGAGGGGACTCCCGAACTGAACCTATGGCCCGGACCCTACCGCTGTTCAGGCCTTTCGTCAGGGAAAAGAGCAGAAAAGTCCTGCTCAGGACCGCTTCCAGGTCGATCGGTGCGGATTTTTCGGCACAAAACGGAACGGACGGCGAACACGCAGCTCAGCGCCCTCACCGCCCGTTCACGACATCTTCACGCCGGAACGGCCGCGCGGATCTCCTCGACGAAGCGCTCCGCGGCGTCCCGCAGCGCCTGGACCGAGGGGCCGTGCTTGAGCACGTCGCGCGACACGCTCGGCACGACGTTGCGCGCGGCCGCGCCGAAGACCCGCGGGATGTCCGCCATGGTCGCCCCCTGGGCCCCCACGCCCGGCGCCAGCAGGGGGCCGTTGATCATGAGGTCCGCCTCGTCCACGTCACTCAGCGTCGCGCCGACCACGGCGCCGAAGGAGCCGAGCGGCTGCGCGCCCGCGTTCTCGGCGGCCAGCTGGTCCAGGATCGACTGCGCCACCGTCCGCCCCTGCGCGCCCACCGCGCGCTGCACGGAGGCGCCCTCGGGGTTGGAGGTCAGCGCGAGCGCGAACAGGCCGCAGCCGTTCTTGCGGGCCAGGTCCACGGCCGGCTGGAGGGAGCCGAAGCCCAGGTAGGGCGAGACCGTCAGCGCGTCGGAGAAGAGCGGGCTGGACTCGGCGAGGAAGGCCTCCGAGTAGGCGGCCATGGTCGAGCCGATGTCGCCGCGCTTGGCGTCCATGACCACCAGCGCGCCGGCGGCACGGGCCTCGGCGACGGACTGCTCCAGCACGGCCACGCCGCGGCTGCCGAAGCGCTCGAAGAAGGCCGCCTGCGGCTTCAGCACGGCGACGCGGTCGGCCAGCGCCTCCACGACGGTCCGCGAGAAGCGCTCCAGACCGGCCGCGTCGTCGCCCAGCCCCCAGGCGCTCAGCAGCGCGGCGTGCGGGTCGATGCCCACGCACAGCTGGCCGCGGTCGTCCATGGCCTGGCGCAGCCGGGCTCCGAAGGTCATCTCTGGTTCCTCGTCTTTCAGCGGTTCGTTCAGTGGTGATGGGCCAGGCCGACGGCGTCCGTCAGCTTGGCGAAGCCGCGCACGGCGAGGGCCTCGCGCAGCTCGTCCAGGACGCGCAGCGGCGCCGTGGGGTCGTTGAAGATCGCGGTGCCGACCGCGACACCGGAGGCGCCCGCGAGGACGAACTCCAGCGCGTCGCGCCCGGTGCGGATGCCGCCCATGCCGAGGATCGGCACGGAGGCGAACTGCCCGGCTCGCATCGCGGCGTGCACCTCGTAGACGCAGCGGACCGCGACGGGGCGGATCGCCGGGCCGGAGAGCCCGCCGCTCGCTGTGCCACCACTTGGGGCCAGGTGCGGGCGCAGGGTGTCGGTGTCGATGACGACGCCGAGCAGGGTGTTGATCATCGACAGGCCGTCGGCACCGGCGCGGACGCAGGCCATGGCCACGTCGGTGACCGAGGTGACGTCGGGCGTGAGCTTGGCGTAGACCGGCAGCGCCGGATCGGCGACCTCGCGGACCGCCGCGACCACGTCGTGGGAGGTGGCCGGGTTGGCGGCGAAGACCAGGCCGCGGTTGTCCACGTTCGGGCAGGAGATGTTGACCTCCAGCCCCACCACACCCGGCTGCCCGTTCAGGGCCCGCGCGCACTCGGCGAACTCCTCGACCCGCTCCCCCGCGATCGAGACCAGCACCCGGGCGCCGCGCTCGGCCAGCCACGGCAGCTCGTGCTCGACGAAGTGCTCGATCCCCGAGCCCTGCAGGCCGATGCCGTTGAGCATGCCGCTCGGCGTCTCCGCCATCCGCGGCGTGGCCCGGCCGGAGCGCGGGTACGGCATGATCGTCTTGGTGGTGATCGAGCCCAGCTCCGCCAGCGGCAGGAACTTGGCCAGCTCGCGCCCGTAGCCGGCGCAGCCGGAGGCCGTGGTCACCGGGTTGGGCAGCGTGCCGGACCCGAAGGGCGCGGTCAGGTCCACGGACGCGGGGTCGATGCTCATGTCACAGCCCTCCCATGGCCGCGGCGCCCTCAAGGTCGGCCGGGACGCTGCCGATGTCGTCCCAGCGCACCCGCGACCCGTCGAAGCACGGCCCGTCCACGCAGGAACGCACGAAACGGCTCTCCCCGTCGTCTCCCACGACCGGCAGCACGCAGGTCATGCAGACGCCCACACCGCAGGCCATCGTCTCCTCCACGGCGGTGAAGCAGCGCACGCTTTCCCGGCTGCACACCTCGGCGACCGCGCGCAGCATGCTCCTCGGCCCGGAGGCGTAGACGACGCGCGCCTCTATGGCCCGCATCGCCTCCGTCAGTGGCAGGGTGACCTGCCCCCTTATCCCGAAAGTGCCGTCGTCCGTGGTCACCAGCACGTCCGGGGTCAACGCCTTGGCGTGCTCGACGCCGAAGAGCCGTTCCGCGGTCGAGGCGCCGAGGATGAACCCGACCGACCCTCCCTGCTCCACGATCCGGTCCGCAAGCCCGAAGAGCGGGGATCCGCCGTAACCGACGCCCACCAGCAAGGCGGAGGCCGGCGCCGTCGGGACCGAGTACGAGGTGCCGAGCGGCGCCACGACGTCCACCGTGTCGCCGACCCGCTGCCGGGCGAGCGCCCGGGTCCCGGGCCCGACCTCGGCAAGGACGATCTCGATCGTCTCCGCCGCCGGGTCGGCACGGTGGATGAAGAACGGCCTGCGCAGCAGCAGCGAACCGTCCGCGCGGTCCACGGCGAGCGCGGCGAAGTGACCGGGCAGAACGCGTTCCGCGATCCCCTCCGCCTGCAGCACGAGCCGGTGGTAGGCACCCACCGGAGACAGCTCCACGATCTCGGCCTGCCGTTGCACCGGGTGCGCCATCGTGCCTGCTCGCCTCTCAGTCGGAGCCCGTGGTTCGGTCAGCGGCGGGCAGCAGCGCCGACCGCGTCCCCCAGGGTCGCATACGGGCTGGCCGCCAGCAGGGACGAAAGTCCCCTGTGGATGCGACGGCACCAGAACGGACCCTCGTAGATGAAGGCCGAGTAGCCCTGCACGAGCGACGCCCCGGCGAGGATGCGCTGCCAGGCGTCCTCGGCGGTCTCGATGCCACCCACGGCGACGAGCGTGATCTGCCCCTCGGTGCGCGCGTACAGCCGCTCCAGCACCTCGTTGGCACGGGCCTTGAGGGGAGCCCCGGAGAGGCCGCCGGCGCCGATGCCCGCCACCTTGGCGGCGTCGGAGCGCAGGCCCTCGCGGCCGATGGTGGTGTTGGTGGCGATGATCCCGTCGAGCCGGAGCTCCAGCGCGAGGTCCGCGACCGCGTCCACGTCGGCGTCGGCGAGGTCGGGCGCGATCTTCACCAGCAGCGGGATGTGGCCGGTGGTCGCATGGGCGTCGAGCGTCTCCCTGACCGCGCTGAGCAGCGGGCGCAGCTGGTCCACGGCCTGGAGGTTGCGCAGGCCGGGGGTGTTCGGCGAGCTGACGTTGACGACGAAGTAGTCGGCGTGACGCGCGAGTCGCTCGGTCGAGGTGACGTAGTCGGCCACGGCCTCGGCCTCGGGGACGACCTTGGTCTTGCCGATGTTGACGCCGACGATCGCCTTCGACGGCTTCGGCCGCGCGGCGAGGCGCGCCGCGACGGCGGCGGAACCCTCGTTGTTGAAGCCCATCCGGTTGATCAGCGCGCGGTCCTCGATCAGGCGGAAGAGCCGCGGGGTGGGGTTCCCCGGCTGCGCCTGGGCGGTGACGGTCCCGATCTCGACGTAGTCGAACCCGAGCATCGTCAGCCCGTCGATCCCGACGGCGTTCTTGTCGAACCCGGCGGCGAGCCCGAAGGGGCCCGGCAGGTCCAGGCCCAGGGCCTTGGTGCGGAGCTTGGGGTCCTGGGGCGCGAGCACGGCCGCGACGAGGTTCCGCAGCCCGGGGACGGAGGCGGCCAGCCGGATCCAGAAGAACGCAAGGTGGTGCGCCTTCTCGGGGTCAAGCCGCTTGAAGACGAGGTTGAAGAAGAGCTTGTACAAAGAAACCTGACCTTAGGTTGCAACCACCTAGGGGCGCGGGGAACTGCGCGAGAACCACCTACGGTCCGCACGCGCTCCCCGCGCCCCAACCCCTTACCGCGAGGCGTTCAGCTGAGCGGCGTGCTCCTGGAGCGACCGCACGCCGACGCTGCCGCCGCGCAGCGCGTCGATGCCCTGGACCGCGGCGCCCATCGCCTGGACGGTGGTCAGGCACGGCACCGAGCGCGCGACAGCCGCCGTGCGGATCTCGTAGCCGTCGAGGCGCGAGCCGGTCCCGAACGGGGTGTTGATGATCAGGTCGATCTCCCCGTCGTGGATCATCTGGACGATCGTCTTCTCGCCCGCGGGGCCCTCGCCCTCGCTGTGCTTGCGCACGATCGTCGCGTCGATGCCGTTGCGGTGCAGCACCTCCGCGGTGCCGCTGGTGGCGAGGATCTCGAAGCCGAGGCCGACCAGCGCGCGGGCCGGGAAGACCAGGTTGCGCTTGTCGCGGTTGGCGACCGAGACGAACACCCGGCCCGACTTCGGCAGCGCCCCGTACGCACCCGCCTGGGACTTCGCGTACGCGGTGCCGAAGACGGAGTCGATGCCCATGACCTCACCGGTGGAGCGCATCTCCGGGCCGAGGACCGTGTCGACGCCGCGGCCGTGGATGTCGCGGAAGCGCGACCACGGCATCACTGCCTCCTTGACGGCGACCGGCGCGTCCAGCGGCAGCGTGCCGCCGTCGCCCTCCTTGGGCAGCAGGCCCTCGCCGCGCAGGTCCGCGATGGTCGCGCCCAGCGAGATCCGGGCCGCCGCCTTGGCCAGCGGCACCGCCGTGGCCTTGGAGGTGAACGGGACGGTGCGCGAGGCGCGCGGGTTGGCCTCCAGCACGTAGAGGATGTCCCCGGCCATGGCGAACTGGATGTTGATCAGTCCGCGGACGCCCACGCCCCGCGCGATGGCCTCGGTGGCCGCGCGCAGGCGCTTGATGTCGTAGCCGCCCAGCGTGATCGGCGGCAGCGCACACGCGGAGTCGCCGGAGTGGATGCCGGCCTCCTCGATGTGCTCCATCACGCCGCCGAGGTAGAGCTCGTCGCCGTCGAACAGGGCGTCGACGTCGATCTCGATCGCGTCGTCGAGGAAGCGGTCGATCAGCACCGGGTGCTCGGAGATCAGACCGGCGTGGCGCTTGAGGTAGTCCGCAAGCGACGGCTCGTCGTAGACGATCTCCATGCCGCGGCCGCCCAGCACGTAGGACGGGCGGGCCAGGACCGGGTAGCCGATCTCGTCGGCGATCTTCTTGGCCTCCTCGAAGGAGAAGGCGGTGCCGTGCTTCGGCGCGGGCAGACCGGCCTCGACCAGCACCCGACCGAACGCGCCGCGCTCCTCGGCAAGGTGGATCGCCTCGGGCGAGGTGCCGACGATGGTGACGCCGTTGTCCTTGAGCGCCTGGGCCAGACCCAGCGGGGTCTGGCCACCGAGCTGCACGAGCACACCGGCGACCGGACCGGCCAGCTCCTCGGCGTGGACGATCTCCAACACGTCCTCGAGCGTCAGCGGCTCGAAGTACAGGCGGTCGGAGGTGTCGTAGTCGGTGGAGACGGTCTCCGGGTTGCAGTTGACCATCACGGTCTCGTAGCCCGCGTCGCTGAGCGCGAAGGAGGCGTGGACGCAGGAGTAGTCGAACTCGATGCCCTGGCCGATGCGGTTCGGGCCGGAGCCCAGGATGATCACGGCGGGCTTGGTGCGCGGCGCGACCTCGCTCTCCTCGTCGTAGGACGAGTAGAAGTACGGGGTCTTCGCGGCGAACTCGGCGGCGCAGGTGTCGACCGTCTTGTAGACCGGGCGGATGCCCAGCGCGTGCCGGACCTCGCGGACCACGTCGGCGCGCAGGCCGCGGATCTCACCGATCTGCTGGTCGGAGAAGCCGTGGCGCTTGGCGTGGCGCAGCAGCTCCGGGTCGAGCTTCTCGGCCTCGGCGAGCTCCTCGGCGATCTCGTGGATCAGGAAGAGCTGGTCGACGAACCACGGGTCGATCTTCGTGGACTCGAAGACCTCCTCGGCCGTCGCACCGGCGCGGATCGCGTCCATGACGGTGTTGATCCGGCCGTCGGTCGGGATCTGGGCCTTGGCCAGCAGCTCGGCCTTGTCGCCGACCTCGGAGACGAAGTCGAACTGCGAGCCCTTCTTCTCCAGCGAGCGCAGCGCCTTGTTCAGCGCCTCGGGGAAGTTGCGGCCCAGCGCCATCGCCTCGCCGACCGACTTCATGGTCGTGGTCAGCGTCGCGTCGGCGGAGGGGAACTTCTCGAACGCGAAGCGCGGGACCTTGACCACGACGTAGTCGAGGGTCGGCTCGAAGGAGGCCGGGGTCTCCTCGGTGATGTCGTTCGGGATCTCGTCGAGGGTGTAGCCGACGGCGAGCTTGGCCGCGATCTTGGCGATCGGGAAGCCGGTCGCCTTGGACGCCAGCGCCGAGGAGCGCGAGACGCGCGGGTTCATCTCGATGACGATGACCCGGCCGTCCTCGGGGTTGACCGCGAACTGGATGTTGCAGCCGCCGGTGTCGACGCCGACCTCGCGGATGACCTCGATGCCGATGTCGCGCAGGATCTGGTACTCGCGGTCGGTCAGCGTCATCGACGGGGCGACGGTGATCGAGTCGCCGGTGTGCACGCCCATCGGGTCGAAGTTCTCGATGGAGCAGACGACCACGACGTTGTCGTGCTTGTCGCGCATCAGCTCCAGCTCGTACTCCTTCCAGCCGAGGATGGACTCCTCCAGGAGCACCTCGGTGGTCGGCGAGAGCGTCAGGCCCTGGCCGGCGATGCGGCGCAGGTCCTCCTCGTCGTGGGCGAAGCCGGAGCCGGCGCCGCCCATGGTGAAGGAGGGGCGGACGACGACGGGGTAGCCGCCGAGCGTCTCGACGCCCGCGAGGACGTCCTCCATCGAGTGGCAGATGACCGAGCGGGCGGACTCGCCGTGGCCGATCCGGGCCTTCACGGCCTCGACGACGCCCTTGAAGAGCTCGCGGTCCTCGCCCTTGTTGATCGCCTCGACGTTGGCGCCGATCAGCTCGACGTTGTACTTCTCCAGCGTCCCGGCCTCGGCCAGCGAGATCGCGGTGTTGAGCGCGGTCTGACCGCCCAGGGTCGGCAGGAGCGCGTCGGGGCGCTCCTTGGCGATGATCTTCTCGACGAACTCGGGGGTGATCGGCTCGACGTAGGTCGCGTCGGCGATCTCCGGGTCGGTCATGATCGTGGCCGGGTTCGAGTTGACCAGGATCACCCGCAGGCCCTCGGCCTTGAGGACACGGCAGGCCTGGGTACCGGAGTAGTCGAACTCGGCCGCCTGGCCGATGACGATCGGGCCGGAACCGATGACCAGAACGGACTGGATGTCGGTGCGCTTAGGCACGCTGGCCCTCCAACAGGGAAACGAAGCGGTCGAACAGGTACGCGGCGTCGTGCGGACCGGCCGCCGCCTCGGGGTGGTACTGGACGCTGAACGCGGGCTGGTCCAGGCACTGCAGGCCCTCGACCACGTCGTCGTTCAGGCAGACGTGCGAGACCTCCACGCGGCCGAACGGCGTCTCGGAGACGCGGTCGAGCGGCGCGTCCACGGCGAAGCCGTGGTTGTGCGCGGTGACCTCGACCTTGCCGGTGGTGCGGTCCTGCACCGGCTGGTTGATGCCGCGGTGGCCGTACTTCAGCTTGTAGGTGCCGAAGCCGAGCGCGCGGCCGAGCAGCTGGTTGCCGAAGCAGATGCCGAAGAACGGCGTCCTGCGGCCCAGCACCTCGCGCAGCACGGCCACCTGGCCGTCGGCGGTGGCCGGGTCGCCGGGGCCGTTGGAGAAGAAGACACCGTCGGGGTTGACGGCGTAGACGTCCTCGGCGGTGGCGTTGGCGGGCAGCACGTGCACCTCGATGCCGCGCTCGGCCATCCGGTGCGGGGTCATGCCCTTGATGCCCAGGTCGAGAGCCGCGACCGTGAAGCGCTTCTCCCCTATCGCCGGGACCACGTAGGCGGCGTCGGTGGCGACCTCGCCGCACAGGTCCGCGCCCTCCATCTGCGGGGCCTGGCGGACGCGCTCCAGCATCGTCGCGTCGTCGGCCAGCGCCGCGCCGGAGAAGATGCCGGCGCGCATGGCGCCCGCCTCACGCAGGTGGCGGGTCAGCGCGCGGGTGTCGATGCCGCTGATGCCGACGATGCCCTGCGCCTGCAGCTCCTCGTCCAGCGAGCGGGTGGCGCGCCAGTTGGAGGAGATCCGGCTGGGGTCGCGCACGACGTAGCCGGCGACCCAGATCCGGGAGCTCTCCGGATCCTCGTCGTTGACGCCGGTGTTGCCGATCTGCGGGGCCGTCATGGCCACGATCTGGCGGTGGTACGACGGGTCGGTCAGGGTCTCCTGGTAGCCCGTCATGCCGGTGTTGAACACGGCCTCACCGAAGGTCTCGCCGACGGCGCCGTAGGCCTGACCGCGGAAGATGCGGCCGTCCTCCAGGACGTAGGCGGCAGGAGTGCGCTCGCGGCGTCGGGTGGTCGTGATGGATGCCGGTGCGGTCATCATGCGCCTTCCACGTTCTCGTCGTTCTTCGAATCGTTCGTACGGGTCACCTTGTCGTGTGCCGTGATCAGCACCTCGATCGCGGTGACCCAGTTGTCGTGCTCGCTGGACCGGTCGGCGCGGAAGCCGGAGTCGAGCTGCTGGTCGCCGAGCTGCCAGGTGATCACCAGCAGGCCGCCCTCGGGGAAGACCTTGCCGGCGATGCCCTTGTCCAGGCGGGCGCCGCGCAGGTCGGCGACCGGGACGAAGAAGCTCTGCGAGGCGGGACGGACCACCTTCAGTCCCTCGGCGCTGAGGGTCAGCTCGACAAGGCTGCGCTCGCCGAGACGGTGGGCGGCGACCCGGTCGAGCCAGTTGCCGGCGGTCGTGGAACCGACGTAGCGGCCCTCGGACTCCAGGATCGGCTCGGTCGTCCGCGACGGCACGGCGGCCGGCTCGGGCAGACCGGACTGGACGGTCTTGCGCCAGTTCCAGCCCTGTCGCATCAGCCAGTAGACGAGCGCGATGACCAGCAGGATGCCGATGACCCAGCCGACCAGGTCGCCCGCATGGGTGACCGGCGCCGAGTGGGGGGCCTCAGCGAGAAGCTGTGTGAGTCTCATACGAGCTCACCGTCGAGCACCTTGGCCTCGCCGCGCAGGAAGGTGGCGACGACGCGTCCGGGCAGGGCCATGCCCCGGTAGGGGGTGTTGCGGCTGCGGGTGGCGAAGGAGTCGGGGTTCACCGCGCCACGGTACTGATCATCGAAGAGGACCAGGTTGGCCGGTTCGCCCACCGAGACGGGCCGGCCGTGGCCGGGGACGCCGCTGATCGCGGCGGGCTTGGCGGACATCCGCTCGGCGACCTCGGCCCAACCCATCAGGCCGGTGTCGACCATCGCGGACTGGACGACGGAGAGCGCCGTCTCCAGGCCGACCATGCCCATGGCCGCCGCGGCCCACTCGCACTGCTTGTCCTCGGCGGGGTGCGGCGCGTGGTCGGTGGCCACGATGTCGATCGTGCCGTCGGCCAGCGCCTCGCGCAGGGCCAGCACGTCGGCCTCGGTGCGCAGCGGCGGGTTGACCTTGTAGACCGCGTCGTAGGAGCGGACCAGCTCGTCGGTCAGCAGCAGGTGGTGCGGGGTCACCTCGGCGGTGACGTCCCAGCCCTTGCTCTTGGCCCAGCGGATGATCTCGACCGAGCCGGCCGTGGAGAGGTGGCAGACGTGCAGGCGCGAGCCCACGTGCGCGGCGAGCAGCACGTCGCGGGCGATGATCGACTCCTCGGCGACGGCCGGCCAGCCGGCCAGGCCCAGCTCGCCGGAGACGACGCCCTCGTTCATCTGCGCGCCCTCGGTCAGCCGCGGCTCCTGCGCGTGCTGGGCGACGACGCCGCCGAAGGCCTTCACGTACTCCAGCGCGCGGCGCATGATCACCGCGTCGTCGACGCACTTGCCGTCGTCGGAGAAGACGCGGACCTGCGCGGCGGAGTCGGCCATGGCGCCGAGCTCGGCCAGCTGCTTGCCCTCCAGGCCCACGGTGACGGCGCCGATCGGCTGCACGTCGCAGTAGCCCGACTCCCGGCCCAGGCGCCAGACCTGCTCGACGACGCCGGCGGTGTCGGCGACGGGGAAGGTGTTGGCCATCGCGTGGACGGCGGTGAAGCCGCCCTTGGCGGCGGCCTTCGTGCCGGTCAGGACGGTCTCGGCGTCCTCGCGACCGGGCTCGCGCAGGTGGGTGTGGAGGTCGACCAGGCCGGGCAGGGCGATCAGGCCGTCGGCCGCGATCTCCTGCTCGCCGTCGCGCGCTTCGAGGTTCGCGCCGATCTCGGCGATGACGCCTTCGGTGATGCGGATGTCCTGCGGCTCCCCGCCGAGGATGCGGGCGTTGCGGATCAGGTGGTTCGTGGTGCTCACTTGCCGGTCTCCTCGGAGGAAGAAGTCGTGATCGCGGGCTCGGAGCCACCGAGCAGCAGGTAGAGGACGGCCATGCGGACGCTGACGCCGTTGGCGACCTGCTCCACGATGACGGCGCGGGCGGAGTCGGCGATGTCCGACTCGATCTCCATGCCGCGCACCATCGGGCCGGGGTGCATGACGAGCGCGTGCTCCGGCATCAGCGCCAGGCGGCGGGCGTCCAGGCCGTAGCGGCGGGTGTACTCGCGCTGGGTCGGGAAGAAGGCGGCGTTCATGCGCTCGCGCTGGACGCGCAGCATCATCACCGCGTCGGCCTTGTTCAGCGCCGCGTCCAGGTCGTAGCTGGTCTGGCAGGGCCAGGTCTCGACGCCGAAGGGCATCAGGGTCGGCGGGGCCACCAGGGTGACCTCGGCGCCGAGGGTGTGCAGCAGGTGCACGTTGGAGCGGGCCACCCGGCTGTGCAGGACGTCGCCGACGATCGTCACGCGGCGGCCGGCCAGGTCGTGGCCGACGCCCGGGTTCAGGTGGCGCCGCATGGTGAAGGCGTCGAGCAGTGCCTGGGTGGGGTGCTCGTGGGTGCCGTCACCGGCGTTGACGACGCTGCCGTGGAGCCAGTCGGAGTCGGCCAGCAGCTTGGGCGCGCCCGAGGCACCGTGGCGGATGACCACCGCGTCGGCGCCCATGGCCTGCAGGGTCAGCGCGGTGTCCTTGAGGCTCTCGCCCTTGGAGACCGACGATCCCTTGGCGGAGAAGTTGATGACGTCGGCGGACAGCCGCTTCTCGGCGACCTCGAAGGAGGTGCGGGTGCGGGTGGAGTCCTCGAAGAAGAGGTTGACGATCGTGCGGCCCCGCAGCGTCGGAAGCTTCTTGACGGAGCGGGCGGAGACCTGCGCCATCTGCTCGGCGGTGTCCAGGATCAGCAGCGCGTCCTCGCGGGTCAGGTCCGCGGTGGAGATGAGGTGGCGCTTCACTTGGCACTGCCTTCCGACTCGCCGAGCAGGACCGCGTCGACGCCGTCCGTCTCGTCCAGCTTGACCTTGACGGACTCGCGCAGCGAGGTGGGCAGGTTCTTGCCCACGTAGTCCGCGCGGATGGGCAGCTCGCGGTGGCCCCGGTCGACCAGGACGGCGAGCTGGACGGCGCGCGGGCGGCCGTGGTCGGCCAGCGCGTCGAGGGCGGCGCGGATCGTCCGGCCGGAGAAGAGGACGTCGTCGACGAGGACGACGAGCTTGCCGTCGATGCCGTCGGCGGGGATCTCGGTGTGCTCCAGGGCGCGTGCGGGCTTCAGCCGCAGGTCGTCCCGGTACATCGTGATGTCGAGGGTGCCGACCGGGAGCTCACGGCCGGTGATCTCGGCGAGCTTGCGGTGCAGGCGGCGGGCCAGATGGGCACCGCGGGTGGGGATGCCGAGCAGGACGACGTCGTCGGCGCCCTTGGCGCGTTCGACGATCTCGTGGGCGATCCGGGTCAACGACCGGGCGATGTCACCCTGGTCGAGAACCTGTCGTTGGGCAGCAGTGGTCATGCCGAAGCCGACCTCCTTCCCCGCCTCACGGGACGGGCCTTAAAGGATGTCTACGGGATGGGGCAGCCGTCGCGCATCCGGAGCCGGACGCACGTCGGGGAGCCGCCGTCAACCCTACCAGGGCGATCACGGCGTGCCGCGCCGGGACCCCCGCCGACCTGCGGCGGGGCCCATGGTTACCGGTGAGTCGCACGGGTGCCTCGTTCGGCTTGACGAACGCTTATCACTCTGCGTAACCTCACACTCAGTTACGGCCACGCGACGAAGCGCCCTGTGTCGTATCGGGGTTCGCGCCGTCCCGGCCGTCACAGGCCAGGCAGAGCAGTGATCAACAGCACTTGTTTTGCACTTACGTCCGGGGAGACACATTGTCCAGCGACTACGCGAAACAGCTTGGCGGCAAGCTGCGCGCGATCCGCACCCAGCAGGGGCTCTCCCTGCACGGCGTCGAGGAGAAGTCCCAGGGCCGCTGGAAGGCCGTCGTCGTCGGCTCCTACGAGCGCGGCGACCGTGCGGTCACGGTCCAGCGCCTCGCCGAGCTGGCCGAGTTCTACGGCGTGCCGGTGCAGGAACTCCTCCCGGGCAGCACCCCGGGCGGTGCGGCCGAGCCGCCGCCGCGCCTGGTGCTCGACCTGGAGCGCCTGGCCCAGGTGCCCTCCGAGAAGGCCGGCCCGCTGCAGCGCTACGCGGCCACCATCCAGAGCCAGCGCGGTGACTACAACGGCAAGGTGCTCTCGATCCGCCAGGACGACCTGCGCACCCTCGCCGTCATCTACGACCAGCCGGCTTCGCTGCTGGTCGACCAGCTGATCAGCTGGGGCGTCCTCGACCCGGACGCGCGCCGCGCGGTCCGTGAGGACGACGCGGTCTGATCCACGGCCCCGCGCCGTCAGCAGAAACGTTGCGGCGGGTTCCCTCCACCGGGGGAACCCGCCGTTTCCACGTCACCCGCGCGGCTCAGACCGTGGGGTACTTCGCGACGAGGTCGCCGTAGCCGCCGGCCTCCCAGACGATCCGGCGGAACTCGCCGAGCGACAGCGACCCCTGCGGCACGTCCGGCGCGGGCCGGAAGTGCGCGGTCCCGCAACGCGCGCAGTACCAGCCCCGGGACCACACCGCCTCCGCCTGCGCGCGCCCCGCGAGGTGAGCGCGCCTGGCCCGGGAGCGGGCCGCCAGCGTGCCGAAGAGCGCCAGGCTGACCACGGCGCCGACCCCGGCGACCCACCACAGCCAGGACAGGTCGGGAAAGACGCTCGTCCCGGCGTCCGGGAAGCCGACCGGGATGGCGCCCTCGCTCGGCGAGGGCGCGATCGCGGCGAAGGCCGCGGCGGCGAGCGAGCCGAACAGTGTCAGTACCCCGAGCCCGCCGAGACAGCCCCGCCCCTGCGGCGCGCTCGGTACGGGTGCCAGCGCCTGGGAGAGCGCGGTGGTCGCCTGCCTGACCTCGGTGTGCGCGAGCGTGTCACCGCGCGCCGGCACGGCGACGCGCAGCAGGTCCCTGCCGCTCAGATAGACGGCCGGGACGGCCGCCACCCGGTCGGCCTGGCCGCAGTTCGGGCAGGCGGGTATGCCCGCGTCGTGGATCTCGCTCATCGTTCCCCCCGGTGAGTCCTGCAGTGCGCACAGTGTGGTGGCGACTAGGACGTTCCACCAGGGGGGCGCGGTTCACTTCTCCGTCGGCCTCCGGCCACTGCGGTCCTCCGTCGGCCTCCGGCCGAACCCACTGGACATGCCGGCCAGGAGCGCGAGTGGTGCCTTGCGCGAGAGCGCGACCAGCGCCTGGTAGCGGCGCGAGGGCACGCAGATCGACCTGCCTCGGGCCAGGTCGCGCAGCGACTGGTCGACGACGCGGTCCGCGTCCAGCCACATCCACTCCCCCACCCGCGACATGTCCATCTCGGCGCGCTGGTGGAACTCGGTGCGGGTGAAGCCGGGGCACAGCGCCTGCAGGGTGACGCCGCTGCCCGCGAGGTCACGATTGACCCCGGCGGTGAACTGGACGACCCACGACTTGCTCGCGCCGTAGGAGCCGCGCGGTACGAACGCCGCGACGGAGGCGACGTTGACGACATAGCCCTTGCCGCGCTCGCGCATGCCGGGAACGGCGGCGCGGGTGAGCCGCAGCACGGCCTCGACGTGGACCTTCACCATCGTCAACTCGTCCTCGACCGGCACGTCGAGGAAGCCCTTGCGGAAACCGAACCCGGCGTTGTTGACCAGCAGGTCGACCGCACGCTCCGGGTCCGTCAGCCGTGCCTCCACCGTGGCGATGCCCGCCTCGGTGGCCAGGTCGGCCACGAGCACCTCGGCGGGCACGTCGTGCTCCTTGGCGAGCTCGTCGGCGAAGGCCGCGAGGCGGCTCCCGTCGCGGGCGACGAGGACCAGGGCGTGGCCGTCCTTCGCGAGCCGGCGCGCGAACGCCGCGCCGATTCCGGCGCTGGCGCCGGTGATGAGTGCAGTCCGCATGGCGCTCACGCTATCGGACCCGCCCCTTGGTCCCGTTCGGCCGCGGCGATCAACTCGTCGAGGACGGTGCGCAGGACGCAAAGCTCGTCGGGAGTCGGCGCGACGGGGTCGTGCGGCACGAGGGCCTTCGGGTTCACCACGGCGGTGGCACCCTCCGGGCCGGGCGCGGCAGCGGCCCGCGCGAGCAGCGCCGGGGCGTCCGGTGGCGGAGCGCCGAAGCCGTCGCGCAACTGCCGCAGCGCGGGGGCGAGCGGGACCTCGGGGAAGCGGAACTCCGGTGGGAGCAGCGCTGCTTGGTGGCTGTGGTCACCACCGTGGAAGTCGAGACTCCAGCCGCGCCAACCCGGCAGCGGCCAGTCGCGGACGCCGAGGGAGACCTCGGCGGTCCAGTAGTGGACGGTCCGCTCGACCAGGTCGACATGGAGCCCACCCTCGGGGAGTTGCACCGGCCGGGGCGTGGGCGGCGGGGGCAGCTCCTCCAGGCACTCGGCGAGCACGAACCCCATCCCCAGGAACTCCGTCGCCTCCATGACGCTGCCCCAGGCCTGCACCCGGCCGTCGGCCTGGCGCACGGACACGACGGTGACCGGCTCTCCGTCCTCGTCGCCGACCCAGCGAGGTCCGCGGGGTTCGAACCAGCCCGGTTTGCGCAGCAGGTCCCGCCCGAGGCCGAGATGGTCGGTGAGGTCGCCCAGGCCGTCGTAGGCGAAACGCACGTCCCATCCCGCCCAGGTCCGCTCCAGCACCGCTCGGTGGGCCTGGTGTTCGGCCACGCCTCCCTCGAAGGCGAACCAGAGCAGCACCCGCCGGTCGTGGTCGACGAGCGCGGCACCCTCGCACGACACGTCGTTGAGCCACCCCTCGCCCTGCTGGGCGCGGAAAGAGCGCGTGGCGGCGGCCGGACCGGGCAGCAGGTCGTGTGCCACCCGGTTCGCACCCCAGTGCGAGTAGTACCGCTGCCAACTGCCGTTCTCGACGACGACGTACTGCGCTCGTGCTCCCATGAGCGGCGAGGTTAGCGACGCTCCGACCGTGGCAGCGAAGGCTTTTCAGGCGAGCAGGCCGGCCAGCTTCTCCAGCGACTCGACGAGCGCCTTCGACGTGGCCTCCTTGACGCGCGCGGCCAGCATGTTGACGGCCGCGCCCTTGAACTCGCTGTCCACGGTGACCTTGGTGCCGTCGCCGTCGGCGCTGAGGCTGTACTGCTGGTGCAGGGCGATGCCCATCGGACCCTTGCCGTCCATGGCCAGCGTGGTGGGCGCGGCGACCTCGCTGACGGTCCAGCTGACCTCGGCCGGCATGCCCATGAGCGTCATCTTCTCGCCGTAGACGGCGCCGACGGCCAGCTCGGCGGGGCCGCCGTTGGGGAAGGCGGTGTGGATGGTGTTCCACTCGCCGAAGCGTTCGAAGTCGGTGATGACGGCCCAGATCTTGTCCGCCGGGGCGGCGATGGTGGCGCTGACGGTTACCTCGGGCATGGCCGTTCCTCCTCGGGCACTGAGTTGGCTCTCAGCGGAGGCTAGTCATGATCTGACGATCCATCAATAATCTGCGCAGGCTGATCTGACGCTCCGTCAAATACTGCTGCCGAACCACCCACCAGTGCATCCCCCAGCGCGGTGCGCCGGTACAGCACCGAGCGTCCCGAGCGGGCGCGGGCCAGCAGCCCGGAACCGCGCAGGACGGCCAGGTGATCCCCTACCGCCCCCGGCGCCATGCCCAGCGCACGGGCCAGCTGACTGGTGCTGGCCGGGGCGCCGAGCTCCAGCAGCAGGCGCGCCCGGGAGCGTCCGAGCAGCGCGGCGAGCGACGCGACCGCGTCCGGGTCGGGGGCTGCCCGCTCCCACAGGACGGCGGTGCCGCGGGCCCGGTAGATCAGTGCCTTCGGCCAGGGCTCGTCGTGGAAGACCGCGAGCCCCGGCGAGACCAGCACGGACGGCACCAGCAGCAGCCCCTCCCCCGACAGGCTCACCTCCTCGTCCGCCTCCAACTTGTCGACCAGCAGGCGCTGCCCCTCCCAGACAAGGCCCTCGCTCAGTCCCTCGATGGCCTGCTTCCACCCGCGCTCGCCGATCACGCCGACCCGGTGCACCACGTCGCGCTCGCAGACCGCCCGCAGCTGCGGCCAGTCGGGGGCGAGCAGCTCGTGCCAGGCACGGTCCAGTGTCTCCGCGATCACCTCCACGACGTCGTCGGCGGCCAGCAGGGCCCGCAGGCGCGGATCACGGGGAGGCTGCTCCTGCTCGTGCAGCACGGTGTCGATCTCGGCCCGCGCGAGCGCGAGCGACGTCGCCCGGATCGTCTCGACGTCGTCCGCCCAGCGCTGGGTGAGCCCGCGTGGCGGCGGGGCGACGAAGTTGACGCCCGCGCGTCGGGCCTGCAGGGCCAGCACCGCATCCAGCTCCGTCTCACGCCGCAGCCGGGCGAAGCCCGGGGCCAGCCGCGCCGTCCAGCTCGCCGGGAGAAGGGGTTCGTCCCGTCCGCTCAGGCGGCGGAGCAGGCCGCAGAGCTCGAACGCGGGCGAGAGCGCGAACCGGCTGCGCAGCAGGTCCTCGGCGGACGCGGTGAATCGGAGCACGTCCCCACGGTAGTCCGCCGTCCCGGCCCAGCCGGCTGCCCCGCTCGGCCGGCCGCCCCGCTCAGTCGCGGAGCCACACCCGCAGCGGGCCGAGCGGCGTGAACCCCGCGCGCTCGGCGACCGCGAGATCCGGGCCGTGCTCGTAGCCGACGAGGGTGAGGCCCGGGCAGAACGCGGCGGCTGCGGCCACGCACTCGCCCCAGGCGCGATCCGGGTCGACCCCGTCAGCGGTGAACAGGTTGGAGACGCCGACGACCCCGGCGCCGAGGCTGAGCACGGCTCCGGTGTCGAGGCCCGGCGCGGCGAGCAGCAGCACGGAGGGGTCCTCCAGGAGCGAGGGGCGGAACAGCTCCCGCACTCCGCCGTCCCAGGCCCGCTCCCAGTCCTGCAGTTCGGCCTCGGTCCTGACGCGGCGCCACCGGGTACCGGCTGCGGGCTGCGACGCGCGAGCGATCCAGGTGGCGTCGAACAGCGGCGTCCAGCCGTGCTGATGGAGGTCGAGCGCGGCAAAGCTGTCCTTGAGCGTCGCACCCGGGGTGCGGATGTCGACCCGCGCCAGCAGGTCGCCGGTGTCGACGTGCTCGGTGAGCGTGACCGCGTCGGGGTAGTAGGGCGGCGTCCGCGTCGGACTGCTCCAGGCGTCGGCGCGGAACTCGCCGCGCAGTCCGTGGGCGCGGCACATGGCCTCGCACCAGTCGGCGTTGTTGCGCGCCGCGGCGCGCAGGAGAACGGGTCGCAGAGTCTGTTCCAGCATCGAGTTGATCATGAGTGACGCCGCCGCCGAAGGCCAGCGAATTATTCGGGGCAACGGCCCGCTCTGCGCGTTATGTTGAGAAAGATGACCACCACCACGACTGTGACGATCACCACCGCCGACGGCCGGGCCGACGGCTTCGCCGCCTTCCCCGACGACGCGCCCCACCACGGCGTGCTGCTCTACCCGGACGCCTTCGGCGTGCGGCCCGAGTTGGAGAACCGGGCTCGCGAGCTGGCCGGGCACGGCTACTACGTGCTGGTCCCCAACCTGTTCTACCGACACGGCCTGGCACCACTGGTCGACCTGCCCGCGCACATCGGGGAGGACGTCCGGCCCGCGCTCATCGCCGAGTGCATGCCGATGATCGAGGCACTCACCACCGACCGCATCCTCCGCGACGCCGACGCCTACCTGCGGTTCCTGGACGACCGGCCCGAGGTCGCCCCCGGGCCGGTCTCCGTCGTCGGCTACTGCATCGGTGCCGCCCTGGCGCTGCGCACCGCCGCCGCCCACCCCGAGCGGGTGGCCGCGGTCGCCGGGTTCCACCCCGGCTTCCTGGTCACCAAGGCGCCCGACAGTCCGCACCTGCTCATCCCCCGTATCACCGCGCGGGTCCATCTCGGCCTCTCCGAGGGCGACATGTCGCCGGCGTCGGTCGAGACACTCACCCGGGCCCTGGACGACGCGGGCGTCGACCACACCACCGAGATCTGCCCCGGCACGCTCCACGGCTACACCATGTCCGACACCGAGGCCTTCCACCCGGGTGCCTACCAGCGCCACTGGGACCGGCTGCTCGCCCTCCTCGACGGGACGCCGGAGGTCAGTGGGCCAGCTTGAGGCCGACGACACCGCCGACGATCATCGCGAGGAAGAGGGCGCGGGCGACCGTCACCGGCTCCCCGAGGGCGAACATGCCGTACAGGGCGGTGCCGACGGTGCCGACGGCGACCCAGACGGCGTAGCCGGTGCCGAGCGGGACGCTGCGCAGCGCGTAGGAGAGCCCGGCCATGCTGAGGACGACGGTGATGCCGAAGACGATGCTGGGCAGCGGACGGGAGAACCCCTTGGACGCCTGGAGGGCGACCGCCCAGACGGTCTCGAGGATGCCGGAGAAGAGGAGCACGATCCAGGCCATGACGGCGAGCCTTTCGCAGTAGGGGGCGGGGGCCGCGGCCCACCGCTCTTGCTGCGCCGTCTTGTCGGACCGGGTACGACGCGCTCGTCCGGGAGACCGGGCATACCGTCCGGCCTCACTCTCGACCGTAACACACCGGCATGGGTCTCACCATGCCGCTGACCTGCAATGTCGCACCCGTCGGGCACCGCCCGGAGGGACGGGAAGCAGCGCGGCGGCTCCGCAGGGGAGCCCCGTCGCCCCCAGGCACCGCGGAACTCGCGACCTCGGCCTCCGGCCGGCCCGCCGAGGCCGAGTTCCCGGCCCGAGGAACCGCCGCCGCACTACGCTGCTGCCATGTCGCTCCCGAGCATCGACACCGCCGAACGCCGGGCCCGGATCAACGCCCGGCTGCTGACTCGCCGAAAGGCGCCGCTCGCGGTCGCGGACGACCTGGTGGCGCTGCACGCCACCGACGCCGCGACGGTCTACCTCTCCCTCGCCGCCCGGCTGACCGCGCCCACCGTCGCAGCCGTGGAGCGCGCGCTCTACGACGAGGTGGCCCTGGTGCGGCTGCTCGCCATGCGGCGGACGCTGTTCGTCGTGCCGGTGGACCTCGCGCCCGTCGTCGACACCGCCGCCGCCCGCGCGATCGCCGCCAAGGAGCGCGAGAAGCTGCTCGACTTCCTGCGGGAGGGGGGCGGTTGGGACGCCGCCTGGCTGGAGGCCGCCGAGCGGGAGACGCTGGAGGCGCTGCACCGGATCGGCCCCGCCTCGGGGCAGGAGCTGGGCGCGGCCGTGCCCGCGCTGCAGGAGCGGGTGACCGTCGCCGCGGGCAAGCCCTACGAGGCCGTGCAGACCGTCGCCTCCCGCGTGCTGCGGGTGCTGGCGGCGGAGAACAGGATCCGCCGGGACCGCCCGCGCGGCAGTTGGACCTCCAGCGCCTACCGCTGGACGGAGAGCACGCCGTGGCCGGAGTTGCCGATCGCGCCGGCGCGCGCGGAACTGGTGCGCCGCTGGCTCGCGAGCTACGGGCCCGGCACGGAGGCCGACCTGAAGTGGTGGACAGGCTGGCCGCTCGGGGCGGTGCGCAAGGCGCTGGCCGAGGTCGGCGCGGAGCGCGTCGCCCTGCCCGACGCCCCCGCCGCCGACGGTGACGGCTTCGTCCTGCCCGGCGACACGGCACCCGTCCGCGCGTCCGCGCCTCGGGCGGCCCTGCTGCCCGCGCTGGACCCGACCGCGATGGGCTGGCGCGAGCGCGCCTGGTACACCGACCCGGGGCACGCCGACCAACTCTTCGACCGCACCGGCAACATCGGGCCGACGGTCTGGTGGGCCGGCCGGGTCGTCGGCGGCTGGGCCCAGGCGACGGACGGCTCGGTCGTCTGGCGACTGCTGGAGGACGTGGGCGCGGAGGCCGCCTCCGCCGTCGAGGCGGAGGCCGCGCACCTGACGGCCTTCCTGGGCGACGCCCGGGTCACCCCGCGTTTCCGCACCCCGCTGGAGCGCGAACTCAGCAGCTGAACGGAGTGCACGACGGGGCCCCGGCCGACGGCCGGGGCCCCGCGTGTGGTGGCATGACGTCAGGTCAGGTGCACCGAGGCGTCGTCGATCAGGAACGCGGTCTGGCCGGTGGTGGAGTGCGAGACCAGCTTCAGGCCGACCGTGGAGCCGAGCTCACTCGCGATGTACGGGGTGAGGTCGAAGCTCTGGAGCTGGTAGCCGCTGGTCGCGTCCTGGTTGGACCAGGTCTTGACCACGCCGATCTCGTTGCCGCTGTACTGGTCGTAGAGGACCAGCGACATGGTGTCGGCAGCGCTGCTGCTCGGCGCGGTACCGGTGATGTTCAGGTAGAACGAGAAGGACATGTGCTTGTAGCCGGGCGTCGTCTCGACCCACTGGGTGATCGAGTCGTCGGTGTCCTGGCCGAGCCAGGCGTAGCCGTTGCCCGTGCGCGCCTGGTGCGCGGTGGCCGAGGTGACGACGTTCCAACCGCTCTCGTTCCAGGCGGTGTGGTCGTAGCTGCCGTTCTCGAAGCCGGAGTCGATCAGCTGCTCGATCGGCGTGCAGCCCTGCTGCGGGCCGTTGAAGAAGCCCATCCAGCTGGTCTGCGACTGGCTGTTGCCCTTGTCGTCGGCGGCCGTGACGGTCACCGAGTTCCATCCGGTGGCCGAGGTCTGGCCGGTGATGCGGCCGGTGCCGGGGTCGATCGACACGCCCGCGGGCAGGCCGGTCGCGCTGTAGGTGAGCTTGCCGGAGGCCGTGTCGGAGGCCAGCACCGCGTAGTCCATCGGCGTGTTCGTCGACAGACTCTGGTCACAGGGCTTGGTCACCAGCAGCGCCTGGTTGGCGAAGAGCGGGTCGTTGCCCATGCAGTTGTGGTCGTAGTTGGACCACAGCGTCTGCACCGGGAAGACACCGGTCGACAGCGTCAGGTTGAACAGGCCGCCCATGGTGCCGGCCGGGATCCAGGCGCACTTGTCGCCGATCTCCTGGCCGGTGGCGTCCGTCCAGGCACCGATCGGGTTCTGGTCGGAGATGGTCTCGGCGTACTCGTGGCCGCCGATGATGCCGTAGCCGTCCAGGTGGCCGCGCTGGCCGCCGTTGATCCAGTTGGTGCCGCAGTACTTGTTGTCCGTCAGGTACGGCATCAGCGTGTACGCGACGGTCCCGTAGCTGCTGCGGGAGAAGGTGTGCCAGGCGCAGTAGCCCAGCTCCTGCCAGTGGTCCGGGTCGGCGCCGGGCACGGTGTTGATGACGTACTGGACGTTGCGGTTCTGGTTGGGCTGGGTGTTGCCGAAGTGCTGTGCGGCGGCGAGCGCCTCGGCCGCGATCTGCGGCTCGGTGGCGGCGTTCGGCGCGGCGGTGGAGTTGTCGTACCAGATGCCGGCGAGGGTCTTGCCCGCGACGGGGAAGCCGACGCGGTTGGCGCCGGACGGACAGGAGACGCTGCCCGCCGCGATGTTCTCGCAGTACTGCGTCGGCACCTTGGACCACGTGTCGCCGCTGGAGCCCAGGCCGCTGAAGAAGTCCTGCTGGTACGGGGAGGCGCCCTCGGGGTCACCGCTGAAGGTGGTGTGCCCGGCGGCGTCGGTGCCCTGGGTACCCCACTGGTTTCCCCAGTAGACCAGGTACACCTGCGGCGGACCGGTGGTGACACCGATCGAGTCCTGGCCGCCGCGGTAGGTCATGTTGAGGTCGTAGTTGTTGTGCGCGTGTACGCCGCTGTTCTGACCGTGCTTGGCGGCCTCCGCGGCCAGCGCGGCCTGCTGCGCCTTGCGCGCCGTGAAGGTCTGCTGGTTCAGCATGACCTGCGGCTTCGTCTCGGTGGCCTGCACCCAGACACCGTTGACCTTCAGCCAGCCCTCGGACACCGGGTGGGCGTCGGCGGGGCCCTTCGGCTTCGGCTTCGGCTTGGGCTTGGGCTTGGGCTTGGGGTGTGGCTTCGGCTTGTGCTTGTGGGCCGCGGTCGCAACGGACGTGGTGCCGGATGCACTGAACGGGGTCTGGGCCGCGGCGGTGCCGGCCATGCCGATGGCGGCGAGGCCGAAGGCCAGCGCCGCGACGAGACCACGTCTCATCGGCGACAGCCGACCGGTACGGGATATGGACACAGTCGTCCTCTCCAAGGGGTGCGAAACGGGGGAATCAGCCGATGGAGCAGGCGCGATGCCCGGTTCGACGCCCATCTCGGCTCAGGAGCAGTGCTATGACACATGTCACGTGTTATTCACGTCAAGACCTTTGACACGATCAGCTGCCATGGCCAATACAACATGTGACATTTCACCTGGGAGAAGAGGAATGCCCAGGGATGCACGGCTCCAGGTGTTTTGACTCCCCCTCACAACCCCCGCGCGACGTACGCGTCATGCAGCGGCTGCCAGTCCCGGGCCGGGTCCCACCCGGGCCAGTCCACCGCGCCGCCGTCCAAGGCCTGTGCCAGATAGTCCAGATGGAGATGCCACCCGGCCAGCAGCAGCGCCGGCCGCTCGATCGGCGCGGGCAACGCGGCACTGAACGCGAGGGTCGCACCGCCGCCCTCGTCCGCCAGCTCGAACCGCACCCGGCCGTGCGGCTCCAGGTCCAACTGGAGCAGGGTCGGCGGGTCGTAGGCGGTGACCGTGCCGGTGGCGATCACTGTCCGCCCCTCGGTGTCGGTGTTCAGCCACCGGAGCACGACGCCCCCGCCCTCGGCGGGATCGAGCCGGTCCGCGGCCGCGAGCCAACGGCGCAGCAGCGCGGGGCGCGAGAGGTAGGGCCACACCTGCGCGACGGGATGCGACAGGTGCCGGTAGAAGACGACCGCGTCATGGGCGGCGTCCACGGAGACGATGCTGCCGTCCGGCTGCGGCTCCCGCGTCTGCGCTCGGCTGTTCACCCTCCGATCATCACCCGCCTCCGGCTAGGCCGCCTCTGCGGTGACCACGCTGAGCGGCCCCGCGAGCACCCGGTGGCCGGTGAAGCGCCAGCCCGTCGCCTCCAGCCAGGCCCGGGCCTCGTCCACGCTGTACACGTCGCCGTGGTGCAGGTTCACCGCGAACTCTCCGGCCATCAGTGCCGCCATCAGCGGCTGCGTGTGGGTCGGGTCGGTCCAGAAGTCGGCGACCAGCAGCAGCGCGCCGTGCTCGACCACGTCCCGGACCCGCGTGAGCAGCGCGCGGTTCTCCTCGGGCGAGAAGTAATGGATCACGTTGGCCAGCAGGCAGGCGTCGTGACCGGCGGGCAGCGGATCCGTCCGGGCGTCCACGCTCACGACCGCGACCCGGTCGGCCAGCCCCGCCGCGGCAACGCTCTCACGCGCGATCGCGGCCACCATCGGCAGCTCGGCCACCGTCGCCGAGAGCTGCGGCTGCGCGCCGACCACGGCCATCGACCAGAAGCCGGTGCCGCCGCCGATGTCCAGCAGCCGGTCCCGACCGGACAGCTCGTCGCCCTGCGCGAGCGCGAGGGCCGCGCCGGTCGTGATGGCCTGGATGCCCGCGGAGGCGATCCGCTGGTCCTCCTCGTCCAGCTCGGTGATCTGCGAGCTCGGGCCCTTGCTGAGCGCCTGCGCGAGCCCCTCCCAGGTCCGATAGCTGAGCCGGTCCCAGAAGCGGAGGAACGGCCGCAGGTCGGCCGGGGTCTTCCCGGCCAGGTAGAACTGGGTGGCCGGGGTGTTGCGATATCCCTGCGCATCGTGGTCCAGCAGCCCGAGCGCGACCATCGCGTCCGCGCTGATCCGGGCCGCGCGCGGGGTCAGCCCCGTCCGGGCCGCGAGGGTGTCGAGGTCGGCGGGGCCGTCGGCGAGGCACTCGAAGAGGCCGAGCTCGTTGGCGGCGTAGAGGTGCTTGGCGGCCATGAAGCCGCAGGCGGTGCGGATGATCGGTTCCGGATCGGGGACAGCGCTGGTGGTCATGTGACCCTCCCGGGGAGCGGAGGACTGTCCTCTCCAGTCTGTGCGCTCGGTCGGGCTGTGCGCTCGGTCAGGAGGGAACGAGCGCAGCCAGCTCCCCCCGGGAGGCGACGCCGAGCTTCGGGTAGGCCTTGTAGAGGTGGTAGCCCACCGTGCGGGAGCTCAGGAAGAGCTGGGCGGCGATGTCCCGGTTGGACATCCCCTGGGCTGCCAGGCGGACGATCTGCGTCTCCTGGGGCGTGAGACCCGACAGCGGCCCGGCCGCGCGGGGCTCCGCCGGTGCCGCGCCGGAGGCGTCCAGCTCGGCGCGGGCGCGGGCCGCCCACGGCGCGGCGTCGAGAGCGTCGAAGGCGCGCGCCGCGGCGCGCAGCGGTGCGCGGGCCTCGGACTTGCGGCGGGCGCGCCGCAGCCACTCGCCGAACAGCAGCTCCGTGCGGGCCTCGTCCCAGGGGTGGCCCGAACCGGCGTGCAGGGCCAGGGCCTCGCGGTACAGCTGCTCGGCGAGCTCGTCAGGGGCCAGCAGCGCGTGGCAGCGCAGCAGCAGGGCGCGGGCCCAGTCGCGCTCCGCGCGCCGCGCCCAGCGCTCGAACCGGGCCAGCGGCTCCGCCATCAACTCGGCCGACTCCTCGCGGCGGACGCGAACGGCGGCCTCCAGTGCGTCGGGGAAGGCGCGCAGCGCGGGAACGGAGCCGAGGTCGGGGCCACGGACCAGCGCGTCCAGCGTGGTGAACGCCTCCTCCGCGCGGCCGAGGCCGAGATCGAGCAGGCCGGGCGCCCAAAGCCGCCAGGGCGCGCCGGACAGGGCGGCCGCGCCACCGCGGGTCTCGGCGTCGGCGGTGCGCAGGGCGTCGTGGCAGGCGTCCTCGTCGCCGCGCTGGGCGGCCAGGTAGGCGAGCAGGCTGTGGACCGGCGCCGCCCACTGGACCTGCCGGACGTCCTCGGCGAGCGCGAGCGCCTCCTCTGCGTGGGCGCGCGCCTGACCGGCCCGGCCGTGGAAGAGCTCGGCCTGGGCGAGGGTGAGCAGCAGCGGGGGCAGGGCGGCCAGCACCCCGCCGGCGCGGGCCTCCGTCACCACCTCGGCGGTGACCGTCAGTGCCTCCTCGTCGCGCCCCATCCCGAGCGCCGCCGCGCAGGAGGCCCCGAGATCGACGGGGACGACCGCCCCGCCGGCCCGCGCCGCGGCCAGCACCTCCGCGAGGGACGGGACAGCCGACCCGCCGGCGACGGAAGCGGTGTCGACGGCAGGCACGACGGCATCGGCCCCGACAGCAGCAGGCCCCTCCCCCGCGCCGCCCCGGCCCGGAACGGCGGCGGCCACGCCGGACGCTCTCGCGAGGGCGGCGTCGGTTGCCTCGGGTGCCGTCGCGGCGAGCAGGTGGGAGACGACGGGGGCGAGGCCGTCCTCGGGTGGCAGTGTGAGCGCCCCCAGGCGGCGCAGCGTCTCGCGGACGGCGGCCTCGTCGACGGTGCGGGCGATGTCCAGGGCGTGGAGCAGGACGCGGGCCGTCGGGCCGGGGTGGGCGTCGGCGACCAGGTCCGCGGTGTCGAGCATCAGGCGGTGGGCCGTCTCCGGCGCGCCGCGCCAGAACTGGGCGAAGCCCTCGATGAACGTCACGTGCGCGAGCATCACCGGGTCGGTGGGCCTGCGGGCGAGCGCGCGGCGGGCCAGGGACTCGGCGCGGGCGACCTCGCCCGCCTCGGCGGCGGCCTCGGCCGCCTGGACCAGGCGCCGGGTGACCTCCTCCGGAGCGGGGCTGAGCAGCGCGGCGCGCTCGTAGGCAGAGGCCGCGCCGGTGTGGCCGCCGCGGGCGGCGGCCGTCTCGGCGACCCGTTCCAGGGCGGCGGCGACGGACTCGTCGGGGCCGGGGGCTGCCTGCACCAGGTGCCAGGCACGGCGCACGGCCGCGTCGCCGCCGGGAACCTCCCGCTCGTCCAGGGCCGCGGCGAGGGCGGCGTGCGCCGCGAGCCGCTGGGCCAGTGGGGCGCGGCTCAGCACGGCGGAGCGCAGCAGCGGGTGCCGGAAGGCGAGCCGCCCTGCGGGGCCGGTGGCGCCGACCAGCCCGGCCTCCTCGGCGGGCTGCAGATCGGCGGCCGAGGCGCCGATCCGGGCGGCGGCGGCGAGCACGACGGGCAGCTCGCCGGTCTCCTCGGCCGCGGCGACCAGCAGCAGCGTCTGCGTCGCGGCCGGAAGGCGGCTGAGCTGTCCGTGGTAGGCCAGTTGGAGCCGGCCTGAGAGCGGCAGCGCGGCGGCGCCCGCGCCGGGACCGGCAACGGCGGCACCACCGGCCGCGCGCCCGCCGCGCTCGCCACCCGCACCGCTCCCGCTGCTCGTGCGAAGGGCGCCGCCGACCGCGCTGCCGACAGCGTCGTCGAAGACGGTCTCCAGCGACGGCAGCTCGCGCAGCGCCAGCGGGTTGCCGTGCGCCAGCTCCAGCACGTGACGCTGCGTCATGTCGTCAGCCGTCGGCACGTACTGCGCCAGCAGGGCGCGCGCGGCCGCCTCGTCGAGCCCGCCGAGGCGCAGCTCCGGCAGGCCCGCGGCAGGCACCTGCCCCTCTCCCTCGCGGGCCGCGAGCAGCACCACCACGCCCTCGGCGCGCAGACGCCGGGAGGCCAGCAGCAGGGCCTCCGTCGACGCGGCATCGCACCACTGGACGTCGTCGACCAGGCAGAGCACGGGACCGGACTCGGCCAGCTCCGCCAGCAGACCGAGCACCCCGAGGCCGGCCAGCAGACGACCACCGGCGGCGCCGGACGCGTCGGGCTCGGCGAGGCCGAAGGCACGCTCCAGCGCCTGCCGCTGCGGCGCGGGCAGCGCGCCCAGGCCGTCGAGAGCCGGGGCGAGCAGCAACTGCAGCGCCGCGAACGGCAGATCGGACTCGGCCTCGACTCCGGCCGTGCGCAGCACCGTCCACCCCGCCGCCGAACTGCAGCCCTGCGCCGCGTGGTCGAGCAGCGCGGTCTTGCCGATGCCGGGCTCACCGCGCAGCACGAGCACGCCGCTGCGCCGCTCGGCCCGTGCCGCCGCGGCCAGAAGTTCGTCGATGACGGCCTGTTCGGCCCCCCGTCCGTACAGCATGCCGAAAACCCTACCCGGGCCTACCGACAGGACGGCGTCTCACCGCACGGAAAGTACCTAAGTGCGACTGATTCGGCCTCGCCCGGACGTCCGTACCGTCTTGACCTGCAAGAACACACAGGCCATCACGACCGTAGGAGCCCACCGTGGAGATCACCGCCACCACCCTGCAGGACCTCGCCGACCGCTACCTCGCCGCCTGGAACGAGACCGACCCGGCACTGCGCCGCCGCCTGGTCGACGCGAGCTGGGCGGAGGACGGCCGCTACACCGACCCGCTGGTGGTCGCCGAGGGCCGCGAGGCCTTCGACGCCACGCTCGGCGCCGTCCAGGCGCAGTTCCCCGGTCTGGTCTTCCGGATGGCCGGCCCGGTCGACGCCCACCACGACATCGCCCGGTTCAGCTGGGAGCTCGGCCCGGCCGACGGCGAGGCGCTGGTGGTCGGCTTCGACGTCCTGGTCGCCGACGCCGAGGGCCGGATCGCGCAGGTCCACGGCTTCCTCGACAAGGTCCCCGCCGCCTGATCGCGCATCACCCCACAGCCCCGCGCGGGGCTGCTCCCACAGTCCCGCGCGGTCCTGCCCCGGCCTCCGACGAAGATCCGACACAGAAGAGAAAGTGGGAGCAGTCCATGTCCAGCATCAGTGTCCCGGCCGACCGGGGCGAGAGGCTCGCCGACGCCGAGGCGCCCGGCACCGCCGGCGTCCCGCGCGGCCTGCTCCCGGTCGTCCTGACGGCCACGTTCATGTACGCGCTCGACTTCTTCATCGTCAACGTGGCCATCCCGTCCATGCAGCGCGGGCTCGGCGCCGGTGCCGGCGCGATCCAGTGGATCATGGTCGGCTACTCGCTCGCCCTGGCGGCCGGTCTGATCACCGCCGGGCGGCTCGGCGACATCCACGGCAGGCGCCGGATGTTCGCCCTGGGCCTCGGCCTGTTCACCGCCGCCTCGGCCGCGTGCGGGTTCGCTCCGCAGGTCGATCTGCTGGTCGGCGCCCGGGTGGCCCAGGGCCTCGCCGCCGCGCTGATGGCACCGCAGGTGCTGGCCATCATCCGCACCGCCTACCAGGGCGCGGCGCAGGCGCGGGCCATCGCGCTGTACGCCGTCACCATGGGTCTGGGTGCCGTCTGCGGTCAGCTCGTCGGCGGACTGCTGATCAAGGCGGACCTGTTCGGCAGCGGCTGGCGCGCCTGCTTCCTGATCAACCTGCCCGTCGGTCTGGCCGCGCTGGCGCTGGTGCGCCGCTGCCTGCCGGAGTCGCGCGCGCCACGACGTCCGCGCCTCGACAACCTCGGCACGCTGCTGATCGCGGCCACGCTGGTCGCGCTGCTGCTGCCGCTGGTCCAGGGGCGGGCGGCCGGTTGGCCGCTGTGGACCTGGCTGAGCCTGGCCGCGGCCGCGGTGCTGCTGGTCGTCTTCGCCGTGCACCAGCGTCGCTCGGCGCGCCGCGGCGGCTCCCCGCTGGTGCCGCCGGCGCTCTTCCGCGACCGGGGTTTCACCGTCAGCGCGGTCGCCCAGGTGCTGTTCGCCGCCGGGCAGGGCTCGTTCTTCCTGATCCTCGCGCTCTACCTGCAGCTCGGCCGCGGCCTGGACGCGCTGAGCTCCGGCGTGGTGTTCACGGTGATGGCGCTCGGCTACTTCGAGAGCTCCCGCCGCTCCCACCTGGTCGCCGCCCGGCTCGGCCGGCACGCGGTCACCCTGGGCGCGGTCGGCATGACGATCGGCCTGGTCCTGCTGTGGGCCGGCGCGAACCTGGCCGGTGACGCCCCCGGCACGGCGCGGGTGCTGTGGCTGATCCCCGGCCTGGTCGTCGACGGGCTCGGCATGGGCCTGGTCCTCGGCCCGCTGACGGGCGCCTCCTTCTCCCGTGTCCCGGCCGAGCTGGTCGGCGCGGCCTCGGGTGTGGTGACGGCCCTGCAGCAGGTGGGTGGCGCGATCGGGGTGGCCCTGCTCGCCCTGGTCTTCTACGGCGCCCTGCCCGGCGGCTACGCCCACGCCTTCCAGGCGGGCGTGCTGGTCCTGGCCGTCGCGGAACTCGCCCTGGCCGGGCTGATGCAGCTGCTCCCCCGCGAGCGCTGATTCCACCTCCGCCCGGAGAGGCCTCCCGTCGTGACGGGAGGCCCCTCCGGGCACGTCGCGCTCAGCGCTCCAGGGCGAGTCTGACGCCGAGCCCGATGAGGATCCCGCCGGTGGCGGTGTCCAGGCGCCGCTGGGCGGCACGTCGCCGCCGCAACCAGCCGCCGATCCGCCCGGCCAGCACGCCCACGGTCCCGTCGACGAGGAACTCAAGCACCAGGAAGACGGCCCCCAGCAGCGCGAACTGCAACGGGACCCGGCCCCGGGCCGGGTCGATGAACTGCGGCAGGAAGGCGATGGTGAAGGTGACCATCTTGGGGTTGAGCAGGTTGGTCAGCAGCCCGCGCAGGAAGGCCTGCCGTCCGTCCACGGCCACCGTCCCCCGTGTCTCCGGCGCTCGGCCCCGGTGGCGGATCGCCTGCACGCCGAGGTGGATCAGGTAGGCGGCGCCGAGCAGCCGGACGGCCACGAAGGCCACCGGCACCGCCGCGAAGAAGGCCGCCAGACCGGCTGCGGCCACGGTGATGTGAACGGCCTCACTGGTGGCCACCCCGGCCGTGGCGAGCAGCCCGGCGCGTGGCCCGCCGCGCATCCCGCAGCCGAGGACGAAGAGCATGTCCGGGCCGGGGGTGACCATGGCGACCGTAGTCGTCAGCAGGAACAGTGCGAACAAGTGCGGTGAGACTGGCATGAGTTGAGCGTCGCACCGCCCCGGCCCACCGCACCGGGGGTTTCACTTCGTGGACGCCGCACGCCGCTTGCGCCCGGGCGGCGGGGTCAGCGCGCGGGCGGCCGCGGCGGTGACGAGGGAGGCGAGGGTGGCCAGGGCCGGTGAGTCCAGCCGCCACTGCTGCCAGAACAGCGGAACCTCCACCGTGCGACCGGGCAGGATCTCGACGAGTCGCCCGTCGGCCAGCCCCGCCCGGGCCTGGCCCTCGGGGACCAGCCCCCACCCCAGGCCCGCCGTCACCGCGTCGGCGAAGCCCTCGCTGGAGGGGACGTAGTGACGCAGTCGGCTCGCGGGTCGACCATGCGTCAACTCGCGCGCCAAGGCGTCCTGGAGGTCGTCGCGGCGGTCGAAGCAGACCACCGGCGCCCGCGGGATCCACCGTGCCGGGTCGCCGGTCAACCACCGGGCGGCGAACGCCGGTGCGGCGACCGGCAGATAGCGCATCGCGCCGAGCGGGTGGACCGAACAGCCCGCGACCGGATCCGACGAGGAGGTGACCGCCGCCATGACCTCGCCCTCGCGCAGCAGCGCGGTGGTGTGGGCCTCGTCCTCGCGCCGCAGGTCGACGTGGATGCGGGCGTCGTCCGCGAGCGCGGCCAGCGCCGGGACGAACCAGGTGGCGAGCGAGTCGGCATTGACGGCGACGGCCAGCCAGGTCGGCGCGGCGGCCTCGTCGCCGTCGCCGTCCCGCGCGGCCTCGTCCATGCCGAGCGCGGTCCGCGCGTCGCCCTCGAGTCGGGCCAGCTGACGGGCGTACCGGACGACGACCTGACCGGACTCGGTGGCCCGCACGGGCCGCGTCCGGGTGAGCAGCACCCGCCCGGCGCGCTGCTCCAGCGCCTTGACGCGCTGGCTCACGGCGGAGGGCGTCACGTGGAGGACCGCCGCCGCGGCGTCGAAGGTGCCCTCGTCGACGACGGCCAACAGGGTGCGGACCAGGTCGTGCGGCAGCTCGTTCTTCACGAACACTCATGCTACGTAAAAATCTTTAGCTGGTCTCAGGCACGACCCCTTGCCTACGGTGAGGACCATGGGAAGTGCGCTCACGGCCGTGGTGGCCGGATTCGGGACAGGCCTGTCGCTCATCGTCGCCATCGGCGCGCAGAACGCGTTCGTGCTGCGGCAGGGCATCCGGCGCGAGGCCGTGCTGCCGGTGGTCGCGATCTGCGCGGCGTCCGACGCTGCCCTGATCGCCTGCGGCGTGGGTGGTCTCGGCGTGCTGGTGACGGCCTGGCCGGCCGCCCTCACGGCGATCCGCGCCGTCGGCGCGGTGTTCCTGCTCGGCTACGCGCTGCTGGCGGCACGGCGCGCACTGCGTCCCTCCCGCCTGGAGGCGAGCGGCCCGACCGTCCACTCCGGCCGCCGCGCGGTCCTCACCTGCCTCGCGATGACGTGGCTCAACCCCCACGTCTACCTCGACACCGTCCTCCTTCTCGGGGCGGTCGCCGCCGGCCACGGAGCCCTCCGCTGGCAGTTCGCCGCGGGCGCCGCGGCGGCCAGCCTCTGCTGGTTCGCCTCCCTCGGCTTCGGCGCCCGCCTCCTGGCTCCGTTCTTCCGCCGCCCCTCCTCCTGGCGCGCCCTCGACGCCCTCGTCGCCACCACCATGCTGGCCACCGGCCTCAGCCTGGCCGCGGGTGCGTAGCGACTACGCTCCGGGCGTGAGCAGACGCGGCAGGGCGGCACGCAGACTCGTCGTCGGCGAGGAGACGTACCTGTGGCAGGTCGGCCACGACCACCGGCGAGTCGATGACGTCGCCACCGGGCGGCATCGGTTCCTCGACTGCCGCGAGGTCCTGACGATCCGCCGCGCCGGGACCGAGGCGCGGCTGCGCCTGGTGTTCGCGGCGGGCCCTGGACGCCTGGTGTCCGACGGCCTTCTGCCTTCGGGCGCCCTCGGCGCGGACGGCGCCTGGCTCAACCTGCACGAACCAGGCGCCGTGCGCGCCCTGCTGGAGCAGGCGACGGCGCGCGGATGGCGGTTCGAGGGTCACCAGGCCACCGACGTGGACGGGTGGCCGCTCTTCGGCGCCGTGGTGGACCTCCGGAA
The DNA here is from genome assembly GCF_900109465.1 of Streptacidiphilus jiangxiensis. Classification (GTDB taxonomy): domain Bacteria; phylum Actinomycetota; class Actinomycetes; order Streptomycetales; family Streptomycetaceae; genus Streptacidiphilus; species Streptacidiphilus jiangxiensis. The sequence continues at coordinate 35,268 of NZ_FOAZ01000029.1, forward strand.
CGGGTGAGTCAGTCGCCCTGGGCCCAGAGGCGGCGGACGTGGCCGAGGTGTTCGGCGATGAGGTGTTCCACCGCGGTCAGGTCGCGGGCGATCATCGCGTCGAGGAGGCGCTCGTGCTCCTCCGCGGACTCGACCAGGCGCCCCGCGGAGACCAGGGCGTTGAGCCCGTAGAGGCGGGAGCGGCTGCGCAACTCGCGGACGGTGTCCACGAGATGGCGGTTGCCGTGGAGGGCGAGCAGGCCCAGGTGGAACTGCCGGTCGGACTCGATGTAGGCGACCAGGTCACCCTTGCGGGCCGCCTTGACGATGGCGCGGGCGTGGGCGCGCAGCGGCTCCAGCTGCTCGGGCGTGGCCGTCTCGGCGACCCGGACGGTGGCCGGGATCTCGATCAGCTCGCGGATCTCGGTGAAGTCGTCCAGGTCCTGCTCGGTCAGCCCTATGACACGGAAACCCTTGTTGCGGACGACCTCGACCAGGCCCTCCTTCGCGAGGTCGAGCATCGCCTCGCGCACCGGCGTCGCCGAGACGCCGAACTCGCCCGCCAGCACCGGCGCCGAGTAGACGATGCCAGGGCGCAGCTCGCCCGCGACCAGCGCGGCACGCAGCGCGTGCGTGACCTGTTCGCGCAGACTGCGCCGCTCCTGGACCGAGGGCAGGTTGAGCGTGCCGCCGGGGCTCTCCATGGACTCCGTGTTCACCTCGGGACCTCTCAGAACTCTCACCTCGCGGTTGTGTGCAACATCATCCTGCACCATCACCCGGCACAGCCGAAGCCTCCTGCACGTGGATGATCACTGCAATGTCACACCTCATACATGACACTTGACGCCCGGTCGTTCTTGCCCGACAGTTTTGCCCACCGCGCAGAACAACGTGACATTGCACAGTTGCACCAGACCCGACCGAGCAGAGATGGCCGAGGCGATGACGACGACGGCAGCTCCACCGAAACCCGTGCAGGAGAAGGCTCCTGAGCACCGCTCACCCGCCCGCCTCGCCTGGCGCCGCTTCCGCCGGGACCGGACGGGGGTGTTCGCGGGGATCGTGGTCGCCCTCTTCTTCGTGGCCGGCCTCGGCGCACCACTCATCGCCAAGCTCTACGGCAAGGACCCGTACACCACCTACGGGCAGAACCAGTCCGGCCTGCTCGACGACTTCGGCTACCCGACCGGCCGCTTCGGCGGCATGAGCAGCCAGTTCTGGCTCGGCGTCGAGCCGGAGCTCGGGCGGGACGTGTTCACGCAGCTGCTCTACGGCATCCGCACCTCGCTGCTGATCGCCCTCGCGATCGTCCTGCTGATCACCATGGCCGGAACCCTCATCGGGCTGGTGGCCGGCTACTTCGGCGGCTGGGTCGACTACGCGCTCAGTCGGGTGATCGACGTGGTGCTCTGCTTCCCCTCCACGCTCTTCTTCGTCGCTTTCATCCCCATCGTCACCACCCGCTTCGTGGCGCCGAACCAGCAGACGCCGACGTGGCTGATCGCGACGCTGCTGATCCTGGTGCTCTCCGCCTTCGGCTGGCCCACCACCGCGCGGCTGCTGCGCGGGCAGACACTCTCGCTGCGTGACCGCGAGTTCGTGCAGGCCGCGCGCGTGATGGGCGTCCACCCGATGCGGGTGCTGCTGCGCGAACTGCTGCCGAACCTGTGGACGCCGATCCTCATCTCGGCCTCCCTGAACGTCCCGGCCTACGTCACCACCGAGGCCGCCCTGTCGTACCTGGGCGCCGGAATGATCGAGCCGACCCCCGACTGGGGCCGGATGATCCACCGCGGCGCCGAGGTCTACAACGCCGACTTCACCTACATGCTCTTCCCCGGCCTGGCCATGTTGATCTTCGTGCTGGCCTTCAACCTGCTCGGCGACTCCGTCCGCGACGCGCTGGACCCCAAGTCGAACCGCTGAGCCCCCCGGGCGCCTGAACCGCACCGCACCGTTCACCACCACCCAAGGGACGAAACCGTGCTCTCCAAGAGAACCGCCCGCGTGCTCGCGACCCTCCTCGTCGCCGGCTCGCTGACCGTCACCGCCGCCGGCTGCAGCAGCAACTCCGCCGGCAAGAGCGCCGGCTCCGGCTCCGGCTCCGGCCCGGGCTTCGGGCAGCAGCAGGAGGCGGTCGCCATCGGCACCGCCGCCCAGTCCAGCGGCGCGGACCCGGCCATCCCGGGCGCCAAGTCCGGCGGCACCGTCACCGAGCTGCAGCGCGCCGACTTCAGCCACCTCGACCCGGCCCGCGTCTACAGCTCCACCAACCAGATGGCCGACCTGCTGCTGACCCGCCAGCTCACCTCGTACCAGTGGGTCGACGGCAAGAACACGCTCGTCGGCGACCTGGCCACCGACACCGGACGTTCCAGCGACGGCGCCAAGACCTGGACCTACACGCTCAAGGACGGCCTGAAGTACGAGGACGGCTCGCCCATCACCGCGCAGGACGTCAAGTACGGCATCGAGCGCACCTTCCAGGCCGAGCTGAGCGGCGGTCCGCAGTACCTGCAGATGTGGCTGACCGGCAGCAGCGACTTCAGCAAGGTCTACCCGGGCCCGTGGGGCGGCCAGGACCTGCCCGCCATCGAGACGCCCGACGCGAAGACCATCGTCTTCCACCTGAAGTCCCCGCACGCCGACTTCCCCTTCGCGGCGGCGATGCAGTCCTACTCCCCCGTCCCGAAGGCCAAGGACACCCACGCCGCCTTCGACCAGCACCCCTTCTCCTCCGGCCCCTACAAGGTGCTGAGCCACGACGCCGGCAAGTCCCTGGAGCTGGTCCGCAACACCTACTGGGACCCCACCACCGACCCCACCCGCCACGCCTACCCGGACAAGTGGAACTTCGAGTTCGGCGGCCAGAACCTCGACATCGACCAGCGCCTGATCGCCGCCAAGGGCGAGGACGCCGACGCGATGGCCTTCCGCACCCAGGTCACCCCCGACCTGGCCGAGCAGGTGATGAGCGACCCGTCGCTCAAGTCCCGCACGGTCGACTCGGTGAACCCGTTCACCGAGTACTTCTCCATCAACAACAAGCGCGTCACCGACGTGAAGGAGCGTCAGGCACTGCTGATGGCCTTCCCCAAGGAGCAGGTCCGCAAGATCTTCGGCGGCCCGCTCTACGGCGACTTCTCCACCACGTTCCTGTCCCCGCAGGTCAACGGCTACCACAAGTTCGACCTGTTCGGCGCGCCCAACACCGGCGACCCGGCGGCCGCCAAGAAGCTGCTGGCCACCAGCGCCAACCCGCACCCGACGATCGTCTACGCCTACGCCAACACCGACCAGTGGCAGCAGGCCGCCGTCGTCATCTCCAACGCGCTGACGGCCGCCGGCTTCAACGTGGTCAAGCACCCCATCTCGGACCAGAACTACTACGACGAGATGGGCGCCGTGGACAACCCGTTCGACCTGTACTGGGCCGGCTGGGGCCCGGACTGGCCGAGCCCGACCTCGGTCATCGCCCCGATCTTCGACGGCCGCGGCATCGCCCCGGCGGGCGCCGACACCATGCTCTTCAACGACCCGCAGGTCAACTCCGAGATCGACCGGATCAGCGCCGAACCCGACCTGGACCAGCAGAACAAGGACTGGTCCAAGCTCGAGGAGAAGATCATGGCCGAGGTCCCGGCGATCCCGTGGGTCTACAGCCGCCTCGTGGTCATGTACGGGCCGGGCCTGGGCGGTGTCCACCTCGGCATGATCGGGACGGTCTACCCGCTGGACGTCTACGTCAAGTAGGCCCCGCACCTCCGCATCCCACCAGTCCGCCCAACGTCGTCCGACGTCCAGCCATGGAGCCGTGCCGTGCTGCGCTTCCTGACCCGCCGTCTGCTGGGCGCGGCACTGATCCTCCTGGTGATCAGCGCTGCGACCTTCCTGCTGTTCTTCGCCGTCACCCCCGACCCGGCCCTGCTCTCCTGCGGGAAGCAGTGCACGCCGGAGACGCTGGCGGCGATCCAGCACAACCTCGGGGTCGACAGCCCCGTGCCGGTGCAGTACTGGCACTTCCTGGTCGGCGTCTTCGCCGGCCGTGACTTCGGCGCCGGGCAGCACTGCCCGGCGCCCTGCCTCGGCTACTCCTTCGTCAACCAGCAGCCGGTACTGCAGACGCTGCTGGACCGGCTGCCCGCCACCCTCTCGGTGGCGTTCGGCGCCGGCGCGCTGGTGCTGACGATGGGCGTGGGCCTCGGCCTGATCGCGGCGCTGCGCCGCGGCAAGCCGCTCGACAAGGCCTCGATGGGCCTGGCCCTGATCGGGGCCTCCTTCCAGATCTACTTCTTCGGGATCATCGCCCGCTACGTGCTGGTGGACCAGCTCGGCTGGCTGCCACGCCCCGACTACACCCCGCTGACCAGCGACCCGCTGCAGTGGGCGGGCGGCATGATCCTCCCCTGGGTCACCCTGGCCGTGGTCAACGCGGCCACCTACGCCCGGTTCACCCGCTCCACGATGCTGGAGAACCTGAGCGAGGAGTACGTCCGGGCCGTGCGCGCCAAGGGCCTGAGCGCCAGGGCCGTCTACCTCAAGCACGCCTTCCGCGGCGCGATGACTCCGGTGCTCACCATGTTCGGCATCGACATGGGCATGTTCCTCGGCGGCGCGCTCATCACCGAGACCACCTTCAACATCCCGGGCATCGGCCGCCTCGCGGTGGACTCGGTGGCGGCTCAGGACCTGCCGATGATGATGGGCACGGTCCTGGTCGCCTCCACCGCGATGGTGTTCGCCAGCATCGCCGTCGATGCCTGCTACGCCCTCATCGACCCCCGGGTGCGCACGTCTTGAGCGGGACCAGTCCGAAAGGGACCAGCATGACCGACACCTTCCTGACCGTCACCGACCTCGGCGTCCGGTTCCGCACCGAGGACGGACCGGTGCAGGCCGTGGACGGACTCTCCTTCGAACTGGAGCGCGGCCGCACCCTCGCCATCGTCGGCGAGTCGGGCTCCGGCAAGTCCGTCACCAGCCTCGCCGTCCTGGGCCTGCACGACCCGGCCCGCACCACGCTGACCGGCAGCATCAAGCTGGACGGTCAGGAGCTGGTCGGCGCCGACGAGGGCACCCTGCGCGGTCTGCGCGGCAGCCGGATGGCGATGGTCTTCCAGGACGCGCTCACCGCGCTCTCGCCCTACTACACCGTCGGCGAGCAGATCGCCGAGAGCTTCCGCCGGCACACCGGCGCGAACCGGCGCGCGGCCAAGGACCGCGCCGTCGAACTCCTCGGCCGCGTCGGGATCCCCTCCCCGGCCCGGCGCGCCGAGGACTACCCGCACCAGTTCTCCGGCGGCATGCGCCAACGTGCGATGATCGCCTGCGCGCTGGTCTGCGACCCGGAGCTGCTGATCGCGGACGAGCCGACCACCGCGTTGGACGTCACCGTCCAGGCGCAGATCCTCGACCTGCTCGGCGACCTGCAGCGGGAGTTCGGCACCGCGATCATCCTGATCACCCACGACCTGGGCGTCGTCGCCGGGAACGCGAACGACGCCCTGGTGATGTACGCCGGACGCTGCGTCGAACAGGGCAGCGTGGAGCAGGTGCTGACGGAACCCCAGCATCCTTACACCGCAGGCCTGCTGTCCTCGGTTCCCCGCCTGCACGGCGACGTGGACGTGCCGCTGACACCCGTGCGCGGCAACCCGCCCGCGCTGCTGGGCGGCCTGCCGCCCGGCTGCGCGTTCCGCCCCCGCTGCGACCACGCGCAGGACCGATGCAGCGAGGACCGCCCGCAACTCGTAGGCGTCGGTGGCAGGTTGGCCGCCTGCCACTTCCCGCTCCTCGCCTCCGACCCGACCGATCAGTTGGAGACCTCCCGATGACCACGACGACGACCGACACGCCGCCGCTGCTGGAGGCCGTCGGCCTGACCAAGGACTTCCCCGTCCGCGGCGCCGGCCGCAGGCGCGCGCTGCTGCGCGCGGTGGACGGAGTGGACCTGACCGTGCGCGCGGGCGAGAGCCTCGGCGTCGTGGGCGAGTCCGGTTGCGGGAAGTCCACGATGGGCCGGCTGCTGACCCGACTGCTGGAGCCGAGCGAGGGCCGGCTGACCTTCGCCGGCCAGGACATCACCCACGCCTCCCGCCGCCGCCTGGCGCCGATCCGCTCGCGGATCCAGATGGTCTTCCAGGACCCCTACGCCTCGCTGAACCCCCGGCAGACCGTGGGCGCCATCATCTCCACCCCGCTCGAGGTCCACGGCATCACCCCACCGAGCGGCCGGGCCGCCCGGGTCCAGGAGCTGCTGGAGACCGTCGGCCTCAACCCCGAGCATGCGAACCGCTTCCCGCACGAGTTCTCCGGTGGCCAGCGCCAGCGCATCGGCATCGCGCGGGCGCTGGCCCTCGAGCCGGACGTCATCGTCGCCGACGAGCCCGTCTCCGCGCTGGACGTCTCCATCCAGGCCCAGGTGGTCAACCTGATGCAGCGGCTCCAGCGGGAGCGGGGCATCGCGTTCGTCTTCATCGCGCACGACCTGGCGGTCGTCCGGCACTTCTCGCAGCGGGTCATGGTCATGTACCTGGGCGCGGTGGTGGAGTCCGGCACGCGCGAGCAGCTGTACGACTCCCCGCGCCACCCGTACACGCGCGCGCTGCTGTCGGCGGTCCCCGAGCCGGATCCCCGCAGGGCGGCCGACGCGGCGGCGGCGCGCGTACCCCTTACGGGCGACGTCCCGAGCCCGCTGGATCCGCCCTCGGGCTGTCGCTTCCGCACGCGGTGCCCCAAGGCTGCCGCGATCTGCGCGCAGGAGCGGCCGACCCTCGTCGACGCGGGCGACGGCCACCTCACGGCGTGCCACTTTCCCGAAGAGGGATAGGTGCAACACCCCAGGGGCGCGGGGAACTGCGCGACAAGCCACTGAGATGCGGACGGCCCTGCTCGTTCGGGGCTCTACCTGCGTGGGTGGCTTGTCGCGCAGTTCCCCGCGCCCCTAAATAGTGCAACGAGCCCTCTATCAGAACGGAACCGGCACCACCGATGAACTACCGCCTCCCCGGTCTCGTCGTCACCGACCACACCCTCGCCGTGCCCCTCGACCACGCGGACCCCGGGCGGGGGACCATCGAGGTGTTCGCGCGGGAGGTCGTCGATCCCGCACGCGTGGACCAGGACCTGCCGTGGCTGCTGTACCTGCAGGGCGGCCCCGGCGGGAAGGCGCCGCGGCCGACCGCCGGGAACCCGAGCTGGCTGCGCCGCGCCCTGCGGACGCACCGCGTGCTGCTGATGGACCAGCGCGGCACCGGGCGCAGCACGCCCGTGACCGGGCGGACCGCGGCGCGCTTCCCCTCCGCGGAGGCCTTCGCCGACCACCTCGCCTGCTTCCGCGCGGACGCGATCGTCGCCGACGCCGAGGCGCTGCGGCACGCGGTCGCGGGGGGCCGGCCCTGGGAGACGCTCGGGCAGAGCTACGGCGGGTTCCTGACGCTGACGTACCTGTCACAGGCCCCGGAGGGGCTCACCGGCTGCTACGTGACCGGCGGCCTGCCGGGTCTGGACGCCACCGCAGAGGACGTCTACCGCGCGACCGCGCCCCGCGTGGCGGCCAAGAACGCTGCGTTCGCCGCGCGCTACCCCGGCGACCAGGACGTTCTGCGACGCCTCGCGCAGCGCCTGGCCAAGGAGCCCGCGCGGCTGCCGGACGGCGACCTGCTGACGGTGCGGCGGCTGCGCTTCCTCGGCCTGGAGCTGGGCATGGGCGCCGGCTTCGAGCGCCTGCACTGGCTGCTGGACGAGGCGCTGGACGCCGACGGCGCGCCGACGGACGTGTTCCTGAGCGAGGTGGCCCAGCTGACCGGCTTCGTCGCCAACCCCCTGTTCGGGGTGCTGCACGAGTCGATCTACGGGCAGCCAGGGTCGGGGCCGACGGCCTGGGCCGCGCAGCGCGTCCTGGACTCGCTGCCGCAGTTCGCCGAGGACGCGGACCCGCTGCTGCTGACCGGCGAGATGATCCTGCCCTGGATGTTCGAGGACGTCACCGCCCTGCGCCCGTTCGCCGAGGCGGCGCAGCTGCTCGCGGACCGCGCGGACTGGCCCGCCCTGTACGACCGGGACCGTCTGGCGGCCAACCGGGTACCGGTCGCGGCGGCGGTCTACTTCGACGACATGTACGTCGACGCCCAGCTCTCCCTGCGCACGGCCGCCGAGGTCGGCTCGGTCCGGACGTGGGTCACCAACGAGTGGGAGCACGACGGCGTCCGCGTCGACGGCGAGCGCGTGCTCGGCAGGCTGATGGACATGGTGGCGGGTCAGATCTGACGACCTTTCGAGCGTGAACGAAGATGTCCGTGTGGTAACGGGTTTGTCTTCACTTCTTGACGAGACGGAGGCGCGCCGGTTGACTCCGTCAGCATGAAACGCACCCCGGCCGCCCTATCGGCGCTGACCGTCGTCCTCGGTCTCGGCCTCGCCGCATGCGGAAGCGCCGGGGGCGCGGGTGGCGGCAGTGCGTCGGCCGTCGCAGGCGCAGGCGCAGGCCCGCAGATCATCGGCCTGCTCCTGCCGGAGGACACCGCCACGCGCTACGAGCAGTTCGACCGCCCGCTGTTCGAGGCCAAGGTCAAGGCCCTGGCCCCGAACGTCACGGTCCGCTACGCCAACGCCGGCGGCAGCGCGCAGATCCAGGCCCAGCAGCTGCGGACGATGGTCAACGCCGGCGCGTCGGTCCTGGTCGTCGACGCCCAGGACTCCGCGCAGATCAAGTCCTCCATCGAGGAGGCGAAGGCGAGGGGCGTCAAGGTCGTCGCCTACGACCGCCTGGCGCAGGGCCCGGTCGACGCCTACGTCTCCTTCGACAACGAGAAGGTCGGCGAACTCCAGGGCCAGGGCCTGCTCGACGCCATGGGCGACAAGGCCACGCCGGACGCGAAGGTCGTGGAGATCGACGGCGACGCGGCCGACCCCAACTCCGTCTCCTTCGAACGGGGCTTCCTCGCGGCGGTGCAGGGCAAGGTCAACATCGCCTACGACGCCTCCGGCCTCTGGAAGCCCGACGTCGCCGCCCAGAAGATGACCGCCGCGATCAACCAGCTCGGCGCGAGGAACATCGCCGGCGTCTACTCCGCGAACGACGGCATGGCCGCGGGCATCGTCAACGCCCTGCGCACCGCCGGCCTCACCGGCACCCCGATCGGCGGCCAGGACGCGCAACTGGACGCCGTCCAGCGGATCGTGGCGGGCACACAGTCCTACACCGTCTACAAGGCGTACAAGCCGGAGGCCGAGGCCGCGGCGGAACTCGCCGTCGACCTCCTCCAGGGCCACGACATCGGCTCGCTGGCGGCGGCGATGACGATCAGCGCATCCGGCGACGCGGTCCACGCGGACCTGCTGACGCCGGTGCTGCTGACGAAGGCCAACATCCGCCAGACGGTCGTCGCGGACGGGCTCTACACGGTCGGCCAGATCTGTACGCTTCCGTACGCGAGCGCGTGCCGGGCCGCCGGCTTGCAGTGACCCCAGGGGCGCGAGGCGCGGGGTTCCCGGAGGCGGGCATGGAGGCTCAGGGTCGAAGGCCGCTCGCGAAGCCGGTGTCACAGTTCGAATCCTGCATGGGGCACCTGCGCAAACGCCCCGGACCGATCATGGTCCGGGGCGTTTGACGGTAGTGAGTGACGCCAACGGACTCAGCCGACCCGTTCGACGTCGGACAGCGGCAGTTCGACGGTGGTCGTGTCGCCAAAGATGGGCACCAGCACGCAAGCCCGCCCACGCTCCTGGTCGACAGAGTGAACAGGGCCCGTGTCGCCCACAAACGGGCCGCCGATCACCCGGACCACATCCCCGGCTTTCAGGTCGCGTGGCTCAGCCATGCTTCTCCGCCGGCGGGTGCTCGAACCAGGCGCCGATGTTGTTCCACATGAAGCCGTCGCTCCAGCCCGGCTTTGCGGCGGCCCAGCCGAGCAGCGCCCCGAGGACCTTCTCCTGCGAGACCGTCTGCCGGACCTGGACGTACCAGTCACCGTCAGGCTGCTCCTCGTCCACCCGTTCAAGGATCAGGTGCGGGTTGTTGCACTGGAGGTTCGCCAGCATCGTCCCGATGGCGGGCTTCGACGGTCGCTTCACCTTATGGCCGCGCCCGGTGGTCGCAATCAGCATGAGCAGATGATGCTGGACCGGTCTGACACCGCCGCCCTCGCAGCCCGGCGCGTCGACATGCAGCGTGGCGCAGCCGTGCCGGACGTCGTGCAGCCGGACTCGCCCAAACCGGTCCGAGGCCCGGCGATCGCCGTCCGTCACCCTCCGTCGTAAACGGCTCCCGCTACCACCAGGTCCTGCCAGGCCATGCCGACGCTCTTGAACAGCGCCGGGCGGTCGTCCGTCATCGGGAGGCCCGCGCGGACCAGTTCGGCGAGGTCTGCGGCGAGGTCGCCCGCGTGCAGGCCGGCGAGCTCGCCGGCTTCCCGTAGTGCCGTGGGCCGGTGTTCGACCGCCACCGCCGCGCGGGCGACCAGCGTGGCGTCGACCTCGCGCGCCGTGGGTTCGTGCGCGCCCACCGCGATGACGAGCGCGCCGTCGCGGACGGCCGCGCCGTCGAACAGCGGGGCGCGAGCGGTCGTGCAGCAGCAGACCACGTCCGCCTCGGTGACGAGCTTCGCGTCGCCCACCTCGCAGACCAGACCCGACCGCTCCGCGAGGGCGATCAACTCGGCCGCGCGGCCCGGCGAGCGCGTCACGACGGTGACCCGCCGCAGGGACGGCAGGACGGCGGCCAGCGCGCGCAGGTGCGCGCGCGCCTGCGGGCCCGCGCCGAAGAGGACCAGGTGGTGGGGGTCCGCAGGAGCGAGGCGGCCGGCCGCGAGCGCGGAGACCGCGGCGGTGCGCAGCTCCGTCAGCGCGGGGGCGTCCATCAGGGCCAGCGGCATCAGCGTCCGTGCGTCGAGGAGCAGCACGCCGCCGGTGATGGTCGGCAGGCCCTGCGCGGGGTTCTCCGGGGCCACACCCGCGATCTTGACGACCGCGTAGCGGTCGTCGTGCGCGGGCATCAGCAGCAGTTCCCCGCCCGGGACGGGGACGCGGGCGCGCGGTGCGGACGCGCCGGGGTCGAGGCCGCCGCGCAGGGCGGCCTCCAGGGCCGAGACCGCCGCCGCCGGGGTGAGCCGGGCGGCGACGGCGTCGGCGTCGAGCACCTGGAATCCGGGGATCACCGCAGCACGAACCCCGTGCCGAGCGCGTCCCGCGGGTCCAGCTCGAAGCGGTGGGAGCCGGTGCGGTGCGCGGTGCCGGTGATCTCGGTGACGAAGCCCGCACCGACGGTCTCCGCCACCCGCGCGGTGAAGACGCTGTCAATGACCGACCGGTGGTGCAGCCGCTCCCCCACCGGCAGCCGGCCGCGTTCGGTCAGCACCGCGAGCAGCGCCGAGGTGCCCGACCCGCAGGGCGAGCGGTCGACCTGGCCGTCGGCGAAGACGGTGACACTGCGCAGGGCGAGCGCGAAGCCGTCCGGTGCCGGCTCCTGCTGGTGCAGCAGCACCCCGTAGACGCCGGACAGGCGCGGGTCACGCGGCTCGCGCGTGGCCGGGTGGCCGGCCAGCGCGGCGCGGATCTGGCGTCCGGCGCGGATCAGGTCGGGCAGCGCCTCGGGCGTCGGGGCGAGGCCGAGTCGCTCCGCCGGCAGGACCGCGTAACAGGCACCGGCGTGCGCCAGGTCGAGGGTGACGACACCGAAGTCCGCCGTCTTCACCTCGACGCCCAGTCCGCTCGCCCGCGCGGGCACGTTGCGGAACGTCACCGACTCCGTCCGCCCTCCGCGGCGCCGCACGCGGGCCGCGACGCGCCCGGACGGGACGTCGATGCGGACGGTCGTCTCCCCGTCCTCGGGCGCGGCCACCAGGCCGCTGTCGACGACCCACGCGCCCAGCGCGATGGTGCCGTGGCCGCAGGCGGTGGAGTAGCCGTCCTTGTGCCAGAACAGCACGCCCAGGTGCGCGCCGTCGTCGTCCGGCGGCACGACGAAGCCGCCGTACATGTCCGCGTGGCCACGCGGCTCGTGGCAGAGCAGTCGGCGGACCGTCTCCATGGCGGTGTCGCGCGGCGTCCCGTCCGCCTGCACGGCGATCGCCCGCCGCTCGGCGACGGTGTCGCCGGGGATCGGGACCGTGCCGGACGGCACGATCCGGAACGGCTCCCCGGCGGTGTGGTAGTCGACGCAGTCGACACTCTCGACCGTGATCACAGCGGGCTCCCTCACAGCAGGAACCCCTTGGGGAACGGGTCGGTCGGGTCGAGGAAGTACTGCGCGGTCCCGGTGATCCAGGCCCGCCCGGTCACCGTCGGCACGACGGCAGGGCGTCCGGCCACGGAGGTCTCCTCGACCAGCCGTCCGACGAACCGGGTCCCGATGTAGGACTCGTTGACGAAGTCCGCGCCGAGCGCGAGCTCGCCGCGCGCGTGCAGCTGGGCCATCCGCGCGGACGTGCCGGTGCCGCAGGGCGAGCGGTCGAACCAGCCCGGGTGGATGGCCATGGCGTGCCGCGAGTGCGCGGCGGTCGAGCCGGGCGCGGCGAAGTACACGTGGTGCACGCCGTGCATACGGTCGTCCGCGGGGTGCACGGGCTCGTCCGCGGCGTTGATCGCGGCCATGGTGGCCAGCCCGGCCTTGAGGATCTGCTCCTTGGTGGCCCGCTCGCGGTCGAACGGCAGACGGTAGTCGTCGAGGTCGACGATGGCGTAGAAGTTGCCGCCGAAGGCGAGGTCGTACCGGATCTCCCCGTAGCCCGGCACGTGGACCTTGGCGTCCAGCCGCTCGCAGAAGGCCGGCACGTTGGTGAGCGTCACCGCGGTGGCCGAGCCGTCCTCGACGGCGACGTCGACGCTGACCAGCCCGGCCGGCGTGTCCAGCCGAACGGTGGTGACCGGCTCCACGACCGGCACCATCCCGGTCTCGACCAGCACGGTGGCGACACCGATGGTGCCGTGCCCGCACATGGGCAGGAGCCCGGACACCTCGATGAACAGCACCCCGTAGTCGGCGTCGGGCCGCGTCGGGGGCTGCAGGATCGCCCCGCTCATCGCGGCGTGGCCGCGGGGTTCGTACATCAGCAGCGTGCGCAGGTCGTCCAGGTGCTCCATGAAGTACACCCGGCGCTCGGCCATGGTGGCACCGGGAATGACGCCGACCCCTCCGGTGATCACCCGGGTGGGCATGCCTTCGGTGTGGGAGTCGACGGCGTGGTAGATGTGACGGGTCTTCATCAGCTTTGCCCCCTGAGAGTCAGTTGTTCCTCCAGGGGCGCGGGGAACTGCGCGACAAGCCACCCTGCGTGGTGGGTCCCCGAACGCGCAGGGCCATCCGCACGCCGGTGGTTTCTCGCGCAGTTCCCCGCGCCCCTCCATGGTTACCGCAGGCCTTCAGCCAGCGCCTTCTCCGTGGCCAGCGTCACGGCGCGCAGTGTGTCGCCGGTCAGCGCCGTGCGCGGGGCGCGGCAGGCGCCGCCCTTGCGGCCGGCGAGGTCCATGGAGAGCTTGATGGCCTGGACGAACTCGGTCTTGGAGTCCCAGCGCAGCAGCGCGTGCAGCTGCTTGTAGCGGGGCAGTGCCGCGGCGACGTCGCCGGCCACCGCGGAGCGGTACAGCTCCGCGCAGGCGCGCGGGAGGGCGTTGGGGTAGCCGGCGATCCAGCCGACCGCGCCGGCGAGGGCCAGCTCCAGCAGGACGTCGTCCGCGCCGATCAGCAGGTCCAGGCCGGGGGCCAGCTCGGCGATCTCGTAGGCGCGGCGCACGTCGCCGCTGAACTCCTTGACGGCGACGATGTGCCCGGCCGCGTGCAGCTCGGCCAGGAGCGGCGGGAGCAGGTCGACGCGGGTGTCGTAGGGGTTGTTGTAGGCGACGACGGGCAGGCCCGCCTTCGCGACCTCCGCGTAGTGCGCCAGCACCGCGTCGCGGTCGGCGCGGAACGCGTTCGGGGGGAGCTGCAGCACGGAGCCGCAGCCGGCCTCCGCGGCCTGCTCGGCCCAGCGGCGCGCGTCGGCGGAGCCGTACGCCGCGGTGCCGGCCATGACGCGGCTGCCGTCGCCCGCGGCCTCGACGGCCACCTTGACGACCTGGGCGCGCTCGGCCTCGGTGAGGGTCTGGTACTCGCCGAGGGAGCCGTTGGGGACGACACCGTCGCAGCCGTTCTCGATGAGCCACGCGACGTGCTGGGCGTAGGCGTCGTAGTCGACCGAGCCGTCCTCGTGGAACGGCAGTGCGGTGGCGACCATGATGCCGTGCCAGGGAGCCTGGCGGTCAGGGGTGGTGACGTCGGCGGCGGTCATCGGGGAGCTCCTTGTGAGGATGGTGCGGTGGACTCGGCCAGCAGGCCGAGGGGAACAGGGGTGGACAGGGGGCGGGTGGGCGCGCCGTCGTCGGTGGCTCCGCAGAGCCGGGCCACGGCGGGCCCGCACATGCGGGCCTGGCACCAGCCCATGCCCGCGCGGGTGAGGAGTTTGACGGTGCGCTGGTCGCCGGCGCCGAGTTCGGTGACGGCGTCCCTGATCTGGCGTGCCGTCACCTCCTCGCAGCGGCAGATCTCGGTGGTGTCGTCGACCCAGTCGGGCCAGCCCGGACCGGGGGCGTGTCGCTCGGCCATCAGGTCGGCGAAGGCACGCAGGCGGGTGCGCTGCCGCAGCAGCGCGGTCGGCGCGTCGGTCTCGCCCGCGGCGGCGCGTCCGGCCAGCTCCCCTTCGACGATGGCGAGTTGGACGCCGCCGACGCCCGTGCTCTCGCCCGCGGCCCACAGACCGGGGACGGTGGTGCGCTGCGCGGCGTCGACGACGAGGGCGGCGCTGCCGTCGGGCAGCCTGCGGGTCTTGCAGCCGAGTTCGAGCGGCAGCTCCAGCTGCGGCACCAGTCCGTGTCCGACGGCGACGGCGTCGCAGGCGACGCGCCGCTCGGTGCCGGGCAGGGGGCGCCAGTCTGCGTCGAGCCGGGCGAGGGTGACGGCCTCGACGCGCTCGGTGCCGTGGGCGGCAACGACGGCGGTGCGCGGGCGCAGCCGGACACCGTGCCGCAGCAGGACGGTGCCGTGCTGGGCGCCCTCGACGAGCTTGCCGGGGTTGGCGGCGAGGACGTGGGCGCCACGGGCGTAGCCGAGGTAGCCGGCGGCCTCCGCCACCAGCGGGACCGTCGCTCCCGCCTTGACCAGCGAGGACGCGACCGCGAGCAGCAGCGGGCCGCTCCCGGCGACCACGACGCGTCGGCCCGGCAGGACGAGCCCGGCCTTCAGCATGGCCTGGGCGCCGCCCGCGGCGACGACCCCGGGGAGGGTCCAGCCGGGGAACGGCAGCTGCCGTTCGTGGGCGCCGGTGGCGAACAGGATCCGACGTGCGGTCAGCGAGCGGGCCTGTCGCTGGTCCGGCCCGGTCAGGGCCCGGACGCTCCAGGCGCCCGACTCCCCCGCCACCGACCAGACATGGTGGTCCTGCAGCCGGGTGAGCCGTGCGGCCGACGCGTCGACGCGGGCGAGGAGCCCTTGGAACTCGGCCCAGTGGTGGTGCAGCGCCTCCGGCCGGGCGGCGTGCAGTTCGGCGGCGGGCTGCCGGTAGAACTGGCCGCCGGGCTGCGGCGCGGCGTCCAGGAGCGCGACGCGCAGGCCGCGTTCGGCCGCGGCTGCCGCGCCCGCAAGGCCGGCGGGCCCGGCGCCGATCACGGCGAGGTCGTAGTCGGATTCGTGACCCGGATCGGCCTCAGGCGAGTTCGTCATGGCCGTCCCCTCTCTGCGTGCGGACCTCGGCGCCCGGCGTCACCGGCGCCAGGCAGGCGCGGACGTTGGGGACGCCGTCGAGCTCGACCAGGCAGTCGTAGCAGGCGCCCATCCCGCAGAACGCGCCGCGTGGTCGGTCCCCGACGCGGGTGCGGCGCCAGGCCAGGCGGTCCGCCTGCCACAGGGCGGCGGCCACGGTCTGTCCGGGCAGGGCGGGGACGGGCTCGCCGTCGAAGCTGAACTCGAAGCCGGGCTCGGGCCGGGCCCGGACCAGGTCGAGCGGATTGCGCCTCACGGCTGCTCCTGAAGGAAACGTGCGGGGTCGAAGGGGGTGGGGTCGAGGAACGGTTTCCCGCCGTCGACGAGTTGGGAGACGAGCAGCCCGGTGGCGGGCGCGAGGCCGATGCCCGCGCCCTCGTGGCCGCAGGCCTGGAACAGCCAGGGCTGCCGCGGGTCGGGGCCGATCGCGGGCAGGTGGTCGGGCAGGTAGGGACGGAATCCACGGTAGGCGCGCATCACCCGCACGTCGCGGAGCGCGGGGAAGAGCTCGGCCGCCTGCGCGGCGAGCCGTGCCAGTACCGGCACCGAGAGGCTCCGGTCGAAGCCGACCCGCTCGCGGCTGGCGCCGATCAGCACCGGTCCGGCGGCCGTTCCCTCCACGACGCCGGAGCTCTGCAGGTCGGCCGAGCCGCTGGCCACGTCGGCGACGTAGTCGGCCGCGTAGACCTTGTGCCGCACCAGCGGCGGCAGCGGCTCGGTGACCAGCACGAAGCCGCGGCGCGGCAGGATCGGCAGGTGCGCCCCCGCGAGGGCGGCGATCTCGCCGCCCCAGGTTCCGGCGGCGTTGACCACCGCGTGGCAGTGCAGCGTTCCGAGCGCGTCCGTCTCCACGCGACCCTTGGACAGGGCGGTCACGGTGGCTCTGGTGAACAGCTCGACACGGCCGGTGTCCCGCGCCCGTCGCAGCAGGGTCGCTGCCGCGAGGGCGGGCTGCACCTGGGCGTCCTGCGGGTAGAGGACACCCCCGGCCAGTGCTGGAGCGAGGTGGGGCTCCAGCTCCCCGAGCGCATCGGCGGGGACGTCCACGGCGTCGACGCCGGCCTCCCGCTGACGCGCGGCCAGCCCCTGGAGGGCACTCAGGGACTGGACATCCTTGGCGACGACGAGCCCGCCCTTGGGCTCGTACTCCAGCGCGTCCGCGCCGAGGGTCTCCGCGAGCTCCCGCCACAGCCGCTGGCTCTCCGTCGCGAGCTCCAGCTCGGGCCCGGGCAGCTTGTCGGAGACCAGCAGGTTCCCCTCCCCGGCACCGGTCGTCCCCCCGACGACCGGGCCCCGATCGACCACGGCCACCTGGAGCCCCCGCTCCGCGAGGGCGTACGCACAGGCCGCACCGATCATTCCGGCGCCGATGACGACTACGTCGTAGTGAGGGGTTCTGGGCACGTTCAGTACTATGTCACACGGCATTGGCGCTCCGCTACCTCCCGCGGACGAGCCTCTTCCGACCCGGCTGGAGGGGTGATCGGCGGTTCGTCTCAGCTGCTGAACCTGCGCCGGTACTCGCTCGGCGACAGGCCCGTGTGCCGGCGCATCAGAGTGCGCAGGTGCGCGGCCGTGCCGATGCCGCAACGGTGGGCGACGAGCTCGAGGCTGGGTTCGCCGCGTTCGATCAGGCGGCAGGCGAGGGCGACGCGTTCGGAGGTGAGCCAAGCGAGGGGTGTCGTGCCCAGCTGGGTACGGAAGCGGCGGTGGAGCGTGGCCGCGCTCACGGTGGCCACCGCGGCGAGGTCGTCGACCGTCAGGGCTTGGTCCAGCCTGGCCTGGGCCCAGGCCAGGACTCGGGCGAGGGAGTCCTCGGCAACGCGCGGGACCGGGCGCTCGATGAACTGGCGCTGGCCGCCCTCACGGTGTGCGGCGAAGACCAGGCGGCGGCTGACCGCGTTGACCACCTCCGCGCCGTGGTCGCGGCGGACGAGGTAGAGGCCGAGGTCGAGTGCCGCCGCACTGCCCGCGGAGGTGAGGATGTCGCCGTCGTCGACGAAGAGGACGTCCTCCTCCAGACGCACCGCCGGGAACCGGGCGCGGAAGGCCTCCGCCCAGCGCCAGTGCGCGGTGGCCCGGCGGCCGTCGAGGACGCCCGCCTCCGCGAGCGTGAAGGCGCCGCTGCAGAAGCCGACCAGCCGTGCGCCGCGCCCGTGCGCGCGGCGCACCGCGTCGAGGAGGGCGGGACGGCGCGGGACCTCGATGTCGGGGCGATTGGGCACGATCAGCGTGTCCGCCTCCTCCGCCGCGTCCAGGTCCGCCACCCCCGTCAGGGTGTAGAAGCCGTCGCGCATCAGCGTGCGCGGCTCGGGCGAGCAGAGCCGGAAGTCGTAGAGCTCGCGGCCCAGCTCGGGCCGGGGCAGGCCGAAGACCTCGATGGCGCAGCCGAGTTCGAAGGGGTTGGAGTTCTCGTCCACGATGACCACGACCCGGTGCGGGCGGGCGACCGGGGGCTGCGAGGATTCATGCGACATATGCGATTCCTAGCACTCCCGCCCTCCCCGCCCAAGGGCGAGGATCGACGTCATGAGCAGCCAGCCGATCGCCCTCGCCGACGCCCTCGCCTCCTTCGAGGCGCTGTGGAGCCCGCGCATCGTCACCACGGTCAACGACTACGACGTGCGCGTCGCCAAGGTCGCGGGCGAGCACCTGTGGCACGTCCACGACGACACCGACGAGTTCTTCCTCGTACTGGACGGGGAGCTGTTCATCTCCCTGCGCGAGCCGGCCGGCGAGCGGACGGTGCGACTGCCCAAGGGGAGCGTCTTCACCGTCCCGCGCGGTACCGAACACAAGCCGTCGGCCCCTGACCACGCGTCGATCCTGTTGCTCGAACCCACGGGCACCTCGACCGTCGGCGACCGCCACGAGGAGGTCCCCGACCACGTCGACGCGACCACGGGTCACCGGCTCGCCGAGGGCCGAGGCCGCCCTTCCCAGTAGCGCCGCAGCCGGAAGCCCTCGACGTGACGGAAGGGCACCTCGGCGCGGGTGGCCTCGGCCAGCCCGCTCACCTCGAACGTCCGCACGGCCGTGCCGTCGTGGGCGACGAGGTACCAGCGGCCCGCCTCCAGCACGATGCCCTGCGGCGAGACGACCTCGTCACCGATCCGGAGCGTGTGCTGCTCCTTCACCGCCTCGGTGAGCAGCGGTAGCCGCGCCGAGCCCTCGGCCTCGGGCTGCCAGGACCAGGTGTCGAGCAGGAACCGGGAGCCGATGCGCGCCGCGTGCTCCCCCAGGGCGCCCGGCAGGGCGGCGGCGAGCTTCAGGCGGGCGGTGAGAGCGGCGGAGCCGAAGCCGAGCTCGGCGGCCGGGCCGAGCTCGGGGACCATGAACAGCGACTCGGCCTCGCAGGAGGTCAGCCCGGTGAGCCGGGTGCGGTAGCCGTCGACCAGTCGGTAGCCGCCGTCCTTGCCGCCCTCCCCGTAGATCGGGACGCCCGACGCCGACAGCGCCTCCGCGTCGCGGTAGACGGTGCGGACCGACACCTCCAGCTCCCGGGCCAGCTCCCGGGCGGTGAGCCTGCCCCGGCTCTGCAGCAGCAGGACGATCGACATCAGTCGGCTGGCACGCATTTCCCTCCCCCTCAGGACCGGCTGACACAGGGTGTCAGCCGGTCCGCCCTACGGTCCAGGCATGCCCTTCAAGGAGAAGCACCTGCGGGTGCACCCGTCCCTGACCCTCGCCGGCTGGCAGCTCAAGCCCTACCACGTGCTCCGCGAGGCCGACCGTCCGCTCCCGCCCGAGGTGGTGGCGGCCGCCCACCGGACCGCCGAGTCGATGCTGCCCGAGCCGGACCACGAACTGCCGCCCGCCGGATGGCTGGTGCTGCACGAGGGCGGCAACGGCGCGATGTACCTGTGCGTCTGCACCTGGGTCTGGGGCAACGTGGTCGAGGTGCGGACGGCCGCCGCCGCGGAGCCGTTCGTCGGCTGCCCGGACGACGATCCGACGCACTTCGTGGTCAACCGGGCGCCCTACGCGGGGTGCGTGTGGGAGCTGCCCGCACTGGCTCACGAGCGCACCGCCTGGGTGCGCCGAATGCTCGCCCCGGACGCCCCGGACCTGGCCGGATACCTCAGGGACACGCTGGCCGAGGGACCGACCGGCGGGTGACCGCCCCGACGGGCCCGAGGACGGACCCTCACACCCGCCGGAAGCTCTCCCCGTCGAAGGTCCACTCCCAGCCGACCTCGCCCCGGACGGCGCAGACGCCGCCGAGCGAGAGCATGCCGGGCCGGTTCAGCGCGTGCCCCACGCACAGGACCTCGCACAGCAGGTCGAGGTCCTCGTCGTCGACGCGCATCACCCCGCCCGGCTCCAGCCGCAGGTCCGCCCAGGCGACCAGCGGCAGATCGGCGTCGAACAGGCTGCAGACCACCGTGAACGTGCCCTCGCCCGCGCCGAGCAGGAAGCCGCGCAGGGCCTCCGCGCCACGGGCGTAGGCGATCCGGAGCAGCGGCTCGGGGAACTCGCCGGACACCGCGGCCTCCGCGGTCTCCGCGAGCATCCGGTCGAGCTGACGGCGGACCAGGCCGCGCTCGTGGGCGCGGTCGACCCGCAGCAGGAACTCCGCCAGCGGCTCCCCCTCCCAGCGGACCCACTCCTCCTCGGCGGTGGGGTCGGCGGTGTAGGCGAAGTGGCTGTCGCCGTCGGCCCGGGAGATGCCCTCCCGCTCGCAGAAGTCGTCGAAGTCGGCGGGCGAGAAGGCCCGCCCGCGCACCTCGACGCCGTCCCGCCCGAGCCCGTCCAGCAGCGCCTCGACATCGCGCAGGTAGTCGCCGTAGCCGCGGTAGGTCGTGCTGCCGTCCGCCTGCAGGCGCTCGAAGTCCGCGCGGTTGGTGACGACGCCCACCATGGTGGGCCGGCGTCGCTCGGCCGCCCGGGCGGCGCAGCGGCGGTCGCGCGGAGTGACCACGCGCACGGTCGACTGGCAGACCGCCGGGCGGGCGCTGCGCGGGCGAGCGTGCTTGGCGTGCTTGGCCATGGGAGCCTCCGGGCTGTGCGGTGGAACGGGGTGCGAGAGTGGTTCGCTGCTTCTCGTCCTCCCCCGCCTCCACCACCCCATGCGCACCCTGTGTCACAGACTCGTCACCATCCGTCACCTCGAATGGCGCAACGACCACGCAACGTGAGTGCACCGCAGACGACAGAGGCGCCCTGCCACTCCCTCACGGGAGCCACAGGGCGCCTCTGTCACGCCGGTCACTGCGTCACCGGTCCGCTCAGTCGCGGGCGGCCCGCAGCGAGGGCTTCAGCTCCTTCAGGCGGGCCAGCAGCCCGTTGACGAAGGAGGGGGACTCGTCCGTCGAGAAGTCCTTGGCCATCTCGACGAACTCGTCCAGAACCACCGGGTCCGGGACCGAGTCCTCCCAGATCAGCTCGTAGGCGCCGAGCCGGATCACGTTGCGGTCCACGATCGGCATCCGGTCGAGCGTCCAGCCCACCGCGTAGGTGGAGATCAGGTCGTCGATCCGGGCGGCGTGGCGGCCGTAGCCCTCCACCAGGTCCCTGGTGTACTCCGGGACCTGCGGCACGCCCTCTTCCCCGGTGCGGGCGCGCGCCACCCACTCGGCGAGGACCAGCGTCGGCGAGACGCCCCGGTGGTCGGCCTCGAAGATGATCTGGAAGGCCTTGGTCCGGGCCTTGTTACGCGCGGTTGCCACGGTTAGGAGTTCACCCGGCCGAGGTAGTCGCCGGTGCGGGTGTCGACCTTGATCTTCTCGCCCTGGTTGATGAAGAGCGGCACGCCGACCTCGGCGCCCGTCTCCAGACGCGCGGGCTTGGTGCCACCGGTGGAGCGGTCGCCCTGCAGGCCCGGCTCGGTGTACTCGACGATGAGCTCGACGGCGGCCGGGAGCTCGATGTAGAGCGGGGCGCCCTCGTAGACCGCGACGAGCGCGTCGAGGCCCTCCAGCAGGAACTTGGAGGCGTCGCCGACGACCTCCGGGGAGACGTGCGTCTGCTCGTAGGTGTCCATGTCCATGAACACGAACTGCTCGCCGTCCTTGTACGAGAACTGCATCGTGCGCTTGTCGACGCTGGCCGTCTCGACCTTCACGCCGGCGTTGAAGGTCTTGTCGACGACCTTGCCGGACAGCACGTGCTTGAGCTTGGTGCGCACGAAGGCCGGGCCCTTGCCGGGCTTCACGTGCTGGAACTCGACAACGAACAACAGCTGGTCGTCGTCGAGCTTGAGCACCATGCCGTTCTTGAGGTCGTTGGTGGAAGCCACAGTCGCCCTAACTTCTGGATTTCGCTTGTCAGCCTGTTGTCAAAGAACCACGTCGCGTGTCCCGCGGCCCCGGTCCCTGAAAGGACCCGGAATCACAGGGCGAGGAGCTCCTTGGTCGTGATGGTGAGCAGCTCGGGCCCTCCGTCCTCGGAAGGACGGACGACGAGCGTGTCCTCGATCCGGACCCCGCCGCGACCCGGGAGGGCTACTCCCAGTCCGACAGTGACCGGCACACGGTTCTCAAGCTTACCGAACTCCCCAGGCCAAGGTTCCAAGGCCCCGGGGCGTGGCTCCTCCTCCACGTCGAGGCCGACGCCGTGCCCCACGCCCTCGTCCAGCTCGGGCGGGTAGCCGCGCGCCTCCAGCACGCGCCTCGCCGCGCGGGCGCAGTCGTCCAGGGAGGAGCCGACCGCCAACGCCTCCCGCGCGGCGCGCTGCGCGGCGAAGACCACGGCATGCAGGTCGACCTGCCACTCCGCGGGCGCCAGGCCGACCACGAAGGTGCGGGTGGCCGAGGCCCGGTAGCCGCGGTAGCAGGCACCGAGCGAGACGGTCAGGAAGTCGCCCTCCTCGACCCGCCGGTCCCCCGGCAGGTGCCGGGCCCGGCCGGAGTGGTCCCCCGCGCCGACCCGCACCGGAAAGGCCGGACCGTCCGCGCCGTGGTCGACCATCCGCCGCTCCAGCTCCATCGCCAAATGTCGCTCGCTGCGGCCGACCAGGATCGACTCCAGCAGCTCGCCCAGCGCCTGGTCCGCGATCTCCGCGGCGATCCGCAGGCTGGCGAGCTCCTGCTCGTCCTTGACCACCCGGAGCTGCTCCACGGAGTGGTGCAGGTCCCGCAGCCGGCCGCCGGCAGCCTCCGCGACGGCCCGGTGCCGGGCGACGGTCAGGTCGTGCTCCTCCACGCCCAACAGTGCCTCCGCGGGCGCGGCGGCCGCGATCGCGACGGCGGGGTCCTGCCCCACCGGCACCACCAGCTCCTCCAGCGCGTCGTCACGCTCCCGGTCCCGCGAGGGATGCGCGACCGCGAGCACCGCGCGATCGCGCTCCAACAGCAGCGCGGCCGCCCCGGGCACCCCGGTCAACCACCGCACGTTCGCCGGTGCGCTCACCAAAGCGGCGTCGACACCGGCTCCACTGCAACGCGCCCGCAGACGCTCACGCCGCTCGGCGAACACCTCACCCATGCTCCGAGGCTAGGCGCGGCGCATCGATACCGCGCGCCGGGAGACGGCCGGAGCCGCGCTCTGCTACCGGCCGTTGCGACGACCGCCGCGGGCCCACATCATCCGGGTCGGGACGTCGAAGCGGACCGACATCCGGTAGGTCTTCGCCGGGCTGCCGCTGACGAACTCCTTGTAGGCGACGGCCCGCGCGCCGGTCAGGCAGAACGCCCGCGGCGTGTCGTCCCCACGGGTGAACTGGATGACGCCGTCGTGGCGGCCCAGGCTCACCGGCTGGTGGATGTGGCCGAAGCGGAAGGGCTTCGGCGCGCCGCCGCGCAGGACGCGGGCGATCTGGTCGGCGACGTGCATGCCGGTGGGGATGCCGCTCTGGCAGGTGCCGTGCAGGACGCCGTAGGACTGGCGCACGGCCGCCGCGTCACCGACGGCCCAGACGGCGGGGTGCGAGGTGGAGCGCAGGCTCGGCTCGGTGAGCACGCGCCCGTGCTCGTCGGTGGCGATGCCGGCCTCGGCCGCAAGCCGGGAGACCCGGACCCCGGCGGTCCACAGGCTCGCGTCGCTGTGCACGAGCTCGCCGTCGGCGAGCTCGATTCCGTCCGGCAGCACCTTGGTGACCTCGACGCCGGAGCGGACCTCGACGCCGAGCCGGACGAGAGCGGCGTCCAGGTAGGCCCTGGCCTTCGGGCCCATCATCGAGCCGGGCCGCTCCCGGCCGAGCAGGACGACGCGCAGGGCGGGGTGGCTCTCGGCGATCTCGGCCGCCGCCTCGACGCCGGTCAGCCCGCTGCCGCTGACGGTCACCGTGCCGCCGCCCGCGGCGTCCAACTCGGCGAGCCTGGCGGCCAGTCGCTCGGCGGCGTCCTGGCCGTCGAGGGTGAACGCGTGCTCCTCGATCCCGGGGACGACGTCGGTGTCGGTGGCGCTGCCGAGGGCGTGGACGAGCGTGTCATAGGCGAGGGTGCGCACACCCTCGGGGGCGGTGAGCGTCAGCTCCTGCCGTTCGGCGTCGATCGCGGTGGCCCAGCCCTGGACGAACTCGACGCCGGAGCCGGCGACGAGCTCCGGGATGCGGAGGTCGGCCGGCTGTTGCCCGGCCGCCGTCTGGTGCATCCGCAGCCGCTCGGCGAAGCGGCTGGTCGGGTTCACCAGCACGACCTCGGCGCCGAGCCGGCGGGTCCTGCGGGCGACGCGGACCGCTGCCGCCATACCGGCGTAGCCGGCACCGAGGACGACGATGCGGTGCGGGGCGGTGGTGGTCGAGTGCGACATGGCTGGCTCCCTCGGGCGATCTCATCCGTTCTTCGCCACACGGACGAGACGGGCACCGGGAACGTGACAACCCTCTGATGTGACCCGCGTCACATCAGAGGTCAGCCGGTCACCCCGCTCAGCTTCTCCGGATTACTGACCAGGTGGAGCGCCTCGATCCGGCCGTCGACCAGGTGCACGGTGATCGCCGCGACGGGGGTGTCGCCGGAGAACACCACGACGCCGGGACCACCGTTGACCTGCAGCACCTCGGCGTGGGGATCCTCCGGCATCCGTCCGGCGAAGGTCGCGAGTGCCCGCGCCACCAGCTCCAGCCCGTGGATGGCCTTGCGCGGCGCAGGGGCGAGGCCGCCACCGTCGCTGACCAGCACCACATCCGGTGCCAGCACCTCCATGAGGGCCGTGAGGTCGCCCCCGACGCTGGCGGCAAGGAACCGCTCGGTGGCCCGCTGCCTGGTCGCCTGGTCGGTGTCGTAGCGATGCCGCCGCGCCTCGACGGACTTCCGGGCCCGGCTGCTGATCTGCCGCACGGTCGCCTCCTCGCGCCCGACGAACCCCGCGATCTCGGCGTGGCTGTAGCCGAACGCCTCGCGCAGCACGAACACGGCCCGCTCCACCGGCGACAGCGCCTCCAGGACGAGCAGCATCGCCGTCGACACCGAGTCGGCCAACGCCACGTCGTCGGCGATGTCACGGCTGGTCAGCATCGGCTCGGGCAGCCACGGGCCGACGTAGGACTCCCGCCGCACCTGCGCACTGCGCAACCGGTCGATCGCGAGCCGGGTCGCGGTCCGGACGAGGTACCCCTCCGGGTCGTCGACGGTCGCCGCGTCGACGCGGCTCCAGCGCAACCAGGCGTCCTGCACGACGTCCTCGGCATCGGCGACACTGCCGAGCACACGGTAGGCGACGCCCTGCAGCAGACGGCGGTGTTCAGCGAAGGCACGCTCCGCCTCGGACTGATCCCTGACCGCTCCGACACCCATCGGTATCCCCTCCCCCGAGTCGACGCCGATGCTAGCGCCGCACGGTGGCGAGGACCTGGTCCAGGGCCGAAGCCGTCGCGGCGACGTCCATCCGGGAGTTGTCGATGATGGGCAGGCCGGAGCCGTACCAGCCGGACATGCGGCCGTGGATGGCGGCGACCTGTTCGTCCGGGAGGCGGCGGTGGCCGGTGCGTCGGGCGTTGCGGGCGAGGACGACGTCGAGGCCCGGGAGCAGGACGACGGGGAAGAGCTGGGGGCCGACATGGCGCTTCCAGCCGCCGAGGCCGACGGCCGGGAAGTCGGGGAAGACCGCGTCGTCGATGATGCAGGAGATCCCGTTGACGAGGTAGTTCCGCGCGGCGAAGCCGCAGGTGCGGCGGGCGAGACGGTACTGACCCTCGGACTGGTCGTTCCAGCCCGCCTGGGGGCTGGCGAAGCCCGCGCGGACCCACTCGCGGACGTCGTCGAGGCTGATGTGGGCCGTCGGGGTGGGCCGCCGGTCGGCCCAGTGTCGGGCGACGGAGGTCTTGCCCGCGCCGGCCGGGCCGATCAGGAGGATCGCCAGCGGTCCGCCGGGGTGGAGGACGGGAGCGGGCGGGGTCTGCGGCGGCGGTGCGGGAAGCACGAACTGGCCCGTCGCGGCCGACTCCGGCAGGGCCCGCAGGGAGAGCGTCGATCGCGGCGGACCCGCCGCGGGAGACGGCAAGCTGCCGCCGTAGTAGTCGCTCTGGCTCTCTGACATCCGCTCACCTCCCGGAGGACGACGATACAACGCCTCCGGGAGGTGAACGACGATCACGCCGTCGCGAGTGCCCGCAACGCCAGCTCGTAGGAGCCGATGCCGAATCCGGCGATCGTGCCGCTGGCCACCGCCGAGATGACGGAGGTGTGCCGGAACTCCTCCCGCGCGTGCGGGTTGGAGATGTGCACCTCGATCAGCGGCGCCGTCCGCTGCGACGCGGCGTCCCGCATGCCGTAGGAGTAGTGCGTGAACGCGCCCGGGTTGATGACGACGGGCAGCTTGCCGTCGGCCGCCTCGTGCAGCCAACGGATCATCTCGCCCTCGTCGTTGGTCTCCCGCACCTCGACGTCGAAGCCCAGCTCGGCACCGAGCTTCGTGCAGCGCTCCACCAGACCCGCGTAGGTCGTCGAACCGTAGACGTCCGGTTCGCGCGAGCCGAGCCGGCCCAGGTTCGGACCGTTCAGGACGAGCACGCGCTGCGGCATCAGCCCGCCACCTCCGCGTACGCGGCGACGAGCAGCGACGGGTCCGGGGCCTCCAGGATGGCCGGCTTGGCCAGGCCGTCCAGGACGATGAACCGCAGACGGTCGGCGCGGGACTTCTTGTCCAGCTTCATCGCCTCGAGCAGCTTCGGCCAGGCGTCCGCCTGGTACGTCAGCGGCAGACCGACCGACGCCAGCACGCGCTTGTGCCGCTCGGCGGTCTCGTCGTCCAACCGGCCCGCCAGGCGGCCCAGTTCGGCGGCGAAGACCATGCCGACGCTGACCGCCGCGCCATGGCGCCACTTGTAGCGCTCGTTGCGCTCGATCGCGTGGGCGAGGGTGTGGCCGTAGTTGAGGATCTCGCGCAGCCCGGACTCGCGCAGGTCGTTGGAGACGACCTCCGCCTTGACCTTGATGGAGCGCTCGATCAGCTCGGCCGTGTGCGGGCCGTCGGGGGTGCGGGCACCCTCCGGGTCGGCCTCGACCAGGTCGAGGATGACCGGGTCGGCAATGAAGCCGGTCTTGATGACCTCGGCCAGCCCGCTCACGTAGTCGTGCTTCGGCACGGTCTGCAGGGTGTCCAGGTCCGCCAGCACGCCCACCGGCGGGTGGAACGCCCCGACGAGGTTCTTGCCCTCGGCGATGTTGATGCCGGTCTTGCCGCCGACGGCCGCGTCGACCATGCCCAGCAGCGTCGTCGGCATGGACACCCAGCGCACGCCGCGCAGCCAGGTGGCCGCGACGAAGCCCGCGAGATCCGTGGTCGCCCCGCCGCCGACGCCGACGATGACATCGGTACGGGTGAAGCCCGTCTGGCCCAGCACCGACCAGCAGTAGGCGGCGACCTCGGCCGACTTGGCCTCCTCGGCGTTCGGCACCTGGAGCGCGATGGCCTCGTAGCCCTGCGCGGCCAGGTCGTCGCGGATCGCCTCGCCGGTCGCGGCCAGCGCCTCGGGGTGGATCACGGCGACACGCTGCGCGACGTTGCCGATCAACCCCGGCAGCTCGCCCAGCAGCTGATGGCCGATCAGCACGTCGTACGGGTCCGCCCCGCCGCTCGCGCCGACCCGGATACGCGAAATCTCACTGCTCACGACTTGCTCAGCTCCAGTGCGTCCAGGACCGCGTCGGCCACCTGATCAGGCGTCAACCCGGCCGTGCTCACCACCGCTCGGGCCACCCGCGTGTACACCGGGCGGCGCTGTTCCATCAGTTCACGCCAGCGGGCGCGCGGATTGCCCACCAGCAGCGGACGCGGCGCGTCCAGGCCGACGCGCTTGACCGCGTCGTGCAGCTCGACGTCGAGGAAGACCACGGGCAGGCCGCTCAGCAGTTCCTCGGTCTCCGCGCGCATGACCGCGCCGCCGCCGAGCGCGAGCACGCCCGCGTGCTCGGCGACGGCGGCCCGCACCGCCGCCGCCTCCAGCGCGCGGAAGTGCGGCTCACCCTCGTCGACGAAGATGTCGGCGATCGGCTTGCCGACCGAGGCGACGATGTCGGCGTCCGTGTCGCGGAAACCGACACCGAGGCGTGCGGCGAGCACCTCCCCGACCGAGCTCTTGCCGGCCCCGGGCGGGCCGACCAGGATGACCGCGGGGTGGGCCACTACTTCACGACCAGGTGCTCGAGGTACCCCTGGACGTTGCGGCGGGTCTCGCTGACGTTGTCGCCACCGAACTTCTCGGCGACCGCGTCGGCCAGCACCAGCGCGACCATCGCCTCGGCGACGATGCCGGCCGCCGGCACGGCACACACGTCGGAGCGCTGGTGGTGCGCCTTCGCCGCCTCACCGGTGCGCGTGTCGATGGTGGCCAGCGCGCGCGGCACGGTCGCGATCGGCTTCATCGCGGCACGGACGCGCAGCAGCTCACCGGTGGACAGGCCACCCTCGGTGCCACCGGAGCGGCCGGAGAGACGGCGGACGCCCTCGGCGGTGTTGACGATCTCGTCGTGCGCCTGGGAGCCGGGGATGCGGGCCAGCTCGAAGCCGTCGCCGACCTCGACACCCTTGATCGCCTGGATGCCCATGAGCGCGGCCGCGAGGCGCGCGTCGAGGCGGCGGTCCCAGTGCACGTGCGAGCCGAGGCCGACGGGCACGCCGTAGCCCAGCACCTCGACGACGCCACCGAGGGTGTCACCGTCCTTGTGGGCCTGGTCGATCTCGGCGACCATCGCCTTCGACGCGTCCGCGTCCAGGCAGCGCACCGGGTCCTCGTCCAGGCGAGCCTCGTCGGCGGCGACGGGGATCACGCCCGCCGGCGCCTTGGCGGCACCCAGCTCGACGACGTGCGAGACGAGCTCGATCCCGCAGGTCTCCTTCAGGTACGAGCGGGCGACGGTGCCGAGCGCGACGCGGGCCGCGGTCTCGCGCGCGGAGGCACGCTCCAGGATCGGCCGGGCCTCGTCGAGGGAGTACTTCTGCATACCCGCGAGGTCGGCGTGGCCGGGGCGGGGGCGGGTCAGCGCCTCGTTGCGGGCAAGGCCCGCGAGGATCTCCGGGTCGACCGGGTCGGCCGACATGACCTGCTCCCACTTGGGCCACTCGGTGTTGCCCACCATGATCGCGACGGGCGAGCCGAGGGTCAGGCCGTGGCGGACACCGCCGAGGAAGGTCACGACGTCCTGCTCGAACTTCATGCGGGCGCCGCGACCATAGCCGAGGCGGCGCCGCGCGAGCGCGTCGGAGACCATCTCCGTGGTCACGGGCACCCCGGCCGGGAGCCCCTCCAGCGTCGCGACCAGTGCCGGGCCGTGCGACTCCCCGGCCGTCAGCCAGCGCAGCGTTCCCAAGGGTGTGCTCCTATCCCGCTCGTGCAAGTGCCTTACCGGCGATCCTCCCACGTCGGACGTACAAGGGCAGAATCCGTCCACCAGGCAGACGTCAGGGGCGCGGGGAACTGCGCGAGAAACCACGGCGCGGGGATGGTCCTCAACGCGCAGGGCCATCCGCCTCGGGTGGGTTGCTCGCGCAGTTCCCCGCGCCCCTGAGGTAGGTGCAACTACAGCGCCGCGGCCCCGGCGGAGCGCATCGCGGCCACGACGTCGGCCTCGGGTATGCCCGTGAACGCACGGAACTGCAGCACCGCCTGGTGGACCAGGAGGTCGAGACCGCCCAGGACCACACCGCCCTCCTGCTGCCACGCCGCGGCCAGCGCCGTCGGCCACGGGTGGTACAGCACGTCGAACAGCGCGCCCGGCTCGGCGGGAACCGCCCCCGCGAGGTGATCCGTCGCGCCGGCCGGGGTCGTGGAGATGACGAGCTCGGCGTCGAACGCCTCCGCCGCGCGGTCCCACTCCTCCGGGACGACGTCCACGCCGAGCCGCTGGCCCAGCGCCCGCATCTGCGCGGCACGCTCCGGGCCGCGCACGAACGCCAGCACAGGGCCGTCGCACACCTGCCCGAGCGCCGCCAGCGCGGAGGACGCCGTCGCGCCCGCACCGAGGACCGCCGCCGAGGCGACCTTCTCGACGCCGCGCTCGCCCAGCGCGGCGACCAGGCCGGGGACGTCGGTGTTGTCCCCGGTCCGGCGGCCGTCGGCGTGGAAGACGACGGTGTTGACCGCGTCCACGGCCCGCGCACCCGCGGAGACCTCGTCGAGCAGCGGGATGACGGCCCGCTTCAGCGGCATCGTCAGCGACAGGCCGGCCCAGCCCTCGCCCGCCACGTCGAGGTCGGCGAGGAAGCCGGGCAGCCCGGCCTCGTCGACCTCGAACCGGCCGTACTGCCACTCGTCCGCCAGGCCCAGCGCCGCGTACGCGGCGTTGTGCAGCACCGGCGACAGGGAGTGCGCGATGGGCGATCCCAGGACCGCGGCCCGCCTCACTGGCACTGGCCCGTCGTCCGGTTGACGTGCTGGCCGTGCTTCTCGCAGTAGGTGTTGACGTCGTCGAGGAACTGGCTCCAGGTGGCGGAGAAAGCGGTGTTGCTGCTGTCGATCGCCACGAAGTACGCCCAGTTACCCGGCGTCGGATTCAGCACGGCCTGGATCGCCTGCGCACCCGGGTTGTCGATCGGCGTCGGCGGCAGACCCTTGACCACGTAGGTGTTGTAGCCGCCCTGCGACTGCAACTTCTCCGCGTTGGTGAACGTCTTACGGCCCAGGTAGTACTGGATCGTCGTGTCGAGCCCGAGCCTGCCGAAGGTGACGTTGGTGTTCAGGCGGTTGTAGAGGACGCGGGCGATCTTGCCGAAGTCGCCGACGTTGTTGCCCTCGGCCTGCAGGATGCTCGCCTCGGTCAGCACCGCGTAGGCGTTGTTCAGGTGGACGCCCTGGCCGGCCGAATCCAGGTTGAGCGCCTGGATCTGGGTCTTGGTCGTGGTGACCATCTGCTGGAGCAGATCGAGCGGCTTCGTGTTCGTCCCGATCGAGTAGCGCGTCGGCCACAGGAAGCCCTCGGGGTTGCCCTTCGCCTCCGCGGGCAGGCCCAGCTGGGCGACGTCGTCCTTGGCGACCTTGGCCGTGGTGCCGGCGGGCAGCTTCAGCTTCGCGTCGATGGCCGCGTAGATCACCTTGGCGGTCGAGCCCTCGGGGATGGTGATCACGTTGCCGCCCTGCGAGTCCTCCAGCGCCTTGAGCGCCGAGGCCGCCGACATCTGCAGCTTCAGCTCGTAGAAGCCGGGCTGGATGCCCTGCGCCTTGGCGAGGTCGCCGTTGTAGGCGTTGACGAAGGCCTGCGCCGACTCGACGACCCCGGCGGCCTTCAGCGTGTTGCCGATGACCCAGCCGGTGGCACCCTGCGGGACCTGGACCTGGACGTCGGTGGTTCCGGTGCCGGTGTAGTCGGGCGCCGCGTTGCGGTTCTTGTACCAGGTGTATCCGAAGTACCCGCCGCCCAGCACCAGGGCGAGGATCAGCACGGTGACGCCCAGGCAGGCGACACCGCTGCGCTTGCGCTCGGTGCGGCCCTTGGCCGCGTCCTTGCGACGGCCGCTGCGGCTCTCGTCCTCGTCGGAGAGGAACTGGACGTACTCGTCCTCGCCCTCCTCGCGCTCCTCGACGTAGACGTCCTCGTCGGAGTGGAGCGGTTCGTCGTCGACGGCGGGCGTCTCGCCGCGGGCCTCGGCCTCCAGCCGGGCGGCCTCGGCGACCCAGTCGATCCCGTCCGGTCCCGGGCCCGACGGCGGCGGGGTCTGCGGGCGCGGACGCTGCGGCGCCTGCGGCGGCTGTTGCCCGTACGGCGCCTGCTGCGGTTGACCGGGGTAGGGCTGCTGCTGCGGGTGCTGGCCCGGGTAGACCGGCTGCTGACCGGTCCCGTACGGCCCCTGCGGCGCCTGACCCGGATACGGCTGCTGCGGCTGCCCCGGGTACGGCTGCTGACCGGGGTAGGGCTGCTGGCCCGGATACGGCTGCTGCGGCTGCCCGTACTGCGGGTAGCCCTGCTGGGGCTGCTGCTGTCCGTGCGGATACTGCGCCTGAGGCGCCTGCGGCTGTTGCTGTCCGTAGGGGTAGGGGGCCTCGGGCGGGTAACCGCCCTGCCCGCCGTACGAGCCGGCCTGGCCCCACGGTTCGGAGCCGTAGCCCCGGCCCTGGTCGGTCATGCGTCCCCTCGGAATCAGCGGATTTTTCGGATTCGACACTGAATCGAACCGACGTGCCCATGGGGCCCGCCGTGGACGGAACGTTACCCGACCGACGCCAACGGGGGTCGACGGGCACGTCCGCGCCACGCAGAGCTTCACACGACGTCGCTCACAGTGACGAAGGGGGCCCACCGGATGGTGGACCCCCTTGATTCGGCGTCAGCCTACAGCTCCTCGGCCGCCGGTTCGACGGTTTCCCCGGGAGCACGCCCGCTGGTCTTCTCGGTCTCCAGCGCGCTCTGCAGGATCACCACCGCCGCCGCCTGGTCGATCCGGGACCGGCCCTGCTTCGACTTCACGCCCGCCGCGCGCATCCCGGCGGCGGCGCTGACCGTGGTCATCCGCTCGTCGACCAGCCGGACCGGCACCGGGTGGACCCGGTAGGCCAGCCGGGCCGCGTACTCGCGCACCTTGGCGGCGGCCGGACCCTCGCGCCCGCTCAGCGAGCGCGGGAGCCCGACGACGACCTCGATCGCCTCGTACTCCGCGACGATGGCGGTGAGCCGGCCGAGCGACTTCTTGCCCGCCGGGACCGTCTCCACCGGGGTGGCCAGCAGCCCGTCGGGGTCGCAGGAGGCGACCCCGATGCGGGCGTCGCCGACGTCCACGGCGATCCGCCGTCCTCGACGCATCGAACTCACCGAACCGTTCCTCAGGCCTTCTCGGCGACCAGCGCGCGCACGGCCTCGACGGCCTGCGGCACGGCGGTCGCGTCCTGGCCGCCGCCCTGCGCGACGTCGTCCTTGCCGCCACCGCCGCCGCCGAGCGTCTTGGCCGCGGTGCGGACCAGCTCACCGGCCTTGATGCCGCGCTCGCGGGCGGCCTCGTTGGTGGCGATGACGGTCAGCGGACGGCCGTTCGCGACGGTGAACAGCGCGACGACGGCCGAGCGGCCGCCCTGGCCGACGCGGTTGCGCACGTCCAGCACGAGCTTGCGCAGG
This sequence comes from Streptacidiphilus jiangxiensis, assembly GCF_900109465.1. Taxonomy (GTDB): domain Bacteria; phylum Actinomycetota; class Actinomycetes; order Streptomycetales; family Streptomycetaceae; genus Streptacidiphilus; species Streptacidiphilus jiangxiensis. Next base: position 68,403 of record NZ_FOAZ01000029.1, read on the forward strand.
TCGTCGGCGCCGGTGCCGTCCGGCACCTGGCCGGTGACCAGCGCGGTGCCGCGCACGTCCTCGGCGCCCTCGGCCAGCCCGGCGGCGGCCTGCAGCACCTTCTCGGCGCGGAAGCGCTCGATCTCCTTCTCGGCGTCCTTGAGCTTGGCGAGCATGCCGGAGATCTTCTCCGGCAGCTCCTCCGGACGGCCCTTGACCAGCTCGGTCAGCTGGGCGACGACCGTGTGCTCGCGAGCGAGGAAGTTGTAGGCGTCGACGCCCACCAGCGCCTCGACGCGGCGCACGCCGGAGCCGATGGAGGACTCGCCGAGCAGCTTCACCAGACCCAGCTGGGCGGTGTTCTGCACGTGCGTGCCGCCGCACAGCTCCTTGGAGAAGTCGCCGATGGTGACGACGCGAACCTTCTCGCCGTACTTCTCACCGAACTCGGCGATGGCGCCGGCCTTCTTGGCCTCGTCGATGCCCATGATCTCGGCCGTGACGTCGAGCTCGCGGGCGAGCACCTCGTTGATCTTCTGCTCGACGTCGGTCAGCACCGTGCCGGGCACGGCGGTCGGCGAGCCGAAGTCGAAGCGGAAGCGACCCGGGGAGTTCTCCGAACCGGCCTGGGCGGCCGTGGGGCCGAGCGCGTCGCGCAGCGCCTGGTGGGTCAGGTGGGTGGCGCTGTGGGCGCGGGCGATGGCCCGGCGGCGGCGCACGTCGATCTCGGCGTGGACCGAGGCGCCGACGGTGACCTCGCCGACCTGGACGACACCCTTGTGCACGACGACGCCCGGAACGGGCTTCTGCACGTCGCGGATCTCGATGACGGCGCCGGTGTCGGTCTTGATCCGGCCGTGGTCGGCGAGCTGGCCGCCGCCCTCGGCGTAGAAGGGGGTGCGGTCGAGCACGAGCTCGACGTCGTCGCCCTCGGACGCGGCCGGCGAGGGCACGCCGTCCACGAGCAGGCCGACGACGGAGGCCTCGCCGGCGTTGCTGGTGTAGCCGGTGAACTCGGTCTCGCCGGAGCTGTCGGCGATCGAGCGGTAGGCGTGGACGTCCGCGTGACCGGTCTTCTTGGCCTTCGCGTCGGCCTTGGCGCGGTCGCGCTGCTCCTTCATCAGACGGCGGAAGCCGTCCTCGTCGACGGAGACGCCCTGCTCGGCCGCGATCTCCAGGGTGAGGTCGATCGGGAAGCCGTAGGTGTCGTGCAGCTGGAAGGCGTTCTGACCGGACAGCACCGTGCCGCCGCCGGAGCGGGTCTCGGTGATGGCGGTGTCCAGGATGTTGGTGCCCGCGCGCAGCGTCTTGAGGAAGGTGGCCTCCTCGGCGAGCGCGACGGTCTCGATGCGCTTGCGGTCGGTGACCAGCTCCGGGTACTGCTGGCCCATCGTGGTGATCACGACGTCGAGCAGCTGCTCGACGACCGGGCCGGTGGCGCCGAGGATGCGCATGTTGCGGATGGCGCGGCGCATGATGCGGCGCAGCACGTAGCCGCGGCCCTCGTTGCCGGGGGTGACGCCGTCGCCGATGAGCATGGCGGAGGTGCGCATGTGGTCGGCGACCACGCGCAGCGAGACGTCCGAGGCGTGCGCGGCGCCGTAGTGGACGCCGGTCAGCTCGGTGGCCTTGTCGATGACGACGCGCAGGGTGTCCGTCTCGTACATGTTGCGGACGTCCTGCAGGATCATCGCCAGGCGCTCGAGACCGAGGCCGGTGTCGATGTTCTTGGCCGGGAGGTCGCCCAGGATCGGGAAGTCCTCCTTGCCGTCGCCCGCGCCGCGCTCGTACTGCATGAAGACCAGGTTCCAGATCTCCACGTAGCGCTCGTCGTTGACGGCCGGGCCGCCCTCGACGCCGAACTCCGGGCCGCGGTCGTAGTTGATCTCCGAGCACGGGCCGCAGGGGCCGGGGACGCCCATCGACCAGAAGTTGTCCTTCTTGCCCAGGCGCTGGATGCGCTCGGCGGGAACGCCGATCACGTCACGCCAGATCTGCTCGGCCTCGTCGTCGTCCAGGTAGACGGTGACCCACAGGCGCTCCGGGTCCAGGCCGTAACCACCGTCGGCGACGGAGGAGGTCAGCAGCTCCCACGCGTACTTGATGGCCCCTTCCTTGAAGTAGTCGCCGAAGGAGAAGTTGCCGCACATCTGGAAGAAGGTGCCGTGCCGGGTGGTCTTGCCGACCTCCTCGATGTCCGGCGTGCGCACGCACTTCTGCACGCTGGTGGCACGCGGGAACGGCGGCTTGACCTCACCCAGGAAGTAGGGCTTGAACGGCACCATGCCGGCCGGGACCAGCAGCAGGGTGGGGTCGTCGGCGATGAGCGACGCCGAGGGGACGACGGTGTGGCCGCGCTCCTCGAAGAAGCGCAGCCAGCGGCGGCGGATCTCAGCCGACTCCATTACAGGTCCTCATTCCGGTCGAACGTGATGGTTGGGTGACTCTGAAGTTCCAGGGGTGCCCGGTCGATCGGCTCGGCCGACGCGGGCGCGCTGCCGGGCGGCAGCGCGGAACGGACGGCGGCGGCGCGCAGCACGCGTGCGTCCTCGGTGTAACCGGGAGTGGCCAGCACACTGCCGTCCAGGCCGAGTTGGCGGTTCAGCTCCAGCTCGCGCTGGAGCATGCCGGCCTTGACCTCGTCCTTGAAGTGGCGCACCGCACGGCCGACTTCGAGCGATCCGAGGGCCGCGCCCTCGGCCAGGCTGCCGGGCGTGAGCGAACGGGCCACGCGGTTCGCCTTGTTGATGGTCCAGACGGTGGCGCCGGCGCCGACCGCCATCCAGAAGATCCTGCGCATCGGCTCAGCCCCTCCGTCCCAGGCCCACCAGACGCAGCAGGCCGTTGCGACGCACCGTCGCCCGCTGCACCTCGGCCTTCACCATCCGCTCGATGATCTCCCGCTCCGACTGGTGCGGAACATACCTGTCCGGGCGCCCGGCCGCGCGCTGTTTGGCCACGGCACTGCGGACGCCGTAGCTGAAGGCGGAGAGCTTGACCAGCGGTCCGCCGAGCGTGGCGGCCATCGTGGAGGAGAGCGCGTGCGCGTTCGCGGCGGCGTCCTGGACGTCCGCAGTGATGGCGTCGACGCGCACGAGCTGCTCGTTGGCGGCGCGCAGCGTCTCGGCGGCCTCGTCGAGCAGCGGCACGGCGCGCTCGGTCACCGCCTCGACCAGCACCGTCGCCTCCCGCAGGGCGCGCGCGAGGCGGACCAGCACGACGGCGAGGAGGGTGACCAGCACCGCCCAGAACACGGCGACGACGAGGCCCGCAACCTCTCCACCCGACACCTTGGCGCTCCCTCGCAGCAAAAGCCGTCCTATCTGCGAAACCCTATCGCGAAGCGGGCTCTCTTCCTGACTGCGACGGGGGTCCCGCGGGCGCCATATCACCGAACGGGCACCATCGTGCAGGTCCCCGGTTTCACGACGGCGGAACTCGGGCGGTACGTAACCTACCGACCAGTCATCTCGTTGGGGATGTGTCGTCGCCGAGGGAGGTCCAGTGCCAGGCTCCGGCAATCTGCCCGCCGAGCTGACGGGGTTCGTCGGTCGGCGCGTCGAGCTCGCCGCCGCGCGTCGCCTGTTGCGCCGCGCCCGCCTGCTGACGGTCGTGGGAGCGGGCGGAGTCGGCAAGAGCCGCCTCGCGCGGCGTGTCGCCGCGGCCGCGACGCCGGACTACCCCGACGGCTGCTGGCTGGTGCAGTGCGCCGAGCTGACCGATCCCGCGCTGCTCCCGCACGCCGTCGCCGAGGCCCTGCGGCTGACCGACGGCACCAACCGCCCCGCCCGCGAGGTGCTGCGGGACTTCCTGGCGCGCCGCGAGGCGCTGCTGCTCGTCCTGGACGGCTGCGAGCACCTGGTGGCGGAGGCCGCGCCGCTGCTGGCCGCGCTGCTCACCGCCGCGCCGGGCCTGACGGTGCTCGCCACCAGCCGGGAGCCGCTGCGGGTCGAGGGCGAGCAGCTGCTCCAGCTCGACCCGCTGCCCACCGAAGGGCCGCGCCCCGACGCCGTGACGCTCTTCGCGGAGCGCGCCGCCTCGGCGCTGCCGGGGTTCGCGGTGACGGCGGACAACCTCCCGCAGGTCACCGCCCTGTGCCGACGCCTCGACGGCATCCCGCTGGCGCTGGAGCTGGCCGCCGGCCGGCTGCCGGTGCTCTCCGTCCAGCAGATCACCGAGCGGCTCGACGACCGCTTCCACGTGCTGACCGGCGGGGCCCGCACGGCGCTGCCGCGCCACCAGACGCTGCGCACCGCGATCGGCTGGAGCCACGAGCTCTGCTCCCCGCAGGAGCGTCTGCTGTGGGCGCGGCTCGCCGTCTTCGTCGGCTCCTTCGATCTCGAGGCCGCCCAGTACATCTGCGCCGGCGAGGGCCTGACCGCGGACGAGGTGCTGGAGGTCCTGGGCGCGCTGGTCGCCAAGTCGGTGGTGCTGCGCGACCCCGGCCTGGTCGACGGCGAGGCCCGCTACCGGATGCTCGACACGCTGCGCGAGTACGGCGCGCACTGGCTGCACGCCTCCGCCGCGGAGCCGCTGCTGCGCCGCCGCCACCGCGACTGGTACCTCGGCCTGGCCACCTGGGGCGAGGTGGAGTGGTTCAGCCCGCGCCAGCTGGAGACGTCGGTGCGCACCGGGGCCGCGCACAGCAATCTGCGCGCCGCGCTGGAGTACTGCCTGACCGAGCCGGGCGAGGAGCAGCTCGCGCTCTTCCTGGCCGGGACGCTCTGGTACTTCTGGGTCGGCTGCGGCCACCTCGGCGAGGGCCGGGTCTGGCTGGACCGGGCGCTGGACCTCTCCCCCGAGCCGACGGAGGCGCGGGCCAAGGCGCTGTGGGTCACCGGCTACCTGTCGATCCTCCAGGGCGACCGGCTGCACGCGCTGCGCCTGCTGGAGGAGTGCCGCCAGCAGGCGCTGGACACCGGCGACGACCGGGCGCTGGCCTACGCGGTCCACCGGCAGGGCTGCGCGGCGCTGATCGCCGACGAGCTGGACCGGGCGGTGGAGCTGTTCGACGAGGCGCTGTGGCACTACGACCAGCTCGGCGAGCTGAACAGCAACGTGCTGATGGGCATGTTCGAGCTGGGGCTGGCGCACACGTTCCGCGGCGACGCGGCCACGGGCGCGGCCTGGATCGGCAAGGTGCTGGCCGAGTGTGAGCGCTTCGGCGAGCGCTGGGCCTACGCCTACGGGCTCTTCGCCTCGGCGTACGCGGCCTGGGCCGTCGGCGACGCCGCCACGGCCCGCCTCCAGGCGCGGGAGTGCGTCCGGCTCAACCACGCCTTCCGGGACCTGGTCGGCCTGGTCCTCGGCGTGGAGTTGCTGGCCCTGCTGGCCACCGAGCCGGACGAGCAGGGCACGCCGGGAGACCTGCGGGAGGCCGCGCTGCTGCAGGGCGCCGCGCACACGCTGTGGCGCTCGGTCGGTGAGGCGAACTTCGGCTCGGGCAACTTCAACGTCGCCCACGAGGCCTGCGAGCAGCGGGTACGGGCCGGGCTGTCGGAGCTCGAGTGTGCCGAATCGTTCCGGCTCGGCACGACGCTCGCGCTCGACGAGGTCGTCGCCCACGCCCTGCGCACCCCGCCGCGTCCGGTGGCCCCCGCAGCACAGCGCCCCCACGGCCGAAGGGCCGTGGGGGCGCTGCGAGAACCGCTCGCGGGTCAGCGCGAGTAGTACTCGACGACGAGCTGCTCGTCGCAGATGACCGGAACCTCACGCCGCTGGGGCAGGCGGTCCAGACGGAAGGCCAGGGCCTTCAGGTTGACCTCGAGGTACTTCGGGGTCTGACCCTCACCCGCGTTGCCACCCTCACGGGCGACGACGAACGGGGTCTTCTCCTTGGAACGGTCGCGAACGGTCACCACGAAGCCCGGCTTGAGCTGGAACGACGGACGGTTGACCTTCTGGCCGTTGACCTCGATGTGGCCGTGGACGACCATCTGACGGGCCTGGTAGATGGTGCGGGCGATGCCCGAACGCAGGACCAGGGCGTCGAGACGGGTCTCGAGCTGCGCGATCAGCGCCTCACCGGTCTTGCCCTCGACCTTGCGGGCACGGTCGAACGCACGGGAGAGCTGGGTCTCGGACAGGTCGTACTGGGCGCGCAGACGCTGCTTCTCGACCAGACGGACCTTGTAGTCCGAGTTCTGCTTGCGGCCACGGCCGTGCTGCCCCGGCGGGTACGGGCGGGCCTCGAAGTACTTGACGGACTTCGGGGTCAGCGGAATGCCCAGTGCACGGGCAATCTTGACCTTGGGGCGCTTCTGGTTCGCCATGAACCAATACCTCTTTCGGTTGTTTACTGGCTCACCGCTGTTGAAGGAGGTCGCCTCTCGCGGTCCGGGAAACCGCCTCGCCACGAGGACGAGCCGGCAGCCGCTCCCGGGACCGGGCACAACGTGCTGCACGCGAGTGGCCCACCGCCGGTGAGGGTGGTGGGCTGCACGCGACACCCGAAGGGTGCGCAACGCTCCTGCCGCTCGCCCTTGCGGGCGGACGGCCTGTATGACGCCCCGACGGTGACGCCACGCCTTGACGACGCGGCTCGGGACGTCTCGCTTCCGGAAAGTTTACACGGACGCCCGGTTGCACTTTGCCTCAGGGCTTGTCGGGCAGTTCCTCGCGCCCCTGGCTCATGTCAACGGTATTGACACTAGCGTTGACGCCGATGAAGGTGTCCGCCATGGACTCACTCGAACTCGCCTACCTCCCCGCGACCGACGCCCTGCGGGCGTTCCGGAGCCGGAACCTCTCCCCCGTCGAGTTGATGGAAGCCGTCATCGACCGCGCCGAGCGGACCGAGCCGGACGTCAACTGCCTCAGCGAGCGCCTCTTCGAGGAGGGCCTCGCCGCCGCGAGGGAGGCGGAGAAGCGTTACGCCGGCCACGGCCCCGCCCCGCGTGCGCTGGAGGGGCTGCCGGTCGCCGCCAAGGACGAGCACCCGATCGCAGGACGCCTCTGCACCGAGGGCTCGCTGCTGCTCGCCGACGAGGTCGCCGAGGAGACCCACCCGGTGATCACCCGCGTCCAGGCCGCCGGCGGCATCATCCACGCCCGCACCACCACCCCCGAGTTCTGCTGCGCGGCGTTCACCCAGTCCAAGCTGTGGGGCGTCACCCGCAACCCGTGGTCGCTCGGCCACTCCTGCGGTGGCTCCTCCGGCGGCTCCGGCGCGGCCCTCGCCGCCGGGAACGCGCCGCTGGCGACCGGCTCGGACATCGGCGGGTCGATCCGGATCCCGGCCTCGTTCAACGGTGTCGTCGGCTTCAAGCCGCCCTACGGCCGGGTGCCGTCGATGCCGCCGTTCAACCTGGACACCTTCTGCCACGACGGCCCGATGGCCCGGACCGTCGCGGACACGGTGCTGCTGCAGAACACGATCGCCGGCCCGTGGCCGGGCGACGTGGTCTCGATGCGGCCCAAGCTGGAGCTGCCCTCGTCCTTCGAGGGTGTGGCGGGCCTGCGCATCGCGCTCTGCGTCAACCTGGGCGACTACGACGTGGACCCGGACGTCGAGGCCAACACCCGTGCGGTCGCGGACGCGCTGCGCGAGGCCGGGGCGGTGGTCGAGGAGGTGCGGCTCGGCTGGACCCGCGAGCTGCTGGACCAGGCCGCGTGGGCGCACTTCGGCGCCATCTTCGGTCCGTCCATCGGCGAGGCCGCCGCCGATTCCCCGGAGCTGCTGACCGGCTACGCCCGTGCCTTCGCCGAGCGGGCCGCCGAGGCCGCCGGGAAGATCACCTTCCTGGAGGGCCTGGAGCTGGAGGGCCGTCTCTACGCCGAGCTCGGCGCGGTGCTGGAGCGCTACGACGCGCTGCTCTGCCCGACCACGGCGGTGCCCGCGCTGGCGGCCGACGACGAGTACACGCAGACCAGGCTCACCATCGCCGGGGTCGAGCAGGAGCACTACATGGCGATGGCGATGACCATCGGCTTCAACATCTGCTCGCGCTGCCCGGTGCTCTCGGTGCCGTCGGGCTTCGCCGCCAACGGCGTGCCGACGGGCGTGCAGATCGTCGGGCGCACGTACGACGACGAGACCGTGTTCCGTGTCGGTGCGGCCGTCGAGCAGCTGCGTCCGTGGGCGTACGTCTCAGGACGGCGACCGCTCGTCTGACGGGCCGGGCTCGCCGCGCAGGCGGGCCCGCGTCCAGGTGACGGCGTCGGCATAGCGGGCCTCGGCGCCGTGGCGGGTCGGGCGGTAGTACTCCTTGCCGTGCACGGCGTCGGGCGCGTACTGCTGGGGGGCGATGCCCTCGGGCAGGTCGTGCGGGTAGACGTAGCCCTGGGCGTGGCCGAGCTTCTTGGCGCCCGCGTAGTGCCCGTCCCGCAGGTGGGACGGGACCGGCCCGGCGAGGCCGCCGCGCACGTCGGCGAGCGCCTCGCCGATCGCGACGGTCGCGGCGTTGGACTTGGGCGCGAGCGCGAGGGCGATCACGGCGTGCGAGAGCGTCAGGGACGCCTCCGGGAAGCCGATCATGGCGACGGCCTGGGCGGCGGCCACGGCCGTGGGCAGCGCCGTCGGGTCGGCGACGCCGATGTCCTCGCTGGCGGAGATCATCAGCCGCCGGGCGATGAAGCGCGGGTCCTCGCCCGCCTCGATCATCCGGGCCAGGTAGTGCAGGGCGGCGTCGACGTCGCTGCCGCGGATCGACTTGATCAGCGCGCTGGCCACGTCGTAGTGCTGGTCGCCGTCCTTGTCGTAGCGGACGGCGGCGCGGTTGACGGCCGTCTCCGTCAGCTCCAGCGTGATCTCCGGCGTCCGCTCCTCGATCGCCGCCCCGGCGGCGGCCTCCAGCGAGGTCAGCGCCTTGCGAGCGTCGCCGCCCGCGATACGGACCAGGTGCTCCTGCGCGTCCTCGGCGAGCTCGAGGGCGCCGCCGAGGCCGCGCTCGTCGGCGACGGCGCGCCGCAGCAGGGCGCGGATGTCGTCGTCGGTGAGGGATTCCAGCGTCAGCAGCAGCGAGCGGGAGAGCAGCGGCGAGATCACCGAGAAGTACGGG
>NZ_FOAZ01000030.1 GCF_900109465.1 Streptacidiphilus jiangxiensis
GGCGGCGCCGATCGTGATCGGCCGCGACCACCTGGACTGCGGTTCGGTGGCGTCGCCGTACCGGGAGACCGAGGCGATGCTCGACGGCTCGGACGCGATCGCGGACTGGCCGCTGCTGAACGCGATGGTGAACGTGGCGTCGGGTGCGTCGTGGGTGTCGATCCACCACGGTGGCGGTGTCGGCATCGGGCGTTCGATCCACGCGGGTCAGGTGACGGTCGCGGACGGCACGAAGCTGGCGGGCGAGAAGATCCGCCGGGTGCTGACCAACGACCCGGGCATGGGCGTCATCCGCCACGTCGACGCGGGCTACGACCACGCCGTCGACGTCGCCGAGGAGCGCAACGTCCGCATCCCCATGCGCGAGGGTGAGTGACCTTCCGATGACTGAGGCTTACGAGGAGGAGCTCGGCGACGCCGCGGACGGCTACCGCCGGATGTGGCGCGAGCTCCTCCCCGTCGGCCGCTTCCAGGAGACCGGCGGCTACCGCCGGTTCGCCTGGACCAGCGCCGACGCCGAGTGCCGTGCCTGGTTCGCGGAGCAGGCCGCCGCGCGCGGGCTGACCTACGAGCTGGACCGCAACGGCAACCAGTGGGCCTGGTACGGGGACCCGGACGCCGGCGACGCCGTCGTCACCGGCTCGCACCTGGACTCCGTCCCGGACGGCGGCGCCTACGACGGGCCGCTGGGCGTCATCTCCTCGTTCGCGGCGCTCGACGCGCTGCTCGCGAGCGGTGCCCGCCCGACCCGCCCGATCGCGATCACCAACTTCGTCGACGAGGAGGGCGCCCGTTTCGGCGTCGCCTGCGTCGGCTCGCGCCTGACCGCCGGGGTGCTGACGCAGGACCAGGCCTTCCGGCTCCGCGACGCCGACGGCATCTGGCTGCCCGACGCCATGGCCGCCGCCGGGCAGGACCCGGACGCCATCGGCAAGGACGAGGCACGCCTCGCCCGCGTCGGCGCCTACGTCGAGCTCCACGTCGAGCAGGGCCGCTCCCTCGACGCGACCCCGCACGCCGTCGGCGTCGCCTCGGCGATCTGGCCGCACGGGCGCTGGCGCTTCGACTTCCACGGCGAGGCCAACCACGCGGGCACGACCCGCCTGGAGGACCGCCGCGACCCGATGCTGACCTACGCCAACACCGTGCTCGCGGCCCGCAAGAAGGCCAAGCTGGCGGGCGCGCTGGCCACCTTCGGCAAGGTCAGTGTCGAGCCCAACGGCACCAACGCCATCGCCTCGCTGGTGCGCGGCTGGCTCGACTCGCGCGCAGCCGACGAGACCACGCTGACGGCGCTCGTCGACGAGATCACCGCCGCCGCCACCGAGCGTGCCGAGCGCGACGGCGTGCGTGCCGAGATCGTGCGCGAGTCCTACACGCCCGTCGTCGACTTCGACGACGCGCTGCGCGACCGGCTCGTCTCCATCCTCGGCCCGGACACCCCCGTCCTGCCGACCGGCGCGGGTCACGACGCGGGAATCCTCTCCGGAGTCATCCCGACTGCGATGCTGTTCGTGCGGAACCCCACCGGTGTCTCGCACTCGCCGTCCGAGTCGGCCACCGAGCCCGACTGCCTGGCCGGGGTCGCCGCGCTCGCCAAGGTGCTCGAGGAGATGACCTGCCGATGACGACCTTCTGGGCTCCGCACGCGTGGCTGCGCCGCGAGGGCGGCTCGCTGACCGCCGTCGAGGACGACGTGCGGATCGACGTCGACGCCACCGGGCGGATCAGCGCGATCACGCCCGACAGCGGTCCGGCGCCGGAGGGCGCCACGGTGCTGACCGGGCTGGCCCTGCCCGGCATGGCCAACGCCCACTCCCACGCCTTCCACCGCGCGCTGCGCGGGGCGGTGCAGGTCGGCAGCGGCACTTTCTGGACCTGGCGCGACACCATGTACCGGGCCGCCGACGCGCTCGACCCGGACAACTACCTCGCGCTCGCCACGGCCGTCTACGCCGAGATGGCCCTCGCCGGCATCACCGCCGTCGGCGAGTTCCACTACGTCCACCACCAGCCGGGCGGCACCCCCTACGCCGACCCGAACGCGATGGGCGAGGCGCTGATCGAGGCGGCGGCGCGAGCCGGCATCCGGATCACCCTGCTGGACACCTGCTACCTCTCCAGCGGCTTCGGCGAGGCCCCCAACCGGCACCAGACCCGGTTCAGCGACGGGACGGCCGAGGCGTGGGCCTCGCGCGTCTCGCTGCTGAAGGAGCGTGACCACGCGAAGATCGGCGCCGCGATCCACAGTGTGCGCGCGGTCCCGGCGGAGCAGTTGGGGACGGTGGCGGTGTGGGCGAAACAGCGGCAGGCACCGCTGCACGTGCACCTGTCGGAGCAGGTCGCCGAGAACGAGGCCTGCCTGGCCGCGCACGGCGTCACCCCGACGCAGCTGCTGGCCCGCCACGGCGTCCTCGGCCCGCGCACCTCGGCTGTTCACGCGACGCACCTGTCCGAGGAGGACATGCGGCTGTTGACCGACACGTCCACGGTCATCTGCATGTGCCCGACGACCGAACGCGACCTCGCCGACGGCATCGGCCCCGCCCGCAAGCTCGCCTCCGGCGGCTGCCCGATCTCGCTCGGCTCCGACAGCCACGCGGTGATCGACCTCTTCGAGGAGGCGCGCGCCCTGGAGCTGAACGAGCGTCTGGCGACGCAGCGCCGCGGCCACTGGACGGCGGCGTCCCTGCTGCGCGCCGCGACGGAGGACGGTCACGTCTCCCTGGGCTGGTCCGAGGCGGGCCGCCTGGAGCGCGGAGCGCTCGCGGACTTCTGCACGGTCGCACTGGACACCCCGCGCACGGCAGGCCAGGCCCCTCGTCTCGGCGCGGAGACGGCGGTCTTCGCGGCGACGTCCGCGGACGTGCGCGACGTGGTCGTGGGCGGCCGCATCGTGGTCCGCGACGGTGTTCACACGGCCGTTCCGGAGACGGGGCGGGCTCTGACGGAAGCTGTTTCGGCACTTCGGTGAGTTGCACTGTGCAGGGGCGCGGGGAACTGCGCGAGAACCACCCTGTGCGGATGGCCCTGCGCGTTGGGGACCATCCGCGCGTGGGTGGCTTGTCGCGCAGTTCCCCGCGCCCCTCGATGGTCCCCAAGGAGAAGCTATGACCACCCTGATCACGAACATTGGTTCGCTGCTCACCAACGACCCCGAGCTGGGCACCCTCACCAACGCGGCGATCGTCCTCGAGGGCGACCGCGTGGCCTGGGTCGGTTCCGACCTTTCCGCGCCCGCCGCGGACGAGCGGGTCGACGCCGAGGGACGGGCCGTCATCCCCGGGTTCGTCGACTCGCACTCGCACCTGGTGTTCGCGGGCGACCGCACCGCCGAGTTCAACGCGCGGATGTCCGGCAAGGCGTACACGGCCGGCGGCATCCGCACCACCGTCGCGGCCACCCGCGCCGCGAGCGACGAGCAGCTCGACGCGAACATCCGCCGCTACTTCGACGAGATGCTCCGCCAGGGCACCACCACCGTCGAGGTGAAGTCCGGCTACGGCCTCACCGTCGCGGACGAGGCCCGCGCCCTGCGGATCGCGGCCGCGCACACGCAGGAGACCACCTACCTGGGCGCGCACGTCGTCGCGCCCGAGTTCGCGGACGCCCCGGCCGCCTACGTGGAGCTGGTGACCGGCGAGATGCTCGACGCCTGTGCGCCGCACGCGCGCTACGTCGACGTGTTCTGTGAGCGCGGCGCGTTCGACGGGGACCAGGCGCGGGCGATCCTTACCGCCGGTGTCGCCCGCGGGCTCACCCCGCGCGTGCACGCGAACCAGCTGACGCAGGGGCCGGGTGTGCAGCTCGCGGTGGAGCTCGGCGCAGCCAGTGCCGACCACTGCACGCACCTGTCCGACGAGGACGTGAAGGCGCTGGCCGACGCGCACGCGACGACCGTCGCCACGCTGCTGCCGGGCGCGGAGTTCTCCACCCGCGCCGTGTACCCGGACGCGCGGCGGCTCATCGACGCGGGTGCGACGGTCGCGCTGTCGACCGACTGTAACCCGGGGTCCAGCTTCACCAGCTCCATGCCGTTCTGCATCGCCGTCGCCGTGCGCGACATGGGGATGACGCCGGACGAGGCCGTCGTCGCGGCCACCCTGGGCGGAGCCCGCGCGCTGCGCCGCACGGACGTCGGGCACCTCGCACCGGGCGCCCGCGCGGATCTGGCGATGCTGGACGCGCCGTCCCACGTGCACCTCGCATACCGGCCGGGTGTGCCGCTGGTCAGCGCCGTCTGGCAGGGGGGCGCGCGGGTCTGCTGACGCGCCTGGCCGGCCGCCCTGCACCACGACGCTCCCATTGCTCACTGAGAAGGTCGCTGCACGAGGGTTCCCCCCGTCGTGTCCCTGTCGTACCGTCGGCGACAATCTGACGACTCGTCAGTAAGGTGCGGCCGGAGGAGGGCACAGTGGGCAGCAGGACCACCAGGAGGGCCGCCGTCGGCCTCGTCGCCGCGGGGATGGCGACGGCGGCGGCCATCACACCCGCGCACGCGGCGACGGTGCCGGTCAACTACAACTGCCAGACCCCGATCGGGCAGAAGAGCGCGGTCTCGCAAGTCGAGATCTCCGCCACGCAGAGCGGTTCGGGCTACGCGGTGACGGTCACCTTCACCAACGGTGTCTCCTCCAGTCCCGTCCCGCTGGGGGCCGGCTCGATGACACCCAGCGTGGTCGTCGCCGTCGGCGGCGCCGACAGTGGGAGCTTCACCGCGAACGGGACGCCCAACGCCCAGCAGATCCCGGCGAACAGCCCGATCCGCATCGGCAGCATGACCGGTACGTACACCCCGCACCACACCGGTTCGGTCACGCTCACGCCGTCGACGCTCACCATCAAGGCGCTGGGCACGACCACGACGTGCACGCCGACCGGCTCGGTCTCGCCCGCGCTGACGCTGACCGTCGCCACGGCCTCGTCGGGGAGCGGGTCGTCCTCGTCCTCGTCCTCGTCCTCGTCGAGCTCGAGCACGTCGACCGGGGGGACCCTGCCGCAGACCGGTCCGGCGGACGACGCCGCGGCGTTCGGCCTCTTCGGCGGGACGGTGATGCTGGTGGGCGTCGGTGGCGCGCTCTGGCTCACCAGGCGCGGTCGTCACGGCCGACTCGGCGTGCGGCCGTGAACGCGCGGGTCTGCGTGCCTTGACTTCTAAATCTGACGGGCCGTCAATTATGGCCTGCAGGGGGGATGGGACTTCCCTGTGCACGAGGCCGGCCGCCCCGTCCACGGCAAGGGAACCAGGGAGGCCGGCCCGCACGGCACCGTAGCGCCGTTCGCAGGATAGTCCGAGGCCGCACCACTCGGCAGATCGACCTCCGAAAGGGCCGCAGCGGTGACCGTGACGGCCGTCACGCAAGGCGCGTGAAGGTCGTCCGACCACCGAAAGGAGCACCACTCACGTGTTCCACCACTCTTCGAGCATCCTCAGACGCGCAGCCGTCAGGAAACTGACGCAGGCTGTCGCCTGGGGAGGAGCCGCCGCGCTCGCGGTCGGTGCACCGGTCGCCCTGGCCGGGTCCGCGCATGCCGCGTCGGCGAAGGGGACCACGGTCTCCTACGCGATGACCTGCATCCCGCCGTCCATCTCCGGGCTGCCGCCCCAGCACGGCACCGCACAGGCGGAGATCACCCTGTCCGACACCACGCCGACGGCGGGGGAGACGGTCACCGTCACCTACGACGTGATCGCGGCGGCGGCGGGCAACCCGTCCACCTTCACCATCCCGGCCAACAGCGTCAGCGCCACCGGCACGGTGACGTTGGCGGGCGCGGTGACGACGCCGGTCAGCGTCGCCAACTCGGCCGTCCCGAACCCGGCGATCGCGCCCGGGGGCGCCTTCCCGGAGTTCCAGATGACCGGCACGTTCGTCTCGCCGGCGTCCGGCACGATCAACTTCTCGCCGGACGGCATGACCATCAGCGTCGCCGGCACCAACACCGTGTGCACCGTCGACACGGAGCCGGCTCCGGTCTCCAACTCGGCGACCGCCACGATCCCGAACAACCGCAAGCTCAGTGACACGCCCAACCAGGGCCCGGTCGGCACCAAGGTCAGCGTGACCGGCTCCGGCTACACCGCCGGCGCCACCGTCACGGTGGCCGGCTTCGCGGGCACCTCCGGCACCGGCGACCTGACCCAGGTCACCGCCGACGCGAGCGGGAACATCAGCGGCACGCTGACCGTCAACGCGCCGACGACGACCGGCATCATCGCCTTCGAGGGCTCGACGTACACCCCGGCGACGGCCTCCGCGCCGGCGCCGTTCACCGTCACCGCCACGGTCAAGCCCGGTGACCTGCAGCAGACGCTGAACTCGACCGTCCTCTCCGGGACGCTGAGCATGACGCAGGCGGGCACCGCGGTCACCATGACCCCGGTCCCCTTCGGCACCGGCGGCGCCTCGACCGGCACGCTCAACACCGTCACCGTCCAGGACTACCGCGGCGGCTCGACCGGATGGTCCCTGACGGCCAGCAACACCAACTTCACCGGCCCCGGCACGGCGAGCCTCCCGGCCTCCGCCCTCAGCTGGTCGCCGACCTGCACCACGACCACGGGCAGCCCGAGCACCTGCGCGCCCGGCTCCGCGGGCGTCGTCGGCGCGACCGGCGCGACCCTCGCGAGCACGCCCGCGGCGAACCTGACCGGCGGTCAGTTCGCGGCCGGTGCGGGTCTCACCCTCACCGTCCCGGCGTTCACCGCGCCCGGGGCGTACAGCTCCACCCTCACGCTGACGCTGGCGTAGGGGCGCACGACCGTACTTGATCAGGGGGCCCGGACCACCACTCCGGGCCCCCGCAAGGGGAAGGTTGAGTGATGAGGGACCGTTGCACTGCCCCTCAGGGGCGCGGGGAGCTGCGCGACAAGCCACCGGGGGTGGTGAGCCCCCGAACGCGCAGGGCCATCCGCCCGGGGTGGTTTCTCGCGCAGTTCCTCGCGCCCCTGATGGTGCTCCTCGCCGTCGGTCTCGCAACCCCCGCGCATGCCGCCGACAACGGGACCTGGGCCGTCTTCCCGACCCCTCCTGCCGGGACGGCGACGCCGGGACCGGGTGACCGGCAGTACTTCTACCTCGAATCCGCGCCCGGACGGGTCCTCTCCGACCGCGTCTCCGTGGTGAACCTCACCACCAAGCCGAAGTCGTTCACGCTCTACGCCGCCGACGCGTACAACACCCCTCGGGACGGCGGCTTCGCGCTCCGCACCGTGGGCCAGCGGATGACCGGTGTCGGTGCCTGGACCAAGCTCAACGCCACCAGCCTCACCGTGCCGCCGCGGACCCGCGCGGACATCCCCTTCAGCATCGCCATTCCCACCACCGCCGAGCCGGGTGACCACCCCGGGGCGATCGTCGCCGTGGAGACCGACGTGGAGGCGACCACGCAGCAGGGCGGACTCGCCGTCGGGGTCAAGCGCGCCGTGGGCGCTCGCATCTACCTGCACGTCACCGGCCAGTCCGTGCCCGCGCTCAGTGTCGACGCCGTCTCCGTCGAGCGCAGCGCACCGCTCGTGCCCGGCCTCGGCGCCAGCCGCGGGACGCTGCACTACACCCTCACCAACCACGGCAACGTGACGTTGCACCCCACCGTCGAGGTCAGCGAGACCGGTTGGTTCGGTTCTGTCTATCACCGGCCACCGACAAGCACCGGCGTCGAGCTGCTGCCCGGACAGTCCGTGCAGCTCACGCTGGCCCTGCCGGCGCCTCCCCAGTTCGACGACGTGTCGGTGACCGTCAAGGCCGCCGACGGAGCGACCGCCGGTCAGGGACAGACCGAGTACCTGGCGGTGCCCTGGCTCGTGGTCGTCGTCGTCGTGCTGGCGCTCGCGGGGCTGGGCGTCTGGCTCTGGCTGCGGGCGAAACGGCGCCGTGTGCACCGAGGCGGACGCAAGCGGAGCCGTGAACCGGCGGGGGCGGCGGCGTGAGGCGGCACCTGTTCACACTGCGCGGCGCCTTGGCGACCGTGGCGACGCTGCTGCTGGCGCTCGCGCTGCCGGTCGTCCTGCCGCCCGGGACGGCCCGCGCGGCGAACACGCCGGTCGTCGTGGCGCTGCCCGCCTCCGCGAAGCCGGGCGCGACCACGACGGTGGGTGGTTCGGGCTGGCCCGCGCACGTGCTGCTCACCGTGCTGCTGTGCGGCCAGAACGCGGTGGCCGGGACGGACGACTGCGCGAACGCCTCCGGACGGGCCGTCACCACCGACGCCGCCGGGCGCTTCACCGAGCCGCTGACCGTCCAACTACCGCCGGAGCCCTGCCCGTGCGTGATCCACGTCAGCACCGTCCTGGGCGGTTCCACGAGCACGGACACGCCCTTCGACGTGATCGGCGCACCGGTGAAGCCCATCCCGGTGGACGCCGCCGGCAGCGGTCACCTGATCGCGCTGAGCGAGAGCCTGACCGGGGACAGCAACCTGCTCAACGTCTTCGGGGCCCCGCCCTCACGGACGCTCAAGGTGATCGTCACCAATCTGGGGGCCGCGCCGGTCGTCAATCCCGAGTTCCGGTTGGGCACCTCCCACTCGGTGCTCGCGCCCGAGTGGAGCGCGGCGCCGTGGCAGGGAGTGATCCAGCCGGGCCAGAAGGTCGAGGTCGACCTGCCGGTCGAGTTCGACTCGGGCGCCAGCGGGCGCTGGACCGTCGCGCTCAGCTACCAGGGCAAGCAGGACTTCGCCACCGCCTACGAGGACCTGCCGGCGGCGTGGGGCGTCACCCTGTTCTGGTTCCTGCTCGGGCTGGTCGTCGCCGTCGGCCTCTACCGGATCGGGATGGCCGTGCTGGACCGGGTCCGTCCCGACGTCGTCGAGCGCCATCGCGAGCGGCGACTCTCGCGACTGGGCCGCCACCGCGCCGGGGCCGACGTGATCGGTCCGGTGGAGGAGGGGTCGGGGGAGGACGAGGCGGCGGACGAGGCGCCGACGCAGGTGATCCCGCTGGTCCCGCCGCCCCCGCCCTTGCCGATGTCGTCGCCCGCGCAGCCCGCGTCCCCGACAGCGGTGTCCCCGCAGCCCGCGCCTCCGATGCCTGCATACGCGCCGACCGTCCGGCCCGCGCTGCCGGCCGCGCCCGCGGCGCCGACCCTGCCCTGGTTCGCTCCGGGCACGGTGACCCTGACCGCACCACCCCAGGCCGCACCCCTGGTCCGACCACCCCAAGCGGAAAGGCCAACTGACACGTGAACAGCATCCGGCCGGCCGCGGGCGCGCTGACGGCCCTGCTCGCCGCCTCACTCCTGGCGGTCGCCGCGCCCAGCGCGTCCGCCGCCCAGTCCAGTTTCTCGACGACCTGCAACCCACCGGTGGGTGGTGCCGTGCACGGCACCACCGTGGTGGACGTGACCAGTGACGACGCGAATCCAAAGGTCGGCGACACGGTCACGCTGACCTGGAAGTTCGTGCAGGCCGCCTCGCAGAACCCCGGCTTCGTCGACCTCCAGCCGGACACCGTGCAGCCGACGGGGCACGTCTCCGTGGGCGGTGCGCAGACAGCGACCGTCGCGATGAGCGGACCGCGCAAGAACCCGTTGATCCCGAAGAACTCGCCGATGGTGCTCTCGGACATGACCGGGACGGTCAAGCTGACCACGGCCGGGGACGTGACGGTCACGCCCGCGGACTACAACATCAACGTCAGCACGTTCAACGCCGACACCCCCTGCAAGCCGGACGCGACCGCCCCGGTCGGCCTCACCCTCCACGTCGCCGCCTCCGGCGGCGGGACGACCGGCGGGACCACGACGGGTGGCACGACCACCGGCGGCACCACGACCACGGGTGGTACCACGACCGGCGGGACGACCACGGGCGGCACCACGACCACGGGTGGTACCACGACCGGCGGGACGACCAGCGGTGGCACGACCACGGGCGGGACCACCACGGGCGGCACCACGGGCGGCAGCACCGGAGGCGGCTCCGGTGGCGGCAGCTTCCCGGGGACGCCGGTCCAGGTCGCCTACACCTGCCAGACCCCCATCGGCGTCAAGAACGCCAACCCCACGGTCACCATCAGCGCGGTGCGCAGCGGTGACCACTACACGCTGACGGAGTCCTTCGCCTCGGGCGTCTCCTCCTCCCCGGTCGCGCTGGGCGCGGGGTCGATGGTTCCGAGCACCACCGTCGTCGTGGCCGGGGTCGACAACGGCTCGCTGACCCTGACCGGCCCGGCGAACAGCGCCACGATCCCGGCGAACACACCGATCAAGCCGAGCGACATGACCGGCACCTACGTCCCCGGGCACACCGGTGAGGTGAAGTTCGCGCCGGGCGTGCTGACGATCAAGGCCCTCGGCACGACCACCACCTGCTCGGCCACCAGCAAGCCGGGCGCCTCGCTGACCCTCGACGTCACCGCCGCCGGCGGGACCGGCGGTGTCTCCGGGACGGAGGACTCGGGAGGCAGCAGCGGCGGCAGTACCGGCGGGCTCGCCAACACCGGTGGCAACGACGACGCGTTCCGCGCGCTCGGCCTGATCGGCGGCAGCGTGCTGCTGCTCGGTGCGGCCGTCTTCGTGGTCACACCCTGGCGCCGCCTGCGCAAGGTGCGCTGAGAGACGCCGAAGGGGCGCCCCGCTCGACGAGAGCGGGGCGCCCCTTCGGGGTTTCGGCGCAGCGTCAGTGCACGTCGCCCATGAGGGCGCGGACCTTGCGGCGGTAGAGCACCATCGCCACGCCGGCCAGCAGCGCGGCCGCGCCCTGGATGGCGAACGAGGTGGTGCTCAGGAACGCGTCGCCCATGACCTGCTGGAGCACGGCGGCGACGCAGTCGCCCGCGGTGACGGCGAGGAACCAGATGCCCATCATCTGGCTGGCGTACTTCTTCGGCGCCAGCTTGGTGGTGACGGACAGCCCGACCGGGGAGAGCGTGAGCTCGCCGACGGTCTGGACCAGGTAGACCAGGGCCAGCCAGAGCGGGGTGACCAGGACTCCGCCGGAGGCGGCGGCCATCGCCAGCATCATGACGCCGAAGGACAGGCCGATCAGCGCCAGGCCGATGCCGAACTTCACGGCCGTGCTGGGGTTCTTGTCGCGGCGGTGCAGCGCCACCCAGAGCCAGGCCATGACCGGCGCCAGCGCCATGATGTAGAGCGGGTTCAGCGACTGGAACCAGGTGCTCGGGAAGTTGAAGCCGAACAGCTTGCTGGACGTGTTGTTCTGCGCGAACAGGCTGAGCGTCGAGCCGGACTGGTCGTAGATCATCCAGAAGATGGCCGCGGCGACGAAGAACCAGATGTAGCCGGTGAGCTTGCCGCGCTCGTCGGTGCTCAGGTCCTTGTCCCGACGGATCCGGGCGAAGACGATGACCGGGATGATCAGGCCGACGACCGTCAGGGTCCAAGTGACCCAGCCGACGGTGAGGTGACCGGCGAGGGCGACGGCGCCGAAGAAGGCCACCGCGAGAGCCAGCCAGAACAGACCCTTGCGCAGCATCGACGTGCGCTCGGCGCGGGACATGGGCGAGCTGACGACGCTGGACTTCGCGCTGAGGTTGCGGCTGCCCAGGACGTAGTTGGTCAGACCCAGGGCCATGCCGACGCCGGCGAGGGCGAAGCCGAAGTGGTAGCCGAGGCTGCTCTGACCCACGGTGCCGATCACCAGCGGCGCGGCGAACGCGCCCAGGTTGATGCCCATGTAGAAGATCGTGAAGCCGCCGTCCCGGCGCGGGTCGTTCTTGTCCGGGTACAGGTGGCCGACCATCGTCGAGATGTTGGCCTTGAGCAGACCCGAGCCGACGGCGATGAAGCCGAGGCCGACGAAGAAGGACACCGAGGCGGGCACGGCCAGCAGGAAGTGGCCGGTCATGATGATCACGCCGCCGACGAGCACGGTCTTGCGCGCGCCCCACAGACGGTCGGAGATCCAGCCGCCGGGCAGCGCGAGCAGGTAGACCATCGCGTTGTAGACGCTGTAGATCGCGGCACCGGTGGCAGCGTTGAGGCCGAGGCCGCCCTTGTCGTGCGGGGCGACCAGGTAGAGCACCAGCAGCGCGCGCATGCCGTAGAAGCTGAAGCGCTCCCACATCTCGGTCATGAAGAGCGTCGACAGACCACGCGGGTGCCCGAAGAACGTCTTCCTGGGGGAGCCGTTGGCGGCGACGGCGGAGGCCGCGTCGACAGCGAGCTCTACAGGTATCGGCGACATGGGCAAGTTCCTTGCAGGTTCAGTACAGGGGTTGCCCAACTGTAAGGTCCGCCTTTGAGTGCTTTTGACCGCGGCGGCCGGTAACTGATCTTTATGAGCTGATTGGTTCTGCATGAATGTGGCACAGAAGGCGCCCGTGGCCTTCGAATCTGTCGCCAGCACCCCGCTGTTCACGAAGAATCTATAGTCCGGCCATGTGAGCTGGTTCTCAGTGCACCTCGCCCAGGTAGCCGTGGATCTTGCGCCGGTTCAGCAGGATCGCCGCCGCGGCCAACAGGGCCAGGGCCACCTCGGCCAGCACGTAGCCGCGGCTGTTGAGATCGGCGCCGGCCGTCGTCGCCAGCGAGGTCACGCAGTCGCCGGCGGTCACCGCGAGGAACCAGACGCCCATCATCTGGCTGCCGTACTTCTCCGGAGCCAGCTTGGTGGTCACCGAGAGCCCGACGGGGGAGAGGCACAGCTCGCCGACCGTCTGGATCAGGTAGACCGCGCACAGCCAGAGCGGTGTCACCTTGGTCCCGCCCGACGCCGCCGCCAGCGCGCCCAGGAACACCGCGAACGAGAGGCCCACCAGGACCAGGCCGATCGCGAACTTGGTCGACGTCTGCGGCTCCCGGTTCCGCGCCGCCAGCCACTGCCACAGCCAGGCGAAGACGGGGCCCAGCGCCATGATGTACAGGGGGTTCAGCGACTGGAACCAGCTCGACGGGAAGTGGACCCCGGCCAGGCTGTTGGCGGTGTTGTCCTGGGCGAAGATGTTGAGCGTCGAGCCGCCCTGGTCGTAGATCATCCAGAAGATCGCGGCCGCGACGAAGAACCAGATGTAGCCGGTCATCTTCTGGCTCTCCAGCGTGGAGAGGTCCCGGTCCCGCTTGATCCGCAGCAGCGTCCAGGCCGGGAAGACCAGCCCGATCACCGTCAGCGGGATCGTCGCCCAGTTCAGCGTGAAGTGGCCGGTGCCCGCGACGATCCCGTAGAAGACGGCGGCCACCGCCAACCAGAACAGGCCCTTGCGCAGCACGCTGCGCCGCTCCGCCTCGCTGAGCGGCGTCGAGACGA
The DNA here is from genome assembly GCF_900109465.1 of Streptacidiphilus jiangxiensis. Lineage (GTDB taxonomy): Bacteria > Actinomycetota > Actinomycetes > Streptomycetales > Streptomycetaceae > Streptacidiphilus > Streptacidiphilus jiangxiensis. The sequence continues at coordinate 13,204 of NZ_FOAZ01000030.1, forward strand.
TGCTGCTGTGCGGGCTGAGGGTGCGCATGCCGAACAGGTAGATGGCCAGACCGATCCCCATGCCGATCCCGGCCAGTGCGAAGCCCAGGTGCCAGTTGACCTTCTGGCCCACCGTGCCGATCACCAGCGGCGCGAAGAAGGCGCCGACGTTGATGCCCATGTAGAAGACGGTGAAGCCGCCGTCCCGGCGCGGGTCGGTGGGGCCGTTGTACAGGTGGCCCACCATCGTGGAGATGTTGGCCTTGAGCAGTCCCGAGCCGAGCGCGATGAAGACCAGCCCCGCGAAGAACGAGCCCGTGGCCGGCAGGGCGAGCAGGAAGTGCCCGACCATGATGACGCCGCCCGCCACCGCCACCGTCTTGCGCGGCCCCCACACGCGGTCCGCCACCCAGCCGCCGGGCAGTGTCAGCAGGTAGACCATCGACACGTAGACGCTGTAGATCGCGGTCGCCGCGCTCTTGGAGAAGCCCAGCCCGCCCTCGGAGTGCGGGGCCGTGAGATAGAGGACCAGCAGCGCGCGCATGCCGTAGTAGCTGAACCGTTCCCACATCTCGGTGGTGAACAGGGTCGCGAGCCCCCACGGGTGGCCGAAGAAGGTGCGGTGGTGCCTGGGGTCTGTGCCCTGTCCCGTCGCCACGTCCTGAGCCATCGGCCGCACCACCCCTGCCCTTATGCCGCTTTTACACGTATCTGCCCGAGATTAGGCGAGGCGTCGGGGATCGGCGTCGCGCATCGCCCGGCTCTGCTCCGTTCGACGGAAGCGGGGGTGCGGCCCGTGCGCGCACTACGATCGACCCATGACGCGTGTACTGCTCGCCGAGGACGACATCGCCATCTCCGAGCCGCTCGCCCGCGCCCTGCGCCGCGAGGGCTACGAGGTGATCGTCCGCGAGGACGGCCCCTCCGCCCTGGAGACGGCCGGTTCCGGCGGCGGCGTCGACCTGCTCGTGCTCGACCTCGGCCTGCCCGGCATGGACGGCCTGGAGGTCGCCCGTCGGCTGCGCGCCGACGGCCACGGCTTCCCGGTGCTCGTGCTGACCGCCCGCGCCGACGAGGTGGACACCGTCGTCGGCCTCGACGCCGGCGCCGACGACTACGTCACCAAGCCCTTCCGCCTCGCCGAGCTCCTCGCCCGCGTCCGGGCGCTGCTGCGCCGCGGCACCGGAGACCTCACCACCGGCGCGCACGGCGTCAAGATCGACGTCGAGTCGCACCGCGCCTGGCTCGGCGACGACGAGATGCAGCTCTCCGCCAAGGAGTTCGAGCTGCTGCGCGTCCTGGTCCGCGACGCCGGCCGGGTGGTCACCCGCGAGCAGATCATGCGCGAGGTCTGGGACACCACGTGGTGGACCTCGACCAAGACCCTCGACATGCACATCTCCTGGCTGCGCAAGAAGCTCGGCGACGACGCGGCGAGCCCCCGCTACATCACGACGGTGCGCGGCGTCGGCTTCCGCTTCGAAAAGGGCTAGGAAAGGTCGAGGTCGTACCGCTGTGAGACGCAGGCTGCTCAACTCCACCCTGGCGGTGGTGCTGGTGACCGTCGCCCTGTTCAGCGTGCCGCTGGCGGTCGTGGAGAAGCGCAGCATCGAGGGCGCCGCACAGGACGCGGTGAAGACCGAGGCGATCCACATCCTCGGCGTCATCGAGAACCGCTATGCCGCGAACGAACCCATCGACCCCGCCGCGCTGGCCGGACTCAACGACTCCGGCTCCAGCCGCTACGCCGTCGTCCAGATCCCCGGTCACAGCGAGCCGATCATCCTCGGCACCCCGCCCAAGGGCTCCGACCCGGTCACCGCGACGGAGAAGGGCCCGCACGGCGAGACCGTCGTCGTCCAGGAGTCCCGCGGGCCCGTCGACGACTCCATCGTGCGGATGCTGCTGCTGCTCGTCGGGGTCGCCGCGCTGACCGTCGCCGCGGCCATGGCCCTGGCCATCTGGCAGGCCAAGCGGATCACCCGCCCCCTGATCGACCTCGCCGAGACCGCCGAGCGCCTCGGATCCGGTGACCCCCGCCCGCGCCAGCGCCGCTACGGCATGGCCGAGCTCGACCGCGTCGGCGAGATCCTCGACCAGAGCGCGGAACGCATCGGCCGGATGCTGACGGCCGAGCGCCGCCTCGCCGCGGACGCCTCCCACCAGCTGCGGACGCCGCTGACCGCGCTGTCGATGCGACTGGAGGAGATCGTCGAGACGGACGACCTGGACACGGTGAAGGAGGAGGCGGCGATCGCGCTCGGCCAGGTGGAACGCCTGACGGACGTGGTCCAGCGGCTCCTGACCAACAGCCGCGAGTCGCGCAATGCGGCGGCGGTCGCCTTCGACGTCGACGAGGTCATCAAGCAGCAGGCCGAGGAGTGGCGCCCCGCGCTGCGCCGGTACGGCCGCAAGCTCTACCTGGAGGGCCCGCCCGGCCTCCTGGCCGTGGGCACGCCGGGAGCGGTCGCCCAGGTGATCGCGGCGCTGATCGAGAACTCGCTCATGCACGGTGACGGGTCGGTCACCATCCGCACGCGGGTCCGCGACACCCGCGTCGTCATCGAGGTCCAGGACGAGGGCGCCGGCGTTCCGGACGAGCTGGGCGCCCGGGTCTTCGAGCGCACGGTCAGCGGCCACAACAGCACCGGTATCGGCCTCGCCGTGGCCCGCGACCTCGCCGAGGCGGACGGCGGCCGCCTGGAGCTGCTCTCGCAGCGACCGCCGGTCTTCGCGCTGTTCCTGGGCCGGCAGGAGAGTCAGTAGCAAGAGTCAGGGGCGCGGGGACCTCCCCGCGCCCCTCGGTCGTGCAACCGCCTCAGCGTGCGATGTGCGAGTTGCTGCGCTTGACCTGCTCGGCAGCAAGGATCTGCTCGGCGGCGTCCAGCGCCTCCTCCGCCTGCGGCACCACACGGAACACCCAGGTGCGGTAGGCCCAGAAGCGGAAGATCGTCGCCACGCCGATGCCGATGACACTGCAGACGAGGCTCTCCAGCTTGGTGTGGAAGCCCAGGCCGTAGGTCAGCACGTACAGCACGCCGTTCTGGACCACCAGGCCGATCGCGCTGAAGACCAGGAAGAGCGAGATCTCGCGGGACCGCGTCTTCTTGTCCGCGTCCCGGTAGACCCAGTAGCGGTAGCCGACGTAGTTGGTCGCGATGGCGATCAAGGTCGCGACGATGTTGGCACGGACCGTCTGCATGAAGTCCAGCAGGATCCCGAAGGCCACCAGCTGGATGACGACACCGGATATCCCGACGATGCCGAACTTGGCCACCTCGTTGAGAAGGCGGCGCAGAGCACTCGGCGTACGTCCGCCAGTGAGGGGGGAAGCGGTCATGGCAGCAGGATCCGTCTCTACTCGGCTACTCGGCGCGCGATTGGGATGAAGTCGCCGCGCTCGACGCGGGTGCGTGTGCCGCACACGACGATAGTCGGCTCACCGGTGTGACAAATACTTCTCCTGTTAAATCCTCATGGAACTTTGGCTCATCCGCACCTTGTCCACGGGCCTGTCCGGCGGCCCGTCGACCCGCTCGTCCACCAGCGCGGATGGAGCGATTCCGCAGGCGGATATCCTTGCGGTGTGACTTTTCCGGTAGTGGGCATGATCGGTGGCGGGCAGCTGGCCCGGATGGCGCACGACGCGGCGATCCCGCTGGGCGTGCGATTCAGGTTGCTGGCGGACACGCCGCAGGACTCGGCCTCGCTCGTGGTGAACGACGTCGTCCTCGGCGACTACCGCGACCTGGAGACTCTGCGTCGCTTCGCGGCAGGCTGCGACGTCATCACCTTCGACCACGAGCACGTGCCCACCGAGCACCTGCGCACTCTCCTCGCCGAGGGCGTGAACGTCCGGCCGGGGCCGGACGCGCTGGTGTTCGCGCAGGACAAGGGCCTGATGCGGGCCAAGCTCGACAGCATCGGCGCGCCCTGCCCGCGCCACCGCCTGGTGGCGGACCCGGCCGACGTGACGAAGTTCGCCCAAGAGGGTGACGGCTATCCCGTCGTGCTGAAGACCACCCGTGGGGGTTACGACGGCAAGGGCGTCTGGGTCGTCAAGGACGAGACCGAGGCCGCAGAGCCGTTCCGGGCCGGGGTCGCGGTCCTCGCGGAGGAGAAGGTCGACTTCGTGCGCGAGCTCGCGGCCGACGTCGTGCGCTCCCCGCACGGGCAGGCCGTGGCGTACCCGGTCGTCGAGTCCGTGCAGAAGGACGGCATCTGCCACGAGGTCGTCGCGCCCGCGCCGGACCTGTCGCCGGAGCTCGCCGCCGAGGCGCAGGCCCTGGCGCTGCGCATCGCGGGGGAGCTCGACATCACCGGCCACCTGGCCGTGGAGCTGTTCGAGACCCGCGACGGCCGCGTGCTCGTCAACGAGCTCGCCATGCGTCCGCACAACTCCGGCCACTGGAGCATCGACGGCGCGGTCACCTCGCAGTTCGAGAACCACATCCGCGCGGTGCTGGACCTGCCGCTGGGCGACCCGCGTCCGCGCCAGCCGTGGACGGTCATGGTGAACGTGCTCGGCGGCGACTACCCGGACATGTACAGCGCGTACCTGCACTGCATGGCGCGCGACCCCGGGCTGCGCATCCACATGTACGGCAAGGACGTGAAGCCCGGCCGTAAGGTGGGCCACGTCACAGTGTTCGGCGACGACCTGGAGGACGTGCGCGAGCGCGCCCGCCACGCCGCCGCGTACCTTCGAGGGGACATCACAGAATGAGCGAGCAGCCGGTCGTCGGCATCGTCATGGGTTCGGACTCCGACTGGCCGGTCATGGAGGCCGCGGCCCAGGCGCTGGAGGAGTTCGAGATCCCCTTCGAGGTCGACGTCGTCTCCGCGCACCGGATGCCGCGCGAGATGATCGCCTACGGCGAGGCCGCGGCCGGCCGCGGCCTGAAGGCGATCATCGCCGGTGCGGGCGGCGCGGCACACCTCCCGGGCATGCTCGCCTCCGTCACCACGCTGCCGGTCATCGGCGTGCCGGTGCCGCTGAAGTACCTCGACGGCATGGACTCGCTCATGTCCATCGTGCAGATGCCGGCCGGCGTGCCGGTCGCCACGGTCTCCATCGGCGGCGCCCGCAACGCGGGCCTGCTCGCCGTCCGACTGCTGGCCGCGTTCGACACGGACCTCGCCCAGCGGATGGCCGAGTTCCAGCAGGAGCTGAACGAGCAGGCCGCCGAGAAGGGCCGCAAGCTGCGGTCCAAGGTCGGTGGCGGCGCGAGCAGCTTCGGCTTCGGGGGCTGACCGCGGGCATGGCCGACACCGAGCTGCTGGCCCGGGCGATGGAGCTGCTCGCCGAGCACCCCATCGTCGACGGCCACAACGACCTGCCCTGGAAGCTGCGCGAGCAGGTCCGCTACGACCTGGACCGCTGTGACATCGCCGACGACCAGCGGGCCAACCTGCACACCGACCTCGCCCGGCTGCGCGCCGGCGGCGTCGGCGCGCAGTTCTGGTCCGTCTACGTGCCCTCCACCCCGTCGCGGGTGGGGGAGAGCGACGCGGTCACAGCGACGCTCGAGCAGGTCGACTTCGTCCACGCGCTGGTCGCCCGCTACCCGGAGCAGCTGCGGCTCGCGCTGACGGCGGACGACATGGAGGCCGCGCGCGCGGAGGGGAAGATCGCCTCGCTGATGGGGGCCGAGGGCGGCCACTCCATCAACAACTCCCTGGCGGCGCTGCGTTCGTTGCACGCGCTGGGTGTCCGCTACATGACGCTCACGCACAACGACAACAACGACTGGGCGGACTCCGCGACCGACGAGCCGAAGGCCGGGGGCCTCACCCGGTTCGGCGAGGAGGTCGTGCGGGAGATGAACCGGCTCGGCATGCTGGTCGACCTCTCCCACGTCTCCGCGGACACCATGCGGGCAGCCCTGCGGGTCACGGCCGCGCCGGTGATCTTCTCGCACTCGTCCTCGCGGGCGGTCTGCGGTCACGTGCGCAACATCCCCGACGACGTGCTGGCGGCCCTGCCGGCCAACGGCGGTGTGGCGATGGTGACGTTCGTGCCGAAGTTCATCCTTCCCGAGGCGGTCGCCTGGACCCGGCGTGCCGACCAGAACATGGTCGCCCACGGCTTCCACCCGCTCGACCTCTCCCCGGAGGGCCTCGCGGTCCAGTCCGCGTTCGAGGCGGCGAACCCGCGGCCCGTCGCCACGGAGGCGACCGTCGCCGACCACCTCGACCACATGCGCGAGGTCGCCGGCGTCGACCACATCGGCCTCGGCGGCGACTACGACGGCACGGCGTTCACCCCGCAGGGGTTGGAGGACGTGGCCGGCTATCCGAACCTCGTCGCGGAGCTCCTCCACCGCGGCTGGTCGGACGCGGACCTCGCGAAGCTGACGTGGCAGAACGCGGTGCGAGTGCTGCGGGACGCGGAGTCGGTGGCGGCGGGGATGGCCGAGGTCAGGCCGTCCATCGCGACGATCGACCAGCTGGACAGGTAGCTGCACCATCCAGGGGCGCGGGGAACTGCGCGACAAGCCACCGACATGCGGATGGTCCTCAGTGCGCAGGGCCGTCCACACAGGGTGGTTCCTCGCGCAGTTCCTCGCGCCCCTGAGGTCTTACTGACGTGCGGTCAAGCAGTGGCCCTGGTTCCCGGCATATTCCCAGGTTGCGGTTAGCATTCTTCTGACAACGCCGTTGACAGGGGGACACCGCATGGCGAACGAGATCGACTTCCTCTTCGTGGGTGGTCCCGTCATCACGATGGACGCCGCGCGGACCCGGGCCACCGCCGTCGCGGTGAGTGGGCAGCGCGTGCTGGCCGTCGGGCACGACGACCTGTTGGACCTCGCGGGGCCGGAGACGGAGATCGTCGACCTGCGCGGTCGCGCCCTGCTGCCGGGGTTCCAGGACGCGCACGTGCACGCGGTGTACGGCGGTGTGGAGATGGGCGAGTGCGACCTGTCCGGCGCCACCGATCTGGGGGAGTACCGCCGGCGCCTGGCCACGTACGCGGCCACGCACCCGGCGCAGCCGTGGATCACCGGTGCGGGCTGGGCCATGGAGGCGTTCGAGGGCGGTCGGCCGAGCCGTGCCCAGCTGGACGAGGTCGTGCCGGACAGGCCGGTGTTCCTGCTCAACCGGGACCACCACGGAGCCTGGGCCAACTCCCTCGCGCTGGAACTGGCCGGGATCGGTCGGGACACGCCCGACCCCGCCGACGGGCGGATCGAGCGGGAGCCGGACGGAACCCCGTCCGGCATGCTGCAGGAGGGCGCGACCAACCTGGTCGCCCGCATCGTCCCCAAGGTCACCGTCGAGGACCGGGTCAAGGGACTCCTGCGCGCCCAGGCACACCTGCACGGTCTCGGGATCACGGCCTGGCAGGACGCGATCCTCGGGGTCTTCAACGGTCAGCCGGACGTCTCGGACGCGTATCTCGCGGCGGCCTCGGACGGGCGGCTGACGGCGCGGGTCAACGGCGCGCTGTGGTGGGACCGGGAGCGCGGCGCGGAACAGATCCCCGAGCTGGTCGCGCGCCGCGACAAGCTGACGGCGGGCCGGTTCCGGGCCGGCTCGGTGAAGGTCATGCAGGACGGCATCGCGGAGAACTTCACCGCCGCGATGAGCGTGCCCTACAAGGACGCCTGTGGCTGCACGACCTCCAACGCGGGCCTCAGCTTCGTCGACCCGGAGGCGTTGAAGTCGCACGTCACCGAGCTGGACGCGCTCGGCTTCCAGGTGCACTTCCACGCGCTGGGCGACCGCGCGGTGCGCGAGGCGCTGGACGCCGTGGAGGCGGCGGCCGCCGTGAACGGACGCCGGGACAACCGGCACCACCTCGCGCACCTGCAGGTCGTGCACCCGGACGACGTCGCGCGCTTCGCCCGGCTCGGCGCGGTGGCCAACCTGCAGCCGCTGTGGGCGGCGCACGAGCCGCAGATGGACGAGCTGTGCATCCCGTTCCTGGGCGGGGAGCTGGCGTCGTGGCAGTATCCGTTCGGGGACCTGCTGCGTGCCGGTGCGACGCTGGCGGCGGGCAGTGACTGGCCGGTGTCCAGCCCCGATCCGTGGCTCGGCATCCATGTGGCTGTGAACCGGGTCAACCACGGCGAGGACCGTGAAGCGTTCCTGCCGGAGCAGCGTCTGGATCTGACCACCGCGATCGCCGCCTACACGGCGGGCAGCGCGCATGTGAACCACCTCGACGACACCGGCGTGATTCGGCCCGGAGCGCTGGCCGACCTCGTCGTCCTGGACCGCGACCCGTACGCGGGCCCGTCGGACGAGATCGGCGCGACGCGGACGCTGCAGACGTTCGTCGGCGGCGAACGGGTCTTCGCCGCGGACTGATCCGTCGGGTCGGGCCGGGCCCTTAGGCTTCAACTTCGCTGATCGCGCGGGTGGGGTCGAGGAGCAGGGCAGTGGTCGCAGAGTACGTGGGTGACAACGGCGTGATCATGATCGACGGGCCCGACCTCACCCTCAGCAGGACCGGAGCGAAGGCGAGGCTCTCCGGCCACCTGATGGGCGACCGTGTCATCCCACTCGCCGCCCTGACGGGGGTGGTGGTCTCCGAGCCGACGCCCACCACCCACGGGCACCTCCAGTTGGCTTTCGGCGGGCGGCCGTTGGTCGACCTGCGCCACCAGGGAGCCGTCAAGGACCCCAACACCGTCCTGTTCACGTTCGGCCAACGAGCGGTGTTCGCGGCCCTCGCGGGATACCTCGCCCACTGCGTCGCGACCAACCGGGCACACCGCGTCGACTCGGTCGGCGCCTACGCCTCAGCCGGCGACCCGCTGATGCAGACGCAGGTGCGCCCTGCCGCCCCCCGCCCTGGCGTGGCGGGGGCTGCCGCCACGTACACGGGATACAACGGGGCCGTCACCATCGACGGGCCGGATCTCACGGTCAGCAGGACCGGGCTGAAGGCGAGGCTCTCCGGCCACCTGATGGGCGACCGTGTCATCCCCCTCGCCGCGCTCACCGGACTGGACGTGCGCCAGCCGACCGTCGTCACCAACGGCTATCTGCAACTCGCCTTCGGGGGAGCCCCGTTGGCGGTTCTGAGCCACCTCGGCGCCGCCCCGGGTGACCCCAACACCATCCTCTTCACCCACGGGCAGCGTGCCGTGCTGACGGCCCTGGCGGGATACCTCGCCCACTGCGTCGCGACCAACCGGGCTCACGGAATCGACTCCGCACGCGTCTACGCCGCGGCGGCCGATCCGCTGATCCTGGCGCGCCGGAAGGCCGCCCCGAAGAGGGAGGAGGTAGCAGCGGCGGCCGAGACGAGACAGCCGACTCCTGCCGACCGCGGCGCGGCCGACCGCGCGGCGGAGGACGAACGGCACCGGGCCGAACTCGCGGCGGTCCAGCGCCGCCTGCGGGCTGTCGAGGAGGAGCTTGCCGCCCAGCAGGCGGCCGAACGCTCCGCGACCGAGGCGGCTGAGGCAGCGGCGGCCGAGCAAGCGGCGATCGCGCAGGCGGAGGCCGAGCGGGCGGCGGCCGAAGAGCGACGGAGGGTCCGCGAGGCGGGGCGCGCGGCGCAGCTCGCGGCGGCGGAAGAACGCAGACTCGAGCGTGCGGCGGAGGCGGAGCGGCTCAGGATCTCGGCCGCCGTAGCCGAGGAGCGGCGCAAGATCTTCTGGGCCGAGCGTGAGGCGGAGCGCGCGGCAGCCGACGAGCGGCGCAGGGTCCGCGCGGCGGAGGCCAAGGCGCAGCTTGAGGCCCGTGCGCGGGAGATCGCCACCTACGACGGGATGAGCGGGACCGAATTCGAACGTGCGCTGGAGTACCTGTGCAAGCGCGACGGATGCACCGGCGCGCGCGTCGTCGGTGGCACCGGCGATCTCGGGGCCGATGTCATTGCAACCACACCGGACGGACGCCGCATGGTCATCCAGGCAAAGCGGTACGCGGTGACCAACACGATAGGCAGCCAGGTGGTGCAGGTGCTGAACGGGACCTACCGGGATGCGCACCGGGGCGATCTGGGAGTGATCATCACGACCTCGACCTTCACCGCCCCCGCCAAGGACTTCGCCGCCACGGTCGGAATCAAGCTGATCGATCGCAAGGCACTGGCCGCCTGGGCCTCCGAGACGGGCCCGGCGCCCTGGGAATGACGTCGACGCGCGGAAGCCGCCCGTGCCCGCGGACGGAGCCCGGTCAGCCCAGTCGCGGGATCTCGATGGCGGGGCAGCGGTCCATCACCATGTCCAGACCCGCGGTCAGCGTCCGGTCGTAGGCCGCCTCGTCGACGACGCCGAGCTGGAACCAGACCGCCTTCGCCCCGATCCCGGCCGCCTGGTCGGCGACGGCGCCCGCCAGCTCGCTGTTGACGAACACGTCCACCACGTCCACCGGGAACGGGATGTCCGCGAGGCTCGCGTACCCCTGCTCGCCGTGCACGGTCTCGGCCTTGGGGTGCACCGGGACGATCCGCTTGCCGTACCGCTGCAGCACCCGGGCCACGCCGTACGCGGCCCGGCTCTCGTTGTTCGACAGGCCGACGATCGCCCAGGTGTCACCGGACCCGGTCAGGATCCGCCGCACCGTCTCGTGGTCGCCGTAGCCGTTCATCCGTCGCTCCTGTCCGCCGTTCCCGGTCACTGCCCCGACCTGAAGCAACGCGGACGGCCGGGGGCACATTCCGGCGCGCCGGCTCGCCGGCTACTCGCCCGGGCGGCCGAGCGCGCGGTAGGTCCAGCCGGCGGTGCGCCAACGCTGCGGGTCGAGGGCGTTGCGGCCGTCGAGGACGCGGCGCTCGGCGACGATCTCGCCGAGGACGGCCGGGTCGAGGTCGCGGAACTCCTGCCACTCCGTCAGGTGGAGGACGACGTGGGCGCCGGCCGCCGCCTCCAGCGCGGTCGGGGCGAAGGAGAGGCCGGGGAAGAGCTTGCGGGCGTTGTCCATGGCCTTGGGGTCGTAGACGTTCACCTGCCCGCCCTGGAGCTGGATCTGCGCCGCCACGTTGAGCGCGGGCGAGTCGCGGACGTCGTCCGAGTTGGGCTTGAAGGCCGCGCCGAGGACGGCGATGCGGCGGCCGAGGAAGCCGCCGCCGCACTGCTCGCGGGCCAGCTCGACCATCCGGGAGCGGCGCCGCATGTTGATCGAGTCGACCTCGCGCAGGAACGTCAGCGCCTGGTCCGCGCCGAGTTCGCCCGCGCGGGCCATGAAGGCGCGGATGTCCTTCGGCAGGCAGCCGCCGCCGAAGCCGAGGCCGGCGCCGAGGAACTTGCCGCCGATCCGCTCGTCGTAGGCGAGCGCCGCGGACAGCTGCACCACGTCCGCGCCCGAGGCCTCGCAGACCTCGGCCATGGCGTTGATGAAGGAGATCTTGGTGGCGAGGAAGGAGTTCGCCGCGGTCTTCACCAGCTCCGCGGTCGGGTAGTCGGTGACCAGGAACGGCACCCCCTCCGCGATCATCGGGGCGTACACCTGGCGCAGTACGGCCTCGCCGCGGCCGCCGGCGCGGACGCCGACCACGAGGCGGTCCGGGTGCAGGGTGTCCTGCACGGCGTAGCCCTCGCGCAGGAACTCCGGGTTCCAGGCCAGCTCCACGCTGTCGGCGATGTCGGCCGGCGCGTTCGCGGCGAGCCGCTCGGCGAGGCGCGCCGCGCTGCCGACCGGGACCGTGGACTTGCCGACGACCACCGCGTTCTCGCGCAGATGCGGGGCGAGCAGGTCGAACGCGGACTCGACATAGCTCATGTCGCAGGCGAACTCGCCCTTGCGCTGCGGCGTGTTGGTGCACACGAAGTGCACGTCGCCGAAGGCGCCGGCCTCGGCCCAGTCGGTGGTGAAGCGCAGTCGCCCGGAGGTGACGTGCTTCTCCAGCAGCGGGTCGAGGCCCGGCTCGTACATCGGGGTCCGGCCCTGGGAGAGGGTGGCGATCTTCTCCGGGTCGATGTCCAGCCCCAGCACCTCATAGCCGAGCTCGGCCATGCAGGCGGCGTGCGTCGCGCCCAGGTATCCGGTTCCGATGACGGTGATCCTCATGGCCACGGAGCCTACCTGGTCCGGTTGGGCGCCCCTCAGGAAGCCGCAGCTTCCCCCTCCGGCATCGGTGCGCGGCGTCCCAGCTGGTTGAAGAAGATGTTCAGCGCCACCGCGACCAGGCAGCCCGCGCTGATGCCGCTGTTCATCACGGTCTGCACCAGGGAGGGGAAGTGCGCGTAGAAGCCCGGCGCCGCTATCGGCAGGACGCCGAAGCCGAGCGCCACCGCGACCGTCAGCAGGTTGCCGCTCTCGTCCAGCCGCGCGGCAGTGAGGGTGCGGACGCCGCTCGCGGTGACCGTGCCGAAGAGGGCGAGGCCCGCGCCGCCAAGGACCGGCTGGGGGACGACGCTGACGAGCGCGCCCGCCACCGGGAAGAGACCGAGCAGGATCAGGATGGCGCCGCTGGTCGCCACGACGTAGCGGCTGCGCACCTTGGTGAGCGCGATCAGTCCGATGTTCTGGGCGAAGGCCGTCGCGGCGAAGCCGTTGAGGACGGCGGCGAGGACCGTCGCCGCGCCGTCGGCACGCAGTCCGCCCTCGATGGTGCGGGCGTCCGCGGGCCGTTCGACGATCTCGCCGAGGGCGAGCAGGTCCGCGGTGCTCTCGGTCATCGAGACCAGCATGACGATCAGCATCGAGATGATCGCGCCGAGCTGGAACGTCGGTGCGCCGAAGTGGAAGGGCGAGGGCATGGAGAAGACCGGCACCTTGCCGAGCGTGGAGAAGTCGCTCTTGCCGAGCGGGATGGCCAGCAGCGTGCCGGCGGCGAGGCCGAGCAGGATGCTGATGCTGCCGAGGAACCCCCGCAGGAAGCGGTTGAGCAGCAGGACCACCGCCAGCGTGACGCCCGCGAGGGCGATGTTGGAGGCGGAGCCGAAGTCCGCGGCGGCGGGGTTGCCGCCCTGGGCCCATCCGGCGGCGACAGGGAAGAGCGAGAGGCCGATCAGGGTGATGACCGTGCCGCTGACCACGGGTGGGAAGAAGCGGTTGAAGCGGGAGAACCAGGGGGCGGCGAGGAAGGCCGCCGCCCCGGCGATCAGCAGGGCTCCGTAGATGGCGGGCAGTGCCTGTCCGGGATGGGACTGCTTGACGATCGACAGCATCGGCGCGACGCCGGCGAAGCTGATGCCGTTGACGAACGGCAGCCTGGAACCGACGCGCCAGAAGCCGAGCGTCTGGAGCAGGGTCGCCAGACCCGAGGTCAGCAGGGCTGCGCCGATCAGCAGCGTCAGCTCGCCGCCGGAGAGGCCGACCGCCGTGCCGATGATCAGCGGTGGGGCGACCACGCCGGCGTACATCGCGGCGATGTGCTGGAGCCCGTAGGCGAGCAGCTTTGGTGCGGGCAGGATTTCGTCGACGGGGTGGGGCGCGGGAGAGCTGGACACGCGGGACCTCCAGGGGTGGGCCAGGAGCGAGCGTTGGTCTCTCGAAATTCCGCGATGTGGTATCCGCATTCCGATTGAAGGAAAACGTAGATCTACCCAAGGGGGCCGTCAACAGACTGTTGAGGTATCTGGAGGAATCTACAAGTCACCCGAAGAGGGTGCGCTCCACGTGCTGGGTGTCGGCGTACTCGCGGACCGAGACGATCTTTCCGTCGCGGACCGTGAAGATCCCGGCGCAGCGGTTGTCGTACTGGTGACCGTTGACGGTGATCCCCGTCGAGGTCCACTCGGCGAGCACCTGCTCGCCGCTCGCGAACGCGTTGACCAGGGCGACCTGCGGGGTGCCGCCGGGAGCGAAGAGGGCGCCGGCCCCGCCGAGGAAGTCGTTGATGATGGCGTCGCGTCCGCGCCAGACCCGGCTGAGCGGCAGGTCGCCCGGGTAGGCCCAGGTGGCGTCCTCGGCGAAGGCGGCGACGATGGTGTCCAGGTCGCCCTCGGCGACGGCGTTGACGTAGTCGACGACGACGCTGAGCGGGGTGGCGGTGGTGGTCATGGTGGATCCTCCTTCGTGGGGTCAGGACAGGGTCAGCACGGCGTTGCCGCGCACACGGCGCTCGCGCAGGTCGGTGAGGACGTCGGCCGTCTCGCTCCAGTCGCGCACCACGCCGATCTCGGGGTGGAGTCGGCCCTCGGCGACGAGGCGGACCAGGGCGGCCAGGTCCTCGCCGTAGGGCCGGTCCTCCGCGGCGTAGCTGAAGTGGCGGATCGTCGCGCCGACCGGGCCGTGCAGAAGGTCGAAGAAGCTCAGCGTGGCGGGCTCGCGGCTGGCCTGGCCGAACCAGATCAGCTGCCCGTGCGGGGTCAGTCGGGCCAGCGCGGCCGCCAGGCTCGGGCCACCGGTGGACTCCAGCACCACGTCGAAGGGGCCTGCGGCGTCCTCGACCCGCTCGACCACGACGGCGCCGAACTCCGCGAGCCTCGCGCCGCGTTCGGTCGAGGAACTGACCGCGGTGACCCGCGCGCCGGCGGCGACCGCGAGCTCGACGAAGTAGTGCCCCACCCCGCCCGACGCGCCGGTCAGCAGCACGTTCCGCCCGGCGAGCGCGCCTGCGGTCCCCAGCAGGCGCAGCGCCGTCAGGCCCGCCAGCGGCAGCGCCGCCGCTTCGACGGTGGTCACCTGGTCCGGCAGCTCCGCCAGGTCGGCGGTCGGGACGGCCACGTACTCGGCCCATCCGGACGCGGGCGGGTGGGCGACGACCCGGCGTCCGGCGGCCGGACCGCTGCCGTCGGCAGCCGCCTGGACGACCAGCCCGGCCACGTCCTTGCCGGGACGCCAGTTCGGTGGCGGACTCTCCAGGAGGAAGGTCTCACCGCGGTTCACCGAGTAGGCGTCGACCTTCACCAGCACCTCGTCGGTGCGCGGCTGGGGCTGCGGCACCTCGCCCAGCTCGACCGTGCGGCCCGTGCGGCCCGTCGCCCCGAATGCCCTCATCGTCCTCGACTCCCTTGTCCGGCACCGTTCTTCCGACGAGGAACAGCTAACCCGCGGCGCGGGGAGGGGGTCCAACAACCGGAAAGGGGGTGTGACAACCGGCGGTTGTCACCCAGGATGGCTCCGTGGACGATCTCGATCTGGCGCAGGTGCGCGCCTTCCTCGCGGTGGCCGAGCAACTCCACTTCCGCCGGGCCGCCGAGGTGCTCTCGCTGTCCCAACAGGGGCTCTCGAAGCGGATCGCGCGGCTGGAGGACGGCCTCGGCGTCCGGCTCTTCGACCGCACCCAGGGCGGCGTCCGACTCACCGATGCGGGCACACGCTTCCTCGAACCGGCCCGCGCCGCGCTGGCGGCAGGTGTCGCCGCGGTCGCCGCCGTGCGTGAGGGCACCCGCCCGCTGCGCCTGGACGTGTGGGGTCACCTCTTCGACCCGCTGCGCACCGTGCGCGAGACCCTGGCGGCGGAGGACCAGGCACGGGAGGACCAGGCCGTCGAGGTGGGCCCGGGGCGGGACCTTCCCGGAGTCGCGGCCGCGCTCGCCCGCGGCGAGATCGGAGCCGGCTTCGGCCGGTTCCATCCCGCCGCCGGTGCCCCCGACGGCGGCCCCGAACACGCCCTGGCCCACCGGCTGGTGCGACTGGAGCCCGTCGACGCCGTCCTGCGGGCCGACCATCCGCTGGCCCGCGCGGAGCAGTTGCGCCCCGACCAGCTGACCGCGCTGCGCCTGATCCTGCCGACCAGCGCGGGCCGCCTGGACTTCCTGGCCCGGTTCGCCGAACAGTTCGGCGTTCCGATGCTGGAGGGCGGTACCAACCTCGGCCTCGACCACCTCCTGGAGCGCCTGCGGAGCACCCCGGACGGCGTGGTGCTGCTGCCGTCCGAGCTGCCCCTCGACCCGGGCCCGGACCTCGCGGTCGTCCCGCTGGCCGAACCCACGCCGCTCTACGCCTGGTCCCTGGTCTGGCACCGGGACCGCCCCGACCCGGGCGTCCCCGCGCTGCTGCGCGCCTTCGCCGAGACCGGGGCCTCACGCCGCTGGCTCGAGTACCGCCCCGGCCGGGACTGGCTCCCCGAGGACGACCAGGCCGAGGCGGGTCGGTCCCAGCTCATCAGCAGCACGCGCTGGAAGACGTCGTAGCCGGTCCGGGCGAACGAGGCGGCCATCGGGGCGTTGCCGACGTCCGTGCCGGCCCGGATCAGCTCCGCGCCGTCGGCGGCGAGGATCCGGGTGCCCTCGGCCGGCAACTCCTCGGCGTAGCCGTGGCCGCGGTGCTCGGCAGCCTCGTCCCACTGCGCCTGCGCGGCCTGTCGGGGCGTCATGGTGCGCAGGTCGCGTCGGGAGTGCGCGACGGATTTTCGTTCGGCTGTCACAGCTCGTGGTTCGCGGAGCGCTGCACCCGCACGTACTCCCACAGGTTCAACGCCACCAGCAGCCCCGCCAGCACGCTCAGCGCGCCGAGTGCCGACAGCGGCGCGCACAGCGGCAGCGCCGCCAGCGTGGCGACCGCCGCCGCCAGGCGGGTCCAGGCCATCAGGCGGAACATCCGCCAGCGGGTGTAGCCGAACGCGGCCAGGAAGAGTGCGCAGCCGCCGAAGAGCAACGCCAGGGCGCCGGCCGGCAGCGGGACGGACGGGTGCGTCGCCGCGGCCGTCACCCCGGCCGCGAAGGCGATGACGCCGCTGACGAACATCAGGTGACCGTAGGAGAGGACCTGGCGGACGATGTCCCCGGGCAACCGCGAGGTGGCCATCGCGTGCCGCATCGCGTCCGCCGCGTAGTTGAAGTACACCCACCACAGCCCGCAGGCGGCGACGAAGGCGACCGCGACCGCGAGCGTCTCGTCCACGTGCAGGGTCCGCCCTGCGGCCACCGGCGCGCCGATGGAGACGATCGCCTCCCCGAGCGCGATCAGCAGGAACAACGCGAAGCGCTCCGGGAGGTGGGTCGGGTGGAAGCGCACCGCCATCAGCTGCCGTCGCGCCAGCGCCGGGGTGAGCAGGTCGAGCACCGCGGCCAGCCCCCACAGGGCGATCCGGGCGTCGCCGTGGGCCAGGCCCCCGGCCAGCAGCAGCGGCCCGGTGACCAGCGCGCCGACGCCCATCGGTCCGATCACGACCCCGCGCCCCCACAGGATCTGGCCCAGCAGCAGCCAGCGCGCGGCGAGGTAGGCCGCGCCGAACAGCAGGCCGCGCGACCCGTAGGCCTGCGGCAGGGCGAGGGCGAGGAACAGGCCGCACAGCGCGATGGAGAACAGGCCGACCCGGCCCAGCGGGTGGTCGATCTCGCGGGTGTTGGCCAGCACCGTGCTGCCGACCCAGCACCAGTAGACGGGGATCAGCACGATCAGCGCCCGGCCGACTCCGGCCCAGCCGTGGTCCAGATGCAGCAGGCCGGAGATCTGGGTGATGCACAGCACCCACACCAGGTCGAAGAAGGCCTCCGCGTAGCTGACCCGCTTCTCGCCGGGCTCCTCCTGATCGCTTTCGGTGTCCGCCAGCTCCACCCCGTCGCCGCTCATACGGTCAGCCTAGGGCCGGGCGGGCGGCGACTCAGGAGTGGGCCGCGCCACCGAGGTTGAGCGCGACAACGCCCACGATGATCAGCGCGATACCGAGGACCTTCCACAGGTTCACGCCCTCCCCGAGGAAGGCGAAGCCGATCGCGGCGACGACCGCGGTGCCGGCGCCGGACCAGATCGCGTACGCGGTGCTCACCGGGATCTGCTTGAGCGCCTGGCTCAGCAGGGCGAAGGAGGCGACATAGCCGACCACGACCACGAGGCTGGGCAGCAGGCGGGTGAAGCCGTGGGTGTACTTCAACGAGACCGTGGCACAGATCTCGGACGAGATGGCGAGGGCGAGGAAGAGGCCGGGCATGTCGATCACGCTATCCCGGCTGCGGGGGCCGTCTCGGTGCCGGGGGCGGCATCGACAGGGCACGCAGCCACTTCGGGGTGTCCAGGGTCGTCACGAATCAGGCAGGTCTCCCTCCGGCTCCGGGTGAACCCGCCCGGAGAGAGACCAACGCCCGTCGTCAGGCGGCGGGCGACTCCAGCAACCCCTGCAGCAGCGACAGGTCGACGTCGAGCAGGCTGCGCACCACGGCGCGACCGGGG
This sequence comes from Streptacidiphilus jiangxiensis, assembly GCF_900109465.1. GTDB lineage: Bacteria > Actinomycetota > Actinomycetes > Streptomycetales > Streptomycetaceae > Streptacidiphilus > Streptacidiphilus jiangxiensis. The sequence continues at coordinate 31,147 of NZ_FOAZ01000030.1, forward strand.
CCCGGCAGGATCGGCGTCAGCGACGGCACGGCGACGACCGCCACGCCCGCGGCCTCGGCCGAGGCCACACCGGTCGGGGTGTCCTCGACGGCGACGCAGCTCTCGGGCGAGGCGCCCAGCGCCTCCACCGCGGCGAGGTACGGGTCCGGCGCGGGCTTGGTCAGCGGTGTCTCACCGGCGGCGAAGCTCGTCTTGAAGCGACGCCGGCCCAGTGCGTCCAGCACGAGGTCCACGACGTGGCGCGGCGACGCGGAGACCAACGCGGTGGCGACGCCCGCCTCCGCGAGCCCGTCCAGCAGTTCCAGTGCCCCCGGCAGCGGCACGACCTGGTGCGACACCAGCTCCACGAACCGCGCGTCCAGAGCGGCCGCGATCGACTCCTCCGAGCGGACGCCGTTGCAGCGCCCGTACAGGTAGCTCGCGGTGTGCTCGACGGCCTGGCCGAGCACGTCGGGCACGTCCTGGTCGCCGAGCGTGAGGCCCAGTCTCGCCGCCTCTTCCTCTGCCGCCTGCCACCACAGACCTTCGGTGTCGACGAGCGTTCCGTCCATGTCAAACAGAACGGCCTGGAGGTTGGAGCGGGTTGACACGAGACGTCGCCTTTTCAACGAAGGGAAATTGGACACCAGGGGCGCGAGGAACTGCGCGAGTTACCACCCGGTGCGGATGGCCCTGTCGCTGCGGGACCATCTGCTCATCAGATGGGGGCACCTCCCGGCCGAAGGCTGGGGGATTGTCGCGCAGTTCCTCGCGCCCCTGAGGGGGTTACCGCCGGGTGTCCACCAGGACGGGGCGCTCGGGGAAGGAGACGGTGACTCCCGTGCCCGCGGGCAGCGCCGCCGCGTCGTGGGTGGAGAGGTCCGCCTTGACGGCCGTGCCGTCGGGCAGCTGGACCGTCACGCGGGTGGTGGCGCCGAGGAACGTCGTGCCGACGACCAGCGCGCCCTGGCCGCCACCGGCGGTCAGCAGGACGTTCTCCGGACGGACCAGCGCGTCGACGTCGCCGCGCAGCTCGGTGGCGCCGTCCACGGGGAGGCGCTGGCCGAAGAGTTCGACCGTCGCGCCGTCGCCGGCGAGCACGCCGGGGATCCGGTTCATGGTCCCGACGAACTCCGCGACGAACGCCGTCGCGGGACGCGCGTACAGCTCGGCCGGGGTGTCGCACTGCTCCAGGCGGCCCGCGTGCATGACCGCGACGCGGTCCGCCATGGACAGCGCCTCCTCCTGGTCGTGCGTCACGAACAGCGTGGTGATGCCCAGCTCCTGCTGGAGCCGGCGGATCTCCTCGCGGAGGTTCTCGCGGACCTTCGCGTCCAGCGCGGACAGCGGCTCGTCCAGCAGCAGCACGCGCGGCTGCAGGGCGAGGGCGCGGGCCAGCGCGATGCGCTGCTGCTGGCCGCCGGAGAGCTGGTGCGGGTAGCGGTCGCCGTGGGTCGGCAGACCGACCAGCTCCAGCAGCTCGTCGGCGCGGCGGTGGCGCTCGGCCTTGCCGGTCTTGCGCATCTTGAGGCCGAAGGCCACGTTGTCGCGCGCGTTCAGGTGCGGGAAGAGGCTGTAGGACTGGAACACCATGCCCGCGTCACGGCGATGCGCGGGAAGGTGGGTGACGTCCTCGCCGTCGACCAGGACCTGGCCCGAGTCCGGCGTCTCGAAGCCGGCCAGCATCCGCAGCGCGGTGGTCTTGCCGCAGCCGGAGGGACCGAGCAGGGCCACCAGCTCGCCGGGGTTGACCGTCAGGTCGAGGCCGTCCAGCGCGGTGGTCGCACCGAAGCTGCGGCGCAGCGCCACGAACTCGACGGTGGCACCACCCGTCTTGTCAGTGGCGGCCGCTGCAATGGTCGCAGGCGTCGAGGAGTCCGTCGGCCCCGCAGGGGAGGGCACGGCGGCGACGGTCGTCGCGGGCGCGGGGTCGGTGGTCATGGACACTCCTGGAGCTCCTCGGAGGTGAAACAGAAAGAGGTGGTTCGGTTACTGCTGGGCCGGCGCGCTGTTGCGGCGGTCCCCGCCCAGGGAGAGCACGAACAGCAGCAGCCAGGTCAGCAGCAGGCTGACGACGGAGACGGCCACGGTGACGGGGCCCTGGCCGGCGCTGTTGCCATTGACGATCCAGACGGCGAACGGCACGTACCCGAGGATCGAGGCCACGGTGAACTCGCCCAGCACCAGTGCGAGGGTGATGAACGCGGTGTTCAGCATCGCGCTGCGCAGGTTCGGGAGGATCACCGTGACGATGGCCCGGGCGCGGCCCGCGCCGTTGTTCTGCGCGGCCTCCAGCAGGGTGCGCACGTCCAGCGTGCGCATGCCGGCGTCCAGCGTGCGGAAGGCCAGCGGCAGGGCCATCACCACGTAGGCGAGCAGCAGCACCACGGGGAAGTTCGCGTTCTGCGCGTAGAGGAACGTCGCGTAGAACGGCGTCGGCGCCAGGTTGTCGTTGCACCAGCGCAGCACGTCGGAGATGCCGGCGGTCAGCGCGATGGTGGGGACGACCAGCGGCAGGGTGCAGGTCAGCTCGACGACCGTGCGCAGCTTCGGGCTGCCGAGCCGGACCGCGACGACGGTCGGGATCAGCAGCAGGTAGACCAGCACGATGGTGCCGGCGGCCAGCAGCAGCGAGAGCTGCAACGCGGGCCACAGGCCGGGCACGGTGAAGATCTGCCGGTAGGCGTCGAGGCTGAAGCCCTGGGGCGAGTTGTCGACGGTGAACCAGAGGGTCGCACCGATCGGCACCATGAAGTACAGCGCGGAGACGAGCAGCACGGTGCCGCGGCCCCAGCGGATGCGGCCGAGCGCGCCCAGCACGCCGCGGGGGCCGGCGGAGCCGCCACCGTTCGCGGTGCTCGGGGCGGGGCGGCCCTCGGTGGTCAGGGCGGAGGCGGTCACACCAGCCATCGGGCGCTCCGGCGTTGCAGGGGGATGTAGATGACCATCACCAGCGTGGCGATCACCACCATGTCGAGGCTCATCGCCAGGGCGACGTTGGTGGCGTCCGCGGAGACATTGCCGCTGAGCGCCGTGGCGATCTGCAGCGTGACCAGCGGAACGGTCGCGCCGACCATGGCGGCGGCGGTCGCGTAGGCGGCGAAGGCGCTGCCGAAGAGCAGCACGAAGCCGCCGAGCAGCGAGGGGGCGAGGACGGGCAGGGCCACGTGGCGCCAGTACTGCCAGGCGGTCGCGCCGTTGTTCTGGGCGGCCTCACGCCACTGGCGGCGCAGGCCGTCCAGCGAGGGGATGACGCTCAGCACCATCAGCGGGATCAGGAAGTACAGATAGACCAGGACCAGGCCGTTGAAGGAGTAGAGACTCCAACCGTGCTGGTCCAGGTGGAGCTTGGTGGTCAGCACACCGGCGTTGCCGAGGGTGGCGATGAAGGCGAACGCCAGCGGCACGCCGCCGAAGTTGGCCAGCACGCCGGAGGCGCTCAGCACGGCCTTGCGCAGCAGCGCGAAGCGGGAGGTGACGACGGCCTGGGCCAGCAGCAGCCCGGCCACCACGGCGATCAGCGCGGACAGCGCGGACAGCTTGACGCTGCCGATCAGCGCGTCGAGGTAGCCGCCCTGCAGCGAGGCGGTCAGGTTGCCCATCGTGTACTGGCTGGGCTTGCCGGGGTTGTACGTGGTGAACGCACCGTAGGCCATGGCCAGGGCGGGAACCCCGAAGGACACGGCGACGAAGAGCAGCAGCGGGACGACGGCGAGCCGGCCCGCCGCCGCCCCCTTGGGGCGGCGGCGAGCAGGCGTCGCGCTCAGCGGAGCGGTGCTCACCCGGCGAGGGCCTTCGACCAGCCGGAGGCGACAGCGGCCTTGGCCTTGGTGATCTGGTCCTGGCTCGGGATCGGCGCGGTGCCGGAGACGGTGGCCAGGCTGGCGGCCGCCGTGCTGTCCAGCGTGCCGGCCGACTTCAGGGCGTCGAACAGCACCGGGCGGGCGTAGCCGCCGAGGAAGCCGTTCTGGCCGTCGGCGGAGAAGAGGAACTCCTCCCACAGGCGGGCGGCAGCGGGGTGCGGCGCCCACTTGTTGATGGCCTGGTTGTAGTAACCGGCGTACAGGCCATCCGTCGGGATGTTGACCTGCCAGTTGATGCCCTTGGTCTTGAACTCGGAGGCGTAGCCGGAGTTCAGGTACTCCCAGTCGATGCTGATCGGGGTCTCGCCCGACTCGACCGTCGACTGCTTGGACTGGACCGGGTTGAAGTTGCCGGACTTCTTGAGCTTGCCGAAGAAGTCGATGCCCGGCTGGATGTTGTCCAGCGAGCCGCCGTTGGCCAGCGCGGCCGCGTAGACGGCGGAGAAGGCGGCGTTGGCCTGCGTCGGGTCACCGTTGAGGGCGACCATGCCCTTGTACTCGGGCTTGAGCAGGTCGGCGAAGCTCTTCGGGCACTCCTTGACCTTGCCCGCGTTGCAGCCGATGGAGATGTAGCCGCCGTAGTCGTTGTACCAGGTGCCGTCGGTGGCGGCGCGGCCCGAGGGGATCTCGGCGAAGTTGGCGACCTTGTACGAGGCGAACAGGCCCTGCTGCTGGCCCTGGATCGCGAAGGCACCGCCGACGTCGACCGCGTCCGGCGCGCGGTCCTGGTTCTTGCGGGTCGTGATCGCGTTGATCTCGTCCTGCGAGGAACCCTCGGGGTTCTCGTCGCTGATCTTGATGCCGTACTTGGCGGTGAACTCGTCCATGAGCTTGCCGTAGTTGGCCCAGTCACGGGGGAGGGTGATCAGGTTGAGCTGGCCCTCCTTCTTCGCGGCCGCGACGAGCGCGTCCATGCCGCCGAAGTCGGCGGCGGAGGTGGCGGTGCTGGCCTTGACAGAGTCAGAGGAGCCGGCGCTGCTCTTGTTGACGGAGGCGGCGGAACCACATGCGGTCAGCGTCAGCGCAGAGGCGACCAGAACGCCGGTCAGCGCGGCGGCCCGGAGGGTGGAGGTCACGATGGTCTCCTGAGGAGGCGTCAGATCAGACGGATCAGAATCACTTGTCCGAACAAGTCGATGACAGTACGCCCGAGCATGGTGTCCGTTCGGTTAACAGCGCGTCAACACACGCATGCGATTCCCTGTCGGAATCCCCTCTGCCGATACGGCGTTTCGTTGACTGTGCACGTAACGGTACGATCACGCCGTTGCTGCCAGGGAGAACGACCGAGCGGCGAAGACTGATCAAGGAGTGCGCACTGTGGCCGCACGGCATGAGGAGATCGCGGAGGAGCTGCGGCAGGCCATCGACCGCGGGGAATACCCGGTGGGGGGCCCGCTGCCGACCGAGACGGAGCTCTCGGCCCGCTACGCCGTTTCGCGCGGCACCGTCCGTCAGGCCGTCGCCGCGCTGACCGCGGAGGGCCGGATCGGCTCCCGTCAGGGGGCGCGTCGCGTCGTCCTCGGCAACCGCCGCAGCCAGAGCTTCGCCGAGCTGCGCAGCTTCGCCCAGTGGGCCGCGGCCATGGGCCGCACGGCGACCGGCCGGGTGCTGGAGCAGCACCGCCGCCCCGCGACCGCGGAGGACGCCGAGAAGTTGCAGATCAAGCGCGGCGACGAGGTCCTCCAGGTGCTGCGCGTGCGCGGCCTGGACGGCGATCCCGTGCTGCTCGAGCGCAACGTCTACGCCGCGTGGATGGCCGACTCGGTGGAGCGGCTCCCCGCCGAGTGCGTCTCCGTCGTCCAGGCGCTGTACGAGGACATCGGCATGGTCTTCGCCTACGGCGAGCACGTCATCGACGCGGTCGCGGCCGGTGCGGAGGATGCGCGCCTGCTCGGCATCCGGCGCGGCAGCCCGCTGCTGCGCATCCGCCGGGTCACCACGACGCCCGCCGGGCGGCCCATCGAGTGGTCCGACGACCGGTACGTCTCCGGCACGGTCAGCTTCACCGTCGCCAACTCCATCGGCTCCAACCCGCTGGCGCGCCAGGCCGGCCAGGCCTGAGCGGAGCCGGCGCGCGGCCGGGGCGGAGCCGGCCGCTGCTCGCCGTGGATTCTGTACCTACTGGTATGTACAGTTGTCGGCATGAGTACCGACACCGCCCGGCGACTCGTCGAGAGCATGCGGGACCTGCTGTGGGAGCGCGGCTACACCGGCACCAGCCCGAAGGCCGTGCTGCAGCGGGCCGGGGCCGGGCAGGGCAGCATGTACCACCACTTCGCCGGCAAGGCCGACCTCGCGCAGTCGGCGATCGTCGAGACCGCGCAGGAGATGCGCGCCAAGGCCGACGCCGAGTTGTCCGGCCCCGCGCCGGCCGTCGAGCGGCTGACCGCGTACCTGCGTCGCGAACGCGACGTCCTGCGCGGCTGCCCGATCGGCGGCCTCACCCAGGACGCCGAGCTGATGGCCGACCCGCAACTGCGCGCCCCGGTCGCCGAGACGCTCGCCTGGCTGCGCGGGAGGCTCGCCGAGGTGCTCGGGGAGGCCGTCGCCGCAGGGGAGTTGGCGCCGACGCTCGACGCTTCGGCGGTCGCGACGACCCTGGTCGCCACGCTCCAGGGCGGCTACGTCCTCGCCCGCGCGGCGGGCTCGAGGGAACCGTTCGACCAGGCCGTCGCCGGAGTGCTCGGCCTGCTGCTGTCCGCATCCGAACACTAGATCCGGGGGATTTCATGTACGCGATGCAGTACCCGATCGCCCTGCCGGCCGACTACGACATGGAGATCATCCGCAAGCGGGTCGCGGCCGCGTCCTCGATGCTGGACGACCGGGCCGGGCTCGGCTTCAAGGCCTATCTGATGCGTGCGCGCGGGGTGGCCGGCTCGCCGGTCAACGAGTACGCGCCGTTCTACGTCTGGCGCGACGCGGCGGGTGCGGCCGACTTCCTGCTGCGCGGCGGCGGTTTCCAGAACATCGTCCGCAGCTTCGGGCGGGTGCCGGTCCGGCAGTGGTTGGGGGCGGCCGTGTTCGCGGGTCCGGCCCGCGGCGAGGAGGTCGGCGCCGCCACCCGGCGGCTCGCCCTGCTCCCACCCGAGCCGGACCAGGACGGGCTGGGGCTGTCGCAGTTGATGGAGCGTGAGACGGCAGACCTGCGGGAGCTGGCCGCCCACTCGGACGTCCACACGGCCGTGCTGGCCGTCGACCCGCACGCCTGGCAGACGGTCCGCCTCACACTCTGGCGGGCGGGCGCGGAGCCCGTCGAGGAGGGCGACCGCTACGAGGTGCTGCACGTCTCGGCGCCGGAGCTCGACCGGTTCGCATAGCGGGACGAGGAGGCCGACTACCGCACGGAGAATTGCTTAGGCTAACCTAACTCGCCGCAAGCCTTCGTGTCGTAGAGAGGCACCCGTCGTCATGTCGTCGTCCGAGATCGCGCTGCTGGGCGCCATCGCCGGGTTCACCATCTACCTGGGCCTGCCGATCGGCCGTCTCCGCGCGCCCCTGCCGCGGACGCGGGTGCTGCTGAACGCCCTGGCGATCGGCATCCTGGTCTTCCTGCTGTGGGACGTGCTCACGCACGCCTGGGACCCGATCGACGAGGCCCTGTCCAACCACCGCTACGGCTACGCCGGCGGCCACGCCCTGATGTTCTTCGGCTGCTTCGGCCTCGGGCTGCTGGGCCTGGTCTACTTCGACCGGCTGATGGCCCGCAAGGCCGCCGCCGCAGGGGAGGCCGGGACCGGCGGGCGGTCGCGGTTCGACACCCTCGCGCTGATGATCGCGATCGGCATCGGCCTGCACAACTTCGCCGAGGGCCTCGCCATCGGCAACAGCGCGGCCTCCGGCCAGCTGCAGTTGGCCGTCCTGCTGATCATCGGCTTCGGCCTGCACAACGCCACCGAGGGCTTCGGCATCGTCGCGCCGCTCGCGGCCGAGGGGACCCGCCCGTCCTGGGGGCGCCTCGGCCTGCTCGGGCTGATCGGCGGCGGCCCGACCTTCGTCGGCACCCTGGTCGGGCAGTCGGTGACCAACGACTTCCTGTCGATCGGCTTCCTGACCCTGGCCGCCGGCTCGATCCTCTACGTGGTGATCGAGCTCCTGTCGGTGGCCCGCAAGTCGGCCATGAAGGAGCTCGTCACCTGGGGCATCTTCGCGGGCGTGGTGGCCGGCTTCGTGACCGACGCCATCGTCACGGCCGCCGGAGCCTGAGCCGCAGGAGCCCGAGCCTGAGCCAGGAGCCCGAGCCCGAGCCCGAGCCCGAGTCGCCGGAGCCCGGCGACCGGCCGGCCTAGTTCGAGAACGACGGCACCTTGGTGTCGTTCTTGAACGCGTCGAAGACCTGCTGGGCCTCGGACATGTTCCACTTCAGCGCCACCCCGTCGGCCGGGGTCTGGTAGTTCGCGTCCGCGATCGGCACGGTCATGGTCTTGCCGTTGCCGCTCTTGAGGTCCTTCATCGCGAGGAACATCGACGCGAGGTCGGTGAGCCCGGTGTTGTTGTCGACCTGCAGCATGGACAGCCCGCTGTCCAGCGTCGGGTAGAGCGTGAACGGGTTGAGGATCGTCCCCATCGAGGTCGCCTTGTGGGCGAGCGCGTTCAGGAACTGCTGCTGGTGCTGCATGCGGGCGATGTCCTGGGTGGCCTCCTGGTGGCGCTCGCGGACGAAGGCGAGAGCCTGGGTGCCGTTCAGGGTCTGGCAGCCGGCCTTGAGGTTGGCGCCGGAGTCCTTGTCGACGATGGCGTGGTCCAGGCACATGTCCACGCCGCCGAGGTCGTCCACGACGTTGACGAAGCCGGAGAAGCCGATCTCGGCGTAGTGGTCGATGTGGATGCCGGTGTTGTACTCGACCGTCTTGACCAGCAGCGGGCCGTCGCCCATCGCGAAGGCGGCGTTGATCTTGTGGCGGGACTCGTGGTGCTGGACGCCCTTGCTGTCCGTCCAGGCGGGGATGGTCACGTAGGAGTCGCGCGGGATGCTCATCAGGGTGTCCCCGTTGGAGCCGATGTGCAGCACCATCATCGAGTCGGTGCGCGCGCCGGTGTCGTAACCGGTGTGCAGGCGCTGCTGGTCCGTCGTGGAGAGTCCCTGGCGGCTGTCGGAGCCGAGGATCAGCCAGTTGGTGCCCTTGCCCACCGGCGGGCGGCCGGCGTAGTCGGCCAGCACGTTGGTCTTGTTGAGCTTGCTGCTCGCCCAGGCGTAGCTGCCGCCGCCGACCGCGAGCAGGCCGACGACCAGGACGGTCGCGGTCAGCCTGATCTTGCGCTTGCGCGACCACTTCCGCTGCCCGTTGCCGTTGCCGTTGCGGCTGCCGAGGGTGGGCCCGGCGGGGGCGCCTGTGGCCGTCCCGGACGTTCGGCGGGGGCGCTTCGCTCCGGACGTGCCGTTGCGCGGGTTCAGCTCGGGCGGCAGGGGCGGCTCCCCTCCGCCCCACTGGGACGTATCGCTCATGACTGTGAGCATGCCTGCTCATCGGCGACGTTGGTAGGACGAACGACGCAAAACGGAAAGCTGTAGCAATCCTGATGCGATAAGGGCACCGTCCCCGCACACCTGTGAAGGGGCCGTTGGAACCGGAGCCGCGCCTCGCTGTACCGTGGCGGGATTATGGTCGCCACGCCCCTCCCCGCCGTCTCCGTCATCATGCCGGTCCTTGATGAGGAGCGGCACCTGCGCACCGCCGTCGAGCGCATCCTCGAGCAGGAGTACGACGGCGCGATCGAGGTCGTCATCGCCCTCGGCCCGTCCAAGGACCGGACCGACGAGATCGCCGCCCAGTTGGTCGCCGAGACCGCCGGGAGCACGCGTGAGGTGCACACCGTCCCCAATCCGACCGGCCGCACGCCTGCCGCGCTGAACGCGGCGATCAAGGGCTCGCGCTTCCCGATCGTGGTGCGCGTCGACGGCCACGGGCTGCTCACCCCCGGCTACATCGCCACCGCCGTCCGCCTGCTCGACGAGAAGGACGCGGCCAACGTCGGCGGCATCATGGCCGCCGAGGGCGAGACGGAGTGGGAGAAGGCCGTCGCCGCCGCGATGACCTCCCGGATCGGCGTCGGCAACGCCGCGTTCCACACCGGCGGCGAGGCCGCCCCCGCCGACACCGTCTACCTCGGTGTCTTCCGCCGCGAGGTGCTGGAGCGGCAGGGCGGTTACAACGAGGAGTTCATCCGCGCCCAGGACTGGGAGCTGAACTACCGCATCCGCCAGGACGGCGGCCTGATCTGGTTCACCCCGGACCTCAAGGTCACCTACCGCCCGCGCCCCGACGTCCGCGCGCTCGCCAAGCAGTACAAGGACTACGGCCGCTGGCGCCGCGTGGTCACCCGCTACCACCGCGGCTCGGTCAACCTGCGCTACCTCGCCCCGCCGGCGGCCCTGGTGGGCTGCGTGGCCGGGCTGGTCGCGGGGGTGGCGCTGACGCCCGTCGCCCTGGTCGTCCCGGGCGGTTACGCGGCGGCGATCCTGCTCGGCTCGGCCAAGGAGGGCAAGGGCCTGTCGGCCTCCGCGCGCCTCCAGCTGCCGGTGGCGCTGGCCACCATGCACATGTCCTGGGGCTGGGGCTTCCTGACCAGCCCGCGGTCCCTGGCCCGCAAGGTGATCGCGAGCACCGCGCCCCGCCCGGAGTGACCTGCTCCGAGTGACTCGCCGCGAGTGACCGGCCCGGAGTGGCCCGTCGCGGTGGCCCGGCCGGAGTGACCCGGCCGGGACGCCGCGCGGCTCAGCGGCGGGCGTGCATCACGGCGTCGTGTAGGGCTTGTAGTCGGGCGGCTGCGGGACGTTCGGCGGCGTCGTGCCCTTCCACACGTAGGGCGCGTAGACGTCCATGCACTGGCCGGCGTCCGCCGCCGCGTTCTGGGTGACGGCGCTCGTCGGCACGGCCCCTTGCTTGGGCAGGGTGTCGCGGTAGTCGAAACCGGTCGGCCACTCGCTGCCGACCCGCAGCACCAGGTGCGTGACGGACGGGTCCGCCTTGAGCACGGACGGCGTCAGGCCCAGCTCGGCGGCGACGGCCTGCGCCTGCGCCTGGTCGGCGGCCGGGTAGCTGAGCTGCGTACCGCCGGTGACGGTCTGCGTGTCGCGGACGGCCTTGGTGAAGCCCGCCGCGACCAGGTGGTCGGTCATCGCCTTGCCGCGGCCGTCGACGCTCGCGTTCTCGACCGAGATCTGCACGGCCGCCTTGTCCACCGGCGCGCTGCTCGCGCGGGGCGTCGCGGACGGGGAGGGGCTGCTGCTCGGCGCCGAGGACGCGCCGCCCTTGTCGAGCGGGATGTCGTTGGCGATCATCGAGAAGATCTTGTCGCTGTCCGCGTTGAGCGCCGGCACCCAGTTGTTCGGGTCGCTCTGGCCCGGGTAGGTCAGGTGGTCGAACGGGATCGTCACCGTGGTGACCCGGCTGGCCGGCACCTTGTTGAACTCCAGCGCGAGTGAGGTCATCGCCTCGATGCTCTTCAGGCTCGGGTCCACGGTCATCGCGGAGGTGGCTGCCTGGGCGAGGGAGTTGACCTTGAGCGGGTCGAGCAGCGTGTTGGCCGACTTCATCTTGCGGATCATGGAGTTCAGGTAGAGGTGCTGCGCGTGGGTGCGGCCGATGTCGGTGCCGTCCTCCCAGGCGTGGCGGGTGCGCAGCCACTCCAGCGCCTGGACGCCGTAGATCGTGTGCGTGCCGGCCGGCAGGACGAGGTCGGAGCCTTCCTCGTGTTCGCCGGTGTTGTCATAGGTGATCTTGTAGTCGGCGACGTTCTGCTTCGTGCACACCTGCACCCCGCCGACCGCGTCCGCCATCTTCACCACGCCGGAGAAGTCGAGCATGACGAAATGGTCGATCTGGATGTGACTCAGACTCTCCCATGTGTCCACGACACAGCCCGGCCCGTAGGCGAGGGTCTCGGTGATCTTCCGGTGCCCGGTCGGCATGCCCTTGCAGGCGTACGGCTGGACCCAGGTGTCGCGCGGCATGCTGGTGATCGAGGCGTTGGTGCGGTCCGCGGAGATGTGGACCAGCATCTCGACGTCCGCGTGGCCCGCGCCGCCGACCGAGTCCTGCGAGCCGCCGAGGCTCAGGTCCGAGGAGCTGTTGCGTGAGTCCGATCCGATGACCAGGACGTTGATGGGCGCGCTGCCACCCACCGACTTCTCGGCCACGGTCGAGGGGGCGGGGCCGGCGCCCGAGTGCAGCGCCTCCGAGTGGATGTTGCTGTCCAGCACCTTCACGTAGACGTAGATGCCCGCCGCGGAGAGCAGCACCGTCGTGGAGGCTGCGACGGCCGTCCACTTGAGGACGCGTTTTCTGCGTCCGGCCTTCTTCCGGTGCCCGTTCCGCCGAGCCCGGCGGGTCCCCTCCCCGCTCGGACCGGAATTACCGGAAAAGAACTCCGCGTCGGAATTCTCTATTTCGTCCGGGGTGTCCGTAATCGGCGCGCGGGCGACTTGTCGTTCATTGTTCAAGGGTCGGTTCCCCCCTCGGCGGTGTGCGTTCCACAGCCCTGCCCCCGCGTGCTGTATCCGCAAGACTTTAACCATTCGTGGTCTGCAGTTCACGAGCAGGAGGGTGGGAACAGAACAAGAGAAATGCCTAGTTCCGGTGCGCTCCGTCACACACCGTGTGCAAGGAATTCCACTCGGTTCACCATTCGCAGGAACCTCCCGGGGCGCATGGACGCGACGGCCCGGCAAACGGTTCCTAGCAGTGGGAGAAAGATTTGCCGACGCCTCGGAAGTCGGTTCCGAGCGTCAGCACCATCGGGTCACGCGCGCCGCGCGCGGTCCCGTTCCCGTGCAGGGCGGAGGCGGGCAGGCCGAGGGCCGCGACCAGCGTGCGGGCCTGGTCGGCGTGGTTCGGCGCGTAGACGAGCGTGGTGGTCGCCTGGTGCGAGGCCGGGCCGCCGTTGCTGGTGCGCAGGAACTTCTCGGTGTTCTGCATCCAGTTCAGCACCGCCTCCGCCTGCCCGAAGGTTCCACTGCCGTTCAGCACCGTCACCCGGGTGTCCAGCGGCAGTGCCTTGGCCCCCGAGGTGGCGAAGGCGGTGTCGGCGGGCTCCGGCGCGCAGGCCGGCGCCGCAGAGGCCGAGATCGAGGGCGGTGCGGCCGAGGCCGAGGAGTCGGCTGCGTCCTGAGCAGCGGCGCTCGGGGCACCGCCGCCGTGCAGCGCCAGGTAGCCGCCGACGGCCGCGATCGCCACGAAGCCGGCCACGGCGGCCAGCCAGGGGCCGCTGCGCGTACCGCCGCGTGCCCGCCCGCGCCCCTTGGCCCGGGCGCGTGAGGCCGAGCGCGAGCCGTTGCGCGACGCGGCGCGGGAGCCGGTGCCCGACCCCTCGCGGGAAGCCATGGGGGCTCCGGCGTCCGGGGTGTCGACCCGTCGCCTGCCGCCGCCCTTGCCACGCGTGCCCACGTACCGCTCCCGTTCCGTTCCCGCAGCTTCCCGTCGTTGCGGCGTCAGCGTAGCGGGCGCGGCTGAGCGATTCCGGCAGGGGCGCGTCCGTTCACAGGTCGGTTCAGGGGTCGGTCAGGGCGCCGGCTCCCGCCGGGTTCAGGGGCATCAGGGAGTGGCGCAGACGTCCTGGGCCGCGGAGCGGCCGGTGTACGTCGGCGCGGGGGTCGGATCCGCCGCGGCCGCGGCGACGGCGACCGGCAGGGCGAACGGGAGTCGGGTCGTGGAGCCGACGCCCGTATTCACCGTTCCGGGTGACGCCGCTGCCGCCGTCCCGGTCGGACCGGGGGAGACCGTCACGGGCTGGTCGTTGCGCAGTTGCCGGAACAGCTCCGCCGCGTCCGGCTGCTTGAACTGGTCGCGGTTGCGGTCGAGGACGTACGGCTCCCGGGGCGCGGTCAGGAAGCTCACCTGACTGGCCGGCAGGTGCGACAGGCTCGACGCCAGGTCGTAGAGCTTGCTCAGCGAGTCCAGCCCCGGATCGACCGTCAGCGACGAGGTCGCCGCGTCCAGGAGCGGGTACAGGCGCGTCGGGTTGAGCAGGACGCCCGAGCTGTCGATCTTCGCGACCAGGGAGGAGAGGAAGTCCTGCTGACGGCCCATCCGCTGGGTGTCGCTGCCGTCGCCCAGCGCGTAGCGCACCCGCACGTAGCCGAGCGCCTGCTCGCCGTCGAGGGTCTGCCGGCCCGCCGGCAGGTCCAGCGCGGCGTCCTTGTCGACGACCGGCTGGGACAGGCAGACCTCCACCCCGCCCACCGCGTCGACCATCTTCTTGAACCCGGTGAAGTCGACCACCACGAAGTGGTCGATCCGGATGTCCGTGAGCTTCTCGACGGTGCGGATCGTGCAGGCCGTGCCGCCCTGCTCGTACGCCGAGTTGAACATGCCCTGGTACGGCGCGGTGACCTTGCCGCTCGGCAGCTCGCACGCGGGCACGTCGACCATCGCGTCGCGTGGCAGGCTGACGGCCACGGCCCGGCGTCGGTCACGGCCGATGTGCAGCAGGATCGTGGTGTCCGAGCGCGCCCCGATGGTGGTGCCGTACGCGGCGTTGGCGCCTGCCCGCGAGTCGGAGCCGATGACCAGGATGTTCTCGCCGTTGACCTCCGTGGGACGGGAGGAGCTCGGCCCGAGCAGCCTGTCGGTCGTCGTGTCGGCGTGGATGTTGCCGTTCAGCTTGGTGTAGCCGATCCACACCGTGCCCACGGCCAGGAGCAGCAGCACCCCGAGCCCGAGGGAGAGCCAGAACACGACTCGACGCCGTCTGCCGCTGCTGCCCACGAGACCCCCGGTCGGGTAGACGACGATGGACGGCAGCGTGCTGCTGCCGTCCATCGATCATGTCCGGGGTGGGTGGCGATCACAGGTGGAGTGACCCGTCCGGGGGACGGGTCCGGGTGATCGGACCGGCTGACGGGTGCTGGTCCAACAGGCGGGTGCTAGTCCAGCTGACGGGTGACGCGTTCGTCCGCGATGCGCCGGGCCAGGGTCTCGGGAGCGAGCGACTCGCTGTGGCGGCACAGCACCACGCTGCCGCCGACCACCAGCGGCGCGAGCAGCCCGCCGGCCAGGCCGTCCCAGTCGCCGTAGCTGAGCGTGGACAGCACCCGGTCCTCCTCGCCGAGCCCCAACTGCCGCGCGTGCTCGGCCGCCAGCGCGACCACGTGCGAGCCGCTGAGCTGCTCGCCGTCGATCTCCAGGGCCGGCCGCGCGGGGTCGACGGGCGCGTACGGCACGAACCGGTCCCCCTGGGCCGGCACCTCGACCGCGTAGTCCACGAAGCCGTCCGGCAGCTGCGGGAACCGCCCGCCGAGCGGACGCAGCGCCAGCGCCACCCGCTCGCCGTCGCAGTCCAGCGCCTCCTCCAGGCTGTCCGGTCCGCTGACGACCAGCTGCGCCTTGGCCGGGTCGCCGCCCGGACAGGCCAGCACGCCCACCGACCAACAGGCGAAGAGCCAGATCGCGCTCTGCCAGTGCGCGGGCAGCAGCAGCGCGCATCTGTCGTCCGGGGCGGCCAACAGCTCGTCCTGCAGCAGGTTCGCGGTCTTGGCCACCCAGTTGTCGAACGTCTTGACGGAGAGCTCGACCCGCTCGCCCGTCGCGTCGTCGTAGAAGGTGATGAGAGGCCGCGCCGGATCGGCTTCGAGAAGGGAGCGCAGCAGATCGGCGGGGGACTCTGCGCCGCTGAGGGGTGTCTGGCTCATGGTGGTGCCCAGCCTACGGCGTGCGCCGGGCGAAGGGACCAGGCCCCCACCGCTAACTTTGCGTGCCGGTAACCTGGCTCAAGTGAGAAGTGGGACTGACGCGACCGCGGGAACGCCCGCACCGGCACAGGGCGCGGTGCGCGTCTGGAAGCCGGACGGCCCACTCGACCTCGCGATGACCTTCGGATTCCTGCGGCGCGGCCCCCTCGACCCCGCCTACCGGCGCACCCGCGACGGCGCGCTGTGGCGCGTCTCCCGCACCCCTGCCGGCGTCGGCACGCTCCGGCTGCGCACCCGCCCCGCGGAAGGGGCCGTCGAGGCGACGGCCTGGGGCGCGGGCGCGTCCTGGCTGCTGGACGCGGTCCCGCGCTGGCTCGGCGCGGACGACGACCCGTCCTCCTTCGACCCGCGCGGCCAACGCCTGCTGCGCGACGCGCACGCCCGCCACCCCGGTCTGCGGATCGGGCGCACCGGGCTGGTCATGGAGTCCCTGGTCCCCGCGATCCTGGAACAGAAGGTCACCACCGGTGAGGCCTACGAGGCGTGGCGGATGCTGCTGCGGCAGTACGGCGAGCCGGCGCCGGGCGGGTCCGCGGTCCCGCCGTTCATGTACGCGCCGCCCGCGGCGCGCGACTGGGCGATGATCCCCTCCTGGGCCTGGCACCGCGCCCGCGTCGACGGCAAGCGCGCCGCCACGGTCGTGCGGGCGGCGAGGCTCGCTCCGCGGCTGGAGGAGGCGTCGGTGATGTCCCCGGCCGACGCCGTCGCCCGGCTGACGTCCGTCCCCGGCATCGGCGTCTGGACGGCGGCGGAGACGCTCCAGCGCAGCAACGGCGACGCGGACGCCGTGTCCGTCGGGGACCTGCACCTGCCGAACACGGTCGGTTGGGCCCTCGCCGGACGGGAACGCAGCGACGACGCGGTGATGCTGGAGCTCCTCGAGCCGTACCGGCCCCACCGCTACCGCGTCTGCCGCCTGCTCCACACACTGCACGTCGCCGCGCCACGGCGTGCCCCGAGGTACGCCCCGCACGATTTCCGCGACATGTAGCTCGGTGAGGCTCCCGCAGGACGTTGCACTGTCGGGGGGCGCGGGGAACTGCGCGACAAGCCACCGTGTGTGGTGAGTCCCCGAACGCGCAGGGCCATCCGCACAGGGTGGTTTCTCGCACAGTTCCCCGCCCCCCTGAGGGTGATGCAGCTACCTCACCGTCAGAAAGTGCTCCGGGTCTCGTGGGTCGCGCGCAGGCGCGGGAGCGGCAGGGCGGCCGACGGCGACGGCGCCCATGGGATCCCACTCCGCGGGGAGTTCCAGCACCTCACGGACCGTGTCGCGGCAGAACATCGTCGAGGAGACCCACGCCGAGCCCAGACCCTCACCCGCCAGGGTGACCAGCAGGTTCTCCACCGCCGCGCCCATCGCCACCACGAACATCTCCCGCTCCGCCGCCGCACGGCGCGCGTCGGGGTAGTCGTGGGCGCCGTCCATGACCAGGCACGGCACGACCAGGTACGGCGCGTTGCGCAGCACGTCGCCGCGACGGACGCGGCGGGCGACGCGCTCAGGGTCCCAGCCGTCGAGGTCGACCAGGTCGCGGTTCCAGGCCGCGAGCATCGCGTCGAGCAGGCGGACGCGCATGGCCTCCGTCTCGACCAGGACGAAGCGCCACGGCGTCGTGTGGTGCGGGGCGGGAGCCGTGATCGCGGCCGCGACGGCGCGGCGGACCGCGCCGGCGTCGACCGGTTCGTCGGTGAAGGCACGGACCGTGCGTCGGCCGTGCACGGCCTCGCGGACCGCCTCGGAGGTGCCCAGGCGGAAGAGGTCGTCCTCGCCGGGGCGGATCAGCGGGCGGATGCCGTCGCCGTCGTCCTCGGTCACCACGTGGGCCAGGCCGCGGACGATCGCGACCGGGCGGCCGGAGGTCTTGCCCTTGACCAGGTCCGCCGCCGCGGCGAGCTCGTCCGCGGTCGCGGTGACGGTCAGCGAGAGCTCGTTGCCGTGGTTGTCGGCGCGGCCGCGGTGGTCCTCCAGGACCGCGACGCCGGCGGCGCCGATCGCCACGTCGGTGAGGCCGTTGCGCCAGGGGCGGCCGAAGGTGTCGGTGATCAGCACACCCACCTGGGCGCCGGTCAGTTCGTGGAGGCGCTTGCGCAGCGCCCGCGCGGAGGCGTCCGGATCCTCCGGCAGCAGCAGCACCGTGCCGGGCGGGGTGTTCGACGCGTCGACGCCGGCCGCGGCCATGACCAGGCCCTGGCGGTTCTCCACGATCCGGGTCCGGCCGCGCCGGGCGACGACGCGGACGGCCTCCGCGTCGATCGCCGCCTCGCGGTCCGTGGCCTCGACGATCCGGCCCTCCGCCTTGCTGACGATCTTCGAGGTGACCACGACGAGGTCGCCGTCGCGCAGGGCGAAGCCCTCCGTGGCGACGAGCAGCGCGGCGATGTCGTCACCGGCGGCGATCTCGGGCAGGCCGGGCACCGCGAGGAGCTCGACCCGATCGACCCGATCGGCGGGCTGCGCGTCGGCGGTCACCCGCGCACCTGCTCGGCCAGTTCCAGGGCCTGACGGGCCATCGCGGCCGTGGTGTCGACGTCGGTCATCAGCAGCGGCACCGCACGGCAGATGATGCCGGCCGCCTCGACCTCGGCGACCGAGGCCTCGTCGCCGGTGTGGACGAGCCAGCCGTCGAGCAGGTCGGAGCCGTAGTGCTTGGCCACGGCCGCCGCGCTGCTCTCCACGCCGACGGCCTCCAGCACCTTGTCGGCCATGCCGCGCACCGGCGCGCCGCCGACGATGGGGGAGAGGCCGACGATCGGCGCCTGGGCGGCGACCAGGGCCTCGCGCACACCGGGGACGGCGAGGATGGTGCCGATGGAGACGATCGGGTTGGACGGCGGGAAGAGGATCACGTCCGCCTCGGCGACGGCCTCGACCACACCGGGCGCGGGCTTGGCCGTCTCGGCGCCGACCGGCAGGATCGCCTCGGCGGGGACGGCGGCGTGCAACTTGACCCAGTACTCCTGGAAGTGGACCGCGCGGCGCTTGCCGCCCTGCTCGGGGTCCTCGATGACCACGTGGGTCTCCACGCGGTCGTCGGTCATCGGCAGCAGCCGGACGCCCGGCTGCCAGCGGTCGCACAGCGCCTCGGTGACGGCACTCAGCGGGTAGCCGGCGCCGAGCATCTGGGTGCGGACGATGTGGGTGGCGAAGTCCCGGTCGCCCAGTCCGAACCAGGACGGGCCGACGCCGTAGGCGGCGAGCTCCTCCTTGACCGACCAGGTCTCCTCCGCGCGGCCCCAGCCCTGCTCCTCGTGGATGCCGCCGCCGAGCGTGTACATCACCGTGTCCAGGTCGGGGCAGACCTTCAGCCCGAACAGGTGGATGTCGTCGCCCGTGTTCCCGATGACGGTGATCTCGTCGGCGGGGCCGACCGCCGCCTTGAGCCCGCGCAGAAAGCGGGCTCCGCCGATGCCTCCGGCCAGTACGGTGATGCGCATGCCGCCTATCCTTCCAGGCGTCCTTACGGAGTGGTGACGTGACGGTGTTCACTACTGCCCCGAGGCGGCGGGCGGCCTAGCGTCGGCTGCATGGAGGTACTGCTGACCGGCGGGGCCGGCTTCATCGGAACGGCGATCGCGAGAGCACTGCTCGCGGACGGGCACACCGTTCACGTCTTTGATCAGCGGCCCGTGTCGCTACCAGGTGTCACATCCGTGCGCGGTGATCTCCGCGACCCGAGCGTGGTCGCGGACGCACTGCGCGGAGTGGACGCCGTCTGCCACCAGGCCGCCATGGTCGGCCTCGGCGTCGACTTCGCGGACGCGCCCGCCTATGCCGGCGCCAACGACCTCGGCACCGCCGTCCTGCTCGCGGCGATGGCCCGCGCGGACGTGCGCCGACTGGTGTTGGCCGGCTCGATGGTCGTCTACGGCGAGGGCCGCTACCACTGCCCCGCCCACGGCCCCGTGCCCGCGCCACCGCGCCGCGTCGCGGACCTCGAGGTGGGCCGCTTCGACCCGCGCTGCCCGCGCTGCGGCGCGGAACTGACGCCGGGCCTGGTCGGCGAGGACGCCCCGGCCGACCCGCGCAACGTCTACGCCGCGACCAAGCTCCACCAGGAGCACCTCGCCTCCGCCTGGGCCCGCGCCTGCCGCGGCACCGCGGTGTCGCTGCGGTACCACAACGTCTACGGTCCCGGCCTGCCCCGCGACACCCCCTACGCGGGCGTCGCCGCCCTCTTCCGCTCCGCGCTCGCGCGCGGCCGGGCCCCTCGGGTCTTCGAGGACGGCGCCCAACGCCGTGACTTCGTCCATGTCAGGGACGTGGCCTCGGCGAACCTGGCGGCACTTGCCTCGCTGGACACCCGTGACCCGGGGGCCTTCCGCGCCTACAACGTCGGCAGCGGCGAGATCCACACGGTCGGGGACCTCGCCTCCGCGCTCGCCGCCGCGTACGGCGGCCCGGCGCCGGTCGTCACGGGGGAGTTCCGCCTCGGCGACGTCCGCCACATCACCGCGGACTCGCGCCGCCTGCGCGCCGAGCTGGGCTGGGCGCCGCGCGTCTCCTTCACGGACGGCATGGCCGAGTTCGCGGCGGAAGCGGCCGAAGGGGCGGAGGCGGCCGAAGCGGTGGAGGCTGCCGAGGGAGCCGACGCGGAGGAGGCCGACGCCTACCCGAGGAACTGACGCAGTGCCGCGCGGTGGGCGGGCGGCAGGTCCGCCTCCTCGGCGAACGCGTGGTCGGCGAAGTCGAACCCCGGCGTCACCACCTCCGCGACCAGCGCGTACCGCGCGCCCTCGGGCAACCGCGACGCCTTCCACCACCCGCCGGGGACGAGCAGATCACGGGCGTCCCCGGCGCCCAGCACCCGCACCCGCAGCCGCCCCTCGGCGTCGACGGTGTGGTACTCGACGGGGTCGCCCTCCAGGAAGAAGTGCAGGATGTCGCTGCGGTTCCGGTGCAGCCGCCCGCACGGCTGCGCGGCCGTCATCAGGTAGTAGATCGAGGTCACCGTCGGCCGCTCCCCGCCTGCGGCGGCATGCGCGTGCGGGCTCGTGTAGACCCGCCGGTAGAACCCGCCCTCGGGGTGCGGCTCCAACCCCAGCCCCTCGATCAACTCCCGCTCACGCATGCGCCCAGGCTAGGCCCGCACGACGGCGGCCCCGACCCCCGCCGCGCGGAGCCGCCGCGCGAGCAGCTCCGGCTCCGGCAGCGTCGCGACGTACGTGCCGGCGAGCACGCAGCCCCACCCCGTCCTCGCGAGGCCCGTCCTGCCCGCAGGAGGGACAAGGCCCCTGGAAACGGACGCTCTCACCGGCGCCCACCGCCGTCAGCTCCCGTAACGCCGGAAGGCGGAGGTGTCGATCCGCCACGGGCCGAAGGGGACGGTGTCACCGAAGACGTAGTCCCTGACCCGGTCGTAGCGCGGCCCGTCCGGGCCGGGGAGGATGGCCTCGTAGGTGAAGACGAGGCCCTTGCGAGGGTCGACCAGCAGGTAGTGCGGGATGCCCATCGCGGGGTAGTCGGCGACCTTGTCGATGTAGTCGTTGTCCGGGTTGTTCTTCGACACGACCTCGACCACGGCCAGGATGGCGCCCGCGTCGACCGTGCCCTCGGACTCGTCCAGCACGCGCAGCGGCACGACCACCGCGTCGGGGCGGCGCATCCGGCCGATGGAGGGGTCCTCGATCTCGGCCCCGGACTGGGCGATCACGTCGGTGTCCGGGTGCGTGCGCGGGATCTGATCCTCCAGCTGACGCACCACGCGGTAGACGATCGACTCGTGGCGCCCGGCCGGGCTCATCATCACGAACGGGCCCGCCGCGCCGATCTCGACGCCCCAGAAACCCTCCAGGTGGTCGGCCAGCGGCCACAGCTCGGTGGCGATGGCGCGCATGCGCGCGTACTCCTGCGGGTCGACCGGCTCCGGCATCGCTCACTCCCTCCGATCGCGGGCCACGGTACGAAAGTACCGCGGCCCGCGATCGGTGCGCGTTCAGAGCGCCGCCGTCGGCAGCGCGATCTCGAAGCAGCAGCCGCCCGTGACGTTGCGGACCGAGGCGCGACCCTCGTGGGCCTCGACGATGCCGCGGACGATGGCGAGGCCGAGGCCCGCGCCGGCCTCGCCCGCTGCGGGGGTGGTGCGGGGGGTGCGGGCGGCCGCGCCGCGGAATCCGGTGTCGAAGACACGGGACAGGTCGGCCTCCGGGATGCCGCCGCAGCCGTCGGTGACCGAGAGCACGACCTCGCGGTCGAAGGCGTGGGCCGAGACGGCGACCGTGCCGTCGACGGGTGTCGCGCGGATCGCGTTGACCAGCAGGTTGGCCAGGACTCTGGTGATCTCGCGCGGGTCCACCTCCACCGGGACCGGCGCGATGCCGCCGCCGACCAGGTGCACGCCGCGCTCCCGCGCCAGCGGGTACGCGCCCGCTATCGCGTCGCCGACCAGGTCGTAGACGGAGACCCGGGAGAGCGACAGCGTCAGCGCGCCCGCCTGGATGCGGGACAGCTCGAAGAGGTCGTCGACCATGCCGGTCAGCCGGTCCACCTCGGTGCGGATGCGCGCGTGGTAGCGGGAGGGGTCGTCGGCGACGCCGTCCTCCAGGGCCTCCGCCATGGCCCGCAGGCCGGCCAGGGGCGTGCGCAGGTCGTGCGAGATCCAGGCGATCAGCTCGCGCCGCGAGGACTCCAGCGCCCGCTCGCGCTGCCGCGACTCCGCGAGACGCTCGCTCGTCGCGGCCAGCTCCGCGCCCAGTGCCTGGAGCTCGGAGTTGAGCGGCACCGCGGGCGCCGTGAAGCCTGCGTCGCTGCCCACGGTCCGCGCCGCGCGCCGCAACTCCATGCTGCCGATGGCCACCTGACGGCCCAGCAGCCAGGCGACGACCAGCGACACCACCGAACCCATCGCCAGCACCACCACGACCACGCCGTAGTCGTGCCGGGACAGGAACATCGCCTGCGCCACCGCGATCGTCCCGGCCGCCACCGCCAGCACCGTCACCAGCGCGACCGTGAACAGCGACCACGACAGCGAGCGGCGCCGCAGCAGCACCACCGCGGGCCAGCCCGCGATCCCGGCCAGGCCCGCACCGAGGGCCGCGATGGCGGCCATCTCCAGCAGGTCATGCATCGGGCACCGCCGTCTCCAGCGCGCGGCCCGGCGCGTCCGAGGGGTCGAAGCGGTAGCCCACGCCCCACACGGTGGTGATCAGGCGCGGAGCCGCCGGGTCGTCCTCGACCTTCTCGCGCAGCCGCCGCACGTGCACGGTCACCGTCGACAGGTCGCCGAAGTCCCAGCCCCACACCCGGCGCATCAGCTCGTCGCGGCCGAAGGCCGTGCCGGGGTGCGCGAGCAGGAACGCCAGCAGGTCGAACTCGCGCAGCGTCAGCGTGAGCTCGCGGGCCCCACGCCAGGCGCGCCGCGCCGCCGGGTCGACGCGCAGGTCACCGGCGGCGACCGGCGCCGCCTCCTCGGGCGGCAGTGCGGGGCCGCCGCTGCGGCGCAGCACGGACTGGATCCGCAGCACCAGCTCGCGCGGCGAGAACGGCTTGGTGACGTAGTCGTCCGCGCCCAGCTCCAGGCCGAGGATCCGGTCGTGCTCGTCGCCCTTGGCGGTCAGCATGACGATCGGGACGGCGTGCGAGAGCGGCTCGGCGCGCAGGCGGCGGCAGACCTCCAGGCCGTCGATCTCCGGCAGCATCAGGTCCAGGACCACCAGGTCCGGGCGCCGCGCGGCGGCCTGCTCCAGCGCGGCCCGGCCGTCACCGGCACGGTCCACGGCGTATCCGGCGCGCTGCAGGTAGCCGGAGACGACCTCGGCCACGGTCGGGTCGTCGTCCACGACCAGGATCCGGCGTGGCACCGGGGCGGGCAGCGCCGGTGCGTCGAGTGCTTCGCTCACCCCTCCACGGTAGGAGGCTTCGGCCTGCGGTGACGCCCGAAGCGGCATTGACGTTCGTGTTCCGTAAGGTGCCGTAAGGGTCTGCGACGACCGTGCCGCTCCTAGCGTGAGGGGCATGGACGACGCGGAAGCGGTCGGGACGACCGTCGATCTGGTGCTGCCCTGCCTCGACGAGGCGGAGGCGCTGCCGTGGGTGTTGGGCCGAGTGCCGCGCGGGGTGCGGCCGATCGTCGTGGACAACGGCTCCACGGACGGCTCGGCGGAGCTGGCCGCCGAGCTGGGCGCGACGGTGGTGCACGAGACCCGGCGCGGGTTCGGCGCCGCCTGTCACGCGGGGCTGCTCGCGGCCACCGCCCCCTACGTCGCGTTCTGCGACTGCGACGCCTCGCTGGACCCGGCCGAGCTGCCGCGGCTGCTCGCGCCGCTGGCGACCGGCCGCGCCGAGCTGGTGCTGGGCCGCCGGGTGCCGGCCGGGCGCGGCGCCTGGCCTGCCCACGCCCGGCTGGCCAACGCCGAGTTGGCACGCCGGCTGCGCGCCCGGACCGGCGCCGCCCTGCACGACCTCGGGCCGATGCGGGTCGCCTCGCGGGAGCGGCTGCTGGCGCTGGGCCTTGGCGACCGCCGCTCCGGCTACCCGTTGGAGATGGTGCTCGCCGCGGCCTCGGCCGGGATGCGGCTCGCGGAGGTCCCCGTCGGCTACCACCCGCGCGCCGGACGGTCCAAGGTGACGGGCACGCTGCGCGGCACCCGGCAGGCGGTCCGCGACATGAGCGCGATCCTCGCCGCACCCGCCCCGGTGCTGCTGCTCCTGGCCAAGTCGCCCGCGCCGGGCCGGGTCAAGACCCGCCTCACCGCCTCCGGTCCGGCCTCCGTCACCCCCGAGCAGGCCGCGGCGGTGGCACAGGCGGCGCTGGTCGACACGATGGCGACACTGGATCAGGTCCCGGCCTCCCGCCGGGTGCTGGTGCTGGACGGTCTGCCCGGTCGCTGGCTTCGTCCCGGCTGGGAGGTGGTCCCGCAGTCCGGCGGCGGGCTCGACCACCGCCTCGCGTCCGCGTTCGCGGCGGTCGCCGGACCGGTTCCGGCGCTGCTGGTCGGCATGGACACCCCGCAGCTCGCCGCGCGTGTGCTGGCGGAGCCGCTGGCGCCCGCGGCGCGGGCGGGCGTCGACGCCTGGTTCGGCCCGGCCACCGACGGCGGCTTCTGGGCCTTCGGTCTGGCCCGCCCCGACGCGCGGCTGGCCGCGCGCCTGCTGCACGGCGTCCCGATGTCCGCGCCCACGACGGGGGCGGCACTGCGGGGCCGCCTCGCTGCGGAGGGTCTCCGGGTGCGGGACCTGCCGGAGCTCACCGACGTGGACACCCCCGCCACGGCGGACGCGGTCGCCTCGGCGGCACCGTCCTCACGCTTCGCGGCGGCGTGGCGGGAGGCACGCGCAGTGCGCGAGGTGCGCGAGGGGCAGCGGGTGCAGGAGGCACGGGAGGCGCGCGACGCGCAGAGTGCGCTGGTCCGGTGAGCGCGTACGGTCCGACCCCGGTCCTGGGCTGGGGTCACACGGACGACCCCTTCGCGACGGCCATGCGCACGGGCCGCGGCCCGCTCTGGTTCCGCCGCGAGGACGGCCTCGGCCGCATCCCCCTCCACGTCGAACGCTGGTGCGCCGAACCGGACCGCGCCGACCGTTCGCTCCTGCGGCGAGCGCTGCGGCGCGACCTGCCCACCCTCGACATCGGTTGCGGGCCCGGCCGGCTGGTCACCGCGCTCCAGTCGCGCGGGCTCCCCGCGCTCGGCGTCGACGTGACGCGGGCCGCAGTCACCCGGACGGTGGGGCTCGGCGGCAGCGCGCTGTGCCGCTCGGTCTTCGACCGGCTGCCGGGGGAGGGCCGCTGGGGCACCGCGCTCCTGGCCGACGGCAACCTCGGCATCGGCGGCGATCCGGCCGCGCTGCTGCGGCGCATCGCGCAACTGCTGGCCTTCGACGGCCGGTTGCTGGTGGAGGTGGAACCGGAGGACGTGGACGAGCGGTTCACGGTCTGCCTGGAGGACGGGTCGGGACGCCTGGGGCCGCCGTTCCCGTGGGCCCGCCTGGGCGTTCACGCGGCGATGCGGGTGGGGGAGTCGGCGGGTCTTGGCGCAGTAGGGGGTTGGCACTCCGGCGGTCGGCTCTTCCTGGAGCTTGCGTTGCAACATGCTCAGGGGCGCGGGGAGCTGCGCGAGTAACCACCGACGTGCGGATGGCCCTGCTCAGTGAGGACCATCTGCTCATCAGTGGCCTTTCGCGCAGTTCCCCGCGCCCCTGGGCCGTGCAACTACGCCGCCGGAGCGAAGCGCTTCGCCGTCTCGGCCAGACGACGGCCGAGGTGTTCGGCCGTCGCGATGTCGGCCTTGTGGACCGCGTCCGGGCCCTCGTCGACGTTGGTCTGGGCAGCAGCGCCGAGGAAGAAGCCGAGGCGGTTGAGGTCGTTCTCGGAGGCGTCGCTGCTGTTCCAGCCGGGGTGGATGCCCAGGTTGACCCAGTGCATGCCGTGCTGGGCGGCCAGGATCGTGAAGAACTGCAGGGTGTTCAGCTTGTCGCCGCTCTTGGAGCCGGAGTTGGTGAAGCCCGCGGCGAGCTTGTCCTTCCAGTCCAGGTTGAACCAGCGCTTGGACGTGGCCTCCGCGAACGTGTGGAACGCGCCGGACGCGGTGCCCATGTAGGTGGGGGAGCCGAAGACGATCGCGTCGGAGGCGTCCAGCAGGGACCACTGCTCGTCGGTGATCGTGTCGACGGGGATCAGGTGCACGGTGGCGCCGACCTCGGCCGCGCCGTCGCGGACGGCCTCGGCGAGGACCGCGGTGTGGCCGTAGCCGGAGTGGAAGGCAATGGAGATCACGGGGGTCGTCATGCCTCCGAGCTTTGCACTAACTTCTGGAAAGTGCAAACGAAAAGTTAGTGCTTCCGAATGGTTAGTCCCAGCGCTAACATGGCGGCATGGCTGACGTGCAGACCACCACCCAGGACGTCGAGGAGGAGTTCGACGTCTTCGCGCGCAACTGCCCTTCGCGCCCGGCGCTCGAGCACATCACCGGCCGCTGGGGCGTGCTGACCCTCGCCGCCCTGCGCGAGCTGGGCGTGGCGCGGTTCGGGGAGGTGCGGCGGAAGGTCGACGGGATCAGCGAGAAGATGCTGTCGCAGACCCTGCACCTGCTGGAGCGGGACGGGTTCGCCGACCGGACCGTCGTCGCGGCGATGCCGCCGCACGTCGAGTACCGGCTCACCCCGCTCGGCGAGCAGACCGCGGCCAAGCTGCTCGACCTGATCGAGCACCTGCACCACGCGATGCCCGCGATCCTCGCCGCGCAGGACCGCTACGACGCGGAGAAGGCCAACTAGCGCAGTTCTTACGGACCGCGGACGTCGGCCCGTTCGCACTCCCCGCAGGGGAGACGCGGTGCCACGGTGGTGCCGTGGCCGACAAGTCCAGGATCACCGCCTGCTCCGCCGTTCTCGTCCTGCTCGTCCTCGCGCTCGCGCGGACCTTCACCGGTGGCGGGACGCTCGGCCGCCGCGGGCCGTTGCACGGCTGGTACCTCGCCGACGGGCTGCTGTTCGCGCTCGCGCTGCTGCTCGCCCTGCTCGGGCGCGGGCTGCCGGAGCGGGCCGCGCGGGTGCTGGTGCTCGTCGGTGGCGCGGCCGTCGCCGCGACGGGCCTGCTGGCCGGGCCGCGCACCAGCGACGACGTCTACCGCTACGTGTGGGACGGGAACGTCCAGGCCGCCGGGGTCTCGCCCTACGCCTACGCGCCCGCTGACCCGGCCCTCGCCGGGCTGCGCGCGCAGGCGCCCGCGCTCTTCCCGCCGCCCTCCCACGGTCCGTGCGTCGCCTGGGACCTGCACCAGGTGGGGCAGATCTGCACGCACATCAACCGTCCGACAGTGCACACGATCTACCCGCCGTTCGCCGAGGTCTGGTTCCTGCTGGTCCATCTGCTCGGCGGCACCGTCCGTGTCGCGCAGCTGCTCGGCGCGCTGCTGGCCCTGGCGGTCACGGCGGTGCTGCTGCGGATGCTGCGTTCGCGGCGCGCGCCCGCGGCGTGGGCGGGGCTGTGGGCGTGGTGCCCGGGGGTGGCGATCTGGTCGGTGAACGACGCGCACATCGACACCCTCGGCGTACTGCTCGCGCTGCTGGGGATCGCGGCGGCGGTCGGTGGGCGCCGGCCCGGGGTGGTCGGCGCGCTGCTGGGGGCGGCGACGGCGGTGAAGCTGATCCCGGCGTTGGTGCTGCCCGGCCCGCTCGCCCGCCGGCGCGGACGCGGGCGGCTCCTGTGCGCGGCGGCGGGGACCTTCGCCCTGGCCTACCTGCCGTACGTGCTCGCGTCGGGTCTCGGCGTGATCGGCTTCCTGCCGGGCTACCTGCAGGAGGAAGGGTACGACCAGGGGCGCCGGTTCGGCCTGTTGGCGTTGCTGCCGTTGCCGCAGGCCGCGCTGGGGGTGGTGGCCGCGCTGGTGCTGGCGGGGGTGTCGCTCGCGGTGGTGCTGCGCGGCGATCCGGAGCGGCCCTGGGACGGGGCACTGGCGGTGACCGGCACGGCGCTGTTCCTGGCCACCCCCAGCTATCCCTGGTACAGCCTGCTGCTGCTGGCGCTCGCCGCAGTGGCGGGACGCTGGGAGTGGCTCGGGGTGCCGGTGGCCGGGCTGCTCGACTACCTCTACGGCGGCCAGGTGCAGCAGCCCGCGTATCTCGCGGCGCTGGCGCTGGTGGCCGTGGGCGTGCTCGCGCGGTCGGCCGGGCTCAGGCGAGCAACGCGCCCTGACCCTCGACCGTCTCCTGCCGCAGCACGTGCCCCGGGTACGGCGTCATCTGCGTCAGCCCCGGGAAGTACACGTGCAGGCTGACGGCGGGCTCCAGGGTGTCGTTGACGACCTCGTGCACGTAGCCGGGGGCGATCACGCGCTGCGTGCCGGAGGCGAGCGCGCGGGGCCCGCGGCCGGTGCCGAGCTCGGTCAGCTCGCCCTGCAGGACCGTCATGACGGCCGAGGAGCCGCCGTGGTCGTGGGCGCCGCTGCCCTGGCCGGGCAGCCAGCTGAGCAGCCAGACCTCGTAGCCGGGGCCGGTCTCCAGGCGGGCGTACCAGCGGGTGAGCGCGTCGTAGCGGACCAGTGGTTCCCAGCGGTCGCGGTCGGCGGCGACGCGGCGGGCCAGCGCGGCGAAGTCGCCGACGGTGCTGGGGTGGGCGAGCGGCTCGGGGGCGAGGTGCGGCCAGGCGAGCGGGTCGCCGGCGATGCTGACGTCGCTGAGGCCGTCGGGGAAGCGGGTGGGAACAGGGGTGGTGAGATGCGTGGCGGAGGTCACGGCTGTGTCGTCCTAGGGGGTGTCGCCCTCGGAGTCACGCAGCGGTGCTCGGGGCTGTCGGCTGGGGGAGAGATGAGGCCCTAGCGACAGCAACAACACAGCGCACTCGCGGCACGGCGAAGCGAGCCGTGAAGACGGCTGCTCGACGAGGCGCGGTGCATAGACATGCCGCTAGCAGACCTTGTCAAGACCGCCTTTGTCAACTTCCGGTCCGTTTCGGGAGGGACGTGTGGGGCTGGATCACCAGATCGGTGGATAAATCACCTCCTGGGTTTGGCGGTGCCGGTGGGCGGGAACGCCGCCCTCGACGCACCGGGACGAGCTTCCGTCCAGCGGTAGCTGCAGCTCCGGTTTGTCCGGATTTGCACACTTATGGTGATCGCTTGGTTCCAGGGAGTGAATCCCGGGCCCAATACCAGACCGCGGCTTGACGGCGGCGAAAGAACGCACATGTAATTTCACCCGTGTCCAAAGCCGCATCAGGTCACGGACGCATCACGGGGATGCACGGAGTACGAGGGGTAGGAGGCGCGCGTGAGCGAGCTCTTTGATCTGTTGGTCGTCGGCGACGAGGCAGGACTCGAGGAGGAGCTCGGCTGGCAGGAGCGCGCGCTGTGCGCCCAGACCGACCCGGAGTCCTTCTTTCCCGAGAAGGGTGGCTCGACCCGCGAGGCGAAGAAGGTCTGCCTCGCCTGCGAGGTGCGCAACGAGTGCCTCGAGTACGCCCTGGCCAACGACGAGCGCTTCGGCATCTGGGGCGGTCTGTCGGAGCGTGAGCGCCGGCGGCTGAAGAAGGCCGTGGTCTGACCCGTCGTCAACTGGCCACGTCCGATTCCTCCGCATATCGCATACTTGCTCGAATGCCCGACCATCGAGTGAAGGTTGTGTGAACGCTCCGGAGTCGGTCGGACGTAGCCGAACGACGACAGACCTCATGGTGGTGGACGCTGTATCGCAGGTGAGGGGTTCCCTCGGGTCACAATCGTCCGACGGCCCTCACCGCACCCCACGACAACCCGTTAGTGTGGTCCGCCAGCGGTGCGCCTGACGCGCGCACGCGTCGTGCCGATCAGCGAACCGGGGTCCGTCACAAGCGATGTCTGCCTACACCCATCAGCCCCAGGGGCACCCGGGCGCCGGGCGCCCTCCGGCGTACCCCCGGCACCTGGTCACCGCCGTCGTCGTCGCGCACGACGGGGCCCGCTGGCTGCCGCAGACCCTGCGCGGCCTGCTCGAACAGGACCGGCCCGTGCAGCGCGTGGTCGCCGCCGACACCGGCTCGACCGACAACACCCCGCGCCTGCTCGCCGACGCGCTCGGCCAGGACAACGTCCTCCAGTACGGGCGGCGCACCGGCTTCGGCACCGCCGTCAACGAGAGCGTGCGGGGCCTCGCCCCGCTCTACGCCGAGAACCTTCCCTACGCCATCCCGAACGGCTACGACCCGCTCGACCCGGACGAGGACGGCCACGACCAGTTCGGTGACCCCCTCGGCCACCACGACGAGCTCGCCGCCGAGCAGATGCGCGGCAGCGGCCGCCACACCGAGCCCGTCGAGTGGCTCTGGCTGCTCCACGACGACTGCGAGCCCGCGCCCGACGCGCTGCGCAAGCTGCTCCAGGTCGCTGAGTCCACGCCCACCGCCGCCGTCATCGGCCCCAAGATCCGCTCCTGGTACGACCGGCGCCAGCTGCTCGAGGTCGGCGTCAGCATCGCCCACTCCGGCCGCCGTTGGACCGGCCTGGACCGCCGCGAGCAGGACCAGGGCCAGCGCGACCAGGTCCGCCCCGTCCTCTCCGTCTCCAGCGCCGGCATGCTGATCCGCCGCGACGTCTTCGAGCAGCTCGGCGGCTTCGACAAGCAACTGCCGCTGATGCGCGACGACGTCGACCTGTGCTGGCGCGTCGCCGCCGCCGGGCACCGCGCCGTCGTCGCCCCGGACGCCGTCGTCCGTCACGCGGAGGCCGCCAGCCGCGAGCGCCGCCCCATCGACTGTGCCCGCCCGGACCGCCCGCACCGCGTCGACAAGGCCGGCGGCGTCTACACGCTGCTCGCCAACGCCCGCGGCTCCCGGCTGCCCTACCTGCTGCTGCGCATCCACATCAGCACGCTGCTGCGCGCCCTCGGCTATCTGCTGGCCAAGACCCCCGGCCTCGCCATGGACGAGATCGGCGGCCTGGGCCACGTCATGCTGCGCTTCGGCTCGTTGCTCGCCGGCCGTGCCCGACGCCGGCGCACCCGGACCGGCGACGCCCTCGACGACCGCACGCTCTTCCCCGCGCTCGGCGCCACCACCCGCGCCGCCGTGGAGAACCTGATCGCCGAGTTCGGCGGCGGCCGGGCCAACGAGGCCTTCTCCTCCCGCCACGGATCCGTCGAGTCCGGTCCCGTCGACGACGACAACGACATCCTGGAGATCGAGCAGTTCGCGATGCTCAAGCGCATCGCCCGCAAGCCGGCGCCGGTGCTCTTCGCCGGCCTGCTCGTGATCACCCTTGTCGCCTGTCGCTCGCTGCTCGGCAGCGGCGCCGTCTACGGCGGTGCGCTGCTGCCCACCCCCGGCGGCGCCACCGACCTGTGGCAGCAGTACGCGGCCGGCTGGCAGACCGTCGGCGTCGGCGCCGCCGGCAGCTCCCCGCCCTACCTCGGCGTGCTCGCCGTGCTGTCGAGCATCACCTTCGGCAACCCCGGCCTCGCGCTCTCGCTCCTGCTGCTGCTCAGCGTGCCGCTGGCCGGTGTCTCCGCCTATCTCGTCTCCCGGCCGCTGATCGACTCGCGCCTGGTGCGCGCCTGGGCCAGTGCCACCTACGCGCTGCTGCCCGCCGCGACGGGCGCCATCGCCCAGGGGCGCGTCGGGACGGCCGTCCTGGCCGTGCTGCTGCCGCCGCTGGCCCGTGCCGCCGCCGTCGCCTTCGGTCTCGGCATCCGCCGCGAGACGGCCGCCCGTGGCGGCCGCCCCGGCTGGCGCAGTGCCTGGGTCGCCGCGTTCACGCTGACGCTGTCCACGGCCTTCGTCCCGCTCGCCTGGCTGCTCGGCGTGCTGCTGGCCGCCGTCGCGCTGGGTGGCGCGTTCCTGCGCGGCGGCGCCTTCGGGCAGGGTGTCGGCGCGCTGCGCGGCCTCGCCCCGCGCGTCGCCGTCATGCTCGGCACGCCGCTGCTGGTGCTCGCGCCCTGGTCGCTGGACCTGCTGCTGCACCCGGGCCGGTTCCTGCTGGAGGCCGGTATCCCCGGCCTCGTCGGCTCGCCCGCGACCCCGGTCGACCTGCTCACCCTCGACCCCGGCGGCAAGGGCGCCGTGCCGGGCCTGCTCGTCGTCGGTGTGCCGCTGGCCGCCCTCGCCGCGCTGCTGCGCGCCGACCGGCGCCGTGCCGTGCTCGCCGCCTGGGGCGCCGCCGCGGTCGGCCTCGTCGGCACCGTCGTGGTCGCCGGCAGCACCGTCGTCGCCGCCAGTGGCCAGACGCCGGTGCCGGTCTGGGGCGGCCCGGCCACCCTCATCGCCGGTGTGGCGCTGCTCTCCGCCGCCGCCATCGGCGCCGACCACGCCCGCGAGCGCGTGGCCGCCATCAACTTCGGCTGGCGTCAGCCCGTCGCCGCGCTCGTGCTGTTCGCCGCCGCGCTCGCGCCGGTCGGCGCGGCTGGCTGGTGGCTGCTGCGCGGCGCGGCCGGACCGATCCAGCGCGGCGACGGCACGCTCGTCCCCGCCTTCATCGCGCAGCAGGCGCAGGGCGGCTCCCAGATCCGCACGCTGGTGCTGCGCACCGGCGACCAGGGCCAGGTGGTCTCCTACAGCCTGGTGCGCGGCTCCGGCCCGACCGTCGGCAGCACCGAGGGTGCGGCCGTGGACAGCCCCTCGCCGCAGCTCGCCCAGCTCGTCGGTGACCTCGCCGCAGGCTCAGGCGGCGACCAGGCCGCCCAGCTGGCGGACTTCGGCATCCAGTACGTCGAGGTGCTCGCCCCGGTCGACGCCGACCTCGCCGCGACCCTCAACGCCACCGCCGGCCTCGCCCGGCTCAGCCAGCAGCAGTCCGACAGCCTCTGGCGGCTCCAGGAGAACACCGCCCGCGTGCTGATCCGCAGCACCGGAAACCCCGACGTCACCGTGGACTCCGGTCCGGTCGACGTCAGCTCCACCATCCCGGCCGGTCCGGACGGGCGCGTGCTGCGTCTCGCCGACTCCGCCGACCCGGGCTGGACCGCGACGCTCGACGGCCAGTCGCTCACCGCGAAGACGGTCGACGGCTGGGCCCAGGGCTTCCAACTGCCCGCCGCCGGCGGAAAGCTGGAGGTCAGCTACCACGAGAGCCTGGTCCACGAGGGCTGGATCGCCGTCCAGAGCGTGCTGGCCGCCGCGCTGATCGTGCTCGCGCTCCCCGGACGCCGCCGCAACGTCGACGACGACCAGCCGGAGGAGGGCGAGCTCGCCGCCGCCGCGGCAGCGGCCGAGCAGCCGCTCGTCCCCGGCTCCCGCCGCGCCCGCCGCATGGCGGCGGCCGGCGCCGACGGCGCCCAGGACGGCGAGGAGGAGGCCGCCCAACAGGGCGTCTACGCCGGTTCGGTGGGGGCGCCCGGCGCCGCCGACGAGTCCGACGGTCACGGCACCCCCGGGCAGGCTCCCGACCCGACCTACGCCGGGATGGGCGCCGACCCGAACGGCTACGGCGGCTACGCCCCCGGCGGACCGGGTGAGTACCAGGGTCAGGCTCCCTACGGCCCCGAGTACGGCGCCGCGCAGGACCCGCAGTACGCGGGCTACGGGTACGAGGGCGGCTACCCGGGCCAGTCGGCTCCGTTCGCCGACCCGCAGTACGCCGACCCGCAGTACGGCGAGCCCCCGTACGGGGCCCCGACGTACGGAGGCGGCTACGGAGACCCGCACCAGGGCGGCCCGGCCTACGACCCGTCGTACGGCGACCCCAACCAACAGTCGGGCTACCACCCGCAGCACGAGGCGGGCGGCGTGCCCGGTCAGGCCTACGGCTGGCACGACGCCGGTGCCGGAGCCGGAGCCGGGCACCCGGGCCAGAGCCCGTACGGCTCGCTGGGTGCCGACGACCCGTGGCTGACCGGCCGCGACGAGCAGTGACGAGCAGGGAGCTGACCACCAGATGATCAACCGGACCACCCAGTCCCTGCTGGGCGCGCTCGGGGTGCTCGCGCTCGCGCTCGGCGTCGCCGAGGTGCACCCGCCCAAGGGCCAGGCCGCTGCCAGCGGCGCCAGCGTCCGCACCGCCGTGCAGCAGACCACCCTGGTCTGCCCGCCGCCGGTGCAGGGCTCCTCGGGCACCACCCAGTACAGCCTTGCCGCGCCCGGTGGCTCCGGCTCGGCGGGTGGCTCGGGCTCCGCGTCCGGGACGCTGACGCCGCTGTCGGCCCCGATCGACGGCTCGGCCACGGCGAACACCGGCGGCGCCTCGCCGTCCGCATCGGCGACCAGCCCGAGCCCCTCCGCGTCGGCGAAGGGCAAGGCCCATGCCTCGTCCTCCGCCAAGGCGTCGGCCTCCGCGAACGCGGCCTCCCCGGCCGCCGGCTCCTCCGCGGCGCCCGCGCCCGCCGCCTCGCCGATCGCCCAGCTGACGCAGCTCGGCGGTGCGACGACCGCGAAGGCCCCGTCCGGCAGCAACGCCCCCGGCATGATCGCGACCGCGGGCGGCGCCCTCGCGCCCGGCTTCACCGTCCAGCAGACGACGCTCTCCAGCAAGGGCCTCGCCGGCACCGGCTGCAGCGCCCCCAGCACCGACTTCTGGTTCGTCGGTGCGGACACTGCCAAGGGCACGACGGCCTACCTGGAGCTCTCCAACGCCCAGGACGTCAACGCCGACGCCGACGTCCAGATCTACGGCGCGAACGGCGAGGTCGACGACACCGTCGCGTCGAACATCAACATCCCGGCGCTCGGCACCAGCCGGATGCTGCTCTCCTCGCTGGTCCAGCCCGGTAACGACGGGCAGAACCTCGCCGTCCACGTCCTCGTCCGCAGCGGCCAGGTCGCCGCGGCGCTGCACGAGAGCCAGGACGGCAACGGCTCCGACTGGATCCCGGCGACCACCCTCGACTCCAGCGCCGTCATCCCCGGCCTGCCCGGCGACGTGCAGAAGTTCGGCCTCACCGTGGCCGTGCCCGGGGACACGGACGCGGACCTGAAGATCCAGCTGGCCTCCCAGAACGGCTGGATCACCCCCGCGGGCCACGAGACCATCCACGTCAAGGCCGGCATGGTCGACTACGTGGACCTCTCCAACGTCACCCACGGCCAGCCCGGTGCGCTGCGGCTCACGCCGTCCGACCCGAAGCAGGCGACGCCGTTCGTCGCCTCGGTCTTCGCCTCCGGCCACGGCGACATCGCCTACCTCTCCGGCACCGCGCCGCTGACCCGGCGGGGCACGGTCGCCGGGAACCAGTCCGGCTCCTCGATCCTGCTGACCGCGCCGAACGGCGCGGCCACGGTGACCGTCAGCTCCATCGGCAACGGCGGCAGCCCGACGTCCAAGACCGTCCGGATCACGGCCGGCTCGACCGTCGCCGTCCAGCCGCAGGTGCCCGCCGGCGCGTCGACCTATGCCGTCACCATCACCCCGACCTCGGGCGGCCCCGTCTACGCCGCCCGCGAGATCGGCGACAAGGACGGCCTGACGATCCAGCAGATCCCGGACGACGGCTCCACGGTCCTCATCCCGAGCGTGATCCAGAACCCGGCGATCCTGGTGCAGTGAGGGTAGGTGCACGATCCGGGAGGCGCGGCCTCCCGGATCGTGCAACGTCCCCTGCGGTCAGTCCTCGCCGTAGCGGGGGTCGACTGCCTCCGGCTCGACGCCGAGCAGCTCGGCGACCTGTTCGACCATGATGTCGTGCACCAGGGCGGCGCGCTCCTCGCGGCCCTTCGCGCGGATCTCCACCGGCCGGCGGTAGACCACGATGCGCGCGGGGCGGTCCTTCGCCGCCTCGACGACGCGGCCCAGGGGGACCTCGTCCGGACGGACGTCCTCGACCGACGGCTCCGGCTCGCCCGGCAGGGGCGCGGGGACGTCCTGGACCGCGAACTCGACCTCTTCCAGCTGCGGCCAGCGCCGCTCGAGCCGCTCCACCGACTCCCGTACGTACTCGTCGAAAAGCTCCGAGCGGCTCAGCGCGATCGGAACCTGGCGCGGTGCCAGCGGTCCGCGCATGCCCCGGCCGTGGCGGTCCCGGCGCCGCGGCGTCGCGGGCGTGGCGGGGGTGGCGGGCGTGGATACGGGTGGTCTCTCCATCACGACATAGCGTATCCGCTGCCACCGACAGTAACCCTGCTGCGGCCGTCGTCCGGCGGGAACGGGCCCCTTCCCGACGACACGGGGCCTGATCCGGGGCAGAGTCTTCGCGGCCCGGTCAGGAGTGCGGTACCGTCCAACGTCGTGAGCCCTGTCCGTCGTTGTTCGCGCACCGCCTGCGGCCGTCCCGCAGTGGCGACTTTGACGTACGTCTACGCGGACTCGACCGCCGTACTGGGCCCCCTCGCGACCTACGCCGAGCCGCACTGCTACGACCTGTGCGCCGAGCACTCCGAGCGCCTCACCGCCCCGCGTGGCTGGGAGGTCGTCCGCCTCACCGTCGACACCGGCCCGATCCGCCCCTCCGGCGACGATCTGGAGGCGCTGGCCAACGCCGTCCGCGAAGTCGCTCGCCCGCCGGCCCGCCGTCAGGACGGCGGCTCCGAGGCGGACCCGACAGAGGTCGGCCGCCGCGGCCACCTGCGGGTGCTGCGCACCCCCGACGAGTTCTCGCCGGAGGGCTGACCGGGCCTCCCGAGCGAGGCCCGCGTCACCCTCGTCGCACCCCTGCCCGCCCCCTCGGCAACCCCGTGAGCTGCGCGGACGCCTGACGGTCACGCCGCGCTAACCCCATGCTCATGCACAGCCGGTATGGTGCACCTGGCAGAACCGAGGAAGTGTGACCAGGACCACAGAATGGCGGAGAGCCGCAGTGCGTGACCTCAAGCAGATCGTGAAGGCGTACGACGTTCGCGGAGTCGTTCCGGACCAGTGGGACGCCGACCTCGCCCGGGCGTTCGGTGCCGCCTTCGTCCAGGTCATCGGCGCGGACGCGGTCGTCGTGGGTCACGACATGAGGCCGTCCTCCCCGAGCCTGGCCCGCGCCTTCGCCGAAGGTGCCGCCTCCCGCGGCGCCGACGTGGTCGAGATCGGCCTCTGCTCCACCGACCAGCTCTACTTCGCCAGTGGCAAGCTCGACCTGCCCGGCGCGATGTTCACCGCCAGTCACAACCCGGCCCAGTACAACGGCATCAAGATGTGCCGCAAGGGCGCCGCCCCGGTCGGCGAGTCCACCGGCCTGGTGGAGATCCGCGAGCTGACCCAGTCGTGGATCAACGCCGACGGCTCCGTCACCATCCCGGCCACCGACGCCGTCACCGGCAGCATCACCCAGCAGGACGAGCTCCAGGCCTACGCCGACCACCTGCTCGGTCTGGTCGACCTGACCTCGATCCGTCCGCTCAAGGTCGCTGTCGACGCGGGCAACGGCATGGGCGGCCACACCGTCCCGACGGTCCTCGGTGGCCTGCCGCTCGAGATCGTCCCGATGTACTTCGAGCTGGACGGCACCTTCCCTAACCACGAGGCCAACCCGCTCGACCCGAAGAACCTGGTCGACCTGCAGGCCAAGGTCCGCGAGGTCGGCGCCGACCTCGGCCTGGCCTTCGACGGCGACGCCGACCGCTGCTTCGTCGTGGACGAGAACGGCGACCCGGTCAACCCGAGCGCGATCACCGCGCTGGTCGCGGTCCGCGAGCTGGCCAAGGCCCAGGCCGCGGGCGAGCAGGAGCCGGTGATCATCCACAACCTGATCACCTCCTGGGCGGTTCCGGAGATCGTCGCCGAGAACGGCGGCCGTGTGGTGCGCACCCGCGTGGGCCACTCCTTCATCAAGGAGGAGATGGCGAAGTCCGGCGCGATCTTCGGCGGCGAGCACTCCGCGCACTACTACTTCCGCGACTTCTGGCGCGCCGACACCGGCATGCTGGCCGCGCTGCACGTGCTGGCCGCACTGGGCGAGCAGACCAAGCCGCTGTCGGAGCTGGTCTCCGTCTACAACCGCTACATCCAGTCCGGCGAGATCAACAGCACCGTCGCCGACCAGGCCGAGCGGGTCGCCGCGGTCCGCGCGGCCTTCGCCGACGAGCCGGGCGTGAGCTTCGACGAGCTGGACGGCATGACCGTGGCCGGCGCCGACTGGTGGTTCAACCTCCGCGCCTCCAACACCGAGCCGCTGCTGCGCCTCAACGTCGAGGCCCGCGACGAGGCGAAGATGGCCGCCCTGCGCGACCAGGTCCTTGCGATCGTTCGCGCGTAGGTTGCACTGCCTCGCGGGCGCGGGGCCCTGTCGATGTGCGGCTCTGCCGCGTGGGCGCGACAAGCCACCCACGGCCTTGGGGCCCCGAGCCGACAGGCCATCCGCCTGGGGAGGGTTCCTCGCGCAGTTCCCCGCGCCCCTGACGGTGCAAGTAACCTGCTTGCACACTGATAGGCCCACGACTTCCGGAGCGCCAGCGACATGAGCATCGAACCCGCACTGCTGGAGATCTTCGCCTGCCCCGCGTGCCACGCACCCCTGCGTGAGGACGAGGCGGCGGCGGAGCTTGTCTGCACCGGCGACGCCTGCGGGCTCGCGTACCCGGTGCGGGACGGCATCCCCGTCCTGCTCGTGGACGAGGCGCGTCGGCCCGCATGATCGACGAGCGGCTGCTCGACGACGTCGACGCGCTCGGACGCGTGGACGCGCGTGACGCGTTGCTCGCGCTGGCCTCGGCGGGTGCGCGGGTGCGCACCTCGCTACGGGCCGCGGAGGAGGCTGGGCTGTCCGGCCTGCGGCCGGAGGGACGGCCGCGCGCGGTCCTGATCGCCGGACACGGGAGTGCCGCGACCGCCGGTGACGTGGTCGAGGCGTTCTGCGACAACGTCTGCCAGGTCGCCGTGCTGCGACCCGGCTCGGGCGAGGACGCGGGGCCGGAGTGGACCCTGCCGGGCTGGGCCGGGCCGTCCGACCTGCTGGTCGCCGTCGCGACCGACGGCGAGGTCCCGGGGCTGGTCCGGCTCGTCGAGCGCGCCTATGGCCGCGGCTGCTCGCTGGTCGTGATCGCCCCTCCCCACTCGCACCTGGGCCAGGCCGCGCTGCAGGTGCGCGCGCTGCCGCTGCCCTATGTGCCGGCTGCCGAGACCGACGAGCGACGCCCGCTCCACGAGGACGCCGACCTCCCGCGTGAGGACCCGGGCGACTTCTGGGGCGTGCTGACCCCGCTGCTGGCCCTGGCCCTGCGCCTCGGGCTGGTCACGGGCGGCCCGCAGACCCTGCAGGGCGTGGCGGACCGTCTCGACGAGGCGGCGGTGCGCTGCCGTCCCTCGGCCGCGGCCTACGACAACCCGGCCAAGACCCTGGCCGTGCAGCTCGGCGCGTCCCTGCCGCTGCTGTGGAGCAACGGACCGTGCGGCACCGCCACCGCGGGCCGGTTCGCGGCCATGCTGGCCGACCACGCGGGCCGCGCGGCGCTCACCGGCGTGCTCCCGGAGGCGATGGCCGCCCAGCGTGGCCTGTTCACCGGGACGCTCGGTGCGGGTTCCGCCGATCCGGACGACTTCTTCCGGGACCGGGTCGAGGACGACGCGGGCCTGCGCATCCACGTGCTGCTGCTGCGCCACCGCCCCGGAGCCCCGGAGGAGGACGGCACCCACGACGTCATCGCGGAGCCACCTGCCGACCACCTGCCGGACAGCGATTCAGTCGGCACCCGTCGTACCGTGGCGCGGGCCCGCCGCCTCGCGGCGGACCACCAGGTCGCCCTGCGCGAGCTCGTCTCGGTGCGGGCCGACCCGGTCGAGGCACTTGCCGAACTCGTCGCCCTGACCGACTTCGCGGCCGTCTACCTCGGGCTCGCGGCTGAGAGGACGTAGAACACGCATGGACCGCTTGGAGAACGCCGTCCGTCCGTACGCCTGGGGGTCGCGTACCGCGATCCCGGCCCTGCTCGGCCAGGAGCCCAGTGGGGAGCCGCAGGCGGAGCTGTGGATGGGCGCGCATCCCGGTGCGCCGTCCGGCGTGGACCGCGGCGCGGGCGGTGTCTCCCTGGACCGGCTGATCGCGGCGGACCCCGAGCGGGAGTTGGGTGCCGCCACGGTGGCCCGGTTCGGTGCGGGGCTGCCGTTCCTGTTCAAGGTGCTGGCGGCGGGTGAGCCGTTGTCGGTGCAGGTGCATCCGGATCTGGCGCGGGCGCGGGCGGGGTTCGCGGCGGAGGAGGCGGCCGGGGTGCCGCTGGAGGCGCGGGAGCGGAACTACAAGGACGCGAACCACAAGCCCGAGATGCTGTGCGCGCTGGAGGAGTTCACCGGCGTGTGCGGGTTCCGCGCACCGCTTTCGACCGTCGCACTGCTGGAGCGGCTGGGCGTTGCCGGGCTGCGTCCGGTCGTGGACGTGCTGCGGGCCAAGCCCGAGACGGAGGCCCTGCGCGAGGCGCTCACCTGGGTGCTCACCCTCGACAACCCCACCGTGATCGAACTCGTCGGCGCGACCAGGGACGCCTTGCTGCGTCTCGCGGGGGAGTCCGCCTCGCCCGCCGAGGCGCTGATGCTGCACGACTACGCGGTGCTGGCGGACCACTACCCGGCCGACCCCGGCCTGCTGTCGGCGCTGCTGCTGAACCACGTGGTGCTGCGGCCGGGCGAGGCGGTCTACCTGGGGGCGGGCGTGCCGCATGCCTACTTTCGCGGGCTCGGCGTCGAGCTGATGGCCAACTCGGACAACGTGCTGCGCGCCGGACTGACCCCGAAGCACATCGACGTGCCGGAGCTGCTGCGGGTGGTGGAGTTCGCGGCGACGGAGCCGGGGGTGATCCGGCCGCGGTCGGTGGCCGCACACCCGGGCGAGGAGCTCTACCCCGCGCCGATCGACGAGTTCCGGCTCTCGCGCTACCGCGAGGGGAGCTGGCCGCTGCCGACGGACACCCCGCAGATCCTGCTGTGCACGGGCGGCCGGGTCGTGCTGACCGACGCCACGGGGGAGGAGCTGGTGCTCACCCCCGGT
Source organism: Streptacidiphilus jiangxiensis (assembly GCF_900109465.1). Classification (GTDB taxonomy): domain Bacteria; phylum Actinomycetota; class Actinomycetes; order Streptomycetales; family Streptomycetaceae; genus Streptacidiphilus; species Streptacidiphilus jiangxiensis. Next base: position 71,918 of record NZ_FOAZ01000030.1, read on the forward strand.
CAGTCCTGCTTCATCGCCGCCCACAGCCCCGCCGTCACCGTGACGGGCGAGGGCGAGGACGCCATCCTCTTCCGGGCCACCGTCTCGGTCTGACGCCCGCAGACGAGCGGTGGGGAACGCCGTGGCGCTCCCCACCGTCGTTCACAGACCCAGGACCAGCTTCTCCAGCGCCGCCCGGGCCCGGGCGTCCGACTGCGCCCGCGCCGCCACGGCCGTGGCGAGCTCGTGCACCCACTCGTCCAGCGCCACCTGCTTGCGCGACAGCACCACGCCGCGCACCACCGTCGCCACCTCACCCTGCGGGCGACCGTGCGCGAGCACCAGGATCAGCCGACGGTCGTCCAGGATCACCTCCAGCCGCTCCACCGTCCCCGGACGGCCGGACAGGCGGTCCGAGACGCTGCGCTTGCGCGCGAGCTCGACGGAGCCCGGAGGCAGGGCGTCCGCCAGGGAACCCGTCAGCACCTGGGCATACATGTCCAGATCCGCCGCGTCCCGGCGCAGCGCCGCCGCCAGCAGCTCGATCTCGCTCATCTACCTTCGCTCCTCGTCAGTTCGGGACTCTCAGCCGTCCAGGCTCAGCACCATCGTGGGCCGCTCGATCTCGTGGTCCGGACGCAGCGGACGGACCGCCGTGCCGATCGAGAAGAACTCCGTGGTGTGCCCGCCCCAGCGGTGGTTGTGGGCGTTGAGCTGGACCCCCACCACGCCCTCGGCGTGCAGCGCCTCGGCCTCCGCCTGCATCCGCGACATCGCCAACTCGCGAGCGTCGTAGAGGGCCTGCGTGAACTGCTCGATCTCCACATTCTTGCCGATGTTCGAGAACACGGCGCCCATCCGCTGGTGGGCGATGTGGTAGACGCAGGTGCCCATCACCATGCCCAGCGGCGCGTAGCCGGCCCGGATCAGCGTCCAGAAGTCCTGGCCGGACAGGTCCGAGGTGAACGGCTGGTTCTTGTTGTTGCGCCAGCTGCCGCCGCCCGGCGCCGGGTGGTCCGCCTTCACGGCGGTGCCGATGGCGATGAACTCCGCGATGTCGTTGCCGAACTCACGGGCCTCGACGGTCAGCCGGACACCGACGATGCCGTCCGCCCCGAGCGCGGCCGCCTCGGCCTCCATCCGCGCCATCGCGAGCTCACGCGCGTGGTACATGGCCTGGCTCAGTGTCTCCAGCTCCTGGTTCTTGCCCCAGCGGCCGAACTGGATGCCGACGTGGTAGATCGAACTGCCCAGCACCAGGCCGATCGGCTTGAAGCCGGCCTCGCGCACGAGCAGGAACTCGTTGACCGACAGGTCGCTCGTGAAGATCGAGCCGGGACGGCCGGGCTGCAGCTCCTGCAGGCGCCGCATCGCGTCGGCCGGCACGCCCTGGGCGGTCGGATCCATCGTGCTCATCGGGCAGCTCCCCTTGCGTCGGTCCCATGGTGGTCGGTGCGGGCGGTTCGGTCGATGCGTGCGTTCATCCCTGGTCTCCCAGGTCCTGGAGTTCGGTGAGCAGGCGGCGGTACTCGTCGCGGTCCCCGTACGGGCTCGAGGCGATCGCGTTGAGCCGCTGCCGGAGCCGGTCGCCGCGCTTGCCCAGCGGCATCACCGACAGCGTCCGCGGCGCGGCGGCCTTGGTGCGGAAGCGGGCAATGCTGGTGCCGATCATCGTGGCCTCCGCCACGTGGTCGCGCTGCTCCGAGTTGTTGTTCGAGGCCCGGATGCAGGACTCCTCCCACACCCGCAGGTCGCCGGCTGCCATGATCACGCCGTCCCCGCCGAGGCGGGAGGCCTGCTTCCGCAGCTGCTGGCGGGCGTCCGCGCGGATCGCGTGGATCAGGTTGCTCCAACCCGTCACCTCGTTGTTCTGCCACGAGTACAGCTGGGACTGGGTGCGGTAGTCGTTGTGCCGGACGCCGATCGACATGCCCACCAGCAGCTCGGCCGGCACCCAGCCCGCGCTGATCAGCTTGGCGAAGCCCTGGCCGTCCAGATGGCAGGTGAACGGCTGCCGCGGCCGGACGTCCCCCTGCGCCCGTACCGCCGTACCGATGACCTTGAACTCCAGGCACTGCGGCGCGCTCGGGAACGCCTGCATGGTCAGCTGGGCCGCCACGACACCGTCGCCGCCCAGGGCCTGGCACTCCTGGGTCATCCGGCCCAGCGCGGTGCGCCGCGCCTGGTCGAACACCCCGACCAGCGCCCGGGACGGCGCACCGCTCCCCGAGAGCGCGATCGGCGCGTCGCCGTACCCTCCGAAGGAGTAACCGGCACCGCCGTAGAGGCAGTCGTGATAGCCCCAGTAGCGACCACTGCGGGCGATCTGGAACACGGCCGAGCCCATCACCTGACCGACCGGCTCGAAGCCGACCGACCGGACCGAGGCGAACTCGCCGGTGGACAACGCGGAGGTCCAGGTGCCGCTCTGCCTGACCTCCGCCATGCGCTCGGCGGCGGCAGGCGGCAGCCCACCGCCGCTCCAGGGAACCGTCATCCCGCCCCACTTCCGCTTCGCTCTGCGAACACGTAACTGCGCCTCTCGGAATGTACGCACGGTGTAGATTCGTCTCAAGCACCAGACGTCGCTGCTGATGGCGGTCGGCGGGCCCGGTCCTCGAGACCAGGGCACGCCGAGGGAGAGAGGGCCTCCGACGCACTGGTCCGGAACAATCGGTCATACGGTTGAGGCAGGCGCAAGGGTTCCCGGAACCCGCCGCCCCAACGGCATGCCCGCGCACGCGGTCGAGCCCACCTCGGTCGCGCGCCGGTTCCGGGCCATCCCAGCCCGCACCCCGACGTGATGGAGAGACAGCGTGACGTCCCTGAACGCCGGTGACTTCAAGGTCGCCGACCTTTCCCTGGCCACTTTCGGCCGCAAGGAGATCCAGCTCGCCGAGCACGAGATGCCCGGCCTAATGGCGATCCGCGAGGAGTACGCCGCCGCGCAGCCGCTGGCCGGCGCGCGGATCACCGGCTCGCTGCACATGACCGTGCAGACCGCCGTCCTCATCGAGACCCTGGCTGCGCTCGGCGCCGACGTGCGCTGGTGCTCCTGCAACATCTTCTCGACGCAGGACCACGCCGCCGCCGCCATCGCGGTCGGCCCGAACGGCACCCCCGAGGACCCCCAGGGCATCCCCGTCTTCGCCTGGAAGGGCGAGACGCTGGAGGAGTACTGGTGGTGCACCGAGCAGGCGCTCACCTGGCCGGGCTTCTCCGGCCCGAACATGATCCTGGACGACGGCGGCGACGCGACGCTGCTGGTCCACAAGGGCGTCGAGTTCGAGAAGGCCGGCGCCGCGCCGGACCCCTCGACCGCCGACAGCGACGAGTTCCGCATCATCCTCGAGCTGCTCAACCGCACGCTCAAGGAGACCCCGAAGAAGTGGACCGAGGTCGCCTCCGAGATCAAGGGCGTGACCGAGGAGACCACCACCGGTGTCCACCGCCTGTACGAGATGCACCGTGACGGCCAGCTGCTGTTCCCGGCCATCAACGTCAACGACGCGGTCACCAAGTCGAAGTTCGACAACAAGTACGGCTGCCGCCACTCGCTGATCGACGGCATCAACCGCGCCACTGACGTCCTCATCGGCGGCAAGGTGGCCGTGGTCTGCGGTTACGGCGACGTCGGCAAGGGCTGCGCCGAGTCCCTCCGTGGCCAGGGCGCCCGCGTCATCGTCACCGAGATCGACCCGATCTGCGCCCTGCAGGCCGCCATGGACGGCTACCAGGTCGCGACGCTGGACGACGTCGTCGGCATCGCCGACATCTTCGTCACCACGACGGGCAACAAGGACATCATCATGGCCTCGGACATGGCCAAGATGAAGCACCAGGCCATCGTCGGCAACATCGGCCACTTCGACAACGAGATCGACATGGCCGGCCTGGCCAAGATCCCGGGCATCGTCAAGGACGAGGTCAAGCCGCAGGTCCACACCTGGACCTTCCCGGACGGCAAGAAGCTCATCGTGCTGTCCGAGGGCCGCCTGCTGAACCTGGGCAACGCGACGGGCCACCCGTCCTTCGTGATGTCCAACTCCTTCGCGGACCAGACGCTCGCGCAGATCGAGCTCTTCACCAAGCCGGAGGAGTACCCGGTCGGCGTCTACACGCTGCCCAAGCACCTGGACGAGAAGGTCGCCCGCCTCCACCTGGACGCGCTGGGCGTCAAGCTCACCACGCTGACCCAGTCCCAGGCCGACTACATCGGCGTCAAGGTCGAGGGCCCGTACAAGCCCGAGCAGTACCGCTACTGATCCTCGTGATCGGTTGACGGCCACGCGGCCGCTGGCGCATAGGCTCGCCCTATGCCCAGCGGCCGTTACTCGTTCCACGACACGCACGACGACACCCCTCTCGGTGAAGAGCGCTTCAGTTGCGCCGCCGGACCCTCCGGCTGGCGCTACACCGCACAGACCTTCGCCGCCGACGGAACGACCGACGGTTCCGTCGACCTGACCCTCGACTCCCGCGCCCGACCGATGCGCCTGGAACTGCGCCGCCACGGCTGGCAGGTCCGCGGCGGCGCCCTGGCCGGCCTCACCTGGGTACGCACGCACGTCGAGGACACGGATCTCACGTTCACGCGCGAGGGCAACGAGAAGGCCCACGCCTTCACCGGCCGCTCGCCCGCATTCCTCCTCGCGACGGCCCGGATGCTCGCGCTGGCGGAGGGCACCTCCGCCCGGGTCCGGGTCGTCTCCTTCACCGAGCCGCTGTTGGCGCCACGGACGCTCGACCAGGGCTGGACTCTGGAAGCAACCGAAGCACACCCCACCGACAGCGGCCTGCTGACCGTCCGCCGCTTCCGCGTCGCGGATCTGGAGACGGGGGAGGAGGGGCTCGTGCACATGGCGGGTGACGTGGTGCTTTCCGCCCCCGGAGTGGAGTTGGAGGAGCTGGAGACACCACCAGGAGCATGGATTTGACTCTGCCCCGGGCGCCACGTAATGTTCTCCGAGTTGCCCCGCTCGACGGGGCGGCAAACCTCCTCGGATAATCGGTTAAATCCGGTTGACGGGAACTGCGAAATCGGAGCTGAAAAACTCTGATAGAGTAGAAAACGAAGGAAGCGCCCGGAG
>NZ_FOAZ01000083.1 GCF_900109465.1 Streptacidiphilus jiangxiensis
GCGCTGGATCTTGCACGTCAGCACGCTGATACTCGGCGGCCTGCTCGGAGATCACTACGACGACGCTCCCGGGGCGCGGCAGCCGGCTCATCGGTGGGCTCCGCGAGTCTGCGGGCTTTGCCCGCGCGCAGGTCGAGGACCTCGTGCGGCGGGCCGCAGCCGCCGGCCTGTGGGCAAGGGCGCCGGTCGGCCTACCACGATCGCTCCAGCGTTCCGGCCGCCGCTTCTTGAAGCATGCCCATGCTCTCCGCGACCGGGAGCGCCAGCTTCCGTAATGCGGACATCCGCCTGTCCGTCAGCGCTTCGTAGGTGACGGCTCGCGGAGCTGGGGTGACCGTCAGAACGGTGGTGTCGATCCGCAGCTCGGTCCGGTCCACGATGATCGGCTTCCCGAGGTCGTTGGGCAGGACCCGGACGCGCAGGGAAGGGCTGGTGGCCAGCTCGGCGAGGTGACGCAGCTGCTGGGTGTGGATCTCGGTCCCGCGCGTCCAGGTGAGGAGCATCATCTCGTTGATGAACAGGACGGTCGGGTGCCCGGGGCGTCGGATCCGGTCGGCTAGGACCGCGGCGCGAGCCTGGTCGACGTGCCGTTCCCACTGGGCGGCGCCGAGCCTGGTGTCGGTAAGTCCTTCTCGGTAGAGCTGGCACAGGCCGCACCGGATCCCTGACACGGCCCGCAGCCGCCCGGTCCTCGGGCCGGGGTGCTGCTGGCGGAGGGCGGTCGGCGCGGTGGAGGCCCACAGGCGCTGCCGGAGTGAGTCGTCGAGCAGAGGGGCAGGCAGCCGGTCTCCGTTGATGGCGTACACGATCTCGTGGGCCTGCTGCTCGAGGAGCTGGTAGCGGTGTGCCCAGCCGGGGGCGGTATCCGTGAACGAGATGCCCGGTGTGGCGGTCCCTGAGGCGCAGTCGCGGCGATGCTCGTCCAGGCACGTGCTCCAGTCGGCGGCTGCTCGTCCGATGCCGCAGGCGCGGGCGAGGACCGGTCCGTGGCCGGCGTCGAGGACGTCCCGGAGGCCAGCGCCCTGGCCGGCCTCCAACCTGGCGAGGTCGTGCGGGGTCGCGGTCCAGTGGCCGGTCAGCGCGCTGCTGACCGTGTCGAGGGTGCGGTTGTGGGTCTCCCGTAAGTGGTTCAGGTGTCGGCCGAGGACGAGGTCGAACGGGTCGAGCAGCTGGGTCTGGGCCGGGGGCGCGTTCACCGGACCTCCCGGTCGGAGGGGACCGGACCAAGGAGCAGCACGAGGTCGTCGTCGGCGGCGAGGCCGGACAGGGCGGCGGCCGGTGCGGGTTCGCACGGGCCGTGGCGGAGGAGGGTGACGCTCTCGCGGGCCAGCTCGTCGAGGACCGCGGTGACGGTGCCCTGTTGGTCGTCGGGAGCGGCCAGCAGGACGACGTGGCTGGCCTCGGCGAGCGCGCCGGCGAGCGTTTCGGCCTGGTCCGGGCGGAATCTGGTCAGGTCGCCGAGGACCACGACCTTGCCCTCGGTGGTCTCGAAGGCGGAGTCGAGGTCGTCGGCGACCTCCTCCGGGCGGCGGGCGGCGGAGGTCAGCACGGTGACGCTGGGCGGCAGCCCGAGCGCGGTGGAGGCCGTGAGGAACCCGGGGACGCCGGGGAACGCGGTGAGGCTGGCGGCGAGGTCCCGGGGATCCGCTCCGATCTCCAGGCCTGCGGCGAACACGGCGGCCGCGGCCAGCGCGTTGCGTCGTCCCGGTGTGACCAGGGTGAACTTGTGGACCTCGCCGCCGACGCTGAGCGCTGTCTGGGTGACCCCGGTCCAGACGGCCTGGACGACCCGGACATCGCAGGAGCGGTCACTGCCCACGGTGATGACCCGCCGGTGCCCGGCCGCGGCCAGCCGTTCGGCGAGCAGTCGCGCTCCGAGGTCCGCGTGTTCGACGACGACGGCTTGCGACTGGAGCGCGATCGGCAGCAGCGCGTCGAGGGCCCGGTCCATCTCGGCGGTGT
>NZ_FOAZ01000006.1 GCF_900109465.1 Streptacidiphilus jiangxiensis
CGCGGCGCAGACCTTCACCGCGCCGACCGGCTCGACCAAGCTGTCCTTCTACTACAACGTGACCTGCCCGGACACCGTCACCTACGACTGGGCCACGGCCACCCTGAAGAACAACACCACCGGCACCACCACCACCGTCCTGGCCAAGACCTGCGTGTCCAGCTCCGGCTGGGTGCTGAAGACGGCGAACATCATCGCCGGCGACAGCTACACGCTGACCCTGACCAACAAGGACGACAACTACCCGGGCGACCCGACCTACACCTACTACGACGACATCACGACCTCCTGATGCCGGGCCCCCTGGCCGGTCACGGCCGGCCAGGGGGCGACCGGGTTGCCGAGCCAGCGACCCTGCTCCGGGATCGACTCGCCGCGCATGACGAGCGACGAGGGGCCGACCACCGTGCCGTCGCCGAGCCGTGAGCCCGGCAGGGCGATGGTGTTCGGGCCGACCGTGGCACCGTCGCCGACGGTGACGGCGTCCATCCGCATGAGCCGGTCGTGGAACAGGTGCGTCTGGAGCACCACGCCGCGGTTGACCGAAGCGCCGTCACCGATGCTGACCAGGTCGGTCTCGGGGAGCCAGTGCGTCTCGCACCACACCCCGCGACCGATCCTGGCGCCGAGGCTCCGCAGCCACAGGGCGAGGAAGGGCGTGCCGGTCAGGGACCCGCCCAGCCAGGGCATGGCCAGGACCTCGAGGAAGGTGTCGAAGAGCTCGTTGCGCCACACGAACGAGCTCCACAACGGTTGCTGCCCTGCCCGGAACCGGCCGACCAGGAGCCACTTGACCCCGGTGGTGAGCAGACAGGCGAGGATGCCGCAGGCGAGCAGCAGGCCCGCCGCCGCCGGCACGGCGAGCGTGGGCCCGAGGGCGTCGAACGCCTTCTGGAGCGCCAGCACGGCGCCGTCCGCGATCAGTGCGCTCACCAGCCACGGCAGCAGTCGGCACAGTTCCACGCCCGCCCGGGCCCGGACGAGCCGCCGCGGAGGGTCGAAGGTCCGCGCGGCGTCCGCCCGTTCGGGGTTGCGCTGCAGGGGGAAGCCGGGCCGGCCGAGCCAGGAGCCGCGGGCCGCGGCGAGTGCGGGCGCGTCCGAGAGCACGCCCACCAGGGCGTCGTCGGCCAAGCCCCGGCCCGGCCCGACGATCGCGGAGTTCCCGACGAAGGCGCGCTTGCCGACGGTGGCTGTGCCCAGCCGCAGCCAGCCGCCGCGCACCTCGAACGGCGCCAGCAGTGCGTCGTCGGCAAGGAACGCCTGGTCCTCGACGCGCATCAGGCTCGGCAGGCCGAGCACGGTGGAGGCCTCCACCTGGCGGCCGATCCGGGCCCCGAGCAGCCGCAGCCAGGCGGGCGTCAGCAGGCTGGCGTAGAGGGGGAACAGGGCGTGCCGGGCCGTGTCCATGAGCCGGTGCACCAGCCAGGCGCTCCAGGCGACCCTGCCGTGCGCGGGGTGGAGGCCGGGGACGAGCGGGCGGGAGAGCACCCGCACCGCGCCGGCCAGGAGCAGCGCGTAGAGCAGGACGGTGACCGGGACGAGGGGCACGCTCAGTTCCAGGACCGCGGCGGCGACCCGGCCGAGGTCGGCGGTGTGGCGGACCGCCAGGTACAGCGCGCAGAGCGCGGGGGCGGCGGCGAGCAGCGGCAGCGCCTGGAGCAGCGGGAGGGTGAGCGCGTAGGCGGCGGTCCAGCGCCGGGAGCGGTGGTGGTGCGGGGCGGGCCACCAGTCGGTGAACGGCGGCCGGTCCGTCGGGCGCGGCCGGTCCGGCCGCGGCGCGTCGGCCGGAACCGCGCCGGAGACGCAGCTGCCGGGGGCGGTGTCGGCGCCCTCGTCGACGTGCGCGCCCGGCATCAGCAGGCTGCGGGTGCCGACGCGCGCTCCGGCGCCGACATGGACGGCGCCCAGGTGCAGCACGTCGCCGTCGAGCCACCAGCCCGCCAGGTCGGCCCCCGGCTCGACCGAGCAGCCGTCACCGAAGCTCGCCAGGCCGGTGACCGGCGGCATGGCGTGCAGGTCGACATGGGCGCCGACCCGGCAGCCGAGCAGCCGTGCGTAGCGTGCGGCCATCGGAGTGCCGAGGACGGACGCGACGCCGAAGCTCGCCACGACGCGCTCGGCCGTCCACAGGCGCAGGTGCACCGATCCGCCGCGCGGGTGGCTCCCCGGTCGCAGACGGGCGGTCAGGGCCCTCGCGCCGAGCACGCCGATCAGGGCGCGGCAGGGCGCGCTGGACAACAGCAGCCATCCGGCTCCGATCACCCACCAGGAGGTGTGCACGGTCCACGGCAGCGGGCCGAGCAGGTCGTCCACGGCTGCGAGCGCGAGCAGCCAGCGCAGGCCGGTGAGGAGCGCCAGCACCGTCAGGACCAGGCCCTGGTAGGCGGCGACGCGCCGCGGGGTGGGGCGGACCTCGCGCCGCTCGCCGGTCGGCGCGGCGACCTGGTCCAGGTGGGTGGCGAACTCCCGCAGCCCGGGCCGGTGGTAGAGGTCGGCGACGCCGACGCCGGGGTAGCGGTCGCGCAACGCGGAGATGAGCCGGGCGGCGCCCAGGCTGTTGCCGCCGAGGGCGAAGAAGTCGCTGTCGGCGTCGACGGGGACGCCGAGCAGGCGCTGCCACTGCTGGGCCAGCCACCGTGCCGTACCGGTGAGCTCCGGTCCCGCTGCCGACGGGGTGTTCCCCGTCGGCAGCGGCCAGGGCAGGCGGGCGCGGTCGACCTTGCCCGAGGTCCGGGTGGGCAGTTCGGGCAGCACCGCCAGGACGGGCACCAGCGCCGCGGGCAGCTGTTCCAGGAGTCTTCGTCGCAGGTCCGCCCGGTCGAGTGCGGCCTGCGGGTCCGCGGCCTGCGGGTCCGAGGGCAGCGGGTCCGCGGGCACGAGGTAACCGACCAGGACCTGCCCGCCGGCTTCGGTGTGCTGCACCGTGGCGGCCGCCGCCCGGACACCGGGCAGCGCCGACAGGGCGGCCTCGACCTCTCCGAGCTCGACGCGGCGTCCGCCCAGCTTGACCTGGTCGTCGGCGCGCCCGACGAAGACCAGACCCTCCGGGTCGGCACGCACCAGGTCGCCGCTGCGGTAGACCCGTCGGCCGGGCAGCGCCGGATGCGGCGCGAACTTCTCCCTGTCCTTCGCGACGTCGAGGTAGCGGGCGATCCCGACGCCCGCGATGAGCAGCTCGCCGGTGCCACCCCACGGGACCCGGCGTCCCTCCGGGTCGACGACCGCCACCTCCCAACCGGCCAGCGGATGTCCGATGCGCACCGGCTGCCCGGCCCGCAGCCGCGCCGCGCAGGTCACCACGGTGGCCTCGGTGGGACCGTAGGTGTTCCACACCTCCCGCCCCGGCCGGTCCAGCCGCTCGACCAGCTCGGCGGGGCACGCCTCGCCGCCGACGACGAGCAGCCTCACACCGTCGAGGGCCTCGTCGGGCCAGAGCGCGGCCAGCGTCGGCACGGTGGACACCACGCTGATCCTCCGCCGGACCAGCCACGGACCGAGCTCGGTGCCGGCCTTGACGAGCGCGCGCGGGGCAGGGACCAGGCAGGCGCCGTGGGCCCAGGCGAGCCACATCTCCTCGCAGGACGCGTCGAAGGCGACGGACAGTCCGGCCAGGACCCGGTCGCCGGGCCCGAGTGGACCCTCGGCGTGGTCGGCGAGGAAGAGCCGTGCCTCCGCCTCCACGAACGCCGCCGCCGAGCGGTGGCTGACGGCCACTCCCTTGGGCCGGCCCGTCGTCCCCGAGGTGAAGATCACCCAGGCGTCGTCGGACGGGTCGGGCGGGCCGACGCGGCGCCCGGGGGTGCCCGGCCCCTCCGCGATACGGCAACCCGCGCCGACCACCGCGCACACGTCGGCGTCCTGCCAGACCATCGCGGCCCGCTCGTCGGGGTCGTCGACGTCCACGGGGACGTAGGCGGCTCCCGCGTGGAGGACACCGAGCACGGCCAGGTACAGGTCCGACGTGCCGGAGGGCACCCGGACCCCCACCCGGTCCCCGGGGCCGATCCCGCGCCGGGTCAGCTCGGCGGCAACGGCCTCCGCGGCCGCGCGCAGGTCCGCATAGCCCGACACCGTCCCGTCGGCGTCCAGAGCCGGTGCCGTGGGCGCCGATCGCACGACGGCGTCGAACAGTTGCAGCAGCGTGGCGGGCGCGGACGGTGGCCCGGACGGCCACGGCGTCGGAGGTGCGCTCGCCGCGTGCGGCAGTGGCGCCGTGATGCGCATCGGATGGCGCGCGTGGGCAGGGGTGAGCGTCATGCAGAGCCCTTCGACGGGAACGACGACCACGGCACAAGCCATGGCCGAAAGACGCGACAGGTCGATCGACCTGACAGCGGGAAAGGTGAAGAGACGCGTCAGCTCCGTGGACGGGGGACACCGTCGGAGGCGCTCGATGCGGGCGCGGGAGACCTACGCGTGGAGAGGGTGGAGAAGGGGATTCCTGCGACGAGGTACGCGATTAGCGGGCGGCTATGGAGGCGCCGGGCTCCGAGCCTATGAGGAAGGCCGCGTACATCGGGAAGGCCGGGCGGCGCGTCGAAATCGCGGCCACCAAGGCGAACAGCAGGACGGTTGGTGCCATGGACCAAGTCTTCGCGATCGAACGCCGCAGGCAGGGCGGTTGCCGCACCATCTCAGGCAGTTCCCACCGGACTTCCAGGAAGTTCTCAGAAAGCCGCCGCCGCTCTGTGTACATGAGCGTTCGCTAACATGCCGTTCCATGACACCACTTGGGGGGACCGAGGGCAGCGGCTTCGACCTGTCCGGCAGCGGAGCAGAGCCTCTGGACGGTGACGATCCGCGGCTGATCGGACCGATCCCGCTGCTGGGACGGCTCGGCTCGGGCGGCATGGGCCGGGTCTACCTCGGCACGGTCGCCGGCCGGTACGCCGCGGTCAAGCAGGTACTGCCGCAGTTCATCGAGGACGAGGAGTTCCAGCGGCACTTCTCGCACGAGCTGGACAACCTGGCCCGCCTGCCCGAGAAGGTCAGCGCCCCGCTGCTGCTGGCCGACCGCGAGGCGCGGCCGCCGTGGTTCGCCACCGCCTACATCCCCGGCCTCACCCTGGACAAGGTCCTCGCCGTCAACGGCGGCCCGCTGGACGCGAGTCGGCTGTGGCTGCTGCTGCGCGAGGCCGCCGCCGGACTGAAAGCCGTCCACGCGCTGGGCATGGTCCACCGCGACCTGAAGCCCTCCAACGTCATGCTCACCGTCGACGGAGTGGCCCTCATCGACTTCGGCGTCGCCCGCGCCGCCGACCAGAGCCGTCTCACCCGCACCGGCGTGGTCCTCGGCACCCCCGCCTACATGTCGCCCGAACAGGCCAACGGAACCGGGGAGTTGACCGAGGCGGCCGACATCTTCGCCCTCGGCGCGCTGATCGCCTACGCCGCCGGCGGACGCCCGCCCTTCGGCGAGGGCTCCGGCGTCGACATGCTCTACCGCATCGTGCACACCGAGCCCGACCTGAACGCGCTCCAGGCCGTCTCCCCCGATCTCGCCGAGGCCGTCGCGGCCTGCCTCGACAAGAACCCCACCGCCCGCCCGACGGCCGATCGCCTCCTCCAACTGGCCCGCCAACGCTGCGTGCTGGAGACGCCCGACTGGCCCGAACCGGTCATGGCCCCGCTCCGCGCCCGCGCGGCCTTCGCCGCGCTGCCCGCACCCGACCCGGCGACGCTGGAGCTCACGACGGCGGAGCCCGTCCCGACCTCGGCCGCGCCTCGGCACCGTCGACGCTGGCTCACGCCGATCGTCATCCCGCTGGTCCTGACCACCGGTGTCGCCACGGGGCTGCTGCTGGTGCCGGAGCTGTCACCGTCGCATGCGGCGGCGGGTCCTGGCGTGACGGGCTCCTCGGGCCCCACGACGCCCTCGGCGTCACCATCCGCCGGTACACACGGGACCACCCCGGGCACGAGCCCGAACCCCAGCCCCTCCGCCGACCCGAACGGCACACCGAGCGCGTCCGGCACACCCGGCCGGCCCGGCCCCACGACGACCGCTCCCGGCGGCGGGTCATCAAACGGCAACGGCGGGAACGGAACCACCCCGCCCGCCACCAGGCCCACCGTCACCGTGACGGCCACTCCCACGCCCCGGCGCGGGCCGGAGTGCGTGCTCAACTACAACCACACCGCGTGCAGCAGCAACAACCCGACCGTCGAGCTGCAGTGGTACCACAACACCAACGGCGACGAGGGCTGCACCTTCACGGGTGACATCACCTGGGGCGACGGCACCTCCTCCAAGGGCGACACCGCCGGTGGCCCCGGGGGCACGTACTCCTTCCTGGCCGCACACCACTACGCGAGTCCCGGCACCTACACGATCAGCGTCCAGGGCATCACCGACTCCGGACTCTGTCTCGCCTTCGGCTACAACGCGACCTTCACCCGGACGAGTTGACCCGCCAGAGCCGGTCCGACGGATCGCTCGGGGGCGTTGATGCGGAGTGGCCCCCGGGGAGTATCGGACCGGACACTGGCGGCAGCGGCGCGGTCTCGTCAACCGCTACCCGGCTCGTCCCCGGTTTCCAGCTCCGCCCGCCACCGGGCCAGGTTCTGCCGAGCGCGCACGGTGTCGGGATGCTCCTCTCCGAGAACCCGAGCCCGGTGGCCGGCCTCCCGAAGCCACCACGTGAGGTTGCCACGGGTGGTGAGGGTGTCGGGGTGGTCGGGGCCCAGAACCCGCGACCGGTCGGCCAGCACAGCCTCGCTTTTCCGGCACCTGCCGTAGCCGGGCTGCCTCGGCCCGCTCCTGGAAGGCCGGCGCCCGGCCGGACGGACTGCCGACCATGTGCGGCCAGGCAGCCGGTGTGCGGGGCGGGGTGTGGAAGTGGTTGTGCTGCTCGTTGCCGTCGCCGTACTGGCCGGCGTAAGGCCCGTAGAAGGTGTCTCCCGGCATGGTCAGACGCCGAAGCGGTTGTCCTGCCGGTTGTGGTCGCCGATCTGAATCGCGGTCGGCCCCGTGAAGATGTTCCCGCTCACCGCGCCACCGCCAGGCCCGGCGGCGGCCTGCAGCTGCGCAATCAGCGTCTCCAACGCCTCTGCGAAGCCCGGATCGTGCTCGACCGCGTCCTCCAGGGAGTCCGTGAGCCGGCGCCGGGTCCGCTCGGTCGGCTCCTCGCGTCCCTCGGCGGCCTCCTGGGCGGCCCGCGCCAGCGCCGGATCCTCACCCAGCTTGCGACTCACCAGGTCATGGACGCGGTCCATCCCCGCGTCCAAGCCCCGGTCAACCTCCTGGTCGGCCCGGCCACCCACGCGCTTGGCCTTGCGGACCAGCCACGCGAACACGTACCCCACCGCGATCTCGATCCCCGTCACCCCAGCACCCCCACGGAAACGCTGCTGACCCTGCATCAGACCGTACCGCCTGCCACCGCTTCCACAGCCGCGATCCGCCAGAACCGACCCTGCCCCCGCCCTGGGCTCAGTCCAGGTAAGCCCGGGAAGCCACAGGAGATCTCGGTCCCAGGCAGGACACGCCCGCCGGATCACGGCACGTCAGCCTTGACCGCGATGCGGCCAGACGCCCCCCGGAAGGCCACGAGCCCGTCAACGTCAGTAGTTGACCAGCATGAAGGGCCCCAGGAGCGCCTGCCTCAGCAGAACTCCGAGCGCCGTGAGCAGAACGGACCCTACGAGGGCGCCGACGTATGCCAGGGCGAAGGCCATGGCCCGATGCCGCCTCAGCCACTGCCAGCACCTCTGCATCGCCGCCCCCGGTCCGACCGTTGAGACACCAGAGTGCCTGCCTCGGGCCAGGGCGGGAAGGTCGGTGCCCGTGCGCGCGTACTGAAGCTGCTGCCACCACGTCCGGCAGTACCTAGTCGAGCGCCTCGAAGTCGCCCGGCCTCCAGTCGCCGTCGAAGGCGGCCTGTTCGGGGCCGTAGATGCGGAAGTAGGCGAACCAGCCCCGGCCCGGCGCCGTCTGGATCCAACGGCCCTCGCCGTCGGTCGGGGGCTCGGGGCCGAAGTACAGGTCGACGTGGTCGGCGGCCTCCGGCTCCACCTTCTCGAACATGGACCGCAGCGCCGCCCGGCCCTGGTCGGTGACGACCTCGGAGCGGGTCTGCGCGTCGTAGGCGGTGACGGACCAGAACAGCGAGTACGGCACCGGCAGCGGGACGCGCAGGCGGTAGCTGCGACCGCCGTCCAGGTAGGCGCCCGTGCTGTCGCGGTGGCCGAGCCAGTAGAGCGAGCCCGCCCCGGCGTCGCGGCGGAACATCGCGGGCGAGGCGACGATGGCCTGGGCGAACCAGCGGTCCTTGGCCTCGACGTCCAGAGAACCCTGGCGCTCGAACGTCCCGTTCTCGGGGCGCAGGCCCACCCACTCCCACGTGCGGTCCGGCCAGGCGATCCGGTCCGGCCGGCGGGAGGCGAACGCCGAGACGAGCATCTCGTCGCGGCCCTGCCGCGCGGCCTCGGTCAGGATCTGCGCCATGCGCGCGTCCGGAGCGAAGGGCCGGCCGGCCTCGATGCCGAGCTCGGCGAGCAGGCCCAGCATCGGGCGCAGCTCGTCGACGGCGGGCTCGGTGTCGACGACGGAGTGCAGGACCTTCCAGAACTCCAGGTTGTTCTCGACGGCCAGTGGGGTCGTGTCCATCGGCTGGTCGCCGATGTCCGTGAACCCGAAGGCGGGCGGCGCGTCGCGGAGGTCCCAGGCGTAGATCTTGACGGTCCGCATCAGCGCCGTGGCCTGGTGCAGGTCGCCGCCGAGCGGCAGGGCGCGCAGCGCGAACAGGACCTGCCAGGTGTCGCTGCGCACCACCTCGTAGCCGTCGGCGTCCGGCGTGCCCTCATGGCCGGGCGGCAGCAGCAGCACCTTGCCGCCCTTCGGGCCGTTGCGGCCCGGCAGGCCGAGGTCGACGAGCCAGCGGTGGTAGTGGTCGTCCACCAGCCCGACCAGCGGCCCCGGCGGCAGCTCGATCACCATCGGCCCGCCCTTGCGCAGGTCCAGGCCCCCGCCGAGGTAGGGGGTGTCGGAGTTGAGAGTGAACCCGACGTGGATCGGACGCGCCACGATGACCGGCGCCGACTCGTTGTCGACCGCTCCCCCGGCCCTGGTCCCCCGCAGGATCGACTCCAGCGAGACCGTCGGGTAGAAGAACCGGTAGGCCTCCACGGCCCGCCGCCGGTCGCTCACCTCGAACGACGCCTGCGCGCTCACTTCCTTCGGCAACCCGCCCTCGAACTCGATCTGCTCCAGCACGACATTCGCCCCTCTCCCGACGCTCCTGACCGCCACCCTTGCCACGGCCCGGCCCACCCGCGACCGCTGCCCGCCGAACGGGTGATCGCCGCGCCGTCCAGGTGTGCTACAACTCTCGCTTCGAGCCGCGCTGGAGGCGCGGGTGACAGAGGCGGGCAGGTCAGGACATGTCGGCGGTGGTTGCGGGAGTGACGACGGGCGCCGTCGTCTCGGGCGGCTTGGGTCTGAGCGCGTGGGTGGTGCACCGCCGCCGAAGCCCCAAGACCGACTTCCGGCGCGCCGACCGGTTCGCCCGAGAGATGGACCTGTACCTGCCGGAGGCCATGGTGGCCCCGGTCGCGGCGCGCCTGCGGCGACGCTCGGTGCTGGCGCTGCTCCTCGCGGCGATGCTCGGGGGGCCTTTCCTCGGATACCTGGTCGGCACGTTCGTGGCCCAGCTGAACAGCGACGCCGTCGACCACGTCGACATCGAGGCGGTGCCGTTCCCGGGCCCGGCGGGCGCCGTCGTCGGTATGGTCTTCGGGCTGCTGATCGGCACGGTGGAGGACCTCTGGGAACTGGTTCGCACTCGCCGGGAGTCCGTCCCGGAGGCGGAGTCCTGGTCCACGCCGGCGGCGACGATCCCGTTGCGGCAGGCCGTGCCGGTCTGGCTGATCCGGACCGCCCGCGTGCTGACCGTCGGCCCGGCTCTGGTGGCCGCGGCGGCCTGCGCCACGCAGAACCGAGGCAGCCTGGCTCTCGGGTTCCTCGCCCTGGTGCCAGTCTGCGGCGCGGTCGGCTGGTCCGCGGAACGGCTGCAGCGGTGGATGCTGAACACCCGCCAACTACCGTCCAGCGGTGACCTGTTGCCGCAGGCGGCCTTCGACCGAGCCTTCCGGGTCGTGGCGCTCCTGCCGATTCTGCTGCTGGCTCCGAGCGTCTGCATACTGCTCGGAGCGTTCTACATCCACCTGGTGGGACGGGGGCTCTGGTACCAGAACCTGATGTTCGCCTGGACCGCCACCGCGTTCCCGATCCTGATACTGAACGCCCTGCTCAACGCTACCTGGGCGAAGCGCCACCATCGCCGCCTCGCCCTCGGGCCGACCGCGCCCACCGCACCCACCGCGCCGGCCGAGTGACGTTCCCTTGCTTCCGGCCTCGCGGGGATGATGCCCGCATGACGTTTCCGGTAGAGCACGAAGTGACCAACCGCGAAGAACTGGCCCGATATGTCGACAGGCTGAGCGAGGAGTTCCGGAAGTCCGGGGAGACCTGGGAGAACAAGACCGTCGACCGCTTCCTCGACGCACTCAGCGCGTGCCTCGTGGACCACGGCAGGGCCGCACACGCCCCGGCGGATGCTCCCGCCGAGTGGGGATTCATCGCCTTCGTCCTGGGTGCGGCGGCAGTTTACGAGTAGCCGTGCACGAGCTTCGCTCACCCCTCGCTGCGGTGACCCCGTCGATCACGAAGAACAGCTCCGTGGCGGCCGCCTCGAACACGTCGACCGGGCTCATGGCTTGGACGCTCCCCGAGCCGGAACGGCAGGTGGTCGACCGTTCGGCAGAGCCTCACACCCCGAAGGTGTCGAAGTCCGCGATGTGCCAGGAGCCCTGCTGGTAGACCGCGTCGACCGCGATCATCGCGGCGCCGTCGTTGGAGGCGCCCGAGGCCGCGCCGGAGGCCGTGCTGACGCTGGTCTGGTCCGCCTGGACGAGGAGGTGGGCGCGGTCACCAGTGAGGACGTCGACGCCGCAGTCGGTGACGGTCGTGGTGAGGACCAGCTTCTGTCTCGCGCCCTGAGTGCGGATGCCGGCCATGAGCGAGCTGTACTGGCAGGTGAGGACGGCTGGCTCTCCAGCCGCGAGCCGGCCACCCAGGTGGCCGCCGAACTCGGCGTCCACCCCCAGACGGTGCGCTACCGCATGCGCACCCTGGAACGCCTCTTCGGCTCCCGCCTGGAGAACGGCGAGGAGCGGCTCGGCATCGAAGTGGCCTTACGCGCAGCGCGCCTGCAGGCCCGGACGCAGAATTCAGGAATGGACCCACAGAACTGACGGTGACTCCGGTCCTGAATCCGGTCCTGAACCCGTGAACGTGACCGCGAGCAGGGGCAACATCCGTCCCGGAATGGACTCCGACGGGGTCGCGCCAATCCGCCGAGCGCCCATGGCCAGGTAGAAGGGCTCGGCATGGGGGTCGGCGTCGATGGTGAGCCGTGCGAAGCCCAGGGCCCGGGCATTCGCCATGACGTGCTCGAACAGGCGCCGACCGACGCCACGACCGATGGCGTCCGGCTCGACGAACAGCATGCCCAGCGTCCCTTCCAGCGGCTCTCCTTCGAGGGTCGCGAAGCCGAGGAGGCGACCGTCCAGCTCCGCGACAGCCGTCCGTCGGCTCTCGATCGTCGCCGCGGAGAGGGTCAGTTCCTCCCGACAGGCAGCCATGAACGCGTCGTCGTATCCCCAGTAGGCCTTGGAGCGCATCGCCAGGTCACTCAGGATCCCGGCCTCGATGCCCTGCGCCGGCCTGATCAGCATGGTCCCTCCGGGCGCGTGGCGGCTCACTCCGCGTGGATCTCCACTGTACGGCCGTCCGGGTCGCTGAGGAGGTGCCGTCCCGGCGCAAGCCGCGGACTCGCCGCGGCACCGTCGACGGCCAGGCCGAGACGAAGGGCGCCCGTCCGCTGCCCTTCGCGGGCGGGGTAGAGCTCGAACACCATGCCATCGGGAAGGATCGCGGCGTAGTGCTCCGGCCCTCGACCGTGCCGCTCCGCCGTGAAGTGCAGGCCGAGGTTCTGATAATAGCTCCGGCATTCCTCGAGCCGCGGGGAGTACAGCACGAGAAGGGTCATGCCGACAGGTTTCGGTTCAGTCATCAGTTCCTGCTCGTCCCCTGAAGATCACAGCGTCGCGAGGCTCGCTCGCCCAGCCCTTCAGATACGCGAAGTCGGCTTCCGTCAGTCCGATCTTGGGATCGACGTGGTGGAGCAGCCCCGGACCGCGGTGGTGGGCCAGGACCCAGGCGCGGTCCGCGTCCGTGATCTGATCGTCGACCCACGCGAACGGGCGGCCCTGCGCCCAGGCCACGATCTCCGGCGTCTTCCAGAACACGCCACCCTCGGGCTCGGGCCGCGGATCGGGCCACGCTATGAACGGCAGCGAGGGCAACCCCAGCAGCGGTGCCAGGAAGTCGTTGGCCTCTTCCTCCCAGGTCGTCGCCCACACCAGGTCGAAGGGCAGCGCGGTGAGAGCCGGCCCGTGTGCCGCGTTGAGCCAGACCCGCAGCGGCTTCACCGCCTTGTGGGGAAGGCCCCACTCATTGAGCCGCCGGCGCTCGGCCGCCTGCCACCGGGGGGTCATCAGTCGGTGGGTCCCGTAGCCCTCCGGCCGCCTGTGCGGCTTCGCCGCATAGGGATTCAGCGGCCCGTCCACGTCCACCAGCAGCATCGGCCGCACCAGCCCACCCCCACAGATCGTCCCCGCACGGTACCGGCCGTCTGCCGCAGGACCCAGCGCATTATGCTGGGCAACGCAGCCGGGCACGATCCCGAGGCGGGCATCGCGGTGGATCTCAACCGCGGTCCCAGGTCGCCGGCCGGCGACGCACGAGCTCGACGGTTCCCCCGACACGTTCAGCTCCGATCCCGATCATGAGTGCGTCGGAAGCCACATTGCCGGTGTCGACTTCGCAGTGGACATGAGTCCGGCCCCGCCGATGGAGCAGGTCGAACACCTCGGCCATCAAGGCCAACGCCACTCCTCGGCGCCTGTGGCCCGGAAGAGTTCCGATGAGTCCGAGCCGGGGTCCCGTCGAGGTGTTCCACACGCGGATCAGACCGATGTACTCCCCGGTCGTCCCGTCCACGGCCAGCAGATAGGTGGTCGGATCGAACTCCGGATCACCGAACGTCTCCTCGGCGAAGCGGTCCGGGTCGTTGCGCCATCCCGCCGTGCCCGGGACGTCCTGGCGCAACGCGTCGTCCAGCTTGCGCCAACGATCTGCGTCCGCTTTCTGCACCGGCAGGAAGGTCAACGACGTCGGTGACCGGTGCTGGGCCAGTCCCGTGCGACCGGGGTCGGTCGGCAGGAGGTAGTGATGTTCTCGCCGATGGACGACAAAACCCCGTGCGCACAGGTCGTCGAGGCCATCGGCGTCTGCTTCGTCGACCTCTCCGTACAGGTCCCCTTCGAACGCCCCCAGCGCCGCATCCAGCAGGAGTCCACGTGTGTCGGAGCTGCCCCGGTGGAGGAGGAAGCACCGCTGGTCCGGCCTGACACGCGCGAGGAGACTGCCGATCTCCAGTCCCTCGCGCCATGCCGTCCACCGCAGCGGACCTTCTTGGGAGATGGTGACCACGCACACGAACATATCGTGGTCCGAGCTCGTGGTAGCTTCGCGACGGAGGCGCGTACGTGCCGGCCCCGGACGAGATGTGCGCCGTACCCGGTCTGAGAAGACGACGCACCGCAGGGAGACGTCATGGCCGCAGGCGCACGCTTCGTCGACTTCGAGGGCCGGGGGCCGGAGCCTCGTGAGCTGGACGTCCGGTGGATCCACGGCTCCGTGTCGTCCAAGCACAACACCGACCCGGACATCCAGGTCCACGCCTACGACGAGCACACGGTCATCCTTCGGCAGAACAAGGCGGTGCACTACGAGGCGCCGTTCCTGTTCCTGCTGTTCGGCAACGACCGCGCGGTGCTGATCGACACCGGGGCCACCGCGTCCGCCGAGTTCTTCCCGCTGCGCCGCGTGGTGGACGAGCTCGTCGACGGCTGGCTCGCCCGCCATCCGCGGGTGGACTACCAGTTGCTGGTCCTGCACACGCACGGCCACAGCGACCACGTCGCGGGCGACGGCCAGTTCGCCGACCGGCCCGACACCACCGTGGTCGACGCGCGCCTCGCCACCGCCTGGGCGTACTTCGGCTTCGAACAGGACCCGACCGGTGTGGCGCGGGTCGACCTGGGCGGACGGGTGCTGGAGTGCCTCGCCACGCCCGGGCACCACGAGGCGGCGGTCACGTTCTACGACCCGTGGACCGGGTTCCTGCTCACCGGGGACACCGTGTACCCGGGCCGGCTCTACATCCAGGACCTGCCCGCCTTCACCCGCACCGTCGACCGGTTGATCGAGTTCTGCGACCACCGACCCGTCACGCACGTCCTGGGCTGCCACATCGAGATGAGCACCGAGCCGGGTGTGGACTACCCCGTGGGCACCACGTACCAACCGGACGAGCCCCCGCTGCAGCTGACCGTCACGCACCTGCGCGAGATCCGCTCCGCGCTCGACGAGCTGGGCGGGATCGCCGACCGGCCGCGGCGGCTCGCCCGCCCGCTCTTCGTCCTTTGGCCCGAGGACTGACCTCACCCACGAGGTGTCCCGGTAGGGTTGCGCCGTGCCCGAACTGAAGCAGCTGGATGCCGACGACGCCTCGACGGTCCTCGCCTTCGAGCTGGAGAACCGTGACTACTTCGCGGCTTCGATCTCGGACCGGGGCGACGCGTTCTTCGACGGATTCGCCGAGCGTCACGCCGCCGCGCTGGCCGAGCAGGCGACCGGCAGGTGCGCCTTCTACGTGCTGGTCGACGAGGACGGGTCGATTCTGGGCCGGTTCAACCTCTACGACCTCCGAGACGGCAGGGCCGACCTCGGCTACCGGGTCGCCGAGAGGGTCGCGGGACGCGGCGTGGCGACCGGGGCCGTCCGGGAGTTGTGCGGGCTGGCGGTGACGCGGCACGGGCTGCGCACGCTGAGGGCGGCGACCTCACATGCCAATACCGCGTCCCAGAGGGTGCTGGCCAAGGCCGGATTCGTCCCGGTCGGCCGAGCGGAACCGTCCGACCTCGGCGGCAAGCAAGGGACCTGGTACGAGCGCGACCTGACACTCCGGCCGTAGCCCGGACCGTCAGGGGCCCGGCCCCCAGTCGCCGGTGCTGCCCGCAAGGAGGGTCCTGAGCACGAGAGGCACCAGGAGCCACCAGAACGTGAAGAGCAGCGCCATCATCCCGAGAGTGGTCCCGGAGACGATGGCGATCCGTCTGACCATCGACTTGGCACGACGCATCGGGCCTCCCTCCCAGTCGGCCGGCGAGCACGCGCGGGCTCACCGCCCGCAAGTGTCGCAGGTGCCGGACCAACTGCGGCAGGTGCTCGTGGCGGTGCAGGCCCGCGGGGCCGAAGTACCCGATCCGGACGGGAGGTCCGCCACCGATCACGTGCCTCGCATCCGGGCCCGCAGCACGTCGACCTCACAGCCGGGCGCGGACGGGTCGAAGCCGTGCTCGACGAGCCAGCGGACCGCCGTCAGGCTCCGCAAGGACCACCACGCGCGGATGACGTCCATGTCGACGTCGGCATCGCTGCCGTAGCCCGCGGCGACGTCGGCGAGGCGCTCCTCGTATCCCAGCGTCAGGACGGCGAGGTCGAAGAGCGCGTCGCCCCGGCCCGCCTCGGACCAGTCGATCACCCCGCTGATTTCGTCGCCGTCGACGAACACGTGGGCGACCTGCAGGTCGCCGTGGGTGAACACCGGTGTCCACGGCCGCAGCGCGTCCTCGGCAATGCGTCGGTTGCGGGTGATCAGGTCGCGGGGAAGGACCTCGTGCGTCAGGAGCCAGGAGCACTCGGCGTCGAGAGCCGACGCGAGGTCGTCGAGGCACGGGCCGGGCCATGGCGGAAGCGGCGCGTCGTGCAGGGCCCGCGCCGCTGCGCCCGCCGCGGCCCACGCGGCCGGGGACGCGGCCGACGGTTCACCCAGGCGTCCGAGTGCCGTGCCGGGGAGGGCGGCGAGCGCCAGCACGGGGGGCTTGCGCCACAGGACCTCCGGGGTCGGGACCGGCGCCAGGGCCATCGCCGCGACCTCGACGTCGGTACGCGTCTGATCGGTGTCGACCTTCAGGAACACGTCACCCACGCGCAGGGTCGCGCGTTCCTGATGGGCGACGACGATCTCGATCTCGTCCACACCGAGCATTGTCCCGAGATCGGGTCCGGAACCAAGCGCGAGCCTGCAGGACAGGCAGCGGACCTGCGCGCCGTGCGGCCTCCGTTCAGGCCGCCGTTCAGGCCGCCCTTCAGGACTGACGGCGCCGCAGGGCCGCGGCGGCGCGGTCGGCGGCGCGGCCCTCGCGGCGGTGGTGGTGGCGCTTGAGGTACCAGGCGAGCCAGTGCAGGGTGTCCGCGAGGCCGTCCAGGTTGGCGCCGGGCGGGAAGCGGACCGGGCGGTCGAGGAGGGCCAGGACCTCGTCGAGCAGCGCGGGGACCTGTGCGGTGTGCTCCAGGCGGGATTCACGCAGCGCCAGGTTGGCGAGTACGTGGACGAGACGGAGAGTTCGTCCTTTTTTCGTCCGGTTCCTCGGCCACCGACGCCCGGAAGAGCGCGACGCCCTCGCGGGCAGGGGGCACCGCCTCCGCGCGGCGCCCGCGCACGCCGAGGCACCGGGCCTGATCGACCAGCGCCTGCGCGAGCCAGGGCCGACAGTCCGCTCGACGACGACCAGCCGTCCGAGTCGGACGCGCTCGGCGAGCACCGCCTCCAGCTCGTCGAGTCGGCCCGGCAACTCTCTGGCGCTGCTCAGGAGTTCGGTGAGCCGGTCGAGGCTCTCGGCGAGCTGCAAGCGGTGGCCGAGGCGCGTCGCGGGCGTCGCGGCACCCTCCTGCCGCAGCCGCTGCGCGGCGAGCTCGACGCCCAGCCGAGCCAGCGTCAACTGCCGTTCCGCGTCCGTTCCGTCGCGCTGGTCCATCGACCCCCGCCTCGCACTCCCCCATCGGCACCATCCAGAGTAGACGGTGCAGCCATGCGAGGGACGGGACTTGACGTATACGCAGCGCGCGGAGCACAGTCTTTATCGACAACGATTTTCATGTGCATGAGCGAACCGAACGGAGCTCCCCATGTCGCTCGACGTCTCCCCCGAACTCCTCGCCCAGGCCGAGCGCGGCCCCGTCGACGAGGCCGACTTCATCGCCACCGTCCGTGACTCACTCCCCTACGCCTACAAGACCGTCGAAGCCCTCGCCGACCGACTCCCGCACACCGATGCCCCGTTCGTCGACGACAACACCCCGCCCACCGACGCCGAGCGCGGCCAGCTCCTGCGCGCCCTGGCCAGCAACGCGATCCGCGGCAGCCTGGAGCGCCACTTCGGCGTCACGCTCGCCTTCATGAACTGCCACAACGTCGCCGCGTTCCGCCCCGGCACCGAACACGAGGCCGCCTACTTGGAGTTCACCTCACTGCGCTCCCAGGTCCTGCACCAGTCCCCCGAGTTGCGCAACTGCTGACCTACGCGACGCCGTAGCGCAGGCCGTCGAGGAGCAGGTCGAGAAGGCGGTCGGCGCGCTCGCGCTGGCCGGGGGCGCTGGTGACCAGGCCGACGCCGGCGAGGGTGAAGCCGACGTCGAGGGGGTCGAGGTCGGGACGCAGCACTCCGGCCCGGGCACCGGCGTCCAGCATGGTCGCGATCGCCGCGGCAAGCTTGGCGACGGACTCGGCGAACGGGTCCGCGCCGGAGGCGACCGCGGCGCGGAGGGCGTCCGCCATGCCCTGCTTGGCGGTGAGGTAGTCGATGAAGTTGTCCATCCAGCGACGCAGGGCCTGGTCGGGCGGATTGTCGGCGAGCAGCTGCGCCGCGCTGTCGCAGACACGGGCCAGCTCGTTGCGGTAGGCGGCCTCGACCAGCGCCTCGCGGGTCGGGAAGTGGCGGTAGAGCGTGGCCGAGCCGACGCCGGCGTCCTTGGCGATCGTGTCGATCGGCACGTCGGCGCCCTTCTCGGAGAAGGCGCGCACGGCTGCTTCCAGGATGCGCTCCCGGTTGCGGCGGGCGTCGGCGCGCAACACGCTCGGTTTGCTGGTCAAGGCCGTTCCTTTCGTCCGGGGACCAGTCTAGCTGGACAACCGGGGAGTTCCCCGCTTACGGTTGCGGATAACCGGGGAACTCCCCGGTTGTGACGCGGTCGCCCCGCGTTGTCCTCGGCCAGGCCTCGACCAGGCCCCGGCCAAGACCCGACCAAGACCCGACCGATCCCCAGCCAAGGAAGACCCTCATGACCTCCCCGAAGACGGTTCTGATCACCGGCACCTCCTCCGGCATCGGCCTGGCGGCCGCGATCGGCGCCGCCCGCGCGGGCTGGACGACCGTCGCCACCATGCGCGACACCGGCAAGGCCGACGCCCTGCGCAAGGCCGCCGCCGAGGCGGGTGTGGAGGACCTCATCCAGGTCAAGCGCCTGGACGTCACCGACCCGACCGGCATCGCCACCTGCCTCGACGAGGTCGTCGCCGAGCACGGCCACCTGGACGCGCTGGTCAACAACGCGGGCGCCGCCCAGGTCGGCACCATCGAGCAGAGCAGCGTCGAGGACGTCCGCGCGGCCATGGAGGTCAACTTCTTCGGCGTCGTCGCGGTCACCCGCGCCGCGCTGCCGCACCTGCGCGCCTCCAAGGGCCGGGTGATCACCGTCACCAGCGTCGGCGGCGCCGTCGGACAGCCCTTCAACGAGGCGTACTGCGCGGCCAAGTTCGCCGTCGAGGGCTTCATGCAGTCCCTCGCGCCGGTCGCCGCCACCGTCGGCGTGGGCGTCACCGTCGTCGAGCCGGGTGCGGTGGCGAGCGAGTTCGTCGCCAACCTCGGCCTGGACGTCCCCGCGCTGCTCGCCGCCGCCGGGCCCTACGCCCCGGCGCTGCAGGCGTACATCGCCCGCACCCAGAAGTCGTTCGGCAACGCGCAGACCCCCGCCGAGGCGGCCGCCCCGATCGTGGACGCCCTGACGGCCGACCGCGCGCCCTTCCGCGTCCAGACCTCGGCCTGGGCCCGCGACTTCGTCGCCACCACCCTCGCCGACCTCGACGGCTCCGCCGTCCAGTCGCTCACCGACTCCTGGGTGCGCTGACCGGAGCTCCGACGCCGACGCGCTGCAGGCCGGGGACCCGGGGCGAGGCCGAACCGGAGGGGCGAACGCGGGCCGCGACGGTGTCCGCGGGCGCCGGCCGCAGTAGGGTGTTCGCCGTTCAGCGAACATCGCACCTGCGAGCGCGACGACGAAGACTCCGCGACCGATCGAGCAAGCCCCGGCCCGTCGCGGGTCAGGACGGGAGCCACCGCCATGACGCCGACCCCGGAACGCGCCGCCGGCGCGAGCCACCGTGCCGCACCGCTCCACGCGGACCTGGACCAGGTCCCCCTGGAAACGGCGCTGCTCGCCCTCGCGGACCCGGTCCGCCGCACCATCGTCCGCACCCTGGCGAACGCCGCCGACTGGGAACGGGCCTGCGGCAGCTTCGACGTGCCCGTCACCAAGGCGACCCTCAGCCGCCACTTCGCGATCCTGCGCGAGGCGGGCCTGCTGGAGCAGCGCGACGCCGGCCCCAAGCGCCTCAACCGACTCCGGCGCCCGGAGTTCGAGGCGCGCTTCCCCGGCCTGCTGGAACTCGCCCTCTCCGACCGGTAGACGCGCGACCGGTAGACCGCCCTGACCGTGGTCCTCCGTGCCCGGCCGCACACGAAGGGCCACGGTCAGGGCGGCGTCAAGACCGGCCCCGCCGACGTACGGGACGCGTCAAGGAGCCTTTGTCCGGGCCGGCGACCGACATGGAATGGAGTCACGGTCTCCGGACGGACGGCGGCCGGTGGTCGGCGGCCGCCGCGTCGAGCGGTCAGGCGGCTCGAGCGGTGAGAGAGAAGTGTGGGCCATGGTCGAGGCAACGAGGTCGCAGGGGCCGCGAGTGATCGTCGGGGTACGGGACCGCGTCGGCGACGTGCCGCTGCTGCACCGGGCGGCCGCCGAGGCGCGGCGGCGGCACGCCGTGCTGGTGCCGGTGCTGGCCTGGACCCCGGTCGGCGGCGAGGCCCTGTTCCGCACCCACCCCAGCCGGCAGCTGGAGCACGCATGGGAGCACAACGCCTGCGTCGAGCTCGACGAGCTGGTGACCGACGCTTTCGGCCCGGAGGAGCCGGTGCGGGTGCACCCCGTCGTGGTCCGCGCGCAGACGCTACGCGACGCCGTCGCCGCGGTGGCGGTGTCGGAGGGCGACGTGGTCTTCCCCGATCCCCCGCGGCCGTCCTTGTGGGAGCGCCTCGGCGTGCGCCACCACGGCTCGCAGCACCACCGCGTCGCCCTGGCCGGCTGAGCGTCCCCATCCCAGCGGGCCCCATCCCAGCGGGCCCCATCCCAGCGGTCCGCATCCCAGCGGTCCGCATCCGAGCGATCCGTGCCGTCCGGGCGATCGGGCCATCCGATTGATCCGGGCATCCATATTCCGGATGGTCGGCCGGAACCCCCGCGCGGACCTGTTACTGTGCCCGGCATGCAGCGCGACACCGACCTCGCCATGATGCGAATGATGCCCCCGCCACCGGAGGCGCTTCGCTAGCGAAGCCTGCGCGCACACTGACGCGAAGGACCCTCCGGAAACGGAGGGTCCTTTTTTTGTTACCCGCAACGCCGCCACACCCACGACCACGGACGGACACCCCCCATGACCCAGCGACCGGTCGTCGCCCTCACCGACTGCGCCGACGCCAACGCCCAGGCCCGCCAGGCGGCACGGATCGCCGCCCTGTTCGGCAGCACGCCCAGCATCCTGCCGCTCACCGGCGAGGACCCGGACGCCGCCGCCGCGCTGACGCTGCTGGACCTGCTGCGGGCCACCGAGCTCACCGGCGGGCCGACCCACCCGCTGGTCCTGCTGGTCAACATCGCACCCCGGGACGGCCACTGGCCCAACGGCTCGCCCTTCTGCTGGTTCGAGTACCGCGGGCACCTGGTGGTCTCCAGCTGGAACGAGCGGGTGCTGTCCCCGCTGGCCGCGCACCTCGGCATCACGCAGGTGCACATCACCGACGTCCGCGAGGTGGTCGAGGCCGCCGCGGCGGACTGGGCCGAGTTCACCCCGGAGCAGGTCGAGGAGATCGTCCGCACCCAGTTCCGCAGCCTCTGGTACGTGCCGCTGCTGGCGCGCTGGCTGGTGGACGGCCGCCCCGTGCCCGCCCGGCCGCAGACGCTGACGGCGCCCGCCACCGTCCAGACGGAGAACCCCCGGATCGCGGTGATCGACAACTTCGGCAACTGCAAGCTCGACGTCCCGGCGGACGCGCTGCCGGGCTACGCCCAGGGCGGCGCGATCACCGTGCACAGCCGCCACGACGGCCGCCCCGTCCAGGTGCGCTGCTACGACCGCCTCCCGGACGTGCCGCGCGGCGAGCCCGGGTTCACCACCGGCAGCTCGGGCGTCGGCTTCGCCGAGCTCGTGGTCCGCGGTGGCTCCGCGGCCGAGCTGTTCGCCCTGCGCCAGGGCGACCGCCTGCTGGCCTCGGTCTGACGCCGTCCCGGCAACGGTCGGCCGCCCTCGGGGAGTCGCTCTGCCCGCAGCGAATCTGCGGCGGGCAGAGAATCGGCTTCCGAGGGCCCGTCGCGGGTCAGAGTCGAGTCAACGGCGTCCCCGTCCCCCCGCCTCCTCGGCGGCATCGACCAGGAGAACCCATGACTCGACTCACCACCACGCACCCGATCCGTGCGGAGGAGGGCGACACCACGCCCACCCGGTTCGACGACCACCTGGCGGCGCAGCTGCTCTCCCAGCGGATCGTGCTGCTCGGCACGCAGGTCGACGAGGTGTCGGCCAACCGGGTCTGCGCGCAGTTGCTGCTGCTGTCGGCGCAGGACCCCCGCACCGACATCAGCCTCTACATCAACAGCCCCGGCGGGTCGGTGACGGCGGGTCTCGCCATCTACGACACCATGCGGCTGATCCCGAACGACGTCTCGACGCTGGCGATGGGCCTCGCCGCCAGCATGGGCCAGTTCCTGCTGACCGTGGGGACGCGCGGCAAGCGCTTCGGGCTGCCGAACGCGCGGATCATGATGCACCAGCCCTCGGCCGGGATCGGCGGCACCACCTCGGACATCGAGATCCAGGCCGAGAACCTGGAGCACACCAAGAGGGCCATCGAGCGGATCACCGCCGAACACACCGGCCAGAGCGCCGAGACCATCGCCCGCGACAGCGACCGCGACCGCTGGTTCACGGCCGAACAGGCCAGGGAGTACGGGATGGTGGACCAGGTGGTGGAGTCGCTCGACGACATCCGCCCGGCCACCTCGCGCCGACGGATGGGGCTGTGACATGGGCGCGTACACCATTCCCTACGTCGTCGAGCGCACCGCGCAGGGCGAGCGGACCTACGACGTCTTCAGCCGCCTGCTGAACGAACGCATCATCTTCCTCGGCACCGAGATCGACGACGGCGTGGCCAACGCCGTCATCGCGCAGCTGCTGCACCTGGAGTCGGCCGGGCCCGAACAGGAGATCTCGATCTACCTCAACTCGCCGGGTGGTTCCTTCACTTCACTGATGGCGATCTACGACACGATGACGTTCGTGCAGGCGCCGATCTCCACGTTCTGCGTGGGCCAGGCGGCCTCGACGGCGGCGGTGCTGCTCGCCGGGGGCGACCTCGGGCGACGCTTCGTGCTCCAGCACGCGCGCGTCCTGCTCGGCCAGCCGGCCAGCGGCGGCCGGCAAGGGACGGTCTCCGACCTCAGCCTCGCCGCCAAGGAGATGGTCCGCATCCGCGCCCAGGTGGAGGAGGTCCTCTCCCGCCACACCCGTCACGACGTGGCGACACTGCGCGCGGACATGGACCGGGACAAGGTCCTCACGGCCGAGGAGGCGGTCTCCTACGGGATCGCCGACGAGGTGCTGAGCCGACGGGCCTTGTTCGTCTGAACCGTACTCCGTGACCCGCGGCCGACGTCAGGCGGCGAGGCAGAGGCCGTCGTAGCGCGTCGCAGTCGAGGTGCGGGTCCTCGCTGCGCGATCGCGGGCCGCGCGCAGCGGCGCGGTCCGGGCCAGCTCGTCCTGGGTGCGCGCGAGCAGGTCCCCGAGCCCCAGCCCGAGGGCCCGGGCGGCGGCCGCGAGCACCTCGGAGGAGGCCTCCTTACGGCCGCGCTCCAGCTCCGACAGGTACGGCATCGAGATCCGCGCCGCGTCCGCGACGTCCTTCAGCGTCCGCTCCTGCGCGAGCCGTTCGCGCCGCAACGCCTCGCCGACCAGGTCACGCCACAGGGGTTCCCTCACGGCGGGGCCCTGCGGCGCGCCGGCCGGAGCGGCCCCGGCGGACGTGGGCGGCGCGGTACGCGGCCGCAACGGGATGACGCGGGGCTCGTTCTGCGCGGGAGTGCTCACCCCTCCAGACTAGGCACCGGACGCCGTAGCGGAAGGGAGCGGCATTCTGCCCTCGGAGAAGCCTGTCGGCCGGTTGGACAAAGCTCAGCCGCCGGTGCCGTCCGGGATGCCGACGAGGTTCAACGTGCGGACGCCGGCGCGGAAGGCGGTCCGGGACCGGGGGCTGGAGGTGAAGTTCCAGTCCGTGCCGCCGCCCTGGGCGTGGGTGTACTCGAACCAGACGAAGCCGAGGACGTCCGGCCGGTGCCTGAGCCAGGCGAAGAAGTCCGTCGTCCAGGGCGCCTTCTGGGGGCCCGGCTGCGCGCCGGTCTCCGTGATGAGGAGCGGGAGCCCGGTAAAGGTGCGTATCTCGGTCAGCGTGGGGCCTATCAGGTGGTCGGCGGTCCACTCGGTCACGTCGTAGGCGGACATGCCGATCCAGTCCACGTAGGCGTCGCCGGGGTAGAGGGAGTGGAGGCTGACCGGGTCCGCGCCGCGCAGGGTGTTCGGGGCCCAGATCCAGATGACGTTGTCCGCGCCGACGTCCTGGAAGACGGCGTGGACGTGCTTCCAGGCGGCGGCGAACTGGCCCGGACGGTTGACGCCGTTGGGCTCCGCCCACGGGTACCAGTGGCCGTTCATCTCGTGGCCCAGGCGCAGTGCGAGCGGCCAGCCGTGGTCCTTGACCGCCTGGGCGAAGGTGCGGACGTAGGTGTCGTGCCGACCGTCGATGATCGTGGCCAGGGAGTAGGCGGGCTGCGTGGTGCCCAGTGCGGCGCCCGCCCAGGGCTCCCAGGTGATGACGGGAAAGGCGTGCTGCGCGTAGGCGGACTGCACCTTCTGCGCGTCGTACTCCTGCGTCCAGTTGACGAAGTACTCGACCAGGTTCGGCGCCACCCCGCCCGCGTCGACGCCGATGCCGTGCAGCACGGACGGCACGCGCGGCGCGCCCGGGGAGGCCACGCCGAAGTACTTCTCGCCCGGCGGTGGCGCGAGGAACCGCGCCTTGGGCGGGATCACCAGCGGGCGCGCCGTCGGGGTGGGACTGCCCGACCGAGCCGCCTCCGTCTTCCCCGCCGACGGCGCTCCGCCTCCCGTGTCCCTGCCGCGCGCGACGAGTTCGAAGGCTCCCAGGCCCCCGCCGAGGCCGACGACGGCCGCGGCGAGACCCAGCAGCTTCACCCGGCTGCGCTGAGCGGGCACGTTCTCGTCGGCGTCGGGACCGGGCATGGCTGCTCTTCACTCCTGTCGTGCGGGCGAGGACGTGCGGGGCCATGCTATGCATCCGGCCCAGGCCCGGTGTGATCAGATGCCCAGATGCGCGAGGACCCGGCCGAGCATCCCCGCCAACTGCTCCCGCTCGGCGGGCGTCAACGGTGCCAGGAGTTCGTCCTGCACCGCCTCGGCCTCGGCCTGGAGTTCGGCGAGCGCCACGCGGCCGGTCCCGGTCACCGCGACCAGGACCCGGCGCCGGTCGGCCGGGTCCCGGGTGCGCTCGACGTAGCCGAGGGCACCGAGCTCCTCGACGACCTTGGCCGTGTCGCTGGGGTCGATGGACAGCCGCCGCGCCAGGTCCCGTTGGGCGTGCGGACCGAAGTCGGCGAGCGCGGCCAGCACGGCCATGTGCCACAGGCGCAGGTGACGTTCCGTCAACCGCTCGGCGAGGCGCGTGCGGGCGGTCTTGCCGGTGCGGGAGAGCAGATAGGTCGTCAGCGCGCTCAGGCTCGGTGGCTGCGCGGTGGGCTGGTCCATGGTAGGACTATAGGCGTTCACCCATTGTGGGTGCCGACCCATGAATTGGAAGGACTCGGCCGTGGACGCCCTGCACCCCCGACTGCTCGTGGACCGGTTCGCTGACGCCTTCGCGTTCTACGACGCGGTCCTCCCCGAGCTCTTCGGCGCCCGGTTGATGAAGGGCACGGCCGCCGGCCCCTACGCCAACTGGGACGTCGACGACGAGGCGATCCTCGTCCTGTTCGACCGTGCCGCCCTGGCCGGGACGATCGGCAGCGACCACCTTCCGACCGCCGCCCCCGCCGCGCAGGACCGCGCCATGTTCGTCTGCCGCGTGGGTGACGTCGACGCCGGCCTGGCCCTCTGCCTCCAGCACGGCGGCACGGCCGTCACCGAGCCGACCGACCGCCCCGACTGGGGCCCCGGCCTGCGCACCGCGCACCTGCGGGACCCCGAGGGCCATCTCATCGAACTACAGTCGTACTGATGCCTGGAGCCGACGGTCGAACCAGGCGCGGACACGCCGCAGGGCGTCGAGCTGGTGGGCGCGCTCCCGGAGCCCGTGGCCCTCGCGGGGATAGACCACCAACTCGTGCTCGACCCCGAAGTGACGCAGCGCGCGATGGAAGAGGATCGCCTGACCGAGCGGGACGTTGGTGTCCTCCTCGCCGTGCAGGATCAGCACCGGGGTGCGCATCCTGGAGGCGTAGGAGATCGGGCTGTTCCGGTCGTGGCGGTGCGGTCCCGGACCGTCCCATCCGGTGCTGCCGCTGAGCCCGGACTCGAGGGCTCCCCAGTCGCCGATTCCGGCCTGCATGCCCCAGTCACTGATGCCCGCGCCCATCACGGCGGCCTTGAACCGGTCGCTGTGGCCGACCGCCCAGGCTGCCATGAAACCTCCATGGCTCCAGCCGGAGATGCCCAACCGCTCCGGGTCCGCGACTCCCCGGTCGACGAGGAGGTCGATGCCGGTGAGGATGTCGGTCCACTCGTCGCCGCCGATTTCGCCCGCGACCTCGGCCGCGAACGCGTGGCCGCGCCCGGAGCCGCCTCGAGGGTTGGCCAGGAAGACCGCGTACCCGGCGTGCGCGAGCCACTGACCGCAGTCGACCGCGTTGAGCACGAACTCGTCGGCATGGCGGAAGTACGGGCCGCCGTGGACCAGGGTGACGAGCGGGAAAGGACCGTCGGGCGGGTCCTGCGCAGTCCCGCCGACCGGGCGGATCAGCAGGCCGTCCAACTCCAGTCCGTCGGCGGCCCGGTAACTGAGGCGCTCCTGAACGCCCCAGCGGACGCCGCGCAGTTCGGGCGCGGCGTCGCTGAGCCGGACCAGCGGTCCGCAGGCGGGTCCCGCGTGGACGTTCCTGGGCTCGTACGCCGTGCTCGCCAGCAGGGCCAGGGTTGCCCCGGAGCGGCTCACGCTGAGCCCGGCGAGCGTGCCGGGGGCGGAGGAAACCTGGTGGAACCGCAGCGAGTCAGGGTCGAGCCGGTACAGCGCGGTGTCCAGTCCGTCGGCGAACAACGCCAGCGGGGGCCCGTCCGCGACCTGCGCCAGCTCGATCGGGCAGACGGGCATGCCGGCGGTGAGGTTGCGGTGTTCGGGGGCCGGGCCCGTCGCCGGAGGGACGGTGTCGAGGACGGCGAAGCCGCCGACGGCGTGCCCGGGGGTCACCGCGAGGTGGGCCAGATGCCAGACCCCGTCCCTGTTCCACCAGGCCGGCGACTCGGCGTCGGTACCGACCGGGCCCAGTTCGTGCACGGCCGCGGAGTCCGGGTCGACCAGGTGGAGTTCCACCGTCCGTGCGCCGGGGTCGAGTTCGGGGGTGGACCAGGTCAGCACCGCCAGCGGGCCGCCGTCCGGACGCGGGGCCACCTCCACCACGTGCCGGTCGCCGAGTCCGTCCACGGTGCGCACGGTGCCGGTCTCCAGGTCGAGCAGGCGCAGCCGGGTGACGGGAAGGTGCCGTCCCCAGATCCTGGCGTCGTCGCGCTCGGCCTCGCGGCGTTCGTCCTCGGCGGTGGGCTCGTCCTCGGCCAGCAGGGCGACGGTGCGGCCGTCGACGAGCGGGCGGTGGTCGACGATGCCGCCGTGCCAACGGGTCAAGGCCTCGGCCTTGGCGACGTCCTGGCCGTTGTCCACGCGGAGCCGCTGGAGTTGGGCGGTGCCGCGCTCCTCGCGGTCCGAGGTGAAGAAGACAGAGGCCGAGTCGGGAGCCCACCGCGGGCCCAGGTCGCGGGCCGTGCCGTCGGTCAGCCTGCGCGGAGCCGTGCTGCCGTCGGCGGCGGCGACCCAGATCGACCCGTGCGGACGCCCCTCGCTCCCGCCGTTCGCGATCACCCCGTATGCGACCAGTCGGCCGTCCGGCGAGATGGCCGGCGCCACGGCGGCGGCCCTGTCCACCACCAACTCGGCGGTGAGCGGCTCGGTCGGTTCGGTCGATCCGGGAGACGGCTGCGGTGCGGGGCTCGGCATGCGGGCTGCCTTTCGCTGGTCCGGTACGGCAGTCGGACATCCTGTCGCACCATCGGGCCGATGTCAGTCGGATTTGCGGCGACCGGCCGCATGCGAACCTGTGCATGCCTTGCCCACACGTTTGGGTCAATGGGCGGACCGCGCCCGAGCCACAGGAGCGGAGCGAAGATCGCCCGCGGTTCCGACTCCCCCGCTACGCTCCCGAACATGGGCGGGATAGACGTGGTCAACGGCGTCAGTGGGGCCGTGATCGGGATGGTGGTCGCAGTGCTGTTCCAGCAGCCGCTGCAGGACACGTGGTTCAGGACGCGTCGGCGCTGGTTCGGGGCGGTGCGCAGCCTGCGGTCCCGGCAGGAGCCCGCCGCGGCGTGGGCCACCTTCTCGCTCGGTCCGTTGCGCACCTCCGCGCTGATCGTCGAGGGGGACGGCGAGACGCCGATCCCCGCTGAAGGCGTGCACATCCAGGTGCTCGACGGCGAGGCCCGGCTGCCCCCGGAGATCGCGCACTGGTGGGACGAGATCGAGGCCGAGAGCGTCCGGCTCCAGGCGGAGGGGCGCACCCCGATCTGGAACGGTCCGCGCTACGCCGTCGAGTCGTTCGACATCACCCGCACGCCCCTCGACGAGCACCCGGAGGTCCGCATGCGACTGCGGCCCACGGACTACTACACCTTCCTGGCCGCCCAGCAGCTCGACCGCAGACTGCCCGACGGGGGCACCCTGCGCTCCCGCCACCTCGATCCGGACCGGCCCCTTGAGGCGCCCGCGTTCCTGCAGTGCAGCCTGGGCGTGAACATCGCGGTGGTGACCGCCGACGACATGCTGGTGGTCAGTCGCCGCAGCGACCGGGTCCGGATGGCGCCCGGGACCTGGAACTCCTCGGTCAACGAGGGCGTCTCGCGGCACATCGACTCCTCCGGCCGCAGCGCGCCGGCCCTCCACGCGGTGGCCCGGCGCGGCATGCGGGAGGAGCTGTCGCTGGAGCCGCACGAGTACTCCCTCGAACTCCTGGCCTTCGTGCTGGACGTGGAGAAGCGGCAGTGGAGCGCCCACTTCTACGCACGACTGAGCGAATTGGGTCATGAGGGCCTGCGGGCCCGGCTCAGCCGCGGGGTCGCCGACCGATGGGAGCACGAGACCGTCGACTTCGTCCCGTTCCGCGCGGCGACGGTCGCCCGGTACCTGCTGCACCCGGACCGCATCCATCGCTGGGCCCCGGTGGCCCCGCCGCTGTTCCATCTCGCACTGGTC
Source organism: Streptacidiphilus jiangxiensis (assembly GCF_900109465.1). Lineage (GTDB taxonomy): Bacteria > Actinomycetota > Actinomycetes > Streptomycetales > Streptomycetaceae > Streptacidiphilus > Streptacidiphilus jiangxiensis. Next base: position 28,828 of record NZ_FOAZ01000006.1, read on the forward strand.
CATGTCTTCGGCCGGGCGACGGTGGAGCGGGCGGAGGCCCAGGCCCTCCGGCGCCTCTGAAGCAGGACGCCCGTCACGATGTGTGCACGGTTGGCCACCTCGGGTGCCGACACTGCGGTGGCCCGGGCAAGTCACTAGCCTGGAGAAGCGGTACGGGCCTGGAGGAGCCGTACGGGCGCAGGAGGCGCAGCATGCCCGGGAACCCGGCTGAACAGCCAGGCGCCGCCGGAGCGGCCGGCGAGAGCGCCGGGACCGGTGCGGCCCGGACCGGCGGCGCGGCAGCACGCGGCGCGCGGGACGTGGCGGCGCAGGGCGCGGGAGCGGCGGCTGACCCTCGGGCCGAGCACCGGCGGATAATGATCATCCTGTCCGCCCTGATGATGGGCATGTTCCTGGCCGCGCTCGACCAGACCATCGTGGCCACCGCCCTGCCCACGATCGCGGGCGACCTGCACGGGCTCAACCACCTCTCCTGGGTGGTGACCGCCTACCTGCTCACCTCCACCATCTCCACCCCGCTGTGGGGCAAGCTCGGGGATCTCTTCGGCCGCAAGGAGCTGTTCCAGGCCGCCATCGTCATCTTCCTCGTAGGATCCGCCTTGTCGGGTCTCTCGCAGAACATGGCCGAGCTGATCGCCTTCCGCGCGATCCAGGGCGCAGGCGCGGGCGGACTGATCGTCGGGGCGCAGGCCATCATCGGCGAGGTGGTCAGCCCGCGCGAACGCGGCCGCTACATGGGCTACTTCGGGGCGGTCTTCGGCGCCTCCTCGGTGATCGGCCCGCTGGCCGGCGGCTTCTTCACCGAGAACCTGAGCTGGCGCTGGGTCTTCTACATCAACCTGCCGGTGGGCACGGTCGCGGTCTTCGTCATCGCCGCCGTGCTGCACCTGCCGCGCAGCCGCACCCGGCACCACGTCGACTACGGCGGCGCGGCCCTGCTGGGCGGTGCCGCCACCGCGATCATCCTGCTCACGACCTGGGGCGGCACCACCTACGCGTGGACGTCCCCGCAGTCGCTCTCGCTGGCCACCGGCGCGGTGGTGCTCGTCGCCCTGTTCGTCGCGCTCGAGCACCGGGCGGCGGAGCCGGTGCTGCCGCTCGGGCTGTTCCGCAACGCGGTGTTCACCGTGGCCAACGCCATGGGCTTCCTCGTCGGGGCGACGATGTTCGGCGTCATCATCTACATCCCGCTCTACCTGCAGACCGTGCACGCGGCCAGCCCCACCAGCTCCGGCCTGCAGCTGCTGCCGCTGATCATCGGCATGCTGATCACCTTCATCACCAGCGGCCGACTGGTCACCGCGCGGGGCCGGTACAAGGTCTTCCCGATCATCGGCACGGCCGTGATGACCCTCGGGGTCTGGCTGCTGTCGCTGCTGACGCCGAGCACCGGGCTGGCCGTCTCCTCCGCGTACATGTTCGTGGTCGGTTTCGGCATCGGGCTGGTCATGCAGGTCCTCGTCGTGGCGGTCCAGAACGCGGTGCCGCGCGAGCAGTTGGGTGCGGCGACCTCGTCGACGACGTTCTTCCGCACCATCGGCGGCTCGTTCGGCGTCTCCGCGCTCGGCGCCGTGTTCAACCGGCAGCTGACCGCGAACCTCCCGAAGTACCTGCCGCCGCAGGCCGTCGAGCAGATCCACGGCAGCACCGTGACGGCGAGCCCCGCCCAGCTGAACGAGTTGCCGGCACCGATCCGGCACGGCTTCATCCAGGCCTTCGACGCCTCGCTGCACACCGTCTTCCTGGCCGGCGTCCCGATCGGCCTCGCGGCGTTCGCGCTGTCCTGGTTCCTCAGGGAGCTGCCGCTACGCGACAAGGCCTACGTCTCCGCCGCAGAAGCCCGCGACCCCGCCGATCACTGAACCAGGATCGGGTAGCCTGCGCGATCATGGGGGAAATCATCGTGATCAGGCACGGCCAGACCGAGTGGAGCCTGTCGGGTCGGCACGCCGGACGAACCGACGTCGCACTGACCGAGGCGGGCGAGGCCGCGGCCGCCGGCCTTGCGCCGCGGCTGGCCGACCGTCGGCTGGTCGCGGTGTTCAGCAGCCCGCTCGGCCGCGCCATGCGCACGGCCGAGCTCGCCGGTCTGACGACCGCTGTGCCCGACCCCGACCTGCTGGAGTGGGACTACGGCGGCTACGAGGGCCTCACCGCGGACCAGATCCGCTCTTCGCGGCCGGGGTGGGACCTGTGGCGCGACGGCGTCGTCCCCGGCGACGCCGACCATCCGGGCGAGGACCTCGCGCAGGTGGCCGCGCGCGCGGACGCGGTGCTGGACCGGATCCGTCCGCTGCTCGGCCAGGGCGACGTGGCGGTGGTCGCGCACGGCCACCTGGCCCGCGTGCTCACCGTCCGCTGGCTGGGTCTCGCCCCCTCCGCGAGCCGGCTGCTCGGCCACCCGCATCCGGGGACGCTCGCCTTCCTGGCCGTCGAGGACGGACAGCCCGTCGTCTCGGCATGGAACCTCCCCTGAGTGGGGCGACGTCGCTCGGCCCGCTCTGCTTCGGGTGGTCACCGCACTGAGTGGATGCGCAGGCGGGATCGCGGCGTCCTGCCTCGACGGCGAGCTGCTTCCCGAGGCGGATGAGGGCCCCGCGGAGTCGGCGGCACTCAGGCAGGGATGGTGGGGTCCGGTCACCGCGCCGGTCCGATGGTGGACCCGGCGTCCCGAGCAGAGCGCCCACAGCATGGCGGACCGCTGCGCCCGTCCGCTCGCGACCACCCGGACGGCCGGCCGTGACCGCGTCCCGACGGCAGGTCAGAAGGGCCCGGAGATCCGGACGTCCGCCACCGCGCACAGCAGCCGGCCGGCGCGTGCGGCGGCCGGGAGTTCCAGCGGGTGGGTGAACGGGCCGGTGACGAGCAGGAGTCGGCCGCGGGCCCGGACGGCGCGGCGCCAGGCGCGGGCGGTGCAGACGAGGCCGGCGTACCAGCAGTCGCCCTCGCGGCCGGTGACCGACAGGCGGGTGTCGTCCAGGGTCGCGAGCCAGGCGGGCGTGGCATCGGCCTCCAGGGCGGCGCGGACCGGGAGCCAACCCACGGCGTCGACCGGGCGGTCGGGGCGGGCCGGGAAGACGAGCGCGGGCTGGTCCCGCCACATCTCGGGCCAGACCGGGTCGACGGCCGCTGCGGCGGCTGCGGCGGCCGTGGCGACCGGGTCCTCCCACGAGGCACCGGCCGGTGGTGGTGTCACCATGGCGGCGCCACCACCCGGCCGGCTGCGGCGAGAAGGAGCGGTCGGTCGTTCACGGCTTGATACCCACACCCACCCAGAGGCTCACCTCTGCGTCCGTCGGCGACTCGCCCTCGTGCTCCCCCGAGGCCTCCGCCTCCGGGCGCCACCGGTGGCCGACGCTCACGCCCGGCTCCAGCAGGTCGAGGCCGTCGAAGAACGCGGCCACCTCGTCGCGGGAACGGAACCGGACGGGGGTCCCGGCGCCGTTGTAGATCTCGGTGACCCTCTCCCAGGCGAGCGGATCGAAGTCGGTCGTGGAGTGGCTGATCGCAAGGGCGCTGCCGGACGGCAGCGCGTCCAGCAGGACCCGCACGATGCGGTGGGGGTCCTGGGCGTCGGTGACGAAGTGCAGCAGCGCGTTCAGGGACAGCGCGACGGGCCGGCGCAGGTCGAGAACCTCGGACAGGAGCGGGTCCGACAGGAGGGATCCGGGGTCGTTGACGTCGGCCTCGATGTAGGTGGTGCGCCCCTGGGGCGAGCTGCGCATGAGCCGCTCGGCGTACTTGAGCACCAGCGGGTCGTTGTCGGCGTACACCACGCGCGCGTTGGGGACGACGGCCTGCGCGACCTGGTGCAGGTTCGGCTCCGTGGGGATGCCGGTACCGATGTCGAGCCACTGGCGGATGCCGTGCTCCCGCGCCAGCACCCGGGTGGCCCGGTGCATGAAGGACCGGTTCGCGCGCGCGCTGACGAACACGCTCGGAAAGACCTTCGCGACACGCTCCGCAGCGTCCGCATCGACCGCGAAGTGGTCCTTGCCGCCCAGGTAGTAGTCGTACATTCGGGCGGAGTGCGGCCTGGAGGTGTCGATGCCCCTTCCGGCACGGGTGTCGCTCATGGGTCCCCTTCGTGTCCTGCGGCCGAGTGTGTCAGCCTGCTGTCAGGTGGTCGGCCAGACCGGCCTTGACGCCCTCGACGAAGGCGGTGATCTCCTCGCGCGTGTAGATCAGCGCGGGGCCGGTCGGATCGGTGGACTGGCGCAGGGCGACGCGCCCGTCGGCCAGGCGCTTGGTCTCCACGCACTGCCCGCCGTTGGGGCCGCTCCAGGGCCGCTCCCAGCCCTGCTCGCCGAGCTCGCTCGCGGGCATGCCGCTGCGGACCGGTCTGCAGGAGGCCGCATTGTCGCCGGTGGTGGTCATGAGTACTCCTTGCGTAGACGGTTGAGCAGGGCCCTGCTCTCGGCCGACGAGGTCAGCAGCGCCATCCGGTTGTGCGCCTCGAGATGGGCGACGACGTCCGCGCGCTGGTCGAGGTAGACCGAGGCGGAGAGGATCTCGCTGTAGACGATGTCCGGCAGTTCCGGCTCGTGGAAACGGAAGTAGGTGAACGGCGCGCAGGCGCCGACATGTGCGCCCGCAGCGAAGGGGACGATGTCGATGCTGATGTGGTCGAGTTCCATGGCGGCCAGCAGCATGTCGATCTGGTCCCGCATGACCGCGTCGCTGCCGACGACGCGGTGCAGCACGGCCTCGTCCATGACGACCCACAGGGTCGGGGCGTCGGGCTTGTCGAGCAGGCTCTGACGCCGCAGCCGCAGGTCGATCCGGCGGCGCAGCTCGTCCTCGGTGTCGTTGGGGAAACCGCCGCGCAGCACCGAGCGGGCGTAGCCGTGGGTCTGCAACAGGCCCGTCACGTAGTGCGGTTCGTAGGTGCGCAGCATGGCCGCGTCGGATTCGAGGCTGACGTAGGCCGAGAACCAGCTCGGCACGACGTCGCGGTAGGCGTGCCACCAACCGGGTTCGTTGGCGCGCTCGGCGAGGGCGACGAACTCGTCGATCTCCTGACGGTCCGCGCCGTACTTGCCCAACAGCAGTTCCACGTACAGGGGCTTGAGGGCGACCTCGGCCTTCTCCAGCCGCCGCACGGTCAGCGGGGTGACCCGGAGCGTCCGCGCCGCGTCCTCCAGGGAGACGCCGGCGTTCTGGCGGCGTTCCTGTAATCGGCGGCCGAGGATCATGCGCAGCACGGTCGGCGCGCCGATGCCGGCCGACGCCCGGCTCTCACTCACGGTCCCACCTCCCGACAGAGCGTCACTGATCGTATGGTGACAGACAGTTCACGGTGCTGGAAACAGAACGAACCCAACACGGTGAAATTATCAGCGAGACGGTTGCGCCGTGTGCATGACTACGAGCACAGTCGGAAGCGTGAGTCAGCCACGCCGCGCTCCTGAAGCCGTCCACTTACCCGCTCAGCCCTCAGTGCGCTGGGAACTCCCGGCCGAGCGCACGAGCGTGCGCGAGGCCCGTCGGGCCGTCGCGCACCACCTGGACTCCTGGTCCGTGCCCGCGTCGGTCCGCGACGACGCCGTGCTGCTGGTCTCGGAGCTCGTGACCAACGTCGTTCTGCACACCGACAGCAGTCGGCTGCTGTGCGAGGTCGCCCTGTCGGCCGACGGGCCGCTGGTGATCGAGGTCCACGACGACCATCGCGCCCGTCTCGGTGCTCCGGGCGCGCCCGCCGCGAGCGCGGAGAACGGACGCGGCCTGCTGATCGTCCGCGAGCTCGCCGAGACGTGGGGCGTCGGCCCCTCCCACCTGACGGGCGGCAACGTCGTGCGGGCGACGCTGCCGCTGCCACCGCGGCCCGGCCCGCCCCTCGGCACGGCACCGCTCTCCGCGCCACCTCTCAGCGCGCCACCCCTCAGCGCGCCACCGCCGGAACGGCGTCACCAGCCCGCGCGGGTCGGGCGGGCCGGGCGGTGAAGGCCGAGGCCACCGCCGCGACCAGGCAGGCGCCGAGGGCGAACCAGAAGGCGACCGCAAGCCCGTCCTGGAACGGTCCGGTGACCAGGTGCGGGAAGAAGTCCCGGCCGGTCAGGTAGTCCGCCCGCCCCGCCGGGAGGTGCTGCAGCACCTGCGGACCGAGCAGCTGCCGGATCGGGTTGTAGCCGAGGAACGCCGCGAAGAGCACGGCGAGCGGCGGCAAGTGGGAGACCTTGGCCGCGACCGGCCCCGGCACGCCCTGGGCGACCAGCCCGTGGTCCATCGCTCCGGGCAGGCTCCCCGCCAGGCCGAGCACGATCAGGCTGAAGAAGAGTCCGATCGAGAGCACCATGGCCGCGTTCTGGAACGTCGCGGTCATGCCGGCACCGACGCCGCGCTGGCGGGCGGGCACCGCGTTCATGATCTCGGCCCGGTTGGGCGAGGCGAACAGGCCCGCGCCCAGGCCGTTGAGGACGAGGATCGCCGCGAACGCCGGGTAGGGGAAGTCAACGGGCAGGACCATGAGCAGGCCGAAGCTGAGGGCGTTCAGCAGCGCCCCGGCGATGGTGAAGAACTGTGAGCCGAAGCGGTCGGAGAGCAGGCCGGAGAGCGGCGCGGCGACCAGCAGTCCGACGGTCAGGGGAATCATGTAGATCCCGGCCCACAGCGGGGTCTGTTCGAAGCTGTAGCCGTGCAGCGGCAGCCAGATGCCCTGCAGCCAGATCACCAGGATGAACTGCAGACCGCCGCGCCCCAGCGCCGTGAGCAGGTTGGCCAGGTTACCCGCGGCGAAAGTCCGCACCCGGAACAGGGAGAGGTCGAAGAGCGGCTCGGCGACCTTGGCCTCCACGACGCAGAAGACCACCAGCAGCACCACGCCGACGCCCATCGCGGTCAGCACCCACGGGTTGCCCCAACCGGTGGTCGCGCCGTGGTAGGGCTGGATGCCGTAGGTGATGCCGACGAGCAGCGTGATCAGTCCGGCCGCGAAGGTCAGGTTGCCCCACCAGTCGATCGCCGCGGGCTGCCGGTGCCCGGTGTCCTTCAGCTTGAGGTAGGCCCACACCGAGCCGAAGACGCCGACCGGCACCGACACCAGGAACACCCAGCGCCATCCGACGGGACCGAGGACACCGCCGAGCATCAGGCCGATGAAGGCGCCGGCTATGCCGGCGATGACGTTGATGCCGAGCGCCGTCCCGCGCTGCCGCGCCGGGAACGCGTCGGTGATGATCGCGGTCGAGTTGGCGAAGATCAGCGCCCCGCCGACCCCCTGCACCACGCGCCAACCGATCAGCCACAGCGCCGCCTCGGTCCCGCTCCCCCAGGTCAGCGACAGCAGGATGGAACAGACGGTGAAGACGGCGAACCCGAGGTTGTACATCTTGACCCGGCCGAACATGTCGCCCAGCCGCCCGAAGGTCACCACCAGCACGGCGGTGACCACCATGAAGCCCATCATCATCCACAGCAGGTAGCTGGTGTTGTGCGGGTCGAGCGGGTCGAGGTGGATGCCGTCGAAGATGTTCGGCATGGCGATCAGCACGATCGACTGATTGATCATCACCATCAGCATGCCGAGCGTGGTGTTCGACAGGGCGATCCACTTGTAGTGGGGGCCGTGGCCGTGCTCGGCCTCGGGCGGAGCCGCAGCGGCGACTTCCGGGGACGACGTCGGACCGCCCGAGGGAGAGGCGGCGGGAGAGCTGGGCATAGGGCGTCCCTTCGGTCAATGCGCTGTACAACTATTTCAGCCGCGTCGCCGCCCTGTCATCACCGTCCGCCCCGCGAGAACGCTCGACTCAGTCCTCGCCGACCTGGAGCAGGACCACGAAGTACGCCCCGTTGCCGCCGGCCACCACGCCGTCGAAGGTGAAGCCGGTCACCGGATCCCAGCCGCCGCCCCGCTGATTGGTCCACCAGCTCGCCGTGGGACCGAGGATGTGCACGATGCGCGTGACCGCGTCGCGCGCGACCTCGCGGTCCTTGAGCGCATGCCGCGGCCGTACGAGGTCGTCGGCGGCGAGCGCGGTCATCGCCTCGACGGCCGCTTCCGCGGTGAGCGGCACCAGGGCCGCCTCGATCCGCGCACCATCCGGGGCTTCGGCCCCAGGTGGGTGGATCTCCGCGACCAGTTCGTGCACCTGCTCCGCCAGACCCGCCGGCCCGTCACCCGCCGCACCCCGAACCGGCCATCGGCCGTACCGGACGCAGACAACGGGCTTACCGGCCAACGACTTCAGCAGCCTGCCGAGCTCCACGAGGCTCTCGTCGCGCATCCGCTTCCTCACCCCCGCATCCTGGCATCCCGAAAGGGCTCATGGGGAAGGGCCCGGGGCCCTAAGATCACCGGCTGCACCACCCGTTCATATCCGCACCACTCGCACCATTCGCAGCACTCGCATCACGGCAACTCCCGATCGCCCCCGCCCGCACCCTGCGCACGGACAGAACGGAACACCCCCATGAACGTGGCACTGTGGATCGTCCAAGGCCTGCTCGCCGCCGTCTTCCTGTTCTCGGGAGCCACGAAGGCGACGCGGTCGAAGGAGAAGCTGATCGCGAGCGGGCAGACGGGCGTCGCCCCTTTCCCACTCCCGGTCATCCGGGTCGTCGCCGTGCTGGAGGTGCTGGCGGCCGTCGGGCTGGTGCTCCCGCAGGCCACCGGTACCGCCCAGGTGCTGACGCCGCTCGCCGCCGTGGGGCTGATCGCCGTCATGATCGGCGCGGCCTTCGCGCACTGGAGCCTGCGCGAGTACAAGCAGGTCTTCGGCGTCAACCTGGTGGTGCTGCTCATGTGCGTGTTCGTGGCCACCGGCCGGTTCTGACACAAGCCGACTCCTGGGAACGGGTCCGGCCGCGCCGCGGCCCTCCCTGACCCGCAGCGTAGGCGATCATCGAGGCATGTCCTCGCTCACCGGTCCGCTCAACGTCACCAGCACCTTTGTCACCTTCTTCGCCGTCGTCGGGCCACCGAAGGTGATGCTGACGTTCGCACACGTGGCACGGGAGCGCACCGCGTTGGAGGCGCGCCGGGTGGCGCTGCTCGCTTCCGGCGCGTCCGCGCTGCTGGGCGCGCTGTGCGCGTGGACGGCGCCCTACGTGACGGACTTCTTCCACATCAGCTCCGAGTCGCTGGAGCTGGCCGGCGGGATCATCTTCTTCCTCTACGCGGTGGGGCTGGTGCTCGGCATGCACCTGGGGGCCGACAGCCCCGAGGAGGCGGACGAGATGCATCCGCTGGTCTCCGGCTTCCGCGAGCTGCTGCTCCCGTACGTGGTGAGTCCGCTGGCGGTGACCGCCGTGCTGGTGGAGTCCCTCAGCCGCGAGGGCTGGGCCTGGCGCTCCAGCGTCGTGGCGTCCTTCGTCGCCGTCGCCCTGATCGACGCGGTCTGCATGGTCGCGACGACTGGTCTGCTGCGCAAGGTCCACACGACCACGCTCGAGATGTGCTCCCGACTGCTGGGCCTGCTGCTCGCGGCCGTGGGCGTGGAGCTGTTCCTGACGGGGCTGGACCGGGCGATCAGCGCCTGGGGGCAGAACCAGCACTGAACGGGCGGGCCACGGCAGGGATGGGCCGTTGCGCTACTGTGTCGCCCCGCCCGTCAGGAAGTGGAGTGGAGTCGTCCCGTGTCCGCCTTGCCGATCGTCACCAGCTTCACCTCCTCGCCGGAGATGGTCCTGCGGTCCTACCGTGCCTGCCACCGGAGCCGCTACCTGAACCGGCTGGCACTGATGATCACCTGTGCGACCGTGGGCCTGATCGAGGTGGCGATCTCCCTGAACGGGAGCTTCCCGGTGCGGTGGGCAGGCGTGGCGCTGGCCCTGTGGGGCGTCGCATTCTTCGCCTGGCGCGAGCTCTCGGTGCGCCGGCAGCTCGCGCCCTACCTCAAGGGCTCCCGTCAGGTGACGATCACGCTCACCGAGACCGAGTACCGCACTCAGGGCCCGGACCGGGCCACGGCCAGGACCTGGACGACGTTCAGCAGCGTCACGCGCGTCGGCGACTTCTGGGTGCTGCGTCTGTCGCCGCAGGCGGCCATGGGTCTGCCGGTCTCGGCCCTCGACGAGCAGCAGACCGCCGCGTTCACCGCGCTGATGCGCGAGAAGGGGCTCTGCCCCGCTTAGAGCGTCCGCCAGTAGGTCATCGGATGCGTGGGCTACGAGGTCGGGCGTTCCAGCGGTAGTGCGTCCAGGCGCGTCGGACGAGGCAGGGGACGGTGATGATGGAGCTGGCCAGCGCAAGGAAGAACTCAACCGCAGTCCTGGGGCGCTCGGTGCAGCGTCGGAGATTACCGAAGCTATTCATCCGGGAGTTCGTGCGTTCGACGACCCATCGGCCGTCGCTTTGGATTGGGGTCTTCACGCCACGTGGGGCGATCCGGGCCTCGATCCGGCGGTCGGCCAGATCCTCGTGGACCGGGCGGTAGTCGTATCCGGCGTCCAGGGTCGGACGCGGGTACTCGGGCAGCGGTCCCAGGGCCGTCTCCAGGGCGGTGTACCGGCCGAGGGTTACGGGCAGCAGGGCATCGTCGCGGATGCCGGCCGGCGCAGGTTCCGTGACCAGCGGCATGCCGCTCGCGTCTGTCAGCCGGGACCGTTCGAGGCCGGGCTCGGCCGGGTCGACCGGGCTCTTGCCGGCACATTCGCCTCCGGAGGGGCTTTGCTGATGCAGCCGTCGGCGTTGAGGCGGCCGAGTTCAAGGCCGATCATGTGGTCATATGCGGCGAGTACGAGCAGTCGAAGGGTCTCCATCCCGCCGGTGGCGATCCACTCGTCATGGCGACGGCACAAGGTGGTGGACGAGCAGTGCTCGTCGGCGTCGCGTGCGTAGCCGCACCCGAAGACCAGGACCTGCACCAGGCGATCGAAGACCACCGCGTCGCTGATCCGCTGGATCCCCCAATGATCATGAAGCATGGAGAACTCCATAGTCAGGTGGATCGTGCCTGCCCTGCTGCCACCGCACCACACCGGCCGACGGATGGCTTCAGCCATCAGTTCTGGCCGCAAGCGCGGCTGCCGCGCGGATCTGACGGCGGCCCTCCTCGCTACGGCTCCAGATCAACGCATGGCGTTCGCGCGGCACTTGGTGGCTCACGTAGGCGAACTCCATGACGGCGACGACGTCGGACATCCGCCAGCCGTGCATGGGACCTGACGCTTCGGTGACCTCCCTGAGGTCGTCCAAGTGTTGGGCGATGGCTAGGCTGCCGCCCTCGATCGGCCACGGATCCCATGCCGAGACCTCGTCCTGGACGGCGTCGGACTCGATTCGGTGGATCATGGACGTCTCCGTCTCCTGGAAGACACCGTCGCCGCTCGCGTTCTCGGCACCCACGCGTCCATCGGTGTGCGCGAGGTAGCGGATCGGACTGGCGAAACTTGGGCCGAACCAGTCGAAGTACCAGCCCTGCACGGGGTCGGCCCACGCGTACGTCCCGAGCTCGTAGCTCCACTCGTCAGTGCGCTCCCGCCGTTCGCCGCTCACCCCCGCGCGGCTGTGTCGCACCGTGTAGCGGAGCCCGCCGAACTTCTGGGCGAAGCCTTCCCGTCGAATCACCAGTTCCATTGGGGCGGGGACCAGCCGACCTCTACGGTCGCGGACCCGCAGCAGTTCCGTGGGAAGTCGAGGCTGTGTCGACTGATGCCAGCAGCCGGTGCGGTCGAGCAAGCCCTGGGCCCGTGGGGACAGCCCTGATGGGTCTTCCAGGATGTGCATGTTCTACCTTTTCGACGTGAAGACTGGATCAGCGGACGGCTCCTGCGAACACCCCGCGTTCCGCGTCGCGGACCGATACGATCACGAACCGCGCCTGCCGGGTGGCAGGTGTTCGCAGACAGAGCATGAACAAGGGGGAAATTCGCCTGTGTTGAAAGGCATCCTGCGCGCCGGCGTGATCGCCGCCACCATCGGGCTGGCCGCCGCGGTCCCGGTCACCGCCGGGGCGGCCGACCGGTCCTCCGGGACGTTCTTCGTCCTCAAGGCCCCCGGCACGGCCCGGGCCCACCACCGTTTCGACGTCCAGCCGGAGGGGATCGACAAGCGGGCCCGCCACCCGTGGTTCTGCCTTCAGTGGCGCGAGGGCACGCACGGCACGTGGCACTCCTACTGCCCGCCGCAGCACATCTTCTTCGACCCGGACGGCTTCGGCACTCTGGTCACCCCGGTCGAGTTCGACAAGCCGGGCACGTACCAGCTGCGTGCGGTCCTGGAGACCGTCCGCAACCACCGGCTGGTGCCGTTGGACTACTCCAACACCGACACCATCCGCGTGACCCGCTGATGCAGCAACCCCTGCACCGACCGGAGTGAACTCCCGGTCGGTGCAGGGGCGTCGATTGCGTGCGGCGGCGGGGCGGCGGCCGGTCAGGCCGTGGGGACGCCCGCGAGGCGGGCCTGTTCCTGGGTCAGCGCCTCGACGAACGTCTTGCCCGCCGAGTTGCCCATGAAGACCCGGGCCGCGCCGGTGAGCAGCATCAGCCCGCCGGTCTTGATCCCCAACGAGTAGCGGCGCTCGCCGCCCAGCGTCACGAAGATCACGCTGCCCATGGTGTACCAGGTCTTCTTCCAGGTCACCTGCGAGACCGGCGCCCGGTCCAGCAGCTGGCCCTGGGTGCCGACCAGGACGAGCTCGCCCCCGGCGAGGTAGACCTTGCCGCTCTGTGCAATCGGCCGCATGCCGCCGAGGCCGGTGCCCATCTGCACCTGCTCGCCGACGTACACCGGCTGCACCTGCGGAACGTACTGCTCCTGCTGCTGCCCCATGACCGGGCCTCCCCCGTGGTGTGCGGAGGGACGCCTCAGGTCGGCGCCCTCCGGGATGGAATCCGCGTCATGCTGGCACCGGTCCCTGGGCGCGTCAACAGGCGTGCCCAGGACGCGGGATCACGCCGTGGCCTTGGGCAGGGTCCACTGCTGGTCGGTGCCGCTGCCGCAGTCCCAGATGACGGTCTGCGTGCCGGCGCCACCCCAGTTCGCGTCGGAGAGGCAGCGGCCCGACTGCGGGTTGAGCAGCGTCCCGTCGGCCTGCGGCACCCAATTCTGGGCTCCGGTGCCGTTGCAGGCGTAGAGGTCGACGCCGGTGCCGTCGGCGATGCCGCCGCCGGAGACGTCGAGGCACTTGCCCATCGCCCGCACGGTGTTGCCGTACCCGACCGTCCAGCTCTGCGGGACCGTGCCGTTGCAGCCGTAGACCTGCACCGGCATGTTGTCCAGGAACGCCCCGTTGCGCACGTCCAGGCACAGGCCCTGGTTGGCGACGGTGACCTGCCCGACGGACGTCACCGGCGCCGCCGGGGCGCCCGCGAACGCGGCCTGCATGCGCGGCAGCAGGTCGAAGAGGTCCTGGTCCCAGCACGTGTGGTCGTGGCCGCCGTCGCAGGAACCCCATCCGGCCCCGCCGCCGAAGTCCACGAAGTACGGGTGCTGACCGGCGTTCACCAAGGCCGCGTCGAAGTGCTGCGACTCGCTCTCCAGCCAGAACTCGTCGTTGTCGGGCAGGCTCTTGCCGTTGCCGACGTAGAGGGAGACGTTCATCCCCGAGAAGGCGGAGGCGTTCTCGGTCGGGTCGGCCGCGGTCCACAGCGAGTCGTTGAACGGGGGTGTCACCACCGAGAACGGATACGGCGTCCCGTACATGGCGTCGGTGTTGGAGACGCTGGGCGCGTAGGGGTCGCTGACCGGGTGACAGGCGCTCCAGGCCCGCTGACCGGGAGCCAGGAGGTCGATCAGGGCGGCGGGCACCTGGGTGTCCTGGTTGGTCATCGAGGCGACCATCACCTCACGGAAGATCATCTCGTTCCGCGAGAGGTCGTCCTCGCCGGACAGGCTGGCGACCTGGCTGAACATGTCCGGGTGGAGCTGGGCCAGGTGGAGGGCGCCGAAGCCGCCCATGGAGATCCCGGCGATGCCCCGGTGCGCCCGGTCCGCGACGGTGCGCAGGTTGGCGTCGATGAACGGGACCACCTGGTCGATCTCGAAGTTCTCCCAGTTCTGCGCGCCCGCCTCGGTGTTCTGCATCAGCCAGTTGGTGTACCAGCTGCGCGCGCCGCCGTCCGGCATGACGATGATCATCCCGGAGCTGTTCTTGATCCCGTCGAACTTCGGCATGTTCGACTGGCCGTAGAACGAGGCGTCGAAGTAGTCGCACGGGTCGCCGGGCGAGCCGTTCAGCAGGTAGAGCACCGGGTAGCGCTTGCCGGGGTTGCTGTAGTAGTCCGACGGCAGCACGATCCGGATGTGGTGCCCCACCGTGCCGGGGGCGTTGGCCACCTGGGCGCTGTCGACGGTGATCCGGAAGTCCGTCGGGGTGTCGGCGGGGATGTACGGGTTGTCGACCAGCGAGGGGTCGCTGACCTGGGTCAGGCCGAAGCCGTCGGCCAGCACGGGGGCGCCGGCCGAGGTGTCGGCGTGGGCGGTGGTGGCGGTGAGGAAGGTGCCGGTCACGGTGGCGAGCGCGGTCACGAAGGCGGCCAGGGCAGCGGCCAACCGGTGTTTCACAAGGTCCTCCCGGACGACGGGGATTGAGGGTGGATGTCGGCGGACGGGACGGAGCCCGCCACGGTGGTGCGAGCGGAGGTCGACGGGGCGCGTCGGTGCGGTCAGGCCTCGATCACCGGCGGGTTGGCGGACGGTGGCGCGTCCCAGTCGTCGCCGTCCGCGGGGAGCGGGTAGCGGGTCCGGTTGCGGCGGCCCGACCCGCCGGAGCCTGATCCGGCCGACGGCCGCATCCCCTCCCCGAGCGGCCCGCCGAGAGCGGCCGCCGGTTCCGCCTCGGCCACGCCGCCCGCCCGGGAGGGCTCGGACACGCCGGTGACCGCCGTGGGCGACACCTCGGGCGGTGGCGCGCCGAGCCACACCGGCGAGCCGGACGCCGGTGCGGCGGCCGGGATCCCACCCCCGACGAGCGCGCCCGAGCCGATCCCGGCCGGTCCCGCCCGCAGCGGGCCCTGTCCGAGCAGGCTCGCGTGGGCCGTGACGGGTTCCGGCGGCCACACCCTGCGGGCGTGCGTGGCGGCGGTACGGGTGGGCGGGTGGTCGAGCTGCGCGGTGGCGTTGTTGTAGGCGACGCCGAGCCGCTCCATCACCACGACGGCCTGCTGCCGGGCCTGTTCCTGCGCGGACAGCTGCGCGCCGTCGGCGGCCAGCGCGTGCGCGAGGCCGTGCTTGGCGGCGTCCGCCTTGAACTTCCAGTCGGTGGTCTGCGAGGTGACGGCCCGCAGGACCGTGTCGAGCAGGCTCGGATCGGGCGGCATCTCGGTCCGGGCGACGGTGAGCGCGTGCGCGACTCCCCCGGTCGCCGCGGCGGCGTTCGCGGCGTGGGCGGCGCCGTTGGTCAGGCTGGTGCGCAGGGTCTGCACCTGGCGGCGGAAGGCGGCCGCGGAGGGTCCGTTCCAGTGCTCGAGCAGGTTGTCGGCGTGGGTGGTCAGCTGCGCGGCGGTGTCCTGCAGTTCGTCGTGCAGGTGCCGCCAGTGGTCGGCCACCGCCTGGACGGCGGCGGGGTCGGTGGTCTCGATCATGGCTCGCAGCCCGGCGAGGGTGGGAACGGCCTCGAAGTCGGTGGTGAAGGCCCCGGCGCGGTGGTGCCCGCCGCGGTTCGCCCGCAGCACCCGGTTCCACAGTCGGTCGGCCAGGTTCTGGGCGTCGACCGCCTTCAGCACTCCACCGACCACGTCGGACACCGCCGACTCGACGGCACCCACGACGGCTCCGACCACGCCGTCGTCCCCGGCCGGTCCGGCGACGGCCGGGCCGGCCACCGCGCTCTCCCCGGCGGTACCGCCGGTTCCCGCGATGTCGCTCACGCCTGCCTCCGGAAGGACTGGACCGTCTCCTGCTCCTGGTCCAGGTAGCGCCGGTGGACGCTGCCGGTCCCGTCGGTGACCTCCTGGAGCATCTCCTGCAGCGTCGCGACCATGCCCTTGAGGGCGGTCTGCATCTGCACGTGGGCGTCGTGCAGGCTGTCGGCCTCCAGGAAGTCGGGCGAGCCGAGCTGCGCCCGGCTGAGCCCGGTCTGGTAGGCGGCGATCTGGCTCTTGCCGTCCATGCCGTCGGTGATGCCCTGGAGCTTGAGCACCGTCTCCCTGAGAAAGTCGACGTCGACCTGGTACCCGCTCACTGCCTTCTCGTCTCCCCCCGCCCGAAGTCGCTGCGGCGCCGGTCCTTCGGCGCCGCGGCACCACCGTGGTCGTGCGGCGTCCCTGACAACAGGTCAACCGACCGGCCACATACGACCGGTCCCCCGCGCACAGGGCCTGAACTGGGCTTCCGCACCAACCGCGACGACCGTGACCGGGCTCCCTCACACGAGGAGGACAAGCAGCACCACGGCCGGCACCACCAGCGCCAGACCCACGCAGAGGGCCACCAGACATCCGCCCCACCGGTCGGCCCGCCCGCGGGCCCGCTCGCGATGTCCGCCCACGGGGATGCCGCGGTGCCACCGCCGGCAGTGCCGCAGGAGCTGCAGGCGTCCCTCGGTCTCGCCGGTCCAGCCGGTGCTGAAGCCGCACTCCCCGCACCAGTACCGGTACTGCACGGCGATCCCTTCTGCCGCGCCGCTGAGCGCCGTCCGTCCCGTCCCCGAAACGCGGTCCGGTGGCACGCTGCTGATCCGCCGTCGGCGAACCGCACGATCCTTCCGGGCACCTCCGCACCGGCGCCAGGTCACGCACCGGCCATGGATGACCGGTCGTCACTGCGGGGACGATAGGGTACGCACCGACAACTTACTGGTGCGTAAGGAGCCGTGGTGACGGAGCTGGGCACGGCCCTGCGGGGGCTGCGAACGGCCACGAGCATGACGCAGGAGCAGCTGGCCGAACGCTCGGGAGTGAGCGTGCGCACCATCCGCCGCCTGGAGAACGGCGCACTGCCCGACCCGCGGTTGGCGACGATCAACCAGCTGGCGGCCGCACTGGGGGTCGCGCCGCACGTCCTGAACCCCTCCTCGGCCGGCCTGCCCGCCGACGCGGGCACCGACGTGCGCGCGGGCGCCGCACCCGCTCCCGCCTTCGCGCCCCGGTCACCGTTCCACGTGCACGGCGTGCTGGAGGAGGCGGCCGGGGAGCTGGCGCGGGAGATCCGGCGGCGCTGGCGGCGCGAGGAGGACCAGAGCCGGGTCCGCGACCCGTTCCACCTCCCGGTGCGCTGGCGTCCCGCCCCCGCCGACCTGGTCGACCGCTCGGACAACATCCAGCGGCTGGGGCCTGGGGCCGTCGCCGAGCCCCTGGACCTGTCGGGGGACCTGTCGGACGTGGCGCTGGTGCACCGGCGCATACCCTCGGGCCGCCTGGTCGTCCTCGGGCGCGCCGGGGCCGGCAAGTCGGTGCTGGCGATCCGCCTGGCGCTGGACCTGCTGGAGTCCGGCTGCTCCCAGGTCCCGGTCATCTTCAGCCTCGGCGCCTGGGATCCGACCACCACCTCGCTGCCCGACTGGCTGGTCGGCCAACTGCTGCGCGACCACCCGCATCTGGCACGCCGCAGCCCCGGCGGCGCGCAGTCCCTCGCCGAGGCGCTGATCCACTGCGACGCCGTACTGCCCGTCCTGGACGGCTTCGACGAGATCGCCGAGGGCCTGCGCGCGGCGGCGCTGCGTGAGCTGAACACGACGTCCTCGGCCCTGGTGGTGACCACCAGGCGCGAGGAGTTCGCGGACGCGGTCCGCGTCGCCGGAGCCCCCCTGGCCTGGGCCGCCGGCATCGAGCTCGGCGACATCACCACCGACGACCTGGCGCACTACCTGCCCCGCACGGCCCGCGACGGGAACGCCCACGGCTGGGACCGGGTCCTGACCGCCGCCCGCGACCCGCAGGATCCGGCGGGCGCGCGGCTCGCGGAGGCGCTCAGCACCCCGCTCATGGTCGCCCTGGCCCGCGTCCTCTACAGCGACGGAAGCGGCGACGGAAGTGGCGACGGCAGCGACGAGGAGCGGGGTGACAGCGGTGACGGATCCGGCGGCAAGGCCGGCCCCGACCCCGCCGAACTCCTGGACGCCGACAGGTTCCCCGACACCCGCTCGCTGGAGGAGCACCTGCTGAAGGGCTTCGTGCCCACCCTCTACCGCATGCGGCCCCCCGAACCCGCCACCCCCGGTCGCGGTCGGCCGCGCCGCGCGTTCCACCCCGACCAGGCCGGTCGCTGGCTCGGCTACCTGGCCCACGGCCTGGCCACCCACCCGTCGGACCGGCACGACCTCGCCTGGTGGCAGCTCGGCGACAGCATGCGCCGCAGCTCGCGCACGCTCGCGGTCGTGCTCACCACCGCGGCCTGCCTCACCGTCTCCACCTGGCTGGTCGGAGCCCTGATCGGGGCGCTGATCGCGGTCGACCCGGTCCAGATCGTGCTGCTCGGCCTGCTGCTCGGGCCGGTGGCGGGCCTGGCGTTCGGCTGCGTGTACGCGGTGACGCCCCTGTTCGGCCGAGGCTCCGGCATCGAGCCCTCCCGCACCCGCCTGCGTCTGCGCGGGCACCAGCAGATGACCCGCCGACCACGCCGCGCGCTCACCGCGCACCTCGGCGCGATCCTGCTCGGCGGCTTCGTCATGGGCGCCGGCTTCGCGCTCGCCCTGACCCTGGAACGCAGCCTTGTCTACCACTTCCCGCTCAGCGCGCCGGGCGTGCTGACGGTGACGCTCATCAACATCGTCGTCTTCGCGCTGATCTTCGGCACGGCGGCAACGTCGGTCTTCGGACTCCTGACGGCCTTCCAGGCGCCGCTGGACACCAGCTCCACGGCCACGCCCTCCGCCCTGCTCGCCTCGAACCGGGCCGAGACCACCCGGCAGCTCCTCGTCCTCGCCGCGCTGCTGGCGGGCGCGATCACCGGGATCGGCGAGCTGGTCACCGTCACCTTCCAGGGCACCCTGGGCCCGCTGATCTGGGGAGAGGGCGGGATCGAGATCGGCGTCATCGGCGGGGTGGGCGGCGCCGCCGCCTACGTCTTCACCTTCACCGCCTGGGGCCAGTGGCTGGTCCTGGTCCGGTTCTGGCTCCCGCTGACGGGGCGACTGCCCTGGAACACCGCCGCGTTCCTGGACGACGCCTACGGCCGGGGCGCACTGCGCCGTTCCGGCGCGGTCTACCAGTTCCGCCACGTCCGTCTGCAGCACCATCTCGCCCGCGCCCACCGCGCGCGCGAGGCCCGCTTCGCCGACGCGGACCTCTCCGACCCGGCGGCGGAGGCACGCGGCGAGAAGGAGTGAGGGCGCGGCGCTCCTCAATGTTCGCAACCGGCATGGATGATGAGGTCCATGGCCGTCTTCCTGCTCCAGCGATCCACCGCGCTGACCGTCCCGGACTGCTGGGACCGGCTCACCGACTGGCGCCGTCACGGTGACCGCATGCCGTTCACCACGGTCGCGCCCGTCTCCGGCACGGGGCGCGCGGTGGGCGAGGTGGTGCTCGCCCGGACGGCGGTGGGGCGGTGGGGCTTCGACGACCCGATGGAGATCGTGGCCTTCACCCCGCCGGGGGAGGGCGGAGCCGGCCTGTGCCGCCTGGAGAAGCGGGGGCAGTCGGTGCGCGGCTGGGCGGAACTGCGCGTCCGTCGCCGGGACAGCGGGGTCGGCGCGGACGTGCTGTGGGTCGAGGAGATCCGCGTCCGGGGCGTCCCGGCCGCGTTCGACCCGATCACCGCGGCCACCTGCCGCGTGCTCTTCGGCCGCGCCCTGGCCGGCGTGCTGGCGGACTGAGACGCGGACCGGTGCGCGGCCCGACCGGTCAGCCTCCGTCGGTGGCCAGCAGCGAGTACATGAACATGTCCCGACGCTCGGTCCCGACCAGCTGCCAACCCCGCAGCAGCCCCTCCCTGGTGAACCCGACGCGCTCGGCGGTCCGCCAGGAGGCCTCGTTCCACGGCTCGACGTACAGCTCCAGCCGCGGGATCCCGAGCTCCGTCAGCGCCCACCGCGCGACGGCGTCCAGCCCGGCCCCCGCAGCCCTCCTCCCCCGCGCCGACGCGACCACCCAGTACCCCAGCGAGGCACGTCCGTCGCTGAGGTTGCGCAGCCACAGACCGATGTTGCCCACAGGCCGCCCGTCTGCCGCCTCGATGACGAACGGGTACCCGGTGCGGGTCAGGGCCCGCTGCCACTGACGTTCCACGAAGGCGATGCCCTCCGACCGGGAGTACGCCGCGGGCACGGTCGTGATCAGCGGGATCAGCTCGTCCTCGGCCGCCTCGCGCACCAACTCGAGATCGGGCTCCGCCATGGTCCAGGGCCGCAGGGTGAATCCGCCGTCGGCGGCGAGCACGGGCACGTCGAGTGGTTCCATGGCGGCATCCTCTCAAGGGAGCGCAACGAACCGACCGGAAGGACACCCCAGTTCCCGGGCAGAGCCGTGGCCTGATCCGGGAGGTCGACGAGACCTACGTCAGGCCGGCCCCGGCACCCCGGCTCAGGGCTGGGCGGCGATCCTCGCGAACAGCTCCGGGTCGCGCAGGCCGACGCAGTCGTGCGCCCAGAAGGGCTCGGAGTAGACGAACGTGCCGGTCATCCACGGCTCGTGGGACGACAGGCGCACGACCTGGAACGCCGGGTCCGGGATACGCAGCGAGGGCGAGCGGAACCCGTACGCGCTCGCCCGCTGAAAGCCCCGCGCCCCGTAGTACGTGGGCGATCCCTCCAGGAAGACCAGCGGTACGCCACTGCGCTCGGCGGCCGCCAGCGCTGCCCTGACCAGTGCGGTCCCGACGCCTCGGCGCTGGTGGTCCGGGAGGACCCCGAGCGGTGACAGGCTGAGCACGTCCACCAGCCGGGGGTCGGCGTCCAGGCGGCAGGCGCTCAGCATGACGTGGCCGACCACCTCGCCCTGACGCGTCGCCACGAGGGAGATCGGCGCGATCGCGGCGGGCGCCTCCCGCAACGCGTCGACCAGCGCGGGGACGTGGTCCGGGTCCGCGAAGGCGAGCGCGTGGACGCGGCGCACGTCCGCGTGGTCCTGGGGCTGCTCGGCTCTGATCGCGTAGTCGTCGAAGGTCATGACGGTGAGGCTAGCCAGGGACCGTCGCGGCTGTCCGCTGCATATCCGCTGCCCGCGGATGCGGGCCCGGCGGGACCGTCAGGCCAGGTCGCCCAGGTAGGTGCGGGTCGGACGGCCGGCGGCGAGGGCGGTCAGCTCGGCCGTGAGGCCGAGCGGCAGGAGGGTGAGGTCGGCGAGGTCGGCGAGCGGGTGCCAGACCAGGGCCGTCTGTGTCCGGTCGGGCCGCAGCGGCAGCGGCGGTTGCGGTCCGGGCTCCTGCTCCTGCTCCTGCTCCACCTGGAAGACCAGCTGCAGTTGCTGCCGTGAGGTGCTGTGCAGCGGATGGCCGAGGTGCCGCTCGGGAAGGAACTCGCGGACCCACAGCAGGCGCAGCACCCGCACCCGGTGGCCGGTCTCCTCCAGCACCTCCCGCCGCACCGCCTCCTCGGCGGTCTCGCCGAGCTCCAGCCGGCCGCCGGGCAGGACGTGGAAGTCGCGCGTTCCGTCGTGGTGACGCACCAGCAGGATCCGCCCGCGCGGATCGACCAGCACCGCACGGGCACTGACGCGCGGCCCGTTCCGCTCCCCGTCCATCTCCCCACAGTAGCCGTCCGTCCGTTGCCGGTTGGCCGAGGGTGTCCTGTCGCCGGACACGGCTGATCGGCTAGTGTGACGAAGGCCCGGCGCGGCGCGTCGACCGCTCCGGGGCCGGTGCTCGCCCGAGCGGGAGTCCGCGACCTGAACCACGCACGCCGCCTCAGTGGAAGGAAGCCGGCTCCTGTGCCCACGGAACCTGCCCGCCCCACCAGGCCTCTGCGTCTGATCGTCCGTCGCGAGCGCACCCGCTCCGTCGACCGGCCGCGCCTGTGGTGCGCGGCCACGACCGCGGTCGGGCTCGTCGCGCTGGGCGCCGTCACCACGAGCAGCGTCCCGGCCGCCGTCGGGTCCGCCGTGTCGCGAACCAACACCATGAGTGCGACCGGCGACAGCGCGCCCCTGCACCGCGTCCTGCCGCCCGGCGGTTCGCCCCCGACCGGCGGGGACGGTCGCACCTCCGCCGCCGCGCAGGGCCCCGCCACCCCCACCGCCGGGTCGCCCGCGGGCGGGAGCGGCATACCCCCGCTCGTCCTCGCGGCCTACCTCGACGCCGAGCGAGCGGTGTCCCACTCCGATCCCGGCTGCCGGCTGCGTTGGCAGATGCTCGCGGGCATCGGCGAGGTCGAGTCCGGGCAGGCCGAGGGCGGCGACCTGACCGCCGACGGCACCACCCGCACGCCCATCCTCGGCCCCGCGCTCGACGGCACCGGCGGCAACGCGGCCATCCCCGCGCCCGGGGGCGGCTGGGCGCACGCCGAGGGCCCGATGCAGTTCCTGCCCTCCACCTGGGCGCAGTGGGGTGTGGACGGCAACGGCGACGGCGTGGCCGACGTCAACAACATCTTCGACGCGGCCCTGGCCGCCGGGCACTACCTGTGTGCGGGCGGCCGCGACCTCTCCACCCCGACCGGCCTGGACGCGGCGATCCTCAGCTACAACCACTCCGCCGGCTACCTCGCCACGGTGACGGCGTGGATCACGTACTACGAGAACAACCCCAACACCGGCTCCGGCCCCACCGGCATCGGCTCCGGCTCCGGCTCCGGCAGCCCGTCGGCGAGCGGCCGGCCCAGCCCCAGCGGCAGCCGCCCGCATCCGACGTCGAGCCCCACGCGGTCGGGCTCGCCGAGCCCGAGCCCGAGGCCGTCCCGCTCCGCCACACCGTCCGGCTCTCCCACGACCTCGGGCTCCCCCACGGCTTCGCCGTCGGGCTCCCCGTCCTCCTCCACCCCGGCCTGCCCCTCGCCGACGGGGACGCCGAGCGGCTCGAGCTCGCCGTCGCCCTCCCCGACGCCCACCCCGACCGGAACCGGCAGCGCCTCCCCGACCCCGTCGCCCACCGGCTGCCCGAGCCCGACCTCGACGGGCTCGCCGGCCCCGTCGGGTACGGGCACCGCCCGTCCAGGATCTTGAACGGCTGCCGAGGCACGGCAGGTGTCCGCCGTCACGGGAACACCTGAGGGCGAAGGCGAGTTCGTCCGGATCTCCGCACCGCTCACCGCTCACAGGCGCGGGCGCGGATGAGAAGGAAGGGCGGCAGCCCTGCCCTCTGCGGCTGCCGGGCCACCACTTCGGCGGTCGGGGTCGGCTCGGTCAGGGACTCGAGCGCGAAGCCGTGCCGCAGCAGTGCGGTGACATACGTGGACGTCGTCCGGTGGTGGTTGCCGACTCGGCGCACGGCCTGGGGTTGGTCGGACCGCCAGAACCCCTCGGCGAGGTAGTCGCCGACCACCCTGCGGGTGGCACCGTCAGCAGCCTGCGCCCACGTCGCGTGCGGCGCCTCGAAGCAGGGGTGCGGCACGCTGAGGACGAGCGAGCCCCGCGCGGTCAGCACCCGGCCTACAGCCTTCAGGGCGGCATCCAGGTCGGGCACGTGGTTCAGGGACAGACCGGCGGTGACCCAGTCGACCGAATCGTCGGCGACCGTCGCGAGCGTGCATCCGTCGTCGACGGTGTAGACCACGGTGCCGGGACCGGCCGCCCCGGCGGCCCGGGCGTGTTCGATGAGGCGCGGCGTCGGGTCGACACCCACGACGGACGCCCCGCGGGCGGCCAGCGCGCGGCTGATGATGCCCTCGCCGCAGCCGAGGTCGAGAACCCGGTGACCGCTCAGCCGGGAGGGAAGCCGGTCAAGCAGGACGTCACGGTTGAACTCGTTGAGCGCGGAGCCGGCCCGGAGGAGCTCTGCGTACCAGTCGGCGATGGTGTCCCAGGTGTCAGTCATCAAAGCCTGGACGCTACCTGTTCCCTGAGGACTCCTCGACCGCCTTTCCGACGATTTCTGCGACTGTTCCGGCGGTGTCAGCCGCCGTAGGCGGCGAGGAAGGCGGTGACGCCGTCGTCGGCAAGACGGTCGAGTTCGGTGGGGGTGGGCAGGTCGGCCTCCGGGGCGAAGAGGAAGGAGTCCAGGGTGCTGCCGAGCACCAGGTAGGAGAAGTGCTCGGCGGCGCGGCGCGGATTCGGGGCGGTGAGGGCGCCGCGGGCGTGGAGCAGGGCGAAGGCCTCGGTCAGAGCCGCCATGACCCGCCCCGGCGCGGAGCGGTAGTACTCCTCGGCCAGGGCCGGGAAGCGGCCGGCCTCCAGGATGATCAGGCGGCGCAGCCGCAGGACCTCGGGGCGGGCGACGGTGCGCAGGTGTCGGCGGCCGAGCTCGTGCAGCGCCTGCGGGAGGTCGGCGGCCTCGGCGAGCCCGGTGACGAGCCGGTCGGCGAACTCCCCGGCGGTGCTGGTGAAGCCGAGCACCAGTTCGGTGAAGAGGGACTCCTTGTCGCCGTAGTTGTTGTAGATGCTGCGCTTGGAGACCTTGGCGAGGGCGGCGATCTCGTCGACGCCCGTGTCCTGGTAGCCGCGCTGCAGGAAGAGGGTGGTGGCGGCCTCGGCGACGGCGGCGCGGGTGCGCAGGGTGCGCGGATCGGGCCCGCGGTCGCGGGGGCCGAGGGGGGCGCGGAGAGGGGGGTGCCGGTCGCTCACGTCGCTGTCTCCCATGTCGCCGCCGCCGTCTGCTCGCCGCCTGTGGTACTCAGTGGTATACAAGATAGTGCACTGGTCGGTGCAATACATGACGCCATGAGGAGATGGTGACGGTGCTGTTCCAGGCCACGGTCGAGGCGACCGGCAAGACCACCACCGGCATTCCCGTTCCCGAGGAGATCGTGACCGGCCTCGGCGCCGGCAAGCGCCCGCCGGTGAGGGTCACCCTCAACGGCTACACCTACCGCACCACGCTCGGCGTCATGGGCGGCCGCACCCTGATCAGCGTCAGCGCCGCGATCCGCCAGGCCGCGTCCGTCGCCGCGGGCGACCAGCTCCCGGTGACCATCGAACTGGACACCGAGCCGCGCGAGCGCGCGTAGGCGCAGAGCGACGGCGCCGCGCCGACGGAACGTCGGCGCGGCGCCCTCCCACCGGGTGGCTCAGCCCGTGAAGCCGGCGAAGATCTTGGAGAACTCGTACGGCGTCTGCGCGATGTTGGTGCACTTGGACAGGCCGCCGCCGGTGCAGGCGTTGGCGTCCCGGGTCATCTCCCAGAAGGCCAGCTCGCCCAGGTGGTTCTGCTGCGCGAAGCTCACCAGCTGCGAGGCGTCGGACAGGCCGAAGACCTCCGAGGTGTTGTCGTTCTGGCCCAGCATCGGGGTGACGCCGACCTTGAGCCAGGCCTGCGCCGCCGTCAGGGTGGTCCAGACGGAGAGGATCTGCGCCTGGGTGGCCTGGGCGGACTCGATGGCGTAGGTGCCCATCCGGCCGGCCGGGTTGGGGGCCTCGGAGTCGCCGAAGTCCATGGCCATCACGTTGACGACGTCGACGTTCAGGCCGGCCGCCTTGGCGGACTGCAGGACGTAGAGGCCGTCGGCCGTCAGGCCGGAGGGCAGCACCGGAAGCGTCAGGCTGATCCTGAGGTCGCGACCCTTGGCGGCCTCCGCCGCCTGGAGCTGGGCGAGCGCCTGGGAGCGGCGGTCGATGGAGGCGTGGTCGGTGACGGCCGTGCCCTCGATGTCGAAGTCGATCCGGTCCAGCCCGTAGGCGTCGACGACCTTCTGGTACTGGTCCTGGAGCGCCGCGACGGTGGTGCAGGACTGCGCCAGCTCGGTGCCGTTGGCGCCACCGAAGGAGACCCGGACGTCGCCGCCGGTGGCCCGGAACGCGTCGATGTCGGCCTTGTCCCAACCGGAGGTGGCGTCGTAGGCGCCGAACCAGCTGGCGCTGCACGGGGTGCTGCCGTTGATGACGAAGGCGAGCGAGAACTGCTTGAGCCCGCTGTTCGCGGCGAGCGTGGTCAGGCTCGGCGTCGGGTACGCGCCCAGGTCCACGTAGGGGGCGGCGGCGCCCGGGACGCTGCCGGTGCCCGCGACCGCGGTCACGGCGGCCGACGCGGGCGACTCGTTGCCGCTCGGGTCGAACGCCGAGACGCTGACGGAGTGGCTGCTTCCCTGGATCAGGCCGGTGAGCGTGGCGCTGGTGCCGGTGACGGTGGCGACCACCGCGCCGCCCTCCCACAGGTGGTAGCCGGCCACGGACTGGTTGTCGGTGGAGGCGTTCCAGGACAGTGAGACCGCCCCGGGAGCGCTGTCGGCGACCTTGAGGCCGGTCGGCGTCGTCGGCGGGGTGGCGTCGGCCGGCAGCCCGGCGCAGGGCGCGTTGTTGATGGTGCAGTTGGCCGGGGCCGTGGGGGTGCCGCCGGTGGAGACGTCGAACCCGACGACCGCCGCGGTCGCGCCGGGGGCGAGCGGGCCCGCCCAGCTGGGCGCGGTGATCGTGAAGTGGCTGCCACTGGAGGTCAGCGTGCCGTTCCACGCGCTGGTGACGTTCTCGCCCGCGGGCAGGTCGAAGGAGAGCGACCAGGTGTTGACGGTGGCGTTGGTGTTGTTGGTGATGGTGTAGCTCGCCTCGAAGCCGCTCGACCAGCTGGAGGTGACCGCGTAGTTCGCGATCAGGCCGGTCAGGCCGCCCGCGGCCTGCGCGGGGGTCGCGGTCACGGCCGCCGTCAGCGGCATGGCCAGCAGTCCGGCGACCGTGGCCAGGGACAGGGTGACGCGCCTCATGGGCGAGTCCTCCTCGTCGTTCTCGGGTGACGGCACGGCAAAGGCCGTGCCGTACACGGCAGGTGGGGGTGGTGATCAACCGCGCGGCCCTCCCAACATGGTCCAGACCAATATGGGTCGTCAATAGAAAGGTTTCTTAACAGTCCCCTAAGGCCCACGACTCGGCCGCGCCCTGACGGACCGCCACGTCCGCGACGGATAGAGTTCGCCCAGGTGCGGGCCTCGGGGTGACCCGCCGGCAGAGAGGGCAGGCACATGGCGGTCGACCGACGGGGGTTTCTGACGGCGCTCGGCGGAGGCGGGGCGGCGGTGCTGGCCGGGGCCGGCCCGGCGGCGGCACTCGGTGGCGGGTCACGCTCGGGGCGCACGACGTCCTCCGTCGACGCGTGGCCGACCCGCGCACGCACCTCCCCCCACTCGCCCCACGCGGCGCCCGACTGGAAGGCGCTGCGCCGGCGCCTGGGCAGCCGCCTGATCCTGCCGGGCGATCGCGGCTACGCCGTCCAGCGGCTCGGCTTCAACGAACTGAACGACGGTCAGTACCCGGCCGCCATCGCCCGCTGCGCCTCGGCGGCCGACGTGCAGGCCTGCCTCGACGTCGCCCGCGGCCACGGCCTGCCGATCGCCGCCCGCAGCGGCGGCCACAGCTACCTCGGCTACAGCGTCCCGAGCGGCGGCCTCGTCCTCGACCTGCGCCTGATGTCCCAGGTCCAGGTGCGCCGTGACGGCACTGCCGTCGTGGGCGCCGGCGCGCGGCTGATCGAGGTCTACTACGCGCTGGCCGCGGCCGGCCGGCTGCTCCCGGCCGGCTCCTGCCCCACCGTCGGCGTCAGCGGACTCACCCTCGGCGGCGGGATCGGCGTGCTGGCCCGCAAGTACGGCCTCACCTGCGACCGCGTGGCCGCGGCCGAGGTCGTCACCGCCGACTCGCACCTGCGCACCGCCTCGCCCACC
Organism: Streptacidiphilus jiangxiensis; assembly: GCF_900109465.1. Taxonomy (GTDB): domain Bacteria; phylum Actinomycetota; class Actinomycetes; order Streptomycetales; family Streptomycetaceae; genus Streptacidiphilus; species Streptacidiphilus jiangxiensis. The sequence goes on from NZ_FOAZ01000006.1 coordinate 56,325, forward strand.
TCCGAGCCCGGCCTGTACTGGGCCCTGCGCGGCGGGGGCGGCGGCAACTTCGGCGTGGTCACGGAGTTCACCTTCCGCACCGAGCCGGCACCGGGGCTGACGGTCTTCTCCCTGCGCTTCCCCTCCGGCTCCGCCGCCGAGGTGATCGGCGCCTGGCAGCACTGGATCGCCAACGCGCCGTTCGAGATGTGGGCCAGCTGCCAGGTCTCCGGCGGCAACCCGCCGACCGCGCACCTCGTCGGCTGCTACGTCGGCGGCACGACCGCGGCGAACCGCCTGCTGGACCGGCTGGTCTCCGCCGCGGGCGTGCGGCCGATCTCGCGCAGCGTGGTGCCGAAGAGCTACCTCGGCGCGATGAAGTACATGGCCGGCTGCTCCAACGACTCCCTCGCCCAGTGCCACCCCGTCAGCGAGGGCGGCAGGCTGCCGCGCGAGTCCTTCGTCGCCGTCTCCCGCATGCTGGGCTCCCGACCGCTCGACGCGGGCCGGGTCACGGACCTCATGCACGGGCACACCGGCGTCGACCTCCTCCTGGACTCCCTCGGCGGGGCGGTCTCCCAACTGCGCCCCGACGCCACCGCGTTCCCGCACCGCGACTCGCTGGCCAGCGCGCAGATCTACGCCGGCACCACCTCCGCCGGCCGCCGCCAGGCCACCCGCACGGTGGACGGCATCCGCGACGGCCTGGCCCGCCTCGGCGCGACCGGCGCCTACGTCAACTACATCGACGCCGGCCTGCCCGACTGGGGGCACGCCTACTACGGCGCCAACCTCCCCCGCCTCAAGTCGGTGGCCCACCAGTACGACCCCGACGGCGTCTTCGCCTTCCGCCAGTCCGTCACCCGCGGCTGAGGCGTCCTCGTCGGCGCATCCCGCGGCTCGGCCGGCCACCAGGCACGAACGGCCAGGCCAGTGGGTGCACCGGCAGGAGCGCCGGGGGCGGCCCAGGTTGACTTCGGAAGGTCCGCCGCTCAGGGCGACCGGGTGCTTCATCCGGACTCCCCCGTTCCGTCTCCGCTGCCCGTGGCTGTACTGTCTCGGGCCTCGAGCGGTGGGGTCGGACGTGAGGTCTGAAGGACTGTGGCTGGAGCGGTCGCCTGCCGCGCGGTACGGGCTGGCCGTCAGCGCTCTGCTGATCGTGGGCGTCGGTCCAGCCGTCCTGTTCGCGAAGGCACCGATCGATTCCGCCACGGCATGGCTTGGGGGGAGCTGTGCCGTCCTGATGGCGCTGGCTCTCGGCTTTCGGATCGCGCGGGCCTACGTCTACGCCGACAGCGAGGGCGTCGTGATCCGCGGCTACCTGCGCAACCGCAACGTGGCCATCGCCGACGTGATCGGGGTCGAGGCGGATCGGCTCTACTGGTGCGGTCGGCACGGTCGACTGCGTCGGTCCCGGCTCGCGGCGGTGGCCGCTCCTGTCAGCAAGGTCTCGGGTGGCATGGACGAGATCCTCGCCTACCACCTGCAGAGACGACTGCGGCGCTGGACGGAGCAGGCCGTCGGGGCGAAGATCAAACGCCGGGCGCACCTCGTCAGGAACGGGCACCTGGACGACGCTGCCGTTGCCCGCGAGGCCGTGGTGGGCGCTGCTGGCGTGCAGTGGGAGAAGCGGTGGCGCCTCTTCGGCGCCAAGCCGCAGCCCCGCTGGGGTGAGCTGCAGGCGGCAGCCGAGCGGGAGCTGACCGCCCGTTCGCTGCGACCGACCGCGAGCGTCCTGGCCGCAGCGCCGGGACGGACGACCGGGAGAGCCGAGGCCCTCGCGCGTGACGGGGTGATCACCCCTGTGGCACCGACCCGTCGGCACCGCTGATCCGTGTGGCCTCCAGCACGCACATCGGACCGCCCGTCGGGCGGATGCGGTCGAGGTGGAAGCCGTGGGCGGCGAGGAGGGCGCGCCAGTCGTCGGAGGTGCGTTCGTGGCCGGTGAGCATGCCGAGCATGGTGAGGTCCAGCAGGGAGCCGACCTCGTGGGCGGACCCCTCGCCGAGGACGATCTCGACGAGGAGCAGCCGTGCGGTGGGGGCGCTCGCCGCCTCGTGGATCCGGTCGAGGATGCGGCCGGCCCGTTCGTCGTCCCAGTCGTGCAGGATGAAGCAGGCGAGATGGCAGTCTCCCGCCGGGACCTCCGCGAAGAAGTCGCCGCCCACCGTGGTGACGCGGTCCTCCAGGCCGCCCGCCCGGAGCACGTCGGCCGCGGCGGTGACCACGTGGGGCAGGTCGAAGACGACCCCCCGCAGGTCGGGACGGCGGGAGGCGACGGAGGCGAGGACCGCCCCGTCCGCGCCCCCGACGTCGACGACACAGGCGGCCCGGCCGACGTCGACCGCGTCGATGGCCCCTTGCCGGATCGCGCGGGCGAAGTCCCGCATGGCCGCGGTGAACAGGGCCACCAGGGCCGGGTCGCGCCCGATCCAGTCGAAGAAGGGCATCCCGAGCGCCCGTTCGGCGGCGGGGACGCCGTCGCACACGGTGCCCCACAGCTCGTCGAAGGGCAGGTAGTGGGTCTCCATCCACATGAGCGCGATGTTGCGCAGTGACTCCGGCGCGTCGGTGACGAAGGTCCGTCCGAGTCGGCCGAGGCCCACCAGCTGTGTCCCGGGGTCGAAGGTGAACACGCCCTCACCGGACAGCACGCGGACGATCCGGGCCAGCGGCTCGGTGCGCAGGCCAGCGGCGACGGCGAGCTCCGCGACGGGCTTCGGGCCGTCGAGCAGCAGGTCCGCGATCCCGGCGCGCGCGGCCACGTAGGCGGCCTGGGAGAGCTGGAACCCGCCGAGCAGGCGCAGCGCCGCGACGGTGTCGGCCATGTCGGTCATGCACACAACGTAAACGGGCGGTCGGTCACGCGCCCGCGGCCGACCGCCGAACGGACCGGTCAGCCGCCGTCGCGCAGGAGCGGATCCGAACGCAGTGCCTTCAGCCGCGCCGCGCAGGCGCGGCGGGACGGACCGTCAGGACGATCTTGCCGCGCAGGTGCCCGTGCTCGCTGGCCCGCTGTGCCTCGGCCGCCTCCGCCAACGGGAAGACGCCGTGCAGCGGCAGCCGGAGCGTGCCGGCCTCGTGCAGGGCCAGCGCCGCCGCATAGCCGCTCGCGTGGTACAGCTCGCCGCCGTCGGCCCCGCCCGAGAAGCGGACGCCGTGCTCCTGCGCGCCCGCCATGTCGGCGATCGTCAGCACCCGGTCCGCGCCGCCCGTGAGGTCGACCGAGAGCGGCAGCACCCCGCCCTGCCCGGCCGCGTCCAGCACCCGGTCGACGCCGGCCGGGGCGGCCGCCCGGACCCGGTCGGCCAGGCCCTCGCCGTAGGTCACCGGGATCGCGCCCAGCTCGCGCAGATGGTCGTGGTTGGCCTCGCTCGCGGTGCCGATCACGGTGATCCCGCGCGCCCGGGCGAACTGGAGCAGCAGCGTGCCGACACCGCCGGCCGCACCGTGCACCAGCAGGGTCTGGCCCGCCCGCACGTCGAGGGCGTCGAGGGCGCGCGCGGCGGTCTCGGCCGCGACCGGGATCGCGGCGGCCTGCTCCCAGCTCAGCGCGGCCGGCTTGAGCGCGAGCTGCTCCGCGGCCACCAGGGCGTGCTCGGCGTAGGCGCCGCCCATCACGGCGCCGAACACCTCGTCGCCCGGCTCGAAGCCGTGGACGCCGTCGCCGACGGCCTCCACCACCCCGGACAGCTCGTAGCCGGGCACGGCAGGGAAGGTGACCGGGAAGAACCCGTCCAGCGCGCCACTGCGCACCTTGTGGTCCAGCGGGTTGACACCCACCGCCCGGACGGCCACCAGGACCTGGCCGGGGCCGGGGGCCGGCAGCTCGACGTCGACCGGACGCAGCACGTCCGCGTCGCCGTAGTGCGGGAAGGCGATCGCCTTGGTCATGGAATGTCTCCAGGGCTTCGATGAGTTGGTTCTTGCGATGCCTCCATCCTGTGACGGGGTGGGTCGGCGCCCGCCCGCCCGTTCGGACAGTTCCACCTGGCCGAACGGGCAGGCGGCCGGAGGCGGGAGCGGAAGCAGGATGGACGGCATGGACGAGACGTGGCGGGACGACTGGGCACGGCCCGTGGACGCGCTGGCGCGGGCCGTCGAGGTGCTGCGCGCGCCGCGGCCGCACGTGCTGCTGCGCCTGTCCGAGGTGGTCGCGACGCTGGTGCCGCACACGGCGATCGCCCACCTCAGCGGTGTCTGCACCTACTCGCCCACCCAGAGCTACGGTCCGCCGGAGCTGACCCGGGACATCACCGGCCTGGAACTGGCGGCGCTGGCCGACCTGGCGAAGGACACCACCGCGACCGGCCGGCCATGGCAGGGCGAGGCCGAGCTCGCGGGCCGCGTCCGCCCGGCCGTGGTGGCCTCGGCGGTTCCGGGCGACAGCAAGGGCGCCGTGCTGGTGCTGGTCCGCGCGAGCGCCGATCCGGTGGACCCGGACGCGCTGGCCGTCCTGCAACAGCTGTGGAACGTGGTGATCGCCCACTCCGACCACCGCGCCACCGACGCCGCACCGGGACCCACGGCGCACTCCCGGGCCGCCGCCAACGCCCGCGCGCGGGCGATCGCCGAGTTCACCGGCACCCACAGCGCCGCACTCGGCGCCATCCTGGCGCCGCTGCGCTCCGCCGACCTCGACGACGCCACGGCCCGGCGCGCCGCCACCGAACTGGCCGTCACGGCCGTGCTGGACCTGCGGCGCGGCGCCGAACTGGACCTCGCGCTCAGCGAGGAGCCCGCCGCGGCCGCCTTCGCCCGGCTGGCGCGAGAGCTGCGCCCGCTGCTGCGCCACACCAAGGTCCGCCTGGACCTCGCGCCGCCGCCGCAGAGCGCCGGGTCCGTCCCGGGGGACGTCGCCCACACCGTCAGGGACGCCACCCGGGTGGCGGTCCTGCTGATGCTGGATCAGGAACGGCCGACCCGGCTGCACGTGAGCTGGCAGGTGACCGAGGACGGCTCCCTGCGCGCCGTGGTGCGCGGCGACGGCCACGGCCTGCTCGGCGCCGACGCACTGGCGGTGCACCGCACCGCCGACCGGATCAGCGCCCTCGGCGGCCGCGGCACCGTCGAGGCCGTCCCCGGCTGGGGCACGACCGTCACCGTCGACCTGCCGCTCTCGCTGCCCGAGCCGGCCCTCGCCGTCGACCCGCTGGACGGCCTGCAGCCACGCGAGCGCGAGGTCCTCGCCGAGCTCGCCCAGGGCCGCCGCAACCGGGACATCGCGACGGCGCTGCACATCAGCGAGTCCACGGTGAAGTTCCATGTGGCCAACATCCTGACCAAGCTGGACGTCAGCTCCCGCGGCGAGGCGGCCGCCCTCGCCCACCGGGCGGGCCTGCCGCGGACGCCGCGACTGCACGCGGCGTCCTGAGCAGAGACACTCGGCCGGGCACCCGAGGCCATCAGGCTGATCATCTAGGCTGTCGGCAGCCGTGGAATCAAGTGAGGGGTCGGTAATGCGTCCGTTCGTGGACAAGGTCGCGCCCGAGGTGTGGGAGGCGGCCACGGCGTATTCGGCCGTCGTCACGCAGTCCGCGACGGCCCGGGGTCTGTCGGCCCAGGAACGCGAACTGATCAAGGTCCGCGCCTCGCAGGTGAACGGGTGCGCGTTCTGCCTGGATCTGCATGCCCGGGAGGCCCGACAGGCCGGCGTGCCGCAGCAGAAGCTGGACCTGCTGCCGGCCTGGCGCGAGACCGACGTCTACTCCGACCGCGAGAAGGCCGTGCTCGCGATCGCAGAGGCGGCGACGAAGCTGCCGTTGACCGACGACAGCGAGGCGGACCTGGCCGGCGCCCAGCACGTGCTCGGTGACGAGGCGTTCGTGGCTGCGGAATGGATCGCGGTCACGATCAACGCGTTCAACCGGATCTCCATCCTCAGCCGACACCCCGTCCGCCCGCGCGACGCGGAGGGAAAGGTCGTTCGCTGACCTGGGCCTAGGAAGGAGGGACCGGGGCGGGAGTGACCGGCGCCAGGACGACGTGCCAGACCGTGGTCACGCCGCCGGTGTCGCCGGGCAGGTCGCTGACGTAGGTGTAGACGGGCTGGCCGTTGACGGTGACCTGGACCTCGGTCGCCTCGTCCGGACGCGGTGTGGTGCCGAGCGTGCCCGCCACGCCCGCCGGCTTCACCAGCGGCGTCCCGGGCTCGACCAGCACCGGCTGGTAGGTCTGCAGGCAGGTGCCGGTGCAGGCGAAGGTGCCGGAGGCTGGGACGTCGCCGGGGTTGGCGTAGAGGGTGTCGAAGTTCTGGTCGGTGAAGACCCGGCCCTGGGGAAAGGTGTCCATCACGCCGAGCATGTACGGCGTCGGCGTCGGTGCCGTCGCCGCGACGGCCGGGGCGACACCGCCGGCGACCGCAGCGGCCAGCAGCGGAGCGATGAGGAACACGCGCATCTGGAGTTCACCCCGTCTCGGAGAACCTGCCTTCGGTTCCACGGCACCACAGGTCGGCAGCGTCGGCATCTCGACGGCGCCGCAGGTCACCCGGCGCGTCGCCGCTCCGCCGCCGGGGCGCGGACCGAGGCGTCGACGAGCTCCGACAGGTCGGCGTCCGACTCGGGCGTGAGACGGTAGAAGCCCTGGAGGCTGATCGAGCGCTCCAGACGGCCGTCCACCACGTGCTTGAGCACACGGGTCTGCCCGCCGCGGTTGCGCCAGGTCAGCCGCTCCAGGAGCTCACCCGGGACCGGTATGTCGAAACGGACGGGAGTGGCGTCGACATGCACCGCCGCGGCACCGCAGCCGCCCGCGCCGAGCATCGACCACTCGTCGTGCCCGGGGAACGCCGGCTCCCGCCAGCTCGCCGGCGCCTGGCCGCAGCACTCGTGCCGCTCCAGGTCGACCACGCGCATCCGGCTCACCACGAACACCTCGCAGCGGTTGACGTGCAGGGCGTACACGCCGTCCCCGGCGCCCGCACCCGACCACGCGGGCAGGGAGGTGTGCACTCCGCTGAAGGCGACCGGCGGGCGTTGCCCGACACGGCCCGCCCTGCGCAGGGCACGGCAGGTGTCTTGGGTCCACAGGACAGTGAAGGCATCAGGCATGGCGTGATCGTACGAAGCGGGACTGACACTGCGTCCGCAGTCGTCCTCAGCCGCGCCCCCGCGCCCCCGCGCGGCCACCGGCCACCTGCCGCAGGTCGAGACGCCCGAGGCGCTGCTGAACGTCCTGCCGACGCTCGGCGTCAGCTGACGCCCGCGCCGAGGAACGGGAGCAGGGCCAGGCGGCGGCCGACGCCGCCCCCGGCGGCGCGGTGGGCGGCGCCGAGGGTGCGGGCCATCGCCCGGGTGACGGTCTCCACGCCCGCCCTGCGCTCGAACCAGCGCCAGTCGCCGTGCACGTTGAGCTCCAGGAACACCGGATCGTCGCCCTGCATCAGGAAGTCGAACGCGGCGTAGCGCAGCGAGAACGCCTCCGCGAGCGCGCGGGCCGCGCTGAGAGCCGGGGGCGGGGTGGCGACGGCGGCGACGCCCACGCGGTCGGGACGGGTCCACAGGTCCTCGGGCCGCTCCTTCGCGACCTCGAAGGCGTGGTGCTCGGTGCCGGTGAGGTAGAGCCGGATCTCGCGGTCGTGCGGCACGTACTCCTGGACGACGAGCGGGGTCCCCGGCGCGGTCCCCCGCAGCACGCGGGTCCGGCCGGGTGCGCAGACCAGGGGCGGGAACCAGCGCAGCAGGCCCGGCGACGGCTCCACGTAGTGCCGATCGAGGGCCTTGACCACGGTCCGGCCGGACGCCAGGGCCGACGCCGCGGCGCGCGGGTCGGTGGCGACGACGGTCCGCGGGACCCGCAGCCCGAGCGACGCCGCCTGCCGCAGCTGAGCCAGCTGACCCGGCTCCTGATCGCCGATCGACACCTGTGAGAGCAGAGGGAGTTGGCGGACGAGCGCGGCCCAGGCGTCGCGCCGGAGCGCGTCGCCCCCCGGATCGGCGCAGCCCGGCAGCGCGCGCGGGCTGAAGTGCCGGTGCCAGGTCACCGTGGGACGGATTCGGGCACCGGCGATCTCCAGCACCCCGTCCGACGTGCACAGGACGTCCCCGACGCCTCCGGGCGCGTCCGCGTCGAGCCGGGTGACGGGGACACCGGCACGGCGCAGCAGCGTCGCGACGAGCCCGGCCTCCCGGTCCCCGCGACGGGTCAGCACCAGGACGGAGGGTTCGGCCCGCCCCGTGCGTTCGGCCCGTTCGGACGGTTCAGCCATGGGTGTTCGCGAGCAGTGCCTCCGCCATCGCGAGCAGCTGCATGGCCTTGTCCGAGCGTCGGCTCGGGGAGGTCTCCCGCAGCCGGGTCAGCAGCTCCAGGCCGATCGCGGCCTGGTCGGCGAGGAGGTCGAGCAGGGCGACGTCGGCCATCTCCCTCGCGGGCATCTCGGCGCCCCGGTCCAGCACCTCCAGGACGCCGATGCAGGCGTCGCCGCTGAACAGGGGGGCGGCCATGATGCTGTCGGGCACGTAGCCGGTCGACTGCGCCGCCTTGGTGTCGAACTGGCGCGACTCGCGCAGGTCGTCGACGAGCATGGACTGGCCGGAGGAGGCCACCCAGCCGGCGATGCCCGTCCCGGCGGGGAAGCGGGTGCCGACGAGCTTGTCGTCGCCCTCCCCCGCCACCGCCTCGAAGACCAGTTCGCGGGTGTCGGGATCGACCAGGAACACGGACGCGGCCGCTGCGCCGAACGCGTGCCGGGCCACCTGGACGACCGAACGCAGCAGCCGTCTCTCGGTGCTCGCGTCGAGGTCATCGGCCGGGCTCATGTGCACCTCCGGTTCGGTGCGCCACGTTGGCCGCACATTGGAAGAGGACCGTCTTCAGCTGGGCCGGGGTCAGCCACGGGTGCTTGCTGAGCACCAGGGCGCACAGGCCGGCGATGTGCGGGGCCGCGAAGCTGTTGCCGGTCGACCGGATCGTGCCACCGCCGGGCCAGGCGACCGGGACCCGCACCCCGCGGGCGTGGAACTCCACCGGCGGCGCCGGGTTGTAGTAGTAGGTCATCGGCCCGTCCTCGTCGTGGCTGGCGACCGAGACGACCGAGGCGAAGGACCAGGGAAAGCTGGGCACGGGACGGTTGTGGGCGGAGACCACGAGCGTGCAGCGGCGGAAGTAGGCGCGGTCGGCGAGTTCGTGCAGGCTCGCGGCGAGGGCCTGCCGGGTGGTCGCGAGCGACAGGTTGACGACGTCGAAGCCCTCCTCGACGGCCCAGGACAACCCGGCCAGCAGGGCGTCTCCGCTGCCGTTCTTGCCGTCGGTGAGCACCCGCGCGGAGGAGAGGGAGACGCCGGGGGCGATGGCGCGGATCACGCCCGCGCAGGCGGTGCCGTGTCCGGCGACGTCGGTGGGCGGGCAGTCGGCGATGCCGACCGTGCCGTCCTCGCGGTCGACGACGGTGACCGAGCGGTCGACCTCGCCGACCAGGGGGTGTCCTCCCTCGACGCCGCTGTCGACGACGCACACCCGGACGCCGGCGCCGTCGGCGCCGCCCCACGCCCAGGCGGGCCCCACGCCGGGCAGGTCGGCGAGCGGGAACTCCCCGCTCCCGCCGCCGCTGGTGCGGGCACCGTAGGCGGGCACGCCCACGACGTGCCGGTGCGCGCCACCCCGCCACGGCGGCGCGACGGGCTCCGCCTCCGCCGGAGCGGCCGACTCCGTCGGGACGGCTGACGCGGCCGGCGCGGCGCCCGGCGTCGCCGGCCGGGTGGGGGCGTCGGGTCCTGGGCTCATCGGCGGTTCCTTCGCGCGTCGAGCCACCGACGGACCTCGGTGGCGGGCAGGGCGGCGCCCTTGGCGAGCAGGGCGTCCAGCGCCTCGCACGCGAGGCGGTCGGCGCGGTCGGCGCAGTCGACGCGGTCGTCGGCGCGGTCGTCGGCGCGGTGAGCGCCGAGGTCGTCGGCCGCGACGGCGGCCAGCACCTGTGCGGCGCCGAAGCGGACCTCGCCGAGCAGGCACGGGTCGTCGGTGCGTGCGACCACGGACAGCGCCTCCTCCACCGCTGCCCGGGCCGCCGCCGACTCGCCGTCCAGCAGGGCGAGTCGGGCCCGTACGACGAGCAGGACGGAGCGGCCGCGCAGCTCCAGGGAGTCCGGCCCGTCCAGGCTGTCCAGGCAGGCGCGGCTGCTCTGCGGCGATCCGGCCCTCAGGTGCGCGCGGGCGGCGTGAACGGTGAGCGTGGCCGCGGTGGACGGCTGGCCGAGGGAGGTCAGCAGCCCGGCGGCCCGAAGGTAGCCGGTCGCGGCGACGCCGTGGTCCCCGGTCAGCGCGTCGACGAGGGCGGCGACCTGGTCGCAGGCGACCAGGCCGGGCAGCAGCGAGAGGTCGGTGGCGTGGCGCCGGGCCTGGCCGATCTGCTCGCGCGCGAGGTCGGCGTCCCCGGCCAGCGCCAGCATGCGGGCGCGGGTGAGCAGCACCGGGATCAGCAGCGGCCGGTCCCCGTCGAACCGGCCGGCCAGGTCGTCGCAGAGGGCGAGCGCGGAGTCCACCGGTGTCGGCGACCACTGGGCCAACTCGCACAGGGTCACCAGCAGGCGGTCCCCCTCGTAGCGGTCCCCGAGGAGTTCGGCGCGCTCCAGCGCCCGCCGGACGGCGGTCTCGGCCTGCCCGAGGCGGCCGTCCGCGAACCCGGCCAGGGCCTGGTACTGGTGCAGGCGGCACCAGCCGAGGTGGTCGAGGGCGTCCGGGTGCGGTTGGGAGGGGGCCGTGCGGTCCCCGGTGCGCAGGGCGATCGTCGCGCGGAGCACCTCGCAGGTGTCGCGGGTCCACCCGTCCTCGCCGGCCAGCCGTTCCGCCTCGGTGACGGCGGCCAGGGCGAGCGGCCACTCGCCGAGGGCGCCACGGGCGTCACTGATGCGCACGGCGAGCGTCCGGTGCTCCCGGTCCTGCGGCGGGGTCAGCGCCCGGCCTCGCTCCATGAGCGAGATCGCGGCGCCCAGGTCGCGCAGATGCAGCGCCTGGTAGCCGCCGCCGACCAGGGCGTGGGCGGCGCGGGCGGTGAGGCCGGGCAGATCCGGGTGGCCGGGCTGCACCTCGGCGGTCAGCCGGACGGCGGACTCCAGGTGGTGGGCGCGGTCCGCGACGTGCGTCTCGTCCGGGGCCGGCCCCGGCACCGGCACCGGCACCGAGAGATGCAGAGCGGAGCGGTCGGCGAGACGGGTGTGCCAGGCGGCGCGGGTGGCCTTCGGCGTCATCTCGTACAGCGTGTCGCGGGCCAGCATGCGGGTGAACCGGTGGCCCGCGGCGTATCCGGACGGGTGGACGGCGCCCGCCCTTCCCAGCCGGGCGAGGCTGTCGGCGACCACCCCGGCGCTGAGGCCGGTGGTGTCGTCGGCGAGGGTCAGCACGTCCGCCTCGGTGAAGGAGCCGCCGACGCAGGCGGCCCGCTCCAGCACCTGACGGTCGGTCCGGGGCAGCCGGTCCAGCCAGGCGGACAGCAGGACGCGGATGGAGGTCGGCACGGCGCCGCCGACCGGTAACCCCTCGGCGAGGCTGTCGGTGAGCAGCTCGGCCAGCAGGGGGTGGCCCGCGCACTCCTCGACGATCCGCCGGAGGTGGACGTCGGTGGCCTGTTGGGCGGTGACCTCCGCGCGCTCGGCCAGCAGCGCGACCAGCCGGCGCGTCTCCGGCGCCTCCAGCGGTCCGAGCCGGACGGTCGTCGCGTCCCCCAGACGGCTCCCGGCGCCCTCCGTGGCGGATGCCTCCGTGGCCGCAGCGTCAGTGGCCGACGGCGGTTCCTCGTCCCGGGCGGCGCAGACGATCAGCGCCTGCGCGTCGCGGGCGTGGGCGGCCACACCCGCGAGCAGGTCGAGCAGGGTGGGCTCGGCCCACTGGACGTCCTCGAAGGCGAGCACGACGGGACGGCGCCGGGCCAGCACCTCCACCAACCCCCGGAACGCCCAGGCGATCTCGGGGACGCTGACGCCGGACCGGCCGCCGCCCGCGCCGGTCCCGGGGGCGCGCCCCACCGCCACCGCGAGTGCGGCGACGGCGCGTTCGGGATTGGGGTGGTCGGCGCGCAGCACCCGGACCGCCTCGTCCCAGCCGTCCTCACCGCAGCCGTCCTCACCGCTCCCGTCCGCCAGGGAGTGCACCACTTCGGCGACCGGGCGGTAGGTGAGGCCGGCCCCGTAGGGCTGACAGGCGCCGCGCAGCACCAGGTGGCCCTGGGCGGCGCTGCGGTCGGTGAACTCGCGCAGCAGCCGGGTCTTGCCGATCCCGGCGGGCCCGGTGACCACCGCGAGGCGGCACCGGGCTTCCCGCCGGGCCTGCTCCCATTCGCGTTCCAGGAGCCGCAGTTCGCGGTCGCGTCCGACCAGGGGCACGGCGGTGGGCAGGTCGTCGCGCTCGTCCCCGCGGCGTTGGCCGAGCAGCCGCCAGGCGGGCACCGGGTCCCGTTTGCCGCGCAGGGTGAGGTCCTCCAGGCGCTCCAGGCGCACGCGCCCGGCGACCAGGCGCGCGGTCTCGGCTCCGATCAGCACCTCGTGGGCCTGGGCCTGCGACTGCAGCCGGGCGGCGGTGGGGACCACGTCGCCCACCACGCGCACCCCGCCGCCGACCGAACCGACCACGACGGCCTCGCCGGTGGCGATGCCACAGTGCACGCCGAGCCGGATGCCGTACTCGTCCTCGAGCCGGGTGTTGCCCTCGTCGAGCGCCTCGAGGATGGCGGCGGCCGCCTGCACCGCGCGCAGCGCGTCGTCCTCGTGGCTGACCAGCCCGCCGAAGACCGCCATCACCGCGTCGCCGATGAACTTCTCCACCACGCCGCCACGGCTGCCGATCGCGTCGGTGCAGGCGGTGTAGTAGCGGTCCATGGTGGCGTGCAGCGCCTCCGCGTCCATGGTCTCGGCCATCGTGGTGGAGCTGACCAGGTCCATGAAGAGCACGGTGACGATGCGTCGGCTGTCGGTCGCCGGCGTCCGCAGGGCCAGCGGGCTGCCGCATCCGGGGCAGAACCGGGCGGCCTCGGGTGCCGCGGCGTGGCAGCTGCTGCAGCGCACCTGTCGACTCATAGGAGTTTGAGTTCCTGCCCCTCCACCTCGGGGGACGCCGCCTCCAGCCGGTCCTTGACCGTGTTCAGCACGCGAACCTCCTGCTCGTTCAGATCCGCGAGGACCGAGCGTTGCTCGTGGGAGAGGAGGTCCACCGGATGCCCGGCCTCCCTCAGTGCGTGCAATGCATCGAACGTCATGGCAACCGGCCCTCCGTTTCCGTCGTGCGGCCGCGCGGCGCGCACGTGTTCCGCCGGGAGCGGGGGCCAGGCCCCCTGTGCGAGAACGCCCTCGGCATAAAGACGGGCAATGAGTTCCGTGCGATTGGAGGCGCCCATTCTCCGTAACATGCTGCACAGGTGCGCGGCCACCGTGTGGGGGCTGATCCACAGATCCTCGGCAATTTGCCGGTTGGACGCGCCGACCGCGATCATCGAGGCGATGCTGATTTCACGACGAGTCAATCCGAGAACACCGGACCGGGTTTCGGCCAAGGGTGGTTTTGCTTCCATCCAGAATGCACCCCCTGCCGCACAGGGTAGCCAGCGCGATGTGCCTGAACAAGAAGGCGTCACCAGGCATTTTGCGACCCTACGGGATCCGGCCAGGGCGGGCCGGAAAACGCCGGAACGATCCCTGCCGCATCAATAGCAGATCGAGGGATGCGGGCCCGCCGCAGGCTCGGCAACCTGTCTCGTGCACCTGCCAAGTCCGCCCCTCCCGAAGGAGCCAGCATGTCCCAAGACGCCCTGGACGCCCTCCGCAGCGCCGGCACCCCGGTGGACCTCCTGTCCGACACGGAGCGCGAGATCTTCTCCACCCTCAGCCCCGACGAGGTCTCCGTGCTGACCGCCATCCAGGGGCGGCTCAACGACGCGGCCGCCGCGGTGCAGGGCCAGGTCGCCGACAACAACAACAACACCGTCTGCTGACACGCCTGACCTCGCGTCATGGCTCCGCCGTGCCCGGACCACCGGGCACGGCGACCCCCGTTCCCCGCTCCGCGTTCCCCCGCAGCTGCGCGCCCCTGGAGGCCGGATGGACAAGGTGAGTCGGTACCTGGTGGTCAGCGAGCGCACCTACGCCGGGACCGGCGGCGTCCGGGTGCGGCTGCTCTACGGGACGCGGACCGCCCGGACCCTGGCCGTGGATCCGGCCACCGCCGACGCCCTGCTCCGCCGGGACGCCGAGGCCGTGCCGCCCCCCTGGCGAGAGCCGCTGCGCGAGCACCGCATCCTGGTCCCGGCCGAGGAGGACGAGCGCGGCGCGGTACTGGACCGCAACCGGCGCGCCTCCGCGGACCGTTCCGCCGTCCACATCGCCCTGCTGCCGACGTCCTACTGCAACATGGGCTGCACCTACTGCGGCCAGGAGCACACCCGCGGCGGGCTGGGACGTGACCACCGCGACCGCGTCCGGGACCGGGTGCTGCGCGCCATCGAGGCGCCGTCCACCCGCAGTCTGCGCCTGGACTGGTTCGGCGCGGAGCCGATGGTCGGCTACGCCGTCATCCGCAGCCTGGCCCCCCGGTTCGTCGCGGCCGCCAGGGAGCACGGTGTTTCGTACACCTCTTTTCTCGTCACCAACGGCTCCCTGCTCACCGTGGAGAAGATGCGCGTCCTGGTGCGCGAGTGCGGTGTGACGCACTTCGAGATAACCCTCGACGGGCCCGCCGCCGTGCACGACCGGCATCGCCCGCTGAAGAACGGACGGGGCTCTTTCCGCCACATCGTCGACACGGTGCGGGCGGCACTCGACTCGCCGGACTGCGACACCCACGTGAACTTCCGCACCAATGTCGACGTGGACAACCAGGACAGCATTCCCGAATACCTCGGGACCATGGCCCGCGAGGGATTCGCGCGGCCCGACGTCTCGTTCACGCTGGCCGCCGTCCATTCGTGGGGAAATGACGTCTCGGATGTCGAACTGCCCGGGCAGGCCTTCGCCGCCCGGGAGCTCACCTGGCTGGGGCTGATGCAGGACCACGGGCTGCGGGCGCAGCTGCTGCCGAGCACGCCCACACGGGTCGTCTGCCCGGCCGTCACCACCTCGTCGGAGATCATCAGCAGCACCGGCAACGTGTTCTCCTGCACCGAGTACCCGCTGGTGCCCGAGGCCGAGGAGAACCGGGCCCTGACCCGACTGGACCTGCTCGGACCGGAGCCCGGCCGCCCGCTCGGCCCCTTCGACGGGTGGCACGACGACATCGCGAACGGGCTGTCGTGGTGCACCGACTGCGTCTTCATGCCGACCTGCGGCGGCTCCTGCCCCAAGGCCTGGCACGAGGGCCATCCGCCGTGCCCGGCCTACAAGTTCAACATCCAGGGCCGGCTCGACCTGCTGGCCGGGGAATGCGGCCTGGACCCGGTGCCCGCCGCGGCCGCCGGCGTGGACGGGGTGCGATGACCGGCCGGCTGCTGCTCGGCGTCTGCGGCTCCGCCAACATCCTGACCCTGCCCCAGCACCTGATCGCCCTCGCCGAGGGCGACGGCCCGCAGATCCGCGTCGTGATGACCCGCTCCGCCGCCGCACTGCTGCCACCCACCACGCTCGGGCTGCTCTGCCCCGACGTCCTGTGCGACGGCCGCGACGAACTGACCACGCATCATGTCTCGCTGGCCGCCTGGGCCGACCGCCTGGTCGTCCTGCCCGCCACCGCCAACATCCTCGGCCAGGCCGCGGGCGGACTCGCCTCCGGACTGCTCAGCACGGTGCTGCTCGCCCACGAGCGGCCCGTCCTGTTCTTCCCGGCGATGAACCGCCGGATGTGGCAGCACCCGGCCGTACGGCGCAACGTCGCGCGGCTGCGCGCCGACGGCCACGTCGTGATGGAGCCGGTGCTCGGCCGCACCTGGCAGGTGGCCACCCAGGACCTGCACGACAACTGCGGACTGCCCTCGCCCGCCACGGTCCGCGCCGTGGTGGACGAGTTCCTCCGGTTGCCCCTCGACGGTGACCAGCCCACCGGCGCGACCGCCCCCGACACCACCGTCCCCGACACCACCGTCCCCGCCCGACACCAGGAGCCCTGACCCGTGACCGACCCCGTTCACCGGGACGTCGAAGGAGGACGCGTGGCCGACCCACACCCCCGGCGCAAGCGCACCGCACGCGGAGGGCCGTGGGCCGTGCCCGGCTTCCGGCTGCTGCTGGCCGGCCAGTTCACCTCCACGCTGGGCGACTACTGCTTCGCCGTCGCCCTGCCGTGGCTGCTGCTCTCCGGCAAGGGCGGCGGCCCCGTCCTGCTGGGCGCGGTGCTGGCCTGCTACGGCGTGCCCCGCGTGCTCACCATCCCGCTCGGCGGCGTCCTGGCGGACCGCTTCGGCGGGCGCCGGGTGATGCTGCTGGCCGACATCGCGCGCGCCGCCGCCACCGCCGTCCTCGCGTCCCTCGCCGCGTCCACCACACCGCAGCTGGCCTGGCTGGCGCCGATCGCCGTGGTGCTGGGGGCCTGTTCGGGTCTCTTCCTCCCCTCCTCGTACACGCTGCTGCCGAGCCTGCTCGGCAAGGACGAACTGGGCCGGGGCAACGCGCTGTCGACCATGGCGAACCAGGTGGGCGGCGTCCTCGGCCCCACGGCGGGCGGCGCGCTGGTCGCCCTGTTCGGGGCCACCCCCGCGCTGGCCCTGGACGCCGGCTCGTTCGCCGTCTCCGCGTTCGCGCTGCTGCGCCTGCGCACCGGCCGCACGGCGGCGGAAGCGCCGAGCCCGGAGGAGCAGGCACCTGCCGGCCCGTCCTTCGGCACGCTGCTGCGGCACGGACGGCTGCTGCATGTGGTCCTCGCCGTCGCCCTGGTGGCCAACCTGGCCTACAACGGCACCATCGAAGTGGCCCTCCCCGGCTTCGCCCACCAGCACCTCGGCGCGGGCGGCTACGGCGTGCTGCTGACCTGCCTCAGCCTCGGCGGCCTGGCCGGGTCCATGGTGGCCGCCCGCGCCCGCCAGGACCGTGCCCCCGCCAAGCTGTTCGCGGTGCTGGCGGTGGTGATGGGCATCGCCCTGGGCGCCGTGCCGTACGCGGGCGGACTGCCCGGTGCGGCGGCGGCCATCGCCCTGTACAGCGTCGCGAGCGGCTGGCAGAACATCGTCGCGGTGACCATGCTGCAGACCTGGATCCCGCCCGCGCTGACCGGCCGGGTGATGAGCCTGGTGATGCTCGCCGTCATGGGGACGTTCCCGGTGTCCGTCGCGCTCGCCGGGTTCGGGGTGCGCAGGCTCGGCCCGGGGCCGTTCTTCCCCATCGCCGGAGCCGCGATCGCGATCGCCGTGCTGACCGCGCTGACTCAGCGGGCGTTCCGCACCCACCGGCCCGGCCAGGCCTTCGAGGCCCCCACCGAGGTCGGCACCGCCGGCACGCCTCCCCCCACGCCCTCCCCCGAGCCCGCCACGGCGACCCCGGCCACGACCTCGGCCGCGTCG
This sequence comes from Streptacidiphilus jiangxiensis, assembly GCF_900109465.1. Taxonomy (GTDB): domain Bacteria; phylum Actinomycetota; class Actinomycetes; order Streptomycetales; family Streptomycetaceae; genus Streptacidiphilus; species Streptacidiphilus jiangxiensis. Next base: position 73,708 of record NZ_FOAZ01000006.1, read on the forward strand.
ACGATCTCGGCCGCGACCACGACCACGACCACGCACCGGACCGTGCCAAGGAGTCAGGAGTCCCAGGGATGAGTGTCTTCGTTCCGCTCGGCCGATTCGGGGACGACGGCACGGCCGGCCCGCCGCCGGTCTCCCGCGAGGTGCCCTACCTGTTGGTCAGCCCACCGGTCACCGACCCCACCACGGCCTACCACTCCATCCCGTACCTGGTCGGCGCCACCCGCGCCGCGGGGCACACGCGCTGCGGCTGCGTCGACGCCAACCTGGACGCCTTCGAGTACCTCGCCGCACCCGAGCGCTTCGGCGCCGCGCTGGAGGAAGCCCGGCGCGTCCGGGCCGAGGTGGAGTCCGCTCCGTCCCCGACGCGACGGGACGAGCTCCGCTACCGGCTCAGCCTGGCCGCCGAGGGGCTGGACGCGACCGCCGCCCGCGAGGCCGTGCGGATCTTCCAGGACCCGGAGCTCTTCTACCACCCGCCGACCTACGCCCAGGCCGTAGGCGTCATGGGCCGCTGGCTGGACCTGCTCTCGCTGCACACCCCCGTGGGCGTGCTGGACGGCTTCTCGATGCGCGGCAAGTCCGGGGTCAACCTCTGCAGCACCGCGGACCTCGCCGACCAGTCCGTGATCGACGCCGTCGCCCGGCCCTTCGAGGGCTATCTCGACGAGGTGTTCCGGCGTCAGCTGCTGGACGAGCCGTGGGAGGTGGTGGGCTTCTCGATCGGCTACACCTCCCAGCTGCCGGTCGCCCTGCGGATGGCCCGGCTGGTGCGCGCCGTGCTGCCCGAGGCGGTCGTCGTCCTCGGCGGCACCGAGATCGGCGACCTGGTCAAGTACACCGGTGACCGCGACCGCCTGTGGCAGGTGCTGCGGGACGTCGACCTCGTGGTGCCGGGCGAGGGGGAGGCGGCGCTCGTCGGCATCCTGGACGCCGTCCGGGACGGGCGTCCGCTCAGCGGCATCACCGGCGTGATGACCAGGGACCGTGCGGACACCCCGGTCGTGTACGGCAGCGTCGCGACGCCGCCGGCGCCCGCCTACGACGTGTGGGACTGGGCACGCTACTGGTCCCCCGAGCCGGTGCTCCTCTACAGCCCGACCCGCGGCTGCTACTGGAACAAGTGCACCTTCTGCGACTACGGGCTCAACACCGACCGGCCCACCTCCCCCTCGAGGGAGCGCCCGATCGCGTCGGTCCTCGCGGACCTGACCGAGGCCCGCGCGATCGGCCGTTACGTCTACTTCGCCGTCGACGCCATGTCCCCGCGCTACCTGCGGGGGCTCAGCGCGGCGCTCGCCGGGTCCGACCTCGACCTGCGCTGGGCCGCGGAACTGCGCCTGGAGCGCACCTTCCCCGAACGCGCCGTCGGCCAACTCCTCGCCGACTCGGGCTGCGTGGCGGTCTCCTTCGGCTACGAGTCGGGTTCGCAGCGGATCCTGGACCTGATCGACAAGGGCGTCAAGATCGCCAATGTTCCGGCCGTGCTCAAGGAGCTGGCCGACAGCGGGGTGGCCGCCCAGATGATGGGCTTCACCGGCTTCCCGACCGAGACGACCCAGGAGGCCTACGCCACCCACGAGTTCCTCCACGAGCACGAGGAGCTGTGGACGACCGCCGGGATCGGCCTGTTCTCGCTCACGCCCGGCTCCATCGTCGCCAAGGAGCCGGAACGCTTCGGTGTCGAGGCGCTCGCCCCGTCCCGCTCCGACGACGTCCGGCGCTACCTGCCCTGGCGCGACATGAGCACGGGCGAGATCCACTGGCCCGACGGCACCGATCCGCGCATCCCGCAGGAGTACGTCGCCCGCACGCGGCGGGTCGAGTTCGACCGGCCCTGGACCGGCGGCATCGACTCGGCCCACACGCTGCTGTACTTCGGCCGCTACGGCCGCGCGCTGCTGCCGGAGCCGACCGCGGACGGCGAGCAGCCGCGGGTCCGCCTGGTCCGCGAGGGCACCGTCTCCATCCCGTTCGCCTCGGTCGGCGGCCTGACCGACGTGCCCGACTTCTTCGCCGAGGTCATCCGCCGCACCCGGGAAGACCTGCCGTCCACCTCCGACGCGTTCGAGGAGTGGCTGGCGACTCCCGGATCCTCGGTCCCTGGCCGCTCCTCCGTCCTGGTGCTGACCGACGGCACCCTCATCGAGACCCCGGACGGCCTCGACCTCGACGGCGACGGCCCCCTCCAGCAGGCCCTGCGCCTGATGCTGGCGGCGCGCGCCCGCGGCTGAACCAGGCTCACGTTCCGCCGTTCACGCTCTGCTGAGCACCCCGGACTCGACCGCGGAGTCCGGGTTGCTCCACAGACCCATCGCCGTGTTCATCGGCAGGAAGCCGAGCCGGCGGTAGAACTTCTCGGCGCCCGGGGCGGCATAGAGAATGATCTTCTTGTGGCCCTCGGCCAGCTCCATCAGGCGGCGCACAAGGCTCGACCCGAGTCCCCCACCCTGGTGGTCGGGGTGCACCGCGACGTGGCCGATGTAGGCGCAGTCCACACCGTCCGCCAGCGCCCGTCCCGCACCGACGAGGACGCCGTCGCAGTGGACGAAGCAGGTGAACATGCTGTTGCCGAACACGACGGCGAGCTCCTCGGGCGGCATGTCGCCCAGCGGCGCGATGCGGTAGAGCTGTGACAGCTCCTCGAGGTCCACGTCCTCGACACGGTAGGTCCAGCTGTACTCGGTCACGGTTCGGCCCCCTCCGGGCAGTTGCCCGGAGCCGGGCAGCTGCGATAGTTTCCGTGGAAAATAACTTAGTTTCCACGGAAGAGATCGTCAAGCGATGACCCAGCAACCCTCCGACGCCGACGCCGTCGACCGCATCGTCGCGCAGTGGCGCCGGGAGCGGCCGGACCTCGACTCCACCCCCGTGCACGTGATCGGGCGCATCAGCCGTCTGCACTGGGCCCTGGACGAGCGCCTCGCCCAGGTCTTCGACCGCTACGACCTCGGCCGCGGCGAGTTCGACATCCTCGCCTCGCTGCGCCGTGCCGGCGCCCCGTTCGAGCTGACCGCGGGCGAGCTGCGCGGGTCCACCATGGTCACCTCGGGAGCGGTGACCAAGCGCGTCGACCGGCTCGAACGCGCGGGCCTCGTCAGCCGCCGGACGGCGCACGAGGACGCACGCGGCCGGATCATCGGGCTCACCGAACGCGGCCGCGCCCTCGTCGACGAGGCGGTCGCCGCCCACCTCCACAACGAGGCGACCCTCCTCGCCGGCCTGACGACCGACGAGCGCGCCACCCTCGCGGACCTGCTGCGCAAGCTGGGCCGCAGCCTCCCCGGCGCCTGAGGCGGGCCCGGCCGGTCGCCGACGGACGCCTCGCGCCACATCCGGGAAGCGGGGATCCGGGCGGCGCGCGAGGAAGTGATCACTCCCACACCCCCCCGATCCTCTACGATTTACTAGGACGTCCTAGTATCTGCATCGTCGGCGCTCCTCCGCCCTGCCCTGGAAGGCCACCATGAGCGATCTGCACGTACCCGAGAGCCCTGTCCGCCTGGTCACCGCCTCGGCGCTGTTCGACGGGCACGACGCGTCGATCAACGTCATGCGGCGGATCTTCCAGTCGCAGGGCGCCGAGGTGATCCACCTCGGGCACAACCGGTCGGTGCAGGAGGTCGTGGACGCGGCGATCGAGGAGGACGTCCAGGGCGTGGCGGTCTCGTCGTACCAGGGCGGGCACGTCGAGTACTTCGAGTACCTGGTCCAGTCGCTGCGGGAGCGCGGCGGGGAGCACATCCGCGTGGTGGGCGGCGGTGGCGGGGTGATCGTGCCCGAGGAGATCGCCCGGCTGCGCCGGAGCGGGGTGACCATCTTCTCCCCGGAGGACGGCCAGCGGCTCGGCCTGGCCGGGATGATCAACACGGTGATCCGCGACTGCGACTTCGACCTGTGGCAGACCGGTCCCGCCGACCTCGCCGCCGTGCTGAGCGGCGACCGCTCCGCGCTCGCGCGCGCCATCACCGGGGCCGAGCTCGGCCGGCTCACCCCCGACTTCCTGGAGCAGGTGCGCGCCGCCGCGGCCGCGCGGACCGTTCCGGTCCTGGGCATCACCGGCACCGGCGGCTCCGGCAAGTCCTCGCTCACCGACGAGCTGGTGCGCCGCTTCCGCGTCGACCAGCAGGACAAGCTGCGCATCGCCGTGATCGCCGTCGACCCGACGCGCCGGCGCGGCGGCGGCGCCCTGCTCGGCGACCGCATCCGGATGAACTCCCTCGACGGCAACCGGGTCTTCTTCCGCAGCCTGGCCACCCGCGGCAGCCACGAGGTGCCCGAGCACCTCTCCGAGGTGATCGACGTCGTCAAGGCCGCGGGCTTCGACCTGGTGATCGTGGAGACGCCCGGCATCGGCCAGGGCGACGCGGCCATCGTGCCCTTCGTCGACGCCTCCCTCTACGTGATGACGCCGGAGTTCGGCGCCGCCTCGCAGCTTGAGAAGATCGACATGCTCGACTTCGCCGACGTGGTCACCATCAACAAGTTCGAGCGCCGCGGCGCCAAGGACGCGCTGCGCGACGTCAGCCGCCAGCTGGTGCGCAACCGCCAGGCGTTCCACCAGAAGCCGGACGACATGCCGGTCTTCGGCACCTCCGCCGCCACCTTCAACGACGACGGCGTCACCGCGCTGCACCAGCACCTGAAGACCCTCCTGGCCGAGAAGGGCCTGGAGGTGTCCGAGGGCGCGCTGCCGGCGGTCGACGTGCGCCACTCCTCCGGTATCCGCCAGGTCGTGCCCGCCGACCGGGTCCGCTACCTCGCGGAGATCGTCGAGACCGTCCGCGGCTACCACGCCGAGACCGAGCTGCTGGCCACCGCCGCCCGCCGGGTGCAGTACCTGAACGCCGTCAAGGCGGAGCTGGTCGCGGCCGGGCTCGACGACGCGAGCGTCACCGAGCTGCTCACCGAGGCCTGCCGCCAGCTCCCCTACGACCTCGCCGAGCAGATCGAGGGCTGGCCTGCGGTCGTCGCCTCCTACTCCGGCACGGAGCAGGTCGTGAAGGTCCGTGACAAGGAGATCCGCACCGCGCTGACCCGCGAGTCCCTGTCCGGCAACAAGATCCCGCGCGTGGCGCTGCCCCGGTTCACCGACCACCAGGAGCTGGTGCGGTTCTGGCGCCGGGAGAACCTGCCGGGCTACTTCCCCTTCACCGCGGGCGTCTTCCCGTTCAAGCGCGACGGCGAGGACCCGGCGCGCATGTTCGCCGGCGAGGGCGACCCGCAGCGCACCAACAAGCGGTTCAAGCTGCTGTCGGAGGGCCAGCCGGCCACCCGCCTGTCGACCGCGTTCGACTCCGTCACCCTCTACGGTCGCGACCCCGACGAGCGTCCCGACGTCTACGGCAAGGTCGGCACCTCCGGTGTCTCGGTCGCCACGCTGGACGACATGAAGGTCCTCTACGACGGCCTGGACCTGATCGCGCCGACGACCTCGGTCTCGATGACGATCAACGGCCCCGCGCCGACCGTGCTGGCGTTCTTCCTCAACACCACCATCGACCAGCAGGTCGAGCGTTTCCGCGCCGCCGAGGGTCGCGACCCCTCCCCCGAGGAGCTGGACGGGCTGCGCGCCCACGCGCTGGCCAACGTCCGCGGCACCGTGCAGGCGGACATCCTCAAGGAGGACCAGGGCCAGAACACCTGCCTGTTCTCCACCGAGTTCTCGCTGCGGATGATGGCCGACATCCAGGAGTGGTTCATCGCCCACAAGGTGCGGAACTTCTACTCGGTCTCCATCTCCGGCTACCACATCGCCGAGGCCGGCGCGAACCCGATCAGCCAGCTCGCCTTCACCCTCGCCAACGGTTTCACCTACGTCGAGGCCTACCTGGCGCGCGGCATGCACATCGACGACTTCGCCCCTAACCTGTCGTTCTTCTTCTCCAACGGCATGGACCCGGAGTACTCGGTGCTCGGCCGGGTCGCCCGCCGCATCTGGGCCGTGACGATGAAGCAGAAGTACGGCGCCAACGAGCGCTCGCAGAAGCTGAAGTACCACGTCCAGACCTCCGGTCGCTCGCTGCACGCGCAGGAGATGGACTTCAACGACATCCGCACCACGCTGCAGGCGCTCATCGCCATCTACGACAACTGCAACAGCCTGCACACCAACGCCTACGACGAGGCCGTCACCACCCCGACCGAGGAGTCGGTGCGCCGGGCGCTGGCCATCCAGCTGATCATCAACCGGGAGTGGGGCCTGGCGATGAACGAGAACCCCCTCCAGGGCTCGTTCATCACCGACGAGCTCACCGACCTGGTCGAGGAGGCGGTGCTGCAGGAGTTCGAGCGCATCAGCGAGCGTGGCGGCGTGCTGGGCGCCATGGAGACCGGTTACCAGCGCGGCCGCATCCAGGACGAGTCGATGCTCTACGAGCAGCGCAAGCACGACGGCACCCTGCCGATCATCGGCGTCAACACCTTCCGCAACCCGCACGCCGACACCGCGGCCCCCGGCCCCATCGAGCTGGCCCGCGCGACCGAGGACGAGAAGCGCTCGCAGCTCCAGCGTGTGCGCGAGTTCCAGGCCGGCCACCACGACGAGGCCCACGCCGCCCTCACCGCCCTGCGGGAGGCGGCCGTCAACGGCGACAACGTGTTCGCCGTCCTCATGGACGCCGCCCGGGTCTGCTCCCTGCAGCAGGTCACCGAGGCGTTCTTCGAGGTCGGCGGCCAGTACCGTCGTAACGTCTGACCGAACGCGGGTGGGGCGGTCCGGCTCCCGGACCGCCCCACCCACCGTCGACGCCTGGGCGAGAACCACGAAGGAAGGTCACAACGGCATGGGCACCGAGATCCACGAGCAGTCCGTCCTCGTCCACCGGGACGGCCGCGCCGGGCGGATCGTGCTCAACCGGCCGGGGGCGCTCAACGCCCTCACCCACGAGATGGTGGCCCGCATCTCCGCCGCCCTGGACGCCTGGGAGCACGACGACGCCGTGGAACTCGTGGTCCTCAGCGGCGCCGGCGAGCGCGGCCTGTGCGCGGGCGGGGACATCCGCGCCATCCACCGCGACGCCGTGAACGGCGATGTCGAGCCCACCCGCCGCTTCTGGCAGGACGAGTACCGGCTGAACGCCAGGATCGCCCGCTACCCCAAGCCGTACGTGGCCCTCATGGACGGCATCGTGATGGGCGGCGGCGTCGGGCTCTCCGCCCACGGCAGCGTACGGATCGTCACCGAGCGCACCCGGATGGCGATGCCGGAGACCCGCATCGGCCTGGTCCCCGACGTCGGCGGCACCTACCTGCTCTCCCGCGCCCCCGGCGAACTCGGCACGCACCTCGCCCTCACTGCGGCGACAATCGGCCCGGGCGACGCCCTGCTCTGCGGCCTCGCCGACCACTACGTCCCGTCCGACCGACTGGGCGCGCTCGTCGACGACCTGGCCGCACACGGGCTCGACGCTGCCCTCGCGCGTCATGTCGGTGCGGCACCGGACGCGCCGCTCGCGCGGCAGCGGAGGTGGATCGACGCGTGCTACGCGGCGGACACCGTCGAGGGGCTGCTGTCCCGGCTCTCCGCCGACGGCGACGGCGACGGCTCAGCGGCCGACGCCGCGCGCCTCATCGTCGCCAACTCCCCCACGGCGGTCAAGGCGACGCTCGCCTCGCTGCGCCGGGCCCGCCGGCTGACCACCCTGGAAGCCACGCTGGATCAGGAGTTCCGGGTCTCCTGCCACGCCCTGACCACCCCCGACCTGCCGGAGGGCATCCGGGCCCAGGTGGTCGACAAGGACCGCACACCGCGCTGGAACCCGCCCACCCTGGCGGCGGTGACGGACGAGGCCGTGGCCCGCTTCTTCGCGCCGCTCGGCGACGCCGAACTCGGCCTGGCGGCAGCCGCTTTCGGCTCTGCTATGGTGCGCTGATGTCAACGATCAAGAAGTTCCAGGTCACCTTCGACTGCGCGGACCCGGAGCGCGTCGCGCGCTTCTGGTGCGAGGTGCTGGGGTACGTCGTGCCCCCGGCCCCGCAGGGCTTCGCCTCCTGGGACGAGTACAACGCCTCCCTGCCGGCCGAGCGTCAGGGGGCGTCCTTCGTCGCCATGGACCCCACCGGCGAGGGCCCGCGGATGTACTTCCAGCGCGTCCCCGAGGGCAAGGTCGTCAAGAACCGCGTCCACCTCGACGTGCGCGCCGGCACCGGCCTCGTCGGCGAGGAGCGCCTGGCCACCCTCAAGGCCGAGTGCGCCCGCCTGGAGGGGCTCGGTGCGACCACCGTGCTGGTGCAGGTCGCGGACGAGTTCAACGAGTCGTGCATCACGATGCAGGACGTCGAGGGCAACGAGTTCTGCCTCGACTGACTCGACCGACCCCCGGACCTCCCCGGCGCCGAACGTCCCGCGCGGGCGCCCTGCCCGCGCGAGCGGTGCCGTCGCCCCGCTCCTGACCCGCATGGCGGAACAGCGCCGCCGGTGACTACTGCGAGACGTCGACCGGCACGGCCTGGTCGACGTGCCAGGACGCCTGGAACCCGGCGAGGTAGAGGCGGAGGTAGTCGGGGTTGAGCATGGCGCCGGTACGGCCGGTGATGCCGTGCTCCTCGAAGAGCCACTGCGCCAGCTGGTTCTGGTCGGGGAACTCCCCGTGTCGGTCGGTGTAGTCGTCGAAGGCGGCGCGGTAGCGCTCCACCGCGCTGCCCAGGCTCGCCACGGCGAGACGGGTCTCCGGCTGCGCCTGCGGTTGCCGCTGCGTGGCGGGTTCCTCCGTCTCGGGCTCGCTGATGGTCACACCGCCCGCGGCTCCGACCGTCGCCGCCGGCTCCGGGCGCGAGCCAGGGAGTGCCGGGAGGTCGAGCCGGGGGGCCGGGAGCGCCGGGACGGTCTCGACCCGGAACTCGGGCAGCGGCTCGCCGAGGTTCGCCAGCTTGAGCAGCAGGATGAAGTCGACCGGTGCCCGGTAGCGCCACAGGCGGCCGTAGGTGGCGCGCAGGCGGGCCCGGTAGACGAGCCGGCGGCGCTCCATCTCCAGGGCTTCCTCGTAGGAGCGCAGCTCCCAGAGCATGCGGCGGCGGAAGAGCCGGAGGGTGGCGATCGGCGACCAGATCCACCGGCCGAGCCGCGTCCGTTCGAAGAGGGTGTTGGCCTGGATCTGGGCGATTCGCCCGACCGTGTGCCGGGCGGCCTCGATCGCGGCGACGAAGAGCAGCGGGACAACGGCGTGCATGCCGCTGGAGAGCGGGTTGGGCCAGGCCGACGCCGCGTTGAAGACGATGGTCGCCCCGGTGAGGACCCAGGCGAGCTGGCGCAGGATGGGCAGCGGGATGCGCATCCAGGTGAGCAGCAGGTCCAGCGCGAGGAAGACCGTGATGCCGACGTCGATGCCGATCGGCAGGACGTAGGAGAACCAGCCGAACCCGTTGTGCTGGGCGAGGCGCAGAACGGCGTTGTAGGAGCCGACGAAGCCGATGCAGGCGATGAGGATGGTGCCGGTCACCACCGTGATCGTCAGCGTCTTCTGGCCGCTGCTCACCTGTCGGTGATCCATCTCTGTCCCCTCGCGGTGGCGCCTGCTTGTTCGAACCGGGGCACTAGCTTCACACAACCCGGTCCGCGCCTCGCCACCCGGTGGGTCCCGGGCGGAGAGGCCTACGGCCGCCACTCCCGCCTGATCAACCCGAACACCCACGAGTCGGACACCTCGCCGTTGACGACGCAGTCCTCGCGCAGCGTCCCTTCGTGCACGAATCCCATCTTCTCCAGCACCCGGGCGGACGCCACGTTGCGGGTGTCGGCCTCGGCCTGAACCCGGTTCAGGTCCAGTGTGTCGAAGCCCCACCGCAGGACGGCGTGCGCGGCTTCCGTCGCGTAGCCGTGGCCCCACATCGCCTCGTTGAGGATGTAGCCCATCGACGCGCTGCGGTACTCCGGGTTCCACCCGGTGAGCGTGCACCAGCCGACGAAGGCCCCGTCCGAGGCGCGTTCGATGGCCACCCGCACGCCGGCGTCCTCGTCCGCCATCGTCCGGCAGGTCGTGAGGAAGCGCTCGGCGCGTGCCGGGTCGGTCCAGGGCGGGGAGTCCCAGTAGCGCATCACGTCGGTGTTGCTGTGCAGCGCGTAGAGGGGGGCCGCGTCGGCGTCGGCGAAGGGACGCAGCCGCAGGCGGGCGGTGTGCAGTGTGGGAGTGACCAGCGTCATGGGCGCCATCCTGCGCCCTCACCGGGCGGGCAGGGAACCGGTTTTCCCGGTGGGCCGCGCCCTCCCGCGTGCTTGGATGGCGTGATGGGGCGTCACGCGGAGTTCGGCGAGCCTCGGCGGACCTCCGAGCACGCTGTGCGGCGGACGTTCACCGTGCGCGGATCGGGGTCGGGATCGGGCGCGGGCGCCGTGGTGCCCGGCACGGTCTGGGCCCCGACCGGCGGTGCGGAGCCGCCGCCGCTGGTGCTGCTGGCCACGCCCACACGCCGGTCGACGCCCCGCTCGGCTGGACGAGCTTCCTGATGCGCCGTCTGGTGAGGCGTCGGCCGGCCGCCTGAGCGGCTCCCCGTCTCAGGCGGAGGACGTCAGGGCGACGACCGTCGACCGGTCGGCGGCGAGGTAGCAGTGTCCACCGCCGGCGGCCATCGGCGTGTCGAACGAGACCGGGATCGGACCGGTGCCGCTGTACTGCCACCGGCAACCGCCCGTACGCAGGTCGGCTGCGTAGAGGGCGGCGCCGGTGACGAACAGCGTGTCGCTGTCGGGGTCGACGAGGACCTGCGTGTTGAGCGCGAAGCCGCCGGTCTTCACCGACGCGGTCCACAGCTGTGCCCCGGCCGCGCCCGCCTGCCTCGCGGTGAGATGCCGCCCGTCCCACACGTAGTAGACGTCGCCGCCGTCGGCGAAGAGCGAGACCGTCGACGCACCGAAGGCACCGGCGGCGCCCGACGTGGCCGGGACCTTCCAGGCCACCTTGCCGGTCGCCGGGTCGAGCGCGGCGATGGAACCCTGCCCGTCCGTCGTCAGCACCTTCCCGCCGACCAGCCCGGTCGCCAGGCAGCTGGACGCGGCGGACATCGGATCCCCTGCGGAGCCGGCTCCGGCCCAGGCCACGGCACCGTGCCTGGCCGTGTCCAGAGCCTGGATGTTCGCACCGTTCGGGTCGAGGTCGTAGACGAGCGTCCCGGTCGGCGGCACGTACAACGTGGTGTTGTCGTCGGGGCAGTGGGCCCGCCACCGCACGTGACGGGTCCGCGTGTCCACGGACCACACCTCACGGCGCGAGGTGACGTGGTTGTAGACGATCACGAGCACCGCGCCGTCCAGCACCCCGTAGGCGCCGCCCAGCACCGCGGTCGACGGCGCGGCGTACGTCCACAGCCGTCGGCCCGAGGCGGCGTCCAGCGCGAGCAGCTCCGCCTCGCCTCCCTCGGTCAGCGCACCGCAGACGTACAGGACGCCGTTGTCCACGGCGAAGTCGCCTTCACGGGCCGTGGTCCATATCGACTCCCGCCACAGGACGCGTCCGGTCGCGGCGTCGGCAGCCAGCAGGCCGCCCGGGATCGTGACGACGTAGACCCTGCCGTCCTGGTAGCGCAGGGCGCGCACGATGCCGCCCACGGGCAGGCTCCACGCGGTGTGCGGCGATGCGGTCGAGGACATCGATCCGGTGTTCTCCACGGCCGCCCCCGCCCGGTCGCCCTTCCCGGCCTTCCCGGCCTTGGTGTGGGAAGCGTCGCGGCCACCTCCGGTGAGGGTGAGCACTCCCCCGACCGCGGTGGCGAGAACCACCCCGCCGCCCGCCCACAGGAAGTTGCGACGGGTGGGCGACGACTGCTCCATGGACGTTCTCCGGCCTTCCGTTCAACTGAGGTGCCGCGCGGTCCGGTTCGAGGACAGCCACCCGTCCCGCGGCGAAGCGTCCGAGCATACCGATGGCGGGCACACCGACGCACGAAGAAGCCGGACGCCAGGTCGGAATTCAGGATATCCTGAGGTCACAGAGGTGTTCCCTGTCATATGGACTGGTTCGACGTAAGGGCAGAAGGCGCTGCGCAAGGCGGCGACCGGACGAGAAGGAGCAGAAGCCATGCGTTACCTGATGACCGCCCTCACCACCGAGACCACCCCCGCGCCGGACGAGAAGCTCTTCGTCGAGATGGCCGCGTTCGTCGAGGAGATGACCGCCGCCGGGATCCTGCTGGCGACCGGCGGGCTGGCGCCGCAGGGCGTGCGGGTGGTGTCGCACGGCGACGAACTGACCGTGACGGACGGGCCCTTCACCGAGGCCCGCGAGGCCGTGGCCGGGTTCGCGCTCGTGGAGGTCGCCTCCCAGGAGGAGGCGATCGAGCTGGCCCGGCGCTTCCGCCGGATCGTCGGTGACGGCGAGAGCGTCCTGCAGCAGGTCTTCGGGCCGTGAGCGGGGAATCGGGCGCTCGGGGCGGCAAGGCCGCCGCCCCGACGCCGCCCGGCGCCGCGACACCGCCGGGCACGGAGGTGCACACCACGGATGTGCACGCGGCCGTCTCCGCCGTGTGGCGGCTGGAGTCGGCACGGATCGTGGCCGCGCTGGTGCGGATCGTGCGGGACGTGGGCGCGGCCGAGGAGCTCGCGCAGGACGCGATGGTGGCCGCGCTGGAGCAGTGGCCGGCCACCGGCGTGCCGAACAACCCGGCCGCCTGGCTCACGACCATCGCCAAGCGCCGCGCCGTGGACCGGATCCGCCGCGAGCAGCGCGAGGAACGCAAGCAGGCCGAACTCGCACGCGAACGGGACCGCGGGGAGCCCGTACAACCCGCCGACGAGGTGGGCGAGGTGGGCGACGGCGACGCGGGCGACGAGTCCGCCGACGTGCTGCGCCTGCTGCTCCTCACCTGCCACCCCGCCCTGCCGCCGCAGGCGCGGATCGCGCTGACGCTGCGCCTGTTGGCCGGCCTGACACCGGACGAGATCGCGCGCGCCCTGCTGCTGGACACCACGACCGTCACCCGCCGGATCGCCGACGGCAAACGCATCCTCGCGCACCAGCGCGTCGACTTCTCGGCCGCACCCGCCGCCGAGGAGGTGTCCGAACGGATCGGCGCCGCGCTCGAGGTCGTCTACCTGGTGTTCAACGAGGGCTACGCGGCCACCTCCGGCGAGGACCTGATCCGCCCCGAGCTGTGCCTGACGGCGCTGCGACTCGGCCGACTCCTGGCCCGGCTCGCCCCGCGCGAGCCGGAGGCACACGCCCTGGTCGCCCTCATGGAGCTGCAGGCCTCCCGGCAGGCCGCGCGAACCGGTCCCGACGGGGAACCGGTCCAACTGCACGAGCAGAACCGGGGCCGGTGGGATCCGCTGCTGATCCGCCGGGGTTTCGAGGCGATGCTGCGCGCCCGCGACCTGCTCGCCGGTGACCGGCCGGGGCCACCAGGCCCGTATCTGCTGCAGGCGGCCATCGCCGTCTGCCACGCCCAGGCCCGCACGGACGAGGACACCGACTGGACGCAGATCGCCGCGCTCTACCAGGCGCTGAGCCATCTCCTGCCGACGCCCGTCGTCCAGCTGAACCGGGCGGTGGCGGTGGGCCGGGCCGAGGGCCCGCAGGCGGGGCTGGACCTGCTCGACTCGCTCCGACTGGATCCGACCCTCCAGGACTACCACCTGCTGCCGAGCGTCCGGGCCGACCTGCTCCAGCGCCTGGGGCGCACAACGGAGGCCCGCTCGGAGTTCCGTCGCGCCGCCGGTCTCACCCGCAACGACGCCGAGCGCGCCTTCCTGCTGCGCCGCGCCGAGGCGCTGAGCCGCACGGAACCGCGGGGCGGTGCCGACGCGCAGGGCGGTGACGGCTCCATCGGCCGGCAACTCGGCCAGGCAGCAGACGAGTTCCTGGCAGGTACCGGGTGGGGTGCCGCGACCCGGCGGTCGTACGCGCAGACCATGCACCGCCTGTGTGCCGGGCTCGGCGCGACCGCTCCGCTGGACGAGGTGACGGCCGACCAGGTCGCGCGCGTCTTCCGCGCCGCCTGGGGCGCGGCGGCGCCCGCGACCTGGAACCGGCACCGCGCCACGTTGCGCTCCTTCGCGGCCTGGGCAGGGCAGGACGCGCTGGCCGACGCCGTTCCCCGTCGTGCGACGGACGCCGCACGCGTCGCCGCCCCCACCTCGGCGCCGGGCACCCTCGGCGGCGGCCGCGCACCGTCCCAAGCCGCCCTGCCCCGCGAGGTGTTGCGCTCCCTGCTGCGTGATCCGGCGATCCCGGCGCGCGACCGGCTGCTGTGGCGGGTGCTGCACGAGTCCGGGGCGACGGTCACCGCCGTACTGGCCCTGAACGTCCAGGACGTCGACCTGCCCCACGACCGCGCCCGCTCGGGGCGGTCGTTCATCTGCTGGCGCCCTGCAACCACGTCCCACGTGGCCCAGTTGGCGGGCGGACGGACCAGCGGCCCGCTCTTCCTCAGCGCCCGCCGCCCGGCTCCCGCCCGCACCCCTGCCGACGCGGCCGACCTGTGTCCGCAGACCGGACGGCGCCGCCTGTCCTACGAGCGAGCGGAATACCAGTTCAAGCAGGCCACCCGCCAACTCGACCCGGCCGGAGTCGGTTTCACCCTCCGCCTGCTCCGGACCGGCCGCTGAACCCCGCGCCTCGTCCCACGGGTGTACACCCGTGGGCCCCCGCTCGGCCCGAATGATCAATCCGTGGGCCGAAGCGCCCGTGCGAGGGCGGATGACAGCGTGGGCTCGTGCCCACGGAACCGCCGTGACGGCACGCATGACGATCCGTCACCAGGGGGAGGGTCCGTGACCACCACACCGATCACCGGCCACAGCATCATGACGCGTCGACGCCTGCTGGGAGCCACGCTGGCCGCAGGGGCGGCCCTGCCGCTCGCCGCCGTCACGGGCCCGTCGGCCTGGGCGACACCGCGCAGGCCGACCAACTCCGGCGCCGCCCCCGCCCCCGAGCGGCTGACCCTGCCCGCGCCGACCGGGCCGTACCCGGTCGGCCAGGTCCCGCTGCACCTCGTCGACCGGTCCCGCCCCGACGCGATCGCCGGCCCCGGGCACTTCCGCGAGTTGATGGCCACCGTCTGGTACCCCGCAGCCCGGCAGCACCTCCACCGGTATCCGGTGGCGCCCTGGATCCCTTCCGGCGCGCTCAAGCCGTTCCTGGCCGACGTCGGCTTCAGCGCCCTGGCCGACCTGGCGCCGTCGACCTCCGCCCACGTGGGCGCGCCGGTGCGGCGCACGGAGGGCAGGCTGCCCGTCCTCGTCTACTCGCACGGCGCCCACAGCCACCAGGGCGACCACACGACCATGGTCCAGGAGCTGGCCAGCCACGGCTACGCGGTGGTGACGGTGGCCCACCAGTACGACACCTACACCGAGTTCCCGGACGGCCGGATCGGCGTCCCGAGCCACGACCCCACCGCCCCCACGTTCCCGGGCGACTTCGCCCGGGACCTGCGGTTCGTCCTCGACTGCGTCGAACGGCTCGCGGCCGGCAACAACCCCGACGTCGACCGCCGCCCGCTCCCCGACGGACTGCTCGGCGCCCTCGACCCCCGCCGCATGGGCGCCTTCGGCTGGTCCAAGGGCGGCACCGCCACCGCCTGCGCCACCCTCGCCGACCACCGCATCCGCGCCGGCCTCAGCCTCGACGGCCCCATGCAGATGAACCCGCCGCTGACCGGCACCCTGGACCGGCCGTTCATGATGATGACGGCGGTCTTCACCCGCGCCCAGGACCCCGCCGCCGCCCGCTTCTGGTCCAACCTGCGCGGCTGGCGCCTCAACGTCCAGGCCCAGGGCGCGGTCCACTCCTCCTACGGCGACGAGGAAGCCCTGTTCCCGCAGGTGGCCAAGGTGTTCGACTGGAACGCGGGCCAGCTCCAGAACTGGATCGGCACCCTCGATCCGACCCAGGGCGTCCGGATCCAGCAGGCCTACCCGCTCGCCTTCTTCGACGAGCACCTGCGCCACCGGCACGAGCGCCTCCTCACCGGCCCCTCCCCCGCCTTCCCGGCGGTGACGTTCCTCCCGTGAGCCGGGCCGCTCCGCCGTGCCCCCTGGTGCGCACCAGGGGGCTGTGGTCTCATCACCTGCATGGACGGAAGCGTGGCAGCCGTCATCGGCGCGGCGGTGGGGGCGGCCGGAGGCCTCGGCGGCGGTTGGCTGTCGGTCTTCAGCCAGAGTCGGCGCCAGCGCGACCAGCAGCGAGTCGAACGCGACCGCTGGCGTGACGACATCCGACGGGACGCCTACGCGGCGTTCCTCACCGCGACACGCGAGTTGACCGCGGCCTGGTGGAAGATGGCCGACCAGCTCTCGGACCACGAGGACACCACCACAGCCGAATGGCGCACGGCCTTCGCCGAAACCCACGACGCCTACGCCCGGTTCAGCGCGGCCTCCTCCGGAGTCGCGATAGCCGGCCCCGGCCGGACGGCCGAGGCCGCGGCCGCTCTGCACATCGCCATGCGCGAGTGGGCGGGCGTCGGAACCGAGTGGGCCCGCGCGGCGATCGGCGACGGAACGACCCACCGGAGCCGCTACCTGCCCCGGTTCGCGGAGTCCTCCGACGCCAAGCGGGAGCCTCTGGCCGCGTTCCAGCGGGCCGCCCGGGAAGCCCTGGAGACGGAACAGTGAACTGGCCGGAGCCCTCCCCGTCGGCGGGGAGGGCTCCGGCCAGTTCCTTCGGTCTGCGGCCTACTTGAACCAGTAACGCACGCCGTGGTGGTGCGAGCACGTGCCGGAGCTGTGACGGCTCTCGGAGATCGTGCGGTCCTTGCACTGCGCCGTCTCGTACTTGTTCGCCGGACGCTGGTGGTGCGTCCAGCCGCACAGGCCCGTCGTGTGGCTCACGCAGTGGTGCGCGGTGTTCGTGACCGGCAGGACGGAGCTGGCCGAGGCCACCGTCGCAGGAACGACGGCGAGAGCGGCGGCAGCCAGACCGGCCGCGAGGGTCTTGCGAAGCAAGATCTCTCCTTGGTGGGAAGCAGGTTAGGCGCAGAACCTATCGCGACATGACTGACGGACTGTATGAAGTCCCGAAAATCGCCCCACCTCAGTCCTCGGCGATGACCGAAAACGGTGTGCGGACGGGAGCCACGCGGACTGCCCTCGGTGCGGAAGCGGCGCCCTGGTGCAGCCGGAGGAGGTCGATCCGGACCCGCGCCATCGCCGGATCTTCGCTCCGCGCCGCCTCACCTGCCTGCGTTGCGCCCCGGCACGGGTGGCTGTGGGCGGACAACCCGCAGCACCTCACCGAACCGCGACGAGATACTGCACGCCGTCACCCGGATCCGTGGCTCACTCGTGGGCGGGCCAAGGCCCGGACGGGCGGCGTCGGTCAGGCGTCTGCGGGAGTCGGCGGCGGGTCCAGGAGCTCGGGGCCGTTGTTGCGGACGTTGTTGACGGCCAGGGAGACCTGGCGGGCGGCGAGGTGGCCGGCGGCGGGTTCGGTGAGGAGGGCGCGGAGCTCGTGGGGGTCCTGGTGGGAGGGATCGAGCCAGGCCTCGAAGTCGGGGCGCTCGATGGCGAGCGGCATGCGCGGGTGGACCCGTCCCGCGGCGTCGGTGGCCTCGGTGGTGATGATGGTGCAGGTGGCCCACCAGGCCAGGGGGTCGTCCTCGTCGCGGGTCTTGTCGCGCCACCACTCGTACAGGCCCGCGAGGGCCATCGGCGCGCTGTCCTCGGGGGCGATGTACCAGGGCTGCTTGTAGGCCTTGCGGCCCTCCGCTGCCGGCTCCGCGGTCCACTCGTAGAAGCCGTCCGCCGGCAGCAGGCAGCGGCGCTTGGTGAAGGCGCGGCGGAAGGCGGGCTTCTCGTGCACGGTCTCCACCCGGGCGTTGATCATCCGGGAGCCGACGGACGGGTCCTTCGCCCAGGACGGCACCAACCCCCACCGCAGCGCCCGCAGCTCGCGGCCCAGCTCACCGGTCTCCCGGTCCGGGCGTTCCAGGACCGCCCACACGTCGTCCGTGGGAGCGACGTTCCACGACGGAGCCAGGGTCTCGGTCGGATTCCACCGGGTGACCTCGAACAGCTCGACGAGGTCCTCGGGCTTGCGGGAAGACGCATAGCGGCCGCACATGCCGCCAGCTTGCCACGCCGACCGCACGGATGGGGCGGATGTGGCGCTCGGCGCGGCTGGCATGATGCTCGGATGATCGTTCCGATTCCCGCAGTGGTGCCGCCGGGCCGGCTGGGCGGGGCCGAGCAGCCGGTGTTCGTCCTGGCCGGAGGCCTCGAGCTGCGGCCGTGGACGCCGGACGACGCCGGGGCCCTCGCGACCGCGAGCACGGACCCGGACGTCCAGCACTGGAACCGCCTCGGCCTCCTCTCCCCTGACGACGCCCGGGAACGGATCGGCCGCTGGGATCAGCGTCGGCGGGAGGAGAAGGCGGCGATCTGGGCCGTCGCGGAGCCGGGCGGCGGTGCCGCGGTGGGGCTGATCGGTCTGGCCGACATCGATCTCGCCGGTGGCAGCGCCGAGTTCCTGTACTGGCTGCTCCCGGCCGGCCGGGGCCGCGGGGCCATGGTCGACGCCGTCGTCCGGATCAGCCGGTGGGCCCTCGACGACCTGGGCCTGCACCGCCTGCGCATCACCCACTCGGTGGCCAACGAGGCCTCCTGCCGCGTCGCGCAGAAGGCCGGGTTCGCACGGGAGGGGACGATGCGCAGCGCCCTGCTGCACGCCGACGGCTGGCACGACGAGCATCTGCACGCCCGCGTCCAGGGTGACGCCTGGCCGTCCTGACGAGAGCGCCCGCACGGACCCCGCCGCCCGGGCGCGCGACGAGTACGATGCGGGCGACAGCAGACCGCCCACCGCGGAGAGGGGGAAGTGATGGGGCAGACAATCACCACGCTCGTGCCGGTGGCGGTCCTCCTCGCCACGGTGTTCTGGGTGTACCGGGACGCCACGCTCCGCGCGCGGCGCGGGAGGCCGGTCTACTTCTCGGTCGGCTCCCTCGAAGTGAGCCGGCCCGCGACCTGGGCGCTCGGCTGCCTGTGCCTGTGGATCCTTGTCACGCCCCTCTACCTCACCTGCCGGCGCCAGGCCGGTTGACCTCGCCGCCGCTCCAGTCGGCGGGCAGTGCGTAGTGCCAGCCCGGCCGCCAGGGTGGTGGGTCGGCGAGGACGTCGCGCAGGCGGGCGCCGGTGAGCAGGGCGTCGAGGGACCACCGGTTCGCCGAGTGGGCGATCAGCAGGATCCGGGACCCGTCGCGTTCCGAAGCGAGCAGGTCGCGGAGGAAGGACGCGGTGGCGGCGAGGACGTCGCAGTAGCTCTGACCACCCGGGAAGGGGTCCGTGAGGCGCCGCACCCGCTGTTCCGCGATGGCCGCGGCGGGCGCGCCGTTGAGCGCGCCGTAGTCGCACTCGCGCAGGCGGCGGTCCTGGCGGAGCTCGGGCCCACCACCCCCGGGCGGGAAGGCGATCTGCGCCGTCTCGACGGCGCGGTACAGGTCGGAGCTGTACACGGCCGCGAACCCGCCGCCGCGCCGCCGCTCCCCCAGCTCGTCGGCCTGACGCCGCCCGAGCGGCGAGAGGCGGCCCGGGAGCCAACCGGTGGCGATGCCGGCCTCGTTGTCGACCGTGGTCGCGTGCGTCTCGTAGACGAGCTCGAGGGCCATCGGGGCTCTCCCCTCCGCCGTGCTTGCGCTGCGCTGCGGTCGCCGATGGACGCCCTGCCCGAGGACGTACCCGGCCGGCCGACCCACGACTCCTCACCGCCTGCGACCTGGTCGACGCCGGCTACACGACCGGCGACGTCCTCACCGTCGACGGCGGCTGGCACATCGTCTGACCGAGGAACGCGCGGATGCGAGGAGTCGGGAGCCTCCGTCAGCGCACGACGGTCACGCTGACCGGTGCGGACTCCCCCTCCAGCCAGGTCCGGCCGCCGGCCCCGGACTGCACGCCCTCCAGCACCGCGCGCAGCTGCAGCACGCCGGGGTGCCCGGCACGGACCAAGCCGTACGCGGACGCCTCCTGGCGCGTGGTGTCGACGGTTCGACCGCACCACACGGTCTGCCAGGCGCCGCGCGCGCCGTACCGCTCCTGGACGCACAGCCGCTGCCGGCCGACGGCGTCGTCGGCGCCGGATCCGCTCACGCTGAACCACTGCCCGACATGCTGGGTGTGCGGGCGGACCTGGAAGTCGATGCTGCTCTTCGCGGACGCCGTGCCGATCCCGGCGACGGCGACGGTGCCGGCCATGGCGCCGACGGCGAGCAGACGGGCAAAGGTCTGGAACACTGCGATCCCCCTCAGAAGGTGTCCTTGGTGACATCTGCCGTCACGTCGGTCCGGAGCCTCCGGTTGCCGGTCCGCCCCGATTCCGGCCGCACGGCGGGGAAGCACCCCGCCGACCGACCGCCCCGCCCCCTCCGCCGGGCCGGGTCGGCGCCCAACCGGGGAACACGACAGGCCTGTTCGGACGTCAACAGGAGCAACGGGGTAACGGGGACGGGGCAGTCGATGCGAATGCGGATGCGGCGGGTCGTGGCGGTCCGGGCGGTCACGCTGGCGCTCGGCCTGACGGCGGTCGTCGGCGCCGCTCTGGCCTCGGTCGGCCCGTACCAGGACACCATGGCCTTCCATCACGCACAGCCGTGCCCCGAGGGCGGGTCGCCCCGGACCACCGCGGCAACGGCGGAACTCGACTGCATCGCAAGCGAGTCGGGCAGCGTGACCGGCCGCCACACCAACTCGGAGACGAACGCCGACGAGGGCAGCTCCTCCACCATCACGCACTACCTGGTGCAGGTGCGGCGGTCGTCCGGCGCGCGGGACGACGAGGAGGTCGGCGCGTCCGTCTACGCGGTGGCCCAACCCGGAGCAGCGGTACAGCTGCGGACCTGGCACGGCGTGGTGGTGCAACTGGCCGTCGGCGGCTGGACGGAGAGCTTCGACCCGGCACAGGAGCACCAACTGGGCTACACCGCCATGGCGGCCTGGACCGGCCTCGGCCTGCTGCTCTGGTTCCTGATCGGCAACGGGAGCCTGCGGCAACTCCTCGGTTTCGTCGGGCTGCGGGCCTTCGGCTGGCTCCACTTCGGAGTCTGGACGATCTACCTGGTCTACTCGCTCCTGGCCGGCGGGCGGAGCACGGCCGACGAAGCCCTGCTGGGCGCGGTGTGGCTGCTCATGGCGGCGGCGAGCGTCGTCTGCGTCCGTCTCGGCTGGCACGCGCACGGCGACGAGCCGTCCTTGGCGCGCATCGCCCGCAGGCGACGCCGCGACGGCGGCAGCGCGCCGTAGGTCAGCAGCCCGAGCAGGCTGACGAATCGGGCGGAAACCGTGTGAGGAACGCGGTTGCGGGCAGGCGCCCCCAAGCGGGCTGGACACAGAGCCGCCCGAACAGCGGGTCAGCACAGGAGGAATGGGCGCCGGGGGCGCGCAGATCGAGGAAGCGAGGTTGGCAGCTGATGGGGCGTAAGCCGGATCTTCCAGGGTCGACTGAGTGGGCGTGGGCGTGGCAGGAGAGCGCCGCGTGCACCGAACAGGACACCGGGTTGTTCTTCCACCCGGCGGGCGAGCGGGGGCCGGACTTCGAGGCCAGGGAACGCGCCGCGAAGCGTGTGTGCGCGCGTTGCCCGGTCATGGCGCACTGCCGCGCCTACGCGCTGGAGGCGCGCGAACCCTACGGCGTGTGGGGCGGACTGTCCGAGGACGAACGCGTCTCGGTGCTGCGCCGCCGTCGCCGGGAACACGACCGGGCGACCGCGGCCTGAGCGGCCTCACCCGAGGCGCGCGCTCGGCCCGACACCGTCGCACCGCACCACGTCACGCCGCACCACCACACCCCCAGGAGAGGGGAAGCCACCGTGAGCAACGACGACACCACCAGGACCCGCCTGCTGGCCGTGGCGCACGCCGCAGCCGACTCGGTCGAGGCGGCAAGGTCCCACCTCGGCCACTCCGCCGGATCGGCGCGGTCGGCCGCCGGCCACGTCAGGGACAGCGTCGGGCACGCCGCGGCGGCGCAGGCGCGCCGGGCGTCGGGGAGCCTCACCGCACGGACCAAGGACGTCCCGGCGACCGGCCGTGCGTGGCCGACGACCGTCGTGCTGGGCACTGCGGCGGCGGCCGCACTGGGCATCGTGGTCCGCCGGCTCACGCGCAGCCCCGAGCCCACGACGTTCGTGCACCGCAACACGACCAGGCCACCGGCCTGACACCGACTCGCCGACGCCTTCGGCGCTCAGCCTCAGCTGGTGCGTTGCAGGGACGCCTGGACGATCTCCCCGTTCTGGACCGTGTAGGTGCCGCTGTAGTCGGCCGTCGAGCCGTCGGTGTGCACGGCGTGCAGCTGGACGTCGACGGTGTCGCCGCTCTCGCCGTTGACGGTGAGCACGTCGCTGGAGGTGTCGGCGAAGCCGGAGGAGAAGGACGCGTAGGAGCCGCCGAGGTTCTTGCCGCCCAGGTTCCAGGCGGTGGGGTAGTCGTGGGCGTTGATCGCGTTGTAGTAGGCGCCGACCACCGATGCCGGATCGGCCGCCGGAGGCGGCGTGGGCGAAGGCGTGGGGGTGGGAGTCGGGGTCGGCGTGGACGTGGGCGTGGGCGTGGGCGTCTGGCTGGGGGTCGGCGAGGGGCCGGACCCGGCGGGGCTCGGCGAGGCGGACTGCGGCGTACCGGCCGGGGTGCTGGAGACGCTGACACCCGCCGAACCGGCGGAGGCGGTCTGGTGCGACGTGGCCGTCAGCACGGCCGCCGCGGCGCCGCCGCCCACCAGCGCGGCCCCGACGGCCGCGGCGGCGATGAGCAACGCCCGGCGTCGACCGCGCCCACCCGGCCCGGTCAACGCCGGGGGCGCCGTCGGGTACCCGTATCCGCCGGAGCCGTAGCCGGGGCCGGAGCCGTAGCCGGAGCCGTAGCCGCCGGGGGTGCCCGGACCGCCAGGCCCGCCCGGACCGACTCCGGGCACGAAGGGCGCCGTGGCGCCGAGCCCCGTCGCGCCGGGGACTCCGCCCAGCGTCCCCATCGGCGGCGTGGGCGGCATGGGTTGCTGCATCAGCGGAATCGTCAGGGGCGTCGGCGGCATGCCGAACTGCGGGGGCCGGTCCTGCGGCCCGGTGATCGGAGCGACGGGAGCGACCGGGCCGACCGGGGCCGTCGGCGAGATGACGGTCGGCGTGCGCGGGGTGCGGCCCTGGGCGATCTCCTCCAGCAGCTGCAACGCCTCGTCGCCGGTGGCCCGCTGCTCGGGGTCCTTGCGCAGCAGGGCGTCCAGGACCGGCGCCAGCGGGCCGGCGTGGGTGGCCTGCGGCAGCGGGTCGCTGATCACCGCCTGCAGCGTGCCGATCGTGGTGGCGCGCAGGAACGGTGACTGTCCCTCGACCGCGGCGTACAGGGTGGCGCCCAGGGCCCACAGGTCCGACTCGGGTCCGGTGCGGTGGCCGGTGAGCCGCTCCGGCGCCAGGTAGTCGGGCGAGCCGACGATCTCGCCGGTGCGGGTCAGACCGCTGCCCCCGGCGAACTGGGCGATGCCGAAGTCGGTGAGCACGACGCGGCCGCGTCGTTCGATCAGCACGTTGGCGGGCTTGACATCACGGTGCAGGACGCCGTGGCGGTGCGCCTGGACCAGCGCGGAGGCGACCTGCGCCCCCACCCGTGCCGCGTCGCGCGGCAGGAGGGTGCCCTCCATGGTGATGATCTCGGCGAGGGAGCGGCCGTCGATCAGCTCCATCACGATCCAGGGCCGACCCTCGTCCTCGACGACGTCGTGGATCGTGATCACGCCGGGGTGGTCGATGCGCGCCGCCGCCCGGGCCTCCTGCTGCATCCGCGCGTACAGGACACCCGTCTCCTGCTCGCCCAGCCCGGCGACGTTCAGTTCCTTGACCGCCACCTCCCGGTCGAGAACCTGGTCGTGTGCCCGCCAGACGATGCCCATGCCCCCACGGCCGAGCCGTTCGCCCAACAGGTAACGCCCTACGAGCACGCGGTCCTCGCCCGCTCTGGAGGGGTCAGCGGTCATGACACCTGCCCTTCGCCTCACTGCAGTTCTACCGTCCTGCAGTCGCCCATACCTGCAGAACCTGCGAAAAAGGGGGCGAAGCACCGTCCCCCGCGCCGGATCCTGCCCAACGACCGGACGGCCAAGCCTGCATGCTCCCACGAGCCTTCTCTGAAAGGGACGTTGAGTGGATGAGCCCGTCCTGCTCGTTTCACCCGCACGGTGTGGGGCGCGTGCGCGATGATGAGCGAATGATGCCGGAGGGGGCGGAAACGGACAGGCTGGTGGCGGGGCGTTACCGACTGCGGTCGCCCCTCGGACGCGGCGGCATGGGCCTGGTCTGGCGGGCGAGGGACGAGTTTCTCGGACGGGACGTCGCCGTGAAGGAGGTGCGCCTCGACGGAGACCAGTCGCCCGGCGCACGGCGCGAGCAGAACGAGCGCGTGCTGCGCGAGGCACGCGCGGCGGCGCAGGTGCGGCACCCGAACGTCGTCGTCCTGCACGACGTGGTGGAACAGGACGGCCGACCGTGGATCGTGATGGAGCTGGTCGAGGGGCGTTCGCTGGGCGCGGCCATCGCCCACGACGGCCCGCTGCCGCCACCGGAGGCGGCGCGGCTCGCGGCGCAGGTCGCCGGCGCTCTCGCAGCGGCCCACCTCGGCGGGGTGCTGCACCGGGACGTGAAGCCGGACAACGTGCTCGTGGAGACCGCCACGCGGCGGGCGGTCCTGACGGACTTCGGCATCGCGACACTGTCCGGCGGGACGTCGCTCACGGCGACGGGCGAGTTCGTCGGCTCCGTCGAGTACACCGCACCGGAGCGGATGACCGGCCAGGAGGCGACGCCCGCCTCGGACGTGTGGTCGCTCGGCGTGCTGCTGTGCACAAGCCTCGCGGGCCGTTCACCCTTCCGACGCGACTCGCTGGGCGGCCAGGTTCAGGCGGTCCTGGCCGGCGAGGTCACCCCTCCGCCGGAGGCGGCGGGGCTCGCCCCGCTGATCACCCGCATGCTCGACCGCGACCCGCGCGGACGCCCCACGGCGGCCGACGTGGAGCGCGCGCTGCTCGCCGGCTGCGATCCGGGCGCGCAGCACGTCGCCCCGCCACCGGCCGGCTACACCCCGACGCAGCGGATCAGCGGCGTCCCCGGTGAGCCGGGACCCGTCCGCACCCCTCTCCCCGGCACCGGCACCGGACCTGGCCCCGGCCCCGACCGCAGCCCCGTTCGTAACCGTCGGACCGTCAGCGCACTCGTCCTGGGTGGTGTCCTGGGGGCCGCGGCGGTCGGCGGCTCGGTCGCCTTCGCACTCCGTGGCAGCGGGAGCGACGCTCCGCAGGCGCGGGTCTCCGTGCCCGCCGGCGCGACCACGCGACCGCCCGTGCACGGCGTCACGGCAACGACATCGGCAACCGCAACGGCGACGACGCCCAACCCGCCCTCAACCTCAACGTTAGGGTCAGCCCCGACGGGCGCAGCCCCCTCCGGGACCGCACCGGCCGGGTACCGGTGGACCGCCGACCCGGCGGGCTTCGCCCTCGACGTCCCCGATGGCTTCTACCGCAGCGACGAGCCCCCGCGGATCTTCTACTACTCCCCCGGCAAGCAGTTCCGGCTGGGCATCCGCCAGGAGAGCCCCGACCCGTCCGGCCCCCTCGGCGTGATGCAGGCCGAGGCCGCCCAGGGGCCGCAGACCTACCAGGGCTACCGTGACGCCTCGGTCACCCCCACCACACGGGACGGGGACCCGGCCGCGCTGTGGGAGTTCACCTGGGACGGCTTCGGCGACGGCGGCGGTCCGCGCCGCACGCTCGACCTGTGCTGGGTCCACGACGGGAGGCAGTACGACGTCTGGGTCTCGGCGCCGCTGACCGCCACGGAGCAGGGGCGCGCGTACTTCGAGACCGCCGCGCAGAGCTTCCAGGCGGGCTGAGCACCGGCGCGCCACCGACTTTCCGCACGCCGAAACCGGTTGGCGCCCGCCGGGCCCCCGCTGCTAGCCTGCAGACAGCCGTGCAGCAGATCGAGGAGGTGGTACCCGTGAACACACAGACGACATGGGTGCTCCCCTCAGGGGTCACGGTCGGGCGATAGGTCGTCGCCCGGGAGCGCCGTTCATCGAGCCCTCCCGAAAGGCACGACCATGCATTTCACTTCCGAGCAGCGCCTGGACAACGGCGTTCTCGAGCGCGAGTTCACCCTCGGTCCCGACGGTGACGACCAGATCCCCGGCACGCTGTGGACGCCGACGTCCACCCCCGCACCGCTGATCCTGATGGCCCACAACAACGGCCTTCCCAAGGCGGAACCCCGCCTGGTGGCCCGGGCCCGGCTCACCGCCGCGCACGGTTACGCCGTCGCCAGCATCGACGCCCCCGAATGCGGTGACCGGCCCCGTTCCGCCGCCACCGACCAGGCCCGCGCCGAGCTGCGCCGGGCGATGCAGGCGGGCGAGCCGGTCGACGACATCTTCGAGTCCTTCGTGGGCCCGATGGTCGAGAAGGCGGCCCCGGAGTGGCTGACCACTCTGGACGCCCTCCTCGCCGTGCCCGAGATCGACGGCCCGGTCGGGTACTCCGGCTGGACCGCCCTCGGTATCCGCCTCGCCGCCGTCGAGCCGCGCATCGCGGCCGCCGGCTTCTTCGCCGGCGGCTACGTGCCGCTCGCCCAGCGCGAGCAGGCCCGGCAGGTCACCGTCCCGCTGCTGTTCCTGCTGCAGTGGGACGACGAGGGCAACCCGCGTCAGAGGGCCCTCGACCTGTTCGACGCCTTCGGCAGCAAGGAGAAGACCCTCCACGCCAACCTCGGCGGCCACCTCGGCACCCCGTCGTTCGAGCGTGAGGACGGGGACCGCTTCTACGACCGCCACCTGAGGTAACCCCGCGCCACCCCACGGCTGCCGCCCTGCTCCCGGGGCGGCAGCCCACCCGGCCGGCCGAAGACGATCGAGCGACTGCCAGGCACGGCCCGAGGACGACCGAACGGCGCGCCCCCTCCCACCCGTCTCCATCGCACGCGTGCGCGATCATGGGCGGATGGACGCACGTTTCCTTGCCACCGCCGAGGTGGCCGAACTGCCCGAAGCCCCCTCCGTGGCCGTCGTCGTCGACGTCATGCGGGCGTTCACCGTGGCCGCCTGGGCCTTCGGCCAGGGCGCGGAGAGGATCGTGCTCGCCGAGTCGTTGGACGCGGCGCTGTCCCTCAAAGCGGCCCACCCGGAGTGGGTGGCGCTCAAGGACGGCCCGCCCGCGCCCGGGTTCGACGCCGTCAACTCCCCCGGCCTGCTCCGCACCACCGACCTCACCGGCCGGACCGTGGTGCAGAAGACCACGGCAGGAACCGTCGGCGCCCTCGCGGTCCAGGACGCGTCACTGGTGCTGTGCGCCGGGTTCGTGGTGGCCGAGGCCACGGCCCGGCGGCTGCGGGAACGCGCCGGCGACACCGTCACGTTCGTGGTCACGGGCGAGGACGGGCGCGCCGAGGAGGATCTGGCGTGCGCGCAGTACATCGCCCGCAGGCTCACCGAAGCCGGGACGGAAGCGGCTCCCTACCTCCGCCGCGCCGCCGAGTCGCGCGCCGCGACCGAGCTGACGACCGGCGTGCGCCAGGGCGCCCATCCCGACGACGTCCCCCTCTGCCTCGAACTCGACCGGTTCCCCTTCGCCCTGGTGGCCGCCCTGGAGGGCCCCCTTATGGTCCTGCGCCCGCACGCGACCGGCTGACGGACGGTGCGCGGGCCGGATTGCGGTGCGCGTCAGGGTTCTGCGAGCGGACCCCACTCGACGACGACGAGGTGCTCTTCGCGATACGCGTCCAGATCCGGGTGGTGCCAGCGCTCGCCGGCCCGGACCCGATGGAAACGGAAGACGGCGTTCGAGGGACCGGCGCTCACGATGCACCGCAGCGGAATCGGCGGCACGGCGTTCCGGCCCAGTGCGCAGACCTCGCGCGCCAGGCCGAGTCCCTGGAGCAGCAACTCCCGCTGGGCGCTGACCTCGACGACCGGTCCACCCTCGTCGAGCCGACCGACCGGGACGTCCACGTAGTCCTCCAGGTGGAAGCTGTTCACGCCGCACTCCCACCCCGTGAGGTCACCGCGGGCCGCCTCCGCGGGCCCCACCGACCGGCGAGCGGTCTCGGCGAGAACGACCGCGCCGTCGCGCACCACCAGCCCTCCGGCCAGGCGGGCTCGCAGCGCAGGGGTCGGCTCGCCGCCCGGGACCGCGGCACCGTGGCCGATGGCCCCGAGCAGCGACACCGCTCGATCGTTCATCCGTACCGTCAACATGGCTTCAGGATGCCGGGCAGCGGCCGCGACGTCTGCTCAGTTTGCGTCCGCCTCCCGGCGGAACAGCGCGGTCCACAGGAACGGCACGCCGAAGAGCGCCGACTCGGGCGGCTCCTCGCGCATGCGGCGCAGCTCGACCTCGGCCAGGTCGGAGAAGATCCACCGCAGTGCCTCGGGGTTGTAGGCGAGGCCGCCCTGAAGCTCGCCCGCGCGGTAGAGATCCGCATCGGTGAGCTCCGAGCCCATGCCGCCCTCGCCGGCGGCGAAGACGGTGAGCGCAAGGTGCCCGCCGCGGGCGAGGACGCGGTCGAGGAGCGCCAGGTAGCCGACCCGGCGGTGCGGCGGCAGATGGTGGAAGCAGCCGGAGTCGACCACCAGGTCGTAGGGGCCGCTCAACTCGGCGGCGGAGAGGGCGAAGGCGTCACCGCAGAGGAAGCGGACGTCGGCGCCGGACTCCCGGGCCCGCTCCTCGCCCCAGGCGACGGCCACCGGCGAGAGGTCGACGGCGTCGACCCGGAAGCCGTGCGCGGCGAGGAAGAGCGCGTTGCGGCCCGCCCCGCAGCCCAGGTCCAGCGCCCGGCCGCCGGGGGTGACGAGCCCACGGTCGAGAAGGGCGGCCAGGTTCTCGTCCGGCTTGGCCGCGAAGAACGGGACGGGCCGCGAGCGGTCGGCGTAGAAGCGGTCCCAGAAGTCCCTGCCGTCGCCGGTCGCCAAGCGACCGGCCTCCGGCTCGGATGCGAAGAGTCCGTCCAGGAGCGCAAGGACATCCTCGACGGTGCGTACGGTCCGGTCCATCCGGCGGCCCCCCTTTCAACCGGGCCCGATCCTAGGGGTGGGAGGAGCAAAAGGCCAGGTCAGAGCAGATGCGGCGCGGCCTTGCGCGGGCTCGTGCGGGCCGGGCGCGCGGGGGTGGCCCCGCCGCTCCGGCCCCCGGCCCCGCGTCGCGCGAAGCCCCTCCCAGGGTCGGGGAGGGGCCTTTCCCGCCCGCGCCCGGGAAGGAGATGTGACGAGTTCTCCGATCAGGTCGCGGAGAAGGTGAACCAGTGGACGTTGACGAAGTCGGAGGCCGAACCGATGAACGTCAGGTAGACGTCGTGGACCCCTGTGACGGTGCCGGAGAGGTTGATCGGGACGGTCTCCCAGGACTGCCAGCCACCGGTGTTCGCGATGTCGATCTCGGCGAGCTTCGTCCCGGTCGGGCTGTCGAGACGGACCTCCACACCCCCGCTCACGCCCGCGGCGGCGCCGGAGGCGAGGCGGGCCAGGAAGCGTCGGGGCGAGGTCGCGCCGAAGTCGACACCGGTGTAGCCGAGCCGGCAACCTGCGTGGATCCAGCCGACGTCGAGGCCGCCGCCGGTGTCGGAGCAGGCCTCCGTCTGGGTGCCGTTGTTCGACGTGGAGGACGACGCCGCGATGGTGCTGTAGGCGCTGACCGTCGTTCCGCCACCACCCCCGCCGCCCCCGCCGCCCCCTCCGCCACCGCCGCTGGAGCCACCACCGAGGGTGATCGTCCAGGACGTGGGCGCCGGGTCCTGGAGGTGGCCGTCGACCGGCTGGCTGCCGGTCGGGCCGACGTCGTCGTACGGGAAGGCGTAGCCGACGGTGGCGTTGGCGTGGACGAGGCGGGCGTAGTGGTTGGTGACCGCGTTCTGGTAGTACTGCGCGGACGTCACCCCGCTCGGTTGCTGGGCGCCGCCGGCCAGCAGGAGCGTGCTGCGGTTGAGCGCGGCGGCGAGCCGCGCCGCGACCGCGCCACGGGCGTCCCCGCCGGAGTTGTAGAGGGGACCTGACGCGCAGCCGAAGATGTCGGTGGTGCTGGGCTTGGTGAACGGGACACCGTCGGCGTTCAGCCCACCGAAGGTGAGCACGCCCCCCGTGACGGTTCCGCTGAAGGAGCCGAAGGAGGGGTTCTGGGTGTCGATCGTCAGGGGCGTGCCCTGGAACGCGGCCCAGACCTGGTCCACGTAGGGGTCGAAGTAGCCGCCGAAGGAGACGGGCGAGTGAGTGGGTGCCAGGACCCGCAGCACCGCGCCACTGCCGTCGCGCACGACGAGCTGGTCCCACGGTGCGCCGTCGGCGGCGTGCTGGGCGGTCAGCCCCGAGGCGATGGCGTCCAGGGCCCCGGCCGGCAGCGGGCTGACCGACTGGTTCCCGGCGGCGCCGGTGGTGCTCATGGAGACGGCCTCGGCGACGAGGTCGACATAGCTGATGTTGGCGTAGAGGTTGGCCGAGTTCCAGGTGAACTCGCAGAAGCTCCAGTTGGTGAGCCAGTTGGGGTCGGCGGCGTCGAATCCGGGCTCGACCAGCCCGGGTTGCCCGCCGGCGGGGGCCGGATTGACGAAGAACTGGATCTTGTTGCCGACGGAGAACCACACCCGGCCACCGATGACGTACTCGGTCAGCGTGAGCGAGACCCCGTTTCCGCCGGAGGGCCCGAGCGGGATCGCGTAGTCGGGCGCCGGGGTGAGGTTGGCGGCGGGGTTCGCCAGCGGGTGGAAGACGCCGTCGGAGCCGACGAAGCCGGGGGCGCCCGAGCTGTCGGAACCGGTCACGTAGGCGTAGGCGGTGTCGCTGCCGGAGACGTTACGCAACGTCAGCGGCAGGGTGGTGGCCGCGGCAGCGCGGGCACCGAGTTTGGGAAGTAAAACCTGGGAGCCGACCAGGGCGGCAGCGGCCGTCCCGGCAGCGGTGAGCAGCTTACGACGCGAGATCATCCGATATGTCCCGTCGGTATTTCGGGGTTTGTGGGGGTTGACGACGGGAGGGGGCCGTCGTGCTCGCTGCAGCGACAGCCAATATGGTCCGGTTGTTGAACCGGCGTCAAGTACAAGACTTGAACGAACAAGAGGAACCCAGGCAACGATCTTCTATCGCCACGCAGATGTGACCCAAAAACCGCAGACAGCGAGCACCCGTTCGGCGTAGCGTGATCACCGTAGTTCGCTGTCCGCCGTACCGCTGCACCTGCTGTTCGAGGACGCGACCCATCCACAGGGTCGGTGGATCGTCCGCCGGCCCGCGTCCCGAACGGGAGATCTGTATGGCTCAGGGCACTGTCAAGTGGTTCAACGCCGAGAAGGGCTTCGGCTTCATCGAGCAGGCCGGTGGCGGCCCGGACGTCTTCGTCCACTACTCCGCCATCAACAGCACGGGCTACCGCGAGCTCGTCGAGGGTGAGACCGTCTCCTTCGACGTCGAGCAGGGCCCGAAGGGCCCGCAGGCCGCCAACGTCGTGCGTGGCTGAACCTCTGACGGCGGACGTCTGACGTCTGTCGCAACAGGCCCTGCTCCCCGGTCTCCGGGGAGCAGGGCCTGTTCCTTTCCCCGCCCGCACGCTTCCCCGCCTGGTCGTCTCCTGTCGGCCCGGTTGGCGCGCGGCCGCGCGGGTAGCGTGCCGGTCATGGACAGCGATCAGAACGATCAGTCGACCGAGTCCCTGCGCGCCGCCGAGCGCCGACTCCAGGCGGCACAGCTCGCCGCCGACACCGCCACGCTCGACGTCCTGCTCGACGACCGCCTCGTCTTCACCGGCCCCGACGGAACCCTGTACCGAAAGAGCGACGACCTCGAGCTCCAGAAGAGCGGCCGGCAGCGCCTCACCCGCGTCGACGAGGAGGAACTGACGGTCCTGGCCGTCGGGACGACGGGCGTGACCTGGTTCCTCGGCACGGTCGCCGGGACGTTCCAGGGCCAGGAGTTCGCCTCCCGCGTGCGCTACACCCGCACGTGGGTCCACGACGGCCGGGCCGGATGGCGCGTCATCGCCGCCCACGTCACACCCGTCTGACCTCTCGCAGGTCGCCGCCTGCCCCACGCGGCCCGATCGGCGGCGTCTAGGCTACGCACTGCCGCCGCGGGCGGTCGGCGGAGTTGAGGGGCAGGCGGCGTGAACGAGGTGGTCCGGCGGGACGAGTTGCTGCTGCCCGCGCGGGCGCGGCGGCCCGAGACGCTGATCCGACTGGTGGTGGGTCTGCTCTTCCTCGCCGTGACGCTGCTGCTGGCCCGCTGGGCGCACAACACCACCGGCGGGCTGGAGGCCGACGCGACGCGCGAGGCGGAGAAGGCCCCGCGCGCCCTGGTCGATGCGCTGGGGTCGCTCGCCTCGGTCGCCGTGGTGCTGCTGCCGGCCGCCTTCGGGGCGGTGAAGCTCCTGGCGCGGGAGCGCCGGCGCGTGCTGGACGGAATCGTCGCGGCGGCGCTCGCTTTCGGGCTCACCCTGACGGTGAACCTGTGGAGCTCGGAGCTGGTCCCTCCCGCGATCCTGGACGTGCTGGCCCCGCCCGAGCAGGCGTCCGTGCTCGACGGGCCGCTGCTCGCGCTCTGCGCCCCCGCCCTCGCGTTCATGACCGCGGCCGGGCTGACGCAGCGACCCCGGTGGCGGCTGGCTCTCGCGGCCGTGGTGGTCACGAACGCGCTGACCGCGCTCGTGGCCGGCTACGCGGACGCACTCTCGGTGCTGCTGTCGCTGCTGATCGGCTGGACGACCGCCCATGCGACGGCCTACGGCCTGGGCTCGCCCAACGCCCGCCCCACCACCGCGCTGCTCTTCGACGCGCTGCGCGGAGCCGGATTCACGCCGGTCGGCGCCTACCGGGCCACCGACAGGGCACCCCACGAGCCACACCGCTACCTGGTGCGACAGGCGGGCGAGCACCCGGATCTGGACGTGATCGTGCTGGACCGGGAGCTGACCGCCACCGGCTTCCTGCGCCGCCTCGGGCAGCGGCTCCGGCTGCGCTCCGCCCCCCAGCGCCGCGGCCTGCTCTCGCCGACCGGCGCCATGCGCCAGGAGGCGCTGCTCGCCTACGCCGCCGGCGCGGCCGGCGTGCGCACCCGACGCCTGCTGGCCACCACCGACCTGGGCCCGGACGCCTCGCTGGCCGTCTACGAGGCACTCCCCGGACGCTGCCTGGACGAGCTCGCCGACGTGGAGCTGAACGACCAGTTGCTGCGCGGCATCTGGCGTCAGGTCGACCTCCTGCACACCCGGCGCATCGCCCACCGCACGCTGGTGCCCGGTTCGGTCCTCGTCGACGAGGACGGCAGCGCGCACCTGGTGAACCTGCAGGACGGCGACGTCGCGGCGGGGGACCTGGCGCTGCGCACGGATCTCGCCCAGTTGCTCACCACCCTGTCGCTGCGGGTCGGGCCGGCGCGCGCGGTCGCCGCCGCACTGGAGATCCTGGGCCCCGACCAGGTCGGCGCGGCCGTACCGTTGCTCCAGCCGCTGGCGCTGCCGCGCGAGACCCGGTCCCGGGTCAAGCGGCAGGAGCCGCAGCTGCTCGCCCGGATCCGCGACGAGATCACCCGGGCCGTGCCCGAGGTACCGGTCGAGGTGGTGCGCCTGGAGCGGGTGCGCCCGCGCACGCTGGTCGGCATGGTGGGTCTGGCGAGCGCCGGCTATCTGATGGTGCTGCAGCTCTCCAGCAGGACCGCCAACCCGCTCGACGCGCTCGCCCAGGCGCAGCCCGGCTGGATCGCCGTCGCCTCGGCCTTCGCGGGGGCCGGCGTCCTGGCCGCCACGATGAGCTTCGTGGGCTTCGTCCCCGAGCGACTGGACCTGCGGCGCAGCACCCTCGCCCAGGTGGCCGGCGGCTTCGTCAACATCGCGGCCCCGAGCGGCCTGGGCGGAATGGCGCTGGGCACGCGGTTCCTGTACCGGGCCGGCCTGCCCACGCGCCAGGCGGTGGCGAGCGTCGGCGCCGGCCAGGCGGTGGGGCTGGTCCTGCACATCGCGCTGGTCTTCGTGTTCGGCTTCCTGGCCAGCGGCCAGGACCGCACGCCGTTCACGGACGCCGCGGACCTCGCGGTCGCGATCCTGGTCGCGGCCGTGGTCGCCCTGGTGGCCGCCGCGGTCCCGCCGCTGCGGCGCTGGATCGCGTCGCGCCTGCGCCCGATGGTCAACGGCGTACTGCCGCGGATGCTGGACCTGCTGC
Organism: Streptacidiphilus jiangxiensis; assembly: GCF_900109465.1. Lineage (GTDB taxonomy): Bacteria > Actinomycetota > Actinomycetes > Streptomycetales > Streptomycetaceae > Streptacidiphilus > Streptacidiphilus jiangxiensis. The sequence goes on from NZ_FOAZ01000006.1 coordinate 107,794, forward strand.
AGCAGCCCGGCAAGGTCGCGGTCGGCGTGGCCGGACAGCTGCTGGTGTCACTGTTCGCCGCCGCCTGCCTGTGGACCTGCGCGCTGGCGTTCGGCCAGCACCCGGGCTTCGCCCAGGTCGCCATCGCCTACCTGATCGGCGGCACGCTCGGCCAGGCCGTACCGACCCCCGGCGGCGTCGGCGGCGTCGAGGCGGTGCTGGCCTACGCACTGCAGACGTCCACCGGCATGCCCTACGACGTGGCGCTGCTCCAGGTCCTGCTCTACCGGGTGCTCTCGTTCTGGCTCCCGGCCCTGCCGGGCTGGATCGCCTACCTGTGGCTGCAGCGCGTCGAAGCCATCTGATTCGGCAGACAACGCTCATGGTCGGCTCATAGCCCTCTCATGGTCGGCCCGGAGGCTCGGTGTCGGGAACGCATCGCAGTCGGAAGGGCAGGCAGGAGATGGCAGGCGGACCGAGTGGTGGCATAGCGCGGACCCGAGCGGTCACGGCAGGAGTGGCCGTCGCGGGCGTCGCGGGCTCTCTGGCGATCATGGCCTTCCTGCCCGCAGGTGCGAGGACGAGCGGCGGCACGACGACCCCGAGTCCCAACAACACCTCGCCCTCGCCCTCGACCTCAAGCCCCAGCTCCAGCGGCACGCTGCAGAGCCCCGGCTCCAACCCGACCAGCAGTAGTTCCTCCTCGTCCGGTTCCGCCGGCTCGTCGGGCTCCGGCACGCACACCACCTCCGGGGGCTCCTGATGACCGCCGGGCGCGCCACCGCCGCGGCGTGGCGGACCTGGAGCTGCACCGTACGGCTGGTCGTCACGGACCCCGCACGGCTCCCGCACTGCCGCGACGTGCTCGCGGTCTGGCTGGACGAGGTCGACCGCGCCTGCAGCCGGTTCCGGGAGGACTCCGAGCTCGTCGCACTGGACGCCGCCGAGGGGCGGCCCGTGCGGGTGGGGCCGGTGCTGGCCGAGGCGCTCGGCGCGGCCCTGCGCGCGGCGGAGCTGACCGACGGCGACGTGGACCCCACCGTCGGGAGCGCGATGGCCGCGCTCGGCTACGACCGAGACTTCTCGCTGGTCGAGCGGGACGGGAGGCCGCTCAAGCTGGTCGTCCGGCCGGTGCCCGGCTGGCGCAGGATCGCGTTCGATCCACGCGAGCGGCTCGTCACCGTCCCCACCGGGGTCCGGCTGGACCTGGGCGCGACGGCCAAGGCGTGGGCTGCGGACCGGGCGGCGGCCACCCTGGCCGAGATCGCCGACTGCGGCGTGCTGGTCAGCATCGGCGGCGACACCGCCGTCGCCGGGCCCGCGCCCGACGGCGGCTGGCGGGTCCGTGTGCAGGACCGTACCGACGAGCCCGATGCGCACGCCCCGCACACCGTGGTGGCGATCCGGGACGGCGGCCTCGCCACCTCCAGCACCACCGCCCGACGCTGGTCCCGCGGCGGTCGCGCGGTGCACCATCTGCTGGACCCGCGGACCGGCCACCCCGCAGCCGGGCCCTGGCGGACCGTCAGTGTCGCCGCGGGCAGCTGCCTGGACGCCAACATCGCCAGTACCGCGGCGATGATCCGCGGCGCCTCGGCGCCCGCCTGGCTGGAGCGCAACCACCTGCCCGGACGACTGGTCGACGCGGACGGCGCCGTGACCACGGTCGGCGGCTGGCCCGACGAACCCCTGCCAGTCGCCCCGGTCGCCGGCCCGGGCACGGGCGCCGGGAGAGGAGCGGCATGAGCAGCACGACACTCTGGTACGCGAGCCAGGCCACCGGCATCGTCAGCCTGGTGATGTTCAGCGCCGTGATGGTGCTGGGCGCACTGGTCCGGCGCCGGGCCAAGCTGCCGGGACTGCCGAGGTTCGGCACGCTCGGGTTGCACCGCAGCATCTCGCTGCTCGCGCTGGTCTTCCTGTCGATCCACATCCTGACTGCGGTCGCCGACTCGTACGTGAGCATCAGCCTGCTGGACGTGGTGCTGGCGTTCACCTCCGCCTACCGGCCGCTGTGGCTGGGCCTGGGCACGGTCGCCTTCGACCTCCTGGTCGCGGTCGTCCTGACCAGCGTGCTGCGCCGCCGGATCGGCCACCGCGCCTGGCGGGCGGTGCACTGGCTGGCCTACGCGATGTGGCCGGTCGCCGTCGTGCACGGATTCACCCTTGGCGCGGGCGACGGCCGGACCATGCACGGCTGGGCGCTCGCGCTGACCGGCGGCTGCGTGCTCGCGGTGCTCGGCTCGGTCGCCTACCGGTCGGCCGGACCCCGGCGTGAGGCCACCCCGGCAGGGCTGGTCGCGGCCCACCGGACGGCGCCGGTGCGGCCCACCTCCGAAACCGCGAGGTCCGCCGGCACCCCCGACCACCGTCGGCTCGCCGCCTCCTCCGCCGGCCGGACCCACAAGGAAGCCTGAACATGATCGCGACTGCCACCGCAGCGCGGGCGTCGTCCTGGTGCGCGTCCCCGTCCTGAAGGTCCGACCGGAGGGCGCGTGACGTCCCCGCCCCTGACGCCCCGCCCGTGACGGGCCGCGTCAGACCCGGGGGGCGTGGATGTACTGGTCGGCCCAGGCGCTGATGATGTGCGCGGCGCGCTGGGCCTGGCCGCGGGTGGTGAGCAGGTGGTCGGCGCCTTCGAGGGAGATGAAGCTGCGCGGGTGCTGGGCCTCGCGGAAGATCTCGCCGGCGTTGGCGATGTCGACGGTGTCGTCGGTGGGCGAGTGCATCACCAGCAGCGGGCGGTTGAGGTCGCGGATCCTGTCGCGCAGGCGGGCCTGGCGCACGTCGTTGACGAAGGCGCGCTTGAGGACCAGGGTCCGGCCGCCGACGAACCACTCGTGCTGGCCCTCGCTCAGCACCCGGTCGACGACCGCGTCGTACTGCTTCTCGACGTGGCTCGGGTCGGACGGCGCGCCGATCGTGGCGACGGCGCGGACGCCGGTCGACTCGGCCGCCGCGGCGATGGCGGCGGCGCCGCCCCAGGAGTGGCCCACCAGCAGGTCGGCGGGCGTGCCGCGACCCGCCATCAGTTCCGCGGCGCGGACGGTGTCCTCGACCTTGACGGTGAAGGAGCCGTCACCCCAGTCGCCGTCGGAGTCGCCGATGCCCAGGTTGTCGTAGCGGAGCATGCCGATGCCCTCGCGGGCCAGCTGCTTGCTGACACGTGAGGCGGCCGGCGAGTTCCTGCCGAGGGTGAAGCCGTGGACGAAGATGCCCCAGCCCCGGACGGGGCCCTCGGGCAGCTCGATCGAGCCGGCCAGTTCGGGGCCGACGACGCTCTTGAATCTGACTTCTTCAGGCATGGGGTGTGCTCGCCTCGGTGAAAACGCGGTCGGTGACGGTGGTGCGGGTCGAGGGCGGCACCGGACGGTGCCGCCCTCGTGTGCCGGCGTCGGTGTGCCGGCGGTCTCGACGTCAGGCGCCGGTCATCAGCGCGGTGATCTCGGCGGCCAGCTCGGGACCGAGCTCGCCCCAGCCGTCCTTGTAGCCGTAGACACCGCCCAGGGTGCGGGCCTCGTAGTCGCCGTTCATGATCTCGATGTCGTTCGCCGTGATCAGCGACGGGTGGGCGACGCCGACGGCGCCCGAGACCTTCAGCAGTTCCCGGCGCAGGGTGCGCAGGTAGACGGCGGCACGGGTGGACTTCGACGCCGGGTCCAGGCCCCGGGCCAGCCACTGGTTCTGGGTGGCGATGCCGGTGGGGCACTTGTCGGTGTGGCACTTCTGCGACTGGATGCAGCCGATGGACAGCATCGCCTCGCGCGCGACGTTGACCATGTCGGCGCCGAGCGCGAAGGCTACCGTGGCGTTCTCGGGCAGGCCGAGCTTGCCGGAGCCGATGAAGGTGAGCTGGTCGGTCAGCCCGAGCTCGGCGAAGGTGCCGTAGACGCGGGAGAAGCCCATCCGGAACGGCAGTGCCACCGAGTCGGCGAAGATGCGCGGCGCCGCGCCGGTGCCGCCCTCGCTGCCGTCGATGGTGACGAAGTCGACGCCGCGGTCGCCGCGTGCCATCAGCGTGGCCAGCTCGTGCCAGAACGCCATCTCGCCCACCGCGCTCTTGACGCCGACCGGCAGGCCGGTCTCGGTGGCGATCAGCTCGACGAAGTCCAGCATCGAGTCGACGTCGCCGAAGGCGGTGTGGCGCGACGGCGAGGCGCAGTCCTTGCCCACGGGGATGCCGCGGATCTGGGCGATCTCCGGGGTGACCTTGGCCCCGGGCAGCATGCCGCCCAGGCCCGGCTTGGCGCCCTGGGAGAGCTTGATCTCGATCGCCTTGACCGGGGCGCTCGCCACGACGTCCCTGAGCTTGTCGAGGTTGAAGGTGCCGTCCTCGTTGCGGCAGCCGAAGTAGGCCGTGCCGATCTGCAGGACGAGGTCGCCACCGCTGCGGTGGTACGGGGAGAGGCCGCCCTCGCCGGTGTTGTGCATGGTGCCGGCCAGCGCCGCGCCCTTGTTGATCGCGGTGATCGCCGCGCCGGACAGCGAGCCGAAGCTCATGGCCGAGACGTTCACGACGCTGGCCGGACGGAAGGCCTTGGCGCGGCCGCGCGGACCACCGAGGATCTTGGCCGAGGGCAGCGGCGCCTGCGGGTCGTGGGCGTCGGGCAGGGCGCCGGCGAAGGTGCGCTGCTTGATGTACGCGTGGCCCTGGACGTGCTCGACGTCGACCTCGGTACCGAAGCCGAAGTAGTTGTTCTCCTCCTTGGCGGAGGCGTAGATCCAGCTGCGCTGGTCGCGGCTGAAGGGACGCTCCTCCTCGTTGGAGGTGACGATGTACTGCCGCAGCTCGGGGCCGATCGTCTCCAGCAGGTACCGGGCGTGGCCGACCACCGGGAAGTTCCGGAGCAGTGCGTGCCGCTTCTGGATGAGGTCGCGGGCGGCGAGCGCCGCCACTGCGGTCGCGGCAACCGCACCGATCTTCCGGGCCTGCATGTACGTTCCTCCTCGCGGCACGGCTCCGTTGCCGTGCGTCGGGCGTCCTGACCTGACCTGACGTGCGTCGGCCGACGCAGGCTGCCTCGTGGGCGCCGACGCCGACCGGAATGCGTGATGATAGTAGGAGTCGGGGGTGACGTGCCGGTGATCAGGGTGCGGCCAGGACCCGGCGACTCGATTCGCCAGGACGTTCCTCCCGGGACACGGCCACGAGCGCGGCCGCCTGCCGTCCCGCAGGGGCGGCCCGTGCGGCGCACCCGGTTGAGGCGGTCACCGGCAGGGTTCAGGCTGGTCTCATGGCGCGCGAGCGCGACGACGACGGAGACGACAGGCTCCTGGTGGAATGGGCGTTCCGCCAGGCGTCGGTCTCCCTGTCCGTGTTCGACCTCACGCAGTCCTACCTCCGGCTCAACGACACCGCGAGCGAGGTCATGGGCATCCCGGAGGACGCGCTGCGCGGGCGCTTCTACCTGGACACGGTCCCCGAGGACGACACCAGTCTTGGCTTCCTGCGGTCCTTGCGGGAGGTCGCCCGGACCGGGCAGCCGATCCGGTACCAGAGCCACACCCGCGCGCCCTCCGGCCTCCGTGAGCACGCCTGGAGCCTGGAGATGTGGCCGGTCCGCGACCCGCAGGGCAGGCTCTGCGCGGTGGCCCTCGCCGCGTTCGACAGCAGTGAGCAGCACTGGGCCAGGCAGCGCCTGGCCGTCCTGGACCGCGCGGCGGTCCGGGTCGGGACCACGCTCGACGTGACCCGCACCGCGGAGGAGCTCACCCAGCTCGCCGTCCCGATGTTCGCCGACTTCGCCAGCGTCGACCTGCTGGAGGAGGTGCTGCGCGGCGAGGAGCCTCCCCCGGGTCTCACCAACGGCAGCCTCGCGCTGCGCCGGGTCGCGCACCTGTCCGCGATCGAGGGCAATCCGCAGGCGGCGATCACCCTGGGAGCGGCCGACGAGTACCCGCCGTACTCCCCGCCCGCCCGCGCGCTGCGCACCGGCAGGCCGGTGCTGAGCGCGACGGGCGAACGCGACTTCGACCGGTGGATCGGCGGGGTGCCGGCCAGAGCGGCCAGGGCCCGCGAGTTCGGCTCCTCGTCCGTGCTGGCGGTTCCACTGATCGCCCGCGGGACCACGCTGGGTGTGGTGGTGCTCTTCCGCTCCCGTCCGGACAGGTTCACCATCGACGACCTCACCCTCGCCAAGGAGGTGGGCGGACGGGCCGCCCTGTCGGTGGACAACGCCCGCCGCTACACCCACGAGCGCGCCACCGCCCTCGCGCTGCAGGAGAGCCTGCTCCCGCACGGCCCGTCCCGCTACTCCGCCGTGGAGACCGCCTCGCGCTACCTGCCCGCCGACTCCCGGGCCGGGATCGGCGGCGACTGGTTCGACGTGATCCCGCTCTCCGGGGCGAGGGTCGCCGTCGTCGTGGGTGACGTGGTGGGGCACGGCCTGCACGCCTCGGCGGCCATGGGACGGCTGCGCACCGCGGTGCGGACCCTGGCCGACGTCGACCTGCCCCCCGACGAGCTGCTCGCCCACCTCGACGACCTGGTGCTCCGCCTCGGGAGCGAGGACGAGAACAGCGCGGAGATCTGCGCCACCTGCCTGTACGCGGTCTACGACCCGGTCAGCCGCCGGTGCACCTTCGCGAGCGCCGGGCACCCGTCACCCGTGATCGTGCTGCCGGACGGCACCACCGAGCTGCCGGCGATCAACGCCGGTCCGGTGCTGGGCATCGGCGGCCTGCCCTTCGAGGCCACCGAGCTCGAACTGCCCGAGGGCAGCCTGCTCGCGCTGTTCTCCGACGGCCTGGTGGAGTCCGGACGGCGCGACGTCGACGAGGGCGTCGCCGAGTTGTGCCGGGTGCTGGCCGCTCCGGCCCCGTCGCTGGAGTCGGCCTGCGACCGCGTCCTGGAGGAGCTCCACACCGGCAGCTCGGTCGACGACGTGGCCCTGCTGCTCGTCCGGACCCGGGCCCTGCCGGCCGAGCGCGTCGCGACCTGGGACCTGCCGTCGGATCCCGCGCACGTGGCGACCGCCCGCCGGCTGGCCGCCGAGCAGCTGACCGCCTGGGGCCTGGACGAGGCCGCCTTCGTGACCGAACTGGTCGTCAGCGAGCTGGTGACCAACGCCATCCGCTACGGACTCCCGCCCGTCCAGCTCCGGCTGATCCACGACGAGGCCCTCATCTGCGAGGTCTCCGACGGGAACTCGACCGCCCCGCACATGCGGCGGGCCCGGACCTTCGACGAGGGCGGCCGTGGCCTGCTGCTGGTGGCCCAGCTCACCCAACGGTGGGGCACCCGCCACCACCCGACCGGCAAGACCATCTGGACCGCGCAGGCGCTCTCCCGGGCCGCGCCCTGAGCGGCTGGGCCGGTGCTCAGGTGCGACCGGCCTGGGCGATCAGGAGCGCGACGTCGTCGTGGTCGTCCGGCTGCCGCAGGGCGCTCACCAGACGGGGGCACGCCTCGGCAAGCGGCACCCGCGGCATGTCGAGAGCGCGCAGCAGGGCGGCGAGGCGGGCGTCGATCGGGTCGTGCCGGGTCTCCACGAGCCCGTCGGTGAACATCACCAGCCGGTCGCCCGGGTGGAGATCGAACGCGATGGTCCGGAACGGGACGCCGCCGACGCCGAGCGGCACCCCGGTGGGCAGGTCGACCAGCTCCGGCGGGCGGTCGGCGGGAGCGAGGGCCGGGGGCAGGTGGCCGGCGTTGGCGATGCGGCAGCGGTGGTGGTGCGGGTTGTAGACGGCGTACAGGCAGGTGGCGATGTAGCGCTCCAACCCGCCGGTGATCTTGTCGAGGTGGGTGAGCACCTCGTCCGGTTCAAGGTCGAGATCGGCGAAGGCGCAGGTGGCGGTGCGCAGGCGCCCCATGGTCGCGGCGGCGTCGATGCCGTTGCCCATGACGTCCCCGACGACCAGCGCGGTCCGGTCGCCCGGCAGCGGGATGATGTCGTACCAGTCGCCGCCGACCTGGTGCGCGGCCTGGGCCGGCTGGTAGTGGGCCGCGACCTCCAGGCCGGCCAGGTCGGGCGGGGCCTCCGGCAGCAGGCTTCGTTGCAGGGTCTCGGCGACGTTGCGGACGCTCTGGTGCCAGCGGGCGTTGTCGATGGCGACGGCGGCCCGGGCGGCGAGCTCGCCGGCCAGGAGGACGTCGTCGGCGTCGAACGGCAGCGGGTTGCGGGCCCGCAGCATGTCGAAGGCGCCCAGGACCTCGTTGCGGGCGATCAGAGGGACGGCCAGGTAGGAGTGGGCCCCGGCGGCCTGGAGCTGGGCGGCGGCCTCGCTGTCCCGGGCGATACGGAGCAGGTCCTCGGGGCCCGCGTGACTGACCAGGATGGGCCGCCCTGCACGCACGCAGCGGGTGATCAGGCGATCGGCGCTGTAGGCGGCCGGCTCGCCGACGGTGTCGGCCGCGGTGGCGGCGTCGGTCGGGTAGGCGGAGGCGAGCGCGAGCGCGCGGAACAGTTCCGGGCCGTTCTCGTCCGCCGGGCGGGAGGTCCGGTACTCCAGGACCGCGTCGAGGATGTCGACCGCCGCCAGGTCGGCGAGGTCGGGGACGGCGGCGTCGGCGAGCTCCTGGGCGGTCTGGGCCACCTCGAGCGTGGTGCCGACGCGGGCGGACGCCTTCGCGATCAGGTCGAGGCGGCGGCGGGCCCGGTCCGCCTCGATCCCCGCCCGATGACGCTCACTGACGTCGATCACCGAGATCGCCACACCGATCACCCGGCCGCCGGGATCGTCCAGGCGGTAGGTGGACACCGACCAGGCGTGGTCGTGGTCCGGGTCCGCCGGGGTGCGGCCGACGATGTACTGGTCGAGCAGCGGCGTTCCGGTGAGCAGGACGTGCCGCAGCCCGGACTCGATGGTCGTGGTGTCGAGGTGGGGCACGATGTCCTGGGTCCTGCGGCCGATGTGCTCGGCGGCGGGGAGTCCGTTGATGCGCTCCAGCGCGGGGTTCACCATGACGTAGCGCAGGTCGGTGTTCATCAGCGCCAGGCCGATGGGTGCCTGGCTCACCAGGCGCTGCGAGAGGGCCAGGTCGGTCTCGACCCGCCGGAGGGTGTCGTGGTCGACCGCGATGCCGAGGGCGAAGACCTCACCGCGCTCGTTGGTCAGTCGCATGTTGCGGAACTCGACCAGGGGTGCGCTGCCGTCCTTGTGTCGCACCGGGAACGCCCCCGCCCACGACGAGCCCGTGGCCATGACCTCGGCGAACAGGTCGGCGACCAGTCCCCGGTGCTCCTCGTGCACGAGGAGCCGGCCGGCGTACCGACCGAGCGCCTCGTCGGTGGTGTAGCCGAAGACCTCCTCGGCCTGCGGGCTCCAGAAGATGATCCGCCCGCTGGTGTCGAGCACGACCGCCGCCACGTGCAGCAGGTCCAGCAGCGCGCCCGGCGGCACCGGCCCCGCGGCTCGCCCCGGGGCACCCTGCGAACGTCCACTGCTCATACGTGCCGCCTCCGGCCGGGGGTTCTCCCCCATGATCTCCTCCCTCGCCGGGCGCCGCACGACCGCTGCGGCGATCACCCGAGGACCCTGGCGCGGTCGGGGCCGGCCGCCTCCGGGATCATGGATCCGATCAGCGATGATGGAGGGACGCGGGGTGCGGGTCTCGCGTCCGACCCACCCAGGAGGGAATGCGATGGGCGCAGCGGCCCACGAGGAGCTTGCCGAGATCAACGAGGGGCTGGTCCGCATGGCACGGCTGGCCGGGTCGGCCATGGGGCGGGCCACCACCGCGCTGCTCGATGCCGACCTGCAGCTCGCGGAGAGCGTGATCGCGGCGGACGAGGCGCTCGACCTGCTGCAGCGCCAGGTGGAGGAACGGGCCATCGCGGTGCTGGAGCAGCGGCAGCCGGTGGGCGAGGAGCTGCGGACGGTGGTGACCGCCCTGCGCGTCAGCTCCAGCCTGGAGCGGGCCGGTGACCTCGCCCAGCACGTGGCCAAGCTGGCCCGGCTGCGCTACCCCGACGCGGTGGTCCCGGACGACCTGCACTCCACGGTGCTCGACATGGGGCAGCTCGCCCAGCGCCTGATGGCCAAGGCCGCCGACGTGATCATCACTCAGGACGCCAAGGAGGCCGCACGGCTGGAGGCCGAGGACGACATCATGGACGACCTGCACCGGGTCCTGTTCCAGCACCTGATCGACCGGAACTGGAACCACGGTGTGGAGACGGCGGTCGACGTGACCCTGGCCGGTCGCTTCTACGAACGCTTCGCCGACCACGCGGTGACCGCGGCCGGTCGAATCTCCGTCCTTGCCGCGGCGGGCGGCACGACCGCGCTCACCTCCATCGAGCCGCTGTCCAGCTGGGACTTCGCAGACACGGAAGACCCGGGCGCCAGTCCGAGGCACGCGGCGCCGAGCGACCCCCCAGCGGGCGATCGACCGCGCCGCCGTGCCTGGAGCTGGCCCAGACGCCGCGCCTGACCGGCTGCCGCACCCCCACGTGACGAGGCCCGGCCCGCCTGCGGCGGACCGGGCCTTCGCGCCCGTCCAGTCGGAGGAGCCGGACGTTCAGTCGCGTCGGCCGCCGAAGATGTTCAGGAAGAACAAGAACACGTTGAGCACGTCCAGGAAGATCGACGCGGCCAGCAGCGGCGCCGACTCGATGTTCTGCGAGCGCCGCAGGCGCTGGAAGTCCACCAGGACGAACCCGGCGAAGATCACCAGCCCCAGCACGCTGTAGATCAGCGACGCGTGCGGGATCCGCACGAAGATCGCCACGACGCCGAAGAGCAGCAGCCCCAGCAGCGCCCAGAAACTCACCCGGGCCACGCCGGACAGGTCCCGGTTGGTCGCGTAGCCGGCCGAACCGAGAGCGGCGACGAACAGCGCGGTCGCGCCGCCCGCCTGCCACAGCGCCTGCGGGTCCGCCGTGGCGTAGTAGACCAGCGTCGGCGACATGGCCACGCCCATCAGCAGACCGAACGCGCCGAGCAGCGCCACCGTCGCCTCGCGGGAACGGGCGGCGGTGAAGCGCATGCCGATCAGGCACGCGAAGGCCCCGATGAAGGCGATGAAGCCGGCACCGTGGTTGATGTTGCGGCCGACGTAGGCGCCGAGGGCGAACAGGCCGGCCGTGGCGGCGACGTAGGTCATGGTGCGCGCGAACAGCGTGTTCGCCGAGATCCCGTAGCCCCGGCGTGCCGTCGTTGTCGTGTCGTACATGCTCCTCCTGTACCCGCCTGTTCGAAAATCAAGGCTCTGCCCCAGCATGCCCTGCCACGTCCGCGGGAGCCGCGTATGACGCGTTCGGCCCAGTCAAGCCCGTCCGGCCACCCCTCGCACGTCATCCTGAGGGGGTGACCACGGCCATGCACGGACAGCGCCCCGACATCTCCGACCTCGGCACCTCCGCCCTCGACGCCACCGATCCCGTCGATCCCGGCAGTACCGGCACCCCCCGCGACCCCCAACGGCTGATCGACGACGCCCGGCGCGCCGGGATCACTCAGTTCCAGGTCGTCGCCGTGATCCGTCCCGACACCGAGGACCGGGTCGTCCTGCTGCTCGACCATCGCCACGACGACATCTGGGCCCTGCCGGTCGCCTGGGTCCGTCCGACCGAGACCGTGGCACACACCCTCGACTGGCTCTGCGACGAACACCTGGGCCTGGCGCAGTGGCGGGCCCAGTGCGTCGGCACCGCGACGTACGAGAGCGCCGACGGCAGCGAGATCCTGCAGCTCGCCTTCGACGTGGCCGTCCCACCGGACAGCCCGCTGGCGTGGTCGGGCCGGTGCCAGTGGTGGCACGTCCACACCGAGCCCCCGACCCTCCACCGGCTGGCCCGACCCCTGATGCGGCAGCTCCACTCCCCCGAGCCCGAGCCCGGGCAGGAGCCCGGGCAGGAGCCCGAGCCCGTGGTGCCCGCCGAGTAGCCGGGGTCCGGCAGGGGCTCCCCGCCAGGAAGCGGCTCCCGTCAGAAGGTGATCTCCAGCGCGGCGATCGGGCGCCTGCGGCGACGGCCGCTCAGTTCGGCCCACCAGTCGCCCAGCCGCGCCATCAGGTACTTGCGGCCCAGCAGGCGACGCACCTTCTCCCGCCCCGCGTCGTCCAGGACGCGGCCGGTGCCCTCGGCCTCGGCCGCGCCCGGGGCGATCCGGCCGCGGACGTCGCAGGCCACCACCTTGACCCGCGCGTCGCGGCGCAGGCGCTTGACCTTCCAGGAGTCGGCCTCGGTCCACACGTACAGGTGTCCGTCGTCGATGACGTGCCAGACGGGCGTCGCGACGGGTGTGCCGTCCTTGCGGTAGGTGGTGAGGCTGACGTAACGCGCGCGGGTCAGCGCGTCCAGGGTGGCGGGATCGAGTGCGGTCACGCGCAGACCGTACCGCCTCGCCGGGCGGCCGCGGCGCAGCCGACGGCCGGTGACGGATCCGGCGGGGCGAGCGTGCGGGGTTCACCACGCCCGCCCCGGCGGGTGGTGCGGTCAGCCCAGGGTCCACTGCTGGTTGCCGCCGCCGTTGCAGGTCCACTCGTCGATCCTGGTGCCGTTGCCGGTGCCCTGGCCGTAGGCGTCGAGGCAGAGGCCGGAGGCCGCGTTGGTTAGGCTGCCGTCCGGGTGCAGCACCCAGGTCTGGCCCGCGCCGCCGTTGCAGGTCCAGATGTCGACGACGGTGCCGGGCGCGGTGCCGCCCTGGTAGCCGTCGAGGCACTTGAGGCTGCTGCCGCTGTAGACGGTGACGGCGCCGGAGGCGGTCAGGGTCAGGTGCTGGTTGCTGCCGCCGTTGCAGTCGTAGAGCTCCCACTGCGTGCCGTTGGTGGTGGCGGCGCCCGGGACGTCGAGGCAGCGGCCGGACTGGACACCGGTCAGTGTCTGGCCGGTCGGGGCGGCGCTGCCCGGCTGCCCGGCGCTCGCCAGGACGTAGGTGGTGACGCTCCGGGCGGGCAGCGTCGCGGTGAGCGTGGAGCCGGAGACGCCGGGGGCGGCGACGGGGGCGAGGTTCTCCGTCGCGCTGGTGCGGATGCTCGCGGTCGACGTGAGCGTGCCGCTGCCGGCGTTGAGCGTGAGCGTGGTGGCGGAGCTGTTGGTGTTGGTGGCGACGACCGTCCAGGCGTTGTTCTGCCAGAAGGCGAGGGTCTGCACGCCGCTCGGGGAGCCGGCCACGGCGTAGCGGACGGCGCCCGGGCGCACGTACTTGCTGTACTGGCCGAGCGCGTAGAAGCGCTTGGTCGGATAGAGGGTCTGGTTGCCGTCGGTCGCGTAGTTCGGGTCGTAGTAGACCAGGCCGTCGTTCCACCCACCGGAGTTCACGGTGGTGGCGCAACTGCTGCTCGTCGTGGGGTCGCAGCCGAGCTCGGAGGAGAGCGCGGTCCACCACTGGAAGGCGCTGTCGTTGCCGTAGGCCAGGTCGTCGTAGACCGAGTTGGCCAGCGTCAGCGCGCCGGTGATGGTCGGGTCGTACTGCTGGCCGTAACCGCCGCCGCTGACCTGGCAGCAGATCTCGGTGGCCCACACGGGCTTGCCGCTGGTGGCGCCGAGCGCGCCGACCTGCTCCAACTGGCTGCCGGAGGGGAAGTTGTAGGTGTGGTGGGCGACGGCGCTGACGTAGCCGGGCGCGGAGGCGTCGGCGAGCCAGGTGGGTGCCTCGGAGGTGAGCTGGGTGGTCTGGCTGGACTCGTCCGCGATGACGGTGGTGGACAGCCCGGCGCTCCTGAGCGCGGAGCCGACCGCGTCGATGACGCCGGCGCGGGCCGAGGGCGCGACGGACATGCCCTCCTGTCCGCAGGAGCTGAACGAGTCGTCCGGTTCGTTCATGGGACTGATCTGGTCGAACGTCACCCCCTGGGCGGCGAAGTGGGCGGCGATCGTGGCGAGGTAACCGCCGTAGGCGGCGTCCTGGGCGGTGTTGATCGAGCCGCCGCAGCTCTTGCCGTCGGTGGTCCAGGCGGCCGGGGCGCTGTTGACGAAACCGATGAGGTCCGGGACTCCGTCGGCGGCGGCGAGGGAGAGGAACGCCCGGCCGCCGGGATCCCTGGTCCAGTCGTAGGTCCCGGAGGAGGTCAGGAACGTCTGCGGGGCGCGCGCGGGCACCGAGACGCCGGTGCCGCCTCCGCCGATGTTGTACCGGTACTGGCTGAGCTGGATGCCGGAACTGGTGAAGAGCAGGTCGGCGGCCTGGGTCCGGGCGGTGGCGGAGAAGTTGGCGAGGTCGTCGGTCCACCAGGCGCCGGCGGCGCCGAAGCCGCTGACGGTCTGGGCGGCGCCGGTGATCTGCGCCGTCCCGGTGGCCTGGGCCGCCCCGGTCGCGGCGGTGGCGGAGTCGGGGCTGACGGCGGGGAGCAGCGTGGTGGCGAGGGCCGCGCCCAGCGCGAGGACGGTTCGAACGGCTCGGCGCGGCCGGGCCGCGGGGCGGGCCGCGCGTATCGCACGGAACATGGGGCTCCTGTCGGGTGGGGACGGAGCGGCGAGCCGACCGTGCCGCGGCTGCGGTCGAGGAGTCCTGTGGTGCGGTACGTCCGCGCGGGCTGCCGGACTCGCCGTCAGATGACGTGGTGCACCGGCGGATCGGCCGTCCGCGGCGTCCGGCCCGGGGATCATGTTTGCGCAAACATCCGGGCCCGGTCAGCGAGTCTGAGCCCGTTGTCCGGAGGAAGTCAAGAGTGGCGGACGATCCGCCGACGATCCGTCAACCCGCGCTCGGCGCGGGCGCGGTGCTGGACCGCCGGACCAGACGGGTGGGCACCAGCGCGGTGCCGGGCCCGGCCGACTGGTTGCGGATCTGCCCCAGCACGCCGTCCACACAGCGGCGCCCCACCTCGGCGAAGTCCTGGTGCACGGTGGTCAGTGGCGGGATGAAGGACGCCGACTCGGGGATGTCGTCGAACCCGACGACGCTGATGTCCTGCGGCACGCGCCGCCCGCGCTCGTGCAGGGCGCGCAGCAGCCCGAGCGCCATCTGGTCGTTCGCGGCGAAGACCGCGGTGCAGTCGTCCGGCACCAGCTTGCCCGCCTTGTAGCCGGACTCGGCCGACCAGTCGCCGAACAGCAGCGGAGGGACGGTGCGCCCGGCCTCGCGCAGCGCGGCGAGCCAGGCCTCGGTGCGACGCTGGGCGGCGAAGGAGTCGGGCGGACCGGCCAGGTGCCAGACGGTGCGGTGGCCGAGTTCGAGCAGGTGGTCGACGGCGGCCCGGGCTCCCCCGCGCTGGTCGGTGTCGACGACGGTGTAGCGGTCGCCTGCGTCGGAGTCCACCACGACGACCTGGACGTGCGGCGGGAGCGAGATCGTGGAGGTGTCCAGCAGGTGGACCTCCATGATGACGATGATGCCGTCGACCGCGAGCTCGCCGAGGCGGGTGAAGGCGCCGCGCACGTCCGTCTGCGTGGGCACGGCGACGGGCATCAGCGTGATCGCGTAGCCCTCCCGGGCGGCGGAGTCGGCGATGGCCTCCAGCGTGCGCACGTTGCCGGTGGTGGAAAGGTTGAACAGGATGACGCCGAGGGTGCGGAACTCGCCGTGCTTGAGGGCGCGGGCGGCGCTGTTGGGCCGGTAGCCCAACTCCCGCATGGCGGCGAGCACGCGCGTCCGGGTCTCCTCGATGACGCCCGGACTGCCGTTGGAGACCCGGGAGACGGTCTGCGAGGAGACGCCCGCCAGCCGCGCGACGTCCGCCATCGACGCGCCACGGCGCCGGCGCGGCGCGGGCCCCTCGGCTCCGCTCGCTGCCGTCCCGACCCCGGCCCTGTCCTCCACGGCGCTCCTCGCTCCTCCCACAGGACCGCGCCCGTCCGGCGCGTGGTCCGATCCAAACGTCCCGATCCAACCGGATCGAAGGGAGCTCTTGACTCCTTTTGGATCCCGATGTCAGCATCAGGTTACGCGATGTTTACGTAAACATCCAGGTCGTCGCCGTTCGCCTGCGCAGGAATGTTTACGTAAACATGCGTCGCGCCGAGAGCGCCGCCGCCCCGGACTGTCCGACCACGAAGGAAGACCATGACGGTTGCCCTGCCACCCGCCCGATCCCGAACCACCCGCCGCTCCGGACGTGGCTGGATCGGCCTCGGGTTCACCGCACCGTTCCTGGCCGTCTTCGCCCTGGTCTTCCTCGCACCCATCGCCTACTCGATCTACCTGAGCCTCTTCCAGGACCGCCTGATCGGTGGCACCACCTTCGTCGGGATCGACAACTACCGCCAGGCGCTGGGTGATCCGCAGTTCTGGGAGGGGCTGGGCCGGGTCGGGCTGTTCCTGCTGGTCCAGGTTCCGATCATGCTCGGCATCGCCCTGCTGGTGGCCCTGGCCCTGGACAGCGGCCGACTGTACGGGCGCGACTTCTTCCGCATCACCGTGTTCCTGCCCTACGCCGTCCCCGCGGTCGTCGCCACGCTCATGTGGGGCTTCATGTACGGCACCAGGTTCGGCCTGGTCGCCGACCTCGACCACACCTTCGGCATCACCCTGCCGGACCCGCTCTCGCCGCACCTGATCCTCGCGGGCATCGGCAACATCGTCACCTGGGAGTTCATCGGCTACAACATGCTGATCTTCTACTCCGCGCTACGGGTGATCCCGCACTCCCTCTACGAGGCCGCGGCGATCGACGGCGCCGGCCAGTGGCGGATCGTCGGCGCGATCAAACTCCCCGCGATCCGGGGCGCGCTGGTGATCGCGACGATCTTCTCCATCATCGGCAGCTTCCAGCTGTTCAACGAGCCGAGCATCCTGCGGCCCCTGGTGCCCGACTCGGTGAGCACCTCCTACACCCCCAACCTCTACACCTACTCGCTGGCCTTCTCCGGCCAGCAGGAGGACTACGCCGCCACGGTCGCGATCATCATGGGCCTGGTCACCATGGTCGTCGCCTACGCCTTCCAGCTGCGCGGCATGCGAAAGGAGGCCTGAGCGATGACCACCACGACGCCCGCCCCCGCCCGTCCCGACAAGAGCGGACGCCCCACCCGGACCGCGCGCCTGCGCACGCCCTCGCCCCGGCCCCGCCGTCGGGCCCACTCCGTCGACCGGCCGCGCCGCAGCAAGGCCCTGACCGCCCTGTCGGGCCTGGTGGTGCTCTACACCCTGGTGCCGCTCGCCTGGCTGGTCGTCAGCGCCACCAAGACGCAGGCCGATCTGCTCGGCTCCCCCGGGCTCTGGTTCAGCGGGCACTTCGCGCTGTGGGACAACATCTCCCAGACCCTGAGCTACGACCACCACGTCTTCCTGCGCTGGCTGCTCAACACCCTCCTCTACGTCGTCCTCGGCGCGGGGGGTGCCACCCTGCTGGCCGTCCTGGCCGGGTACGGGCTCGCCAAGTTCGACTTCCGCGGCAAGAAGGCCGTCTTCGCGGTCGTGATCGGCGCCGTCGCCGTGCCCGCCACGGCGCTCGCGGTGCCCACCTTCCTGATGTTCAGCAAGATGGGGCTGACCAACACCCCCTGGGCCGTGATCATCCCCTCGCTGGTGTCGCCGTTCGGCCTCTACCTGATGTGGGTCTTCGCCGCCGAGGCCGTGCCCACCGAACTGCTGGAAGCCGCCCGGGTCGACGGCTCGGGCGAGGTGCGCACCTTCTTCCGCATCGCCCTGCCGCTTCTCGCACCCGGCATCGTGACGGTGCTGCTCTTCACCGTGGTCGCGACCTGGAACAACTACTTCCTGCCGCTGATCATGATCAAGGACCCGAACTGGTACCCGCTGACCCTGGGCCTCAACGCCTGGAACGACCAGGCCGCGACCGCCGGCGGGCAGCCGGTCTTCAACCTCGTCATCACCGGCTCACTGCTGACCATCGTGCCGCTCGTCGCCGCCTTCCTGCTGCTCCAGCGCTTCTGGCAGTCGGGGTTGGCCGCAGGCAGCGTCAAGGAGTGACCCCCACCCCACACTCCCCCGGCCGACCGACTCGGCCGCGGGGCCGCACCACCCTGCCCATTTTGCCCGTCCTGCCCATCCGCACTGAGCACAACGGAGTGAACGCCTTGAGAGTCCCCGCCCGTCACGCCGTCAGAGGCATCGGACTGCTGTGCGCCGCGGCGCTGAGCCTGACCGCCTGCGCCTCCTCCAGCACCACCGGATCCGGCTCCGCGAACACCGCGTCCTCGGCCTCCGCCGTCCAGGCGGCCCTGGCCAAGGGCGGCACCATCACCGTCTGGGCCTGGGAGCCGACCCTCAAGCAGGTCGTCACCGACTTCGAGGCCAAGTACCCGAAGGTGCACGTCAACCTGGTCAACGCCGGCACCGGCGACAAGCAGTACACCGCGCTGCAGAACGCCGTCCAGGCGGGCAACGGCGGGCCGGACGTGGCGCAGATCGAGTACTACGCGCTCGGTCAGTTCGCGCTCGGCAAGTCCGTGCAGGACCTCAGCGGGTTCGGCGCCGCCTCGCTGTCGAGCAGCTACTCCCCGGGCCCGTGGAGCTCGGTGAACATCGGCGGCGGCGTGTACGCGCTGCCGATGGACTCCGGTCCCATGGCGCTGTTCTACAACAAGAAGGTCTTCGACAAGTACGGGCTGACCGTCCCGACGACCTGGGCGCAGTACCTCGACGACGCGAAGAAGCTGCACGCGGCCGACCCGAACGCGTACATCACCAACGACACCGGCGACGCCGGCTTCACCACCAGCCTGATCTGGCAGGCGGGCGGCCACCCCTACAAGGTCGACGGCACCAAGGTCTCCGTCGACTTCACCGACGCGGGCAGCACCGCGTTCACGAGCACCTGGCAGCAGTTGGTCTCGGCCAAGCTCGTCGCCCCGGTCAACTCCTGGTCCGACCAGTGGTACAAGGGTCTGGGCGATGGCACCATCGCCACCCTGGCCTCCGGCGCGTGGATGCCCGCCAACTTCGTCTCCGGTGTGCCCGGCGCCTCCGGCGACTGGCGCGTGGCACCGCTGCCGCAGTGGCAGGCCGGGCAGAACGCGAGCGCGGAGAACGGCGGCAGCTCGCTGGCGGTGATGAAGGCGAGCGCCAACCAGGACCTCGCCTACGGGTTCCTCCAGTT
Source organism: Streptacidiphilus jiangxiensis (assembly GCF_900109465.1). Taxonomy (GTDB): domain Bacteria; phylum Actinomycetota; class Actinomycetes; order Streptomycetales; family Streptomycetaceae; genus Streptacidiphilus; species Streptacidiphilus jiangxiensis. The sequence goes on from NZ_FOAZ01000006.1 coordinate 126,662, forward strand.
CGCGAACGCGGGCGCCGGCGTGCAGGACCGGATCAAGGGCGGCGCGTTCCCCGCGACCACGGCGGACCTGAACTCCTCGGCCTTCCTGAACACCGCCTTCCCGTACTTCGGCGGCCAGAAGGCCAACCAGATCTTCGCGCAGTCGGCCAAGAACGTCGTCAAGGGCTGGCAGTACCTGCCGTTCCAGGTCTACGCCAACTCGATCTTCAACGACACGGTCGGCAAGGCGTACGTCTCCTCCACCACCCTCACCCAGGGGTTGCAGGCCTGGCAGGACGCCTCGGTCAAGTACGGCAGCCAGCAGGGATTCACCACCGGCTGACGGCCCGTCCTCCGCATTCTTGGCAGCGGCGCGCACGGTTCGTGCGCGCCGCCGCCCCGCGCCTCCGAAGGGATCACCATGACCGCGAACCCCTCCCCCGCCCACCGCTGGATCCGCTGGCCCTCGGACGACCGCTCCCCGCGGCTGGGCTACGGCGCCGACTACAACCCGGAGCAGTGGCCGCGCGAGGTGTGGAAGGACGACATCCGGCTGATGCGCGAGGCGGGCGTGAACATCGTCTCGCTCGCCATCTTCTCCTGGGCCCGCCTCCAGCCCACGGCCGACAGCTGGGACTTCGACTGGCTCGACGAGATCATGGACCTGCTCCACGCGGGCGGGGTCGCCGTCGACCTGGCCACCGCCACCGCCTCGCCGCCGCCGTGGCTGACCACCCTGCACCCGGAGATCCTCCCCGTCACCCGCACCGGGGAGACGCTGTGGCCGGGCGCGCGACAGCACTGGCGGCCCACCTCCCCCGTCTTCCGCACCCACGCGCTGCGACTGGTCCAGGCGTTGGCCACCCGCTACGCGAACCACCCGGCGCTGGCGGCCTGGCACGTCAGCAACGAGCTGGGCTGCCACAACGTGTACGACTACTCCGACGACGCCGCCCGCGCCTTCCGGGTCTGGCTGCGCGCCCGCTACGGCACCCTGGACGCCCTCAACCACGCCTGGGGCACCGCCTTCTGGTCCCAGCACTACAGCGACTGGGAGCAGCTGCTGCCGCCCCGGCTGGCCGCCTCCCACCCCAACCCGACCCAGCAGCTGGACTTCAAGCGCTTCTCCTCCGACGCCCTGCGCGACCACCTGCGCGCCGAGCGCGAGGTGCTGACGCGGATCACCCCTGACGTGCCGGTCACCACCAACTTCATGGTGATGGGCGAGACCAGGGGCATGGACTACGCGAGCTGGGCCGACGACGTCGACTTCGTCTCCAACGACCACTACGTCCACCCCGGTCCGCAGGGCCTGGACGAGCTGTCGTTCTCCGCGAACCTGGTCAGCGGCATCGCCGGCCACCGCCCCTGGTACCTGATGGAGCACTCCACCAGCGCGGTCAACTGGCAGCACGTCAACCAGGCCAAGCTGCCGGGCGAGCTGGCGCGGGACTCACTGCTGCACGTCGGCCACGGGGCCGACACCGTCGCCTTCTTCCAGTGGCGCCAGTCCGCGGCCGGTGCGGAGAAGTACCACTCCGCGATGGTGCCGCACGCCGGGCCCGACAGCGAGGTCTTCCGCGCGGTCACGGCCCTCGGCCGCACGCTGGCCGCGCTCGCTCCCGTCGCGGGGACCACGCGCAGGCCCGCCCGCGCCGCGATCGTCTTCGACTGGGACTCGTGGTGGACCGCCGAGCACGACTCGCACCCCACCGCGCTGCTGCGCTACCGCCAGGAGGCGCTGGACTGGTACTCGGCGTTCCTCGCGCTCGGCGTGCGGGCGGACGTCGTGCCCACGCGCGCCGACTTCTCCGGCTACGACGTGCTGGTCGCCCCGGTCCTGCATGTCGTGCCGACCGCTCTCGCCGACCGGCTGCGGGGCTTCGTCGAAGCGGGCGGCCACCTGGTCACCACCTACTTCTCCGGCATCGTGGACGAGAACGACCATGTGCACCTGGGCGGCCACCCGGGCGCCCTGCGGGACCTGCTCGGCATCCGGGTCGAGGAGTTCGCCCCGCTGCCCGAGGGCGCCGAGGTCGGGCTCGACGACGGGAACCGGGCCACGCTGTGGACCGACGCCGTCACCGTGACCGCCACCGACGTGCTGACCCTCGCCCGTTACACCGACGGCCCCCAGGCCGGCCGCCCCGCGCTGACCCGCCGCACCGTCGGCACCGGATCGGCGGCGTACCTCTCCACCCGGCTCGGTGCCGAGCAACTGCCGGGAGTCCTGGGCCAGTTGCTGGCAGGCGCCGATGTCGGCAGCGAGCTGCCCGAAGCGGCCTGCGGGCGCGTCGACCTGACGATCCGCCAGTCCGCGGAGGAGGAGTTCTGGTTCCTCACCAATCGCACCGCCGACCCGGTCCCGCTGCCGTCGGTCGAGGGCGAGCTGCTCGCCGCGACCGTCGAGCCGGGCCGTGACGCCGACGTCCTCGTCCTGCCGCCGCGCGCCGTGGCCGTCCTGCGCCGCCCACACCGGGCCGCCGACTGACCGACAACCGCCCCCCCTCGTGTCGGCCCGCAGGGCCTCGGTCCACACCTCGCCGTACCCGTCCGGTCGGCGGGTGTGTGCCGGCGGCCCGGCGGGGCCGCCGGGGCACGGGTGGAAGCGGACGAGCGCGGCACGAGGACGCCGGACGGCGACGACCGGCGCCGCCGACCCCCGCCTCCGCTCACCGGCGGCCAGCGGCTGGGTTGTCCGGCGTGGAGCCGTCCGGGTGAGACCGGCCCGGTCGCGCATGCCCGGACGACCCGGCCTGGAACACCTGTGGGTGACCGTCCCCCCTGCCTGGAAGAGGCCGACATGCCCGACGACGAACTCGCCCGCTTCCTCGCCGCCCTCGGCCCCGCGGGCCGGGAGAGGGTGCTGGCGCTGACGCGCGAGCAGCAGGCACAGCTGGCCCGCGCCTGGGAGGAGGAACTCGTCGACGACACGGATCTGGACACACTGGACGAGCTGTCCCCCGCGGCAGCCGAGACCGAGGCCGCCGAGCGCGTGCTCAGGGATTTCACCCAGGAGTGACGCCAGGGCGGTTTATCCCGTGCCGGGCCGGTTAGCCGCGCGGCATGGACACCCCTCTCCTCACCGCCACGGCCGCCTCCGTCCTCGAATGCCGACCGGTCCGCCGGGCGCTGGACGGGCTCGGCCGGCTCGAAGCGCTCGACACGGTGGCCGGGCCGCTCCGCGACGCGATCCGCGCGGTGCCGCTCGGCGGAGCGCGCGACGTTCTGCGCGGCACCTGGCTCGGGCATCCGCTGCACCCGGCCCTGGTCCAGGTCCCCATCGGGTCATGGACCAGCGCGGCCGTCCTGGACCTGGTGCCCGGCGAGCGCCGGGCGGCGACGGGCCTGATCGCGCTCGGGCTGCTCGGCGCCGGGCCGAGCGCCGTGGCCGGGTGGGTCGACTGGGCCGAGCAGCCGCCCGAGCAGCAGCGCGCCGGGCTGGTCCACGCGCTGTGCAACACCACCGCCGTGGCCCTGTACTCCGCCTCGCTGCTGGCCCGGCTACGGGGCGGTCGGCTCCGCGGGCGTCTGCTCGGCTGGGCCGGCCTCTCCGCCGCCACGGTCGGGGGCGTCATCGGCGGCCACCTGGCCTACCGGCTGGGCGTGGGCGTCAACCGGACCGAGGACCTTCCGCTGCTCGTCGAGGACGGCTGGCACTGGCTCGGCACCACGGCGGATCTCCCGGTCGGCCGGCCGGTCCGGCGCGAACTGGGCGACGTCCCACTCGTCGTGGTGCGCGAGCCCGAAGGTCGGGTGCGGGTGCTGGCCGGGCGCTGCAGCCACCTGTCCGGCCCGCTGACGGAGGGCACCCTGCACGACGGCTGCCTGACCTGCCCGTGGCACGGCAGCACCTTCCGGCTCAGCGACGGCGAGGTGATGTCGGGCCCCGCCACCTCCCCACAGCCGGTCTTCGACACCCGGACCGTGGACGGCCGGGTCCAGGTCAGGCTGCCGGACGCATGACCCCGCGGGGTCGACCCCGGCCGGCTCGCCCGGCCCGTCCGGAACCTCGCCTTCGTCAGCCGTCCAGACGGGCGAGCAGGACGGCGACGTCGTCCGCCCGGTTGCCCGGGGGCAGCGTCTCGGCAAGGAGGCGGTCGGCCAGGGACTCGAGCGAGGGGGTGTCGGAGCGCTCCAGCACCGCGCGCAGGCCGTCGATGCCGCGGTCGATCGAGGTCCCCGGGCGTTCGACGAGCCCGTCGGTGTAGAGGGCCAGCACGGAGCCGGGGGCCAGGGTGAGCTCCTCGACCGGGTAGCAGGCCTCGGGGTCGACGCCGAGCAGCACACCGCCGCCCAGTTCCAGGACCTCGGTGTGCCCGTCGGGGTGACGCAGGACCGGCGGCAGGTGGCCCGCGCGGACGCCTGAGGCCCGCCCGGAGGAGGGGTCGAGCTCCACCAGGCAGCAGCTGGCCAGCAGCTGCGAGTCCAGGTCCGGCAGCAGCCGGTTGAGCAGCGCGAGAACCTCGCCGGGCGGGTGTCCGCTGGCGACGAAGGCCCGGACCGCGCTGCGCAGTTGTCCCATCACACCGGCCGCGGCGACGCTGTGGCCCTCGACGTCGCCGACCACCAGGCAGAGGCCACGGGGGGTCACGATCGTGTCGTACCAGTCGCCGCCGATCTCCATGCCGCGCGTACCGGGCAGGTAGCGGGCGGCGATGCCCACGCCCTTGAGCCGGGGCAGGGCGTGCGGGAGCAGGGCCTGCTGCAGGCCGCGGGCGAGGGCGAACTCGGCGTCGTACAGCCGGGCCCGCTCGAGGGCCTGGGCGATCAGGCCGCACAGTGCGGTCAGCACCGCGCGCTCCTCGGAGGTGAAGGTGTGCGGCTCGTCGAAGCCGAGGATGCAGCTGCCGACGGGTCGTCCCGAGGCCATCAGCGGCAGGAACGCCCAGGCGCACATCTGGTCGAGGGCGATGCCGGGGTAGGACCCGGCGAGTTCGTCGACGGAGGCGAAGAAGATCGGCACGCCCGTGGCCAGCGCCTCGGCGCCGGGCAGCCGGGCCTGGACGGGGGTGCCCTCGAACGGGTCGAGGAACCCCTCGGGGTAGCCGACCTGGAGGGCCAGGCGGAGCCGACTCTCCTCGGCCAGGTAGATCGCGACCTCCTGACCGCCGAACGCGGGCAGGATCTGTTCGGCGACCACCGCGCAGACCTCGCGCACGGACACCGCCTCGGACATGGCGCTGGCGAGCCGCAGCAGGTGGTAGATCGCCCCGGCTCCGGCGCCGGGCCCGGGGGCCCCGGCCGGCTCGGCGGCGAGGGCGTCGGCGTACCGCGCACCGGCGGGAGCGACGGCCGGCGCGTCGGCGGGGTGGGGTCGGCCGGCGTGTGCTCCGGCCGCCTGGTGCCCGGGGGAACGCCCGCGGGTGTGGCGCGCCGCGGCCGGGTGGTCCCCCGCGACCACGGTCCCCGTCATGCCGTGCGCGTCGGGGTAGAGGCTGAAGGCCAGCCAACTGTCCGGCGGACGGCGCGCCAGGAACGCGGTGGGCTGACGGGAGATCACCGCCGCGAGGTGGCGGTCCTCGACGGCCGGGTCGGCGAGCCACGGCAGCGCCTCCCACAGCCGCCGCCCGAGCAGCTCCTCGCGTCGGCTGGCCAACAGCAGCTCACTGCCGAGGTTCACGTAGTCGACGCGGCCGTCGGGGTCGAGCGAGAACACGCCCCGGCGCAGCCGCTCCACCGCCTGGGCGGCGGCCGCGGCGGTCCCGGCGTCGAGCACCGCACCGGTCAGGTGCGGCCCGGTCGCGTCGCCGGAGACGCCGTCACGGACCTGTCCCCAGATCTGGACGGTGCGCACGCGACCCGCTCCGTCCTTGAACCGCAGGCGCAGCGGCGGGAAGAGCGAGGTGTGGGCCGCACGGCCCAGCGCGTTCCTGAGTCTGGGCAGGTCGTCGGGGTCGATGGTCGCGGCCAGCACCCGGGCGAGGCTCTCCGCCTCTCCGTGGGCTCCGGGCGGGAGGCCCAGGATGGCGCGCACGGTGTCGTCGACCTCGAGCGCGCGGGTGCGCAGGTCCAGGTCGAACAGGCCGACACGAAGCGTGGGCGCGGGTGGCCAGGGCAGCTCGGCGACGGTGCGGCGGCCCTCCACGGCCTCGCCGCGCGCGACCAGTCGGTCCAGGTCGCCGCCGAGCCGGCGGGCGGTGCGGCGCAGGTGGCGTCGGGCCGCGGCCGGGACCCCGTCCGGGGTGGCGGGCCACAGCGCGCAGAGCACGCCGTACGTCTCGTCCGCGCCGGTGACGGGGACGTAGGCCGAGGCGAAGGCGTAGGGCAGGCCGACCAGCAACTGAGGGAAGCGGCGCAGGCTGTCCTCGGCTCCGGCGAGGTGCACGGTGCGCCCGGAGCGGTAGGCCAGCGGGCCGGGCAGCGCCCCCTGCACGGCGACGCGCCGGAACGGTTCCAGCGCGCCCACGGGGAGCCCCGCGACGGTGCTCAGCATGAGCGAGCGCCGGTCGCGGGAGCGTAGGTAGACCATCGCACCATAGGCTCCGGCCCCGGTGAGCGCGTCCTCGACCGCGCCCGCCTGGAGATCGTCGCAGCTGGGCTCCGCGCCGGGGGCGTCCTCGCCCGTTCCGGCCGAGCGGTGCAGCCTGCGCGGCCCGCCTTCGTGCATTTCTTCTCTGTACGCCCGCCCCTGCGGCCTGTCAAGGCGAACCCGCAGGTCGTAGCGGCCGTCCGGGGTACGGCACCCGTTCAGGCGTGCGGCGCGGCCGGGGTCCGCCCCCGGCGGCCCAGCCACTGCGGGGCGCCCCACGCCTCGAACCGCGCACCTCGGCCGGTGGCCGAGCTCGGCCTCCCCGAGCTCGACGGACTCGCGCAGCAGCAGCCGTTCGGTGCCTGTCGGGGCGGGATCGGGGCGAGGGCCGGACCGGCTGATCCCGGCGATCAGGGGCGTGAAGATCTTGTGTTCGAAAGGTGGTCAAACTGTCAGGTACCGGTCACCATCGAAAGGCCCTGCGCACAGGAAGCAGGGTCTGCTGCGGAGAGGACGACACGATGCCCACGGACGCCGAGCGCGAGCTGGGTCTGGCGCTGTACCGGTTACGGGTGGAGCGGGGCCTGTCCCTGCGCGCCCTGGCGAAGCTGCTGGGGTACAGCGCGCACAGCGTCTTCGCCGACGTGGAGAAGGCCAGACGCGTGCCCCCGGAGTCCATGGTCCGCTCCTACGAGAGATGCTTCGACGTACCGCCGGGATCGCTGATGGCCCTGCGCCAGGAGGCGCTACGGGCCCGCGCGGTGCTGCTCACCGACAGGTTCGCCGCCCTCTCCGCCGACTGCCCACCGCCCACCCCCACCGTCGACGCTCCGCCGTGTCCGGTGGAGCACGAGGACGGTGGGCGGCTGCGGGCCCTGGCGACCGGTGCGGCCAGGGCCCTGCGCCGTGCGTTCCGCGCCCGCGGCGACAGGAGGACCGGGCGGCCGCACCACTGGTGAGCGGCGCTACCTGGCCGCCGACTGCGCCTCGCACAGCGCGCGTGCGGCAAGGATGTCCGGGTCGTCGGGCAACAGGCCCGCCGCGACGTCGAGTTCGGCGAGCGCCGCGTCCCAGCGGCCGGCCGACCGGAGCACGAACGCGTGGTTGTAGCGCACCCCGGGGTCGTCGGGGGCCAGCTCGACGGCATGGCGCAGGTCCCCGATCGCAGTGTCGGTGTCGCCGAGCTCGTGCGCCGCAGCCGCCCGGCCGCACAACGCCGCGACCAGGTCGGGGGCGGCGGCCAGCGCCCTGCTGTAGCTGTCCCGGGCCGCCGCGCACTCGCCCCGTGCGGCGTGGACGCGCCCGAGGACGGCCAGCAGGTGGGGATTGCCCGGATCGCGTGCCAGCCCGGCCAGCGCGTCGCGTTCGGCCCCGGTGGTGTCGTCCAGCTCCAGCAGCAGGCCGGCCCGGTTGACGTAGGCGTCGACGAAGCCGGGGTCGAGTTCGAGGACGTAGCCGAAGTCCGCCAGGGCGCCGTCGGTGTCGCCCGCCTCGTTCCTGACGTCACCGCGGTTGTAGTAGACCTCGGGGAACGGGGGCCCGAGCCGCAGGGCGGTCTCGTAGGCCTCCAACGCCTCCTGCTCACGGCCCAGTTTGCGCAACAGGTTGCCGAGGTCGAAGTGGTACTCGGGGTAGTGCGGGTCGACGGCGATCACCGCCCGGTACTCCTCCAGCGCCTCCTGCGCACGGCCGAGCCCCGCCAGAACCTGGGCCCGGTTGTAGCGCAGCACGGAGCGGTGCAGATGGTGCTCGTCGGAGCCGAGCGTGCGGTCGAGCTCGGCGATGCCCTCGGTGACCAGGGCCAGCGCGGCGTGCGGGCGGCCCCGGTGCGCCTCGATCAGGGCCAGGCCGTTGTCGTGGAAGACGGAGTTGAAGGCACGCAGCCGGGGGTCGGGCAGCAGGGAGGCCAGCGCGATGGCCTCGTTGATCCAGGCCCGCGCGCGCTGGTGGTCGCGGCGGCTCGGTTCGCGGTGGCGGGTGTAGAGCATGGCCGTGGCGTAGGCCATCTGAATGTGGATCATCGGCTTGACGGTCTGCGCGCGGGCCTCGTCGCAGACCGCCTCGGCCTCCTTCGCGCGGGCCAGGGCCGACAGGGAGGTCGGCATCTTGCTGGTGAACAGCCACCACAGGTCCGGGTGTTCGTCCCAGTCGGCGAGCGCGCGGCCGCGGACGCAGAAGTCGACGGTGGCGTCGTAGAAGCCGAGCAGCATGACGGCGTCCATCGCGTACGCCAGGGCCTTCGCGCCCGCGGTGAGCGGTTCGCTGCCGTGCTCGCGGTGGTAGGGGATCGCGCCGAGGGCCGACGACGGCTCGCCCAGGGCCTCCAGCTCGTCGGCGCGCCGGTCGTGCAGCAGCCGCCGTTCGGCCTCGGGCAGTCGCTCGTACGCGGCCAGGACGCGCGGGTCGTCGTCGGTGCCGTCCGTGGCGACGTGGCGGATCGCCCGGGCCCGCTCCACCTCCCCGTCCGGGCGGTCCTCCTCGGCGGGCGGCTGCGGAGCCGCCACGACGTGACGGCAGCGGTGCAGCTGCGCGCAGAGGTCCTCGCCGGGCGGGGTGTCGGGCTCGATCAGCGGGTCGGGGTCCGGCGGGACGAGCAGCCGGTCCGTGCCCTGCACCACCACGGTGAGCAGCGCCGGATCCATCCGGCGCAGCAGCACCGCCAGGAACTCCAGGTCGGTCGGGTCGGCGTGGTCCACGTCGTCGACGACGAGAGCCCGGACGTCGGCGCCGTCCAGGAGCAGCAGGTCGCGCAGGAACTCCATGATCCCGTGGGCGATCCGCAGGGTGCGCCAGCGCGAGTAGAACCGGGTGCGCTCCTCCGGCACGGCGAGGGAGGTCAGCGTCTCGCGGGTGGCGGGCACGAGGTCGCGCAGCTCCGGGGCGACGGTGAGGATCTCCACCTCGTGTGCGGCCACCAGCTCCGGGTGGCGCGCGAGCGCACCCGGGACCAGGGCGCGCAGGACCGTCCCCGCGACGGTGTAGGGGCCGCGCAGGCGTCGGTGCGCGGAGACGGGCGGGACCAGCTCGGCCGGGAGCGCGAGCGTGGCCCGGCAGGCCTCGCGGTCGCGGCGTCGTGCTCCCAGCAGCGCGAGGTGCCGGTCGGCGTCCTGCGGCACGCTCCCGGTCGCGGGCATGTTCTCCTCCAGTGTGGGACAGGGCGGCGACGTCAGGCGGTGCGGTGACGTCAGTCGGTGCGGCGCCGGGCGCGGCGCTCGCGCAGGTACAGGCCGAAGGCGACGGCGATCTCCCCGATGCTGAGCAGCAGCACCAGCGCGCTGTCGGTGATTGCGGCGGTGCCACCGCCGCCGTGGCCGCTCAGCCGGTCGACGACGGTCGCGAACACCTTGTAGGCGGTGGGCACCAGGCCGTAGGCCAGCGTGCCGAGCAGGAACCCGTACCCGGCGACGATCATCAGCGAGTACCAGCGGGCGACCCGGCGGTCGCGCGGGTGCCAGCGTTCGGGGTCGTGGCGCGGGGCCCTGCCCCACAGTGCGCGGCAGCGGTCACCCAGCATCTGCTTCGCCGTGGTCTGCAGGTCGACGCAGCCGAGCACGGTGACCACCAGGAAGTAGACGTCGGTCTGCAGGAAGAACCAGCACTGCCACAGCAGGCGCAGCACGGTCAGGTAGGCCATCGCCAGCGCGACCGCGCCGACCAGCGGCAGCGAGCCGTCGCCGCGCCGGGTCACGGCGGCCACCAGCGTCAACGCGGCCAGGACCGCGACGTCGGTCAGTACGCCGGCGAGGATCGGCAGGAACCGCTTGCGGCGCGGGACGGAGACCAGTCCGTCCAGGGTGGTCAGGAAGACCAGGTAGTGCAGGCGGCGCCCGATCGACAGCCGCGAGTGCAGGCCCAGCCTGCGGCCCGCGAGCGCGTGCGCGGCCTCGTGCAGGAGGACCAGCGGCATCTGCGCCACGAACATCGACACCATCACCACGGAGAGGTAGCGGGTGAAGAAGAGGTGGTGGTAGTTGGGCACCAGCGCGGGCGTGCGCACCATCGCGGCCACCCAGGCGGCGACCAGCGCGAGGTAGAGCACGGCGCCGACGGGCGAGAACACCGCCCGGCCCAGGCGCCTCCAGCGCACCGGCACGTCCTGCCGCGCCTCGTCGGGTCCGCCGTGCCCCTCGTCCTCGCCCGGCGCGCGCAGGAAGCCCAACTCGTCCAGGTCCGCGACGAAGTCGGCCACGTCGACCGGTTCGCCGTACTCCTCCAGATACCACTGGGCGGCCGCGGCGCAGCTGCTTCCCTCGGCGAGCCGGCGCAGCAGCGCGGCTCCGTCGGCGGGCAGCACGACGTAGGTGTCCCGGTCGGGCACGCCCACGGTTACCTCGTCCCCCTCGGGCAGGAAGGTGAGCCGCTGGAAGGCGAGCCGCTGCTCGGGGACGGCCGCCTCTGCGGACTGTGTCGGGTCTGGCATCGCTCCTCCGGGACAACGGCCGGCGCTTGGACGGACGTCCGGCGACGGGATCGGTGAACCACCGAACCCGCCGCCGGACTTGGGCCGCCTGTCAGGCGGGACAGCCGCAACCGCCGTACAGCGCGCTGGCCGAGCTGGTCAGGCGAACGGAGCCGGCCTTGCGGATCGCGATCTTCTTCATGCAGTCCACCTCCTTCGGGGGAACGTCCCAGCGGTCCTGGCCCACGGAAGGGGGCCGTCTGGGCGGTGATGCCAAGTTGTAGCAGCGGACCGACGTGGTCTCCGGGCTGCAGAACAGAGCGAGAACAAGCGCCGGACGAACGCCGAACTCCCGTGCCCCGATGGGTCGATCACCCGGTTCCGCCGCCTGTCGGCACGGGTAGGCCTGTGGGTTTCGCCACTACAGCGGTCACGCGGCCCGCAGGCAGACTCCACGGAAACGGACAACCGCAGCGGAGGGAACGGCACATGGGTGGGCAGCAGTACGACGGGATCGGCGAGGCGTTCGACGGCTTCAAGGCGCTGCCCTTGATCCGCTACGGCGAGGTGCCGAGCTTCCTCGCGCTGGTCGGGGACGTGAGCAGCCGCTCGGTGCTGGACGTGGCCTGCGGAACCGGCTTCTACAGCCGGGAGTTGAAGCGGCGCGGCGCCACCGACGTGCTCGGCGTGGACATCTCCGCCGAGATGATCGCCGCCGGTCGCGCGTACGAGCGGGCCGAGCCGCTCGGGGTCCGCTACGTGGTCGGTGACGTGGCCGAACTGGACGCCCAGGAGCGGCGCTTCGACCTGGCCATCGGCGTGCAGTGCCTCAACTACGCCGAGGACGTCGCCTCGCTGGAGGCGATGTGTCGCAACATCCACCGCAACCTGGTGCCGGGCGGGGCGTTCTACGTGTTCGCGCAGAACCCCGACTACGCCTTCGACTGCGCCTCGCTGGAGAGCTACGGGTTCCGCTGCGAGCCGACCGGCCAGCAGTTGGGGACGGGCCCGCAGATCCGCCTGACGGCGCTGCTCGACCCGCACCCGATCAGCATCCTCGCCTCCTGCCCGCGGCGCGAGGTCTACGAGAGCAGCCTGCACGCGGCCGGCTTCAGCGAGCTGGAGTGGGTCCCGCTGGAGATCTCCGAGGCCGGGATCAAGGAGTACGGCGAGGGGTTCTGGGCCGACGCGCTCGCCCACCCGCCGCTGCAGATGCTGCGCTGCCGCGCCTGACGCCGCCCGTCCCGCCCGCCCCGGCCGCCGCGCCCGTCCTGGCCGCCGCGGCTCCGCCGAACGGGGGGCGGGCGAGACGCCCGGCCGCGCCCCACGTCCTGCGCGCCCCCGGGATGGCACCGTAGACAGATATGAACACGGCCGCAGCTGGGAGCCGGGAACCTTCCGTCCGCTGGAGGCTCCTGCTCTCCAGCGCCACCATGCTCTTCGTCGAGCTGGCCCTGATCCGGTGGGCCGGCGCGAACGTCGTGCACCTCAGCTACTTCTCCAACTTCGTCCTGCTGGGGTCGTTCCTGGGCATCGGCATCGGGTTCCTGATCCCCGCCGAACGCGGGCAGTGGATCAAACGCCGGGCGGCCGTGCCGCTGGCCCTGCTGGTGGTCCTGGTACTCGCGTATCCGGTGCAGGTGAGCCAGAGCAGCGGCCAGATCCTCTACTTCACCGCGGTGAAGACCACCGGCCTGCCGGCCTGGGCGACGCTGCCGACCATCTTCCTGCTCACCGCCGTGATCATGGGCGCCATCGGCAAGATCACCGCCGACCTCTTCCGGCAGCTGCCCTCCCTGGACGCCTACCGGTACGACCTGCTCGGCAGCCTGAGCGGCTCGGTCTCCTTCGCCCTGGTGTCCTGGCTGCGCGCGCCGTCGGTCGTCTGGGGCCTGATCGCCGCCGCCTGCCTGCTGGTCCTCGGCGGGCGGCGCAACCTCTGGCGGTACGCGGTCCCGCTCACCGCGATGGTCGCCGTGCTCATGCTGGAGTCGACGACGCCCGGCATCTCCTGGTCGCCGTACTACAAGATCCAGCTCACGCCCCTGCCGGGCAGTCCCCCGCGGTACGAGATCTCCGCCAACGGCGTCCCCCACCAGAACATCGTGCCGCTCAGGACGCTGATGCAGCCGGGGTCGCCCTACCGGCAGGCCTACGACGAGACGCCCCGCAATCCGCACCGGCGCGTCCTGGTCATCGGCGCCGGCAACGGCAACGACGTCGCCGTGGCCCTCGCCCACGGCGCCGCGAGCGTGGACGCGGTGGAGATCGACCCGCGGCTGCTGGAGATCGGGCAGCAGCTCCACCCGGCCCACCCGTACCAGGACCCCCGGGTGCACACGCACATCAACGACGGGCGTGCCTTCCTGGAACGCACCCATGCCCGCTACGACCTGGTGGTCCTCGCGCTGCCGGACTCGCTGACACTCGTCGCCGGCGCGAGCAACCTGCGCCTGGAGAGCTACCTCTTCACCCAGCAGGCCTTCCAGGCCGCCCGCGCCCACCTGGCTCCGCACGGCGCGTTCGCCATGTACAACTACTACCGCGAGAGCTGGCTCGTCGACCGCTTCGCCGGATCCCTCGACACGGTCTACGGGCACGCCCCCTGCATGACCACCTTCGCCCGCAACGCGGCCGTGCTGGTCGCCGGGATGACCACCGCCGACCAGGCGTGCAAGCAGGTCTGGCGGGCAAGCGGTCCCGTGCCGGCGGCCGCGACCGACGACCGGCCCTTCCCGTACCTGCGCGACCGGAGTATCCCCACCCTCTACCTGAGCGCTCTCGGCGCGATGCTGCTGGTGACCCTGGCGGCGGTCCGCCTGGTCGGGGTGCGGATCCGCAGGATGGTCCGCTACACCGACATGTTCCTGATGGGTGCGGCGTTCCTGCTGCTGGAGACCAAGAACGTGATCGGGTTCGCCCTCTACTTCGGCACCACCTGGCTGGTCAACGCCCTGGTCTTCATCGGCGTGCTGCTGGCCGTACTCGCGGCCGTCGAGGTGCGCCGCCGACTGCGGAACGTCAGCCGGTTGCTGCTCCAGGTGCTCCTCTTCGCCAGCCTCGCGGTCGCCTGGCTGGTCCCGGCCCACGCGGTGCTCGCCCTTCCCGTCGCCGGGCGTCTCGCCGCCGCCACCGCCCTGGCCTTCGCCCCCATCTTCTGTGCCAACCTGCTCTTCTCCGACCGCCTCGCCGAGGCCCCCGACCCGACCTCCGCCTTCGGCGCGAACCTGCTGGGCGCGCTGACCGGCGGAGCACTGGAGTACCTCGCCCTGGTGATCGGCTACCAGTCGCTGCTGCTCGTCGTCGCCCTGCTCTACCTCGGCGCCTGCACCGCCATGGCTTTCGCGGATCGACAGGCCGCGCCGGAGTAGGTTCGTTCCAGGGGACCCTGCGCACGGACCGGACCGGAGCGGTCCGGAGCGGTCCGGTCGGAGACAGCCACAGGAATCGAGGCAGCCATGGAGCTCACCTTCCTCCACCCTCTGCTGGACCGTCCGGGCCCCTGGGCCAGCGTCGTCATCGACACCTCCCGTGCCACCGAGGACGGCGCCAAGCAGAACGAGCTGAGGCGCCGGGCCGCCGTGCGCGCTCTCGCCCGGCTCGGCGCCGACCCCCGGACGGTCGACGCGGTCGACCGGTGGTTGGCGGGCGAGCCTGCCTCCGACGCCCCACCCGGACGGGCCCTCTACGCCTGTGACGGCAAGGTGGTCCTCGACCTGCCGCTGGCCTGCGCCCCCGTCGGCGTGGCGACGGCCTGGGCCGCGCTGCCCCGGCTCGCCCCGCTGCTGTCACTGGCCTCCGCGCGTCCCCGGGCGCTGCTCGCCCGGATCGACCGCACCGGCGCCGACCTGGAGCTCTGCGACGGCCAGGGCCGTCAGCCGGTCGGGACGGCGCAGGGCCCGCAGTGGCGTGGCCGGGGGCACCACTCCCTCCCCGCGGACCGCTTCGAGTGGCACTACCAGCACCGCGTCGAGGACGGCTGGGAGAGGACCGCCCAGGTGATCGCGGACGAGGTGGTGCGCCGCCACGACGAGGCCCCGGCCAGCCTGGTCGTCCTGGCGGGCGACGCGCGCGAGCGCCACGAGGTGCGCCGCCGCCTGCCCGGCCCGGTGGCCGAGACCGTCGTCGAACTGACCGCCGGCGGCGGCCGGGCCCCCGGCGGCTCCGACGAGGCGCTGGACCAGGAGCTGGAGCGGGCCCGTACCCGGGCCGTGGACGAGCGGACGGAACGGGCCCTGGCCGAGCTGGCGGCCGGGCGGGCCCGGGATCCGCGCACCGGCCACGCCCTGGCCCACGAGGTCGGCGGACGGACCGCGGAGGGCGTGCCGCAGGTGCTCGGTGCCGCACGCGACCGGAGCCTGGCGACCCTGCTGCTCGACCCCTCGGCCCCCGACACGGCCCGCACCGTCTGGACCGGGCCCGATCCCTGCCAGCTGGCGCCGGACCGCCACGCGGTCCGCGCGCTCGGTGCCGCCTATCCCCTGCCGGCCCGCGCGGACGACGCGCTGCTGCGCGCCGCGGCCGCCCTGGACGCCGACGCCGTCATGACGCCCACGGCAGAGCCCGGCCCGGTCGGCGGAGTGGGCGCCCTGCTGCGCTGGCCGCACCCCGTCGCAGCCTGAGCCGGGGCGGCGACGGATGCCCCGGCTGCGCCCGCCTGGTCGCAGCGGAGCCCCCGGGTACGCGCGGAGCGGTCGGTGGGGGCTCCTCCGGCGCCCGCGCCTGCCGACAGGGGTGTGTCAGCAGGCGCACTCCTCGCCGCGCCAGGCTTCGCTGCCCTCGCGCACGGCGAGGCCTGCGACCAGGAGACCGACCGCGGGGTCGAGCCACCACAGTCCGAACAGGGTGTTGGCGAGCAGGCCGACCAGGACGGCGGCGGCGAGGTAGGCGCACAGGAGGTTCTGTGTGCCCTCGCCGGCGGTGGCGCCGGAGTCGAGGATCCGGCCGAGGCGGCGCTTGGCGCGGCCGAGCAGCGGCATGACGACCAGCGAGACGGCCGAGAGCGCGATCCCGAGCCGGCTGGTGGAGGGGTGCTCGCCCTGCGCCAGGGTGGAGATCGCGTCGTAGGCGATGTAGGGGGCGAGGAGGAAGAACGTGACCGCGACGGCCTTCCGGGCGCGGCCCTCGGCGGTCTCGGACAGCGTGCGCGTGCCGCTGAACCGCCACACGATGATGACGGAGGCCAGGCCCTCGATCACGGAGTCCAGGCCGAAGCCGAGCAGGGCGACCGAGCCGGCGAGCACGGCCGCGGTGATCGCGACGGCGCCCTCGGCGGCCATGTAGCCCAAGCTGAGCCAGGACAACAGCTTGGCCTTTCGGGCGGCGGCGTGCCAGGCGGCGTCGCGCTCGACCGGTGGGCGGCAGCAGGGGTCAGCGCAGCCGGGCTCGCAGTGGCAGCCGCCGGTCCCGGCGACGACCGGCTCCTGGCGGCCGGTCGCAGGCGCGGTCATCGGGTGTCTCCGTCCGGGGTTCCGTAGGCGGGGCAGAGCGCGACCCGGCTGCCCGTTTCCGCGAGGACGACCTCGGCCGCGACGAGCACGTCGAGCAGGGAGGGCCTGGTCAGGGAGAAGAACGAGGCCCGGCCGACCGGGCGGGAGTCGACCAGGCCGCACTCGCGCAGGCAGGCCAGATGCTTCGAGACCGTCGACTGGGCCAGGCCCAGCTGCTCAACCAGGTCCACCACCCGGGCCTCGCCCGCGGCAAGGCGATGCACGATCGCGAGCCGGGCCGGGTCGCCGAGGGACCGGAACAGGGCAGCGGCGGGTTCAAGGCCGGCCCTGCCAGAAGTCGCATCTGGAGCTGTCATCGCCATACGGCGATGCTAGCTCTTCTCCGACCCAGGCGCTCGACTGGTGGACGCCGCCACCTGGCCCCTGCTTCCGCGTCGCGCGGCCACCCGCGCGGAGCGGACGAAACGCCGCATACCGCGCGAACGGGCGGGTAGACGCCCGCAACGAGAACGTGCACCGTCACGGCACGCACGAAAGGGGTGACGGGGTGGACCAGCGGGAACCGCAGCCGGACGACCCGGACGACGAGGAGTCGATGGACGCCGCGGCCAGGCGGCTGCAGCAGGAGATGGACACCGCACTGCGCCATCTGCGCGAGCAGGCACGGGGCTGGCACACGCCCTCCCTCGCCCGGCGCGGCACGGCGCATGAGCCGCCCGCATGATCCGCCGCATGACCCGCCCGCATGACCCGGTGCTCCCACACCGTCCCGCACCGTCACGACGGCCTCGCGTCCGCATGCTCGGACGGGAGCCGGGTAGGGGCCTGTTCAGGACGCCCCGAAGACTGGGACGAGTCCGCTCCACCGCCAGTGGCGCGGACAGACACCGACTGAGGAGCCCTTCCCCATGCCCCGCACCCAGCAGGCCGGCGCGCAGCCGGTCCCCGCCCGGCTCCCGGCCCCGCACGCCGTGGACACCGAGGACGCCCGCGACCTGTCGACCCTGCTCTTCCAACGCCTCGCCGAGCTCGAAGAAGGCAGCGCCGACTACTCCTACGTGCGCAACACCCTGGTCGAGCTCAACCTCGCCCTGGTCCGCTATGCCGTCGCCCGGTTCCGGCACCGCAGCGAGCCCACCGAGGACCTGCTCCAGGTCGGCATCGTCGGCCTCGTCAAAGCCATCAACCGCTTCGATCCGGCCCGCCATGTCGAGTTCTCCACCTTCGCCCTGCCGACCATCACCGGCGAGCTCAAGCGCTTCTTCCGCGACACCAGCTGGTCCGTCCGCGTCCCGCGCCGCCTCCAGGAACTGCGGCTGCGCCTGGCCAAGGCCCGCGACGAGCTGGCCCAGGAACTCGAACGCGACCCCACCGAGGCCGAACTCGCCGCCCACCTGCACGTCAGCGCGGCAGAAGTGGCCGAGGGCCAGGCGGTCAGCAACGCCTACACCGCCGGCACCCTGGAGGGCCCCGACAGCGAGGAGTCCGAAGGCCCGCAGAGCCGCCGGATCGGTTACCTCGACCCCGGTCTCGACGGCGTCGACAACCTCGAGAGCCTCAAACCCCTCGTCGCCGCCCTCCCCGAGCGCGAACGCACCGTCCTGGCCCTGCGCTTCACCGGCGAACTCACCCAGGCCGAGATCGGCGCCCGCCTCGGGATCTCCCAGATGCACGTCTCCCGCATCCTCTCCCGCGTCCTCGGCGAACTGCGCGAAGCACTGCTCACCGAGGAGTGACCGGCAGGACCGGGGAGGGGCCTGGACCGGGGAGGGGCCTGGACCGGGGACGAGCTGTCAGGCGTGCTCGATCTCGAACCAGACCACCTTGCCGCCGCCCGCCCGCGGAGCGCTCCCCCAGCAGTCGGCGAGCCGTTCGACCACCCGAAGTCCGTGGCCGCCGGGGCGCGCCGGAGGCTTCAACGGCCGCAGCTCCGGCGGCTCGGGGCCGGCGTCCGCCACCTCCACCCGCAGCCGGGAGCCCTCCGCGCGGACGGTGACCTCCTGCGGACCACCGCCGTGCAGGCAGGCGTTGGTGACCAGTTCGGACGTCATCAGCAGCACGTCCTCGACGACGGCTTGCTGCTTCTCCCCGGTGTCCTCCAGCCACCCCCGCGAGGCGAGGCTCTCGCCGACGAAGTCCCGACAGCGGCCGACCACGCCTTTCGCGCCTCCCGGGAGCAGCCGGTCGAAGCCCGGCGCGCCCGTCGAACCGCCTGTGCCGTCCACCGCGAGCCTCCGCTCTGCCGTCCACGGCTGTCCGTCACCGTCCCGTGCCGGGGCGCCCGCCGCCCTCGTCACCAGGGCTGACGGCCCGGGCAGCTCCGTGTCCTGCGCGTCTGCCCGCGCGACACCGTCTCACACGCGGATCCCGAGCGGCGCGCACGGTTTGCCCGCCGCCAGGACGGTTAGGCGCTCCGGTGGACGCGGACCGCAGGTGGAACCGGAGGCTGCGATGGCTATCGACGTGCTCGACCGACTGAGCCAGGCCGGGGTCTCGATCTGGTTGGACGACCTGAGCCGGCAGCGGCTGGTCGACGGCAGCCTGGCCGCTCTCGTGCGCGACCGGCACGTGGTCGGTGTCACCACGAACCCGACGATCTTCTCGAACGCGATCCGGGGCAGCGACCTGTACGACGCGCAGATCGCGGATCTGGCACTGCGGCGTGTGGGCGTCGACGAGGCCCTGCGCGCGCTGACAGCGTTCGACGTGCGCTGGGCGTGCGACGCGGCTCGCCTACGACACCGAGCGGACCGTCGCCGAAGCACGGTCGCTGTGGTGGTCGGTGGACCGTCCGAACCTGTTCGTGAAGATCCCGGCGGTCACCCAGGGCCTGGAGGCGATCAGTGCGTGCCTGGCCGAGGGCATCAGTGTCAACGTCACCCTGCTCTTCTCGCTGGACCGCTACGACCAGGTGGTCGAGGCCTTCCTGACGGGGATGGAACGCGCCCGCGACGCCGGACTGGATCTGACCCGGATCTCCTCGGTCGCCTCGTTCTTCGTCTCCCGCGTGGACACCGAGATCGACCGCCGGCTGGACCGGATCGGCACCGAGGAGGCGGCCGCCCGGCGCGGCTGGGCCGGGATCGCCAACGCCCGCATCGCCCACGAGCACGGCGAACGCGCCTTCGCGACGGACCGTTGGCAGTCGCTGAAGGACGACGGGGCCCGGCCGCAGCGGCTGCTGTGGGCGTCGACGGGCGTCAAGGACCCGCGCTACGACGACACCCGGTACGTGACCGGTCTGGTCGCGCCCGGCGTGGTCAACACCATGCCGGAGGCCACCCTGGACGCGGTCGCCGACCACGGCAGCATCCCCGTCAGCGACCTGCGGCACGGCTACGACGAGGCGCACCGGTTCCTGCGCGGCCTGGCCCGTCTCGGCGTCGACTACGACGAGGTGGTGCAGCAGTTGGAGGACGAGGGGGTGGAGAAGTTCGAGGCCGCCTGGGACGAGCTGAGCCGCGAGGTCGAGCTGCGGCTTGGCATGCCGGACGCGCTCGCCGAAGTCCCGGACTTCGCCCTGGACTACCACCGCAGCGAGTAGCCGCAGGCAGGAACACCACCCGCCGCTGACCGAAGGAGGAGAGCCGCATGGGACTCTCCATGGACGAGCGCCGCCGGCTGGAGGAGATCGACCGGCAGCTCACCTCCACCGACCCCCGGCTGGCGACCCGACTCGCGACGCTCCGCCCCGCGCCCCGGCGCCCGGCCGCGGTGATGTCGTGGAACGCGGTCGCCGTCGCCATCCTGCTCTTCCTGCTGGCCGCCGCCACGCACGTCGCGCTGCTCACCGGCCTGGGCGTCGTCCTGCTCCTGGCCGGGGGCATGGGCCTGCACAAGTCCTGGACGCAGCACGACACTCAGCCACCCGAGGACCCGACCCACCGGCCCTGAAACGTGATGCCGGGGCCGAGGAGGGCCGCCAGCTCCTCCCCCAGGGCCTCCGGTTCGGGCACGGTGAGGGCGATGCGCGCGAACCGCCCCTTGGGACGGAAGTCCACCTGGAGGCAGGGCCCGCGGCGGGGCCGGACGGCGACGAGGTCCAGCCCGAAGGGGTGCCGCCAGGTGCCCAGCCAGACCACGTCCGGGATGCTGATCCCGTGCTCGCGCTCACCCCGCAGGCACCGCCAGGGGGCTGCCTGGACCTCGACCCGGTCGACGTCGTCGAGCAGGAGCCGCTCCGCGCCGACACCCGTCGCGATCCGCTCCCACCGGCGCGGCAGCACCACCAGCTCGGAGCCGTCCACGATCAGCCGGACCATCTCTCCCACCGCCTCCCGAAGGACGGGAACGTCGGCGTCCATTCTCCTCTCCCGACAGCGACTTCACCGACCGCTCCGTGGCGCTCGACGGCGCCGGGGCCCCGCTCCAGCCCGTCAGATGAGACTCTCCGGCCCCACGCGTGTCACGCGTCGCTATGATCCGTAACCGCACTGTGGTGCGAACACCAGGCCTCGTCGGCAGCGGCGGGGCCTGTCGGGGGAGGACGGCGGCTCGGCTCGTCCCAGGGAGCTGCCGGGTGTCCGGCGGGAGGCGGGTCGGTGTTGTCCATACCCACGACGGCGGGCACGAGCGGACGGCTCGGGGCAGGGCTGCTGCGGCTGCCCGTGGACGACGGCGCCGCTCTCGCCACGCCGCTGACTGCGACGCCCACCCTGTCCGTGGCCCTGTCGGTCGCCGGTGTGCTGCTCATGGTGTTCATCGCCGCGGCGGCCCCGAACAACCACACCCTCGACGCGGCCATGCCGCTGCTGCACCTGCCCGCGCTCAGCGGCCCCGCCTCGACGTACCTGATCCTTGCCGCGATCGCCGCCCAGGGCGCCGGCCTGATCGGGATGCTGCACGCGGCCGGGCGGGGCTGGCAGCCCGCCCCGCGCCGACTGTTCGGTGCGGGCGCCGTGGCCGCCGCCCTGCTCGCGGCGGCCACGCCGATCGGCTCGGCCGACATGGCCAGCTACGCCGCCTACGGGCGCATCGCCTCGCTCGGACTGGACCCGTACCAGTTCGTCCCCGCCCAACTCGGGGACCGCTACGCCCATCTGGTCAGCAGCAGCTGGACGCAGACCCCGTCGGTCTACGGGCCGGTGGCGACGTTCGTGCAGCGCCTCGCCGCCGACATCGGGGGCGACCGCGTCATGGCGACGATCTGGGTGCTGATGGCCGCGAACGCGGCGGTCTACCTGGTCACCGGCCTGATCCTGGTCCGGGCGGCGGCCGACCGCAGCCGGGCGGCGATCCTGTGGGCGGCCAACCCGCTGCTGCTGGGGCTGCTCGTGGGCGGCGGGCACCTCGACACGTATGTGGCGTTCTTCGCCGTCTGCGCCACCGTCCTGGCGGCCCGGCGGCAGGACTGGCGCGGCGAGCTGCTGATCGGCGCCCTGTTGGGGCTGGCCTGCGGCGTCAAGATCAGCGCGGCGCTGCTGGTCGTCGGCCTGTCCTGGCCGCTGCTGTCGGCCCGCCGCTGGGACCGGCTGCTGCCCCGCGCGCTCGCCTGCCTGGCCACGCTCGCGCTGCTCTACGTGCCGGTCGGCGTGCACGCGCTCGCGCCGCTGTCGGACGCCTCCCGCCTGGTCTCCGCGCCGTCGATGTGGCAGCTGGTCCAGCTCGCGGGGCACACGGTCATCGCCCCGGCCACGGCGACAGCCGTGATCAGCCTGGCCTGGCCGCTGGTGATGCTGTTGGCGGCCCGCTTCTTCCTGCGCCGTGACACCGACGCGCCGCGTGGCGAGCCGGTGCGCAACGCCAACGCGCTGGCCTTCGGCTGGAACGTGGCCGCGCCGTGGTGCATGCCCTGGTACACGGCGATGACCTGGCCACTGATGGCTCTGCTCCCCCGCGCGCGCACGGACTACGCCCTGGTCGGGCTCACCCTCGCGCTCACCTTCGCGCACAACACCGGCGGCCACCCCTGGAGCTGGTGACCACCGCCCGGTCGTGACGGCGGCCCGGCGTCACGGCGCCCGGTCGTGACGACGGCCCGTCGTCAGGCGGGCTGCTGCGCCTCGGCGTCCGCGCCCCGTGGGAGCGCGTCGCCCGTCGCGGCCAGGGAGCTCGCGCCCCCGGCGCGCTCGCGGTGGGCACGCTCGACGCGTCGACCCCAGTTCGTGCCCGCGAGGACCAGCACCGCGCCGAGCACCCCCGTCCAGCCGATCCGGTCTCCGCCCAGGAGCACGCCGACGGCCAGCGCCCAGATCGGCTCGGTGCCCAGCAGCAGACTCACCCGGGAGGGAGAGGTGCTGCGCACCGCCCACATCTGCACGAAGAACGCGAACACGGTGCACACCAGGGCCAGGTAGAGCAGGTCGGCCCACTGCCCCGCGTGCAGGCGTCCGGCGACCGCGACCGCGGAGTCGCCGGCCAGGGGGCTGACCGCACAGAACACCACGGCGCCGACGCTCAGCTGCAGCCAGGTCAGGTTCAGCGAGTCGAACTGCCGCCCCGCAGAGCGGCGGTGCATCACCGTGACGTGGACGGCGCGCACCGCGGCGGCGGCCAGCACCAGCAGGTCGCCCACGGAGGGGGCGCGCAGCGAGGACCCGCTCGCGAGCAGCGCCACGCCGACGACGGCGAGAACGGCCGCGACGAAGAAGGCGGGCGGCAGCCAGGACCGGGCCACCAGGTTCTCCAGCAGCGGCGTCATCACGATGGTCAGACTGATGATCAGGCCGGCATTGGTGGCGGAGGTGCCGGCGACGCCGTAGGTCTCCAGCGTCATGACCGTCGCCAGGATCGCGCCCAGTAGCAGCCCGGTGCCGATCTCCGCCCGCGAGGCCCGCCGCAGCCGGTGGGCGCAGACGGGGGCCAGCGCCACGGCGGTGAGGAGGAAGCGCAGGCCCAGGATCGCGACGACGGTGCGGTCGGTGACGAGGTCCTTCGCCGCGAGGTAGGTCGACCCCCAGACAGCCGCGACGACCAGCAGCAGCCCGTCGACCAGACCGGTGGGCACAGTGGTGCGCGAGCTGGGCACGGCGACTCCCCAAGGTGGCGCATGATCGCTTCCGGCCCGACCCTAACGGTGCCGGGCCGTCAGGCCTGCCGGGATTCCGTCATCCGGGCCCGGGCGGGCTTCTCGCGGACTTGCCACACCCTTCTTGTTAGCGCTAACAATGGACCTCCACGCCGCACCGACCCATGCCGAGGAGCATCGACGTGAGCGTCCTGCCCACCGCGCCCGTCCGGGAGTTCCGCCGGGACCGGCTCGCCGTCCTGCCCGACGGACGCGCCGTCACCCGCTGGACCTTCGGCTGGCCGGGGCTGGTGACCGCGCAGGTCCTGGACCTCGGGGCCCGCCTGTACGCGCTGCAGGTCCCCGACCGGTCCGGGCGGCTCGACGAGGTCGTGCTGTCCCCCGCCGATCCTGCGGACTTCCTCGGCCCGGCCCGCTACGTCGGCGCCACCATCGGCCGCTACGCGAACCGCATCGCCGACGGCGACCTGCCCCTGGGCACACGGAGGCACGCCCTCGCCACCCAGGAGGACGGGATCTGCCTGCACGGCGGCCCCGACGGCTTCGACACACGCCTGTGGGACGGCCGCCCCCTGGAGGAGGGCGGGCAGCTCGGCCTGCGCTTCCGTCTGCACAGCCCCGACGGGGACCAGGGCTTTCCCGGCGCCCTGACCGCCACGGTCGACTACCTGCTCGACCCGACGGGCGCCCTGACGCTCCGCTACCACGCGGTCGCCGACGCCCCCACCGTCGTCAACCTCACCAACCACGCCTACTTCGACCTGTCCGGTGGCCGCGACGGCGACGTCCTCGACCACGAGCTGCAGGTCGAGGCGGACCAGTACCTCCCGATCGGCGCCGACCTCCTCCCCCTCGGCCCTGACGCGCCGGTGGCCGGCACGCCGTTCGACCTGCTGCGCTCGCGGCGCCTCGGCGCGGCGATCGACGACACCCACGCCCAGCTCGACCGCGCGGGTGACGGGTTCGACCACAACTGGGTGCTGCGGGACGCGGTCGGCCTGCGCCGCGTCGCCACGCTCGCGCATCCCGCGAGCGGCCGACGGGTCGAGTGCTGGACGACCGAGCCGGGTCTTCAGGTCTACACCGGCAACCACTTCGGGCTCGACTCCGCCGGGTTCGTCACGGCCGCCGGCGGCCGCTGCGCCACGTACGCGGGCGTCGCCCTGGAGACGCAGCGCTTCCCGGACTCCCCGCACCATCCCACCTACCCGAGCGCCGCGTTGGTGCCCGGCGAGGAGTACCGCTCGACGACGGTGTACCGCTTCGGCGTCGACCACTGACGCGGGACAACACAGTCGGCCACCGTCCGTTCGCCCGGGAGGGTCGGGTCGGACATCAGGACGGGGTGCCACGCTGCCGCAGCGGGCAGCCGTCGGCCGAGCGCATGGGTCCACGCCCCCGGGCCACGGGCCCGGCGGCGGGTTCTATGCTGGCGCCCTCCGGTAGGAGCCGCAGCACGACCAGGAGAGCGAGGCGGCATGCGCAAGGCACCGCTGTCGGCACTGCCGCCCACCATGGCGGAGGCGGCCGTGGCGCGGCGGGGGCGGCGGCATGCGGTGCTGGCCGCCGTGCTCGGCGTGGTGTTCGCCGTCGGCTCGGTCGCGTGCTGGGTCGGCTTCGCGGCGAACGACGCCGCGATCGACGCCTTCCTCGCCGCCCGCCCCTGCGCGCCCACCACGCGGGTGGCCGCGGACGCGGACTGCCTGGTGTCCGCCACCGGCGAGGTCGGCAGCACCTACGTGACGCAGGACAAGTACCAGAACGCGCATCTGGTCCTCCGCGACGTCGTGGCACCGTTCCCGGTGCCCGGGGTGTCCGCGGCCGGGGGCCTGGACGTGTGGCTCGCGTCAAGGGCCATGGTCGACGTCGTCAAGCCCGGGGACCGGACGACGCTGGCGCTGTGGAAGGGCGCCGTCGTGGGGGTGAGCGCGGACGGGGCCTCGGACGGCACGATCGACACCCCGAAACGCGACGCGACGTCCATCACCTTGATCCTCGCCCTCTATTCCACCGTCTACGCCCTCGTCGCGTTCGCCTACCTCGCCCCGGCCACCCGGCGCGAGGCCGGTGCGACGACGGCCGACCGGCGGCGCGCGCGACTCAAGCGGCTGTGGCCGTTCAGCTGGATCCTCGCCACCCTCGGCCTTGCCGGGTACGGCTCGATGGCGGTGTTCGCCACACCGCTCCCCCTGGTGCTGACGTGCACGTTCGCCGCGCTCGTCGGAGTCAGCGTCGTGGCCGTGGTGGTGGTCCGGCCGGGGCTGCCGGCGCGGCCGTTGCGGCAACCGCCGGTGCACCTGCCCTCCGCGACCACCCCGTTCGAGTAGGTCAGCTCTTCAGGCGGCGCTCCAGGCGCCTCGCGCCGACCACCAGGGCGATCAGGCCCAGCACGGTCAGGAACGCGGCGGACGTCAACAGCCCCGGCCCGACGTGGCCCAGCGCGGGCTCCCGCAGCAGCTCGATGCTGTGGTAGAGCGGGAGCAGCTCCACCAGGACCCGGATCGGGTGCGGGTAGACGGTGACGGGGTAGAAGGTCGTCGCGAACAGGAACATCGGCAGCATGACCAGCTGCACGAGTTGGAAGTCGCGGGGGCTGCGGAAGAACGTCGTGGCCGCCAGCCCGATCGCGCCGAAGCAGAAGGCCGTGAGGACCGCCCCCGGCAGGGCCAGCAGCGCCCAGGGCGAGCTGACGAAGCCGAGGGCGCCGATCACGGCGAGGAATCCGGTGCAGGCGACGACGCCGCGCAGCACGGCCCAGGCGATCTCGCCGAGGGCGACGTCCCACACGGTCAGCGGGGTCGTCACCAGCGAGTCGTAGACACGGTCGTCCGTGAGCTTGAAGTAGACGGAGTAGGTCGTCTCGTTGAGGGCACCGTTCATCGCGGTGGTCGCCAGCAGCGCGGGGGCCACGAAGCGGCTGTAGCCGACGTGGGTCCCGTCAAGGCCGGGGACGTGGCCGATCAGGCCCCCGATGCCGACGCCCATGGCGAACAGGTAGAGCAGGGGTTCGAGGATCTCGGCGGTGAACAGCGCCCAGGTGTGCCGGTTGACCATGAGGTTGCGCTCGACGAGCAGCCAGGCCCGGCCGGGCAGGCGACCCTTGGCGCGGGCGGGGCCGCGGACCGCGTGCGGGCCGGGCGGGGAGGCGAGAGTGGTCATGGGTGGCGGTCGCTCCTCGGGTCAGCCGTGCAGGCGGCGGGTGTAGGCGCGGCGCCCGGCCACGAGGCCGGCGCCGGCGAGGGCGGCGAGGTAGGTGGTGTGCAGCAGGACGGAGCCGGCCGTCGCGGTGCCCTCGGCCAGGCCCCGGCACAGGTCGACGCCGTGCCACAGCGGCGTGAGCCGGGCCAGGACGCGGAGCGCCGCAGGGAGTTGGCCGATGGTGAAGAAGGTGCCGGAGAACATGTAGAGCGGCATCAGCACGAACCGCAGCAGCGACATCAGCGGGGTGGGTCCGTCGAGCCCCACCGCCCAGGCGGCGATGGGCGCGGCGAAGGCCAGACCGGTGAGCAGCGCCGCCGGGACCAGCAGCAGGGTGCGCGGGGTGTGGAAGCCGTCGAAGCAGAACAGGACAGCGACGAAGGCCGACGCCGAGGTGAGCAGTCGGAACGCGACGAAGAGCAGGTGCCCGGCGTGGACGTCCCGAGGCTCCAGCGGCGTTGCCACGGCCGCGCGGTAACTCCCCTGCGGGCGCACGGCGGTGAGGACGGGTCGGCCGGCCTCGACGAACGCCGTCTGCATGCTGGCGGCGGCGAGCAGTCCCGGGGCGAGGTACTGCAGGTAGGGGGTCCCGTGCAGCGGGGCGGATCCGGGCCCGACGAGGCGGCCGAGACCGACGCCCATGGCGGTCAGGAAGAGCAGCGGGTTGGCCACGCTGATCACGACGGTGCCGCGCCAGGTACGGCGGTAGTGCCGCATCCAGTAGGAGAACTCGCGCCAGGCGAGCGGGCTCATGCGAGTGCCTTTCGAAGCAGCCGGGCGGGATGGCTAGTCGGTCAGGGAGCGGCCGGTGAGGGTGAGGAACACGTCCTCCAGGGTGGCGCGGCGCACCAGCGTGGCGACCGGCTGCACGGAGCGGTCGTGCACGGCGGCGAGTGCGGCGTCGCCGTCCGCGGTGTAGAGCAGCACGCGGTCGGGCAGCACCTCGGTCCGGTCGGCGACGTCGATGTCCTCCAGCCGGTGGGCCATCTCCTGCTGGGCGCCCGGGGCGAAGCGCAGCTCCAGGACCTCCGGCGAGGAGTGACGCTCGATCAGCTCGCGCGGCGAGCCCTCGGCGACGATGCGGCCGTGGTCCATGACCACGAGGTGGTCGCAGAGTTGCTCGGCCTCGTCCATGTAGTGAGTGGTGAGCACGAGGGTGACGCCCTGCTGCTTGAGCCGGAACAGCCGGTCCCACAGGACGTGGCGGGCCTGGGGGTCGAGGCCGGTGGTGGGCTCGTCCAGGAGCAGGATCTCGGGGTCGTTGACGAGTGAGCGGGCGATGGTGAGGCGGCGGCGCATGCCTCCCGACAGCGCCGACACCTTGGTGTCGCTCTTCTCCACGAGCTGCGCGAACTCCAGCAGTTCGCGGGCGCGCTCGCGGGCACGGGCCCGGCCGAGGCCGAAGTAGCGCCCGTAGACCAGGAGGTTCTCCTCGACGGTGAGCTCCATGTCGAGCGAGTCGTCCTGCGGCACCACGCCGATGCGGGCGCGGATCCGGGCGCCGTCACGCAGCGGGTCCATGCCCAGGACGCGCAGCGTGCCGCCGCTGGGCCGGGACACGCACGCGATCATGCGCATGGTGGTGGACTTCCCGGCGCCGTTGGCGCCGAGAAAGCCGAACGCCTCACCGCGGCGCAGGGTGAAGTCGATCCCGTCGACGGCCCTGACCTCTCCGCCCGGGTGCACCTTGGTGAGCGCTTCGGCGTAGGCCAGCACCCGGCGCGGGTCGGTCCCGGCGGCGGCGACGGCTTCCAGGACGGGGCTTCGGTCGGTCATCGGTGTGCTCCCCACGCGGCTCGGCAACGCGAGGGGAATCTAGTGAGCCACCACCCCTGACCGCAACCAATAAACGAGAGTGCGAAAGAAGACGACAGATTGAAGGAGATTCACAGCCGCATCCGAGGCAGGACCGAATCCGGTAGTGGTAGGAGTGCGAGACCCGGAAGCCGAGGCCCTCGTAGAGTCGGCGAGCCGGGCCGTTGTCCTCCTCGACCTGCAGATACAGGGTCCCGGCGCCGCGCGCGGCGGCCCAGCGGGCGCCGACGTGCAGGAGCGCGGTGGCGACGCCCCGGCGCCGATGGTCGGGGTGGGTGGCCATGCAGAACACCCCGGCACAACCGGGCGCGGCCACGAAGAGCCCGATCCCCACGACGCGCCCCTCGTGGGTGGCGCTCAGATAGGCGGCCGGGCCGGGGACATGGACCAGGACCCGGTCGGCCACCGAACGGCTGCCGTCATGCCCGTCGAGGTCGACGAACGCGTCCAGCCAGGCCCGGGCGGGGTGTTCGGCAAGGCCGACCTCCAACGGCCCGGCCGGACAGGAGGTGATGACGACTTCGTCGGTGACGGCGGTGCAGACGAGCGTGGGCGCGGCCCGGCGGTAGCCGCGGTCGGCCAGCAGCGCGTCCAGCGCGACATGGTCCTCGGCGGGGGCCACCTGCACGACGGCGGGCAGATCACGGGCGGCGTAGAACTCCTCGACACGGGCGAGCGAGGCCCGCGGCGCAACTGCCGTCCCGTACGGCACGGCCGAGTTGGAGCGTCGGCGCGAGACACCGGGCGTTCGGCGCAGCAGCCACCCGTCCTGCTCCACGGCCTCGGCGGCCGGCCACGCCTGCGCGGCGTGACGCTCGATCAGCGACCTGTCGATCAACGTGCTCTCCTCGTGGCTGTGTCCGTGCACTCCCGTGCGACCCGGTGGGCCACCGGCAGAATGGCGCGGAAGGATCTTTCAGGTCCACCACGCATTGCTTCACAGACCTGTTAGGAACACTTGATGTTGGATCCGATCCGACTGCTCCTGCTGCGGGAGCTGGCCGATCGCGGCACCATGACGGCCGTCGCCGCCGCCTGCGGGTACACCTCCTCGGCCGTGTCCCAGCAACTGGCCGTGCTGGAGCGGGAGGCGGGGGTGCCGCTGCTCGAGCGGGCGGGCCGCCGGGTCCGACTGACGCACGAGGGCGAGCGCCTGGTCGCGCACGCCCGCATCGTGCTCGCCGCCCTGGAGAGCGCGGAGCGCGACCTTCGTGCCGCCGACACCCCGCGCGGGCCCGTCGACCTCGCCTGCTTCTCCACCTTCGCCGCCGTGCACGTCGTCCCGGCCCTGATCACGGCCCGCGAGCTCCACCCCGAGCTGCGGATCTCCCTCCACGAGCTGGAGCCGCCCGAGGCGCTCGACGCGCTGCGCGAGCGACGCTGCGAGGTGGCCGTCGGCTACACCTACAACCTGACGCCCGCGCCCGCGCCGCCCGAGTTCGAGGTCCATCCACTGGCCGTCGAGCCGGTGCTGCTGGCGGTGTCCGCCGGCACGGATCCCGCCGCCCCGGACGCCGATGCGGGCCCGGTGGACCTGAGGCGGCTGGCGGACGTGCCGTGGATCGTGGGGTCGCGCGAGGACGGCAGCACGGCGCTGGTCCGCCGGGTCTGTGCGATCGCCGGCTTCACCCCCCGGATCGGCCACGCCGTCGACGACTACCAGCTCGTCCTGCGCATGGTGGCGCACGGGCTGGGGGTGGCCCTGGTCCCGCGGCTGGCCGCGCTCGCCCACAGCCCCGGCCCGGGGGTACGGCTGCGGTCGATCGCGGGCCCGGAGCCGACCCGGTCCGTCCATGCCTGGACCCATCCTTCGAGCGCAGCCCGGCCGGCCGTCGACGCCGTCCTCGCCCTGCTGCGCTCGGCGGCCTCCGCCGACTGAGTCACGCCTCGGCGGCCTTGCGAAACCAGGGTCGTTCGACCACGTGCGGAACCATGGGCCGGAGCCCTTGCACGGGCGGGGCCTCCACAGACGAGTGACAGGACGGCGTTCGCAAGGCAGACTGGGCGCCGCCCGGCCCGAGGCCGAGCGCGGCGGGCGGACCCGAGGCACAGGTGCGCGCGCTGTAGTCAGTCAACGGGGAGTCCGCATGTCCCGCACCATCTCCAGCCTGGTCGGTGAGCCGCTGTCGCAGCTCAACGCCGAGGTCACCGCCGCCGGCGCCACGCTCGCACCGACCGGCGACCCGCAGGCCGTCCGCGCCGCGACCGACCGCGCCCTGGGCGCGGCAGCCGCCATCGCGGCCCTGGACGACGCGGACCTGCTCTGCGAACCGGCCCACGACCCCCGCGCCCTGCGGCGCGCCCACGAGACGCTGTGCGCCGCCCGCACCACGGCGCTGGCGCTCGCCGTGCCGACCGGCAGCGTCGAGGGCATCGACGCGGTCCTCCAGGCCATCGCCAAGGGCCTGGACACCAAGCGCGTGCCCTCCGCCTGACCCGGCCGGTCGGCGGCGACGACGACCGCGACGGCTGAGCCGGCTGAGCCGGCGGCGGAGCCGACTGCAACGAAACACCACTCCCGACGCACTGATACGAGTGGAGGCCCTCCGACCGGAGGGCCGGGGGAGAGGTGGGCATGGGGCAGGACGACAGCGCCCTGCAGGAGTTCATCCACGGACGGCGCGACCATCTGTTCCGCAGCGCCTTCCTGCTGTGCGGAGACCGCGACGAGGCGGACGACCTGGTCCAGACGGCACTGCTGAAGGTGATCCTGGCCTGGCGACGCCTGGAGCGGATCGACAGCGTGGAGGCGTTCGCCCGGCGGACGCTGGTGAACGTGTTCATCGCGTCCCGGCGGCGCATGTGGCGCCGTGAGCAGCCGCACGGCGAGCTGCCGGAACACGCGGCACCGACGGTGGACATGGAGGCGGCGTTGGCCGTCCAGGCCGCGTTGGCCAGGCTGCCCGTCAAGCAGCGTGCGGTGCTGGTGCTGCGTTTCTGGGAGGACCTGAGCGTCGAGGCGACGGCCGACGTGCTCGGCATGCGCCCGGGCACGGTCCGCAGCCACGCCTCGCGCGGCATCGCCGCGCTGCGCGCGTACGTACCCCGTGGGATCGGCCTGCTGGAGAGGGAGGAAGCATGAACCACGCTGACGCGCACGAGTCCGCCGGCCTGACCGACCCGGAAGGTGACCGCGACGTCCGGGTGCTGCTGGACGTGGCCGTCTCGGACGTCCGGCGGCCCGGTCGGGTCTCGGACGGCGAGCTGATCGCCCGCGGGTACCGGATGCGGCGTCGCCGCCGCAGTGCGGTCGCGGGTGCGACGGTGGTCGCCGTCGCGGCGGCGGTGGTCGGCACGGTCGTGCTGGCCCGGCCGGGCGGCGCCGGTGGGCCGGGCGGTTCGGACCTCGGAGCGGCCGCCGGTGGGACGCCGCGGCCCGCCGTGTCCACCGCCTCCGCCGCCCCGACGCCGCTGCCGCTGCCCGCCGAACGGGTGCGGGCGCTGCTGCCTGCCGGGATCGGCCCGCTGACCAAGGTCACCTTCCCGCACGAGCCCCGCTCCGAGCTGAACGGCCGCTACACGCTGCGCGGCGCCGGGGCGGTCGGCTATCTGGAGGTCGACGTCCTGGATCCGGCCAAGGACCTCGTCCCCGATCCCTCGGCCGCCACGCTGCGTGCCACCGACCCGTGCCGGGTCCAGCCGTCGGGGAGCTCCGTCCGGGCCAACCAGGACTGCACGAACCAGCAGCTGGCCGGCGGCGGCCTGCTCAAGACCTGGGTGGTCCCGCCCCTCGGCGGCACGGGCGAGAGCTACACGGCGCTGCTGGTCCTCCCGGACGGCCGCTCGGTGAGCCTCATCGCCTGCAGCGGCAACCCCGCCTACGGCCCGCTCATGGCCAGGCCCCCGTTGACGCGCGCCCAGCTCGCGGGCCTGGTCGCGGAACCGGGCTGGTTCGGCGCCTGACGCGGACCGGGGCCCGTCGCGCGCCCGGGCCGGGGCGCGACCTTACGTCTGTGGACGTAGAAATGTCGCGGGTGGGTGCGTCGGCTCCATGCTGCCGCCATGACCGATTCCGCGCCGACCGCCACTTCCGCGCCGCCGGCACCTGCCGCCCCGGCGGCCGACCGTCGGACCCGCTACAGCGACGTCCTCGGCGAGCCCCGCTTCCGGCTGATGTTCGTCAGCCACACGCTCTACGTCGTCGCCGAGACGCTGCGCATCACCACCTTCTCCGTGCTCGTCTACGCCGCGACCAGCTCGCCGCTGCTGTCCGCGCTCGCGTTCGCGGCCGGGTTCCTGCCGCACCTGCCGGGGTCGATGCTGCTGGGGTCGCTGGCGGACCGGCTGCCGCCGCGCGGACTGATCACCGGCGGCTACCTGCTGGGAGCGGCAGGCGCCCTGCTGGTCGCGCTGGCGCGGCTGCCCGTGGGGGTGAGCCTGCTGGTGGTCGCGCTGGTGGCGCTGCCGGGTCCGGTGTTCAACGGCGCGTCCGGGCGGCTGGTGGCGGAGTTCCTGGAGGGCGACGCCTACGTGCTGGGGCGCTCGCTGAACAACATCGCGGGCTCCGCGGCCCAGCTGGCGGGCCTGGCCCTGGGCGGTGTCGCGGTGGCGGTCCTGGGGGCGCGCCGGGCGCTGGTGGCCGCGGCGGGGCTGTACCTGGTCGCGGCGCTGGTGGTCCGGCTCGGCCTGCCCAGAATGCCCGCTCCGCCCGCACCGGTCGGCGACGACGCGGTGGTCAAGGCGAGCCTCGCGGGCAACCTCCGCCTCCTACGGACCCGGGCGGTGCGGCGGCTGCTCCTGGCGCAGTGGCTGCCGTCCTCGTTCACGGGCGGCGCGGAGGGCCTGATCGTCGCCTACGCGGGCCAGCGGCACTTCTCCGCCGGGGCGTACGCGCTGCTCATGGCGGCGCTGCCGGTGGGCATGCTGGCCGGCGACCTGGTGGTGGGCCGACTGCTGGCGCCGCGCACGCGGGAACGGCTGGTGGTGCCGCTGACCGCGCTGATGGGGCTGGCGGTGCTGGGGTTCGTGGCGGAGCCCGGCCAGAACGTGGCGGCGCTGCTGCTGGTGATCGCCGGAGCGAGCTTCGCCTACCAGCTGGGGCTGCAGCGGCCG
This sequence comes from Streptacidiphilus jiangxiensis, assembly GCF_900109465.1. Classification (GTDB taxonomy): domain Bacteria; phylum Actinomycetota; class Actinomycetes; order Streptomycetales; family Streptomycetaceae; genus Streptacidiphilus; species Streptacidiphilus jiangxiensis. The sequence continues at coordinate 159,994 of NZ_FOAZ01000006.1, forward strand.
TTCCTCGAGTCCCTGCCCGAGGAGCTCCACGGCCAGGCCTTCGGCCTGCTCGGCTCCGGCATCATGACGCTGCAGGGGGTCATGCCGGTCCTCCTCGGCGCGGTGGCGGGCGCCGCGGGCGTGGCCACCGGTTCCGCGATGGGCCTGGCGGGCGCGCTCACCCTGGTCACCGCCGTCTGGGTCCGCACCTTCCACGGCCGGCACCCGTCCACACCCTCCACGCCGCCCGCTCCGCTCGCCGCGGCGTAGCGGGAACGGGCCCAGCTCCCCGCACCGCACGGTGAGCGGCATGGGGAGCAGGGCCCGGGGCCTGTCCGGGCGATGGACCGTCAGAGCTGGCAGGTGCCGTTGCGGACGCCACCGGCGATGGTGCCACCGGTGTGGTAGTCGTGCGTCGTGCTCCAGGCCACGCAGTCGCGGGCCTGCCCGTTGGCGTAGGTGATGTGGAGGATCGACTCACCCGTCCACGAGTCGGTACCACCGGCGTGCACGCCGATCGAGGCCGTCGCCACGGCCGGGCCCGCCAGCGAACCCACGGGCGTCCTGCCACTGTCCGACCAGGTCCCCAGGTTGTCGTAGGACTGGTTGATCGCCCGCACCCAGGCGCCGGTGATCCCCGGGTGACCGGTCGTCCGGAACGCGTTGTTCCAGACGAAGACGGCACGGGTGTTGCCGCAGTAGTCGTACTGCTGGTCGATCCATCCGGCGACGACCACCGTGCCGTTGCCGTCGCGCACCGACTCCGTACCGTCGGTGCTCTCCGAGGTCCACACGCAGGAGCGCGGTGCGGCGTGGGCCGCCACCGAGGTGGTCACCGTCGCGCCGCCGGCCAGTGCCAGCGCGGCGGCGGCCATGGCGATCGGCTTGCGCAGGCGTGCGGTCATGTTGGTCCCCCTGTCAGTCGGGGCCACTCGAACGAGCGGCCCGGCAGATCCGTCGGTACGAGATCCTCACAGCGGGGCGTACGGCCGCGGGACGGCCGTCCCGGGGTTTCCGGCCCCGCCGCCGGGCCGCCGTTGACCCGCCGAAGTTCGGGCGGGGCGCCCGACCTTCGACCGTCTCCCGGACGCCCGACCGGAGCCGACCGGATTCGACCGGCGGCGCGACGGTTCTGCTACGGGCGCGCGTACGGCCGGGTGATGACCTCCAGGTTGTGGCCGTCCGGATCGGCGAAGTAGACGCCGCGGCCGCCGAACAGGTCGTTGGTCCGGCCCGGGTCGCGATGGCCCGGGTCGGCGAAGTAGGTGACCGCGAGCGCCTCCAGGCGGGCGATCACGGCGTCGAACCGCTCGTCCGGCACGAGGAACGCGTAGTGCTGCGGCTGGATCGGCTCGTCCCGCTTCTCGCAGTAGTCGAGCGTCACACCGTTGCCGAGGTCGACGGGCAGGAACGGCCCGAACGGGGCTCCGACCTCGAGGCCCAGGACGGCGGCGAGGAACTCCGCCGACAGGTGGCGGTCGCCGGCGTACACGGCGGTGTGGTCGAGCTGGACGACGGCCGCCGGCCGCGTGGACGCGTGAGGGTGCGGCTGGTCGATGGACATGAGGGTGTGTGTCTCCGGTCTTGGGATCCGTGCAAGGGCGCGCCCGAGGTGGGCGCCTGGAGCGGCAAGGACGCGGAGGGGTGGGCGGGCCTCTGGCCCGCCTCGGGCTCATCCGGCGGCCGGGTGCCCTGCTCGTGTGTGGCCTGTGGCCGACCCGGTAGTCACCCGACCGACCGTAGTGATCGTCCCGGGCCTGGGCAACACGGTTTCACGCGGCCCGGCGCGGACGCTCAGGTGGTGCGGCCCGGTTCGATCAGGAGGTAGCGGGCGCGGCCGGCGCGGTAGAGCAGGGCGTCCCAGCCGGCGTGGCCGGCGGCGGCCGCCGCGGTCCGGAGCTGGGACTCGCCGGCGTCCGGCGGGCGGTCCCCGCGGCGGTGGGCCCACTCGGCGCGGACGACGCCCGGCTGCTCCTGCGTCAGCTGCAGGCCGCTGTCCAGGACGGCGCCCTCGGCGTCGACCGCGGCGAAGGGCAGGCCCTCCGCCTCCAGGGCCAGGCCGACGGCCTGGAGCGGGCGGGTGCGCTCCCACGCGGCCGGGAGCTCCGGGTGGTCGGGGCGGGTGAGGCGGCGGATCTGCAGCAGTGACTGCCAGGCCTGCGCCACCTGTCCCGGACGCGCGGCGGTGAACGCGGGGGTCAGCTGCTCGGGGGGCTCGTGGCCGGTGCGGGCGGTGAAGCCCGACGCGGCTCCGGTCATCTCGCTCGCCCCCTCGTCCGCCCGTCGCTCCGTCGCTGAGCCATCGGCACGATCGTCGCACGGACGTCCGACAAACGAACGGCCGAACCAACTGCCCGACCCACTGCCGCTCGGGCGATCAGCTCACGCGCTCCAGGACCAGCACGACCGCGTCGTCCTTCAGGCTCTGCGCCCACGACGCGACGTCGTGCTCGATGAACTCCGCGACGCGGGACGGGCTGGCGCGGTGGGCCGAGCGGCCGGAGAAGTTCGAGCCGAGTCGGCCGGTGAGCGGGTAGAAGTTGTCGTGCTCGTCCCGGGCCTCGGTGATGCCGTCGGAGTAGGCGACGAGCAGGTCGCCCTCGGCGAGCTGGTGGGTGACCTCGCCCTGGGCCGCGTGGCCGAGCATCGCGCCGAGGCCCAGCGGGAGGGCGAACGGCACGTCGAGCGGCCGGACCCCCGCCTCGTCCATGAGCAGGACCGGCGGGTGGCCGCGATTGAGCAGGCGGACCACCGGCTCGTCGCTGGGGAACTCCAGCAGGACGGCGGTGACGAACAGTTCGTCGTCGTGGGCGTCGGCCGAGTCCAGCGCCAGGGCGGTCTCGATGCGCTCCGCCACGTCCGCGAGGGACTCCTGCACGGCGGCGGCCTCCCGAAAGGTGGCGAGCGTGGTGGCGACGGTCGCGACCGCGCCGTTGCCCTTGCCGCGCACGTCGCCGAGGATCATCCGGGTGCCCCAGGGCGACTGCCGCACGCCGTAGAGGTCACCGCCGACCAGCGCCTCGGAGTCCGCCGCCCGGTAGAAGCCGGCCAGCGCGACGCTGCCGACGCGCCGCGGCAGGGGACGCAGGAGCGCCCGCTGCGCCGCCTCCGCCAGCGCCTGGACCCGTTCGAGCCGACGGGTCGACCGCTGCGTGCTCACCGCGAAGAACACCGCGACCGCGGCGATGAGCGCGTTCGCGGCGAAGTCGACGAGGAAGTGAGCGCTGTAGGCGCGGCCCTGGTCGATCTGCAGGGCGATCATCCCCAGCGCACCCGTGACGGCGACGGCGACGACCCACCGGATGCTGTAGGAGAGCGCGGCCAGCGGGGTCGCCGCGCTGAGCAGCGACAGATAGGAGTACGCGGCCGGCGTGGTCAGTTCGAGCGTCACGCTGGCCGCGATCAGCACCCACGGGAGGGGCGCGATCCAGGGGGCTCGACCGGCGGATTCCGTCACATCCTCCTGCCTACCACGCCTGCCCGGCCCGCGCCGCTCCACCGCTCCGCCGGGGCCCGAACGCCACCCCGGGCGGTCGCCCGGAGCGAGTCCGCTTCCCGACGCTTCCCGACGCAACCGGAGCCCCGACCCACGCGTGAACTCTGCGGCGGCGCGCCCGAGGGGGCGTCCGCGCTGGAGGGACGAGGAAGGGAGGGGCGGTGGCGGAACCGGAGGGCGTCGACTTCGACGCGTTCTACGCCGCGAGCTACCGGCGGGTGGTGGGCCAGCTGTTCTTGACCACGGGGAGCATCAGCGAGGCCGAGGACTGCGTCCAGGAGGCCTACGCGCGCGCCTGGCAGCGGTGGTCGCGCGTGCGCCGGCACCCCGCGCCGGAGGCGTGGGTACGGACGGTGGCCTACCGGCTGTCGGTGTCGTCGTGGCGCAAGGCGGTCAACCGGCTGTCCGCGCACCGCCGGCACGCGGACGACACGCAGGTGCCGGGGCTGACGCCGGACCACCTGGCGCTGGTGGCCGCGCTGCGGCGGATCCCGGCGGAGCAGCGCAGCGCGATCGTGCTCCACCACCTGGTCGGCTGGTCGGTGCAGGAGATCGCGGCGCAGACGGGCACGGCCGAGGGGACCGTGAAGGCCCGGCTCTCGCGTGGGCGCAAGGCCCTGTCGGTCCACCTGTCCGACCGCGCGGACGAGCTCGCCGTCGGCGAGCCGGCACGGACGACAGCGGTACCGGCGTCCGGATTTCCCGCACGGCGCACGACGGCGAAGGAGCTGTGACCATGAGCGAACACCTCGACCGCCTCGGGAGCGGCGAGAACGAGCAGCTGACGGACCTGCTGGGCGCGGTCGCGGCAGCTGCCTCGGGCGCGGCGGTGCCGCAGGGGGCGGCGGCGGCACGACAGCGGGGGCGGCAACGGCGGGTACGCCGGTTGCTGGCGCTGGCGGCCGTGCCGGTGGTCCTTGCGGCGGCCGGCACCGCGGCGGGTCTGGGGCTGTCGGGCGGCCCGACCGGGCACGCCCCGCTGCCGGCCGTCACCGGTACGGCGCCGGCGACGGTCGTGCCGAGTCCGCCGCCGAGCGCGAGCGCGCAGGCCTCCCCCAGTGCGACGCCCACGGGCGCGCCGTCCGTGGCGCTGCAGCTGCCGTCGACGCTGGCCGAGTCGGCACTCAACCAGGCGACGCTGACGGTGACCGATCCGGGCGCGGCCACGACCGAGACCGTGACGCTCTCCCTGGGGATCCCGCGGGCGACCACCCCGAACGCCTCGGCGCCGGACGAACAGGCGGTGGCGGAGCGACTGGATCCGGCGTCAGGGGCGTGGGTGACGGTGCCCGTCCGGTTCGTCGCGCGGCCCGGCGGCGGCTGGGTGGACCAGGCGACCTTCACGCTGGCGCTCCCGGCCGGTGGCAGGGTGACGCAGCAACTGCGGCTGCTGCCGCTGGGCGACCCCGGCCTCGACCTGGGAGTGCGGCTGGACGGGAGCGGACACGCCCCGGTCACGGCAACCTACCCGGTCGTGCTGACCGGTCCCACGCTGAGCGTGACGGGGCCGGCGGACGTGGTCACCGGGCAGACCTCGGGTGAGTTCGACGTGACCCTGGCCGACGACACGCCGGCTTCGTACACGGGCGTGCAGCTCCGGGTCGACGCCGGCGGTTCCTCGCCGAACTGCACGTTCAGCCCGTTCCCGACCGTCCAGTGGTCGGAAGGCGGGGCCTGGCACACGACGTCGACGGCGGCGACCAGCGCGGGCTGGCCGCTGCTGGAGACGGTGGCGCTGACACCGGGCCGACGGGTGGTGCTGCGGCTGCGGCTGCCGGTGCCGGCGGGCCTGCCGTCGTGCCTGGCCAAGGGCGAGGTCGCGGTGAGCGCGTCGACGGGCCCGATCGGTGCGGCGGGCGCGACCACGCCGCCGCCGCTGTCGCTCCTGGCGGACTCGCCGTTCTTCTCGGTCCGCCACGGCTGACGGCTGCGAGCGGACGAGCGCGAGCGGACGGGCACGAGCGGACGGGCGCGACGGTTTCATCGTCGCGCCCGCACCGCTCAGTCCGCCGCCGTCACTGCAGGGCGAACGTCTGCGCGCCGGAGCCGTTGCAGGTCCAGATCTGCAGCCGGGTGCCGTTGGCGGTGTTGCCGCTCGGGTCGTCCAGGCACAGGCCCGACTGGGGGTTCAGCAGCGAGCCGTTCGACTGCTGCACCCACTTCTGGCCGCCCACCCCGTTGCAGTCCCACAGCTCCACCTGGGTGCCCGCCGCCGTGCCGTTGCCATCGATGTCCAGGCACCGGCCCAGGGTCTCCAGCGAGTTGTCGCTGTTGTGGAACCAGTGCTGGTCGACGGCGTAGGACTGGCAGCCCCACAGGTCGATGCCGGTGCCGTCGGCGCCGGTGTCGTCACCGAGGACGTCGACGCACTGACCGCCCGGACCGACGACCGGGGCGCCGCCGGTGACGGCGAACTTCTGCGCCCCTGAGCCGTTGCAGGTCCAGATCTGCAGCCGGGTGCCGTTGGCGGTGTTGCCGCTCGGGTCGTCCAGGCACAGGCCCGACTGCGGGTTCAGCAGCGAACCGTCCGCCTGCTGCACCCACTTCTGGCCGCCCACCCCGTTGCAGTCCCACAGCTCCACCGGCGTACCGGCCGCCGTGCCGTCGCCGTTGATGTCCAGGCACCGGCTGAGTGTGCTGAGTGAGCCGTTGGCGTTGTGGGTCCAGTGCTGGTCCTCGGCGTAGGACTGGCAGTTCCACAGCTGGACGGCCGCACCGTCGACGCCGGTGTCGTCGGCTGCGACGTCGACGCACTGGCCGCCCGGCCCGGCGATGGTGCCCTGCGGGCCGTTGGGGACGTTGCTCTCCCCCGCGTAGCCGACCGAGACGATGTTCGCCTGGACGGCGTTCTCGGTGGCGTCGCCCGGGAAGCCGGAGACCATGACGCCCTCGAAGAAGGTGCCCATGTTCCAGTTGCTGTTGTCGCCGCCGGTGCCCAGGATGATGCCGCCCTCCTGGTGCATGGGCAGGTAGCCGCCACGGGTGGGCAGCGATCCGTCCCACCAGGTGGAGAGGCCGCCGGACTGGGAGTTCGCGCCCTTGAGGGCGTAGGTGGTCTGCCCGTCGTCCTTCAGCATGGCGGTGACGTAGGTGCTGGTGTTGCCCGCGTTGGCGGTGTTGGAGCCGTTGTTCCCCTGGAACATGCCGTTCTCCATGTCGGCCTCGACCCAGGGGCCGTTGCCGGTGCACGGCGGGAAGTAGCAGGTGGTGGCGAGGGAGACGGCGTCCATGTGGCCGTTGCCCGTGTCGGCCGGGGTGCTCTCGGCGTTGCCGTAGTCGAAGCAGCAGGCCGAGCCGACGTGGGTGCCGCTGGCCACCATGTAGGCGCCCTCCGGCTGGCCGTTGACGGCCACGCCGGAGGCGGCACCGGTGTAGCGGTAGCCGACGCCCGGCGAGATCCACACCCCGTAGACCTTGTGGCCCCCGGCGGTGACGGCGATCTCGCTCGCGTCCGCGCCGCGGTCCGCACCCATGCCGGAGGTGCCGGACGGGCCCGGGGTCAGGTCGTTGTGGCGCGAGGTCTGGTCGTAGATCTTCGTGATCCGGCAGCTGCTGCCGGCGCAGAACGCGTCCTGCTGACCTGCGTTGGCGTAGCCACCGGTGGCGAGCAGGCCGATGTCGCTGGTGGCGCCGTCGGAGACGCGGGTCACCTGGTAGAGCGGGCCGTCGTAGGCGGAGAAGAGGGCGCGGACGGTGCTGTGCGCGGCGACACACGGGGTGCCGCCGGCGGCGTACAGGTCACAGGGCAGCGAGCCGGCCGCGTGGCCGACGGCGGGCAGACCGACGAGCGCCGCGACGACGAGCGCGAGCGCGGTGACGGCGCCGCGCACGGCACGGCGTAGCCGCCGGAACGGCCCGGCCGGGCCGCCGGTGGTGCGGTGACTGGACATGATGGCTCCTGGGGTGGGGTGGAGCGAGCAGATGGAAGCGACCGGGGGGACCAGTGCGGTTGCGGCGGGGGTGCGGTGGGGATGCGCGACGGGCGCGGCGGCGCCCGCGCTCCGCCCGACGGCCCCGAGCTGTGGCAGACCTGACGGCAGTTCACCGCTGACCTTGTATTCTCACGTTGTAGTCGCGGCGCAGGTGCCGGCCTCGCTCCCTCGCGCACGGTCGGCGGAAGGTGGGGGTGCAGGCATGTCCATGCCGACCGAGGGCCCGACGGCCCCACGTCTGAAGGACGTGGCGGAGCTGGCGCAGGTCTCCGTCAAGACGGTTTCCAACGTTGTCAACGGCACGACGCCGGTGGCCGAGGCGACGCGCGAGCGCGTCCAGCGGGCGATCGACGCACTCGGCTACCACCCGAACCTGACCGCCCGTCGGCTGCGCACCGGGCGCAGCGGGGTGATCGCCCTGGCCTTCCCGGAGCTGCCCTCGCCGTACTTCGCCGAGCTCGCGGTCGAGGTGATCGCGGCGGCACGAAGAGTCGGCATCACCGTGCTGATGGACGACACCGGCGGCGACCCGGCCGCCGAACTGCGTATCGCCTCCGGCCTCGGCGACCCGATGATCGACGGGGTCATCCTCAGCCCGCTCGGCCTGGACCAGGCGACGCTGCTGTCCCGCTCGCGCGAGATCCCCCTGGTCCTGCTCGGCGAGGCCGACCTCGGCCCGGTCGCGGACCGCGTCCACATCGACAACGTCGCGGGCGCCCGCGCGGTGACCCGGCACCTGATCGACGAGGGATACCGCCGGATCGCCGCCATCGGTTGGCAGGACCCCTCCCCGCGCGCCACCGCCGAGCAGCGCCTCACCGGCTTCCGCACCGCCCTGGAGGGCGCGGGCCTGACGGTCGACCAGGCCCTGCTGCCTCCGGTCCGCGCCTACTTCCGCCCCGACGGCGCGTCGGCGATGCGGCGGCTGCTGAAGCTGCCGGACCGTCCGGACGCGGTGTTCTGCTTCAACGACCTGCTGGCACTCGGCGCGCTGCGCGCCGCGCACGAGGCGGGGCTGCGGGTGCCGGACGACATCGCGATCGTCGGCTTCGACGACGTCGAGGAGGCCGAGTACGCCATCCCGTCGCTGACCACGGTGGCACCCGACAAGCGCCACATCGCCGAACTCGCGGTGCGCTGCCTGATGGAGCGGATCGAGAAGCGCTACGACGGCCCGAGCCGGCTGATCACACCGGGCTTCCGGGTGGTGGTGCGCGAGAGCAGCACCTCGGCCCGCTGAGGTCTCGTCAGAGCGCGGGCTCGGTAAGCGTCGTGGACAGCGGGCGGTCATCGGGGCCTCCCGCTCAGCGGTCCGCGCGCGGCGCGGACAGGTGCGGGAAGCGGAACTCGGTGGTGCTGCGCCGGGAGGTGCCCGGACGCAGGACCGGGTCCGGGTACCAGGGCCGGTTCGGCGCGTCGGGGAACTGCTGGGTCTCCAGGCACAGCGCGGCGTGACGCTCGTGGCGCTTGCCGTCCGGGCCGCGCAGTGAGCCGTCGAGGGCGTTGCCGCTGTACACCTGCAACCCCGGCTCGGTCGTCCAGACCTCCAACCGCCGCCCGCTGCGCGGCTCGTGCAGGCGCGCGGCGCGCCGCAGCGCGCCGGGCGCGGGCGGCGGGGTGAGCACGAAGCAGTGGTCGTAGCCGCCCGCCGCGAGCAGTTGCGGATCGTCGGCGTCGAGGCACTCCCCCACGGGACGCGGCGAGCGGAAGTCGAAGGCCGTGCCGGCGATGGTGGCGAACTCGCCGAGCGGGATCGCCTCCGCGTTCACCGGCAGGTAGGTGTCCGCGTCGACGGCGAGCCGGTGGGCGAGCACGTCGCCGCGGCCGGGCCCGCCGAGGTGGAAGTAGGCGTGATGGGTGAGGTTGACCGGGGTCGCCCGGTCGGTGCGGGAGGTGAGCTCCAGGCGCAGCGTGCCGTGCCGGTCGAGGGTGTAGACGGCGGTGACGTCGAGGGTGCCGGGGAACCCCATGTCGCCGTCGGGGCTGCGCAGGTCCAGGCGGAGCGCGGCGGCGTACGGGCCGGGCCTGGGCGTCGCCCGCCAGACCCGCCGGTTGAAGCCGTCGGGGCCGCCGTGCAGGGCGTGGCCGCGGTCGTTGACCGGCACCTGGTGGGCGCGCCCGTCGAGGGTGAACTGGCCGTGGGCGATGCGGTTGGCGTACCGGCCGACGAGCGCGCCGAGGTAGGCGCTGTCGGCACGGTAGGCGGCGAGGTCGGCGAGCCCCAGCACCACGGAGTCGGCGCGGCCGGACAGGTCGGGCACCTCCAGGCGGTGCAGGACGCCGCCGTACTCCAGCACCTCGGCGCGCACACCGGTCCCGGAGTCGAGGGTCCAGCGGGCGACGGTGGTGCCGTCCGGCAGGGCGCCGAACGGGGCGCGGGTCAGGCGTGGCTGCGGCATGGGATCCTTCACGTCCTCGGGGGCGGATGCGGGCGTCGTGCGGGTCGCCGTTCAGCCGGGCACGAGCCGGGGTTCGGCCGCCCGGGCGCGGCCCGTTGTGGACTCGCGGACCACGAGCGTGTGGCCGGGCAGGATGCGGCGGGGCACGATCGCGGCCCGGTCCGCGCCCGCGGCGCCCCCGGCGCCCGCCTCGATGCGGGCGATCAGGCAGTCGACGGCGAGCCGGGCGATGGCCGCCTTGTCGGGCGCGACGGTGGTGAGCGAGACGCCGCCGTAGCGGCCGTCCTCGATGTCGTCGAAGCCGACGACGGCCACGTCCTGCGGGACGCGCAGGCCGCGTTCGGCCAGCACCCGCAGCGCGCCGAGGGCGACCAGGTCGTTGTAGGCGAAGACGGCGTCGGGCGGTTCTGGCAGGGCCAGCAGGCGGGTCATGGCGACCGCCCCGTCCAGGCGGTCGTAGCCGTCGGTGGCGACGACCAGCTCGTCGCGCGGGGTGCCGCCGGCCCGCAGGATCTCCTCTCGCCAGCCGCGCAGTCGCAGGTGAGCAGGCTGGCGCAGGGTCTCGCGGCGGGCGCCGACGAACGCGATCCGACGCCGTCCCAGGTCCAGCAGGTGACGCACCGCCAGCCGGGCGGCGGCCACGTTGTCGATGGCGATGTGGTCGTAGGGGGCGTCGTACTCGCGCTCGCCGAGCAGCACCAGCGGCGGGCCGTCCGTGCGGCGCAGCAGGTCCTCGTTCTCCAGCTGGATCGGGCTGAGGATCAGCCCGTCGATGAGGTGGGAGCGGAAACCCTGCGAGACGAGGGTCTCGTTGGTGCGCAGCCCGGCGGTGTGGTCGAGCAGGACGGTGTGCCCGTGGTGGGCCGCGGCGTCGATGACCGCCGCGGCCAGGTCGGCGAAGTAGGGGTTGCCCAGCTCCGGGACGGCGAGGGCGATGATGCCGCTGCGTCCGGTGCGCAGGTGGCGGGCGGTGGCGTTGGGGCGGTAGCCCAGCTCGTCGATGGCGCGTTGGACGCGTTCCCTGGTCCCGGGTCGGATGTGGGGGTAGTTGTTGACGACGTTGGAGACGGTCTTGACCGACACTCCGGCGCGCAGCGCGACGTCCTTGAGGCTCACACCCACGGCTCACTCCTCCTGCCGGCCGCGGGCCAGCAGCGCCTGGACGAGCACGACCACGGCGAGGAACGCGCCGTTGACGGTGTCGGTGAACGCGGAGCCGTACTGGGAGGCGTACTGGTCGATCAGGTTGTGGATCACGGCGAGAAGCAGCACGCCGGTGACGGTCCCGCCGACGGAGCCGCTGCCGCCGGTCAGCAGGGTGCCGCCGATGACGACGGCGGCGATCGCGGTCAGCTCGTAGCCGACGCCGATGGTGGTGACCCCGGAGCCGAGCCGGGCGCTGCCCAGCGCCCCGGCCGCGGCGGCGAGGGTCGCGGACAGGACGTGGACGAGCAGCTTGGTGCGGGCGACGGGCAGGCCCATCAGCCGGGCGGCGTTCTCGTTGCCGCCGATGGCGGTCAGGTCGGCGCCGAACCTGGTCCGGGTCAGCAGCACCGCGCCGAGCCCGAACAGGGCGGCGACGATCAGCACGGGCGTCCAGGTGCCCGCGCCCAGGCTGCGGAAGGCGGAGCCGGGCGGGACGAGGTAGGTGGTGGCGCCCTCGTCGGTGACCAGTTGCAGCAGCCCGCGCGCGCCGAGCAGCCCGGCGAGCGTGACGATGAACGGGGCCATTCCGGCCCGGGAGACGAGCAGCCCCTGCACGGTTCCCCAGGCGGCGCCCACGGCGAGCGGCAGCACGATCGCGAGCCAGGTGCCGTGCGTCTGCGCGCCGTAGGCGGCGAGTACCCCGCCGAGCGCGTACATCGAGCCGACGGAGAGGTCGATGCCGCCGGTGATGATGACGAAGGTCATGCCGAGGGCCAACAGCCACACGAAGGCGTCGTTACCGAGGATGGCACTGACGTTGGACCAGGTCGGGAAGGTGGCCGAGACCATCGACGCGACGGCCGCGACGAGCGCCAGCACCACCAGCGCGCCGCGCCGCTGCACCTGGGCGGCCAGCCGCTCGCGTCGCTCGCGTCCGACGGACCCGGCACCGCCGGTGGTCCGGCGCGGCTCCGGCTCCGGCCCCCGGTCCGGGACGGCGGAGGTCAGCACGGTGGGGCTCATCGGGTACCACGCTCCTGGGAGGCGTACACGGCGAAGCAGATGATGGCGGCCTCGACGATCTGGGTGATGGAGGTGTGCACGTTGTGCTGCGTCAGCACGGCGCTGATCAGCTGCATGAACAGCGCCCCGGCGACGGTGCCGAGCACCCGCACCCGGCCGCCGGTCAGCGGCGTGCCGCCGACCACGACGGCGGTGATGGCGTCGAGCTCCATGTTCAGGCCCTGGTTGGCCGGGTCGGCCTCGGCGCCGTGGCCGACGATCAGCGCGCCCGCGAGGGCGGCCAGCACGCCGGAGAGCAGGTAGACGGTGATCAGCACCCGCCGCACCGGCAGCCCGGACAGCCGGGCCGCACGGCGGTTGTCGCCGACGGCGACCAACTGGCGCCCGAAGGTGGTCCGGTGGACCAGCGTGCCGGTGAGCGCGACGCAGCCGGCGGCGATCCAGGCCATCAGCGGCACGCCGGCGAAGCCGTCGGCGCCGAGCGAGAGCAGCCCGCTGTCGGTGACGGGCTTGGCGGAGTCGCCGTTGACCAGTTCCGCGATCCCCCGCACGCCGATCATCAGCGCGAGGGTGGCCACGATCGGCTGCACCTTGGTGAAGGCGACCATGGCCCCGGCGGCCAGCCCGCTGACCGCACCGAGCGCGAGGGCCACCACGAGCGCGACGGGCAGTCCCCAGCCGATGTAGAGCGGGATGACCGCCGCGGACACGGCGATCACCGCACCGACGGACAGGTCGATGCCCTCGGTGCCGATCACCAGCGCCATGCCGAGCGCGACCACCAGTGTCGGGGCGACCTGGAAGAGCTGGATGCGGAGGTTGCCGGTGGACAGGAAGCCGGTGTCCAGGGCCACGGAGACCGCGAACAGCACGAGCAGGGCGGCGTAGACGCCGTACTGCTGGAGCAGTCGCAGGCTGCGGTCCCGGTCGGGGACGACGCCGGCGAGGCCGAGGGCGCTCATCGTGCGGTGCCTTTCTCGTCGCCGGAGTCGGTTCCGGTCGCGGTGTCGGACGCGGGCTGGGGCACGGACTCGGGCACGATCCCGGGGCCGGGCTCAGGATCGGGATCGGGACCGGGCTCGGGCTCGGGCACCGGGCCGCACTCGTCGGCCGGGTGGTGCGACAGCGCGGCGAGCAGCCCCTCCTCGCTGACCTGCTCTCCCGTCAGCTCGCCCACGACCGCGCCGTCCTTGAGGACGACCACCCGGTCCGAGCCCTCGATCAGCTCCTCGGGGTCGGAGGAGATGAGCAGCACCCCGAGCCCGTCCGAGGCCAGCTCGTCGATCAGGGCCTGCACCTCGGCCTTGGCGCCGACGTCGATGCCGCGGGTCGGCTCGTCGAGCAGCAGCACCTCGGGATCCAGGCAGAGCCAGCGGGCCAGCAACACCTTCTGCTGGTTGCCGCCGGAGAGGTCACTGACCTTCTGATCGGGGCCGGAGGTCTTGATCCGCAGCCGCTGGACGAAGCGGTCGACGATCTCGTCCTGGCGGGCGCGGGAGACGATGCCCGCGCGCGAGAGCGTGGGCAGGGCGGCGAGCACGATGTTCTCGCGCACGGACAGGTTCGGGACGATCCCCTCGACCTTGCGGTCCTCCGGCAGCAGCACGACGCCGGCCCGGATCGCGGCGGCCGGGCTGCGCCGGGCCAGCGGCCGACCGGCCACTTCGACGCTGCCCGCCCCTGCGCCCAGCGCGCCGACCACCGCCTTCGCGGTCTCGCTGCGCCCCGCGCCGAGCAGGCCGCCGAGGCCGACGACCTCACCGGGGTGCACGTCGAACGAGACGTCGTGCACCCGGTGGCGGACCGACAGACCCCGGGCGCGCAGCGCGGGGGTCCCGCCCGCGCGGCTGCGACGCCCGGCGCCGAACGCGGTGGTGCCCTTGTCCCGCACCACGCTCTGCTCCCGGCCGAGCATCAGCGAGACCAGTTCCAGCCGGTCCAGCCCGGCCAGTTCGCCGCTGTGCACGACCCGGCCGTCGCGCAGCACGGTGACCCGGTCGCAGATCGCGTAGAGCTCGTCCAGGCGGTGGCTGACGTAGACGACGGCGATGCCTCGTGCGGTCAGGCCGCGGATGACGGAGAACAGGGTCTCCACCTCGCGCGGTTCGAGCGACGAGGTGGGCTCGTCCATGATGACCACGCGCGCCTCGACCTGCACGGCCCGGGCCAGCGCCACCATCTGCTGGGCGCCCAGGCCGAGCGTCTGCAGCGGGCGGGTCACGTCCACCTCGACGCCGTACTCGGCCAGCACCCGCCCCGCCTCGCGGTTCATCCGGCGCACGTCGAGCAGGCCGAAGCGGCGCGGCTCGCGGCCCAGGAAGAGGTTGCGCGCCACCGACATCATCGGGACGAGGTTGACCTCCTGGTAGATGGTCGAGATCCCCGCCTTCTGCGCCTCCGACGGGCTGCGGAACTCCCGCTCCTGCCCGCCGAAGCGCAGCCGGCCGGCGTCGGGCCGGTGGACGCCCGTGATCACCTTGATCAGCGTGGACTTGCCGGCGCCGTTCTCGCCGATGAGCGCGTGGACCTGCCCGGCGTGCAGCGTCAGGTCCACGCCGCGCAGGGCGTGGACCCCGGCGAAGCTCTTGCCGATCCCGGCCGTCTCAAGGACGGTGCGGTCCGTCGGGACCATGTCGTTCCTCCTCCTTCGGGTCGGGCGCGGGGAGACGGCGGCGCCGCGGTGCGGACGCCGTCTCCCGACGCGCGGGCGGACGGGACGTCAGTAGACGAGGCCCTGGGCCAGGGCCTGCTGGGCGTTGGCCGAGGTGAAGTGGTTGTCCTTGATGATCACCTTGGGCTGGACGCCGGCTCCGCCGTAGAGGTCCTGGAGGGACTGGAAGGCGAGCGGGCCGAAGCGCGGGTTGGTCTCGATGTCGGCGGCGATCTGACCGCTCGCCACGTCCTGGACGGCCTGCTGGATCCCGTCGATGGAAACGATCTTGATGTCCTTGCCGGGGACCTTGCCCGCGGCGCGGATCGCCTGCATCGCCCCGAGCGCCATGCCGTCGTTCTCGGCGTACACGGCGGTGATCTCAGGGTGGGCCTGGAGCAGCTGCTCCATCACCTTCTGCCCGGTGGTCTGGTCGAAGTCGGCCGTCTGCGAGGCCACCACCGACAGCCCCGGGTACTTGGCGGCGATCTCGTCGGTGAAGCCCTTGGTGCGGTCAGCGGAGACGTTGTTGCCGGGGGTGCCCTGGAGGATGGCGACCTTGGCGGTACCACCGGTGGCGACAGCCACGTCGTCGGCGGCTGTCTGCGCCTGGCCGTAGAAGTTCGAGCCGATGAAGGCCACAAAGTCGCTGCAGGCGGTGCCAGTGACGGTTCTGTCGATGGTGAGCACCGGGATCTTCTTGGACTTGGCCTCGGCCAGTGCGGGCCCGAGCCCGGCGGAGTTCTCCGGCGCCACGATCAGCACCTGGGCGCCCTGCGCGATCATGTCCTCGATCTGTGAGTTCTGCGCGTTGACGTCGGCGTTCGCGTTGCGCTCGATCAGCTTGACGCCGAGCCGCTTGGCCTCGGCCTCGATGCTCGAGGTCTCGGTGGCGCGGAAGGGGTTGCTGGTGGACTCGGACTGGGAGAACCCGACGATCGTCTTCCCGTCGGTGATGTCCAGCTTGGGCACGCCACCGGCGTAGCTCTGGTAGGTGCAGCCGGGTCCGGCGGCGCTCGCGGAGGGCGGGACGACCTGCTGGGCGGCCGCGGAGTTCGCGGCGGAGGCGCTGGTGCCGCCGGTGGCGGTCGTGGAGCCGGCGTTGGTGCAGGCCGCGGCACCGAGGCAGAGGCCTGCCGCGAGCAGTGCGGCGACGGGGGTCTTGGCGCGCAGGGTGGGATTCATGCGCCCGATCACATCCTTGGCTGCGAGAGGGAAGGGTGGAGGAGGTGCGCGAGGACACGACGGCGGCTGACGACTACCCGCCGGTTTCCAACGATGTAGAGGACGATGAGGCAAGGCTCGACGGGCTGTCAAGAAGTCTGCTGCGAAGGGTGATTGCCCATCACCGCACGCCCGATCCTCGAAGCCCAGGCATTTGCGCACGTCAGCAGTTGGACGAACTGTGCTTGTGCAACAGGTCAGTGACACGAGGTCTGGACAACTCCGAAGCGGCATGCTGTCCTGCTCCTGCTCGGTTTCCAACGTTGTGCAGACGTCCTGACCCTCCCGGGGGCGTCCGCCCACAACGGAAGGGGCGGGGTGCGCAGTTTGCGCACCCCGCCCCTGGTCCCGGACTGCCGCGGACGGCGTGTCAGGACTTCGGCATCAGCACGGTGTCGACGATGTAGACGGTCGCGTTGGCCGTGTGGACGTCACCGCAGACCACCATGGAGGTGCCGTTGACGGTGAACTGCTCGCCGGAGCCGGTGACCGTCAGGTCGCTGCCCTCCAGCGTCTTGTGCGTGCCCGCGAGTTGGCTCGGGCTGAGCTGTCCCGGCACGACGTGGTAGGTGAGGATCTTGGTGAGTTCCGCCTTGTTGTTCAGCACCGAGTCGAGCGTGGCCGTCGGGATCTTCGCGAAGGCGGCGTTGGCCGGCGCGAACACGGTGATGTCCTTGGCCGAGTTGAGGGTGTCGGTCAGCCCCGCCTTCTCCACGGCGGTGACCAGTGTCGACAGCGCCGGGTTGTGCGAGGCGGCGGTGGCCACCGGGTCCTGGGCCATCCCGGAGAAGCTGCCAGGTCCGCTGCTCGGTACGGCGGAGCAGGCCGCGCCGAACGGCTCCGCCATCGCGGCACCGGACATCGTCCCGCTGCTGGTGGCGGCGGACGAGGCCGGGGCGTTGACGGCGTTGCTGGTGGAGCTCCCGCTGCTGCAGGCGGAGAGGGTGACGGCGAGGATGCCGGCCGCGGCGGCGGCGGCGAGTGCGGTGGCCTTGGAGGTCACAGCCATGGGGATCACGTCCTTGTCCGGTTGGTTGTCGATGGTCAGGTCACGGTGACGACGGTGCTGTGCCAGCCCGTCGCGCCGGCCGGGAAGGGTGGGTTGCGGGTCTGCGGCTGCACCGCGCCGGTGCCGTCGGTCGCGCGGACCTCGAGGGTGTGCGGCCCCTGCCCGGTCGCGTCCCAGGTCCAGCTCCACTGGCGCCAGGTGTCGGGGCCGAGGTCGGCGGCCAGGCGCGCCTCCTGCCACGGGCCGCCGTCGTCGCGCACCTCGACGGCCGCCACGCCCCGGTGGGTGGCCCAGGCGGTGCCCGCGACGGTCACCGGCCCGGCCGGAACCTGGGCGAACGGGGCGGGCACCTCGATCCGCGAGGCGGTCCGCACCAGCCCGGTGCGGTCCCAGCCGCGGTGGACCCAGTAGGGGTCGAGTGCGGCGAAGGTGGTGATCTCGAGGTCGACCAGCCACTTGGTGGCCGAGGTGTAGCCGTACAGGCCGGGCACCAGGGACCGGCAGGGGAAGCCGTGGGCGACGGGGAGCGGCTCGCCGTTCATGCCCACCGCGAGCAGCGCCGGGCGGCCGTCGAGCAGCAGGTCGATCGGGGTGCCGATGGTCATGCCGTCGGCGGACCGGCCCACGAGTTGCTGCGCCCCGCGCTGGACGCCCGCCGCGCGCAAGAGGTCCGGGAGCGAGGCGCCGAGCCAGCGGGCGGTGCCGACGTACGGGCCGCCGACCTCGTTGGAGACGCAGGAGAGGGTGTAGTCCAGCTCGTGCAGGGGGCGCCTGAGCAGGTCGTCGAAGGAGAGCTCCACGGGGTGGTCGACCATCCCGTGGACGCGCAGCCTCCATGTGGACGGCGGTACCTGGGGCAGCGTCAGGGCGGTGTCGACGCGGAAGAAGTCGCCGTTCGGCGTGGTGAACGCGCTCAGCCCGGCCACGGGCGGGTGCACGGCGGCGGGCACCGGCGGCAGGGCCGCGACGGGCGCCGGGAGCCGCAGGGCGGCTCGGGCCTTCGCGACGTTGTAGCGGGCGGCGGTGAGGGCCCGCGCGGCGGTCTCGGCGACCGCCGCCCCGGCCACGGTGGCGGCCAGCGCCACCAGGAACCCGCGTCGGCCCATGCCGCGCGGCGCGGGCCCGGCGGGCTTGTGGGTCCCGGTCGGTGGGGTGGCCTCAGTCGCGCGCGGGGTCCCGGCCAAGGGCGGACCCACGAGTGAGGGCCCGGCCTCGGCGGACGGCGCGGCCCCCGGCAAGGGCGGACCCTCCGGCCTGGGCACTGCCACGTTCGCCGAGGCTCCGGTCCGCTGCGGTCCGCCGGGTTCGCGCCGCCGCGTGCTTCCCGGGCGGGCGAGGCGGACGAGGAGCACCAGAACGCCCGCGCCCGCGAGCCCGGCGAGAGCCGACGGCAGCAGTGCCGCGTCGCGGGAGGCCGCCGCCCACATCCCGAGCCCGGCGAAGAGCGCGAAGACCGCGACGCCCGCCCACAGCCGGCGCAGCGCGAGCACTCCGGCCGCCACGGCGAGCAGCGCCATCGTCGCGTAGATCCCGCTCAGCAGCACGGTCTTGTCGTGGGTGCCGAAGTGCTGGACGGCCCAGTCCTTGAGCGGCGTCGGCGTCAGGTCGATTGCCGCCGAGCCGACGGAGAGCACCGGAGCGCTCGCGGGCCCGGTGAACGCGGCCACGAGGTCACCCACGGCCAGGGCCGCCGCGGCCGCCCCCAGGCCGATCGCGGCTCCCGTCACAGCGGTGCGAAGTACGTTCACACCCTTGATTCGGTCCCGGGCGCCGACCGGATGGGTCGATCCGCGATTGCGGACGCCTTTCACCCGTCCGAGGGAGGCGTCGGCCCCGAATACCGAGTGCCTGTGCGAGCGAGGGAAGCGAGGCGAGACCGATGGCGAACAAGACCCCCACGCTGCGCTGCGAGCTGACCGCCGTCCTGATCACCGGGCCGTGCCGGCCGGCCCGTCTGGACCTGCGCTACGACCCCGACGAGGGCTTCACGGTCGTGCTGCGCATCCGCGCCGCGATCGAGGCCACCGAGCCGCTGCCGACCCTCTGGCGGCTCTCCCGGGACCTGCTGGACGAGGGCCTGCACGTGCCGACCGGGATCGGCGACGTCCGCGTCCGGCCGCTCTCCGACGACTGGACCCTGATCGAGCGGCTCGCGCCCGACGTCCGCGCCGTTCTCGTCGTCGGCGCCGCCGACCTGCGCCACTTCCTCGGCGAGACCTTCCGCCTGGTGCCACGCGGAGAGGACGGCTGCACCGTCGACTGGGACGCGGCCCTGCGCTCCCTGGAGGCCTGAGCCGCGCCCTTGCCCCTCACGCTCACCAGGATCAGCAACCTTTGGTTGCACATCGCTGTCGCCCGACCTACAGTGATAAGCAACCAAAGGTTGCACGAGCGAGGAGCAGGGCGATGGAGTACGGCAGCATCGAGCGGGAGATCCATGTCGAGGCCTCACCCGAGGTGGTCTACGAGGTGGTGAGCACGCCGGAGCACCTGGCCGCCTGGTGGCCGGACGAGGTCGAGATGGAGCCGGTGCCCGGAGCCACCGGGATGCTCGCCTTCGGCGACAGCGCCTCGCCGGACCGGCACGTCGAACCGCTCACGGTCGTCGAGGCGGACCCACCCCGGCGGTTCTCGTTCCGGTGGGTCTACGACGAGGGTGTGACCGCCGCCCCCGGCAACTCGCTCCTGATCACCTTCGACCTGGTCCCCACCGACGCGGGCACGCTGCTGCGCATGACGGAGTCCGGCTTCCGCGAGAAGGGCTGGGAGGCCGCCGTGCTGGAGGCGCAGTACCGCGACCACGCCAGCGCCTGGGACTACTACCTGGCGCGCCTGGCCCCCTACGTCGCCAAGCTGGTGTCGGCGCCGTGAGCACCGTCATCGACGACGAGCTGTGGTCCGCCGTCGGCGACCCGATCCGCCGCCGGATGCTGGACCTGCTGCTCGCCGACGGCCGCGGCACCGCGACCACGCTCAGCGAGCAACTGCCCGTGACCCGCCAGGCCGTCGCCAAGCACCTCGGCGTGCTGGACCGCGCGGGGCTGGTGCACGGCACGGCCTCCGGCCGGGAGCGGATATACGCCGTCGACGAGGCGCAGTTCGCCCGTGCGGTGGCGCAACTCGCCTCCGTCGGCGCCGCCTGGGACGCACGCCTGCGTCGCATCAGGACCATCGCCGAGGCGATCCAGCGCACCCGCGACGCCCGGCCCCCGACCGACCCGAGCTGAAACGGGTTCAAGGATTCAAAGGAGTACTGACATGGTGGACATCCTGCACAGGATCGGCGTGGTCTCGTCCCCCGAGCGCCTCTACGACGCGCTGACCACGGTGGACGGGCTGGCAGCCTGGTGGACCGAGGAGACCACGGGCGAGGGCGAGCCGGGCGGCGAGTTGCAGTTCCGCTTCGCCCAGGGCGGTTTCGACATGAAGGTCCTGGAGACGCGACCCAAGGAGCTCGTGCTCTGGGAGGTCGTCGACGGGCCGGAGGAGTGGGTCGGCACGCGCGTGCGCTTCGACCTCAAGGTGGCCGGTGACTACACCATCGTGCTGTTCCGGCACGAGGGTTGGCGCGAGCCGGTGGAGTTCATGTACCACTGCAGCACCAAGTGGGGCACGTTCCTGATGAGCCTCAAGAAGCTGCTGGAGACCGGCACGGGCGACCCGGCCCCGCGCGACGTCCAGATCAGCGACTGGCACTGAGGCCCGCAGGTCCACGGCCTGCACGCCGACGCCCACGGCAGCAGCGGTGAGCCGTTCGAGGCCATCGTCATCGCCCACCTCACCGGCGGCCTCAGGCGGACTGATGCCCGACTCGCTGCCCGGGTGCCTTCGTGGCGCCCGGGCAGCGTGCCGACCCCTGCCGGGTGACGGCCGGTGAGGCGGTATTCGATTGCCGCGCCTCGGACGGTTCTGCGAGGCTCGGCCACATGTTCTCGCGACGCAACCGCCGTGACTCGTCCGCCGATTCCGCCACCCAGCCCCCCGCTCGGCCCGACTTCTCCACACCCGAGGTGGCCGAGGCGTGGGCGAAGCTCGACGCCGGGGACGTCCCCGGCGCACTGCGCGGCCTGCGGGCCTGCGCGCAGAGCGCGCCGCTCGGCGAGATCGCCGTGGTGACCGGGCGGGCCGCCGCGACCACCGGCTTCGACGACCTGCGCGACGCCGCGGCCAAGGTCGTCGCCGAGCCGGAGGACGGCTCCGCCCTCTACGACTTCGGATACGCGTGCATCGAGCGCGGCATCGGCTACCTCGCGATCCCCGCGCTGCGCGCGGTCGTCCGGACCCACCCGCAGGCACTCGGCCCGCGCCGCGAGCTCGTCGCCGCCTACGAGGACCAGGACCGCCACGGCGAGGCCGTGGACCTGCTGCTGGCGCACGAAGCCGACCTGGACGACTGGCCGGACCGCTACCTGCTGGTGTTCAACGCCGTCACCTCCGGCCGACTCGACCTCGCGGAGGAGCAGTTCGCCAAGCTCGGTGCCCCCGACGAGGAGATGTGGGAGCCGGTCCACGCACGGCTCGGCCGGGTCATGGCCCGCGCCGCCGCGGTACGGGGCACGGGCGCGTCCCCGCTGGACCCGGACGACCTGCGCGGCTGGCAGTACGTGCTGCGCGGCTCGCTGCTCGGACACCTCTCGCCGTTCGGCTTCGACGCCGGCATGCGCGGCCGCTACGCCTACGTGCAGGACTCCTACGACACCTGCCGCGCCGGCATCGAGCGGCTGAGCCTGGCCCTGGAGGCCACCGGGCAGCGGCCGACGACCGTCTCGCTGCTCCCCGACCGGGCCAGCCGGATCCTCGGCCTGGCGGCGGCCGAGCTGCTGGGCCTGCCGGCGGTGCCGTTCGAGCCCGCCCGCGAGCAGACGGTCGTGGTGGCCTACGACCTGAGCGAGCTGTTGGCCCCGGAGGCGCCCGACGCCTGCCTGGAGGCGCTGCGCGCACTCGTCTCCCGCACGCCGGGCCAGGTCCTGCACGAGCACGCCAGTTGCTGGACGGACACCCCGCCGGTGACCGCGGACTCCGTGGGCCTGCTGGCGCAGACGGTCGTCGCGCCGTGGGGCGAGCGGCTCCAGGGCCGCGCCGACCACTCCGGCGTGGACCGCCTCCCGGCCGACGCCCGGCCGGAGGCGGAGCTCGCCGCCGAGATCGTCTCCGCGTCCGCCGAGCCCGACCAGGGCGACGGCGCCACCCCGCCCGACCCGGACACCGCGTTCGCGTCCTTCGCCGCCGCCCTGGCCCCCACCTGGCTCCAGGGCCGCCGCGACCGCGTCCGCGCCATGGGCCCGGTCCCCAGCTCCCGCTTCGCCTGACGGCGGCGCGGGCGTTCCGGCCCGACGGGCCGGGCGCTCGGCCGGGCCCGCCGCTGCGCAGGCGGCGCGGTCCCGGCCCGGATCAGGTCGCCGCGAAAGGCATCAGCGCGATGGGCGCCGTGGTCGGGTGGAGGGAACCGCCCACGGGCTCGACGGTGATGCCCATGCCCGAGGCGGGCCCGATCGGGCCCTTGAGGAGGATCGTCTGGTCGGCGGCGCCCGGGGTGACCAGGCCGGCCGGGCGCATCACACCCGCGTCGTTGAACCAGAGCTGGTAGGTGTGGCCGGACGGCAGGTCCGGCAGGCCCGGGGTGAGGAAGACGGCACGGTTCTCGGTGCGGGAGGTGACCACGGTGGCCCGCGCGCCCTGGCCCGCGCCGGCGACCGCGCCGACGGTGGCGTGCGCGTCCGGCGCGGACAGGACGGCGGCGATCTGGGCCGTCTCCGCCTGCGCCTGCTGGGCCTGCTGGTGGGCGTCCTGGGCGCGCTCGTACTGCCAGGCGGCGACGCCGCCGAGACCCACGGCGGCGGCGATGCTCGCGGCGAGCGCGAAGCGGGCGCCGCGCCGCACCCGGGACGGCTCCGCCGACGGCCGGGGCGCGGGCAGGTCGACCTTGGGCGGCTCCTGCCGCACCTCGGCGATGCGCCCGAGCACCTGCTGCTTCATCGCGGCCGGCGGCGGCTGGGACGCGGCCAGGGCCAGCCGGGCGCTGGTGGCCACGAACTCCGCGACCTCCACCGCGCAGGCCTCGCAGTCGGCCAGGTGCGCCTCGAACGCACGGCGTTCGTCCTCGTCGAGCGCGCCGAGCGCGTACGCCCCGGCGAGCATGTGCAGGTCGGCGGCGGTCATGCGGTCACCCCCAGGCAGTCGCGCATGCGGATCAGTCCGTCGCGCATCCGGGCCTTGACCGTGCCGAGCGGCACGGCCAGCAGTTCCGCGACCTCGCGGTAGGTCAGGCCCCGGTAGTAGGCCAGCACCACCGACTCGCGCTGCGTCTCGGTGAGCGCCCGAAGGCAGCGGCGCACGTGCTCGCGCTCCAGCCGCCGGTCGACGGCCTCGCTGACCTCGTCGTA
This sequence comes from Streptacidiphilus jiangxiensis, assembly GCF_900109465.1. Lineage (GTDB taxonomy): Bacteria > Actinomycetota > Actinomycetes > Streptomycetales > Streptomycetaceae > Streptacidiphilus > Streptacidiphilus jiangxiensis. Next base: position 183,235 of record NZ_FOAZ01000006.1, read on the forward strand.
GGCGGGCGTCTGCGCGAGCAGGGCCGCCTTGTGCTCGCGGTCGGTGGCGGCCTGGGCGCTGCGGACCCGGTCGACCGCGCGCCGGTGCGCGATCGTGAGCACCCAGGCGAGGGCGCCGCCCCTGTCGGGGCGGAACCGGGCGGCGGTGCGCCAGACCTCGACCAGCACCTCCTGGGCGACCTCCTCCGACTGTGCGGGGTCGCGCAGGACACTGCGGACGATGCCGAGCACGGGCGCCGCGATGTGGTCGTAGAGCGCGGCGAACGCGTCCTGGTCGCCCTTGGCGACCTGGAGCAGCAGCTCGTCGGGCCGTTGCCCCGGCACCGGCGGCGTGCCGAGGAACGTCGGATCGGTGCCGTCGCTCCTCCTGGTGCTGTGCGGTCCGTCCACGGCTCTCCCACATCCCCTGGTTCCGGCGGAACCGCCCCGGCGGTCCGCGTCCATCCTCTTGCTCCTTCTTCGTGGCCGCGAGGCACTCGGACGGGTGGCGCGCACGGTTTTCTGCTCCGTCCACCCATCCGGGCGCGCGGCGGCTCCGAACACCTGGTGTCACAGCGGTCGGGGCGGTCGAGGAGGAGTTCCGTGGTGGAGCGGGAACAGGTCGCGGTGGTGGGTGGCGGGGTGGCCGGACTGACGGCCGCGTACGTGCTGCGGCAGCGGTACGACGTCACGTTGTACGAGGCGGACCAGCGGCTGGGCGGGCACGCGCACACGCACGACGTCGTCGACACGCGCGGGGCGCTGCAGCGTGTCGACACCGGCTTCCTCGTGCACAACCGGCGCACCTACCCGACCCTGCTGCGGCTCTTCGGGGAGCTGGGCGTGGCCACCCAGGCGTCGGAGATGAGCATGTCGGTGCGGTGCGAGGGCTGCGGCCTGGAGTACGCGGGGGCACGGGGACCGCGCGGGCTGTTCGCGCAGCCGCGGCGCGCCGCCGACCCCCGTTTCCTGCGGATGCTCGCGGAGGTGCCGGTCTTCCACCGCCGCGCACGGGCACTGCTGGCGGCTCCGGCCGAGGCGCCGGAGCCCACGGTCGGAGAGTTCGCCCGCCAGCACGGGTTCTCGGCGTACTTCGTGGCGCACTTCCTGACGCCCGTCGTCTCCGCCGTGTGGTCGTGCCCCGGCGAGGTCGCCCTGGCCTACCCCGCCCGCTACCTGTTCCGCTTCCTCCAGCACCACGGCATGCTCTCGGTCACCGGCTCGCCGACCTGGCGCACCGTCACCGGCGGCTCGCAGGAGTACGTGCGCCGGATCGCCAAGCAGCTGCACCGGGTCCGCACCGGAGCCCCGGTCACGCGCGTCGTCCGGCACCAGGGGACCGGCGTGGAGGTCGAGGACGCGACGGGGGCGGTCCTGCCCTACCGGGCGGTCGTGCTCGCGCTGCACCCGCACCGGTCACTGGCCGTGCTGGACGAGCCGACCGAGGCCGAACGAGAGGTGCTCGGCGCCTTCCGCTACTCCCGCAACCCGGCCCTGCTGCACGGCGACACTTCGGTCCTGCCGCGCAGCGGCGCCGCGCGGGCCTCCTGGAACCACCTGCTGCCCGCCTGCGACGCGGACGCCGGCGCTGTCCAGGTCTCCTACGACCTGAACCGCCTGCAGCGCCTGGACACCACCGACCGGTACCTGGTGACCCTCAACGCCGGGACGCTGGTGGACCCGGCGACGGTGCTGGACCGGATGGACTACGAACACCCCGTCTACACCCGCGAGTCCGTGGCCGCACAGGCCCGGCTCCCCGACCTGGGCACAGCCGTCTGCGCGTTCGCGGGCGCGTGGCACGGCTGGGGCTTCCACGAGGACGGCTGCCGCTCCGGGGTGGCGGCCGCCGCCGCGTTGGGGGTGTCGTGGTGACCACCACCTCCCGGCCGTCCGATGCCGGCCCCCGCCCGGCCCGCCGCGCCGTCGGCCGCCCGGCCCTGCCGGGTGGCGCGACGCTGTACGAGAGCCGGATCCGCCACGTCCGGACCGCACGGCAGCGCTACGCGCTGGACCACCGCACCTTCCACTGGCTCGTCGATCTCGACCGGCTCCCCCGACTGCCGCGCGCCCTGCGACCGTTGGCGGGCTTCGACGTCCGCGACCACTTCGACGGCCGGGGGCCGACCGTCCGGGCCGGCCTCGACCGCTTCCTGGCGGGCGAAGGCGCTCCGCCCGCCGACGGGCGGGTGCTGATGCTCACTCAGGCACGGGTGCTGGGCCATGTCTTCAACCCGCTGACGGTGTACTGGTGCCACGACGCCGACGGCGCCCTGCGCCAAGTGGTGGCCGAGGTGCACAACACCTACGGCGAGCGCCACGCCTACCTGCTCGGCCCGGAGGCCGCCCGGCACGCGGACGCCGAGAAGGCCTTCTACGTCTCCCCGTTCCTGCCCGTGGCGGGCCGCTACCGGATGCGGCTGCCCGTCCCGGACGGGCGGCTGGACCTGACCGTGCAGCTCGAGGTCGACGGCTCTCGCGCGCTGACCGCGACAGTCCGGGGCACCGGCCGCCCGTACACGCCGCGACGGCTCGTCAGGGCGACGCTCCGGCACCCGCTCGCCCCGCTCGTGGCCTCGCTCGCCATCCGCTTCCACGGCGTCCGCCTGTACCTGCGCGGACTGCCCGTCGTGCCCCGCCCCGACCACCGGCCCCAGGAGGGCATCCAGTGACCCTGCAGCAGACCTCGCCGCGCACGCCGCTCCTGCGGGACCGGCTCGACCCCCAACGCTGGGCCGACGTCGTGCGCGTCCCGACCAGCTCGCCCCCGCGCACCGCCGTCGCCCGCGCCGTCATCACGCGCGCCCTGAGCCGCCTGCCCCTGCGCGTGCTGCTGGGCGACCGCGTCCTGGGTCGGGGCGGACCGCTGCTGGAGGTGCACGACCCGGAGGCGTTCACCGCCCGCCTCGCCCGGGACGGCTTGATCGGCTTCGGCGAGTCCTACCAGGCCGGCGAGTGGGACGCACCCGACCTGGCCGGCACGCTGACGGTGATGGCCGAGCAGCTCACCACGTTGGTGCCGCCCGCGTTGCAACGGCTGCGCCGCCTGTGGGAGGCCCGGCAGCCCGCCGGCGCCGGCAGCGAGGCGGCCGCGCGCAGCAACATCCGCGCCCACTACGACCTGTCCAACGAGCTGTTCGGGCTCTTCCTGGACGACTCGCTCACCTACTCCAGCGCCGTCTTCGAGCAGATGCCGGCCCGCTGGGAGCAGTTGGAGCGAGCACAACACGCCAAGATCGACCGGCTGCTGGACCTGGCCTGCGTGGGGCCCGGCAGCCGGGTACTGGAGATCGGCACCGGCTGGGGCGAGCTGTGCGTCCGAGCGGCCCGACGCGGGGCCACGGTGGTGTCGCTGACGCTCTCCCAGGAGCAGCACGACCTCGGCCGCGACCGGGTGCGCGCCGCCGGGTGCGCCGACGCGGTGGAGATCCGGCTCCAGGACTACCGCCGTCTCGACCCCGAGCGCGACGGCCGCTTCGACGCCGTCGTCAGCGTCGAGATGATCGAGGCGGTCGGGGTGGACCACTGGCCCACCTACTTCCGCACCCTCGACACGATGCTGGCGCCCGGCGGCCGTGTCGCCCTCCAGGCGATCACCATGCCGCACGACCGGCTGCTGGCGACCCGGCGCACGTACACCTGGATCCACAAGTACATCTTCCCGGGCGGCATGCTGCCCTCCAACGAGGCGATCGACGAGGCCACGCGCGCCCACAGCGCCCTGCGCGTCACCGAATCCGAGGGCTTCGGCACGCACTATGCGGAGACGTTGCGCCTGTGGCGCGAACGGTTCACCGCGCATGCCGCCGAGGTGGCGGAGTTGGGCTTCGACGAGGCCTTCCGGCGCATGTGGACGCTCTACCTCGCCTACTCCGAGGCCGGCTTCCGCTCCGGCTACCTGGACGTCCGGCAGATCCTGCTCACCCGGGAGGACGAGGCATGACCGGAACCAGCGACCGCCCGACCACCGACCGCCTGGAGACCGGCCGCCCGCCCACCGACCGCCCGATCACCGACCACCCGGCCGGCGACCATCCGGCCGGCGGCCCCACGCCGAGGCCCGCCGCCGACACACCCGCCCGGCGGGCGTCGGGGGCCGCCGCACGGCTGCTGCCGCTGGTCGAGGTGTTGACCGGCACCCCTGCCCCCCTGCGGCTGCGGGCCTGGGACGGCAGCACCGCCGGGCCGCCCGACGCCCCGACCCTGGTACTGCGCTCCCGGCGGGCGCTGCGCCGTCTGCTGTGGCAGCCGGACGAACTGGGCCTCGCCCAGGCGTACGTCAGCGGCGACCTCGACGTCGAGGGCGATCTGCGCCAGGCGCTGCGCACGGTCCGCGAGGCCGTCGAGGAGCGCGGACGGGTCCAACCCCGTCCCGGCACCGCGTTCCTGACCCGGGCCGCGCTGACGGCGGCGCGGCTGGGTGCCGTCGGCCCGCGTCCGGGCGCGCCGCAGGGTCAGGCACGGCTGCACGGGACGCCGCACACCCGGACCCGGGACCGCGCCGCGATCAGCCACCACTACGACCTCTCCAACGAGTTCTACGAGCTGCTCCTGGATCCGTCGATGGCCTACTCGTGCGCCTACTGGACGCGCACCGACCCCGGCTACTCCCTCGCCGACGCCCAGCACGACAAGCTCGAACTGATCTGCCGCAAGCTCGAACTGCGGCCCGGCATGCGACTGCTGGACGTCGGCTGCGGGTGGGGCGCGCTGGTGCTGCACGCCGCCCGGCACCACGGCGTCCACGCCGTCGGCGTGACGCTCGCCGCCGAGCAGGCGGGCTTCGTGCGCGAGCGGGTTCGGCAGCAGGGCCTCGGCGACCGTGTGGAGATCCGCCACCAGCACTGGCGCGACGTGGAGGCCACCGGGTTCGACGCGGTCACCACGGTCGAGATGGGCGAGCACGTCGGTGACGACCACTACCCGGACTTCGCACGGCAGTTGCGCCGGGCCCTGGCCCCGGGCGGACACCTGCTGCTGCAGCAGATGTCGCGCGGCGCCCACGCCCCGGGCGGTGGCGCGTTCATCGAGTCCTTCATCGCACCCGACATGCACATGCGCCCCCTGGGCGCGACCGTGTCACTGCTGGAGGAGGCCGGGTTCGAGATCCGCGACGTCCAGGGGTTGCGGGAGCACTACGTGGCCACCGTCGACGCCTGGCACGAGACCCTGGAGCGGCGCCGGGAGGAGGTCACCGCCCTGGTCGGGCCGGTGACGGCCCGGGTGTGGCGGCTCTATCTCGTCGGCGGGTCGCTCGCCTTCGAGCAGGGCCGGATGGGCGTGGACCAGGTGCTCGCGCAGCGGCCGGGCGCATCCCCCTCCCGCCCCCGGACGAGGTCGGCGCGGTGAGCGGATTTCCATGGGCGGCGTTCGCGGTGAACCTCGGCGCGGCGGCAGGGGCGGCGCTCGTGGTGCTGCTGGCGACCTTCGTGCTCGCGTCGGCCAAGGGGGTGCACCGGATCGTCGACAGCGCGTGGGGGCTCGCCTTCGCGGCTGTCGCCGCGACCTCGTGCGCCCTCGCCGCGAGCGGTGGCCACGGCGACGCGGGGCGGCGCGGACTGGTCACCGCGCTGACGGTGGTCTGGGGGCTGCGGCTCTGCCTCCATATCGCCCGGCGCGGGCGCGGCCACGGCGAGGACCCGCGCTACGAGCGGCTGTTGGCGAAGGCCGGTCCGGGGCGGGCCCGGCGGGCCTGGTACGCGCTGCGGATGGTCTACCTGCTGCAGGCCGCGCTGGTCTGGCTGGTGTCGCTGCCGGTCCAGGCGGCCTGCTACGCGCCGCGCCCGATCGGACCGCTCGCCGTCGCCGGGGCGGTGGTCTGGGCGGCGGGCGTCGCCTTCGAGGCCCTCGGCGACCAGCAGTTGCACGCGTTCAAGGCCGATCCGGCGAACCGGGGCCGGATCATGGACCGTGGCCTGTGGGCCTGGACCCGTCACCCGAACTACTTCGGCGACTTCCTGGTCTGGTGGGGCCTGTACCTGCTCGCCTGCGTCAGCCTGCCCGTCGCCGCGGCGACCCTCGTCTCCCCGCTCACCATGACGTTCCTGCTGACCGCCGGCAGCGGCAAGGCCCTGCTGGAACGCCACATGGCCGACCGTCCCGGTTACGCCGCGTACCGGGCCCGGACCAGCGGCTTCTTCCCCCGCCCGCCCCGGCGCCCGCCGCGGTCGCCGGATCACCCCTCGCGCAGCAGGTAGCAGGGCGCGTCGGCGGGCGTCGGGGCCCGCCGGATCTGCTCCCTGGTGCGGTCCAGATGGACCACGCGGTCGGTCAGGTCGATCGAGACGATGGTCCCGACGGGCAGGAGCAGGCGCCGTGCGCTCCGTGCCGGTCCGTCCCGGCGGGCGCACCCGCCGGAGGGGCCGCCCTCGGCCCCTCCCTCTCCCTCGATCCGGCTCTCTCCCTCGATCTGGCCGAGGCGTCCGTCGGACGCCTGCACGACGAAACCGGCGAGGTCCATCGCCGGTTCGTAGACCGTGTGCTGGCGCAGGGCCGCGGTGCCGGACTCCACGGGCTTCTCCTCTTCCCTCGTGACTTCGCTCGCGCAGGCGGCACTGCCGTCCATGGGCGGGCCGCGCGGGGTGCGCCTGCCCCGGAACCGGCACCGGTATGCACCGTTTGAGGCAGGGGCGAGCGGGCAGACGCCAGCGGTCGGCACGGGAGGACGACCCGCAGCCGACACACGGGCGAAGCGAAGCGCACATCCCCCGGCGCCGGCCCGCTTCGCCCCAGGCCCGGGTCCCGCGTCCTTCCCCTGTGGCGCGGGGCCCGGCCCTCAGGTGTCCGGAGCCTCGTCCGAGGGCCTGCCCGAGGGCAGCGGTTCCGGCGGACGCGTCACCCAGCGGATGCCCCGCACCAGCAGGTGGCCCGCGACCGGCGCCGAGGCGCGGAACGGCATCGGCAGCGGCAGACCGAGTGCGGTCCTGGCCCACCAGGGCAGCAGGTCCAGCGCCGCGAGCGACAGCGCGAGGTAGGCCGGGCGGGCCGCGAGCGGCAGCGGCGGGTTCAGCACCAGGTAACGGGCGGCCTCCCGGGCGGCCGGAGTGGCCGCCAGCTCCCCGCGGTAGGACGCGAAACGCCGTTCCAGCTCCGCGTGGTCCAGCGGCGGCTCCGGGATGCCCAGGGCGCGTGCCACGCGGGCGGCGTCGGCGACGTAGCCGTCCTGCTGGTCCCGCGTCAGCGGCTCCCCGCCGTAGCGTCGGTAGGCGGCGAGGAAGCAGCGGACCTCGGCCAGGTGGACCCACTCCAGCAGGTGCGGGTCGGTCGCGTCGTAGCGCCGTCCGTCGGGGGCGGTGCCGTGGACCCGCGCGTGCACGCCCCGGACCCGGTCCACGGCGCGCTGCGCGTCGGCGGCGGTGCCGTAGGTGGTGGTGGCGAGGAAGGTGCTGGTGCGCTGGAGCCGGCCCCAGGGGTTGTGGCGGTACTCGGAGTGGGCGTCGACGGCGGCCATCGCCAGCGGGTGCAGGGTCTGCAGCAGCAGGGCGCTCAGTCCACCGACGAACATGGACGCGTCGGCGTGCACCACCCGGATGGGTCGGTCCGGAGCGAACCAGCGCGGCCCCGGGGTGTCGTGGATCCGGCCGGCCACGGCGTGGCCGTCCGGTCCGGCGACGCGCGCGAAGATCGCCGCGCCCATGTCGCGACGCAGCCGCTCGGGTCCGTACCGCCAGCCGTCCATGTCTTCGATTCTGCGCTCCTTCCAGGCCGCCCGAGGGTGCTTCCACAAGTTGAACGCTCTTGCCGGAAAGGGGTGCTGATTGCCTCCATTCCATTGACGCAACCTTGTCGGCAGTGCTTCACTCGCCCTCGCGGAGAGCGCTCTCTAGGCTCCGCACGTCAGGTGCCACCTCACCCGCCACTCCTGGGAGAGCAATGCCCGTCGCCCCGAACCGCCGTACCGTCCTCCGCTCGTCGCTCGCCCTGGCCGCCGCACTGCCGCTGGCCGGCGCGCTCCCCTCCGCATCGGCCTCCGCCACCCCGTCGGACCGGCCGGGCGCCGCCGACCTCGGCCCCAACGTGCTGCTGTTCGACCCCTCGATGGGCGACGCGGCGATCCAGGCCCAGGTCGACTCGGTCTTCGCGACCCAGCAGTCCAACCAGTTCGGCACCGAGCGCTACGCGCTCGCCTTCCTGCCCGGCACCTACAACGTCGACATCAACGTCGGCTTCTACACCCATGTGCTCGGCCTCGGCGCGGCGCCGGACGACGTCGTCATCAACGGCCATGTCACCGTCGACGCCCAGTGGTTGGGCGGCAACGGCACGCAGAACTTCTGGCGCGCAGCCGAGAACCTGTGCATCGTCCCGCCGGACGGCCTGGAGCGCTGGGCCGTCGCCCAGGCAGGCCCGATGCGCCGCGCGCACATCAAGGGCGACATGACGCTGTGGCCGAGCCCGCCCGGCAACCGCTGGTCCAGCGGCGGGTTCCTGGCCGACAGCGTGGTGGACGGCCAGGTCGACTCCGGCTCCCAGCAGCAATGGCTCTCGCGCAACGACCGCTTCGGCTCCTGGACCGGCTCCAACTGGAACATGGTCTTCGTCGGCACCCAGGGCGCCCCCGCCCAGCACTTCCCCAACCCCGCCTGGACCGTGGTCGACGCCACCCCGACGGTGCGCGAGAAGCCGTTCCTCACCCGCAACGCCGACGGCTCGTACCAGGTCTTCGTCCCGGCGCTGCGCGCCGACTCCGCCGGACCGACCTGGGTCTCGGGTCCCGCGGCCGGGCATGCCGTCCCACTGTCCCGGTTCCACGTCGCCCGTCCCGGCGAGAGCGCGGAGTCGATCAACCGTGCGCTCGCGCGCGGACAGCATCTGCTGCTCACCCCGGGCGTCTACCCGCTGGCCGCCCCGATCCGGGTGCGCCGCCCCGGCACCGTCGTGCTCGGCCTCGGCCTCGCCACGCTCCAGGCCACGAACGGCAACGCACTGCTGGAGGTCGGCGACGTCGGCGGCGTCTCGGTCGCGGGCATCCTGCTGGAGGCCGCCTCGGCGGGCTCCCCGGTCCTGCTCAGCGTCGGCGAGGGCCGCAGCCGCACCCGCCACGTCGCGAACCCCACCGTCCTGTTCGACGTCTACGCCCGCATCGGCGGGGCCGTGGCGGGCGGAGCGGACGTCAGCGTCCGGATCGACAGCAACGACGTCATCTGCGACAACCTCTGGCTCTGGCGCGCCGACCACGGCAACGACGGCACGGTCGGCTGGACGGTCAACCCCGCCGACACCGGCATCGAGGTCAACGGCGACCGGGTCACCGCCTACGGCCTGGCCGTGGAGCACTACCAGAAGTACGAGGTGTTGTGGCGGGGCGACCACGGCCGCACCTACTTCTTCCAGAACGAGCACCCCTACGACGTCCCGACCCAGTCCGCGTGGACCCACGACGGCACCCTCGGCTACGCCGCCTACAAGGTCGCCGACACCGTCACCTCCCACCAGGCCTGGGGGTTGGGCAGCTACTGCTTCTTCGACCTGAACGCGGGCATCTACACCGACCGCGCCTACGAGGTCCCGGACACCCCCGGCGTGGTCTTCACCGACCTGATGACGGTCTGCCTCAACGGCCCGGGCGGCGGCGGGATCCTCCACTGCATCAACGCCAGCGGCGCACCGGTCCAGAACGGCTTCGGCACCTTCTACATGACCGCCTACAGCGACGGCGCCGCCACGCCCTGACGTGTCGTCATCGCGCCGAAGCCCGGCGGGCGCACGGCCACCCCTGTGCGCCCGCCGGCCCACTACCGGACGAGGTACTCGTCCCGCGTCATCGCGTGCACCGCCACGGGCTGCCCGGTGGCCGGGACCTCGGTGTCGAACCGGTGGGTGAGGCCGAGCTTCTCCATCACCCGCCGCGAACGGTCGTTGTCGACGTGCCGGATGCTCACCAGACGGTCCAGGCCGCAGTTGTCGAAGCCGTAGGCCTGCAGCGCCGTCGCCGCCTCGGTGGCGTACCCCTGCCCCCAGAACCTGCGGGCCAGACGCCACCCGATCTCCACCGCCGGCAGGACCTCGGGCAGGAAGGCGGGCTCCAGGAGGGCGACCCATCCGGTGACCTGGTCGGTCTCGCGCTCGACCACGAGCAGCAGGCCGTGGCCGTGGTCGTCCCAGTACTGCCGGGCCCGCGCGATCGACTCCGACGTGCGGCGGTGGTCCAGCGGCGGAACCGACCCGTCGCCGATGTAGCGCATCACCTCCGGGTCGGTGTTCAGGGCCGCGAGAGGTTCGAGGTCGTCCTCGGTGGACGGGCGCAGCACCAGGCGCTCGGTGGTCAACGTGATCATTCGGCCACCCTCCCATCTCAGGACGCCACGTCAACTCCTGTCGACCGCCGCGGTGATGTCGTCGAGGGCCGCGCGCAGACTCGGTGGGCGCCGAGCGGTGCGCGGGCCACCGAGGGAGCGCCAGCCGGGGCCGCCGAGCAGGAGCAGGGAGCCGTGCCGGGCGCCCGCGACACCGAAGGGCAGGGCGAGCAGGTCGGCCGCGAGCTGCGGGGCCGCCGTCGCACGGGACTGCGACCAGAGCAGGACGGCCGCCGGGCCGAGCCGCCGGTACGCCTGCGCCAGGGCGAGCGGTGGGACCGAGGCGCCGAGCATGCGGAACGCGACGCCCCGCGCGGTCAGGGCCGCCGCGACGGCGTCCAGCGGCAACGTGTGCTCCTCCCCCGGTGTGGCCGCGAGCAGCGCGACGGGTCCGCTGCGCGGCACGGCGGCGACGCGGCGGCGCAGTTCCGTGGCCACGTGCCAGGAGAGCAGGTGCTCGACCTCCACGTACGCCTCGCCCAGCGCGGCCCAGCGGCGGCCCGCCGCGCGCAGGGTGGGGGCGACGACGTCCTCCCAGGCACCCTCGACGCCCCACCGGTCGAGGGCGGAGTCCAGCAGTTCCTGGAGGGCGGGTGCGTCGAGCCGATCCGCGGCCCGGATGAGACCGCGTGCGTGGCGGCGGCGTTCGGCCTGGTCGTCCCGGGAACCGTCGCCGGCCCGGGAATGCTCCCCGGCAGGCGAAGCGATGTCGGCGGGGGAAGCCGCAGCGGCACGGGAGTCGCGGTCCGGCGCGCGGCGCGCAGTGGCCTGGCGGGCGGTCGTCAGCGGCCCGAGGGCGACGACCGAGGGCGACAGGTCGCCGGTCGCGGCGCGGGCCGCCTCCGCGGGCGGCAGGCCCTGCGCGGTCAGCCTGCACATGGCCTCCAGCCGGGCGATGTCGGCGGCGGTCCAGCGGCGATGGTGCCCCTCGGCGCGCTGCGCGGGGCCGATGCCGTAACGGCGCTCCCACGACCGCAGCGTCACGGGCGAGACGCCGAGGCGCCGGGCGACCTCGCCGGTCGGCAGGCCGCCTGTCCCGCCCACGGATCCACTCCCGCTCACCGGGCCGGGACCCTGCGGGAGGCGTGACGGGACATGGCGCCCTCCGTGTGCTCGCTCCTCGCCCCAGGGTCCTCAGCGGCCGCGGGGGTTCTCCTGTTGCATCGATGATGCATCGCTCTGCGGGCGCTCGCCGCACCGGGGGCAATGATCCGCGGGCCGTGGGCGGCACCAGAGATTGACCTGTCGGCCGGGACGGCGCCGCCGCGCTCGGAGCAGTGCATGGGTGCGGGAGCCTCCGGATGGCGACCCACCCGCCCGACCGGCGCCGCGGGGTCCGTCCGCGAGGGCGGCTCGGCCCCGCGACGCCGCCTCCCCCGGGCGCACGGCCTGCCGGGTGCGGCCCCGCCGACGGCGCTGTCCGCCGCCCTGGAGGCGTCCGCGTGAACGCTCATCCCCGGGCCGGCAGGGGGCGGATCACCGTGCCGTCGTCCAGGACGGCCGTGACCGGACCGCCGCGCGCCCAGGGGGCCGACAGGACGTGATCGGCCGTCACGTCCGTGCCGGGGCCGCCGGGTGGGGTGATCCGGTGGACCCGGCGGCTGCCCGCCGCCAGCAGGAGCGCCGGGCCGCCGCCCGACGGCGTCCACCGGACCTGGGCGACCACGTTCTGCTCGAAGCGGCTGCACGCGCGCCCGTCCGGCTCGCTGCCGGTGACGGTCGCGCCGCCGGCGCCGGGGGCGAGGAAGAAGGTGCCGGCCGAGCCGGCGCCGTCCCAGTGGTCGGCGCGGGCGCAGACCCAGGCGGCGGTACCCGCGTTGCCGGGCAGCGGCTGCTGTGCGAACTCCCAGGCGTTGACGGCCTTCACGTCGGCGCCGCGCAGCGCGGGCAACGTGCAGGCCAGGCGCGACCAGAGCACCAGCGCCGCCGGTCCGGTGGCCTCGCGCGGGGACTGCGCCGGGCCGGCCTGGGGCGGCGGCTGGTAGGTCAGGTGGGTGGCGACGACCCGGCCCAGGTCGGTGAGCAGGAAGGCGTGGTGTTCCGCCACGCGCGACGAGGAGCGCAGCTGCAGCACCGGCCAGCTGCTGCCGCAGCCCCCCGCCGGGGGACGCGCCACGAGCGGGGTGACGCCGTCGTGCTCGGCGAGGTCGCGGGCGGGGGTGTCGGGTGTGCGCAGGTCCCGCAGCTGCAGGCTGCCGACCCAGGGGGCGATCAGGAACCGGTCGCCCGCGGCGGTGCTCCGCAGCAGGACGGCCCCGGCGGTGGTGACGTCCGCGTCGTCGTGGCGGGCCACCTGGAGCCGCTCCGGGTCGGCCGCCGTGGGCGTGTCCGGGCGGGTGTAGCGGGCCAGGCGGGTGCCGTCGTCCAGCAGCACGACGGCGGCGCCGTCGAGGTGCCCGGCCCACAGCACGCGCGGGGTGGAGAGCGGCGGCAGCGCGTCCGTGCCGGGTTCGGCCCGGACCAGGGTGGGCGTGCACCAGCTGTCGAGGGCACGGGCGACCAGGGAGGCGTCGTCGAGCGAGGGCCCCCGGGCGGGCCAGACGCCGAAGTCCAGCCGGGCGGTGTCCGTCCAGGCGCCCGGTCCGGCGGCGGACGGCGGCGTCCCGGTGGCCTCGACGCAGGAGGCGTGCAGGACCGGTCCGGCGTCCGCGCCCGTCCGCAGGCCCGCGGCGGTGGCGGCGAGCGCCACGCCGACCACCACGCACAGCGCGGCGAGGACCACGACGGGACGGCGCGCCCCGGATCGAACCAGGCCGGGTCGGGCGCGGACGTAGCACGGGTCGAAGGCGGGGCCGAGCAACAGCGGCCCGGCCGGTCCGGCCCCGGCCCCCGTCTGCGCGAGCTCGGCCGCCACCGCAGCCGCCGCCGCGGTGGCGGCGACGGGCTCGCCGACGCCTGCGGCACGCAGCGTGTCGACCGTCGCGTACTCGTCCAGCCGCTCCAACTCCAGCAGCACGAAGGCCGCCCGCTGCGCGACGGACAGGCCGCCCAGGCGCTGGTCCAGCCGCAACGCCTTCGGCTCGTCCAGTGGCGGGAACAGCCGCAGGTCGGCTCCGCGCCAGGACCACGCCTCCCATCGGCGCGGCGCGGCGCCGAGCACGGCGCGCAGCACCACCGCCCGCGCCTGCGCCGGGTCCGCCACGCCGGCCGCCCGCCGGGCCGCCCGGTGCGCCAGCAGCACCCGGCGGTGGCGGTCGATCGACGACGGGAGCATCAGGTAGGCCATGCGGGCCGTCCCGTCGTACCGCGTCGACGAGGCGGCGTCCGCCTGGAGCCGGCCCATGAGCACTCCTCCCCGCCCCGGGGGTCGTCGGCGTCCGTCCGCCGCGCCGGGGCGTCCCGGACGGCCTAACGCGAGGATCATCGGATGGTCACGCCGTGCCGCCGAATCGATACCGCAGCGCGCCTCCGGACGGGGCCCGGACGATGCGGGATCGCTGCGGCTGGTCCGCCCGTCCCGGCGACGCGAGGTTGGGTGGGCGGCGACCGGCCCCGGTCACCGCCGTCGCAGCTGGTCGAGGTGGTGCCATGTCCCGGACGGTGGGTGCGGAGGCGGAAGCGAACGGCGGGGGAACCGGCGCCGACCTGTGTCTGGTCACCGGCGCCACCGGCTACATCGGCGGGCGACTGGTGCGCGAGCTGCTCGACGCCGGCTACCGCGTGCGCTGCCTGAGCCGGAACCCGGACCGGCTGCGCGACCAGCCGTGGGCGGACCGCGTCGAGTCGGTCCGCGCCGACCTCGGCGACCCGGCCTCGCTGCCTCAGGCCCTGGACGGCGTCGCGGTGGTCCACTACCTGGTCCACTCCCTGGGCAGCGGCAGCGAGTTCGAGGAGACCGAGGCGGCCGCCGCGCGGAACCTGGCCGAGGCCGCCGCGCGGGCCGGCACCCGTCGCATCGTCTACCTGGGCGCGCTGCTCCCGCGCGGCGTCGCCGCGTCCGAGCTCTCCCCGCACCTGCGCTCGCGGGCGAGGGTCGGCGAGATCCTGCGCGCCGGTCCGGTGCCGGCGGCGGAACTGCGCGCGGCGGTGGTGCTCGGCTCCGGCTCGGCCTCGTTCGAGATGCTGCGTCACCTGACGGAGCGCCTGCCCGCCATGGTCACGCCGCGCTGGGTGCGTACCCTGATCCAGCCCATCGCCGTCCGCGACGTGCTGCGCTACCTGGTGGCCGCCGCCGCGCTGCCGGCGGAGGTGAACCGGAGCTTCGACATCGGCGGTCCCGAGGTGCTGAGCTACCGCGAGATGATGCTGCGGTACGCCCGCGTCGCCGGGCTGCCGCGCCGCGTGGTGGTGCCCGTCCCGGTCCTCACCCCGGCCCTGTCCAGCCACTGGGTGGGCCTGGTCACCCCCGTCCCGGCTGGTTTGGCTCGGCCCCTGGTCGAGTCGCTGCGGCACGAGGTGGTCTGTCGGGAGGACGACATCAAGCGCTACGTCCCGGATCCGCCCGAGGGCCTGATCGGCTTCGACGAGGCCGTCCGGCTCGCCCTCGCACGGATCAAGGACGCCGAGGTGACGACCCGCTGGTCCTCGGCCGCCGTCCCCGGAGCGCCGAGCGACCCGCTGCCCACCGACCCCGGCTGGGCGGGCGGTTCCCTCTACGAGGACGTGCGGCAGGCCGCCGTGGCGGCGGACGCGGACGCGCTGTGGCGGGTGGTCGAGGGGATCGGCGGCGACCACGGCTGGTACTCCTTCCCGCTCGCCTGGGCGCTGCGCGGCGGCCTGGACCGGGTCGTCGGCGGCGTGGGGCTGCGGCGCGGGCGACGCGACCCGCACCGGCTGCGGGTCGGCGAGTCGCTCGACTTCTGGCGGGTGGAGGAGATCGAGCCGGGCCGACTGCTGCGCCTGCGCGCCGAGATGCGGCTGCCGGGCCTGGCCTGGCTGGAGCTGCGGGTCCAGCCCGACGGCCCCCGGCGTTCCCGCTACGTGCAGCGGGCTCTTTTCCACCCCCACGGCCTGGCGGGCCATTTGTACTGGTGGAGCGTCGCGCCGTTCCACGCGTTCGTGTTCGGCGGCATGGCCCGCAACATCGCCCGGGAGGCCGCCGGCGGCACCGGCCCGAGGGAACGCCGACACGGCGGCGGCCTCGTCGGCACGCTGTCGTGAGGGCCGACGGGCCCTGTCCAGGGCGTGCCCCCGGGCAAGGCCCTCGCCGGAGCGGGCGGGATCGGGTGGGATTCGCTGCGGAAGCGATGCGTCCTGCGCGATGATCACGTCGGCGGTTTAGCTGATCAGGCGAGAGGGCCTCCCCCGACGGCACGTCCGTGGGCCCTCTTGCCGCGGCGGCCGGGGCGACCGACATGGTGCGTCCGATCCCGGCCGTCGCACTCTCCCGGCGGCACCCGCACATCCGCCGGCGGTCGCCACCCGCGTCAGCGGTCGAAGCGGGCCCAGACCGTCTTGCCGGTCGGCTGCGGGGTCGTCCCCCACGAGGTCGCCAGGCGACGGACCACCTGCAGTCCGTGCCCGCCCGGGCGGGCCGGGTCGCCGGGGGTCGGCAGCGTCGGCGCGCGGCCCTCGCCGTCCGTCGCGCCCACGACGACCGCGTCACCGTCGAGGGTGACCACCAGCTCCAGCACCCCGCCGCCGTGCGTCATCGCGTTGGCGACGAGTTCCGAGACGACGAGCAGCACGTCCTCCGCGCGCTCCACCTCGTCCGGATCCTCCGCCCGCGAATCGGCCCAGGCCCACTCGGCCAGCGCCCGCCCGGTGAAGTCGCGGGCCCGGCCGACGGGCCCGCTCACACCGCGCAGACCCAGGCGGCGCACCTGGCGGTCGGGGGCCTGGGGGTGGACACCCGCGTCGGTACGGGGGCCGTTCACGCGGCCGCCAGCGCGGCGGCGACGTCGGCGTGCGTCTCGAAGACGCCGTCCGCGCCGGTCAGCTCCAGCAGCCGACGCAGCTGCGGGCCGACGCCCGCGAGCGCGAAGCGGCCGCCGTCGTCGACCGTGCGCAGCCGCGCCTTGAGCAGGACGTTCAGCCCGGTGGAGTCGCAGAAGCGCAGCCCGGAACAGTCGATCACGAGGTACGCCACGCCGTCGTCGGCGAGCGCGAGGGCCGCGTCGGCCAGCAAGGGGGCGGTGTCGTGGTCGAGTTCACCCGCGAGCGCGACGACGCCGGCGCCGCTCTCTCTGCGCACCGAGACGGTCAACCGGTCCTCGGCGGAGTCGGTGATGGGTGTCTCGGGCCGTTCGGGCATGCTCGCGGTCTCCAACTGGTCGGCGGTCGACTGGTCAAGGGCAACTGCTCAGGGGCACCTCAGCGCAGAGGCTATCGCGCACGTTCCCGCCGAGCGACGACCCCATGCGCGGCGCGGCACGTTTGCGGTCGGGCCCGAGCGGTCAGACGCCACCTGTCCGGGGCGGACCTGGCCCGGACCGCTCGGAGCTCCCGGGGGCCACTCCCCCGGACCCCGGGGGCTCCAGCCCATCGGGCCGCCGCCGGCAGCGCGGCGGCCCGGACCGGACGGACGCGGTACGACGCAACGGGACGCGAACGGGATGCGGGGTGTGCGGTGGACTCCCACCAGGTGATCGGGCCTGTGCCCTCACACGGGCGGCCGCCGTGCCGACACGCCAGCCTGCCCCTGCACGACCGTGCCGCGCCGGCCTCCGCGGCCCGTGACTTCTCGCTGCTCACCCTCCGCTCCTGGGGCCTGCCGGACGACCTCGACGAGGGGCCCGGCCGGGTCGGCGACATCGTGCTCGTGGTCTCGGAGCTGGTCACCAACGCCGCCCGGCACGGCGGCGGCGCCCTGTGGGTCGCGCTCGCCGCGACCGAGGAGGACGCGATCCGCGTCGAGGTGGCGGACCTGAGCCGGCAACTGCCGACGCTCACCCACCCGAAGGCCCCGGCGCGACCCGGCGGCCACGGGCTGCCACTGGTGCTGCGCGCGGCCGACCGGGTCGGCATCGACCTGGGGCAGGACCGACCGGGCAAGTCCGTCTGGGCGGAGTTCCGCACGGACGCCCCCGTCCCCCGCGACCACCCCGGCTGATACAGCCGCTGACCTGCCCGAACGCAGCGCTTCAGCCGGTGTCCTCCCACAGGCACCCACCGAATCATCACGGAATGGGCACCTCCGCCGTGCATCATCCGTGCCCTGCGGGGTACGCGGCGGGAGATGCCCGAAGAAACCGGGCCCTGTCGCGAACGGCGGCAGGGGCCACGTCGACGGAGGAGCCTCATGCCCCGCACTGTCACCGCCACCGCACCCGTCGTCGGCGCCCGCAGGCCGGAGACCCGTGAGACCGGCTACAGTGCCGCCGCCGCGCCCGCCGCGGCGGAGCGCGACACACCAGCGCTGCCGGACATACCCGATCCGAGCAGCGTCGACACCGCGACCGCCAAGGAGCTCTCCCGGGTCCTGTTCGTCCGACTGCGCGCGCTGGAGGAGGGCACCGCCGACTACTCCTACGTCCGCAACTCGCTGGTCGAGCTCAACCTGGGCCTGGTCCGCTTCGCCGCGTCGCAGTTCTCGCACCGGCACGAGCCGATGGAGGACATCATCCAGGTCGGCACGGTCGGCCTGATCAAGGCCATCAACCGGTTCGACCCGGACCGCGACGTGGAGTTCCTCACCTACGCGCTGCCGACGATCACCGGTGAGATCAAGCGCTACTTCCGCGACTCCAGCTGGGCCGTCCACGTGCCGCGCCGCCTCCAGGAGCTGCGCCTGCGCCTGGCCAAGGCCCACGACACCCTCGAACAGGAACTGAACCGGGCTCCCACCACCCGGGAGCTGGCCGACCACCTCGGCCTGCCCGAGCAGGAGGTCGTCGACGGCCGCGTCGCCGCGAACGGCTACACCGCCGGCACGCTGGAGACCCCGGGCACCGCGGACTCGGACGAGGACAGCCCGCTGGAACGCCGCGTCGGCGTCGTCGACGAGCGCTTCGAGCAGGTCGAGGCGGTGGCCGCGCTCAAGCCGCTGATGGCCCGGCTCTCCGCGCGCGACCGCAGGATCCTCGGCCTGCGCTTCGTCGACGAGCTCACCCAGTCCGAGATCGGCGAACGCATCGGCGTCTCGCAGATGCAGGTCTCCCGCCTGCTCGCGAGCGCACTGGCCAACCTGCGCCAAGGCCTCGCCGAAGAGGACTGACGCAGCCGGCCTCCGTTCAGCCGAGGACCACGGGGTTGGTCAGCGCCGCCATCGCACCGTCGGGGCGGCGCACCTCGATCCGCACGAACGCCGCCTCCGCCGCACCGGTGCGCCACTCGACGCTCCCCGCTCCGGACGCCGGCAGCGCCTCGCGGTGCATCCGGCCGCGGTCGGTGTGGAAGCTGACGGCCCCGGACGGGACCCCGCGCAGGTGCGCCCGCACCGTGACGGCGTCCCGTCCGGCCTCCAGCCGTTCCCCGATCCCGGCGCTGCGTCCGCCGTCGGCGACGGCCGTGCACGACAACTCCACGGCGGCCGAGTCGGCGATCCAGCTCCGGCCCGTCCGGATCGCGTCGAGTACGGCCGTGGCGCTCAGCTCCTCGGCGCGCACGACCGTGTGCGGGACGGCGATCTGCCCCTCCAGGTGGGTGTCGCTGTTCCCCATGGCCGGTCGCCACCGGCCCGCGTCGATCCCCTCCGCCAGACTCCTGCCCCACTCGGCGAGAGCGGCCTCGTTGTCCGCCTGCCACGGCCGGTCCGAGGTCCACGGGCCGTTCCACACCTCGACCACGTCGAGGCCCGCGTAGGGGTACATGAACGTGCCGCCGGGATACGGCGCGTGGGGGTGCGCGGCCACCGACACCCCACCGCCTGCCCGGACCTGGGCGAGGCAGCGGCCGATCCGGCGGTCGCCCACGCGGTGGTCCCACTCGACAAGCTCGCCCGGCGGCAGTCCGAGTGCGAGCCAGTGCCCGGCCCTGGTGGTGACCTCCTCTCCCCGCAGGACCAGCAGGTCCTGGGAGGCGCACGCCGCCCAGGCGCCGTGCGCGCTCACGGAGTTGTGCTCCGTCGCGGCAAGGAAGTCGAGCCCGGCGGCACGGGCGGCGGCCGCCAGTCGTGCGGGGGTGAGCTCGCCGTCGGAGTGCACGGAGTGGACGTGGCAGTCCCCCCGGTACCAGCGCGGTTCCGCCTCGGGCACGGTCCGCCTCCTCTCCCGTCTCCTCCCGCCGAACGCACGCAACCGATCCGGCGTTCCCACCGTTTCCGTCGGCCGGATCGGGGCAAGCGCGAGCTGACGGCGTGTCGGCGGGCCGTGCCCTGACCGGACCCGACCGACACGCCGTTGCCAAGCGTCCGTTCGTCACGTCCCGAGGAGCCTTGAGGAGCCCCGTTGTTCACCGAGATCGAGCATCCTGTCACGCTCGTGCTGGTCGATCCTTCCGCTCGCGGCGTGCGCGTGCCCGCGAGGCTCACCTACCGCCGCCGCGACCCGTTCGCGGTGCGGCTCAGCTTCCCGGGCATCTTCGGCCCGGACCTGGGCGACCTCACCTGGCTGCTCTCCCTCGAGATGCTCGAAGCCGGCCTGTTCGCCCCCGTCGGCGAGGCCGACGTCCGCGTGGTCCCCTCTCCCTCGGGAGTCCTCCGCCTCCACCTGCGGTCGGGCCGGGCGGAGGCCGTCCTCGAGGCGCCCACCCCCGACGTCGCTCTGTTCCTGCGCGCCTGCCGCGCCTGTGTGCCCCCGGGCGAGGAGAGCGCCGTCTACGACTGGGACCACGCCTGGGACGACGTCCTCGGCCGAGAGCGTTCCTGACCGTCCGTCGGTCGGCTAGGCGCCGGGCGACGCCGCCTCGGCGGGGCGGTGGATGCCGATGAGGCAGGTGTCGTCGTCGGTGTCGGAGCGGCTGTGGGCGAGCAGATGGTCGAGCTGGTCCGCGAGGGAGCCCGTCGCGGGGAAGGACGCGCTGCGGAGCGCGGCGTGGAGGTCGTCGAGGCCGCTGCTGTCCTTGCGTTCGATCAGGCCGTCGGTGAAGAGCAGCAGGGTGGCGTCCGGCGGCAGGGTCAGCTCCTGCTCCGCGTAGGCGGCGTCCGGGATGGCGCCGAGCAGGATGCCGTGGCCGAAGTCGACCGAGCGCGAGACACCTTCGTGCAGCAGCACCGGCGGCGGATGCCCGGCCCGCGCCCAGCGGAAGAGACGTTGCTCGGGCTGGTAGAGCCCGCACACCGCCGTGGCCGTGACGCTCTCGGTGAGGTGGAAGGCCACGTCGTTGAGCCAGGCCAGCAGCTGTCCGGGGCCGGCGCCGGTGGTGGCGAGGCCGCGCAGCGCGTTGCGCAGCGCCACCATGCCCGTCGCGGCCTCGATGCCGTGGCCGGCCACGTCGCCGACGGAGATCAGCACGTCACCGTTGGGCAGCGGCACGGCGTCGTACCAGTCGCCGCCCACCGCGTGGTCCTGGTGGGCCGGGCGGTAGCGGACGCCGATGGTGAGCCCGGCCATGGAGACCGTGCCGGGGGTGGGCGGCATGATGGCGTGCTGCAACCGGCGGGCGAGGCGGGCGCGTTCGTCGGCCTCGGCCTGGGTGTGGGCGAGTTGGTCGCGGGTGGCGCTCAGGGCGACCTCGGTCCAGTGGTGCGCGGAGACGTCCTGGCAGGCGCCGCGGATCGCGACGAGGCTGCCCGCCTCGTCGACCACGGGCTCCGCCACGACGCGGACGTGCCTCACCACGTGGTCGCTGTCCCGGTGGAACCGGACGGACACCTCGCGCGGCTCCTGGTGGAGGGTCACCCCGGCCAGGAAGGCGTCGAACGCCTCGCGGTCGTCGCGGTGCACCCACGCCCGCAGGTGCGACAGCGTCAGCGGGTCGCTGTGCGGCGCCAGGCCGAACAGCTCGAACAGCTCGGGGTTCCAGGTGGACCGCGAGCTGACCAGATCGTCCTCGAACCCGCCGATGCGGCCCAGCCGTTGGGCATGCTGCAGCATCGGCCCGAGCCGGGCGTCGTCCTCGTCGACCCGCCAGGTCAGCAGCACCGCGTCGTGGACGCGGCTCGCGCCGACACGGGCCCAGACGGTGACCGGGGTGTCCCCGACCTCGGCGACCAGCGCCAGCCGGTCGCACCGGAACGCCTCACCGCTCGCGTGGACGTGCGCGATCCGCTCGGCCGGGCCACCGGGCTGCCAGAAGCCCGGGTAGACGTCCCGCAGCGCCCGGCCCCGGACCAGCTCGGCGGAACGCCCGGCGGGGTCGACGAAGCACTCGTTGACGTGGGCGACGCGGAAGTCGAGAGGGTTGCCGTCCGCGTCGGGCAGCGGGGTGAGCACGAGGGCCGGGTCGTGGAGACTGTCCGCGAGCTGCCGCAGCACCTCCTCCGCGGCCACGGGGACGCCGGGGGCCGGAGTCGGGGGCGCCGCGGAGAGGGACATGGCGCCCGGAGCGCCGAAGACGCCCGCGGTCGCGAACTCCCCGGTGGCGGACGTCGCCGCGCCGCCGGGCGGGGCCGGCTCGTCCAGGGTGTGCGCCGCCAGCTCGGCCAGCGCCACCAGTTCGCGCTCGAGCCGGTCGTCCCGGGCGGGCGCGCCGCTGGTCCAGCTGATCTCCAGGGCGCCGACCACCCGGCCGCGCCGCAACGCCGGAACGGCGACGGTCACGGCAGCCACCGGGGCGGCAGCCGCTGCGGTGCCCGGCGTCGCGGGCGAGGGCTCGGCCCAGACCGGCTCCCCCGCCCGCACCGCCTGCGCCGCCACGCCGGGGAAACCGGGCAGGGCCCGCTCCGTCCCCGGCGCGAGCCGCAGCCCGGCGCGTCCGGCGAGCCGCAGACCGCCGTCCTCGCGGGCGGCCCACAGCTGGACGCTGTCGGCCCCGAAGGGCTGCAACGCGTGCTCCAGGATCGCCGTGACCGCACGCTGCCCGTCCTCGGCGTGCCACCGCGGCAACGCGGCCGCCTGCGTCCCGGACGACCCGTTCGGGACGCCCGGCGCGCGTCCCGCCGGGGTCGAGGGAGCGGGAACCGGTCCGTCCGCGTCGGCGCGCGGCGACGGCGCCGACGGGTCGGAGAGGATCTCGTCGGCGCAGCGGAGCACCGCCCGGCCCTGGGCGCGGGCGCGGGCGTGCAGCTCGCGCAGCGCCTCCTGCGGGCCGCAGCCGAGACGCTCCATCAGCACGCCCGTGGCACGGTCGACCAGGGCCCGCGCGTCGACGGACCCGCCCGCCGCGTCGAGGACGGCGTCGACCCGCTCGACGGTCCCGGCCAGTCGGCCGACCCCGGGCGCGCCCACCTGGGCGGCAGCCGCGTCGTCCTGGCGTTCCGTCACAGGCCCAGGACTTCCTGGATGGTGGCGACGAGCTGGCGCGCGTCGACCGGCTTGGTGACGTAGGCGTCCGCGCCCGCGGCCAGGCTCTTGTCCCGGTCGCCCGGCATGGCCTTGGCGGTCACCGAGACCACCGGCAGCGTCGCGTACTGCGGCATGGACCGGATCGCCGCGGTGGCCTGGTAGCCGTCCATCTCCGGCATCATCACGTCCATCAGCACCAGATCCACTTCCGGATGAGCCGTCAGGGTCTCGATGCCGAGGCGCCCGTTGTCCGCGTGCAGCACGCACATCCCCTGGATCTCCAGGATCTGGCTGATCGCGAAGACGTTGCGCACGTCGTCGTCGACCACCAGCACCGTCCGCGCGGCCAGGCGTTCGTCGACGGCCACCGCCACCGCCGCCGTTCGGGCGACCACGGGGACCGGCGCGGGCTGCTGCGTCGCCAGACGCTCACGCACCCGGTCGCGCAGCTCGTCGAGGCTGTCGGTGACGTCCAGCGGGCGGGCGCCGGTGCGTTCGCGCAGCGTCTGCTCGTGCGCGCCGGACAGGCCGCGGCTGTGCACCACCAGCGGGATGCCGCGCAGCG
Source organism: Streptacidiphilus jiangxiensis (assembly GCF_900109465.1). Lineage (GTDB taxonomy): Bacteria > Actinomycetota > Actinomycetes > Streptomycetales > Streptomycetaceae > Streptacidiphilus > Streptacidiphilus jiangxiensis. The sequence continues at coordinate 206,277 of NZ_FOAZ01000006.1, forward strand.
CGTGGTCCTCCTCCAGCGCCTGCAGGAACCCCCACAGCTGCTGGTCCTGCTCGCCCAACTCGACCACGATGCAGTGCTGCTGGTCGAGAGCGAGCACGGCCGCCGCCTCGGTCACCCCGGTCACCGTGCTCAGGCGGACGGGGCTGCCGTCCGGATCGACGGCGGCCAGATCGCCCACGGCGCTCTCCGCGACCAGCGTCAGCAGACCGCGCGCCTCCCGCTCCACGACCAGCAGCCGCCGCTCCGACGGCGTGTCGACGGCGGTGAAGCCCGGTTCCCAGTCCATCCCGGTCGGGAGGGCGGTCCGCTCCACCTGGGCCGGCACGTCGACGTCGGCGTGCTCGGGCGATTCGGGGTGGCGCAGCGGCAGGTGCAGCACGAAGCTGCTGCCCTCGCCCGGCCGGCTGGTGACGGTGATGACGCCGCCCAGCAGCCGGGCCAGCTCGCGGCTGATCGACAGACCCAGCCCGGTGCCGTCGTAGCGGCGGCTGGTGGTGCCGTCGGCCTGCTGGAACGCCTCGAAGATGATGGTCAGTTGGTCCTCGGAGATGCCGATGCCGGTGTCGCGGACCTCGAACGCGATGAACGGCCCGTAGCCCTCGACGCCCGCCGGCAGCTCGTCCGGCCCGGGGCAGGAGATGCGCAGGTCGACCCCGCCGCGCTCGGTGAACTTGACGGCGTTGGAGAGCAGGTTGCGCAACACCTGCCGCAGCCGGGACTCGTCCGTGACCATCGCCGACGGCGTGCCCGGCACCACCGCGACCCGGAACTGGAGCGCCTTGTCGCTGGTCAGCGGCCGGAAGGTGGCCTCGACGTAGTCGAGCAGCCCGCGCAGCGGCACCTCCTCCAGGCTGAGGTCCATCCGACCCGCCTCGACCTTCGACAGGTCCAGGATGTCGCTGATCAGTTGCAGCAGGTCCGACCCGGCGGAGTGGATCACGCCCGCGTACTCGACCTGCTTCGGCGTCAGGTTCCGGCCCGGGTTCTGCGCCAGCAGCTGGGCCAGCACCAGCAGGGAGTTGAGCGGCGTGCGCAGCTCGTGGCTCATGTTGGCCAGGAACTCCGACTTGTACTTCGACGCCAGGGAGAGCTGCTGGGCGCGCATCTCCAACTCCTGGCGGGCCTTCTCGATCTGCAGGTTCTTGGTCTCGATGTCCTTGTTCTGCGAGACCAGCAGTGCCGCCTTCTCCTCCAACTGCGCATTGGAGCGCTGCAGTTCGTCCTGGCGCGCCTGCAGCTCGCCGGACTGTGCCTGCAGTTCCGCCGCCAGGCGCTGGGACTCGCCGAGCAGCTCCTCGGTGCGGGCGTTGGCGAGGATGGAGTTGACGTTGACACCGATGGTCTCCATCAGCCGCTGCAGGAAGTCGCGGTGGACGGGCGTGAACGGCGTCACCGACCCGAGCTCGATGACGCCCAGCACCTGGTCCTCCACGATGATCGGCAACACCACCAGCGCGGTGGGGGCGATCCGGCCCATGCCGGAGGAGATGGTGGCGTAGCCGGGCGGCAGGTTCTCCACGTCGATGGTGCGCTTGCTGCGCGCCGACTGGCCCACCAACGTCTCACCGAAGGCGTAGCTGGTCGGCTCCCCCGGCGCGCGCCCGTAGGCACCGATCATGTGCAGCCGGGGGCCGTCGTCGCCCTCCGCCGCCACGTAGAACGCGCCGTACTGGGCCTCCACGAGCGGGGTCAGCTCATCCATGATCAGCTCGGCGACGACCGGCAGGTCGCGGCGGCCCTGCATCAGCGCGGACAGGCGCGCCAGGTTGGTCTTCAGCCAGTCCTGGTCGCGGTTGGCGCGGGTGGTCTCGCGCAGCGACTCGACCATCGCGTTGATGTTGTCCTTGAGGTCGGCGACCTCACCCGAGGCGTCGACGCTGATCGAGCGGGTCAGGTCGCCCTTGGCGACGGCGCTGGTGACCTGCGCGATCGCGCGAACCTGGCGGGTGAGGTTCCCGGCCAGCTCGTTGACGTTCTCCGTCAGCCGCTTCCACGTGCCGGAGACGCCCTCGACCTCCGCCTGGCCGCCGAGACGGCCCTCACTGCCGACCTCGCGGGCGACACGGGTGACCTCGGCCGCGAAGGCGGAGAGCTGGTCGACCATCGTGTTGATGGTCGTCTTCAGCTCCAGGATCTCCCCGCGCGCGTCCACGTCGATCTTGCGGGTCAGATCACCCTGCGCCACGGCCGTGGTGACCTGCGCGATCGAACGGACCTGCGCGGTGAGGTTGTCCGCCATGACGTTGACGGACTCGGTCAGGTCCTTCCAGGTGCCGGAGACGCCGCGCACGGTCGCCTGCCCGCCGAGGTTGCCCTCGGTGCCGACCTCGCGGGCGACACGGGTGACCTCGGCCGCGAAGGCGGAGAGCTGGTCGACCATCGTGTTGATGGTCGTCTTCAGCTCCAGGATCTCCCCGCGCGCGTCGACCTCGATCTTGCGCGTCAGGTCGCCCTGCGCGACCGAGGTGGCGACCTGGGCGATGGCGCGGACCTGGCCGGTCAGGTTGCCGGCCATGAAGTTGACCGAGTCCGTCAGGTCCCGCCAGACACCGGCGACGCCCGGCACCTCGGCCTGCCCGCCGAGGCGGCCCTCGGTGCCGACCTCCAGCGCGACCCGGGTCACCTGGTCGGCGAAGGAGGAGAGCTGGTCGACCATCGTGTTGACGGTGCTCTTGAGCTCCAGGATCTCGCCGCGCGCGTCGACCTCGATCTTCTGCGAGAGGTCGCCGCTCGCCACGGCGGTGGCGACCTGGGCGATGTCGCGCACCTGAGTGGTCAGGTTGCCCGCCATGGCGTTGACGGAGTCGGTCAGCGCCTTCCAGCTGCCGGAGACGCCCGGCACGTCGGCCTGCCCGCCGAGGCGGCCCTCGGTGCCGACCTCACGGGCGACACGCGTCACCTCGGAGGTGAACAGCGACAGCTGGTCGACCATGCCGTTGAAGACGACGGCGATCTCGCCGAGCAGTCCTTCGCCCTCGTCCGACAGCCGGGTGCTGAAGTCACCGTCCCGGACCGCGGTCAGCCCGGCCAGCAGTTGACCGAGCCCCGCCTCCGGCGTACCCACGGCCGACACCGCCTCGAGCTGTCCACGTTCCCCGCCCGACATCGCCGCCACCGCCTCCCGGCCCCCGCTCGCCCGGCGGATTTCGCCGGACGGACCGCGACGGCCACTCGCGAACATCTGGGCCAGCTTAGGGGGCCACAGCACCTCCGGGACATGCCCGGCACGCCCACCCCTGGATCGCCGAGGGCCGTGCATCCCCCTCGTTCGGGGGCTGTTCGAACCCGGACCATTGCACGAGCCATCCGAATGCGTGAGAGAAAGACCACCCGCACCCCACCCACCGTGTCGATCCGCACGCACGGGGTAGACGCCCGGTCCGGGTGGGTTCAGGCGGAAGCGTCGTCGAGTCGCCCCGTCATGCCCGCGAACGCGTCACGGACGGCGTCGGGGTTGTCGATCCAGGGAAAATGGCCGGCTGCCGCGATCGTGCGACGCACGATGTTCGGCTGCCTGAATCCGGGGGCTTCGTCCCACAGCCGCTGGTCGACGAGACGGTCCTCGGCGCCGCCGACGATCAGGGTCGGCACGGCCCGCGGCGTCCACAGCGCACGGTAGTCCGCGTCGAAGTGCACGTCCGCCCAGGCGACCGCGTCGTGGCAGTAGGGAAGCCCCTCCAGCAGCGCACGGCCTTGCGGCAGCCCGTCGGGGGTGAAGTTCCACGGCGCGGCGGCCACCGTGAGCTCGCGCAGCGTCGCGTCCCCGGGGGCCGCGGCGTAGCGCTCGGCCGCCTCGGCGAGACCGGGCAGCGGGTGCGCCTGCGCCCACCGCTCGAACCCGGAACGCCAGCCCGCATGCGGCGCGCTGCTGACCAGCACGAGCCCGGAGAGCCGCCGCTCCAGCTCCGGTACGGACAGCAGGAACATCCCGCCCGTGGAGTGCCCGACCATCACGGTGCGCTCCAGGCCCTCCACCGCCTCCGCGAGGACCCCCGGCCACCGCTCGAACGGGCGCGCGGGGACGGCCGGGCCGCGGTTCGAGCCGTCGCCGGGCAGGTCCACCAGCCACGTCGTCCCCGGGACCGCCGCCGCCTGCGCCAGCCCGGCGACCGACTCGGACCCGAGCCCCGGACCCCCGGGCACGAACAGCCAGTTCCACGGCCCGTCCCGCCGCGCCACCCGGCGCAGGCGCACGCCCGACCGCGTCCAGCGCTCCTCCGCCACGTCCACTCCGTCCTCCGTTCCCAAGCCGGTGCTCAACCCCGTGCTCAACCCGGTGCCCAACCCGGTGCTCAAGCCCGTGCTCAACCCGGCGACGTTACCGGCTCATTGACACGCGATGTGACGAGGGCACACCATGTGCGACGCGAGAGAGCGCTCTCTCAGCTCTGGCGAGCCTCTCCGTGCCCATCGTCCTGCCCCGGAACGCGTCCCCGAGGGGAGAGTCGCATGTCCACCCGCATGACCCGTCTCACCCGCGCCACCCGCTCCGCCCGGCTCCGCGCGCTCAGCGCGACCGCCGTGTTCGCCCTGCTGTCCGCGCTCTCCGCCGCCGGCGTCGCCGCGGCACCGGCCGCGAGCGCCGACACCCCGCCCCCGCCGCCGTCCGGCTGGACCACGGTGTTCAGCGACGACTTCGCCGGCGCGGCCGGGTCCGCGCCCTCGTCGAACAACTGGTTCTACGACCTCGGCACCGGCTACGGCACCGGCGAGATCGAGCAGACCACCAGCTCGACACAGAACGCCTACCTCGACGGCAACGGCCACCTCGTGCTCAAGGCCCTCGCCAACGGCAGCAGCTGGACCTCCGCCCGGATCGAGTCGACCCGCGACGACTTCCAGGCCCCGGCGGGCGGCAAGTTGGAGATGACCGCCTCCGTCGAGCAGCCCAACCCGGCGAACGGGCTCGGCTACTGGCCCGCGTTCTGGGCGCTCGGCTCGCCCATGCGTGCGGGCGGCGGCTGGCCGCAGTCCGGCGAGATCGACATGATGGAGGACGTCAACGGCCTCAACGAGGCCTCGCAGACCCTGCACGACTCGGCCGGGAGCAGCGGCCACCCGCTCATCGCCTGCCCGGGCGCCGGCTCGGGCTGCCAGACCGGCTACCACACCTACTCGGTCATCGTGGACCGGACGAACACCAGCGCCGAGTCGCTGCAGTTCCTCATGGACGGCACGGTGGAAAGCACCGTCACCGAGGCGTCCGTCGGGACCGCGGCCTGGCAGCAGGCGATCGACCACGGCTTCTTCCTCATCTTCGACCTCGCCATGGGCGGCAACTACCCCAACGGTGTGCAGGGATCGACCACGCCGACCGCCGCCACCAGCTCCGGCGCCTCGATGAGCGTCGGCTACGTCGCCGTCTACGAACAGGGCGGCAACTCCACGCCCACCGCGACCTCCACCGCCTCGGGCACGGTCACCGGCAACGGGGGCCTGTGCCTGGCCAACCAGAACTCGCTGAACACCGAGGGCAATCCGATGGCCCTCGCCGCCTGCGACGGCAGCAGCGGCCAGCAGTGGTCCACCTGGAGTGACAACACCGTCCGGGTGCAGGGCGGTTGTCTCGACGTGGTGAGCGCGGGCACCAGCAGCGGCACCAACACCGACTGGTACCCCTGCAACGGCACCCCGGCCCAGGGCTGGACCCACCAGGCGAACGGCGAGCTGGTGAACCCCAACTCCGGTCTGTGCCTGACCGATCCGGGCGGCAACACCACCTCCCGGCTGGACATCGAGACCTGCACCGGGGCCGCCGACCAGCTGTGGACCGGCCCGAGCGGCGGTGGCGGCGGCACCTGCGGGACCAGCGACCTCGCACTGAACCGCCCGGCGACCGCGTCCTCCCAGGAGAACACCTCCTTCCCGGCGCCGAACGCCGTCGACGGCAACCTGGGCACCCGCTGGTCCTCGCAGTTCTCCGACCCGCAGTGGCTCCAGGTCGACCTCGGCGCCACGCACACCATCTGCGGCGTCACGCTCGCCTGGGAGACCGCTTACGGCAAGGCGTTCCAGATCCAGACCTCGAACGACGGCACCAACTGGACGACGATCTACTCGACCACCACCGGAACGGGCGGCACGCAGACGCTGAACGTCTCCGGCAGCGGCCGCTACGTGCGGATGTACGGCACCGCGCGCGGCACCCAGTGGGGCTACTCGCTGTGGGAGTTCGACGTGCTGGGCAGCTGATCCCAGCCCGCGTCACCGGCAGCCGGGCCGCTCCCGTCCACCGTCCCCACGGGGACGCGCGGGAGCGCGCCCGGCTGCTTGTCGCGCAGGTGGGCCGCGAGCTGTTCGCGGACCAGACAGCGCAGGTCAAAGGCGTCGGAGGCGTTGTCGGCGGTCATCAGGGCACGCACCACCAGCGTGGTCGGGGTGCTGTCGACGACCTGGAGTGCCTGGCCCTGACCGTTCCACAGGTCCGTCGCACGAAGGATCTCGGCGAGGCGACGGCGCAGGTCGGCGACCTCGGCGCGGTAGTCGACGTGCAGCAGCGCGGTCCCGGTGATCGCCGGGTCGCGACGGGACCAGTTCTCGAACGGCTTTCCCGCGAAGGTGGAGGCGGGCATGACGATCCGGCGCTGGTCCCAGGTGGCGACGACGACATAGGTGAGGGTGATCTCCTCGACCGTGCCCCACTCCCCCGCGACGACGACCTCGTCGCCGATCCGCATCATGTCGCCGAAGGCGAGCTGCATGCCGGCGAAGAGGTTCGCCAGGGTGCTCTGCGCCGCGATGCCGGCGATCAGTCCGAGCAGGCCGGCCGAGGCGAAGACGCTGGTGCCGACGGTCCGCACGGTGCGGAAGGTCATCAGGATCGCGGCGACGGCGAGGACCGCGCACAGCGCCCCGGTGATCCGCCGCATCAGGTCCGCCTGGGTGCGCACCCGCCGCAGCCGCGCGGCGTCGCGCGGCTGGACGGTGTAGCGGGCGAGCCCCAGGTCGAAGCCCAGGCTCGCGATCCGGTACAGCAACCAGGCCGTGGCGGCGATCAGCAGCACGACGAGCGTGTGCCGGGCGACGCCGTCCGCGTCGCCCGCCCAGCGGAACCGGCTGCCGGCGGCCAGCAGGGCGATCGGCACGAGCGTCGCGAGCAGCGGCCTCCGGCACCGGCCGAGCACCCGTAGCGGCGTGCCGCCGCCCATCCTGCGCAGGCGGCCGGTCCTCTGTGCGGCGACCTCCGCCAGCTTGACCGCCGACCACGCGCCCGCCACGGATGCGGCGACGGCGACCACAGGCTCCGCGACGGATGCGACCGCTGGACTCATCTGGCCTCCCCACTCTCCGGCTGCGCGTCTCGCGCCCTCTCCCGGCCGCGCCTAACCGGACCGGTGACGGCCCAAACGGTGCGTCGGGGCGGCCCTTGCCACGCCTGGTGCTGGATCCCGACTACGTCGTGCGCCGGGTGCAGCCGGTCGCGCCGGAGCCTGCGGCAGGCACCACGGCACTCGCCCCGGCTCGTGCTCTCCCCCGGTGACCGAGGCGGGCTGTCATTCGCGGAGCAGACCTTCGCCTGAGGCCCGTGGGCGCGCGTCCCTCCGTGCGGTTCAGTCCGCAGTCCTGCCCCAATAGCCCATTTCCGCAGGACGGCCGTCGCGATACAGCACGATGCACCTGCCGCACGCCCGCGGCGGGAAGGGCAGGTCGTTCCCGAGCAGCGCGTCGTTCCACGCGGCGAAGCCGGGTCGGCCGTCTGGGAAGCAGGCGCGGAGCTGCTGGTCCGTGAGGAGCCTCATCATCCCGACCTCGTCCGGCCTGGCGGGGTCAGCGGAGAAGTCGAAGAAGTCGAGCACGGAGCCTGTGCCCTCGGTGAAGACGTACTCCTGCCACTCCTCGTCCTGCCACAGTTCCGCGAGGGACTTGCCCTCCCACGCTCCGAGGTCCTGATCTCGCAACGCCCGCTCCTGCGCCTGCCGGAACGCCACGGCAGGATCTTCCTGATACGGTCCGGTCGCCCACCATGTGTCCCCGCCCATCTGTGCCCGCCCGCCTTCCGGTCCCGTTGCCAACGCCGCGCCGCACCCTATCGGCGCCCGGTCCGCGACGATCCACAGCACGGTCACAGTCGCCGCCATCAGGCTTTGGCTGCGGGGCTGAACCCCGGCGGCGGAGAAGTCGGGCTTCCGGGCGACGCCCTCCGACTTGGATTCACCGGACACGGCCTGGATCGCGCAGCCAGTCCTACCGGTTCCCGTCCGAGGCAGGGGGTTCCGGCAGTTGGGGGAACTCCTGGGCGACCATCGCCGACGCCAGGGTGAGCCTTCTTCGGACAGGAGGTCTAGATGCTGCTACGACCGGACGGCGTGCCGTAGTACCAATGCTGCCCTTCCGGCGCGGGTGGCAAGGCGCCGGCGAGCAACAGTCTTATCGCCTCGCCGAGTTCGGCGACGGGACCCGCAGCGACGTGACCGGCGCCCCGCAGGTGGATGCTCTCTCCGTCCAGGACGTCCCAGCTCGCCACCTCGGCGGCGCTGACGCCACCGCGTGCGGTCAGGCGCGAGCAGGCCTCCTGCACCCAGGTGAGCAGCGCGGCCCGCTGGTCGGCGTCCAGCGGGTCCAGGAGTACGGAGAGGGAGCTCCCGACCACGGCGTTCACGCGCATCTCCTGGATCAGGTCACTGCGCCAGGACGGCTGCGGGTCTTCCAACGACCTTTCAGCGACGTGGATCGCCTCTGCGAACAGGACACCCAGCGCAACGTCGTAGGCCCAGAACATCGTGTCACCGAAGCGGATCGGCGTCGTACGACTCACTTGGCTCGCCCCTTCTCCCACCGCGTAGTGCCAGCCTGGCATTTCCAGGTCGCACCGTCACAGAGTTCGCGCAGGTCGCGTGGAGCACTGACACGCCCCGCCAGTGCTTCAGTGCGCCGCGCCGCTGAGGAGGGCGTGGGCGTGGGCGTGGGCGGCCGGGGCGTCGCCGGAGGCGATGAGGCGGGCGAGTTCGATGTGGGCGCCGGCGTCGAGGAGTTCGCCCGCGCGGTGGTCCAGTGGGGGTGTCTCCACGGAGATGAGCGCGCCGGCCAGCAGGGTGTTGAAGGCGAGCAGGTAGGCGAGGTTTCCGCTGCCCTCGATGATGAGGCGCCACCAGGCGACGTCGGCCTCGCCGAGGCTGTTCAGGTCGGGGCCCGCTTCGGCGTAGTGGGCCGCGGCCTCGGTGATGGCGGCGACGACGTCGGGGGTGGCCCGCAGTGCGCACAGGCGGGCCGCGTCGGCGCCGATGCAGGCGCGCAGTTCGACGGTGTCGCGCTCCAGGACGGCCGGGGAGACGGCGGCGCCGTGGATCTCGGGCAGGTCGACCAGGAGGTCGAGCCCCGCGGTGTGGCGCCAGTCGAGGACGCGGGTGCGGCCACCGTGGGCGACCTCGACCAGGCGGGCCTGCTGGAGCCGCTTGACGGCCTCGCGCACGGCGTGGCGGTTGACGCCGTACTCCTCGGAGAGCTCGCGCTCGGACGGGAAAGGGTCGCCGGGAGGCAGGACCCCGCCGAGGATGTCGCTGCGGAGCCGGGTGAAGAGCTGGTCGGAGACGGGCTCGCGGCGCAGCCGGGTCCGGGGTCCGGCGGCGGGGGCGGTGTCGGCGCGGGCGTTGTCGGCGCGGGCGTTGTCGGCGCGGGCGGCGGAGTCGTTCACGTCGGCCAGCATGGCTCGCACGGCGCGAGTGGTCAACTGGTCAACTGGTTGGACCAGCTATTGCCAAGCCCGGTCCGGGCTGCGTAGCCTCCCGGCCCATGGACCTCACGACCTACGCCATCCCGGCCTTCGTGGTGCTGATGGCTCTCGAACTGCTCTCGTTCGTCCTCCTGCCCGACGAGACCGAGCAGGGCTACGCGACGCGGGACACCGCCACCAGCCTGAGCATGGGCATCGGCTCGATCGTGGCCAACCTCGGCTGGGGCGTGCTGATCGTGGCGAGCTACCACTGGGTCGCCGAACTGGCCCCCGTCCACTGGGCGGTGGGCTGGGCCAGCGCCGCGGCGGTCTTCGTCGGCTGGGACTTCCTCTACTACTGGGAGCACCGCGCCGGGCACCGGATCCGGCTGCTGTGGGCCGCGCACGTCAACCACCACTCCAGCCGCCGCTACAACCTCTCCACCGCGCTACGGCAGACCTGGACGGGGATCGGCTCGCTGCCGTTCGGGCTGCCGCTGCTGCTGCTCGGCTTCTCCCCCGCGATGGTCTTCACCGCGCAGAGCGTGAACCTGCTCTACCAGTTCTGGATCCACACCGAGCGCATCGACCGGATGTGGCGCCCGATCGAGGCGGTGATGAACACCCCCTCGCACCACCGGGTGCACCACGGCTCCAACCAGGGCTATCTGGACCGCAACTACGGCGGGGTGTTCATCGTCTGGGACCGGCTGTTCCGCACCTTCACTCCGGAGACCGAGCGGGTGGAGTACGGCCTGACGCGCAACATCGACACGTACAACCCGCTGCGCGTCGCCTTCCACGAGTACGCCGCGATCGGCCGCGACCTGCGCGCGGTGCGCACGTTGCGGGAGCGCCTGACCGTGCTGCTCGGCACGCCGGGCGCGGCCTACGCGACCGTCGCCCTGGCGACGGCGAGGGACGGTCAGAACAGCTGACGCAGGCGGCGCAGCGGCGGGAAGCCGGCGAGCGGGCCGGCGCCCGTGCCGGTGCTCGCGCCGGCGGCGGCGGGCTCCGGCGCCGCGTGGCGCGGGGCGGCCCGGCGCGCGTCCCGCAGGGCGGCGCGGCGTCGGCGCAGCAGGTGCGCGCCGATGACGGCTGTCACCAGGCCGGCCCCGAACAGGAGCGCCAGGGCGACGCCGGACAGGAAGATCTCCAGGTTGTTCATGGTCGCGGTGGTACTGCCGACCAGCGCCACCGTGCGGTCGGGGCCGCCGTCGAGGTTGTCCGCGATCAGCAGTCCGGTGAAGGCCGCCGTCCCGCAGAGCAGAAGCAGACCGAGCAGAAGCATGCCGAAGCCTCTCGTCGTGGGAGCGAACCGGGACGGCGGGCGCCGTCCCCCTCTTCGCGTCTGACCACGTTTCAGGTCCCCAAACGGAGAACCGGGCACCGTGCTTCGATGCGGAAGCGATGCACATGTGTGGAGCGGAGCAGGGCGGCGCAGTGTTGATCGCGGCACTGTTTCGAGAGGTTGGGCATGACGGTTCGCATCTGCCTGTTCACCCGCGATCTGCGGCTGGCCGACAATCCTGTCCTGTTCGCCGCGTCGGCCGGTGGGCGCGAGGCCGTCGTCCCGGTGTTCGTGAGCGATCCGGCGGTCGCGGCCGCCGGATTCGCCGCGCCCAACCGGCTCGCCTTCCTGCACGACTGCCTCGCGAACCTGGACGGCGCGTTGCGCGAACGCGGCAGCCGGCTCGTGCTGCGCCGCGGCTCGGCGGCCGAGGAGGTCGCGCGGCTGGTCCATGACACCGGCGCGAGCGAGGTCCACCTCGCCGCCGACCACAGCGCCTTCGCCCGCGCCCGCGAGGAGCGGCTGCGGGCCGCCGTGGGCGGCGCAGGAGCGCGGCTGGTGACGCAAGAGGCGGTGGTCACCGCCGTGGCGCCGGGCGCGGTCACGCCGACGGGCTCGGACCACTACGCCGTCTTCACCCCGTACCTGCGCCGCTGGTCGCAGGTACCGCAGCGGCGCCCCCTGCCGCCGCCGCGCGGCCTGCTGACGCCCGCCGCCCTCGCCTCGGCCCCGCTGCCGCACCGACCGCCGGTGGACCGGCTCTCGCCGCAGCTGGCCAAGGGCGGGGAGAGCGAGGCACGGGCCCGGATGCGCCGCTGGCTGGACGGCCACCTGGACGACTACGAGGACGAGCACGACACCCTGGCCAACGACCTGACCTCGCGCTTCTCCCCCGACCTGCACTTCGGGTCGCTGTCGGCCACCGAGCTCGTCCACCGGGCGCGCACGGCCGCGAGCCCGGGCGCGCGCGCCTTCGAGCGGCAGTTGGCCTGGCGCGACTTCCACCACCAGGTGCTCGCCGCCCGCCCGGACGCGGCACACGCCGACTACCGGTCACGTCACGACCGTTGGCGTGACGACCCGGCCGAGCTGGAGGCGTGGCGACAGGGCCGCACCGGCTACCCGCTCGTGGACGCGGGCATGCGGCAGCTGAGCGCCGAGGGCTGGATGCACAACCGGGCCCGGATGGTGACGGCCAGCTTCCTGTGCAAGACCCTCGGCCTGGACTGGCGCGAGGGCGCGCGGCACTTCCTGTCGCTGCTGGTCGACGGGGACGTGGCGAACAACCAGCTCAACTGGCAGTGGGTCGCGGGCACCGGCACGGACACCCGCCCCAACCGCGTCCTCAACCCCGTGGCGCAGGCCAAGCGGTACGACCCGGACGGCGCGTACGTGCGCCGATGGGTGCCCGAGCTGGCCCGGCTGAGCGCGCCCGCGATCTTCGAACCGTGGCGGCTTCCGTCGGCGCTGCGCGCCGAACTCGGCTATCCCGCACCGCTGGTGGCGCTCGACGCGGCGCTCGCGCGGTTCCGTGCCCGGCGCGGCGTGGCTGCCTGACCGGGCGGCCTGACCCACCGGACCAGGCCGTCGACTCCGGCTGCCCGACTGTCGACCGCCGACGGTCGGGCAGTCGGCCCTCCGACGTTTCCCCGGTGTTCAACCGACTGCCCCTGGCTGTGCCCTGACTGTGTCCACTCACGCCCTACCGTGCCTGGTGGCGCGCGTGGGGAGGGGCCTATGGACACACAACGTGCGGTACGGGCACGTGGGTTGACGAAGTGCTTCGGCGACGTCGTGGCTCTGGACGGGGTCGATCTGGACCTGGCACCGGGGCAGATCCACGGCGTGGCCGGCCCCAACGGCGCGGGCAAGACAACGCTGCTCGGGCTCCTGCTCGGCCTGACCGTGGCCGACAAGGGCGAGTTGACCGTCCTGGGCCGCCGCGTGGGGCGGGCGCGCCCGGCGCCGCGGGGCGTCGCCGGTTTCGTCGACGGGCCGGGCCTCTACCCCTCGCTGACCGCACGGAAGAACCTGGCCGCCCTGGCGGCCCTGCGCGGCCAGGACGTGTCGGGCGGCCGGATCGGCGCCGCGCTGGCCGAGGTCGGGCTGACGGAGGTCGCCGACGACCGGGTGCGCGGGTTCTCGCTCGGTATGCGACAGCGCCTCGGTCTGGCGGCCGCGCTGCTGATCCAGCCGCGGCTGCTGGTGCTGGACGAGCCCTCCAACGGCCTGGATCCGGCCGGCAAGCAGCAGGTGCACGCGGTGCTGCGCGGTCTCGCGGACACGGGCACCACGATCGTGCTCTCCAGCCACCGCATGGACGACCTGGAGGCGCTCTGCTCCGAGGTGGTGATCCTGGCAACGGGCCGGGTCCGCTTCGCGGGCCCGCTGGGCAAGTTGGCGACGGACCAACGCGAGCTCGAGTACCGGCTGCTGACCTCCGATCCGGACACCGCCCGTCGAGTGGCCGGGGAGACGGAGGGCGTACGCCCGGTCGCGGGGACGGGCGCGTGGCGCGGCACGCAGGCGCTGCTGGTGCGCGCACTGGCCCCGGCTGTCGAGGGGTTGGTGGCCGCGCTGGTGGCCGCGGGCGTCGGCGTGCGCGAAGTCGCCCCGGTGGTCTCGCCGTTGGAAGCCGCGTTCCTGGCGCTGACCGAGGAGCCGGAGACGGATCAGCAGGAGACGGATCAGCAGGGGACAGTGCGGCAGGAGGGTGACCGGTGAGCGCGACCGTCTCCGAGGAGATCGAGTTCGACGCCGAGGACGAGGCGCCCACCGAGGAGCGGGTGCCGGTGACCCGGGCGTACCGGTTCGAGGTGGTCAAGCTGCTGGCGCAGTGGCGCGTCCGGCTGCTGCTGCTCGCCTGCTGGACGCTGCCCGGCCTGTTCGTGGCGGCGGTCGCCCAGCAGGGCACGCTGCCGTCCGACACGTTGTTCGGCCGGTGGATGCACGCGACGGGCTGGGCCGGTCCGCTGGTGGTGCTCGGGTTCTCCGGCTCGTGGGCGCTGCCGCTGCTGACCTCGGTCGTGGCCGGAGACGTGTTCGCCGTCGAGGACCGCCTCGGCACCTGGCGGCACCTGCTGGTCGCGGTCCGCTCGACGCGACGGATCTTCGTCGCGAAGGCGCTGGCGAGCGGCACGGTGATCGTGCTGCTGGTGGCCGGGTTGGCGCTCTCCGGAACGGTCGGCGGACTGGTCGCGGTCGGGAACAGGCCGCTGGTCGGCGTGGACGGGCACCAGCTGGCGCCGTCGGACGCGGCCGGGGCGGTGCTGCTGGCGTGGGTCTGTGCGCTGGCCCCCACGCTCGCCCTGGCGGCGCTCGGACTGCTCGGCTCGGTGGTGCTGGGACGCTCACCGATGGGCCTGCTCGTGCCGGCGCTCGCGGCCGTGGCGATGCAGCTCGCACAGATGCTGCCGCTGCCGGTGGCGCTGCGCCTGACCCTGCCCGGCTACGCGTTCGTCACCTGGAACGGCCTGTTCACCGCCCCCGCCCAGGCCGACGAGCTGCTGATCTCGGTCGTGGTGAGCCTGGCCTGGGCCGCGGTCGCCACGGCCTCGGCCTACCTCCTCTTCAAGCGACGGGACTTCACCGGCGGCAGCGACGACGGGCTCGGGCGCCGCGCGCTCGCCTTGGGGGCGCTGCCGCTGGCCGCACTGCTCGCGCTGACCTTCGCGGCGGTGGCGCTCGCAACACCCTCCACCGGCTCCGGCATCACCCAGGACAAGGTGCAGCAGCAGGTGGCGACCGTGTTCGCCCACCTGTACCGGCTGCAGACCGACGAGCTGCACCGGCCGGCCGTCACGGAGGCGCAACTGCAGACCAGTGCCGCGTGCGAGCGCGGCGACGGCCAGTCGACGGAGGACCCGTCGGGCGCGGGCAACGACTGGCACTGCGTCGTGACCTGGCACCTGCCCGGCGCCGCGGCCCCCGGCACCGCGCTCTACCAGCTCACCGTCGCCCCGAACGGCCGCCTGGAGGCGGACGGTGACGGACCGAAGGACGTGAACGGCTACTTCCTGGTGCGCACCCAGACCGGGGACGCACCGAACCCACTGTGGCAGTTCGACGGGAACGTCGAACTGCTGCCCACCCCTACGAAGGGATGACTCCATGCAGGTCACGCGTCGTCGACGTGTACAGAAGGAGCACATCGTCGTTCTCGGCCGGCGTGTCGGCCGCCGCGCCACGCTGGTGACGGCGTGCGTCACCGCCGTCGCCGTGGCCACCGGGACCGCCTTCGCCTCGACCCGCCAGTTCGGCTCGGAGCAGGTCGGCCAGCAGACCTCGCACGGCGAGGTCATCTCCAGCGACCAGTACCTGAGCCCTTACGGCACCCGGCTCGTCATCAACGACGGCAAGCTGATGGCGTCCCGGGTCAGCCCGGACGGCACCCACCTGGCGGCCGCGGTCGCCGACGGCGACGCGTCGTTGGTGGTGGTGAACCTCAAGACCGGTCAGGTGCAGCAGCGCATCGGCTCGGCGTCGGTGGACGACCTGCGGATTCCCAACGACGGTGTGGGCCAGGAGGCGCCGGTCTACTCACCCGACGGCACCCAGCTGTGGCTGGGGCAGGCCGACGGCTACACCCGGTTCACGGTCCAGGCGGACGGCAGCCTGGCCAACCCGGTGGCCGTGCGGATCGCCGCCCAGGGCACCCAGCAGGCCCTCGGCTCGGGGGCGGTGTTCTCCGCCGACGGCTCCACGCTCTACAGCGCGATCAACGGCCAGAACCGGGTGGTCGCGATCAACGCGGCCACCGGCGCGGTCGAGCAGAGCTGGACGGTCGGCAACGCGCCGCGTGGCATCGTGCAGGTGGGCCAGAAGCTCTACGTCACCAACGAGGGCGGGCGCGCGGCCCAGCCCGGGGAGTCGACGCTCAACTCCTACGGCACGCAGGTGCCGGCCAGCCCCGTCACCGGTGCGACGACGACGGGCACGGTCAGCGTCATCGACCTCGCGGACAGCTCGGCCGCCGTGGGCAGCATCGACGTGGGCCTGCACCCGACCGCCGTCTACGCCAAGGACGGTGCGGTGTTCGTCACCGACACCGCCTCCAACCAGGTGTCCGTCATCGACGCCCGGCGCGACAAGGTCGTGCAGACGATCGCCACCCAGCCCTGGCCCGAGGCCCAGGTCGGCTACGAGCCCGACGCGGTGACCCTCACCGACGACGGCCACCTGCTGGTCACCCTCGGCCGTGCGAACGCCGTCGCGGTCTACCGCTACGGCGGCCCGCAGGACCCGGTCAGTTACGTCGGCCTGCTGCCGACCGACTACTTCCCCACCGAGATCACCACGGTGGGCGGCCAGGTCGTCGTCTCCAACACCCGCGGCATCGACGCCCTGCGTCCCGACGCGACCGGTGCGCACAACACCCACGACACCACCTCCAGCCTGACCACGTTCACGCTGCCGAGCGACCGCGTCATCCGTGACCAGACCGCCAAGGTGTTCAAGGAGAACGGCTGGACCAACGACTCGGTCAAGCTGGCGAACGGCCACCGGGCCAAGCCCGTGCCGGTGCCGACCCGGATCGGCGACCCGTCGACGATCAAGCACGTGTTCCTGATCGTCAAGGAGAACCGCACCTACGACCAGGTCTTCGGCGACCTGCCGCAGGGCAACGGCGACCCGGCGCTCACGCAGTTCGGCGAGAACGTGACGCCGAACCAGCACGCGCTGGCGCAGCAGTTCGGGCTCTACGACAACACCTACGACGTCGGCACGAACTCCGCCGAGGGCCACAACTGGCTGATGCAGGCGGACGACCCGGAGTACACCGAGTCCTCGGCCGGCGAGTACCTGCGCAGCTACGACACCGAGGACGACGCGCTCGGCCACCAGGCCTCGGGCTTCCTGTGGACCGGGGCGCAGGCGGTCGGCCAGAGCGTGCGGGACTTCGGCGAGTTCCACCAGTTCCTGACCAAGCCGGCCGACGCCAGCTGGCAGAACCTGTACTGCGACGCCAAGACCATGGACACGACCGGGCAGCCCAGCGCCTACACGCTGGCCTCGTCCTCGCCGATCCCCTCGCTCAACAGCGTCTCGGTGTCCGCCTTCCCGAAGTTCGACCTGAGCGTGCCGGACCAGTACCGGTACGAGATCTGGAAGCAGGACTTCGAGAAGAACGGCCCGTCCGCGCTGAACATGCTCTGGCTCTCCAGCGACCACACCGGCGGTCCGGCCAGCCCGGCCGCGCAGGTCGCCGACAACGACCTGGCCACCGGCAAGATCGTGGACGAGATCTCGCACAGCCCCTACTGGAAGGACTCGGCGATCTTCGTCGTCGAGGACGACTCCCAGGCGGGCCTGGACCACGTCGACGGACACCGCGCGCCGATCCAGATCATCAGCCCCTGGGCGCACCACGGCGTGGTCGACGACCACTACTACTCGCAGATCACGATGGTCCGCACCATCGAGCAGATCCTCGGCATCCACCCGATGAACCAGAAGGACGCGGCCGCCACGCCGATGGGCACGGCCTTCACCGACAAGCCGGACTACACGCCGTTCACCGCGGTGCCCAACCGCACCTCGCTGACCGACGGCCTGTCCACCCCGCCGCCCTGCGGCGTCGACGTCCCGGCCGCCCAGGACCGCCACGCCTCCCCGGCCCCCCGCACCTCCGCCCCGCCGGCCGCGGAGCAGGCCGTCGCGGCGCAGTGGGCCGCCTGGCAGTCCCTGCAGCACCTGACCGGCCCGAACGCCATCCCGGACTACGCCAACCCGGCGCAGATGAACCACCTGGTCTGGTACGAGACCCACAACTGGGCCACCCCGTACCCGGGCGAGACCAAGATCTACTCCCCCAGCCAGGTCCCGGGCGCCTACCTCCCCTCCTCCGAGACCGACGGCTGATCGGCTCCGGCGCAGAAATCCTCAGGCCCGCGCGTTCCCGCGCGGGCCTGAGGCCTTGTGGGGCTTCCCGTCAGTCGTTGGGGACGCCGGACAAGGGGTTGACCGTCAGGTCGCCGCAGACGTTGAGGGTGCCGTTGTCGACTCCGCCGGTGACGGGAACCCTCACCTGACGGGTGGTGTTCGGCAGGATGATCGCGACCTTGGAGCCGGTCACCGCGCAGACCAGGCGACCGGAGGCGCTGCCCTGGGTGTTCACGTCGCTGTAGAGCAGCTCCGCGTTGGCGAGGCCGCCCGGACGCAGCGTCACCGGGGTCGCCGGGAAGCCCTGGTGGCGCACCGCGTCGAGCGGGGCGGACTTGCCCTGGTCGTCCGCCGGCTGCACGCCGGGGAAGCCGGCCAGGGTGCAGGTGTGGGCGGAGGTGTTGACCACGTGGATGTCAGCGAAGGCCGGCTCCTGCTCGGAGGCCCGGGCCGCGGGGCCCTGCACGGTGATCCTCAGGTCGGCGACCGTGCAGCGCGCCGCGCCGGTGGAGGTGCCCGAGCCGCCCGTGCCGACGCCCGACGAGCCCGTGGTCCCGGTGGACCCGGTGCCCGTCCCCGGCGCGGCTGTCGTGCCCGTCGAGCCCGAGGCGGCCGGGGCCGGGGAGCCGGCCGCCGAGGAGGAGCTGCCCGCACCCCCGCAGGCGGTCAGCGTGAGACCGGCGATCAGGGCGGCGCCAGCCGTGGCGAACAGACGAGAGGTGATGTGCATGTGATTCCCCCACAGGACAGGGCTGCTGCCCTGCCGTTTCCGCGTCGTCGTAGACCCTGCTCACCAGTTCTGTCCCGCGAAGATCCACGACTTCGTACGCCGACTGTCACGAGCCCGTCACAGGCGTCGGCCACCCCGCGTGTCAGTCGGGCTTCCTAGACTCCTGCGCAGGCACACACCCGCACAGGAGAGTACGGATGCAACGACTGGACGACCGGGAACTTCAGGGGCTGCAAAGCACGGTGCGCAGCACCACGTCGCCAACCGAGCGTCAGGAGGCGGCCCGGCTGCTCGGCACGCTGAGCGAGGAAGAGCAGGAGATCGTGACGGACGGCTTCCTGGCCGACGACTTCCCGCTCTCGGTCGCCTCCGACATCGCCCAGGGGATGTCGGGTTTGGCGAGGCGGTTCAGGGAGCGGCTGGCCGACCGGCTGCGCGGGCCTGCCGCGGCCTCGGGGCCGTTCGAGGAGGACCGGATATGGGCGGCCGAGGCCCTGGCCGCCCTCGGGCCCGAGTACCGCGACGAGGCCGTCGCGCTGCTGCGCGCCGCCATCGCCGACCCGCAGCAGGGCCGGTGGGAGTCCTACCGGGTCGCCCAACTGCGGTGGATGGCCGCCGTGATGCTGGCTGAGATCGACCCGGCGCTTCGCGAGGAGGCCGCCGCCGTCGTCCACGGGAACGACATCGCCAACGAGAGCCGGGAGAACGGCCTCGCCCGCGCGGTGCACCTGCGCGAGATCGGCGGCGCTCCCGCCGAGGAGGGCACGAACATGCTCCTGGAGGCGCTGGAGCACCTCGACGGGGACGACGACTTCCGCTACGACGTGGAGGAGGCGCTCGGCCTGCACGACGCCGACCAGGCCGAAGCCGCCGCGGTGGCGGAGGGGGCCCGCAGGGCGCTGGAGCTGACGCAGGAGCAGGCCGATCTGCGCAGCGCACTGATGGAGCTCGACGCGCTGGGCCTGCCCAACCTGGTGGAGCGGTACGAGTCCGGCCTGGCGGGTGCCTCGCCCGACCAGGCGGAGGCCCTCAGCGGGCGCTACCGCGACTACGTCGCCCGCGCCACCGCGGCCGACGCGAGGGCGGCACTGACGATGTCCGTGGACGAGTCGGCGGCCGTTCTGAGGGCGAGGCTGCCCGAGGGAAGCCGTGACGGCATATTCGTCGCCTGGACCGACGCGGCCGAGCCCCTGCTGGGCGACCCCGCGCTGGCGGCCGAGCGGAAGATCGTCGCCGGGGTCTGGCAGGAGCTGGAGCTCAGTCCCTACTTCGGCTGGCATCGCCCCCACCGCGGCGAGCGGGACGAGGACTACGTAGTGGAGATCGAGGCGTTGCCGGAGATCGGCCGCCGCGCGGTCACGCTGGTCTACCGGCACCACCCGGAGCTCCGCGCGGTACTGCTGCTCTGGGTGTTGCTCGGCCCGTGAACCGGTGTCAGGCCGGGCGGGCGGGTGAGCTCGGCTCCCGGTCCGCGGCGGGGGCCGCGGTGCCGGTGAGGCGCTCGTGGTCGGGCCGGCCGACGGGGCGCGCCTCGTCGGCGAGGAGGTGCGGGATGCCGTCGACGACGGCGTACGCGCGGCGCAGGCGCGGGTTGTAGAGGCTCTCGGTCTGCGGGTCGTAGAGCAGCGGGCCCTTGTCGACGGGGCAGGCGAGCAGCGCCAGCAGTTCCGGGGCGAGCGGCATGGGGTCCTCCGCGGACGGCGCCGTGTCGGGGGTCCCCGGGAGGCCGGTGCCGGAGACCAGCGGGGTGCGGGCATGGACGATGAGGTCGGCGGCGAGCTCGGGGACGTGCTGGAGCAGGCGGTCCAGCGGGCGGAGCACTCGCGGGGTGTCGTGGTAGGCGGCGCCACGTACGGCGACGATGTCCAACCCGTGCCCGCGCAGCAGCCCGAGCAGCGCGGCCCGGGTGAACACCCGTAGATGGCCCACGACTTCGCGCCCCGGGCGCCCGTAGATGCGTTTAAGGCTGACCTCGGTGAAGACCGGCTGCACGCCCGCCAGCAGCAGCCCGCGGTTGAACCAGGCCGCCAGGTTCGGAGTGGAGAGCAGCAGCGAACCGCCGGGGCGCAGGACGCGGGTGAGTTCGTCGAGAGCCGCGTCGGTGTCGACGAGGTGCTCGATGACCTCGCTGAACACCACGACGTCGACGGCCTCGTCCGCAACCGGCAGGCCGCCGTGGTCGAGGGTGGCCCGGACGAGCGTCAGACCGCGCGCCCGGGCGCGTTCCAGGGCCATTCGGGACCAGTCGACGCCGACGACGGTGTGCCCGTGGGCGCGCTGGGCCAGCAGCGCGGTGGCGGCTCCGTCGCCGCAGCCCACGTCGAGGATGCGCAGGCGTCGGCGGGAGACGGCTGCTCGATCCAGCAGTGGTTCCAGCAGCGCGAGCTGGCGCCGGGCCCGGTGCAGGCTGGAGGCCACCACCACGGTGGGGTCCTCGTAGAGGCTGCGCAGTGAGGAGTCGGGAGAGGGGGCGGGCGCGGTCACGGCTGTCCTTCCGCGAGTTCGGAGATCACGGCGGCGAGCAGGTCGGTGAAGGCACCGGCCGCGGCCGCGTCGAGGGCCTCGAAACGGTGGCGGACCATCAGGTGGATGCGTCCGCCGGCACCCAGCGCGGTCACGGACACCCCACGTGGCATGGGGGCGGGTGCGGCCGCCCACAGCTCGGTGATCTCACCCGCACCCACCAGCCGTTCGGGCAGCGCTGCGATCGGCCCGAGGTTGCTGAGCATGGTGGTGTCGGCGAACGCCCGCGCCGCGAACCGCACGCAGGGCGCGAGCAGTCGGCGCACGCCTCGTGGCAGCCACGCCGCTCCGAGGACGACGGCGGCGGGCCCGCCCTGGGCGCCCGCCGGGGCGGCCTTGGCCTCGGCGGTGCGCGCGGCGACGGACCACAGCCGGGAACGCGGCTCCAGAGCGCCGACGGCGACGTCGATCGAGGTGAGTCGGGAGTGGTTTCCCTCCCCGTCGTGACGCGCCTGCGCCACACGGGTGTTGACCGGCATGGTGATCCGCAGCGGCGCGGTCGGCCGCCCGTGGCCGGCGTTCCAGCGGGTGACGGCGAGGCCGAGTGCGGTCAGCAGCAGGTCGTTCAGGGTGACTCCGGCCGCGCGGGCCGCCTTGGCCAGCTCGGCGCTACGAGCGGCGTCGAAGACGAGGGGCACCAACCCGTAGCCGCTGCGCCGCCGCGGCGCGGGCCGCCGGGCGACGCGGACGGGTCGCGGCGGCAGGATCGCTCCACGCCGTGCCGCGCCCGCGTCTGCTGGAGCCCCGGCCGTGGCGGACCCCGGGGCGGGCGCAGCGGCGACCCCTGCGGCGAGCGGGGTGATGGGCGGGGTGACCGGCGGGGTGACCGGCGGGGTGACCGGCGAGGCCGTGTGCTCGGCCGGGGCCCCGTCCGCTGTGTCCGGCGCCGCGCCCACCTCCGCGCCCACCACTGCGCCCACCTCCGCGCCCACCTCCGCGTCCGCGTTGTACGCGGCGCAGATCGCGAGCAGGACGCCGACGAAGCCCATGCCGTCGAAGCCGGCGTGGTGGGCGACAAGCAGCAGCCGGTCGCCGCCGGCCAGGCCGGCGAGCAGGCGCAGCCGGAGCAGCGGGGCGTCGCGCAGGTCGAGTGCCGTGTCGAGGATGGCGCGGCGTTCGGTGTCCAGGTCGAGGTCGGAGCCGACGCGCAGCGTCAGCGGCTCGGTCTCGGGCCAGGGGGCCACCTGCCAGCGGCTGCGGAGCCGCCACGGCGGTGCGGGTCGGCGGTGGGAGCGGGTGGCCGGGTGGGTGGTGAACGCGGCGCGCACCGCGGCGCGGAGGCGGTCCGGGTCCAACCGCCCGGCGACGGCCACTTCGAGGTAGATGAGGTTCGGCTCGCCGCGCCGTTCCATCAGGTCGGCGGTCTCGTCGACGGCGGTGAATCGGGTGGCCTCGGCGGTCATGCCGTCCTCCGCAGGACCAGTTCGGCGCGGCGGCGCGGCAGCGGCGCGGCCGCGAGGCGGGTGAGCAGCGTCAGGTCGGTGCGGTGGCGCAGGAGCCGGACGACGGGGCGGCGGGCTCCGGTGAGCGAGAGGCAGACCAGGCCGCCGACGCGGGTGATCCGGGCCAGTTCGTCCAGGATGCCGACAGCGTCGGGGGCGCGCGGAAAAGCGGCGTCGCAGTAGGCGAGGTCGGCTGCGGCGTCCTTGACCGGCAGCCAGTAGCCGTCGGCCACCACGCGCTCGCCCCCGCCCGAGGGTGGCTGCGCGCCGACCGCGGCCGCCGGTTCGACGACCAGGCATCGGGCACCGGCCGCACGGAAGGCGTCGGCGCGCCACGTGTCCCGGCCGACGGCCACGACCTGACGGCTGGACAGGTCCAGCAGCCGGGCGAGTCGTCGGACCCGGTAACCGGCGTGCAGGCGCCGGTAGGCGGGCGCGCGGACCCCGTGCCGTGCGGCGGTCGCCAGCAGTCGCACGACCGACGCCGGAACCGGAGCCGGAACCAGCACCGCCGCCGGAGCCGGAACCGGTACCGCCGCCGGAGCGGGCTCCGAGGCCGACGCCGGAGCAGACGCCGGGCCCCGGGCCGGCTCCTCCGCGTCCGGGGCGACACTCATGCGCCCTCCGTGACGGCGGGCTGCTCGCCCCCCGTCGGGCTGGGCTCCTGCGCGTCCGGCCCGGTCGAGGTGGCGCGCCGACGCAGTCCGATACCGGCGAACAGGGCCAACAGCACGCCAACGCCCGTGAGGAGCCAGGGCACGTCCCCGCCGAGGAGCCTCAGTCCGGTCGCCTGGCCGCTCGCCTGGTTGACGAGCTGCTGCTCGGTGTCCTGGTTCGTGCGCAGGGTGACGTCGAGGGCGGTGGCGGTGCGGGTCGGCTGCCCGGGCATGCGCAGGGTGATGATCTCGTGGCTGGTCTGCGAGACGGGCGTGCCGGTCTCCTGGTCGACCAGGGTGAGCGTCTGCGGGTTCTGGTACCACTCCTCGGCCTGGACCGTCGGCGCCTTCGACGCCACACCGAGCACCCCGGGCGGCACCGAGACGGTGCCGATCCGCGTCGGCGGGACCGTCTGGACATAGGCGTTGAAGGTGTGGCCGTCGAGCTCGCGCGTGCCCACGAGCTGGGCGGGGAAGGCCTGTCCCGCCTCCGGGTCCCACAGCTGGTACTCGGAGGCGTCCGCGTTGAAGGGGAACTTGAGGTAGGCGTCGGCTCCTCGCCCGGTGTCCGCGCCGCAGCAGGCGACGTACAGGTTGGTGACGCGGTCGAAGGTCCAGCGGTCGACGGTGTAGCTGAGGGCCTGGCGCGCGTCGGTCAGGTTCTGGGTGGTGGGGGTGTCGACGCGGGTGGTGATGGTCCACACCGCCAGGTGTTCGCGCTTGCCGAGGACCGGGTCGCCCTGGATGTGCTGGGTCGCGGTGACCAGGCCGATGCCGGGCGCGCCGGTGGTGGGGTCGAGGTAGTGGCCCTGCCCGGTCGAGACGGTGGTGGAGTCGGGATCCCAGGGTGCGACACGGACGGCGGGCAGCACGGCGAAGTGCAGCACCGGACCGGCGGCGGCGAGCAGGGCGCCGGTGGCGAGCAGGACGGCGGCGCGGACTCGGTGGCTCAACGGGACCCCCAAAGGGCTGCCGGGCGGCTGCCTCGGCTCGGGACGCGGCGGGGCGGTTCGTGAGATGTCTCCGGACCGTAGAGCCTGAACTGACGGATCGTCAATAATTGTGGAGCGGTCGATGATTCCGTCGGCGTTTCCTGTTCGGGAAGACGAATTACCCGCTGGTAGGAAGTTATTGACGCTTTGTCACCAAGACCCTATGGTTTGGCCCGCCCTTCTCCCTCCCTCGTTGAAAGGCACCCTCCGATGGACAGCCCTGGCGTCCTTCGGCCGCCGTCCCGGGAGAGCGCCCCCCGGGCCCTGACGGCCACCCGTGCGCACGTCGCCTTCCTCTCCCTGCGCGACCTGGCCAGCCCTGCCGCCGGCGGGTCGGAGCTCCTGATCGACAAGCTCGCCGCCGGCCTGGCCCGGCGCGGCCACCCCACCACCCTGGTCTGCGGTGGGCCCGTCTCCGCCGAACGCCCCTACCGGGTGCGGCGCAACGGCGGCCCCTACAGCCAGTTCCTCACCGCGCCCCGCGCCGTGCGCCGCCTGGAACGGGTGGACCTGCTCGTCGAGGTCTGCAACGGCCTGCCCTACCTGGCCCCCGCCTGGTCGCCGCGCACCCCCTCGCTCTGCCTGGTCAACCACGTCCACCGCGAGCTGTGGCCGCTGCGCTACCCCTGGCCCATCGCCGCGCTCGGCCGCTACGCGGAGACCGTGCTGCTGCCGCGCGTCCACCGCGGCAACCTGTTCGTCGCCGTCTCGGAGTCCACCGCGCAGGCGCTCACCGACATCGGCGTCTCGCGGGACCGCATCCGCGTCGTCACCAACGGCGTCGAGGACGTGACCGAACCGGCCGCGCTGCTGCCCAAGGCCCCCGAGCCGCTCTTCCTCGCGCTCGGCCGCCTCGCCGAGTACAAGCGCATCGACCTGCTGCTGCGCCTGTGGGACCGGGTCCGCCCGGTCACCGGCGGCACGCTCGTCGTCGCCGGGGACGGACCCGAGCGCGAACGCCTGGAGGCCATGGCCGGGCCCCGGGTGCTCTTCACCGGCCGGATCGACGAGCAGACCAAGCACGAACTGCTGTGCCGCGCCTGGCTGCTGCTGCACCCCTCCCAGGTCGAGGGCTGGGGCCTGGTGGTCACCGAGGCCGCGGTGCGCCGCACACCGACCGTCGGCTTCCGCATCCCCGGGCTCACCGACTCCGTCGCCGACGGCACCACCGGGCTGCTCGCCCCCACGGAGGGCGCCTTCGCCTCAGCCTGGGCCGGACTCGCCCTCGACCCCGCCCGTCGCCGTGCCATGGGCGCCGCGGCCCGCAGCTGCGCGCTCGGCCTGCGCTGGCACACCACCGTCGACCGCTTCGCCGCCGTGGTCGACGAGGCCCTGCACAGGGCCGGGCGCGTCGCCCGCCCCGGCCGCGAGGGGCGCTGACGCCCGCGCGGCCGGCGGTCGCAGCGCGAGCACCAGCAGCGAGACCACCAGCGCGCCGAGTCGCAGGCCCAGCCGCAACGGGTCCGCGGGCAGCGGTTCGTGGAAGATGAGGCCGCCCGCGACCAGCACCAGCGCGTTGCCGGTGATGACCTGCGCCGGCACCAGCGAGGCCGCCCGCGAACGCTGCAGCCCGATCTGCATCACCCCCAGCATCAGCACCGAGAACAGCCCGAGCAGCCACGCGTAGGGCAGCTCCGCCAGCGAGACGAGCGTGCGGCGCCCGTCCCTGGCGGCCACCGCCAGCGCCTTGGCCAGCAGCCCGCCCGCGCCGTTCAGCAGCCCGACGGCCACCCCGTACGCGGTACCGGAACGCGGTCCGCGGGGCAGCATCACCGCGCCCGCGCCCAGGCCCGCGCAGGCGCAGACCGTCAGCACGGCGGCCGGGTGCTCGCCGCGCCCCACCGGGTCCAGGTGCGGGTCGTAGCTGAGCACGAGCAGGACGGTGCTGAGCCCGAGCAGGGCGAGCATCGCCAGGTCGGCGCGGGCCGGCGTCTCCCGGTAGACCAGCGCGGACGTCGCGACCAGCACGGCCGGCCCCACGGCCAGCAGCGGCTGCGCGACGGTGATCGGCAGCAGCCCCTGCGACACGACCTGGAGCACCAACCCGGCCAGCACCAACGCGAACCCGGCCAGCCAGGCCGGTCTGCCGAACAGCGACCGGAACAGCGCGACCGGCGCGGCGAGGCGCAACGTCGGCAGCCGGCCCAACGCCTGCTTCTCGACCAGCAGGCCGACGTTGTAACAGACGGCGGCGAGCACCGCCGCGGCGATCCCGAGGATCACTCGGGCACCTCCGGCGCACCCGCCTGCGAAGCGGTTCCTGACGCACCCTCCCCGGAGGTCCGCGGCTGCGTCGCCGCGTCCGGGGAGCCGGGCTGGTGCGGCACGTGGGAGAGCAGGCCGGGGACCGGTTCCGCGAGGGTGGCCGGGCCGGTGGTCGGCAGGGGCACCGTCGGGGCCTCGGTGCTGCCCGCGGACGACGGGGCGGCTGTCGACGGGGTGGCCGTCGGCGGGAGGGGGGTGGCCGGAGCGCCGCCGGGTGTCGGGCGCGCGCCCCACGGGGCGAGAGCCGCGGCGAGGGCCGTCAGTGCGCAGGCCTGCGCGGCCGGGCCGAAGGCGCCCTGGCCCGGGGTGAGGCCCTGCTCGACGGAGACCGCGGCGATGACGCCCGCCGCCGTCATCGCGGCGACGGCCACGACCGGACCGACGACGCGGGCGAGGTCGGGACGCCACCACCACAGCACGACCAGGACCAGGGCCGCACCCGCCATGGGGCCGCCGACCAGGGCCAGGACCGCCACCGCGACCAGCGGGCCGACCGGCCAGGCCAGGCCCGTTCGCGGGCCCACCGCGTCGAGGTCTCCGCCGACCGCGGGCGCGCCCGCCCGTTCCCGTCGGGCCGCCGCGACCAGCACCACCACAACGAGGAGCAGCAGCAGGGCACCCAGGTCCAGCGCGACCCGGTACCAGGTCTGCGGGGTGTAGTGGAGCGTGACGACGCCGGCGGCGCCCGCCGGGATCAGGTAACCCTGCTGCCAGCCGTCGAGGGTGACGGCCTGCAGGGTCTGGCCGTTCAGCGTCGCGGTCCAGCCGGGCGCGGCGTTCTCGTGGACCTCCAGGTACGCGGCGGGGCCCGTGCCGACAGTCACCGAGCGGTCCTCCTGGCCCCAGCTCCAGGCGCTGACCGCCCGGGCGGCCGAACCCGGCGGCGTCGCGGTGCCGTCCAGCGCCGCGCGCTCGGACGCGCCGACGAGGGTGGCGTCGGTCAGGGCGAGCGCCTGGCCGGCCCCGTCACCGGGGGCGTCGAGGCGGTGGGTGCCCGCGCCGAGCGCGAGGCGGGCGCCGCCGGGCGTGCAGAGGGTGACGACGACGGGCTGCTGCGAGAGCAGCGAGCCCAGCGTGCCGGAGGCGGACGTGGGGTAGGCGTGGCCGTCGATGGACAGGTCCGGGCCCTGGCCGCACGGCACGTCGAACGGGGTCGTCGGGTCTGCGGCCTTCTGCTGGAGGTCACTCAGGGCCGGGAAGGAGGCCTTGGCCAGCCCGAGCGGCAGCGGCACCTCGGTGCCGGTGATCGGCTCGTAGGTGCTGATCCGCTGGACCGTCGGGAAGGTGACGGTGACCTGGTCGGTGCGGAGCGGCGCGAAGGTGACCTTGCCGTCCGCGCCGACGGCCGCGGTGCGGCTGCCGTCGGGGCTGGTCAGCTGGACCGTCAGCGGTGCGGCGGCGAGGCCGCCCATGGTCTGCAGGTCGAGCTCGCTCAGGGTGCGGGCGCCCTTCCAGGAGTAGCTGAGCTGCGGGGTGGTGCCGGGGGCGGCGATCCAGCCGTCGAAGGAGGCGGCCTGGACCAGGTTGGTGGCCTGGTACTGCGGCAGGTCGGCGATGGCGGGACTGGCGACGACGCTGAGGCCGCTGCGCGGGGTGAGGCCCCGGATCAGACCGTCCAGCGCCGGGCCCGGCACCGGCATGGCGCTGAGCGTCGTGTCGAAGGTGTCGGGCGCGTCGAGGGTGAACTGGCGGGCGAGGCCGGTCTCGGCGCTCTGGGGGCCGAGCAGGCCGGTGGCGGCGACGGTGCGGTGGAAGGAGAGCGCGACGCCGCCCGCGCCGTTGGTCGGGGCGTCGTGCGCGGTGGCCAGGTAGCGGGTCACCTGCACGCCCGGGATGGACACCTCGCTGATCCCGGCGCCGAGGCCGCCGGGGACGGCGCCGGTCGCGGCGGCGATGGTGAGGGTGAGGCTGTGCGTCGGACCGGCCGGAACGGCCAGGTCCTGGGCGGTGCCACCGGCGCCGAGCGCGTCGGTCGTGGTGCCGCGGTCGGTGCGCACGGTGAGCCGACTGATGAGCGGGCGCAGTCCGCTGTCGTCCAGCAGTTGCAGGGAGATCGTGGCGGGCAGGTCGACGCTGCCGTCGAAGTCGATGCGCAGCCACTGGCCGACGGGGCTGTTCGGGTCCCCCTCGGTCCAGGCGGTGGCGGGGTCGCCGTCGAAGGCGTTGACGGGGTCGTACTGGGGTGACTGGAGCAGCCAGGAGCCGTAGCTGGAGGCGCTCACCGAGGCGGCACCGACCAGCACGGCGGTGGTCTGATGGCCGGCCATGTCGAAGGGCGGCTGCAGTTGGCGTGGCGCCTTGCCGCCGGAGCCGTCGCCACGGTCGGACGGGTTGGTGCCGTCCGCGGTGTAGGTGTAGGAGACGTTGTCACGGATCAGGCCGAAGGAGGTGTCGGTGCGGCGCAGGCCGTCGGCCACCACCAGCGGGCTGCCCGCGGGCGCGGAGCCGCCCGTCCTGGCGCCCTGACCGGACAGCAGCACCGCGCGGCCGTCTGCGAGGCCGCCGCCGGAGCCGTCCGAGGCGCCGCTGAGTTGGAGCAGGTTCTCCGGGCCGCCGCTCAGGCGCAGCGTTCCGGTGGCGGGCAGCACGCCGAACGGCGTCCCGGGCTGGAGCTTGGAGGAGTCCGCCTCGAAGATCTCCACGGCCCGGTAGCCGTAGTCGAGGGCGGCTACCTGCAGCGGGGTGTCGCCGCGCACGGGGGTCGGCGGGATCACCGGCCCGAAGGAGGCGGCGAGTTGGAATCCGGACTGGAGCAGCGTCTCGCGGTAGGCGGTGGGGTCGGTGTAGTCGAACTGGTTCGGGTCGAGGTCGTGGCGCAGCACGACGTAGCGGATCCCGGCGCGGGCCAGGTAGGCGGCCAGCGAGGGCTGGTCGGTGCCGGTGGCGAAGGCCTGTTCCGCGGCGTCGAGGTAACGCTGCACGCCCGCACCGCCGTTGGGGACGAGGGTGCGTTCCGCCCACGAGGACTGCGCGTAGGGCTGGAAGGCGTCGTCGGTGGTGCTGCCCCAGCTGTAGTCGCCGTGCGAGGTGGCCGGCTCCAGCAGGCTGCGGCCGCCGCCCCCGTTCTCGGCGAGGAAGTCGGCGGTCTGCTTCCAGTAGTCGGGCACGGCCGTGAACGAGCCGTTCTGCAACGTGCGGGCCGTCAGGTACGGCACGGCGCAACCGAGCAGCGCGGCGGTGAGCACGAACGCGGTCGCCGGCACCAGGATCCGCCGCGGCGCGGTGAAGGCCCGGCCCAGCAGGTGGGCCAGGCCAAGAACGAGCGGCAGGGCCAGCAGCGGCTGGAACTTGTAGACGCTGTGGAACGCCTCGCCGGGCCCGTTCAGGAGCGACTGCAGCGCGTTGTGCAGGGGGCCGCCGAGCGTGCCGCCGTAGACGGCCAGCACGGCGACGGCGCCGAAGCCGAGCGTCCAGCGCAGCCAGCGCGCCTCGGGCAGGTCACGGCGGGCGAGGCCGCCGAGCCCGAGCCCGGCGAGGGCGGCGCTGCCCGCGACGGCCCAGCCCGTGGTGGCCAGCACCCAGCCGGCGCTGAGCGCGGGCGTGCCGAAGTCGAGGTAGTCGAGCCAGTTGCCGGTGCCCCGCAGCGCCTCGGTGGCGGCCATGGTGGAGGTGGTGGTGTGCGGGGTCTCGATGTAGGGCAGGAAGTCGAAGCCGTAGCGGCCGAGCAGCAGCAGCGGCAGCCACCACCAGGCGGTCACCAGCAGCACCGCGAGCAGCCACCGGACGAGCAACCTCCGCGTCCGGGCGGTCCACTGACGGGTCAGCAGGTAGAGCAGCGGCGCGGGCAGGACGGCCAGCACGGAGACGGCGTTGACGCCGCCCATGCACAGCACCACCAGTGCGGAGCGTCCGGCGCAGCGGAGCGGCGAGACGCCGCCGCGGGTGCCGTCGACGAGCGGCACGACCACCCACGGTAGCAGCGCCATCGGCAGCACCGCGGCCGAGGTGGAGCCGAGCAGCGCGGTCAGCGTCGGCCACAGGGCGTAGCCGAGGCCGGCGCTCAGCCGCGACGCGGTCGTGCCGACGCCGAGGCGTTCGGCCAGCCGCACCGCGCCCCAGAACGCGGCGGCGACGATCAGCGACATCCACAGCCGCTCGGCGATCCACGGCGGCACGCCGACGAACTCGACGACCCAGTAGAACGGGCCCATCGGGAAGGCGTAGCCGACGGCCTGGTCCTGCAGACCGCCGAAACCGCCCTGGGAGCTCCAGAGGTCGGCGAGTTGGCCGAGGAACCGGCCCGGGGTGAGCACGACGTCGATCTTGGTGTCGAAGACGATCCGACCGGGGGCCTCGAGCAGCAGACCCAGCAGGGCCAGCGCCCACACGCCGAGCAGCCAACGGGTACCCGCTCGCCCCTCGGCGCGCGACCCGACGAACCCGGTGCGCAGGCGCGGCCAACTCGGTCCGCCGCGGCCGGGGTCGGCCCCCTCGCTCCGTTGCGACCCGGAGGCCACCGGGGCCTGGCTGCTCGCTTCAGCGGTACTCACCGCGCGTCCTCCTCGCCGATCTTCGATCTTCGTGTCGCTCTTGCAGTTCTGACGGAGCGTCAATAGCCTCGAACGGCTTGCCGCCCGACCGGCCGAGCCACGGCCTGGTCGGCTCTGTGCACTGTGGGGTGATGCTGTGTTCGCTCGATCGACAGTCACGACGCTCGGCGCGCTGCTCGCTGTGCTGCTCGCCGCCGCCGGGTTCACCGCGGCGGCCGCCACCGGCCAGGTGAAGCCGAACGCCCCGACGCCGGAGCAGCACCACGTGCCGCTCGCGGTCTACGGGCAGGCGTCGTAGAAGCGGGGCGACGGCAGGGCCCGTGGCGGCCCTGCCGCCGCCTCGCGCACGGCCGCGGCGATCGCGTCGGGCCGGTCCACGGGCATGAGGTGCAGGGCGCCTTCCACCTCGACGCGCCTGCCCAACGGGCTCATCGCGGCCTGCGCGCCGTACACCTCCGGCGCGGCCCCGACGCCGCAGAGCACCCGCAGCGGCACCTGTGGGAACCGCGTGGTCGCGCGCAGCTCCGCCAGCTCGGCGAGGAAGTCCCGCACCAGGACCCGCTCCACCATCGCCTCGGTCAGGCAGTGCCCGGCGCCGTAGGCGGAGCGGTAGGCGTCGCCGACATCGGACTGGTCGCCCCGGCGCGCGGACTGGGTGCGCATCCCGAGCCGTCGGACGCCCGGAGCCACCACCTGACTGAGCCCCGCGCAGCGGAAGGCGTGGCCGGCCAGCCGTGCGGCCCGCACCCGCGCCTGCCGGTGGCCGAGCACCGCGCCGGTGACGTTCGGCGCGTGCGCCTCCACGAGCACCACACCCGCGACGCGCCCCGGATAGAGGCGGGCGAAGGCCTCGGCGTAGAGCCCGCCGAGGGAGTGGCCGCAGACGACGACGGGCACGCGGACGCCGACGGCGTCCAGCAGCGCAGCGGTCCAGGCCGCGCGCAGCGCGAGACTGGGCACGCCCGGCGCCGGTTGGCTGCGGCCGAGGCCGGGCCGGTCGGCACGCAGCACCCGCAGGGGACGGGGCCCCTCGGCCGGCTCGTCGGCACGCCCGCCGGCAGGCTCTGCGGCGGGCGACCGGTCCGGTGGGGGCAGCAACTCGGCCGCCACCGGGTCCCAGCCGAGCCAGGAGCCACCGAGACCGGATTCCAGCAGGGCCACCGGACCGTCGGCGCCCGCTCCGCCCTCGTCGACGAGGTGCACGGCCCGTCCCCAGACCATGAGGAACCGCCCCGGAGGGCGGCGCGGCGGGAGCAGCGGCAGTGGCAGCACGGGTTCCTCCCTGGACCGTCCCGGACCGTCGCGCGGGTCTGGGCTCCGACGGGCCATGGCAGCGTCGCAGGGAACCTGACGGACTGTCAATAACAGTGTGCGAGCAGGAATATCGTGATTCCGACGTGGCATTGGGGCGTGTGGGAACGGCCCGGAGACCGTGCGGAGCCGGCTCGGCCCGGCGCTGCGGACGCCCCGTACCCGCCGCTGCCGCTGCCGCTGCCGCAACCTACGGCGGGCAGGGCCTGCCGGACGCCGCGCGCGCCCCCTCGCCGTCCCGGCTCCGGAACTCCCGGCGCAGCGGCGCCGCGGTGGCGAACACGAACAGCCCGAACAGCGTCATCGGCAGCAGCCCGACGGGCTGGAGGTAGTCCAGCGGGTGCCGTACCAGCCGGCCCCAGTTGCCCCACCAGTTGGCCGTCAGGTCCGCCGCCATGATCGCCGCCGCGAGCACCGGCCCGGTCGGACGCCTCCTCAGCACCAGCACCGCGGCCCACAGGTCGAGCCCGAGCAGGGCATGGAAGAGCACCTGACTCGCCAACGGCCAGCTCGCATAGGCCTGGAGACCACCCGCGACCACGTCGTACGCGTGCACGCAGGTCCCCTCCACGAACCCGACCACGTACACCCCGACCACCCATCGCCACCGTCGCACCGGCGCCCCCCGTCGCATACGACCCACCCTACGCGCGCTAGCCTCGGCTCATGATCACTGACGGGGGCGACGCCACGCGGGCCTGGGTGGAGCGGCAACTGGCGGGCGGGGAGCGCCTCGCAGGAGCCGAGCCGCTGCGCGGGGGCTGGACGTCGGAGATGCGCGGGCTGCGTGTCGAGGGCCCGGCGGGGCGGCGGGGCCTGGTGCTGCGGTCGTTCGTGAAGCCCTTCTACGTGCAGCACGCCGAGGGCCTACTCTCCCGGGAGGCTGCGATCCTGCGCCTGCTCGCGGCGACGGACGTTCCGGCCGCCACCCTGGTGGGCGTGGACGCCACCGGATCCCACTGCGACCATCCGTCCCTGCTGATGTCCCAGCTGCCCGGGTCCGTCCGATTGGACGACGAGGGCGCCGAGCGCCGGGCCGACCTGCTGGCCGCTCAGCTCGTGCGGATCCACCGGGTCGAGGTCCCCACGGACGCGAGGCCCCGGGCCTGGCAGGCCTGGACCTCCCCGGAACGGGTGGCGCTGCCGCAGGCCGGCTGGCGGCCGGAGCTGTGGCGGCGGGCCGTCGACGTGATCCGGCAGGATCCGCCCGCCCACCGGTCCTGCTTCCTGCACCGGGACTTCCACCCCGGCAACGTCCTGTTCGAGGACACCTTCGAGGGCGCCGGGGACGACGACGTCCGCGTCAGCGGCGTGGTCGACTGGGTGGAGACCTCCTGGGGGCCGGCCGACCTCGATGTGGCCCACTGCTCGACCGCCCTGTCGCTGCTCCACGGCGTACCCCTCGGGATGACCTTCGCGGACCGCTACCTCGCCTCGGGCGGACGGCTCGACGAGGACGGCCCCGCCCACCTCTACTGGAGGATCGTCGACGCCCTGGCCTTCGCCCCGGACGCGGAGAAGGTCGCCGTCCCGTGGCGTGAGCTCGGCCGCACCGAGCTGACCCCCGACCTGCTCGGCGACCGGCTCGAGCAGTACCTCCACGCCCTGTTCGAGCGCTACGCGTAGCGGGGCGGACCGTCGCCGGATGCCGCACGGCCGGGCGGCGACGTACCCTGCACGCATGCGGACGCGACCGACCCTGAGCTGGACGCCCGGCGACGAGGAGCTGCCGGAGCCGACGAGCAGTGTGGAGCCGGTCGCGGAGGTGCTGCGGGCCGGACGGGTGCTGGTGCTGAGCGGCGCGGGCATCTCCACCGAGTCCGGCATCCCCGACTACCGGGGCGAGGGCGGGACGCTGCGCCGCCACACGCCGATGACCTACCAGGACTTCGTGGGCGGCGAGGACGCCCGGCGGCGCTACTGGGCGCGCAGCCACCTCGGGTGGCGCACGATCGGTGCCGCTCGGCCCAACCGCGGGCACCGGGCGGTGGCCGCGCTCGCGCGTCACGGCTACCTGACCGGGCTGATCACGCAGAACGTCGACGGGCTGCACCAGGCGGCCGGATCCCGGGACGTGGTGGAGCTGCACGGCAGTCTGGCCCGGGTCGTCTGCCTGGGCTGCGGCGCCACCAGCACCCGCGAGGAACTCGACCGGCGGCTGCGCGAGGCCAACCCGGGCTTCACGGCCGGGGCGATCCGGATCAACCCCGACGGCGACGCCGACCTGTCCGACGACCTGGTCCGGACGTTCCGGCCGGTGCCCTGCACCGGCTGCGGCGACGGCACGCTCAAGCCGGACGTCGTGTTCTTCGGCGAGAACGTGCCGCGGGCGCGCGTCGAGGAGTGCTACGCCCGCGTCGACGCCGCTGCCGCGCTGCTGGTGCTCGGCTCGTCGCTGACGGTGCTGTCCGGGCTGCGGTTCGTCCGGCACGCGGCGCGGGCCGGCAAGCCGGTGCTGGTGATCAACCAGGGCGTCACCCGTGGCGACCAGCACGCCGCGCTGCGGGTCGACCTGCCGCTCGGGCAGGCGCTCACCGAGCTCACCGACCGGCTGGGCGTCGACCCCGACCCCGCCCTCGATCTCGACCCCCACGCCGTGCCGACAGGCGGCTGAGCAGCGGCTCGGCGCCGGCCGGGGAGATTTTCCGAGACAGCGGGCACCCACGTCGGCCAGGATGATCGAATGGCAGACGAACCGAACAACCCGCCGACCGCCGACTGGGCGACACCCCGGCCCACGACGCCGCGCAGTCTCGCCGACGACTACGTGACCCGTGTCGCCGCCCTGGATCCCAGCGTCTCCACGTGGCTCGGACTGGACCCGACGAACGACCGCATGCCGGACCTGACCCCGCAGGGGCTCGGCGAGGCCGCCGACCTCGCCCGTGACACGCTGCGCCGACTGGACGGTCTGGACGCCGGCGGCTGGGCGGACGACCCGGGCGAGCAGGTCTGCGCCCGGCTGCTGCGTGAGCGGCTCACGGCCGAACTCCAGTGGTACGACACGGGCGAGGACTTCCGCGCGGTGCGCAACCTGCACACCCCCGCCCAGGGCCTGCGCAGCATCCTCACCACCAT
The DNA here is from genome assembly GCF_900109465.1 of Streptacidiphilus jiangxiensis. Lineage (GTDB taxonomy): Bacteria > Actinomycetota > Actinomycetes > Streptomycetales > Streptomycetaceae > Streptacidiphilus > Streptacidiphilus jiangxiensis. Next base: position 241,586 of record NZ_FOAZ01000006.1, read on the forward strand.
GCCGCTGGCCACCGACGAGGACTGGGTGCCCGTCCTCGGGCGGCTGCGTGGACTCCCCGAGGCCCTGGAGGGCTACCGGTCGACCCTGGTCGAGGGCGTCTCGCGCGGTCTGCTCGCCGCACCGCGCCAGGCCGAGGTGCTCACGCAGCAGCTGACGCAGTGGACCGGCGAGGACACGGGCGGCGCGGGCTGGTTCGCCGACTTCGTCCAGCCGGCGCCGCAGACACTGCGGCCGGAGCTGGACACCGCCGCCCGCGCGGCGACCGCGGCCGTGGCCTCGTTCCGCGACTGGCTGCGTGCCGACTACGCGACCGCCGCCAAGGGCACCCCGGACGCTGTGGGCCGGGAGCGCTACCTCGTGGCCGCCCGCCGCTTCACCGGCTCCGACCTGGACCTGGACGAGGCCTACGACTGGGCCTGGGAGGAGTTCCACCGCGTCTGGGCCGAGCTGGAGACCGAGGCGCAGCGAGTGCTGCCCGGCGCCGGGGTCCAGGAGGCGCGTGAACACCTGAACCGACACGGCCACACCGTGCAGGGCGCCGAGCAGATGCGCGGGTGGCTGCAGCAGCTCGTGGAGGAGGCCATCGAGGCCCTCGACGGCAGTCACTTCGACATCCAGGGCCCGCTGCGCGGCGTCGAGACGCGGATCGCTCCGGCCGGCAGCGCCGCCGCGCCCTACTACAGCGCGCCGAGCCTGGACTTCAGCCGTCCGGGACGCACCTGGCTGCCGCTCGCCAACGGCGACGCCCAGGAGCGCTTCCAGACCTGGCGGCTGGTCAGCACCTGGTACCACGAGGGCGTTCCCGGGCACCACCTGCAGCTGGCCTCGTGGACCGCGGCGGCCGACCAGCTGTCGCGCTACCAGGTGACCCTCGGCAAGGTCAGCGCGAACGTCGAGGGCTGGGCCCTGTACGCGGAGCGGCTGATGGACGAGCTGGGCTTCCTCACCGATCCGGGCCGCCGCCTCGGCTACCTGGGCAAGCAGATGATGCGCATCGTGCGGGTGATCATCGACATCGGTATGCACCTGGAGTACGTCATCCCGGCGCACTCCCCCTACCACCCGGGCGAGCGCTGGACCCCCGAGCTGGGCACGGGCTTCCTGGACGCGTACGTGGGCATGCCCGCCGCCGCGCGCGACAGCGAGATCGTCCGCTACCTCGGACTGCCCGGCCAGGCCATCGGCTACAAGCTCGGCGAGCGCGCCTGGCTGGCCGGCCGTGACGCGGCCCGGGCCCGCCTGGGCGCGGACTTCGACCTGAAGGCCTGGCACATGAAGGCCATCCGGCAGGGTTCGCTGGGTCTCGACGACCTGACGGAGAACCTCGCCGCGCTCTGACCCACAACGGCGACCCCGCAACCACGCGCGTGCGCCCGCCCCCGCTCCGAAGCGGGCGCACCGCGCGTGTCGGTCACGCCACCCGGCGACTCGAGGCCCCGGCCGTCCCCCCACGGTCGGGGCCTCGTCGCACCAGGTGGGTGGCCCGGGGGACGATGCTGGCAGCCCGCGCCGGTGGCCCAGTACCGCCGTCCGGTGGTCCCGTCCCCACCGACCAGTGGAACCGGCAGGGGCCAGGTGACGGCACCCGCCACCCACCCGGGTGCACCTCCGACCCGCCCCGGCCGTTCCGCCGTGGCCGAACCACACCGCCCCCGCAAGGCCCCGTCCGGCCCTGTCCGGCCCTGTCCTCGCGTCCCCCGCCCGGGGGACGCGAGGACAGGGCCGCCCCAGGGGGGTGCGCGGGTCACCAGGGCCCGTGGCCAGCGGCAATCCGGCCGAGTGGCAGGAAGCGGCCGGCGGCTCGTTCGGCCTCTCCTCGGAGCGAATCGTTCCGCCGCTGTGGCAGGGTCCTGGCTCGGAACGTCCCGACCGTTCGGACGGTCACGGAAAGCAGCCCGGAGGACACCATGGGTCACATCTCTCGCCTGCCGCGTACGCCTCGGACCACCCGGCCGGACAGCCGGCCGCGCCCTCGCCGGCAGCTCGGCACCCGGCTGGGCACCGTCACCCTCGCCGCCGTCGCGGCGCTGTTCGCGACCGCCGTGCCAGGAGCCGCCGCCGACCCCGCGGCGGACCCCGCGCCCAACGCGCAGGGCCCCTCGGTCCTGGTGATGACGGTCAGCCCCGGCACGGCCACCGACCCCGGTCCCGGCCGCTCGGCCGTACTCACCTGCGGGACCGAGCCCGGCGGTGACCACCCCGCCCCGGTCGAGAGCTGCGCCGCACTCCTGGCCGACGGGCTGGACTTCACCTCGCGCCCGGGCCTTCAGGTGATGTGTCCCGACCTCGTCGCGCCGGTGACGGTCACCGCGACGGGCGTGTGGAACGGCCGCCCCGTCGACTACCAGCACACCTACGCCAACGGCTGCCTGCTGCGCCGGGCGACGGGCGTGCTCTTCGCGTTCTGACGCGGCCTTCGGGCGCGGCCTTCGGGCGCGGCCTTCTGACGCGTTGACGGGCCCCCGCCCACGGGGGGAGAGCGGGGGCCCGCATCCGATCCTTCCCCACCGGACCGGCGGGCCGCCACCACCGCTCGGCGGTTCCGGCACCGTCGACCGTCGGGTCCCGCCGGCCCTCCCGACGCGACGTCACCATGCCTATGCCCGCCGTTCATTGGCCAGCCACGCCGCAGGCGCCCCTCGGTCAGGAGACGTCGCGGCGCGCCGTGGTGGTGACGGCAAGCACCGCGAAGAGGACCGTGTAGGCCGCCAGCACGACGCCGCCTCCCCAACGTGGCAGCAGATCGGTCCTGGTCATGGCGCTCGCTCCGGCACCGAGCGCCTGGCCGGCGTTGAACGGCAGCCAGCGTGCCAGGTTGCCGACGAGCTGCCCGACGATCCCCTCGACCAGGGCGACCCACGCCAGCGAGACCGCGACGGCGCCGACCAGACTGCGGATCAGTGCGCCGACGCCCACCCCGATGGCGGCGAAGGCCGCGTTCCAGGCGACCCCGCCGCCGATCGTGGCCCACATCGTGGCATCCGACCAGTCGAACCGGACGCCCTTGTCGGCCCACCAGGCGGCTGCGACGGCAAGTCCGACGGCGCTGCTGACGACCCCGCACGCCGCCGCCAGGACGGCCGAGAGGGCGAGCTTGGCGCCGATGACGCGGCGGCGCGCGGGAACGCTCAGGAAGGTGTCGGTGACGGTCCTGTGTCGGTACTCGCCCGCCACCACCAGGATGCCGAACACGAGCGTGAACAGCGAGCTCAGCCCCACGTGGGCAAGTGCCCCGCTCTGTGCGGCGGTGTCCAGCGGACCGGTGCGGGACAGGACCAGGCCGCTGATGCCGGCGGTCACCAGTACGGGTGCGGCGCCGAGTACCAGCCAGGGGCTGCGCAGGGTGTGCAGTTTCAGTCCCTCGGTGCGGATCAGGTCGTGCATCTCGTTGCTCCTCGCGCTCAGCCGCGGACGGGCGCCGTCACGGCGCCGCTCGGGTCGGTGTCGGGGGTGGCGGTCAGGCGCAGGAACGCGGCTTCGAGCGTCTCGCCCTGCGCGGCGGTCAGCTCGGCGAGAGGGCCGGCGTGGCGCAGGGTGCCGCCCGCGACGATGACCACGCGGTCCACGGTCTGCGCCACCTCGCTCAGCACATGACTGGACATCAGCACGGTGCGGCCCTCGGCGGCCAGGCCGCGCAGCAGGTCCCGCAGGTCGGCCATTCCGGCCGGGTCGAGGCCGTTGGCGGGCTCGTCCAGGACGAGGACCTGCGGATCGCCGAGGAGCGCCGAGGCCAGGCCCAGGCGCTGCCGCATGCCGAGCGAGTAGCCGCCGACGCGGCGACCTCCGGCGTCGCCCAGGCCGACCTGCTCGAGCACCTCGTCGACTCGGCTCGGCGCGATCCCGCCCGCCTGGGCGAGCACGCGCAGGTGGTCGCGACCGCGGCGGCCGGGGTGGAAGCCGGTCGCCTCCAGGACCGCGCCGACGACCCGGCGCGGTCGGCGCAGACCGGCGTAGGGGCGCCCGTCGATGAGGGCCGTGCCCGAGGTGGGCGTGACCAGGCCGAGCAGCATGCGCAAGGTGGTGGTCTTCCCCGCTCCGTTCGGGCCGAGGAAGCCGGTGACCAGGCCGGGCTCGACGGTGAAGCTCAGCCCGTCGACGGCCGCGACCGGCCCGTAGCGCTTGGTCAGGGCGTCGACGGTGATTCCGGCGCTCATCGCGTCCCCCAGGCGGGTGTCGGCGTCGGCGTCCGTGTGGGTGTCGGCGTCGGTGTCGGTGTCGGTGTCGGTGTCGGCGTCGGTGTCGGTCGGGCGTTCGCGGGCATCGGGTTCTCCTCGGGAGTGGGGCCGGGGCGTCGCCCCGGCCTTCGCTCCCACCCTCGTCGCCCCGGGCGCCGGGAGTCGTCGCCCGACGGCGGCAATCGGTGCTACGCCGTCCGCGGTCGTTACCGGGGCGTCTACCGCGGGCGCGGTATCAGCGGCTGCCGCAGAAGGGTGACGGCATCCCAGGTCGGGCCGCCTATGGTGAAGGAATGAACGCCCTCGGCCACCTGCGTCGCGTCGCGCGCCGGCATCCCGATCCGGCGGATGCCGCGATCGCGCTGGCCGTGTTCGCGGCGACGCTGCTGACCACCTTCACCGGCCACGGCGCGTCCCCGGAGGCGCACCGGGGCCCGGCGGTCGCGGCCGCTGCGGTCGCGTGCGGAGCCCTCGCCGCGCGACGCCACCATCCGCTGGTGGTCCTGTGCGTCAGTGCGGCGGCCGCGGAGGTCTTCCTCGCCGCCACCGACGGGACCGGTGGCGTGCTGATCCTGCTGGCACCGTGGATCGCCCTGTACACCGTCGCCGACCAGGTCGAACGGCGTCTCGGCCTGCTGCTGTGCGGAGGCGCGGTGGCCGCGCTGGCCGTCGTCCACGCCGTGCAGCGGCCCGCGTTGCTCGGTCCGCAGAACCTCGCCTTCATCGCGCTCGGCGGCCTGGCCATCGCGGTCGGCGACCGGAGCCGGACCCGGCGCGCCTACCTCGCGGAGGTCGAGCAGCGCGCGGAGCGGGCCGAACGCGACCGCGAGGAGGACGCACGCCGCCGCGTCGCCGAGGAGCGGCTGCGCATCGCCCGCGATCTGCACGACGCGGTGGGCCACCAACTGGCGCTCATCAGCGTGCAGTCCGACGTCGCCGGGCGGGCGATCGACTCCGACGGCGACGCGGCCCGCGAGGCCCTCGGGCACGTGAAGCAGGCCAGCCGCCGCGCCCTGGGTGAACTGCGCGACACCATCAGTCTGTTGCGGCAGCCGGGCGACCCCGTCGCGCCCACCTCCATCCCCGCTCCCGGCCTCGACGGGCTCGACGACCTGCTGGCCTCGCTGCGCGACTCCGGCCTCGGCGTCGACCTCCACGCCGACGGCACGGTCGTCGCGCTCGCGCCCGCGGCGGACCTGACCGCCTACCGGGTGATCCAGGAGTCGCTGACCAACGTCTACAAGCACTCGCGCCGACGCCGGGCACGGCTGCACCTCGACTACCGCGCCCGGGAGGTGCGGATCACCGTCGACGACCTCGGCGGCAGTCCCGTCACGCCGCGCGACTCCCCACCGACCGAGCCGCTGCCAGGTGCCACCCACGGCATCGTCGGGATGCGCGAGCGCGTCCTCGCCCTCGGTGGCGAGTTCAGCGCCGGACCGCGCCCCGACGGCGCGTTCCGGGTGAGCGCCGTCCTGCCCTACCAGCCCCTCGATCTCACCCCGGAGCGGACCAAGTGACCATCCGCGTCGTCATCGCCGACGACCAGCCCCTGCTGCGCAGCGGCTTCAAGGCGCTGATCTCCTCGGCCCCGGACCTGGAGGTCGTCGGCGAGGCCGGCGACGGCCGCGAAGCGGTCCGGCTGGCCCGGGCCGCACGGGCGGACCTGGTCCTGATGGACATCCGCATGCCCGTCCTGGACGGGCTCGCCGCGACCCGCCTGATCAGCGCCGACGAGGACCTCGCCGGGGTGAGGGTGCTGATCCTGACCACCTTCGAGATCGACGAGTACGTCTTCGAGGCGCTGCGCGCGGGCGCCAGCGGGTTCCTCGGCAAGAGCGCGGACGCGGAGGAACTGATCCAGGCCGTGCGCACGGTCAGCCGGGGCGACTCCCTGCTCTCCCCCGCCGCCACCCGGGCCCTGATCTCACGCTTCCTCACCGACCCGGCCCCGCAGCAGCCGCAGGACGACGACACCCGCCGGGCCCTGGCGACCCTGACCGACCGCGAGCGGCAGCTCACCGCGCTGGTGGCCACCGGCCTGTCCAACGACGAAATCGCCGCACAACTGGTGCTGAGCCCCGCTACGGTCAAGACCCACGTCAACCGCGCGATGACGAAGGTCGCCGCACGTGACCGTGCCCAGCTCGTCGTCTTCGCCCACCGCAGCGGCCTCGCCCGCTGAACCAAGGAGCTTGACCGTGCTTCAGGACGAGTGCCGCGCGATGTGCCATGACGCCGGGCGGTTGACGGCCGTACGCCACGGCGCCTACCGGGAGCTCCCGGACCAGGTGGCCCGGGTGGTCCTGGAGTTCGAGACGGGGTCCTGGGTCCTCGGCGTGGACCCTGACGACGACACGGTCCTCATCGACCGGGAGTCGGGGACGATGTCGAAGGAGTTCCTCGTCGGCGACGCGCCGACCGACTCGCCCTGGGCCGGGGCCCTCGGCAGGTCGGCGCAGTGGATCTGGATCCTGTGCAACCAGCAGGGCTACGCGGACGGGATCCAGTTCGCGTTCGCCGAGGACGGCAAGGAGGTGTGCCGGGTCCAGTTGATCGCCGCCGCCTCGACCTGGCAGATCACCCTCGTGCCCACAGGCTGACGCGCTGACGTCGTCCGGTCGGGTACGACTCAGGTACTGCTCAGCAGGCGGTCGAACGCGTACCAGCAGAGCATCGCGGTGTCGACGGCCGCGATGCCCACGGCTATGAGCGCGGTGGCGACGGCGATGCGGGACCAGGTCCGCGAGCGCCGGGCGCGGTGGCCCGTCCACAGGACGGCGGCGAGGGCCAGGGCGAGGCCGACCAGACCGGCCAGGGCGTGCCAGGCGAGCACAGGACCGTGGGCGCGGGAGAGGTGCAGGCCGGCGACGGCCGTGCACAGGGCCGCACCGAACAGGCCGGCCGCGGGCAGCGCCGCCGGGTGGAGCCAGGACGGGAGCGCGGGGAGCAGTGACCCGGACGGGACCGCGAGTGCCGGCCCTTTCGGTTCCAGGTTGTCGACCATCAGCGCCGCTCCCGTCCCTCGACTCCCTCGTCAGCCCCCGCCTGCCCATGCTCACCCGCAGTCAGCGGGCGGCGCCTGCCCGGCGCGTCCGGATGGGCGCCTCGCCGTCACCCGTTCCGGGGCTCCCCGAAGCGCGCGTGGGCGTGTCGTGTCGACGCCGGTCGGCGCGTCGCTAAGGTCCAGCAGCACCCGGCCGACGGACGTGGTAGGCGGCGCTCAGGCACGCCCACTCCGCCCGGTGGGCCACCCCACGTGGGCGCGAGGAGACCCGTGCACGCTCAACCCACCGCCGCCGTCGACGAGGCCCCTCGCGAGGCCAAGCGCGTCACCGCCGGCGAGACGATCATCAAGTGGATGACCACCACCGACCACAAGGCCATCGGCACCCTCTACACGGTGACCTCGTTCGCCTTCTTCCTGGTCGGCGGCGTGATGGCGCTGCTGATCCGCGGTCAGCTGGTCAAACCGGACAACACCCTGCTCTCCAACGAGCAGTTCAACCAGGCGTTCACGATGCACGGCACGATCATGCTGCTGATGTTCGCGACGCCGCTCTTCGCCGGGTTCGCCAACTGGATCATGCCGCTGCAGATCGGTGCGCCCGACGTCGCCTTCCCCCGGCTCAACGCCTTCGCGTACTGGCTCTACCTCTTCGGCTCGCTCATCGCGGTCGGCGGCTTCCTCACCCCGGACGGCGCGGCCGACTTCGGCTGGTTCGCCTACTCGCCGCTGTCCAACGCGATCCACAGCCCCGGCATCGGCGGCGACATGTGGATCATGGGTCTGACGCTCTCCGGCTTCGGCACCATCCTCGGGTCGGTCAACTTCATCACCACCATCCTGTGCATGCGCTGCCCGGGCATGACCATGTTCCGGATGCCGATCTTCGTCTGGAACGTGCTGCTGACTGCCGTGCTGGTGCTGCTCGCGTTCCCGGTCCTCGCCGCCGCGCTGCTCGCGCTGGAGGCCGACCGCAAGTTCGGCGCCCACGTCTACGACTCCGCGAACGGCGGGGCGATCCTGTGGCAGCACCTCTTCTGGTTCTTCGGCCACCCCGAGGTCTACATCATCGCGCTGCCGTTCTTCGGCATCATCTCCGAGGTCATCCCCGTCTTCTCGCGCAAGCCGATGTTCGGCTACTCCTCGCTGATCGCGGCCACCATCGCGATCGCGGGTCTGTCGATCACCGTGTGGGCGCACCACATGTACGTGACGGGCGCGGTGCTGCTGCCGTTCTTCTCGTTCATGACGTTCCTGATCGCCGTGCCGACCGGCGTCAAGTTCTTCAACTGGATCGGCACCATGTGGCGGGGCTCGCTCAGCTTCGAGACCCCGATGCTGTGGAGCGTCGGCTTCCTGGTCACCTTCCTCTTCGGCGGCCTGACGGGCGTCATCCTGGCCTCGCCGCCGCTGGACTTCCACGTGTCGGACTCGTACTTCGTCGTCGCCCACTTCCACTACGTGGTCTTCGGCACCGTCGTCTTCGCCATGTTCTCCGGGTTCTTCTTCTGGTGGCCCAAGTGGACCGGCAAGATGCTCGACGAGCGTCTGGGCAAGATCCAGTTCTGGATGCTCTTCGTCGGCTTCCACACGACCTTCCTGGTCCAGCACTGGCTGGGCGCGGAGGGCATGCCACGCCGCTACGCCACCTACCTGCCGGGTGACGGCTTCACCACGCTGAACGTCATCTCCTCGGCGGGCTCGTTCCTGCTGGGCCTGTCCATCCTGCCGTTCCTCTACAACGTCTGGAAGACCGGCAAGTCCGGCGTCGTCGTCACCGAGGACGACCCGTGGGGTTACGGGCGCTCGCTGGAGTGGGCGACCTCCTGCCCGCCGCCGCGGCACAACTTCCTGACCCTGCCGCGGATCCGCTCCGAATCCCCCGCCTTCGAGCTGCACCACCCCGCGATCGCCGCCCGCGACTACCTGGAGAACGCCGGCGAGGTCCCGCCCCACCTCACCGCCGCTCTCGAGCGCGACGCACGCCGCGAGAAGTAGCACCGCGACCGCGACCTGTGGCGCTCGGGCCGGGCGGCGAGCCGTCGGCCGCCCGGCCATCCATCGACTGCACCTCCGACTCCCCATCCGCAGCACGGCCGGGCCACCGGTCGACCACCTCGGGAGGCCTCGCCCGTGGCCGCCGACGACGACCCTCACACTCTCTCACCCGGCACCGACACCGACGCGGACCCGGACGCCGCCGAGGGCCTGCGGATGCTGGAGGGCTACCTCTACTGGCAGGCGGAGACCGCCCGCGCCCAGCGGGACGCCGAACGCTTCGCCGACCTGCTCCCCTGGCTGACCAGCGGCCAGCGCGAGGACGTGATCCGTCTCTACCGGCAGGAACGGCTCGACTCCTCCCGCGCCTTCGTCGACCGCGTCGCGCACCGGGCGCGCCAGCTGCAGCGCGAGTACGGTGACCGGTACCGGCACCTGAAGCTGCGTCTGGTCGCCGCCGCGTTCACCGCGGCGGCGGGCCTGGTGGCCGCGGAGGCTTACCTCCACCCGATCGGGTGACGAACCCGCCGCCGCACCGTCGCTGGGAGCAAAGTCAGCGCTGAGCTGCTGTTTTCACTCATCCGAGCGATGGTGCGCGCGCTTGCGGGGCGTCACCATTGTTCTATGGACGCCTCAATGTTCGGGGGCGGTGGTGAAGGCGGAGAGGCGTCCATGGGTGAGCCGTTCGGCTCCAGCCTGGGTGACGCCTTCCTGGCCGACCCGCTGACCCCCTCCGCTTCCCGCCAGGCCCACTGCGGTGTGGACCCGCTGCGGACCCTGCCCTTCACCGCCTCCGCTCTCCTGGCCGCGCTCGCCGCCGAGTCCGATGACGCTCTGCTGATCCGTGGTGCCCACGAGCAGGCCGAGCAGATCCTCGCGCTCGTCCGCTTCGAGGAGATGCTCTCCGCGCAACTGCTCCGCCGCATCGCCGTGTTCGACCGCAGTGGCGGGGCGAGCGCGGTGCGCTCGCGCTCGACCAAGGGGTTCCTGCGCACCCACGCGCAGTTGGCCGAGGGCCACGCCAACCGGCTGGTCTCCCTGGCCCGGTGGCTGGACCGGCTGCCTGCCGTGTCCGGCGCCCTCGCGGTCGGGGCGCTCTCGGCCGACCAGGTCGAGGTCATCTCCCGCGAGATCTCTCCGGTGGAGGACGCCGACGCACGCCACGCGGCCGAGGAGCTGCTGGTCGAGCAGGCCCCCAGGCTTCATCTGACCCACCTTCGCCAGGCCGCGCGGCAGATCCACGCCCACCTCGTCGCCGAGGAGGAGCCGCCGGTCGACGCCCTCCCGCCCGCGTTCCAGTCCTGGGTCAGGCTCTCGCCGACCGGCACCAGCGACAACCCGTTCTGGGTCCTGTCCGGCGAGCTGTCCCCACTCGCGGGCGAGAAGCTCCGCGTCGCCCTGGAGGCGGCCGCCGGCGTGCCGGCCGAGGGAGATCCGCGCAGTTCCGCGGAGCGCCTGGGTGACGCCCTCGAGTCCGTGACGGACCTCGCCCTGCGCGCGGACCGGCTTCCCACCACGGGAGCCCAGCGCCCGCATCTCACCCTCATCGCCGATCTGGAGGCGCTGCGTCCCGGCTGCCGGGTGCACCCCGCGTCGGGGTCGGCGGCAGAGAGCAAGGAGAGCGAGGAGCTGTCCGGCCTGCTGCGCCCCAGGGCGGCCTGCACCACCGCCCGGGGCCACCAGCTCCCGGCCTGGCAGGCCCGCAAGGAGTCGTGCGACTGCCGGCTGCGGGTGATCCTCACCCGTCGCCAGGGCGAACCGCTCTCCGTCGGTCGCGCCACCCGTACGGTCCCGGCCGCCCTGCGCGACGCGGTCGTCGCCCGCGACCGCCACTGCGTCTGGCCGGGCTGCGACCGACCACCCACCTGGTGCGAGGCGCACCACATGATCCACTGGGCCGACGGCGGCAGGACCAGCCTCGACAACCTGGCCCTGCTGTGCGGGGAGCACCACACCGACCTGCACCGGACCGGATGGGCACTCGCCCTGCGCGACGGCAGACCCGTCGCGGTCCCGCCGCCCGGCGGCACGCCACTGCCGAACAGCCGATTCCCGCAGTGGTGAGCGGACATGACGCCTGCGCGCGGAGAATCGATCAGCTTCCCTGTGCCTGTCGGTGGGCGCGGCTACGATCGCTTGTGGTTGGCGGGCGGCCGCCCCATGGAGGGAGACACCATGAGCAGGGCCACGACCAAGGGGTCGGCCGGGTCGGCCGGGTCGGCATCGTCAGCACCGTCGGCCGCCGGCGGCGACGCCCACGACGTCATCCGCGTGCACGGCGCGCGGGAGAACAACCTCAAGGACGTCGACATCGAGATCCCCAAGCGGCAGCTGACGGTGTTCACCGGCGTCTCCGGGTCGGGCAAGAGCTCGCTGGTGTTCGACACCATCGCCGCCGAGTCGCAGCGGCTGATCAACGAGACGTACAGCACGTTCGTGCAGGGCTTCATGCCGTCGCTGGCCCGGCCCGAGGTCGACGTGCTGGAGGGCCTGACCACGGCCATCATCGTCGACCAGCAGCGGATGGGCGCGGACCCGCGCTCCACCGTCGGCACGGCCACCGACGCCAACGCCCTGCTGCGCATCCTGTTCAGCCGGCTCGGCACCCCGCACATCGGCTCGCCCAAGGCCTTCTCCTTCAACGTGCCCTCCATCAGCGGCGCGGGTGCGGTCACGCTGGAGCGCGGCGGCAAGACGGTCAAGGAGCGGCGCAGCTTCAGCATCCAGGGCGGCATGTGCCCGCGCTGCGAGGGCCGCGGCTCGGTCTCCGACATCGACCTGGCGGAGGTGTTCGACGAGTCGAAGTCCCTCAACGAGGGCGCCATCAAGGTCCCCGGATACTCGGTCGACGCCCACTGGACGACGAAGATCTTCATCGAGTCCGGCTTCCTGGACCCGGACAAGCCGATCCGCAAGTACACCAAGAAGGAGCTGGCGGACTTCCTCTACAAGGAGCCGACCAAGGTCAAGATCAGCGGGATCAACCTCACCTACGAGGGCCTGATCCCCAAGATCCAGAAGTCGATGCTCTCCAAGGACCGCGACGCGCTCCAGCCGCACATCCGCGCCTTCGTCGACCGGGCCGTCGCCTTCGCCACCTGCCCCGACTGCGACGGCACCCGGCTGGCCGAGCCGGCCCGCTCGTCCAAGATCAAGGGCATCCACCTCGGCGAGGCCTGCGCGATGCAGATCAGCGACCTCGCCGAGTGGGTCCGCGCCCTCGACGAGCCCTCCGTCGCGCCGCTGCTGACGTCGCTCCAGCAGAACCTCGACTCGTTCGTCGAGATCGGTCTGGGCTACCTCTCGCTGGACCGTCCCTCCGGCACGCTCTCGGGCGGCGAGGCCCAGCGCGTGAAGATGATCCGCCACCTCGGCTCGGCCCTCACCGACGTCACCTACGTGTTCGACGAGCCGACGATCGGCCTGCACCCGCACGACATCCAGCGCATGAACGGCCTGCTGCTGCGCCTGCGCGACAAGGGCAACACGGTGCTGGTCGTCGAGCACAAGCCGGAGGCGATCGCGATCGCCGACCACGTCGTGGACCTCGGGCCCGGCGCGGGCTCCGCCGGCGGCTCGGTCTGCTTCGAGGGCACCGTCGCGGGGCTGCGCACCAGCGGCACGGTCACCGGGCGCCACCTGGACGACCGCGCCCGCCTCAAGGACGAGGTCCGCAAGCCCACCGGCGCGCTCCCCATCCGCGGCGCCTCGGCGAACAACCTGCGGGACGTCGACGTCGACATCCCGCTCGGCGTGCTCGTCGTGGTGACGGGCGTGGCCGGTTCGGGCAAGAGCTCGCTGCTGCACGGCTCGCTGCCCAAGCAGTCCGAGACCGCCGAGGCGGGCGTGGTCTCCATCGACCAGACCGCGATCCGCGGCTCACGCCGCAGCAACCCGGCCACCTACTCCGGCCTGCTGGAGCCCATCCGCAAGGCGTTCGCCAAGGCGAACGGCGTCAAGCCGGCCCTGTTCAGCGCCAACTCCGAGGGCGCCTGCCCCGGCTGCAACGGCGCGGGCGTCGTCTACACCGAACTGACGGTGATGGCCACGGTCGCCAGCACCTGCGAGGAGTGCGACGGCAAGCGCTTCGACGCCTCGGTCCTGGAGTACAAGCTCGGCGGACGGGACATCAGCGAGGTGCTGGCGATGCCCGTCGCCGAGGCGCTGGCCTTCTTCGCCGACGGTGAGGCCCGGATCCCGGCCGCCCACACCATCCTCGGCCGCCTCGCCGACGTCGGCCTCGGCTACCTGACGCTGGGCCAGCCGCTGACGACCCTGTCGGGCGGCGAGCGCCAACGGCTCAAGCTGGCCACGCAGATGGCCGAGAAGGGCGGCGTCTACGTCCTGGACGAGCCGACGACGGGCCTGCACCTGGCCGATGTCGAGCAGCTGCTCGGCCTGCTCGACCGGATCGTCGACGCGGGCAAGTCGGTGATCGTCATCGAGCACCACCAGGCGGTGATGGCCCACGCCGACTGGATCATCGACCTGGGCCCCGGCGCGGGCCACGACGGCGGCCGCGTCGTCTTCGAGGGCACCCCCGCCGACCTCGTCACCGCCCGCGCCACCCTCACCGGCCAGCACCTGGCCGACTACATCGGCTGATCGATGCCCGGGCAGGAGGCCCGGGAGCTGCTGGGCCACCGGCTGGACCGAGCGGCCCAGGAGACCTGCTTCGAGGACGAGCGGGGTCGCCTGCGCGCGGTCGTCACCAACGGCGGGCGCGCGATGGTGACCTTGCTGCGCCGGGAGGGCGACCCCGGCGAGCACCTGGTGGATCCGCAGGCCAACCGGCGCTCCCCCGGCTGCCGTCTGCCGTCTGCCGTCTGCCGTCTGCCGTCTGCCGTCTGCCGAACAGTCAGGTCGACAGCTACGCGGACCGGGCGCTGGGCCACCACGCCGACCACGTCGCCGGCCGGACGAGGTCGCCGTCGAGAAGGACCGCCGACCCGACCCGGACGGCGCTCAGGTCAGGGCGCACGGCTCAGCTCAGCGCGCGCAGGGCGGCCGCGGCTCGGTCGACGTAGCGGGCGAAGTCCGGGGCCGGGTCGGCGGCGGAGATCCAGGCGCCGAAGGCGACGTGGAAGCAGGCGACCGCGCAGTGCGCGGCCAGAGCCGCGTCGGGGTCGGGGACGGCGCGTGCGCGCAGGGCGTCGGCGGTGGCGTCGACGAGCGAGGCGAGCTTGAGGAGCTCGCGCTCGTGGAGCGCAGGGTGGGCGGCGACGATGCGGGAGCGGCGGACGGCGTGCTCGCGCCGGTCCGCGAGCAGGCCACCGGCGGCGGCCATGCCGGCGAGGGCGGCGTCGAGCGGCGGGAGGGACGCGGGCGCGGCGAGGATCGCCTCCGTGGCCAGATGGGCCATCGTGCCGGAGCCGTCGAAGAGGACCTCGCGCTTGTCGGCGAAGTGCCGGAAGAAGGTCCGTTCCGTGACGCCCGCGTGCGCGGCGATGTCACCGGCCGTGGTCGCGTCGAAGCCTCGCTCGGCGAAGAGCTCCATGGCGGCGGCGATCATCCGCCCCCGTGCGTCCGGCTTCCAGCGAGTCATGACAGCAGAGTCTACTGATGACAGTCACTGACATAGAGTGCTACCGTTACTGATGTCAGTCACTGACATCCGCAGGACTGTCCTTGCCCCCGAAGAAGGGACGCCGTCATGCGCGTCTTCATCACCGGCGCCTCCGGCTGGATCGGCTCCGCTGTCACCGACGAACTGCTGGCAACGGGCCACGAGGTCGTCGGCCTCGCCCGCTCCGACGAGTCCGCTGCGGCGCTGACCGCCAAGGGTGCGGCCGTCCACCGGGGCAGCCTCGACGACCCGGACTCCCTCGCGTCGGCCGCCAAGGCCGCCGATGCCGTGATCCACCTCGCGTTCAAGCACGACTTCACCGACTACGCCGGCGCCGGCCGCACCGAGCACACCGCGGTCCAGCGGATGCTGGACACCCTCGAGGGCAGCGGTCGCCCGCTCCTGCTCGCCTCCGGACTGGTCTCCGGGGCCGTCGGCAAGCTGCTGACGGAGGAGGACGCCTCGCCGTTCCACGGCGTCGACTCGATGCGCGGCGGCAGCGAGAACCTCGCCCTGTCCTACGCGGAACGCGGGGTGCGCCCGGTCGCACTGCGCTTCTCCCCCACCGTCCACGGCATGGGCGACCACGGCTTCACCGCGCAGCTGACGCGCATCGCGCGCGAGCACGGTGCCGCCGCCTACATCGGCGAGGGAACGACCCGCTGGGCCGCCGTGCACCGCACCGACGCCGCTCGCCTGGTGCGCCTCGCCCTGGAGCAGGCACCCGCGGGCTCGCGCGTGCACGCGGCGGCCGAGAGCGGCATCCCCTCCCGCGACATCGCCGGCGCGATCGGCGCGCAGCTCGGCGTGCCGACGGTCTCCGTCGCCCCGGAGGACGCGGAGGCGCACTTCGGCTGGATCGGGCACTTCTTCGGCATGGACGCGATCGCGTCCAGCACCCGCACCCGGGAGCTGCTGGGCTGGACGCCGACCGGTCCGACGCTGCTGGAGGACATCGCCGCCGGGGCGTACACACTCCCTCAGTGACGGGAGAGCCGGTGCCGCTCGGGTAACGGCCCCGGCCGGATCACCCGGTGGCGCCCGTCCCGGCGAGCGCGGAGGGCTCCTCGGGGGTGACCGACGGGGCCCGCTCGGCGACGACCGCCGCCGAGCCCTCGGCCTGCTCGCCTCCGGGACGGGGCGGCCACCGCCCCGCGTGGCCCCCACCCCGGCGGTGACGACCAGCGCCACCCCGAGGGCCGGGCCGACGCCCGGCACCTGGTGCAGCACGATCGCGCCCACCAGCAGGGCGATCGCGGGTTCCAGGCTCATCAGGGTGCCGAAGGACGAGGCCGTGAGCCGTCGCAGCGCAAGGAACTCCAGCGCGAAGGGGACGAGCGGGCTGAGCACCGCCAGCCCCAGCATGATCATCACCGGCTGCCAGGCGAGCCGTCCGCCGAGGGTGGGCGCGGCAAGCAGCATCGCGACGACCGCGGCGACGGGCATCGAGACGGCGAGGCCGTTCAGGCCGGTCACGCGGTCGCCGACATGCTGGGTGAGCAGGATGTAGACGGCCCAGCAGGCGGCCGAGGCAAGCGCGAAGGCGAGGCCGAGCGGGTCGACGCCGCCGTGCCACGGCTCGGTCAGCAGCACCACGCCGGCGGCCGCGGCGACGGTCCAGCGGCGGCGTCCGCTGCCGGGGCCGAACAGCGAGACGGCGAGCGGCCCGAGGAACTCCAGCGCGCTCGCGGTGCCGAGCGGGATGCGGGAGACCGCGAGGGCGAAGAACGTCATCAGCAGACCCGTCACCACACCCAGCCAGACGCAGGCGACCAGGTCGGGACGGGCGAAGTCACGACGGCGGGGGCGGACCACGACCAGCAGCACCAGCCCGGCCCAGGCGAGCCGGAGTCCGACCGTGCCGAGGACGCCGAGGCGGGCGAACATCGGAACGGTCAGCGCGGCGCCCAACTGGACGGTGCTCATCGACGCCACACCCATCAACGTCCCGGCGCGCGCCGCCCGGCGGGAGACGGAACCGGCCGAGTGCGTACTGCTGCTGGTCATGGTCCGAGTAGATCGCGCGACAACCGTTCGCGTCCACGTGCGGATCTTGGACAGTTCGTTCGTGAAAGCCGAACGGTTGGACCATGGCGGCATGACAATGGCGGCATGGAGACGCGACGGTTGCAGGTGCTGGTCGAGCTCGCCCGGCTGGGCTCGATGCGGGCGGTGGCCGAGGCACTGAACACGACCACCTCCACCGTCTCCCAGCAGATCTCCGCACTCGCACGGGAGACGGGCGCGGCGCTGGTCGAGCCGCAGGGGCGGCGGGTACGGCTGACGCCGGCCGGGCGGCGCCTGGTGGAGCACGCGACGGTGATCCTCGCGGCGGTGGAGGCGGCGCAGCGCGACCTCGCGCCGGGGGCGGAGCCGAGCGGCACGCTGCGGGTGGCCGGCTTCGCCACGGCGATCCGGGCCCATCTGCTGCCGATCGTGACGCGGCTCGCGGTCGAGCATCCGGGCCTGCACCTGCTGGTGCGCGAGCACGAGCCGGCTGAGGCGCTGGAGCTGCTGGCGGCGGACGAAGTGGATCTGGCGCTGACCTACGACTACACGCTGGCGCCGGCTGAGCCGGACCCGTCCGTCCTGGTCACCGAGCCGCTCTGGACGGCTCTGTGGGGCCTGGGCGTCCCGGCCACCGCGCACGAGGTCGCGGGGGGCGACGTGGAGGGAATGACGACGGTGGAGGTCTTCGCGCGGTTCCGGGCCTGCGACTGGATCGGCAACTCCCGTAACACGGCCGACGAGACGGTGATCCGCACGCTGGCCTCGCTGGCGGGGTTCAGTCCCCGACTGACCCACCGGTCGGACAGCCTGGACCTGGTCGAGGACATGATCACGGCAGGCCTCGGCGTGGGCCTGCTGCCGTTGGACCGACCGACCCTTCCCAGCGTCCGCGTGCTGCCCCTGGCCGCCCCCGAGGTGCGGATGCGGGTGCACGCCGTGACCCGGCGCGGGCGCGCGAGCTGGCCGCCGCTGGCGCTGGTCACGGAGCTGCTGCGGCAGCGGGCGGGCCTGTCGCGGCCCTTCGCGCAACGGATCGATCCCACACTCTGAAAGTATTCATTCATGCTCTTGACAGCTGCCTGATGATATACAGCAAGATGTGAGCCACCCCACACCCTGAACGGCAAGGTGGCCCCATGGAGCAACGCGCCCTCGAGTTCGTCCCCGAGACCGAGAGATACGGCAGCCCACGCTCGCTGTTCACCGTCTGGTTCGCGGCGAACATGCAGATCACCACCATCGTCACCGGCGCGCTCGGCGTGGTCCTCGGCCTTCCCCTGCCCTGGGCCGTGCTCGCCCTGGTCGTCGGCAACCTGTTCGGCGGCGTCTTCATGGCGCTGCACTCGGCCCAGGGGCCGAAGCTCGGCATACCCCAGATGATCCAGAGCCGCGCCCAGTTCGGCGTGCTCGGCGCGGTGCTGCCGCTGCTCCTGGTGATCCTCATGTACATCGGCTTCTTCGCCAGCAGCTCCGTCCTGGGCGGCGCGGCCCTGGCGGCCTGGACGGGCCTGCCGCACAGCGCGTGCGTCGTCGCCGTGGCGGCCGTCTGCGTGGTGCTGGCCCTGTACGGCTACCGCCTGATCCACCAGGTGGAGCGGTGGATCAGCCTCTTCAGCGGCCTCGGCTTCGTCTACCTGACCTACCGTCTGCTCTCCGCCCCGCACCCGGCGGGCCTGTGGCACGCCGGTTCGCTCGACCTCGGGACGTTCCTGCTCGTCGTCTCGATCGCGGCGACCTGGCAGATCACCTACGCGCCCTACGTCGCCGACTACTCCCGCTACCTGCCGACCTCGACCCGCTCCTCCGCCGCGTTCTGGTGGACGTACGCCGGCTCGGTCGGGGCCAGCGTCTGGATGATGGCCTTCGGTTGTGTGGCCGCCTCGCTCGCACCCAAGGCGTTCGGCGGCGACCCGGTCGCCTACGTGGTGGGCCTGGCGCCCGGCTCCGTCTCCGATGTGTTCTTCCTCATGGTCGTCCTCGGCGTGCTCGCGGTGAACGTGCTCAACCTGTACGGGACGTTCATGTCGACGACGACCACGCTCGGCGCGGTGCTGCGCCTGCGCGTCGGCCAGGGCCTGCGGGCCGCGTTCATCCTCGGCGCGGCAGCCGTCGGCGCCGGGATCGCACTGCTCGCGCAGGCCGACTTCCTGGCCACCTTCGAGAACTTCATCCTGCTGCTGACGTACTTCCTGGTGCCGTGGACGGCGGTGAACCTCGTCGACTTCTACCTGATCCGGCGTGAGCGCTACGACATCCCGGCCCTGTTCGACCCGAACGGCCGCTACGGCCGGGTCAACTGGCGCACCATGACGGCGTACCTCGTCGGAGTGGCGGTCGAGGTCCCCTTCGTCAGCACCAGCTACTACACCGGCCCGATGGTGGCCCACCTCGGCGGGGCGGACATCTCCTGGATCCTCGGGCTGATCGTCTCGGCCGCCCTCTACTACGGGCTGATGCGCGGCGAGCCGGTCCTGGAGGCGGAGCCGGCGCCGACCCCGGCGGTCGCCCAGGAGCCCCGGCCCACCGTCTGAGGCAGGATCTGTCGCCGCTTCGGAGAGCTGAGCCTCGGGCGAGGCTCGGGCGAGGGCCGGCGGAGGGTTCGGGGAAGGATCGGGGGGTGGACGGCTTTCGGCCGCCCGATAGGGTGGCCCGATGGCCGAAACCGCTCGATCCTCCCGGACCCGTCTCTACCGCGACGGGAAGCTCGACCTCGAGGGCTTCCCCGTGGCGGAGATATCCGATCACCTCGCCGAACCCGGCACCCTGGTCTGGCTCGACCTCTGCGCGCCCACGCCGCAGGACTTCGAGACCATCACCGAGGAGTTCGGCCTGCACGAGCTGGCGGTCGAGGACGCCCGCCACGAGCACCAGCGCCCCAAGCTGGACCGCTACCGGGACCACAGCTTCCTCAGCATGTACGCCGTCTGCGCCCACCAGGGCGGCGAGGAGCTGAGCGTCAGCGAGCTGTCGGTGTTCGTGACCGCCAAGGCGCTCATCACCATCCGGTTCGACGACCGCTTCGACATGGACGAGGTCGTCTCCCGCTGGGACGACTCCTCCGCGCTGGCCGAGTACGGCGTCGGCTACCTCCTGCACGGCCTGCTCGACCAGGTCGTCGACGGGCACTTCCGCGCCGTCCAGGAGATGGACGACCGGATCGAGGAGATCGAGGAGGGCCTCTTCGACGGGACCGCCGGCAGCACCGAGGACATCCAGCGGGCGGCCTTCGCCCTGCGCAAGAACCTGGTCCGGCTGCGACGGATCGTGCTGCCCATGCGGGAGATGGTCAACACCCTGATGCGCCGTGACCTGCGCATCGTGGCCGACCCGATGATGCCGTACTACCAGGACGTCTACGACCACGTGCTCCGGGCGACGGAGTGGACGGAGTCGCTGCGCGACATGGTCGGCTCGATCATGGAGACGAACCTGACCATCCAGGGCAACCGGATGAACATGATCATGAAGAAGGTGACGAGCTGGGCCTCGATCGTCGCCGTCCCGACCGCCGTCACCGGCTTCTACGGCCAGAACGTCCCCTACCCCGGCTTCGGCACCGAGTGGGGCTTCCTGGTCTCCACGGGCGTGACGATCGGGATCTCGGTGGCCCTCTACCTGGGCTTCAAGCGCCGCGACTGGATCTGACGCCCGCTTCGCCTCCCGAGCCGACGGCGGACAGGCGCGAAGGATCCGGCATGCTGTCCCGCCATGGGGATCAACGTGGAACTGCAGCGGGTCCAACCCGGGACGGTGGGCGTCGCGGCGTCCGGACGGGCGTGGCCGCGACCCGAGATGCGGGAGGGCGAGAGCTTCCGGGCGACGCTCTCGCTGGACAAGGCGTGGGGTGTGCTGCGATGGCTGCTGCACGCCGCGGCCTGCCCGGTCGACCCCGTGCTCGGCACACCGCTGCCCGAGGCCAAGGACGAGGGCGGGACAAGGGACGAGGCCAAGGACGAGGACGACGGCCTCGACCCGGACCTCGCCCCGCCGGGCCTGCTGACCCCGGAGGAGGTCGCCCGCGCCGCGGCGTTCCTGGCCGCACTCTCCTTCGACACCTTGGCGGACTTCACCGACGAGGACGCGATGGACCTCGACGACGTCTACCCGCAGGGCCTCGACCGCGCGGGCGTGGAGGGTCTGCGCGGCTACTACACCGACCTGCAGGCCTTCTACGCGGCAGCCGCACTCGCCGGACAGGCGGTCCTGCGGGAGCTCGGCTGAGCGGCGTCCTACGAGCCCAGGAGCGCGAGGTCCTCGTCCGAGAGGCGCAGGGCCCCCGCGGCGACGTTCTGGGTGAGGTGGTACGGGTCGCCGGTGCCGGGGATGGCCAGGACGTGAGGGCCCTGGTGGAGCGTCCAGGCCAACCGGATCTGGGCGACGGCGACGCCGTGGGCGCGCGCGACGGACCGAACGGGGTCGCTGTCCTCGGCCGTCGGGCCGGGCTCGCGGGCCGGGCCGGCGATCGCGAAGAAGGGCACGAAGGCGATGTCCAGCTCACCGCAGCGGCGCAGCAGCTCCTGCTGCTCGCCGGAGGTGCCGAGCCCGTAGGGGTTCTGGACGCAGACGACCGGGGCGATCTCGAGGGCCTGTGCGAGCTGCGCGGAGGTGACGTTGGAGACGCCCAGGTGCCGGATCAGTCCCGCGTCGCGCAGCTCGGCCAGGGCGCCGAAGTGCTCGCTGATCGAGCCGGCGCGCTCGCTCGGCGGGACGCGCAGGTTCACCACGTCGAGGTGGTCACGGCCGAGTTGGCGCAGGTTCTCCTCCACCTGGCCGCGCAGCTGCGCGGGCGAGGCCCAGGACCAGGCACCGGAGGGGTCGCGTCCGGGCCAGACCTTGGTCGCGATGACGAGGTCCTCGGGGTACGGCGCCAGAGCGCTGTTGATCAGCTCGTTGGCGGAACGGGTCGCCGAGAAGTAGAACGCGGCGGTGTCGATGTGGTTCACGCCGAGCTCGACCGCCCGCCGCAGCACGGCGATCGACTGCGCGCGGTCGCGCGGCACGCCGCCGTCGAAGGGCGCCGTGCCGGTCAACCGCATGGCGCCGAAGCCGACGCGGCGGACCGTCAGGTCGCCGAGCGTCCAGGTGCCGGCGGCGGCGGCTGCGGCTGCGGAGATCGTCGCTGGGGTCACGGTTGAGGCCTCCTCCTGGTGGGTGCCCGGTTCCGGGCACGAAAAAAGCCTCCCCGGTGGATGTTCGTCCGCGCCGGGAAGGCTCACGTCTCCTGGAGTTGTAGCACGCCCGTGGGACCGTCCGCCAGCACCGTGGGATGATCAACGGGTCGACCGGACCCGGCGGTCGCCCGCTCCGAGGAGAACGCCAGCGTGAACACCGCCCAGCTGCTCGTCACCGGCTGCTACGACAAGGAGATGGACGGGCGCGGCACCGGCCTGACCTCCTACCGGCGCGACCCTGGCGACGGATCGCTGACGCCCCTCGACACCCTCGCACTGCCCTCCCCCTCGTACGTCGTCCGGCATCCGACCCAACCGCTCCTCTACACCGCCAACGAGGCCGGCGAGGTGGGCTCGGTCAGCGTCGTCGCGGTCGCCGCGGACGGGTCGCTGCGCGAGGTGGAGCGCCTGTCGAGCCAGGGCGGGTGGCCGTGCCATCTCGCGGTCGGGGAGGGCGGGCGGCGGCTCGCGGTGGCCAACTACCGGACCGGGACCGCGCTCTTCCTCGATCTGGACGAGGCCGGGCGCCCGGTCGGTGGCGCGCGGCTGTGGGCCGGTGACGCGGGCGCGCTCGGGCCCCGGGCGGACCGGCAGGACGGCCCGCACGCGCACATGGTGGTCCCCGGGCCGGACGGGCTGTGGACCGTCGTGGACCTCGGGACGGACCAGCTGCGCTCCGGCAGGGCCGATGCGGACGGACCCGAGGCCGTCACCGCGCTGCCCGCCGGGACGGGGCCGCGCCAGCTGGTGCGCGCCGCGGACGGAATGGCCTACGTCGTGGGCGAGTTGGACTCGCGGCTGCACGTGCTGCGGGAGGCGGAGCCGGGCCGCTTCCGCTGGCTCGGCGCCGTGCCGGCGACCGGGGAGCCGGAGAGGACGGCGGGCAACCTCCCCGCGCACCTGACCGTCAGCGCCGACGGCAGCCTGCTGCTGCTCTCCAACCGGGTCACGGACACGGTCGCGCTCTTCCGCACCCGGCCCGACGGCCTGCCGCGGCCGGTGGGGGAGGTACCGTCCGGCGGCGCCTGGCCGCGCCACATGGAGCTGGTCGGCGACCACCTCCACGTCTGCGACGAGCGGACGGACACCCTCGCCGTGTTCACACTCGACGTGGCGAACGCCACGCTGACCCTGCGGCACCGGTACGCGACCGGCTCCCCGACCTGCGCGCTCGCGATCGGCTGACCGGGCCCCGACCGGGGAATGCCCGCGGGCGCCGACGCGTTGACGTGCCCATGTGGCCCGGGTTCCCTGCCGGGCCCTGCACGAGAAAGGGGATGCCCCGTGAAGGTGCGCAACTCACTGCGCTCGCTGAAGCAGCAGCCCGGTTCCCAGGTGGTGCGGCGTCGCGGCCGCGTCTACGTGATCAACCGGCGTGACCCGCGGATGAAGGCCCGCCAGGGCTGACGTGTCCGGCCCGGCGCGGTCCCGCGCCGCTCAGGCCCGCAGGCGTTCAAGCGCCTGCGGGCGGGTGGCGAGGAAGTCCGCGAAGCACTGCGGGTCGTGGCCCGTCAGGGCCAGGACCGCGTCCGAGACGACGTCCATCTCGCCCGTCGCCACGGCCTCGTAGGAGGTGACCCAACCGGTGACCTCCCACTCCGGGGCGCCGTACACGGCGCGGGAGGCGTAGGCCTCGGCGAGCGTCTCGGGCCGGTAGGTGACGGTACGCCCGGCGGCACGGCCGATCTCGGCCGCGATCTCGGCGAAGGTCAGCGCCTGCGGCCCGGTCAGGTCGTACGTGGCGCCGACGTGGGCCGCGTCGCGGTCCAGCAGGACGGCGGCCGCCGCGTCGGCGACGTCGTCGTGCGTGACGGCGGCGACGCGCCCGTCGGCCGCGGGGCCGCGCAGCACGCCGTCGTCCCCGGTCATGGCCACGAGGTCGGCCTGGTAGCTGCTGTCGCGCAGGAAGGTGAACGCCGCGCCGGTCGTGCGGATGTGTTGCTCGGTGTACCAGTGGTCACGGGCGTAGCTGAACGTGGCGTGCGGAGCCGCACCGAGGTAGGACAGGTAGACGATCCGGCCCACACCCGCGGCCAGTGCCGCGTCGACGGCGGTGGTGTGGATCTGCACGCGCCCCGGCCCCTCGTGAGCGGAGCAGAGGAAGAGCGTCGTGGCACCGGTCAGTGCCTCCCGCATGGCCGCCGCGTCGTCGTAGGACGCCCGCGCGGTCTGGGCGACGGGCAGGGCGGCGAGCTTCGCCGCGTCACGGCCGAGGGCGCGGACCGTCGCGCCCGCCTCGGTCAGGCGCCGGGACAGCCGTCCGCCGACCCGTCCGGTCGCACCGGTGACGGCGATGACCTCGTCCATGCGCGTTCCCTCCAGCTCTGCCCTGTCCTGCCCTGTCCTGTCCTGCGCCCGGCTCTCGGATCACACCCGCCGGCCGCACACGCCACTCTGCCGGGATCGCGTCCCGCGCGCACCCCGGCCCTCTGGACGGGCGGCGCGGTCCGGTCAGTACGCTGACGGCATGGCGACCGTCCGCACGCTCGACGTCCACCCGGACCTCCCGATCGACTACGCCGAGGCCGGCTCGGGCCGAGCCGTGCTGGTGCTGCACGGAGGTGCCGGACCGGCCCCCTTCGCCCCGCTGGTCGAGCACCTCGCGCGCGGTGCGCACGTGATCGCGCCCGTGCATCCCGGCTTCAACGGCACGCCTCGCCCGCCGTGGCTGACGGGCGTCGACGACTACGCCCTGGCCTACCTGCACCTGCTGCAGGATCTCGGGCTGCGCGAGGTCACGGTGGTCGGCTCCTCGCTGGGCGGCTGGATCGCCTCGGAGCTGGCGGTGCGCGACACCGGCGGGACCGTCTCCTCGCTGGTCCTGCTCGACGCCGCCGGGATCGAGGTGCCGGGCGAGCCGATGGTCGACGTGGAGACACTGGCCCCGCGCGCCCTGGCCGAGCACTCCTGGCACGACCCGCGCCGCGGCCTGGTCGACCCGGCCACCCTGCCGCCCGAGCAACTCGCCGTGCGGCACGCCAACCAGGAGACGGTGCGGCTCCTGAAGGCCGGACGGGGGCTCTACGACCCGAAGCTGAGGCGCCGTCTGGGGCGGGTCCGGGTGCCCACCCTGGTGGTCTGGGGCGAGAGCGACCGCCTGGTCACCCCGGCCTACGGCAGGGCCTACGCCGCCGCATTCCCGGACGCGCGCTTCGAACTGGTCAAGGCGGCCGGTCACATGCCCATGCTGGAGCAGCCGGAGGTCACCCTCCGCCTCATCGACGAGCACCTGCGCCGAACGGCGCGCTGAGCCGAACGACGCGCTGAGCCGGACGGCCGGAACCGCCGGAATGGCCCTGCGCCGCGTCAGTGCGCGGACAGCACCAGCCGACGGGAGAAGTTGCGGTAGCCCTGCCGGGTGAAGGCCGCGGCCATCGGCGTGTTGGTCAGGTCGGTGTCCGCCCGGATCCGCGGCGCGGCGGTCTCGACGGCGAGGAACCGGGTGATCTCGGCGAGGATGTCGTCCGCGTAACCGTGGCCACGGTGCGGGGGCAGCACGCCCAGGTAGCCGACCACCGCGCTGTCCGGATTGCGCGAGGGCAGGCCGAAGCCGACCGTCTCACCGTCGACGCTCCTGGCGATGCGCCACCAGGAGCGCTCCCCGGGCATCATGTCGCGGTAGAAGGCGACATCCCGGCGCGCCTGCGCGTCGGCGCCGATCCGGTCGGCGTCCTTGCGGGAGTCGGTGTCGAGGGTGCCCTCCAGCACGCGGCGGAAGAGGTCGACGAAGACCTCGTCGTCCGGCTCGGCGTGGAAGGACAGGCGCTGCGACGGCTGCGGGAGCCCGTCCGAGGGCGCCCACTCGTAGCGCAGCCGCTCCAACGTGACCGTCAGGCCCGCCCGCCGGGAGGCCTCCCGGCGCCAGGCCACGGCGGCGGTGACCTCGGGGCGCTCGTTCCAGTCGCCGGGCAGGAAGAAGTGGTATGCGGGCGGCTCCTCGACACCGGCCTGCGCGAAGGCCGCGTGGGCGGCGCCCAGCAGCTCGGCCGCGAGGGCGATGCGCTCCTGGGCGGGCTCGACGACGGGGTGGACGAAGACGCCGTCCAACGCCCGCGGCAGGTCGTCGTCCGGGCCGGCCCACCAGACCGCGACGGCCAGCGGGGCACCGTCGGACTCACGCTCGGCGATCCAGGTCCGCTCGGGCCGGTACTGGCGTGTGGCGAGCCTGGCCCGGTAGCCGTCGGCCGTCATCGTGCAGGCGGGGTCGTCGGCGACGAGCGGGAGGACGCGGTCGAGGTCGGCCGGGGTGGTCGGGCGAAAGCGCAAGGGTGCTCCGAGTCGGTCTCAGGGTAGGGCGGCCGCGCCAGCCTAGGTCTCCCTCGCCCACGCGGCAACGGAGTTACCCCGGGCGCGGCCCGTCCCGTCGCCTCCTGTCCCGCCCCCTCGCGCCACCTCAGACGAAGTCGAGCTGCGGGAAGTCCTGTCCGAGGACCTGGTGCGGATCCGCGCCCAGAACACGGTGCAGCAGCGTCGCGTAGACCGAGCGGAAGTCGGTGGTGAACCTCAGGTCGCCCTCGTCGAGGTCGGTCAGGCTCGGCTGGGCGCCCTGGAAGCCGCCCTTGACCGACGTGCCCGCGACGAGGAGCGGTGCCGCGGTTCCGTGGTCGGTCCCCTGGTTGGCGTTGGCCTGGACGCGGCGGCCGAACTCGGAGTAGGCGGCGAGGACGACGGGGTTGGCGCTGTGGGCGACCTTGCCGAGGAACCCGGTGACGGCCTGGTCGAACTGGCCGAGGAGCTGCTCCTGGGTGGCCTTCTCGCCCGCGTGGGTGTCGAAGCCGCCGAGGCTGACGGCGTAGACCCGGGTCGGCACCCGGGCCGCGACGCAGGCGGCGACGACGTCGAGTTGCTGGGCGAGCGAGCCCTCACCGGCTGCGCCGCTCGCGCCGCTCGCACTCGTGCGGGCGAGCCCGTCGAGGACCGGGCCGAAGGTGTGGGCGACGGTCAGCAGGTCCCGGTCGGCGGTGGCCGCCGCCGCGAGCGTGGCGGGGTCGTCGGCGCCGGGCGCGCCGAGCGCGGTGAACGAGGTCAGGGTCGGGCCGGTCGGAAGGCGGAACGCGCCGAGCGGCAGTGCGGAGCCGGAGGTGGTCGCGCCCGCGAGCAGCGGCGGCAGGGTGCCACCGAGGGAGACGGCGCGCAGCGGGTCCCTGCCCTGGGCGTCGAGCCAGCGGCCGAGCCAGCCGGTGGAGGCGGGGGCGGCGGGCGAGGCGGTCTGCCAGATGTCCATGGACTGGAAGTGGCTGTGGCTGGGCTGCGGGTAGCCGACGCCGCGCACGACCGCCAACTGCTCGGCGCCCCACAGCCCGTGCAGGCCCTTCAGCGCCGGGTTGAGGCCGAGGCCCTCGCCGAGGTCGAGGACCTGGTCGGGGCTGTAGGCGAGGTCGGGGCGGGCGCTGCGGTAGGCGGGGTCGCCGGCCGGGACGACGGTGTTCAGACCGTCGTTGCCGCCGTAAAGGGTGACCAGCACCAGCACCGGCGTGCCGCCGGCGAGCGGGCGGGTCGCCGCGCCTCGGGCCAGGTCCTGCCAGCCGATCACGGCTCCGCCCGCGGCGAGCGCGCTCGCGCCGACCACCCCGGAGGCGATCAGGAACTTGCGCCGGGTCCACAGGTCCATCGCTGCTCGGTCCTCTCTGTCCGCTTCGGGCTCTCGTGGGTGGGTGGTACGTCGGCCGTCAGTTGACGGCGTACTCGGGTGCGGCCAGCGCCAGGGCCACGAGGGTGGCCGGCCGGCCCGCGGCCTCCTGGAGTGCGGCGCGGGTCCGGTCGCTCCAGCCGTCCAGGCCGAGCAACCGCGCCGTCGCGTCGACGCGGGAGGCGGCGGGGGCGGAGCTCACCGCGCCCAGGTCGCCCTTGGTCACGGCCCAGCGGGCGAAGTCCAGCCGCGCCTGTGCGGCGGCGGCCGTCAGCCAGGCGTCGCCGCTCGGCCAGCCGCCGACGTTGGGCGGCTCGAACGGCACCTGCCCGAGGCGGCGCAGGGTGCCGAGCAGGATCGCCTGGTCGGCGTCGTCCGGGGTGATGCCGAGGGCCCGCAGGGCGCCGACGACGTACTCGACGGGCTGCTTGGCGAGCGCGCCGACGACGGTGGGCCCGCGAAAGACGGGGTCGAGCAGCAGGGCGTGCAGCAGCGCGGTGAGGTCGCGTCCGGCGCCGTAGGCGGTCCGGAGGCGGGCCATCACCTCGGCGGGGACGGGGCCGGGCGCGGCCCAGCGGTTCCACATCCGGGTCACCACCCAGGCGTGCGAGGCGGGTTGGCCGACCAGCAGGTCGACGAGGGAGACGGAGTCGAAGTCGGCGGTCTGCCCGAGGATCGTCTTGGGTGTGTCGTCGTGCGCGGCGGGGACGAAGAGAAGCCGCCCACCGGCCCGGTCGAGCCGCCAGCCGGTGAGCGCCCGCGCGGCGGCGCGGACGTCGGACTCGGTGTAGTGGCCGACGCCGAGGGTGAACAGCTCCATCAGCTCGCGGGCCAGGTTCTCGTTCGGGGCACGCTTGGTGCTGCCGATCTCGTCGAGCCAGACGGCGAGCGCCGGATCGCCGACCATGGCGTGCGCGAGCGTGGCGAAGTCCCCGCCGCCGAGGGCGCGCAGCGTCTGGTTCTGGGCGAGCATCAACGGGGCGCTGCGAACCTTCTGGATCGAGGTGGCCCAGTGGCCGTGCCAGAACCAGGTGCGCTTCTCCACCAGCGGGGCGTTGGCCCGCACCATCCGGGTCAGCCACCAACCGGCCAGCTGCGCCGCCTGCTGCGCCCGCTCCCGGTTCGCCTGCTTGCGGGCTGTCACGTCCCGGCCCGGCGGGGCGATCACGGGGAACACCGGCGGCGGTGTCGCCGCGACCCCGGCGTCCGCCGCGCCCTGCGGTGCGCCGAGAAGCGAGGCGACGGTCGCCTCGTAACCGGCCTTCTCCGCGGCGTCGAGCTCCTCGCCCCGCCCCCCGAACCCGGCCCGCCGCAACAGATGCGCGACCTGCGCCCGTGCCGACACCGTCGCCACCACCGTGCACCTCCCCGTGTGCTGGGCACCTCCGTCGGCGACGGTAGGGAGGGACTTTGTGGATTCCTTGTGGTGGATTCCTCGTGGCGACGCGCGCGGGGCTAGATCGCCACGGGCTCGTGGGCGCGTGCCTCGCAGGTGGGGCAGACGCTGTCGTTGCTGCGGGGGGTCGGAGGCCACGAGGCGACGGCCGCGGGGAGTGGACGCAACCCACTGGTGCTCTTCTCGCACAGGGTCCAGTGCGGGCTGTCCGCGGCGTGGAACACGCGCCAGCGGACCGGACCGTCGGCGGCTGGGGTCAGGCCCTGTTCGACCCAGGTGGCGACTCGCATAGCTCAACCATCGATGTGAGGCCGCGCGAGCGCATCCCGAGCCCGACCGGCCGCCGGTCCCCGGTGGATCACCGACGGGCCCGGACGGAGCGTCCCGGTTGCGGACGGGGGGTTCGGGACGGAATGTCGACTCAAGCCTGCCGCGACGTCCGCACGCGGGGGTGGGGTGGCGGCCGGTGCGGAGGGGGCGGTGAGGATGCGCGGTCGGCGGGCCGACAGGACGGCCGGTGGGGGCGGGCTGCCGCCGGTCCTGGTGGCCGTGGCGTCGCGGCTGCGGCCACAGGTGCTGTCGTTGCTGGAGCAGGCGGCCGTGTCGGTGGTGACGGCCGAGACGGGCGAGGAGGCGGTCCGGGCCGTCTACGAGCGACGTCCCGGACTGCTCCTGATCGGGACCGAGCTGGACGGCCTGAGCCCGTGGCACGTGGTGCCGCTGGTCCGCGAGATGGCGGGCATCCCGGTCACGGTCCTCGACGAGGTCTACTCCCCCGCCAACGCGCAGCGGGCCTTCGGCCTCGGCGCGGGGAACTACCTGGCCTGGCCGCTGCCCCCGGAGGTGATCGAGGGCCGGCTGCACCATCTGCTCGGGGAGCAGGCCCGCAGTGGCCCGCCCGACGGGAGTGCCGTCACGGACGACGGCTGGCTGCGCGTCGACCCGGCCCGCCGCGAGGCCTCCGCGGGCGGGCATCCGCTGGAGCTGACCGCCCTGGAGTTCGACCTGCTGATGCAGCTCGCCCGGCATCCCGGCCAGGTGCTCACCTACGAGCGGTTGCTGGAGACCGCCTGGCGGCTGGCCGGCGAGGCAGGTGGCCCGGCGCGGGTCAAGGCCGCGGCGGGACGGCTGCGGCGCCGGATCGAGTCCGCCACCGGCACCGCCCCCGCCCCGATCACCACCGTGCGGGGGCTGGGCCTGCGCTACACCAGGCCGGAGACCTGAGAGCCGTCCGACTGCCCCATGGCGCGTCCGGTGTCCGGTTCGGGACCAAGGTCCCGACGTCGAGGGCCCGTCAAGGGACCTCGGACCCGGGTCCTTCGGCCCTGACAGGGCCTCACCTGTCGATGTCCCCCTCCTGTGCGGCCGCTGTCGCGTTCCTGTCGCCCTTCCGCGTGAGCCTGGATCGCGTCCCGGCCACCACCCCTGCCGCCGGGCGCAGCGGGAGGAGGAGTGCGATGACCGTGGAGACGATCGAGGGACCCGGGGCCGCCGGGGCGGCCGTCCGACCGACGGGACGTCAGGTCCTGGTGCTCGTTCCCGCGCACAACGAGGAGGACGTGATCGGGCGGGCCCTGTCCGCCCTGCACGCGCAGGAGCTCGACGGGCACCCGGACACGGCGGTCCGGCTCGTCGTCGTGGCCGACAACTGCACCGACGGGACCGTCCCGCTCGCGCAGGGCGCCGGGGCCGAGACGTTCACGACGCACGGGAACCGGGCGAAGAAGGGCGGCGCGCTGAACCAGGCACTGGGCGCCCTGCTGCCCGGCCTTGCGGACCATGACGCGGTGCTCGTCACCGACGCCGACTGCGCCCTGGACCCCGGCTTCCTCGGCTCGGCCCTGGACCATCTCGACCGCGGCTACAGCGGCATCGGCGGCATCTTCCGCGGCGACCCCGGCGGCGGCTTCGTCGGCCACCTGCAACGCAACGAGTACGCCCGCTACGCCCGGGACGTGGAGCGCCTGGGCGGCCGCTGCCTGGTCCTGACCGGGACGGCCGCGCTGTTCCGGGCCGGGACGCTGCGCGAGATCTCCGCAGCCCGCCTGGACGGCCGACTCCCGGCCGGGGACGGCGCGGGCGGCGTGTACGACACCACGGTGCTGACCGAGGACAACGAGCTCACCTTCGCCGTCCTGCACCTGGGCGGGCGGATCGTCTCACCACCCAGCTGCACGCTGAGCACCGAGGTCATGCCGAGCTGGCGCGCCCTGTGGCGGCAGCGACTGCGCTGGAAGCGCGGCGCGGTGGAGAACTGCGCGCAGTACGGCCTGACCCGGATCACCTGGCGCTACTGGGGTCCGACAGCTGCTGACCATGCTCGGCGTCGTCGCCTCCGTGCTGTACCTGGGCACCCTCGTCTGGGCCCTGTCGGTGGACGGCGCCGTGCACGTCAAGGTCTTCTGGCTGGCCGTCACCGGCGTGTTCGTCGTCGAGCGGGTGGTGACGCTGCGCAAGCGCGGGTGGCGCTACATGCTGCCGGCGGCCCTGATGTACGAGCTGGTCGTCGACTACTTCCTGCAGGCCTGCCACGGCAAGGCCTACCTCGACGCGCTGCTGCGGCGGCGCAAGTCCTGGTGACCAACCGAGCCCGGCCGACCTGAACCCGTCAGACCCGATGCCGACAGACCCGAACCGGACAGACCCGAACCGGACCAGGAGAGAGGACTCCCATGTACACCAACCCCACCCCCGCGCTCGGCGCGGGCGCCGCGACCGGTGGCACGCTCGCCATGACCGGCGCCGCGTCGCCGTTGTGGATCTTCCTGGCGGCGTTCGCGATGATCGCGGTCGCCACCGCGATCCTGCGGATCGTGCCGAGGCGCCGCCGCCAGGACTGAGCCCTCATCTCCGCGGGGCCTGAACGGCGGCCCGCTCAGTGCTCGCGGAAGCCGCCGAGGAAGCGACGGAAGAGGCCGCCCTCGCGCGGCAGTGGGGCGGACGGCGGTGGAGCGGTGGGCCGCTCGGTGGCGATCGGCTGGTCGTAGTCGGCGCGGGCGATCGCGTCGACGGTCCCGTCCAGGTCGAAGTCCTCCGAGCCCGCGATCGCCGGGACGAAGCCGACGAGCATGCCGTCCCGCATGACCTGCGCTTCGAGGCTGATCGTGTCGTCGGTGTCCCAGACGGCCTCGCGGCCGTCGGGCAGGACGACGCGCACACCGATCTGGTAGACGCCCTCCCGGGCCACGTGGGCGTTCACGCCGCGCTCCCGCAGGGCGTCCACGACATGGAGCGCTCGGTTCTCTTCCATGCGCCCACCATAACGACCCAAATCGGTCCCGCTCGTCAGAAATTGCTGAGAATCTACATCCCCCGGAGTAGCCGGGCCGCGCGCGGACGCATCCACCGTCCGACGCGGCGGGGCGGCTCCACGACGGACGATCGGGGCATGGAGACAGCCATCGCCCTGGACCGGGCAACCAAACGCTTCGGCGCGCTGACCGCCGTCGACGGGCTCAGCCTGGAGATCGCCCGCGGCGCGACCGTCGCCCTGCTCGGCGCCAACGGAGCCGGGAAGACCACGACGGTGGCCATGCTGATGGGCCTGCTGACGCCCGACGCCGGGACGGTGCGGGTGGCCGGCCGGTCGCCGCGCCAGGCCGTGGTCGAGGGCCGGATCGCCGCGATGCTGCAGGACAGCGGCCTGATGCCCGGCGTCACCGCGGCCGAACTGGTCGGGCTCGCGCGCCGGATGTACCCCGCGCCGCTGCGGGTGGAGGAGGCCCTCGAGCTGGCGGGGCTGCGGGAACTGGCCCGGCGTCGGGTCGAGCGGATGTCCGGCGGGCAGGCACAGCGCCTGAAGTTCGCGCTGGTCGCCGTCGCGGGCGCGGACACCATGCTGCTGGACGAACCGACGCGCGCACTGGACGTGCAGGGGCGGCGGGAGTTCTGGGCGGCCATGCGCAACTGCGCGGCAGCGGGCCGCACCATCGTCTTCGCCACCCACTACCTCGACGAGGTCGAGGAGAACGCCGAGCGCGTCCTCGTGCTGGCCCGTGGCCGGATCGCCGCCGACGGCCCGCCGGCGCGCATCCGCGAGGCGGGCGGCCGCGCGATCGTGCGCTTCCGCGTCCCGGCGGGGCGGACGCTGCCGCCGCTGCCCGGCGACGTCGAACGCGAACAGGACTGGGTGACGGTGCGCTCCGCCACTCCCGACGAGGTCGTCCGCCGCCTCGTCGCCTCCGGCGCGGGCTGGTCCGACCTGAGGATCTCCCCGCCCAGCCTGGACGAGTCCTTCCTGGCGCTGACCGGCTCCCTCACCACCCCGGCCCCGAACTCGACCGCGGGCCCGGCCTCGACCGCAACCGCCGGCGGCGACCACGGAACCGCACCCTCCGACCTCGGCTCGACGGCCGAGACCCAGGCGGCCGGGTCCGCCGGGTCTGCCGTTCGGGCGGACGCGGCAAGCGCGGGCGGCCCGGCGGGCGCAGCCGATCGAACGGGCCCGCGCCACCCTCGCGTCGGCGCTCCCGACGCCGTCCCCGACGCCGTCCCCGCACCCGTCCCTGTCCCCGCACCCGCACCCGCACCCGCACCCGCTGCCGAGGAGGCGCAGGTCCGATGACGCTCCACCTCTTCCGCCTCGAATGCCTGCGGATGCTGCGCGACCCGCGCTACCTCGCCCTCGCCGTGGTCGCGCCCATCGGCTTCTACCTGCTCTTCGCCACCATCTTCGGCGGCGGCCCGACGCAGCCCGGTGAACTGAAGGGCACCGTCGAGATCATGGTGGCGATGGCGGCCTACGGCGCCATCTGGGGCGCTCTGTCCGCCACCGGGCCGCGGCTCGCGCACGAGCGCAGCAGCGGGTGGCTGGAGCAACTGCGCGCGATGCCGGTGACGGGACGTCACCTGCTGACCGCCAAGCTCGCCGCCGGACTCGCGGTCGCGCTGCCCGCGCTGGTACTGGTCTGCGTCACGGCCGTGGTCGCCAAGGGCGTGCGGCTGGAGGCGTGGCAGTGGGCGGCGCTGGTGCCCGCGATGTGGCTCGGGACGCTGCCGTTCGCGCTGCTCGGTGTGGTCGTCGGGCTGCTGGTGGGGCCCGAGGCGGCGTTCCCGCTGAGCTACGGCCTGTACATGGCCGCCTCAGCGCTCGGCGGGCTCTGGGTGCCGCCGGCCCGGCTGTCCTCCGCGCTGCAGGAGGTGGCGCACACCCTGCCCACCTACCGGCTGGCGGACCTGGGCTGGCGCATCGCCGCCGGGCACGCGCCGACCTGGGCGGACCTCGGGGTCCTGGCCGCGTGGAGCGCGGGGCTCGCGGGGCTGACCGTGCTGGTCCAGCAGCGTGGTCCCAGCCGTGGTCGCGGCCGTGGTCGCGGCCGAAGTCAGGAGCGCCGGGCCCGCCCGGCCGAAGACGGCGCCGCCTCTGCCCTGTCCGCCGGATGACCACCTACGCTGCCAGCGTGTCCCACGCCTGGAACCGGCTGCTGCGAGCCGACCCGTCCACCGCGCCGAGCGCGGTGGACGTGCTGGTGGTCGGCCCGGTCGCGCTCTTCGCCTGCTTCGGCGTCTGGGCCGAGCAGCACTACGCGCTGCATCCGCACCCGTGGTCGCCCGGAGGCTACCTGTTCGTCCTGGCCGCCGCCGTGCCGCTGCTGTGGCGCAGGCGGCGGCCGCTCCTGGCGGCCGCGCTGTGCCTGGCCGCGGTCACGGGCTACCACGCGGCCGGATACCCCGGGCTCGCCCCCGCCGTCCTGGCCTTTCTCGCCTGCGCGGCCCTCGGTCTGTACTGCGAACGACGCGGCCTGCTGTACGGCCTGCTGGCGGCGGGCGTGGTCTGGCTGCTGCCGACACTGCCGCCGAACGCGCTGGAGTGGTACGCGCTCGACGTGTCGATGCCCGCGCTCGCGTACGGCGCGACCGCCGTCGTCGCCCACTCGGCGCGCCGCAGGCGGCTCGAACACGACGCCCGACTGCGCGAGGAGGCCGCCGCCGGCGAGGAGCGGCTGGGGCGCCGTCTGGCCGAGGAGCGCCTGCGGATCGCCCGCGAACTGCACGACGTGCTCGCCCACACCATCTCGGTGGTCGCGGTGCAGAGCAACGTCGCCCTGGACGCGCTGGCCGCCGCGCCGCCCGAGACGGACGAGGCCCGCTCCGCGATGCTGCTGGTCCGGGGCGCCGCCCGGCAGGCCATGCCCGAACTGCGCGCCGCCCTCGACCTGCTGCGCGGTCAGGCCGCTCCGGCGGACGGCCGCCCGCAGCCGGGTCTCGGCCAACTGGGCGAGCTCGCGGAGCAGTTCCGCGAGAGCGGCCTCGCCGTCTCGCTGGAGGTGCCGGCCGAGGCCCTCGCGCTGAGCCCGCTGGTGCAGCTGACGGCCTACCGGATCACGCAGGAGGCGCTCACCAACACCCTGCGCCATACGGACACCGACCACGCCGGGGTCGTCCTGGGCCGCGAGGGCGACGCGCTGGTGCTGCGGATCGCGGACGAGGGGCGCGGCCGGGGGGCGGCCCCCGGTGGGGGCTTCGGCCTGCTGGGGATGAAGGAGCGCGCCGAGGCCCTCGGCGGGCAGCTGGAGGCCGGTCCGCAGGCGGCCGGCGGCTGGTTGGTCCGCGCCGAACTACCGTGGGAGACATCGTGATCCGCCCCGTGATCCGCGTCCTGATCGCCGACGACCAAGCCGTGGTCCGGGCCGGCTTCCGTGCCCTGCTGGACCGCGCCGAGGACATCGAGGTGGTCGGCGAGGCGGCGGACGGCGTCGACGCCGTCGCCCAGGCCGCCCGGTTGCGGCCGGACGTGGTGCTGATGGACGTGCGGATGCCCCGGCTGGACGGCATCGCGGCGACGGAGCGCATCGTGGCCGACCCGGCGTTGGCGGACACCCGGGTCGTGGTGGTGACCACGTTCGAGCTGGACGAGTACATCCACCGGGCGCTGCGCGCCGGTGCCAGCGGCTTCCTGCTCAAGGACCTCGACCCGGACGAGCTGCGCCGGGCCGTCCGGGTGGTGGCGGCGGGCGAGGCGCTGCTCGCGCCGAGTGTGACGCGCCGTCTGATCGGCGCCTTCACCCGGCGCGGGACGAGCCTTCCGCCGGAGCGCGTGGCAGCGGGGGCCACCCTGACCGAGCGCGAGCGCGAGGTGGTCTCCCTGGTCGGACGGGGGCTGACCAACGAGGAGATCGCCACGGAGCTGGTCATCTCCCCCGCCACGGCCAAGACGCACGTCTCCCATGCGATGACCAAGCTGGGCGCGCGCGACCGCGCCCAGCTCGTCGTCTTCGCCTACGAGACGGGTCTGGTGTGAGCCCGGCGTGAGCCGGCTCAGCCCTGGGGTTCCAGCGCCCGCACGGCCGGCCCGGCGTCCTCGGCCACCCCGGCCCGCCCGGACGCTTCGGTCGCGTCGGCCGCGTCGGCCGCGCGACGGTAGTGATCGGCGTGGCCCTCGATGTGGAGCTGCGGGATCAGGCGGTCCAGCCAGGCGGGGATCCACCAGTTGGCCCGCCCGAGCAGGTGCATCACGGCGGGGACCAGCAGCAGGCGCACGAGGGTGGCGTCGATCAGGATGGCCGAGCCCATGCCCACGCCGATCAGCTTGATGGGCAGGTCCGGCGCGGGGACGAAGGCGGCGAACACCGCCACCATGATCGCCGCCGCGGCCGTGATCACCCGGGCCGTGGAGGCGAGCCCGGAGACGATCGACTCGGCGTTGTCCGTCGAGGTCAGCCAGGCCTCGCGCATCCGGCTGACCAGGAACACCTCGTAGTCCATGGAGAGGCCGAAGAGCACTGCGAAGGTCAGCACCGGCACGAACGCGGGCAACGGGGTGGGCGTGTCGATGCCGATGAGCCGGCCCATCGGTCCACCCTGCAGGACCAGCGCGACGACCCCGTAGGAGGCCGCCACCGACAGCAGGTTCATCGCGGCGGCCTTGAGCGCGACCACGACGCTGCGGAACGCCGCCAGGAGCAGCACCATCGACATCGCGACCACGCCGCCGATCAGCAGCGGGATGCGCCCCGCGATGTTGTCGCTGCTGTCGATCGCCGTCGCGGTCGCGCCGCCGACGTGGACGTGCAGGCCGCGGGCGTACGCGGGGATCACCCGGTCGCGCAGCCGGCGGACCAGGTCCTCGGTCGCGGTGGCCTGCGGGCCGGTCGAGGGGACGGCGGTGAACAGGACCGTCCGGCCGTCCGCGCTGGGCTGGAGCGGGCTGACGGAGACCACGCCGTCGGTGGCGCGCACGGCGGCGGCCAGCTCCCGCAGCGCCGGGACGGCGGCCCCCGCGCCGCCGGGCGGCTCGGCTATCAGCACCAACGGGCCGTTGCTGCCCGCGCCGAAGGCGGTGGTGACGGTGTCGTAGGCGATCCGGTTGGACCGGCCGGCCGGGTCGTTGCCCGCGTCGGGGAAGCCGAAGCGCACGTCGAGGAAGGGCGCGGCAAGGGCGAGCAGCACGGCGGTACCGCCGATCGCCGCCAGGACCCGGTGCCGCTGCACGAAGCGGCTCCAGCGGTGCCAGCGGCCGCCCTCGCGGGCCGGGGCCGCCGCGGGCGCGGGGCCGGCGCCCCGCCGTCCGAGGCGCGGCAGGCGGAGCCGGTCCAGGTGCGGCGCGAGGTAGCCGAGCAGGGCGGGGAAGAGCGTGCCCGCCGCCGCGAGCACCACGAGCACGGAGACGATGGCCGCGAAGGCGGCCCCGCGCATGAAGGTCAGGCCCATGGTGAACAGGCCCAGCATGCTCGTCACGACGGTGAGGCCGGCGACGAGGACGGCGCGCCCGGCGGTGTCCAGGGCGGCGACGGTGGCCGCCTGCGGGGCCAGGCCCTCGGCGAGCCATTCGCGGTAACGCGTGATCAGGAGCAGCACGTAGTCGATGCCGACGCCGATGCCGAGCATCGCGGCCAGCGAGGTCGACCAGTCCGGGACGGGCATCAGCGCGGCGAGGGCGGGCAGTAGCAGGGCGCTGACGGCGAGTCCGCCCAGGGCGGTGAGCAGGGGCAGCCCGGCGGCGACCACGGACCCGAAGGTGATCATCAGGATGACGGCGGCCGCGGCCATGCCGATGCCCTCCGAGCCGATGGCGCCCTGTTCGGCCTGCTGGACGGACTTGCCGCCGAGGTGGACCTGCAGTCCACCGCCTGGGTTCCGAGCCAGGTCCAGCAGTCGGTCGGTGTCCGCATTGGGCATGTCCGGCGCGTTGTCGACGTCGAGGTGCAGCACACCGAGAGCGGTGCTCGCGTTGGCGGACACCGCTCCGCGCGGGCCGTAGGGGTCGTCGACGGAGCGGACGTGCGGCACGGCGGCCATGCGCCGCAGCAGGTCCGCCACCTCCGCGCGGGCCGCGTCCGTGGTCACGGGGCCGTTGGCGCGTACGACGACGCTGATGGTGTCCCCGGCCTGGCCCGGGTAGTCGCGGGCCAGGAGCTGCTGGGCCTGCTGGGAGTCGGAGCCGGGAGCGGAGTAGTCGGCGGTGTACTTCGCGCCGAAGGCGGCGGAGGCGGCGAAGGCGATGCCGATCGCGAGCAGCCACAGCAGCACGGTCAGTCCGCGGCGACGGAAGCTCCAGCCCCCGAGCCGGCCGAGCGGCCCCGGCCGGAAGGGCGCCGAGGGACCGCGGGGTGTCCCGCGCTCGGCTGTCTGGGCTGGCTGGGGCATGGCTCCTCCGGATCCGGAAAGGACGACGGTTACGCTTCATAAGAAGAGTTACGAGGCGTAACTTAGCTGAAGGAGGAGCATAAGCTTCGACGAAGCGGTGCAGATCACATGAACAGGCGGCACCGGCGGCACGGGCGGAAGGGGTGCGATCGTGGGCACGACCGATGTCGAGGCCGGGCAGCCCCGGCCCAACCGTCGTGAGCGCATGCGGGCGACCACGGTCGAGGAGATCAAGACCACGGCGCTGCAGCTGATCCAGCAGCACGGCACCTCTGGACTGCGCTTCTCCGACATCGCCGGCGAGATGGGCTTCACCGCCCCCGCCCTGTACCGCTACTTCGCCGACCGTGACGAACTGCTGACCGCCCTGGTGGCCGACAGCTTCACCGGCCTGACGGCCGCGTTGACGGCGGCCCGCGCCGCGGCCTCCGACGACGTGGGCGACCGCCTCGAAGCGGCCTGCTTCGCCTACCGGGGCTGGGCGCTGGCCAACCCCGAGCGCTTCGCGCTGATCTTCGGGGCCCCCGTCCCCGGCTACGCCGCACCGGCCGACGGGCCCACGCTCGCGGCGGGACGCACCACGCTCGACCACATCGCCGAGCTCTTCGCCGACGCGGCCGCGGACACGCCAACGGACGAGGACGCGGCACCCGCGGCTCCGGAGAACGAGTTCGGCCTGCCGCAGCCGATGCTGGAGGCGGTGCTGCGCACCTGGTCCACGGTGCACGGCTTCGTCTCGCTCGAGGTCTACGGCCACTTCTGCGTGCTCGACGGGCCGGCCCGGGACCGGCTCTTCGAGGCCCAGGTCCGCACGGCCGCGGCCGTCGCGGGCCTGGATCAGGCGACGGACCAGGCGACCGGAGCGGCACAGCCGTAGGTGCCGAGGGGGTCGCCTGCGGCCGCGCCCGCGAGCCCTCCGCCTCCCGATCCGGACCCACCGTCAGGAGCCGACCGGACGTTGCCGGGCCGAGCCGGGGCCGGGGGCGTCAAGCCCGGCCGACGCAACCGGTACGCCGGGCCCCGCCTGCCGGGCCCCGCCTGCCGGGTCACCCCTCGTGGGCCGCCGCGAGGCGGGGCGGATCGGGCACTCCGTGGTCGCGGGCCCAGGCACGGGCCTGGGCGATGCGGGCGACGGTGGGCGGATGGCTGGCGAAGAGCGCCACGGTCAGCGGGTGCGGCGCCAGGTCGGCGATGTTGAGGACCGCGAGCCGGCGCTGCATCGCCACCACCGTGCCCGGAGCGCGCGTCAGGTCCAACGCGTAGGTGTCGGCGCGGGCCTCGACCTGTCGGCTGCGCAGGTTGTACACCGGACCCCCGAGGGCGCCGGCGAGCGTGCCGAGCGCCGCCACCAGCGCCAGCGACCGCGGGTCGGACGCCCGGGAGACGCCTGCGGCGTCGAGCAGCGGCGGCCAGTGCAGCGCGGCCGCGAGCAGGCAGACCACCCCGGCCGCTCCCAGCGCGCCGACCAGGGTGCCGTAGAGGACGTCGCGGCGTGCGGCGTGACCGAGTTCGTGCGCGGTGACGGCCGCGACCTCCTCGGGCGCGGCCTGCTCGACCGTGGTGTCCCAGACGACGACCCGCCGGGTGCGGCCGATACCGGAGACGTACGCGTTGACCGCGCTGGTGCGCCGCGAGGCGTCGCTCACCAGGATGTCGCGCACCCGCACCCCGGAGGCCTCGACGACGGCCATCAGCGCCCGGCGCAGCTCCCCCTCGGGCAGCGGCGTGAAGCGGTTGAACAGCGGCTCGACGAGCACCGGCACCAGGAACGACAGCGCCACCACCAGCAGCGCCGCGCCGAGCGCGGCCACCGCCCACCACGCGTCCGGCAGCCGACGCATCAGCGCGTAGAGGGCGACGGAGACCCCGGCGAAGAGCGTGACGCCGATCGCCAGCCCCTTGCCCGCGTCGGCGGCGAACAGCCGCCAACTGCGGTGGGACAGACCCCAACGGCGGTTGACCACCTCCGCCCGCAGCGACAGCGGCAGCGCCACGACGAACGACACGAGCTGCAGGGCGACCGCCCCCAGCGCGGCGGTCGCGATCCACCCGCCGCCCGCGACGTCCCCGGCGGCGCGCACCAGCGCGGCGCCCAGCGGCGTGAACCCGAGCAGGAGCGGCACGGCGAGCCCGAGCAGCATCGAGGTGTACCGCAGCGGTGCCACCTCCCGCTTCCGGGAACGGGACCGCTCGATCTGCTCAGGGGTGAAGTCGTCCTCCAGAGGCGCCATGGCACCTAGTGTGGGGGATCCGGGAGTCGCCGAAACCGCACGCGAGGAGCCGTCATGGAGCTGCACAACCCTGCGCCCTTCACCGTGGACCAGGTGGTGCACGCCCTGTCCGTGCTGGGCCAGGAGGTGGTCGCGGACCCGGAGTACCGGCCCGACGGACCCACCGACGACGACCTGCCCGAGTTGCTCGGTGGTCTGCTCGGCCGGGTGGAGCTGGAAGTCGCCACGGTGGTGGATCCGGACGACGAGCCCCCGCAGGCACTGGCGGCGCTGCTGGAGGGGTGGCGTGCCGAGAGCGACGACGTGTCCCTGCACCGTGCGGTGCTGATGCACCGCCTGCAACGAACGGCGTTCGACGTCGGGGCGGCGCTGGGCGAGGAGGAGGACGAGGACGAGGAGGACGACGAGCCGACCGGCCCGCCCGGCGTCGCCGGCTCCGCGGCCTGCGCGCTGGCCGCGGCGGACCTGCTGGCGGCGCAGGCGGCCGTGGACGACGGCCACATCCGCCGCGCCCGCCGCGCGCTCGACTCCGTCGAGGGCTTCCTCGCCCAGGCGCTGCTGACGGTGCACCTGCTCCGCCTGGAGGTACGCGCGGAGGAGGAGGACGACGAGGACGAGGACGACGAGGGCTGACCGCCGCCCGCCCGCCGCCCGGGGCCCGCTCCCTGGGCGTGCCGGCTGCGGCCACGGCGGCCCAAGACCCCGCTGACCCACGGTCCCGGTGGCCCGGCGGCCCACGGCCCCGGCGGCCCAAGGCCCCAGCGGCCCAAGGCTCCACTGACCCACGGTCCCGGTGGCCCAGCGGCCCACGGCCCCGGCAGCCCAGGGTCCCGGCGGCCCAAGGCCCCGGTGGCCCAGCGTCCCCGGTGGCCCAGGGTCCCGGCGGCCCACGGTCCCGGTGGCCCAGCGGCCCACGGCCCCGGTGGTCCAAGGTCCCGCTGACCGACGGCCCCGGCAGCCCGTGCCCCCAAGGGGCGGATCGGCCTGCGGGGCCGCGAACGGCGGCCTAGTGTAGGGGTATAGCCGGATTTCTGCCGTTTCGGGCCCTGGGTCTCAGGGCCCGAGAGCTCAGGAGGGCAGATGGCCCAGAATCCGATGCGCGACGATCCCACGCCCCCGCCCGCCCTGGCGCGGACCTCCGCGGCCCGGATCGCAGTGAACGTCGACGGCGTGGCCCATCTGGACGAGGTGGAGCCGCGCCTGCTGCTGGTGCACTACCTGCGCGACCGGCTCGGTCGCACCGGCACGCCGATCGGCTGCGACACCGGCAACTGCGGGGCCTGCACCGTCGACCTGGACGGGATGAGCGTCAAGAGCTGCCAGGTGCTGGCCGTGCAGGCGGACGGCAGGCGGGTGACCACGATCCAGGGGCTGGCCGGGCCGGACGGGGCCTGGCACCCCTTGCAGCGGGCCTTCCACGAGCAGCACGCGCTGCAGTGCGGCTACTGCACGCCGGGGATGATCATGGCCGCTCGGGACCTGCTGAAGGACAACCCCGATCCCACCCCGGAGGAGGTCCGCGACGCGCTGGAGGGCAATCTCTGCCGTTGCACGGGCTACCAGAACATCGTCCGCGCGGTGCTGGCGGCCGCGGCCGAGCTGCGCCGTGAGGGCGCGCCGGAACCGCGGGGCAAGGCGGCGGGCGCCCCGCGGGCGAGCGGGCAGGAGGCGCCGGCATGACCGACCAACTGACGGGGCAGGCGCCCGGGCGCGAGGTCGGCCGGGCCCGGACCCGCAAGGAGGACGCCCGGCTGGTGACCGGGCAGACCACGTGGACGGACAACCTCACCGCACCAGGACTGCTGCATGTCGCGATCCTGCGCAGCCCGCTCGCGCACGCCCGGATCGAGCGCGTCGACGTGCGCTCGGCGCTGGAACGCGAGGGCGTGGTCGGCGCGTTCAGCGGGGCCGACCTGGCGGAGGGCCTGGGCTCACTCCCCTGCGCCTGGCAGGTCACCGAGGACATGGTGCTGCCCGAGCACCCGGCGCTCGCGGTGGACGAGGTCCGCCACGTCGGCGACCCGGTCGCGGTCGTGGTCGCGCGCGACCGCTACACGGCGGCCGACGCGCTGGAGGACGTCCTGGTGGACTACGAACCGCTGCCCCCGGTCCTGGACCTGGAGGCGGCGCTCGCGGACGACGCGCCACTGGTCCACGCCGACAAGGGCACCAACCGCTGCTACACCTGGCCGCTCGTCTCCGGCGACTACGCGGCGGCCAGGGCCGCGGCGGACGTGGTGGTGCGACGCCGCCACCATCAGCAGCGGCTCATCCCCAACGCGATGGAACCGCGCGCCAGCATGGCCGTGCCGGTGCCCGCGACCGGCGAGTACACGCTGTACTCCTCCACCCAGATCCCGCACATCGTGCGGGTCATGATGGCGCTGACCACCGGCATCCCCGAGCAGAAGCTCCGCGTCGTCGCCCCGGACGTCGGTGGCGGGTTCGGCTCCAAGCTGCAGGTGTACGGCGAGGACGCGATCGCGCTGACGCTGGCGCGCCGGCTCGGGCAGCCGGTCAAGTGGACCGAGTCGCGCTCGGAGAGCTACCAGGCGCAGCACCACGGGCGCGGGCAGATCCAGGACGTCGAGCTCGCCGCGACGCGCGACGGGCGGCTGCTGGGCATGAAGGTGGACCTGCTGGCCGACATGGGCGCCTATCTGATGATCATCACGCCCGGCACGCCGCTGCTGGGCGCGTTCATGTACCCGGGCATCTACAAGATGGACGCCTACGACTTCCACTGCACGGGCGTCTTCACCACCCGCACGCCCACCGACGCCTACCGCGGCGCGGGCCGGCCGGAGGCGACCTTCGCCATCGAGCGGACCATGGACGAGCTCGCCGCCGAGCTGGGCCTGGACCCGCTGGAGCTGCGCCGCCGCAACTGGATCCGGCACGAGGAGTTCCCCTTCACCACCGTCGCCGGGCTCACCTACGACAGCGGCGACTACGCCGCCGCCACCGATCGCGCGCTCGCGCTCTTCGGCTACGACGACCTCCGCGCCGAGCAACGGGCCCGGCACGAGAACCTGGACCCGGTCAGGCTCGGCATCGGGATCTCCACCTACACCGAGATGTGCGGCCTCGCGCCGAG
The DNA here is from genome assembly GCF_900109465.1 of Streptacidiphilus jiangxiensis. Classification (GTDB taxonomy): domain Bacteria; phylum Actinomycetota; class Actinomycetes; order Streptomycetales; family Streptomycetaceae; genus Streptacidiphilus; species Streptacidiphilus jiangxiensis. The sequence goes on from NZ_FOAZ01000006.1 coordinate 285,452, forward strand.
CCGCATCCTCGGCTCGCTGCGCTACGCCGCGGGCGGCTGGGAGGCGGCCATGATCCGGATGCTGCCGACCGGCAAGGTCGAGGTGATCACCGGGACCAGCCCGCACGGCCAGGGCCATGTGACGGCGTGGAGCCAGATCACGGCCGACGCGCTCGGCGTCCCGTTCGAGGACGTCGAGGTGATGCACGGCGACACCCGCGTCGCCCCGCAGGGCATGGACACCTACGGCTCGCGCTCGCTGGTCATCGGCGGCATCGCGGTGCACGAGGCGGCGTTGAAGGTCGTCGCCAAGGCCCGCAAGGTCGCCGCACACCTGCTGGAGGCGAGCGAGGACGACCTGGAGTTCGCCGACGGCGCCTTCTCCGTGCGCGGCTCGCCGGAGGCACGCAAGACGATCCAGGAGGTCGCCTTCGCAGTCTTCGCCGCGCACGACCTGCCCGAGGGCATGGAGCCGACGCTCAACGCGGAGCACCTGCTCGACCCGGACAACTTCTCCTACCCGCACGGCACCCACCTGTGCGCGGTGGAGGTCGACACCGAGACGGGCAAGGTCGCGATCCGCTCCTACGTCTGCGTCGACGACGTCGGACGGGTCGTCAACCCGATGATCGTCGAAGGCCAGGTGCACGGCGGCGTCGCCCAGGGCATCGCCCAGGCCCTGTACGAGGAGGCCGTCTACGACGACGCGGGCAACCTGGTCTCCGGCACCATGGCCGACTACCTCGTCCCCGCCGCGCCGGACCTGCCGGACCTGGTCACGGACCGCACCGAGACGCCGGCCACGTCCAACCCGCTCGGGGTCAAGGGCGTCGGCGAGGCGGGCACCATCGCCTCCACCCCGGCGGTGGTGAACGCCGTCATGGACGCGCTGCGGCCGCTGGGCGTCCGTGACATCCGGATGCCGTGCACACCGGAACGGGTGTGGCGGGCCGTCAAGGAGGCCACGGCCGCCGCATCCGCCGCCGCTGACGCTGCCGGGAAGGAGGGCCCGTCGTGATCCCCGCGACGTTCGACTACGCCCGTCCGCAGAGCACGGACGAGGCCGTACGGGTGCTGGCCGAGGCCGGCCCGGAGGCCAAGGTGCTGGCCGGCGGTCAGAGCCTGCTGCCGATCCTGCGCCTGCGGCTGTCCTTCCCCGAGCTGCTGGTCGACCTCGGTGCGGTCGACGCGCTGCGCGGCATCCGGCAGGACGGCGCCCAGCTGGTGATCGGCGCCATGACCACGCACCACGAGGTCGTCCACGACCCGCTGGTCCGCGCGCACGCGGGCCTGCTCGCCCGAGCCGCGGCGACGGTGGCCGACCCGGCCGTCCGCCACCGCGGCACGCTCGGCGGCTCGCTCGCCCACGCCGACCCGGCCGGTGACCTGCCCGCCGTCTGCCTGGCCCTGGACGCGACCATGGTCGTGCTCGGCCCGCAGGGCTTCCGCACGGTCCCGGCGGCGGAGTTCTTCGTCGACTACCTGCAGACGGCGCTGCGGCCCGACGAGCTGCTGACCGAGATCCGGATCCCGGCCATGGACGGCTGGGGCTTCCACTACGAGAAGTTCCAACGCGTCGCCCAGGCCTGGGCGGTGGTCGGCGTCGCGGCCGCCGTCCGGCCGGCGCAGGACGGCCGCGGGATCGCCGAGGCGAGGATCGGGCTGGTCAACATGGGCGCCCGCCCGATGCGCGCCCACCTGACCGAGACCGCGCTGACGGGAGCGGACGGGAGCGAGGAGGCGATCGGCCGGGCCGCGACGCTGGCCGCCGAGGGTACGCATCCGCCGACGGACCTGTCCGGATCGGCCGAGTACCGCGAGCACCTGGCCCGCGTGCTGACGCAGCGGGCCGTGCTGGCCGCGGCCGGGACGGCCTGAGGCGGGCCGCGCCGCGATGGGACCGGAGGAGCGGGCGACCGCCTCCCCGCCGCTGGAGCCCGACAGCCCGCAGGCGCTGCGGGCCCGGCTGGAGGAGACCGGCTACCTCGTCGACGAGGGCCTTGCCGTGGCCTGCTTCCTCACCGTCCGCCTGCACCGCCCGATCTTCTGCGAAGGCGACGCCGGCACCGGCAAGACGGCGCTCGCCACCGCCCTCGCCGCCGCGCTGGGCGCGCCCCTCATCCGGCTCCAGTGCTACGAGGGCATCGACGCGACCCAGGCCCTGTACGACTGGGACTTCCCGCGCCAACTGCTCCACCTCAAGGCGGCCGAGGCGGGCGGCGTCGGCGACGCGGAGCTGTTGGAGTTCCAGCTGTACAGCCCGCGCTTCCTGATCGCCCGCCCCCTGCTGAAGGCGCTGGAGACCTGGCCGTCGGTGCTGCTGGTCGACGAGATCGACCGGGCCGACGAGGAGTTCGAGGCGCTGCTGCTGGAGCTCCTGTCGGAGTGGACGGTCACCATCCCCGAGCTGGGCACGCTGCGCGGCGAACGCCCACCCGTCACCGTGCTCACCTCCAACCGCACCCGCGAGGTCCACGACGCGCTGAAACGGCGCTGCCTCTACCACTGGTTCGAGCATCCGGACTTCGCCCGCGAGGTCGCCATCGTCCGACGGCGCCTCCCGGACGTGACCGAGCGCCTCGCCGTCGAGGTGACCCGCGCGGTCCGCGCGCTGCGCGCCCGCGACCTGCTCAAGCCGCCGGGCGTGGCGGAGACCCTCGACTGGGCCGAGGCCCTGCACGCGCTCGGCGCGACGGCGCTGGACGCGGAGCTGGCCACGGCGACGCTGGGCGCGGTGCTCAAGTACCACGAGGACATCGAGCAGGCCCGGAGCCTGGACCTGACGGCCCTGCTCGCCTCCGCCCCGACGGGCGGCCCATCGTGAGCGAGACCCTCCGCCTGCGGGCGGGCACCCGGGCCCCGAGCGGACTGAGCGGCGGGCCCGGCGAGGGTGCCGCGCGGGCCGGGCCCGGGGACGCGGCGCTGCACAGCCCAGCGGGCCCGCGTGTGGCGGGCGCAGCCGTCAGGCCCGGCGGCCGGGACGGCGGTTCCCTGGGCGGAGCCCGGCTGAGCCCGCCGGGCCCGGGCGGCGACGCGGTTCTCGACGCGATTGGCCTCGACGACGAGGGCGCAGCCCGGGTGGTCGTCGGGTTCGTGCGGACGTTGCGGGGCGCCGGGGTCACGGTCGTGACCGGTCAGGTCGCCGCCTTCCTGCGGGCGCTGGACGTGGTCGGGCCCTCCGGCCGGGCACAGGCCTACTGGGCCGGGCGGTCGACCCTCTGTTCCGAGCGGGACGACCTGGCCCGCTACGACCGGGTCTTCGCCGCGTACTTCGGCGACCGCCCGCACAACGGGAGCCCGCGCCCGGCCTCTCCCTTCCGACCCCGACCACAGGTCGCCGTCGCGAGTGGACCAGGGGCGTCCGCCGAGACCGGGCCCGCGGCCGAGCGGCCCGTCGCGGCCCTCGCGAGCGCCACGGAGGTGCTGCGGCACCGCGACGTCGCGGCGCTCACCGACGCCGAGCGGACGCAGCTGCGCCGCCTGCTCGCGGCGCTCGCGCTCGGTGGGGAGCCGCGTCGCAGCGCACGGCGGCGGCCGGCCCGGCACGGGGAGGTCGACGCGCGCCGCACGGTGCGGGCGATGCTGCGGCAGGGCGGCGAGCCGGCGCGGCTGTGCCGCAGGGCGCGGGTGCGCAAGCCACGCCGCGTCGTGCTGCTGGTGGACGTCAGCGGGTCGATGGCGCCCTACGCGGACGCGCTGCTGCGCTTCGCCCACGCGGCGCGGATCGCTCCCGCTGCCCGCACGGAGGTGTTCACGCTCGGCACCCGGCTCACCCGCGTCACCGTCGCGCTCGCGCACCGCACACCCGACCTCGCCATGGCCGCGGTGGGCCGCGCCGTACCGGACTGGAGCGGCGGGACGCGGCTCGGGGAGACGCTGCGGGCGTTCCTGGAGGGGTGGGGACGCCGGGGCCTGGCCAGGGGCGCGGTCGTGGTGCTGCTGTCGGACGGGTGGGAGCGCGGCGACCCGGCCCTGCTCGGGGAGCAGATGCGGCGGCTGCACCGGCTGGCGCACCGCGTCGTGTGGGCGAATCCTCGGAAGGGACGGCCCGGTTACGCGCCGCTGGCGGGCGGCATGGCGGCCGCGCTGCCGAGCGTGGACGTGTTCGTCGAGGGGCAGAGTCTCGCGGCGCTGGAGCGGCTGGCGGCCGTGGTGAGAGGAGCGGCGGATGCGTGAGATCCTCCCGGCACTGCGGCGCTGGTACGCGGCGGGCGCGGAGTTCGGGCTGGCCACGGTCGTCGGGGTGACCCGCAGCGCGCCGAGGGCACCGGGCGCGGCGATGGCCGTCGGCCCGGCCGACGAGGTGGTGGGCAGCGTCTCGGGCGGCTGCGTCGAGGGCGCCGTCTTCGAGCTGGCCCAGGAGGTGGTCCGCACCGGCCGGGCCCGGCTGGAGACCTTCGGCTACAGCGACGACGACGCGTTCGCGGTCGGCCTGACCTGCGGCGGCGAGATCACGTTGCTGGTCCGGCCGGTCTCGGAGGCGTTGGATCCGGCGTTCGCGGCCGTCGCCGAGTCCGTCGCCGAGCAGCGGCCGGTCGCGGTGGCCACGGTGGTGCGGGCGCCAGACGACGCCGCCACGCAGGTCGGCGCGGTCCTCGCGGTCTGGCCGGACCGCGTCGCCGGGTCACTCGGCACGGAGGGACTGGACGCCGCCGTCACTGCGGACGCGCGGGGCGAGTTGGCGCAGGGCATGACCGCCCAGCGCCACTACGGCCCCGCAGGCGAACGGCGGATGGACCAGGTCACCGTCTTCCTGCAGTCCTTCGCTCCCCCGCCGCGCCTGCTGGTCTTCGGCGCGATCGACTTCGCCGCCGCCGTCGCCGACCTCGGCGCGTTCCTCGGCTACCGGGTGACCGTCTGCGACGCCCGCCCGGTCTTCGCGACGGCCCGGCGCTTCCCACCGCAGGTCGACGTGGTCGTCGACTGGCCGCACCGCTATCTCGCCGCCACGCCGGTCGACGCCTCGACGGTGATCTGCGTGCTCACCCACGACCCGAAGTTCGACGTGCCGGTGCTGGAGGTGGCGCTGCGCACGCCGGCCGCCTACATCGGTGTGATGGGCAGCCGCCGCACCCACGACGACCGGCTGGCCCGGCTGCGCGAGGCGGGCGTCGACGAGGCGGCGCTCGCGCGCCTTCGCGCGCCGATCGGCCTGGATCTCGGCGCGCGCACGCCCGAGGAGGTGGCCGTCTCGATCGCCGCGGAGATCGTCTCGACCCGCTGGGGCGGCACCGGCGCCGCCCTGTCCGCCACGACGGGTGCCGTACACGGGCCGGACCCGAGGAGTTGACCATGCGACTGCACCACGACATGACCGTCCCGGCCTCCACCGACGACGTCTGGCGGGCGCTCGGCGAGATCGACGCGATCGCCCCCTGTCTGCCCGGCGCCTCGGTGGAGCGGATCGACGAGGACACCGTCTACGGCTCGATGACGGTCAAGGTCGGCCCGATCACCGTCGCCTACAAGGGCCGCGCCGTCATCGACGAGCGCGACGACGCCGACCACCGCATGGTCGTCCACGCCTCCGGCCGCGAGCAGCGGGGCGTCGGCACGGCGCAGGCGACCCTGGTGGTCGCGGTCCACGACCAGCCCTCCGGCGGGAGCGAGGTGGACGTCGACACCGACCTGACCGTCACCGGCCGCCCGGCCCAGTTCGGTCGCGGGGTGATGGCCGACATCGGCGACCGGGTCATCGCCGAGTTCGCCGACCGTCTCTCCCGGCAGCTGGCCGAATCCGCCGCCACCGCCGGACGGGCGACCGAGGCGGCGGAAGCGGCGGCGGACAGGGCAGCGAATGCGGCGGCGGCAACGGACGGGGCGACAGCAGCGGGCGGGGGGCCGGCAGCGGCGGCCGAGACCGCGCCGACCCCGCAGGCGGGACGGGACGAGCCGCTCGACCTCGGCCCGATCCTGCTGCCCGTCGTCCGCCGCGCCGCGCTGCTCGCCGCACTCGCCCTGGCCCTGGCCCTCGTCGAGCGGCGCCTGCGAAACCGCCTCCGCACGCGCCGGCGGTGAGGCCGGCGCTCCCGGTCCCGGAGGCCGGCTCCCGGTCGCGGAGACCGGATCCCGCGCCCGGACCGGCTCGGTCGCAGAGGTCGGATCAGTCGCAGAGGCCCAGTCGGCGGCCCAGGTCGGAGCGGAAGACCCGGTGCGGGTCCAGGCGTTCGCGCGCTTCGCGCCACTCGTCCAGCGGGCCGTACATCTCGGCGAACCGGGCCCGGTCCATCCGGGCGTCCTTGGCGAGGTAGATCCGACCGCCGGAGCGGGCGACCAGACGGTCGAGGGCGTCGAGCAGCTCGCCGAGGCCGGGCCTGGCGGCGGGCAGGTCGACGGCCAGCGACCAGCCGGCCTCGGGGAAGGACAGGGGGTGGTCGTCGCCGGGGCCGAACCGCTTCAAGGTCCCCAGGAAAGGTGCGGCCTGATGCCGGTGCAGGGCTTCGAGGACGCAGGCCACGAGGTCACACCCCGCGTCCGGGACGGCGAACTGGTACTGCCAGATCCCGGCCGGACCGAGCGCGCGGTTCCAGCCGGAGACCGCGTCGAGGCGGTGGAAGTAGGCTCCGAGCGAGGCGGTGGTCTGCCTCTGCCGCGGCGCCCGCCGGTACCACAGGCCGTTGAACGCGGCGGCCGTGCGCGGGGTGACCGGGCAGAAGGGCAGCGTCGGCGCCGGGAGCGCGGGGCCGGGACGGTAGCGCGGGCCGTCGGGTTCGCGGCGCGGATCCGGCTCGGCGAGGTGGTCGGCGAGGTCGACGACGCCGCGTCCCAGCGCCCGGCCGTGCGCGGTGCCGTCGATCCAGGCGACGGCGTAGCGGGTGGGGGCGGTGTCGAGGAGGTCCATCAGCGCGTCGAGGTCCTCGGCACGGCGGGTGGTGACGCGCAGTCGCGCGCTGCGGACGGGCACCAGGCGCAGCGTGACCGCGACGACGACGCCCGTCAGGCCCATCCCGCCGACGGTGGCACGGAAGGCGGCCGGGTCGTCCTGCGGGGTGAGGCGTCGCAGCATGCCCGTGCCGTCGACGAGGTCGACCTGCTCCAGCCAGGCGGCGAGGGTGCCGTCGCGGTGCTGGTTCTTGCCGTGCACGTCGGCGGCGACGGCACCGCCGACGGTGAGGTGGGCGGTGCCGGGCAGGACGGGCGGCAGCCAGCCGTGCGGGACGGTGCGGGCGAGCAGTTCGGTGAACGCGACCGAGGCGGAGACCCGGACCCGCCCGGCGTGCGGATCGAGCAGCAGCCAGGGCTCGACCGCGGGGTGCAGCACCAGCCCGCCGGAGTTGAGGGCGGCGTCACCGTAGCTGCGTCCCGCGCCGCGGGCGAGCAGGCCGTGGGCGGGGCGGCGGGCGATCAGCGCCCGCAGGGCGGGCAGGTCCAGCGGCCCGAGCGGCTCGGCCGTGCTGTGCGACGTCCGGCCCCAGCCGCAGAGCCGCGCGGTCGCGTTCACCCTCGTGGTCGCCTTCATGGTGGCAGGCATGGTCGCCGTCACAGGAGCGGGGTCAGGAAGGCCAGCAGCCACAGCAGTTCGGCGGCCAGCAGACGACGGTCGGTGAGCAGCAGGTCCTCGACGCGGGTCACCGGGCGGCGCGAGGCGAGGCGGTCGAAGCGCAGCAGCGCGTAGAGCAGTGGGAGCGCGCTCAGCAGGTGCCAGGCGCGGGTGGCGGGTGGTCCGGCGCCCGGCTGGCCGACACCCGACGCCCAGGCCAGGTACGCGGCGACGGTGGCGGTGAGCAGGAGCGTGCGCAGCAGTCGGAGCCCTCGCGGACCGTAGTGGGCCAGGGCGGGCCGGTGCCGGGCGGCGGCGGCACCGAGCAGTTGTGCCTCGGCGGCGCGTTTGGCCGCGGCCACCAGCAGTGCGCCCAGGCTGCAGACGACCAGGAACCAGCCTGACAGCGGGATCCGCGAGGCGACCGCGCCGCCGACCGCCCGCAGCACGAAGGCCGAGGCCAGCACGGCGAGTTCGACGCCGGGCAGGTGCTTGAGCGCGAGCGAGTAGCCGACGCTGAGCCCCAGGTACCCGGCGAGCACGGCGGTGAAGCCCCACCCGGGCACGGCCGCGGCGAGCGCGAGGGCGCCGAGCGCGAACAGCACGGCGCAGTGCCACCCCTGCGCCGGTGTCAGCTCCCCTGACGCCAGCGGGCGCCGCCGCTTGGCGGGGTGGCGCCGGTCGCGGTCGAGGTCGGCGAGGTCGTTGACGCAGTAGCCGGCCGCGGCGGCCAGCGTGAACGCGCCGACGGCGAGGACGAGGTCGACGGGTCCGCGGCCGTCCCGCCCGGTCGTGCCCGCCGCCAACGGCGCTGCCAGCACCAGCAGGTTCTTCGGCCACTGCCGCGGCCTGGCCGTGCGCAGGGCGGCTCGCGCGGTGCGGGCCGGGTCGGCGCGCGGAGGGGCGGCCGGTGGCGGCGCCGGGCGGGCGGTCTGCGCGGTTCGCCCGGCGCGCCCGGTTCGCCCGGTTCGTACGGGGCTCGGGACGCTGCTCATCGCACGCTCATCCGGCACTCCGGGCGAAGACCGCCACGAAGTCGCGGCTGGTGGTGGAGTAGTAGCGGTCGGCGGGGCGCTGCTGGCCGTCGAGGAGCTTGACCGGGACCGGGTCGGCGCCGCCGACCGGGGGCCGGTAGTACATGAACGACATCCACGCGGGGTTGATGTCGAGCTGCATGGCCTCGACGCAGCCCGCGCGCTGCAGCAGATCGGCGAGCGTGCGGACGGACAGCGCCGGACCGTAGACGAAGACCACGCGGCCGTCGGCGGTGACGCCGATCCCGGAGCGCCAGACGAAGTACGCGCCGCCGATGGTGAGGCCCCACCCCGACTCGATGTTCGTGTCGACGCTCGCCGGGACCACACCGTGATCCACCAGCAGCCGCAGGTTCTGCCGCACGCCCACCACCTGGCCGGTCATCGACACGTCCCGGCCCCAGACGCCGACCGCGACGTGGCCGTCGCGGTAGAAGACCAGCGACGCGTCACCCGGCGTCAGCGTGCCGCGGGTGGTGCCGTCGAGGTAGAAGCCGCCACCGGATTCGTTGATCTTGAAGCCGCCGTTGAAGGTGGCGACAAGGTTCGTCCGACCTCCGGCGGGGACGTCGTAGGGCGCACCCCAGTTCGCCGGTCCGGGGTCGCTCCAGCCGGGGTGCAGTTCGAAGCGGAGCAGCCTCGGGTCCAGCGAGGCGACGGCGGCGACGTAGGAGGTGTGCTGGGCGTCGGGCCGCAGGTAGGCGGCGATCACGGCGGGCCGGCCGGCGACGGTGCGCAGCACCTGCCAGGTGCCCTCGCCCGGCAGCGGCGGTCCGGCCGGCGGGACGAGCCGCGGCGGGAGGGCGACTACGGCTTTCCGGGGTGCCGCGTGGGCGACAGCCCCGCCGGGCGGCGCGGCGGGGCGCAGGGCGATGGCCGGTCGGCCGCCGACCCTGGGCGGGTGCAGGTCGTACTGAAGCGTCTCGACGAGCGTGACCACGGGACCGAGGTGGTTGTTGCGGCCCCAGTCGGCGACGCGCGCCGCGACGCTGTCGTCGCCGGGCGCGGTCAGGGCCTGTCCCAGCGACCAGCTGAGCCAGATCAGCAGCGCGGCCAGCGCCGCGGCCACGGCCCGCGCCCAGGGCCGCTGCGGAACGGCCCGGACCCGGCGCAGTTCCCGGGTGCACCGACGTCGGAACGGCCGGTCCGCGGCGGGCGCGCGTTCGTCCGTCCCCCGTCGCCGCACGAGCTCGGACATCCCTGGCCACTTCCTTCGGCCGCGCCCTCCATCCTCCCACGGGACGCCCGTCGCGGCGGGTCCGTGCGCGGGCAGCACGACCGTCAGGCGCCGCGCCATCGGACGAGCGGCAGGAAGACCTCGTCGACCTTCCCGGGCAGGCCGTGGGAGCCGAAGGCCGCCTTCCACGCACTGGCGGCATACGGCCGCGAGCGGCGCGAACGTCGGCCCGCAGGCGGGGAATCCGGGGCGGCAAGGCCCTTGGCTGTTGAGCCCGCACTCCCTACTGTCGAGTAGCGATTGAGATGGACACTTCATCAGGGAGCCCAGCATGCGAGCCATCGGCACCTTACGCACCGCCCTCGTCCTGACGGGCGGCGCCCTTCTGCTCGCCGTCGGCCTGAACGGGCCGACCGCCGGAGCCGCACAGGCCGCCACCGGCGCGGGGGCGGCGACGACGGACGGACTGCGCGACGTCATCGTCGTGGGAAACAGCCAGGCCGGGACGGTGAGCTTCATCGACGCCCACACCTTCGCCAACCTCGGGTCACTGAACGTCACCGCCGACGCCCAGCAGCGGATCTCCCAGATGGACCCGGTCCAGTGGGCCGGCTTCCAGACCGTCACCTCGGTCGAGGGAGGCACCCGCTGGGTCGACGACGCGCAGCTCTCGCCGGACGGACGGCGGCTCTACGTCTCCCGAGGCAACCTCGACGACGTGGCCGCCTACGACATCGCCACCGGCGTCCAGATCTGGCGCACCCGCCTCGACGGCTTCAAGGCCGACCACGCCGCGCTCTCCCCCGACGGCACCCGCTACGTCGTTTCCGCCACCACCGCACAGAAGGCCGAGGTCCTCGACACCGCGACCGGCGCCGTCGTCGGCTCCTTCCCGACCGGAACCTACCCGCACCAGAACGACTACAGCGCGGACGGCCGGTACATCTACAACTCCAGCATCGGCGTCACCTCGCTGCCGCAGTCGCTGGAGTGGGCCAAGGGCACGTTCCAGCTGACCAAGGTCGACGCGCAGTCCCTCAAGGTCGTGCAGACCTGGCTGTTCCCGCACGGCATCCGCCCGAACAGCATCGAGTCGGACGGCCGGACGATGTTCACCGACCTGTCCTACCTCAACGGCTTCGCGCGGTTCGACCTCGGCACCGGGCAGCAGGTGCACACCTACCCGATGCCGTACAGCGCGGCCGGAGCGGCCCTCAGCCCCGACAGCTACCCGCAGAACTCGGCGCACCACGGCCTGGCTCTGTCCGGCAACGACTCCCGTGTCTGCGACGCGGGCACCATCGACGACTACGCAGCGATCGTCCGGGTCTCCGACGGCACCACGGTGGGCACCGTCGGCTACCCGACCGGGAGCCTTCCCTACTGGGCCACCAGCAGCGCGGACGGCAGCCTCTGCTTCGTCTCGCTCAGCAAGGCCGACGCGGTGTCCGTGATCGACTATGCGACCGGGACGGAGCTCGCCCGGACACCGGTCGGCGCGTTCCCGCAGCGCGAGCGCACGGGCGCGATCGACCCCGCCGTCCTGCGGGGCCTCTCCCCGGCAGCGGGGTGAGCGGTCCTGCCCCCCCGGCTCAGCCGTGCTTGAGGCTGCGGCTGCGCCCGCGGAACTCGGCCACGACCTCGTCGCCGCGACGGACGGTCACGTCGTAGACGCCGCTGCGCCCGTAACGGGTGCGCTCCTCGGCGGTGGCGACCAGTTCGTCGCCCTCCAGGACCGGCGCCACGAAGACGATGTCCGCCCCGGCCGCCACGGTGACCGGCCCGTACGTGTTGCAGGCACAGGCGAAGGCCGAGTCCGCGAGCAGGAAGACGTAGCCGCCGTGGCCGATCCGGTGGCCGTTGACCATGGCCGCGGTGACCTTCATCCGCAGCACGGCACGGCCCGGGGCCAGTTCGTCGAGGTGGATGCCGAGCGCGGCGGAGGCGGTGTCGGCGGCGAGCATGGCGCGAGCGGCGGCGAGGCCGGTGTCGGCGCCGTCACGGTTGTCGGCGCCGTCACGGTTGTCGGGGGCGTCGGCGGGGATCGGGGCGGTCATGGCTGGAGGGTATCCGCCGCGCGACATCACCCGGGCGCGCGCCCCGGGCAGCCCTGCCCGCGCGCGGCCGTGTCCGACAATGGCGGGATGGCCGACACCTCTCTGCTCCCCGGCCTGGACGTGGCCTGGGTCTGCCTGGGCAGCCTCGGCGGCGCGGTCGCCACCGTCCTTGCCGCGTGGGCGGCGCGGGCCGAGGGCGACGTGCGCGCGGGCTGGCGCTGGTGGGTCACCGCAGGCGACGCCTGGACGGCGGGCGACAGCTGGCTGACCAACATCACCGTGGTGACCGGCGTGCTGACCTCGATGTGGTCCCGGCTCACCTTCAGCGGCGGGGTGCTCAGCACCGGCTCCGCCGACGCCACCGTCTTCGTCCTGTTCCTGGTCTTCACGGCAGCCGCCGCGCTCGCCCCGGTCATCTACGCCGCCTGTGCGGCGGGCGGCACCGGCGCGGCGGGCGATTCGGTCACCGGAACGGCCTTCGGGTACCTGCTGGCGGCGACGGCCGTCCTGCTGGGCACCTTCGGCATGATGGCCGCCCTCGCGGTCTTCGTCTGGGACGCCCTCGCCCCGACCCCCGCCAGCCGCTCGATCGTCCTTCCCTTCCTCGGACTGGGCGCCGCCCTGACGGCCGTCTACGCATTCCGCACCATCACCGCCGTCCTGCGCCACCACGCGACCGTGCCGGGAGCGGCGTCGCCGTCCGTGCCGAGTCCCACCCCCTCGTCCTCGTTCCTCGTCGGCAGCCGACCCTCCCGGCGTTCGGCCACCCTGTGAACCCTCGGTCTTTTGCTTTTGATACTCCGAAATCGTAGTATCCGAAATCGTGAGAATCGACACCGTGCCCGCCGACCCCTCGCCGCTGCTCGCCCTGCAACGGGCGACACACGCGACGCTGCAGCTGATCACCGGCGAGCTCGCCGCTCTCGAGATGACCGCCTCCGAGATCAACGCGCTGGCCAACCTCGCCGACGGAGCACCTCGCACGGTGTCCCAGCTCGGCGCGGCGGTCGGGGCCCGGCCGACGACGCTGACCAGCGTGCTCGACCGGCTGGAGCGCCGGGGTCTCGTCACGCGCGGGGCCCGGGCCGGCGACCGGCGGGCCGTGGTGGTCGAGCTGACGCCCGCCGGACGCGCCGCCGCCGGGCAGGTGCGGGCGACCTTCGGCGCACTGGAGCGGCGCGCGCTGGCCGGACTCCCGCCGGAGGCGGTCGCCGGGTTCCACCAGGTCCTGCAGGCACTGACGGAGGTGTCGTCATGAACACTGTCTCCCCCTCCCCCGAGTTCCAGGCGCTGATGGGCGAGGTGATGGCCGGGGCGGAGCGCTTCGGCCACCGGCAGCACGTGCAGCTCACCTGGCTGGCGGTGCGCCGCCACGGGGTGTCCACCGCTGCGGACGTGGTCGGCGAGGGCATCCGCGCGACGGCGACGGCCGCCGGCGCCCCGCAGAAGTTCCACGTCACCATGACCCGGGCCTGGGTCGAGCTGGTCGCCCACCACGCCGCAGCCTTGGCGGAGGCCGCCGACTCGTTCGACGCGTTCGCCCGGTCCAGTCCCGAACTGCTCGACAGGACGCTGCTCTCCCGCTTCTACCGCCCGGCGACTCTGGCCGGTGATGCCGCTCGCACAGGGTGGGTCGAGCCCGATCTCGCACCGTTCCCCTGGCAGCACACCTGACGGGCGCCGCAACACGGGCGCGGTTAGCGTGGAGCGGTCTGCTCGCACCCCGACGGAACGGAGCACACCGTGATCGAGAAGCTGGAGAACCTGCCCGAGGGCGTCATCGGTTTCAAGATCCACACCAAGCTCGCCGCCGAGGACTACCAGCAGGTGCTGGCCCCGGCAGTGGAGCAGGCCACCCAGGTGGGCCCGATCCGCTGCGTCCTGGTGATCGAGGAGTTCCACGGCATGACCGGCGGGGCCGTGAAGGACGACCTCAAGCTCGGCATGGAACACCTGCGCGGCTGGAAGCGCATCGCCGTCGTCACCGACATCGCCTGGATCAGCAACCTGACCGGCCTCTTCGGCTGGATGATCCCGGGCGAGACGAAGGTCTTCCCGCTCGCCGAGCAGCAGTCCGCGATCGCCTGGGCGGCGGAACCCGGCCCGGACCAGGCCTCGAACTAGGCGGTGCGCCCGCGCGCCGTCTCCAGGACCTCATCCGGCAGCGCCCGGGCCGCGAGCAGCCGTGGCAGGAGCTCCGGTTCGAGGGTGACCGCGCGGAAGACGAGAGCGACGGAGACGTCGTGGTCGGGACGGTCGAGGATCTCGACCGGCGCGCCGGACTCGATCACGCCCGGGGTGACCACCCGCAGGTAGGCGCCCGGGAGCGCGGCCCGGGTGAAGCGCTTGATCCAGCCGTCGCGCTCCAGCCACCCCTGGAACGTCCCGCAGGGAATGCGCGGGCAGGAGACCTCGAGCACCACCTCCGGGCCGAGCCGCCACCGCTCGCCGACCAGCGCGCCGTTGACGTCGACGCCGAGCGTGGTGAGGTTCTCCCCGAAGACGCCGTTCGCCAACGGCCGGCCGAGCTCGGACTCCCAGCCGTCCAGGTCCTCGCGCGCATAGGCGTAGACGGCCTGGTCCACGCCGCCGTGGTGCTTCACGTCGTAGGCACGGTCCCCCGCGAGACCCACCTCCCCGGCGCCCTTGGGGCCGGGGACGCGGACGGCGACGGGGCCGTCGACGGGCCGCTTGTCGATACCGGTGGCCCGAAGTCCCTTCCACGGGTTGGGACGCGGGTGACCGACGTTCACGGAGAGCAGCTTCACCCGGACGACGCTACGGACCCCGTTCCCGCGGCGCGACTCAATTCCCGGCCCGGCCCGGCCCGGCTCGGCCCGGCCCGGCTCGGCGAAGCCGTGGCGCGCGTCACGGATAGGCGGGGGGCGCGTCGGAGGAGTCGGTGCCCCAGGAAGGGGTGCGGTCCGTGGTCAGGGTGTAGTCGAGGCGGTCGGTGGCCAGGGCGTCGGTCCAGGTGCTGTGGCTCGGGGAGCCGTCGCGCGTGAGGGCGGCGATGTGGGGGCCTGAGCCGTGGGTGGTGATGGTGAGGTCGGCGCGGCCGCCGCGGTGGACGACGGCGCGCGGGAAGAGCGGGGTGGAGAGCGCGAGCGTCGGCGTGCCCGGTGTCTGCGGGTAGAGACCGAGCGCGGCCCAGACGTACCAGGAGGACATCGCGCCGAGGTCGTCGTTGCCGGGTTCGCCGTCGGGGGTGTCGGCGAACAGCTGGTCGAGGATGGCGCGGACGACGGTCTGGGTGCGGTCGGGGCGGCCGGTGCTGTCGTAGAGCCAGGGAGTGCCGAAGCCGGGCTCGTTGCCCTGCCAGTGGTAGGGCTCGCCGGGTCCGGCGTTCAGGCGGGTGAAGTAGGCGTCCAGGCGGGAGTTGGCCCGGCCCGCGCCACCGAGGCTGTCGACCAGGGCCGGGAGGTCGTGCGGGACCATCCACAGGTACTGCGCGGCGTTGCCCTCCTGGAAGCCGTCCTGGGCGCGGCCGTCGTGCAGGTCCAGAGCCGGTCCGGGCGGGAAGGCGCCGGACCCGTCACGCGGGCGCAGGTAGCCGGTGGCGGGGTCGAAGAGGTTGTGCCAGTTGCGGGAGCGGTCGCGGAAGCGCCCCGCGGTGTCGGTGTCGCCGACGGACGCGGCGAGGCGCGAGATCGCGAAGTCCGCGACGGCGTACTCGAGCGTGGTGGAGGCGCCGTTGTGGACGTGCGAGGTGGAGTCGGTGTGGTCGTTGGGCACGTAGCCGAGCTGCAGGTAGCGGGCCTCGCCGGGGCGTTCGACGTACCAGCCCTGGCCGGGCGGGTCGCCTAGGTCCTCCGCTCCGTGCACCATCAGCTGCAGGGCGTGGCCCGCGTCGAAGCCCTGGTCGCCGAGGGCCTGGATCTCGGCGAGGACGGCGTCGGACGGGTCGCCGTTCATGACGCCCGTGTAGCCGTCGGCGTACGGCCACTTGGGCAGCCAGCCGCCCTGGTCGGCGTCGGCGAGCAGCGAGTTGGCAAGGTCGTCGGCCCGGCCGGGGAAGAGCCAGGCCAGCAACGGGATCTGGCAGCGGTAGACGTCCCAGCCGGAGACGTCGGCGTACTGGACGTGGCCCGCCGGGACCTGGTGGACCTGTCCGTCGAAGCCCCGGTAGCGGCCGTCGGCGTCGCTGAACGTCGCCGGGTGGAGCAGGGAGTGGTAGAGCGCGGTGTAGAAGGTGGCCCGCCGGGCGCGGCTGCCGCCGTCGACGCGGATCGCGTCCAACGCGCGGCGCCAGTCCTCGCGGGCTCGCCCGGCCACCGCGTGGACGTCCCAACTGCTCGCCTCCGCTTGCAGATTGGCCTCGGCACCGGCCGCGTCGACGTAGGAGAGGCCGACCTGGAGACGCACGAAAGGGTCGCGGCGGGTGTCGAAGGTCAACGTGGCGCCGGGTGCGGCGCCGTGCCGGGTGGCCGGCCAGAGCGCGGTCCGGAACGGCCGGTCGGAGCGGAACGCGAAGTGCAGGGTGGTCGCGTGCGGTGCGCCGCAGAAGTGGCCGGAGGTCACCTGGCCGATCAGCTCGCGGTCGCCGACGGCCCGGACGAGGGCCCCGCTCGTCGCCGTCGCCCCTCCCGCCGCGTCCACCAGCAGCACACCCGAGGACGCCCCGCGCGGATAGGTGAAGCGGGCCGAGCCGGTGTGCGTGGTGGCGCTGAGCTCGGTGCGGACCCCGGCCGCGGTCACGGCGTAGTAGCCGGGCCGGGCGGTCTCGCGACGGTGGTCGAGCGGGACGGTGGCCGCGGCCGGGCGGGCGGGCGCGCCGCCCGCGAGGGGCAGGACGGGCACGTCCCCGGCGATCGGGCAGCCCGGCCCGGACAGGTGGGTGAGGCTGAAGCCGCGGACGGCGCTGTCGCCGTAGGCGTAGCCGCCGCCGTCCGGGCGTGAGGGTGTGTCGGGGCTCCACTGCACCATCCCGAAGGGCACGGTGGCGCCCGGGAAGGTGTCGATCCGCCCGACCCAGCGCCCGCCGCGGCCGGTGCCGACGAACGGATTCACGAGCGCGGTCGGATCCTCGTGGAAACCACGCGCGAACGCCGGCGCCGACGCCACCGACGCCGCCGAGATCGCGGACGGCCCGGACCACCCGGACCGCGGTACGGCCTGTGCGGGTGCGGTCACTGCCCCCAGCACGAGGCCTGCGGCCATCATCCCCGCAAGGCCGACCCGTCCCGTGCGCAGCACGCGCGATCACGCCCCCTTCGTTCGCGGCTCTCACGCCCGCGGCATCCGACCGCGACTCCCGACGTGGTGTCACCGCCCGGAGACCGCAGGCTAGGTCGGCGCACCGTGCCGTACGGGGAGCGCGCCGCGCCGAGCGCACGCCGCTCCCCCGAACGTGTGCCCGCGTTGACCTGGGTGGACGAAGAACCGCTGGTCGGACCGGCGTCAGGACCGCGCGAGGACCGTTCACCGGTTCGGGTGGGCGGCGCGCCCGCTGCGGGCGTGTGCTCGTTGAACCTGTGCCCGGGCCGACCATGATGAGGCGTCGGACAAGGACGCTGGAGGATGGTTCGTGGTCGCGCTGACCGTCGCCGCGTGGCTGGTCGTGCTCGCGGTGGGGCTGCTCGTCGCCCTGGCCGTGGGCTTCCGGTCGCGCGGAGAGCTGTTCACCGCCGCGCTCGGCGCAGCGCTGTTGACGGTGACGGTGTCCGAGAAGGCGCTGCTGCTGGTCGGCTGGTTCCGGCCGGTCCCGCTGCTGCTGACGCTCGTCGGCTGCCTCGCGACGACGGTCGCCACGCTGCGGCTGCTGCCGGGGGCGCGGGAGCGCGCAGCTGCCGGCACGGCCCTGCTGCGGGCGCCGGCGCGGTGGCGCGGACCGCTGCGCGCGCCGCTCGTCTGGACGGTCAGCGCGGCAACCGCCACGGTCTGCGGCTTCGAGGCGGTCCTCGCGGTGCGACTGCCGCCGCGTGACATCGACAGCCTCTGGTACCACCTCGTCAGCGTCGCCGGCTGGGTCCGCACCGGCGGCCTGGCTGCCCCGATCGACCACCTCTCACCGGTGCGCGCCGTCGGCTGGACGGTCGTCTCCGACAGCTACCCGCGCGACACCGAGCTGGTGGGCGCCTTCCTCTCGGTCTTCACGCACGACACCAGCCTGGTCGCGCTGACCCAACTTCCTTTCGCCGTCCTGCTGCTGCTCGCCGTGTACGCGCTGTCGCGGCGCCTGGGCGCGGCCCGCGGCACCGCGTGGTGCGCCGCGTGCGTGGTGCTGCTCACGCCGGTCGTGGTGGCACAGCTGGGCATGGCCTACAACGACATCGCCCGCGCGGCCGTCCCGGTGGCGGCGTGGTCCGTGCTGCTCGCCGCGTGCGGCCCGGTCGCCCGCGCATCAGGGGACGGATCCCCGGCACCGGCACGGCTGTTGGTGTTCGCCGGGGCGCTGTTCGGGCTCGGGCTGGGGATCAAGCCCGCCAACGCCTACCTGCTCGCGGCGGCGCTGCCCGTCGCACTGTGGCTGTGCCGCCGTCGCCATCCGCTGCGCGCGGGCCTGCTGGTGGCCGGGCCCGCCGCGCTGGTGGGCGGGTTCTGGTACGTCCTCGCCTGGCGTGCCTGGGGATCGCCCTTCTGGCCGCTGCAACTGGGCCCGTTCCAGGGGCCGATGACGATGTACGACCTCGTCGACACCTACCTGCCGCGCGCCTGGCGCGGCGCCGCCCCGCCGGTGCAGGTGTTCCTCTCCTGGTGGGACGCGTTCGACGCGATGGACCGGCCGCACTGGTACGTCGCCAACACCGGTCTGCTCGGCCTGGGTTGGCTGCTCGTGCTGTTCCCGGCCGCGGTGGTGCTGCTGGCGCGGGCGGTGCGCGTGCCGCGGCTGCGGCTCGCCGCGTTCGGCGTGGTGCTGCCACTGCTGCTCGGCACGCTCGCCACGCCGGGGGCCTGGTACGCCCGGTACACGATTCCGCTCGTGGCGGCGGGCGCGGTCGCCTTCGCCGTGCTGTGCGGCCGTCCGGCCGACGAGAAGTCCGACGCCGGGGGTTCCGACGCCGCGGGTTCCGGCGCCGCGGGTTCCGGTCGACGGAGCGGGAGCCGGAGCCGGGCGCTGCACCGCGCCGCGGTCGCCGTGTCGGCGACGGCGGTCACGGTGGCCGCGTGCGCGGGCCTGGTGTCCGGGTTCCGCTGGTCGACCTACCGCACGATCGAGGACCCGGCCCAGCTCGACGCGGTGGCCACGGCCCGACTGGCCGCCGCGCCCTCCCAGGACCGGGCCCGCGCCGGGATCTGGGCCGGCGACGCGCCCGTCAGGGCCCTCCCGGACAACGCCGTCATCGGTTTCTGCGACGAGGACGTCCCCGAGAACTGGTTCCCGATGTTGCTGATCGGTCCGCACTACCAGCGCCGGCTGCTCGACCTGGGCCACTGCGGCAGCCCGGCCGGCGCGGTCGCCCGGCTCGGGCGACAGCGGGTCGGCTACCTCTACACGACCTGCTCCAGCCGGTTCGGGCGGCGGGTCGACGCGGCCGCGGACCTGCTCACCCCGGTGGCTCCGAGGAACAGCACCGACTGCGGACTGCGGCTCCACGTCCCCGCTCACGCCGACTGAAAGTAGGACGCACGATGCCCCTCTCCCAGCTGCTCCCGCGCGACCGGTGGCTCCGGCTCCTGCCCGAGCTGGCGCGCTTCGGCGTGGTCGGCGCGGCGGGGTACGCCACGGACGTGGTGCTGTTCAACCTGCTGCGGGCCGGTGCGGGCGCCGGGCCGCTGTCGGCGAAGGCCGTCTCGCTGACCGCGGCGACGGCCGTCGCCTACGCGGGGAACCGCTGGTGGACCTACCGGGAGCGGACCGTCGGGCGCGCGGCGGCGGCTCCCGTGTACCGGGAGTTCACGCTCTTCGTGCTGGTCAGCATCGGCGGCCTGCTGATCCAGCTGTGCTGCCTGGCGGTCTCGCACTACCTGCTCGGCTTCACCGGGCTGCTGGCGGACAACATCTCGGGCAGCGTCGTCGGCATGGCGGGCGCCACCGTCTTCCGGCTGATCGGCTACCGCACCTGGGTGTTCCGGGCGGCCCCCGTGCCGGAAGCCGCCACCCCCGACGCGACCGGATCCGCAGCGGCCGTGCCCGGGCCCGCCGCTCACGACCGGGTGGATCAGGCGGCGGTGTAGTCGTAGAACCCGCGGCCGGTCTTCCGGCCGAGCCGGCCCGCCTCGACCATGCGCAGCAGCAGCGCCGGCGGGGTGTAGAGGGGCTCCTTGAACTCCTCGTACATCGCCTCCGCCGCCGCCCGGACGGTGTCCAGGCCGATCAGGTCGGCGAGCCGGAGCGGACCCATCGGGTGGGCACAGCCCATGACCATGCCCGCGTCGATGTCCTCGGGCGCGGCGAAGCCGGACTCGGCCATCCGCACGGCGGAGAGCAGGTACGGGATCAGCAGGGCGTTGACCACGAACCCGGCCCGGTCCCGGGCCGGAACCGCGTGCTTGCCGAGCTGGTCGACGACGAAGTGCTGCGCCCGGGCCTTGGTGGTCTCGGAGGTGAGCAACGAGGGAACCAGCTCGACCAGCGGCAGCACCGGCACGGGGTTGAAGAAGTGGATGCCGATGACCTGCGCGGGGCGCGAGGTGGCGGTGCCCAGGCGCATGATCGGGATCGACGAGGTGTTGGTGGCCAGGATGGCGTCCGGGTCGGCGACGATCGCGTCGAGCTTGGCCAGGACCTCGGCCTTGACCTCCTCGATCTCGGCCACGGCCTCCACGACCAGCTGACGGTCGGCCAGGTCGCCCAGGTCGGCGGTGTAGCGCAGGCGCGCGGCGGCGTCGGCGGCCTCCTGCTCGGTGAGCTTGCCCGCGCGTACCGCGCGGGCCAAGGACGCCGCTATACGCTCCTCGCCGCGTCGGACGGCCTCGGCGTCGGCCTCGGCGACCAGGACGTCCAGCCCGGAGCGGGCGCAGACCTCGGCGATCCCGGCGCCCATCTGGCCGCAGCCGACCACGCCGACCCGCTCGATCCCGGGTGCCGTTCCCGCCGCCGCCAGTGTCGTGTCAGCCATGACTCCCTCTCCGCCGCCGCGCCACAGTGGCTCGGGTGTGCGTTCCGGACGCGACTGTACGGTACTCAGTGTCACCGGGCAAGGCACTCAGTACCCCGATCAGCCACACCCTCCAGGCGCCCGGAATCTACTGACTGACCTGGCTACTTGCGGGTAACTACGCCACCCTCGGCTTCGCGGCCATCCCTACCGGAGGGTACTGAGTGTCACCACCGGCGGTCCTCCGGCACGCTCCGACATGACGGCGAATTGAAGATGTCTTCAATTGCTGCGATGCTGCACACCACGCGCGCGAGACGAAGGAGCGAGAACCGTGCCGGTCCCGCTGTACCAGGCCAAGGCGGAGTTCTTCCGCATGCTCGGCCACCCCGTGCGCATCCGCGTGCTGGAGCTGCTCCAGGAGGGGCCGATGCCCGTGCGCGACCTGCTCGCCGCGATCGAGGTCGAGCGCTCGAACCTCTCCCAGCAACTGGCCGTGCTGCGCCGCTCCGGCATCGTCACCTCCGTCCGGGAGGCCGACACCGTCGTCTACTCCCTGGCCGGCCCCGACGTGGCCGAGCTCCTGGGCGCCGCCCGCCGCATCCTCACCGAGCTGATCGCCGGCCAGCAGGACCTGCTGGCCGAGCTCCGCGCGACCGAGCCCGTCCCGGCGCGCCAACGATGACCACCCAGCCGGAGGAGCCCACCCCGATGACCGCCCGACCGGAAGAGACCACCGAGGGCAGCGGCCGCCGCGCCAACAGGGGCGTGTGGATCCGCGCGTTCATCTACGTCATCGGCTTCCATGTCTTCGCCGCGTTCGTGATGCTCCTCTTCTACGTGGGCTCGCACCGCCAGTGACGTACCGTCCGGTGCGAAACGATCCGTTTCGCACCGGGCCCCGGCAAGCCCTGACCACGCTGCTCCAGCTGGGGGATCTCGGCGTCCGCGCTGGCCCGACTGCGCCCGTCGGCCGCACCGACGGACCAGGCTTGTGACGTGGCCATCGGCGCCCACCTTGCAACGAGAGCGGTGACACAGGCATGCCCAGGTTCGGCTGGACTCTCCATGGCGACGGCAAGCACATCCGATCGGGCGAGGTCGTCAAGCCCTGGGAGCGGCTGAGCTGGGGACGCACCATCGGCCTGGGGGCACAGCACGTCGCGTCGATGATCGGCGCATGCTACGTCGCCCCGATCCTCATGGGGCTCAACCCCAATCTGACCGTGATGATGTCCGGTATCGCGACGATGCTGTTCCTGGTCATCACACGCGGCGCGATCCCCAGCTATCTGGGAGCCAGCCTGTCCTTCGTCGGGGCCGCGGCGACGATCCGCGCCCAGGGCGGCTCGACCGCCGAGATCACCGGAGCCATGCTGGTCGTCGGCCTGGTTCTCGCCCTGTTCGGCGTCATCGTGCAGCGGGGTGGGGCACACATCATTCAGACGATCCTGCCGCCCGTGGTCACCGGCGCGGTCGTCATGCTGATCGGATTCAATCTGGCCCCGGTCACCGCGGGAACCTACTGGCCCCAGGACCAGTGGACCGCCCTCGCGACGATGCTCGCGACCGGCTTGTTCCTGGTGGCACTCCGCGGCTTCGCCTCACGCATCGCGATCTTCCTGGGACTGGCGTTCGGCTATGCGCTGTCGTGGAGCCTGGACCGGATCCTCGGAAAGATCCACTCTGCTGACGGCTCAGGGAAGGTGACGGACCACTGGCGACTCGACCTGTCAGGAGTCCGCCCGGCCAAGTGGATCGGCTTCCCCGACCTCCACGCTCCGCACTTCTCCGGGTCGGCGATTCTGGTCGCCCTTCCTGTCGTGATCGCCCTCGTCGCCGAGAACACGGGCCACGTCAAGGCGGTCAGTGAGATGACCGGCGCCGAGCTCGACTCGAAGATGGGCACGGCGATCGCCGCGGACGGGGCTGCCACGGTCCTGTCCACCGCCGTCGGCGGCGGCGCCACCACCACCTACGCGGAGAACATCGGCGTCATGGCCGCCACCCGCGTCTACTCCACCGCCGCCTACTGGGCCGCCGCCTGCTTCGCGCTCCTCTTCGGCCTCTGCCCCAAGTTCGGCGCCATCGTCGCCGCCATCCCCGGCGGCGTCCTCGGCGGCATCACCGTCGTCCTCTACGGCATGATCGGCCTCCTCGGCGCCCAGATCTGGATCCGCAACCGCGTCGACCTCACCAACCCCGTCAACCTCATCCCCTGCGCCACCGGCATCGTCATCGGCGCCGGCGGCGTCACCCTCCACATCAGCGACAACTTCGAACTCGGTGGCATCGCACTCGGCACCATCGTCACCCTCACCGGCTACCACTCCCTGCGTGCGCTCGCCCCCGCCCACCTCAGAAGCCCGCAACAGCCCACCGAACCGGCTGCTGCGGACCGGTAGCTCTGCCGGGTCACCGGCGGGCGGTGTACCCCGGTACCAGTGCCCTTGCCGAAGAGCACGCCTCGGTACCAGGGACCGGCGATCCCGCGCTCCTAGCGTGGAGGCATCAGGTTCCGGAACGGCCGGAGCGGATGCGAAAGGCGCCACCGATGATCGAGGTACGCGAGCTCACCAAGCGGTACGGGGACAAGACCGTGGTGGACCGGCTGGACTTCACCGCCCGGCCGGGCGCCGTCACCGGCTTCCTCGGCCCGAACGGGGCGGGCAAGTCCACCACCATGCGGATGATCATCGGGCTGTCCAGCCCGACCAGCGGATCGGTCACCGTCAACGGCCGCCGCTACGTCGAGCACGCCGCCCCCCTGCGGCAGATCGGCGCCCTGTTGGAGGCCCGGTCGGTCCATCCTGGGCGTTCCGCCTTCGACCACCTGATGGCGCAGGCGCACACCCACGGCATCCCCAGGCGCCGCGTGCACGAGGTCATCGAGCTCGCCGGCCTGCGGGACGTGGCGAAGAAGAGGGTCGGCGCCTTCTCGCTCGGCATGGGACAGCGGCTCGGCATCGCCGCCGCCCTGCTGGGCGACCCCCAGGTGGTGATGCTCGACGAACCGGTCAACGGCCTGGATCCGGAAGGCGTGCTCTGGGTACGCAACCTGCTGCGCACCCTCGCGGACCAGGGCCGCACCGTGTTGCTCTCCTCGCACCTGATGAGCGAGACGGCCCAGATCGCCGACCACCTCGTCGTCATCGGCCGGGGCAAGCTGCTGGCCGACACCACCGTGGACGAGCTGGTCGCCCGGGCGGGCGGCAACGGCGTGCGCGTGCTGACCTCCGAACCCGCCAGGCTGCGCGACCTGCTGGCCGGGCCCGGGGTGGCCGTCACCGGCTCGCCCGGCTCCGAGGCCCTGCACGTCACCGGCGCGGACGCCCGGCGGATCGGCTCGACCGCCGCCGACAACGGCATCACCCTGTACGAACTCGCCCCCCAGAACGTCTCGTTGGAGCAGGCGTTCATGGACCTCACCCGCGACGCCGTGGAGTACCAGAGCGCCGCCGACACCCTCCGGAGCATCGCATGACCCTCCTGACCGCTCCTCCTGCCGCCCCTGCCGGCCCCGACGCCACCGGCATCGGAACCGGCACCGGAGCCGACCGGGCCGACGACCTGTCCGGAGCACGCGTGACCGGGCGCCGAGTGCTGCGCTCCGAATGGGGCAAGTTCTGGTCGCTGCGCTCCAGTCGGGCGACCCTGGGCATCGGCGCCCTGGTCCTGGTCGTCTTCGGGATGATCGCCTCCTCCTCGTTCCATCCGGCCGCGGCCGGAACGGGACACCTGTTCGGCTCGGCCTCGGACGGCGTGGGCCTGGCACTGTCCGGTCTCACGCCCACCATGCTGGCGATCGGGGTCCTCGGCGTGCTGGTCTCGGCCGGCGAGTACAGCACCGGCATGATCCGCTCCACGCTGGCGGCCGTGCCGAAGCGTCTGCCGGTCCTGTGGTCCAAGGCCGCGGTCTACGGCGTCGTCGCGTTCGCCGCCACCACCGTCGCCGCCCTCGTCGCCTTCCTGCTCGGCGGCACGGCACTCGCCGGGACCTCGGCCGCGTTGTCGCTGACCGCCCACGGGGTGCTGCGCTGCCTGGTCGGCGCCGGCCTCTACCTCGCCCTGGCCGGTGTCCTGGGAGTGGGCCTCGGCGCACTGCTGCGCTCCGTCGCCGGCGGCATCACCGCCCTGATCGGCGGCATGATGATCCTCCCCGGGCTGGTCTCGCTGCTGCCCGCTTCGGTCGCCGGCCACATCACCCCCTATCTGCCCAGCAACGCGGCCGACGCCGTGACGACCCTGCACCACACCGCGGGTCTGCTGAGCCCCGGGGCCGGTCTCGCGGTCCTCGCGGGCTGGGCGGCGCTGGTGCTCGGCGGCGCGGCCTTCCGTCTGACCAGGACCGACGTGTGACCCTGCGCTCGTCCGACCCCGCGGCCACCCGCGACGCCCGCGACCGCCGCCCCCGCGAGCACCCGGAGCCGGACGGTCGCACGGCGCGGGGACGGCACAGAGCGCCCGACGGGGCGACCATGGACCTGATGAGCCACGCACCGCCGACCGCTCCCCCGCTCGCCCCGACGCACCCCCTGCTCCACCGGCTGCTGCACTGGCAGCGCCGGCTCAGGGCCCTGGACCGGCGCCGGCCGTGGCTGCTGGACGCCGCCGTGCCGCTCCTCGTCCTGCTGCAGGGCCTGCCCGAGCTGCTGGGCCACCCGGACACCGGAGGCTTCGCCACCCACAACGCGACGCCACCGCTCCCGGCCCTGTTGGCCCTGGACCTCGCCCTGGTGCTGCCGCTGTGGTGGCGGCGCAGGGCGCCGGTCACCGCGTTCGCGGTGATCGCCGCGGTGGTCGTGCTCGAGTGGTCGTTCGGTGTCTGGCAGCGCGTCGACGTCGCCCTGCTGATCGCCCTGTTCAACCTCGCCCTGCACGGCCCCCTGGGCCGCCTGCCGTGGGCCGCCGCCACGACCGCCGGCGCCTTCACCCTGGCCGCCTTCCGCTTCACCGACGACCAGAGCCCGTGGCTCAACCTCTTCTTCCTCCTGGGCACCGCGACCGCGGCGATGGCCCTGGGACTCACCTTCCGCAGCCGGCGCGCACAGCTCACCGCCCTGGAGGAGCGCGCCGCGCGCCTGGAGGTCGAACGCGACCAGCGCACCCGCCTCGCCGCCGCCGCCGAGCGCACCCGCGTCGCCCGGGAGATGCACGACATCGTCGGCCACAACCTCGCCGTCATGGTCGGCCTCGCCGACGGCGCGGCGACTCTGGCCACGACGGACCCGGCCCGCAGCGCCGAGGCGATGACGATGGTCGCGGGCACCGGGCGGCAGGCCCTGGGTGAGCTGCGGCGCGTCCTCGGCGTGCTGCGGGACGAGCCGGAGGCCCAGCTCACGCCGCAGCCCGGTGTCGGGGACCTGGACGTGCTGCTGGAACGGGTCCGGGCGGCCGGGGCCGAGGTCACCTACCGCACCTGCGGCGAGCCCGACTCGCTCGAGCGCGGCCTCCAGCTCGCCGTGTACCGGATCGTCCAGGAAGCGCTGACCAACACCCTCAAGTACGCCGGGCCCACCGCGACCGCGTACGTGTCGCTGGACCTCGAGGGCGGACTGGTCCTGGTGCGGGTCGAGGACACCGGTCCGCCGCCGGGCCGGCCTGCGCAGCCCCGCTCGCCGGGCGGGACCGGCGCCGGAAAGGGCCTGCTCGGCATGCGCGAGCGGGCGGCGATGTACGGCGGATCGGTCACCGCGGGGCCGCGTCCCGGGGGCGGCTGGACCGTGGAGGTCCTGCTCGACCCGGCAGCACCCGCCACGCCGGCCGTCGGCGAACCCTCCGCCACACCACCGGGAGGACGCCTGTGACCACTGTGCTCATCGCGGACGACCAGCCGCTCCAGCGGATGGGCTTCCACATGCTGCTGGACGGAACTCCCGGCATGACCGTCGTCGGCGAGGCCGGGCACGGCGCCGAGGCGGTCCGGATGACCGCCGAACTGCGGCCGGACGTGGTGCTGATGGACGTCCGTATGCCGGGCATGGACGGGATCGAGGCCACCCGACGGATCGTCGGCTCCGGGGGACGGTCCCGGATCCTCATCCTCACCACCTTCGACCTGGACGAGTACGCCTACTCCGCGCTGCGTGCCGGCGCCAGCGGCTTCCTGCTCAAGGACGCGCTGCCCGAGGAACTGCTGGCGGGCATCCGGGCGGTCTCCTCCGGGGACGCCGTCGTGGCACCGGGCCTCACCCGGCGCCTGCTCGACACCTTCGCGCACCGGCTCCCGCAGCCCGGGGGTGACACGTCGCAGGCCGAGGACCCGCGGTTGGCCTCGCTCAGCGACCGCGAGCGCGAGGTCCTGGTGGCCATCGGCCAGGGGTGGACCAACCAGGAGATCTGCGAGCGCCTGGTCCTGACGGAGTCGACGGTGAAGAAGCACGTCGGCCGCGTCCTCGCCAAGCTCGGCGCCCGCGACCGCGTCCACGCGGTGATCCTCGCCTACGACACCGGCCTGGCCCACCCCAACGAGCCGGGCGCATAGCTCGTCGACCGTGGCGGAGCCGACCTCCGGACAGACCCGACGTCCCCGGCCGGTGCGGGCCGGGGACGTCGGGGAGCGGTCAGCCCGCGGTCGGCGGGGTCAGCAGATCCGCGAGCGTCTTCTCGTTGCCGTAGGCGAACGGCCTGACCTGACCGTGACTGTCGACGGTGACGATGGCCAGGTCGTAGGTCATCGGCGTGGTCCCCGGCGCCGGCGGCGGGGTGGGGATCTGGTAGTCGCCCTTGATCGCACAGATGGCGACCGGGCCGGCGGCGTCGGTCTGGCCGGCGTTGAGCGACTTGCCGTCCCTGGCCAGGTGGTGCGACTTCCAGCCGGTGACCGCCGTGGCGGAGCGTCCGTAGGCGCTCACGACGGTGCCCGCGACGCCGTAGCGCTCGGTCTCGGTCTTGGCCACCTTGGTGCAGTCGTCGGTCAACTGGGCGGAGGTCATGCCGTCGCGGGCATCCGCTCGTCCCGTCATCGGGATCGGCCTCGCGGCGGCCGCGGATGCGGCCGCGGATGCGAAGGCGGATGCGGTCGAACCCGTCACGGACCGGGCCGCCGCAGCCTGGGCGGCCGCGGCCGAGGAGAAGCCGCAGCCGGAGCCCTCTCCTCCCCACCACTCGGTGTCCGAACTCCACACCCCGCACATCCAGGGGTCGACCGAGGATCCCTGCCGGCCGCTGATGTTGACGTTCTGGGCGTTGCCGTTGACGTACTGGATGTTGAAGTACGGCTGGCCGGTCGTGCTCGCTCCCGGGTCCCAGCTCTCGAGGCCGAACTGCACGCTCGTCCCGGTCGTCGTCCCCCAGTTGGGCGTGGTGCCCATGGTGGTGTTGTCGACCTGGTAGTACCACGTGTTTCCGGCGCGGAAAATGCTGAACCGGTGCTGGGAGTTGGGCCCTATGTAGCTCTGGTCGTGGACGCCCAGCGGGTACCAGTTCCCGTTCAGGGCATAGCCCCAGTACCAGAAGTTCTCGTAATTGCAGCGGTGGCCGGTGCCTATCTCCTCCCAGTCGAGGCCCTGCTGACCGGCCAGCGTGATCCACTGCGACTGGTAGGCGATGCCGCCGCCGCCCGGGAACGACCACTCGGTCGTCCCGGGATTGATGGTCGGGGTGGCGGAGCAGTTGCTCCCCGCCGCGATGCCGGAGATGTTGATGTCCGATCGGGTGACACCCAGGCCCCAGTACGGGCCGTGCGTGTTGTCCCAGCCGATGGCGTAGCAGTGGAACTGACCCCCACTGGGGTAGCAGCTGGAGTTGGGCGCCGAGGGCGTCGGCGAGACGGGCTTGGCACTGGCCTGCGCGCTTCCCCCGACGAACAGCGACCCGGCGGCCAGCGCGATGCCGACCGCGAAGGCGGCGGCGCGCGGCCTGGCTCCCCGGCCCCATGAACCCCTCGTGTTCCCCATGACGTTCTCCTGTTCGGACCATGATGGGCGGACACTCACCCATCCCCCGGAAGTCCGAGCCCCCGAGAGTGACGGCGCGGAGTACGGATACTGGCCAACTCTGCGCGGACACGTCAAGACACGTGGAACGATTATTTGTGGGCGATTCATCGGCCACGCCGATGTCGAGCGACTGGCGAGCGCGGGCGAGGATGACGCGACCGGACATACAGTTCGTGGATCCCCGAAGGGATTTGATGAAGCCTCAGGCCGACCCGGGACGCCGTTTCATATGCTCGGCCCGCCGGCTCGGCTCACAGGCCCACGTCGCGGCTGCGGACGTCCGCCAGGGACTCCCGGCGGACCAGCAGGCGGGCCGTGCCGCCCGTGACGGCGACCACCGGGGGCCTGCCGACGAGGTTGTACCCGGAGGCCATCGAGAGGTGGTAGGCGCCCGAGGCGGGGACGGCCAGCAGGTCGCCGGGGCGGATGTCCGCCGGGAGCTCCACCCCCGCCGCCAGGACGTCCCCCGCCTCGCAGTGGCGGCCCACGACCTGCACCGGGCTCAGCTCCGCGCTCGCGGCCCGGCCGACCAGGCGCGGGGCATAGCGGACGCCGTACAGCGCGGGCCGCGGGTTGTCGCTCATGCCCCCGTCCACGGCGACGAAGGTCTGCCGGCCGTTCTGCTTGACCGAGAGGACCCGATAGAGCGCGACGCCCGCCGGGCCGGCGATCGCCCGGCCCGGCTCCAGCAACAGCCGAGGCTCCGGGAGGTCGACCGTGGCGCACGCGGACCGCAGCTCCGCACGGACGCGGGAGGCCAGCGCGCGCACGTCGAGAGCGTCCTCGCCGGGGCGGTAGGCGATGGCGTGGCCGCCGCCGAGGTCCAGCTCGGGCAGGACCGCGCCGTGGGCCTGCCGCGTCCCGTGCATCAGCGCGACCATCCGCCGCACCGCCAGCAGGTACGGCTTCACGCTGCTGATCTGCGAGCCGAGATGGCAGTGCAGGCCGACCAGCTCCAGCCGGGGCTGCTCCAACACGCGGGCGATCGCCAACTGCGCGGTACCGTCGGTGCTGGAGAGGCCGAACTTCTGGTCGGCGGTCCCGGTGCGCACGGCCGGGTGAGCGCCGGCGGCGATGCCGGGGGCGATCCGCAGCAGCACGCGCTGGCGGGCGCCGTAGGGCACCAGCGCGGCGATGCGGGCGATCTCGGCCGTGGAATCGATGACGATCCGGCCGACGCCGAGACGCAACGCAGCCTCCAGCTCGTCGGGGCTCTTGGCGTTGCCGTGCAGGATCATGCGCTCGGCGGGGAAGCCGGTCGTCACCGCGAGCTCCAACTCGCCGCGCGAGCAGACGTCCAGGCCGAGACCCTCCTCCTCGACCCAGTGCGCCATCGCCCGGCACAGGAACGCCTTGGCGGCGTAGTGGATCTCCGCCTCCGCGAAGGCCTCCCGGTAGAGGCGGCAGCGGGCCCGCACCTCGTCCTCGTCGACGAGGTAGACGGGGGTGCCGAAGCGCTCGGCGACCTCGGCGAGGGGAACGCCGCCGACGGAGAGGTCCCCGTGGGCCGTCGGCCGGGTGGAGCCGGGCCAGACCGGGAGCCAGGGCAGGTCCGCGTCGCCGGTCCCGCGGCTCCTGGGCAGCGGCAGTGTGGTTGTCATCGAAGCCCCCTCAGGCGACGCGCGGACGGGCGGCGAGGCGGGCCGGGGTCCGGGGCACGCGCCAGTGGTCCGGCTCCTCCAGCGCGGGGGCGGGCGCGGCGACCAACTGCGGGTCTACCGTCAGGGTCGCGATGCCGAGGGCGCCGGCCAGGTTCCGGAGGGCGGGTTCCGCGAGGGTGATGCTTCGCTGGTCGGGCCCGAGCACGGCGGACAGGTGCGTCGCACTCGTGAACGCGACGGCCGTGCGGGCGCCGAGCGGTGTGCGGAACAGGCGGAGCACGTCGCCTCCGGGGCCCGGCCGGACCGGAACCAGCAGCAGCCCGGCGGGGACGGATTCCTCGGGTTCCGGGTCGTCTCCGTACAGGTACCGAGCCATCGTCAGCACCCCTTCCTTTCCGACGGGAGAAGTCGTCTGCGACCGGCCCGCCGGGGCGCGCCGATCCGTCGCCTCAGACGCTATTCCCGCTGTTCCGGCAGGGGTGAGCGGCCCTGATGCGTTCCTGACGCGACGGGCGGGAATGTTGTCGCAGCAGTGGCGGCTGCGTGGCGGCCGTCACACCGTGATCGTCGTCAGGCCCGTCAAGCCGTCGTGGCCGCGACCGCGGAGAATCCGCCGGAGGCTGAGCCCGACGTCCATGCCGACTGCCGCATCGCCGCCCGGTTCCTCATGGAGGACCTGAGCGGGTCACCGTCACCTTGAGGTGCTTCATGAGGGGCTGGTCGCTCTGGGTGCTGTGGTCGCCGATGGCGCACAGGACGTTCATCTCGGGCATGTAGCCGGCCGCGCAGCCCTGAGGGATGTCGTAGGGGATGGCCAGGTATCCGGTGAGGGAGCGGGTGGAGCCGTCGCGGGCGGTGGCGGTGATGTCGACGGGGGTGAACTCGGTCAGGCCGCGATCGCGCATGTCGTCGGCGTTCATGAAGATCAGCGTGCGCAGGTTCCGCACACCCCGGTAGCGGTCGTTGTCGGAGTAGATGGTGGTGTTCCACTGGTCGTGGCTGCGCATCGTCCCGAGTGCGAGTGTGCCCGCGGCGGGCACGACGTCGGGCAGCGGCGCGGCGGAGAACTCGGCCCTGCCCGAGGGGGTGAGGAAGACCAGCTCGCGGGCGGGCTGCTTGATGCGGAAGCCGAGCGGTAGGCGCACCCGCCGGTTGAAGTCCTCGAAGCCGTCCAGCACCTCGGCCATGGTGTCGCGAATGCGATCGTAGTCCTCGACGTACCACTGCCACGGCGTGCGGCTGTCCGGCAGTGCGGCCCGCGCCATGCCCGCCACGATGGCCGGCTCGGACAGCAGCCGCGGGGAGGCCGGGCGCTTCATGCCGCGCGAGAGGTGGACCATGCTCATCGAGTCCTCGACGGAGGTGCTCTGCTCGCCCCCGCGCTGGTGGTCCTTCTCCGTCCGGCCCAGGCACGGCAGGATCAGCGCCCGGCGCCCGTGGACGAGATGACTGCGGTTCAGTTTGGTGCTGACCTGCACGGTCAGCTCGCACCGGCGCAGCCCCTCGTGGGTGTAGGGGGTGTCCGGCGCGGCGAGCGCGAAGTTGCCGCCCATCGCGACGAAGACCTTCAGTTCGTCCCGGTGCATGGCCTCGATCGTCGCCACGGTGTCCTTGCCGTGGGCGCGCGGGGAGACGATGCCGCAGACCTGGTCGAGCCGGTCCAGGAACCCGGTGGCGGGCCGGTGGTCGATGCCGCAGGTGCGGTTGCCCTGAACGTTGCTGTGCCCGCGGACCGGGGAGGGGCCGGCCCCCTCCCGGCCCAGGTTGCCACGGAGCAGCAGCAGGTTGACGATCTCGCGCACGGTGTCGACGCCGTGCTCGTGCTGGGTGACGCCGAGGCACCAACTGACGATGCTGCGGTCGGCGTCCCGGTAGACACGCGCAGCCTTGAGGATCTCCGCACGGGCGACACCGCTCTGACGCTCGATCTCCTCCCAGCTCGCGTCCTCACAGACCTTGCGGTACTCCTCGAATCCGCTGGTGTGGCGATCGATGAAGACGTGGTCCAGTGCCTTCGGGTCGTGCCGTGCCTGCTCCAGGACCGCCTTGGCCATGCCGCGCAGCAACGCCATGTCGCCGCCGATCCGGGGCTGGATGTTCAGGGTGCTGGTCCGGGTCGACTTGTTCAGGGCCATGTCGACGAAGTCGTGGGGAATGATCGTGCGACGGGCGGCCGCCTCCACCAGCGGGTTGATGTGGACGATCTGCGCGCCGCGCCGGTGCGCCATCGCCAGGGCCGTCAGCATGCGCGGAGCGTTGGAGGCGGCGTTGACGCCCAGGACGAACAGGGCGTCCGTGGTCTCCCAGTCCTTGAGGTCGACGGTGCCCTTTCCGGTGCCGAGCGCGGCCTGCAGGGCGCGGCCGCTGGCCTCGTGGCACATGTTGGAGCAGTCGGGCAGGTTGTTGGTGCCCAGTTCACGGGCCATCAGCTGGTACAGGAAGGTCGCCTCGTTCCCGAGGCGGCCGGAGGTGTAGAACGCGGCGTGGTTCGGGTCGTCCAGGCCGCGCAGGGTGCTGCCGACGAGCTCGAACGCGTCCTGCCAGCTGATCGGCACGTAGTGGTCGGTGACCGGGTCGTAGACCATGGGCTCGGTCAGCCGCCCCTGGTCTTCCAGGGCGAAGTCGCTCCACCCGGACAGCTCGCTCACCGAGTGCGCGGCGAAGAACGCGCGGTCCACGCGCTTGCGTGTCATCTCCCAGGTGACGTGCTTGATGCCGTTCTCGCACAGGTCGAGCCTGAGGCCCTTGATGTCGTCGGGCCAGGCACAGCCGGGACAGTCGAAGCCGCCGTCCTCGTGGTTCATCTTCATGATCGCGCGCGGCCCGTCGACGTACTCGCCCTCGCGCACCAGGAAGCCCGTGACGCTCTTCGCAGCACCCCACCCGGCCGCCGGATGACGGTACGGCTGGTACTGCGGCGGCTCCGCCTTCGGCTCCTCGGAACTGGTCACGACCATCACCTTCCGCGCTTAAGGTCCGGCGTCGGCTCCTGCAGGCTGCGTCGTTCTGACGCCAGGCTATTCCCGTTGATCACCGGCAGCCACACGCCCGGAGGCGACTGCGTTTGCGTCGGTCCGTCACCGGGGTTTGAGTGGTGCTGGACGCGAGTCGAAGGAGGGACCATGGCACACCACAAGTCGAACAAGGCCGTCGAGGGCGACCCGGACACCGGCCACGGAGGTGGCCTGCCCCGGCGCCCCGACGAGGACGAACTCGAGGAGCGGACCGAGATCGACCGCGAGGAGGTCGGCCTGGATCCCGAGGGTGAGCCCGAGGAGGACGCGGCCGGGGGCTGATCCCGAGCTGCCCGGGTGCGCGACGAAACCGCTGGTGACTGGGTTAACGGGTTGATAAGATCCCGACACGGTGTGCCGGGAAGTCTGGTCGGCGCGGAGGGGCCGTTTGGCTGCGAGCACGCGGCCACGCCCTCCGGTGAGACTCGAAGGAACCCGTTTCGATGCGCGCCGTGGGCACCGTCCTCCTCCTTGTCGTTCTGGCCACCGTCGTGGCCACCGGCGCCAAGCGGTGGCGCATCCCCGCACCCTCGCTGCTGGTCCTGGTCGGCCTCGGCGTCGCACTCATACCCGGGACCCCGGAACTCCACATCGCGCCCGGGACCATCGGACTCGTGGTGCTGCCGCCGCTGCTCTACGCCTCGGCGGAGGAGCTGTCCCTGCGCGACCTGCGCAGCGTCTGGAAGCCGGTCATCATCCTGGCGTTCGGGCTGGTCCTCGCCTCGGCGGCGGTGATCGGCCTGCTCGGGGCGTGGCTGACCCCGCTCAGCGGCGCCATGGCCCTCGTGCTGGGCACCGTGCTGGCCAGCACCGACCCCGTCGCGGTCACCGCCCTCGGGCGTCGCCTCGCGCTGCCCGGACGGGTGCAGATGCTCGTCCAGGGCGAGAGCCTGTTCAACGACGCCACCTCCCTGGTCATGTTCAAGGTCGCGGTGGCCGTCGCCGTCTCCACCACGGCGGTGAGCTGGACCCAGGCCGGCGGCGAGTTCTTCCTGCTGGCCGGCGGCGGAACCGTCGTCGGGGCCGCCATCGCCGGGGTCGTCGCCCTGATCCGGCGGCGCACCACCGACCCGGTGCTGGAGACGGTGATCGCCCTGGTCACCCCCTACGCCGCCTACGTGCTCGCCGAGGAGCTGCACACCTCCGGGGTCACCTGCGTCGTCATCGCCGGCGTCCTGCTCGGGCGCTCCAGCCACCGGCTCACCGACGCCCGGATCCGGCTCCAGCTCCAGGCCGTCTACGCGGTCGTGGTGTTCCTGCTGGAGAGCGTCGTCTTCGCCATCGTGGGCCTGGAACTGCCCACCCTGGTCCGCGCCCTGCCCGCCGGCACCGGGGCCTGGCCGCTGCAGGCCCTGGCCATCGCCCTGGCTCTGATCGCGCTGCGGCTGCTGTGGATGCTGCCGCTCTCGGCCGCGGTCAAGCCGACGGCCGGTCGCCCCTCGTGGCGGCTGGCCGCGGTCGCCTCCTGGGCGGGCACCCGAGGCGTGATGCCGCTGGCGGCGGCACTCTCCATCCCGCTGACGACCGAGGCCCACCAGCCCTTGGAGGGCCGCGCCCTGGTCCTGACCCTGACCACCGCCGTCGTCATCTTCACCCTCGTCGTCCAGGGGCTCTCCCTCGCCGCCGTGGTCAACCGCTCCGGCCTCGCGCTCGAACCCGAGCACACGGCCCGCGAGGAGGCCGACACCCGCACCGCGCTCGCCCGCACCGCGCTGATCCACCTCGACGACATCACCGGCCTGGAGACCGTCCCCGACGCCGCCCTGGACCGCGTCCGACGCCGCCTCGACGCCCAGCTCGACCACGGTTCCGACGCCGACTCCGAGGAGAACGGCACTCCGGGAGGCCGGACCGTCCTGGCCGCCTACCGCGAACTGCGCCGCGAGGTCATCGCCGTCCAGACCGCGGAACTGCGCCGCCGCTACGACGACCACGAGATCAGCGACACCACGCGCCGCCGCCTGCAGCACGAGCTCGACCTGGAGGAGACGGGCCTCGGCGGTGCCTGACCGCCGACGCGCTCACGACCACGTGCACGCATGGGCGACCGCGTCCGCGCGCCGGCGGAGCAGCTGACGACTCCCCGCACAGGTGTGACGGCCGGTGCCCTGGGTAGTCGCCGTGCGACCGGACACCAGCAAGGAGGCGGTCCCGATGCCTGCCACCCGCCCCGGACGGGGCGGTCGGGGAGCGTGATGAGTCCACACTCCGTGACTGCCTTCCCGTCCGGCCCCTGGCACCTCGAGCTCTCCGGTGAGGCCGGGGTGGACCGCGTGGCCACCGGGATCGCGTTCGTCCGGCGGGCCCTGGCCGAAGGACGCGCCGACGCCGAGCCGCGCGAAGCGGACGGGGAGCGGGCCCTCGACGTCGTGCTGGTCGACGTCGTGCTGGTCGCCGCCGAGCTGCTCGGGAACGCGGAGCGGCACGGCGGCGGCACCCGCTCCGTGGACCTCGAGCACCGCCCAGGCCTGCTCCGGATCATCGTGTGCGACACGAGCCCGCTCCCGCCCCGCCCCGTGCTGCCGCACCGGGCCGAACGTGCCGGCGGCCACGGACTCCACATCGTCGCGGTGCTCTCCGCCGACTGGGGATGGAGCCAGGACGGACCGGGCAAGGCCGTCTGGGCCGACCTTCCCCTTCCGCCGGTCGCCTGAGCCGCCGCCCGGGCAGCGTCGGCCGCGGGTCAGCGCGGGTCGGCGCGGGTCGGCGCGGGTCAGCGCGCGGAGCGCAGGGGCTCGCCGCGGGCGAGGCGGCGGACGCGGGCCAGGGGACCGCTGCGGCTGCGGCGCTGGCTGCCGCCACGGTCCAGCTCCTCCATCAGGCGCTGGGTGCGGTGCTCCAGGTCGAGTTCATCGAGGATCCGGTCGACCTCGGCCAGCAGCGCGCCGTGGAGCTGCCAGGCGGCCGGATGCCGTTGCACCTGCCGCAGCAGCAGCTCCGCGACGTGGTCGCGACTGGACCAGGCGGCCCGCAGTTCCGCGGCGAGGCGCTCCTCGGCGCCCTCCGCGTCCCGGCTGACCTGGGTCGTCACCAGCACGCCGAAGCTGACCAGGGCCCCGCCGAGATGTCCGAGGACGTCGCGCAGACCGGCGGCGATCTCGGGTTCGAACAGCGGGTCGTCGCTGCCACGCCGTTTGGCGAGGTCGGTCAGCGAGCGGGCGAGGACGCGGACCACGACCACGCAGATCTCCAGCGTGTCCAGCCCGGTGCGCAGCACCACGCGGGAGAGCAGCGGCTCGCTGATGCGCGGGTTCAGCCGCACGCTGTCCTCGGCCTGGCGCAGCGCCGCGTCGACCTCGGCGATGTACTGGTCCAGGCGCCGCGCCTCGTGCAGCCGCTCGGCGGCGCGGGCGACGGGGGTGGGGCTGTCCAGTTCCTCGCCCAGCCGCAGCAGCAGCTGCCGGACGCGGCGGGCCAGGTCCTCGATGGACTCGCCGGCGCTCTCCACCCAGACCGGCGGGGCGAACAGGAGGTTGAAGGAGAGCCCGACCCCGGCGCCGATCAGGGTCTCCAGCACCCGGTCCCAGGCCTGGGAGGCCAGCTGGGTGACACCGAGCACCAGCATCGCGCTGATGGCGACCTCTTGGACGAACTCCCCCACCCGGATGAACTGGCCCAGCGTCAGCGAGGCCAGGATGATCAGTCCCAGACTCCACCAGGAGAGTCCCATCACCGAACTGAAGCCGATGGCCAGCACCACGCCCGCGACGACGGCGACGACCCGGCGCGCGCTCGTGGTCAATGTCGAGAAGAGGGTGACCTGCACGACGAGCAGGGTGGTCAGCGGCGCCGTGAGCGGCGCGGGCTGACTGCTCAGCTGCTCCGCGACGGCGTAGGACAGCGTCGCCGCGACCGTGCCCCGCAGCGTCTGCACCACCACGGGGTCACGGCGGGCTCGGCTCAGCGCGCTCGGGCTGCTCAGGATGCGAGGGATGGCGGACACCCCCTACGTATGCCCCGTGCGGCGCGGGCCTTTCAAGCCGACACACCACCTCCCTCCTCGACCCACCTCAGGTTCCGGATCCCTACGCCCCGCAGCCGGGCCCGGCGAGGAGCGGGTCGACGGTCAGGTCGGGGGCGTTGCCGCTGCAACGCAGCGGGCCGGTGACGGTGTCGGCCTCGAAGGTGGGCACGGCGGGCTCGGGAGGCAGGCCGCCGCCGCTGTTGGCGGTGAGCGTGACGGGGGCCGTCACGGTGTTGCCCGAGACGTCCAGGCCGCCCGTGTTCGCGGTCAGCGTCAGCGGGCCGCGGACGGTGTTGCCCCCGCAGTCGCCGGACGCGCCGGGTGCCGCTCCGACGAGCAGGAATCCGGTGGTGCCGTGGACGCTGACGGGCGCGTCGAAGGTGGATCCGCAGAAGGTGAGGGCGGCGGCGCCGTCGGCGGCGAGGGGACCGTGGATCTCGGCGCCCAGGACGGCCAGCGCGCCACCCGGGCGGACGGTGACGGGGCCGTCCTGGCTGCCGCCCGCCCCCAGGCACAGGGAGTCCCCCGACCGGACGGTCAGCGGGCCGTGGTGGGCGCCGGTCAGGCAGGGCCCGTCGAAGCCGACGGTGACGCCGGTCGGGGAGGCGCTCGCGCTCGGCATGGAGCTGGGGTCGCCGCCGTAGGCGGCGGTGATCGGGTGGATGCCGGGCTGGAACCCGCTCGTGGTGAAGGCGGCGCGGCCGTCGGTCAACGGGACGGTCGCCAGCGCGGTGGTGCCGTCGGAGAAGGTGACCGTGCCGGTCGGTGTCGGGGCCCCGGCATTGTCCGGGCCGACGGTGGCCGTGAGAGTGACGGGACGGCCGAACAGGGGCGAGGTGGTGTCGGCGGTCAGGGTGGTCGTGGTGTCGTAGCGGAAGGAGACCGTGGCGTGGCCGTCGCCCTGGTTGACGCCCTGCAGCAGGGAGACGTCGGTGGCGTCCGAGGCGGCGTGGCTGCTGCCGCCGCCTCCCCCTGCCCCGTACAGGTTGCCCGGGTTGCCGCCGCCGGACCCGCCCGCGCCGCCGAACCAGCCGCCGCCTCCGCCCCCGCCGCCGTTCCCGCCGCGTGCGCCGTTCCCGCCGGGGCCGCCGCTGCCGGGGTCGGGCAGGCCGGTGTTGGGGTCGGTGTCGGTTCCCGGGATGCCGGGGCCGCCGAGGGCGGAGTTGGGGCTGCCCGTGCCGGGGCCGCTCTGACTGCCGCCACCGCCGGCGACTCCCGATCCGTCGGGTCCGCCACCCTGGCCGCCGTCCTGGGCGACCGGACCGCCGCCCGCGCCGCCGTGCAGCAGCGGACCGCCGTTGCCGGCTCCTCCGCCGCCGCCGGCGACCAGGACGCGGTCGCCCCCGCCGAAGGCGCCGGTCCGCACGTCCGAGGCGCCGCCGCCGGACCCGCCGCCGCCGTGGGCTCCGCCGCCGCCCGAGCCGTGGCCGAAGCCACCGGGCCGGGCGAACTCGCCGTGGCGCGAGCTGCCGGGTATGCCGGCGGCGCCGATCGTGAGCCGGAGGGTCTGGCCCGGTCGGACGGCGAGGGTGGCCCGGGTCTCGCCACCCAGGCCTCCGGACGCCCCGGCGTTGGGCGGGTTCGGGGCGACGTATCCGGCGGCGCTGCCGCCCTCGGCGCCGAAGAGGTCGACGGTGACCGCGCTGACGCCGTCCGGGACGGTGAAGGTGTCGGTCCCGGTGGCGGTGTAGGTGCAGCTGTTCGGCGAGCTCGCCAGGACTCCGGTGGCACCGCAGGGCGACACGGCGGCGGCCGCGGCGGGGCCGGTGGCGACGGGCACGAGCACGGCCGTCAACAGGCCGGTGGTGCCGGTCAGCGCGAACAGGACGGATCTTCTCATGGGGTTGTGCTGCCTCTCCGGGTCGGCGGCGGCCGACCCGTGACGGGTCGTGCGATCGGGGGACCGAGTTGCTCGGGGAGATCGGGGGGTCGTGGGTCAGACGCCGTCGTCGGCGCAGAGCGCCCAGACGTCGGAGTGGTTGGTCGTGGAACCCGCGCCACCGGTGTGGGTGGAGGCGGTCCAGTACGCGGCCGTGGTCGTGGCGTCGGCGACGGGGTTGCCGCTCGAGTCGCTGGGGTAGCTGCCGTTGAGGTGGTCGCCGCCCGAGCCGGGCCCGGTGAAGTCGGTGGTGGTGACGCTGCCGCCGCTGATCGCGGCGCCACCGCTGACCAGCGTGCCGTCGTTCGCGCCGCATCCCACGGTCGCGGTCAGGCCGGTGTCGGCGCTGTTGGGGCCGCTCACCTCGGTGTAACGCACGGTCACCGTGGTGCCGCTGACGTCGATGCCGCTCCCGCTGCAGATCGCGTACGCGTAGGTGGTGTTGGTGCTGCCGCCGCCTCCGCCGTTCCAGCCGACGGCTGCCCAGGAGTCGGGGTTGGTCTCGCCGTCCGCCGCGGCCTTCTGCCCGTAGTCGTGGGCGGCGTTGTCGAAGGTGGGGTAGCTCGCGGCGGGCTTGAGGCTGCCGACACCGGCCGGGGTGGTACGGGCGCCGCCGCCGAGCAGGCGGGTGCCGGACGGGCAGGTGGCGACGGTCAGACCCACCGTCGCGGCCGACGTCGGGCCGGCGAGGTCGTTCATGACGACCTGCGTGTGGTCGATCAGGCTGCTGGTGAAGCAGACCGCGTAGGGGGTGGTCGAGAAGGAGCTGTTGACCGCGCCGCCGCTGCCGCCGATGCCGAGCCAGTGCGTCACGTCGGTGCCCACGACGCCGGTGGAACCGGTGTACTCGGTGCTGCCGTCCGGGCTGGGCTCGGTGCCGTTGACGTGGTTGCCGGGCGCCGCACTGCCGGTGCCGACGGCCTGGTCGATCCCCCCGCCGGAGATCAGGCCGCTGCCGCAGTCGGCGTGGGTGGAGATCTCGGAGAAGGTCGAGGTGGGGCCCAGGGTCGCACCTGGGGTGCGGACGGTGGCGGCCACCGTGTCGGCGTACGAGATCCCGGGTGCGGCGAGCACGAGCACGGCGCCGAACACGAGCGCCTTGCCCACGACGAGACGGTGCGTCGGACGGACGGACATGGGACATTCCCTTCTGAGCGCGGACGAGCACCGACAGACTGGCGTTCGACCCGCGAGTAGCCCACTGGTGATCCGTACGGTGCGTCCGTCGCAGAACTGGGTGATCGACCAGGGCTGCTCCCACCTTCCGTGCCCGCCCGTCTCGATCAGCTCGCGATCGAATGATACAAATTGATCCGAGCAGTCGATCGAGGGCGCACGCCCCGACGCAGGAGGAAGCCATGACGTTGACGGCCGAGCAGCGCCGGGCCCGGATCCTGGAGGTCGTACGGGAGTCGGGCACCGTCCGCGTCGTCGACCTGGCAGCCGGGATGGGACTGGCGGCCGTCACCGTGCGGCGGGACGTCGCCGCCCTCGCCGAGAGCGGCCAACTGCGCCGCTCGCACGGCGCCGTCTCCCTGCCCGGTGGCGAGGACGCCGCCGGGCCCGGAGGGCGCGACCTGGTCGTCGGCATCCTGGTCCCCACCATCGGCCTCTACTTCGACGAGATCATCGCCGGGGCGCGCGCCGCCGCGGACGCGGCCGGGGCGCGGCTGGTGCTCGGCGTCTCCGCCTACCGGCCCGCCGACGACCGGGCCAAGGTGGACCAGCTGCTCGCCTCGGGCGTCGACGGCCTGCTGGTCACCCCCAACTGGCGGCCGGACACGGCGCCGGAGGACAGCGAGTGGATCTGCGACCTCCCCGTCCCGACCGTCCTGGTCGAACGTCAGGCCCCGCCCGGCAGCCCCTTCGCGCAGCTCGACGCCGTCGGCTCGGACCATGGCCACGGCGTGCTGCTCGCCCTGCGGCACCTGGCCTCCCTCGGCCACGACGCCGTGCTGCTCGCGGCCCGCACGGACACCTGGACGGCGCACCAGGTGCGTGCCGGCTACGCCGAGGGCGTGCGCCTGCTCGGGCTCAAGGCACTGCCGGTCGTCGACATCGACCCGCCGGGGAGCGACCTCGACGAGGTCGTCTCCCGCCTGGGCGGCGAGGACGGAGCCCGGGCGGTGCTGGTCCACAACGACCAGGACGCGCTCCAGCTCGCGCCGCTGCTGCGCGCGCGGGGTCTCAAGGTGCCCGACGACGTCGCGGTGGTCTCCTACGACGACGTGGTCGCGGCCCTCGGCGACCCGCCGCT
Organism: Streptacidiphilus jiangxiensis; assembly: GCF_900109465.1. Classification (GTDB taxonomy): domain Bacteria; phylum Actinomycetota; class Actinomycetes; order Streptomycetales; family Streptomycetaceae; genus Streptacidiphilus; species Streptacidiphilus jiangxiensis. The sequence continues at coordinate 326,815 of NZ_FOAZ01000006.1, forward strand.
GACGGCGGTGGCGCCGCCGAAGCACTTCGTCGGGCGGGCGGCGCTGGAACTGCTGCTGGGACGCGTCACCGAGGCCGAGCCGTCGCCGGTGCGCCACGTCGCGCTGCTGCCCGACCTGAAGATCCGCACCTCCTGCGGCGGCGCGGCGGGCTGAGCACGACTACGCCGCGCCGGACACGCGGGACGCGCGGGACCCGCTGGGCGTGCTCAGCGGGTTTCGGCGGCGAGGCCCCGCAGGTGGACCGCGCCGGAGGCGAGGAGCGGGGCGAAGGCCGCGGCGTCCGGGTACCACGGGGCCTCGTACTCCCAGGAGACCCAGGCGTCCGCCGGGAGCGCGCGCACGCACGCCCCGATCGGCAGCACGCCCGCCCCCAGCGGCAGCGGGGTCAGCTCGTCCGGCCCGGCGACGTCCTTCACCTGCGCGTAGCCGAGGTACGGGGCGAGCGCGGCGGCGGTCACCGCCACGGGCTCCCCGGCGAGTCGGGTGTGCAGCAGGTCCCACAGCGCGCCGACGGCCGGGTGCCCGGCCAGTTCGGGCCGGGCGAGAAGGCGGGCCACGTCCCGGCCGCTCCGGTGTGAGTCGTGGGTCTCCACGAGGATGCGGACGGCCAGCTCCTCGGCGGTCGCCGCGGCCGCCGCGAGGCGACGCGCGGCGCGGGCGTCGGCCTCCGCGACCGGCCCGTCCCCGCCGCGGGGGAAGACCCGCAGGTGGCGGGCGCCGAGGTCGGCCGCGAGGCGCAGCCGGTCGACGAGCTCGCGGACGATTCCCGCGTCGTCGCCGGGGGCGGCGACACCGGTGTAGTCGGCGAGGGCGAGCGGGACGATACCGGCCCGGGCCAGCGCGGCGGCGGTCCGCCGCCGCTCGTCCGGGCTCAGCTCGGGATGGACCGGCTCGCCCGGCGCGCAGCGCAGTTCCAGCCCCTGCCAGCCGTGGTCGGCGGCGAGCCGCAGGACGTCGTCGAGCGGTGCCCCGGGCAGGCCGAGGGTGGAGAAGGCAAGCCTCACCGCATCCCTCCGGGCCGGGCGAGGGCGACCTCGACGACGCAGGCGTCGGCCTGCGCAGCGGCGTCGTGCAGGACGGCCTCGTGCTCGGCGCCGTCGGGCCACCGGACGTGGAGCTCGTGCAGGTCGTCACGGCTCCGCACCTGGACGAGGGGCGCCCCGGTCGGCACGGTGGCGGCCGACAGCCGTGCGGCGGCGACGAACAACGAGGCGCCGGGGCCGGTGGTGCCGCGCAGGACCGGCACGGCCGCCTCCGGCCCGAACGCGGTGCCGGCCGGAACCGGCTCCACGGCCGCCGTACGGAATCCGATCTCGCCGCGCAGCTCCGAGACGAGGATCCGCCCGTCCGCGCCGGTCGCGGCCACGCGGGCGAGGACACCTGCGGCGACCGCACTTTCGGCGCCCGCAGCGCCTTCGGCCACCAGGCCGGTGGCCGCGTGGCCGGTCATCGCGGGGCTGCTGTCCGTCCGGCGCTGCGCCCCAAGGACGGTGCCCGAAGAGCCCTCGGCCACCTGGCCCGGGCTCGCGGGGCCGCTGTCCGTCCGGCGGTGCGCCGCGAGGCCGGTCCCCGCCGCGGCCCAGCCGCTGTGGCGGGCCTCGGTGCCCGGCGACGCGCCGGTGACCAGATGAGCGTGGATCTCGTCCGGGCCGTGGGCGAGGACCAGCGACAGGACGCGGACGCCCGGCAGCGCGGCGCCGCCGATGCGCGGGTGGTGCGTGGACGCGGCCCAGCCGGGGCCCGCGCCGCGGGGGCGGATGCGGCCGCGTTCGCTGGGCGCACCGGCCACGACCAGCCCGAAGTGGTTGTCCGGTGGCCCGTCGTGGACGGGGGCGGTCGCGGTGGAGTGGGCGAGGCGGGCGTAGAGCGGGTCGTCGGCCAGGACCTGGTCGGCCAACTGGTTGTCGCTGCCGTGGTTGTGCAGGCGCACCAGGCCGTCGGCGGCGGTGGACTGGATCAGCCAGCCCGGTCCGCGCAGCGGGACCACCGCGTCGCCGGTCTCGACCGGCGCGGGGGCCTCGCGGTCGGTCCAGACGGGGTGGTCGGCGGGCAGCAGCAGTCCGAGGAAGCCTTTGCTCGCCCAGTACGGGGAGGCGGGGCCGGAGTACTCCTGGACGACGGGCAGGTAGGGGCCGTACCAACCCAGCGTCAGCAGGCCGTCGGCGTCGAGCGCGTCGTGGTCGAGGAAGTGGCGCAGCACGCCCGAGGCCAGGCGTCGGGTCGCGCCGGGGGCGAGCGGGGTGTGGCCGGTCAGCGCGCCCGCCCACAGCGGGGCCGTGGCGGCGAAGCGGTAGGTGAGCGAGCGGCCCTGGTGCATGGGCGCGCCGTCGGCGCCGAAGGTGCTTGCGTAGCCGTCCAGGTGGGCGTGCAGGCGGGAACCGTAGCGGTCGAGCAGGGCCTGGTCGCCGCTCAGGTGGGCGTGCAGGACGGGGTAGAGGTGGAGGGCCCAGCCGTTGTAGTGGTCGAAGGCGCGGGGGCGGCCGTCGGTGTACCAGCCGTCGCCCAGGTACCACTGGTCGATCTTCTGCAGGCCCCGGGCGACGGCCGCGTGCGCGGCCGCGTGGTCGTCGGTCTCGGCGAGGAAGGCGCCGACCGTGAACGGGAAGAGCCACCAGTTGTTGTCGGCCGGGGTGTGGTGCAGCGCCCCCGACAGCCAGGCGCGGACTTTTGACTGCGTCCGGCCGTCCAGCTTGTCCCAGAGCCAGGGCCGGGTGAGGCGGAGCCCCAGGGCGACGGACGCGGACTCGACCATGGACTGGCTCCGGTCGCCGATGACCGGCCACGAGACCGGGTCACCGGCCGTCAGTTGGCGTTCGGCGGTGGGGGTGCGGGTGCCGGCGGCCAGGCCCGCGGCGTACTGCTCGAGCAGTCCGTGCGGGTCCTCTCCCCCGGCTCCGGCGACACGGAACGCGGCGAGCAGGAAGGTGCGGGCGAAGCCCTCCAGTCCGTCGGAGCGGGCGCCGGAGACGCTCGGGCGGGGGCCGGGAAGGCTGATCAGCGCCTGCTCGGGGCCGGCGTGCGGGCGGACGGCGCCGAGCAGTCCGTCGGCCACCGCCTCCCAGTGCGCCCTGGTCCAGCCGGTGCGGGGGCTGCGGGTACGGTCCTCGGGCGGCAACGGGACGGATGGCATGACGATGCTCCTCGGGGCAGGCAGATCGAATCTAGAAAAGGGGGGATCAGGTGTCAATGAGTCAGAGCGAATGATCGGCCGCTGGTGGCCCACCAACCCACCAGCCCAGGGCTTTCCTGCCCCATCGCCAGATCACTTCAGATCATTTGATCGCCAAGTCTTGACTCCGATCGGACCTGGTCCCAGGATGGCCCCACGTTCCCGCATCGCCGAGCCGCCATCCGCCGCGATCGGGGCCCCTCCGCTGCGACCCCACCCTCAGGAGCCGAGCCATGCCGACAGCCTCTCCCCGTCCTGCCCGAGTCGCCCGCACCGCCGCCGCGCTCACCGCCTCCGCCGTCTCACTCGCCGTGCTGACGGCGTGTGGCAGCAGCGGCTCGGGCCCCTCGGCCGCCCCCGCCGCCCCGGGCAAGCCGGTCTCCCTCACCTTCTGGGGCTGGGCCAAGGGCACCGCGGACGTGGTCGCCGCGTTCAACGCCTCGCACAAGGACGTCCACGTCGACTTCCAGCAGATCCCCTCCGGCAACGCCGGCGGCTACGCCAAGATCGCCGACGCCGAGAAGGCCGGCAACGCCCCCGACCTGTTCAACGTCGAGTACGCCAAGCTGCCGGAGTTCGTCAGCCAGGGCTACGTCCAGGACATCACCAAGGCCGTACCGGACAGCGTCCGCAGCCAGTACCTGCCGCAGACCATGGGCCTGACCACGCTCGGCGGCGAGACCTGGGGGCTGCCGCTGGACGCCGCCCCGCAGGCCCTCTTCTACCGCAAGGACCTCTTCGGCAAGGCCGGCATCACGACCGCGCCCACCACCTGGGCCGACTTCCGCGCCGACGCGGTCAAGCTCAAGGCCGCGGAGCCGAGCACCCGCATCGCCACCTTCTTCCCGGACGACCCGAGCACGTTGGAGGCCCTGTCCTGGCAGAACGACGCCCAGTGGTTCGGGACCCAGGGCGACACCTGGAAGGTGAACCTCAAGGACGCCGGCACCGCCAAGGTCGCCGCCTACTGGCAGGACATGATCAGCAGTGACCTGGTCAACGTGATGCCCTCGTTCAGCCAGCAGTGGACCTCCTCGCTGGTCAAGGGCGACACCGCCGCCTACCTCGGCGCGGCCTGGGGCGGCGGGGTGCTCAAGAGCACCCTCGCGAGCGCCCCCGGGCAGAGCGGCCAGTGGGCTGTCGCCCCGATCCCCAGCTGGGACGGGCAGCCCGCCAGCGGCATGCTGGGCGGCACCACCTTCGCCGTCTCCAAGGCCAGCAGGAACACCGCCGCCGCGCTGGAGTTCGCCGAGTGGGCGACCACCACCACCGACGGCATCAAGGCCCGCATCGGCTCCGGCACCTCCTCCGCGTTCCCCGCCGACCCGAGCCTGGTGCCCGTCGCCAAGTCCGCGTTCGACACCACCTTCTACGGCGGCCAGGACATCTACGGCGTCTTCGTCGCCGGCGCCGCCTCCATCAAGAAGGGCTGGACCTGGGGGCCGGCCATGGGCACCACCAACACCTCGCTGACCGACTCCTTCGGCAAGCTGAGCAGCGGCGGCACCCTCGCCGGGGCCCTCGACGGCGCGCAGAGCGCCACCGTGAACGCGCTGACCGGCGCCGGCCTGAAGGTCACCCAGTGACGACCGGCACCACCAGCCCCACCGACACCGCACCCGCCCGTACCGGCCGCCGTCCGCGCGGCCGGTACGGGGCGCCCGCCGCCCTGATCGCGCCGTTCCTGGTGCTGTTCACCGCGTGCACACTCGTCCCGATCGGCTACGCGGTCTGGCTCAGCCTGTTCACCGAGCACCGCTCCGGTCTCGGCTTCGGCGGCAGCACCACCGTCTTCGACGGGATCGGCAACTACACGCACGTGCTGGCCGACCACGCCTTCCGGTCCGGCTTCGTGACGATCGGCTGCTACGTCGTGCTCTATATCCCGGTCATGGTCGCGCTGTCGCTGGCACTCTCCCTGCTGCTGGACTCGGCCCTGGTGCGGGCCCGTCGGTTCGTCCAGCTCTCGCTGTTCCTGCCGCACGCCGTCCCCGGCGTCATCGCCGCCCTGATCTGGGCCTTCCTCTACACGCCCGGCGTCAGCCCCGTGGTGGCCGCGCTCGGCGGAGGCCTGAACATCCTCGGGCACCCGCTGCCGGCGGTGGTCAACGTGGCCGTGTGGGAGTGGACCGGCTACAACGTCGTCATCTTCTACGCCGCCCTGCAGGCCGTCCCGCGCGAGGTGCTGGAGGCGGCCGTCGTCGACGGCGCCGGACCGCTGCGCACCGCGCTGAGCATCAAGGTGCCGCTGATCCGCTCCTCGCTCGCGGTCGTGGCGCTGTTCACCGTCATCGGCTCGCTGCAGCTGTTCACCGAGCCGACCATCCTCCAGGGCGCCGCACCCGGCATCACCAGCAGCTGGACGCCCAACATGTTTGCCTGGACCGCCGCGTTCACGAACGACGACTACGGCGTGGCGGCCGCCTCCTCGGTGATCCTCGCCGTCGCCGCCGCCGCGCTCTCCTTCGTCGTCACCCGCGCCACCCGCAACCGCCCCGCGCGCCGGACGGAGACAGCCGCATGACCACCCTCGCTCCCCCGCGCCCCGCCCGGCAGCGCCGGACGGCCGATCACGGGCCGCACCCGGCCCGCCGCCCGCGCCTGCTCTCCTCTTCCGCGGTCAACGCCGCCCTCGGCCTGGCCGTCGTCTACACCCTGCTGCCGCTCGCCTGGCTGGTGCTGGCATCCCCGCTGAACACCACCGACCTGCTCGGCGGCGACCTGTTCGACCCCAGCCGCTGGCACCTGGCCGCCAACCTGCACGGCCTGGCCACCGCCGACGGCGGCATCTACTTCCGCTGGTTCCTCAACTCCCTCCTCTACGCCGGGATCGGCGGCCTGCTGTGCGCACTGGTCTGCACCTGCGCCGGCTACGCCTTCGAGGTCCACGCCTTCCCCGGCAAGGAGAAGCTGTTCGGCCTGGTGCTGCTGGGCGTGCTCGTGCCCACCACCGCGCTCGCCCTCCCGATGTACCTGCTGGCCTCCAAGGTCGGTGTGGTGAACACCTTCTGGGCGGTCTTCCTGCCGTCGCTGGTCAACCCGTTCGGCGTCTACCTCTCCCGCGTCTTCGCCGGCGGCTACGTGCCGGGCGAGGTCCTGGAGGCGGCCCGGATGGACGGTGCCGGGGAGCTGCGGACCTTCTGGTCCATCGGCCTGCGGATGATGCTGCCCGGTTTCGTGGCCGTGTTCCTGTTCCAGTTCACCGCCATCTGGAACAACTTCTTCCTGCCGCTGGTCATGCTCTCCGACAGCAGGCTCTACCCGGTGAGCCTCGGCCTCTACTCCTGGGACACCCAGACCCACGCCTTCCCCGAGTTCTACCCCCTGGTCGTCACCGGCTCGCTGCTCGCCGTGCTGCCGCTGGTCGTCGCCTTCGTCGCCCTCCAGCGGTTCTGGAAGGCGGGCATGACGGCGGGCAGCGTCAAGTGACCGGTGAAGTGAGCCCCATGCCCAGCGCCACCCGCACCTCCCCGGAGACCCGTGTGCCCACCGTCACCACCCCCGCCCCCGCACCGCCGACCGAGGTCCGCGAGCGGCCGCGCGCCGTCCTCGCCATGCACCGCGACCTCGTCGCCCGGCTGATCGACGCGGGGACCATGCGGCGACTGACCGAGATCGCCGACCTCGACCCCGCGCTCGTCCTGGACGACTTCGGCACCCCCGAGGCGCGGACCGCGCTCGCCGGGGCGGAGGTGATCGTCAGCAGCTGGGGCTGCCCGCCGCTCGACGAAGCCGTGCTGGCCGCGGCGCCCCGACTGCGCGCGGTCGTCCACGCGGCCGGCTCGGTCAAGCACCACATCACCGAGGCCTGCTGGGACCGCGGCCTCCAGGTCACCTCGGCCGCCCAGGCGAACGCCCTTCCCGTGGCCGAGTACACCGTCGCCGCCGTGCTCTTCGCCAACAAGCAGGTGCTCCGGTTCGCCGCCGCCTACCGGCTCCGCCGCGCCCCGCACGACTGGCTCGCCGCCTTCCCCGGCGCCGGGAACTACCGACGCACCGTCGGCGTCGTCGGCGCCTCCCGGATCGGACGACGGGTGCTGGAGCTGCTGCGTCCGTTCGACCTGGAACTGCTGGTCCACGACCCCTACCTGGCCCCCTCCGAGGCCGAGGCGCTCGGGGCCCGCGCGGTCGGGCTCGACGACCTGTGCGCCGTGAGCGACGTGGTGAGCGTCCACGCGCCGGAGCTGCCCGGGACACGGCACCTGATCGACCGTCGCCGCCTCGCGCTCATGCGGGACGGCGCGACGCTGGTCAACACCTCCCGCGGCTCGCTGGTCGACCAGCAGGCGCTGACCGAGGAGTTGGTCGACGGCCGCCTCGCGGCCGTGCTGGACGTGACCGAACCCGAGGTGCTGCCCGCCGACTCGCCGCTGTACCAGCTGCCCAACGTGCTGCTCACCCCGCACGTGGCCGGCTCCATGGGCGGCGAGTTGCACCGCATGGCCGCAACGGCCGCCGACGAGCTGGCCCGTTACGCGGCCGGACAGCCGTTCGCGCACCGGATCCTCCCGCAGGACATCCACCGCGTCGCCTGAGCACCGACGCCGACGCGCCCGGCGCCGACCCGCGTCGGCGCCCTGACCATGACATTGGTCCAGACCTATTGACGGGTCACCGCGGCCCTCCTACGATCCCGTGCGGCACAGCCCCACCTGTCCGCACGCCACCCAGAGCCGGGCGCCATGCCCCCACACGCCAGTCGTACCTGTGGCGTTCGGCGGGAAGGGAGCACCGCATGTTCCGTCCGCTGTTCCGTCCACCAGGGGTCACCGCGCCACGCGCGCTCGCCGCGCTGAGCGCGGCCGCGCTCGTCGGCGCCTGCCTCGCCGTCTCCGGCTCCGTCACCGCCGGGGCGGCGACCACCAACCTGGTGGCCAACCCCGGTTTCGAGAACGGGCTCACCGGCTGGACCTGCTCCGCCGGCTCCGGCACGGTCGTCAGCAGCCCGGTCCACTCCGGCACGTCCGCGCTCGAGGGCACCCCCGCAGGGCAGGACGACGCCCAGTGCAGCCAGACCGTCAGCGTGCAGCCCAACTCCGCCTACACGCTGAGCGCCTACGTCCAGGGCAGCTACGTCTACCTGGGCGCCACCGGTACCGGCGCCGCCAGCGACCCCTCCACCTGGACGCCGAGCAGCCCCTCGTACAGTCAGCTCAGCCTCTCCTTCACCACCGGGGCGAACACCACCTCGGTGACGGTCTACCTGCACGGCTGGTACGGCCAACCCGCCTACTACGCCGACGACGTCTCGCTCACCGGGCCCGGCGGCAGCCCCTCCCCCAGCGGGTCGCCGACCTCCACCGTTTCGGCCAGCGCCAGCGCTTCCCCGACCGCCACCGGCTCGCCGACGGTCAGCTCCTCCCCCACCGTCAGCAGCTCCCCCACCGTCAGCTCCTCGCCGAGCAGTTCGCCCACGGGCGCGACCTGCGCGACGAAGCCGCGCCCGGCGGGCAAGGTCCTGCAGGGCTACTGGGAGAACTGGGACGGCACCGCCAACGGGGTCCACCCCGGCCTGGGGTGGATCCCCATCACCGACAGCCGGATCGCCCAGCACGGCTACAACGTCATCAACGCGGCGTTCCCGGTGATCCTCTCGGACGGCACCGCCGAGTGGCAGGACGGCATGGACACCAACGTCAAGGTCGCCACCCCGGCGGAGATGTGCCAGGCCAAGGCCGCCGGGGCGACCATCCTGATGTCGATCGGCGGCGCCTCGGCCGGGATCGACCTGAGCTCCAGCACCGTCGCCGACCGGTTCGTGGCGACCGTCGTCCCGATCCTGAAGGCGTACAACTTCGACGGGATCGACATCGACATCGAGACCGGCCTCACCGGCAGCGGCAACATCAACACGCTCTCCACCTCCCAGGCCAACCTGGAACGGATCATCGACGGCATCCTCGCCCAGATGCCGGCCGGCTTCGGTCTGACCATGGCCCCCGAGACGGCGTACGTCACCGGCGGCAGCGTCACCTACGGCTCGATCTGGGGCGCGTACCTGCCGATCATCAAGAAGTACGCCGACAACGGCGAGCTGTGGTGGCTCAACATGCAGTACTACAACGGCAGCATGTACGGCTGCTCCGGCGACTCCTACCAGGCCGGCACGGTGCAGGGCTTCACCGTGCAGACGACCTGCCTGAACAACGGCCTGACCATCCAGGGCACCACCGTCAAGGTGCCCTACGACAAGCAGGTGCCCGGCCTCCCGGCCCAGTCCGGGGCGGGCGGCGGCTACATGGCCCCCAGCCTGGTCGGCCAGTCCTGGAACGCCTTCAACGGCTCCCTCAAGGGCCTGATGACCTGGTCGATCAACTGGGACGGCTCCCTGGGCTGGACCTTCGGCGACAACGTCAAGTCCCTCCAGGGCCGCTGACGCCCCCTCGACCTGCTACAGCCCGGCTCCGGTCAGCAACGCCTCCGCCTCCGCGCGGGTGCGCCCGCCCGGAGCCGGGCGCTCCTCACTGGGCGGGCACTGGTGCCGGGAGAAGCCGATCAGCCACTGCTCGACGGGATCGTCGCTGTGCAACGTGGGCTCCAGCTCCTCCCGCAGCGCGGACGGGGTGTCCGGGCGCGCGGCGACGGCGTCCCGGACGAGCACGTCCGGGTCCGCCGCCAGCAGGTCACGCAGGTGCGCGGAGAGCGCGGGATGCCGGGCCAGAGCACGGCGAACGTCGGCGTCCGGATCGGTGGCCAGGTCTCCCGTCGGCTCGGCGTGCCGCACCACCCCGGCGCGGGTCACCGGGTCACGGAGCAGCTCGGGCAGGAGGTCCGGCGGAGGCTCGTACGCGTGGACCGCTCCCCGCCGGACGTCCGAATCGGGGTCGGTGAGCAACGCCCGCCGCACCTCATCGGGCGCGTCCAGCCAGTGCCGCGCCAGCGAGCTGCGGACCTCGCGGTCCGGATCCGTGGCCAGCCGTGCGCGCACGGCGGGGTCGAGCCGGTCGTTCATCGCCAGGAAGGACCGCACGAAGGGTTCAGGATCCTGGGAGAGCCGGACCAGGATGCCGGGTGGGTCGTCATCCGCGTTGGCCGCCAGCGCCGCCCGGACCTCGGTCTGGGGATGGTCCACGAGCAGCGCCCGCGCCCCGGGAGGCAGCGACGAGTTCGCAGCGAGTGTGCGGGCCGACCCCAGCGCGATGATCTCCTCTGCCAGCTCCAGACTCAGGTCCCGCCGAGACAGCGCCATCTGACGACGGGCGCCGTCGTGCCGGACCAGACGGCTCAGCAGATCCGGGGCGAGACCTTCCTGTACGGCCAGTTCCAGTAGTTCCGCGTCGGCACTCATGCCCCGCAGGGTAGGCGAAGGTTGCGTGCGGCGGGGCTAGACGTCGATCTGCGCGCCCATGATGACCGTGCGGTCGCGCGGGAGGCCGAAGTACTCGGCGGCGTCGGCGGTGATGTAGGAGGTCGCGATGAAGAGCCGCTTGCGCCAGGCCGGCATCGTCGGGTCCTTGCCGCGGCGCAGCTCGATCTTGGAGAGGAAGTAGGAGGTGTCGGCGAGCTCCAGGCGACCCTCCGTCTGCTCCGGGTCGAGGAGGGCCAGCGCGCCGGGGACGTCCGGGGTCTCCATGTAGCCGAAGCGGGCGGCGACGTGGACGATGCCGTCGTCGGCGTAGCCGAGGTGGTCGACGGTGATCCGGCCGTCGGCCGGCACGCGTGGCACGGTCTCGGTCTCGATGGAGAGGATCACGATCCGCTCGTGGCGGACGTGGTTGTGCTCGACGTTGGCCCGCAGGGCCAGGGGCGTGGTGTCCATGCCCCGGTTGAGGAAGACCGCGCTGCCGGGGATCCGCACCGTCGGGACCTCGCCGCTGCGCAGCTGGTCCACGAACGCGCGCAGCGGGCCCTCGGCGCGGGCGCGTTCGCGGGTGACGAGCTCGCGGCCGCGCTGCCAGGTCGTCATGACGGTGAACGCGATGATGCCGATCAGCAGCGGCAACCAGGCACCGTGGACGAGCTTGGTCAGGTTGGCGGCGAAGAACAGCAGGTCCACCGTGAGCAGCACGGCGGCGCCGGGGATCAGCACCCAGCGCGGCGTTCCCCACCGCGAGCGGGCCACGTAGAAGAAGAGCAGCGTGGTGATGGTGATGGTCCCGGTGACGGCCATGCCGAAGGCGAAGGCCAGCGCCGCCGAGCTGCGGAACGCGAAGACCAGGGTGAGCACCGAGACCATCAGCAGCCAGTTGATCCACGGGACGTAGATCTGCCCGATCGTGGACTCGGAGGTGTACGCGATGCGCAGGCGCGGCAGGTAGCCGAGCTGGGCGGCCTGCGAGGCCACCGAGTAGGCGCCGGTGATCACCGCCTGGGAGGCGATCACCGTCGCCGCCGTGGCAAGGAAGATCATCGCCACGCGCCCCCAGCCGGGCGTCAGGAGGAAGAACGGGCTGCTGATGTTGGCCGGGTTCCCGAGGATCAGCGCGCCCTGGCCGAGGTAGCTGAGGATGCAGGCGGGGAAGACGAGGAACATCCACGCCCGGGTGATCGACCGGCGGCCGAAGTGGCCCATGTCGGCGTAGAGCGCCTCCGCGCCGGTGACCGCGAGCACCACCGCGGCGAGGGCGAAGAACGCGGTGCCGAAATGGCCGAAGAGGAAGCTCAGCGCATACGTCGGCGACAGCGCCCTGAGGATGGCCGGGTGGTCGACGATCCCGTCGATCCCGCACGCCCCGATCGCGACGAACCAGGCCACCATCACGGGCCCGAAGACCCGGCCCACGGCCGCGGTACCCCGGCGCTGCACCAGGAACAGCACCACGATGATCGCGGCCGTGACCGGCACGACCGCTCCGCCCAGCGAGGGCTGGACGACCTTCATCCCCTCGACGGCCGACAGCACCGAGATCGCCGGGGTGATCATGCTGTCGCCCAGGAACAGCGCGGCGCCGAAGATCCCCAGCCCGGCCAGGACGGCCACCAGACGCTTGCTGCGCCGCGGGCCGGCCCGCCGGACCAGCGTGATGAGCGCCATGATGCCGCCCTCGCCGTCGTTGTCGGCATGCATGGCCAGCAGTACGTAGGTGACCCAGACGACCATGACGACCGACCAGAACACCAGCGACACCACGCCGTAGACGTTCTGCGTGCTGACCGGGACGGGGTGCGGGTCGGTCGGGTCGAACACCGTCTGGAGGGTGTAGATCGGGCTGGTGCCCAGGTCTCCGAAGACGACGCCGAGCGCACCGATCACCAGCCCCAGGCGCACGACGTCGCGGCCGGGATGCGGCTCGGGAACGGGAGCGGGAACCGGCACGGGATCGGGAGCGGGATCGGCCACGGGGATCCTCCTGTCCTGTCCGGACGATGGCCCGGCTTCGGACGATAACCCGGCTCGCACCGCGATTCCCGGCAGGGCAGGGCTCCTGACGGCGCCCCGGCCCGCGCCTCACCCGAACGGCCTCCCGGGCTGGCGGCCGCCCGCACCACCCTGGAGATTCGCACCAGGCGGGCCGGGCGCTCGCGCGGGCGACCCGGCCGCGACGCCGTGGCCGAGCCGAGGGGGGACCGGGTGACCGAACCAGCGCAGGAGCTCGAGCAGGCCCGGCCGACACTGCTCTCCCCGCTGCCCGCGTCGGCGCGCAGACTCACCGCGTGGCTCGCCCTCGGGCTCACCGCGGCCGCGGCGGCCGCAGTGCTGCTCCTGGTCGTCTGGGTCCTGCGCGCCGCCGTCGTCCCCCTCGTCATGGCGGTCCTCACGACCGCGCTGCTGGATCCGCTGGTCCAGCAGATCCGGCGACTGCCGGGCGCCGGTGCCCGGCCCGGGATCGCCGCGGCGTTGGCGTGCCTCCTGGTCGTCGGCGTCGTCGACGCCGCGATCTTCGTGATCGCCCTCACCCTGGTCCACAGCTCCGAGTCACTGCTGTCCGCGCTCCAGCAGGCGCCACAGCACGTCAGTGGCGGCGCGTCGGACGTGGCCGGGGCAGCGTCGTCCGGGCTGCGGCAACTGCACGCCGGCCTCGGCCACACCCTGGTCGCCGGCGCCGTCGCGGGCTTCGGGATCGCCGCCCAACTGCTGACCGGCGCCGTCCTGGCCCTCGCCCTGACCTTCTTCCTGCTCCGCGACGGACGCCGCCTGCCGGCGGCGGTCCGGCGCACCCTCCCCTCCGGCGCCGCCAGGACGGCGCTACGCCTGGGACGCATCGCCTACCGGGCCACGGCCGGCTTCATGCAGGGCACCACGCTGGTCGCGCTGGCCGACGCGAGCCTGATCCTCGTCGGCCTGCTGATCCTCGGTGTGCCGGGGGCGGCGGGGCTCGCCGCGCTGGTCTTCGTCGGTGCCTACATCCCCTACATCGGCGCGTTCCTGTCGGGCCTGACGGCGGTGCTGGTGGCCCTGGGCGACCAGGGGCTCGGCACCGCGTTGTGGACGCTCGGGGTGATCCTGCTGGTGCAGTTCACCGAGGGCGCGTTCCTGCAGCCCGTCATCCAGAGCCGGACCGTCTCGCTGCACCCGGGGCTGGTGATGTTCACCGTCGTGGGCGGGATCAGCCTCGGCGGCGTGCTGGGCGCCCTGCTGGCGGTCCCGCTCACGGCGGCGGCCGTGGCGACCTACCGGGAGCTGAGCGGCTCGCGCGCGTCACGCGCTGGTTGATCACCCAGTCCGGGACCGGCACATTGGTAGGCGCACCCACTCGTTCCACCCCGTTCACCGTTGCTTCAATCCCGTTGTCGATCAGTCGAGGACGGTGATGGCCCGTGGACCTGAACACGGTGGTGGAGATGCGCGACGCACGCAGTCGCGACGCGTGGCGGCCCGGTGACGCCTGGCTGGGCGGGGGCACGTACCTGTTCTCGGAGCCGCAGCCGCACATCCGGCGGCTGATCGACCTGAGCCGCATGGGCTGGGAGCCGGTCCGGGTCACCGAGGACGGGGACCTGGAGATCGCGGCGACCTGTACCATCGCCCAGCTCTCCCGCTTCGCCGAGGGCCGCGACTGGCCGGCGGCGCCGCTGTTCGAGCGGTGCTGCCGGGCCTTCCTGGCCTCCTGGAAGATCTGGAACGTGGCCACCGTCGGCGGCAACCTGTGCAACGGGCTGCCCGCCGGGCCGATGATCTCGCTGACCGCCGCCCTCGACGGCGTGTGCCGGCTGCAGGCGCAGTCGGGCTCGTTCCGGGAGGTGCCGGTCGCGGACTTCGTCGTGGGCGCCGGGATCAAGGTCCTGCGGCCCGGGGAGCTGCTGCGTTCGATCACCGTGCCGGCCCGGGCGCTCTCGCGCCGGACCGCGTTCCGGCAGGCCTCCCTCTACGGACTCGGCCGCTCCGGCGCGCTGCTGATCGGCTCGCGGGATCCGCACGACGACGAGCTGGCCCTGACGGTCACCGCCTCCACCGTCCGCCCGATCCGGCTGCGCTTCCCGCTGCGGCCGAACGCCGGGGCGGTCCACGAGGCGGTCGCGTACGGGATCCGGGCGGACGAGTACTACGACGACATCCACGGCCTGCCGGCCTGGCGGCGCCACATGACCTTCCGTTTCGCGGAGGAGATCCGCCGCGAACTGCTCGACGAGGAGGACGGGAGATGAGCTTCTCCATCCGCGTCAACGACCAGGACTTCGACGCCGAGCCCAGGGCGGGACAGTGCCTCCGTACCTACCTGCGCGAGCGGGGCTGGTTCGGGGTCAAGAAGGGCTGCGACGGCGGCGACTGCGGGGCCTGCACGGTCCAGGTCGACGGCGAGCCGGTACACAGCTGCCTCTACCCGGCGCTGCGCGCCGAGGGACGGTCGGTCACCACCGTCGAGGGCCTGGCCAAGGACGGCGAGCTGCACCCGATGCAGCAGCGGTTCCTCGACGCCCAGGGCTTCCAGTGCGGCTTCTGCACCGCGGGCTTCCTGATGACCACCACCGCGAAGGGCTTCGACGAGGACAAGCGCGCCGACCTGCCCCGGGCCCTGAAGGGCAACCTGTGCCGCTGCACCGGGTACCGGGCCATCGAGGACGCGATCTGCGGCGTCAAGCACACCGAGCGGCCGGACGCGGGCCAGGCCGTCGGCCGCAGCCTCGGCGCGCCCGCCGGGCCGCAGGTGGTGACCGGGACGGCCCGCTACACCTTCGACATGGAGGTGGAGGGGCTGCTGCACATGAAGCTGCTGCGCTCCCCGCACCCGCACGCCCGGATCGTCTCCATCGACACCTCCGCCGCACTCCGGGTCCCCGGGGTGCACGCCGTCCTCACCCACCACGACGCCCCGGAGACCCTCTACTCCTCCGCGCGCCACGAGCACCCCACCGAGGACCCGGACGACACCCGGGTGCTGGACGACGTCGTGCGCTTCGTCGGCCAGCGCGTGGCCGCCGTCGTCGCCGACAGCGAGGGCGCGGCCGAGGAGGGCTGCCGCCGGATCGTCGTCGAGTACGAACAACTGCCGTTCGTCCTCGACCCGGAGGAGGCGATGGCGCCCGGCGCGCCGGTGATCCACCCCAAGGGACCCGAGTCGCGCATCTTCCGCGCCGAGAACAACGTCTGCGGCGAGGTCCACGGCGAGACGGGCGACGTCGAGCGGGGCTTCGCCGAGGCCCACGTCGTCCACGAGGAGACCTTCCGGACCCAGCGGGTCCAGCATGCCAGCCTGGAGACCCACGGCTGCCTGGTCTACTTCGAGGAGAACGAGGAGACGGGCGAGGAGCGGATCGTGGTCCGCTCCAGCACGCAGGTGCCGTTCCTGACCCGCCGGGCGCTGTGCGCGCTGTACGACCTGCCCGAGGAGAAGGTGCGGGTGGTCGCGGGCCGGGTCGGCGGCGGGTTCGGCGGCAAGCAGGAGATGCTCACCGAGGACATCGCCGTGCTGGCGGCGATGAAGCTGCACCGGCCGGTCAAGCTGGAGTTCACCCGTCCCGAGCAGTTCTACGGCGCCACCACCCGCCACCCGTTCAAGGTGACGGTGAAGGTCGGTGCGAAGCGCGACGGCATGTTGACGGCGCTTCAGTTCCGGGTGGTGGCCAACACCGGCGCCTACGGGAACCACGGACCGGCGGTCATGTTCCACAGCGTCGGCGAGTCCATGGGCGTCTACAAGGCGCCGAACAAGAAGGTCAACGCGTACTCGGTCTACACCAACGCCGTTCCCGCCGGGGCGTTCCGCGGCTACGGGCTGGGCCAGGTCACCTTCGCCCTGGAGTCGGCCATGGACGAACTGGCGCGGCTCCTGGACATCGATCCGCTCGTCCTGCGCGAGAAGAACGTGATCGGCCCCGGCGACCACATGGAGGGCCCCTGCGGCGAGGAGGAGGACCTGCACATCGCCTCCTACGGCCTGGACCAGTGCCTCGGGGTGGTCCGTAACGCCCTCGCCGACGACCGCAGCGCCGAACTGGCGCCCGAAGGCTGGCTGGTGGGACAGGGCTTCGCGATGGCCGCCATCGCCACCGGCCCGCCCGGCGGCCACTACGCCGACGCGACCGTCACCCTGCTCGACGACGGCAGCTACGACATCGCGGTCGGCACCGCGGAGTTCGGCAACGGCACCACCACCGTCCACAAGCAGATCACCGCGGGCGCGCTCGGCACCACCGTCGACCGGATCGCGATCCGCCAGTCCGACACCGATGTCGTCCGGCACGACACCGGGGCCTTCGGCTCGGCCGGCACGGTCGTGGCGGGCAAGGCGGTGATGAAGGCCGCCAACGCGCTGGCCGGGCAGATCCTCTCCTTCGCCGCCGAGTACGTCCGTGTGCCGCAGAGCCAACTGCGGCTGACGGCGGACGCGGTGGAGTGCGAGGGCCGCATCGTGACGTTGAAGGAGCTGTTCGAGGCCTCCCGCCGGCAGGGCGTGGAGCTCGCCGGCGTGGGGCACTGGGGCGGCTCACCGCGCTCGGTGGCGTTCAACTCCCAGTGGTTCCGGCTCGCGGTCGATCCCGACACCGGCGAGATCCGGATCCTGCGCAGCGTCCACGGCGCCGACGCGGGCAAGGTCATGAACCCGCTCCAGTGCCGCGGCCAGGTCGAGGGCGGTGTCGCCCAGGCGCTGGGCGCGACGCTCTTCGAGCGCGTCCTGCTCGACGAGCGCGGCGAGGTCACCACCGCGGCCTTCCGCCGCTACCGACTGCCCGCCTACGCGGACGTGCCGCGCACCGAGGTCCACTTCTCGGAGACCTCCGACGCCATCGGCCCGCTCGGCGCCAAGTCGATGAGTGAGAGCCCGTTCAACCCCGTCGCTCCCGCCTTCGCCAATGCGCTGCGTGACGCCACCGGGATCCGCTTCACCGAGGCCCCGTTCCTGCGCGACCACGTCTGGCAGGCGCTCCACGAGCACCGGTCCCGGCGGGGGGACGGGCCGGGACGGGCTCAGCACTCGGCCTGACGCGCCGCGCAGCCCGCGACGTAGGGGCCGTACGGGGTGAACCGGCCGCCGAGGTCGAAGAAGCGGAGGTCGACACTGCCGAAGCCGGCCTCCGCGATGCGCCGGGCGGTGGGCCGGCGCGGGTCGCAGCCGCCGTCGCACACCCGGGACCAGGGCGCCCACGCCCGCTGCAGCCGCGCCGGCGCGCTGCCCTCGGGCGCGCCGACGTGCTCGAAGAAGACGAAGAGCCCGCCGGGACGCAGCACCCGCCGGATCTCGGCGAGCACCCGCTCCTGGTCCCGCACCGAGCAGAGCACGACACTGGCGAGCACCGCGTCGACGCTCCCGCCCGTCAACGGCAACTCCTCGGCGCGGCCCGCCAGAACGCTGCCGGGCCGCCCGAACTCGGCGGCCCGCCGCGCCAGTCGGCGCCGCCGCCGGGCGGACGGCTCCAGTCCGAGCCAGCGCACCTCCGGGTCCAACTGCGCGAGCTGACCGGTCGCGCCGGCACCGATCTCCAGCACGGTCCCGCGCAGCAGCCCGAGCAACGTGCCGCGCAGCTCCGCGTACGCGGCACCGCTCCCGCGCGCGCCCCGCCCCGGGTCGGCCGCAACCGCCGTCAACGCCTCCATCGGTCCCTCCCCTCCCCCACAGGTCGACCAACGACTCTACGGGGCCGACCGTCACGCGACGGGTAGGCTCCGAGTCCCGCACCGCACCAGGGGGAAACAGCCGTGCCCGTCACCACACCCGTCGCCCGGGCCGCCCTGCTGGGACGGTTCCCTGAGCTCACCCGGTACGGCCGGACCGCGACCCGCCTCCATCCGCGTCCGGGCGCGCCGACCGCGCAGGACAGCTCGGTGGGCGGGCCGCTGCTCTGGCCGAGCGACGAGGCGTGGCCGACCTGCACGCTGCGGCACCCCGTCGAGAAGCAGCGGCCCGAGACGGAGCAGGAGGCTGCGCGGCGGCATGCCCAGTCGGTGGAGGCCCGCAGCCGGAAGTGGTTGCACGTCGCCGAGCTGGAGGCGCTCGGCGACCGGATCGCCCCGGAGCTGCTGGCCCGGGCGCGCGCGAGCGCGGCCACGCCCCCGCCGCCCACCGGGCCGGGGTCGGTGACCTGGCACGAGTACGAGCAGCTACCGGAACCGGTGGTGCTCGTACCGGTGCTCCAGCTCCACCGGAGGGAGACCTCCGCCGTGCCGTTCCCTGACGGAACCGACCTGCTGCAGATCCTCTGGTGCCCCGGCCGGCACGAGAACCACGGGCCCGCGGCCCGGGTGTTCTGGCGGGACGCGGCCTCTGTCACCGACCCGCTGCCGGTGATGCCCGCGCCCAACCACGTCGAGCGCGAGACCTTCGTACCGCGACCGTGCGTCGTCCATCCCGAGGACGTGGTCGAGTACCCGCCGATCTGTCTGCTGCCCCGCGAGGACGAGGGCTACGAACACTTCGGCATGATGCCCGCGGAGCTGGAGGACGCGGTCCGCCGCTGGAGCGACGGACAGCCCGAGAGGGACGACTACGACAACCTCTCCCGGGCCCCGGGCTGGAAGGTGGGCGGCTGGGACCCGAGCTCGGCGGGCACCGAGAACCTGCGCACCTGCGAGTGCGGGGCGCGGATGCGCCCCCTGCTCTCCACCGACTACAGCGAGTGGCTGGACCTCTGGCCGCCCCAGGGCGATCCCGGATTCCACTGGGGCGACCCGATGCGGTGGCAGGACCGGGAGCCCACCGGCGTCAACTTCACCCGCAGCGGCGAGTATCTCGTCCTGTCCTGCCCGGCCGAGCCGCAGCAGCATCCGCTGAGCTACGTGATCACCCACTGACCCGCCTGCGCCTCAGCAGATGCGGGGCAGCTGCTCCCCCAGCGGCAGATCGACGACGCGGGTGCCACCCAGGCCGGTGCGGGCGACGACCATGCCCGGGTGCTGGTCGGTGCAGGTGCCGATGACGGCGGCCTGCGCGCCCAACGGGTGGGAGCGCAGGGCCGCGAGGGCGGCGTCCGCGTGCTCGGCTGGGACGAAGGCGACGAGCTTGCCCTCGTTGGCGACGTACCAGGGGTCCAGGCCCAGGATCGCGCAGGCGTTGGCCACCTCCGCCGGCACCGGGACCGCGCGTTCGTCCACGGTGACGCCGACGCCCGCGGACGCCGCGATCTCGTTGAGGGCCGCCGCCAGGCCGCCGCGGGTGGGGTCGCGCAGGACGTGGACGTCGGGGACGGCGGCGATCAACGACCGCACGAGATCCCCCAGCGGCGCGCAGTCGCTGACGATCTCGACGCCGAACTCCAACCCCTCGCGCACGCTCATCACCGCGACGCCGTGGACGCCGATCGGGCCGCTGACCATCACCACGTCACCGGGCCGGGCACGCTGGGGGCGGATGTCGACGCCGGGGGCGATCAGGCCGATGCCGGAGGTGTTGACGTAGAGGCCGTCGCCGTGGCCGGACTCGACGACCTTGGTGTCGCCCGTCACCACCTCCACACCGGCTCGGCGGGCGGCAGCGCCGAGCGAGTCGGCGACGCGGGCGACGGTCTCCAGCTCCACGCCCTCCTCCAGCACGAAGCCGCAGGCGAGGTAGGCGGGCACGGCGCCGCTCATGGCGAGGTCGTTGACGGTGCCGTTGACGGCCAGGTCGCCGATGCTGCCGCCGGGGAAGAAGAGCGGCCGCACGACGAAGGTGTCGGTGGAGAAGGCGATCCGCGCGCCGCCGAGCTCCAGCACGGCGGAGTCGCCGAGCTGCGCCAGGTGCGCGCCGCCGAAAGCGGGGGCGAAGACGTCGCGGACCAGCTCGGCGGAGAGCACGCCGCCACCGCCGTGGCCCATGACGACGCGTTCGCCGGAACGCAGCGGCGTGGGGCAGCCGAAGCCGGAGAAGTCGGGGCCTTCGGTGTCCGGCCGGGTGTCCAGGGTGTCAGCCAACGGGGGTCGCCTCCACGGGCGTTGCGGGCGCGATCGGTCCGCCGAGGCGGCGGTATAGGTAGTAGGCGGCGCAGGCGCCCTCGCTGGAGACCATGGTGGCGCCGAGCGGCGTGCGCGGCGTGCAGGTGGTGCCGAAGGCCTCGCACTGGTGCGGCTTGAGCAGCCCCTGCAGCACCTCGCCGGCCCGGCACGCGGCCGGTTCCACGGTGTTGATGGCGCCGACCTCGAAGCGGTGCTCGGCGTCGAAGGCGCGGTAGCGCTCGGCGAGGCGCCAACCGCTCCCGGGGATGGTGCCGATGCCGCGCCAGGCACGGTCGGTGACCTCGAAGACGTCCGCGAGCATCCGCCGGGCGGCGGGGTTGCCCTCGTCGCGGACGGCGCGCGGGTAGGCGTTCTCGACGCGGTGCTCACCGCGTTCCAGTTGGAGCACGGCGCGTCGCACACCCTCCAGGATGTCCAGCGGCTCGAAGCCGGTGACCACGATCGGCACCTTGAACCGCTCCGCGAGCTCCGGGTACTCCTCGGTGCCCATGACGCTGCACACGTGTCCGGCCGCCAGGAACGCCTGCACACGGCAGTCCGGCGAGGTCATCAGCCCCTCGATCGCGGGGGGCACGCGGACGTGGGAGACCAGCATGCTGAAGTTGGTCACGCCGAGCCGCTCGGCCTGGTGGACCGTCATCGCGTTGGGCGGGGCGGTGGTCTCGAAGCCGATACCGAAGAAGACGACCTGGCGGTCGGGGTTCTGCTGGGCGATCCGCAGGGCGTCCAGCGGGGAGTAGACCACGCGCACGTCGCCGCCGAGGCTGCGGACCTGGAACAGGTCGCGGTCGGTGCCGGGCACGCGCAGCATGTCGCCGAAGGAGCAGAAGATCACGCCGGGGCGCGAGGCGATCTCCAGCGCCTTGTCGATGGTCTCCAGCGGCGTCACGCAGACGGGGCAGCCGGGGCCGTGGATCAGTTCGACGTTGTCGGGCAGGAGTTGGTCGATGCCGTGGCGGATGATGGAGTGGGTCTGTCCGCCGCAGACCTCCATCAGCGCCCACGGGCGGGTGGTCACGGCGTGGATCTCGTCCAGCAGTCGGCGGGCGAGGGCCGGGTCCTGGAACTCGTCGATGTACTTCACCCGTGCGTCTCCTCGCTCATGGGCTTCTGCACGGGCTCGTCCGCGCCGGCCGCCTTCGCGGCGATCTCCCACTGGTCGCCGAACTCCTCCTCCAGCAGGCCCAGCCCCTCGAAGAGCGCCAGCGTCTGCCGGGCGGACTCCTCGTCCAGGCGCTGCAGCGCGAAGCCGACGTGGACGATGGTGTACTCGCCGACCTGCAGGTCGGGCAGGTACTCCAGGCACACCTCCTTGACGACGCCGCCGAAGTCGACGACCGCCATCCTGGTCCCTTCCCGTTCCTCGATCTCCAGGACCTTGCCGGGCACCGCCAGGCACATGGGTTGTTCTCCTCGCCTCGTCACACTCGGTTCGTCGGTCGGTTCGTCGGTCGGTTCGTCAGTCGGTTCGAACACGCCCCGCGACGGCGAGCTGGCCCAGCGCCAGACCCCCGTCGTTGGGGGGCACCAGGCGGTGCCGCAGCACCGTGAAGCCGTCCTCGCGCAGGCCGCGCAGGCAGGCCGTCAGCAGCAGCGTGTTGGCGAAGACGCCGCCGCTGAGCGCGACGGTGCCGACGCCGGTGCGCTCGCGCGCGAGCGCGCACACCCGTCGGACAGCGGCGGCGAGGCCGGCATGGAAGCGGGCGGCGACCAGTGCTGCCGGCACCCCGGCCGTGACGTCCGCCACGACGGCACGGACCACCGGGGCGGCGTCCAACTGCCAGGGACCGAGCCCGGATTCCCGCAGGGCGAGGACGTACGGGTCGGCGACCGGCAGGTCCACGGCGCAGGCGGCCGCCTCCAACTCGATGGCGGCCTGGGCCTCGTAACGCGCCTGCTGGCAGACGCCCGCGAGCGAGGAGACGGCGTCGAAGAGCCGGCCGGCGCTGGAGGTGGGGACGCAGTTCAGCCCCCGCTCCAACTGCTGGGCCAGCACCCGTCGTTCCTCGCGGGAACAGGCCTCGACGGGCGGCAGGCCGGGGCGCCAGGGGAGCCCGGCCGCGTGCAGGTGGGCCAGCGCCATCCGGTAGGGGCGGTGGACGGCCGCGTCGCCGCCGGGCAGCGGCACCTCGGCGAGGTGGGCGAGGCGACGGAAGCCGTCGTAGCTCGCGAGCAGGAACTCCCCACCCCAGACGGTGCCGTCCTCGCCGTAGCCGGTGCCGTCGAACGCGACGCCGAGGACCGGCGCGTCACCGTCCCAGCCGTTCTCGGCCAGGACGGAGGCGATGTGGGCGTGGTGGTGCTGGACCGTCCGCAGCGGTCGACCCTCCGCGCGGCGACGCGCCCAGGCCGTGGACCGGTAGCCGGGGTGGCGGTCGGCCGCCAGGCGTTCCGGCACGACACCGCTGATCGACTCCAACTGCCGCTCGGCGCGCTCGAAGGCGGTGAGGGTGGCGAGGTCGTCCATGTCGCCGATGTGCGCGGACAGCCAGGCGTGCCGGTCGCGGCCCAGGCAGAAGGCGTTCTTCAGGTCCCCGCCGACGGCGAGCGTCGGCGCCACGGTGAAGGGCAACGCGACGGGGAACGGCGCGTAGCCGCGCGAGCGCCGCACCAACAGTTCCTCGCCGTCGACGACGCGCACCACGGAGTCGTCGCAGGGCACGTGGATCGGCCGGTCGTGGGTGAGCCAGGCGTCGGCCAGGGGGGCCAGGGTGACCAGCGCCTCCGCCTCGTCGGTGACGATCGGTTCGCCGCCGAGGTTGCCGCTGGTCATGACCAGCAGACGGGGGCCGGGGGGATCGCCGGGCAGGCCGAGCAGCAGGTGGTGGACGGGCGTGTAGGGCAGCATCAGGCCGAGGTCGGGGCTCCCCGGCGCGACCTCGGCGGCGACGAGGGCGCGGGCACGCCCGTCCGAGTCCGTCTCCCGTCGGCGGCGCAACAGCACGATGGGGCGGCGGGCACTGGTCAGCAGGGCCCGCTCCTCGGGCCCGAGGTGGACCAGGCCCGCGAGCTCGTCCGGGTCCGCGGCCATCAGCGCGAACGGCTTGGCGCCGCGCGCCTTGCGGTGCCGCAGCACCGCGACGGCCTGCGGGTTGGCCGCGTCGCACGCCAGGTGGTAGCCGCCCAGGCCCTTGACGGCCACGACCGCGCCCTGGGCGAGCAGCCCGCGAGCGCCCGCCACCGGGTCGCCGGTGCGCTCGACGGGCCCGTCCGGCGCGTCGACGAGCAGGCGCAGGGTGGGGCCGCAGGCGTGGCAGGCCACGGGCTGCGCGTGGAAGCGCCGGTCGGCCGGGTCGCTGTACTCGCCCGCGCACTGCTCGCACATCGGGAAGCCGGCCATCGTGGTGTTGGCGCGGTCGTAGGGCAGGCCGGTGACGATGGTGAACCGCGGCCCGCAGTGGGTGCAGGTGACGAACGGGTGCCGGTACCTGCGGTCGCGCGGGTCGCGCAGCTCGGCCAGGCAGGCCGCGCAGGTGGCGGTGTCGGGCGGGACGAGGGTGCGGCGCTCTCCCCCGGCACGCGAGACCTCGATGGTGAACGCCTCGTCCCCGCGTGGCGCGACGGGTTCGTGACGGACCGACTGCACGACGGCGAGCGGCGGCGCCTCGGGGGCCAGGCGCGCGCAGAAGGCCGCGACGGCCGGCCCCGCGCCCTCGACCTCGGCGAGCACTCCCTCGGCGGTGTTGGTGACCCACCCGGTCAGCCGCAGCTCCTTGGCCAGGCCGAAGACGTAGGGCCGGAAGCCGACGCCCTGGACGACGCCCTCCACCGTGACGCGGCGCCGTTCGGCCGGGTCGGCCGTCGCGGTGGTCCCGGTGGTCGCGGGGGCTGTCGGCGCGGTCATGGCGGCCTCAGTGGGTGTGGACGTGGGCGTGGTCGTGGCTGTGGTGGGAGTGGCCGTGGTGGGAGTGGCCGTACCCGTGGGCCTGTGGTCCCGACGCCATCACGGGTCGGTGCGCGGGCCCACCCGCCTCGTGGGCGGCGAGGGCGCGGTCCAGCAGCGCGCCGACGCCCAGGCCGCGCCGCGCCGAGGTGAAGACCACCTCCACGCCGGGGTTGACCTGGCGGACGTTGCCGAGGAAACCGTCGCGGTCGAACTCCACCGCGTCCGCGAGGTCGGCCTTGGTCACCACCACCAGGTGGGCGAGGCCGAACGCGCTCGGGTACTTCAGCGGCTTGTCCTCCCCCTCGGTGACCGACGCGAGCGCCACGCGCAGCGTCTCGCCGAGGTCGTAGGAGGCGGGGCAGACCAGGTTGCCGACGTTCTCGACGAAGAGCAGCCGGGTCGGGTCGGGCAGCCAGCCGTCCAGGTGGGCGGCGAGCATGTCCGCCTCCAGGTGGCACAGCCCGTCGGTGAGCACCTGCTTGACCGGCGCCCCGGCGCGCGCCAGGCGCGTCGCGTCGTTCTCGGTGGCCAGGTCGGCGGTGAGCGCGGCGACGGGGACGCCGCGCTCGACCGCCAGCTTCAGTTCCGCCTCCAGCAGCGCGGTCTTTCCGCTGCCGGGGCTGGAGAGCAGGTTGACGACGGTGGTGCCGCGGGCGGCGAGACGGGCGCGCAGGTCGTCCGCACGGTGGTCGTTCTTCGCGAGCACGGCCTGCTGCAGTTCGGTCACCCGGCACACGGTCGTCAGTCCTCCTTCGGTGGTGCCGCGCACGCCGGTTCGGACCAGCGGACCTCGGCGATCTCCAGTTCCCGCCCGGCGGTCAGCTCGCTCGCGCCGCTGTCGCAGCGCGGGCAGCACAGGTCGGGCGGCAGACCCGTGGCCCAGTCGCGGTCGCAGGGCTCGCAGTGGGCCCGGCCGGGCACGTTCTCGGTCAGCAGCGTCGCTCCGGCCAGCAACGTGTCGGCGCAGGCGAGTTCGAAGCAGAAGCGCAGCGAGTCGGGCACCACGCCGGCCAGTTCGCCGACGCGGAGGGTGACCGTGCGGGCGGTCGGAGCCGCGCCGTCGACCTCGCCCAGCGCGCGTGCGGCCGTCTCGACCTGGCCGACGACGGCCAGTGCGATCGACATCTCGTGCATCGCGCTCTCCTGACGCCGCGTCGGTTGCCTGCCGCAGCCCGTCCATTACAGGACGGCGGGCGGAGCCGATGGCCCCGCCACGCCGTCACGGACCGGTGAGGGTCCACCGTTCAGCCGCACTCACATGGAGCGCATGCGCAGGTACCGCTTGATGTCCGGCAGGTTGGACGCGACGATCCCGACCAACGCGACCAGCGTCATCCCGCAGAGGAACTTGAACATGTGCACCTCCTCGGTTCTTCGCAGTGGTTCCGGTCCGTGAGGCCCTGCTTGTCCGAGAGGACCGCCATGACGACGGCGACGGCCTCGTCGAGGGAGGCGGCGACGGGCGCGCTCAGCCCGATGCCCTCCTCCAGGCAGGCCGGTTCGCAGCCGACCACGACGACACGGCGCGGCATGCTGCCGCCGGTCCCCGCGCCCAGCGTGGCGAGCAGGGCGAGGACGGCGTCGGGCGTCATCCGGTGGCCGTCGATCACCGCCGTGTCGGGCACCACCTGCTCGGCGTGGTCGACGAGGTAGACCGTGCCGGGCGCGCCGCCCTGGGCGGTGGCGTCGAGCAGGACGACGGTGTCGTAGCCGTCCAGCAGCTGGTAGGCGAGATGGACGCCACGCACGCCGATGTCCACGACCTCGACGCCGGGCGGGAGTTCGCAGCGCGCGAGGAGCGCGGCGGCGCCCACGCCGAAGCCGTCGTCGGACAGGAAGATGTTGCCGAGCCCGGCGACGAGCGCGCGCGGCGGCTTCTCCTTCACGGCGCCTCCACCGGGACGACCTCGTCGGGCTGGAAGTAGAGGAACCGGCCCTGTTGGCGCCGCAGGTCGGCCCCCGGGTCGTCGTCGAGGGTGACGGCCAGGTGCACCAGCCCGTCGACGTCGTGCAGGACCGCCTCGACCAGCGCCGGGGCGTCGCTCAGGAACAGGTCCTGGGCGTCGCTGCGGCGCTTGCCCGGACGCAGCCGCACCCTGCTGCCGGCGCGCACGGGCGTGCCGTCGACCAGGACGTGGTCGGTGCCGGGGTCGACGCTGCGGTCGGCGGCCGGGTCCCACCACGGCAGTTGGGGTGTCATCAGGTCCTCGAGCGCGGAATCCTCCTCACCGGGGGTGACCAGCACCGGTGGGCCGTCGGTCACTTCGCGCAGCGAGCGCACGGCGCCGTGCAGGCGTTCCCAGATCTCCGGCGGCAGCGAGTCGGCCAGGTCGACGACGGCGGCCGCGCGGTCGTCCGTGCCGCGTGCCTCGCGTTTCTCCTGGTCGGTGAGGGCGGCCGTGCGCAGGGCCAGGATCTCGTCGATCTCGGTGGCGTCGTAGAGGGTGCCGCAGCTCTCCGGGGCGATCCTGGGATGGTCCTCCAGGATGATCGGGGAGGAGAGCACGACGTCCGCGCGCCCGTCCGTGCCGGCCAGCACCGGCCAGGTGCGCTCGTTGCGGCACTCGGCGACGGCCTTGGCCGCCCATTCGGGCGGGTCGGTCATCGAGACGAACGAGCCGGCGGTCAGGCCCAGCAGCAGGTGCGCGGAGACCAGGGCGTGCGGCAGCGCCGCCTCCCGGTCGCCCGCCCGGCCGACGCCGGGACTCCACTCGCCGGTGTTCTCCAGCACGGCGCGCAGCCGCACCACCTGGTAGGGGCCTGGCAGTTCGACGGCGGAGAGGCGCAGCACGGCGTCGATCCGCTCGCGCCGCCGCACCAGGCGGCCGACGACCCGACCGGAGGCGTCGCGGACGTCCTCGACCTCCTCGGCGGCGGGCCGTCGGAACGGGAAGGTCACCGGCTGTCCGCCGGCCGCGCACAGGTCGGCGACGGGCACCCGGAAGTCGACCGTCGCCTCGACACCCTCGTCCCAGGGGACGAGCACCCGGTCGGGCAGCTCCAGGCGGTCCACGGTGCGGGTGGAGCGGTCCGGTTCGACCTGCTGCACGGTGCGCCGCTGGGCCTGCAGGAACCGCACCTCGACCACCAGGTCGGCGCCGGCGCGCGGTTCGGCCAGGCACTCGGTGCGGTGCCAGGCGTGCTCGCCGACGTCGAGGCCGTAGGCGGGCGGCACCAGGACGCCGAACTGCCAGCGCATCCGGTTCTTGGCCGAGGAGGCGCGGTAGGGGTAGAGCACGTAACCCTCGTAGAGCACCGCGTCGGCGACCTCGCGCGCGGTGTCGAAGCAGGGCCCGGCCACGGCGGCGGTGGTCACCTGGGACTCCCCTCGGGGGTGAGCAGCGAGCGGGGTTCTTCCGCGTGGGCGAGCAGTTGCTCGACCGTGGCCTCCCAGGAGGGCAGGGCGTTGCGGGAGCGGTAGGCGCGCAGCGCGTCGAGCACCTCGCGCGGGAGCCGGAGCCAGCCGCATCCGGGGAAGTGCTGGTCCATCATCTCCCGCCACACCGCGACCGGCATCCGACAGACGGCCTCCTTGTGCCACGGCACCGGCTCGACCTGGAAGCCGCCCGGGCCGCGGAAGGCGGTGCCGGAGAAGAGCAGCAGCAGCGGCACCTCGCCGTCGTCGAGGGCGTCGCAGAATCGGGTCGCGGCGATGTCGGTGTCGTAGCTGCACGGCACCGGCAGGTCGACCTCGGTGCTGCCGTCGAATCCGGGCACCACGACGGAGACCTGCGCGAACTGCAGCGGGTTGAGGCTGCGGCCCCAGCGCTCGCGCTCGCCGAACAGGTCACCGAGCGCCGCCGCCTCGGCGTCGCTGTAGCGGCGCTGCGCGGGTTCGACGCGGAACTGGCAGCGCAGCGCGAGCGCGTGGACGCGCCGGTCCTCGCCACCCGCGGTGACGCGGACGCGGAACACCAGCGTCGGCCCGGCGGCGTAGGGCTCGGCGCGCACGCCCACGCAGGCGAAGTCGAGGCCGCCGGTCACCTGCCGACCCCCTTGGCCGGAGCGAGCGGCCGCGACTGCCGGGCCACGTCGGCGAAGAACGCGTCGAGTTCGGCGTGCGCCTCGGCGCCCCCGTCGAAGCCCTGCCAGTACGTGCGCATCCGCCCGACGAGCGCGTAGGCCGCGTCGACGGGGACGAGGTGGCAGTCGCGATGGCCACCGGTGCGGCGCACCAACAGCGCCTCCACGTCGGGACGCAGCTCGGCGGCGAGCGGTGTGACGGCGACGAACCGCCGCCACACCTCCGGGTCGACCTCGCTCTCGGTCACCCCGGCCGGGCCGGGGAAGCAGGCGACGACCTGGCCGAGCGCGGAGTTGTGCAGCAGGAACGCGACGCCGATGGGGATGCGCAGCAGCGCCCACGCGCCCTCGCCGAGCGGGTTGACCGGATCGGTGAGGTAACGGCGGGGCACGGACCGGTACTTGACGCCACCGGACCCCTCCCGCTCGAACAGCGCGGCGCAGGCGGGGCAGGCACAGGCGAGTGCCCTCCGCTCGACGTCGACGAGATGCCGGTGCTCGGGCGCGACGGGCACCGCACACAGCTCGCACCGCTCCACGGCCGGCGGCCTCGGCGCGGTGAACCGCCGCAACCCGCTGCGCGGAGCGGCGGGCGCGCTCATCGCGCCTCCGCGGCCGCGCCCGGGCGGAGGCCGATCTGGAGCAGCGCCGGCTCGCGGCGCGCGGGCTCCGCCGCCGCGATCTCCACCGTGGTGATCTCGGGCGCGAAGCAGGACAGCGACGCTTCGATCCGCTGCTGGAGCGAGGCGTTGGTGCTGGGGCAGCCGCAGCCGTGACCGGCCTGCGCCTCGCGCAGCGTCACCCGCCCGAGCTGCTCGTCCAGTGCGACGATCTCCACGGTGCCCGCCTCCGCGGCCCGCAGCGCGCGGTCCACGCGCGTCGGCAGGTCGTCCGGGTGCAGGTCGTGCAGGACCAGCAGCCCGGCCGTCACCTCGTCGTCCAGCAGCGCGCCCAGGGGGGCGCCGGAGCGGCCGGACAGCAGGGCCACGGCGCGGGCCAGGCCCGCGCCGTAGAACTCCATCAGGGCCCGGACCAGTTCCTCGGCCGTGGCGGCCACGGCAGGGTCCTGCGCCGCGAGCCGCTCCAACAGCTCCTCGACGCGCGCCGCGGTCTGCTGCGGCGTGGACGCGGTGGCAGGCGTGGCCGTCATCCGGCCAGGCCGCTCAGGCCCGTGGGGACGTGCATCTTCTGCACCGTCTTCCCGTTGCCGACGTACATGTGGACGCCGCAGGGCAGGCACGGGTCGAAACTGCGCACGGCGCGCATGATGTCGATGCCCTTGAAGTTGTCCGGCGGGTTCTCCTCGAAGATGGGCGTGTTCTGCACCGCGTCCTCGTAGGGGCCGGGCGTGCCGTAGCTGTCGCGCACGGAGGCGTTCCAGGGGGTCGGCGGGTAGGGGTGGTAGTTGGCGATCTTGCCGTCGCGGATCACCATGTGGTGCGAGAGCACCCCGCGCACGGCCTCGGTGAAGCCGCAGCCGATGGACTCGTCCGGCACCTCGAACTTCTCCCAGGTCGAGGTCCGTCCGGCGCGGATCTCCACCAGCGCCTTCTCGGCGGCGTGCAGGGCGACGCCGGCCGCGTAGGCCTGGAAGTAGGTGCGGGCCCGGTTGCGCTCCAGCGCGTTGCTCCACTGCGGGATCTTCCACTCGAAGGTGGTCTCCGGCTTGGTGAGCGTCCGGGGCAGGTTGATGATCACGCTGTGCCCGGTGGCCTTGACGTAGCCGATGTCGACCAGGCCGGACAGGGCGGTGGACCACAGGCGGGCGATCGGGCCGCCGCCGGTGTCGAGGGCCAGGTGGTCCTTGCCGTCGAACCAGCGCGGGGACATGACCCAGCTGTACTTGTCGTCGAAGTTGCGCTTCTGCGGCGCGGGGATGGTGTGCTGGTTCCACGGGTGGCGCGGGTCGACGGGGTTGCCGAGCGGGTCGTGGGTGACGAACTGCTCCTGGCCCTCCCAGTCCTGGTAGTAGGAGCTGCCGAGCAGGATCCGGATGCCCAGGTTGATCTGGGTGAGGTCGTTGGTGACCAGCTTGCCGTCGACAACGACGCCCGGGGTGACGAACATCCGCCGACCCCAGTCGGTCATGTTGCGGTAGGTGAAGTCGCAGTACTCCGGGTCGTTCAGCGCGCCCCAACAGCCCAGCAGGACGCGGCGGCGGCCGACCTCCTCGTAGCCGGGCAGCGCCTCGTAGAAGAAGTCGAAGAGGTCGTCGTGGAGCGGGACGACGCGCTTCATGAACTCCACGTAGCGCATCAGCCGGCTCATGTAGTCGGTCATCAGCTGGACGGAGGCGACGGTGCCGACGCCGCCCGGGTAGAGGGTGGAGGGGTGCACGTGGCGCCCCTCCATGAGGCAGAACATCTCGCGGGTGTAGCGCGAGACCTGGAGGGCCTCGCGGTAGAACTCGCCCTCCAGCGGGTTGAGCGAGCGCATGATGTCGGCGATGGTGCGGTAGCCGTGGTCGCCGGCGTGCGGGGCCTCGGTGCGTTCGGCCAGCTCCAGCACGCCGGGGTTGGTCTCCTTGACCATCTTCTCGCAGTAGTCGACCCCGACCAGGTTCTCCTGGAAGATGTTGTGGTCGAACATGTACTCGGCGGACTCGCCGAGGTTGATCAGCCACTCGCCCAGGTGCGGCGGCTTCACGCCGTAGGCCATGTTCTGCGCGTACACCGAGCAGGTGGCGTGGTTGTCGCCGCAGATGCCGCAGATGCGGCTGGTGATGAAGTGCGCGTCACGCGGGTCCTTGCCGCGCATGAAGACGCTGTAGCCGCGGAAGACGGACGAAGTGCTGTAGCACTCGGCGACCCGCTTCTGCTTGAAGTCGATCTTCGTGTGGATGCCCAGGCTGCCCACGATCCGCGTGATCGGGTCCCAGGACATCTCCAGCAGTCCGTCTGCCGCCATGGTGGTGTTCGCTCTTTCCCTTGTGGGTCGGATGGGTCGGATGAACTGCCCTTACCAGGGCTTGCGGTAACCCGTCTTCAGCTCGGGTCCCTTGGAGCGCCACTTGGGCTCCTGGTCGACCGTCCTCATGGTCACGGCGCGCAGTCTGCGGATGGCCGCGCCGTAGATGCCGCTGGCGGTCGAGGAGATCTTGCCGCCGGGGGGTTCGTCCATGAACGGCATGAACTTGTCCGGGAAACCCGGCATGGTGCAGGCGATGCAGATGCCGCCGACGTTGGGGCAGCCGCCGATGCCGTCCATCCACCCGCGCTTGGGCACGTTGCAGTGCACCACCGGACCCCAGCAGCCCAGCTTCACCAGGCACTTGGGCGAGTCGTAGGTGGTGGCGAAGTCACCCTGCTCGTAGTAGCCGGCCCGGTCGCAGCCCTCGTGGACGGTGGCGCCGAAGAGCCAGGTCGGACGCAGCTTGTCGTCCAACGGGATCATCGGTGCGGCGCCGGTGGCCATGTAGAGCAGGTAGGTGAGCGTCTCGGCGAAGTTGTCCGGCTGGATCGGGCAGCCGGGCACGCACACGATCGGGATCCCGGCCTTGGACTTCCAGTCCCAGCCCAGGTAGTCCGGCACGCCCATGGCGCCGGTGGGGTTGCCCTCCATGGCGTGGATGCCGCCGTAGGTGGCGCAGGTGCCGATGGCCACGACCGCCAGCGCCTTGGGCGCCAGCCGGTCCAACCACTCGCTGGTGGTGATGGGCTGGCCGGTGTTCGGGTCGTCGCCGAAACCGCACCAGTAACCCTCGGGCTTGATCGCCTCGTTGGGAATGGACCCCTCGACGACCAGGACGAACGGTTCGAGTTCGCCGCGGTCGGCCTTGAAGAACCACTCGATGAACGTGTCGGCGCCGCCGACCGGACCGCACTCGAAGTCGATCAGCGGCCAGTGGACGGCGATCTTCGGGAGCCCGGGGAGGGCGGCGAGCGCGATCTCCTCGATGCTCGGCTGCGTGGCGGCGGTCAGCGAGACCGAGTCGCCGTCACAGCTCAGTCCTGCGTTGATCCAGAGAATGTGGATCGGGGCCTCGTCCTCGGCCCCTGGGTCCGCCGTGGCGGTGGAAGTCTGCGCATCCGACATGGATGCCTCCAAAGGGGAAGTTCGCTACGGAGCCAGACAAGGGCCTCCTGACTCCTGGATAGCGCGCGCCACGCCGTGGCGCGCGCTGACGTGGCGCCGTCAGGGTGACGGGGACACCGCCGACCGGTGGTACGCGCGCAGGTGCTCCGGCGTCCCCGCCGGGGCCTCTTTCCGGACGAACGCGCTGCGCAGCGCGTGGTACGGGTGCTCCGCGTCGAAGAAGATCGCGTGCATCCGGGCGAGCTCGTCGTTGCGGTAGGCGTGGAGCGGTTTCTCGGCCTCCCGCCGGTCCAGATCGGCCTTTTTGCGGGCCGTCCGGGCCCCCGCCCCCGGGCTCGCGGCCAGCCGCTGGGCCGACCGGATGACCGCGTCCGCGAACTCCTCCGGTCCGCACCCCAGCACCCGGTCGACGAGGCCGAGGTCGAGGCCGCGCTCGGTGCCGACCGGCAGGGCCGCCGCCATCATCCGGTCCGCCTCGGCCGGGCCGACCCGCTGCGGCAGCGTGTACGTCCAGTACTCGGAGCCGTACAGGCCCATCAGGCGGTAGTGCGGGTTCAGCACGACGCCCCGGCGGCACCAGACCTCGTCCGCGGCCTGCGCCAGCATCACGCCGCCCGCGGCGGCGTTGCCGCCGAGCGCCGCCACGACGAGCCGGTCGGTGGTGGTCAGCACGGCCTCGACCACGTCGTCGATGGCGTTGATGTTGGCCCAGGACTCGGCGGCGGGGTCCGGCGCGGCCTCGATGACGTTGAGGTGGATGCCGTTGGCGAAGAAGTCGCGCGAGCTGCCCAGGACCAGCACGGAGGTGGGCCTGCGGCACGCCTCCCGGTAGGCGGCGAGCAGGCGCCGGCAGTGGTGGGTGCTCAGGGCGCCGCCGGGGAACCCGCACCAGAGCAGCCCGACCTCGCCGACCTCCTGGTAGCGGATGTCGCTCCAGGTGCGGCGCCCCGGCGGGAGCTCCAGCTCCACCGGCGCCTCGGACAGTGGCGGCAGCCGCCGTTCGGGGCGCCCGCGCGCGGCGACGGCCAGCGCCAGGGTGGCGGGGAGCGTGAACGGCGGCGGTCCGCCGGGTCTGCGCCGGGCGCGCAGCTGCGGGATCCACACCGCGCCGTCGACGGTGGCCCGGCAGACCGCGCCGGCCCGGGCGGCCAGCAGCTCGCCCGGCGCGCCGCGCAGCCGGTCCTCCTCGTGTCCGCCGTGCAGGAACCACTCCTCCCCGGCGATCTCGTCGAGCACACCGGGCTGCGAGTCGGCGGAACGCAGGCGGCGCAGGACCTCGGCGGTGGTGTCGCGCTGCCAGTCGATGCGGCGCTCGTCCTGCCGCAGCAGCGGCCGGGACAGCACCGTGGCCCGGACCTCGGGCTCGTCCTGCGACAGCGGCACGTGGGCGCCGGACGCGTAGCGCTCGACGGCGAGCAGCACGGCCTCGACGGCGGCGTCGGCCACCTCGCCCCGGTACAGGTCGCTCTTGCCGCGCGGCGGCAGGGCGCACGGCACGGTGGCCCAGACGGGGCCGGCGTCCATCGCCTCCTCGGCCTGCAGGACCGTGACGCCCCACGCGTCCCGTCGCTCCAGGACGGCGCGGTCGAGCGAGGACGGGCCGCGGTCGCCGAGCGGACCGGGGTGCACGACCAGGCAGGTGACGGAGGACCACACGTCGGCGGGGATCGCACGCTTGAGCATCGGCGCGAGGACCAGCTGCGGTTTCAGCCTGGCCAGGGCGGCGCGCAGGGCCGCGGCGTCACCGAGGGCCAGTTCGACCGCGACGCTGTGCCCGCGGTCGCGCAGCGCGGCGAAGACGCGCTGGGTGAGGCTGTTGAATCCGGACGCCAGCAGCAGGATCTCCACAGGGGCCTCCTCGGGCGGGGCCACGGAGCCGGACCCGATCCGAAGGCGATCCAGACGTGCACCGTGGCCACGACCAGCGTGTGCCGCGCCCCGCCGCATCCGCGGGACCCGCGCCGCGAGGTCACCCGAACGCTTGCGAGGCATACCCCCATGGGGTATATCTGAGGGCGCTCGCATCACTCGCACACGAACGCTCCTGCGGAGATGATCAGATCATGTCGGTGCTGCACGCGGTGGGACACGCGCTGGCCGTCGCCGGGTCGATGACCTGGGCGATCACCTGGGCCCTGATCCTGGGCTTCCTGCTCTCGGCGGTCGTCCAGGCCGTGGTCCGCAAGGAGACGATCGTCCGGCGCCTGGGCGACGACCGGCCGCGCACGCTCACCGTCGCCTCCCTGCTCGGGATGGCGTCCTCGTCCTGCTCCTACGCCGCCGTCGCCCTGGCCCGCTCGCTCTTCCGCAAGGGGGCGGACTTCACTGCGGCCATGGCGTTCGAGATCGCCTCCACCAACCTCGTCGTGGAACTCGGCGTCATCCTGGCGCTGCTGATGGGCTGGCAGTTCACCCTCGCCGAGTTCACCGGCGGACCGATCATGATCGTGATGCTGGCCGTCCTGTTCCGGCTCACCCTGCGCAGCCGGCTGCTGCGCGAGGCCCGCGAGAACGCAGACCGCGGCCTGGCCGGCTCGATGGAGGGCCACGCGGCGATGGACATGTCCGTCGGCGGCGACGGTTCGTTCCGGAAGCGCCTGCTGTCGCGGCGCGGCTACACCTCGGTCTCCCACGTCTTCGTGATGGAGTGGGCCGCGATCCTGCGCGACCTCGTCCTCGGCCTGCTGATCGCGGGCGCGATCGCGGCGTGGGTGCCGGACTCCTTCTGGCAGCACTTCTTCTTCGACGGCCACCCCCTGCTGTCGAAGATCTGGGGCCCGTTGATCGGCCCGGTCGTCGCGCTGGTCTCGTTCGTCTGCTCGATCGGCAACGTGCCGCTGGCGGTGGTGCTGTGGAAGGGCGGCATCAGCTTCGGCGGCGTGGTCGCCTTCATCTTCGCCGACCTGCTGATCCTGCCGATCCTGAACATCTACCGGAAGTACTACGGCACCCGCATGGCGCTGTACCTGGCGGGCACGTTCTACCTGGCCATGGTCGTCGCCGGGTACGCGGTCGAACTCCTCTTCGGCAGCCTGGGCCTGGTACCGGACCAGGCCGACGCGAAGATCCCCATGGACGGGATCAGCTGGAACTACACCACCTACCTCAACATCGTCTTCCTGCTGCTCGCCGCCGCCCTGGTGATCCGCTTCCTGCGCACCGGCGGCCGCGCGATGCTCGCCATGATGGGCGGCGCCCCGGACACCATGGACCACGGCACGCACGCCGACGACGCCGCACGCCCGGGGCACGGCGCGCACGGCACGCACGGCGCAGAGCACGACGAGCACTCAGGACACGGCGGCCACGAGAACCACCACGGCCACCACCACTGACCCCCGGCCGACACGTCACCCGATCCGGGCCGAATGGCCCGCCCCCACACCGGGTACACGCTCCACGCGGGGCAGGCGGAGTTCACACCGACGAGGTGAACTCCGCCTCCGCATTCCGATGCCAGGCCGCCGGCGCCCCGAACCGCGCCATCCCCCTCCACGAGAGAATCCGACCAACTGCCAGAACGCGATGCCGGATGGCAGTCGACTGGATAACTTGGCTCGCATGACAACTCCTTCGCTGGAGCCGACGGGTCAACTGGGGCTGCTGGACCTGTCCGTCGACCTGTCCGTGCCCGAGGTCTACTCGGGCACCGACTTCACGGTCTACCTCCACATCAAGAACCCTTTTGCCGTGGCGGCATGGATCGACGCCGTTGAACTGAGCCTGCCGACACAGGTTCTTAAAGAGGTCGGGCGCCCCAAGGAGACATCGGAGGCTCGGCGAAGACGCCCGCCGGGAGAAGGAACTGCGGGACGAGATCGACGGCCGGTTGAGGCGAATCAGCGAACTGCGGGAAGCTCTGCACGGTATGGCTGATCCGTCCGGCCCGGAAGCCGACCGCCTCAGCGAACAAATAGCCAACCTGGAGACCGCCAATTGGGCGGCAGAGGCGGCCCTGGCATCCGAGATCAACATCACGGCGGAGAACAGCGCCGTAATCGACCTGAGCGGGCGGCTGAGGCGGGTAAACGTCACCGCCCTGCACGCAGCCACGGTGCGCTTGGCCGTGACGGACGACAACACCGAGCGCGTTCAACTCACCGGCTCCCTCCCGCGAGGAGCGGCGCTCGAACCGGGCTGCACCGACGTGTGGACGATCCGCCTGGGAACCCAACGCAGCCCCTTCTTCATACCGGCGAAGTATCATTTGCAACTCACCGTGATCTACGGTTTCGAACCTCAGAAGGTGGCATTCCACTCCACATCTGAGGAGATCAGCGAGCCGGAAGATCCTCCTCGCCGCCGGATCTTCTCCAACACCACAGCCCTGACCGTCCCGGTCAAGTCGGCGCTCTGGAACGTCATGCTGGGCGGCATCATCGGCGGAACGGTCGGCAGTGCGGGGCGCTCCCTTCAGAACGCCAGGACGGTGGACCACCTCATTGAAGGACAGCTCGGCGTAGCCGCCGCCTCGCTGATCCTGTCCACCATCCTGAGTTGGGCCGCGATCATCTTCTCCGCGCGGAAGTCCGAGGCGCAGTCCTTTGTGACTGTCGAGGACTTCTGGGGTGGTCTGCTCATCGGTTTCCTGATCGGCTACTCGGGCACTGCGGCGTTCACCAGCATCACCGGCGTGAAGACCTGAACGAATTGTGCGGTTAGGACGAACCAAGCAAGGCTGAGAGCGGGAACCCGCCGCCGCGACGCTGCGTCCCAACGGAACTACCGTCTCAGCCAGAGCTGGTGATGAAATGTCAGGAAGAGACGCACGAAGACGCCCGGTGGGGCCGGCCGCGGCCTGGGTGGCCGCGCTCGCGCTGGCGCTGGCTGCGGGGTGTTCCGATGCCACGCCGCACACCGAGCCGCAGCGGGACGGCGTGACGATCGACGCGGCGCAGGCGGTGGCCGGGCTTCTCAGGGACGTCCGCACCGGGAACTGCCCGGCGCAGCCGCCGCAGCTCCCGGCGAGCGATGCGGGTGGGCTGCTCGAACGGACGGAGCCGCTCGTGGCCGACCGGTTGCTGCTGTGCGGGTATCCCCCACTGCAGGACGTCGAGCGCACCCCTGGCGTGCACTCGCCCGACGTCGCCGTGGTGGCCGGTCCGGCGAACGTGGAGGGGATGCGCAACGCGCTGAACAGGCTGCCCGGCCCGCAGGGCGCCGGTGGCCCGAGCGGTTGCCCGGCGGACGACGGCTCCGCCGTGCTGGCGGTGTTCAGTGACGGACGGCAGGTGGTGCCGGTGCTGATCGGCCTGACCGGCTGCCGCACGGTGACCAACGGGATCCGGGACGCCGGCGCGACGCAGGAGCTGATCACGCGCACCCTGCTGCTGATGCCGCGAGCCTTCTGCAGCTCCCTCTCCCCCGCCGACGGCTGCCCGGCCCGGAGCTGAACGCAATGTCGGGCCCGCCTGGCAGGCTGGAGGTGTGCAGAACGGGAACGGTCGGACGGGTAACGCGCCGAGGGCTCCGTGGCGGGCCGCCGGGCTGCGGTGGCAGGGCGAGGAGCCGGTGCTGGAGTGGTGGGCGCCGACGACGGGATCGACGCGCTCCGGCGCGCTGCCGCTGGGCTCGGTGGCCGCGTTCGGGGTCGGCGCGGACCGCCGCTGTGTCGGTGTGTGGCGCTCCGGCCGCCGGATCCCCTGCGGGACGAACAAGGCACTGGACCCGTCCTCGCGCGGCGCCCGCTGCGGCGCCTGCGCCCGGCTGGACCGGCAGTACTCGGTCGCCGCGGACACGCTGCTCGACGATCCGCGCCCGTACGCGGTCTACCTGGCCCACCACGGCTCGGCCGGGATCAAGGTGGGCATCACCGCCGCCGAGCGGGGGCTCGCCCGCCTGCTCGAACAGGGCGCACTGGCCTCGGTTTTCCTCTCCGAGGGCACGTTGCCGTCCGCGCGACGCGTCGAGCACCTGCTCGGCGTCGCCCTCGGGCTGCCGGACCGCGTCGCCACGGTCCGCAAGCGTGAGGCGCGGCGGGCACCGGGCAACAGCGAGGAGCGCGCCGCCGCGCTGTTCGCGCACGCGGCGCTCACGCGGGAGCTGCCTTGGCCGGAGGGCCAGACGCGGCGACCGGACACCGTGGTGACGGACCACTGCGCCCACTACGGGCTCCCGGACGCGGGCCTGCGCCCGGACGCGGCCGTGGCGGCGCTGCGGCCGGGCGACGTCGTATCGGGCCGCGTGATGTGCCGGACGGCGGGCGACCTCTACCTGTCCGTGCCGTCGCTGGGCCTGGTGCTGCTGGACACGCGACTGCTGGCCGGGTGGGCGGTGTGCCGCACGGAGGCCGGTGCGCCCTTCTCGGCGGAGGCCGTTCCGGTGCCGCGCATGACGGAGCCTCAGGAACAGCCGGGGCTGTTCTGAGCGGACGCGGCCGCGGTCCCTACTCCGCCGCCTCCCCGTCGAGCGCGGCGACCTCGCGGACCGCCGCGGCCACGGCCACGAACTCCTTGCGCAGGATCGCGCCGTGGTTGGCCGCGACCTTGGCACTGACCTGGATGTGGGGGTTGCGGGCGGTCACCGCGTCGATGCCGGTGCGGATGCGCTCCTGCTCGTCGCCGTGACTGCCGAAGGAGGCACCGGAGGCGATCACGTAGCGCGTTGGGACGGCGATGTCGTCCAGGACGGGGTCCAGTTCGCTCGCACGGGAGAGCCTGCCGAGCTCGATGTTGGTGTCGGCCTGCTCGGTCGCGCTCATCCTGGGGGTGATGCCGGTCGGGCGCAGCAACGGCGTGAACACGCTCATCCGACGGAAGAGCTTGCGGATGCGCACCTCCATGGCGTCGTCGAGCCAGTCGTAGGGGAACGCGCCGTCGACGAGGACCGCGCCGACGGCCCGGGCCGGGTTCCTCGCGGCCCAGTGCACGGCGACCACCGCGCCGTAGGACCAGCCGATCACCAACGCCCGCTCGACGCCCCTGGCCGCGAGCACCGCGTCGACGTCACGGACGGCGGCCTCGAAGGAGTAGTCCTTCGATCGCCCGGACCTGCGGCCCCGCGCGCGCTCGTCGTAGGTGATGTGACGCCAGTCCGGGCCGAGTTCGGAGATC
The DNA here is from genome assembly GCF_900109465.1 of Streptacidiphilus jiangxiensis. Lineage (GTDB taxonomy): Bacteria > Actinomycetota > Actinomycetes > Streptomycetales > Streptomycetaceae > Streptacidiphilus > Streptacidiphilus jiangxiensis. The sequence continues at coordinate 366,229 of NZ_FOAZ01000006.1, forward strand.
ACTCGGCGCCAGTAGCCCTGGGTGGCGAACTGGCCGTTCAGGTAGAGGACGGGGACGCCGCTGCCGCCGGTGTCGGCAACGGCCAGGGCGGTGTCGTCGACCGGCACCATGCCGGTCCACGCGGCAGCGGTCACGGGCGTGCTGTTCTGCGTCATGTGTTCCCCCTGGTCCCATGAGGCGTCCGGTCCGAGGTGAGCGCTCTCTTGGAGAATGGTGGCCCGGGCGCGGCCTTGGGAAGGAGCGGCACGAAGGTCGTTTACCGACGTGCCGCCAGAACGACGTTGCGCGGGCACCGGTTCAGCGGGCAGCGGTTCAGCGGGCAGCGGTTCAGCGGGCAGCGGTTCAGCGGGCGGCGGTTCAGCAGGAGGCTGCCATCCTGCGCACCGCCTCCTCGATGAGCGCCGGGCTGGTGGCCAGGTTGAAGCGGGCGTGCCCGGCGCCGCCGGTGCCGAACGCCAGGCCCCCGCTGAGGGCGACGCGGCCGCGCTCGTGGAAGACCGCCGCCGGGTCCTCGCCGAGGCCCAGGTCACGGCAGTCGAGCCAGGCGAGGTAGGTGCCGTCACCCGGCCGGTAGCGGACCTGCGGCAGGTGCTCGGCGAGCAGCCGGACCAGCAGCGCACGGTTCTCCGCGAGCGCGGGCAACAGCGCGTCGAGCCATGTCCCGCCCTCGCGCAGCGCCGCGGTGTGGGCGATCACGCCGAAGTGGCTGACGCCGTCACGCACCTGGACGGGCATCCGGCCCAGGTCCGGCGCCGCTGCCTCGCCGGCGACGGCGAGTGCTGCCTTGAGACCGGCGAGGTTCCACGCCTTGGAGGCGGACATCAGGCTCAGCCCGCTCTCCGCGCCGCGCACACTGAGGTAGGGGACGAAGGAGACCCCGCCCGTCACCAGCGGCGCGTGGATCTCGTCGACGACGACCCGCACACCGAACTCGTCCGCGAGGGCGGCGACGGCCTCCAGCTCCTCGCGGGTGTGCACCGTCCCGGTCGGGTTGTGCGGGCTGCACAGCAGGTAGGCGGCCCGGGCACCGCCGGCGGTGGCGCTCCGGAAGGCGTCCGTCAGCGCGCCGAGGTCGATCCGCAGGTCGGGGCCGAGCGGCGCCTCCAGGACGCTGCGGCCGCTGTTCCGGACGAAGTCGTAGAACGGCGGGTACACCGGGCAGTTGACGACGACGGTGTCGCCTCTGTCGGTCACCAGGCCCAGCATCTCGACGATGCCGCGCATGACGTCCGGCACGGGCGTGGACCGCTCCACGGCGACGCCGTCCCAGCCCCAGCGGTCCCGGGCGAAGCCGGCGAGCGCCTCGGCGTAGTCGGTGCCGAAGGGGTAGCCGGTGTCGCCGCGCGCGACGGCCTCGGTCAACGCCCGTGCGACGGGCGGCGCGAGCGCGCAGTCCATCTCGGCGACCCAGACCGGCAGCACGTCCGGCGCGTAGGCCCGCCACTTCATGCTCGTCCTGGCGCGCAGCACCTCCGGCTGCTCCCAGCGGAAACCCTCGTCGTCGCTCATGATCACCAAGGTAGGGCTATCCGGCCAGCCACGCGCCCTGCTTCATCAGGTCGCGGCCACGCAGCTCGTCGGCCTCGCGCCAAGCCTGGATGCGCAGCGGGGTGATCCGGAACCAGGCGTACTCCTCGCGCTGCTTGCGCGGATCCCAGTCGGTGTGGGCGGCGTAGGCGTCGGCGACCCCGCCGTCGACCTCGGCGGCGGGAACGGGCCGTGCCGTGCCCTCGACCATCACCACGTCCCGGGTGGGCCCGAAGGCGAGCCGGACCTGTCCGTTCTCGGCGATGTTCCGTGCGGTGGCCGAGCCGGGAAGGGTGCTGACGACGAAGCTCGCACCGTCCCAGTCGTACGAGAGCGGCACCAGATGAGGCCCGGCCGCGCCGCCGGTGGCGACCCAGACGTCCATGTCGGCCGCGAAGCGCGCGCGGGTGTCCGCGATGCGTTGCTCCAACGGGCGGGGCGGGGTGTCCGTCATCCGGGTGCTCCCAACTGCTCGGCGCGATCGCTGATCAATCTAACCGCCAGGGCGCACCCGGGGGACCGATCCGTCAGACCACGGTCCACTCCGTCCCCCGCGCGGTGCACGGCCCGCCGGCGTGGACGTGGAGACGGGAGGAGGTGACGTCGATGGAGACGGTCGCGAGCGTCTCCCAGCGCTTGCCCAGCGGCTCGGCGGGGTCAGCGTGGCAGCACAGCGCGGCGCCGTCGGCCAGGTGGTGGTCGAGGGTGTCCAGCAGCGCCGAGGTGTCCGGGGCCGGGCGCAGCGCGGTGCGTGCGTGCAGGGCGTCGAGGCGGTGGCGGGTGTCCGGGTCCTCGGTCGCCAGGGCCTCTCCGGCGGCCAGGGTGGGGTCGACGAAGTGGTTGGTGCGCAGCAGGTAGCCGTCCGTGCCGGGCCGGAGCAGGGCGGGCTCGGCCGGGCTGAGCTCGACCGTCGCGGCGCGGGCGCGGCCCTGCTCGTACCCGGCGAGGGTCAGCGAGCTGGACGCGGCGACGGGCGTCGCCATCGCGAGGCGTGCCGCCTCGTCGACGCTGCCGCAGGTGTCGAGCACGTGCCGGGCCAGGACGTGGACGGGCAGCCACCCCCGCTGGGACACGGACACGGACGCGGACGCGTCGGCGGCGTGGGCGAGGATGTTGAAGTGCAGGCCGAGCCCGGCCGCGTTGACACCGATCTTGCCGACGATGCCGTACTCGGTGACGGTCCGCACACTGCGGCCGTCGGGGTGCTCGATGTGCCAGACGAACCAGCCGTCGCGCATGTCGTCGTGCCAGTCCCAGGTCTGGGTGGTGACCGGGGGCCGGCCGTCGGCGGGCGCGTGGACGACGGTCGAGCACTCCGGGTGCTGCCGCCCGAAGCGGCCGAGGATCTCGGTGCGGGCGTTGAGCGCGGCGATCCGCTCCACGGGCAGCTGCGCGCCGCGGGCGATGCCGTCGATCTCCTCCGCGAGCGCGGGCGCGGTGGCCGCGATGGCGGCGAGGGCGGTGCGGCCGAGCTCGCCGACGTCGGCGGGGGCGGCGCCGGCCGCCGCGAAGAGGGTGTCGTAGAAGTCGCAGGTGCGGTGGATCCGGTCCGGGAACGCCCGGCCGAGGAGCAGTCCACGCTCGCCGGGCTCGGTGGCGGGGGAACGGAAGACCGTGGGGGTGGTCATGGCGGTGCTGCTCCTCGGCAGGACGGCGGCAGGACAGGAGGAAGGGGACGGTCAGGCGCGCGGGGCGGCGGGACGGCGGCCGCGCATCAGCAGCAGGTAGAGGCCCGCCGCGAGGCCCATGCCGACCGGCAGGGAGAGGTCGGTGCCGTTCATCGCCTGCGCGATCGGCCCGGTGAAGCTCTCGGTGTCGACGCAGAGCGTGGCCGCGACGGCGCTGACGACCAGGGCGACGGCGCCGGCCCAGTTGACGCCGCCCGCGTACCAGAACGGTCCGCCGCGGGTCTCGTCGCTCAGCTCGTGGCCGTCGTAGCGGTTGCGCCGCCACAGCACGTCCACGGCGTAGATCGCCATGGTCGGGCCCATCAGCGCGACCATCAGCTGCAGCATGCTGTTGACGGTGGTCAGGAAGTTGGAGACCAGCAGCGCGTAGAGGGTCAGCGTGACGCCGAGGGTGCCGTCGAGGGCGACGCTGCGGGAGCGGCGGATCTTCAGGCCGACGGCCTGCAGGGCGAGGCCGGAGCTGTAGGCGGTCATCGCGTTGTTGGCGATCGCGGAGAGCACGATGGCGAGCAGGAACGCGGGCTTGAACCAGCCGGGGATGATCGACTCCAGCGCGCTCTGCGGGTCGGTCATGTCCAGCGCGGTCCCGGCCAGCACGCCGAGGCCGGTGAAGAGCACGCTCGGGACGAACGCGCCGACGAAGGTCCAGCCGGCGATGGCGCCGGGCCTGGTGTCGCGCGGCAGGTAGCGGGCGAAGTCGGCGCTGTTGTTGTACGACAGCGGCGCGGACGCGACCAGCGCGACACCGCCGGCCACGGCGGCGAGCAGCGCGCTGCCGTGCAGGGACTGCTGCGGGTGGTAGTGCCAGTCGGCGTGCTGCAGCACGTAACCGGCGAGGAGGACGAAGACGGCGGTCAGCGCGATGGTGAACGGCAGGTACAGCTTCACGATCATGGCGTGGCCGTAGACGCTGATCGCGAGGGTCGCGGCGGCGACGGCGATGATGATCGCGACCTTGAGCACGGTGTCCGGATGCAGACCCGCCTCGTCGGCGAGGGCGAAGGCGGCGAGGCAGCCGGCGGCCCAGTTGAGCGCGAGGTAGCAGACGGAGGCGAACCACCCGGTGATCGCGATGTTGGCCCGGTTGCCCCGGACGCCGAACATCGCCCGCATGATCACCTCACTGGGCGTCCCGGAGGCGGACCCGCTGACGGCGACGAGGCCGACCAGCGCCCAGAAGAGGTTTCCGACCACCACGACGGCCATCGCCTGCCAGAGGCCGAGGCCCATCAGGATCAGCGTCCCGCCGACGACGAGGCTCAGGTAGCTGACGTTGGGCGCGGCCCAGACACCGAAGAGTTCCCGAGGGCGGCCATGGCGCTCGCCGTCGGGAATGACGTCGATGCCGTGCGCCTCCACTCCACCAGTGTGCGGGGTCGCGCGAGTGTTCTGGTCCTGCGTGCCGGGGGGCTCGGCGGCGCGAGCTGGGGTGGTGGCAGCCATGGGGAGTTCTCCGAACCGACAAGCCCCGGGGGGCGGCTTGGCTATTGGTCGCACATCCAATAGTGAATCCATGCCTCTCGTCAAGGGGGGACGCTGCACGATCCAGGGGCCGCGGCCCCGCGCCCCTGAGGGCTAACGCCCTTGCGTCGAGGCGCGGAGCGTGACGTGGGTGGGGAGCTGGGGAACAGCCCCCGTCGAGCCGGATTCGAGGAGCTGGACCAGCGCCTCCACCGCGAGCCCGCCGAGCAACCGCGGGGAGAGCGAGACCGTCGTGACCGGCGGGTTCGTCTCCGCGTAGGCCAGGTCCTCGCTCATGCAGGCGACCAGCACGTCATCCGGCACACGCAGCCCCTGCCGCAGCGCGGCGTCCAGCGCGAGGCGGCCGGCGGACTCGTAGATCCCGTAGACCGCGTCGACACGCTCGCCGGGGTCGGCGAAGAGCGCCTCGCCGAGCTCGGGATGGTCCAGCGGAACAACCAGCGGGGCGCTGCCCCGTTCCGCGCACCACGCGCGGTAGACCTCGTCGTTGCGACGGGCGTAGTAGTCCGTGCCGGGCCCGGCGATCAGGGCGATCCGGCGCGCCCCCCGGGAGCGCAGCAGGTCCAGGACGGAGCGCAGCACCCTGTCGTGGTCGTTGTCGACCCAGACGTCGCACGGCTCCGGCCGGGCGGGACGGCCGACGAAGACGAGCGGGAGGTCCGCGGCCCGCACCAGGCGCTCGACCGGGTCGTCCTCGTGCGGGTCGAGCAGCAGCACGCCGTCGGCGACCAGGGCGTGCCAGCGACGGTCCGCCGGGGCGGCGGGGAGGACGGTGAGGCCGTAGCCGCGGGCGTGCGCGCTGGCGAGGGCGCCCGCGATCACCTGGGCGTAGTACGGCAGCGCGGCGAAGTTCCACGACTCGGCGCCGAGGGTGGTGACACCCAGGGCGAGGGTGCGGCTCGGCGCGTGCCGGAGGGAGTCGCCCACGAGGGGGTAGCCGAGGGCGGCGGCGACCGACAGGACGTGCTCGCGGGTCCGGCCGGTCATCCGGCCGGTGCCCTTGAGCGCGTTGGTCACGGTCGCGCGAGAGACCCCGGCGGTTTCGGCAACATCCACGATCCGCACCCGAGACATGCGCGGAACTGTACGAAATCCGCCACTGTCCGTAAAGAGCTCGACGGAATCCGTAGCCACCGGGCCCTTGTGGTTGCCCGCGCAACCAAGCAGCGTGTGCCCCCTGCCGACGAGGACGCCCCATCGGGAGGCGCTTCCTTCCGCATCCGCCGCCACCTCACGCGCGGCTCCCTGACACCCCGTCGGTCCCCCTCGTATCGGAGACGCCGTGTCCACACGCACCCCCGGCCCTGCTTCGGGCCCCGCCGACCTGATCTTCCTGGGCGGCCCGGTCTACACCGTCGACCCCGCCCGTTCCTGGGCCGACGCCGTCGCCGTCCGCGGCGGTAGGATCGTGGCCGTCGGCCACGAGCACGACGTCCGGCCGCTGATCGGCCGGAGCACCGAGGTCGTGGACCTCGCCGGAAGGCTGCTGCTGCCGGGGTTCCAGGACGCCCACGTGCACACCGTCTTCGGCGGCACCACGCTCACCCGCTGCCACCTGCACGGGTTGCGTACCGCCGAGCAGTACCTCGCCGCGATCGGCGCCTACGCCGCGGCCCACCCGGCGCTCCCCTGGATCACCGGCGGCGGCTGGCGGTTGGACGCGTTCCCGGGAGGCCTGCCGCACCGCACCGCACTGGACGCCGTCGTACCGGACCGCCCGGTCGCACTGCCGAACCGCGACGCGCACGGCCTGTGGGTCAACAGCCGGGCCCTGGAGCTCGCGGGCATCGACAAGCACACCCCCGATCCGGCCGACGGCCGGATCGAGCGCGACCCCGACGGCACCCCGACGGGCATGCTGCAGGAGGGCGCCGCCAACCTGGTGGAGCGTCACATCCCGGCGGACACCGACGAGGACTACTACCGAGGTCTTCTGGCCGGCCAGGCCCACCTGCACTCCTACGGCATCACCGGCTGGCAGGACGCCGCCGTGGGCGCGGCGTTCGGGCCGGGCGACGTCTACGGCGCCTACCTGCGGGCCGACCGTGAGGGCACGCTGACCGCCCGGGTCCGGGCCGCCCAGTGGTGGGACCGTGCGGGCGGGTCGGAGCAGCTGGACGGATTCCGGCAGCGCCGCGAGGAGTCCGAGCGCAACGGCGAGCGGTTCCGGGCCGGCACGGTCAAGATCATGCTGGACGGCGTCGCCGAGAACCACACCGCCGCCATGCTGGAGCCCTACCTCGACGGCTGCGGCTGTTCGACGGGGAGGGACGGGCTCGACTTCGTCGACCCCGAGAAGCTCGGCGGCTACGTCGCCGAACTCGACGCGGCCGGCTTCCAGGTGCACTTCCACGCCCTCGGCGACCGCGCCGTCCGAAACGCCCTCGACGCGGTCGAGGAGGCGCGACGCCGCAACGGCGACCGCGGCAACCGGCACCACCTGGCCCACCTCCAGGTCGTCCACCCCGACGACATCGCCCGCTTCCGCGAGCTCGGCGCGACGGCGACGATCCAGCCGCTGTGGGCCTGCCACGAACCGCAGATGGACGACCTGACCATCCCGTTCCTCGGCGAGGGCCGCGCCGGCCGGCAGTACCCCTTCGGCGCGTTGCTGCGCGCCGGGGCGATGCTCGCCGCCGGCAGCGACTGGGACGTGACCACGCCCGACGTGATGGCCGGCGTCCACGTGGCCGTCAACCGCACCGGTGAGGAGGACCCGAACCGGGTGCTCGGCCCGGAGCAGCGCCTCGACCTCGGCGCGGCGCTCGCCGCCTACACCGCCGGCTCCGCGCGGGTGAACCACCTGGACCACGTCACCGGATCCGTCGAGGCGGGCAAGGACGCCGACCTGGTCGTGCTGGACCGCAACCCGTTCGACGGGCCCCGTCAGGCCATCGCCGAGACGCGGGTGCTGCGCACCTACGTCCAGGGCGAGTTGGTCCACCAGGTCTCCTGACCTCCTGTCATCTCCCCCACCCGAGCCAGGAAAGCACCGATCATGAAGAGAAGACTGCTCCACGCCGCCGTCTGCGGCTCCGTGCTCGCGCTGACCGCCGGATGCAGTTCCGGCGGGTCCGCCGGCGCGAACGCGCCGAAGAGCAACTACGCCGCCGCCCAGGTGACGACCGCGCCGGGAACCAAGCCGCTGGACCACGTCGTCTGGTCCGGCGACTACCGTCCGCCGTACTCGGAGGACCCGGTCAAGACCGCCGACTACCCCGAGGAGACCATCCTCGGCAACGTCTGCGAGACGGTGATCCACGAGAACGCCGACTACTCGCTCGGCCCCGGCGTCGCCAAGTCCTGGACCCAGCCGGACGGTCGGCACCTGCTGCTGGAGCTGGACCCGACAGCCGCCTTCAGCGACGGCAAGCCGGTCACCCCTGACGACGTGGTCTACAGCCTGGCCCGCAACATGGACCCGGCCACGGCCAGCAACTACGCCGACAGCTACCGCGACGTCAGCTCCATCCGGGCCACCGGCCCGCACCAGGTGACGGTCACCTTCACCAAGGACAACTACCTCTTCGTGCGCTACCTCGGCGCGCTGGGCGGGGCCGTGGTCGAGAAGGCCTTCGCTCTCAAGACGGGGCAGAACTTCGGCAATGCCGACGTGGGCGTGGTCTGCTCGGGCCCCTACACCGTCGCGTCGTTCGACGGCACCAGCTCCCTGGTGCTCAGGCGCAACCCGCACTACTGGAACCCGGCGCGGGCCGCCAAGGTCGACACCCTGGAGTTCCACTTCTACTCGGACAACTCCGCGCTCACCAACGCGCTGACCTCCGGTGCCGCCCAGGGCGCGTTCAACGTGCCGCCGGCCGCCGTGACCCCGCTGTCCCGCGCCACCTCCGGCAAGCTCTACATCGGCGGCGAGGGCTCGACGATGGAGAACGAGGACCTGATCGTCTCCCGCTTCTCCGGCCCGCTCGGCGATGTGAGGGTGCGTCAGGCCCTCAGCCTGGCGCTGGACCGCGCCGCGATCGCGAAGACCGTCTACAGCGGCGCGGCGGACCCGCTCTACGCCGTGGCCGGGCCCGGCTACTGGCGCGGCAACCCGGCCCTCGGCCGGTACGAGGCCGCCTACCGGGCCCTGGTCGAGCAGCCCGATCCGGAAGGCGCCAAGAAGCTGGTCGCCCAGGTACCGGGCGCGAACCGGCAGATCACCCTCGGCTACCCGGCCGCCACGCCGTTCGAGGCGCAGTTGGCGCAGGTCATCCAGCAGACCGGGCAGCAGATCGGCCTGAACATCAAGATCGTGGGCCTGCCGGACCAGCAGTACGGCAACCTCTTCACCGACCCCAAGGCCCGGGCCGGCCTCGACTCGTTCCTCACCCTCAACTACATGGAGTTCCCCGAGCCGGCGGTGATGTACCGCAGCTTCGCCCTGCCGTACGGGGTCCAGGACTTCAACGGCTACGACAACCCCGTCGTCACCCAGGCCCTGGAGCGCGCGCAGGCGACCCAGGACCCGCAGGCACGCGCCGGGTTCGTGATCACGGCCCAGCAGCAACTGGCGAAGGATCTGCCGTGGATCCCCATCGCCGAGCCGCGCGCCCTGGTCTTCCAGAACAGCGGCGTCACCGGCGCGCCGCTGACCTTCGCCTACATGGACACCACCTGGGCCGCGGCGCTGGGGGCGCCCTGATGAGTCGTCTGCTCCTGCATCGGCTCGGCGGCCTGCTGACGACGCTCTTCCTGTCCAGCCTCGTCATCTTCGGGAGCCTCTACCTGGCTCCCGGCTCCCCCGAGAACGTCCTGTTCGGCAACCGCACGCCCACGGCCGCCGCCCGCGCGGCCGTGCGACACCGGCTCCACCTCGACCAGCCGCTGCCGGTCCGCTACTGGGACTGGCTGACCGGTGCCCTGCGCGGCGACCTCGGCACCTCCATGGTCACCGGCCAGCCCGTCGCCGACCGCGTCGGCTCAGGGCTGACCACCACGCTGCTGCTGGTGCTGCTGGCCTCGCTGCTGGTGGTCGTGCTCGGCCTGGGGCTCGGACTGCTGGGCGCCCTGCGTCCGGGCCGGGTCGACGCCGCGGTCAGCGCGGTCAACGCGGTGTCCGTCAGCGTGCCGCCCTTCGTCGCGGCGACGGTGCTGATCTCCCTCTTCGCGGTCCGCCTGGGCTGGCTGCCCGCCTCGGGCCGGGGCAACGGCCTCGACGGCCTGATCCTGCCGGCCGTCGCGCTCGCGCTGCTCTCCTGCGGCTTCCTGGCGCAGGTCACCCGCAACGCGGTCCGCGAGCAGCTCGGCCGCGAGCACGTGCAGACCGCCGTCGCCCGTGGCCTGCCGAGAGCAGCGGTGCTGCGCAGCCACGTGCTGCGCAACGCACTGCCGCCCATCGTGACCGCGGTCGGCCTGCTGGTCGCGGGGATGTTCGCCTCGACGCTGGTGGTGGAGTCCGCCTTCGCGGTGCCCGGGATCGGGCAGCTGACCATCCAGTCGGTGGCGCAGAAGGACTTCCCCGTCGTCCAGGCGGTCGCGCTGCTGCTGGTGGCCGCCTTCGTCGTCTGCAACGCGGCGAGCGACCTGGTCCAGGCACTGGTCGATCCGCGTCTGCGCACCGCGGGGAGGACCGCATGAGACACCGTTTCAACTGGTGGGCACCGCTGGGGCGTTCCGGGCAGGCCGCCCTGGTGTGGGTGCTGCTGATGCTGCTCACGGCCCTCGCCGCGCCGCTGATCGCCCCGCACGACGCAGGGCAGCAGAGCCTGCTGGACTCCTACGCCGGGCCCTCCCCCGCGCACCTGCTCGGCTGCGACGGACTCGGCCGGGACGTCCTCTCCCGGCTGCTGCTCGGCGCCCGCACCTCCTTGCTGGGCCCCGCGCTGGTGGTCTGCTGTGCGCTGCTGGTCGGCATCCCGCTGGCGCTGCTGGCCAGTTGGTACGGCGGCTGGGTCGACGGGGTGGTCGCCCGGGTCTTCGACCTGGTCTACGCGCTGCCCGGGCTGCTGCTCGCGGTGCTGACCGTGGCGCTGTTCGGCCCCGGCCTCACCCCGGCCGTGGTCGCCCTCTCCATCGCCTACATTCCGTTCCTGGCGCGGATCGTGCGGGCGGCGGCGCGGCAGCAGCGGGTCAGCCCGTATGTGGACGCGCTCGCCGTGCAGGGCTTCGGCGTGCTGCGGATCACGGTCCGTCACATCCTGCGCAACATCACCCCGGTGGTCGTCGGACAG
>NZ_FOAZ01000008.1 GCF_900109465.1 Streptacidiphilus jiangxiensis
CGCGGGATGCGAGTGGCGTGCTGTGGCTGTACCAGGGCACCGGTAACCCGGCTGCGCCGTTCAAGTCCCGGGTCCGGGTTGGTGGGGGCTGGAACACCTACAACACCCTCGCGTAGGTGTCGTCTCGACCGCAGCCCCGACCGGTACGCCGGTCGGGGCCCTCGTCGTTGCGGGGCATGGCGGGCATGGCGGGGCTCACGCGGAGGTCACTCCACGCGGGTGATGGTGGGCAGTGGCCATGTGCCGTCGAGGATGGCCCGGGTCGGCTGGTAGAGGCGCAGGATGAGGTAGAACGGCTCGGCGGGGGCGGGGAGCCAGAGGGAGTCGTCGGTGGGGCGCGCGTGCTGGACGGCGATGGTGATCCCGCCGTCGGGCCCGACGGCCAGGCCCGGCGTGTCGGTGCCGACCTTGTAGCGGTCGAGTTCGTTGTCCACCAGCATCTTGTCCGCCGCGCGGTACAGGGTGAGTGACCAGAACGCGTCCACGGGCGGAGGTCCGGCGAAAGTGACCCGGTATGCGTGGCGGCCGTCGAGGATCTCGCCGCGGTCGTCGACGAAGCCGCCCGGGTACATGGCCTCCCGTTCGCCGTTGCCGCCGAGGTAGGGGCCGGACACCACGGCGCGGCGCGGGTAGTCGAAGCCGAAAGCGTCCATCCCCACGACCCAGGTCCAGCCGTTGCGGATCTCTGCGGTCGCCGCGAAGCCGGCCTGGGCGGCGGCGGGTCCGTCGGCCAGGGCTCGGGCCAGTGCCGCTCGTTGGCGGTCGGTCAGGCCGGACGGGGAGAAGCCCTCCGGGGTCAACCCGATCCGGGTGAACTGCGCCACCAGTGCCTGGTCGGTCGGGTAGACGGGGTTGGCGGCCAGGGCTGCGCCGAGGTGGGTGTAGAAGCCCAGGGGGTCGCCGGTGATGTCGGGAAGGGGTGCGAGGCCGCCGTCGGCGGGCGCGTTCCCTGACGGGGTGAGCGTGAACCGTGACTGGAGCGCATGGACCTCTGCGAGATCTTCGCCCGCGCTGACGCGGATGCGGCCCCAGAGCCAGACCTTGCGGGTGGTGACGTCCAGCCGGACCGCGTCGGCAGGCAGCGGGCCGGTCCAGCCCGGGGGCACCAGGACATAGCGGCCGGCGCCGGTGCCGGTGGTGCGGCGGCCGATGTAGTGCTGCAGTTCCTGGTACATGGTGAACACGTCGATGACGTAGTAGCGGTCCTGCGTGTCCGGGACTTGGAGGAGGTAGGGGACGGTGAGGTCGACCACGGCGCTCATGTAGAGCGTGTCGGCGTTGGCGGTGGGCATGTCGTGGGCGTCCGGGGTCGCCAGTTCGGTGGCCCAGCCGATGGTGTTGAGCGGATTGCGGTAGCTGGTGGTCGGCCGGGGCGTGGGCACGTCGGTGTACTCGCGGCACACGCGCTCCATCCGCACCAGTGGGTAGCCCCAGAGGTAGGCGGAGAGTCCGAGGTGGTAGGCGTCGGCCTCCTGGCCGTCAGCCAGGAGGCCGGGGGCGACCACCGTCGTCAGCAACGCGTCCGGGTAAGCCTCGGCAGTCATCCATGTCACCTTCCGCTCGCGGGAACGGCCGCCAGCATAGGTGTATTTGATGCGTTATGTCTGTTTGATGTCGCGTGTCTTCCGCGGTCACGAGCGCCTACCAGTCGAAGGACGGAGCGGCGCCGAGGGTCGCCCAGCGGGGCACGATGCTCGCCCAGCGGGGCACGATGCTCGCCTCCTACAACACCGTGGTCACCACCATCGCCGCCGTGGCCCCACTGGCCGGTGGCCTTGCTCCGGACCACTACGCCACTGCGGTGGCCGGCTCCAAGGTCGTCTTCACCGTCCTGGGCGCCGTCGTCCTCCTCGGCAGCTTGCTCTCCGTCTGCGCTCCCGGGCTTTCCACGTCACGGCGGTGCCGCTCAGGTCCGCCCCCTTACTGGCGCTGCCAGAGCTCGCGGTAAGCGGTGGGAGTGAGCTGTACGCGGCGCAGCAGATGCTGACGCAAGGAATCGGAGCTGCCCAGGCCGCTGCGTTCGGCTACGCGGTCGACGGGAAGGTCCGTGGTCTCCAGGAGCTCCCGGGCTCGGTCGACGCGCTGCTGAAGCACCCACTGCAGTGGGGTGAGGCCGGTTTCGGCCTGGAAGCGCCTGGTCAGGGTGCGCACGCTGGTGTGGGCGTGTTCGGCCAGGGCGCCGAGGGTCAGCGGTTCGTCGAGGCGCTCCAGCGCCCAGGCCCTGGTTTCGGCCAGGGAGAAGGCGCGGCTTGAGGGGACAGGGGCGGCGACCCGCTGCGTTTGATCGCCGATCCGGGTCGGGGCGAGAAGGGTCAGGCGGGCGACGTTGTTCGCGACCGCCGCGCCGTAGTCGGAGCGGATGAGGTGGAGGCAGAGGTCCACCCCGGCTGCCAGGCCGGCCGAGGTGGACACAGGTCCGTCCTCGACAAAAAGGACGTCGCCGACGACGTTGACGAGGGGAAAACGATCGCTGAGTTCCGCTGAGAACGGCCAGAAGGTCGTCGCCCGTCGGCCGTCCAGGAGGCCGGCCTGGGCCAGGACGAAGGCTCCGGTGCAGATGGAGACGATGCGGGCGCCGGCGCTCGCTGCCCGGTTGAGCGCCGCGAGTACGCGTGCATCGGCGTCAGCGCGCGCCCCGGTACCGGTGACGATGACTGTGTCGGCCGCGTCCACGACATCGAGCCCGTGCGGGATCGAGATCTGGAGGCTGCCGAGCGTGTCCACCAACCCGGGATCCGGAGTGCCGACGCGCACGTCGTAGCCGGGGCCGTCGTCCAGCTCCGCAGCCCCGAAGACCAGCTCCGGGATGGACAGGTCGAACGCCGTTGCCGGGGGCAAGGCCAGAACAGCAACGCGGTGCATGGTGGCCAGATCCTCCGGTTCGTCGTCCATCTCGGCGGTGGCCGTGCTGCCAGGCTTCGTCGGAGGCTGGTCGTGCGCGGCCCGCAGGAACTGCAACTCCTCACTGCGGCCGGGCATTTCCCTGTTGTTCGTCACTGTCCCCCGGGGGTTTCGTGTCCCGCTACGTTGTCATGGGAGCAGGTGCCACCGGCCTTGCGGTCGCTGAGCGCCTCGTCCGCGAGGGCTCGCAGGTACGTCAGATCACGCGCCGAGGCGCCGGGTTGCAGCATCCACTGGTCGAACGTGTCGCGGCTGACGCTCGCGACGCCGAGCGGCTGGCCGGGCTGCTCGAAGGAGCCGAGACCGTGATCAACTGTGCGATGCCGCCGTACGACCGATGGATCACGGATGCCCCGCCGCTCGCCGCTGCGCTGCTGAGCGCCGTTGAACGCGCGGGCATCGGCTACGTCATGCTCGGCAACCTGTACGCCTACGGGCACGTCGACGGACCGTTCACCGAGGGCCTGCCGATCGCCCCGGTCTCCGCCAAGGGCCGCGTGCGCGCCCAGATGTGGCTGGATGCCCTGGCCGCCTTCGAGGCGGGGCGTGCCAACGTCACCGAGGTCCGCGCTGCGGCGTTCCTTGGTGCGGGAGCGGTCAGCACCTTCACGCTTTCCATTGCTCCGCAGGTGCTGGCAGGCGAGGTGGCGAAGTACGCCGGTCGGCTCGATGTGCCGCAGTCCTGGTCCTTCGTGGGAGACGTCGCCGAGACTCTGGTTGCTGCTGCTCGCGACGGCCGCTCGTGGGGGCGAGCCTGGCACGTGCCGGCCGCTGTGATTCCGGTTCAGGAACTCACGGAGCGCTTCGCAGAGCTGACTGGCGCTCCCGCCCCGCGCCTCGAACGCCTCGACCAGGACGCGCTCCGCGCGCTCTCGAAGCAGAACCCCGTCTTCGGCGAACTCGTCGAGATGCTCTACGCCACGGAGAACCCGCACATCCTCGACTCGACCGAGACGGAACGCATGCTCGGCGTTCGCCCGACCGCGCTGGACGAGGCGCTGCTCGCCACCGCGCGAGGCCTTGCCCAGGTCGGGTGACGCGGCGGCTTGGTCTCGCTTCCGGTCTCATTCACCTCCGTCCACTGAGGTTCACGCCGTGACTCCGCTCTCCTTCCAGCACAGGTCAGGGCAGGCGTGAACCACTCCGGGCGGGGCGGGCGTCGTGAAGCCGGCCGGTGCGCAGGCCAGCCGCTCCCCTTGGGCGGCATCGGGGGTCCGTTCAGCTGGTGGTCTGCTGTGCTCCGGTGGCGCTGCCGGCCAGCCAGGTGCTCCAGTCCAGGGTGAAGGCCGCGTAGCCGTTGTCGCCGGGGACGGGGCCGCGCGGGCTGCCCGTGACGGTGACGGGGTCGCCCGGGTGGGCGTGGGCGTAGAACCACTGGGAGTCGGCCAGGGACAGGTGGATGCAGCCGTGGGAGGTGGACTGGCCGGGGTTGGGGTGGGCCGTGGAGTAGTGGACGAAGGTGCCGGAGGTGGTGAGCCGGACGTCCCAGGGCAGGGTGACGTCGTAGAAGTTGACGTTGGCCGGGTCGCAGGTGATGTGCACGCTGCAGGAGGTCATGTGCACCGACGGGGCCTTCTCCATCTCGGCCATGGTGCCGTCCCAGGTGGGGAACTGGGCGCTGCCGGCGTCGATGGGGAAGTGCTTCTGGCGGACACTGTCGAGGTAGACGTCCATGGTGTGGGCGGCGGCGTCGACCTTGGTCTCCCAGTCCGCGCCGATGGTGAACGCGTGGTGGTAGTCGTGGATGCCGTAGCGGCCGTTGCCGTCGGCGATGCCGGTGAGGCGGGCGTCGACGGAGACGCGGGTGCCGGCGGGCCAGAACTGCTTGGGCCGCCAGTCCGCGCGGGTGTTGCTGAACCAGTGCCAGGCGCCGGTGACCGGGGAGGAGGTGGTGACCTTCATCGCCTGCTCGACCGCGGCGCGGGCGGACGGGGCCACGGGGTGGGTGAACTCCACGGAGACGGGCATCGCCACGCCGACGGTGGCGCCGTCGGCCGGAGCGATCGTGTCGAGCAGCAGCGGCGGGCCCGCGGGGTGAGTCGGCGAGGGACTGGTCGACCCGGGGCCGGTGCCCGGGGTGCCGCCGGTCGACGAGGACTGAGCCGACGCGGAGCCCGGCCCGGCGGCCGTGGCGGAGCCGTCGCTGCAGGCGGTCGCCCCCAGCAGCACCGCCGCGGTGAGCACCGCGATCCCAACGTACCTGCGGTGCGCCGCCGGTCGCGCGTTCCGTGCCATCTTCTCCACGCTCCTCGTGAGTTCCCCTGTGCGTCATGGGAACGCGATGGCTGCTACGCCCTCGCGCAACCGTGGAGATGCCGAGTGCGCCGGAAAGGTTGGAGGCCTGGGCGGCTGTTCCAGACCCGTGACAAACCGTCTGCCGGAGGCCGCCTCCGCGTCAGCGGTAGAGCCAGCTCAGCAGGGTCGTGGCCGTGAACACCGCTCCCGACGTGAGACAGACCGCCCGCAGGGTCAGCCGCCTGGAGCGGTCGGGGAGTTGGGGGCGGGGCGTGGGCTGGGACTGCGGGAGCGGTGTCAGCAGCGCGTCCGCGAAGGCCTGGGCGGTCGACGGTCGGTCCGCGGGCTCGACGGACATCGCGGCCCGCAGCAACAGGGCGACGTGCGGCGGGAGTTCCGTGCCGGCCGGCAGCGCCGGGAGCGTCGATGCGGTCGGCTGGTCGGTCATCAGAGCCGTGGCGCGTCCGCCCGGACCGAAGGGCTTCTGGCCGGTCAGCAGCTCGTAGGCCACGACGGCCAGCGCGTACACGTCGGCCCTTCCGTCGAAGCCGCCGGTCTGGAAGGCCTGTTCCGGTGCCATGTACGCGGGCGTGCCCGTGGTCACCGTCAGCCCGGACGCGTCGGCCAGCTGCTTCGCGCTGCCCAGATCCGCCACCAGCACCCGGGTGGGACCGGAGCCGGCGGCGAGCAGCAGGTTGGACGGCTTGACGTCGCGGTGAACCACGCCTGCCTCGTGCAGGACCTGGACCGCGTAGCCCGCCTCCGCGGCCAGCCGCAGGGCCTCCTGCGGGTCGCAGTGCCCGACCCGGTCCGCCAGGGTGCCGCCGCGGACGTAGTCCATGACGAAGTAGGGCCGGTCCTCCTGCACCCCCACGTCGTGCACCCGGACCACTCGTGGGCTGGCGATCCTGCGCAGCAGCCGCGCCTCGGCCAGGAACCGCTCGCGTACGTCGGCGTTGGCGGCCCAGTTCTCGGCCAGCACTTTCACCGCGACGTCGGTGTCGAGCTCCGGATCGTAGGCCTTCCACACCGTCGCGAAGGAACCGGCACCGAGCCGCTCGACGAGGAGGTAACGGCCGAGCTTGCGCATGTGGCAGCATTCTGCCGGAGTCGGCGGAGGGACGGAACTCCCCTTCGACGGGTGGGACGCGAGCGGGACGCACGTGGGACGAGGCGGGGGGCTTCGGGTGTTCGAGGAACGCGAGCTGGAAGAGCTCGTGACGGCTGCTCAGGCGGGGGACCCTGGGGCGATGGAGTACCTGCTGGCCAAACTTCGGCCGGTGGTGCTGCGCCGCTGCGCGCGCTTCCTTCCTCACCACGCCGACGCCGAGGAGGCCGCGCAGGACGCCCTGCTGTCCATCAGCACGCACCTGGGCGAGTACGGCGGCCGCGGATCCTTCCTGGGGTGGGTGACGGTGATCGCGTCCAACGCCGCCCGGACCACCTACCGGTCCATGCGTCGCCGCGCCGAGGACAGCCACGCCGACCTCCCCGAGTCCGTCGACCCGCGCACCACCAGCGTCATCGCCGGGAGCCGGCTGGACCTGATGGAGGCGCTGGCCGCGTTGGAGCGGCAGCACCCCACCCTGGTGGAGTCCTTCGTGCTGCGCGACCTGGGGGACCTGACCTACCTCCAGGTGGCCGAGGAGCTGGGCACCCCGTTGGGCACGGTCAAGGACCGCATCCACCAGGCGCGACGCTTCATGCGCGAGCGCCTGGCCACCGGTCTGTGAACGAGACGCCCGCGACGGGCGGCGGCCGCACGGTCGTCCGGCTCCGGTCCGCTGCCGCTGCCCTTGCGGCGGCTGCCGCGCTCGGCCTGGCGACCGGCCGTTTCGTCCTGCCACCGCCACCCGGGACTCCCGGCACTCCCGGCACCGGGCACCCGGCAGCACGCTCCGGTCCCGCCACGGGTGGGGCCTCCGGGGGAGCTTCCGCCCTGGCGACGGCCCGCGCGTCCGTCCCGGCACCTGGGTCCTCGGCCTCCGCCTCCGCTTCGCCGGCCGGTGAGAGGGGGCCGGTGACGGCCGCCAACATGGTGGATGCGGCCGTGTTCAGCCCGGACGTCAGCATCGGGCGGATCCACGTCGCGGACCTCCTCGGAAACGGGACGTACAACTCGGGCTGCATCGGCGAGGACGACACCCTGGGCGGGTTCGGCTCCGTCATCCGCGGACTGATCATCAAGGGCACCCGCACCGCCCCGTCCGACCCCACCATGGCGTTCCCCTATACCAACCAGGTCGCCCACGAGCTCGTTGCCGAGGCCCTGAGCCCCGATCTGGCGCAGAACATCACCGAACGCCTGCTGCTCGAGGAGGGTCTCTGCCAGAACGAACCGCCGACCCACTGGGTCTACGGAAAGACCACGACCCTGCGGCTGGCCCCCGACGTCACCGCGAGCTGGATGGGCATGTACGTGGGGACCCTCAACACCACCGGAACCGCGCCCGCGGGCAAGGAGCCCTGCGGCGGCGTCGCCGTGCTGCACAGCGGGACCCACTACGGGCTGCTGGACATCGAGTTCTGCCTGGGCACGGCCGAGATGAACCGCGTCGTCAGGGCCGCTCTGTCACGGCTCTGAAACAGCCGGTCAGGGCTCCAACTTTCGCCTTCCCGGCGGCATCTCCCCGGTTGTACGAGGACGCAGCAGGCGTCCCGACCAGTAGGGGGAGCAGATGAACGAGAACCAGACCGTCCGGCGCACGTCCGTCCGCCGCAACCGTGTCGCGGCCGCGGCGGCCTGCTTCGCCGCCGCACTGATCACGGCCGGAGTCGTCGGCGTCCAGTCGGCCAGCGCGGACGGCGCGGACGGCGCGGCGAGTGCCACGCAGCACACCGCGGTCGCCACGCCCGGACTCGGCTCCGCCGCGCTCGTCCAGAGCGAGGACTTCCTGCGGGGCGTGAAGCCGGCCGGCGCGACCGTCACACTGACCGGACGTCAGGGGCTTTCCGCGTGCTCGGGCGAGGAGACGATGCACGACCTGACCAAGGGCAAGGCCACCGCGTACGCGTCGGTGACCTGGACCTTCGGCACCGACGGTCTGCTGACCGAGTCGGCCGCGAGCGCCCCTTCCGGGAGCACGGCGGCCACGTGGGAGAAGCAGCTTGTCGCGCTCGTCCAGGACTGCCAGGACGAGCCCGCCGGCCACTGGCACTACGGCGCGGCCCACACCCTGACGCTCCCCGGCGGCACCGGGCGCTGGTACCCGTCCGTCAACGGCGACGGCAGGGCCTCCGGCGGCGTCGCGATCCTGCGCAGCGGCACCAGGGTCGCCATCGTCGAGCTCACCGGCCGGCCCGCCGACGGCCCGGCCTCCGTCAAGGCCATCGCCACCGCGGCACTGAACCGCCTCCCCTCCTGAACCGCCCCCAGGAGGCGGCCTGTGGGTCCACGCCGCCGCCCTCCTCGTGCATCGTCCTCGACTGGAGGAGGGGCAGCAGCGTTCGGCCCCCGGTTGGTGACTTCGCCGCGGAGGAGGACCCGGACGCGCGTGCGTCCGGGTCCTCCTCGTTGCCTGGGCGGGGACGGGGGGACGGGTGTCAGGACCCGCAGTTCGAAGGCGCCAGCCCGCCGGGGCGTGGGATCAGCCCTCGCCGATGTCGACCTGGGAGGAGGGGAAGCAGGCCGGGGCCGGGTTGGTCAGCATGACGGCGAGGCTTCCGACGGACCTGTGGAGTGCGCCTGGCGGCGCTTCGTCGACGACCAGCAGGGTGTCGCCGTGCGGGACGGCGCCCGGGTCGAGCAGGGCGACGCGGCCGTTCTTCGGGTCAAGGGACATCACCTGGCCGAGGTGGCTGGTGTCGACCGGGGTGACCTTGGCGGGGCAGGTGGCCGAGGGGGACAGGACGACGGCGGGCAGCCCCGCTCGGCGCAGCGCGGCCTGGAGCCCGGAGAGCTTCGTGCCGGTGATCTCGAGGGCGACGACGTGGCCGGGGCGGACCGTCACGGTGTAGCCGACATCGCCGAGGGCAGGCGCGGAGTTGCTGTTCCCGGCCGACGGGGAGGCCGGCGCCGCGTGGGGAGTGGCAGGGGCGGTGCCGGTGTGGGTGCCCAGGACGACGGCGGTGACGGCGGCGGCCAGGCCGAGCGAGGTGACCGCGATACGCCCGGTGTGGCGCGGCCGGACGGGCGTCGGGGAGAGGACGGGCCGGGCTGCGGCACGGGCGGCCAGCTCGTCCCCGAGTCGCTGCCGGAAGTTCACGGGAGTGTCCATGGGGGTGTTCACGAGGCGGCCTCCAGAAGGGTGTTCAGGGACGGGCCGGCCTGCGGGGTGACGCTCTTCAGCGCCTTGCGAGCCCGGTGCAGGCGCATCCGCGCGGTGGCGGCGCTGATCCCCAGCGCCTGGGCGGCCTCACGGATGGTCAGCCCGTCGACCGCGACCAGGTCCAGTACGGCGCGCAAGGGTTCGGACAACGCCGCATGCAGCCCGGTCAACTCCCGAGCGGCGCGGGCCGCGTCGATGCGGGACTCGATCGCGGCGACGTCCTGCTCGTCGAGCATCCGGTGGCCGGCGATCCGGGAGACGGCGCGCCGCTCCCGGGCGCTGCCGCGGAAGTGGGTGGCCAGGACGTTGCGGGCGATGCCGTAGAGCCAGGCGGCGGGCGTGCCGCGCCGGGCGTCGTAGCTCTCCACCTGTTCCAGCGCGGTCAGGAAGATGTCCGCGGTCAGGTCGGCTGCCAGATGCACGTTGTCGGTACGTCGGGTGACGAAGCCGAGGATCGCGGCGAAGTTCTGCTCGTAGAACTCGGCGAAGCCGGATGGGTCCGGCACAGGTGGGGCTATCGGGTGCTCCGTGGGCACGGACGCTCCTTGGGACGAACGAGTGACTGCTTACGTCTCTACTTGGCTCCGGCGCCGAAAAGCGTCACATGATCCCATCGGTGGCCGCCCGGAGATCGGCCACTCGGGGGAGTCGCATCCGCCTTGCGCGTCTCGGTGCCCCGAGGTCTCGGTGGGGGTGCCTCGGTAGAGTCCCGCCATGACCGCGACCTTCACCGATGCCTTCCTCCTCGTCGCCGAACGCCATGCCGCGTGGGGAGCCGAGCAACTCGAGGCGCTCGGGCGGGTGTTGCCCGAGGGGCCGTGGACGGCGGACCTGGAGCAGTGCACCTACCAGTCCGGCGGCCGGACAGTACGGGTCGGCCTCCTTGGTTCGTACGACCTGTCCGAGCGGAGTTGGCTCTGGGCCTGGGCCAATCCCGGCCTGCAGGGCAGCGCGGTGGTGGCGGCCAGCGAGCGGATCGCCGACTTCGGGCGGCGCAACGGCGTCCCCGAGCTCCGGACCGAGGGCGTGGACCTGTCGGGCTTCGGCGACCCCCGCCGGGCCGCCGAGGCGCTCGCCTTCGTCGGGATGGGCGTGCTCGGCGCCCCGGGCTACATCGGTCAGTCGGCCGGTCCCGAGACCCGGGTCTACTTCGCCCCCGACGACCCGCAGATCCCGCGTGCGAACCTCGACCCGATCACCATGCCGCGCTTCCTGATGACCGGCGCGGGACTGTTCGGACGTTCCGCGCGCGAGGTGGTGAGCGGCTACTTCGCCGACCACGGCGTGCCCGTCGACGTGGCCGCCGACCGGATCCGCGCCCACCTGCCCGACGGCCGGGTGGCCGAGGTCGGCTTCGACGCGTACGGGCGGATCGCCGGGATCAGCGCCACGGCGAACGGGCACTGAACCTCACCCCGGGTGGCGGCGGGTGCGCCAGAAGGCGAGGGTCGCCACGGCGAGGGGGCAGTGAGGGGGCAGTGAGGGGCACCGAGGTGTGGGTCGGTGCCTGGTCGTGGGAGCGGATCACGGTCGGGGCGGCGATCTGCCGTGCTCCCCGGCCATCCATCGGTCCGGGGCGTGCTACGAGGGCTCAGCCGGTTCCCAGGTGGGTGATCAGCGCGGCCAGCAGGGTGGTGCGGGG
Organism: Streptacidiphilus jiangxiensis; assembly: GCF_900109465.1. Lineage (GTDB taxonomy): Bacteria > Actinomycetota > Actinomycetes > Streptomycetales > Streptomycetaceae > Streptacidiphilus > Streptacidiphilus jiangxiensis. The sequence goes on from NZ_FOAZ01000008.1 coordinate 11,047, forward strand.
GACGACACTGGTCAGGTCGAGCCACTCGGCGGGGCTGTGGTCGCCGCCGCCGATCGGGCCGAGGCCGTCCAGGACGGGCACGTGGAGGGAGGCGAGATTGGCGTCGGCCGCCCCTCCGGTGGCGACCGCGGTGACGTCGAACCCGAGCTCGGCGGCGATCTGCCGGGCCTGGGCCACCATGCCCGCGACCTCGTCCGTGGGCGCCATCGGCGGCCATGCGGCGGGCCGGTGGATCGTCACCGAGGTGCCGGGGACGACGGGGTGCGCGGCGAGTGACTCGACGGCGGCGAGGGCGGCCTCCATCTCGTCGGTGGTGGTGGCGCGGACCTCCAGCTCCAGGCGGGCCTCGGCGCAGACCACGTTGGTGCGTGAACCGGCCTGCACCACACCGACGTTGACGGTGACGCCGGGCCACTGACCGTTGAGCCCCTGGAGGCCGGTGATCAGGTGGGCGGCGGTGAGCGCCGCATTGGCGCCGCGCTCCGGTTCGATGCCGGAGTGCGCGGCCCGGCCGCTGACGGTGAGGTGCAGGTCGGCGATGCCCTTGCGGGCCTGGACCAGATCGCCGTTCTCCCGGGCCGCCTCCAGGCAGAGCGCGTAGTCGGCCTCGACGGCCAGCGCCTCGATGGTCGGGCGGCCGGCGTCCGAGCTGATCTCCTCGTCCGGGGTCAGCAGGAACACCAGCTCCGCATACGGGTGCCGGCCGGTGTCGGAGATGGCCGCGGCGGCGGTGATGCCGGCGAGCAGACCGCCCTTGTCGTCCGTGACGCCCGGGCCGTAGGCGATGCCGTCCACGATCCGCAGCGGCCGGGCGGCGGCCGTGCCGTCGTCGTAGACGGTGTCCAGATGGGCGAGTAGCAGGATCCGGCGCCCGTGCGGGAGGTCGCCCCGGCGCCGGGCCACCACGATGTCGCCCAGAGGCCGGCCGTCGTCGGCCCGGGCGGGGGTGCGGGTGACCGTGAAGCCGAGCGAGGTGAGCCGGTCGGCGCAGAGGTCGGCGGCGCGGTTGACGCCGTCGGCGTTCCAGCTGCCGCAGTCGATCGAGACCAGTTCGGCGAGGTCGGTCAGGAAGTCGTCGTAGCGGGCCCGTACATGGGTCTGGAGCACGTGGGTGGAGGACAGGCCGGTGGCGCACCCGAGGTGCGCGGGGGCGCTCACAGGGCCTTCGCCGGGGCCTCGTCGTACTGGCCCGCCTCTCCCGGTGACTCCCACCGTGCCGGAGGACCTGATCGCGCCGGTAGCGCGTCGTGGAAGGACCGGTCGGTGCCGACGCGTCGGGTCGGGGGGATTGTGGACATGGCTGTCTCCTTGCCGCCGCGAGGGGGAGGGGCGGCGATAGAGATACAAATTACATAAGCTCGCCAATCTTCGATAGATGTAACAGACGTTTCAATGCCGGGATGCGCCGACCCGACTCCCCGCGGGGGCCGGTTCAGAAGAGGGAGAGCTCCTGGGTCGCCTGCTCCCCGGCGGCCATGCGGGCGGTCGCCACCTCGCCGAGGGAGGCGAGAACGCCTGCGACGACGGTCTCCAGCACGGCCATGGCCGGCACCAGCGTGTCGTAGGGCGAGGGAGAGGTGACCACGGTCGGCAGTACCACCTGCGCCACCTCGGCGACCGGGGACAGCCAGGTGTCGGTCACCAGGACGACGGTGGCCCCGCGCGTGTGCGCCGCGGTGGCGAGTTTCAGCGTGGCGGACTCGTAGCGCCGGATGTCCAGGGCCACGACGACGTCCCGTCGGCCCAGCTCCGCCAGCATGGCGACGCGTGGGGCGGGCGCCTCGGGCAGCACGCGGCAGTCGGCCCGCATCTGCATCAGGTGCAGGCAGAGGTAGGACGCCAGCGCGTTGGTGAACCGCCCGCCCACCACGGTGATCCGGCGGGACGTGTCGGCGACCAGGGCGATCGCCCGGTCCATCTCGTCCTGCGGCAGCGTCCGGAAGGTCTCCGCGACCGAGCTGCTGAACACCCGCCCACTACGGGCCAGCAACCCGCCCTCGGCCTCGGCCTGTTCGGCGAACTCCGCCGACCCGTACAGGCTCAGCGGCGAGGCCTCCCGCTCCTCCAGCTCGTCCCGCAGCGCCTGCTGGAACTCCGGGTAACCGCGAAACCCGAGCCGCTGGGCGAACCGCACCACCGTCGGCGCACTCACCCCGGCCCGCTCGGCCAGCCTGGCCACGGTCTCGAATCCGGCCACCGGATACGCAGCGAGCAGCACCCGCGCGACCTTCCGCTCCGCCGGGCTGAACTCCCCGAGGCGAAGCCGCACGGCCTCGCCCACACCCCCGGGTGCCGGTTGCACGGGCCACCTCCTGAAATGGACGTTTCATCCTAGCGATCGGCAGGCCCCACCTGGAACGCCGTGCCGCCGTACGGCCGCGGGGCGAGCGGAGGGGCCGGGAACGGCGGAGGGGCCGGAAACAGCTGCAGGCGCCCCCGTGCGAGTGAGGCGCGGTGCTTGCGTAAGGTTTGCTCACCAGAACGGGGTGGAGGAGCAGATGACATTCCCGGTGCGACGCACGGCGGCCGCGGCGGTTGCCGCCGTGGCCTGGATCGGTCTCACCGCCTGCAACGGCTCCGGTCACCCGGCGAGCGCGGCGTCGACGTCGGTGTCGGTGGCGGCCGCGGGTACCGCCTCCTCCTCGCCGGGCCCGACCGCTGCGGGGACTGCGGCGACCGCGACGGCCGGAGCGGCTGTTCCCTCCGCTGCGTCGGCATCGGTAGCGGCATCGGTAGCGGTCTCGGTGTCGGCATCCGCGGCGGCACCGACCACGGCGGGCGCGTCCCATGCGGCCGCCGTCGCCACCCCCGCGAGCTGCCAGAACCTGTCCGTCCCGAGCGGCGTCAAGTCGGCCGTGGTGCAGACCTGGGCGAACGCCAAGGGCATCGCCCACATCCAGCCAAGGCCCGGCGGCTTCTACTACGGCAGCTGTGGCACCACCCTGTACGCCGCCGCGCGCTTCGAGGCCGGCCCCGGTGCGACCAGCCGTGATCTGGTCCAACTGCAGGACGAGGGAACCGTGCTGCAGTTCTTCCGGTTCACCCCGAGCGCAGGCTGGGCGTTCGTCGGGTCCGACTCCTATCCGCCCACGGGCGACTGCGCCGCGTTTGCCCCCGCCGCTCTCGCGCGGCAGTGGCACTGCTCGTGACCGCCGGACCGGTCATGGATGGCCGGTGCCCTGACCTGTCGTTCCGCTCTCCCGTCGGTGATGCTCGGACCTACCTGGACGAGGCGAATCACCGAGGAGAGGCGGCCGACCCATGGCCTACCGGAACTGGTGCGGGGAGTGCGGCTTCAAGTCCTCCTGGGGCGCGCAGTCGCAGAGTGAGCAGCAACTGATCGAGCACTACCGCGTCCAGCACCCCGGCATCCTGCCGGGTGGACAGGTCGAGACGAACCAGAAGAACCCGGGCGGTGGTGGTCTCGGCTGCCTGCCGCTCATCGGCATCGCCTTCCTGGTGCTGCTCCTGGCAGCCTCCTGCCACCACTGAACGGGCACCGAACGGGCGCCGAACGGGCGCCGGATCGCCGGGCGTCACCAGGCGACGGGACCGAGACGGTCGACGAAGAGGCCGGTGGGGCCGTCGGGGGTGAGGGTGGCGAGGCGGACGATCGGATCGGCGCCCTCGGCGGCGGTCAGTTGGCCGGTGTGGTGGTTCATGTCGGTCGCCGCGAACGTGTGGTGGGCGACCTCGCCGGGGGTGGCGAGGTTGAACTTCACGCGCGGAAGGGCCTGGGCGTAGCGGACGGTGACCATGTTGAGGGCCGCCTTCGAAGACGTGTACGCGAGCTCGTGCATCGTCGAGATGGGCTGCTGGGGGTCGGTGACCACCGCGAAGGAGCCGCCCGCGCTGGTCACCATCACCACACGGGGGTTCTCCGCCGCCAACAGCAGCGGCAGGAAGGCGCGGGTGACCCGGACCGGGCCGTAGACGTTGGTGTCGTAGACGGACTGGAGCTCCTCGGCGGTCGCGTCGGCGGGTGGGATCGCCCGGCCCGGCGTGCCGGCGTTGTTGACCAGGATGTCGAGCCGGTCCGTGTGTTCGCGCACCAGCGCCACGGCGGCGGCGACCGAGTCGTCCGAGGTCACGTCCAGCGGGACCAGGACCACGTCCCCGCCGTCGGCGGAGAGCTTGTCGACGGCGGCCCGGCCCCGGCCCTCGTCACGGGAGCCGAGGAAGACCCGTCGGCCCTGGTCGGCGAGCCGTCGGGCGGTCTCGAAACCGAGGCCCTTGTTGGCGCCGGTGATCAGTACGGACTCTGTGGCGTTCATGCGGCTCTCCTGTCAGTGGGCGGTGCCCGGCAGCGGGGTGGAGTCCACGTAGCGGACCTCGTAGACCCGCTCGCTGAACCGCCAGCCGTCCGGCGTGCGTTCGTAGTGGTCGTGGTAGACGGCGAAGTTCAGGTGCGAGGTGCCGTCCTTGAGCCGACCGAACTCGTGGATGTAGGCGCGGCCGGAGGCGGTGTCACCGTCCAACTGGAGGAAGCCCGGGTGGACGGTCTGCACGAAGAACTCCCAGAGCCCCTGGCCCCAGGTGATGCCGGTCAGGATCGCCTCCCGGCCGACGAACTCCTTGCCGATGTGCGGCCACCGCATCGTCCCGTCCGGGGTGAACAGTGCGGCCACACGGTCGAAGTCGCGCATCATCACCGCGTCGGTGATCTCGGCGCGCAGCGCCTCGATCTCGATGCGGTCGGCGAGGGCCTGCATGCTGGTGTCGGTCATGAACCTCTCCCCGTCCCTGCGTCGATCCGGTCGATCCGGCTGATCTGGCCTGTGTCGCCTGCGAGTTGGGCGTTGGCGACAGACCCAGCATCGGCTGGGGGCAGGGGCGGAACAAGGTACGATCCGTGCAGCGATCCATAACCCTGGAGTTATCCATGGAGCTGCGGGACATCGAGATCTTCCTGACGCTGGCGCAGGAACTGCACTTCGGCCGCACCGCCGAGCGGCTGCACGTGTCGCAGGCCCGGGTCAGCCAGTCCGTCGCCAAGCAGGAACGGCGGCTCGGGGTGGCCCTGTTCGACCGCACCAGCCGGAGCGTGAGCCTGACGCCCGTAGGGCGGCGCCTGCGGGAGGACCTCCAGCAGGCCGTCGACCTCCTCCACGAGGGGCTGGCCCGTGCCGAGGCGGCCGGTCCGGGCGCGGGGCGGACGCTGCGGCTGGGCGTCTTCGGCCACGCCGGGCACGAGCTGCGCCCGCTCGTCGACGCGTTCCGCGCCCGCTACCCCGGCAGCGACATCCAGCTCAACGAGATCAACGGCAGCGACGCGTTCACGGCCCTGCGCGCCGGGGACACCGACGTCAACGTGCTGTGGCTGCCCGTTGCCGAGCCCGACCTCACCGTCGGTCCCACGGTGCTGACCGGGGGCCGGGTGCTGGCCGTGCCGACCGGGCATCCGCTCGCCGTGCGTGGCGGCGCGACGCTGGAGGATCTGGCCGACCATCACGTCGTCGACCTCGGGCCGGACGCTCCCGAGTACTGGGTCGCGGCGATGGTGCCCCTGCGCACGCCGAGCGGACGCCGCGTTCCGCGCGGGCCGGCCGGGCGGACGTTCCACGAGATCCTCTCGCTGGTCGCCTCCGGACGGTGCGTCCACCCGCTGGGCGAGATCGCCGCGCGGTACAACAGCCCGCCGGGCATCGTCTTCGTGCCGCTGCGCGACGCGCCCGAGCTCCAGTACGCCCTGACCTGGCGTTCCACCGACGACAGCCCCGCCGTCCGGGCCCTGGCCCGGACCGCCGCCGAGCTCGGCCCGATCACGCTGTGAGCGGGCCGGGCTCGGCGGGCACGGGCGTTACGACGCGTCGCCGGCGCCGACCTTGCCCGCCCTGACGGCGTCGGCGAGGTAACCCCGCACCCGCTCGCGGGCGTTCTCGCGGACGTGGGGGCCGTGCGTGAACGCGGCCACCTGGTAGTCGAGCTCGCCGAGGACGTGCGCGGTGCGCCGGTTCAGGGCGATGTCGCTGCAGAAGGCGCGGACGCCGAAGCTGAGCTTGCGCACGTTCCAGATCGAGTCGCCGGTGATCAGCACCCCGGTGTCCTCGTGCAGCAGCGAGACGTGCCCGGGCGTGTGGCCGGGGGTGTGCACGACCCGCAGTCCGCCGGCCACCGGCAGCACGTCGCCGTCGGCGAACTCCTCGCCGACCACCACCGCCGGGAAGTCCTTGCCGGGCTTGGACATCCGGGTGAGCAGCCGTCCCATGAGCGTGGCCTGGTCCCGGGCGGGCGCCTGGCCGATCCGGGCGTAGGGGGCGTCGATCGCGCTGATCGCCACTCCGTCCAGGCCTGCCTCGGCGACCAGGTTGGCGGCGTTGCCCGCATGGTCGCCGTGCGCGTGCGTCAGCACGATGCGCCGCACGTCCTGCACGGACTTGCCCATCGCCGCCAGCCCGGCGGCGGTGCGGGTGGCCGAGCTTTTCACTCCGGTGTCGACCAGCGTCACCCCGCCGTCGTCCTCGACCAGCGCGTAGATGTTGACGAAGTCGAACGGCGCCGCCGGAATGCGCCAGAAGTTCTTCGCGACCTCGTAAGCAGCCTGATGTCCCACGGTGGTTCCCCCAACCAGTAGTTCAGTCACTCCAGTGGAGCAGAACCGGGCCGGTGCGGCCAACGGGGATTCGGGGATGGGGGGTGGAACGGCGGGCGACGGGCGGGGTCAGCGTGCGGGCCACAGGGCGGTGAGGAGGGTGTGGACCTGGTCCGCGACGTGGTCCGGGCCGAAGCGGTCGGGGTCGGTGAGGGCGACGCGGCCGAAGTGCTCCGCGCAGGCGACGAGGGCGTGGGCCAGGAGTTGCGGGTCGAGCGCGGTGCCCTCAGGGTCGCAGTGCTCACGGTCGGCCAGGACGGCGGTGATCCAGGCGGCGACGCGGAGTCGGAAGCGCCCGCGGTCCGCCTCGACCCGCTCCCGTACGACGGCGGGCATGTCCCCCGGCGGCGCCAGGATGAGCCGCCAGGTGTCGGGGTCGGCGCGCAGCATCGCGGACATCCGGCGCACCGTCCCGGCCGCGAACGCGGCCGGATCCCCGAGGTCCACCGCGTGGGGCAGCGTCTTCAGGAGGTGGCCGAAGGCGCGGGACTGCTCGCGGTCGAGCAGGGCGCCCAGCAGGGCGTCGAGGTTCTCGTAGGCGCCGTAGACGACCGCACGGGCGACCCCGGCCCGCTTGGCGACGGCGTCGACGGAGATCCGGCCGTAGCCGTCGCTGACGATCACGGCCAGCGCCGCGTCGAGCAGTTGCTCGCGCCGCTCCGGGAGCGGGACGCGCGGGGCGTACGGGCGCCGCTTGCGCGGCGTCGACGGAGAGGTGGGCGCAGACACCTTGGCAGTTTACGACATCCGTGTCTTAATTTACGACAGCAGTGTCGTAAACGGCGCCGGCGGGCGCCCCGGAGGAGCGGACGCATGTCGAAGCAGAGGCGGCACGGCGCGGTCGAACCGCACGAGGACTACGGCTTCTTCGGCCCGGGCTCGGTGGTCTGGAAGGTCTGGGGCTATCCGACCTCGCTCACGGTCGGCTTCCAGCGGGCCGTGGTGGTGGAGGAGTTGGACCCGCCACTGGTGGCCGCCGTGCACCGGACCCAGGGCATCTACCAGCGCCCGCGCACCCGGTACGACCGGACGCTGCGCTACTTCGCGATGGTGGCCTTCGCCGGCACCCGGGAGGTGTGCCGGGCCGCGGACGTCCTGGTCAAGGTCCACTCCAAGGCCGTCGGCCAACTCCCCTACAGCGAGGGCACCTACGACGCCAACGACCCCGCCTCGCAGCTGTGGATCCAGCTGACCGGCTGGCACTCGATCCTCTACGCCTACGAGCGCTACGGCCCCGGCAGGCTCACCGAGGCGGAGGAGGCGGAGTACTGGGAGGCCTGCGCGACCGCCGCGGAACTGCAGACCTGCTCGCCCGACGACGTCCCGCGCACCCGCGAGGGGGTCCGGGCCTACTTCGAGCGGATGCGTCCGCAGCTCTCCGCCAGCCCGATCGCCCGCCAGGCCATGAACCACCTGCTCCGCACCGAGCTGGTGCTGCCGCCCACCCCGCTGTGGGCGCGGCCGGCGAGCATGGTGGTCGCGCGGGCGCAGCGGATCGCCACGATCGCGACGCTGCCGCGCTGGATGCGCGAGCTCGCCGGGATCCGGCAGTCGAGGCTGCTGGACGCGCTCGTCGTGCCGGTGATGAAGGCGTCCTTCGCGCTCGCCCACCTCAGCCCGCGGCTCGAACTGCGGCTGCTGGGACGGCTCTCGCCGTCGACGGTCCCGGTGGTGGCCCCGATCAAGCTCGACATCCCGCCACTGCGCGACGAGGTGCTGACCCCCGCCGAGGCCCGCACCCGCCACGGCTACCCCAAGCCCGCGGAGGCCCACCTCGACCTCCGCGCCCGCCAGGCCACCCGTGTCCTGGGCGAGGGCAGGGCCCCGAGTGAGCAGGGACTCCTCGAGTCGCAGGAGATCCTCGGCCCGCTCACATCCTGAAGCCGCCTGCTTCTCGAAGCTGCTTACTTCCCGAAGCTGCTTACTTCTTGAAGAAGAGCACCAGCTCGTACCCGTCGGGGTCGAGCAGGGAGAACTGGGTGCCGCCGCCGGGGCGCTTGACGGGTTCGCTCGCGGGCGTGTGGCCCGCGTCGATCAGGCTCTGGTGGGCGGCCTGGAGGTCCTCGACCTTGATGTGGACGGCCGGGCCGGAGGGGGTCGGGACCGGTCCGCCGTCCGTGGCGGTGAAGGTGATCCAGAACCAGTTGACGTAGCAGGTCGCCTGCGCGTCGTCGCGCTTGCCCACACGGAAGCCGAGACTCTCGTAGAAGGCCACCGTGCGGTCGAGATCGGCGACCGGGCAGGTCAGGCCGGAGACGCTGCTGAGCTTCATCAGGACTCGGGACTGCGTCGTGCTCATCTTCGGTGTGCTCCTTGGCTGCTGGGGTTCGGTGCTTCGGTGACTCCATGACAGCCGTTCCGGGCTGCCGCCACGAGGCCGACGGGACGGCGTGGGACAGTCGGAACGGCCGTGAGCAGCGACGACGGCGCCCGGAAAACCCGCGGCGGCGCGGGACGCGGCCCTCAGCGCGGTGCGCCGGGCTTGATCAGACCGGACTCGTAGGCGGCGCTTGACGGCAGTTGGCCCCCTACGGCGTCACCGCCCAGCCCAACGGCGGGCGGCTCAGCAGCACCGTGCTGGCCATGGACGGGCTCGCCACGGCGCTGACGCTGATGCTGGTCGCGGTCGCCGGGCTGGGCGTGCTGAACACCGTGCTCCTCGACACCCGCGAGCGGGTCCGCGAGCTCGGCATCCACAAGGCGCTCGGCATGTCGCCCCGGCAGACCGTCACCATGGTGCTGACCTCCGTCACCGGCATCGGGCTCGTCTCCGGCCTGGCCGGCGTCCCGCTCGGCATCGCCCTGCACGACGACGTCCTGCCACGTATGGGCGCTGCGGCGGGCACCGTCGTCCCTCCCGCGGACCTGGCGGTCTACGGCCCCCGGGTGGTCGTTGCGCTGGTGCTCGGCGGCTGCCTGACGGCGACGGCCGGCGCCGTCCTCCCGGCGGGTTGGGCCGCGAGGCTGCGCACCGCGACGGCCCTGCGCACCGAGTAGCCGCTCGTCCGTCTTCACCGCCGCGCAGTTCGTCGTGCCGACGCTGCTGCGCCCGTACTACCTCCCGCCGCGCACCGAGGCTCTCCGCCTGGACGTGACGACGCTCGGCCACGCCGACAGCGTGCTCTTCTCCGGCACCACACTGACCGTCGGGTCCGGCTCGCTGCCCGACGCCTGGGTCATCTCGACCGGCCCGGCCGTCGACGCGTCCGGCCACGCCCCCGACCCGGGTGTCCTCTCCGGCTGCCTCTTCCCGGGGCACTTCGACGCGACGCCGGCCTGTCTGGCCCGTCAGGACCTCCACGTCGAGGCCGACTATCAGCCGGGTGGCCGCTACTGGGCCATCCAGGCCGCCGAGGCGGCTCTCTACGCCGTCGGCGCCGGCCTCTGCGTGGGGTCGTGCTTCGTGGGGATCCGCCGCCGCACCGACTGGGCGCGGGTGTCGGTGCGGGTGTCGGTTCGTGGCGGTCAGGCCGCGGCCGGGACGGGGGCCTCCCAGAGGTAGTCGTCCAGGTCGGTGAAGGCGCCGAGGGTGCCGGTGACCGCGAGGCCGTGAGGGCCGGTGCCCTCGGGGGAGACGCCCGCGTCCTTCGCCAGCGCGCGGCGACGGTAGAGGCCGAGCTTGACGGGGCTCTCCTCGGCGGTGGCGAACTCGACGTACATGGGGCCGAAGCTCTTGCCCACGGCCAGACCGTGCTCGACGTAGAAGCGCTTGCTCGCCCCCACGTCGGCGACGCCCAGCAGCACCACGAACTGGTCCACGTGCTTGGTGGCGGGGCCGGTGTTCTTCTTCGCCGAGGTGGCGATCTTCCAGACGTTGCCGTCCGGCGCCTGCACGGTGCCGCCGTAGCCCCACATCGACTTCGACGCCGGCTTCAGCGCTGTGGCGCCGGCTTCGAGCGCGGCGCCGACGAGGGCGTCGACGTCGGCGGGCTGGGCGACCACCAGCGACAGCGTGAAGCCGCGGAAGCCGGTGGAGGGCGCCTCGGCGGCGCGCAGCCGCAGCCGTGCGCCCAGGCCGAAGGCGGCGGAGTAGAAGCGCTGCGCGGCCTCGGTGTCGGCCACGTCGAGGGTCACGGATGCGATGGTGCTCAGGTCCTTGGAGGTCATGACAGCAACGCTAGTTCTCGCCCACCCGCGGGGGCTTCTCGAAAACTGCTCGGTGCGGCCGCCCCCCGGAGGGAGCGGCCGCCCGCTTGCTTCGGCCGGTGCGTCAGTCGGTGATCGCCAGGTACAGCCAGCCGCCCGCGGTGCTCACGTTGCCGAGGTTCGTGCGGCCCGCCAGGTAGGCGGCGTCGATCCGGTACGTGCCCTTGGGGAGGTTCTGCGCCACGGTGACGGAGGCCGTGCCGTTCGCGGAGATCCTGGTGCACGGCGTCACGCCGAGGTCGTGCCACGCGCCGCCGGAGTAGCGCTGCAGGTCGAAGACCACGCACTGGCCCGGCTCGCGCGGGGTGACCTGGGCGGTGAGGACGGGCTTCGCCGCGCGGTGGTACTCGCGGACCCACACGCTGCCGACCTTGACGGAGCGGTAGTAGCCCTTGAGCGCCTCCTGCAGACTCACCCGGTCACCGATGTGGCGCGTGGCCGTCGCGGGGGCGTAGTGGTCGTCGCCGCCGAAGACGGCGGTGAGGGTGGTGTTGTGCCAGGCCCGGTAGCGGACGGCGAGGTCGCCCTGTGCGTCGACCGCCCCGGTCGCGAGCAGGGTCCGGGCGCCGCCGTAGGGCTGGGCGTAGACCGAGACGGTGCGGTCGGCGGAGGCCGTGCCGAGGTGTGCGGTGACGGTGGCCCAACCGCCGTAGGCGTAGGTCGTGGCGTCGGTCGTCACGGTGAGCGTGGTCGCCAGGCGGGCGACGGTGACGCCCGTCTGAGCGGTCGTCGGCTGGTGGGTGCCGTCGCCCCCGTAGTGGATCGTGTAGCGGGCGGCGCCGGCGACCGGCGGGGTGTCCGTGAACGAGAAGGAGCCGTCCGCGGCGACGGGGACCGCCCCGACGGCCGTCCCCGCCGGGCTCGCCGGGTCGGTGCGGGTGACCATGACGGTCTCGCCGGTCGCGATCGCGGCGATGGAGTTGAGCCTGCCGTGCACGGTGACGGCCTGGCCGAGAGCGACCCGGGCGGGCGCCGTCAGGGTGATTCGGGTGACCGTCCACTCCGGGTGGTCGAGCGCGCCCACGGTCGCGGCGGTGGCCGTCGCGTTGCCGGTGACGGTGAACAGCTTGCTGTCGTCCCCGGCCCAGGCGACGCCACCGTCGTCGAGGGCGCCGCTCCTTCTGTTCGGCGGGAAGGCGTAGGTGTTCAACGGGCGCGAGCCGCCCGCCGCGAAGACGTCGATGTCGGTGCCGGGGACGGCGCTGCCGCGGACCGGCGCCGCGCTGGTGAAGGCGACCGCCCCGTCCTCCGTCGCCCAGACGCCCTTCAGCGGGCCGGTTCCGGCCGGAGCGTGGTAGGCGCCGACGGGGGTGAGGTCGCTCGTGCGCAGCACGGTGCCGTCGGCGAGGACGATCCGCTGCCCGTTCGCGGTCACCGCGAGGGCCGAGGCCCGCCCGCTCGGGGAGCCCAGATCCGGCACGTCGCCCGTGACGACCGGCTGGTGCGGCAGGGTGCCGCCGGAGACGTCGTACAGGGACAGGTTCGGCGTGCCCGCGGTCGTCGTGGCCCAGGCCACAGCGAGCAGGCCCTGCGCTGTCGGTTCGGCGCTCAGCAGGTCCGCCGGGAGGGAGGTCGCCGAGAAGGAGGTCCACGAGCCCGGCGTGACGGGGTCGACCCCGGCGATGCCCGTCTCCCAGCCCCGTACGTCGTCGAGGCGGGCGTTGAACCAGAGCTTGCCCCCGCTCATCGCCATGGTGGTCCGCGCCGTCCTGGTCACGCCGGTGTCCAGCACGTGGGTCCGGGCGAGTGTGGCGGTGTTGACGGTGGCGATCTCGAGGTGCGGGTTCGACTCCGCCGGATCGAGGTTTCCGTTGAGCGCCACGTACAGGGCCCTGCTGTCGGGCGACAGCACCATGGCACCCGCCCCCGGCTCGGCCAGGGTGGCCAGCGGGGTGCCGGAGAAGTCGGTCATGTAGACGTTCGCGCCGTCGCTCAGGAAGACGTGCCGGTGGACCTGGTCGACGACCATGGCCTGCAGCTTTCCGGCCGCCAGCGGCAGCGTCGCCGTGGTCGCGGCCCCGGCGGCCGGCGCCGCCGCGCCGACGAGGCCGGCGACGGTGGCGACGGCCGCCGCTCTGAGCAGTGTGTTCGCTCGCACGAAGCGTTCCCCCCTGTTGCTGTGTCGTACCTGTGTCGCACGGTAGCTCACAAGATCGACTTGAGGGGCGATCAATTCTCTTCTGCGGACGGCACCATGTCCGCTCAGCCGACGAGCAGCTCCGCCTTCAGCCAGTGCAGGTCGGCGTCGGAGAGGCCGAGGCCCTGGTGCAGGTAGGCGTCGAAGGAGCCGTACTTGGCGTTGACCTCGTTCAGGCCGGCGTCCAGGTAGGACTGGTCCACGACCAGCAGCGGCTTGTAGACGGCCTGGTAGGCGGCCGGCAGGTGGGACAGGGTGGCCTGGATCATGCCCGCGTTGTAGTCGTTGCTGGCCAGGTAGTCGGCGTCGACGGTCTGCTGCGGCACGCCGAGCGCGGTGAGCAGCACGGCGCTGGCCCAGCCGGTGCGGTCCTTGCCGGCCGTGCAGTGGTACAGGACGCCGAGGTTCCACGGGTTCTCGATGCCCTTGACCACGGTCTGGTAGGAGGACTGCGCGCTGGGCAGGTCGACCATGCCGACCTCCGCCTGCTGCATCATGGCGACGGCGGCGGCCGGGCTGCTCGGCATGGAGCTGAGGCCGCCCAGGTTGCCGAGGACGTTCTCCTGGACGTCGGTGGCGCCGGCCGGCACCTGGTCCGGGGAGGCGCTGCGCTCGCTGTCGGTGCGCAGGTCGTAGATGGTGTGGATGCCGAGACGCTGCAGCTTGGCGAGGTCGTCGGCGGTCAGCTTGGAGATGTCGCCGGAGCGGTAGACCACGCCCATCCGCACCCAGGAGCCGTCGCTGGTGCGGTAGCCGCCCGCGTCGCGGAAGTTGGGCGCGCCGGCCAGGTGCAGGCTGCGGTCGGCCAGGGTCAGGCCCTCGCCGCGGCTCGGCTGGAGTCGGAACCACCAGCGGTCGGCCTGGCCGAGACCGGTGACGGTGACGCTGTCGGTGCCCTGGCCGTGGGCGACGGCGTGGCGCTCGTCGATCTTCCACTGCGAGGTGCCGGCGTAGACGGTGACGCCGCGCAGGTCGGCGTCCGAGGACCAGGAGACGGTGAAGCTGCCGTCGGCGTTCTGGGTGACGTTCGCGGCGGTGAAGGGGATCGGGTGCGCCCGGTCGATCGCGTGCGCGGTCGGCTGCGCGCCGTGCGCGGGGGCGGCCTGCGCGGGCGCGGCGACGGCGCCGAGGCTCAGCGCGGTGGCGGTCGCGATCACGGCACCGGCGAGACGGAGGGAGCGCTTGGGGGTCTTCATGGCGCCGGACGCTAGTGCTGACACGTGTAAAGCCGGGTGGCGCACGAAAGGCGTCCCGGTGACATGCGGATGAAGAGATCGGAGGGCGGCGCCGGGCGCGCCATCATGGGCGGATGGCCAGGATCGACTACTTCCGCGACCCCGCCGCGCCGCGCGCGAACTCCGTGGTGCCTTCGGTGGTCGCGGTGGTCCGCAACCTCGCGGGAGAACTGCTGCTGATCCACCGCACCGACAACGACCTGTGGGCGCTGCCCGGCGGCGGCCACGACATCGGCGAGCGGATCGTCGACACCGTGGTCCGGGAGGTCGAGGAGGAGACCGGCGTCCTCGTCGAGGTCGAGGGACTGGTCGGCCTCTACACCGACCCCGACCACGTGATGGCCTACGACGACGGCGAGGTCCGGCAGCAGTTCTCGATCTCCTTCCGCGCCCGGCCGGTCGGTGGTCGGCTGCGCACCAGCAGCGAGTCGAAGGAGGTCCGCTGGGTCGCTCCCGCGGACCTCGACGCCCTTCCGATCCACCCGTCCATGCGTCTGCGGATCGACCACGGCCTGAGCGAGAACCGGACCGAGCCCTACCTCGGCTGAGGGCCGACGACTGTTCCCTGTATGTCCGCGCTTGCCCGTGGTTGCTCTCGAGGACGCCGAGAAAGACCGCCACCCACCGGCGACAAGGTTCGTGGGCATGTCCTACGCTCGCGTGCGTGCCACCGCGCGCCTGCCGGTCCCCGTCGAGCGGACCCGGGCGTGCCGCGGCCGAACTCAGCTTCCGGTTGCAACGCCTCCGGTGGCGCCTGGACGTGCAGGTCTTCGCCAACGGCAGCTGGCAGGACGCCGGTTCGCAGTTCTTCGCGGTCTCGTCGACCGGCCGGTGTGCCGTGGTGCTGCAGGCTCCCGGCCGGGCCGGGATCCAGGCGCGCGTGCGGACGGACTACCTCTACGGGCAGTCGGGCGACACCGTGAACGCGTCCGTGTACGGGTCCTGGACGTACGTGTACTTCAGCAACTAGGCACTGATCAACCGTTGTTGCCGTTGCCGTCGCCGCCGCCACTGCCGTCGCGCAGGGCGGCGGCGACGGTGTTGAGCTGGGACTGCCAGGAGTGGAGCGTGGCCGGGTCGACGGCCTGCTGGTGGCCGAGCTTGCGCAGGATCTTCTGGGCGTCGCGGACCGACTGGGCGGCGTCGTCCCGGCCTTGATTGGACTGGCCCTGGTCGGAGAGGGCCTGCGTCGCGCTGTCGAGCGCGTCGAGCAGGTCCTGCTGCTGACCGGAGGGCAGGTCGGCGGAGTCGACGGCGGAGCGCAGCGCCGCGAGGGTGCTCGCCGGGTCGGTGGACTGCGGGGACGGAGTGGTCGACGTGGCCGCACCGGACCCGGGCTGCGACGTCACGGTGGCGGAGGGGGCACCCGCGCCCGCCGCCGGGGTCGACGGTCCGGACGGGCCGGACCCGTACGCCACGGCCGCGACCACACAGACGAGGGCGACGCCGACACCGGCCGCCAGCAGCGCCGTGCGCCGTCGGCGCGGTGCGCCCAGGGGTGCGACGGGCGCGGGGACGGATCCGTCCAACGGCGGCATCGCCATGGTCTGGTTCAACGGGGCCCGGGGCATCGGCGGCAGCCAGGTGGTCGCCGCGGCACCGGCTCCCCCCGCCATGTCGGCTCCGCCCGCCGGCGTGGCGAAGCCCGCGGCTCCGGTCAGGCCCGCCGGTACTCCCGTCGTGGCCGGTCCGCCGTGGCCGATCGCGGCCAGCAGCTCGGCGCGGGCCGTGGCCGCGTCCGCCGGGCGGTGTCCCGGCTCCTTGGCCAGCAGCCGCAGCACCGCCGCGTCCAGCGCGGGCGGGAGGTCGGGGCGCAGCGCGGACGGCGGGGCCGGACGGTCGCTGACCTGCTTCCAGGCGATCTCGACGGGCGTCGTGCCGTCGAAGGGAGGGCGGCCGGTGAGCATCTCGGTGAGCACGCAGCCCAGCGCGTACAGGTCGGCCCGCCCGTCGACCGCGGCGGCGGTCGCCTGCTCCGGCGCGAGGTAGGAGGCGGTGCCGAGCACCGAGCCGGTGCCGGTGAGCTGGGCGTCGTCCGCGCCGGCCTTGGCGATGCCGAAGTCGACGACCTTCACCTCCCCGGTGTGGGCGACCATGATGTTGCCGGGCTTGATGTCCCGGTGCACCAGCCCGGCCGCGTGCGCGACCTGGAGCGCCTCGCACACCGCGGCGGTGATCGCGACGGCGCGGTCCACGGGCAGGCGCGGCGTGTCGGCCAGCAGCTCGGCCAGGGTGCGACCGTCGACGAGCTCCATCACCAGGTAGGGCGTGCCGTTCTCGTCCGTGCCGGAGTCGAAGACGGCGACGATCGCCGGGTGCAGCAGCATCGCGGCGTGACGGGCCTCACGGGCGAAGCGCTCGGCGAAGCGGGGGTCCTGGGCGAGGGCGGGGTTCATCACCTTCACGGCGACCGGGCGCCCGAGCACCCGGTCCAGGCCACGCCAGACCGTGGCCATCCCGCCGGTGCCGAGGGCGTCGTGCAGCTCGTACCGTCCGTTCAGCAGCCCACCCTGCACCGGTTCGCTCTCCTCACCCCGGGCCGGAGCCCGGATTCGCGCGTCCCGGAACCCTAACCGGTCGGGGAACGGTCGAGGGCCCGGACAGGTCGGCTGTCCGGGCCCCACGTGCGTGTCGGCGACGGTCAGTCGCGGCGGTCGACGATCACCACCTCGAACTCCTCCAGGGCGATGACGTTGAAGGGCACGTTCGAGGTTGCCTTGGCCCGCGCGGCGGACTGGGCGCTGCGGGAGGCGACCAGGGCCTCGTGCGTGGACCACAGGGTGCCGACCGAGCCCATGCCGGTGCGGCGGTCGGCGAGGAGGGAACCACCCACGAAGCCGGGCGTGGCCTCGAAGGCGGGCAGACCCGCCGTACGGAACTGCTCGGCCATCCTGTCCAGGTGGTCGGGCGGCATCTGGAAGCGTCCGAGGCGGAAGCCCGCGCCCGCCTCGACCTGCATGTTCGGCGTGAAGGCGAGGACCTCCAGCGTCATCATGGAGAGCGACGACGCGAAGGGCGCCAAGAGCTCGCCGCGTCGCTGCTGCAGGTGCTCGTTGCTGCTCTGGGAGTCCTCCAGGGTCTCCCACCAACTGCCCATGGCGATCTTGCCGATCTCACGGTCGGCGAAGAGCCCGTAGCCCCGGTAGCCCGGCTGGTCGGAGAGCAGCTTGACTGCTTCCACCAGCAGCCCGTCCAGGGCCTGGTCGATCTTTCCCGGATCGCCCGTCACGTAGGTGGTGCGTACGTACATGACCGGCCCCCATTCCTGTTGACGACTGGGTTCCTGTCTATGACGCTCCTCCGCTGACCGGGGCATCGCAAGCGCTGGTCAGCGCTGGGCGCGGAGGCGTGCTTCGAGGCCGTCGAGGAGGGAGCGCAGGCCGAAGGCGAAGGTCTGGTCGGGGGCGGAGCCGTAGTCCGCGCCGTGCTCGGCGGCGTCGGGGGTGTCGAGTCGGGCGCGCAGCCGCGGGTACTGCGAGGCGACCTCGCGGGCCTGGGCCATGCCCTCGGCCAGCCGGGCCTCCGCGTCGCCGGACTCGTGGGCGAGCTTGCGCTGCAGTGCGGCCGCGGCGGCGGGGCCCAGCGCGTTGCCGAGGACGAAGGTCAGCACCGCGGCGGAGGCGCGGTCCGCCTCGTCGGGTGTGAAGCCCGCGTCCTCGTACAGGCCGAGCAGGTGGTCGTCGTGGCGTGCCTTGCCGGGCCCGAACGTCAGGTACGCGCCGAAGGCCTGCACCAGCCACGGATGGTCGGCGAGCATCCCGTGCACGCCGACGGCCATCGCCTCCGCCGCGGCCCGCCAACCCGCGCGCCCGGCGGGGGCCTGCGGCAGGGGGAGTTCGGACCAGACGTGGTCGCCGGCCAGGGCGATGAGGTTGTCCTTGCTGCCGACGTGCCAGTAGACGGCGGTGGCCGCCGAGCCGAGGCGCACGCCGAGGGCCCGCATGTTGAGGCCCTCCAGGCCCTCCTCGTCGAGGAGGGCGACGGCGGCCCGGACGATCTGGTCCCGGGTCAGGGTGTCGCGCGGCATGCCGCCCACGATAGGACATGCCGCGCGACGACGACCGCTACGACAGCAGGCCGTCGTAGTCCGGCAGCTTGAAGGTGGCGTCGGCGTAGCCGCCCTCCAGGTCGGTGGTGTTGTTGCCGACGTTGGCGACGATGTCGTAGCCGTCGGCCACCAGCTTCCTGCGGGTGTCGGTCTTGAAGGTCTGGATCGGCTCCAGCAGCTCCAGCGGGTCGCGGCTGTACAGGCCGTCGATGCGGTAGCCGACCGAGTCGAGGTTGAACTCGGTGACCCAGTCGATCAGTTCGGGCCGGGCGGTGACGAAGAGGACCTTCACGCCGTGCGCGGATGCGTACTGCGCCAGCTGCAGCACCGGCGGGGTGGCCGGCGTCGGGTAGGTGCCGGGGTTGTAGTAGGCGGCCAGCGCGGTGTTGTCGATGTCGAGCACGACGGCCGGCGTGCCGGTGAACGTGCCGGCGGCGACGCGCTGCTGGAGGTAGGCGAGCGCCGGGGCGGTGGCGGCGGTCGCGTCGGCCAGCCACTGGGCGTAACCGGGGGCGGCGCTGGTCGTCGTGGTGGCGCTCGCGGCGGCGCGCACGGGGGCGGCGCTCGCCGTCGGGGCCGCGGCGGCGGCCAGGGCGGCCAGCACGGCGGTGGCGGCGACGACGGTGACGGGACGGCGGATTCCTCGCACGGGAACTCCCTTGTCTGGAGGTCTTGCAGGACGTGGACGCGGGCTGTGAGGGGAACCCGGCACGACCCTGCTCGTCGCAGGGGAACTCCAGGCGGCGGCGAGGTGACCAACTCTTGTTCTGTGCATGGCATTTACTGGCGAGTAGCTATTGGCTCCGGGTGGCGAGCAACTGCAGCTCCCGGAACTGCCGCTTGTCCGTGGGCTTCGGCTCGCAGAGCAGCCGGGCCGTCTCGTCCAGCCCGGCCCCGCGCAGCAGGCCCGACAGGTGGTCCGGCGACCAGCGGTACGCCGTCGCGACGGTGTGGTCGAAGGACTGCGTGGGATTCGCGGCGTCGTCCGTGGCGAAGCAGCTGAGCAGCAGCTGCCCGCCCGGCGCCAGCACCCTGGCGAACTCCGCCAGCAGGAGCGGGAGGTCCTGCGGCGGCGTGTGGATCACGGAGTAGCGCGCCAGGACCCCGCCCAGGGCGCCGTCGGCGATGTCGAGCGCGGCCATCGAGCCGACCTCGAACCGCTGCTCCGGATGGGCCTCACGGGCCAGCGCGATCATCGCGGCCGACGCGTCGACGCCGAAGGCCCGCAGACCCAGCCCGTGCAGGTGGGCGGTGACGTAGCCGGGGCCGCAGCCCAGATCGGCGACCTCCCCGCCCCCGTCGGCCCGCACCAGCTCGGCGAAGGCGGCCAGCAGGGCGCGTTCCAACGGCCGGTCGCGCAGCGAGTCGTGGAACTGCTGCGCGTAGCGGACGGCGACGGCGTCGTAGGCGTCGCGGGTGGCGGGGAGGGAGTCGAATCCGGTCACCTTCGGGACCGTAGCCGACGTGACTGACAACCAGTCGGCTACCGCTGCGCCGCGCTGCCCTCCTCGCGGTTCTTCGCCAGTACGGACAGCAGCTCGTAGCCCACGTGCGCGGCGGCGATGCCCGTCAGCTCGGCGTGGTCGTAGGCCGGGGCGACCTCGACGATGTCCGCGCCGACGATGTTCAGCCCGACCAGTCCGCGCAGCGTGTGCAGGAGTTCGCGGCTGGTGAGGCCGCCGGCCTCGGGCGTGCCGGTGCCGGGGGCGTGGGCCGGGTCCAGCACGTCGATGTCGATGGAGACGTAGACCGGCCCGTCGCCCAGGCGTCGGCGCATCCGCTCGACGACCGAGGCCACCGTCGCGTCCTGGTAGTCGTCGGCGTGCACGACCTGGAAGCCGAGCACCCCGTCCTCGCGCAGGTCCTCGCGCGAGTACAGCGGACCGCGGATGCCGACGTGGAGACAGCGGGCCGGGTCCAGCAGACCTTCCTCCGAGGCCCGGCGGAACGGCGTGCCGTGCGTGGTCGGCTCGCCGAAGTAGGTGTCCCAGGTGTCCAGGTGGGCGTCGAAGTGGACGACCGCGACCGGCCCGTGCTCGGCCGCGACGGCGCGCAGCAGCGGCAGGGCGATGGTGTGGTCGCCGCCGATGGTCAGCAGCTTGGTGCCGCCGGCGCCGAGCTCGCGCGCGGCCAGCTCCACGGTCTTCATCGCGTCGGCGATGTCGAACGGGTTGACCGCGATGTCGCCCGCGTCGGCGACCTGCTGGGCCGCGAACGGGGAGACGTCGAGCGCGGGGTGGTAGGGGCGCAGCAGCTTGGAGGAGGCGCGCACATGGGCGGGGCCGAAGCGCGCGCCGGGGCGGTAGCTGACACCGCTGTCGAACGGGACGCCGACGACGGCCACGTCGACATGGTCGACCTCGTCGGCGCGCGGCAGCCGCGCGAAGGTGGCGGGGCCGGCGTAGCGGGGGACGCGGGTCGCGTCGATCGGGCCGACGGGCTGGTCGCTCATCGTGCCTCCTCCAAGGGGGTGGTGACGGATCGGTAGAGGTCGGGTCGGCGGTCGCCGAGCACATCGTTGTGCTCGCCGAGCCTCTTGTCGCGCGCGGTCGCCAACGCGCAGTCGGCCAGCAGCAGGTCCGCGCTCTTCTCGGTGGCGGGTCCGGCGACGGGGAAGCCGTCGAGGTCGACGATCACGGAGCCGCCGGTCCACGGCACGCCGCGTTCGGTCCCGGCGCGGTCGCAGGCGGCGACGAACATCCGGTTGACCGCCGCGTTCGCCTGCACCCGGACCACCTCCGACGGCCGCTCGCCCGCGGGCCGGGGAAAGAGCGGCCAGTTGACCGGCACGCAGAGCAACTCGGCGCCGCGCAGGACCACGGTCCGCACGTACTCGGGGAACTCCTGGTCGTAGCAGACCATCACGCCGATCCGACCCACCGACGTCTCGACGACGGGCGGGAGTTCGTCACCGGCGACGAAGAACTCCTGTTCCCCGCCGAAGAAGTGGGCCTTGCGGTGGACGGCTCGCAGGCCGGTCTGGTCGACGAGGACGGCCGAGTTGCGGATCAGACCGTCCCCGTCGCGCTCGCAGAGCCCGCCGACGATCACCAGCCGGTGGCGCCGGGCCGCCGCGGTCCAGTCGGCGACCGTCGGGCCGTCCAGGGGCTCGGCCGCCGCCGCGGCCTCCGCGGCGTCATGGAAGATGCAGCCGCTGTTGGTGAGTTCGGGCAGAACCACGACCTCGGCGCCGGCGGCCGCCGCGCGCTCGATCGCGTCGCGGGCGGCGGCCCGGTTGGCCTCGGGCTCGCCGATGCGCAGGGTCAGCTGCGCGCAGGCGATTCGGGTGGTGGTGCTGTCGCTGTCCAGGAAGGCCATCTCACACCGCCAGCGGGTGACCGTCGGTGGCCTCCGGACCGTCCGCGTCCTCGCCCTCCAGCTCGCGGTCGCTCGCGGCGATCGCCTCCGCCTCGGCGTCCAGGTCCAGGCCGCGGGTGAGCGCGTAGTACAGCGCGCCCGCCACCACCAGGCCGACCGCGAAGGAGATGTCCGCCCCGCCCAGCGCCTTGGCGACCGGGCCGGTCCAGAAGGAGGTCGCGAAGAACGGGACCATCGCCGCGAAGCCGACGGTGTAGGCGGTCAGGCCCTGCCAGGACCAGCGGCCGTAGATGCCGCGCGGGTCGAAGATCGCGGTGATCGCGTAGTGGCCGCGGCGCACGAAGTAGAAGTCGACCAGGTTGACGGCGGTCCAGGGGATCAGGAAGTAGAGCATCAGCAGCACGAAGTTGTTGAAGTTGCCCAGGTAGTCCGCGGGCAGCGCCAGCGCGACGGCGAAGACGACCAGCTCGATCACGACGATCCCGGCGACGCGCGACTTCACCGTCGGGCGGACCGTGCGGAAGGCGTCCACCGCACTGGTGGAGGTGAGCATCGCCCCGTACGCGTTGACCGCCATGATCGAGATCAGCGCGAGCGAGGAGACGACCACGGCGAAGGTCCCGAAGCCCGGCAGGATGTCGTTGCCGACCTGTCGCAGACCCGCGATCGCGTCCGGGTTCGGCAGCGCGGAGGCCAGCAGTGCGCCCAGCGACATCAGCCAGACGGCCGAACCGGCCGCGCCCAGGTAGGTCCACCAGATGACCTTCTTCGCGGGCACGTCCTTGGGCAGGTAGCGCGAGTAGTCCGAGACGTAGACGGCGTAGCTGATCTGGTAGCCGGCCGCCGCCGAGAAGACCACGAGGAACGCCGTGAAGCCGCCTCCGCCCGAGGAGGCCGCGGCCGTGTGCGGGTGCAGGTGCACGACCGCGCCGACGGTCAGCACGCCGAAGACGACGATCAGCACGTAGGTGAGCCAGCGCTGCACCGCGTGCAGCAGGTCGTGCCCGACCACGGCCAGCACGATCGCCAGGGCGATCAGCAGCGCGTACCAGAGCGTCGTCCCGCCCGGCAGGACCGTCCGCAGGCCCTGGGTGGCCAGCACGACGTTGAAGACGTTGAAGCCGATGTAGACGAAGACCACGGCCGCGAACGGCACGATCGCGCCGCGGATGCCGAACTGGGCCCGCGACTGGATCATCTGCGGCAGGCCCATCCGCGGGCCCTGGTTGGCGTGGAAGGCCATGAAGAAGGTGCCGAAGCAGGCGCCCAGCACGACGGCCAGCACCGACCAGCCCAGGCCCAGCCCCAGGGCGGGACCGATGAAGCCGGTGACCATGGTGGTCAGCACGAAGTTGCCGGTGAACCAGAACGGGCCCTGGTGCCAGACCTTGCCGTGCCGCTCGCGGGCGGGGACGTAGTCGATGGAGCGGGTCTCGATCAGCTGCTGCGGTCTGTGCTGCTGCGGTTCACGTTCGGGCTGCTGGTCCATGGGGCCCTCCTGGGTGGCGGCGGAGGCGGGTGGTAGCAGGAACCTATGCGGCCCCCGCGCCCCGGACGATGGCTGTCGGGTCGATTCTCGGCCCGTGCGATGGACACTGTGTCCATGCCTCCTCTTCGACTCGCCGACCTGGTGGCGCTCCCCGAGCTTCGGCTGTCGGTGGTCGCCGCGCCCGATCGACTGGACCGACCGGTGGAGGCGGCCCATGTCTCCGAACTACTCCGCCCCGGGCCGTGGCTGCAAGGGGGAGAGCTGCTGATGACCATCGGGCTGCTGCTGCCGATGACCGCGGCGGGCTGCCGCGCCTACGTCCGCGACTGCGCGGCGGCCGGGGCGAGCGCGCTCGCACTCGGCCTCGGCCATGACCTGCCCTACCAGGAGGCGCCCGAGGTGCTGGTCGCGGCGGCGCGGGAGGCCGGCCTGCCCCTGCTGACCGTCCCGGACGAGGTGCCGTTCATCGCGGTCACCAAGGCCGTCTTCGCGGCGAAGGCGGCCGAGCAGCACCGGGCCCTGGAACGCGCCGTCGACGCGCAGCGGCGGCTGACCGCGGCGGCCGCGTCCGGCCGGGGCCTCACGGGGACGCTGGAGGCCTGGGTGGACGTCACCGGCGTCGGCGCGGTCGTCACCGACCTGCTCGGCCGTCCCATCGCCTTCGCGGGCCTGGACCCCGAGCGTTTGCCCGACGCGGCGGCCGAGCTCGTCGCCCGCGTGGCCTCCCGCGGCCTGCGCGGCAGCGCCACGAGCACGGCGGGCCCGCAGGGCGGCCCCGGCCTCGAGGTGCAGCCGTTGGGCGCGAACCGGCTGCGCGGCCTGCTGGTCCTCGTCGGCGCGCTCGCCTCCGACGACCGGATGCCCGCCTCGGGCCTGGTCTCCCTGCTCTCCCTGGAACTGGAACGCCGCCACCTGGCCGACGAGCCGGAACGCCGCCGCCGCTCGGCCCTGCTGGGGCGCCTGCTCACCGAGGGTGTCTCGCCCGCCCAGGCCCGCGACGTCCTCGCGCTGGCGGGCCTGGGCGGCGACACGTTCCGCGCCGTCGCGGTCGAGCCGCGCCCCCTCGCGGGAGCGGGGGCCGTGACGGGCGCAGGGGAGCCGGGGGGGCGGTCGGCCGCGGGCAGCGGTCGTGGCGGGTCGGCCCTGCTCGGCGACCGGTCCGTCGGCGCGGTAGCGCGGGCCGGAGCGGAGACGGGGGCCGGGGTCGGCGGCGGTCGTGCTGGTTCGGCCGGGGCGCGTGAGCGCGCCGAGGCGTCGGCCGAGGTGGCCGCGGATCTCGCGTCGGCCGCGCCCGGAGGGCTGGTGCGGGTGCGGGAAGGGGTGGTCGAGGCCGCCGGCGACGCGGATGCGGGCATCGGAGCGGGTGTCCGCCGTGGCGTCGTGCCGGGTGCGTCCGGCGCGTCCGGCGCTCGGACGGTCGGCGCGGCTGCCGCCGAGGCCGCGGCCGAGCTCGCCGCGGATCTCGCGCTGGCCGTGCCCGGAGGGCTGGTGCGGGTGCGGGAGGGGCTGGTCGAGGCGGTGGTCGGGGACGACCTGGACCTCGGGGACGTGCTGGCGCGTTTCGCGCCCGGCGCGGCCGCCGGGATCGGGCCCGCGGTGCCGCCGGAGGCCGCCGCCGGGTCGCTGCGCCAGGCCCGCGCGCTCGTCGCGGTCAGCCGCGCCCTGGGGCACCCCGCCGAGGCGCGCGAGGCACGCTCCGCGCGCCTGCTGCTGGAGTTCGGCGACCGTGCCGCGCTGCGCGGCTACGCGGACGCGGTCCTCGGTCCCCTCGACGCCGCCGACCCGGCCGGGGACCTGGTCCGTACCCTCGCCATCTGGCTCGACACCGGCGGCTCCTGGGACGAGACCTCCCGTCGCCTCGCGGTGCACCGCCACACCGCGCGCAACCGTGTCGACAAGGCCATGCGCCTGACGGGCCGCAATCTCGACGACGGCGACGACCGCTTCGACCTGTGGCTGGCCACGCGCATCCGCCAGGGCATGCGCACATCCACCCGATGAGCTTCGGAGAAAGTACTTTCCTTTTGGAAACTTCTTGCTAACGTTCAAGCATGGATGAGACGTTGAGCCCGGAAGAGGCTCTCCGCATAGCCGCCGACACCCGACGCATCGCCGCGACGCCGGGCATCCCCGCCTGGTTGCCGGTGTTCGCGGGCGCCACCATGGCGCTCACGCTGACCGTCCTCGGGGTGTCCGACCTGGTGGCGGGGGCGGCGGGCCAGGCGCTCCGGATCGCCGCCGTGCTCCTGGGGGTGGCGCACGTGGCGGTCTACGTGGAGCTGTGGCGCCGCTGGCGCCGGGGCGGGCTGGTGCCGTTGATGGACAGTCGGGTCCGAGAGCGGGTGACCAGGCTGAGCATCTTCGCGGGCTTCGCGTCCGGCGCGGGCTTCTCGATGAGCGGCCACCTCGCCTGGGGGACCATCAGCTGCGGCCTGATCCTGGGCGCCGGCACCTGGTACCGGATGGCCGGGCAGGTGCGCCAGCAGTGAGCAGGCTGCCCCAATCCCCCTTCCCGGACGAGGCGTTCGGCACGCTGCCCAAGCTCAAGCTGGCCGCGTTCCTGGCCGGGTGCGGCGAGGCGGACTTCGCCACCGTCGCCGAGGCCTGCCAGATCGCCGCGCCCACGCTCTCCAAGACCGCCACGGCCCTGGAGGAGATCGGCTACGTCCGGATCCGCAAGGGCCACGTCGGCCGCCGCCCCCGCACCTGGCTGTCGCTCACGCCCGAGGGCAGGACGGCCTTCGAGGTCCACCTCGCCGCGCTCTCCGCCCTGACCGAGCAGGGGCGGGCACACCAGGGAGACGACACGTAATTCCGAGGAGCGAGACGCCCGCACGGAATGTATTGACGCCCGGCGGGAATTCCTGCCAGTCTTCTTCGCATGAGCCAGTCCGCGAATTTCGCGCTGCGCCGCCACGTCGATCTCCGCCGTGACGCGAGCGCCCTCTGTGCCGCCGGTCGGTGAACTGACCGGCTGGTAGTCGACCCTGTTTGATCCGGGCTGACCTGGCCTTTCATTCGCCGCGCACGTGACCATCGCCGTGCGCGGCACTTTTTTGTGTCGCCCTGTTGCGCGGGTATTGATTCCTGTTGCGCCGGGCTGAATTTCGCCTGCCAATTTTCCCCTTCCTGTCGCCTGAAAGGGTTTCCCCGCCATGCACGCATTCCCGTCCAGACGCCGGTTCCTCGCCCTCCTCGGCAGCTCCGCCGCCGCGGTCACGCTGGCCGGATGCGGTGGCGCCGCCGCCGCGTCGGGCACGGGCGGGCAGGCCAGGACGCTGCGCTACCAGGGCTGGGCCGGACAGGTGCTCCTGCCCGAACTGGCGGAGGACCTCGGCTACTTCGGCGACGTGAAGCTGGACTGGGTGGGCGACACCATCAGCGGACCGCAGGACATCCAGTCGGCGGCCACCGGTCAGGTCGACTTCGGCGGCGCGTTCAACGGCGCGGTGGTGAAACTGGCCGCGAACCACGCGCCCGTACAGGCCGTGATCAGCTACTACGGCGTCGACCGCTACTCCTACAACGGCTTCTACGTGCTCGCGGGCAGCTCGATCCGCACCGGGCGGGACCTGATCGGCGCCAAGGTCGGCGTCAACACCCTCGGGGCGCACGACGAGGCGATGCTCGACATCTACCTCAAGCGCCAGGGCCTCACCCCGGACGAGATCGCGCAGGTCCAGCCGGTGGTCCTGCCGCCCGTCAGCACCGAACAGGCGCTGCGGGAGAAGCAGATCGAGGTCGCCGTCCTCGGCGGTGTGCTCCGCGACAAGGCGCTGGCCGAGGGCGGCATCCGGCCGCTCTTCACCGACTACCAGCTGCTCGGCTCGTTCAGCGCCGGCACCTACGTCATGACCGAGCGATTCCTGCGCCAGAACCCGGACACCGCACGGACCTTCGTCACCGGCACGGCCAAGGCCATCGAGTGGGCACGACGGACGCCGCGCGAGCAGGTGGTGGCCCGGATGACCGACATCGTCCACAAGCGGGGACGCAACGAGGACCCGGCGCCGCTGAAGTACTTCCAGTCCTTCGGCGTGGCCGAGACCGGCGGCCGGATCACCGACGCCGAGTTCCAGCTCTGGCTCGACTGGCTCGCCGACCGAGGCACCGTCCCGAAGGGCTCGGTGACCGCCGGCCGGCTCTACACCAACCAGTACAACGCCTACCGGGCCGGGAGTTGAGACGATGACCATCGAGACGCCGAAGATCGTCTTCGACGGGGTCGGCAAGGTCTTCCCCGCACGCGGTGCTGCGCCCGATCTGGTCGCCCTCGACGGCGTGGACCTGCAGGTCGCGGCCGGGGAGTTCCTGGTCGTGGTCGGGCCGAGCGGCTGCGGCAAGTCCACCCTGCTGGACCTGCTGGGCGGGCTGACCTGCCCGAGCGCCGGACGCGTCCTGCTGGACGGCGAGCCGGTGACCGGCCCGGGCCTGGACCGGGGCATCGTCTTCCAGCAGTACGCGCTGCTGCCCTGGCGCACCGCCCGCGGAAACGTCGAGTTCGGCCTGGAGGCGACGGGTGTACCGCGCCGCGAACGATCAGCGCGAGCAAGAGAGTTCCTGGACCTGGTGGGCCTGTCCGGCTTCGAGGACCGGCATCCGCACGAGCTCTCCGGTGGCATGCGGCAGCGCGTCGCCATCGCCCGCAGCCTCGCCTACGACCCCGACGTGCTGCTGATGGACGAGCCGTTCGCCGCGTTGGACGCGCAGACCCGGGAGACGCTCCAGGACGAGCTGCTGCGGATCTGGGAGCGGACCGGCAAGACCGTCGTCTTCATCACCCACGGCATCGACGAGGCCGTGCACCTGGGCCAGCGCGTCGCGGTGCTCACCTCGCGGCCGGGTCGGGTCAAGCACGTCGTGCCGATCGCGCTGGGTGCGGGTCGCCACGAGGTCGACGACCTGCGCTCCAGCCCCGAGTTCGCCCACCACCGGCACGAGATCTGGACCCTGCTGCGCGACGAGGTCGCGCAGGCCCAGCGCCTGGAGAAGGAGAGGGCAGCGGCATGAGCCTCGACACGACGGAGACACTGATCTCGGACAGCGCACCCGCCGGGCCCCGGGCGGCCACCCCGCAGGCCGATCCGGCGGCGATCGCGGGTTCCTCCGGACCGGTCGGCGAGGAGCCGGGCACGCCGGGGCCGCCCCGGGCGGAGCCCGCCGTGGCGGAGTCGGCGGTGGACGCAACAGCAGCCGCGCGCGGGTCCGACGCGCCCGCGCCCCAGCCCGTGCCGCGTCCCGCGCCCGGTCCCGTTCCCGCGCGGAGTGCCGTTGCGCGCCGCGGCGCCGCGCGCCCCGCGCGACTGCTGCTGCGCGGGGCCACGAAGTCCGTCGCGATCGTCGCGCTGCTCGCGCTCTGGGAGGTCGCGCCCCGGCTCGGCCTGGTCGACGCGACGTTCCTGCCGCCGTTCTCCGTCGTCGCGCAGGACTGGTGGAACCTCGCCGCCAACGGGCAGCTGTGGGCCAACACGCAGGCCAGTCTGGTGCGTTCGCTGAGCGGCTTCGGGCTGGCCGTCGTCCTCGGGGTGCCGCTCGGGCTGCTGATCGGCTGGTACCGGCCCGTCGCCGACCTGCTCGGACCGTTGCTGGAGCTCTTCCGCAACACCGCCGCGCTCGCCCTGCTGCCCGTCTTCATCCTGCTGCTCGGCATCGGCGAGACCTCCAAGATCGCCATCGTGCTGTACGCCTGCACCTGGCCGATCCTGCTCAACACCATCAGCGCCGTGCGCGAGGTGGACCCGACCCTGCTGCGGCTGGCCCGGTCGATGGACCTCTCGCCGTTCCGCCTGTTCCAGAAGGTGATCCTCCCGGCGGCCGTGCCGACGATCTTCACCGGCATCCGCCTGGCCGGGGCCGTCTCGATCCTGGTGCTGGTCGCGGCGGAGATGGTCGGCGCCAAGGCCGGGCTCGGCTACCTGATCAACTCCGCGCAGTTCAACTTCGCGATCCCGGACATGTACGCGGGGATCGTCACCATCGCCCTGATCGGCGTGCTCGTCAACCAACTGCTCGTCGCCGCCGAACGCCGTCTCGGCGCCTGGCGGCTCCCCGCCCGAGGAGAGAACCGATGACCCCGCCCGCCGCCGAGGAACGGCAGCTGCACCTCAACGCCTTCCTGATGAACGCCGGCCACCACGACGCCGCCTGGCGCCACCCGCTCAGCACGCCCGAACGGGCCACCGACCTCGCCTACTGGCGCGACCTGGTCCGCACCGCGGAACGCGGCCGGCTGGACTCGGTCTTCCTGGCCGACGGTCTCGCCCTGTGGGGTCAGGTCCGCTACAACGCGCTCGGCGGCTTCGAGCCGCTGACGCTGCTCTCCGCGCTGGCCGGCGCCACCGAGCACGTCGGCCTGATCGCCACCGTCTCCACCACCTTCAACGAGCCGTTCCACACCGCCCGCGCCTTCGCCTCCCTCGACCACCTGAGCGGTGGCCGGGCCGGCTGGAACATCGTCACCTCCGGCACGGTCAACGAGGCCCGCAACTTCAACCAGGACGAGCACCTCGACCACGCCCTGCGCTACCGGCGCGCCGCCGAGTTCGTCGACGTGGCCACCAAGCTCTGGGACAGCTGGGAGGACGACGCCCGGCTCGTCGACCGCGAGCGCGGCCTGTACGCGGACGGCGAGAAGGTCCGCCCGATCGACCACGCCGGCGACTGGTTCCGGGTGCAGGGGCCGCTCAACGTGCCGCGGTCGCCGCAGGGATACCCGCTGCTGGTGCAGGCGGGCTCCTCGGAGGACGGCAAGGAGTTCGCCGCCCGGTACGCCGAGGCGGTGTTCACGGCGCAGCAGACCCTCGCGGACGCGCAGGCCTTCTACGGCGACCTCAAGGCCCGGCTGGCCCACCACGGCCGCACCCCGGACGCGCTGCTCGTGCTGCCCGGCATCTGCCCGGTCATCGGCGGCACCGAGGCCGAGGCGCAGGCGCTGCTGGAGGAGCTCACCGAGCTCCAGGTGCCCGAGTACGGGCTCGCGCAACTGTCGGGCATGGTCGGCGTCGACCTGACCGGCCTGCCGCTGGACGGGCCGCTGCCGCAGCTGCCCGAGGAACGCGACATCAACGGCAACAGGAGCCGGTTCGCGCTGGTCGCGGAGCTGGCGCAGCGCGAGGGCCTGACGCTGCGGCAGCTCATCGCCCGCCTCGGCGGCGGTCGCGGCCACCGCGTCTACGCGGGCACGCCCGAGCAGATCGCCGACCAGCTCCAGGAGTGGTTCGAGCAGGGCGCTGCGGACGGCTTCAACATCATGCCGCCGATCCTGCCGACCGGCCTCGCCGACTTCGTCGACCAGGTCGTGCCGATCCTCCAGTCCCGCGGGCTGTTCCGTACCGAGTACACCGGCCGCACCCTGCGGGACCACTACGGCCTGCCCCGCCCCGCCAACCAGTTCACCCGTGTCCGCAGCGCTGTCTGAGAAGGGAACCACCATGTCCACCAGCACCGGATTCGACGTCCGCCGCATCGGCGGCCGGATCGGCGCCGAGATCCTCGGCGTCGACCTGCAGCAGGAGCTCGACCCCGCGCTCGTCGCGGAGCTCAACACGGCCCTGCTCGACCACAAGGCCCTGGTCTTCCGTGACCAGCACCTCGACGACGCGGGTCAGCTGCGTTTCGCCTCCCTCTTCGGCGAGCTGACCACCGCGCACCCCACCGTCCCCTCCGCCGAGGGACAGCCCAACGTGCTGCCCGTCGACGGTGAGGCCGGCCAGCGGGCCAACCGCTGGCACACCGACGTCACCTTCGTGCGCACCCCGCCCAAGGCGTCGACGCTGCGCAGCATCGTCGTCCCGCCCTACGGCGGCAACACGCTGATCGCCAACTCCCAGGCCGCCTACGACGACCTGCCCGAACCGCTGCGCGCCTTCGCCGACCGGGCCTGGGCGGTCCACACCAACGACTACGACTACGCGGTCCCGCGCGACGAGCGCGCGGCGGCGCGGCGCAAGCAGTTCACCTCGCGCACGTACCGCACCGCCCACCCCGTCGTCCGGGTGCACCCGGAGACGGGCCGGCGCGGCCTGTTCGTCGGCGGGTTCGCCCGCACACTGCTCGGCTTCGACGGCGAGCAGTCGCAGGAGCTGCTGCGTGTCCTGCAGTCCTACGTGACCCGGCCGGAGAACGTCCTGCGGGTCTCCTGGAACCCCGGTGACGTCGTGCTCTTCGACAACCGCGCGACCCAGCACTACGCCCCTGACGACTACGGCGACCTCCCGCGCCTGCTGCACCGGGTCACCGTCGCCGGGGACGTCCCGGTCGGCGTGGACGGCAGCGAGAGTTACGTCGTCGAGGGGGACGAGGCGGCGCACTACACGCCCGCGGTGGCCTGACCGCCGCCGTCCGGGCCGTGTCGGGCAACTAGGCTCGGGCGCATGGACGCTGCCGCCTGCCTCGACGTTCTCGCACTCGACCAGCCGCCCGCCGCCTGGGTGGACGCCGCGCACCGGCTCCTCGCGGAGCTGGTGCGCGGCGGTGCGGCCCTGGGCTGGGTCGACCCGCCCTCGCACGAGGAGGTGGCGCTGCTGCTCACGGACGTCGCCGCGCAGGTGCAGGCGGGCGACGCGGCACTGCGCGTCGCGGTCCTGGAAGGCCGCCTGGTCGGGCTCGGCTACTGGACCCGGTACGCGCGCCCGACGCACCGGCCGCACGCGGACCTGGAGAAGGTCGCCGTCGACCCGGCTGCCCAGGGCCGCGGTGTGGGCCGCGCCTTGGTCTCGGCGCTGGTCGCGGACGCGAGGGCGGCCGACATCGAGGTGCTGACGCTCGACGCGCGCGGCGACAACGCGAACGCCCTGCACCTCTACCGCAACCTCGGCTTCACCGAGTACGGGCGGCTGCCGGACTTCGTCGCCGTGGGGGAGCGCCGCTACGACAAGGTCTTCTGCATGCTCGACCTGCGGCGCTCCTGACACCCTCCCGGTGGGCGGCCGCCTGGTGACGGCCGCCGTGCTGCCGGTCTTTTGCCTACCGCTTGGCGTAGCTGCGCAGGAAAAGCGCCTCGGCGAGCGAGAGGCGCTCCAGCTCCCGCGGGGAGACGGACTCGTTCGGCGCGTGGATCTGCGCCTCCGGCTCGCTGAGGCCGATCAGCAGGATCTCCGCCTCGGGGTAGAGCGTCGCGAGGGTGTTGCAGAGCGGGATGCTGCCGCCCTGGCCGGCGATCTGCATCTCCTCGCCCGGGTAGGCCACCGCCATCGCCGCGCGCATGGCGGCGTAGGCCGGGCTGGAGGTGTCGGCGCGGAAGGCCTGCCCCTGGCCGCGGGTGGTGACCTCCACCCGGGCGCCCCAGGGTGCGGCCGCCTCCAGATGGGCGATCAGGGCCTCCTCGGCACGCGCGGCGTCCAGGCCCGGCGGCACGCGCAGCGAGACCAGCGCGGTCGCGGCGGCCTGGACTGACGGCGTGGCGCCGACCACGGCCGGGCAGTCGATGCCGAGCACGGTGACCGCGGGGCGCGCCCAGACCCGGTCGGCGACGGTCCCGGTGCCGATCAGGCCCACGCCCTCCAGGACCTTCGCGTCGCTGCGGAAGTCGCCCTCCGCGTACTGCAGGCCCTCCCAGCTCTGTCCGGCCTCCGCCTCCAGCCCGTGCACCGCGGTCGCGCCGGTCTCGTCGCGCAGCGAGTCCAGCATGCGGATCAGCGCGGCGAGCGCGTCCGGCGCGGCACCGCCGAACTGGCCCGAGTGCAGGTTGCCGCCCATGGTGCGGACGGCCACCTCGACCATGCTCATCCCGCGCAGCGTCGCGGTGACGGTCGGCAGCCCGACACGGAAGTTGCCGGTGTCGCCGATGACGATGGCGTCCGCCGTCAGCAGCTCCGGGTGGGCCTCGGCGTAACGCTCCAGACCACCGGTGCCCTGCTCCTCCGAACCCTCGGCGATCACCTTGACGGTCACCGGGACGCCGCCGGTCGCCTTGAGCGCGCGCAGCGCGGTCAGGTGCATCAGCACGCCGCCCTTGCAGTCGGCCGCGCCGCGTCCGTACCAGCGGCCGTCCCGCTCGGTGAGCTCGAACGGCGGGGAGACCCACGCCGCCTCGTCCAGCGGCGGCTGCACGTCGTAGTGCGCGTACAGCAGCACCGTCGGCGCGCCCTCCGGGCCCGGCAGCACGCCGTAGACGGACTGCGTCCCGTCGGGGGTGTCCAGCAGTGCGACGTCCACGAAGCCCTCCGCGCCCAGCGCGTCCGCGACCCACCGGGCCGCCTTCTCGCACTCGCTGACGGGGAACTGCCGCGGGTCGGCGACGGACTGGAACGCGACCAGCTCGGCCAGTTCCTCCTTCGCGCGCGGCATCAGCCCGGCGACGACCTCGGCCAACTCCGCTCCGGCGGGGGCGGCGCCTTCCTGGGAGACGGGGGACTGCGACATGCGTGCGCTCCTTGTGGGTGCTGCGGACGGTCCGGGGTGGGGCCGGTGGTACCGGCCCACCTTACGGTCCGCCCGCCGCTCTGCCCGCCTTTCCGCCGGTCAGGGCCGGACGAGCAGGTCCGACCAGCGGTGCCGGTCTGCCACGTCGGGCTGACGATCTCCTGCGACACGGCGTTTCGCGTGACCCGATCCGGCGGGGCGCGTTACCCCTGAGTCCGTGCAGCCTCTTGATCCGGGAGTCACCGTGACCGCTCGACGTGTCGCCATCGTGGCGGCCTCGCTCGCCTTCGCCGCCGCACTCGGGTTGTGGTTGTGGTGTCTGTTCCATTGGTCCGACGGGGAGTTGCGGCAGATGGACCTGCAGGTCTATCTGAAGGCCGGGCAGAGCCTGCCCGGCGGCGAGCGACGGCTGTACCTGTTGCAGGGCGGTCCGGCCGGACTGCCGTACCTGTATCCGCCGTTCGCGGCGATGGTCTTCTGGCTGTCGCCGCCGTTCGCGGTCGCGCAGGTCCTGCTGTTGGGGCTCAGCGTCGCGGCGGTGGTGCTGGTGAGCTGGTGCGGGTTGCGGCTGGCGGGTGGTGGGCGGCCGGGCGTCGCGGCGGTGTTGGCGTGCACGGCGGCCGCGCTGTGGCTCGCGCCCGTCCAGGAGACGCTTCGTTACGGGCAGTTGAACCTGCTGCTGCTCGCGCCAGCGGCGGTGGACTGGTGCCTGCCGGACGGCCACCGGCTCAAGGGCGTGCTGCTGGGCCTGACGGCCGGGATCAAGCTGACGCCCGCGCTCTTCCTCGCCCACTACCTGTGCACCGGCCGCCGCTCGGCCGGTCTGCGCGGGCTGGCGACGTTCGCCGGGACGGCGCTGCTCGGGCTGGTGCTGCTGCCGCACGCCTCGCTCGCCTACTGGCCGCAGCTGAGCGGCCTGGCCGAGCGGGCGCACCGGATGCTGCTGATGGCGACGCCGATCGACCAGGCCGTGGCGTCCTTCGCGGTGCGGGTGGTCGCGGACACCGCGCAGGTGCGGGCGGTCGGCGGGGTGCTGGGCTGGGTCGCGGCCGCGATCGGGCTCGGGCTGGCGGTGCTGCTGCACCGGCGGGGGCGGGAGGCGGCCGGGCTGGTGGTGGTGTCGGTCGCGGCGCTGCTGATGGAGCCGATGTCGTGGGTGCACCACTGGGTGTGGGCGCTGCTGCCGGCCCTCGGGCTGCTGGTGGTCCGGGCCCGGCGGGGCCACTGGTCGCGGTGGTTGGCCCCGGTGCTGGGCTGCCTGCTCTTCGGCGCCTGGCCCCCGGGCTGGTTCCGGCCGATCCGGGGTGCGGACTGGCCCGGCGGCCTGACCTGGGCCTCGCCGCTGCCGAACGCGAGGACGGAGCCGGTCGCGGCGGTCCTCGACTTCCTCTGCCAGAACCTCTACGTGCTCTCGGGGCTGGCGCTGCTCGTCGCGGTGCCGGTGTGGCTGCTGGTGACGTCGAGGCGTGCGGCCACCGGCGCCCCCGTGATCGCGCCGCGGGCCGAGGCGACCGCGATCGGGATCAGGCGCTAGCCAGGACAGTAGCCATGTACAGTATCTGTCATGGGTGAGAACGGCGGCGACACGACCGGCCAGACCTCGACCGGCCAGACCTCGATCGGTCAGACCTCGACCGGCCAGACCTCGATCGGTCAGACCTCGACGGGCCGGGCCACGGGTGCGAGCCACCCCAAGGGGTCGCTCGCCGGGCACCTGGTCTGGCGGCTGTCGCTGAAGTGGCGCGTGGCCGTCGACCGGGCGGTCGCGCCCCTCGGGCTGACCCACGCCACCTACGTGTTCGTCTCCTCGCTCCACGCACTGCGCCGCGCCGGAGCCCGGCCGAACCAGCGCGAGCTGGCCGAGGCCACCGGCCTGGAGGCGCTCTACGTCTCCAAGCTGGCCCGCTCCCTGGAGGCCGACGGCCTGATCGTGCGGGTCCGCGACACCGCGGACACCCGCGCGTTCCGGCTCGACCTGACCGAGCGTGGCGAACAGGCCGTGCGCGAGGCGATCTCCGTGGTCCAGGCCCTCCTCGACGAGCTGCTCGCGCCGCTCGGCGGCACGGCCGGGGAGGGCGCGGCGGCCTTCGCCGCCCAGCTCGACGTGCTGCTGGCGGTGCGCGCAGGAGCCGCAGGCGCAGAGCTGTGACCACGGACGCGTGACCACCCTGACTACTCTGCACACGTGACGATCGAACTCACCCTGCTGCCACGCGTCTCCTGTCGGGGACAGGAGGTCACCTCCGCCCGGCTTCGGGGTCTGCTCGCGCTGCTCGCAGGGGAGTTGAGAGCCGGCTGCAGCACCGCGCTGCTCGTGGACGGGCTGTGGCCGGACGCGCAGCCGGAGAACCCGGCGAAGGCGCTGCAGGTGCTGGTCTCGCGGGCCCGCGCGCAGCTGGGTACCGGGCTGATCGTCACCACCCCCAGCGGCTACCGGCTGGACCTGGCCGAGGACCAGGTCGACAGCGCGGCGGTCCTGCTGCGGGCGGCGGCCGCCGCCCAGCAGGCCAGGGAGGGCGACCACGCGGCGTCGCTCGCCCACGCCGAGGCGGGCCTCGCGCTCTGGGAGGGCGAGGCCGACGCACAGGCTGCCCCGGCCCCGGGCACCCAGGACGGGGCCCGTGACGAGGACGACCCCGTCGCCGCGCTGCGCGCCGGACGCGCGCCGGTGCGTCGGGCGCTGGCCCGGGCGCGGGCCCTCGCGCTGGCGCGGCTGACCCGGTACGACGAGGCGGCGCCCGCCCTCGCGCAGGTCGTCCGCGCGCGGCCGAGGGACGAGGAGGCGCTGCTCGAACTGCTGCGGGCCGAGGCGGCCACCGTCGGCCCGCCCGCGGCGCTGGCCCGCTACGAGCACTACCGCCGGTCGCTGCGCGACGAGTTGGGCGTCGACCCGGGCGCGCCGCTGCAGACGCTGCAGCGCACGCTGCTGGAGGGCGAGGTGCCCTTGGAACGGCACGGGCTGCCGCACGAGCCGAACGAGCTGGTCGGCCGGGACGCCGACATCGCCGCCGTCTCCGCACTGCTGCGCAGTGCCCGCGTCACCTCCGTGGTCGGGCCGGGCGGGCTCGGCAAGACCCGGCTGGCCCAGGTCGTCAGCCGGGCCGCCGAGCAGCGGGTGGTGCACTTCGTGCCGCTCGCGGCGGTGACCAGGGACGAGGACGTGGCCGCCGAGGTCGTGGCGGCCGTGGCGGCACACGCGGGCGCACGCAGCGCCGTGCCGGGGCGGGCCCCGGCCGACGACGTCAGCGCTCTCGTCGAGGCCCTGGGCAGCGGCCCGGTGCTGCTGGTGCTCGACAACTGCGAGCAGGTCGTCGCCGGCGTCGCCGACATCGTGCAGGTGCTGGTGCAGCGCACCAAGGACCTGCGGGTGCTCACCACCAGCCGCGCGCCGCTCGGCCTCTCCTCCGAATCCGTCTACCTCCTGCCCGAGTTGGGGCCGGAGCAGACCGCCGAGCTGTTCCGCCGCCGGGCCCGCGCCGCGCGCCCGGACGTCGAGCTCCCCGAGGACGCGGTGCGCGCACTCTGCGGCCACCTCGACGGGCTGCCGCTGGCGGCCGAGTTGGCGGCGGCCCGGGTACGGGTGCTGTCCGTCGCCGAGATCACGCGCCGCCTCACCGACCGCTTCGCCCTGCTGCGCGGCGGATCCCGCGACGCCCCGCAGCGGCACCGGACACTGCGTGCCGTCGTCGACTGGAGCTGGAACCTGCTCGACGCGGACGGCCGCGCGGCGATGCGCGCGCTGTCCGTCTTTCCCGGCGGGTTCACCGCCACCGCCGCTCAGCACCTCCTCGACGCGCTGAGCGCCCACGAGGAGCGCGAGGAGCAGGAGGGCGAGGAGCTGGACGCGCTGGAGCTCGTCGAGCATCTCGTCGACCAGTCCCTGCTCAAGGCCGCCGACACCCCGTCCGGCCTGCGTTTCCACATGCTGGAGACGGTCCGCGAGTTCAGTGCGGACCAGCGCGAGGCGCAGGGCGGGACCGAGGCGACCACCGAGGCGCTGCTCGCCTGGGCGCGCGCCTTCGGACTGGCCGAGTTCGACGCGCCGTTCGGCGCCGACCTCGCCGGCGCCGGGGACCGGATCCGCGCCGAACTGGAGAACCTGACGCTCGCCCTGCGCCTGGGGCTGGCCCGGCAGGACGGCGACACCGTGGCCGCCACCTCCGCGGCACTGGCCGGCCTGTGGACGGTCGAGGCCCGCTACAACCGCATGGCCGTCCTCGACACGGAGGTCGCCCGGCTGCTCTCGCACCACCGGCCCTCCTCGCCCGCCTACGTCGAGGCGGTCCGGGCCGTGTCCACGCTCTGCGCGACCAACCTGTTCCTGGTGCGCGGCCCGCACGCGGTGCGCTCGCTGGTGACGCTGCGGCGGCTGCCGCCCGGCTCGCCGACCAGCCTGGTCCGGGCACTCGCCACCGTCCTGTGCGTGAGCCGCGACGCGCTGGTCGCCGGCGACCCCGGGCCGCTGCTCGCGTTGACCGGCGACGAGCAGCCGCCGCTGCTCGCGGCCGTGGCCCGGGCGACCGCCAGCTATGCGGCCGAGGCGCAGGGCGATCCGGAGACCGCGCTCGGCCACGCGCGCGGGATGCTCAGGGCGTTCGAGCACCGGGGCGGCTCCCTGCCGCTGCTGGAGATCCTGGCCCACTCACGGATCAGCGAACTGTGCCTGCTGGCCGAGCAGCCGGCCGAGGCCGAACGTCACCTGCGGGCCGCGCTGCTGCTCCAGGAGCGGGTCGGCTGGCGCTCCGACGTCATCGGCCTGCGCTGGGCGCTGATGCTGACCCATCTCCAGCTCGGCAACCCCGACGAGGCCGAGCGCTGGCTCGAGCAGGCAGCACTGCACCACGTGGACGAGACCGTCGACTCGCTCCTGGTCGAGCTGGGCGGTCGAGCGGAGATCGCCCTGGTGCGCGGGGAGACCGAGCTGGGCCTCGGCTTCTGGCGCCGTGCGGTCGAGCGGTTGCGCGACTACCCCCGGCTCGCGCCGGACGGGCGCCCGCTCGCGCCCGGGGAGACCGACAGCCTGGAGCCGTGGATCCTGGAGATCCATGCCGTCGCCGTCGCCGCACACGCCCAGCACGGACGCGGGGAGCTGGTGTCGGACCTCTCCGACCAGCTGGCGAGGGACCTGACCGCTATGCTGATGCGACCTCAACTCCGGTTCTCACCTGCGGGCCTCGACCTCTCCCGGGTCGGCGCGGGCCTGCTCGCACTGGCCTACCTCGACCTCGAGCGGGGCCGTACCGCTCCGGCGGCCCGGCGGCTGGCGCTGGCCGAACGGGTGCGCTACGCACGGAACTTCCAGCCCACCATGTCCGCGGAACGAGCCCGGACGGCGGCCTGGAACGCAGACCGGCCGGCGTATGACGAGGCGGTCTCGTCGTACGCCGGCCTGGATCCGGAGGGCCTGCGCCTCGCGGCGCTGGAGGCCCTCGCCGATCGCTGAGCCCGGTCGGCCCCTCAGGGTCGGACAGGTCCTCGGGCCGGTCGCGCTCAGCGGGCCACCGGGTCGCGGTGGAAGAGCTTCTTGCTCCAGGCGTAGCCGCCGAAGCCGATCACGACCGCCCAGGCGACCGCGAGGATGCCGTTGTGGCCGATCGGGGAGCCCAGCAGCAGACCGCGCATCGTCTCGATGAAGGCGGTGAAGGGCTGGTACTCGGCGAACTGCGCCAGGCCCGTGGGCAGCGAGTTGATCGGGACGAACGCGCTGCTCAGGAAGGGCAGCAGCAGGGAGATCGGCAGCACCGCGTTGCTGGCGCCCTCGGGCGTCGGGCTGGCCAGACCGAGGCCGACCCCCAGCCAGGTGACGGCCAGGGTGACCAGCGCCGTGAGCCCGAAGGCGGCGACCCACTCCAGCAGGCTCGCGCCGGAGCGGAAGCCGAGGGCCAGCGCCACACCGACCACCAGCACCGCGCTGGCCATGGTCACCAGCACGTTGCCCACCACGTGCCCGGTCAGCACCGAGGCGCGGGAGATGGGCATGGTCCGGAACCGGGCCACGATGCCCTCGCGCATGTCGGTGCAGACGGCGACGGCGACCGGCATGGAGCCCGAGGCGATGGTCATCAGCAGGATGCCGGGGACCAGGTAGTTCAGGTAGCTGCCGTGGTGCGGGGCGGTGCCGGCGCCGACCGCCATGCCGTGGCCGATCACGCCGCCGAAGACGTAGTTGAAGAGCAGGAGCATGATGACCGGCCCGCCGATCACGCTGATCGTCATGCCGGGGTAGCGCAGCGCGTGTCGCAGGTTGCGTCGCAGCATGGTGGTGGAGTCGGTCAGGGCGTAGGAGAGGGTGCTCATCGTGCGGCCGCCTTGGTCTCGTTGTCCGTGGTGGTGGTCTGGGTGGGAACGGTCGGGCCGCCGGTGAAGGCGAAGAAGACGTCGTCCAGGTCGGGGGTGTGCACGGTCAGCTGCTCCACCGGGATGCCGGCCGCGTCGAGCCGGTCCAGGACCGTGCGGACCGCGTGGGCGCTGCCGTCGCTCGGCGTCTGCAGCGTGAGCGCGTTGTCGTCGCGCGGCCCTGCGGGCAGCAGCCGCGCGGCGTCGTCGAGGGCCTGCGCGTCCGGGAAGTGCAGCACCAGGTGCCCGCCCGGGACGAGCCGCTTGAGCTCCGCAGGAGTGCCCTGGGCGACGAGCCGCCCGTGGTCCAGCACCGCGATCCGGTCGGCGAGCTGGTCGGCCTCGTCCAGGTACTGCGTGGTGAGGAAGAGCGTGACGCCGTCGGCGACCAGGCCGCGGATGATCTCCCACATCGCGCGGCGGCTGCGTGGGTCCAGGCCCGTCGTCGGCTCGTCCAGGAAGATCACCTTCGGGCGTCCGACCAGCGTCATCGCCAGGTCCAGCCGGCGTCGCATGCCGCCGGAGAAGGTGGCGGCCATCTTCTTCGCCACGTCGACGAGGTCGAACTGCTCCAGCAGTTGGGCCGCGCGGCGGCGGCCCTCGGCCCGCGGCAGGTGGTGCAGGTCCGCCATCAGGAGCAGGTTCTCCTCGGCGGTCAGCAGGTGGTCCACGGCGGAGAACTGCCCGGTCACCCCGATCACGCCGCGGACGTCGTCCGCGGCGTCGACGAGGTCGTGACCGATGACGCGGGCGCTGCCGCCGTCCGCGCCGATCAGCGTCGACAGGATCTGCACCGTGGTGGTCTTGCCGGCCCCGTTGGGGCCGAGCAGCGAGAACACCGTCCCCGCGGGGATCGCGAGGTCGATGCCGTCCAGCACGACCTTCTCGCCGTAGGCCTTGCGCAAACCGGTGGCTTCGATCGCCAGCTGCGACGGGCTCATCTCCGGTTCCTCCTTCGTCCCTCGTCGTGTTCCGTTCGGTGGTGACGAGGAAGAGAGTGGAGGGGCCCGGATTCACGGCGGCTTCAGCGTGGTTTCATCGGGTTCCATCAGTGAAACCGTCGGGATCGGGAGGAGCGGGGATGGCTGCGGCGCGGGATTCCCTTGTGGTGCGCACGGAGATCGAGGCCACGCCGGAGGAGGTGTGGGCGGCGGTCTCGGACGTGACGCGGATGGGGGAGTGGAGCCCCGAGTGCACGGGCGGCGCGTGGCGCGGCACTCCGGCGCAGCCGGTGGTGGGGGCGCGCTTCCAGGGCCACAACGCGAAGGGCGGCCGCCGATGGTCGACCGTCTGCGAGGTGGTCGCGGCCGAGGCGGGCCGCGCGTTCGCCTGGGAGGTGAGCTGGGGTGTCCCCATCGCCCGCTGGGGCTTTGTCCTCACCCCCGGCGCGACGGAGGGCACCACGGTCGTCGAACAGACCTGGCAGGACCGCCGCAACCCCGTCGTCGCCTGGCTCACCGAGGCGGCGCTCCGCACGGGCCGCAGGGCGTCGTGGAACGAGCGCACCATGGAACGGACGCTGGCCGCCTTGAAGCGATCGCTTGAGTTGCACCATCAGGGGTGCGAGGAACCGCGCGAGGAACCGCGCGAGGAACCGCGTCACAAGCCACCCACGCAGGTGGTGCACCGAACGCGTTGCACCATCAGGGGTGCGAGGAACCGCGCGAGGAACCGCGCGAGGAACCGCGCGAGGAACCGCGCGAGTAACCACCCTGTGCGGATGGCCCTGCGCGTTCGGTGCACCACCTGCGTGGGTGGCTTGTGACGCGGTTCCTCGCGCCCCTGATGGTGCGACAGGAGGTCTTACTCGAAGGTCAGCCAGGAGCGGTGCCACAGCAGCGCGCACTGGCGGTCGCAGCCGAGCTCGGCGAGGGGCTCGCCGAGGCAGCGGAGGCCGTCGAGTTGGTACCACTCGCCGACCGGGTACTGCCAGCGGGGGAGGGCGCGGGGGGTGACCTGCCGCAGGACCGGCAGGCGGCGGCCGACGTGTCGGGCCATCGCCGCGTGGAAGGGGACGCCGAGCAGCGTGCCGTCGGGGTCGAGGGTCTGCTGGATCTCCTGGAGGCTGCGGACCGTGGCGAAACGCTGCGGCGCCGGGACCGCGGTCGGTGCCGCCGCCGAGCGGAGCCAGTCGTCGCGGAAGAGCAGGGCGCAGCCCAACCCGCAGCCCTCGTCCTCGGCGCCCGCTCCGGCGCACGTGCCACCGCGGAGCGTGACCGTGCGGGAGATGCGACGCATCCGGTAGTGGTCGTCGAGCATGCGCCGCACCACGTGCTCGACCTGGTAGGTGCCGCCGCAGAAGGACCACTGCGAGGCGGTGAACCAGAGACCGCCGAGGCGGTCGTCCGCGTCCAGCGTCGTGCGGATCTCCTCCGCGCTGCGGACGGTGACCCAACTGCCCACCTCGAACGCCGACGGACGGCCGGGGCCCGGCACGCCGGTGAGCCGCTCGCGGGCGTGCTCGCGGATGAGACGCGTCGGGCGCAGCACGCCGAACGGCGGCCGGGCGTGGATCGGCAGCCCCTCGTACTGGCAGCGGGCCGCCTGCATCGGCAGCCGTGGCGCGGGCAGGGCGAGCCGCCCGCTCCTCGCGGTGTCGCCGGTGGCGTCGGCGTTGGTGTCGGCCGGGAGTTGGGACATCGGACGGCTCCTCGTCGGCAGGCGCGGCGGCCTCGGCACGGGCCCGTTCGCCACGCCGATGGTAACCAGCCGACTACGGATCGCAGTGGTCGATCACCCCTCCGAGCGACGCCCTGCGGGCAGGGAGTTGACGTTACGGCAGCAATCGCTGCTCCTTGGCCCTCGCGACGGCCGCGGCGCGCGTGTCGACGCCGAGCTTGGCGTAGACGCGGACCAGATGCGTCTTGACGGTGGCCTCGCTGATGAAGAGCGCCTGCGCGATCTCGCGGTTGCCCAGGCCCTTCGACAGATGGGCGAGGATGTCCAGTTCGCGCGGGGTGAGCGTCGGCCCGGGCGCGCGCAGCCGGGCCATGACCCGGCTGGCGACCGGGGCGGAGAGCGTGGTGCGGCCCTCGGCCGCGGCGGCGATGGCGGTGAAGAGCTCCTCCGGCCGTTCGGCCTTGAGCAGGTAGCCGGTGGCACCCGCCTCGATCGCGCGGGTGATGTCGGCGTCCGTGTCGTAGGTGGTGAGCACGAGCACGCGCGGGCCGTCGGGGGCCGCGGTGAGACGGCGGGTGGTCTCCACGCCGTCGATGCCGGAGCCGAGCTGGAGGTCCATCAGGACGACGTCGGGACGGTGGTGCGCGACGGCGGCGAGGGCCTCCTCGCCGGTGGCCGCCTCGGCGACGATCTCGATGTCCGGCGCGCTGCCGAGCAGCGCCGTCAGGCCCGCCCGCACCACAGCGTGGTCGTCGCAGAGCAGCACACGGATCACGCGGCCGCTCCCTGGTTCCGACCTTGGCCCAGGTCAGGGGCCGTGCGGTGTGCGCGTATCGGCTCCAGCGGCACGACCGCCGTCACCGTCGTGCCGGCGCCCGGTGCGGACTCGACGCTGAGCCGGCCGCCGAGCTGGCCGATGCGGGCCCGCATCGCGGGCAGGCCGTGGCCGCCGTCGGGGCCGGGGGCGGGGAGCACGGCCGGGTCGAAGCCGTGGCCGTCGTCCCAG
Source organism: Streptacidiphilus jiangxiensis (assembly GCF_900109465.1). GTDB lineage: Bacteria > Actinomycetota > Actinomycetes > Streptomycetales > Streptomycetaceae > Streptacidiphilus > Streptacidiphilus jiangxiensis. The sequence continues at coordinate 54,335 of NZ_FOAZ01000008.1, forward strand.
ACGTCGAGGATCACTTGGTCGTCCAGGTAGGTCAGGGTGACGGTGGTCGTCGCCGCGTCGGCGTGGCGGCGGCTGTTGCCGAGGGCCCCCTGTGCCACCCGCAGCAGTGCGCCCTGGGCGCGCTCGGGGAGGTCGACGGCCATGCCGTCGACGTGCAGGTGGGCGCCCTCGCGGGCGGCGACCGTGCGCAGCGCCGCCTCCAGGCCGCCGGTCTCGGCCAGGTCGGCCGGGGCGAGGTCGTGGACGAAGCGGCGGGCCTCCGCCAGCGAGCGGGCGGTCGACTCGGAGGCGGCCGCGAGCTGGGCGCGGGCCGCCGGGCCGTCCCGGTCCCAGCTGCGTTCGGCGGCCTGCAGCAGCAGCTGTTGGCTGGTCAGGCCCTGGGCCAGGGTGTCGTGGATCTCCGCCGCCAGCCGCTGGCGCTCGGCGAGCACGCCGGCCCGGCGCTCCGTCGCGGCCAGCTCGTCCCGGGCCTCGACCAGCTGGGCCATGCTGGCACGCAGCCGCTCCGTCTGCCGCTGGGCGTGCAGCAGCACGGCCACGGCGAGCGCCGCGATGGCGGGCGGGGCCAGCAGGACGTTGGGGTCCCAGCCCGTCAGCCGCACCTCGGAGCCGACGATGGCGCCCGTCAGCAGCCCGATCAGGACGATGGCGGGCCGGGCGGGCAGGATCCGCAGCGCGGAGTAGAGCAGCGGCACGGCGCACCACGAGCAGCTCGGCGCGAGCAGCGCGAGCGCGAGCCAGGCGGCGACCACGCCGGCCAGCCAGATCCGCGGATGCCCCCGCAACGCGCCCGCCAGTAGGTAGACCGCGGCCAGCAGGGCGCCGGCGGCGAGCACCCACGGGGTGCGCGGATCCCCGTGGTGGCGTTCCAGGAAGCGGGCCAGGGAGGCGCCCAGCAGCACGAAGAAGGCGGTGTGCACCACCAGCGCGAGACGCCGGTCCTCCGCGGTCGTCATGCCGGGCTCCTTCCTGCGCGCGGGTGCCTGTCCGTCCCCACCATCGTCACACGCTGTGCCGAGCCGGGGGTCAACCGATCGGTTGACCTCCGGTCGTCCGTTCGGTCTCCGGGGTCGACCCCGACGGTCGACCGACCCGGCCCCGGACCGCTTCGACGATGGAAGCACCGGCCCGAAAGCGCGGGCCCCGAGGATCAGGAGATCCGCCATGAAGGCCACCCTTCGCCGCAGCCGTGCCACCGTCCTCACCGGCGCCGCCACCCTGGTCGCGCTCACCGCGGGCGTCGTCGGCGCCGTCTCGGCGACCGCCGCGAGCCCGACACCGGCCCCCGCCGCGCCGGTCTCCGTCCCGGCGTCGCAGACGCAGCAGACCACGCACCTGACCGAGGCGGCGGCGCTCAAGGCCGCGCAGGCGGCGCAGGACGCGGCGGCCAAGGCCGGCCGGCACGTCTCGGTCGCGGTGGTCGACCGCGACGGCAACACGATCGTCACGCTCCGTGGCGACGGCGCGGGCCCGCAGTCCTACGCCTCGGCGCAGGAGAAGGCCTACACGGCGGTCTCCTGGAACGCCCCGACCTCCGTCCTCGCGGGCCGGCTGGCCCAGAACCCGACCCTGAAGGACATCCCCGGCACCCTGTTCCTCGCCGGTGGCGTCCCGGTCGACGCGAAGAGCGCCCCGATCGCGGGCATCGGCGTCGCCGGCGCCCCGAGCGGTGACCAGGACGAGTCCTTCGCCGCGGCCGGCGCGGCGGCGCTGGGCCACTGAGGAGCGGCGCCCCGGAAACCGGGAAGCCTCCCCGGCCTGGTGGCCGGGGAGGCTTCGACGTGCGGCTACTGCCTCAGCGCGTGACTACTTGACCGCGACCCAGGTGGCGGCGGAGGTGGCGGCGCCGCTGGCGGCGTCACCGCCGTAGACGTAGCGCCACGAGCCGGAGCGGTTGTCGTGCAGGGTGGTGGACAGTGCACCGGTGCTGCCGGTGCGGACCCAGCGGACGAAGGTCCACTGCTGGGAGCCGGCCGCGCGGAACTGCAGCGCGACCCAGCGGCCCGCGTACCCGCCCCACGTGAACCTGCTCCAGTCGGCGCGGTTGAGCTGCCCCTTGACGGTCAGCGAGGCGCCCTTGTGGACCGCGGTGGCGGAGGGCTTGGCCGTCAGGGCGTCGGCACGCTTGAACAGGGCGAACGACGTGGCCTTCGCGTCGAGGGTCGTCCGGCCGTCCTTGCCGGTCACCAGCACGGCGACGTCGAAGACCATCCCCGCGACGCCGTTGGGGAGCTGCATGGTCTTGACGTTGTACGTCTCGGTGTCGCTCTCGCCGGCGGTCTCGCCGGTCGCGCTGCGGCTGATGACCGGCAGCGCGGAGACCTTGGCGAAGTCCGAGAGGGTGACCTTGTACCCGTGCGCGGTGGCGTAGGCCGAGTACGGGACGGCCTTGATGGACTTGATGCCGGCCGGGTCGGTCGCGGTGATGCGGATGGACTCGGTGGCCTTGCCGGTCAGACCGAGCACGAGCGTGGTCGCCGACGCGTGGGTGATCACCGGCTTCGGGGTTGCGGCGAACGCGGACGCGGGCAGGGCCACGGTGCCGAGCGCGAGCGCGCCGACCAGGGCCGGCGCGACTATGCGGATGCGCATGAGTGCTCCTTGACGAAGATCGCGCGCACGGCGCACGCGATCTTGAGAGGAGCGTTATACCAGTCGGACCTGACGGGGGGACGGCCCGACCCGGCCGCACGTGCTCGACCGCCTCGCCGCGGTGCTGGGCGGCGAGGCGGTTCGGGTCACTTTCGGGTGCGAGCGGTCGGGTGCGGGCGGTCGGGTGGGAGCGGGTTCAGGGCTTGCCTTCTCCCTCCTCGGTGGTCTGGTAGCCCTTGGGCTCCTCCTCGATCTCGACGTTGCCGATGTACGCCTGGGTCTCCTCCTGCGGCAGCCGGACCGCCTGGGCCCAGTAGTAGATCACCAGGCTGAACGCGGCGACGACGCCAAGGTCCCACCAGAGCGGGAGGCTGTTGCTCGCGCCGCAGGAGTTGGTGTTGGCCGGTCCCGCGCTGCAGTAGCGGCCACGCCAGGAGATGATGCCCATGCCCAGCAGGTAGACCGGCAGCCACTGCGCCGACCGCCAGTCCATGCGCGGCGACTTCGAGTTGAGCTTGAACGTCACCGACGTGCCGAGCAGCAGGTAGCCGAGCAGGATGCCGATCCCCAGCCGCCACAGCGTGTCGAACCCGGACCAGTACATGATCAGGTTGGCCACGATGAAGGCGACCGGCGACCAGAAGTTGCCGGCGGGCAGCCGGTACGGCCGGTAGCGGTCCGGGTCGGACTTGCGCAGCACGCCGAAGGAGAGCGGCGCGCCCGCGTACATCAGGACCGACGCGGAGGTGATGAAGCCGACCAGCTTCTGCCAGGTCGGGAACGGCAGGAAGACGACCAGGCCCATGACGAAGGCGAAGAGCAGGCCGAACCACGGGACGCCGCGCTTGGTGGTCTTCTCGAAGACCTCCGGCACGTAGCCGTTGCGGGACAGGCCGTAGGAGACGCGGGACGTCGCCGTGGTGTAGATCAGGCCGGTACCGGCCGGGGAGACGACCGCGTCGATGTACAGGACCGTGGCCAGCCAGCCCACCCCGATGGTGGTCGCCAGACCGGCGAACGGGCCGGTCTTGCCGGTGAAGGTGAGGTTGGCCCAGCCGCCGGAGGCGAACGCGCTGTGCGGCAGCGCGGCGATGAAGACCACCTGCAGCATGATGTAGATCAGCGCGCCGAGCAGGATCGAGCCGATGACGGCGACGGGGATGTCGCGTTTGGGGTTGCGGCTCTCACCGGCCAGCTGGTCCGCCTGTTCGAAGCCGAGCAGGGCGAAGATGATGCCGCTGGTGCTGATCGCCGAGAGCATGCCCTCCGAGCCGAAGGGCGAGAACCCCTGGTAGCCGAAGTTGTTGCTGTGCCAGGCGGTGGCCGCGAAGACCAGGATGGTCAGGCACGGGATGGCGATCTTCCACCAGGTCGCGGCGCTGTTGGTGTGGGCCAGGATCTTGATGCCGAGCCAGTTGACGACGACGAAGAAGGCCATGAAGGCGACCGCCAGCGCGTAGCCGGCGCCGGTCAGGTGGTTCTTGCCGGTCTGGATCCAGCTCGCGTGGACCGAGAGGTAGTTCAACGCGGCCAGGACCTCGATCGGGGCCACGGTGACCGCCTGCAGCCAGGAGAACCAGCCGAAGGACGCGCCCGCCGCCGTGCCGAAGGCGTAGTGGGGGAACCGGCCCGTGCCGCCCGAGACCGGATAGGCCGCGCCCAGCTCGGCGTGCACGAAGGCCAGGATGATGATGGCCGCGGCGCCGATGCCCCAGGAGACGAGCGCCGCCGTGCCGGCGGCCTGCGCGGCGAACAGTGCGCCGAAAAGCCAGCCCGAACCGATGATCGACCCCACCGAGGTCCAGGTCAGACCGATCAGCCCGATGTCGCGTTTCAGGGCGTGCTGGCCTCCCTTGGGAGGCGCGGTCGCGGTTGCCAAAGGGATCACCTCAATCCGACCGGGTCAGTCGGCGGTATCGGTGAGCCGCGGGCGCTGTGGGCGCGCGGGCTCCCCGGTATCGGAGCCTGGCGACGGCAACGCGTAAGCAATATGTAAATGACAAGTCCAGCATAGGAGCGCAATGCTCTTCCGGCAGCTCTGCTGGGCGGCCGGAATTCGCGCTAGGGTCGTGATCCCCAGCGAAAGGAGCGCGGCGGCATGCCGGCGGACGAGGCGGTGATCGGCTGCGTCGGGCGCTTGCTCATCGGCACCCGCGGCAGCGAGGGCCCGGGCGAGGTGGTGGTGCGCGTCCGCGGTGGCTCCGAGGCCTTTCTGGCCTGGTCGGAGCAGCCACTGGCGGAGGGTACGACGGTCCTGGTGATCGAGTCGCGCGGGGCGCGGCAGGTCGATGTGATCGAGTGGGCGGATCCGCTCGACGAGGGGGTGTAGACCCGGGCCCACCCCCCGGGTGTAAGACATACCAGCGCGGGTGTAAGACAGACCCGCGAGAGGTCCTCACGGGGGATTCCGCGAGGTTCCAGGATTTCTTGGAAGAGGAGACGAGAAGGATGTTCGGTTACCGCGTTCCCGCCCCGGACGAGGCGATGTTGATCTCCGGAGGCAGGCGTGGGCTGGAGGGGGCTCCGTTCCGCGTCGTCACCGGGCACGGCAAGTTCGTGCTGCCGGTCTTCCGCAAGACCCGGTTCCTGACCCTGGCGATGTGCGAGTCGGAGGTCGCCGAGACCTGTGTGACCCGTCAGGGCATCGCGCTCACGGTCCGCGCCGTGATCGCGTTCAAGGTCGGCAACGACCACGAGAGCATCGTCAACGCCGGCCAGCGCTTCCTCTCCGACCAGGACCAGATGTCGGTCCTGACCGGCCGGATCTTCGCCGGTCACCTGCGCTCCATCATCGGCTCGATGACGGTCGAGGAGATCGTCACCGAGCGCCAGAAGCTGGCCACGGAGGTGCTGGAGACCTCCAAGGCCGAGATGGCCAAGATCGGCCTGGTGGTCGACTCGCTGCAGATCCAGTCGATCGACGACGGCGACGCCGGCTACATCGCCGCCATGTCCGCCCCGCACAAGGCCGCGATCAAGCGCGCCGCCCAGGTCGCGCAGGCCCAGGCCACCCAGGCCGCGGCCGAGGCCGAGCAGGCCGCCGCCCGCAACCAGGCCGAGTACGCCCGTCAGACGGCGGTCGTGAAGGCCCAGTACAACGCCGAGGTCGACCGCGCCCAGGCGCAGGCGGCGCAGGCCGGACCGCTGGCCGCCGCGCACGCCCAGCAGGAGGTCCTCGCGGCCCAGACCGAGCTGGCCCAGCGGGCCGCCGAGCTGCGCCAGCAGCAGCTGGTCGCGGAGATCGTCAAGCCCGCCGAGGCCGAGGCGGAGCGGATCCGGGTGCTGGCGCAGGCCGAGGCCGAGCGCATGAAGATCCAGGCGGAGGCGGCCGCCTCGCACGACCGCGTCGCCCTGGACCGGATGCTGATCGACCAGCTGCCGCAGATCGTCAAGGAGGCGGCGGGCGGTCTGGCCGGCGCCAACGTCAACGTGCTCAACGGCGCCGACGGCCTCGGCGAGATCGCCGCCGGCCTGGTCGGCCAGGGCCTGACCATCCTCGACTCGGTGCGCCGCAACCTCGGCGCGCCGCAGGCCTCGGACGACACGAAGCCGGGCGCGCGCAAGCAGCTGAACAGCGGTCAGATCGACGTCGACTGACGTCGGCTGACGCCGGACGACGCCGGACGACGGGACGGTCGCGCTCGTTGTAGCGCGGCTGTGACGGGGAGGGCACCGATCCGGGACGGGCGCCGGGCAGGCTCGTGGACAGACCGTCCACGAGCCTGCCCGACCCCGGGGGACCCCTCATGCGCGCCCGCCGTCTCACCCTTGCGACAGCCCTGGTCACCGCCGTCACCGCCGGCGGCCTGCTGACGGCGTGCGGCCCGAACTCGGCGACCGGCGCCTCCTCCCCGGCGCCGGTCGTCTCCGGCTCCCGGCCGGCCTCCGCGCAGGCCTCCGCGCAGGCCTCCGCGTCGGCACCGTCCGGCGGCCCGACCACCGGCTCCGGCGGTGGCGGGCGGACCGGTGGCAGCGGCGGGACCGGTGGTGCGACGGCCGCGCCGGTCTCCCTGAACGGCACCGCCGGGTCGATGCTGACGATCAGCGACGGCACCAGCCGCGTCGTCATGAACGGCACGGTTGTCGACTTCGGCGTCGTCGTCCGCGACCTCGCCTGGTCCCCGGACGGCCGCAAGGCCGCCTTCGTCGACGGCGACGGCAACCTCGACACCGCCAACGCGGACGGCAGTGGCCGAATCGTCGTCGCACACAACCCCGGCGGCGTGACCTGGTCCCACCCGGCCTGGGAGGTCGTCACCTACCAGGCGCAGGTGGGCATCCCGGCCCGGGACAACCTCTTCTTCGTCTCCGGCAGCGGTGCGACCACCCGCCTGATGGGTGTGCCCGCCACCGGCGGCACACCCGCCCCGATCTCGGTCGACGGCGAGCCGGGCGCCGGCGGTGCGCTCCCGACGGCGGGCAACACCTGGATCAACGGCCAGGGCACGACCGGGGAGACCGTCTACGCCAACAGCGCCACCGGCGAGGTCTACATCCGCGACGACTACAGCCGCCAGCAGGGCTCCGCGCTGACCAACGGCTCCGAGCCGGCCATCGTCCCCGGCGCCGCGGACGGCGGCATCGTCTTCGTCCGCTCGGTCGGCGGCCACGACCACGTCTTCCTGGAGCGGCTCACCCAGGCGAACCCGGTGATCACCGACCTGACGCCGGGCGCCACCACCGACTGCACCGAGCCCGCCGTCTCCCCGGACGGTCGCACCGTCGCGGTGCGCACGCCCAACGGTGTCGCCGTGGTGCCGATCGACGGCTCGGCCGCGCCGCGCCTCGTCTCCACCACGCCCGGTCTGCCCGCCTACCGCTGAGCCAGTTCCGCCCGCAGCGTGTCCAGATGGGCGGTCGCGGCGTCCTCGTGGGGCAGGAACTCGACGACGCCGAGGAAGCGGAAGAGCACCTGGGTGTCGGTCACCGCGTACTCGAAGTCGGCGAAGCCGACGACGGCACCGGTGGCGCCGCGGGCCCGGCCGCGGTCCAGCACCGCGCGGCGGGCCTGCGGGCGGCCCAGGTACGGGCAGACCATCGACGCGTAGAGCATGCACGCCCGGTGCCCCGGCCCCTCCCAGGTCGGGGCGAGATTCCGGTACGGCCGACCCGCGTCCAGCGCGGCGCCGATCGCCTCCGCCTCGGCCGCGCCGACCACCCGCCACACCGGGGTGTCCGCCGGCATCGGCGTTCCGCAGACCGAGCAGAGGCGCTGCTGCGCGCAGGCGGCGCTCTTCTCGTAGTCGGTCCGCGCGAAGCGCGGCTCGCCCTCCTCGTACGGGGTGATCGCCGGGACGGGATAGCCGCGCCGGTCCTGCGGCCGCGCGGCCACGGAGGGGGGCTTGGGGACGGCGTCGAATCGCACGGCGCGATCCTATGCCGTGGTTCAGACGCGCGGCCGCAGACCGTTGAAGATCTGTTCGATGAGGGCCTCGGCGTCGTCCGCGTCGAGCGCCGAGGTGCCGATCAGGTAGCGGTAGTAGACGGGCCCGAAGAGCAGTTCGACCATGGTGGCGGAGGGGACGTCCGCGCGCAGCTCCCCGGTCGCCACGGCGGCTTCGAGCCGGTCCCGCCAGCGCCGCAGCCTGGGCGTGAAGAAGTTGTCGCGCAGTTCCTGAGCCAGGGACGCGTCGCTCTGGGCGTCGGCCAGCAGGCCGCGCCAGACCACCCCGAGCTCGCCGTTGAGCAGTCCGATCACCATCCGCAGCTGCTGGCTGAGGTCGGCCGTGAGGTCGCCGGTGTCGGGCACCTCCGCCGCCGGGCCGGACCGCTCGCTGAGCGCCTCCAGCAGCACCGCGGACTTCCGCGGCCACCACCGGTAGATCGTCTGTTTGCCGACACCGGCCCGTGCCGCGATCGCCTCGACGGTGACCTGGGCGTACCCGTCACGGGTGCCGAGTTCGATGGCGGCGTCGAGGATCGCGCGGCGGGACCGCGCGCTGCGGAGGTCGGGATTGGGAGTTCGGCCCATGATCGCATTCTAGGACGTCGGCCAGCGAGACGAGACGTCGCGTCTTGACATGTGCGTCCTGGGGCGGCAAGCATGAGCTCCGTCGAGGCGGGGGGTCGCGGGGGAGTCCCCGCCTCGACGCCCCTCGCCGATGGCCCGGGCCCGGCGGCTCGGGTCGGGGATCAGCCCGCGACGGCCTGCTCGTACAGCGCCTGCGTGGTCGGGCCGAAGACGATGCTGTACGAGGTGTCGGCCGTGTCGCCGCCCTGCTGGTAGCCGCCGATCACGCCGATGATGCTGCCCTGGTCGGCGCCGGAGTCGTAGCCGGCCAGCCAGGCCGTCCCGCTGGTGCCGCCGGTGAAGGCGGTGCAGCCGACCACAAGCTGCGTCGTGGAGTACGCCGAGGCGTCGCCGGTGCAGGTGATGGGCTCGTCCGTGGCGGAGGGGTAGCCGGTCATCTGGACGGTGGCTGCGGTGGTGCCCGAGGTCGACAGCGTGTAGCCGCCGCCGGCCGCCGATTCGAGGCTCTGGCCGTTCTGCGGGGCGACCAGCGCGAAGGCCACGTCGTTGTCCGCGTCGCCGTCGCCCGTCCACGCGGAGTTCTCCACGACCTGGGTGATGCTCCAGACGCCGTCCGGCGCGGAGCCGTCGCGGTAGCCGGGAACGAAGACCGCGCCGGCCTGGCCGCTGCTGAGGCAGTGCGCGGCGGTGACGATCACGTCGCCCGCCGGGCTGTCCACGACGCTGGCGGTGCAGTGGTGGTTGCCGGGCGTGATCGAGTCGGAGGAGAAGATCGCGCCGACCTTGGTGCTCTGCTGCGAGGCGGCGAGCACCTGGGACTGCCCGGTCGTGGTCACCGGCACGTTCCCACCGGCCGCCGCGGCGAAGGAAGCGGCGGCGGTGGCGGAGGTGGCAGCGGAGGTGGTGGGCGTCGGGCTCGGGCTCGCGCTCGCCGTCGGGCTCATCGACGCGGTCGTCGACGCGGACGCCGACGGCTTCGCGGTGGCGCTCGCGCTGGGCGTGGAGCTCGCCTTGGTCGGCGCGGATGCTGCGGTGCTGGTCGGGGCGGGTGCGGCCGAGGAGTGGCGGGGGGCGGCGACAGCCGGGACGACGGTCACGCCGACACCGGCGAGCAGCAGTCCACCCGCCACCAGCGTCGCGACCTTTCGTGCGGTCGTGTCCATCGCCATCCCCTTCCTCCCGTTTCGCATATCGAGACTCCCCACCGGGCCTGAGACATCGGTGGGAGCTACATGGGAGCTGGATGAGAAGCTCGGTTCACGAATTGCGACCGGTACCGTCCCGACGGACCGGATCGCCGAAGCAAGGGGATGCGGAATGAGCGGAGCTGTCATGACGACGGCCGCCGGGCTGGCCGGGACATCCGGCTGGACTCAGGCGGGTGTCGCACTGGCCGGCGTGGGCGCTGGCTTGATCAACACCGTGGTCGGCTCGGGGACCCTGATCACCTTCCCGGTGCTGCTCGCGGCCGGGCTGCCACCGGTGACGGCGAACGTGTCGAACACGCTGGGCCTGGTGCCGGGGTCGGTCAGCGGAGCCTGGGGCTACCGCCGCGAGCTCGCGGGCCTCGGCCCGCTGGTGCGGCGGCTCGGCACGGCCGGGCTCGCCGGCGGTCTGACCGGCGCGGTGCTGCTGCTGGCTCTGCCCGCGAAGACCTTCGAGGCGGCGGTCCCGGTGCTGATCGCGGGCGCCCTGGCCCTGGTGCTGCTCCAGCCCCTGCTGGCCAAGCGCCTCGCCGCGCGTCCCGCGGACCGCCCCCGACCGGAGAACGGCGGGCGCGCGCTGCTGATCGGCGTCTACCTGTGCGGGATCTACGGCGGCTACTTCGGTGCGGCGCAGGGGGTGCTGCTGCTCGGGCTGATGGGTGTCCTGCTGGACCTGCCGCTGCAGCGGATCAACGGGGTGAAGAACGTCCTGGCCCTCGCGGTGAACGGGATCGCCGCGCTCTTCTTCATCGCCGACGGCCGGATCGACTGGCGTGCGGCCCTGCTGGTCGCCGCGGGCTCGGTGGTCGGCGGCCAGATCGGCGCGCTGGTGGGCAGGCGCCTGCCCGCACCGGTGCTGCGGGGCGTGATCGTTGCCGTCGGCGTGGTCGCGATCACCCGCGTCGTCATGAGCTGAGGGTCGGTTGCACGATCCAGGGGCGCGAGGAACTGCGCGACAGGCCACCTCTCTGCGGTGTGTCGCTGAACGAGCAGGGCCATCCTCACGGGGTGGTTGCTCGCGCAGTTCCTCGCGCCCCTGGGGGCAGTGCACCTACCTCCCCGGAATCAAGGCTGAGGTGCCCAGCCCGGTCGGGCCCAAGGGGAAGGTGAGGCCGCCCGTGCCGACGACGCCGCCGCCGTAACGGGCCAGGAGCTCGCGTTCCGGGTAGCGGGCGGTGTCCGCGTGCCAGCGGACGATTCCCGCGATCCAGTGCTCCAGGTCCCGCACCCAGTCGGCGACGCCGGCCCGCGCGGTCGCGTCCAGCCCCAGGTCGTCCAGGACGACCGGCAGCTGCTCCGCGACGACGTGCCGGAACTCGCGCAGGCGCGACTGCATCAGGTCGGCGACGATGCCCACCGCCGCCGGGTACTCGCAGGCGAAGAAGGACTGCACCACCAGCACGGCGTTGTGCAGCTCGCCCTCGAACTCGATCTCCTTCTGGTACGAGTACAGGTCGTTCAGCAGGCAGGCGTAGTCGCTGGCCGCGCCCTCGATCGCCCGGGCCGCGCCGCTGTCGAAGAAGGCGGCCGGCACCTCCTCGTTGCGGGCCAGGCGGCTGAGCGCCATGGTCAGCGGGGAGCCGAAGGTGTCGCGGCGCGTCTCGACGTAGTCGACGGGGTCGGGGATGCGGTTCAGGGTGTGGTTGTCCAGTTCCCAGAGCCAGCTGTCCAGCATGTCGACCACCGCCTGCTGCAGGGAGGCCCGCGCGTCGCGCGGCAGCTCGGCGGCGGTGCGCAGCCAGAGGTCGGCGAGGCCGCGTTCCAGGGGGGTGGTGGGCTGCCCGTCGGTCTCGCCGGGGTCGACGGGCATCAGCCCCCGCAGGCGGGCGTTCGCCGCCCGGGCGGCGACCACGCCGCTGCCGCGGCCGAAGACGGCCGGGTAGTAGTCGTCGGCGTAGGTGCCCCAGGCGAGCCACTGGGCGGCGAGGGTGACGCCGTCCTCCGTGCCGTCGGGGAAGATCCCTGCGGCGCAGAGCGGGAAGTCGAAGCCGGTGAGCAGCCGGTCGTCCCAGAGTCCCTCGCTGAGCATGCCGTGCGCGGCGACCCAGGCGTTCAGACGGCGACGGGCGACGTCCAGGTGCGGGCTGAGCGTCAGCGGGAACGGCGAGGCGATGCCCGGCACCACCGACGGCCCGACCTTCCGGTGGGGCACGTGCGCGAAGCTGCGGATCCGCTTCAGGCCCAACCGGCCCGTCAGCGACGGGAGATCGGCCGCGGAGAGGCCGAGGCCCGTCGGGCCGGGGCGCCACGGGCCCGAACCGCCCTCCAGGGCGCCCGCGTTCATGTAGCGGGAGGAGCGCAGGTGCCACTCGTGGCCGCCGGACTGCCAGTCCTGCAGGCCCTTGGCGTAGGCGAGGACCGCGGCGCACTCGGCCGGATCCAGCGCCTGTTCGACGAAGAGCGGCGGGAGTTCGGTGACGACGGTGTGCTCGAACTGCTGCATCCGGGAGGTGAGCAGGTCGTTCACGGCATCGGCCGCGTCCTGCGTGGTGCAGCCGAGGAAGTGCTCCAACACCAGCACGCCGTTGCTGAGTTCGCCCTCGTCCTCGACCTCGCGCTGATAGGAGAAGAGGTCGTTGCGCAGGTGGACGGCGTCGGAGAAGGTGTCGCGCAGCACCCGCAGGGGCCGGCTGGCGGCGACCTTCGCCGGGACCTCGGCACGGTTGGCGAACTCGATCAGCCCGGCCGACCAGGGCGCGCCGCCGACCTTGCGGCGCATCTCGATGTACTCCACCGGGTTGGCGATGCGGCCTGCGTGGATGTTGGACAGCTCCCACAGCGACTCGTTCAGCAGGTTCCGGGTGCTGGTCGCGAACCGGGCGCGCCAGGCCGGGGAGAGGTGCGGGACGGTCCGCAGCCACAGGTTCTGAAGGCCCGCCTCGACGGGGTTGGTCGGGTCGGGCATCGGCGTGGCCGGGTCGAGGGGCATGAACGCGGGCAGCCGGTCGAGGTAGGCCTTGGCGCCCTCGCGGTCCTGGGTGCGCTTGAACAACTCCAGGAAGTGGTCGTCGAAGAAGAAGACCCAGGTGTACCAGTCGGTGACGGTGTCCAGGTCCTCGGCGCCGGCGTCGGGGTGGGTGTACGAGCAGAGCAGCGCGTAGTCGTGGGCGTCGAGGTCGTGTTCGTCCCAGACGCCGGAGCCCTCCAGCATGCCCAGCGACCGGGCCCACTCCTTGGTGTGGGCCCGGGCACGTTCCAGGTGGGGATTGAGCCTGGCGGGGTGGACGACGTAGAACTCGGGCAGCACGAAAGGCTGTTGGGCAGTGCCGGTGGGTGCGGCAGAGGTGGCAGGGGTCACCAGTCGGGCTTACCCCGCCGGAAAAACGGTCATTCCGGTGCGGAAGTAGTCATATCGTCGGACTGAATTCCCGCGCGGCGTGCCCGCAGCGCGCGCACCCGTCCACGGCTCGCGCAGGCCGGTGACGGGCACCAGCGACGGCGCCCGGTCGGGTCGCTGAACAGGCCCAGGCAGTCCTGCTCCGGGCAGGCCTTGAGGGTCAGCCGCTCGGAGCCGGCGAGCTGGTCGACGGCCTGTCGCACGATCCGCGACAGGGCCGCCGCGGTGCCGTCGGGGGCGGCCCTGCGCAGACCCTCGTCGGTGGCGAGCAGTGCGACCGGGTCGTCGTGCTCGCGCAGGAACCGTGCGAGCTCGCCGACCGCCTCCTCGGGTGCGGGCGTGCCGGTGATCGTCGCCCAGGCGACCGCGCGGATCGGTCGGCGCAGGTGCTGCGCGAGCGCCACGTCGTCCTCGGTGACGGGTGCGGCCGGTGTGAGCTCGTGCAGGGCCAGCCAGGCGGCGAGACGGTCGGGCGTGGGGATCCGCTCGATCGGGGTGGGAGTGGGGTGGCGCCCCTGGGTCGCCAGCAGATTGAGCCAGGTGGCCCCGCAGTCGAGGCGGAAGGCGGTGGTGTCGTCGGCTGCGTCGGCGTGGGGCATGGCAGAAGTGTAACGCCTGAGCCGTTACGCATGCTACGGTCGTGGTGTCGGTAACGGCTGAGCCGTTACACATCCGCACCGGGGAGGCCACAGATGCAGGACCAGTTCGCCCGCGCCACGCTCGACCGCGACGCCGGATACGCGCTCCTCGACGAGCTGCAGGACGAGGCGACCCGACAGGCCGCGTTCCCGGCCCTGGAGGGCCTCGCGCCGGGCTTCACCGACTGGGTGGTCACGGCGCTCTTCGGCGGCACCTACCAACGCGACGGCGGCCTCTCCCTGCGGGACCGGCAGTTGCTCAACCTCGCCGCGCTCACCGCACTGGGCGGCGTCGAGCCGCAGTTGGTGGGGCATGTGCGCAGCAGCCTGCGGATCGGCATGAGCCGGGAGGAGATCGTGGAGAGCATGGTCCACCTGGCGCCCTACGTCGGCGTCCCCAAGGCCCTCGCCGGACTGCGCGCCGTGGGTGCGGCGTTCGCGGCGGTGGATCAGTGAGCGCGCCTGTGGTGCGGACGGTTCTCGGGGACGTGGCCGCGACGGAACTCGGGCGCGTGGACGCGCACGACCACCTCTTCCTGCGCTCGCCCGCGCTGCCGGGCGAGGAGCTGGACGACGCGGCGGCCGCGCAGGCCGAGCTCGCGGAGTTCGCCCGCCTCGGCGGCGGGACGCTCGTGCAGTGGACGCCCTACGGGCTGGGCCGCGGGGCGGTCGACCTGCCGCGACTCTCCAGGGATGCGGGCGTGCACATCGTCGCCGCGACCGGCCTGCACCAGGCGCGGCACTACCCGCCCGGCGTCGTCGAGGCGCTCGCCGGCCCGGCGCTCGCCGAGCTGTTCGTCCGCGAGCTGACGGAGGGGATCGTCCCGGGCGTCCGGGCAGGGATGATCAAGGTAGCGGGCGCGTACCACGGGCTCGACGCCCACGCCCGCTGGACGATGCGTGCCGCAGCCGAGGCCCACCACGCCTCCGGCGCGACGATCGGCGTCCACCTGGAACACGGCAGCTCGGGGCCGGAGGTCGCGTCACTGCTCTGCGACGAGCTGGGTGTGGCACCGACGTCGGTGATCCTCGGCCACCTGAACCGTTTCCCCGACGACCGCGCCCTGCGCGAACTCGCCGCGACGGGCTGCTTCCTGGGCTTCGAGGGCCCGTCACGGGCTCACCACGCCACGGACTGGCGGCTGTTCGACGCGCTCGCGTCGTTGATCGACGCCGGCCGGACGGATCAACTGCTGCTCGGCGGCGACACGGTGGTGGCCTCCGGGCGCGCGACGACGGGCGAGGGCCCAGGTGCGCCCTATCTCCCGAGGGTGCTGTGGCCCCGCCTACGACGCGAGTTCGGCGCGGATGCCGAGGTGGCGATCACGATCACCAACGCAGCAAGCGCTGTGGCAAACGCCCAGGGGCGCGGGGAACTGCGCGACAAGCCACTTGAGCCGATGGTCCCCCAGTAACAGGGCCGTCCGCACAGGGTGGGTTGCTCGCGCCCACGCAGGGGGCACCTCCCGGCCGAAGGCTTGGGGAGGAGCCGCATCTCGGTAGAGTCCCGCGCCCCTGGGTAGGGCAACTACAGCTTCGCGATGGCCGCGTCCAGGCGGGCCAGGACGCGGTCGCGGCCCAGCGCCTCGAGGGACTCGAAGAGCGGGAGGCCGACCGTGCGGCCGGTGACGGCCACGCGGACCGGGGCCTGGGCCTTGCCCAGCTTCAGGCCGTGCTTCTCGCCGATGGCGAGCAGCGTCTCCTTCAGCGGCTCGGCCGCCCACTCCGCGGTCTCGTACGCGCTGCGCGCGTCCCGCAGGATCGCGTCCGCGCCGGGCTTCATCGCCTTGGACCAGGACGCCTCGTCCTCCACCGGCTGGTCGAGGAAGAGGAAGTCCACGTTGGCGGTGATCTCCGACAGGACCGCGAGGCGGGTCTGCGCCAGCGGGGCGACCGTCTCGAAGAGGGCCTGGTCGAACTGCTCCGGAGTCCAGGTGGCGTAGGGCGCGGTCAGGTACGGCGCGCACGCGGCCAGGAACTGCTCGGGCGTCAGGGCGCGGATGTACTCGCCGTTGAAGGCCGTCAGCTTCTTGATGTCGAAGAAGGCCGGCGAGGTGTTGACGTCCGAGATCCGGAAGCGGCGGACCAGCTCCTCGAACGGGAGGATCTCCTCGTCCTCGCCCGGGGACCAGCCCAGCAGCATCAGGTAGTTGACCATGGCCTCGGGCAGGAAGCCCTCGGCCAGGTAGTCCTCCAGGGCGACCTTGTCGCGGCGCTTGGAGAGCTTCTGACGCTTCTCGTTGACGATCACGGACAGGTGCGCCCAGACCGGCGGGGTCGCGCCCAGGGCCTCCCAGAGCAACTGCTG
This sequence comes from Streptacidiphilus jiangxiensis, assembly GCF_900109465.1. GTDB lineage: Bacteria > Actinomycetota > Actinomycetes > Streptomycetales > Streptomycetaceae > Streptacidiphilus > Streptacidiphilus jiangxiensis. The sequence goes on from NZ_FOAZ01000008.1 coordinate 70,386, forward strand.
CTTGGGGGTGTTGGACAGGTGCTCCTCGCCGCGGATCACCTCGGTGATCTTCTCGTCGAGGTCGTCGACGACGTTGGCCAGCAGGAAGACGGCGGAGCCGTCGCCGCGGGCGATGACGAAGTCCTCGATGGCCTTGTTCGGGAAGACCGTGTCGCCGCGCACCACGTCCTTGACGACGGTCTCGCCCTCGTCGGGGGTGCGGAAGCGCAGCGCGCGGCCCTCGGCGTAGGCGAGGCCCCGGTCGCGGCAGAAGCCGTCGTAGCCGAGGTGCTCGGAGCCGGTGCGGGCGGTCAGCTGCTCCCGGGTGCAGTCGCAGTAGTACGCGTGGCCGGAGGCCTTGAGCTGCTCGGCGGCCTCGCGGTGGCGCTCGGCGTGGTGCGACTGGAAGTAGGGGCCCTCGAAGGTCGGGTCGTCCTGGTGGATGCCGATCGCGGCGAGCGCGTTGATGATGCCCTCGGTCCACTCGGGCTTGTTGCGCGCCGCGTCGGTGTCCTCGACGCGCAGCACGAAGACACCGCCGGACTGTCGCGCCACGGCCCAGTTGTACAGCGCGGAGCGGGCGCCGCCGACGTGGAACATGCCGGTGGGCGAGGGGGCGAAGCGGACACGTACCGGGGTAGCAGCAGACATGGGCCAAGCCTATCCGTCGCCGGGCCCCGGACCCGCCCAGGTTTTCGGCGCGGCTGTTTCGCGGCTGTGACGCTGCGCGGATCATTCCAAGATCGCTCCGGCTCTACTTTTCTCTTCGTCGCCGAACCAGTCGGCCATCAGCCGGAACACGAACCCAGGGGGCTCCCGATGTCCGCTCGCATCAACCGCTCCGTCGCCGCCACCGTCGCGGCCGCCGCACTGCTCGGCTCCGCCGCGCTGGCCTTCCCGGCCGCGGCGAACGCCGCGGCTCCCGCCCCGGCCGCCACCAAGCCGGCCGCTCTGCAGCTGTCGGTCACGCCGACCGCGCGGGGTTCCTGGCTCCAGCCGGGCGGCGCCACTCGGACCGAGATCGTCAAGGTCACCAACACCACCGGCAAGGCCCAGCGGTTCATGGGCAACCTGATGGCGACGACCGAGGGCGCGATCTACCTGCGGGCCGGGGAGCTCAAGGCCTCGGTCACGGCGCTCGGCAAGACTCCGGCGACGAGCACCGTCTTCCAGCCGCAGACCCCTGGATACGCGGGCGTCTTCTACGCCACGGGTACTCAGTTCGGCGCCTTCACCCTGCCGGCACACGCGACCTTCGCCTGGAAGCTCTCCGTCGCGGCCACCAAGGCCTGGCCCCTGAACGACGGTGTGCTCCGCTTCGACGTCGGCGTCAACCGGGGCACCGACCTCTCCGTGAAGAAGGAGATCGACTTCACCCTGGCGAAGCGGACCGACGGGCCGATGAACGAGAGCCTGCACGGCGACACGAGCCTCTCCGCCCGGCACGCGGCGTACGAGACGGTCACGGTGACCAACCGGACCGGCGCGGACCTGAAGCAGTCCTGGTGGTTCCTGCCGGCCGTCCAGCAGCTGAACGGTGCGCGGCTCGCGGTCGACGTCTGGGTCGGCTCCGGCGCGAACGGCCACTGGAAGACCGTGACCGGCCACAGCCTGCTCGTGAACGGCCTGCCGGCCTGGGCTTCGGAGACCTTCAAACTGCGCCTGCGCGTCGTCGACTACACCGCGAAGACGGCCACCGTCAGCACGCAGCTGTCCCTGATCAACTGGGACGGTGTCGTCAACCCGGCCGGCCCGGTCATCCCGCTGACGGTCCACCGCGGCTGAGGTGCCGCAGCTTGTCGGGGTTGAGCACCGCGTACACCTCGGCGATCCGGCCCTCGGCGTCACAACCGAAGACGTAGACCACCTCACGCACCGGCGTTCGGATGACGAACGCCGGTGCGTTGTTGTAGGTGGCGAAGGTGATGTCCGTCCCGGCGTAGAAGCGCTCGAAGACCGCTGCGAAGAGGCGGGCCGCCTTCTCGGCGCCGTGGATCGGGTGGCGTCCGGCGCGGGCCATGCCGTTGCCGTCCGTGGTGACGACCACGTCCTCGCGCAGCAGTGACCGGAGCCGGCCGAGATCGCCGCCTTGGGCGGCGGCGAGGAACGCCTCGACGAGCGGGCGGGCGTCGGTGGGCGCGGTGACCGGCCGGACACGGCGCTCCGAGGCCACCCGCCGCCGCGCGCGGCTGAGCAGTTGACGGCAGGAGTCCTCGGTCCGCTCCAGGATCGCGGCGATCTCCTCGTACGGCAGGTCGAAGGCCTCGCGCAGCACGAACACCGCACGCTCCGGCGGGCTCAGCCGGTCCAGGAGCAGCAGCATGCCCATGGACGCGGTCTCGCGCAGTGCGAGGGACTCGGCCGGATCAGCCGCCGGATCTGCGGCCGGATCAGCGGCTGTCGGCAGCGGCTCGGGCAGCCAGGGGCCGATGTAGACCTCACGGCGGACGGCGGCCGACCGCAGCCGGTCCAGGGCGAGCCGGGTGGTGACGGTGGTGAGGAAGGCGGCCGGGTTCACCACGGCCCCCTGGTCGGCCGCGCTCCAGCGCAGCCACGCGTCCTGCACCACGTCCTCGGCCTCGGTCACCTGCCCGAGCAGGCGGTAGGCGAGGGCGAGCAGCATCGGCCGGTGGCCGAGGAAGAGGTCCTCGGCCACGGTGTCGGTGGGGGCGCTCAGGCCCGTTCCTTCACGTGGAGCCGCGTCGCGACTCCCAGCCGGTTCCACGCATTGATCGTAACGATCGCGAGGAGCAGCCGGACCAGCTCCTTCTCGTCGAAGTGGGCGGCGGCGCCGTCCCAGACCGCGTCGGGCACGCCGTACTCACCGAGCCGGGTGACGGCGTCGGTGAGGGCGAGGGCGGCCTGCTCCCGCTCGGTGAACAGGTGGCGCGCCTCCTCCCACGCGGCGACGGTCACCAGCCGCTGCAGGCTCTCACCCTGGGCCAGGGCGTCGTGGGCGTGCAGGTCGAGGCAGTAGGCGCAGCCGTTCAGCCCGGAGGCGCGCATCCGCACCAGCTCGCGCAGCGTCGGATCGAGCTGACCGCCGGCGGTCTCCTCCAGGGCGAGCATCGCCTGCAGGGCGTCGGGCGCGACGCGGGCCCACGGGGTGCGCGGGGCGTGGGTGGTCATGGCCGGTTCCTTCCGTCGAGGTTCGTCATCTCCTCGACGGAGAGGCACGTCGCTCTGTGACGGAAAGCGGTGTGACCGTCGTCACTGCGACGGGGTCGGGCCGACCATCTGGTCGCTGAGCCAGGTGATGAGGCCGGCGCCCATGGCCGGGACGTAGGTGTAGGCGTTGTGCCGTCCGCCCTGGATGACGTTGACGGTGGTGTGGATCGGGCCCTTGTTGCCGAACTGCTTGAGGAACCCGGTCACCGCGCCGATCTCGCCCGATCCCTCCCGGGTGCCGTACTGGAACGCCAGGTAGATGTCGGGCCCGCCGCGGGCGAGCAGCTGCTTGGCCAGCACGGGCGGGTTGTTCGCCGCCTGCTCCTTGGGGTGGCCCTTCCAGAACGGCGAGTCGGCCACGATGTCCGGCCCGGAGATCAGTGCGGCCTTGAACCGGTCCGGGTACTTCAGCACCGCCTTGAGCCCGGCGAAACCGCCGCTGGAGGAGCCCATGAAGGCCCAGCCGTCGCGCGACTTGATGGTCCGGAAGTTCTGTCGCATCAGGTCGGGGATGTCGTCCGTCAGCCACGTGCCCATCTTGGGCTGGCCGGGGATGTCGCTGCCGTCCCAGTAGTGGGCGTGGTCGTCCGGGCCGGGGTTGAGGACGGGCATGACCACCAGGAAGGGCTTGCTCTTGCCCTGCTGGTACCACTGGGTGATGCTCTGCTCCAGCTTGAGGCCGGGGTCCTTCCAGTAGTTGTCGTTGTAGCCCGGGCCGCCGGGCAGCGCGATCATGACCGGGAAGCCGCTGCGGGCGTACTTCGGGTCGCTGTAGGCCTTCGGGGCCCAGACCCAGACCTTGCCGGTGTAGCCGGACTTCGGGCCGGTGTAGGTGATCACGCCGATATGGGTGCCGTCGTCGAGCGTGTGCTCGACCTTCCACGGCGCCTCCGGGCCGGTCGGCAGCGAGGTCAGCGCGTCGACCCCGACGGCCTTGCCGTCGCCGCCGCCGTTGCGTCCGCCGCCGCCCTGCGGGGCGGGGGTGTCGAAGGTCAGCGGCTGGCCCTTCTCGCTGAAGGGCGGGATCTCGTAGTGCTTCATCACGGGTATCGCCACGCCGACCACCACCGCGACGCTCGCCACCACGGCCGTCCAGATCAGCGCGCGCCGCCGGCGTGTCCGCCGCTTGCCCTGGACACCGGGAAGCGGTGCGCCGCACTCGCCGCACGCGTCCGGGAGGAACTCGGCGGGCGGGCTGGACTGGTGGTTCATCGCGCTACTCCGGCTGGGTATCGGCCCTGATCAGTCAGAGAGTGGGGGCAGAGTGAAAAATGTGATCAAAGGGTGATCTGATCCGGCGCTTAGGACGGTCAAACCACATTAATCGGTTCCCTGCTGTCCGAATTCGTCATATGAGCCCTCTTTGGATCGCGTGTTGCCGGGGCGACTCCTGTGGCGTCGTCAGAAGCCGCCACCCGACCTGGGAGACGACTCCGTGCGGCTGAAGGTGCGTCAGCTACGGCGTCCGAGTGACGTTGACCACGTCATGGGTCCCCGGCTAACATCTCGACGTCAAGTCTCTTGATGTCGAGATAAACGGAGTCGGCGGGGGCGGGAATGACGGGATCCGAAGGGCTGTGGGCCCAGCTGCGGCGCCCACCGGGTGGGCGCGACGCGCGGACCATGCTGGGCGCGCTGTTCGTGGACCGCACCGGGACGGGCGTGTGGGCCGCGTCCTCGGTGCTCTACTTCACCTTCGTCTCCCACCTGGACGCCCGTCAGATCGGCCTGCTTCTCGGGGTCGCCGGGATCGCCGGGATCGCGGGCTCACCCCTCGCGGGCCGGCTCGCCGGGCGCTGCTCCGCCCGGAGGCTGCTGATCGGCAGTCACCTGCTGCGCCTGGCGGCCGTCGGCGGGCTGCTGTACGGCCACGGGGTCGCGATGCTGCTGCCCTTCGTCGCACTCACGGCGCTCGGCGAACGCGGCGCCAAGATGCTGGAGATGCTCTTCGCCACCCGCGTCGCCGGGGACCGCCGCACCGTCTACCAGGCCCTCTCCCGCACCACCGCGAACGCCGGCTACGCCCTCGGCGCGGGCATCGCCGCGGCCGGCCTCGCGCTCGGCACCGACGACGCCTACCGGGCGCTCGCGCTGGGCAACGCCGTCTCCTACCTGCTCGCCGCGGCCCTGGTCTGGCGCACCGCCGAGCCCCGCGCGGGGCGGACCACCCCGGTGGCCTCCTCGGCGGCCGTCCTCGGGCAGACCGCCGCCGCACACCCCGTGGGCGCCGGGCAGCCCCTGGGCGCCGGGGCGGTGGACGCACCGCGCAGCCCCTGGCGGGACCACCACTACCTCCTCTTCGTACTGCGCGACATCCCGCTCTGCCTGGACGACTCCGTCCTCAATGTCGGCCTGCCGCTGTGGCTGGTCGCGCACACCACCGCGCCGCACGCGCTCGTGCCCGCGTTCCTCGCCGTCAACACGGTGCTCGTGGTCGTGCTGCAGCTGCGTGTCTCCGCCGCGGCGGAGGGTCCGCGCGGGGCGGTGCGCGCGGTGCTCCGCTACGGCGCCGCGCTGCTGCTGACCTGCCTGCTCCTCGCCACCGCGACGGGTGGCGGTGCGCTCGCCGCCTCGCTGGCGCTGCTGGCGGCAGCGGTCCTGGTGACGGTCGCCGAGCTGCTGCGTTCGGTCAGCTCGTGGGAGCTGTCGGTGCTGCTCGCGCCGGAGCGCTCGCGGGCGGCGTACCTCGGGGTGGCGGGGATGTCGCAGTCCATCCAGAAGTCGGCCGGTCCGCCGCTGCTCACCGGCGTGGTCATGGCCGCCGGTCCGCTCGGCTGGCTGGGCCTGGGTCTGGCCGTCGCCGCGAACGCCGCCGTCCAGCACCGCGCCTGCTCCCGCCGCCTGGCCGCGCTCGCCGCGCTCGCGGCGCAACCCGCGTCCGCGCTGACCGCTGCCACAGCGGCGGCTCCCGTCCGGCGCGGCTGAGCGCGCCTCCCGCGGCGTCCCCGCCGCCCGGGGCCGACGAGCCGCGCCTGCCAGCCGCGCGGCACGTCAGCGGTCAGCGGGCTGCGACGCGGCGACGCGCGGGTGCGACGCTCCGCAGCAGTCCGACCAGGGTCAGCGCCCAGGCCGCGACCGCGACCCACAGCAGGACCTGGCCCGGTGTCCGCAGCCACCCCACCGACGCGGCCGTCGCGGTCGAGAGGGTGGCGGTGGCGGTCATGCCCATCGGGAAGACCGTCGCCCAGCGCCGTACGTCGTAGCGGGGGCGCGGCCAGCGCAGCTCCGCGAGGACGAGGGCCAGGTACCAGAGCCAGACCAGGCCCAACAGGACCAGCGTGAGCGGACGCAGCGTGTCGTGCAGACCGGTGCCGCGCCAGGCGGGGACGGCGAGGAGCTTCGCGCCCGCCAGGGCGGAGATCGCCAGGGCGCCGCCCGCCACCCAGTGGTCGCCCGCGCCGGTCCGCAGCTGCCGCAGCTCGAAGTGGCGGAAAGCCACCCCGTAGAGCACCAGCCCGAGCCCGAAGCAGACCAGGGCCGCCCAGGCCAACCAGGTCGCGGCCCGGGCGGTGGCCAGCGTCGCGCCGAGCACGGCCAGACCCTCGGTGGCCACGCACACCAGGAACACCGCGCCCGGCATCCCGTGCCGGGCCCAGTGCCGCATCACGTGCGGCATCAGCACCGTCCAGGCGACGGCGGCCACCACCAGCGCGGCGGCGGCGAGCACCTGCCACCCGGAGCCTCCCGTGCCGAGCAGCGACACCCGGGTGCCGAGCACGGTCGTCGAGGCGATGGCGGTCAGCGCGGGCGGGGTGTCCGCCTCGGCCGCCCAGCGGGTCCGGTCGCGGAGCAGCCGCAGCATGAAGTCGGCGGAGAGCGTGAGCCAGGCGAGCCCGCCGAGGACGAGCAGCGCGACGGAGAGCCCCTCGGAGCCCACCAGGTGCAGCCCGACCGAGACGATCCCCGTCGCCATCACCGCCGAACCGGCCGCCGGCGGCAGCTCCGCCCACCACCGGCCCGCAGCGCCCTGTCGGTCCTCGTCCACCCCTCCACGCTCGACGCACCCGCCCCGGCCCGCAACGCGACGTGCCGTCATGCCGGGTCGGCATGGGTCCATCCGGGACAGGTCCTTCCCCGGACGCCCGGGCCGGGCCCGGCGTCGTCGAGCCGTAGCCCTGAGCCCGGGGAGAGGAACGGTCAGCCCAGCGCGACGTCCTTCTCGCGCAGCGCCTCCAGGGCCCGGCCGTACAGGCGCTCCTTGATCGTGCCGACCGTCGGGCCGGCCTTGGCGGCGTGCGGACGGGCCAGCTCGACCGCGGCCGCGCGCAGCCCCGCCTCGTCGGCCGTGGCGTCGACGATCCCGGCCGCCAGCGCGTCCACCCCGCCGAAGCGGCGGGCGGTGACCATCGCCGCGTGCGCGGTCTGCGGGGCCAGCCTCGCCTGGATCAGTGCGGACATCCCGTGGGTGAACGGAATGTTGATCTCCGCCTCCGGCAGGCACCAGAAGCCGCGGTCGGCGCGCATGATCCGCAGGTCGTGGGTGAGCGAGAGCATCGCCCCGGCGGCGAAGGTGTGGCCCTGCAGGGCGGCGACGGTGACGAAGGGCAGCGTCAGCACCCGAGCGAACAGCGCCTGCACCGACTCGACGTAGGCGCCGGCCTGGTCGGCGTGGGCGAAGAGCCAGTCCAGGTCGAGGCCGTTGGAGAAGAACTTGCCGGTCGCCGTGGTCACCAGCGCCTTCGGCCCCTCCGTCTGCTCCACCTCGTCGAGCAGCGCGCCGACAGCGGTCAGCCAGTCCGGGTGGAAGCGGTTCTCGCCGTCGCCGAGGTCGAGGACGAAGACCTCGCCGTCACGGTCGAGGCGGGGAGAGCTCTGCGGTGCGGTCATGAGGGGACTCCTCGAATGGCTACCGGTGAGTAACTTTCCCGGCGATCGTAGCAACGGACCCGGTCCGTGTCCGGGGCTCGCTCAGGTTGGCCGCCCGGCCAGCGAGAATGTCCGCGTGGACAACGCCGTGGACTACCAGGAACTGCTCGTCGCCTCGATGGCCGCGGCCTTGCGGACCGCCGGGACGGGACGCGTCGCCGACTACATCCCCGCGCTCGCGCGGGAGGACGGTGACGCGTTCGGCATGGCGCTGGCCACCGTCGAGGGAGAGGTCTACGGCGTCGGCGACTGGGGGCGGCCGTTCTCCGTCCAGAGCATCTCCAAGCTGCTCACGCTGATACTCACGCTCGCCGAGGGCGGCGAGGCGGACCTGTGGCAGCGGGTCGGCCGCGAGCCGTCCGGCAACCCCTTCAACTCGCTGATCCAGCTGGAGACCGAACACGGCATTCCGCGCAACCCGTTCATCAACGCGGGCGCGATCGTGGTCACCGACCGCCTGCACAGCCTGACCGACGGGCACGCGGCGCAGGCCGTCGTCGACTTCCTGCGGGCCGAGTCCGGCAACCCCGCGCTCGCGACCGACCAGGAGGTCGCCGCGTCCGAGGCGGAGCACGGGCACCGCAACGCGGCCCTCGCGCACTTCATCGCCAGCCACGGCAACCTGGTCAACGACGTCGACACGGTCCTTGCGGAGTACTACGCCCACTGCGCGATCGCCGCCTCCTGCGAGGACCTCGCCCGCACCGGCCTCGTCCTCGCCCGCCACGGCCTGCGCGCCGACGGCACACGGCTGCTGACCCGCAGCGAGGCCAAGCGCATCAACGCCATCCTCCTCACCTGCGGCACCTACGACGCCGCCGGCGACTTCGCCTACCGCGTGGGCCTCCCCGGCAAGTCCGGCGTCGGCGGCGGCATCCTCGCCGTCCTCCCCGGCCGCGCCGCGGTCTGCGCCTGGGGCCCGGCCCTCGATCCCGCCGGCAACTCCGTCGCCGCGGCGGCGGCGCTGGACGCCTTCACGACGCTGTCGGGCTGGTCCGTCTTCTGACGCTGCGGCAACCTCAGGGCCGGGGAATGTTCCTGAGGTTGCTCCTTGCCAGGTCCAGCATCTTGCCGACGCCGCCGTCCAGCACCGTGCGTCCTGCGGCCAGGGCGAAGCCCTTGAGCTGGGTGGCGGTGATGGTCGGCGGGAGGGAGAGGGCGTTCGGGTCGGTGACCACGTCGATCAGGGCCGGGCCCGGGACGGCGAAGGCCTCGCTCAGGGCGTCGCGGACGGCGGAGGGCTCGGTGACGCGGATGCCGTGGACGCCGCAGGCGCGGGCGATGGCGGCGTAGTCGACGTCGCCGTTGTCGATCTCGTACTCCGGGTAGCCGCTGACCATCATCTCCAGCTTGATCATGCCGAGCGCGCCGTTGTTGAAGACCACCACCTTCACCGGCGCCCGCCGGCCGTACTTCGCCAGCGTCAGCAACTCGCCCATCAGCATGCCGAGCCCTCCGTCGCCGGAGAGGGCGACCACCTGGCGGCCGGGGTGGGCCAGCTGCGCGCCGATCGCGTGCGGCAGGGCGTTCGCCATCGAGCCGTGCAGGAAGGAGCCGATGACGCGGCGACGGCCGTTCGGGGTGAGGTAGCGGGCGGCCCAGACGTTGTTCATGCCCGTGTCCACGGTGAAGACCGCGTCGTCCGCGGCCACGTCGTCCAGGATCGCGGCCACGTACTCGGGGTGGATCGGGGTGTGGTGCTCGATGTTCTTCGTGTAGGCGCCGACCACCCGTTCCAGTGCCGCGCCGTGGCGCCGCAGCATGTCGTCGAGGAACGAGCGGTCGTGACGCTGCTTCAGCAGCGGCTGCACGGCGCGCAGCGTCGCCGCCACGTCGCCGTGGACGGCCAGGTCCAGGGGCGTGCGGCGGCCGAAGCGCGTCGGGTCGTGGTCGATCTGGACGGTGTGGCGGCCGGGCAGGAAGGAGTCGTAGGGGAAGTCGGTGCCCAGCAGCAGCACCAGGTCCGCCTCGTGCAGCGCGTCGTGACAGGCGCCGTAGCCGAGCAGGCCGCTCATGCCCACGTCGTAGGGGTTGTCGAACTGGATCCACTCCTTGCCGCGCAGCGAGTGGCCGATCGGCGCGAGGACCGTCTCCGCCAGCCGCATCACCTCCGCGTGCGCGCCGCGCACGCCCGCGCCCGCGAACAGCACCGGCTTGCGGGCCGCGTTGATCGCCTCGGCCAGCGCCTCGACCTGGGCCGGCGCGGGCACCGGCGTCGCCCGCTCGTGCGGCTGCAGGAACGCGCTGCTGCCGGTCGGGTGGGCGACGGGCAGTGCGGCCACGTCGCCGGGGAAGGCCACCACGGACACGCCGCTCTGCCCGAGTGCGTGCTGGATCGCGGTGCGCAGCACCCGCGGGAGCTGGGCCGGCGTGCTGATGGTCTCGCAGTAGCCGGAGCAGTCCGCGAAGACCCTTTCGGGGTGCGTCTCCTGGAAGAAGCCCATGCCGATCTGCGCGGACGGGATGTGCGAGGCGAGGCCGAGCACCGGCACACCGGAGCGGTGCGCGTCGTACAGGCCCTGGATCAGGTGGGTGTTGCCCGGCCCGCAGGAGCCGGCGCAGACGGCGAGCCGTCCGGTCGTCTCCGCCTCGGCCGCCGCGGCGAACGCCCCGGCCTCCTCGTTGCGTACGTGGACCCACTCCAGTGCCCCGTCACTGCGCCGGATGGCGTCCACCACGGGGTTCAGGCTGTCGCCGACCACCCCGTAGATCCGCTGTACGCCGGCCTGGCGCAGCACGGTGATCATCTGCTCGGCGACCGTGCGGTCGGCCATGGGCTCCGCTCCCTCCGCAGCGCGGACTGATGCTCGTCCCCCGATCCTCTCCCGCGAGCGGCGGCGCGGCGGGATATTTCGCGAGCGCGTCGCTTGGGCACGGGCGATACTCGCGATCATGGACCACTCCTCACCTTCCTTCGACGACCTCATCGCCGAGGCGGACGCGGTCTCCGTCGACGGCTGGGACTTCTCCTGGCTCGACGGCCGTGCCACCGAGGAGAGACCCCCTTGGGGTTACCAGCGGCTGCTGGGCGAGCGCCTGCGCGGCGCCCGGGCGGCGCTCGACATCCAGACCGGCGGCGGCGAGGTCCTCGCGGGCGCCACCGACAGCTTTCCGCCGACGGCGGTGGCCACCGAGTCCTGGCCGCCCAACCTGGCCAAGGCGACCGCCCTGCTCCACCCGCGCGGCGTCGTGGTCGTCGCCGATCCGGACGAACCCCCGCTGCCCTTTGCCGACGGCGCCTTCGACCTGGTCTCCTCCCGACACCCGGCCACCGTCCACTGGGCCGAGATCGCCCGCGTGCTGGCTCCGGGCGGCACCTACCTCGCCCAGCACGTCGGCCCGGCCACCTCCCTGGAGCTCACCGAGTGGTTCCTCGGCCCCTGGCCGAGTTCCGGCGCGGACCGCCACCCGGACGTGGAGACCGCCGAGGCCCGTGCCGCGGGCCTGGAGATCGTCGACCTGCGCACCGCCCGCCTGCGGATGGAGTTCCACGACATCGGCGCGGTGGTCTACTTCCTGCGCAAGGTGCTGTGGACGGTCCCGGAGTTCTCCGTGGCGAAGTACCGCGACCGGCTGCGCGAGATGGACGCGGCGATCCGCCGCGACGGCCTCTTCCTGGCCCACTCCACCCGCCACCTCATCGAGGCAAGAAAGCCGTGAGGGGCGGTCTTCCTTGTCGGAAGACCGCCCCTCACCTGCGGTTTCACCAGTCGGGGTGGCGGGATTTGAACCCACGGCCTCTTCGTCCCGAACGAAGCGCGCTACCAAGCTGCGCTACACCCCGGTGCAACGAGACGTAACTCTACCCGACCGGTGAGGTCACTTCTGCTTGTCGGAGTCCGGGATGCCGTTCTTGGTGGCCAGGGCGTAGGCCTGCTCCACGGTGAGGCCCTGGTAGGCGTTGGCGGAGGCGGGCATGCCCTCCAGGCGGTAGATGCTGGCCTTGGCGCACTGGACCGTGTCGCCCGCGACCTCGACGGAGGCGTCCTGCGTCGCCTGGCCGATGTTCGCCGGGGGCTTCGAGCCGGAGGAGCCGCTGCCGCTACCGACCTTCAGATCCGTGCCGACCACCACGTGGACGGTGGTCAGGCCGGGGGTCGCGGTGAGCGAGGAGTCGGGCAGGCCGAGGGCGGAGGCGACCTGCTGGGCCTCGCGCTTGTAGCGCGGGTCCGAGGCCGAGTACTCGACCTTGCTGGCGCCGGTCGGCATCGGGGTGTGCTCGACGATCGAGTTGGAGTAGCCCTTGCCGGCCAGCTCGGTCTGCACGGCCGCGGCGCGCCCCGAGATGCCGGTGCCGTTGAAGACGTGCACCTCGACGGTCGAGGGGTCGATCGTCTGCGCGGCCGAGGGGGTGGCCCCGGCGGTGGGCTTGGACGAGGACGAACCCGGGGTCAGCGACTGGTCGTTGGCGATCGCGTCGAACAGCTGCTGCGCATTCGGCTTCGGCACCAGCCAGGCGCTCGGCCGGTACGGGTCCTGGTCGTACGGCATGGTCGTGAAGGTGATCCGGTTGCTCGGGATGCCGCCCAGGGTGTTGGCGAGGCTGATCAGCTTGGTGACGCCGCTGAGGCCGTCGTCCACCTGGAACGCCTTGGAGCCCGCCTCGGCCAGGCTGTAGACGTTGGTGGGGTCGGCCAGCGTGCTGGCGCTCTTCATCTTGTGGATCAGCGCGCTGAGGAAGATGTGCTGGGTTGCGGCGCGGTCGGTGTCGCTGGCGCCGCCGAAGGCGTGGCGGGTGCGCAGGAACTCCAGCGCGCCCTGGCCGACCAGGGTGTGCTTGCCGGCGGGCAGCTTGAGGTGGGAGCCCGGGTCGTAGACGTTGTGGTCGGTGCAGACGTCGACGCCTCCGACGGCGTCGGACATGTTCACCACGCCGTCGAAGTCGACCATCATGAAGTGGTCGATGTGGATCCCGGTCAGGTTGTTGACCGCGGACACCGTGCAACCGGGGCCGTAGTTCAGGCTGTTGGTGATCTGGTCGTGCGTGGGGAAGTGGTACGTCTTCCCGTTCTGCGTGCAGTCCGGCATCGATGTGTCGGTGTCGCGCGGGATGCTCATCACGGTGGCGTTCTGGTGGTCCGCCGAGACGTGCAGCAGCATCTCCACATCGGCGTGCGGCAGCGAGTCGTCCTGCCCGCCGAGCGAGGCGTTCCCGCCGAGGCGGGTGTCCGAGCCGATGATCATGATGTTCATCGCGCCGGGGATGACCGCGCCCTTCTGCGGCGAGGAGCCGGTGTCCAGGGCGCTGTGCTTGATGTTGCTGTCCAGCTGGTAGATCCACGCGCACCCGGCGGCGGCCACCAGCACCACGAAGGCGCTGACGCCCATGGCTATTCGCTTCGCCCGCTTGCGGCGCTTGGCGCTGCCGCCCCTCGAGCCGCCACCGTTCGAGTCGCGGCGCCCGGTCCCGTGGCCGCCCCCACCTGTCCCGGGAGTCGGCGGGCCGTAAGCGGCTCGGCCGTCACCGAGGGAGTCAACGGGAGATGTCATGGCGGGCGCGCTCCTTGCCGCAGAGGTTCAGAAGCGATCGGATAGTCGCTTCCTTCGCTCAAGAGACGCTGTGAGCACGGCAGTCGGTTTCACCCCGGCAGCCCCCGTGGGGGAACCGGGGCTCACCACCCCCTGCTCCTACTTCTGCTTGTCGGAGTCCGGGATGCCGTTCTTGGTGGCCAGCGCGTAGGCCTGCTCCACGGTGAGGCCCTGGTAGGCCGCCGCGGAGGCCGGGAGGCCGCCCAGCGGGAACGGGCTGGCCTGGGCGCACTTGACCGTGTCGCCGGCGATCTCGGCGGAGGCGCCCTGCGTCGCCTGGCCGATGTTGGCCGACGGCTTCGGGGCCGCCGAGCCGCTGCCGCTGCCGACCTTCAGGTCCGAGCCGACCACCACATGGACGGTGGTCAGGCCCGGCGTCACGGTGAGCGAGGAGGACGGCAGGCCCAGTGCGCTCGCCACCTGCTGCGCCTCGCGCTTGTACTGCGGGTCCGAGGCCGAGTACTCGACCTTGCTCGAGCTCACCGACATCGCGGTGTGCTCGACGATCGAGTTGGAGTAGCCCTTTCCGGCCAGCTCGGTCTGCACGGCCGCGGCCCGTCCGGGGACGCCGGTGCCGTTGAAGACGTGCACCTCGATGCTCGACGGGTCCACCGCCGCGCTCGCCGAGGCGGAGGCGCCCGCCGTGGGCTTGGTGGAGGAGCCACCGGACAGCGACTGGTCGTTGGCGATCGCGTTGAAGAGCTGCTGCGCGTTCGGGGCCGGCGCCAGCCAGGCGTTCGGGTTGTACGGGTCGTTGATCGCGGGCATGGTCACGAAGGTGATGTGGCTCGTGGGGATGCCTGCGAGGGTGTTGGCCAGGCTGATCAGCTTGGTGATGCTGTTGAGGCCGTTGTCCACCTGGAACGCCCTGGTGGCGGCCTCGGCGAGGCTGTAGACGTTGGTCGGGTCCGCCAGCGTGCTGGCGCTCTTCATCTTGTGCATCAGCGCACTGAGGAAGATGTGCTGCGTCACCGTGCGGTCGATGTCGCTCGCGTTGCCGAACGCGTGGCGGGTGCGCAGGAACTCCAGCGCGCCCTGGCCGACCAGGGTGTGGGAGCCGGCGCTCAGCTTGAGGTGGGAGCCCGGGTCGTAGACGTTGTGGGTGGTGCAGACGTCGACGCCGCCGACGGCGTCGGACATGTTCACCACGCCGTCGAAGTCGACCACCATGAAGTGGTCGATGTGGACGCCGGTGAGCGCGTTGACCGCGGACACCGTGCAGCCCGGACCGTAGTTCAGGCTGTTGGTGATCTGGTCGTGCGCGCCGAAGTGGTACGTCTTCCCGTTCTGCGTGCAGTCCGGGATCTGCGTGTCGGTGTCGCGCGGGATGCTCATCACGGTGGCGTTCTGGTGGTCCGCCGAGACGTGCAGCAGCATCTCCACGTCGGCGTGCGGCAGCGAGTTGTCCTGCCCGCCGAGGGAGGCGTTGCCGCCGATGCGCGTGTCCGAGCCGATCAGCATGATGTTGATCGCGCCGGGGATCACGGCGCCCTTCTGCGGCGAGGAGCCGGTGTCCAGGGCGCTGTGCTTGATGTTGCTGTCCAGCTGGTAGACCCACGCGCAGCCCGCCGCGGCCACCAGCACCACGAAGGCGCTGACGCCCATGGCTATTCGCTTGCCGCGCTTCTTCGGCTTCGTCTTGCGGCGCCCCGTCGGGACGGCTCCTGCCGGAGCCGACTTGCCACGCCCGGCCCGACGTGCCGCAGCGCGGCCGCCGAACGACTCTTCGGGTGGTGTCATGTCGGCCCCACTCCTTGCAGCAGAAAGTCATCACGTGATCGGATCCCGAGATACTAGTGCTGCCTCGTGAGGATTCGGCCAGGGGGACTGCCAGCTCTTATCTCGTTCTTGCCCGCACATACAGGTGAGGGGCGGCTCTCCTCAACGGAAAGCCGCCCCTCACCTTCGGTTTCACCAGTCGGGGTGGCGGGATTTGAACCCACGGCCTCTTCGTCCCGAACGAAGCGCGCTACCAAGCTGCGCTACACCCCGGTGCAACAAGGATTACTCTAGCGGACCACCTGCCCAGGAACGAAATCCGATTCCGTGGGCCATGCCGTCACGGCATCACCGAGCTCCTAAGATGGACGCATGTCCGAGCTGCGTCGCCTGCGTTACTTCCTGGCCGTCGCCGAGGAACGGAACTACACCCGTGCCGCGGAGCGCCTGCACATCGCGCAGCCGGCGCTGAGCCGCCAGGTGCGGGAACTGGAGCGGGAGCTCGGGGTCGAGCTGCTGGCGCGCACCACGCACAAGGTCGAGCCCACCGAGGCCGGACGCATGCTGCTGGAGCGCGGCCCCGCGCTGCTGGAGGCGGCGGAGAGCCTGTGGCGCGGGGTCCGCGAGTTCGCGGACGGCCGGATGGGCAGCGTCAGCCTCGGCTACGGCATGAGCGCCGGGTACGAGACGGCACCGCAGCTGCTGCGCGCGATGGGCGAGGAGGCCCCCGGCATCGAGGTCTCGGCCCGGGTGATGGCCTTCGCCGACATCATCGACTCCGTCGCCGCCCGCACCCTGGACGTGGGTCTGGTCCGCTCCGCGCAGCCGGAGACGCTGCCGGACGACGTCGAGCTCACCCTGCTGCGCAGGGAACGCCAGGGCGTCGTGATCAGCCGCGAGCACCCGCTGGCCGCGAGCGGCGCCGAGTCGGTCGACCCCGCCGCGCTGGACGGCCTCAAGCTGCTGCTGCACCCCCGCGCGCACAACCCCGGCCACTACGACGAGATCATGGAGATCTGCGCCCGGGCGGGTGCGAAGCCCGAGGTCCTCTACCGCGGCCTCGACTTCGACGCCTCCTACACCCCGGTCGCCTCCGGATCGGCCGTGACGATGGTCGGCTACAGCGGCCGCATCGGCCTGCCCAGCGGCCTGCTCTGGCTGCCGGTGACACCCCCGGCGTTCATCGAGGTGCACCTGGTCACCCGCCGCGTGAACCACTCGCCGGCGGTGAACCGCCTGCTGCGCGTGGCCGAGCAGACGTCCCGCCAGCAGGGCTGGCTCACGGGCGCGTTGGAGGAGCCGGTCGCCGGCGTCCGCAACCGCCGCACCCTGCCGCTCGACGGCGCGGACATCGGCGCGATCGACGGGGCGTACGAGGTCTAGCAGACGGCCCTAGTCCCGGGCCCGCGGCGTGAGCGTGAGCAGCGTCGCCTCCGGGGGGCAGGCGAAGCGGACGGGGGTGTAGCGGTTGGTGCCGCAGCCCGCGGAGACGTGGAGGAAGCTGCGGCGGCCGCCCGCCGCGTGCGTGGAGAGGCCCTTGACCCGCTTGCGGTCGATGTCGCAGTTGGTGACCAGCGCCCCGTAGAAGGGCAGGCACAGCTGGCCGCCGTGGGTGTGCCCGGCGAGGATCAGCGGGTAGTTGTCCGCGGTGAACGCGTCCAGGACGCGCAGGTAGGGGGCGTGCACCACGCCGAAGGAGAGGTCCGCCTCGGGCGACGGGCCGCCGGCCACCTCGGCGTAGCGGTCCCGGCGGATGTGCGGGTCGTCCAGACCCGTCAGCTCCAGCTCCAGGTCGTTGACCTTCAGCGTGCCGCGGCGGTTGGTCAGGTCCAGCCAGCCCGCCGCGTCGAAGCCGTCGCGCAGGTCCGTCCACGGGTTGTGGATCGCGCCCTTGACGCCGCGCCGCGCCGAGCCGTCGGCGTTGTTCATGCCGTGGTTGCCGCTGACCATCGCGGACAGGTAGCGCGTCGGGCTCTTCGGCTGAGGGCCGTAGTAGTCGTTGGAGCCGAAGACGTACGCGCCGGGAAAGTCCATCAGCGGGCCGAGCGCGTCGAGGGTCTGCGGGACCGCATCCGGGTCGGACAGGTTGTCGCCGGTGTTGATCACCAGATCGGGGCGGAGCGCCGCCAGGCCGCCCAGCCACACCTGCTTCTTGCGTTGGCCGTTCACCATGTGGATGTCGGAGACCTGGAGCACCCGCATCGGCTTCGCGCCCGGGGGCAGCACCGGCACCTCCACGCGGCGCAGCCGGAACGAGCGCACCTCGTAGCCGGCGGCGTAGCCGACGCAGACCGCGCCGACGGCGGCGGTGACTCCAAGGGCCTTCAGCGGAGCGGCGTATCGGGTGCGCATCCGTCCATGGTGGCAGACGCCGCAGGAGACCTCGTACGACGGGGGCGGGATCATGGACCGGCGAGGTTAATCCGGGCGCCGAGCTGCGCACAGGTGTCAGACTTGCGGCATGACCACCACGCTCAAGCAGCAGCTGCAGGAGGACCTCACCGCCGCCATTCGCGCCCGTGACGACCTCCGCTCCGGCACGATCCGGCTGACCCTCGCCGCCATCACCAAGGAGGAGGTGGCCGGCAAGACCGCGCGCGAGCTCAGCGACGAGGAGGTCCTGCAGGTCATCACCCGCGAGGCGAAGAAGCGGCGCGAGGCCGCCGAGGCGTTCGAGCAGGGCGGCCGCGCCGAGTCGGCGGCCCGCGAGCGGGCGGAGGGCGTGCTGCTCGCCGAGTACCTGCCCCGGCAGCTGAGCGACGAGGAGCTCACCACGATCGTCACCGCCGCGGTGGCCGAGGCGAAGGCCGCCGGAGCCGAGGGGCCGAAGGCGATGGGCGCGATCATGAAGATCGTGAACCCCAAGGTCAAGGGCCTCGCGGAGGGCGGCCGGGTCGCCGCCGCCGTGAAGCAGGCCCTGGCCGGCTGAGCAGCCCGAACGACCGAAGCGCCGAGGGGCGCGGCACTCTGCGACTCGATCCGCAGAGTGCCGCGCCCCTCGCGCGTCAGTGGCGTCGCCGACGTCGGCGGCGTCAGTGGCCCGTGGTGCCGCCCCCGCCGAAGGGGTTCCCGATCGTGCCGCCGGCGATCCCCACGATGCCGGTGGTACCGGGGCCGCCGGTGGTGCCGCCGTTCTTGCCGCCCTTGCCCTTGCCCTTGCCGTTCCCGTTGCCGTTCTTGCTGTCGTTGGACTTCTGCGGTCCTGCGGGCAGCTGCACCAGGTTGAAGTTGCTGAACGGGACCCCGGACAGCGCGCCGTCCATCGCGTCGTGCCAGATCGGGCCGGCCACCGTGGCGCCGAAGGCGACCTGGGTGATGCCGCCGATGGACTGGTCGGAGAGGCTGGTCAGCCTGATGCCGGTGTCGCTCACCACGGTGGCGGCGGCGATCTCCGGGGTGTAGCCGACGAACCACACCTGCTTGTGCTCGTTGGTGGTACCCGTCTTGCCGGCGCTCTGGCGACCGTCCGAGAAGCCGTCGGCCGCGCCCGTGCCGTCCTGGACCACGCCGTAGAGCATGGTCGTGATGGCGTCGGCGGTGTTCTGCTGCATCACCTGCTGGCAGTTGGCCTGCGGCACCGTCAGCTGCTTGTGGTCCGCCGTCGTCACCGAGGTGATCGCGGTGGGGGTGCAGTACAGGCCGCGGGCCGCGAAGGTGGCGTAGACGTTGGCCATCTCCAGCGGGGTGAGGCTGTTGGTGCCCAGCGTCAGCGACTGCACCTGGGCGATGGGCGCCAGCGAACCGCTCTTGTCGTACGTCGCCTGGCTGGTGATGCCCAGCTTGTTCATCATGTGCACGACGTTGCACAGGCCCGTGTCCCGCTCCAGCGGCACGAAGTAGGTGTTCACCGACTTGGCCATGGCCTGCGCCATGTCGAACGGACCGACCAGGTCGGGGGAGTCGTTCTGGTCCGGCGGGCTGGCCGACTCGGCGATGGTGTTGCCGGCGCAGTCCTGCATCGCCGGGTACGGCTCCTGGTAGGGCGACGGGTAGGTCTTGTCCATCCCGATGCCCTGCTCGATCGCGGCCGCCGCGGTGATCGGCTTGAACGTCGAACCCGTCGGGAAGCCGCCACCGCCGCCCATGGTGCGGTCGACGTTGTAGTTCAGGCTGGTGACGCCCGGGTCGTTGCTGACGCCGTAGGGGCGGCTCTGGCCCATGGCGAGGATCTTGCCGGTGCCCGGCTGGACCATCGTCATGGCGGTGGCGGCCTTGTCGGTCGCGTACACGTGCGAGGTCACCGAGGAGTAGAGGGAGGCCTGCGCCTTCGGGTCCAGGGTGGTGTGGATCTGCAGGCCGCCCCGGTCCCACAGGGCCTGGCGCGCGGTCTCGGTGGCGCCGAAGGCCGGGTCGCGCAGGATCACGTGCTCGACGTAGTCGCAGAAGAAGGCCTCACCGTTGTGGCTCGCGGTGATGCAGCCCTCCTTGGCCTTCTGCGGGTGCAGGCCGAGCGGCGTCGCCTTGGCGGTGTCGGCCTGGGCCTGGGTGATCGAGCCGTACTCCGCCATCTTGTCCAGGACGGTGTTGCGGCGCTTGAGCGCGACGTCCGGGTAGGTGATCGGGTCGTAGTAGGTCGGCGACTGCACCATGCCGGCGAGCAGGGCGGCCTGCTGCACCTTCAGCTGGTTGGCGTGGACGCCGAAGTACCGCTCCGAGGCGGCCTCGATGCCGTAGGCCTGCTCGCCGAAGAAGGTGATGTTGAGGTACGCGGTGAGGATCTGATCCTTGGTCATCTTCTCCTCGACCTGGATCGCGTACTTCAGTTCCTGGATCTTGCGACCCAGGGTCTGCCGCTGCGCCTCCAGGACCAGCGCCTGGTCGTTGCCGGCCTGCTCGACGAAGACGTTCTTCACGTACTGCTGGGTCAGCGTCGATCCGCCCTGGACCGCGCCGCCGCCGCCGTTGTTGGTCAGCGCACGCAGCATGCCCCGCAGGTCGACGGCGCCGTGCTGGTAGAAGCGGTTGTCCTCGATGTCGACCAGCGCCTGGCGCATCAGCGGGGAGATCTGGCTCTCCGAGACGACCGTGCGGTCACGCGAGTAGACCTTGGCGATGACGTTGTTCTGGTTGTCGTAGATGTAGGAGGCCTGCGACAGCGGCGGCGCGGTGAAGTCGGCGGGGAGCGAGTTGAAGTCGTTCACCGCGTTCTTGGCCCCGAGGCCGAGAGCGCCGACAGCGGGCAGTGCGAGGCCCGCCACGAGGCCGCCGGCCAGCACACTCGCGCCGAGAAGCCTGGCGCCGAGCGAGATCTGCTGGAGGGGGGACACCTTGCGCTTCGCTGCCATGGCAGAACCATACGTGGCGTTCCTCGGACAGGTGGCCAGGTGTTCGCCTACTCTTGTCACAAGCCTGCACCAAGTTGCCGTATGCCCACTCGCTTCACTCTTGTGGGTGATGAGAGATGACCGAATCATGGCGGATTGCCTGGCATATGCCAGGCGTATGAGCTCGTGGGAACGGTAGGGCGGGTCCCCGAAGCCCGCAAAGCCCGCCGACCTGCGATCACTCCAACGGGTGATCTCCCGGGCACGCATAGTCCAAACGGGCCATAAGGATTGGGCCCCAGGGGGCTGTTGCAACGCGCACTTCTTCCGTAACGTCCTCAACTGGCAACGGCATATTCGCCGTTGCCGCCGTGGGGGAGCCTCGATTCGGGAGAGGACGGCGCCAGCATGAGCTGGGTTGAGGACTGGAGTGCGCAGGCCGCCTGCCGCACCAGCGATCCGGACGAACTGTTCGTCCAGGGGGCGGCACAGAACCGCGCCAAGGCGGTGTGCACGGGATGTCCGGTGCGCACGGAGTGCCTGGCGGATGCTCTGGACAACCGTGTCGAGTTCGGTGTCTGGGGGGGCATGACCGAGCGCGAGCGCAGAGCGCTGCTGCGCCGCAGGCCGACTGTGGTCTCGTGGCGCCGGCTGCTCGAGACGGCGCGCAGCGAGTACGAGCAGGCCTACACCATCAACGTGGACTTCGCCGAAGCGGGCTGAGACGCGCAAGCGTCTTCAGGGGCAGTGCAACTCACCCCTCTGCCAACCGGCTGCCGATCGCGCGGAGGCCGTCGAGGTCGTGGACGTCGCCGGGTAGGGCGGGGACGTCGGCGACCTTGACGTTCGGGTAGACGGAGGCGAAGCGGTCGCGCATGCGCCGCTCGCGTGCGATCACCTGCATCCGTTCCGCGTGCAGCCGCAGGAGGCCCGCGGCCAGCTGCTCCGCGTCCCCCGGTGGGGCCTCGTCGAGGGCCTCGGCTGCCGCCCGCGCGCGCTCCGCACTGAGCTGGGGCGCGCCGGTGTCGTGCACGCGGTTCAGCACCAGGCCGGCCAGCGGCATGCGGTCCGCCTCCAGGCGGTCGACGAAGTACGCCGCTTCCCGCAGCGCGTCCCGCTCCGGCGCGGCGACGACGAGGAACGCCGTGCCCTTGGCCTGCAGCAGCGCGTACGTGCGGTCCGCGCGCTCGCGGAAGCCGCCGAACATGGAGTCCATGGCGGCGACGAACGTGGAGACGTCCTGCAGCACCGTCGCGCCCAGCACCTTGCTGAGCACGCCGGTGAACATCGTCATGCCGACGTTCAGCATCTTCATCGCGCTGCGGCCGCCGACCTTCGCGGGGGCCGTCAGGACCTTGATGAGCCGGCCGTCCAGGAACGACCCCAGCCGGTTCGGCGCGTCCAGGAAGTCCAGCGCCGAACGGCTCGGCGGGGTGTCGACGACGATCAGGTCCCAGGTGCCGTCGGCGTGCAGCTGGCCCAGCTTCTCCATCGCCATGTACTCCTGCGTGCCGGCGAAGCCGGAGGAGAGCGACTGGTAGAAGGGGTTCTCCATGATCTGCCGGGCCCGTTCGGCGTCGGCGGCGGCCAGCACGACCTCGTCGAAGGTCCGCTTCATGTCCAGCATCATGGCCTGCAGCTCGCCCGTGCCGGAGACGCCCTTGACCACGCGCGGGGTGTTGTCGAGCTCGGTCAGGCCCATCGACTGGGCCAGCCGCCGCGCGGGATCGATCGTCAGGACGACGACCCTGCGGCCGCGTTCGGCCGCCCGCAGGCCCAGCGCCGCCGCGGTCGTGGTCTTGCCGACGCCACCGCTTCCGCAGCAGACGATGATCTTCGTCTTCCGGTCGTCCAGCAGCGCGTCCACGTCCAACCGGTGCGTGGTCAATGCGGAGTTCGTCATGCCGCCCCCTGGGTCCGCAGTTCGGCGGCGAGCCGGTACAGGCCGCCGAGGTCGACGCCGCCCGGAAGCTGCGGCAGTTCGTACGTGGGCAGGCGCAGGCCCTGGATGTCCGCTCGCTGGGCGCGCTCCAGTTCGACACGTGCCGCGTGTTCGCGTCCCTCTGCGAGCAGCGGGCCGACCAGCTTGCGCACCGTCGGCCCCGGGCCGCCCCCGTTCGCGGCGGTACGGCGTCCGCCGAGGCCGGCCTCGGTCAGCGCGAGCGCCAGCTCCTCCTCGTGCCCGTCCTCGGCGGCCAGCAGCGCCGCCTGGTCCAGCACCGGCGGCCGGACCATGTTGACGAAGACCCCGCCCACCGGCAGCTTCGCCGCCTGCAGGTCGGCCACCCCGTCCACGGTCTCCTGGACCGGCATCTCCTCCAGCAGGGTCACCAGGTGCACGGCCGTCTCCGGGGACTGGATCACCCGCATCACCGCCTGCGACTGGTTGTGGATCGGCCCGACCCGGGCCAGCCCCGCCACCTCGGTGTTGATGTTGAGGAACCTGGTCACCCGGCCCGTCGGCGGGGCGTCCATCACCACCGCGTCGTAGACGCGTCGCCCGTCCGGGCGACGGCGGCGCACCGCTTCGCAGGCCTTGCCGGTCAGCAGCACGTCCCGCAGGCCCGGCGCGATCGTCGTGGCGAAGTCGATGAAGCCGAGCTTGCGCAGCGCCTTGCCCGCGCGGCCCAGCTTGTAGAACATCTCCAGGTACTCCAGCAGGGCCTGCTCGATGTCGATGGCCAGTGCGAAGACCTCGCCGTGGCCGCGACCGCCGGCCACCTTGCGCTCCTC
This sequence comes from Streptacidiphilus jiangxiensis, assembly GCF_900109465.1. Classification (GTDB taxonomy): domain Bacteria; phylum Actinomycetota; class Actinomycetes; order Streptomycetales; family Streptomycetaceae; genus Streptacidiphilus; species Streptacidiphilus jiangxiensis. The sequence continues at coordinate 93,644 of NZ_FOAZ01000008.1, forward strand.
GTAGGGCAGCGCGGCTATCCCGAAGAGCTCGGCGATGCCCTGGCGCTCCTCGACCTCGATCAACAGCGTCCGGCGGCCCTCCTTGGCCAGCGCGAGCGCCAGCGCCGCCGCGACGGTGGTCTTGCCGGTGCCGCCCTTGCCGGTGACGACGTGGAGTCGGACACCCTCCCAGTCCGGACCTGTCGGACCTGCAGGTGGAGCTGCGGGCATGGGCCGTGCCTCCCTGGCGATCGCGCGTCACGTCATTGCTGCCGTCCGGTCGAGCGTAACCAATGGGTGTCCGGTGGACGGGCTAGAGTCCAGTGTCATGACCAAGTGGGAATACGTGACGGTGCCGCTGCTGGTGCACGCCACCAAGCAGATCCTGGACACCTGGGGCGAGGACGGCTGGGAGCTCGTCCAGGTCGTCCCTGGCCCGAACAACCCCGAGCAGCTGGTGGCGTACCTGAAGCGGGAGAAGCAGTAACCATGAGCAAGGTTGAGAGCCGCCTGGCCGAGCTGGGCCTTTCGCTGCCCGAGGTCGTTCCGCCGCTGGCGGCCTACGTCCCGGCCGTGCAGACCGGAGAGTTCGTCTACACCTCGGGCCAGCTGCCGATGGTGGCCGGCAAGCTCGGCCTGACCGGCAAGGTCGGCGCCGAGGTCACCGCCGAGGAGGCCAAGGAGCAGGCGAGGATCTGCGCGATCAACGCGCTGGCGGCCGTCAAGTCCGTCATCGGCGACCTGGACCGCATCGAGCGTGTCGTCAAGGTCGTCGGCTTCGTCGCCTCCGCCCCCGACTTCACCGGGCAGCCGGGCGTCGTCAACGGCGCCAGCGAGTTCCTCGGCGAGGTCCTCGGTGACGCGGGCGTCCACGCCCGCAGCGCGGTCGGCGTCGCGGTGCTGCCGCTGGACGCGCCGGTCGAGGTCGAGATCCAGGTCAAGGTCCGCGCCTGACCTGCTGCTGAGGCATGCCCCACCCCGGGGCGAGGTGGGCATTTCGAGGCCTGCGCCGTACGATCCGGCCATGAGTGATCGACGGAACGATCGTCTCCCCGCAAGCTGGGCGGACCGGATCGCGGCGCAGGCCCGCGGCGAGCTGACCCCCGTCGAGCCGCGCCGCGCGGCCACGGTGGTGCTGCTGCGCTCGCACGACGAGGCCGTCGAGGCCTATCTGCTGCGTCGCCGCACCTCCATGGCCTTCGCCGGCGGCGCCTACGCCTACCCCGGCGGCGCCGTCGACCCGCGCGACAGCGCCCCCGGCCTCGGTTGGGCCGGCCCCGACGCGGCGGCCTGGGGCGAACGCCTGGGCGTCCCCGCGGACGACGCGCGGGCCATCGTCTGTGCGGCGGTCCGGGAGACCTTCGAGGAGTCCGGCGTGCTGCTGGCCGGCCCCGACGCGGCCTCCGTGGTCGCCGACGTCTCCGGCGAGGAGTGGCGCGCGGCGCGCGCCGCGCTGGAGGCCCACGAGCTCTCCTTCGGCGAGTTCCTCGCCTCGCGCGGCCTGGTGCTCCGCAGCGACCTGCTGGGTGCCTGGTCCCGCTGGATCACCCCGGAGTTCGAGGAGCGCCGCTACGACACCTGGTTCTTCGTCGCGACCGTCCCCGACGGCCAGCGCACGGCGGAGGTCCCGGGCGAGGCGGACCGGGTGCTGTGGATCTCCCCGGAGGAGGCCGTCGGGCACCACGCGGCGGGCGAGTTCTTCATGCTGCCGCCGACGGTCACGACCCTGCGCGAGCTGAGCCCGTTCGGGACGCCGGACGCGGCCCTGACCGCGGCGAAGGCACGCTCGATCGACCCGATCCTGGCGACGGCGCAGATCGACGCCGACGGTGCCGTCGTGGTCAGCTGGCCCGGCTACCCGGGCCTCGCCCTGCGGGGCAATCTGTGAGCACCGTCGTCACCGACCGCGCCACCCTCGTCCTGGCGCCGAACCCGTCCCCGATGACGCTGGAGGGCACCAACACCTGGATCCTGGCCGAGCCGGGGTCCGACCAGGCCGTCGTCGTCGACCCCGGTCCGCTGCACGAAGGCCACCTGGCCGCGGTGCTCGCGGCGGTCGAGTCCCAGGGCCGCAGGGTCGCCGCGACGCTGCTGACCCACGGCCACCACGACCACGCGGAGGGCGCGGCCCGCTTCGCGGCGCTGAGCGGCAGCGGGGTCCGGGCGCTGGACCCCGCGCTGCGACTGGGCGCGGAGGGCCTGGCGGACGGGGACGTCCTGGAGGTCGGCGGCCTGGAGCTTCGCGTCCTCGGGACGCCGGGACACACCTCGGACTCCCTGTGCTTCACCCTGCCCGCCGAGGGCTCCCTGCTGACCGGCGACACCGTCCTCGGTCGGGGCACCACCGTCGTCGCCCACCCGGACGGCCGCCTGGGCGACTACCTCGCCTCCCTGCGCCGGCTCCGTGCCCTGGCGGAGTCCCGGGAGGCCACCACCGTCCTCCCGGGCCACGGCCCGGTCCTGGCGGACCCTCTCGGCGCGGTGGAGTACTACCTCGCGCACCGGGAGCAGCGCTTGGCGCAGGTCGCTGCGGCGGTCGAGGCAGGGTTCACGACGCCCTCGGAGGTCGTCGCACACGTGTACGCGGACGTCGACCGGTCGCTCTGGCCCGCGGCGGAGTGGTCGGTCCGGGCCCAGCTCGAGTACCTGCGCGAAAACAGGTAGCTGCACTACCTCAGGGCGCGGGGCTCTGCCGATTTGCGGCTCCGCCGCGTGGGCGCGACAAGCCACCCGGTGAGATGGAGCCCCGAACGTTCAGGGCCATCCGCTCATCAGTGGTTTCTCGCGCAGTTCCCCGCGCCCCTGGAAGGATTACCGCGACCGGCGGGCGAGACGCTCGACGTCCAGCAGGATCACGGCGCGAGCCTCGAGGCGGAGCCAACCGCGCTGGGCGAAGTCCGCGAGAGCCTTGTTGACCGTCTCGCGCGACGCGCCCACCAGCTGGGCCAGCTCCTCCTGGGTGAGGTCGTGCACCACGTGGATGCCCTCGTCCGAGGGGACGCCGAAGCGGCGCGAGAGGTCGAGCAGGGCCTTCGCCACGCGGCCGGGCACGTCCGAGAAGACCAGGTCCGACATGACGTCGTTGGTCCGGCGCAGTCGCCGCGCGATCGCCCGGAGCAGGGCGATGGCGACCTCGGGGCGGGTCTGCAGCCACGGCTGCAGATCGCCGTGGCCGAGGCCGAGCAGCTTGACCTCGGTCAGTGCCGAGGCGGTCGCGGTGCGCGGGCCCGGGTCGAAGAGCGAGAGCTCACCGATCATCTCGCTCGGCCCCACCACCGCGAGCATGTTCTCGCGGCCGTCGGCCGAGGCCCGGTGCAGCTTCACCTTGCCGTCGACGATGACGTAGAGCCGGTCCCCGGGGTCTCCCTCGTGGAACAACGACTCGCCGCGGCTCAGCGTCGTCTCCGTCATGGAGGCACGCAGCTCGGCGGCCTGCTCGTCGTCCAGTGCGGTGAAGAGCGGTGCCCGCCGCAGAACGTCGTCCACTCGGTCCTCCTAGTCGGCCGTGCAGGCTTGAGGTGCGATCCCCATCATGCCCGACCGGGAAACAGTGCGATCAATCACAACAAGTGTGTCTTACGTGTTTCCCGATCTCCTAGCCGGGTGCCACCCCTGAGACGGATCCGTCCACCAGCCGGGATCAGTCGACGCAGGGGATGCCCTTGCCCATGTCGACCGAGGCGCCCTGGAACGGAATGCTCGAGGTCGTTCCGCCCGTCGCGGCGCTGTCGGACGAGCTGCCGGAGGTGCCCCCGGCGGCGCCCGCGTCGGCGCCGAGGAGGACCTCGACGTGGCCTGCCGCGACGTTCGCCGACGCGGTCGGCACCGCGGAGACGCCGAGCTTGGCCGCGACCTGCTTCGCGGCCTTGGCCGCGTCCGCGCCGGAGCCGTAGCGGATGACGGTGTGCGCGCGGGCCGTGGCGTTGCCGGTGCGGCCGGCGGTCCAGCCGGCGTCGACGAGGTCCTTCTGCTTCTGTGCGGCGAGACCGGTGACGCCGGATCCGTTGAGCACGTCGACCGCCGCGGGGGCCACGGGCGTGGACTGCCGCTGCGCTCCGGAGGCCGGCGCCGGTGCGGGCGCGGTCGTGGAGGGCGCGGCGGCGGGGCTGGGGTCGACGGAGATGAGTCGCTGCATGATCCGCTGGATCTGCTGGGCGTCCACCAGGTTCACCGACTCGCCGTTGCGGGTGGCGAAGCCCTGGATCGGCAGGGTGTTGAAGACGACGTTGCCACCCGTCAGGTTCGGCACCTGCTGGGCGAAGTCGAGGACGTTCCACTGGGAGTCCAGCACGACGTCCTGCTTCACCACGTCGAACAGGCCCTGCATCTTGCCCAGGTCGTTGAAGAGGCCCTCCTGCTTCAGCTTGTACATCACCGAGGAGATGAAGGCCTGCTGCCGGTGGGTGCGGTCCAGGTCGCCGTTGGTCAGGTTGTGCCGTTGACGGACGAAGGAGAGGGCCCCGGCCGCGTCCAGGGTGTTGTAGCCGGCGTGGAAGTCGGCGCCGGAGCCCTGGCCGGTCATGGCCGGGTCCTTGGTGGCGTGCTTGAGGCAGACCGTGATCGGCTGGACGACCTTGGCGATGTCGTAGAAGCCGAGCAGGTTGACCTCGGCGAAGTGGTCGATGCGCACGCCCAGGAACTGCTGGACGGTGGCGAGGGTGGCCTCGCGCCCGGCCTCGCGGCTCTGCTGTTCGAGGGCGGCGCCGGTGACGCCCTGGGCCTTGAGCGTGGGCTCGACCGCGGCCTTGGCCAGGCCGTAGGCCTCCTTGATCTTGTGGTGACCCTGGGAGGTGCCGTCGCCGTTGAGCGTCTCGACGTAGTCGTCGCGCGGGATGGAGAAGGCCTGGACCTTGCCGCCGTTGGCGGGGATGTGGAGCAGGATCAGGGTGTTGGTGTTGTAGCCGCCGATGTCGCTGGAGCCGGCGTGCAGGTCCTGCTCGACGAACTGCTTGGGCAGGTCGTTGCCGTTCATGTCCTTGCGGCTGTCCAGGCCGATCAGCAGCAGGTTGATCGAGTTGTCCAGCTTGGGCGGCGCGTGCCGCTGGGTGATGCCGAGGGCGTCGGAGGTGTTCAGGCCGTCCGTCAGCGAGTGGTAGGTGAACCAGGAGACGCCGCTGCCCAGCAGCACCACGGCCGAGGCGGTGGCCACCACGGCGCGTCCGGCGCGGACCAGTGGCGTCGCGGGACGCCGACCCACCACGCGGTCCGCGGGCCGCTCGCCGGGGCGGTCGCCGTCACGCTCGCCGGTGCGGTCCGAGGGACGGCCCGAGGGACGGCCCGAAGGACGCCGCTGCGGGCGGTCCTGGGGGCGGTCAGCCATGGTGGCTCCTTCGCGGGACAGGGACCTGGGCGTCGCGGTCGGCGGCCGCGCGGGCGGTGGCCCGGACGGCGGCGCGGTGGGTCAGCACGCGCCGCAACGCGGGGGCGGCGAGGGCGGCGAGCAGCGCGAAGAACATCGCCGGGAAGAGCTCGACGGACCACTTCAGCAGCCCGGTGCCGAGCTTGGTCCCGGCGAAGTCGGAGCTGTGCAGCAGCAGTTGGTCGAGGAACGCGATCCCGGCGATCACCAGCGGCGGGCTGGGCAGCACCCACCACAGCCCACGCCTGGTCACCAGCAGAGCGGCCCAGGCCGAGGCCAGCACCGAGCAGACGGCGAACACGGTGCCGAGCGGCGCGCCGGACACCTCGTCGACCAGGGCGCCGAACAGCGGCAGGCCCAGCAGTACCCAGCCGGCCTGCGGCCGGGCGAGCCGCAGGCGCGCCGATCCGGTTCGCGTCGGTCCGCCGCGTTGCGGCGTGGGCTGCCCGCCCTGGGGGCGGACCGCGCGTTGGGTCGGCGGCTGGGCGGCCCGGTCGCCCGGTCGCTGCGTCGGACGCTGCGTCGACTGCCCAGTCATACCTCTCCTCTCACGCCGGTCCTCCGCACTGCGTGTCAAAACCCATAAACCCACAAGATCGGGCTTAACAGGTGTAACAGACGCACAGGGGACATTCATGGTTCCGCGCGGAAGTCGCGGTGTCACGTGTGCATCGCCGCAGGTCGATTCGGCCCGATCGTCACGCGCCGGGCGTGCGCCCCCCGGCGCGCGGGGCGTTCCCGCGCGACTCCACGGCGAGCGCGACCAGCTCGGCCCACCAGCCGTCGCGACCCCGGGTCAGCAGCTCCTGGGCCTCCTGCGGTGGCATGACGCGAACCTCGACCACGGACTCCCCGTCCTCCGGATTGGTCGGCGCGGAGTCGACGACCACCTCGGCCCAGCCCCACAGCCAGGCCTTCTCCGGGTGCGGCTGCCACGGACGGTAGGGCGTCGGCCGGTCGGTGACGCACCGGTGCGCGCCGATCCACACCGGCGCGTCCAGCAGCCGCGCGCCCGCCTCCTCGCGCAGCTCACGGGCCAGGCAGTCGTCGATGCTCTCGTCCCGCTCCCGGGTGCCGCCGGGCAGGAACCAGTGGTCGCGCTCGTCACGGCAGAGCACGACGCCGTCGCCCGGGCCGGGGCCCTCCGGCGTGTCGGGCAGCGGGGCGAAGCCGATCAGGTGCACGTTGGTGACCAGCCGGTCCTCCGGCATGACGGCGGCGAACTGGGCGTCGTAGCCGCCCCAGGCCCAGAACTGTGGTGCGTGCAGGCGCGGGAAGCGCCGTGCCAGGGCCTGAAGTTCGGTGGGATCCGGCCGGGCCGGGTCGTCAGAACGCGTCGTCGTCCGTGTCATTGATCGAGCGTAGCGGCTCGACTGGCCCGTTCGGGGGAGCGCGCGAAGTGCAACGGTTTGACGCGCGGTTGCCGAAACGTCACTGCGGGTGCGCGACCGCGGACGGCCCGACGGGTCACCCCGCGTCGACCAACTCCGGTGCCGCAGCGTGCCGGGACGAGCGGGCCGAGGATCCCGCCGCGCCGGCCGCGACCTGGGCTCGGCGCCCGGCCCGGCGCCCGGCTCGACGCTCGGCGCGACGCCGCTTGCGCTGCCGCTTCGCGCCCGGCGTCGGCCACAGCAGCACGTAGGCGACGGACAGGGCCACGAAGCCCAGCCGCACCAGGCCGCGGGTCGGGTCGTCCGGGATGACCAGCGTCCCGCCGTAGAGCGAGAGCAGTGCGATCCAGCTCCACCACGGCACCAGGCGCCGCTGCCCCACCGCGTCCCACAGCAGCGTGCCGAGCAGCACCGAGGCGCTGTAGTAGGTGTAGACGCTCGGGTCGAGCAGGATGCGCGCGTCCGCGCCCAGCAGGATCACGGCCGGCCAGCGTCCGCGCCACACCGCGATCGCCCCCAGCAGACCCCCGAGCGCGAACTGCGCCGGGCGGTCCCAGGGCGGCGTGCCCGCGCTGTGGACGCCCAGCCAGCGCAGCGAGGACGCGGGCTGGTTGGGTATCGCGAACTTCGCCGCCGAGATCGAACCCAGGTTGCCCAGGTAGAACGGCAGCCAGGCGCCCGCGACCAGCGCGCAGAAGAGCAGGAACGGCCCGCGCCGCCCGCCGCGCGGCAGCGCCAGCAGAAGTACCGCGAACGGCACCGCGGTCGGCTTGGCGTCGACGGACAGCGCCAGCCACACCGCCACCGCCCAGCTGCCGCCCCGCGCGAGCGAGTGCACGGCCACGGTGGCGAAGAAGAGCGCCAGCACGTCGTCCAGGTGCGCGAAGCGGACCGAGACCTCGATCCACATCGGGATGAAGGCCAGCCCCGCGGTGAGGATCCGCTGCTGCAGCCGCCGGTGGTTGGTGCCCGTGCCCAGGTAGTGCAGGGCGGCCGTGCGGCCCACCAGGATCAGCATCACCAGGCCCAGCACCGACATGGCCGCCTCGGCCAGCAGCTGCCCGGTGGCCGGCGCGAACGGCTGGAACAGCCGGGCCGCGGCCAGGCTGACCGGCCCGATCTGCAGATCCGGGTGGTTCGCGTACAGCGACAGACCCCCGCCCGGCTGGTCGCCGAAGAGGAGTTGCTCGCCCTGGCGCAGGTAGTGCCACGACACGCCGCCGCTGGGCACGACCAGCACGAACCAGAGCGCAGTCCACCCGACCAGCAGCGCGTGGTGCCTGCGCAGCGGCAGCCACGACGCGATGCGTCCGGTGTGCGCCCGGTAGTCGGAAAGCGGTCCCTCCCCGCCGGATCGGCCCACGTTCTTCTCTTTCACCCGATTCAGTCCTTTGTTCCCCCCGGGCGCGGCACATCCTAGGCGTTGAATGAAAGAAATATGAGTGGCACAGTCCGGACGAAAGTCTTACCGAGTGGTGGTGGTCCGTTGAGCGCGTGGGTTCTCTTCGTCACCGTCCTGCTGGCCTGCGCCGTCGAGGCCGTCGAGGCGCTGACGGTGGTCCTGGCCGCAGGCGTCGGCCGGGACTGGCGTTCCGCCGGCCAAGGCGTCCTCGCGGCGCTCACCGCGCTCACCGCGACGGTCGCGGTGCTCGGCCCCGCCGTCGGCCGGATCCCCTTGGGCGGTCTGCGCCTGGTCGTCGGCGCGCTGTTGTTGGTCTTCGGCCTCCAGTGGCTGCGCAAGGCCGTCCTGCGGGCCTCGGGTCTCAAGGCGCTGCGCGACGAGGAGGCCGCCTACACCCGCGGCCTGGCCTCGGCCCGCGCCGCGGCGGCGGGCGGGCGCGGCGTGGTGCGCGACTGGTACGCCTTCACGCTGGCGTTCAAGGGGGTCTTCCTGGAGGGTCTGGAGGTGGTCTTCATCGTCCTGACGTTCGGCGCGAACGCCCACGATGTTCCGCTGGCCGCGCTCGCCGCGGCGGTCGCGGTGGCGCTGGTGGCCGGCGCCGGTTTCGCGGTGCGGGGACCGCTCGCGCGGGTCCCGGAGAACACCATGAAGTTCGTGGTCGGCACGATGCTGACGGCCTTCGGCGTGTTCTGGTCCACGGAGGGCGCGGGCGCCCACTGGCCCGGCTCGGACGCGGCCCTGCTCGTGCTGGTCCCCGGGATCGCCCTGGTCGCCCTCGGCTACGTGCGGCTCCTGCGGAGGGCGGAGCGGAAGACGGAGAAGTCGGAGAGGACGGGGGCGACGGCGTGAGGACCCTGCGTGCGTTCGGACGGTTCTGGTACGACTTCGTCATCGGCGACGACTGGCGCGTCGCGGTGGGTGTCGCCGTCGCCCTCGGTTGCACGGCCGCGCTGGTCCACGCGGGCGTCGACGCCTGGTGGCTGACGCCGCCCGCGGTCGTGCTCCTCCTCGGCCTCTCGCTGAGGCGGGCCGCGAAGCGGTGACCGGTTCATCGGCCCGGGGCGAGGATGCCGCGTTCCATGGCCGTGGTCACCGCGGCGGTGCGGTCGGTGACGCCCAGCTTGCCGAAGGCGCGCAGCAGGTGGGTCTTGACCGTCGCCTCGCTGATCAGCAGCTCGCGGCCGATCTCGGCGTTGGTCAGGCCGGTGGCGACCAGGCGCAGGACCTCCAGCTCGCGTGCGGACAGGGCGGTGGTCGGGCCGGTGGTCCGGATCCGGGAGACGAGCTTGGCCGCCACGGTCGGGGCCAGCACGGTCTCGCCCCGGGCGGCCGCCCGGATGGCGTGGGCGAGCTCCTGCCGGGTGCAGTCCTTGAGCAGGTAGCCCGCGGCCCCGGCCGCCACGGCCCGCAGGATGTCGGCGTCGGTCTCGTAGGTGGTGACCACGACGACCCTGGTGCCGGGGCTCTCGGCAAGGATCATCGCGGTCGCGTCGGCACCGTCGGTCCCGGGCATCCGCAGGTCCATCAGAACGACCTCCGGCCTGTTCAGCAGCGTGGCGGCGACGGCCTCGGCCGCGCTGCCGGCCTCCCCGACAACCTCCAGGTCGGCCTCGGGCGCCAGCATGCCGCGGAGCCCTTCACGCACCACCGGGTGGTCGTCCACGAGCAGTACCTTGATCACTGAGCTATCTCCACCCGGAGTCGGGTCCCGTCGCCGGGAGAGCTGTCCACGCTGAGCCGCCCGCCCACGCGGCCGACCCTGTCCTGCATGCCGACGAGACCGAAACCGCCCTCGTGCCCCTTCGTCCTGGCCCGTTCCGTGGGGAAGCCCACGCCGTCGTCGGCCACGTCGAGCCGGACCGATTCGGGCGCGTAGGTCAGGACCACGTCGACGGTGTCCGCCCGCGCGTGTTTGCGGACGTTGGCCAACGCCTCCTGGGCCGCCCGCAGCATCGTGATCTCGGCGTCGGTCGGCAGTCTTCGGGGCTCGCCGACGGTGCGGTAGCGGGCCCGGATGCCGGTCTCCTCGTCGAGCTGCCCGGTCAACCGGCCGAGCGCGTCGGAGAGGCTGGCCGAGTCGAGCGCGCTCGGTCCCTGCGAGGCGACCAGTGCGCGCGCCTCGGCCAGGTTCTCCCGCGCCGTGCGGGCCGCGAGGCCGAGCTGCCGGCACGCCTGTTCGGGATCCGGGTCGACCTGGGCCTCCGCGGCCTGGATCAGCATCAGGATGCTGCTGAAGCCCTGGGCCAGCGTGTCGTGGATCTCTCCGGCCATGCGCTGGCGCTCCTCCAGGGCGCCCTGCCGGCGGTGCGCCTCGGCCAGTTCGGCGCGGGCCTGCTTCAGCTGCCCGATCAGGTGGTGGCGCTCCCGGCTCTCGGCGATGATCTGGTTGATCCAGCCGCCCAGGATGCTGGAGTGCGCGACGCCCAGTGCGCCGGCGGCGCCCACGATCGCGGCCGTGCGCGGGTCGTGCCGGGCCAGCGCGAACAGCGGTGGGATCAGGTTGACGCCGACGAACGCCAGGAAGGCCCGGCGGGGCGGGAAGGCCATGAAGAACTGCGGGTTGAGCGCATAGAGCAGGAAGGTCAGCGTCAGTCCGACGGGCAACTGTGACTGCGCCGCCGCCAACAGGGCCGCCTGGCCGGCCAGGTAGGGGACGGCTGTCGCCCGGGGCTTGGGGCCGTTGCGCAGAATGGCGTGATGGCCGATCAGGCCGTACCACAGGCCCATGGCCGCGACGCAGCCGATCCCGACCAGATGCGACCGGCTGCCGGCGCCCGGAGACAGGCCCAGCATGACCAGCGTGCAGGCGAAAACCAGCGAGCAGCTGAGGTCCCATCGGTTGGCCGGGCTGTCCCACACGTTCCACGCCGGAGTCCTGTCCACGCGCGGAAGTGTGGCACGTGCCGTTCGTCGAGCGTGTCAACCGATCGGTGGACACCGGTGTGACCGCCCGGTGGATCGCGGCAACTACCGTTCCACGCAAGGCTTGTGAGTATGACCACCACGCAGTCGACGCCGGCCGGGCCGCGACCCGGTGCGCGCAGGGGCCGGACCCTGCTGATGACCTGGGGCCCGACCATCCTCTTCAACGGGCTTCTGCCCTACTTCACTTACTCCTACCTCACCGGTCACGGGGCCTCCGAGGTGCAGGGTCTGCTGCTCATCGCGGCCTGGCCGGTGGTGGAGCTCCTGGTGTACTACCTGCTGCACAAGCGGTTGGACGAGTTCGGCGCGATGATGCTGGTGATGTTCCTGCTGACGGCGCTGTCCGCGGTGGCCTACGACAGCTCAAAGCTGCTGCTGCTGAAGGAGTCGGCGCTGACCGTGCTGCTCGGAGCGGCCTTCCTGGGCAGCCTGCTGCTGCCGCGACCGCTGATGTTCTACTTCGGCCGCAAGTTCGCCACCGACGGCTCGCCGGACAGCCTCGCCTGGTGGAACGGGCTGTGGCAGTACCCCGGCTTCCGGCACTCCCAGCGGGTTCTGACGGTCGTCTGGGGCCTGGGCTTCGTCGGGCAGGGCGTCCTGCTCGGCGCGCTGACGGCGGTGGTCTCCACCAGGACCATGGTCGGTCTCAACTCCACCGTCCCCTACGTCTGCATCGGCCTCCAGGTCCTCTTCACCATCGTCTACTCCAAGCGCTCCGCGGCACGCGGCGCGGCCCGGGCCGCCGCGGAGACCACGGCCCCCGGCTCAGCCCCCGGCCTCGTCGCCCAGTAGGGCCGACAACTCGGCGACGGCGCTCGGGAAGGCGCCGTCACGCGGGGTTCCGTAGCCGATCACGAGGCCGGTACGCGGGGCGGCCGAGGGCTCGTGCCAGTGCTCGCCCAGCAGGCCGAAGGCCAGACCCCGGGCGGAGGCCCGGCGGAGCAGCTGCGCCTCGGGCGGCGCGCCGGGCGGGAGGCCGAGCAGTACGTGCTGGCCGGCGGCCACGCCCTCCAGGGAGTAGCCCTCCAGCTCCGACAGGAGCAGGTCACGGCGGCGGCGGTAGCGGCCGCGGCTCGCGCGGACGTGGCGGTCGTAGGCGTGGGAGGTGATGAACTCCGCCAGGGTCAGCTGGCCCAGCGCCTCGGACTGGAAGTCCGTCAGCCGCTTGGCCCGCATCACTGGCTCGACCAGGCGGCCGGGCAGGACCATCCAGGCCAACCGGACGCCGGGGGCCAGGGTCTTCGACGCCGTGCCGATGTAGACGACCGAGTCCGGCGCCGTGCCCTGGAGCGCGCCGACGGGTTGGCGGTCGTAGCGGAACTCGCCGTCGTAGTCGTCCTCGACGACGACTGCGTCGGTGGCCCGCGCCCAGGCGACCAGCGCTCGGCGCCGTTCCGGGTGCAGGGTGACGCCGGTGGGGTACTGGTGGGCGGGGGTGACGACCGCCGCCGCGACATCAGCGGGCAGCGAGGCCGGGTCGGCGCCCTCGGCGTCGACCCGGAGCGGGCGGACGTCACGGCCGTTGAAGCGCAGCACCTCGCGGTGGAACGGCAGGCCGGGGTCCTCCAGGGCGAACGCGCCCTCCCGCAGGGCGTGGGCGAGGAGGGTGAGGGCCTGCACGTAGCCGGCGGTGACGACGATGCGGCCCGGCGAGGCGTCGACACCGCGCGCGCGGCCGAGGTAGTCGGCGAGTGCGGCGCGCAGCTCGGGGCGGCCGCGACTGTCTCCGTAGGCGAACGCCGCGGGAGGGGCCGAGCCCAGCGCGCGGCGGGAGGCGCTCAGCCAGGCGGCGACGGGGAACGAGCCGACGTCCGGCGTGCCGGGGCGCAGGTCGTGGCGGGGCGGGCGCGGGGTGCCCCGGGTCGCCCGTGGCTCGGGTCGGGCGATCTCCGCGACGCGGGTGCCGGAGCCGTGACGGGCGATCAGGTAGCCCTCGGCCACCAGCTGGTCGTAGGCCGCGCTGACGGTGCCCCGGGACAGGCCCAGCTCCGAGGCCAGGACGCGGGTCGCCGGCAGCAGGGCGCCGGTGGTCAACCGGCCGTCGCGGATCGCCTCGCGCAGCGACCGCTCCAGGGCGGCCCGGACGCCCTCGCCGCCGACGCGCCCGGCGGTCAGGTCGAGGTGGAGGTCGACGCCGAAAGTGGACCACTCATCGGTCATGGGAATGGACCTTATCGTGGGACCACTGGCGCGCCAGACTCTTACTCATGACGACGAACACGAACACGAAGACCGAGAACCCGCAGATCACCGTCCGCATCGCCGCGGACAAGCTGGCCCCCGCCGCGATGCGTGCGATGGTCGCGCTGGACAAGGCGACCTCCGGGAGCGACCTGGAGGTGGGCCTGAAGGAGCTGGTGCGGGCGCGTGCCTCGCAGATCAACGGCTGCGCCTACTGCGTCGACACCCACTCCGCCGACGCGCTGGCCGGCGGCGAGGACCAGCGGCGGCTGCTGCTGCTGCCGGTGTGGCAGGAGACGGGCCTGTTCTCGCGCCGCGAGCGTGCCGCGCTGGCGCTGACCGAGGCGGTCACCCGCCTGTCGGAGGGGCCGGTCCGGGACGAGGTGTGGTCCGCCGCGGCCGAGGAGTTCGAGGAGACCGAGCTCGCCGAGCTGCTCTGGCTGATCACCACCATCAACGCCTGGAACCGCGTCAGCGTCGCGGCGCAGGCCTGGCCCGTCAACGAGTGAAGGACGGACCAGGCGTGCGGCGCCGGGAGCGCGCCTCGGCTCAGTGGTTGAGGGCGACCTCGACGATCTTGACGACGACCAAGATCATCGCGATCAGCAGGTAGCCGCGGAGCGCGCTCATGCCGATCCTGCGGCCGGTGGCCATGGCGGGCCGGGTCAGCGTCTCCAGCGGCGGCATCCGCCAGTTGTCGCGGTCGGTCCGGTCGACGGGGTCCTCCTTGGTGGCGGTGCGGCGCTTGGTGAAGGCGTAGCCCGCCGCCAGGACCCCGGCGACTCCGCAGCCGGCCATGATGTCGATGATCGCGCCGGCGGTGATGTCCGGGAACAGCACCGAGGCCGTAAGGATGATCGACAGGGTGACCAGGACGCCGACGACGGCCGCCGTGAAGGCGTTGGTCCTGGGGCCGTTGACCCACGGGCCGAGCACCTGCTTGTCGTTGCAGAGCAGCAGCAGGAAGACCGTCGCGGAGGGCAGCAGCACGCCCGCGAGCGTCTGCACGCCCTCGGTCAGCAGGCCCAGCGGCGAGCCGGGGATCAGCACGACCGCGGCCGCGAGGGCCACGATGCCGGCGTAGACGGCGTAGAAGCCCTTGGCGCCCTTGACCCCGCGGTGCAGCGAGTGCCTGATGCCGAAGACGTCACCGATCGCGTAGGCGGTGGAGAGCGAGACCGCGAACGCGCCGATGATCGAGGCGTCCAGCAGCGCGACGGCGAACAGCACCCCGGCGACCTTGCCCGCGTGGGCCTCGATGCCGTGCGCGAGCCCGGCCGCGTCCGTGAAGTTGCCGAAGCCGTCGGGACCGGTGGTGCCGGCGAACGCGGCGGCGGTCGCGCCCATCAGCGCGGCGGCGCCGACGACGACGATCACGATGCCGAGCCACAGGTCGGCCTTCTCGTACTTCATGAAGCGCGGGGTGATCCGCTTGTCGATGACGTAGCTCTGCTGGAAGAACAGCTGCCAGGGCGCGACGGTGGTGCCGACGATGCCGATGATCAGCAGCATCACGGTGGCGAGCTGGCCCTGCCCGCCCGGCAGGTTCGGGACCACGAAGTCGTGGGCCATCTGCGAGGTCTTCGGGTGGGACAGGAAGTAGATCGGCACCAGCAGCAGCGAGCCGGCGCAGAGCGCGATCGCGATCCGCTCGAAGCGCTGGAACGAACCGGTGAAGGCCGAGGCGACGATGATCGCGGCGGCGAGCACCACGGCGAGTGCCTTGGGCAGGCCCAGATAGCCCGCGGCCAGCGTGATCCCGATGAACTCCGTCACCAGCGTCAGTGCGTTGAGGATGAACAGGTCGATGACGCTGAACGCGCCCCAGAACCTGCCGAAGCGCTCCAGGATCAGCCGGGCGTGGCCCACCCCGGTGACCGCGCCCAGGCGGAGCACCATCTCCTGGTTGACGTAGAGCACCGGCACGAGCAGCAGCAGCGTCCACAGCAGGTGGGTGCCGTAGTTCTGCCCGGCCTGGCCGTAGGTGGCGAAGGCGCCGGCGTCGTTGTCGCCGACCATGACGATCAGGCCGGGGCCGACGATCGCGAGCAGCGTCTTGAGCTTCGCGGACAGGCCGCGGCGGTCGCCGTGGTCGTCGAGCCTGATGGTGCCGAGTGCGCCGCGGATGTCGCCGACGTGCGCGTCGTCGAGCACCGCCGAACGGGTCCGGGTGTCGATGGTGGTGGTCATGGTGAATCCCTCCCTGTGGCCGTGAGGCCTGGTGGAGGGCATGCAGCATCCATCCGCCCTGCGAGCACCGAGCACACGGGCGCGCAGAATGGGGCGGTTCAGGAAGGCAGGTGGTTACCGCATGCCGGAAGAAGACGAGGTCAAGCGGGTGTCGTGGGGCCGTTTGTGGCCCGGACTAGGACTGCAGTCCACTGCTTCTCGCCTCCCTCCGGTCAAGACGCACGCATCGCGCGGTACGTCGTAGCGGCAGGGGGCACACCGGACACGGATCGCCGACGCGGATCCGGTACACCCCAACTCGTCAGAGCTTTGGCACTCCACGGCGTAGCACTCGCGTGCAGCCACTTGGCCTCAACCCTTAGGTCGGGAAGAGGTGTCCTGATCCGGAGCGTCTCTCGACGGTTGGGATCAGTGGCCTGTGTCCGTGAAGACGCCTCACCGAACGAGGTGTCTCTCTCGTAAGAACTCCACCATGGTTGCTCTCGTGCACGTGGGGTGTCAAATGCGTTGACGCGACCTTTACGCCTTTTGCCGGGCCAGGTCCGTGTGCCGAGCGTCGGCTCCGCTGCGGCCCGCCGGCAGGTCCGGGAGCGCCGCCGGGACCGGCAGCACGCCCGGGAGCGCCGCCGGGCCCGGCAGCTGGTCCGGAAGCGCCGCCGGGCCCGACAGCAGGTCCGGCAGCAGGTCCGCTGTGCGGGAGAAGCGGAAGCCGAGGGTCTCGGCGCGGGTCGTGTCCATCGCGTAGGCGCGTTCGAACGAGAACGGCGAGGCGGGCGCCCCGACCTCGACGATCGCCGCCGGGTCGATGGCCAATGCCAACTCCCGTGCGGTCAAAGTCCCCTGGCCGGCCGCGTTGACCGGCCCGGTGAACTCGGCGGCTGCCGTCCAGGCCAGGAACCGGGCGATCTCCGGCGCGTGGACGAACGAGGCCGGCTGCGGGTCGGGGTGGACCAGGATCGGCCGACGGGCGGCGATCCGCTCCGTGTAGTGGGCGAGCCGCCCGGTGAAGTCACCGTCGCCCAGCACGTGGGCGGTTCGCACGCTCGTGAACGTGCTGTCCGCCGAGGCGAAGGCCGCCTGCAGGACGGCCTCGGCCTGGCGCTTGCCCTCACCGTAGTGGCGGTCGAGGAAATCCGGTTCGTGCCACGGGAGTTCCGGCCGGATCCGGACCGCGGCGAGATCGACGGCGTCCTCGGTGAGCGTCGGACCGTGCGGGCGTCCGAGTTCCGCGTAGACCTCGACGGTCGAGGTCATCACGTACCGCGCCGTGCGGCCCGCGAACACCCGTGCCGCGACGGCTGCTTGGCGCGGCGTGTAGCAGACCTGGTCCACGACGGCGTCGAAGCGCCGCTCGCCCAGCGCCGCGTGCAGCGCCGCCTCGTCGTCACGGTCCGCCCGCGCGTGCGTGACGCCCTGTGGCGGTGGCGCGGAGCCTCGGTTGACGACGGTGACCTCGGCTCCGGCCGCGCACAGCTCCGTGACCAGGAGCCGTCCGAAGTAGCGGCTCCCGCCGATCACGGCGACGGAGCGTCCGGCGAGAGCCGCGAGGGGTTGGCGCGTGTGGTCCATGAGGCCAGCCTGTCGGGGCACTGTCGACAGCGGTAGTGTCGATCTGCTGAAGCCGTCCTAAGGAGAACTGGTGATCGACGTCCAGCGGCTGGCCGTGCTGCGCGAGGTGTCCCGCCAGGGCAGCTTCAACCAGGCGGCGGGCGTGCTGCGGCTCACCCCCTCGGCCGTCTCCCAGCAGATCGCGGCGCTGGAACGGCGGCTGGGCTCCCGGGTGGTCGAACGCAGCACGCGGGGCGTGGTGCTGACCGAGGCCGGACGGCTGCTGGTCGACGCGGCCGAGGCCATCGCGGCCGAACTCGCCGACGCGCAGCAGCGCATCGACCGGCTCGCCCAGCCGCGGCAGACGCTGACCGTGGCCACCTTCGCCAGCGGTGGCCGTCATCTGCTGCCGGGCGTCCTCGGTGGGTTCGTCGCCGACCATCCGGAGGCGGAGCTGACGATCGTCGAGGCCGAGCCCGAGGAGAGCCTGCCGCTGGTCCGCGAGGGACGTGTGGACGTGGCTCTCGCCTACCACTTCGACGGTCCGCCGCCCGCCCGCCCCGGTGACCGCACCGGCCTGGACTGGGCCCCGTTGCTGGACGACCCGCTGCGGGTCGTCCTCCCGCGCGCGCACCCCCGCGCGGGCGGGCCGGCGACTGTGGACCTGGCCGACCTGGCGGGGGAGCGGTGGGTGCTGGGCTGTCTCAAGTCCGCCGCACAGCTGGCCCGTTACGCGGAGCTGGCAGGAGTGGAGTTGAGCGTGTCGTGCAGCTCGACGGACTACGCCTTTGCCCAGTCGCTGGTCCGCGCGGGGGTCGGCATCGCGCTGATCCCGCAGATCGCGGTCGAGCGGGCACCGGATCTCGTGGCGCTCACGCCGGCCTCGCCCGCCCCGGTCCGCCACATCGGCCTCGCCCGCGCCCGCCGCCACCGCGGCCCGGCGGACCGGCTGACCGACGAGCTCTCGGCTCGTCTGCGCGCCGCAGTCGCAGCCGACGCCGGAGCCGCAGCCCCAGGGAACGCCCCAGCCGACGCCGACGCCTGCGCCGCGTCGTAGCGTCAGCCCGCGGTGGCCGACTTGGCCGCCTTCGCGGCCTTCGCGGCGGCCTTCATCTCCTGCTTGTGGGCCCGGACCTTCTCCAGGGATGCGGGCCCGGTGATGTCCGCGATCGAGCGGAAGCTGTCCTTCTCGCCGTAGGCCCCCGCCGCCTCGCGCCAGCCCTTGGGGCGGACGCCGAGCTGCTTGCCCAGCAACGCCAGGAAGATCTGTGCCTTCTGCCGGCCGAAGCCCGGCAGGTCCACGAGACGGTCCAGCAGCTCGTCGCCGCTCGACGCGTCCCGCCACAGGGCCTCCGCGTCGCCGTCGTAGTGGGCGTCGAGGTAGGCGCAGAGCTGCTGGATCCGCTTGGCCATTGATCCCGGGTAGCGGTGGATGGCCGGCTTCTCCGCGCAGAGCGCGGCGAACGCGTCCGGGTCGTGGTCGGCGATCCGGTGCGCGTCGAGATCGTCTCCGCCCAGGCGTTCGAGCAGCGTGGCGGGGCCGCTGAAGGCCCACTCCATGGGTACCTGCTGGTCCAGCAGCATGCCGATGAGAGCGGCCAGCGGGCTGCGACTGAGCAGGGCGTCCGCGTCGCGGTTCTGCGCGAGGTGGAGATCGGTCGCCATGGCGCCCTCCTTCGGGACGTTCGTGCGCGTTGCCCATTCTCCGTGCCGCGCCCCGCCGCCGCCCGGTGACACGCAGCACGGGGAGCCGTGGCGACAGGTCAAGATTTGGTAATGGTTTTCATCTCGTACTCATTCGGGCTAGTGATGAAAACCATTTCCACCTAACGTGAAGGAGTCAGCTTCGCCGCGACTGCCCCAGGGGGTCCAGCACCATGCGCTCGTCCGTCCCGTCCCGTCCGACCACCCACCGCCGCCTGGCCCGTACGGTGCTCGGCGGTACGGCGATCGCCCTGGTGGCGACGGTCAGCGCGTGCGCCACCACGGCCCCGGCCGGATCCCGCGCCACTGACGGCTCGGGCGCCGACGCCGCGGCCGGCGGCAAGGTGATCCAGGTCGTCGCCGCGGAGAACTTCTGGGGCTCCATAGCCGCCCAGCTCGGCGGTTCGCACGTGCACGTGACCAGCATCATCACCAACCCGGACACGGACCCGCACTCCTACGAACCGACCGCCGCCGACGCGCGCACCGTCACCACGGCCCAGTACGCGATCGTCAACGGCATCGGCTACGACGCCTGGGCGGACAAGCTGCTCGCCACCAACCCCGGCAGCGGCCGCACCGAGCTCAAGGTCGGCGACCTGGTCGGGATCCAGCCCGGCGGGAACCCGCACCGCTGGTACTCGCCCACCGACGTGCACCAGGTCATCGAGCAGATCACGGCCGACTACAAGAAGATCGACCCTGCCGACGCGGCCTGGTTCGACCAGCAGAAGCAGACGTTCGAGACGCAGACGCTGGCCCGGTACAACCAGCTGATCTCCGACATCAGGGCGAAGTACGCGGGCACGCCGATCGGCGCGTCGGAGTCCATCGTCACGCCGCTCGCCGAGGGCCTGGGCCTGAAGATGGCGACGCCGGAGACCTTCCTCGACGCGATGAGCGAGGGCACCGACCCGACCGCCGCGGACAAGGCGCTGATCGACCAGCAGATCAGGACCAAGCAGATCAAGGTCTACGTCTACAACAGCCAGAACTCCACCCCCGACGTCGTCGCCCAGGTGAAGCTGGCCAAGTCCGAGGGCATTCCGGTCGCCACCGTGACCGAGACCCTCGCGCCCGCCGGCGACACCTTCCAGCAGTGGCAGACCACCGAGCTCCAGGGCATCGAGCAGGCCCTCCACCAGGCCACCGGGAAGTGAGAACCCACGTGAACCCTGTCGTCGCCCCCACTTCGCAGCCCTCGGCGCCCTCGGCCTCCGCGGCCTCCGGGGCCTCCGGGGCCTCCGGGGCACCGGCCCCCGTCATCGGCCTGCGCGGCGCGGCCGTTCGCGTCGGCGGCCGGACGCTCTGGTCGGGTGTCGATCTCGACGTCCGCGCGGGCGAGTTCACCGCCGTGCTCGGCCCGAACGGCGTCGGCAAGTCCACGCTGGTCAAGGTGCTGCTCGGCATCGTGCCCGCGGCGTCCGGTGAGATCCGCGTGCTCGACCGCCGTCCCGGTGAGGCGGGCAGCCGCGTCGGCTACCTGCCGCAGCGCCGGAGTTTCGACCCGGACCTGCGCATCCGCGGGATCGACGTGGTCCGCCTCGGCCTCGACGGCGACCGCTGGGGCGTCCCCCTGCCGTTCTCCCGCACCCGCCGCGACGAGCGGGAGCGCATAGCCGAAGTGGTCGAACTGGTCGGCGCGAGCGCCTACGCGCACCGCCCGATCGGCCAGTGCTCGGGCGGCGAGCAGCAGCGGCTGCTGATCGCCCAGGCGCTCGTGCGCCGCCCCGAGGTGCTGCTCCTCGACGAGCCGCTCGACAGCCTCGACCTGCCCAACCAGAGCGCCGTCGCGGCGCTCATCGGCCGCATCTGCCATCAGGAGCGCGTCGCCGTGGTGATGGTCGCCCACGACGTCAACCCGATCCTGCACCACCTCGACCGGGTCGTGTACATCGCCGAGGGCGGCGCGGTCTCCGGCACGCCCGACGAGGTCATCGACTCCGACACGCTGACCCGCCTCTACGGCACCCCGGTGGAGGTGCTGCGCACCCGCGACGGACGCCTCGTCGTGGTCGGCCAGCCCGAGGCGCCCGCCGTCCACAGCGACCGGCACGCGGGGTGAACTGACATGGGTTCACCGGTCCTCTCCTGGAACCTCCTCGACGACTTCCAGCTCATGTGGTCCTACCCGTTCATGGTCAACGCCTTCCGCGCCGGCGCGATCGTCGCCGTCGTCGCCGGGGCCGTCGGCTGGTTCATGGTGCTGCGCCGCCAGACCTTCGCCGGGCACACGCTGTCCGTCGTCGCCTTCCCCGGCGCCGCCCTGGCGACGCTCGCCGGATTCAGCCTGAGCCTCGGCTACTTCGGCTTCTGCATCGCCGCCGCGCTCGCGGTCGCGGCCCTGCGCCGCGGCCGCGAGCCCGGCGGCTCGGAGGAGTCGGCCGCCACGGGCACCGTCCAGGCGTTCCTGCTGGCCTGCGGCTACCTGTTCATGGCCCTCTACAAGGGCTTGTTGGAGGGACCGCAGTCGTTGCTCTTCGGCAGCTTCCTCGGGATCACCGGTGGGCAGGTCACGGTGCTTGCCGTGGCCGGGGTCGTGGTCCTGGCCGCCCTCGCGGCGATCGGGCGCCCGCTCCTGTTCGCCTCCGTCGACCCGCAGGTCGCGGCCGCGCGCGGGGTGCCGGTGCGGCTGCTCTCCGTCGCATTCCTCGTCCTGCTCGGCGCCGCCACGGCCGAGGCCGCGCAGATCACCGGCGCGCTGCTGGTCTTCGCCCTCATGGTGCTTCCGGCGGCGACCGCCCAGGTGCTCACCGCCCGGCCCGGCCTCAGCCTGCTGCTGACCGTGGCCATCGGGTTCGCCGTCACCTGGGCCGGTCTGGTCGCCGCCTTCTACCAGCCCTATCCGCTCGGATTCTTCGTGACCTCCTTCGCCTTCGCGCTGTTCCTGCTCGCGCACGGCGCCCGCGCCGTCGCCCGCGCGCGGGAGCGCCGTCGCGCCGAGTCGGGCCGGCCGGTTCTCGTGGGGAGCGCCGCATGAACGCCCTCCTGGCTTCTGCGTCCGCCTCTGCGTCCGCCTCTGCGTCCGTTGCGTCCGCTGCCACGTCCGGCGCGTCCGGCATGACGACGTCCGTCTGGGCCCAGCCGTTCTTCCACCACGCGCTGCTCGCAGGCACGTTCATCGCCCTCGCGGCGGGCCTGGTCGGCTACTTCCTGGTGCTGCGCGCCCAGGTCTTCACCGGCGACGCGCTCAGCCACGTCGCCTTCACCGGCGCCATGGCCGCCCTCGCCGGCGGTTACGACCTGCGGCTCGGTCTGTTCGTGGGCTGCGTCCTGGTCGCCCTGCTGCTGGCCGGGGTCGGTCGCCGCGGCAAGGCGGACGACGTCGTCATCGGCAGCGCGTTCGCCTGGGTGCTGGGCCTCGGCTCGTTCTTCCTGACCCTCTACACCACCTCGGCCAGCGGTCTCGGCGACGGAGGCGCCGGCACCTCGGTGCTCTTCGGCTCCATCTTCGGCCTGGACGGCGGACAGGCGCTGGTCGCCGTGCTGGTCGCGCTCGCCGTCGCCGTCGCCGTGCTGCTGATCGCCCGCCCGCTGCTCTTCGCCACCCTCGACGAGAACGTCGCCGCCGCACGCGGTGTCCCGGTCAAAGCGCTGGGCCTCGGCTTCCTCGTCCTCGTCGGCGTCACGGCCGGCGAAGCGACCCAGGCGGTGGGCTCCCTGCTCCTGCTCGGGCTGCTCGCCGCCCCGGCAGGCGCCGCGGTCCGCCTCACCGATCGCCCCTTCCACGGCCTCGCCCTCGCGGCGGGCCTCGCCGTGGGCGAGATGTGGGCGGGCCTCGCCCTCTCCGCGTGGATCCCGCAGTGCCCGCCGAGCTTCGCCGTCATGGCCGCCGCCACGGCGGTCTACGCCGCGACCTGGCTGCGGCCGCGCCGGGCGTCCCGCTCCTCGCTGGTGGTGGCCCGCGGTTGAACCGGCCGCGGGTCGGGCCGAGATCACCTCCCTTGCGGCGCAAGCCAGTTACTGTTGATCGACCGAAACGATCACAGGAAAGCGAGTGTTCATGACGGACAAGGGCAGTGCTCTGATCGTCGGTGTCGGCCCGGGCCTGGGCGTCGCCGTGGCCCGCGCGTTCGCCGAGGCAGGTCACCCGGTGGCACTGATCGGCCGGACCGACACGAAGCTCAAGGAGTTGGCCGCTCAGCTCCACGCCGAGGGCCACACCGCTCAGGCCTACCAGGCGGACGCCGCCGACCCGGCACGACTGCGGTCCGTGCTGGACGCTGCCGTCGCCGAGCTGGGGGCACCCGAGGTGCTCGTCTACAACGCCGCCCTCGCCCGCCCCGACACCCCGACGGGCGTCAGCCCCGAGGACTGGACGGCCGGTCTGGCCGTCAACGTCGTCGGCGCCACAGTGGCGGCGAGCCACGTGATCCCCGCCCTCCGCGGCGGCCGCGGCACGGTTCTGTTCACCGGCGGCGGCTTCGCCCTCGCACCGTCCCCCGTCTACGCCACGCTCTCCGTCGGCAAGGCCGCCCTGCGCGCCTACGCCCAGGCCCTGCACGAGGACCAGCGCGACGCGGGCGTGCACGTGACCACGGTGACGATCGGCGGCTTCATCAACGCGGGCGACGACCGCTTCGACCCGGCGGCCATCGCCCGGGTCTACGTCGAGCTGCACCAGCATCCGCAGGACCAGTGGCAGGCGGAGCACCTCTACGCCTGACCGCGCGCGTCGCCGCCGTGCCCCGGGCCGTCGGGGGCCGTCCTCCGGTGCGACCCACCGACGCGTCCACCGGGGCGGCCTGCCCTGGTGGGTGCGTCGGATGGGGCTTGAGCGTCCGTGCCGGGTCGTAGTCTGGCGGGTATGGCGAAGAGTGGCGTGTCCGTGACCGCTGGGGCTGCTGGTGGGCCGGGCTTCAAGAAGGCACCGTTCCCGAAGACGCACATCGCGAGGGTGCGAGCGGCAAGGAAGATCAACCGGGCGCTGGCGGAGGTGTATCCGTACGCGCATCCGGAGCTGGACTTCGAGTCGCCCTTCGAACTGCTGGTGGCCACGGTGCTTTCGGCACAGACGACGGACCTCCGGGTGAACCAGACGACGCCGGCGCTGTTCGCGAAGTACCCGACGGCGGAGGCGATGGCGGACGCCGACCCCGAGGTGCTGGAGGAGCTGATCCGGCCGACGGGCTTCTTCCGGAACAAGGCGAAATCTCTGCTGGGCCTGTCCAAGGCGTTGCGTGACGACTTCGACGGTGAGGTGCCGGGGCGGCTGGAGGATCTGGTCACCCTGCCCGGCGTGGGCCGCAAGACGGCCAATGTCGTCCTCGGCAACGCGTTCGGGGTCCCCGGCATCACGGTGGACACCCACTTCGGCCGCCTCGCCAAGCGCTTCGGCTGGACGGAGTCCGACGACCCGGTCAAGGTCGAGCAGGAGGTCGGCGAGCTGGTCGAGAAGAGCGAGTGGACCATGCTGTCGCACCGGGTCGTCTTCCACGGTCGCCGTATCTGCCACGCTCGCCGTCCCGCCTGCGGCGCCTGCCCGATCGCCCGCCTCTGCCCCTCCTACGGCGAGGGCGAGACCGACCCGGTGAAGGCCGAGAAGCTGCTCAAGTACGAGAAGGGCGGCGCTCCCGGCCAGCGGCTCAAGCCCCCGGCCGACTACCCCGGCGAGGCCGCCGCCCGGGCCACGGGCGGGACCGTCGACTCCGCCGACGCCGCCGACGCCGATGTCGATGTCGATGCCGCCGCTGATGTCGCCGCCGACGCCGCCGAGGGGGTGGGCGCGTGAGTGCCTCGGCAGCCCTCGGGGTGCAGCGGGAAGGCATCCCGGACTGGCTCGTCCCCGTCCGCCAGGTCGCCGAGTCCGTGCAGCCGCGGCAGCTGAGCCGGTTCCTGCCGCCCGCGCAGGGTGGTCGGCGCTCCGCGGTGCTGGTGCTCTTCGGCGAGGCGCCCGGCGGGCAGGGCCCGGACCTGCTGCTGATCGAGCGGGCGCGACGGCTGCGTTCACACGCCGGTCAGCCGTCCTTCCCCGGCGGCGCCCTGGACCCCGTCGACGGCGACCCTGCCGGGGAGGGCCGCATCCGCGCCGCGCTGCGCGAGGCCGAGGAGGAGACCGGGCTGGACCCGGCCGGGGTACAGGTCTTCGGCGTCCTGCCGGATCTCTACATCCCCGTCAGCGACTTCGTGGTCACCCCGGTCCTCGGCTGGTGGCACACGCCGACCCCGGTGGCCCCGGTGGACGAGGGCGAGGTGGCCGAGGTCTTCCGCGTCCCGGTCGCCCGTCTCGCCGACCCGGCCAACCGAGCCCGCGTCAAGCACCCCAGCGGCTTCCGCGGCCCGGCCTTCCAGATCGACGGTCATGTGGTCTGGGGCTTCACGGCGGGTGTGATCGACCGCTTGCTTCACCACGCCGGTTGGGAGCGCCCCTGGGACGGCGCCCGCGAGATCGAGCTCGGAGACCCGTCGGTCTTCGCCTCGCAAGAGGAACAGGCCAGGGCGCTCGCGCTGATGCGCGAAGGCACACTGCCGGGCCCCGACGGCGAGGGCGCTGAGAGCACGGACGCCGCTGGGAGTCGGGACGGTGCTGGGGCCGCTGGTGGTCGCGACAGCCGTGACGACCTCGGACGTGGCTGAGGCGTGCCGCCCGGACGAATGCGAGGCGTGCCGCCCGGACGAATGCGAGGCGTGCCGCCCGGACGAATGCGAGGCGTGCCGCCCGGACGGGGGCGAGGCGTGCCGCCCGGACGAATGCGAGGCGTGCCGCCCGGACGAGGGCGAGGTGTCCCGTCCGGGCGTGTCACGAGTTGTCCACAGGCGAGGAGAGGGGACTGCGCCCACTCGGGCCAGCATGGCAAGGTAGCCGGGTGAACGTCCTCGATGTCCTGCTGATCCTGGCCGCCGTCGGATTCGCCGTGAGCGGCTACCGGCAGGGTTTCGTGGTGGGTGCGCTCTCCGTGCTCGGCTTCCTCGGTGGCGGCGTGATCGCGGTGCAGCTGCTGCCGCTGCTGCTGACCCATCTCTCCCCGGGCGTGGTCACCTCTGTCATCGCCGTCGTGGTCGTCATCGTCTTCGCGGCCTTCGGGCAGGCGTTCACCACGCACTGGGCCTGGAAGCTGCGCGGCCGCGTGAGCCGCAGTCGGGCGCGCGTCCCCGACGCGATCGGCGGCGCGCTGGTCAACGTCGTGGCGATGCTGCTGGTCGCCTGGCTCATCGGCTCCGCTCTCGCGGGCACCTCCCTGCCCACCGTCGCGCACCAGGTCCGCAGCTCCAAGGTGCTCGGTGGCGTGCAGGACATGCTGCCCGCCGACGCCCCGGGCTGGTTCTCGGACTTCACCTCCACCCTGGCCCGCAACGGCTTCCCGCAGGTCTTCGACCCGTTCCAGAACGAGCCGATCACCAACGTGCCGCCGCCGGACCCGGCCCTGGTCAACGAGCCCGCGGTCCGCACCGCACGGCAGAGCATCGTGAAGGTGATCGGGACCGCCCCCTCGTGCAGCAAGGTCATCGAGGGGACGGGCTTCGTCTACGCGTACCAGCGCGTCATGACCAACGCCCACGTCGTCGGCGGTGTCACCGACCCGACCGTGCGGCTGGGCGACCGCACCTACCAGGCCCGCGTGGTCCTGTACGACTGGCAGCGCGACCTCGCCGTGCTGGACGTGCCGGGCCTGCACGCGCCCACGCTCACCTTTGCGGGCAGCGCCCACAGCGGTGCGGACGCCATCGTCGCCGGTTTCCCCGAGAACGGTCCGTTCAACGTCCAGGCCGCCCGCATCCGCGGCCGCATCCAGGCCGAGGGCCCCGACATCTACCACCGCGGCAACGTCAGCCGGGACGTCTACTCGATCCGCTCCACCGTCCGCCAGGGCAACTCCGGCGGACCCCTGCTGACGACGGACGGCGAGGTCTACGGCGTGGTCTTCGCCAAGTCCCTGGACGACGCGCAGACGGGCTACGCACTCACCGTCGACGAGGTCCGCGCCGACGCCCAGCGCGCCGCCGACCTCACCGCGCCGGTCAGCACCGACGCCTGCGCGCTGTAGGACCGGCGGGCCCGGCGGTTGCGCCGGGCCCGGTCGGCGCGCTCGGCGTGCTCGGCGTCGGGCGCGACCGAAGTGGGCCTCTCCTGGTGACGTGCCTTCCTGGTACGGTCTGGCCGAGCGTGAGATCACGTCAGCAACCAGGAGGACGACCAGTCATGATGGGCCACTCGCATGCGGTGAGCGGGGCGCTGCTCTTCGCGGCCACCTCGTCCTTCCTGCCGCCGCTGGTGATGCACGCTCACCTCAAGCCGCAGGAGATCCTGATGGGCACGATCCTGTGCGCCGGGGCCGCCCTGCTGCCGGACCTCGACCACCACGACGGCACCATCGCCAACTTCCTCGGCCCGGTGAGCAAGCTGCTGTGCCGCTTCGTCGCCTGGATCTCGGGCGGACACCGGCACGCCACGCACTCGCTCTTCTTCGTGGCCCTGATGACCGCCGGCACCTGGGCCGGGGTGACCTACGTGGGGCGCGGCTTCACGCTCGGCATGACCTTCTTCCTGCTGGCCATGGCCGTGCGCGCGCTCAACCTCTGCCCGCCGGGGCACGCTTTCAACGCCTGGGGCACCATCGTGGCGGAGGCCGCCATCGGCACCGCCGTGATCGCCAAGTTCATCCCCTCGGCGCCGGGTTGGCTGCCCTATGCGGTCGGGCTCGGCTGCCTGGCCCACCTGATGGGCGACTCCATCACCAAGATGGGCGCTCCGTGGCTGTGGCCGATCAAGACCCGCTACGAGATCGAGATCATCAAGAGCAGTGGCAACAAGCTGGAGACGGAGATACTCGTCCCGCTGATGGGCGTCGGCACGATCGCCCTGCTCTGGTTCACCGCGCTCTCGCCGCACAAGCTCTAGCCTTCGCGAACACCCCGCGATCCTGCGCCTGACATCGCGGGGATTCGCGGGGATGGGCGGGGATTCGCAGGGATTCACGAGCGCGCGGGAAACGGGTACACGTCGGACGGGTCGGCCTCGGGTTTCGGGGTCGACCCGTCCGGCGTTGGAATCAGCGTCGGCTCAGCGCTGGCGCAGCCGGGAGGTGACCCAGCGGGCGCGACGGCCGATCAGGCGGGGGAAGCCGACATGGTCGGCGGGCTCCGAGGGCTCCAGGGGCTCAGCGCGCTCCAGCAGGGTGGGAGCGGCGTTCATGGCACTCCTCGAGCCCGTGGGCGGGCCCGACGGGGAGCGGCGACGGTTTCGGGACGTGGAGGCGCGGTCGTGCATCCAGCTCATACTCCGAAGGTGCCCGCGCCGGAGGCCGGATAATCCCGAGCACGAGTTCCAATTGGCTTATGCCAGGGGCGCATTCACTCGACGGGTGGCGCCCCGCCGGTCACCTCTGGTGGCCCTTCAACCACTCCAGCAGCAGCGCGGAGAACCCGTCGGGATCCTCCTCGTGCGGGTAGTGGCCGATCCCGTCGAGCGGACGCCAGTCGTAGGGCGCGTCGACGTAGGCGCCGGAGCTGAGGGCGGTCTCCGGCAGCAGCACCGGGTCGGCCTCACCGTGTACGTGCAGGGTCGGCACACGAAGCTTGCGGTTCATGCGCCGGGAGAACTGGAAACCGTCGGGGCGGCCCATGGAGCGCATCAGCCATCGGTAGGGCTCGATCGAGCAGTGCCGGGTGTTCGACAGGAGCATGGCCTGTCGGTACGTCAGCAGCTCCTTCTCGCTCGGCCGGTGCCCGGGGCCGGACCAGTCCCGCAGGTAGTCGCCGACCAGGGCCGCATCCCCCGCGGCGAGCTGCCGCTCGGGCATCCACGGGCGCTGGAACCCCAGCAGGTGGTCGGCGGCGACAATCTGGCGTCGGTCCGTCAGCAGTGCGCGCCGCAGGCTGCGCGGGTGCGCGCTGGAGACCACGACGAGGTGCCGGACCAGGGCGGGCCGCATCGCGGCCGCGGTCCAGGCAAGGAAGCCGCCCCAGTCGTGCCCGACCAGGGTCGCGTCGGAGGCGCCCAGGGACCGGATCACCCCGGTCAGGTCCAGCGCCATGTTGGAGGGGTCGTATCCGCGGGGCGTCCGGTCGCTGCCGCCGACGCCGCGGAGGTCGACCGCGACGGCGCGGTAGCCGGCGCCCGCCAGGGCGGTCAGCTGGTGCCGCCACGTCCACCAGAACTGCGGCCAGCCGTGCACGAACAGCACCAGCGGCCCTTCGCCGAGCTCGGCGATGTGGAACCGTGCCCCGTTCGCGGCGAGGTCACGGTGCGTCCACGGACCTTCGATCCGGGGATCGAAGGCGTCAGCGCTGGAGGCGGCAGGGTCGAAGGCCATGGGAAGAGCGTGTCACACCTCGGGCCCCGCACGCCGCCTCCGGCACCCGTCCGCGCGTCCGGTCGCCGGGCCGCCGGCACCCGTCCACGCGTCCGGGCGCCCACGCGTCCACGCGTCCGGACGAGCGCGCGGACGGGACGGGGGTCAGCGCGTCAGTGCCTTGTGGCCGTCACCGGACACCACGGCGCCGACCACGGGGCCCGGGTGCGGCTTGGCGGACTTCAGTACGTCCGCCGTCGCCTTGGCGCCCGCGATGGTGCGCTCCGGCGGGGACAGCTTCTTGAAGAAGCGGATCGCGACCAGTGCCGCGATCACGGCGAGCACGACGTAGACACCGCCGATGATCAGGAAGCACCAGACCAGACCCAGGCCGGTCGAGTGGATCCCGTACGCGGCCGCGAAGCTGAACATCGGGATGGAGGCCAGCAGGATCACCGCAGCGGCGCCGATCGAGCCGAGGCCCGAGGCGCCGCGGACGACATCCTTCTTGATCTCCTGCTTGGCCAGCGCGATCTCGTCATGCACCAACGCCGACAGATCCGCGGTCGCGGAAGCGAACAGCTGCCCCACCGTGCGCTCGGTCCCGGTTTCGGGAGCGGCCATCTCGCTTCTCCTCATCTCGCGCGATCCCCGTGGGCGGTCGGTGCGACGCTCTCGCACGACCGCTGTTGCTCTATCAGATCATGCCGCTACCGGACGGTACGTCACCACCGGACACTATGCCGTCCTCCGAGTCCTCTTCGTCACACAGTCGCTGATACTTCCGGTTCCGCATCCGCAGCAGGACGGACGCCGCCACCGCGCAGATCACGGAGCCCACCAGCACCGCCGCCTTGGCGCGTTCGGTGAGCTCGGGATTGCCGGAGAAGGCCAGCTCGGCGATGAGCAGCGAGACGGTGAAGCCGATACCGGAGAGCACCGAGATCGAGAAGAGATCGGCCCAGGCCAGTTCGGGATTCAGCTCCGCCCGGGTGAACCGTGCCGTCAGCCAGGTGCCGCCGAAGACGCCGAAGGTCTTGCCCACCACGAGCCCGAGCACGACACCGAGTGGCGCAGCCTCGGTGAAGACCTGGCCGAGGGCATGGGGGCTGATGGAGACGCCGGCCGCGAAGAGCGCGAAGACGGGCACGCAGAAGCCGGCCGAGAACGGGCGGACCAGGTGCTCGATGTGCTCGCCCGGCGCGTGCTCCTCGCCCGGGTCCTTGGTCACCCGCAGCATCAGCCCCATCGCCACGCCGGCCACCGTGGCGTGCACGCCGCCCTCGTGCATGAGCGCCCAGATCAGCACGGCGAGTGGCACGTACAGGTACCAGCCGTGCACCCGGGCCCGGTGCAGCACGTAGAAGAGGATCAGGCCGAGCAGCGCGAGCCCCAGTGCCCAGGGCTTGACGCCGTGGCTGTAGAAGATCGCGATGATCAGGATCGCGATCAGGTCGTCCACCACCGCCAGGGTCAGCAGGAAGGCCCGCAGGGGCGAGGGCAGGTGGGAGCCGACGACGGCCAGCACGCCCAGCGCGAAGGCGATGTCCGTCGCCGTGGGGATGGCCCAGCCGCCCAGGTGACCACCGGGCCCGCTGTTGATGAGGACGTCGATGACGGCCGGCAGGGCGACTCCGCACACCGCGGCGGCGACCGGCAGCAGGGCGGCCCGCGGATCGCGCAGCTCGCCCACCACGAGCTCGCGCTTGAGCTCGATGCCGGCCACGAAGAAGAAGACGGTGAGCAGGCCGTCCTTGGCCCAGTCGGCGAGCGTCAGGTTCAGGTGGAGCGGCGTGCTCGGGCCGATCGTGTAGTTGCTGACGCTCTCGTAGGAACCGGGCCACGCGTTCGCCCAGACGAGTGCGACCACCGCGGCCACCAGGAGCAGGATGCCGCCGACCGTCTCCGCCCGCAGGGCGTCCGCGATGAAGGCGCGTTCCGGCAGGGGGAGCCTGGCAAGGAACTGGCGGCGCGGCGTCGGCGTCGGCTCGCTGCTCACGCGAGGGCACCTCACTTCTGTCAGTTACGACCGTTTGCATCCGTTTTGTCACATGCTACGGATGTACGACAGAAGCGCGCCGAAGGCTGCGGCCCGCCGACGACGGCGGCCCGCCCCCGGCCGGATGACGGCTGGGGACGGGCCGTGGTCAGGACCTTCGGCTGATCCGGGTCAGTGCTCGCTCAGTCCTCGCTCAGTCCTCGCTGGGAGCGGCAGGGAGCTTGCTCTGGATCAGGTCCATGACGGTGGTGTCCGCCAGCGTGGTGACGTCACCGACCTCGCGGTTCTCGGCCACGTCGCGCAGCAGGCGTCGCATGATCTTGCCGGAGCGGGTCTTGGGCAGCTCGCTGACGGTCAGGATCCGCTTGGGCTTGGCGATCGGGCCGAGCACCTTGGCCACGTGGTCACGCAGCTCGGCGGTGAGCTCGTCACTGTCCTGCGCGGTGCCGCGCAGGATGACGAAGGCGACGATCGCCTGGCCGGTGGTGGCGTCGGTGGCGCCGACGACCGCGGCCTCCGCCACCTGCGGGTGCGAGACCAGGGCGGACTCGACCTCGGTGGTGGAGATGTTGTGGCCGGAGACCAGCATCACGTCGTCCACCCGGCCGAGCAGCCAGATGTCGCCGTCCTCGTCCTTCTTGGCACCGTCGCCGGCGAAGTAGCGGCCCTCGAAACGCGACCAGTAGGTGTCGATGTACCGCTGGTCGTCGCCCCAGATGGTGCGGAGCATCGACGGCCACGGCTCGGTCAGCACCAGGTAGCCGCCGGAGCCGTTGGGTACCTCGTGGGCCTCGTCGTCGACCACGGTGGCCGCGATGCCGGGCAGCGGGACCTGCGCCGAACCGGGCTTGGTCTCGGTGACGCCCGGCAGCGGGCTGATCATGATCGCGCCGGTCTCGGTCTGCCACCAGGTGTCCACGATCGGGGTCCGGCCGCCGCCGATGTGCTCGCGGTACCAGACCCACGCCTCGGGGTTGATCGGCTCGCCGACGCTGCCCAGCACGCGCAGCGAGGACAGGTCGAACTTGGCGGGGATGTCGTCGCCCCACTTCATGAACGTGCGGATCGCGGTCGGCGCCGTGTAGAGGATCGTGACGCCGTACTTCTGCACGATCTCCCAGAACCGGCCCTGGTGCGGGGTGTCCGGCGTGCCCTCGTACATGACCTGGGTGGCGCCGTTGGAGAGCGGCCCGTAGACGATGTAGGAGTGGCCGGTGACCCAGCCGATGTCGGCGGTGCACCAGTAGACGTCGGTCTCCGGCTTGAGGTCGAAGACCGCGTTGTGGGTGTAGCTGGCCTGGGTCAGGTAGCCGCCGGTGGTGTGCAGGATGCCCTTCGGCTTACCCGTGGTGCCCGAGGTGTACAGGATGAACAGCGGGTGCTCGGCCGCGTGCGCCTCGGCGGTGTGCTCGGCGGACTGACGCTCGGTGATCTCGTGCCACCACACGTCCCGACCCTCGGTCCACGCCGTCTCCTGGCCGGTGCGGCGCACCACCAGGACGTGCTCGACCTGCGGGCAGGACTGCACGGCCTCGTCGATGGCCGG
Source organism: Streptacidiphilus jiangxiensis (assembly GCF_900109465.1). Taxonomy (GTDB): domain Bacteria; phylum Actinomycetota; class Actinomycetes; order Streptomycetales; family Streptomycetaceae; genus Streptacidiphilus; species Streptacidiphilus jiangxiensis. Next base: position 126,100 of record NZ_FOAZ01000008.1, read on the forward strand.
CTTGAGCGCGGTCGCCTTGCCGCGGCGGTACCCGCCGTCGGCGGTGATGACCAGCTTGGCGTCCGCGTCCTGGATGCGGGAGGACACGGCGTCGGCGGAGAAACCGCCGAAGACCACCGAGTGCGGGGCACCGATGCGGGCGCAGGCCAGCATCGCGACGGCGGCCTCGGGGATCATCGGCATGTAGATCGCCACCCGGTCGCCCTTGGCGACGCCCAGCTCCAGCAGGGCGTTGGCGGCGCGGGAGACCTCTTCGTGCAACTGCGCGTAGGTGATGGTCCGGGTGTCGCCCGGCTCGCCCTCGAAGTGGATCGCGACGCGGTCGCCGAGGCCGGCCTCGACGTGCCGGTCCACGCAGTTGTAGGCGACGTTGAGCTCGCCGTCGGCGAACCACTTGGCGAACGGCGGGTTGGACCAGTCGAGGGTCTCGGTGGGCTCCTTGGCCCAGTTCAGGCGGCGGGCCTGCTCGGCCCAGAAGGCGAGGCGGTCGGCCTTGGCCTCGCCGTAGGCGTCGGCGGTGACGTTGGCGGCTGCGGCGAGCGCTGCGGGAGGGGCGAACCGCCGCTCCTCCTTCAGCAGGTTCGCCAGGCTCTCATTGCTGCTCAACGCAACACTCCTCATCGATTACGTCCCGGTTTCGTGAGATAGCTCACCAGGTCGATGGGTGTGCTGACAAGGCCCCGCGTGAAATTGGTGTAGACCTTTGATCGGTCGATGTCCAATCGGACCCGCCCGACCAGCGAACGGGCCGCTCCACCGACCGGCCCGAAGGCGACCGGCGCCCCGCGAGGGCGCCCGGGACTTCAGGCCGCCGTGCCCACGCGCGGGCGGACCGGCAGGAAGCCCCGGCCGGCCGGTGACCACCAGTAGGTCTGAGCGGTCGCCAGTTCGAAGTAGAGCCCGGTCAATCGGATCAGGCCGGCCTCAGCCTTCCGGGCGACGCTCGGATGCGCGCGGAGGTTGTCGAGCTGCTGGACCACGTTGGTCAGGCACAGCCGCTCCAGTGGGTCCGTCGAGGCTGCCCGGCCGTAGAAGCGGGCGGGGGCGTGTCGGACCCGGTGCAGGGAGTCCTGCCCGTGGCGCAGCCAGCGGGTCAGCGGCGTCCCGGCCAGCCCGTCGCGTCGGTGGGCACCGTGCAGCAGGGACTGCATGGCCCCACAGCCGGAATGGCCGCAGACCGTGATGTCGCGGACCTCCAGGACGTCCACGGCGTACTCCACGGCGGCGAAGACGCTGTCGTCGGTAGTGGGCGGGACCAGGTTCCCGATGTTGCGGACGGTGAACAGCTCTCCCGGGCCGCTGCTGGTGATCACATTGGGGACCACCCGCGAGTCGGCGCAGGTGATGAAGAGCTGGGAGGGGGACTGCCCCTCCCGGGCCAGCCGCGCCAGCTCGGGACGGAGCAGGGGCGCGGTGTGCCGCTGGAAGGCCCGGACGCCGGTGAGGGCGTCCGGTGCGGTCGTGGCCGGGGGAGGGGGCAGCGTGGCCGGCTGGGGGGACAGCGCGGACGGTGGGGACAGCGGGCGGGTCTGCGTGCTGGTTCCGGCCTCTGACGTCGCTCGGGCCTGTGACGCGGTTCGGGACTGGGCCCTGGTTCGGCCCTGGGGGCTTGGCGCGGTGCTCGGCGTGCTGTTCATGGGTCGCGTCTCCTGTGGGGTAGGACGGCGCGGCGGGGTGTGCCACGGAAGAGCCAAGAATCGGTAAATGAAGAGTAATGAACTCTTTACCTTGCTGGCTCTTCCGGTGGTCCAAGTTCACCCGTGAGAGCGGACGCCGGCGGTGGAGACGGGCCAGGTCAGACCGCCAGCGGCTCCGGCAGACCGGTCAGGTGCTCGCCGAGGACGAAGCCCGGATCGACCTGGGCGGCGAGGTCGGCGCCGGTCTTGGCATTCCCCCAACTCTCCGCATTGCGAAGGTGGAAGGTCACCAGCTGCCGGGTGTACCGCTCCCAGTCGCGCTCGGCGTAGGAGGCGTCGACGGTCTCCTGCATGAGGCGCAGCACCGCGGCGTTGGCCGGCTCCAGCTCGTCGAAGGCGGGGGTGCGCCCCTGCTCCGTCCGGCGTACCCAGCCGGACCGGCCGAACCCCGCCAGTAGGGCGTCGCCCAACTCCTCCCGGAGGAAGGCGAGGTCGTCCTCGTTCTCGACCTTGTTGCCGATCACGTGCAGCCGGACGCCGAAGTCGCGCGCGTAGTCGCGGTACTGCCGGTAGACCGCCACGCCCTTGCGCGTCGGCTCGCAGACCAGGAAGGTCTGGTCGAAGCGGGTGAACAGGCCGGAGGCGAAGGAGTCGGCGCCGGCCGTCATGTCCGTCACCCAGTACTCGCCCGGCCCGTCGACCAGGTGGTTGAGGCAGAGCTCGACCGCGCCCACCTTCGAGTGGTAGCAGGCGACACCGAGGTCCTCCTCGTTGAACGCGCCCGTTGCCATCAGCCGCAGCGATGCTCCGTCCACCGTGACCGGCCGGGCGCAGAGCCGGTACACCGGGTTGTCCTCGACGATCCGCAGCAATCGGGAGCCCCGACCGGGCGGCGTTGTCTTGATCATTGACGCCGCGTCGGCGATGCGGGGGTTCTCCCCGCGCAGGTACTCCTTGATGGCCGGGAGCTCGGCGCCGAGCGAGGGCAGTGCGGCACACTCCTCGTCGGTGAGCCCCAGGGCCGCCCCCAGGTGCTGGTTGACGTCGGCGTCCACCGCGACCACCGGACTCCCGGCGACGGCGAGATGGCGGACGAACAGGGAGGACAGCGTGGTCTTGCCACTGCCGCCCTTGCCGACAAAGGCGATCTTCATGGGAGCTCCGGACGGGACATGGGCGGTGCCTTGGCTGATGCCTTGCGAGAGAAGCGGTGCGACGTGATGCGGCGTTCCGGTGGCAGCTCGCCGACGACTGCCGGGCCACCAGCCGATTGCCGCTCGGCCGATTGCCGCTTATTGGCAACCGTTATCGTCACCGATTGCGTTCATCGTAGCGACGCCCAGGAGTTCGGAGATCCGGTTTCACCGATCCTTGACACTTTCGGGTGACGCACCACACGTCCCCTGTGGACCCGAGCCGTCCACGAGTTCCGTAATGTCAATGCGGTGAGCACGAGCCCCTCTTCCTCGTCCCCCGCTCCCGGAGCCGCGGACCCGCTGGCGCCCCTGGGCGAACTCCCCGGCGTTCCCGAGGCGGTCGCCGAGACCCGCAAGGCCGTGGACCGCCTCTACGGCCACCGGGTGATGCGTCGCCGCGCCGCCGAGGTCACCTCCGAGGCCGCCCTGCGCGGCGCCCGCGCCTCCGCGGCGCTGGACGGTGCGAACTGGCCGCTCGAGGAAGTGCGTCGCCGCAGCGACTTCGGCCGTGACGCCGAGGCCCGTACGGTCGGCGGTGCCCTGCGCCTGAACGCCGAGGTCGGGCAGCTGCTCGGCACCTGGCGGCACTCCCCGCTCCAGGTCCTCGCGCGCCTGCACCTGCTCGCCGTCGGAGAAGGGGAGGCGGCCGACGGCGCCGATGCCGAAGGCGGCGGCCTGGACGGTGTGGGCACCGGTGGTCGAGTCGACGCGTCTGTCGTGGGGCGGCCGCGGCGGGCCGACGAACCCGCCGAGGTGCTCTTCCGGCACCAGGTGGCCGCGACGGAGAAGGCCGAGACGGAGTTCTCCGCGCTGGAGGGAACCCCGGGCCTCTCGCTGCCCCCGGCGCCGTCGGCCGCCGAGGTCTCAGCACGATTGGACACCCTCGCGCAACTGCTGGCCAGCCGCGGCGGTACGAAGCACCCGAACGAGCGAACGGCCCCCGCACTCGTCGTGGCCGCCGTCGTCCACGGCGAACTGCTCGCGCTGCGCCCCTTCACCAGCGCGAACGGCCTGGTGGCCCGCGCCGCAACCAGGATCGTGCTGATCGCCGAGGGGCTCGATCCGAAGGCCATCTGCCCGATGGAGGTCGGCCTCGCCGAGCTCGGCACCGAGGCGTACGCGGCTGCACTCTCCGGCTACGCCTCGGGCACCCGGGCCGGCATGGCCGCCTGGATCTCGCACTGCGCCCAGGCGCTGCGCCTCGGCGTCCGCGAGAGCACGGCGGTCTGCGAGGCCATGCAGCGCGGAATGGCCTGACCTGTCCGACCGGGCGCGGCCTACCGGCGGATTCCATGGCGAAGGGCCGCGCGGCAACAGGGTTCCGGCGGCCAGCGGGGGCCCGGCGGCAAAAGGGTTGCGGCGGCATCCGAGAAGGGTGCCGCCGCTGGCACAGGGTCCGAGTGACCATGCGTGCGCCTGCTCTTTGCCCATCCGGCGGGGATCTCTGCCCGTTCGCCGGGTGTGGCGGCCCAGATCGTGGGTCGGCTGCACGTGGGTGCCCGGAGGCTGTGCGCGGTCCGTGGGGCCTGACGCGTCGATGGTTCCTTTCGACGTCGCCGTCTGAGGTGTGCCATCCGGTCTCGCGGGCCGTACCTCCTTTGTAGCGCGGAACGCCCGGAAGCGGAACCCAAGGACTCGGTTCTTTGTCCGGCGTTCCGCGCGGGCGGGCGGAACGCGGCTGTCAGCCGACCGCTGCGGCAGCGCGTCCGGAGCGCCGTGCCACGTACCAGACCAGGCCCGCCGCGGTCACCGCGGCACCGAAGGCGGCCGCGGCGAGCATCGGACGGCTGGTCACCGAGAGGGAGGCGCTGCGCTCCTTCAACTGGACCGGGCGGGTGAAGACCAGCACCGGCCAGGAGCGGGCCTGGGCCTCCCGGCGCAGCGCCCGGTCCGGATTGACCGCGTGCGGATTACCGACGGCCTCCAGCAGCGGCAGGTCGGTGGCCGAGTCGCTGTAGGCGTAGCAGCGGGCGAGGTCGTAGCCCTCGAGCGCGGCCAACTCGCGGATGGCGACGGCCTTGTTCTCCGCGTAGGCGTAGAAGTCGATCTCGCCGGTGTAGAAGCCGTCCGCTTCGGCCATACGGGTGGCGATGACGTGGTCGGCGCCGAGCATCTCGCCGATCGGCTCGACCAGCTCGGAGCCCGAGCTGCTGACGATCACGACGTCCCGGCCTGCGGCGTGGTGCTCCTCGATGAGCGAGGCGGCCTCGTCGTAGATCAGCGGGTCGATCAGGTCGTGCAGGGTCTCGGCAACGATCTCTCGTACCTGGGCGACGTTCCAGCCGCGCGCGAGCGAGGAGAGGTACTCGCGCATCTTCTCCATCTGGTCGTGGTCGGCGCCGCCGGCGAGGAAGACGAACTGCGCGTACGCGCTCTTGAGCACCGCGCGGCGGTTGATCAGGCCGCCCCGGTACAGGGGGCGGCTGAAGGCCAGCGCGCTGGACTTCGCGATCACGGTCTTGTCCAGGTCGAAGAAGGCTGCCTGGCGTGCTGGGCGGGGCTGCGAGTGGTTTTCCACGAGGTCGAGGATAAGTGCCAACCATTCGGCGCAAGGCCCGGCGCGTGGGTTTGCTTGAGAAGGGCTTCGGGTACACCATGGAAGTCACGGATCGTTCGCGACCGTGCTAACCCAGCTCGACTCCTCCCCCCCCGAGTCGGGCTGTGGAGGACGACCCCCGCTCTCCCCCCCGGCGGGGGTCGTCGCATGTCGGCAGCCAGGCGCTGCGGTGCTATTTACGGACGAACACAGGGGATGCGTCAACCGTTTGTTCGTTTATCCACTCTCACGCGTGGCCGTGTTTTCCACACCCCCCGGTTTATCCACAGATTCGGTTCCGGTTCGCCGGTCACTTGCGAATTCGGCGCAGTGTGGTGTCCGCGCCGAAAGGGGCGCGTCCAGCACTCCGTGAGGGAGCCGTCATGGCCGCACGCCCGCCCGTCGACCCACCCGCCGGGCCTCCCCCGGTCCCGCCCAGAGGCCCGTCCGTCCCGTCGCTCGACGGATGGGAGCCGCGGTCCGGGCCACTGATCGTCACCGAGAACGACGAGTTGATCGACGCCCTGCTCAAGCTGTGCGCCGCCGCCGGAGCCACCCCGCACGTCGTGTGCGGGGCCCCGCCGCCGCGCCAGGCCTGGGAGGCCGCGGCGCTCGTCCTCGTCGGCGCCGACGTGGCCGACCGCATGGCGACGCTGACCCGGCGTCCAGGGGTGCTGCTGGTCGGGGCGGATCTCGACGACGCCACGGTCTGGCAGCAGGCCGTCGCCCTCGGGGCCGAGCATGTGGTGTTCCTCCCCGACAGCGAACCCTGGCTGCTCGACCGGGTTGCCGACGCCGCCGAAGGAGTCGGCTCGCCCGCCCTCACCGTCGCCGTCATGGGCGGGCGCGGCGGGGCCGGCGCCTCGACGCTGGCCTGCGCCCTCGCCGTCACCGCCGCCCGGGAGGGCCATCGGACGGTCCTCATCGACGTCGATCCCCTCGGTGGGGGGCTCGACGTGCTCCTCGGGGGCGAGGAGGTGGTGGGGCTGCGCTGGCCCGACCTCGCCTCGTCCCGAGGGCGGGTCAACGCAGTCGAGTTGGAACAGTCGTTGCCCCGGCTGCACCGTCTCGCCGCGCTCAGCTGGGATCGTGGGGACACCCTGAGCATCCCCGTCGAAGCCGTTCGGACGGTGCTCGGCGCCGCCAGGCGGCGTGGAGGGGTGGTGGTGCTCGACCTCCCCCGCCGGATCGACGACGCCGCGGCCGAGGCCTTGGAACAGGCCGATCTTGGCCTGCTGGTGGTCCCCGCCGAGCTGCGGGCCATGACGGCCTCCAGTCGGGTCGCCGCCGCGGTGTCGATGCGACTGTCGGATCTGCGCTCGGTGGTGCGCGGTCCCTCCCCGAGCGGGATGACCGCCACCGAGGTCGCCCACGGCCTGCGGCTGCCGCTCGCCGGGGAGTTGGCCCCCGAGCCCGGCCTGGCCGCCGACCTGGAGTGCGGCCGTCCGCCGGGCGCCCGGCCCAAAGGCCCCCTGGGCCGTTTCTGTACCGCGTTTCTGACGGAGGCCCTGGCAGGTGCCGGCCTCACGGACGGTGGGGGAGTGGCGGCATGACGAGGAGCACGAGCACCCATCGCGCTCACGCGGGCGCGGGCACGGCAGGGCGGTCGGCATCCGTGTCGTCCGCCTCCGCCGGAGCGGTCTCCGCAGCGCTGCTGGACGCGGTCCGGCTGCGCCTGGCCGAGTCCGGGGCGGAGCCCACCATCACCGGCGTCGCAGCCGCCCTGCGCGCCCAGGGCCGCCCCTACGGTGACACCGAGGTGCTGGAGATCGTCCGTGAGCTGCGCGCCGAGATGGTCGGCGCCGGTCCCCTGGACCGGCTGCTCAGCGATCCCGAAGTCACCGACGTCCTGGTGAACGGCCCACGCGAGGTCTGGGTCGATCGCGGGCACGGCCTGCAACGGGCCAGGGACGTCAAGTTCACCGACGAGCCGTCGGTGCGCCGCCTGGCTCAGCGGCTCGCCCACACCGCGGGCCGCCGTCTCGACGACGCGAGGCCGTGGACTGACGCCCGGCTGCCCCAGGGTGTGCGGCTGCACGCGGTGCTCCCGCCGGTCGCGGTCGGCGGCACCCTCATCTCCCTGCGCGTCAGCCGTCCCCGCCCCTTCACCCTCGAGGAGCTGGTGGCCTCGGGCTCGTTGACCAACTGGGGAGCAGGGCTGCTGCAGGCCCTGGTCCGGGCCCGGGTGGCGTACCTGGTCTCAGGCGGGACGGGCACCGGCAAGACCACCCTCCTGGCAGCCCTGCTCGGGCTGGTCCCGACGAGCGAACGCCTGGTCGTCGTCGAGGATTCGGCGGAGCTCCAGCCCGACCACCCCCATCTCGTCCGGCTGGAGGGGCGCCCGCCCAACCAGGAGGGAGTCGGCGGGATCGACCTGCGTGATCTGGTCCGGCAGGCGCTGCGGATGCGCCCGGACCGCCTGGTCGTCGGCGAGGTCCGCGGCAGTGAGGTCCTGGATCTGCTGGCCGCCCTGAACACCGGTCACGAGGGTGGCTGCGGGACGGTCCACGCCAACGCGGCCGTGGACGTCCCCGCCAGGCTGGAGGCGCTGGCGGCGACGGCGGGGCTCGGCCGTGCCGCCCTGCACAGTCAGCTCGCCGCCGCGCTGGACGCGGTGGTCCACCTCGTCCGAGCACCCGGAGGACAGCGCCGGGTCGCCGAGGTCTGCGTCCTTGAACGGGGCGCGGACGGCCTGGTGACGGCCCTCCCGGCCGTTCGGTTCCCTGCCGCGGGCGGGCAGGAGCCCGGCCCGGGGTGGCCCCGACTCGCCGAGCGCTGCGGCGGGCTCCGGGCTCCGTGGGCCCGGCCCAAGTGACGGGCCGGTCGATGCCGGCGTGCCTGCCCGGAGCCGGCCTGCGGCAGGGGCCGTGGGGCGGGACGCATCCGATCGGGGCCCAGGCGCCGGGGGACACCCCAGCCACGCCCCGCGGAGCTGCCCATCTCTGGCCCGTGCCCACCTGGCCTGGGCCCGGCTGGTCCGGCTCCGGGTGGGCGCATCGCTCGCATCATGCGATGACGGCCATGGCGGCGATGGGCACGGGTCCGGTCGGCGGGGGCGGCGGTACGTCCGGGCCTGGACAGGCCGAGCTGGGACTCGTCTGGCCCTCCGTCCACGCGCTGGCGACGGCGGCCGTCATGGCCCTGCTCGGGCTGGGTGCCTGGTGGCTGACGCGGCGTGACCGGATGACCCGGCGCCTCGTCCGGCTCTGTCCGGGCGTCGGGGAACAGCGCTCCGGAGCCTGGCGGCGGCACGTGCACCGGATGCGTGCCCTCCTTCCGGTGGAGCTGCTGCTCCTCCCGCTGGGCGCCGTCAGCGCCTGGCTGGCGGCCTCGCCCGTCCCCGCCCTGGTGGCAGCGGCGGCCGTGTGGCCGACGATCCGGCTCCGCCGCCGACGGCGGGCGTTGCGGGCCAGGGAGGACCGCCAAGCCGCCGTGGTGGAGCTCTGCGCGGCACTGGCGGGCGAGCTCCGCACCGGGGCAACGCCGTACCAGGCCGTCGAGATGGCCGTCGAGGGCCTCCCGCACGGGGACGCGATCGATTCGACCGCCCTGTTGGCCGCCGTCCGGTTGGGCGGCTCGGTGGACGGGGCGCTGACCCTCCTGGCGGAGACGCCAGGAGCCGAAGGCGCCAGGGGCGCCGCCGCCTGTTGGCGGGTCACCTCCGCCAGTGGGGCGGGCCTGGCCGAGGGACTGGACCGGGTTGCCGAGGGCCTGCGCTCCGAGCGGGCTCTGCGGGACTCCGTCCGGGCGGAACTGGCCGGCCCGCGCTCCACGGCGGTGCTCCTGGCTCTCCTGCCCGTGTTTGGCCTGGCGTTGGGCGCGGCCCTCGGGGCCGATCCGCTGCAGGTGTTGCTCCACACCACGTCAGGTCTGGTGTGTCTGCTGGTGGGCGGCCTCCTCGAGTACGCGGGGTTGGTCTGGACGGCCCGCATCGCCCGCGCGGCGGAGCGCACCGCATGAGGGGGCGCGGGGTACGGTCCGCGTCACCCCTCGAACGACGTTCCTCCTCCGCAGGAGCCGCGGAGTGAACGCCGGATGGGTCACGGTGGCGGCCTTGCTCAGCGGGGCGACCGCCATGGGGACCGGGACGGTCCTGTACGTGCGTCGGCGCAGGGCGCTGCGCCGGGCCCGGCGGGTGGGCGTCGATCCCGTCCGTCGCCGGGAGGTGCGCCGCGCACGCCCGGGCGGGGAGCGCCTGCTGCCACGTGCGGCCTCCCTTGCGCTCGGAGCCGGTGCGGTGGCGCTGGTCGGCGGGGCGGCGGGGTGGGTGCTCGGGGTGGCGCTGACGGCGCTCGGGCTCCGCTACCTGCCGGCCCCGCCGGGGCCCGCCGAACGGGCCCGGCGGCGGGAGTCCGCCCTGCTGCGCTCCCAACTCCCACTGACGGCGGAACTGCTGGCCGGCTGTATGGCCTCGTGGTGCCCGCCGGACGTCGCCCTTGGCGCCGTCGCCGAGGCGATGCCGGAGCCGATGGCCGGACGCCTCGTGGCCGCAGGGGTCCAGCTCTCCATGGGGGCCGACCCGGAGTCCTGCTGGGAGCGGCTCGCGGCGACCGACCCGGTGCTTGCGCCACTGGGTCGGTGCCTGGCCAGGGCGGCCTCCAGCGGGGCGCCCCCGGCAGCCGGTCTCGCCAGGCTCGCCGGCGCGGAACGGGTCTCGGCGGCCCGCGAGGCCCAGGCCAGGGTCCGCCGGGCGGGAGTGCTGGCGACTGCGCCGCTCGGGCTCTGCTTCCTGCCCGCCTTCGTCCTGGTCGGCGTCGTCCCGGTGGTCACCGGCCTTGCCGGGATCTTCCTGGGCCGCCTCTGAGTTGGAGTCCGGCTCCGGGCTGACCCGTCCGGTCCGGTGACCGGACCTGCACATCGGTCGGGCCGGCCCGTCTCCTCGCTTGACCCTGCCTCTTCGCTTGGCCCCGCCCCGTTGCCTGGCCCAGCCCCTCGCCGGGGTCCGCCCTTCGCTCGGCGCCCTCCGGGCCGGTCCGGCCCGGAGGTTCACCCGTCGGCGGCGCCGTTCCGGGAGCGGCCACCGCCCAGGACCGCCCTCGGTCCCGACGCCGCCCCACCCCATCTGTTCCGACGACCGTTCTGTCCGCCTGTTCACGACCCGAGGAGTCACCGTGACCAAATCTCTGCGCATTCCCTCTGCTGACGTTCAGTCCGAGACCGCCTTTCCGGAACCGACCGCCCCGCCGACGCCCCGTCAGCCGGCGCCCGACCAGCCGCCGCAAAAGCCGGCTCGGTCCGATGCCGCCCCCGCGCCAGTGCCCTTCGCCAGGCTCTGCCTGCGTCGCCCACGAGCCGCGCTCGGGCTGCTGGCCTGCGTGGTCCAGGTCTGGCTGATGCACGGCGCCCATGTGCTGCGCTGCCGACTGCGTGCCCGCTTCGGGAGTCTCGCTGCCGACGACGGCATGACCACGGCGGAGTACGCCGTCGGCACGGTGGCGGCGTGCGGCTTCGCCGCCCTGCTCTACAAGGTCGTCACCAGCGGCGCCGTCTCCTCGGCGCTGCAGGGCCTGATCCGGCGAGCCCTCGGTGCCGTCTGAGCGTCGCCAGCCGCCCGGTGCGGGGCGGCCCGACGGTGACGCGGGCTACACGACGGCCGAGGCGGCAGTCGCCCTGCCGGCGCTCGTACTGGTCAGCGCGATGCTGCTGTGGGCCGTGCTGGTCGGATCGGCCCAGGTGCGGTGCGTGGACGCGGCCAGGGAGGCCGCCCGCGCGGCCGCGAGGGGCGATCCGGCGGCTGCGGCGCTGGGCCAGGCCGCCGCACCGCAGGGTGCGTCGGTGTCGGTCAGCGCTGCAGGCGACCGGGTGCGGGCCGAGGTGTCGGCGCTCAGCGGCGGGCCCGGCGGACTGCTGAGTTTCCGCGTCTCGGCGACGGCCGTGGCCGAACGCGAGCCCGGCGAGCCGGGGGCCCGGCCGTGAGGCCGCCTCGGCGGCCCGAGCCGCGCAGGGGGCGGCCCGGGCGACGTGGCGGGCGGTTCCGGCCACCTCGCCGGCAGTGTGGGGACACGGGGGCGGCCACCATCTGGCTGGTCGCGCTGCTCTCCCTGGTCGCGCTGGCGGCCACGGCCGCGCTGGCGGTGGCGGGCGCGATCGCGGCCCGCCACCGGGCGGAGTCCGCTGCGGACCTGGCGGCCCTGGCTGCGGCGGGCCGACTGCTCCTCGATCCGGGCCAGGCGTGTGCCGAGGCGGCCGCCATCGCCTCGGCCCAGGGCGCCACGCTCCGCGCCTGCACGATCCGAGCGGACGCCATGGAGGACAGCGTCGAGGTCGACGTGTCCGTCCCCTCCCCGAGTGGTCTGATCCCCGGCCTGCCTCCCGCCCACGGCCGAGCCAGGGCGGGCCCGGTGACAGCGCCGTTCTGACCTGCCCCGGGCCGACCCGATCAGCCCAGGCGGTCCTGAACGGCAGCCAGTCGCGTTGTGGCGAGGTTGATCCGCAGCCCGCTGGGCAGCCGCCCGTCCGGTGCGACCTGGGCGGCCGCGGCGTCGAGGAACTCCTGGTGGAGCCGTTCCAGGGACGTCGCGTCGAGTTGGGTCACGTCGTAGAAGGTGTCGAGCATGCGCTGCCACACCTCCTCGGGGGTGCCGTCCATCCTGAGTGCGAACGGCAGCCATTCCACGGGCGCGAAGCCGAACGGGGTGAGGATCTCGTCGAGCCCCTCGCGCTTGCGGCTGCGCGGGTCGCCCAAGCGGGGGCGGCCCTGCGGCTTCGGGGTGGCGTCGAGGTACGGCCGGGCGAGGTCGAGGAACAGGTCCATCCCGTCGCCGCCGAGCGGCCCGCCGCCGACCGCCACGGCCAGCGTGCCGCCCGGGGCCAGGACGCGGGCCGCCTCCGCGGCGACCTGGTCGACGTCGGCCATCAGCATGAACGCCATGTGCGACACGACGGCGTCGAAGCGGTCGTCCGGGAAGGGCAGCTGCTGGGCCCTGCCGTGGTGGAGGTGGGCGTCGGCCAGTTCGGGGCGGCGCCGGGCGATCTCCAGTTCACCGGACGACAGGTCCACGCCGGCGAGCTCCTGCGCCCCGCGCCCGGCGAACAGCGCCAGTAGTGCGCCGTCAGCGCACCCGAGGTCAAGAACCCGCCGTACGGGCCCGACCCGGTCGGCCAGCACCTCGTAGCTGGTGCGGCCGTCCTCGGCCCGGTGGGCCTCCACGCCCTGCGACTGGAGTCCGGGCGTGTTGTCGTGGAACGCCCGGAGGTAACTCTCGGCGGCCTGCGCTCCGGGGCTGGGGGCTGTCTGCTGCGTGTTCACCGGCGGACCCTATGGGGATCGTCCGGCGGCGCACCACCGGCTTGTGCCGGCCCGGACTCCCCGGTGTCCGGGCGGCCTGCGAGGAGCAGCCTCAGCAGGCGGACGGCGCCGTGCTTGTCCAGCGGGTCGTTGCCGTTGCCGCACTTGGGGCTCTGGATGCAGGACGGGCAGCCGCGCTCGCACTCGCAGGAGGTGATGGCCTGCAGGGTGGCCGAGAGCCACTCACGGGCCCGCTCGAAACCGCGCTCGGCGAAGCCGGCGCCGCCCGGGTGGCCGTCGTAGACGAAGACCGTGGGCAGCCCGGTGTCCGGGTGCAGGGGGACCGAGACGCCGCCGATGTCCCAGCGGTCGCAGGTGGCGAAGAGCGGGAGCAGGCCGATCGAGGCGTGCTCGGCGGCGTGGGCGGCGCCGGGGAGCTCGTCCGGCAGCAGGCCGGCGTCCTCCAACTGCTCCTCGGTCACCGTCCACCACACGGCCCGGGTGCGCAGCGTGCGTGGCGGGAGGTCGAGTTTGGTCTCGCCGAGGATCTCGCCGGTCAGCAGGCGGCGCTTGAGGAACGAGACGACCTGGTTGGTCACCTCGACCGAGCCGAAGTTCAGGGTCGCCTCGCCCCAGGAGACCTGGCGGTCGGTGCCGAGCACGGCGATGTGCGTCGTGTCGCGGGCGACGGTGCTGTAGGGCGGGTTCGCCTGGGCGACCAGGGCCACCGAGTCCTCAAGGTCCAGCTCCTGCACCAGGTAGGTGCGGCCCTGGTGCAGATGGACCGCGCCGGTGTGCACGGCGGTGTGTGCGGAGCCGGCGTCGACGGTGCCCAGCAGGCGGCCGGTGTCCGCCTCGACGACCCGTACGGGGGAGCCGCCCTCGCCGCGGATGTCGACCAGGTCGGCGGCACGCTCGCGACGGGTCCAGAACCAGCTGTTCTCGCCGCGCCGACGCAGCATGCCGCGTCGCTCCAGCTGGGGCAGGAGTATCGGCGCGGACGGGCCGAACAGCTCCAGGTCACCCGGAGAGGTCAGCGGCAGCTCGGCGGCGGCCGCGCACAGGTGCGGCGCGAGGACGTGCGGGTTGTCCGGGTCCAGCACGGTCGACTCGACGGGTCGGCGGAACAGCGACTCGGGGTGGTGCACCAGGTAGGTGTCCAGCGGGTCGTCCCGGGCGATCAGGACGGCCAGCGCGCCCCCGCCGTCGCGTCCGGCCCGGCCTGCCTGCTGCCACAGGGACGCGCGCGTGCCCGGGTAGCCGGCCAGCAGCACCGCGTCGAGACCGGCCACGTCCACGCCCAGCTCCAGCGCGCTGGTGGAGGCCAGGCCGAGCAGCGCGCCCGAGTGCAGGGCGCGCTCCAGGGCCCGCCGTTCCTCGGGGAGGTAGCCGCCGCGGTAGGCGGCGACCCGGCGGGCCACCGCATCCCCCGCGGCTTCGGCCAGCCGTTCCTGGGCGATGACCGAGACCAGCTCGGCGCCGCGCCGTGAGCGGACGAAGACGACGGTGCGGGTCTCGTCCAGCACCAGGTCGGTGAGCAGGTCGGCGGCCTCGGCGGTGGCCGAGCGGCGCACCGGCGCGCCGTGCTCGCCGGAGAGCTCGGTCAGCGGGGGTTCCCAGAGCGCGAAGACGGTCTCCCCGCGCGGGGATCCGTCGGAGGTCACCTCGGCGACGGGCAGGCCGGTCAGCCGTTCGGCGCTGTGCCCCGGCTCGGCGACGGTGGCCGAGGCCAGCAGGAACACCGGGTCGGCGCCGTAGCGGGCGCACAGGCGCCGTAGCCGGCGCAGCACCTGGGCGACGTGGGAGCCGAAGACGCCCCGGTAGGTGTGGCACTCGTCGATCACGACGTACCGCAACGACCGCAGGAAGGAGGCCCAGCGGGCGTGGCCGGGCAGGATCGCCCGGTGGAGCATGTCGGGGTTGGTCAGCACGTACGCCGCGTACTGGCGGACCCACTCGCGCTCCTCGAAGGGCGTGTCGCCGTCGTAGACGGCGGCTCGGACCCGGGTCAGTCCTGCCGCCTCCGGGCCGGCCTGGTCGGCGGCGGTTCGCAGCTCGCCCAGGCGGCGCAGCTGGTCGGCGGCGAGCGCTTTGGTGGGCGCGAGGTACAGGCCCGTTGCGCCGCGGCCGTTCTTGGCCTCGGTGCCGTCCAGCAGCGCGCTGAGGACGGGGGCCAGGTAGGCGAGCGACTTGCCCGAGGCGGTCCCTGTGGCGATCACCACATTTTGTCCGCTTATCGTCAGATTTGCCGCTTCGGCCTGATGTGTCCATGGCCGCTCGATGCCGGTTGCCCCGATCGCCGCCAGAACCTCCGGGCGCAGCCCCCCGGGCCAGTCCGCATAACGGGCGGGGCGGGCCGGGATGTGCTCCGTATGAGTGAGCCGATCTTGCCGCCCGGAGGCGCCCGTCAGGCGGTCGAGAGCGGCTTTGGGCGGGTCAGGACGCGGCTTCATCGGGCCCCAGTCTGTCATCACGCCGATGGAGATTCGCCCCAAGGCGTCGTGCTGGCCAGGCGATAAGTGGTTGAATGCCTACGCGGCCGTGCAACGGGGCCAGGGTCCCCGCCATCGGCATGGAAGCAAGGCAAGGTGCTGGAGGTTCCGTGGACCTGTCCCTGTCGACCCGTTCCGTCGGCGACCGCACGGTCGTCGAGGTGGGGGGCGAGATCGATGTGTACACCGCCCCGAAGCTGCGTGAGCAGCTCGTCGAGCTCGTCAATGAGGGTCACTACCACCTGATCGTGGACATGGAAGGTGTGGACTTCCTGGACTCGACCGGGTTGGGCGTGCTCGTCGGAGGGCTCAAGCGGGTGCGGGCCCACGAGGGTTCGCTCCGTCTGGTCTGCAACCAGGAGCGCATCCTCAAGATTTTCCGGATCACCGGACTGACGAAGGTGTTCCCCATCCACGGTTCCGTGGACGAGGCTGTCGCCGCCAACGACTGAGCTCGTGCCGGGCTCTCTCTGAGCGGCGGTGCACCCGGGAGCGGTGTCGGCGCGCGGGTTTCGCGCGTCCCGGCTCCCGGGGCCGGTCTGGAACCAGAACCTTTCGAGGGGGACATTGATGGCCACCGTCGAACTGCGCTTCAGCGCGCTCCCGTCGCACGTGCGAACGGCGCGGCTGGTCGCGGCTGCGGTCGCACGTCAGGCCGGGGTCGACGATTCGGTCCTCGACGAGGTTCGCCTCGCCGTGGGCGAGGCATGCTCGCGTGCGGTCGGTCTGCACGTGCGCAACGGAGTCTCACATCCCGTGCGGGTCAAGCTGACCCAGCAGGAGAAGCGCTTTCTGATCGAGGTCGGCGACGGTGTGCCGACGCCGGTCACCGCGCACGCCGACAGCAGCGCGGCCGAGGCCCTCAGCCTCGCCGCCGGTGCCGGCGGCAACGGCGGCGGTGAGCAGGCCGACGACACCATGGGTCTGGCCGTGATCAGCGGCCTGGTCGACGACCTGGTCATCGGCCACGACGACGACGGCGGCATCATCCGTATGAGCTGGCCGATCGCCGACCCCGCGGACGACGAGCTGTAGTCCGAGTCGGACCTGTCGGCCACGCCACGAGACGCCGAGGGCGGCCCGGGATCTCCCGGGCCGCCCTCGTCCGTCTGCTCACGTCTGCCACATCGGTTCACGACGGTCGTCAGGCGTAGTAGCCCTGGACGTCCGCCAGCAGATCCATGCTGCCGGCCTGGTTGTACAGGTCGACGTAGCCGTCGCTGCCGACCGGTACCTCCACCCTGACCGTGGCCGGCAGGCCACGGCCCGCCTCGACCGCCGCGCCCGCCGGACGCGCGGTGTTCTCGGCGAAGGCGGTGACAGCGGTGTTGGCCGTGGCGTTCAGTGCGGTGAGACTCAGCAGCACCGTCCTGGCGCCGACCGGGACTCCGGCCACGCCCAGGACCTTGAGCCGCAGCACCTTGCCGCCGTCGAGCTGTCCCTTGGGCGCGCCGACGGCGTAGCGCGTGTCCAGCACGTGTGCCGGTGCGAGCGGGAAGTACGAGGTGGGCGTGGGCGCCTCGCCGTAGTAGCCCAGCCATCGGCGGGCGGGTGGCTGAAAACCGTCCAACTGTTCGCCAGGGACGGTCCAATGACGGAGGAAAGTCCCTCTCGTCACTTCCATCACAGTTTTCATTTGTTGTACTAATTGCCGCACATACCCTGTTTTGATCATGCGGCGGATTCCTACAATCGCGGCCTGCCACTTGCCCGCGCTGCCGAGCGGTCCGCGCCTTCCCCCGGCCCCATGACCCCGGGATTCCGCTTGGCGCACGAGCCAGACGTCATGGGAGGACGAATGGCCGGGCTCTATCTCTCCGGCGCTCCATCAGGAGTGACGGCCGTGCTCACCGGGTCGGACCGGGTCGTGGTCGTCATCGTCGCCGTCGTCGCCGTAGCCGCGCTGGGTGTCGCGTGGCTGCTGGTCCGTCAGGTACTGGCAGCGGATCAGGGCACCGACACCATGAAGCAGATCGCCGCCGCCGTTCAGGAGGGCGCCAACGCCTACCTGGCCCGGCAGTTCCGCACGCTCGGCGCCTTCGCCGTCGTCGTGCCCTGCCTGCTGCTGGTACTGCCGGCCGACGACTGGTCGCAGCGGATCGGACGCTCGCTCTTCTTCGTCGTCGGCGCCGCCTTCTCGGCGGTCACCGGCTACGTCGGCATGCAGCTCGCCGTGCGCAGCAACGTGCGCGTCGCCGCCGCGGCGCGGGCCGCCACCCCTGCCGAGGGCGAGACGCAGGCACCCGACGTGCGGGCCGTGTCGCACCGCGCGATGCGGATCGCGTTCCGCACCGGCGGCGTCGTGGGCATGTTCACCGTCGGTCTCGGCCTGCTCGGGGCGTCCGTCGTGGTGCTGATCTATCGGGAGAACGCACCCAAGGTGCTGGAGGGGTTCGGCTTCGGTGCCGCCCTGCTCGCGATGTTCATGCGTGTCGGCGGCGGCATCTTCACCAAGGCCGCCGACGTCGGCGCCGACCTGGTCGGCAAGGTCGAGCAGGGCATCCCCGAGGACGACCCGCGCAACGCCGCGACGATCGCCGACAACGTCGGCGACAACGTGGGCGACTGCGCCGGGATGGCCGCGGACCTGTTCGAGTCCTACGCCGTCACGCTCGTCGCCGCGCTCATCCTCGGCGTCAGCGCGTTCGGGGACCACGGGCTCGCCTTCCCGCTGCTGGTTCCGGGCATCGGCGTCGTCACCGCCGTACTGGGGATCTTCGCCGTCTCGCCGCGCAGCGGCGACCGCTCCGGGATGACGGCGATCAACCGCGGGTTCTTCCTCTCCGCCGTCGTCTCCCTGGCCCTGGTGGCCGTGGCGGTCTTCGCCTTCCTGCCCGGAAGCTTCGCCGAGCTCAAGGGCGTCTCCCCGACCATCGCCACCCACAGCGGCAACCCGCGCGTCTTCGCCCTGGTGGCCGTCGCGATCGGGATCGTGCTCGCCGCCGCCATCCAGCAGCTCACCGGCTACTTTACCGAGACCAACCGGCGCCCCGTCCAGGACATCGGCAAGACCTCGCTGACCGGCCCCGCCACCGTCATCCTCGCTGGCATCTCCGTCGGCCTGGAGTCCGCGGTCTACTCCGCGGTCCTGATCGGAGCGGCGGTCTACGGCGTCTTCCTGCTCGGCGGCGGATCGCTCACGCTCTCCCTCTTCGCCGTCGCACTGGCCGGCACCGGCCTGCTCACCACCGTCGGCGTCATCGTCGCGATGGACACCTTCGGCCCCGTCTCCGACAATGCCCAGGGGATCGCCGAGATGTCCGGCGACGTGACCGGCGCCGGGGCCCAGGTGCTGACGGAGCTGGACGCCGTCGGCAACACCACCAAGGCCATCACCAAGGGCATCGCCATCGCCACCGCCGTGCTCGCCGCGACAGCGCTGTTCGGGTCGTTCACCGACGCCATCGGTACGGCCGAGACGCAGATCGGCTCCGCGGCGCACGGGTTGAGCCTCAGCCTGGACATCTCCCAACCCAACAACCTCGTCGGCCTGCTGCTCGGGGCAGCCGTCGTCTTCCTCTTCTCCGGACTCGCCGTCAGCGCCGTCTCCCGCTCCGCCGGTTCGGTGGTCTTCGAGGTGCGCGAGCAGTTCCGTTCCCGGCCCGGGATCATGGACGGCTCCGAGAAGCCCGACTACGGGCGGGTGGTCGACATCTGCACCCGCGACGCCCTGCGCGAGCTCGCCACGCCCGGCCTGCTCGCGGTCCTCGCACCGATCGCCGTCGGCTTCCTGCTCGGCGTCGGCCCGCTCGGTTCCTACCTCGCCGGGGCGATCGGGGCCGGCACGCTGATGGCGGTCTTCCTGGCCAACTCCGGCGGCGCCTGGGACAACGCGAAGAAGCTCGTCGAGGACGGACACCACGGCGGCAAGGGCAGCGAGGCCCACGCTGCGACCGTCATCGGCGACACCGTCGGCGACCCGTTCAAGGACACCGCGGGCCCGGCGATCAACCCGCTGCTGAAGGTGATGAACCTGGTCTCGCTGCTGATCGCGACCGCGATCGTCAAGCTGGGCTTCGGGGCCCACGCCAACGCTCCGCTGCGGATCGGCATCGCGGTGCTGTGCCTGGCCGTCATCGTGGGTGCCGTGTGGCTGTCCAAGCGACGTGGCGTCGCGATGGGCGCCGAGGCGGAGGGCGGGGACGGCTCCGGCACGTCGTCCACAGACGGCCGGGAGGGCGTGGCGGCGGGCGGGGCGATCCCGCAGCAGCCGGATGCGGGGGTGGCCTCGACCGTGCGCTGATCCGACCACCCGCCGGGTGCCGCGGCGGCCTCGGCGTCCCCGGCGTCCCCGGCGGCCCCGGGCCGACCGGGAACGGACCGAACCGGAACCCGAGGCCACGAAGGGCGGCCCGGGGGCGGGCCTGGAGAAGCGGGCCCGCCCCGGGCGGCACGTGCGCGAGCCCCCACCCGAGGCGGGGGCGTTCGCCGTCAGCCCGCCTGCAGCGCCTCGCCGGCGCGGGCGTTGGCGGCGATGGCCGGCACGATCCGCGGCCACAGCGCGGCGGGAAGGTCGTGTCCCATGCCCTCGAGGGTGAGCAGCTCGGCCTTGGGCACGGCCGCGGCCGTGGCCCGGCCGCCGCTGACGTCGACGAGGCGGTCCGCCTCCCCGTGGATGACCAGCGTCGGCGCGACGACCTCGGCGAGCCCGGGGGTCCGGTCCGGCGAGGCGACGATCGCCGCGAGCTGGCGGGCGAAGCCGTCCGAACGGCTGCTGCGGTCGTAGGCGCGGGCGACGTAGGCGCGCAGCTCCTCCTCGTCACGCGGGTAGTCCGGGGAGCCGATGGTCCTGGACGCCTGCACGTTGGACTCGATCGCGGTCGCGCGGTCGATCGCGCGAGGGCGCATCAGCACGGCCGCCGCCTCCGGGCTGGGCTGGCCCGTCGTCGGGTCGCCGGGGCGCGACATGATCGAGCACAGGCTCAGCACCCGCTCGGGGTGATCGATCACCAGCTGCTGGGCGATCATGCCGCCCATCGAGGCGCCGACGACGTGGGCCCGGTCCACGCCCAGGACGCCCAGCAGGGCCAGCGCGTCGTCGGCCAGGTCCGAGAGCAGATAGGGCGCGCTGGAGGGGTCACCGCCGAAGATCGCGCCGAGGTCGGGCTGCGGAACGGTGTCGAGGAAGGTCGAGAGCCCCGAGTCACGGTTGTCGTAACGGACCACGTGGAAGCCCTCGACGGCGAGACGACGGCAGAGCCGTTCGTCCCAGGCGATCATCTGAGCGCCGAGCCCCATGATCAGCAGGAGCGTCGGGTGTTCCGGATCGCCGAAGGTCTCGTATTCCAGCTCGATTCCGTTGACCTGAGCGCGGGGCATGTGGCCCTCCGTGTCTGACGCGTTCGGAGCCGAGGTGTTCGGCGTCTGCTCGGGCACGGTATCGAGGGAGACCTGCGCCGGAAAAGGGCGACAGTGTAGGTTCCCAAGCTGGGTCAAAGCGTGGGAAGGGGACCCGGTGAGCTGGTCGGAGCTGGTGGCGGCGTCGGAGCAGGAGCCCGTTGCGGGTGCGGGGACAGGCCGCGAGGCCGCCGCGTCGCGGGGAGGTACGGCGGGCCGCACCGTCGGCCGGGTCGTGGTCGCCGCCCTGGCGGCCACTTTCGTGGGACTCGCCACGGCCGCGTGCGGAGGCAGTGACAGCAGCTCCAAGCTCGACGCCTGGGCCAAGAGCGTCTGCGGTGGCATCGCCACGCCGATCCAGGCGGTGTCGGACGCGAAGGCCGACACCGGAAAGATCATTCCGGGGGAGACCCCGACCCAGCTCCAGGTCCGCCTTGCGACCGACATGGGCAAGCTGGCGGCAGCGAACCAGCAGATAGCGCAGGCGGTTCAGGCGGCGGGCGCGCCGCAGACCACCAACGGCGCGCAGACGCAGGCGGACGCCGTCAGCGAGCTGAACCAGGCTGCGGGGGGCTTCACCAAGGTCCAGCAGACGGTGAAGTCCCTGCCGGTCAGCGACCAGGCCCGCTTCGCGGCCGAGCTGCGCGGCGTCTCCGACCAGATCGGCCAGCTCTCCACGCAGTCCTCGACGGCGCTGCAGCAGCTCCAGTCGGGAGACCTCGGCGCGGCGCTCGGCCGCCAGTCGGGTTGCGCGGCGCCGAGCGGAAGCCCGACGGCCGACGCTTCGACGGCCGCGCCGGGCGCCTCGTCCTCCGGCGCTGCGGCAGCGTCCGGATCCGCGTCCGCCGGGTCCTCGGCGCACAGCTCGGGCAAGCCGAGCGGCAAGGCGTCCACGAAGCCCTCCGCCTCCGCCACGCACTGACGCCCCACGCCTCACCCCGCCGCCTGGGTCCGCCGCCTGTCGCGCAGCGCCTTACGCCTGCCGACCACGGCCTGAGGCCCCAGGCACGATGGCCCAGCGCGGACCAGCTTGGCGCTGGCCTGCCTGGTGCTGACCAGCTTGGCGCTGGCCTGCCTGGTGCTGACCAGCTTGGCGCTGACCTGCCCGTCGCTGACCGGCTCGGCGTGGCCTGTGCCCGCCGCTGGCCTGCTTGGCGCTGACCTGCTTGGCGCTGGCCTGCCTAGCGCCGACCTGCTTGGCGCTGATCGGATCAGCGCGGCCCGTGCGCGCCGTCGCTGGCCGGCCCGGCGGGGCCTACGCCGCCGCCCGTGTGCGGGCCGGTGCGTGGGGCCTCAGGTGCCGGAGTGCGCCGGAGTTGACGCGGCGCAGGCGCGATGGCGGCGAGTCGAGGGGTGGTGTCGGGGAGAATGGCGGCGTGACGACCAGTTCTTCCCCCGAGATGCCCGACATGCCCGAGGTACCCGACATGCCGGAGGCGTCCGCGGCCAGCGCCGCAGCCCTGCCCGTGGTGGACGCGGCGCGGATCGCGCGGCTGCGGGAGGCCTTCGTGGCGGCCGGCTACACCGCCGACGGCTGCCTGGAGCTGCTCGGGGGCGCGGCCTATGCCGCGCTCGCGCGGAGCGAGAGCGTGCCCGCGCTGCGGGCGACCGCGGGACCGGGGGCCCTGGCGACGCTGGTGCGGATGTTCCTGCTGCAGCGGGAGGTGTCCTACCCGCAGGCCGCGCTGGCGCTGCCCGTGGACGAGGCGCTGGCGGACGGCTGGCTGACCCGCACGGTGGACGGCGGCGTGCGGGCGACCGTGGACGTCCGGCCCTACGCCAACGACATCGCGGGCGAGTCCGAGGCCGCCGACGCGTGGATCGTCTCGGACCTCGGCTGCGCGGTCGGCGGGGCCGGCGGCATCGGATCCGGTGCCGCGACGGACCAGGGTGTGCCGCGCGGCGAGCTCGTGCTGGGTGTGGGCGGGGCGTCGACCACGCTGGCCAACATCACCGTGCGCCGCGCCGTCCGCCGGGCGCTGGACCTGGGGACGGGCTCCGGCATCCAGGCGCTGCACGCCGCCCGCCACGCCGCGCAGGTGGTCGCGACGGACGTGAACCCGAGGGCGCTGCACTTCGCGCGGCTCTCCGCCGAGCTCTCCGGCTTCGGGGCGCGGATCGAGGTACGCGAGGGCAGCCTGTTCGAGCCGGTCACCGAGGCCAACGGCGGGGACGACGACGCCGGGCGGTTCGACCTGATCGTCTCCAACCCGCCGTTCGTGATCTCGCCCGGCGGGCGCTTCACCTACCGTGACGGCGGGATGGCCGGCGACGACCTGTGCCGCAGCCTGGTCGCCCGGGCCGGTGAGCACCTCGCCCCGGGCGGCTACTGCCAGCTGCTGGCCAACTGGCAGCACGTGCGCGGCGAGGACTGGCGGGACCGGGTGGCCTCCTGGGTCGCCGGGACGGGCTGCGACGCCTGGATCGTGCAGCGCGACGTGCAGGATCCGACCACCTACGCGGAGCTGTGGCTGCGCGACGGCGGTGACCACCGCGGGCCCCGGGAGGAGTACGAGCGGCGCTACGGGGAGTGGCTGGACGCGTTCGAGGCGGCCAAGGTCGACGGGGTCGGTTTCGGCTGGATCACGCTGCGCCGCGCACCGGAGGGGGCCGAGCCGGTGGTCCTCGCGGAGGAGTGGCCGCACCCGGTGGAGCAGCCGCTCGGGCCGGTGATCGAGCAGTGGTTCGCCCGTCAGGACTTCCTGCGGGCGCACGACGACGCCGGCCTGCTGGGCGCCCACTACCGGTTGGCGGACGGGGTCGTGCAGGAGCAGGTCGGCGCTCCGGGGGAGGAGGACCCGGAGCACGTGATCCTGCGTCAGAACCGTGGCATGCGGCGGGCGACCAAGGTCGACACGGTGGGTGCGGGCTTCGCGGGGGCCTGCGACGGCTCGCTGCGCGCCGGAGACATCCTGGACGCCATCGCCCGGCTGCTGGAGGAGGACCCGGTGGTCCTGCGCGACCGGGCGCCGGGGCAGATCCGCCTCCTGGTGGAGCAGGGCTTCCTGTTGCCGCTGTGACCGCGCCGCCGGGACACATGCCCGGGTGAACGTGTCGTTCATCCGGGGTTTGCCTGGCTTTATCCGTACGTAGGCCTGCAGTTGCCGCCGCGCTGACAGCCTGCTGCCGCGACCGATCACGTGATCGACCATCAGACGGCAGAGCTTGGCGGGGGCGTGCGAACGTGGGGACACCACTGAGTCTGTTCACGGGGGTGTGGTTCTCCCTGTTCGGAGGCGCTGTCGTCTGGTGGTGCGCCGCGGAGGTGCGCTTGCGGCGCACCCTGCGGCGCGTCGGCGTGAGCGGCATGGCGCGCGTCGTGGCGGCGGAGGAGATCGAACGCGTCCAGTCGTCCGTCGCCGTGGGCCCGGGCGGGACGACCGAGGACGGTGCTCCGGCGGGCGAGGTGCCGGAGGGGCCGGAGCTCGACCACGCCGACAACGCGCCGATGCTCAGCTTCGAGGTCGAGGGCCACGGTGAGGTGGTCACCCGCCCGCGCGGCTGGACCTCGATCCGGCGTTCCTCCGCCCTCGCGGTCGGCACGCTGGTCCCGATCGCCTACGACCCGCAGCAGCCGACCAGGGTCGCGTTGGACGGTGTGCCCCAGAGCCGCAGCGACCTGTTCTGGCTCCTGCTCGGCCTCGCCTTCGCCGCCTGCGGTGTGACGCTGCTCGCAACCGCGTTCTGATCCACGCCGCGATTCCTTGCCGCTCGTGCCGATCAGCCGTGTTCGTGCGAACCGCCCGAACCGCCCGAACCGTCCGATCCGCGCGATCTGCCCGATCCGCGTGGGCCGACTGACTTATCAGAACGGTGCATGTCCATGCGTCCGGATGGGCAGAGACACGCCGAACGGGTTGGATTCCGCGCCGGATTTCCGACGGCCGGTCCTATGATCCGGCTGTCCGGTGCGGACCCGTGCGACGGGCCCACGTCCTCGCCGGGTGTCCGCGACCTGTTCGCAGACCTGATCGTGCATTCGTGTGACCACGTACGACCCACCGTACGATCCCGCCCGAACAGCGGGAACACGCTCCCTCGGGTTACCGTTCGAGTGGCAGCGGAGGGCTTCCGCCGGTGACATGTCGGGATCCGTCCGTTTGACAAGGGGCACCGGGGTGCGGTCACACTCCGCATTCAGGACCGTGTCACCGCGAGGCTTGCGGCGACCACCCCCTCATCGACCGGGAGAGAAGAGCGAAGGTGTCCCCGACCAGCGAGACCGCACGCGACGGACGTCGACTCGTCATCGTCGAGTCGCCGGCCAAGGCGAAGACGATCAAGGGTTACCTGGGCCCTGGATACGTGGTCGAGGCGAGTGTCGGGCATATCCGCGACCTTCCGGGCACCGCCGCCGAGGTCCCCGAGGGCTACACCGGCGACGTCCGCCGCCTGGGTATCGACGTGGACCACGATTTCGAGCCGATCTACGTGGTCAATCCGGACAAGAAAGCCCAGGTTTCCAAGCTCAAGTCGCTGCTGAAGGAAGCCGACGAACTCTTCCTCGCCACCGATGAGGACCGCGAGGGCGAGGCCATCGCCTGGCACCTGCAGGAAGTGCTGCGTCCGAAGGTGCCGGTGCACCGGATGGTCTTCCACGAGATCACCAAGGACGCCATCCAGGAGGCCGTGCGCAACCCGCGCGAGCTGAACAAGCGTCTGGTCGACGCACAGGAGACGCGCCGCATCCTCGACCGCCTCTACGGCTACGAGGTCTCCCCGGTGCTGTGGAAGAAGGTCATGCCGCGGCTCTCGGCGGGCCGCGTCCAGTCCGTCGCCACCCGCCTCGTCGTCGAGCGGGAGCGCGAGCGCATGGCGTTCCGCTCCGCCTCCTACTGGGACCTGACCGCGGTCTTCGCCACCGAGGCCGGTCGGGCCGCGGCCGCCGGCGAGCCCGGCACCTTCGGCGCCCGGCTGAGCGCCGTCGACGGCCGCCGCGTCGCGACCGGCCGTGACTTCGACTCGCTCGGGCAGATCAAGGGTGGCGCCGGCGCCACCGGCCAGGTGCTGCACCTGGACGAGGAGGCCGCCCGGGGCCTGGCCGCCGCGCTCGCCGCGACCGACTTCCAGGTCCGCAGCGTCGAGTCCAAGCCGTACCGGCGGTCCCCCTACGCGCCGTTCCGCACCACCACGCTCCAGCAGGAGGCCAGCCGCAAGCTCGGCTTCGGTGCCAAGCGCACCATGGACGTGGCGCAGAAGCTGTACGAGAACGGCTTCATCACCTACATGCGTACCGACTCGACCACGCTCTCGGACACGGCGATCACCGCCGCCCGGGCCCAGGTCGAGCAGCTCTACGGTCGCGAGTACCTGCCGGACGCGCCGCGCACCTACCAGGGCAAGGTCAAGAACGCCCAGGAGGCGCACGAGGCGATCCGCCCCTCCGGCGACCGCTTCCGCACCCCGGCCGAGACCCGGCTCGCGGGCGACGAGTACAAGCTGTACGAGCTGATCTGGATGCGGACCGTCGCCTCCCAGATGAAGGACGCCGTCGGCCAGTCCGTCTCGGTCAAGGTCGCGGGCCGCGCCGCCGACGGCCGGGACGTCGAGTTCTCCGCCTCCGGCAAGATCATCACCTTCCACGGCTTCCTCAAGGCCTACGTCGAGGGCCGCGACGACCCGGACGCCGAGCTCGACGACCGTGAGCGCCGGCTGCCGCCGATGGCCGAGGGCGACGGCGTCACCGCCGACGAGATCACCCCCGACGGCCACTCGACAAAGCCCCCGGCCCGCTACACCGAGGCCTCGCTGATCAAGGAGCTGGAAGACCGCGAGATCGGCCGCCCGTCGACGTACGCGGCGATCATCGACACGATCATCCGGCGCGGATACGTCTTCAAGAAGGGCACGGCGCTCGTCCCGTCCTTCGTCGCGCTGGCCGCGGTTCGGCTGCTCGAGGAGCACTTCGGCCGCCTGGTCGACTACGACTTCACCGCCAAGATGGAGGACGACCTCGACGCCATCGCGCGCGGCGAGGCCGAGTCGGTGCCGTGGCTGCGCCGCTTCTACTTCGGCGAGGGCAGCGTGGAGGGCGCGGCGGCATCCGCGGCCGACGCGGGCAACGGCGACGGCGACCATCTCGGTGGCCTCAAGGAGCTCGTCACCGACCTCGGCGCCATCGACGCCCGCGAGATCAGCTCGTTCCCGCTGGGCGACTCCGGCATCACCCTGCGCGTCGGCCGCTACGGCCCCTACGTCGAGCGCGGCGAGAAGCGGCAGGACGTTCCGGACGACCTGCCGCCGGAGGAGCTGACCGTCGAGCTGGCCGAGGAGCTGCTGAACAAGCCCAGCGGCGAGCGGGTGCTCGGCAACGACCCCGACAACGGCAACCAGATCGTCGCGAAGAGCGGCCGCTACGGCGCGTACTTCACCGAGATCCTTCCCGAGGGCACGCCGAAGACGGGCAAGAACGCGGTCAAGCCGCGGACGGGCTCGCTGCTCCAGTCCATGGACCTGGACACGGTGACGCTGGAGGACGCCCTCAAGATCTTCGGCCTGCCGCGGGTCGTCGGCGCCGACGCCGAGGGCGTCGAGATCACCGCGCAGAACGGCCGCTATGGGCCGTACCTGAAGAAGGGCACGGACTCGCGCTCCCTGGAGACCGAGGACCAGATGTTCACCGTCACCCTCGAGGAGGCGCTGGCGATCTACGCCCAGCCGAAGGCGCGCGGCCGCGCGGCGGCGAAGCCTCCGCTGAAGGAGCTGGGCGTGGACCCGGTCAGCGAGAAGCCGGTCGTGGTGAAGGACGGGCGCTTCGGCCCGTACGTCACCGACGGCGAGACCAACGCGACGCTGCGGCGCGACGACTCCGTCGAGGAGATCACGCCGGAGCGCGGCTTCGAGCTGCTCGCCGAGAAGCGGGCCAAGGCGCCCGCCAAGAAGGCGGCGAAGAAGGCCCCGGCGAAGAAGGCCGCAGCGAAGAAGACGACGACGGCCGCGAAGAAGGCGCCCGCCAAGAAGGCCGCGGCCAAGAAGACCACCAGCGCGTAGCTTTCGCTGCCGCAGGTAGCTGCACCCTCCAGGGGCGCGAGGACTGCGCGAGTCACCCACGCCAGGCGGATGGCCCTGCTGACCGGGGCCATCTGCTCGTCGCTGGCTCGGCGCGCAGTCCTCGCGCCCCTGAGTCGTACACCTCGCTGTGCGAGCCGATCGCGACCGCTCGCACGCACACTCACACTCACACGGCGGAGCCGCGGACCGGTCGAGCCTCGCGTCCCTGAGGTCGTCTCCACCAGGCGTGGAGTGCACCGCTTCCGGTACTGGAAGGTAACCGTCTGCCAACAGGCGGACGGGGTGTCGGGGGCTCCGGTTAGGCTGGCCGTATGAGCGCCGAGTCGCAGGAGCCCACCAGCGAGGCCCCGGAGAGTCCCACCCCGCAGGACCGCAGCAGCGGAGCGTCCGTCGGCGTCAGCCCGACGGATCGTGCCCGCGCGCTGCTGCGCGGACGTGCCTACGGGCGCGCCTGGCGCGCCCAGGCGGTGGGGACGTTGGGGGACCGTCTCGCACTGCTGACCCTGCTGGTGCTGACCGTCCGCGCCGTCATAGGGGCGCAGGCGCTCAGCGGCGGCTACGCCGCGACCCTCTTCGCGCTCGCCGCGGCCTTCGGGGCGCGGCTGCTCGGCACGCTGCTCTTCGGCGCCGTCCTGCTGTCGCCGCTCGCGCAGTTGACGCGGCGTCTGGACCGGCGGCAGCTGCTGCTCGGTGCCGAGGCGGCACGCGCCGCGCTGCTGGGCTGCTCGCTCTTCTGGGTCACCTGGGCCGGGACGCGCGCGTGGATCTGGCTGCTGGTCACCGTCTTCCTGACGGCCACGCTGGAGCGCGTGGTGACGGTCACCCGCGAGTCGTTCGCCGAGGCCCTGCTGCCGAGCGCCGCGCCGGGGCACCCGGCCGTGGACCAGCGGCCGGTGCTGCGACACATCGACCTGTGGACCGGCTACGTCGCGATCCCGCTCGCCGCGCTCGGCTTCATCGTGATGATGCTGCTGAACCAGGGCGTCGGGCAGGGCGTCGCGTGGCTTTCCGCGCACCCGCTCGCACTGTCCGGCTTCGGCGCGGCCGCGCTGTTCGTCTTCGCGGGCGTGCTGCACTTCCGACAGGAGCTGCCGGACGCCGACACGGAGGGAGCCCGGTCGTTCGAGCCGCGATCGCCGCTGACCAATCTGCGGGCCCCGGCCGACGTGACGCCGGGGCTGGGGGCGCGCGGGCGTACCGGCTCGTCGCTGACCTTCTCCTTCGCGGCCTGCTCGACGGCTGCCGCGATCGCCGCCGCGGCGGCCGTCGCCTACGTCCACGCTCTCGACCTGCTCGCCGGTGAGATCGGCTTCGGGTTGCTGGTGCTGGCGCTGACCGCGGGGCTGCTGCTCGGGCTGCGGGTCAGCCGCAGCGTCCTGCCGCCGCTGAGCCGGCGTCGGCTGCTGCCGCTGGCGATGGTCGTCGCCGGGCTCGGCCTGGTGCTGGGGGGCCTGGTCCGCGACTACGTGCTGGCGCTGGTCCTGTTCAGCCTCGCCGGGATCGCGGGCGGCGTCGCCTTCCGCGGCGCGCGGGACCTGCTGCGACAGGAGACCGAGGAGGCCCGTCAGCCCAAGGTCGACGAGCACCTGCACGCGATGCTGCGGGTGGCGGTCGCCCTCGCGCTGCTCGCCTCGCCGCTGATCGGCGCGGCCTTCGGTCCGGAGCAGTTCGGCGGCACCACGCTGACCTTCGACCACGGCGGCGCGGGCCTCGCGGTCGCGCTCGCCGGGCTGCTGCTGGTGATCGCGGGTGTTGTCGTGCTGCTGCGCGCCGACGACCGCAAGGGCGTCGCACCGCTGCCGCGCGATGTCTGGGACGCCCTGACGGCCGGGTCGGAACGGCCCGCGTACCGGGCGGGCACGGGCTTCTTCATCGCCCTGGAGGGCGGCGACGGCGCCGGCAAGTCCACCCAGGCCCAGGCGCTGGCGGAGTGGATCCGCAGCAAGGGCCACGAGGTCGTGCTCACCCGTGAGCCCGGCGGCAGCGCCATCGGCCAGCGCCTGCGCGCGATGCTGCTCGACGTGGCCAACACCGGCATCTCGCACCGGGCCGAGGCGCTGATCTTCGCGGCCGACCGGGCCGAGCACGTCGACTCGGTGATCCTGCCCGCGCTGGAGCGCGGCGCCGTGGTCATCACCGACCGCTACATGGACTCCTCCATCTCCTACCAGGGCGCCGGCCGCGACCTGGCGGCCGCGGACATCGCCCGGCTCAACCGCTGGGCCACGGGCGGCCTGGTCCCGGACCTGACGGTGGTGCTGGACGTCGCACCCTCGGCGGCGCGGGAGCGCTTCACCGACGCGCCGGACCGGATGGAGTCCGAGCCGGAGGCCTTCCATCAGCGGGTCCGCTCGGCGTTCCTGGCGCTGGCCGCGGCCGACCCGGCCCGCTACCTGATCGTCGACGCGGGCCGTCCCCCGCACGCCGTCACCACCTCGATCCGCCACCGTCTCGACCGGGAGCTGCCGCTCTCGGAGCAGGAGAAGGCGGCCCTGGCGGAGCGCGAGCGTCTGGCCCGTGAGGCCGAGGCCCGCCGTCTGGAGGAGGAGGCCCGCCGCAAGGCCGAGGAGGAGCGCGCCGAGCGCGAGCGCCAGGCCATGCTGGAGCGGCTCCGCCTGGAGGCCGAGGAGGCCGAGAAGGCCCGCCAGGCCGAGGAGGACCGCAAGGCGGCCGAGGCCGCACGCCAGGCGGCGGAAGCCGCCCGGGCCGCCGCCGAGGCGGAGGCCGCGCGCCGCGCCGAGGAGGAGGCCGAGCGTCGTCGCGCCGAGGAGGCCGCCCGCGTCGCGGCCCTCGCGGAGGCGGCCCGCCTCGCCGAGCTCGAGCGTCAGCGCGCCGAGAAGCGCGCGGAGGAGCGTCGCCGGGCCGAGGAGGCGCTCCAGCGCGCCGAGGAGTCCCGTCTGGCCGCCGAGGCCGCCGCCGCAGCAGCAGCAGCAGCAGCGGGCGCGGCGGGCGCGGACGCTCGCGCGTCCGAGTCGCGGGACGGCGGGGCGGACCACATAGCCACGGCCCGCGGCGAGTCCGCGCCGCGGTCGGCCGCCGCCGACGAGACGGCGGTGCTGCCGCGCGTCCCGGCGACGGCCGAGGACGATGACGCGGACGGGGTTGCCGCCACCGCCGAGCTGCCGCGCTTCGACCCGACCAGGAGTGGCGCCTCGGACGGTGCCTCGGACCGGACGGCGGTCCTCCCGCGCGTCACGGACGCCACCCCGGCGCCGGACGCGGTCGAGTCGACGGCGGAACTGCCCCGCTTCGCCGGGGCCGACACGGGGGCGGCTGCCGCGGACGAGACGGCGGTGCTGCCGCGCGTCGTCGAGGGCTCCCGGGCCGACGACGCCGCGGGCCGCGACGCTGCCCGCGAGTCGGGCGCGTCGGGCGGGCCGACGAAGGCCGCCCCGGACACGGGCGTGGGCACGGACACGGACACGGGCACGACGGCGGAGCGTGAGGTCGAGAAGACGGCCGCGCTGCCCGTCGTGGACGCCGGTGCCGGCCCGCGCGCCGCGCGGGCACCGAAGAGCACGCCCGGCGTTGCCGGTGGGGCCGCGGACGAGACCATGGTGCTGCCGCCGATGCCGGCGCGGCCGCCGGTCGTCGGAGGGCCGACCTCGCTGCCCGCGCCGGTCGAGCCGGAGGCACCGAAGAAGCCGCGGCTGCCGCGGTTCGGCCGTAAGGCCGCGGGGCAGCCCGAGGGGTCGGCCGACGCGGCCGTCACCCCTGCGCCGGCGGCCGACGAGACCGCCGTGCTCCCCGTCGTCGAGCCGGGTGCGCAGCAGCCGTTGCCGAGGTCCTGGCGAGAGGCGGCGCCGCGCAGCTCCGAGAGCGTGCAGGACAGGGTGCCCGACTGGCTCTTCCGGCCCGAGCAGGGGCCGGCCGGGTCGGAGGCGCCGACCACCCAGATCCCTCCGGTGGCGCAGATTCCCTCCGTGCCGCAGAACCCGGCGGTCGAGCCGGACGTGGAGGCGACGCCGAGCCGGGGCGGGCGCTACGACTGGGCGGAGGAGACCCCGCTGGACGACCTCCCGTCCCTCACCGACCAGCTGCTCGGCACCCGCGAGGAGTGGGCCCAGTGGCACTCGGACAACCCGGACGAGGAGCAGGGCCCGGGCGGCCACGGCCGCCGCGGCTGACGCCGCGCGCGGGCAGGGCCGGGGGCTGAGAGGTCTCGGCCGCGGGCCCCGGCGCCGACGCGTCCCGGGCCCTGCCCGGGGTCAGCCGTGGGCGGGCCCGGTTCGGGCGCCGGTTGTCGGTGGCGGCGGCTAGGCTGCCGAGCAGTGAAGCAGTGAAGCAGTGAGTGCAGTGAAGCAGTGGACGCAGTGATGACGAGCGGCGGCGTGATGTGAGCGTGTGGGACGACCTGGTCGGGCAGGACCAGGTGGTGGAGCAGTTGGTCTCCGCGGCCCGGGCGGCTCGCGCCGTGGTGGCGGGGGAGACACCCGCCGCCGGGGCGACGGGGATGACGCACGCGTGGCTGTTCACCGGTCCGCCCGGCTCCGGCATGGGCGCGGCGGCGCGCGCCTTCGCGGCGGCGTTGCAGTGCACCTCGCCGGATCTGGATCTCGGTGGTGTGCCGGGTTGCGGCTTCTGCGAGGGCTGCCACACGGCGCTGGTGGGCAGTCACGCGGATGTCGAGACCGTGCGGACGGACGTGCTCAGCATCGGCGTGAAGGAGACCCGCGAGCTGGTCCGCAACGCCTCGATGTCGCCGGCGGTCGGCCGCTGGCAGGTGATCCTCCTGGAGGACTCGGACCGCTTGACCGAGGGCGCCGCCAACGTTCTGCTGAAGGCGATCGAGGAGCCGGCCCCGCGCACGGTGTGGCTGCTGTGCGCGCCGAGCGTCGAGGACGCGCTGCCGACGATCCGGTCGCGTTGCCGCCTGCTGGTGCTGCGCACGCCGTCCGTGGGTGCGGTCGCGGATGTGCTGGTGCGGCGCGACGGTGTCGAGCCGGAACTGGCCGCGTTCGCGGCGCGGGCGTCGCAGGGGCACATCGAGCGGGCCCGGCGCCTGGCCCAGGACGAGGTGGCGCGCACCCGTCGGGCGGAGGTGCTGCGGCTGCCGATGGTGGTCGGCGACCTCGGCAAGTGCCTGGCCGGCGCCCAGGCGCTGGTGGACGCGGCCGCGGCGGAGGCCAAGCAGGTCGCCGAGGAGGTCGACACGAAGGAGACCGAGGAGCTGCGTGCGGCGCTCGGCGCGGCGGCAGGTGTCGGCGGTCGGATGCCACGCGGCACGGCGGGCGCGATGAAGGAGCTGGAGGATCGTCAGAAGCGACGGGCCACGCGCATCCAGCGCGACAGCCTGGACCTGGCCCTGGTGGATCTCGTGGGCTTCTACCGCGACGTGCTGGCGGTCCAGTTCGGTGCGGCGGCCGAGTTGGCCAACGAGGACCTGCGGGCGAACGTGGAGCGCGTCGCCGGCGGGTC
Source organism: Streptacidiphilus jiangxiensis (assembly GCF_900109465.1). Taxonomy (GTDB): domain Bacteria; phylum Actinomycetota; class Actinomycetes; order Streptomycetales; family Streptomycetaceae; genus Streptacidiphilus; species Streptacidiphilus jiangxiensis. Next base: position 158,955 of record NZ_FOAZ01000008.1, read on the forward strand.
GACGGCGGAGACGACCCTGCGGCGCATGGAGGCCGTGCTGGCCTGCCGTGACGCGATCGACCGCAACGTCGCCCCGCTCCTCGCCGTCGAGGCCATGGCGGTCATCCTCCGCGCGGGCTGACCCCCGTCCCTTCGCGAGCCTCCCTTCGCGAGCCTCCCTTCGCGAGCCTCCCTTCGCGAGCCGTCCCGTCCTGGGCCCGCGCGCGTCCTGGGCCCGCGTGCGTCCCGGGCTCCGCGCCGGGCGGGTGCGCCCCCTGCTGCGGGTTCCCTCCTTCGGGTGGGAATGGCAGGGGATTTGATCAAGCTTCGCCCGGTGGGGGATCCGGTCAGGATGACCTTGTGGTGGAGCGCAGCGCTGATCGCTGCCGGGGCGACGGTCGGCGTCGGGTTGGCCGGCAGTGCACTCGGGGCCTGGCGGGAGGAGCGAGCCGGGCGGGTGTACGAGTTGACGCCGCGGTACCTGCGCGTCGCCGGGCGGGCCCTGGTGGCGGCGCTCGCGCTCGTCGCCGCGGCGGTCGGCGGGGTCGTCGCGGCGTTCGGCGACGGCGGGCGCGGTCCCGCCCCTGCGGTGGCGGCGGTCGCCGCCGCTGGGCGGGTGCCCGCGCCGGCTGCCGCGCGGCCGGACTCCGACCGCGCGCACAAGGCCGCGCCCGCCCCGCTGACCCTGGTCGGGCAGCCGCAGGGCGGGCGGCTCTACCAGGGCACGGTGCCCGGGGTCGCGGGGCAGGTGCGGATCTGGGTGCCGTCCCAGTACGCGGCCCACACGGCCGCCACCAGCGCCGCCCTCCAGGCGGTGGTGGTGCGCGCGCCCGAGGGGGAGTTGGCGGAGGTGTGGGAGGGGCTGGCCGGCGCCGTCGTGGCCGGGCACGCGAACCCCTTCGTCGCCGTCGCGCCCGCCGACCCGTGCGCGGTTGCCGCCGACGACGCTGCGCTGCGGCGGGCCGTCGCCGCGCAGTTCCGGGTGGCGTCCCGGCCCCGCTCCTGGGCTGAGCTGGGCGTGGACGCGGGGTCGGCCTGCGCGGTCTCGGCGGAGCTGGCGCACCCCGACGCCTACGCCGGAGCCGCGGCCCTGGGCGGCGCCCTGCCGCATCCGGCGGCGGGCGGCCCGTCGGGTGTCCGGCTGCTGCTCGCGCAGGCGCACCGCGACACGGCGGCGCAGGCCGAGGCGGGCCGCCTGAGGGCGGCGCTGCAGGGCGTGCCGGACACGGCGGTGCGCTTGTCGTCGGTGGTCCGCGACGCGACAGCGGGGCGGGAACGCTTTCGTCTGGTCCGTTTGGCGGCAGACTATGTGACTGAGGAGTTCGCTGCGGCTGCGCGCCGTTGACGCGCCACCCCCCATCACCGGAACCGTCGAACTCGTCATCGGAACTCGCTTCACCCGTGCCTTCGAGCGTCGTCGCGGCGCCCCGCACGGCCCACCCTGGGGAGAGCATGAAGAGAACGCGCATCTCGAAGGCCGCGAAGGCCGCCGCAGCGCTGACGGCGCTGGGGCTGACGGTGGCCGGTGCCGCCGGCTGCAGCTCCTCCGGGCCGTCCGCCGCCGCGCCGAGCGGAGGGGCGTCCGGCTCGTCGGCGTCCGGCGGGCCGTCCTCCACGGACACGGCGTCGAGCGGCACGGCCACCCCGCTGCAGCCGCTGCCGACGGCGGTCCCGGCCGATCTCCAGTCGTACTACGGCCAGAAGCTGTCCTGGCAGGCCTGCGACTCCGGGTTCCAGTGCACGACGTTCAAGGTGCCGCTCGACTACGACCACCCGGGTGCGGCCGGCGGCGGGGACCTGACCCTCTCCGTGGTGCGCAAGCAGGCGACGGGGCAGGGCGTGCCGCGGCTCGGGTCGCTGCTGGTCAACCCGGGCGGACCGGGTGGCTCGGCGGTGGACTACGCCGAGTACGCGGCGATGACCTACCCGTCGGTGGTCCGGGCGGCGTACGACATCGTCGGCGTGGACCCGCGCGGTGTCGCCCGCAGCGCACCGGTGCAGTGCCTGACCGACGCCCAGATGGACGCCTACACGGCCGTCGACACGACCCCGACCGACCAGTCGGGCGTGGACGCGCTCGTGGCGGCGGACAAGAGCTTCGCGCAGGGTTGCCAGAAGCACTCCGGCCAGTTGCTCAGCCACGTCAGCACGGTGGACTCGGCCCGCGACATGGACGTGCTGCGCGCCCTTCTCGGCGACGAGAAGCTGCACTATCTGGGCAAGTCCTACGGCACCTTCCTGGGCGCGACCTACGCGGGGCTCTTCCCCACCCGGGTGGGCACGATGGTGCTCGACGGGGCGATGAACCCCTCCCTGAACGCCCAGGAGCTCAACGCCCAGCAGGCGGGCGGCTTCCAGGTGGCGTTCGACGCCTTCGCCGCCGACTGCGTGAAGCGCCCTGGCTGCGCGCTCGGCAACGGGAGCGTGCCGCAGGCGGACGCGAAGCTGGACGCGTTCTTCAAGTCCCTGGACGCGAACCCCCTGCCGACCGGTGACCCGCGCAAGCTCGTCGAGGCGCTGGGCATGACCGGTGTCATCTCGGCCATGTACGACCCGGAGCAGTGGCCCGACCTGCGCCTCGCCCTCGCCGACGCGATCAACAACGGCAACGGCAAGGAGCTGCTGGCGCTGTCGGACAACTACTACGAGCGCGACCCCACCGGGCACTACGCGAACCTGATGTACGCGAACGCCGCCGTGAACTGCCTGGACCTGCCGACGGCGGCGACCGGCCCGGACCAGGTGCGGCAGCAGCTGCCCGCGTACGAGAAGTCCTCGCCGCAGTTCGGCGCGAGCCTGGCCTGGGGCGGCCTGACCTGCGCGTACTGGCCGGTCGCGGCGACGGGGTCGCCGCACGTGATCCCGGCCAAGGGCGCGGCGCCGATCCTGGTGGTGGGGACGACCCGCGACCCGGCCACCCCGTACGCCTGGGCGCAGGGCCTGGCGGCGCAGCTCGACACCGGCACGCTGCTGACCTTCGTCGGCGACGGTCACACGGCCTACGCCCGCAACCCCGGCGGTAGCGCCTGCATCGACGAGGCGGTCAACCGCTACCTCCTGCAGGGCACCGTCCCGCCGAAGGGAACGGTCTGCCACTGATGCCGGATCCGGAGTGAGGTGATCGACACGCGCAGGGCGGTTGTCAGGAGTGACTGCCCTCCACGATCCTTTCATCGGGCCCCCTCCGGGACCCCCGATGGCTCGATGAAAGGCAGTCGCCGTGCTCGGCGTGATCCACTACCCCACGTACGCCCTCGGCGCCCTGCTGATCGTCCTGCTGCCGGGCCCGAACTCGCTCTACGTGCTCTCCACCGCCGCCCGCGCCGGCATAGCCACCGGCTACCGCGCCGCCTGCGGCGTCTTCCTCGGAGACACCGTCCTGATCACCCTCACCTCCCTCGGCGCGGCCTCGCTGCTGCGGACGACCCCCGTGGTCTTCGATGCGGTGAAGCTGATCGGCGCGGTCTACCTGCTGGTGATCGGCTACGGCATGCTCAAGGCGGCCCGCGACCTGTGGCGCGACCGCCACGCCGCGCCGACGGCGGCCGCCAGCGCCGAGACCGCTGCCGCGACCGCCGAGGCCGCGGAGGCCGCCGAGGAGCAGGGGAGCACCTCACCGTTCCGCCGGGCCCTGCTCATCAGCCTGCTGAACCCGAAGGCGATCCTCTTCCTGCTCTCCTTCTTCGTGCAGTTCGTGGACCCGTCCTACGCGCACACCGGCCTGTCCTTCGCGGTCCTGGGCGGCACGGTCCAGTTCTTCAGCTTCCTCTACCTCTCGACGCTGATCCTCGCGGGCCACCGCCTCGCCGCCGTCTTCCGCGCCCGCCGCCGCCTCTCGGCCGGCCTCACCACCGGCGTCGCGGCCCTCTTCATCGGCTTCGCCGCCAAGCTCGCGACCGCCTCCGCGGCGGGCTGACGGCGGGCTGACGGCGGTCGGCCGGCGCGGTGATCATGTCGTGATCGGAATGCGTGCAGGAGCACCCCTCCGACCTGTGTAGACTAATCCCCGTTCGCCGCCTTAGCTCAGTTGGCCAGAGCAACGCACTCGTAATGCGTAGGTCTCGGGTTCGAATCCCGAAGGCGGCTCCTTCGAGGCCCCGGTCGCAGTCACTGCGACCGGGGCCTTTGGGTTCAACGCGTCAGATCGGCCTGCGACTCCCGGAGGAGTTCGGGGGCGGCGACGACTTCGACGTTCGGCGCACGCGGCGCACGCGGCGCACAGGGCGTGGGAAGTGCAGTGGGAGAGCTGGTGTGGTCCCCGGATCGCTCGGCGGGGGCGATCATGCTGTCCCCACGGGATGTGCCGCCCGGCAGTGGCTGGTCGTCAGTGGCCCCGGGCGGGGCGACAGGTGGGCCGACGACCGGGTGGACGAGGTCGACCTCGCCCCCGTGGTCGACGCCGAGGGTCTGTCCCTGACCTTGGCCCGCTGGTCCATGGACTGGCTGAACGAGGCGGAGGCAATGTCCGGCCTGCGCAGTCGACCGGCGTCGGCCGGGTCCCGCGGAGCATGACGAGGCCCCGCCGGACGGGCCGGCGGGGCCACCGTGTCATGGCGCGAGGAACGAGCGATCAGCTCGACTTCGAGCCGTTCCCGGTCATGTCGGTGTCGGCCACGGCGATGGCGATACCCAGCGCCTGGGTGATGTGGCCCGCGGCGGCCATCACCCGCGCGGTGCCGACGATGGGCGCGACGGCAACCAGAACGTCCTGGAGCTGCTCGGCCGTCATGCCGGCCTCCATGGCGGGGCCGATGTGGGCGAGGTACGAGATCGCCGGGGCGTCCATCGCCGCGAGCGCGGCGATGCGGGTGCACATGAGCGTCTTCTCGTCCAGACCGCAGCGCTCGAGGGAGTCGATGGTCATGGCAGCGAGGGTGTCAAGGACGGGCGTTTCGGACATTGCGGTCATGAGAGGTTGCCTTCCCGGTGTGCGCGTGGCCGATGGCACGATGCCGCAGCGGCATCGGTGATCCGATGCGTCGGCGGCCGGCGCTAATGACGCTAGACGCTTTCCGGGCGAGGCGCGCGGCGAGAGCCTGTGACGGGCGGCAGAGCGGCGGCAGGGGCCGTCCTGACAGACGTTCGGGAACCGGGGCGCCCATGCGGAGCGGGCGATCGGCGCCACCGGTAGGCTCGCGCCCTCTGATCAACAAGGAGGGGGACATGAAGCTCAACAAGCGAGCCACCGGGGCACTCGCCGCTGCCGCCGCGCTCCTGGCGATCCCGGCCGTCGGTGGAACGGCCCACGCCACCACCTACGCGGGCACACTCCACCGCGGCTGGACCACCGGGGTCCCGACCACCGTTCACCGCGGCCAGACCATCACCGTCGAGCTCTGGTTCAAGCAGACCTCCCCGTACGTTCTGCATGTCGGCGGATACGCCTTCGACATCTGGAACCCGGCCGGCGTCAACAAGTGGGGGTCGTCCGCCCCGGGCGTCACCGTGACCTGGCTGGACCCGAACACGAAGAAGTGGGTCCCCAGCGACCTCAAGCTGGACAAGGGCTCCGAGCAGCTGCTCACCCCCGCCGGGCCCGAGGTGAAGGTGCCCTCCGGTGTGTGGAACCACATCTATGCCCGGATCACCTTTGCGAGGACCGTGCAGCTGGGCCGCTGGACCCTCGAAGCCGTCGCTCCGCAGAGTTGGGAGCTCACGACAGCGTCCGGGCGCGGGACGTCGGCGATCCTGAAGGGCGAGGGCTGGCACCTGCAGACGATCACGGTCCTGCGATAGCCGCCCTGGCGCTGCTTCCGGCCGCGGTCTCGTCGGGAGCAGCGCCGCCCTCCGCGAGCTGGACGCGCGGGTTCGTCGCCCTCGGCCCGCTCGGCCCGCTCAGCCGACGTGGCCCGATTCGAGCAGCAGTGATCCGGCTCTCCGGCAGCTCGGCCAGGCGGATGCGGTGACCAGGTGCCAGAAGGCTTTCCACTCCTGCATGGCGCAGGCGGGCTAACCGCAGGCGGGCTGGCCGCAGCCGGGCTGATCGGGAGCGCATGGCCGTCCAGGGCTGCTACGTCCTGGGGCGCCGGTGACCCACTACCGGGTCGGCTGATCCTTCGGCCAGTCGGAGAGCAGCCGGTCCAGGCCGGAGAGGGCGGCCTGCCACGAGGCCTCGACCTCCCGGGACGCCCGGAAGGCCCCGGAGGCCTCCAGCGAGGCCCAGCCGTGCAGGGTGCTGCGTACCAACCGGACGGCGTCCGTCGCCCCCGGTTCCTCGAGCGCGTACCCGCGCAGCAGCGCGGCGCAGGTCGCGACGATCCGCGCGCCGCCGTCGGTGACGACCGGCAGTTGGGAGGCCGCGTAGCGGCCCGGCCGGTGCGTCGCGAACTCCCGGTAGGCGTTGGCGAACGCCTCCAGTGCCGTGTACCCCGACCGCCCGGCGACCGCCTCGCCCAGCGCGTCCGCGAACTCGGCCGTGGCCAGTGCGACCACCCGGGCCCGCAGCTCGGTCACGTTCTTGACATGGGAGTAGAGGCTCGGGTCCTTCACGCCGAAGCCGCGGGCGAGGGCGGCGATGGTGATGTGCTCCAGGCCGATCTCGTCCGCAAGATCCGCGGCGGCCAGGGTGACCCGCTCGGCGCTCAGTCCGGCTCGTGCCATGCTTCCTCCGATCCTATGACCGCATCCTCATAGCCTATGGGTCATAGGAAAGCGCCCGCCGCGCCGACGCGGGCGACGGGCGCCACCGATCAGAAGAAGTCGCCGTCGTCGTTGTTGTCGAACCCGCCGCCGAAGTCGCCCCCGCCGAAGCCGCCGTTGTCGAAGTCGCGGCGCTCCTCGTACTCGCGCCCCTCCTCGAACCCCTCGCGGCGCTCGCGATCGCCGTCGTCGTCGCTCATCATCTCGCCGATGAGGGCGCCGCCGATGAGGCCCGCGACACCCGCGCCGACGACGGCGCCGGTGCTGTGGCCCTGTCGCGGCTGCTGCGGGTACCCGGCCTGCGGGTAGCCGGGCTGGGCGTAGCCCTGTCCGTAACCCTGCTGGGCGTAGCCACCCTGCTGGGGGTAGCCGCCGGGGACGTAGCCGCCCTGCTGCGGGTAGCCGGCGGCGGGCTGCGGCGGTGTGTAGAACGGCGGGGGCGTGGTCTGGATGCGTTGGGCGCAGGCCTGGCAGGACTGCACCGGGCGCGGGACGCCCCACTGCGGCTGCCAGACCACGTTGACCGCGCCGTAGCCGTGCGAGGGGTCGAAGAAGCAGGTCACTGAAACTCCCAAAGCCGAACGTTGCACGCCGGTCCGTCAGGAATCCGACGGACCGCCAGTCAGGGATACGTGCAAACCCCCCGCCATGGTTCCCCAGCGGTTCAGCGGTTCAGCGGTTCAGCGGTTCCTCAGCGGGCGGCGTGGGCGCCGCGACGGTTGGTCAGCACCGATTCCAGCGTTCCGGTGCGCAGCCGCGCGACGACGGGCTGGGCGGAACGGCCGAGCACCTTGCTGACCAGGTAGGCCACCGGCACCGCCAACACCACCGCACCCAGCACGTCGTGCGGGTAGTGGTCGCCCAGGTAGACCCGGCTGAAGCCCTCCAGCAGGGCGAAGCCGATCGCGATCTTGGCGAGCTGCCGGTCCAGCAGCCACAGGGCCGCGACCGTCGCGGCGGCGGTGGTGGTGTGGCCGCTCGGGAAGGCGTAGTCGGTGCGGACCGGGCAGGCGTCGACGAAGTAGGCGTGCGGCACCGAGTAGCAGGGCCGGACCTCGGCCACCAGCTTCTTGGCGACCTCGGCCACGGCGAAGGCCCCGACCACGGCGACGGGCGCGGCCAGCGCCAGCGTCATCGCGGCGGTGTCCCGGCGTCGGGCCCGCAGGAAGCCGAGGACCATGAGCACGGCGAAGACCGCGAGGCCGGCGTTGGTCCACAGGTGCATCGGGGTGTTCAGCCACCGGGTGTCCCGGGCGATGCCGGTGATGGAGCCGAAGAGGCCGCCGTCGATGCCGGAGCCGTCGAAGGCCAGGTACTGGTGCATGGATGCATGCATCTCTACGTTCGAGTCTCTCGTTTTCGCGGGGGAGGCCGTGGCAGACTTCGGCTGCACGAAGTTCTACAGGACCGTAGCAGGTGAAGGGAAGATGGCCGGAAGATGAACGAGAGGCGGCAGATGGGCGCGCTGGAGGCGGAGGTCCTGGAACTGCTCCAGTCCGCCGCACCCGAGGCGCTCACCCCCGGCCACGTCCTGGAACGCCTCGGCAGCACCCTCGCCTACAGCACCGTCGTCACCGTGCTGACCCGGATGCACGACAAGGGCCTGCTCAGCCGGGTCAAGCAGGGGCGCGCCTTCGCCTACAGCCCGATCGCCGACCGGCACGGCCTGACCGCCCGTCGGATGCGCCAGGTGCTCGACGCCGACCCGGACCGCCGTGCCGTCCTCGCCCGCTTCGTCGGCGACCTCACCCTCGGCGACGAGGAGATCCTGCGCGGCCTGCTGGGCTCCTGGGTCCCGCCGCGACAGGACTGAGGGGACGGACCATGCTGCACCTCGGCGCCCTGGCGGACCTCGCGAACAGCGTGGACGCGCTGCACCTCTTCTTCTACCTGCCGCTGCTCCTCCCGGGCCTGCTCGGGCTCGCCGCGCCGCGTCTCGCCGACCGTCTCGAACCACGTGTCGCCACCTGGCTGCTGGCCGGCACCGCCACCGTCCTGGCCGGCGGCAGCACCATCGCCCTGGGCGTGCTGACCCTGGCGGGCCTGATCCGGGTGCCGCTGGCCGCGCTGCTCGGCCACTGGTCGCTGAGCTCGGTCCAGCAGGCCGATCCCGTCTCCAAGGCGGAGGCGGTGCTCGCCGCCGTGCTGCTGGCCGTCGTGGTGGTGACCGCGGTGCGGCTGGTCCGCCGTCGGGTCCGCGCGCTGGTTGCTGCCGGCTTCGAGGCGGCCTGCCTCCCCGGCGCCGGGGAGTACGTCGTCGTCGACGACCCCGCGCCCGAGGCGTACGCGCTCCCCGGCCACCCGGGCCGTCCGGGCCGCATCGTCGTCTCCTCCGGGATGCTCGCCGCGCTGGACGAACAGGAGCGGGAGGTGCTGATCGCGCACGAGCGCACACACCTGCGGGCGCACCACTACGCCTTCGTCGCCGCCGCGCACCTGGCCGCGGCGGCCAACCCGCTGCTGCGCCCGGTGGGCGCGGCCGTCGCCTACACGGTGGAACGCTGGGCGGACGAGTCCGCGGCGGCGGCCTGCGGCGACCGGCGTTGCGCGGCGCAGGCCGTGGGCAAGGCCGCGCTCGCGGCGAAGCACGCGCCCGTGCGGAACCCGGCGACGGCACTCGGCATTCGCGGCGGCGGCCGCATCCGCAGGGCGGGGCCGGTTCCCCGGCGCGTGGCCGCGCTCCTCGCCCCGGCGCCGCGCTCACACCGGGGCCTGCCCTGGGCGCTGCCGTGGGGCGTCCCGTGGCTCCCGGTGCTGGCGACGGGCCTGCTGATCACCACGAGCGCGCTGTGCGCGTTCACGGCCGCCCACGACATCCACCTGTTGCTCGACCCGCGCGGCTGATCGGAGCACACCGGGCGGCTCAAAGGTGCGGGCCCCGGGACGACGTCCCGCTTGGGGAGGGAGGCTCGGCAGGCGGGTGGATGGCAGCTGGGGCGGCGGCCCGGAACCGGAGTCGACCCGGGGCGTCGGCGGTTCAGCCCGGCTGGCGCACGGCCGGGTCGTACCGGTGTGGATCAGGACCCGGGCGCGTGGATGCTCCGTTCCCCGCGCCCCGGGGAGTGCGATCTACTCCGCCGCCAGCCTGCCCCGGACCATGGTCGACAGCACCGCGTGGACGTCGTCCAGACTGCGCTCCGGCTGGAAGGTCAGCCAGTCCACCGCGACGACCAGGACCATGCCGAAGACCGCCGCCGCGACCAGCCCGGTGTCCAGGTCCTCGCGGAGCTCGCCGGCCGCCACGGCGTCGTCCAGGGCGCCGCGGACGACCGAGACGGCCTCCTCACGCAGGAGGGTGAGTGTCGACTGCCAGGCGCGGTTGGTGCGCCACAGCTCGGACAGGAGCAGCCGGGCGAAGGCACGGTACTGCTCGATGAAGGCCAGGCCGGCGCGGATCATCGCGTCCAGCTGGTCGATCGGTGCGCCCTCGCGTCCGGCTCCCGCCTCGCGCAGCGAGGCGTTCAGCAGGCCCACGCCATGGCGCAGCAGCTCCTCGAACAGCTCGTTCTTGTTCTTGAAGTTGTAGTAGACCGTGCCCTTGGCGACGCCCGCGCGTTCCGCGATCTCGTCCACCGAGGTCGCCGAGAAGCCCTGCTCCGCGATCAGCTGCTGGGCCGCGACGAAGAGTTTCTGCCGGGTCTGCTCGCGGCGGCCGCCGCCACCCGCTCTCGTACTGGTCATGCCGTCATCCTCCCGCACGGGGTCACAGCACCAGCTCCGGGTGGAGCGACGCCACGGTCCACATCTGCCGTCGGCGGGCCGCCAGCACCGTGCCGGCCAGGGAGGCGACGAGGAAGGCCGTCAGCACCCCGACGCCCTGCCACACCACCGTCAGGTCGCCGCCGCTGATCAGTCGGCGCAGGCCGTCGACGACCCAGGTCATCGGCAGGTAGGGGTGGATCGCACCGAAGAAGCCGGGGCTTGTCTGGACGGGGTAGGTGCCGCCGGCGGAGGTCAGCTGGAGCATCAGCACCGCGAGGCCGATGACCCGGCCGCGAGTGCCGAAGACCGCGTTGACGCACTGCAGCAGCGCCGCGAAGCTCGCGGAGGTGAGCAGCAGGAACGCGATCGCCGCGGCGGGACGGGCCAGCTGCAGGCCGAGGGCGAAGTGCAGGACCGCCAGCAGCGCGCCGACCTGGGCCACGCCGATCGCGACCGCCGGCAGCCAGCCGGCCAGCGCCGCGCGCCAGGAGGGGATGCCCGCGGCGAGCAGCCGTGCGTTGAGCGGGCGCAGCAGCATGTAGGCGACCATCATGCCGACCCACAGGGCCAGCGGGATGAAGTACGACGAGAGCCCGGTGCCGTAGTTCGCGGCCTTGTTGAGCGTGCCGAGGGCCAGCTGGACCGGGTCGCTCATGACGCCGGTTCGGTCCGCGCGGTCCTGGGCCGAGAGGTCCGGGATCCTCGCGGCGCCGTCGTGCAGGGAGCCGGCCAACTGGTCGGAGCCGCCGGCCAGTTTGTACAGGCCGCTGTTCAGCCGGTCCGCGCCGGAGGCGAGCGTGCCGAGGCCGTCGTCCAGACTGCGGGCGCCCGTGGCGAGCTGTGCGCTGCCGGAGGAGAGCTGCGCGACGCCCGCGTTCAGCTGGTCGATCTTCGCGACCTGCGCGTCGACCTGGTCGGCGAGGTGCGGCGCGTCGGCGGCGAGCTGCTGCGCGTAGCCGCGCACGGTGCCCGCGTCGGCGGCCAGCCGGGTCAGCTGCGCCTGGTCCGCCGCGACGGCCTGGTCCACGGAGGCGGCGACGGCGACGGTGCGCTGCGCGGCCTCGACGGCGGTCTGCAGCGCGGTGCACTCCGCGGTGCCCGACCGGGTGGCGGGGCACTGCTGGTCGTGGACCTGTTGCAGCTGCGCCTCGGCCGCCTTGGCGTCGGCCAGTGCCTTGGCCGAGTCGGCCGGCAGGGCGGTGGCGATCTCCTGCACCGCGCCTGCGGCCGTCGCGACGGCCTGGGCGGCCTGCTGGATGTCGCCCGCCCGACTGCGCAGCGTCGGCGTCAGCCTGTCGGTGACGCCGTGCACCATCGCGTCCAACTGCGCCGTCCCGGCCGCGGCCTGGGCGGCGCCGGTGTGCAGGCGGTCCAGCCCGTCGGCCAGTCGGCCGCTGCCGGTGCGTGCCTGCTTCAGGCCGTCACCCAACTGCTGGGCACCGTCCTGCGCGGAGTGCGCGCCCTGCGCCAACTGTCCGGCGCCGCCCGCGGCCTGGAGGGTCTGGTCGTGCAGGTCGCCGAAGGAGACGTAGATCTGGTCGAGGTAGCCGCGCACGGCGCTGCTGGAGCTGGCGGCGCGGATCTCGGAGAAGGCGGTCTTGGCGATGATGCCGCTCAGGTAGCTGTTGGAGTCGTTGCTGCGCGCCTCCAACAGGCCGTCGACCGGGTGGTCGCCGCCGCCGCTGGCGATCCGCGCGGTGAAGTCCGCGGGGATGGTCAGCGTCATGTAGTAGTCGCCCTTGCGCAGGCCCTCGTCGGCGCGGGCGGCGCTGACCTCGTGCCAGTCGAAGGTGTGCCGGTCCAGCAGTTCGGTGGTGAGGTCGCGGCCCGCGTCGAGCGGCTTGCCGTTCACCTCGGCGCCCTTGTCCTGGTCGACGATGGCGACGGGCAGCCGGTCGAAGTGGCCGTACGGATCCCAGAACGACCAGATGTACAGGGCGCCGTAGAGCAGCGGCAGCAGCGCCACGGCGACGACGGCGGCGCGCGGCAGCGAGCCGCGCCGGAACCGGCGCAGTTCGAGCGAGCCGAGGGAGAGCGCCCGCAGCGGGCGCGGGCGGGAGAGCTTACTCATCGTCGTGGCCCCCGTTGGTCCCGCTGAGATCGACTGTCACGTCCGCCTGCGGCGGTGCCTCGCGGGTCGCGGCGAGGACGGTCAGGCCGCTGTCCGCGAGGACGCGCAGGGTGGCCCAGAGGGCGTCGCGTTCGGCCACGGTCAGCCGGTCGCCCACGTCGTCGACCGCGAGGACCCGCGGGCGCGCCAGCAGCGCGGCGGCGAGGGCGGTGCGGAACGCCTGCTCGGCGGAGAGCGTGTCCGCGCGCATGGGGAGTTCGGCGGCCGTGAGCCCGGCCGCGTCGAGTGCGCCCGCCACCCGGCGGTGCGCCTTGGGGCCGTGCGAGCGCAGCAGCAGGCGCTCGGTCAGGTGCTCCTCGACGGTCAGGCCGCCGTCGAGGTCGTTCACCCCGGCGACCGCGCCGAGCGCGACGATCCGCCGCACGGCCGCGGCGCGGCTCGGCAGCGGCAGGCCGGCGACGGCGGCGCTCCCCGAGCCTGGCTTCATCCGGCCCGCGAGCGTCAGCACCAGCGAGGTCCGCCCGGACCCGTCGGGGCCGACCACGGCCACCAACTGCCCTGGCTCCGCCTTGAAGCTGACGTCCTGGTAGACGTTCCCGCGCGGTCCGCGCAACGTCAGGTCCACCGCCGCGACGGGGGCGCCTTCGTAGTCGCCCATCCTCGCCCTCCCCACTGCCTTGCAGTCTTTTAGACTGACCAGTCAGTACAAAAAGGTAGCACGCGCTCACCGCCCACCCGCAGGGAGGTGACGGATCTCAGGACGGACGGGCGAGGCCCGCGTCGTAGGCGATGATCACGGCGTGGACCCGGTCCCGCGCGCCCAACTTGGCGAGAACGCGGCTGACATGGGTCTTCACCGTGGACTCCGACAGCACCAGGCGGGTGGCGATCTCGCTGTTCGTCAGTCCCTGGGCGATCGCCTCCAGCACCTCCCGTTCCCGCTGCGAGAGCAGCGTGATGCGGGGGTCGGTGTCGGGCTCGCGCGGGGGGACGCCGGAGGTGAAGGCGTCCAGCAGGCGGCGGGTCATCGCGGGGGCGACCACCGCGTCGCCGCCCGCGACCGCGCGGATGCCGGAGAGGAGCTCGTCGGGGCGGGCGTCCTTGAGCAGGAACCCGCTCGCGCCCGCGCGCAGCGCGCCGTAGGCGTACTCGTCGAGGTCGAACGTGGTCAGCACCAGCACCCGTGAGCGGTCGCCCGCGGCGACGATCCTGCGGGTGGCCTCGATGCCGTCCATGCCGGGCATGCGGATGTCCATCAGCACGACGTCCGGCCGCAGTTCGGCCGTCAGCCGGACGGCCTCCGCGCCGTGGGCCGCCTCGCCGACCACGGAGGTCTCCGGGCTGCTCTCCAGCAGCATCCGGAAGCCCAGCCGCTGCAACGGCTGGTCGTCCACGATGAGCACGGTGGTCACCGGTCCTCCTCCTCGGCTTCGCTCGGGTCGTCCGGCAGCGGCATCGGCAGGATCGCGGCGACGGACCAGCCGCCGCCGGGGCGCGGCCCGGCGGTGACACTGCCACCCGCCAGCGCGGCCCGTTCGCGCAGCCCGATCAGGCCGTGCCCGCTGCCCGCGGCCGGAGTGGTCTCCGGCTCGCCGCCGCTGTCGTCGACGCGCACCCGCACCTCCGCTGCCCGGAGGTCCGCCGCCACCGAGACGCGCACGTCGGTGCCGGGGCCGGCGTGCTTGAGGCTGTTGGTCAGCGCCTCCTGCACGATCCGGTAGACGGCCAGCTGCAGGCCCGGCGGGAGTGCGGCGGTGTGGCCGGAGGCGGTGTAGGTGACGGTCGGCCCGGCCGCGCGCAGCCGCTCGCACAGGACGCCGAGCTCGGCCGTGCCGGGCTGCGGATGCAGCTCCGCGCCTCCGATCGCCCCGCCCGCCACCGGACCGCCCACCACGGGACCGCCGACCTGATGACCTGGCGTGGCCGAGCCCGGTGCCGCGTCGTCCGGCACCTCGGCGCGCAGCGCGCCGAGGGTGCGGCGCAGCTCGCCCAGCGACTCGCGGCCCGTCTCGGCGATGATCCGCAGCACCTCGGGCCCGCGTTCCGGGCGCAGCTCGGCCTGGGCGGCGCCGCCGTCGGCGAGGCCGATGATGACGGCGAGGGAGTGGCCGACGATGTCGTGGAGCTCGCGCGAGACCCGGGCGCGTTCGTCGGCCGTGGCGAGGCGCTCGCGCTGCTCGCGCTCCACCTCCAGCGTCGCCGCCCGGTCCGCCAGCGCGGCGAGCTGGGCCTGCCGGATCCGGGCGGCCAGCCCGAGCGCGGCGGCGGCCGTCGCCGCGCAGGCCATGAAGAACAGGCCGGTCCAGGGGCGACGCGAGAGCGGCTCGACCCGCCAGGCCAGCACGGTGATGCAGGGCAGTACGGCGGCCGCCACCCACGGCAGGCGCCGCGGCGGCGCGTACCGGGCCACGCCGTAGAGGACGATCATCAGGCTGAGGTCGCTGCGCAGCGCGAAGCCGAGCGCCCACTGCAGCGCGCAGACCGCCAGCACCACCCAGAAGACGGTGAGCGGCGCGCGGCGCCGCCGCACGAGCGGCAGCGCCTGCGCGGCGGCGGTCAGGGCGAGCACCCAGGTCGGTTCGGTGTTCAACCCGAACAGGCTGCGGTACTCGCCGTTCCGAAAGAGGTCGACGAGCCCGATGAGCAGCACGAACGTGGCGACGAACCCGTCCAGCACCTGGGGGTGCGCCCGGTCCGCCGCGCGCACGCGCAGCCAGCCGCGGGCGACCGGATGGTCGGCCAGGTGGTCCCAGAGGGGATCGGTGCCGGGTGTTGCACTGCTCATCGAGTCGGTACCTGTCGACCTGTTGCTAGCTGTCGAAACGCTGCAAACGGTACGCCGCGCCGATCAGCGCGGCCACGACCCAGGCGCACAGCACGGCCAGGCCGGCACCGGGGCTGAGCGCGCCGGGAGCCGTGTGCAGGTCGATGATCGAGCCGCCCGCACCGCCCTCAAGGCCCGGCAGGTACGGGGAGACGTCCGGCTTCCAGGAGCTCGGCAGGATGTCCAGGAAGATCGGCATCAGCATCAGCAGGGTCACCAGCAGCGAGATGCCCCCGGCCACCGAACGGACCAGCATGCCCAGCCCGGCACCCAGCACCGCGATCAGCGCGAGGTAGAGGCCCGCGCCGAACAGGCAGCGCAGCACACCGGGGGAGGAGAGGGTCAGCGCGACCGGCTGGCCGTGCAGCAGCGGCTCGCCGCCCAGGAACGAGGCGAACGCGCCCACGGTGGCGACGACCAGCACGACGCCGAAGTAGACCAGCACCTTCGCGGCCAGCACCGGCCAGCGCTTGGGCACGGCGGTCAGCGTGGAGCGGATCAGGCCGGTCGTGTACTCGCCGGCCGTGGCCAGCACACCCAGCACGCCGAGGGCCAGCTGCGCCAGCTCGGTGCTGCGCAGGGCGATCGTCACGGAGTCGTGGACGTCGGCGTTCGGGCCGTGCACCGCGGCGGGGTTGTAGCGGTACGCGAACATGACGCCGATGCCGACCAGCAGCACCAGGGCGAGGCCCAGGGTGATCCAGGTCGAGCGCAGCGAGAGGAACTTCGACCACTCGCTGCGCACCACACGGCCGAAGGTCACCTTGTAGGTGGGCTTCGGCGTGGGCGCGGCGGAGGTCTGCGTCGTCGCGGTCAGGGTGGCGCTCATGCGGCCACGCTCCCTTCCGGCGTGGCGCCGGCGTTGCTGCGGTACTCGACGGTGTCCCCGGTCAGCGTCATGAACGCCTCCTCCAGGGAGACCACCTGCGGGGTCAGCTCGAAGACGGCGATGCCGGCGTCGGCGGCCGTCTGGCCGATCGCGCGGGCGCTGAGGCCGGAGACGGCGAGCGTCTCGGAGCCGGCCTCGCCGGTGACGGTGACGTCCGGGCCGAGCAGCAGTTCGCGCAGGCGCGCGGAGTCGGCGGAGACGACCTTGACGCTGTCGCCGCCGGCCTGCTCGATGAAGTCCGCGACGGTGGTGTCGGCCATCAGCCGGCCGCGGCCGATGATGACCAGGTTGGTCGCGGTCAGCGCCATCTCGCTCATCAGGTGCGAGGAGACGAAGACGGTGCGGCCCTCGGCGGCGAGGTTGGTGAGCAGCGTGCGGATCCACAGCACGCCCTCCGGATCGAGACCGTTGACCGGCTCGTCCAGCATGATCGTCTGCGGGTCGCCCAGCAGCGCGGCGGCGATGCCCAGCCGCTGGCCCATGCCGAGCGAGAAGGCGCCGGCGCGCTTCTTGGCCACCTTGCCGAGGCCGGTCAGCTCGATCACCTCGTCGACCCGGCGGCGCGGGATGCCGTGGGTCAGCGCGAGGGCGAGCAGGTGGTTGTAGGCCGAGCGCCCGGGGTGGATGGACCGGGCCTCGAGCAGCGCGCCGACCTCCTGGAGGGGCGCGGCGTGCTGGGCGTAGCGCTTGCCGTTCACGGTGACGCTGCCGCTGGTGGGCGCGTCCAGGCCGAGGATCATGCGCATGGTGGTGGACTTGCCGGCGCCGTTGGGGCCGAGGAAGCCGGTCACCACGCCGGGCTTGACGGTGAAGTGCAGGTCGTCGACGGCGGTCTTGTCGCCGTACCGCTTGACCAGGTGCTGGAGTTCGATCACAGCCAGCACGCTACGACCGCGTTCCGTGCCGGACCCGGCACGTGGGGACCGTTCCGTGGCGGTGGGTGGTACCGCGGTACCACCCACCCCTCAGCCGCGAGAGGTAGGCCGGAGCAGCCTCCGCAGGACGGCGGGCATCCCGCCGGCGGCACGCGGGGGCATCACGGGCGGGAACGTGGGCGGCATCGGCCGGAGGCCTTCGGCAGGCTCGGGTTCTGCTGCTTCGGAGGGTTGGTTGATCGATAACGCCGACGGGCGCGTAACGGACATGCGCGCAACCTAGCAGCCCGCACTGACAGACCATCACGAGGTTGCGCGTCCTAGAGGGGCGCCGGGAACTGCGCGAGTAACCCACCCGAGGCGGATGGCCCTGAACGCACGGGATCTGACCGCATGTCGGTGGCTTGTCGCGCAGTTCCCCGCGCCCCTGGAGGCTGCGCCTCCTGGGTCGTGCAACTACAGGAGTTCTTCCAGGTAGTTCGGCTCGTCCACCGGGAGTGCCCCCTCGGGGCGGTAGCGGAGGGTGGCCGCCTCCCAGGAGAAGTAGCCGCGCATCCAGTCGCCCATGCCGTCGACGTAGCGCAGGACCGCCGCACCCTCCGCCTTGCCGAGGCCGAGGGAGACGCAGATCGAGGGCATCCGTTCGGCGAGGCGGAAGAAGTCGTCGACCATGTCCTGGGCCTCCTGCCGGACCAGGGCGAAGGCCCGTTGGCGACTGCAGTCGCGTTCCCGCTGGGTGATCACGGCGAGGTTGTAGACGTCCCCGCGCGGGGCCTCCTTGGCGTAGGAGTAGACGTCGTTGTTGACCGCCGGTGCGTCGCCCGCGAGCCGGCGCATCAGGGCCAGTTGGGGGTTGTGGAAGGCCGCCGCCGGCACCTCGCCGAGGATGCGTTCGGCGAGGTCCAGGACGGTGTCGACGCCGGACGCGCCGCGTCGCAGGACGAGGTAGGCGTCGCGGTCGGGGTGGGCGTCGGGGCCGCCGCGGCGGCCCAGCGCCTCGCTGGGGTGGGCCATGAAGTAGCCCTCCCAGTGGAACGCCGCGCGGGCCCGCCAGCGTGCGGACATGCCCTGGCTGCCGCGCCGCCACAGGTCGGCGAAGGCGGACTCCACGGGGGAGGGGTCCGCCGGCGCACGGCCGGTGTGCAGGGTGGTGAGCAGCGGTTCGCAGATCCGGGCGACCTCGGCCGGCTGCACGCCGCGCTCGCCGTCGAACTGGTCGTCGAAAAGGAAGTAGAACGCGCACTGGTCGACCGCGAGGCAGAGGTCGGCCAGGCTCGCGCCCGGGAAGCTGGTCGCCGCGAGGGCGGGGATCGACCAGCGGTCGTACAGTCGTCGGGCGCGGTCCTCACGCAGCATGCCGTGGGCGCGCAGCCACTGGAGATTGTGCCGGGCGGCCGCGTCCACCAGCGGATTGCTGCGGACCGGCCCCGGGATTCTTATGACGTCGTCTGTGTGCAAGGGCCCGTGCAGTAGCTCGTGCATCAGCTCGTCCTCCTCTGCCCTGGTGCGACGGCTCGGTGGTCCCCCCGAACGAACCGGTTACGACGCTAGCCGAACTGATCAATCATGTTTAGATATTGATCGGTCATATGCTCAATTATCAACCAGAGTTGGCCTAAGCGATCCGCCCCGACCAATGTGCGGGGATCCTCCGATGCGCCAGCGCGCGCCCTTCGCGCTGGATAACCTCGAAGGTGGAGCGCAGCACAGCGGGCAGAACGGGCAGGAGCGGAGCGAGCCGTGGACGAGCGTCACCAGCTCTACGAGCGGGAGGAACCTCTCGGACTGGGCGTGCGCGCCCTCGACCGGCTGCGGGCCGACGTCGCCGCGGGCGACACCGGCCCCGGCGGGCTGCTGCTCTACCGGGGTGCGGCCGGCTTCGGCAAGACCAGTCTGCTCGCCCGTCTGCGCGCCGCCGCCAACGCCGAACGCGGCTCACAGCTCCTGCTGTCCGCCCGCGGCACCGAGCAGTTGCAGGGCGCGCCGTTCCACGTGGTCCGCAACCTGCTGCACCCGGCGCTCGCCAAGATGGACGAGGCGGACCGCCGGGAGATGTTCGGCGCCTGGTACGACATAGCGGCCCCCGCCCTCGGCCTGATCCCCGCCACGGCCGGGGCTCCCGCCGACCCGACCGGTGTCCAGGAGGCGCTGAGCTGGGTGATGACGCAGCTGGCGGTGCGTCAGGGCCCGCTGCTGGTGGTCATCGACGACCTGCACTGGGCCGACGCGGAGTCGGTCCAGTGGCTCGCGGGCTATCTCGGCCAGATTCAGCCCTTGCCGATGCTGGTCGCCCTGGCGTATCGCGGGGACGAGCTCGACCCGGCGCTGGAGGACGTGCTGCTGCGCGAGGTGCGCGAGCTCGGCACCCGCGGTCACACCGTCGAGCTGCAGAAGCTCTCCCCGAACGCGGTCGTGGCCATGGTCCGCAGCCGTCTCGGCGAGGAGGCGGACGACGTCTTCTGCCGCACCTGCTGGTCCATCACCAACGGCAACCCCTTCTTCGTCACCAGCCTCATCGACCGCCTGGGCGAGCAGCGGGTCGACCCGGTCGAGGAGAACCAGGAGCAGTTGCGCGCGCTGGCCGCGCTCAGCGGCGCCCGCGACATCGGCCGCCGTCTGGAGCGCCTCGGCACCGACGTGCAGCGCACCGCGTTCGCCGCGGCCGTCCTGGACAGCTCCTTCGACCTCGAGCTGATCTCCCGGGTGGCCGGCCTGCCGTTCAACCAGGCGCAGACGGCCGTCGACAAGCTCGTCGGCGACCAGATCCTCACCCGCACCGGCCATGAGTTCCAGTTCTCGCACCCGACGGTCGCCAGCGCCGTCTACCAGTCGATCACCTTCCCGGCGATGCGCACAAGCATCCACAGCAAGGCCGCGGACGAGGTCATCGCCTCCGGCAAGGGCGGCATGGCCGCCGCCTCGCGTCACCTGATCGAGCTCTACCCGGACGACAACCCGGTGGTGGTCCAGCAGTTGCGGCAGGCCGCCCACGAGCACCTCGCCATGGGCGCCCCCGACGCCGCCAAGCGCTGCCTCGAACGCGCGCTGCGCGAACCCCCGGCCGAGGAGGACGTGGCGGACGTCCGCTACGAGCTGGGCTGCGCCGTCATGCTGCGCGACCCGGACCTCACGGTCCGCCAGCTCAAGCTGGCCCTCGACGAGGTCCCGGGCCTGGAGCCGGAGCGTCGCCTGTCCGCCGTGCTCCGCCTCGGCCAGGCGCTCACCCACAGCAACCGCGTCACCGAGGCCGTCGAGCTGACCCGCGACGAGGTCGGCCGGATGCCGGACGGCCCCGCCAAGACCCGCCTCCAGGCGGCGTCGTTCATGTGGCGCCTGCTGCGCCGCAACGACCCGGACGGCCGGGAGACCTCACGTCAGCTGGCGGAGCTGGTGGGGCAGCAGGGCGGGCGGCGCGACCCGGAGGCGCGCTCCGTCCAGGTGCTGCTGGCCTGGGACCTCACCCTGCGCGGCGAGAGCGCCGCCGACGCCCTGGCCCTGGCCGACACCGGTACCGAGAGCGGCCGCCCCGCGGAGGGCCTCGGCTGGACCAACACCGTGCTGGGCTTCGAGATCCCGGTCATGCTCGGCGTCACCTACATCTACAACGACCGTCTCGACCGTGCCCGCAGCCTGTTCATGGACGCGGCCTACGAGTTCGAGATGATGGGCTGGAGCGGCGGCCACCTGGGCTTCGCCAACTTCTTCCAGGCCCTGGTCATGTTCCGGCAGGGCAAGCTCGTCGACGCCGAGAAGGCGCTGCGCCCCACGCTGTTGCGCAAGGCGGAGCGGCTCGGCCCCGGCAACCCGCTGCTGTGGGACGTGGTCGCCACCCTCTGCGACATCCTGCTCGCCCAGGGGCGCTCGGAGGAGGCGGTCAAGCTCGCCGAGGAGCAGGGCATCCGCCCCGGCCAGTACCCGCCGGCGGCGGTCATGCCGGACGCGCCCACCCTCGTCGCCCGCCTGCTGCTGGCGCAGGGCCGCACCCGCGAGGCGGTGGCCGAGCTGGAACGGCACGGCACGGCCGCGACCTGGACGAGCGCGGCTGGGAGAACCCGGTCTGGTCGCCCTGGCTCAGCACGCTCGCCCTGGCCCTGGCCGAGACGGAGCCGGAGCGGGCCCGCAGCCTCGCCCGGGACGCGTACGCACGCGCCCTGCGGGCCGGGACGAACTCCGCGGAGGGCATGGCTCTGCACGTCTGGGCCAAGGTCGCCGAGCCCGAGAAGGAGCTGGAGCTGCTGCGGGGTGCGGTCACCGCGCTCGGGCAGTCGCCGGTCGCCTACGAGCACGCCTCCGCGCTGGTCGACTACGGCGCTGCGCTGCGCCGTGAGGGCCGGCTGCGGGACGCGGTCGCCGCGCTGGAGCAGGGCCTCGACATCGCCCGCGACTGCGGGGCGTCGGGTCTGGCGGAGCGCGCCCGCCGCGAGCTCAAGGCCTCCGGCGTCAGCCCGCACCGGCTGCGCCCGCAGCCGTCGCGCGACCTCACCGCGCTGCAGTTGCGCGCGGCGCAGCTGGCCGCCGCGGGCAAGGACCGCGGCGAGATCGCGGAGACCCTCTCGGTCAGCCCCGCTCGCGTGAGCGAGCTCCTCGCCGCCGTCTACCGCACCCTGGGCACGGACGCGAAGGGCCTGGCCGAGACGCTGAAGGACGACCCCGAGGTCGAGTGAGGGGCGCGAGAAACCACCCTGCGCGGATGACCCTGCGCGTTGAGGACCATCTCCATGTCGGTGGCTTGTCGCGCCCAGGCGGCGGAGCAGCCCATGTCGGAGCCTCGCGCCCCTGGAGGTGCAACCTCGGAATAGCCTGGAGGTCGTCGCCGTTCTGGACACAGGCCGAGAAACGGCCGGAAGGCAGGGAGCAGAACATGGCCACCGTCGAACTGACCAAGGACAACTTCAACGAAATCGTTGAGCAGAACGACTTCGTTCTGATCGACTTCTGGGCGTCCTGGTGCGGTCCGTGCCGGCAGTTCGCTCCCGTCTACGACAAGGCCGCCACGGAGAACCCGGACCTGGTCTTCGCCAAGGTCGACACCGAGGCGCAGCAGGAGCTGGCCGCGGCGTTCGACATCCGGTCGATCCCGACGCTGATGGTGATCCGCGACCGGACGGTCATCTTCGCGCAGCCCGGCGCGCTGCCCGCCCCGGCGCTGGCCGAGGTGATCAACCAGTCCCGTGCCGTGGACATGGACGAGGTCCGCGCCAAGGTCGCCGAGGAGCAGGCCCAGCAGGCCGGCGGCGACGAGGCCTGACCCGGGTCACGCCCGGCCGCGCGCGGCGAAGCTGCGGCGCGGCCGGTACTCCACGAGCGTGAGCGCCAGCTCGACGTGCCGGTCGACCAGCGCGTCGAGCGTCAGCGGGCCGTCGGCGCGCCACCACTGGGCGACGGCGTTGCACATCGCGATGACGCCGCGGCGGGCCTCGTCGGGGTAGGGGGTGTGGAACTCCCCGGCCGTGATGCCGGCCTCGATCGGGTCGCGGAACAGGCTTGTCGCATCCGCCTGCCGACGGCTGTACCGCTCCAGCCGCTCCGGCTCCAGGCTGCGCTCCTCCAGCAGCAGGATGTTGCTGCGCGCCGCGTGTTCCGCGCGGAACCGCGTGGTCGCGGCGACCACCGCGCCGAGGCGGTCGGCGGGGGCGGCGTCGACGCCCCCGACCGCCTGCAGCTCGGCGTCGACCGAGGCGAAGTAGCGGTCCATGCCCTCGTCCAGCAGCGCGTGCAGCAGTTCCTGCTTGCCCGAGTAGTAGTGGTACATCGCGGAGAGGCTCATCCCGGCCCGTGCGGCGATGTTCCGGATCGAGGCGCTGCCGAAGCCCCGCTCGGCGAACTCCTGCCGGGCGGCTTCGAGCAGGGCGTTCTGGCCGGCAGGGCGCATCGGGCCTGTCCTCACTGCAGCACTTAGCGATCGTTCGGGGATCCTACCCAGATTCTGCCCTGCGGGCCCACTGGACAGCGGCGGCATTCGCCTCTAGCTTAACGATCGTTCGTGAAGGTTGGAGGAGGCAACTGATGACGGGCAGCACCCTGACCAGCGATCCGGCCGAGTTCTACCGCGAGGGGCTCGCCCACGGGGAGCTCCGCTACCAGCGGTGCCAGTGGTGTGCGACGCGCTTCTCGCAGGTCAGCCTGCTCTGCGCCACCTGTGGCGGGACCGACTTCGTCTGGGAGCGCAGCAGCGGGCACGGACGGATCCATGCCCTGCCGCGCACCGCCGCCCCCGCCGACTGGCGGGAGTGCACCGCGGTGGTCGAGCTCGACGAGGGCTTCCGGATGCACGCGACGCTCGCGCCGACCGCCGCCCACCGGATCTGGCGCGGCGCCCCCGTGCAGTTGGAGGTGGCCGCGGAGCAGGACGGCGGCCTGCGTCCTGTCTTCCGTCCGGTGGCCGCCTGACGACCCCCAGTCGAACGTCTGATGACCGACGTTCGGCCGGTTGAACCCGCCCGCCTGGATCTGTCACTCTCGGCACGCTCGGCGCGTCGGAAGCACGCGCGCCACGAGCACCACCAGTCTGTGACGGATCGAGGGATCGTCATGTCCGCACGTCGCGCCTCTGCGCTTCTCGCCGCCTCCGCTCTGGCGGCCACCGGTCTCGCGGTCTCCGCCGCCGCGCCGGCCTTCGCCAAGTCCTCGATCGGGCTCCATGCCGGCGCCCGCAGCGTCGTGCCGGGGGAGCGGGTCCAGCTGACCGCGTCCGGTGCCACCGACGACTTCGGCGGCGCCCCGGTCCGTCTCTGCGTGGAGGAGCGCACCCGTGGTTCCTGGCACATCGTCAGCTGTGGCCACGAGGGGACGGTCCGCGCCGACGTCCGGGCGGGCCGGGCCGGGGTGCTGGCCTTCCGCGCCCAGCTGCTCGCCGCCAACGCCCACGGGCATCTCGTCGTCGACCGCACCTCCCAGGTCGTCACCGTCCACGTGGGCTGACCGCTGCGCGGAGCCGGGGGGGCCGTGAGGCCCCCTTGAGGACGCTAGTAAGGTATGCCTAAGCTAACCACCAAGGGGTGGCCGGCTGAGTGCTGCCGTGCGTGTGCGTCCGGGCGAATGGCCCCGGGGAAGGGGCCATGGATGTGGAACGACGCGTTCCCTAGCTTCCTGATCGGTCTGCGGGAGGGGCTGGAGGCCGGCCTGGTCGTCTCCATCCTGGTGGCGACCCTCGTCCGCGGAGACGAGAAGGGTCGGCTGCCACAGGTCTGGACGGGTGTCCTGGCCGCCGTCGGACTCTCCTTCAGCTTCGGCGCGGTGCTGACCTTCACCTCCGCCAACCTCTCGGCCAAGGCCCAGGAGGCGTTCGGCGGCTGTCTCAGCGTCATCGCGGTGGCCTTCGTCACAGCGATGGTCTTCTGGATGCGGCGCAACGCCCGCAACCTCTCCGGCGAGATCAAGGAGAAGGTGACCGCGGCCCTGGCCATGGGGTCGGGCATGCTGATCGTCACCAGCTTCCTGGCCGTCGGCCGCGAGGGGCTGGAGACGGCGCTCTTCATCTGGACCACCGCGCAGACGGCGGGTGAGTCCACCGGTCCCCTCATCGGCGCCGCGATCGGTCTGGTGCTGGCGACGGCCCTGTGCTGGGGCCTGTACCGGCGCGTGCTGAAGATCAACCTGACGAAGTTCTTCACCTACACCGGCGTCGGACTGATCGTCATCGCCGCCGGCGTCCTCGCCTACGGGCTGCGCGACCTCCAGGAGGGCGGCATCCTTCCCGGTGCGACCGCCTTCGCGGTGGACCTGAGCGGCAGCATCGACCAGAACTCCTGGTACGCGACGCTGGTTCAGGGTGTCCTCAACCTCACCACGCAGATGACGTGGCTCCAGGTCGTCGCCTACGTGGTCTACCTCGGCGTCGTCATGACGCTCTTCGTCCGCGGTCTGCGCACGCCCAAGCCCGCCGCGCCCAAGCCTGCCGCGCCCAAGCCCGAGCCGGTCGCCTCCGTCGTGGAGCAGACGGAGGCGGCAGAGGCCGAGGCGGCCGCGCCGCGAAACCGCCGCTGGCTGGTGCCCGCCGCCGTGGTCGCCGTCCCGGCGGTCGTCGCCGGGGCCGTGATCGTCGGCTCCGACGGCAAGCAGGCCGCCGCCGCGACCGTCGCGGTCTCGCCGACCCAGTGCGGCCAGGGCTTCACCGCCCCGCAACCTGGTCAGCAGACCTTCCAGATGCACAACACCGGCTCGCAGACCTCCGAGGTCTACCTGGTCAACCCGGCCACCAACGCCGTCTACGGCGAGATCGAGGGCCTCGCGCCGGGCACCACCCGGGCGCTGGTCGCCACCATCGGCTCCGGCCAGTACGCCTGGCGCTGCGTGCCGACCGGCGGAAAGGCCGTCACCTCCGCGGCCGTCAGCGTCTCCGGCGGCGGCTCGGTGGCCGCCGTGCTGCCCGTCTCCGAACAGGACCTGGCCGGGCCGCTCGCCGCCTACAAGAGCTACGTCGACGCGGGCCTCGCGACACTGCAGGGGCAGACCGCCCGGCTCGCCGCCGACCTGCACGCCGGCAAACTCGACGCCGCCAAGGCGGACTGGCTGACCGCCCACCTGCAGTACTCCTCGCTGGGCGCGGCGTACGGCACCTTCCAGGACTTCGACAAGCGGATCAACGGACGTGCCGACGGCCTGCCGCAGGGCGTGAACGACCCGGACTTCCACGGCTTCCACCGCATCGAGTACGGCCTGTGGCACGGGCAGGCGGCGGCGGTGCTGGCACCGATCGCCGACCAGCTGGCCACCGACGTGACCGGGCTGCGCAAGGCCTTCCCGAGCCAGGACTTCGACCCCTCGGACCTGCCGCTGCGCACCCACGAGATCCTGG
Organism: Streptacidiphilus jiangxiensis; assembly: GCF_900109465.1. GTDB lineage: Bacteria > Actinomycetota > Actinomycetes > Streptomycetales > Streptomycetaceae > Streptacidiphilus > Streptacidiphilus jiangxiensis. The sequence goes on from NZ_FOAZ01000008.1 coordinate 184,731, forward strand.
AGAACACCCTCCAGTTCGAGCTCACCGCCGACACCGACGAGGGCAGCGGCACCAACCTGGCCACCGCGCAGGCCAACGTCGCCGGCACGCAGGAGCTGCTCACGCTGCTCCGCCCGCTGATCGCCAAGCGCAGCCCCGACCTGCTCGGCATCGTCGACGCCGAGACGGCCCGCTTCCTGGGCCTGCTCAAGCAGGCCCAGCAGCCGAACGGCTCGTGGACGCCGGTGCAGCAGCTCGACCCGACGCTGCGCGCGCAGCTCAACGGCTCGCTCGGCCAGCTGCTCGAAGACCTCTCGCCCATTCCCGACCTGCTCGAGATCCGGAAGTCCGCCTGATGAGCGACATGACCGACCACCAGACTGTGACCGGCTCCTGCCCGTTCGGCTACACGGCGGGCGACCACCCCGGCTCCTCCCGCCGCAGCTTCGTCAAGACCGCGCTCGGCGCGGGCGCGGCCGGTGCCGCGATCGCGGGCGGCGCGCTGACGCTGACCGGCGCCGCCGCCACCCCGGCCGCCGCCGACTCCTCCGACGGCTTCAGCACCGGAACCGTCACCTTCCAGGGCGCGCACCAGGCGGGCATCACCACTCCCGCGCCCGCCTTCGCGGCGTTCCTCTCGCTCACCGTCATCGCCGCGGACAAGGCCGGGCTGGAGCAGCTCCTGCGCACCCTGACCGACCGGATCCGCTTCCTCACCTCCGGCGGCACCCCGCCGGACCTCGGCGTCGGCGCGCCGCCCTCCGACAACGGCATCCTCGGCCCGGAGGTCCCCGCGGACGACCTGACCGTCACCGTCGGCGTCGGCGCCTCGCTCTTCGACGGCCGCTTCGGCCTGGCCAAGCAGCGCCCGGCCAAGCTGACGCCGATGCGGACGTTCCCGAACGACAACCTGAACCCGGCCGAGTGCCACGGCGACCTCAGCCTGCAGATCTGCGCCTCCCGCCAGGACACCGTGCTGCACGCGATGCGAGACATCGCCAAGCACACCCGCGGCCTGATGCAGGTCAAGTGGCGCATCGACGGTTTCCAGTCCGCGCCGCGTCCCACCGGCGCGCAGCGCAACCTGCTCGGCTTCAAGGACGGCATCGCCAACCCCGACGTGGCCTCCGGCCGCGAGATGGACCGGCTGGTCTGGGTGCAGCCCGGCGCCGGTGAGCCGGCCTGGGCCGTCGGCGGCAGCTACCAGGTGATCCGGATCATCCGGATGCTCGTGGAGTTCTGGGACCGGGTCTCGCTCACCGAGCAGGAGAAGATGTTCGGCCGCCGCAAGGACACCGGCGCCCCGCTGGACGGCGCGAACGAGACCGACATCCCCGACTACGCCAAGGACCCCCAGGGCAACGCGATCCCGCTGGACGCCCACATCCGCCTGGCCAACCCGCGCACGGCGAAGACCGACGACTCCCGGATCCTGCGCCGCGGCTTCAACTACGACCGCGGCGTCGACAGCGTCGGCAACCTCGACATGGGCCTCGCCTTCTGCTGCTACCAGCAGGACGTCGTGCGCCAGTTCGAGGGCACCCAGACCCGGCTGATCGACGAGCCGCTGGTCGACTACATCTCGCCGACCGGCGGCGGGTACTTCTTCGCGCTACCGGGCGTCAAGGACGACAAGGACTGGCTCGGCCGCGGCCTGCTGTCGGCCTGAACCGGCCGGAAGCGGCTGGAAGTGGCCGGAAGTGTGCGTCTCCCCTCGTGATCAGGCAAGGTAAGAGCCAGAAGTACGAGGGGAGCAGTAGGTGCCCGAGGGCGTGCGGCCAGGAGAGCCGGAGCAGGAACCAGCCAAGGAGGCCGAGGAGGAGCGGACGGTCACCCCCGGGCTGCTCGGTCCCTCCGAACCGGTCGGCACCACGCCCTCCTCACTGGAGGCCTCCGACGAGGAGACTGCGGGCTTCGACGACGAGGGCTCCGACGCCGACTGGGCGCACTTCGGCTACACCCCGACCACCGGCATCCCCGTCGAGGCGCTCCGCCGCGACCTGCGGCGCGGTCGTCCGGGCGAGGCGCCCTGGCCGGACCGGATGCGGACGCTGCTGCGCACCCCGATGTCCGAGCGGCCCGCGTTCGAGCGCACCGAGACCGAGGAACAGGCCGCCGAGGTCACCGCGCCCAAGGTGGCACGCGTCCTGGACCTGACGCTCCGCATCGGCGAACTCCTGCTGGCCAGCGGCGAGGCCGCCGAGGACGTCGAGGCGGCCATGCTGGGCGTCTCGCACGCGCTGGGCCTGGACCGTTGCGAGCCGCAGGTCACCTTCACGCTGATCTCCATCACCTACCAGCCCTCGCTGGTCGAGCCGCCCGTCACCTCCGCCCGCGTGGTGCGGCGCCGCGGCTCCGACTACACCCGGCTGGCCTCCGTCTACCGGCTCGTCGCCGACATAACGTCCGAGAAGGTCGGCGTCGAGGAGGCCTACGGCCGCCTTGCCGAGATCCGCCGCAACCGGCACCCCTACCCGACCTGGCTGCTCTCGATCGCCACCGGTGCGCTCGCCGGGGCGGCGACGCTGCTGGTCGGCGGCAGGGTCGACGGGCAGGCCTGGCTGGTGCTGCTCTGCGCGTTCGTCGCCTCCGTGATCGGCGACCGGCTCGCCTGGCTGATCTCCACCCGCGGCCTGCCGGAGTTCTACCAGTTCGTCGTCGCCGCCACCCCGGCCGCGGCCCTCGGCGTCGGCCTCACCCTGATCGGCTCCGGCCTGCGCGGCTCCGTCGTCATCACCGGCGGCCTGTACGCGCTGCTGCCCGGCCGCGCCCTGGTCGCGGCCGTCGCCGACGGGCTGACCGGCTTCTACATCACCGCCGCGGCCCGCCTCCTGGAGGTCCTCTACCTCGTCGTCGGCATCGTGCTGGGCGTCACGCTGGTGCTCTACATCGGGGTCAACTTCGGCGCCAGCCTCCACCCCGAGCAGACCTTCGCCCAGAAGGCGGCCCCGCTGGTCCAGCTGCCGGCGGCGATGGCGCTGACGCTCTGCTTCGCGGTGCTGCTGCAGACCTCGCGCCGGGTGCTGCCGGTCGTCACCGTGCTGGGCGGCGTCGGCTGGGTCACCTACGGGGTGCTGCGGGAGGCGAACATCTCCGCGATCGTCGCCACGGCGGTGGCCGCGACCCTCGTCGGCCTCTTCGGCCAGATGGCGTCGCGTTACCGCTACGCGTCCTCGCTGCCCTACGTCACCGCCGCGCTCGGCCCGCTGCTGCCCGGGTCGGTGATCTACCTCGGCCTGCTCTCGTTCACCCAGAACGAGCCGATCCCCGGCCTGCTCTCGGTCATCCGCGCGGCCGCGCTGGCCCTCGCGCTGGCCGTCGGCGTCAACCTCGGCGGGGAGCTGGCCCGTCTCTTCCTGAAGATCCCTCAGGGCGAGGGGCCGAAGCCGGTCCGCGGCGCGGCGAAGCGCACCAGAGGCTTCTGATGCGCGAGCACGGCTGGGGCTACTACGTCCACCACATCCAGGACCCGGGCAAGCAGCCGCTCTTCCTCCTGCTCGTCGGGTTCATCGGCTCGTTCCTGTTCATCCGCTTCAGCGTGCGGATGATCCGGCGCGGCGTGCGGTGGTGGCCCGGCAACGTCACCCCCGGCGGCCTGCACATCCACCACGTGGTCTTCGGGGTCTTCTTCCTCCTCGTGGCCGGCTTCACCGTGTTCGCGACGGACGGCACCCATCCGTGGATCGACGCCGCCGGACTGCTGTTCGGCATCGGCTGCGGGCTGGTCCTGGACGAGTTCGCGCTGCTGCTGCATCTGGAGGACGTCTACTGGAGCGAGCAGGGCCGCAAGTCCGTCGACGCGGTGATCGTCGGCATCCTCTTCGCGGGGCTGCTGCTGGTCGGCTACCTGCCACTGGGCGTCACCCCCGGCACGCCGATCCGCTGGGGCGCGATCGGGGTCATCTCGGTCAACGCGTGCTTCACGGTCGTGGCGCTGCTCAAGGGCAAGTTCTGGAGCGGCATGCTCGGCATCATGGTGCCGGGCCTGTCGTGGATCGCCGCCATCCGCCTGGCGCGTCCGCGCAGTCCCTGGGCCCGGTGGCGCTACACCCGCCGCCCCCGCAAGTTCGCTCGCGCGAGGCGCCGGGACGCCCGCTGGCACCGCCGCTACGATGTGGCCCGCACGTGGTTCTTCGACCTGATCGCCGGCAAGCCCACGTCCCCCGGCCAGGCCCCCTCCCGCGCCCACCTGTTCGCGGAACGCTGGGCGCACCGCATGGCGGCCCGCCTCGAACACGCGGCGTACACCCCGCTGGACCAGGCCCGCGTCCAGAAACTCGCCCACCTCAACCGCCTGGCCGCGAAGCGGGGCCCCAAACCCTCCACCGGCACCGCCGAGTCCGCGCGCCGCAGGGCCGCGGCGAAGCGCAGACGCGCGGTGGCGGCGGGAAGGTCAAAGGGCCACCTGTAGTTGCACCACCTCAGGGGCGCGAGGAACTGCGCGACAAGCCACCGGCGTGCCGATGGTCCTCAACGAGCAGGGCCATCCGTACAGGGTGGTTTCTCGCGCAGTTCCTCGCGCCCCTGGGGGTTGCACCTGACCCTCCGTCACTCCAGTGGCTCTCCCGGCGGTGCGGCCGTCTGACGGAGGGCCAGACTGGGGAGTGTGAACCGCCGTACCGCCACCCTTGTCGCCGCCGTCGTGGTCCTGCTCGCCGCGCCGCAGGCGGCCGCTGACAATCCGCCCGGGCCGTCCGCAGGACGGCTCGCGGCGGCGCAGAGCGCCACGAGCGCCGCGCAGGCGCAGGTCGACGCGGTCGAGGCGCAGCTCGTCGCCGCGCGCAGCGCCGAGGCGGCGATGGACGTGCGCGTGGAGACCGCCGTGGAGGCGTACGACGGCGCCGCCGTCGCCCAGCAGCGGGCCACCGCCCTCGCCGCGGGGACCGCGGCGCAGTCCGTCCGGGCGGACGCCGCGGAGGGGGCCGCGCGGGACGTCGTGGGCGTGCTGGCCGCACAGCAGTACCGGGACGGGGGCTCGCCGCAGCTGGCCGGCTTCGCGGGCCTGCTCGCGGCGCACGATCCGCACGCCGCCGAACTCGCGGCCCAGGCCGCCCTGGGCGCGGCCGAGGACGCGCGGAGCGCGCTCCAGCAGGCGGTCGCCACCGCGACGCAGGCGGCGCTCGCGGACGGGGCCGCGCAGCGGGCCGCCGCGGCCGCCGCGGCGGCGACCGCGAAGCTCGCCGCCGCCAGGACGGCCGCGCAGCAGCAGCTGACCGCCCAGCAGGCGCAGGTCGCGGCGCTGGACGCGCAGCACACCGCGCTGCTCGGCGGCCTCGTCGAGGCCCAGCGCGTCGCCCTGCGGTTGGAGGAGGCCCACGCCCAGGCGCTCGCCGCCGAGGCCGCCCGGCTGGCGGCGCTGGCCAAGCAGCCGCCGCAGCCGCCCGCGCCTCGGCCGGGCGACACCCGCGGCGTCCTCGCCTTCGCCCGCGCGGCCCTCGGCCTGCCGTACGTCTGGGGTGGGGCGGGTCCGCAGGACTACGACTGCTCGGGTCTGACCATGCGCGCCTGGCAGCGGGCGGGCGTCCAGCTCCCGCACTACGCGGCGGACCAGTACGCGGACTCCCACCCGGTGACCTACCGCCAGCTCCAGCCGGGCGATCTGGTCTTCTGGTCCCACGACGGCAGCCCGCAGGGCATCTACCACGTCGCCCTCTACACCGGCGACGACTCCATCATCGAGGCCCCGCGCACCGGCGACGTCGTGAAGACCGCCTCCTTGTGGATCATGGGCACCCCGGACTTCTACGCACGTCCCTGAAGCGCTCGTACGCCTCGCGGCCGTCGGGGAGGAAGTCCGGCCGGCGGACCAGGGCGTCGAGCTCGTCCACGGTCACCCAGGCGTGCCAGGCGATCTCGGCCGGGTCGGGGTGGATGGCGCCGCTGACGAGGGCTTCGTGCAGGCCCAGCCAGTACGGGCTGACGGCGCCGTCGCACCGGAACTTCAGAACGAACCCCGGGCGGGCGTCGACGCCGAGTTCCTCCGCCAGTTCCCTCGCGGCGGCGGCCTCGTAGGACTCGCCCGCGCCGACCGCCCCGCCGAGCAGCCAGTTGAGCCGGCCCGGGAAGCGGATGTCGTCCTCGGGGCGGCGGTGGACGAGGACCAGTCCGGCGGGGTCGTGGCAGACGACGGTCGCGACCCGGTGGAGCCAGCGTCGGCGGATCGCCTCGTCGCGGTCGACGACCCCCAGGACCTCGTCGTGCTCGTCGACCCGCTCCACCTGTTCCCCCATGGGGGGCGAACCTACTGGGCCAGGCCCAGCGCACGGAAGGTCACGCGCTGGTCGTACCAGAGCAGGCCGACCGTCGCGGCCGTCATCAGGGCCGCCATCGCGAGGTGTCCGGCGGTTCCCTCGACCTGGGTGCCGAGCGCCGCCAGCAGGCCGTGGACGCCGACCCGGAGGGCGATGAGGCCGACGAGGATCTTCCGGCTGCGTCCGTTCTTCAGCATCGCCCGCAGCAGCTTGCGGCGTCGGCCGAAGACGGTGAACCCGACGACCATGTTGACCAGGCCCAGCCCGGTCAGCACCATCCACGCGTCGGGGTGGAGCCTGGTCACGTCGTACGCCGCGCCCATCAGTCCCTCGAAGGCGAAGAACCACGGGGAGAGAGGCCTGATGTCCTCCTGCTGCAGGGCGGGCTGCTGCTTGGAGCCGAACGTGGAGCCGATCGCGGTGCTGATGCTGAGCGCCATGGTGGTGGTCCCCCTGAGAGTGTCCGTCTCGAACAGGTCGAGCCTCTCGCGCCCAGGGGGTGGCCCGGCAGAATCATCGATCCTGACTCGGGCAGGACATTTGTCATACCCGGGCCATGACAGGGCGGCTCAGCGCGCGATCAGCAGCAGTACGCGCACGTGGGCGAAGTCCTGAGCCTCCTTCACCCGGTAGTGCCCGGCCAGCAGGTCGCGGATGGCGGGCGGCATCTGGTCGAAGCTGTGCCCCTGCGGGGTCGTGGAGAAGAGCCAGATGCGTGTCACGCCCGCCGCGCACACCGCCGGGACCTGGCAGTTCGAGGGGTCGAACCAGCCCTTCGACACCGCGCTCTGGGCCGCGAACACGTCGTGCGGGGGCGTGGGGTCGTGGCGCAGCTGGTAGGCGAGGGCGAGGCGGGGTTCCCGGTAGCCGTTGAAGGCCATGCCGTCGCCCGGGGCGACGTGCTTGAGCATCCAGGCGGTGGCCGCCTGCCAGTCCGGCTCGCCGGGCAGGGGGTTGGCGCGGACGGTGCCGGCGTCGCCGAGAGTGCCGAGCGCGAGCGCACCGGCCGCCAGGGTCGCGGCGAGCGGCACCCGCCAGGCCGCCGACGAGGTGTCGAAGCCGGGCAGCTTGGCGAGCAGCGCACACAGGCCCGCCGCGGCCAGCAGGGACCACGCGGGCAGCGTGAAGAGCAGGTAGCGGCTGATGAAGAGGTTCAGCACGCTCTGCGTGGCGGCGAGCAGCACCGGCGGAAGCGCGGCCCAGCACAGCAGCACCACGGCGGTCCCGCTCCCGCCGCGGCGGACGAGGAGCAGCCCGACCAGCCCGAGGCCGATCACCGCCCATGCGGCCACCGCCGAGTGGAACAGGTCCGGGGGGTAACCGGGCAGGGTCTCCTGCCCGCCCTTGATCCAGGCGATCTGACTGCTCTGCGCGTGACCGAGCACCAGGAGCGGCAGCACCGGCAGCAGTCCGACGGCCGCGGCACCCGCCCAGGACAGCAGGCGGCGCGCACCCCCGCCCCGCGTGGTGAGCACGAGTGCGAGGTGGGCCGCGAGGATCGTCAGGGTGACCAGGTGGACGGCGCCCATACAGGTCACCAGCACCGCGTAGCCGGCCCAGCGGGCCACGGAGGAGCGGTCCAGTGCGCGGAGGAGCAGCAGCGTCGCGGCCAGGGCGGCGAGGACGGCGAAGGCGTAGGGACGGGCCTCCTGCGCGTAGCGCGTCACCATGGGGATCACGGCGAAGAGCAGCCCGGCCGCCAGGCCGACCCGCTTGTCGAACATCCGGCGCCCCAGGGCGACGAGCAGTCCCGCCGCCCCGGCCATCGCCAGCACCGAGGGGATGCGCAGCGCGGCGGCGGAGTCGCCGAACGCGGAGATCCACAGGTGCAGCAGGACGTAGTACGGCGCCAGCACGATGTCGACGTTGTCGAGCAGGTGGCCCAGGTCGCTCCAGGAGAGGGTGGCCGCCCACCAGCTGGCGTACTCGTCCTCCCAGGGCTGCCGGTGGCCGACGCCGATCAGGCCGAGGGCGAGCGTGAGCACGGTCGGCGTGAGCCAGTAGACCGTCGGAAGGGGCTCGCGGGAGGGTTCCTCGTCGTGTCCGCGGCGCCGTGACCGAGGGCGGACCACGACCTCGTCCATCAGCTCGTGGTCCGTCAGCTCGTGGCCCCGGGCGTGCGTCTCGGCCATCAGGGCGCCTTCTGGGTCGAGGTCGAGGCCGGTGTCGGGGTCGAGCCGGGGACCGGGTCCTGGTTCGCGCCCGCGGGCGGCCATGCCGTGGTGGGCCGGGCCAGGCGGGGCAGGTCGGCCTTGATCCCGGCCCGGAACGCCCGCAGGCTCGCCGGGTCGGCGTCGAAGCGCCAGTTGCCGGTGCCGCCCGACGAGGGGTCCTTCTCGAACCAGATGAAGCCGATGATGTCCTTGTTCTTCGGCAGCCAGGACAGGAAGTCGGTGATCCACCGGGACTTGACCGACGGCAGCGCCCCGGTCTCGGTGATGAGGATGGGCTTGTGCGGAGCGACCTTGCGCAGCTGGGTCAGCGTCGTGCCGAAGGTGGCCTTGGCCTTGGTCTCGGCGCCGTAGCCGACCAGGCCGACCCAGTCGACGTAGGCGTTGCCGGGGTAGAGCGGCGCGAGCCTGACGTCCGGGAGGGCCCGGACGATGTTCGGGCTCCAGAGCCAGATCACGTTGTCGGCGCCGGCCTGCGTGAACAGGTCGTGCACGTGGCGCCAGGCCTTGACGTAGTCGCCGCGGTGGTTGCCGTTGGTCTGCTCCGACCACGGGTACCAGTTGCCGTTCATCTCGTGCGCGAAGCGCAGCACCAGGGGCATCCTGCTCGCTGCGACGGCGCGGGCGAACCGGGTGATGTAGGCGTCGTAGGAGCCGCCGGCGATGCGGGCGAGGCGGTAGGCGGGCTGGTCGGTGTCGAACGACGGCGTGCCCTTCCTGCCGTTCCTGGCAGGCAGGCCCTTCCACGGCTCCCAGCTCAGCACCGGCACGGTGCCGTGGCGGTAGGCCGAGGCGACGGCCGCCGGGTCGAAGTCCTGCGTCCACTTGACGAAGTACTCGGTCATGTCCGGCGCGGCGCCGCTCTCCGCGGTCACCTTCTTCACCTCGGCGCCCGACCACGGGGCGCTCGGGGTGGCCACGCCGTAGTACAGGCCGCCGGGGTTCAGCAGCTGCTGCTTGGTGGGGATGACCGAGATCGGCGCACGGTGGGCGGCCGGGACGCCGTGCGTGGAATGCGCGGCGTCCGAACTGCTGCCGGCCGGGCCGGCGACCGCGCTGTGGGTGACGGCGACGGAGACCGCGTAGCTGATCAGGGCGAGCGCGGTCACGTTGACGATCATCCAGAGCCGCAGCCGGACGCCGTTGCCGCGCCGGAACGGCGCCCACACCCTGCGGTGCGTCAGATTCGAGTCAGACACTCATCATCACCGAGCCCGCCAGCATGAGCGCTCCGATCACGTAGGGGACGGCGACCAGGGGGCTGCGGGTCCGCTCGCCGGCGAAGCTGTCGGCCCGGGTGCCCCAACCGGCGTTGTGCGCGCAGCGGAAGAAGCCGAAGAGCCGCACCGGGAGCAGCAGCAGCGTGTTGATCAGCATGAAGACCGGCAGGAAGACCATGTCCCTGGGCCGGTAGGCGAAGTGGCGGCCGAAGCGGATGGCGATCGACAGCAGCGACATCAGCGCCGCGAGCCCGACGATGACCAGGCTCGCCTGCCACGGGGTGTGCGGGAGCGGCAGCTGGTCGTACAGACCGGGACGGGAGCCCTGGAAGAAGGCGCCGATCCAGGCGCCGAAGGTGCCCAGCAGCACGAACGGCACGGCGATGTCGGCCACGTAGAACAGGCAGAGCATCCGGGCGTGCACGAGCATCCAGCCGAGCATGCGCAGGGTGTTGTACTGCGAGCCGCGGGCCCAGCGGTACTGCTGCTTGGTCAGCTTCTTCAGCTGCAGCGGCGCGTCGGTGTAGACCAGCGAGGTGGACTGGTAGACCGTCTTGTACCCGGCCATCAGCGTGTAGTTGGTGAGCGTACGGTCGTCGCTGACCTCGAGGAAGACGCCGAGGAACTTCTCGCCCAGGAAGCGGTCCATGCAGTCGGCGAGGATCGAGCTGCGGAAGGCGATGGTGCGCCCGGGAAGGCAGCCGACGGTGCCGAGCGCGCTCATGGCGGGCATGGAGTACTGGCAGCGCACGCTCTCCAGCCAGTCGGCCCAGCGGGTCAGCACCGAGCGACCCGGGTCGAGGATCCGCTGACGGGTGGTCACACCGCCGACCTCGGGATCGCGGAACGGCTTGACCAGCTCGGAGAGGGTGTTCGCGGTCCACACCGTGTCGGAGTCGACCAGGACGGCGATCTCGCCGGTGGACGCGTCCAGGCCCACCTTCAGCGCGTTGCGCTTGCCGGGGATCTCGGTCCAGCTCCAGAAGACCCCGAGGTCGTCGCAGATCCGTTCCAGGTCGGGGTTACGCGGTCCGTTGATCACCACGATGATCTCGGTCGGCTGCTGCGCCCTGATCCGGCCGAGCACGTCGCGGAAGAGGTCCTCCGGCTCGTCCACCACGGGGATGATGACCGAGGTCGTGGTGTCGTACGGCCGCAGCCACGGCCGGTAGCGCCGGGCCAGGATGATCCGGACCACCCAGAGGAGCCATATCGAGGCCATGAAGACGGCGAAGGGGTAGACCGTCCCCACCCGCCACCACTGTCGGCACTCCAACAAGAAAGCCAGCAAGTGCTATCACCTGATCGCTGAGGGATCGGCAGTGGCTCGAACGAGTGCCGATGGCGATCGATGCTAGCGATCAGGTGCCAGGCCCAGACGTGGCCAAAAGTCCACGAATCAGACATCAATGAGTAGTTGTTATGCATGTGTGACAAGGTCTGGTGAAGGCCATTTCACGTTTTGTTCACTACCTGGAAGGATGCGCCCACCCGACTGTCAGGAGGAGCGCGCGCATGAGGGTCACCGTCATAGGCACCGGCTATCTCGGCGCCACCCACGCTGCCTGCATGGCCGAACTCGGCCACGAGGTGCTCGGTCTCGACGTCGACCCGGACCGGATCGCGGCGCTGGCGGCCGGTCGGCTCCCCTTCTACGAACCCGGCCTGGACGAGCTGATCACCACCCATGTCGCGTCCGGCAGGCTGAGGTTCACCACCTCCTACGCCGAGGTTGCCGCATTCGGGGAGATCCACTTCTCCTGTGTCGGCACCCCGCAGCAGCCCGGCGCCCAGGCCGCCGACCTGCGCTACGTCGAGGCCGTCATCGACTCGCTCGCGCCCCACCTGGAGCGCCCGGCCCTGGTCGTGGGCAAGTCCACCGTCCCGGTCGGCACAGCCGAACGCCTCGCCCGTCGCCTCGTCGAGCTCGCGCCCGTCGGCGCCGAGGCGCGCCTCGCCTGGAACCCCGAGTTCCTGCGCGAGGGTTTCGCCGTCGAGGACACCCTGCGCCCCGACCGCCTCGTTCTCGGCCTCGACCGAACCGGCGGACCGGCCGAGGAACTGCTGCGCCGCGTCTACGCGGCCGTGCTGGACGCCGGCGTCCCGCTGGTCACCACCGACTTCCCGACCGCGGAGCTGGTGAAGACCGCCGCCAACGCCTTCCTGGCCACCAAGATCTCGTTCATCAACGCCATGGCCGAGGTGTGTGAGGCCTCCGGCGCGGACGTCACCCTGCTCGCGCAGGCGCTCTCCCACGACACCCGCATCGGCGGCCGGTTCCTCTCCGCCGGTCTCGGCTTCGGCGGCGGCTGCCTGCCCAAGGACATCCGCGCCTTCGCCGCCCGCGCCGAGGAGATCGGCGCGGGGCAGGCGCTGGGCTTCCTGCGCGAGGTCGACGCGATCAACCTCCGCCGTCGTGAGCGGACCGTCGAGCTGGCCCGCGAGCTGACCGGCGGCGAGCTGGCCGGCCGCCGGATCGCGGTGTGGGGCGCGGCATTCAAGCCGAACTCCGACGACATCCGCGACTCGCCGGCCCTCGACGTCGCGGCCCGGCTGCACCGCGAGGGCGCCGACGTCACCGTCTACGACCCCCAGGCGCTGGACAACGCCCGCAAGGCCCACCCCGCCCTCGGCTTCGCCGCCTCGGCGGTCGACGCGGCGACCGACGCCGACCTCGTCCTGCACCTCACGGAGTGGGCGGAGTTCCGCACGGTCGACCCGGCCGAGCTGGCCCGCGTCGTCGCGCGGCCGTGCGTGGTCGACGGCCGCAACGCGCTGGACCCCGACGTCTGGCGTGCCGCCGGCTGGACCTACCGTGCTCTCGGCAGGCCCTGACCGGGGGTCCCGCTCCAGGAAGGACGGAAAGACGTGGCAAAGCCCGTGCGTGCGGCGATAGGGGACAAGTGGATCACTTGCCTGTTCTGCGGGGGCGATGTCTTTCGCGACCGTGAGGTGAAGCTGAACAGCTCCGGCATGGAGGTGATGAACCTCGGCTGGGCGAACGAGTCGGCCACCGGGTTGATCTGCTGGAACTGCGGCTACGTGCACCTGTTCACCAACGACGACCTCGGGCTGTACAAGGCCTGACACACAAGAACCGAGCCCGGCGGACCGAGGTCCGCCGGGCTCAGGGGTGCCGCTGGTGCGGTCAGTGCGACTTGCCGGACTCGGCCAGGCGCTTGATGGAGTTGGTGATCTCCTCCTCCGCCTCCTGGCGGCCGACCCAGTGCGCGCCCTCGACGGACTTGCCGGGCTCGAGGTCCTTGTAGACCTCGAAGAAGTGCTGGATCTCGAGGCGGTCGAACTCCGAGACGTGGTGGATGTCGCGCAGGTGCTCCCAGCGCGGGTCCGAGGCCGGGACGCAGAGCAGCTTGTCGTCGCCGCCCGCCTCGTCGGTCATGTGGAACATCCCGATGGCGCGGCACTTGATGACGCAGCCGGGGAAGGTGGGCTCCTCCAGGATGACGAGCGCGTCCAGCGGGTCGCCGTCCTCGCCGAGCGTCCCGTCGACGAAGCCGTAGTCGGCCGGGTAGCGGGTCGAGGTGAAGAGCATGCGGTCGAGGTAGATGCGACCAGACTCGTGGTCGACCTCGTACTTGTTCCGCGAACCCTTCGGGATCTCGATCGTGACGTCGAACTCCACAGCTCTCCTCCAATATCAGTGCTTGCAGCCAATAGTGTCTCCTACGGCGTGGAGTGCTCAGGAATGGGGAAGGGCCGGATGGGCAACTGGGCGGACCGGGGGAGTCGGTCGGTCGCGGCGGCGAGGGTGGCCGCGCTGCGCGTGACCCGGAAGTCGGTGCAGGTCGCGCGGCAGGCAGCCGAGGCCGCGGCGCGGCGGGCCGAGCCGACGCGGGTGTCCGCGCTGCGCTCGGCCAGGCGCGCCGGGCGCGCCTACGCGTACGCGCCGACCCGATGGGTCGTGGGCGTCGCCGCCGGCAGCGGGCTGGTGCTCGCCGTCGTCTCGATCGCGGCGGCCGGCCCCTGGGAGGGTGGGCAACGCGCGAGCGACGCCGCCCTGGCCCGCGGCCACGCCGTCGCGGGCACGGGCCACCACGGCAGGCCGACGCCGAAGCCCGCCGGACCCGCCTGGCACGACGTGGCGGACGTGCTGGACCCGGCGGGCGGCTCCGGCACCGCGCCCACCCCCCAGGGCCTCGCCGGCGCGCTGGCCGGCCCGCTCGGCGCGACCGCGCTCGGCCGGGTCACCGCCTCGGTGGTGGACGTCGCCGACGGGCACACCCTCTACGCGTCCGGCGCGGACCAGGACCAGCAGCCGGCCTCCACCAACAAGATCGCCACGGCGACCGCGGCGCTGAGCCTGCTCGGTCCCGACCACCGCTTCACCACGAAGGTCGTCGGCGACGCCACCACCGGCCTCACCCTGGTCGGCGGCGGCGATCCGACGGTCACCGCCGCCACCGGGGCGGACAGTCTCACCGCGCTCGCCGCGGCGACCGCGGCCGCGCTGAAGGCCGCGGCAGCGAGCCCCGGCACCACCAGTCCGAGCGCGACGCCTGCGGCCACCGCCCACCGGGTCGCGCTCCACTACGACCTGTCGCTCTTCTCCCTGCCCGCGCTTCACCCGATAGGCGTCAACGACAACATCGCCCTCGTCCAGGCCCTCACCGCGGACGAGGGCCGCCTCGACCCGACCAGCACCGAGAACGCCCCGCGCTACTCCGACCCGGCCGCCCACGCCGCCTCGGTCTTCGCCGCCGCGCTGGCCGCGGACGGCGTGAACGTCGACACCTCCCCGGTCACCGGCACCGCGCCCGCGGGCGCCCCGCTCCTCGCACAGATCCGGAGCGCGCCGCTGAGCGACGTCGTCGAGCGGATGCTGACCGACAGCGACAACGACATCGCGGAGGCCGTCGGCCACGCCGTCGCGATCGCCGCAGGCCGACCGGCGACGTTCACCGGGGCCGCGCAGGCCGTCCAGGCGCAGCTGACACGTCTCGGCATCCAGCTGGGCGCGACGCACCTGGCCGACTCCAGCGGCCTCGGTGACGCGGACGAGCTGCCTGCCGCCGTGCTGACCCAACTGCTGGTGCTGGACTCCTCGGCCGCCCATCCGGAGCTGCGCAGCGTCCTCTCCGGCCTGCCGATCGCGGGCTTCACGGGCACCCTGGACAACCGCTACGGCGGCCCCGGCAGCGAGGCCGGCCTCGGCGTGGTCCGCGCCAAGACGGGCTCCCTGCAGACCGTCAACACCCTGGCGGGCCTGGTCGTCGACCGCAGCGGACGGCTGCTCGCCTTCGCCTTCATGTCCAACGGCAGCTCCGACCAGAACGCGGCGCGCGCGGCCCTGGACGTCCTGGCGAGCCGACTGGCCACCTGCGGCTGCAGCTAGTGCCGTGGCCGGGTTTCTCGCGCCGACGCGGCGGAGCCGCATATGGGAAGAGCCTCGCGCCCCCGGGTGGTGCAACGTACGGTTGAGCGCATGACGAGCGCCAGCGGGAGCAGCAGCAACGGCAGCGGCACGGACATGATCGACTGGGACCTCGCGGTCGCGACGGCGACGCGTTTCGTGCGGCCGGGCCCGGAGGTGACCCGCGAGGAGGCCCGCGCCGTCGTCGCCGAGCTGCGGGTGCACGCCCGCGAGGCGGAGGGGCACGTGCGCGAGTACACCCGCATGGGCGCGCCCTCGGGCGGGACCCCGGTGCTGGTCGTGGACCGGCCGGGCTGGATCAAGGCGAACGTGGCCGGCTTCCGCACCGTCATCAGTCCGTTGACGGGCAAGCTCGCCGCCCGCCGGGCGAACGTCCCGGGCGGCGCCGCGATGAGTGCGGTCGGCAGCAAGATGACGGGGGTCGAGCTCGGGCTCGTCCTCTCCTTCCTGTCCACCAAGGTGCTCGGCCAGTACGAGACCTTCGCCCCGGCGGAGGTGCCCGCCGACCTATCCGCGATGGGCGAGCCGGCCACCCCGCCGGGACGCCTGCTGCTGGTCGCGCCGAACATCGTCTCCGTCGAGCGGGAGCTGGACGTGGACCCGCACGACTTCCGGCTCTGGGTGTGCCTGCACGAGGAGACCCACCGGACCCAGTTCACCGCGGTGCCCTGGCTGCGCGACCACATCGAGGGGGAGATCCAGGCCTTCCTCGCCGAGACCGAGATCGACCCGGCCACGCTCTTCGAGCGCCTGCGCGAGACGGTGACCGGCGGGGGAGCCACCCCGGAGAACATCGCCGAGGTGGTGCAGACGCCCGCGCAGCGGGAGATCCTCGGGCGGCTCACGGCCGTCATGTCGCTGCTGGAGGGCCACGCGGACGTGGTGATGGACGGGGTCGGGCCGCAGGTGGTGCCGTCCGTCGCGGAGATCCGGGAGAAGTTCCAGCAGCGCCGGGCCAAGGGCGCGAGCCGGATGGACCAGCTGCTGCGCCGACTGCTCGGCATGGACGCGAAGCTGCGTCAGTACCAGGACGGGGCGGTCTTCGTGAACGCGGTGCTGGACGCCGTCGGCATGGAGGGCCTCAACAAGGTCTGGACGTCCCCGAACACGCTCCCCACCAAGGAGGAGATCCACAACCCGGCCGCATGGGTGGCCCGGATGCACCGCTGAGCGGTCGACCGCGGTTCACCGCGGTTCACCCGTCCGGTGGACGCGCTGCTGCGGGACGACGACGCACCCGCGTGTCGTCCATGTCTTCTGCGACGATGTGCAACCTGACGGTCACTCTGGGTGTGAGACGATGCGGCAGTCCACCCGCCCTGAGGAGTGATCGGTCATGGGCCCCCATCCCGCGGTAGCAGCGATACGCCTGGCGGTGCGCCGGGTGCTCGCCGAGTTCTCCGACGAGGTTCCGCCTACGTTCGCCAATCCCGCCGTGCCCCCGCAGTTCATCCGCTCCGTGGGTGACGTCGACCCGCGGCACGCGAAGTTCCGCAGGCCCCGTCCGAGGCCCGCGCCCTCCGCGCCACTGGTGCTGGTGGCCTGTTCCGGCGGGGCCGACTCGATGGCCCTGGCCGCCGCCACCGTCTTCGAGGCCGCCAAGCTCGGCATCCGCGCCGGTGCGGTGACCGTCGACCACGGGCTGCAGACGGGTTCCACCACCCGCGCCGTGGAGGTCGCCACGCGCCTGCGGGACCTCGGGCTGGACCCCGTCGACGCGCTCGGCGTGAACGTTCCTGCCGCCCGCGGCCACGGCGGCCCGGAGGCCGCCGCCCGGGACGCCCGCTACGCCGCCCTGGAGGCCGCCGCCGAACGCCACGGCGCCCGCGCCGTGCTGCTCGGCCACACCCGCGACGACCAGGCCGAGACGGTCCTGCTCGGCCTCGCCCGCGGCAGCGGCACCCGCTCGCTCAGCGGCATGGCGGCCACCGCCGGCCGCTACCGCCGCCCGTTCCTGGAGCTGGACCGGGCCACCACCCGCGCCGCCTGCCACGTGCTGGACCTGCCCGTCTGGGACGACCCGCACAACACCGACCCCGCCTACACCCGCGCCCGGGTCCGCCACGAGGTGCTGCCGGTGCTGGAGAAGCACCTCGGCGGCGGCGTGGTCGAGGCCCTCGCCCGCACCGCCCGGCTCTTCCGTGACGACGCCGACGCCCTCGACGTCTGGGCCGCGCAGGTGGAGACGGAAGTCACTCATCCGGACGGACTCGACCCGGCCCGCCTCGCCGAGCTGCCCGCCGCGGTCCGCCGCCGGGTGTTGCGCCGGGCCGCGCTGGCCGCCGGGTCACCGGGCGGCGAACTGTTCGCCCGGCACGTCGAGGCCATGGACCAACTGGTGACCGCCTGGCACGGGCAGGGCCCGGTCCATCTGCCCGGAAACGTCCGGCTGCGGCGCCAGGCGGGCCGCCTGGCCTTCCGCCGCAGCTGACGTCGTCGCGCCTCCCGTAAGGTTGAGGAACGCAGACGCAGACGCAGGGGCGACGGACGACGACTCTGCGGGAATCCAGCTTCGAGGAAGTAGCGCGGGTGGACGAGAAGGACATGGGCACCGATCTTGCCAAGGTGCTCATCAGCAAGGACGAGATCGACGCCAAGCTGGCCGAGCTCGGTGCGCAGATCGACCGCGACTACGCGGGCAAGGATCTGCTCATCGTGGGTGTGCTGAAGGGCGCGGTCATGGTGATGGCCGACCTGGCCCGGACCCTGCACTCCGACGTGACCATGGACTGGATGGCCGTCTCCTCCTACGGGATGGGCACCAAGTCCTCCGGCGTGGTCCGCATCCTCAAGGACCTGGACACCGACATCTCCGGCCGCGACGTGCTGATCGTCGAGGACATCATCGACTCCGGTCTGACGTTGTCCTGGCTGCTCAGCAACCTGCAGTCGCGCAACCCGGCCTCGCTGGAGGTCTGCACGCTGCTGCGCAAGCCGGACGCGGCCAAGGTGTCGATCGACGTCAAGTACGTCGGTTTCGACATCCCCAACGAGTTCGTCGTCGGCTACGGGCTGGACTACGCGGAGAAGTTCCGCAACCTGCCCTTCGTCGGCACGCTCGCCCCGCACGTCTACGGCGGCTGATTGGTCCACTGCGGTGGGAACAGCACCCGGTTTCCCTCCGTTGGACCCTGGGAAGAGCCGTTTGACACGGGAACGCAACCGTTCACATGGAGAATGGCTGCGGTACCGTCCAATAATTCGCTGTTCCTATCGGGACGGTCGAGGACAAACACAGACATAGGACGCACCGTCGGTCGCGAGGCCGGAGGTGCCGCACTTAGTGGCAGGAGGGACGGGGCGGCCAGGGTCGCCCCGCATGGATGGACGTGAAGCGATACTTCCGTGCGCCGGTGATGTGGATCGTGCTGGCTGTCCTCGCCATCGTCGTGCTGATGCAGGTGGTGTCTTCGGCTCAGGGTTACAAGACCGAGGACACCAGCGCAGTCATCAGCGCGATCAATGCGGGTCAGGCCCAGTCGGTCCAGGTCACGACCGGCGACAGCCAGATGATCAAGGTTCAGCTGAAGGACGGCCAGCAGGTCGACGGCACGAACCAGATCCAGGCCCCCTACGCCTCCGACCAGTTCGCGGCGACGCTGCAGACCGACCTCCAGCAGGCCGTCGACAACGGCAAGCTGAAGAGCTACACGGTCAAGGTGGACAAGCAGAATGCCTTCTTCAGCATTCTGATCTCCCTGCTGCCCTTCGTTCTGATCGTCGGCGTGTTCCTGCTGCTGATGAACCAGATGCAGGGCGGCGGCTCCCGGGTGATGCAGTTCGGCAAGTCCAAGGCCAAGCTGATCACCAAGGACACCCCGAAGACGACCTTCGCGGACGTCGCCGGTGCGGACGAGGCGGTGGAGGAGCTCCAGGAGATCAAGGAGTTCCTGCAGGAGCCGGCCAAGTTCCAGGCCGTGGGCGCCAAGATCCCCAAGGGTGTGCTGCTCTACGGCCCGCCCGGAACCGGTAAGACCCTGCTGGCCCGTGCCGTGGCCGGCGAGGCGGGTGTGCCGTTCTACTCGATCTCCGGCTCCGACTTCGTCGAGATGTTCGTGGGTGTCGGCGCCAGCCGTGTCCGCGACCTGTTCGAGCAGGCCAAGGCGAACGCCCCGGCGATCGTCTTCGTCGACGAGATCGACGCGGTCGGCCGCCACCGCGGCGCCGGCCTCGGCGGTGGTCACGACGAGCGCGAGCAGACCCTCAACCAGCTGCTGGTCGAGATGGACGGCTTCGACGTGAAGGGCGGCGTGATCCTGATCGCGGCGACCAACCGTCCGGACATCCTCGACCCGGCGCTGCTGCGCCCGGGCCGTTTCGACCGGCAGATCGCCGTCGACCGCCCGGACCTCACCGGCCGTCTGGAGATCCTCAAGGTCCACCAGAAGGGCAAGCCGGTCGCCCCGGACGTCGACCTGATGGCCGTCGCCCGTCGCACCCCCGGCTTCACCGGCGCCGACCTGAGCAACGTCCTCAACGAGGCCGCGCTGCTCACCGCCCGCGGTGACAAGAAGCTGATCGACAACAGCACCCTGGACGAGGCGATCGACCGCGTCGTGGCGGGTCCGCAGAAGCGCACGCGGATCATGTCCGACAAGGAGAAGAAGATCACCGCGTACCACGAGGGCGGTCACGCCCTGGTCGCGGCGGCCTCGCCGAACAGTGACCCGGTGCACAAGGTCACGATCCTCTCCCGCGGCCGCGCCCTCGGTTACACGATGGTGCTGCCGGACGAGGACAAGTACTCGACCACGCGCAACGAGATGCTCGACCAGCTCGGCTACATGATGGGCGGGCGCGCGGCGGAGGAGCTGGTCTTCCACGACCCGACCACCGGCGCGTCGAACGACATCGAGAAGGCGACCGCCACCGCGCGGGCGATGGTCACCCAGTACGGCATGACCGAGCGCCTCGGTGCGATCAAGTTCGGGACCGACGCCTCCGAGCCCTTCCTGGGCCGCGAGATGGGCCACCAGCGCGACTACTCGGAAGAGGTCGCCGCCCTGGTGGACGAGGAGGTCAAGAAGCTGATCGAGAACGCCCACAACGAGGCGTGGGAGATCCTGGTCGAGAACCGCGACGTGCTGGACAACCTGGTGCTGGAGCTCCTCGACAAGGAGACCCTGAACAAGGAGCAGCTCGCCGAGATCTTCGCCCCGATCGTGAAGCGTCCGCCGCGTCCGGCCTGGACGGGTTCGCCCCGGCGCACCCCGTCCACCCGCCCGCCGGTGCAGTCGCCGCGCGAGCTGGCCCTCACCAACGGCGTCTCCGACGCCGTGGGCTCGCTGGACGCCTCGCCGTCCCCGCTGGACCAGCCGGAGCTGTGACCGCTGCGTGGTCCTGAAACATTGCACGCTGCCCCAAGGCTTTAGCCTTGGGGCAGCGTCTTTTTGTCGTACTTCTTCGAGGAGCTCTACTCATGATCGATCCGGTGACCGTCGAGGGTTCGACCGGAGCTGTCCGGGAGTTCGACCAGAAGCGCGCGGAGGACGCGGTCCGTGAGCTGCTCATCGCCGTCGGCGAGAACCCCGACCGCGAGGGCCTGCGGGACACGCCGGCGCGGGTGGCCCGCGCCTACAAGGAGATCTTCGCCGGGCTCTACCAGGAGCCGGAGGACGTCCTCACCACGGTCTTCGACCTCGGCCACGACGAGCTGGTCCTGGTCAAGGACATCGAGCTGGTCTCCTGCTGCGAGCACCACCTGCTGCCGTTCCACGGCGTGGCGCACGTCGGCTACATCCCCGCCGAGAGCGGGAAGATCACCGGTCTGTCGAAGCTGGCCCGTCTGGTGGACGTGTTCGCACGGCGACCGCAGGTGCAGGAGCGTCTGACGACGCAGATCGCGGACTCCCTGATGCGGATACTCGAGGCCCGCGGCGTGATCGTGGTCGTCGAGGCGGAGCACATGTGCATGTCGGTGCGCGGCATCCGGAAGCCGGGCGCGAAGACCATGACCTCCGCGGTCCGCGGCCAGCTCCGCGACGGCAAGACCCGCGCCGAGGCGATGTCCCTGATCGTCAGCCGCTGACAGCTCGCTGCACCCTCCAGGGGCGCGGGGAACTGCGCGAGAAACCCCCCTGTGCGGATGGCCCTGTTCGGTGGGGACCATCTGCTCACCGGTGGCTCGTCGCGCAGTTCCTCGCGCCCCTGGGGGTTGCAACGCACCCTCAGTGCGCCAGCTGTCCGCTGATCCACTCCAGCATGGGGCCCTGTTCCACGGCCCAGGTGCCGAAGTTGTGGCCGCCGGTCTGCAGCAGCATCGGGGTCGCCCGCAGCGGAGCGCGCACCTCGGCGAGGAAACGCTTCGTCGCCGGGTAGTCGCGGTCCTTGACCGCCGTGCCGAGGAGGACGCGGATCGAGGGCTGCGGCAGGTGGGTGAGCCGCCAGTTGAAGTCCGCCTGCTGGAGCAGGTGCTCGCGGTCCGGGCCGGGAGGGCCGAACAGCGTGCCCGTCTGGCGGTTCTCGTAGAGGCCGTAGTCGCCCCCGAGATCGGCCACGACGCCGTAGACGGACGGATGGCGCAGGCCGAAGGCGAGCGCGCACGTGCCGCCCTCGGAGTAGCCCTCCACCGCCCATGAGTCGGGCCCCGGCGCCAGCCGGTACGCGCTGCGCAGGGCGGTGGGGAGCTCGTCGGTGAAGTACGTCTCCACGGCCGGTCCGCCCACCGAGTCGACGCAGTTGGTGTCGCGTGGCAGTGCCACGTTCTGCGAGACCAGGACCAGCACCGTCGGCTGCATCCGGCCCTCGGTGATCAGGCGGGAAGCCTCCCGTGGGGGGTTCAGCCGGTCCAGCGTGGTCGCGATGGTGCCGGGGTAACCGGTCATCATCACCAGGACCGGGAAGCGCGTGCGCGCGTAGGCCGGCTGGAAGTACTGCGGGGGCAGGTAGACGTACGCCTGCTGGTGCAGGCCGGTGCGCGGGCCGAGAACGCGGACGGAGGCCAGCGCGCCGACGGACGCCGGCCGGCCTGCCGGCCACGCGGGGGAGGAGCCGTCGGGACGGACCAGGCGGGAGCCGTGGGCCGTCGGGAGGGCGTCACCGGCGTTGCCGGTGGAGGGACCGAAGGTGACCTGCTGGTCGGAGCCGAGCAGGTCGTCCCAGGTGGGGTAGAAGTCGCCGTAACCGTTGATCAGCAGCGCCGCGACCAGGACCAGGCCCAGCTGGGCCGTCAGCAGCGCGCCGAGCCGGGCCAGGACGGACGTCCAGCCGGGCCGGGCCAGGCGCGGCCACTGCCACACCGTCGCGCCCGTGACCAGCACGGTGAGCCCGAGGACCGTCCAGAGCAGCGCTCCGCTGGTCAGCTCCATCTGCGCCTGGCCCTCGTTCCCGTCGCGCCGGTCCGTCGTCCAGTTCAACGACGGACGCGGGGAACGGGAGCGGCGTCAGGCGGAGGCGTTGCCCGGGACGCTCAGCTTGCCGGCGACCCACGGGAGCGCCAGCGGCGTCTCCTGGTTCCAGGTGTTGAAGTTGTGGCCGCCGCTCTGCAGGTAGAGCGAGGAGATCTGGAACGGGGGCTTGGCCTGGACCGCCTTGATGAAGGCCTGGGTGGCCTTGTAGTCCGCCTCCGTCTTGCTGCTGGTGACCAGCAGGGAGACCGGGACGGCCGGGAGGTTCTTGACCCGCCACATCAGGTCGGCCTGGTTGCGCAGGTCCTGGCTGCCGCCGAACAGGTCACCGGTGGTGGAGTCCTCGGCGGCCTTGTAGTAGCCGGAGAGGGAGGCCGCGGCGCCGAAGGAGTTCGGCTCGCGCATGGCCAGGGACAGGGCGCAGTAGCCGCCGGTGGAGTCGCCGATCAGGCCCCAGGCCTTGCCGTCGGTGGAGACGTTGTAGGCGGAGGCCATGGCGCTCGGCAGGTCCTTGGAGAAGAAGGTCTGCGCCTGCGGGCCACCGGGTATGTCCTGGCACTCGTTGTCACGCGGCATCGCGACGGAGGGGCGCAGCAGCACCATGACCGTCGGCGGCATCTTCTTCTGGTAGATGGACTGCGCGGCGATGGTCGGGTACTTCATCCGGGAGATCAGGTTCTCCGGGGTGCCCGGGTACCCGGTGAACACCACCACCACCGGGAACTTCTTGTTCTTGTACGCCGGGTCCTTGTAGGCGGCCGGGAGGTAGACGTAGCCGTCCTCGGTCAGGTTCGTGGTGCCGCCGTGGATGGTGACCTGCTGAACCGTTCCGCCGCCGGCGCCCGCCGCCGCGCCGCCCAGCTGCAGCGCGACCGGCTTGCTGTTCTGGATGCTGACGCTGCCGCCGCCCTTGCCGTCGGAGGTCGGCTTGGTGTGGTCGACGATGGTCGGGGTCGGGCCCTGGTCGGTGCCGAACAGGTCGCTGAAGGAGCTGTAGAAACCGCCCCAGTTGTTCGCGACCAGCGCGAGCGCCATCAGGCTGAGCAGCTGGCTCACCAGCAGCGTGCCCACCCGTCCGAGGATGGCCTTCCAGTTGCGCCCGCTCAGACGCGGCCAGAGGTAGACCGTGCCGACGAAGCTCGCGAGCGCCAGGAGCGCGATCAGCAGCTCCAGTTTCTTGCTGGTGAGTCCCATGCCCCGTTGCCTATGCCTTCGTGCCTGCGTCCCGCCCCGGGGTACCGGCACGGGCGGGCCCGAGGGTGGTGGCCCGGGTCCGACGTACCAGCATGCCTGAGGGTTGCCTGAGAAGCAGCATCAGCGGTCGTATGTGTGATCCATTCATGCTCGCTTCATCACTGGGGGCCGCACGCGTGGAACGAAGTCCTTACCAGTACGTCTACGCTGTCCTCCCATGAGTGAACCCGTGGCCACCGAGCGACCGACCCGCAAGGGCCTGCCGATCCCCAAGGTCTCCCGTCCCTGGGTGCCACGAGCGGTCGGCTACGCCACGGCGCTCATCGGTCTCTTCGACATCATCGCCGGCGTCGCCCCGCACATCCGTGAGAGCAAGGTCCACAAGCTCGCGACGCTGCTGCCGGGCACCGTCACCACGGTCGCCACCGCGCTCTCCCTCGTCATCGGCATCGTGCTGATCATGCTGGCGCACGCGCTGCGCCGCCGTAAGGCCCGCGCGTTCCGCGCGGTCGCGGTGCTGCTGCCGGTCGGCTTCGTGATGGAGCTGCTGCGCTGGCACCACACCGGCACCGCGGTGATCACCCTGGTGGTCTGGGCCGTGCTGCTGATCAACCACCGCGAGTTCTACGCCCTCTCCGACCCGCGCACCCGCTGGCGCGCGGCGGCCAACGCCGTGGTGATGCTGGCGCTGAGCTTCGGTCTCGGCATGATCATCGTCAGCGCGCACGCGAAGACCACCGTCGGCGACCCGACGCTGCGCGAGCGGTTCTGGGAGGTCTTCTGGGGCCTGGTCGGCATCGGCGGCCCGATCCACTACACCGGGGACCGCACCGGCGACCTGGTCTACTACTCGCTGGCCGGCCTCGGTTTCTTCACCGCCGTCAGCACGATCTGGCTGGCCCTGCGCCCGTCCAAGCCCTTCGCGGTGCTCGACGCCTCGGAGGAGCAGCAGGTCCGCGAGCTGCTGGGCAAACACGGCGCCCGTGACTCCCTCGGCTACTTCGCGCTGCGCCGCGACAAGAGCGTCCTCTTCTCGCCGACCGGCAAGGCCGCCATCGCCTACCGCGTCGTCTCCGGCGTGATGCTCGCCTCCGGCGACCCGATCGGCGACGTCGAGGCCTGGCCCGGCGCGATCAAGGTCTTCATGGAGGAGGCCCACAAGCACGCCTGGGTGCCGGCCGTCATGGGCTGCAGCGAGCAGGGTGGTGAGGTCTGGACCCGCGAGGCGGGCCTGGACGCGCTGGAGATCGGCGACGAGGCGATCGTCGAGGTGGCCGACTTCACCCTGGAGGGCCGCGCGATGCGCAACGTCCGCCAGATGGTCAAGCGCATCGAGCGGGCCGGCTACGAGTGCCGGGTCCGCCGGGTGGAGGACCTCGACGCCCGCGAGCGCGACGCGATCCGCAACGCGGCGGACGCCTGGCGCGGCACCGAGACCGAGCGTGGCTTCTCCATGGCGCTGGGCCGTTTCGGCGACATCCGCGACGAGGGCTGTGTGGTCGTGACCGCCCACAAGGCCATCGAGGGCGCGCCCGAGGGGACCTCGGACATCCGCGCGGTGCTGCACTTCGTGCCGTGGGGCAAGGACGGCATCTCGCTGGACCTGATGCGCCGCGACCGCGACGCCGACCCGGGCCTGAACGAGCTGCTCATCGTCAAGGCCCTGCAGGCCTGCCCCGAGCTGGGCGTCAACCGCGTCTCGCTGAACTTCGCGATGTTCCGTTCGGCGTTGGCGCGTGGTGAGCGCATCGGCGCCGGTCCGGTGCTGCGGGCGTGGCGCGGGTTGCTGGTCTTCCTGTCGCGGTGGTTCCAGATCGAGTCCCTGTACAAGTTCAACGCCAAGTTCCGGCCGATCTGGGAGCCGCGGTTCCTGGTCTACCCGAGCAGCACGGACCTGCCGCGGATCGGCATCGCCGCGCTGCAGGCGGAGGCGTTCCTGGTGATGGAGCTGCCGAAGTTCCTGCGGCGCTTCCAGAAGGCGGCTCCGGAGCCGAACGCCGCCATCACGGTGCCCGCCCAGCGGTAGTCGCGCCCCTGGGGACCCCGACTTCCCCCGGCGAGATAATCGGGGCATGGCTACTCCGCACCGACACCTTCCCGGACTGCCCGACTGGGGCCGCTGCGGGGTCATGGGCATCGTGAACGTGACCCCGGACTCCTTTTCCGACGGTGGGCTGTGGCTCGATCCGGACAAGGCGGTCGCCCACGGGATCGAGCTCACGCGGCAGGGCGCCGACCTCGTCGACGTGGGTGGGGAGTCCACCCGGCCGGGGGCCCAGCGGGTCACCGAGGAGGAGGAGCTGCGCCGCGTCATCCCGGTGATCACCGGGCTCACCGCCGCGGGTGTCGTCGTGAGCGTGGACACCATGCGGGCCGCCGTCGCGGAGGCGTCCGTCGCCGCGGGGGCGAAGGTGATCAACGACGTGAGCGGTGGACGGGCCGACGCCGACATGGTCAAGGTCGCGGCCGGGACGGGTGTCCCCTTTGTGGTGATGCACTGGCGCGGTCAGTCGACGGAGATGGAGTCGCTCGCCCGCTACGAGGACGTGGTCCGTGAGGTCGTCGCGGAGGTCGAGGCGCAGGCCGAGGCCGTCGTCGCGGCCGGTGTGAAGCCGGAGCAACTGATCGTCGACCCGGGGCTCGGCTTCGCCAAGACCCGCGAGGACGACTGGGCACTGCTGGCCCGGCTGGACGCCTGGAACCGCCTCGGGCACCCGCTCCTGGTCGCCGCTTCGCGCAAGCGCTTCCTCGGGACGCTGTTGGCCGACGAGCGGACCGGTGAGCTGCGCCCGGCGCGCGAGCGTGACGCCGCGACCGCCGCGGTCTCCGCGCTGGCGGCCGCCACCGGGGCCTGGGCGGTGCGGGTGCACGAGGTCGGCGCCACGGCGGACGCCGTGCGCGTCGAGGCCGCGCTGCGGGCCGCGCGGGAGGAGCGGTGACGGGGGTGCCGAAGGGGAGCGAGGCCGAGGTCGCCGCGGTGCTGGACGCCAACGGCGCCCTGTACGCCGCCCTGGAGGCGGGCGACCTGGACGCCTTGACGGACGTCTGGGTCTCCGGCGCGGACGCGGACGACGTGCACGGCTGCGTGTGCGTGCACCCGGGCTGGCCGGTGCTGCGCGGGCGCGCCTCCGTGCTGCGCTCCTACGCGCTGATCATGGCCCACACCGACTACATCCAGTTCTTCCTGACCGACGTCGAGGTCGAGGTCCTCGGTGACGTGGCGCTCGTCACCTGCACCGAGAACATCCTCTCCGGCGGCGAGGCCGAGGAGGAGGGGCAGCTCGGTCCCCTGGTCGGGGGAAAGGTGGTCGCCACGAACCTGTTCCGACGGACGGGTGACGGCTGGCGCCTGTGGTCCCACCACGGTTCGCCGGTGCTGACCGGCGGTGACGACGAGGAAGGGTGATCTTTTGGGGAACATCCGGTGAAGGTCAGGGCGCCTGGGAATCAAAAGGGTGCCGTACGGGATTGTCAGTAATGCAAGGTAGCTTGGTGCCCGTGGGCAATGATGCCTGCGCCGCTCCCCCGTGCGTCCGCCCCGGTACGCCGTACCGGTACGCAGTTGGAGAGCAGGACCCTCAGGGAGTGTTCGCCACATGCTCGACCGAATCGCGATCAAGGGCCTGCGTGCCCGCGGACATCACGGCGTCTTCCCGCGCGAGCGCGAGCTCGGCCAGACGTTCGTGGTCGACGTGGTGCTCGGGCTCGACACCCGCCCTGCGGCCTCCGGCGACGACCTGGAGGCGACGGCCCACTACGGCGTCATCGCCGAAGAGGTCGTGGGCATCGTCACGGGCGATCCGGTCGACCTGATCGAGACTCTCGCCCAGCGCATCGCCGACCAGTGCCTCACCCACGCAGCCGTCCAGGAGGTGGAGGTCACCGTGCACAAGCCGGATGCTCCGATCACCGTCCCGTTCGACGACGTCACCATCACTATCGTTCGGAGTCGCGGATGAGCCCCATGTCTCCCGATCCCATCGCCACGCCGGTCCCGTCCCAGATCAAGGAGACGGTGGACTCGGCCGACACCACCCTGCACAACCCCCGCCGCGCGGTCATCGCCCTCGGCAGCAACCTCGGCAACCGCCTGGAGACCCTCCAGGGGGCGGTCGACCTGCTGGAGGACACCCCCGGCGTCCGGGTCAAGGCCGTCTCGGCCGTCTTCGAGACGGACGGCGTCGGCGGCCCGGAGGGGCAGCCCGCCTACCTCAACGCGGTGCTGGTGCTGAAGACCACCCTGCCGCCGCAGTCGCTGCTGGAACGCGCCAACGCCATCGAGGACGCCTTCGGCCGGGTCCGCGAGGTCCGTTGGGGTCCGCGCACGCTGGACCTCGACATCGTCGCCTACGAGGGCGTCGAACAGGACGTCCCCGAGCTGATCCTGCCGCACCCGCGCGCCCACGAGCGCGGCTTCGTGCTGGCGCCCTGGCACGACGCCGACCCGGACGCGGAGCTGCCGGGCCACGGCAAGGTCGCCGAGTTGCTGACCACCGTCAGCGAGCAGGGTGTGCGCCGTCGCGAGGATCTCACGCTGCACCTGCCCCGCTGACCACCGGCACGGCGGGCGCCGCGCCGGGTACGGTGGATCAGATCCTGCTTGGAGGGACTGCTGTGAAGCCGCTTCGCCCGCTCGTGCTGGCCGTGACAACGCTCGTCGCCGGGCTGCTGTCCTGGGCCGGCGCCCGGCTGTGGAACTCGGTCGGTTCGCTGCCGGGCGTCCCGGCCGCGGCCCCGATCGTGCTCGCAGTGATCGCGGTGGTGCTCGCCGCCGCCGCGATCACGCTGCGCAGCCGGCTCCAGGCCCAGCGCGAACGCCGGCCCGGCGCCAAGGCCGTCGATCCGCTGTTCGCCGCCCGGGCCCTGGTGCTGGGCCAGGCCAGCGCGCTGGTCGCGGCGCTGGTGACGGGCGTCTACGGCGGCATGGGCGTCTTCCTGCTCACCCTCTCCGACGCCTCCCCGGCCCGCCGCGGCCAAGCCCTCACGGCCCTGTTCGCGGTCCTCGCGGGTATCGCCGTGATGGCCGCCGGGCTCTGGCTCCAGCACATCTGTCGCCTGCCCGACGACGAGGACGAGGACCGCGAGCGGGCCACGCAGCGCCGCTGACGCGCTGATTTTTGATCTGTCAAGGGTGTTCTTGACCCCTCGCCTGACATAAGTCGGACGATCACGCTAGATTTCTGGCCATGTCTCGTGGTCGCCACCGTCAAGCCTCGCGCCTCGGCCGGGCGCTCCCCTCGCTCGCCTGTGCGGTCCTGGCCGTCGCCGCGCTCGCCGCAGCGATGCTGACCAGCAGTCTCGGGGTGCTGCGAATCCTGGTGGCGGCGGTCAGCGTCGGCGCCTGCGCCGCCGCGGTGCTGCTGCGCCAGCGCGAGAGCGCCACGCAGGCCGCGCTCGCCTCCGAGCAGGCCGCGCGCGGGCGCGACGAGGCCCGCTTCGAGGAGCGGGTCGCCGAGCTCGAGTACCAGGCCGAGATGGCCGAGGAGCAGGTCAAGCGCCTGGAGCGGCGGGTGCTCGCCCAGCGCAGCCAGCTCGCCCACGCGGAGGCCGCGCACGCCCAACTCCTGCGCGACCGCGCCCGCATCGCCGCCGAGCAGGCCCTGCGCGAGGCGGACGCCGCGCAGGCCCTGGAGGTCGCGAAGCGCGGTGTCCGGCCGACTCCGGCCGCCTACCTCAAGGCCGCGAACACGCTGCGCTCGCTGGAGCGGCAGGCCGAGCAGGCGGAGTCCGGCCGTACGCTGAGCCTGCGTCAGCCCCAGGTGCCCGCGCTGCCGGCGGTGCCGGAGCCGGCCCCGCCGGTCGCCGAGGCGGAGGGGGAACCCAAGGAGCGTCAGCCCGAGGCGCAGGCGGGCTCGTTCTTCGTCAAGCCCGCGAAGCCCGAGGCGCAGGCCCCTGCGGAGGCGGAGGCCCCCGCGGAGGCGGAGGCAGAGTCGGCGCCGGAGGCGGAGAAGCCCGCCGAGGCCGCGCTGCCGGCCCGTCAGGAGGCCCGTGGCGCCGCAGTGGCGGTCTCGCGGGAGCGCGGGCTGGTGGCCCCCTACATGCAGCCCTCGGCCCAGCCGCAGGCCGCGGAGGCCGCGGCGAGCGCCCCCGCGTGGGCCCGCGCCGCGCTCCCGCCGCTGCGGCCGGCCGCGGCGGTCCCCCCGCCGGCGCTGCCGCGCCAGGGCACCGGGCGCACCATGGGCGCGTTCAACTTCTTCTCCCGCCAGGAGGCCGCGATCGGCCACGACCCGGCGGACGTCATCGGCGACGAGGCGGCCGCGGCCCAGGCCCGGTACGTGGCCGCGCCCGAGGCCCCGTCCGTCCTCCCGACGCACGCCCACGAGCGCACGGAACACGCCATCGTGGACCTCACGGCAGAGGACGAGACCGAGCCGATCGACGTGCGAGCCGTCCGCGCGGTCTGACCTCACGGGCGCGAGGAACTGCGCGACGAGCCACGGACGGGCCGATGGTCCTCGAGCCCGTGCTACTTGTCGACGTCTCCGACGACGAAGAACATCGACCCCAGGATCGCCACCATGTCCGGGACCAGCTGGCCCGGCAGGATCTCGCTCAGGACCTGCAGGTTGTTGAACGACGCGGAGCGCAGCTTCAGCCGCCACGGCGTCTTGTCGCCGCGGGAGACCAGGTAGTAGCCGTTGATGCCGAGCGGGTTCTCGGTCCAGGCGTACGTGGCGCCCTCCGGCGCCTTCAGCACCTTCGGCAGCCGCACGTTCACCGGCCCCTGCGGGAGGGACGCGAGGCGGTCCAGGCACGCATCGGCGAGGTCCAGGCTGACATGGAGCTGCTCCAGCAGGACCTCGAAGCGGGCCAGGCAGTCGCCGGTCTGACGGACCGGCACCCGCAGGACCTCGGCGAGCTCCCCGTAGGCGAGGTACGGCTCGTCGCGGCGGAGGTCGAAGTCGACGCCGGAGGCGCGGGCGATCGGGCCGCTGACGCCGTAGGCGTGCACCAGCTCGGGGGCGAGCACACCGACGCCCGACGTGCGGGCGCGGAAGATCTCGTTGCCGGTGACGAGCCGGTCGAAGACGTCGGCGCGGGCGCGCACCGCCGCGACCGCGCCCCGCACGCGCTCGTACCAGCCCGCCGGAAGGTCCTCCTTCAGGCCGCCGACGCGGTTGAACATGTAGTGCATGCGGCCGCCGGAGGCCTCCTCCAACACCGACTGGAGCCGCTCGCGTTCGTCGAAGGCGTGGAAGATCGGGGTGATCCCGCCCAGCTCCAGCGGGTAGGAGCCGAGGAACATCAGGTGGTTGAGCACCCGGTTCAGCTCGGCGAGCAGGGTCCGCGTCCAGGTCGCACGCTCAGGGACCTCCATGCCGAGCATCCGCTCGACGGCCAGTACCACGCCCAGCTCGTTGGAGAACGCCGAGAGCCAGTCGTGCCGGTTGGCCAGCATGATGATCTGGCGGTAGTCGCGCGCCTCGAAGAGCTTCTCCGCGCCGCGGTGCATGTAGCCGATGATCGGCTCGGCCTCGCTGATGCGTTCGCCGTCGAGGCGCAGGCGCAGCCGGAGCACGCCGTGGGTGCTGGGGTGCTGGGGGCCGATGTTCAGCACCATGTCGCTGGTGCCCAGCTCGGTGCCGCTGCCCGCCAGGCCCGCGCCCGCTCCGATGCCGACCGTCGTCTCCGTCATGACATCAGAGTCTGCCATCCCTGTGGCCACACCATTCGCAGCGATCCCACGGCCTGGACACCCCACAGGAACGAGCCCAGTCCGCCCGTCGCGGTCAGCTCCGCAGCCTCGCCCGCGCCCGCCAGGGCGCGCAGGTAGCCGACCGGATCACTCGACGCCAGCGCCAGGGGCGGCCGGGAGCCGCTCACGCCGAGCTCGTGCAGGGCGGCGCGCTGCGTCGTCCACAGGCTGTGGGTGACGCGCGGGTTCGCCCGCGCCGCCGCGGCCAGGCAGGAGTCGAGGGCGACGTGCGCGGTCAGGTCGCAGGAGCCGTCGGGGACGGGGTCCACCTGGCGGCCGCCCTGGTATCCCGTGAGCGTGCCGAACGGCGGGCGGTCGGTGCGCGTGTGCGCGTAGTCGACGGCCACGGCCAGGCCGTCGCCGACCGCGGCGACCGCCTGCGACCAGGCCTGCTCCCGCCACCGTCCCAGCTCGGCCCGCTCGACCGGGTGCGGGAAGGCGTCCCGCAGCCACGCCGCGTCCGCGGCGTCCAGCGGCTCGCCCGGCCGCTCCGCGCCCGACGCCGGGTCGACCAGGACGTAGCGGGCGACGCCCTCCTCGTCCACCTCGGCGACCTCGCAGGGCACGTTGTCGAGCCACTCGTTGGCGAAGAGCAGCCCGGCCGGCACCGGCTCGATCCGGTCCGCCCAGGACACCCACGCCGGCAGTCCCTCGGGACGCGCGGCCCGCTCCACCGCGACGAGCCGCAGCCGGTCCGCGAGCTCCGGATCGACGGCGCGGGCCTGCGCGCCGAGCGCCACCAGCAGCTCGCCGCGGCCCGCGCCGACGTCGCAGACGGTCAGCCGCTCCGGGCGGTCGAGCGCCTCGTCCACCCGCCGGGCCAGCTCCAGGACCGCCCCGGCGAAGAGCGGGGAGGCGTGCACGGAGGTGCGGAAGTGCGCGGCCGGTCCGCCGCCCTCCCGCACGAAGAACCCCTCCGGGCCGTACAGGGCCCGCTCCATGGCGTCCCGCCAGGGCAGATAGCTCATGGCCCCACTCTTCCAGCGGGGATCACGGCCGAACCAGTCGGCACGACGAACGATTGGCCCCGGCAACCAACTCCGACTTCCGGAGGAGAGCGGACTCACTCCGGCGACGGAGGGCGGACCTCTCCGCGCTGCCTAACCTGGAAGCGTGCAACTCCTCTACAGCTGGTTCCGCAGCCGCCCCCTGGTGTCCGACACCTTGTGGGCCGTGCTGCTGTTCCTGCTGTCGTTGCTGGAGGCCTACGCCGAACGCAGCCCCGGCCAGGTGCTGCTCGCGCTCGCCCTCTGCACGCTGCTGGCGTTCCGCCGGCGCCACCCCGACTTCGCGCTGTGGGCGGGCGCGCTGCTGGCCTTCCTGCAGCTCGGGTTCGCGCACAACGTCTACGTCTCCGACATGGCCCTGCTGGTCCTCGGCTACGGTGCGGCGGCGTTCGGCAACAAGTGGACGTCCCGAGCGGCCCTGGCGCTCGGCCTGGTCTCCGGGCCGCTGGCGTTCGTCGCGTTCTCCAACGCGTGGATCGACAAGCCGTCGGTGATGTTCTTCTCCGTCGTCGCCTCCACGCCGTTCGTGCTCAGCTGGGTGCTGGGCCGCTTCACCAGCATCCGCCGCGCCTACTACCTGGAGCTGGAGGACCGCGCCGCCCGGCTGGAGCGCGAGCGCGACGCCCAGGCCAAGGTGGCCGTCGCCGCCGAGCGCGCCCGGATCGCGCGGGAGCTGCACGACGTCGTCGCCCACAACGTCTCGGTGATGATCGTCCAGGCCGACGGCGCCTCCTACGTCATGGACGCCTCCCCGGAGCAGGCCAAGGAGGCGCTGGGCACCATCGCCGCCACCGGCCGTCAGGCGCTCGCCGAGATGCGCCGCCTGCTGGGCCTGCTGCGCAGCGAGGAGACCACCGGCGAGTACGTGCCGCAGCCCGGCGTCGAGCAGCTCCCGGACCTGCTGGAGCAGGTGCGCAGCGCCGGCCTGCCGGTCGAGTTCAGCGTCGAGGGCGACCCGCGACCGCTGCCGCGCGGCGTGGAGCTGACGGCCTATCGGATCGTGCAGGAGGCGCTGACCAACGCCCGCAAGCACGGTGGCCCGGAGGCCAGCGCCACCGTCAAGATCCGCTTCCATGACAGCGACCTGGCCATGGTCATCGAGGACGACGGCCGCGGCGCCAGCGCCGAGCTGGTCACCACCGGCGGCGAGGACGGCTTCGGTCATGGTCTGATCGGTATGCGCGAGCGCGTCGGCATGGTCGGCGGCAGTCTCGACGCCGGCCCCCGCGTCGGCGGCGGGTTCCGCATCGAGGCCGTCCTGCCGCTCGGCTCCGTCCGCTAGCCACCCACCACCACCGCAGGGAGAGCCGCGTGACCGTCCGGATCATGCTCGTCGACGACCAGGAGCTGCTGCGCACCGGTTTCCGGATGGTGCTGCAGTCCCAGCCGGACATCGAGATCGTCGCGGAGGCGGGCGACGGCGCGCAGGCGCTGGAGGTGCTCGCCACCGTCGAGGTCGACGTGGTGCTGATGGACGTGCGGATGCCCCGGCTGGACGGAGTCGAGGCGACCCGCCGCATCTGCGACGAGGCGACGCCGCTGGCCTCCCGCCCCAGGGTGCTCATCCTGACCACCTTCGACCTGGACGAGTACGCCTTCTCCGCGCTCAAGGCGGGCGCGAGCGGCTTCCTGCTCAAGGACGTCCCGCCGCCCGAGCTGGTCGCCGCGATCCGCGCCGTCAGCAGCGGGGAGGCGGTCGTCGCGCCGACCACCACCCGCCGCATGATCGACCGCTTCACGGCCGTGCTCCCGGCCGCGGCCGAGCCCAAGCTCACCCCCGAGCTCGAGCGGCTGACCGAGCGCGAACGCGAGGTGCTGCTGCTGGTGGCCCAGGGCCTGTCCAACGGCGAGATCGCCGAGCGCCTGGGCCTGTCCGAGGCCACGGTGAAGACGCACGTGGGCCGCATCCTCACCAAGCTGGAGCTGCGCGACCGCGTCCAGGCCGTGGTCCTCGCCTACGAGACCGGCCTGGTCCGCGCGTCGCGCTGACTCCCGGGCCGCCACCGCGGCACGGTCGGTCAGCGCAGCATCTTCAGGAACTGCCCGAGCGCGTCCTCGATCTCCTCGGGCGACCACTCCAGCGCCGGAGCGGCGACGGTGATCTCGGTGAAGGAGTGGCCCGGCACCGGCGCCGCGCGCCAGCCGCTGAACAGCGCCTGCCGGGTCTCCTCCGCCTGACGCAGCGTCGTCTCGTTGAGCGCGTCGGCCGCGTAGGGCAGCCAGTACTGGAACTGGTGCGTCTGCGGCACCCCCGGATGCACCCGGCTGCCCGGCACCGCGGCCAGCGCCTTCGCCACCACCTTGGCGTGCGCGACGTACGCGTCCAGCCGCGGCAGCTCCTGCTCCAGCCCGATCAGCGCGGCCAGCGCGGCCGGCCACTGCTGCCACAGCTGGCCGCCGTAGCGGTGCCGCCACGCCTTGGCCTGCGCCACGAACTCGGCCGGCCCGGCCACGGCCGCGCCGCTGACACCGCCGAGGGTCTTGTAGAAGGAGACGTAGACGGAGTCCGCCAGGTCCGCGATCTCCGGCAGGGTGCGCCCGAAGTGAGCGGTCGTCTCCCACAGCCGCGCGCCGTCGAAGTGCACGACCGCGTCACGCTCGCGGGCGGCGGCGACGGCGTCGGTCAACTCCTCCCAGCTCGGCAGGACGAATCCGGCGTCCCGGAGCGGCAGCTCCAGCATCAGCGTGCCGAACGGCTCGGCGCAGCCCTCCACCTCGTCCGCGTTCGGCAGCCGCGGCTCCTGGGTCGGCCACACGCTGCGCAACCCGCTCAGCTGGGCGTACGCGTGCCGCTCGTGCACCTCGGGGTGGGCCAGCGGGTGCATGGCCACCAGCGGGTTGCCGGTCCGCTCGGTCCAGCAGCGCAGCGCCACCTGCTGGGCCATCGTGCCGGTGGGGAAGAACGCGGCCGCCTCCATGCCGAGCAGCCCGGCGACCGACTGCTCGAGGGCGGCGACGATCCCGTCGCAGTAGACGTCGGGCCGACCGTCCAGGTCGTAGGCCGCGTGTCCGGCCTCGCCGGACAGCTCGGCGAGGCGCTCCGCGACGCTGCGCGGCCGAGGCCCCGACAGCAGCCGCTCCGCGCCGCGCAGCGCCGCGAAGCGGCGGGAGGCGGGATCGATCGGGGTCGAGTGTTCGTTTGCCATGACGTCAGCCTCGCAGACGCGGGCCCGCACGTCGCCGGACGTGAGTTCATCCGTCCGGTCCGATGACGTACGATCCGCAGCGCCCGTCCTTCCACGCACCAAAGGAACGCACGTGTCCCAAGCGCTCGCCAAGCTGGTGCTGTCCCCCATGACCCGGGTCGTCTACCGCCCGGTCGTGATCGGCCGCGAGAACGTCCCGCGCACCGGGCCGGTGATCATCGCCAGCAACCACCTCGCCGCGATCGACAGCGCGGTCATCCCGCTGGTCGCCCCGCGCCCGGTGGCGTTCCTGGCGAAGGCGGAGTACTTCACCGGGGCGGGTGTGAAGGGCAGGGCCAACAAGGTCTTCTTCTCCTCCATGGGCTCCATCCCGGTCGAGCGCGGTACGCACAGGGCGGCCCAGGCCGCGCTGGACGCGGGCCTGTCCGTGCTCCAGGAGGGTGGCGCGTTCGGCATCTATCCCGAGGGCACGCGCTCGCGCGACGGCCGCCTGTACAAGGGCCGTACCGGTGTCGCCTGGCTCGCGCTGGCCTCGGGCGCGCCGGTGGTCCCGGTGGCGCTGACCGGCACCGAGCGGATCCAGCCCGTGGGCAAGCTGATGCCGCGGATCCGGCGGATCAGGGTGCAGTTCGGCAAGCCGTTGGACTTCTCCGACCGCATCGGGATCTCCCCGGTGGGCCCGGTCCGCCGGGCGATCACGGACGAGATCATGGAGGCGATCCACGCGATGTCGGCGCAGCCTCTTTCGGGTGTCTACAACGAGCACCAGAAGGCAGACGAGTAGGCGGCACACGCTGGGGGCGCGGGGAACTGCGCGACAAGCCACCCTGTGCCGTCAGATCCCGAGCGAGCAGGGCCGTCCGCCTCGGGTGGGTTTCTCGCGCAGTTCCTCGCGCCCCTGGAGGCTGCGCCTCCCTGATAGTGGCTGGCGCCACAGCGAGTGCTCGCCTCGGGGCCGTAAACTTGCCGGGAACGTCTGGTACCTGCTGAGGACTGGAACGGAAACCGCACCATGGACGACCTCGGGCTGCCCGCCTTCGGCGATCCCGACCCCACCGCGCCGGACAACCGGCCCGGGCGCCTTGCCGTCGGCGTCGTCGGGACGGGGCGCGTCGGCCCCGCCCTGGGCGCCGCGCTGCAGTACGCCGGGCACAAGGTCGTCGCCGCCTCCGGCGTCTCCCTCGCGTCCCAGCGCCGCGCGAGCACGCTGCTGCCGGGCGTGCGGCTGGTCAGCCCGCCGCAGGTGATGGCCGCCGCCGACCTGGTCCTGCTCACCGTCCCGGACGACGCACTCGAGGACCTCGTGGCCGGCCTGGCCGCGACCGGCGCCGTGCGGCCCGGACAGATCCTCGTGCACACCTCCGGTGCCAAGGGCATCGCCGTGCTGGAGCCCGCGACCCGCGCGGGCGCGCTGCCGCTCGCGCTGCACCCGGCGATGACCTTCACCGGCACCGCCGTCGACGTCGCCCGTCTCGCCGGCTGCCCCTTCGGGGTGACCGCACCGGAGGAGCTGCGACCGGTCGCGGAGGCGTTGGTCGTCGAGATGGGCGGTGAGCCCGAGTGGATCCCCGAGGAGCGGCGACCGCTCTACCACACCGCGCTCGCCCACGGCTCGAACCACCTGGTCACCCTTGTCGCGCAGGCGATGGAGCTGCTGTCGCGCGCCGGGGTCGCCGAGCCGGGGCAGATGCTCGGCCCGCTGCTCGGCGCCGCGCTCGACAACACGCTCCGCGCCGGGGACCTCGCCCTGACCGGTCCCGTCGCGCGCGGCGACGCGGGCACCGTGCGCACCCACATCGAGCAGCTGCGCGGCACCACGCCGCAGCTGCTGGAGGCCTACCGGGCCATGGCCCGGGCCACCGCGGACCGCGCGCTGGCCAACGGAACGCTCAAGCCCGAGGCCGCCGAGGCCCTGCTGGACGCCCTCGCCGAGGAGAACAACCGATGACCGTCCTGGTGCACACCAAGCGCGAGCTGGAAGCCCAGCCGAAGGCGGGCCTGCGCGCCGTCGTGATGACGATGGGCGCCCTGCACGAGGGCCACGCCACGCTGATCCGCACCGCGCGTGAGCGTGCCGGGGCCGACGGCACGGTCGTCGTCACCGTCTTCGTCAACCCGCTGCAGTTCGGCGCGGGCGAGGACCTGGACCGCTACCCGCGCACCCTCGACGCCGACCTGATGCTGGCCAGCGAGGCCGGCGCCGACGTGGTGTTCGCGCCGGGCGTCGACGAGGTCTACCCGGGCGGCGAGCCGCAGGTGCGGCTGTCCGGCGGGCCGATGGGCACCGGCTACGAGGGCGCCTCGCGCCCGGGCCACTTCGACGGCATGCTGACCGTCGTCGCCAAGCTGCTCCACCTCACCGGGCCCGACGTGGCCTTCTTCGGTGAGAAGGACGGCCAGCAGCTGGCGCTGATCCGGCGCATGGTCGCCGACCTGAACTTCCCGGTGGAGATCGCGGGCGTGCCGACCGTCCGCGAGGCGGACGGGCTGGCGCTGTCCAGCCGCAACCGCTTCCTCGCCGCCGAGGAGCGGGAGCGCGCCCTCGCGCTCTCCCGCGCGCTCTTCGCCGGGCGTGACGCCCGGGCGGCGGGCGCGGCCCCGTCGGCGGTGAAGAAGGCGGCCCAGGCTGTTCTGGAGGCGGCGGGGAGCGGTATCGCCCTCGACTACCTCGGCCTGATCGACCCGTCCGACTTCACCGAGATCGACCGGGAGGACTTCACCGGCGAGGCGGTTCTGGCCGTCGCCGCCAAGGTGGGGTCCACCCGCCTCATCGACAACGTCCGCATCCGGTTCTGACGCCCGTCAGCGCCCACGGCATGTACCCCGACCAGGAGACGTGACCAAGCATGATCCGCACGATGATGAAGTCCAAGATCCACCGCGCCACCGTCACCCAGGCCGACCTGCACTACGTCGGCTCGGTCACGGTGGACGAGGACCTGCTCGACGCCGCCGACATCCTGCCCGGCGAGCTGGTCCACATCGTCGACATCGACAACGGCGCGCGCCTGGAGACCTACACCATCGCGGGCGGGCGCGGCACCGGCGTGATCGGCATCAACGGCGCGGCAGCCCGGCTCGTCCACCCTGGTGACCTGGTGATCCTCATCGCCTACGGTCAGATGGAGGACGCCGAGGCGCGTGCCTTCACGCCGCGTATCGTCTTCGTCGACCGCGACAACCGGATCACCCACACCGGCGCGGACGCCGCCGCTGCTCCAGAGGGCAGCGGCCTGATGCGGGGTGACGCGATCGCCGCGGCCCCCGCCCTCGCTGTACGGAGTCACGAATGAGCAGCAGCACCGCTTCTGTGCGCAGACTCGCCGCCCCGGCGCCGGGTTGGACGACGACCACCGACGTGGTCGTCGTCGGCTCGGGCATCGCGGGCCTGACCACGGCCCTGCGCGTGCGCGCCGCGGGTCTGCGCGTGCTGGTCGTCACCAAGGCGATGCTCGACGACGGCTCCACCCGCTGGGCGCAGGGCGGCATCGCCGCCGCGCTGGGGGAGGGGGACACCCCCGAGCAGCACCTGGAGGACACCCTCGTCGCCGGCGCCGGCCTGTGCGACGAGGACGCCGTCCGGATGCTCGTCACCGAGGGTCCGGGCGCGGTGCGCCGCCTGATCGACACGGGCGCGGCCTTCGACCGCGACGACGAGGGCGAGATCCTGCTGACCCGCGAGGGCGGCCACCACCGCCGCCGCATCGCCCACGCGGGCGGCGACGCCACCGGCGCGGAGATATCGCGTGCGCTGGTCGCCGCGGTGCGCGACGTGCGCGACGACGAGGGCGTGGAGCTGATCGAGCACGCCCTGGTGCTGGACCTGTTGACGGACGCCGAGGGCCGCACCGCGGGCCTGACCCTGCACGTGATGGGCGAGGGCCAGCGCGACGGCGTCGGCGCGGTCCACGCGCGGGCCGTCGTGCTCGCCACCGGCGGCCTCGGCCAGGTCTTCTCCGCCACCACCAACCCGGCGGTCTCCACCGGCGACGGCGTCGCGCTGGCGCTGCGCGCGGGCGCGGAGGTCGCCGACCTGGAGTTCGTGCAGTTCCACCCGACGGTGCTGTGGCTCGGCCCGGACGCGGAGGGCCAGCAGCCGCTGATCTCCGAGGCGGTCCGCGGTGAGGGCGCCCACCTGGTCGATGCCGAGGGCGTCCGCTTCATGGTCGGCCAGCACGAGCTGGCCGAGCTCGCGCCGCGTGACATCGTCGCCAAGGGCATCATGCGGCGGATGCACGAGACCGGCGCGGAGCACATGTTCCTCGACGGCCGCCACTTCGGCGCGGCGATGTGGGAGGAGCGGTTCCCGACCATCCTCGCCTCCTGCCGCTCCCACGGCATCGACCCGGTCACCGAGCTGATCCCGGTCGCCCCGGCCGCGCACTACGCCTCGGGCGGCGTGCGGACCGATCTGCGCGGCCACACCTCCGTCTCCGGCCTCTACGCCTGCGGCGAGGCCGCCTGCACCGGCGTCCACGGCGCGAACCGGCTCGCCTCCAACTCGCTGCTGGAGGGCCTGGTCTTCGCGGAGCGGATCGCGGCGGACATCATCGAGCGCGACCGTCTCGGCAAGCTCGCCCCGCGCCACGAGGACACCACCCGCCCGATCGAGGTCGTCCCGCTGCTGGCCGCGGAGGCGCGGGCGGAGATCCAGCGGGTCATGACGCGGGGTGTCGGCGTGCTGCGGTCGGCGGAGAGCATGGCCACCGCCGTGGAGGGACTGGCCGCACTGTCGGAGCCGGACCCCGAGAAGCACGAGTTCCCCCAGGTCGAGACGTGGGAGGCCACCAACCTCCACCTGGTCGCCTCGGCCCTGGCCGCTGCGGCGCTGCTCCGTGAGGAGACGCGCGGCTGCCACTGGCGCGAGGACGCGCCGGACCGCGACGACGTGAACTGGCGCAGGCACCTGACCACGACCTTGGACGAAGGACGTCTGCAGGTCGGATGAATGCACCACCCAGGGGCGCGGGGAACTGCGCGAGCAACCACCCAGTGCGGATGGCCCTGCTCGTTCGGCGAAATCCCTCCCTGGGTGGCTTGTCGCGCACGCAGTTAACAAGCAGAGCCTCGCGCCCCTGAGTAGTGCAACGAAAGGATTGTTGGACCGTGTCCCACGAAGACCTGCCCCTCATCGAAGACGGCTGCGGCGACGACTGCGCCTGCGGCGAGTACGAGACCGGGCTCGACCCGGAGCTCGCGGCGCTGCTCGAAGCCGCCGACCTGGACCCGGTCGAGGTGGAGGACATCGCCATGATGGCCCTCACCGAGGACCTCGCCGGTGGGGAGGACGTGACGTCCGTCGCGACCGTGCCCGCCGAGGCCGTCGCCACCGCGGACTTCGTCGCGCGGCAGGCCGGCGTCGTCGCGGGCCTGCGGGTCGCCGAGGCGGTGATCTCCCTCGTCGCCGAGGAGGAGTTCTCCGTCGAGCGGCACGTCGAGGACGGCGCGCACGTGGAGCCGGGCACCGTCCTGCTCAGCGTGACCACCCGGACCCGTGACCTGCTCACGGCGGAGCGCTCCGCGCTCAACCTGCTGTGCCACCTGTCCGGCATCGCCACCGCCACCAACGCCTGGGCCAAGGCCCTGGACGGCACCGGCGCCGTCGTCCGCGACACCCGCAAGACCACGCCGGGCCTGCGCGCGCTGGAGAAGTACGCGGTCCGCTGCGGCGGTGGCGCCAACCACCGCATGGCGCTGTCGGACGCCGCGCTGGTCAAGGACAACCACGTCGTCGCCGCGGGCGGTGTCGCCGAGGCGTTCAAGGCTGTGCGTGCCGCCTACCCGGAGCTTGAGGTCGAGGTCGAGGTGGACACCCTGGCGCAGATCCCGCCGGTGCTGGAGGCCGGCGCGGACCTGATCCTGCTGGACAACTTCACCGTCGAGGAGCTGCGCGAGGCCGTCGCGCTGGTCGCGGGCCGCGCCAAGCTGGAGGCCTCCGGCGGGCTGACCCTGGAGACGGCCCGCGCCGTCGGCGAGACCGGTGTCGACTACCTGGCCGTCGGTGCCCTCACGCACTCCTCGCCGGTTCTCGACATCGGCCTCGACCTGCGCGGCTAGCCACACCTTCCCAACGACCCCAAGCTGCGACACCCAGAGAAGGCGCGCGCCCATGCTGCTCACGATCGACGTCGGCAACACCCAGACGGTCCTCGGCATCTTCGACGGCGAGGAGATCGTCGAGCACTGGCGCGTCTCCACCGACCCGCGCCGGACCGCCGACGAGCTGGCGGTGCTGATGCAGGGGCTGATGGGCGCGCACCCGGTGCTGAAGAACGAGGAGGTGGACGGTCTGGCGATCTGCTGCACCGTCCCCACCGTCCTGCACGAGCTGCGTGAGGTGACGCGGCGTTACTACGGCGACGTCCCGGCCGTGCTGGTCGAGCCGGGCGTCAAGACCGGCGTGCACGTGCTGACCGACAACCCGAAGGAGGTCGGCACCGACCGGATCGTCAACACGCTGGCGGCCAAGCACCTCTACGGCGGGCCGTGCATCGTCGTCGACTTCGGTACGGCGACGAGCTTCGACGCGATCAACGAGCGCGGCGACTTCGTCGGCGGGGCGATCGCGCCGGGCATCGAGATCTCGGTGGAGGCGCTCGGGGTCCGCGGCGCGATGCTGCGGAAGATCGAGGTGGCCAGGCCGCGCAGCGTCATCGGCAAGAACACCGTCGAGGCGATGCAGTCCGGCGTGCTGTTCGGCTTCGCCGGGCAGGTGGACGGGATCGTCAACCGGATGGCGGCCGAGCTGGCCGAGAACCCGGACGACGTGCAGGTCATCGCGACGGGCGGGCTGGCCCCGCTGGTGCTGGGCGAGGCGACCAGCATCGACGTCCACGAGCCGTGGCTGACGCTGATCGGGCTGCGCCTCGTGTACGAGCGCAACACAGCGTCCTGATCCTCGGCCTGCTGAGCCGAACGACTGTCAGTTTTCCGGAAGACCCGCCGACATGCGGCGGGTTCATCCGATTTTCCCTTTTCGCTACGT
Organism: Streptacidiphilus jiangxiensis; assembly: GCF_900109465.1. Classification (GTDB taxonomy): domain Bacteria; phylum Actinomycetota; class Actinomycetes; order Streptomycetales; family Streptomycetaceae; genus Streptacidiphilus; species Streptacidiphilus jiangxiensis. The sequence goes on from NZ_FOAZ01000008.1 coordinate 227,118, forward strand.
ACAGTCGTCCCATGCCTACGCCTCACGGTTCGCGCGGCGGGATGGCCTTCAGCGCGGACGAGCTCCGGGTCCTCCGACGGGCCCTCGCCCACGTGCTCAACCCTCCGACCGGGACGGACTCCAGACCGAGCGCGGCCTCCCGGGCCGCGTGGGTCGAGGACGTCCAGGACATGCTGCGGCTCTCCGAGGCGATCGAGGAGGCGGTCCTCGAAGGCGGCAGGATGCGGGCGTTCGCGCTCGCCGAGCTGGTCCGCTACCGGACCGCCCTGCCCGGCAGCGCGTCGGGCTACCTGCAGCGGCTGGAGGAGGCCGTCGCGGACGGCTACCTGCCGGACTCCGAGGACCTTGCCGCGCTGCGCGCGCTGAACGCAATGCCGTGTGCCCAGTCCGAGCACAACCGGCGGGCGCTGCTGCGCAAGCGCTGCGCGGAGCTGGCGGAGGCGGGGGTCCGCCGCCGGCTCGACGCGCCGGGCGGCCCCGGCGTGCCGCCACCTGCCGGGCCTCCGACGGTGGCCGCGGCCACGGTCCTGCCCACGGTGGTGGCGCTGGCCGCGCCCCGCACGCCGGCCGTTCCGGCCGTGCACGCCGCAGCGCAGGTCGCCGCCAACGCCGCAGCGCACGCCCCGCAGGAGATCCCGCGTCCGCCGCGGATCGCCAGCGTGTCGATCGGGGGGAAGGTGGCGGACTTCGCGCGGGCGAACCGCCCGACCAGGCTGCGTGAGCCGGGCTCGGTCGAGCACGGTCGCGCGGAGTCGTATCCCCTGCCCATCCGACGTGGAGGAACGAGCGACATGAGCAGCAGCACCGAGCACCCCGCCCCGGGCCGTCCCGCGGCGCCGCAGGGCCGACCGAAGCCGAAGGAGGGGGAGGAGCGTCCGGTCCGGCCCATCCCCACGCCGGGTGACCTCTTCCCGCGCGGTGTCCGCCCGGAGCCCGGCCAGGACGAGGAGCTGGCCACCGGAACCGGCTGACGGACTGTCCGACCGGGCCGCTCCGGCCCCGTGATCTGCGCGTTCCTGGCGGGCGCGCAGATCACGTTTTGGCCACTGGCCTGGTTCGGCGGGTGCCCGAGGTGGTTGGATCTTGACTGATTCTTACCCCATTCTCACCGGGAACCCTTCATGGTCTTCGCCCGCGCGCGAGGAGCGGTCCGCTTCGGAGCCGTCGCCGCCGCCGTCCTGATATCCGGCGGCGTGGCCGCCCTCCCCGCGCAGGCGGCCGGGGGTGACCACTTCGCCGCGCTCGTCAGCGCGTCCGACCTGACGCTGCTGCCGCAGAGCTCGGGCGCCCAGGCGCAGCGTTTCCACCAGGTCGGCCTGGTGATCATGGGCGAGACGGCGCCGCTGACCGGGGTCGCCGTCACCGTGGACGCGAGCGGCGCCACCGGGGTCGCCGAGCTGTCCCTGGGCAAGGGCTGCTCCTTCACCGACGCCGCCAAGCTGCACGAGCGTTGCGTCGTCGGCACGGTGGACACCATCGCCGAGCTGGAGGTCGGGCTCCGTTCGGCGTCCGGCGCGGCGCTCGGCGCCAAGGGCACGGTGCGCTTCGCGGTCACCGCCGCCCACGCCACCGTCGACCCGGACAACCCGCCGCTGACCACCGCCGTCACCGTCGGCTCCGGGCCGGACCTCGCCGTGGGCACGCTGCCCACCGTGCTGGACGTCCGGTCGGGCGGCCCCTCCCCGGTCGACCCGACCGTGCAGAACGTCGGCGACCAGGACGCGACGGGCGGCCTCACCCTGGTCCTCGGCACCGCGGGGGGCAACTTCACGCTCGGCGGCAACTACTCCAACTGCCGCTACGACAACGGCGCCGGCTCGGTCGTCTGCCACTTCGACACCGTGATCAAGCCGGGCGAGGCCTACCGGCTGTCCACCCCCGTGCCGCTGACCGCCGACCGGAACGCGGTGGGCGCCGACGCCCTGCTCTACGGCTGGGACGTCAAGGGCGGCCTCGTCGAGCAGCAGCTCGGCGGGGGCGGCAAGCCCGGCACGGGCGCGCCGCTGACACTGGTGCCCGCCGGGCCGTCGATCTCGGCCAGGGCCAAGGCCGACATCAACTACGACAACAACGTCGGCGTCTCCGAGCTGCGGCTGGTGACCAAGGACGACGTGGCCGTCGTGGCCCCGCACACGATCACCGGCACCGTCGGGCACACCGTCCCGGCGACCTTCGGCGTGCGCAACGTCGGTTCCGTCCCGACCCACGTGCTGGCGGGCAGCCCGGGCATCACCGCGGGCGTCGTGGTGGTCGTGCCGAAGGGCGTCTCCGTCGCCTCGCTCCCGGCAGGCTGCGAGCTCATCTCCCCGGACGCGGCCTCCTCCGTCGCCGGCACCACCGGGCACCTGCGCGGCCTGCTGGCCGAGGGCCACTTCGGTGCGCACGCCTTGGCCCCCTCCGCCGCGGCCGGCGACCCGTCCGCCCTCGACGGCACGCCCTACGCCTGCGCGGTGCGGCACGTGCTGAAGCCGGGCCAGCAGGCCGTCTTCGCCTTCCAGCTGAAGCCCACCCGGGTGCTGCGGAAGGCGCCCGGGCTCGCCATCGCCGTCGGCGCGCCGACCGACCGCAACCCGGACGACAACGTGGCCGGATTCACCGTGACCGCGACCGGGTCCACCACCACGCCCACCGCGACGCCGACCCACGCGGCCACCCCGTCCGCCTCGCCGTCGTCCCCCTCCGGCGGCCTCGCCCACACCGGTGGCGGTTCCTCCGCCCTCCCGCTCGCCGCGGCCGGCGCGGGCGCGATCGTCCTGGGCGCGGGCGCGGTCCTGCTGACCCGCCGGCGCCGCAAGGTTGACAGTCGGTCATGAATCCGGTGAGATCCGCCTGATTCTTTGCGGTCGCCTGTCCAGGACTGTCCGCTTGTGGTGTAAGCGCCCCCGCCTAGAGTGCACCTGCTCGTCAGCATTCGCTGACGAGCGGACACCAGGGGGAGACAGCATGACGCACTCAACCATCCGGCGGGTCGGGGCGGCCGCTGTCGCGCTGACGGCCGCCGTCGGCGCGGCGATGGCGGTGCCCGCCGGCGCGGAGGCGGCCGCCGGCGCCAAGGGCCGGTTCTTCGTCGAGACGGGCTTCCCGCGCACCGTTCCCGTCCGCACCGGCGGGAACGGCGCGCAGTTCCGCGCCCTCTCGCTGCAGATCGTCTCCCCGGGCCACCGGGAGCTCGACGGCGTGCGGGTCGCCGTGGACGCCACCGGCGTCAAGGGGTTCGGCGAGCTCGCGCAGCCGGCCCACGGCTGCGTCTGGACCCGCTCCGACCACCTGCACGAGACCTGCACCCTGGGGAACCTGCCCGGCGGCTTCGCGAACTTCCTGGTCGGCGTCCGTGCCACCACGGCGGCCAAGGCCGGGCAGAGCGGCCAGGTGGTCTTCAAGGTCACCAGCAGCAACGCCACCGAGGAGGTGTTCGGGAACGTCCCGGACCGGGTCGCCGTCACCGTCGCGGACGGTCCGGACATCGCGGTCCGCGACCTCGGCGCGACCTACCGGGTCAAGCCCGGCCGGAACGATGCGCTGCCGATCAGCATCACCAACGTGGGCAGCGGGGTCGCCACCGACCCGGTGGTCTTCGTCCGCGACGAGTACGGGGCGATGACCCTGCTCGGGAACCACAGCAACTGCGTGTACGCCAGCGAGTCGGGCAAGCGGCTCGGCGCCTACTGCGACTTCCCGGGCGTCACGCTGCAGCCGGGGCAGACCATGTCCCTGTCCGACCCGTTCACGCTGGCCGTCCCCAAGGGCTCCCACGGGGACGAGGTCCAGTACGGCGCGGACCTCGCCGGTGCGGACTGGATCGGTGTGCCCGACGGCAAGCCCGGCACCGGCGCGCCGGTCACCCTGGTGCCGGGCGGCACGCCCGCCGGCGCCGCGTCGCCGCGCGTCGCCGCCGCGGGCGACATCGACCCGTACAACGGGCTGTACTACACCAACCTCGACACCGGCCTGACGGCCGACATCGCCGCGGTGACCTCCTCGGTCCGCACGGTCGTCGGCCGGTCGGCCGCGATCACGGTGGCCGTGAAGAACACCGGCACCGTGCCGTACAGCTCGAAGGTCCAGGTCGGAGGGGGCCTCACCGGCACCGTCGGCGCCTACCTGTACGTCCCGGCCGGTGTGACGGTGCTGAGCATGCCGAAGGGCTGCCACCCGGAGCAGTCGGGTCCCGACGCGGTCGGTGCGGAGCGGGCCGAGGCGGCGCCGCAGGCGCTCGGTTACGCCTGCGTCACCGCCGCGGCGCTGGCCCCCAGGCACACGGTGGCCTGGCGCTTCGTCGTCAAGGCGGCCAAGCCGGTCACCGCGGCGCCCTTCGAGGTGGTGACCCTCGGGCCGGAGAGCCCGGCGGCGAACCCCGCCGACGACCACCGCTGGGCCACCTTCACCGCGAGCAAGCCGACCCGCCGCGCCTGACCGCGCGTCGCGCAGCAGAGCTCACAGAAGACATCAGGAAAGAGATGGGGGAGAACATGAGAAGCATCCGCACGGGACGCAAGGCGGCCGTCGCAGCCGTCGTCGTCGCCACCGGCGCGCTGGGCCTCGGTGTCGCGGCCCCGGCCGCCACCGCCGCCACGCAGCCGACGATCACCCTCGATCGGGTCGCCCCGCTCGCGCTCGCGCTGACCGGTGCCCAGAGCCCGCAGCTGAACTGGACGTTCCACCGCAACCTCGGCTTCCGCAACGTCGACGTCAAGGTCGACGCCCGAGGGCTGGCCAAGGTCGGCAAGGTCGCCTTCTCGGGCGAGTGCACCGCGCACGGCCTGGTGGCGGACTGCGCCGAGTACTGGCCGGTCGACGGCACCGGCATGGGTGGGAACGCGCCGTTCACGGTGACCCCGTTCAAGGGCGTCAAGCTCGGCACCACCGGCGGCTACACCGTCAGCGGCAGCGCGCCGGGCCTCGTCGTCAAGGGCGGCTCCGGTGTCGTCACCGTCGGCGGCCCCGCGTACAACCTGGCCCCGCTCGGTCAGTTCAAGAACGAGAAGGTCGGCGCGGTGGTCAGCCAGCCGATCACCTTCGGCAACGTCGGCGACCGCCCGGCGAACGGCTCGGACGTGGCCCTGGTGCTGTCGCCCGGCCTGAGCTTCACCCAGCACTACAGCAACTGCCGTTACCGTTCGGACGTCCAGGGCGGCGTCCGGGTCGAGGACGCGGCCGTGTGCCACTTCCGCGACTGGATGCGGATCGGCGAGAAGGTCACCTTCGCCCAGCCGGTGCGCACCAAGGTGACGCCGCGGGCGATGTGGACCTACCTGGACGTCCAGGCCGCCCCCGCGGGCAGCCCCTCGCTGGCCTGGGCGACCTCGTCGCAGCCCACCAGCCGCTGGACGCAGGGCCGCGGCCCGGCCCTCGGCCTCAAGCGGCTCGTCGTCGGCAAGGCCTCCTCGGTACCGGCCGGCACGGCCCAGTTGATGTCCGAGAACCAGGGCTACGGTGTCGAGTCCGTCACCGCCCGCAACGGTGCGGACTACGGAGTCACCGGCAGCAGCGCCAAGGCGGCCGCCGGTCACGACGTGACCATGAGCTTCTCGGTCACCAACCACGGCCCGGCCGTGCTCTACGACCGCAGCGGTGGCGAGGCCACCCCGTACGTGAAGCTCACCGCCCCGGCCGGGACCACCGTCGTCGGCGGCCCGGAGTGCGGTCAGGGGACGGACAGCGCCTGGTACTGCTCGGCCGGGCTGAAGGCGATCCTCTCCTTCCCGGGCGACACCTACCACTTCACGGTCACCTTCCACGTGGACACGGTCGTGCCGCAGGCCCGCGGCCAGGTGCAGCTGGTCTGGGGCGGTGGCGCCCCGAGCACCACGCTGCCGTTCGACCCGAACCCGAAGAACAACACCGCTCCCCTGATCCTGAACTGACGTACGATCACCCCGGCGGTTGTTGATCAACGGCCGCCGGGTTCGATCGACAGGGGGTCCCCGTGAGGGGAATGAGAGTTATCGGTCGTGTCGCGGGAGCGGGCCTCGCCGCGGTGGTGGCCGCGACGGGCCTCGTGTCCGCCGCGCCCGCGGCGAACGCCGCAGGGCGGCCGGGGCCGGTGGTCCAGGGACCGCCCGTGGCGGTCGCGCTGAGTGCGACGCAGGCGCCGTCGGCCTTCGTGGCGCCGCAGTTCCGCACCACCGCCTTCGCCACCTTCCACACCCCGGCCACCGTCACCATCGACGCGCGCGGGCTCGCCCAGGTGGCGCAGGTGCGTTTCGGGGCCGGCTGCGTGGCCAAGGGCCTGGTCGCCACCTGCGCCGACACCTTGGACGGCGACGGGGCGTCCGACGGCCGGATCCTCAGTCGCACCGGCTTCACGGCGTCCATCCGGGCAGGCGTCAAGCCCGGCGCGCACGGCAGCTACGTCATCCGGGCCACCAGCCCGCTGTGGCACGGCAGCGTGACCCAGGACGGCCAGGTGCAGATCGGTGCGCCGAAGCTGCTCCCGGCCCCGCTGGTGGACCACCAGGGCCTGACGGTCGGCTCGACCGTCTCCGAGCAGGTCTCCTTCACCAACCATGGTGACCGGCCCTCCGCCGGGGCGGAGGTCCTGCTCCAGCTCACGCCGGGCATGAGCTTCGCCCGGAGCTACCGCAACTGCGACTACGTCAGCCCGACCGGCTGGGACTTCAGCATGGCGCTGTGCCACTTCCCCGGCACGACCGTCGTGCCCGGTGAGACGGTGGCGTTCGCCCAGCCGGTCGCCTTCAAGGTCGGACGGACCGTCCGCGACGCCGGGCTCCGGGTCGTCACGCTGCCGGACGCCGACCCGAACTTCGCCCTCTGGGGTGGCACCGTCCACCGCGGGACCGGCGCGCCGCTCGGTCTGAAGGTCGTGCGCCGCGGTCCGGTCACCCGCGTCACACCGAGCCACCTCCCCACCATCGGGAGCGCGTCCCTCCTCGGCACCATCGCCCACTTCTGGGCCCGCAACACCTCGGACCTGGGCCTCGCGGTCGGCGCGCTCCACGGCAAGCAGGGCGACGTCGTCACCGCGGACGTCGTGCTGTTCAACAACGGCCCGGCCGGCGTCTGGAACGACCCCCGGATCGGGTTCCGCTTCGTCGCCCCGCCCGGCACCTCGGTGACCTCCCCCGGCGGCAACTGCCACCTGGAGAACCCCGCCGTCGCGGGCACGTACGTCTGCGACAACGCCGCCGGCCTCCTCTTCGCGCCGAACGGCCGGGTCGACTGGCCGTTCCAGCTCCGGGTCGACCGGGTGCTCCCGGGCGCCACGGGCCGGGTGGAGCTCCTGAGCCACCTCCCGTACGACCCGAACCCGCGCAACGACAGCGCGCCGGTGGTCCTGAACTAGCGCCCACCCCCGTGCCCCGCCACCCGTGCAGCTTTAACGGGTGGCGGGGCACTGCCGTGCGATCGATACCCTGGTGGGGTGAGCGATCAGCAGACCCCCGCAGCCCCGGCCGCAGCAGGCGCCGACGACCTTCCCGAGCAGATGCGCGTGCGGCGCGAGAAGCTGGAGCGGCTCAAGGCCGCCGGCGTCGACCCGTACCCCGTCGGGTTCCCGCGCACCAGCACGCTGGCCGACCTGCGGGCGGCGTACCCCGGCCTGGAGCCGGACACCGCCACGGGCGAGCGCGCCGGGGTGACCGGCCGCGTCATGCTGAGCCGTACCGGCGGCAAGCTCTGCTTCGCCACGCTGCGCGACGGCACCGGCGACCTGCAGGTCATGCTCTCGCTCGACAAGCTCGGCGAGGAGCGCCTCGCGCAGTGGAAGGCCGACATCGACCTCGGCGACCACGTGGGTGTCGAGGGCGAGGTGATCACCTCCCGCCGCGGCGAGCTGTCGATCATGGTCGACCGCTGGGAGCTCACCGCCAAGTGCCTGCGCCCGCTGCCGGAGAAGCACAAGGGTCTGGCCGACCCCGAGGCCCGCGTGCGTCAGCGCTACGTCGACCTCATCGTCAACCCCGAGGCCCGCGAGATGATGCAGCTGCGCGTCCGCGTGCTGCGCTCGCTGCGCGACACCTTCGAGCGCCGCGGCTTCCTCGAGGTCGAGACGCCGATGCTGCAGCCGATCCACGGCGGCGCCAACGCGCGTCCGTTCACCACGCACATCAACGCGTACGACATGACGCTCTACCTGCGCATCGCCACCGAGCTCTACCTCAAGCGGCTCATGGTCGGCGGTGTGGAGAAGGTCTTCGAGATCAACCGGAACTTCCGCAACGAGGGCGCCGACGCGACCCACAACCCGGAGTTCACCGCGATCGAGTCCTACGAGGCCTACGGCGACTACGACACCCAGGCCGAGCTGACCCGCGACCTGATCCTGAACGCGGCCAAGGACGCGCTGGGCACCACCGTCATCAAGGGCGTGGACCAGCACGGCGAGGAGGTCGAGATCGACCTGGCCGAGCCGTGGGAGGAGGTCAGCGTCTACCCGGGCATCAGTGCCCACCTCGGCGTCGAGGTGACCCCGGAGACCTCCGTGGACGAGCTGCGCAAGCTCGCCGACGAGCACGGCGTGCCCTACGAGAAGAAGTGGGGCCACGGTCAGCTGATCCTGGAGTTCGTCGAGCGCCTGCTGGAGCACAACGCGGTCAAGCCGACCTTCATCCGGGACTACCCGACCGAGGTCTCCCCGCTGACCCGCAAGCACCGCTCCCTCGACGGCGTGGCCGAGAAGTGGGACCTGGTGATCTTCGGCAAGGAGATCGCCACCGCCTACTCCGAGCTGATCGACCCGGTCGACCAGCGCGAGCGGCTGACCCAGCAGTCCCTGCTGGCGGCCGGCGGCGACGTCGAGGCGATGCAGGTGGACGAGGACTTCCTGCGGGCCCTGGAGTACGGCATGCCGCCCACCGGCGGGATGGGCCTGGGCGTGGACCGACTGGTCATGCTGCTGACCAACAAGTCGATCCGGGAGACCCTCCTCTTCCCGCTCGTGAAGCCCGAGTAGAGTCGAGCCCATGCAGTACATCGAGGCTCTGACTCCGCCCGTGGTGATGGCGATCGCCTTCGGCTTCATGATCCGCACGCTCTTCCGCAACCAGGGCGGTGCGAACGCGTCCAAGGAGGACGCCGTCGCCGAGGCCATCACGTCCGCCCAGGAGTAGCGCGACCGGTGAGGGGTGCGGGGCGACGCCCCGCACCCCTCACTGTTGTGGATTAATTCGGGCAAAAGTGATATTTGCCTTGTCATGGTGCGCCCACTCGGTGAACTCGAGAACGACGTCATGACCCGGCTCTGGCAGTGGAACCGGCTCGCCACCGTTCGCGAGGTTCTGGAGGATCTCCAGCGGGAACGTGAGATCGCATACACCACGGTGATGACCGTGATGGACAAGCTGTTCCAGAAGGGCTGGCTACGCCGGGAACAAGAAGGCCGCGCCTATCGATATGCGCCGGTCTCCACCCGCGAGGCGTATACCGCGGCCTTGATGAACGACGCCTGGGAGACGAGTGACAACCCGGCGGCGGCCCTGGTGCACTTCTTCGGCATGATGTCGCCGGAGCAGCAGGAGGCGCTCGGCGACGCGCTGCGGATCTTCGCGCCTTCCATCTTCCCCGCCGATATCGATGCGCAGGAGGAAGGTGGAGCACGGTAGCGTCTGCCCATGCAGGTCACCATCCGCCGTGCGCGGACCGCCGATGTGTCTTCGATCCGACGCCTGGTGGACGGGTACGCCCGCGAACGGATCCTGCTCAACAAGCCGACGGTCACCCTCTACGAGTCGCTCCAGGAGTTCTGGGTCGCGGAACGCGACGACAACGCGGAGGTCGTCGCCTGCGGCGCGCTGCACGTGATGTGGGAGGACCTCGCCGAGGTCCGCACGCTGGCGGTGGACCCTTCCTGTCGCGGAACCGGCATCGGCCACCTGCTGCTGCGGAAGCTGGTCGACACCGCCCGCTGGATCGGTGTGCGTCGTATTTTCTGCCTGACGTTCGAAGTCGAGTTCTTCGGCAAACACGGCTTCCAGGAGATCGCCTCGACTCCGGTCGACGCCGGCGTGTACGACGAGCTCTTGCGCAGCTACGACGAAGGCGTCGCGGAGTTCCTGGATCTGGAACGCGTCAAGCCGAACACCCTCGGCAACACCCGGATGCTCCTGCATCTGTGAGAGATGAGTTCTCCAAGGCCGGTTGAATTTTTCGCGGAAAGACGGTTTGCTTTCCTACGAGTAATCCAGGCTTTTGAGGAAAGGGACACCCGTGGCGCAGAAGGTCCAGGTCCTTCTTGTCGACGATCTCGAAGGCGGCGAGGCGGACGAGACGGTCACGTTCGCCCTCGACGGGGTTGCCTACGAGATCGACCTCACCACCGCGAATGCGGGCAAGCTGCGCGAGCTGCTGGCCCCCTACACCGACAAGGGCCGCAAGCAGAGCGGCCGCTCCGCCGGCGGCCGCGGCCGTGGCCGCACCGCCGCCGCGCCGCGTCCGGTCGGTGGCAACCCGGACACCGCCAAGATGCGGGCCTGGGCCAAGGAGCAGGGCTTCGAGGTCAACGAGCGGGGCCGCGTGCCCAGCAACATCAAGGAAGCCTACGAGAAGGCGCACGGCTGAGACCGCTCCTGGGGCTGAGCAGGAGCTGAAGCCGGGCGCAGGCGTCGGCGCAGGTGTCGAGCAGGCGGACCACCGGTTCCGGTGAGGGCGTCCCGCCCGGCCGGAGCCGCAGTGCCCCGGCGGCAGTCCCGGCGGGCGTGTTCCGCAGGACGCCGTGCAGGTGCCCCCAGCCGAGCCAGTGGAGCAGCCCCGGCAGTTCCTCGCCCGCACCGGGCGGCAGGGGCAGCAGCAGGCGCCCGCCCAGCGTCCAGACGGCACCGGTCGGTCGGCCGCGCAGGTCCATCCGGGCCAGCGCGAGCAGGCCGGCGGTCAGTGGCACGTCGAGCAGGTCGCAGCTCCCCGGAGGGGGAGTGGCGGCCTGCTGTGCTGAGAAGGGCACGAATTCATCAACCGGAAGTCTCTGCTTCCGGTTACGCTCGACTTAGGGATTCGTCCCAAAGGTCGACGGACCAGGTGCCCGCGGGATTCCTCGGTCAGCGAACACCGGACGGAGTCACCCGCGCGTCACCGAGGTCGGGACGGGGTACGCCACAGGGTATGAATGCCCAAGTGGGACGCCCGGTGTCGCGGCGTCGCGGCGTGTCGGTGACGCCCTTAGGGGCGCGTTCGCCGTCGGCGTAGCGATTCCAGGTGGATCTGCCTGGCCTGCGGGAACACCATCCCGCAGCATTCGGTTGGAGTCATTGTCGGCCGTCGCACGGTCCCCCACCAGCGGGTGTCGACGGTTGGAGTGAGGAGCTGTTCCGGCCTCCGGGACTAGCATGCGGTAGGACAGGGAGGGGATTTTCCCTCACTGCCCCGACCGCTCTGAGGAGCGATTAACGATGTTCGAGAGGTTCACCGACCGCGCGCGGCGGGTTGTCGTCCTGGCTCAGGAAGAAGCCCGGATGCTCAACCACAACTACATCGGCACCGAGCACATCCTCCTGGGCCTGATCCATGAGGGTGAGGGTGTCGCCGCTAAGGCCCTGGAGAGCCTCGGGATCTCGCTCGAGGCGGTTCGCCAGCAGGTCGAGGAGATCATCGGCCAGGGCCAGCAGGCCCCTTCCGGTCACATCCCCTTCACCCCCCGGGCGAAGAAGGTCCTGGAGCTGTCGCTCCGTGAGGCACTTCAGCTGGGCCACAACTACATCGGCACCGAGCACATCCTGCTCGGCCTGATTCGCGAGGGCGAGGGCGTGGCCGCCCAGGTCCTGGTGAAGCTGGGCGCCGACCTCAACCGGGTGCGTCAGCAGGTCATCCAGCTGCTCTCCGGTTACCAGACTTCCGGCGGCAAGGAGTCCGCCACGGCGGGCGGTCCTGCCGAGGGCACCCCGTCGACCTCCCTTGTCCTCGACCAGTTCGGCCGCAACCTGACGCAGGCCGCTCGCGAGGCCAAGCTCGACCCGGTCATCGGGCGCGAGAAGGAGATCGAGCGGGTCATGCAGGTGCTGTCCCGCCGCACCAAGAACAACCCGGTCCTCATCGGCGAGCCCGGCGTCGGCAAGACGGCGGTCGTCGAGGGCCTGGCCCAGGCCATCGTCAAGGGCGAGGTGCCCGAGACGATCAAGGACAAGCAGCTCTACACGCTGGACCTCGGCGCCCTGGTCGCCGGCTCCCGCTACCGCGGTGACTTCGAGGAGCGCCTGAAGAAGGTCCTCAAGGAGATCCGCACCCGCGGCGACATCATCCTGTTCATCGACGAGATCCACACCCTGGTCGGTGCGGGTGCCGCCGAGGGCGCGATCGACGCCGCCTCGATCCTCAAGCCGATGCTGGCCCGAGGCGAGCTGCAGACCATCGGCGCCACCACGCTGGACGAGTACCGCAAGCACCTGGAGAAGGACGCCGCGCTCGAGCGCCGCTTCCAGCCGATCCAGGTCGCCGAGCCGTCGCTCGCCCACACCATCGAGATCCTCAAGGGCCTGCGCGACCGCTACGAGGCGCACCACCGCGTCTCCATCACGGACGCCGCCCTGGTCGCCGCCGCCACCCTGGCCGACCGCTACATCTCGGACCGCTTCCTGCCGGACAAGGCGATCGACCTGATCGACGAGGCCGGTTCCCGGATGCGCATCCGCCGGATGACGGCTCCGCCGGACCTCCGCGAGTTCGACGAGAAGATCGCGGACGTGCGGCGCGAGAAGGAGTCCGCGATCGACGCGCAGGACTTCGAGAAGGCCGCGTCCCTGCGCGACAACGAGAAGCAGCTCCTGACGGCCAAGGCCAAGCGCGAGAAGGAGTGGAAGGCCGGCGACATGGACGTCGTGGCCGAGGTCGATGAGGAGCTCATCGCCGAGGTCCTGGCGACCGCCACCGGTATCCCGGTCTTCAAGCTGACCGAGGAGGAGTCCTCGCGTCTGCTGCGCATGGAGGACGAGCTGCACAAGCGCGTCATCGGCCAGAAGGACGCGATCAAGGCGCTCTCCCAGGCGATCCGCCGCACCCGCGCGGGCCTGAAGGACCCGAAGCGTCCCGGTGGCTCCTTCATCTTCGCCGGCCCCTCGGGCGTCGGTAAGACGGAGCTGTCCAAGACGCTCGCCGAGTTCCTCTTCGGCGACGAGGACGCGCTGATCCAGCTCGACATGTCCGAGTTCAGCGAGAAGCACACCGTCTCCCGCCTGTTCGGCTCCCCGCCCGGCTACGTCGGGTACGAGGAGGGCGGCCAGCTGACGGAGAAGGTGCGCCGCAAGCCGTTCTCGGTCGTCCTCTTCGACGAGGTCGAGAAGGCCCACCCGGACATCTTCAACTCGCTGCTGCAGATCCTGGAGGACGGTCGCCTGACCGACTCCCAGGGCCGGGTCGTGGACTTCAAGAACACGGTCATCATCATGACCACCAACCTCGGCACCCGGGACATCTCCAAGGGCTTCAACCTGGGCTTCGCCGCCCAGGGCGACATCCAGACCGGGTACGACCGGATGAAGGCCAAGGTCGGCGAGGAGCTCAAGCAGCACTTCCGCCCCGAGTTCCTCAACCGCGTCGACGACATCGTGGTCTTCCACCAGCTCGGCGAGGACGAGATCATCCAGATCGTCGACCTCATGGCCGCCAAGGTGGACGAGCGCCTCAAGGACCGCGACATGGGTCTGGAGCTGCGTCCGGCCGCGAAGCAGCTGCTCGCCAAGCGCGGTTACGACCCGCTGCTGGGTGCGCGTCCGCTGCGTCGCACGATCCAGCGCGAGATCGAGGACACGCTGTCCGAGAAGATCCTCTTCGGCGAGCTGCGCTCCGGCCACATCGTCGTCGTGGACGTCGAGGGCGAGGGCAAGGAAGCGAAGTTCACCTTCCACGGCGCGGACAAGGCCCCCGTGGCCGACGCCCCGCCGGTCGCCGCCGCCGGTGGTCCGACGGACCTCAGCGCCTAGGACCTCAGCGCGTAACGGCTGACGCCGCACGGCACCGAAAGGGCCGCCTCCGCGAGAGCGGGGGCGGCCCTTCGGCGTCTACCTGACCCGGTACCAGGTCAGGTTCCCGGAGAACTGGAGCGGCGGCGGAGCGTCCAGCTCCGCCCCGCCCAGCGGGGCCGGGCCGTCGGTGCCGACGAGCAGCCCCGGGGGCAGCCCGTCGAGGGCCAGGACGGGCGGGGCGCCGTGGAACCAGAGCGAGGTGATCCCGGGGAAGGCCTCGGTGATCCGCTCCGGCGCGTCCAGCCCCTTGGCGTAGCGCAGGTGCAGCACGCGCACCTGCGGAAAGGGGCCGAGACCGGACAGGCGGGCCAGGTCGAGCGCCTCCAGGTCCAGGCTCTCCAACCGCTCGTGGCGGCGCAGCAGCTCCCAGTCCTCCAGGGCGAGGTCCGTGGCCATCAGGCGCAGGGAGTTCAGCTTCGGCGCGGCCAGCACGTGTCGCAGGTCGAGGCCCGCGGTGAACGGCTGGGCGGCGTTGGCGAAGCTGAGGTGCTCCAGTTCCGGCATGGCGCCGAGGGCGGCGAGCGACGCCACGCCCGTGCAGCTGAGCACGATCACGCGCTTGACCGCGGTGCCGGCCAGCGGAGCCAGGTCCACCTGGCCGGTGTCGTTGAAGAGCATGAACGTCGTCAGCAGCGGTGCCGCCCGGACCAGGCCCAGGTCGGTCGGGAGCGGGTTCTCGTGGAAGCGCAGCTCCCGCAGCCGCCCGAGGGGCACCAGGTCGACGACGTCCGGGCCGAGCGGCCCGACGAACTCCACCCGGTGCACGGCCGGAAGCGACGCGACGAACTCCGCCTGGGCCCGGCTGCTGACGAAGAGCCGCAGGTCCTCCTGCTCGGCCAGGGGGGTGATCACCGCTCGTCCGTACTCCTCGGTGTCGAACCAGGGCCAGGCGCGGGCCAGTTCCATCCGCAGCTCGATGTTCGGATGGTGCGCGTAGGAGGCCAGCAGGGGGATCGCGCGGTTGCTCGTGCAACGGGTCGCGCAGACCACGACGGCCTGCGCCGTCGCGTCGTCCAGCCCCTCCGGGCCGGGCAGCAGCTCCAGGACGACGGGGCCTGCCTGTGCGAGGTCCTTCGCCGCCTCGACGTCCTGCGGCGGGACGAGAGCGGCCGTGGCGGCCGTGACCTGGTCCCTGACGGCCGGGTCCAGTTCCACCGCCATGTCCAGGCAGGCGGCCGCCAGCAGCCGCAGCCGGTCCGCGTGGGCCGGTTCGGCCTCCGCGCGGCGCAGGATGCGGGTCAGCAGCTCGGCGCGTTCGCGGCGGCGGGCGTGGCCGACGGCGAGCCGGATCACGTCCTCCCACTGGTCCTCGTGGGCGTGCTCGACCAGCAACGGCAGGTCGCCCTCCTCGATCGCGGCCTGCGCGCCCAGGTAGTCCTGGAAGGTGCGGTGCACGAAGTCGATCGCGCCGGGCGCCGGTTCGCGCAGCAGCCCGCTGCGGACCAGCAGGTGCCGCAGCACCTGCTCGGGCGTGCCCTGGATCTGCGGCATCTGCGGCAGCGCCCGCTCGATCCGGGCCAGTGCCTGCTCGCGGGCGAGCTCCGACTGTCCGTTGCGGATCAGCCAGTACGCCAGGCGCTGCAGCAGCGCCTGTTGCTGGGCCTCGGACAGCGCCAGGCCCTCCGAGGCCGGGTCGACGCCGCGCTCCTCGTCGCGGCGGACCAGCAGCATCTCCAGCGCCGCGTCGTACAGCGCCATCCGGCCCGACGGCAGGTGCCCCTGCCGGTCGGCGTTGAGGGCACAGATCAGTGAGCACATCAGCGGGTTGGTGGCCAGCCGGCCGAGGTCCTGCTTGCGGCCCACCGCCTCGGTCAGCACGTCCCGCCACCGGGCGAGCCGCTCCCGCTGCTCCCGGGCCTGCTCCGGGTCCGTGCCCGCGTCCGCGCTCTCGGCCGCGGCCGCGTGCCAGCGGTCGATGAACGCGGCGACGTCGCTGCGGCTCATCGGCAGCAGGTCCAGCTCGGCGAAGCCGAGGTCGGCCAGCCAGCCCTCACGGACGGCGGACGGTCGGGTGGTGACCAGGCACCGGGTCTCGGGGTAGGCGCCGAGCAGTCCGCTCAGCCACTCCCGCACCCGCCGCCGCTCGCTCTCCGGCGCCTCGTCGATGCCGTCGACGAGCAGCAGCACCCTTCCCTCGGCCATCCGTCGGCTGACCCACCCCTCCGAGCCGGGGAATCCGGCGAGCGGGCTGCCGGACGCCCGGAGGAACTCCTCCGGCGAGGGCAGCGCCTGCCCGGGCCGGGCGAGCGCCCGCAGCCGCAGCAGGATCGGGGTGCAGTCCTTGAACTGCGTGAGCTGTTCCGGCAGTTCGCCGCGGGCAGTGAGCGTCGTCAGCCACTGCAGCAGCGTCGTCTTGCCGGAGCCCGCGTTGCCGCGCAGCAGGATCCGCGGCTGCTGGGCCAGCGCGTCGGGGGCCCGCTGCGCGACCGGCGCGGCGTCCTCCTCGTCCGCCGCCTGCACCGGCCGCTCGCTGCCGGCGAGCTCCAGGCTCAGGTACGCGATGTCGAGCCGCCAGGATCCGTCGCCGCGCCCGGAGCGGGTGACGCCGTAGATCCGCACCTTCTCCCACTCGCGGGAGAGGTACGCGCGCAGGCGCTCCTCGAAGGAGAGCTCGGGCGGCTCCACCGTGCCCCAGCGCAGGACGACGTTGGCGTGTTCGCAGATCTCCAGCAGGGTCGGGTCCTGGACGTAGGCGCCGCTGGGGGTGAGCTCCAGCCGCCCGTCCTGCCACTGCGCGGGCACCGAGCGCACCACCCCGATCAGGCGGTTCTCCAGGAACACGGAGGCGCCGGACATGCCGGCCCACGGCGACACCTGCGTGCCGTCCGCCTGCGGGGGCATGCCGGACAGTTGGAGCACGGGCCGGCCGGTGCGCAGCCCGGTGCCGGGCTTCAGGGTCCCGACGGCCTGCTCGGTGTCCAACTGCCGGAGCGCGCTGCGGTTCGCCTGCGGGAAGCCGACCGCCACGGCGCCCTCGCGCGGCTGGAGGTCGGTGACGACTCCCCAGGTGAGCGGCTCGAAGTGCTGGTAGACGGAGGGCTGGACCAGTGCGTTCTCCGCGCGCAGCAGGGCCAGGTCGCAGCGCTCGTCGTAGCGGCGCCAGACGACCTCGCAGTCGACCCGTCCGCCGGACTGCCCCGGCACGGCGACGCTCGGGGCGACAGCGTCCCCGATCACATGGGCCGCCGTCAGCACCAGCCAGGGGCTCAGCAGGTAGCCGCTGCCCTGGCCCTCACCGAACACGACCGCGATGCGTTCGCGCTGTGGATGCGTCATCTGTTTCCCCCCGCCCCGGCGGTGTTCGCCGCCGCAGCACTGTAACCGGTCCGGCCCCGCACCCTGGGGGAGTGCGGGGCACGACCGGTGACGGAAGGTCAGCGGGTGGTGGCGAGGAACAGGCTGGTGCCGTCGGGCATGGCGGCGATGGCGAGGTCGGGGCCCTGGAAGTAGGCGGCGCCGTTGGCGCCGGCTGTCGGCGAACCCCTGACCCGGGCCGGTCGAGGCCGGCGGAGGCTCAGAAGTTCTCGTCCACCTCGGCCCGGTTCGGGTTCTCCACCTCGACCCGTCCGCCGGTCGAGCGCAGCCGGGGCGTCAGCGTCACCGCCACCCGCTGCGTCCGGTGCGTCCCGTGCCGGGACTCGTAGTCGCCCGTCAGCACCCAGGCCTTGACGCCGCCCTTGACCGCCCGGTCGCGGATCAGCTCGACGGTGAACTCCAACTGGATGTCGCCGACTTCGAAGGCCAGTTCGGAGTCGGCGCCGCGCGCGGCGGCGTCGACGAGCTGGGTGCGGATGGCCTCGATGGCGTCGGCGAGCTCGACGCGGGGTTCGTCCATCCCGCCATGATCCCTGATCTACGGTGCGGCGAACGGATTTTCGGCTGTTGCGAAGCTGCGACGGAACGACGATCACACGACGACGGCCCCCCGTCAGGCTTCAGGGTGCCGCCAGTGGGCGGCCGTCAACTGAGCATCCGTGGGGGTCCGTTCATGTCCGCTCGTCGCAAGGTTCTCGCCGGGGCCGTCGCCGTCGCCGCCGCAGGGGCGGCCGTCGTCCTGCCCGGGGTGGCGCAGGCCGCCACCGCCAAGCCGGTCGCAGGTAAGAGCCCGCTGGTGATGACGCTCGGCCGGGTCCAGTCCGGCCCGCTGATGCCGGGCGGGCGGGCGAAGGTGTTCGACCTCTCCATCGCCAACCCCACCGGGAAGGCGGTCTCGTTCGGCGTCGAGGTCGGCGGCAGCGCGCACGGCGCGCTCTCCCTGGACGGGACCGACGTCAAGCTGAACGTGACACCGGTCCACGCCCCGGCGACGACGGTGGAGTTCGGCGGCCAGGACGGCGGCATGCTCGGCTTCCTCTACCCCAAGCACGGTCAGGTCAACGGCACCTTCGTGCTGCCGGCCCACAGCACCTACACCTGGAAGGTCAGCCTGGCCGCGACCAAGGCCTGGCCGCTCAACGACGACCGCTTCTACTTCGGCTTCAACGCCGACACCCGGGACGGCCGTGAGGTGAGCCGCTCGCTGGACCTCAAGGTCGGCACCGCGCGCACCGGTGGTCCGATCGTCCAGTCGCTCACCGGCGGCAACGTGCTGGCCCCGGGCAAGCCGCTGGTCCTGCGCTACACGCTGACCAACCGCACCGGCGCCGCGGTGACGCAGAAGCTGGAGCCGTGGATCGTCGAGCAGCTGCCCGGCGGCGGTGCGTCGGCCGCCACGATCGCCTACGACCTGTGGGAGAACGGCCGTTGGGTGCAGCTCGACACCGACGGCGCCGGGCTGCCGAAGCTCCCCGCGCACTGGGCCAACGGCCAGAGCGTGAGCTACACCTTCCGGATGCGCCTGGTCCGCTGGAACGCGGGCGCCCCGACGTCCCAGAAGGTGCTGATCCAGGCGGCCTACGACCCGTTCCTGGCCTCCGCCGACCGCCTGGTCACCGTCACGCACTGACCTCTCGCCGCGAGGCGATCGCTCAGGCCTCCGCGCCCTGGGTGATCGCCTCGGCGACCTCATCGACGCGGGCGGCCTCCTCGGCCGCGAAGCGTTCCGCGTCCAGCGCCTCGGCGATCTCCTCGTCCTGCTGCATCAGCGCGTCGAGGTTGGAGTCGCCCATCTCGAAGACGCCCATGTCGAGGTAGGCCTGCTGCAGCTTCGGGCCCCACAGGCCGATGTCCTTGACGCACGGCACGATCCGCGAGAACAGCAGCTTGCGGAAGAACTGCAGGTACTCGCTGTTCTCGCTGAGTTCCTCCGCGTCCTTCTTCGGGATGCCGAAGTTCTCCAGCACCTCCACCCCGCGCAGCCGGTCCCGCATCAGGTAGCAGCCCTCGATGACGAACTCCTCGCGCTCGGCGAGCTCCGTCGCCGACAACTCGGCGTAGTAGTCGCGCAGCGCCATCCGGCCGAAGGCCACGTGCCGCGCCTCGTCCTGCATCACGTAGGCGAGCAGCTGCTTGGGCAGCGGCTTGCTGGTGGTGTCGCGCAACATGCCGAAGGCGGCCAGGGCCAGGCCCTCGATCAGCACCTGCATGCCGAGGTAGGGCATGTCCCAGCGGGAGTCGCGCAGGGTGTCGCCGAGAAGGGACTGCAGGTTGTCGTTGATCGGGTAGAGCATCCCGATCTTCTCGTGCAGGAAGCGCGAGTACAGCTCGACGTGGCGGGCCTCGTCCATGGTCTGGGTGGCCGAGTAGAACTTGGCGTCCATGTCCGGCACCGACTCCACGATGCGGGCCGCGCAGACCATGGCGCCCTGCTCGCCGTGGAGGAACTGGCTGAACTGCCAGGAGGCGTAGTGCCGGCGCAGATCCGCCCGGTTGGCCTCGCTCATCCTGTCCCAGTAGGGCGTGCCGTAGAGGGTCATCGCCTCGTCGGGGACGCCCAGCGGGTCGTACGGGTCGACCTCCAGGGACCAGTCGATGCGCTTGACCTGGTCCCACTGCTTGTCCTTGCCCTTCTGGTACAGGTTCAGCAGTCGCTCGCGGCCCTCGTCGTACTCCCAGTTGAAGCGCGCGGAGCCGGAAGCGGGGACGGTCCACTGCCCGTCCTGGTCGGAGGGCTTGGTGGTGTACAGGTCGAACGTCGACATTGACTCGCTCCTATGGGCCGAACTGGACGCCGGAAGGGCTCAGAGCGAGCGTCACATGGCAATATCAACCGGACAAGGGCGTCCGGTGACAGGGAGCGGGCACTCCGGTGGGACGGATCCTTGTGGCACCCGGGTATTGACTCGGTGTCAACAGGGGCGTACGGCGAAGGCCGTCACGCCTCGGCGGTGGCCTGGCCGATCCGGTCCGCGACGTCGAGGGCGATGCGCAGCGCGGTCTCGCGGCGGGTCTCGTCGTCGGGCAGTTCCGGCAGCTCGCGCACGCACTGCTCGTTCGCGTGGGCGTCCGTGACGAACGAGGCGATGTTGATCGTCATCAGCGCGACGGTGGCGCGGACCCGGTCCTCGAAGGAGGGGTTCGGCCCCTGCATCAGCCGGGTCAGCACGATGATCCGCTCCTTGAAGGCGTTGCCGACCTCCAGCTCGCGGATGGCCGGCTGGTTCTCGTGGAAGAACCGCAGGATCGGCTGCCGGTCGGCCATCCCCTCGGCGAAGCGGCGCAGGATCTCGTCCCGGACCTCCGGGCTGTACTGCTGCTCCTGCCCCCAGGCGATGGTCTGCTCGATCGGCTCGGAGATCCTCGCGACGATCCCGGCGAGGATGTCCTCCTTGGTGCGGAAGTGGTAGTAGAGCGCGGCCTTGGTGACGCCCAGACCGTCGGCGATCTCGCGGAGCGAGGTCTTCTCGTACCCGTGCTCGACGAAGAGCTCGAGAGCCACGTCGAGGATGCGCTCCCGGGTGTCGCCACGGGGGGTCTGGGTGGTCATCGCTGTCTACTCGCTCCGCCGAATCGTCCGCGTCTCGTTGCGCAGGGCTAGCACGAGCTTAGCGTGCTCTCTTCAGCGCAACTAGCCGGTCGGCAAGTAGGTTGCCGGCCGGTCGTTCACCCCGGCAGTCGGTAGACGCCCGGTGCGACGGGCTCCACGAGACCGTCCGTGACCAGACCGTCCAGGGCGCGCGCCCGCTGCACACCGTCCGGCCAGACCGCGTCCAGCTGCGCCTGGGTCACCGTGCCGGGGACCTCCCGCAGCACCGCGAGCAGTTTGCCGCGCACCTGGCGGTCGGTCCCCTCGTAGCTCTGCCCGCGTCGCGCGGGCCCCTCCCACGGCGGCGAGCCCGCCTGCCGCCACGCGCAGGCGCGCGCGATCGGGCAGCGCCCGCAGTCGGGCGTCCGCGCGGTGCAGACCAGCGCGCCGAGCTCCATCACCGCGACCGCCCAGGTGGCCGCGGTCTCCGGGTCATTCGGCAGCAGCGTCGCCGCGGTGCGGCGCTCGGCCGCGGTGGTCGCGTTCGCCGGGTACTCCTGGCCGGTGACGGCCCGCGCGAAGACCCGCCGCACGTTCGTGTCCAGCACCGCGTGCCGCTGACGGAACGCGAACGAGGCCACGGCCGCGGCGGTGTACTCGCCCACCCCCGGCAGCGCGAGCAGGTGCGCGTGCTCGCGCGGGACCTCCCCGCCGTACTGCTCCGTGATCGCGGTCGCGGCGGCGTGCAGGCGCAGCGCCCGGCGGGGGTAGCCCAGCCGCCCCCACGCGCGCACGGCCTCACCGGCCGCCTCCGCGGCGAGCGCCTGCGGCGTGGGCCAACGGCGCAGCCACTCCTCGTAGACGGGGAGCACGCGCTTGACGGGGGTCTGCTGCAGCATGAACTCGCTGACCATCACGCCCCAGGGGGTGGCGTCCTCACTCCGCCAGGGGAGGTCCCGCGCGGCAGTCGAGTACCAGGCGAGGACGGGGGAGTGGAGAGCGCTCACGCAGCGAGCTTAGTTGCAACCCCCAGGGGCGCGGGGAACTGCGCGAGAAACCCCCCGCTGCGGATGGTCCTGCGCGTTGAGGACCATCCGCACGTCGGTGGCTTGTCGCGCAGTTCCCCGCGCCCCTGGAGAGTGCAACTACCTCACTGTTCGAAGCTGCAGCGTCTGGGTCAGCCAGTTGCGCTGGGTCGGCTCCGCGAAGGGCGTGCCGCTGAGCGGGAGGCGGACCGTGAAGCGGGTGCCGTGGCCGCCCGGGGCGTCCGAGATGGACACGGATCCGCCGTGCAGGGCGGCCTGCTGGGCGACGAGGGTCAGGCCGAGACCCGAGCCGGGGCTGTCGGCCCCGCGGACGAAGCGCTCGAAAACCTCCGCGCGGCGAGCCGGGGGAATCCCCGGGCCCCGGTCGTCGACCGTCAGCACCGCGTCCTGGCCGAGCACGGCCATGCCCACCTCGACCCGGGCCGGCCGGCCCGGGAGGTGGCCGTGGACCGCCGCGTTGGTCAGCAGGTTGGTGACCATGATCTTCAGGCCGGGCTCCCAGGCCCGGACCCGTACGCCGTAGCCACCCGTGAAGCCCCACGACGCCTCAGGGCGGGCGCGGCCGACGGCCGCCACGCAGGAGTCGACCAGCTCGCCCAGGTCGACCTCGGTGAACGCGTCCGCCTCGACGAGATCGCCGCGCGCCAGCGTCCGCAGGGCGGTCAGCAGTTCCAGCAGCCGCCCGTGCTCCACGCGCAGATCGGTGACGACCTCCGCCCGTTCCCCGACCGGCAGGTCGGGGTGCGCGGCGAGGACGTCGAGATTGGTCTGCATGGACATCAGCGGGGTGCGCAGCTCGTGCGAGGCCGCGGAGGCGAAGGCGCGGGCGGTCTCCAGGGCCTCACCGGTGCGCGCGGCCTGTTCGTCGTAGCGGGCGAGGACGGTGCCGAGCGCACCCGCGAGTTCGTCGACCTCCGTGACACCGGAGCGTCGGTGCCGGAAGGCGTCCGCCCCGTCCCGCGGATCCAGTGCGGCGGCCTGCCCGGAGAGCGTGCGCAGCGAGCGTGTGGCGCGACGCGCCAGGGCCAGCGTCAGCAGGCCGGCCAGCGGGGCCGCGAGCAGCGCGGCCAGGAGGACGTTGGTGCGGACCGTGGCGACCTGGGTGCTGACGGAGCTGTCCGGGGAGAAGACCCAGAGCGTCCCGCCCGCCGCCCGGCCGTCGAGCGAGACGCCGACCGCGCGGAAGCCCGGCAGGCTGACCGGCCTGCCGCTGGGCGGGGGCAGGGCGACCGCGGCGCCGGGCCGCGGGCCGCCCTCCAGGACCTGCTGGCCCTGCCGGTCGAAGACGATCACGCCCGAGTCCAGTGCGGCGGACAGGACCTGCTTGTTGCGCGTGCGGGCGACTGCCGGGTGCCCGTTCAGGTCCGCGGACAGCACGGTCTGCACGTCCGGCTTGAGCGCCGCGGCCTGCGAGCGCAGCCGGTCGTTCTGCTGCTGGCGCAGGTCGTGCGTGACCAGCCCGATCAGCAGCGCGCCGAGCGCCAGCACCACCAGCGGCACGGTGAGGCCGACCCACAGTGCCAGCCGCGTGGAGAGCTTCATCGCAGGCCTCATCTGTTGGGTCCAGCCTCTCGCAGCACGAAGCCGACACCGCGCACGGTGTGGAGCAGGCGGGAGCGTCCGCCCTCCTCCAGCTTGCGCCGCAGGTAGCTGACGAAGGTGTCGACGGCGTCGGTGCGCACCTCGAAGTCGTAGCCCCAGACCCGGTCCAGCAACTGGTCGCGGGTGAGCACGATGCCGGGGTTGCGGACGAACTGCTCCAGCAGCGCGAACTCGCGGCGGGTCAGCCGCAGCTCGGTGCCGTCGCGGTACGCCTGGCGGGTGGTCGGGTTGACCACCACCGGGCCGGCCTGCAGCACCTCCGTCGGGGCGGGTGCGGGGCGTCGCCGCAGCAGGGCGTGCAGGCGAAGCACCAGCTCCTCCAGGGCGAAGGGCTTGATCAGGTAGTCGTCGGCGCCGGCCTGCAGGCCGGCGACGCGGTCGGCGAGCTCGTCCAGGGCCGAGAGCATCAGCACCGGCGTCTCGTCGCCGCCCGCCCGGATCCGGCGGCAGACCTCGATACCGGACAGGCCCGGCATCGACACGTCCAGCACCAGGACGTCCGGTGCGGCGGTCGCGACGAGGTCCAGTGCGACGGCGCCGTCGGCCGCGACGAGCACGGTGAACCCGCTCAGCCGCAGCCCGCGTTCCAGCGAGCGGCGGATCGCCGCGTCGTCGTCGACGACGAGCACGCGCCCCGACATAACGCCTCCCGGAGTAACGCCAGCCCGACGGCCCAGTACTGACCACCAGTCGGCCGAACAGGACGATGATGTGAAAGAAGAAGCAGCAGGTACGGCGGTGTTGCACAGAGCAGGGGTGGAACTCTCGTAAGGTTTGCTCGTGCCTTCCTTGCGCAATCCTGTCGGACCACTGCCGGCGTCAATCTACTGGCGGCGCCGTCTCGTCGTGCTCGCGGCCCTCGGGGTCGTCGCCGTGCTGGTCTCCGTGCTGGCCTTCGGCGGTGGTGGTGGGGACCGGAAGGCCAACGCGGGCAGTACCGGAACGCCGGCGAGCTCGCTCACGCCCGGCCCGACGGGCCGCGGTGGGTCCAACGACGGTGCGACGGGTGGCAGCGGCGGTTCGGCGGCGCCGAGCACGGGTGCCTCCGGCTCCGGCGCCCCCACGGCGGCCCCCAGCGGCGCTCCCGTGGTGACCGGCGGCTCGGGCTCCAGCGGTACCGGCTCCAGCGGTACGGGCTCGACCGGCTCAGGCGGTTCGGGTTCCGGCGGGACGGGCACCGGCGGGGCGCTCACGCCGAACCAGTCCGGCACCCTGAACCTCCAGACCTGCGCGGCCACCGACCTCGACCTGTCGCTGACCAGCACCGCGCAGACCTACCGGCCCTCCCAGTTCCCGGCCTTCCAGCTGGGGATCACCAACACCAGCGGCTCCGCCTGCAAGGTGGACCTCGGGTCGAAGTCGGCGGTCCTCAGCATCACCTCGGACACCGGCGCGCAGGTGTGGTCCTCCGGCAACTGCCCGAAGGACACCTCGGCCCAGTGGTACGCCGTCCCGGCGGCCGGGGACGGTCCGCTGACCGCCCTGTTCGGCTGGGGCCGGACGACCTCCAAGCCGGGCTGCACCCCGGGCAGCGGCGGCGGCAACGCCCCGGCCGGGACGTATGTCGCCCACATCGGCATCGGCGGTGTCTCGGCGCAGCCGCAGCACTGGTTCAAGCTCGCGCCGTTCGGCAGCTGACGCCCGAGGGGTCCGACGCGGGCTCGCCCGAACGGGTGAGTCGTCAGATTGTCCGGTATGTCTGGGCGGTGGGGTGAGCCGCGGGGACAGAAGCTGTGCCCATGGCGTCGCACCAGGCAAGCTCCGAACCCGCTCCACCGACCCCCACCCCGTCGGAGGCCCCGGGGGCGCTGGGGCTCAAGGCGGTGCTGCTCAGCCCCGGCTATCTGAAGCTGCTCGTCCTCGCCGTCGTGATCGGCGTCCCCGTCTCACTCGTGGCGTTCGGCTTCGTCGGTCTGGAGCACCAGCTCCAGCACTGGGTCTGGACGTCGGCCCCCCAGCAGCTCGGCTACGACCAGCCCCCGTGGTGGTGGCCGCTGCCGACGCTCGCGCTGGCCGGACTGCTGATCGCGCCGGTGCTGACCCGGATGACCGGACACGGCGGCCACCTGCCGGTCCGCGGCCTGGGCGGGCCACCTGTGCCGCCGAAGGCGCTGCCCTCGGTCGTCCTCGCCGCCCTGATCGCGCTGCCGCTCGGCGTCTCGCTCGGCCCGGAGGCGCCGCTGATGGCGCTGGGCGCCGGCCTGGCGCTGCTGGCCGTCGCCCAGGCCAAGCGCGACGCCCAGCCCAGCGTGGCGGGCATCGTCGGCACGGCGGGCTCCACCGCCGCCATCGCGACGATCTTCGGCAATCCGCTGGTCGGCTGCGTGATGGTGCTGGAGGCCGCCGGGCTGGGCGGCCCCCAGCTGCTGCTGCTCGTCGTCCCGTGCCTGCTGGCCAGCGGGATCGGCGCGGTCGTCTTCACCGGGTTCGGCCACTGGACCGGCCTCGGCATCGGCGCCCTGACCCTGCCGAGCCTGCCCACCAGCGGCGTCCCCGAGGCGACCGAGTTCCTGTGGAGCGTGCCCGTCGCGGCCCTGGTCGCGGTCGTGGTCGTGGGCGCGCAGTCGCTCGGCTGGAGCACCGCCCTGTTCACCCGTCGCCGGACGGGCCTGCGGGTGATCCTGTGCGCGGTCGCGGTCGGCGTCTGCATCGCCGCCTACGGCCTGTTCACCGGCCGATCGCCGGAGGAGGCCGCGCTCTCCGGCCAGGCCACCCTGGGGCAGCTGGCCGCCGACCCGCACGCCTGGGGCGTGGGCGCGCTGGTGCTCCTGGTCCTCTTCAAGGGCCTGGCCTGGGGCATCAGCCTCGGCTCGCTGCGCGGCGGGCCCATCTTCCCGGCGATCCTGATCGGTGCGGCGATCGGCATCGCCTGCTCCGGCCTGCCCGGCCTGGGCACGGCCTCCGGCCTCTCCATCGGGCTGGCCGCCTCCGGTGCGGCGATCACCGGGCTCCCGGTCACCGCGTCACTGCTGGCCATCCTGCTGGTCGGCGCGAACGCGGCGGACGCCGCCCCGCTGATGATCGTCTCCGCGGTGGTGAGCTTCGTGGTCGCCACCAAGCTCCGGCGCACCGCGCCCGATCTCGACTGAACCCCTGGTCAGACGTAGCGCTCCAGGATCGAGGACTCCGCGAGGCGGGAGAGCCCCTCGCGGACCGAGCGAGCCCGGGACTCGCCGACGCCCTCGACCGTCTGCAGGTCGTCGATGCTGGCGGCGAGCAGCTTCTGCAGGCCGCCGAAGTGCTCGACCAGGCGCTCGATGACGGTGTTCGGCAGGCGCGGCACCTTGGCCAGCAGCCGGTAGCCGCGCGGACTGACCGCGGAGTCCAGCGCCTCGGGCGTGCCCGGGTAGCCGAGCGCCTTGGCGACCGTCTGGATCTCCAGCAGCTCGGAGTGGGTCAGCGCCTCCAGGTCCGTCAGCACGTCCTGGACGGTGCGGCCGCGCTTGGCGGCGCGCTCGGGGAAGTAGTCCCGCGCGACCAGCTCCCGGTCCGGCTCGACGCCCGCGATCAGCTCGTCCAGCTGGAGCGAGAGCAGTCGGCCGTCGGTGCCCAACTCCACCACGTAGCCCGCGATCTCACTGGCGATCAGGCGGACCATCTCCTGGCGCTGCGCCACCGCGGCGACGTCACGGACCGTCACCAGGTCCTCGATCTCCAGGGCGGAGAGCGTGCCGGAGACCTCGTCCAGGCGCAGCTTGTAGCGCTCCAGCGTGGCCAGCGCCTGGTTGGCGCGGGAGAGGATCGCGGCGGAGTCCTCGATGACGCGGCGGGCGCCGTTGACGTAGAGGGCGATCAGGCGCATCGACTGGCTGACCGAGACCACCGGGTAGCCGGTCTGCTTGTTGACCCGCTCGGCGGTGCGGTGTCGGGTGCCGGTCTCCTCGGTGGGGATGTCCGCGTCCGGGACCAGCTGCACGCCCGCGCGCACGATCTTGGTGATGTCCTTGTCGAGGACCACCGCGCCGTCGAGCTTGCACAGCTCGCGCAGGCGCGTCGCGGAGAACTCGACATCCAGCACGAAACCGCCGGTGCACAGGGACTCGACCTGCTTGTCGAAGCCCACGACGATGAGGCCGCCCGTTCGGCCGCGCAGCACGCGTTCGAGGCCGTCCCGCAGGGCGGTGCCGGGGGCGATGGCGCTGAGGGAAGCCCGGAGCAGGGCCTCCTCGCGGGAGGAACGATCCGCCCGGTCGTTGGCTGCCACGGCGGCGACTCCTCCGGTGGGGTGCGGTGTGCGCGTACGAGTTTACCGGTGACCGCCTGTGAGTGTGCCCGGATATGACGGAGGTCGGGGAATCGCTGCTATTTCGTCACATCAGTCACGCTGGTCACAGGCCTCGTTTCGCATACCCACCCATCGGCCGTTCTACTCCGGTTCGATCTCCTCCCAGCCGGCCATCAGCTCGTCCGCGCTGTCGGGGATGTCGAGGTAGTTCGGCACCGCGCGCTGCCGCTCGTCCGTCAGGTCCACCCGGCCACGGCGGTTCTGTGCGCCGTCCGTGTCCCGCGTCTGACGCGGGGCGCGCCGGGCGGAGCCGCGCGTGTCGTCCCGGCTGCCCTCGCGGCTGCCGCGCCCCGGACGGCCCGGGATCGCCGCCAGCGCGTCGCCGATGGTGGCCACCTCGACCACACGCATGCCCTTGGGCACCTTGCCCGGCTCCGGCGGCACCAGCGCGTGCGTGAAGCCCAACCGGGCCGCCTCGGCCAGCCGCCGCTCCACGCCCGTCACCCGCCGCACCTCGCCCGCAAGCCCGACCTCGCCGATCGCCACCATCCCCTGCGGCAGCGGCGTGTCGGCGGCGGAGGAGGCCAGCGCCAGGGCGATCGCCAGATCCGCGGACGGCTCGGAGAGCTTCACCCCGCCGACGGTGGCGGCATAGATGTCCATCTTGCCGAGCCGGACCCCGCCGTGGCGCTCCAGCATGGCCAGGATCATCGCGATCCGGGGCGAGTCCAGCCCCGAGGTGGCGCGGCGCGGCGAGGGGATCACCGAATCCACCAGCAGCGCCTGCACCTCCGCGACCAGCGGCCGCCGCCCCTCCAGGGTGACGGTCAGGCAGGTGCCCGGCACGGGCTCCGCGCGCTTGGTGAGGAAGAGACCCGACGGGTCCGGCAGGCCCTCGATGCCGGAGTCGTGCAGCTCGAAGCAGCCCACCTCGTCCGTGGCGCCGTAACGGTTCTTGACGCCGCGGATCAGGCGCAGCCGGGCGTGCCGGTCACCCTCGAAGTGCAGCACCACGTCCACCAGGTGCTCCAGCAGGCGCGGCCCCGCGATCGCGCCCTCCTTGGTGACGTGGCCGACCAGCAGCGTCGACATGGCCCGGGTCTTCGACTCGCGGATCAGCGCGGCCGCGACCTCCCGGATCTGCGCGGGCCCGCCTGGCGCGCCGTCCAGCTCGGCGGAGGCCACCGTCTGCACCGAGTCCAGGATCAGCAGCGACGGCTGGACCTGCTGGATGTGCCCGAGCACCGCCGCCAGATCCGTCTCGGCGGCCAGGTAGAGGTGCGGGGAGAGGGCGTTGATCCGGTCCGCGCGCAGCCGGACCTGGCTCGCCGACTCCTCCCCGGTGATGTAGAGCGTGCGGTGCTGCGGGCCGGCCGCCTTGGCGGCGACGTCCAGCAGCAGCGTGGACTTGCCGACGCCGGGCTCCCCGGCCAGCAGCACCACGGCCCCGGGCACCAGCCCGCCGCCGAGCACCCGGTCCAACTCGTCGATGTTCGTCGCCCGGGAGGCCGCGACCGTCGCGTCCACCTGCCCGATCGGTCGGGCCGGCGTGGAGACCGGCCCGGCCGCCGTCGTTCGCACGGCCGGCGACCCGCCGACCTCCTCCACCGTGCCCCAGGCGTTGCACTCGGTGCACCGCCCCGTCCACTTCGGCGGCGTGGAGCCGCACTCGGTGCACCGGTAGGTGCTCCGAGGGGCTTTGGAGGAACTGGATCGCGCGGCCATGCGGGAGACGTTACCGGGGCCCACTGACAACGCCGGACGGCCCGGTCACGCCACGGTTCATCCCGCGCGATCAGGTGATCGACATAGCGCGTATACCGACGTATCGCCGGGAGTCGGCGGCCGAGCTCGCCGCCTCACCCGAAAGGATGGAAGGGGGGTGGCTTCCGGGGAGGGGGTGGCGTGCCGTCTCTACCGTCGGATGCGTGGAGACCCTGCAGGACCGACTCGCCGACGCGCTGTTCAGTTACAGCCTCTCGGTGCTGTGCGACCAGGACGAGGCCGTGGCCGCCGTGCGGCAGACGCGCCACCTGGCCGCGCGCCACCGTCGGCGGCTGCGGCGGCCGGAGTTGGAGCGGGCGTGGCTGTACGCGCTCGCCCGCTACGTCTGCCTGGTGCGGCTCGAGGAGCGGGCGCAGGCCGGCGCGCCCCGGCCGGCGGTGGCCCAGCCCGTGACGGCACAGCCCGTGACGGCGCAGCCCGGGACGGCACAGTCCGCCGCCGCGCGGTCGCGGCTGGCGCGGCTGGCCTGGCCGGAGGCGGCGGGCACGACGCCCGCCCAGCGCGAGGCGCTGGAGCTGGCCGGGCGGCACTCGCTGGAGACCGAGGAGATCGCCGCGGTCCTCGGCGTCCGGGTCGAGGCCGTCGGGCTGCTGCTCACCCAGGGCGTGTGCGAGGTGGAACGCACCGCCGCCGCGCTGGCCGTGCTCACGGCCGACGCCTGCCCCGAGCTCAGCCGTCTCGGCCGCGGTCGCGGCCCCGTCCTCGGCCGGGCGCTCCGCAACGAGCTGGTGCGCCACCTGGACGACTGCCCGACCTGCCGGGGCACGGCCGAGCGCGGCGCGGCGGAGGGCCCGTGGCCGGGCACCTTCCGCGCGGCCGGCTCGCTGCCGTTGGTGCACCTGCCTCGCGCTGCGCTGCGCGCCACCGCCTCGGCGCTGGAGGACGTCCCCGAGCCGCGCTTCGACCGCCGGGGCTTCGCGCAGCACGCCACGCCGGAGCGGGAGCAGGCCGCGGTGGTGCGGCAGCGGGCCGTCCTCGGCTCCGTCGCGGCGGCCGTGGTCGCCGGTCCGGTCGTCGCGATGTGGGCCGTGCACGCGGGCGGTGGCCCGAGCGTTCCGGCGGCGCAGGTCACCTCGGTCCGGGTCAGCGAGCCGCAGGCCTCGCCCTCGGCGCTGGCCGCGCAGCCAGGCCTCGCCGCGGCGACGCCGTCCGCAGGGGCGACGACGCAGGGCGGCGGCCACCTCGGCGAGAACATCGCCTTCACCGTGGCCTCGCCCTCGCCCTCGGCGTCGCCCTCTCCCGCGAGCGGCACGCCGGACGCGGGCGGACGCGGCGGCGGGCTGCAGAGCGGCCCCGGGGAGCTGCGGATCGGCGCGGCCCAGTCCGGTGACCGTACGGTGATCACCCTGACGAACGCCGGCGGCAGCCCCCTGCTGTGGACGGCGAGCACGAACGCGTCCTGGCTCCGCCTCAGCCGCGACGGTGGCACGCTCGCGCCGGGCGCGCAGTTGACCGTGCTGGTGAGCGTCGACGAGTCGGCCGCGCCCGCGGACCCGTGGTCGGCCCGCATCGTCTTCCAGCCCTCGGGCGCGGTGGTCACCCTCTCCGGCCCCGGCAACCGCCGCAGCGGCCCCAGCCCCAGCCCCTCGACCGCGTCGCCCACCCCGACCCCGACCCCGACGCCTACGCCGAGCCCGTCGCAGACCCCGTCCACGAGCCCGAGCGACAGCGCTTCGCCGACGCCGGTCGCTACACACTGAGGGACGTTGCACTCCGGCAGGGGCGCGAGGAACTGCGCGAGGAACCGACGGCGTGCGGATGGTCCTCAACGCGCAGGGCCATCCGAACAGGGTGGTTTCTCGCGCAGCTCCTCGCGCCCCTGGGGTGAGTGCAACTAGAGGTCAGCCGGATGGGGAGCCACAGGGCTCGCCATGTGGCGAACGCAGTGCTCGACCAGGGCCGCGTACCCGGCCGGGCCCATCAGCTCGACGAGTTCCGCCCGGTAGCTCACGTACACGGGGTCCGCCCCGACGTGCGCGTCCGGGCTGCCCGTGCACCACCACTGCAGGTCGTGACCGCCGGGACCCCAGCCGCGGCGGTCGTACTCGCCGATGGTGACCTGGAGGTACCGGGTCTCGTCGGGGCGGTCGATCCAGTCGTAGCCACGGCGGATCGGCAGCTGCCAGCAGACGTCCGGCTTGGTCTCCAGCGGTTCGAGCCCCTCCGCCAGCGCCAGCGTGTGCAGCGCGCAGCCCTCGCCGCCGGCGAAGCCGGGGCGGTTGAGGAAGATGCACGCGCCGTCGACGCGGCGGGTGCGCTGCTCGCCGTCCTCGTCGGGTTCGCTGATGCCCTTGGGGCCGGTGCCCTGCTTGTGGAACTGCCAGGTCTCGGGGGTGAGCCGGGCCGCGTGGCCGAGGACGCGCTTCTGGTCGTCGTCGTCCGACCAGTGCGCGCCGAGGGTGCAGCAGCCGTCGCTCGCCCGCCCGGGGCGGATGCCGTGGCAGCCGCGGCCGAAGACGCAGGTCCAACGGGAGGTGAGCCAGGTCAGGTCGCACCTGAAGACCTGCTCGGCGTCGTCCGGGTCGGCGAACTCGACCCAGGCGCGCGGGAAGTCGAGGGGGACCTCGCGCTTGCGCGCGGCCTTGGCCGCCTTCTTCGCGGCCTTCTCGGCCGCCTTCACCTCGGCGGTGCTGCTGATCGTCACGTCCACTGCTGCCACCCGTACAGCGTATGCCGAGGCGCAGGGGGGAGCGTGGGGGGACACTCGGGCGGCGCATGGGCGCTCGGCCGGGTGGATGAATCGCTCCCGTCCGCCGGTGCTGTCGTCTGGGCTCAGGGAGATGTCGGGCGCATCCTGCCGTTCATGGTGAAAGCGTGTAGATCAGCTTATCTGGCTTCAATTCTGACGGCCTGTCTGCTATTCGGAAGCGGAGTCGCCGGTCCCGCCGTGGGCGCGGCACACGCCGACGAGTTCACCGTCTCCCAGGACACGATGCGCACCGGGTGGGACCCGAACGAGCCGGGCCTCACTCCCGCCCAGGTGAGCAGCTCGCAGTTCGGCCTGCAGTTCTCGACGGCCGTGAACGGGCAGGTCTACGCGCAGCCGCTGGTCGTCGGCGGCACCGTGGTCACCGCCACCGAGAACGCCGAGGTCTACGGCATCGACGCGGCCACCGGGGCCGTGCACTGGAGCAAGTCGCTGGGCACGCCCTGGCCGGCGAGCGCGATCGGCTGCGGCGACCTCGTGCCCAACTTCGGCGTGACCAGCACGCCCGTCTACGACCCGGCGACCAACGCGGTCTACGTCAGCGACAAGGTGGACAGCCCGGACAGCGCGCACCCGGCCTACTTCCTGCACGCGCTGAACCCCGCCACGGGCGCGGAGCGCTCCGGCTGGCCGGTGAGGATCCAGGGTGCGCCCGGCAACGACCCGACCCGGCCCTTCGACGCCTTCCACGAGAACCAGCGTGCGGGCCTGCTGCTGCTCGGCGGCAAGATCTACATCGGCTACGGCTCGCACTGCGACATCAACCCCTACCGCGGCTTCGTGGTGAGCGTCGACACCGGCACCCGCGGCGTGAAGCTGTGGACGACCGAGAACTCCGCCTCCAACGGCATGTCCGGCGTCTGGGGCGCCGGCGGCGGCCTGGTCTCCGACGGACCGGGCCGCATCTTCCTGTCCACCGGCAACGGCGTGACCCCGCCCGCGCACACCGGCACCAACCCGCCGGGGCAGCTCTCGGAGTCCGTGGTCCGGCTGGGCCTCAACAGCGACGGCTCGATGCACGCCCAGGACTTCTTCAGTCCGGCCAACGCGCCCACCCTGGACCAGAACGACACCGACCTCGGCTCCGGCGGCCCGCTCGCGCTGCCCGCCACCCCGTTCGGCGCGAGCACCGCGCACCCGCACCTGCTGGTCGAGGTCGGCAAGGACGGCCGGGTCTTCCTGCTGGACCGCGACAACCTGGGCGGCCGCAAGCAGGGCAGCGGCGGCGGCGACGCCGTGCTCGGGATCACCGGTCCGTTCCAGGGCGTCTGGGGCCACCCGGCCGCCTACGGCGGCGGTGGTGGCTACGTCTACGAGATCGGCTCCAACGGCCCGCTGCGCGCCCTCGCCTTCGGACTGAACGCGCAGGGCAACCCGGAGCTGCGCTCCGCCGGGGCCAGCGCCGCGACCTTCGGTTACACCTCCGGCTCCCCGGTGATCACCTCCGACGGCACCAAGACCGGCAGCGCCACCGTCTGGGCCGAGTACGCCGGCGGCCCGACCGGCGCCAACGCCGAGCTGCGCGCCTACGACGCGATCCCGAGCGGCGGCTCGATGCGCCTGCTGTTCTCCGCGCCGATCGGCCACGCCTCCAAGTTCGCCGTCCCCGCGACCAGCGGCGGCCGCGTCTACGTCGGGACCCGCGACGGGCGCCTGATGGCCTTCGGCTTCCCGGCCGGCGCCGCGCTCCAGGGCCCCGCCACCGA
The DNA here is from genome assembly GCF_900109465.1 of Streptacidiphilus jiangxiensis. Taxonomy (GTDB): domain Bacteria; phylum Actinomycetota; class Actinomycetes; order Streptomycetales; family Streptomycetaceae; genus Streptacidiphilus; species Streptacidiphilus jiangxiensis. The sequence continues at coordinate 260,937 of NZ_FOAZ01000008.1, forward strand.
CTTCGGCCAGGTGCCGGTCGGTTCGACCAAGACGCTCAGCCTGACCGTCAAGGCCAGCCGCCCGGTCAAGATCACTGCGGTGACCACCACGGCGGGCGGCCCGTTCACGGCCACCCCCGGCACGCTGCCCAAGTCCGTCGCGGGCGGCGGGACCTTCACCGTCCCGATCGCCTTCTCGCCGACCGCCGCCGGACCGACCAGCGGCCAGGTGACCTTCACGACCGACTTCGGCACCTTCTCGTTCGGGCTCACCGGCTACGGCACCCACCCGGGCTTCACCGCCTTCCCGCCCGCTCTCGACTTCGGCCAGGTGCCCACCGGCTCCAGCCAGACCCTGGGCGTCAGCTTCACCAACACCGGCACCTCGCCGGAGACGGTCACCGCCGTCAGCGCGCCCGGCAGCCCCTTCTCCGCGCCCGATCTGGCCGCCGCGAACGGCACCACGGTCCAGCCGCAGCAGTCCGTGAGCATCAACGTCACCTACGCGCCGACCGTCGCCTCCAGCGCCGACACCGGCTCGCTGTCGGTGACCGGACCCGACGGCACCGCGACCGTCTCGCTCACCGGCAGCGCCGTCACCGGCGCCCCGCACCTGTCCATCACGCCGACCACCACCGCCTTCGGCAGCGTCGCGGTCGGCACCTCCAGGACACTGACCTTCGACATCGCCAACACCGGCAACATCCCGCTGACCGTCACCAAGGCCGCACCGCCGGCCGCGCCCTTCCAGGTCAGCAACCCCATCAGCGAGGGTCAGGTGCTGGCCCCCGGCGAGGTCGTCCACCAGGGCGTCACCTTCTCGCCCACGGCCACCGGCAGCTTCAGCGGTGTCTACCAGATCACCGGCAACGACGGGCAGGGCCCCCAGAACGAGACGGTGACCGGCACCGGCACCGCGCCCGGCAGCGGCATCACCGTCCCGGACCCCACCGCGGGCGGCTGGCAGCTCAACGGCACGGCCCAGATCAGCGGCACCGACCTGGACCTGACGCAGGCCCAGAACAACCAGGCGGGCTCCGCGGTCTTCCCGGTGCCGGTGCTGACCGACGGCCTGAAGGCGAGCTTCACCTCCGTCATCGGCGGCGGCTCCGGCGCGGACGGTCTCGCCCTCGCCTTCCTCGACCCGGCCAAGGTCACCCCGAAGTCGCTCGGGCAGTCCGGCTACGGCCTCGGCTTCGCACCGCTGCCCGGCGTCGCCGTCGCGCTGGACACCTACAGGACGGCGACCAACCCGAGCAACAACTTCGTCGGCATCACCACCGGTCTCTCCACCACCGCCAAGGGGTTGACCTGGGCGGCCACCAGCACGGCCGTCCCGGCGCTGCGCAGCGGTCCGCACGCCGTCACCGTCGCGGTCACCGGGCACACGGTGGTCGTCACCGTCGACGGCAAGCAGGCGCTGTCCACCTCCGTGGCCTCGCTGCCGCCCACGGCGTACCTGGCCTTCACCGGCGGCACCGGCGGGCTCAACGACATCCACACCGTCCGCGGCGCCACCATCACCGCCCGCTCCTACGCCGTCCCGCCGCCCGGCCCCAACGGCTGGGTCACCAACGGCAGTGCGACCATGAGCGGGACCACCCTGGTGCTCACCCCGGCCAAGGCCGGCCAGACCGGCTCGGCCTTCCAGTCCACCGCCGTCCCCTCCGGCGCGCTCTCGGCGAGCTTCACCGCCACCATCGGCGGCGGCTCCGGCGCGGACGGCATGACCTTCGCGATGCTCGACTCGAGCAAGAGCACCGCGAAGGCCCTCGGCACCGGCGGCGCGGGCCTCGGCTGGCTCGGCCTGCCCGGGGTCGCGGTGGCGCTGGACACGCACAAGAACGCCAACAACCCGTCCGGCAACTTCGTCGCGGTCACCGTCTCCGCCAGCAACGGCAACCTGGTCTGGTCCTCGACCTCCAGCGCGATCCCGAACCTGCGCGGCGGGCCGGTCGCGGTCACCGTCACCGTCTCCGGCGGCAAGGTGCTCGTGTCCGTGGCCGGCAAGCAGGTGATCAGCGCCTCCGTGCCGGTGCCGCCCAACGTCCTGGTCGGCTTCACCGCAGGGACCGGCTCGCTGACCGACAGCCACGCCGTCAGCGGCGTTACGATCGGATACTGAGGGGCCTGGAGGCCGTCATCATGCGCAGAACCACCGCCGCGGCACCGCTGGTGGCCGCAGCGATCGTCCCACTGCTCGTGGGCGCCGCAGCCTGCGACACCCCCGACGCACCGCGCGCCGCAGCGCCTGCGGCCGCGCCGAGCGGGCCCTACACCGTCGGGGTCATCGACACCGACAACCAGGGCCGGGTCTTCACCGACCCGAACTTCCTCGTGCTCTACCACGACGACGGCGACAACCCGGCCGCGGGCAGGTTCGCCTGCACCGTCGCCTGCCTGAAGCTGTATCACCCGCTCCTGGTGCAGCCCGGGGCCACGCTGCGGATGCCGCCCGGCGTCCTCGGCACGCTCGGATCGGTCGTCCGCCCCGACGGCTTCGGGGACCAGGTGACGGTCGACGGTGTCGCCGTCTACACCTTCAGCGGCGACCAACCCGGCCTCACCGGCGGGCTGACCGCCTCCTGGCACGCCGTCCCGGCGCCCGTACGCCTGCCCGGCCCGTCCGGGAGCGGCTGAACCACTCGTGCTGCCGCGCGTCTGACCAGGGCGCGCGGCATCGCGTAGCGTGGACCCTTATGCGACTAGGCGTTCTCGACGTGGGATCCAACACCGTCCACTTCCTCGTGGTGGACGCGCACCCGGGTGCGGCACCGCTGCCCGCGTACTCCCACAAGATCGAACTGCGCCTGGCCGAGCTGCTCGAAGCCGACGGGTCCATCCGCGAGGACGGCGTCCGCCAGTTGGTCGAGATGGTCTCCTCCTCCCTGCGCATCGCCGAGGACAAGGGCGTCGAGGAGGTCCTTCCCTTCGCCACCAGCGCGGTGCGCGAGGCCGCGAACGGCGAGGGCGTGCTCAAGCGCGTCCAGGACGAGACCGGCGTCGAACTGCGCGTGCTGTCCGGCGGCGACGAGGCCCGGCTGACCTTCCTGGCGGCCCGGCGCTGGTACGGCTGGTCCAGCGGCCGACTGCTGCTGCTGGACATCGGCGGCGGCTCCCTGGAGATCGCCTGCGGCCTCGACGAGGAGCCCGACACCGCGGTCTCCCTCCCGCTCGGCGCGGGCCGGTTGACGGCGGCGTGGCTCCCGGGCGACCCGCCGGCAGCGGACCGCGTCCGGGAGCTGCGCCGCCACGTCCGGGCGGAGATCGCCCGCACGGTCGCCGAGGTCTCCCGGCTCGGCCCGCCCGACCACGTGGTCGGCACCTCCAAGACCTTCAAGCAGCTCGCCCGGATCACGGGCGCCGCCCGCGAGTCCGACGGCCCCCTCGTCCCGCGCAAGCTGCCGCGCAGCGCGCTGGAGGACTGGGTCCCGCGTCTGGCTGCGATGTCCGCGGACCAGCGGGTTCTGCTGCCCGGGGTCTCCGCCGGCCGGGCTCGCCAGCTCCTGGCCGGCGCGCTGGTCGCCGAGGCGGCGATGGACCTGTACCGCGTGGACGAGCTGGACATCTGCCCCTGGGCCCTGCGCGAGGGGATCATCCTCCGCCGACTGGACAAGCTCTCCGGGTGACCCGCAGGGGCGCGAGGAACTGCGCGAGAAACCACTGACGAGCGAATGGCGCTGCGCGGTGAGGTCCATCTGCTCATCAGTGGTCGGTCGCGCGGTTCCTCGCGCCCCTGAGGTGGTCGCCACCTGAGGACCGTGCACAAGGGTCCCTAAGCTGTATCCGTGGCGAAAGAGTCGTGCATTGTCGTGCCGAGGGCGAAGGTCGCGCTGTCCACGGCCTCCGTCTACCCGGAGAACACCGCCGCCGCGTTCGAGATCGCAGGGCGGCTCGGGTACGACGGGGTCGAGGTCATGGTGTGGACCGACCCGGTCAGCCAGGACATCGAGGCACTGCGGCGGCTCTCCGACTACCACCAGGTGCCGATCCTGGCGGTGCACGCGCCCTGCCTGCTGATCACCCAGCGCGTGTGGGGCACCGATCCGTGGCAGAAGCTGGAGCGGGCCCGCACCGCCGCCGAGAAGCTCGGCGCGAGCACCGTCGTCGTGCACCCGCCGTTCCGGTGGCAGCGCCAGTACGCGCGGGAGTTCGTGCGCGGCATCTGGCAGATGGCGAACGAGACGGACGTCCGCTTCGCCGTGGAGAACATGTACCCCTGGCGCTACCGCGACCGCGAGGTCGCCGCCTACGCACCGGACTGGGATCCGACCGCGGAGGACTACCGCCACTTCACCATCGACCTCTCCCACGTCGCCACCTCCCGGGCCGACGCCCTCGCCATGCTGGATCGGATGGGGGACCGCCTGGGGCACGTGCACCTCGCGGACGGCTCCGGCTCCGCCAAGGACGAGCACCTGATCCCGGGGCGCGGGACGCAGCCCTGCGCGGAGCTGCTGGAGCGGCTGGCGCGCACCGGCTTCGCCGGGCACGTGGTGCTGGAGGTCAACACCCGGCGTTCGCCCGGGCCCGTCGAACGGGAGGCCGACCTCGCGGAGGCGCTCGCGTTCACCCGGCTCAACCTGGCGACGGCCGCTCGCATGCCGGACAGCGTGTCCGATGGGCGGGCATGAGGGCGTAGGCTCGATCGCACGAGAGAAGGAGTTGGTCCACGTGCCGCAGCTGAGGTCCCGCACGGTCACCCACGGTCGCAACATGGCGGGCGCGCGCGCTCTCATGCGCGCCTCCGGTGTAGCAAGCGAGGACATCGGCAAGCCGATCATCGCGGTGGCGAACTCCTTCACCGAGTTCGTGCCCGGCCACACCCACCTGGCCCCGGTCGGCCGGATCGTCTCCGAGGCCATCAAGGCCGCCGGCGCCGTGCCGCGCGAGTTCAACACCATCGCCGTCGACGACGGCATCGCGATGGGCCACGGCGGCATGCTCTACTCGCTGCCCTCGCGCGACCTGATCGCGGACAGCGTCGAGTACATGGTCGAGGCGCACTGCGCGGACGCGCTGATCTGCATCTCCAACTGCGACAAGATCACCCCGGGCATGCTGATGGCCGCGCTGCGGCTCAACATCCCGACCGTCTTCGTCTCCGGCGGCCCGATGGAGGCCGGCCGGGCCGTGCTCGTCGACGGCACCGTCCGCAAGCTGGACCTGATCAACGCCATCGCGGACGCGGTCAACGAGAACGTCTCCGACGAGGACATCCGCCGCATCGAGGAGAACGCCTGCCCGACCTGCGGCTCGTGTTCGGGCATGTTCACCGCCAACTCGATGAACTGCCTGACCGAGGCCATCGGCCTGTCGCTGCCGGGCAACGGCTCCGTGCTGGCCACCCACACCGCCCGCCGCGCCCTGTACGAGGACGCCGGCCGCACGGTCGTGGAGCTGACGCAGCGCTACTACGAGCAGGACGACGCGTCCGTGCTGCCGCGCTCGATCGCGACCAAGGCCGCGTTCGAGAACGCGATGGCGCTGGACATCGCGATGGGCGGCTCCACCAACACGATCCTGCACCTGCTGGCCGCCGCGCAGGAGGCCGAGGTGGACTTCACCGTCCACGACATCGACCGGCTCTCCCGCCACGTGCCGTGCCTGGCCAAGGTCGCCCCGAACGTCGCGCCGACCACGACCTACTACATGGAGGACGTGCACCGCGCCGGTGGCATCCCCGCCATCCTGGGCGAGCTGTACCGCGGCGGTCTGCTCAACGAGGACGTCCACACCGTCCACTCCGCCTCGATCGAGGAGTGGCTGAAGACCTGGGACGTGCGCGCGGGCTCCCCGTCCGACGCGGCCGTCGAGCTGTGGCACGCCGCCCCCGGTGGGCAGCGCTCCGCCACCGCCTTCTCCCAGTCCGAGCGCTGGGAGACCCTGGACACCGACGCGGCGGGCGGCTGCATCCGCTCCGTCGAGCACGCCTACAGCCAGGACGGCGGCCTCGCCGTCCTGCACGGCAACCTCGCGGCCGACGGCTGCGTGGTCAAGACGGCCGGCGTCGACGAGTCCATCTGGACCTTCGAGGGCCCGGCCGTGGTCTGCGAGTCGCAGGACGAGGCCGTCGAGAAGATCCTGAACAAGCAGGTCAAGGAGGGCGACGTCGTCGTCATCCGCTACGAGGGCCCCAAGGGCGGCCCCGGCATGCAGGAGATGCTCTACCCGACCTCCTTCCTCAAGGGCCGGGGTCTGGGCAAGGCCTGCGCGCTGATCACCGACGGGCGCTTCTCCGGCGGCACCAGCGGCCTGTCCATCGGCCACGTCTCGCCCGAGGCGGCCTCCGGTGGCATCATCGCGCTGGCCCGCGACGGCGACCGGATCCGGATCGACATCCCGAACCGGGGCGTCGAGCTGCTGGTCCCCGAGGAGGAGCTGGCCGCCCGCCGCACCGAGCTGGGCGGTGTCTACGCGCCGAAGAACCGCGAGCGCAAGGTCTCGGCCGCGCTGCGCGCCTACGCGGCGATGGCCACCAGCGCCGACAAGGGCGCCGTGCGCGACGTCACCAAGCTGGGCTGACGGGTTCGCACCCGCTCTCCCCGCATAATCGAAGAATGTCCGAAGGAAACCCCTCCGCCACTTCGTCCGTCGAGGCGCCGTCCCTCCGCTGGTTCGGCACGACCTGGGTGGACCGGGGCCCCGACTACTGGCTGCGCCGTGTCGCTGTGAGTGTCGGCGCCCTGGTCGCGGCCGTGGCGGGGGGTTTCCTCATGCGCCTGGCCGTACAGGGCGTCATCATCGCCAAGACCGGCTCGTTCATCGAGATCGTGCTGATCCTGGCCATCGCGGTCTGCAGCTGCGTCGGCGCGCTGCGCACCTGGAACGTGCTGACCCAGGGCAAGGAGTCGCTCTCCGGTTGGATGGCCGACGACAAGTCGATCAGCGTGATGCTGATCGTCGGCTTCGTCGGCTTCGTCGGCTCGCTGGTGGCGTACTTCCTGCGCAGCCTCGTCGAGGCCCCGGGCGAGGGCGTCGCGCGCACCCGCTACGAGCTGGCCGTGGCCGCGGCCGCCCGCCGCAAGGCCGCACCGAAGGCGGGCGCGAAGGCGGGCGCGAAAGCCCGGCGCAGGCGCTGACTCACGGCTGCCGGACGTTCTGGCACCGGCCCGCCGACTGCCCCGGTGAGGGCAGGGGCTGGGCCGTGTCGTAGGGATCGACGGCGGGCCCCGAGCCGAGCCCGTCCCCCGGGGTGGTCGGGAAAGCCGGGTTGAGGTAGCCGTCGATCAGGGCGCAGCTGTCGTTCGCGGTGTACCCGTTCGTCGGGCTCACGTAGAGGTGCGCGGTGTCGACCACTGAGTGCGCCGGGCCGTGGAAGACGAAGTCCAGCACCCGGCGGGCGACCACCCGGACCACGGCGGAGCCGTTCGGCGCCTGCCGGGCCGCGTAGACGAAGTCGACGTCGGCGTGCACCGTCATGCCGCCGGTCCCGTCCGGGGACGCGGTGAGGGTGCCGCGGACCTTCACCACCTGACCCACCGGGCGCACCTTCGCCGGGTTGAAGCGGCTCAGCCACATGACGGGGTCGTCGTAGCGGCTCGGACGGACGAGCGCCCCGGCCAGCAGTCGGCGCGGCTCGGATGCCAGCATGTCCAGCACCGGCTGGGCCGAGCCGCCGCCGAGGATCTGCGGATTGAGGTAGGCGACGACGAGGTAGAGCCGTGCCTCGGCCAGGTCCTGGCCGACCGTTGCCGCGGAGAGGTTCCCGACGGGCTTCGCGGGTGGCAGCACGATGCCGTCCGCGTTGTCGGACCACGAGGCGGCCGGGCTGCCGGCGAAGGGTGCGGCGAGCGACGGCACGTCCGCGCCGGACGCGGAGGGTGCGGTGCCACCGGCTGTCGGCGCGTGCCGGGGAAGCCGGCCCAGCAGCCCGGAGAGGGCCAGGGCGCCGATGGCCAGGGCGGAGGCGAGCAGCACCGCGACCAGCCTCGGTACCCGCCACCGCTTCTGCTGCCGCGGTGCCTGCTGCTCCGGCAGGCTCCAGCGGCGCCCGCCCGGATCGACGGGCGGTGCGTCCCGCCACTGCGCACCGAGCATCCGCGCCCGCGCCGACGCCTCCTTCTGCGCGGCTCCGCGCACGAACTCCTCGTTCAGCTCCAGCCCGTCGAGCGGGTCAGGATCCGCCGCTCCGTCACCCGTGATGTCCCCCATGGCGCCGCAGTATGGGCGCGACGGTCCAAGAGGTGAAGCAGCGTGCGCGGCTCAGCTCAGGACCGGCTGTCCTGGCTGCACTTGGATCTGCCGTCGGGCAGCTTCGACATGTCGTACGGGTCGATCGGGCTGCCGCTCGGGGCGGGGCCGGCCGCCGCGGTGCTGGAGGGGTCCGCGGTCTGGAAGTACGGGATCAGGTATCCCTGGGTGAACCCGCAGAGCTGGTCACCGGTGAACCCGTCGATGTTCTCGATCCAGACCGTGCCGGACGGCCCGGTCTGGAAGCGGTACGGGTCGTAGAAGCGGAAGGTCAGGATCCTGCGGGCGATCGTCCGCTCCACCTCGGTCCCGCCGACCGGGTGCGAGGCGTAGACGAAGGCGAAGTCGGTGCGGACGCGGAGGCCGTTGTCGCCGTCACCGGAGAGCGAGACCGTGCCCTGGACGCGCACGTCGTCGAGCGGGACGGCGGCCTTCGGGTCGAAGCGGCTCACGATCATGATCCCGTCCGCGCCGGGAGCGGGGTGGTCGACGAGCTTGTGCGCCCACGAGGGGTTGGCGACCAGATCCAGGGCGGGCTGCGGGTAGCCGCCGGCCAGCGTCTTCGGGTCCAGGAACGCGGCCACCAGGTAGTCCTTGACCAGCTGCTCGTCCTTGGCCACCGTGCTCGTCGAGAAGATGCCGACCGGCTTCGCCGCCGGCAGGGCGATGCCGGCCGCGCCGGAGGGCCATTTGTCGGCCGGCGAGCCGACGAAGGGGTGCCGCAGGTCCGGGGTCTGGTCCGCGTAGGGAGTGGGCGGCGCCGCCGTCGGGCTGGCGGTGAGCGGGGGAGCGACGCTCGGCTGCGCCGCCGCCGTGCCCGGCGCCTTGTCGTAGAGCCAGTCGTGCACCTTGGCGGCGTTCAGCCCGACCGCGATCAGGCCCGCCGCGAGCAGCACGAACAGTGGCGCCTGCCACCGCACCTTGCGGCGGCGCTTGATCGGGACGACCGGAGCCCGCCAGGCGGTGTCCTGCGGTGGCTGCTTCTTCCACCGCGAGGCAAGCATGCGGGAGCGGGCGGACGCCTCCTTGTGCTCGGCGGAGCTGACGAAGTCCTCGTCGAGCACAAGGTTCTCGAACGGGTCTTCGGGCTGGTCGTCGATCTTCGGCACCGCGCCAGTATGGCCAGTGCGAAACCTCTGCCCCGGAGGGATCGGTTAGGAATTCGGCAAGAGCGAGCGCGTCGTGCGCCCTTCTGTGCCGGTCGCCCCTAATGTCCCGCCGGCCGGTCCCGTCGGTTCAGCTCCCCGCGCGCTTGCGGGCGCCCGCGACGCTGCTGACCACGCCGACCACCGCGTACAGCAGGGCGGCGTGCCACAGGCCCGTCCAAATGCTCGCGAACAGGCCACTGGAGCTCAGGAAGTACTGCGTCAGCGTGTTCGTCACCGCCAGCGCGGCCGCGGGCGCGCCCGCCGCCTGCCACGGGTGCTCCTGCGCCCAGCGGCGCACGCGGTGGTCCCCGCCCTTCCGCTGGGCGGCCGCGCCGGCGCCGCCGACCAGGAAGAAGAGGAAGAGGCCGATACTGGCCGGGCCCGCCAGGATGCCCAGCGACCAGTGCAGGGTGATCAGGTCGATGCCGACGGCTGCCCCGGCACCCACCAGACCGACGACACCCGCTGTACGCCACGGCCCACGTGAGGCCGAGGCCACGGCCAGCGTGCCGGATTCGCGCGGGCTGATCTCACTACGACTCATGCTTCCACGGTGCTCCTGACCGGCGGCAGAAGCCATAGGGGACGTCCCTGAGTTTGCCCCTAGTCCACCCCATGGCCGGGCCTCGTCCGCGCGGAGGATCAGCCCCTTCCACGCGGTCGCCGCCTAAGCTGACGCCATGCTGACCCGTCGCCTCCTGCTCGCCGCCGCCGACAGTCCGCAGGCCCGACGGGCGGTGCTGGCCGCGCCCGGAGGGCGGGCCGTGGTGGCCCGCTTCGTGGCGGGCGAGACCAGGGCCGACGCGGTGGTGACCACCGACAGCCTGGTCGCCCGCGGCCTCGCGGTCACCCTGGACCACCTCGGCGAGGACACCCTCGACGAGGCTGCGGCCACGACCGTCGCCGACGAGTACCTCGGACTCCTCGGAGCGCTGGAACGGGCCGGCCTCGCCGGGCGCGCGGAGGTCTCGGTCAAGCTGTCCGCGCTCGGCTCCGGCCTCGGCGCCGACGGCCCAGCCCTGGCCCGCACCCACCTGCGCGCCGTCTGCGCCGCCGCCGACGCGGCCGGCACCAGTGTCACCGTCGACATGGAGGACCACGCCGCCACCGAGGCCACCCTCGCCGCCGTCGCCGAACTGCGCGCCGACCACCCCACCCTCGGGGTCGTGCTCCAGGCCTACCTGCGCCGCACCGAGTCCGACTGCCGGGAACTGCTCGGCAGCGGCTCCCGGGTCCGCCTGGTCAAGGGCGCCTACGCGGAGCCGGACGACGTCGCCTTCCGCGACCGCGCCGAGGTCGACCGCTGCTACGTGCGCTGCCTGCGGCTGCTGATGGAGGGTCAGGGCTATCCGATGGTCGCCACCCACGACCCGCGCCTGATCGAGATCGCCGGCGTCCTCGCGGTCCGCGCCGGGCGCCCGCAGGACAGCTACGAGTTCCAGATGCTCTACGGCGTCCGCGCCGACGAGCAGCGCCGCCTGGCGGACGCGGGCGAGACGGTGCGCGTCTACGTTCCCTACGGCACCGACTGGTACGCCTACTTCATGCGCCGCCTCGCCGAACGCCCCGCCAACCTGGGCTTCTTCGCCCGCGCGCTCGTCGGTCACTGACCTGCCCGCGTTTCGGACGCTCCCGCGCCCGGCGCGCGCCCGGTGCGACACTGGCCCCATGACGCAACGAGTCGCCGTCCTCGGTACCGGAAAGATCGGCGAGGCCCTGGTCTCCGGCCTGCTGCGCGCGGGCAAGTCCCCGGCCGACGTGCTGGTCACCGCCCGCCGCCCCGAGCGGGCGCAGGAGCTGCGCGAGCGCCACGGCGTCGAGGCCGTGACCAACGAGGAGGCGGCCAAGGCCGCCGACACGTTGATCCTCACCGTGAAGCCGCAGGACATGGGCACGCTGCTGGACGAGCTCGCGCCCGCGATCCCGGCCGACCGCCTGGTGATCTCCGGCGCGGCCGGCGTCCCCACCTCCTGGTTCGAGGAGCGCCTCGCGCCCGGCACGCCCGTGGTCCGCGTCATGACCAACACGCCCGTCCTCGTCGACGAGGCCATGAGCGTCATCTCGGCCGGCTCCCACGCCACCGAGGAGCACCTGCTCCGCACCGAGGAGATCTTCCGCCAGGTCGGCAAGACGCTGCGGGTCCCGGAGTCCCAGCAGGACGCGGCCACCGCGCTCTCCGGCTCGGGCCCCGCCTACTTCTTCTACCTCGTCGAGGCGATGACCGACGCCGGCATCCTGCTCGGCCTGCCGCGCGCGGTCGCCCACGACCTCATCGTCCAGGCCGCCGTCGGCGCCTCGGTGATGCTGCGCGACTCCGGCGAGCACCCGGTCAAGCTCCGCGAGGCGGTCACCTCCCCGGCCGGCACGACGATCTCCGCGATCCGCGAGCTGGAGAACCACGGCGTCCGCGCGGCCCTGCTGAGCGCGCTGGAGGCGGCGCGCAACCGCTCCCAGGAGCTGGCCTCCGGCGGCAAGTAGGGTGGACCGGGTGCTGCGATACGACCTGGTGATCTTCGACAACGACGGCGTGCTCGTCGACAGCGAGCCGCTGTCCAACCGCCTGCTGGCCGACTACCTGACCGAGCTCGGTTACCCGACCACCATCGAGGACTCCTACCGGGACTTCATGGGCGCGGCGGCCCACACCGTCCACGACGTCATCGCCGAGCGGTACGACGGCGCGCGGCTGCCGTCGACCTTCGACGAGGACTTCCACGGCCTGGTCTTCGCCTCGTTCCGCGAGCAGTTGACGCCCGTCGCCGGTGCGGCGGAGCTGCTGGCCTTCGTGCAGGAACGTTTGCCCTACTGCGTCGCCTCCTCCGCGCACCACGAGTGGATCCGCACCGCCCACGAGGTGACCGGGCTCAGCCCGTTCTTCCGCGACGACCAGCTCTTCAGCGCCCAGGACGTGGGCCGCGGCAAGCCCGCGCCCGACCTGTTCCTGCACGCGGCGGCGAAGATGGGCGTGGCGCCCGAGCGCTGCGTCGTCATCGAGGACAGCCCCTTGGGCGTCGCCGCCGCGCGGGCGGCGGGCATGGACGTCTACGGCTACGCCGCGCTGACGCCGCGCGAGCGGCTGGCGGGGGCGACGGGGATCATCGACGACCTGGGCCGGATCCGGGCCCTGCTGTAGCGGCAACCGGCAGGGGCGCGAGGCGCCCCTAAAGGTCCGCGACGGTGACGCGCCTGCCTCGGTGCAGGTCGCCCCGGGTCTCGGTGAGGCGGAAGGGGAGCCCGAGCCCGACGCTGCTCTCCGCGCGCAGCCGCAGGGACGGTTCCGGCCCGGCCGCGCTGTTGCCCACCGAGCCGATCGGGGTGCCGACCGCGACGTGCTGGCCGCGTCGGACCAGGACGGAGTCCTCGCGCAGGCCGCTGAGGACGACGACGCCGCGGTCGGTGCCGATACGGACGTGGTTGCCGTCCGGGTGGTTCGCCGAGGCGGCGAGCGGGGGGTGGTCGGGCAGGCCGTCCACCGCGGCCAGGATCACGCCGTCGACCGGACTGACGACGGGGTGGCCGAAGACGGCGTAGCGCTCGTTCGTCGCCGGGGCCAGCCCGAGCGCGCGGCGGCCGCGCCACTGGGGGCCCTCACCGAGCTGGACCAGGTCGACCGCGTAGCGGGCGCTGCGGTCGCCGCCGGGGGAGAGGGAGGCGTCGGCGTGCCGGTTGACCGCGGGGCCGCCGGCCTCGCTGCAGACGAAGGTGCCGCCGCGCAGCGGCGAGCGCAGCTGGAGCGGGTGCGCGGTCGGCGCGCCGGGGACCGGACGGGACCGCTGCCAGGTCCACGCCGCCAGGCCCGCCACGCCGACGAACAGGCCCAGTTCGGGCAGGCCCGGCAGGCCCCAGCCGAGGCCGGAGCCCAGCACGTGGCCGAAGGCCAGCACCGCGACGACGGCCGGGGCCACCGGCAGCGAACGGAACCACGGCGGCAGCGCCCACGTCGGCGCGGTCCGCAGCACGTACCAGGCGAAGGCGGGCGTCTGGGCCAGGATCAGCAGCCAGCCCGTGGCGCTGCCGGTCAGCCAAGGGAACGTCAGCTCCGCCGCCGTCGCCGCCGCGTAGGCGAGCACGAGGCGCTGGAGCCGCACCACCGCGGCCGGCTTCGGTCCGGAGGCGACGGCGGGCGCGACGACGGCCGTCGGCACGGAGACGGGCGCAGCGACCGGCACGGCGACCGGCGGGGCCACCGGCGGGGCGACCGGCACGGGCTGCGGCCGGGGTTCCGGCTGGGGCTTCGGCTGGGGCTTCGGCGCCAGGTCGAGCGTCGGGGCCTCGCTGCGCGGCACGGGGACGGTCGTCCGCGCGGCAGAGCGGGCCGTCAGCGCGCCGGGGCCGGTGACGAAGGAGGCCAGGCGGCCGGCCTCGTCCAGGCGGGCCCAGACCAGCTCCGCGCCGGCCGCGAAGACCAGCAGGTGCAGGTCCTTCTGCCGCCGCACCTGACGGAGCTCGCCGTGGCGCTCGCGCAGCACGTCCACCGACTCCTGCAGCCGGTGCACCGGCACGCGTTCCAGCAGCCGCTCGCTGATCAGCGTCGGGGCCACCTCCGCCGCGCCGAACAGCGCCAGCAGTGCCTGCGCGACCGGGTCCGCCGCCCCCTGGGCGCGGCCGGGCGAACGGAGACGGAGACGCGTAGCCATACCCATGCACCCAACCGTAGGGTTTCCGGACCGTTCTGCCCCGGAACGACGTGGTTCGGCACGGGTTGCCTTTCGAGTGGCCTTCGGATCGGTTCCAAAAGGTGAGCAATCCTCGGACGGGGGTTCCGCTGCCGCCCGTGAGTCCGTACGCTCGCGCCAACCTGTTCGGATACCGGCCGGTAGGAAACCATGACGCCCAGCGAGATCACCCCCAGACTGCGGCAAGCGCGCAGCGCCCTGCTGTTCAGCTATGTCGCCCAGGGCGCGGTCTTCGCGCTGCTGGTGACCCGCATTCCGGGCATCCAGACGCAGTACAAGATCAGCGACGGCATGCTGCCGATCTTCCTGGCGGCCGTGCCGATCCTGGCGGGTGTCGGCTCCATCTCCATGGAGCACGTGGTCAAGAAGACCTCGCCGCGTGCCGTGCTGCGGGTCGTCCAGCCGCTGGTCTGCCTCACCCTGCTCGGGGTCGGTCTCGGCGACCAGATGTGGGAGGCGGCCGTCGCGCTCGCCGCCTTCGGCCTCGCCGTCGGCGGTCTGGACGCCAGCCAGGCCATGTCCGCGGTCGCCCTGCAGCACCGCTACGGGCGCGAGCGCAGCATCATGCAGGCGTTCTACGCCGCGTTCAGCCTCGGCGGCATCATCGGCGCCTCGCTGGCCTGGACCCAGGTCCACTTCAAGCTGAGCCTGCTCACCATGTTCGGCAGCGTCGGCGTCGTCGTGGCGCTCTCCGTGCTGGTGGCAGGCCGTTGGTACGCGGGCCCGGAGGAGCTCGGCCGGGCCGTCGAGGAGGCCACCGAGGCCGCCAACCGCTCCATCCCGTGGAAGCCGCTGCTGCCGCTCTGCCTCGCCATGTGCGTCGCCTACATCGGCGACGCCACCGTCTCCAACTGGGCCGCGAAGTACCTGCAGGAAGGCCTGCACAGCTCCGACCAGATGACCACCGTCCCGTACAACGCGTACATGGTCGTCATGCTCGTCGGCCGCCTGCTCGGCGACTCCCGCGTGCAGAGCTGGGGCAGCGTCCGCACCGTCCGTCTCGGCGCCGCGGTCTGCGCGCTCGGCTTCCTGCTGGTCGCCGTCTCGCCCGGCGCCTGGATCGCGGTGGCCGCGTTCGCCGTCGTCGGCCTCGGCATCTCCGTGATCGTCCCACAGGTCTTCGCCGCCGGCGGCCGCCTGTTCCCGAAGGACTCCGACGCCGCGGTGGCCCGCCTCAACATCTTCAACTACGTCGGCTTCCTCGTCGGCGCCCCGCTGGTCGGCGGGCTGGCCGGGGCCATGGGCTACCGGATCGCCATGCTGGTGCCGATGGTCCTGATC
Organism: Streptacidiphilus jiangxiensis; assembly: GCF_900109465.1. Classification (GTDB taxonomy): domain Bacteria; phylum Actinomycetota; class Actinomycetes; order Streptomycetales; family Streptomycetaceae; genus Streptacidiphilus; species Streptacidiphilus jiangxiensis. The sequence continues at coordinate 276,214 of NZ_FOAZ01000008.1, forward strand.
CTCGCCGTCTTCGCCGTCAGCAAGGCGTTCGGGCCGAGCGCGGTGCAGCAGCCGGCGGCCGATACCGTGGCGGTATGACCGTCACGCGGCTGTTCTGGGACGACGCCCTCACGACGTACGACTTCGGGCCGGGCCATCCGATGGACCCGGTCCGGCTCCGGCTCACCATGGACCTGGTCCGGGCGTTCGGTCTCGACGCCCGCCCCGGGGTGCGGGTGCTGGCGGCGCCGGCCGCCGGGGAGTCGACGCTGGGCCTGGTGCACGAGCCCGGCTACATCGCGGCGGTCGAGGCGGTCGCCGCGACGGGCATCCCCAACCCGGCCCGGGGCCTCGGCACCGAGGACAACCCCGCGTTCGCGGCCATCCACGCCGCCTCCGCGCTGATCGCCGGCCAGTCCGTGGCCGGCGCCGAGGCCGTCTGGGCCGAGGGCGGGCACGCGGTCAACTTCGCCGGCGGCCTCCACCACGCGATGCCCGGCCAGGCCTCCGGGTTCTGCGTCTACAACGACGCCGCCCTCGCCATCGCCCGCCTGCTCGAGCTCGGCGCCGAGCGCGTCGTCTACGTCGACGTCGACGTCCACCACGGCGACGGCGTCGAGAAGGTCTTCTGGAACGACCCCCGCGTCCTCACCATCTCGCTCCACGAGCACCCGCGCACGCTCTTCCCGCAGACCGGCTGGCCCGAGGAGACCGGCGGCGCGGCCGGCTACGCGGTCAACGTCGCGCTCCCCGCCGGGACGGGCGACGCGGGCTGGCTGCGGGCCTTCCATGCGATCGTCCCGCAGCTGGTGGCGGAGTTCCGCCCCCAGGTGATCGTCTCCCAGCACGGCGCCGACACCCACATCGAGGACCCGCTCGCGCACCTCGCCATCAGTCTCGACGCGCAACGCGCCGTCATGGCCTCGATCCGCGAGCTGGCGGCGGAGCACGCGGACGACCGCTGGCTCGCCCTCGGCGGAGGCGGCTACGCGGTGGTGGACGTGGTGCCCCGCTCCTGGACCCACCTGGTCGCCCTCTCGGCCGGGCAGCCGATCGCGCCGGAGACCGAGACGCCGGAGTCCTGGCGCGCGGAGGTCCGGGCGCTGACCCGCGCCACCGCCCCACAGCGGATGACGGACGGCTTCGCCGCGACCTGGAAGGACTTCGACGCCGGCTACGACCCGGCGGACCGCGTCGACCAGGCGATCCTCGCCACCCGTAAGGCGGTCTTCCCGCACCACGGCCTGTTGCTGTGACCTATGGGCATGGCCCTGAGCAGAGACCGACTGATCTCCCATCTCCTGACCACCCGCCTCGCCGGTGACGTCGCCACCTCCCGCGAGTGGAACCTGCGCAACTACGCCCGGTTCGCGCGGCGGGACCCGGATGTGCTGTTCGGCCTGGATCCCCTCGGGGCCTGGACCGAGGCCGAGCTGCTGGCCCTGATGGCCCGCCGCTGCGGCGTGAGTCCGGACCGGTACCACCGGCAGGGGCAGGACACCATCGACCCCGAGCTCACCGCCGACGCGCTGGAACGCCTCGCCGAGGTCCTGGGCGAGACCGCGGCAGCCAAGGGCGGCGTCCTGCTCGGCACGGGCCACCCGTCCCGCCTGCTGCGGATGTACGACGCCTTCGGGCGTGCACTGCGCGCGGCCGGGTGCGCCATGCGTACGCCCGCGCGTGGGGCGCGCTTCACGATGCACACGCCGGAGGGTCCGCGCCGTCGTGGCCTTGACTACCGCAGGCACGTCGGCGTGCTCGTGGTGTATGAAGGGCCCGCGTCAAACAACCAGAACGAAGCCCGCCGTTCCACCGGCGAACCCACGCACACGCACTCCCCGCAGCCCGTCCGGATCGCCCTCGCCGCCCTGGCCGAGAGCGGCGAAACCCCGCCTGACCTGGTCATCGGCGACCACGGATGGATCTGTGGGGCCGGTCGTCTCGGCGTGCCCGCGGCCGGCTTCGCCGACAGCAACGACCCGGCCGTCTTCGTCGCGGAGGAGGAGGGGCAGGTCGCGGTGTCCGTGCCGATCGACGACGGACTGCGTCCGGACTGCTACAGACTGCCGACTGCCTACGTACTGCAACTGGCTGGTCTGTCTCAGTAATCCCGGGGTGCTTCTCCCCCTTCCCACCCGTACCACCCGCAACTACTCTGGGGATACGCGTGTGCTGGCTTAAGTCACCGGAGGGGAAGCCGGTGCCCGTCACACGGAGAAGGTGCGGTGTTGTCATGGCGTCTGGAGAGCGGCCTCTGAACGAGGTCAACTTCCTCACCGTGGCGGAAGTCGCCTCGGTGATGCGAGTGTCGAAGATGACCGTGTACCGCCTGGTGCACAGCAGCGAGTTGCCCGCCATCCGGGTCGGGCGGTCGTTCCGGGTACCCGAACAGGCGGTGCACGACTACCTCCGCGACTCCTACGTGGGACGGGAGACCGCGTAGGAACCGACAGCACGACCCCGCGAGAAGTTCGGCCCGGCGCCCGCTCCACGTGGCGGCTGTCGGGCCGAATTACGTTTCGCGGGGAGATTTCGGTAGTCTGTTGGCCTCCATCAATCGTTTGGACCCGGTTGCCCGCACTCGCGGGTTAGTCCAGTGAGTGAGGTTCCCATGGGTTCCGTCATCAAGAAGCGCCGCAAGCGTATGGCCAAGAAGAAGCACCGCAAGCTTCTCAAGCGCACGCGCGTCCAGCGTCGCAACAAGAAGTAACACCACTCGGCCACGCCGAAGGTGTCCAGCCGCCCGCACCGACAGTACTGTCTGGTGCGGGCGGCTTTTCCATGTCGGTCGTGAGGGATCTGTCGTGAGGGGCTGAGGCGCCGTGGGGAACGTCGTACTGGTCACCGGGGTGGGCCGACACCTGGGCAGTCGCTTCGCTCAGGTCATCAGAGACCAGCCCGGCGTCGACCTCGTCGTGGGCGTCGACGTGCAGCCGCCCTCCCGTCCGATCGGGGGCGCCGCGCCCTACACCTTCGTCGGCGCCGACATCCGCCGGCCCGTCGTGGCCCGGGTGATAGCCGACCACGGCGTGACCACCGTGGTGCACCTCAACGTCAGCACCACCACCCTGGGCTCCACCAGCCGCGGCGCGGTCAAGGAGACCAACGTCATCGGCACCATGCAGCTGCTCGCGGCCGTGCAGAAGGCACCCAGCGTCAGGCGGCTCGTGGTGAAGTCCACGACCAGCGTCTACGGCTCCGCGCCGCGCGACCCGGCCGTCTTCCAGGAGCGGATGCAGCCCAAGGTGCTGCCGACGGGCGGCTTCGCCAAGGACGCCGTCGAGGTCGAGGGCTACGTCCGCGGCTTCTCCCGACGTCGGCCCGACGTCGCCGTCGGCGTGCTGCGCTTCGCCAACATCCTCGGCCCCGACGCGGACACGCCCCTCAACGAGTACTTCGCACTGCCGGTGCTGCCCACCGTCCTCGGCTTCGACCCCCGGCTGCAGTTCGTCCACGAGGACGACGCCGTGGAGACGCTGCGGCTGGCCGCGCTCGACCCGCGGCGCGGCACCACCAACAGCGGCACCTTCAACGTGGCCGGGGACGGCGTCATGCTGCTCTCCCAGGCCGCGCGACGGCTCGGCAAGCCGACGGTGCCGATGCTGCTCCAGGCGGTCAGCTTCATGGCGGGCCTGGCCCGCCGCACCGGCGTGCTGGACTTCTCCCCGGAGCAGCTGCGCCTGCTGACGCACGGACGGGTCGTCGACACCACGCAGCTGCGGGAGACCTTCGGTTACACCCCCGCCTACACCACCGAGCAGGCGCTCGCCTGCCTCGCCGCGGCACAGGGCCCCGGTCTGCTGCCGCCCGCGCGGGTGGCCGCGTGGACCGACCGGGTCGCCCGGACGCTGCAGGTGACGCCAGAGACGATCGAGAGGACGCAGGGATGAGCTCGGCCCGGGAGCAGGCTTGGCGCGAGGAGCGCGAGGCCAAGGTCATCCCCATCACCAAGCACCGCGGCGCGACCGTGCCGCACCCCGCCGAAGCGCCCGAGGGGTCCGAAGCGCCCGAGGGGTCCGCGGGGCCCGCCACCCCCCACGCCGCCGAGGCGGTCGCGCAGGCCGTCGGGAACGCGCTGTCCGGGCCGCTCGGCGGGATCGCCGGCCGACTGCTCGGCAACGGCTGGGAGCAGCGCGCCGCCAACGGTCTCGCCTTCCTGCGGCGGCGCCTCACCGGCGACTACGAGATCGACGAGTTCGGCTTCGACCAGGAGCTGACCGAGCAGGTCTTCCTCTCCCTGATGCGCCCGATCGCGGACAGGTACTTCCGGGTCGAGGTGCGCGGCGCGGAACACCTGCCGGCCGAGGGCGGGGCGCTGGTGGTCGCGAACCACTCCGGTGTGCTGCCGCTCGACGCACTGATGACGCAGGTCGCGATCCACGACCACGCCGGTCGGCATCTGCGCATGCTCGCCGCGGACCTGGTCTTCGTGCTCCCCGGCGCGGGCGAGCTGGCCCGCAAGGCCGGGCACACGCTGGCCTGCAACGAGGACGCGCAGCGGCTGCTGGAGAACGGCGAGATCGTCGGCGTCTGGCCGGAGGGGTTCAAGGGCATCGGCAAGCCCTTCGCGGACCGGTACAAGCTCCAGCGCTTCGGTCGAGGCGGCTTCGTCTCCTCCGCGCTGCGGGCCGGGGTGCCGATCGTGCCGTGCTCGATCGTGGGCGCGGAGGAGATCTACCCCATGATCGGCAACGCGAAGACGCTGGCCCGGCTGCTGGGGCTGCCGTACGTGCCGATCACGCCCACGTTCCCCTGGCTAGGCCCGCTGGGTGCGCTGCCGCTGCCGACCAAGTGGGTGATCCAGTTCGGCGAGCCGATCCACACGGACGCCTACCCGCCGGAGGCGGCGGACGACCCGATGCTGATGTTCAACCTGACCGACCAGGTCCGCGAGACCGTCCAGCACACGCTCTACCGGATGCTGGTGCAGCGCCGCTCGGTGTTCTTCTGACATGGGTGAGGGGTGCGGGGCGGACCCCGCACCCCTCAAGAAGCTAGCTGCCCGAGACCCCGATCCCGATACCCGGCAGCAAGCCCCCGACCAAAGGGGGGATCGTCAGGCCGGTGCCTCCCGAGCCGGACGGCGACGCGCTCGGTGCGGTGGACGGGGCCGAGGACGGCGTGGAGCCACCGAGCAGGCCGCCGACGCTGCCGAGGCCGCTGCCGCCGACGAGGCTGCCCGTGCCGGAGGTGGTCTGCCCGGACGGGGCGGACGACGGCGAGGCGCCGCTCGGCATGGCGCCCGTGCCCGACGTGGTCGGTCCGGAGGGCGCGTTCACGTTCCCCGAGGCGGACGGGGAGGCGGAGCCGCCACCGCCGTCCGGCGAGGTGGCCGACGCGCCGCCCGACTGGGCGGGCAGCAGCGGGGTGACCTCCTGCCTTATCCCGGAGAGCAGGCCGCGCACCTGCGTGGCCACCGGGTCGAGCTGGTCCGGCAGTTGCGGCTCGATCCGGTCCAGCGCCTGGCTCTGCACGGCGGCGAAGCCGGCCAACTGCCGGAGCGGGGCCAGCGAGTGGCTGCGCAGGTAGATCGCGTTGAGGAGGTCGCGGCCGCGCTTGCCCTCGGCGTCCATGTCGGACAGGGCACGGTCGAGGTCCGCGATCGTCTGCGGGCTGAGCCCGTGGGAGGCCCCGGCTCCGCCGCGGTTCATCAGCTGCTGGGCCTCGCCCATGCGGGTGGAGGCCTCGTCGAGCAGCAGCCTGCCGCGCTCCTCGTCCGTCCCGGCGAGGTTGAACCGCCACTCCTCCAGGCCGCGCTTCATCCCGTAGAGGGAGTCCCCGGGCAGGGAGTTCGTGGCGGCGGCGGCGACGCCGCCGAGCGTGCCCAGCGCCATCATCGAGGCCAGACCGCCCACGGCGAGCCGGCGGCCCCAGCGGGTGGACGGCCACAGCGCCGCGGGGCGTACCGCGCGGTGGGAGCCGCGGCGGGAGCGCTGGGCGGGCACCGCGGCGGCGCCACCGCCGCCGGCGAAGGCGCGCTCGAACTCGGCGACCAGCAGCGCGCGTTGTGTGAGCCGTACCTGCGGGTCCAGGCTCGGCCCGGACACGGTGGCCAGGGTGGTCACCATGGCGAGCATATGGTCGTACTGTCCCTCGCCGGGCTCTTCGTCGAACCGGGCCTCCCGGGCATCCACGGCGTCGGCGAAGGCTCTCGCCCGACGGAACTCCAGCACGTTCGCTGTCATGGGCAGCACCTCCTCTCGACGTTATCGACTGTTCGGCCGATCGGCAGGTTGCACCGTCGCGCCACGATCCACCCGAAAGGGTGAAGCAGTTCCCGGAATTGGGCCTTGCATCCTGCGCAACGATTGTGAGAGGGGAGGGTTACGCACTCGGCCGTACCCGACCGTCTACCGCGCATCGCTGGGCAGCAGCCGGGCGAGGGTTCGGACGGCGCGGTACTGCAGGGTCTTGATCGCGCCCTCGTTCTTGCCCATGATCCGGGCCGTCTCCGCGACCGAAAGCCCTTGCAGGAAGCGGAGTGTGACGCACTCCTGCTGCTGCGGGTTGAGCCGCCGTACGGCCTCCAGCAGGGCCGCGTTGGAGAGCGACTCCAGCACGGAGTCCTCCGGGCTCGGCTCGACCTGGTTGGAGTCCAGCATCTCGCCGGTGGTGACCTCCAGCCGGAAGCGGCTGGACTTGAAGTGGTCGGCCACCAGGTTCCGCGCGATGGTCACGAGCCAGGCGCCGAAGTCGCGGCCCTGCCAGGTGAAGGTGCCGATGCGGCGCAGCGCGCGCAGGAAGGTCTCGCTGGTCAGGTCCTCGGCCGTGGCCCGGCCGCCGACCCGGTAGTAGATGTAGCGGTAGACCGTGTCGGCGTAGTGGTCGTACAGCTGGCCGAAGGCCTCGCCGTCGCCGTCCTGGGCCCGTTCGACCAGGGCCATGATCGGGTTGCCCGCCGGGCTCTCCCAGCCGGAGCCCGCCCCGCTGCTCGTCCCGGCGCTCGTCCCGGTGGTGCCGCCCGTGCGCGCGCCCGCGGCCGCCGTGGTCCTGGTGCGCAGCACGACGGGCGTCGGCAGCGGCGCGAGAGGCGCGACGACCGGGCCGCCCGCGACCGCGAGGAGGGGGGCCGGGAGCAGCTGCTCCTGGCGCACCAGGCTGCGCAGCAGGGCCAGGCCGGCGTCGTTCCGGACGTGTGGGTACACGGGACTCCCAGAGGCAGGACTGTGACGTGCAGGGTGGGGACCGCTGCACGAGGATAACGCTTCGTGCAACAACAGCTACACCCTGTTGCCAAATTCACCGCTTCAGTCACATCCGTTACCCCTCAGTGGCAGAATGTGACCGACTATGCCCCGGTCAGTTGGCGTCCGGTTGGTCGGAGTTGACGCGTGCCGGGCCGGGGCTGACCGGATCACGGGGCGTTCCCGGGCGCGCGGCAAGAGAATCCCGCGCAACTGCGCGAGCAGCGACCGGTCAGAACCGGTCAGTTGGCATGCAGGGCGCTCACCGCGCCGAAAGCGCGGTGCGACGCCCGGCCCGGTGGTTCGGTTCGGCGTCGCCCGGCGCTCGGTTCAGCGGTGCCGGTTGCGGTAGAGGGCGACGGCCGCGGCCGTGCCGCCCGCCGCCGCACCGAGGCCGGCCGCGGCCGGGATGCCGACCCGGGCCGCCTTGCGGCCGGTGCGGAAGTCGCGCACCCGCCAGCCGTTGCGCCGGGCGTGGCGCCGCAGTTCGGCGTCCGGGTTGATCACGTACGGGTAACCGACGAGGGAGAGCATCGGGATGTCGTTGGCCGAGTCGCTGTAGGCCGCGCAGCGGGCCAGGTCCAGCTCCTCGCGGGCGGCCAGCGCCTTGACCGCCTCGGCCTTCGCGGGGCCGTGCAGCGGCTCGCCGACCAGGCGGCCCGTGTAGACGCCGTCGATGGTCTCCGCGACGGTACCGAGCGCACCGGTCATGCCGAGCCTGGCCGCGATGACCCGGGCCGCCTCCTGCGGTGCCGCGGTCACCAGCCAGACCCGCTGGCCCGCCTCCAGGTGCATCTGCACCAGTGCGCGCGTGCCCGGCCAGATCTTCTCGGCCATGAACTCGTCGAAGACGTCCTCGCAGATCGCCTCCAGGTCCGCCGCGCGGTGGCCCTGCACGATGGACAGGGCGCTCTCCTTGGCGTCCGCCATGTGCCCGGCGTTCTCCGCGCCGTGCAGCCGGAAGTAGGCCTGCTGCCAGGCGAAGCGGGCCAGTTCGCGGCTGGAGAAGAACTTGCGTTTGTACAGGCCCCGGCCCAGGTAGAAGATGGCCGCGCCCTGCATGATCGTGTTGTCGCAGTCGAAGAACGCGCCCGCGGCGGGGTCGACCGACAGCTCGCCGCCGGGTCGGTCCTGCTCCGCGGCTGCCTCCGCGGACGCTTCGCCCGCGAGTCGCGTGGTGTTCCGCTGCCTGGCCATGCCGCGAGCATAGCCAGATACCGGCCGGAAACCTGTATCCGCAGCGTGGAGGAGCAGTTAACTCTGTGCGCCCCGTGAGGTCCAGAATGGCTGCATGGCTCCTCTTCTTCCGCGTCGTAGTACCAAGCAGCCCGCCGACCATGTCGTGACGCTGATCGGCAAGCCCGACTGCCACCTGTGCGAGGACGCCCGCGCGGTGGTCCTGCGGCTCTCCGAGGAGCTGGGCTTCGCCGTCGAGGAGCTGAACATCAACGAGGACAAGGAGCTGTTCCGCACGTACTGGGAGCAGATCCCGGTCACGTTGATCGACGGCAGGCAGCACGACTTCTGGAAGGTCGACCCCGCGCGCCTGCGAAAGGCACTGGGCGCATAACGATTGGGACCACAGCCGATCACAGCCGGAAGATATGTCCGGTTCACCCCGTTGTAATGGGTTAGCCATGCGCCGTTAGTGCGCTTACCATCGAGGGGTTTTGTGCCGTGGGGGGACGATCCGGAAGGAGCCTCCCGTGCAGCCCCCGACCACGACGCCACCCCCTCGCGGGTTCGCGGTCGTGGACGTGGAGGCGAGTGGGCGCAGCCCCTGGCGGCACCGTGTGGTGGAGGTCGGCGTCGTGCTCCTCGACTACCCGCTGCTGCGCGTCGAGGCCGAGTTCAGCACCCTGATCGACCCGGGCGGCCCGGTCGGCCCGACCGCCGTGCATCGCATCGCCCAGGAGCAGGTGGTGGGCGCCCCCGACTTCCGCGAGATCGCCCCGCACCTGTCCGACCTGCTGCGCGGCCGGATCCTGGTCGGCCATCATGTCCGCTGCGACCTGGGCTTCCTGGTACGGGAGTTCGCGCGGATCGGGGTGGCCGTGCCGGAGATGCCCACGCTGTGCACGATGGCGCTCACCGAGCGTGTCCTCGGTGAGCAGCTCCCCGGCCGCTCCCTCGGCGCCTGCACCGCCGCCTTCGGGCTGCCCGACTTCCCCGCGCACACCGCCCTCGGTGACGCCCGCGCGACCGCGCGCCTGCTGCGCTGCTGTCTCGGCACCCCGGCCGGCGGGGTCGAACCGGTGCGGGCGATGGTGGAGGGGGCCCAGCGCACGGCGTGGCCCAAGCTGCGCCGCCGGGCGGACGTGGTGCGCACGCAGAATCGTTCCGCTGTCGTCGCGCCCGGTGCGTACGGCGTACCGTGCGCCGTACCGTACGGCGTTCCGGCCCAGGGTCCGGCGGCTCGGGGGGAATGGGCGTGATGCGTGTCACTCCTGCCGGACAAAACGGACACCATCTTTGTGCACGCGTTCACAAAGACATAGCCTGGCGTTCGCAGCCCAGCTTCACCCTCAGGAGCACCGTGGCAACTGGCCGATCCACTCAGAACAACCCCAACGCTGCCGCGTCCAACCGCCGCAGCCGGGGTCGGGGCATCCCCGATGCGACGGTCGCCCGGCTGCCGCTGTACCTCCGCGCGCTCACCGCCCTGTCCGAGCGCTCGGTCCCCACCGTCTCCTCCGAGGAGCTGGCCGCCGCGGCCGGCGTCAACTCCGCGAAGCTGCGCAAGGACTTCTCCTACCTCGGCTCCTACGGCACCCGGGGCGTCGGCTACGACGTCGAGTACCTCGTCTACCAGATCTCCCGCGAGCTGGGCCTGACCCAGGACTGGCCCGTGGTCATCGTCGGCATCGGAAACCTCGGCCACGCCCTCGCCAACTACGGCGGGTTCGCCTCCCGCGGCTTCCGCGTCGCCGCCCTGCTCGACGCCGACGCCGCGCTCAGCGGCCAGCTCGTCGCGGGCCTCCCGGTGCGCCACACCGACGAGATGGAGGAGATCGTCCGCTCCGAGCGGGTCTCCATCGGCGTCATCACCACCCCGCCCGGCGCCGCCCAGCAGGTCTGCGACCGCCTGGTCGCGGCCGGTGTCACCAGCATCCTCAACTTCGCGCCGACCGTGCTGAACGTGCCCGACGGCGTCGACGTGCGCAAGGTCGACCTCTCCATCGAACTGCAGATCCTCGCCTTCCACGAGCAGCGCAAGGCCGGCGACGACCTGGACGACGCCGACCAAGAGGTCCCTGCCACCCCGTCCGCCGCAGTAGTCTCCGAGGGCACCGAACTCGAGGAGGCGGCGGGATGAGTCTGCTGGTCGTGGGACTGAGCCACCGCAGCGCACCGGTCGGCCTGCTGGAGCGGGCCGCGCTGACGGGACACCAGCCGTCCCGGCTGCTGCACGCCGCCGCCGCGGCGACGCCGGTGGCCGAGGCGGCCCTGCTGAACACCTGCAACCGCATCGAGCTCTACGCCGACGTGGACAAGTTCCACGCGGGCGTCGCCGAGCTGTCCACGCTCCTCGCCGAGCACTCCGGCGTCGCCCTGGACGAGCTCACCGCGCACCTCTACGTGCACTACGAGGACCGCGCCGTGCACCACCTCTTCTCGGTGGCCTGCGGCCTGGACTCGATGGTCGTCGGCGAGGGCCAGATCCTCGGCCAGCTGCGCGACGCGCTGCACCTGGCCCAGGACCAGCACACCGCCGCCCGTGGCCTCAACGAGCTGTTCCAGCAGGCCCTGCGGGTCGGCAAGCGGGCCCACAGCGAGACCGCGATCGACAAGGCCGGCCAGACCCTGGTCACCTTCGGCCTGGAGCAGATCGCCGCCGTCGCCGGGCCCGTCGCGGAACGCAGAGCCCTGGTCGTCGGCGCCGGCTCGATGAGCTCGCTCGCCGCCGCCACCCTTGCCCGCGAGGGCGTGGCCGAACTGGTCATCGCCAACCGCACGCAGAAGAAGGCGGAGCGCCTCGCCGAACAGCTCGGCGGTCGGGCCGTCCCCTTCGACGAGGTCGGCGCGGCGCTCGCCGAGGCCGACGTCGTCATCTCCTGTACCGGGGCGGCCGGGATCGTGCTGACCGCAGAGGACCTCGCCCTGGCCGCCGACAAGCGCAGCGCCTTCGCCGGCCCGCTGTCCGTGCTCGACCTGGCCATGCCCCGCGACGTCGACCCGGCCGCGCACGCCCTGCCCGGTGTCCACCTGGTCGACCTGGAGACCCTCGCCACCGCCGCCCAGCACGCCGACTCCGGCGCCCTCGACGTCGACGCGGTCCGCCGTATCGTCGCCGACGAGGTCGACGCCTTCGGCGCCGCCCAGCGCGCGGCCGCGATCACGCCGACCGTCGTCGCCCTGCGCGCCATGGCCACCGAGCTGGTCAACACCGAGCTGGAGCGCCTCGACGGACGCCTCCCCGGCCTGGACACGCGCACCCGCGCGGAGATCCAGCAGACCGTCCGCCGCGTCGTGGACAAGCTGCTCCACCAGCCGACCGTCCGCGTCAAGCAGCTGGCCGGGGAACCCGGCGGCGCCTCCTACGCCGAGGCGCTGCGCGAACTGTTCGACCTCGATCCCATGGCCGTTGAGGCCGTCAGCACTACCAGGATGATCTCATGACGGGTCAGACGGGCACGGGTGTGCCCCCATCCTCCGGAAGCCTCCCCACCGAAGAGCTCCCCCCGTTGCGGCTCGGCACCAGGCGCAGCGCGCTGGCGATGGCCCAGTCCGGCATGGTCGCCGAGGCCGTCGCCGCGGCGACCGGCCGCCGCGTCGAGCTGGTCGAGATCACCACCTACGGCGACACCTCCCGCGAGGCCCTCGCCCAGATCGGCGGCACCGGCGTCTTCGTCTCCGCGTTGCGCGACGCGCTGCTCGCCGGGACCATCGACCTCGCCGTGCACTCTCTCAAGGACCTGCCCACCGCCGCGCCCGAGGGCCTCGTCCTCGCCGCGGTCCCGCTGCGTGAGGACCCGCGCGACGCGCTCGTCGCGCGCGACGGGCTGACCCTGGCCGAGCTGCTGGAGAAGGGCGACCCGCTCCACCCGGCCCGCATAGGCACGGGCTCCCCGCGCCGGATGGCACAGCTCCACGCCTGGGCGTCCGCCTCGGGCCTGGCCGTCGAGACCGTCGCGATCCGCGGCAACGTCGACACCCGGATCGGCTACGTCCGCTCCGGCGAGCTCGACGGCGTGATCCTCGCCGCCGCCGGCCTGAACCGGCTCGGCCGCCTCGCCGAGGCGACCGAGGTCATCGACACCGACGTGATGCTGCCCGCCCCCGGCCAGGGCGCCCTCGCCATCGAGTGCTCCGCGGCCAACCCCGAGCTGGCGGCCGCCCTGGCCGTCCTCGACGACGCGCCCACCCGGGCCGCCGTCACCGCCGAGCGCGCGCTGCTGGCCGCGCTGGAGGCCGGCTGCTCCGCGCCGGTCGGCGCGCTAGCCACCACCCAGGCCGACGAACTCGCCCTGCGGGCCGTCGTCGGCACCGTCGACGGTGCCACCGTCGTGCAGATGTCCACCACCGGCGACGACGCCCCCGACGAGCTGGGACGCGGCCTCGCCGCACGCCTGCTCGCCGCCGGCGCGGCCGGCCTCATGGGGGAGCGAGCCAAGTGAGCCCCACCGCCAGTCCCGACACCCCGCGCCGTCCCGTCGGCCAGGTCACCTTCCTGGGTGCCGGCCCCGGTGACCCCGGCCTGTTGACGCTGCGCGCGGTGGAGGTGCTCGCCTCGGCCGACGTGCTGGTGGCCGACCCGCTCACCGCCGCGGCCGTGCGCGCCCACTGCCCCGCGCAGGTCGAGGTGCACCAGGCCGCCGACGCCTCCGACGCCTTCGTCCTCGACGAGGGCGGCGTGCTGGGCGGCGACGGCGGCGCCGCGGTCTCCCGCTTCTTCGGCGCCGTCCGCGGTGGCAAGCACGTCGTCCGCACCGTCGACGGCGACCCGGGCCTCGACGGCCGGGCCGCCGAGGAGATGCTGGCCTGCGCCCAGGCGCACGTCCCCTTCCAGGTCGTGCCCGGCGTCGCCCAGTCCGTCGGTGTCCCCGCCTACGCCGGTGTGCCGCTGCGCGCGGGCGCGCAGGGCGCGGACGTCCGCTTCGTCGACTGCGGCGGCCTGCTGGCGGAGTCGGTCTGGGCCGACCTCGGCGCCTGCGAGTCGACGCTCGTCGTCCGCACGGTCCTCGGCTCCGTCCCGGCCTCCGCCGCCGCGCTGGTCACCCACGGCCGCAAGCCCGAGACGCCCGTCTCGATCACGCTGGAGGGCACCACGACCCGCCAGCGCACCTGGTGCGGCACGCTCGGCACGATCGCGGCCGAGCTGAAGGCGGCCAAGGTGCTGCCGTCGCCGGTCTCGGCCCCGGTGGACCCGGCGAGCAACGTGATAGTCGTCGTCGGCGAGCAGGTCGAGCGCCGCGCGGAGCTGTCCTGGTTCGAGACGAAGCCGCTGTTCGGCTGGAACATCCTCGTCCCGCGGACGAAGGACCAGGCCGGCGCGCTCAGCGACCAGCTGCGCGGCTACGGCGCCGTCCCGAGCGAGGTGCCGACCATCGCGGTCGAGCCGCCGCGCACCCCGCAGCAGATGGAACGCGCCATCAAGGGCCTGGTGACCGGCCGTTACGAGTGGATCGCGTTCACCTCGGTCAACGCGGTCAAGGCCGTGCGCGAGAAGTTCGAGGAGTACGGGCTCGACGCCCGGGCCTTCGCCGGCATCAAGGTCGCGGCGGTCGGCGAGACCACCGCGCAGGCCCTGGTCGACTTCGGCGTGAAGCCGGACCTGGTGCCGAGCGGCGAGCAGAGCGCGGCCGGCCTGCTGGACGACTGGCCGCCGTACGACCCGGTCTTCGACCCGATCGACCGGGTGCTGCTGCCGCGCGCGGACATCGCCACGGAGACGCTGGTCGCCGGCCTGGTCGAGCTCGGCTGGGAGGTCGACGACGTCACGGCCTACCGCACCGTCCGCGCGGCGCCGCCGCCGGCGGAGACCCGCGAGGCGATCAAGGGCGGCGGCTTCGACGCGGTGATCTTCACCTCGTCCTCGACCGTCCGCAACCTGGTCGGCATCGCGGGCAAGCCGCACAACGTGACCGTGATCGCCTGCATCGGCCCCGCGACGGCCAAGACCGCCGAGGAGCACGGGCTCCGCGTGGACGTTCTCGCCCCGGCCCCCTCGGTCCACGCGCTGGCGGAGGCCCTGGCCGAGTTCGGCGGCGCGCGCCGCGACGCGGCGCTGGAGGCGGGCGAGCCGGTCTACCGGCCCTCCGAGCGGCGGCCCGGGTCGCGTCGGAAGGCGCGTTAGCCTTTGGGCTGAGGGAAGTTGCACTGTTCAGGGGCGCGGGGAGCTGCGCGAGCGACCGTCTACGTCGGTAGAGGGCTGAGCGCGCAGTTCCCCGCGCCCCTGGGTGGTTGCCTGGCTGAACGATCAGAAGAAGGCGCAGCAATGGGAATCGAGAGTCCGTACATCCGCCCGCGACGACTGCGTGCGACTCCCGCCGTGCGGCGGCTGGTCGCCGAGACGCGTCTGCACCCCGCCGAGCTGATCATGCCGATGTTCGTGCGCGAGGGCATCACCGAGCCGATCCCGGTGAGCTCCATGCCCGGCGTGGTCCAGCACACCCGTGACACCCTGAAGAAGGCCGCCAACGAGGCCGCTGCCGCGGGCGTCGGCGGCATCATGCTGTTCGGCGTCCCGGCCGTGCAGGACGCGGTCGGCTCCGAGGGCACCAACCCGGACGGGATCCTGCAGCAGGCGATCCGCGACGTCGTCGCGGAGGTCGGCGACCAGGTCGTGGTCATGTCGGACCTGTGCCTGGACGAGTACACCGACCACGGTCACTGTGGCGTCCTTGCCGCGGACGGCAGCGTCGACAACGACGCGACCCTGCTCCGCTATGCGGAGATGGCGCGGGTGCAGGCCGACGCCGGGGTCCACATGGTCGGCCCGTCGGGCATGATGGACGGTCAGGTCGCGGTCGTCCGTGAGGCGTTGGACGAGGCGGGGCACCAGGACGTGTCGATCCTCGCCTACACCGCGAAGTACGCGTCCGCGTTCTTCGGGCCGTTCCGCGAGGCCGTCGGCTCCTCACTCAAGGGCGACCGCAAGTCCTACCAGCAGGACCCGGCCAACGCCCGGGAGTCGCTGCGCGAGCTGGAGTTGGACGTTGCCGAGGGTGCGGACCTGGTGATGGTCAAGCCCGCGATGGCCTACCTGGACGTGCTGCGCCAGCTGGCCGACCACAGCCCGGTGCCGGTCGCGGCCTACCAGGTGTCCGGCGAGTACGCGATGGTCGAGGCCGCCGCGGCCAACGGCTGGATCGACCGGGACCGGATGATCCTGGAGACCCTCACCTCGATCCGCCGCGCCGGCGCCGGGCAGATCCTCACCTACTGGGGCACCGAGGTGGCTCAGTGGCTCCGAAACAGTTGACCCCAGCGTTGCACAACGGCTGATGCAATCCTGAACAACCAAGCAGGGCCCGGGAGTCGGAGACTCCCGGGCCCTGCTTCGTGGAACTCTTGAGGGTCAGGGTAAAGCTCAGCCGATCAGGTGCGAGGCCGCGCCGTCGCCCGTGGACTGGGTGGCCTGGCCGACGTTGCAGACCTGGTGGAGCTGCTGGTTGCCGACCGGGACATCCACCTGGACCGGAACCAGCAGGCCGACCTGCACGTGGTGGATCTCGGGCAGGCAGATGTTCGGGTTGTCCAGGAAGTGGAAGTTGGGGCTGTCGTTGCCCCACGTCCCGGTGACGTTGGTGCCGCCGGCGCCCTGGGTCGACACGGCGGAGCCGTCCGCGTCGCCGATGGCGGAGGCGGGCGTCGCCGTGGCGGCGATCGCGGCGGCCGCGACGCCGGCGTAGGCGAGAGCCTTCTTCAGCATGGGGTGGTTCTCGTTTCTTTCCGACGAGGTGAGGCGGGACCCGCCGATCGGTGGACGATCGGGAGAGGTCAGCCGATCAGGTGGCTCAGCGGAGCGTCACCGAAGGTCTGCGTGGTCTGGCCGACGTTGCAGATCTGGTGGCCCTGCTGGTTGAGGACCGGGACGTCGACCTGGACCGGCACGACGCCGACCTGGACGTGGTGGACCTCGGGGAGGCAGACGTTCGGGTTGTCCGCGGTGTGGAAGTTCGGGCTGCCGTTGCCCCAGGTGCCGGTGACGTCGGTGCCGCCCGCGCCCTGGGTCGAGTAGGCCGCGCCGTCGCCGTCGCCGATGGCGAAGGAGGTGCCGGTGGACATGGCGAGCGCGGTGGCGGCGAGGCCGGCGGCGGCCAGGGACTTCTTGATCACGGGATTTCTCCTGGTGAGTTGGTTCAGATCAGTCAGGGGGTACTGCGGGCACTGCTGCGGGCTGTCAGCCGATCAGGTGCGAGGCCACGCCGTCACCCGTGGACTGGGTGGCCTGGCCGACGTTGCAGGTCTGGTGCAGCTGCTGGTTGCCGATCGGCACGTCCGCCTGGACCGGCACGAGGCCGACCTGGACGTGGTGGATCTCGGGCAGGCAGATGTTCGGGTTGTCCAGGAAGTGGAAGTTCGGGCTGTCGTCACCCCAGGTGCCGGTGACGTTGGTGCCGCCCGGGCCTTCCACGGAGCTGGCCATGCCGTCCGCGTTGCCGATGGCCATCGCGGGGGTGACCGTCGCCGCGAAAGCGGCCACTGCGACTCCGACACCGGCAAAGGACTTCTTGAGCATTGCTGCGCGCCTTTCTGAACACCTATCAATCCGTCGTGCTGGCACACAAACCAACGAGAGTGATGGCGTCGGGGTTGCGACTCCGATCGAGGGAATCCGGCAACTGCCGTGCATGACCGGGACTCACTCACAAGGAGGAAATTCGCGGGCGACGGAGGGAAATGTGGCGGGGTCACTGCTCCGTACGGGTGGAATATCGAAAACTCCACTCCTGCAACGCTGTTGAATCGCCCCCAACCCATGCCCAGAAGAGGAATGAGCGTCACCATGAACAAGTCCCTCCGCGGAACGGCCGTCGCCCTGGCCGTCTGCGCGGCGCCGGTCCTGGCCGCGGTGAGCGCGACCAGCGCCCAGGCGGAGCCGCTCTCGCCGCAGCAGCAGGAGGCGCTGGAGCAGAGCGTCGGCCGGATGGACGTGCCCTTCGGCGTTCCCCTGGGCACGTTGGTGCAGCACGTCACCGGGCACCACTCCGACAGCGGTCTGACGGGCAGCGTCCCCGCCATGCCGCTCCAGCCGCCGGTGCAGGGTCACGACCAGCACTCCCTGATCCCGGACCCGCTGCTGCCCTCGCTCGGCTCCACTGACCGCACGCCGCAGTTGGGCCTGACCGCGCCCATGCCCTCCGCCGACGGCACCGTCCACGACGGCGGGACCCGGCTGGCCGTCCCGGCCGCGCCGCTCAAGGCCGTCAGCGCCGCGCTCGGCGTCGGTCACCCGGTGACGTACGAGGGGCGCTCGATGCCGGCCCACACGCTGCCCTACGAGGCGCCGACGACCAACACGCAGCTGCCGCAGCTGGACCTGACCCGGCTCCAGCCGGAGGTCACCCCGCCGCAGCTGCAGGGCGCGCCCGGCGGACAGCTCTCGCTCGACCAGCGCACCCCGGACGCCAACCTCATCGCGCCGGTGCAGGACATGGTCGCCAGCGCCAAGGGCGCCCTCGGCGCCGCGGGGTAGGGACAAAAATCCGCCGGTCCTGCCGAAGGAGGAGTCGAGGCAGGACCGGCGGAGGCTTGTGCGGCTGGAGGTCTGTGCGGCTGGAGGTCTGTGCGGCTCAGCCCGGGAGCAGGCCTGCGGCGGCGCCGCCGATGACCGGCAGGCTGCCGAGGCCGCCGCCGTTGCTGAGGCCGGAGGTGACCGGTGCCGTCGAGACCGGCGCGCCGTGGTCGGGCTTGAGGGCGACGCCGTTGTTCAGCGGGTCGGCCGCGGAGTTGGCGAGCGGGTCGAGGCGGAAGTCCTTCGCGGGGCGCACCACGCTCGGCACGGCGCCGGTCAGCCCGGCGAGGGCGGGGCCGGCGGCGATCGGCTGGAGCGCCGCGTTCGGCTGCGCGCCGCTGGTCGTCGCGGCGGTGCCGGCCGCGGAGGCGGGCGTCGCGGCGACGAGGCCGGCGACGGACAGGACGAGGGTGCCGAGGGCCGCTGCCCGGGACGTGTTCATGGGTGGTGGTCTCGATCCAGTCGGGGCGCTGCAAGTCGAGGCGAGGTGGTCGGGGGCGCGCCACAGCCCCCCGCGCGCTCAGGGCACGGGGGACGGCGACGCGCCGCCTGCTGGGTGAGGGGCAGCAGGACGGTCAGCAGGGCACGTTCTCGCACTTGTTGCCGAACGCCGGGTTGAGGGCGCCGATCACGTTGACGGAGTTGCCACAGAGGTTGACCGGGATGTGCACCGGGACCTGGATCAGGTTGCCGGAGATGAAGCCGGGCGAGTTGGCCGCGGTGCCGTTCGCGGTGGAGTCCGCGGAGGCGGCGCCCGCGGCGCCCAGCAGCAGACCGGCGGAGGCGGCTGCGGAGACCGCGGCGATGGTCTTGACCTTGGACACGATCAAACTCCTGTCTGGAATACCGGAACGCCGAAAAGGGGTGGAGGGGAGCCCGAGCGGGCTCCGGCTCACTTGTTGACGCAGTGGTTGCCGAACGCCGGGTTCAGGGCGCCGATCACGTTGACGGAGAGGCCGCAGGCGTTGACCGGGACGTGGACCGGGACCTGGATCTCGTTGCCGCTGATCGCGCCGGGGGAGTTGGCGGCGGTGCCGTTCGCGGACGAGTCGGCGGCGGCGATGCCCGCGCCGGCGACGGAGACGGCAGCGGCGGCGGCGCCGAGGGCGGCGGCCTTGAGGACCTTGCTCATGATGCGGATTCCTTCGGGATGAAAGTGGGTGCTTCGACGAAGGGCCCGGCCGCGGTGCGCGGCCGGGCCCCACTGCTGCGAGGGGAGGATCAGCCCTCGTTGACGCAGTGGTTGCCGAACGCGGGGTTCAGCAGGGCGATCACGTTGACGGTGTTGCCGCAGACGTTGACCGGGACGTGGACCGGAACCTGGATCAGGTTGCCGGACAGGAAGCCCGGGGAGTTGGCGGCGGTGCCCTGCGCGGTGGAGCTGGCGGCGGCGACGCCGCCACCGGCGGCGAGCAGACCGGCGGCGGCCACGGTGACCAGGAGGCCACGCTTGGTGTTCAGCATGGGAGTGTCCTCTCTCGTGAGAATCGGTGGATCGAAGATCTCGGGATCGGCGGACCGGACCGGCCTCGCACGCTCCTTCCCGGAGCGGCGGCCGTTGGCCCGCCGTGTTCATCCGGACTTTCCAACGACCCGTCGTCCGCCAGGACATGGGTCAACTTCAGCTCCACTCGAATGGGCGCATGTTCGGGCGAATCCACCGACCGGGTGAATGTCGAAAGGGGCAAGTGACGGCCGGGAAATGGCCTCGTTGGGCGTGTTGCCTGCGGTTCGGTAATCGCGGGCCCCACGGCCGGCCCGTCCGGCGGTGCGGTCCATTCGTGTGAGGAAACGAGAGTCATGACGAACGTCCTGAAGGGCGCCCTGGTCGCGTCCGCCGCTGTCGGTGCTGTCGTCGCCGCCGGTACCGGTGCCGCCTTCGCCAGCTCCCACGCCTGCGGCGACGCCTCCAACTCCCCGGGTGCGGTCAGCGGCAACGAGGCGCAGGTCCCGGTCCACGTCCCGGTCAACGTGGTGGGCGACTCCGTGAACGTGATCGGCCTGCTGAACCCGGCCTTCGGCAACCACGGTGCCAACGTCGGCTGATTCGGCCGCGCACACGGATCGGCCCTGCTCCATGCTCGGGAGCAGGGCCGATTCGTATTATCGGGGGTGACGACGCGTCAGGCCGAGCGCGCGTCGCGCCCTTCGCGGGGGAGGGGGCTGCCGTCAATCGCAGTCCTGGTCCTGGTCGGGCGCCGCCATGTCGTCATCGTCGTGGTGCCACCAGTGGTGGTGCCAGGCCATCGTGTGGCCTCCGTCGCCGACCTCCTCGCCGTTGCTGCACCGGTTGCCGAAGGCCGGGTTCAGTGCGCCGACGACGTTGACGGTGTTGCCGCAGAGGTTGATGTCGGCGTCCACCGGCACCTGGATCAGGTTGCCCGAGAGGAAGCCCGGCGAGTTGGAGACGGAACCGACGGCGTTCGCGTCGGCACTCGCCATCCCGCAGGCGGCGAGCACCAGGCCCGCCGCGAGGACCCCGGCGGCTGCCAGCCGAGAGGGCATGCGCATGCTTGCTCCTTTTGCTGTGGTCGGGGGCGCCGGACCTGCTCGCGCTCCGGTCGCCCTACGTGTTCACAGCTTCACTGTGCGCTTATATTCCAGCCGCTCCCGGGCGGCGCGACGCCAAGTCGCCCGTCCGGACGCGTACCGGACGCGTAGTGGACGCGGGTTGGACGCGTACCCCCGGGCGCGGGGAGGCGGGGGGCCGGTGGCGATAATGCCTTCCATGCGTCACCGTTCCCGCGCCGCGATCGCGCTTCCCGTCCTGGCCCTGTCCGCCGCGCTCGCGCTGTCCGGCTGCTCCAGTGGCGGGGTGCAGCGGGAGCTGCCGGGGGCGGCGCAGTCCTCGTCCTCGACCGGCGCCGACGGCACCGACTTCTCGGTGACCAGCCGCAATGTCGATCTGAAGATCATCAAGGCCGCGGTCCACCTCGGTGCCTCGGGTGGTGCGCAGCTGGAGATGGGGGTCACCAACGCCGGGCCGGTGACCGAGCACCTCGCGGTCGTCGCGGTGGAGGGCAAGCGGGCCACTCTCCAGGGGGCGCCCGCGACCAACCCGCTGTCGGTCGCCGGCGTGCTGATCGCCTCGGGTTCGACCGCCTCGTTCGGCGCCGCGAACGGTCCGAGGGTGGTGCTGACGAACGGTGCCGCCCTGAAGGTGGGCGGCACCGTCCCGGTGATGCTGCAGTTCGGCGTCGCGGGGATGGTCAGGATCGACGTCCCCGTCCTGGCCGACTGATCGCGCGGGTCAGGCGACGCTGAAGTCGTCCGCGTAGACGTTGCCCTGGCCGTACCAGCCGTGCACGTACACGGTGACCGTGCCGCTGCTGCCGGTGGTGAAGTGCACCGTCAGTTGGTTCCAGCTGGTGCCGCTCGACCAGATGCTGGCCGTCGCGCCGCCGCTCACGCCGATGTAGGCGTACGGGCCCTGGACCCAGCCGGTCAGCGTGTAGGCGTGGTTGGGCTGGAGCGTGACGGTCTGGTCGCACTCACCGGTCGCGGACGAGCTCGGCACCACGGCGAGCGCGTGGCTGCCGCTGTGGACCGGGGTGGACACGACGGAGCTGCCGGACTGGCAGGTCCACGGGCTCAGGCTGCCGGTCTCGAAGCCGCCGTTGACCAGGCTGCCGCCCCCGCCCCCGCCGCCCGTGCCGGTGACGGTGAGCGAGTAGGTGGCGCTGTGGCTGCCGGAGGCCGCCGTACCGGTGACGGTGATCGGGTAGGTCCCGGCGGCGACGGAGGAGCCGACGGTCGCGGTGAGCGTGCTGGAGCCGCCGGCGGTGACCGAGGCCGGGCTGAGGGCGAGGCTGACGCCGGACGGCGCGCCGCTCGCACTCAGGGCGACCGACTGCGCGCTGCCGGAGGTCACGGCCGTGGAGACGGTGGCCGTCGCCGAGGCGCCCTGGGCCACGGAGGCCGAGGCGGGGCTGAGGCTCAGCGAGAAGTCGTTCTGGGTCTGCCCGCCGCCACCGCTGGTGAACGGCTCCATGGCGTGGCTGAAGTCCCAGGTGTTCTGGCTGATGCCGGAGCAGGTGTCGGAGCCGCCGGTGCCGGGGCAGCCGCCGTTGTCGCGCTCCAGCGCCCAGAACGAGAGCTCGGCCACGCCCTTGCCGGTGGCCCAGCTCTCGACGTTGGCGGCGTCGGCCACGGTGGTGGTCTCGGCGGCGCCGTAGTCGTCGATGCCCGGCATCATCGTGATGCCGACCATGTTCCACAGCTGCGCGGCCGTCTTGGACGGGTAGAGCGAGGCGAGCTGGCCCTCCAGGCCGGTGGCCGCGTTCTCCGCGTCGGTGCCCATCTCGTGGGTGGCGCCGTCGTAGTAGTCGAAGGTCATGATGTTGACCACGTCGACGCGGGCGTTGTTGGTCACCGCGTTCTTCAGCACCGCCAGCCCGCTGGAGGCGAGGCCGCTCGTGGTCGTCGGCAGCGTGTAGGAGAACTGCACGGTGCGGCCGTTGGCCGCGGCCCAGCTCTCCACCTGTGCGATCGCCTTGTTGCGGCGGTCGATCCCGGCGGTGTTCGTCAGCGAGTTGTCCTCGGTGTCGAGGTCGATCCGGGTCACGTTGTAGGTGGTGATCACCGACTCGTACGCCGCGGCGATGGAGTTCACGTTGGTGCAGCTGTCGGCGATCTCGGTGCCGCCGTTGTCGGCGGTGTAGCCGCCGAAGGACGGGACGACGTCGCCGCCGCCCGCCTGGATCGAGGAGATCGAGCTGCCGAACGTGGCGGAGCTGATCGGCTGACTGGTGGAGCCGTTCCAGTAGGCGGTGCACGAGCCCTTGGTGGCGGCTTGCAGGAAGGCCATGCTCAGGTACTTGTTGCCCGAGGCGGACGCGAGCGTCGCCGGGTCGTCGCTGCTGTACGCCTCGAAGTAGGGCGAGAAGACGTGGGCGGGGAGCGCGGTGCCTGCCGCGTGTGCCGTGGGGGCGGCGAAGACGGCCAGGCCCGCGCCGAGCAGCGCGGTACTGAGCAGGGCACGGACTGATCTCATGCAGGACTCCCGTGGGGTGGAGTGGTGCGTGAAACGTGTCTGGACCCCGCCAATGATTGGTCTGGACCATATAACTGTCAAGACTGTTAACAGTTAAGAGTGTTGCCAATTGCTGTGACCTGCCGCGCCCCGCTCACCCGTCGCCGCTTGACCCTGACACAGTGGGAGACCTGTCACTGGAGGAGTCATGTTCACCATCGGAGACTTCGCCCGCCTGGGCCAGGTGTCGATCCGCATGCTGCGGCACTACGACACACTGGGCCTGCTGCGCCCTGCCCGCGTCGACCCGTGGACCGGCTACCGGTACTACGAGGCCGCCCAGCTGTCCCGACTCAACCGCGTCATCGCCCTCAAGGACCTCGGCTTCAGCCTCGAACAGGTCGGCGAGGTCCTGGACGCGAAGGTCGGGACGGAGGAGCTGCGCGGCATGCTGCGCCTGCGGCAGGCCGAGCTGGCCGAGTCCGTCGCCCTGGCGACGGCCCGCCTGGCCCAGGTCGAGACGAGGCTCCGGACCATCGAGAGGGAGGGGCTCATGCCCACCGACGAGGTCGTCCTCAAGTCCCTGGCCGCCGCGCGCGTGGCCGTCGCCACCGGCCTGGCCCGCAGCTTCGACCCGCGCCACATCGGCCCCGTGATCGGGCCGCTCTACCGCGCGCTGCACGAGCGGCTCGACACCCTCGGGGTGCCGGTGACCGGCCCCGACATCGCCTGGTACGAGCCCGAGGGCGACGGCGCCCTGGGCGAGGGCATCACCGTCCACGCCGGCATCACCGTGTCGGTGGAGCCCGGTTCCGTCCCCGGCCTCGACGTGGTCGAGATCCCGGCCGTCGAGCGCGCGGCGACGATCGTCCACCACGGCTCGATGGACCGCGTCCTCGGCACGGTCCAGACCCTCGCCCGCTGGATCGAGACCTCCGGCGAGGAGGCCGACCGCCTCGGCCGCGAGCTGTACCTCCAGTCCTGCGGCCCGCAGGAGGAGTGGGTGACCGAGATCCAGTGGCCGCTGCGGTAGCCACCTCCCTGCGGTCAACGCACCTGGTGCCGTGGCCACGGCACTAGCGGTGCCGCGACAGCGTCCGGTGGTAGGGGCCGACCGGCTCCCGGTGCCACCAGGCGCCCGTGGCACGCCGCTCCTCCCGGGTGGTGAAGCGGTAGCGGTACAACGTGGCCCGGACGTGCGCGGGGGGCACGTCCGGGAACGGGTTGCCGTCGCGGCGCAGCAGCCGCAGCGTCGCGCGGTCCCCGTCCAGCAGTTTGCGCAGCAGCGGCGTCAACCACCCACGCGCGTAGCCCGGGTTGAGCGCGGCGAACCACATCAGCCAGTCCAGGCGCAGGTGGTAGGGCGCGAACTGCCGCGGCCGGCGCCGCAGTGGGCCGGGCTTGCCCTTGAACCCGTACGCGAGCCAGGTCTCGCCGTCCGCGCTGCCCTCCAGCTCCACCTCGTGCCGTAGCCGCGTCACGCTGCCGAACGCCCCGTAGGTGTTCACCAGGTGCAGCGAGTCGAAGGACGCGTTCATCAGCTGCCGCGAGGAGAGCAGGTTCCGCGCGGGGCGGTAGCTGAGCACCAGCACCAGCACGGCGTAGGCGAGGACCAGGACCGCGAACCAGACCGGCGTCGGCGGGTGGCCGGGTCGCGTCCCGTTGCTCACCGCACTCAGCGCCAGCGTGATCGTCAGCCAGTTCAGCCAGGCGAAGTTGCCGGACAGCACCAGCCACAGCTGCGTCACCACGATCAGCCCGGCCGCCACCGTCGCCCCCGGCTGCGGCAGGAACAGCGCCACCGGCGCGCCCAGCTGCACGACGTGGTTGGCGCCGGCCTCTACCCGGTGCAGCGGGCGCGGCAGGCGGTGGAACCACCAGCTGAACGGGCCCGGCATGGGCTGCGTCTCGTGGTGGTAGTACAGGCAGGTCAGCTCGCGCCAGCAGCGGTCGCCGCGCAGCTTGATCAGCCCGGCGCCGACCTCGACCCGGAACAGCAGCCAGCGGATCAGCAGCAGCGTGGTGACCGGCGGGGCGACGCGGTCGTTGCCGAGGAACACCGCGAGCGCGCCCGTCTCCAGCAGCAGCGACTCCCAACCGAAGGAGTACCAGGTCTGCCCGACGTTGACGATCGACAGGTACAGCCCCCACAGCAGCGCCCACAGCGCCATCCCCGCACCCAGTGGCACCCTGTCCGCCGCCCCGGCGGCCACCGCCGCCGCCAGCGCGCAGCCCGTCCAGGCGACGGCGGCGAAGAGGCGGTCCGAGTAGCGCCAGTGGAACAGTGACGGCGCCTCCCGGAAGCGCCGCCGCGCCAGGAAGCGGGGGATCGGCGTCAGCCCGTGCTCGCCCAGCAGGGCCCGACCCTGCCGCGCGGCGGTCAGGAAGCCGACCAGGTAGACGCCCGCCAGGGCCCGCTGGAACAGCAGCCTGCCCAGCCAGTCACCGGACGCGTCCAACCACCGCATGGCTTCACCATGCACCCGATCACCGCCCGCGCGCTCACCGACGCCGCCGGGCATTCCTGATGCAGGGTCATCGGGCGCCGTGCTAACGTCCGTTCCATGCATCTCTCCGGGCCGCACTAGACCGAGCGCCGACGCCGCGTCGCTGATCGCTGACAGACGCGTGCGCGCCTCGTCGTCCCGCAGTGCGCCCTTTCCCTTTTCCTGCCTGGAGAGCTCCCATGTCCCGCCCCGCCAAGGGCGGCGCCTCGCTGCGCGCCGTCCTCGCCCTGCCGCATGCCCGCGGCCTCCTGCTCGCCGGCGCCCTGGCCCGGCTTCCCTACGGCCTGCTGCCGCTGCCGCTGCTGCTCGCCCTGTGCGACGCGTCCGGCACCCACGGCGCCCACGGCTCTGCCTCCTATGCCCTCGCCGGCACCGCCGTGGGAGCGTTCTCGCTGGTCACCGCGGTTCTCGGCCCCTACAGGGCGCGGCTCGCGGAGCGCCGACCGGCGACGCTGCCCTGGTTCGCGGCGGGGTTCGCCGCGCTGCTCGGCACCGTCGCACTGCTGTCCGCCGCCCACACCGGATGGGTCGCGGACCTGCTCGCGCCCGTCGCGGGCCTGCTCGCCCCGCCCGTCGGGCCCCTGGTCCGCGCCCGCTGGTCGGTGCTCACCCGGGACGACGCCCAGCGGCAGGCCGCGCTCAGCCTGGACGCCGCCTGCGAGTCGACGGTCTTCGCGCTCGGCCCGGCCCTGGCCGGCGCGCTGCTCGCGGCCCTGCCGGGAGCGGCCGTGCTGGGCCTGGCCGCGGCCTGCTTCGGCGCGGGCTTCCTGACCCTGGCGGCCGTCTTCCGCCACCTGCCCGCACCGCCGGTGCCGGCACCCGCCGCCGACGGCACGGGCCCCGCGCGCGTGCCACTGCGTTCGGGCGCCTTCGCCTCCGTCCTGCTCGCCGTCCTCGCCGTCGGGGCCTCGCTGGCGCTGGCGGAGCTGGCGGCCGTCGCAGCCTGGGGCGCGGGCGTGGCGGGCCCGCTGCTGGCGCTCTGCTCCGTCGGCGGCGTCCTGGGCGGCCTCGGCTACGGTCGCCGCGCCTGGCGCGGTCCGGCGCAGCGGCGGCTGACGCTGCTGGCCGTCGGGGCCGCGGCCTGCCAGGCGCTGTCCGCGCTGCTCTTCGTTCCCGGCGGGGCCGCCGTGGGTCTCTTCCTGGGCGGCGCGGCCGCGGACTGCGCCCTGATCACCGCCTACCTGCTGGTCGAGGAGCTGGTCCCGGCCGGTGCCCGCACCGAGGGCGGCGCCTGGGTCAACACCGCCTACAACCTCGGTGTGGCCGGCGGCTCCGGTCTGGCGGGCCTGCTGCTCGCGGCCCCGTCCGGCGCCCGGGGGCTCTTCGGCTGCGGCGCGCTGCTGCTCCTGGCCGTCCTGGTGCCGCGTGCCGTGCTCACCCGTCGCAGGCCGGTGCCGGCCCCCTCCGAGACCCCCTCCGAGACCCCCTCCGAGACCCCCTCCGAGACCCCCGGCGTGACCCCGGTCACCGCCGCGCAGCTCTGACCGCTTCCGGCGGTCGCCGGGGAGGGGCGTGACGGGGCTCACCGCACCCCGCTCGCGCCCGTCCCCGCGGGCGGAGCCACGGCGGCGGGTCGGAGGCTCTGTAGAGCCGATTCGGGGTATTCCCGACCGAGTTGAGTGGTCTGTACGGGATGCCCTTCTCTGCTGTGGTTTGGACCACTTGGGGCCGAAGGTCCTTGCCCCGGCCGCCGACGTCGTGTGAACGTGGAAATCGTTCAGCGGAAAGCGGCAGCAACCCAGCGCCGCCCGGCGGATCAGCCCCGCGAACGCCTCGACCCGTGAGCCCGCAGCGCGTGTGTGCGCCGGGTGCGTCGAGAAGCCACCAGCGCCCCGAGCGGCTCCCTGCTGCCCGCCCGCCCTGTTCCCGGGCGGGCAGCCTGCTGCCGCCATGACTTCTGGAGTGACATGCGTCTCGACCTTCCGCGTACCCGTACCCGCCTCGGCGCCGGCGTCCTGATGGCGTCCTGTGTCGCCGCCTCCGCCGTGCTCGCCGGCCAGCACGCGACGCCCGCCGAGGCAGCCACGCACATGACCACGGTGGCCGACCGAATACCGGCCCAGGACGCCGCCCAGGTGAGCGCGCTGCTGGCCGGGGCGAAGCCGGCCGAGGCCGCCAAGGCCACCGAGTCCGCTCCGGTCGAGCTGAGCAAGCTGCCGACCACGGCGAAGCCCGCTGCGGACCAGGCCGCCCAGGTCGACGTCAGCAAGCTGCTGGGCGGAGCCAAGGCCGCCGAGGAGAAGAAGGCCGCCGAGGACAAGAAGGCTGCCGAGGCGAAGCAGGCTGCCGAGGCGAAGCAGGCCGAGGAGAAGAAGCAGGCCGAGGCGAAGAAGGCCGCCGCGTCCGCCAAGCCCGCCGAGAAGACCTACGCGAACAACCTCGACGGCTGGATCGCCCAGGCCCGCGACATCCTCGCCGCCCACGGCGACAAGGTCCCCTCCGCCGCCTCCATCCACGCCCGCGCGCTGACGGAGTCCTCCGGCAACCCGAAGGCCGAGAACCACTGGGACGGCAACCAGGCCCTCTACGGCGGCACCTACGGCCTGATCCAGACCATCAAGCCGACCTTCGCCTCCTACTCCCTGCCCGGCCACAAGGACATCCTCAACCCGGTCGACAACATCATCGCGGGCGTCCGCTACGCCAACGACCGCTACGGCTCCTTCGAGACCGTCGCCTACGGCAAGCAGGGCTACTGACCCGCAGGAACACCCCCGAACACCCCCCAACCCTTTCCCTCGCTCGTTCGTGTGAGGTGATGTAGGGGCAAGGGAGGGACGAGTGGCCGAGTGGTCCGAACTGCTCGCGGAGCTGGTGGAAGCCCGCGGCACAGAACTGAACCGATACGGGTTCCTGCTCTGCGGCAACCGCAGTGAGGGAGCCGATCTGTTCCAGGACGCGCTGGTCCGCGTCTTCACCCATCCGAAGGGTGGCTGGACGGTCCGGGACGTGGAGGGGTACGTCCGCCGGACCATGCTCAACCGCTACCTCGACCAGTACCGCCGCGCGCAGCGGCTGCGCCTGCTGCTGCCGCGCCTGAGCGGCGGTCCGCAGGCCGAGGTGGTGCCGGACCACGGCGAGGGCGCCGACCGGCGCCTGGACCTGCTCGCCGCGCTCGACACGCTGACGCCGCGCCAACGCGTCTGCGTCGTCCTGCGGTTCTACGAGGACCTGACGGTGGCCCAGGTGGCGCACCGGATGCGGTTGAGTGAGGGCACCGTCAAGCGGCACCTCAGCGACGCCTCCTCCCGCCTGTCGGCCCGTCTGTCCGCCCGCATGTCGGCCGGCTGGTCCGGTCTCGAGGGCCCCGCACACGTCAGCACGGGAGGGAACCGGTGAACGAGCAACCCATCGGGGACGGACTGCGGGAACTCGCCGAGCTCGCGGGGCCGCACCAGGTCGACCTGCACCACATCGGCGACCGGATCCGGCGCCGCCGCCGCACCCGCCGCGCGCTCGCCTCCGGCGTCGCCGTGGCCCTCGTCGTCGCCGGCGGCTGGCTACTGCCCGGCCTGGTCTCGGGCGGCGCGGGCAGCAGCGTCGTGCCCGCCGCGCCGCCCAGCCCCGTCGCGCCCCTCCCGTCGGGTGGCGCGCAGGGCAGCCTGCCGCTGCCCACCCCGCAGAAGCTCGACCCGGAGGCGCAGCAGGTGGCCGCGATCTTCCGGCACGTCCTGGCGTCCGCGGTGTCGGGCAAGCTCACCGTCCTCGCTGGTGTGGGCCTGCACGACAAGGGATCCGCGACCCCGCTCGGCAGTGGTCTGTTCGAGCCCGGAGTCTCGGGGCTGTACGACGACGGTCACGGGGTGTCCGCGGTCTGGGCCGACCTCAGCCGTTGGAGCAAGCCCGACACCACCGTGTTCCCGTACGCCTGCAAGGCCCAGCCCGGTGTGCCGTTCGGGAGCAAGTGCCAGGTGGTGCACCTGACCGGCGGCGGCGTGGTCGGCATCGAGCAGATGCCCGCCGAGGGGAACTCCAGCGCCCTCTGGACCGCGACCTACGCGGCCCCCGACGGGGCCCGGGTGGTGATCCAGGAGGAGAACGCGCCCGGCGACAAGGGCTACACCCCCACCCGCGCCGAGCCCCCGTTCGACGCCGCCCAGCTCCAGCGGATGGTGACCAGCCCGCTCTGGAACCCCCAGCTGGACGCGATCCCCCGCAGCGGCGGCCAGAGCAACAACGTCGACACCCCGTTCGGCCCGGACGGCATCGGTGCGATCTTCTACCGCCTCATCCCGTCCGGCTTCGCCATCTCCGGGGCCAAGGGCGCGGAGAACCCGATGATGGGCAACACCATGGTGCTGACCGACGCCCAGGGCAAGGGCAGCGTCTACGGGTGGGAGAGCATCGGCGGGCCCACCGTCCAGCAGGGCTACCCGAACGCGACCCGCCTGTCCGACGGATCCTGGCTCGGCTCCAAGCAGGTCCCCGGCCAGGGTGGCGGGGGAACCGAGCAGTACTGGGTCGCCGTGCAGCGCGGCAACACCGAGATCGTCGTGGTCGCCCTCAACAGCGTCGGCCTGGACGGCCCGCGCAGCCGCGCCACCCCGGTGCTCACGATCGACCAGCTCACCGCCATCGCCGAGAGCCCCACCTGGGGGTCGGGCACCTGATCCACCGTCCGCCATGGCGTTGCTTGACCATGACGCAGCGTCATGGCGGAGACTCGGGCACGTGGAACAGCACCTGACCGTGGGGCGCGCCGCCGAGCTGGCCGGTGTCAGCGTCCGGACGCTGCATCACTACGACCGGATCGGCCTCGTGCGGCCGTCCGCGCGGACCGCCGTCGGCTACCGGGCCTACTCGGCGGCCGACGTGGAGCGGCTGCGCGAGGTGCTCGGCTACCGACGGCTGGGCTTCGGACTGCGCGAGATCGCCGATCTCGTCGACGACCCGGCCACCGACGCGGTCGCGCACCTGCGCCGACTGCGTGGCCTGATGCTGGAGCAGCGCGACCGCGCCGACGCCCTGGCAGCGGCCATCGACCGGGAGCTCAAGGCCCGGGCCATGGGGATCACCTCGACGCCGGAGGAGCAACTCAAAGTGTTCGGAGCGCAGTTGTACGACACCATCGGATCCGCCTACCCGGCGACGCGGCGCACCGACCCGCGGATCGCCGCGCGTATCCGGGACGCTCTCGGCGACGCCCGCACCGTGCTCAACGTAGGCGCGGGCACCGGCTCCTACGAGCCCCCGGACCGCGAGGTCACCGCGGTGGAGCCGTCGGCCGTGATGCGGGCCCTGCGCCCGGCGGGCGCCGCGCCGTGCGTGGCCGCCTCGGCGGGCAGCCTCCCGTTCGCGGACCGGTCCTTCGACGCGGCGATGGCCGTCAGCACCGTCCACCACTGGCCCGACCCGGCCGCCGGGCTGCGCGAACTGCGACGCGTGGCCCGCCGCGTGGTGGTGCTCACCTATGACGCCGGCACCCCCGGCTGGCTCGACCGCTTCTGGCTCAGCCGCGACTACCTGCCGGAGTTCGCCGAGCTCCTCGTCGACTGGCCCTCCCTCGCCGACCTGGCCCAGGCCGTCGGCGGCCGCGCGGAGCCGGTCCTCGTCCCGTGGGACTGCGCCGACGGCTTCTTCGAGGCCTACTGGCGCCGCCCCGAGGCCTACCTGGACGAGGCCGTCCGCCGCGCGGTCTCGGTGTGGACCAGGGTCGGCCCGGAGGCCGAACAGCGCGCCGTCTCCCTGCTCCACGAGGACCTCGACTCCGGCCGCTGGGCCGAACGCAACCGCGACCTCCTCGCCCTCGACGCCGCCGAGCTGGGCCTGCGCCTCATCGTCGCCTGAGGCGGTCGGGTCCGTCCGGGCTTGTGCTGGAGTGGACTCCAGCACCTAGCGTCGTCCCCGTGACAGCGACGACTGCTACTGCGGCTACTACGGCGACCACGGCGACCACGGCGACTCTGGGCATATCCGAGGTGGCCGAGACGACCGGCCTGAGCGTGGACACCCTGCGCTGGTACGAGCGCGAGGGACTCTTCCCCCGCGTGGAGCGGGACCCGAACCGGCGCCGCCGCTACACCGCGCGGCATGTCCGCCTGCTGCAGATGCTGGTGCGGCTGCGGCGTACGGGGATGCCGACGAAGGAGGTCCGACAGTTCAGCCGGCTGCTGGGCGAGGGCCCGTCCACCCACCCCGAGCGCCTCGCGATGCTGGCCGCGCACCGCGACCGGATCGTGGCCCAACTGGCGGAGCTGCAGGGCGACCTGGCCGTGCTGGACGAGAAGGTCGCGCTCTATCGCCAGCTCATCGCCCAGGGCTTGGACTGCAACGGCGCACCCTCGACTGTCACCGACGCCGACCTCGACACCGTGGAGTTCTGATGCAACACCGCCCGCTCGGCCGCACCGGCATCTCCGTCAGCAAGTTCGCCCTCGGCACGCTGCACTTCGGTGCGTGGGGCAACCCCGACCACGACGCCGCCGCCCGGATGATCCACACGGCCCTCGACGCGGGCATCAACCTCGTGGACACGGCCGACCAGTACTCCTCCGGTGAGTCCGAGGAGATCGTCGGCAAGGCGATCCGGGGACGTCGCGACGAGGTCGTGCTCGCGACCAAGGGGCACTTCCCGCTCCGCCTCGGCAAGGACGGCGACCCCAACCTCCGGGGAAACTCCCGCCGTTGGCTGACCCGCGCGGTCGAGGACAGCCTGCGCCGACTCGGCACCGACCGTATCGACCTCTACCAGGTGCACCGGCCCGACCCCGCGACCGACATCGACGAGACGCTCTCGGTGCTGTCCGACCTGGTCCGAGCGGGCAAGATCATGGCGATCGGCACCTCCGGCTTCCCCGCCGAGCAGCTCGTCGAGGCCCAGTGGGTCGCCGACCGGCGCCACCACGTCCCCTTCCACACCGAGCAGCCCCCGTACTCCGTCTTCGTCCGCGGCATCGAGGCGGACGTGCTGCCGACCGCCCAGAAGCACGGGCTCGGGGTGCTCACCTGGAGTCCGCTCAACAGCGGCTGGCTGACCGGGAAGTTCCGGCACGGCCAGGAGATCGAGATGACGCCGTTCCGCCGCGTGGTCTCGCACAAGTTCGACCTCGACCTCCCCGGCAACCGGCGCAAGCTCGACGCCGTCGAGGAGTTGGCGACCGTGGCGGACGAGGCGGGCGTCCCGCTCACCCACCTGGCCCTCGCCTTCGCGGCGACCCATCCGGCGGTCACCTCGGTGATCCTCGGCCCCCGCACCGAGGCCCACCTCACCGACCAACTCGCGGCGGCCGACCTGCGCCTCGACGACGACGTCCTCGACCGCATCGACGCCATCGTCCCGCCGGGCACCACCCTCAACCCGGCCGACGCCGACCACACCCGCCCCGCCCTCGCCGACCCCGACCTGCGCCGCCGCCCCCCGCACCGCCGCTGAGCGGTGCGGGCGCGGACGCCCCGTCAGGCACGCCAGGCGTGCGTCAGGGACGCGGCGACGGCGACCCGGTCTTCGTGGTCCCGCAGACCAGGATGCCGTTGATCTGCTTGCAGTCGCCGTTCTGCGGAGGCGTCGAGACCTGTCCCGGCCCCGGCCGCCGCGGCACCATGGTGTGCGGATCGGCGGGCCGCGTGGCCCGATGGGGGTGAGCCGCGTCTTCCGGGCGACCTCGGGCTGGGTCGACGCGTCATCGCGCATCCGCGCGAGACGGGTCTCGAATGTTGCCGCCCTGGCAGCCGCTGACCTTGCCTGTCAGTGCCCGCGAGCATGCTGTTCCCATGACCCTACGGATATCGGGTGAGGCCCCCGCTGAGCCGTCGAGAGCCTGCCTGGATGTGGATGGGAGGCGCTTGTCGTTCCTCGACTTCGGAGGCTCGGGGCGTGTGCTGCTCGCCTTGCACGGCCACTTCGACGAAGGCCGCACGTTTACCCGCCTGGCCGAGGAGTTGCCGTCCGACTGGCGGGTGATCGCGCTGGACCAGCGCGGG
This sequence comes from Streptacidiphilus jiangxiensis, assembly GCF_900109465.1. GTDB lineage: Bacteria > Actinomycetota > Actinomycetes > Streptomycetales > Streptomycetaceae > Streptacidiphilus > Streptacidiphilus jiangxiensis. Next base: position 309,457 of record NZ_FOAZ01000008.1, read on the forward strand.
CACGGATTCTCGGACCGGACGGACGACTACTCCCGCGAGGGCTACGTCGACGATGCACTGAGGTTGCTGGATCATCTCGGCGTCGGCCCGGTCGTCGTGCTCGGCCATTCGCTGGGGGGTGTGAACGCCTATCAGCTCGCCGCTCGCCGACCACATCGCGTTGAGGCCCTGATCATCGAGGACATCGGGGTCGAACTGGATCACGACCTCTCGTTCTGTCTTGCCTGGCCGCGGCGGGTGGCGACGCGATCCGGTCTGATCGAACGGCTCGGTGACTCGGCTCGCTACCTCATGGGTGCCGTACGTGAGTTCCCTGACGGGTGGGGCTTGGCGTTCAGCCCGGAGGACATGGTCCGCTCCGGGGGCCAACAGGTCGGCGACCACTGGAGCGACTGGCTGGCCACCGACTGTCCGGCCCTGCTCGTCCGGGGCACCAAGAGTGACATCCTCGGATCAGCCGAGGCCACGGCGATGGTGCGACGTCGCCCCGGAACGCGCTTGGTTGAGCTCCCGACCGGCCATACCGTTCATGCGACCGACCCTGCCGGGTTCATCGACGTCGTCCGTGATTTTCTGGAGTCACTCTGAATCCGCGCCATGGGCCCCGGCCTGCCTGACCCGGTAGCGGCCCGGGGTCGTTCCGACGACGTCGGTGAACGCGGCGATGAAACTGCTCGGGTTGGCCCAGCCGCAGGCGTAGGCGGTTCGAATGGTGTCGTGGCCGTCGGCGAGGAGCACGAGCGCGCGGTGGATGCGCAGTTGCGTGCGCCACTCGTAGAAGGTCATGCCGAGTTCGTTGCGGAACAGCCGACTGAGGGTGCGGGTGCTGGCCCCGATCATCGTCCCGAGTTCGGCCAGCGTGGCGTTGTCTGCGGGGTTCTCGTGCAGCAGGCGGGCAAGGGCCTGGAGTCGGTCGTCCTGAGGCTCGGGCAGGTGCAGCGGCTGTTCGTCTGCTTCGCGGAGTTCGTCCACGAGAACCCGCAGCAGGCGAGCGCGCGCGGAGCGGCTGTAGCCAGGCGCGGCGTTGTCGTCGTTGTGGGGGCCGGTCAGGGCGAGCAGGACCTCGCGGGCGAGGCCGGAGGCCAGGAACACGGCGGGGTGGTCCGGTACGAGCCGGGCGAGGGACGGTGCGAGAAAGACGATGCGCATGTCGGTGTCGCCGTGGGCGCGGTGGTGGTGCGTGAACCCGGCGGGGGTCCAGGCGACTCGGTTGGCCGGAACGATCGACGTGCCGCGCTCGGTGTGAACCGCCAGGACGCCGCTGGCCGCGTAGACCAGGTGTCCGCGCGGGTGCGACTGCGTCGCGCTCGCCTCGCCGGAAGGCCACAGGTGGCGCCCGCCGGAAGGCCACACGTGCGAGGTCACACCGGCGGTCCGAGAAGGTTGGCGGCGAACGGGCATCAGTTGGCATCCTAACGGTGGCACGCCACACTCCGGTCCGGTGAGACTTCCTCGTGTGGAGCGGTCGCCGGTGGCGCAGCGCGGCCGGCCGCACCGCAGCTCATCGGGGCAGCATGCCTCGGTGGCCCGGACTGAGGGAGCAGGGGGAACGCATGGCTGCATTCATTCTCGTGCCCGGTGCCTGGCACGGCGCCTGGGCCTTTGAGGCGGTGGTTCCGCTGCTGGAACGCGCCGGACACACCGTTCACGCCCTGACCCTGACCGGCCTGCGGCCCGAGGACGACGATGCGACGGTCGCGACCACCAACCTCGACACGCACGCCGACGATGTGTTGCAGCTGCTCGATCGCGCCCGCATCACCGACGCGACGCTGGTCGGCCACAGCTACGGCGGGATGGTGATTGCGGCCGCCGCCGACCGCTCCGGCGGCCGGGTCTCCCGGCTGGTGCATCTCGACGCCTACGTGCCGCGCGACGGCGAGTCGTGCTGGTCGTCGACGAGCGAGGGGTACCGGGCGGCGTTCGTCGCCGGTGCGGCGCGCACCGGTCACGCCGTCCAGCCGCCGATCGGCGGCGACCCCCGCCGGCGGCCCCATCCCCTCGCCTCGCTCCTGCAGGCGATCCGGCTCACCGGCGCTTTCGCCCAGGTGCCGCGTCGGGAGTTCGTCTACTGCTCAGGGTGGGAGGACCGGACGCCGTTCGCCGACCTCCGCAGTCGGCTCCAAGCCGATCCGGGGTGGCAGGTCCATGAGCTCCCGACCGTCCACAACGCCATGCGTGAGGACCCGGAGGCGGTCGCCGCGCTCCTGCTCGGCGAATCCGTCGCGGATGCGTCGACGCAGGGACGTGCGGCGCGCATCTGAGAGGGCGTCAAGTCCACCTGGTCAGAGACCTCGGCCAGGCGGGCCAGGCGGCTGAGCGCGGGGCCTTCGCCACCGGCCCGTGCCCCCCCCGATCCCCGGCTCAGGGCCACATCAGGCAGTACAGCTGGTGTCCCGCGTCGTGCAGCCGGTTCGCGAAGTCCTGCCACTCGTGCAGCATCTGGTAGATCACGAACGCGTCCCGCGGCCCGCGGCGGTCGGGGACGGTGGACCAGATGAAGGCCGCCGTGCCGAGCTCCGCCTCGTCCGCCTTGAGCAGCGGTTCGACCACCGACTGAGGGAGTTGGACGACGGCGTAGTCCGGGTGGAGGACCACCAGCTCGAGCGGGGGTACCTCGTTCAGGGGCATGCCCCGGATGCCGGTGAGGACCATCGCGCTGACGGTCTCCGGCTTGATCTTGGTGGAGAGGCTCCCGCTGATGGACTCCTCGGTGCCGCCGTCGAGGCCGAAGAGCTCGCCGAGGCGGCCCAGGGTGGCCAGGTCGCCGGCCTCGAGGCCGAGGCCGTCGCGGCCCAGGGCGGTGGGAACGCGGGCGGCCGTGGCGCGGTCGGGTGCGCCGAAGTACTTGTAGGTCACCCCCACGCGGCCAGCACCTCCACCTCCGTCGCGCCGTCGCGACGTCGTCCCGTCGAACCCGCGCGCACGGCGCGCAGCGCGGCCCGGCCTGTCGACGCAGCCGTCGTCGACACGCTCCGCGCCACAGTCGGAGTCCTCACGCTGCTCGGACACCCCGGACCATCCTTACCGTCCGTCGTCGATTTGCCAACAGGCCGCCGCGCACCTCCGCAGGACAGGCACACTCACGCGCCGCATGGCCCGATCATCGTCCCAGATGATCGGCGCGGACATGCCGTGTCGAAGGCTGCGATTTTGAAACGACGGCGATTTGAGACCATGTTCCCGTGAGCGATCCCGTGAGCAAGCACACCATCGGCAGTCCGTACCCGTACGAGGCACCCGTCTCCCAGGCGTTGTTCGAACGCGCGTCCGTCGTCACGCCCGGCGGAGTGAACTCTCCCGTCCGCGCCTTCAAGGCCGTCGGCGGCACACCCCGCTTCATGGTCTCAGGCCAAGGGCCGTGGCTGACCGACGCCGACGGTCGCGAGTACGTCGACCTGGTCTGCAGCTGGGGGCCGATGATCCTCGGCCACGCCCACCCCGAGGTCATCGCCGCAGTTCAGGACGGTGTCTCCCGTGGCACCTCGTTCGGCACGCCCGGTCAGGGCGAGGTCGAGCTGGCCGAGGAGATTGTGGCGCGTATCGCACCGGTCGAGCAGGTCCGCCTGGTCTCCTCCGGGACCGAGGCGACGATGTCCGCGATCCGGCTCGCCCGCGGATTCACCAACCGGGCCAAGGTCGTGAAGTTCGCCGGGTGTTACCACGGTCACGTCGACGCGCTGCTGGCCGCCGCCGGCTCGGGCCTGGCCACCTTCGCGCTGCCGGACACCCCCGGCGTCACCGGCGCCCAGGCCGGCGACACGATCGTGCTGCCCTACAACGACCTCGACGCCGTCCGCGCGGCCTTCGCCGCGCACCCCGGCGAGATCGCCTGTGTGATCACCGAGGCGTCCCCCGGCAACATGGGCGTCGTCCCGCCGCTGCCCGGCTTCAACAAGGGCCTGCTCGAGCTCTGCCGCGAGAACGGCGCGCTGTTCGTCTCCGACGAGGTGATGACGGGCTTCCGCGTCTCGAAGGCCGGCTGGTACGGCTTCGAATCCGTGAACGAAGGGTGGTCCGCGGACGTCAAGCCGGACCTGATGACCTTCGGCAAGGTCATGGGCGGCGGCTTCCCCGCCGCGGCCTTCGGCGGTCGCGCCGACGTGATGGCCCACCTGGCCCCGGCCGGCCCGGTCTACCAGGCGGGCACCCTCTCCGGTAACCCGGTCGCCACCGCCGCGGGCCTCGCCCAGCTGCGCGCCTGCACGGACGCCGTCTACGCGACGGTGGACCAGGTCGCCGCCGAGGTCGGCGCGCTGGTCACCGAGGCGTTGCACAAGGAGGGCGTCGCCCACCGGCTGCAGACCGCCGGGAACATGTTCTCGGTCTTCTTCACCGACAAGCCGGTGACCAACTACGACGAGGCGCGCGGCCAGGAGTCGTTCCGCTTCACCGCGTTCTTCCATGCCATGCTCAGCCAGGGCGTCTACCTGCCGCCCTCGGCCTTCGAGTCGTGGTTCGTCTCCTCCGCGCACGACGAGCGCGCGCTGGAGCGCATCGCCGCCGCCCTGCCGGCCGCGGCCCGCGCCGCCGCCGAAGCCACCGCGTAGGAGCTGAACACGTGAGCAAGAGCGACATCACCGTCGTCCACCTGATGCGGCACGGCGAGGTGCACAACCCGGAGGGCATCCTCTACGGGCGGCTGCCCGACTACCACCTCTCCGAGCTGGGCCGGAAGATGGCCGACCGGGTCGCCGACCACCTGGCCGGACGTGACATCACCCACGTCGTGGCCTCCCCGCTGGACCGCGCCCAGGAGACGGCCGCGCCGATCGCCGCCGCGCACGGGATTCCGGTCGAGAAGGACGAGCGCCTGATCGAGGCCGCCAACATCTTCGAGGGCAAGACCTTCGGGGTCGGCGACGGCGCGCTCAGCAACCCGTCCCACTGGAAGTACCTGACCAACCCGTTCAAGCCGTCCTGGGGCGAGCCGTACATCGAGCAGGTCGTGCGGATGATGGGCGCGCTCGGCGCCGCCCGGGACGCCGCGCGTGGCCACGAGGCCGTCTGCGTCAGCCACCAGCTGCCGATCTGGGTCACCCGCTGCTTCGCGGAGCACCGCCGCCTGTGGCACGACCCGCGCCGGCGCCAGTGCTCGCTGGCGAGCCTCACCTCGTTCACCTACGAGGGCGACAAGATCGTCTCGATCGGCTACAGCGAGCCGGCCCGGGACCTGCTGCCCGCGCACCTCACCGGCAAGAAGGGCCCGCTGACCAACAAGTCGTTCGGGGCATGAGCATTCGGGGCATAAAGATCAATTAAATATCCACTACACGAAGCGTCGTGGCAGGTCAAGGGCCTGCTGCGGCGTTTTCGTGGGGGTCGTGAAATCGGCCTAAACAAGCATGCGAAACTTTTCGCATGACGCGCCGCCGCTCTCTGCTCGCACTCGCCGCCCTGAGCGGCGTTCTCATGCTCTCCGCCTGCAGCGGCACCAACGCCGCGGAGACCGGCGGCGGGAGCGACACCGGCTTCGTCGCCGGCACCGGGCTCGCCCAGTCCGTCCCGGCGGGCCAGCGCGGCGCCGCGATCAACCTCACCGGCAAGGATCTCGACGGCAAGGGCATCGACCTCGCCTCCTACCGCGGCAAGGTCGTCGTGCTCAACGTCTGGGGCTCCTGGTGCGGCCCGTGCCGCGCCGAGGCGGGCGACTTCGAGACCGTCTACAAGGCCGACCAGGCCAAGGGCGTCGAGTTCGTCGGCATCAACACCCGCGACACCCAGATCGACCAGGCCCAGCAGTTCGTCAAGACCCACGGCCTGACCTACCCGAGCTTCTACGACGAGGACGGCTCGCTGCTGCTGCAGTTCCCGGCCGGCAGCCTCAACCCGCAGGCCATCCCCTCCACGCTGATCCTGGACCGCCAGGGCCGGATCGCGGTGCGCGCGCTGGAGCCGCTGACCAGCGACCAGCTCGCCAAGCTCGTCGACCCGGTGATCGCGGAGAAGTCGTGACCGGGACGGTCACGAGCGGAGCGCTGCTGCTCGCGTTCCCGATCGCGCTGCTGGCCGGGCTGGTCTCGTTCTTCTCGCCCTGCGTCCTGCCGCTCGTCCCCGGCTACCTCTCCTACGTGACGGGGTTCTCGGCCGCGGACCTCGCCGACGCCGAGGGTGGCCGCCGCGGCCGGATGGCGCTCGGTGCGCTGCTCTTCGTTCTCGGCTTCACGGCGGTGTTCGTCTCCTTCGGTGCCCTCTTCGGCAACGTCGGCAACGACCTCGAACTGCACCAGAAGCTCATCAGCCGGATCGCCGGCGTGCTGGTGATCCTCATGGGCCTGGCCTTCATGGGCCTGATGCCCGGCTTCACCCAGCGCGAAGTTCGCAGCCATCGCAAGCCCGTGGTCGGTCTGGTCGGCGCGCCCCTGCTGGGTGTGGTCTTCGCGATCGGGTGGACGCCGTGCGTCGGGCCGACGCTCGCGGCGGTGCAGTCGCTGTCCTTCAACGAGGCCAGCGCCGGGCGCGGGGCGATCCTGTCCCTCGCCTACTGCCTCGGCCTCGGCCTTCCCTTCATCCTGGCCGCGCTCGCCTTCCGCCGGACGCTCGCCGCGTTCGGCTGGATCAAGCGCAACAACCAGTGGGTCATGCGGATCGGCGGCGGCATGCTCGTCCTGGTCGGTCTGCTGCTGGTCACCGGAGCGTGGGACCAGGTCACCACGCAGTTGAAGTACTGGTTCCCGATCACCTCGGTGGGTATCTGATGACGACCGACCTCGACGCCGCCGAGCGGCTGAGCTCCGCGCCCACGGAGGACAACGAGGGCGGCGGGGACGTCGGCATCGGCCTGCTCGGCTGGTTGCGCTGGGCCTGGCGCCAGCTCACCTCCATGCGCACCGCGCTGATCCTGCTGTTCCTGCTCTCCCTCGCGGCCATCCCCGGCTCGCTGGTGCCGCAGACGGCCGCGTCGCCGACCAAGGTCGCCGACTTCGTCTCCCGGCACAGCACCCTCGCGCCGATCTACCAGAAGCTCGGACTGTTCCACGTCTACAGCTCGTTCTGGTTCTCCGCGATCTACCTGCTGCTCTTCATCTCGCTGGCCGGCTGCATCATCCCGCGCACCTGGCAGTTCGTCGGCGTGCTGCGCGCGCAGCCGCCAACCGCGCCCAAGCACCTGATCCGGCTGCCCGTCTACGCCTCCTGGCGCTCCGGCGGCACCGACGCCGAGAAGACCCTCACCGCCGCCGAGGCGCTGCTGCGCCGCCGCCGGTTCCGGGTCGCCCGCAGCGGTGACGCGATCACCTCGGAGAAGGGCTACCTGCGCGAGGTCGGCAACCTGCTCTTCCACATCTCCCTCTTCGGCATGCTGATCGCTTTCGCGGTCGGCAAGCTCTTCGGCGGGATGGGCACCGTCCTCGTCATCGAGGGCAAGGCGTTCAGCAACAACGTCGCCATGTACGACGACTTCATGCCGAGCACCTTCTACACCGCCGACAGTCTGGACGCGTTCGGCTTCAAGCTCGACAGCTTCGACGCGACCTACCAGACCACCGGCACCCAGATCGGCACCGCCCGCACCTTCCAGGCCAACGTCTCCTACTGGACCGGCAGCGACCCGTCCAAGGCCAAGAAGGGGGACATCCAGGTCAACCACCCCCTCGCGATCGACGGCAGCAACGTCTACCTGACCGCGCACGGCTACGCACCGGTCTTCCAGGTCACCGACGCCAAGGGCAACGTGGTCTTCAACGGCCCCACCCCGTGCCTGCCGCAGGACGCGAACATCACCTCGACCTGTGCCATCAAGGTCAACGACGGCTACGTCGACAAGGACGGCAACGCCTACCAGATCGGCATGTCCGGCATCTTCACGCCGACCGCCGCGACCGACTCCTCGGTGATGAAGCTCGGCCCGCACTCGGTCTTCCCCGACCTGGCCGACCCGGTGATCTACCTCGCGGCGTACCACGGTGACCTGGGCAACAACTCGGGTGCTCCGCAGAGCATCTACGAGCTCGACACCAAGCACATGACGCAGTACGTCTTCACGGACAAGGACGGGAAGAAGAGCCTGTCCGTCCCGATGGTGCCGAACGAGGAACTGAAGCTGCCCAGCGGCGGCACGGTCATCTTCACCGGCATCCAGCAGTGGGCCAACTTCACCGTCGCGCACAACCCCGGCACCGGCTGGGCGCTGATCAGTTCCGTGATGGCCGTGCTCGGCCTGATCGGATCGCTGTTCGTGCAGCGCCGCCGGATCTGGGTCCGCGCCGTGGCCGGCCCCGACGGCATCACCACCGTCGAGATCGCGGGCCTGGCCCGCAGCGAGTCGGCGCGGATCGCCGAGGAACTCGCCGAACTCGCCCTGGATCTCCAGGACACCGCGCCCGCCGACCAGCCGGACGCCGACGACCCCGCAGCCGACGCCCCCGCTGCTGTGCCCGCAGCTGCCCCCGCAGCCGAGAAGGAGTGAACGTGATCCTCGCCGAGGCGGCGATCGACACCAAGTTCGCCAACATCTCCAACGTCCTGGTCTACTCCGCGATGGCAGTGTTCCTGCTGGCCTTCCTGGCCTACGCGGCCGAGTGGACCTTCGGCGGCCGCAGCCGCGTCGCCCGGCAGTCCGCCGCGCTCGCCGCCAAGGCCGGCTCCTCCCTCGGCCAGGCGGTCGCCGACGCCGAGGCGGAGGAGGTCGCCGCGCGGACCGCGCCGACCGTGGCCGTCAAGGTCACCGGCGCCGGCGGCGGCACCACCACGCTGACCCGCACCGTCGCCGCCAAGGCCGGCAAGGTCGACGTGGTCACCCGAGGTGACGCGGCCCCGCCCGTCGACGGCGTCGGCGCCGCCGGCGGCGACGAGGGCGCGGACCGCATCGGCCGCATCGCCGTCTCGCTCACCACGCTCGCGGCGCTGCTCGACCTGTGCGCGGTCATCACCCGCGGCATCTCCGCGCACCGGCCGCCGTGGGGCAACCTCTACGAGTTCACCGTCGCCGTGACGATGATCGCCTCGCTGCTCTTCGTCGCGCTGCTCGCGGCCGGTAAGAACGTGCGCTGGATGGGCCTGCCGGTCACCCTCGGCGCCGTCCTCGGCCTCGGCATCGCCGTCACCGAGTTCTACGTCGACTCCGAGCAGCTCGTCCCGGCCCTGCACTCGTACTGGCTGTGGATCCACGTCTCCGGCGCGATGGTCTGCGGCGGCGCCCTCTACGCGGGCGCGATCGCGGCGATCCTCTACGTCGCCAAGGACGTCTACGAGTCCCGCAAGGCCAGGGGGCTCACCAAGGAGGACGGCTGGTGGTCGGACGCCTTCGAGCGCCTGCCCGCCTCCGCGACCCTGGACAAGTGGTCCTACCGGATCAACGCCTTCGTCTTCCCGCTGTGGACGTTCACCATCATCGCGGGCGCCATCTGGGCCGAGGCCGCCTGGGGCCACTACTGGGAGTGGGACCCGACCGAGACCTGGGCGTTCATCACCTGGGTCGCCTACGCCTGCTACCTGCACGCCCGCGCCACCGCCGGGTGGAAGGGCCGCAAGGCCGCGATCCTGGTCTTCGTCGCCTTCGCCTGCTACCTGTTCAACGCCTACGGCGTGAGCATCTTCATCAACGGCAAGCACAGCTACGCGGGCATCTGATCTGCTCGAGGTCGAGGCGACGGGACGCCGGGTGTGTGAACACCCGGCGTCCCGTTTTCGTCCCTGTCACCCGCACCAGGCAGAATGCGGCCACGGCTTCGGTTGGGGTTTCGCCACGGCCACGGCTTCACCGGGGACCAGGAGGACGGCATGACAGCCAGGACCGCGACGGACGGGTTCGGCAACGACGGCACGGAGGGGGCCGACCCGTTCGGCACCGCCGCGCTGCGCCGGCGCGTGCTCGACGCGTGGGCCGCCGCGCCCGCCCGGTTCCGCGAGGACGCCAACGCCGAGGAGGAGCTCGCGCTGGGCGGCTACCGCGACCGCCTCGTCGTCGAGCTCGCCCAGAACGCCGCCGACGCCGCCCGCCGCGCGGGCGTCCCCGGCCGGCTCCGGCTCACCCTGAAGGGTGGCGTTCTCGCCGCCGCCAACACCGGCGCGCACCTGGACGCCGAGGGCGTCGAGTCGCTCTCCACGCTGCGCGCCTCCTCCAAGCGCGAGGAGCGCGACGCGGGCGCCGTGGGCCGCTTCGGCGTCGGCTTCTCCGCGGTCCTGTCCGTCACCGACGAGCCCAGCGTCATCGGCGTCCCCGGCGGCGTGCGCTGGTCGCTCGCCGAGGCCCGGCAGCTGGCGGCCGACGCCGCCGCACGCGAGGGCGCGGACGCGGGCCTCACCCAGGAGCTGCGCCGCCGCGAGGGCCACGTCCCGCTGCTGCGCCTGCCGCTGCCCACCGAGGGCACCCCGCCCGAGGGCTACGACACGGTCGTGCTGCTGCCGCTGCGCGACGCCGCCGCCGAGGACCTGACCCGCCGTCTCCTCGACGACACCGACGACGCGCTGCTGCTGGCCCTGCCGGGTCTGACCGAGGTCGTCATCGAGACCGAGGACAGTGCGCGGTCGCTGGTCCGGCGCCGGCCCGTCTCCGAGGACCGGGCCGGCTCCGAGGCCGCCACCGTGACCGTCGCGGAGGACGAGGTCGTCATCGAGGACGACGGCTCGCCGACCCGTTGGCAGGTGCTCAGCCGCGGCGGCGCCCTCGACGCCGCGCTGCTCGCGGACCGCACCACCGAGGAGCGGCACCGCCCGTTCTGGTCGCTCACCTGGGCCGTCCCCGTCGACGAGGCCGGCGACCCGGTCCGCGTCCGCAGCGCCTACCTGCACGCGCCCACCCCCAGCGACGAGCCGCTCGGCCTGCCCGCGCTGCTGATCGCGAGCTTCCCGCTCGACTCCACCCGGCGCCACGTCGCCCCCGGCCCGCTCACCGACTTCCTCGTCGAGCAGGCCGCCGACGCCTACGCCGACCTGGTCCGCCGCCGCGGCGCGAGCCTCGGCTCGCTGCGCCTGGTCCCGGCACCGCTCGGCAAGGGCGAGCTGGACGCCAAGCTGCGCCGCGCGATCCTGGAGCGGCTGCCGGAGACACCGTTCCTGCCCCAGGTGGCCGACGAGGAGGGGGAGACGGCGCTGCGTCCCCGCGACGCCGTGCTGCTGGAGGGCGCCGACGCCGAGGTGGTGCGTGCGCTCGCCGCCGTCCTGCCCGGTCTGCTGCCCGCCGGGCTGGAGCGCCGCCAGGAGCTTCGCGCGCTCGACGTACGCCGGGTCGCCCTCGCCGAGACCGTCGACCAGCTCGCCAACCTCGACCGCGAACCCGAGTGGTGGCGCAACCTCTACGGCTCCCTCGCCGGCGCCGATCCGGAGGCGCTCGGCGCGCTGCCCGTCCCGCTCGCCGACGGCCGGATGGTGCGGGGCCCGCGCCGGGTGCTGGTGCCGGTGAATGCGTCGAGTCCGGTGGGGGAGGAGGGCCCCGTCCGCGTCGAGGACCTGGAGATCCTCGGCCTGCGCCTGGCCCACCCCGACGCCGCCCACCCCCTGCTGGAGAAGCTCGGCGCGGGCGTCGCCACCCCCGCCGGTGTGCTGGAGACCCCCGAGGTGCGCGCCGCCGTCGCCCGCTCGGCCGAGCTGGAGGACGACGAGGAGGCCGAGGAGCTCGCCGACGCCGTCCTGCGGGTCGTCCAGGCAGCGCTGGCCGAAGGTGAACTGACCGAGGGTCAGTATCCGTGGCTGGCCCGGCTGGCACTGACCGACGAGTACGGCGCGTGGGCGTCCGCCGGTGAACTCGTCCTGCCCGGAAGTCCGTTGGCCGCCATCGCGGACGAGGAGGACGCCGTCTTCCTCGACGAGGAGCTGGTCGAGCGCTGGGACGCCGCGGTGCTGCGCGCCGTCGGCGTCGCCCACGGCTTCGGCCTGCTGCGTGCCGAGGAGGCCGTCCTCGACCCGGACGACCTCGACCGCTTCGACCCCACCGCCCCTGCCGACCGCGCGCTCGGCGGCGAGCCCGCCGCCCTGCTCGACGAGGCGCCCGACGGGCTCGCCGAGTGGGCGGAGGACGTCACCGAGCCCCTGCTGGGAGCCGACGACCTGCCGCCCGGCGTCCCCGCCGTCCCGCCCGTCGCCGCCGAACTGCTGGCCGTCCGCGACCTCGACCTCGTCGCCGACGACGCCTGGCCGCAGGCCCTCGCCCTGCTCGCCCGGCCGCCGCTGCGCAGCGCCGTCGTCGACAAGGTCCGTCTGCTGCTGCCGGACGGGCGCACCGCCGAGGTCGTCCCGTACGCCGCCTGGTGGCTGCGCGACCACCCGGTCCTCGACGGCCGCGCCCCCGCCGGCCTGCGCGCCGCCGGCGGCGACCGGCTCCTGCGCGGCCTCTACGACGAGGCCCGCACCGACCTCGACGAGGCCTTCCTGCACGCCCTCGGCGTCCGCACCACGCTCACCGCGCTGCTGGCGGAGCCGGACGGCCCCGACGACGTCCTCGACCGACTCGCCGACGCGGAGCGCCCGGTGGCGCACCGTCAGCTCCACGGCATCTACACCGCGCTGGCCGCCGTCCCGCTGGACCGGATCCCGCTCCCCGACGAGGTTCGCGCCCTCCCGCCGCTCGACCCCGCCACGCACCGGCGCCCCGCGCACACCGTCATCGTCGACGTCGCCGACGCGGTCGTCGCGGACGCGCCCGATCTCGTGCAGCTGCTGGACGACTTCCCGCTCATCACCGTCGCCCCGGCGCTCGCCCCCGCGCTCGCCGAGCGCCTGCACGTCTCGCTGGCCAGCGAGATCGCGGGCGGCCGCGTCCTGACGGAGGGCACGGTCCGCGCCGTCCCGGAGGAGATTCGCGAACTCCTGCCCGGCTGCCCGGCCGTGTACGAGGAGCACGAGGAGCTCCTCGTCGTCGGCCCCGACGGCGAGGAGGCTCCGGTCGGCTGGCGCTGGGACGCGGACAGCGAGGCGCCCGCGCTGCCGGACGGAGAGCAACTCGTCGTGGAGTCGGACGAGTTCGCGCCGGTCGTCCCCTTCGGCACGCTCCATGCGGCGACGCCGGAGGGCCTGGCCGCCGGGCTCGCCTGGGCGGCGGGCGCGTGGGCGCGCCGCTTCGAGGTGCTGGCCCTGCTCGGCGACCCGGACCGCGCCTACGAGCTCAGCGCCGCACGGGACTTCGAGGGGTGAGCCGCAGCTCTGACGGACGGCCTCAGTTCACCAGCTCCAGCACCGCGAACTCCATGTCGTCCGTCAGCACCCGGTAACTGTGCCCCGGGTGCATCTGCGCCGCGTAGCCCGGAAGGTCCGCCGGGGGTGACGGCGACCAGCCGTAGGACAGGTCCAGGACGACGTACTGCGGGGGAGCCGCCTTGCTGCCGCCCAGCCAGTACAGGTCCGTGCGCGCGGCCAGGCGGGACATCGCGGTGATGTTGGACTCCACCGTCGCCCCGTCCGGCACCAGCGCCAGCGCGCGAGAGATCGCGTCGCTGCGCGGTGTCGCCGCGTACGTCGACGCGCGCAGCACGGAGACCGCCGGGAGGTCGAGCGTCCCGCACAGGGTCAGCGCGACCGCCGTCACCACCGGAACCACCGCGCCGTCCGCGTAGGCGCGCAGCCAGCGGGGCGAGCCCTCCCGCTCGCGGACCCGGCGGACCGCGTCGACCAGGGCCAGGAACAGCACCGGCATCAGCACCGCGTTGTAGTGCCAGCCGGTGCCCCAGTAGTCCGGGTTGTCGGAGACGAAGCGCCAGCCCAGCGTGGGCAGCGCCACGACCAGCAGCGGCGAGCGCAGCGCCAGGAAACCGGTGATCGCCAGCAGCATCCCGAGCGTCGACAGCTTCACGTCCGCCGGGCTGAGCAGGCCGGTCAGCCAGTGCGACCACCCGCCGGACGGCAGCTTGTCGCGGTACCCGTAGGCGCCCGTCGGGCTGAAGTGCGGGATCACACCCCAGACCGTCAGCGCCGTCATGCCGGCGCCGAACACGGCCAGCATCACCCCGAGCGCCCGCTCCCGCAGCAGGAACAGCAGCAGGCCGACGGCTGCCACGGTGATCCCGAGGTCCTCCTTGACCAGCGTCAGCGGCAGCGCCCAGAACGCGGCCCGGTGGTACCGCCGCAGCAGCACGTTGCGCAGCACCACCGCCAGGAGGGGGACGGCGAAGCAGATCTCGTGGAAGTCGAAGTCGACGGCCCGCTGCAGCCCCCAGGAGAGCCCGTACGCGGTGCCCAGGCACAGCGCCTTGGTGCGGGAGAGGAACCGCCCGGCGGTGCCCGCGACGACGCTGACCGAGCTCGCGAACAGCGCGGCCTGCGCGAGCAGCAGCGTCACCGTGGAGGGGAAGAGCCACCACAGCGGCGCCAGCAGCGCCGTGATCGGGCTGAAGTGGTCGCCGAGGATGTTCGCGTCCGGGCCCTTGATGTGGACGATCGGCGCTTGGAAGTCCGCGTAGGCGCGGACCTCCTCGACGAAGATCGCGGTGTCCCAGGACATCGAGCCGTCGTGCAGGTAGCGGGTCAGCTCGATGACCGCGTAGCCGGCACAGAACAGCAGCCCCAGCAGCAGGTAGGGCCAGGTGGGGCGCTTGGCCGCGAGTCGGTGGCGGGCCCGGCCGACACCGATGCCCCCGCCCGCACCGATGCCCCCGCCCGCACGCTGCGTGGGGATGCCGACGGTCGTGCCGCCGGTCGAGGTCGCTCCCTGGGTCACCCGCCGCACGGTACCGGTACGGCCCCCTCCGGAGAAGGGGTGACCGGTGACGAGAGGTCTACTCCTGTGGGCGGCGCGCCTTCACGCTCGGCAGCAGCGGCAGGCCGATGTTGATGTACCGCCAGACGATCTCCAGCAGCACCCCGGACACCACGCCGATGAGCGCGCCCGTCAGCGGGTCGCGCCAGCCCTCCAGGTGCAGCTGGAAGAAGTTCTGCGCCCACGGGACCGTCATCACCAGCACGAAGCCGAGGCCCATCATCGCCACCAGGATCAACTTCCACAGCGCGTACGGCCGGGCGATGATCGCCAGCACCCAGAGCGCCACGACGAACAGCGTCAGCGTCGCCGTGGAGGTGTCCGCCACCTGCCCGGTCGCGTGGTTGGCCCGGGCCAGCATGTAGGAGGTGAAGGCCGCCGTCCCCGCGATCACGCCCGCCGGGATCGCGAAGCGCAGCACCCGCCGCACGAACCCCGGCCGGGCCCGCTCGTTGTTCGGCGCGAGCGCCAGGAAGAACGCCGGGATGCCGATGGTCAGCCCGCTCAGCACGGTCGAGTGCCGCGGCAGGAACGGGTACGGCACCTGGAAGATGATCGTCGCCAGCGCCAGCAGCACCGCGTAGACCGTCTTCACCAGGAAGAGGTTGGCGACCCGCTCGATGTTGCCGATCACCCGCCGCCCCTCGGCGACGACCAGCGGCAGCGTCGAGAACCGATTGTCCAGCAGCACGATCTGGGCCACCGCCCGGGTCGCCTCGCTGCCCGAGCCCATCGCCACGCCGATGTCGGCGTCCTTGAGCGCCAGCACGTCGTTGACGCCGTCGCCGGTCATCGCGACGTGGTGGCCGCGCGACTGCAGTGCGCCGACCATGTCCCGCTTCTGCTGCGGCGTGACCCGGCCGAAGACCGAGTGCCCCTCCACCGCGTCCGCGAGGCCCTCCGGCTCCGTCGCCGCCCTGGGCAGCTGCCGCGCGTCCATCGGGTCCTGTGCGTGCGGCAGGCCGAGGGAGGCCGCCACCGCGCCGACCGACAGGGCGTTGTCGCCCGAGATGACCTTGGCCGAGACGTTCTGCCGCTCGAAGTACCGCAGCGTGTCGGCCGCGTCCGGACGGACCCGCTGCCGCAGCACCACCAGGGCCTGCGGGACCAGGCCCACCGCCGGGTCCGGCGCGTCCAGCGGGGTCGGCGTGCGGCCCAGCAGCAGCACCCGCAGACCCTGCGCGCCCAGCTCGTCCACCTCGGTGAGCGTCGGGCTCCCCGACGGCAGCAGTACGTCGGGGGCACCCAGCAGCCACGTCGCCACCGTGCCGGACCCGTTCCGCAGCTCCGCCCCCGACCACTTGCGCGCGGAGGAGAACGCGGCCGCCTCCACGACCGTCCACCCCTCGGCCCGGGGGTAGGCGTCGATGATCGCCTGGAGGCTGGCGTTGGGCCGGGAGTCGGCGGTGCCCAGCGCGCCGAGCGCGTGCTCAACGTCCTGGCGGCCGCCGCCGGCCAGGGTGCGCAGCTCCTCGACGTCCATGCCGCCCTCGGTCAGCGTGCCGGTCTTGTCCAGGCAGACCGTGTCGACGCGGGCCAGCCCCTCGATCGCGGGCAGCTCCTGCACCAGGCACTGCCGCCGCCCGAGCCGCACCACGCCGATCGCGAAAGCGACGGAGGTCAGCAGCACCAGCCCCTCCGGCACCATCGGCACGATCCCCGCCACCATGCGCCGGATGGCCTCTTTCACGTCGCTGCGCGAGACGTAGAGCTGGCTGAGGATCAGCCCGATCGCCGTCGGGATCAGCAGGTAGGTGATGAACCGCAGGATCGTGTCGATGCCGCTGCGCAGCTCCGACTGGACCAGGGTGAACCGGCTCGCCTCCTCGGCCAGCTGGGCGGCGTACGCCTCGTGGCCGACCTTGGTCGTCGTGAACGCTCCGCCGCCGGCCACCACGAAGCTGCCGGAGAGCACCGGGTTGCCCGGCTTCTTGACCACCGGGTCCGCCTCACCGGTCAGCAGCGACTCGTCGATCTCCAGACCCTCGGCCTCGGCGACCTCGCCGTCGACGGTGATCTTGTCGCCCGACCCCAGCTCGACCAGGTCCCCGAGCACGACCTCGCTGTTGCTGACCGCGACGGTCCGCCCACCCCGCCGCACCCGCGGCTTGGCCTCGCCGATGACGGCGAGGTTGTCGAGCGTCTTCTTGGCCCGCAGCTCCTGGACGATGCCGATGCCGGTGTTGGCGACGATGATGAAGCCGAACAGCCCGTCCTGGATCGGCCCGACCGCCAGGATGACCACGAACAGCGTGCCGATGATCGCGTTGAAGCGGGTGAAGACGTTGGCCCGCACGATCTCGGCGGTCGACCGGCTGGACCTGAGCGGGACGTCGTTCACCTGTCCCGCGGCGACACGCTGCGCCACCTCGGCATCGGTCAGTCCGGTGAGGGTCGGGAGCGTGCTGGTCATAGCCCCGACCCTAGGTTGGCTACTCCCCGGGCGCCTGCTGGGCACGCCGCTCGCCCTCACCCTGTGTGGCCGCCCTGCTGATCGCGTCCCTGCGGATCGCCGCACGTCGGGCGCGGCAGTACCAGATGCCGATCAGGCCGAGGCCGAAGCCGGCCAGGCAGATCCACTGCCAGTCGCCGCGACCGTGGGCGGCCATGGAGGAGTGGAAGGGCAGCAGCACCAGGAAGCCGACGAGCCACAGCACCGTGCCACCGGTGACGATGGCGACGTCGTTCGCCTCCATCGGCGGGGCCGCGGGGAGCTTCGTTGTCGTCTTGACGAGGCCGGGCATCTTCACGCTGCTGAGCGTACCGTGACGGTCCTGTTTTGGAGCTTTGTACAGTCTACGCGCGCAGATGGCTAAAACTTTTTGTTTATTTGATACTGGACGCGCTCGAACTCTCGCTCGTGTGCGCATGATCTTTCGCTTGAAACAGGAATCCCCTTCATGACCTCGTCGGCCGCCTCCGCCACGACCTCGCCCGCTGAACCCGGCCCCCAGGCTCCGGCCAGCGGCCTGGACAGGTATTTCAAGATCTCCGAGCGGGGCTCCAGCCTCGGCCGCGAGATCCGTGGCGGTGCCGCCACGTTCTTCGCGATGGCCTACATCATCGTGCTGAACCCGATCATCCTGTCCTCCGCGACGGACAAATTCGGCCACCACCTGAACAGCGGTCAGCTGGTCACCGCCACGGTCATCACCGCGGGCTTCACCACGCTGCTCATGGGCGTCTTCGCCAACGTCCCGATCGCGCTGGCGGCCGGCCTCGGCGTCAACAGCGTCGTCGCGCTGCAGCTCGCCCCGAAGATGACCTGGCCGGACGCGATGGGCATGGTCATCCTGGCCGGTATCGCGATCATGGTCCTGGTCGCCACCGGTCTGCGCGAGCGGGTCATGGCCGCGGTGCCGCTCAGCCTGCGCAAGGCCATCGCCATCGGCATCGGCCTCTTCATCGCCCTGATCGGCATGGTCGACGGCGGCTTCGTCACCCGCATCCCGGACGCGGCCCACACCACCGTCCCGCTCCAGCTCGGCGGCAACGGCCACCTCAACGGCTGGCCCACCCTGGTCTTCGTCCTCGGCGCGCTGCTGACCCTGATCCTGCTGGTCCGCAAGGTGCCCGGCGCGATCCTCATCTCCATCGTCGTCGCGACCGTCTTCGCGATGATCGTCGACAAGGTCGCCAACGTCCCCGCCGAGTCCTGGGGCCTCACCGTCCCGGCGCTCCCGCACAACCCCGTCGCCACCCCGGACTTCGGCCTCATCGGCAAGGTGTCCCTGTTCGGCGGCTTCAGTCAGGTCGGCGTGCTGACGGGCGTCCTGTTCGTCTTCACCGTCCTGCTCTCGTGCTTCTTCGACGCCATGGGCACGGTGCTGGGCGTCGCCGAGGAGGCCCACCTGCTGGACAAGCGGGGCAACCTCCCGGGCATGAACAAGGTGCTGATGATCGACGGCATCGCGACCCTCACCGGCGGCGCCACCTCCAGCTCCGCGGGCACCTGCTTCGCCGAGTCCACCACCGGCGTCGGCGAGGGCGCCCGCACCGGCCTCGCGTCGGTGGTCACCGGCCTCTTCTTCGTCGCGGCGCTCTTCCTCACCCCGCTCGCCACCATGGTCCCGAGCCAGGCCGCGACTCCCGCCCTGCTGGTCGTCGGCTTCCTGATCATGGCGAGCGGCATCCGGGACATCGACTGGTCGGACTTCACCATCGCCATCCCGGCGTTCCTGACCATGATCATCATGCCGTTCACCTACTCGATCACCAACGGCATCGGGATCGGCTTCATCGTCTTCTGCATCCTGCGCATCGCGACGGGGCGCTGGCGCGAGGTGCCGGTGGCGCTGTACGTGGTGTCGGCGGTGTTCGCCTTCTACTACCTGATGCCCGCGCTGCACATCGGGCAGTGAGAGGTCGCTGACCTGCGCGAAGGGCCCCGCTGGTCGGGGTCCTTTCGCATGCTGCATGCGGCGCCGGGCGTTGGAGCGGGGGAGCGGCCGTTCGGACGCCTGCGCACGGCTCCAAGGGGGTGAGCCGCTGATCTCGGCAGCGTGACGGTGTCCGGCTTGGGTTACACCTCCGGTCATGACTACCTTCATGAAGCGTGCCGCCGCGGCGGCCGTCCTGCTCGGCGCCGCTCTTGCGGCGAGTGTTCCGGCCGCGAGCGCCCAGGGCCGCTCATCGACCGCTACCACGGTGTCCCACACCCGCATCAGCGGCAGCCCCGCTGATGGCGTTTCGCTCGCGGTCGGCGGGAAGCCGGCGTACGCCGTTTCGCTCGAGGTCGGCGGCAGCCCCGCTGATGCCGTTTCGCTCGCGGTCGGCGGGAAGCCGGCGTACGCCGTCTCGCTCGCCGACGATGTTGTTTTTGGTCTACTCGGCCCGTAGCCCCAGCGTCCTTGCGGGCGCTTCCACAGGATTCTTGGCGAGCATGGTGTCACTGATGCGAGCGTGCGGTGCAGTGCGCGGGCTCCGGTGGTCCCTCGCCTACGGTCCGCACGGGCGCACACCCCGCGCCTCAGGGCCACCGGCGCCAACCCCCAACCGTCAGGCGAACGGCACCGACATCACTCGATCAAGTTCAGTAGCCCTTGGAGAGGATCTCCAAGTGAGCAACTGCCGATCGGGAGAGGCTGGCCAGGAGGGAAGCGCCCTTGGCGGCTGTGCCATGGGATGGGGCGCCGATGATGCCGTTTGGCGTGTAGCCGGTCATCCCGAGCGTGAGCAAGTGGGGCCGTTCGGGGGCATCGTGATCGGCGCCCTCGTAGCCGGGGCGCACCAGCTCGGGGGCAGCGTGCAGCAGGAGAGAGACTTCGAGCTCGCCCCCGTGCATGTCGTCGTGTGTCGTCGTCTCCAAACCGGCGTCCAAGCGGGCTCGGTTCCAGTCCTCGCGAACCGGGAAGAGTGCCATCCGCGGGTGCCGCACGTTGGCCTCTTGGACGACGTTGGACAGGACGTAGTTGCCGCCGTGCCCGCTGACGATGAGGAGTCGTTCGGTCCCTGACTCCTGCAGTGAGCGCCAGATGTCGTTGACCAAGGCGTGCAGGGTGGCGGCGCTGATGCTCACTGTGCCGGGCATCCGAGCGTGCTCATGGGAACAGGAGATGGTGATGGGCGGCAGCAAGAACAGGTCGTAGTCCTTGGCGATCCGCTTAGCGATCATGCAGGCCACGGCCGTGTCCGTGACGAGCGGAAGGAAGTCTCCGTGCTGCTCGAAGCTGCCAACTGGGAGAACGGCGACCCGCGACGCCCGCCGGCCTTCATCCTGGGAGGTGGCATCCGTGATCAGTGCATCCATGGATGCGGTCTCCCTCACGGATACTGCCATGCACGAGGCACGATCTCCCCTCGGGCGATCCGGAGTTGCTCGCGGAACTCGGTCAGCTCTCCGGGCCCGGAGCACTCGGCCATCTCCTCCTCGGCGGCCGACAGTTCTGTGACAGCACGAACCGACTGGGTGTCCCGGATGATCTCAAGAGCCTCGATTGCCTTGCAGGACCCTTGCTCGGGGCCGTCCTCCCACTGCCCCACCGAGGCCCGCATGAACTGGCCCCGGTGATGCGCCGGAATCGTGGGGTTGGCGCAAGGTGCGTGAGGACCGGGCCCGGGTGGAGGTCGTGCGGGGTGTGCAGCAGTACGTGCACGCGTCAGCCGCGGGGAAGTATGAGCCCGGCGGTCCTTTCGGCCTCGTACCAGTGGACGAGCTGCTCCAGGGTGCGAGGGATTTCCGTCATCCGGTCAGGATGGCCTGATCGCGCCCCGCGCGGTAGGAACGGTCTTCGCTGTCCGGGCACACAAACACGTTTCGCGGCGTCGATCACCAACGGCATCGGGATCGGCTTCATCGTCTTCTGCATCCTGCGCATCGCGACGGGGCGCTGGCGCGAGGTGCCGGTGGCGCTGTACGTGGTGTCGGCGGTGTTCGCCTTCTACTACCTGATGCCCGCGCTGCACATCGGGCAGTGAGCCGGGCGGGCTGAGCGGCGATCGGGCGGCAGGTCGGCTCTGGTCGACCGGCCGCCCGATGCCGTTGGCGGCAGTGGTGGATGGACCGGCTGTCGATGGCCGACAGGAGGGCTGCACGCGGTCGAATCCAAGAGCTTAACGATCATGCAACGAAGTCTCGGCCTTACCTCGGCAATTCAGACATAAATCCATACGAGAGGGCGCGCCGTCGGCGTAGTCTCCATGCCTTCGCTCGGGAGCCCGGGGAGGGTTCCTGGCTGTCGCTCATTCTTGGGGGATGACGTTCAGGTGATTCGACGTTCTCTGCCGGCTGTGGCCACGACGACCCTGCTGACCGCAGCTCTGGCGTTGCCGGCCGCCGTCGCGTACGCCGACCCGGCCCAGGCCCCGGCCGGTGCGACCCCCGCGCCGTGGTGCGCGGGCCGGGCGTCCGATGGCACGAGTGTGTTCTTCGCCGACCTGCAGGCGTCGTCCGGGATGCTGACCTTCGGCCACGAGTCCCTGACGGTCAGTGGAAAGATGCTGGTCAAGCAGTCCGACGGAACCCTGGCTCCCTACAGCGGGCCGTACACCCCAACGGTGGGAGTCGGCGACGCGGTCGTGGTCAGCTCGGGGGGCAAGGTCGCCCCGGACGGCAGCTTCACCGTCCATTCCGCGCAAGTACCGTTCTCGGCCGGCACGCGGCAGCTCCAGCTGAAAGCTGTCATCAACCGCATGGTCTTCTGTGGTCCGTCGACTCAGGTTGCTCCGGTGGCCGAGCCGACCCGGATCGTTCTCGACTCGGCCAGTGCCGCGCACGTGCCGGCCTGGGGAACCGCGACTGTCAGCGGAATCCTGGAGTACCAGGAGCAGGACGGCACCTGGCACCCCGCTCCCGAGCAGACGATCGCGCTCGACGAAACGGCTGGGGGGCTGCAGGGAGGCGTCTCGGGAGGCGACGGCAGGTTCTCCTTCACTCAGAACGTGGGGAACGCTCCTGCCCACTGGACGGTCGACGCACGCGACCACACCGGTGGATGGGACGAGTACCTCACCGGCTCGTCCGCCGGTTTCGACGTCACCTCGATCGACCAGCAGCTCGCACTCCACCTGGCCGGGGCGGCGGTCGACGCCCACTCGCGGCTCTCCGTGTCCGTGACCGTGGACAGCAGCGACCCCGCCGGCTCCCAGGGTTTTCTCTACCTGCAGCAGTCCGGCGACGGAAAGACCGGCTGGACAACGGTGGACCGGATTCCGGCGAGCCCGCTCCCTCGGAACCTGAAGGTCACCCTGCCGGTCAACAACCCGCACGGCTACTGGCGGCTGTACTCCCCAGCGGCGGGTGGGTTCCCGGAGGCGCGGAGCAACACCGTCCACACCACCGTCTCCGCCACGAAGATGACGGGCGGAACGCCGAACCACACCACTGTCCGCCGGAACGGTCGGATCGTCTTCCGCGGGCACGTGTACCAGCAGGGCACCGTCGGATCCTGGAAGCCGATCGCCCACGGCTACGTGACGCTGCTCTTCCGCCCGCAGGGCTCGAAGACCTGGCAGACGTGGGGTCGGGTGAAGACCGACGCCAACGGCGCCTACACGATCAACGCCAGGGCCGCCACCAGCGGTACGTGGCTCGTCGTCTGGAACACGCCGGACGGTGCGCACGTGGACGCCGAGGGCCCGCAGACCTTCGTCCGCACCTGACGGCTGTTCATGAAGCAGCACTGAGGCCGCAATCTGCAGGCAGAAGGCTCCTCGATGGCGTGACTACTTGTGGCGGGAGCCAAAGTGTCTGAGCTTCGCGGCCTCGATCACCCATGGCATCGGGATCGGCTTCATCGTCTTCTGCATCCTGCGCATCGCGACGGGGCGCTGGCGCGAGGTGCCGGTGGCGCTGTACGTGGTGTCGGCGGTGTTCGCCTTCTACTACCTGATGCCCGCGCTGCACATCGGGCAGTAGAGCCGGCGCCTGAGCGCGAGGAGGCGGCGGACCTTGACGGGTCCGCCGCCTCCTCGCGTTCGCGTTGCTCGACGGCCTGTGCTCGGTCTACCTCCGTGTCGGCGACAGGCGGATACCGGCGAGGGTGAGTTCTCCCTCCCCGAACGACTCCGCGTGGGGGCTCGGGGAGCCGTACTCCTGCCAGTCGAACACCAACTGCTGGAACGGCATGACGAGGTTCGGGCCCTCCGTACGAGGCATCGCCGGTTCCGTGAGGACGAGCAGCAGTTGATGGTCCAGTTCCAAGACGAGCTTCGTCCGGCGTGCCTGAGTCCAGGTCAACTCGTGCCTGTTGTCGTATGGCCGTCCGAACCAGCCGCGGGGAAGTATGAGCCCGGCGGTCCTTTCGGCCTCGTACCAGTGGACGAGCTGCTCCAGGGCGCGAGGGATATCCGTCATCCGGACAGGATGGCCTGATCGAGCCCCGCGCGGTAGGAACGGTCTTCGCTGTCCGGGCACACAAACACGTTTCGCGGCGTCGATCACCAACGGCATCGGGATCGGCTTCATCGTCTTCTGCATCCAGCGCATCGCCACCGGGTACTCGCGCGAGGTGCCGGTGGCGCTGTACGTGGTGTCGGCGGTGTTCGCCGCCCCTCGCTCCGCCCCCCTATGAGCCGGCTCCGTCCGGCCGTTCCGCCGCCCCGGTGACCGGACGGGTCGGAATGGTGTGCGAGCCGGCGGCCGCCGCTGCGGCGTAGTGCGCGGCGGTCGGCGGGCCGGTGGGGCGGATCCGTCCGACCAACAGGGCGAGGACGATCCCGAACGCGCAGAACAGCGCGAGGCCGATCGCTGCCCGGGAGAAGCCGCTCGCCAAGGCGTCGGCCGCAGGCGCACCGGCGGACTGGTGGTCGAGGCGGACCGCGTTGAAGATGGCCGCGGTCACCGCGGTGAGGACGGCCGCGCCGACGTAGCGGCCCATGTTGGAGATCCCCGAGGCCGCGCCCACCTGGTCCTCGGTGACACAGGCGGTCGCGACCGACGAGGAGGGACCGTTGGCCAGTCCCAGCCCGACCGCGACGACGACCAGCGGCGCGGCGAACGCCGCGTAGTGCCAGGAGGCGTGGACGAAGGCGAGGGCCACGAACGCGGCGGTCGCGATCCCGAATCCACCGGCGATCACCGTCCGGGCGCCGACCCTGTCGACGAACGGCGTGATCAGCGGAGCCGTCACGACGATGCCTGCCGCCGCGGGCAGTGTGGCGAAGCCCGCCTCGAGCGGGGTCATCCCCAGACCGTCGGCGTTCTGGAAGTACAGGCTGCAGACGTACATGAGCGCGTTGATGCAGCCGGCCACCACCAGGATGGCGACCGTGGAGCCGACCAGGAACGCGTTGCGCAGCAGCGCCAGGTCGATCAGCGGAGCGCGCACCCGCTTCTCGACCAGGACGAACCCGACCACCGACGCGGCCGAGACGGCGAAGCACACCAGGGTGCGGGCGCTGAGCCAGCCCCAGTCGGCGCCCTCGGTCACCGCGAAGACGAGCGGGACGAGCACGGCGGCGACCAGCAGCGTCCCCGCGACGTCGATGTCGCGTGAGCGCGAGGGATCGCGGGACTCCCGGACCGTGCGCAGCGTCAGCGGCACGCAGGCGGCGGCGATGCCCGCGTCGATCCAGAACAGCCCCTGCCAGCCCGTCACATCCACGAGCACACCGCCGAGCAGCGGTCCCGCCGCCGCCCCCGCGGCGGACGCCGCGCCCCACAGGGAAACCGAGCGCATCTGCGCCTCGCCGGAGACCCCGGCCGACAGCAGGCTGAGCCCGCAGGCCAGGATCGTCGAGCCCGCCGCGCCCTGGATCGCCCGGCCCGCGATCACCAGTCCGGCACCGTTCGCCAGCGCGATCAGGACACACGACGCCACGAACAACAGCAGCCCGCCGATGAAGATCCGACGCCGTCCGAAGATGTCGCCCAAGGCGCCGGAGGTGACGATCACGGCGGCACCGACCAGCGAATAGCCGGTCACCGCCCACTGCAGGGTCGCCAGCGACGCACCGGTGTCCTCACTGATCGCGGGCAGCAGGATGCTGACCGCGGAGGTGTTCGCGTTCACGACGAAGGCGGAGACGCACGTGGCCGCGAGCACGCCGACGGCCGCTCGAGCCGGAGCCGCCGCAGTGGCGTCGGTTCCCATGATCACCCACCTGTCAGTGGGCGCTCGCCGCGTAGTGACGCAGGAACAGCGCCTCCACCAGGGCCATGCGCTCGATCTCGGTCGGGTCGACGCTCTCGTTGGGTGCGTGGATCATGCAGCGTGGCTCCTCCACGCCCATCAGGATCAGTTCCGCCGCCGGGATCGCCTCCGCCAGCACGTTGCACAACGGGATGGAACCGCCCTGGCCGAGGAAGGAGATCGGCCTGCCGTAGGCCTCCCGCATGGCCCGGTCCAGCGCGGCGTAGGCGGGGCCGTCGGTGGCGGCGAGGAAGGGCGAGCCACTGCTCTCCCGCTCGACCTCGACCCGTGCGCCCCACGGCGCGGCGGCCTCGAGGTGCGCCGTCAGCGCCGCCGCGGCCGAGTCGGGGTCCGCGCCCGGTGGGACCCGCAGGCTGACGCGGGCCCTGGCCTTCGCGGGCACGGCCGCGGCGGAACCGACGACGGGTGGGCAGTCGATGCCGAGCACGGTGACGGCGGGGCGGGCCCAGAGGCGGTCGGCCACGGTGTCGGCGCCCATCAGCCCGACGCCGTCGAGCACGCCGGCGTCCGCGCGGAACTGCTGCTCGTCGTAGCCGACGCCCGACCAGGTGCCGGTGGCATCCAGGCCGTTGACGCGGGTGGCGCCGTCGGCGTCGCGCAGCGAGTCGAGCATCCGGATCAGGGCGGCGAGTGCGTCCGGGGCCGGACCGCCGAACATGCCGGAGTGCACGTCCCCGGCCAGCGTCGAGACGGTGACCACGACGTTGGCGAGTCCGCGCAGGACCGTTGTCGCGGTGGGGACGCCGACGGCGGCGTTGCCGGTGTCGCAGACGAGCAGGGCGTCGGCGCGCAGTTCGTCGACGTGGTCGGGGACGTAGGCCTCCAGACCGCCGGTGCCCTGCTCCTCGGAGCCCTCGACCACCAGTTTCAGCCCCACCGGGAGGTCCGCGCCGAGGGCGCGCAGGGCGGTGAGGTGCATGACGATGTTGCCCTTGCAGTCGGCCGCACCGCGCCCGTACCAGCGCCCGTCGCGCTCGGTCAGTTCGAAGGGCGGGGAGTGCCAGGCGGCGTCGTCCAGCGGGGGCTGGACGTCGTAGTGGCTGTAGAGCAGGACGGTCGGGGCGCCGGGCGGTGCCGGGCGGTGGCCGAGGACGGCGTGGCTGCCGTCCGGGGTCTCCGCGAGGTGCACGCCCTCCAGGCCGACCTCGGTGAAGGCGGCGGCGACCCACTCCGCGGTGCGGCGGCAGTGCTCGGGCGGGTACTGGCGGGCGTCGGCGACCGACGGCATGGACACCAGCTCGGCCAGGTCCGCCTTGGCCCGCGGCATCAGTGCGGTCACCCGGGCGGCGAGGTCGTCCTCGGTGGAGTCAGTCACGGACGGTGTTCCCAGTCTTGAGGTCGTTGATCTTGCGCTGGTAGTCGTCCAGCTTGTCCGGGCAGTACACCTTGACCACCTCGGCGCCGGCCTCCAGGATCCGGCTGTCGGCGATGACCGGGCGCATCCCCGGGCCGCCCGCGCCGTTGGCCATCTGCACGAGCCAGAGCCCACGCCTCAGCGCCGAGTTGGGGTCGTTGCAGACGGCTCCGCCGTCGGTGCCGAGCACGTCGATGATGTTGTTGACCTTCAGGGCCGGGAAGCCCTGGGCGACGAGGGCGTCGTTGAGTTGGTGGGCCTTGTTGGCGGCCTGGTTGTTGGCCTTCTGCTGGGTGTAGGTGAACAGGCCGGCGATCATCATGCCGACCAGCACGACGATCGCGCCGACGTAGATCCACCGGTGCTCGGACCACATACGCGTAGGGCTCATGACACGGCCGCCTCGTCGGTCGCGGCGTCCGGCTGCCGCCAGCTGGGTTTGCGGGCTTTCAGGAAGGCGAACGGAATGACCACGCCGAGCAGCAGGAGGCCGCCGCCGACGATGCCGACATAGGCCCAGGCGTTGCCGCTGCCGAACTGCGAGGACGGGATGAAGCCGATCGCCATCGCCAGCGCCGAAGCGACGAAGCCGACCACGCAGAGCGTGGTGAGGAGCGGCGCGCGGTAGCCGCGCGGGTGGTCGGGTTGCTTGCGGCGCAGTTGGATGGCGGCGAGGAACATCAGCAGATACATGATCAGGTACACCTGGGTCGTGATGACCGAGAAGATCCAGTAGACGCTGGAGACGTTCGGGATCAGTGCGTACAGCAGGGCGATGAGGGTGGTGACCAGACCCTGGGTCACCAGGATGTTCTGCTGGATGCCGTGCTTGTTGAGCCGCTGGAGGAACGGGGGCAGGTACCCCTCCTGGCGGGAGATCAGCAGCAGGCCCTTGGACGGCCCGGCCAGCCAGGTGAGCATGCCGCCGAGCGAGGCGGCGCAGAGCGCGAAGGCGACGATCGGCACCAGCCAGCCCACGTGGAAGTACTGGAAGAAGGCGTCGAAGGCCTGCATGACACCTGCGGTCAGGCTGAGCTGGTCCGACGGGATGACCCAGCTGATCGCCAGGGCGGGCAGGATGAAGATCAGCAGCACCATGCCCATGGCCAGGAACATCGACTTCGGAAACTCCTTGGCCGGGTTGCGCAGTTTGTTGACGTGGACCGCGTTCATCTCCATGCCGGAGTAGCTGAGAAAGTTGTTCACGATCAGCACCAGGCTGGCGACGCCGGTCCACTCCGGGAAGAGGTGCGCGGCGTTCATCGGTGCGGCGGAGGAGTTGCCCTGCCCGAGGAAGACGAGGCCGAGCAGGACCAGCAGGGTGCCGGGGATCAGCGTGCCGATGATCAGCCCCCACGAGGCCAGACCCGCGACGGCGTTCGTGCCACGGGAGGACACCCAGACGCCGGTCCAGTACAGAACCACGATGACGATCGCCGTGTAGACACCGTTGCTGGCGAGGCTCGGGTTGATCGCGTAGGAGATCGTGCTGGCCACGAAGGCGAGCAGGCTGGGGTAGTAGAAGATCGTCATGGCGAACTGGCACCAGACGGCAAGGAAGGCCAGGGGTTTCGTCAGCCCCTGGGCGACCCAGTTGTAGACCCCGCCGCTCCAACCCGAGGCCAGCTCCGCCGAGACCAACGCCGTCGGCAGCAGGAACACCACGGCGGGCAGGAGGTAGAGGAACACGCAGGCGAGGCCGTAGACGGCCATCGTCGGCGCGGCCCGGAGACTGGCGACCGAGCTCGTCGTCATGAGCGCCAGAGTCAGCCACGTGATCTTCTGCGGGCCCGTCGCAGCCTGAACAGCCGTGGATGCCCTGGCCCCTCCCGCCCGGCCGGTGTCGCCGGCCGGTGCGTCCGCGGCACTCATGCATGCCTCCTCACGTCGCCGGCGGACAGGTCTGTCCGCTCACGTCCGATGATCGGCAGACGCCTTCGGCCACGCGCGCGGGACTAGGCCAACCGGGACGGGGGCGAGCTCGCCCTGACGCCGGGAACCGTGGCGCCGGACGGCAGGCCTGTGGCGAGCGCGGTGGCAGACTCGGCGCCATGAACTCCTCCCTGAGCGAACCGGACCAGCAACTCGCCGACCCCAGCGCGCTGTTGCTGGACTACCTCGACTACTACCGGTCCGTGATCGGCGCCAGGACCGAGGGCGTGCCCGACGCGGAGCTGCGCGTCAGCAGGCTGCCCTCCGGCTGGACCGTGCTCGAACTGATCAAGCACCTCGTGCACATGGAGCAGCGCTGGCTGCGCTGGGGCTTCCGGGGCGAGCCGGTCCCGGCCCCCTGGGGTGACCGCGGCCCCGACGACCGCTGGCACGTCGGCCCGCAGGAGACGGCCGCCGACCTGCTCGCCGCGCTGCACGCGGGTGGCGCGTACACCCGCGAGGTCGTGACGGGCACGCCGCTGTCCACCCTCGCGGCGGCGGGCGGCCGCTTCCCCGACGACGGCACGCCCCGACCCACCCTGAGCTGGATCCTCTTCCACGTCCTGCAGGAGTACGCCCGACACGCCGGCCACCTGGACATCGTCCGGGAGCTCACCGACGGCGCGACCGGGGAGTGAGCGCGGCGCCGTTCTCCGCCGCGCGTGCAACTCCGCCGCGGGGAACGGGGTGAAGGAGGGAGAGCGCCGACAACGGGCGGCGACGGGGGCACGGGGGTGGAGTGCGAAGGATGGCGACGTCAACGGTGATGTCCGTGCGGACGGCGGCGGCCGCCCGGGAGCGGCCGGGCGAGCGGTCGGACCGGTGGCCGGACCGGCGGCCGGACCAGCGGCCGGACCGGCGGGCGGACCGGCGGGGCGGGGAGCGCCAGGGGGAGTGGGAGCAGGACGTCCCGCGCGACTTCGACGCGTTCGCGGCCGCGCGCTGGGGCCGGCTGGTGCGTACCGCGTACCTGCTCACCGGTGACCACCACGAGGCCGAGGACCTGGTCCAGCAGACCCTGGCGAAGGTCTACCCCCACTGGGCCCGGGTCAGCCGGCTCGACTCCCCGGACGCGTACCTGCACCGGGCCCTGGTCAACAACAGCTTCAGCCGCCACCGGCTGCGGCGCGCCCGCCACCTGCTCATGCCCTGGGTGCCCGAGCAGCCGGAACCCGCGCAGACGGCCCGCGTCGAGCAGCGCTCGCTGCTGTTGCAGGCACTCGTCGAGCTGCCGCCGAAGCAGCGGGCGGTGGTGGTGCTGCGCTACTGGGAGGACCTGAGCGAGCAGCAGGTCGCCGAGGCCGTCGGCTGCTCCGTCGGGAACGTGAAGAGCCAGGCCAGTCGGGGGCTGGCGAAACTCCGTGACCATCCGGCGCTGGCCGAGTACGTGGACGGCGGCAGGCGTGCCGCCGTCGGTGGCGAAGGGGGACCCCGATGACCGACCAGTACGACGAGCAGATGGCGTCGGGTCCGAGCGACGAGAGCGGGGAGTTCGAGGCCATGGTGCGACGTGCGCTGGAGGACGAGGTGGAGGGGTACCGGCCGTCGGAGTGGTCGGCCGGGCGGGAGGCGGTCCGCGAGCGGATCGACCGGCGGCGTCGGAGCCTGCGGACGACGCTGGCCGTCTCGCTGGCGACCGCCGGTACCGCGGCGGCTGCGCTGCTCGGCGTGACCTTGGTCGATGCCCACCGCTCGCCCGTCTCCCCGGCGGCCGGCGGCCTCGACCCGGCCGCGTTGGCGAAGTCCTCGGCATCGGGCGCGCCGTCCGCACGGTCCTCGGCGTCGGCGAAGCCGGAAGCCCCCCACTGGCCCGCGGTACGGATCGTGCCGGCCGGGCGTACGGTCCGGTTCGAGCACCAGATCTGGATGTCGCTCACCGCGTCCGAGCGCTGTGAGGGAGTGGGCCCGCAGGGCGGGTCCAGCTGCAAGAGCGTCACCGACGGCAACCAGCCCCAGGGCACGGTCAGCATGCAGTCGGACGGCGACACCCACGGCACCGCCTACTCCCCGCTCTACATCGGTCCCGGGGACGTGACCCGGATGACGATCACCGTCGACGGCGTCACCCACCCCGCGACCGTGGTCGAGCTGGCCGGTCACCCGGGCTACGCGACGGGATACCTCTGGCTGCCGAACACGGGCTCGGTGGGCGACCCGATGATGTTCGACGCCGAGATCACCGTCTACGACGCGAGCGGCAAGGTGCTGGCGACCCTGGTGCCGCCCCATCTCGCCACGAGCAGCCCGACGCACTGAGGCCGGCACCACTGAGGCCCAAGTCACTGAGGCCGGAGTCACTGAGGCCGGAGTCACAGGGGGCCCAGGCGGCAATCCGTTTTCCTTAGCAAAGGTAATGAGCTAGGGTAACTAATATGCCTGAGTTGCCGGAGCCGACGGACGCCCGGTCTGTCGACAGAGTCGTCGCTGACACATCCGTCCAGGACGACGTGGCCGTGGCCACCCTGCGGTCCGCGGTGATGCGGTTGGCTCGGCGGTTGCGCCATCAGCGGGTGGAGGAGTCCCTCACGCCCACCGAGATGCAGGTCCTGGCCACGCTCGCGCGCTGCGGGAGCGCCACGCCAGGAGAGCTCGCCCGGCGTGAGCACGTGCAGCCGCCGTCGATGACAAGGATCATCGCGATGCTGGAGGAGAAGGGCTTGGTGCGGCGCGAGCCGCACCCCCAGGACCGCCGGCAGGTGGTCGTCAGCAGCACCGAGCAGGCCGAGAGCATTCTCGATCAGAGCCGGGCCAAGCGGGACGCCTGGCTCACCCAGCTCAGCTCCGGGCTGACCGAGGAGGAGCGGGCGGTGCTGCGCGCCGCCGCTCCTGTCCTGGAGAAGCTCGCGCAACTCTGAACAACGGCGGACGTGCGACAGGCGCGCGTCGGTGACGGCAACTCAGGCATACGGAGGAGAGACAGATGACAACCGCATAGGGGACGCGAAGCTCTTGCATTCGTCGCACGGAGAGACAGAAGCCACCGAAGCTCAGACGAACACGACCGACGAGAAGTACCAGAAGTACGAGAAGTACCAGAAGAACGAGAAGAACAACTTCAGAAGCACGAAGCGCGGAGGCATGTTCTCCGCCCTGCACAACCGCAACTACCGCTACTTCTTCGCGGGACAGGTGGTGTCCAACTCGGGCACCTGGATCTCCCGCATCGCCCAGGACTGGCTGGTGCTCAGCCTGACGGGCAGCGCCTTCGCCGTGGGCGTGACCACGGCCATGCAGTTCCTGCCGGTCCTGCTGTTCGGCCTGTTCGGCGGCGTCATCGCGGACCGGTTCCCGAAGCGACAGCTGCTGATGGCCACCCAGGGCGCGATGGGCCTGCTGGCGGCGGGCCTGGCCGCACTCACCCTCGCCGGGGTCGTCCGGGCCGAGCACATCTACGTGTTCGCCTTCCTGCTCGGCCTGGTGACGGTGGTGGACAACCCCGCCCGGCAGACCTTCGTCGTGGAGATGGTCGGCAAGTCCGACCTCGCCAACGCCGTCAGCCTCAACTCGGCCAACTTCCAGACCGCCCGGCTCGTCGGCCCCGCCATCGCGGGTGCGCTGATGGCGGCGGTCGGTGCGGGCTGGGCCTTCGCGGTCAACGCGCTGTCCTTCGGCGCGGTGATCCTCGGCCTCATGGCGATGCGCAGCAGTGAACTGCGCCGTCAGCCCCGACTGCCGCGCGAGAAGGGCCAGCTGAAGGAGGGGCTGCGCTACGTCGCCGAGCGCCCGGACCTGATCTGGCCGATCGTCCTGATCGGCTTCATCGGCACCTTCGGCTTCAACTTCCCGACGGTGCTCTCCGGCTTCGCCTACTCCGTCTTCCATGTCGGACCCGGGCAGTACGGTCTGCTCAACACGGCGTTGGCCGTCGGCTCGCTGGTCGGTGCGCTGCTGGCGGCCAGGCGGGCCCAGCCGCGACTGCGCCTGCTCGTCGCGGCGGCCCTCGGCTTCGGCGTGCTGGAGGCCCTGGCCGGCCTGGCCCCGGATTTCTGGGCCTTCGCGGCGCTGCTCACGATCGTCGGCCTGCTCGGGCTGACGTTCAACACGGCGGCGAACGCGATGGTGCAGCTGCGGACGGCACCGGAGATGCGCGGTCGGGTGATGAGCCTGTTCATGATGGTGTTCGCGGGCGGAACGCCGGTGGGTGCGCCCGTGGTGGGCTGGCTGACCCAGCAGTACGGCCCCCGGGTGGGGCTGATGGCCTGCGGACTGGTTTCGGCGGGTGCGGCCGGCCTGATCGGCCTGGCGCTGGCGCGGATCGGCAACCTGCGGCTGCGGCTGGACCTCGCGCACGGGTTCGGGCAGGAGGGCCGCGTGCTGGCGCTGGTGCCGCGGTGATGTGATCAAACCCCCTCTGAACAGGGGTTTTTCACTCTTGTGAGTGATGGTGGGGGAGGGGGCGGGGTGTCAAGCTTGTTCTATGGACGCCTCGATGTTCGGGGGCGGGTGTGAGGGTGGGGAGGCGTCCATGGGTGGGGGTTTTGCCTCGCTCGGGGATGCTTTTCTGGCCGACCCGTTGACCCCGGTTTCTTCCCGCCAGTCTCCCTCTTCTTCTCTTTCCTCTTCTTCCTCTTCTTCCTCCTCTTCTTCCTCCTCGTCTTCTTCTTCGTCGGCTGTTGCTGTGGTGGATGTGTTGCGGACGTTGCCGTCGGTGGTGCATGTGCTGTTGGCGGGTTTGGCGGGGGAGGGGGATGAGGTGTTGCTGGCTGCGGGTGCGCGTTTCCAGGCGGAGCAGGTGTTGGCGTTGGAGCGGTTGGAGGAGCGGCTGGCGGCGGAGAAGTTGCGTCGGTTGGCGTTGTTCGACCGGTCGGGTGGGGCGTTGGCGTTGCGGTCGCGGTCGACGAAGGGGTTCTTGCGGACGCACGGGCAGATGTCGCTTGGGCGGGCGAGTCGGTTGGTGGGGTTGGCGCGGGAGTTGGACCGGTTGCCGGTGGTGCGGTGCGCGCAGGCGGCGGGTGGGTTGTCGGCGGACCAGGTGGGGGTGTTGGCGCGGGAGTTGGCGCCGGTGGAGGACGAGGCGGCGCGGGTGGCGGCGCAGGAGTTGCTGGTGGCGCACGCGCCTGGGTTGCATCTGGTGCAGTTGCGGCAGGCGGCGAGGCAGTTGCACGCGCATCTGGTTCCGGAG
>NZ_FOAZ01000040.1 GCF_900109465.1 Streptacidiphilus jiangxiensis
GACGTCACCGGCGACGGCAAGGCCGACATCCTCATCTACGAGCCCGACGGCACCATCCAGATGGGCGTCGGCACCGGCGACGGCTTCACCAACTACCACGAGATCAGCGCCGGCTGGGGCGGCTACGACGGCAAGATCAAGTTCGGTGACGTCACCGGCGACGGCAAGGCCGACATGGAGATCATCCAGCCCAACGGCGACATGACCCTCGGCGTGAGCAACGGCAACGGCTTCACGAACTACCACACCATCAGCGGCGGCTGGAGCACCTTCGCCGCCCGCCTCCAGCTCGCCTGACCCCAGCTCCCCCGACCCCACCCTGGAACCGCCCGCGCGGCCCCGGAGACGCCTCGTCCCCGGGGCCGCGCGCTCATGGAACACTCACCGGATTCCAGCCCGCGCAAAGGGTTCCATTGCGGACACCGCCCCGACACCGGTTGACCCGTTCGGGTTATCGTTCCCGGGTGCGCACCCAACAGTCCTCCTCTTTGCTCCACCGCGCCGAGGCGCCGCCGAACACCCGGTCCCGCCTGGACGCGCTGACGAGCCTGCGCTTCTTCGCCGCCTTCGCCGTGTTCGTGCACCATTTCAACGGCTTCGTCCCGCGCGGCGGCTTCGCGCGCGTGCCCTGGCTCTACCCCTGGTCGACGATCGGCGCGCACGGCGTCACCTTCTTCTTCGTCCTGTCCGGCTTCCTGCTCGCCTGGAGCTGGCGCCCCGGGACCCAGAGCCTGGGCGGCTACTACTGGCGTCGGGCCGGGCGCATCTGGCCGGCTCACCTGGTGGCCACCATCCCGGCGATGCTGATCTTCTACGCCTTCGCCTGGGGCCCGGACCACACCGACGTCCTCTCCACGCTCTCCTCGCTGTTCCTCGTGCAGACCTGGTTCCCCTCGGTGAACCCCAGCCTGCCGGGCAACCCGGTGACCTGGACGCTCAGCGTCGAGCTGCTCTTCTACCTGCTCTTCCCGTTCATCTACCGCGGCTTCGTCCGGCTGCGCACCCGAACGCTGATGCTGATCGCCGGCCTCGGCCTGGTGGCCATGTGGGCGCTGGACTTCTGGGCGCAGTACCACGTGAGTGCCAACACCGAGTCCTGGATCATGCGCAACCCGGTGGTGTACCTGCCGGAGTTCGCGCTCGGCATGGCCTTCGCCTTCGCTCTGCGTCGCGGTTGGCGGCTCCGGCTGAGCCCGTGGCCGGTCCTGCTCCTGCTCGTCGCGTACATTCCCGTGTACGCGACCCACGCGGTCGGCCCCTACGGCTGGTTCGGCATCCAGATCGAGGCCACCGTGCGCCAGACCGTCGCGGTCATCTCCGTGCTGCTCATCGTCGCCTTCGTCCAGCGGGAGCTGGACGGCCGGAAGAGCCTGCTGCACCGCCGCGGACTGGTCCTCCTGGGCGCCTGGTCGTACTGCTTCTACCTGGTCCACCAGCAGGTCATCCAGGCCTGCTACGACCTGCACCTGAACCAGCCGGCCAGTGCCACCAACGTGTGGATCCTGCTGGTCATGGCCGCCGTCGGCACCCTCGTCGCCTGGCTGCTCTACACCCTGGTCGAGGAGCCCGCCCGCAAGTGGTGGTCGGCCCACATGCCGAAGTCGCTGGAGGCACGCCGCGCCCCGAGCCCGGCCGCGCCGGAACGCGTCAACGCGTAGCGTCGCAGGGAAGCCGTCGGCCCCGTCCCGGGATTCGTTTCCGGGGCGGGGCCGACGGCTTGTTCACTCCGCGAAGGCCGAGCACGGGGTCTAACCTCGGACTATGAGCTTCCAGGGTTGGCCGGCCGAGGCACTCGAGTTCTACGAGGGCCTCGAGGCGGAGAACAGCAAGGAGTACTGGACCTCCCACAAGGACGTCTACGAGCGCTGCGTCCGAGAGCCGATGGCCGCCCTGCTGGAGGAGCTGGCGCCCGCGTACGGCGAGGCCAAGGTCTTCCGCCCCAACCGCGACATCCGTTTCTCGGCCGACAAGTCGCCGTACAAGACGCACATCGGCGCGGTCCTGGAGGGCGGCGGCTACGTCCAGCTCTCCGCGGACGGCCTGGGCGCGGGCAGCGGCTGCTACGCGATGACCCCGGACCAGCTCGCCCGCTACCGGGAGGCGGTCGCCGAGGAGAAGCCGGGCAAGGCCCTGGAGTCGGTCATCACCAAGCTCACCGGGGCCGGCATCGAGATCATGGCCCACGGCCGGCTCAAGAGCGCCCCGCGCGGTTATCCCAAGGACCACCCGCGCATCGACCTGCTCCGCAACAAGAGCATGGCCGCCTGGCGCCAGTGGCCGGTCGAGCCCTGGCTCGGCACCGCCGAGGCCAAGAAGCACCTCGTGGGCTTCCTGAGGGCGACGCGCCCGCTCAACGCCTGGCTGGCCGAACACGTGGGCGTCACGGGCGACTGAACCCCGCCAGGGCAAGGCCCTGACGGGGTTCGCTGCCACCGCTGGTCGACTCAGGCGGAGAGGTTCACCGAGCGGGCGAACTTGGCACCGATCTCGGCGGAGATCTCGTTCAGCAGCTCCTGCGGGATCTCGCTGTCGACCGTCAGGGAGACGAGCGCGTCGCCGCCCTCCTCGTCGCGGGAGACCTGCATGCCGGCGATGTTGATGCCGGCGTCGCCGAGGAGCTTGCCGAGGGTGCCGACGACGCCCGGGCGGTCCTCGTAGCGGAAGAAGCCCATGTAGTCGGTCAGCGCGACGTCCACGTCGAACTCGTTGACGCCGACGATCTTCTGCTGACGCTTGGGGCCCGTGAGGGTGCCCGCCACCGCGATCTCGCGGCCGTCGTTGAGCGTGCCGCGGACGGTGATGACGTTTCGGTACTCGGGGCTCTCGCTCAGCGTCGACAGGCGCACCTCGAGGCCGCGCTCCTGCGCGAAGAGCGGGGCGTTGACGTAGGAGACCGTCTCGGCGACGACGTCCTCGAAGACGCCCTTGAGCGCGGAGAGCTCCAGCACCTTGACGTCGTGCTGGGTGATCTCGCCGCGCACCTCGACGTCGAGGCGGACGGCGACCTCGCCGGCCAGCGCGGTGAAGATGCGGCCGAGCTTCTCCGCCAGCGGCAGGCCCGGACGGACGTCCTCGGCGATGACGCCACCCTGGACGTTGACCGCATCCGGCACGAGCTCACCGGCGAGCGCGAGGCGCACCGAGCGGGCGACGGAGATGCCGGCCTTCTCCTGGGCCTCGTCGGTGGAGGCGCCGAGGTGCGGGGTGGCCACCACGTTGTCGAAGCCGAAGAGCGGCGAGTCGGTGCAGGGCTCCTTGACGAAGACGTCCAGGCCCGCGCCGGCGACCCGGCCCTCCTTGAGGGCGGCTGCCAGCGCCTCCTCGTCGACGATGCCACCGCGCGCGGCGTTGACGATGCGGACGGTCGGCTTGACCTTGTGCAGCGCCTCGTGGCCGATCAGGCCCACCGTCTCCGGGGTCTTCGGCAGGTGCACGGTGATGAAGTCGGCGACCTCCAGCAGCTCGTCCAGCGGCAGGAGCTTGACGCCCATCTGCGCGGCGCGCGCGGCCTGGATGTAGGGGTCGTAGGCGACGATCTTCATGCCGAAGGCCGACATGCGCTGCGCGACCAGGACGCCGATGCGGCCGAGGCCGACGACGCCGAGGGTCTTCTCGGCCAGCTCGACGCCGGTGTACTTGCTGCGCTTCCACTCGCCGTTCTTCAACGCGGCGTTGGCGGCCGGGATGTGACGGGCCGTCGACAGGAGCAGACCGCAGGCGAGCTCGGCGGCGGTGACGATGTTGGACGTCGGCGCATTGACGACCATGACGCCCGCCTTGGTGGCGGACGGGACGTCGACGTTGTCCAGACCGACGCCGGCGCGGGCGACGACCTTGAGCTTCTTGGCGGCGGCGATCGCCTCCGCGTCCACCTTGGTGGCGGAGCGGATCAGGATCGCGTCGACATCCGCGATGGCGGGAAGGAGTTCGGCGCGGTTGGCACCGTCGCAGTGGCGGATCTCGAAGTCCGGCCCGAGTGCGTCGACGGTGGCAGGCGACAGCTCTTCAGCGATGAGAACTACAGGCTTGCTCACGACAGTTTGTCCTTACTGTCCGGTTCTCCCCGAAGCCGTGCGTGTGAGGGTGGCACCCGCGTTGCTTGGACGGCATGGAGGGGACGATGGCATGCCGCGTTGGAGACGCACGACGCTGTGAGCCTGACGCGCAATTCGAGTCTATCGGCGGAGGCGCATCCACCGAGTGCCCCAACGGAAGAATCACCCGTCGGGGACCGTACGTTCCGTACAAAGCTTTGCTTTGTCGAAGGTCGCGGTAAAAGAAGCGGGGGTGGTCGGTTGACCACCCCCGCTCACCAGGCGGCTTACGCCTCCTCGTCGACCCAGCTCATGAGCTTGCGCAGCTTCTTGCCGGTGGTCTCCAGCAGGTGCTCGCTGTCGGCGTTCTTGTACTCGTTGTACTTCGGCAGGCCGGCCTTGTACTCGGCGATCCAGGTGTTGGCGAAGGTGCCGTCCTGGATCTCGGCGAGGACCTGCTTCATCTCGGCCTTGGTCTGGTCGGTGATGATGCGCGGGCCGGTGACGTAGTCGCCCCACTCGGCCGTCTCGGAGACGGACCAGCGCATCTTCTCCAGGCCGCCCTCGTACATGAGGTCGACGATGAGCTTCAGCTCGTGGAGGCACTCGAAGTAGGCGATCTCGGGCTGGTAGCCCGCCTCGACCAGGGTCTCGAAGCCGGCCTTGACCAGGGCGGAGGCGCCACCGCAAAGGACGGCCTGCTCACCGAAGAGGTCGGTCTCGGTCTCCTCGGTGAAGGTCGTCTTGATGACGCCGGCGCGGGTGCCACCGATGCCCTTGGCGTAGGACAGCGCCAGCTCGAAGCCCTTGCCGGTGGCGTCCTGCTCGACGGCCACGATGCACGGGACGCCCCGGCCCTCCTCGTACTGGCGACGGACCAGGTGGCCCGGGCCCTTCGGGGCGACCATGCAGACGTCGACGTCGGCCGGCGGCTTGATGAAGCCGAAGCGGATGTTCAGGCCGTGGCCGAAGAAGAGCGCGTCGCCGGCCTTGAGGTTCGGCTCCACGACCTCCTTGTAGACGTCGGCCTGGATCGGGTCCGGCACCAGGATCATGATGACGTCGGCCTCGGCGGCGGCCTCGGCCGGGGTCACCACGCGCAGGCCCTGCTCCTCGGCCTTGGCGCGGGACTTCGACTCGGGCAGCAGGCCGACGCGGACGTCGACACCGGAGTCGCGCAGGGAGAGCGCGTGGGCGTGGCCCTGGCTGCCGTAGCCGAGGATGGCGACCTTGCGGCCCTGGATGATGGACAGATCGGCGTCGTCGTCGTAGAACAGCTCGGCCATCGCTGGCTTCTCCTTGCGGGGTGGATTCCTTGGGGACACCGTACGCCGAAGCGAATTTCGGGACGGTGGTTGTCTCAATGGATGAGACTAGCGTCTCATCCACGCCGGACGGCGGTTATGCCGACCTCTCGACCGCTCGCAGGGAGCGGTCGGTAATGCTGCGCGCGCCGCGGCCGATGGCGACCATGCCGGACTGGACCAGCTCCTTGATGCCGTACGGCTCCAGCATCTTGAGCATGGCCTCCAGCTTGTCGCTGCTGCCCGTGGCCTCGATCGTCACCGCGTCCGGGGAGACGTCGACCGTCTTCGCGCGGAAGAGCTGGACGATCTCGGTCACCTGGCCGCGGGTCTCCGCGTCCGCGCGGACCTTGACGAGCATGAGCTCGCGACGGACCGCGGCGGACGGGTCCAGCTCGACGATCTTTATCACGTTGATCAGCTTGTTCAGCTGCTTGGTGACCTGCTCCAGCGGGAGGTCCTCCACATTGACGACGATCGTCATGCGGGAGATGTCCGGGTGCTCGGTCGGCCCGACCGCGAGGGAGTCGATGTTGAAGCCGCGCCGCGAGAACAGCGCCGCGATCCGGGCCAGGACGCCCGGCTTGTTCTCGACCAGGACGGAGAGGGTGTGCTTGCTCATGACGGTGGTGAATCCCCTCAGTCGTTCTCGTCGCCGAAGTCCGGACGGACGTCGCGCGCGGCCAGGATCTCGTCGTTGCTGACGCCGGCGGGCACCATCGGCCAGACCATGGCGTCCTGGTGGACGATGAAGTCGATGACGACCGGCGCGTCGTTCAGCGCCATCGCCTTCTCGATCACCGCGTCCAGGTCCTCGGGGCGCTCGCACCGCAGCGCGTGGCAGCCCATGGCCTCGGACAGCTTGACGAAGTCCGGGATGCGGGTACCGGCGGCGGGGCCCTTGCCGTCGTTCTCCGGGCCGTCGTGCAGGACGGTGTTGGAGTAGCGCTGGTTGTAGAACAGGGTCTGCCACTGGCGGACCATGCCCAGCGACCCGTTGTTGATGATCGCGACCTTGATCGGGATGTTGTTCAGCGCGCAGGTGACCAGCTCCTGGTTGGTCATCTGGAAGCAGCCGTCGCCGTCGATCGCCCAGACCTGGGCGTCGGGGCAGCCGGCCTTCGCACCCATCGCCGCCGGGACCGCGTAGCCCATCGTGCCCGCGCCGCCCGAGTTCAGCCAGGTGGCGGGCTTGTCGAAGGTGATGAACTGCGACGCCCACATCTGGTGCTGGCCGACGCCCGCGGCGTAGATCGCGTCCGAGCCGACCTTCTGGCCGATCCGCTCGATGACCTGCTGCGGGCTGAGCATGCCCTCGGGGGCCGCGTCGTAGCCGAGCGGGTAGGTCTTGCGCCAGGCGTTCAGCTGCTCCCACCACTGGCCGTAGTCGAAGCGCCGGTCGCCCGCCGCCTGCGCGGCGGCCTGCTCCTGCTGCACCGCGACGATCAGGTCCGCGATGATCTCGCGCGCGTCGCCCACGATCGGGACGTCCGCCGCACGGTTCTTGCCGATCTCGGCCGGGTCGATGTCCGCGTGGACGACCTTGGCGTGCGGGGCGAAGGTGTCCAGCTTGCCGGTGACCCGGTCGTCGAAGCGGGTGCCCAGCGCGAACAGCAGGTCCGCCTTCTGCAGCGCGGTGACGGCGGCGACCGAGCCGTGCATGCCGGGCATGCCCAGGTGCTGGTCGTGGCTGTCCGGGAACGCGCCCAGCGCCATCAGCGTGGTGACCACCGGCGCGCCGGTCAGCTCCGCCAGGATCCGCAGCTCCGCCGTCGCGTTCGCCTTCAGCACGCCGCCGCCGACGTACAGGACCGGGCGCTTCGCGGCCGCCAGCAGCTTGGCGGCCTCGCGGATCTGCTTGGCGTGCGGCTTGGTCACCGGGCGGTAGCCCGGCAGCTGCGCCTCCACCGGCCAACGGAACGTGGTGCGCGCCTGCAGCGCGTCCTTGGCGATGTCGACCAGCACCGGGCCCGGGCGGCCGGTCGCGGCGATGTGGAACGCCTCCGCGATCACGCGCGGGATCTCGTCCGCGTCCGTCACCAGGAAGTTGTGCTTGGTGATCGGCATCGTGATGCCGCAGATGTCCGCCTCCTGGAAGGCGTCGGTGCCGATCGCCTTGGAGGAGACCTGGCCGGTGATGGCGACGACCGGGACGGAGTCCATGTAGGCGTCCGCCAGCGGCGTCACCAGGTTCGTCGCACCCGGGCCGGAGGTGGCCATGCACACGCCGACCCGGCCCGTGGCCTGCGCGAACCCCGTCGCGGCGTGACCGGCGCCCTGCTCGTGACGGACCAGGATGTGGCGCACCTTCACGGAGTCCATCAGCGGGTCGTACGCCGGGAGGATCGCGCCACCCGGGATGCCGAAGACGGTGTCCGCGCCGACCGCCTCGAGGGAGCGGATGAGGGACTGGGCGCCGGTCATCGGTTCGGGGCCCGCGTGGTGCGGGGCGGGCGCTGCTGCCTGCTCGGTCATCTGCTGTTCCTTCTGGCTGCTCGGACTTCTCGGAGGGGATCTCTACGGCGGTTCGCGCTGCGCGCGGTGCGCTGGCTGCCTCGCGGCAACAAAAAACCCCTCGTGCCCATGCGGGCATGCGAGGGGTAGCGCGTCGGCCTGGTCAGCTCGGGAGGTCACTCCCGGCTCAGCCGACGCGCCCGCCAAGTACGAGAATTCGGGTGCGCATGCTGACGACCATCCTCCGACGCCCCCACGAGTGTCAAGCTCACCCGATTCGTGTCTCATCATGCGGAACCATCCTCGGACGTCCTGGTGTCCACCAGGAGTTCCTGCAGTTCATCCTCCCCCATCGGGGGCGCGAAGTGCAGTCCCTGGCCGCGTGAGCAGCCCAGATCCCGCAGGACCCGGGCCTGCTCGGGCGTGTCGACGCCCTCGGCGACGGTCTCCAGGCCCAGCTCGTGACCGATCCGCAGCACCGAGGAGGCGAGGGTGCGCAGGAAGGCCGATTCGAGCAGACCGTCGACGACGCCGCGCTCCAGCTTGAGCGCGTCCACCGGCAGCCGCCGCAGTTCGCTGAGCGGGGTCGCGCCGCCGCCGAGCCCGTCCAGGACGAGACCGACCCCGAGCTGCTTGAGCCGCGCCAGCCGCTGCACGAGCTCGTCGACGCCATGGGGGCGACCCTCGGCGAGGCCCGGGCCGCTCTCGCCGAGCTCGACCACCAGCCGGGTCGCGGGCAGGCGGAAGCGGTGCAGGGCGGCGTCGGCGGCGTCCAGCAGTCCGGAGGCGGTCAACGCGCGGGGGGAGAGCCGGACCGTCACCGGCAGCGTGCCGCCGCGCTCGGCGGCCTGCTGGACCGCCTGCTCGACCATCCAGCGGGCCAGCCGCACCGCCCGCTCCCCCGCGCCGGCCGCGTGCAGGAACTCCGCCGGGGTGAGCAGCAGCCCCTGGGCGGAGCGCCAGCGGGCCTGGGCGGCGAGGCCCGCGACCGCGCCGCTGCGCAGGTCGACGATGGGCTGGTGCACGAGGGTGAACTCGCCCTCCCGGACGGCGACGCGGAGCCGCTGGTCGAGCTCGGTCCGGCGGCGCAGCTCGGTCCGCAGCTCCGGCGAGTACTCGTGGACGCGGTCCTTGCCGCGCTTCTTGGCCTGGTACATGGCCAGGTCCGCGCTGCGCAGCAGGTCGGCGGCGCTCTCCGGGCCGACGCCCGGCTCGGCGAAGGCGATGCCGATGCTGGCGGCGACGGCGTGCTCCTCCCCGGCCAGGACGTAGGTCGCGGAGACGGCGGCGCGCAGCCGCTCGGCGATACCGAAGGCCTGCTCGCGGTCGACGCCGCCGACGAGCAGCACGGCGAACTCGTCGCCGCCGAGCCGGGCCACGGTGTCCCCCTCGCGCACCGACTCGCGCAGCCGCTGCGCGGCGAGGGCCAGCAGCTCGTCACCGACCTGGTGCCCGGCGCTGTCGTTGACGGCCTTGAAGCCGTCGAGGTCCACGAAGAGCACCGCGACGTCCGGCCGGCGGTCGGCCCGTGCCACGAGCGCCTCTCGGCCCCGCTTGAGGAACAGCGCCCGGTTGGGCAGGCCGGTCAGTGCGTCGTGGAACGCGTTGTGCTCCAACTGAGCCTGCAGGCGCACGCGTTCGGAGATGTCCCGGCAGTTGAAGATCAGGCCGTCGCGGTAGCGGTTGACGGTGGACTCCACGTCCAGCCACTCCCCCGCGCCCGAGCGGACCCGGCACTCGATCCGCGCGGTGAGGTCCGTGGACGACTTGGTGAGATAGCGCTGCACCTCCCACAGCACGTGGCCGAGGTCGTCGGGGTGGACCATCTCCGGCAGTCGGGTGCCGACCAACTCGTCCGCCGGGCGCCCGTAGACGCCGGCGGCGGCCGGGCTGACGTAGCGCAGCACCCCGTCCGGATCGGCGATCATGATGACGTCGCTCGATCCCTGCACCAGGGAGCGGAAGTGCCGTTCCTGGTGGCTGAGCCGCTGCGCGAGGGCCAGGTTGTCGAGCAGCATCACGCCCTGACGCAGGATCAGCGCGATGACCACGGTGCAGCTGACGACGAGGACGAAGCGGTCCAGGTGGTGCTGGCCCAGGGCGTTGTAGAGCAGCCCGACGGTGCACACGCCGGTGGCCGCGTAGGGCGTCAGCGCGCTGAAGGTGGAGGCCACGCGCGGGCGCCGCACGGACTCGCGGGTGAGCGCGCGGCCGCCGCCGGCCCAGGGCGCCCAGGCCAGCAGCATCGAGCCGCAGAACCAGCCGGCGTCGAGGAGTTCGCCGGAGTGGTACGCGTCCTTGAAGGACTGACTGGTGAAGACGGCGTCGCAGAAGACCGTCAGGGCCAGACCCACTATGGCCGTGTGCACCGCCGCCCGGTTGCCGTCCTGGCGCCGGAAGCGCAGGCCGAGCACCATGCTGATGAGCAGGATGTCCAGCAGCGGGTAGGCCAGGCCGACCGCCAGGCGCAGCGGGCTGTGCTGGTCCCCGGAGGCGGTGCGGGCCAGTGCGAGGGACCAGCTGAGCGTCAGCAGCGAGCCGGCGATCAGCCAGCCGTCCAGTGCGAGGCAGAGCCAGTTGGCGGCGCTGCGTGGCCGGTTGGACAGCATCAGCAGCCCGATGATGGCCGGCGGCGCGAAGAACAGGAAGGCGAAGTCGGCGATCGAGGGCGACGGCAGGGACTCGCCGAGCACGCACTCGTACCAGCCCCAGATGCCGTTGCCGACGGCCACCATGAGCGAGCTCAGCCCGAAGCAGAACCAGGCGCCGCGGTGCCGGCCCCCGGAGACCACGCCGTAGCCGAAGCAGGAGCAGCACGCCGTCAACGCGGCTCCGGCCAGGCCGAAGTCGCCCATGAAGTCGGCCAGCCCGGGCGAACCCCAGCCGTAGGCGGCCCCCGCCAGGTACAGCAGACAGACCAGCATGACCAGTATCCGCGGCAGCCGCGCCGCCGCCTGGGAGAGCCGCAGCGGCTCGTGCGGCTCCGCCCCGACGGCCGGGGCGGGCCGGCCGGGTCCGGGCCGGACGGCGGGCTCGTCGGGGTGTTCGAGCTCCGGCCCGTCCGCCTCGCCGTAGGCGAAGGGGGAGGCGGCGGACCGGTAGTGCTCCTCGGCCGCCCAGGACTGGCCGGGCAGCAGCCCCTCGGTGCCCGGTGCAGTGGTGCTCAGCTCAGTACTCAGCATGGGCAATCCCCCTCCGGCCCCGGGTGCGATCGGACCAGCGGGGCGGACAACTCCGTACCGGGTCTCCCGGTCGGGAACCTACACCACAGTCGTCACTCAGAGACATGCACACTCAACTCAGAGTAATGGGGACAGTCGAGGTAGCTGTACCCGATTCGGACGAAAGCGCCCGGTGCTGCTGCGCAACAGGGGGGTGGCGCGGGCGCACGCCGGGG
Organism: Streptacidiphilus jiangxiensis; assembly: GCF_900109465.1. Lineage (GTDB taxonomy): Bacteria > Actinomycetota > Actinomycetes > Streptomycetales > Streptomycetaceae > Streptacidiphilus > Streptacidiphilus jiangxiensis. The sequence continues at coordinate 11,190 of NZ_FOAZ01000040.1, forward strand.
GCGCACGCCCGGGTCGCCGCGTCAGACGACGTTGGCCGGTGCCTCGCCGCGCTCGTACCGCAGCACCTGCTCGCGCAGCAGCCGCCGGGCCCTCGGCAGGAAGGCACTGCTCGGGCCCCCCACGTGCGGCGTGATCAGCACGCCCGGCGCCTGCCAGAGCGGGTGATCGGGGGGCAGCGGCTCCGGGTCGGTGACGTCGAGCGCGGCCCGCAACCGCCCGTCCGTGAGCTCCTTCAGCAGGGCCTCGGTGTCGACGACGGGCCCGCGCGCGACGTTGACCAACAGCGCGCCGTCCTTCATCCGGGAGAGGAACCCCGCGTCGACGAGATGACGGCTCTCCGGTGTGAGCGGCGTCAACAGGACGACGACGTCGGCGGACGGGAGCAGACCGGCCAGCTCCTGCGCGCCGTGCACCTCCTCCTCCGGGCGCGCACGACGCGCGACACGGACGACGTCGCACTCGAACGGCTGCAGCCGCGCGGCGAGCGCGCGACCGATGGAGCCGTAACCGAGGATGAGCACGGTCTTGTCGGCGAGCGACTCGTGGAACTCCTGCTGCCACCGGCCCCGGTCCTGCAGCCGCGTGAAGTGCGGGATGCCACGCAGCGACGCGAGGATCAGCGCGACCGCGAGCTCGGCCGTGCTCGCGTCGTGCAGCCCGCGCGCGTTGCACGCGGTCACCCCCGCGGGCACGTGCGGCAGCACGTCGTCCATCCCGGCGGTCAGCGTCTGTACGACGCGCAGCGCGGGCAGCTCCGCGAGCAGCGGGAGCGCGACGGGATGCCGGAAGTAGGGCAGGCAGAAGAACTCCACGTCCCGCAGCTCCGCCGCACTCGGCCGGGGCCCGTCCCCGTCCCAGACGAGGACGTCGAGGTCGGCGGGCAGCCCACCGATGGCGTCGGGGGCGTACGGAAGCAGATAGCGGGCACTCATGCTCCGACCTTAGTCAGCGGGCGGCTGTCAGTGCCGTGCGGGAGTGTGGAGTCCTGAGGACCCTGACTCGGAAGGAGGCGGGCTGATGGCTCGCACGGTCCAGATCACGTTCGACTGCGGGGATCCGGCGGCGCTGGCCGCGTTCTGGGCCGAGGCCCTCGGTTACCGCCTGCAGGACCCTCCGCCCGGCTTCTCCACATGGGACGAGGCACTGGACGCGATGGGCGTCCCGCCCGGGCGTCGGAACGACGCCTCCGCGCTGATCGACCCGGACGGTGTCGGCCCCCGAGTCTTCTTCCAGCGCGTCCCGGAGGGCAAGGCCGCGAAGAACCGCGTCCACCTGGACGTCCGGGCCGCGCCCGGGGCGGACGACCGCATGGCCGCGCTGGAGGCCGAGGCGGACCGGCTCAGCACTCTCGGCGCGAAGCGGGTGCAGCGGTTCGAACCGGCGCCACCGCTGGAGCTGGGGCACATCGTGATGACCGACCCCGAGGGCAACGAGTTCTGCCTGGATTGAGTTGCACTCACATAGGGGCGCGAGGAACTGCGCGAGAAACCACCGGCGTGCGGATGGCCCTGCTCGACGAGGACCATCCGCACACCGGTGGGTTGTCGCGCAGTTCCTCGCGCCCCTAAGAGGTCCCGGCAACCAACCGCAGTCGGTGGGCCACGGCCGCAGCCTCGCCGCGCCCCGTCACGTCCAGCTTGGCGAGGATGTTGGAGACGTGCACGCTGGCTGTCTTCGGCGAGATGAAGAGCTCCTCCGCGATCTGACGGTTCGTGCGGCCGAGCGCGAGCAGCTTCAGGACGTCCTGCTCGCGCCGGGTGAGGTGGAAGGTCTCGTCGTCCGGTGCCTGCGCCGTCGAGGACGGCGCGAGGCGGGCGCGGCCGGTGAGGGTGTCGACGGCGTCGAGCAGGAGCCGGTTGCCCTGGCGGCGGGCCAGGTCCGCCGCCGTCGACGCGGCGGCTGCCGCCGCCACGCGGTCGCCGTCCGCGGCGAGGGACTCCGCCAGGCGGTAGTGGGCCAGGGCGCGGGGGTGGGGGCATTCCAGGACAAGGAGCGCGTCCGTCGCACGCCGCCAGTGCGCGCTCGTCACCGTCCCTTCCGCGCGGGCGAGTTCCGCCTCCAGGACGGCCTGCCAGCCGGCGTACAGAGGGAGTTCCGTGGCGAGGCCGGAGGCCGTCTCCCGGATACGGGCCAGCACCTCGGCGCGGCCGGGCGCCATCGTCGGGAGGTCGCGCGCGTCCGCCTCCGCCGCCGCGCCCGCGGCCAGCAGCGCCCACCAGCTGCGGTCGATACCCTCGGGCCGCCCGCCGTCGAGGGTCTGCACCAGCTCCGTCCGGGCCTCCGCGTACCGGCCGTTGACGGTGGCGATCCGCATCGCCAACAGCGCCGTCGGGACGTACTTCTGCGGCTGCCACACCAGGCCCACCCGCCGGGCCTCCGCCAGATGCTCCGTGGCGCCGGCGACGTCGCCGCGCAGCAGCGCGATCTCGCCGCGCAGGCGGTGCATGAAGTCGCGGTGCGCGCGCTGCCCGGCCCAGTCCGGCTCCTCGGCGAGCAGTTGCTCGGCCTCGTCGAGCTCACCGAGGGAGATCAGCGGCTCGGCCAGGTTGCCGAGCAGGATCGTGCCGTTGTAGCCGGTCATGCCGTTGGCACGGATCATCGCCAGGCCGGTGCGGGCGATCTCCGCCGCCTCGCGGGAGCGGCCCTGCAGCTCGTGGTGGCTGGAGAGGTTGGTGTAGACGCGGCCGAGCAGGTCCACGTCCCCGTTGGCCTCGGCCCGCTCGCGGATCCGCGCGAGCAGCACCGCGCCCTCGTCCAGCTCGCCGAAGGCACAGTGGAGCATGCCCAGCGTCAGCTGGGCGTGCAGTTGCAGGGAGGTGGCACCGACCTGGTCGGCGATCTCGACGGCACGGCGGGCGCTGTCGAGGTGCTCGCGCCGCGGGACGCCCAGCAGCCCGTCGCAGGCCTGCCGGTGCAGCAGCTCGGACAGGACGGCGGACGGCTTGCGGCCCTCCAGCAGCCGCAGCGCGTGGTCCATCTCCTGCTCGGGCCGGGCGCCGACGTCGTAACGCAGCGCGCGGGCCCGGGCCAGGATGAACCAGGCGGCCCGCTCGGGGGTCTTCGTCTCGTCGATGAGCCGCAGCGCGCGCTTGGTGTAGCGCAGGCCGCGGTCGGTCTCGCCGCTCAGGCGGGCGGCGACGGTGGCCTCGGCGAACAGGTCGACCAGCTGGATCGCGCCGCAGTCCCCCTCGCAGCCGCAGCCGCCCTCGCAGGAGCAGGACGGGTAGCTCTCGTCGGCGTGGTCGTAGTCGCGCAGGCCGGCGCGGACCTCCGGCGGGACGTCCTCCCACAGCTCCAGCGCGCGGTCGAGCATGCGCAGCTGCTCGGCGAAGGCGTTGCGGCGGCGGGCCTCGCGCCCCGCGTTCAACACCGCCGGCATGGCGCGGGCGGCATCGTTGGCGCAGTACCAGTAGCCGGCCAGGCGGGCGGAGCGCTGGTCCTTGGCGACCAGCGACGGCTCGGCCTCCAGGGCCAGCGCGTAGCGGCGGTTGGCGCGGGTGACCTCACCGGGCATCAGGTCGTCGAAGACGGCCTCGCGCACCAGCGCGTGGCGGAAGCGGTAGCCGTCGCCGTCGGAGGTCTGCTGGATGATGTTGGCACCCACGGCGGTGCGCAGCGCGTCGATCAGCTCGTCCTCGTCGAGCGTGCCGGTCGCCTCGACGACGGCGGCGAGCAGGCCGTGCTCGACCCGGGAGCCGCCCTGGGCGAGCAGGCGCAGCATCGTCTGGGTGGCCTCCGGCAGCGCCTCGATGCGGACCAGCAGCAGGTCGCGCAGGGTCTCGGTGAGGCCGGTGCGGCAGCCCTGCTGGAAGGAGACCGCCAACTCCTCGACGAAGAACGGGTTGCCCTCGGAGCGCTTGAAGATCTGGCCGACCAGCTCGGCGGTGGGTCGGGCCGGGCTGAGGATGCCGGTCAGCTGGCGGGCCACCTCGCGACGGCCCAGCCGCGGCAGCTCCAGTCGCTGGACGGTGCGCTGCCGCTCCAGCTCGGCGAGGTAGGGCCGGACGGGGTGACGACGGTGCAGGTCGTCACTGCGGTAGGTGGCGAGCAGCACCAGGCGGGCACTGTGCAGGGTGCGGGTGAGGTAGGCGAACAGCTCCCGGGTGGAACGGTCGGACCAGTGCAGGTCCTCGACGGCCAGCACCAGCGTCCGATCCGTCGTCAGCTGCTCGAAGAGCTGCGCGGTGTGCTCGAAGAGCCGGGCCCGCGCGTACTCGTCGTGCGCCTCCGGCGGCGCCTCGCCCATGTCCGGCAGGAGCCGGGCGAGGCTGCTCTCGCGGCCGACGGCGGCCGCCTCCAGCTCGGCCCCGAGGGCCCGGTGCAGCCGCCGCAGGATCATGGCGAAGGGCGCGTAGGGAAGACCCTCCGCGCCCACCTCCAAGCAGTTCCCGACCACCGCCGTGGACCCCCGTACCACGGCCGCGGCCTGGAACTCCTCCAGCAACCTGGACTTACCGACCCCCGCCTCGCCCCCGATGAGCAGGACCTGCGGTTGCCCCCCGTCGGCGCGCTCCAGCGCGTCGGTGAGGGCGGCCATCTGCGACCCGCGTCCGATGAACACCGGACTGACTGATATCCGCTCCACGTCCGGCAGCATCGCACACAATCCCGCTGGTCAGCACGGATTACCGCGCGTCAGCGGGCGGAGGAGCGCAGACCGCGGCGGCCTACCGGGCGGCTTTGTACCCCGCCGCGCCGTTCACCGTCCCTCCGGGCCTTGTTCGCGCGCTTGACATCGCGGACGAGGCGGTCGTGCTCGGCCTCGGCCATGAGGTCGTTGGTGCGGCCGAGGATCATCTGGTACTCGAACATCTTGTTCTCCCCTGTGAGTGGGTCGTCTCTCCGACAACCTCTAATTTCCTCTCCCAGGGGGGTGCCCGGCATCGGGCGCATGCCTGATCTTGACGGGCCGGAGGGCCTTAGACGCGCAGGACCGCCGCCCAGAGCACACCTAAGTACTCTTCAGCGGCGGTCCGTTCGGGCTAAGACCCCTCAGGGGACTTACTCAGTCCGTCTTTCCTATTCAGGCTGTACGCCGAGCTTCTCGAAGATCAGCTCCTTGACGCGGGCGGCGTCGGCCTGGCCGCGCGTCGCCTTCATGACCGCGCCCACGAGCGCGCCCGCCGCGGCGAACTTGCCCGAGCGGATCTTGTCGGCCACGTCCGGCTGGGCCGCCAGCGCCGCGTCGATCGCGTCGCCGAGCGCGGAATCGTCGGAGACGACGGCCAGGCCGCGCTTCGCGACGACCTCGTCCGGCTCGCCCTCGCCGGCCAGCACGCCCTCGATGACCTGACGGGCCAGCTTGTCGTTCAGCTTGCCCTCGGCCACCAGCGCCGAGACCTTGGCCACCTGGGCCGGGGTGATCGGCAGCGAGGCCAGCTCGACGCCGTCCTCGTTGGAACGGCGGGCCAGCTCGCCGAGCCACCACTTGCGGGCCTGGTCGGCCGGGGCACCGGCGTCGATGGTGGCCAGGATCAGGTCGATCGCACCGGCGTTGAGCGCCGACTGCATCTCGGTGGCCGAGATGCCCCACTCGCTCTGCAGGCGCTGACGGCGCACCCGCGGCAGCTCCGGCAGCTCGCCGCGGAGCTGCTCGACCCACTCGCGCGAGGGCGCGACCGGGACCAGGTCGGGCTCGGGGAAGTAGCGGTAGTCCTCCGCCTCCTCCTTGATGCGGCCCGAGGTCGTGCTGCCGTTGTCCTCGTGGAAGTGGCGCGTCTCCTGGACGATCGTGCCGCCCTCGTTGAGCACCGCGGCGTGCCGCTGGATCTCGAAGCGGGCGGCGCGCTCGACGCTGCGCAGCGAGTTGACGTTCTTCGTCTCACTGCGGGTGCCGAACTTCTCGGCGCCCTTCGGCATCAGCGACAGGTTGACGTCGCAGCGCATCTGGCCCATCTCCATGCGGGCCTCGGACACGCCGAGGGCACGGATGAGCTCGCGCAGCTCCGCCACGTAGGCGCGGGCGACCTCGGGCGCGCGGTCGCCGGCGCCCACGATCGGCTTGGTGACGATCTCGATCAGCGGGATGCCGGCCCGGTTGTAGTCCAGCAGCGAGTACTCCGCGCCGTGGATGCGGCCGGTGGCACCGCCGACGTGGGTGGACTTGCCGGTGTCCTCCTCCATGTGGGCGCGCTCGATCTCCACGCGGAAGACCTCGCCGTCCTCCAGCTCGACGTCCAGGTAGCCGTTGAAGGCGATCGGCTCGTCGTACTGCGAGGTCTGGAAGTTCTTCGGCATGTCCGGATAGAAGTAGTTCTTCCGGGCGAAGCGGCACCACTCGGCGATCTCGCAGTTGAGCGCGAGGCCGATGCGGATCGCGGACTCCACACCGGTCGCGTTGACGACCGGCAGCGAGCCCGGCAGACCCAGGCAGGTCGGGCAGACCTGGGTGTTCGGCTCCGCGCCCAGCGCGGTCGAACAACCACAGAACATCTTGGTCTTGGTACCCAGCTCGACGTGGACCTCAAGGCCCATCACCGGGTCGTACGAGGCGAGTGCCTCCTCGTACGGGACCAGGTCAATGACGCTCACTAAGGCGTCCTTTCGGGGTAAGGCTTGCGGTCTGAGGTCAGTCGGCGAGGACGTCGTCCTGGCTCAGCCGGCGCAGCTCGCGAACGAGCAGCAGCGTGCTGGTGACCAGGGCGAGGGCACCCACGGCGGCATTGATGAGCTTGAGCGTGTCCGCCTCGGTACGGGCCCGCCGGATGTCCTTGACGATCCCGAAGGCACCGAAGGCGCTGCCACCGATGCCCAGCATCAGGCCCGGCTTGGAGTGCTTGAAGCCCTTCGCGCTTTCCAGCTTGCTCATAGTGCCGGTGCCTCCTCCAGCAGGGGGTGTCCCCACTTGTCGTTGAGAGCCGCCTCGACCGCCGCACCCACGCGGTACAGCCGGTCGTCGGCCAGCGCGGGCGCGATGATCTGCAGGCCGACCGGGAGATTGTCCTCCGGGGCGAGGCCGCAGGGCACCGACATGGCCGCGTTGCCGGCCAGGTTCGACGGAATGGTGCACAGGTCCGCCAGGTACATCGCCATCGGGTCGTCGGCGCGCTCGCCGATCGGGAAGGCGGTGGTCGGGGTGGTCGGCGAGATCAGCACGTCGACGTCGCCGAAGGCGCGGTCGAAGTCGCGGGAGATCAGCGTCCGGACCTTCTGCGCCGAGCCGTAGTAGGCGTCGTAGTAGCCCGAGCTCAGCGCGTAGGTGCCGAGCATGATGCGGCGCTTGACCTCGGGACCGAAGCCGGCCTCGCGGGTCAGCGCGGTGACCTCCTCGGCCGAGCGCTCGCCGTTGTCGCCGACGCGAAGGCCGTAGCGCATGGCGTCGAAGCGGGCCAGGTTGGAGGAGCACTCGGACGGCGCGATCAGGTAGTACGCCGGAAGCGCGTAGGTGAAGGAGGGGCAGGAGATCTCGACGATCTCGGCGCCGAGCGAGCGAAGCAGCTCCACGGACTCGTTGAAGCGCTGCATGACGCCGGCCTGGTAGCCCTCGCCGCCGAACTCCTTGACGACGCCGACGCGCATGCCCTTGACGTCCGCGTGCCGCGCAGCGGCCACGACCGCCGGGACGGGGGCGTTGATGGACGTCGAGTCCATCGGGTCCCAGCCGGCGATGGCCTCGTGCAGCAGCGCGGTGTCGAGCACCGTGCGCGCGCAGGGGCCGCCCTGGTCCAGGGAGGAGGAGAAGGCGATCAGGCCGTAGCGGGAGACGCTGCCGTAGGTCGGCTTCACACCCACGGTGCCGGTGACGGCGCCCGGCTGACGGATCGAACCACCGGTGTCGGTGCCGATCGCCAGCGGCGCCTCGAACGCGGCGAGCGCGGCGGCGGAGCCACCGCCGGAGCCGCCCGGGATCCGGGAGAGGTCCCACGGGTTGCCGGTCGGGCCGTAGGCGGAGTTCTCGGTGGAGGACCCCATGGCGAACTCGTCCATGTTGGTCTTGCCGAGGATCACCACGCCCGCCTCCTTGAGGCGGCGGGTCACCGTGGCGTCGTACGGCGGACGCCAGCCCTCCAGCATCTTGGAGCCGGCGGTGGTGGGGATGCCCTTGGTGGTGAAGACGTCCTTCAGCGCGAGCGGGACACCCGCGAGGGGGCCGAGCTCCTCGCCTGCGGCGCGCTTGGCGTCAACGGCGCGGGCGGCCTCGAGCGCGCCGTCGGTGTCGACGTGGAGGAAGGCGTGCACCTTCTCGTCCACGGCGTTGATGCGGTCCAGGTGCGCCTGCGCGACCTCGACGGCGGAGACCTCGCCGGTGGCGATGGCGCTCGCGGTCTCGGCGGCGGTGTAACGGGTCAGGTCAGCCACGTTTCTCAGTCCTCCCCGAGGATCTGGGGGACACGGAACCGCTGCTCTTCCGCGGCGGGCGCGGCGGCCAGCACCTCGTCCGGACGGAGCGAGGGACGGACCTCGTCGGCACGCATGACGTTGGTCAGCGGCAGCGGGTGCGAGGTCGGCGGAACGTCTTCGGCGGCGATCTCGCTGACGCGGGCGACCGCGTCCACGATGTCGTTCAGCTGCTCGGCGAAGTGGTCAAGCTCTTCGCTCTTGAGCTCCAGCCGCGACAGCCGGGCGAGGTGGGCGACCTCCTCGCGCGTAATGCCAGGCATGCAGCGATCCTCTGGTGGGTGAAGGAAACGGACCTCGCCGAGTCTATTGACACGGAGGTGTCCCCATCCTACGGAGGTGGGCGCTGCGCTGCTTGCACTATCTGCGGCTGCGCCATCGAGGGCGCGAGGAACTGCGCGAGCAGCCACCGCGTGCGGGTGGCCCTCAGCGCGCAGGGCCATCCGCACGGGGTGGTTACTCGCGCCCCTGGAGGTGCACCTACCTGCCGGGTGCCACGGCGAGCAGCGGCTGGAAGAAGCCCGCCGGGTGGGGTTCGCCGACGGGCTCGCCGTCGACCTGGATCCAGGCGTGGGCGGCGAAGGGGTGCGTGCGCACGCCCGTGCACCAGGTCGGCCAGGTGCCGCGGAGGCGGCACAGCAGTGCGGCGGCGACGGAGCGCTGGAGGCAGTTGTTGCCCGCGCAGCGCAGGCTCACCGCGACGATCTGCTCACGTGCCGCCGCAGCCTGCTCGACCGTGGCCGGTCGGGCACCGCGCCGGGCGAACTCCAGGATCCTGCGGAGCCTCGCGGGCTTCACCCGGGCCAGGACGCGGGCGGCCCCGACGGCGAGGAGCGGCAGGGGGCGGCGGCGGAGGGCCAGCGTGGCCCGGGCGTCGAGGGACATCTGCACGCTCACGGCTGCACCAGCTCCGCCGAGGCCAGCTGGGCCAGGACCGCCTTGACGTCGTCCTTCGCGCGCTGGGCGTCGATTCCGTGCGTCACGACCAGGCCGTTGGCGATCCCGGCCGGTGACTCGCCGGCCAGCAGCTGCCGCAGCACGGCGCGGCCGGTCAGGTTCAGCTGGAAGTAGCGGCCGGTGCGGCCGTGGAGGAGGACGGTGCCGTCGTCGGTGTCGGTCATCGAGACGTCGGGGTGGAGCCGCATGACGTTGAGTCCTTAGGAACGATGAACGGGCAAGGAGCGGAGCCAGGTCTCGCAGCCGACGAGGTTCTCCAGCGCCTGCACGGCGCTGTTGTCGGCCTGGGGACCGGTCATGCGGGCCCGGAGGGCCTGCGGGTCGATCAGGCCGCGCGCGGCCAGGCGGGAGTCGGGGCCGAGCAGGTCCAGCAGGGCGGGCAGATGGGCGCGCAGGCCGCGCCGGACGTCCTCGCCGAACTCGCCCTTGGTGCTGCGGGCACGCAGCCGCTCGGGGACCAGGCCGCGCATCGCCTCGGCGAGCAGCGGTTTGAAGTGCCACGGGCCGGCGTGCTCCTCCGGGCGGACCCGCAGGACCGCGTCGATGACGCGGTCGTCGAGGTAGGGGGCGTCCAGGACGATGCCGCGCGCCGCGTACAGGTCGCCGAGCAGGCGGTAGGTCAGGGTGTTGGAGCGGATCACCAGCAGGGTCTGGTGCGTGCCGAGGTCGCGGGCGAGCGGGGTCGCGTCGCGGGCGGCGTGGCGGAGCCCGGCACGGGCGGCCTCGGCGGCGTCGGGGGTGACCCAGCCGGGCGCGCGGATCGGGCCGAGGCCCCAGCCGAGGGCCGCGCGGCGCTGCGGCGGACGGGGCTCGGTCAGCGCGTCGGCCTCGCTGTCCCACCACCGGGTGAAGGAGGTCGGGCGGAGCAGCTCGGCGAGGGTGGCGCGGGCCGGCCACCGGCGCAGAGCGACGTGGGCCCGCAGGTGTCGCAGCGCGGTGACGGGACGGCGGCGCAGCAGGGGGTGCAGGTAGCCGGGCAACGGCGAGAAGAGCTCGTCGCCGCCGTGGCCGGAAAGGTGCCGGACGGAGCCGTGTTCGGACAGCAGCAGGGCGCTGTGACGGATGCGCGCGGTGGCCCGGGTGAGCGGGCTCGGCATTTCCCCGCCGACCGGTGTCGCCGCGTCGGCGAACATCTCGGGGAGTTCGGACTGCGGCACGACGAGGTGGTCGGCACGGTCGAGTTCTTTCATCGCCAATTCCGCGAAAACGGTGTCGTCGTTTCCCGCCTCGGCCTCGCCCCAACGGAACGCGAGGAGTTCCGGGTCCTGCCGGGCGGCGAGAAAGCAGATCGACCCGGAATCGAGCCCGCCGGAGAGGTCCGCGCTGATCCGGCCGCTTTCCGGGCGTTTTCCCCGGGTGGCCTCCAGCAGTGCCGTGCGCACGACGTCGGCGCCGGCCCGGAGGGACAGTTCCGGCTCGGGCGGCTCCCACCAACGGATCTCGGCGGCGGTGTCCGCGTCCCATTCCAGCGCGTGGTCGGGGGCGAGGGCGGTGACGCCGGACCAGGGACTGCGGGCGTTGGCGGGGTAGGGCAGTTGCAGCCCGCAGGCGACGCGCAGCGCCAGCGCCTCCTCGTCGAGGTCGGCGTCGGTGAGGGCGGCCAGCAGGTCGGCGCGGTCGGCCGCGACGGTGACGCCGCCGACCCGGGTGCGGAAGAGCCGTCGCAGCCCGGACGAGCTGCCACGGAACCGTGACCAGTCGGGCAGCGAGACGCCCAGGTGGCAGCTCCCGCGCAGGGCCTGGAGGACTCGCGCGGCGTCGGCGGGGCCGTTGATCCGGGCGGCCAGCTCGCTCAGCCGGACCCGACCGACGGGCGCGGGGCCGACGGCGACGAGCCGCACGGGGCCGGCCTCGGCGACGGCGACCTCACCGGCGGGCCAACGGCCGACCAGCCAGGGACGCCCGGAGGCGTGCCGGATGACGCGCCTGTCGGGCTGGGCCGGACGCGTGGAGAGGGGTTCGGCCGACGGCCGGTCCGGAAGGACGAGGAATCCGGAGCTCATGTGTTGCGACCACCGTTTCCGGATCGGCAGCGGACCGGACCCGAAAGGGCCCGGCCCGCGGTGCGGTTCGCCTCGACGAAGGGGCGAATTACCAGTTCATGTTGAAGAACCAGTCGGGAACCGTGCCCCAGCCACCGAGGGTGTCCTCGTTGAACTCACCGACCTCGACGAGGGCCGGTGCCATGTACTCGTTCGACTGCTCGGTGGTCTCCGTCATGGGAACCTCCTGGATTCGAATCAGACAATTGCATTGCCAGGGAATTCCCAGGCGGGCCCGAATCTAGCATGTACACGGTCAAGCGTTAAGTGATCCACGTCACGCGATTTTCAGCCACGAAATCAGGTCATGTTCCGGCCGAAATGTTTGAGAGGAGAAAGGCCGGATCAGCGCTGGTGCGGGGCGGTGACGCGGCCTCGGAGCCACGCCGTGGCCTGCTCGGCGGGCATCGCCTTGGAGACCAGCCAGCCCTGGACCGCGTCGCAGCCCATGCCCTGCAGTCGCTTCCAGGTCTCGTCGTCCTCGACGCCCTCGGCCACGACGGTCAGCCCGAGCGAGTGCGCCAACTGCACACTGCAGCGCACCACGGCCGCGTCGTGGTCGTCGGCGACCATGCGGCTGACGAAGGAACGGTCGATCTTCAGCTCGCCCACCGGCAGGCGACGCAGCCGGACCAGCGAGGAGTAGCCGGTACCGAAGTCGTCCAGGGACATGCCGACCCCGTGGCCGCGCAGCTCCTCCAGCGTCTCGGCGGCCCGCTGTCCGTCCTCCAGCAGCAGACGCTCGGTGATCTCCAGCTGCAGCGCGCCGGCCGGGACGCCGTGTCGCTCCAGGCGGTCGGCCACCCCGGAGGCGAAGCCGGACCGCAGCACGTCACGCGGGGAGATGTTGACCGCGACCGGCACCTCGATCCCGTCCGCGCGCCAACGGGCCAGCTGGGAGACGGCGGCCTCCAGCACGTAGTCCGTCAGCTGCGGCATCAGACCGCTGGACTCGGCGAGGCCGACGAACTCCTCCGGGCTGACCGGCCCGCGTCCGGCGCGGGTCCAGCGCACCAGCGCCTCCAGGCCCACGACACTGCCGTCGAAGGCGACCTTGGGTTGGTAGTGGACCTGCACCTCGCCCAGGTCCAGCGCGCGGCGCAGCTCGCCGAGCAGGCCGAGCCGCAGCGGCGTGTCCTCCTCCTGACCCGGCTGGTAGAGCGTCACGCCGGAGCGGCTGCGCTGCGCGTGGACCATCGCGATGTCGGCCCGCCGCAGCAGCGACTCGGCATCCGGGGCGTGGTCGGGCAGGACCGCCACCCCCGTACTGGAGTCCAGGATCAGCTGCAGGCCGCCGAACTGGATGGGCGCGGCCACCTCGGCGGCGAAACCGCGGGCGAGCCGCAGCAGGGCGGCCGACTCCTCGGGCGGCTCGGGCACCAGCACCGCGAACTCGTCCCCGCCCAGCCGCGCCACCAGCGCGCCGGTCTCCGCGGCCAGGGCCTGCAGCCGCTGCGCGACCTGGACCAGCAGCCGGTCCCCGGCGAGGTGGCCGAGGGTGTCGTTGAGGGAGCGGAACCGGTCCAGGTCGATCAGGACCAGCGCGTGGCGGGCACGGGCGGTGGCCGCCTGCACGGTGGCCAGGTGCAGTGCGGCACGGTTCGGCAGCCCGGTCAGCCCGTCGGTCACGCCCTCGCGCAGCCGCTGCCGCCCGAACCACCAGGCGGCGAAGAGCACGGCGATCGGCACACCGAAGAGCGGCAGCAGCACCGGGGCGTGACGCGCGACCACATCGGCCAGCGGCACCAGCGGCGCCGCTCCGGCGAAACCCACGCCGAGGAAGACCGCCGCCCGCACGGCGAACCCGGCACGGTCCGAACCCAGCGCTGACCGGGACGTGCGCTCCATCGGTGTTCCTCTTGCTTCCCCGCTCGCCCGGATGAACCGCACGGGACGTACGGACCGACAGGATCGGGCTGAGTCCAGCCTAGGACGACTGCCCCTCGCGGGAGTGGCAATCCGTGAGGCCGTGACCGACTGGTGTCCTCAACGGCTGAACATACGTGGTGATTGTCCGGTTTTGACCGTGACACCACGTCACCTGACGCAACGCCACCCCATCCTGACCGCGTGGGCCGCGCTGGTAGCGTGCGCGGGTGTCGGAACTCCACGGGGTCTTCGCCCCCTGCGCCTCAGCCGAGCAACTGCGGGAACGCTGGCTGGACCCGACGGCCCGGGATCGGCTGGCAGCCACCCTGCGCGCGGCCCGGCGGGGCGGACGGTGGCAGGACGAACTGTCCGGGCTGCCCCATCTCGACGAGGTCTTCCACGAGGACGACGCCCTGTCCGGCCGGGACCTGCGCGGCGCCCCGCTGGACGGCGCGCCGCTGGCGGGCGCGGATCTGCGCGGCGCCGACTTCTTCCACGCCTCCCTGCACGCGGCGGACCTGTCCGGCGCGGACCTGCGGACCGCCCAGCTCGAAGGCGCCGACCTCCGTGACGCGGACCTCTCCGGCGCGGACCTGAGCGAGGCCAATCTCCTCGCGGCAGACCTCGACGGGGCGAACCTGACCGGCGCCGTGCTCGACGGCGCCCTCCGCTCCACCCGACCGGGCACCGCGGACCACGCGGCCGTGGCCCGTCACGGCTTCGACTTCCCACCGGCGGCCCGCGAGGCATTGCGCGCCCGCTGGCTGACCACCGACGGCCGCCGCACACTCGACGCCGCGCTCGACGCCGCCCGCACCGGAGGGGACGTGGCCGAGGAGCTGGCCGGTCTCGACCTGCTCGCCCCGGACGGCGACGGCCCCGACCTGCGCGGCGCTCCCCTGGACGGCCGCGACCTCGCCGGGGCCCGGCTGCGCGGCGTGCTGCTGGACGGCGCCTCCGCCGTGGGCGCGGTGCTCACCGAAGCGGACCTGACCGGAGCGCACGTCCTGGACGCGGACTTCAGCCGCGCCGATCTGCGGGGAGCGGACCTGTCACGCAGTTGGGGCCGCGCGTCCTTTGCGCAGGCCCGACTGGAGGGCACCCGGCTGTGTGCGGCGCAGCTCCAGGGCTGCGACTTCCGCGGCGTGGCCATGGCAGGCGCGGATCTGCGCGCCGCCACGCTGCTCTACTGCGTCCTGCCGGACGAGCAGCTGGCGGTGGCCGACACCGAGGGGGCCTTCATCAGCCCCCACGGCATGCAGCCACCGCCGCCTTGACCTACTCCTCGACCGGCAGCGCGACGGCCCGCGCCGCCTCCGGGCCCTCGGCAAGGAGCACCGCGAAGCCGGCGTCGTCCAGGATGGCGAGCTTGAGCTGGACCGCCTTGTCGTACTTGCCGCCGGGGCTGTCGCCGACGACGACGAAGTCGGTCTTCTTCGACACCGACCCGGTCACCTTCGCACCGCGCGACTGCAGTGCGTCCTTGGCGGCGTCCCGGCCGTAGTTCGCAAGAGTGCCCGTGACCACGACCGTCAGCCCCTCCAGGGGACGCGGCCCGGCGTCCTCCTCGGCCGCCTCGTCGACGAAGCGGACGCCCGCGGCGCGCCACTTCTCGATGATCTCCCGGTGCCAGTCCTCGGCGAACCAGTCGACGACGGCCTTGGCGATGCCGGGGCCGACGCCCTCGACCACGGCGAGCTCCTCCTCCGTGGCGCCCGCGATCCGGTCGAGGTCACGGAACTCCCGGGCGAGGGCCTGCGCCGCGACCGGGCCGACCCGACGGATCGACAGGCTGTTCAGCACCCGCCAGAGCGGCTGCTGCTTGGCCGCCTCCAGGTTCTCCAGCAGTTGGGTCGTGGTCTTCTTCGGCTCGCCCTTGAGATTGGCGAAGAAGGAGACGACCTTCTGCTCACCGGTCTCGTCGTCCAGCTTCGGCATGCCCGTCTTGGCGTCGCGGACCAGCGCCTTGATCGGCAGCAGGTCCTCGACCGTCAGGTTGAACAGGTCGCCCTCGTTCACCATCGGCGGGGTGGCCGGTTCCAGCGGCTGGGTCAGGGCCACCGCGGCGACATAGCCGAGGTGCTCGACGTCGAGCCCGCTGCGGCCGCCGAGGAAGGCGACGCGCTCACGCAACTGGGCCGGGCAGTGGCGGGCGTTCGGGCAGCGCAGGTCCTTGTCGCCCTCCGTCATCGGGCGCAGCTCGGTGCCGCACTCGTGGCAGTGGGTCGGCATGACGAAGGGACGCTCGGAGCCGTCCCGCAGGGCGACGACCGGGCCGAGGATCTCGGGGATGACGTCGCCCGCCTTGCGGATGACGATCGTGTCGCCCAGCAGCACGCCCTTGGCCTTGACCACGTCCTGGTTGTGGAGAGTGGCGTACTGGACCATCGAGCCGGCCACCTTGACCGGCTTCTCCAGGACCGCGTACGGGGTGGCCCGGCCGGTGCGGCCGATCCCGACCAGGATCCGGTCCAGCTTGCCGTTGACCTCCTCGGGCGGGTACTTCCAGGCGATGGCCCAGCGCGGCGCACGGGAGGTCGAGCCCAGACGGCCCTGGAGCGCGATCTCGTCCACCTTGATCACGACGCCGTCGATCTCGTGCTCGACGCTGTGGCGCTGCTCGCCGAAGCGCTTGATGAACTCCTTGACCTCGGCGAGCGTGCTCACCACGGCGTTGTGCCGCGCGGTGGGCAGCCCCCAGGCGCGGAGCAGCTCGTAGGCGTGCGACTGGCAGTCGATGTCGAAGCCCCGACGGGCGCCGATGCCGTGCACGATCATGTGCAGCGGCCGCTGGGCGGTGATCGACGGGTCCTTCTGGCGCAGCGAACCGGAGGCGGAGTTGCGCGGGTTGGCGTACGGGTCCTCCCCCGCGGCGACCCGGGCGATGTTGAGCGCCTCGAAGTCCTCGATCGGGAAGTAGACCTCGCCGCGGATCTCCACCAGCTCCGGCGGGTTCTCCCCCGCCAGACGGTGCGGGATCTCCTTGATCGTCCGGACGTTGGGCGTGATGTCGTCCCCGACCAGACCCGTGCCGCGCGTCGCGGCGCGGATCAGCACGCCGTTCTCGTAGGTCAGGTTGACCGCGAGACCGTCGATCTTCAGCTCGCACAGGTAGTGGAACGCCTGGCCGGCCAGCTCCCGTTCGACGCGCTCGGCCCAGGCGTCCAGCTCCTCGTCGTTGAAGGCGTTGTCCAGGCTGCGCATCGGCTCTTCGTGCTCGACCTTGGCGAAGTCGGCCGTGACGTCCCCGCCGACCATCTGCGTCGGCGAATCCGCGGTGCGCAGCTCCGGGTGCCGCTCCTCGATCGCCTCCAGCTCGCGCATGAGCTGGTCGAACTCGGCGTCGCTGACGGTCGGCGCATCCTGGTTGTAATACCGGTAGCGGTGTTCCTCGATCTCCTGCGCGAGCTGCGCGTGCCGGACGCGGTCGTCCAACGCCACTGCAACTACCCCCTTTTGACTACTCCGGGTTGTCGGCCAGGCTCTGCGCCGCGATGACGCTGTGTGACAACGCCGCGCGGGCGTAGGCCGGGGAGGCCCCCGCCAAGCCGCAGGTGGGGGTGACCACGACGGAACGCGGCAGCAGCGCGGGGGCCAGGCCCAGGCGACGCCACAACGTCCTCACACCGCTGACACTACCGGCCGGGTCTGACAATTTCCGATCCGTGGAGGGCACGACACCGAGCAGGAGAACGGTGCCCGACTCGACCCCCTCGCCGATCGCCTCGTCGTCACGCTCCGTCAGCAGGGATGCGTCCAGCGAGACGGCCGCCGCGCCCGCCCGGCGTAGCAGACCGATGGGGACGGACGGCGCACAGCAGTGGACGGCGACCGGCGCGTCCAGCGCGCCGACGACGCCGCGCAGGACCTCCTCGCCCACGCCACGGTCGACCGCGCGCAGCCGCTGCCAGCCGCTGGCCGTCCTCACCTGGCCGGCCAGGACCGCCGGGAGGGACGGCTCGTCGAGCTGGAGCAGCACCTGGGCGCCGGGGATGCGCCGGCGGACCTCGGCCAGGTGCAGCCGCAGGCCCTCCGTCAGCGAGGCGGCGATGTCGCGCACCGCCCCGGGGTCGGCCAGGGCCTTCTCCCCGCGCTGGAGTTCCACCGAGGCGGCCAGCGTCCACGGGCCGACGGCCTGGATCTTCAGCGGGCCGTTCCAGTCCTGGGTGAACTCCTCCAGGGCGTCCAGGTCCTCGCCCAGCCAGGAGTGGGCGCGCCGGGTGTCGCGGCCGGGGTGGTCGCCGAGGCGCCAACCGGACGGCTCGACGCGCGCGTAGAGCTCGACCAGCAGGCCGAGGCTGCGGCCGATCATGTCGGCGCCGGGGCCGCGCGCGGGCAGCTCCGGCAGGTGGGGCAGCGCCTCCAGCGAGCCGGTGACGGTCTTGGCCGCCTCGCGCGCGTCCGTGCCGGGCATGGACCCGACACCGGTGGCGCCGGGCGCGGAGAGCGCGGGGAACGAAGGGACGGTGCTCACTTGCCCGGCCGCACCGTCACGTCGGTGATCTCCGCGTCGCGCGGCAGGTCGATCGCGGTGAGCACGGCCTTGGCCACCGACTCCGGCGCGATCCACGCCTCCTCGTCGTAGGCGCGGCCCTCCTGCGCGTGCACCTTGGCCTGCATCGGCGTGGCGGTGCGGCCCGGGTAGACGGTGGTGACCCGGACGCCGTGGCCGTGCTCCTCCTCGCGCAGCGAGTCGGCGAGCGCCCGCAGGCCGAACTTGGACGCCGCGTAGACGCCCCACTCGGCGCTCGCGCGCAGGCCCGCACCGGAGTTGACGAAGACGACGTGGCCCTGGGAGACCCGCAGCGTCGGCAGCAGCAGCCGGGTCAGCTCGGCGGGGGCGAGCAAGTTGACGGCCAGCGTCTCCTGCCAGACCTTCGGCGTCATGTCGCCGACGGCGCCCAGCTCGACGACCCCGGCGACGTGCAGCAGCGAGTCGATCCGGTCGGGCTGCGGCTGGTGGCTGAACGCCCAGCTGAGCCGGTCCGGCTGGGCCAGGTCGCCGACCAGCGTGCGGGCGCCGGGGAACCGCTCGCGCAGCTCCGCCGCGCGGCGCGCGTCCCGGGCCAGCAGCCACAGCTCCTCGCCGCGCTCGTCGAGCTTCGCGGCGACGGCCGCGCCGATGCCGGAGCCTGCTCCGGTGATCACATGCGTTCCCATGGGTTCATCAGTACCACGCCCGGGACCGCGTTCCGTGCGCCACCATGGTGATCATCAGGCAGCATCCGGGCGAGAGGGCGGGTAACGGTGCCGGACGAGGAGCTCCGCGGCCACATGGTCGTGGTCGGCAACGACGCGCTGACCCAGCGCCTCGCCGGGGACCTGGCCAAGCTCTACCAGGAGCGGGTCGTCGTGGTGGTCCCCGAGCCGCAGCAGGAGCACGGTCCGCAACTGGTGGCCCTGCACCGGGACACGGGCCCGATCACCGTCATCGCCGGGCGCCGCCCGGACGAGCCGACGCTGCGTCAGGCGGGCGTCGCCGACGCGGACGCGCTCGCCATCGTCCTCGACGACGACCAGGCCGTCACCGCCGCCGCGCTGACCGCCCGCGGCATCAACCCCCACGTGCGGCTGGCGCTGCGGGTGCACAGCACCCCGCTCGGCAAGCGACTGCGCCGACTGCTGGACCGGCCGGACGCGCCGACGACCGTGGCCTCGGCCTCGCAGACGGCCGCCCCGGCGCTGGTCTCCTCGGCGCTGCCCGACCAGGACCAGGTCATCGCGGTCCACAACGGCACCTGCACGGTGGTCTCCACCGTGCTTCCCGCCGGATCACGGAAGCCGGAGCCCGGCCCGGGTGTCCCTGGTGCGGAGATCGCCGTCGCGGTCCTGGCCGAGGACGGCGATCTGCTGCTGCCCGACACGGAACAGTGGGAGCCCCCGGAGGACCAGCAGGTCACCCTCGTCACCCTGCGGCACCACCAGGAGGCGCCGACGCCGGAGGCCACCCGCGCGTGGAGTCGCATGGGCACGGTGCTGCGGTCGTTCTTCTCCCGCAAGCTCCAGGTGGCCGCCGCCGGGCTGGCCACGGTGGTGGCCCTGCTGACCGTGCTGACCTGGCAGTTGACCGGCACCAACCTGGGCCTGTCGCTCTACCTGGTGCTGCTGGACCTCTCCTCGGCGGGCAACCCGGCCTTCGGCCAGCCGGTGGCGCGGCAGGTGCTGCAGATCGTCACCATGTTCACCGGGATGCTGATCCTGGGCCTGGTCGCGGCGATCGTGCTCGACAGCGTCGGGGCCGTGCGGCCCGGCGACAGGCCGCGCCGGGTGCGGCGGACCATGAACAACCACGTCGTGCTGATCGGCATCGGCAGCGCCGGCACGGCGGTGGTCTCGCGGTTGGTGGACATGCGGCGTCCGGTGGTCGTGGTCGAGCGCAACCCCGAGGCGCGCAATCTGGCGGCGGTGCGGGCGCGCGGCGTCCCGGTGGTGCTCGGCGAGTTCACCCGCGACGAGGTCTGGCGCGCGGCCCGGGGCGACCGGGCCTCCGCGGTGATGGCGCTCACCAACAACGACAGCGCCAACCTGCAGGCCGTCCTCTTCGCCCGGGAGCGCCGCCCGGACGTGCCGGTCGTCCTGCGGCTGTTCGACGAGGGCTTCGCCCGGACCGTCTTCAAGGCGCTGCGGGAGGCGCACCCCAACTCGCGCACCCGCAGCCGCAGCGTGTCCTACCTGGCCGCGCCCGCCTTCGCGGCGGCGATGGTGGGCCGCCGGGTGCTGGCGGCGATCCCGGCCCGCCGGGAGATCCTGCTCCTGGCGGAGGTGACCGTCACCGCGGGCGACGCGCTCGCCGGACAGACCGTCAAGGGCGCGTTCCGACCCGGCGACTGGCGGGTCGTGGCCGTGCGGCAGCGGGGACAGAACGCCGACTGGAACCCCGATCAGGCCCGGCACCTGCAGGCCGACGACCGGGTGGTCGTGGTGGCGACCCGGGCCGGTCTCGGTCGGCTGCTGCGACGCACGGACGCGCCGCAGCAGGCGGCTGAGCGGATTCCGGGTCAGCCGACCGGACCTGACCGGACGACTGCGGCAGATCAGGCGGCTGCGACAGATCAGGCGGCTGCGGCTGATCAGGCAGACGCGGAGACCTCCCCGTCGAGCGCCTCCTCGGCGTAGCGCAGCGCGGTGGCGCCGTCGGGCGCGAACCGCACCAGCTCGTCCAGCGGGCGGGGCAGGAAGCCCTCCTGCTCCATCCGCCGCAGCTGGGTGCGCAGGCCGTCGTAGAAGCCGTCGGTGTCGAGCAGCACGACGGGCTTGTCGTGCAGCCCGTGCTTCTTCAGCTCCAGCACCTCGGTCACCTCGTCCAGCGTGCCGACGCCGCCGACCAGCACCACGAGCGCGTCGGCGCGGGCCAGCAGCTGCGCCTTGCGCTCGGCGAGGTCGGCGGTGCTGACCAACTCGTCCGCGCCCTGGTAGGCCTTGTGGGCCAGCAGCTCGACCATGATGCCGACGAGCTTCGCGCCCGCCGCCTTCGCCTCGTCCGCGACGACTCCCATCAGCCCGGCGTCGGAGCCGCCCCAGACCAGCGTGTGCCCGCGCTCACCGAGCGTGCGGGCGAACTCCCGCGCGGGGACGGTGTAGCGCTCGTCGAGGTCGTTGGCGGAGCAGAAGACGGTGATGTTCACGTGGGTCCCCCAGGATGCAGGAAGGGTGATGCGGAAGGATCAGAGCTGCGCGGCGGCCGGAGCGCGCTCGGTCTGCGCGATCGTCGCGGAGCCGACGACGCGGGTGCCGTCGTACAGCACCACCGCCTGCCCCGGTGCGATGCCGCGCAGCGGCTCGTCCAGGACGACGCGCAGGCCGCCGTCCTCGGCCACCTCGGCGGTGACGGGCACCTGCTCGCCGTGGGCGCGGATCTGGGCGAGGTAGCGGCCCGTGCCGACCGGGGCCGCCTCACCGCACCAGCGCGGCCGCACACCCGTCAGCGCGATCACGTCCAGCGCCTCGACCGGGCCGACGGTGACGCGGTTGTCGACCGGCGAGATGTCCAGCACGTAGCGCGGCTTGCCGTCGGCGGCGGGGCGGCCGATCCGCAGGCCCTTGCGCTGGCCGATGGTGAAGCCGTAGGCGCCGGTGTGCTCGCCCAGGACGGTGCCGTCGGCGTCCACGATCTCGCCGGGCGCGGTGCCGAGGCGCTGGGCGAGGAAGCCCTGCGTGTCGCCGTCAGCGATGAAGCAGATGTCGTGGCTGTCCGGCTTCTTGGCGACGGCGAGGCCGCGGCGCTCGGCCTCGACGCGGACCTGGTCCTTGGTGGTGTCCCCGAGCGGGAACATGGCGTGCGCGAGCTGGTCCGCGTCCAGGACGCCGAGCACGTAGGACTGGTCCTTGGCCGGGTCGACGGCGGTGTGCAGCTCCCGGCCGCGGGTGGGGTGGTCGACGATCTGCGCGTAGTGACCGGTGCAGACGGCGTCGAAGCCGAGGGCGACCGCCTTGTCGAGCAGCGCGGCGAACTTGATCTTCTCGTTGCAGCGCAGGCACGGGTTGGGCGTGCGGCCCGCCGCGTACTCGGCGACGAAGTCGTCGATCACGTCCTCGCGGAAGCGCTCGGCGAGGTCCCACACGTAGAAGGGGATCCCCAGCACGTCCGCTGCGCGGCGCGCGTCGCGGGAGTCCTCCAGCGTGCAGCAGCCGCGGGCGCCGGTGCGGAAGCTCTGCGGGTTGCTCGCCAGCGCGAGGTGCACTCCGGTGACCTCGTGCCCCTGTTCCACGGCCCGCGCCGCGGCGACGGCGGAGTCCACGCCGCCGGACATCGCGGCGAGCACGCGCAGCCGGCCGCCGGGGAGGGCGGAGGAATCGGGGTCTGGGGCACCGGGGAAGTCAGACATAGTGCTTACCAGAATACGGGCCGGGCCGATCAGAGTCGTTCCGCTCAGTTCCCGCCCCGATCCCGTGAGTAACTCAGCCGATAGTGCGGGTGCGAGGATCTCACTAGGCTCACCGGTGGCCAGTGGTGGACGGCCGGTGTGGACGAGGAGGACGGACGCGGTGATCGAAGCGGCGCTGAGGGAGATCACTCCCGGCCGGTACGACCGGTACGAGGAGTTGCTGCGCGCCCTCGCCCACGGCCGGCTCTGGATGCTGCTCTGGCACGGCATGCCCGGGGACCCGGACGCGCAGTACGGCAACCTGGAGGTCGGCGGGTACGGCTACGCGCCGTGCGTGACCTCCGAGGAGCAGCTCGTCGCGAGCGGCTGGGCCCGACAGCACCAGGTGATCTCCGGCGCGGAGGCCGCCGCGGCGCTCTACCGCGAGCACTGGGGCCTGTGGCTGAACCCGCACCAGCCGGGCGGCGGCGTCGGCATCCCCTGGGCCGATCTGCGCCGCGTCGCGGGCGGCCTGGACCGCCTGCCGGCGGGTCCGCTCGGTCTCACCCCGGTCGACCAGCCGCCCGCCTCGGTCCCCGCGTCCGTCGGCGGCACGGCGGCGGCTGCGGCGTTCTTCCAGGCCCTGGTCCTGGCGGCCCGGCAGAACCCGGCCGTCCGCTCGCTGCGGCGCGCCTGGGTGGAGCCGGCGTACGGCGAGCCGAGCCTCACCATAGGCCTCGACCTGGACGACACCTCGGACGCGGCGGTGGCCGCGACGCAGCAGATGATGCTCCAGGCCGTGGCCTCCGCGCCGGACGGCCTGGCGGTCTCCAGCGTCACCATGGCGGACCCGTACGACCCCGTCGCCGCGTGGCTGTGGTCGCGCGTCCCGGCCTTCTACAGCCGTCCCTCCCACTGGGAGCAGGCAGCCCAGCCGGCCTGATCCGGCGCCAGGAGACGGCAAAGGCTGAAGGGCCCTCCCACGGCACGGTGGGAGGGCCCTTCAGCCTTCTGCGGTGGCTACGGCCGGGTCACTCGGCCGAAGCCGGCGCGGGCGGAGTGACCTCCGCCGCGACGACCTGCTTGACCTCCGGGAAGTGGCAAGCGGCCTGGTGGCCGTCGGCGGAACCGATCAGCTGGACCAGCGGCGGCTCCTGGGAGGCGCAGATGTCCTGGGCCTTCCAGCAGCGCGTACGGAAGCGGCAGCCGGAGGGCGGGTTGATCGGGCTCGGGACGTCGCCGGTGAGGCGGATCCGCTCGCGGTTGGAGGCGCCGTCCGGGTCGACCTCGGGCACGGCCGAGAGCAGCGCGTGGGTGTACGGGTGCTGCGGACGGCTGTACAGGGTCTCCCGGTCGGCGATCTCGACGATCTTGCCGAGGTACATGACCGCGACACGCTCGGAGAAGTGCCGCACGACGGCCAGGTCGTGGGCGATGAAGAGGAACGCCAGACCGAACTCACGCTGCAGGTCCTGGAGCAGGTTGACGACCTGCGCCTGGATCGACACGTCGAGGGCCGAGACGGGCTCGTCGGCGACGATCAGCTTCGGCTTGAGGGCGAGGGCGCGCGCGATGCCGATGCGCTGACGCTGACCACCGGAGAACTCGTTCGGGTACCGGTTGTAGTGCTCCGGGTTGAGCCCGACGATCTCCAGCAGCTCCTGGGCGCGCCGCTTGTGGCCGCCCTCCGGGTTGATCCCGTTGAGCTTCATCGGCGTCTCGATGATCGTGCCGACCGTGTGCCTCGGGTTCAGCGAGGAGTACGGGTCCTGGAAGATCATCTGCAGGTTCTGCCGGGCCGTCCTCATCGAGGCGACCTTCTTGTGCGTGATGTCCTCGCCGTCGAAGCGGACGGTGCCGCCCGTCGGCTCCAGCAGGCGGGTGACCGCCCGGCCGGTGGTGGACTTGCCGCAGCCCGACTCGCCGACCAGGCCGAGGGACTCGCCCGGCTTCACGCCGAAGCTGATGCCGTCAACGGCACGCACCGCGCCGACCTGACGCTGGAACACGATGCCCTGGCGGATCGGGAAGTGGACTTCGAGGTTCTCGACCTCGAGCAGGTTCTGCGAGGAGACGGACGACTCCCCGGCCTTCTGCGCGGGGATGTTCTTGGTGGTGCTCATGCCCTTCTCCTGTCCGTCCGCCGCTTCGATGCCGGCAGTCACTTGGCACCGCTGGTGGCGCCGCGGCGGATCTCGGCCTTGTGCTCACCGGTCAGGTGGCAGGCCGCGATGTGCTTGTCGCTGCCGAGAACGGGCAGCAGTTCGGGACGCTCGACCGTGCAGCGCCCGTCCGGCACCTGCTCCTTGAAGCTGCACCGGGGGTTGAAGGCGCAGCCCGAGGGCAGGTTGATGAGGCTCGGCGGGGAGCCCGGGATCGGGTTGAGCCGCTGGGCGACGTCGCCGCCGAGGTGCGGCATCGACTGGAGCAGGCCCCAGGTGTACGGGTGCTCGGGCGACTTGAGCACGTCGTTGACCGAGCCGTACTCGATGCGGCGGCCGCCGTACATGACCAGGATGTCGTCGGAGATCTCCGCGACGACGCCCAGGTCGTGGGTGATGATGATGACCGCGGAGCCGAACTCCTCCTGCAGGTCCCGGATCAGGTCCAGGATCTGCGCCTGCACGGTCACGTCGAGCGCCGTGGTCGGCTCGTCGGCGATCAGCAGCTCGGG
This sequence comes from Streptacidiphilus jiangxiensis, assembly GCF_900109465.1. Lineage (GTDB taxonomy): Bacteria > Actinomycetota > Actinomycetes > Streptomycetales > Streptomycetaceae > Streptacidiphilus > Streptacidiphilus jiangxiensis. The sequence continues at coordinate 35,874 of NZ_FOAZ01000040.1, forward strand.
GTCGCACACCAGCGACATGGCGATCATCGCGCGCTGGCGCATACCGCCGGAGAACTGGTGCGGGTAGTCCTTGGCCCGGCGCTCCGGCTGCGGGATGCCGACGCGCTTCAGCATCTCGATCGCGCGCTCCTTGGCCTCCTTCTTGGACGCCTTGTGGTGCACCTGGTAGGCCTCGGCGATCTGCGATCCGACCGAGTAGAAGGGGTGCAGCGCGGACAGCGGGTCCTGGAAGATCATCGAGACCTTGCGGCCGCGGAGTCCGCGCATCTGCGACTCCGACATGCCGACGAGCTCCTCGCCGTCCAGCCAGATCTCACCGCCGACCTGAGCGCGGCTGCCCTTGTGCAGGCCGAGCAGGGAGAGCGAGGTGACCGACTTGCCCGAGCCGGACTCACCCACGATGCCGAGCGTCTTGCCCTTCTCCAGCGAGAAGGAGACGCCGTCAACGGACTTGACCAGGCCGTCCTCGGTCGGGAAGTGCACACGGAGGTCCCGGACCTCCAGGAAGGACGACGGCGGATTGACGTCCACGGACTGCGGCGAGAGTTCGATGGCCACGGATACTTCCTCAGTCGACGGGGGGTCGGGATCACCGACCCGCGCCGGGCATTTCTAGGGTCAGGCGAGGCGGACGCGGGGGTCGATGACGCCGTAGACGATGTCGACGACGACGTTGGCCAGCACGATGACCGTGGCGGCGAAGAGCGTGGTGCCCATGATGACCGGCAGGTCGGAGTCGGTCACGGAGTCGACGGCGAGCTTGCCGATGCCGTTGATGCCGAAGACGGACTCGGTGATGACCGCGGAGCCACCGATCAGCGAACCGAGGTCCATGCCGAAGATCGTGACGATCGGCGTGATGCCGGCGCGCAGGGCGTGCTTGAAGATCACCTTGCGCCGCGACAGGCCCTTGGCCCGGGCGGTGCGGACGAAGTCCTCACCCATCGTCTCCAGCATGGAGGAGCGCGAGAGGCGGGTGTACATCGCCAGGTAGAGGATCACCAGGGTGACCCAGGGCAGGATCAGCCCCTGGAACCAGGCGTTCGGGTCCTGGGTGATCGGGGTGTAGCCGGGGGCGGCCAGGATCTGCCACTTGTCGACGAAGGCCCACATCAGCAGCAGACCGACGAAGTAGGACTGGAGCGAGACACCGAACAGCGCGCCGCTGACGGCGACCTTGTCGATCAGCTTGCCCTTGCGGACGGCGGCGATGACACCGAGGCCGACACCGACGATCAGGAAGATGACGGCGGAGCCGAGGGCCAGGGAGAGGTCGGCCGGGAAGCGGTTGAACAGGGTGGTGAGCACCGGCTCGTCCGTCTTGAACGAGATCCCGAGGCAGGGCGCCGCGCAAGTGATCAGCACGCTCTGGTCGCCGAACTTGCGACCGGCGAACAGACCCTTGAGGAACTCGCTGTACTGGGTCCAGAACGACTGGTCCAGGCCCAGCGAATGCTTGATCTCAGCCAGACGCTGGACCGAGCAGGTCTTGCCACAGGCCAGCAGCGCAGGGTTCGACGGCAGCGCGAAGAAGATGACGAAGGTGATGAAACTGATCACCAACAGGATGACCGCTGAGATCAGCAGGCGTCGTATGACGTATCGGAACATGTGGTGCTCGGGTCCGGCCCGGTGGCCCGGCCCGCCTCCCTCTCGCTGAGAGCCGGTGGGATATGACCTGCGCTCGGGGTGACTTGGTGGGGAGTGGCCCGCCGGCCGCGGTTGTTCACCGCGGCCGGCGGGACCTCAGACGAACGGCCACCCAGTGGGGTTCGGGTGGCCCTTCGCTACTTAGTGCTTCAGCCAGACGTGCGCGAAGTTCAGCGACGCGTTGACCGGGTCCGGAACCAGACCCTGGACGTTGCCACCGGAGAGCTCGTCGAAGTTCATGTAGAACAGCGGCACGACGGAGGCGTCAGCGAGGATCTGCTGGTCCAGAGCGCCGTAGGCGGCGTCGGCCGTGGCCGGGTCCGTCATCTTGGCGATGGTGTCGATCTGCGAGTTGACAGCCGGGTCGTTCAGGTACGAGATGTCCTGGTTGGACGCGGGCTGCGCGGCGATCTGGCGACCGTCGAAGAGGATCGGCAGAACGGTGGACGGGTTCGGCCAGTCCGGGATCCAGTCCATCCACGCCATGTCGTACTGGTTCTTGGTGTTGTCCAGGGTGCTGAAGTAGTTCGCCTGGTCAACCGGCACGATGTTGACGGTGATGCCGACGTTCGCGAGCGAGGACTTGACCGCGTCCGCGAAGTTGGTCTGGGTCGGGGTGTTCTCGACGGCCAGCGACAGGGTCAGCTTCGGGTTGCCGGCCTGCGCGAGCAGGGCCTTCGCCTTGGTCTGGTCACCCGAGGGGCTGGTGGCGTAGAGGTTGAAGTCCTTGTGGCCCTCGACGCCCGGCGCCAGCATGGTGGACGCGTAGTCACCGTAGGCGGAGCCACCGAAGGCACCACGGGCGGTGGTCTTGTCCAGCGCGAACTCGATCGCCTGACGGACGTGGATGTCCTTGATCCGGTTCACGTTCAGCGCCAGGTAGGAGATACCCGGGGACTTGATGACGTGGTAACGGGACTTCAGGGTCGGGTCGTTGGCGATCTGGGTGAGGTCGGCACCCGCGATCGGCCACTGCTGGACCGCGTTCATGGCGTCCGGACCGTCAGCGCGCAGCTGCTGGTCGATCGCCGAACGGTCCAGACCCTGCTTCATGTCGATCTCGTCGACGTTCTGGTCCCGGATCGGGTCCGAGGAGGCAGACCAGTACGGGTTCTTGACGAGGACGAGCTCCTTGCCCTTGGAGTAGGACTTGATCATGTAGGGGCCCGTCGCCCACACGCCGGTGCTGTAGTTGGCACCCGTGTCGTGAGCCTTCGGGACCGGAGCCCAACCCGCCATGGCCGTGGTCTCGTTGAAGTCGTAGACCGGCTGGTTCAGGTGGAAGACGATCGTGGAGCTGTCCGGGGTCTGGATCGAGGCCAGGTCCTGACCCTTGAACGGACCCTTGTAGCTGGAGGCGCCGACCAGCCACTGGGCCGCGTAGCCCGGGCCGCCGGTGATGTCGGGCGACATGAAGCGCTCGACGCCGTACTTGATGTCCTGCGAGGTGACGGCGGTGCCGTCCTGGTACTTGACGCCCGGCTTGAGGTGGAACGTCCACACGGTGTCGTTCTGGCTCGGCTCACCGGTGTCGGTGGCCAGGTCGCCGACCAGCTTCGGGGCGGAGCCGTCGGTCTTCTCCTGCCAACCGGTCAGGGTCCGGACGATCTCCTCGACCATGTTCTGACCCTCGGTGGTGTACACACGCTGAGGGTCGAGGCTGTCGAAGTCGGACGGCGCCAGGTAGGTCAGCGTCCCGCCCTTCTGGACCGCGTCGGAGCTGCCGGAGCCGGTGCTCTTGGAGGAGCTGCTGCACGCGGTCACTCCCAGAGCGAGCGCGGTGGCGGTCGCCAGGAGGGCGACCGAACGGGTCTTCCGCATCATTTCGGAGTTATCTCCTTCGAGGTGGGACATCACTAGGGCCCCGTGCCCGGTGATCCGTGGGAGCGGATCACCGACCAGGCGGTCAGGAACGGTTCGCCCGCGGGTCGAGAGCGTCACGCACTCCGTCACCGAGCAGGTTCAGGGCGAGCACCAGCACGAGCAGGAGCACGCCGGGGATGAACAGGTACGTCGGGTCGATCAGGAAGTACTCCGACGCCTGACTGAGCAGAGCGCCCCAGTCGGGGTTCGGGGGGACGACGCCCACACCGAGGTAGGAGAGCGCAGCCTCCGTGGTGATGTTCGCGGGAACGGCCAGCGCAAAAGCAATGAGAATCGGCGCCCACAGGTTCGGCAGCAGCTGGCGGAACAGGATGTGCACCCAGCCGGCGCCCATGATCCGGGACGCGTCGACGAACTCGCGCTCACGCAGCGACAGCACCTGGCCACGGACCAGGCGGGCCGTGTAAGCCCAGGCGAACGCCGAGATGTTGAGAATCAGCACCGCAAGGCGCAGGTTCTCGTCGGTACCACCGTGCTGGTCGGTCTGGAAGGCGTTCTGGATGACCGGGGTCAGCGCGATGATGAAGAGGAGCTGCGGGAACGCCAGGACCACGTCCATGATCCGCGACAGCAGGTTGTCGATCCAGCCGCCGAAGTAGCCGGCCGCCAGGCCGACGACCACACCGACGACCGTGGACAGCAGGGCCGAGATCAGACCGACCGCGAGCGAGGTCCGAAGGCCGTAGACGATGCGGGCGAAGAGGTCGAACCCGGTACCGGGCTCGACGCCGAGCCAGTGCTTCGCACTGATTCCGCCGAAATGCCCGTACGGGTAGTTACCGATGTCGGGATTGATCGACTTTACGTCGGAGGTGATCGGACCCCAGCCACCCAGCGCGGTCAGCACCGGCGCGAAAATGGCGGCGAGGATGAAGATCACGGTAAGAACCAACGACACCATCGAGACCTTGTCGCGCTTGAGTCGCGTCCAGGCCATTCGGGCGGGGGAACGCCCGACAACTGCGGTGTTTGTGCTGGTGACCTCAGTTGCGGTGCTGTCAGCCGTAGCGGTCGTTTCGGCCACAGGGTTCTCCTCGGTGCCCGACTCGCCCGTGGGGCTTATCTGTTGGGGTTGCTGAGTCATGGTGCGGACATCCCCGAGTCTCGGTTCAGGTGTACGTGTCGCGGCGCGGTGACGTGACTCTAGGCGAACAGATTTTGGCCGCTCAAGACCTCAAGGCTTGCCGAGACCAGAATGAGATCATGCGAGATGTTTCCGTTGTGATCGCATGCCTTGAATGCCCGATTTGACCCCCGAAAACGAGGGGGATTGCGCCAAGTCCCTGAGCATAAAGTCCGTTTTGGTAGCTTTTGCCCGGACACCCCGTCCCGTGGTGCAATTTACCTACGCATTACCTGGCGTCCGACCCATGAGACGAACGGGGGCCACCACGGTGAATGTCTACAGGGTTACTCTCCGTCGCATAGATCCATTCAGTGCCGGCCCGCGCACCGGTCCGCCCGGCTCCGCCGCCCCCGGCGGGTGCGCCCCGCCGCACCCGCCACGTCGCGGTAGAAATGCCGGGTGACCTCGCAGATCTTCAGTCCCGACGTGGAGCAGGTGCTCGACCTGGCCGGCATCTTCGTCTTCGCCCTCTCCGGGGGCCTGCTCGCCATCCGCAAGAACTTCGACGTGTTCGGGATCGCGGTGCTGGCGGAGGCGACCGCCCTGGGCGGCGGAGTGCTGCGTGACGTCCTGATCGGCGCGATCCCCCCGGCCGCCTTCACCAACCTCGGCTACTTCGTCACGCCCCTGGTGGCGACCCTCGTCGTCTTCTTCCTCCACCCCGAGGTGGCACGGATCAACCTCACCGTGCAGACGCTGGACGCGCTCGGCCTCGGCCTCTTCTGCGTCACCGGCACCGCCAAGGCCCACGACTACGGCCTCGGCGTCGTGGCCTCCATCGCCCTGGGCATGCTCACCGCCGTCGGCGGCGGCGTCATCCGCGACGTGCTGGCCATGGAGACCCCGTCGCTGCTGCGCTGGGACCGCTCGCTCTACGCCGTGCCCTCGCTCGTGGGCAGCACCCTCACCGCGCTGCTGATCAGCATCGACCGGCTCAACACCCTGACCGGCAGCACCGCAGCCCTGCTGGCCTTCGTCTTCCGGATGCTCGCCCTGCGCTACAACTGGCGCGCCCCGCGCGCCTGGCACCGGGGCAGCTCCAACACCGGCGAGCACTGACGCCCGTGGCGAAGGGCCGGCCTCAGTGCGCGGCGCCGCCGTACTCGTGGGAGATGGCCGCGGCCGTGGCCTGCAGCTCGGGGAGCAGCCGGCGCAGGGCGCTCATCGGCGCCACCACCGTGGCCGTGGAGATGGAGCAGGCGGCGATCACGCGGCCGTCGATGCCGTGGACCGGGACGGCCACACAGTTCACGTTCTCCTCGAACTCGCCGCGGTCCATCGCCCAGCCGCGCTCGCGCACCGTCTCCACCTCGGCCAGCAGCGCGTCCGCCGTCCGCAGCGTGCGGGTGGTGTAGGTCGGCAGCTCCAGCCGGTGGATCAGCTCCGAGCGGTGCGCCGCCGGCAGGCCGGCCAGGAGCACCTTGCCGACCGCCGTCGCGCCCAGCGGGGCACGCTTGCCGATCCGTGAGTGCATACGCACGGGGTAGCGGCTCTCCAGCTTGTCCACATACGTGGCCTCGCCCTCCTCATAGACGGCGAGATGGACGGTGTGGCCGCAGGAGTCGTTGAGCGCGGCCAGGTGCGGGGCGGCGACGCCGCGCACGTCGATGCTCTCCAGCGCCTGCTGGGCGAGGGAGAAGAGGCGCCCGCCGAGGCGGTAGCGGTAGTCCGCCTGCCGGTGCACGAAGCCGTGCTGCTCCAGGGTGCGCAGCAGCCGCAGCGCGGTCGACTTGTGGACCCCGAGCAGCACTGCGGCCTGCTCCAGCGAGACGGGTCCGTCACCGAGCGAGGCCAGCACCGTGAGGGCCCGGTCCACGGACTGCGACATCTCCCACCAGCCCCTTTGGTGCGCTCCTGCGGTCGCAGGATGCCGGGATCATAAGGAGCGGCGGCGCGCCCTGCAACGCCTGTCCGTCTGAGGAACTCCGTCGACGCACGGTCGGCCGCCGTTCGAGGCTCGGACGCTGCGGGAGCACGCACCGGCGCCCCACTAGACTTGGTCCGCCATGCCCTACCTCGACCACGCCGCCACGACTCCGATGCTGCCGGAGGCCGTCCAGGCGATGACCGCGCAGCTGAGTCTCGTCGGCAACGCCTCCTCGCTGCACTCCGCGGGGCGACGCGCCCGCCGTGTCGTGGAGGAGTCCCGCGAACAGCTCGCCTCCGTGCTCGGCGCCCGCCCCAGCGAGATCGTGCTGACCGGTGGCGGCACCGAGTCGGACAACCTCGCCGTCAAGGGCCTGTACTGGGCCCGGCGCGACGCCGACCCGGTCCGGCGCAGGATCCTGTGCAGCCCCGTGGAGCACCACGCCGTGCTCGACGCGGTGATCTGGCTGGAGCGTCACGAGGGCGCCGTCGTCGAGTGGCTGCCCGTCGACGCGCTCGGCCGGGTCCACGCCGACACGCTGCGGGCAGCCGTCGCCGCCAACCCGGACGACGTCGCGCTGGTCACCGTGATGTGGGCCAACAACGAGGTCGGTACGATCCAGCCGATCCAGGAACTCTCGGCCGTGACGCGCGAGTTCGGCATCCCGATGCACGCGGACGCGGTCCAGGCCTTCGGCCAGTTGCCGCTCTCCTTCGAGGAGTCGGGCCTGGACGCGATGACGGTGACCGGCCACAAGATCGGCGGCCCCTACGGCGTCGGCGCACTGGTGCTGTCGCGCTCGGCGGCGCCCGTCCCGCTGCTGCACGGCGGCGGCCAGGAGCGGGACGTGCGCTCCGGAACGCTGGACGTCCCGGCGACGGCGGGCTTCGCCGCCGCCGCGGCGGTGGCCGACGAGCGCCGCCCCCGCTATGCCGAGGAGATCGGCGCGCTGCGCGACCAGTTGGTCGCCGCGGTGCGGGCGGCGGTCCCCGACGCGATCCTCAACGGCGACCCCGACCCCGCGGGGCGGCTCAGCGCCAACGCGCACTTCTCCTTCCCGGGCTGCGAGGGCGACGCGCTGCTGATGCTGCTGGACGCCCGCGGCATCGAGTGCTCGACCGGCTCCGCATGCTCGGCGGGCGTGCCACAGCCCAGCCACGTCCTGTTGGCGATGGGCGCGGAACCCGCGCTCGCCCGCGCCTCGCTCCGCTTCTCCCTCGGCCACACCTCCACCGAGGCTGACGTGAAGGCCCTCGGCGACGCGATCGCCCCGGTCGTCGACCGCGCCCGCCTGGCCGGCTCGACCCAGCGGCGGTAGCCGCACCGCCCTCAGGGGCGCGAGGCTCTGCCGATCGGCGGCACAGCCGCCAGGGGCGCGAGGAACTGCGCGAGCAACCAACGGCCTGCGGATGGCCCTGCACGTTGAGGACCATCCGCACGTCGGTGGCTTGTCGCGCAGTTCCTCGCGCCCCTGGCGGGTGCACCTGCCCGCGAGAACGCATGCGTGACGTGTCGTGCCCGGGCGGCCGAGCCGCACCGGCAGAGGCTCGCGCCCCTGAGGGAGCGTCCTCAGCGGGCGAAGAAAGGGGCCACCGTGCCGAGCATCCACCGCGCCGTCGGGTCCTCCGCTACCGCGTCCAGCAGCACCAGGGAGACCTCGCAAGGCAGCGGGACCGCGCCCAACGCGCGGCCCAGCGCCTGACCGACGGCCTGGTGGTCCTCCGCCTCGTAGCGGGCGAGCTGCACGCCCACGAAGAGCTTGACCGGGTCCCCCTCCACCTGGACGAACGCGCGACGCGCGGTCAGCACGACCGGCAGCGCGGCCAGTTCGCCCGCCGCCACGGCCAGGTACTCGTACGGGTCCTCGTGCGGCTCAGGCTCCCAGGCCGTCGTGCGGACGCCCTCCTCGGAGGGGTCGCCGCACAGGTCGGGGACGCCGGCCGCGGGGACGGGGAGGCCGACCGCGCCCTCGGGGTTGACCGCGATGCCGACGCCCTGCGGCAGGCCCCGGGCCAGCTCCTTGACCGGGGCGATGGCGTAGGGCATCCCCGGGCCCGCGACGGCCCGCAGCTGCGTCTCCGAGCTGAAGACCGGCACGAACGGCTGCCCCGCCAGCTCCGTGGTCGGCAGGTCGAGGGTGACGCCGTCCCGTGTCGGACCGGCCGGCATCGGCACCCAGACGTGGCTGCGGCCGAGCACCTCCATCACCCGAGGCGTGGCACCCGGGTCGCCGACGGACGCCGCAAGTGCCAGCTCCAGCTCGTTCTCGGGCCACACGCCCCCGTACCCCTGCATGCTGCTCTCTCCTCCACGTGTTCGCCTCAGCTGCGGCACCATGCCATGATGAGCCCACCCACAATCGCATAGAGGCCGATCGAACCCGCGCGGGAGAGCTCGGCGACACAGCACCACGTCTGGTCGCCGGCGCCGAAGGAGCAAGTCCTCCCCCGAATCTCTCAGGCACAACACCGCACGGGCGAGGCAGTTCTGGAAAGCGACCAGCCATCTGACTGGCCAGGTCCACCCACGGTGCAAGCCGCGACCCACCCGCAACGGGACGGGCGCGCGGCGAAGCTCTCAGGTTGCAGCGACAGACGGGGAGGGTCCCTGCCGCAGCATGCCCAGAATGCTTGGAGATCCCGCTATGTCTCTCCGCCTGACCGCGCTGGACGCCGTCCACCGCGCCCTCGGCGCCACCATGACCGACTTCGCCGGCTGGGACATGCCGCTGCGCTACGGCAGCGAGCGCGAGGAGCACAACGCGGTCCGCACCAAGGCGGGCCTGTTCGACCTCTCGCACATGGGCGAGATCACCGTGTCCGGGCCGCAGGCCGGCGAGATGCTGGACCACGCGCTGGTCGGCTTCGTCTCCGCGCTCGCCGAGCACAAGGCCCGCTACACCATGATCTGCGCCGCCGACGGCGGCATCCTCGACGACCTGATCGTCTACCGCACCGGCGACGACGAGTTCATGGTCGTCGCCAACGCCTCCAACGCGCAGCTGGTCCTGGACGAGCTGACCGCCCGGGTCGAGGGCTTCGACGCCGTCGTCCGCGACGACCGCGACGCCTACGCGCTGATCGCCGTGCAGGGCCCCGACTCCCCCGCGATCCTCGGCTCGCTGACCGATGCCGACCTTCCGGGCCTGAAGTACTACACCTGCCTGCCCGCCACCGTGGCCGGCCGCCCGGCGCTGCTCGCCCGGACGGGCTACACCGGCGAGGACGGTTTCGAGCTGTTCGTCGCCCCGGCCGACGCCGTGGCCCTGTGGCAGGCGCTGACCGAGGCCGGCACGGCCTACGGCCTGATCCCCTGCGGCCTCTCCTGCCGCGACACGCTCCGCCTGGAGGCGGGCATGCCGCTGTACGGGCACGAGCTGAACACCTCGCTCACCCCGTTCGACGCCGGCCTCGGCCGCGTGGTCCGTTTCGACAAGACCACCAACGAGGGTGCCTTCGTCGGCCGCGCCGCGCTGGAGAAGGCCGCCGAGCAGGCCGCCGCCACTCCGCCGCGCGTCCTGGTCGGCCTGGTCTCCCCCGGCCGCCGCGTCCCGCGTGCGGAGATGAACGTGGTGGACGCCGAGGGCACCGTGATCGGCTCGATCACCTCCGGGGCGCCCTCCCCGACGCTGGGCAAGCCGATCGCCATGGCCTACGTCGACGCCGCCCACGCCACGCCGGGCGCGCAGGTGGCCGTGGACGTGCGCGGCACGCACGAGCCGGTCGAGGTCGTCGCGCTGCCGTTCTACAAGCGCGCCCGCTGACCGCCCGCTGAGCGCGCGTCCCCTGCGGGACGCGTCTCACCTCGTAAGACTTGCCCTGGGGTCACCGACCCCCATTTCGCCGTACCCACACCTCTCCGGGAGAATCGCGTCATGAGCAACCCCCAGCACCTCACGTACAGCAAGGAGCACGAGTGGCTGACGGCCGTCGAGGACGGCGTGGCCACCGTGGGCATCACCGCCTTCGCCGCCGACGCTCTCGGTGACGTCGTCTACGTGGACCTGCCCGAGGTCGGCCGCACCATCGCGGCCGGTGAGACCGTGGGCGAGCTGGAGTCGACCAAGTCCGTGAGTGACCTCTACACCCCCGCCTCCGGCGAGGTCGTCGAGGTCAACCAGGCGGTCATCGACGACCCGGCCCTGGTCAACTCCGAGCCCTTCGAGGGCGGGTGGCTGTTCAAGCTCCGGCTGGAGGGCACCCCCGAGGGTCTGCTCTCCGCCGACGAGTACACCGCCCACACCGGCGGCTGACGACCGACCTCTGACCCGAGGGACCACACAACGCCATGACTGTCCTGAACCAGTCCCTGCACAGCCTCGACCCCGAGGTCGCCGCGGCGGTGGACGCCGAGCTGCACCGCCAGCAGTCGACCCTGGAGATGATCGCCTCCGAGAACTTCGCCCCCGTGGCGGTCCTGGAGGCCCAGGGCTCGGTGCTGACCAACAAGTACGCCGAGGGCTACCCGGGCCGCCGCTACTACGGCGGCTGCGAGCACGTCGACGTCGTCGAGCAGCTCGCGATCGACCGGATCAAGGCGCTGTTCGGCGCCGAGCACGCCAACGTCCAGCCGCACTCCGGCGCGCAGGCCAACGCCGCCGCGATGTTCGCGCTGCTCCAGCCCGGGGACACCATCCTCGGCCTGGACCTGGCCCACGGCGGCCACCT
>NZ_FOAZ01000031.1 GCF_900109465.1 Streptacidiphilus jiangxiensis
ACCGGTCAGGTGGTGGGGTACGGGGGTCTGTGTCTGGATGATCGTTCGGCGTCGACGGCGAATTTCAATCCGGTGCAGGTGTACACGTGCAACGGGACGGCGGCGCAGCAGTGGACGGTGGGTTCGGACGGGACGTTGCGGGTGCTGGGCAAGTGTCTGGACGTGAACGGTGGTGGGACCGCTGACGGGACGGCGGTGGATCTGTACGACTGCAACGGGACGGGTGCGCAGGTGTGGCAGCCGCAGTCGAACGGGTCGTTGCTGAACCCGCAGTCGGGCAGGTGTCTGGACGACACGAACTGGTCGACCACGCCGGGCACGCAGTCCCAGATCTGGGCCTGCTCCGGCAATGCCAACCAGCAGTGGACCCTCCCGAGCTGAGACGGTCGCACGGGAACGCGAAACGCCGCGCCGTCACGGATGTCCGTGACGGCGCGGCGCTGCGTTCAAAGGCTCAGGCTCAGGCGCTCAGTTGCGGTAGCGGTAGAGGATCCGGCCGCGGGTGAGGTCGTACGGGCTGAGCTCCACGAGCACGCGGTCGAACGGAAGAATCTTGATGTAGTTCTTCCGGATCTTCCCGCTGATGTGCGCGAGCACGTGGTGCCCGTTCTGGAGCTCCACCTTGAAGTTGGCGTTGCGAAGGCATTCGAGGACGGTGCCCTCGATCTCGAGGCCCTTCGGTGTGCGTGCCAATGTCTCTCGATTCATAGGTCGGTGATGGGTGTGACAGGAAAGCATCGGCCGGGTGGCCGGGTCAGGGGCGCACCAGTTCCAGGTTGCCGCCGGCACGCCGGGCTCCGGCGCGTTCGACGAGGGCGAGCGCGGCCGGGTTGGCCTCGTGCACCTCGGCCCAGGCCGAGGCGGAACCGGCGCGGTGCAGCGCGCCGAGTGCGTGGGCGAGCAGGGCCCGGCCGAGGCCCTGTCCGCGCTGGTCGGCCCGGACGGCGACGAGCCCGATCCGCGGCCGGCGCGGGACCGGTGCCACGCGGACGAAGCCGAGGTACTCGCCGGCCCGGGTCGCGACGGCGTACCTGGTCGGGTCGAGCACCGTCACGCCGTCGGGGAGGGGAACGACCTCGGCCGGCATCACGTGCCAGCCGACGGTGGCCGAGATCTCGTCGCGCACGACGCGGTCCAGCGCCCGCAGCGGCCCTTCCTGGGCCTGACCCGCGGGGAGGATCTCGATGCCCGGCGGCAGCAGGTCCGGGTCGAGCCCGGTGACGGCGGGGTCGGTCGGCAGGACGTACTCACCCTCGCGTCGGCCGACGGTGAACCCGGCGCGCTGCCAGGCGGCGACGAGCTCGTCGTCCGTCTCGTCGACCACCGTGTGGACGGGCCCGCCCAGGTCAGCGGCTGCGGTGGCCGCGAGGCGGTCGAAGACCGCGGCGTGCCAGGCGTCGACGCTGAGGAAGAGCCTGCCGTCCGGCCGACGGCTCACGTCGGCGCCGCCGACGACGGTGTCGCCCTGCGTGGCCTGCCAGTGGTTCTCCTCGATCCTGGTGACCGCCATGGCGGGCTCGTCCAGCGTCGGGGAAGCAGCAGAGGGAGGGGTGAAGCGGGAAGCGTTCATAGGAATCGCCCTTTCAGGAGTGCCTGAGGTCGAGGCGCTCCTGGCGACACCTGCTTCAATCGCCCGCCGTGAGGAAAAGGGGGAGCACCCACGTGCGTACTGCCTTCATGGGACTCACCTCCTGGTGCTCGATCACGGTCTCCACCACGGTACCAAGTCCGGCGGGGGTGTCCAAACGATTTACGCGCGGGCGGCCGACGCCTCCATCTCCTGCATCCGCCGTTCCAGACCGGCGAGCTCCCAGCGCAGTTGCTGCGTGTAGGCCGGACGCAGGTAGAAGATCTCGCCCCGCAGATGGGCGGCGCGGGCCTTCAGTCGGGCCATTTCGGGGGTGACGGGGAACTGGGAACGTCGGCGGAGGATGGTTGACAAGCGCATCCGATCAGACTAAACACCCCGTTTGTCCCGATCTTCACCGGGGTGGGGCTGTCGACCGACGGCGCCCGATGATCGCCATCCGGACCGACGTTGACGATCCGCCAGCTCCCTCGGTAGCGTCCACGGCCATGCAGCGGCACCGGATCACCCTGACGAAGCGCGGTCACATCGACCTGCTGCGCGTCTGTTCCGCTGCCTGTCGTCCGTGCTGAGGACGATCTCTCCGAAGTTCCCCTGAGTCCCCCGCCGGTGTGCTGACGCCTCCGGCCTCGGGGCTCCTCCTCGCGCGCGCTCCTCCCCCGCCCCGGCTCCTGCACGCTCCCGCGTGCGGCGCCCGGGCGGTCCTCGACGTGCGCTTCGTCACCCTGCCCTGCCCGCGCAGGTCCCTCGAAGGAGCACCATGCCCAAGATCGTCACGCCTCTCGCACTCGCCACGGCCACCGCCGTCGCGTTCCTGGCCGCGCTGCCGACCGGCGCCGCCGCGTCCGGGACCGCGGCCCCCGCACCGCTTCCGGGGCTGACCGTCCTGACCGACGAGCCCGGCGCGAACCGCGGCGACCTGTTCGTCTCGCCGAACTCCACCACCGCCCGCTACGGCAGCGGCGTCGAGATCCTCAGCCCGGACGGCCGCAGGGTCGTCTGGTCCCACGCCGTGCCCACCGGCCAGGAGGCCGCCGACTTCCGCAAGCAGACCTACCGGGGGCGGCCGGTGCTGACCTGGTGGCAGGGGACGGGCCTCGGCGGGCTCGCCGACGGCGTCGACTACATCTACGACGCCCACTACCGCCGCATCGCCACCGTCCGCGCCGGGCACGGCCTCGCCGCCGACGGCCACGAGTTCGTGATCACCCCGTGGAACACCGCGCTCGTCCTGGCCTACACCGAGCGCACCGCGGACCTGTCCGCCATCGGCGGTCCGCGGAACCAGAAGGTGCTCGACGGAGTCGTGCAGGAGATCGACATCCGTACCGGCAAGGTCCTGTTCGAGTGGAACAGCGCCGACCACGTGCCCTACGCGCAGAGCGAGCAGCCGCTGCCGGCCTCCGCCGCCACACCCTGGGACTGGTTCCACATCAACGCCGTCAAGCTCGACGGCGAGGGACGCCTGCTGGTCGACGCCCGCAACACCTGGACGGCGTACGAGATCTCCCGTAGCAGCGGACGGATCCTGTGGCAGCTCGGCGGCAAGGCGAGCACCTTCAAGCCCGTCGCCGCAGCCGGACAGAAGCTCGACAGCGCCGAGCGGCTCTTCGCCTGGCAGCACGATCCCGAGCCGCTGGGTGACGGGCGCTACACGTTCTTCGACAACGAGGCGGCCGGCCAGGCGAACACCGGCTCCGGCGCCGTCGCCGAGCTGCCCTACAGTCGCGCCGTCACCGTCCGGCTCGACGTCCGCAGGCACACCGCGACCCTGGAGGCGGCCCGCAACCAGCCCGAGGGCCTGAGCGCCACCTCGCAGGGCGACGCGCAGCCGCTGCACGACGGGAACCTCCTGGTCGGCTGGGGCTCGCTCCCCTACCTGTCGGAGTTCGGCCGCAACGGGTCGCTGCTCTTCAACGCCGCGTTCCCGGCCGGGGTGAACAGCTACCGCGTCTACCGCTTCGACTGGAACTGACCGTCCCGCCGGGCACGGGGCGCCCGGGGAAGCGGTCGGCGTGGGACCCGGTCCCACGCCGACCGAGCACCCTCACCGCACTCGGGCACGGAGCCCTGCCGGACGACGCGGGCGCTGGTGCGCGCTGGTCGGCAACATCACGACCGCGTCGTCACCGCCGATCTCGGCCTGGATGATGCCGGTGTCGTCGCGGTAGACGGGACGGCCGTTCGGTCCGATGGCGCTGGTCGCGTGCACGGCCACCGTGTCGTCCTGCCCGTCCTCGCGGGAGAAGACCAGGTCGTAGCTGCGGTCGGCGTCGAAGGTCATCCCAGGCTCCTCGGGTCGTGTCGGGTCGTCGGGTCGGTGGTCGGGTCGGTGGTCGAGGCGGTGGTCGGGTCGGCCGTCGGGTCGGTGGTCGGGTCGGTGGTCGGGGCGGTGGTGGCGGCGAGGACGGTGATGTCGTCGCGGTCCCAGTCGACACCGTGTCGGCGTACGGCCTCCAACAGGGCTTCGACGGCCGCCGCCGGGTTCAGGTCGCGGCCCGACAGGCCGTGCAGCGCGTCGAGGACGCGCTCGTCGCCGAGCTCGCTGCCGTCGGTGGTGCGTCCTTCGGTGAGGCCGTCCGTGGCGAGCACGAGCAGGTCCCCGGGGGTGAAGGCGGTGGACGCCGTGCGCCAGGTGTCGTCGGTGGGGCGAAGGAAGGGGTGGATCAGCGGCCCGGTCGGGGCGAGGCGCTCGACGGTGCCGTCCGCGCGCAGCAGGTATGGCTCCTCGTGACCGGCGTTGAGCCAGGTCAGAGTGGCCGTCGCCGGGTCCAGTACGGCCAGGACGAGTGTGGTGAAGCGCTCGTCCTCGTGGGCGAGGGCGCCCCACGTGGTGTGGGCGGCCCGGACGGGATCGAGGCCGGCGCGGAACGCGGCCTGGGCGGCGCACTTGAGCTGGGCCGCGAGCAGACCGGCCTCGACCCCGTGGCCGGAGACGTCGCCGACGAGCAATGCGGTGCGGCCGCCGGGGAGCGGGAGGGTGCCGAGGTAGTCCCCGGCTATCAGGCCCTCGGCCGCCATCA
This sequence comes from Streptacidiphilus jiangxiensis, assembly GCF_900109465.1. Taxonomy (GTDB): domain Bacteria; phylum Actinomycetota; class Actinomycetes; order Streptomycetales; family Streptomycetaceae; genus Streptacidiphilus; species Streptacidiphilus jiangxiensis. Next base: position 4,612 of record NZ_FOAZ01000031.1, read on the forward strand.
GCCGGCCACCGACGACGACGCCGGGGCCGGGGTCCTCGCGGCTGGTGAGGATCCGGTGGATCCCGGTCGCGGCGGGTCCGTGCTGGGCCAGGGCGGCCTGGTCGCGGCCGGACTGCCACTGCATCTGCGCGAGGCGCATCCGGGTCCGGTCGGCCTCGCGGGCCAGCCGGGTGAACAGACCGCCGCGGTCGGTCGGGGCGGTGGCAGGGCCGGGCGGCACGCCGGCGGCCGCGTCGCGCAGCTGGGCCTCGATCCGGGCCATGGGAGCCAGCACGCGGGAGGAGATCAGCGCCGTACCGGCGACCACGGCGAGCACGGCCGCCAGGCACATGCCGAACACGTAGAGCAGCAGCGTGGTGGCACCGTTCTCGGCCTCGCTCTGGGCCGAGCGGACGGTGCCGTTCAGCAGGTTCTGGACCTGGTCCGCCCGGGACTGGACGGCGAGGAATCCCGTGCCGTCGCCCGGATCGCCGACGCCGGGCCCGGTGGCACCGGCTGCGACCCCCGCCATGGCGGGGTCGCCCGCGGTGACGGCCGCACTGCAGCGGGAGGCCGAGCCCGGGAGCAGGGCGGCCGCGACGGAACGCTCCACCGTCTGCGAGAGCTCCAGCACGGCGAGCTCGAGCCCCTGCGAGTCCGACACCAGGGTGTGCAGGCGCGGCAGCGCGGCGTCGAGGCGCCGGCGCGCCTCCTGCTGCACGGCCTGGTCGCCCGGCGGGTGGATGAGGCAGTCCGCCTGGACCTCGTCGACGGCGTCGCGCACCTGCGCAAGGGTGGCCTGGGCGGGTTCCCAGCGCTCGGTCAGCTGCACCACCGTGCGCTCGTGGTCGCGGTGGACGAACCAGCCGCCGAGGGCGATGCCGGCGGTCAGTGCGGAGGCGAGGGCCCCGACGACCGCGACCAGGAGCCGCGTCGAGGGTCGGGAGCCGGAGAGCCGGGGAGTCGAGGCTCGGGGAGTCGAAGGTTGGGAGGATCTCTGCGGGTTCACCGGCTTCTCGCCTTTCTCCCCGCCCTGCGCCGAGGCGCGACCGAGCGGTCCGCGCATGCCTCGTTGCATCGTCTGCTCACCCCGGCCCCAGCACTGCTCAAAAGTGGAACAGGCTCTCTCAATAGAGTAACTCTATTTTTGGCCGAACGGCCAACAACGCGGCCGGGCGCGCACGAAACGGAGCAGGTCAGGCCGGTGCGAGCAGGCCCTCGCCGCCGTACGCGGCGCGCAGCCGGACGAAGCCGTCCCGCAGGATCGCGTCGATCCCGATGAGCACCCGCTCGACGGGCGTCCCGTCCGCGAGCCGCTCGTGCCGCTCCCGAAAGGCCGCCGAGACGACGGCCGAGACCAGTGACGCGAAGACCTCGACCTGCACCGGCCGGTCCGCGACCCGCGGCCCCAGCGCGGCGACGAGCGACTGCCGCCGCTCACGGTCCATCACCAGGTGGGCGTCGCACAGCGCCGGGCTCGCCAGCAGGATCCGCGCATAGGTCCGGGCATGGTCCAGCATCGCCTCGTCCAGCCCGTCGCGGGTCGCCCGCCGGAAGAAGGGCTCCAGGGCGTCCAGCAGCGACACAGTGGTGGTGCCGACGGCCACGACGTCCGCCAGGCCGTCGTTCATGGCCTGCCCACGCTCGAAGAAGATCTCCTCCTTGGTGCGGAAGTGGGTGAACAGCGTGGCGGGCGCCACCTCGGCGCGGGCCGCGATGTCGGTGGTCCGCACCTCGTCGAAGCCCCGCTCGGCGAAGAGGAAGAACGCCGCGTCGGCGATCGCTCGCCGCGTCCGCGCCCGCTTGCCTTCCCTCAGCCCGGCGTTCATACGCCAAGCCTAGGTCGACAGGGTGCGACGATCGGGGGTTCCTCCTGCCGATCACCGCCGTTGCCGCGCACGATAGGCGTAACGAGGAGTGCGCGCATGGGTCACCGCGCGGGTCACAGTGAACGGAGAGACGTGAGCGCGATGGGGACGGCGGAGCAGCAGTCACGGGAGCCCCGGAAGATCGACCCGGAGCGGCTGGACCGCGTGCTGCGGGCCGCCGTCGCGGCCGGTCTGGTGGGCGGCGAGCAGGTGGCGGCCGGTTTCGTCGACGTCGACGGCCTGCTGCGGTCCGTCGCCGACCTGCGCGGCGCCTTCGCGACGGACGGCGTGGGCGGACGCGCCGAGGTGCTGCACACCTTCGCGGCGAAGGCCTGCGCGCTGGTGCCGGTGCTGAGGCTGCTGGCCGCGACGGGCCTGGGATGCGAGGTGGCGAGCGCGGGAGAGCTCGCGCTCGCGCTGGCCGCCGGATTCCCGACCGGGCGGATCGTGCTGGACTCCCCCGCCAAGACCGAGGCCGAGCTGGCGCAGGCGCTGGCCCTCGGCGTCGCGGTGAACGCGGACAACCTGGACGAGGTGGCGCGCATCGCCGCGCTGCGCGGCGACACGGGCGGCTCCGTGCTCGGACTGCGGATCAACCCGCAGGTCGGCGCCGGCTCGATCGCTGCGATGAGTACCGCCTCGCAGCACGCCAAGTTCGGCGAGCCGCTGCGCGACCCGGGCGCGCGCGAACGGATCACCGCCGCCTTCGCCCGCCACCCCTGGCTGACCCGGCTCCACGTCCACGTCGGCTCGCAGGGCTGTCCGTTGGAGCTCATCGCGGCCGGGGTCCGGGCGGTGCACGAGCTGGCGGAGGAGATCAACGAGCGGGCCGGACGGCGCCAGGTCACCAGCATCGACCTCGGCGGCGGACTGACCGTCAACTTCGAGGGCGACGAGATCCGACCCTCGCACCGCGCCTACGCGGACCACCTGCGCGCCGCCGTCCCGGGCCTGTTCGACGGCGGCTACGCGCTGGTGACCGAGTTCGGCCGCTCACTCGTCGCCAAGAACGGCTTCACGGCCGCGGTGGCGGAGTACACCAAACAGGTCGGCGGGCGCCGGGTGGCCCTCACCCACGCGGGCGCACACCTGGCGACGCGCACCGTCCTCATGCCCGACGCCTGGCCGCTGCGGATCTCCGTGCACCGGCCCGACGGCAGCCGCCGCGTCCCCGGACCGGACGACCCACCCGTCGTCCAGGACGTCGCCGGACCGCTCTGCTTCGCCGGGGACGTGGTCGCCCACGAGCGGCCCCTGCCCGCGATCGGGCCGGGCGACCTGGTCGTGCTGCACGACACCGGCGGCTACTACACGTCCGCGCCCTGGGGGTACAACAGCGTGGCCCGTCCCGCGATCCACGGCTTCACCACCGCACCGGACGGAGAGGTGCGGTTCGCGCTCGTACGGGCCCGGCAGAGCGTCGAGCAGGTCGTGGCCGAGAGCGGCGGGGCGCACGCGGACTCCCTCCTGGGCCTCGGCGACGCCCGGGGAGGGGCTTGACCGGGCCTGGGCTCTCGCGGCCGGGCAGGGCGGACGATAGCCTTCCCTACCGACCGGTAACCCTCTCTGATCCCGCGAGGCACCACGATGACCGACCGCAGGCCCGCCCCGTCCGCCACCTCGCTCGCCGTACTGCTCGCCGTGGCCGGCGCCACGCACTTCGTCGCACCCGCACCGTTCGACGCGATCGTGCCGCGGGCGCTCCCGGGCCGGGCGCGCACCTGGACCTACCTGAGCGGCGCCGCGGAGCTCGCCGTCGCCGCGACGCTCGCCAACCCCCGCACCCGCCGGACCGGTGGCCGCCTCGCGGCCGGCCTCTTCCTGGCCGTCCTGCCCGCGAACGTGCAGATGGCCCTCGACTGGCAGGACAAGGCCCCGGCCCTGCGCGCCGCCGCCTGGGCCCGCGTGCCGCTCCAGGCCCCGCTGATCGCCCGCTCCCTGCGGATCGCCCGGGGCTGAGACCGGGCCTGAGCGGGGCCGCACTCAGGGCTGACTGCGGGCAGGGATGCTCGAAATCACCTCCCGGTACCCGGTCGCGCCGCGTAGGGTCCGCTCATGGACTGGAGCGCCTGGCACGAGCAGTACGACGTGGCCGACTCGACCCTGGCCCGCCGCCTCAGGGCCGTTCAGGAGCACGTGCGGCAGGCCCTCGACGGCGCTCCCGCCGGCGAGTTGAACGTGGTCAGCCTCTGCGCCGGCGAGGGCAGGGACCTGCTGGAGGTCCTGGCGGACCACCCCCGCCGCGACGACGTGCGGGCCCTGCTCGTGGAGCTGGACCCGCGCAACGCGGCCGTCGCGCGCCGGGCGGCGGCGAGCGCCGGCCTGCACCGGGTCGAGGTGGTGACCGGCGACGCCTCCCTGCTCGACCACTACGCGACCCTGGTGCCCGCCCATCTCGTGCTGGCCTGCGGCATCTTCGGCAACATCACCGCGGCGGACATCGAGCGCACCGTCGCCGCCTGCGACCAGCTCTGCCGCTCCGACGGCACCGTCATCTGGACCCGCCACCGCGAGGCGCCCGACCTGGTCCCGCAGATCTGCGCCTGGTTCGAGGAGCGCGGCTTCGAGCTGCGCTGGCTCTCCCCCGCGGACGCGGGCTTCGGCGTGGGCGTGCAACGTTTCACCGGCACCCAGCAGCCGCTGCAGCGCGGAGTCCGCCTCTTCGAGTTCGTCGGCTACGACGTGCTCCGTGGCGACAGGCCCGGCTGACGACGTCTACCGTCCGCGCTGCGCGAGGCCTCGCACCTGCTCGGCCGAAAGACGGCGGCACTCCCACAGCAGCGCGGCGGTGTCCGTCGTCGCCGGGGTCGGGGGCGGTGGTGGCTGTCGCATCGCCACGCCGGTGACGGCGGCCAGTTCGCCCGCGTCGAGTCCCAGGACGGCGGCGAAGTCCGTCACCAGACGGGACGTCAGGTTCTTGCGGCCCGATCCGATCACACCGTAGGTCGACGCGGACAGGTACGTGGGGGTGGTGACGGCCAGGACGCGGGCCATCCCGCTCCAGCTCAGGTTGCGGTACTGCAGCATCCGGACGGGCCAGGATCCGGGGCCGTCGAAGAGCGGCGCGACGCGCCGTGGGGCGAAGGCCGAGCGGCGGTCCTGCTGCGGCAGGGCGCGGGCCTGCTCCAACAGGTCGCGGCGCTGCGCGGCCGGCAGTCGCCAGGCATCCGAGATCAGCCCGTCGACCCAGCGCTCCGCCTCGGGGTCCAGGGGTGTGAGGTCCTCCGGCACCGGATGCCCGGCGAGGACGACGAGGTCGACCGTGTGCAGTCCGAGCGCGGGCGCGAGCCTGCGCAGCAGCGTCTGCGTCGGCGGGGTTCCGAGGAGCACGGCGTCGAGCTCGTCGGCCGGCACGGCGGCGCGGTCGGCGAGCTCGTGCGCGGCCAGGCCGCGGTGGTTCAGGAGACGTGCGAGGACCGTTCCGCATCCCGGATGCTCCTTCATGCCCGGCAGGGTAGCGCTGTCCGGGCGGGCTCGCCGGGTCTTCAGGAACCCCCGCCTGCGACCGCGCGTACGGCCGGCCGGCGCTGCGCGAGCACCCCCACCGACGCGCCTACCAGGACCAGTGCGGCGCCCAGCAGTTGGAGGGCCGTCAGGGCACTGCCGGGCAGCAGGGCCGCCGCGGCGACGATGCTCACCACCGGCTCCAGCATGCTGCCGAGCGACGCCTTGGTCGGCCCGAGCAGCGCCATGCCCGCGAAGAAGCACAGGATCGCCACCACTGTCGAGCCCAGCGCCACGCACACCACCGGCACCCAGCCCGCCTCCCGGAACCCGAAGGACAGCTGTCCGCGCACCGCGCCGTAGCCGAGGAACGACAGCGCCGCGAAGAGCGAGACCAGGCCGGTGAGCGCCACCGGCGGCAGGCCGCCGGCGCCGAGCCGGTCGCCGTAGAGGATGTAGACCGTGTAGACCACGGCCGCACCGACGGCCTCACCGATGCCCACCGCGCTCAGCCCGCCGCCCAGCCGGCCGAGGGCCAGGGCCACCCCGCAGAGCGTCACCACGACCGAGCCGACGACCGCGGCCGTCGGCCGCTCCTTGCCGATCGCCGCCGCGCCGCAGGCGACCAACGCCGGGTAGACGTAGAGGATCAACGCCGCCAGGGCCGGCGAGATGTGGCGGACGGCGGAGAAGTAGAGCGTCGACTGCGCGGCGTAGAGCACGCCGCCCAGCAGTGCCACCCGCAGCAGGTCGCCCCGGGTCACCCGGAGGCCGCCGCGGCGGCGGGCGTACCACCAGGCGCAGGGCAGGAAGAGTGCGGCCGCGATTGCGAAGCGCAGGAAGAGCAGTGTGGGCACGGTGAGCCCGTCCCCGTAGGCGTGCACGGCGAAAACGGGCATCAGCCCGAAGCCCGTCGCCGACAGGCCGACCAATCCGAACCCGCGCACGGCGCCCCCTCCCCGGACCGACGACGGCCGACATCCTACGAATCTCGTCCGTCATCGAACAACCGGTTAACGGGGCCGCTGGTCGTAGGCGTCGCGCGCCTCCTGGACGGCTTCCATCCGCCGGTGGGTCCACTCGGCCAGGTCGCGGACGCGTTCCGCCGCCTCGCGGCCCAGGTCGGTCAGGGAGTAGTCCACCCGCGGCGGGATCACCGGCTTGGCGTCGCGGTGGACGAGGCCGTCGCGCTCCAGGGTCTGCAGGGTCTGGATCAGCATCTTCTCGCTCACCCGGCCGATCGCCCGGCGCAGCTCACCGAAGCGGTAGGGGCGCTCCATGAGCTCGATCAGCACCAGGACGCCCCAGCGGCTGGTGACGTGTTCCAGGACGAGGCGGTAGGGGCAGAGCTGCTCGCTCATGCCGCTGGCGGCGCGGTACTTCGGGGCGAGCGGTGGGGTACTTACGGCCATGCCAGTACCTTACTTCAAAGACAGTACTTTCCAACAGAGAGTGCCACTCCTACGGTGGGTGTCACCGCACCCCACCAGGAGATCCAGGAGATCGCAGACCATGAGCATCGTCGTCACCGGAGCCACCGGACACCTCGGCCGCCACGTCGTGGACCAGCTGCTGAAGGAGGTTCCGGCCGAGCAGGTCACCGCCGTCGTGCGCGACGCCGCCAGGGCCGCCGACCTCGCCGCACTCGGCGTGCGGATCGCCGTCGCCGACTACGACGCGCCCGAGAGCTTCGACGGAGTCCTCGCCGCCGGGGACAGGGTGCTGCTGATCTCCGGCAGCGAGATCGGCGCGGATCGCGTCGCCCAGCACCGGGTCGTCATCGACGCCGCGAAGGCGGCGGGTGTCGCGCTGCTGGCCTACACCAGCGCGCCGGGCCGCCTGAAGGCCGCCCTCGCCGACGACCACCGCGGCACCGAGGAGGCACTGCTCGCCTCCGGCGTGCCCTACGTGCTGCTGCGCAACGGCTGGTACCACGAGAACTACACCGAGCGGCTCGACCCGGTCCTCGCGCACAGCGCGGTCGTCGGCGCCGCGGGCGAGGGCCGGATCTCCTCCGCCTCGCGCGCCGACTACGCGGCCGCCGCCGTCGCGGTGCTGACCGGTGCGGGCCACGAGAACCGGACCTACGAGCTGGGCGGCGACACCGCGTGGAGCCTGGCCGAGTACGCGGCCGAGCTCACCCGGCAGACCGGCACCGAGATCGTCTACAGCGAGGTCTCCGACGAGGCCCTGACCGGCATCCTGACCGGTGCCGGGCTGCCGGAGCCGATCGCGGTGATCCTGGCGGGTGTCGACGCCTCCATCGCCCGCGGCGAGCTGGTCGTCGACTCCGGCGACCTCTCCCGCCTCACCGGCCGCCCGACCTCCACGCTCGCCGACGCGATCACCGCTGCCCTGAAGAACTGACGCGGCCCTGAAGAACCGCGGGCCGACCCCGCGGACGCCGCGCCACCGTACCGCCGTGTCAGCGCGCAGAACCGGTGGCGCGGTGGTGTGGCCAGGGAACTCCGAGTTGTTGGCCCGCCCGGGCGGCGTCAGGCTTGGTCCCATGGATCACGGCAGCCGAGAGCCCGGGCCCCGGCGATGACGGAGCCCGCCGAGAGCGCCACCGGGCAGGACATGCTGGCCGGGATGTTCGCGCACGCCCCGGTGATCTTCGCCGCGCTGGGCGGTCCCGATCACCGACTGGAGGGGGCGAACGCCGCGTTCTACGAGGCGGTCGGGGTGGGGCGTGGCCCCGCCATGCTGGGCCGCCCGGCTGCCGAGGTGCTTCCGGAACTCGTCCACCAGGGCCTGGTCGACCTGCTCGACGCGGCCTACCGCGAGGGCGAGCCCTTCGTCGCGCACCACACGGGCGTCCTGCTCGGCCCCGCCGGCAAGGCGCGCCAGCGGTTCTTCGACTTCAGCTTCGAACCGCGCCGCGACCGGACCGGACGGATCGTCGGTGTGGCCTTCCTCGCGGTCGACGTGACCCGGCAACGGGCCGCGCACAAGCTCGCGTCCGAGCAGCAGGCGCTGCTGGAGCAGATCGCTCGGGACTCGCCGCTGGCCGAGGTCCTGGACGGCATGTGCCGGGCCATCGAGAAGCTCTCGCCCAGGGTGCTCAGCTCGGTGCTGCTGCTCGACGAGACCGGGCGCCGGCTGCGGCACGGGGCCGCGCCGAGCCTCCCGGACTTCTACAACGCGGCCGTCGACGGCTCCCCCATCGGGCCGAGCGAGGGCTCCTGCGGCACCGCCGCCTACCGTCGCGAGATGGTGGTGGTCAGTGACATCGCCACCGACCCGCTCTGGGCCGCCTACCGCGACCTGGCCCAGCGCGCGGGGCTCGCCGCCTGCTGGTCGTCCCCCATCCTGTCCAGCTCCGACGAGCTGCTCGGCACCTTCGCCATGTACCACCGCACACCGCAGGAACTGAGCGAGGACGACCTCGACCTGAGCATCGTCTTCACCCGCACCGCGGCTCTGGCCATCGAGCGCCACCACGCCGAACGGGCGCGCCGCCAGGCCCTCGAGCGCGAGCTCGCGCTCAGCGCCGATCTGGCGTTCGTCCTGGAGACCAGCACCGCGGTGAGCGAGGAGGCGCACTTCCCGGACAACCTGCGGCGCCTGGCCCGACTGGCCGTGCCGGCGCTCGGACCGGCGTGTGTGATCGACGTCGTGGACGACGGCCGGATCCGGCGGGTCGCGGTCGCCCTCGCCCCGGACCTGCCACAGCGGGCCGAGGCGCTGCTGGCGGCCGAGACCTCCGCACGGGCGGAGGACTCCCCGGTCCGGCGGGTGCTCGCGACGGGCGCGAGCGAGGTCAGTACGGCGGCCCCGGCCGGGGCCTGGCAGGAGTTGGGACTGCGGATCACCGGGCAGGTCTGCGTCCCGCTCACGGCACGCGGCCACACCTTCGGCGCGCTGACCCTGGTGGCCACCGAGGACCGGATGCTGGACGCCCGGGCGATCAGCCTGGCCGAGGAGCTCGCCCGCACCGCGGCGGCCGGCGCGGAGACCACCCGCCAGCACGAGCAGCGCGCGCGCCTGGCGCACGACCTGCAGGCGGGACTGCTGCTGGCCGCGCTGCCGGAGATGCCCGGCGCGCAACTGGCCGCCTCCTACCGTCCGGCGGGCGAGGGGCTGGACATCGGCGGTGACTTCTACGACGTCTTCGCCCTGCCCGGGGACTGGTGGGGGCTGGTCATCGGGGACGTCTGCGGCCGTGGCGCCCACGCGGCGACCACGACCGCGCTGGTCCGCCACACGGCCCGGGCCGTCGCCCCGTTGTTGCCGACCCCGAGCGCGGTGGCGGAGTCGGTCAACGAAGCGCTGTTGGCCCGGCCGGACAGCGGCGAGAGTTTCGTGACGCTGATCTACGCGGAACTGCGCCAGGTGCGCGACGGGCTCGCCGTGAGCATGGTCCGTGCCGGGCATCCGCCCCCCTTGCTGCTGCGCGCCGACGGCACCGTCACCAGCCCCAGCCCCGCCGGTCAGCTCCTCGGGGTGTCGCCCGATCCGGAACTGGAGCTGGAGTCGTTCACCCTGGCCGGCGGGGACTGCCTGGTCCTGGTGACCGACGGGATCCTGGAGGCCCGCGACCCGACCGGGACCCTCTTCGGCGAAGAGCGTCTGGTGGCCGCCCTGCGGTCGGCCACGGGAACCACCGACGCGCAACGGATCCTCGACGCGGTCACCGACGCGGTCGACGCCTTCACCGGCGGCGTCACCGACGACGACCAGGCCGTCCTGGTCCTCGTGTCGCGTCAGGACCCGTCCGGCGCCTAGCGTCACGGCGTCAGGCCTGCGCGGACCGGAGCCGCCGCAGGGCGAGTTCGGCCAGCAGGGCGGCGCCGTCCGGGAGGACGGCGTCGTCGAACACGGCCTGCGCGGAGTGGTTCTGCGGGACCGTCGCCCAGTCACGGTCCGGCGGGCAGGCACCGAGCATCAGGAAGGCGCCGGGGACCTGCTCCATGACGAAGGCCATGTCCTCCGCGCCGGGCGTCGGCGTGGGCGTCCGCACGAAGCGCTCCGCGCCGAACAGGTCGGTGACGGTGCTCGCGGCGAACGCCGCCTCGGCCGGGTCGTTGACCAGGGCCGGATAGCCGTCGTGGAAGTCGACGTCGACGGTGAGGCCGTGGGCGGCGGCGATGCCGGCGAACAGCGTGGCGGTGCCCTCCCGGACCCGCTCGCGCGCCGCGCGGGAGAACGTGCGCACGGTGGCCTCGAAGCCGGCGTGGTCGGGGATGACGTTGCGCTTCGTGCCGCCCTGGATGATCCCGACGGTCAGCACCACCGGGTCGTGGATGTCGAAGCGGCGGGTGACGAAGGTCTGCAGCGCCGTCACCATCTCGCACAGCACCGGGATCGGGTCGGCGGCCCGGTGCGGCGACGCGCCGTGGCCGCCGCGTCCGTGCACGGTCACCGTCAGGCCGTCGGACGCGGCACTCCCCGTCCCCGGGCGGGTGGCGAAGACGCCGAACGGAAGCCGGTTGGACGACACGTGCAACGCGTAGGCGGCGACGGGCAGTTCGCCGGAGGCGTGCAACAGGCCCTCGGCCAGCATCGGCACGGCGCCACCGCCGTCGGTGCCCTCCTCGTCCGGCTGGAACATGAACACCACCGATCCGGCCAACTCCCTTCGGCGGGCGGACAACAGTCGCGCGGCCCCGACGAGGATCGCGGTGTGCAGGTCGTGGCCGCAGGCGTGCATCGCGCCGGGCACGCGCGAGGCGTAGGGCAGGCCGGTGTCCTCCGTCAGCGGCAGCGCGTCCATGTCGCCGCGGAGCAGGACGGTGGGTCCGGGACGCTCGCCGCGCAGGACGGCGGTGACGGAGGCGAGGGCCCTGCCGGTGGTGATCTCCAGGGGCAGGCCGGACAGGGCGTCGAGGACGCGGCGTTGGGTGCGGATCAGGTGGCGGCCGAGCTCGGGATCGGCGTGCAGCTCCCGGCGCAGGGAGACGAGGTCCGGGGCGAGCGCACGGGCGTCGGCCTGAAGGGTCATGGGCGGGTGCTCCTTCGCGTGGTGGCGGGTCAAGGTCAACCCGCCTGGATCAACAGCAGTTTGGCCCCTTCGCCGCCCTGGATCCCGCAGGTTCACGCGGGCGCGCGGAGCAGGCGCGCGGAGCGGGCGCGCCTCGGGGCTGCGGAACTCCGCCTCGCCGAGCGGGCTGCGGGGGCCGGACTGCGGCGGCCCGGCTGCCGGGTGCCGAGCTACTGGGTGCCGAGCTGCCGGGTGCCGAGCTACTGGGGACCGAGCTGCTGGGTGCCGACGACCATGAGCAGCGCCAGCCGGTCGGCGTCCTCGGTGCCGGGCTCGGCCGTGTAGACCATGATGCGCAGGTCGCTGCCGGCGACGGACAGCACGTCGCAGTCGAGGGTGACCGGGCCGACCCGCGGGTGGTCGACGGTCTTGCGCGCCGCGTCGTGGACACCGACCGCGCCGGCGGCCCACAGCTCGGCGAACCGGGGGCTGCCGCGCCGCAGTTCGGCGACGAGCTCGCGCAGCGGCCGGTCGGCCGGGTAGCGGTCGGCGGCCGCGCGCAGGTCGGCGACGAGGGCGGTCTCGAAGGCGCTCAGCGCCTCGGGCGTGTAGCGGACGGCCGGGCCGCGGCCGAGGAAGTGACGCCAGACGCCGTTGAGTTCACGACCGTGCCAGGTCGTGGAGTCGCCCATCAGCGCCCGGTAGGGCGGGTTGCTGACCAGCAGCGTCCAGGTGGCGTCGTGGACCGCGACCGGGGTGCCGCTCAGCCGGTCCAGCAGGCGCTGGACGCTGGGTGGCAGGAAGGTCGGCACCGTCGTGGGACCGGGCGGCGCCAGGCCGGCCAGGTGGTAGAGATGGTCGCGCTCGGGGGCGGACAGACGCAGGGCGCGCGTGAGCGCCTCGACGACCTGGGAGGAGGGGTTGGTGGCGCGGCCCTGCTCCAGACGGGTCACGTAGTCGACGGAGATGCCGGCGAGCTGCGCCAGCTCCTCGCGCCGCAGTCCGGCGGCGCGGCGCCGGCCCCCGGCGGGCAGGCCGACGTCGCCGGGCGCGACCCGGTCGCGCCATCGGTGGATCGCCGCCCCGAACTCCGCTCCGCCCATCCCACCAGTCTGTCGCGCACCGTGCGCGCCTGCCTGGTACCGGCAGTCCTAGGAAGACGGGGCGGCTGGCTCGGGGGCCCGGGCCGGGCAACCCTGGAGCCATGACGAACACACTGATCACCGGAGCCAACAAGGGGCTCGGCCACGAGACCGCCCGCCAACTGATCGCCGCCGGCCACACCGTCCATCTCGGCGCCCGCGACCGCGAGCGCGGCCTGCGGGCCGCCGAGGAGCTCGGTGCGCGCTTCGTGCAGCTCGACGTCACCGACGACGCGTCCGTCGCCGCCGCCGTCGCGGCGATCGAGGCGGACGGCGGCCTGGACGTGCTGGTCAACAACGCCGGAGTCGAGCCGCGCCGCCCCGACGGCGGCTTCGTCCCGGTCGAGGAGGTCACCGCGGACGCGATGCGCGCGGTGTTCGAGACGAACGTCTTCGGCATGGTCCGGGTCCTGCACGCGTTCCTGCCGCTGCTGCGGCGCTCGGCGCAGCCGGTCGTGGTCAACGTCAGCAGCGGCCTGGCCGCGGCCTCGGTGCTGGCGGATCCGGCGGCGCCGGAGCACTTCTACCCCGACCTCGCCTACCCCTCGTCCAAGGCAGCGGTCAACATGCTCACCGTGCAGTTGGCCAAGGCGTTCGCCGACATCCGGATCAACGCCGTCGATCCGGGCTTCACCGCGACCGATCTCAACCACCACGCGGGCACACAGACGGTCGCGCAGGGCGCCGAGGTCATCGTCCGCATGGCGCGGATCGGCGCCGACGGCCCGACCGGCACCTTCAGCAACGCGGCGGGCCTGCTGCCCTGGTGACCCGAAGCGGGCTCGACTCAGCGGCCCAGGTCCAGCCGGTCCAGGAAGGCCCACAGGGCGGCGCGACCGGCGGCGTCCTCGGTGCCGCCGGTGGTCTCGGTGACGGACAGTTCCGCGGACATGGCCACGACCAGCCGGGCGGCGGAGGCCGGGTCCGGCCAGCCCATGGCCCGCAGGTCCGGCTCGGCCCGCTCGACGAACGTCTGCGAGCGCATGGCGACCTGGTCGGCCAGCGACGGGTCGTTGCGGGCCTCCAGGAGCAACGCCTTGACGCCGTTGTGGCGCAGGCACAGGTCGAGGTAGGTCTCCATGCCGGCGCGCAGGCGCTCCGGCCCGGGCGGCAGCGGGACCATCGCCTCGCCGACGGCGGCGGCGACCTGGGCGTGGAAGCGCTCGTGCAGGGCACCGAGGAAGGCGCCCCGGTCGGGGAAGTGGACGTAGAAGGTGCCCTTGGCGACGCCCGCCGCGGTGACGACCCGGTTGACGCTCATCGCCGCGAGCCCGTGCCGCTCGGCGATCTCCAACCCCGCGTCCAGCAGGGCTTCTCGGGTGCGCTCGGCGGCAGCCGCTCGGGTGGTCATGCCCGGAGTCTACGGCTCCCCTGGCGGCGGGACGGCGGCGTACGCTAGTTTCAGTGACCGACCGGTCAGTCATTGAAATGCCGGTCACGGAAGCGCCCCTCACTGCCGTCCGCCAAGGAGAGCGTCATGCGCGCAGCGATCGTGACCCAGCTCGGCACCCCTCCCCACCTCGGCGAGCGACCGGACCCGGTCGACCGTCCGGGCCACACCCTGGTCCGGGTGACCGCCGCCGCCGTCAACCCGGTGGACCTGCTCATCGCCTCCGGCGGCCACCCCGCGGGTGCGCCGGCGGTCCCCTACGTGCCGGGTGTCGAGGCGGCCGGCACCGTCGTCTCGGGCGGCGGCCTCGCCCCCGGCACGCGGGTCCGCGTCGCCGTGCCGGGCGGCTTCGTCGACGGCACTCTGGCCGAACTGGTCTCCGTCCCCGACGACGCCTGCGTCCCGCTGCCGGACGCCCTCGACGGCGACCTGGCCGCGGCGATCGGCGTGGTCGGCGTCAGCGCGCTGCTCGCGCTGCGCGAGGAGGCTGCCCTGCAGCCGGGCGAGTCGGTGCTGATCCTCGGCGCGACGGGCGCACTCGGCCAGACCCTGGTGCACCTGGCCCGCGCCCTCGGCGCCGACCGCGTGGTCGCCGCCGGACGCAGCGCGGACCGGCTGAAGGCCCTGGGCGACGCGGCGGACGCGACCCTGCTCCTGGAGCCGGACGCCACGGCGGCACCGACCCCGGACCTCCTGGCCGCCCTCGGCGGCCCGGTCGACGTCGTGGCCGACCTGCTGTGGGGCGCACACACCCGCCTCGCCCAGGCGGCCCTGCGGCCCGGCGGCCGTTGGGTCAACCTCGCCCAGTCGGCGGGCGCCACCGCCACCCTCGACGCCGCCGCCCTGCGCCACCGGCACCTGCGCGTCTCCGGCTTCAGCGGTACCGCCCTCACCGCCCCGCAGGTGACCGCCGCCTACACCGACCTGGCCGCGCTCGCCGCGACCGGCGCCCTGCCCCTCCCCGTCAGCGTCCACCCGCTCGACGAGATCGCCACCGCCTGGGCGGCCCAGTCCACCTCCCCCGGCGCCAAACTCGTGCTCCGGCCCTGAGCGCCGCTCAGGCGGACTGCTGCGAGGCGGCCGCGGCCGGATGCAGGTCGGCGAGGGTGAGGCGATGGCGGGGTTCCTCGGACAGCACGACGCGGCGCGTGACGGTGCGGTCCGGGCCCACGTGGAGGAGTTCGCCGGGCGCCATCAGCTGCCAGCGCGGGTTGTCGTCCAGGCGCTCGCTCGCGACGACGGTCGCCCCGCGGCGGGTCAGGTCGTCCGAGTGGACGCGCAGCCGGCCGCCGGTGCCGCTGTGGTCCAGGTGTCGGACGCCGTGGTGGCCACCGGCGGGACGCTCGAGCAGGTACAGGTCGTGGGTGTCGGGGTAGCGCAACGCCCACAGCTGGTCGGCGGTGGTGAGCACGATGTTCAGGGCGTACAGCGGCAGGTTCCGCGCGACCCAGCGGGCGGCGGCCTCGACACCGGCCCCCACGTCGCCCCCGCGGGCGGCGGTCTCACGGGTGACCAGGGCGAAGAAGCGCTCGGAGTCGGTGTCCCCCTGGACCAGCGCACGGTCCGCGCCGAGCTCGGCGTCGAGCCGCGGCAGGTCCTCGATCACACCGTTGTGCGCGAACAGCCTGCCGTCCTGCTCGAACGGGTGCGTGTTGCGCACGGCCAGGGCCCCGGTCGAGGCGAAGCGGATGTGGGCGAGGAAGGTCTGCGACTCCACGCTCTTGGCCTCCTCGGCGAAGGCGCGGTCCTGGTAGGCGGCGACCGGCGCCTTGTGCACCTGTGGCCGGCCGTCGGCGGTGAACCAGCCGAGCCCGGTGCCGTCGGGCTCGCGGCGGCTCTGGTCGCTGAGGCTGTCCGGCGCCTCCAGCAGCCAGAAGGTGGCGCGGGTCCGATGGGGCGCACTGCTCAGCCCGAACAGTCGGCACATCACGCTCCGCCTCTCCTGCGGTCGATCCCCCGCACCGCCACGATAGGTCACAGCGTGGCGCGAAGGTCCGCCAATCGCTCGCGCACGCCCGCGGCGGAGAAGCAACGCGGGGTGACCTGCGCCCCGGTCGGCAGCGTGCCCGAGCGCACGAACACCGACGTCCCCGGAGCGGTCGGGGCGAGTTCGAGCGCCAGCGTCACCGTTCGGGTCCGCGGCGGGACGGTCACCCGGTGGACCACTTCCGGCGGCAGCGCGTACGTCCGGCCCTGCGGGCAGGTGAACCGCCCGGCCGGGCGCAGGGTGGCGCGGCCGCGCTCCTGGAACACGTAGCCGCCGGGAGCCGGGCGGTGGGAGTATCGCCGGTGGTCGCCGTCGGGGTCGTCGGTCACGGTGGAGATCTCGTTCGTCACCTGGCCGGCCAGCACCCGGGAGACGAACGGCCAGCGGTGGTCGTGCGGATGGGACGGCCCGCCGGTGTCGGCCGCCGGCCACAGGTGCAGGCGCAGGCGCGCCTCCGAGCCGTCCACGGCCGGGAAACTCAGCTTGTCGAACCCGTTCGCGTGCCGGTAGGACTCGGTGGCCATGACCTCCAGGGCTCCCGGCGGTCCCCACAGGAACTCGTCCAGCAGGGCCCGCACGTCCAGCGCCGCCAGCGCGTCGGCGCACTCGCCGACCGGGAGGGTCACCGCCTCGCGCAGCACCCCGCATGCGTGAAGCGTGCCGGTCACGCCTCGGCCCCCGCGACGCCGATCGGCGGCGGCAGCAGTTCGCAGGCGGCGGCCTCCTCCCACAGCGCCTCGGCCTGAAGGGCGAAGCACTCGAACCAGGCCCCGTCCGCGTGGGTGAGCCGGAACATGGGCCGGGACTCGCCGGGGATCCGGAAGCTGTAGAGCTGCACGTAGAGCCGCGCCCCCGGCCGGCCCGCGTCCAGGTAGTTGGCGCCGAACTTCAACGCCACCCTGGTGGTGCGCACGTCGAGCCGGCCGGCGGCGTCGGCCGTGCTCGCCGCGAGCGCACGGAGCTTGCCGAGGCTCTGCCGGATGTCGTTGCGGATGTCCTCCGGCGCGGGGCGGCTGGCCTGGCCCTGGGTGGTGAGGGCCGCCTCGTCGGCGTCGACGTCGGTCAGCAGCAGCCGGATCCGGCCGCCCCGGCGCAGGATGGTCTCGAACGCCGGGTAGGACGTCTCGATGGTGCGGGCCAGGTTGACGCCGATCAGGTAGACGTCGTCGGAGTCCGCCCGGCGCTGCTTCAGGTCCTCGGGGAAGTCGTCGTGGAGCTCCGGCCCGCGCGGGGCGCGGGCCTCGCGCTCCACCGCCGACCGGGTGGCCAGGATGTTGTAGGCGAGCACCGCGAGCACGGCGAGCAGCAGACTCGACACCCTGGCGAGCGAGATGACGTCCAGGAAGGACAACACGCTGACGGTGACGGCCAGACAGATCGTCACATAGACGTCGACGTCCTTGCCTTCCTTCAACTCCGCCCAGATGCGCCGGAATCCCATCGCGAAGCCGCCCCCTTGTTCTTCAACGCCTCAGAATTTCCCCCACCTTAGGGCCGATCTCTTGTGCGGTGTCATGAACGCCGTGAGACTGCCGAGTTGCGAACACGCACGCACCTCGCGTGAACGTCCTTCACCCTCCCGCCCGGCACGACCTGCCGGGCTGTCGAAAGGATGTTCTGTGCCACTGTTCCCCCGCCGCAGATCCCGGCGGCCGCTGGCCGCCCTCGCCGCGACCGCCGCAGCGCTGAGCGGGCTGCTGCTCGCCGGCACGGGCCCCGCGCACGCGGCCACCGGGCCGACCGAGATCAGCATCGACCCGTTCACCAACACCACCAGCCAGCACGCCACCGAACTGGAGCCGGACACCTTCGCCTACGGCAACACCGTCGTCGCCTCCTCGCAGGTCGGCCGCTTCACCGACGGCGGCGCGTCCGACATCGGCTGGAACACCTCCACCGACGGCGGCACCACCTGGCAGCACGGCATGCTGCCCGGCATCACCGTCTACCAGGGCGGCAGTTGGGCCCGGGTCTCCGACCCGGCCGTGGCCTACGACGCCAAGCACGGCACCTGGATGGTCTCCGGCCTGGTGATCGACGCGAACGTGAACGGGGCCGGCGTCAGCGTCAGCCGCTCGGCCGACGGGATCACCTGGCAGAATCCGGTGCTGGCGGTGGGCAACGACGGCAAGGGCTACGACAAGGAGTGGATCGTCTGCGACGACTCCGCCACCAGCCCCTACTACGGCAACTGTTACGTCGAGGTCGACGTCACCTCCTCCAACAACCTGGTGGAGCTGGCCGTCTCCAGAGACGGCGGGGCGACCTGGTCGGCGCCGCTCTCACCCTCGGGGAGCCGCAACCACGGCCTGGGCGGGCAACCGCTCGTGCAGCCCAACGGCACCGTCGTGGTGCCGTTCTCCACCAACGGGACCTCGATCCGCGCCTTCACCTCCACCAACGGCGGCGGCTCCTGGAACTCGACCAAGCTGGTGTCCAGCGTCAGCGAGCACCCGGTCGCGGGCGGCCTGCGGGACGGCGGCGGGCTGCCGAGCGCGGAGATCGACGCTTCCGGCAAGATCTACGTCGCCTGGCAGGACTGCCGGTTCCGCACCAACTGCGCCTCCAACGACATCGTCTGGTCGATGTCGACGGACGGTTCGACCTGGTCCGCCGTCACCCGGGTGCCGATCGACGCGACCACGAGCACGGTGGACCACTTCATCCCCGGCATCGGCGTCGACCACACCACCTCGGGCGCCACCGCGAAACTGGGCCTCTACTACTACTTCTACCCGAACGCCAACTGCACCGCCGCGACGTGCCAGTTGGAGGTCGGCTACACCTCCTCGGCGAACGGCGGCACCACCTGGAGCACCGCGCAGACCGTCGCCGGGCCGATGTCGCTCTCCCAGATCGCCTCGACCACGCAGGGATCGATGGTGGGCGACTACCTCTCCTGCTCGGTCGTGAACGGCAAGGGCGTGGCCGTCTTCGCGGTCGGGCAGACCCCGACCAACGGCCAGGCCTTCGACGAGGGCATGTACACCGTCTCCGGCGGCCTCACCGTCACGGCCGGCACCGTCCCGACGGCGACCGACCCCGTCGTCTACACCGCGCACACCGCCAACGGGAACGCGTCGTTCTACCGCAACGCGAACTAGGGTCCTCTGCGAGAGTGCTGGTCACGGCCGTTCGCTGACGGCCGCGACCAGCGCCTCGGCCCTGCACCCTCGGCGGGGGCGCCGGGACGGCGCCTCCGGGCGCGCAGTCGATATTCGCTTGCCGACCCTCGTCACGCAGGTCAAGGTCGCCGGAGACCTGACGAAGACGAAGGCAGAGAAGATGACCGCGCAGAACCTCCCCGTCGATCACGAACTCATCCAGCAGGCAGCCCACGTGTCACGCACTCGCTGCCGGGGTGACCACCACACCATGGCGGCCGCGGCCCGCGCCAGGGACGGACGCATCGTCACCGCCGTGAACGCCTACCACTTCACCGGAGGCCCCTGCGCCGAACTGGTCCTCATCGGAACGGCCGCCGCCCAGGGCATCTACGAGCTGGACACCATCGTCGCTGTGGGCGACCGCGACCGAGGGGTCGTTCCCCCGTGCGGCCGGTGCCGACAGGTCCTTCTCGACTACTTCCCCGACATCAAGGTCATCGTGGGCGGGGGCCACCGCACCCGGACCGTCCTCATCACCGACCTGTTGCCCGAGAGCTACGTCTGGGCCGACCACCAACTCGAGGCCGAGTGAGCCGCGCCCGGACGGCTCGGGCCGGGAACCGGTACCGGCGCTCCCGCGTGATCGTCTCCGACCAGGTGTGACGGGGCCCGCCGCAGGGAAGGGCCGCAGAGCCCGGCCCCCGCGGCCCGGCCCCGAACCCGTACCCCGGAGGAGATCCATGCTGAACCTGTCGGTCCTGCTCGAGGATTCCGCGCGCACGCACCCGCACCGCGACGCGGTGGTCCTGGGGCCGACGCGGCTCACCTACGCCCAGGTCGACGCGGCCGCGAACCAGGTCGCCGGCCTGCTGGTGGAACGCGGCATCCGCCCCGGCGACAAGGTCGCCCTGAGCTGCCCCAACCTGCCGTGGTTCCCGATCGTCTACTACGGCGTCCTCAAGGCCGGAGCCGTCGTGGTCCCGCTCAACGTGCTGCTGAAGCCACGTGAGATCGCCTACCACCTGCGGGACGCGGACGTGAAGGCCTACTTCTGCTTCGAGGGCACGCCGGAGCTGCCGATGGGCGCCGCCGGCTGGGCGGCGTTCCGCGAGGTGGCCACGGTCGAGCAGTTCTTCCTGATCACGGCCGACCCGGCCGCGCCGAGCCCGATCGACGACGCGGAGACGCTGGCGGCGGCGCTCGAAGGCCGGAGCCCGGTCTTCGACGCGGTCCCCACCGAGGCGGACGACACCGCGATCATCCTCTACACCTCGGGCACCACCGGGCAGGCGAAGGGCGCCGAACTCTCCCACGCCAGCACGATGATGAACGTCATGGCGTGCAACCGCATGTTCCGGACCACGCCGGCCACCGACAGCCAACTGCTCTGCCTGCCTCTGTTCCACACCTTCGGCGCGACGATCCAGATGCACGCCGGCTTCTCGATGGCCGCCACGCTCCACCTGATGCCGCGGTTCGACGCGGCCGCGGCCGTCCGGCTGATGGAGAGCGAGGAGATCACCTTCTTCGCCGGGGTGCCGACGATGTGGTGGGGCCTGCTCTCCGCGCTCACCGACGACGTCGACGTGGACCGGATCGCCCGCAACCTGCGCATCGGCGTCTCCGGCGGCGCGAGCCTGCCGGTGGAGATCATCCACCAGGTCCGGGACCGGCTCCACGTGCAGATCCTGGAGGGCTACGGCCTGTCCCAGACCAGCCCGGTGGTCACCTTCAGCGACCCTGACCGGGAGCCGCGGGCCGGCTCGATCGGCGTGCCGATCTGGGGCGTGCAGGTCAAGCTGATCGCGGAGGACTGGTCGGAGGTGACCGGGACGGGTGAGCTCGGCGAGATCGCCGTCAAGGGCCACAACGTGATGAAGGGCTACTACAGCCGGCCCGAGGCCACGGCCGAGGTGCTGAGGGACGGTTGGTTCCGCACCGGCGACCTCGCCCGCAGGGACGAGGACGGCTTCTACTACGTCGTCGACCGCTCGAAGGACATGATCATCCGCGGGGGCTTCAACGTCTACCCGCGCGAGATCGAGGAGGTGCTGATGACGCACCCCGCCGTCAGCCTGGCCGCCGCCGTCGGCGTGCCGCACGAGAGCCACGGCGAGGAGGTCAAGGCCCTGGTCATCCTCGCGGCGGGCGCGGCGGCGACCCCGGACGAGCTGATCGCCTGGGGCCGGGAGCAGATGGCCGGCTACAAGTACCCGCGCATCGTGGAGATCGTCGAGTCCCTGCCGATGACCGCCACCGGCAAGATCCTCAAGCGGGAGCTGCGCTGACCGACCCCGACGCCACCTCCCTCGACGAACCCGTCGGCGCGTCCCTGCGCGGGCACCACGCCCACCCGGCGCGCCTACGGGCCCGCGACGAGCACGCGTTCCTGCACGTCGCCGAGGCCGACACCGGCGCGATCGCCCTCCACGAGCGGCTCGGCTCCGCCACCCGCGCCCGGGTGACCGTCCGGGGGTTCCGCACCCCGTAAGACGCGTGACCAGCATGCGATACGGCGTCTCTTCATTGGACACATGTCTAGTCAATGTCCTCGTGGCTGGCTACGCTGACGCCCACTCTCCAGCCGCCTCGTCACCCCGAGGACTGATTCCATGCATCCCACGTCCCACAGATCGGCCGGCCGCCGGCACGAAGAACCGGCTGTCTCGGCGCTGCGCGGGCAGGCGCGGCTCGTCGACCGGCGGCTCGTCCTGGTGAACGGCGTCTTCTTCACCGTGTTGGTGGTCCTGGCCGGGGCCGCGCCCGGCGTGCTGGCGACGGAGGTGGTCGGCCGGATCAACGTGGGCCTGCTGCTCTGCCTGGCCCTCGGCCTGCTCGCGCTGTGCACGTCCGTCGGCTACGACCGTCGGCTGGCCCGCGAATGGGACCCGGAGGCCGACCGGCTCCGGACCCGGCACGAGGAGCGCGCGGCGGCCGAGCAGGCCGCCGCCGCGCAGAACGCCGAAGCACGGCAGTACTGGGGCTGGGAGTCGCCCACCGAGCACCGCGGGGGCGAGTGGTGAGCCCGGCCCTGCTGGCGGGGACGCACACCCCCGTCCTGATCGCGTTCCTCGCCTTCGTGGCCGTCGCACTGCTGCTCTGCGTCCTGGTCGGACCGGACCGCGACGAGGTCGCCGACTTCTACACCGCCAACCGCACCCTGACGCCGTTCCAGAACGGGCTGGCGCTGTCCGGCGACTACATCTCCGCCGCGACCATGCTCGGCACCACCGGCATCATCGCCCTCTCCGGCTACGACGGCATCCTGCTCGACGTGAGCACGGCGTTCGCGCTCAGCACGCTGCTCGTGATGGCCCGACCACTGCGCAACGCCGGCCGGTACACGCTCGGCGACATCTTCGCCCTGCGCGCTCCCGGGAGCGCGCCGCGGATCGCCGCAGCCGTGGCGACGCTCGCGGTCTCGATCCCGTTCCTGATCGTCCAGCTCACCGGCGCCGGCGCGGCGACGGCGATGCTGCTGGGCATGAGCAGCGCGGGTGCCCAACAGGCGTGCATCGTGCTGATCGGCACGCTCATGGTCGCCTACACCGTCGCGGGCGGCATGCGCGGCACGAGTCTGATGCAGATCGCCAAGGTGGTGCTGGTGACCGCCACCCTCGCGGTCACCATCCTCTACGTGCTGGCCCGCTTCCACTGGAGCCCGGACGCGCTGCTGAGCGCCGCCGCCAGGGGCAGCGGCCACCCGGCCAGCTACCTGCGCTCCGCCTCCCAGCTGGGCGTCACCGCGAGCGGCCCGCTGAACATCGCCGGGCTGCACTTCACGGTCGTCCTCGGCGCGGCCTGCATGCCGCACATGATCATGCGTATCAGCGCCATGCCGGACGGCGCCACCGCGCGCCGGTCCACCCGCTACGCGTTCGGCATCGTCGGCGTCTACGGCGTGGCGCTCGCGGTGCTGGGCCTCGGCGCGGCGGCGGTCGTGGGCGCGCCCATGATCTCCGCGGTCAACCCGAACGGCCAGGCGGCGCTGCTGCTGCTCGCCGGGAACCTGGCGGGCGGCCCCACCACGACGGCGGGCATCACCCTGCTGACTGCCGTCGCCTGCACGGTCTTCGTCACGGTGCTCGCCGTGGTCGCGGGCATCACGCTCACCGCCGCCGCGACCCTCGCCCACGACGTGCACGCCTACGCCGTCCGCCACGGCCGGCTCAGCCAGGCCAAGGAGGTCCGCACGGTCCGCTGGGCCGCGCTGCTCTTCGGCGTCGTCGGCATCGGCCTCTCGGTCGAGGCCCAGGGCTACAACGTGCAGTTCCTGTCCATGCTGGCGGTCACCGTCGCGGCCTCGGCGGTGCTGCCCGCGCTGGTCCACAGTCTCTTCTGGCGCGGCTACAACCGCACCGGACTGCTGTGGTCCGTCTACGGCGGGACGGTGCTCGCGATCGGGCTGCAGCTGATCTCGCCGACGGTCTCCGGTCGGCCGGGCACGCTCTTCCCGAACCTGGACTTCGCCTGGTTCCCGCTGCAGAGCGTCGGCATCGTCTCGATCCCGGCCGCGTTCCTGCTGGGCTGGGCCGGCAGCAGGTTCGGCGCCCGCCGCAACGCCCCGCAGGTCGACCAGGAGGCGGTGGAGCTGCGCATCCTGACGGGGATCGGCTCCGAGTAACCGGCTCCGCCGGTCGGGCGCGGCCGCGGCCGACCGGCGAGGTCGAGCGTGCGTCAGTTGCCGGACACGGCCTCGGGCTCGACGCCGCCCAGGACCGCCCACCAGGCGCCGGCCAGCTCGTCCAGCAGCAGGTCGCGGTCGGGCTGCCAGGCGCCCTGGACCACGGTGTCCATGGCCACCTGGTGGAACTGCCGCAGCAGCAACTGCAGGCGCACCCGCGCCCGCGCCGGATCGCCGCAGCGCTCCAGGTACTCCGGGAGCGCCTCGACCAGCCGCTCGACGGCCGCGGAACGGCCTCGGGCGACGGTGCCCTCCACCGCCATCGCCTCGTTGAGCGCGGCGAGCAGGCGCGCGTGCGCCTCGTACCAGCCGAGTGACGCCTCCAGCCAGCGCCGCAGACCCGCGCGGGTGCCGAGCGCCTTCGGCAGGGTCGCGTAGACGCCCCGGTCGGACGGGGTCACCCGGTCCAGCAGGGCGGCCGCCGCCTCCGCCTTGGAGCGGAAGTGCACGTAGAACGTGGCCCGGCTGGCCCCGGCCCGCCGGACGATCTCGTCCACCGTGGCCGCGGCGTAGTCCGTCTCCTCCAGCACCTCACGCACCGCGTCGAGCAGCCGCCGCCGGGTCTGCTCCCGGTACTCGCTGCGCAAGGAAGAAGTCACGGCCGCCACCCTATCCCGTGGGGACCGAGGTGGTGGGCGGCCCCTGCTGCAGGGACAGTCGGGCGACGAGGGCGTCCAGGAAGAGGTCGAGCGCGAAGGGGAAGGCGCTGCGGCTCGTCTCGCGGGTGAGCAGGTGGGCGGTGGCCGCGATGTTGGGGTGGGTCTGGGCGTCCAGGCGCGGATAGGTGTCGCGCCAGGCGGTGCGGTCGGCCTCGGCCGCGGCCGGTGGCAGGGCGAGCGCGGCGGCGTCCAGCGCCGCGAAGGCCAGGCCCAGGTCGGCGAAGGAGCCGTGGATCCGGGCCAGGTCGGTGTCGGGGAACCCTGCCGCGCGCAGCACGCCGATGATGGCCTCGACGGCGCGGGTCTCGTGGACGCGTCCGGTCGTGCGGTGCGCGGCGAGCAGGGCGACCTGGGGGTGGCTCAGGTAGGCCGCGTGCATGCGCATGCCGAGATCGCGCAGGTCCGTTCGCCACTGCCCGGACGAGGCCCAGCCGTCGAGCGCCCGACGGACCATCTCGTCGGCAAGGGCGAGCAACAGGTCGTCGGTGCCACGGAAGTAGCGGTAGACGGCGCTCGGGTCGGCGCCGAGCGCCAGGCCGAGGCGCCGGACCGAGAGCGCGGCCGCGCCCTGCTGTCCGACCAGCCGGATCGCGGTCTCGACGATCAGCTGCTCGGACAGGACCACGCCCTGTTTGGTCGGGCGCCTGCGCCGCCGCTCGGGCTCGGGAACCACCACTCGCTGTGCCATGGCGGGACCTTACGCGATGAGTCAACGAATATGTCAACACCATTGACACGAGAAGGGAGTCGCTGGTTCCGTATGGTTTCACCAGCGCCGAGCGCGCCCTCCCCGTAGCCCGTGAGGCGGTGGATCCATGCAGGACACGACAACGGCCGGCAGCGACCGGACCATGAGCAGGTCCATCGGGACCCGGGACAGCCTGGCGGTGGCCGCCTCCAGCATCGCCGCCACCTCCAGCGTGGGCGTCGGCATCGGCCTGATCGCCGGCGTGGTCGGCCTGCACCTGCCGGGCCTCATGCTGCTCGGCTTCCTGCCGGTGCTCGGCATCGCCGTCGGCTACGCCCAGCTCAACCGGGTCGAGCCCAACTGCGGCAACGCCTACGTGTGGGTCGGGCAGTCGCTCAGCCCCTGGCTCGGCTTCCTGGTCGGCTGGATCAACATCGTCGGCACGATCGTCTTCCTCGCCTACACCACCACGCTGACCGGCTCCGCGCTGCTGCAGCTCGGCGGCGAGGGCGGGCTCCACCACCTGGCCGGGCTCGCGCTGGACCCGAACTCCAGCGGGCAGTCCACCGCGATCGGCATGGTCGTCCTGGCCGCCGTCACCGTCACCGCGATGACCGGCGTCGCCAAGGCCACCCGCTTCCAGACGATCCTGCTGGTCTTCGAGTACCTGGTGCTGCTCGGGTTCTGCGGCTACGGCCTCTTCGCCGGGCACCAGCCCTTCCACCTGTCCTGGTTCGACCCGTTCGGCGCGCCCTCGGCCGGCGCGCTCGCCCAGGGCCTGGTGCTGGCGCTCTTCTGCTACTGGGGCTTCGACTCCGCGTTCAGCGTCTCCGAGGAGGTCGGCGACCCCCGCCAGGCCAGCCGCGGCGGCATCCTCTCGCTCGTCCTGGTCCTCGGCATCTTCCTGCTGGCCGGACTCTCCTTCCAGCGCGTCCTGCCGCTGGACGACCTGGCCGGGAACGGCGCCACGGGCCTGATGTTCTTCGGCGACCGCCTCGCCCGCCAGCCGCTGGCCGCGCTCCCCCTGGTGGCGCTGACCTTCTCGCTGGTCTCCTCCCTGCAGGCCTCCGTCATCCCGACCGCCCGCGGGCTCTTCGCGATGGGCCGCGACGGCACGATGGGCCAGGTGTGGACGCGGCTCCACCCACGCTTCGGCACCCCCGCCCGCGGCACCGCCCTGATCGGCCTGACCGGCGCGGCCGTCGCCGCCGTCTCCCTGGTCCTGCCCACGGTCAACCAGCTGATCGGCGCCGCCGTCAACGCCATCGGCGTGGTCGTCGCCCTCGGCTACGCGCTCACCGCGATCGCCTGCGCCTGGCGCTTCCGCAGCCACCTGCGCACCGCCCCGCGCCGCGCCCTGCTCAGCGTCGTCGTGCCGCTCGTCAGCGCCCTGGCGCTGCTCTTCGTCGGCGGCACGCTCTGCTGGACGCTGGCGACCTCCACCGACCACTTCGCCCTCGACGCCAACAACGGCTGGTTCGAGCTGCTGACCCCGGCGCTGATCATCGTCACCGGGCTCGTCGCCGCCGCCTGGGCCAAGTGGGGCCGCCGCTCCGCCTACTTCACCACCGGCCGCGGCACCGACGCCGACTCCCTCCCGGCGCTCGACGCCGACGCCGGGACCACCGCCACCGCCGGCGCCACGACCTCGCTCGAAGGAATCTCCGCATGACCCACGCCGACCTCGTCCTCACCGGCGGCCCCGTGCTGACCATGGACGGCGCCCGCAGCCGCGCCACCGCGCTCGCCGTCACCGGCGACCGGATCACCGCCGTCGGCCAGGCCCACGAACTGAGCGGTCTGATCGGCCCGCGCACCGAGGTCGTCGACCTCGCCGACCGCGCGCTGGTCCCCGGCTTCCAGGACGCGCACGTCCACCCCGTCGGCGGCGGCGTCGAGCTGATCTCCTGCGACCTCTCCGACGCCGCCGACCTGGCCGCCTACCAGCGCCGCATCCGCGCCGCGGCCGACGCCCTGCCCGCCGGGGCCTGGGTGACCGGCGGCGGCTGGTCGCTCGACAGCTTCCCCGGCGGGCAGCCCACCCGGCAGCAGATCGACGCCGTCGTCGCCGACCGGCCGGTCCTGCTCTCCAACCGCGACCACCACGGCGCCTGGGCCAACACCCTCGCCCTGGAGCTGGCCGGACTCACCGCCGACACCCCCGATCCGGCCGACGGCCGGATCGAGCGCGAGGCCGACGGCACGCCCAGCGGCATGCTCCAGGAGGGCGCGGTGGGCCTGGTCTCGCGCCACGTGCCCGAGGCCGACCTGGAGGACCGCCTGCGCGGCCTGCTGGAGGCGCAGGCGCTGCTCCACTCCTACGGCATCACCGCGTGGCAGGACGCTCTGCTCGGCGTCTACAACGGCATGGCCGACGCCTCCGAGGTCTATGCGCTGGCGATCGAGCGCGGTCTGCTGACGGCGCGGGTGCGCGGTGCGCTGTGGTGGGACCGCGAGCGCGGTGCCGAGCAGATCCCCGAACTCGTCGAGCGCCGCGAGCGGCTGCGGCTGGGCGACCGGTTCAGCGCGGGCACGGTCAAGATCATGCAGGACGGCATCGCCGAGAACCAGACCGCCGCGATGACCGAGCCCTACCGTGACTCCTGCGGCTGCGCGACCGCCAACGCCGGCCTCAGCTTCGTCGACCCCCTCGCCCTGCGCTCCCACGTCACCGCGCTGGACGCGCTCGGCTTCCAGGTCCACTTCCACGCGCTCGGCGACCGCGCGGTGCGCGAGGCGCTGGACGCGGTCGAGGCCGCCCGCGCCGCCAACGGGTGGCGCGACACCCGCCACCACCTCGCCCACCTCCAGGTCGTCCACCGCGACGACATCGCCCGCTTCCGCGAGCTGGGCGCGACCGCCAACATGCAGCCGCTGTGGGCCGCGCACGAGAAGCAGATGGACGAGCTCACCATCCCGTTCCTCGGCGGCGACCTGGCGACCCGCCAGTACCCGTTCGGCGACCTGCATCGCGCGGGCGTGGTGCTGGCCGCCGGCAGCGACTGGCCGGTCAGCAGCCCCAACCCGTTCGAGGGCATCCACGTCGCGGTCAACCGCAGCCACCCGGGCTCGGACCACCCCGTCTTCCTGCCGGAGCAGCGCCTCTCGCTGACCGCCGCCCTGGCCGCCTACACGGCCGGTTCCGCCTACGTGAACCACCTCGACGACACCGGCGTGCTGCGCCCTGGCGCCCTGGCCGACCTCGCCGTCCTCGACCGCGACCCGTACGCGGTCCCGGCCGAGGAGCTGGCGTCGACGACCGTCCACCGCACCTACGTGGGTGGTGTCGCCGTCCACGTCAAGGAGTGATCCGGTTCAGCTCGGGTAGGCGGGACTCGGCGCGCCCTGGATGTAGTGCTCCAGCTGGTCGATGGTGAACTGCTGGTCGGCGATCTGCTGCTTGAGCAGGTCACCGATCGAGACGAGGCCGGTCAGCCGGCCGGCTTCGTCGAGGACCGGGAGGTGGCGCATGCGGTGCTCGGTCATCAGGGCCATGCACTCGGCCGCGGTCTGGGTGGGCTCGACGTAGCGGACCTTGGCGGTCATGATCTCCTCGACGAGCGTCGTCGCCGCCGAACGACCGCGGAGCTCCACCTTGCGGGCGTAGTCCCGCTCCGTGACGATCCCGACGATCCGCTCGTCGGCCATGACCACCAGGGCGCCGATGCCCCTGTCGGCCAGCAGCCGCAGGGCGTCGAGCACGGTGCCGTCCCGTCCGATGGTGTGGACGGTGCGGCCGGCATCGGGTTTGGCAGCTAGGACCTGCGCGACGGTCGGACTCATGCCGTGTCCCTCCTTCGACCTGTGCCTGCCTCTCAGGAGTGGTCATGCCCACAACCCGACCCCGCCGAACGGCCGGGCCGGTCCGGTGTCCGCGCTACGACGGACAGACCGGGGTGCGGGCCAGGGCCGCGGTGGTGGTGCGCAGGGAGGTCTCCAGGACGGTGAGGCGCTGCTGCGGGGCCATCAGGTTCGCGCCCATGGCCACCAGGTCCTCGGGGCCGGGGACGAGCACGTGCACGCGGACGCCGGTCTCGCGCACCTGCCCGGCCTCGCGCAACAGGTGGTTGGTGGAGATCCGGCGCAGGGCGCGCTCCACGCGCGCGGGGACGCTGCGGGGGTGGTCCGTCTCGCGCGCGCAGGTCGGAGCGAGGACGTAGACCTCGTCCAGCTGCTCGCCGGCCAGCAGGTCGAGGTTGGTGTCGGACCAGGCGCAGCCGTCCACGTAGCGGCGCCCGTCGATCCGCACCGGCTCGAACCAGGCGGGCAGCGCGCAGGACGCGGTGACGGCGGAGGCGAGGTCGGTGGTCGGGGCGCCGGGCGTGCCGAAGGGCACGCGCATGCCGGTGTCGAGGTCCACGGCGACCACCCGCAGGGCCGGGTTCGGCGGCCAGCCGTCGTCCAGATGGAGCTGGCGGTACAGGTCGCGGACGCCGCTCAGGCTGCCCCGGCCGGGAGGCGCCGCAGCGGCAAGGACCGTGGTGAACGGCATGCGCTGGGGGTGGCCGGCCAGGTTGCGCAGCAGGCGCAGCGAGCCGATCCCCGGGCGCGGCATCCGGGGCAGCGCGCCGCCCACCCACGTGTCGTAGTCGACCCGGACGCCCCGCATGGGGCCTCCGGCCGGCTCGACGCCGCGCTGGTGGTCGCGCAGGTCGGCCGCGCTGACGCCGATGCCGAGCATGGAGCCGACCAGGGAGCCGGCCGAGGTGCCCAGGATGACGTCCGCGGTGCGCGGATCCCAACCGGTGGCCTCCTGCAGCGCGCACAGCGCACCGATCGTCCAGGCCGCTCCGAGGCTCCCGCCCGCGCCGAGCACCAGCCCGCGCCGCGGCCCGGAGGTCGTACGGGGCGTCGTGCGGGGCACGCCCTCCGGCGCGCCGTCCCTGTGGTCCGTACTCCGCGCCACCGCCATCGTCGAGCGCCGCCTTCCTCACGTGCCTCGCGTCCCGGGCTCACCGACCTGCCGCGTCGGTGGGCCCGCACTCCGCCTCCCACCTCCATGATCGGACGTGCCACGACGAGCCGTGTCGCCGGGGTCGGTTTGCGGGGGTCCGGTCAGTTGCGGCGGCCCTTGTTCCGGAGCCGTCGGCGGCCCACGAACCACCCGATGGCGCCGGAGACCACCGCGGTCACCGCGAGCACCAGCCACAGCGGAGCCGTCACCGTCGGCACCCACAGCCGGACCTTCACGGACTGGGTGTTGGCGGCGACGAACCAGACCAACGCCACCAGCAGCACGCCGACGATCAGCGCGCGGCCGGTGACGTTCATCCCCTTGACGTGCAGCAGCGGCTCACGTCCCTCGGATGTCTTCTCTGCCATGTTCACCAGGATCACCCGGGGGGCGCGGCAGCGCGCGGTGGGTCAGGGAGTGACGATGGCGAAGTCGGGGTCGGGTTCGGTGAGGCTGCCGAGCAGTTCGGCGAGCTTCGCCGGGTCGCCGGTGACCTGGGCCCGCTGCGCCAGCTCCGTCGGCGCGACCGCGCCCGTCAGCACCGCCCGCAGGTCCGCCTCGCCGAGGGAGAGGGAGACGTCCGGCTGCTTCGTCCGGCCCGCCTCGCTGAAGGTGTGCGTGAGCACGCCGTTGCGCAGCCGCTGGGTGATCGTCGGCCCGTCGGTGAGCTCCCACCGCACCGTGACGTCCTTGTCCCAGCTGGCGGGGCCGTCGACACGGATCGCGAGGGCGTCGAAGAGCTGGTCCAGGGTGAGCGCGGCCAGCAGGTCCGGGGAGGAGGCGACGGTCGGGGTGCCGATCGAGCCGTGGCGCAGCTCCAGCGCGCCCATCAGGTAGAAGTTGCGCCAGGTGCCGTTCTCGCTGCCGTAGCCGAGCTGCTCCAGCGCGTCGGCCTGCAGGGTGCGTGCCGCCGCGTTGTCCGGGTCGGCGAACAGCACGTGGTTGACGACCTCGACCACCCAGCGGAAGTCGTTCTCCTCGAAGCTGGCACGGGCGCGCCGCAGGACCTCGTCGGCGCCGCCCATGAACTCCACGTAGCGGGTGGCCGCCTCGACCGGCGGGTGCTGCCACAGGTGGGCGGGGTTGCCGTCGAACCACCCCAGGTAGCGCTGGTAGACCGCCTTGGTGTTGTGGGAGACCGAGCCGTAGTAGCCGTGGGTGTTCCAGGCCTGCTCCAGGGCCGGCG
This sequence comes from Streptacidiphilus jiangxiensis, assembly GCF_900109465.1. Classification (GTDB taxonomy): domain Bacteria; phylum Actinomycetota; class Actinomycetes; order Streptomycetales; family Streptomycetaceae; genus Streptacidiphilus; species Streptacidiphilus jiangxiensis. Next base: position 35,623 of record NZ_FOAZ01000031.1, read on the forward strand.
GCATCTGCATCCGCTCGGCGATCTCGGGCCCGGTCAGGCCCTGGTTGAGCATCCGCAGGGTCTGGTCGTGCAGGTAGGCGTAGGTGTCGCGCTGCTCGGTGAGGAACCGTTCGACCCGCTCGCGGCCCCAGACCGGCCAGTGGTGCGAGGCGAAGGCGACGTCGGTGCCGTCCAGGTAGAGTTCGACCGCCTCGGACAGGTAGCGGGCCCACACCCGTGGGTCGCGGACCTCGGCGCCGCGCAGCGTCAGCAGGTTGTGCAGGTTGTGGGTGGCGTTCTCGGCCAGGCACAGCGCCGCGTGGTCGGGGAAGTGGATGTTCAGCTCGGCCGGGGCCTCCGTGCCGGGCGTGAGCTGGAAGACCATCCGGATGCCGTCGACGGTCTCGCTCTGGCCGGTCCGGGTGACCGTCACCGTCGGCGGGATCAGCCCGACCGATCCGGTCGAGGTGGTCTGCCCGAGCCCGGCGCCGACCTGCCCGCGCACACCCTTGGGCAGCGCCGCGCCGTACATGTAGGCGGCGCGGCGGGCCATGGCGGTCCCGGCGTAGACGTTCTCGCTGACGGCGTGCTCCAGGAAGCCTTCCGGCGCGAAGATCGGGACGCCGCCGTCCACCTCCTCCTGACCGACCACGCCCCGGACGCCGCCGAAGTGGTCGACGTGGCTGTGGGTGTAGAGCACACCGGTGACGGGACGGTCGCCGCGGTGGGCGCGGTAGAGCGCGAGCCCGGCCGCCGCGGTCTCGGCGGAGATCAGCGGGTCGATCACCAGCACCCCGCGCTCGCCCTCGACCACCGTCATGTTGGACAGGTCGAAGCCGCGGACCTGGTAGATCCCCTCGGTGACCTCGAACAGGCCGTGCCGGGAGACCAGTCGGCTCTGGCGCCACAGGCTCGGGTTGGCGGTGTCGGGGCAGTCCTGGTCGAGGAAGGCGTAGGCGTTCAGGTCCCAGACGACCCGGCCCTTCCCGTCGGCGATCTCCCCGTCGTCCAGGGAGCCGAGGTAGCCGCGCGCGGCGTCCTCGAAGTCCGCCTCGTCGTCGAAGGGGTACCGCTTGAGCACCGCCTCGTTGGCGGCGGTGATCTGCGGCTGCGCCGCCTTCGACGAACTGTCCTGCGCCATGTCCCTGCCCCTCTCCGCGCCGGGTCCGGTACCCGGCGTCGCCGCCCGCGCGGCTCTGTGCGCCACTGTTCCGAGGGGTCAGGGGGGCGGCCACCCGCACTGCTCCGGACGGGTGAGCCCGGGCGGCCTCCGGCTCACCCGTTCGTCAGGCCAGGCCGTTGACGAGGAGGGTGAACACGGCCGGGAGGCGCGCGGCGGTCGGGACGATGCGGCGGGCGAGGGCCGGGTGCGCCCGGGCCCGGACCAGGGTGTGCGTGAGCAGCCGGTGGCGCCGGGAGGCGCGGCTCCAGGCTCGCTCGTAGGCCGCGGGACGGTCCTCGCGGACGCAGCGGACGAGATGCGCGGCACCGGTCAGGGCGAGCGAGACGCCCTCCCCGGTCAGCGCGTCGACGTACCCGGCGGCGTCGCCGACCAGGAGGATCCGGCCCGCGACCCGGGCCCGGACCCGCTGCCGCAGCGGCCCGGCGCCGCGCACGGCGGTGGCCGCGTGCGAGGCCTGCTCGGCGAGTCGGGCGCACAGGGCCGGGAAGCGGGCCAGTTGCTCGTCGAAGGGTGCCCGGTCGCCGGTCAGCACGGCCACGCCGAGCAGCTCGGGACCGAGCGGGGTGACGTAGGCCTCGGCCCGCGCGGACCAGTGCACTTCCACGTGGTCCGTCCACGGCGGGACGGCGAAGTGCCGGCGCAGCCCGTAGCGGGAGGGGCGGGGGTCGGGCAGGTCCAGGCCCAGGCTCCGGCGCAGCGGCGAGTGGAGGCCGTCCGCGGCGACGAGGTAACGGGCCGCCACTCCCCCGGCGGTGACCTTCTCGCCGTCCTGCCGGACGGATCGCGGGTCGACGCGGAACGGACGGACCGGGACGCCGAGCTCCGCGGCCCGCAGCGCCAGCGCCTCGTGCAGGACGGTGCGCCGCACGCCCAGGCCGTTGCCGTGACGGAATGCGGCCTCGGCGCCGTTCCCGCCCTGCCCGGACCCACCCGCCGCGTCGAGATAGCGGATGCCGTGCAGCACGTGCCCTTTCGGGGTCACGCCGAGAGCGTCGAGCGCCCGCACCGCGCCCGGCATCAGGCCCTCGCCGCAGGCCTTGTCGACCGGGGTCGGGCGCGGCTCGGCCACGGCCACGTCGAGGCCGGCCCGGACGGCGTGGATCGCCGTCGCGAGTCCGGCCGGTCCACCGCCGACGATCAGGAGGTCGAGCACGACACGCCCGCAGCCGCCGGGGGTGGCACGACTCCGGCCAGGGCCGCGTTCTCGCAGCGCAGACGAACGGCCAGCAGCGGCAGGTTCAGCAGCGTGAAGGCGAGGGCGGTCACCCAGGCCGTGTGGACCAGTGGCAGGGCGAACCCCTCGACGACCACGGCCACGTAGTTGGGGTGCCGCAGCAGCGCGTAAGGGCCGGCGTCGACCAGCGGCAGGTCGGGCACGACGATGACGCGCGTGTTCCAGCGCGGTCCGAGCGTGGTGATGCACCACCAGCGCAGCGCCTGCGCGCCGAGCGCGAGAGCCAGCATCGGCCAGCCGAGCGCGGGCAGGAACGGCCGGCCGGCAAGACCCGGCTCGAGGAGGCAGCCGACCAGCAGGCCCGTGTGCAGGACGACCATCACGGGGTAGTGGCCGTCCCCGTGGGCGACGCCGCCGCGCGCCGCGCTCCAGGCGGCGTTGCGGCGCGCGACGACCAGCTCGGCGACCCGTTCCGCGGCGACGAGCACGATCAGCAGGTAGTACCAGGTCATCGGTCGCCTCCGCCCTGCCAGCGGAGCAGCACGACCTCGGAGCTGAACCCCGGGCCGAGCGCCAGCAGCAGGCCCGGGCTGCCGGGCGGCGGGGGCCGCAGGGCCAGGGTGTCGCGCAGGATGTGCAGCACCGACGACGAGGACAGGTTGCCCACCTCGGCGAGCGAACGCCAGGTCAGCTCGAGCGCGTCCGGTCCGAGGCCCAGCGTCTCCTGGAGCGCCTCCAGCACCTTGGGCCCGCCGGGGTGGCAGACCCAGCCCGCCACGCCGTCCGGCTTGAGGTCGTGGGCGGCCAGGAACGAGCGGACCTCCTCGCCCAGGTGCAGCCGGACCAGCTCGGGCAGTTCGGCGCCCAGCACGATCGAGAATCCGCTGTCGCCGATGTCCCAGCCCAGCGCGCGCTCGGTGCCGGGGTAGAGGCGGCTCCGGGTGCTCACCACATCGGGCCCGGAGAACTCCTGACGGCGCGGATGGTGGCGGCCGACGGCCACGAGCGCGGCGGCGCCGTCGCCGAAGAGCGCCCCGGCCACCAGGTTCGCCACGGAGGTGTCGGCGCGCTGCAGGGTCAGCGAGCACAGTTCGACCGAGAGCAGCACCGCGACCTGGTCCGGGTGGCCCTCGAGGTAGTCGTGGACCCGGGCGAGTCCGGCCGCCCCTGCGACGCAGCCGAGGCCGAACACGGGGATGCGCTTGACGTCCGGCCGCAGGCCCAGCCGCCCCGCGAGGCGGGCCTCCAGGGAGGGCGCGGCGATGCCCGTGACCGAGGTGGCGAGGACGAGGTCGACCTCCTGCGGGGCGATCCCGGCCTCGTCCAGGGCGGCCGCGAGCGCCCGCTCGGCGAGCCGCACCCCCTCCTCGATGAACAGGTCGTTCGCCGCACCGAACCCGTCGAGCCCGGCATAGCGTTCGAGCGGCTGGACGAGGTGCCGGGTGCGGACACCGGCGGTGGCGTGCAGGCGCTCCAGTACGGCGCGCTCCCGCGTTTCGTCGTGTGCCCCCTCCAGGCACATCGTCGCGAGCGCGTCGGTGATCTCACGCTGGCGGTACCGGTGTTCCGGAAGCACTCCGTGGACAGCCGCGATTCGCGTCATCCAGCCATCATAGGCCGTCATCTGATCAATCCTCAGAACACGAACCGAACATCCGGAACATCAGCTGAACGAAGAGTTCCCGGGCATTTCACGCGCGTGGCGCGGCGCGCGCCGGGGATGTCGTTCTACGCTCGGGGCGTGGACGCCGTCGGAGTGGTGGACCGGACCGGACCCGGCGCGGCCCGGGCCCTCGGGCGTGTCCGGAGTCTGCTGCTGGCCGCTCACCCCGCTCCCGCCGCCGCGGTGACGGCCGTGGTCACCGCGCTGGCCGCCGCGTCCGGGCGTGGCGTGACCGGCACGGCGCTGATCGGGGCGTCCGTGCTGGCCGGCCAGCTCTCCATCGGCTGGAGCAACGACGCGGTGGACGCCGCCCGGGACACCGTCGCGGCACGGGCCGACAAACCGCTGGCGACGGGCGCCGTCTCCCGGCGCACGGTGGCGGTCGCGGCGGCGTGCGCGCTCACCGCCTGCGTCCCGCTGTCCCTCGCGAGCGGACGGTCCGCCGGCAGCCTGCACCTGGTCGGGGTGGCCGCGGGCTGGGCCTACAACCTCGGCGTGAAACGGACCGCCTGGTCCTGGCTCCCCTACGGCCTCGCCTTCGGTCTGCTTCCCGCCTACCTGACCCGCGCGCTCCCCGGCTCCCCGTGGCCGCACTGGTGGGCACCCACTGCTGCGGCACTGCTGGGCGTGGGCGCCCACGCGGCCAACGTCCTGCCGGACATCGACGACGACCTGCGGGCCGGGGTGCGGGGCCTGCCGCAGCGGCTGGGCGGGCGCGGAGCGCGCGTGCTCGCCGCCGGCGCACTGGGCGCGGGCTCGGCCGTGCTCCTGTGCGGGCCGTCCGGTCCCGTGGATCTGTCCGGCGTGCTCGGCCTCACGGCCGCGGGTGCGCTCTCCTCGGCCGTCGTCCTGTGGCCGCCGGGCCGGAGCCGCGCGCCGTTCCTCGCCTGCCTGGCCCTGGCCGGCGCCGACGTGCTCCTGCTGCTCCTGCGCGGCGGTCGCCTGGCGGGCTGAGCCCACCAGGCCGTTCGCGGGCCACCGCCCCGGCGGGGCGCGACCTCAGTAGCCGTAGCCGCCGCCTCCGGAGCCGCTGGTGCTCGGGCTCGGCGCCGGCGTCGCGGGAGCACTGGTGATCGCGTTGCCGTCGACGCCGACGACGTACCAGGTGCCGCCGAAGTTGGTGATCCCCTCCCCGGTCACGTCACCGGACTTGGTGTCCTTCACGAAGGTGTAGAGGGGGTGGCCGTGGTAGGTGACCTGCGTCGTGTGGTCCGTGCGGGCGGTCGTGCCGACCATCGAGGCGTTGAGACCGCTGCTGGTCGGTGTGCCCGCCGTGTGGGCCGGCGGCCAGAAGGACGCGCACGTCCCGTAGCAGCTGGACTTGCCACCGGAGTCCGCAGTCAGCAGGTACAGGGTGCGGCCGGAGCCGTCCACCAGGATCTGCCCGTACTTCGAGTTCACGGTGTGCACCGCCGCGGAGGTCGTCGCGGTGGATCCGCCTGTCGAGCTGGGAGGCGAGGAGACCGCGTTCTTGGTGCTGGAGCTGCAGCCGACGGCCAGGGCCGCGACAGCCATGGCGACGGCCGGGAGGGCGAGGAGACGATTCATGACGATCTTCTTCCGAGAGGACTGCCGCGACACCCGCTGTGAAGCGGTCGGTCCGTCGGCCCGCCGAAAGCGGGGTCCTGCCCGGTACTACGCCCACGGACGGAAGCGGGTTCAGCTCCCGCGAGCCGGGCCTTGGCCAAGCTCCCGTGGGGCCCTGCCGGAGGCCCCGCCTTCCCGGTTCCTGCGCGGATACGCGATCGTTGACGCATGAACGATCATCACGCCACGCCCGACAGCGCCGTCGGCGTCCTCGACCCACGCGAGGTCGAGGAGATCCGGCAGTTCTGGGGCGGTCTCGGGCTGCCGGGCCTCGTCGACGTCCACACGCACTTCATGCCCGAGCGTGTCCTGCGCAAGGTCTGGGACTACTTCGACGCCATGGGGCCGCTGACCGGCGGGGCGGCCTGGCCGATCACCTACCGCCACGAGGAGGACGAGCGCAGCGCCGTCCTCCGGGCCTTCGGCGTCCGCGCGTTCACCGCGATGCTCTACCCGCACAAGGCCGGCATGGCCCGCTGGCTGAACACCTGGGCCGTCGACTTCGCCCGGCGCACCCCCGACTGCCTGCACACCGCGACGCTCTTCCCCGAGCCCGACGTGGAGGCGTACGTCCGCGAGGCCGTCGAGGCGGGCGCGCGGGTGTTCAAGGCGCACGTGCAGGTCGGCGCCTACGACCCGACCGACGAGCTGCTCCGGTCGGCCTGGGGCCTGCTGGCCGAGGCGGGCGTCCCCGTCGTCATCCACTGCGGCTCCGGACCCGCGCCCGGCAAGCACACCGGCCCCGAGCCGATCGCCGCGGTCCTGGCCCGGCACCCGCGGCTGCGCCTGATCGTCGCGCACCTCGGCATGCCCGAGTACGAGGACTTCCTCACCCTGGCCGAGCAGTACGACCAGGTGCGGCTGGACACGACGATGGCCTTCACCGACTTCAGCGAACAGCTGATGCCCTTCCCGAAGCGGGCCCTGCCGCGCCTGGCCGACCTGGGCGACCGGGTGCTGCTCGGCTCCGACTTCCCCAACATCCCCTACCCCTACCTGCACCAACTGCGCGCCCTGGAGCGCCTCGACCTCGGCCCGGACTGGCTCCGGGCCGTCTGCCACGACAATGCGGCGCGTCTCTTCGCCCTGTGACGACTCGTCATCCGGCGTTCGACCGCATCACCGCGGCCGCCGCGTACCGGAGCCAGGCGTACCAGGTCAGGTCGTCCCACCACGGGCGGCCGCGCTCCGCGTCGCGCGGCTCGTGGCCGAGCAGCCCCAGGGCCCGGTCGGTGGCGTCGTTCCCGGGGAACAGCAGGCTGAAAGCGGCGAGTTCCCCGGCCAGCGCGGCGGCAACCCGCCCGGAGCCACCGCGAGACGCGAGATGCGCGTCCGCGACGAGGGCGGGCAGGACGGTGGGGTCGTCGTACTCCCGGTACGGGCCCGCGCCGCCGTGGGCGAGCAGGTCGCGGCAGGTGGCGAGGAGGAGGTGGAGCTCGGGGAAGAGCTCGCGCAACTCCCAGGCGCTGAGCGGGAGCTGATCCGGTCCGGGGGCTCGCTCGACGGGTTTCCGCAGGTCGAGCAAGTGCAGCGACAAGGCGGCGACCTCCTTCTGCACCCCGGTCGCGACCGGGTCGCCGAGGTCGAGGACCTGGAGCCTGCTCGCCCAGGGCATCGCCACCAGAAGGGAGCGCCGGACGCGGCGGCGCCCGGACTCGGCCGGGCCGCCGCCGAACGCGTCGAGCAGGTGCCGGGCGTGGCCGTGACGTCGGCCGCCACCCGGTGTCGGCTCGGTGTCGGCCTCGACCCTGGCGGGCGCACCGGCCGATGCGATCTGGCGGAGCCGGTACTGCGCCTGGGCCAGCAGCGCCGGCCAGCCCAACGACGGGACCTCGTCCGACGGCCAGTCCCGCCAGGGCAGCAGACGCCACCGGTCCAGCGCGAGCAGCTCGGTCAACTGTCGTACCAGGTCAGCAAGTTCCAGGCGCCGCAGGGAGATGTCCACCGGGTCGGCGGGGTCGAAGAAGCCGAGCACCGCGCTCTCGGTCGCCAGCACCTCGTCCGCCGTCCCGACCGGCTCGGGGAAGGAGACGAGACCCTCCTGCACGGCCAGCACCCAGAGGTCGCACAGTTCCGAGGCCTCCACATACAAGCGGCGCACCGTCCTGCTGTCGAGCGGGCGGTCCGATCGGCCGCAGCTCGCGATCAGATCCTCGAGTTGCCGGGCGGGCGCGGCGGCGGGCACGCCGAACCACTCTCCCACCCGATCGAGCGCCCATCCCCGGGGAGACCGGAGCGCGGCGGCCGGATCCGCCAACTCGGCGCAGAACGACTCCAGCCCCTGCCGCGCGGCGACGGGCAGGGCCAGCTCGGTCGTGGCCAGGAACTCCACGAGCGTGTCCTCCGGCTCCCCGCGCGCCGCCGCGGTCCGCACCCGCGGATGCGCGAACCACTCCAACTCACGGCACAGCAGCCGCACCTGGCCATCGTCCGGCTCGACGCCGAGCGCACGGAGAAAGGCCGGTCCCGCCGTCATCGGCTCCGCCACTACCCTCAGCTCCCCCGGTCACCGACACCCTGCGCGCTCACCCTAACGCCGGCCGACCGGCTCCCTGACCGGCTCCCCGACCGGCTCCACGCCTGCCCGCTCGGCGGCCCGTTGCCGCAGGCCGAGGACGAGGCCGGCGATCACCACGGCGATGCCCAGCCAGACCGTGGCGCCCGGAGCGCCGGTGCCCGAGGCGGTGGCGACCAGGGCCGCCGACAGTGGGGCGATGCCGGTGAGCAGTCCGGCGCGGCCCGCGCCGACGGCGCGGACGGTCGAGTACCACAGGACGAAGGCGACCGCCGTCACCATGAGGGCCAGGTACCCCGTCGCCGCCCACTGGGTCATGGTCAACTTCGTGACGGCCGACGGCCCTTCACGCGTCACACCGAGAGTGGCGAAGACCGCCGCGCCCATCCACGTCGCGTGGACGGACACGCCCCACGGCGAGTGCCGCGGCAGAACCGGCACGGCGAGCAGGGTGAACGCGGCCTCGCAGCACAGGGCCAGTGCCGCCCAGCCGAGGCCGACGGCGTCGGTCCGGCCCGTGCCCTCGACCAGCACGGCGCCGAGCATGACCACGGGCGCCGCGAGCAGCACCTGCCGGCTCGGCCTGCGCCGCTCCAGCAGCGGGCCCACCAGGCCGAGCACCAGCGGCACGCAGGCCACCGCCACGGCGACCGCCGCCGGCTCCGCGTGGGCGACGCCGCGCACCACCGCCACGTTGAACAGCACCAGGCCGCTGACCGCGAGCCCGGCCAGCCACAGCCACTCCCGTCCGCGCGGCCGCACCACACGGGCCCCGGCGAACCGGGCGAGGAGCAGCAGGGTGGCGGTCGCGGCGGCATACCGGACGGCCTGGGAGGTGAACAGCGGCGCGTCGACGAGCGTGCGGGAGACGGTCACGCTGCCGCCGACCAGCGCCATCCCGGCCATGCCGGGCAGGAGCTGCGCGAGCCGTGGGGAGTTTCGGTCCATGCCGTCCACACTGCCCGCACAATGGACCCATGGGCAGGTCCACCGTGGCACCGAACAAGGGGTCCAAAGTGTCCGCTGGGACGTCGGGCGCGGTCGTCGGCTCGGACTTCCTGCAGTTGGCCATCGACGAGGCACCGCCAGGCGGGCGTACGACCTGGCTCGCCGACCGGCTGCGGGCGGCCATCGCGGACGGACGGCTGCCGGTCGGGACACGGCTGCCCGCCAGCCGGGTGCTGGCCCAGGAGTTGCGGGTCACCCGGGGCGTGGTGATCGAGGCCTACCGGCGGCTCGCCGAATCCGGTCAGATCGCCGGGCGCGGCCGACTGGGCACGGTGGTCGTGGCCGCTCCCGTCCGGCCCTCCGCCCGGCCGCCGGCCCGCCCCCTCGACCGGCCCGCCACCGGAGCGCCGGTGCAGCCACCGGCCCAGCCGGCTGTCCGACCCGACGCGCGCCTCCCGGACGGCGAGGCGGAGTGCGGCGCCGCGTTGTTCGGGTCGGCGGAGCGCGAAGGCGTCGTCGACACTCTGCGCACCCTGCCCTGCCGGATCGACTTCTCCCCCGGCGTTCCCGATCTGGCCGCCTTCCCCCGCACCGCGTGGCTGCGCGCCGAGCGCGCCGTGCTGGCCGGTCTCACCCCGGCCGACTTCGGCTACGGCGACCCCCGCGGCGCCCCGGCCCTGCGGCGGGCGGTCGTGGGCTGGCTGGCGCGCAACCGCGGCATCCTGGCCGACCCGGACGAGGTGGTGGTGGTCGCGGGGGTGGCCCAGGCCCTCGCCCTGCTCGGGCCGGTCCTGCTGGCGGAGGGGATCGGCCCGGTCGCCGTCGAGGACCCGGGATCGCTGGGCGCCCGCCAACAGCTGGAGTACGTCGGGCTCACGCTCGTGCCGGTGCCGGTGGACGCCGGAGGGCTCGACGTCCGCGCGTTGCGTGCCTGCGGCGCCCGCGCCGTGCTGCTCACCCCGGCCCACCAGTTCCCCACCGGAGCGGTTCTGGACGGGGAGCGTCGGCGCGAGCTGCTCGCCTGGGTGGCCGACGGCGGCCTGGTGATCGAGGACGACTACGACGCCGAGCACCGTTACGACCGGCCCCCGGTGCCCGCGCTGCGTTCCCTGCTGCCCGAGGGCGTCTGCTACGCGGGCAGTGTCTCCAAGCTGCTCGCACCCGCCCTGCGGATCGGCTGGCTGCTGGTGCCGCCGGAGCGCCGCGAGGCGATCGTGGCCGCGAAGCGGCACGCCGACCTCGGCAACGGCGTGCTCACCCAGCTCGTCCTGGCCCGGCTGATGGACTCCGGCGAGCTGGAACGGCATCTGCGCCATGTCCGGCTGCGCCACCGCAAGCGCCGGGACGTCATGCTGCGGGCGCTCGCGGCCCACCTGCCCGCCGCCCGCGTGCACGGTGCGGCGGCGGGCCTGCACCTGACGGTGACCTTCGACGGCGCCTTCGGCGACCTCGACGACACCGCGCTCGCCTCGGCGGCGCTCGCCCGCGGCGTCAAGGTCCACCCGCTCTCCTGGCACCGCATCCAGCCGGGCCCTCCGGGCCTTGTACTCGGCTACGCGGCGGACCCGGCCCACGAGATCGACGAGGGCGTCTCCCTGCTCGCCGCCGCGCTGGGGGATCTGCGCCGCGACGGCTGACGGGCCGCCGGCGCCGCCGAAGACCGGCGCCACCCGTGGATCAGTGCGGCGGGACGACGATCTCGCGCTTGAGGATCTTGCCGGTCGGTCCCTTCGGCAGTTCCTCGACGAGGCGGACCACGCGCGGGTACTTGTAGGCGGCGACGCGCGCCCGCACGTGGGCGCGGAGCTCCTCGGCCCCGGCCTGGGCGCCGGGCTTGAGGCGGACCACTGCGGCGACCTCCTCCCCGTGCACCGCGTGGGGCACCCCGACGACGGCGGCCTCGGCGACGGCCGGATGCTCGTAGAGGACCTCCTCGATCTCGCGCGGGTAGACGTTGTAGCCGCCGCGGATGATCATGTCCTTCTTCCGGTCGACGACGAAGTAGTAGCCCTCGGCGTCCCGGACCGCCAGATCGCCGGTGAGGAACCAGCCGTCGCGCAGGGCCTCGGCCGTGGCCTCGGGGCGGTTGCGATAGCCGGCCATGACGTTCTCGCCGCGCACCGCGATCTCGCCGATCTCGCCGTCCGGGGCGTCGCCGCCGTCGGATCCGACCAGGCGCAGTTGCACGCCGCGCACGGGCAGGCCGATCGAGCCGGGCTTGCGCGGCCGGTCCGGCGGGTTGAACGCGGCGACGGGTGAGGTCTCCGAGAGGCCGTAGCCCTCCAGGACCGGCACGCCGAAACGCCGTTCGAACCCGTGCAGCACCTCGACGGGCAGCGCCGCGCCACCCGAGACCGCGAGGCGCAGCGCCGCCGGAGCGTCGGCCTCGGCAGGGACGGCCTGGAGCAGCGCGGTGTACATGGTGGGCACGCCCAGGAAGACGGTGACCGCGTCGCGGCGCATGATCTCCAGGGCCCGCTGCGGGTCGAACCGCGGCAGCAGTGTGAGGGTGGCCCCGGCGGCCACGGCGGTGTTGAGAGCGCAGGTCTGGCCGAAGGCGTGGAAGAGCGGCAGGCCGCCGAAGAGCACGTCGTCCGGGCCGGCCCGGAACAGGGTCTCCACGGTGGTGGCGGTGTTGGAGAGCAGGTTCCGGTGGGTCAGCTGCGCGCCCTTGGGCGTTCCGGTGGTGCCGGAGGTGTAGAGGATCAGCGCGATGTCGTCGTCCGCGCGGTCGACGCAGCCGGGCAGCGGGGCGTGGTCGCGCAGCCGCTCCTCGTCCTCCCCGGGCTCGACGACCAGGCACTCGCCGCCGGTCCCGAGGACGGCCTCCCGGGCCTCCGCGGCGGAGGACGGAGCGGTCAGCACGATTTGCGCGCCCGAGTCGCCCAGGGCGAACGCGATCTCCCGGGCCTTCAGCAGCGGGTTGAGCGGCACGACCACGGCGCCGGCGCGCAGGATCCCGTAGTAGGCGACAGGGAACTGCACGATGTTCGGCATGATCAGCGCGACCCGGTCACCCGGCCGGACCCCGCGTGACCGCAGCAGCGCGGCGGTGCGGGCGCTGAGGTCGTCGAGCTCGGCGTAGCCGAGGGCGACGTCGTCCTGTCGTACGGCGGTCCGGCCGGGGCCGGTGGCGGCCGTGCCGATCAGCAGCGAGGCGAGGTTGGTCATGGTCGGCGGCTCCGGGGGTGGGGATCAGCGGACGGAGGTCAGGGCGGAGGGGCGAGAGGGGAAGTGGGCGAGCGGAGCTCGGACCGGGGAGACGACGTCGCACGGCGGCACACCACCGCGGCCCGCTCCCGCCGCGGTCGCCCCGCCCCAGAACGCGTCCGGCAGCGAACGGGGCTGATGCGGGGTCAGCCACAGTCGCAGCAGGTGACGTCGGTGGGCCGGGTCGGGGCCGTCCTCGAACGCCTCGCGGCTGTGCAGCACCGCGTGGTTGTTGAGCAGCAGCACGTCACCCACCTCCAGCTGCAGTTCGTGGCGGAAACCGGGCGAGGCGGCCAGGTCGTCCAGCAGGTCGAAGAGTTCGGCGTCCGCCGGCTGCGGCCGGGGCTCCTGGCGGAAGCGCCGGGCGGAGTCCAGCCGCAGGCGGTCGTAGCGCAGGCTCAGCCGCCCGTCCTGCCAGACGGCGAGCGGGAGCTCGTGCCAGGGGAGCTCGCCGGGCTCGTGCTCCTCACGGCGGTCCAGGCGGTGGCGACGGAACAGCCGGGCGGCCAGGTCGGGGCGCCGCTCCAGCACGGCGTTGTGCAGCGCGCCGGAGCTGACCAGCGAGATCCGGCCGCCCGTCCGCGGGGCGCTCAGCTGGAGCAGCGCCGTCACGTCGGCCGGGTCGCTGTGGAAGGGCAGCGCGGCCCGGGTCTGGTAGCCGCGGGTGGCGGGATCGGCCAGGTCGCGACCGGTGTCCATGACGTGTCCGAGCATGTGGCCCGCCGCGTTCTGCGACACCGCCACGCCGAGGTGACGGCCGACGCACCAGAACACGGTGCTCACGTCGGCCGTCCCGAGCCGCTCGACGGGCAGGCCCTTGAGCAGGACGAAGCCGCGTCCGTGCTCCAGCTTCTTCGCGAGGCGGCGCAGCAGTGCGGCCGTGCGCGGCAGCGGGAAGTCCTCGTGGGTGAGGCGGAGCAGCGGCACGTCGCGCTGCCGGGCCACCCGCAGCGCCTGCTCCAGCTCCCGCACGTGCCCGGCGTCGAGCTCCGCGGTGGTCACGGTCGCGCTCAGCTCCGGCCCGCGCCAGACGGCGGGGCCCTTCGCCAGAGGGAAGGGCGGATGGAACGGATGCTGGAGTCGCGGATGCAGCACCATGGGAACCTCCTGGAAGCCCGGGGGCGACGGCGACGCTCACCCGGTGGCAGGAACAGTAGGCAGCCGCGCCGAGTGATGCTTGTCCTGGCGGGACGGATCGCTTACCTTCTCGGGACACGGGGTGGCCGCGAGAGAACGGAACCGCCTGTGAAACCCCTTGTCCGCACCGCCGCGCTGCAGGGCTACATCGAGCTCAGCCGGTCCCTGGGACTCGATCCGCAGACGCTGCTGCGTCGCGTCGGACTCGACGCCGCCGCCCTGGCCGTCCAGGACCGCTGGATCTCGGCCGTGGCGTGCGTGCAGCTGCTGGAGCTGTCGGCCGCGGAGTCCGGCCGCGAGGACTTCGGACTGCGGGTGGCCGAGTACCGCCGACTGTCCACGCTCGGGCCGATCGGCCTGGTCGTGCGGGAGGAGCCGAACGTCCGCAGCGCGGTGGAGCTGCTGCTGCGCCACCAGGACATGTACAACGAGGCCCTGCACACCCGCCTGGTCGAGGCCCAGGGGCTGGCCAGCCTCAAGGTCACCGTGGATCCGGGCGAGCGGATGGAGATACGGCAGGCGACCGAGCTCGCCGTGGCGGCGTACCACCGGGTGGTGCGCGGGTTCATGGGCGGGCGCTGGCAGCCGCTCAGCGTCTGCTTCACCCACCGCGCCCCCGCCGACACCGGCACGCACCGGCGAATCTTCGGCCCCGTCGTGGAGTTCGAGCGCGAGTTCAACGGCATGGTCTTCTACGCGGCCGACCTGGACACCGCCAACGCCCTCGCCGATCCGCAACTGCTCACCTACGCCCGCCAGTTCTTCGACGCGATCGCCTCCCCCAAGGACGACGCGGCGGCCGTCGACCGGGTGCGCGAGCTGATCGAGGTGCTGCTGCCCACCGGCAACTGCTCGGTCGAGCAGGTGGCACACAGCCTCGGCGTGGACCGCCGCACGGTGCACCGCTGGCTGGCGGAGTCCGGCGAGAGCTTCTCGTCGCTGCTGGGCTCCACCCGAAGGGAGTTGGCCGAGCAGCTGGTGGCCAGTCCGCGGCGGTCGCTGACGGAGATCTCCGGGCTCCTCGGCTTCTCCTCACCGAGCGCCTTCTCGCGCTGGTTCCGCGAACAGTTCGGCTGCAGCGCCCGCGACTGGCGCGCGCAGCACGCCTGACGTCCCCCTGCGCCGAGGTGATGTCCCGAATTGGCAAGTACCTCGTCTCCACGGGTAAAGCGCGCCGGTTCCCGCCGACCTACGGTGGCTGCACTCCGCCGCCTCTTCTTCAGCGGCCGGCCATCCCCACCCCTCTGAGGAGACGGACCGTGCACTTCCACGACGACTCGCTGTACCCGGAGAACCAGGAGAAGCTCGTCATCCAGGCGGCCCCCTACGGGCCCGAGTGGCTGCCCGGCGACGCCGAGGACATCCCGCTCACCATGGACGAGCACGTGCAGGCCGCGGTCGACTGCTACAACGCCGGTGCGACCGTCCTGCACATCCACGTCCGCGAGCTCGACGGCCACGGCTCCAAGCGCATGTCGATGTTCAACGAGCTGATGGCGCGGCTGCGCCAGGCCGTCCCGGACATGGTGCTGCAGATCGGCGGGTCCATCTCGTTCGCCCCCGAGTCGGACGACGAGGGCGCCGAGGCCAAGTGGCTCAGCTACGACACCCGCCACCTGCTGGCCGAGCTCGACCCGAAGCCCGACCAGGTCACCATCGCCATCAACACCAGCCAGATGAACATCGTCGAGCTCTTCGACGACGAGGACATCGAGGGCACCTCCGTCGGCAAGAACCCGGCGCTGTACAAGGCTTACCGGGACATGTACCTGGAGGCCGGACCGGACTTCTATCTGGAGCACCTCAAGCGCCTCCAGGCCAACGGCATCCAGGCACACTTCCAGCTCGCGACGCTGGCCCAGCTGGAGACGGTGGAGCGGCTGATCCGCAAGGGCGTCTACACCGGCCCGCTGACCCTCAACTACGTCGCCATCGGCGGCGGTTTCGCCGGCCGCCACCCGGCCGACCTGATCGAGTTCATCCGCCGGGTGCCGGACGGCGCCACGCTCACCATCGAGGCGTCGATGCGCGCCGTCGCGCCGATGGGCGCCGTCGCGATCGCGCTCGGCCAGCACGTCCGCGTCGGCAACGAGGACAACCTGTGGGGCCGCAAGGGTGAGCGGATGACTACGGTCCAGCAGATCGAGCAGTTGGCCAAGATCTCCGAGGGCCTCGGCCGTGACATCGCGACCGGCCGCGAGGCTCGCGAGATCTACCACATCGGCGAGTACTACGCCGACGCCGACGAGACGCTGGCCCGTCTCGGCATGGTCCCCAACCGCCGGCCCGGGCAGCGCGGCTTCATGCTGCGCCCCGAGGGCGACCGCTCCCTGGTCTGACCCGCCCGGCCCCCCAAGCGGCGGTCACGGGCGGGCAACTGCCGCGCCCGCCCTGATCTCTCACGCGGTACGCCCGTGACCGCCCCCGCCCGCCCGGGCGGGATCAGCCGAGACCCCGGATCTCGCACCCCATCGGCCAACGCCGACCACCTGCCGCGCGGGTCGGGCCGAGACTCTGGGCCTCCCTCGCCCCCTGGTCGTCGCGGCCGTGGGGCCGTCCGGAGCGCCTGCCGTCCTTGCGGCCGGCCCGGCCGGGTCTTTCCCCGCGGCGGCGGCACCCCCGTCGTCGTCGCACCATCGAACAACGGAGTACCCCTGTGGCCAAGGCCATCCGCTTCCACGAGACCGGCGGCCCCGACGTGCTGCGTCTGGAGGACGTCGAGGTCGGTGAGCCCGGCCCCGGCGAGGTCCGGGTCCGGCACGAGGCGGTCGGGTTGAACTTCGCCGACACCTACTTCCGCACCGGGCTGTACCCGGCGCCGCTGCCCGCGGGCATGGGCGTCGAGGGAGCCGGTGTGGTGGAGGCGGTCGGCGAGGGGGTGACCCACCTCGCCCCCGGCGACCGGGTCACCTACACCGGCAGCCCGCTCGGCGCCTACAGCACCGAACGCGTGATGCCCGCCGGCTCGCTCATCGCGCTGCCCGACCCGATCAGCTGCGAGACCGCCGCCGGAAGCACCATGCGCGGCCTCACCGCCGCCTACCTGATGCGGCGGATCGCGCCGCTGAAGGCGGGCGACACGATCCTGTTGCACGCGGCAGCCGGCGGCGTCGGACTGATCGTCGCGCAGTGGGCGAAGCTGCTCGGCCTGACGGTCATCGGCACCGTCTCCACCGAGCAGAAGGCGGAGCTGGCCCGCGCCCACGGCGTCGACCACGTCGTCTTCTACCGCCGCGAGAACCTCGCCGAGCGGGTGCGGGAGCTGACCGACGGCGCGGGCGTGCCGGTGGCCCTCGACAGCATCGGCCAGGACACCTTCGCCTCCTCCCTCGCCTCGCTGAAGCGCCGCGGCCTGCTGGTCTGCTTCGGCACCGCCTCCGGCCCGGTCCCGCCCATCGACGCGATGCAACTCGCCCTCGCTGGTTCGGTGTTCGTCACCCGGCCGGCGCTCGCCGACTACATCGCCGACCCCGCCGAGCGGGCCGAGCTCTCCGGCGAGCTGTTCGGACACGTCGCCGCCGGACGCATCACCGTCGGGATCAACCAGCGCTACGCCCTCGCCGACGCGGTGCGGGCGCACCAGGACCTGGAGTCCGGCCGCACCACCGGCTCCTCCGTGCTGATCCCCTGACCGTCAGGAGACCCTCATGACCCAGACCGTCGAGACACCGACCACCCAGGCCCCGCCGCAGGTCCGCGGCATCGTCGAGGCCGAGCGGCTGACCTGCACCATCGGTGCCCAACTGCACGGCGTGAACCTCGCCGACGCGATCGGCGACGACGAGTTGTTCACCGAGATCCGCGCGCTGCTGCTGCGGCACCGGGTGCTCTTCCTGCGGGACCAGACCTTCAGCCGCGCCGAGCACGTCGCCTTCGCCCAGCGCTTCGGCCCGCTGATGGACCACCCCGTCGCCGGGAGCGACCCGGACCACCCGGGCCTGGTCCGCATCGCCCGGGGCCCGGAGAAGAAGCCCGACTACGAGAACGCCCTGCACACCGACGGAACCTGGCGCGAACGCCCCGGCATGGGCGCGGTGCTGCGCTGCGTCGAGACCCCGCCCGTCGGCGGCGACACCATCTGGGTCGACATGGTCGAGGCCTACCGGCGGCTGCCGGAGCACGTCAAGACCCAGATCGAGGGCCTGCGGGCCCGCCACAGCATCGAGGCCACCTTCGGCGCCGTGCTGCCGATCGAGCAGCGCCACGCCCTGGCGGCGCAGTTCCCCGACGCGGAGCACCCGGTGGTGCGCACCCACCCGGAGACCGGCGAGAAGTCGCTGTTCGTCAACGCCTTCGCCACGCACTTCGTCAACTTCCACACGCCCGAGCGGGTCCGCTTCGGCCAGGACTACGCGCCGGGGGCCGCCCAACTGCTCGGCTACCTGATCAGCCAGGCGGCCGTCCCCGAGTACCAGGTGCGCTGGCGCTGGACGCCGGGCGCCGTCGCCATCTGGGACAACCGCTCCACCCAGCACTACGCCGTCCAGGACTACTGGCCCGCCGTTCGCACGATGGAACGCGCGGAGATCGTCGGCGACAGACCCTTCTGAGTTTCGCTTCGAACCGGATGAACCGGGAAAGGTGAGGTGGCGACAATGGGGTTCCCCATCACTGTCGGGGCCGTGCCGGGGACGACGTCCTCCGCACCGGCCGTCTCCAGGCGCTACGCCTGGCTGGTCTTCGCTCTCTCGTTCGGCCTGCTCCTCAGTGACTACATGTCACGGCAGGTGCTCAACGCGGTCTTTCCACTCCTGAAGTCCCAGTGGGTGCTCTCCGACGCCAAGTTGGGAACACTGAGTGGTGTCGTGGCGTTGATGGTCGGCCTGCTGACCTTCCCCATGTCGCTGCTGGCCGACCGCTGGGGGCGGGTCCGCAGCCTCGTCCTGGCCGCCACGATCTGGAGCCTGGCCACCATCGGCTGCGCGCTGGCGGCGAGTTACGGGCAGATGCTGCTCGGCCGCGTCTTCGTCGGCGTCGGCGAGGCGGCCTACGGCAGCGTCGGTATCGCCGTGGTGCTGAGCGTCTTCCCGGTCACCCTGCGGGCCACCCTCTCCGGCGCGTTCATCGCCGGTGGCGCCTTCGGCTCCGTCCTCGGCGTGGCGCTCGGCGGCGCGATCGCCCAACAGGCCGGCTGGCGCTGGGCCTTCGGCGCGATGGGTCTCTTCGGGCTGGTGCTGGCGGTCGTCTACGCCCTGGTGGTGACCGAGCAGCGGTTGAAGCCCGTCGAGGACGCGGCCGCGGATCCCGAGTCCCGGACCCGCATCCGGCGTCATCTGCCCAAGCTGTTCTCCTCGGTATCGGTGGTCTGCGCCTACGTGGGCAGCGGCCTGCAGTTCGCGGTCTGCGCGGCCCTCATCGCCTGGCTGCCCAGCTACTTCAACCGCTACTACCACATGGCCTCCGCGAAGGCCGGCGCCACCGCCGGGATCTTCGCCCTGGTCATCGGGATCGGCATGATCGGCGCCGGCATGCTCTCGGACCGGCTGGACCGGATCGCGCCGGTGCGCAAATGGACGGTGGCGATCGGCTGCTGCCTCGCCTCCATGGTGCTGCTGATCGGAGCGTTCCGGCTCCCGAACGGTGCTCCGCAGCTGCTCCTGCTCGCCCTCGGCTCGCTGCTCTCGGCCGGAACCGCCGGCCCCGCTGCGGCGATGGTCGCCAACCTGACGCCCACCGCGATCTCGGCAACGGCGTTCGCCACCCTCACGCTCGCCAACAGCCTGCTCGGTCTCGCCCCCGGCCCGGCCGTGACCGGCATGCTCGCCGACCACCTCGGCCTGAAGAGCGCCCTGGCGGTCCTGCCACTCGTCTCCCTGCCCGCCACGGTCGCCTTCCTGGTCGGGCGCCGTTACTTCAACCTCAGGCTCGTCGCCGCCCTGCAGCGCGACAGCGCCACGACGCGACTGGACTACCTGTGACCACCTCCCGCGTTCCCTCCCACCCGGTGTCCGACGGCGACGTCGCCGGCGCCGACGACACGACGGTGATCATCGTGCCCGGTCTGCGCGACCACGTCGCCGAGCACTGGCAGACGCACCTCGCCGAGGCACTCGCCTCGGCCGGGCGCCAGGTCCGCACGCTCGCCCCGGCCGACGCGGACGACCGGTTCTCCTGCGCCGCGCGCGTCGCGGCCCTGGACGAGGCCGTCACGTCCGCGCCGGGCCCGGTCGTGCTGGTCGCCCACAGCGCCGGGGTGCTGATCACCGTCCACTGGGCCACCGTCCACCGGGCCGGCCTTGACCGCACCGACGACAAGGTCCGCGGCGCGCTGCTCGCCACCCCGCCCGACCTCGACCAGCCGATGCACCCGCCGCATCCGAGCAAGGAGGTCCTGGAGACCAACGGCTGGTTCCCCGTCCCCCGGGAGCCGCTGCCGTTCCCCAGCCTGGTCGTGGCCAGCTCCGACGACCCGCTGGCCGGCCTCGACCGGGTCCGTGACCTGGCCCGGGGCTGGGGCAGCCGGGTCGTCGAGGTCGGCGCGGTCGGCCACCTCAACCCGGCCTCCGGCTACGGGCCGTGGCCGCGCGCCGAGGAGTTTCTGCGCGAACTGGTCTGACACCCGTCCGACCGTCCGATCCCTCACCCCCGGAAGCCGAACCATGACGAACGATCCCGACCTGCTCTGGTCCCCCGGACCCGAGCAGCTGGAGCACTCCAACGTCGCCCAGTTCCTGCGCTGGCTGGAGCTCAACCGCGACCTGCGCCTCGACGGCTACGCCGAGCTGTGGCGCTGGAGCACCACCGACCTGGCCGCCTTCTGGTCGGCGGTGTGGGAGTTCCACGGTCTGGACGCCGTCAGCGGCTACGACCAGGTCCTCGCCGACGCCTCGATGCCCGGCGCGGCCTGGTTCCCGGGGGCCCGGCTCAACTTCGCCGAACGCTGTCTCGCCCGGGCCACGAGCGAGCGTCCCGCGCTCGTCGGCGTGGACGACAGCGGCGTCCTGGTGGAGCTCTCCTGGGCCGAGTTGCGCCATCAGGTCGCCACGGTGGCGGAGGCGTTGCGGGGCATGGGCGTGGAGTCCGGCGACTGCGTCGCCGGCTACCTGCCCAACCTGCCGCAGGCGGTGGTCACCCTGCTGGCCACCGCCTCCCTGGGGGCCGTGTGGACGGTCTGCTCCCCGGACTTCGGCACCCCGAGCGTCCTCGCCCGGCTGCGGCAGGCCCGACCCAAGGTGCTCGTCGCCGCGGACGGCTACCGGTGGGGCGGCAAGGAGTTCGACCGGCGCGCGGAGGTCGCCGAGCTCGCCGCCGGGCTGCCGACGCTGCGTCATCTGCTGGCGGTGGAGAACCTCCACCCGCCGGCGGACCCCGCCGAGGAGCCGTGGGCGCCCGGGCGTCCGGACCTGGTCCAGCACGCCTGGGCCGCTCTGCCCGCGGCGGCCGGGCCCCCGCGCTTCGTCGAGGTGCCGTTCGACCACCCGCTGTGGATCCTATGGTCATCGGGGACCACCGGCGTCCCCAAGGGCATCGTCCAGGGCCACGGCGGCATCACGCTCGAACTGCTCAAGGCCCTCGGGCTGGGCGCGGACCTGCGCCCGGAGGACCGGTTCCTCTTCGTCACCTCCACCAGCTGGATGGTGTGGAACTTCCTGGTCGGCGGCCTGCTGCTCGGCTGCACCGTGATCCTCCACGACGGCAGCCCCACCTACCCGGACATCGACGGCGCCTGGTGGGTCGCCGAGCGCACCGGCGCCACGGTGGTCGGCGTCGGCGCGGCCTACCTCGCGGCCGGGGAGAAGGCCGGGGCCAGGCCCGCCGACGATCTCGACCTGTCCCGGCTGCGCACGATCCTGCAGACGGGCTCCGCGCTCGCGCCGAGCACCTGGCGCTGGGCCCACGAGCGGTTTCCCGGTGTCCACCTCCAGTCGATCTGCGGCGGCACGGACGTCTGCTCCGCCCTGGCGGGCGGCTCGGCGTTGCTGCCGGTGCGGGTCGGCCGGATCCAGGCCCCCGCGCTCGGAGTGGCGCTGGCCGCCTGGGACCCGGCAGGCCGCCCGCTGACCGGCGAGCAGGGGGAGCTGGTGGTCACCGCGCCGCTGCCGTCGATGCCGCTGCGCTTCGTCGGGGACCCGGACGGCGCGCGGTACCGCGCAAGCTACTTCGACACCTACCCGGGCGTCTGGCGCCACGGCGACTGGGTGACCGTCCACGCCGACCTGTCGGTCGAGGTCTCGGGCCGCTCGGACTCCACGCTCAACCGGATGGGTGTGCGGATGGGCTCGGCCGACGTCTACGCGGTGGTCGAGCAACTGCCGGAGATCGCGGACAGCCTCGTGCTGGGCGTCGAACTCGACGACGGCGGCTACTGGATGCCGCTGTTCGTCGTCACCTGGGACGACGAACTCGACGACGCGCTGCGCGCCCGGATCCGCAGCGCGCTCCGCGGCGGCCTCTCGCCGCGGCACGTGCCCGACGACATCGTCTGCGTGACCGCCGTACCGCGCACCCTCACCGGCAAGAAGCTGGAGGTGCCGGTCAAGCGCATCCTCCAGGGCGCGAGCCCGGAGACCGTGAGCAGCCCGGGTGCGGTACTGCACCCGGAGATGCTCGACTGGTTCGCCGCGTACGCGGCCTCACGGCGGTCCGGCGCGTCGTAGCCGCATCCGCACGACGATCGCGAGCAGCACGTCGAGCAGGCCGAGAAGGATCAGCCAGACGCCCAGCAGCCGGGTGAGCGCGACGGCGGTGTCCACGGGCGAGCTGAGCAGCACCACCCCGGCGGCGACACCGAGTGCGCCGAGTCCGAAGATCCAGCCCCGGTGCGGGATCTGCCGGTCGATGGCGAGGTAGATGGTCACGATCCCGGCGACCAGCCAGTACAGGCCGACCAGGATCGTGATGAAGCCGACGGTCTGCAGCTGGTGCCGCAGCACCAGGACACCGGCCAGCACCGCCAGCAGGGCCACCAGCACCTGGAGCACGCGGCTGCTGTCCGTCGGATCTCGATGTCCGAAGGCCCGGACGAAGCGGATCACGCCGGACAGCAACAGTTGCAGACCGATGATGATCGCGACGACGCGCACCGACGCGTGCGGCCAGCTCAACAGGATGATGCCGGCGACCAGGGTGAGGATCCCGCCGACGAGCCACCACACCCAGGAGGCGCCGACGTCACCGAGGACGTCGCCGGGGTCTCGCTCCGAGGGCGGCGCGGGGGCCGGAACGCTGGACATGGCTGTCCGCCCGGTCCGGCTCAGCCGCCGGACGTGGCGAAACCGGCCACGACGGCGGTGCGGATCGAACCCGGCCGGACAGCACGGGCGACGGGACGACCGATCATGGTTCCTCCTCGGTTCCCAGTGGTTCCAAGGTACCTTCGGTGTCCCGTGCCCGCCCGCCCGGCGCCGGGGGCCGTGTGGTGAGGCGGTGGAGCGTCAGGGCGCGGGCTGAGGCTGGGTGACGCAGTGGATGCCGCCGCCCTGGTTGCCGAGGTTGTCGATGTTGAGCTGGACGATCGTGCGGCCGGGGAAGGTGCGCTGCAGCACGGCCCTGGCGTTGGCGTCGGCGGTGCTGTCGCCGAACTGGGCCGAGATCACGGCGCCGTTGCACACGTAGTAGTTGGCGTAGGAGTCGACGAAGTCCACGCTGGTCGCCCGGATCAGGTTGTAGTCGGGCGACTCCAGGGCGGTGACGGCGATCCGGGCGCCCTGGGCGTCGTTGGCGCCGGACAGCGTCTGGTACTGCTGGTTCTCGTCGTTGGACCAGATGTCCGGCGGGTCGGCCGGGTTGGGCGTCTGCACAAGTCCGGCGCCCGGCGCGAGGAAACGCGAGGTCGCGTCCACGTGGTCGTCGGTGATGTCCTGCCCGACGATGCCGGTGAACCAGATGACCTCGGAGGCGCCGTAGGCGGCGCACATGGCCTGCTCGATCTGGGTCTGGCTCATGCCGGGGTTACGGTTGGAGTTGATGATGCTGCTGCGGGTCGCCATCAGTGTGCCGGCGCCGTCGGCCTCGATCGCGCCGCCCTCGCCGACCAGCCCGGCGGCGGTGAAGTTGACGCCGAGGTAGGCGGCGACGCGCTGGGCGACCAGGGCGTCCTTGGCGTGGGTCTGCTTGTTGCCCCAGCCGTTGAAGTTCAGCCCCACGGCGTCCAGCCCGCCCGTACCGTTGGTGCGGAAGATCGGGCCGGAGTCGCGCAGCCAGCAGTCGTCGACGGGGATGGAGCCGATGACGGTGACGTTGGTGTTGGTGCACATGCGGCGCGCGGTGGCGACGCTGGCGGAGTTGGCGAGCAGGTAGACCGGCTCGTACTTGGCGATGGTGTCCGCGATCAGGGCGATGTTCGCCTGCATCCCGGAGAGCTTGCGTCCGTAGATCGCGGTGCTGTCGGGCCAGGCCATCCAGGTGCGGGTGTGCGGCACGCTGTCCAGCGGGACGGCGTAGCTCCCGGCGGCGAGTGCCGCGTTGCGCCGGGCGCCCAGCGCGGTCGCGGCACGGGCGGTCCCGCCCAGCCCGGTGACGGCCCAGGCGGCGCCGGCGGCGGCCAGCCCCGTGGCGGCGAGGAATCGACGCCGGTCCATCCGGCGGGGGTGCGGGGCGCTCTCGGGGTCGTACTCAGCAGTGAAGTGCGGCGTTTCGGCTGCTCTGCCGTGCTCGTCCATCCTTGGCCTCCCTCGGCTGGGGCGCGCGGGCCGCGCGCCCATCCGGGAAGTTATTACTGACCATGCGCTCGGTCAATACTTTGCACAGGGGCGAACCCGCCCTCGGTGGACGAACGGCATGGCTAAGGGGGTCCGGCGGTTGGGGGCTGGATGAAGGAGCGGCGTCCGGGCCGAGTCCGGGCGCCGCGACGCCAGCCCCCAACCGTCGGACCCCCTAAGGTGGGGCGCGTGGTGACGCGAGCGGGCAAGGGCGTGAAGGACGAGGCGGCGACGGCAACGGCGGCGCGGAAGCCGCGGGTGTCGGTGAAGGGGGAGCAGACGCGCGCCCGGCTGGTCGCCGCCGCGCGGAGCCTGCTGGGCGGCGCGGACGACGTGCCGTTCACCACGCGCAACGTGGCCGGCCTCGCCGGGGTGACCCACGGCATGTGCCACTACCACTTCAAGGACCGCACCGACCTGATCCTCGCGGTCGTCGAGGACATCCGGCCGGAGTGGATCACGCCCATGGAGGAGGCGGTCGGCGCGCCCGGCAGCTTCGACGCGTGCGCGGACCGCGTCATCGCCCTGCTCGCCCAGCCGGAGGCGGGCGAGCTCGCCCGGATCCACGCCGCACTGCACTGGTTCTCGCTGACCGACGAGCGGGTCCGCGAGGCGCTCGAGGGCGAGTACGCCCGCTGGCGGGCCTGCTTCGTGGAGCTCTTCCGCGTGCTCGGGCGCGAACGCGAGGGCGGCGTCGACGCGCTGACGCTGGGTGAGGCGCTGGCCGCCGCGGCCGACGGACTCGCCGCGATCCAGTCGCTCGGCTCCGAGGTGGACGCCCGCGCGGTGGTCCGCGCGCTGGTCCTCGGCCTCGCCGCCGGCGCGGACCGGCTCACCGACGCCCGACCCTGACCGGCCCGCTCGCCCGCCTGCGCAGCAGTTCGGCCGTGCCCACGGCGGCCGTCGTCGCGGCGAGCAGGGCGTAGAAGACGGCCGTCTTGTTCTGGTCGTCGAGGAAGAACCACAGGGCCGCCGTCCCCGCGAACCAGGCGCCGACGGCGGCGAACCCCCCGTCGGCGCGGCGGCGGGACAGGCAGCGGGCGGCGCAGACGACGGCCATCGCAACGAGCGCGAGGGCGAGCAGCACCGGCTTGGCGTCCCAGCCCAGGTAGGCCCGCCGGAACTCGGACTGGACGGCGAGCGTCTCGGCGACGGGCCCCCAGCTGATGGCGCAGGCGAGCCGGGCCGACCACAGCAGCGCGCAGCCGCCGCCCAGGGCGGCCAGCAGCGCGACGGCGGCGAAGTGCGGGGCCTCGACCATGTGCATCCGGCCGCAGAGCGCGGCCAGCAGGCAGCCCAGCAGAGCGAGCGCGCCCTCGGCGGTGGGGTGCAGCCTGACACCCGCCCAGGACCGCCCCACCTCCGGCGCCTCCGCGCCGACCCCGGCCCCTCCGGGCCAGGCTTCTCCGGTCCCGGCGGGACCGGCCCCTCCGGGCCAGGCTGCTTCCGCGTTCCCGACAGGACCGGGCCCTCCGGGCCAGGGTTTCCCGGTTTCGGCCTCGGCGAATCCGCTCGCTGTCGCCGCGTCGGCCCCCGCGGGAGGCTCGGGATCCGTGGGCCAGGGCTGCAGCGCCGTGGGGCCCGGCGCGGGCCGCGCCGGATTCGGCGGGGAGAGGCGCAGCGTCGGCGGGAGGGTGCCGACCACGGACACGTCGGCGAGCGCGGCGCGCATCGCCGCGGCGTCCGGATGGCGCTCGGAGCGGTCCTTGCGCAGCGCGGTCAGCACCACCGCGTCCAGCGCCGGGGTCAGGCCCGGTCGGCGCAGTGACGGCGGGACCGGATCCGCCGTCAGGTGCTGGTGCATGATCGTGAACGGCGAGTCGCCAGTGAACGGCTGCACGCCGGTGAGCAGTTGGTAGAGCAGGCAGCCGACGGCGTAGAGATCCGCGCGGTGGTCCGCGTCCACGCCGTTGATCTGCTCCGGGGAGAGGCTGGCGGGCGTGCCGACCGCCAGGCCGGTGCCGGTGAGCCGCGTGGCCGCCTCCGTCAGCGCTTTGGCGATGCCGAAGTCGAGCACCTTCACCGCACCCGTCGCGGTGAGCATGATGTTGGCAGGCTTCACGTCCCGGTGCAGGATGCCGTGACGGTGGCTGTGCTCCAGGGCGTCCAGCACCTGGCACACCAGCTCCACGGCCTGGTCCACCTGCATGGGTCCGTTCAGGAGCAGCTCGGCGAGGGTGACGCCGTCGACGTACTCCATGACCAGGTACGGCACGACGGCTCCGTCGTACTCGTCCTCCGCGACGTCGTGGATGGTCGCCACGGCGGGGTGGTTCAGGGCGGCGACGGCGTGCGCCTCGCGCTGGAGCCGGGCGCGGCAGAGGGGGTCGTGCGCCAGCTCCGCGGAGAGGGTCTTGACCGCGACGAGGCGTCTCAGCCGGAGATCGACCGCCCGGTGCACGGTCCCCATGCCGCCGCGCCCCAGCTCGTGCTGGAGTTCGTAGCGGCCCGAAAGGACGTAGTTCTCTACCATCGCCAATCTCAGTACTCGGTGCTCTGTGGTGCGGGCGTGTGCGGGTGGGTCCGTTCCCGCTCCCCACGATCGGGAACGGACCCACCGGTCTAGAGGAGCGCGCGGCGGGCGGCCGCGATGCCCTTCGGATCCCAGCCGGGGCGCGGGACGGAGTCCAGCAGCAGCCGGGTGTAGGGGTGCTGCGGGTCGTCGAGGACCTGGGCGGTGGGCCCGGCCTCGACGATCCGTCCGTGCCGCATCACGACCACGTCCTCGGTGACGCAGCGGACGACGCCCAGGTCGTGGGTGATGAACAGGTAGCCGATGCCGGTCTCCGTGCGGATGTCGGCCAGCAGGTTCAGGATCTGCGCCTGCACCGAGACGTCGAGTGCGGCCACCGCCTCGTCCAGGACCAGGACGGCCGGCTCGACCGCCAGCGCGCGGGCGATCGCGACGCGCTGGCGCTGGCCGCCGGAGAGCTGCCGGGGTAGGGCTCCGGCCTCACGGGCGCCGAGGCCGACCTGTTCGAGCAGCTCTGCGATGCGGCGCTCGTGGTCGGCGCGGCGTTCGGGGAAGTGCAGCCGCAGGGTCTCCCGCAGCACACCGTGGACGCTGGTGCGCGGGTCGAGGGAGAGGAAGGGGTCCTGGAAGACCATCTGCACCTCCCGGGCCCGCTCCAGCCGTGGCCGACGCCCGCGACCGACCGGCCCGGACCGGTCCCGGCCGAGCAGCCGGACCTCGCCCGTGTCGGCGTGTTCCAGGCCGACGACGATGCGGGCGGTGGTGGTCTTGCCGGAGCCCGACTCCCCCACGATGCCGAGCGATCCACCCCGGGCGAGGCTGAACGAGACGTCGTGGACGGCCTGGACGGCGCCGAACGACCGGTGCAGTCCGCTCACCTCCAACACGGTGTCCGTCAGCACGGTCCCGGTCAGCACGGTCTCAGTCATGGGTGACGCTCCCTGCGAGCTGGTCGGCGAGCTTCTCGCTGTGGTGGCAGGCGACGAGGCGGCTCGACTCGCCGCGCACCGGCAGGTGCGGCGGCAGCTCCTCGCGGCACTGCTGCGTCGCGAAGGCGCAGCGCGCGGCGAACGGACAGCCCGTCAGCTCCTCGCGCAGGCTGGGCGGCCGGCCCTCGATCGCCGCGAGTCGCCCGGCGGGGGCGTCCAGGTGCGGCGTCGAGCGCAGCAGGGCGGCGGTGTAGGGGTGGCGCGGCCGCTGGAAGAGCGCCTCGGCCGGGCCGGTCTCGGCGATCCGGCCCGCGTACATGACGTAGACGCGGTCGCTGATGGCGGCGGCCAGGCCCAGGTCGTGCGTGACGAAGAGCAGCGCGGTGCCGAACTGGTCCCGCAGGTCGCCGAGCAGCCCGACGACCTCGGCCTGGGTGGTGACGTCGAGGGCCGTGGTCGGCTCGTCGGCCAGGATCAGCGCCGGATCGCCCATCAGGGCGGCGGCGATGACGACGCGTTGCAGCATGCCGCCGGAGAGCTGGCCCGGGTACTGGCCGAGCACCCGGTCGCCCAGGCCCACGGCGTCCAGCATCCGCACCGCGCGCTCGGTGGCCTCCGCCGCCGGCAGGTCGGCGTTCAGCCGCAGGCTCTCGGTGAGGAAGTCGCCGATGCGCCGCAGCGGGTTGATGGCGGCCCGCGGGTCCTGGAAGATCATCGCCGCGGTGTGGGTGCGCAGGCGACGCAGCTGCTTGGCGTTCATGGTCAGGACGTCCTCACCCTGCACCCGTACCGCGCCCTCGGTGGCGGCGCCCGGCGGCAGCAGCCGCAGCACGCTGCGCGAGGTCAGCGACTTGCCCGAGCCGGACTCACCGACCAGCGCCACGGTCTCGCGGGCGGCGACCGTGAGGTCGACGCCGGCCAGCACGGGACGGGCGGCGCCCGGCAGGTTCAGCCGCAGCCCCTGGATCTCGAGCGTCGGCGTCTCCGGGTTCGGTGTCTCGGGGGTCGCCGCATCGGCAGCCGGAGTGCCGGCCGGTGTGTCAGTCATCGGTCCCTCCTGGCGACCTGGTCGGCCCAGCGCTCGCCGACGACGTTGAAGGCGACGACGGTCAGCACGATCGCGACGCAGGGCAGGATCGCGCAGAGCGGGTAGCCGGACTGGATCGCGCTCTCGCCGTCGAAGACCATCCGGCCCCAGTCGGGTGTCAGCGCGGGGACGCCGAGGCCGAGGAAGGAGAGGCCGGCCAGGTCGATCAGGGCGTAGCCGAAGTTGATGGTGGACTGCGCCAGCACCACGGGCGCGATGTTGGGGAGCACGTGGCGCAGACAGATCTGCAGGCCGGAGTGGCCCTGCACCCGGTACGCCTCGACGTAGGGGCGCGACCGTTCGGCCAGCACGAGCGAGCGGGTCAGCCGGCTGACGTACGGGAGGTAGGCGACGCCCAGCGCGACCACCGGGGCGATCAGGCCCTCTCCGTAGATCGAGACGATGAGCAGCGCCAGCAGCAGGCCGGGGAAGGCGAAGACCAGCTCGGTGCTGCGGGAGAGCACCGAGTCCAGCCAGCCGCCGCGCCAGCCTGCCGCGACGCCGACGACGACACCGGCCACGGTGGAGAAGACCACCACGCCCAGCGGGCCGAGAAGCGAGGTGCGGGCACCGGTGATCAGCCGGGAGGCGGTGTCGCGCCCGGAACCGTCGACGCCCAGGGGGTGGGCGCCGGACGGTCCGGCGAGCGCGTTGCCGAGGTCGACGGCGTTGGGGTCGTGCGGGGAGAGCCACGGCGCGAACAGCGCCAGCACCACGACCAGCCCGAGGAAGCCGAGGCAGAGCAGGTGCAGCCAGGAGCGGTCGCTACGGATCCGGGCGAGACCGGGCCGGCGGACGAGAGCGATGGTCATGCCGACACTCCTCTCGTGCCGAGGGTGACCCGGGGGTCGACCAGCGGAAGCAGCAGGTCGACGACGAGGTTGACGGTCATGAACATTCCGACGATGAGCAGGGAGACAGCCTGGACGACGGGGAAGTCCTTGGTGGTCGTCGACAGGTCGAGCAGTTGCCCGATGCCGTTGACGCTGAAGGCCGTCTCGACCAGGACGGTGCAGATGAGCAGGGTGGAGACGATCAGGCCACCCATGGTGAGCACGGTGCCGAGGGTGTTGCGGAACACGTGACGGTGGATCACCTGCCGCTCCGGCACTCCCCTGCTGCGGGCCACGGTGACGTGCTCGTGGCCCATGGCCTCGAGCATGGTGCTGCGGGTGACGCGGGCCAGCATGCCGATCAGGTAGAGCGCCAGCGCGATGGCCGGGAGCGTGAGGTGCCACAGCATCCCGGCGAACCCGGTGCCGCTGCCGCTGCTGGGGAACCAGCCCAGCTTGACCGAGAACAGGCCCTGCAGCAGCACCGCCGCCACGAAGGAGGGGGTGCCGACGGCGAGGGTGGTGGTGACCAGGATGGAGCTGTCGGTCATGCCGCCGCGCACGGCCCCGATCCAGCCGAGCGCCAGGCCGATCACGACCACCAGCAGCAGGGCCATGGCCACCAGCATCAGAGTGCTGGGCAGCCGGGAGCCGAGGAGGGTGGAGACCGGCGTGCGGTACTCGATGGACCGGCCGAAGTCGCCGTGCACCACCTGGCCGAGCCAGCGCAGGTACTGCTCCCAGAACGGGTCGTTCAGGTGGTACTGCTCGTTGATCGCCTTCATGGCCTCCGGGGAGGCGGAGCGGCCCGAGAGCAGGAAGCTCGCCGGGTTCCCCGGAGCCAGGTAGAGCGCCCCGAAGATCACGAAGGAGGCGGCCAGCAAGGTCGCCGCCATCTCCGCGACCCGACGCAGGGCGAAGCGCAGGAAGGTCATCTCGCGGCCCCGACATCGGCGGCCCACGGGTAGTACAGGTAGGAGATGGTGGTGGGGGCGCCGGTGATCCGCTTGTTCATGAACACCGCCGTGGGCCACTCGGCGGCCGGGATCCACAGGTTCTGCTCGACGGCGATCTGCTGGAGCTTCGCCTCGATCGCGAGCCGCGTCGCCGGGTCGTCGGTGGCGACGGCCTGCTCGACGAGCTTGTCGTAGGCGGGATTGCTGTACCCGGCGTAGTTCTGGTAGTTGCCGGTCTCGAAGTTGGTCAGCAGGTCCATCGGGTCGGTGATGGACAGGTAGTACGTCTCGGGGAACATGTCGATCCCCACCCGGGCCTTGGGGTCGGTGAACAGCGCGGAGAAGGCGTCCGGGGCGATCGTCTTCACCTGGACGTTCAGGCCGATCTCGGTGCCGGCCGCCTGCACGGCCGTGGCCATCAGCGAGACGTCCTGGCCGATCGCGCTGGTGGCGACGGTGACGGTCTTTCCGGTGGCGCCCGCCTCCTTGATCAGCTCCTTGGCCTTGGCCAGGTCCGGCGTGGTCGAGGGGAGGGTGTCGAACGCGGCCTTGACCGTCTCCGGGTTGGCCCCGGCCCAGGCGGCGCGGTCGGTGAGCGCGTTGGTGACCTTGCCGTTGCCAGCCAGGCCCTGCTTGACGAAGCCGGCCCGGTCCAGGGCCAGCGACAGCGCCTGCCGCACCCGGGCGTCGCCGAGCACGCCCTTCATGTTGGTGACGTTGACGTTGACGGTGCTGAGGCTCTCGCCGAAGTAGAGGGTGCCCTCGCCGCTGGAGCGCAGTCGCTGGTAGCTCTCCGTCGGGATGAGGTAGCCGCCGTCCACCGCACCGGTGAGCATCGCGTTGGTGCGCGCCGAGGGGTCGGTCAGGAACTCGAAGGTGACCTTGCCGGCCTTGGCCGGGGTCCCCCAGTAGCCGGCGAACCGGTCCAGCTCCAGTGACTGGCCCTTGTTCCACGCGCCGAGCTTGAACGGCCCGGTGCAGTCGAGGCTGCCGCTGCCCCAGTTGGCGCCCGCCGCCTTGATGCCCTTCTCGCTCGCCACCACGCCCGCGGCCGTGGCCATGTACTGCGGGAAGACCGCGTCCGGGTGCTTGAGCTTGACGGTGACCTGGAGCGGGCCCGTCCTGGTGATCGAGGTGACGTTCTGGAAGACGCCCGCCCAGGCCGCCCCGATCTTGGGGTCCATCTGTCGGCCGAGGCTGTAGACCACGTCGTCGGCGGTCATCTCGCTGCCGTCGTGGAAGTGCACGCCGGGGCGCAGGTCGTAGACCCAGGTGGTCGGGTCGGGGTGCTCCGCACGCTGCGCGAGACCGGGGACCTCCTTGAGCTGCGGAGTCCACTTCATCAGGCTCTCGCAGACGTTGGACAGGATGGTGTTCGACGGGTAGTCGAAGGCCATCGCGTAGTCCAGCGTGAGCGGTTCCGCGTAGGAGGCCCAGGTGAAGCCGGATATGTCGCCCTTGGCGGCGGGGCTTCCGGCCGACAGCGCGAACGCGTCACCGTTCCCGCCGCCGGCGGCGGGCGGCCCGGAACAGGCGGCGACGAGACCGAGGGCCGCCGCGGCCGCGCAGGCGAGACCGAGCCGACGGTGTGGTCTGGTTCTTGTCATCGGTGCTCTCTCTTTCGTGCTCTGTCGCGCTCTCGCGCGGGCGGAGTGAGTCAGCCGGCCGAGGCGGCCGTGGGCACCTGCTGGGTGATGCAGTGCACGCCGCCGCCGCCGAAGGCGATGACCCGCGAACGGACGCCGACGACCTTGCGCCCGGGCAGCGCCGCCGCGAGCACGGCCAGCGCCTCCTCGTCCTGCGGCACCCCGGCCGTCGGCACGACGACACCGCCGTTGGCGATGTAGAAGTTCAGGTAGCCGACCTCGGTGTCCTTGCCCTCGACGTCGACGAAGGCGCTCTGCGGCAGGTCGACGATCTCCAGCGAACGGCCCTGCGCGTCGGTGGCGGCCTCCAGGACGGCGCGGTTGACCTGCATCCGCTCGTAGTCCGGGTGCTCCGGGTCGCTGGGGAGCTGGATGACGACCTTGCCCGGGGCGACGAAGGCGCAGACGCCGTCGACGTGCCCGTCGGTCTCGGTGTCGAGCAGACCGCCGTAGGGCAGCCAGATCACCTTGGTCACCCCGAGCCGGGCCTTGAGCTCGTCCTCGATCTGCTCCTGGGTCATGCCCGGGTTGCGGTTCGGGTGGAGCAGGCACTGCTCCGTGGTGATCAGCGTGCCCTCACCGTCGACGGTGATGGCGCCGCCCTCGAGGATCATCGAGGACTCGATGCGCTCCACGTCCAGGCGCTCCAGCAGCAGACCGGCGATCTTGTCGTCCTGGTCCCAGGGGAAGTGCTTCTGGCCCCAGGAGTTGAAGCGGAAGTCGACGCCGGCGCGGCGGCCCTGCGGGTCGAGCACGAAGATCGGGCCGGAGTCGCGGAACCAGGAGTCGTCGATCGGCAGCTCCACCACCTCGACGCCCTCCCCGCACAGGGCACGGGCACTCTCCCCCTGGCCGGGCACGGCGACCATGGTGACCGGCTCGAACTCGGCGATGGCGTTGGCCACCTGCGCGTACTCGGCGCGGGCCTCCTCCAACGCCGTCTCGCCCCACAGGTCCGCCCGGGTCGGCCAGGCCATCAGGCAGCGCTCGTGCTCGGTCCACTCGGCAGGCATACGAAAGGTCATGGCAGCTCTCTTCGTCGTACGAGCAAGTTGTCGGTGTGTGATGCGTCGGTCTGTGATGTGTCGGTCTGTGATGCACGGGTCCGTCCCGGGAGGCCTGCGGGCCTCGGACCAGGGGCTTGGACGCTTGTTCTCCGTTACCCGACGCGGTGGGCGGCGGTGGTGTGTCCCGAATCTTGCACCGAACTGAAACTTCAGTCAATACTGCGGTCATGTCAGACCGCCGAACGGAGATCCTCCGTGCCGCCACCCGCGTCATCGCCCGTCGCGGCGTGCGCGGACTGCGCGTGGCCGAACTAGCCGCCGAAGCCGGCGTCTCGGTCGCGCTGATCTACTACCACTTCGACGACCGCGCCGGGATCATGCGTCGGACCTTGGAGTTCATCAGCGACCGCGCCGACCGCTACACCGCCGAGCGCGAGGACGACGACCCCGTCGACCCGCGCTCGGAGCTGGAACAGGTGCTGCTGCTCGAACTCCAGGACACGCCCGAGGTCCGGGAGAACAGCACCGCCTGGGGCGAGCTGCGGGCCAGTGCGGTCTTCGAGCCGGAGCTGCGCGAGGACCTCGCCAAGGCCACGCTCACCTGGATCCACAGCACCGCCGAACTCCTCGGCCGCGTCGATCCCGGCGGCACCGCGCCCGCCCACGCGGCCGCCGCCGAACGACTCACCGCCCTGCTGGAGGGGCTGAGCCAGCGCTGGCTCAGCGGCTCACTCCCCCTGGACCACGCCCGCCGCCTGCTCACCCAGGCAATCGCCGCAGAGCTTGACTGAAATTTCAGTCAGATGCCACAGTGGTCCTCATGAACGAGACTCCCTGGACGGGCGCACGGGTCGGCCCGGACGACGCGCCGCACGCGCGGACCTGGATGTCCTGGCCGGCGGCGCGCTCCATCTGGGGGCGCCACCTCGGCGGGGTCCAGCAGGACATCGCCCTGGTCGCCCGGACCGTCGCCCAGTTCGAGCCGGTCGTGATGTGCGCCCCCGACGAGGCCGCCGCCGGCGCCGCCCGGGCCGCCTGCGGCCCGACCGTCACGGTGACCACCCTGATCCCGACGGACGACCTGTGGATGCGCGACACCGCCCCGGTCTTCCGTCGCGACCCGCAGGGCCGCCTGGAGGCCGTCGGCCTCAACTTCAACGGCTGGGGTCGCAAGCAGACCCACGGCCGCGACGCCGAGGTCGCCCGTGCCATCGCGGGCCGCGAGGGCCTGCGCTTCCACGCGGCCGCGTTCGTCGGCGAGGGCGGCGCGATCGAGACCGACGGCGACGGCACGGTGATGGCCACCGAGAGCAGCCTGGCCAACAAGAACCGCAACCGGGGCATGAGCCGCGACGAGATCGAACGGGCCGTGCTCAGCGCCTACGGCGCCACGAAGATGATCTGGGTGCCCGGCGTCAAGAACCGGGACATCACCGACGACCACATCGACGTCACGGCGCGCTTCGTCCGACCGGGCGTGGTCATCGTGCAGGTGCCGCCGCCGGACCGCAACGACGTCTGGGCCCGCGACGCCCGCGAGCAGTTCGCCCTGCTGGCCCGCGCCACCGACGCCCGGGGACGACAGCTGCAGGTGATCCGCGTGGACGGACCGGACACCGTCCGCTCCCGGCGCTCCACCTTCGTCGACTCCTACCTGAACTTCCACGTGGTCAACGGCGCCGTGATCACCGCGCAGTTCGGCGACCCGGAGAAGGACGTCGCGGCCCACCGCACGTTGGCCGCCGCCTTCCCCGGACGCCTGGTCGTCCAGCTCGACGTCGACCGGCTGATGGCCGGTGGCGGGGGCATCCACTGCTCCACGATGCACCAGCCACTGCCGTAGTCCCGGGCGCCGCGCCCATCCCCAACCCCGTCACCGTCACCCATTCGCCCGGCCGCACCCCCGCATGCCCGCACGTCGCCCCTGGAGTACCGCCATGTCCGTCCACCTGTCCCGCCGCGCCATGCTGCACTCCCTGGCGGGAGCCGGCCTGATCTTCCTCGGCGCCACCGCCTGCTCCTCGTCCGACCCGGCGGACGACTCCGACGGCTCGGACGCGGCCGGAGCCACCGACTCCCCCACCGCGGCGGCCTCCCCCGCCGGACGCGTCTTCGGCGCCGAGTGGGAGAAGCAGGCCCGCACCTTCATGGCCTGGCCCGCCTCCGAGGGCGTCTGGGGCGACCAGCTCGCCGGGGTCCGCCAGGACATCGCCGGCCTGGCCAAGGCCGTCGCCGGCTACCAGCCGGTCGTCCTGTTCGCCCGACCCGACCAGGCGGACGCCGCCCAGCAGGCCGTGGGCGACAACGTCGAGGTGGTCCAGCTGCCGGTGGACGACCTGTGGGCACGCGACACCTGCCCCGTCTTCGTCCACGACCGCGGCACGCTCAAGGGCGTCGACTTCAACTTCAACGGCTGGGGCAACAAGCAGAAGGAGCACGGCAACGACTCCGCGCTCGCGGCCGCCCTGCTGGACAAGTACAAGATCCCGCGGATCGAGACCCCCGTCGTCGGCGAGGGCGGCGCGTTCGAGACCGACGGCCAGGGCACCCTGCTCGTCACCGAGAGCTCCGTCGTCAACGACAACCGCAACCCCGGCATGAGCCGCGACGACATCGAGGCCGAGCTGATGAAGGCCCTCGGCGTCACCAAGGTGATCTGGCTGGCCGGCGTGCGGGGCAAGGACATCACCGACGCCCACGTCGACTGCCTGGTGCGCTTCGTCGCCCCCGGCGTGGTGCTGCTGGACACGCCCTTCCCGGGCGCGCCGGCCGACGTGTGGTCGCAGTCCTCCGCCCAGGCCCGGCAGGTGCTGCAGTCCGCCACGGACGCGCAGGGGCGGTCGCTGACGATCGTCGACCTGCCCCAGCCCGACCCGGACAAGATCACCGGCCGTGGCGACGCCTTCGTCTCCTCCTACATCAACTTCTACGTGGCCAACGGCGCCGTCTTCATGCCCAAGTTCGGTGACGACGCCGCCGACGCGGCCGCCCAGAAGATCATCGGCGACCACTTCCCCGGCCGTGACGTCGTGGCACTGAAGATCGACAACATCGCCTCGGGCGGCGGCGGGATCCACTGCTCCACCCACGACATGCCCGGCACCCCCGCGGCCTGACCGCACTCCACCCCACCCCCCTGCTGCCACCAAGACGAGGCACCATGCGACTGACACCCACCGAGCGGGACCGGCTGCTGATCTTCACAGCGGCCGAGCTGGCCCGCGCCCGCCGCTCCCGCGGCCTGCGGCTGAACGTGCCGGAGGCCACCGCCCTGGTCACCGACGCCGTCTGCGAGGCGGCCCGCGACGGCCGACGGCTCGCGGAGGCCATCGAGGCCGGACGCTCCGTGCTCACCTCGGACGACATCCTGCCCGGCGTCGCCGACATCGTCACGCAGATCCAGGTGGAGGCGGTCTTCGAGGACGGCACCCGCCTGTGCGTGATCGACTCGCCGTTCGGCGCCGGAGGCTCGCTGGGCGCCGAGGCACCGGGCGCGGCGATCGCCGGGGACGGCGCGGGCTACGAGCCGGTCGATCCGGTGCTGCGCCTGCCTGTGCGCAACCGGTCCGCGGTCCCCATCAGCGTCACCTCGCACTTCCACTTCTTCGAGGCCAACCCGCGGCTCGCGTTCGACCGCGCGGCGGCGTTCGGCATGCGCCTGGCCGTCCCGGCCGGCTCCTCCGTCCGCTTCGACGTGGACACCGTCGTCGAGGTCGGCCTCGTGCCGATCGGCGGCGAGCGGATCGCGATCGGCTTCGCCGGCCTGGTCGACGGCCCCCTCGACGCCCCCGGCGCCCGCGACGCCGCGCTCGAGAAGGCCCGCGCGACGGGCTACCTGACGACGTTCGAGGACCTTGAGGAGGCGGCACAGTGACCGCGAGCAAGTTCGACTACCAGGGATGCCACGGCCGTCCCGGCGCCAGCATCGCTTCGACGATCGATCCTCATGACTACATCGCGGTGCACGGGCCGCGGGCCGGGGACCGGATCCGCCTGGGCGACTCCGGCCTGATCGTCCGCGTCGAAGCCGACTCCCAGCACCCCGGCGAGGAGTTCCTGGCCGGATTCGGCAAAACCGCCCGCGACGGCCTCCACCTCAAGGCCACCACCGTCGCCGCCACCTGCGACGTCGTCATCTCCAACGTCCTGGTCATCGACGCCGTCACCGGTATCCGCAAAACCAGCATCGGCATCCGCGAAGGCCGCATCGTCTCCATCGGCCGCGCAGGCAACCCCGACACCCTCGACCACATCGACGTCGTCGTCGGCACCGGCACCACCATCGTCTCCGGCGAAGGCCTCATCGCCACCGCCGGCGCCATCGACACCCACGTCCACCTCCTCTCCCCCCGCATCATGGAGGCCTCCCTCGCCTCCGGCGTCACCACCATCATCGGCCAGGAATTCGGCCCCGTCTGGGGCGTCGGCGTCAACTCCCCCTGGGCCCTGCGCCACGCCTTCAACGCCTTCGACGCCTGGCCCGTCAACATCGGCTTCCTCGCCCGCGGCTCCTCCTCCGACCCCGGCCCCCTCGTCGAAGCCCTCGCCGAAGGCGGCGCCT
>NZ_FOAZ01000088.1 GCF_900109465.1 Streptacidiphilus jiangxiensis
CCGTTGCACGTGTACACCTGCACCGGATTGAAATTCGCCGTCGACGCCGAACGATCATCCAGACACAGACCCCCGTACCCCACCACCTGACCGGTCGCGCCGACGGACGAAGCCGCCGCAGCGGAGTGCACGGCGACGGCGGCGAGCGGGAACTGCAACAACGCTGCGGCGACGGCAAGCCGACGCGAAGTGAACATGGGAGGCCTCTCTCCGTACCGTGTGGGGGCTCAGCGATTGAACTCTTGAAGTCATGGCACCGTCAAGAGTTCCGACATTCCTGGTTCGAACGAGAGAGAACGCTCTCGTGTGATCAAGACTCGAACTCAACGCGCCTCTTGACGATCTGTCATGGCCTCTAGTTGACTCCCCCTCATCCGGCCGCTCCCCCACGCTCGCGCCGCGACACATCCCCCACGGAGTCCCCATGCGTCTTCGGCATGCCTGCGCACCGTCCGCCGCCCTGCTGACCGCCGCGTCAGCGCTGCTGCTCGCCGCGCCGGCGGCGCACGCCGCCGCCAACCCCGGCCCCGGCTTTCCCGCCCAGTACGCCGCGCCGTACGTCGAGACCTGGAACTCCCCCGGCGCGATCGCCGCGGCCGAGTCCGCCACGGGCCTGAAGTACTACACGCTCGCGTTCGTCATCGACGGCGGCGGCTGCAACGCCACCTTCAACGGTTCCACGGCGATCGACGACGCGGGCTGGACCGGCGCCGTCAACACCCTGCGCGCCTCGGGCGGCGACGCGATCGTCTCCTTCGGCGGCGCCTCCGGCACCGAGCTCGCCCAGGCCTGCACGTCGGTCTCCGCGCTGCAGGCGCAGTACCAGCGGGTGATCGACACGCTGAACCTCACCCGGATCGACCTCGACGTCGAGGGATCCACCCTCGACGACACCGCCGCCAACGACCGCCGCAACCAGGCGCTGGCCAACCTGCAGTCCTACTACGCCGGCCAGGGCCGCACGCTCAGCGTCGACTACACCTTGCCCGTCGACACCAGCGGGCTGCTCTCCAACTCCCTCAGCCTGCTGAACAACGCGGCGAGCCATGGCCTGAACGTCAACCTGGTCAACATCATGACCATGGACTACGGCCCCAACGAGGAGATGGGCCAGGCGGCGGTCAGCGCGGCCCAGGCCCTGCACACCCAGCTCGGCCAGATCTGGACCGGCAAGAGCTCGGCGCAGCTGTGGGCGATGGAGGGCAACACGCCGATGCTCGGCGTCAACGACTCCACCAACGAGGTCTTCACCACCGGTGACGCCTCCACCCTGGAGAGCTTCGCCAAGTCCAACGGCATCCAGGAGCTGGCCTACTGGGCGCTCGGCCGCGACGTGGCCTGCGCGAGTGTCGGCACCTACTCCGACACCTGCAGCGGCACCCCGCAGAGCCAGTACCAGTTCGCCTCCACCTTCAACGCGATCACCGGCTCCTCCTCCGGCGGCGGGGGCGGCCACACCGGTCAGGTGGTGGGGTACGGGGGTCTGTGTCTGGATGATCGTTCGGCGTCGACGGCGAATTTCAATCCGGTGCAGGTGTACACGTGCAACGG
>NZ_FOAZ01000073.1 GCF_900109465.1 Streptacidiphilus jiangxiensis
GTCCGAGGTCGGCGCACGGATCCGCCTCGGCGGCAGCCTGGTCCAGTCCGATCAGGCTCCAGGGCAGCGATCCGCTGCGCGTGGCCCGTGCGACAGCGGGGCCGGATGCCGCGGCGTCCCTGCTGGCGGTGCACCGGGCCAGGCCGGTCCTCACGCCGTCACCGTGCCGATCAGGCGCCGAGGGGCGATGCTGCGTCCGTCGGGCAGCATGGCGCCGGTGTCCTCGAACAGCAGCACGCCGTTACACAACAGCGACCAGCCCTGGTCGGGATGGGCGCTGACCGCCACGGCGGCCTGGCAGGCCGGATCGTCCGCCGCCGGGCAGTCGGGGGTGTGCTGACACATGGAGGTCTCGATTCTGACGTCGGTCTACGGCTTCGGGCGCTGCGTCACGGCGGGCGGTGCGATCCGGCGGGGCTGCGGCCGTGGGCCGACCAGGGCCTCGCGCAGCGCGCCGGGGTCGGTGGTGCCGCGCCCGGGTGGGACGGCCCAGTGCACGTCCCGGCCACTGCGGACGTGCCACTGCGGGATGGCGACGACGGTGCCGTGACGCAGCAGCCGCGCGGTGCGGGTCGGTACCCACGGGCCGTCGGCCTGGTCGAGGAGGAAGAAGGACACCTGGGCGTAGGGGTTGGAGATCACCGGGCCGATGTCGGCACCGAGCAGGTCCAACGCCTGCTGTGCCTCGGGTCCGGCGACCCGGACTGCCTCCCAGAACCGGCCTGCGGGCAGGCGCGTCGTCCACACCTGCGGCACCCACTCGGGCCGCCAGTCGGACGAACCCGGCTGCGCGAACTGCTCGACATCGGGCAGCAGCGGGCGCCTCACCGCGCTGCTCCCTCGACGGCCAGCACCGGACGCTCCGACACCGCGCCGTGGCCGGCCCAGGCCCCGTGGGCCTTGAGCTTGTCGGCGAAGCGCGCGGACCAGTCAGGGTGACGGCCGGGGTGGAGCAGCCCCATGGCGAGGCGGTGCGCCTGTATGTCGCTGGTGCCGGCCGGCGGTTCGATGCACCAGCTGTCGCGCAGCAGCCGCGCCATCTCGCTGTCGGCGTACAGCGCGTCGGCCGCGTGGACCTCCATCCCCTGGTGCACCGACTTCAGGAGCAGGGTGACGGCCTGGTGCTTGGAGGCGATCAGTGCTCCGTCGCAGGGCTGCCCGCGGTCGAGCTGGGCGACCGCCGCGTAGGCCAAGGCACGGGCGGACTCCAGCCGGGCCTGCATCTGTCCGAGCTTTTGCTGGATGACCGGGAGGTCGCCCAGCGGCTTGCTGTACCGCACCCGGGTCGCGGCCTCGTCGACCACCCGGGCCACGGCGGCGTGGTGCACGCCCAGGGCGACGGCGGCCAGGTTCGCGCGTCCGTACAGGGTGCTGGAGGAGTAGGCGACGGCGAGTCCGTCGCCCACTTCGCCGGCGATGGCGGAGGCCGGGACCTTCACTTCGTCGAATCTGATGGTGCCGAAGCTGAAGCCTCGCAGGCCCAGCCGCGGCCTGTGCGGTTCCAGGGTCACGCCAGGTCGGTCCGCCTCGACCAGGAATGCCGTCAGCCCCCTGGATCCGGCGCTGGTGCGGACCACGACGCCGTGCAGTCCGCCCACGTGGCTGTTGCCGACGAAGCACTTGCGGCCGTTCAGCACGTAGTGGCTGCCGCTGCGCCGGGCGGTGGACCGAATGCCCAGGACGTGGCCGCCGGACCCCGCCTCGGTGACTGCGATCGTGGGCAGCACGCTCCCGCTGGCGATCGCGGGCAGCCACGTTCTCTGCTGCTCCTCGCTGCCGAACAGGGCGATCTTGGCGACGCCGAGCTGGGAGGCCTGGGCGATCGCGCCTGCGGCGGCGCTGACGCGGGAGAGCTCCTCCACGATGATCGTCTTGGCTTCGTGGCCGGCGCCCATGCCTCCCCACCGGGGGTCGATGGTGACGCCGATCCAGCCCTGTGCGGCGATCAAGGAGGCGAGTTCGCGGTCCACGCCTTGGTCGCGTTCCATCGCCGCGATGCGAGGAGCCACTTCCTCGTCGGCGAAGTCCCGCACCGTGCGACGCAGTTGCTCGTGCAGTTCGGTGGTCACCTGCGTTTCCTCCTTCGGGCAGCGGGTCAGTACGCGCGGGCGCGGGCGGCGATCAGCTCGGTGACCTCCGCCTGGAACTCCTTGATTAGGGCCAGGGAGCGGCGGCCGGTGGACATGGGAAGGGCCTGGGTGCCGACGGCGCAGACGGTGCCGAGGACGATGCCGGTGTCCGGGTCGGGCAGCGGAGCGCCGACGTAGGTCCG
This sequence comes from Streptacidiphilus jiangxiensis, assembly GCF_900109465.1. Taxonomy (GTDB): domain Bacteria; phylum Actinomycetota; class Actinomycetes; order Streptomycetales; family Streptomycetaceae; genus Streptacidiphilus; species Streptacidiphilus jiangxiensis. Next base: position 2,273 of record NZ_FOAZ01000073.1, read on the forward strand.
GATGCCGACCTGGTCGACCACCGGGTTGCTGGCGAAGCGGGCCCAGGCCTGCACGTCGGGCAGCACGAGCGGTACCTCGCGGTCGAGCAGTGCCGGGCAGTAGCCGTGGTCCACGCGCATCGTGCGGCCGACCGGCGGCATTCCGGGCGCGCTGTGGAGGCCGACGAACGCCTGGACGTTGGTGATGACGTTGACCATGGCGTACGGCTGGCCCAGTGCTGCGGCGATTCGCCCGGCGACCTCGTCCAGGTGCGGCATCTGCAGCAGGTCCAGGGCTCGGATCCGGGCGATGCGCTGGCCCTGCTCCCTGGACAGTGCCGGCTCGAGTTCGGAATAGGTCACAGCGGCGCTCCTCGGGGGGCGGGGCGGGATCGGGCCGCGTCCAGCGCGGTGGCGATCAGCGTGATCAGGACGTGGGCCGAGGAGTTGGCGTCGCGTGCGTCGAAGGGGACGACGGGCACCGCGTCCGGCAGCGTCATGGCTTGGCGCACGTCCTCGGCGGTGTAGGTGTAGGGGGAGTCGGCGAAGCTGTTCACGCCCACGACGAAGGGGACCTGCCGGCGCTCGAAGTAGTCCAGCGCGGGGAAGGCGTCGGCCAGCTTGCGGGTGTCGGCCAGGACAACGGCGCCGGCGGCGCCGAGGACCAGGTCGTCCCAGCTGAACCAGTAGCGCTCTTGGCCCGGTGTCCCGAAGAGGTACAGCTCGAACTTGGCGCCGCCGCTGGTGAAGGTGACCTTCCCGTAGTCGAGGCCCACGGTCGTGGTCGTCTTGCCCTCTACGCCCGCCAGGTCGTCCGTCCCGGCGCTGGCGTAGGTCAGCGGTGCCTCGGTGGTCAGCGGCCCGATCTCGCTGACTGAGCCGACCATGGTCGTCTTGCCGACGCCGAAGCCGCCCATGATCACGATCTTCAGGACCGTGACAGCGGTCGCCTCAGCCTGCCTTGGGGAACTTGCGTCGTAGCCCAGCAAGGGTGGCCTCCAGCATCTGTACTCCGGGGACTGCGGCGTCCTGTGCGGCGACGACCGACAGGGCGCCGGAGTCGATGAGGTCCGAGATGAGCACCTGCGTGACCAGGACCGGCATCTGCAGCCGGCTTGCGGCCTCGGCCACCGGCAGCGGCGCGGTGTTGAACAGCTCCAGGAGCTGGCGCTCGGTTGGCGCGCACGGGGGCAGTTGGTCGTCGGGGGTGGGACCCCGGCTGACGAGCGTCTCCAGGCGCATCCGATGTCGCGGTCGGGTGCGGCCGCCGGTGAGGGCGTACGCGGGGACCACCCCTTCGTCGTCCCGCCGCCACGGCTCGGCGCTTGCGCTGACCATGTCAGCTCTTTGCCCGTGCAGGAACGATCAGGTGCTGGGAGATGCTCTGCACGAACTGCTGTGCGGCGAAGGCCACGACCCCGTGGTCGGCGCTGCTGCTCGTGGCCACGCCCAGGACGCAGCCGGTCACATTGGCGGTACCGGCGGTGATGTGCCACGGAGGGAGTCCTTCGCCGGCGCTCATGATCATTACCAGGCTGTCGTCGCCGAGCTCGACGATGACCTGCCGCCCGGGCTCGTCGATCCCACGCAGAGGCCCGAGCCGGTTCGCGGTGTGGAAGATGCTCGTCGTCAGCGCAGCCCAGTGCCCGCGCTTCTCCTCATCGGCCTCGGTGGAGGCCAGCGGGAGGCCGTCCAGGCTCGCGAAGACCGCGTCCTCGACGCCGTTGGTCAGGCCGACGAAGTTGGCCAGCAAGAGGCCCAGGGCCTCGGGGGTGAAGCTGTTCGCGTCCATGCGTCTCTCCATCAACTCTGCGATTGCTCGGGCTGGGTCACCGCTGAACCCGCCTGCCGCGTGGCGCCGATCCAGCTCGCCGCCAGCGTCGTCGAGGCCGGCGGCGGCTCGGCCCCTCTGGACATTCGGTCGGGCTCGGGCGCTCCCGCCGGCGGCACGCTCTGCCGCACGCGCCGCGGCAGGGGCGGAGCCCCCGACCCGGAACGCACCGGCGCCGCCTCCACCGTGCTCACCACGGCGGGCTGAGCCTGCAGCCCCACCTGCCTGTGGCTCAGGGCAGCCGACTGCTGATCGGCACGGCGCGGGGCCGGCGGAGCCTCCCGGCTCAGGTACTGGCCGGGGATGAAGACCGTCGCCCGCAGACCCGGGGCAGTGGCCTCCAGCGAGATCCTGAGCCCGTGACTGTGCGCCAGCCGAGCACTGACCAGCAGGCCGAGCTGACCCACACTCAGCTGGTGCATCGCCGGCGGTCCATCGGGCCAGGCCAGGAGTCCGTTAAGCCACTCCAGCTGCGCGGGCGAGAGGGATACCCCGCGGTCCTGGACGGTGACCAACAGGCCCTCGGGGACTGCCGCCGTGTTGACCACGACCGGCGACTCGGGAGGCGAGAAGTGAGTCGCGTTGTCCGCCAGCTCCGCCACGATCCGCGTCAGCGCCGAGGCTACGTGGCCCGGTAGGTAGAGCTCGTCTCGCGGGGGGACGTGCTGGACCTGCCGGAAGGCGTGGATCTCCGCCGCGCCGGTGCGCAGCGCGGTGGCCAGCGCGGTGCTCTGGGTCAGCCTCCGGGGGACCTGGCCAGCGAGCAGCGCGGCGTTCTCGATCAACCGCCGCAGTAGCACCGCGCGGTGGTCGACGCCGAACAGGATGTGGAGCAGCTCGGGATCCTCCACACCCCTTTCCGCCTGGCTCAGACCCCCGACCGCCTCGTCGACCAGAGGGTGGGCCCGCATAGCCAGCAGCAGGAGCGCCTCAGTCCACGCGGGCATCTGGGCGGCAGCGGTCTGCTGACGCTGTTCCGCTTCGAACTCGGCGAGCCGACTCTTCGCGGCTTTCGCCTGTCCGTACCAGGCCGCGGCCGTCTGCTGCTCCTCGGCGCGCCCGCGGGCGAGCGTCCGGGACTGCCCGATGATCGCCTCGAGCGCAGCGGCGAAGGCGGTTCCGGCCAGCTCGTCATCCGGCCTCGGGTCGAA
>NZ_FOAZ01000056.1 GCF_900109465.1 Streptacidiphilus jiangxiensis
CTGTGGTGTCGGTCCTGATGGCTGCCCAGGCCGTGGGCGCAGCGGGGCGCGTGTGAGCGCCCAACCGGCAGCCGCGGAAATGCCGGCCCAGGTGCACGACTGGGTGATCCCGCGGCGCGAGTACCTGCGGCAGGAGCAGCGGCGGGGACGCCGGCACGCCTACAGTCGGCTGGAGCCGGCCCGCACCGCGCTGGTGGTGGTCGACATGGTGCCGTTCTTCGACGGGCCGTACGTGCGCGGCATCATCCCGTGTCTGTAGCAGGTTTTCTAGGTACCAGTGGAGCAAGGACTTCGGGCACCACGGGTGCAGCAAGAAGTTCCGGACCACTCTGCTGGTGGGTGGGTAACGCGCCCACGAACGAGTGAATCGGGTGGGCCGAACGCGAGTCGGCGTCAGGGTGTCTCCCAAGCGATCTTGCGGCCATGTCGGGGCCGCTCCCTGATCGTGGTCGTGTCGGGAGGCCGGGGTGGCTTTGTCGCGGATTGAGCTGTTCGCAGCTATCCGCCGGGACAGGCGTGTTGATCCACAGGTTTCGCAACGTGCTCTAGCGAAGCGGTACTTGTGCTCACGCCGGACGGTGCGGGCGGCATTGGAGTCGGCGATGCCGGTACCGCGCAAGGCGGGTTGGCGCCGGTCGTCGGTGCTGGACCCGGCCAAGGGCTGGATCGACGAGATGCTGCGTTCGGACCTGTCCGCGCCGCGCAAGCAGCGGCACACCATCGAGCGGGTCTTCCAGCGGCTGGCCCGCGAGTACGGGTTCCGCGAGGCGTCGTACTCGACGGTGCGCAACTACGTGAACGAGCGTCGGCCGCAGATCGTGGCGGAGGAGCGCGAGGGCTTGGGCTTCGCGGAGGGGATGGTGCCGCAGGTCCATCTGCCCGGCGAGGAAGCCGAGGTGGACTTCGCGGACGTGTGGGTGCGGCTAGCCGGGGTGACGGTCAAGTGCCACCTGTTCACGCTGCGGCTGTCCTACTCGGGCAAGGCGGTCCACCGGGTGTTCGCCTCGCAGGCCCAGGAGGCGTTCATGGAGGGCCACGTCCAGGCCTTCCGGGTGCTGGGCGGCGTCCCGACCCGGCATATCCGCTACGACAACTTGAAGCCGGCGGTCAACCGGGTCTGCACCGGCCGCAGCCGGGAGGAGTCCCAGCGGTGGGTCGCCTTCCGATCGCACTACGGGTTCGAGGCGTTCTACTGCCTGCCCGGACGCGACGGCGCCCACGAGAAGGGCGGAGTCGAGCACGAGGGCGGGCGTTTTCGCCGCAACCACCTGGTTCCCGTCCCGGACGTGAGCTCGTTGGAGGAGCTCAACGAGAAGATCGCCGCGATCGACATGGCCGAGGACGAGCGGATCATCCACGGCAACCTGACCTCGATCGGCTTCAAGTTCACCACCGAGCAGGAGTTGCTGGCCCCGCTGCCCGCCGACGACTTCGAGTGCGGGATCACCTTGACCCCGAAGGTCGGCCGAGACAGCCGGATCGGCGTTCGCCAGTGCAACTACTCGGTGCCGGCCAGGTTCATCGGCGGTCGGATCAGGGTGCTGCTGCGGGGCAACGAGCTGCTGGTGTTCGAGGGCCGGCGGGTCGTCGCCCGCCACCCGCGGCTGACCCGGCGCGGGGACTTCCACGACGACCTGGACCACTACCTGGACATTCTGATGACCAAGCCCGGCGCGCTGCCCGGCTCCACCGCACTGGCCACTGCCCGCGCGGAGGGCACCTTCACCGCGGTCCACGAGGCGTTCTGGTCCACCGCGCGGGCCGCCCACGGGGAAGCGGCCGGCACTCGCGAGCTCATCGAGGTCCTGCTGCTGCACCGGCGCATGCCCGCCCAGGCCGTCCACATCGGCATCGAGGCCGCCCTGCGGGCCGGCTCGGTCAGCGCCGCGGTGGTGGCGATCGAGGCCCGCAAGGCCGCCGGCGAGTTCCCCGCCCCGACCGCGACGCCCGACGAGGAACCGGCGCCTTGGGAGGAACCCGACGCACAGGCCCCGCCCATGCTGCGGCTTCTGCAACTGCCTGCCGCACGGCGGCCGATGCCCTCGGTCGCCGCCTACGACCAGCTCCTGACCCGCCGACCGAAAGGCCTCGCATGACCACCGCCACCCGTGTTCCCCGCCCCCGCACCGCCGATTCCGGCGGCACCGACCTCGCCATCGACGAGGCCTGCCGGGCCCTGCACCTGCCCACCATCCGCGCCCGCTACGACGAGATCGCCGCCCGGGCGCTGAAGAACCGCTCCAGCTACAAGGACTTCCTGGCCGACCTGCTGGAGGCCGAAAACGCCGACCGCGAGGAGCGGCGCAAGATGCGACTGGTCCGCGAGGCCAACTTCCCCCGGCCCAAGCGGCTGGAGGACTTCGACTACGACGCCAACCCGAACATCACCCCGGAGCAGGTCGCCACCCTCGCCGAGACCGACTGGGTCGAGGCCGGGCAGCCCCTCTGCCTGATCGGCCACTCCGGCACCGGCAAGTCCCACCTGCTGATCGGCATCGGCACCGCGATCGCCGAGGCCGGCATGAAGGTCCGCTACACGACCACCGCGAACCTGGTGAACGAGCTCGCCGAGGCCGCGGACGAGAAGAAGCTGACCCGAACCATCCAGCGATACGGCCGGGTCGACCTTCTCTGCCTGGACGAGTTCTGCTACCTCGACCTCGACAAGGCCGGCGCGAAACTGCTGTTCCAGGTCTTCACCGAGCGCGAGGAACGCGGCTCGATCGCCATCGCCTCCAACGCGCCGTTCTCCGAGTGGGACCAGACCTTCCGCGACCAGCGGCTCTGCGCGGCGATCACCGACCGGATCACCTTCAAGGCCCACATCATCGAGACCGGCGAGGACTCCTACCGCTTCAACCAGACCCAGGAGAACCGCTAACCCGGCTGACCCGTTCCACCCCCGAGCCGCTGCCGGCCTCCCGACGGGACGCCGGCAGCCGCCGTGGTGGGAGCGCGGCCGGGTTCCCAGTGCCGACCGAGCCCAATGCCCGCTCGGCCAGTCCACCACCGGCACTGGGCGGCCAGCAGCCTGAGACGAGCGGGTCGACAGGCGCCACGCACCTGTCGGGGATACGCGGCACCGGCCTGCCGAGGTCTCCACGCTATCGCCACCGGCCATGACGTGACGTCATGACACCGCACAGACCACCCGATCGTGGTGGTCCCCAAAGAAGTTGCTGAAACGGCGCGAAGCCACCCTCCACGCGCCCCTACCAGGTCACCCCTGGTGCCGGAAGTTCTTGCTCCATTGGTGCCCAAAGTTGTTGCTACAGACAATCCCGCAGATCGAGGTGCTGGCCGGTGCCCTGCGCCGGGCCGGCGGCCTGGTGGCGTGGGTGCTGCCGGGCCCCGGCGAGCCGAGTGCGGCCCGCCGGGAGTTCTACGGCCCTACGGTGGCGGAGATGTTCCGGACCTCCGGCGGCAGCGGCCCGCTCGCCGGGCGCCTGTGGCCGCAGTTCACTGTCGACGAGGACCGCGACCTGCTCGTGGAGAAGGAGGCGGCCAGCGCGTTCTTCCCGGGCCTGAGCCCGCTGCCTGGCCTGCTGGCCGAGCGCGGCATCGACACCGTGCTGGTGTGCGGGGTCGTCACCGACGTGTGCGTGGCCGGCACGGCCCGCGACGCCTTCACCCTGGGCCTGCGGGTGATCGTCGCTGCCGACGGCACTGCCGCGGGCAGCGACGAGGTCCACAACGCCACCCTGCGGACCCTCTACCGCTCCTTCGGTGACGTCCGGCCCACCGCGGAGATCCTCGACCTGATCCGGGACGGCCGGTGACCGCGCCCCCAGCCGGGCCGCGCACCGCAGCTGCGGACAGGCCGGGTGCGCTGTGGCGGCAGCCGGACTTCCGCAACTACGCCCTGGGGCAGGGGATCTCGGTCGCCGGCAGCGGGGTGACGCTGGTGGCTGTGCCGGTCGTCGCCGCGCTGCAGCTGCACGCCTCCACCATGCAGGTCGCCGGTCTGGCGGTGGCCGGCCGCCTGCCCCCGCTGCTGTTCACCCTGCACGCCGGAGTCCTGGCCGACCGCTGGCCCAAGCGGCCGATCGTCATCGGCTGCGAGCTGGCCACCGTGCCACTGGCCTCGCTGGTCGCCGCCCCGTCGCTGGTCCAGCTGTACGCGGTGACGTTCCTGGTCGCCTCCCTCCAGGTCCTGGGCAGCACGGCGTCCACCGCCTTCGTGCCGCAGCTGGTCGAGCAGCACCGGCTGGTGGAGGCCAACGCCCGGCTGGGCACTGGGAACTCGCTGGCGGACACGGCTGGCTCGAACATGGGAGGGCTGCTGGTCGGCGTCCTCGGCGCCGCCCGCGCGGTAGCCGCCGACTCCCTCTCCTACCTGCTCTCCGCCGTGCTGCTGCTGCGCGTCCGGACCCCGGAGCCCGCCCGGACCGAACCCGGGCAGCGCACCGGCATGATCGCCGACATCCGGGCCGGCCTCGCCTACACCCTGCGCACCCCGCTCGTTCGAGCCGCGGTGCTGTCCAACACGGTGAACGCCTCCGCGATGGCCGCCTGCGCGGCGCTGTGGAGCCTGTTCCTGCTGCGCACCCTCGGCTGGCCGCCCGCCGTGCTGGGCCTGGTCATGGGCGCGGGCGGCATCGGCGGAGCGATCGGCGGGATCACCGGCCGCCGCCTGGCAGCCCGCTTCGGCCCGGGCCGCGTCATCATCACCGCCCTGGCCCTGTCACCGCTCTGCCAGCTCCCGCTGCTCCTGGCCCAACCCGGCACTGCCGGCCAGGTGGCCATCGGGGCGGCGATGGTCGTCCAGACCGGCTGCGCGGTGGCCGGCGGCGCGCTGCTGCGCAGCATCCGCCAGCTGATCGCCCCGCCCGAGATGCAGGGCAGGGCCCAGTCCAGCGGCATGTGGCTGGCGTTCGGTCTGCGCCCGCTGGCCGCATTCGCGGCCGGCGTCGCCGGTGCCGCGTTCGGCCTGCGCCCGACCCTGACCGCGATCACCTGCCTGCTGGCCGTCCCGGCGTGGATGCTGTGGCGCTCCCCGATCCGCCACCTCACCTCCCTGCCCGCCCCCGGTGCTCCCGGCGCAGCCCGCCCCGCCCTGGAACCCGCCGCCGAACCCGGCGCCCCCGCGCCCTGACCGGCCGGCGCCGCTGCCCCTACCCGATCGACCCGAACAGACCTGGAGCCAAGGACTTGCCCCTCTTCCCCGGCGCAGCCAGCGCCTATGCCGCCTTCCGGCCCGGCCTGCCCGAGGCCGCCGCGACGCTCCTGACTGACACCGTGCAGGGCACGCCCCGTCCGGTGCTGCTCGATCTGGGCACCGGCACCGGACAGGTCCCCGCCGCCGTCCACCAGGCCTTCGCGCGGATCGACGTCGTCGAGCCCGACCAGGGGATGATCGACGAGGCAACCGCGGTGCTGCGCCCGCTCCTGGGGGACACGCCGCTGGGCGTGCATCACTGCCCGGCCGAGGACTTCACTGCCCCCTACCCCGGCTATCGGGCGAACCTGGTCACGGCCGCCCGGGCGTTCCACTGGATGAGCCAGGCGGAGGTTCTGCGGCTGCTCGACGGGGTCACCGCACCGGACGCGGCCGTCGCGGTCATGGGCGAGGGCAGCCTGTGGACCGCCCGCTCCCCCTGGACCGACGCTCTGCGCGAGCTCATCCAGAGCTACCTCGGCGAAGAGCGCCGCGCCGGCACGCAGGGCACTTACACCCGGCCGCGCCGCCGCTACGAAGAGGTCCTCGCCGACTCGCCGTTCTCCCGCCTCGAGGAGCACGCCCTGCCCGTGTCCCGGCGGTGGACCCCGGAGCAGGTGATCGGCTACCTCGCCAGCACCAGCTTCGCCGCACCCAGTCTGTTCGGCGAACGGCACACCGCCTTCGAGACCGAGGCGCTGAGCCTGCTCGGCCGCTACGCGGCAAACGGGCCCCTGACCGAGGACGCCGTGTTCACCGTCCTGCTCGCCCGCCGCCCCTGACACGACGAACCTCGACTCCCCGGAGGAACCCGTGCACAGCAGCACCATGAAGATCACGACCGCCACCCGGGCCGGCAGCCCGCACGTCGCCTGCGAGGACCGGGTGCGTACCGGGCCGGGCCTGGTCGTCGTCGTCGACGGAGTCACCACGGTCGCCGACGGCGCCGACGTGCTCGGCGGTACCTACGCCGACGTCCTCGCTGGCGAGGTCCTCGCCCTCGCCTCCGACCCGCGCACCGACCTTCGCACCGCCCTGGCGGACGGGATCAGCCGCACCACCCAGGCGCTGCAGCTGCCCCCGCAGACTGTTCCGGGCAGTTCGGCACAGGCGACCGTGACGGTCGGCCGGGTGCGCGGCACCCGGTTCGAGGCCGCTGCCATCGGCGACAGCCCGGTCGCGGCGATCGGCATCGACGGCTCGGTGCGCGTCCTCACCGACAACCGCCTGGCCACCCTGGTCCGTGACCGCCCCGCGCGCCTGGAGCAGTGGGAGCGACTGCGGTCCGGGGCCGGACGGATCGGAGACCAGCGTCACCGGGAGCTGATGCAGGAGATCATGCGAGGGCTGGCCGACGCGGTCAACACGCCCGGAGGCTACTGGATCGCCGGCGCGGACCCCCGGGCCGGGCAGCACGCGGTCATCGCTGACTGGCCACTGGACGAGCTCGCCGACATCCTCGTCGTCACCGACGGGATCTCGGTCGCCGTCGACAAGTACCAGGTCCTGACCTGGCCTCAGATCGCGCGCCTGTGCCGCACCGAGGGCCCCGAGGCCGTCCTCACCCTCGTCGAAGAGGCTGACGCGAGCGATCCGTTCGGCCAGCGGTGGCCGCGGGCCAAGCCCGGAGACGACAAGGGGCTGGGGCACCTTCAGCTGACCGCGTGACGCGCGCGGGCCTCGCCCAGCCCCGCGGACGAGGGCCGGCCGCCCCGCAGGCCCGGCCACCGACTGACCGCTGACCACCTGCCCCCGGGGCGGTGCCCGGCCGACCGGCCGCACCAGCCCGACCGCCTTGACCGCCCTTCCCGAGGAGCCCGCCCCGTGCCAACGGACCCGTCCGCGACCGCACCACCGCGCCACCAGGAGCCCGTCGATGTCCACCTCATCCTGCGCCGGGACGGGCCCGCCGGCCCCGAGGTGCTGCTGTCCCGCCGCGCTGGCCAGGTCTACGCCGCGGGCCTGTGGCACCTGCCGAGCGGGCACCTCGACGGCCCGCACGAAGACGTCGTCACGGCGCTGATCCGCGAAGCGGGCGAGGAGACCGGCGTCGGCATCGACTCGGCCGACGTCCGCCACGCCGTCACCGTTCACCACCGCAGTCCGGCTGGCAGCGCCCGGATCGGGATCTTCTTCGAGGTCCGGCACTGGAGCGGCGAACCCCGCGTCATGGAGCCGGCCGTCTGCGACGCGATGGACTGGTTCCCGCTCGCTGACCTGCCGGCCCCGATGGTGGCCTACTGCCGGGCCGGACTCGACGCCTACGCGGCTGGTCGGCCGTTCGCCGTCCACTTCCAGGAGTCGGGCGACCAGGTCGAGTTCGAGCCCGCCGCGGACCGGCTGCGCCTGCTGTCCTCCGCCGACCCTTCTCCGGATGCGCCGGACCGACGGGTGCGGGAGTTCGCCGAGCAGGCGGTGGGGCGCATCACCGGCTGGACGGACACTTCCTGGGCACGGGAGGGCAGCCGCGTCTGGCGGGCCAGCGGCACCGACGGCGGCCAGTGGTTCGTCAAGATCCACCAGAGCGACCGCTTCCACAGCCGCGAGGTCGAGGCCTACCGAAGCTGGGTGCCCGCCCTGGGCCCGGCCGCGCCCCGCCTGGTTGCCGCCGACCCGGAACTGCGGGCCATCGTCATCACCGCGGTCCCCGGCCGGTCCCTGCACGGCGCCGTCCATCCGCCCGATGAGCAGCAGCGGATCTTCCACCGCATCGGGGAGCTCGCGGCCGCGATCCACCGCAGCCTCCCCGCGCGGCCGAGCGCCGGGGTGCCAGCGGCGGTCGGGAAGCTGGAGCGGCATCTGGCCGCGGCCCGCGCCCACCTCGCCCCTGGCGACGAGGACTTCGTCCGCCAGGTCACGGCGAAGGCCGACCAGCTGCCGGACCTCGGCCGGGTGCCCACCCACGGCGACTTCCAGCTGCGCAACCTCCGCTGGGACCAAGCCACGGGCACCCTGTACGTCATCGACTTCGAGCGCTCCGAACCGGGCCCGGCCGTACGGGACTTCGTCCGCTTCTCCGACGCCTGGTCCGGACGCCCGGACCTCGCCGAGGCGGTGATGGCCGGCTACGGCAGGAAGTTCTCGGCTGCCGAGGAGCAGCACCTCGTCGTCCACCAAGTGCTCGACGCTGTCTCCGGTATCCAGTACGGCATCGGCCACGGCGACCCCGAGCTCGTCGAACGAGGCCGCCGCACCCTGGCCCAGCTGCGCGCCACCCACGGCAGCGGGCTGCCGCCCGAGACGCCCGAGCCGTCCCGCTGAGCGACCGGGCCGACCGGCCCGGCAATCAACCAACACCGAGAACAGGAGCATCACCGTGGGGACCATCCCGCAGGACCAGTGGGAGCAGCACTACGCGGACGGCCTGGGTTTCAGGCCGCTCGGCCGCGCCGAGCGGGAACTGCTGGCCAGGCACGCTCCCGCCCCCGAGAGCGGCGGACGGGCGCTCGACGTCGGCTGCGGCACCGGCGAGCTGGCCGTCCACCTCGCTGGCGCCGGCTACACCGTGGACGCCGTCGACTTCACCGACAGCGCCCTGTCCCGGGCCCGGGAAGAGCACCGTGATGTCGAGGGCGTGCGCTGGCTGCGCCTGGACATTGAGCGCGAGGACCCGACCCCGCTGCGCGAGGACGGCTACGACCTGATCACCGTTCGGTTGGTGTACCCGTTCCTGCACGACCGCCAGCGCGTGCTGCACGGCCTGGGCGAGCGGCTGCGTAAGGGCGGTGCGGTGGTCGTCATCACCCCGCTGTTCGAGCACGCGCCGACCGAGCGGCGCGCGATCGCCCTGGACGACGACGAGATCGCCCTGGTCACCAGCGGCTGGGAGACGGCGGAGCGGTTGGACGCCGACGGGCTGGCCGTCCTGGTCCTTCGCGGCCCCTGCCACACCGACGCCCTGGCGGTGGAGAAGTCGCCGACCACCGGCCACGCCCTGACCGGGGCGCTGGCCGTGGTCACCAACGCTGCGGGGCGGGTGCTGCTCGGCCGCTCCCGGCGCGGCATGCTGGAGCTGCCGGGCGGCAAGACCACCGGTCCCGAGGACTTCGCTGCCGCCGCGGTGCGCGAACTCGGCGAGGAAGCGGGTCTGGTCGCCGCACCGGCCGACGCCTACGTGCTGGCGATGCTCGTCGACGACAGCCACGGCGTTCCGAGGCTCACGGCGGTCGTCCGTATCACCAGCTGGACCGGGGAACTGGCCGTCCGGGAGCCGGCGCTGTTCGACCGCTGGGAATGGCACGACCTCCACGCCTTGGCGTGCGCCGGCGATATCTTCGCCCCGGCCGCGGCGGCGCTCGACGCCGTCTGGCCCGGGATCATCCCCACCCCGCCCGCCGTGACCGCCTACCCCCTCGTGGTCGACCAGCCCCCCGTGCCCGGGGAGCCGGCCCAGGCCGTCCGACTGCGCGAGGCGATGACGCAGACGGTCGTCGACGGCGGCTGGGCCCCCTCCGAGCAGGTCCAGGATGCGCTCCGGAGCGTGCCGCGCCACCGCTTCGCCCCCGAGGCCGACCTGGCGACCGCGTACGACGGCGGCGACCGGGCCGTCACCACCCGGCGCGACGAGACCGGCAGGGCGACCAGTTCGGTCTCCGCCGCCTGGCTCCAGGCCGACATGATCCGCAGCCTGGACCCGGCACCGGGCGCGATCGTGTTCGAGGCCGGCTCGGGGGGCTACAACGCGGAACTCCTCGCCCACGTCACCGGGCCCGAAGGGCGCGTGGTCACCGTGGACATCGACCCGTGGGTGGTGCGCCGCACCCGCCGGTTCACCGCGGAGGCCGGCAGCGGACGGGTCACCGTCGTCGAGGCGGACGCCGCCCTCGGCGCACCCGCCCACCTTGTGCCGCGCGGCGGCTTCGACGCCAGCGTGATCACCTACAACTGCTGGGACATCGCCCCGGCCTGGCGGGAGCAGCTGGCCGAAGGCGGCCGCCTGGTGCTGCCGCTCGAGATCGGCGGCTACACCCGGGCCATCACCTTTGAGCGCCGAGGCCAGGTCCTCCACGCCCGAGGCTTCACCTACTGCGGTTTCGTCCGCGCCCAGGGACAGCAGGCCCGCTCCATCCCCACCGCTGGCCTCCTCCAGGGCGAGCTGACCCTGCGCTTCGAGCACGGCACCGCACTGCCCACACAAGGGCTGGAAGAGGCGCTGCGCGGGCCGCGGCACGAAACCGAAACCGGCGTGACCATGGGGGCTGGCACCTTCTTCGGCTCCCTCCAGCTGTACGTCGCCACCACGCTGACCGGCTTCTGCCGACTGGCCGCCCACCGAGACCCGGCCACCGGTGTCACCGAAATCGCCAAAGGCCAGGACGTGCCCGCGATCCTCGGCAACGCCTCCCTGGCCTACCTGACCTACGTCCAGACCCGGGACGGCGACCGCCCTGAGGACAAAGAGTGGGAGTGGGTCGTCCACGCCTTCGGCGAGCAGGGACCGCACCTCGCCGAGCAGCTGGTGGCAACCGTGCAGAGCTGGGACCGCACCGTGCGCGCCGACGACAACAGCAAGCACACCGACCCGGTCCTCACCGCCTACCCGGCCGGCACCCCCGACGACCTCCTGCCCGAAGGCCACGTGCTGGACAAGAAGCGCTGCCGGCTGGTGATCCAGTGGCCCGACCGCACCGGGCCCACCCTTCCGCTGGCAACCAGGGACGAGCTGGTCGAGCAGAACGCCGGCTGATCTACGGCGGCACCTCACCCCGCTGGTCGCCGAGCATGCCGGCGCGCACCGCTGCGACCCCACCGCTGCCGGACTCTCCTCCGGGTCCGGCAGCACCACCCGATGCACCTGGAGACCGTCATGCCCCACATGCCGAGCCTGCTCGCTGTAGCTGCCCACCCGGACGACGAAGCGCTCACTTTCGGCGGCGTCCTCGCCCAGCACGCCGAATCGGGAGCGCGCACCGCGGTAGTCACCGCGACCTGGGCCCCCGGCACCCACCGCGCCGAAGAGCTGGCCGACGCCGTCGGGATCCTCGGAGCGGGAGAACCGCGGCTCCTCGGGTACGCCGACCACCGCGTCCCGGACTCCTCGACCGGGCCACGGCTGTGCGACGTCCCAATGGACCGCGTGGTGGAGGACATCGTGCAGCACATCCGGTCGTTCCAGCCCGAGGTCGTGGTCACCCACGACGCCTATGGCGGCCTCACCGGGCACCCGGACCACCGGCAGGCCCACCGCGCGGTCGTACTCGCCGTCACCGCCGCAGGCCTCGAACACCTCTACCCACAGGCCGGCGCCCCCTGGCAGCCCGCAGCCCTGTACACGGCGACCCACCCCCACTCGGCCGTCGCGGACCTGGGCCCGCTGCTCACCCGGGTGAACAAGTCCGTGCTCAGCGTGCCCGACGAGCTGGTCGACGTGGCAGTCGACGTAAGCCCGTGGCTGGATACCAAAATGGCGGCGATCCTCGCCCACCGCAGCCAGGTCGAGCGAGAGAGGCCACTGCCCGGAATCCTCGCCCGGCTGCCAGAGCCGGAAAGGGACCGGATCATCGGCACCGAGTATTTCACGCGCCTCCACGCCAAGCCCGTGCCCAGCAGCGCAGCCGCTCTCACCGCCTGACCACTACCGACCGACCGTTACAGCCACAAATGGAATGTGACAGCATGACGAAATATGACGACTGCGAGTCGACTGCCGATCCAGGCACGGGGAGCGTCTGCGGTGACTGATCCGATCCCGCTGGCCGGTGGCCGACTGACTGTCGGAGTCGTCCGGGTCGGCAACTCCGTGCGCAGACCCCTCAATGATTCCTCGGAATTCGTCCAGGCTCTTCTTGATCTGTTCGAGCGGCGGGGATTCAGTGGTGCGCCGAGATATCTTGGCCAGGCAGACGGAATAGATATCCTGAGTTACCTGCCGGGCGACGTTCCAGCACGGTTCCAGGTGTGGGAGGACCGCCAGGTGGCAGCTGCGGGCGAACTCCTTCGTGCCATGCACGAAGCGTCACGCGGTAGCGGTCTAGCGGGGAGATTCCCGGTTGTATGTCATCACGATCCTGGTCCGAATAACGCCGTCTTTCGAGACGGCCTGCCGGTCGCATGGATTGATTTCGACATGGCGGCCCCCGGCTCACCCATGGAAGACATCGGCTACGCGGCGTGGTCGTGGTGCATTTCGTCGAAGCGGCCGACCTCGGTGGATCGACAAGCGGAGCAGGTGAAGATCCTTGTCGATTCTTACGGACTTGAGGGTCCGGAGCGCGCCGTCGTAGTCGACTCCATTCTCGAGCGCCAGGCGCGTAATGCCCGATTCTGGGCCGCAATCCTGGCCGGACCGGGAGTGAGGCAGACCAGCCCCGAAGCCATTGCCTCGCGCATCGAGTGGAGTCGACGCGAGTTCGCCTTCACTTACAGCAGTCGCACGTCCTTCGAGGACGCACTCGCATAATCGGCTCAGCGCCAGGCGTAGGTTCCGTCGTGCATCGGGGGGAGTTCGGCAACGTCGATCGGCACGCCGTTGAAGCCGGCGAGCGCCGTGCCGATGTCCGGGTAGAGGTGGAGGGCGGCTGCCTGGCTGGTGGGGAGCCACACGACCTGGGTGTCATCCTCGGCGTCCTGTTCGGTGGCGGAGATCAGGTCGCGGACGTGGTCGGGCGCCTGGAGAACGTGGATGAGGTGCCGGCGCTGGAACAGGCCTCCCGCCCTGGTGGTGGCCTGGTGCTGCTCCCAGCACAGCACCGGCGCCACGCCCAGCGTGGTGACGTCGAGGTCCAGCTCCTCCTTGAGCTCGCGCGCGAGCGCAGCCGGAACCTCCTCGTCGGTGTCAAGCAGGCCACCGGGGACTGAGTACTGGTCGCCGTCCGCCCGGCTGCGGCGAATCAGGCAGACCTCGCCGCGGTTGACGATGGCGACGCACGTGCGAACGGGAATCGCGGGGGTCTCGGTGCTCACGCCGACACTCCGGGAACGGCCAGGCCCTGGGCGCGAGCGGCGGCCGCGGCGGCGGTGAGCAGGCCGGCCGGGCTTCCGCAGTCGTGGTACTCGCCGGTGACGGGGTGGATGAGCAGGTCGTGGTCGCGGGCGTACGCGGCGACGGCGTCGGTGGCCTGGTACTCGCCGGTCGCGGCCGGGTGCAGCTTCTCGAAGTAGCGGACCGCCTCGGCCGGCAGCAGTGCGCGGCTGATGTTGATGTAGGCGGTGGGCAGCTCGTAGACGGGGGGTTTCTCCACCAGGGCGGCTAGGAGCTGGTTCCCGGCCGGGCTGGTCTTGGGGTGGAGGATGCCGTAGCGGTGCGCGGCGGTGCCGGGGACGGTGGCGGCGGCGATCGCCCCGGGGGTGCCGGCGGCTGTGCGGGCGGCGGCGAGGTCTGCGAGGTCGAAGCCGTCGTCGGCGCGCAGCAGCAGGTCGTCGCCGGAGACGAGGAGGAAGTCGTGGTCGCCGATGAAGTCGGCGGCGAGGATGGCCGGGACGGCGGTGCCGTAGCGGTCGCCCGGTCCGCGGGGCTGCTCGATGAAGGTGAAGTCGGCCTGGCGGTGGAGGTGGGCGACGGGGCCGTACTTGTCCTGCCAGCCTCTGGCCGCGCAGTAGTCCTCGAGCTCCGGGTCGTGGCTGAGGTAGTGGCGGATCTGGCGGCCGGCTTCGCCGGGGGCGGTGACGATGGCGATCTCGCGTGCTCCGGCGGCGACGCAGTCGGCAATGGCGTAGGCGAGGACGGGCCGGTCCAGGACCGGGAGCATCGCCTTGGTGATGGTCTTGCCGATGGGGAAGAACCTGGTGCCCATGCCGGCGGCGGCGATGACGGCCCTCACGCACTGAACCCTTCGTCGGGGGTTGCTCGGTAGGCGTGCCAGTCTACGCACCTGCTGGGGGGATTGCCCGAATTCGCTGGTGGCGGGTGTCGCGGTCAACTGGCAGGGCCGCCAGCGCGGTTGGCGCTGGCGGCCCTTGGCGGGGACGGTTGCGGGTCAGCGGGGAGGGGGGATGATCGTCACGTCGGTGGGGGCCGGGCGGGCGGCGGCCTGGGCGAGGGAGCCGGCCGACTGGATGCGGTCGAGGACCGGGGTGGGGCGGGTGGCGGGGTCGGGCCCGTGGCGCAGGGCCTGGTCGCGGACGGTGGCCAGCATCTGGTCGTAGTCGCGGGCGGCCCCGTGCTGGCCGTCGACCCAGCGGTGCAGGGCGGCAACGCCGATCTCGGCGAGGGTGTGGCCGGTGCGCTGGACGAGGGCGAGGAGCTCGGTGTCGAAGGACATGCCGTGGTCGGCGACGTCCGCCAGGACGCGGGCGAGGGCCGTGGTGGTGAAGGCCTTGAAGCCGGCCTGGGGGTCGGTGACGGTGAGCTGGAGGAGTTCGGCGACGGCCTGCTGGTAGAGCCGGGTGACGGGGGTGGGGCCGGCGGGCGGGTAGTAGCCGTGGGAGTCCGGCAGTCGGCGGGAGCCGACGGCTGCGCCGACGCCGGGGTGGGCGAGCGCGGCGAGGTGCAGGCCGATCTGGTCGAGCGGGTAGGTCAGGTCGAAGTCGGTGTAGGCGAGGGTGGTGTGCCCGGCCTCGCGCAGCTGGCCCAGGCCCCACAGCACGGCCCCGCCCTTGGCGCTGGCGGTGTCGGGCCGGGTGGTGATGGTGACGCGGACCTGTGGGTGTGCGGCAATGGTCTGCTGTGCTGCGCGGGCGGTGGCGCCGTCCGGGTCTTCGTCGACCAGGAGGAGGTGGGCGCGGGCGTCGGGGCGGGCGGCCAGCAGCCAGGCCAGTTGCGCGACCTTCACGGTCAGGGGGTCTCGGCCGGCCGGGACGGTGTCGAGGCGGTGGGCCTCCGCGCGGGCCGGCACGACGATGCCCAGGTCGGGGCTGGTAGCGAGGGCGAGCAGCTGGTGCTTGGAGCGGGCGGCCTTGAGCGCGGCGATCAGGCCGTGGATCTGCAGGTGGCCGGGGAGCTTGTCGCGCCGGTTCTTGGCGAGTTTCCGGATGAAGGAGATCAGCAGTGCGTCGCCGAAGTGGGTGAGTGGGCTGGCTCCGAGGTGGCCGGTGAGGTGGTCGGCGACGGTGTGCAGCAGCGCGCGGCCGTTGGGGTCGGCGGCCCAGCACTGGTCGGGGGTGGGTACACCGCTGGTGGTGTCGAGGGTGCGGACGTGGTCGGCGAGCAGGTCGTAGCCGGCGACCAGGCCGCGCTGGGAGGGGTCCCAGGTGGAGCCCTCGGGCGTGGTGGCCGCGTTCTCCCAGGCCCACTGCCAGCGGGTGTCCTCGGCCTGGGCGGTGCGGGCGGCGGCG
>NZ_FOAZ01000037.1 GCF_900109465.1 Streptacidiphilus jiangxiensis
AGCGTTCGTCCTGAGCCAGGATCAAACTCTCCGTGAATGCTTTACATTCGCGCAGAGCGGTGCAACACCTGCTGGAATGAGCAGGCTTGCACACAGCGTCCTCGCTGAAAATTTGTTCTCAAAAGTAACTGGCGTTGACTTTTGGCACGCTGTTGAGTTCTCAAGGAACGGACGCTTCCTTTGCTTCCCTTTCGGGCCGCTCCGGGCGCTTCCTTCGTTTTCTACTCTATCAGAACTTTCGGCTTTCGCTTTTCGCTCCGGCCCGTTCCGACGAGTGAAACTCTAGCTGATTTCTTCGGTCAGAACCAAATCCACCAACCAGACCCGAAAATGGCAGCACAAAGAAAGCCTTTGTGCGATCAGATTCGAGGGGGTTCGCTGCCCGGACACCCGCTCAGCGGGCGGGACAACTTGCTAAACAGTACGGGGGCCCGCAGGTCAAGTCAAATCGACCCGCGGGCCCCCGTCACGGGGTCACCCGATCAGACCTCGACGACCATCGGCAGGATCATCGGCCGGCGACGGTACGTCTCCGAGACCCACTTGCCGAGGGTGCGCCGCACCAGCTGCTGGATCTGGCGGGTCTCCAGGACGCCGTCCTGCGCGGAGCGGTTCAGAGCCTCCTGGATCTTCTGGATCGCGGGGCCGAACGAGTCGTCCTCGATGCCGGAGCCGCGGGCCTGGATGTTCGGACCGCTCAGCACCTTGCCCGTGGCCGAGTCGACGACCATGAACGCGGTGATGATGCCCTCGTCGCCGAGGATGCGGCGGTCCTTGAGCGAGCCCTCGCCGACCTCGCCGACCGAGAGGCCGTCGACGTAGACGTAGCCCGCTTGCACCTTGCCGACGATGCGCGCGACGCCGTCGACCAGGTCGACGGCCACGCCGTCCTCGGCGATGACGATGCGGTCCTTGCGGATGCCCGTCTTCTGGCCGAGTTCGGAGACGGCGCGCAGGTGGCGCCACTCTCCGTGCACCGGCATGAGGTTGCGCGGCTTGCAGATGTTGAAGAAGTAGAGCAGCTCTCCGGCCGAGGCGTGGCCGGAGACGTGCACCTTGGCGTTGCCCTTGTGCACGACGTTCGCGCCCCACCGGGTCAGGCCGTTGATCACGCGGTAGACCGCGTTCTCGTTGCCCGGGATCAGCGACGACGCGAGGATGACGGTGTCGCCCTCGACGATGCGGATCTGGTGGTCGCGGTTGGCCATGCGCGAGAGCGCCGCCATCGGCTCGCCCTGGGAACCGGTGCAGATGAGGACCACGTCCTCGTCCGGCAGGTCGTCCAGCGTCTTCACGTCGACGACCAGGCCACCCGGCACCTTCAGGTAGCCGAGGTCACGGGCGATGCCCATGTTGCGGACCATCGAGCGGCCGACGAAGGCGACCTTCCGGCCGAACTCGTGCGCCGTGTCCAGCACCTGCTGGATGCGGTGCACGTGCGAGGCGAAGCTCGCGACGATGATGCGCTTGTCGGCACGGTCGAAGACCTGCTGGAGCACCGGGCCGATCTCGCGCTCGGGCGCGATGAAGCCGGGGACCTCGGCGTTGGTCGAGTCGACCAGCAGGAGGTCGATGCCCTCTTCGCCCAGACGGGCGAAGGTCGGCAGGTCGGTGAGCCGGCGGTCCAGCGGCACTTGGTCCATCTTGAAGTCGCCGGTGGCGACGACGAGGCCGGCGGGCGTGCGGATGGCGACCGCCAGCGCGTCCGGGATGGAGTGGTTGACCGCGATGAACTCGCAGTCGAAGGAGCCGATGCGCTCGCGCTGGCCCTCCTTGACCTCCAGGGTGTACGGCCGGATCCGGTGCTCGGCGAGCTTGGCCTCGATCAGCGCGAGGGTCAGCTTGGAGCCGATCAGCGGGAGGTCCGGCTTCTCGCGCAGCAGGTACGGCACTGCGCCGATGTGGTCCTCGTGCCCGTGGGTGAGGACGATGCCGTCGATGTCGTTCAGGCGATCCCGGATGGACGTGAAGTCCGGCAGGATCAGGTCGACACCGGGCTGCTCCTCCTCGGGGAAGAGCACGCCGCAGTCGACGATCAGCAGGCGTCCGCCGAACTCGAAGACGGTCATGTTCCGACCGATCTCACCGAGGCCGCCGAGCGGGGTGATGCGCAGCGCGTTCGGCGCGAGCTTCGGCGGGGCGCCCAGATCAGGGTGCGGATGACTCAATGGTTCTCCTCTCCGCGCGGACCGGTCGGAGCTTCCTGGCTCTGGTCGGCGCGGCGTCGTCACTTGTGGTGATGGGTACTGCAGGTCCTGCATCACGTCCCGAGGTCCTGTCGGACATCCTGGACGTGGACGTCTGTGTTGTCAGAGGTGTACCCCGCCGTCGGCGAGATCCCTCCTCAGTTGGGCGATCTCCGCCTCGGTGGCCTCGACCAGCGGCAGGCGCAGCGGCCCGGCGGGGAGGCCCTGGAGGTTCAGGGCGGCCTTGGTGGTGATGACGCCCTGGGTACGGAACATACCGGTGAAGACCGGCAGCAGTCGCTGGTGTATCTCGGTGGCCTTGGCGATGTCGCCGGTGGTGAAGGCGTCGACCATGGCGCGGAGCTCGGGTGCGACGACGTGGGCGACCACGCTGACGAAACCGACGGCTCCGACCGAGAGCAGCGGCAGGTTCAGCATGTCGTCCCCGGAGTACCAGGCCAGGCCGGAGCGGGCGATGCCCCAGCTCGCGGCGGCGAGGTCGCCCTTGGCGTCTTTGTTGGCGACGATGCGGGGGTGCTCGGCCAGTCGCACGATCGTCTCGGTGGAGATCGGCACACCGGAGCGGCCGGGGATGTCGTAGAGCATGACCGGCAGGCCGGTGGCGTCGGCGACGGCGGTGAAGTGCCGGAACAGGCCCTCCTGCGGGGGCTTGTTGTAGTACGGCGTCACGACCAGCAGGCCGTGGGCGCCGGCCTGCTCGGCCTGGCGGGCGAGCTCCAGCGTGTGGTGGGTGTCGTTGGTGCCGACGCCCGCGACGATGTGCGCGCGGTCGCCGACCGCTTCCAGGACCGCCCGCACCAGGGCCTGCTTCTCGGCATCGGTGGTGGTCGGGGACTCACCGGTGGTGCCGTTGAGGACGAGGCCGTCGTTGCCTGCGTCGACCAGGTGCACGGCCAGCCGCTGGGCGCCTTCGAGGTCAAGGGCGCCGTCGGCGGTGAACGGGGTCACCATTGCGGTCAGCGCCCGGCCGAAGGGGGTCTCGGGGGTGGGGGTCGGAGCCATGAGTCCAACGCTACTCGTTGCGGGCGGGAGCTCGTACGGACGGTCCAGCTGGAGGACATTCGTGCCGTCCGGACAGGCAAGGAGCCCGGTGCCGCCTGCTCGGGGGTTCAGGCGGCACCGGGGCTCGTGTCTTTGAGACTAGGGAACCATGAGATATCCCGCAAATGGGACATACGGGAAATCTTGCCGAACGGGCGAACGACGCGTCAGGGCGCGACGCGACCGTGCGTGTTGAACGCCCCGTGGGTGAGCGGCATCAGCCCGCTCCACAGCTGCTCCATCTTCTCCGCGACCATCTCGATCTCCCGCTGCGGGAAGGTCGGCACGGCGGCCCGCTCGTCCTTGGTGCGCAGCGAGAGGAAGTGCATCAGCGAGCGGGCGTTGCAGGTCGCGTACATCGAGGAGAACAGGCCCACCGGCAGCACCGCCCGGGCCACCTCACGGGCCACCCCGGCCGCGAGCATCTCCTGATAGCGGTCGTAGGACTGCCGGTAGGAGTCCTCCATCGCCTCGGTGACGGCCTTGTACTGCTCGGGCGTGCCCTCGAAGAACTCGTACTTGCCCGGACGGCCCTGCTGGACGAGCTTGCGCTCGGCCGAGGGGACGTAGAAGACCGGCTGCAGCTCGCGGTAGCGGCCGCTCTCCTCGTTGTACGACCAGCCGGCCCGGTGCCGGTGGAACTCGCGGAAGACGAAGATCGGCGCGCTGACGAAGAAGGTCATCGAGTTGTGCTCGAACGGCGTGCCGTGGCGGTCGCGCATCAGGAAGTTGATCAGACCCTTGGAACGCTCGGGGTCCTTCTGCAACTCCTCCAGGGACTGCTCACCGGCCGTCGAGACCCGCGCGGCGAAGAGCACGTCGGCGTCCTGAGCGCTGCTGCGCACCAGCTCGACCGTGACGTCGTCACGGAACGTGGGCTGAGGGGTCGGGGTCTCGTCGGACAAGGGAAGGTTCCTTTCGATCATGGGTCGACTCTGGCGCGGCTCGACGTCGGCTGAGAAGAGCCTGCCGATGCTAGTACTGCCGGTACCAGGACGACCGCGCAGTAGCCTATCCAGCGAAGGGGGACGCATGAGGCAGCTGACGATCCGTGAGGCCGTCGAGACGGACGCGGCACCGTTGGTGCGTGTCCGCATCGACGCATGGCGGACGGCCTACGCAGGGATGATCCCACCCGCCTATCTGGACGAACTGGACGCCACGGCGGCCCCGTCCCGCCTGGCCGAGTACCTGCGGGAGCTGCCGCGGGGGCGGCACTACCTCGTCGCCGAGCGGGACGACCGGGTCGTCGGCTTCGCGATCGCCGGCTACGAGCGCCCGAGCGTCGAGTCCGTGCGCGGCGAGCGCACCGGGATCGGCGAGGTGCACGCGCTCTACGTTCACCCGGATGCCTGGTTCACCGGTACGGGTGCGGCGCTGCTGGACGCGGCGACGCGCCGACTGGCCGAGAGCGGCTTCCATACGCTGACGCTCTGGGTCCTGGAGCGCAACGAGCAGGCCCGCCGCTTCTACGAGCGCCAGGGCTGGCAGCCCGACGGCGCCACCGACGAGCTGCGGTTCGGCGGCACCGTGCTGACCGAGCTGCGTTACGCCCGCCCGGTGCGGCAGGTCACACCGCTGCCGCGTGCTCGCTCTGCTGCAGTTTGATCGCGCGCTCCATCGCCTTGCGGGCGCGGGGGGTGTCCCGCGCGTCCGCGTAGGCGACCGCGAGGCGGAACCAGCTGCGCCAGTCCTCCGGGGCGGCCTCGGTCTCGGCCTTGCGCCGGGCGAAGACCGCGTCGGCGGAGTCGCGGTCGATGCCGCCGCCGGGCGTGTGCTTCAGCTCGTCGACGGGCAGCCCGCCCTCGGCCTCCAGCATCCGCGACAGCCGCTGGCTGTCGCGGCCGAACCGGTACGTCTTCCAGACGAACCAGAGCGCGATGCCGACCAGCGCCTCGGCGCAGATGCCGATGCCGACACCGGCGGCCTTGCCACTGGCCATCAGCTGACCGCCGGTCGCGGCGACCACGGCGAGGCCCAGCAGCAGCGCCAGCGTGACGACGAAGTACATCACCCGAGCGACCATCGCAGCGTCACTCTCCTTCGGTGAACAAGAAGTTCTCGAGGCCGAAGGTCAGCCCCGGCACGTCCACGACCCTGCGGGCGCCCAGCAGGATGCCCGGCATGAACGAGCTGTGGTGCAGCGAGTCGTGACGGATCGTCAACGTCTCCCCCACGCCGCCGAAGAGCACCTCCTGGTGGGCCAGCAGGCCGCGCAGGCGGATCGCGTGGACGGGCACGCCGTCGACGTCCGCGCCGCGCGCGCCCGGCAGACCGTGCGTGGTCGGGTCGTCCTGCGGCGGCAGCCCGGCCTCGGCGCGGGCGGCGGCGATCAGCTGGGCCGTCCGGGTGGCGGTACCGCTGGGCGCGTCGGCCTTCTTGGTGTGGTGCAGCTCGACGACCTCGACGGACTCGAAGAAGCGGGCCGCCTGCTGGGCGAAGCGCATGGTGAGGATCGCGCCGATGGAGAAGTTCGGGGCGATCAGCACGCCGGTGCCCGGCGAGGCCTTCAGCCACTCCCCGAGCTGCGCGAGACGCTCCTCGTTCCAGCCGGTGGTGCCCACGACGGCGTGGATGCCCTGGGCGGTGCAGTACTCCAGGTTGCGCATCACCGCGTCGGGGTGGGTCAGCTCGACGGCGACCTGGGCACCGGACTCGACCAGGGTCTCCAGCTTGTCGTCGCGGCCCAGCGCGGCGACCAGCTCCATGTCCTCGGCGGCCTCGACGGCGCGGACGGCCTCCGAGCCGATCCGGCCCTTGGCCCCGATGACGGCGACCCTCAGCGGCGTGCTCATTGCAGTGGCTCCTAGCAACTCGGAAGTACTCAGGCCATGGCCTCGGCGAGGCGCGACGCGCGCTTGCCTGCCACCGGTCCTATCACAGCGAGGGAGGGACGCAGCCCACCGAGGACGTCGGCGGCCACGGCCCGGACGTCGTCCAGGGTGACGGACGCGATCTTGCCGAGCAGCTCGTCCACGGACAGGTGGGTGCCGTAGGCGAGCTCCGCCTTGCCGACGCGGGACATCAGCGAGCCGGTGTCCTCCATGCCCAGCACGGTCGAGCCGGACATCTGGCCGATGGCGCGCTTGAGCTCCTCCTCGGTGATGCCGCCCGTGGCGACCTTCTCCAGCTCCTCACGGCAGATCTTCAGGACCTCCTCGACCCGCTTGGGCTGGCAACCGGCGTAGATGCCGAACAGGCCGGAGTCGGCGTAGGAGGAGGTGTAGGAGTAGACCGAGTAGGCCAGGCCGCGCTTCTCGCGGACCTCCTGGAACAGGCGCGAGCTCATGCCGCCGCCGAGGGCGGAGTTGAGCACGCCGAGCGCCCAGCGCCGGTCGTCGGTGCGGGCGAGGGCCGGCATGCCCAGGACGAGGTGCGCCTGCTCGGTCGAGCGGTCCAGGATCTCGACCTTGCCGGCGGTCTTCAGCGCGCGGCTGCCGTTGCGGGGCACGGCGGGGCCGACGTCCTCGCGGCCGAGCGCGCCGGCCTGCTCGAAGCAGCGCTGCACCTGGCGGACGACCTTGGCGTGGTCGACGTTGCCGGCCGCGGCCACCACGAGGTGCTCGGGCTTGTAACGGCGCTTGTAGAAGCCGTGGACCTGGTCGCGGGTCAGCGCGTTGATGGTGTCGACGGTGCCGAGCACCGGTCGACCGAGCGGGGAGTCCCCGTAGAGGGTCCTGGCGAAGAGGTCGTGGACGACGTCACTCGGGTCGTCCTCGGTCATCGCGATCTCCTCGAGGACGACGTCACGCTCGGTGTCGATGTCCTCCTGCCGGATCAGCGAGCTGGTCAGCATGTCGCTGACGACGTCGACGGCCAGCGGCAGGTCGCGGTCGAGCACCCGCGCGTAGTAGCAGGTGTACTCCTTCGCGGTGAAGGCGTTCATCTCGCCGCCGACGGCGTCGAGCGCGGAGGAGATGTCGAGCGCGGAGCGCTTCCTGGTGCCCTTGAAGAGCAGGTGCTCGAGATAGTGCGTGGCGCCGTTCAGCACCGGCGTCTCGTCGCGGGAGCCGACGCCGACCCAGATGCCGAAAGCCGCCGAGCGGACGGTCGGCAGGGTCTCGGTGACCACCCGCAGCCCACCGGGCAGAACGGTACGACGGACCGTACCGGCGCCGTCGATGCCCTTCAGCAGGGTCTTCGTGGTCCCCGGACGCTGGTCCTGAGCTGAGGTCTGAGCCTTCGAGGCAACCTGGGGCACTGAGTCAAGTCCTTGGGATTGTTGCGCTAACGGGCCTGCGGCCCGGCCCCACCTCGACGGTGGGGCCGGGCCGCAGTTTGCAAGCTACTGCTTACTGCTCGGCGTCGGCGGCGGCCTCGGCCGCCTCCTCGCCCTCGATGACCGGGATCAGCGAGAGCTTGCCGCGCGGGTCGATCTCCGCGATCTCGACCTGGACCTTGGTCCCGATCGCCAGCACGTCCTCGACGTTCTCCACGCGCTTGCCACCGGCGAGCTTGCGGATCTGCGAGATGTGCAGCAGGCCGTCCTTGCCGGGCATGAGGGAGACGAACGCACCGAACGTCGTGGTCTTCACCACGGTGCCCAGGTACCGCTCGCCGACCTCCGGCATGGTCGGGTTGGCGATCTGGTTGATCGTCGTACGGGCCGCCTCGGCCGCCGGGCCGTCGGACGCACCGATGTAGATGGTGCCGTCGTCCTCGATGGTGATCTCGGCGCCGGTGTCCTCCTGGATCTGGTTGATCATCTTGCCCTTGGGGCCGATGACCTCACCGATCTTGTCCACCGGGATCTTGATCGTGATGATGCGCGGCGCGTTCGGGGACATCTCGTCCGGAACGTCGATCGCCTCGTTCATCACGTCGAGGATGTGCAGACGCGCGTCGTGCGCCTGCTTCAGGGCCGCGCCCAGGACGGAGGCCGGGATGCCGTCGAGCTTCGTGTCCAGCTGGAGGGCCGTGACGAAGGTCTTGGTACCGGCGACCTTGAAGTCCATGTCGCCGAAGGCGTCCTCGGCACCGAGGATGTCGGTCAGCGCGACGTAGTGCGTCTCGCCGTCGACCTCCTGGGAGATCAGACCCATGGCGACACCGGCGACGGCGGCCTTCAGCGGGACACCCGCGTTCAGCAGCGACATCGTCGAGGCACAGACCGAACCCATGGACGTCGAGCCGTTGGAGCCCAGCGCCTCGGAGACCTGGCGGATCGCGTAGGGGAACTCCTCGCGGGTCGGCAGGACCGGGAGCAGCGCACGCTCGGCGAGCGCGCCGTGACCGATCTCGCGACGCTTCGGGGAGCCGACGCGGCCCGTCTCACCGACGGAGTACGGCGGGAAGTTGTAGTTGTGCATGTAGCGCTTGCGCGTCTCCGGCGCCAGCGTGTCCAGCTGCTGCTCCATGCGGAGCATGTTCAGCGTGGTGACACCCAGGATCTGGGTCTCGCCGCGCTCGAACAGGGCCGAGCCGTGGACGCGCGGGACGACCTCGACCTCGGCGGCCAGGGTGCGGATGTCCGTGATGCCACGGCCGTCGATGCGGACCTTCTCCTTGACGATGCGCTGGCGGACCAGCTTCTTCGTCAGCGCGCGGTACGCGGCGGAGATCTCCTTCTCGCGACCCTCGAACTCCGGCAGGAGCTTCTCGGCGGCGAGGTCCTTGACGCGGTCCAGCTCGGCCTCGCGGGCCTGCTTGCCGGCGATGGTGAGCGCCTGGGCCAGCTCGTCCTTGACCGCGGCGGTGAGCGCCTCCAGGACGTCGTCCTGGTAGTCGAGGAAGACGGGGAACTCGGCGGTCGCCTTGGCCGAGTGCGCGGCCAGCTCGGCCTGCGCCCGGCACAGCTCCTTGATGAACGGCTTGGAGGCCTCGAGGCCCTCGGCCACGACCTCCTCGGTCGGCGCGGTGGCGCCGCCCTTGACCAGCTCGATCGTCTTGGTCGTGGCCTCGGCCTCGACCATCATGATCGCGACGTCGCCGTCCGGCAGCGCGCGGCCGGCGACGACCATGTCGAACACGGCCTCCTCCAGCTCGCTGTGCGTCGGGAAGGCGACCCACTGGCCGCGGATCAGCGCGACGCGGACGCCGCCGATCGGGCCGGAGAAGGGCAGGCCCGCCAGCTGCGTGGAGGCGGAGGCGGCGTTGATGGCGACCACGTCGTACAGGTGGTCGGGGTTGAGCGCCATGACCGTCACGACGACCTGGATCTCGTTGCGCAGGCCCTTGACGAAGGACGGGCGCAGCGGGCGGTCGATCAGGCGGCAGGTGAGGATCGCGTCCTCGGAGGGACGGCCCTCACGACGGAAGAAGCTGCCGGGGATGCGCCCGGCGGCGTACATCCGCTCCTCGACGTCGACGGTCAGCGGGAAGAAGTCGAAGTGCTCCTTCGGCTGCTTCGACGCGCTGGTCGCGGAGAGGACCATGGTGTCGTCGTCGAGGTAGGCGACCGCGGAACCGGCGGCCTGCTTGGCGAGACGACCGGTCTCGAAGCGGATGGTGCGGGTACCGAAGCTGCCGTTGTCGATGACGGCCACGGCCTCGTGCATGGTGTTGTCTTCCACCCGGAAGATCTCCTTCTTTTGTCCTCTAGGTGGAGCGCCCCCGCGCTTGTCCGTAAGTCCTACGGCCTGGACCTGGCCGGTCTTCGATCGAAGCTGCCGGCCGGAGCTCGCGTACCTACGCGCTGCTCCTCCGGCGGCCACTACCGAGGACCGGCGGCCTGGCTGCCGCTGGCTCGGATGCGTGTGGACGCTCCGCGTCCGGTGCCTCATCCCCGTGTGGGATGCGGCACCCTTTGTCCTTCACACCTTACGCACGGTCTCATTCCCACGCGTGCGCAAGGCTCAACCACGTCCATTCGAGAGGGTGGTTGCGATACACCGAAGGGCGGCTCCCCCAGATCCCCTGGGAGAAGCCGCCCCCGAGTGGGTTCGACTAGCGAGCGGAGCCCGCGGCGCCGCGGCGGATGCCGAGGCGGTCCACCAGCGTACGGAAGCGCTCGATGTCCGTCTTGGCCAGGTACTGCAGCAGGCGGCGACGCTGGCCGACCAGGAGCAGCAGGCCACGACGCGAGTGGTGGTCGTGCTTGTGGAACTTGAGGTGCTCGGTCAGGTCCGAGATACGGCGGCTGAGCATCGCGATCTGAACCTCGGGAGAGCCGGTGTCGCCCTCCTTCTGGCCGTACTCGGCGATGATCTGCTTCTTGATGCTCTGGTCGAGGGCCATGCCCACTCCTTCACGATCATTGGTGCCGAGCGCCCCTGGTCTTCATCACAGGGTCTGATGTACTCGGCGCGGAACAGGGCACGCACGCGGCATGCCCGATCCAGCGGTCAAGCCTACCAGTCAGGAAGTCAAGCCCCGGACCGTGCCGTAGACGTCCAGAACCGCGAGGGCGATCGGGACCAGCGCGGCCAGGGTGAGGCCGTCGACCAGGTCGAGGATGCGGCCCCAGAACGGGGAGACGCCCTTCTTCGGCACGACGAGCGCGATGGCCACCAGGATCGCCGCGCCGGCGGCGATGGCGACCGCCATGACCAGCGTGCGGATGTCCACGGCGGAGGTGTTGCGCATGTTCGTGAAGATGAACATCGGCATGTGCAGGGCCATCCCGACGATCAGCAGCACCAGGCTGCCGAGGCCCGCCACCAGCAGGCACATCACCTGCGCGGTGTTGGTGAACAGCCGCGCCCGCAGCATCGCCCCGACGCCGAGGACGAGAGCGAGCAGCTCCGTCCAGGTGTTGTCGGTGAACGCCAGCACCACGCTGCTGCCCAGCACGACGGCGGCGCAGCCGCCGACCATGCCGACCAGCAGCTCGTGGCCGCGGCGCGCCTGGGTCGCGATGCGGGCCAGGTCGAGCGCCGGGCGCTGCTCCGCCTCGGCGCCGCGCAGCGTGGACCGCTGCTGCTCCGGGGCGTGGAACCCGACGGGCAGGCGGGCGAAGCGCGAGGAGAGCGAGGGCAGGAAGCCCACCAGTCCGACCGCGACGACCGCCGCGCCGGCCGCGACCTCGCGGGCGGAACCGTCGGTGATCACGCCGACGAGCGTCGCCAGGGTCCCGACGCCGGCGACGAGCGCGGCCGCGACGAAGGGGGCGTCGCCGTTGGGCAGGAGCGCCGCGAGCAGCGTCGCGGCAAGCAGCACGGTGATGCAGCCGACCAGGAACTGGATCCGGCCCGGCCCGTCGCCCTGGGCGGGCGCGATGACGCCCGTCCCACCGAGCATGGCCAGCGGCAGTGCGGCCAGCCCGAGGGAGAGCGCGGCGCCACGGTCCTCGTAGACGCGGGCGCGGACGCCCGCGAGGGCGATCAGCACGACCGACGCGAGACCGGCGATCAGGCCCGGCAGCGAGTGCATGTCGTGCTGGAGGTCGGAGAACCACAGCGCGAAGGCGAGCAGCAACAGCACGACGGCGCCGCCGATGAGTCCGGCGCCGCGCATCAGCGCGGGCCCCCACTGGCTGCGGTCCTCGCCGACGCCCGACGCGATCGCGTCGGCGACGTCGTCGTAGACGGCGGGCGCGAGCGACTCGGCGAACGGCCGCAGGCTCAGCAGTTCGCCGTCGCGGACCTGCTGGGCCTGCAGGGGCAGGCTGCTGTCCAGGACGGTGCCGTCGCGCCGCACGAGGTGGAAGCCGGTGGGCGCGCCCTCGGCCTGGGTCTGCCCGGAGAGCCGGAGCACCTCCGGGTACACGTCCGCGAGCGGGACGTCCTCGGGCAGCGCGACGTCGATGCGACTGTCCGGTGCGACGACGGTGACCCGGCAGAACCCGGTCGCGGCGCTGGTGCTCACGTGGTGTGCCTCCCCCATACCGTGGCTGACAGCGGTTCACCTTATACGTTCTGCTGGACACCATTGACGCGCGCATGGTGCTGCCAGTTCGGGCGCTCTACTTGCTGGGTGGCTGGGCGCGCCCGCGCGGCGGAGCTGCACGTGCCACGGCCTCGCTCCCCTGAGCGGGTGGCAACCGGGCCAGTTGCAGAAAGGCCTCTGCTGCGGGCGGCAGAACGCCGGGGCGGCGGAGCAGGGCGAGGGTGCGGCGGACCCGCGGGTGCAACGCGCGGACGACGGATCCCTCGGGCGCCAGCCCGGCGTGCATCACCGCGGCCAGTCCGCCCTCGGTGATGAGCGGGCCCACGGCCTCCCGGTAGACCGACTCGACCGCGATCCGGGGAGCGACGTCCGCCTCCGCGAACAGACCGTCCGTCAGCATCCGCCAGGCCGTGCCCGGGGCACCGACGACGAGCGGGAGGTCGGCGAGGTCCTCGACGCGCATCGTCTGCGGCGCGACGGAGCCGGGGGGCAGGACGGCCACCATCTCCACCTCCCGCAGCGGGTCGACGACCAGGCCCTGGGTCTCCGTCACCGGGAGATAGGAGAGCCCCAGCTGCGCGTCCCCCTCGCGCAGGTCCCGGGTCAGGAACGGTGGCCGTCGCGGTTCGGTCAGCCGGACCGTGACCGCCGGGTGCCGCTGCCGGAAGCGCGCCGTCAGTTCCCCTGCCGCGTCGGCCGCGGCTGCCTGGACGACGAGGTCCACCCGCCCCGCGACGAGCCCCACCACCGAGGCGACCGCCTCCCTCGCGGCGACCAGTTCCAACCCCACCCGCCGTGCCGGCGTCACCAGTGCCTCGCCCGCCGAGGTGAGGACGACGCCGCGCCCTGCTCGCTGGAACAACCGCGCGCCGAGCTCGCGCTCCAGCGCGCGGATCGCCTGGGAGAGGGAGGGCTGGGCCAGGTGGAGGGCGTCGGCCGCGCGGGTGAAGCCGCCGTGTTCGACGACGGCGAGGAAGTAGGAGAGCTGGCGGGCATCCATAGGTTCAGCCTATGGGTCCGGTGGGCAGCGGGTATTGGACGGCGAAGAGTCCGCGCGGCGTTACTGATGCCCATGACGACGGACCCCCGCAAGAACGCCACCGAGGCCACCCGCAAGGCGCACGCCGCGCTCGCCGCGCGGCTCCCCCTGGCCGACGACACCGACTTCGCCCGCGCGCAGCGCGGCCTGCTGCGGCGCACCGGGGACGTGGAGGTCCTCCCGACCGAGCCGCCCGAGACGGTCAACCCGTCGCTGTGGCGGCAGGCGCGGCTGAACGCGCTGCACGGGCTGTACGAGGTGACCGACGGGGTCTACCAGGTGCGCGGCTACGACCTGGCGAACGTCACCTTCGTCCGCGGCGCGGACGGCTGGATCGTCGTCGACCCGCTCACCGCCGCCGAGACGGCCGCCGCGGCCCTGGCGACACTCCGCGAGCACTTCGCCGACGAGCGGCCGGTCACCGCCGTGATCTACACGCACTGCCATGTGGACCACTTCGCCGGCATCCGCGGCGTCGTCACGGACGAGCAGGTGGCCTCCGGTGCGGTGCGCGTCATCGGGCCCGAAGGCTTCCTGGAGCACGCCGTCTCCGAGAACGTGATCGCCGGGACGGCGATGAGCCGCCGCGCGCTGTACATGTACGGGCTGATGCTGCCGAAGGACGCACGCGGGCACGTCGACACCGGCCTCGGCCGCGCCGTCGCGGGCGGGACGTGGGGACTGGTGCCGCCGACCGAGACGGTCCGCGAGACCGGCACGGAGCTGCTGGTCGACGGCGTGCGGATGGTGTTCCAGGTGACGCCGGGCACGGAGGCGCCGGCCGAGATGAACTTCCTGCTGCCGGACCACCGGGCGCTGTGCCTGGCGGAGAACTGCACCGCCGTGCAGCACAACCTGTACACGCCGCGCGGCGCCGAGGTGCGGGACGCGCTGGCCTGGTCGGGCTACATCGACGAGGCGCTGCGCGTCTACGCGCCCGCCGTCGACGTCGTCTTCGCCTCGCACCACTGGCCGCGCTGGGGCGAGGCGGAGATCGCCTCCTACCTGACCAAGCAGCGCGACGCCTACCGCTACCTGCACGACCAGAGCATGCGGCTGGCCAACCAGGGCCTGGTCGCGGCGGAGATCGCCGAGGAGCTGGAGCTGCCGCCGGGCCTGGCGGACGAGTTCTTCCTGCGGGACTACTACGGGACGGTCAACCACAACGCCAAGGCGGTCTACCAGAAGTACCTGGGCTGGTTCGACGCCAACCCGGCGCACCTGCACCCGCTGCCGCAGGTCGAGGCGGCCAGGCGCTACGTCGCCTACATGGGCGGCGCGGACGCGGTGCTGGCGCGGGCCCGGGAGGACTTCGCGGCCGGGGACTACCGGTGGGTGGCGGAGGTGGTGAACCACGTCGTCTTCGCCGATCCGGCGAACGCGGCGGCGCGGGCGCTGCAGGCGGACACCCTGGAGCAGTTGGGCTACCAGGCCGAGTCGGGCCCGTGGCGGGACTTCTACCTGACGGGCGCCCAGGAGCTGCGCCAGGGCACCCCGAACGCGCCCGGTCTGCGCACCCCGCTCCAGCCGGACGTGCTGCGCGGGATGCCGGGATCGATGCTGCTGGACTACCTGGCGGTCCGTCTGGACGGCCCGCGGGCCGCCCGGCGCACGCTCGGCCTCGCGCTGCGCCTCTCCGACGCGGGCACGACGCACCGCGTCGAGCTCTCCCACGGGACGCTCCACCACACGCGGGTGGACGAAGCCGCGGACGCCGTCTCGCTCGACCGGGCGACGTTGGCGCGTCTCGCCGACGATCCGTCACTGTTGGAGGCGGCCCTCGCCGACGGCTCGGTCGCCGCGTCCGCCGAGACCGCCGACGACCTGCGGGAACTCCTGAAGCTTCTGGTCGCTTTCGATCTCTTCTTCCCCGTGATCGAGCCATGACCGGTTCCCGATAGGATCGCCGCCTGCGGACAGCGGTGCCACGGGGGCGGCAAGCGGCCACCTCGTAGGTCACCGGGGGACTAAAGGACGAGGCTGGTGCCGAGTTGAGCGTGGTGACCGTCAAGCGACCGCCGAGGGCTTACCCGCCGGCGGTGCCGAACGAGGAGCTCCACCTGGAGCCGCCGCCGGAGCTGCCCCGGGACGCCAACGGCGCCTGGTGGCAGTCGATGCTGCCGATGCTCGCGACGGCAGGCTCCGCCGCCTTCTTCTTCATGCCCGGCATGGCGACCATGATGAAGGTCATGGGCGGTCTGATGGTCGCCTCGACCGTGGCCATGGCCGTCGCGCAGCTGAACCAGCAGCGTCGGGGCGGCGGCGGGAGCGTCGACGACGAGCGCGCCGACTACCTGAAGTACCTCGGGCAGCTGCGCCGCCAGATCCGAAAGGTGGCGCAGCTGCAGCGCGACGCCCAGCTCTACACGCACCCGCAGCCGGACCAGCTCTGGTCGGTCGTGGCCGAGGGCCGTCGGCTCTGGGAGCGGCGGCCCATGGACAACGACTTCGCCCAGGTCCGGGTCGGCACCGGCCCGCAGCAGCTGGCCTCGCGCATCGTCGCGCCGCAGACCGCCCCGGTCGACGAGCTGGAGCCGCTGACGGCGGACGCGATGCGCTCGTTCATCAAGAGCCACAGCACGCTGCCGGACCTGCCGCTGGCGGTCTCCCTGCGCGCCTTCTACCACCTGACGGTCTCCGGCGACCCGGACACCGTCTACGGGCAGCTGCGCGCGATCCTCTCCCAGCTGACCACCCTGCACTCCCCCGACGACCTGGTCCTCGGCGTCGCGGCCGCGCCTGGTGCGCTGCCGGAGTGGGAGTGGACCAAGTGGCTGCCGCACACCCAGCACTGGCGCGAGTCCGACGGCGCCGGTTCGCTGCGCATGATCTGCACCTCGCTCGACGAGCTGGAGGAGCTGCTCGACGACGAGCTGGCGGGCCGCGCCCGGTTCCACCGCGACGCGCAGCCCGTGCCGGACAACGCGCACATCGTGGTGATCCTGGACGGCGCCCAGATCGGCGCCGACTCGGTGCTGGCCAACGGCGAAGGCCTGCAGGGTGTGACCATCATCGAGGTCGTCCCCGGCGACCTGGACGAGGTCCGGGGCCAGCTGGGGATCACCGTCTCCCCGAAGGAGATGACGCTGCGCTCGGCGTCCGGCGCCTCCTACAGCGGCGTCCCGGACACCCTGTCGGCGTGGCAGGCGGAGGCGCTGGCGCGTCAGCTCGCACCGCTGCGGATCTCGCAGGGCGGCGACGACGAGCCGCTGCTGGCGAACCTGGACTTCACCGACCTCATGGGCGTCGGCGACGCCGCCTCGGTCGACACCGCCCGCACCTGGCGCACGCGCCCGGTCCACGAGCGGCTGCGCGTCCCGATCGGCCTGGGCGCCGGCGGGGAGCCGGTGATCCTGGACCTGAAGGAGGCGGCGCTCGAGGGCATGGGCCCGCACGGCCTGTGCGTCGGCGCGACCGGTTCCGGCAAGTCGGAGCTGCTGCGCACCCTCGTGCTGGGCCTGGCGCTCACCCACTCCTCGGAGACCCTGAACTTCGTCCTCGCCGACTTCAAGGGTGGTGCGACCTTCGCCGGGATGGCGGACATGCCGCACACCTCCGCGATCATCACCAACCTGGCCGAGGAGCTCACCCTCGTCGACCGCATGCGCGACTCGATCACCGGTGAGCTCAACCGCCGCCAGGAGCTGCTGCGCGCGGCCGGCAACTACGCCAACATCCACGACTACGAGCGCGCCCGTGCGGCCGGCGCGCCGCTGGACCCGCTGCCGTCGCTGCTGCTGATCATCGACGAGTTCAGCGAGCTGCTGACGGCCAAGCCCGACTTCATCGACATGTTCATCCAGATCGGCCGCATCGGCCGGTCGCTGGGTGTGCACCTGCTGCTCGCCTCGCAGCGTCTGGAGGAGGGCAAGCTCCGCGGCCTGGACACCTATCTCTCCTACCGCATCGGTCTGCGGACCTTCTCCGCGGCCGAGTCGCGCGCGGCGCTGGGCGTGCCGGACGCGTACCACCTGCCGCCGGTGCCGGGTGTCGGCTACCTGAAGTTCGGCACCGACGTGATGGCGCAGTTCAAGGCCGCCTACGTGTCCGGCCCCTACCGTTCGGGCGGCGCACAGGTCTCCTCGGGCGGGGTGCGCCGGGCGCAGCCCGTGCTGTTCACCGGCTCCCCGGTGGCGCTGCCGCTGCTGCCGCTGGAGGAGACACCCGTCGTCGCGGCCCCGCGCCAGGACGACGCGCTGGTCGACACCGTGCTCGACGTGATCGTCGACCGGCTGGAGGGCCAGGGCCCGCCGGCCCACCAGGTGTGGCTGCCGCCGCTGGCCGAGGCCCCGTCCGTCGACCAGCTCTACGGCCGCCTGCAGGTCAGCGCCGAGCGTGGCCTGCACGCGGCCGACTACACCGCGCCGGGCCGCCTGGTCGTCCCGGTGGGTCTGGTCGACAAGCCCTTCGAGCAGCGCCGCGACCTGATGTACCTGGACTTCTCCGGCGCGGCCGGCCACGGCCTGGTCGTCGGCGGTCCGCTGACCGGCAAGTCGACGCTGCTGCGCACGGCGATGACCTCGTTCGCGATCACCCACACCGCCGCCGAGGTGCAGTTCTACTGCCTCGACTTCGGTGGTGGCGGTCTGATCGGGATGCAGCGCCTGCCGCATGTCGGCGGGGTCGCCGGGCGCCTGGACGGCGACAAGGTGCGCCGTATGATCTCCGAGGTCAACGGGGTGCTGAGCCGCCGCGAGGAGCTGTTCCGGGCCCAGCAGATCGACTCGGTCGCGACCTTCCGCACCCGTCGCAAGCAGGGCATGCTCCCGGACGAGCCGCACGGCGACGTGTTCCTGGTCATCGACGGCTGGCTGAGCTTCAAGCAGGAGTTCGAGCAGCTGGAGCCCGTCGTCGCGGACATCGTCCAGCGCGGTCTGGCCTACGGCGTCCACGTCCTGATCACCGCCAACCGCTACGGCGAGGTCCGTCCGGCGCTGAAGGACCTGCTGCAGACCCGCGTCGAGCTGAAGCTCGGTGACGCGATGGAGTCCGAGATCGACCGCAAGGTCGCCCAGAACGTCCCGACCGGCGCGCCCGGTCGTGGTCTGACCGGCGACAAGCTGCACTTCCTGGCCGGTCTGCCGCGTCTGGACGGCTCCGGCGGCGTCGAGGACCTGGCCGACGCGGTGGCCGCGATGGTCCAGGCGACGAGCGAGAACTGGCAGGGCCCGCGCGCGCCGCAGGTGCGGATGCTGCCGGAGCTGCTGCCGGTCGAGCAGCTGCCGAAGCCGTTCGAGACGCCGGAGCTCGGCATCGCGATCGGTGTGGACGAGAACGCGCTGGCGCCGGTCCACCTCAACTTCGACACCGACCCGCACTTCATCGTGTTCGGTGACGGCGAGACCGGCAAGACGGCCCTGCTGCGCCTGCTGCTGAAGGGCATCACCGAGCGGTACACCCCGGAGCAGGCGCTGATCGTCATCGGCGACTACCGCCGCTCGCTGCTCGGCGCGGTCACCAGCCCGCACCTGCTGGAGTACGCGGCCGCGCAGCCCGCCCTGCAGTCGTTCCTCGGCGACGTGCGCGGCTCGATGGAGCGCCGCATCCCGGGCAAGGACGTCACCCAGGAGCAGCTGCGCGACCGCAGCTGGTGGAGCGGCCCGGAGCTGTTCCTCGTCATCGACGACTACGACCTGGTCGCGACCTCCACCGGCAACCCGCTGCAGCAGCTGCTGGAGGTGCTGCCGTTCGCCAAGGACATCGGGCTGCACATCATCATCGCCCGCCGCTCCGGCGGCGCCGGCCGCGCACTGTTCGAGCCGGTCATGCAGCGTCTGAAGGAGCTGGGCGCGCAGGGCATCGTGCTCTCCGGCGACCGCGACGAGGGCGTGCTGCTGGGCAACGTGCGGCCGCAGGTCCTGCCGCCGGGCCGAGGCGTGCTGGTCACCCGTCGCCGGGGCTCGTTCACGGTCCAGACGGGGTGGCTGCCGCCGCAGTAGATTCCACGTGCCGGATCGTTATGCGGACGGTTTCGTCCGCAGACCGCTCAATCCGTAGCAGGGCCCAGGGGCCGCTGAGTGCTTCGTCACTCGGCGGCCCCTGTGTCGTTGTGCGGCCTGCTGATCACGAAGGCATGATCGACTTGGCTGACCAGCATGAATATGAAGGCTGCAGAGTGCATGTATCTTTGAAATGAAAGCGCTCCGCAAGGCTGGACATATAGGGCAAGTTGCTGATGCGGCATCAGATCAGTTGTGCTAGGACTTTTGCGCAACGGAATCCGAAGCAAAACCTGCCTTGACGCCTCATTAACGGCAGGGTTCCATGACTGAGCCGGGAGCGACTGACACCAGCAGCAGCGAGAGCGCCAGGAGGCGATAGCGCTCCCCCAGCGAAGCCCTTGTAGAGCGAGCCGAAACGGAACGCCCATGACCGACATCCTGCGCCGTCCTGAGGACGGCACTGCGACGTCCGCGACCTCGATCGAGGCCGCGGAGCCGCAGAAGCTCAAGCGTTCCATCGGCGTCGTCGGCGGCACCCTGCTGACCCTGTCCTGCCTCACGCCTGCCTCCTCGCTCTTCGTGATCGTGCCGGCCTCCTTCGCCGCCCTGGGCACGGGCACCGCGCTCGCCCTGGTGATCGCGATCGTGCTGTGTATCGGCGTGGCCTGGTGTTACTCCGAGCTCGGCACGCTGGTCCCCAGCGCCGGTGGCGAGTACGCCATGGCCGGTCACACCGTCGGCCGGTTCACCGGCTGGCTCGCCTTCATCCAGGCCCTGCTGGTCGTGATGATCGTGCCGCCGGTGATCGCCCTCGGCACCTCGCAGTACCTGGCCCCGATCGTGCACGTGGACCCCAAGGTCATGGGCGCGATCGTGATGCTCGCCGCCACCGTGATGGGCCTGCTCGACCTGCGTGCCAACGCCTGGATCACCGGCATCTTCCTGGTGCTGGAGGTCATCGCCGCCAGCGTGGTGGCCGTCCTGGGCTTCGCCCACAGCAACCGCTCCGCCTCCGTGCTGATCCACCCGGAGCTGCCGGGCACGCACGGCGGGATCAACCCCGTCACGGCGGGCACGATCATCGCCGGCCTGGCCGCCGCGCTCTTCATCACCCAGGGCTTCTCCACCGCCGTCTACCTGGCCGAGGAGATGGAGCGCCCGCACCGCACCGTCCCGCGCACCGTCCTGTGGACCCTGGGCATCGGCTCCGCGGTCATCCTGATCCCGGTCATCGCGATCACGCTGGGCGCCAACAGCCTGGACGACCTCGCGGGCGGCGACATCAGCTCGATGGTCACCCAGTGGAGCAACTCCGCCGTCGGCACCTTCGTGAGCCTGGCGATCGCCATGGCGATCATCAACGCGGCGATCGTCATGGTCATCCAGAACTCCCGCGTGCTGTACTCCTCGGCCCGTGACAAGGCCTGGCCGGAGCCGATCAACCGCGCCTTCACCAACCTGAGCAAGCGCTACGGCTCGCCGTGGGTCTCCACGCTCGCGGTCGGCGTCCCCGGAGCGATCCTCTGCTTCGTCAACCTGGACACCCTGAGCGCCGTCACCGGTGTCTCCGTCGCCCTGCTCTACCTGTGCGTCGCCGTCGCCGCCCTCGGCGGTCGTCGCGGCAAGCACAAGGACGCCAAGGCCTACCGGATGCCGCTGTGGCCGGTCATCCCGGTGATCCTGATCGCCGTCCTGGTCTACGTCGTCACCCAGCAGCCGCTCAGCGCGCTCTACTGGACCGGTGGCATCACCGCCGCTGCGGCCCTGTACTGGGTCTTCTACCTCCGGCCCCGTCCGGAGACCCGCTGGATCATCACGATCCCCGAGGACGAGAAGGACGCGGTCGAGGCCTGAGCCCCGCCCTCCTCACCACGAAGGCCCCCCGCGCGCTGCGCGGGGGGCCTTCGGCGTTCGAGCGGGTCAGGCGGTGTGCGCGCCCGTGGCGCTGCCGGCGAGCCACTGGGCCCACGACAGGTCGTAGTCCGCGTAGCCGTTGTCACCGGCGGCCTTGCCGCGCGGCGAGCCGGTGATGGTCACCGGGTCGCCCTGCTTGACCGCGTTGTAGTACCACTTCGAGTTCGCCAGCGAGAGGTGCACGCAGCCGTGCGAGCCCGCGCTGTGACCCGGGTTCGGGTCACCCGTGGAGTAGTGGACGTACGTGCCCGAGAAGGTCAGGTGAACGTCCCACGGCAGGGTGATGTCGTAGTAGTTCGGGTCGCTCGGGTTGCAGCTGATCCCGACGCTGCACGAGGTCATCCGCACCTCGGGCTGCTTGTCGATCACTGCCATCGTGCCGTCCCAGCTCGGGAACGTCTTGCTGCCCGCGTCGATCGGCATGGTGCGCACCACGCGGCCGTTGTGGGTGATCTTCATCGTGTGGCCCGGCACCGAGACGAAGGTCTCGAAGTCGGAACCGATGGTGAAGGTGTGCTTGTAGCCGTGGACGCCCACCCGGCCGTGGCCGTCGGCGACGCCGGTCAGCTGGGCGTCGAGGGTGACCTTCGTGCCCACGGGCCAGTAGCCCTTGGGGCGCCAGTCGACGCGCCGGTCGCCGAACCAGTGCCAGGCGCCGAGGACCGGCACCGAGGTGGTCACCTTCAGGTGCCGCTCGATCGCGGCACGGGCCGCGGGCGCCACCGCGTCGGTGAAGACCACCGAGATCGGCATGGCCACCCCGACCGTCGATCCACTCACGGGAGTGATCGAGTCGAGCAACATCGGTGCGGCCGTGTGCGCGACGTTCGCGCCCGTCCCCGCCGCCATCGCGGTGCCGCCGTACAGGCCGGCTCCGGCCAGCATCGCGCCCGCCAGGAGTGCCACCCCGACGTTGCGCTTTATTCGCCTCACGCTCTGCTCCACTCTTGAGTTCGTGATCTCAATGAGTGGTCACACTACGCACTCGGTTCCCACCGCCCGCAGGCGGACCGGGTCAGAGGCCCGCGACGCGGGACTTGCGGCGGGTGTCGCGGATGACCGTGGCGGTGCCGGTGATCAGGATCAGGCCGACCGCACCGAGGCCCACGGCATAGAGCGCGGTGCGCTCGTCCCGCTGCTGGGGGGTCTCGCCGACGGCGAAGGGGCGCGCGTGGACCGGGGCGGCTGCGGGTCCGCCGACGGGCGTGGCCACCGGGGTGTCGGACGGCGGCGACTGGTCGGTGACGGCCGCCACCGGGTCGACGACGCCCCAGCCGATGTACGGGTTCCAGCCGGGGTCGGTGCGCAGGGCCGTCTGCTCGATCCGGGTGGCGATCTGCGCCGGGGTCCACTTGGGGTACTCCTGGCGCAGCAGCGCCGCGACGCCCGCCACGTAGGGGGCCGCGAAGCTGGTGCCGTTGTCGACGCACTGGCCGCCGCCGGGGACGGTGGAGACGATGTCCACGCCGGGAGCGGCGACGGAGACGGACTTGCCCGTCTCGGAGAAGCCGTCGGCCCGCTCGTCGTTGCGGTCCGAGGCGCCGACGCCGATGACGCCGGGGATCGCGGCCGGGTACGTCGGCAGGGCGAGGTTCTCATTGCCTGCGGCCGCCACCACGACGACGCCGGCGTCCAGGGCGTGCTGGACGGCCACGCGCAGCTTGCTGTTCGGGTTGTCGTCCTGGTACGGCTGGCCCTGCTGGGTCGTCAGGTCCTGTGAGATGTTGATGACGCCGGCCTTCTGGGCGACCGCGTAGTCGATCGCCTCGGCCAGGGTCAGCTCGGTGGCTCCGCCCTGACCGTCGTTCTGGCGGATCGCCAGGATCGTCGCCGCGGGTGCGATGCCCTCGAAGCCCGTCCTGTGCTCCGGGTCGGGCCGGGCGGCGATGACGCCGGCCACCATCGTGCCGTGGCCGATCTGGTCCGTCGTCGACCCGCCGGTGGCGTTCCCGCTGCCCTTCAGGAAGTCCTGACCGGCGCGCACGGCCCCCTTCAGCTGGGGGTTGACGTCGTCCACGCCCGAGTCGATCACCGCGACGGTGACACCACGGCCGTCGTATCTGGCGTGCAGCTGGGAGAGCAGGACGCGCTGCAGGGCCCAGGGCTCACCGGCGATCGAGCCCGCCGGGAAGTGGCACTGCCCGTCCGCGGCGAGCGCGGCGGTCGCGGTACCGAGCGGCAGCACGGGCACGGCGGCGCACGCCACGACGCCGGCGGCGACGGTCAGCGCCCCGCGGTGGAGCCTGTTCACTGCTGCACAACTCCCAAGAACGACCCAACGACCGAACGACGGACGACGCTGCGCCGACCCGCGCGAGGCGGGTCGGCGCAGCGTCACTGCATGCGGATCAGTGCCAGAGGCTGGCGTTGCGGCTCTCGGTGGCCTGGTAGTTCTGCGCGGCGCTGTCGAGCGCACCGGCGATCTGGACCAGCACGGAGTGCAGGTCGGCCGCGGCGGTGTCCCACTCGCGCTGGCGGGCGTCGTAGCCCTCCTTCGCGGAGCCCTCCCAGGACTGGGAGATGCGCTGCACACCGGCGCGCAGGTCGTCGAGCTGGGACTGGACGGTGGACGCCGTCTGGCGGACGTCGGACGCCGCCTGCGAAACGGTGGCGAAATTGACAAGGATGTGGCCGTCAGTAGCCATGATCTCTCCTCTTCGGGGCAGTGCTCAGCGATGAACGAACGGTCGAGCGGAACGGACCCGGCGTCAGCCGAGGGCCGAGGTGATCCGGCTCAGACCGGCCTGCTGCTCCTGCTCCGTCGAGCTGTACTGGTTCGAGGTGTTGTCGATCGCGTCCTTGATCTCGCCGAGCACCCGGTTGAGCTTGCCGGCGTCCTCGACCCACTTCTGCTGCAGCTGCTGGTACGACGAGGCCGCGTGACCCTGCCAGCCCGCGGTGACGCCGCTGACCACGTTGTTCAGCCGGTTGAGCTCCTGCTGGATCTGCGCGTTGACCTCGGAGATTCGAGCAGAGAAGGCCCGCATCTCATCGGCGGTTGTCCTGAACTGACCCGACATGTGCACCGTCCCCCATGAGACAGACCTGGCGACCGGGAGTCGTGAGTCGGACCCCCCGGTCGGCACCACCTGAAGCGGTGATGTCCGTAGAACTCTAGTCCTCTCGTCCCACAGGCCCAACACCGCCCTGTGGACAATCTCGTCAGGACATCGTCACAGGTCCGTCACCATCGCTGACAAGACGTCAGGACCCTTGCGTCTGGGCGGCCGCGTCCTCGGTGAGCGAGGGGCCGGTCGGCACCAGCTGGACCCAACCCTGCGGAACCGGAACGGGGTTGACCTGTCCGTAGCCCAACCGCGCGGCAGGCGTGTCACTCTG
Source organism: Streptacidiphilus jiangxiensis (assembly GCF_900109465.1). GTDB lineage: Bacteria > Actinomycetota > Actinomycetes > Streptomycetales > Streptomycetaceae > Streptacidiphilus > Streptacidiphilus jiangxiensis. Next base: position 24,249 of record NZ_FOAZ01000037.1, read on the forward strand.
GCCCGAGCCGGCCCCGGCGCCCGCCTGGCCCGCCTGACCGGACTGGCCCGCCGCCGAGCCACCGCTCGCGCCCGCGCCGGGGTTTCCGTCGCTGTTCATCTGCAACGGGTAGCGCAGCCCGGTGTCGGTGAGCAGGTAGACCTTGCCGCCACCGCCTGCCGTACCGCTGACGGCCTGGAGCAGCAGACCCGTGCCGGGCGTCACGTACACCCCGGCGGTCCCCGACGCCTGAGCCCCGCTCACCGGATAGTCCTGGCCGAGCCAGACGCCGAGCTGCGGGCCCTTCTGCCCCATCGTGCCGCCGTAGACCGCACAGGCCGCCATCGGGCCGTTCGCGACACCGGTGTTCGCCTGCGAGACCTGCGAGGTGGGCCAGTCGAGGTCGGCCGCGAAGGGCGCCACCATGTTGGAGTCGAGCAGCTTGAACTGGTTGGCGTCGTACTCGGAGTCGGAGCCGTGCATCGCCTCCACCAGACGACGGGCGAAGTCCGAGATGCGGTGCGGGCCGTCCGCCAGCAGCACGTAGTGCAGCGTCGTGCCGTTGTCGGTGACCTTGAGCAGGTCGCCGATCCGGTACTGGTTGCCCGCCAGGTCCGAGCCGGCGTACAGGTGCCCGAAGCCAGGCAGCAGCGCGTGCGGCAGGGCGATCGGGCTGCCCTCGGTGAACGCCTTCAGCCACTGCGTGCCGACCTGCTGCGGCATGCCGACCGAGACGCCGAAGGCCGCCGTGGCCAGCAGTCGGCCGTCCTTGTCGTTCTTGTCCGGCAGCAGCTGGTGGTAGACGCCCGAGGAGTCCACCAGGTAGGTGGCGCCGTCCGGCGTCCGCACGTGCAGCGCCGCCGTCGACGGCAGCAGGTGCGCCGAGGACACCGGGCCGGCCTGGCTGCCGCCCAGCACGAACAGGCGCTGGTCGACGCCGACGGTCAGGTCCGCGCTCGAACGGTCGCACGCCGCCCAGGTCTTGGCCGCACCCGCGTCCGTCGCCGAGGGCAGGCTGTCCGGCGCGTAGGGGATGCCGACCGTCGGCCCGTGCACCACCGAGGGCGAGTTGAGCGCCGAGTCGTCGATGTACTCCACGCCGGAGCCGTTGCTCAGCAACAGCCGCGCCGAGGACATGTTCAGCACTGGGTGCAGCTGGCCGCCGAGCATCACGTAACGGGTCGTCGTCTCCTTGTCGACGATGACCGCGTTCGCCTTCTGCCAGTCCTTGGGCGCCGAGGGCCGCAGCATGCCGTAGGCGCCGAAACCCGCCACCGCGACGGCTCCCAGCACCAGGCTCGGCATGATCGCCCGCACCGCCCGGGGCGCGTCCTCGACGCTCCCGCCGCCCATCGGCCGCAGGAACGCGGCCACTGTGCGCTTGCGTGCGAACGTGTAGGCGCTGAGCTCATCTCGGCGTGAAGCCATCCCGCTGCTCTCCCCCGTCCTCGGAACCTCGACGTACTCCCGGGCACGGCCCCACGGGCACCGCGCGCGTGCAGCTACGTACGGTACGGGTACCGTGTTGCGCTCAGCCAACCGGACCCAGGTTTGGCTTCGGAGCGCTTTTCCGGAAAGCTGCCTTCGCGACACAGCTGACGACTCGAAGGGGTGCTCGGGGGATGCCCAGTCAGACCGCCACGCGCCACGCGCCACCGGCGCCCACCGGATCGCGGCGCGGCCGGGACAGCGGCAGCGCGAACGGGAACGGGAACGGCACGAAGAACGCGCGGAGCGCCTCCGCGCCGAGCAGCGCCACCCCTCGGGTCCGCCCGCGGCCGGGGCTGCTCGGGCCGGTGCGGCTGACCCACGTGATCCTCGTCGAGGCCATCGCCGCCGCCCTGCTGCTCGGCTGGGCCCACGGCCGAACCGCCCTCGTCGGCGGCGGTGTCGTCGGCGTCCTGCTGCTGATCCCCGTGCTGCTGCGGTTCGGTGGCCTCACCGTGGTCGACATGCTGCGCGCCCGCGCGGCCTTCCGCCGTCGTGCCCGCCGTGCCGCGCTCGCCCCGCAGGGCGCCGACGTCGACCCGGCGCTGGCACCGGTGCTGGAGTGCGAGCCCGCCCTGCGCGTCGTCCCGCACACCGTCGAGGCCGACGGCGGCAGCAGCACCGCCCGCCGCGAGCGCCGCGAGATCGGCATGGTCGGCGACGGCACCTTCCTCAGCGCGCTGATCCAGGTCGAGGCGCCGGACCGCCCGCTGCGCCCGCAGGCCGACGCGTTCCCGCTGCCGCTGCACCTGCTCGCCGACGGCCTGCGCGCGGACGACGTCGTGCTCGACTCCGTCCAACTCCTCCAGTACGCGCAGCCCGCGCCCGCCCCGCACCTGCCCGAGACGGCCCTGGCCGCCCGCGCCTACCGCGAGCTCCCGGACGGCGCCACCACCCCCGCCCTGCGGCTGACCTGGGTCGCCGTCCGGCTCGACCCGGAGCTGTGCCGCAGCGCGGTCGCCGCGCGCGGCGGCGGCGAGGCGGGCGCCCGCAAGGCGCTGCAGCGCGGCGTCGACCAGCTGGCCTCCCGGTTGATGCAGGAGGGCCTGCGCGCCACCGTGCTCGACGCGAGCCAGGTCACCGCCGCGATCGGCACCGCCACCTGCCCCAACCCCGTCGCCGTCACCCACGGCCGCGGCGGCGCCGGCACCGCGGCGTCCGGCGCGGGCACGGCCCCGCGCCGCAGCGCGGAGACCGCCAAGGCCTGGAAGTGCGACGACCGTTGGCACCGCAGCTACTGGATCGGCCGCTGGCCCTCGCTGGGCGCGGACAGCACCGCGCAGCTGGTCCACCTGCTCACCAACACGCCCGCCCTGGGCAGTTGCTTCTCCCTCACGCTGCGCCCCGCGGGTGCCGGGGCGGTCTCGCTCACCGGCCACGTCCGGGTGACCGTCCGCGGCGAGAGCGAACTCGCCACGACCGGCCGCCAGTTGGAGACCCGCGCGCGCAGTGCCGGGATCTCGCTGGTCGGACTCGACTTGGAACAGGTACCGGGCGTCCTCGCGACGCTGCCGCTCGGGGGGACTCGCTGATGGCCATCTCCACGCCCCGCAACCCCGCGTCCGCGGGCCAGGGCGGCACCGGCGCGGGCCTGCTCGGCCGCGCCCTGGCCGGCTTCGGCCTGCCCGGCCCGCGTCGCGAGCAGCACGTGCTGACCGCCGAGCAGCTCGGCGCGGTCTCCCTGCCCGTCGGCGGCGACGGTGTCGTGGTCGGCCTCGAGGGTGACGGCAAGCCGGCCGTCCTCGGCCTGTTCCGGCCGCGCCCGTACCACGTCGTCCTGGTCGGCGGCGTCTGGACGGCCCAGCTGATCGCGCTGCGCGCCGCCGCGACCGGCGCCCGCGTCGCCGTCGAGACCGGCCGCGGCCAGGCCTGGGGCCCCGTCGCCCAGGCCGCGGGCGGCGGCCAGCCGTGCATGACCGTGCACGCTCTCGGCCGGCTGGGTCCGCAGGGCGCCTCCGTGGCCGGCCCCGTCCTGGTCATCCGCGACGCGGGCCCCCGCCCCGCCCGCACCCGCCTCTCGGCTGCGCCGTGGCAGGCGATGCTGACCCTCCTCCCCTACCTGGCGGACGGCGCGGAGCGCCTCCTCTCCCAGGCGGACCTGGTCGGCGTGCAGCGTGTGGCGCCGCAGGAGGCGTCGCAGATCGCCCACGTCCTCGACCTGCCCGCGCAGGAGGCGGCCGCGCTCCCCAACCTCGGCGACGGCGTCACCCTGTGGACCAACCGCCGCTCCCGCGCCTTCGTCCAGGGCGGCCCCACCTCCTCCGAGGCCCAGGTCCTCGGCCAGGCCCGGCGCGTGGACTAGGCCCTGCCCGGAGGGCCTTCTCGGATCAGCCCGGGTTGTCTGGGGCGTGCGATCGCAAGGCGGCGGAACGCCCTCGTACTGGATGTACTTGGGTGTTTCGCCAACGCAGCGAGCGTGCGCGCCAGGCAAGCCGGGCCCGGGAAGGCCCTCCGGGCAGGGCCGGGGAGTTGGCGGGCCCCGGGGGCGGGGCTCCCGGGGGGTCGGGACCGGCGGCTAGTCTGAGAGTCCCGAGGCGAACGAGAGGCGAGTAACTGTGACGAGCGATCGCGACGACGTCTACGTCGGCGACCAGGCGCCGGACGAGGACGAGGAGTGGTCGGACGCACCTGACTACACGCCTCCCGCCTGGTACATGCAGAACGCCCCCCAGGTGGGTGGACAGGCCCCGCCGGGTGTCCCCCATCAGGGCGGCTACGCCCCCGGGCCGCCACCGCCCGCGGGTGAACCCGGTGCGCACCCGCAGCCGTTCACGCCCCCGGTGGCCCCGCCGCAGCTGAGCGGCGCCCCGGCCTTCCCGCCACCGGGCGCTCCGGCCTTCCCGGCACCGGAGGCCGCCGCAACGCCCGCGTTCCCGCCGCCCGGCGCTCCCGCCTTCCCGCCACCGGGCGCCCCCGCGTTCCCGGCACCCGAGGCCGCCGCGACGCCCGCGTTCCCGGCACCGGGCGCCCCCGCGTTCCCCGCACCGGCAGCCGCCGCGACGCCCGGCGAGCCCGCTGGTGCCCAGCCTGCACCCAGCCCGGCGTTCGGCACGGAGCCAGAGGCCGCCGCGTCGCCGGCCGAGGGCCCGGCCCAGAGCGACACCGCCTTCCCGAGCGCGCCCGTTCCCGGCGCGGGGAGCGCGGCCCCCGCCGCCTTCCCGCCGCCCGGCGCGCCCGCGTTCCCGGCCGCCGCGGACGCCCCCGAGCCCGGCGCGCCGGCGTTCCCCGGGACCCCTGCGCCGTCCGACGTGGCTGCACCCGTCGCCTTCCCGGCGGCTCCGGTCACTCCTGCCGAGGGCGGCGCTCCCGCGCCCTTCCCCGCGCCCGGCGGCGAGGCACTGCCCGCCTTCCCGGCCGCCGCTGACGGCCCGGAACCCTTCCCGGCCTCCGGCACCCCGGTCGAGGGCACGGCACCGCCCGCGTTCCCCGCACCCTTCCCCGCCCCGGGCAACCCGGCCGACGGTGGCGCTCCCGCGCCGTTCCCCGGGACCGGTGCGCCCACCGACGGGCCGGCACCCGCCTTCCCCTCGCCCGCCGAGGCCGCGTTCCCCGCGCCGTTCCCCGCCCCCGGCAACCCGGCCGACGGTGGCGCTCCCGCCTTCCCCGCGCCCACCGACGGCCCCGCGCCCGTGCCCTTCCCGGCACCCGGCGCCCCCGCCGAGGGCGCGGCACCGCCCGCGTTCCCCGCACCCGCTGCGCCCGGTGGCGGCGTCGCTCCGGCGATCTACCCCGGGGCCGAGCAGGGGGCCGTGCCCGCGCCGTTCCCGGCGCCCGGCGCGCCCGCGCCGTTCGTGCAGCCCGGGGTTCCGGGGATGCCCGGGCAGCAGCAGACGCCGCCGGGATACCCCGCGCCCGGACCGGCCCCGTACCCGGACCCCGCCGCGCCGTACGGCGACCAGCAGCAGGCGTACCGGCCGGCCACGCCGGCCGGCGTGCCGCCGCAGCAGGCGGATCCCGCCGCGCCCGGCGGGGCGAACCCGTGGGCCGCGCCGCCGCAGGCGCAGGGTTGGGGCGGCGGTCCCACGGGGCCCGGCGGGCCCGTCGCGCAGGGGGCCCCGCTGGGGTACACCGCCGCGGTGGAGCTGTCCTCGGACCGGCTGCTGAAGAACCAGCCGCCGGAGCGCCGTCCGGGCGGGCCCCGGTTCCGGCTGGGCGGCAAGGCCGCCGAGGCGAACCGGGCGCAGCAGCTGGCCGTGATCCGTACGCCGGTGATGACCAGCTACAAGATCGCCGTCATCAGCCTCAAGGGCGGCGTCGGCAAGACGACCACGACGACCGCGCTCGGCTCGACGCTCGCGAGCGAGCGTCAGGACAAGGTCATCGCGATCGACGCCAACCCGGACGCGGGCACCCTGGGCCGACGCGTGCGGCGCGAGACCAGCGCGACCATCCGCGACCTGGTCACCGCGATCCCGCACCTGCGCAGCTACATGGACGTGCGCCGGTACACCTCGCAGGCGACGAGCGGCCTGGAGATCCTGGCCAACGACGTCGACCCGGCCGTCTCGACGACCTTCAACGACGAGGACTACCGCCGCGTCATCGGCTTCCTGGGGCAGCAGTACCCGATCATCCTGACGGACTCGGGCACCGGCCTCCTCTACAGCGCCATGCGCGGCGTGCTGGACCTGGCCGACCAGCTGATCGTCGTCTCCACGCCCAGCGTGGACGGCGCCAGCAGCGCGAGCACCACGCTCGACTGGCTGACCGCGCACGGCTATGCGGACCTGGTCCAGCGCAGCATCACGGTCGTCTCGGGGGTCCGCGAGACCTCGAAGATGATCAAGGTGGACGACATCGTCGCGCACTTCCAGACCCGCTGCCGCGGCGTCGTGGTCGTGCCCTTCGACGAGCACCTGGCCGCGGGCGCGGAGGTCGACCTCAACCGGATGAAGCCGAAGACCCGCGAGGCCTACTTCCATCTGGCGGCCATGGTCGCCGCGGACTTCTCCCGGATCCAGCCGCAGCCCATCGGCTGGCAGCAGCCGGGCCAGCCCGGCCAGCCGCCGCAGCCCGGCGTGCCTCCGCAGGCCTACGACCCGCGCCAGCAGTACCAGGCGCCGCCCGCCTACCCGGCCGCGCCGCCCGCGTACCCGCAGCAGCCGCCGCAGCAGCCGGGCCAGCAGCCGTACGACCCGCGCCAGCAGTGGGGCTACGGCTACCCGCCGCCGCAGCAGTAGGACGGGAAGAACCGAGGGGCGGACCGCCGAAGCGGTCCGCCCCTCACATCATGCAACGACTCAGCATGCGACGGCTCAGCCCTCGTCGGTCAGCTCGCGGGCGCGCTTGACGTCGTCGGCCATCCGGTCGAGCAGCGCGTCGATCGTGTCGAACTTCTCCATCCCGCGCAGGAACGCGAGGAAGTCCACGGCCACGTGCAGCCCGTACAGGTCCAGGCCGACGCGGTCGATCGCGTAGGCCTCGACGGTGCGCTCGGTGCCGTCGAAGGTGGGGTTGGTGCCGACCGAGATCGCGGCCGGCATCCGCTCCTGATCCACCGTCAACCACCCGGCGTAGACGCCGTCGGCGGGGATCGCGGTGTGCGGGAGGGTCTCCACGTTCGCGGTGGGGTAGCCGAGCTCGCGGCCGCGCTGCGCGCCGCGCACGACGACGCCCTCGACCTGGTGCGGACGGCCCAGCACCTCGGCGGCGCCGGTGACGTCGCCCTCGGCGACCAGGCGACGGGCCAGGGTGGAGGAGAACGGCGCGCCGTCACCGGCCCGGCCGCTGATGCGCAGGTCCAGCACCTCGACGGCGAAGTCCTGTCCCCGGCCCAGCTCGGCCAGCACCTCGACGTTGCCTGCGGCCCGGTGCCCGAAGCGGAAGTTGGGGCCCTCCACGACCAGCTGCGCGTGCAGCCGCTCGACCAGCACCTGGCGGACGAACTCCTCCGCCGACAGTTGTGAGAACTCGGGGGTGAACGGCAGCACCAGCACCGCGTCCACGCCCAGCGCGCCCATCAGCTCGGCACGGCGGTGGTGGGGGGCGAGCAGCGGCGGGTGGCTGCCGGGGCGCACGACCTCGCTCGGATGCGGGTCGAAGGTCACCACGACGGACCGCACGCCGAGCTCACGGGCGCGGGCCACGGCGTGGCCGATGATCAGTTGGTGGCCCTGGTGCACCCCGTCGAAGGACCCGATGGTGACGACGCTGCGTCCCCAGTCCTCCGGTACTTCCGTCAGGCCACGCCAGCGCTGCACCTTGACCGCTCCTCGTCCGTCCTGCGCGTCGCCGCAGGCACCAGTGGTTCCAACCCCCTATACCTTGCCATGGGCCTGGTCCCCGATCCGCATCGGACTCGTCACAGCGGTGCCGTCGGGGGTGAGTTGCGCGGCGGGTTGCCCGGCGGGTCGCACGGTGAGCTGCGCGGTCAGTTCGGCCGCCAGGGGCGTCCCGGCGCCGGTCAGCGCGTCCGCGACGCGGCGCCGGACGGCCTCCGGCTGCTCCACGGCCACGTCGCGGACGAAGGCGAGCAGCGTCTCGCGCTCCCCGGCGCCGTGGTCCAGCCGGGCCCGCAGCCACCCGCCGACCTGTGCGGCGGCCTCAGGGCGGCGCTGCAGGTACTCGCGGACCAGCCGGGCGGCCGCCGCCCGCGCGTGGGGCGCGGGCGTCCCGCCGAGGGCCCGCAGCACGGCGGCCGCCTCCTCCCCCGGTTCGTGCAGCCGTCCGGCGTAGCCGGACAGCACCAGCGCGGGATGGCTGTCCAGCGCGGGTGCGAGCGCGGCGGCTCCGAGCAGCGGGTCGCCCGCCAGGTAGCGGGTGACGGCACCGCGCAGATGCCGGGCCCGTCCGACCGGGTCGCGCACCAGCGCGCTGTAGGCCGCGCCGTGCAGGGCCTCCTCGTCCGCTCGCCCGAGCAGCGCCTCCGCCGCGAGTCGCACCAGTGTCCGCTCGGCCGGCGCACCCTCGGCGGCGTGCCGGGCCACCAGCGGCAGCACCGTCGCCGCGGCGACGTGCCGCTCGGGCCGCGGGTCGTGCGCCCAGCGGTCCACGGCCCGGCACAGCGCGGACGGCTCCCTCTCGGCCAGCGCCCGCAGCAGCGCGTCCGCACCCGGATGCGCGACGTCGACCAGCCCCTCCACCAGCTCGTCCAGCGCCACGTGCCGGTGGGCGAAGAGCATCTCCGCGGCGACCCCGCTCACCGCCTCGTCGGCGAGCCACCGGCACAACGGGGGCAGCACCGCGCCCGGGTCCTGCCCGATCAGTTCCCCGAGCAGCCGACCGGGCTCCTCCACTCCGGCGCGCGCCAGCACCCGCAGCACGTCGAGGCGCGCCTCGACGGTCAGTGGCAGCCGCCGCCAGAAGTCCCAGGGGACGGCCGGCCCCGGTTCCCGGAAGAGCACCGGGCCGGTGTTGGCGGCATAGACGATCCGCGCCGCCAGGGCGCGCAGCAGCGGCGCGTAGGCGGCGGCGTCCGGAAGGCGTTCGAGGGTCTCGGTGAGCAGACGACGGGCCCACCAGTGGGCGTCCGTGCCCGGCGCGGCCGCGTCCGGGCCGTCCAGGCGCAGGACGAGACGGCTCAGCAGCGACTCCAGGGCCGGCGGGTCGCTCTCCCCCAGCTCGAGCAGGGCCTGCCGGACGACGGGGCTGCGCCAGCGCGGCACGCCACCCCCCTGCGGCCGTCCCGCCACCGGGACCGGTGGTGCCCACCCCACCGGCCCGCCGCGCCGGTGGGCACCGATCGGCCGTGAGGCGGGCCCCTCCCCCGCCCCGGAGCCGTCGGCGAGGATCATGGTCAACGCGGCCGGGAGGTCGAGGTGGAAGCCCTGCAGCCGGTCGGCCAGCGCGCCGGAGGCGAACCGGTAGCCGGTCCCCGCCGCGACGAACAGCCCCTCACCGAGGACGGCCTGCGCCCACCCCTCGGCCCACGGGAACAGCTCGTCGAACTCCCCGACGGTGAGTCCGCCGTCCGGGGCGCCCAGCATCCGCCGGGCCGCCTCGTGGCAGCGCCCGGCCACCCGCACCGCGAGCCGCCGCAGGGCGCCCGGGGCAGGCGCGGCGAGGCGCTCGGCGATCCGCAGGCAGGCGAGGTCCAGCCCGGCCTGGAGCAACTCCGGCCGGGTCAGCGTCCGGGCGCGGGGCAGCGCGAGCACCGGCTGCGCGGCCCGGACCTCGCCGAGCAGTCGCAGCGCGACCGGATCGCCCGTCGCCACCAGCGCGGCGACGCCCGGCTCCGGACGCCCCTCCACCGCCGCGCCACCCTGCAGGGCCAGCGTCCGGGCCGCGCCCGGATCCAGCGGGCCGAGCAGGTGACAGCCCTGGACGTCGTCCGGGTCGAGGGCGGCGCCCATTCCCTCCCAGAACTCGGGCAGGCAGCCCACCAGCAGCCGGCACTCCGTCCCCCGCAACCGGCGCACGGTCTCCGTGCACCAGCCGCGCCAGCGGGCCAGCAGCTGCGGCGGGGCCTCCTCCGGCGCGTCCAGCACGACCAACAGAGGGCGCCGGACCGTCGCCGCGACCCGCGCGACCTGACCCGCGAGCGGCGGCGGTGCCGGATGGCGCAGCAGGGTGTGCACGCGGGCGAGCGCGCGGTCCGCGGCGTCGAGCACGCTGGCGTCACCGGCGGCCAGGTCCGCGCCGCGCAGCCAGAGCGTCGGCAGCCGGTAGGCGGCGCGGGTGCGGTGCAGGGCCAGTGCGGCCAGCTCGGTGGTGCGGCCGGAGCCCGACTCGCCGACGACCGCAAGCACCGGCCGCACCGGATCCCAGCCCCGCGCGGCCTCGACCAGCCCGTCCGCGCGCGGCACCCGCCGCGCGACCGCCTCCGTCGCGGCGGGGTCGATCCCGGCCGCCGTGAGCTCCAGCACTCCGGCCGGATTGAGCGCGCGGCCGTGGGCCGGAACGGTCTCCGCGTTGCGGGCCAGCAGGTCCGCGAGCACGGGCTCCGCGGCGACGGCACCCAGTCGGACGGCCAGCACGGCGCCCCGCCGACGGCTGCGCAGCGCGGCCGTCGCCACGCCGACGGCCGCGCCGGTCTCCGCGTCCACGACGGGCCCGCCCGCGGCCTGGACCGGCAGCCCGTACGGCGCCTGTTCCAGGCCAAGTTGCCACACGTCCGGCACCAGCCAGAACCGCTCGGACGCCTCGTACCGCGCGGTGACCAGCCCCGTGACCGCCCCTTGCAGGGCGCCTCCCGGCCCCGGCACGGCCACGAGGCGCGTGCCCGCGCCGTCCGCCAGCGCCCAGGGCCCTCCGGGCGGCACGGCGGCCCGCAGCAGCGCGAGGCCCTGCGCGGGCAGCGGCACGATCCCGTCCGCGCGGACCCGCAGGGAACTGCCGTCCGGGTACGCGAGCAGCACGCTCGCGAGGCCGTCGACGACCTCGTGCGCGGTCACCAGCGTGCCGTCCCGGTCGACCCCGAAGGCGAGCCCCCGCGGCGTTCCCCGTGAATCCCCGACGCGCACCAGCCCAGGCCCCACCGCGCCGCCCTTCCGCCGTGCGGCGCGCACCCACGCACCACCCGCCGGAAGGCTGCCCACCGTTTGCGGCGGCCTGCCCCGTCCCCTTCCGTCCGCCCCGCACACGCTTCGCGCGCTCGCCCGATGGAGTGGAGGACGTTTCGCAGAGGCGCAGTTGCAAGCGTCAGGGGCGCCGGGAACTGCGCGAGAAACCCACCTGTGCGGATGGCCCTGTTACTGGGGGACCATCTGGCTCGGGTGGCTTGTCGCGCAGTTCCCCGCGCCCCTGAAGGTGTTGCAACTGCCTGCGGGTCCTGGCGGATCCGACTCGCGCCCCACGCGGCGGAGCCGCACATGTCGGAGCCCCGCGCCCCTGAGGGTCAGACGAAGACGGCGACAGACTTCGCCTTGCCGCCCTGCTCCTCGATCAGCGCCAGGAACCGACCCTCCGGGTCGAAGACCGCGATCGGCTCGCTCAGGCCCATCCCGGGGCCGTCGATGCGGACGCCGGTCGCGATCAGGCGGGCCTGCTTCTCGTCCACGTCCCAGCGGGGGAACGCGGCAGCCGCGGCAGCCGCGATGGGGAGCACCTTCTCCGTGAAGGCGTCCTCCAACTCCTCCAGGGTGTAGGCCAGGTCGAGCCCGTACGCGCCCACGCGGGTCCGCCGCAGTGCGGTGAGGTGGCCGCCGACACCCAGGTCGGCACCCAGGTCGCGCGCGAGAGCGCGGATGTACGTGCCGGAGGAGCAATCCACCGTCACGTCCAGGTCCACGACCGCCGTGCCGTCCTCCGCGACGGCGTCGCGGCGTGCGTGGACCTCGAAGCGGGAGACGGTCACAGGGCGGGAGGGCAGCTCGAACTCCTCGCCCTCGCGCACCCGCGCGTACGAGCGCTTGCCGTCGATCTTGATCGCGCTGACGCTCGACGGGACCTGGAGGATCGCGCCGGTCAGCTTCGCGACGCCCGCGGCGACCGCCGCGTCGGTGACCGCGTCCGCCGCAGTCGACGCGGTGACCTCGCCCTCGGCGTCGTCGGTGATCGTCGTCTGGCCGAGGCGGATCGTCGCCTCGTAGGTCTTCGTCGTCAGCGCCAGGTGGCCCAGCAGGCGCGTGGCCTTCTCGCTGCCGACGACCAGGACGCCCGTCGCCATCGGGTCCAGCGTGCCGGCGTGGCCGACCTTGCGGGTGCCGGCCAGGCGCCGGATGCGGGCGACGACGGTGTGGGAGGTGATCCCGGCCGGCTTGTCGACGATGACCAGACCGTCGGGGCCGATGCCCTTGCGCTTCACGAGGGGGTTTCGTCTTTCAGTCAGTGGGTGGGACGGGCAGCGCGTCCAGCGCGCTGCGGAAGGCGGCCACCGTCGCCGGGACGCCCAGGTGGGAGGTGAAGCCCGCCGCGTAGGCGTGGCCACCGCCGCCGAGCGCGCCGCAGGCCGCGGCGACGTCCACGGCGCCCTTGGCGCGCGAGGAGCCGCGCAGGCTGCCGTCCGGGTCCTCCTTGAGCACCAGGGCGACCTCGGCCTCGGCGGCCTTGCGGACCACGTCGATCAGGCCCTCGATCTGCTCCGGCGGGACGCCGTGCGCGAGCAGGTCGGCCCAGGGCACCCACGTCCACACCAGTCCGCGGCCGCCCGCGGCGGCGGGCTCCAGCTCGGCGCGCTCCAGCGCGGCGGCGAGGACCTTGAGGAAGCCGAAGGACTGCGTGTCCCACAGCTGCCGGGAGATCGTGTCGTGCCGGACGCCCGCGGCCAGCAGGCGGGAGGCGAACTCGTGGGTGGCCGGCGTGGTCGCCGAGTAGCGGAAGGAGCCGGTGTCGCTGGCGACGCCCGCGTACAGGCAGGTGGCGATCGGCTCGTCCAACGGGACGCCGAGGCGCCGCAGCAGCTCGTCCACCAGGACGGCGGTCGCGGGCGCCAGCGGGTCGATCAGACTGCGGGTGCCGAAGCCGGCGTTGGAGGTGTGATGGTCGACGACGACCAGCTCGCGGGCGGCCAGCGCCTTGTCCAGCAGCAGGCCGAGCCGCCGCGCGTCGGAGACGTCGAAGCTGATCATCAGCTCCGGCCGTTCGGGCACGTCCGCGACGGGGACGATGAGCTCCTGGCCGGGCAGGAAGGAGAGCGAGGCCGGTACGACCTGCGGGTCGTCACCGAAGGAGACGCGGACGTCGACGCCGCGCTGCCGCAGCGCCAGGCCGACCGCGAGCGCGGAGCCGAGCGCGTCACCGTCGGGCATCACATGGGCCACCAGGTCGACGGAGGAGGCGGCGCCGATCGCGTCGAGCACCACCTGCCAGTCCGCCTCGCTCGGCCGCCGCAACTCGGCGCGCGGAGCGGGCAACCCGGGGACCGGAACGCCCACCACAGCGGTGGGCGTCCCGGTCACGTGGTCCGGCCGGCCGGGCACGACTACTCGTCCTCTGCCTCGTCGTCGGCCTCGCCGTCGACGTCGTCATCGTGCTCGCCGGGCTTGCGGTACGGGTCGGCCTCACCGGCGAAGGTCTTGCCGACCGCGACGCTGCGCACCTCGGCGTCCTGCGCCGCCGCCTTGACGAGCAGGTCGTCCAGGTGACGGGCGGTGTCCGGGATGGCGTCCATGACGAAGGTCAGGGTCGGGGTGAACCGGACCCCGGTCTCGCGCCCGACGGTGGAGCGCAGGATGCCCTTGGCGCTCTCCAGCGCGGCGGCCGAGGCCTCGCGCTCGGTCTCGTCGCCGTGGACGGTGTAGAAGACGGTGGCCTCACGCAGGTCACCGGTCACGCGGGCGTCGGTGATGGTGACGAACCCGAGGCGGGGATCCTTGATCCGCCGCTGGAGCGTCTCCGCGACGACCACCCGGATGCGGTCTGCGAGCTTGCGCGCCCTCGCGGTGTCGGTCACTGGTCCTCCTCGTGCTGGTGGGCACCGTGGGAACGGTACCCGCAGACGCCCTCCTTGGGGCGCCCTGTCCGATTGTCCTACTCGTCCTCGTCATCGCGAAGCCTGCGCCTCGCCGACAGCAACTGCACCTCGGGTCGCCCCGACACCAGTCGCTCACAGCTGTCCAGGATCTCGACGACGTAGGACGCCTCGCCCGAAACGACCGCGAGGCCGATCTCGGCCCGGCGGTGCAGATCCTGGTTTCCGGTCTCCGCAGCGCACACGCTGTACTTGCGCTGCAGTTCGGCCACGATGGGCCGGACGATCGACCGCTTCTCCTTGAGGGAGTGAATATCACCCAGAAGCAGATCGAACGAAAGTGTTCCCACGAACATGTGTGACAGGTCACGCCGACCTGTGAGGCCTCGGGGACTGGTGAGAACTGCTGACCTCACCGTACCGAGCGAGGAGGGGGCCGGTCGACGGAATTGCTCCCGTCTCCCGGCCCCCTCTTCTACCTCAGAGACATTGCGGGCTTTGCCTCGCCTCCGCTTCGGGCGGGTGCCGCCGACCTCGTTCCTCGGTCGGCGACCCCCACCCTGCGCTACGACTCGGCGCGCCCTTCAGGGCCTCACGAGCCTTACGAGCGCGGCTTCTCGCGCATCTCGTAGGTCTCGATGGTGTCCTCGACCTTGATGTCGTTGAACGACCCCAGGGTGACACCGGCCTCGAAGCCCTCGCGGACCTCGGTCGCGTCGTCCTTGAAGCGGCGCAGACCCTCGATGGTGAGGTTCTCCGCCACGACCTTGCCGTCGCGGATGAGGCGGGCCTTGGCGTTGCGGCGCAGCAGGCCCTCGCGGACCAGCACACCGGCGATGTTGCCGAACTTGGAGGAGCGGAAGACCTCGCGGATCTCCGCGGAGCCGAGGCGCACCTCCTCGTACTCCGGCTTGAGCAGGCCCTTGAGCGCCGCCTCGATCTCCTCGATCGCCTGGTAGATGACCGAGTAGTAGCGGATGTCGACGCCCTCGCGGTCGGCGGCCGTGCGGGCACGACCCTCCGCCCGGACGTTGAAGCCGAGGATGATCGCGTCGGAGCCCATGGCCAGGTCGACGTCGGACTCGGTGATCGCACCCACACCGCGGTGCAGGATGCGGAGCTCGACCTCCTCGCCCACGTCCAGCTTGAGCAGCGCGTCCTCCAGGGCCTCCACGGAACCGGAGACGTCACCCTTGATGATGAGGTTCAGGTTCTGGATGCCGCCGGCGGCGATCGCCTTGTCCAGGTCCTCGAGCGAGACGCGGACCGGACGACGCGCGAACATGGCGTTGCGGTCGCGGGCCGAGCGCTTCTCGGCGATCTGGCGGGCGGTGCGGTCCTCGTCGACGACGATGAAGCTGTCGCCGGCGCGGGGCACGGAGGTGAGACCGAGCAGCAGGACCGGACGCGAGGGACCGGCCTCCTGCAGGTTGTTGCCGTTCTCGTCGAGCATGGCGCGGACGCGGCCGTAGCTGTCACCGACGACGATCGAGTCACCGACGCGGAGGGTACCGCGCTGGACGAGCAGCGTCGCCATGGCGCCGCGGCCCTTGTCCAGGTGGGCCTCGATCGCGATGCCCTGAGCGTCCTGCTCCGGGTTCGCGCGCAGGTCCAGGCTGGCGTCCGCGGTCAGGACCACGGCCTCCAGCAGGGAGTCGATGTTCAGACCCTGGCGGGCGGAGATGTCGACGAACATGGTGTCGCCGCCGTACTCCTCGGCCACCAGACCGAACTCGGTCAGCTGACCGCGGACCTTGACCGGGTCCGCACCCTCGACGTCGATCTTGTTGACCGCGACGACGATCGGGACACCGGCGGCCTTGGCGTGGTTGAGCGCCTCGACCGTCTGCGGCATGACACCGTCGTTGGCCGCGACCACCAGGATCGCGATGTCGGTGGACTTGGCACCACGGGCACGCATGGCGGTGAACGCCTCGTGACCCGGGGTGTCCAGGAACGTGATCGCACGCTCCTCGCCGTTGACGTCCGTGACGACCTGGTAGGCACCGATGTGCTGGGTGATGCCACCGGCCTCGCCCGCGACCACGTTGGTCTTGCGGATGGCGTCGAGCAGGCGGGTCTTACCGTGGTCGACGTGACCCATGACGGTCACGACCGGCGGACGCGGACGCAGGTCGTCCTCGTCGCCCTCGTTCTCGCCGAAGTCGATGTCGAAGGACTCGAGCAGCTCGCGGTCCTCGTCGTCACGGCTGACGATCTCGAGCGTGAAGCCCATCTCGCCGGCGAGCAGCTGCAGCGTCTCGTCGGAGACCGACTGGGTCGCGGTGACCATCTCGCCGAGGTTGAACATCACGGAGACGAGCGCGGCCGGGTTGGCGTTGATCTTGTCCGCGAAGTCCGTCAGCGACGCGCCACGCGAAAGGCGCACGGTCTCGCCGTGGCCCTTCGGCAGCATCACGCCACCGATGGACGGGGCCTGCATGGCCTCGTACTCCTGGCGCTTCGCACGCTTCGACTTACGGCCACGGGCCGGACGGCCACCGGGGCCACGGCCGAAGGCACCCTGCGTGCCGCCACGGGCACCCGGGCCACCGGGACGACCGCCGAAGCCACCGCCACCCGCCGGACGGGCACCGAAGCCACCGCCACCGCCGCCGCCACCCGGACGGGGGCCGCCGAAGCCGCCACCAGCCGGACGGGAGCCCGGACCGGCCGGACGACCCTGGAAGCCGGGACGCGCGCCACCGGCGCCGCCACCCGGACGGGCACCCGGACCACCCGGACGCGCACCGGGACCACCCGGACGCGGACCGGCCGGACGCTGCGGCATCATGCCCGGGTTCGGGCGCGGCATGCCGCTCGGGGTCGGACGCGGGCCCTGCGGACGCGGCATCCCACCGGGAGCGGGAGCACCGCCCGGACGCGGGGCACGCTCGTCGCGGGCACCACCCGGGGCACCCGGACGCGGAGCGCCACCGGGACGCGGACCGCGCTCACCGGGGCCGCCGTCGCGAGCCGGACGCGGGGCACGCTCGTCGCGGGCGCCACCCGGGGCACCCGGACGCGGAGCGCCACCGGGACGCGGGCCACGCTCACCGGGGCCGCCGTCGCGGGCGCCCGGACCGGCCGGACGCGGCGCGCCCGGACGGGCCATGCCGGTGTTGCTGGACGTGAAGGGGTTGTTGCCCGGACGGGGACCGGCCGGACGAGCACCCGGCTGAGCCGGACGCGGGGCACCCGGACGCGGCGCGTTGCCGGCCGGACGCGGGGCGGCCGGAGCCGCGGGGGCCTCAGCCGCCGGGGCCGGGGCCGAGAACTCCGCAGCCGGCGCGGCCGGACGCGGAGCAGCCGGACGCGGGCCCGGGGTGGCGGCCGCGGGACGCGGCGCCGCGGGCGCGGCCGGTGCAGCAGCCGGCGCGGCGGGGGCCGCGGCGGCGGGCTTGGGAGCACCCGGCTTGGGAGCCATGGGTGCGGCCGGGCGCGGGGCACCCGGCTTCGGGCCGGCACCAGCCGGCTTGGGCGCGGCGGACTTCGCCGGCGCGGACTTGGCGGCGGAACCGCCACCGAACGCAAGCTCGAGCTTGCGGACAACAGGCGCCTCGATGGTCGACGACGCCGAACGGACGAACTCACCGAGCTCTTGGAGCTTGGCCATGACGACCTTGCTCTCAACGCCCAGATCCTTGGCGAGTTCGTATACCCGGACCTTAGCCACTTCGCTCCTTCTGGTCCGGGTTCTCCGCCGGACCGTCTCTACTGCCTCATGCCGTACTCATCGCGTACTCATCGAGTGCTCATCGCAATCTCGACCTACTTTCGACTTCGCGAGGTACCTGTTACCTGACTTGCCTGCTTGCTGAGCCCTGTTACCGAGCCTTCGCCTCGAGGAACCGCTCGAGCTCGGCGGTGTCCAACTGCCCCTGCCGGCGGAACGCCCGCGGGAACGCCCGTCGGCGCACGGCCGACACGAGGCAGCCCGGCTCGGGATGCAGATACGCTCCCCGACCGGGCGACGTGCCGCGAGGATCGGGGACCAGAACGTCCTCGACCGCCGTGACACGCAGCAGATCGTGTTTGGCCGCTCGCTCCCGACACCCAACGCATGTGCGTTCCGGGCATGCTGCGGTACGCGTCCGGCCAGACACGTCCAAGTCTACCCCTCTGATGGTCTTCGTTCCGACCCGGTTTATCCGCACGCGGACTTCCGGAGCCGTCATTCCCTGATCAACGCCGTCAGGCGTCGGAACCTTCCCTGCCGGTCTCCGTGCCCTCGGTGTCGGGCCGGATGTCGATCCGCCAGCCGGTCAGCCGGGCGGCGAGGCGGGCGTTCTGGCCCTCCTTGCCGATGGCCAGCGAGAGCTGGTAGTCCGGCACGGTGACGCGGGCCGAACGGGTGTCGTAGTCGACGATCTCGACCTTCGTCACTCGGGCGGGCGACAACGCGTTGGCGACCATCTCCGCCGGGTCGTCCGACCAGTCGACGATGTCGATCTTCTCGCCCATGAGCTCGCCCATGACCTGGCGCACCCGGTGGCCCATCGGGCCGATGCAGGCGCCCTTGGCGTTCAGGCCCTGCTTGTTCGTCCAGACCGCGATCTTGCTGCGGTGACCGGCCTCACGCGCGATGGCGGCGATCTCGACGCTGCCGTCGGCGATCTCCGGGACCTCCAGGGCGAAGAGCTTCTTCACCAGGTTGGGGTGCGTGCGCGAGAGCGTCACGGACGGACCGCGCACGCCCTTCTTCACCGAGACGACGTAGCACTTCAGGCGCAGCCCGTGCTTGTACTCCTCGGTCGGCACCTGCTCCTGCGGCGGCAGGATGGCCTCCATCTTGCCGATGTCGACCAGGATGTTCTTCGGGTCCTTGCCCTGCTGGACCACACCGGTGACGATGTCGCCCTCACGGCCGGCGTACTCGCCGAAGGTCGTCTCGTCCTCGGCGTCGCGCAGACGCTGCAGGATCACCTGCTTGGCGGTGCTCGCCGCGATCCGGCCGAAGCCGGTCGGGGTGTCGTCGAACTCGCGGGGGGTCGACCCCTCCTCGACCTCGTCCGGGTCCTCGGTGGCCCAGACGGTGACGTGGCCGTTCTCGCGGTTCAGCTCCACGCGCGCCTTGCTGCGCGAGCCCTCAGTGCGGTGGTACGCAATGAGGAGGGCCGACTCGATCGCCTGGACCAGCAGGTCGAAGTTGATCTCACGCTCGCGGACGAGACCGCGCAGGGCGCTCATGTCGATGTCCATGGCTACGCCTCCTCTTCTCTCTTAAGTTAGGGACTCACGCCTCGTCGGAGGCGTCGTCCAGTTCGATGTCGTCCACAATCTCTTCTTCGGCAGCGGAGTCCTTGCGGTTGAACTCCACCTGGACGCGCGCCTTGGCGATCTCGGTGAAGGCGAGACGACGCTCCGTGGCCTTGCCACGGCCCTTCACCGGCGGGATCTCCAGGAGCACGCCCTCGTCGTCCGACTCCAGCACCCGACCGGTGAGCTCGCCACCGGCGGTCAGCTGGGTCTTCACCAGACGCGTGGCCCCGCGACGCCAGTGGCGCGGCTGGGTGAGCAGACGCTCGGCACCCGGGGAGCCGACCTCGAGCCGGTACTCGGCCTCGCCCATCAGGTCGCTGCCGTCCAGGGCGTCGCCGAACTCGCGGCTCAGATCGGCCACGGTGTCCAGGTCCACGCCGCCGTCGGCGTCGACCACGACCTCCAGCACCCGGCTGCCGCCGATACGGGCGACCTTGACCTCCTCCAGGTCCACACCCGCCTTGGCGGCGAGCGGCTCCAGCAGCTCCTGCAGCCGGTCGTTCAGGGTGGTGCTCATCCGAATACTCCTCGGCCGCGTCTGCTGTTGTCGGAAGGTCTGGTCACGCAAAGGTGCGCCCATAGCCTAACCGGTCGGCCCGCCCACCGCCGATTCGGCACAAATCTCCCGGGCCCGCGCACACGATTGCTTCACACGGTAACGTCCCTGCTCATGGCCGCCTCCCTTCGCCGCCGCAGCCTGCTCACGGCCGGGCTGCTCACCGCTGTCGGCACGCTCACCGCATGCGGCAGCGCCTCCGGCTCGGCGCACGCCGGCTCCCGCCCGCGCCCGACACCGGTGGACCCCGACACGGCCGCCCGCCGGCGGGTCGGTGCCGCGATCACGACGCTGCTCGCCGGGTACGACACCACGTCCGCCCACGGTGAGCTGCGCAGCGGGCTGGCCGCGCAGGGCGCTGCGGTCGGCGTGGCACGGAGCGCGGCACCGCCGACGGCGTCCGCGTCTGCGTCCGCCTCCGCGTCCGCGTCTGCCGCTGCCTCCGTCTCCGCGTCCGCCGCTGCCGCCGCTGCCGCCGGAGTGAGCGACGGGGAGTTGGCGAGCGGGGAGATCGGGCTCGTGACCCTGTGCGCGACGGAACTGCAAGGGGTCTCCCCCGCGCTGGCGCGGCTGCTCGCCTCCGTCGGCGCGGGCGCGGCACAACGCGCCACCCAGCTGGGCGGCCACCTGCCCGCCGCCCCCGACCCCGGCCTCGACGGCCTGCGGCCCACCGCACCCGAGCTGGACGCCCTGCAGGCGGCGCTGGGTGCCGAACAGGCGACGGTCTTCGGCTTCGGCGTCCTCGGCGCGCAGCTCTCCGGCGGCCGCCGGGTCCAGGCGACCGCGGACTATGCCCTGCACCGCGCCCGCCGGGACTCGCTGGAATCCCTGATCGCCACCTCCGGTGCGTCCCCCCACGCGGCCGCCGCCGCGTACGACCTGCCCTTCGCCGTCACCGACGCCTCCTCGGCGGCCCGCCTGGCGGCCCTTCTGGAGTCCCGCCTCGCGGCGGTCTACGCGAACGCGGTCCAGGCCGGCGAAGAGAGCTTCCGCACCGCCTCGGCCACCGAACTCCGCCTCGCCGCCCTTCGCGCCCTCACCTGGGGCGCCGGCCCGGACCCACTTCCCGGCCTGTAGGTGCTCTCCCCTCCAGGGCAAGAGGAACTGCGCGAGCAACCCACCCGAGGCGGATGGCCCTGTCCGCTCGGGATCTCAAGGCCCAGGGTGGCTTCTCGCGCAGTTCCCCGCGCCCCTGGGGGTTGCACAGGCGCATGGTCGACAATGGGCTGAACGATCACGACGAAGGGCGAGCATGACGGCACCGGCCATCAGCATTCCCGCACGGCTCCAGGAGACCGTCCGCTGCTGGACGTCCGAGTCCGGGCAGGCGTGGCTCGACGCGCTGCCGGGGCTCGCGGAGGCGTACCTCGCGCAGTGGGAGCTGACCCTGGAGCGCGTCTGCGAGCCCGGCGGACAGATCAGCCTCGTGCTGCTCGTGCGGCGCGCGGACGGCTCGCCCGCCGCGCTCAAGCTGGGGTACCCGCATCCGGAGGGCGAGCAGGAGCACGCCGCGCTCGCGCACTGGGACGGGCACGGCGCCGTGCGGATGTACGCCTGCGCGCCGCAGGACGGCGCCATGCTGCTGGAGCGCGCGCAGGGAGACGTCTCGCTGCGCTCACTGCCGGAGAGCAAGGCGATGCTGGAGGCCCTCGGCACGCTGCGCCGGCTCTGGGTCGCGCCGCCCGAGGCGCACCCGTTCACCTCCGTCGCCGACTACGTCGGCGGGCTGCGGGAGGTGCTGACCCGCCGTCGGACGATGCCCGCCGCCGCCGAGCTGAGACCGCTGGTCGACGAGGCGCTCGACGTCTCCGCCGGGATGCTGCAGGACTCGACCACCCGCGACGAGCGGCTGCTGCTGCACGGCGACTACCACCACGGCAACGTGCTGGCCGCCGAGCGCTCGCCCTGGCTGGCGATCGACCCCAAGCCGCTCGTCGGCGAACGCGCCTACGATCTCGCCTGGCTGGCCCAGGACCGGCTGGACACCCTGGCCGGTTCCCCCGGCCCGGAGGCCGCCGCCCGGCGGCGGCTCCAGCGGCTCGCCGCCGACGCGGCCGTCGATCCCGAGCGGCTGCGCGGCTGGACCCTCTTCCGCACCGTGGAGGCGGGCCTGTGGAGCCTGGACGTGGGCGACACCCGGCACGCCTCGCTCTTCCTCGAGTTCGCCGCCATGCTCTGACCCTGACCCTGCTCGTCCGTTCCCGCGTTCCCGGAGTGATGTACCTGTGGCAGAGCCGCCACGCCGCCGCCGTCTGTCCGACGAGGAGATCGAGCGGGCCCCGCGCTTCAGCCCCTACCTGCTGCTGCCCTGGGTGCTGCTGGCCCTCGTCCCGCTCAACTCCGACGTGCTGCACGGCCAGTACCCCCGGCCGATGCTGGCCCTGCTGGTGCTGGGCATCTTCGCGGTGCTGTACTGCGCGACGGTGGTGACCGCGCTGCGTCCGCGCCTGCACCACGCACGGCTGCCGCTGCTGCTGGCGGCGCTGCTCGTGCCGGTGACCGCGCTGCTCGCGGGTGCGCTGCCGCACGCGTTCCTGCTGTACCCGCTGCTCGCCGTCGCACTGGCGCTGGTGGCGCCGGGCCGGTGGTACCTGGCGGCACTGCTGGGCGTGCCGGCGCTGTCGGCGCTGACCCTGTGGATGCGCAGCCAGTACGACGTGATCGTCTACGGGCCGCTGGGCTGTTTCCTGGCCGCGGGGCTGGTGCTCGCGCTGTTCCGGCTCTCGATGGTCACCGAGCAGCTCAAGGAGGCCCGAAGGGCGCACGCGGAGCGGGCCGCGGAACACCGTTCGGACGACCACCGGGACGGGTAGCGGCCAGCGGCAGCGGCGCGCCCATCACCGCGTAGGGCAGCAGGGTGTTGGGGAACATGACGCGCCGGGCGAGGTCCCGGTAGCCGAGGGAGCGGTAGAGCGCGCGGGCCGGGGTCTCCCGGTCCACGGCGGAGAGGATGCTGCGCGGCAGCGCACTCGCGGCGCACAGGGTGGTGATCAGCGCCCGGCCCAGTCCGATCCCCTGGTACCGGGGATGGACGTGCAACTCGGTCACGGAGAAGGCCTGGTCGAGCCAGGCGGCGTGGCCGTTCGCCGCGAGGTAGGGCTCGATGACGGTGCTCCACCAGTGGGTGCGGTCGTTGGGCATGCCGTAGCCGAAGCCGACGAGCACGCCGTCGTGCAGCGCCCCGAAGGCACGGACGCCGGGGATGTCGGCGTGCCGCTGGACGATCTGCAGGCGCAGCGCGACCTCCTCCGGCCCCAGACCGAACGCCACCGCCTGCACGTCCAGCGCGGCGGCGGCGTACTCGGCGAGGTCGACGGCCTCGATCCTGACTTCGTCCATATGCGGACGCTACCGCCTCCGACGGACGATCAACCATGCGGGCCGGGCGGGCGCTCGGCGCCCACCCGGCCCGCGGGGGGTCGGCCCCGGTCAGTGCCTGCGGCCCCCGGCGGCCAGCAGCCGGGCCGCGCAGCCGAGCAGCAGCAACGACAGCGCCAGCCCGGCGTACGGCCAGAGCCGCGGGCTCGCCCCGGTGTCGGCCAGCCGCCCGTGGGTCGGCGTCGCCTTGGCGGACGGCGCCGCGACCATGGTGGCGGTCCCGATCATGCCGGTCCCGGCGCTCGCGGAGGCGGTGGCCCCCTCACCGACCGGCACGGGGCTGGGCACCACGTCCCCGACGGGGACGAAGGTCGGAGCTCCGGCTCCGCCGGAAGCCTGCCCGACAGGAGCGGGGCCCGTCCGACCGCCCGCACCACTGCCGGCCACGGCCGAGCCGACCGGATCGCCTGCCCCGCCCGCGGCCTGCGCCGCGGGCGTGCCCGCGCCCACGGGCGGGACCGACTTCGGCGAGGCCGAGTTCGTGCCGCCCCCGGGTGCCGTGGCCGGGACGGAAGCGGCGCCCGAAGCGGACGCCATGCCGGTGGCCGGGTCCGACGGGGCAGCGCCCGCGCCGGAGGCCGAGCTCGACACGGTCGGCGTGCCCGAGGGCATGCCGGGCGCCGTCGGCGCGCCGGTGGCACCGCCCGACGGCGAGGCCGACGTCGACGGCGCAGCCGCCTGCGGACAGCCCAGGTTCTGCAGGGACGCGGTGAGCCGCTGGCTCAGGAAGTCCTGCAGGTTCTGTCCGGCCGTCGGCGAGGGGGACGCGGTGAAGAGCTGCGCGTCCGCAGCGAGCCGGGTCGCCGCGCCGGCGGCGAGGCGGGTGCAGTAGGTGGGGCCGTCACCGGGGTCCGTGCCGGTCCCGCGACCCAGGCCGGGTTGGTCGACGCCGACCCGGTAGAGGTCGGTCTTGGTGCGGCTCTGCCGGCCGCCCGCGCCGAGGACCATCGGGTCGTTGCGCGGCACGAGGGCGACCGGCGCAGCCTGGTCGGCGGCGGCCTGGAGCTCGTCGAGGGCCAGGGAGGTGGCGCTGTGGCCCGGGTCGGCCTGATCGGGGGCGGTCCAGGGGGTGCAGCCGAGGGCGGGGTCGACAAAGGCGGTGAGCAGCAGGTTGTCGCTGCCGTTGAGCAGCGCCACCGCGCCCTGGGGGCCGAGAGCCCGCGTCGCCGCGGCGGTGCGCTGCGCGGTGCGACCGCCGGGGGTGGCCAGGTAGGCGGTGGTGACGTTGTCGCTCTGGTCCTGGTCGACGATGCCGAAGTCGCGGGTGGTGGGGCAGGGGGCGCCGTCGCGTCCGACCCCGAGCGGGGGCACCTTCAGCCGCCCGGTGCGCTCCGCGCCTCGTGCCGCCGAGAAGAACGCGGGCGCGTTGCAGTAGGCGAACTGACCGAAGACCGACCCGCCGGTGCCGTTGACGCAGCGCCCGGCGGTGGTGTTCCCACGCAGCGTCAGGTTGGTGCCGTTGAAGCCGAACCAGATCCCGACCACGGCGTGGGCCGGCAGCTTGGGCACGACCGGGGCTCGGGCGGGGCGGGTGCCGCGGTCGACGACCAGCGGGTCGTAGACGGAGACGGCGCCGGTGGCCGGATCCAGCACGGTGGCCTGGACGAAGGCGGACTGGGCCGGATCGGCCTCGTGGCAGGGACCGTTGGCCGCGTCGGTCGCGGTCAGCTGGTAGGGGCTCGCCAGCCCGGCGGCGGTGAGCGGGGCGGCGGGGACCCGGAGCGTGCAGTCCGGGTTCGGGGTGGCGGGCGGCTGGGCGGCGGCGGGGGTGCCGGGCGCCGTCACCGCGAGAGCGCTGCCGACGAGGGCGACGAGGCCCAGCAGCGCGGTGAGCAGGCCGGCCAGCAGGGGGAGTCGGCGGCGGGGCCTACGGCGGCGGGCGGTGCCGCGCGAGCGGGTGCTTCGGTGGGATAACACGCGCCGTCCTTCCTTCGGGGACGCCCTGCGGACGGCGGCGGACGGGGACGGTCACGCGCGGTCGAACGGGGCGAGGACGGCGCGAGTGTATGCATGCCGCGCACCCGTACGAGAGGGGCAAAACGACAATCGCCACACAAGCATCACGTGTGCACACACGACGCTCACATCACGCGCGTCTTTCAGAACAGCACGCTCATGAACGCACCGATTTCGGTGAACCCCACCCGACGGTAGGCCGCGCGTGCGACGGCGTTGTAGTCGTTCACGTAGAGGCTGACGACGGGGGCCACCTCGCGCAGCGCCGCGTCGACGACGGTCGCCATGCCGCTCTCGCTGTGGCCGCGCCCGCGGAACTCCGGGGCCACCCAGACGCCCTGGATCTGGCAGGCGCGCTCGGTCGCCGCACCGATCTCGGCCTTGAAGACCACCTTGTCGCCCTCGAAGCGGGCGAACGCGCGGCCGCTGGTGACCAGTTCCGCGACGCGGGCGCGGTAGAGCAGGCCACCGTCGCCGGCCAGCGGCGAGACACCGACCTCCTCGGTGAACATGGCGACGCAGGCCGGCAGCAGCAGGTCCATCTCGTCGCGGCGCACCCGCCGCACCCGCGGGTCGGGGGCGATCTCGCGCGAGGGCTCCCAGGTGGCCATCAGGGGCTGGCGGGCGCGGACCTCACGGGCAGAGCCCCAGTGAGGCTCCAGCAGCGACCACAACTCGGCGATGGCCTCGGCGGGGCCGACGATGGAGGAGCAGCGTCGCCCCTGCTTACGCGCGCGGTCGGCGAAGGCCTGGACGGCCGCGGGGGACGTGCTCAGCGGCACCAGGTTGGCGCCGGAGTAGCACAGCGCCTCCAAGCGGCCGTGCTCGAAGAACCCCCACATCTCGCCGCCGAGCCGCCAGGCATCGAGTCCGGCCACGGCGACCCGGGCCGCCACGAAGGCGTTCTCGATCGGGTTGCGGTCCAGCACCTCGAGCGCGGCCGGCAGGTCCGCAGGCGTCAGCACACGCGTGGTCGCCACAGAACTGCTCAACACGGGGGCACCCTATCTCCTCATGCGGCCCTGGTGACCCCCTGAACCAAGGCGTGACAAAAGACCGACCTGGGATCGACGGTGGCCCGGAGGTCCGGGTCACGTCAACCCCAGGTCGGCTGGTGGTCCTACTCGGCGGCGACGACGGTGGGGGTGCCGGACTCGACACCGGCCTCCTGCATCTGCTCGGCCAGCTTGAGGGCCTCCTCGATCAGGGTCTCCACGATCTTCGACTCCGGCACGGTCTTGATGACCTCGCCCTTGACGAAGATCTGGCCCTTGCCGTTGCCGGACGCGACACCGAGATCGGCCTCCCGGGCCTCGCCCGGGCCGTTCACGACGCAGCCCATCACGGCGACGCGCAGCGGCACCTCCATGCCCTCGAGCCCGGCGGTGACCTCCTCCGCGAGCTTGTACAC
>NZ_FOAZ01000032.1 GCF_900109465.1 Streptacidiphilus jiangxiensis
CAGGCCTTCTGGCTGGTCGACCTGCTGGAATCGGCCGGCTACGACGGCCCGCGCCACTTCGACTTCAAGCCCCCGCGCACCGAGGACCTCTCCGGCGTCTGGGCCTCCGCCGCCGCCTGCATGCGCAACTACCTGCTGCTCGCCGAACGCGCCCGCGCCTTCCGCGCCGACCCGGACGTCGTCGCCGCGCTGACCGCCGCCCGCCTGCCCGAACTCGCCCTCCCCACCGCCCAGGACGGCCTCGCCGGCCTCCTCGCCGACCGGGACGCCTTCGAGGACTTCGACGTCGACACCGCCGCCCGCCGCGGCATGGCCTTCGAGGTCCTGGACCAGCTCGCCATGGAACACCTCCTCGGCGCCCGCTGAACCCGGAGCGACGTCGCATGGTCCGGCAGCCGGAGCCGACGGACCATGCGGACCGGCAGCGATCACTCGCCCCCGGCGCCCCCACCGTCGCGGCGCGCGCTGTGCGCGGCCAGCGCCAGGTCCTGCTGGAGGGCGACGTACGCGGCCTTCGGCTGCAGGTTCACGTCGTACAGCAGACCGTAACCCTCGCCACCGAAGGTGCCGGGGATCCAGGAGTCACCGTCGTAGACGCCCCACGCCGTGAAGGAGATGCACTGCCGGACGAGCTCGCACCCCTTGAGCATCTCGGAGAACTCGTACGGCTGGGCGAACTGGGCGAGCTGACTGGTGGGCACCTGGTCCGTCGCGTTGTTCACGAAGGTGCGCACGTCGGCCTCGGTGACGGCGACCTTCAGCCCCAGGGCGCCATAGGCCTGGAGGTCGGCCTGGAAGCGTTGGGCGTCGAAGCCGTACTGGGTGTCGAGGTGCCCCTGCTCGCCGATGCCGTCGATGGGCACGCCCTGCGCGCGCAGGCCCTTGACGAAGTTGTAGACCGCCTGGAACTTCGCGTTGGTACCGTCCTGGCCGGCGATGTTGTAGTCGTTGTACATGAGCAGCGCCTTCGGGTCCGCCTGGTGCGCCCAGCGGAACGCGTCGGCGACGATGCCCTCTCCAAGGTGCTGGATCCAGAAGTCGTTGCTGTTCAGGCCGTCGGACGTGGCACTGTCCCAGGAGTTGGCGAAGACCTCGTTGACCACGTCCCACTGCCAGATCTCGCCGCGGAAGTGGCTGACCTCGGCGGTGATGTGCTGGTGGAGGATGTCGCGCAGTTCGGAGTCTCCGATGGAACCGTCGGCGACTCCGGTGGTGAGCCAACTCGGCAGCTGGTTGTGCCACATGAGCGTGTGGCCGCGGACCGACTGCCCGTGCTGCTCGGCGAACTGCACCAACTGGTCAGCGGGCTTCCAGTCATAGGTCCCACGGGTGGGCTCCACAGCGTCCCACTTCATGACGTTCTCCGGTGTCACGACGGAGAACTGACCGGCGACCGTGTCGGTGTAGAGCTTGTTGGTCCCCAGCTGTCCCATGTCGACGGCGGTGCCGATGCGCAGACCCTGCTGCGCCGCCAGGGCGCGCAGGGAGTCGCTCGGGACTGACGGAGCGCCACTTACGTCAGCCGCTGCGACGGCGGACGAGATCAGCATGAGCGCGGTGGCGATGCCAACAGCGACCGTGGACTGGCGACGTAGCTTCACTGCGAACTCTCCAGATTGAGGCGGGATTCATTCGAAAGTTTCGAACTGATTGCCGAACAACCCGGACGCTAAACCTGGTGATCTCGCGCAGTCAATGGTGCTGCACGTACTGGATCGGGCGATCCCCCTAGTCCTTGTGCCCCACCGGACCACCATGTTGACGAAGAACCAGTTCGAAATGTTTCGGCGGCGGGCGTCCGGCGGACGGTGGCCGTGCAGAGCCCACCGTCCGCCGAGCCTGTGCGCCTCAGCTGCAGACCGCGCCGTTCAGGGAGAAGCTGTTCGGGGCCTGGTTGGCGCCCGAGTAGGAGGCGTTGAACCCGACGGTGGTGCTCGCGCCCGACGCCAGCGTGCCGTTGTAGGAGAGGCTGGTCGCCGTCACCGTGCTGCCCGACTGGGTCCAGGCGGCGTTCCAACCGTTGGTCAGCTGCTGGTTGCCGGGCCAGCGGAAGGAGAGCGTCCAGCCGTTCACCGGCGTGCTGCCGGTGTTGGTGAGCACCAGGGTGCCCGTGAAGCCGCCGCCCCAGTCGTTCACCGAGTAGCCGACCTTGCACCCGCCGCCGGTCGCCGCCGCCGTGGTCACCGTGACGGTCCCGGAGCGGGCCGAGCGGTTGCCCGCCGTGTCCTTGGCGTAGACGGCGAAGGTGTAGGCGGTGCTCGGCTGCAGGCCGCCCACCGTCGCGCTCGGGCCGGCCGGGGAGGCCACGACGGTCTCGGCGCTGCCGGACACCTGCACCACGTCGTAGCCCGCAAGGCCCGTGGAGCTGGTGGACGGGGTCCAGCTCAGGTTCACGCCGCTGCTGGTGACGCCCGAGGCGGTCGGCGTGCCGGGGGTGGTCGGCGGGGTCACCGCAGTGCCCGGCTGCAGGGTGAGCAGCACCGCGCTGTACGGCGCGACGGTCTGCGAACCCGCCGTGCCGATGCTCGCGGTGGTCAGTGCCGCCGCGGGGCCCGCCATCGTGGTCACGGTCGGAGTGCCCGAGGCGGGGTTGAATCCCGCGTAGGAGAGGTTCACCGCATAGCTGTTGGCCGGGTCGTCGTTCACCAGCAGGACGCGCAGCGAACCGTCGGCGGCCTTCACCGAGTAGGCCTGCAGCAGGGACTGGCTGGATCCGGTGGAGACCAGGGTGTCCCCGGGGTGGACGAACCGGCTGAGCAGCGTCATGCCGTTGTAGGCCGGGAACGGCGTGTCGGCCGCGGGCTCGCACAGCTGCGCGCCGCCGACAGCGCCGCAGCTGCCGTCGGCGAGCATGCCGTAGTCACCGTAGCCGGCCGAGCCGTAGAGCGAGGACCCGTTGTCGCCCGTGGTCACGATGCCGTTGTGGATCTGCCACCAGTCCACACTGGAGACGCCGTTCGCGAGCCACCCGAGGTAGTCCTGTGGCAGGAAGAGCGCGTTGACCAGGCCGACGGTCTGCTTGCCGGGGTTGGACGAGACGGAGTTGGTCTCGGTCACCATGATCGGCACCGAGCTGCTGCCCTCGTACTGGCCGAGCTGCGAGCGCAGTGTGCCGACCATGGTGGGGATCTGCGCCGCGTCGGCGAGCAGGCCCGCGTCGGTCGGCCCGGGCGGGGCGACGCTGCTCGGGTTCTGCGGGTACCAGTGCACGTCGGCGAAGCCGATCTGACCGGCGAGCGCCGTCATCACGGTCTGGTTCCACGACTGCGGACTGCCCGCCGAGGTGGCGCCGTCCGGCCAGTTGCCGGGTGCGGTGAGCACCACGCCGACCTGGATGGTCGGGTCGACGGCCTTCATCGCCGCGATGTACGCCTTGGCGTTCTGCGCGTACACCGCGGGACCGCAGTCGGTCGGGTTCGTGCCGGTCGAGCAGTGCTTGTCGGTCTCCCAGTCGGCGCCGTAGGTGCCGTTGCCGTAGACCTCGTTGCCGATCTCCCAGTACTTGATGTGGTAGTTGTGCGTGATGTTGGCGTACCTCACCCAGTCGGCGGCCAGTTGCGCGCCGGTCTCGGCCGGGCTCTCGGTGGCGCCGATCGTGTCACCGCTGCCGTAGTTGACCGTCACCATGCCCTGGGCGCCGGACTGCTGGAGCATGGTGGCGTACTGGTCGAAGTCGACGGCCTGGGTGCCGTTGGTGAGGTCGCTGTTGGTCTTCCAGTTGTAGCTGTCGGACGAACTTCCGCCCGGAAAGCGCACCAGGCCGACGCCGGCCTGCTTCAGCAGGCCGGGGACGGCGGCATCGGTCAGCTTGCTGTCGTAGACCGAGGCGTTGGTGCCGATCCCGGTGGCGGGCACGGTGGCGAGGGACTGAGCGGCGTTCACGCTCACCGTGGCCGTGGTGGTGGCGGAGACGGCGGCACCGGCGCTCGGCGCGGAACTCCAGAGCGGTACGGCCGCCAGGAGCGCCAGGGCGGCCAGGGTCGCGGGCAGGCGTAACGGGCGCGACGGGGGTCGCAGGGACATGGACCGGTTCCTCTCGACGGGTGGGTACCGCCGGGGCATCGCGGGTGGGGGTGGGCTCGGGCCGCCGACGGTGCCCCGAGGGTCGGCCGGGGCGTCGACGAACGTCAACGGTGCCACCCGCGCTCGGTGTTGTCGGGTGGGCTCACCTGCGGTGATCGAGGAGGCCGGCGGATGTAGCTTTCATCGTCCGGGCCGCCGCAGCCGGCCCAGCGGGCGGCAAACACGTCATGGTCGGAGCAACCTTTCGGGCCACCAGCGGCAACAAGGGGACGGATCAAGTTCGTTCGTCACGAAGGACTGAGAGATGAAGGCAACTCGCCAGGCCGCACGGCACCGTCGTGGCAGGCTCGGGCTGATGGTGGGGACCCCGGTGGCGCTGATCGCCGCCGGTGGGCTCGTCTACGGCTCCGCGTCGGGTGCGACCACGGGCGGAGCGCCCGGCCAGGCGCCCTCGGCGGTGGCCCACGCGCGGTCGGGCGCGATGGCGGCCGTGGCCGCGATGCAGCCCGGCTGGAACCTGGGGAACAGCCTGGACGCCATCCCGGCCGAGACCTCGTGGGGCAATCCGGTGGTCGCCAAGGCGCAACTGGACGCGATCCGCGCGCAGGGCTTCCGCAGCATCCGCATCCCGGTCACCTGGAGCGGCCACCAGGGCTCCGCCCCCGGCTGGACCATCGATCCGGCCTACGTCGCCCGGATCAAGCAGGTGGTGAACTGGGCCCTGGCGGACGGCTTCTACGTGGTGCTCAACGTCCACCACGACTCCTGGCAGTGGATCGCCGGCATGCCCGCTGACCACGACGGAGTCCTGGCCCGCTACGACGCCACCTGGACGCAGCTCGCCGCGCAGTTCCGCGACGAGTCGGACCACCTGGTC
Organism: Streptacidiphilus jiangxiensis; assembly: GCF_900109465.1. GTDB lineage: Bacteria > Actinomycetota > Actinomycetes > Streptomycetales > Streptomycetaceae > Streptacidiphilus > Streptacidiphilus jiangxiensis. The sequence goes on from NZ_FOAZ01000032.1 coordinate 4,901, forward strand.
TTCGAAAGCGTCAACGAGCCCACGTTCACGAACGCGTCGGACGCCCAGAAGGCCGCGCTGCTCGACGAGTTGAACACCTCCTTCCACCGGATCGTGCGCGCGTCGGGCGGAGCGAACGCGACGCGCCTGCTGGTGCTGCCGACCATCGGCGACACGCCGAGCCAGTCGCTGATGAACGACCTGGCGACCACGATCGCCTCGCTCCATGACGACCGGATCATCGCGAGCCTGCACTACTACGGCTACTGGCCGTTCAGCTCCTCCAACGCCGGTGTGGACCGGTTCGACGCCGCGAGTCTGCAGGACATGACGGCCGTCTTCACGCGCATGCACGACACGTTCGTCGCCAAGGGCATCCCCCTCATCCTCGGCGAGTACGGGCTGCTCAGCTACCCCGACATCAACCACCCGGACGTGGTCGAACGCGGCGAGGCGCTGAAGTACTTCGAGGAGATCGGCCACCAGGAGCGGATCAACGGCATCACCGGCTTCCTGTGGGACAACGGCGCCTACCTGGACCGCACCACGCTGCGCTGGCGGGACCCGGGCCTGTTCGCGGAGATCAAGGACGGCTGGACGACCCGCTCCGGCACGGCCTCCAGCGACCAGGTCTTCGTCCCGGCGTCGGAGCCCGTCACCGCCCGCACCCTGACGCTCAACCCGAACGGGACCGCCTTCCGCGGCCTGTTCGAGGGCCGTACGGCGCTGGTCCAGGGACGCGACTACACGCTGGCCGACAGTCGCCTCACCCTCACCCCGGCCTTGCTCGCCCGCCTGACGGCACACCACGGCTACGGAGTCGCCGCCACCCTGACGGCCCGGTTCTCGGCGGGGGCGGCGTGGCAGATCCGTGTCGTCTCCTCCGCGACGCCCGTGCTATCCGGCGCCTCGGGCAGCACCAGTGGGCTCACCGTCCCGGCGCAGTTCCGCGGTGACGTGCTGGCGACGGTGAAGGCCCACTACTCCGATGGCAGCAACGCCGGCCCGAACAACTGGACGCCGTTCCTGGGCTTCGACACCGACGTCGTCCCCGACTCCGCGCATCACACCCTGACCCTGTCGTCCGAATTCTTCCAGGGGATCAAACAGGGTGCACAGGTCACCCTCACCGTCCGCTTCTGGAGCGGCGCGACCGTGACCTACCACGTGACGGCGTGGGGCAGCTCCGTCACCGGCACCGCCTCCTGACGCACACGCCCGTCGGCGTTCGGTGGCTCCCCCGGGAAGGTGAGCCGGTAGGTGCGGCCCGCCTCGAAGTTCAGCCGGAGCAGACCCGCCCCTGGGACAGGGGTCAGTGCGACCTCGCGATCCTCCTCGTCCGTGGCGTGCGGACGGCCCCCGCTCTCGGGCAGGCACAGCTCGACCGTCCCGACGCGCCGGGAGCGCAGCTCGACTCGGCGCAACGCACCCTGCCGCCAACTCAGGTCGACAGCTGTCCCGCCTCGCGCGCGCAGGCCGCGTACCTCGCCGTCCGGCCAGGACGGCGGGAGGGCGGGTAGCAGCCGCAGGATGCCGTTGTGGCTCTGCAGCAGCATCTCCGCGATGGCGGCGGTGATACCGAGGTTGCCGTCGATCTGGAACAACTGCGGCGGGTGCAGGTCGAAGAGGTTGGGCGCGATGGACGTCTCCAGCAGGCGTGAGACCGCGTGCCCGGCGAGCGGCCCGTCGCCGAGCCGGGCTGCCAGCGCGGCGACCCAGGCCAGGCTCCAGCCCGTACCTCCGCCCCCGTGCTGGAGGCGTCGGCCCAACGCGTGGCGCGCGGGGGCCAGGAGGGTGTCGTCGCCGAGCGGGTCGACGGCGCTGCCCGGGTAGAGGCCGTAGAGGTGGGAGAGGTGCCGGTGACCGGGGTCCTCCTCGGGCAGGTCCTCCCCCCACTCCAGCAGCCGCCCGTCCGCCGCGACACCCGGGCGCCGAAGGCGCTTGCGGACGGCGGCCAGTTCCTCGGCGAAGTCCTGGTCGGTGCCGAGCTCGCGCGCGGCGGCGACGGTGGTGTCGAGCAGCTCGGCGGCGAGCCAGTAGTCCATGGTGCAGCCGGCGGAGACGGCGGCCAAGGTGCCGTCGTCGAGACGGAAGTGGTGCTCGGGCGAGGTGGAGGGACAGCTGACCAGCTGACCGTCCGCGTCCTCGACCAGCAGGTGGGTCAGGAAGCGGGCGGCCTCGCGCATGACCGGGTAGGCGCGCTCGGCAAGGAAGGCGCGGTCGCCGTGGAAGAGGTGGTGGTCCCACAGGTGGGCGGCGAGCCACGGCCCGGCCATCGGCCAGTTGGCCCAGACCGGGTCCCCGCCGACGGGATTGGTGGCCCGCCAGAGGTCGGCGTTGTGGTGGCAGCACCAGCCGGGCGCGTCGTAGTAGGTCCGTGCGGTGTTCCGCCCGGACTCGACGAGGTCGGCGACGAGGTCGAAGAGCGGCTCGTGGCACTCGGCGAGGCCGGTGCTCTCGGCGGGCCAGTAGTTCATCTGGAGGTTGATGTTGGAGGTCCAGTCGCAGTTCCAGGGCGGGGTGACCTCGTTGTTCCAGATGCCCTGGAGGTTCGCGGCCTGGGTGCCGGGCCGCGAGCTGGCGATGAGCAGGTAGCGGCCGTAGGCGAAGAGCAGGGCGGCGAGGCCCGGATCGTCGGCGCCGTCGTTCGCGGCGGCGAGCCGCTCGTCGGTCGGCAGTGCGTCCGCCTCGGCCGACCCGTGGAGACGCAGTCCGGCCGCGCCGAAGAGCCGCTGGTGGTCGGTCAGGTGGGCGGCGAGGAGCGTGTCGAAGTCCTGCCCCTCCGCCTCGTCCAGCCAGCGGCGCGCCTCGGCGAGCGCCGTCTCGGGGCCGTCGGGCTGCGTGTGCCATCCCCGGTACCCGGTGCCGACAGCGGCCAGAATCACCGCCCCGTCGGCGCCGGTGACCTCGACGCTGTCCGCGTCGACGACGACATGCCCGTTCAGGGCCTGCACGCGCAGTTCGGCAGCAAAGCCCGTGCCCGCCTCCGCCTGGTAGGTCACCTCTCCCCGGGCAACGTGCGCGGGGACGCGACCGTGGATCGCCAAACCCTGGCCATCGGGCCCGGCGGTCATCTCCGCGCCGGGGTGAGGCGTGGTGAAGCCCGCCCGGAAGGAGATGGCCCCGGGCGTGTCCGCTGTCAGGCGCACCGCCAGCACGCCCGCCGGGGCGGAGACGAAGCTCTCGCGCCGGTACCGCACCCCACCTGCGGTGAACGAGACGGTGTGCACGGCCAGGTCGAGATCGAGCACTCGCCGGTAGTCGGTCACGTCGTCCACGCCGGCCGCGAAGGCCGAGCCGACGGACGGGAAGGTCAGCAGCAGGGCCGCCAGCGGTTGGTACGCCTCGGTGTCGGGGCCCTGGTGGTGGGCGGCGGCGATCGCGTCGGCACGGGCGTAGTCGCGGTCGCGCAGCACCGCCTCCCGTAGGGCTGGCAGGTGGTCGGCGGCGCCCTCCCGGTCCCGGGGTCCGGGGCCGCCGGACCACAGCGTGTCCGCGTTGAGCTCGATCCGCTCGGTGTGCACGCCCCCGTACACCAGGGCGCCCAGTCGGCCGTTGCCCAGTGGCAGTGCCTCCAGGAAGGCGTCAGCCGGCCGGCGGTACCAGAGCCGGTCGATGCAGGAGTGGTGGGAGTCCGTCAGCACGGCGTCATTCCGATCGTGAAGGTCGGCGTCCAGGTGGAGGTGGAGATCGCCATCCGGGCGTAGGAAGGATGCGGGCCTCGCGGCGGAGACATCACTGTCCTCCCTCGCCTATCCGACCTACCCCGACGCCTGATGGTTCGGCGTCGGCTGCGCCGACAGCCGGTGGGTCAGCCAGCCGGTCATCGCGCGCACGCCGTGGCCGATCGCCCGCTCGTCGGCGGCGAAGTCGGGGGTGTGCGGGGCGCCGTTCATCCCCGCGTCGGGGTCCGCGACGCCGAGGTAGAGCTGCGCGCCCGGCGCCTGGTCGAGGAACAGGGCGAAGTCCTCGCAGTTGTACGGCCAGGACGCCCGGGCCCACAGGACGGACTCCGGTCCCAGCGCCGCGCCCAGGTACCGGCCTGCCGCCGTACTGAGCTCCACGGAGTTCACCAGGGCGGGAACCGGGTCGCCCGAGAACTCGGCATGCCCGCCTGCGGCCGACGCGATCCGCATGACCCGGGCGCGCAGCTCCGGATGCCGTTCCTGCGGCCAGAAGCGCAGCAGCCCGTTGGGGACCGTCCGGCCGTCAGGTGTCCGCGCGGTCCACTGGGCGACGCACACGGACTCCTGGACCGACGCGGATCGCCCGGGTTCCGTCAGGGCGTGGAACTGCGCGGTGTAGTCGGCCAGGTCCTGCGGGAACCCGACCGTGCCGAGCTCCGCCACCTCGGTCTCCACCGCGACGACAGCGGCAGGATCGTCGCCCGGCAGCACGATCCGGAAGTGGTCCAGCCCCGGCAGGCCGTGCCCCGGAGAGACCGCGATGGTGCCGGACGGGAACGGAGCACAGTGCAGCGCATAGAACTCCCGCGGTGCGAGGCGCTGCACCAACCCGGTCTCCAGCATCGCGCGAGCGCCCTGCAACGGCTCCTCGGCCGGCTGGAAGACGAACACCAGCCGCCCGCGTACCGGCTCGGCGGCCTGCGCGAGCGTGCGGGCGATGCCGACGCCGATCGCGGTGTGCAGGTCGTGCCCGCACAGGTGCGCGACGCCGGGGACGCGGGAGGCGAAGGCCTCGTCGACAGCCCGGCCCGACACCGGGAACGGCAGCACGTTCGTTCGCGCGTCGACGGCGTCCATGTCCGCCCGGTACGCCAGTGTCGGGCCGTCCGCGGAGCCGTCGAGCACCGCGACTACTCCGTGCCCGCCGACGCCGGTCGTCACCTCCAGTCCGGCCGCGCGCAGCTGCTCCGCGACCAGTCCGGCCGTCTCCCGCTCCTCACCGGCCAGCTCGGGGTGGCGGTGGATCTCCCGGCGGAGCTCGATCAGCTCGTCTTCGAGGCTCGTCACTCCCGCCCCCGGTACGGGAAGTCGGCGGCCCCGGTGCCGGCGGGGCAGGCGTGGACGGTTCCGTGCGGTCCGCCGAGGCGCAGCTGCCAGGGGTGGGGGCTGTCGGTGGTGACGTGGAGCCGGTCGCCCTCGCGGAGCAGATGGAAGCGGGCCGACTCGCCCGGGTCGTTCGGGCTCAGGATCACCAGCGTGCGTTCAACCCCGTCGGCGAAGGCGTGGACCCGCAGTTCGACGCCGTCCGCCCAGGCGGAGACGGGGTGCTGGTCGTCGGCGCCGAACGGAATGACGGAGTCGGGCCGGGCGAGCAGCGGCAGGGTGTGGAAGCCGTGCTGTTCGCGCGTCCAGCGCGGGCCGGTGACCTGCTCCCCCGTCAGGATGTTGGTCCAGGTTCCCTCCGGGACGTAGTAGTCGACCGTTCCGTCGTCGGTGAACACCGGGGCGACGAGCAGGTCGTCGCCGAGCAGGTACTGCCGGTCGAGGGTGGCGGCCGCCGGGTCGTCGGGGAACTCCAGGACCATGGCGCGCATCACCGGGACGCCGGTGGCGTGCGCCTGCTGGGCCGCGCGGTGCAGGTAGGGGGCAAGGCGGTGCTTGAGGAGGGTGAACGCGCGGGTCACGTCGACGGCCTCCTCACCGTAGTCCCACGGGACCCGGTAGGACCTGCTGCCGTGCAGGCGGCTGTGGGAGGAGAGCAGACCGAACTGCACCCAGCGCTTGAAGACGGTCGGTGTCGGGGTGCCCTCGAAGCCGCCGATGTCGTGGCTCCAGAAGCCGAAGCCGGACAGGCCGAGGGAGAGCCCGCCGCGCAGTGACTCGGCCATGGCGTTGAAGTGGGACTCGCAGTCCCCGCCCCAGTGCACCGGATACTGCTGGCCGCCGGCCGTGGCGGAGCGGGCGAAGAGCATGACCTCGCCCTCGCCGCGCTCCTCGCGCAGCAGCTCGAAGACGGCCTTGTTGTAGAGGTGCGTGTAGTAGTTGTGCATCCGCTCCGGGTCGGAGCCGTCGTGCCAGATGACGTCGGTGGGGACGCGCTCGCCGAAGTCGGTCTTGAAGCAGTCCACGCCCTGGGCGAGCAGCTTGCGCAGCTCGGCGGTGTACCAGTCACGCGCGGCGGGATTGGTGAAGTCCACCAGGGCCATACCGGGCTGCCACAGGTCCCACTGCCACACGCTGCCGTCGGCGCGCCGCATCAGATAGCCGGCGCGCCGGCCCTCCTCGAACAGGTGCGACTTCTGGGCGATGTAGGGGTTGATCCAGGCGCAGATCCGCAGCCCCTGCTCCTTGAGCCGGGCCAGCATGCCGACCGGGTCGGGGAAGGTCTGCGCGTCCCAGGTGAAGTCGGACCACTGGTACTCGCGCATCCAGAAGCAGTCGAAGTGGAAGACGCTGAGCGGAATGCCGCGCTCGGCCATGCCGCCGACGAAGCGGTTGACGGTGGCCTCGTCGTAGTCGGTGGTGAACGAGGTGGTCAGCCAGAGGCCCAGTGCCCAGGCCGGGGGCAGCGCGGGGCGTCCGGTCAGGGCGGTGTAGCGGGTGAGGATCTCCTTCGGCGTGGGCCCGTACACGACGAAGTACTCCAGCGACTGGTCCTCGACGCTGAACTGGACCTGTCCGACGGACTCGGAGCCGACCTCGTAGCTGACCTTGCCGGGGTGGTTGACGAAGACGCCGTAGCCCTGGTTGGTCAGGTGGAACGGGATGTTCTTGTAGGCCAGTTCACTGGTGGTGCCGCCGTCGGCCTGCCAGATGTCCACCGTCTGGCCGTTTCTGACGAAGGGGGTGAACCGCTCGCCGAGCCCGTAGACCAGCTCGCCGACCGACAGGGAGAGCTGGCCGAGCATGTGGTGGCGTCCCTCGGCGTCGGTGACGAAGCCGGTGCCGCGCTCCCCCGCCGCCGTCAGCACCCGTCCGTCGGCGACGAACTCCAGTCTCCACGGCTGGGAAGCGTCGACGCGCAGCGTCAGCGCGCCCGAGCTCAGCTGCACCACCTCGCCGTCGCGGTGGACCTTCCCGGCGCCCTCCTCGGCGCCGGGAAGGGCGAACTCCGGTCCGCGGTCGACCGTTCCGGCGTGGTGGGTGGCGCGCACCCCGATCACGCCCTCGGCGGGCGACCAGCACTCGACGGTCAGCAGCGGGCTGTTGAGGGTGTCACCACGTCCGTGCACGTGCTTGACCGGCGCGTAGAGCGTCAGCCGGCGCTCGTCGGCCCGGATGTCGGCGACCTCGGCGGCGTAGCGCGCGGTGCAGCCGGGCCGCATCAGCCAGTAGCCGTCGGTGAACTTCATCAGGCAGGTTCCTTAGTCCGCGCGGTGCGCGGTGATCAGGGGCGGTTCTTCGGTTCGGAGGAGAGCGGCTGGTGTCAGGGCCGAGGAGTCAGCCCGCGCTCGGCGAGCCACTCCAGTTGGGTGGGCGGCGTGGAGCCGCAGCCGCCGCCGTGGTCGGCGAAGGGCCAGACGGTCATGGTCCGGTCCTCGCCCGCGTAGTGGTTGAATGCGGCGTAGACCGTGGACGCCGGGCAGACGGGGTCCATCAGGGCGACGCTGAACAGGACCGGTGCGGTGGCCCGCTGGGCGAAGTGGACGCCGTCGACGTAGTCGAGGGTGGCGAAGGTCTGCTCGACCTTGTCGCGGCTGTGCCAGCGCAGGTAGTTGACGATCTCCGGGTAGGGGCCCTCCCCGGCGATCTGGACCGCGCGACGGAAGTGGCACAGGAACGGCACGTCGGGCATCACTGCAGCCACCCGCTCCCCGAGCAGTCCCGCGACGGCGAGGGCCAGTCCGCCGCCCTGGCTGCCGCCGGTCACCACGATCCGGTCGGCGTCGAGGCCGGGCAGCTCCGCGACGGCGTCCACCGCCCGCGCGCAGTCGGTGATCAGGCGCCGGTAGTAGTGGTTCTCGGGTGAGTCGATGCCGCGCGTCATGAAGCCCTCGACCCACTGTGTGCCGTCGCCCTGGGGCCGGTCCGGGGTGTCGTGGCCCTGGCCGCGGCTGTCGACGACGAGTTGGGCGTAGCCGGCCGCGGACCAGAAGAGGTGTTCGGTGGGCAGGCCGCGTCCACCGCTGTAACCGATGTAGGTGACAACGACCGGCAGCAGCCCTTCGGCTCCCTGCGGGCGCAGCAACCAGGCGGCCACCGGCTCGCCGTTCCAGCCGGGGAAGCGCACGTCGTCGACCTCGACGGTGTACAGCCGGTACCGGTCGGTGACGCGTTCGCCCTTCACCGCGCCCCCCTGCGCGCGGGCCTCGTCGAGGGTGCCCTGCCAGAAGGCGTCGAAGTCGTGCGGGGCGGGCGACTCCGGTCGGTAGTGGGCGAGTTCGTCGGCGCCGAAGTCCGTCAGCGGCATGGGCTGTCTCCGAGTTCAGGTGGGGGCGTGTGCGGAGGCGGCGGCCCGCCACCCTCAAGGCGGGCCGCCGCCGGTCCAGTGGTGGCGGTCAGTCGGTGGTGCGGGAGGAACCGAAGCGGAACGCCGCAAGCCGGAAGGCTCCGTGCAGGACGAGGGTCAGGTCGTGGACTCCGTCCTCCGCTCCGGGCAGCTCCGCGCCCACGGTGGTCCATGCGTAGTGGTCGCCGGTCACGGGCACCGCGAACCGGGTGAGCTCCCGCTCTCCGGCGCGGATCTCTAGGCGCGCCTCGCCCGCGTCGCCGTCCGCACGGGCCACCTCGACATCGACACGGGCCGCGCCGGTCAGGTCGACGGAGCGGAACAGCAGCGTCGCGGGCCGGTCGGGATCGGCCGGGGTGACGGCGTCACCGCCGACGCGGTTCACGTCGACGAGGGTGAGGGCCGCGTGGTCGTCGAAGTCGACGGTCAGGGTTCGACGGTCGACGACCACGCGGGGCTGGGGGGCCGTCCCGGTCACCGTGAGCGGTGCGGTCAGGACGACGTATTCGGCGGAACGGGCGACCAGGATCTCGTAGGCGCCGGGGTCGACGGTGAACGTCCCGGTGGCCACGTCCCAGTGGGTGAGCCGCTCTGCGGGGAGCTCGAAGGTCAGCTCCCGGCTCTCGCCGGCTTCCAGGCGCACCTTGCGGAAGTCGGCCAGGCGCAGCCGGGGCGCCTCGTAGCGGGCGTCGAGCGCGCGGACGTAGAGCTGGACGATCTCGCTGCCGGTCCGCGCACCGGAGTTGGCGAGCGTGACAGTGACGTCGACCGATCCGCCGGCCGCGATCGAGTCCCGCGAGAGCCGCAGGTCGCGGTGGGTGAAGGCGGTGTAGGACAGGCCGTGGCCGTAGGGGTAGAGCGGGGCGGCTCGGTGGTACTGGTAGGTCCAGCCGGCCTGGATGATGTCGTAGTCGAGTGCGTCGGGCAGCGGGTCCTCGCCCCGGTACCAGGTCTGCGGCAGGCGGCCGGCCGGCTCGGCCGCGCCCAGCAGGACGTCGGACAAGGCGTGGCCTGTCTCCTGCCCGCCGTGGGAGGTCCACACCACCGCGGGCAGGTGCTCGTCGGCCCAGTCGAGGGCGTAGGGGTAGCTGCTCATCACCACGAGCGCCGTCTCCGGGCGGACGGCGGCGACCTCGCGCAGCAGTGCCTCCTGCCCGGCGGGCAGCGCGGTGTCGACGCGGTCCTCGGTCTCGCGTCCGTTGACCATCGGGTGGTTGCCCAGCACGACGACCGCGACGTCGGCGGCCTCTGCCGCCGCCCGCGCCTCGGCCGCGCCGTCGCGCAGCAGTTCGCGCTGCCAGCGCTCGGCCGTCTCCGGGGTCTCGGCGGTGACAGCGGCCCGGCCGTCGACGGGGTCGACGGCGGCGTAGCGGCCGGTCAGCACGGAGCGCAGCAGCACGGTGCCGTCCTCGGCGGGCTCCAGCCGGAAGGTCTCGTGCACGTCCCAGGTCTTGAGCACTTCCCGGTCGGCGACGAGGGAACCGTCGTCCTTGAGGCTGAGGTAGCGGCCGGTGTCGGCGTCGCGCAGGGTCAGCATGGAGCGTCCCCAGTCGACGACGTCGAACGCCGTCTTTCCGAGCAGTTCCCCGCTGGTGCGCGAACGCAGTGCGATCCGGTCGGTGCCCTCCTCCTGGACCACCTCGCCTCCGTGAGCGCCGAGTGCCGCGCCGAGCCCGGCCGCGACGGTGACCTGGTACGGGAGGGTGGCGCTGTACCAGTCCTCACACAGCATCCCCGCGAGCGGTCCGATGACGGCGACGCGTGGCGTGCGGGCGGGGTCGAGCGGCAGCAGGCCGGTGTTCTTGAGCAGCACCACGGACTCCGTCGCCGCCCGGCGGGCGAGGGCGCGGTGCTCGGGGCAGCCGATCACCTCGGGGCCGATGCCGGCATACGGGTCCAGGTCGGGGTCGAACTCGCCGAGCCGGAAGCGCAGTTCGAGCTGGCGGCGGACGGCGCGGTCGATGTCGGTCTCGTCGATCAGGCCGCGTTCGCGTGCCTCGCGCAGCCGGCCGACGGGAGTGGCGCTGTCCTCGCCATGGTCGGTGAAGCTGTCGATGCCCGCCTTGAGCGCGGCGGCATGGGACTCGGCATGGTCGTCGAAGTAGTGCTCGGGGTCGACCAGGTTGGAGGGGGCCTCGGCGTCGCTGACGACGAAGAGCTCGTGCCCGGTGGGCCCGGCCCAGCGGCGCAGCTCCGTCTCGATGAGCGGGGAGACGTGACAAGGGCGGCCGTTGACCAGGTTGTAGGCGGCCATCGCGCCGGTGGCGGCACCGGAGGCGACGACGGGGCGGAAGGCCGCAAGGTCGTACTCGTGCAGCACGCGCGGTCGCACACCGGAGGAGGTGGTGCAGCGGTCGTCCTCGTTGTTGTAGGCGAGGAAGTGCTTGAGGACGGGCGCGGCCCGCAGGTGGTCGGGGTGGTCCCCGGCCAGGCCGCGGCAGAAGGCCTCGCCGAGGCGGGCGGTGTGCACCGGGTCCTCGGCGTAGCCCTCCTCGTTACGGCCCCAGCGCGGGTCGCGCAGCAGGTTCAGCACCGGCGCCCAGGCCTGGAGGCTGATCGGTCCGCGCCCGGGGGCCGTCAGCGGCTCGCGGTGGTGGTGGAAGGCGCGCAGCTCGACCGAGGTGGCCTCACCGACCTGCCGGACCAGCTCCTCGTCCCAGGTCGCACCGAGCCCCACGGCCTGCGGGAAGACCGTCGCCTCGCCGAGCCAGGCGACGCCGTGCAGGGCCTCGGACCCGGTGCGGAACGCCGCGAGACCGAGCCGCAGGACGGCCGGCGCGTACTGGTGCAGCATCGCGATCCGCTCGTCGGGAGTGAGCCGTTCGAGCAGGTCGTCGACGCGCTTGCGCAGCGGCAGCGCCGGATCGCGGAACGGAAGCCGGTCGGTTGCGGACACGGACGGGGAACTCACGTGGCAGATCCTTCGGGCAGGTGGGGTCCGAAACTTCAAGTCGAAGCGCATCGACGCTGACACGCGGCCGACGACCTGTCAACAGCCCCAGTACCAACGAGTTTTTGATTTGTTCAGGGCCTTGCCGAACCTGTAACGCGTCGTTAGTCTCGCCGCAACATCCAAGCGCTTCGACACTTCATCGTCGCCGGAGAAGGGGCCGCCCCACCATGAGCACAGCGTTGAACCGCAGAGCGTTCGTGAGCGCCGCCGTCTCGATCGCGGGAGCCACCGCGATGACCCCGCTTCTGTCCGCCTGCGGCGGCGGCTCACAGCACAGGACGGGCGCGAACACGGCCCAGGGCCTCAAGTCCGCACTGCCGGCCTACGTCCCCAGCACCGCTCTCAAGGCCGACCTCCCGTCCGTGGCGGGGGGCCCGGACGCGGCCACCGATCCCGGCTTCCTGAGCTACCCGGCCAACCCCGTCGCCACCGTCTCGGGCGTGCCGGGCAAGGGTGGCAGCTACACCGCGGTCACGCCGCTGTGGGGCACCGTGCCGCCGGTCGGCAACTCCTTCTACCAGGCCATGAACAAGGCCCTCGGCGTCAATCTGACCGTCAAGCCGGCGGACGGGAACAACTACGCCACGATCATCCCCACCATGACGGCCGCCAAGAAGCTGCCCGACTGGATCCAGCTGCCGTCCTGGTGGGACCCGAACTTCAACGTGGGCGAGCTGGCCGGCACGCAGCTCGCGGACCTGACGCCGTACCTGTCCGGCGACAACATCAAGAAGTACCCCAACCTGGCCGCGATACCCACGGCCGCGTGGCGGGTCGGCGCGTGGGACGACAAGATCTACGGAATCCCCTCCTTCTCCACCGGCTTCGCGATCGCGGGCACCACCTTCCACCGCCGCGACATTCTCGACTCGCATGGCATCACCGCCGACCAGGTGACCTCCGCGGCCGACCTGATGAGCCTCGGCAAGGAACTGACCGACGCCAAAAGCGGTGTGTGGGCCTTCGACGACGTGTGGACCTACCTCTTCACGTTCTTCGGCGCCCCGCTGAACTGGCGGCTGGACGGCGGCAAGCTGGTCTACAAGTACGAGACCCCCGAGTTCCTCGAGGCCCTGGACTGGCACTACCGGCTGGCCAACTCCGGTTACATGCACCCGGACGCGTTGGCCGGCAACGCAGCCGACGCGAGCACCCGCTTCTACGCCGGCAAGGTGCTGATCGCCGGCGGCGGAACCGGCGCCTGGAACCTCGCCGACTACCAGTCCGGCACCGCCGCGAACAAGAACTACCGCCGCGGCTCGTTCAACGCCTTCTCGGCCGACGGCAAGAGCACGCCCCAGTTCTACATGGGCGCCTCCACGAGCATCCTCAGCTACCTGAACGCCAACCTGAAGCCCGGCCAGATCGAGGAGCTGCTCTCGGTCGCCAACTACCTGGCCGCGCCCTACGGTTCGGCCGAGTACACGATGGTGAACTTCGGCGTGGAGGGCGTGCACCACACCCGGCAGAACGGCGTGCCGACCTTCACCGACGAGGGCAAGAAGGACGCGCAGCCGACCACCTACGCGTTCCTCGCCTCCTCCCCCTCCGTGATCAGCAACCCCGGGGCCGACATCGTCACCAAGGACTACGCCGCCTGGCAGGCCGCGAACGTCAAGACCCTGACGAAGCCCCTCTTCTGGGGCATGAACATCACCATGCCGCAGGAGATGGCGACCGCCAACGCCGCGCAGGCCGTCGAGGACACCATCAAGGACTGCTACCACGGCAAGAAGAAGGTGTCCGACGTGCAGGCCGCCATCGCCACCTGGAAGTCCAACGGCGGCGGCGACCGGCTCACCCAGTGGATGACCACCAACGTCCTCGACAAGCACGGCACGGGCCAGTGAGCACCGCGCGGGCCGAGAGGGCCCGACGCCCCCCGCGGCTGAACTGGCGGATCAGGCTGCGCCGTGACAAGTCCTTGATCCTGATGACGGTTCCCGCCGTCGTCCTGCTGCTGGCCTTCAACTACCTGCCACTGTTCGGCCTCGCCACCGCCTTCCAGGACTACGACCCGCTCGTCGGCGTCTGGCACAGCGACTGGGTCGGCTTCGACCAGTTCCGGCAGCTCTTCTCGGACCCGCTGTTCTGGGAGTCGATGAAGAACACGCTCTACCTCAGCTTCGTCCAGCTGATCCTGTTCTTCCCGGTCCCCGTCGCGCTGGCGCTGCTGCTCAACTCGGTGCTGAGCGAACGACTGCGCAACTTCATCCAGTCGGTGGCCTACCTGCCCCACTTCTTCTCGTGGGTGCTGACCATCACGGTCTTCCAGCAGATGCTCGGCGGCGCCGGCGCGCTCAACCAGTTCCTGCGCCAGCACAACATGGGCACCTGGGACATCATGACCAACCCGCACACCTTCGCGCTGCTGGTCACCTCCCAGGCGGTGTGGAAGGAGGCGGGCTGGGGGATCATCGTCTTCCTGGCCGCCCTCGCCGGCATCAACCAGGAGCTCTACGAGGCCGCCGCGGTGGACGGGGCCGGCCGGTTCCGGCGGATGTGGCACATCACCCTGCCAGGGATGCGCGGCGTCGTCGTGCTCATGCTGGTGCTGCGCCTGGGCAACGCGCTGTCGGTCGGATTCGAGCAGTTCCTGATCCAGCGCGACGCCGTCGGCCACGACGCGGCGGACGTGCTCGACACCTTCTCCTTCTACTACGGCATCGCCACCGGCAACTACAGCTACGGCGCGGCGGCCGGGCTCTTCAAGAGCGTGATCTCGCTGCTGCTCATCTGGGGTGCGAACAGGCTGGCGCACGCCTTCGGAGAGGACGGGTTGTACCGCGGATGACGAACACACTCACCATCGGACGCAAAGCACGCGAGCGCAGCACGACGGCATCAGTCCCCCGGCACAGGACGCGGTCGGCGCGCCCGCCGTGGCAGGAGCCGCCGACCACCGTCGGCCAGGCGGCCAAAGGACTGACCCTCGGCGGCATGCTGGCCGTGGTCCTGGTGCCTCTGTGGATCATCGTGGTGACCAGCTTCTCCACGCCGGGCGCGATCAACCGCGCCGGCGGTCTGGTGGTCTGGCCGGACGGGCTGACCACCGAGGCCTACCGGGAGATGCTGGGCGACCCGACCGTGAGCACCTCCCTGCTGGTGAGCCTCGCCATCACCGGGGTCGGCACGGCGGTCTCCATGGTGGTCTCGGTCCTGTGCGCCTACGGCCTCTCGCGACCGCGCTCGCTGGGCCACCGCTTCGTCCTGGTGCTGCTGATCATCACGATGTTCGTCAGCGGCGGGCTCATCCCCACCTTCCTGGTGGTCACCGGCCTCGGCGGCTACGACCAGTGGTGGGCGCTGATCCTTCCGGGCTGCGTCTCGGTCTTCAACATCCTGATCCTGCGGTCCTTCTACAGCGAGACCTCAGCCGAGCTGATCGACGCCGCGCGGATGGACGGCGCGGGCGACTGGCGCATCCTGTGGTCGGTCGTGCTGCCCACCTCGCGGGCGGTGACCGCGGTGATCGCACTGTTCTACGCCGTGGGCTACTGGAACTCGTTCTTCAACGTCATGCTCTACATGCCGACGGACAGCCAGAAGTGGCCGCTGCAGTACGTGCTGCTCACCTACGTGAACCGCGGAGTCGGGCTGCCGGGTTCGATCAACGCCGGCTTCGGCAACACTCACGCCCAGACCGCGCCGCTGTCCCTGCAGATGGCGGTGGTGGTGCTCACGCTGGTGCCGCTGCTGATCGTCTACCCGTTCGTGCAGAAGCACTTCCGCACCGGTGTCCTCACCGGCGCGATCAAGGGCTGACGCGGACCGCCGTCGACGGACGGTCCACACTGACCGGGAGCGGTTCCCGCGCGAATCCCCGCCGCGTGACAGAGAAGGAACCGCTCCCCCAGCCCGAACCGACCCGAAGGAAGCACAGATGGCGACCATTGCCGACGTGGCCAAGCACGCAGGCGTCTCGTCGAGCACGGTGAGCTACGCGCTCAGCGGCAAGCGCTCGATCTCGGGCGAGACCCGGCAGCGGATCGAGCAGGCCATCACGGAGCTCGGCTACCACCCCAACGCCGGTGCCCGCGCACTGGCGGGCAAGCGCTCGCACATCATCGCCCTGGTGGTGCCCCTGCACACCAACGTGTACGTGCCCACGATGATGGAGATCGCCATCGCCGTCACCATGGCGGCCCGTCAGTACGGCTACGACGTCCTGCTCATCACCAACGACGAGGGCCCCGAGGGCGTGCGCCGGGTCGCCGGCAGCGGCCTGGCCGACGGGGTGATCCTCATGGACGTCCGCCTCGACGACGACCGCGTCCCGGTCCTGCGCGCCCAGGGCATCCCCGCGGCCCTCATCGGCATCCCCGACGACCCGCACGGCCTGTCCTGCGTCGACCACGACTTCGCCGCGGCGGGCGCCCTCTGCGCCGACCACCTGGCCGACCTCGGCCACCGCGACGTCGCGTTCATCGGCTACGCCGCCGGCGTCTACCAACGCCACGCCGGCTACGCCGAGCGGACCCTGAACGGCTTCCGCGACCAGGCGGAACAGCGCGACCTGCGCTTCCTGCACCGCCCGTGCGAGGGCACCTACGAAAGCACGGCGGGCACCCTGGCCCGCATCCTCTCCGACCGCCCGGCGACCACGGGGTTCGTGGTGCAGAACGAGGGAGCGATCGGCCCGCTGCTGAGCCTGCTGCGCGCAACCGGGCGGACCGTCCCCGAGGACGCCTCGGTCATGGCCATCTGCCCCGACCAGCTGGCGGAGCAGTACGCGCCCCGGCTCACGGCCGTCACGGGCCCGCCGAACGAGCTCGGCTCGGTCGCCGTCGAGCAGGTCATGGCCAGGATCTCCGCAGCCGCCGACGGCGCCCCGCAGCCGGAGGACGGGCTGCTGCTGCTCTCGCCGGACCTGGTGGTCCGCGAGAGCACGGCGCCCGCGCCGCGTCGGCGCACCGACCATTGACGCCTCCATCCAAGGAGTCCCCATGACGACCCGTCGCCTGACAGACCGCCTCGGCGGCCTCGCCTTCGGCGGTGACTACAACCCGGAGCAGTGGGACGAGGAGGTCTGGAAGCAGGACGACGAGCTGATGCGCCGGGCCGGGGTCAACCTGGCCACGGTCGGCGTCTTCTCCTGGGCCTTGCTGGAGCCGGAGGAGGGCCGCTACGACTTCGCCTGGCTCGACGCCCACCTGGACCGCCTGCACACCAACGGCGTCGCCGTCGACCTGGCCACGCCGACCGCCTCCCCGCCCCCGTGGTTCACCCTCGCCCACCCGGACGCCCTGCCGGTCGGCCCCGACGGCACGCGGCTGACGCACGGCAGCCGCGACACCTACTGCCTGGCCGCCCCCGCCTACCGCGACGCTGCCCGCGGCCTCGCGAGCGTCCTGGCCGAGCGCTACGGCGACCATCCGGCAGTGGTGCTGTGGCACGTGCACAACGAGTACGTGACGCTGTGCTGGTGCGACCGGACCGCAGCTGCCTTCCGGGTCTGGCTGCGGGCCCGGCACGGTTCGCTCGACGCCCTCAACGAGGCCTGGGGAACGGCGTTCTGGAGCCAGCGGTACACCTCCTGGGAGCAGGTCCTGCCGCCACGCGCCACGCAGTGGCACAAGAACCCCGGGCAGGCACTCGACTTCCGGCGCTTCTGGTCCGACGAGACCCTCGCCGCCTACCGCGAGCAGCGCGACGCCATCCGCGCCCACAGTGACCGGCCGGTGACGACGAATCTGATGCTGCCCGGCTACCAGAACCTGGACCTGTGGGATTTCGGTCGCGAGGTCGACCTCGTCAGCATCGACCACTACCCGACCGCTCCGGGCGTGGACGCCGCCGCCGACACCGCCTTCGGCGCCGACCGCGCCCGCTCCTTCGCGGGCGGTGCGCCCTGGCTGCTGATGGAGCAGGGCACCAACACCGTCTACGCCGGGGACCGCACGCTCGGCAAGGAGCCCGGCGAGATCCTGCGGCACTCGCTCGGCCACATCGCTCGCGGCTCCGAGGGCGCACTGTTCTTCCAGTGGCGCCAGTCGCGGGCCGGTGCGGAGACCTGGCACTCGGCGATGGTGCCGCACGCCGGACCGGACAGCCGTACCTTCCGCGAGGTCGCCCGGACCGGTGCGGCCGTCGGCCGCCTCGGTGAGCTCGCCGGCTCCACGGTGCGGGCCGAGGTGGCGGTGCTGCACGACTCCGACGCCTGGTGGGCGCTGGACGTCGACGGCCTGCCCTCGGCCGAACTCGACTACCACGCGGCGCTGCGCCGCGCCCACCGCGCCCTGTGGGACGCGGGCGTCACCACGGACTTCGCCCATCCGGAGCAGGAACTCGGCCGCTACCGCCTCGTGGTCGCCCCGGCGCTCTTCCTGCTCTCCGACGCTGGCGCCGTCAACCTGCGCCGCTACGTCGAGGGCGGCGGCACGCTGTTCGTCCAGCACGCGACGGGCTACGTCGACGACCGCCTGCACGCCCGCCTCGGCGGCTACCCGGCCGCGCCGTTGCGCGAGGCCCTCGGCATCCGCGTCGAGGAGTACCGCCCGCTGCGGCGGGAGGAGCGGATCACGCTGTCCGACGGCTCGCACGCCACGGCGTGGAGTGAGTCGCTGCGCGCCGAGGGCGCCGAGACGATCGCCTCCTACACCCACGGCCTGCTCGCGGGCACCCCCGCGCTCACCCGCCACAGTTTCGGCGCCGGCCAGGGCTGGTACCTTTCCGCCCGCCTCGACGACACCGACCACGCCGCGCTGGTCGCCCGGCTGCTCGATGCCACCGGTGTCCGGCCCGAGCTGCCCGGACTGCCGCCGGGCGTCGAAGCCGTCACCCGGCACGCGGCGGACGGCCGCCGCTGGCACGTGGTCATGAACCACGGCGCCGAGCCCGCACAGCTGCCGCAGCCCCTGCACGACCTGCTGACCGACGGCCCGGTGAGCGCGCTGCCGCCCGGCGGCTGCGCGGTCCTGCGCGCTCGCTGAGCCGCTTGGTCCTCCGACCTCCCTCCAGCTCTGCCGCTGATCGCCATCCCTCGCCCTTCCCACCCGGAGGCGCACGCATGAGAGCGCTCACACTGCGTCAGCGCATGACCGCCGTCGCTGCGACCCTGTCGCTCGCGGCACTCGGCACGCTCACCGCCACCGCCACCGCCACCGCCCGCGGCCGCTGTGACCGGCGTGTCGGTGTCGGCGGCCTGCGCGATCGGCTGAGCCCCAGGACCGGTGGTGCCCCGGCCGCGACCCCAGGAGCGCCGTGGCACCACCACCCCCTCCTCGCAAAGGAAAGGAACTGACCGCATGTCAGCGCAGCACCCGAAGAGCGACACCGTCGCCAATCCCGTCATCCCCGGCTTCCATCCCGACCCCAGCGTGTGCCGGGTCGGCGACGACTACTACCTCGTCTGCTCCAGCTTCGAGTACTTCCCCGGCATCCCCGTCTTCCACAGCCGGGACCTGGTGCGCTGGACGCAGCTCGGCAACGCCCTCGACCGGCCGAGCCAGCTGCGACTGCCGCTCGACATGCCGTCCTCGGCCGGGATCTACGCCCCCACGCTGCGTCACCACGGCGGCCGCTTCTGGCTGATCGTCACGAACGTGGGCGACGGCGGCAACATGCTCTTCACGGCCACCGACCCGACCGGGCCCTGGTCGGATCCGATCCGGCTGCCTGACGTCCCCGGCATCGATCCCGACCTCGCCTGGGACGAGGACGGCACCTGCTGGGTCACCGTCGCCGGGATCTCCCAACTCCCCATCGACCCGCACACCGGCGAGGCCCTCGGGCCGGCGCACCGCCTGTGGTCCGGCACGCCGGGCGCGCTGGCCCCGGAGGCGCCGCACCTCTACCGGATCGGCGACTACTGGTATCTGCTGATCGCCGAGGGCGGCACCGAGCGCGGCCACGGCGTGTCCGTCGCCCGCGGCCTCACGCCCACCGGCCCTTTCGAGCCATGCCCGGCCAACCCGATCCTGACGCACCGCAGCACCGACCGTCCCGTCCAGAACACCGGCCACG
Organism: Streptacidiphilus jiangxiensis; assembly: GCF_900109465.1. GTDB lineage: Bacteria > Actinomycetota > Actinomycetes > Streptomycetales > Streptomycetaceae > Streptacidiphilus > Streptacidiphilus jiangxiensis. Next base: position 24,153 of record NZ_FOAZ01000032.1, read on the forward strand.
CGGATCTCGTGCAGGGCCCCGACGGCTCGTGGTGGCTGGTGCTGCTGGGCGTGCGACCGGGCGGCGGCACCCCCGGCTGGCATGTGCTGGGCCGCGAGACCTTCCTCGCACCGGTCACCTGGGTGGACGGCTGGCCCGTCGTCGGCGAGCTCACCCCCGAGATCGCCGCGCCCACCTGGCCGCTCCAACCCGCCCCAGCCGTTCCCGCACGCGACGACTTCGACCAGCCCGAGCTGCACCCGCGCTGGATCTCCGTGCGGCAGCGTCCGGTCGAGCTGTGCTCGACCAAGGAGCGGCCCGGCTGGCTGACCCTCCACGCTGCCGGCAGCTCCCTCGACGAGCCGGACGCGGTCTTCGTGGGCCGCCGCCAGCAGCACCTGGCCTGCGAGGCGCGCACGCTGGTCGACCCGTCCGACGGGCGTGGCGGCCTGGCCGTCCGGCTGGACGAGAGCCACCACTACGAGATCGAGGCGGGCCCGGGCGAGGTCACGGTCTTCGCCCGCATCGGTCCGCTGCGCACGGAGGTGGCCTCCCGACCGGTGCCCACCGGTGCGGTGGTCCTCGGCGTCGACATCGCCCCACTGCAGCCGCGCGACGCGCGCACCGGCCCCGACCTGCTCTCCTTCGGCGTCGAGGCGCCGGACGGCACCTTCACCGTGCTCGCCGAACTAGAAGGCCGCTACCTCTCCACGGAGGTCGCCGGCGGCTTCACCGGCCGCGTGATCGGCCCGTACGCCGCCTCCGGCTCCGTCCACTTCGACTGGTGCGACTACCGGTCGCGCTGATCCCCACCGCACCCGACAGCGAAAGGCAGACAACGACATGACGCACCACCTGCCCGTGGCACGCCACCGCGCACGCGGGGCGAGCCTGGCCGCGACCGCCGCTCTGCTCCTGTTGGCCCCGGCCACGATCGGCGGCACGGCCTTCGCCGTCGACAGCACGGCCCCCACAACCCCCACCGACGCGACCCCGATGGTCCACAACCGGGCCATGGACACCGTCGCGCGGATGCAGCCCAGCTGGAACATGGGCAACAGCCTGGACGCCATCCCCGACGAGACCTCCTGGGGCAACCCGCCCGCGACCAAGGCGCTGTTCGACTACATCAAGTCGCAGGGCTTCCGCAGCGTCCGCATCCCCGTCGCCTGGAGCAACGGCCAGTCGGCGACCGCCCCGTACACCATCGACCCGACCTACCTGGCCCGGGTCAAGCAGGTCGTCGACTACGCCCTGGCCGACGGCCTGTACGTGGACATGAACGTCCACCACGACTCCTGGCAGTGGATCACCAACATGCCCACCCAGCACGACCAGGTGCTGGCCCGGTTCGACGCGACCTGGACGCAGCTCGCGGAGACCTTCCGCAACGAGTCGGACCGGCTGCTCTTCGAGAGCGTCAACGAGCCCGGCTTCACGGGCGCCACCGGCGACGCCCAGAAGATGTCGCTGCTGGACGAGTTGAACAACTCCTTCCACAGCATCGTGCGCCGGTCGGGCGGCGGGAACGCCACCCGCCTGCTCATCCTTCCGCCCGTCGGCTCCAGCCCGGACCAGACCTCCATGGAGCATCTGGCCGCCGACATGGCGACGCTGAACGACCCCGACCTGGTCGCCACCGTGCACTACTACAGCTTCTGGCCGTTCAGCGTGAACATCGCGGGCTACACCACCTTCAATGCCCAGACGCAGCAGGACCTCACCGACGCCTTCAACCGGATGCGGGACATCTTCACCTCCAAGGGCATCCCCGTGTACCTCGGCGAGTACGGACTGCTGAGCGAGCCCGACTCCGGCATCGTCGAGCGCGGCGAAATGCTCAAGTACTTCCAGGAGGTGGCCTATCAGGCGCGCCTCGACCACGTGACCACCGCGCTGTGGGACGACGGCAACTTCCTGGACCGCAACGCGCTGCAGTGGCGCGACCCGGCCCTGTTCTCCTGGATCAAGTCGAGCTACCACACCGAGTCCGGCACCGCCTCCACCGACCAGGTCTTCGTCTCGAAGTCCGGTCCCGTCAGCGCCCAGACGCTCACGCTGAACCTCAACGGGACGGATTTCCTCAGCATCTGGCAGGACGACACCCGCCTGGTCCGTGGCCGGGACTACGCCGTCTCCGGCAACCAGCTCACCCTGACCGCGGCCGAACTCGCGAAGTTGACCGGCACGGGGGCGTACGGCGTCAACTCCACCCTCCAGGTCCACTTCTCCCGGGGCCTGCCCTGGCAGATTCAGGTGATCACCAACGACACGCCGGCGCTCTCGGGCGCGACCGGCACCAGCGACTCCCTCGCCATCCCCACCCAGTTCCACGGCGACCGGATCGCCACCATGGAGGCCTCCTACGCCGACGGCACCGGCGCCGGCCCCGCCTCCTGGACCACCTACCAGGAGTTCGGCACCGCCTTCTCCCCCGACTACACGGGCGGCGCACTGACCCTCACCTCCGCGTTCCTGACCTCGCTCAAGGACGGCGCGCCGGTGACGCTCACCTTCCACTTCTGGAGCGGCACCAGCGATACCTACCACCTGACCAAGTCCGGGACCTCGGTCACCGGCACCTCCTCCTGACCACTCCGTTGGATCGGCCCGCGCGAAAAACCTCGCGCGGGTCGGCAACCTTTCCGCGCCCGGCGGCAACGAAGCGGTGGTAACACCGACTCGACAGGGGCGAACGAACGGATGGGCATGAGGGGAACGAGGCGCGCCGCGCCGCATTCACGACACGGACGCGAGCAGGGACGCGGGTTGACCACGGGCGTTCCGGCCGCGTTGCTGGCGGTCGGGGTGCTGACCTGCCTGGTGCTGGCCTTCCTGCCGGACGGCGGTCCCACCGACGCAGGGCGTGCCCTCGCGGCCGCCCGGACGGGCGCCCTGCCCGGCACCGCACCGGTGGCCGCTTCCGGTGCCGCCGGGGCGGTGGCCTCGTCGTCGCTGCCGCCGCACACCGGAACCGCCTCGGCGTCGGTGTCCTCACCCCACTCGGCGACCGGCGGCGCCGCTTCGCTCGCCGGGTCGGCGGTGGCGCCCCTGGCCGGGCGGATCAAGCCCGGCGTCGCCTACCACGGCGTCGCCACCGCCTACGCCGCTGCGGACGGCAACGGCGCGTGCCTGTTCGGGCCGACCAGTGACCTGATGGTCGCGGCCATGAACTACACCGACTACGAGTCGTCCAAGGCCTGCGGGGACTACGTGCTCGTGCACGCCGCCAACGGCGCCTCGCTGACGGTGCGGATCGTGAACGAGTGCCCCCTGCCCTGCGCGCCCGGCCAACTCGACCTGAGTCAGCAGGCGTTCGCGCGCCTCGCCGACCTCAGGGTCGGCCGTCTGCCGATCACCTGGACGCTGCTGAGCCCCGCCTCGCTCGGCCCGCTCTCCCTGCGGTACAAGACCGGCTCCACCCAGTGGTGGTGCGCGATCCAGGTGATCGGTCACCGGAACCCGGTCGCCCTGCTGGAGGTCCGGACGGCGGGCGGCTGGCGTCGGCTCCCACGCACCGACTACGACTACTTCGTCTCCGCCGACGGCAGCGGCTGCGGCGGGCCGGTCAGGATCACCGACATCTACGGCCAGCAGCTGACCGTCGACGGGATCGCGCTGCGGCCGGATGTCGCGCAGCCGACCGGCGTCCAGTTCGCCCGGCATTGACCGGGCAGCCATCCAGCCGCCCGGTCTCGTTGACGACCGCTGCTACCCTCACGCGTTGTTAACGCGCACATGGCAAGAAAGGGCGACCGAGGGAGATGCTCCCCGACGACGCGTCCGCAGAGTTCCACGACTTCTTCGAACGCCACTACGCCGAACTGGCGCGCTTCGCCCACCTGCTGACCGGCGAGGCGGATGCGGCCGACGACCTGGCCGCCGACGCCCTGGTCACGCTCTGGCAGAACTGGGACCGACTCCGCGCGGCCGAGCACCCGCGCGCCTACGCGCGCGGCGTGGTGGCCAACATGGCCCGCGAACGGGTTCGGAGCACGGTCCGGGAGCGCCGGCGGATCACGCTCTTCTGGTCCCGCGTCCCGGAGCGGACGGAAGGACCCGACGTGGCCGCCGTGCTCGACGTGCGCACCGCGCTGACGCGGCTGCCGTTCCGCAGACGGGCCTGCGTCGTGCTGCGGCACGCCTTCGACCTGTCGGAGAAGGACACCGCGATGGCGCTCGGCATATCGGTCGGTACGGTCAAGAGCCAGACCTCGAAGGGGCTGGCCGAGCTGGAACGCATACTCGGCGTACGATCCGCCGAGGTGTTGGTGGCAGGGAGGAGGGTTTCGTGAGCGAGGAGATCAAGCGGCAGCTGCGCGAGTCCGCCCGGGTCTACCAGCCGGACCGCGCGAGGATGCTGGCCCGCGCGGAGCGCGGCCTGGCCGGTCCCGTCGTCCGTCACCGCACCCGTTCCTTCACCAGGTCGGGCCCGCGGACCGTCCTCGCCGGGCTGGCCACGGCGGGCCTGCTGGCGACCGGCGGCTTCGCCGTCGCCGACATCGTGCACGGCCCGTCGCCGTCGACCACCGTCACCACGCCCACCGAATCGCCGTCGCCCATGCCCCGCCCGACACCCTCGGATTCCGCCACCACCCCCGCGACGCCGTCGACCGCGGCCGGGGGCGGGCATCAGCCTCAGCCCACCGGTCCGCGGCCCGCGGCCGGACCGCTCTGGTCGGCAGGCTCGGTGGACCCGCACAGCACCGTCTACTGGTCGCAGAGCGACTTCGTCCTGCGGACCAAGCAGCCGCTCACCTCGCTCACGCTGGAGCTGCGCGTCGCGCAGACCGGCGGCGTGCAGAGCACGGGCAGCTGGCGCACCCTGCCGGTCGACGAGTTCACCGTCACCGTGCGGGAGGTCGGCGGCGCGCTGGTCTACCGCTGGGTGCTCAAACCCGGCCTGACCGTGCCAGCCGGGCAGTACGAGTTCGCCGCCCAGTTCAACCACTCCGTCGGCGTGCGTGACGCGGGCGGCGACGGCTACCGGGTGGACGTGCGGACCTCGGCCGGTTCCCCGGTGGCGGTCTGGGGCGGGTTCCTGCCGGCCCGGTAGGGCCCGTCCAGAACCCGCACACCGATGGGCGCGAGGGAGAGCCTCGCGCCCGCCGGTGTGCCCGGGGTGGGGTCTCAGCGGGCGGTCAGGGTCCAGAGGTGGTCGGCGGTGCCGTTGTCGTCCCACTGGAGGACCTGGGCGCCGGAGCTGGTGCTCATGCCGGTGACGCCGAGGAGCAGGCCGCTGTTGTAGTTGGCGATCTTGTCGTGACCGGCGCCGTCGGGGATCAGCTGCCACAGGTGGTCGGCGGTGCCGCTGTCGCCCCAGATGAGCGCGTCCCCGCCGTCGCCGGTGCTCATGTTCTGGACGCCGAGCAGCAGACCGCTCGCCTGGTTCACCAGCTTGTAGAGGCCGGAACCCGCCGCGACGAGGGTCCAGTTCTGGGTGGTGCTGCCGCTCGGGGTCGCCTGGTCGACCAGCGTGCCCTGGGCGGTGCCTGAACCCTGGGTGTCGAGCGCCTGGCCGCTGTTGAGGTTGGTGATCTGGTAGCGGCCGGCCAGCGAGCTGGTCGCGCCGGTCGGGGTGACGACGAGGTGGTAGCCGTAGGCGGGGTTCATCGCGACGGGCACGGTGAGGGATCCGTTCGAGACGGTGTACGTCGTCTGCGAGATCGTGACCGGCCCGGAGACCGCCGCCGTGCGGCCGAGGGACGGCGTGTACTCGAGTTTCACGTTCACCGTGCCGCCGAAGGCCGCGAGGGAGTTCAGGCCGTTGACGGTCACGGCCGTCGCGCCGCTGCCGCCGCCGAAGACGACGCTGACCTGGTTCCGCGCGCTGTTGACGGACGCAGCGCCGTCGATCCCGGTCTGGGCCGGGGGCGTGGTGACGACCATGCTGCCGCTCATGTCGCCGTACCACTTGTAGAGCCAGTACGCGCCGTTGGGTGCGGCGCCGGTGTCGGTCAGGGTGTCGCCGAGGGTGCCGTAGTGGTTCCAGAACGCCATCTCGGCGTCGTGGACACCCGCCCGCTCGAACTTGGCGATGTAGCCGACCATCGCGCCGGGCACGCCGACCTCGCCGGTCGTCCCGTACTCCTCGATCGCGATCGGACGCGGGCTGATCCCGAGGCTCGACTCCAGAGCGCGGTAGGCGGCGACGTCGGCGGCGATGTTCTGGGCACCCCCGAGTTCGTGCCAGCTGACGACGTCGGGCACGGTTCCGCTGTTCTTTGCGTCGGTGAGGAAGGTGGTCATCCAGCCCTGGTTCCAGGCGGAATAGCTGGGGCCCTGGATCGGCGTGGCAGCGTCCTTCGACCGCACCTCCTGGTAGGTGCGGGCCCACCCGGCGTCGAAGGAGCCCGCGTTGGTGGTGTCCCAGGTCCAGTCGGGCTCGTTCCACAGCTCGTAGGCGGCGATGTTCGTCGCGCCGGAGGACTTCACGGAGGCGACCTGGGTGTCGACGGCGGAGAGCCAGTTGCTCCAGCTGACCCACTTGTAGGGGAAGTTCGGGTACCAGTCGGGCATCCGCACGACGACCTTGGCCCCGGCCTTCGCCGCCTCCGGTGCGACGACGAGGGCGTCGCCGCCGGGTCCGCTCTCGCCGTTGGGCAGCTGCGAGCCGCCGGGGGCCATCTGCACGAAGGTGTTGGGCTTGAGCGGCTCGACCAGGCTGTCGGCCGGGACGGTCGCGGTGTCCAGCCCGTAGAGGCTGCCCGAGGCGACGTGGGTGACGCCGCGCAGGGTCTGGTTGGCGTTGACGACCAGGGTGGTCAAGGCGGTGGGGGCGGCCTGGGCCGGGGCGGCGGCGAGCGGCGTCGCCACGGCGGCCAGGGTGAAGGCGGCGAGCAGGGCGGCGGCTCGCCGCCCTGCCCGGTGGTCCGGGGTGGTGGTCACGGTTGCTCTCCTGACGGGTGGGAGGTGGGTGGGACAGCAGAGCGGTGCGTGTGAGGGGCGTTCGGGGTGCGCGTGAGGGGCGTTCGGAACGAGCGGGGCTCAGTCCTTGACGGCGCCCGCGGTGACGCCGGCGGCGACGTAGCGCTGGGCCAGAACGAGCAGCAGCGCAGCCGGAACGGAGGCGACCACGGCGGTGGCCATGATGGCGTTCCACTCCTGGTTGTTGTTGCCGATGTAGCGGTAGATGCCGAGCGTGATCGGTCGCCAGTCGCCGCCGCTGTCGAGGGTGTTGGCGAAGACGAAGTCGGACCAGGCCCACAGGAAGCCGAACAGCGAGACGGTGACGAGCGCGTTGCGGCTGACCGGGAGGATCACCGACCAGAAGGTGCGGAAGGTCCCGGCGCCGTCCACCTTGGCGGCGGCGGTCAGCTCGTCGGGGATGCCGGACATGAACGCGATGAAGATCATCACCCCGAAGGGGACGGCGATGGTCGAGTCGGCGACGATCAGACCCCACCAGGTGTTCATCAGGCCGAGGTCCAGGAAGATCCCGTAGAAGCCCATGGCCATGACGATGCCGGGGATCATCTGGGCGACCAGCAGCACGATCGACAGCGCTCCCCCGCCGCGCGGGCGCAGCTTGGCCAGCGCGTAACCGGCGGGCGCGGAGATCAGCAGGGTGAGGGCCACCGTGCCGAGGCCGATGAGAAGGCTGGTGAGCAGGTAGGGCAGTTGGTCCTGGAGGACCGCCTGGTAGCCCGCGAAGGTGGGGTGCAGCGGGAACAGGTCCGGCGGGGTCCGGCGCATGTCCTGCTGCGGGGTGAGCGAGACGTTGAGCATCCAGTAGACGGGGAAGAGCATCAGCGCCGTGAGCACGAGGCCGATCACCGTGGTTCCCGTGCTGCGGCGTGCGGGCGTGGTCATGCTTCCTGCCTCCTCTGGACGCGGATGTAGAGCAGCCCGAAGACCAGGGCAATCAGGATGAGGATGTTGCCGACCGCCGCCCCGGGCCCGAACTGCGGCAGCAGCGAGCCGAAGCCGAGGCGGTAGGACCAGGTGGCCAGGGTGTTCGAGGAGTCGCCAGGCCCGCCCTTGGTCATGATCCAGATCAGGTCGAAGACCTTGAGCGTGTAGACGAAGCCCAGCAGCAGCACGATCGCGGAGACGGGCCGCAGCAGCGGGAAGGTGATCCGACGGAACTGCTGCCAGGCACCCGCACCGTCCAGTGCGGCGGCCTCGTAGAGCTCGCCGGGGATGTTCTGCAGACCGGAGTGCAGGATCACCAGGTTGAACGGAATGCCGATCCAGATGTTGGCGAGGATGACGGAGTTCAGCGCCCAACCGGGCGAGGTCAGCCAGTCGACCGGCGCGACGCCGATCAGGTGCAGGCCGTAGTTCACCACGCCCGACTCACTGTTGAGCATCCACGCCCAGGTGGACGAGGAGACGATCAGCGGCAGCAGCCAGGGGATCAGGAACAGCGCACGCAGCAGTCCGGAGAGCCGGAAGCGCCGGTTGAAGAAGACCGCGAGGCCGAGCCCGGCGCCGTACTGGAGCGCGATCGAGACGAGGGTGAACACCATCGTGTTGCGCAGCGCCGGCCAGAACGTCGGGTCGTCCAGCACCTGCCGGAAGTTGTCGAGGCCCGAGAAGGGCGCGTCGCCGTCGACGAAGGAACGGACGGTGTAGTGGTGCAGGCTCAGGTCGAGGTTGCGGTAGAGCGGGTAGAGGTAGAACGCGGCCAGATAGACGATCAGGGGCGCGACGAAGGCCCAGGAGGTGAGCCGGCCGCGCAGGCGCCGGCGGCGGGCGTCACCGGCGTCGGCGGCGGTCGCGGTCGCGGTCGCCCTGGACGCGGCCGGTGACCGCTGTGGGCGGTCGGCGCGGGCGAGGGTCATACGGGTGCTCCTTGCTGCGGGTGGAGGCGTCCAGGGACGGCATCGGGGTGCGGGTGGGGATCAGCCCTGGTGGTTGGCGACGGCCTGCTGTGCGGCGCCGAGCGCCGCCTGCGGGCTCTGGCCGCCGGACAGGGCGGACTGCACGGCGGTCCACAGCTGCTGCGAGATGACCGGGTACTTGGTGCCGAGGCCGCCGCTGGTGCGGCCACGTGCCGCGGCGACCGCGGCCACCCAGGGCCCCAGCGCCGGGTTCGCCTGCACCTGCTGCGTCTGCACGGCGGAGGTCGGGGCGACGTAGGAGAGGGTGGTGTCGGTGGCCAGCAGGTTCCGGGCGCTGATCAGGCACTCGACGATCTTCTTGTCGGTGGCGTAGCGGGAGCTGTCCTTCTGCACGGGCACCGTGACGAACTCGCCGCCGGTGGGCGCGGGTGCGGAGCCGCCGTTGCGGCCGGGGATGCTGATGACGCCGTAGGGGAAGCCCGCCTTGGCGGCGTTGCCCAGCTGCCAGGTGCCGTTCTCGCCGAAGGCGTAGTCGCCGGTGGCGAACTCCTGCCAGCTGGTGGTCTGGGTGTTCTGCAGCACGTCGTTGGGGGCCAGGCCCTGCGAGACCCAGCTCTTCCACAGGGTCAGCGCGGCCACCGCGTTTGCGTCGTCCAGCTTGGTCAGGTCACCGCCCGCGCCCCAGAACCAGGGCAGGAACTGGAAACTGCCCTCCTCGGTGCCGATCGCGGAGAAGGTGATGCCCTTCTTGCCGGCGGCCTTGACCTTCTGCAGGGCGGCGGTGAGGGACGCCCAGTCCTTGATCGACGCCGGGTCGACCCCTGCCGCCTTCAGGACGTTCTTGTTGTAGTAGAGGGCGAGGGTGTTAGCGCCGATCGGTACGACGTAGGCGGAACCGTCGACGACGCCCGCGCCGATGACGTTCTTCTGGATGGCGGTGGTGTCCAGGGCCAGGTCGCTGGTCTTGTTGAGGATGCCGGCCTGGACGAGGGTGGAGACCACGGGGTTGTCGACGAGCATGATGTCCGGGTCGTTGCCCTGCTGCGCGGCGAGCAGCGCCTTGTTCCCGAGGTCGGTGGTGTCCATACCGGTGCGCTTGACGGTGACCCCGGCGGCGGTGCCGCAGGCGGTGACGGTGCGTCCCCAGTTGGAGTCCGTGTCGAACTGCGGGTAGGGGTCCCAGAAGGTGTAGGTGCCTCCCGCGCCGGAGCCGGAACCGGCGGTGGCGGCCGAGCCGGATCCGGAGGAGCAGGCGGCGACGGCGGCCAGCGTGGTACCGGCCAGGGCGACGGCGAGCAGGGTACGGGGCAGGTGTCTCATGGTGGGCGGCCTCGATCTGAAGGTGTGGGCGGGGTCGTTGACGATCGGAGTCGTGCGCGGTGCGGCGGGGGCGTGGTCAGCCGGTGGGCAGCCAGACGCGCATCGAGCCGGAGCCGCGGTTGGCCCAGGCGAAGTAGGGAACGGCCGTCAGCTCCAGCGGGACGCCGCGCAGCGCGGCGTCCGCCGCACCCGGCTCGGTCGTGGCCTCGGCCGAGCCGTCCGCAGCGGCAGGGTGGACGGCGTCGGCGGGCTCGGTGGCGCCCGCTGCGTCGGCGGGGCGGTAGGGCCACCAGTCCGTGGCGGGCAACGGCCTGCGGTGTCCGCCCGCCACGACGGTGACGACCCCGCCGAGCAGTTCGGGGCGCTCCTTGACGGCGAGCGGGACCCCGAGGTCCACGGTCACCTCGTCCAAGCCACCGCCGGGGTGGTCCACCTGCTCCAGGCAGTGGACCAGCGGACCGCGCTCGATCGCGACGCAGCCGCGCACCGCATCCACGCGCGGATCGGCGACGACCAGGCGCGGGTGCAGCTCCAGGTCCAGCACCACCCGCTCCCCCGGCGCCCACGCGCGCTCGACCCGCAGCCAGCCGTCGTCCAGGACCGCGCTCTCGACGGGCGGGCCGTCGTGGCCGTGAGCGAGGCGGTACCGGCCGCACCACTGGGGGACGCGCAGCGACAGTGTCCACGGCCGGGTCGGGGTCTGCTCGACGGTGATCTCGATGCGGCCCTGCCACGGATAGTCCGTGTTAACGCTCACAACTATGGGCCGACTGTGCGCCTCCCCCTCGAAGCGCCCCGAGGCGTACTGGTGCAGTTGCAGGCCGCGACCGTCGGTGGAGGCGAGGTAGTGCGCCAGGCTGCCGAGCAACCGCATCACATTCGGCGGGCAGCAGGCGCAGCGGAACCAGCGGGTGCGGCGGGAGGACTGGTCACCGCCCGCGTCCACGTAGCCGTCGCGGACCTGGAGCGGGTTGACGTAGAGCCAGCTCTCGCCGTCCAGCGACATGCCGGCCAGGAAGCCGTTGAAGAGGGTGCGCTCGACGAGGTCGCTGTAGCGGGCCTGGCCGGTGAGCAGCGCCATGCGCCAGCCGAACTGGATCGACGCGATCGCGGCGCAGGTCTCGCAGTAGGCGCGTTCGTTGGGCAGTTCGAACGGGTCGCCGAAGTCCTCCTTGTCGTGATGGGCGCCGACGCCGCCGGTCAGGTGCGTCTTGGTGGCCGCCATGGCGTGCCAGAGCCGGACGCAGGCCTCGATGAGCGCAGGTTCTCCGGTCTCGGTGGCGAGGTCCGCCGCCGCGGCGAGGAGGTAGAGCTGCCGCACGGCATGGCCCTCGACGGTCTCGGCCTCGCGCAGCGGCACCCGGTCCTGGCAGTAGGCCTCGTGGCGGTGGGCGCCGTGGCCGTGGCGGTCGACGAAGTAGGCGGCGAGGTCCAGGTAGCGCCGCTCGCCCGTCTCCCGATGGAGCTCGACGAGCGCGGTCTCCACCTCCGGGTGCGCGTCGAAGGTGTCCAGCGGCCTGCCGCTGCCCTCGGGCCCGAAGGTCGCGTCGATGTGGTCGGCGAAACGGCGGGCCACGTCCAGCAGTTCCTCGCGGCCGGTGGCGCGGTGGTGGGCGACGGCGGCCTGGATCAGGTGGCCCGCGCAGTAGAGCTCGTGGCCCCACCGCAGGTCCGAGTAGCGCCCCTCTCCCTTGCCGGACTGGAACCAGGTGTTGAGGTAGCCGTCCTCCTGCTGCGCGGCGGCGACCAGGGCGACGATCCGCTCCACGTCCGCGGCGAGCTCGTCCTGAGGGTCGTCCGTGAGCTGCGCGAGCTGCCAGGAGGCGGCCTCAAGCCACTTGTAGACGTCGGTGTCCTGGAAGGGGTAGTCGCCGACGAAGGATCCCTCGGTCGCCCCGGCGACCAGGCGCAGGTTGTGCAGGTTGCCCGCGGCCTCCAGCAGCGCCGGCCCCTGCGGGATGCCGACCCGGGCGTTGACCCGGCGGCGCTCGTGCCAGAAGCCCGAGGTCACCTCGGCCGCGACGACGGGCCACAGCGCTGCGCGCGCCTGCGGCCCGAGTCGGACCGGGCCGCTCGATGGACGGGACGGGGGCGTGCGGGACATGGGACTCCCCAGCTAGGGCCGAAGGCGGCGCTCATGACGATCCGTTGTGCAAGGCCGTGAGCAACTGCGCAAACCTTTTCCGAGCCCGAAACGTATGGCGCCCTTGAGGGAGCGTCAAGACTTCGCACCACGTGAGTTCTCGTTCGCCGATGACTGGGCAAGCGGCTGCGCAGGGTGGCACGATGGACGGAACAGCCGCATGAGAAAAGGATTGCGCGTGTCGAAGCCGAGCCACCTCGCCCCGAAGGTCAGAGCCACCCTCACCGACGTGGCCGCTCACGCCGGTGTGAGTGTGGGCACCGCCTCGAAGGCGCTCAGCGGCACCGGCCGGATGCGCCCGGAGACCCGCCAGCGAGTCCTCGACGCCGTGCGCGCACTCGACTTCCGTCCCAACCAGCAGGCCCAGAGCCTGCACTCGGGCCGCAGCTGGACCGTCGGGCTGATGACGACCGACGGGATCGGCCGCTTCAGCACGCCCGTCCTGCTCGGCGCGGAGGACGCGCTCGGGGCCGGCAAGATCTCCGTCCTGCTCTGCGACACCCGCGGCGACGCCATCCGCGAGCAGCACCACCTGCGCAACCTGATGGACCGGCGGGTCGACGGCATCATCGTCACCGGACGCCGCACCGACCCCCGGCCGCCGCTCTCGGGCATCCACGACGGCGTTCCCGTCGTCTACGCCCTGTCCCCCTCCATGGACCCGGAGGACATCTCCGTCGTCTCCGACGACGCCCAGGGCTGCCGCCTCGCGATCGAGCACCTGCTGGCCATCGGCCGCAGTCGGATCGCCCATGTCACCGGCCCCGGCCACCACGCGGCGGCGCAGGACCGGGCCCGGTACACCCGGACGCTGCTCGACGAGGCCTCACTCGAACTCTCCACCGGGCGCGTCCACTTCGGGGACTGGAGCGAGGCATGGGGGCGCCGCGCCGCCGAGGCGGTGCTGCGGGCCGCGCCCGACACCGACGCGTTCTTCTGCGGCAACGACCAGATCGCGCGCGGCGTGACGGACACCCTGCGCGAGCGCGCCGTCCGCGTGCCGGAGGAGATCGCGGTCGTCGGCTACGACAACTGGGACACCATGGCCCTGGCCGCCCGCCCCCCGCTGACGACCATCGACGTCGACCTGACGGAGATCGGCCGCGTCGCGGCGCTGCGCCTGCTGGCCGCCATCGACGAGAACCCGCAGCCGGGGGGGGTCCAGGTGCCGTGCCGCCTGGTCGTGCGCGAGTCCGCGTAGGGGGTGATCACCCGCCTCCGACCGCACGGCCTCGGCCACGCCACCCGCCTCGTCGTCGACCACGCCCCGTGCCCCGTCCTCCTGGTCTGGCCGAAGGCCGCCCCGAGGCTGACGGCCCTTCCTCCTCCGCCTCCCTCACCCCACTGAGCTGCCCGGTGGGCGTCACGCGACCGCGCTGCCGCCCTGGTCGGCCGCACGGCGTTCGAGGGCGGCGTCCAGCTCGGCGAAGAGCGCGGTCGGGGCCGTTCGCCCGTGGCGGGCGGAGATCGCCGACCAGAGGCGACCGCCCAGTCCCGACGCCGCACGCAGCGCCCCGACCAGCTCCTGCGGCGAAGCGGGAGCCGTGGCCGCCCTCAGCCCCGCCACCGTGTGCGCCGACAACTCACGCTCGGCTCCGCGCGACGGAGTCAACCAGTGCGCAGTCGACTCCTCGGCGAGGCGGGCCATCCACAGCAGATGGCGCTGAGCGTGCCCGAGCGCGTCCCACGCGCGCAGGTCCTCACCGCGTGCCGCCAGATGGTGCGCCAGCACCAGCCAGTTGACGAAGGGGTCGCAGTACTTCGCGATGGTCTCGGGACTGTCGACCGGCGGCTCGTAGCGCTGCGGCAGTCCGGTGAGCACCGGAGCCAGCGCTCCGCTGCGATCCACCATCAGCATCCGCTCGACCGCGGCACCGCGCGCCGGCCACTGCGCCACACCGGCGATCTCGTCCACGGTCGCGAAGTGGAACTCACCACGCACGAGACCGGGGAAGAACGCCACATAAGTGCCGAACTCGTTGACCAGGCCGTAGCGCGTCGGCGCGATGCCGGCACACCACGCCGGCGGGTGGATCTCGGCACGCCTCCGCTCGGTGAAGAACAGCCAGAACTCGATGTCGCTGTGCTCGTCCGCCTCCCCGGCGGCGAACGATCCGTACATCAGGGCCGCGTCCAGGCCCTCGTCGGCCTCGCACGCGGCGCGGACACGCCCGATCAGCTCCTCCTGGAACAGCACGGCAACACCCAAGCACCCGACGCTCGGGCCCGGCAACGCGATATCGACGCGTCCGGTCGACCCATGGCGGTGAAACCCCGGAGCCCGTCGGCAGGCCCTAGGGTGGTGGCATGGACGAGTACGCGGTCCCGATCCTCCCGAGCCGGGACCTCGACGAGACGCTGGAGTTCTACGGCCGGCTGGGCTTCGAGCCCCGTGGTCGCTGGGACGGGCCGGACGGCTACCTGATCGTCGTCCGCGGCACGGTGGAACTCCACTTCCGTCACGACCCCGAGGTGGACCCCCTGGCCACCGCCGGCAGCTGCTACCTCCAGGTCCGGGACGCGGGCGCGCTGCATCAGGACTGGGCCCGGATCGGTGTCCCGACCGAGCCGACCACCGGCAGCCGACTGACGCCGGTGACCGACACCGACTACCGCATGCGGGAGTTCGCCCTGGTCGATCGCAGCGGCAACCTCCTGCGGATCGGCAGCCGGCGCGGTTCCTAGCCCTGCTTCGGTCGCGGAAGCGCTACCGCGGTCCCGGCGGCCGCACGGCGAAGCGGCTGTGCAGGTCGGCCCGGACGGCGCGGGGAGAGGCGCCCAGGGCGCGGCGGCAGGCCTTGTTGAAGGCCTGGAGGTCGGGGATGCCGACCGAGGCCGCGACGGCGGGGATGGACAAGGTGGTGGCCTGCAGGAAGTGGCGGGCCCGCTCCATCCGTCGAGCGCGGAGGTAACCGACGACGGTCTCCCCCGTGGCGGCGCGGAAGAGCCTGGTCAGGTGGTTGTGCGAGACGCCCGCCGCCTTCGCGATCCCCGCCACGCTCAGCGGCTCCGCCAACCGGGCCTCGATCAGGGCCAGGGCCGCCGTGACCGCAGGATGGGTGGCAGCGACCCCGCCCGTGGGCCGCGAGGTCAGCTCCGCCACCCGCCACAGCGCGGCCCACACCTCGGCCCTCGCCCGCGCGGGCGCGTGCGGCCAGGCCGCGAGGGCGCTCTGCAACTGCGCGGCCAGCGGCACGAGTTCGGTCCCGGCGTCCTGGATCACCGGGATGCCGAGCGGCGCGCCCTCCGATCCGAGGCGCAGGTGCACGTACAGGTGCTCGGAGCGGCCCCGGTAGCGGTAGCGCACCGTGGTGCCGGGCGGGACCAGGCTGACCCGCCCCGGCCGGATCGCGTGCGCGGTGTCGTCCACCGTCAGGTCGGCGTCGTAGCCGTAGAGATGCAGCTGCCAGAGGTTCGGCAGCGAGAAGACGTCCGTGCGGCTGGCGCAGCCGTGCACTCCGATTCCGACGGCGGCCAGGTCGGGGGGCTCGTCGAGATGGGCGAGGGCCGTGTGCATCCCGGAGTTCTACCACGCCTGCCGCGGCCGCGAGGGGCGGTGAGAATTGACCACTGGACGGCGTTCCGGGCCCACTCGCAGCGGCGGCACGCGGCCCTAGCGTCTGTCGGCATGGACAACCAACCGATCCTGCTCAACTCGGTGCAGATGGCCCGCTTCGTGGCCCACGGATCTCTCCGGCTGGACGCGGTCGTGCCCGCGGAGCTGAACGCCGAGGCGCTGGCGGTGCTGGCGCAGGGCGTGCCGCCGGTCGACTACGGGACGCCCCTGTCGAAGGCCTACGCCCCGGACTCCTTCCCCGCCAGGCTGCTGGCGGTCCCGCTGGTCGCAGGCGCGCTGCGCAGCCTGGTCGGCCCGGAACCGCTCGTGGACCACCACGCCGTGCACGTCCGCGAGCCCCACGGCGGGGAGGCGCAGGCGCTGCACGCGGACGCCATCATCGACGTCCGACCGGACGCCTTCGACGTGCAACTGATGTACTACCCGCAGACGGTGACACTCGAGATGGGTGGCACCCTCAGCGTCCCCGGCAGCCACCTGCGCCGGATCAACGAGTCGGACACCGGCCGCTACCAGAACCTCCGCGGCCAGGACCGGCTGGTCTGTCCGGCCGGAACGGTGGTGTTCGTGCACCACGGCCTCTGGCACGGCGGTCGCCGCAACGACAGCGACACGACCCGCTACATGTTCAAGATCCGCTTCAACCCGACGGTCCGCCAGCGCCGCCTGTGGGACGCCTCGGACCTGCACGACCCACGCGTGGTCTCCGAACTGGACGTCGCGTTCCCCTGGTACGAACAGGCGACCGGGCGTCTCGAGCGCTACAACCGCGCCCTGCTGTGGCGCGAGCTGACCGGCGACCCCGGCTTCGACCTCGACCACTGGGTGACCAGGGTCTCCAACCGCCCGCAGGAGGCGACGGCATGACGATCGACTCGCCCTCATCCACCCCCACGCTCCGTCAGCAGGTACTCGTGCTCTACCTGCTGAACTCCGCACTGGACGCGGAGGTGGTCGGTTGGTCGCGGTACGACGGCACCGGCCGCACGTCCCCGACCACGGGGGACGGCGCGGAACCGCCGTACGCGACCGGACTCGACGCGCTCAGGGACGGCTGGCGGCTGATCCAGGCCGCCCAGCTCGTCCCGCCCTACCCCGGGCCACGAGTACGACGTCTCCTTCCTCAAGCACGAGTTCTTCTTCGAGCGGCTCGAAAAGCTCCACGCCGCTCTGTGACCCGCGCCCCTGGGCACGGACCGCGGTTGAACCGGTCCACGTCACGGGTCGGCGCCAGGCGGGCACCGGGGCGCGGGCAACCAGCAGCGGGCAGGACACCAAGCGGCGTGCCGGCGCCGACATTTCGGCGCGCCAACGCGGGACTGCATGGGACCGAGCCCCGATCGGGCGGCGCCGTCATCCGCCGCGCCTCCTGGTCGGCTCTCCGGAGCGAGGAGGGACTGCGTCATCGTCGGGGCGAGCCGGTGCTCGATGCGGTCCCCTCCCCAGCCGCGGCGGTCGCCCCGGCCTTCGCGCAGGCCGAAACGCATGGCCGAAGGGCTGGTGCGTCAGGCGCGGGCGTACTGGTCGAGCTTGGGGGGGTCGTGGCCGAGGACAGTGGCCGCGTGGCGGGCCCCGCACGGGTCGGGATGGCACGCCCATGCCGGCGTAGTCACCGAAGACGGCACCACCCAGGCGGGGTCGTTTGTCGAGACAGCGACGAATCGATGCGCAGGCGATGCCCTTGGCATGCCTACCGGGCGACCGAGTCCAAATCTCTGACCATGTCTCACAGCCACCTTGCCGGCCTCCAGATCGAGCAATGCCTGAGCGCGGCGGCGGCCGGTGATCACGAGGCGTTCGTCGGCGTCTACACGGGTCTCCTGCCGCTCGTGTGGGCCACGGCCCGGCGGGTGCTGCCCGACTCCGCGCAGACCGACGAGGTCGCCCAGGAGGTGATAGTGGAACTCTGGACCCTTGCCGGCCGCTTTCAGCCTGAGCGCGGAAACCCCCGGGCCTGGGCCGCGTCCATCGCTCGCCGACGGGCGATCGACCGGGTCCGTCACCAGCGTGCGCAACACCGTCTCGAACAGCGCGCCTCAGCTCTGACTCCGCCGCCGGTCCACGACAGTGTTGCGGAGCATGTAGAACGGGTCTTGGAATCCGAGCACCTGCATCGCGTCCTGATGAACCTGACTCCGCTTCAAGGTGAGGCGATCAGACTCGCCTTCTACGAGCACTGCACCTACACGCAAGTCGCCCTGCGATTGGGCATCCCGGTCGGAACCGCCAAAAGTCGCATCCGCAGTGCGTTGATCCGGCTCCGTCGAGAACTCGAGGCGTGACCTGGCCGGTTGCCCACCGGATACGTCGCGGCAGCCGCCGTCCGGCCCGCTGACACACGAGGCGGGTCGACGCTGAGCCGGACGCCGCGCGGCGATCAGGGAGTGTGGTGGTCGAATCTCCCTGACCGCCGCCGGCCGGTGCCCCGCAGTACTACTCGTGCCGGGGACCGGCGTCCGTGCTCACATCACGGCCCCGCACACGCCCTGCGCGCATGTGGCATCGTTGCCGCAGCGCACCGCCGGGCTTGGGAGCGGTCCGGTCCCGATGGGGCGTAGGCCGAGGTCTGCGGTGAGAGGCACTTGTCCGGCGGCCCGGGGATCAAGGAGCCGATCATCGAATCCCGCCCCTGCTTCGGGCGGTGGGGTGTCGTGCTGTTCGGCGGGCCGGCCGACGACGGGAGGGCCGAGCGAGCGTTGTGCACGGCATCGCCCAGCACCAGGCTCAATTCTCGAAGCAGAAGGCGTGTGCCGCGGCGATGAGCTGCTCGGGGTTGATCCCGGGCCGCCCTCGAAGCGGGACTTGTAGGTGACGCCTCCGGTGATGCTGCCGCCGGCGGTGAACTCGCCGGAGCCGGTGGGGATGTCGCCGTGCCAGGCGGCGTGGGCCTTCGAGACGGGCATGGGTCTCCTGATGGTGGGCGGGTGGTGCGGTCAGGCCTTCCTGGCGGCGATCTCGGCGATCTGAGCGCGAGCGGCCGTGACGAGGTCGGCGTTGGTGTGGGCCTTGCCCGCGAGGCCCCAGCCGCCGTCCGGGGCCTCGGTCAGCAGCACCCAGGTGCGTTCGACGAGCGTGGGGTCGTCGGCGGCTGCAGCGACCCTGGCGACAGTTGGTCGGCCCCGTCACCCGCTCAGCCCAACGGCGCCGCGATCCGCTCCGACCGAACTTCAGCGGTGCAACGACTGGCAATCTGGTCCTTCAGCTGCCGTCTTAGCTCAAAGCTCACTGCGCACCGGGGCTAGTTGAGCGCCGCTAGGCCCACACTGGCGAAAGACGGTGGCTGGAAACCGAGCCCGCGACCAGCCTGGTAGTCGTCATGTCCTTCGTGTCCGGGCTCGTCACGGGCACGCTCAGCCACCGCAGCAGCAAGGCAAGGTCCCTCATGCCAGTAGATCGCATCGGACTGGTCGTCCACCAAGGTCACGCCTCTGCCCTGGCCGCCGCCCGCGACGTGCACGCCTGGTCCCGGGCGCACGGGATCCGCTGCACCGACATCGACGTGTGGTCGGCCGACCACGAACGCCGCTCCGGCCGCGAGGAAGCCCACGCGGCCGGGGACCCTGACCTGGTCGTCACACTCGGCGGGGATGGGACGTTCCTGCGTGGAGCCCGGATCGCCATCAAGACGGGGGCCAGTGTGCTAGGCGTCGACCTGGGCAAGGTCGGCTTCCTCACTGAGGTGCCGGTCGGCGACGCCATCTCCGCCCTGGAGGCTGTCCACGCGGACGGGGCCTTGGTGGAGGAACGCATGACGTTGACCATGCGCGCCTCCCGGCAACCGGAAGTTCCCGCCGAGATGGAGGCGCTCCTCTGCTACGGACGCGGCTCTGCACTGCCCCCGCCACCGGTTCGGGCTACGACGTCCACGACCGCCACGGACAACAGCTGGGGCGTGCCCCTGGACGTCAACGCACTCAACGACATCGTGGTGGAGAAGCTGGCCCGTGACCACCAGGTCTCCGCCGGCGTCTACATCTCCGGTCGCTTGCTCGCGGCGTATTCCGCGGACGCGCTGGTGGTGGCCACGCCCACCGGCTCCACCGCCTACTCCTTCGCCGCCGGCGGCCCGGTGCTCTCCCCGCACATGGACGCCGTCGTGTTCACCCCGATCGCGCCGCACATGACCTTCAACCGCACCGTCGTGGCAGCCCCGGACGAGCCAATCGCGCTGCGCATGCTGCCGCACTCCGGTCGCGCGGCCGTGAGCATCGACGGCCAGCCCCGCGGGGTACTCGACCCGGGCGACTGGATCGGCGTCTACCGAGCCCCGCACCGGCTCCGCCTCATCCGCCTCCACCCGACCGACTTCTACGGCCGCCTCCGCGACCGCTTCCGCCTCACTGACGCCCCCGCCACCGCGACCGACGGCGAGTCAGCACCCTTCTTCCGTCGCGACTCCCCCGTCCCACCAGAACTCGCGGATCTGCGCCTGCCGCCCTCCGCCAGCTAGGGCCCGGCCGGCCGATCTTGCTGTTGTGACGGAACGAGCAGGACCTTGCCGAGGTCTCGGCATCTGCGGCGCCACCACGGCCAAGTTCTTGGGGCGCGGGGGTTGGGCAGGGTACGTGCCAGGAAGTCTCTGTCGACGTCTTTGATGATCGAGGCGACTTCCCGGGCCGCTCGTCTGTCAACACTGCCGATGGCACGCTCGATCAGCAGACGGTCGTCCCAGAGGTCGAAGCCCGGGAGGCCAGATTCTGGCAGGTAGAGCGGCCATCCCGGTTGGCTCGCGAAGGCCCGCCACCTGCTGATGGCGTCTTCGAGCACCCGGGGAGTCAGGCCACGTTCGGCCTCGAAGCGTGCGGCTTTGCCGCGAGTGCGAGTCGAGAATTCTGATGGCCGACGCCGATAGTCTCGAAGATGGGACTGGCAGATGGCGTCCAGACGTAGAGCAGCCGCGGTCTTCCGGGGCATGGCTCTTCTTTCGAAGGTAGTGAGCGTCCGGCACGCACTCTACTTTCCGCGCTCTGGGTCACGGCAGTCATGTCCTGAGCCGGATGATCAGCGCAGCCGATCATCCGGCTCAGGACCGGCTACGCGCTACCCAACGTCCAGGCAGGACGGCACACGGTCAGACGTGGTCCCACGCCTCTTGCGGCAGCATGTGATACACGTCGTCCATCGCCTCGGCCGGCAGGAAGACCGGTCGCGTGAGCAGACGGTCGCCCGCCCGCTGCACGCACAGCACCACGCCGAGCGTGTTCGAACCGGCTTGTGCCCCGGGCAGATAGACGACATCCGTGCCGAGTCCCCGGTTTTCAGCGCGTTCGAACAGCCAGGCCTCCAGCTCCGAGGGAACCCGGCCGACCAGAGGCATCCCGTCCACCTGCACCTGCGGTCCCCGCAATGCATCGACCGAGACTGCCCACAACCGGTCAGCCTCGTCATAGTGGATCTCGAGGCCCACTTCCTCGGGATAGATACGGAATGCCGTCCCCGACTCAAGGCCGGGGACACACCCTTCGAGCGCGGCAGACACCTCGGCCGACGTCATTCCGAACCGCAACGGGCCCACGCTCTCAAACGGATCCAAGATCCACGACAGTCGTTCACTGTCCGGCAAGACGTCCCGCAACCTCATAGGGCCCAGCCTATGACGAGCTGTCCGGCCGTGATTCAAGCTTCCCGGCTCCGCACCGGCGCACAGGCGAGTGATCGGCCGGACAGCTCCTAAGGGCCCGCGGAGAGGGAGGACCAGTGGGGCGCGACTCCGGCATGTCACTGCGCCGGGCTGTGACACCCCGCGAAAGCCGAAGCAGCGCCTGGTCCCCCGCGTCTTGGTGAACCGCTTCCGCGCGGTCGGCAGTCATCCACCGCTGGGCGTGCGCGGGCACGTCACGCGCGGGCGTACTGGTCGAGCTTGGGGAGGTCGTGGCCGAGCGTGGTGGCCGCGTGGCGGGCCCAGTACGGGTTGCGGAGCAGCTCGCGGCCCAGGAGGACCGCGTCGGCATCGCCGGAGGCGAGGATCTGCTCGGCCTGGTGCGGGTCGGTGATGAGGCCGACGGCCGCGGTGGCGAGG
This sequence comes from Streptacidiphilus jiangxiensis, assembly GCF_900109465.1. Taxonomy (GTDB): domain Bacteria; phylum Actinomycetota; class Actinomycetes; order Streptomycetales; family Streptomycetaceae; genus Streptacidiphilus; species Streptacidiphilus jiangxiensis. Next base: position 45,977 of record NZ_FOAZ01000032.1, read on the forward strand.
CCGGCCTCGTTGCGGACCCGGGCCGCGAAGGGGACCTGGTAGTCGGGCTCGACCGGGATGCGGGCGTCCGGGACGTTGCCGCCCGTGGAGACGTCGACCAGGTCCACGCCCCGGGCCTGCAGCTCCTTGGCCAGCAGAACGGTGTCGTCGGCCGTCCAGCCGCCCTCGTCCAACCAGTCCGTGGCCGAGACGCGGAAGAAGACCGGCAGCTCGTCCGGCCACACCGCGCGAACCGCCTCGGTGACCTCCAGCGCGAACCGCATCCGGTTCTGCAACGAGCCGCCGTAGGCGTCGACGCGGTGGTTGGAGGCCGGGGAGAGGAACTCGTGCACGAGGTAGCCGTGCGCGCCGTGGATCTCCGGGACCTGGAAGCCCGCCGCGAGGGCCCGCTCGGCCGCGTCCGCGAACTGCCGCACGATCACGGCGATCTGATCGACGCTCAGCTCCGACGGCGCCGTCATCGCGCCGAAGGCGCGGTCGCTCGGGCCCACCGTCCGCCAGGCCAGCGGGTGGCCGGAGGGCAGCGAGCCGCCCGGCACGTCCCACGGACGGAACGACGAGGCCTTGCGCCCCGCGTGCGCGAGCTGGATGCCGGGGACGGTGCCCAGCTCGCGCAGGAACGCGGTGATCCGACCGAACGCGTCGCGCTGACGGTCGTTCCACAGGCCCAGGTCCCAGGGGCTGATCCGACCCTCGGGCGCCACGGCGGTGGCCTCGGTGAGGATCAGGCCCGTGCCGCCGGCCGCCCGGGAGGCCAGGTGCTGGAAGTGCCACTCCCCCGGTGCGCCGGTGTCGGGCCCCTCGGCCGGTGCCGAGTACTGGCACATCGGCGCCATCCAGACCCGGTTGGGTAGGGTGACGTCACGCAGGGCGAGGGGCTCGAACAGCAGGCTCATCGGGGGAAGTGCTCCTGAACGTGGTGGGTGGGCCGCCGGATCGTCAGATCGTGGCGGTGTCGATCACGAATCGGTAGCGGACGTCGCTGGCGAGAACGCGGTCGTAGGCCTCGTTGACCTGGTCCGCGCGAATCACCTCGATCTCCGCTCCGATGCCGTGCTCCGCGCAGAAGTCCAACATCTCCTGCGTCTCGGGGATTCCGCCGATCATGGAACCCGCCAGGGTCTTGTTCCCGCCGATGAGGGAGAAGACCGCGACCGGCACCGGCACCGGCGGGGCGCCGACCTGGACCATGGCACCCGTGGGCTTGAGCAGCGCCAGGTAGGCGTTGAGGTCGATCTCCGCCGAGACGGTGTTGACGATCAGGTCGAAGGTCCCGGCCAGCTGCTCGAAGGTGGCCGGGTCACTGGTGGCGAAGTAGTGGTCCGCGCCCAGCTTGAGGCCCTCCTCCTTCTTGCGCAGCGACTGCGAGAGCACCGTCACCTCGGCGCCCTTGGCGTGGGCGATCTTGACGCCCATGTGGCCGAGACCACCCAGGCCCACGACGGCGACCTTCTTGCCCGGGCCGGCGCCGAAGCGGGCGAGCGGGGAGTAGGTGGTGATGCCCGCGCACAGCAGCGGCGCGGCGGCGTCCAGCGGGATGCCCTCGGGGATCTTGAGCGCGAAGCGCTCGGTCACCACGACCTGCTTGGCGTAGCCGCCGTAGGTCGGCTCACCGTCGCGGCCGGTGTCGTTGTAGGTGCCGGTGGCACCACCGGGGCCGGTGCAGAACTGCTCGAAACCGGCGGTGCACTGCTCGCACGCGCCGCAGGAGTCGACCAGACAGCCGACACCGACGCGGTCGCCGACCTGGTGGCGGGTCACGGCCGAGCCGACCTCGGCGACGGTGCCGGCGATCTCGTGGCCGGGGACCATCGGGAAGATCGCCGGGCCCCACTCCTCGTTGACCTGGTGGATGTCGGAGTGGCAGATACCGGCGTAGGCGATGTCGATGAGGATGTCGTGCGGGCCGAGCTCGCGGCGCGGCACGGTGGTGCGCTCCAGCGGGGCCTTCGCGGCCGGGGCGGCATACGCGGGGATCGTGCTCGTAGTCATGGTGACCAGCGTGCCGGGTGAGCGAGGGTGCAGCCAGCCCCTCGTTGAACGTACGCCTGGTGTTCCTACCACTGGGAGGAACACCCTCATACTTGGCAGACATGAGCTCCTCCGAACCGTCCCCCCTCGATCCGCTCGACCCGCGCAACGAGCTGAGCGAGTTCCTGCGGACCCGCCGCGCCCGACTGCAGCCGGAGGACGTGGGCCTGCCGTACTTCGGCGCCCGCCGCCGGGTGCCGGGCCTGCGCCGGGAGGAGCTGGCTCAGCTGGCCGGGGTGAGCGCCGCCTACTACACGCGGCTGGAGCAGGGCAACGCGCGCAACGTGTCGGCGGCGGTGCTGGAGGCGATCGCGGACGCGTTGCGCCTGGACCGTGCCGAACGCGAGCACCTGGACCACCTGGCCAAGCCCGCGCCGCGCCGCGGTCGCGCGGTTCCGCCGCGCCCGCAGCGGGTGCGCCCGCAGCTGCAGCACCTGCTGGACGCGATGGACTCCGTCCCCGCGTACGTGCTGGGCCGCCGCTGCGACATCCTCGCCTGGAACCGGCTGGCCTGTGCGCTCCTCGGCGATTTCGCGGCGCTGCCGCCGGAGCAGCGGAACATGGCGTGGCTGGTCTTCATGGAGCCGGCCACCCGCGAGCTGTACGACGACTGGGAGGGCAAGGCCCGCGACATGGTCGCGGGCCTGCGGATGCACGCGGGCCGCTCCCCCGACGACCCGCGGCTGGCCGCGCTGATCGGCGAGCTGTCGGTCAAGAGCCCCGAGTTCCGCCAGTGGTGGGCCGCGCACGACGTGCGGGGGACGGGCCCGTGCACCAAGGAGCTGCACCACCCCGTGGTCGGCCGCCTCACCCTCGCCAACGAGTCGATGGTGCTGCCCGCCGATCCCGACCAGCTCCTGGTGACCTACGCCGCGGAGCCCGGCTCCGCCTCGGCCGAGGCGCTGCGACTGCTGGCGAGCTGGACCGCCGAGGTGGCGCAGTCCGCGGCGACTGCGGAGGCGTCGGACAACAGGGCATAGGGGCGCGGCCCCCCTGCCGAAGGACCTGGAACGGGGTGTTAACTAGGCCCGAAGCGTGGGCAAGTCCTCCATGTCCCGCTCGACAGTTAGGACGGTCCCGGCATGCATCAGCAGCTGACTCCCCTGCACGCGCTCGCGCTGTACACGCTGCTCACCGTCGCGGGCCTGTGGACGCTGATGGGCGTGCGCGCCGTATGGCTGGCCACGTTCCGGCCGTGGGCGGTCGGCAGCAGCGGGATCGGACTGCACCCGCTGGAGCAGGTCTCGCTCTCCCGCGCGGAGCGCCGGGCGTTCGTCGCGATAGCGAACGAGCTGAACGCCGCGCGCTGACCGGGCCACGACCTCCGGACCCCCCGTGTCACAGGCACCGACCTCGTCTCCGCGCTGAACGAGCACCAACGGGGCCGACCCGCCCGGTGCCGAACCCGGCTGTCTGCAGCGGGCACCGACTTCCTTACCGGTTCCTCTCGTCGTGGGCGGCGAGGATCGCTGCTTCCTTGTCCGGGGAGAGGAAGGGCGTCCAGGTGCCGACTTGGCGGTAGTCCTCGAAGGCCTCCGACTCGCCGCCCGGGGTGAAGAGCCAGGCGGCCGTCTCGTGGACGGAGGTCGCGAGGGGGCGGCAGCGCAGGCCTGCGGCGAGGGCCTTGGCGCAGGAGGCGTCCCAGGTGGCGACGAACTCCTCCCGGCCTGCCGGGAGCCAGAGGGGGACCTCTGTCCAGGGTTCGACGTCGTGGTCGACGAAGAGGCTGTCGTCGACGTAGGTGAGCTCGGCCCGCGCTCCGGTCGCGGCGACGCATGCGGCCAGGTAGTCGCCCCAGGTGCCGTTGTCGGGGGCGCCGGGCAGGAGGTAGTCCTCGACGGCGTCGCGCGGGGCTCCCGCGAGGAGGTCGAGGCCGAACGCCGCGAGGTCGCGCACGTCGATGAGGCGCAGGGCGCGGTCGGCGGTGCCGGGCACGGCCATGCGGCCTCCCCGCGCGGCGCGGCGCAGCCAGGCCGTGGTGCGCCGGGCGCGGTCGTGGGGGCCGACGATCATGCCGGGCTGCAGCACGACGACGCGGCCGGGGAACGCGGCGCGGACCGCCTGCTCGCAGCCGTCCTTGAGCCAGCCGTAGTCACCCTCTCCCGGGCCGGCGTCGGCCCGACCGCCGTGCCGGCGGGAGGACTCGTCGGTGGGCAGGGCCGGGTAGTCGGGGTAGACGTTGATCGTCGACACGAACAGGTAGGCGTCCGCGCTCTGCGCGAGCGCGGCGGCGGAGCGGGCGACCTCGGTCGGGACGTAGCCGCAGACGTCGACGACGGCGTCGTAGGGGCCGGCGGCGGCGAGCGCGGCGAGGTCCGCCTCGTCGGTGCGGTCACCGCGCAGCGAGCGGACGCCTGCGGGATCGTCCTGGGTCCGGCCGCGGTTGAAGACGGTCACCTCCCAGCCCCGGCGCACGCCCTCCTCGGCGAAGGCCCGTCCGACGAACACCGATCCACCGATCACGAGAAGTCTCATGAGCAGGAGTCTGCGCACCGGACGGCCCGCCGGAACCCGGATGCGCGCTGGGCGAACGAGTTGCGCGGACGGCGAACGGCCGCGCGCCACGTCTGCTCGGACGGCGAAGTCGTGGCGTGCGCGCTTCGGCGGCCGTCCTGCCGCGGCACGGATCGCGTCGGCGATCGCGTCGGCGATCCCGTCGGCGATCCCGTCGGCGCGGGTGCGGCGGCCGGTCCAGGTGGCGAGGTGGGACTTCTCGGGCTCAGCCGAACTGGAGGGAGCGCTTGGACAGGCCCATCCAGAAGCCGTCGATCACGCTGCGCCCGCTGCCCAACTCGTTCTCGGACGCGCCGAGGGTGACGAAGAGCGGGGCGAAGTGCTCGGTGCGCGGGTGGACGAGGTGGCCGGCCGGTGCCTTGTGCTCGAAGTCGAGGAGGGCGTCGATGTCCTGGGCCTCCAGGGCGCGGCGGCCCCAGTCGTCGAACTCGGTCATGATCGAGTGGACGCTGCCGTCCTGCGTGAGCGCCCGCAGATTGTGGGTGAAGAAGCCGCTGCCGACGATGAGAACGCCCTCGTCGCGCAGGGGTGCGAGCTTGCGGCCGATCTTCATCAGCTCGGTGGGATCGAGGGTGGGCAGGGAGATCTGGAGCACGGGCACGTCCGCGTCGGGGTACATCTCGACGAGCGGGACGTAGGCACCGTGGTCGAGGCCGCGGTCCGGGATGTCCTGGACGGGCGTGCCGGCGCCACGCAGCAGCTTGCGCACGGAGTCGGCGAGCCCGGGCGCGCCGGGGGCCGCGTAGGTGACCTCGTAGTAGTGCTGCGGGAAGCCCCAGAAGTCGTAGACCAGCGGCAGGGTCGTGGTCGCGCCGAGCGCCAGCGGCGCCTCCTCCCAGTGGGCGGAGACCATGAGGACGGCCGTGGGCTTGGGCAGGTCGGCCGCCCAGTGCGCGAGCTGGCTGGTCCACAGGGCGTCGTCGGCGAGGGGCGGGGCACCGTGGCCCAGGTAGAGGGCGGGCATCCGCGCTGCCGTGGGGGTGGTCATGGCTTCCTCGTTCCACTGGTTCAAATCTGAACTACCTTGAGAGTAGCCCCACGTTCAGATTTGAACAACATATGCCGCGACGCACCGCGGCGACCGGTCGGGTCTGCCCCCCGCGCAGACCCGACCGCTCACCGCGCGTCGCTGGTGACTCCAGCTTCGCCCCCCGCCGCGGGTCCACGCCACGGCGCAGACCTGGCGTTCGTCTGGCGTTTCGGGGCAACCGCGCCATAAGGTCAGCGACTGGACGCCTCGGGTCCGCTTCTGCCGCGACCAGCGGCACCGAGCGGCGACGAGCGCGAAGGGCACGAAGGACTCGAGGGACAGGGGCCGTGGTGGGAGGGGCTGGGTCGAGCCGGGCGGGGTCGTTCGGCGAGCTGCTGCGCGGTCACCGGCTGTGCGCAGGCTGGACGCAGGAAGATCTGGCCACGAAGTCCGGTGTCTCCGCGCACGCGATCAATGTGCTGGAGCGGGGCCGCCGCCGTCCGCGCCTGTCGTCCGTCGCCCGCCTCGCGGATGCGCTGGGCCTGGACGGCGGCGACCGGGAGCAGCTGATCGCCGCGGCAGCCACCGACCCGGACGGAGCCACCCCAGCAACGGCGGCCGGCCCGGCCGGCACCACAGGTACGGCCAGGCCCGCGCCCGGCTCCGGCTCCGGCTCCGGCTCCGGCTCCGGCTCCGGCTCCGGCTCCGGCTCCGGCTCCGGCTCCGGCTCCGGCTCCGGCTCCGGCGAGGGTGCCCGCTGCCAGCTGCCCGCCGACACGCGCCTGTTCACCGGCCGCGAGGCCGAGGTCGCCTGGCTCCTCGACGGCCTCGCACCGGACCCCGCCCTGGAGATCGTCGCCATCGACGGGATGGGCGGCGTCGGCAAGTCCGCCCTCGCCCTCCACGTCGCCCACCGCCTGCGCGACCGCTTCCCCGACGGCCAGCTCTTCATCGACCTGCACGGTCACACCCCCGGGCTCGAGCCGGTCAGCTCCGGGGAGGCGTTGGCCTGGCTGCTGCGCGGGCTCGGCGTCCCGGCATCCGCCGTCCCGCGCGACGAGCACGAGCGCGCTGCGCTGTACCGGCAGCGGCTCGCCGACACCCGCACACTCGTCGTGCTCGACAACGCCGTCGGCACCGCCCAGGTGCGGCCGCTGCTGCCGGGAACACCCGGCTGCCTGGTCCTGGTGACCAGCCGCAGGCGGCTGACCGGGCTGGACGAGGCCCGCCTGCTCGGCCTCGACGGTCTGCCCGACGACGAGGCCGCGGCACTGCTGCGCAAGGTCGCCGTCCACGATCTGACACCCGAGGACGAGACCTCCCTGGCCGAGCTGACGGCCCTGTGTGAGCGGATGCCGCTCGCGCTGCGGATCGCCGCCGCCCGCCTGCGGCACCGTCCCACTCTGCGCGTGCGCGGGCTCGTCGAGCAGTTGCGGGACGAGCAGGGCCGCCTGGACCAGCTGCGTGACGACGACCGGGACCTGGCGGCCGTCTACGAGTCCTCCTACCGGGCGCTGCCCGCGGGCGAGCGGCAGCTGTTCCGCCTGCTGGGCCTCGTCGTCGGCCCGGACTTCGACGTGTACGCCGCCGCCAACCTCGTCGCCGCCACCCCCGCGGCCGCGCAGCGGCGCCTGGAGGCGCTGCTCGACCACAACCTGGTCGCCGAGCACGCCCCCGGCCGCTACCGCTTCCACGACCTGACCAGGTTGTACGCGCGCAGCGTGCTCGCGCGCCGCGATCAGGCCGAGCAGGAGACCGCGCGGGAGCGGCTGCTCGACTTCTACGAGCACAGCGCCCGCGCGGCCGATCGGCATCTGCGGCGCCATGTACGTCCCGGCGGCGACGCGGAGGCAGGGGTGGCAGGCGCCTTCGCGCCCGTCGAACCGGACGGCGGGGTCGCCGCACTGGAGTGGTTCCGCTCCGAGCTGCCGAACCTGTTGGCCACCACGGAGTACCTGGCGACCGCGGCGCCCGCCAGGTCCAGGGCGATGTGCGGCGCCCTCGCCGCCTTCCTCCGACAGGAGGGCCACTGGGCCGAGGCGCTCGCCCTGCACACGGCGGCGGTGAGCCGCGCCCGGGAGGCGGGAGACCGCCTCGGCGAGGCGAACGCCCTGTACGACCTCACCCGTGCGCGGATCATCACCTCCGACTTCGGCGGCAGTGCCGAGGCGGTCGAACGGGCCCTCACGCTCTACCGTGAGCTCGGGGACCGGCTCGGCGAGGCGAACGCGCTGCAGGAGCAGGGGCGGGTGGTGATGATGACGGGCGACTACCACGGTGCGCTGAAGCCGCACCTGCGCGCCCTGGAGATCTTCCGCGAGCTCGACCAGCCGATGGGCCGGGCCTTCAGCCTGTGGGAGCTGGCTCGACTGCACCGGGTGTGGGGCGAGTCCCGGGAGGCGGCCGAGGCGCTCGACACCGCGCAGGCTCTGCTGGGGCGTCTCGGCCACCGGTTCGGTGAGACGGCGGTGGTGTGGGAGCTGGCCCAACTCCACCGGGATGTCGGCGATCTCCCGCAATGCCTGGACCTGTTGAACCGCGCCCGGGCCGGCTTCGAGGAGCTGGGCCACCGGCACGGCGTGGCCGCCTGCCTGTGGGAGGAGGGTCGGGTGCACACCGACATGGGCGACCACGGCCTGGCCGGCGGTTTCCTGGACCGGTCGTTGCAGATCTACAACACTCTCGGCGACCGCCAGGGCACCACGAACGTCCTGAACGCCCAGGGCAGGGTCCAGTACCTGACCGGACAGTGGTCCGCCGCGGCCGAGTCGCACCGCCTCGCGCTGCGGCTCAGCCGGGAGACCGGCTACGCGCTGGGCGAGGCCAATGCCATGGACGTGGGCGCCCGGCTGGCCGCGCGCGCCGGGGACCCGGCCCAGGCGCACGACCTGCTCGAGCGTGCTCTGACGATCTACCGGAACGCGGGCGACGCCCAGGGCGAGTCGGAGATCCTGGTCGCCGTCGGCGACCTCGCGCTCGCGGCCGGCCACCCGAGCGAGGCGCTGGCCGCCTACCGCCGGGCCGGTGACGCCGCCCGCGCGGCCGGCAGCCCGCTCCACGAGGCCCGTGCGCTCGACGGCGCCGCGCGCAGCAACCCCGACGACCCCGCAGCGGCCGAGGCGGACCGCATCCAGGCCCGGGAGCTCCACGCGCGCGCCGGCGTGACGCTCCCCCGGGAAGCTGCGGGTGGGGCAGCCGCGGGTGGGGAAACCGCGGGTCAGGAGGCCTGATCCACCGCCGGCTGCGCGGCGACGCGACGCCGGGCGTCGTCCCAGGAGATCGGCAGCTCGCCGACCGGGACCTCCCAGAAGGTGAAGACGGACTCGCGCATGGTGGGGTGCAGCTCGCGCATGATCGTCCGGTGCGGTTCGGCGGCCGCGAACGCGTTCAGCTGCTCACGACCCTCCCATGCCGAGAGGGTCCAGAAGGTGCGCCGCAGCGGCTGGGCCACCAGGGAGGCGCCGAGGGCTCCGCGCGCCTGACGCAGCTGCTTCCAGGCGGCGAGGGAGCGGAGGAAGAAGCGCGGCACGTCGCGCAGGGTGCGGACCTCGAAGCGGGAGGCCATCACGAGCGCGGTGGCGGTGCCGGGGGCGGGCTGATTCGGGGTCGTCCAAGGGATGGTGGGCATGGCCGTGCCTTCCTGGATCCGCGTCAACACATCGGATAGTTCCACTATCCATGATAGACAGTAGAACTATCCATAGGCGAGCGGAAAGCGAATCAGGATGCGGATCTCGGAACTCAGCCGTCGGAGCGGGGTCTCCGTGCCCACGATCAAGTACTACATCCGCGAGGAGTTGCTCCCAGCGGGCCGGCTCACCTCTCCGAACCAGGCCGACTACGACGAACAGCACCTGCGCCGCCTGCGGCTGATCCGCGCGCTGATCGGCGTGCGTGGCCTCTCCGTGGACGCGACGCGGCAGGTGCTGGGCGCGCTCGCGGAGCAGCAGGCCAGCCCGCACCTCGTCCTGGGCCTGGCTCTCGGCGTCATCCCGCCCGCCGAGGGCGAGGGCACGGCGGCGGAGGCGCCGACGGAGCAGGACGGCGCGGTCGACGCGCTGGTCCGGGAGCTCGGCTGGCAGGTCTACGAGGGCTCTCCCGCGCGCGCCGAGCTGGCCAGGACCATGGCCGGCCTGCGGGAGTTCGGCGTCGCGCTGGACTGGACCGGCCTGCTCCCCTACGCACGACTGGCGGAGCAGACGGCCCGTCTCGACCTGGACGCGCTGGAGGGCGCGCCCGATCCGCTGGAGATGGCCGAGCGCGCCGTCGTGCTGACGACCCTGCTGGAACCGGCCCTGATGGCGCTGCGCAGGCTCGCCCAGGAGGACGAGTCCGCCCGGCGCCACGGCGGCTGACGCCGCGCCCGGCCGTGACGGGCGCGCCTGGCGTGGCCACAGGGGGCGCGAGGCTCTGCTGATCTGCGGCTCCTCCCCCGCCTTGGGCCGGGAGATGCCCCCTGACTGGGAGCGAGAAGCCACCCTGGGCGCGACAAGCAACCCTGCGTGGTGAGTCGCTCAGCGAGCGGGGCCATCCGCACGCCGGTGGAGGCTCGCGCAGTTCCTCGGGCCCCTGACGCCTGCAACCGGCTGATCGCCGCCCGCGCAGGAAGCGGTCAGCCCAGGGGCACGTCGAGGCGGGCCTTGCGGTGGCTGAAGGTGGCGATCGAATGCTGCCCGTGGTAGGCGCCCATGCCGCTCTCGCCGACACCACCGAACGGCAGGGCCGGGACGCGCAGGTGGGCCATCGGCAGGCCGAAGCCGAGGCCGCCGCTGGACGTCTCGGCCGCGAGGCGCCGCCGGGTGGACTCGTCCTCCGTGAACCCGTACAGGGCCAGGGGCTTGTCGCGGTCGTTGACGAACGCGATCGCCTCCGTCAGGTCGGCGACGGTCACGATCGGCAGCACCGGACCGAAGATCTCCTCCTGCATCACCGGCTCGTCCGGGCGCACGTCCAGCAGCACCGTCGGCTCGATGTAGCGGTCCGCCCGGTCGGCGCGCCCGCCGAAGGCGGTGCGACCGGAGGCGAGCAGCGCGGCGACGCGGTCGAAGTGGCGCTCGTTGACCAGGCGTCCGTAGGCCGCCGAGGTCTGCGGGTCCGCGCCGAACAGGGCCTTGGTCGCGCGCTCCAACGCCTCGGCGAGGGCCGGCGCGGTGGCCGCGTCGGTCAGCACGTAGTCCGGGGCCACGCAGGTCTGGCCGGCGTTGCGGAACTTCGCGTCCGCCAGCCGCCGGGCGACGGCATCGACGTCCACGCCGCGGTCGACGAAGACCGGGGACTTGCCGCCGAGCTCGAGCGTGACGGGGGTCAGGTGCTCGGCGGCGGCCCGCATGACGATCCGGCCGACGGTGCCGTTGCCGGTGTAGAAGATGTGGTCGAAGCGCTGCGCCAGCAGCGCGGTGGTCTCGGCGACCCCGCCCTCGACCACGGTCACCGTCTCGGGATCGAGGTGGCGCGGGATCAGACGGGCCATCAACGCGGAGGTCGCGGGCGCCAGTTCGCTGGGCTTGGCCACTACCGTGTTCCCCGCCGCCAGCGCGCCCGCGATCGGGACCAGCAGCAGCTGGACGGGGTAGTTCCACGGCGCGATGACCAGGACGGTGCCGAGCGGCTCGTACGTGGCGCTCGCCGTGGTGCCCTCGGGCAGCCCCGCGAGCTCCTCGGCGGCGACCGGCTCGGGCGCGAGCCACTGCTCGAGGTGCGCCAGCGTGTGGTCGATCTCGCGGACGGGCAGGTCGATCTCGGCGGCACCGGCCTCCGCACGCGGCTTGCGCAGGTCCGCGTGGAGGGCGTCGGCGATCGCCTCACGGTTCTCGGTCAGCAGCGCGCGCAGGCGGCCGAGCTGCTCCCTGCGCCAGGCGAGCGGCTTGGTGCGGCCGCTGCGGTGGACCGCGCGGTGACGCGTGACGAGGGCGCCGGCGTCGGCCTCGGTGAAGAGCTGGGCGGCTTCGGGTGTCGGGGTGGTGCTCATGCTTCTGGTGCTTCCTGTGATGCGGCGCTGCCTGCCCAAGGGGGCCCGGTCGGCGGGTCGTCAGGGCGGTGGGCGCCCGCCGACCGGGAGGAGGAGGTGGAGCAGGACGAGCGCAGGAATGACGGCAGGGGTGGTCCGGGGCTGCGGTCAGGCCGGCTGCTCGAGCAACTCGCCGTTCAGGCCATCTGCTCGAGCAGCTGGACGGCGAGCGGCCCGGAGGAGGCAGGGTTCTGGCCGGTGACGAGGTTGCCGTCGACGACGACGTGCGGCAACCAGGGCTCGCCGACCTGCACCTCGACGCCCGCGTCGGTCAAGCGGTCCTGGAGCAGCCACTTCGCCCTGTCGGCAAGACCCGCCTGGGTCTCCTCCGCGTTGGTGAACGCGGCGATCCTTCGGCCCTTGAACGCGTTGCTTCCGTCCGCCTCGACGGCGGCCAGCAACGCGGCCGGCGCGTGACAGACGACGCCGAGCGGCTTGCCGGACTTCAGCGCGAGCGTCAGCAGCGAGCCGGAGACGGGGTCGACGGCCAGGTCCTCCATGGGCCCGTGCCCGCCGGGGTAGAAGACGGCGTCGTAGTCGTCGAGCACGACGTCCTCCAGCTTGACGGGGCGCTGGAGCTCCGCCATCGCCGCCAGGCCCTCGGCGACCTGCCGCGCCCCCTCCTCGCCGCCGTTGACCTGCGGCGCGAGGCTGCCGGCGTCGACGGTCGGCACCACGCCGCCCGGGGTGGCGACGGTGATCGTGTGGCCCGCACCGGTGAACGCCTCGTACGGCGCGACGGCCTCCTCGGCCCAGAAGCCGGTCGGGTGCCGGGTGCCGTCGGCGAGTGTCCAGTAGTCGACGCCGGTCATCACGAAAAGGATCTTCTTCGGCATGGTGCGGTCTCCGCTGCTCGGGTCCACTGATCGGGACCACTGATCGGGTCCACGCGCAGACGCTCAGGTCAGCGCGGTTCATGACCTCAAAGGTAGACTTCATCAAGCATCTGGACCAATAGAAATGCCGATGACCGGTATCGGTAGACCGATGGCTGATCTGCCTGGCCACAACGGTATCGCCACCCCGCCCCGGTCGCCTCTCCCCTACGCTCGAAGGGTGAGCAATCGGGATTCCCATGCCTCCGGCCCGCTGGACCTGAACCTGCTGCGCACCTTCCTTGCGGTCTACCGCAGCGGGTCGTTCACCGCTGCGGCAGCGCGGCTCGGCGTCTCGCAGCCCACCGTCACCGCGCAGATCCGTGCCTTGGAACAGCGGCTGGGCCAGGAGTTGTTCGACCGCCGCGCCCGCGGCGTCGCCGCGAACCCCTACGCCGACGAGCTCGCCGGGCAGCTGGCCGGGCCCCTGGACCAGCTCGCGGACGTGGCCGGCGCCGGGCCGGACCGCTCGCCGGAGCCCGTGCACCTGGCCGGACCGGCCGAGTTCCTGTGCACGGTGCTGCTCGGCGTGCTGGCACCGCTCGCCGCCGACGGTGTCCGGCTGCGGGTCGCCGTCGGGATGACCGATCCGCTGCTGGAGGAGCTGGCCGCCGGGCGCCACGACCTGGTGGTCGCCACCCAACGGCCGCGCGGGCGCACCCTGGAGGCCGAGCCGTTCGCCGACGAGGAGTTCGTCCTGGTCGCCGCCCCGACCTGGGCGGACCGGCTCGCCGCGGACCGAGCTGCTGCGGACGGGCCTGCTGCGGACGGGCCTGGCGGGGACGGGCCGGGCAGGGTCGGGCCGGGCGCGGACGGGTCGGGCCCGGACGAGCCAGCGGGCCGAGAGCTGCCCGACCTCCTCGCCGACGCGCCGATGGTCGCTTACGCCGAGGACCTGCCGATCGCCCGACGCTACTGGCGCCACGTCTTCGGCCGCCGCCTCCAGGCCCGGGCCGCCGTGACCGTCCCCGACCTGCGCGGTGTCCTCGCCGCGGTGACCGCGGGCGCGGGCTGGACGGTCCTGCCCAGCTACCTGTGCCGCACCGAAATCGCCTCAGGCGCGCTGCGCCTGCTGCACCGGCCGGAGGATCCACCCATCAACACCGCCTACCTGGTCCAGCGCCCCGGCCCCTCGCCCAACCCGCACGTCGCGCTGGTCCGCGAGCGCCTGCTCACGACGGCACGGTCCTGGTGAACGCACGATCCCCCGCCTCCCTCGACAGCGGTCGGACCACGCGGCTACGCTCACGGTGCGAGAAATACTCAACTTGTTGACTAGGGAGCAAGCCGTGCACCCCTTCCGCGCAGCCGTCGAGGCCGGTGACCACGACGCCCTGGAGGCGCTGCTGGCCGAGGACGTCGTCTTCACCAGTCCCGTCGTGTTCAAGCCCTACCCGGGCAAGGCCATCACCGCCGCGATCCTGCGCGGCGCCGGGCGGGTCTTCGAGGACCTCCGCTACGTCCGCGAGATCAACGGCGCCGACGACCGCGACCACGCCTTCGTCTTCAAGGCCACCGTCGACGGCCGCGAGGTGCACGGCTGCGACTTCCTGCACTTCGACGAGGACGGCCTGATCGACGAGTTCACGGTGATGGTCCGCCCGCTCTCCGGCGCGCAGGCCCTCGCCGCGGCCATGGGCGCCCAGTTCGAGCGGATCACCGCCGAGGCCCTGGAGGCCGCGGCGGCCGAGGCCGTGGCCCCGCACGCGCCCGGCGCCGCCGCCACGACCGACACGGCCGACACGGCCGGAGCGTGAGTGCGACGAGTCCTCGCTTCCGTCGCTACGTCGCCGTCGGGGACAGCCAGACCGAGGGCCTGGGCGACGGCGACGAGGCGACGGGCTGGCGGGGCTGGGCGGACCGCCTGGCCGAGACGATCGCACAACAGGAACCCGACCTGCTCTACGCCAACCTCGCCGTGCGCGGGCGCCTCGCCGGGCAGGTGCGGGCGGAGCAGCTCGCCCCTGCCCTGGCCCTGCAGCCGGACCTGGTCAGCGTGGTCGCCGGGATGAACGACCTGATGCGTCCAGGCGTCGACACGGCCGCCGTCACGGCCGACCTGGAGGCCATGTTCGTCGCCTTCACGGCCACGGGGGCACGGGTGCTGACCTTCACCTTTCCCGACATCGGCCGGATCGCGCCGCCGGCCCGCGCGCTGCGACCCCGGGTGCTCGACCTGAACGCCAGGATCCGCGCGGCCGCCGAGCGCCACGGCGTCGTGGTCGTCGACTTCTTCCCGCGGGCGGCGACGACCGATCCGCGCATGTGGAGTGCGGACCGGTTGCACGCCAGTCCGCTCGGCCACGCCCGGATCGCCGCGGCCGCGGCCGAGGCACTCCCGCTGCCCGGCAGCGACAGCGGCTGGGCCGAGCCCTTGCCGCCGCTGGCCCCCGTGGGCCTCCCGCGACGGGCCGTGCAGGAGGCGGCCTGGATCGGCAGCTTCCTCGGGCCCTGGCTGCTGCGCCGCGTACGCGGCCGCTCCTCGGGCGACGGGCGCACCGCGAAGCGCCCCGACCTGCGACCCGTCACGGCACCGCAGCCCGTGCGCTGAACAGGTGTCAGCCGCCCGGGCGACCGGACGCTCGGGCAACTGGACGCTCGGGCGGCCGGGCTGGACCGCGCGGACGCTCGGGCGGCCGAGGTCAGCCAGAACCCGGCGCGACAGCGGACTCGGCGCCGAGCGGCTCAGCGACCAGCGGAACAGCAGCGGCCGGCCGGCCGGCACGCCGGTCCAGGACGGCGAGCGCCTGCTCGCACCAACGCTGGTTCTCACGCTCGAACGACAGGCCGCGCATCAGCGTCAGATAGGGGCCGACGCGCTCAGCCACGGCCAGGTAGTCGTCCTCGAAGCGGCCGTCCAGCAGCCTCGCCCGCAACCGCTCGTAGCGCGCGACCTTGGCCTGCGCCGACGCAAGGCGCTCGCCCAACGCCGTCCGCACGGCCTCCGCGTCGCCCGCGTCGACGGCCTGCACCTGCACGAGCAGCTCGTCACGGATCGCGGACGGCCGAGGCGCGGCCGCGGTGAACTCCCGCAGCGCCGCGCGGCCGGCCTCGGTCAAGGAGAAAAGGCGCTTGTTCGGCCGCCGCTCCTGCTCGACGACACGGGCGCGGATCAGCCCCTCGGCCGCCATCCGGTCCAGCTCCCGGTAGAGCTGCTGGGGCGTGGCCATCCAGAAGTTGGCCACGGACGCGTCGAAGGCCTTGGCCAGGTCGTACCCCGAGGCCTCGCCCTCGAGCAGGGTCGACATGATCGCGTTGCGCAGTGCCATGCGCCCAGCCTATCGGCGCACGGTCGTCGAGACGACTAATCGTGGAGTTGTCCACTCCGGCTCGCTCGGCCTACCGGCCGAGCTGGACCGTCATCTCCACGCGTACCTCGTCGCCCGTCCGCAGGCCCTCCGGGAGGCGGACCGCGTTCTTGACGGGCAGCAGGTAGGCGCCGTCTTTCGGGAAGAGCGAGGTCGTGAACGCGGTGCCGCCGATCCTGGCCTCGACGGGGATCACGCCCCAGCCGTAGCTGGCCCGGGTGGCGACCTCACGGATGTCGGCGGAGGGCTCGTCGGGCACGGCGACGAAGTAGTACGGCGCAGGCCCGCGCCACTCGAACACGCGACCGTCGAAAACGAGGTCCACAGGCCTGTCCTCCCACACGTGCCGTCCATCGCCGCCGAATCCCGCTCAGCGTAGAGCCCTGCGCCAACAGCCAGGCGGTCACGGCAGCAGGGCGGCGGGCTCCAGCTCCGGCGCGGCGCGGCGATGGCGGGCGCCGAGGCGCGTCAACGGTTCGTTGAAATTTGCCGTCAGCTCGCATCCGGCCGCGGGGCGGTGGTGGCGACGGTGCGCAGGAACTCCGTGTTGCCCGGGGACTGCTTCAGGCGGTCCAGCAGCAGTTCGGTGGCCTGCTGGGTGTCGAGGGCGCTGAGCACGCGGCGCAGCGTGCGCACGCCGGGTGTGCGGGCGGCGCCGAGGAGCAACTCCTCGCGCCGGGTGCCGGACGCCTTCGCGTCGACGGCCGGGAAGATCCGCTTCTCGGCGAGCCGGCGGTCCAGGCGCAGCTCCATGTTGCCGGTGCTCTTGAACTCCTCGAAGATCAGGTCGTCCATCTTGGAGCCCGTGTCGACCAGGGCCGTGGCGATGATCGTCAGAGAGCCGCCGTTCTCCACGTTGCGGGCGGCGCCGAAGAACCTCTTCGGCTTGTGCAGCGCGGCGGCGTCGACACCGCCGCTGAGGATGCGCCCGGAGGCGGGCGCGGCCGTGTTGTAGGCGCGGGCCAGTCGGGTGATCGAGTCGAGCAGCACCACGACGTCCTGCCCGAGCTCGACCAGCCGCTTGGCGCGCTCGATCGCGAGCTCCGCCAGCGCGATGTGCTCGCGGGCCGGCCGGTCGAAGGTGGAGGCGAGCACCTCGCCCCGGACCGAGCGCCGCATGTCGGTGACCTCCTCGGGTCGCTCGTCGATGAGCAGCACCATCAGGTGCGCGTCGGGGTGGTTGCGGTTCACGGCGGCGGCGATCGCCTGCAGGACGACGGTCTTGCCGGTCTTGGGCGGCGCGACGACCAGGCCGCGCTGGCCCTTGCCGATGGGCGCGACCAGATCGATCAGCCGGGTGCTGAGCAGGCCCTGGTCGGTCTCCAGGCGCAGTTGCTCGGTGGGGTGCAGGGGCGTCAGGTCGGCGAAGTCCGCCCGCACCCGCGCCCGCTCGGGCGCCTGGCCGTTGACGGTCTCGATCCGGGCGAGCCCAGGACGGCGCTCCTGCTTGCCACCGCGCCCGTTCTTCACGGCGGGCGCGGCGCCGGCGACGGCGCCGGTGATGGCGTCACCGGTGCGCAGCCCGAGGTTGCGGACTTGAGCCTGCGACACGAACAGATCCCCCGGCCCGGGTTGGTATCCGGAGACGCGCAGGAAGGCGTTGCCGTCCCTGATGTCGAGAACACCGGAGACGTGATCGGGGTCGGTGGGAGCGGGGGCACGCTCGGGAGCCGGCTTCTCGGCGGCCCGCTTGGCGGTGATGGCTTCGACGAGCTCACCCTTGCGCAGCCGACCGGCGCCGGTGACGCCGAGGGAGGTCGCGAGCTGGTGCAGCTCGGCACGGAGGAGGTGGTCGAGTGAGGGTTCGATGACGGTGGTCATGAGAGAAATCCACTTCTGTGTAAGGCGAAGGAGCCCACGCCGAGAGACGGCGGTGGACATGCGGCATCACGGAGTCCTCACGTGATGCGCTGCGATGCGTGTACGTGTGACGTGTGTCTGGTCTGCTTGGTGTGTCTGGTGGAACAAACCCGGCGGCAGTCAGATACCTGGCCGAAGCTCTACCGCGAACACTCGCGGGAGCAGACGGAGGCGACAGCGCTCCGTTGCCTCCAATGTAGCAGAACACTTCCCCCGTGTTGTCAAATCCCCGGATCGGGGCAGCCGGCCCCGATCCGGGAAGGGGACCGCCCGGTCCGTCACCCCAGCGGCTCCCCGGTCAGGGGGAAGGCGGCACGCGGGGTCGTTCCGGGGCCGTGGCTGCCGCGTGGGCCGAAGGTCTCCATCGACGCGGCCGGAGGCGGCCACTCCTGCCGCCTCCGGCCGGTCGGGACACCGCCTGGCCGCGTGCCACTCTCCCGCGCTGAACATTCCTCTCCTTCAGGGATCTTGTCGCGGAAGAGCAACACCGGCCAGAGCCCGGAACCCGGCCTCTACGCGCCCGCGCGCATCGCGAGCGTCGGCTGCGGGAGCCGTTCCCGGGTGTGTGCCACGGCGCCGGCCGAGCCCGCCGTGCGCACGGTGAGCTCGAAGTCCCGGTGGGCCTTGGCGTCCAGGGCGTAGGGGACGCAGATCCGGCCGTCGCCGACCATGCGCCGGACGGCACTGCGGCTCAGGCCGAGGCCGAGCATGAGCAGACGTTCGACCCGGACCGGTGCCGGCAGGTCGAAGACGACCCGTACCGTGAGCGGGGTCGGGTCGTCGAGGGAGTGGAGCGGCGTGCGGGCCTCCACCGTCCAGCTGTCGGTCCAGTCCAGGCGGTAGCCGTTCCTGGTGGCCAGTGAGGCGTTCATCGTCAACTCCCGCACCACGGCCGCGTCGTTGTTCTCGTACGCGACGAGGCGCTCGGGGTCCAGGGAGGAGACGTGCGCGCGCTCGTGGACGGTCACCTTCGACGTCCGGTCGCAGCGGACGCAACTCAGCAGGAGCCAGACGTCCAGCAGCTTTCCGCTCGCGTTGACGCGGATCTTCCCCGAGGGCCGGTGCCGGTTGCCGGAGCAGTCCGGGCACGGACGCACGATGGTGGGCAGGGCTGACTGACGCACGGCCCAACGGGCCTTGCGGTCGGTATTCATATGATGGTGATTGCTTTCAGCAGGATCCGACGGATGCACACGTGGGCGCGTCTGATCGGCTCGCGGCCGAGTGGTCAGGCAACGAGGTCGATCGCGCGACAAGGTGGTTGGTGCTACGTGGCAGCCGTCACAGGTCCATGCGGCCGATCTTGGTGGAGCCCCCGCGCCACGGGCAACTCATTTTCTGTCGGAGCCGGGTGGAAGACTCTCGGTCATGGAGCAGAAGGTCCCTGACACCGTAGAACCCGGGTCGATCTCGGCCGTCGTGCGTGCCGGGCTCGGGGCGGAGGAGGCCGGGCGCCTCCTGGCGCTCGTGAGGCCATCCGTGGGCTTCACCGTTCGGCCCGACCTCGCTGACGCGGAGAGTGTGATCGGAGGGGCCCCGTCGGCCCCCGAGTCGTTCGTGTGGCCCGATTACCAGGGCGAGCCGATGCTCCTCCTCGCGCAGGTGGACTGCGGCCAGGCGGCCCGCCTGCTCGGCGAGGACTGGACCCTGCCCGCGGACGGGCGTCTGCTGTTCTTCCACGACGACGACTTCAGCGCCCGGTTCAGCTTCGACGACGGCGACGACGGTTGCCGGGTCCTGCACGTGCCCGCCGGCGCCGAGGCCATGACCGAGCAAGGGCGGGGCCGCGTCATACCGGCCCTGCCGCTGGAGGCCCGCGCGCTCCCGTCCGTGCCGGGCTGGGAGGAGACGGAGGCGTACGACGCCGCCGGCGGTGACGTCATGGCGCTGCTCGCCCTGGACGAGGCACTGTCGGCGCTGCTGCCACGCCCGCGCCATCGCCTGCTGGGCTGGTGCGACACGGGCGACACCCCACGCCCCCAGGGGCACCGGCCGCTGCTGCAGTTGGAAGCGGAGGCGGGCACCGCCTGGGGCGAGGTCGTCAACGTCTCCTTCTGGATCCGCGAGGGGGACCTGCGGACGGGAGACCTCAGCCGGGTCCGTCGGTCCTACGAGGTCGCCTGACGCCACACCGTCGGCGAGGCCGTCGGCGGCGGCCGCCCGGGCGGTGTGGGGTCAGCCGGTCCGGTTGGCGGGGTGGGCGAGTCGGTCGAGGACGTCCGACGCGCGGGGATGGCCCAGGCCGTCGAGGACGGTGTGGGCGTCGCGCCAGTGGCGCCGGGCCTCCGCCGCGCGCCCGAGGGCCGCGGCGACCTGGCCCAGGACGTCGAGACAGATCCCCTCGTCGACCTGGTTCCCGGTCGCGCGTGTGGTCACCAGCGCGCGGGCCGCGTGGCGGGGCGGCCCGGCTGCGGACGGGCGGCTCAGCTCACCGAGGCGAGGTACGCCGAGGCGGCGTCCGGGGTGAAGAACCAGTTCGGGAAGTCCGACGGGTTGTCGAAGCCGTTGGCGAAGCGGTCGGCGACGGCCGGGATCTGCCCGGCGGCGCCGATGAGCTGGAGGACGTGCTCCGGGGGCGGGGCCAGCATCGCGTTGGTCCAGGCGGTGACGTCGCTCGCGGTCTCGGTCCAGAACGTCTCGAAGGCCTGCTCCATGAAGGCCCGGTCGAACGGGGCGTCGCCGTGGGCGCGGATGGAGGCGAGGTAGGAGGTGGCGCACTTGGACGCGGTGTTGGAGCCCTGCCCGGTGATCGGGTCGTTGGCGACGACGACGTCGGCGACACCCAGGACCACGCCGCCGCCGGGAAGTTCGCCGACGGGACGGCGGACGGTCGGGGCGTAGCGGCCGGCGAGGGTGGCGCGGGCGTCGGTGAGTTCGACGCCGCCGCGGGTGCGCTCGTACTCCCACGGGGTGTAGGTGCGCATGAGGTCGAGGGTGCGGTGCAGGTGCTCCTCCGGGTCCAGCGCGGGCTCGAAGACGTCGAGCGGGCCGCCGGGGACGCCCTCCCAGAAGAGGATGTCGCACGGGCCGGAGAGGGTGAGCGCGGGGATGACGAAGAGCTCGCCGACGCCGGGCACCAGGTTGCAGCGGACACCCGGGTAGTCGTGCTCGGGGCGCGGGGCCAGGCCGTGGACGTAGGAGACGGCCAGGGCGCGCTGCGGTGCACTGTACGGGGAGCGCTGCGGGTCGCGGGCGAACATGGAGACCAGCTCGCCCTTGCCGGCGGCGACCACGGTCAGGTCGTAGCCGCGGACGAGGTAGTCGAGGTCGGAGACGGTGACGCCGTTGACGACGACCTTGCCGCCGCGCTCGGCGAAGAGCTCCAGCCAGCCGGGCATCTTGACGCGCTGGTCGACGGACTGTGCGTAGCCGTCGAGGCGGCCGATCCAGTCGATGACGCGGGCGGCCTCGGGGCCGCTGACGGAGACGCCGAGGCCCCGGGCCTGCGGGGCCTCGGCCTCCCACAGGTTCAGGCCGAGGTCGCGCTCGTGCTGCAGCGAGGTGGCGAACATGCACTGGGTGGACATCACCCGGCCGCCGCGCACCTCGTCGGGGGTGCGGTCGGTCATGACGGTGACGTCGTGTCCGTCGCTCTGCAGGCCGAGCGCGAGCTGAAGGCCGGACTGGCCGGCGCCGACGACGAGGATTCTCGCCACGTTTGTGCTCCTGGTGGTGATGGGGTTGGTGCGTGGTGCTGCTCTGCGGTCCGGCTCAGAGGTCCGAGACGGCCAGGGTGTGCTGGACGAGGGCGGCCAGCGTGAGTGCCGAGGAGGCGCGCGAGCGGGCGTCGCAGCGCAGCAGCGGGACGTCCGGGTCGAGGCTGAGCGCGTCACGGATGTCGGCGTCGGTGTAGCCGGGCGCCCCGTCGAACTCGTTGACGGCCACCACGAACGGCAGGCCGCTGCTCTCGAAGTAGTCCACGGCGGGGAACGCGTCGGCCAGTTGCCGGGTGTCGACGAGAACGACCGCGCCCACGGCGCCGCGGGCGAGGTCGTCCCACATGAACCAGAAGCGCCGCTGGCCGGGCGCGCCGAACAGGTAGAGCACCAGGTCCGGGCCGATGTGGAGGCGGCCGAAGTCCATGGCCACGGTGGTGGTGGTCTTGCCGCTGCCGGGGGTGAGCTCGTCGGTACCGCTGCCGGCGTCCGTCATGATCGCCTCGGTGCGCAACGGGGTGATCTCCGAGACCGAGCCGACCATGGTGGTCTTGCCGACGCCGAAGCCGCCCGCGATCACGATCTTCGCGGAGGTGACCGGGAGTTCGGTGAGCGGGATGCCGGGCGTGGTCACCGCGTCCAGCGGAACCTCCCTGCGCGTGGTGACGTCAGGCCAGGTCACGAAGGCCTCCGAGGATCCTTTCGAGCACCACGCGGTTGGGGCGGGCGGGCACGCCGATGGGCGAGCCGCCGGAGCCGACGCTGACGGTGGCTCCGTGGACGCGGATACGCCCGGCGTCGACGAGGTCGCTGACCCAGACGCGGACCACGCCGAGCGGCAGGCGCAGCAGCGCGGAGACCTCGGCGATGGAGCGCATCTGACCCTGGCACAGGCCGCAGATCCGCTCCAGCTCGGGCAGCGCCGCGGTGGCGGGCTGTCCGGCCCAGGCGGCGTGCACGGGGCGCTGTTCGACGGCGGAGATCAGCGTCTCGACCAGCAGTACCTGGCCGAAGCGAGTGCGTCCGCCCGTCAACGCGTAGGGGCGCACGCGCAACGAGCGCGCGGGGACGGTCATCGGGTCGCCTCCTGGGCCTGGGCCAACGCCTGCACCCCGAGAGCACCGGCCGCCCCGAGACCACCGGCCGCGCCGACGGCACCGGCAACCCCGGCCGCGTCGGCGCGGACGTGCGCGGTCAGGACGTGTCCGGCCTGTTCGACGAGGCGGGCCATCTGGAAGGCGGCGATGCTCAGGTCGCAGTCCTCGGCGGTGTACGCGGCCAGGCAGGCGGTGCGGTCGACGGCCATCAGGATCAGCGTGCCGTTCTCCAGTGTGACCACGGTCCGCTTGAGGGTGCCGAGGTCGAGCAGTGCGGTCAGGCCGGCGGCGAGGCCGTTGATGCCGGCCACGAAGGTCGCCAGCTCCTCGGCCGGACAGTGCTCGTCCACCGCGACGAGTGGCAGGCCGTCGGTCGAGGCCAGGGCCAGGGCGCGCAGGCCGGGCGTGGCCGAGAGCACGTCACCGAGCAGCCATTGCAGGCGCAGCTGGGGGTTCGCCTGGGTCATGCCTTGTGGTCCTCCTCGCGCGGGGCTGCGGCCGCGCGCAGTCCGTTCTGGAAGCCGCCGAGGCGGCGGCGGAGCTCGTCCGCGGCGGCACCGGCGTCCGAGGGACGCCGGGCGGTCGCGGGGTCGGTGCTGTGCTCGGTGAGGTGCGCGCGCTGACCGCTCTCGCCCTTCACCCGCTTGGGGAGTCCGCCTGCGACCGCGGGGCCGCCGCCGGTCGCGGCCCGGCGGGCGCCGGGCACGGCGGCGAGGGTCGGACCGCCGGGCCGGTGCGGACCGGTCGGACGCGCCGCTCCGACGGGAGCGGGGACGGGGATACCGGCCGGGACCTGTCCGGCGGGTGCGGGCGCGGGCGGTTCGACCAGCAGGCCCGCCGGGAGCGCGACCAGGGCCGTGGTGCCGTCGCCGCCCGCGCTGCTGCGCAGTTGGACGCGCAGACCGAGGCGTCGGCTGAGCAGGGTGACCACGCGCAGGCCGAGGGAGCGGCCGGTGCCGTGGCCGACGTCGTAGCCGTCGCCGGGATCGGCGAGGGCGTGGTTGGCCTGACGCAGCATCGTCTCGGTCATGCCGATGCCCCGGTCGGCGACGGAGACCATGACCTCGCCGCTGTCGAGGTGCCAGGCGGTGACGGTGACGGCCTCGGTGGGCGGGGAGAAGGCGGTGCCGTTGTCGAGCAGCTCGGCCAGGACGTGGCTGAGGTCGTCGGCGACCTCGGGACGCAGGTGGACCGGCGGCAGCGCGGTCAGGTGGACGCGCTCGTAGCGCTCGATCTCGGACAGGGCGGCGCGCAGCACGTCCAGCAGGGAGGCGGGGGCACCGGGGCGGGCGGGGCGCTGCTGGTCGCCGCCGGACAGCAGCAGCATGTTCTCGCTGTTGCGGCGCATCCGGGTGGCGAGGTGGTCGAGCTGGTAGAGCTGCTCCAGCCGCAGGGAGTCGGACTCCATCTCCTCCAGACCCTCCAGGCTGCCGAGCTGACGCTCGACCAGTGCGAGCGAGCGCAGGGCGAGGTTGGCGAGGACCTCGCCGCCCTCGCTGCGGCTGCGGCGCAGGGCCTCGGCGGCGTCCTGGAGTTCCTGGGTGAGCCGGACGTTGTGCTGCTGAGCCTGACCGTGGGCGCGTTCCAGGTCGTCGTAGGCCCGACGCAGCCCGTCCATGGCGGTGTTCCGGGCGACCTGTTCGCGCCGGTCGGCTCTGCGGGCGCGCAGCTGCCACAGGAGTAGCGCCAGCAGGATGACGACCACGGCGAGGGACGCGAGAGCCGCATCGGCGTTGGGTGTGGACACGTAACCCCACAGTTCGGCGCAGCAGCTAGCGCATCGGAAGCAATCGGAACTTATGTCACGCCCATCACATCATACGATTGATTCCGGATTCCACTCCCGTTGCCCGAGGCAACGTCAACTCTCTTTTGTTCCATGCCTGTTCACCAGTCAAGACAGCCCCATTGGGACTGCCTTGAGCTGATGCGTACGCGTCATGTAGGGTCGGTCAGCCGGTCACGGGTAGCTGGTGAGGTCCGCAACCGTCGAGCCGCTGCGCACCGACGCCCCGGTCCCGTTGACGATGTGGGTGATGGTGCCGGTTCCGCCGAGCGAGACATCCATGGCGTCGTGGAGCGCCACACCCGACGTCGTCGGCACCTCGATTGCATGGTCGGCGACCACGCTCGGGTCGACATTGAAGTAGCAGTAGACGCCCAGCCCCCAGGCCTGGTGGTCGGTGACGCCCGGGGCCACCTCGTAGGAGGCCCAGCCGTCACTGCCGCCGTTCGTCCAGGCCGCCTGGTTCGGCGGGTCGTAGGGCATCTCGGACTGGTAGAAGTAGGTCCGGCCGCCGTTGCCGTTCCACTGCACCTGGTACTGCTGGTAGTGCTCCACGGCCAGCCCGTACATGGTGACGTCGGCTCCGTTGACGACCAGTCCGTTCGCGGCCGTGTTGCTGGTCCAGCCGACACCGGAGCCGTGGTCGGCGCGCCACAGCCACAGGTCGTCGCCGATCGTGTTGTTCGCGTTGACCTGGAGCGTCTGCGTCGCCTTGCCGACGGCCGCGCCGCCGATGCGGAAGTAGACGTCGGAGAGCACGTTCGGGTCCGCGGAGTGGTCCGCCGAGGCGCCGGCCGGGCCGATCTGCACGAGCGAGGGCGAGTTGGTCGGACCGGCGTCGACGATGAGGCCGGCGATACGTACTCCGCCCACGTCGTCGGTGGAGATCGCGGTGACGCCGTTGTTCGCGACGAGGGTCGCCAGGCCCAGCCCCAGCACGACGGTGTCGGCGCGGGTGATGTGCAGGGTGTCGCTCAGTTGGTACACGCCGGGCGTGAAGATGAGGTTCTTGCCCGCCGCCAGGGCGGCGTTCAGCGTCGCCGAGGTGTCGGACGGGGTGGCGATGTAGAAGGCGCTCAGCGGCAGCGAGGTACCGGCCGGGGTCCGGCCGTTCGTCCAGTCGGCGCCGGTGGAGTTGCTGCGCTGCGAGGGGACGAAGACGTCGTAGTTGCCGGAGCCGTCGACGTACAGGCTCGGCTTCTCCACGCTCACCGGGGTCTGGCCGACAGCGGTGTAGGGCGGGCTCGGGAAGCTCTGCGCGGGCGCGCCCGTGTCGCCGACGAAGACCATGTTCCAGTTGGACCCGGTCCAGCTGCCGAACTCGTCGTTGCGCGAGAGCCACTGCTGCTGACTACCGGAGTTGACCTGCCCGTCCACCTTGGCGTCGCCGAGGAACCCGCCGCTGGACCAGCCACCGTTGTCGTCGAGGACGACATTGCCCTCGATGTGGACGCGACGCATCGGCGAAGCCTGGGAGACGGCCCACTTGGTGCTGCCGGAGGAGGGGTTGATCGTGAGGTTCTCGACACCGCGCCAGAAGTTCTCGGTCGCGTTGCCGCCGTTCCACTGCGCGTCGGCGTTGACGCCGCCACCGGTGATGACGGTGCTGTCCGGCGACTGCCCGAGACCCAGCACCTGGGTGTAGAAGCCGACGTTGACGTTGACGTCGTAGCTGCCCGGCTTGAACAGCAGCGCGTAGCGGCTGCCGCCGAACTGGTTCGACTGCTGCTGGCTGTAGACGGAGTCCAGTTGACTCTGGATCGAGGCGGCGGACATGGAGGGGTCGAAGACCAGCACGTTGGGCCCGAAGGGGTTGCCGGCCGTGGAGGTGGTGGGCAGGGTCCACTGCTGGTTGGCGTTGCCGGAGCAGGACCAGATCTGGGACTGCGTGCCCGGCGTGGTCGACCAGTTCGTGTCGTCCAGACACCTGCCCGACTGCGGGTTCAGCAACGACCCGTTCGACTGCGGCTGCCACACCTGCGCACCCGTCCCGTTGCAGTCGTACAGATCCACCGCCGTCCCGTCAGCGGTCCCACCACCGTTCACGTCCAGACACTTGCCCAGCACCCGCAACGTCCCGTCCGAACCCACCGTCCACTGCTGCGCCGCCGTCCCGTTGCACGTGTACACCTGCACCGGATTGAAATTCGCCGTCGACGCCGAACGATCATCCAGACACAGACCCCCGTACCCCACCACCTGACCGGT
>NZ_FOAZ01000001.1:0-447155 GCF_900109465.1 Streptacidiphilus jiangxiensis
CCGATGGGCGACGCCGGCCTGACCGGCCGCAAGATCATCATCGACACCTACGGCGGCATGGCCCGCCACGGCGGCGGCGCCTTCTCCGGCAAGGACCCGTCCAAGGTCGACCGCTCCGCCGCCTACGCGATGCGCTGGGTCGCCAAGAACATCGTCGCCGCGGGCCTGGCCACCCGCGCCGAGGTCCAGGTCGCCTACGCCATCGGCAAGGCCGAGCCGGTCGGCCTCTTCGTCGAGACCTTCGGCACCGAGACCGCCCCCGTCGGCAAGATCCAGGAAGCCGTCACCAAGGTCTTCGACCTGCGCCCGGCCGCCATCATCCGCGACCTGGACCTGCTGCGCCCGATCTACTCCCAGACCGCCGCCTACGGCCACTTCGGCCGCGAGCTGCCGGACTTCACCTGGGAGCGCACCGACCGCGTCGAGGCCCTGAAGAAGGCCGTCGAGGCCTAGGGCCTGTCCAAGACAGCCCGAAAGGGGCACGGAGCGACAGCTCCGTGCCCCTCCTCTCTTCTGCCGTCCGCGTCAGTTGACGGTGAAGTAGTAGTCGTACGGGGCCAGCTGGATGCCGTCCTTGGTGGTCGCGTAGACCTCCAGGTCGTACCAGCCGCTCTGGGGCGGGGTCCAGGAGATCTGGGCCGAGCCGCCGGCGATCGCCTTGACGGTGGTCGGGGTGCCCCAGTTGAAGGAGTAGGTGTAGCTGGCCACGCCCTTCACCTTGGGTGCGAAGGTGAAGGTGCCCGGGACGCCCGAGCCGCCGCTGGAGCCGTTCTCGGCGTAGATGTCGGAGCTGACGGTCGGGCTGGTGTCGACCGGGCCGGTGGTCCACCAGTAGGAGGAGCTGATCCAGCCGTTGGCGCTGGTGCTGGAGACGTAGAAGAAGTCACCGTAGGCGCCGTCCAGGGTGAGGTTCACCTCGGCGGAGCCGTCGCCGGCCGCCTTGACCTGGGTGGTCTGCTGGCCGCTGGCGCCGAAGGTCTGCAGGGTGTAGCTGACGACCGGGGAGATCGCCTGGACGCCCGGGTTCGGGCTGAGGCGGAACGGGGTGACCTTGTCGAACTGGACCTTCGGGACCAGCGGCGTGGCCGTCGGCCCGTCGTACTTCACGAAGAACATGTAGCTGGTCTCGTCCGACGGGTTGCCGGCCCGGTCCAGGCTGCGGACCCACAGGCGGTACAGCCCCGAGCCCTCCGGCGGGATCAGGCTCGCGGTGGCGGAGCCGCCGAGGGTCGTCGCCCGGGCGAAGTGCTTCGGGTCGCTGTACGGGTCCGTCGGCTGCGGGATGCCGTGGTCTCCGATCGGGACGCCGATGACCCCCAGGTCCTGCTGCCAGTCGTACTCGTAGCCGGCGACGTCGCCGACCCCGTTGGCGCCGAAGCTGAACTGGACCGCAGAGCCGCCCTGGTTGAAGACGTTCGGCGGGTAGTTGGGTGAGGTGACCGTCGGCGGCTGGTCCGGGCGGACGTTGTCGACGGTGAAGTAGCAGCTCGCGGACCAGTCCGAGGCGGAGGCGCCGGACACGGTCCGGGCCTGCCAGACGTAGGTCTGACCGTCCGTGAGGGCGGTGGACGGGACGACCGCACCCGCTTCGTTGCCGACCGTGGCGTAGGAGTTCGAGACGGTGGTGACCTGGGTCGGGTCGGAGACCGGCCAGGCCCGGTACTGCACGCCCATGAAGCCGCTGCCCGTCGGGTTCGACGGCGGCGTGCCCTGGGCGACGCCCTCGACGAAGACGCCCTCGCCTCCCCACAGGAAGGTCGGCGCGGAGGCGTCGGTGGAGCAGTGCTGGTAGCCGTTGAAGAGATCGGTCGGCGTGGTGGCGGTCCCGTCGTCCGCATGGGCCGGACCGGTCCCGACCAGCGCGAGCGCGAGCGCGCCGAGGGAGACCAGCCCGGCACGCCATCGGGCGCTGGGCGCGGGTCTCTTGGGTTTCCTGGTGTCAGACAAGGTGTTCCCCCTTCGTCCGGGCCCGACGGTCACCGGTCCCGGACAGTGGGGCCGGGCCGCGGGCGGCGGTCGGAATGCTAGTTGAGCCCGGCCGTCGGCCGGTCCCCATTTCTGTCGCCTGCCGGGCCGAGGCGTGCCGGGATCAGGCGGGAGGATCAGTAGAGGTTGCTGTAGATGTTCCAGCCGCCGCCGACGCGGATCCGGGGCTCGAGGGCGCCGGAGGCGGTGAAGTCGTAGCGCCACAGCACACCCGCGGTGTCGCGGGCGACGACCGAGTTGAGGCCGTGGCCGTCAACGTCGCCGACGCCGACCATCGCGTTGTAGATCCAGTAGCCCGTTCCGAGCTTCACGCGGGCGTCGAAGCCGCCCTTGCCGTTGCCGAAGTAGCGCCACAGGCCACCGTGGGTGTCGACCGCCAGGAGGTCGCTGATGCCGTCGCCGTTCAGGTCGCCGACGCCGATGATCCGGGCGTACGTGTTCCAGCCGCCGCCGATGGCGACCCGGGGCGCGAAGCCGCCCCTGCCCGTGCCCGGGTAGAGCCACAGCTCGCCCGAGGCGTCGCGGGCGAGCAGGTCGTCGTGACCGTCGCCGTTGAGGTCACCGACCGAGACCAGGCTGTTGTAGATGTTCCAGCCGCCACCGATGGTCCTCGGTGTGGCGTTGTTGAGGACGTCGCCGGCCGGCTGGTTCGGGTAGTACTCCAGCTCGCCGCTGCTGGTGCGGACGACGACGTCGTTGTAGCCGTCACCGTTGACGTCGCCGAAGGGCACGACCGCGTTCAGCTGCCCGGGGCCGGTGCCGAGGTTCCAGTACGTCGAGGCGACCGGGCTCGCGTAGGTGCCGTTGCCGTTGCCCGTGTACTCCATGCCGTAGCCGTACCCGTACCCGAAGGCGGGCTTGTTCAGCACCCCGAGCAGGGTGGACTGGCCGTTCTCGCCGTAGGAGTGGAAGGGCATCCGGCCGTAGTAGACGCCCATCGTGCCGGTGGCGGACTGGGTCGGGGTCGTACCGGCGGCGTCCGCGGGGACGGTCAGCAGCTGCCAGTCGTAGGTGCCGTCGAAGGCGGGCGTCCCGCCCTGCAGGAGGCCGTTCCAGCTGTTCGCGCCCGAGGCGGCGGTCGCGCCGCCGGTGTAGCTGTAGACGACCTGGCCGGTGGTGGCCCGACGGATCACCAACTGCCAGCTCGCCAGCGGACGGCTGGCCTCGAAGCCGAAGCCCCACTGCTGCCCCGGCGTGATGCCGTTGTTCCAGGCACCCCCGGTGGCCGTGACCGTGGACGCGGGCACGCCGGTGGTCAGCACGTGGACGACGTTGTCCGTGCCCGTGTACGCGACGTCGCCGGAGGTGCGGTCCACGGTCCAGTCGATGCCGCGGTCGTCGCTCGTGCCGGCCGGCTGCGGGACGGTGGCCAGCACGGAGGTCGCGCCGACGGAGTCCGTGTGGATGTCGGTCAGGCGCAGCTCACCGCTGGCCGCGTCGTGACGGACGAGGTAGCCGTCACCGAGCAGCGCGGGACCGGGGTCGACGCCGAACTCCGTGTCGGTGGACAGGTCGTAGATCCCGGCCGGGCCGGTGCTGCCGCAGCTCCAGTAGAGCCAGTGCTGCGCGACCTGCACCTCGGTGGCCGTGCACGTGGCCCCGGTGCTGATGGTCCGCTTGACGGCGGGGGCGACGGCCAGGCCGTTTTGGGGCAGGCTGGCCTGGAACTGGCCCGGGCCGGTGGCCCGCCACAGCGTGCCCATCCACAGGGCCGCGCCGTTCGCCGTCCCGAGCGTGATCATCGCGTTCTGGCCGGGCTCCCACAGGTGCTGGGTGCCGGCCGAGTCGATGACCACGTAGCTGCTGTCCACGTCCACGACGCGGGTGTCGGGCGTGGTGAAGTTCTCCCCGAACTCCAGACCGTTGACGAACACATCGGCGCTGGTCGCCGTTGTGGTCGTGTAGACCGGCCCGTAGAAGTTGCCGTCCGCCTCGCGGACGCAGGAGGCGTCCAGGGCGCAGGGGCCGGCCTGGAGCGGCGTGAAGCCGCCGTTGTTGAGATAGCCGGTCGAGGTCTTGCCGACGCCCGAGCCGGAGCCGGCCAGCGGGGTGGTGGCCGCCGCGAAGCGCGTGGCCGCGTTGAGCTGCGGGACGGTGAGCATCTGGCGCACCTGGCCGTGCGCCATGGTCAGGGTGACGGTGGTCTCGGCGGGGGCCGGCAGCCCGCGCACGGCGGTGACGTCGACGGTGCCGTCCGCGGCCGCGGTGAGGTGCTGCACCGCCAGGCCGCCGCTCGGGCTGGTGGCGCCGATCGCCAGGATGCCCCCGGGGCCCTGGGCCAGGTAGCCGGGGAACTGGTTCGAGGGGACCGGCAGGGACACGGTGGCGTCGAGCTGGACGGCCGGGCCCCCGGCGATCGGGACGGCGGAGAGCACCTGCGGCGCGCCGGCCGCCACCTGGGTCAGCATCACGACCTGCTGGCCGACGACTCCGTAGTCCAGCAGGGAGCCGGGATTGGCCGGTGACGCGACCTGCGTGGGGGTGGCCGTACCCGCGAGCAGGTCGGCGACCTTGACCACCGAGACGCCGCCGGTCGAGCGCCAGATCAGGTAGTCACCGCGGACGGTCGCGGAGGTGGCGGACAGCGGGATGCCCGAGACCGAGGTGGCCGCGCCCGTGTCCAGGTTCAACAGGTAGTACCCGACCGTGCCGCTGACGCCGCTCTTCGGCGTGCTGCGGACCAACTCGTAGTCGCCCGAGTTCTGGTAGCCGAGAGCGCTGTTGGTGTAGCCCGTGCCGGACGGCAGGCCGGTCAGGGGGAGCTCGGTCGTCGTGCCGTCCGCGTTGAGCTGGAGCAGGTGGGAGATGCCACCGATCTCCTGGACCAGGGCGCGCGTCCCGTTCTGGCTGACGTCGCCGACGATGTGGACGGCGCCGAGAGAGGAGAGGTCGTAGGTGACCCAGCTGCCGGCCACGGTCGGGTCGCCGACGCCGAGCTTCGCACCGTTCTGATAGGCGACGTGGTCGCCCCCGGCCGAGAGGAAGGTCGTGCCGGACGCCGGCACGGCGCTCAGCTGCGGCTGCGCGGTGTCGGTCCCTGACGCGTAGTCGGTCCAGGTGTAGCCCGGGAGTCCCTGCTCCTGGTGAAGGAAGCCGGTGGCGCCGGCGACCAGCGGAATGTCCGCCCGTGAGGCGGCGAGCTGCGGCGCGGGCAGCGTCGCGACCTCCGCCGGGGAGCCGCTCGTGCTCGTCGTGCTCGTCGTGCTTGCGGCAGCGCTCCCCGGTACCGCGCCGGCGATCGCCGCCGCGACCACAAGAGTCGCCAGGCCTGCTG
Organism: Streptacidiphilus jiangxiensis; assembly: GCF_900109465.1. Classification (GTDB taxonomy): domain Bacteria; phylum Actinomycetota; class Actinomycetes; order Streptomycetales; family Streptomycetaceae; genus Streptacidiphilus; species Streptacidiphilus jiangxiensis. The sequence continues at coordinate 5,261 of NZ_FOAZ01000001.1, forward strand.
TCAAGCCCCGTCTATGAGCCACGCCCTCACCCACCCCATCGCCGTCCGAAATGTTCGAGTCGCTCCGGTCGCGGCTGGTGGTCACGGCACGGCCGCGGTCGCGGAGCAGTCGGGAGCGTAACAAGGCGAAGTGGCCGTCCTGGTGGCCGGAACCGGACGCTTGCCGGAACGTGATCGCCTTCGTCCTTTTTGGGATGCTCCGTCTGCGGATTCTTGCCCTGCTCTTACACGGGGCCCCAGGTCCTCGGGGTCTCACGCCTGGTCAGCGCCTGCTGGGGGAGACGGCATCGATCCGTCCGGGCCGGTGCGGCGCCCTGAGGTGTGAGCTGAACCAGGACGCTAAGAGGGCGCTAAGACTGCCGGGATCACGCACTGCGGGTGTGCCGCTCGCGCTGCCACCCTGACGCTGCGGGGCCACGGTGTGTGGCCCTTCGGGGGACGTGCAGAGGCAGGCGAGAGCAAGTGCGGGGCTTTCTGGGGGCGGTCACGGGTTTTCCGACCGTGGTCTTCACCTTCGCGCTGGTCGTGGTGGTGGGGTACTGGGTCCTGGTGCTCGTCGGGGGAGCACATCTGCACGGTGCCCGGGGTGGGCACGTCGGCGGTCACGGGGGTGGCCATGGTTCCGGGCACGGGGGTGCCGGTCACGGGGGTGGCCATGGTGCCGGGCACGGGGGTGGTGGGCATGGCGGGGGGCATGCGCACGGGGGGCAGGCCGGCCAGGCCGGCCAGGGGGCCCACGGGGGGAGCGCGCCGCACGGGGGGCACGCGCCGCAGGCGGGCCACGGGGGGAACGGGGAGCAGGCGGCCCACGGCGCGGCGCGCCACAGCCACGGGGGGTGGCAGCGCGTGGTGGGGCTGGGCGGGGTGCCGATCACGGTGGCGGTGTCGCTCGTCGTGGCGTTCGCCTGGTTCACCTCCCTGGCCGGCCGTGCGTGGCTCGGCGGAGGCGGGAACCCGGACGGCAGTGGTGGCGGCAGCGCGGGATGGCTGCTGCCCGTGGCGCTGGTCGGTGGGTGGGTGGGGGCCCGCCTGCTCGCGGTGCCGCTCGGCCGGCTGATGCCGGAGCCGCCTCCGCCGCCGTCCCGGCGGGACTTCGTCGGGCTCGCCTGTGTGATCCGGACCGGTCGGGTGGGGCCCGACTTCGGGCAGGCCGAGGTCCGGTCCGCCGACGGCTCCGCCGCCGTCGTGCAGGTCCGTCAGAGCGTCGACGACGCGGCGGGCGAGGGCCGGGCGCTGCGTACGGGAGCCTCCGCGCTCATCTACGACTACGACGCCGACGGCGAGTTCTTCTGGGTCATGCCGGCGCCGTAGGTGTCCGGATCGATCAGCCACATCCAACTCATTCGCAGCACCAGTGAAGTCCATCCAAGGGAACAGCCATGTCTGTCGTCACCATCGGTATCGGCGTGCTCGTCGCCGTCCTGCTGCTCATCGGTCTGGGCACGCTGCTGCTCTTCGGACGGCTGTTCCGCAAGGTCGTCCAGGGCGAGGCCCTGATCGTCTCCCGACCCAAGAGCGTCGACGTGAGCTTCACCGGAGCCCTGGTGCTGCCGATGATGCACCGCGCCGAGGTCATGGACATCTCGGTGAAGACCATCGAGATCACCCGCACCGGACGTGAGGGGATGATCTGCAAGGACAACATCCGGGCCGACATCCAGATCACCTTCTTCGTCCGGGTCAACAAGACCGTCGAGGACGTCATCAAGGTCGCCCAGGCGATCGGCACCGAGCGGGCCAGTCACCAGGAGACCCTGCAGAACCTGTTCAGCGCCAAGTTCGCCGAGGCGCTGCGCACCGTCGGCAAGCAGCTCGAGTTCGCCGACCTCTACACCCACCGCGAGGAGTTCCGGGACCGGATCATCGCCGCCATCGGCACGGACCTGAACGGCTACCACCTCGAGGACGCGGCCATCGACCACCTCGAGCAGACCCCGATGGCCGAGCTGGACCCGACCAACATCCTGGACGCCCAGGGCATCCGGAAGATCACCGAGCTGACCGCCCTCGAGCACATCCGCACCAACGACTTCCAGCGCAACGAGCAGATGGAGATCACCCGTCAGGACGTCGACGCCCGGGAGGCGGTCCTGGAGCTGGAGCGGCGGCGCGCCGAGGCGGAGATCCGGCAGCGCAAGGGGATCGAGACGCTGAAGGCGCAGGAGGAGGCCGCCACCGCGATGGTCCAGGAGGAGGAGCGGCTCAAGGCGCACGGCGCGCTGCTGCGGACCGAGGAGCTGCTCGGGGTCCAGCGGGAGAACCAGCAGCGGGAGATCGCCGTCGCGGAGAAGAACCGTGAGCGCGTGCTGGCGGTGGAGTCCGAGCGGATCGAGAAGGACCGGCTGCTGGAGGTCGTCAACCGCGACAAGGAGGTGCAGCTCGCCAAGGCCGAGATGGAGAAGCAGGTCGAGGTCGAGCGTCGCGGCGTGGCCGAGGTGGTACGCGAGCGGATCGCGGTGGAGCGGACCGTCGCGGAGCAGGAGGAGGAGATCAAGCGGGTCCGCGTCGTCCAGGAGGCCGAGCGCACCCGGCAGACGGTGATCATCGCCGCCGAGGCGGAGGCGCAGGAGCAGCTGGTCAAGGACATCAAGGCGGCCGAGGCCGCCGAGCAGTCCGCGCACCTGAAGGCCAAGGAGCAGCTGGTGCTGGCCGAGGCCGCGCAGAAGAGCGCCGAGCTGGAGGCGTCCGCCAACGCGCGGCGCGCCGAGGGCGAGCGGGCGTTGGCCGGGGCCGCCGGACTGGCGCAGGCCGAGGTGGCGGAGCGTCAGGCGATGGCCGAGGCCACCGCGATCCGCGCGAAGCTGGAGGGCGAGGCCGCCGGTATGAAGGAGAAGGCCGTCGCCATCGAGAAGGTCGGCCTGGCGGAGGCGGCCGTGGCGGAGAGCAAGGCCAACGCCGAGGCCGCCGCGATCCGGGCCAGGCTGGAGGGCGAGGCGGCCGGTATGAAGGAGAAGGCCGTCGCCATCGAGAAGGTCGGCCTGGCGGAGGCGGCCGTGGCGGAGAGCAAGGCCAACGCCGAGGCCGCGGCGATCCGCGAGAAGCTGCTCGGCGAGGCGGCCGGCCTGGAGAAGAAGGCCGCGGCGATGGCGGCCCTCGACGAGGTCTCGCGGGCGCACGAGGAGTTCCGCCTCCGCCTGGCCGCCGACAAGGACGTCCGGCTCGCCGCGCTGGAGGTGGAGGCCAAGGTGGCCGAGGCGCAGGCCTCGGTGCTGGCGGCCGGCCTCAAGAGCGCGAACATCGACATCGTCGGCGGGGACAGCGTCTTCCTGGAGAAGGTCGTCGGCGCGGTGTCGTTCGGCAAGTCGATCGACGGCGCGATCCAGGGGTCGGAGACCGTCAAGGCGCTGGGCGCCGACTGGTTGAACGGTGAGCGGAGCTTCAGCGACGACGCGACCGAGGTGCTGCGCTCGCTCGCGGCCGGCGGGCCCTGGAACCTGGCCCTGCTGATGAAGCTGCTGAACGGCGCCGGCGCCGACGGCACCCTGCCGGTGGACCCGTCGCGACTGCTCAACGGCTCGACCGGGACCGGCAAGTAGCACACGACAGGTAGCAGGCAGCAGTCAGCAGGCAGCACGTTCAGGCACAGGCAAGGGATACGGGAAGCAGTGATGGGCGTCGAGGACGGCACCTACCAGATCCTTCGGGCGCGGCTCGCCGAGCGCGCGACGGAGCTGGGGCGGCGGGCGGCGGAGGTGAACTCCGCGCGGCAGGAGGCGTTCGGCTCCCGGGCGTTGGAGCTCGCCGCCTCCGCCCGGCCGCGGACCGCGGGCGAGGGCAGGGCGTGCGGCGTGGTCGCGGTCCGACCGGACGTGCTGCTGGTGGGCACGTCGGCGCCGGACCTCGACGCGGGCCTGCTCTCGCTGCACGGGCTGGACGGCTCGGCGCTGGACCCGGGCACCGTGCCGGGCCTGCTCGACGACGAGCGGTTCCACCGGGACCTGGCCGAGCTGCTGCGCTACTACCGCGACGCACGGCTCGTCGACCTGGTCAGGACGGCGACGGGACGGCTGCTGGCGGTCTTCCGCACCGGCGAGAACGACGGCGACCAGCGGGTGCTGAGCTGGCAGCTGGGCGACGGTCAGGTCGAGTATCTCGGCAACCACGGCGAGCGCGACCTGCCGCAGCCCCCCGTCTACGCCCTGCCGTGGACGACGGTCGGCCGTGAGCACCACGACCACGGGCGGATCCGGATCGAGGGTGGTGGCGGAGCGGTCGCGGTCGCCACCACCGGCGGCAGCCTGACCGTCCGGACGGTGCCCGGGGACCGGGTGCTGTTCGAGGAGCCGGTCGACGAGCCCCTGCAGTCGCTCGCCGACGCGACGGTGGCCTACGCGGAGACGGGCCCGCTGCTCCTGCTGCGGATCCGCCCGTACAACGAGCCGGCCGACCGCCACCTGGTCGTCAACGTCCGCACCGGATCGGTGCGCCGACAGGACTCACTCGCTCTCGGCGCCCGACTGCTGCCGGCCGAACAGGGCCTGATCTTCCCCGGCGGCTACGAACTCGCGGACGGTACCCACCGCGCCTTCCACGTCGACGGCGGGGACACCGCCGCGACGGCGACCGGCGAGGGCCAGGACGCGCTGCGCTTCGACGCCGTCGTGCCGGCGCCCAACGGCGAGGACCTGCTCTACGTCCTGCGTCGGCCGGGCCGCGCCCAGGTGCTGCTGCTGCCGTGGAACACGGTGCGGCGCGAGGCCGGCGCAGCCCTGCACGGGGCCGCGTACACGCTGCTCCCCGACGGCACGCTGGTGCTGCTCAAGCCGGACCGCGAGCCGGTGCGCACGCACGAACTCCAGCGTTGGGACACACCGTTCCAGTCCGCCGACCATGCCGCCGCGCAGCCGGTCGGGGACGGGCCGCTGGCCCGCATCGGCAACGCCGACCTGGTGCGCGGCATCGCCGACTGCCTGGACGTGGTCCGCACCGCGGCCGTCGCCGCGCAGGACAGTGAAGCAGCCTCCCGCGCGCCGGAGTTGATCCTCGACGCGTGCGCGAGGGCGGTGGACCGCCACTACTGGCTCGCCGACACCGGTCTGCTCCGGCCACTCGAAGAACTGAGGGATGCCGCGGAGCAGTTGGCCGCCGAGCAGGCCCGCGTGCGGGGGCTCGCCGCCCGCGCCGCGCAGGCGCTGGAGCAGGCCCGCGAGGAGGCGGCGTCCCTCGTCCGCCGCTCCCACGGCGAGCCGCCCGTCGACGCGGACGGCTGGACGCGGCTGCTGGCCGAACTGCGCCAGAGCCAGGGCCGCACCCGCCTGCTGCGCGAGCTGCCGCAGCTGGACGTGGCCGCCCTCGACCGGATCGAGGCGGACCTGGCCGCCGAGCTGACGGCGGCGACGGAGCGCGCCTTCGCGTTCTTCGCGAGCCCCGACGCGTTCGCCGCGCCGCTCGCGACCGCCCGGCGCGCCGCCGAGGAGGCCGAGGCCGTGGCCGGCTCGACGGAGGCCGGTCAGCTCGCCGACCGGCTCGCCGAGCAGGCCGACGCGCTCGCCACCGTCACCGACCTGGTCACCGGCGCCGTCGCCGCCGACCCGGCGGCCGGGACCGCCGTCCTGCTCGCCATCGGGGAGGTGCTGGCGGCCGTCAACCGCGCCCGCGCCGTGCTGGCCAACCGCCGCCGCGCCCTGCTCGACGCCGAGCACCGCGCCGCGCACGCCGCCGAGTCCGCGCTGCTGGCCCAGGCGACCACGGCCGCCCTCACCGCCGCCGACAGCCCGGCGAGCTGTGACGACCAGCTGGCCCGGCTGATGCTGCGGGTCGACGCGCTGGAGGCCCGCTTCGCCGAGGCCGAGGACCTGGCCGCGGATCTGGCGCTGCGCCGCGAGGAGATTCAGCAGGCCTTCGCCACCCGTCGGCAGACCCTGCTGGACGAGGCCGCCGCCCGCGCGGACCGCGTCGCCGCATCCGCGCGGCGCGCGCTGGAGGCGCTGCGCCGCAGGCTCGCGGGCCTGGGCTCCGCCGCCGACATCCACGCCGCCGAGGCCGCCGACCCGATGGCGGTCCGCGTCCGCGCGGCCGCAGGGGAGCTGCGCGGCCTCGACGACCAGGTGCGCGCCCAGGAGTTGGAGGACGGCCTGACCGGGGCCGTCCGCACCGCGCTGCGCGACCTGCGCGACCGCGCCGACCTCTCCGGCGACGGCGGCGCCAGCGTCCGGCTGGGCCGTCACCGCTTCGCGGTGCGGCGCGAGCCGGTGGAGCTGACGCTCCAGCCGGACGGCGACGGACTGGCCTTTCTCGTCACCGGGACCGGCTACCGCCGCCCGGCGCGGCTGCCCGAGCTGCTGGGCGGCCGGGAGTTCTGGACGCAGCCGCTGGTGAGCGAGTCGCCGACGCTGTACCGGGCCGAGTACCTCGCCGCCGCGCTGCTGCGGGACGCGAGGGCGCTGACGGGCCCGGACGTCGGGCCGGACGTGACCGCCGTCCCCCTGCTCGACCAGGTGCGGCGCGCCGCCGAGCGCGCCTACGACGAGGGGTACGAGCGTGGCGTCCACGACCACGACGCCGCCCTGATCCTGGACGCGCTGCTGCGGCTGCGCGCCGGGGCCGGCCTGCTGGAGTACCCGGCGCAGGTGCGCGCCGCCGCGCAGCTGTTCTGGGCGCACGGCGCGACGGACGCGCAGCGTGCCGCGTGGCAGCGCCGGGCGCGGTCCCTGGTCCTGGCGCGCGCCCAGTTCGGCGCGGCGGGAACGGTCGGCGCGCTGACCGAGCTCGGCGCGGAACTCGCGGCGGCGGTCGCCGCGTTCACCGACCCGCTCGGCCTGCCGGGCGCGGCCCGCGCGGGCGACTACCTGGTCGCCGAGCTCGCCGACCCGCGCGACGGCTTCGCCACCGGCCTCGCCGCCCGTGCCCTCCTCGACGGCTTCCGCCACACCGATGCGGCCGCGGCCCTCACCGCGGACCTGCGCGCCCTCGACGCCGACCTGCCGGCCCGCCACCAGCTCGCCACCGCCTGGCTCGCCGCCTACGCGGCGTCCCGCGCGGACGGTGGGGGCAGCGGGAGCGGAGCGGGCGCCGCCGGCGCCGTGGCCGCGCCAGCCGCCGCCTCCGGCGCGGCGCGCACGACCGGCGTGGGCGACGCGGCCGCTTCGGGCGCCACCTTCGACGTGACGCGCACGACCGGCGCCGGGCACGCGGCCGCAGCAGCCGACGCCTTCGGCGCGTCGCGTGGTCACGGCGTGGGGGACGCGGCCCTTTCGGGCGACGCCTTGGGCGCGGCGCGCGGTCACGGCGTGGAGCGCAGTCCCGCGGGCGGCTCCGGCTCCGGCGGCTGGGCCGCGGGAGTGGACGGTCTCGCGGAGGCCGTGGCCGCGCTCGTCGCGCCCGCGCTGACGCGCTACGAGATCACCGCCGCCGTGAGCGAGACCGTCACCGGCCTGCTCGGTGCGCACCCGCGGGTCCAGGACGGCCGGCTGGTCGTGCGCATCGACGAACTGCCCCACCGCGCCCGGGTGTTCCGCGAGGAGCGGGCGCCGGCCTTCCGCGCCTTCCAGCGACAGCGCGCGGACGTGCTGGCGGCCGAGCGGACGCGGTTGCGCCTGGACGACTACCGGCCGCGCCCGCTCGCCGGGTTCGTCCGCAACCAGCTGATCGACCAGGTCTACCTGCCGCTCGTCGGCGACAACCTGGCCAAGCAGCTCGGCACCCTCGACGCCACCGCCACCACCGACCGCAGCGGCCTGCTGCTGCTCCTCTCCCCGCCCGGTTACGGCAAGACCACGCTGCTGGAGTACGTCGCCGACCGGCTCGGCCTGCTCATGGTCCGGGTCGACGGGCCGGCGCTCGGCCACGGCACGACCTCGCTCGATCCGGACCGCGCGCCCGACGCGGCGGCCCGTCGCGAGGTCGAGAAGATCGTGTTCGCGCTGGAGGCGGGCAGCAACGTGCTGCTGCACGTCGACGACATCCAGCACGTCTCGGCCGAGCTGCTGCAGAAGTTCATCCCGCTGTGCGACACCCAGCGGCGCGTCGAGGCCGTCAGTGACGGCGTTGCCCGCAGCTTCGACCTGCGGGGACGGCGCTTCGCGGTCTGCCTGGCCGGCAACCCCTACACCGCCAACGGACAGCGTTTCGAGATCCCGGACATGCTGGCCAACCGCGCCGACGTGTGGAACCTCGGCGAGGTGCTGACCGGGCACCAGGGCCTGTTCGCGCTGTCGTTCCTGGAGAACGCCCTCGCCGCCAACCCGGTGCTGGCCCCGCTCGCCGGCAGCGATCCGGCGGACCTGCGGTTGCTCGTGGCGCTGGCCGACGGCGACCCGGCGGCCCAGGCCGACCAGCTCGGCCGGCCGGTGCCGGACCTGGACCGTGCGGTCGCCACGCTGGCCCGGCTGCGCCGCGTGCAGGAGACGGTGCTGGCCGTGAACGGCGCCTACATCGCCTCCGCCGCGCAGGAGGAGAGCTCGCGCACGGAGCCGCCGTTCCTGCTGCAGGGCTCCTACCGGACCATGGCGCAGCTCGCCGCCCGGATCGACCCGGTGCAGAGCGACGCGGAGGTCCAGGCGCTGCTGGACGACCACTACCTGGCCGAGGCGCGCACCCTCGGCAGCGCCGCCGAGGCGAACCTGCTCAAGCTCGCCCAGCTGCGCGGCCGGGCCACGGCCGAGCAGTCCGCCCGGTGGAAGGTGCTCTGCTCCGGCTACGGCCCGGGCGGCTCCGGCGTCTCCAACGGCTACGGCTCCGACGGCTGGGCGGCGGGCCACCCCAGCAGCCTGGCGCCGAACACGGCCGTCTCCAGGGTGTAGCGCTGCAGCGCGTCGTCCGGGTCCAGCCCGGTCAGCCGGACGATGTGGGCGATCCGGTAGGCCAGCGCCCGGACGCTCAGGCCCAGCCGTCGGGCCGCCTCGGCGGTGACGTAGCGGGACTCGGCGTAGGCGGTGAGGGTCTCCAGCAGCGGCTGCGGTCCGCCGCGCGCCTTGTGCAGCGGCCCGAGCACGCTGCGCACGAGCTGCTCCAGCGCCTCCCGGTCGCGCAGCAGCACCGGCAGCACCAGCAGGTCGGCCGCGTGCAGCAGTCGTTCCGGCAGGCCCAGTTGGTCGGCCTGCTCCAGCGCGGACCGGGCCTCCTCGTAGGAGTGGACCACCCCGCCGGGTCCGCTGTGGGGGCGGCCGACGACCACCCGGCGGCCCTGGGTCAGCTCGGCGAACGCCTTGACGGCCGCGTCCTCGCCGGGGCCGGAGGGCACGATGCACACGAGCCGTCCGTGCTTGACCGCGAGCAGCACCTCCTGCTCGCCGAAGCGGCCCAGCAACTGCCGCTCCAGGGCGCGGACCAGCGGGTCGTCGAGGTCGTAGCCGTCGCCCGCGGCCACGGCGACGACGTGGGCGCAGGCCAGGTTGAGGCCGAAGCGTTCGGCGTGCTCGGCCAGGCGCCCCAGGTCGCTACGGCTGCTCAACAGGTCGGCGACGAACTCGCGTCGCCCCGCCTCCTCGCGGCGCAGCCGCTCCCGGTAGGCGCGGCCGTGCCCGGAGGCGAGCGCGGCCACTCCGGCGCGCAGGGCCGCGAGCGACGCGGCGTCGACGGTGCGTCCCTCCCAGATCCTGCCGGTCGCGGCGAGCCGCTCGTCGATCAGCTCGGCGAGGGCGCGGCCCTCCTCGGCGGCGCGGTCACCGTACTCGCGCAGCGACTCCAGCTCCTCGCGGCGCAGCCGGCGGCCGCTGTGGGCGACGTCCTCCAGCAGCCGCGTCCAGGCGACGTCCTCGGGACCGGACGGCATGTCCGACTCCGCTCTGACGGTGGCCAACTCCCGCTTCCTCCCCCGTGCGCACAGCGACAGCGACGGGTCAGCCTACCCGTCGGGACGGCGGGTCACCCTACTGGTGGGTCCAGGAAGTGAGGTGGGCGAAGACGACGACGTTGCCGAGGTAGTGCTGCGTGGCCTTGTCGAAGCCGGCACCGCAGGTGATCACGCGCAGCTCGGGGCGGGTGGACTGGCCGTAGACCTGCTGGGTGGGGAAGTTCTGGTCGGAGAAGGCCTGGACGGCGTCGATGGTGAACACGGCGGTGGTGTGGTCCGCGCGGACGACGTCGATGGTCCAACCCTTCTTCAGCACGCCCAGGTTGTAGAAGACGGCCGGCCCCTGCTCGTTGTCGACGTGGCCGGCGATGACGGCGGTGCCGGTCTCACCGGGGGTGATGCCCGCCTGGTACCAGCCGGCGAGGTTGCGGTCGGCCTCGGGCGGCGCGGCCAGCTGCCCGCTCGGCAGCAGGGAGAGCCCCGTCAGCGGCGCGTCGACGTTGATCACGGGGATCTTGATGCGGGTCGGCGCGGCGGCGGACATCGGCTGCACCGGCGGCGAGGCGCTCGCGCCCGCCGCGGTGGAGGGTGAGCCGGAGCCGAGGCCCTGGGCCGCCGCCGGCTGCGGGGGCGGCGCGAAGCGCTGACGGCCGTGGACGATCAGGGCGGCGCCCAGCAGGGCGATGATCGCGAGGAGCGCGATCAGCAGGACGGGGTGGTGGCGGCTGGGCCGCGAGGTGTCCACGGTGCTCACGCGGGTCTCCGGACATGCGAACGACGGGAAGGCGGGGAGGGGAAGGCTGGGAGGGGAAGGCGGGGAGAGGGCTGAGTGCCGACACGGGCCCGGCCCCGGGTGCGGGCGCGGCGGGAGCCGCGGCACGCACACGGGGCCGTCAGGGACAGCGAGGGTCAGGCGCGGCCGGCGGCACGACGGCGCTTGACCAGCACACCACCGCCGACACCCGCCAGGGCGATGAGGGCGGAACCGGCCGCGAGGTCGGCGGTGTTCGATCCGGTGCTCGTGGAGCCGACACCGGTGCTCATGCCGCCGCTCGGGGTGACCGGGCAGTCACGCGAGGCGTCCGCGGCGAGCATGTTGGCCCGCTCGCGCAGGTCCTCCAGGTTGGCGCGCTCGGCCTTGCCGGGGTGGCCGCCGTGCTTGATCTGCCACTTGAAGTCCGCCAGTGCCTTCTCGAACGCGTCCTCGGCCTTGTTCGCCTTCCAGACGGCGCGCTTGCAGCCGTCGTGGTCCCAGGCCGTGGCGGCGTGGGCCGGGGTGGCGACCAGCAGGCCGGCAGCGACGACCGCCGAACCGGCAAGGGTGGAGATGGTGCGCATGATGGACCTTTCGTCGAGGGGGTGGGCGGACGGTCCGCCGACATCCCTGTCTGAAATTCATAAGAAATGCCTTTGTGTCCTGATGCATGTCGATCCGTGGCCTGACGGGATGTCGTCTCACGGCGTGTCAGAGAACGAAATGGCAGGTCAGAGGTGATATGTACGGCCGTCGGAGCGGGCCTGGTGATCCCCTCCATCGGAGTAAGCCCAGGTAGCCCCAGCGGGGGAGAGGGGGCCTGGATGAAGATCCTCTGAGAAGTCGGGGCGTGGACTCGTTGTCACACCCGCCCCATAGACTCCGAACAGACTCGACGGCCGCCACCAGGGGCACGCCGGCGTGGCCAACTTACTTACGGGAGCACGCAGATGACTGAACCGGTGAAGGGCCCCGCGAGCTATTTCCCCGCCATCGAGAAGAAGTACGGCCGCCCGGTCTCCGAATGGCAGGAGCTGGTCCGGGCCTCGCCGCTGACCAAGCACATGGAGCTGGTCGCCTGGTTGAAGGCCGAGCACGGGCTCGGCCACGGGCACGCCAACGCGGTGGTTGCCGCCACCCTGGCCGAGCGGGGATGAGGTTGCGTCAGTGGGTGAGGTGGTGTCAGGCGCCGAGGGCGCGCTTCATCACCTTGCCCATGTCGTTGCGCGGCAGTGCGGCGAGGTGACGCACCTCGCGCGGCCGCTTGTGCGGGGCGAGGTGCGCGGCGACGTGGTCGGCCAGCACTTCCAGTGAGGGCGGATCCGCCGGATCGGCCGGGACGATCCAGGCGATGATCCGCTCGCCCAGGTCCGGGTCCGGCTCGCCGGTGACCGCGGCCTCGGCCACGGCGGGGTGCTCCTGCAGCACGTTCTCGATCTCGCCCGCGCCGATCTTGTAGCCCCCGCTCTTGATCAGGTCCGTGGACTTGCGGCCGACGATGCGGACCGCCCCGTCCGGCTCGATCACCGCCATGTCCCCGGTGCGGAACCAGCCGTCCTCGGCGAACGCCTGCGCCGTGGCGTCCGGGCGGCCCAGATAGCCGCTGAACAGGTTCGCGCCGCGCACCTGGATCTCGCCGACGGTCTCACCGTCCCGCGCCTCGAAGGGCAGCCCGCCCTCGTCGACGAGCCGCAGCTCCACGCCGTCGAGCGGGGTGCCGACGGTTCCTGGACGGTGGGCGGCGCCGGGCCGGACGGCGGTGCTCATCAGCGTCTCCGTCATGCCGTAGCGCTCGATCACCTGCCGCCCGGTGGCCTCCTGGATCGCCCGGTGGTCGCGGGTCGCCAGCGCCGCAGAGCCGGAGACCAACAGCCGCGCCCCGGCCAGCGCCTTCACCAGCGCGGGATCGGTGGCGACGTCCTGCGCCAGCCGGTGGTACATCGTCGGCACCCCGAACAGCATGGTGGCCCCGCCGGACAGCTCGTCCCGCACGCCCGCGGCCGAGAACCGGCCCAGGTGCCGCACGGCACCGCCGCGGCGCAGCGGCCCGAGCACGCCGAGGACCAGCCCGTGCACGTGGAACAGCGGCAGGCCGTGGACCAGCACGTCGTCCCCCGTCCACGCCCACGCCTCGGCCAGCGCGTCGAGGGTGGTGCGAACGGCGCGGCGGGAGATGACCGCGCCCTTGGGCGGCCCGGTGGTGCCGGAGGTGTAGATGATCAGCGCGGTCGCCTCCGCGTCCGGCTCCTGCGGCCACGCGCCGTCCGGTCCGGTGCCGGTCACCTCCGGCGCGACGACCGGCAGGCCCGCGAGGTCCACGTCCTCCCCGGCCAGCACGAGCTCCGGCGCGCTGTCCCCGAGCACGTGCGCGAGCTCCCGCTCGCCGCTCCTCGGGTTCAGCGGCACGAGCTCGACGCCTGCGGCCAGCGCGGCGACCGCGCCCACGGCGGTCTCCAGCGTCGGCGTCGCCCACAGGGCGACCCGCCGCGCGCCGTGGATGCGCTCCGCCGTGGCGAGCACGGCGCGACGCAGCTGCGCGTAGGTGAGCTCCCGCTCCCCGAAACGGACCGCTGACGCGGTCCCACCACGGGCCAACGCGGGGAAGAGCGGACGGTCGCTGCTCACGTGTGTTCCTCCTGGGGGCGGCATCCCCTGGAGGCTACGCCCCAGGTGCCCGGCCCAGGACGCGGTCGAGGTACGGGTTGGTGAACAGGCCGGTGGGGTCGAGCTTGTCGCGCAGGGCGACGAAGGAGTCGAAGTGCTCGTATCGCGGTCGGAGCGCCGCCGCGTCGAGGTCGTGCATCTTGCCCCAGTGCGGGCGGCCGCCGTAGCTGCCCAGGATGGACTGACAGGCCTGGAAGTACTTCTGATAGGGCATCCGGTGGTACTGGTGGAACGCGATGTAGCAGTTCTCCCGCCCCTGCGCGGTCGACAGCCAGATGTCGTCCGCCGCCACGAACCGGACCTCCAGCGGGAACGAGACCCGCTCGTCGTTGCGGTCGACCCACTGCTTGATCTCCCGCAGCGCGTCCACCGCGTGCTCCCGCGGGATGGCGAACTCGCCCTCCAGGAACCGCACCGGGCGGGACGAGGCGAAGATCTTGTAGGAGAGGTCGGTCCACTCCCGCGCCGACATCGCCTTGGCCGCGAAGCGGGCGATCGGGCGGACGGTCGACGGGAAGCGCGTGCCGATCCGGCACAGCGCCTCGAAACCGGGGCCGTTCAGGGCCTCGTCCAGGCGGGCGGAGAACGCGCCGACGGGGGTGAGCGGAATGTTCGCCGGCAGGCGGGTGAACTGGCGGGTCAGCGCCACCTCGCTGTGCGGGAACCAGAAGAACTCGAAGTGGTCGTGCTCGTCGGCGAGCTCCTGCACACCGTCGAGGACCTCGGCGACCGGTCGCTGGGTGTCCTGCGCGTGCAGCGCGAACAGCGGGACGCACTGCAGCGTCACCTTGGTGATCACGCCGAGCGCGCCGAGGCCGACCCGGGCGGCGGCGAAGAGGTCGGGGTGGTCGGCGGGGCTGCACTCGACCACCGAGCCGTCGGCCAGCACGAGTTCGAGCGCGCGCACCTGCGTGGCGATGCCGCCGAAGCGGGTGCTGGAGCCGTGGGTGCCGGTGGAGATCGCGCCGGAGATCGTCTGCCGGTCGATGTCACCGAGGATCTGCATGGCCAGGCCGTGCTCGGCCAGCAGCGGGTTCAGCTGCCAGAGCGGCATGCCCGCGCCGACCGTCACCAGGCCCGTCTCGGCGTCGACCGAGATCAGCTGGTTCATCCGGTCCAGCTGCAGCTGCACGCCGGGCGCGACGGCGGTGGGGCTGAAGGAGTGCCCGGCGCCGACCGCCTTGACCCCGTGCCCGTCACGGACGGCGGCGGCGACCTCGGCCGCCACCTCGCCCGCGTCGGCCGGCCGCGCCACCCGCACCGGGTGCGCCAGCTCGTTCCCTGCCCAGTTGCGCCACGCGTTCGTCATGGCACCGAAGACTGAACTTGTTCACTTGTCCAAGTCAAGAGTCCGACACCCTTGACTTGGACAAGTGAACAAGTCACGCTGCGGATCTGCGCACGGCTCCGGCAGTCCAGCGAGAGGCCCTTCGATGACCACCGAAACCGAGATCGTCAAGAACCACACGCCCGCCTCCTTCGCCCAGCTGGAGCAGGCGACCGCCGAGCTGCGTCCGCCGTTCGCCGTCGTCGACCTCGGCGCGCTGCGCGCCAACGCCGAGCGGATGGCCGCCCGGGCTGGTGGCAAGCCGATCCGGCTGGCCAGCAAGTCGCTGCGCTGCCGCACCCTCATCGAGGACGTGCTGCGTACCCCCGGCTACCACGGGATCATGGCGTTCACCCTGCCCGAGGCGCTCTGGCTGGCCCGGACCACGGACGAGTCGCTCGGCGACATCCTCGTCGCCTACCCCTGCGCCGACGTCGCCTCGCTGCGTGAACTCGCCGCGGACGAGCGCGCCGCCGCGCGGATCGCGGTCATGGCCGACTCCGTCGAGCACCTCGACCTGATCGCCGCCGCCGCGCAGGCGGCCTCCGCCGACGGTCCGCAGGTGCGGGTCTGCCTGGACCTCGACGCCTCGCTGCGGCTGCTCGGCGGCCGGATCCACCTCGGCATGCGCCGCTCCCCGATGCACGACCCGGCGGCGGCCGGCGCGCTGGCCCGCGCCGTGCTGGACCGGCCGCGCCTGCGGCTGGTCGGCGTGATGTCCTACGAGGGCCAGATCGCCGGCCTCGCCGACAACCAGCCCGGTTCGCCGCTGATGCGGGCCGGTGTCCGGCTGATGCAGCGCCTGTCGACGCAGGAGCTGCGGATCCGCCGTGCCGCGGCGGTGCGCGCGGTCCAGGAGGTCGCGCCGCTGGAGTTCGTCAACGGCGGCGGCACCGGCAGCCTCGAATCCACCTCGTCCGAGTCCGCCGTCACCGAGCTCGGGGCGGGCTCCGGCATCTACGCGCCGCGCCTGTTCGACCACTACCGGGCCTTCGACCCGCTGCCCGCCGCCTACTTCGCGCTGACCGTGGTCCGCCGCCCCGCGCCGCGCCACGTCACCGTCCTCGGCGGCGGCTGGATCGCCTCCGGCCCGGCCGGCGCGGACCGGCTGCCCACGCCGGTCTGGCCGCAGGGACTGGGCCTGGTCGGCACGGAGGGCGCGGGCGAGGTGCAGACGCCGCTGGTGGGCGAGGCGGCGGACCGGCTGCGGCTCGGCGACCGGGTCTGGTTCCGGCACGCCAAGGCCGGCGAGCTGTGCGAGCGCGTGGACCGGCTCCACCTCGTCGAGGGCGACCGGATCGTCGGTGAGGCGCCCACCTACCGGGGCGAGGGCCACGCCTTCTTGTGATCGATCCGCCGATCTCGCTGGGGTAGCGTGCCCCGAACGTCCCCTACTGCTCGCACCTGGAGTCCCGATGGTCCGCCGATCCGCCGACGAGCGCCGCGAGGAGCTGATCGAGGCGGCGCTGAAGGTGATGATCCGCGACGGTGTCGCCAAGGCGACGACCCGCGCGATCGTCGCGGAGGCGGGCCTGCCGCTCGGGGCGTTCCACTACTGCTTCCGCTCCAAGGAGGAGCTGCTCCACAGCGTCGTCGAGCGCATCATGCAGGGCGCACTGGCGCCCGCTGTCGCGGCGGGTGTCGAGGGCGCCCCGGTCGCGGAGGTCATCCGCTCCACGCTGCGCGCCTACTGGGCCCGGATCGAGGCGACCCCCGAGGAGCACCTGCTCACCTACGAGCTCACCCAGTACGCACTGCGTCAGCCCGGCCTGGCGGAGGTGGCGCGCCACCAGTACGCCCGCTACCTGGCCGTGAACGGCGAGTCCCTCGCCACGATGGCCGGCCTCGCGGGCTTCGAGTGGACGGTCCCGCTGCCGACCCTCGCCCGCTACGGCCTCGCCGTCCTCGACGGCCTCACCCTCACCTGGCTCATCGACCGCGACGACGCGGCCGCGGCGCAGGCCCTGGACGAGTACGCGACCTACCTGATCTCCGTGGCGAAGCAGTAGCGGCTCAGGAGGAGGGGATCCAGGGCGGGGTCTGGTTCCAGGACCAGCGCGGCACGTCCGCGGCGTCGATCGGCGGCGGGTTCTCGCCCGAGTAGACCAGCGCCATCCGGCTGCCCCACTCGATGTAGTAGACGAACACCGCGCGGAACTCCGGGTCCGTCGGCAGGCCGACCTCGTCCGCGGCGTCCAGCAGCAGCGCGACCCAGCGTCGGCGCTGTTCCTCGGTGATGCCGCGACCCAGGTGCTGCCGGGCCATGTGCGGGTGTCCGCCGCGCTCCTCGGTGTAGTGCCGGGGCGCGTCCGGCCCCCCGAAGACCTCGGCCAACCAGAGTGCGACGTGCTGCGGGTGCTCGCTGTCCATGCCGGCGAAGACTGGTGCGAGCAGGGGGTCCTTGAGGACGTGATCGTAGAAGGCGGTGGTGAGCCGCTCGAGTGCCTGCGGACCGCCGGCCCACTCCAGGACGGACGGCGTGCGCTTCTGCTCGCTCACGAGGATGCTCCTCTTGCGTGGCTCCGGATCGCGGTGTCGTTGTAATCATGATTACGTCGTTGCACCGGGCCGCGCAAGCAGTTCGCGCACAGGAGAACCCAGCCCTGCGGCGGGCCGCAGGGCTGGGATCCGGGTGACGTCAGTTCACCGAGGGCGCGGCACCGCGCCAGGCGTCCAGGCCGGCCTGCGAGGCCACCCGGGCCTGGTTCAGGGTGCGCTGAGCCAGTTCGGTGGGCGGGGTCTCCCAGGTCTGGACCCAGCGGCGTCCCGCCACGGCGAGGGAGAGGCCGACGGTGGCGGCTCCGGCCGCGATCACGATCGCACCGACACCGGTCAGTGTGGCGCCGAGAGCGAGCATGCGCCCGTTGGGCTGGAAGCTCGCGGAGTTGCTGTTCGTCATCTGCAGTGCGCTCATGGGACCACGATGCGCGCACCCGCCCGGTCCCGCACGTCGAACCGTCCATCAGCGGGAGCCCCACCGGGCGCCGGCCCGGACGCCGGCCCGGACGCCGGCCCGGACGTCAGCGCGACGCGGTCTCGCTGACCTGCGCGATCTCGCCGTTCACGGCGACCTCGGCGGAGCCCTGCACCGGACGGCTGGTCTGCGCGACGAACGCACCCACCAGTACCAGTGCGCCGCCCAGCAACTGGGGCGTCGCCAGGTGTTCGCCGAGCAGGAACCAGGACAGCACGGTGGCCACGACCGCCTCCAGGAAGGCGACCACGGAGGCGACCGGCGCGGAGAGCCGACTGACGGAGGCGACCCCGGCGAGGTAGGCGACCACGGTGGAGACCAGCACCATCCACAGCGCGAGCACGAACGCCGGGACGCGGTGCGAGCCCATGGTGGCCTCGCCGCCCAGCACGTGCCAGGGCAGGGACCACGGCTGCGCCAGCGGGGCCACCAACACCGCCCCGATCAGCAGGCCGAAGCCGCTGAGCGCGACCGGGTCGATCCGCGCCTCGGGGTCCGCGGAGCCGGCGGCGCGGCCCGCCTTCTCGGAGATCACGAAGTAGCCGACCTGCGAGACGGCCGCGCCGAGACCGCAGAGCACGCCGAGCGGGTCGAGCCCGCCGAGGCCGGTCCACACCTCCACGACGAGCGCGAGCCCGAGCGTCGCGGTCAGCGCGCCGAGTGCCGCCGCCCGGGTGACCGGCCTGCGCTGCACGAAGCGCACGTAGCCCAGGAGCAGCGACGGGCCCAGGTACTCCAGCAGCATGGCGATCGCGACGGGGATGCGGGAGATCGCGAAGAAGTACGACACCTGCACCAGGGAGACCCCGAGCAGTCCGAAGCCCAGCAGCAGCCAGGGGTGCCGGCGCAGCAGGGCGCGGTGGCGCACCGTCACCGGCAGCAGCACCAGCGCGGCACCGGCCATCCGTACCCAGACCACCTGCAGGGGGGTGAGCCCCGCCTCGATCAGCGGTTTCGCGGCGACGCCGGAACCGCCGAAGGAGAACGCGCTGACCAGCGCGAGGGTCAGCCCGAGGCTGGAACGGGAGGTACGGGTGTGCATGCCCGCATTGTGACAGCGGGCGCGGGGAATCGACAGTGGCGTCTCACGATGACGCTACTGACCCCAGGGGCGCGAGGAACTGCGCGAGTAACCCACTCATGGCAGTGAGATCCCGAGCGGACAGGGCCATCCGCCTGGTTCGGGTTGCTCGCGCCCACGCGGCGGAGCCGCACATCAGCAGAGCCTCGCGCCCCTGGAGGGTGCAACCGGGCGTCGTGTCTACGTGACCGCGCCGCGCTCGGCGAAGCGTGCTTCCGCCCACTCGCCGGTCGCCAGCACCTGCCGCAGTGCCTCCGCCGCGTCCCACACGTCCGCGTGGGAGACGTACAGCGGGGTGAAGCCGAAGCGCATGATGTCCGGCTCGCGGAAGTCCCCGATCACGCCGCGCGCGATCAGCGCCTGCACCACCGCGTACGCCGACGGGTGACGCAACGAGATCTGGCTGCCGCGCTCCGCCTCGCCGCGCGGGGTGACCGTCTCCAGGCCCAGCGCGTCCGTCAGCCGCAGGAAGAACGAGGTGAGGCTGAGGCTCTTCGCACGGACCAGGGCGAGGTCCACCTCGGCCCAGACGTCCAGCGCCGCGTCCAGGCCGGCGAGGCTCAGCAGCGGCGGGGTGCCGGTCAGGAAGCGGCCGATCCCGTCCGCCGGACGGTAGTCCGGCGCCATCGCGAACGGCTCCGCGTGGCCGAACCAGCCGCTCAGCGGCTGCCGCGCCGCGGCGTGGTGGCGCTGCGCCGCGTAGAGGAACGCGGGCGCGCCGGGGCCGCCGTTGAGGTACTTGTAGCCGCAGCCGACCGCGAAGTCCGCCTCGCAGGCGTCCAGTTCGACCGGGAGCGCGCCGACGGAGTGGCACAGGTCCCAGACCATCAGCGCGCCGGCCGCGTGGACCTGCTCAGTGACGGCCGCCATGTCCTGAAGCCGGCCGGTGCGGTAGTCGACGTGGGAGAGGAGCACCACCGCGGTGTCCTCGTCGAGCAGCTCCGCGAGCGACGCGCCGTCGCGGCCGATCAGCAGTCGGCGGGCGGGCGAGAGGCCCTCGGTCATGTAGAGGTCGGTCGGGAAGCTGCCCAGCTCGCTGACGACGGTCGACCGTCCGGGTCGCAGCCGCAGGGCCGCGCTGAGGACCTTGAACAGGTTCACCGAGGTGGAGTCGCAGACGACGACCTGGTCCGGTGCGGCGCCGACCAGCGGGGCGAGGCGGTTGCCGAGGCCGCGCGGGAGGTCGTACCAGCCGGCCTCGTTCCAGCTGCGGATCAGGCCCTGGCCCCACTCCTCCTCGACCATGCGCCGCAGGCGTTCCGGCGTGTGGGCCGGGAGCGCGCCGAGGGAGTTGCCGTCGAGGTAGAGCACGTCCTTGGGGAGCGTGAACCGCTCCCGGAACCCGCGCAGCGGGTCGGCGGCATCGAGGGCGAGCGCCTCTTCACGAGTGATCACAGGGCGTCCCGCACGGCCCACAGGTCCGGGAAGACGTCCTGCTCGGCCGCGTGCCGCAGCCAGCTCAGGCCGCTGGAGCCACCGGTGCCGGGCTTGGCGCCCATGCACCGCTTGACCGAGGCCAGGTGGCGCTGGCGCCAGCGGGTGACGCGCTCGGCGACGTCCATCAGCAGCTCCGCGAGCTCGCACAGGTCGCGCTGCTCGGGGTCGTTGTAGACCGAGAGCCAGGCGGCGACGGGGGAGGAGACGTCCACCCCGCACCGCTCCACGTACGCGACCGCGTCGTCGTACAGGCTCGGGGCCTCCAGCGTGCGCCGGAGCTCGGCGTGCACGTCGGGGTTGCCCGCGTACAGGCGCAGCAGGCGCTCGTGCTTGTTGCCGATCATGAACTCGAGGTGCAGGAACATGTACGACTGGAAGCCGCTGGCCTCGCCGAGGACCGGCCGGAAGGAGTTGAACTCCACCGGGGTCATCGACGCGAGCAGGTCCCAGGAGTTGACCAGCACGTCCTGCGCGTGGAGCCCGCGCCGCAGCGCGGCGACGGCCGTCGGCAGGTCGTTGTCGCGCAGCGCCTGCTGCGCGAGGGTCCACTCGTGCCGGACCAGACCGAACAGCAGCTCCATCACCTGGGTGGCGACGATGAAGGTGGTCTCGGCCGGTTCCTTGCTGAGCGGGTTCAGCAGGGCGTGCAGGGTGTCGATCCCGGCGTAGGCGGCGTACGGCGTGGTCGCGGCGGCGAAGTCGACCTTGGGTGTGGTCTCGTCGGTCGCGGCGGTGGTGTCGCCGAGGGTGGGGGCGGGCGTCGCAGGCATGGGTGTCCTCCAGGCGCGGTTTGGCACCATTCATTCTGCTGCGCGCGTGCCGTTCACAGAATGGGCGACGAGCTGTCCGACGGCCGCTCGGCTTAGTCTGGGAAAGGCGATCAGCCGATCGGCTTAACGAATGAAAAGTATGAGGTGAGAGGCGTGCTGGACGCGGTGGACCGGCGCCTGCTGGCGGAGCTGCAGGACGACGCCCGGTTGTCCTACAACGAGCTCTCGCGCCGGGTGAACCTCTCCGCCCCGGCGGTGGCCGAGCGGGTCCGGCGTCTGGAGGCCGCCGGCGTGCTGGCCGGCTACCACGCCGAGGTGGACCTCACCCGCGCCGGACGCGTGGTCACCGCGCTCGTCCAGGTCCAGTGCTACGGCCCGCGCTGCGTCCTGCGGGACCCGTCGGTCGCGACCTGGCCCGAGGTGATGCAGCTGCACCGGGTCACCGGCGGGGCCTGTTGCGTGCTGATGGTGGCGGTCGCCACCATGGCGGAGTTCGAGGGCCTGATCGACCGACTCGCCGAGTACGGCCAGCCGTCGAGCACGATGATCCTCTCGACCCCGCTGCGCTGGCGGCCGGTCGAGCCGGTTTAGGAGGGGGACGGGCAGTGCTGGACGAGGACGCGCTGGGCGCGCTGCGCCTGCAGGCCGACCACACGAACACCTACGGCGGGCACCCCGAGCAGGTGGTGGACTTCCTGTTCCCGCGCGGGACGGGCGGCCCCGGCGCCGAGGGCAAGACGATGGTGGTGCTCTTCCACGGCGGCTTCTGGCGTCCCCGCTGGGACCGTCACCACACCGCGCCGCTGGCCGAGGCGCTGGCGGCGGAGGGCTTCCTCGTCGCCGTGCCCGAGTACCGTCGCGCGACGGGCTGGCCGGAGATCTTCGACGACGTCGCGGTCTGCGCGGAGGCGCTGCCGATGATGACGGCCGCGCAGGGCCTGCGGCCGACCCGGGTGGTCTACGTCGGGCACTCCGCGGGCGGCCACCTCGCGCTCTGGGCGGCGGCGCGGCGCCGCCTGCCGGCGGGCTCGCCGTGGCGCTCCGAGGGCCACCCCGACGCCGCGGTGGCCCTGGCGGGCTGCGCGTCGTTGCGCCTCAGCGACGAGTGGGAGCTGGGGGGTGGCGCGGCCCGCGCGATGATGGGCGGCAGCGTCGACGCTCTCGCGTCCCGCTACGCGGACTGCGATCCGGCGGCGCTGCTGCCACTGGGCGTGCCGACCACGCTCATCCACGGCGAGGACGACGACTCCGTCCCCCCGACCATGTCCCGCGCGTACGCGCGCGCCGCGCGCGAGTCGGGCGACGAGGTCCACCTGATCGAACTCCCCGACGTGGAGCACTTCGGCGTCATCGACCCCACCTCCCCGGCCTGGCCGCACCTCCTCGCCGCCCTGTAGTTCGTCAGGGGCGCGGGGAACTGCGCGACAAGCCACCCACATGCGGATGGTCCTCAACGCGCAGGGTCATCCGCACAGGGTGGTTGCTCGCGCAGTTCCCCGCGCCCCTGGATAGTGCAACCGGCCCTCTGTGAAAACACTGGGCCGAACAGGTGATCGTGGCTACCCCGTCAATGTCCATGCCATTCCCGCTCGTTCGGGGAATACCCCCGATTCCGCGCCACCCCCACCCTGGAAGAGTCGATCCGCTCCCAGGGGAGGGCCCCGAACATGTCCGTCGACGCTGGTATTGACGCCACGTCAGACAACGCCGCAGCGCAGCAGTCCGCGCTGAACACCGCCGCGGCCAAGAACCTCGCCACCACCACCAAGACGCCGCCGCAGATGCAGGGCATCACCTCCCGGTGGCTGCTGCGCATGCTGCCGTGGGTGGAGGTGTCCGGTGGCACCTACCGGGTGAACCGCCGGCTCAGCTACGCCGCAGGGCGCGGGCGGCTGAGCTTTGCGCAGACCGGGGCGGAGACCCGGATCGTGCCGCCCAGCCTCGTCGAACTGCCGCTGCTGCGCGGGCTGGACGACGGCGCGCTGCTCGGGGAGCTGGCCTCGCGCTTCGCGCAGCGCGACTTCCAGCCGGGTGAGGTGATCGCCGAGTACGGCGAGGTCGTCGACCACCTGATGGTCATCGCGCACGGCAAGGTCAACAAGATCGGCACCGGCAAGTTCGGCGACAGCCACGCCGTGCTGGGCGTGCTCGCCAACGGCGACCACTTCGGTGACGAGGCCCTGCTCGGCGGTGACGCGCTCTGGGAGTGGACCGTCAAGGCGGCCACCGCCGGCACCCTGCTCTCCCTGCCGCGGCAGGCCTTCACCGACCTGCTGGGCCGCTCGCCCGAACTGCGGTCCCGCCTGGAGGCGTTCACCGCCGCCGGCGCCGCCGCGCAGGACTCGCACGGGCAGGCGGCCATCGAGCTCGCCGCCGGCCACGACGGCGAGCCGGAGCTGCCGGGCACCTTCGTCGACTACGAACTCGCGCCCCGCGAGTACGACCTGAGCGTCGCGCAGACCGTGCTCCAGGTGCACACGCGCGTCGCGGACCTCTACAACCAGCCGATGAACCAGATCGAGCAGCAGCTCAAGTTGACCGTCGAGGCCCTGCGCGAACGCCAGGAGTACGAGATGATCAACAACCCGGAGTTCGGGCTGCTGCACAACGCCGACTACGACCAGCGCATCCACACCCACGGCGGCCCGCCCACCCCGGACGACATGGACGAACTGCTCGCCCGGCGCCGCGGCAACAAGTTCTTCCTGGCGCACCCGCGCGCCATCGCCGCCTTCGGGCGGGAGTGCAACCGGCGCGGGCTGTACCCGGAGTCGGTGGACGTCGCCGGCGACCGGATCCCGTCCTGGCGCGGGGTGCCGATCTTCCCGTGCAACAAGATCCCGGTGAACGGCGGACACACCAGCTCGATCCTGGTGATGCGCACCGGGGAGAACGACCAGGGCGTCGTCGGCCTGCACCAGACGGGCCTGCCGGACGAGTACGAGCCCAGCCTCTCCGTCCGGTTCATGGGCATCAACGAGCGGGCGGTGATCCAGTACCTGGTCAGCGCCTACTACTCCTGCGCCGTGCTCGTCCCCGACGCGCTCGGGGTGCTGGAGAACGTCGAGGTGGCCCGGCCGCGCGACTGAGCCCCGGAGCGACGACACGTGAGTTGGAGCGACGTCTTCATCCTGCTCGGCACGCTCGCGGTCTCCGCGATCGCGCTCTGGCTGCTGCAGCACTTCGTCCCGCACCGGCTGCGGGAGACCCACAACGACGTGGCGGGGTTCATCTTCGCGGCGGTGGGTGTGATGTACGCGGTGCTGCTCGCCTTCGTGGTCATCGCCGTGTGGCAGAACCTGGACTCCGCGCGGCAGACCACCTTCAAGGAGGCCGACGCCCTGGCCGGCGTCTACTGGATCTCGCGGGAGCTGCCCCTCCCGCTGGGATCGCAGTTGGAGCACAACACCCTGGAGTACGCCCGGACGGTCCAGGACACCGAGTGGCCGCTCATGTCCCAGCACAGGAGCAGTCCGCAGGCGACGCAGCTCGTCTACGCGATGCGCTCGGAGGTCCTCGGGTTCACCCCGGCCGACGCACGGCAGCAGGTGCTCTTCGAGCACGCCGTGACCCACGTCGAGGAGCTGGCCTCCGAGCGGCGTGAGCGGCTCACCGAGGTCGACGACTCGGTGCCGACCATCATGTGGGTCGCGCTGATCGCCGGCGCCCTGCTCACGGTCGGGTTCACCTACCTCTTCGGCCTCTCCAACACCCTCGCCCACGGCCTCATGGTGCTGACGCTCACCGCGTTGGTCGTGGTCTCCCTGCTACTGATCAAGGAGATGGACTTCCCCTTCACCGGCGTCACCCGGGTCGAACCCACGGCGTTCGAGGTCTTTCTGAGCAGGTTGCCTCCGCCACGCTGATAGAGGACAGACGCTGTCCTAGATCCTTCCTACAGTGGGGACCACGGAAGCCCGAGAGAGAGCCGAGGTGGTCCCCATGCCGACCGTTGTCAGCGCCGAGTCCGACGAGCGCGAAGCCCTGCTGAACTTCGTCGAGGCGCAGCGCGCCGCCGTCCGCCGGGCGGTCGGCGGGCTGAGCCGGGAGCAGCTGACGGCCCGTCCCACCGTCAGCGAGCTCACCCTCGGCGGCATCGTCAAGCACCTCGCCGAGGTCGAGAGCAACTGGACCCGGGTGATCCTGGCCGGTCGCGAGCCGCTGGTCGAGCGCAGCATGGAGACGTGGGGCGACTCGTTCAAGCTCCTCGACGGAGAGGAGATCGCGGGCGTCCTGAAGTTCTGGGACGAGGTCGCCGCCGAGACCACCGAGATCGTGAACGGCCTGCCGGACCTGGAGGTGACGGTCCCGCTCCCGGACCGGCCGTGGAACCCCAAGGGCGCCCACCGCTCCGCCCGCTGGATCATGCTGCACCTGATCGAGGAGATCGGCCGCCACGCCGGCCACGCCGACTTCCTGCGCGAGGCCACCGACGGGGCCACCGCGTTCAGCCTGCTCGGCGCCGCCCAGCTGCGCCCCAACGACTGAGCTCCACAGGCTCGGTGAGCCCTCCGCCCCACACGGCGGAGGGCTTTTCCGTGTCCCTGTAACGTCCCGCGGGGCCTGACGCGTCGAAGAGGTCGTAGGGGACGGCGAGAGGGCGGGGGCGCGGATGAAGGCGGCGGACGAGAGCGACTACCTGGATTTCGCCACCGCACGGACGGGCGCGCTGTACCGGTCGGCGGCACTGCTCAGCTCGGGCGATCCGCATCTCGCGGAGGACCTGGTCCAGGAGACCCTCGGCCGGATGTACGTCCACTGGCGCCGCGTGTCCAAGGCGGACAACCCCGCCGCCTACGCGCACACGGTGCTGGTGCGGGTCTTCCTCAGCCACCGGCGCAGACGCAGCACCACCGAACAGCCCACCGGCCGGCTGCCGGAGGGTGTCGTGCCCGAGGGCGACGCCACCCTGCGCCTCACCCTGCTCGACGCGCTGGCCCGCCTCGGTCCACGCGACCGGGCGGTGCTGGTGCTGCGGTTCTGGGAGGACCGCAGCGTCGAGGAGACCGCCCGGGTACTGCGCAGCTCCAGCGGCGCCGTCCGGACCCAGACCTCCCGGGCGCTCGGCCGGATCCGTTCGATCCTCGGCGACTCCCTGCCCGACCTCGCCCGTTCGTGACGCTCACTCGGATTGGTGGCAGACATGCCTTTTGAAGACCGGCTCGCGCAGTCGATGCGCGACACCGGCGAGGACTTCGCTCCCCGTGACCTCGTCGGCCTCGTCAACGGTGGTGTGACGGACGGCCGCAAGCGCCGACGCCGGCGCAACGTCGCCGTCCTCGGCGGCTCCGCGGCGCTCGCCCTCGTCGCCGTCGGCGGCGCGATGGTGCCCTCGCTGCTGAACACCACCGGCGCGCACCACGTCGCCGGCCCGGCGGCCCAGCCGAAGATGTCGCTCACCGCCTCCGCGAAGCCCGTCAGTGACGGCGAGTTGGCGAAGCAGATGATCGACACCTTGAAGGGCCTGCTGCCGAGCGGAGGCAGGATCACCGACGCGACCGGCCGGTGGGTCATGCCGGGCGGCAGGATGCTCGCTCCGCTGGCCTCGCTCGTCTACGACGACGGCCACGGCGCGTCGGCGATCGAGGTCGGGCTCACCCACAACCGGCCGGGCGGGCAGCTGCCCAGCTGCGCGAACCCCGCGTACGCGCCGAACGACGTGTGCCACACCTACCGGCTGCCCGGTGGCGCCTGGCTCTACCTCGACCAGGGCTACGAGTACCCCTCGCACGGCTACGGCACCAAGGACTGGCACGCCACGCTGATCAAGGCCGACGGCTCCCAGATCGACGTGGACGAGTGGAACGCCGCGGCGGAGAAGGGCGCCCCGGTCACCCGGGCCACGCCGCCGCTCTCGGCCGACCAGCTCAGGGCCCTGGCCACCAGTACGGCCTGGCGGCCGCTGCTCGCCGCCCTCCCGGCGCCGAAGCCGATCCCGCCGCGTCCCTCCGGCCTCGGCCCCGACGGCGGCGCCATCCTCAGGACGCTCAACGGCCTGCTGCCGCACGGCGTCACCGGCCACAACCCGGACAGCCAGTCGGGTTACGCGGAGGAGCAGCTGAGGGACGGCAAGGCCGGGGCGGGCCTGATCGGCGTCAACGTCCAGCTCTTCAACTCGAGCGAGGACGCCGGGATCGTCTCCCAGCTCTTCGCCGGCGCGACCACCCTTCCGGACGGGAGCAGGATGGTCGTCCGGCAGCAGGCCGCGGAGAAGGGCGGCTCCGGCGCGGTCCAGTGGGTCGTCGACCTGATCCGTCCCGACGGGGAGCGCGTGGTGGCCCAGGAGTTCAACTCCCCCCGCCAGGGCGTGGCGGCCGACCGCTCGCAGCCGGTGCTCAGCATCGACCAGCTCAAGGCCCTCGTCACCGACCCGGCCTGGACCAAGCTGGTCTGACGCCGGGTGGGCGCGGGCCCGGCTCGGCTAGCCTGGGGCGATGCCGCTGAGCATCCGCCCGTACCGCCCGGGTGACCGGGAGGACCTGTACGAGATCTGCGTCCGCACCGGCGACAACGGTGCGGACGCGAGCTCGTCGTACCCCGACCCGCGCATCCTGCCCGACATCTTCGTCGGCCCCTATCTGGCCCAGGAGCCCGAGCTGGCCTGGGTCGTGGCCGACACGGACGGGGAGGACCGGGCGCGCGGGTACATCCTCGGCACCGCCGACACCCGCCGCTTCGTCGCCCGCTATCTCGCCGAGTGGCTGCCCGGCGTCGAGGGCCGTCACCCCGACGACGGCGACGGCCGCGGCCACGAGCTGCGCCACCCTGAGGCGATGCTCGCCGCGGGTGTCGACGCCTACCCCGCGCACCTGCACATCGACCTGCTGCCCGAGGTCCAGGGTCAGGGCCTGGGGCGGGAGTTGATGCGCACCTACCTCGCCGCCCTGCGCGAGCGCGGCGTACCCGCGGTCCACCTCGGCATGGGCGCCGCCAACCACGCCGCCCGCGCGTTCTACGACCGCCTCGGCTTCCGGGAGTTGGCGCGGCCGACCCCCCACCTGGTGGTCCTCGGTCGCAGCACGGCCGAGGACGGCCTCACGCCACCCGGGGGAAGCGGGACCTCAGCTCCCAGAAGGTGAGGTTGTGGTCCAGCTCTTCGTGCAGGTCGACCAGGTCGGCCAGCAGGTCCTGCAGGAAGTCCCGCGCCTCGCGCCGCAGCACGCCGTGGTCCACGATCAGCGGTCGCTCGTCGCGGATCCAGTCCGCGCGCAGCTCCACCCAGTCCCCGCGCCGGGAGAAGCGCAGCCGGTCGGTGGACTCGGTGAGGTCCAGCTCGGCGCGGGGCATCCGCAGGCCCGGCAGCACCTTGTCGAGCTCCTCGACGATGTCGCACAGCGCCCAGGCGAAGTCCAGCACGGGCACCCACCCCCACCGGGTGGACAGGTCGCGTCCGCCCTCGCCCTCGACGAAGACGTCCCCGCAGAACAGGTCGTGCCGGAGCGTCCGCGCGGACGCGGACGCGTAGTCCGTCTGCGGCGGGTCGGGGAAACGGGGGGAGAGGGAGTAGCCGAGCTCGATCACCACTTGATTAAACCTCTCGCGCGGGCGGGTCCGTGAGCGGGATCATGGGTCGCATGTCCGTGAACCCTGTAGCCGTCAGCGTCCGGGGCGTCGTCGTGCCCGACGCCGAGCTGCAGTGGCGCTTCTCCCGCTCCTCCGGGCCGGGAGGCCAGCACGTCAACACCAGCGACAGCCAGGTCGAGCTGCGGTACCCCCTCGCGGCGAGTGCGGCGCTGCCCGCGGTGTGGCGGGAGCGCGCCCTCGGCAACCTCGCCGGCCGGCTCGTCGACGGCGTCCTCGTCGTCCGCGCGAGCGAGCACCGCTCGCAGTGGCGCAACCGGGAGGCGGCGGCCGTCCGCATGTCGGCTCTGCTGACGGAGGCGGTCGCACCCCCGCCCCGCGCCCGCCGCGCGACGAAGCCCTCCCGCGGCATGATCGAACGCCGCCTGGAGAACAAGCGCCGCACCGCGGAGCGCAAGCGCACCCGCGGCTCCGTCAAGGACTTCTGAGGTAGTTGCACCACCAGGGGCGCGAGGCTCTGCCGATCTGCGGCTCCGCCGCGTGGGCGCGAGAAACCACCCCGTGCGGATGGCCCTGCGCGTTGAGGACCACCTGCGCATCAGTGGTTTCTCGCGCAGTTCCTCGCGCCCCTGGGGTTACCCCAGGTGCCGGTACTGGCCGCGGAAGTAGGTGAGGGGGCCGCCCGTCGGGGCGCCGACGCGGGCCTCGAGGACGTGGCCGAGGACGAGGACGTGGTCGCCGGCGGGTATGCGTTCCACCGCGCGGCACTCGACCGTGGCCAGCGCGCCGGTCACCAGGGGCGCCCCGCTCGCGGTGCCGCGGGTGTGCGGGACCTCCGCGAAGAGCAGGCGGTCGCTGACGCGGCCCTTCATCGCGAAGCGCGCAGCGGTCGTCCGCTGGTCCGCGGCGAGGACGGAGACCGCGAAGCGGTCGACCCGGGAGAGGACGTCCTCCATCCGGGAGTCCTCGCGGACCGAGACCAGGACCATGGGAGGGTCCAGGGAGACGGAGAGGAACGCCGTCGCGGTCATGCCGATGTCCTCGCCGCGCGGGCCCTCCTCGGGGTCGTGGGCGGTCACCAGGACCACGCCGGAGGCGAGCTGGCCCAGGGCGGCCCGGAACTCCTCCGGGGAGGCCTCAGGGCCGTCCAGCGCGTTCGGCGGGGCGGGGGTCGTGGCAGTGGCTGCGGCGTCGTACACGTAAGGCACGCTATCTGCGCTCGCCCCGGGCTCGCATCGGACCTTGGGCTTAGGACGGGCGTCTGATTGCTCACGTTGCGGGAGGGAACCGGAGTGCACTCCGGTTCGATCAAGGATTACACACGTCAGACGTGTGAGTTGAGTCACAAGTGGCACTGATTTGCTGACCCAGAGTGTCGATCGGTGTGCACCCTGTGATTCAGTTTGTCTGGCAGTCCGACCATCTGCCATCTGCACGCGGGCCGGTCGAGGGGAGGGGAGGCAGGCGATGGACACCGAGCCGGAGCCCTACGTCCGTCTCGCGACCCTGCGGACCCTCCACCGCGTCATCGCCGACCTCAACGCCGCCCGCAGCCTCGCCGGGACGTTGCAGGCCGTGGTCGAGGGGGCGGTCACCGGTCTCGGCTTCGACACCGCCGTGGTCAACATGGTCCGGCCGGACGGGGATCTCGTGGTCGCCGCCGTCTGGGAGGTCGGCGTCGAGGGGGAGTCCGACGAGGGCATCAACAGCCTGCTCGGGCAGATCGGCTCACGCGAGTCCTGGACGCGGCTGCTGAACGCCGGGGATTCGTGGGGGAGCCTGGTCTTCCTGCCGCAGGAGCGCGGCTGGGCCCGGCCGGTCGACATCCCCCTGTGGGGCGGTGGCGGGGCGCGCTTCGTGCCCGAGGGCTCCTGGCACCCGGACGACATGCTGCTCGCCCCGATGTACAGCTTCGGCGGGGAGCTGCTCGGCGTGCTCTCCGTCGACCGCCCGCGCAACGGACGCCGTCCGGGGCCCTGGACGCGCGAGGCGCTGGAGATGTTCTCCCAGCAGGCCGGCATCGCGATCGGCAACGCCCGGCTGCGGGCCGAGATGCAGCGTGCGCTGATCCGGCTGGAGCGTGAGCAGCAGGCGCTCGGCGCCAGCGAGGAGAGCTACCGGCAGGCCTTCGAGTACGCGCCCAGCGGCATGGCCATCACCGAGCTGCACGGGGAGTCCCGAGGGCGGCTGACCCGCGTCAACGACGCGCTGTGCCGGCTGCTCGGCCGCTCCAGATCCTCGCTGCACCGCTACTCCTTCGCGGAGCTGGTGCACCCGGAGGACGCCGGCCGGCTGCGCGGCATCGCCACCGAGAACGGCCGCGCCGAGGTGCGCCTGGCCCGCCGCGACGGCGGCTGGCTCTGGGTCAACCTGCGCAACTCGGTGATCTCCGACGCCGTCGAGGGCGCGATGTACCTGCTCACCCACGTCGAGGACATCGAGGACCGCAAGCGGCACGAGCTCCAGCTCGCCCACCGGGCCAGCCACGACGCGCTGACCGGTCTGCCGAACGCGGCCGAGCTCAAGGCCCGGCTGCGGATGCGGCTGTGCGAGCACCCGGGCTCGCTCCCGGCTGTCGCGCACCGCCCCGGCGGCCTCGGCGCCTTCGGCGGGTTCGAGGGCTACGACCTGTACGAGGGGGCCGAGCAGGGCTGGCAGGAGGGCCGCCACGGGGACCACGGGGGCTTCGCCGACCACGGCGGTCTGGCCGGAGCGCTCGCGGGCGGGCAGGGCGCCGACGCCGGCCGGGGCCATGCCTACGGCCACCCCGCCGTCGCCGACGGCCCGGGCTTCGAGCACGTCCACGCCGTCCCGCCGGACGAGGCCGGCGCGCCGCCCGGCGGCCGGGCGCTCGCGGTGCTCTTCTGCGACCTCAACGGGTTCAAGAACATCAATGACCGCCACGGCCACGCCGCGGGCGACGCGACGCTGATCGAGGTCGCCCGGCGCCTGCAGCACGCGGTGCGCGAGGGCGACACGGTGGCCCGGATGGGCGGCGACGAGTTCGTCGTCCTGGCGGACGGCGTGGACCGCGCCCGCGCCAAGGACCTCGCGGACCGGCTGCGGACGGCGATCGCCCCGCCGATCCGCTGGGAGAACCGCACGCTGCGGGTCGGCGTGAGCATAGGCATCGGCTGGGCCGGTTGCGGCATGAGCATCGACGAGGTACTGCACACCGCCGACGAGCTCATGTACGTCGAGAAACGCGCCCGTGCGGGCGGCGGCCGCTCCCACCGGCGCGCCGGCTGACCGGCCGGTGGCAAGCCCGCGCAGGCTCCACAGACGCTAGTGGAACCGGCTGCTCCTGTACTCCGTCCTTACCGTCGTGTCACCCGGTCGGGGTAGTGTGCGGTGGATACGCGTGCCTGTTGTGCGGTACTCCGGGCGCGACAGCCGACCATGAACGCATATCCACGGATCACGACTCGGGAGTGAGCACTCGATGACAGCCGAGAACAACGGCGTGCCCGAGGACGACGATCCGTTCGCGTACCTGTACCGGGCCGAGAACGGCGCCGACGGCGCCGACGGCGCGGCTCCCACAGCGCCCATGCCCGGTGTGCCGCGCACCTCGTACCAGCAGGCCACCCAGGTCGGCCGGCACCAGTACGGGCAACAGGCCGGCTACGGCCAGCAGCAGCCCTCCTACGGCCAGCAGCCCTCCTACGGTCAGCAGCAGCCCGGCGGCTACGCCGGCGTGCCGCACCAGGCCCAGCCGCCGGCCGGCGGCGGCCGCGCCGCGGCACGCTCCGCGGGCGGCTCCGGTGGCGGCAGCTCGCGCGGCGTGATGATCGGCGCGGTGGCCGTGGTGGCCGCCGTCGCGATCGGCATCGGCATGGCGCTGTTCAACGGCAGCGGCGACAAGAACAACAGCGCCGCCGGCTCGTCCTCCTCGGCCAGCACGGGCGCCACGGGCAGCTCCTCGGCGTCCGCCGCGCCCTCGCAGACGGGGGCGCTGCCGGGCATCACGGACGCGTCCACGATGAACCCCAAGAACACCGCGGCCGTCGCCACCCCGGCCGGGGCGAAGGCCGCAGCCGGTTCCGTGCCGATCACCAACGGGCAGCAGAGCATCACTTGGACGGTGACCATCCCGACGGCCGGTCAGTACTACGTCCACATCCGCTACAACAACCCGGCCCCGGGCACCGAGGCCAAGGACCTGCTGCTGGTCAACGGCACGAAGAGCCGCGAGACATCCTTCAAGAACTACGGTGGCAAGGACCCGTCCCAGACGTGGTTCCACACCTACAACCAGCCGGACCTTCCGGCCGGTCAGGTCACCATCACCATCCAGGGCGTGGACGGTCAGCCGCCGGTCTCCATCGACCAGCTGACCATCACCGACAACAGCAGCAACCCCTGGGGCAGCTGACCCTCGGCCGACGACTGCGGCCCGCGCCCCTTCGAGGGGGCGCGGGCCGCAGTCGTTTCGCGGGGAGCGTCAGTTCGGCACCGGCACGCGGTCCTTGAGCTTCTCCGCGCCGACCGCCCAGCGGCCCTCGCGCATGACCGCGACGACGTCGTAGGACGCGTCCAGGACCACCAGGTCCGCGCGCTTGCCGGCCTCCAGCGAGCCCAGCTTGTCGGAGAGGCCGAGCTGCCGGGCCGGGTTGAACGAGAGCATCCGGCTGACGGTGTCCAGCGGCAGGCCGTTGACCGTCACCGCGCGCTTGAACGCGACGTCCAGGGTCAGCGTCGAGCCCGCGATCGAGCCGCCCTCGGCGAGGCGGGCGACGCCGTCGCGGACCTTCACCGCCATGGGGCCGAGCATGTAGTCGCCGTCGCCGAAGCCGGCCGCGTCCATCGCGTCGGTCACCAGCGCCACCCGGGAGGCGCCCGCGCCGCGGAAGGCGAGGTCGACCACGGCCGGGTGCAGGTGCACGCCGTCGCCGATCAGCTCGACGGTGACCCGTTCGTCCTCCAGCAGCGCCGCGATCGGGCCGGGGGCCCGGTGGGCCAGGCCCGGCATCGCGTTGAACAGGTGGGTGGCCACCGTCGCGCCCGCGTCGACCCCGGCCAGCGTCTTGTCGTAGGACGCGTCGGTGTGGCCGATCGCGGCGATCACGCCGCGCTCGGTCAGCATCCGGATCGACTCGATGCCGCCCTCGAGCTCGGGGGCCAGGGTGACCATCCGTGCCGCGCCGCGCGAGGCGTCGATCAGCTTGCGGACCACCGCCGGGTCCGGGTCGCGCAGCAAGTCCGGCTCGTGGGCCCCGCAGCGGTTGATGCTGATGAACGGGCCCTCGAAGTGGATCCCGGCCAGCACCCCGTCCTCGACCAGCTCGCTCAGCATCGACGCCTGACGGCACAGGTCGTCGATCTCGCCGGTGACGGTGGAGGCGATGGTCGTGGTGGTGCCGTGCCGGAGGTGCGTGTGCGCGGCCTTGATCACCTGCTCGGCGGTGCCGGAGTGGTAGGACTCGCCGCCGCCGCCGTGGACGTGCATGTCCACGAAGCCGGGGACCACGGTGTAGCCGGTGAGGTCGAGGGCGGGGGCCGCGCCGTCCGGAGGGGTGACCGGCGCCGCGATCTCGGTGATCACGCCGTTCTCGACGGCGATCTTCCCGTTCTCCACGACGCCGGTGGGCAGGACGAGCCTGGCCCCGGTCAGCACAGTGCGCTCCGCGTTGCTCACGCGGTCACCTCCAGTGAGAGCAGGTCCCAGGCGAGGAGTCCCGCGCCCAGGCATGCGGCGGTGTCTTTGAGCATCGCCGGTACGAGCGCGGGCGGCATCTGGAACGAGAGACGTTCGGTGACCGCGACCCGCAGGGGTGCGAACAGGGTGTCGCCGGCCTCGGCGAGGCCACCGCCGATGATGACGGTGCCGGTGTCGAGCAGGGTGTGCGCCATGACCAGTCCGTCGGCGAGCGCGGACAGGGCCTCCGTCCACACCCCGACGGCCCGCGGGTCGCCGGTGGCGACGGCGCGGGCGCAGTCGGCGGCGGTGGCGGTGGGGTCGCCGGAGGCGGTGGCCCAGGCCCGGCCGACGGCCGAGGCGGAGGCGATGGTCTCCAGGCAGCCGCGGGCGCCGCAGCCGCAGGCGGGTCCGGCCGGGCGGACCATGACGTGGCCGATCTCGCCGCCGTTGCCGTGGAAGCCGGCCTCGATCCGCCCGTCGATGCCGATGCCGCCGGCGATGCCGGTGCCCAGCGCGACGAACAGGAACCGGGAGACCCCGCGCCCGGCGCCGAGCCGGCCCTCGGCGAGTGCGCCGGTGCGCACGTCGTGGCCGAGCGCGACGGGCACGCCGAGCCGCTCGCCGAGCAGCTTGCGCATGGGTAGGTCGCGCCAGCCCAGGTTGGCCGAGAAGACGGCGACGCCCTCGGCCTCGTCGATGGTGCCGGGCACCACGACGCCGGCCGCCTGCGCGGTCTCCCCGAGACGCTTCCGGCCCTCGTCGCGCAGGTCGGCGGCGAAGTCCAGGATTCCGGCGACCACGGCGGAGGTGCCGTGTTCGCGTCCGGTGGGGCGGCGGTCCTCGTACAGGAGCGTGCCGTCGGGGGCGACCAGGGCGGCCTTCATGCCGGTCCCGCCGACATCGAGAGCGATGACGTGCTTCACGACGCAGCAGTCTCCCTCGTTCGAGCCGCAGAGGTCTAGTCCAGTTTGCAGATTGGTCTGGTCCATGACCAAACTCGGCCGCGCGGACCGGGCACTATGTCATAGAGTACCCGATTTGGCATAGCAAGTTACGGAGAGTAGTCGAGGCTGATTGCGGTCGCTGACCTGCGCACATGCATTGGTTTGGACCTTTGTGGTCTAGACCAAGTAGAAGCGCAGGTGGGAGTGGGGCTGATTAGGCAAGATCCTTCGGGAAAACAATCCGAGGAACTTCTTCGACGGTCACTGAGGGGCACTTGGCGCGACAAAAGTTCTCGACGATCGGCGAAGATTCTCGACGAATGACCGAATTGTCGTTGCGCAGGATGCAACGACAACCGCCTTTTCGGTAAATGGTGTAGACCTCTTGTCCGGGAGCTGGCCAGACTGACCGTCACACCGGGACGGGCAGGGTCCACTCGGCCGGCCGGCGGTGCCCCCACCTCCGCCGACCGCCCTCCTTCCGTCCTCCTACTTCGCGAAGGCGGTTGGTTTTCTTGAAGCGTCGTTTGCTTGCCCTCACAGCAATCGGTGTCGCCGGGGTCATGTCGCTGTCCGCGTGCAGCAGCAGCTCCTCTTCCTCGGGCTCGGGATCCTCGGGCGGCAACGTCACCATCAAGCTGCTGGCCGCCGACTACGGCACCGCCGGTACCTCGAACAGCACCCAGGCCTACTGGCAGGGGCTCGCGGACACGTTCCACAAGAGCCACCCGAACATCACCGTGCAGGTGCAGACGATCGCGTGGACCAACTGGGCCCAGGTCGCGACGATGATCCAGGACAAGCAGTACCCGGACATCCTCGAGGGCGACGCGCCCCAGCAGTTCGCGGCCGACGGCCTGCTGTACAAGCTGACCGACGTCATGTCGTCCAGCACCATCAGCAACCTGATCCCGGTCTTCGCCAAGCAGGAGGACGGCACCGACGGTGCCGCCTACGGTGCCCCGTTCACCACCAGCGCCCGCGGCCTGTTCTACAACAAGAAGCTGTTCGCGGCCGCCAAGATCGCCAACCCGCCGCAGACCTGGGCCGACATCCAGGCCGACGCCGCGAAGATCAAGGCGCTGGGCGGCGGCAACATCGGCTACGGCCTGCCGCTCGGCCCCGAGGAGGCCCAGGGCGAGTCGTACCTGTGGATGCTCGGCAACAGCGGTGGCTACGTCGACTCCAGCGGCAAGTACGCGATCAACCAGCCGGCCAACGTCGAGACCTTCAACTTCCTGAACACCCTGGTCAAGGCCGGCGACACCGAGCCCGGCCCGGCCAGCACCAACCGCCAGCAGATGTGGGACGCCTTCTCGGCGGGCCAGGTCGGCATGGTCGGCGGCTCCGGCGCGCTGATCCCCGACATCGTCAAGAACGGCAAGCTGACCACGTCCGACTACGGCGTGGTCCCGATGCCGGGCAAGAACGCCCCGCTCACCCAGACCCTGGGTGTCCACGACGACGTCGTGGCCTTCAAGCAGGGCGGCCACGCGGACCAGGTCAAGCAGTTCCTGGACTTCGTCTACTCCGACCAGAACCAGATCGCGTTCGACCAGGAGTACGACCTGCTGCCCGCCACCACCTCGGCCTCCGCGGCGCTCTCCGCCAAGGACCCGGTCGCGGCCGGCTTCCTGAAGAACGTGCCGAACTCCGTCGTCTACCCGTCCAACACCAACTGGAACACGGTGCTGGCCAAGCTCAAGCAGACCCTGGGCACCGCCGCGTCCGACAACGCGTCGTCGGTCCTGAACGGCCTGCAGACCTTCGCCACCAGCAACTCGTAATCCGCCCGGCCTAGAACGCACAGCCGGGACGGCCGACCGGCGGGTGATCCCCGCCGGTCGGCCTCGCGGCGCGTACGCGATGGAGCAGACCATGACGCAATCGACCCAGGCCGGCCTGCTGGAGCCGGCACCCGGGAGCGACGCCCCGCAACGAAGCGGTGTCCGTCCCGTCGGCGGCGGCCGACGCGTGCTGCGCGCGCTCGCCCCCCTGCCGTGGCTCATGCCCGCGACCGGCCTCATCCTCTTCGTGGTGATCTGGCCGGTGGTCTCGATGTTCCTGACCTCACGTCAGCACTTCGACTCGATGGGCTTCGACCAGGGCAGCGCGGGCTGGAGCAACTTCACCCGGCTGTTCGACGAACCGGACCTCCCGGGGGTGCTGATGCGCACCGTCATCTGGGTGATCTCCGTGGTCGGCCTCACCATCCTCATCTCGCTGGGCGTCGCCCAGATGTTCAACAAGCAGTTCCCGGGCCGGAAGATCGCCCGGTGGATGCTGATCGCGCCCTGGGCCGCCTCGGTCGTGATGACCTCCATCGTCTTCAAGTGGATGCTCAACCCGAGCAACGGCACGATCCTGGTGCTGATGCACGACCTGGGCTTCATGAAGAACTACAACAGCGTCAACTGGCTCTCCCAGCAGACCCCGGCGTTCATCTGGGAGATCGTCGTCGCGATCTTCGTCTCGGTGCCGTTCACCACCTACGCGCTGCTGGCCGGCCTGCAGGCGGTCCCCGAGGACGTCTACGAGGCCTGCCGCCTGGACGGCGCGGGCGCCGCGCGCACCTACTGGTCGATCACGCTGCCCCTGCTGCGTCCGGCCCTGCTGGTGGCGGCGCTCATCAACATCATGAACGTCTTCAACTCGTTCCCGATCATCTACGAGATGACGGGTGGTGGCCCGGGCAACCAGACCTCCACGACGACCCTGTTCATGTACAACACCCAGCAGACCAGCATCGGCGAGGCTGCGGCCATGTCCGTGGTCAACTTCGGCTTCATCATCGTGGTCGTCCTGCTCTTCCTGCGGGCGTCCCGGTGGAACTCCGCGGAGGACTGAGATGACCACCCTGACCGCCCCCGCGTCCCCGGCCGCCCCCGCGTCCGCCAAGAAGCCCCGCACCGCTCGCAAGCTTCCCCCGCTGCGCACCGTCGCCCTGGCGGGCGGCGCCTACCTGATCGGCGTGATCTTCCTTCTCCCGTACCTGGAGATGGTCGTCACCGCGATCCGCCCGGGCAACGAGCTGCACGACCGTGACCTCTTCCCGTCGCACCCGACGCTGGCCAGCTTCACCGACATCTGGTCCACCGGCCTCGGCACCAACCTCGGCACCAGCCTGGAGATCGCCTTCGGCTCCACGGCGCTCGTGCTCCTGGTCGCCATCCCGGCGG
The DNA here is from genome assembly GCF_900109465.1 of Streptacidiphilus jiangxiensis. Classification (GTDB taxonomy): domain Bacteria; phylum Actinomycetota; class Actinomycetes; order Streptomycetales; family Streptomycetaceae; genus Streptacidiphilus; species Streptacidiphilus jiangxiensis. The sequence continues at coordinate 43,286 of NZ_FOAZ01000001.1, forward strand.
CGTACTACACGGCGCGCCGCGACTTCCGCGGCAAGGGCCTGTTCCTGCTGCTGGTGCTGATCACCCAGATGTTCCAGCCGACGGCGATGATCGTCGGCATCTACCAGCAGTTCGTCCAGTTCAACATGATCGACTCGATCTGGTCGCTGATCCTGGTCAACGCCGGCTTCAACATGGCCTTCGCCGTGTGGATCCTCAACGCCTACTTCTCCGCGATCCCGAAGGAGATCGAGGAGGCGGCGATCGTGGACGGCTGCTCCCGCATCGGCGCGATGTTCCGCGTCATCCTCCCGCTGGCCGCGCCCGGCATCGTGACCGCCCTGATCTTCACCTTCATCGCGGCCTGGAACGAGTTCATCGTCGCCCTGACCCTGACCACCCAGAGCGGCCCCCGCACCCTGACGGTCAAGATCTCCAACTTCGTGGGCGAATACGCCACGGACTGGCAGCACCTCTTCGCCGCCTCCGTGATCGCCACGATCCCGGTGATCATCCTGTTCGCCCTGATCGAGGGCAAGGTCGCCTCCGGCCTGACCGCCGGATCGGTCAAGTGACGTACCCGGCGAAGTAGTCGCGGCAGTGCGAAACGAAGGGGCGCCCGGCCTGAGCCGGGCGCCCCTTCGTTTCGCCTGATCGCTACGGCAGGGTGATGTGGTACGCCTTGCGCAGCGTCTCGTGGACCGTCCAGGTGGTCTCGTCGCCCTCGCGCAGGACGCAGGCGTCGCCGGGGCCCACGTCGAAGGTGTCGCCGCCCGCCACCGCGATGGTCGCGCGGCCCGAGACGACCACGAAGAGCTCGTTGGCCTCGGTGTCGGTGACGACGCCCGGGGTGATCTGCCAGATGCCGCGGATCTGCTTGCCGTCCTCCGACTCCCACAGGACCTTGCCGGAGACCTCGGGCGTGCCCGAGACGATCTGGCCGGGGTCGAGCGGGTCGGGCTCGAGCTCGGCGTCGGGGATGTGCACGGCGAAACTGGTCATGGCGTCGACGGTAGTCCGTGCTGGTGACCGGTGCAGGTGACAGGTTGCGTCAGAGGGACGCGGCAGAATGACAAGTCGTATGGTCGGCCGGGGCGGGTGAAGGGAGCGAGCGTGGACGAGCTGACGCAGCGCGAGCGCGCCGTGCTGGCCTTCGAGGCGCGGCCGTGGCGGGCGCGCGGCGCCAAGGACGCCGCGATCCGCGAGGAGCTCGGGCTCTCGCCCACCCGCTACACCCAGCTTCTCAACGCCCTCCTCGACCGCGAGGCGGCGCTCGCCTTCCAGCCCGTCCTGGTCAACCGACTGCGGCGGGTCAGGGACGAGAAGCGAGCGCGTCGCTGAGGACCGCCAGCAGCGCGGCGACACCGGGCGGGCCCGCCACCACCAGATCGGCCCGCTCCGCGAGCGCGGCCAACGGCGGCTCGCCCGTCGTCGGCGCGCTGTAGCCGAGCACGCCCGGTCGGCCCAGCGCGCGCAGGTCCTCGACGGCGTCGTACGCGGCCACGTCGCCCAGGTCGTCACCGACGTAGAGGACGGCGCCGGCCTTCCGCTCCTCCAGGAACGCCGTCAGCGCGGCGCCCTTGTCCACACCCGGTGGACGCAGCTCCAGCACCATCCGCCCCGGCTCGACCGCCAGCCCGTGCCGGGCGGCCAGCGCGCGCAGCGGCGCGTCCAGCGCGGCGAGCGCGCCGTCCGGGTCCTCGGCGCGCCGGGTGTGGACGGCGAGAGCGCGACCCTTGTCCTCGATCCAGGTCCCCGGCGCGGCGCCCGCCCGCTCCAGCGCCCGCGGCAGCTCGGCTCGGAGCGCGGTGACACCGGGGTGCGCCTCGGGTGCGTGCACCTCGCCGGTCGTCGCGTCCCACCGCTCGGCGCCGTAGTGCCCGAGGATCGTCAGGTGCTCCAGGCCCGGCGCACCCACGAACCCGCCGTACTCGGCGGCGAGCCCCGCCGGGCGCCCGGTCACCACGACCACCGCGCCCAGCCGCGGCGCGAGCCGCTGCAGCGCGGGCAGGATCGCCGGGTGCGCGCGGGCCGCGTCCGGGTCGGCGACGATCGGCGCGAGCGTGCCGTCGAAGTCCAGCGCCACCACCGCCCGCTCCGGCTCGGCCCGCAGCGCCGCGAGTCCGGCGGCGCCTTCCTCGGTCCGCGACGTGGGGAGAACGTGGGGGAGACCTTCGGGGAGGCCTCCCGGGAGACCTTCGGCCAAGCCTTCGATGCCCATGGGACGACCCTAACCGCTTGCCGCCGGTCTTCCTGGGTTGTCATCAAGGTGTATGCGGAGCATAAGCGTTCCACTCCTAGGCGGTAACTGTGCTGTCACGGGACCTGTCGCTGTTCCGCCCGGACCGCTACGTTCGCGGCAAAGGGGGCGGGTCGTCATGGAGTGGATCGTTCCGGGGTATCGGCATACCCGGGAGCTGGGATCGGGTGCGAGCGGCCGTGTGGTGCTCGCGCTGCACGAGGAGACCGGCACGCCGGTCGCCATCAAGTACCTCGGCGACGACCTCCGGGCCGACCCGGACTTCCTCACCGAGTTCCGCGAGGAGGCCCGGCTTCTCGGCGACCTCGACACCCCGTACGTCGTCCGCCTCTACGAGTACGTCGAGGGCCCGGCCGGCGCGGCGATCGCCATGGAGCTGGTCGACGGGATCGCGCTCCGGGCGCTGCTGAAGCAGGCCGGTGCGACCGGCCCCGAGGCGGCGCTGGTCGTCCTGAAGGGCTCTCTGCTGGGCCTGGCCGCAGCCCACGCGCTGGGCGTGGTCCACCGGGACTACAAGCCGGAGAACGTGCTCGTCGCGGCGGACGGCTCGTCCAAGCTGGTCGACTTCGGCATCGCCGTGAAGACCGGGAACGCGGGCGGCATCGCCGGCACCCCGCCGTACATGGCCCCCGAGCAGTGGACCGGTGACCCCGCGTCCCCCGCGGCGGACGTCTACGCGGCGACGGCGACGTTCTTCGAGTGCCTGACGGGCTCGCGCCCGTTCGCCGGGGCGACCTTCGCCGAGCTGGTGGTGCAGCACACCACCGCCCCCATCCCCGACGAGCTCGCCCCCGAGGCGGTCCGGCCGCTGATCCGGCGCGGCCTCGCCAAGCAGGCGGCCGACCGGCCGGAAGGCGCGGCGGCGTTCGTCGCCGAGCTGGAGGCGATCGCGGGAGCGGCGTACGGCCCGCAGTGGGAGGAGCGCGGCCGCAAGCGCCTGGCCGCGATCGCGGCGCTGCTGCCCCTCCTGTTCCCCTCCGCGGGCGGCGCGCCCACGAGCGGCACGACGGCCCTGGCCAGCACCACCCTCGGCCCCCCGCGGCGCGCTCCGCGCATCCCCCGCAAGCTCCTCGTCGGAGCGGGCGGCGGCGTCCTCCTCGTCGGCGCCCTCGGCGGCGTCGCCGTCGGCGTGGGCGGCCACCAGGCTCCCCACGTCACGGGCGGCCCCACGCCGATCGCGATCACGTCCATCACCCCGAGCGGCCCGGTCTCCGTCTCGGCGTCCGCGTCGGCGTCCGCGTCGGCCAGCGCCTCCGCCTCGGCCTCCCCTTCGGCCTCACCGTCCGCGTCGCCGTCGTCGAGCGCGAGCCCGTCGGCTTCGGCGAGCCCCTCGTCCACCCCGAGTTCCACCCCGTCGTCGAGCCCGACCACAGCGCCTCCCACGACGATCAACGTGCCCACGGTGCTCGGCCTGCTGCCGGGCTCCGCCGAGAGCAAGCTGATGGCAGCAGGCTTCCGGCGCGGGAACATCAGCGTCGCCTACGACTGCAGCGGCGCGGCGAACGGCAACTTCACCGTGCACTCGCAGGACCCGACCGGCGGCAGCGTCGTGTCCCGCTCGGCGAGCATCGCGCTGGCGGCCACCTCGCGCAGCTGTCTGCTGCTGCCCGACGAGACCGGCCAGTCCAGCGCCAAGAACGCGCAGCTCGCGCTCGAGCAGGCGGGGTTCACCGACGTTGCGCTCAACCCGTCGGCCTGCAACTACGGCTGGGCCCAGGTGACCAGCCAGTCCCCGGCGGGCGGCCAGTACCTGATGCCGAGCACGCCGATTCAGCTCAACTCCTACTGCATCCCAGGCTGACGAGGGGCCCAGCGCGATGAGCAACAACAAGGATCCCCGGGAAGCCGCATCCCTGGACGGCGGCACGATGCACCTGCGTGCGCAGCCGGAGGACGCTCCGCAGGACGCCGTGCCGCCGGCCGAGGCAGGGACGGTGCGGCTCGGGCGAGCGGCGGTCCCCGCTCCCGCGGCCGACCCCGAGGTCGTGCCGACGGTGAGGCTCTCCGCCCCGCCGGAGCCCACGGCCACCGTCCGGCTGGGTGCCGATCCCGATGTGATCCCCACCGTGCGGCTCCCCGCAGGGACGCAGGCGCCGGTGCCCACGCCGACGCTGCACCTGCCCGTCGAGCCGGAGATGTCCGCCGCCGCCCCCGCCGCCGCGCCGGAGGCGTCTGCCGAAGCCGCGCCCGACCCCGGGCTGATCCGGTTCGGCCCCGGTGTGCCCGACCCCAAGACGGCGCGGACCATCGCCGTGTGGAAGGGCGAGGTCGCCCCCGAGCCGGAGGTCCAGGAGGAGAAGAAGCGGAACGGCTGGCTGTTCTGGGTGCCCGTTCTGCTCGTGTTCCTCGGGTTGCTGGCCTGGTGGCTGTACGGCCTGCTCGCGCCCGCGCAGCTCAAGCTCACCGCCGCGTCCGTCCAGGTGGCCCCCGCCGCCGTCAGCTGCGGCGGGAAGGCCACCGTCACCGCGACCGTCACCACGGACGGGTCCGGAGGCAGCTTCCACTACCGGTGGCTGCGCAGCGACGGCACGGACAGCGGGTGGCTGACCGAGACGGTCGCGGTGGGGACGCGCACCGTGCAGCTGCCGTTGATCTGGTCGCTGTCGGGGCCGGGGACGTTCGCGGGCCGGGCGACCCTGGAGGTCCAGGACCACCCCGCCCTCACCCGGACCGGCTCGTTCAGCTACTCCTGCGCGGGCTGACCTACGACTGAGGCTGACCGCCCGTCAGGGCGTGCAGCTGCTGCAGGAACCACGCCGTCGGCGGGAGCGCGGTGCTCGCTTCCGCCAGGCGCTTGGTGCGGCTGGTGCGTTCGTCCTCCGGCATGGTGAGGGCCGCGTGCAGGGCGTCCGCCGTCTGGATCACGTCGTACGGGTTGACCGTCAGCGCGTCCTCGCCGAGCTCCGCGTGGGCGCCGGCCTCCCGTGAGAGCACCAGGGCGACGCCCGCGTCCGAGACCACCGGCACCTCCTTGGCGACGAGGTTCATGCCGTCCCGGATCGGGTTGACCAGGGCGACGTCCGCGAGCCGGTAGGCCGCGAGCGAGCGCGGGAAGTCGTCGTTGACGTGCAGGATCACCGGCTGCCAACTCGGGGTGCCGAACTCGTCGTTGATCTCCTGGGCGGTGCGCAGCACCGCCGCCGTGTACTCGCGGTACTCCGGCAGGTCGTGCCGCGAGGGGTAGGCGAAGGCGATGTGCACGACCCGGTCGATCCACTCGCTGCGCGTGCGCAGCAGGTGCTGGTAGGCCTGCAGCCCGCGGACGATGTTCTTGCTGAGCTCGGTGCGGTCGACCCGCACGATCGTGCGACGCTCGCCCACGGCCTCGCGCAGCGCGGCCAGGCGCGCGTCGACGTCCGGCTGGTGGGCGCGGTCGCGCAGGAAGTCGGCGTCGGCGCCGAGCCCGTGGACGCCGAGCTGCGTCGCGCCGCCCTCGTGCGTGACGACCAGGTCGTCTGACACGGACGCCCCGAGCACCTCGCGGCAGCAGTCGGCGAAGGCGCGGGCCCACCGCTCGGTGAGGAACCCGGCGCGGTCCGCGCCGAGGATGCCCGTGAGCACCTGGCGGGCCACGTCGTCAGGCAGCAGCCGGTAGTAGTCCGGCGGCGCCCACGGAGTGTGCGAGAAGTGTCCGATCCGGACGTCCGGCCGCAGCTCGCGCAGCAGCAGCGGTGTCAGTGACAGGTGGTAGTCCTGGACGAGTACCGCCGCTCCGGGCTCGGCGCTCTCGGCCAGCGCCTGGGCGAAGGCGCGGTTGTACGCCTCGTAGGAGGCCCACTCCCGGCGGAACTGCCCGCCGAAGACGGGCTTGGTCGGCGTGTCGTACAGGAGGTGGTGGACGAACCAGAGCGTCGAGTTGGCGATGCCGTTGTAGGCCCGGGCGAAGGTGCCCGCGTCGATGTCGAGCATCCGCACGTCGGGCTCGGTCAGGCCCTGCCGGGCGGCCGCGCGGTCGCCGTCGGAGAGGGCCGCGCAGACCCAGATGCTGCGTTGCCCGGTGCCGATCGCGGACAGGCCCGAGACCAGTCCGCCCCCGCCTCGGCGTGGCGTCAGCGCGCCGTCGTCGCCGACGGTGAACGAGACGGGGCCACGGTTGGACGCGAGAACGACGGGGGCGGTGGTCGAAGCCATATCAGTCACCCTTGCCTCTCAGGGATGCGGGCAAACCTCCCGCTGCACGGCTCCCGGCCGCGCGCGGTACTCGGGTACCGACGCCATCGGCGGGCGTTCCACCGTGGTGACCTCGGTGCTGGCCGGGGTGAACCCGGCCTCCGTGCGGGTGAACTGCACGAGCTCGGAGCGCACCGCGTCCTCGGGCGTCTTCAGCCGCTCCAGCGCGGTGCGGTAGATGGTGGCCGCCATCCGGCCGAGCGCCTGCGCGTCCTGGTGGCGGTGGTGCCGCACGCCCACGTCGACCTGGGCCAGTGCGTCCAGGCCGACCAGGCCGAGCGCGTCGACGAGCAGACCGAGCTCGACGCCGTAGCCGGTGGGGAAGGGCAGCCGCTCCAGCAGTGAGCGCCGGGCCGCGTACTCGCCGCCGAGCGGCTGGACGAAGCCGGCCAGCAGCGGCCAGTGCAGGTTGAGCAGGGGACGGGCGACCAGTTCGGTGACCCGGCCGCCGCCCGCCGGGATGGAGCCGGTCTCGGTGTCGAAGGGCCGGTCGTACATGGCCTTGACGAAGGCGACGCCGGGCTCGGTCAGCAGCGGGCCGACGATGCCGGAGACGAAGGTGGAGTCGAAGGCCCGCAGGTCGGAGTCGACGAAGCAGACGATGTCGCCGGTGGTGGCGAGCAGCGAGCGCCAGAGCACCTCGCCCTTGCCGGGCTCGGTGGGCAGCCGGGGCAGGATCTCGTCGCGGTGCACCACCCGGGCGCCCGCGGCGGCGGCCTCGTGCGCCGTGCGGTCCACCGAGCCGGAGTCGACCACGACCAGCTCGTCGACCAGCGGCACCCCCTCGACCAGGTCGCGGCGGATGGCGGCGACGATCTCGCCGACCGTCTCCTCCTCGTCCAGCGCCGGCAGGACGACGCTGACCGTCTGGCCGGTGCGGCGCTTGGCGTCCAGCAGCTCGGGCAGGGGTCGGTCGGCGGCGCTCCAGGATCGGCGGCGCAGCCAGTCCTCGACCTGGTCCAGCACGGGGCTCCTTCGGGTCTTCGCGGCGCGGGGCGCTCGCTGTCGGTGACCGTCTCGCGTCTCGGACGGTACTCGGCGCGCTGTGGGGCTTCGGTTACAGTCTTGAGGACGAGGCGTGGACATCGCACATTGGGGTCGGCCTCGAACAAACGCGACGCGCGCGGAAGCGCGGCGCCATAGCGCTCATCCAGAGGGACTGAGGGAACGGCCCGTTGAAGTCCCGGCAACCCCCCTGCCAAGCGGTTCGCGTCGAACGACGTGCGCCCGGCCGGGAAGGTGCCAATTCCGGCCCGTGGCGAAACGCGCCCCGGGGAAGATGAGGAGAGAGGTTCTCGCCATCATGGCTCTTGTCAGCCACACCGTCGCACCCGACGCCTTCGGCCCCGCCGTGGCCCTGTCCTGTCGCGAGTGCGGAGCACGCACCCCCCTCGCCCCCGACTTCGCATGTGTCGAGTGCTTCGGCCCGCTGGAGGTCGCCTACGAGCTTCCGGCCGGCGACCCGGAGGGCCTGCGCAAGCAGATCGAGAACGGCCCGCTCAACATCTGGCGCTACGCGCCGCTGCTGCCGGTCTCCCCGGACGTGGCCGAGCGCCCGAGCCTGAACCCGGGCCTGACCAAGCTGGTCAAGGCCGACAACCTGGCCCGTGAGCTGGGCGTCACCGGCTCCCTCTACGTCAAGGACGACTCCGGCAACCCGACCCACTCCTTCAAGGACCGGGTCGTGGCCATCGCCGTCGAGGCGGCCCGCACCTTCGGCTTCACCACGCTCTCCTGCTCCTCCACGGGCAACCTGGCCGGCGCCGTGACGGCCGCCGCCGCCCGCACCGGCCTGCGCGCCTGCGTCTTCATCCCGCACGACCTGGAGGCCGGCAAGGTCGTCATGGCCGCGGTCTACGGCGGCGACGTGGTCGGCATCGACGGCAACTACGACGACGTGAACCGCTTCTGCTCCGAGCTGATCGGCGACCCGGCCGGCGAGGGCTGGGGCTTCGTCAACGTGAACCTGCGCCCGTACTACGGCGAGGGCTCCAAGACGCTGGCCTACGAGATCTGCGAGCAGCTCGGCTGGCGCATCCCGGACCAGCTGGTCATCCCGATCGCGTCCGGCTCCCAGCTGACGAAGATCGACAAGGGTCTCAAGGAGCTGATCGCCCTCGGCCTGGTCGAGGACAAGCCCTACAAGATCTTCGGCGCCCAGGCCGAGGGCTGCTCCCCGGTCTCCGCCGCCTTCAAGGCCGGCCACGACGTGGTCCGCCCGCAGAAGCCGGACACCATCGCCAAGTCGCTGGCCATCGGCAACCCGGCCGACGGCATCTACGTGCTCGACATCGCCCGTCGCACCGGCGGCGCGGTCGAGGACGTCAACGACGAGCAGGTCGTCGACGCGATCCGGCTGCTGGCCCGCACCGAGGGCATCTTCGCCGAGACGGCGGGTGGCGTGACCGTCGGCGTGCTGCGCAAGCTGATCGAGAACGGTGTGCTCGACCCGGCCGCCGAGACCGTCGTCCTCAACACCGGGGACGGCCTGAAGACCCTGGAGGCCGTGGCGGACGCCGCCCGCCCGACCGCCGTCATCCGCCCCACCCTTGACTCGTTCCGAGAGGCAGGCCTCGCATGAGCGTCACCGTCCGCATCCCCACCATCCTGCGCACCTACACGGGCGGCAACGCGGAGGTGAGCGCCGAGGGCGCCACCCTGGCCGACGTCATCAAGGACCTCGAGGCCAACCACACCGGCATCTCCGCCCGCCTGCTGGACGACAGCGGCAAGCTGCGCCGCTTCGTCAACGTGTACGTCAACGAGGACGACGTGCGTTTCGCCGAGGGCCTGGAGACGGCCACGCCGGACGGCGCGGGCGTCTCGATCATCCCCGCGGTCGCCGGCGGTTGCTGAACCCTACCGACCGGTCAGGTGCGAAAGCCCGGCCACCCCTTACCGGGGTGGCCGGGCATCTGTCATTTCCGGATGTTTAAGAGGAGTAGAGTGCTCCTGTCCCGTCCGTTGAGACGGTTGACGTGTTCTTTTTCGCCCGGCGATCTGTCCGGAATCATCCCGATATGCCCGGCCCGAATTGCTCCCCTTCGCCGCCGCGCGCCGCTTATGTCTCATTACTCCCCGTGAGAATTGGCTGTCGAAGGCTCTGTTGCTCAGGGCATCGGAGTGGATACATTCAGCGTCGGCCGAGCACCGGCACTGCAACTCCGCAGCGTCAGAGTCCGGCCCGGTCCGCGGTGTGCGGACCGTGAAAGGGCCAGTAATAGGGGAGTTTGGAATGGCTCAGGGCACCGTCAAGTGGTTCAACGCGGAGAAGGGGTACGGCTTCATCGCGGTCGACGGTGGTGCGGACGTGTTCGTCCACTACAGCGCGATCCAGATGGACGGGTACCGGGCTCTCGAAGAGGGCCAGCGGGTGGAGTTCGAGATCTCGCAGGGCCAGAAGGGCCCGCAGGCCGACATGGTCAAGGTCATCGGCTGAAGCACCACCACCGGCTCACTTCGGCGGCGATCGCCGACTGATTGGGACCCGCAGAGCTCGTTCCAGACGAAACGATGCATCCACGCAGGTCTTCCGAAGGACCCCTGCCCCGCATGTGGGCAGGGGTCCTTCGTCGTGTCGGAGTCCGGCCCGGGTTCGGTTGAGCTGCTTGCACTCAAGGGGGTCGAGTGCTAATCATTGGCGTTAGCACTCTGAGGTAGAGAGTGACAACGGGCCGGGTCGGTGAGACCCCGGGCGCGGCGGTAAGGAACCGTCGCAGGCCGAGGTCGTCCGTCGCGGGCGCCAGCGCGGTCCAGAAGCAGCCAGCTGTCCAGGAGGACCACTTCCATGGCCAAGATCATTGCGTTCGACGAGGAGGCTCGTCGCGGCCTCGAGCGCGGCATGAACCAGCTCGCCGACGCTGTCAAGGTCACGCTGGGCCCCAAGGGCCGCAACGTCGTTCTGGAGAAGAAGTGGGGCGCCCCCACGATCACCAACGACGGTGTCTCCATCGCCAAGGAGATCGAGCTCGAGGACCCGTACGAGAAGATCGGCGCCGAGCTCGTCAAGGAGGTCGCCAAGAAGACCGACGACGTCGCGGGTGACGGCACCACCACCGCCACCGTGCTGGCCCAGGCTCTCGTCCGCGAGGGTCTGCGCAACGTCGCCGCCGGCGCCAACCCGATGGCTCTGAAGCGCGGCATCGAGAAGGCCGTCGAGGCCGTCTCCGCCCAGCTGCTCGAGCAGGCCAAGGACGTGGAGACCAAGGAGCAGATCGCCTCCACGGCCTCCATCTCGGCCGCCGACACCCAGATCGGCGAGCTCATCGCCGAGGCGATGGACAAGGTCGGCAAGGAAGGCGTCATCACCGTCGAGGAGTCCCAGACCTTCGGTCTGGAGCTGGAGCTCACCGAGGGTATGCGCTTCGACAAGGGCTTCATCTCGGCGTACTTCGCCACCGACCTGGAGCGCATGGAGACGGTCTTCGAGGACCCCTACATCCTCATCGCCAACTCCAAGATCGGCTCGATCAAGGACCTGCTCCCGCTGCTCGAGAAGGTCATGCAGTCCGGCAAGCCGCTGCTGATCATCGCCGAGGACGTCGAGGGCGAGGCGCTCTCCACCCTGGTCGTCAACAAGATCCGCGGCACCTTCAAGTCCGTCGCCGTCAAGGCCCCGGGCTTCGGTGACCGTCGCAAGGCCATGCTCGGCGACATCGCCATCCTCACCGGTGGCCAGGTCATCTCCGAGGAGGTCGGCCTCAAGCTGGAGAACGCCGGTCTGGAGCTCCTGGGCCGCGCCCGCAAGGTCGTCGTCACCAAGGACGAGACCACCATCGTGGACGGCTCCGGCGAGAGCGACCAGGTCGCCGGCCGCGTGGCGCAGATCCGTGCCGAGATCGAGAACAGCGACTCGGACTACGACCGCGAGAAGCTGCAGGAGCGCCTGGCCAAGCTGGCCGGTGGCGTCGCCGTCATCAAGGCGGGCGCGGCCACCGAGGTCGAGCTCAAGGAGCGCAAGCACCGCATCGAGGACGCCGTCCGCAACGCGAAGGCCGCCGTCGAGGAGGGCATCGTCGCCGGTGGTGGCGTGGCCCTGCTGCAGGCCGGTGTCGCGTTCGAGAAGCTCGAGCTCGAGGGTGACGAGGCGACCGGTGCCAACATCGTGCGCGTCGCGCTCGAGGCCCCGATCAAGCAGATCGCGACCAACGCCGGCCTCGAGGGTGGCGTCGTGGTGGAGAAGGTGCGCAACCTCCCCGCCGGTCACGGCCTGAACGCCGCCACCAACGAGTACGTCGACCTCATCGCCGCGGGGATCATCGACCCGGCCAAGGTCACGCGCTCCGCGCTGCAGAACGCGGCCTCCATCGCCGCGCTCTTCCTCACCACCGAGGCCGTCATCGCCGACAAGCCGGAGAAGGCCGCTGCGGCCGCCGGCGGCGGCATGCCGGGCGGTGACATGGACTTCTGATCCTGACGGATCGGATCGTTCATCCGGGCGGCCGCCCACCCCTCGCGGGGTGGGCGGCCGCCCTGCTGTTCCCGGCGTCACGTCGGGTTGCGTCGGGTCACGTTGGGAGAGACTGGAGCGATGGAGAACCGTTTGGAAGCCGCTCTGCACGGGGCGCGGAGCGCGCTGCTCAAGGATCTGACCGCGCGGGACGTCGCCGACGCGGCGATCGTCTCGGCGCTGGAGGACGCGGTCGCGCAGCGGCGCTGGTGGGTCGAGCAGTGGCCGGACGGGGTGGACTACCTGCTCGGCCTGGTCGCCCAGGACGTGCAGGACGCGCTGCTGGAGGGCTGGGGCCGCTGGCCGCTGTGCCAGGACTGCGCCGCCGACGGGGACCCGCACGCGCTCTCGGTGGAGCCCGAGCTGGGCCCGGACCCGCACTGGGTCTGTGGCAAGGAGGGCCGCGTCGTCGCGGCCGTCGGCGAGCTCACGCCATGATCCTGATCGACCCCCCGAGCTGGCCCGGCCACGGGCGGCTCTGGTCGCACCTGGTCTCCGACGTCTCCTACGACGAGCTGCACACCTTCGCGCGTCGCCTGGGCGTGCCGGAGCGCGGCTTCGACGGGGACCACTACGACGTGCCGGAGCGGCTGTACGCGGACGCGCTGGCGCTCGGCGCGTCGCCGGTCCGCAGCCGCGAGATCGTCGCCCGGCTCACGGCGGCCGGCCTGCGCCGCCCCAAGCACCGTTAGCGCATGAGCTTCTGTGTGGTGAGCCAGGCCGTCAGCTCCTCCAACTGGACCTCGCTCAGCGCGCGCATGGGGAACGCGACGTCACCGACGCTGCGGGTGCCCTCGAAGACCAGCCAGCCGCGCTCGCGCCGCACCCGGCGTACGGCCGGCCAGCGGACCTGGTGCGAGACGAACTGGTTGCGCCAGGACAGTCCCGCCTCGGTGAAGCGCAGCGACATCGGCTCGGCCGAGGAGAGCGCGCGCAGTCTGCGGCTGACCGTCTGCACGAGCGTGGCGAACAGCAGGGCCGAGATCGCGAGCAGCGCGAGGTGCGCGACGGTCAGGCCGCGCGTGGCGAAGGCGACGACCAGGCCGGCGAGGCCCACCACCAGCCAGAGGACGGTCGCCCGGCCGGACGTCCGTAGCCAGCGGCTGCGCAGCTCGCCGTGCTGGTACTCGAACTCCGCCTCGATATCCATGCACCCCACCCGGCAGCCCAAGGGACTCACGTAACGGGCGGCACCTTATCGCGCAACCGTGCCAGCTCGGAACGGAGGTTCGCCTCCGCGCGCGGACCGAAGGTGCTCTGCGCGGGCTGAGTGCGGTAGAGGGAGGGCTTTTTCGTCAGCAATCGGGTCAGAATCTCCGCGCGGCCCTTGCGGAAGTCCTCGTCGGGCACGAATGCGTACTCGGCGCGGACCGCCGACACGTAGCCTGCGTAGATCTCCGGCGGGGCGCCGAGGATCGCCAGATCCGCGTCGCACAGGACCTCGCCGTTGTGGTCGCCGGGCGCCGGGTCGTGCTCGGCGGTCAGCCGGACGAGGCGGGCCACCTCCGCGATCGCCTCGTCGGAGACGCCGAGTTCGGGCAGGACCCGTTCGGCCAGACGCGCGCTGCGCTCCTCGTTCTCCGTCCGGTCGGGCGCGTAGACGGCGTCGTGGAACCAGGCGGCGAGCCGTACCAGGTCGGCGTCGTCGGCGTGACCGGCCAGCCGGTCGACGACCTGCAGCGTGGCGGCCAGATGGCGCAGGGTGTGGTACTTGCGCTGCGGCTCCGACCAGCGCCGCAGCAGCTGCTCCCCGTACGGCTCCGCCTCGGGGGTCGCGAAGAGCGCGGTCCAGCGGGCGAGCAGGGCTTCGACGAGGGTTCGGTCGGGATGCGACGGCTCGGGCATAGGGCCATTGTGGTACGGACGATGCCCCGCGCGCTGTCGGACCGTCCTCATGTGGGGGACACGTCGTCGCTGTCGCAGCGTCGCGCCAACGGCTAGGCTGTCCACATTGGACTAGACCTGTTGTGGCCTTTCCGTGAACCCCTCCTCCTGCCAAGCAGGCGGAGGGGTCGGTCCGAGGCAGGCATGGGAGCGGAGCAGAGAGGCTGCACATGAGCGATCGGGCGATCTTCGAGGTCATCGCGACGTCCGCGGAGGACGCCGTCGCGGCCGCGGCGGGCGGGGCGGACCGTCTGGAACTCGCCGGCGACATGGCCGCCGACGGGCTGACCCCCGACCTCGCCGAGTTCGCCCGGATCCGGGCAGCGGTCCACGTCCCGCTCCGGGTGATGCTGCGTGACGGCGACGGCTTCCTCGTCCGTGACCTCGACGCGCTCTGCCAGAAGGCACAGGCGCTGCGCGCCGAGGGCGCGGAGGAGTTCGTCCTGGGCTTCCTCACCCCCGAGGGGGAGGTCGATCTGGCGTCCGTGCGGACCCTGCTGGAGGCCATCCCGGACTGCCGCTGGACCTTCCACCGGGCACTGGACAACGCGGCGTCGCGCGACCACGTCCGCGCCGCGATCGACGGCCTGCCCGGCCTGGACACCGTCCTCACCGCCGGCAGCGCGGCGGGCGTGGCCTCCGGCATGGACGTCCTCGCCCGCGAGGCGTCCCGCGCGGGCGCGCCCGGCTACGGCCCGCGCATCCTCGTCGGCGGCGGCCTCAAGACCGAGCACGTCGCGCGCCTGCGCACGGCCGGCATCGACGGCTTTCACGTCGGCACGATGGTCCGCGCCGCGGGCTGGGACAGCCCGCTCGACACGGGCCTCGTCCAGCAGTGGCGCCGCCTCCTCGACGCGGAGCCCGTGGCCGCGTAGCGGCCTCAGGGGTGCGAGGAACTGCGCGAGAAACCGACGACGTGCGGATGGCCCTGCGCAGGGAGGACCATCTGCTCGTCAGTGGCTTGTCGCGCCCACGCGGCGGAGCCGCACATCGGCCGAGCCCCGCGCCCCCGGGTGCAACCGGCTCTTCGTGCAGACGTCCCCGCGCCCCTGGGGGATTACCCCAGTGCCGCGGGCAGCGGGCGGGCGTGGAGGACGTCGAGGCCGGAGACGGCGCGGGTGAGGCAGACGTAGAGGCGGCGCAGGCCCGTACGGAGGTCCGCCTCGCCGTCGACGATGGCCGCCGGCTCGTCCAGGACCACGTAGTCGTACTCCAGACCCTTGGCCAGCGAGGCCGGGACCAGGGTGAGCCGGCTCTCGGCGTTCGTCTCCGTGCCGGGGTCGAGGTAGGGCAGGCCCGCGGCCGTGAGTGCCGCGCCCAGCGCGGGGACGCGTGCGTCCGCCGCGATGAGGCCGATCGAGCCCTCGTTGCGCAGCGCCGCGCCGACCGCCGCCAGGACCGCTTCCGTCAGCGCCGGTGGCGTCGCCGGCGCCAGCTCGGACGCCGCGTCCAGCGCGTCCGCGTCCTCCGGCGCGGCGGAGCCGTCGACGCGGCGGATCGCCAACGTGTCGGACGCGGTGCGGATCGACGTCGCGGGGGCCAGGTCGGGGGCGATCTCGGGCAGCAGGCGCGACGCGTAGCCGATGACCTCGCCGGGGACACGGAAGCCGACGGTCAGCTCCTCCACCCGTGAGCCGGGCTTGCCCAGATGGTGCAGGGCGGTGGACCAGGAGTCCGTGGACCACGGCGTCGTGCCCTGGGCGATGTCGCCCAGCACCGTCGCGGATCCCGTCGTGCAGCGGCGGCCGACCGCGCGGTACTGCATGGGGGAGAGGTCCTGGGCCTCGTCGAGGACGACGTGGCCCAGCGAGGCCGTGCGCTCGACCAGATCCCGCGCCTCGTCCACGAGGACCGCGTCCGCGGGCGTCCAGGGCGCGGTCCTGACGCCCTTGCCGGGCTTGGGCCACAACACCGCCGCCTGCTCCTCCTCCGTGAGCAGTCCCTCCGCGCACCGCGCGAGGAACTCGGCGTCGGAGAGCAGGCGCAGCACCAGCTTGGCCGGGTCGACCGGCGGCCACAGGGCCTTGGCCGTCGCCTTCACGGCGGGCGTGCGGGCGACCGCGTCCTGGACACGGTCGTCGGGGGCCTCGCCCCCCTGCTCCATCTTCACCAGGACGGCGTGCGCGATCCGCTGCGGCAGCGCGGCCTGGGCCGCGCCGTAACGGATGTCACGGTCCATCAGCTCCCGGACGATCTCCTCCAGCTCGTAGGAGGCGACACGCCAGCGGCGCGAGCCGCGGACCACGACGCAGCCCTCCGTCGGCAGGGTGATGCCCGAGCGCACGGCGCGCCGCAGCACCTCGGCCATCCGCGCGTCGCCCTTGATCCGGGCCGCCTGCGCGGTGTCGGTGCCGCGCAGCGGGACGTGCGCGACCAGTTCCTCCACGGTGGCCTGGGCGACGTCCAGTTCGCCCAGCGCCGGCAGGACCTGCTCGATGTACTGGAGGAAGGACCGGTTCGGGCCGATGACCAGCGTGCCGGTGCGGGCCAGGCGCTCGCGGTGGGCGTAGAGGAGGTAGGCGACACGGTGCAGGCCGACGGCGGTCTTCCCGGTGCCGGGCGCCCCCTGGACACAGACGGTGCCGTGCACGTCGGCACGGACGATCTCGTCCTGCTCGGGCTGGATGGTCGCGACGATGTCGCGCATCGGGCCGACGCGAGGACGCTCGATCTCCGCCGCGAGCAGCGCGCTCGCCCCGGTCGTCTCCTCGGGGTCGGTCAGGTGCTCGTCCTCGTAGGCGGTCAACTCGCCTCCGGTGTAACCGAAGCGGCGACGCAGCCCGATGTCCATCGGGTCCTTCTTGCTGGCCCGGTAGAAGGACTGGGAGACCGGCGCGCGCCAGTCGATGACCATCGGGTCGCCGTCGGCGTCGTGGACGTGGCGGCGGCCGATGTAGAACCGCTCGCCCTCACCGCCCTCCGCGAGGTCCGCGCCCGGTGCGTGCAGGAAGTCGACCCGGCCGAAGAAGAGCGGGGTGTGCGCAAGGTCGGCGAGGGCCTTGATCCGGTCGTCGATCTCGCGGGCCAGGATCGCGGCGTTGACCCAGTTGCCGGTGACGTCGCGGATGTCCAGCGACTCGACGTCCTCGCGCATGGAGCGCAGTGCGGAACGGGAGGAGGCCAGGTGGGAGCGCTCGCGGTCGAGCGGGTTGTCGGAAGCTGTGCTGTGCGCAGGCACGAAGGAGCCTTCCCGGCTGCGCGGGGCCGGGGGTGTCCGGCGCGCAGCGGTCTCAAAAGTCTGCGATGGAATTTGAGAACCACCCGGTTTCCGTCCGGGCGGAGCCTCCCCACGTGCGTCCCGGGGAGGCGGCAGACCGGACACCCTATACCCACGAACGACCTGCGGGCGAACCGCTTATTTACTCGTTGAATATCAGGGGTAACCCTGAGGAGATGACGAGGTCGTGTCCCTCTGCGGGATGACGCCGCAGGCCCTGCGGATTCGGCCGTTGGGCTGACGATTCACGGGCGCCCGAAACCTACCTTTGAGACATGGCTACCGCACACATCGACCCCCGCCCCCGACCCACCCACCGTCCCGTCGTCGCCCGTGGTGCCACCAAGGCGGCACGCGCGCCGCGCAACCCGATCGCGGCCTGCGCGCGCCGCGTCGGCATCGTGGCCAGCACGGCCTTCTCCGTCGTCGTCCTCGGCCACGACGGCCTTCCGGACGATCTCGTCCGGAAGGCCGACTGACCGGGCCGGAGCGCGCGAGCGTCAGCCGATGGCGTAGGCGCGGTAGACCGTGGTGGTCGCGCTGCTGCCGTCGGTGTCGTTGACGGTCGAGCGGAGCGAGACCGCTCCGGAGGCCGCGTTCGGCACCAGTGCCGCCCACGTGCCACCCGTGTGCGTGACGGAGACGGCCTGCCAGGTGACGCCGCCGTCGAACGACGCCCACACCTTGACCGAGCTGACCGTGCCCCGGTGGTCGGCGATCGACTGGTCACCGCCCTGGTGGTCCAGCCAGAGCGTCACCCGGGTGCTGCTCTTCGGCGCGGCCTGGTCGTCCATGCCGAGCCCCTGCGGGTCGAAGCTCGTCAGGTAGGCCGGTGCGTAGGCGTTGACCGCCGGATTGATGTAGTAGTGCACGCTGACCGTCGACGCCGTCGACAGCATGCCCGCCGGGTAGTGGATCCCGGGGTAGTAGCGCTGGGCCGCGATGTTCACCGTGTACCAGCCCTTGGAGCTGACGTGCGGCTCCCAGCTGCCGGGCACCGGGCCCATGTCCGTCCAGCTGTGCGAGGAGACGACCTTGCCGCCCTCGACCAGCGTGCCGGTGTACTTCGCCGCCGCCTCGTGGGCGTACGCGACGGTCGGGTCCGTGAACATGTCCGGCTGGAAGTCCAGACGCCCGTACCAGGTGGACGGCTGTGACCCCACCGGGCCCCAGGTGTTGGCGTACAGGCCCTGCGCGTAGTGGCCGCCGGCCTGGAACTGCCGGTCCGCCTCCACGCCGCCGAAGTCGGCGTTGGTGGCGTCGTCCATCTCGTCCGAGCGGACCGCCCAGGTGCCCGCGGAGACGTGCGCGGTCATCGCGAAGGGCGGGGCGCCGCGGTAGAACTCCTGGAACAGCCGGTTCTGGCACGAGTTCGTCGTGCTCAGCGGCTGGAGGGAGAAGTCGACGTCCGAGGTGCCCTCGGGCCCACGCTTCGCCTGGACGTGGACGCTCGCGAGCGACGCGGCCTTGAAGGTCACCGTGGGGGTGCTCGGGACGCCGTTGGTCTGCCCGCTGACGGAGTAGACGTCGGTGGCCGTCATCGGCTGGCCCCACGAGGCCAGGTAACCGAGGTGCACCTGGGAGGAGCTGCTCGGGATCACGTAGAACTTGCCCGGCGAGCCCCACGCGCCGGCGCCCATCGGGCTCGACCCGATGCACAGCTGGGCGTAGTAGCTCTCCTGCACGTTCGCCGGGGCGTGGTCGAGCCGGATGGAGAGCGGGCGGCCCTTGCGGGCGTCGATCGTGGTCGTGGTGCGGCCCGAGACGGTGACGAGCTGCGAGCCCATCGTGTCCGTCTGGTCCTTGCTGTTCCAGATGTCGACGACGACGCCGTACCGGCCGGCGGGCAGCGACAGCGCCCGGCCGCTGGTGAACTGGTACGACTGGCCGGTCGTCAGGCTCAGCACCTCACCGGAGGTGGCGACCTTCGCGCCGCTTCGGCCGAGGGTGTCGACGGTGAGCGAACTGCTCGCGGCCGAGGCCGGGGTGCTCACCCCGGTGAGAAGGAGCGGCGTGAGGGCGGCCGCGGTGGCGAGGGTTCTTCGGATACGACGCATGAAGTTGTGGCCCCCTGTCTGCGATGCCCCCGCTCGGGGGCGGCTGATCGTAGCAGCGACGATTCAGCGCCCCCAAGGCGGATTCACCGGAGACTTCAGAGGATGTCGTCCGCGTCCACGATCCGGTAGGCGTAGCCCTGTTCGGCCAGGAACCGCTGCCGGTGCGCGGCGAAGTCCTGGTCGATGGTGTCCCGGGCCACGACGGAGTAGAAGTGCGCCATGTGCCCGTCCGCCTTGGGGCGCAGCACCCGGCCCAACCGCTGGGCCTCCTCCTGGCGCGAGCCGAACGTCCCGGAGACCTGGATCGCCACTGTCGCCTCGGGCAGGTCGATGGAGAAGTTGGCGACCTTGGACACCACCAGCACGCTGATCTCGCCCTCGCGGAAGGCGTCGAAGAGCTTCTCGCGCTGCGCGTTCGTCGTCTCGCCCTTGATGACCGGCGCGTCCAGCGCCTCACCCAGCTCGTCGAGCTGGTCGATGTACTGGCCGATGACCAGGGTGGGCGTGCCCCGGTGCTTCTCCACCAGCGCCTGCGTGACGCGGCGCTTCGTCGCCGTCGTGGCGCAGAAGCGGTACCGCTCCTCCGGCTCCGCCGTCGCGTAGGCGAGCCGCTCGTGGTCGGTCAGGGTGACCCGCACCTCGCAGCAGTCCGCCGGGGCGATGTAGCCCTGCGCCTCGATCTCCTTCCACGGGGCGTCGAAGCGCTTGGGGCCGATGAGGGAGAACACGTCTCCCTCGCGCCCGTCCTCGCGCACCAGCGTCGCGGTCAGGCCGAGCCGACGGCGCGCCTGCAGGTCGGCGGTGAACTTGAAGACCGGCGCGGGCAGCAGGTGCACCTCGTCGTAGACGATCAGACCCCAGTCGCGCGAGTCGAACAGCTCCAGGTGCGGGTAGACGCCCTTCCGCTTGGTCGTCATCACCTGGTAGGTGGCGATGGTGACCGGCCGGATCTCCTTGCGGGCACCGCTGTACTCGCCGATCTCGTCCTCGGTCAGGGAGGTCCGCTTGACCAGCTCGTGCTTCCACTGGCGGGCCGAGACGGTGTTGGTGACCAGGATCAGCGTGGTCGCCTTGGCCTTGGCCATCGCGGCCGCGCCGACCAGCGTCTTGCCGGCGCCGCAGGGCAGCACCACGACGCCGGAGCCGCCGTGCCAGAAGCCGTCGGCGGCCTGCTGCTGGTAGGGGCGCAGCTGCCAGCCGTCCTGCGCCAGGTCGATCGGGTGCGCCTCGCCGTCGACGTACCCGGCGGTGTCCTCGGCCGGCCAGCCGAGCTTGAGCAGCACCTGCTTGATCTGGCCGCGCTCGGACGGGTGCACCAGCACGGTGTCCGGGTCGAGGCGCTGGCCCACCAGCGGGATGATCTTCTTCGACCGCAGCACCTCTTCCAGGACCATGCGGTCGGTCGCGGTCAGCACCAGCCCGTGCACCGGGTCCTTGGCCAGCTTCAGGCGCCCGTAGCGGTCCATGGTGTCGGCGATGTCCACCAGCAGGGCGTTCGGCACGGGGTAGCGCGAGAAGCGCACCAGCGCGTCCACCACCTGCTCGGCGTCGTGCCCGGCGGCGCGCGCGTTCCACAGGCCCAGCGGGGTCACCCGGTAGGTGTGCACGTGTTCCGGTGCCCGCTCCAGCTCGGCGAAGGGCGCGATGACGCGCCGGCAGTCGTCCGCGGCGGCGTGGCCGGTCTCCAGGAGCAGGGTCTTGTCGGACTGAACGATCAGCGGCCCGTCGTGCACGTGCGTCTCCTCCGGTACCGGGCGATGGCCAAACCCCAAGTGTCCCGCATCGGGCGCCGGACCGGAAAGCACGGGCCCTCGAACCCTGTGACGAGGCCGCGGCCCGGGCGGCCACCTGCTCCCGGAGGACGCCCCGGAGGAGATCGCGGCAGCGGTCAGAGCTGGTCGATCGCGGTGAGGTCGATGTCGATCACGTCCGAGTGCCCAGGTCGTGGCCGCTCAGGCCTCGTCGTCCGCCAGCTCCGCGACGCCGGTGATGCGGTGCAGGGAGAAGGTGCGGACCTCCTCGTGGACCTGGTCGAAGGCCGTGACGAAGCCGCCTTCCACCCGGACCGGTTCGATGACGCGCTGGCTGGCCGCGCCGTCCGCGTTGACGTAGCCGATCCAGACCGCGTCGCCGGTGAGGACGGCGGTCTGGAGGGTGGCCAGGGTCTCCGCCGCCGGGGTGCGGGGGAGGGGGCCCGGGGTGGGGGCGCGGTGGGTGACGGTGGCCGCGCGGTCGCCCGCGCGGATGGCCTTGACCGCGGCCGCCAGCAGGCCCGTGGTGACCGGTGGGGGGCCGTCGGGGACGGGGGTCGGCGGGGTGCGCGGGGGAGTGCGGCGCGCGTCCGGGCGGGTGATCAGGACGTCGCCGTCGGCGGTCTCCGCGGCGGGGGCGTAGCCCATCGTCCGCAGCTGGGTGAGCACCGCCGCCGGATCGGCCTGCGCCGCCAGGACGGTGGGGGCGAGTCGCCGCAGGCGCAGCTGCGCGGCCCGGCGGTCGGCGAGCAGCTCGTCCAGCAGGGCGTCGTCGTCGCAGCGCAGGTACGCCGAGGCGGCGCCGACCCGCAACCGGCCGTGGCGGCGGGCCACGTCGTCGACGAGATAGGTCAGCGGCTGCGGCACCGGGGTGCTGGAGTGCTCCGCGAGGAACGCGTGCAGCTCGGCCGCGCTGCGGCCGGCGTCGAGAGCGCGGCGCACCGAGTCGGGGGTGAACCGGTAGACCGTCGCGCCGCCCTTGGACTCCACGTCCGCCGCCACCGCGAGGGTCTGCGCCAAGGGGGTGCGCAACGGTCCGGGCGCGATCGCGGTCAGGTCGGGCTGGAGGATGACCTGGTCCAGTGGCTCCGGCAGCAGCGGCGCCAGCCGCGACAGTGTTGTCGTCTCGTCGTCGTCCAGCAGCGGCGCGGCGAACCGGGCGAGCACGCCCCGTCCGGTCAGGCCCAGGTCCTCGGCCTCCGCCAGCGTCCACGCGACCAACTGGTCGCGCAGGTCGCCGCCACGCAGCGGGAGCTGCCAGGCGATCCGGGCCGTCAGCGAGGCGGCGTCGCCCGCGCTGCCGCGGGGCAGCGCGGCCAGCAGGCCGAGCACGTCCCGGCGCAGCTCCGGGGCGAGGGTGCGGTCGAGGCCGCTGCCGAGCGCGGGCAGCACCTTGTCCTTCGCGTCCTTGGTGCCGACGAGGGCCGCGACCCGGGTCGCGGCGAGCCAGGTGCGGGCCAGCAGCAGCCAGCGCTCCGCGACGGGCCGGCGCAGCCACTCGTCGTAGGCGGGGGTCGGCGCCCAGTGCTCGTCCACCTCGCCGTCCGGGGCCACCAGGCCTGCGCCGTAGGCGAGTTCGAGCCAGAAGGCGGCGTGCGGCTCGGTCAGGTCCAGCGCCTGTGCGGCCCGGCGCAGGTCGCGGACGCCGAGGCCGCCCGCGCGCAGCACGGTGGGCGACTCGGTGCTCCAGAGGTCCATCGCCTCCTCCACCGTCCGGACGGCCGTGAAGGCCTGTGCGGCGGCGGCGTGGTCCGCCTGCTCCGGGTCGACGGTCCGCGCGGCCCTCACCTCCGGTGCGACCGGCTGGACCTGACGGTGGGCCAGGCCGCCGCGCAGATGGAGCGCGACCTCGCGCGGCAGCACCACCGCATCCCGGCCGGCCGGGAGCAGCAGGCCGCAGGCCTGGAGCCACTCGACGGGGGTGCGCGCGTCCTCCGCGCGCACCGCGCGGGGCGGCGTCGCACCGAACGGCGGACCCCAGGTCAGCTTGGACAGGACGCCGCGTGCCCCTTCGGGTGCCTGCGCCAGCAGGGCGTCCGCGCGCTTGCGGTCCGCGAACAGGGCGCTCAGCGCGGCCAGCGCGCTCACCTGGTCGTGGGTGCTGCGCAGGCCGGCGTCGGCGAGGATCTCCTGCAGGCGTGTGGGCGACAGCCCCGCGCCCGCGTCGGCGTACAGGGGCCCGAGGCCGGTCGGCCCCGGCTGCCCACCGGCCGGTGCGAGGACGTCCCGGGCGGTGCGGACCAGCCGCAGCCGCTCCGGCTCCCCCCACACCAGCGCGGCGTCGCGCAACGCCGCCACGGCCGGGTCGAACGCGGCGGCGACGTCCGGGTCCTGGTCCACGCCCAGCAGCGCCTGCAGCTCCTGCGGCGCGCAGGGGTCGGCGGCCACGGCGAGTGCCTCGGCGACCTGGAGGGAGAACCGGTCGAGCCGCTCCAGCGCGCGGATGACGCTGGCCCGGGTCGAGCTGCGGGTCGCCAACTGGCTGAGATCGGCCGGGACGGGGTGCACGAGGTCCGGTCGCGCCCGCAGCAGCGCGGAGAGCGCGGCGTCGTCGCGCCCGCGCAGATCCTCGGCGAGGGTGCGGGGCAGCGTGCGGACACCGTCGGCGTCCTCGGTTCTCCCGGTGCTCATCCGACTCAGGTTACTTGTTGCGCTCCACGACGGCTCCCGCCGTGGGCTGCCGGTGGGGCCGGGAGTAGTGGGCCGCTGTTCCGGGTAAGGCCGTGACGTCCGCACGACGCCCCCTAAGCTGACGCCGGAGCTGGTTGCGGGGAGGGCGGGAGCACCATGGGGATCGAGAGCGAGCAGCTGGTCTACGACTACCTGAGTCGCGTCGGGGACATCGCCGGGCGGTCCGGCGGGCTGACGGCGGCGCAGCGTGCTCGGCTCGTCAACGAGCTGCGGCAGACCATCGACTCGCAGCGTGCCGCGAACTCCTCGTCCTCCGTCCGTGCGGAGGTCGGTGCCGTCCGCAGGATCCTGGCCGGGCTCGGCACGCCGGACGAGGTGGTGGCACGCGCCTCCGGCGGGGCGATGTGGCCCACCGCCGGCCCCTCCGTCCCCGCCCAGTCCCGGTCGGCCACCGCGACGATGCCCGGCACCACGTCCGGCGCGACGCCCATGATCCCCTCGCAGGCGCAGCCGCCCGCGGTCGAGGGGCGGGTGGAGTTCGTCAGCGCCGATGCCGGCCGACAGCCCCTGACCGGTGGCGTGCCGCTGTGGTCCGCCGAGCCGGAGAGCGGGGACTACCCCGGCGCGAACGGCGTCCGGATGGTGCAGTTGCCCGGCTGGTCCGGCACGTTCGACGGGGCGCCCCCGACCTGGGATCCCTCCGGCGTCATCCATCCGCTCACCGGACTTCCCGTGGCCCCTCCGGCCGGTGTCCCCGGCGAGGTGCCGTTCCCCGGCGCCGGGGCCCCGTTCGTGGCGCAGCCGAGGCCGGGTCTGCTGCGTCGCCTGCTCGGCGCGTCCGCGACCGCGCCGGCACCGGCGGGCGCGGTCGCGGAGCCCGTCGCCGCGGTGCCGCGCGCACCGATTCCGTTCGTCGAGGCGGTGGCGACGCTGGTGCTGGCCGCTGGCGCGGTGACGGGGTTCTGGTACGTGGCGATCCTCGGCTGGCTCTTCGCTTACGGCGGACGCCGGCTCGGCCGCGGGGTCGGCCGCTTCGCGGCACTGTGGATCCCCGGCCTCACCGCGGCGGCCTGCGGCTTCTGGCTCTACCGGACCGGACACCCGGCCGGCCACCCGGCTCTGACGAACGCGCAGTTCGCTACCGCGACACACAACGCCTTCGCCTTCTGGCTCCGGGCCGCCTCCGCGCTCTCCGCCGCGTTC
Organism: Streptacidiphilus jiangxiensis; assembly: GCF_900109465.1. Classification (GTDB taxonomy): domain Bacteria; phylum Actinomycetota; class Actinomycetes; order Streptomycetales; family Streptomycetaceae; genus Streptacidiphilus; species Streptacidiphilus jiangxiensis. Next base: position 67,887 of record NZ_FOAZ01000001.1, read on the forward strand.
CTCGCCTGGCGCATCACCCGCCGCTGAGCCCTGTTCGAGCAGCCGGGTCAGTTGCACCTCCAGGGGCGCGGGGAACCGTGCGACAGGCCACTGATGCGCGGATGGTCCTCGACGCTCAGGGCCATTCGCACAGGGTGGCTTCTCGCGCGCCCACGCAGGGGGCACCTCCCGGCCGAGGATGGTGCAACCGGCCCGGCTGCCCTACGCCTCCCGCACGGCCGTGGTGAACCGCAGGGCGGTCGTGCTGCGCAGGATGCCGTCCGGGTCGCGGAGTTCGTCCAGCTCCGCCAGCGCCGCGGACTTCGCGGCGTCGCGGCGGGCGTGGGGGATCTTCTCGAGCCAGGCCCGGCGGCCCGTCGACCACTGGGAGCGCCACCACGCCTCGCCGCTCTCGATCACGTGCACGGAGGTCTCCTCCACCGTGCGCACCTGCGTGAAGCCGCACGCGGTGAACAGCTCCGCGATCGACTCGGCGGTGTCGAACGCCGGGTGGCCGCCGCGTGCGCCCTGGCGCGGGGAGGACGCCGGCAGCGGGTCGTCGAGAAAGGCCAGCGCTGCGTCCAGCGGGCGGGTCCAGCGCGGGTCGGGGACGGCGCCCCAGCTGGACATGGCGAAGCGTCCGCCGGGGACGAGGATGTGGTGGGCCGAGCGCAGCACCGCCGCCGGGTCGGGGGTGATGAACAGCATCAGCCCGGCCAGCACCGCCTCGAAGGAGCCGGTGGGGAAGCCGGGGTCCTCGGCGTCGCCGACGCGGGCGGTGACGTTGCGCAGGCCGCGCTGCGCGATGTCCGCGGCGGTGGCGTGGGCCATGCCGGGGGAGAGGTCGAGGCCGGCCACGTAGCCGTCCGGGCCGACCGCCGTCGCGGCGGCGAAGAGCACCGCGCCGCGGCCGCAGCCGACGTCGAGGACCCGGTCGCCGAGCCGCAGGCCGGCCAGTTCGACCAGACGGCTGCCGCTGGACCGGAAGAACTCGGCGTCCACGGTTCCGTAGGTGTCCGCGACCAGGTCGAAGCCCTCCGCGATGAACGTCTTCCGCGCTGCCGCCGCGCGCTCCCGCTCGCGTGGCGACCCGTGTTCCTGGTGGTCCCGCTGCTGTTGAGTTCTCGTCGTCGGCATGGAGCCATGGTGTTCCCGCGTGAGGTACATCACAAGACTCTTGGCGCGTATCGGTCGCTACCCGCCCAAGTAGCGCCTGAGTTGACCGAGGATCAGGTCGGCCCCGAAGTAGCCGACACCCTGGTACCAGAGCTGGTCGTCGACGGCGTAGACGCGCCGGGCCTTGACGGCCGACAGGTCCGCCCATTCCGGACTGCCGAGCACCTCGTTCGTGTGGGCCCGGGCGGGATCGCCGTAGGTGGCGTAGAAGATCGTGGTGCCGTCGGCCTCGCCGAGCTTGGACTCCCCGGGGATGACGACCTCCGTCGTGTTCCCGTTCTGCGAGGCGGGTCGGCCCAGCTGGACGTCTGCGAGCAGGACTCCGAGGAAGCTGTGGGCGGCGATCACGCGAGGGTCCTGGCCCTGGACGAAGCGGACCAGGCTGATCTGCTGCTTGCGGGTCGTTCCGGAGCCGCCCAGTTCGGCGGTGACCTCGCGGACGTGGTCCTGGTAGGAGGTGGTGATCGTGTCCGCGACGGACTGGGCGTTCAGCGCCTGGGCGTGCAGTTGGAAGTCCTGCTTCCACGACGCCCCGGTCGACTCGGTGAGGACGGTCGGCGCGATCGCCGACAGCGCCTCGTAGCGCGACCCGTCGGTGGCCCGGCTGGACAGGATCAGGTCGGGCTGCAGCCGCTCGATCGCGGTCAGGTCCGGCGCGCCGACCACCCCCACTGGTGCGATCGGGGCGAGCCAGGCGGCCGGGAAGTAGTCCGGCAGGCCGGAGTCGAGTGCGCTGCGCGCCGCGCCGACGGGGGTGAAACCGAGGGTCAGCGCGGAGTCCAGCTCGGCGGTCCCCAGCACGACGACCCGGGTGGGTGCGGCGGGGACGCGGACCTGACCGGTCGCGGCGTCGACGGTCCGGGTGGGTGGCGGGGTGGGCGAGGCGGAGGCGCTCGGCGAGCCCTCCGTGCCGGGCGAACCCGCCGCACTCCCCGAACCGGTCGCGCCGACCGCCTCCGCGGCGCCGGACGCACCGGCGGAGGAACTGGAGGCGGAGCCGGAGTCCGGTGGCAGGCGGTTGTCGCCCTTGCAGCCGGCCAGCAGAACGCCCGCGCCCAGTGCGCCGAGCGCGCCGAGCAGTGTGCGGCGCGAGCAGGAACCCGACATCCGGCCTCCCAAGGCTTCTGGTGTCCCGTGCGCTTTTCAGCGGGTTTGTCCCGAAAGAGATCCAGCTCGCAGTATCGCCCACGGTCCGCCCGAATAGGGTGAAGGCCATGACGCCGTTGACGCCGCTCCCTCCCCTGGCCGTCGGGTTCGACCTCGACATGACGCTGATCGACTCGCGCCCGGGGATCGCCCGCGCCTACGAGCTCCTCTCCCGGGAGACCGGGACGCCGATCGACTCCGAACTGGTCGTCTCGCGGCTCGGGCCGCCGGTCGAGATCGAGATGGCCCACTGGTTCCCGGCCGAGGAGGTGGCCTCCATGTCCGACCGGTACCGGGCGCTCTACGCCGAGAACGGCGTCGCCGGGGTCACGCCGCTGCCGGGCGCGCTGGAGGCGCTTGCCGCCGTGCGCGCGGCCGGCGGGCGGACCGTCGTCGTGACGGGCAAGTACACGCCCAACGCCAAGCTGAACCTCGCCGCCCTGGACATGCGCGTCGACGCCCTGCACGGCGACGTCTTCGCCGCCGGCAAGGCGGAGGCGCTGCGCGCGGAGGGCGTCAGCGTCTACGTGGGGGACCACCTCGGCGACGTGGAGGGTGCGCGGGTGGCCGGGGCCCTGGCCGTCGCCGTCGCCACCGGCCCGTACGACCAAGAGAGCCTGCGCGCCGCGGGCGCGGACGTGGTCCTCGCCGACCTGACCGCGTTCCCGGCCTGGCTCGACGCCCACCTCCGCGACGCGTAGCCGCGACGCCCGGCCGCAGCCTGGCACAGCCTCGACGCCCGGCCGCAGCCTCGACGCCCGGCCGGAGCCTGGCACAGAGGCAGGAGCCGGTCAGTCGGAGGTGACCTGGCGGCGTTGCGCGCGGGCCGAGCGGAACAGCCCGCCGAGGGCGACGGCGAAGCCGAGCGGCATCACCATGCAGACGAAGTAGGCCGGGGTCGGCAGCCGGTGCAGGCCGAGGAAGAGCGGAAGCACGGTGGCGATGGTGGCGACCGCGCCGACGGCGAACAGGATCGCCCCGGCGCGGACCAGCCCGTCGCCCGGCGCCGTCGAAGTGCTCGTCCGGGAGATGGAGTCAGCGTTCACGCCCTCCACGCTAACCGGTCCGCACAGGTGCGCGTCGCGCCCGGGGTTAGCCCGGCACTCGGGGAGGGTATGCACGTCACGCACGGGGACCGTGCGTGCGCGCAGCGGCACCGCTGCGACGCGACCTGGCTGTTCGAGGAGGGGGTGCACCATGTCCGCTGCGACGACCACACGTCGATGGCGTGTGGCGCCGGCGCCTCCCGTGCCTCCGGCGGAGCAATCGGGTCGATCATTTCGGCGCCGACCTGGAACAATGGCCCGGCGCTAGCTCGCCTGCGGCGCCCAGCGGTCACCACCGGTAGCCGGTGGGGTTCCGCACCCCGTACGACACACTCCGAAACGACTACCGACGAGGTCTCCCCATGCCTACGGGCAAAGTGAAGTGGTTCAACTCTGAGAAGGGCTTCGGCTTCCTCTCGCGCGACGACGGCGGCGACGTGTTCGTGCACTCCAAGGCGCTGCCCGTGGGCGTGGAGTCGTTGAAGCCCGGCCAGCGGGTCGAGTTCGGCGTGGTCGCCGGCCACCGGGGAGACCAGGCGTTGACGGTGACCCTCCTGGAGGAGGCCCCCTCGCTGGCCGCGGCGTCCCGCAAGAAGCCGGACGAGCTGGCCGCGATGGTCCAGGATCTGACGACCATCCTGGAGCAGATCCTCCCGGGTCTCCAGCGCGGCCGCTACCCGGACAAGCCGGTCGGCAAGCGCGTCGCCACCCTGCTGCACCACGTCGCCGACCAACTGGACGTCTAGTTGCCACTTGCTCAGGCGCGCGGGGAACTGCGCGACGAGCCACCGACGCGCGGATGGTCCTCACTGGACAGGGCCATCCGCACAGGGTGGTTGCTCGCGCCGTTCCCCGCGCCCCTGGTTGTGCAACTCACCCGGGGAACGAAAGCGCCTCGTCCGAGATTGCCGGGGTCAGCCCCTCGGCTGCCGCGCGGGTGAAGAGGCCGCGGACCGCGGCGTAGCCGGCCTCGCCGAGGTCCTCGGTGAACTCGTTGACGTAGAGGCCGATGTGCTGGTCGGCGACCGCCGGATCCATCTCCTGGGCGTGGGCCATCACGTAGTCGCGCGAGAGCGCGGGATCCGCCCAGGCCTGCCGCACGCTGCTGCGGATCGCGTCCGCCAGTGCGGTGAGCCGCTCCGTGCCCAGCGAACGCTTCGCGACGATCGCGCCGAGCGGGATGGGGAGGCCGGTCGCGGTCTCCCAGGCCTCGCCCATGTCGGCCAGGCAGTGCAGGCCGTAGTTCTGGTACGTGAACCGTGCCTCGTGGATGACCAGGCCCGCGTCGACCTTGCCGTCGCGCACTGCGGGCATGATCTCGTGGAAGGGCATGACCACGATCTCGCCGAGGCCTCCCGGGACGGCCTGCGCCGCCCAGAGGCGGAACAGCAGGTAGGCGGTGGAGCGCTCGCTCGGGACGGCCACCGTCCGTCCGCGCAGCGCGGACGGGTCGACGGAGGCCTCCGTGCCGTCGGAGAAGTTCGGGCCGGTGAGGACGAGAGGGCCGCAGCCGCGGCCCAGCGCGCCGCCGCAGGGCAGCAGGGCGTACTCGTCGAGGATCCACGGCAGCTGCGCGTAGGAGATCTTCAGGACGTCCAGTTCACCGCGCTCGGCCAGGCCGTTGGTGATGTCGATGTCGGCGAAGGTGACCTCGGGCGGCACCGCGCCCGCGACCAGGCCGTGAGCCCAGGCGTGGAAGACGAAGGTGTCGTTCGGGCAGGGCGAGTAGGCGATCGTCAGGGCCGACGAGGAGGCCGGGGCGGGGGCGGGGGAGGTAGAAGTCACCCGACCAGTGTCGCGTACGGCAGTTTCGCGTAGACGGCCGCCAGGGCGTCCAGCGCGTCGCCGATGCGCCATGCGCCGCGGTCGCGCGGGCCGACGGCGTTGGAGACGGTGCGCAGCTCCAGCACCGGAAGGGCGTGTCCGGAGGCCGCCTCGGCGACGCCGAAGCCCTCCATGGCCTCGGCGACGGCGCCGGGGTGACGTCCCAGCAGCTCGGCCGCGCGTTCCGCGCTGCCGGTGACGGTGGAGACCGTCAGCACCGTGCCGACGGCGGTCGGCCGGCCCGCCTCGCGCAGCGCGCGGGCCACCGGGTCGGCGGCCGGGCAGCTGTAGCGGACGCGGCCGAAGCCGAGCTCGGTGACGTCCGCGAAGCCGTCCGGCGTCTGCGCGCCGAGATCTGCCGCGACGATCGTGTCGGCGACGACGACGGAACCGATCGGTGCGGTGGGCGCGAAGCCGCCCGCGATGCCGGAGGAGACGGCCAGGCCGTAACCGGGGGACGCGGAGGCAGCGAGGGCCAGGGCCGTCGCGGTGGCCGCCGCTGCCGCCGCGGGGCCGACACCCGCGACCACCACGTCGAGCGGGCCGACCGAGGTCAGCGGATACCCGCCGGGCAGTGCGCGCTCGACCGGCTCGGCGTCGCCGAACCGGCTGCGGGCACCACGCAGCACCGCCGCCGCTTCGGGAGCGACGGCGGTGACGACGAGGAGGCGGGAGGGGATCAGGACCCCTGCTGCTTCACCACGAACGTCCAGACGCCGTAGATCTGCTTGCCGGAGTCGTCGCTCTCGACGACCGTGACCGGGGCGCTGCCGGTCTGGGAGGCCTGCAGGGCCGCGGCGAGCGGGATGTTGCCGACCTGCTGGTTGGTGGTGCGGGAGAACAGGCCGACCGGCTGCTGCTGCCCGGGCACCTGCGCGTACCAGCCCTTGGCGGCGATGTCCTCATTGGTGTTGATCATAAAGGTGCCGTTCTGGGCGACCTCCAGGGTGGGCGTGTCCTTGCCGCCCGCCTGGGCCTTGGCCAGGTCCTTGAGGCAGGAGGTGATCTGCTTCTGGGTGAGCACGTCACCGTTGTTCCAGCAGACCGGCGCGAACTGCTTCCAGGTCGACCCCGAGGTCGCGGCGACCATGGGCTTCGGCTGGCCGAAGTGGTGCGCGAGGGGGATGGACCAGCCGAGCGTCGCGACGCCGACGACGGCGACAGCTCCAAGGGCGGCGACACCGCGGTTGAGACTCATGGTGCTGAGGCTACCGTCCCGTGACGATCACGCCACGTCGGGGGCGGCCGCCGCGTGACGCACGTGGAGCGTCGTACGGGCCCGGACGGCCCACAGCAGGGCCACCCCCATCAGCGCGGAGGCCGTGGCCATGCCGACCTCGCCGACCAGCGGCAGCACGATCCCGAGGCCGCCGCCGAGCACCCAGGTCAGCTGGACGACCGTCTCCGAACGGGCGAATGCGGAGGTCCGGACGGTCTCCGGCACGTCGCGCTGGATCAGCGCGTCGAGGGCGACCTTGCCCATGCACTGCGCGAAGCCGGAGACGAAGGCCAGCAGCACCACGGTGGGAGCGCCGTAGAAGACCGCCGCGGCCAGCGCCGAGCCGAAGGCCAGGGCCAGCATCAACGTGACGAGCGTCTCAGGGCCCCGGGTGCGCAGCCAGGCGCCGACGACCGTGCCGAGGGTGTTGCCGATGCCGAGCGCGGCGGCGACGAGGGCCAGCGACGCTGTCGCGGGCAGTCCGGCGAGCGGGTGCTCGCGGACCAGGAAGGCCAGGAAGAAGGTGAGGAAGCCGAACAGGACGCGCAGCGAGCCCTCCGCGCCGAGCGCGAGGATCACGCCGGGGCCGACCGAGCGCAGCACCGCCTTGGCGCTGTGCCGCGTCGCGGCGGGCTCGGTCCCCGCCTCGTCCGTGTCCGTCGTGTCGGTCGAACCGGTGTGCGGCGCGTCGGCGGGTTCGGCGGATTCGGCGTGCAGCAGGGCCCGCTCCTCACCCTTGGCCAGGTCCACCTTGTGCGGCAGCGCGAAGGCGAGCCCGGCGCCCACGACGTAGATCAGGAACGCCCCGCGCAGCGGCCAGTCCGGTCCGATCAGGTGCAGCAGGCCGCCCAGCACGGCGGCCACGCCGGTGGAGAGCAGCCCGGCGAGGGAGACCCGCGAGTTCGCCTTCACCAGTGGCAGTTGTGGCGGCCGTAGTCGTGGCACCACGACGCTGCGGATCACCCCGTAGGCCTTGGACGCGACCAGCACACCGAGCGCCAGCGGATAGATCTGCAGCCCCGCCCCGGCGATCGAGCCCGCCATCATCCACGCGAGCGCGGCGCGCACCAGCATGCTGCCGGCCATCGCCGCCCGGCGTCCGCTCGGGATCCGGTCCAGCAGCGGACCGATCACCGGGGCGAGGAGGACGAACGGCGCCATGGTGATCAGCAGGTAGAGGGCGACACGCCCGCGCGCCTCGTGCGTCGGCACCGAGAAGAAGATCGTCGAGGCCAGCGCGACGGTGATCATCATGTCGCCCGCGGAGTTGACCGCGTGCAGTTCGATCAGCTTGGCCAGGCCCGACTCGCCCGCGCCCTCCGCGGACGTCGCCTTGCGGATCCCGCGCCCCGTCGCGTTCGCGGCGTTGCCGGTGCGCAGGGCGGCAGCCGAGGTGAACCGGTGTACGGCTGACGCCGCACGCCGGGCTTTTCCCGCTTCCGCCTCGGCCATATCTCCCATGGTGCCCGACAGGGAGGGCGCGGAGCGGTAGTTTCAGCGGCGGGTTCCGCGTCCACACGGGACAGCGGAGCGGACGTTCGGCAAGAATAGGAACCCGGACCGCCGCCGCGCGCACCCCGCGCAGGGTGGCTGGTTCGAGGGCGTGGTTGGGGCCGCGACGAGGTGTAGGAGAGAATCGGTCCGTGATGACTGCTGCGACGACGACGCGAAGCCGTACCCCTGACCGCGTGTGCGCCGAGGCCGTGGAGTTCGCCCGGCACGCGGCGGTCGACGCCGTCGGTGCTGCGGCTGTCGGTGAGCACCTCGGCCTGGACGTCGAGGGCGAACGCGTGGTCACCCACTACTTCGCCACCACCGAGAGGGCCTACCGGGGCTGGCGCTGGGCGGTCACGGTGACCCGTGCTGCGCGGGCCAAGCAGGTCACCCTCGACGAAACGGTGCTGCTGCCCGGGCAGGACGCGCTGATCGCGCCGGAGTGGGTGCCGTGGAGCGAGCGCCTGCGCCCGGGTGACCTCGGCCCCGGTGACCTCCTCCCCAGCGAGGCGGACGACCTGCGCCTGGAGCCGGGCTACTCCGGCGACGAAGAGCCCGCGCCGAACTCGGTGCTGGCGGAGGACCGCCTGTCCGGCATCGCCGGAGAGGACGTGGCGATCGAGCCCGACGGCGGACGCGTGCAGGTCGCCGCGGACGTCGAGCGCGCGCAGATCGCGTCCGTCGCCGACGAGCTGGGCATGGGCCGGCCTCGGGTGCTCAGCCGGCTCGGCCTCAACCTGGCCGCGGACCGCTGGGAGAAGGAGTTCGGCGCGCACTCGCCGATGGCGCAGGCGGCGCCGGCGGCGTGTGTCTCGTGCGGCTTCATGGTTCCGCTGGGCGGCTCGCTGAGTCAGGCCTTCGGCGTGTGCAGCAACGAGTTCAGCCCCGCGGACGGGCGCATCATCTCCCTCGCGTACGGCTGCGGCGCCCACTCCGAGGCGGCGGTCATGCCGGCTCCCGCGGTTCCGGCTGCGCCGGTCCTGGACGAGTTCTCCCTCGAACCCCTCCCGCTCCACCCGGACCGCTCCGGCGGCTCCGTCGAGGAGAGCACCCCGGCCGAGGAGCTCGGCCACAGCTGACGGTCACCCTCAGGGGCGCGAGGAACTGCGCGAGCAACCCACCCGAGGCGGATGGCCCTGTCCGCTCGGGATCTCAAGGCCGCGGGTGGCTTGTCGCGCAGTTCCTCGCGCCCCTGAGGGTCACACCGTGATTGCCTCCAGTTTCCGTCGCAGGTACTCCGACGAATCCACCGGCGCGTATGCGACCGGGCCGGCCACCGGGGACACCCGCGTGTGGGGGTCGCACTCGTAGAAGAACACCAGCGACATCAGGTCCTCCTCCGGCGCCTCCGCCGACGGCGGCAGCACGCGGTGGCGCCCGCTGCGCCACCGGTCGCCCGTCCAGCGCGCCATCAGGTCGCCGATGTTGACCGTCAGCGCGCCCGGGACGAACGGCGCGTCGACCCAGCCCTCGCCCGGGATGTCGACCTGGAGGCCGCCGAGGCCGGGCTCGCGGTCCAGCAGGGTCACCGTGCCGAAATCCGTGTGGGGGCCGATCCGGAACTGGCCGGGTTCCGGTGCGCCGACCACGGAGACGCCCGGGTACCAGTTGATGTTCAGCGTGTAGGTGGGATGCCGGGTGTGGTCGGTGAAGAACGACTCGCCCTGGCCGAGCGCCGCGCCCAGCAGGCGCAGGATCTCGTCGGACAGGGTCCGCATCCGGGACAGGTAGGACTCGACGGCCGGCCGGAGCGCGGGGGCCTCCGCCGACGGCCAGCGGTTGGGCTGGAACCAGAAGGCGTCGATCGCGCTGTCGCCGCTCGGGGTGTCCGCGCCGACCGTCCAGGACTCCTTGAGGTCCGGTGGCGTGGGCGTTCCCTCGGCGTAGCCGTTGGCCTCCGCGCCCTTGGCCAGCCAGCCCCGGCCGCCGACACCGACGGAGTACCGCTGCTTCCTCGCCGACGGCAGGGCGAAGAACTCCCGTGCCGCCGCGCGCACCGCGCCCCGCTCCGCCGGGGTGACGCCGTGTCCGGTGACCAGCAGGAAGCCGGCGTTGCGCAGCGCGACGTCGACCGCCGTCGCCGTCGTGGCCTTCTCGGCCGCCGTGCCGGTCAGCCAGGGGCCGAGGTCGATGGTGGGGATCATGCGCCGATGTCCTCGTTCCACAGGTCGGGGTGGTCGCGGATGAAGTCCGTCATCATGCGGACGCACGCGGGGTCGTCGAGCAGCACGATCTCCACGCCGTGCTCGGCGAGCCAGTCGTGGCCGCCGTGGAAGGTGGTGGCCTCGCCGACGACGACGCGGCCGATGCCGAACTGCCGGACCAGGCCCGAGCAGTACCAGCAGGGCGAGAGCGTCGTCACCATCGTGGTGCGGCCGTAGCCGCGCAGCCGGCCGGCCGCGCGGAAGGCGGCGGTCTCGGCGTGCACGGAGGGATCGCCGTCCTGGACGCGACGGTTGTGGCCGGAGCCCAGCAGCTCGCCGTCGGGACCGAAGAGCGCGGCACCGATCGGGATGCCGCCCTCGGCGAGGCCGCGCTGGGCCTCGCCGACGGCGACGGAGAGAAGGGAGCGGTAATCGAGGGAGGGCATGTGCTTACGATGCCTCGGCGAGCCCGCCCCGAACCGGACCGAAGGCGGGAACCGCCCGGAGCGCCGCGTAGACCAGACCCGCGATCAGGAACCCGGCCAGGAACGCGATGTCGCCGATCTGCGGGACGTGCCGGGCGACCAGCCCGGTGTACTCCGTCTGGTTGGAGAAGAGCCAGACACCGAGCCCGGTGCCGACCGCCATGGCGACCGGCCCGGCCCAGTTGCCGAACCGCGCCGTCGGTGAGTTCGAGGCCGGCTCCAGATCCGCGGCTACCGTCGCGTCGTCCTGCCCGCGCCGGTACCAGCGGTCCAGGAAGACCACGGCCAGCCAGGGGCCGATCCAGTAGGTGATCACCAGCAGGAAGTCGGTGTACTTCGCGCCCGAGTCGTGCAGGCCCGACCAGGCCACCGCCGTCCCGGCCACGCCGAAGACCAGCGCGACCGTCGCCCGCCGCACGGACGCCGGGAGCCGGATGCCCATGGCCACGAACGACAGCGCGCCGGAGTAGATGTTCAGCGCGTTCGCGGCGATGCCGCCCACCGTGATCGCCAGCAGGGTCAGGTCGGCGAGCCAGCCGGGCAGCGGGTGCACGAAGGCGGCCGTCGGGGACAGCCCGGACGGCACCGTGATCGTCACCGAGGCCGCGCCGACGATCTCCAGCAGCACGCAGGACCAGAACACGCCGACGGCCGGCCACAGGCCCACCTGCCGGCGCGGCGTCGACGCGGGCAGGTAGCGGGTGTAGTCGGAGCCGTAGGGCGTCCAGCCGGCCGCGTAGCCGAAGGCGGCGCCGGCCGTCAGCAGGAAGGCGCCGGGGAAGGCGTGCGCGCCGGTCGCCGCGCCGAGGTGCGCCTTGCCGAGGATGACGGCCGCCGCGACCAGGAAGACCACCGTCAACACGGGGAAGGTGTACTTCTCCGCCGTGTGGATGAAGTTGTGGCCGAAGAAGGCGATGGCCACCTGCAGCACGGCCACCAGGAACAGGCAGAGCAGCACCGGCCAGCCCGTCAGTGTGCCGAGCGCGTACGCGGCGCTGACGCTGTTCACGGCGAACCAGCCGATCCCGGCGGTGAGCGCGTTCAGCCCGGCGGGCAGGGCGTTGCCGCGGTAGCCGAAGGCGGTGCGGCCGGCGACCATCTGCGGCACGCCGAAGCGGGGACCGGCCAGGCCGAGGAAGCCGTGTGCGACGGCGCCGAGCGCGGTGCCGAGCACGATGGCCAGGGCGGCCGACCAGAAGTCCAGACCGAACACGCCGACGCCGAGCACGCCGACGAAGACGGTGGCGAACTCCATGTTGGGTGAGGTCCAGGTCCACAGCAGGCCCAGCGGGCGGCCGTGGCGCGCGGAGGCGGGGACGGGTTCGGCCCCGGTGGGTTCGACGGCGAGGACGTGGTCCCCGTAGGCGGCTATCCGGTCGGTGGTCATGCCCGGCAGTGTCGGGGCGCCGTGCACCCCTGTAAATGCACGAAACAAAGCATTTACGCCCGCCCCCGCAATCGGTGATCGCGGACCCGTGACGGATACTGAGCGCTATGGCTTACGACGATCTACGGTCCTTCCTCCGAGCGCTGGAGCGCGAGGGCGACCTCAAGCGGATCAAGGTGGAGGTGGACCCGTACCTGGAGGTCGGGGAGATCGTCGACCGCGTGCAGAAGGCGAAGGGCCCGGCGCTGCTCTTCGAGAACGTCAAGGGTTCCTCGATGCCGCTGGCGATGAACGTCTTCGGCACCGAGCGCAGGCTGGCGAAGTCGCTGGGACTGAAGTCCGCCGACGAGATCGGCGAGAGGATCGCCGGGCTGCTCAAGCCGGAGCTGCCGCACGGCTTCACCGGCGTGCGCGAGGCCTTCGGCAAGCTGGCCGGGATGACGCACGTGCCGCCGAAGAAGGTGAAGCCGGGCGAGGCCAAGGTCCAGGAGGTCGTGCTCACCGGTGACGACGTGGACCTGATGCAGCTGCCCGCGCTGTTCACCTGGCCGCAGGACGGCGGGTCCTTCTTCAACCTGGGCCTGACCCACACCAAGGACCCGGACACCGGTGTCCGCAACCTCGGGCTCTACCGGCTGCAGCGCCATGACAAGCGCACCATCGGGATGCACTGGCAGATCCACAAGGACAGCCGCAACCACGCCGCGGTGGCCGCCAAGCGTGGCGAGAAGCTGCCGGTGGCGATCGCCTTCGGCTGCCCGCCGGCCGTCACCTACGCGGCCACCGCGCCGCTGCCGGGCGACATCGACGAGTACCTGTTCGCCGGATTCGTCGGCGGCGAGCGGGTGAGGATGGTCGACTGCAAGACCGTCCCGCTCCAGGTCCCGGCCGACGCCGAGGTCGTGCTCGAGGGGTGGTTGGACCCGGACGTGATGCTCCCCGAGGGCCCGTTCGGCGACCACACCGGCTTCTACACCCCGCAGGAGCCCTTCCCGGCGCTGACCATCGACTGCGTGACGATGCGCCGCCGTCCGATCCTGCAGTCCATCGTGGTCGGCCGCCCGCCGACGGAGGACGGTCCGCTGGGCAAGTTCACCGAGCGGTTCTTCCTGCCGCTGCTCAAGGTGATCGTGCCGGACATCGTCGACTACGACCTGCCCGAGGCCGGCGGCTTCCACAACTGCGTGATCGTCTCGATCGACAAGAAGTACCCCAAGCACGCGCAGAAGGTCATGCACGCGATCTGGGGCGCCCACATGATGTCGCTGACCAAGCTGATCATCGTGGTGGACTCCGACTGCGACGTCCACGACTACCACGAGGTCGCCTGGCGGGCGCTCGGCAACGTGGACTACAGCCGGGACCTGTCGGTGGTGGAAGGGCCGGTCGACCACCTCGACCACGCCTCCTACCAGCAGTTCTGGGGCGGCAAGGCGGGGATCGACGCGACCCGCAAGCTGCCGGAGGAGGGCTACACCCGCGACGGCGGCTGGCCCGAGATGGTCCTCTCGGACCCGGCCACGGCCTCGCTCGTGGACACGCGCTGGAAGGAGTACGGGCTCTGATGACTACGGCTGTCGCCACGCCGGAGATCGGCAAGACGAAGGCGTTCCTGCGGCTGGTGATGATCGAGCACTCGGTCTTCGCGCTGCCCTTCGCCTACATCGCCGCGCTGACGGCGATGTTCCTGCAGGACGGGCACGTGCACTGGACCCAGCTGCTGCTGGTGACCCTGTGCATGGTGGGTCTGCGGACCTTCGCCATGGCCGCGAACCGCATCATCGACCGCGAGATCGACGCGCGGAACCCGCGGACGGCCGGACGCGAGCTGGTCACGGGGGCGGTCTCGCTGCGCACCGCGTACACCGGCTCTGCGGTCGCGCTGGTCGTCTTCCTCGCCGCCGCGGCGCTGCTCAACCCGCTCTGCCTGGCGCTGGCGCCGATCGCGGTGATCCCGATGGTGGTCTACCCCTACGGCAAGCGGTTCACCGACTTCCCGCACGCGATCCTGGGCCTGGCCCAGGCCATGGGCCCGATCGGCGCGTGGATCGCGGTCACCGGCACCTGGTCCTGGGAGGCCTGCGTGCTGGGCCTGGCCGTCGGCGTCTGGATCGGCGGCTTCGACCTGATCTTCGGCTGCCAGGACGTGATGGCCGACCGTGCCGACGGCGTCCGCTCCGTCCCGGCCCGCTTCGGCGTCGCCAACGCGCTCTACGGCGCGCGGGCCGCGCACGTCGTCACGATGCTGCTGCTCGGCTGGTACGCGTGGCTGACCGGGGCCGGGTGGGCGTTCTGGATGGGCCTCGTGGTGGTGGCCGTGGCGTTCGTCTACGAGCACTCCATCGTCCGTCCGGGTGACCTGAGCCGGCTCAACCGGGCCTTCTTCCAGGTGAACGGTTTCGTCGGGATCTCGCTGTTCTGCTTCGCCCTGCTCGACCTGGTGCTGCGCGGGCTCACTCCCTGACGGAATTTCAACGGCCCTCCCGTTGCTGACCGACCTCGTAGGTCGATCGTCAACGGGAGGGCTTCGTCATGAGCGGGATCGACAGTGTCATCGGCACCACCGCCGTCATCGGCACCGGAAACATCGGGGGCACGTTGGGCCGTGCCTTCGCCAGGGCCGGTCACTCCGTCGTCTTCGGCTCCCGCGACCCGGGTGCCTCCGAGGCCGCGGGTGACACCGGGGCGAAGGTCGCCACCCCGCAGGAGGCCGTCGCGACCGCCGACACCGTGCTGCTGGCCATCCCGGCGGGTGACGTGGAGGCGTTCCTGCGCACCCACGCGGACGCCCTCGCGGGCAAGCTGTTGATCGACGCGACCAACCGGTTCCCGCAGCCGGTCCTGCACAGCGCCGAACTGGTCGGTGCGCTGGTCCCGACGGCGCGCTACGCCCGCGCCTTCAACAGCCAGGCCTGGGAGACCTTCGCCGACCCGCTGTGGGACGGCGAGCCGGGGCACCTCTTCTACACCGTCTCCGACGCCGCGGACGCCCCCACCGTCGAGGCCCTGATCACCGCCGTCGGCCTGGTCCCCGCCTTCGCCGGCCTCGGCCGACCGGACCTGCTGGACGCCGCGCTCCTCCTGCTCGCGCCGTCCTTCGGCACCCTCGGCCGCCGCACGGCCTTCCGGTTGGTGCACGACTGACCGGCCGATCCCGTTAGGGTCGATCACGTGAAGCGTGAACCGTGGGTCGTGGGGGTGTCGGGGGCGTCGGGGACGCCGTACGCGGCGGCGGTGATACGCGGCCTGCTCGGGGCCGGCGAGGCCGTCGACGTGGTGGTCAGTCGCGCCGCACGGCTGACGCTGATCGACGAGACGGGCATCTCCTTCCGGGACGGGCACTGGCGCGAGGACCTGCGCGAGTGGCTGGAACACCCGCTGGACCGCGGCAAGCCCGACCCCTTCGAGCTGGACGACGTGCGCTACTGGACGGCCGGGGACTTCGCCGCGGGCCCGTCCAGCGGCTCCTACTCGGCCAAGGGGATGATCGTGGTCCCGTGCAGCGCTGCGGCGGTCGCCGGGATCGCGATCGGGCTCAGCAAGGACCTGCTGCAACGTGCCGCGAGCGTCACCCTCAAGGAGCGCCGCCCGCTCGTGCTGTGCGTGCGCGAGTCGCCGCTCAGCGGGGTGACCCTGCGTCAACTCGCCGATCTGGACGGGCAGGGCGCGGCGGTCATCCCGGCCTCGCCGGGCTTCTACGCGGGCTCGGCGAGCGTGCAGCAGCTCGTCGACTTCGTGGCCGGACGCGTGCTCGACGCCGCGCGCGTCCAGCACGGTCTGTACGCCCGCTGGACGGGCGAACTGGGGAGCGGCTCCGCCTCGACGTGATGGAGGTCACCTCGTCGGAGTATCTTCTTTGCGAACCGGGGGCCGCGTCGGCTTGGAGTTTTGGATTCCGGATACTGTCGGCAGGTTCCCCAACGATTGGAAGGCCAGGTTCTCGATCATGGATGCCGTGGACAGGCAGCTCATCCAGGCGCTGCGTGAGAACGGACGCGCCTCGTACGCCGAGCTGGGACGGCTCGTCGGCCTGTCCGGCCCCAGCGTGACCGACCGCATCAACCGGCTGGAGCAGGCCGGTGTCATCACCGGCTACCGCGCCACGGTGAACCCGGCCTCGCTGGGCCTCGGCGTCACCGCCCTGATCGGCCTGCAGCTGACCGACGCCGCCGACCACGACGACGTCGCCTCCCGGCTGCGCGACCTGCCCGACGTCGAGGACTGCTGGTTCATCGCGGGCGACGACTCGTACATGCTCAAGGTGCGCGTCCCCGACGTGGACGGCCTCGAATCCATCGTGAAGCGGCTCTCGGGCACCAAGGGCGTCGCCCGGACCCGCACCACGGTGGTCCTCTCCACCAAGTGGGAGAACCGGGCGGTCGAGCTGCCCGACACCGAGTTCACGGACGCGACGCGAAAGGCGTGATGCCCCCATGGCCCTGGTGACACTGGACGAACTGCGCGAGGCGCAGGGACGGATCGCCGGGGTCGCGGTGCGCACCCCGCTACTGCCCTGCCCCTGGGCCGACCTCCCCGGAAGGTCGCTGCACCTGAAGCCGGAGAACCTCCAGCCCACCGGTGCGTTCAAGATCCGTGGCGCCTACAACCGCCTCGCCGCGCTGAGCGCGGAGGAGCGGGCGCGCGGCGTCGTCGCCCAGTCCAGCGGCAACCACGCCCAGGCGGTCGCCTACGCGGCGCGGCAGCTCGGCATCAAGGCCGTCATCGTCATGCCCGACACCTCGCCCGAGGTGAAGGTCGAGAACACCCGCTCCTTCGGCGCCGAGGTGATCCTCGTCGACATGACCCAACGGGACGACCTCCCGCGGGAGCTGGTGGAGCGGCACGGCTACGTCTGGGTACCGCCGTACGACGACCCGTACATCATCGCGGGCCAGGGCACGGCCGGCCTGGAGATCTCCGACGACGCGGCGACGCTGGACCTGGACCTGCAGACCGTCCTGGTCCCGGTCAGCGGCGGCGGTCTGATCAGCGGGGTCGCGGCGGCGCTCAAGCTGACCATGCCGGGCGTCCGCGTCATCGGCGTCGAGCCGGCGCTCGCGGGCGACGCGGCGGAGAGCTTCCGCGCCGGCGAGCGGCGCGCCTGGGCCCACGCGGACACCTACCGCACCATCGCCGACGGCCTGCGCACGACCTCGCTGGGCGAGCTCCCGTGGGAGCACGTGCAGGCGTACGTGGACGACATCATCACGGTCTCGGAGGAGGAGATCGCGCAGGCGGTCGCCGTCCTGGCCCGCAGGGGCCGCCTGGTGGCGGAGCCGTCCGGCGCGGTGGCCCCGGCGGCGTACCTCTTCCACGGCGAGAAGCTGCCGGGCAGCCGCTTCGCCGCCGTCGTCAGCGGCGGCAACCTGGACCCGGCCCTGCTCGGCAGACTTTTGGCACTTTGAGGTAGCTGCACTCACCTCAGGGGCGCGAGGAACTGCGCGACAAGCCACCCACGCAGACGGGGTCCGGCACGCGCGGGGCCATCCGCACGCCGGTGGTCTCTCGCGCAGTTTCTCGCGCCCCTGGGGGGTGCAACGTCCCCATCTGCCCAGGGCGTAGGCTCGTACGGATTTGTCAGGTCGCTGATGGAGGCGGGACTCGGATGGACGCAGGGCTGAAGCGCGAGCTGGAGGCGAAGGTCTACGCCGGGGAGCGGCTCACCCGTGAGGACGGGATCGCGCTCTACGAGACCGACGACCTCGCGTGGCTCGGTGGGCTGGCCCACCACGTTCGGACGCAGAAGAACGGCGACGTCGTCCACTTCAACGTCAACCGCCACCTGAACATGACGAACGTCTGCACCGCCTCCTGCGCGTACTGCTCGTTCCAGCGCAAGCCGGGCGAGAAGGACGCGTACACGATGCGCATCGAGGAGGCGGTCAAGCTCGCCAAGGCGATGGAGACCGACCAGCTCACCGAGCTGCACATCGTCAACGGCCTGCACCCCACCCTCCCCTGGCGGTACTACCCGCGGTCGCTGCGCGCCCTCAAGGAGGCGCTGCCGACCGTCGGGCTCAAGGCCTTCACCGCCACCGAGATCCACCACTTCGAGAAGATCTCCGGCCTGTCGGCCGACGAGATCCTCGACGAGCTGATCGACGCCGGCCTGGAGTCGCTGACCGGCGGCGGCGCCGAGATCTTCGACTGGGAGGTGCGGCAGCACATCGTCGACCACGACACCCACTGGGAGGACTGGTCGCGGATCCACCGCCTGGCGCACTCCAAGGGCCTCAAGACGCCCGCGACGATGCTCTACGGCCACATCGAGGAGCCGCGCCACCGCGTGGACCACGTGCTGCGGCTGCGTGAGCTGCAGGACGAGACCGGGGGCTTCCAGGTCTTCATCCCGCTGCGCTACCAGCACGACTTCCACGACTCGCGCGATGGCAAGATCCGCAACACGCTGCAGGCGCGCACCACGATGGCGACCGGCGCGGACATGATCCGCACCTTCGCCGTCTCCCGGCTGCTGTTCGACAACGTCCCGCACGTCAAGGTCTTCTGGGTGATGCACGGCCTGGCCGGCGCCCAGCTGATGCTGAACCACGGTGCGGACGACATGGACGGCTCGGTCGTCGAGTACAAGATCACCCACGACGCGGACGGCTTCGGCACGCCGAACAAGCTGACCCGTGACGACCTGCTGGACCTGATCCGCGACGCGGGCTTCCGTCCGGTCGAGCGGAACACCCGCTACGAGATCATCAACGAGTACCCGGGGCCGGACGCCGACCGCCGCGAGGCGCCGCAGCCGATGCGCTTCTGATGGCGCTGCGTTTCACGCTCGACCCGGAGCTCACCCCCGACGTCGTCGAGGGGATCGTCGGCGTCTGGACGGACGCCAGCAACGCCGGCGGCGCGATCGGATTCGTGCCGCCGGTGAGCCGGGAGGACGTCCGGCCGACCGCGCTCGCGGCCTTCGCCGGGCTGGGGGACGGCGCCGACCGGCTCCTCGTCGCGCACGACGTGGAGACCGGCCGCCTGGCCGGGGCACTCTTCGTCGTCGACAACCGCTTCGGGCTCAAGGCCCACTGGCGGGGCCTGGCGCGGGTCATGCTGCACCCCGACTTCCAGGGCCGCGGCGACGGGGTCGCCCTGCTCGCGGAGGCGGAGCGGCTGGCCCGCGGCTGGGGC
This sequence comes from Streptacidiphilus jiangxiensis, assembly GCF_900109465.1. GTDB lineage: Bacteria > Actinomycetota > Actinomycetes > Streptomycetales > Streptomycetaceae > Streptacidiphilus > Streptacidiphilus jiangxiensis. The sequence goes on from NZ_FOAZ01000001.1 coordinate 86,924, forward strand.
CTTACCGGGCTGCAGTTGGACTGCCGCGGCGGGATCGGGCTGGAGCACTTCTACGCCCGCTGCGGCTACAAGGAGGTCGGTCGGCTGCCGGGTGCGATCCGGGTGGCGCCCGGCGACGACCGGGACGACATCCTCATGTGGCTCGACCTGCGCTGACGCGGCCCCCGACGGGTCCGCCGAGGTGTTGTCCACAGCCCTGTGAAGATCGCCCCGGGGGGCATGCTTCACTTGTTGGGTATTGCCATCCCCGTAGGGAAAGAGAATCCGCGTCGTGAGCACCAAGTCGCACGCCACCCTCCGCTACAGCGCGATGCGCGCCAGCATCTTCCTGGCCTGCTTCCTGATCGCTCTGGTGCTCGCCCACTTCAAGGTCATCCCGGTGACGGCCGGGGTCTCCGGGGTCTTCCTGCTGATGATCATCGCGGCCGCCGTCTCCGGGCTGGTGAGCTACGTCATGCTGAGCAAGCAGCGCGACGCGATGTCCGAGCAGATCACCGACGGGCTGGCCCGCCGCAAGGCGAACAAGCAGACCATGACCGGCCGCATCGCCGCCCAGAACGCCGCCGAGGACGCGCTGGACGACGCGGTCCGCGCCCAGCAGCAGTAACCCCTCCGGGCCGTCGCGGGTGAACCGCCGTCCGACCGGGCGCGACGTCGCCGAGCGCGCCGGGGTCTCCCAGGCCACCGTCTCGCTGGTCTTCTCCGGCGGCGGAGCGGCACTGCACCGCGTCTCCGAGGCCACCCGCGAGCGGGTCCTCGCCGCGGCCGAGCAGCTCGGCTACCAGCCCCAGGCGGCCGGCCGTCAGCTGCGCCTCGGTCGCACCGGCATGCTGCTGCTCGCGGTGCCGAACATCCTCGGGCCGTTCTTCGCCAGGGTCCTGGCCGGTGCGCAGGCCGAGGCGGCCGCCGCGGGCGCGGACACGTCCCAGGGGCTCTCGGTCGTCGTCTCCTCCGCGTGGGACCACGCCGCACTCGCGCGGGCCGCGCGCGGCGGGCAGTACGACGGCCTGCTGATCTGCTCGCCGGACGACAGCCAGCTCGGTGGCGAGCTGCCGGACGACGTCCCCGTCGTCTTCCTCGACGCCGACCCCGCGCTCGGCGCCGGGCACCCGCGCCGCCGCACCCAGCAGCTCGACGTCGGCGCCGGGATGGCCGCCGCCGTCACCCACCTGCGGGCCCTGGGCCACGAGCGGCTGGGACACCTGCGCTCCGTCGAGTCCGCGCACACCTTCCGGGCCCGCCAGGCGGGCTTCGAGGCCGCTGCGGCGGGCGCGGACGTGCGCGAGGTCGGCGTCTCCGTGAACGGCGGCCTGGAGGCCGCCAGGGAGGCCGCCCGGGCCCTCCTCGCCGCCGCCGAGGGCCGCCCGCGCGCCGTCGTCTGCGACGACGACATCGTCGCCGCCGGCGTCTACCACGTCGCCGCGGAGCTGGGCCTGCGCATCCCGGAGGACCTCTCGGTCGTCGGCATCGACAACATCGTCGCCGCACCGCTCTTCGCGCCCGCGCTCACCACTGTCGACCTGCCCGGCGAGCGCCTCGGCGCGGCCGGCGTCCGGCTGCTCGCCGCGCTGACGGCGGGCGAGGCCGTCCCGGAGCCGGCGCCGCTGCCCACCCGGCTCGTCGTCCGCGGGTCCACCGGGCGCTGAGCCGGCGCACCCACCGGGCGCTGATCCGGTTCGGACGGGGGCTAGGCTGAACGTGTGGATCCCAAGACCCGAACCCGCATCGTCACCGGTGCATTGGTGCTGCTCCTGATCGCCGTCGTGATCGGTGCCGCCTTGCGGTAGGCGTGTGGGTGATAACCGTTTGGATCTCCCGCGTTGCCGAGAGTGACCAACGGGGTGAACTTGAGCGAGTCCGACCAAACCCGATTGAGTTAGGGAAGTCACGCTCATGCGTCTCAAGCGCGTCCACTCCGTGATCGCCGGTGCCACGCTCGCCGCCGTCCTGGCGGGCAGTACCCTCGTCGCGACCGCGGAGGCCGCCCCGCAGCCCGTCGGCACGCAGGCCCAGCACTCCGTGGGCCATCACGGGCTGATCCCCGCCGCCGACCCCAGCACCGCCCTCGGCGTGCTCGGCAAGCTCGGGGCCGTCCAGAGCCTCATCGGCCAGATCACCGCTGCCGCCGGCAAGACCCCGCCGGACACCGCGGCGATCCAGGGCCTGGTGCCCCAGCTGACCCAGGCCGTCTCCGACCTCAAGGCCGCCGTCCCGGCCCCGCCGCTGCCCGTCAGCGGCAAGCCGGCCCCGCACAGCGGCGGCCAGGGCCTGCCCGTCCCGGTGCCGGTGCCGCTGCCGAACCCGCTCGGCGACGCGCTGACCAAGCTCACCGGCGACGTCACCGCGCTGGTGGCGGCCCTGACGAAGACCCCGCCCGATGCGGGCGCGGTGACGGCGGCGCTCACCTCGACGGTGACCGACCTGCTGGCCGTGGTCACCCAGACCGTGGCGAGCCTGGGCCTCAGCCTGCCGCTGCCGGTCGCGCACCACTGACCCGGTGAACGCGTGAAGGGGCGGGCCCTCGGGCCCGCCCCTTCACGCGTGGTCGTGCGTCCTGCTACAGCTTCTCGATCACGTGGTCGATGCAGGCCGTCAGCGCCTCGACGTCCGCCGGGTCGACGGCCGGGAACATCGCGATGCGCAGCTGGTTGCGGCCCAGCTTGCGGTAGGGCTCGGTGTCCACGATGCCGTTGGCGCGCAGCACCTTGGCGACCGCGGCGGCGTCGATCGCGTCGTCGAAGTCGATCGTGCCGATGACCTGCGAGCGCTCGGCCGGGTTGGCGACGAACGGGGTCGCGTAGGACGACTTCTCGGCCCAGGTGTACAGGCGCGAGGACGAGTCCGCGGTGCGGCCGGTGGTGAAGGCGAGCCCGCCGTTGTCGTTCATCCAGTCCAGCTGGTCCGCGAGCAGGAACAGCGTGGAGATGGACGGGGTGTTGTACGTCTGGTCCTTCGACGAGTTGTCGATGGCCGTCGGCAGGTCGAAGAAGGGCGGGATGTAGCGGCCGGACGCGGCGATGCGCGCGGCGCGCTCCAGCGCGGCGGGGGAGAACACCGCGAGCCACAGGCCGCCCTCGGAGGCGAAGGACTTCTGCGGCGCGAAGTAGTAGACGTCCGACTCGGTGATGTCCACCGGCAGACCGCCGGCCCCGGAGGTCGCGTCCACCAGCACGAGTGAGCCTTCGTCGGCGCCCGCGACCCGGCGGATCGGCATGGCCACACCGGTCGAGGTCTCGTTGTGCGTGAGCGCGTACACGTCCACGCCGGCCTCGGCCTGCGGCAGCGGGTGCGTGCCGGGCTCGGACTTGATCACGGTGGGCTCGGCCAGCCACGGGGCGGCCTTGACGCTGCCCGCGAACTTGGAGGAGAACTCACCGAAGTTGAGGTGCTGGGACTTGTTCTCGACCAGCCCGAAGGCGGCGATGTCCCAGAAGGCGGTGGACCCGCCGTTGCCGAGGACGACCTCGTAGCCCTCGGGGAGCGAGAAGAGGCTGCTGATGCCCTCACGCACACGCTTGACCAGGTTCTTCACCGGGGCCTGGCGGTGGGAGGTGCCCAGCAGGGAGGCACCGGTCGCAGCAAGGGCGCCGAGCGCCTCCGGCCGGACCTTGGACGGACCTGCACCGAAACGGCCGTCAGCGGGCCTGATGTCAGCGGGGATCTGGATATCAGCCACGACGGAAGCCTATCGGCTGACCGAGGGCCCGAGACGCAGGGTCCGCCGACTGAGATGGATCAGTTGCAGCACCTCAGGGGCGCGCGGCCGTGGCGATTCCGCCTGCGCTCGGCTGCACCTCAGGGGCACGAGGAACTGCGCGACAAGCCACCCGAAGAGGTGACTGGCCGAACGAGCAGGGCCACCCACGCTCGGTGGTTGCTCGGACAGGTCCCCGCGCCCCTGACAGGGTCAGTGCCCGATGGACGCGTAGCCCTCGATGTCCCGGACGCTGCGCGTGCCCGGGCCGATGTAGCGCGCGGAGGGGCGCACCAGGCGGCCCGTGCGCTTCTGCTCCAGGATGTGCGCCGACCAGCCGGCGGTGCGGGCGCAGGTGAACATCGAGGTGAACATGTGCGCGGGGACCTCGGCGAAGTCCAGGACGATGGCCGCCCAGAACTCGACGTTGGTGGCCAGGACGCGGTCGGGGCGACGCGCGTGCAGTTCCTCCAGGGCGGCCTTCTCCAGCGCGGCGGCGACCTCGAAGCGCGGAGCGTCCAGCTCCTGCGCGGTGCGGCGCAGCACGCGGGCGCGCGGGTCCTCGGCGCGGTAGACGCGGTGGCCGAAGCCCATCAGGCGCTCGCCCTTGTCGAGGGCGTTCTTCACGTAGGCGACGGCGTCGCCGCTGCGCTCGATGTCCTCGATCATGCCGAGCACGCGGGACGGCGCACCGCCGTGCAGCGGACCGGACATGGCGCCGACGGCGCCGGACAGGGCCGCGGCCACGTCCGCGCCGGTGGAGGCGATGACACGGGCGGTGAACGTGGAGGCGTTCATGCCGTGCTCGGCCGCGGAGGTCCAGTACGCGTCGACGGCCTTGACGTGCTTCGGGTCCGGCTCGCCGCGCCAGCGGATCATGAAGCGCTCGACGATGGTCTCGGCCTTGTCGATCTCGTTCTGCGGGACCATCGGCAGACCCTGACCGCGCGCGGACTGGGCCACGTAGGAGAGGGCCATCACGGCGGCGCGGGCGAGGTCGTCACGGGCCTGCTCGGCGCTGATGTCCAGCAGCGGGCGCAGACCCCACACCGGCGCGAGCATCGCCAGCGCGGACTGGACGTCCACGCGGATGTCGCCGGAGTGGACCGGGATCGGGAACGGCTCCGCCGGGGGCAGGCCGGGGTTGAACTTGCCGTCGACCAGCAGACCCCAGGTGTTGCCGAAGGAGACGTGGCCGACCAGCTCCTCGATGTCGACACCGCGGTAGCGGAGCGAGCCGCCCTCCTTGTCGGGTTCGGCGATCTCCGTCTCGAACGCAACGACCCCTTCGAGTCCGGGTACGAAGTCGGACATCAGGCGGCTCCTCTGATCTGCTGCGACCGGTCTGTCGTGGCCGGTCGGATCGGCGGAAGGCTTGGTGGTGTGGCCAAGTCGTCTCTTGATATGTCGCCGCGCGGTCGCGCGGTGCGGCGGTGTGGCGCGCGTGGCACGCAGTGTCAGATTGGCAGGCACTGGGTGCATCGCGCCAGATCCCACGACGGTGATGCCCTGCACACACGTCGTAATCACCTGGTGCGTCCGGCTTCGTCGACGGAGCTCGGCCACATTACTCTCTCGATGTCGAGAGAATCCATGCATCGAGTGCCCGGTTTCCAGTCGTCGGACGATCTTCGCGGTCCGTTCAGCCCGGCGGCCCGGGTGCGCCTGGGATGATGGCCGCGTGCACGCATCGGATGCCCCCCTCGCGCCGGACCATGGCCCCCTCGCGCCGCTCGCCCAGGTCGACCCCGCGGACATGCGCCGCCAGTACCGGGCCGCCGGTCTGCTGGAGGCGGAGCTGGCCGCGGACCCGATCCAGCAGTTCACCCGCTGGTTCGTCGATGCCCAGCACGCGGCTCTCGACGAGCCGAACGCGATGATCGTCTCCACGGTGGACGGGTCCGGTCGGCCCAGCATGCGCACGGTGCTGCTCAAGGGCTACGACGAGCGTGGCTTCGTGTTCTACACCAACTACGACAGCCGCAAGGGCCGCGACCTCGCGGACAACCCGCACATCGCGCTGCTCTTCCCCTGGCATCCGATCGCCCGCCAGGTCATCGTCACCGGCACGGCGACCCGCGTCGGCCGCGACGAGACCGCGGCCTATTTCCGCTCCCGCCCCCACGGCTCCCAACTCGGCGCGTGGGCCAGCGAGCAGTCCCGGCCGGTCGCCTCCCGCGAGGAACTCGAGCGCCGCTACGCGGATCTGGCGACCCGCTACCCGGAGGGCGAGGGCGTCCCCGTCCCGCCGTTCTGGGGCGGCTTCCGGGTCGCCCCGGAATCGGTCGAGTTCTGGCAGGGCCGCGAGAACCGCCTCCACGACCGTCTCCGCTTCGACGCCGACCCCACCGCCCCGACGGGCTGGCGGGTGGAGCGGCTCTGCCCCTGAGCGCAGGGGTGCCACCTGCACGGCGTTGCCCTGGAGACCGCGCGACGGTGCCTGCGCGGACGCGCCGGGTTTCGGCCGGGTGGACGATTTGCGCGCACTTCTCGGCTCCCCGCGCCGCCCGTCGGGACCAAGGCCCTCGTATACCCTCTCCTGCCCGGTCCATTTTCCGTCGAATCCGGGCGGTGTCCTCGGTGCCTGCCTTCGGCTATTTCAATCTCCTGGCAGGGAAGCGGTCTGACGGGTCGTTGGGTCACGATGACCTGTCGACTCGTCAGCCGCCAGGATTCCGGGCCCATGACGCGGCTGCAGCGGTGGCCGGTGGCTGCCCGCGCGGTTGCGGCGGGTCGAGCGGGTGCGCCGGTGTCGCTGTGGGGCGGCGGCGGCATGGAGGCTGGACGCGTCGCAGGAGGTCGGGGGGGTGGGCGGCTCGTCCGTCTCGGCACGGCGTGTCCAGGGCGGGTACCTAGGATGGCGTAATTAAGTCAGTTGTACGTCAGCCGTCGGCGTGAATTTGGAAGCCTGGAACGCGCAGATCCACTTCACTGACCAGCGCACATCACCGTCAGTGTCGGACGACTCCTGACGGGATCTTGAAGACTGCGCGGTGGCGCCCGCGCGGACGCGATAGGTTTCGGCCGGGTAGATGGTTTGCGCGTACTTCTTGGACTCCCTGGGCAGACCATCGAGACAAGGCCCTCGTAGACCCTCCCTACCCGGTCCTTGTTCCATCGAACCCATCAGGGGTCAATATGTCCGCATCTCGCGACTCCAAGTCCCGTGTGACGGAAGTTCGTTCGGCCGTCTCCTCCCGTCCTGCGCCGGTCCGGCTGGCGAAGCGCGGTGATGCCGCGCACAGCTTGATGCTGAGCCGCGTGCTGCCCGACAACGGAGTTTCCAGGCTCGACGTCGCCGGCTTCCAGTCCTCGATCTGACGAGGGGCAGAGGCCTTCCTTCCACAAGCGACACATTAGGGCCGAGATGTTGGCTTCCGTTGTCCCCTTTCGACAGTTCGTCCTGAAACTGAACAGTCGATGTGATCTCTCTTGTGATCACTGCTACGTGTACGAACATGCGGACACGAGTTGGCGCGGCCTGCCGAAGGTCGCCTCCGACGAGGTGCTCGCCCGTACCGCGGCGAGGATCGCCGATCACGCGAGGGTGCACGGGCTGCGGACCGTCCACGTGGTGTTGCACGGCGGGGAGCCTCTGCTGGCCGGTCCACTCAGGTTGCGTCGGGCCGCGCAGGAGCTCCAGGGGGCCCTGCGCGGGGTCTGTGATCTCGACCTGAGGATCCACACCAACGGCGTCACGCTCAACGAGCGGTTCCTCACCCTGTTCGACGAGTACGACATCCGTGTCGGCATCTCCCTCGACGGCGATCGCGCCGCCAACGACCTGCACCGTCGCTACGCCGACGGCCGCAGCAGCTACGACCAGGCCGTTCGAGCAGTGAACCTGCTCCGGCAACCCCGCTGGCGCCATCTCTACGCCGGCCTCCTGTGCACCATCGACGTGCGCAACGACCCCTGCGCCGTCTACGACGCCCTCGTCGACCTCGATCCGCCGCGGATCGACTTCCTGCTGCCGCACGCCACCTGGGACGAACCCCCGCTGCGGCCCGACGGGCTCGGTGCCACCCCGTACGCCGACTGGCTTCTGCGGATCCACGAGCGCTGGACGGCCCAGGGCCGTCCCGTGCCCGTCCGCATGTTCGACTCGATCCACCGCACGCTGCGCGGTGAGAGCAGTCTCATCGAATCCCTCGGGCTGGCCCCCGCCGACCTGGTCGTCGTCGAGACCGACGGGTCGCTCGAACAGGCCGACTCACTGAAGACGACGTACGACGGCGCGGCCGCCACCGGCTTCGACGTCTTCCGGCACGACTTCGACACCGCCGCCCGGCACCCCGGCATGATGGACCGCCAGCAGGGCCTGGCCGGGCTCTGCGCGGAGTGCCGCGCCTGCCCGGTGGTCGAGTCCTGCGGTGCCGGCCTGTACGCCCACCGCTACCGCAGCGCGGACGGCGGCTTCCACACCGCCGACGGCGGTTTCGACAACCCGAGCGTCTTCTGCCCCGATCTTCTCGCCCTGATCACCTCGGTCCGCGACCGCACTGCGAGCGCGGAGACCGTCGTCGAGTCGGTGGCGCCGGTCCCCCTCCAGGAGCACAACCCCATGTCGTCCCCGTCTGCCGAACTGCTGACAGACACGCACTTCGACCAGCTGGCCACGGGCTACGGCGACCGTGGCGCCGTCGACGCGCTGCGCGCCGCGCAGGTCGAGCTGGCCCGGATGCTGCTCGACCAGGTCGCCGAGGCCTGGGCCGCGAGCCCCGAGACCGACCTGCCGTACACGGAGGCCTGGGAGGCCGTCGCCACGCTGGACGAGGCGGCGCCCGAGGCGCTGGACCAGGCGCTCGCGCACCCGTTCACCCGTTCCTGGGCACTGGACTGCCTGCGCGAAGCGAACCGGCCCGCCGCCGAGCGCTTCGGTGGTGTGGCCGAGCTCGCCGCCTCCGCCGCCCTCTTCGCCGGGCGCCGGGAGAAGCTGACGCTCCCCGTGCGGGACGGCGGCGAACTGCGACTTCCCGGCCACGGCGTGCTGAGCGAGGTCGGCGGGGCGTCGGTCGTGGTCGTCACGGAGCGGGGCCGGTTCACCGTGGAGACCCCGGACGAGCACATCGAGGTGCTGCTGGGCCGCGGGGTGTCGGACGCGCGCTGGCACCCGGTGCACCGACGCTCGGGCGGGCAGGGGGCCTCCGCCTGGGAGCTCCAGCTCGACGACACCGACCCGCAGCGCCGCGCCCACCACTGGGATCCGGCCGATCCCATGGCGGAGGCCGAGGCCGACGCGTGGCAGACCGAGCTGGCCGAGGCCTGGCAGCTGATCGACGAGACCCTGCCCGGCTACGCCCCGGGGCTGCGTGCGGGGCTGCGGACGATCGTGCCGCTGCGCCCGGCCACCGACGGCACGTACGTGAGCGGCGCGGCCAGGGACGTGTTCGGGACGGTCGGCATCGCCCGCCCCGGCTCCGCCGAGCTGATGGCGCTGCTGCTGATCCACGAGTTCCAGCACGTGAAGCTGGGGGCGGTCTTCGACCTGGAGGACTTGTTCGACCGCAGCGACGCGCGGCTCTTCCACGCTCCCTGGCGCAAGGACCTGCGCCCGTTCGAGGGGCTGTTCCAGGGCACGTACGCGCACATCGCGGTCGTCGAGTTCTGGCGTTCCCGATCGCGGGCGACGGGCGAGCAGCAGGCACGGTACGAGTTCGTCCGCTGGCTCGACCACACGTATCGGGCCATCGTCGAGATGGCCGGATCGGGCACGCTGACCCCGCGCGGGGAGCGCTTCGTCGCGGCCATGCGGGCTACGGTGGAGCCGTGGCTCGCCGAGACGACCGAGGCCGAGCGGGCCGAGGCGGGGGGCACGCGTGGGTGAGTGGACGCAGGAGGATCTCCAGCTCGGGCTGAAGCGGCTTGGTGTGCAGCCGGGCGGGGTGCTCTTCGTCCAGGCCTCGTTGCGGCGGGTCGGGCCGGTGGCCGACGGTGCCGCCGCCGTCCTCGCCGCGCTGCGGCTGGCGGTGGGGGAGGCGGGCACGCTCGTCGCCTACACGGCCACCCCGGAGAACTCGCTGACCTCGCCCGTCCACCGCCGGGTGACGGCGGGGCTCAGTGTCGCGGCGCTGGCCGACTTCCATGACGCGATGCCTCCCTTCGACCCGGCCCGGTCTCCCTGCTCGCCGAGCATGGGGCGGCTCTCGGAGGAGCTGCGGCAGGCACCGGGGGCCCTGCGCAGCACGCATCCGCAGACGTCGTTCGCGGCGCTGGGCCCGCTGGCCGCGGAAATCACCTGGGAGCACCCGCTGGAGCAGCACCTCGGGCCGGACTCGCCGCTCGGCCGGCTCTACGGCCTGGGCGCGCATGCCCTGCTCCTGGGCACGGGGCCGAGTACGTTCACCCCGTTCCACCTGCTCGACTACCAGCGTGAGGATCACCCCCGCAAGCGCTACAGCGCCAAGGTCCTCGGGCCGGACGGGCGTCCGGCCTGGCGTCACTTCACCGGGCTGGACTTCGACGACTCCCACTTCGGGGAGCTCGGCCGCCGGGTCGAGCCCCTGGTGCGGGTCCGGTACGGGCGGGTGGGGTCGGCGCCGGCGGCACTGGTGTCGCTGCGTGCCGCGGTCGACGCCGCGGCGGCCCTGTCGGCTCCGGTGGCTCCGGCGGTGCGCGACTGACTGACCCACCCCGGGTCGCCCCAGGCGAGGCTCCCGGCTGCCGTGGTCACAACAACCGGTTTCCGGCGCACTGTTGACGCTCCGTCGACTAGCGGGTTCCATCGTTCTATCGCACGATGCGTTCCGGTCGCTGGGGGAGCTGCGGGTGGTGGACCACGGAAGCTGGCCGGAGGGTGTGCCACGGCCTTACTTCTTTCTGAGCTATGCGCACTCTCCGCGAGTCCCGCGTTCGTCCAACGGCCCGGTGAAGTCCAAGTCGCACTGGGAGGAGCAGCTCTTCCACGACCTGTGCGAGGCCGTCTCCGAGCTGGCCGGGCTGGACGACGACGAACCGGCCGGCTTCATGGACACCGGCATGCACCTGGGCGAGGGCTGGTCCGAGCGGATCACCGAGGCCGCGGCGCACTGCCGGGTCTTCGTGCCGCTCTACTCGCCGCGTTACTTCCGCTCCGAGGCCTGCGGGCAGGAGTGGGCCGCGTTCACCTCCCGGCAGGTGCTGTTCAACCGGCCCGGCATGCACGCCTCCCAGATGAGCGGCGTGGTGCCGGTGCAGTGGGTCGTCGTGGGCCAGGAGGACCTGCCGGACGTCGCGCGCCCGCTGCAGTACGCCCACCGGGACTTCGGCGAGGACTACGTCACCGAGGGGCTGCTGAGCCTGGCCCGGCTCGGCTACTTCCGGCCGCAGTACGAGATCGCGGTGCTGCGGCTGGCGCAGACCATCGTGCGGGTCGCCCAGCAGACCACCATCACCGTCGGGCGGCGCCGCGACTTCCAGAGCCGGCCGAGCGTGTTCCAGCCACCGGACCAGCGGCGTCGGCTGCGGATCGCGGTGATGGCCTGCGACGTGCGGAACCTGCCGGTGGGCCGGTCCGGGGACGCCTACGGGATCAGCGCCGTCGACTGGAAGCCGTACAACGACATCAACGACAGCCTGGCCCGGCGCGCGGCGTACGTGGCGCGGCAGTCGGAGTTCCACCCGAGCATCCACGAGTTCGAGGAGGAGGCGCAGCTGCTGCTGCGCGGCGAGGCCCCGACGGCGCCCGGTGTGCTGCTGCTGGACCGCTGGAGCCTGCTCGACAAGGACCGGCGTGAGCTGCTCAAGCGGTTCGACGCGCAGAACCCCAGCTGGGTGGGCGTGTTGGAGCCCTGGCCGAGCGACGACCCGGAGTGCGAGCGCCGTGACGAGGAGCTGCTCAAGCTCGCCGACGACACGCTGACCCACATGCGGGTGGAGCGCCGCCGCCGGCTCGGGGAACGGTCCAACGGCGCGCTCGCGACGCTGGAGGACTTCGAGGACGCGCTGCCCGGCGCGGCGATGGCCGCCCAGCACGCCTTCGACCTGGTCCGTGAGCAGGCCAAGGACCGCCCCCGCGGGCCGGGCCGACCGAGCCTGCGCGACGACCCACCGGGGCAGCCACCCGGCTCGCCGCCGTCGTCCCACCCATCGACCCAGCCACCGTCGAAGTCATCGTCCAAGCCACCGTCAAAGCCACAGTCACCGTCAGGTCCGGGGGAGGACTCTCGTGAGTGAGCAGGAGCCGACATACGCCGGATCGGCGACGACCCCCGCGCGGGGCATCCCGTCCGCCGGGCTCGGCGGCCGGATCGTCACGTTCTACAGCTACAAGGGCGGGACCGGCCGCACCATGGCGCTGGCCAACACTGCGTGGATCCTCGCCGCCAACGGCAAGCGCGTCCTCACCGTCGACTGGGACCTGGAGGCGCCGGGGCTCTCGCGCTTCTTCCATCCCTTCCTCGACCAGACCGCACTCGATGCCAGCACCGGCATCGTCGACCTGATCCACGAGTATCGCGAGCAGGCGCTGGAGCGGGAGAACCGCAGTGACGAGTGGCTCGCACGGATGGTCCGGGTGCGGCCGCATGCCCTGTCGATCAACTGGCAGGGCTTTCCCGGCAACGGCTGCCTCGACTTCCTCTCGGCGGGGCAGGCCCACGGCGACTACGGCGCCACCGTCGCCAACCTCAACTGGGACCACTTCTACGAGCACGTCGACGGCGCCCGGTTCTTCCACGCCCTGCGCGAGGAGATGCGCCGCCACTACGACTACGTACTGATCGACAGTCGGACCGGCCTGTCCGACATCGCCGAGATCTGCACCGTCGAGATGCCCGACGACCTCGTCGTCTGCTTCACGCTGAGCTCCCAGAGCATCGAGGGTGCCTCCGAGATCGCGCGCAAGATCGCCGACCGGCACTCCGACCGCGGCATCCGGCTGCTGCCGGTGCCGATGCGTGTGGACGACGGCGAGAAGAGCAAGGCGGAGGCCGGCCGGGCGCTGGCCCGCAAGCGCTTCGGGCAGATGCCGCAGCAGATGAGCCCCGCCGTCCGGGACCGCTACTGGGACGCGGTGGAGATCCCCTACGTGCGGTTCTACGCCTACGAGGAGATCCTGGCGACCTTCGGCGACCGGTCCGGTCCGCAGGGCAGCCTGCTCGCGGCGTGCGAGCGGCTGGTGGGCCAGCTGACCGAGAACAGCGTCAGCGCGCTGCCGCCGATGGAGGAGGACATCCGCCTGCACTACCGCGACCGCTTCACCAGGCCGCACCCGACGGCTCGTGAGGACGTGCTGCTCTCCTACGCGTCCGAGGACCGGATGTGGGCCGAGTGGATCGAGTGGGTCCTCACGCGTGCCGGACTGCGAGTGGTTCCAAGGGAGTTGGGTGCGATGCCGCGCAACGACAGCGATCGGGTGCGGGACGCGGTCACCCGCACCGTCGCGGTCTGGTCGGCGCCCTTCGCCCGCGCGATGCAGGCCCGCGCCGCGCGCGACATCCTGGTCGGCAACCCGACGGAGGACTCCCGCGAACTGATCCCGGTGCGCGTCGGCGAGGCCCGGCCCACCGGCCTCTACAGCAACGCCAACACCGTCGACCTGCAGCGCCTGGACGAGCCGGGCGCCGTCACGGCGCTGCTGCGCGCCGTCGGCCACAGCGACAACCCGCCGCCGGAGACGGTGCCCGGCGAGGGCCCGCGCTATCCGGGCCTGCGGCCGGCCATCTGGAACCTGCGCCTGCGCAACCCCGCCTTCACCGGCCGCTCCACCGTCCTGGACCGGCTGCGCGACCAGCTGCGCGACAAGCAGCGCGACCGCCGCTCCACGGTCGTGCTGCCGACCCCGCAGACGCTCTACGGCCTCGGCGGTGTCGGCAAGACGCAGGTGGCCCTGGAGTACGCCTACCGCTTCATGGCCGACTACGACCTGATCTGGTGGATCGAGGCCGAGCAGCCCGAGCAGGTCGCCACCTCGCTGGCCGATCTCGGGCGGCGCCTGGACCTGCGTGTCAGCGAGAACGCGTCGGAGACGGCCGAGCTGGTCAAGGAGACGCTGCGCTCCGGCAGCCACGCCAAGGCCCGCCGCTGGCTGCTGATCTTCGACAACGCCGACGACCCCTCGACGATCGTCCGCTACTTCCCGGGCGGTCCGGGCGACGTGCTGGTGACCTCCCGCAACCAGGCCTGGTCCGGCCACGCCGAAGCGCTGGAGGTCGACGTCTTCCAGCGCGAGGAGTCGATCGAGCACCTGTGCCGCCGCAACCAGGGACTGTCCCGCGAGGACGCGGGGCTGGTCGCCGAGGCCGTCGGCGACCTGCCGCTGGCCGTCGAGATCGCGACCGCCTGGCTGGAGACCACCGGAGTCCCGGTCCAGCAGTACGTCACCCAGCTGAAGAACCAGGCCGTCAGCGCGCTGGCGGTGAACCGGCCGGCGGACTACCCGATGACGTTCAGCGCCACCTACAACGTCTCCATCGCCCGCCTGCGAGCCGAGAAGCCGGCCGCCGCCCGACTGCTGCAGCTGTGCGCGTTCTTCGCGCCGGACTCGATCGCGCTGAGCCTGTTCTACAGCGACCAGATGATCGAGTCGCTGGTGCCGTACAGCGAGGAACTGCGCGACAAGAACATGATGGGGACGGTGATCCGGGCACTGGGCCGGTACGGCCTGGCCAAGGTCGACAACGTCAGCAAGACCTTCCAGGTGCACCGGATGGTCCAGGCGGTGATCCGGGCCGAGCTGACCGCGGACGAGGAGGAGAAGGCGATCCACGAGGTGCACCGCGTCCTCGTCAGCGCCCGCCCCGACGTCGGCGACACCGACGACCCCAACAACTGGCCGGCCTTCCAGTTGATCTGGCCGCACCTCGGCCCCTCGAACGCGGAGAACTGCGACGAGCCGGACACCCGGCAGCTGCTCATCGACCGCGTCCGCTACCTGTGGAAGCGCGGTGACCTCGACCGCGGCGAGGAGCTGGGCCGCCGCCTGGAGAGCGCCTGGGTCGACAAGCTGGGCGACGACGACCGGCAGACCCTGCAACTTCAGTTCCAGCTCGGCAACGTGCTGCGCAGCACCGGCCGCTTCGCCGAATGCCTGGAGCTGGACGAGAGGGTGCTGGAGATCCAGCGGCGGGTGCTGCACGACGACCACCCGCAGACCCTGCAGACGGCCGGCTCGCTCGCCGCCGACCTGCGCGCGCTGGGACGCTACCGGGAGGCGCTGGACCTGGACCGGTCCACCTACCAGCGGATGCGGGAGGTGCTGGGCGAGGACGACCCGACGACCCTGCGCATCGCCAACAACCTGGCCGTCGACTACCGCTGCAACGGCGACTACGAGGCCGCCCGGGTGCTCGACGAGGAGGTCTACGCGATCCGCGTCGAGGTGATCGGCGCGACGCACCCGCACACGCTCCAGTCCAAGGGCTCGATCGCCGAGGACCTGCGGGCACTGGGCGACTACAAGGCCTCGGTGGGCCTGCTCATGGAGTTCCGTGACGAGTACTCGATCCCGGTCCCGGACCTGCCCTCACTGCGCTACGCCAAGTCGCTGGCCGTGGCCCTGCGCAAGGACGGCCAGCAGAGCGACGCGCGCCGTCTCACCATCGAGACGTACAACCGCTATCTGGAGCGCTACAACTCCAACATCCCGGACGCGCTGTCCTGTGCGCTGAACCTGGCGGCGGAGTACTCGGCCTCCGGCGACAAGGAGGCGGCGACCGAGACCGCGAAGGAGATCTACGACCACCACGTCGAGGCGCTGGGCGAGCGACACCCCTCGACGCTGATCTGCGCCAACAACCTCAGCATCTACCTGCGGGACGGCGGTCGCGTCCAGGAGGCCGTGGTGCTCGGGCAGCGGACGCTGATGATGCTGGAGGAGACGCTCGGGACCGAGCACCAGTACACCCTCATGTCGATGATCAACCTGGCCAACTCCTTCGGTGACAGCGGCGAGTTGCTCCAGGCGGAGACACTGGGCAGGCGGGCCCTGGACGGGCTCTCCGCACGCTACGGCGCCCTCCACCCCGACTGCGTCGTCGCGCAGATCAACCTCGCCATCACCTACCGCGAACAGGGACGCCGGGCGGAGGCCCAGGATCTGCGCTCGTCGGCGCTGGACGAGCTGATCCGGCAGCTGGGCGACGAGCATCAGGCCGTGCAGAGTGCCCGCTCCTGGCGCCGGCTCGGGCGCGACCTGGAACTGCTGCCGCTCTGACCGGCCGTGGGTGCACGGCCGCGGGCCGGAACGCCTCCCTGCGTTCCGGCCCGCGGCCACCGTGTGCGGGGCGGGGTCAGTGCGGCCAGGCCACCGCGCCCTCGCCCGGCTCCTGTGCGGCCCAGTGCAGCACGTCCGGCATCACCCGCATCGCGCCGAAGTGGCCCTCGAACGGGCGGATGTCGACGCGGGCGTGCGGGATCCGCTCGCCCAGCCAGACCGTGTGCTCCACGGGTGCGTAGACGTCGTCCGCGCCGTGCCAGAGCAGCACCTCGCCGGGGATGTCGACGACGTCGAAGCCCCACGGCTGCCGGAACGCCAGCGCGTCGTCCACCCAGCCGCCGCGGTCGCGGCGCAGAGCCTCGCGGTAACTGGCCCGCAGGAGGCTGGTCATGGTGCCGCTGGCGAGCACCCAGCGGTCCGTGGCCGGGAGTTCCCCGCGCAGCTGGTCCAGCAGCCGCTGCGGGTCGTCCCGGATGTCGCGCGAGCGGATCCGCAGCGTGGTGGACAGGTGACGACCCTCGTCGTCGTCGCGCTCGCCCCTGCGGTAACTGCCCCGGTTGCTGGCCGACATGCCGGCCTGCCAGTCCAGGCCCTCGGCGTGCCAGGGCGCGATGGAGACCAGGGCGGCCGTGCGCACCACCCGGTCCGCCAGCAGGGCCGCACAGGCCAGGGCATGGGGTGCGCCGCCGCTGCGCCCCACCACCGAGAAGCGTTCGATCCCGAGCTGCTCGGCGATGATGCGGACGTCCTCGGCCGCGTCGCTGACGCGGCGGCCCGGGAGCCGGTCCGACTCGCCGTAGCCGGGGCGGTCGAAGGTGATGACCCGCAGACCCAGCCGGGACAGCAGCGAGCTGCGGGGCGTCTGCCCGAGCCGGCTGCCCGGACTGCCGTGCATCAGGAAGACCGGCCGGCCGTCGGGTCTGCCCCAGGTCGCCGCCGCCAGTGTGCGCCCGTCGGCTGCCTTGACCTGTAGCTCCATCACCCGGTGTCCCCTTCGTCGTCCGCGCAGGGTGGTCGTGCTCGCGGCGTGGCCGCCCTCCCAGGGAGAGGGCGCTCAGATCCGGCGGTCGCTGCGGGCACGCCAGACGGCCTGCTCCTTGGCGAGCGTGGACTCCGCCTCGCGGGCGAGGCGGGACCAGAGCTCCTCCGCTCCCGGTTCGGCCGGATTGAGCCTGGTGAGACGGTTCTCGATCTGCTCCAACTCCTTTGCGGCGACGCGGTAGGCGGCGGCCAGCGGGCGGAACTGCTTGAGCTGGGTCCACGCGGTGATCGCGGCGCCGAGGGTGGCGAAGGTGCCCAGCGCGTGGAAGTGCAGGGCGCCGGACATCTGCAGCAGGGCCAGGGCGAAGCCGAAGCAGATCGCGGCGAGGGTGGCGAGCGACCAGACGGTGCTCTTGTTGTCGTAGGCGTCGGCCTTGCCGATGTACCAGACCCGCTGGGCGCGCACCCGCTCGCGCAGGTACACCTCGCGGCGCACGGCGAGACCCTGGCCGCGCAGCCGGGCCATCTCGGCGGTGACGGCCGGCTGCGCTTCCGCGTCGATCACGCCGAGGCCGCGGTAGATCTCGAAGATCTCGCTGAGCTCGTCGAGGAACTGCTCGTCCGCGTCGGGTGAGAAGGCCGGGCCGTCGAAGGGCCGTGACCTGATCGAGTAGCGCCAGACCAGGCCTTTGATGGCCTCGGCCGCGGCGCGGCTCTCGAACCAGAGCGTCTGCGGGTGCTTGGCCCGTAGTCGGCTCCAGTAGTAGAACGCGCACAGGAACGCGGCGACGGACAGGGCGGGGGAGATGTCGATGCCGTCGGCTCGCCAGTCCCCGATGCCCAGCGCGGAGGCGGCGAACAGCGCGAGGATCTGTCCGCCGTACCAGCGCGTCGCCCGCTGCTGTTCGTTCACCGCGACCTGGTCGATGGTCGGGTATGGCTCCGGGATGAGTGCGTCCTCGCGGAACTCCCGGGCAGAGATCTGGACCATGACCGACTCCCCCTCATGCTCGCCCCGAATAAGTGTCAACCTGCCCAGCGTCCGTGCACAGCACACGTATTCGCTGAATCGGTGAGCGGAGGAGAAGGGTCCGCCTCGGCTTCGCCCCTGGTGATGACGGAGTGTCAGAAGGCGTAGAAGATGCGGTCCTTGTGCTCGGCCATCAGCTTGGCGTTCCAGTCGGTGCCGCCGTCGACGTTGCCCGAGCGGAACAGCGGCGGCGTGGCGCCGGCCGCGGCCAGCTTGCCGACCGCGACGGCGACCACGGACTGCATCAGCGCGACGGTGGTCAGCGTGGAGACGGGACCGAAGGTGGTCTGCGCGCCGGGTGCGGTCAGCTCGCCGTCCCCGACCGCGATCTTGCTGTCCAGGACGAGATCGCAGACGTCCTTGAGGTAGAGCCCGTCCGGGTGCTGCGAGGTGACCTGGGCCGGGTAGGCCAGCGAGGTCACGCCGATCACGGTCAGACCGCGCGAGCGGGCGTGGCGAGCCAGCTCGACCGGCATCACCTGGCGGCCGGAGAGCGAGATCACGAACAGCAGGTCGCCGGCCCGGGCCGGGCCCGCGTCCAGCGTCGCCGTCGCCAACCCCGGTACTCGCTCCAGGGCGCTGCCCAGGTGTGCGGGCACGACGTCCACGCCGATCACGCCAGGGACGGCGAGCAGGTTCATCAGGACCAGGCCGCCGGCCCGGTAGACGACGTCCTGGGCCGGGAGGGAGGAGTGCCCGGCGCCGAAGGTGAAGATCCGGCCTCCCTCCTGCACGGTCCGCGCCAGCGCCTCGGCCGCGGCCTCGATACCGGCGGCCTCCTCGTCCCTGATCCGCTGCAGGTGGGCGATGGCGGCGTCGAGGTACTGACCGGCGAGATCGCTCATCGGGTTTCGGCTCCCCTGAGTAGCTGAGTAGTGACTGGCACGGTGGTGGTTCGGCGGTCCCGCTGTCAACATCGCGGGCCGCCTGTCACGGGGCCGTCCGGGTTGTCGGCCCGATGCGCAAGAATTGAGAGCGCCCCGGAAGCGCGACCGGAGCACATTCGAGGAACGGAGCCCGCGGTCCGATGTCTGGTCTGATCGATACCACTGAGATGTACTTGCGGACGATCTTCGAGCTCGAGGAGGAAGGCATCGTCCCGATGCGCGCCCGGATCGCGGAGCGCCTGGAGCAGAGCGGGCCGACCGTCAGCCAGACGGTCGCCCGGATGGAACGCGACGGCCTGCTCACGGTCGCCGGGGACCGCCACCTGGAGCTGACGGCCGAGGGCCGCAAGCTCGCGGTCCGCGTCATGCGCAAGCACCGCATCGCGGAGTGCCTGCTGGTCGACGTGATCGGCCTGGAGTGGGAGCAGGTGCACGCGGAGGCGTGCCGTTGGGAGCACGTCATGAGCGAGGCCGTCGAGCGCCGCGTCCTGGAGCTGCTGCGGCACCCCACGCAGTCCCCCTACGGCAACCCGATCCCGGGCCTGGAGGAGCTGGGGGAGACCCCGGCGGACGAGGGCGAGTCCCTGGTCACCCTCGACGAGCTGGCCGGCGGCGCCGAGGGGCGGAGCGTCGTGGTCCGCCGCATCGGTGAGCCGATCCAGACGGACGCCCAGCTCATGTACACCCTCCGCCGCGCGGGCGTGCAGCCCGGCGCGGTGGTGAACGTGACGCAGTCCACCGGCGGCGTCCTGGTCGGCAGCGGCGGCGAGGCGGCCGAACTCGGCCGCGACATCGCGGCCCACGTCTTCGTCGCCAAGGCCTGACCCCTTTCGTTCCCACCTGTGGTTGCACCACCTCCAGGGGCGCGAGGAACGGCGCGAGAAACCACCCGGGGCGGATGGCCCTGAACGTTGAGGACCATCCGCACGCCGGTGGCTTGTCGCGCCCGCGCGGCGGAGCCGCAAATTGGTAGGGCCTCGCGCCTTGGGGGGTTGCAACTGCTGCGGGAGCGAAGTCGACCCGGGTCCCGCCCCGCGGCGGAGCCGCAAATCGGCGGAGCCTCGTGCCCCTCGTGCCCCTCGGGCGCCTACGGCGCAAAAGGCGGGGGCGAGGGGCCTCGGCTCTTTTCCCCGAGCGCCGAGGTCCCTCGCCTGCCCCCCTGTTTGTTCCCCGCCCCGAACCCCCGAACCGTGCCCGGCTTCCCCTCCGGGCGCCCCCTGGTGTGCGCCGCGCTCTCCTCTCGTTCGGGTTCGGCGCTTACGCAGCAATTCATTTCCTCGGCAGATCTCGGCAATCCTTGAGCCCGGTCACTCAAAAGTGGGGCTTTTCCACACTTTCGTGTGGGTAGCCTCTTCGATCCCGGACATGACTGTGCCCCCGGTCGACCGCGGGAAGCGACACCGCGGGACTCGGGGGCACAGGGGATTGCCGGGCTCAGCTACTGCCCCGCATGAGCGGGCAGCGGCGCCTCTCGGCCGCAGGCGTAAGCAATGGGGTTGATGACCTCGGCCGCCTCCGGCAGCCAGCGGTTCAGCGCGGTGGGCTCCCGAGCCCACTGCGCGTAACCGAGTGCGCCGATGCGGGTCGGCGGCGCGACGATCCAGCCGCCCTCGCCGTGACCGACGAGGTCCAGCCGACCGGGGCCCCAGCCGAGGCGGCGGAGCATGTCCGGCAGCTTGGACAGTGCGCCCGGCAGCACCAGGAAGACCAGCCGGCGGCCGCGCCCGGGGCCGCCCGGCATCGCGAGGACGGGGCCGAGCTGCAGGCCCATCCGCTCCATGCGGGCCAGCGCCAGACAGCCGGCCACCTCCGGCACGTCGATCGCGTCGAACGAGCGGCCCGTCGGCAGCAGGATCGAGGCCTGGGGGTTCTCCGTCCACCAGCGCCGCACCACGCCGGGGCCGGAGCTGGCGCGGCGCGTCCAGTCGCGCGTCGCCGGGTGCGCGCCCGGCATCGGGCAGCCGAGGTCGCCGCACGAGCAGCGCGGCGGGCCGTCGTCCTCCACCAGCCAGGCACCGGGGGAGACCTCCCAGTGCCGCTCCTCCGCATACGTCACCGCCGCCTGCAACAGCAGATCCCGCGCGCCCCTCCCGGTGTCCGCGCGGCCTTCCTGCTCGGTGGCTCCCAGGGTGTCTTCCACGTGCTGCACAACTCGGCGGCGGAGCAGGAGTTACGGGTGATCGGCAAAAGTCGGCCAATCAGGACGCGCCGGGTGGGGCGCGCGGTTGCACGCCAGGGGGCGCACGGGGGGTGCACCCGGGGTGAGCGGGTATTTGTGCCCCCGATGCTTCGCTACGCTGGTCAGCAGTCGGCCCAATGTCGCTCTTTCCCAGCCATTGACCGCTCTTGACACCTCGTGACGCATCACCGGAACGCATCAGGGGAATGCTCCTGTCCTGCGACCTCCGACTCTCCAGGGGAGGCAGTGACGTCCATGGCCGCCAGACCGCTCGTCGCACGACAGCCCAACGAACGGCTCCAGGCGCTGATCCAGGAGGCAGGCTGCTCCAACGCGGGGCTGGCCCGCCGGGTCAACCTCTGCGGGGCCGAGCACGCACTGGACCTGCGGTACGACAAGACCTCGGTCGCCCGCTGGCTGCGGGGCCAGCAGCCGCGCGGACAGGCCCCGGCCGTCATCGCCGAGGCGATCGGTCGCAAGCTGGGTCGTTCCGTCACGGTCGACGAGATCGGCATGTCCGACGGCAAGAGCCACGCGTCAGGCGTCGGCCTGCAGTTCGCCCCGACGCTGCCCGACGCGATCGAGCACGTCAGCGAGCTGTGGCGGAGCGACGTGGGCCGCAGGGACTTCCTCAGCGGCGCCTCGGTCGCCGCGGCCGCGCTGGTCGAGCCCAGCCGTGACTGGCTGATCACCGGGCCGGATCTCTCCGTCGCCCGCACCGGCGGACCGCGCGTCGGCCTCGCCGACGTGGAGGCGGTGCAGGCCACCACCCAGATGCTGGTCGACCTCGACCACCGCTTCGGCAGCGGCCACGTCCGGCCGGTGGTCGTCCACTATCTCAACTCCGTGGTCTCCGGCCTGCTCGCGGGCGCCTACAAGGAGGAGACGGGCCGCAAGCTCTTCGGCGCCGTGGCCCGGCTGACCGAGCTGGCCGGCTACATGGCGATCGACACCGGCCAACCGGGCCTGGCCCAGCGCTACTACATCCAGGCGCTGCGGCTGGCCCAGGCGGCCGGCGACCGCGCGTACGGCGGCTACGTGCTGGCCTCGTCGATGAGCCACCTCGCCGCCGCACTCGGGAACCCGCGCGAGATCGCACAGTTGGCCCGGGCCGCCCAGGAGGGCGCGCGCGGCCAGGCCACCCCGACGGCCATGGCGATGTTCTACGCCGCCGAGGCCCGCGGCCATGCGCTGCTCGGCGACAGCCGCAGCTGCGACGCGGTGGCCGGGCTGGCCCTGGAGCAGTTGGAGCACAGTCGTCCCGAGGAGGACCCGGACTGGATCGGCCACTTCGACCACGCCTACCTCGCCGACGAACTCGCGCACTGCCACCGGGATCTGGAGCAGCCGCGGCAGAGCGCCCGGCAGGCGCGTGAGGCGCTGCGCGGCCACCCGGAGTCGCGGGTCCGCCGTCGTGCCGTCGACCTCGTCCTGCTGGCCATCGCTCAGCTCCAGTTGCGCGAGGTGGACGAGGCCTGCGACACGGGCGCACACGCCATGGAGCTGATGTCCGGTCTGCGTTCGGCACGGGGCACCGAGTACCTGGACGACTTCCGCCGGATGCTGGAGCCCTACCGCAACCAGCGCTCCGTGCAGGAGTTCCAGGCGCGGGCGATGGCGGAGGCCGCGGCCTGAGCCGCGGTGGGCGGGCAGATGACGCGGATGTGGGGGACCGGTGAGACCAGTCCCCCCAGGATGGTCACCCGTTGGTGTGAACGGGTAGCGTGTGCCGCGTTGTGAGCGCCGCCCACACCTAAGGAAGAGCGCGTGAACCATCGTCGTCCCAACCCCGACGAGCTCACCCCGGACGACCTCTTCCGTCCGGACGATGGGCCCACGGCGGCGTACGGCGCCCCCCTCCAGGAGCCGGAGGTGCAGGCGGCCGCGACGCAGTACCTGCCACCGATGCCTGCGGCACCGGACGCGCAGTCCTACCCGTCGCCCGCCTACGGACAGCCGACCCAGCCCGTCGGGCAGGGGTACGGCGCGCCCGGCTTCCCGCAGCAGACGCAGCCGTTCGCCCAGCAGGCGCAGCCGACGCAGCAGTACGGCGGCTACCAGCAGAACGGCTACCAGCAGGGCGGCCAGGGCGGTTACGAGCAGGGTGGCTACGAGCAGGGTGGCTACGAGCAGTACGACGACCGCGACTCCTACGACGAGGACCCGCACCGCAACCGTCCGTCCATGCGGACGCTCGGCATCGCCGTCGTCGCGGTGTGCGCCCTCGCCGGCATCGGCCTGGGCGCGCTGCTGAGCAGCGGCTCCTCCGGCGGCGCGGAGGCCGGCAAGGGCGCGAAGAGCGCGAAGCACGGTGCGACGGCTGCCGCCAACCCTGGCGACAAGGCGGCCCAGCTCGACCAGGCGAAGAAGCTGAGCGCGCTGCTGGAGACGGCTTCGAGCAACCGCTCGGCCGTCGTGGCGGCGGTTGCGAACGTCTCGCACTGCCAGGCGCTGCCGCAGGCCCAGCAGACCCTCACCCAGGCGGCTCAGGCCCGGGCGAGTCTGGTGACCCAGTTGGGCCAGCTCCAGTTCGACGCGCTGCCGTCCGGCCAGGAGCTGGTCAACAAGCTCACCGCCGGCTGGCAGGCCTCGCAGCAGGCGGACGAGCACTACGCGGCCTGGGCGCAGCAGTCGATCGGGATCTGCCAGAAGAAGCACCACCCCAAGGAGGGCGGCGACGCGACCGCGGCGCAGCAGGCGAGCAGCACCGCGACCTTGGCGAAGTCCGAGGCCGCGGACCTGTGGAACCACATCGCCACCGCCAACGGCCTCCCGCCGAAGGACCCCCACCAGCTCTGACGGTGCGGACCGCGGTCAGAGCCGACGGGGGCGGCCGAGGGTCAGGTGCCGGCGGTCAGGGCCGCGCCGACGTCGATCAGGCCGGAGCGGCTCTCGGTGAGCTCGCCGTTCTGGACGACCTGGAAGGTCACGTCCGTGTTGACCGTGCGCGGGGTCGCCGCGAGGGAGACCAGGTTGCCGTCCTGCCAGGCCAGCGGCGGCGTCGCGCCGCCGGTGCTCACCGGGCCGGTCGCGTCGAACGCCGCGTGCACGCTCTGGGAGGTGATGGCGCTGCCCTTGATGCCGTCGACGACCTTCTTGAAGACCTCGTAGGCGATCCAGGTGGTCTGCACACCGGGATCGGACGGGTTGATGCTGTTGTCGGTGAACGCGTACTTCTTGATCACCGCGTGCATCTCGTTCCAGACCTGGTTGCTGTCCGGCGGGTACCAGCCGGTGGCGAGCGCGCCCTCCAGCGGTCCGTCGGCGCCACCGGTGCTGTCGACCAGCGACTGCTGGAAGCTTCCGATCAGCGCCGCGAGGCGCGTGTGCGCGGGAGCGGCCTGGCGCCAGCTGTCGAAGAGCGTCTGTGTCGAGGCGGCGTCCAGCGCGCTGGTGACGCAGTCGTGCGGGCGGTCGGTGCCGATCGCCCTGGCCACCTGGGCGTCGTAGTTGGTGCGCCCCTCCTGCGCCGGGACGTCGGAGGCCTGCAGGCCCTTCGCCGCGAGACCGTTGTTGAGGAAGGTGTACATCGAGTCGCCCACGGCCGTGTCCGGGCGCACGATCGCCACGTGCCGGCAGCCGGCCGCGGCCAACTGCTCGCCGTTGCCCACCAGCAGCGTCTGGTAGCCGCCGTTGACGGGGTAGGAGTAGGGCGAGGAGAACTCGGCGGCGGAGGCCCCCGACCCCCCGATGTAGGGGATGCCGGCGGCCTCCAGCAGCGGCATGAACGAGGCGCCGTACTGGCTGGCGGATCCGATGACGGCCACCACCTTGTCCGAGACGGCCTGGTTGGCACAGGCGATGGCGCCGGCGGAGGTGTTCTGCTCGTCGCAGGTGTCCACCTTCACCGGGTGTCCGGCGACGCCGCCGTTGTCGTTGAAGTACTGCGCGATGGCCTGCGCGAGGGCCGGCATGCCCGGCTCGGCGCCGGCCTTGCCGCTCATCGGCGCCCAGGTCATCACCGTGATCGGCGAGGACGTGTCGGCGCTCGCGTCGCCCCCGCAACCCGTCACGCCGCCCCCGAGCAGCGCCGTCGCGGCGACCGCCGCACCCGTGCGCCGCAGCCGCCGCGCGGTATCAGCTCCCTTGGACCTCATCTGGACCGTGCCCTCCCCGCACAACGGAACTCGTACGGAAGGCCACCCTTGCCTCGACTTCGGGCGCGTACGGGGCCCTAGGGGGAACGGAGGGTCACGGATAGGTGAACAGGAGGTGAGGACACGCGTAGAACGTAGGATCGGGTCTTATGCAGGCCGCGCACGATACGTCAAGGACTTCTCGAACGGGCACCCGCTCCAGGAGGATGGGCGCCATGCCGCTCACTGACCTTCCCTGGTGGCGCTGGCGGGCCCGCGTCCGTTCCGCGCTGCACATGCTCGGCGACCCGCGCTTCCAGCAGGACTGCTGGGCGGCCGGGCGCGAGGGCTACGGCGACGTCACCGACGCCGTCTACCGCCTGGTCGAGGACACCTGGCTGGACCGCTGGTCCGCGGAGAAGTACGTGGGCTCGATCTTCCGCGACTCCGCGGAGGCCACCGCGGTGGACACGGCCGTGCTCCGCGTCCTGCGGATCATGCACCAGGTCGGCCCCGACGCACCCGCCAGCGCGTACTTCCAGCACCACGCCTGGCCGGAGGCGGTCCACGCCTGCCGCGACGCCCATGTCCGCCTCGCCCTCGCCGACGGCGAGGACCCGGACGCGGCCCCCCGCTCGCTCGCGATGCTGGGCATTCTCACCCGCACAGCCGGAGCGTGAGACGGCCGGACGGGCCGGCGCCCGGATGTGGCAGAGTTTCCACATGGCCGAGCAGTACATCCTGACCCTCTCCTGCCCCGACAAGCAGGGGATCGTCCACGCTGTCTCCAGTTACCTGTTCATCACCGGATGCAACATCGTGGACAGCCAGCAGTTCGGCGACCCGGACAGCGGACTGTTCTTCATGCGCGTCCACTTCTCGGCCGAGGAGCCGGTCACCCTGGAGAAGCTGCGGGCCAGCTTCTCCGCGACGGGTGACGCGTTCCACATGGACTGGCGGATCAGCTCCGGCGACGAGAAGATGCGGGTCCTGCTGCTGGTCAGCAAGTTCGGCCACTGCCTCAACGACCTGCTCTTCCGCGCGCGCAGCGGCGCACTTCCGGTCGAGATCGCGGGCGTGGTCTCCAACCACCGCGACTTCGAGGAGCTCGTCGGCTCGTACGGCGTCCCGTTCCACCACATCCCGGTGACGGCGGACACGAAGGCGGAGGCGGAGGCGGCGCTGCTCCGCATCGTCGACGAGGAGAGCGTGGACCTGGTGGTCCTCGCCCGCTACATGCAGGTGCTCTCCGACGACCTGTGCAAGGCTCTGGCGGGGCGGGCGATCAACATCCACCACAGCTTCCTGCCGAGCTTCAAGGGCGCCAAGCCCTACCACCAGGCCCACGCCCGCGGCGTGAAGCTGATCGGCGCGACGGCCCACTACGTGACCGCGGCGCTGGACGAGGGCCCGATCATCGAGCAGGAGGTGGTCCGTGTGAGCCACGGGGTCACCCCGCAGAAGCTGGTCGCCCTCGGCCGCGACGTCGAATGCCAGGCGCTCGCCCGCGCGGTCAAGTGGCACGCCGAACACCGGGTCCTCCTCAACGGCTCCCGCACCGTCGTCTTCGCCTGAGGTTCTGCTCCCGCGCGCGGTTCCTCGCGCCCCTGACCAGGCCTACGGCCTTGAGAGCAGCGGGGCAGCGGCCAGCAGCGCGCGGGCGAGAGTGCGGTCGCCCGTGATACCGACGGGCATCCGGTGAGGGTCCCTGCGGCCCGCGCACAGGTGGCAGAACTCCACACCGTCGATCGCCACCGTCGCCGTCGGCTCGGTGTCCGGTGGCGTCTCCGGGTCGTCCAGAGGGATCAGCCACTCGCCCTCGCCGCGGCCCTCGACGATCAGCTTGACCAGCCGGCCCGTGCCCGGTTCCCCCGCGAACACCACCGGCAGGAGCCGGACCGCGAGCCCGATCAGGGCTCGGATGTGGGTGCCGCGCGGCGGGTTGTAGGGGTAACCCACGGCCTCGGCGATGTCCTCCGCGTGGATCCAGCACTCGAACGCCCGGTCCAGGAACGAGTCCGCGACGGGGACCCGGAACGCGCCGTAGTCGACGAATCGTTCCGCCATGCTCTCCGGCGCCAGCGCGGCCGTCTCCACGATGGCGCGGGTCTGCGCGCGCCACAGCGCGCGGACCGTCGTGGGTGGGCGGCCCGTCTGTGCGGAGCGGAGGCGCGCGTCGCGTTCGAGGAGGTCCGTGCCCTCGGAGGGGTCGGGCAGGCCGAGTGCGCGGGCCAGGACGCCGTCCACGGCCGTGAGGTGGCACAGCACCTCGGCCGGGCGGCGTTCCACGCTGCCGCCGTGCCAGCGCAGCGTCGCCCGCTCCAGCCAGTCCAGCTCGCCGAGGTCGCGCAGCAGCGCGTCCAGGCGGGCGGTCTCCGCGACGAACGGTTCGGCGTAGGCGGGCACGCGGAAGGCCGGCTCGCGCCGGCCGAGGCAGCCGTCGAGGACCTGACGGCGCAGGCTCGGCTCGGGGTCGAGCGGCTCGTCGGTGGAGAGCCAGCCGGCGGCGTCCCGCAGCTGGTGCCCCTCCTCGCGGCAGGACGCGCAGGAGGCCAGGTGGGCCTCCAGTCGCACGGACTCGTCCGTGCCGCAGGCGTCCAGCGCCCAGGCGCCCAGCAGCGAGCGCAGCTCCTCGTGGACGGCGCCCTCCAAGGCGCTCGTCTCGGCGCCCGCCTCCGCGCTCACCGGGCCGGCTCCGTCGACAGGGCGCTGGCCAGCAGCTGCAGGCCGAGCCGCATCCGGTGTTTGGCCGTGGCGGGGGCGATGCCGAGTTCCTTCGCGGCCTGCCGGTAGGTGCGGCCGCCGAAGTAGGTGAGCAGCAGCGTCTCGCGCAGCGCCTGCGGCAGTGAGGAGACGACGTACTGGACCCGGGCGGCGGTGGCCGCGGCCAGCACCTCCTCCTCCACGCTGGACGGCTCGAGCGGCGCTCCCTCGCCCTCGCCGTCGGCCGCCCCGGCGGCCGCGTCGCGGCGCAGGCGTTCGACGGAGCGGCGGTGGGTCAGTGTGCCGATCCAGGACCGCATCGATCCCTGGGCCGGGTCGAAGCTCTCGGGGTGCTCCCAGACGTGGGCGAAGACGTCCTGGGTGATCTCCTCCGCCGCGGCCTGGTCGGCGAGGACCCGGTTGGCCAGGCCGTGCACGAGCGGGGCGAACTGGTCGTAGAGCTCGCCGAGCGCGGACTCCTCGCCACGCGCCAGCCGGCGCTGGATCTGCCGGTCCCAACGGATCGGCGCGGGACTCGACATCGGCACCACCGCTCCGCCCGTCGACAACATGGCCAAGGAATCACCAAGGAACCCTCACACGAAATCTAGCGCCGCGCGTGTGTGCCGTCCGGATGTTTGAGGAAACTAAATGCCAGGCACGATGGCACGGAGTGTCAGATCACTCGGATGCGCCGCTAATCTGAAACCTCATCATGAACATGTAGAGCACGCAGGAGAATCGTGACACCGTGATGACAACACTGCGCGTGGAGCGCGAGGAGAACGACGGCTGGGTGCTGCTGCGAGTCCACGGCGATCTCGATCTCGGGACCGGCGGCCGGGTTCGCGAGGCGGTCAGGGAAGCCGTCGCGGAGGGTTCACGCCGGGTGGTGGTCGACCTCGCCGAGGTGCGGTTCTGCGACTCCACCGGGGTGGGCGTGCTGATCGGCGCACGCCGGCTGCTGCGCTCCTGCGGCGGGGAACTGCGCCTGGTGCTGCCGCGCACGGATGTCGCGCCGGGAGCCATCCCCTCCCAGGTGCACCGGGTCTTCGCGGCACTCGGGGTGCACCGGCTCTTCACGGTGGTCGAGCAGTCCCGGGGCGAGCACCGACCACAGTAGAGACGGGCCACAGTAGAGTGCGGGGGAGCCCACCCCGCGCGACCTGGAGCAGCACCGCCGTGACCACGCCCGTCTCCCTCAGCATCGTGCTGCCCGTCTACGGTGTCGCCGACTACCTTCCGCGCTGCCTCGACTCGATCCTGGCGGCGAAGCTGCCGGGGTTGCAGGTCATCGCCGTCGACGACTGCTCGCCGGACCGCAGCGGGGAGATCCTCGACGCCTACGCCGCACGCGACCGGCGGCTCCAGGTCGTCCACCTGGCCGCCAATCGCGGCCTCGGCGGCGCCCGCGAGGAGGGCCTGAAGGCCGCCACCGGCGAGTACGTCTGGTGCGTGGACAGCGACGACTGGCTGGCCGACGGCGCCGTCGACGAGGTCGCCGCGCGCCTTGCGGAGATCCGTCCGGACGTACTGATCACCGGCTTCGCCCGGGTCTACCCGGACGGGGCCACCGAGCCCGACACCTGGCGCCGCCTGCTGGTCGAGCCGCCGCTCCCGCCGACCTTCACGCTCGCCGAGCGGCCCGGGCTGCTCCAGATGATCATGTCGGTCTGGAACAAGGTGATGCGCCGCGAGTTCCTCGCCTCCCTCGACGTCCACTTCGGCGCCGGCTACTACGAGGACATCTCCGTCACCTACCCGCTGCTGCTGGCCGCGCGGACGATCGGCTACCTCGACCGCGACGTCTACTTCTACCGCCGCCAGCGCGCCGGGGCGATCACCAACACCGCCTCGCCCAAGCACGCCGACGCCTTCGCCCAGTACGACGCGATCTTCGCCTTCCTGGACCGCCGCCCCGAGATCGGCCCGAGCCTGTGCCGCCTGGTCTTCGACCGCACGGTCAAGCAGGCGGTCACCATCCTGGACACCCCCGGCCTGGTCCCCGAGGACCTGCGCGAGGAGTTCTTCCGAAGGATCACCGAGCACTTCCGCCGCCACCGCCCCGCGGGCCACACCTTCCCCAAGGGGCTGCGCGGCGTCCAGTACCGCCTGGTCGAGCGCGGCGCGTGGGGCGCGTACCAGCGCCTGCGCCCGCTGCAGGCGCTGCCGCGCACGCTGCCCGGGACCGTCAAGCGGGCGGTGCGCGGCGCGGGCCGCCGCGGACTGTACGAGACGTACCGCCGCCTGCCGATCGAAGAGAACCTCGCCGTCTACGCCGCCTACTGGTACCGCGGCTACAGCTGCAACCCGGCGGCGATCCACGGCGCCATGCGCGAGCTGGCCCCCCAGGTCAAGGGCGTCTGGGTGGTCAACACCCCCGCCCAGGCCGCGGCGCTGCCGGCCGGCGTGCCGTACGTGCTGGCCAACACCCCGCGCTACCTGAAGCTGATGGCGACCGCCAAGTACCTCGTCAACAACGTCAACTTCCCCCACACGATGACGAAGCGCCCCGGCTCGGTGCACGTCCAGACCCAGCACGGCACCCCGCTCAAGTACCTGGGCCTGGACCTGCGCGACCGTCCGCTCGCCGCCGACGGCATGGACTTCGACCGTCTGCTGGAGCACGTCGGCCGCTGGGACTACCTGGTCTCGCCCAACCCGCACTCGACGGAGTCCTTCCGCCGCGCCTACCCCGGCGGGTACGAGGTCCTGGAGACCGGATACCCCCGCAACGACCGCCTCGCCGACCCGGACCCGGCGGAGATCGCCGCGATCCGCGAGCGCATCGGCGTCCCCGCCGGCAACCGCGTCGTCCTCTACACGCCCACCCACCGCGAGCAGCACGACTCCTTCGTCCCGGCCCTGGACGTCGTCGCGCTGGCCCGCGCCCTCGGCCCCACCACGACGGTGCTGATGCGGGCCCACTACTTCTACGGCGACACGGGCCTGCCGACCGACGCGGGTGTCATCGACGTCTCGTCCCACCCCGTCGTCGAGGACCTCTACCTCGCGGCGGACGTCCTGGTGACCGACTACTCCTCGGCGATGTTCGACTACGCGGTCCTGGACCGCCCCGTCGTGATCTACGCCCCGGACTGGGAGGACTACCAGCGCATCCGCGGCGTCTACTTCGACCTCATGGCCGAGGCACCGGGCGCTGTCGCCCGGACCGAGGACGAACTCGCCGCGGTCCTGCAGCCGTACGGCGGCTGGGACTCCCCGGAGTCGACGAAGCTGCGGGCCGCGTTCCGCGCCAAGTTCTGCCCGTGGGACGACGGCCACGCCGCGGAGCGGGTCGTGCGGAAGGTTTTTCCGATGAAGTAGCTGCACCACCTCAGGGGCGCGGGGAACTGCGCGAGCAACCACCCTGTGCGGATGGCCCTGCGCGTTGGGGACCATCTGGCTCGGGTGGCTTTTCGCGCAGTTCCCCGCGCCCCTGACGAGCTAGCTCGCCGTTCCCTGGCTTGCCGTCCTGGCCGACAGCCATGTCAAGGCCGCCGGCAGCATCCCCCGCCAGACGTCCGGGGTGTGGCCGCCCGTCTGGACCGTCAGGAGCCGGCTCGCGCCGGGCTGGTGCAGGACGCCGAGAAGCGCTCGCGCCGCCGGCACCGTGCCCTGGTCCTGCAGGCTGCCGGCCATGAGGAAGGAGACCGGCGGCTGCTGCTTCGCCTGCTTCAGCAGCAGGTAGGGGTTGTTCGCGCGGGCCAGGGAGGGATCGCGGGTGACGAGCGGGGACTCCGGCGTGTTGTAGCCGGAGAGACTGACCGCCGCGCGGAACGTCTCGGGGTGCTGGACGGTGAGGTTGACCGCGCAGTACGCGCCCGCGGAGTAGCCCATGATGCCCCAGCCGTCGGCGCCCCTCGCGGCGCGGAAGTTGCTGCGGACCAGCGCCGGGACGTCCTCGGCGAGCCACGTCGCCGTCTTCGCCGTGCCGGGGATGTCCGCGCAACCCGCGTCGGTGTTGCCGCCGAGGGTGTTCAGCTTGGCCGAGACCATGATCATCGGCTTGACCTTGCCCTGGGCCATCAGCTTCTGCATCTCGTCCTGGACGCGCATCGTGCCGAACCAGGCCTGCGGCGTGCCGGGCGTCCCGGGCAGCAGCTCGACCACCGGGAAGGAGGTCTGCGCGTAGGCCGGGTCGCGGTACTGCGGCGGCAGCCACACGTAGACGCTGCCGTCGATCCCGGACCGCGCGCCGACCGTGCGGGCCTTCATCACGCCGGGGCTGTACTCGGTGAAGTGCAGCTTGCCGTCGCCGGCCTGGCCGCCGCCGTGGCCGTGCTGGCCGCCCCCGCCGACCGCCGTGGTCACCGGGGGCGCGCTGCTGCCGCCGAAGAGGTCGCTCCAGCTCTCGTAGAACGGACCCATGCTGTTGTTGACGTAGACCATCACCGCGACCACGGCCGTGAGCTGGGAGAACAACGCCAGGCCCAGGCGGCCGCCCAGACGGGCCGGTCTGGGGCCGGGTATTCGGTTCCAGAACACGAAAAGCGCGACCAGTGCGCAGATCGTGATCAGGATGGTCAGTACGAAGAAAGGTGTGCTGGTGAGACTCATCGCCGCCCCTTCAGGAAACTCCCCCGTCTCCGGATGCGACTCACGGGTGGAAAAGACAAGCTCTCACGAGCCTATCGACCAGCCGAAATACCTCTTCATACCCACGGATGAAGTCCGTACATCCGAACGGCGGGGGGAACCCCTAGGGGGTAGGGGTGGGAGAGTGAGGATCAGCGCGGCTCCTGCCACGGCAGCGTCGCGAACATGTCCCGAAGCCGGTGCTTCAGCACCTTCCGCAGGGTCTCGTTGCGGGGCAGTGCGTCCACGACCTCCACCTGCTCGGGGATCTTCTGCGTCATCAGCCCGGCCACCCGCAGCGCCTCGGCGATCTCCGCGAGCGTCGGCGGCTCCACCCCCGGACGGCGCTCGACCACCGCGCAGACGCGTTCGCCGCGCACCGGGTCGGGCAGGCCGATCACGGCCACGTCCCCGACCCGGGGGTCCTGGTAGAGCAGGTCCTCGATCTCCTTGGCGGAGATGTTCTCGCCCTTGCGGATGATGATGTCCTTGAGCCGCCCGGTCAGCCGGACGTGCCCGTCGGGGCGGACGTGACCGAGGTCACCGGTGCGGAACCAGCCGTCGGCGGTGAAGGCCTCGGCGGTGAGCGCCGCGTCGGTGTAGCCGCGGCAGATCATCGGGCCGCGCAGCCACACCTCCCCGTCGACGATCCGCACCTCGCAGCCGCGCACCGGGTGGCCCTCGGTGTACGCCAGCTGCTCGGGGGTGTCGCGGGGCGAGCCCATGGTGATGGCGGGGGCCTCCGTCATGCCGTAGCCGTGGGCGAGGACGACGCCCATCTCCTCGGTGATCTCGCGGTAGAGCTCCGGGGGCATCGGGGCGCCGCCACCGGAGAGGATGCGCAGGGTGGGGACGAGGCGCTCGCCGGCCGGCAGCTTGCGCTGCTCCGCGAGGAAGGCGGAGTAGAACGCGGTGCTGCCGCCCGCCATGGTGACCCCGTTGCGCCGGTAGACGGGCAGCACGTCCGGGAGTGCGAACTGCTCCACCAGCAGGGCCGGGAACCCGTGGACGAGCATCGCGACCAGGTAGTCCGGTCCGCCGATGTGCGCGTAGGGGAACGCGATCGACCCGACGTCGTCCGTGCCCATGTCCAGGGCCAGGGCGAAGCCGCTGCCGCCCGCGATCAGCGTCCGGTCGGTGTGCCGGGCGCCCTTGGGTGCCGAGGTGATGCCGGAGGTGTAGTAGACCCAGCGGACCGGCGCGTGCGCGTCGTCCAGGTCGGCGCGCGGCGCGGGCGGCAGCGTGGCCGGGTCGCCGTCGGGCAGGTCCGCGTCGGTGTACAGGACCCGGACGGCGGGCGGCTCTGCCCAGCCGCGGGTCAGCTCCTCGGCCATCTTCACGTGGTCGAAGCCGCGCCAGACCCCCGGCACCAGGTAGAGCCGGGCGTGGGACTCGCCGAGGATGTGCCCGACCTCCGCGCCGCGGTAGATCGCGATGATCGGCGTCTGTACCGCGCCCAGCCGCGACAGCGCGAGCGAGACGAGCACCGTCTCGATCCGCGTCGGCAACTGCCAGGCCGCCGGGGTCCCGTCCTCGATCCCGTACGCGTCGCGCAGGCCGGCCGCGACCCGCTCGGCGCGGTCGCGCACCTCGCGGAAGGTGAGCCGCCGGTCCGGCGCGCTCTCCCCCGCGCCCGTCCTCTCGTCGGCGGCCTGGATCAGCATCGGCGCGTCCGGCGTCGCCGCGACGCGCCGCTCCAACAGGTCCCAGAGACTTCCGGCGGCGGTGATGGTCACAGGTCTCTCCCGGGGGTGGTCAGCACGGCGACGACGTCGTCCGTGGTGGCGAGGGTCGCGACGAGCGCGAGGGTGTGGGTGAGGACGGCCTCCGCGTACGCGGGCGGGGTGCCGGCCACCGCGTCGGTGGGGATCACGACCTGCAGTCCGGCGTCGACCGCCCCCAGCGTCAGTTCGAGCAGCGCGACGTTGAGCGAGACCCCCGTGACGACGAGCGTGGTCGCGCCGAGGTTGCGCAGCAGTGAGGCCAGCCCGGTGTCCTGGAACGGGCCGAGGCCGTGCAGCCGCGGCAGCACGAAGTCCCGCTCCGGGTCCGCGCCGAGGCCCGGGTGCAGCGCCGGGTCGAACGGCGTCGCCGCACGGGCCGCGGCGGCGAACAGGCGCGCGTTGGTGTTCCCGCCGAGCCCGTCCGCGCGCCGCTCGGCCGTGCAGTGCACGACGGGCACGTCGACGTCGCGGGCGGCGGCGCAGAGCCGGCGCACGTTCCCGACCAGCCCCGCCTGCTGCGCCGCCTCGGCGAGCGCGGGGAAGACCGCCTTCTCGCCGAGCACGGCCTCCTGGCACTCGCAGGTGACCACGGCGGTGTGCGCCGGGTCGAGAAGTCGCCGCAGTCCTACAGCCATCCGGTCCTCGCTCGCCTGCTCGGTCGTCTGCTTGCTTGCCGCCCAAGGGGTCCGTCACTAGTCTGAATCTGACGGACCGTCAGGTAAAGGGTCGTGCCGTGGAGACGGAGAGGGAGCCCTGAATGGAAAGCTCTGCCGAACTGCCGATGGTGGTCAGCGTCGACGACCACGTGATCGAGCCGGCCCACCTCTTCGAGACCTGGCTGCCGGCCAAGTACCGCGACCGCGGACCCAAGCCGCTGACCGCCGGGATCGGACAGCTCGAATACATCGGCGGCAAGTACCGCATCTCCATGGACCCGGACGGCCCGCCCACCGACTGGTGGATCTACGAGGACCTCCAGTTCCCGTACAAGCGCAACATCGCCGCCGTCGGCTTCGACCGCGACGAGATGACCCTGGAGGGCATCACCCGCGAGCAGATGCGCCGCGGCTGCTGGGACCCCAAGGCGCGCATCGAGGACATGGAGAACAACCACGTCGAGGCGTCGCTGTGCTTCCCCACCTTCCCGCGCTTCTGCGGCCAGACCTTCGCCGAGGCGCACGACAAGGAGGTCGCGCTCGCCTGCGTCCGCGCCTACAACGACTGGATGGTCGAGGAGTGGTGCGGCGACAGCGGCGGTCGGTTGATCCCGCTGTGCCTGATCCCGCTGTGGGACGTCCAGCTGGCCGTCGCGGAGATCAAGCGGAACGCGGCGCGGGGCGTGCGGGCCGTCTGCTTCAGCGAGATCCCGACCTACCTGGGCCTGCCGAGCATCCACTCCGGCTACTGGGACCCGTTCTTCGCCGAGTGCGAGGCGACCGGCACGGTCGTCTGCATGCACATCGGCTCCTCCTCGCAGATGCCGGCCGCCTCACCGGACGCGCCGCCCGCGGTGCAGGCGACGCTGAGCTTCAACAACGCGATGGCGTCGATGACGGACTTCCTCTTCAGCGGCGTGCTGGTGCGGCACCCCCGGTTGAAGCTCGCGTACAGCGAGGGCCAGATGGGCTGGATCCCGTACGCGCTGGAGCGCGCGGACGACGTCTGGCGCGAGCACCGCGCCTGGGGCGGCGTGCGGGACCTGATCCCCGAGCCGCCGTCGACGTACTACTACCGGCAGATCTTCGCGTGCTTCTTCCGTGACAGGCACGGCGTCGCCTCGCTGGACAAGGTCGGGGTGGACAACGTGACGTTCGAGACGGACTACCCGCACGTGGACTCGACCTGGCCGGAGACGAAGGCGGTCGCCCTGGACCACATGGCCGGGCTGCCGCCGGAGGTCGTCTACAAGGTGATGCGCGGCAACGCGATCCGCATGCTGGAGCTCGATCTGGACCGGCACGTGAACGCTGACGGCAGGCTGCGCTGACCAGGGGCGCCTCGCGCCCCTACGGCTAAGGAGAGTGCATCAGTGCAGCTCAGTGACACCGCCGCCGAGGCCGACTTCCGGCGCCGGCTGCGCGAGTGGCTCGGGAAGACCCTTCCGGAGCTGCCCGCCGCGCCGGATCCCGCCGACTGGCCGGGCCGCCGTGCCTACGACACGGCCTGGCAGCGGCGGCTGTTCGACGCCGGGTACGCCGGTGTCCACTGGCCCGCGGACGCCGGCGGCCGCGGCGCCACCCCTTCGGAACACCTGATCTTCCTGGAGGAGACGGAGCTCGCGGGCGCGCCCTACGTCGGGGCCAACTTCGTCGGCCTCCTGCACGCGGGGCCCACCATCGCCACCGAGGGCACCCCGGAGCAGCGTGCCCGCCTCCTCCCGCCGATCCTGCGCGGGGACGAGATCTGGTGCCAGGGCTTCAGCGAACCGGGCGCGGGCAGCGACCTCGCCGCCCTCCGGACCCGTGCGGTCCGGGACGGGGACGAGTACGTCGTCACCGGCAGCAAGATCTGGACCTCGCACGCCGAAGTCGCGGACTGGTGCGAGCTGTTGGTGCGGACCGACCCGGACGCGCCGAAGCACCGGGGCATCACCTGGCTGGCCATGCCCATGGACGCGCCGGGCGTCACCGTCCGGCCGCTGGCGACGCTCGCCGGGACGACGGAGTTCGCCGAGCTGTTCCTCGACGAGGTGCGCGTCCCGGTCGCCAACCGGCTCGGCGACGAGAACGACGGGTGGCGGGTCACCATGGTGACCCTCTCCTTCGAGCGCGGCACCGCGTTCGCCTCCGAGGTGGTCGCCTGCCGCCGCGAGGTGCGCGAGCTCGCGCGCGTCGCCCGCGCGAACGGCGCCTGGGACGACCTCGAACTGCGCCGGGAAACGGCCACCCTCGCCGCCGAGTTCGCCGCCCTGTGGCGACTCGTGCAGTGGAACGTCTCGGAGGCCGCGGCGCGCGGCGTGCCGGGGGCCGGCGGCAGCGTCTTCAAGCTGCGCTTCAGCGAGGCGCGGCAGCACCTCTACGACCTGGCGGCCCGCGTCGTCGGCACGGAGGCCCTCCTGGACGGTCGCTGGACCGCCCAGCGGCTCCAGGGGCTGTCCTACACCATCGCGGCCGGCACCTCCCAGATCCAGCGCAACATCGTGGCCCAGCGCATCCTGGGCCTGCCGAAGGGGCGTTGAGCGATGCACTTCCGGTTGACGGACGATCAGGAACAACTCCGTCGCGCCCTGCGCGAGCTGCTGGCGGACCGTGAGGCGAGCTGGGCGGAGCTGACGGAAGTCGGTCTCTTCTCGCTCCGCGTGCCGGAGGACGCCGGCGGTCTCGGCCTCGGCCTGCCCGAGGCGGTGGTCGCCTTCGAGGAGGCCGGCCGGGCCGTGCTCCCCGGCCCGCTGGTGGGCACCGAACTTGCGGCCGCGGTGCTCGGGTTGACCGGGCGGGCCGAGGTCGTCAGGGTCCCGGCGCGCGGCCCCGTGCTCGTGCCGGACCTGCCGACGCTCGAGCACGTCCTGCTGCTCCACGCCGACGACGCCCTTGCCGTCCTCCCCGCCGCCGGGCTGGACGCGACACCCGTGCCCGCCGTCGACCCGGACCGCCCGCTGTGGCGCCTGGAGGGGGTGCTGCCGCTCGGCGAGCAGTCGCCGCAGGCGCACCGCGTCGCCGACGAGGCGACGCTGTTGACGGCCGCCCTGCAGGCGGGCCTGGCGGCCCGCACGGTGGCCGAGGCGGTCGCGTACGCGCGTACGCGCGAACAGTTCGGACAACCGATCGGCGCCTTCCAGGCGGTCCAGCACCTGTGCGCGGACATGCTGGCCCGCGCGGAGCTCGCCCGCGTCGCCGTCTACGCCGCCGCGGTCGACGGTGACGAGGCCGAGATCGTCGGCGCCAAGCTGCTGGCGGACGACGCCGCGGTGCACGGCGCCCGCGACTGCCTGCAGGTTCACGGCGGCATGGGCTTCACCTGGGAGGCGCGGGTGCACCGCCTGCTCAAGCGGGCCTGGGCCTGGGAGCAGGCCGGCGCGGACCGCGGTCGCTGCCTCGACGTCCTGGCCGGGCGGCTCTAGCACTGGTGTCGCAAGGGTGTTTTTGCCGCGACGCCCCTCGGTTTCCCGGCGTCGCGGCAGGGTTCGGTTACGCTCACGGGGGTGCGCAGCAAGCAGTCCGCCCATGGCGGTCCGGTGGTCGACGCGGTCGTCGGCTCGGCCGTGGGCCCGGTCGTCGGCGTGACGGGCCTCCGGGGCAGAGCGGTCGGGGCAGTATGCACCCCTGGGTGCCCCCTCGGGTGGAATATGCCTGAAGACCATGCTCCTGGCCGTCGGGGCGGATCATCCTGGTCCGTATACGTGCCGGTACGCGGCTCGCGCGGAGGTCCGGCCCGGCTGATCCCGCTAGCACGGGTGGTGTGACAGGTGCAGGTTCAGGCACAGGTGCTTCAAGTCCAGACGGCGGTCCAGGCCGACCCCGCAGAGGTCGGTCGGGCGCGGCGTTGGGCCCGCAGTCGCCTCACCGGCTGCGGCTTCGACCTCGACGCGTCCCTCGCGGACACCTTGGTGCTGGTGGTCTCGGAGCTGGTCACCAACGCCGTGGTCCACACCGGCTCGCCGGCCGTGCTGCGGCTGGTCTTCCCCGTCGGGGAGGACGCCTGCCACCGCCCGGTCCGGGTCGAGGTGACCGACACCAGCGAGGCGCCCCCGGCCCAGCGGGTCGCCCCGGACGAGGCGACAGGCGGCCGCGGGCTCGAGCTGGTGAGCGTCCTGACGGACCGCTGGGGCTGGTTCCCGGACGGCAGCGGCAAGCGGGTGTGGTGCGAACTGGTCCCTGAAGGGACAGTTGCCCTGTCCGGGGGCGCGAGGAACTGCGCGACAAGCCACTGACGTGCGGGTGGTCCTCGACGAGCAGGGCCACCCGCACGCCGAAGGTTCCTCGCCCAGTTCCTCGCGCACTTCCTCGCGCCCCTGCGGGTCCGCCGCGGTTGATCCTCCGCCTTCACGGGAAGTGATCCCGCATGAACGTTTCTTCCGGTGCGTGGGACGCCGCCGCGACGGTGCGCGCGCTGGAGGGTGCCATCGACGTCGAGTGGGCGGCAGACCGTGGGTGGGCGATGCCCTGGCGGCTACCTGTCGCAGACCTCGAGCTCCACCACCGGGATCTCGTCCTGCCGGCCATGTGCCCGAGCGGTGTGCGGATCCGGTTGCGGACCGCGTCCACGCGGATCCTGCTGGATGCGGAGTCGGTGCAACTGCAGGGCGGGCCGGTGTTCGAGGCCTGGTGCGACCTGTCCGTCGACGGGGAGGTCGTGCGATCCACCGCGCTGGGCGTCGCGGGTGTCGTCTTCGGCGGTCTGCCGCCGGGGGACAAGGAGATCGAGATCGCGCTGCCGATCGTTCCCGCGGTCCGCCTGCGCGGCCTGCGCACGCTCGACGGTGAGGCGCTGCATCCGCTGCCGGACCCGCGTCCCCGCTGGACGGTCTACGGCAGCAGCATCAGCCACGGCTACGAGGCCACCCCGACGCAGACCTGGCCGGCCACCGCCGCCCGCCTGTTGGGGCGCAACCTCACCAATCTGGGGTACGGCGGAGCCTGCCTGCTCGACCCGCTGGTCGGGCGAATGCTGGCAAAGCACCCCGCTGACTTCATAACCCTCGAACTCGGTATCAACGTCTACAACTCGGCCGCGCTGCGGGAGCGGACCTTCCTTCCCGCCGTGCACGGCCTGTTGGCCGAAATTCGCTCCCGGCAGCCGGATCTCCCGGTGACCGTGCTCGGTCCGGTGTTCGGTGGGGCGCGGGAGACCGAACTGGCGGACGGCATGTCCGAGGCCTTCGGCGACCTGACCCTCGGTGCCCTGCGCGAGCAGCTGCACGACGCCGTCGAGTTGCGCCGCAAACGCGGTGACACGGCACTGACCTGGATCGACGGCCGTGAGCTCTGCTCGGCCACGGATGCCGCGCACGGCGTCCTGCCGGACGGTCTGCATCCGCACGCGGCCCACCAGCAGGAGATGGGCCGGCTCTATGCGGAGCTCTGCGGGCGCTGCTGACATCTGCTTGCACAACGAACAGATGAAGGCTCAAACCATACGCAACCAATGCGACTTCACGACAAGCCATTGACGTGACGTGTCCGCCTGATCACGCTTGGATTCAGCGATTCGTTGCGAGGGGACGCCAAGGGCGCGCCCAGTCTTCGCGCTGTCCGCTTCCTTGGCGAGTGCGAATCGTGTCGGCGCCGGTTTCAGGGCGCGTGCGGCGCCGACGGGGGCACCCCCGGCCGCAGGTCGGGGGCTGGTGGCGGGGCGCCGTGACGCGTGGAGACATCCGCGCACGGCGCCCCGCCATCCGACCTTCCGTCCGGCCTCCGCTCGCTACTTGACCGCGACGGGCGCCACCGGCGCGCCCACGCCGCCGACGAACGGCTCCGGCGCCGCCGACAGCAGGAACGCGTGGACGCCGTCCTGTGCGCAGTCCGCGGCCAGCGCCTCCAGGTTCCAGTTCTGGCCCTGCATCATGCCCATCTCCACCAGGTCCAGCGCGTGGACGGGCAGGTAGAGGCCGTCGACCTCGGGCGGGAAGATCTCGAAGGTCAGCGTGTCGTTGGCGACGGCCGCCACGTCGCGGGCGTGGAACCACTCGGGGCAGCGCAGGCCGAGGCCGGGGGAGGGGAAGGCGTAGGCGTCCCGGTCGCCGCCCAGGTAGAACTGCATCTGGCCGGTGCGGACCAGCACGACGTCGCCCGCGCGGACGGTGACGCCGGCCTGCGCCTCGGCGGCGTCCAGGTCCTCCGGGGTGACCACGTGGTCACCGGGGAGCCGGCCGACCCCGTGCAGGCGGGCGATGTCGAGCAGCACGCCGCGCGTCAGCAGCGGCCCCACCTTCTCGATGCCGGAGCGGGTCGCCCCCTCCTGGGCGTTGATGCTGTCGGCGGGCCGGTTGTTGTAGATCCGGCCCCCGTGGCTGACGTGACCGAGGCCGTCCCAGTGGGTGGCCGCCTGCAGGCCGAGGGTGGCGACGTCGTCGCTGGTGGCGATGGCGCCGGGGCCGAACATCTCGTAGTTGAGCGCGACCATGCTGTGCAGCGGGTTGACCCGACCGGGGATCATCCCGGTCTGCACGCCCTGCTGCTGGAGCGGCAGGCCGAGCTGGAAGCGCTTGCCGGTGCGCACGCAGGAGGCTGCGGCGCGGACCACCTCGGGGGTGATCAGGTTGAGCGTGCCGATCTCGTCGTCGGCGCCCCAACGTCCCCAGTTGTTGACGCGTTTGGCGATGTCACGGAACTCGTCGAACTCGGCCGGTGCGGGCACGGTCCTCGCCTCCTCTTCCCCTGGGACAGTCCATCGGCAAGAATCTAACGGTCCGTCAGATTCTTGAGGAGGGGTACGGCGTGGCTGAGTTCCTGCGCGGCAAGGTGGTCGCGGTCACCGGTGCCGGACGCGGCATCGGGCGTGCGGTGGCGCTCGCCTGTGCCGCCGAGGGAGCCAAGGTCGTGGTCAACGACTACGGCGTCGGCATCGACGGCTCCGCGCCGACCAGCGAGGTCGCCGACGAGGTCGTCAAGGAGATCGAGGCGGCCGGCGGCGAGGCCGTGGCCGTCGCCGACGACATCGCCACCATGGCCGGCGGCGAGCGGGTCGTCCGCACCGCCGTCGAGGCCTTCGGGCGCCTGGACGGCGTCGTCTGCGTCGCCGGCATCCTGCGTGAGCGGATGCTCTTCAACATGTCCGAGGAGGAGTGGGATCCCGTCATCGCCACCCATCTCAAGGGCACCTTCACCGTCTTCCGTGCCGCGTCCGCGCTGATGCGCAAGCAGGGCGGCGGGAGTCTCATCGGCTTCACCAGCGGCAACCACCAGGGCTCCGTCAGCCAGCCCAACTACAGCGCGGCCAAGGGCGGCATCATCTCCCTGGTCCGCAGCGCGGCCCTGGGCCTTGCCAAGTACGGCGTCACCGCCAACGCCGTGGCCCCGGTCGCCCGCACCCGCATGTCGGCGAACGTCCCGATGGAGCTCAAGGAGATCGGAGCGCCGGAGGACGTGGCGGCGCTCGTCGTCTACCTGCTCTCCGACGCCGCCCACGAGATCACCGGGCAGGTCTACACCGTCGCCGGATCCAAGATCGCCGTGTGGGCCCAGCCGCGCGAACTTCGGGCCATGTACGCCGAGCCGGGCTCCTGGACCCCGGAGCGGATCGCGGACTTCCTGCCCGGGACGGTGGGCGTCGACCCGATGCCGATGCTCGCGCAGCTGGAGGCCATGGCGAAGGCCGCCGCCGCCAAGGACCGCCCCAATGCGTAAGGCCTGGTGAACGGAATGGACTTCGGTTTCGACGCGGCGGACGAGGAGTTCCGCGGGCGTGCACGTACCTGGCTGGCGGAGCGGCTCGGCCCCGGCGGCGCCTTCGCCGACCTGTGCGGCGTCAAGATCCCCGAGGACGCCGAGCGGCGCCGCGCCTGGGAACGCGAGCTGGGCACGGGCGGCTGGATCGGCGTCGGCTGGCCCGAGTCCAGCCTGACCCGTCAGGTGGTCTGGTTCGAGGAGTACGCCCGCGCGCAGGCGCCCGACCCGCTCGGCATCGTCGGCGAACAGCTCCTCGCCCCGACACTGCTGCTGCACGGCACCCCGGAGCAGCGCGAGCGCTATCTGCCGGGCGTGGCCACCGGCACCGAGATCTGGTGCCAGGGCTACAGCGAACCCGACGCCGGCTCCGACCTGGCGGGCGTCCGCACGGTCGCCGAACCGGCGGACGACGGCGAGGGTTGGGTGGTCACCGGCCAGAAGACGTGGACGTCGCTGTCGCAGTGGGCGGACTGGTGCTTCGTGCTGGCCCGCACCGAGCCCGGCTCGCGCCGCCACGAGGGCCTGAGCCTGCTGTTGCTGCCCATGCGGCAGGAGTCCGGCCGGATCGACGTGCGGCCCATCCGGCAGCTCAACGGCGTCAGCGAGTTCAGCGAGGTCTTCTTCGACCGCGCCCGCGCCGTCGACGTGCTCGGGGCGGTCGGCGACGGCTGGAAGGTCGCCATGACGCTGCTCTCCTTCGAACGCGGCGCGGGCATGCTCGGGCGCCAGATCGGCTACCAGCGCGAGCTGGACACCGTCCTGCGCGCCGCGGCGGACTCCGGCGCCGACCGCGACCCCGTCCTGCGGGAGGCGCTGACGCGCCAGTGGGCCGACCTGTGGGTGATGCGCGCGAAC
Source organism: Streptacidiphilus jiangxiensis (assembly GCF_900109465.1). Taxonomy (GTDB): domain Bacteria; phylum Actinomycetota; class Actinomycetes; order Streptomycetales; family Streptomycetaceae; genus Streptacidiphilus; species Streptacidiphilus jiangxiensis. The sequence continues at coordinate 130,094 of NZ_FOAZ01000001.1, forward strand.
GCGTTGCGCACGCTGGGCCGGGCCGAGCCGGGGACCGCGGCGGTGGCGAAGCTGGTGTGGGGCAACTGGCACCAGCGCCTCGGAGAGCTGGCGCTCCAGGTCCAGGGCCTCCCGGGCGCGTTCGTGCCGGGGGCCTCGCATGACCCGACCGGTTACCCGCTCACGCCTGCCCAGCACACGATGCTCTTCTCCCGCGCGGACACCATCTACGGCGGCAGCGACCAGATCCAACGCAACATCATCAGCGAACGGGTCCTTGGACTGCCTCGCTAGTTGCACCTCCAGGGCCGTCCGCACGCCCGTGGTTCTCGCGCAGTTCCTCGCGCCCCTGAGGTGGGTGCAACTTCCCCTTGATCTCAAAGTGAGGGCTCAATGAGCGAAGCAACTCCGCACCGCCTCTTCATCGACAACGAGTGGCGTGAGGGCGGCGCCGGTACCTATCCGATCATCAACCCTGGCACCGAGGGCCTGGTCGGTCACGCGCCGGAAGCGTCCGCGCAGGACGTCGCCGACGCGATCGCCGCCGCGCGCAGCGCTCAGGCGGAATGGGCGGCCACCGCTCCCGCGAAGAGAGCAGCGCTCTTGGACCGGATCGCCGATCTCGTCATGGAGCGGGCGGCCGACTTCGTACCGCTGCTCCAAGCCGAGACCGGTGCCACGATCCGCGTCGCCTCGACCATGCAGCTGCCCGTCGTCGCCGACCGCTTCCGCCGCTACGCGCGCGGCGCGCTCGAGCCGACCGTGGAGTCGTTCCCGGCGCACCCCGTCGCGGCGACGCCCCTGGCCGCCGGCGGGCTGACCAACGCCGCTGCCGCCCGTCGGCCCGTCGGCGTCGTCGGCTGCATCACCTCGTACAACTTCCCCATCGTCAACCTGGCCGGCAAGCTCGCGCCCGCGCTCGCGATGGGCAACACCGTGGTCGCCAAGCCCGCGCCGCAGGACCCGCTCGCCTGCCTGAAGCTCGGCGAGATCTTCGTCGAGGCCGGGGCGCCCGCGGGCCTGTTCAACGTCGTCACCGACTCCGGTGCCGCGGCCGGTGCCGCGCTCGTCGCCTCGTCCGACGTCGACATGATCAGCTTCACCGGCTCGACCACCGTCGGCCGACGCATCGCCACCGACGGCGGCGCCACCATGAAGCGGCTGCTGATGGAGCTCGGCGGCAAGGGCGCCGCGATCGTGCTGGCGGACGCCGACCTCAGCAAGGCGATCATGGCCATCGGCTCCACCTGGGCGTTCCACTCGGGACAGATCTGCACCGCGCCCACCCGGGCGTTGGTCCACCGGTCCCGCTACGACGAGGTCGTGGCGGGGCTCGCGCAGTTCGCCTCCCGGCTGCCCGTCGGCGACCCGCTGTCGCAGTCCACCGTCGTCGGGCCGGTCATCTCCGCCGCGCACCGCGACCGCGTCGAGGGCTACATCACGGGCGCGTTGGCCGAGGGCGCCCGGCTCGTCGTCGGCGGGACCCGCAAGGAGCACACCCCGGACACGCCCGAACTGCCCGCCGCAGGGTTCTTCGTGGCGCCCACGCTGCTCGCGGACGTGACGGCCGGGATGACGATCGCCCGCGAGGAGGTCTTCGGGCCGGTCGTCGCGGTGATCCCGTTCGAGGACGAGGAGGAGGCGCTCGCCATCGCCGGCTCCACCGAGTACGGGCTCTACGACTACCTCTTCACCGCCGACACCGCCCGCGCCTACGCGCTCGCCGCGCGCCTGCGCAGCGGAAACGTCGGCATCAACACCGCCCAGCGCCACCCGGAGACGCCGTTCGGCGGCTTCAAGCAGAGCGGTGTCGGCCGCGACGGCGGCTCCTTCGGCCTGCACGCCTACAGCGAGCAGCAGGCCGTGGTCTGGCAGTCCTAGGCAGTCCCCAGCAGTCCCCAGCAGTCGTCAGCAGTCCTCGGCGGTCACAAGGGAGGTACGGACAGCATGAAAGGCGTCATCTTCGACGGCAAGGCCCCGCAGGTGGTGGACGACCTGACGGTGCGCGAGGCGGGCCCGGGTGAGGTGCTGGTGCGGATCGCCGCCGCCGGCCTGTGCCACAGCGACCTGTCGGTCATCGACGGGACGATCCCGTTCCCCGTCCCGGTCGTGCTCGGCCACGAGGGCGCCGGCACGGTGGAGGCGGTCGGTCCGGGCGTCACCCACGTCAGGCCGGGCGACCACGTCGCGCTCTCCACCCTCGCCAACTGCGGCACCTGCCGCGAGTGCGCGCTCGGGCGGCCGACGATGTGCCGCAAGGCGATCGGCATGCCGACCAAGCCGTTCACCCGCGACAGCAGCGGGCAGGAGCTCTACAACTTCGCGTCCACCTCGGTGTTCGCGGAGCGCACGGTGGTCAAGGCCGTGCAGGTCGTGCCGATCGACCCGACGATCCCGTTCACCTCCGCCGCGCTCATCGGCTGCGGGGTGCTGACCGGCGTCGGCGCGGTGCTCAACCGGGCGCGGGTCGACATCGGTGACACCGTCGCCGTCATCGGCTGCGGCGGCATCGGCCTCAACGTCATCCAGGGCGCGCGGATCGCAGGCGCCTCGCGGATCGTCGCGATCGACGCCGTCGCCGACAAGGAGGCCGTCGCCCGCACCTTCGGGGCGACCGACTTCGTCGACGCGCGCGCCGTGGACGACATCGTCGCGGCGGTCAAGGCGCTGCTCCCGAACGGCGTGGACCACGCCTTCGAGTGCGTCGGCCCGACCAAGCTCACCCGGCAGGCCATCGACATGCTGGACCGGCACGGTCAGGCCGTGCTGCTGGGCATGCCGGCGGCCGACGCCGAGGCCACGTTCCGCCCGGCGGAGCTGTTCCTGGACAAGTCGGTCCTCGGCTGCCGCTACGGCTCCTCACGCCCGCCGCGCGACATCGCCCGCTACGCCCAGCTCTACACCGCGGGCCGACTGCTCCTCGACGAGCTCGTCACCTGCACCTTCCCGGTCGACGAGTTCGACGCGGCGGCGAAGGCCACCCATACGGGCGGCGTCGCCCGGGCGGTGCTGACCTTCTGACGGTGTGTAATTCCCTGTGTGGAGCGCCGCGCCCGTGGATGATCGGTCCGGATCCGACGGGCCGTCCCCTGCGGCCGGCACTCTGCAGACAGGAACGCACATGAAGATCGCAGTCCTCGGCACCGGCGAGGTCGGCCACACGATCGCGACCCGGCTGGCCGGCCTCGGCCACGAGGTCACCATGGGATCGCGCAGCGCGGACAACCCGGCCGCGAAGGAGTGGGCGGCGGCCAACGCCGCCGCCCACGGCACGTTCGCCGAGGCGGCGGCGGACGCCGAGATCGTGGTCAACGCCACCGGCGGCCTCGTCTCCCTCGCCGCGCTGACCGCGGCGGGCGCGGACAACCTGCGCGGCAAGGTCGTCGTCGACGTCTCCAACGGTCTGGACTTCTCCGAGGGCTTCCCGCCGAAGATCGTCACGCCCGACGGCGTGAGCGTCGCGGAGCAGCTGCAGCGCGCCTTCCCGGAGGCCCGGGTCGTGAAGACGCTCAACACGATGAACAACGCCGTGATGGTGGACCCCTCGCGGGTCCCCGGCCACCACAACGTCTTCCTCAGCGGCGACGACGAGACGGCGAAGGCGGCCGTCGCCGAGCTGCTGCGCTCCTTCGGCTGGGGTGACGACCAGATCCTCGACCTCGGCGACCTCACCAGCGCCCGCGCGGTCGAGCAGCTGGTCGGACTGTGGGTCCGCCTCTACGGTGCCCTGGGCACGGGGGACTTCAACTTCGCCGTCGTGAAGTAGTTCCCCGCGCCGCTGCGGGGGCTAGCCCACCGCCCGGAACGTCCGCCGGTACGTCGTCGGGGAGACGCCCAGCACGGAGTGCATGTGCTGGCGCAGCCCCGCCGCACTGCCGAAGCCGACCTCGTGGGCGATCCGGTCCACCGTCAGCTCCCCCTGCTCCAGCAGCCGCCGGGCCCGGTGCACGCGCTGGACCACCAGCCACTGCACGGGGCTCTGCCCGGTCTCCTCGCGGAACCGGCGGGTGAAGGTGCGGACGCTCATCCCGCAGCGTTCCGCGAGGAGACCCAGCGTGAGGTCCTCGGCCAGGTGCTCCAGGGCGTAGGCGCGGGCGGGGGACGTGCCGGAGGTGCCGGGCTCGGGGACAGCGGCTTCGACGTACTGCGCCTGGCCGCCCTCGCGCCACGGCGCGACCACGCAGCGGCGGGCGACATGGTTGGCGACGGCGGCGCCGTGGTCGCGGCGCACGATGTGCAGGCAGAGGTCGAGTCCGGCCGCCACGCCGCCGGAGGTGAGCACGTCGCCGTCGTCGGTGAAGAGCACGTCCGGATCGAGCAGCACCTGCGGGAAGAGCCGGCGGAAGGACTCGGTGTAGCGCCAGTGCGTCGTGGCGCGCCGTCCGTCGAGCAGGCCGGCCGCGGCCAGCACGAAGGAGCCCGTGCAGATCGAGACCATCCGCGTTCCGGGCCGGACCAGGCCGAGCGCGTGTTCCAGCTCCGGCGTCAGCCGTCCCTCGGCGAAGACGGGGCCGAGCTCGAACGAGGCCGGGACGACCACCGTGTCGGCCTCGGTCAGCAGCTCGGGTCCGTGGTCCACCTGGACCCGGAAGTCGGAGCCGGTCTCCACCGGCCCGCCGTCGAGCGAGCAGGTGCGCACCCGGTAGCGCGGGGCGGTGTCCGGCTCGTGCGCGGACTCGAAGATCCGTGAGGGCGTCGCGAGCTCGAACGCGACCACGCCGGGCAGCGCGAGGACGGCGACCTCGTGCGGCCGGGCGGCAGAAGCGAGGGCAGAGCTGGGGGAGTCCATGGAGCCACTCTCCCTCCTGGCCTGATCCTTGCGCAAGGTGGCCATCGGGCCACTCGTAGGCGCGTGCGCCGATCCGCCAAGCTCGCGGGGTGACCGATCAGCTGAGCCCCGCATCCGCCCTCGACCGCCCGCTGCCGCCGCGCGCGGGCGGCCCGCGCCTGCACTACGCGTGGATCATCGCGGCCGTCGCGCTCGTGGTCCTCGTCGGCGCCGCCGGGTTCCGTTCCACGCCCTCGCTGCTGATGGAGCCGCTGCACCACGAGTTCGGCTGGTCGCACGGGCTGGTCGGCGCGGCGGTCTCGATCAACGTGCTGCTCAACGGTCTGGCGGCGCCGTTCGCCGCCGCGCTGATGGACCGCTTCGGCATCCGACCGGTCGTCTCCGTCGCGCTCGCGGTGATGGCGCTCGGCGCGGGCGTGACGCTGGTGATGGACCAGCCCTGGGAGCTGCTGCTCGGCTGGGGCTTCCTGGTGGGCCTGGGCTCCGGGTCGATGGCGCTGGCCTTCAGCGCGACCGTCACCAGTCGCTGGTTCGTCAAGCAGCGCGGCCTGGTCACCGGGGTGCTGACCGCCGCCAGTGCGGCCGGCAACCTGGTCTTCCTGCCGGTCCTGGCCTGGCTCGTGCAGCAGTACGGCTGGCGCAGCGCCTCCGTGACCGTGGCTGTGTGCGCGCTCGCGGTCGTGCCCGTCGTGGCGCTGCTGATGCGGGAGCGCCCGTCCGACCTGGGCCTGCTGCCCTACGGCGCCCCCGAGGACCACGTCGAGCCGCAGCCGCCCGCCGGGCGCGGCCTGCGCGCCGTGCGGGTGCTGCGCGAGGCGGCCCGGACCAAGGCGTTCTGGCTGCTCACCGGTTCCTTCGCGATCTGCGGCGCGACCACCAACGGACTGGTCGGCACGCACTTCATCCCCGCCGCCGGGGACCACGGCATGGCCGAGACCGCGGCGGCGTCCCTGCTCGCCCTGGTCGGCGTCTTCGACGTGATCGGCACGGTCTTCTCGGGTTGGCTCACCGACCGCCTGGACTCGCGCAAGCTGCTCGGCGTCTACTACCTGCTCCGTGGCGCGTCGCTGCTCTTCCTGCCCGTCCTCTTCGCGCGGACGGTGCACCCGAGCATGGTCGTCTTCATCATGTTCTACGGGCTGGACTGGGTGGCGACCGTCCCGCCGACGGTCGCGCTGTGCCGGGAGTGGTTCGGGGAGGACGCGCCCGTCGTCTTCGGCTGGGTGCTCTGCGGCCACCAGATCGGTGCGGCGATCGTCGCCGCGGCCGCCGGCGTCATCCGCGACCAGCTCGGCAGCTACGACGTCGCCTGGTACGGCGCGGGCGCGCTGTGCGCGGTCGCGGCGGCCTGCTCCCTGCTGCTGCGCCGACCCGAGGGCACGGCGGTGCCGCTCAGTCCTCCGGTTGCTGCAACTGCCTGAAGCCGCTGCGGTAGAAGAGCAGCGGACCGGCCTCGGCGCCGCGCGGTGCGGCGAGTTCGCGGACCCGGCCGAGGACGATCAGGTGGTCCCCGCCGATGTGCACGGCATGCACGGTGCAGTCCACCCACGCCAGCGCCCCCTGCAGACGCGGTGACTGCGTCGCCGGGGCCGGCTCCCAGGCCACCCCGGCGAACTTGTCCGCACCGGTGGACGCGCTGACGGCGAAGGACCGGCACAACTCGCCCTGGTCCTCGGCCAGCACGTTGACGCAGAACGCGCCCGCCCGCGCGATGCGCGGCCAACTGGAGGACGTCCGCGCGACGTTGAAGCAGATCAGCGGTGGATCGAGGGAGAGCGAGGAGAACGACTGGCAGGCGAAGCCGACGGGCTGCCCGTCCTCCCCCGCCGCGGTGATCACCGTGACACCGGTGGCGAAGTGGCCGAGCGCGTCGCGCAGCACGCGCGCGTCGGCGTCCGCCCGTGCCTCCGGTTCGCTGAACACCTCCGCCACCGCCGGCGCGACACTCACCGGCGCCCCGGCCGCCCGCAGGTAGCGGACGGCGGCCATCGCCATGCCTTCGTGCCCCATGCCTCGCTCCTTCGGACGTCGAATGTGTTGCACTCACCTCAGGGGCGCGAGGCTCCGCCTGTTTGACTGCGTGCGCGAAAGCCACCCACGCACGTAGCGCGCCGAGCGAGCGGGGCCATCCGCATGCCAGTGGTCTCGCGCCGAGCCTCGCGCCCCTGATGGGGCTATCGCCCCTCGAACCGTGCTTCCCGTCGTTCTACGAAAGCACGAACGCCCTCCTGCGCGTCGCGAGTCGCCATGTTGATCTCCTGCGCCGTCGCCTCCGCCGCGAAGGACGCGGCCCGGTCGCCGTCCAGGGAGGCATTGACCAACGCCTTCGTCAACGCGTAGGCACGGGTGGGACCGGCGGCGAGACGTTCTGCCCACTCACTCACGGTCTTCTCCAACTCCGCGCCCGGCACGACCCGGTTCACCAGCCCCAGCCGCTCCGCCTCCGCCGCGCGGACCTTCTCGCCGAGGAGGAGCAGCTCCTTGGCCCGCTGCACGCCGACCAGGCGCGGCAGCAGCCAGGCAGCGCCGCCGTCCGGGACGAGCCCGCGCCTGGCGAAGACCTGCACCAGCGAGGCTTCCTCCGCAGCAAGCACCAGGTCGCAGGCGAGGGCCAGCTGCACGCCGACTCCGGCCGCCACGCCGTTGAGCGCGCACAGCACCGGCTTCTCGCAGTCCAGCACCGCCCCGACCATCCGCTGCACGCCCAGCCGCAGCATCCGCGCGACGTCCCCGGCGGTCCGCTCGCCCCCGGCGCCGCCGCTGAGGTCCGCGCCGGAGCAGAACGCGCGCCCGGCGCCGGTCAGCACGACCACGCGCACCGTCCGGTCCGCCGACGCCTCCTCCAGCGCGGCGATCAGCCGCTCCCGCAGCTCGGCGGTCACGGCGTTCAGCGCCTCGGGCCGGTTCAGCGTCAGCCGCCTGACCCCGTCGTCGCCGTCCTCGACCAGCAGTACGGTCCCGTTCTCCGGCGACGCGCTCATCGGCACACCGCCAGCGCGTCCAACGCGACGACGCCCTTGCCGCGTTCCAGCACCACCAGCGGGTTGATGTCCAGCTCGGTGAGCTGGTCGCCCAGATCGAGCGCCATCCGCTGGACCCGCAGCACCACCTCGACCAGCGCGTCCACGTCCATCGGCGGCAGGCCGCGGACGCCGTCCAGCAGCGGGCGGCAGCGCAGCCGGGCCAGGGCGCGGCGTACGTCGCCGGGCCCGAACGGCGGGACGAGCACCGTCGTGTCGCGCAGCACCTCGACGAAGACGCCGCCCATGCCGACCGTGACGACCGGCCCGAAGACCGGGTCGTCGGTGACGCCGACGACCATCTCCACGCCCGCCTCGACCATCTGGCACACCAGCACGCCGTCGAGTCTCGGGATGCCGCCCGCCCGCGCGTTCTCCGTCAGCTCCCGGAACGCCTCCCGCACCTGGCTGGCGCTGGTCAACCCGACCTTCACCAGCCCGAGTTCGGTCTTGTGCGCGACGCCGGGCGCCGATCCCTTCAGCACGACCGGATAGCCGACCACCCCGGCCGCGCGCACCGCGCCCGCCGCGCTGGTGACCAACTGCTCGCGCGGCACCCGGATGCCGTAGGAGCGCAACAACTGCTTGGCCGCGAACTCGCTGAGCTTCTCGCCCCCGTGCAGCAGCCGCTGCGCCTTCGCCTTGCCGGCGCAGGCCTCGCGCGGCGCGTCGTCGAACGGGGACCGGTAGGTGCGGGCGAACGCGTGGTGCTCCAGGTAGGCGGCGACCGCGCGGACGCAGTTGCCGAAGGTGCGGAAGACGGCGACCCGGGAGGAGCCGAGCAGCGTCTCCCGGTAGGCCGCCTCCGTCCCGACCGGAGAGCCCCAGATGACGCAGACCAGCTTGTCCGTCGTCTCGGCCACCTCGACCAGGTCCTGCGCCAGCTTGTCGCTCATCGGCGGGAACGGGCCGGTGATCGGGCAGATCAGCACGCCCACGTCGGGGTCGTCGAGGATCGCGTCGAGGATCTTGCGACCGCGCCAGTCGCCGACCGGGTGGCCGCCGTTGTCGACGGGGTTGGCGACGCTCAGGTACTCCGGGATCCACTGGTGCAGCTCGTCCTGCTTGGCCTCGGACAGCCGCGGCAGGGAGAGCCCGGCCGACGAGGCCATGTCGGCCAGGTGCGCACCGGTGCCGCCGGAGATGGAGTAGACGACGACGCCGGGCGCCCGCGGCGGCTTGGCTCGCGCCAACAGGGCTGCGGTGTCCTGCAGTTCGTCCAGGCCGTCGACACGGATCACACCGAACTGGCGGAACGCCGCGTCCACCACGTCGTCGGCACCGGTCAGTTTGCCGGTGTGGGACTGCGCCATCCGCGCACCCTCGTCCGTGCGGCCCACCTTGACCGCGACGACCGGGACGCCGCGCCGGGCGGCGTGGTCGGCGGCCAGCAGGAAGGCCCGGCCGTCCTTGATGCCCTCGATGTAGGCGGCAATCGCGCCGATCTCGGGCTGGTCGGCGAACCACTGCACGAAGTCGGCGACCTCCAGGTCGGCCTCGTTGCCGGTCGGCGCCCAGTGGCTGAGCCGGATGCCCAGTTCCTGGAGGGTGAACAACGGGCGGCCCTGGTGGCCGGACTGGGTGATCAGCGCGATGGCCGGCCCCGTCAGGTCGTCGCGGAACCGCTCGAAGGCGTTGAGGTTCGTGTTGGGCCCGAGCAGGCGCAGGCCCGTCGGGGCCTCGGCGACCAGGCGCTCCAGGTGCCGCTGCGCCGCTCGTCCGCTCTCGCCGGTCTCGGCGAAGCCGGAGGCGAAGGCGACGGCGTACTTCACCTTGGCCTCGACCAACTGCGGTACGACGGCTGCCGGATCGGCGAGCAGGATCACCGCGAGGTCGATCGGGTCCGCGTCCGGGTCGGCCGGGATCGCCGCGAGGTCGGGATAGCAGGGCAGCCCGTCCACCTCGTCCCGGCCCGGGTTCACCGGGTACATCCGCGCTCCGACCCGCTCCGACCACGCACGCAGCTGCCGGGTGATCCCGGTGTTGGGCCGTCCCGGCGTGTCGGATGCGCCGATCACGGCCACGGCCGTGGGCCGGAAGAAGCGGTCCAGGTCCACCGCGCGCGGGCGCAGCGGCCGCCCGCTCGCGTCGGTCTCGGTGTCCGTCTCCCGCATGGCGCGCCTCCGATCCGGTCTGTGCCGTCTCTCGAATCTGACGTACCATCAGATTACTGTCGGGAGTGCTCCGCAGGAAGACGCCAAACTGACGCTGCGTCAGAAAATCCTGGAGCCTGGTGGAACCGATTGGGGAGGACGCGCGTGCAGACGGTGCACACCTACGGGCTGTCGGCGGCCCAGTGGCTGGCGGTGCTGCGGATCGGGCTCGGCCTGTGGTGGCTGGAGAGCTGGCGTCACAAGGACAAGAAGGGCTGGCTGCAGCGCTCGACCGGCATCGAGTGGGCCAAGGACGTCGCCTCCCGCCACCGCTGGGCCTTTGTCCGGGGCTCCTTCGACCGCATCGTCGCCCCTCGTCCCCGGGCGATGGCCTACGTCGTGGTCCTCGCCGAGCTCGCCCTCGGTCTCGGCCTCACCTTCGGCCTGCTCAGCCCGATCGCGCTGGCGGCCGGACTGCTGCTCAACCTCCTCTACTTCGTCCTGATGATCCACGACTGGGCCGAGCAGGGGCAGAACCTGATGATGGCGCTCGTCTCCCTGGTCTGCCTGCTCGCCGCGAGCTGGCAGTGCTGGTCGCTCGACCGCGCCTTCCACCTCTTCGGCGCCTGACCTCGGAGCTGTCTGATGACGACCCACCGCACCGACCTGCCCGAGCCCGACGCCTTCACCCGTCCCTACTGGGACGCGGCCGCCGAGGGTCGCCTGCTGCTGCGCCGCTGCGGCGCCTGCGGCCGTGCGCACCACTACCCGCGCGAGTTCTGCCCCCACTGCTGGAGTGAGGACGTGGCCTGGGAGCCGGCGAGCGGACGCGCCGTCCTCTACACCTGGTCGGTGGTCCACGCGAACGACCTCCCACCGTTCCGGGACCGGCTGCCCTATGTCGCCGCCGTGGTCGAGCTCGCGGAGGGACCTCGGATGATGACCACCCTGGTGGACTGTGATCCGACAGGCCTTCAGATCGGTATGGAGCTTGTGGCCGACTTTGTCGCATTTGCCGTCGGCGACGAGCCCGGGCCGCGCGTCCCCGTATTCCGGCCGTCGCCCGACTCGCGCTCCCACTCGGGAGCCTGACGCTGTGTGGCACCTGTGACCTTAGACACATCGGGTGATCTGTGTGCTGACCGTCCGCTGGACTGCGACGGAGTGGTTCGGCCCTGGCCTCTTCGGCGTGTCGCAGGCTGACCGGCGCTCAAAAAGGGCTGATCCCGGGCACGGCGTTGCCGGGTGCCCTCACTCGATGGGGGTACCGTGACGCGGGTGACGCCTGCACATCAGGGTGCGGGCGGACGGCCTGAGAGGTGGTGGCCAGCGGCTCACCCGGCCCGCGTCACGACGACCACCTGCGAGGATCCAGCTATGCCCAGCCACGCCCGCCACGGCTCCGGGGCCCGCCCCGAGCCAGCTCCGCACGCCGACGCGCACCACCACGACGCGCCCTACCAGGACGCCGGGTACGACGACGGCGCCGCGTACGGCGGCTACGGCGCTCACGACGGCTACGGCACGCCGGTCCACGCGGACAGCGCCTACGACGCTCAGGGCTACGAGAGCCAGGGCTACGGCGGTCAGGCCTACCGAGGTCAGGGCTACGGCGGTCAGGCCCAGGGCGGTCAGGCCTACGACGGCCAGAGTCACGGTGGCCACGGCTACGGCGGCCAGGGCTACGAGCAGGCCGGCTACCAGCAGTCGGGTCACACCTCCGCCGGACACAGCTCCGCCGGTTACGCCTCCGCGTACGAGTACGACCCCGTGTACGCCGCGGATCCCGGGTACGACCCCGTGTACGCCTCCGGCGGCCCCGCCCACGAGCAGGGCGGCCCGGAAGAGCACCCCCACCCCTCCGCCGCTGCGGCGAGCGCGCCGCGACGCGGCGGCAGCCGCGCCGCCTCGGCCGGCGGCCAGGGGCCGCGTCCCACCCGCGCCCAGGCGCGGGCCGCGGCGCGCGCCCGCACGCGGCGCAAGCGGCGCATGCGCAACGGGTTCCTGGGTGTCGGTTCGGTGGCGGCCGTCGCGGTGATAGCGGTCGCCGGCTTCGTGAACCCCCACCACGGCGCGGCCAGTACGACCGCCCAGTCGGACACCTCGGCCGTGCCGGTCGCGGGGCGCACCGGCGACGGCGACGCGTCCCGTTCGGTCGACCGCGCGACCCCGGCCGCAGCCGTCAGGCAGCTGCCGGGCCTCGGCAAGACCTTCCTGGCCAAGGTTCCGGCCGGCGCGCAGCAGGTGCTGCTCGTCACCGGCAAGGGCAAGAACCAGAACACCGGCACCGCCGTCCTCTACACCCGCACCGCCGGCGGCGGCTGGATGCCCGGACCGACCTGGGCCGCCCGCAACGCCAAGGACGGCTGGACCACCGACCACCACGCGGGTGACCTGCACAGCCCGATCGGTGTCTACTCGCTGACCGACGCCGGCGGTCTGGACCCGAACCCGGGCACCAAGCTCCCCTACCTCCGCTCCTCCGCGTTCCAGGCGCCGGGCACGGGCTTCGAGGGCGAGTCGCTGGCGGACGCGTTCGACTACGTCGTCGCCATCAACTACAACCACGTCCCCGGCACCTCGCCGCTGAGCCCGGAGCGCCCGATGGGCGCCTCGCGGGGCGGCGGCATCTGGGTCCACGTCGACCACGGCGGCCCGACGCACGGCTGCGTCGCGCTGGCCAAGAACGACATGCGGGCGTTGCTCCAGGCCCTGGATCCGTCGAAGCACCCGGTCATCGTGATGGGGGACGCGGCGTCGCTCGCACAGTGATGCGAGTGTCGCACGAAGTGAGGGTTTGTCCGGGATCTACAGCTCCTACCGATGGATCCTGTACCAAGTCCTCTCAAGCGACCCGTCGGTAATCGGCTTGAGTGGAAGCATGACAGGTTCCCGCATCGTCGCGTTGGGTCACTACCAGCCGTCCAAGGTGCTCACCAACGCCGAACTGGCGCTGCAGGTCGACACCAGCGACGAGTGGATCACCTCCCGGGTCGGTATCCGCACCCGGCACATCGCAGGCCCGGACGAGACGGTCGCCGACATGGCGTCCCGCGCCGCGGCGAAGGCCCTGGCGGCCAGCGGCTTCGACCCGCAGAGCGTGGACCTGGTCGTCGTCGCGACCTGCACCGCGATCGACCGCAGCCCCAACACGGCCGCGCAGGTCGCCGCCCGCCTCGGCATCCCCGCTCCCGCCGCGTTCGACGTGAACACCGTCTGCTCCGGCTTCTCCTACGCCCTGGCCACCGCGGACCACGCCCTGCGGGCGGGCGCCGCGCGCCGCGCGGTGGTGGTGGGCGCCGAGAAGATGTCGGACACCGTCGACTGGACCGACCGCACCACTTGCGTGATCTTCGCCGACGGCGCCGGCGCGGCGGTCCTGGAGGCCACCGACGACGGCTTCGAGGGCGTCGGGCCGGTCGTCTGGGGCTCCGACCCGGCCAAGGGCGACGCCGTCCGCATCGACGGCTGGGACCCGACGATCAGCCAGCAGGGCCAGACCGTCTTCCGCTGGGCCACCACCCAGCTCGCCCCGATCGCCCGCCTGGCCTGCGAGCGCGCGGGCGTGCGCCCGGAGGAACTGGCCGCGTTCATCCCGCACCAGGCCAACCTGCGCATCATCGACGCCATCGCCGCCAAGCTCGGCCTCTCCCCGGACGCCGTCGTCGCCCGCGACGTGGTCGAGTCGGGCAACACCTCGGCCGCCTCCGTCCCCCTGGCCCTGTCCAAGCTCGCCGAACGCGGCGAACTCCGCTCCGGTGCCCCCGCCCTCCTCTTCGGCTTCGGCGGCGGCCTCGCCTACGCCGGCCAGGTCATCCGCTGCCCGTAGCGACGGACGCGGCGCCATGCTCGCGGGGGACGCGTCCCCCGCGAGCATCGTCCGTTCCGGCCTCGAATCGAGCCACCGCCGACTGCGTCATGTCGGCACGCCGCCCGAGCTCCGTCTGGGACGAGCTCGGCCTGGGAGATGCCGGGCTCGGGCCGCCGCAGGCGAACGGACTCTCCGAGCTGCGGTTCCTCCTCGTCGAGCGTATGCGCCTCGCGTCGACACCCTCCGAGCGCCCGCTGTCGGTTCACCCGTCCGTGGGGAGGTGGGTCCGCGCGTCGGCTGCGGACGACTGTGCCTCGTGCGCGTCCAGTGCCGCCCGTAGGAGGCGGGCGCGGTCGGGGTCGGTCGGCGGGACGCGGTGGGCGGCGGCGATCGCCTCGGTGAGGAGGGTGGCGCGGAGTGCGGGCGCGGGCCCGCCCTTGTCGCACCAGAGCAGCAGGGAACGGACGAGATGGGTCAGGTAGCGGGGGTCGACGCGGATCAGCAGGCGGTAGGCGTCCGTCCGTTCCTGGTGCGGGAGCCGGTCGACCCCCAGAAGCTTCACTCGGGCGCGGATGACCATGTCGGGATGGATGTTCTCGGCAGAAGTCATGACGGAGATGTTCGGCCCTGACGGCAGGTCGGAACAATGGTCCGCCGGTGTGCGATCGGTCCTACCCGAACCCCCGCTGACCTGCCATGATGGTGACGCTCACACATCCGGCGGGCCCGCGCGGGCCCGCGTCAGCGCCCCAGGACGAGCGTTCCCGAGGAGCAGAACCAGCCGCCCGTGCCGCTCACCAGCGCCAGCTCGGGGGAGCCCGGCACCTGACGCTGTGGCGCCGACGTCGCGTACTCGCGCCGGAGTTGGCGCACCGCCTCGACGACGAGGAAGAGGCCGCGCATGCCCGGGTGGCAGGCGGAGAGGCCGCCGCCGTCGGTGTTGGTGGGCAGCTCGCCGTCCCGCAGCAGGCGGCCCGCCTTGGCCTCGACGAACGTGCCGCCCTCGCCCTTCGCGCAGAAGCCGAGGTCCTCCAGCATCACCAACGGCATGTAGGTGAAGGCGTCGTAGAGCTCGCACAGGTCGATGTCGGCGGGGGAGACCCCCGCGCGCTCGAAGGCGAGGCGGCCGGAGACCGCGGCCGGGGAGACCGTGAAGTCCTCCCAGTCCGACATCGTGCTGTGGCTGAGCGCCTCGCCCGTGCCGAGGACCCAGACCGGATCGTGCCGGCTGTCCGCCACGTACTCCTCCGCGGCCAGCAGCACCGCGCAGCCGCCGTCGGAACGGATGCAGCAGTGCAGCTTGGTGAACGGGTCGGCCACCATCGGCCCGTCCAGGACCTCGTCGACGCTGATCGGTGTCCGGTACATCGCGTCCGGGTTGGTTGCGGCGTTGGCCCGAGCCTGCACCGCGACGCCCGCCAACTGCTCGGCCGTCGTGCCGTACTCGTGCATGTGCCGACGGGCGGCCATCGCGTACTTGGCGATCAGCGTGTGCCCGTACGGCGCCTCGAACTGCAGCGGCCCGCGGGCGCCGAGCGACAGCGCGGCGGTGCGGCGGCGTGCCTTCAGGTCCGCGCGGGCGGTCGAGCCGTAGACGAGCAGGACCGCGTTGGCGTGCCCCGCCGCGATCGCGTCGGCGGCGTGCGCGGCCATGACTTCCCAGGTCGAGCCGCCGACGGAGGTGGAGTCGGTCCAGGTCGGCCGCAGCCCCAGGTACTCGGAGACCTCCACCGGCGCCAGGATGCCCAGGCCCGCCGAGGCCACGCCGTCGATCACGTCCTTGGACAGGCCCGAGTCCGCGAGCGCGCGCCGCGCGGCCTGGGCGTGCAGCTGGAACGCCGTCGCCTCGTCGACCCGTCCGCAGTCGCTGAGCGCGACCCCGACCACGGCCACCCGACGGCGTCGGCGCGGCGCGTCGTCGGCCGGGACGGGGTGGTGCAGCGGGCCGGGGGCGACGGTGGCGGAGGGCGAAGGACCAGCAGCAGTCATAAATCTGACGGTACATCAGATCTGCTCTCGCGCGCCCCTGTCCGGCGCAGACGGTGGAACCTAGTATGACGAACCGTCAGATCTACTGTCTGCGCCTCAACGCGGACGAAGCGGCTGGAACCCAGGAGGCGGCATGGATCCCGCGCTCACCCAGGAACAGGACGAGATCGCCCGCGCCCTGCGCGACGCGCTCTCCAAGCAGGCCGGGATGGAGGAGGTTCGCGCGGCCGCCGCCACGCCCGTCGGATACGACGCCGAGCTGTGGCGCAGACTGGCCGAGCAGCTGGGCCTGGCCGGCCTCGCCCTGCCCGAGCGGCACGGCGGCACCGGGCTCGGCCCCGTCGAGCTGGCCCTCGCCTGCGAGGAGGCCGGACGCGTGCTGCTGCCCTCGCCGCTGCTCGCCAGCTCCGTCCTCGCCGCCACCGCGATCGCCGGCTGCGCCGACGCGGCCCAGCGCGACGACCTGCTCCCCGCACTCGCCTCCGGCGCCCGGACCGCCGCTCTCGCCCTCCCCGGCACGCCCGCGCTCGCCCTCGGGCTCGTTCCGGACGCCAATCCCCAGCCCTTCCTCGGCGACGTCCCGTCCGGTGGCGGCCGCGCCGGGGGCATCCAGGCCAAGCCCGCCGACGACGGCTACTGGACCCTCTACGGCGAGGCCGTCCACGTCCTCGACGGCGCCCGCGCCGACCTGCTCGTCCTCGCCGCCCACGCGGGCGGCTTCCCGCGCGGGCGCACCGTTCTCTTCGTCATGGACGCGGCCGGTGCGGGAGGCGGTGCCGCAGCCACCGGCTCGGGCGCCTCCGGTGCCGGGGGCGGCGCGCCCGGCCTGCGCCGTGAGCGCAGCGCCGGCATCGACTCGACCCGCAGCGTCGCCCGGGTCGAGCTGCGCGACGTCCTCGCCCGTCCGCTCGGCGACCCGGCCCGTGACGCCGGCCCCGTGCTCGCCTCGGTGGGCCGTCTCGCGGCCGTCGCCGTCGCGGCCGAGGCCGTCGGGGCAGCGGCCCAGGCACTCGCCAGGACCGTGGAGTACGTGCAGGCCAGGCAGCAGTTCGGTCGCGCGGTCGGCTCCTTCCAGGCGGTCAAGCACCGTCTCGCCGACGTCTACGTGGCCGTGGAGACCGCCCGCTCGGCGATGCTCTACGCCGCCTGGTCCGCCGTGACCGCGCCCGAGGACCCGGTACCCGCGCTGTTGGCCCTCGCCCACGCCCTCACCGCCCAGCGCACCGCCGCCGCGGAGGCGATCCAGCTCCACGGCGGCATCGCGATCACCTGGGAGCACGACGCCCACCTGTACTTCAAGCGCGCGGCCGCGGACGAGCTGCTCTTCGGCCCGCCGCATCTGCTGCGCGCCCGCGCGGCCGAACTGTCCGGCGTGCTCGCCGCGACGGGTACCACCCGCACGGGAGGGGCGACGACCCGATGAAACTGCTGGAGACCGCGATGCAGAAGGTGTCCGCGACGCCGACCTTCGCCCGGATCGCCCCCTCCGTCGTCCCGCGCCTGGACAAGGCGGTGCACAGGCTGAGCGGCGGCAAGTTCATGTTGAGTCAGTGGATGCTGCCGTCGCTCTTCCTGACGACGACCGGCCGCAGGAGCGGGGAGCCGCGCACCACCCCGCTGGCCTGCCTGCCGCAGGGGGACGGGTTCCTCGTCGTCGGCAGCAACTTCGGCCGGACCTCCCACCCCTCCTGGACGGGCAACCTGCTCGCCGACTCCGACGCCGTCGTCGAGCACCGTGGCCGCACGGTGCCCGTCCGGGCCCGGATGCTCGCCGACGACGAGCGCGCGGACGCCTGGGCGGCGCTGTTGCGGATGTGGCCCCCGTACGCGCAGTACCAGGCCCGGGTGGAACGCGAGATCCGCGTCTTCCGCCTGGAGCCGCGCTAGCGGCGATCCAGGGGCGCGCGGAACTGCGCGACAAGCCATCCGCGGCCCTGAGATCCCGAGTGGACAGGGCTGTCCGCCTGGCGTGGGTTTCTCGCGCAGTTCCGCGCGGCCCTGGGGGTGCAACCCAAGGCAAAGGAAAAGGGGCGGCGTCGTCAGGTCATCGACGACGCCGCCCTTGGCGGCACGGGCCGTGGGCGCGCAGGACCTACCTCCCCCGAGGCACAGCCCCGGCGCTCACGCCGGCGGACAGGCGACCGGGCCCCACGGCTCCGTAATGATCTTGTTGTGATCCCGTTGGTGGCCGGGACGGCCTACTTCGGGGGCTTCTTGCCCGTCATACCGAGGTAGACCAGCAGAGCCAGGTTGGGGGTGAGCTCCTTGGCCTTGACGCCCCAGGAGTCGAATCCCTTCTGGTGCTCCGCGACGGCGGCCAGCATCGCGACCAGCGACCCGGCGACAGCCGGCGCGCTGACCGACTTGTCCGCCTTGCCGGACGCCTGCATGGCCTTGAGCGAGTCCGTGAGGGAGTTGGTCACGGCGTTGAGGATCTTCATGCGGATCTTGAAGAACCGCTTGTCCCCTTCGGCCGCACCCAGCGTCACCACACGAAGGATGGCCTCGTTGTCGCGCCAGAAGGAGAGGAAGCCGTCGACCAGCTCCTCCGCCGTCTGGTAGCCGGCCTTGCCGACCCACGACTTGTCGGCGACGAGGTCCTTGAGACCGGCGCCGTCCTTGGCCATTTCATCCGCGATCTCGAGGACAGCGCCCTCGACGTCGGGGAAGTACTGATAGAAGGTTGCGGGGGAGGTACCCGCCATCCGGGCGACGTCGATGACCTTGACGTCCCGGTAGGGCGAGGTCGCGAGCATTTCGCGGAGGCAGTCCAGCAGCTTCTGCCGCGTGGCCTGTCCACGACGCCCGGCGACACGCCCGTCGACGGTGCGAACTTGTCCTGTCATGCCGTCAGTTTACCGTGGCAAGATCCGGGCGCTATTCGGCGGGAAATCTGAATGCTCCGTCAGGCTGACGAGGGCTCTGCTGGGGCCCAGGAAAGGCGCCAGCAGGCCCCTGATCAGCTACTCCGTCCCGGGGGTCGATCCGCGCCCGTCAGACCTCCCCGTTCTCTTCCGGCCGTACGGGGTCGAGATCCAGCCACGCGCCACGGCTGAGCGGCAGTCCACTGAGGCCCTCCGGGCCGGTCCTGACGGCCAGGACCTGGTTGACACCGATCCGGTTCTCCTCGAAGGCCAGCGCCGAGGCGGCCATGTAGAGGCGCCACACCCGGGCCCGGCCCAGCCCCGCCAGCTTGACCGCCTGCGTCCACTCCTCCTGCAGGTTGGTCACCCACCGCCGCAGCGTCAGCGCGTAGTGCTCGCGCAGCGACTCCACGTCGCGGACCTCGAAGCCCGCCCCCTCCAGCGCCGCGACCGTGCTGCCGATCGGCGCCAGTTCGCCGTCGGGGAAGACGTAGGCGGCGATGAACGGGCTCAGCCGGTACGCCTCCCCGCGGGCGTCGGGACGCCGGGCGATCTGGTGGTTCAGCAGCCTTCCGCCCGGCCGCAGCAGGCCGTACAGCGTCCGCGCGTACCGCCGGTACATGGCCGAGCCCACGTGCTCGGCCATCCCGATGCTGGAGATCGCGTCGAACGGGCCGTCATCGATCTCGCGGTAGTCCTGCAGCCGGACCTCCAGCCGGTCCGTCAACCCGGCCTCCGCGATCCGCTCCCGGGCCAGCCGCGCCTGCTCGGCGGAGAGCGTCACACCCACCCCGCGGACACCGTAGTGCTGGGCGGCGTGCAGCAGCATCGAGCCCCAACCGCAGCCCACGTCGAGCAGCCGGGCGTCCGGGCCCAGCCGGTGCAGCCCGAGCTTGCGGCAGACCAGGTCCAGCTTGGCCTTCTGGGCCGCCTCCAGCGTGGTCGTCCCCGGCGGCCAGTAGGCGCACGAGTAGACCATCGACGAGCCCAGCACCAGGCGGTAGAAGTCGTTGCCGACGTCGTAGTGGTGACTGATCGCCGCCCGGTCGCGGCGCAGCGTGTGCACCGGCCCGCGGGTGTGCCGCATCTCCTCCGGCGGGATCGGCGGACGCGGCCCGAGCGCGCCCAGACGCGCGGCCGTGGCGACCATCCGGCGTGTGTCCGGGCCGAACAGGGCCCGTGGGTTGCCCGGGGTGAGCGCCGATTTCAGGTCGAAAGGCCGCAGGGACAGCTCGGGCCGTTGCTCGGTCAGCCGGCCGATGCGGCGCAGCAGCTCGTACAGGCCGGTCAGGTCGGCGCGGTCCGGGTCGTCCGGGTCGTCCGGGTTGTCGTCGTCGCCGTCGCCGTCGTCGGCGTGGGTCGGGTCGCCGTCCTCGTCGGGCAGCGTGATCGCACCGGACACGTAGGCGCGGGCCAGGCCGAGCTCGTTCGGCGCCCAGAGCAGGTGCCGGAGCGCACGGCGGTCGGTCAGCGCCATCAGCGGCGCGTCGGCCGGACCGGCCTCGGAGCCGTCCCAGGTGCGGACGCGGAACGGGGGCTCCTCGCCGAGCAGCTCGGTCAGCAGGGTGTACAGGTCATGGGCACTGTCGCTCATCACGACTCCTCGAGGATCGTCAGGCCGCTCGAAGGTGGTGCGGGAGGTTGGTGCAAGTGGGTGGTGCAGGCCGTGCCGGGTGTACCGAAGGTTGTTGCATCCACCAATCTAGATCGCATGTGCCCCGTCGTCGTGGATTCACACGGTCCCGACGGCGCGTCGCGGATTCCCAGGCCGGGCCGTGTGGTTGCCGGACTGTGGCGTGATTGTGGCGAGGGTGTGGCTGATGTCCCTCCCGGCGGGTTGGCCTGGGGGGCGTCCGGACATGGAGAATCAGTGCTGCGCCTGTCCTGCTCTCCTGCCGGCGGCGCTGACGACCCAACGGGGAGGTGCTGAGGACGTGGACCAGCTGACGGCGCACGATCCCAGACGGATCGGGCCCTTCGAGGTGCTGGGCCGGCTCGGCGCGGGCGGAATGGGCTTGGTCTACCTGGCGCGTTCGGCGGCAGGCCGCCGGGTCGCCATCAAGACGGTCCGTGCGGAGCTGGCCGAGGACCAGCTCTTCCGGGTCCGTTTCGCCCGCGAGATCGCGGCGGCACGCACGGTCAGCGGCTTCTACACCGCCGCGGTCGTCGACGCCGACGCCGACGCGGCCGTGCCGTGGCTCGCCACCGCGTACATTCCGGCGCCCTCGCTGGAGGACCTGGTCACCGAGGCCGGGCCGCTTCCCGTCGCCACGGTGCGCTGGCTGATCGCCGGCATCGCGGAGGCGCTGCAGTCCATCCACGCGGCCAACCTGGTCCACCGCGACCTCAAGCCCTCCAACGTGCTGATCACGGAGGACGGCCCGCGTGTGATCGACTTCGGCATCGCGGCGGGCGTCTCGCACACCCGCCTCACGATGACCAACGTCGCCGTGGGCACCCCCGCCTACATGTCGCCCGAGCAGGCGCGCGACAGCCGTGGCGTCAAGGGCTCCTCCGACGTGTTCTCGCTCGGCTCGCTGACGGTCTTCGCCGCCACCGGCCATCCTCCGTACCACGGGGCCAACCCCGTGGAGACGGTGTTCATGCTGCTCCGCGAGGCCCCGGACCTCGCCGGGCTCCCGGAGGAGCTGGCCCCCCTGGTCCGCGCCTGCATGCGTACCGCGCCCGAGCGACGCCCGCTCCCGGAGGAGATCGCCGCCGAGCTCGCACCGCACCTCTACGGTTCCGGTGACGGCAGCGGGGACGACGCGGGGGAGTACTTGCCCCCGGCGGCCCTGGCGCTGATCGAGCGCATGAAGGGCAAGCGCACGCCGCCCCCGCCGCCGTTCCAGCCGCAGCCCCCGCGCCAGCCGTCGGCGGGGCAGGTGCCGCAGGGCGGCGGCTTCCCGGGGCAGGGGCAGGGGCAGGGGCAGGGGCACGTTCACGCCGGTGGCGGTGCCGGTGGTGGTGGCGGTGGTGCCGGCGGCGGTCAGATGCAGGGCGGGCCGGACCCGTACGGTCGCCACGGCGGCTCCGCGCCGCTCGGGCCCGTTCCGCCGGTCGGTCAGCCGGTTCCGCCGGTCGGTCAGCCGGGGCAGCAGCCCGGCTACCCCGGCCACGTGGCAGGGCTCCCCGCCGCCGAAGGCGGGCCCGCGCCCGTCGGCGGGCGGCACGCCGCGCCCGTGCCGGGCACGCCGCCCGAGGCGGCGACGACCGCGCGACCCGTCGTGCACCTGCCCGGTGTGGCCGCGCCGATAGGGCCAGGCGTCCGCCTGCCCGCCCATCCGTCGTCCGAGCCCGTGGCACCGCCCACGACGGGCTGGGTCCGCCACGGCGGCTCCCACGCCGCGCCGGGCGTGCCGGCGGCCTCGGGCGCACCAGCCGTGCCCGCCGTCCCGGCGCCTGCGCAGCCGACCCCCTCGCACGCGTCCGCCCCGTCGGCACCCGCCGTTCCCCCGGAGCGACCGGGACCCGGGCCGGTGTCCGTCCCCGGGTCCGTGCCGGGGTCGGATCCGGGAGCGGTTCCGGGGGCGGACACACCGTGGCGCCCGTGGCGTTTCCGCATGTCCCACGACGTGTGGGGCTCGCCGGTCGTCTCGGACGGTGCGCTCTACGTCACCAGCTTCGGCGTCCACGCCCTCGACATCGCCAGCGGCCGCCGCCGCTTCCGCACCGAGAGCGTCGCCTGGGCCCTCGCCGTCGCAGACGGCCGGGTCCACGCTGCCGACGGCCCGAACCTCTTCACCCTGCAGGCCGCCGACGGCGCCGAACGCTGGCGCGTCGCCCTCGACGGCTGGACGTACACCCTCGACGCCGCCGGCGGCGCCCTCGTGGCCGGCACCCGCGGCGGCGGCGTCCACGTGCGCTCCGCGATCGACGGCAGCGAGATGTGGCAGGCCCGGGACGCCCAGCAGGCCTACGAGAACCCGGCCTCCGGCCCGTGCGTGATCGGCGACTCGGTCTACTACTACGGCGGCGGGTGCCTACGGTCCGTCGAGTTGACGACGGGTCAGCCCCAGTGGGCACTGCCGCTCGGCGAGGACGTCCCCTCCCGCCCGGTGCTCCACCGCGGTGTGCTCCTGCTATGCAGCGGCACCCGCGTCTACGCGGTGGACGAGCAGACCGGCGCGGAGCGGTGGCGCTTCGACGCCCCGGTGGTGCTGTTCACCTCACCGGCCGTCAGCGAGCACGGGGTCTTCGTCGCCGACTACCTCGGCACCGTCTTCGCTCTGGACCCGGCCACCGGCGGCGTCCGCTGGCACGCCCGCACCGGCGGGCGGCAGGGCGCGGAGCCCGTCGTGGTGGCCGAGGACAGCGTCCTGGTCGGCAGCGGCGACACGGCGTACGCCTTCGACGCCCGCACGGGCGCGGAGCGCTGGCGTTATGCGGCCCGTGCGGAGCTCGCCGGAGTCCCGGCCGCGGCCGACGGCCTGGTCCACCTCGGCAGCCGGGACCACTCCCTGCACACCCTCGAGCTCGCCACGGGCCGCCTGCGCTGGAAGCTCGACACCGGCGGCGAGATCACCGGCCCCCCGGTCACGGCCGACGGCCGCGTCTTCGCGTGCAGCAAGGACCACTGCGTCTACGCCCTCGACGCCGCCCGCGGTACGGCGACGACGAGGGAGTAGCCCACGGGCCGGGCCTCCCCAGGAGGCCCGGCCCGTCCGCCCGTCGTCGACACGCCCCGTCGGCGGGTCCCGCCGCGGATACGTCCGGCAGCCCGGGTCCCGCCGACTCTCGCCGATACGTCCGGCAGGCCGGGGCCCGCCGCCCTCGTCCAGCGCCGGGTCCCGTCGACACGTCGTCCCGCCGCCGGGTCCCGCCCGGCGTGGCGGCTCGGTGAGCCTTCAGCGCCGCGCTCCGGCGCGCCCGAGGCCATGGTCGGCGGCTTGGCGGGGCCGGTGGGCCGAGCGCCCCGCCGTCGGCGTGCACCGTTGAGGTACCGGCGGGAAGCCCGGCACGGGCTCCGGCATGCGTGGGCGGGCTAGCGGCTCCGGCAGGGGTTCTGCCGGATCTGTACCGCCCGTGCGTCCCGCGCGCCCGCCGACTTGCCCGCGCGGGCCTGAGGCCCTGGGGGCCGCCGCGTCGCAGGCACGCGTCGCAGACACGGGAGCGGGGCGCAGAACGGTCCCTGCGCCCCGATCAGTGCGCGGAGAGCAGCGCGCGGAGTGCACGCGCGGCCGCGCGTCAGGGGGCCGGGTGCCGCAGGCGCCAGCCGGCCCACGCGGAGGCGATCATCTCGCGCACGTCGAAACGCGCCTTCCAGCCCAGCTCCTGGGCGATCAGCTCGGCCGAGGCGACCACCCGCGCCGGGTCCCCGGCGCGCCGCGGGGTGACCTCGCCGGTCGCGTCCAGGCCGGTGACCTCGCCGATGACGTCCAGCATCTGCTGAACGGAGACGCCCTCGCCGCGACCGATGTTGAGGATCAGGTCGGTGCCGTCGGGGTCGTCGGTCAGCCGCCGCACCGCGGCGACGTGCGCCTCCGCCACGTCCGCGACGTGGATGTAGTCGCGGATGCAGGTGCCGTCGGGCGTGGGGTAGTCCGCACCGAAGACGCGCGGCGCCTCACCGGCGTCCAAGCGCTCGAAGACCATCGGGACGAGGTTGAAGACACCAGGGTCGCCCAGCTCCGGCGTCGCCGCACCGGCCACGTTGAAGTAGCGCAGCGAGACCGTGCCCATGCCGTGCGCGCGGCCCGTCGCGCGGACCAGCCACTCGCCGACGAGCTTGGTCTCGCCGTAGGGGCTCATCGGACGGCAGGGCGTCTCCTCGGTGACCAGGTCGACGTCCGGCATGCCGTAGACCGCCGCCGAGGAGGACAGCAGGAAGCGACGCACACCGGCCTCCGCCGCCGCCTCCAGGACGACGCGCAGGCCCTCGACGTTCTCGCGGTAGTACCAGAGCGGCTTCTCGACCGACTCGCCGACCTGCTTCTTTGCGGCGATGTGGAGCACGCCGGTGACGGCGTGCTCACGCAGCACGGACGCGAGCAGCGGCTGGTCCAGGGTCGAACCCTGCACCAGCGGAACGCCCTGCGGCAGCCGCGCCTGGTCGCCCGTGCTGAGGTCGTCGAGGACGACCACGCCGTGGCCGGCCTCGACCATCGCGCGGACAACGTGTGCTCCGATGTAGCCGGCACCGCCGGTGACAAGCCAAGTCATGCCGCCACTCTAGCGACGCCCTTCCGATGTGCGCGTAGGGTGACGACCCGACTGCGGCCCGCTACGGTCCGACCGCTCCCGCTCGGCTGCCTACTTGCTGCGGGAACGCAGCCGCAGACGCCACGGCACGAGTGCCGACTCCAGCTGCACGCCGAAGCTCATCTTCGACTCGCCCGCGCGCCGCTCCTCGAAGCGGATCGGGATCTCCAGCGCGCTGAAGCCCTTGTGGACGGCGCGGAACTTGAGCTCGACCTGGAAGCTGTAACCGGCGCTCTCCAGCGAGGCGAGGTCGACCGCGTGCAGCGCCTCCGCGCTCCACAGGTTGAAACCCGCGGTGATGTCGCGGACGCGGGTCGACAGGATCGTGCCGGCATAGGCGTTGGCCCAGCGCGACAGCAGGCGACGGTGCCAGCCCCACTCGTCGGCGAGCTCGCCGCCCGGGACGTAGCGGCTGCCGACGACCACGCCGGCGCCGGTGGAGAGGGCCGTGCCGAGCATCTGCGGGATGGCGAGCGCGGGGTGGCTGCCGTCGGCGTCCATCTGGACGACGTACTGGGCGCCCTCCTCGACGGCCAGCGACATACCGGCGGCGTAGGCCTTGCCCAGGCCGTCCTTGCCCTTGCGGTGCAGCACGCTGATGCGCGACCGGCCGTTGAGGGTGTGGCGCTCGGCCAGCTTCTCTGCCAGCTCGCCCGTGCCGTCGGGGCTGCTGTCGTCGACGACCTTCAGGTGCAGGCCGGGCAGGGGCAGCGCCATGACCTGCTCGACCGTCGCCTCCAGGCTGCCGATCTCGTTGTAGGTCGGCATGACGACCGTCACGGGCGTGTCGGCCCAGTCGTCGGGCAGCGCGGCGGGGATGGTCACGATGACTCCTGGTCCAGATTGCGGGGTCCGGCCGTGCATGCGCGGGGACAGGCTCGGACGACGTTGCACTGTAGTAGATGGAAGCAGACGTGCGGTGATGGTGCGGGGGAGTTCACCGCCGCGAAACGCACTGTTCCCAGGCCAGGAGTGACTGCTTCGGATTCACCCGGACGGACGACCACGCCGCGCCGCTGTCATTGACCTTCCCCGTCGTGGACGTCCTACTCCCGCCGGGTCCGCCCGCCCACCCCTCCATCCGCCGGCAGGACCGCCTGACGATCACCCACCGGCCGCCCACCTGCCGCCCGCCGGTCACCCGGCAGGCACCCGTCGGTCGCCCGCTGATCAGCCGCTCGTCAGCCGCCACTCATCCGCCGCACAGCGCCCAGCGCACCACCGTGACCTCGGGCGTGACCGCCTGGAAGACCGCCTGGACCGGCGCGCCGATGCGCAGCCGCTGCGGCGGAACCGAGTTCCACGGTGCATTGGGCCGCCGGACCGAGCCGGTCAGCGTGCCGACCAGACGTATGTGCGGGTCCTCCTCCAGCTCCACGACCGCCACGGGGTAGGGGGCCCGCTCCGCGTAGGCGGGCAGCAGCGGTGGGTGGGCGACGACGTAGGACCACAGGCGCCCACGTCCCGACATCAACTGCCACTCGTCGGTGAAGCTGCCGCAGTGCGGGCAGCAGGGGCGCGGCGGGAAGCGCAGCCGCCCGCACTCCGCGCAGGCCTGGACGCGCAGCTCGCCCTGGCGGGCGTAGGCCCAGAACGGCTCGCCGTCGTCGTCGGGCCACGGCAGCAGCAGCCCCTCGGCGGTCAGGGTGTCCATCTCGCAGCCTCCAGGTGCTCCGGGCCGGTCGGTCGGATCGCTCGGCTCGCTCGGATCGGTTCGCTCGCTCGGATCGGTTCGCTGGTTCCGTCGGCTCGGATCGGTTCGGTTCTGTTCGGTTCGGCGGTCGGTCCGGCCGATGACAGGTGCCCGTCGTCAGACGCGCAGCAGCACGGCCGAGGTCGGCACGCCCTCGCCTGCGGTGACCAGGCAGGTTGCCGCGTCGGGCACCTGCGCCGTGGAAATGCCGCGCAACTGCTTGACGCCCTCGTTGATCAGGTTGAAGCCGTGCACATAGCCCTCGGAGAGCCCGCCGCCGCCGGTGTTGATCGGCAGCCGCCCGCCCAGTTCGAGCGCGCCGCCCTCGGTGAAGGCCGCGCCCTCGCCGCGCCCACAGAAGCCGTAGCCCTCCAGGGAGAGCGGGATGAGGGGGGTGAAGGCGTCGTAGATCTGGGCGACGTCGACGTCTCCGGGGCCGAAGTCGGCGGTCTTCCACAGCTGTCGGGCGGCCGTCCAGGCGGGACCGGTCAGCGGGTCGTCGTTCCAGTAGTTGACCATCCCGTGGTGCTGCGCGGGCAGGCCCTGGGCGACCGAGTGGATGTAGACGGGCCGTTGGCGGCAGTCGCGGGCGCGCTCCGCGCTGACCACGACGCAGGCGAGGGCGCCGTCCGTCTCCAGGCAGTTGTCGTAGAGGCAGAGCGGTTCGCTGATCCAGCGGGCGTCCATGTACAGCTCGCGGGTGAGCGGGCGGTCGTACATGATCGCGTCGGGGTTCTGGTTGGCACGGTTGCGGCAGGCCAGTGCGACGTTGAACAGGTGGTCCCGGGTGGCGCCGTACTCGTGCATGTAGCGGCGGGCCAGCATGGCGATCTCGTCCGCGGGCCGCAGCAGCCCGAAGGGGCGGGTCCACTGCGCGGGCGTGGGCAGCTGCTGTGTCGTGTTGGTCCAGGGACGCTTGCCGCTGCCGCGTTTGCGGCTGCGCCAGGCGACGCCGACGCTGGCCTGGCCGGTGGCGACGGCCATGGCCAGGTGGGCGACGGTGGCGCAGGAACCGCCGCCACCGAAGCCGATCCGGGAGAAGAAGGTGACGTCGCCCGCGCCGATGGCCTTGGCGAGCTCGACCTCGTCGGTCTCCTCCATGGTGTAGGAGGCGAGGGCGTCGACCTCGTGGGGCTCGATCCCGGCGTCGTCCAGGGCAGCGAGCACGGCCCGGCAGGCGAGCGCCTTCTCGGACTCCTCGAGATGTTTGGCGAAGCGGGTCTGGCCGATGCCGACGATGGCCGTGCGGTCCCTGAGCATGGGCGGCTCCCGGAGTGCGAGTGCTCCTACAAGGCTGGAACAGGGCTGGGCCACGGAGGCGGTGGGCCACAGGGAAGATCTTCTGACGTACCGTCAGAATAGGGCGCCCGCCTCCCTTCCGGGAAGTCCGCCGTCAGCCTAATCTGACGATCAGTCACCTGCGAGGCGCAGGAGCGGAACGGGCCGAACGGCTCACCGGCGGAGGGGACGGTCATGCGCGCGGATCTCGAGTGGGGCACCATCGCCAACCTCGTGCAGGCGGCAGGTGACCGCTACGGGGACCGCGAGGCGGTCGTCGGCCCACGCAGCCGCATCGGCTACGCGGAGCTGGCCTGTCGGGTCCGGCGGGCGGCGGCCGGGGTCATGGCCGCCGGGGTCAGGCCCGGCGACCGCATCGGCATCTGGGCCCCGAACACCCCGGACTACGTCGTCGCCGCGCTCGGCGCGGTGAGCGCGGGCGCCGTGCTCGTACCGCTCAACACCAGGCTCAAGGGCGGAGAGGCGGCCGAACTGCTCCGGCGCACCCGGACCCGCCTGCTCTTCGTCACCTCCAACTTCCTCGGCGTCAGCTACGTCGCCGCCCTCAAGGCCGCGGGCCCCTTGCCGGAGCTGCTCACCACCGTCGTCCTCGGCGAGACCGCGGCTGTCCCCGGCGACCTGCTCTCCTGGCGCGGCTTCCTCGCCGCGGGCGCGGACATCCCCGATCGGGCCGTACAGGCCCGGATCGCGGCCGTCGCACCCGGGGACCCGGCCGACATCATGTTCACCTCGGGCACCACCGGCCTGCCCAAGGGCGCCGTCACCACCCACGCCCAGACCCTGCGGGCCTTCGACACCTGGGCCGACCTCTCGGGCCTCGCCGAGGGCGACCGCTACCTGGTGGTCAACCCGTTCACCCACACCTTCGGCTGGAAGGCGGGCATCCTCGCGTCCCTGATGCGGGGCGCCACGATCCTGCCCCAGCCCGTCTTCGACGCCGAGGCCGTGCTCGCCAAGATCGCGACCGAGCGCGTCACCGTCCTCCCCGGCGCGCCGACCGTCTACCAGACCCTGCTCGACCACCCCGCCCGCGAGCAGTACGACCTCACCTCGCTGCGCCTGGCCGTGACCGGCGCCGCCGTCGTCCCGCTGGAGCTCGTCCACCGCATCCGCGACGAGCTCGGCTTCGACACCGTCCTCACCGCCTACGGCCTGACCGAGAGCTGCGGCATGGTGACCATGTGCCGCCGCGACGACACCGCCGACACCGTCGCCGCGACCTCGGGCCGTGCCGTCCCCGGCGTCGAGGTCCGGGTCCGCAGCGCCGAGGGCAAGGACCAGGCGGCCGGCGAGCCCGGCGAGGTCCAGGTCCGCGGCTACACCGTCATGCGCGGCTACTTCGAGGACCCGGCCGCCACCGCCGAGACCTTCACCGAGGACGGCTGGCTCCGCACCGGCGACATCGGCGTCCTCGACGCGGGCGGCAACGTGCGGATCACCGACCGCCTCAAGGACATGTACACCGTGGGCGGCTTCAACGCGTACCCGGCCGAGATCGAACGCATCCTCGCCCGCCACCCGCTGGTCGCCGACTCGGCTGTGATCGGCGTCCCGGACCCCCGGCTCGGCGAGGTCGGCCGGGCCTACGTGATCCCCCGTCAGCAGCCGAGTCCGGAAGCGGCGTCGGAGCTCGTCGACTGGTGCCGTCGTGAGATGGCCAACTACAAGGTCCCCCGCGAGGTGGTCTTCGTCGACGACCTGCCGCGTAACGCCATCGGGAAGGTCCTCAAGGGCGAACTCCGCAAGCACTGACGTGCCCGTCCCCGCCCTCGTCTCCGACGCGACCTGCCCGACGCCGATCTGCCCCGACCTCGACCCCGACCCAGACCCTGACCCTGGCTGGTGCCGGTGCCGGGGGTGCCGGTCCCGGGCCCCTGGCCTCGCGTCCTCGCGCCTGGCTCCGGCCCGTGGCCTCGCACGAGGCAACGGCCCGTCGCCTCGCCTGCTCGACCTGCCAGCCTGGCCCTAATCGGCGCACAGGTGCAGCACAGCACCGCGCTCAAGAGTTCAGGGCATGAACCATTCGTCCGCGCCGGCGGCACACGCCGCCCCTCCCGTCGCAGGCCGGGACGGCACTCGCACCGAGCTGGTCGAGGTGGTCGTCCCCGTCTACAACGAGGAGCACGTCCTCGCCCCAAGCGTGCGCACCCTGCACGCCTACCTGCGTGAACACTTCCCGTACCCGTTCCGCATCACCATCGCCGACAACGCCAGCATCGACACCACCTGGCAGGTCGCCACCGCGCTCGCCGCGGAACTTCCCGAGGTGCGCGCCGTGCACCTGGACCAGAAGGGCCGGGGACGCGCCCTGCGTACCGTCTGGGGCAGCAGCGACGCCACTGTGGTGGCCTACATGGACGTGGATCTCTCCACGGGGCTCGAAGCCTTCCTCCCGCTGGTCGCCCCGCTGCTCTCGGGACACAGCGACCTCGCGATCGGCAGTCGGCTGCACCGCGGCTCGGCCGTGGTCCGCGGTCCCAAGCGCGAGTTCATCTCCCGCACCTACAACCTGCTGCTGCGCGCCACCCTGGCCGCCAAGTTCTCCGATGCCCAGTGCGGCTTCAAGGCCGCCCGCACCGACGTGGTGCAGGCCCTGCTCGCCGACGTCGAGGACCAGACCTGGTTCTTCGACACGGAGTTGCTGCTCCTCGCGGAGCGCAGCGGCCTGCGCATCCACGAGGTGCCCGTCGACTGGATCGACGACCCCGACAGCCGGGTCGACATCGTCCGTACGGTCAAGGACGACCTCAAGGGCATGTGGAGGGTCGGCAAGAAGGCCGCATTCGGAGCGACCCGCATGCCGGTGCCGCCGCGCGTGCTGCGCGCCGAACTGCCGACCGGCATGCGCTGGCAGCTCTCCAGCTTCGCCGTGATCGGCGTGGTCAGCACCCTGGCCTATCTCGGCCTCTACCTGCTGACCCGTCAGATGGCACCGGCGATCCTGGCCAACGCCTTCGCCCTGCTGGTCACCGCCGTCGCCAACACCGCCGCCAACCGCCGCTTCACCTTCGGCGTCACCGGCTCGCGCGACGCGCTGCGGCACCAGGTCGAGGGCGGTATGGCGTTCCTTCTCGGGCTGGTCCTGAGCACTCTCGCGCTCGCCGTCTCCCGGGTGGTCGCTCCCGGCGCCTCCCACGCCGCCGAGCTCGGCTGGCTCGTCGGCGCCAACGCACTCGCGACGGTGGTCCGCTTCGTGCTGCTGCGGGCTTGGGTGTTCAACCCGCAGCGCACCGCCAAGCACGCCCGCGAGGCCGACCTGTCCGAGCTCTCCGCCCTCACCACGAACCACCAGGGCGAACCGAGTCACCCGAACCATCTGACGTACCCGAACCACCCGACCTCCCCGAACCACCCGACCTACCCCCCGAACCCTTCGATCCACATGAACCAGGAGTCACGCCGGTGAGTGCCTACATCGACGCTCCGGCGGAGTCCTCCGCCGTCCCGCCCCATAGCCGCTCGGCCTCGCTACGAGCGCGTCGCGCACGCTGGGTCCGCCCGGCCTACTGGGGCAGTCTGATCCTGGCCGCATTGGTCTACTGCTACGGCCTGGGCCAGAACGGGAACGCCAACTCGTACTACGCGGCGGCCGTGCTCAGCGGCACCAAGAGCTGGTCCGCGATGTTCTACGGCTCGCTCGACGCGGGCAACTTCATCACGGTCGACAAGCCTCCCGTCGCGCTGTGGCTGATGGAGACCTCATGCCGGATCCTCGGCTTCGGCAGTTGGCAGATGCTGCTGCCGATCGCCGCCTGCGGAGTGGCGTCGGTGGCGGTCCTCTACAGCGCAGTCCGGCGCAGCTTCGGCACCGTCGCGGCCACCGTCGCCGCGGTCGTGCTGGCGCTGACCCCGATCACGGTGGCGATCAACCGCGACAACAACCCCGACCCGGTGCTGGTGCTCCTCACCGTCTCCGCCGCCTGGTTCTGCCTGGAGGCGATCCGGCGCGGCACCCTGCGGCACCTGGTGATCAGCGCCGTGCTGGTCGGCTTCGCGTTCAACACCAAGATGCTGCAGGCCTACATGGTCCTGCCGGCACTGTTCCTGGCCTACCTCTGGGCTGCCCGCGGCAGCTGGCTCGTCCGCGTCCGGAACCTGCTGGTCGCGGGAGTCGCCCTGATCGTCTCCAGCGGTTGGTGGATGGTGGTCGTCGACTCGATCAAGGGCCACCCGTTCATCGGCTCCAGCTCGGACGGCACGGTGTGGAACCTGGTCATCGGCTACAACGGCCTGGAGCGTGTGCTCGGCGCCAATGCCGGCAACGTGACCGGGAGCGGCAGCGGGACGGGCAGCGGTGCCGCGGCCCGGTTCGGCGGTGGCGGTGGCGCGGGTGGCGGGGGAGCCAACTTCGGTGGCACCTCCGGGGCGGGCCGGCTCTTCAACGACACCCTCGGCGGCCAGATCTCCTGGCTGATCCCCTTCGCCGTGATCGCCCTCGTCGGCGCCCTGGTGCTGCGCGGCCGACGCCGTCGGACCGATCTGCAGCGCGCCTCACTGCTGCTCTGGGGCATGTGGCTGCTGACCCACTACGTCGTCTTCAGCTTCTCCTCCGGCACGTTCCACCCCTACTACACGACCATGCTGGCCCCGCCGATCGCGGCGCTGACCGGTGCCGGCGGCACGATGCTGCTGCGCGCGCTGCGCTCGCCCTCTCGCAAGCCCGTCTGGGCGGCCGTCCTGCCGCTCGGCATCGCGGTCTCGGCGGTCTGGGCCGTGCTGCTGCTCCGGCGTTCCACGAGCTTCGCGCCGTGGCTGTGGCCGCTGGTGGTGGTGCTGGCGATCGGCGGCGTGGTCGCGCTGCTCGTCGCCCGGTTCGGGGCCGGTTCGGTCGCGACCGCCGTTCGCAAGCGCGTCCTCGCGGTCGGCGCCGTGGCCGCCGCGCTTGCTCTGGTCGCCGGACCCGCCGCCTACGCGGCGGACACGGTCACGGCCGGCGCCATCCAGGGCACCAACCCGACCGCCGGACCCTCCTCGGGCGACGGCTTCGGCGGCCCCGGCGGCGGCACGCGCGGCGGTTTCCCCGGCGGCATGCGCGGCGGTGAGCTCCCCGGTGGCATGGGCGGCTTCCCAGGCGGGACGTCGTCCGGCAGCTCCGCCGGTCAGTCGGGTCAGTCCGGCCAGGGGGGTCAGTCCGGCCAGTCCGGTCAGGGCGGTTTCGCGGGCGGTTTCCCGGGCGGTACGTCCGAGGGGACCTCCGGTGGTGCGGCCCCGGGGGGCAACGCCGCCGCAGGCGTCGCAGGCGGTGCGACCGGTGCCGACGGTGCGGGCGGCGCGCTGCCGGGTGGCACTGCCGGGACCTCCGGCGGCCTCGGGGACGCGACCGGCGGCGACGGCCGCACGCGCACCGGCGGCTTCGGCGGAGGTGGCTTCGGTGGCGGCATGGGCGGGACGGTCAGCTCGGCCCTCATGTCATACCTGGAGAAGAACCAGGGCAGTGCCACCTGGCTGGTCGCGGTCTCCAGCGCGCAGTCGGCGGCCGAGATGATCCTCCAGTCCGGCAAGCCGGTCATCGCGATGGGCGGCTTCACCGGCAGCGACCCGGCGATGACCCTGGCCAAGATGAAGTCGCTCATCGCCTCCGGAAAGCTCCGCTACGTGCTGCTCGGCTCCAGCGGCATGGGCGGCATGGGCGGTCCGGGCGGTGGCGACGCCAACAGCGCGGCGACCTCCTACGTGAAGTCCACCTGCACGGCGGTCAGCGCGTCGGCCTACGGCGGCACCTCGTCCTCCTCGTCCACCGCCTCGAGCACCTCTTCGTCCACCGCCTCGTCCGGCCAGACGCTCTACGAGTGCACCGGCTGACCCGGTTCTCACCCCGGCGTGAAAAGCCGACCCGGAGCGCGGGCCCGTCTAGAACGGGTCCGCGCTCTGGCGTCGAGCCTGCTGCCGCTGCACCCGCTCAGCGGAGCGGGAGGTCAGTCGGTGCAGTTCGGCTGCCCGCTGGTCGGGCCGCCAGGTGTCGAACGCCGCCGTCACAGCGCAGAGCGTGAAGCCCGCCAGCAGCCAACCGGCCACGACGTCGCTCGGCCAGTGCACGCCGAGCCCGATCCTGGTCCAGCTGACGAGCAGCACGAGCACGCCGGCGATCCCCGCCGTGAGCATCCGGGTTGTCCGAAGGCGTAGGTGCGGCCAGGCGATGACGACGAACAGTGGGATCACCGTCGCCGCGGTCATGGCGTGGCCAGAGGGGAAGGACCAGCCCGTCGCCGTGGACACGGGCTGGGGCAGTGCGGGTCGAGGGCGGGCGACGGCGGTCTTCACCGTGATCTCCAGTGCGCCCTGCACCAGGCCGCAGGTGGCCGCCCAGAGCGCGGCGATCCGTGCTCCGCGCCACCACAGCCACAGCACCATGGCACCGAGCGCCACTCGGAGGACCGTGGGCTCGAGTACCGAGCTGACGGTGCGCATCGACCCCGTCCAGGCCGCGTCATGCAGCGCAGTGGTGTGCAGGTGCCGGTCGACGACGAGGTCGAGATGGAGCAGCGAGCTCCAGCCGGCCTCGACCATCCCCAGCAGCACCCCGAACAGGGCCAGGCAGGCGCCTGCGC
The DNA here is from genome assembly GCF_900109465.1 of Streptacidiphilus jiangxiensis. GTDB lineage: Bacteria > Actinomycetota > Actinomycetes > Streptomycetales > Streptomycetaceae > Streptacidiphilus > Streptacidiphilus jiangxiensis. The sequence goes on from NZ_FOAZ01000001.1 coordinate 164,380, forward strand.
CCGCCCAGAGCCCCCACGGTTGCTTGTGCCGCACGCGCGCCACCTCCCCGGTCCCGGACGTCTTTCCCGTACCAGACTCACCGTGCGGGGAACTGTTACGGGGCGGACAATCGTCCCAGAGAGTGACAGAACCGGACGCCCGCCGCGCTGTGATCGAGCGATGACGCTCTGCTGATGATCGCGGGCGAACCGCACAGCATACTGCTACGTGCGAAGAAAAACACCGCTTCGGGAATGTTTCTTCGGACATCGTCGTTGACTCGTTACGTAAGCAGTTCCCAGGTACGGGCCAGCCAGGCCCGTCAGGTCACCCGAGGGAGTACGTATGGCCACCCGTGCCGTCGTCCGCGACAAGGCCGATCGGACGCGTACCGCGCGCCCGACCGCAGGTGAGGCCGACCGAGACCTCGTCGGTATGTACCTGGACGAGATCGCGCGCACCCCGCTGCTCGACGCGGCGCAGGAGGTCGAACTGTCGACCCGGATCGAGGCAGGCGTCTTCGCCGAGCAGTTGCTCGACGAGGGCGGGACGGCGGTCGGGGCGTCGGAGGACGAGCTGCGTGCCATAGCCGCCGACGGCCAGCGCGCCAAGGACGTCTTCATCCGCTCCAACCTCCGCCTCGTGGTCGCCGTCGCCCGCCGGTACCCGCGCAGCGGCCTGCCGCTGCTCGACCTCATCCAGGAGGGCAACGCCGGCCTGGTGCGCGCGGTGGAGAAGTTCGACTTCAGCAAGGGCTACAAGTTCTCCACCTATGCCACCTGGTGGATCCGCCAGGCGATCACCCGTTCCATCGCCGACCAGTCCCGCACGATCCGCCTGCCCGTCCACCTGGTGGAGGAGCTGGGCCGGATCCGTCGCGTCCAGCGCGAGAAGTCCAAGGAGCTGGGCCGTGAGGTCGAGCCGGCCGAGGTCGCCGCCGAGCTGGACACCACCGAGGACCGCATCAAGGACGTCCTGGACTGGGCACGCGACCCGGTCAGCCTCAACATGACCGTCGACGACGACGGCGAGACCCAGTTCGGCGACCTGGTGGAGGACACCGGGGCCACCTCGCCCGAGGACGCCGTCCTGGTCATGCTCCGCCGCGAGGAGCTGGACGCCCTGATCGACCGGCTCGACGACCGCACCGCCTCGATCATCCGTTCCCGCTACGGCATGGAGGACGGTCGGGAGCGGACCTTGACCGAGGTCGGCAAGCAGCACGGCCTGACCCGTGAGCGCATCCGCCAGATCGAGAAGCACGCGCTGGCGGAGCTCCGCAAGATCGCCGACCACTCGGGCTTCGAAGCCGCCTGAGCCCACCCCGCACCCCGAAACCACCAGCCCCAGCACCCGCCCCCGGGTGCTGGGGCTGTTCGGTGCAGACCCTTCCCGCGTTCGGCGCAATCGCTTTGTCGCTGAACTGCGAGATCAACTGACCCTCCCTAATGTCGCGAACAGGAGAGCGTAGGCGCTGCGACGGAGGGCGTGGTTCGTGGACAGACGGAAGCTGCAACAGCGAGCTGCCCTGGTGGGCGCTCTGGTCTCGTTGGCGCTGGTCGTGGCGATCGTGCTGGGCAGCCGGGGCCTGCGGGACTTCGACTCCGCGCTGTTGCCCTATGCCGTGGCGACGGTCTTCCTCGCCTTCGGCGTGGCCTACCGCTACACGATGTGGGTCAGCGAGCCGGCAGCCTGGCGGATGTTCCGCAAGGGGCTGCGCTCCGCCTTCTCGATGGAGAGCTTCAAGCGGGCCCCCACCGTACTGCCCCGGATGATCGCCACCTACCTCGGGTTCCAGAAGTTCCTGGGCGCCCGCAGCCACGCCCGCTGGGCCGCGCACCAGCTCATCTTCTGGGGCTGCCTGCTGGCCGCCGCGATCACCTTTCCGCTGACCTGGGGCTGGTTCACCTTCACCGCCTCCAGTGCCACCGGCCCCGGCTACGAGATGCGCCTGTGGGGCTTCAAGCTCTTCGGCTTCAACTCCAGCAGCGTCCTCGGCTGGGCCATGTTCCACGGGCTGGACCTGGCCGCCGTGCTCGTGATCGGCGGAGTGGGCTACTTCCTGTGGCGGCGGTACCACGACCGGGCCGCGATCACCGGGCAGCGCTTCGCCTACGACTTCCTGCCGCTGCTCGCGCTGCTGACCGTCTCCGTGACCGGCCTGCTGCTGACCTTCTCGGAGATCTTCCTGCACGGCGGCGGCTACGAGTTCCTCGCCGTGCTGCACATGGTCTCGGTGGTCTTCACCCTGGTCTACCTGCCCTTCGGCAAGTTCTTCCACATCATCCAGCGTCCCGCGGCCGTCGGCATGCAGCTGTTCAAGTTCAACTCCCGCAAGGCCGGGGAGCCGCTGTTCGCCTGCAAGCGCTGCGGCACCGAGATCGACACCGTCCCGGCCGTGGAGAACCTCCGCGGCACCATGCGCGACCTCGGGCTCGGCTTCGACGCCTGGGCCGAGTACTGCCCGCGCTGCAAGCGCGAACTGCGCGGCGGCGCCTACCTGACCGACGTGAAGCGGGGGTTCAAGTGACCGGCACCGACGCGGCCGCCCAGCAGAGGGTTTCCCTCGATCCGTCCGTGGCACCGCCCGGCACCCGGAACTTCCGCGATGCCGGTGGCATCCCGGCCGCTCTGTGGCGCGCCGACCAGACCAAGCAGACCCTGGTGCCGACGCACTGCTGCTTCTGCGGCGTCCAGTGCGGCATGTACCTGCGCGTCGACGAACACGGCAAGGTCTTCGGGGTCGAGCCGCGCAACCACGACATCAACCGCAGCCGACTCTGCCCAAAGGGCCTCAACGCCTACCAGCAGGTCAACCACCCCGACCGGCTCACCGCCCCGCTGATCCGCCGCAGCCGCGACGAGGAGTTCCGCGAGGCGAGCTGGGAGGAGGCCCTCGACTTCACCGTCGCCGAGATCCGCCGGATCCAGGCCGAGTTCGGTCGCGACGCCTTCGGCCTGCTCGGCGGCGCCAGCCTGTTCTCCGAGAAGACCTACCTGGTCGGCAAGTTCGCCCGCGTCGCGCTGCGCACCAAGCACGTCGACTACAACGGGCGGCTGTGCATGGTCAGCGCGGCCGGGGCGAACAAGCTCGCCTTCGGCATCGACCGGGCCGGGAACCCCTTCAGCGACATCCTGCTGACGAACTGCCTGCTGATCGCCGGCTCCAACGTCGGCGAGTGCTTCCCGGTCATGACCCAGTACCTGTGGGGCGCCCGCGACCGCGGCGCCACCCTCATCGTGGTCGACCCCCGCGAGACCGCGATCGCCCGTACCGCCGACATCCACGTGGCGCTGCGCTCCGGGACCGACGCGGCCTTCTTCAACGCCGTGCTGAACGTCGTCATCCGGGAGGGCTTGGCTGACGAGGCGTTCCTCGCCGAGCGCGCCACCGGCTGGGAGGAGGTCAAGCGGACGGTCTCCGCCTACACCCCCGAGCGTGCCGCCGAGATCTGCGGCATCCCCGCCGAGCAGGTCGTCCAGGTCGCCCGGATGTTCGCCGGCGCGGAGCGGGCGATGGCCTGGCACGCCCGCGGGATCGAGCACCACACCCAGGGCGTCGAGAACTGCCTGACCGTCATCAACCTGTGCACCGCCACCGGCAACCTCGGCAAGCCCGGCGCCGGTTACGGCACCATCACCGGCCAGGGCAACGGCCAGGGCGGCCGCGAGCACGGCCAGAAGTCGGACCTGCTGCCGGGCGGCCGATCCATCAACGACCCGGCGGCACGAGCCTGGATCTCGGACTTCTGGGGCATCAGGGAGGAGGACCTGCCGCAGGCCGGCACCTCCATGATGGAGATGGTCTGGCAGATGCAGCGCGAGGAGATCCGCGGCCTCGTCGGCATCTGCAACAACCCCTTCGTCTCCCTGCCGCACTACGCCACCGTCAAGGACGGCTACGACAAGCTCCAGTTCCACGCCCAGTTCGACTTCTTCCTCTCGGAGACGGCAGCCAACGCGCACGTGGTCTTCCCCGTCACCACCTGGGCCGAGGACGACGGCGTGATGGCCAACGCCGAGGCGCGCGTCGTCAAGCACAACAAGGCGCAGGACCCGCCGCCCGGAGTCCGCACCGACACCTGGGTGATGTGCGAGCTCGCCCGCCGCCTCGGCGCGGGGGACAAGTTCGACTTCGACACCTCCGAGCAGGTCTTCGACGAGCTGCGCGCGGCGTCCCGTGGTGCCGTCAACGACTACTACGGCATCACCTACGAGCGGTTGGAGCAGACCGGCGGCATTGCCTGGCCCTGTCCGGATCTGGACCACCCCGGCACCCCGCGGCTCTTCGCCGACGGCCGGACCTACCACCCGGACGGCAAGGTGCACATGCAGGTCGTCGAGTGGCACGAGCCCGCCGACGCCTTCGACGAGGACTACCCGATGCGGCTCACCACCGGACGGACCGTCGCGCACTACCTGTCCGGCAACCAGACCCGCCGGCTCGGCGCGCTGGTCGAGCAGACCCCACGGCCCTGGGCCGAGGTGCACCCCTCCCACGGCTATCGGACCGGAGACCCGGTCCGGGTCACCACCCGTCGCGGCAGCGAGGTCTTTCCCGCCCTGGTGACCGAGGCGATCCGCCCCGACCACGTCTTCGTCCCGTACCACTGGCCCGTACCGACGGCTGCCAACGCGCTGACCATCGACGCCCTGGACCCGCGCTCGAAGATCCCCGAGTACAAGGTCTGTGCCTGCCGGATCGAGCGCGCCGCCCACGTCGACGAGGTCCCGGCGCCGCCGACACCGCCGGGCCGCCCCGCCTATCCCGAGGCCCAGGCCTCGCGGACCACCACAAGGCCGCCGTCCTCCTCGCAGGGCCGCGGTACCGGAGAAGGGAGCTGACGCCGCCATGATGGGCCGCACCCTGTTCATCGATCCGGGCCGGTGCATCGGCTGTCAGGCCTGTGTCTCCGGCTGTCGCGAGTGCGATTCGCACCGGGGCAAGTCGATGATCCACCTGGACTACACCGACGAGGGCCGCTCGGTCGCCTCGCAGCCGACGGTCTGCATGCACTGCGAGGACCCGGTCGCGCCCTGCGCCGAGGTGTGCCCGGCCGAGGCCATCCTGATCACCCCCGACGGCGTGGTGCACGAGGCCGACCCGACCCGCTGCATCGGGTGCGCCAACTGTGTCAACGCCTGCCCGTTCGGGGTTCCCAAGATCGACCTTGAGGCGAAGCTCCAGCTCAAGTGCAACATGTGCTACGACCGCACGGAGCTGGGCCTGGCCCCCATGTGCGCGACCGTCTGCCCGACCGGCGCGCTGTTCTACGGAACCCTGGAGGAGCTCCAGGCCGACCGTCCCGGGGTCGCCGTGTCGAACTGGTTCGCCTTCGGGGACGTCGGGATCACCACCGGCGCCGCCATGGTCGTGCCCGATGGCCGCGACAGCCGCCCCGTTCCCGGCGGCCTGCCACTGGTCTCCGTCAACGGCCGGGACGTGCCCGGCGCCGGCGCCACCCGCGCCGCTGCCGAGCAGAGTGGAGGAGCGGTCGCATGACCGACGAGCAGCCCACCCCGGCACCGATGGACGACGCCACAGCCGAGGACCAGAGCCGACTGCACGACCGGCTCAGCGCCGACTCCCTGACCAGCCGCCGGAACTACCTCCGGGTCATGGCAACGGTCTCCGGCGGTCTTGTCGTCGGTTCCGTCGCCGTCTCGGCCGGCGTGCTGCCCCGGCACGGAGACGCGGCGGCCGCGGACGTGCAGCCGATGCGGGTGGCCGACCGGCTGCCCCGGGGTCGGGCGGTGACCTTCGCCTACCCCACCGAGCACGACCGCGCCATCGCCATCCGGCTCCAGGACGGCACTCTGGTCGGCTACTCCACCGTCTGCACCCACCTGGCGTGCGGGGTGCTGTGGCGTGAGGACCGCGGCACGGAAGGGGAGCTGTACTGCCCCTGCCACGAAGGCGCCTTCGAGCCGCGGGAGGGAGCGGTGGTGCAAGGCCCGCCGCCTCGCGGCCTGCCCAAGGTGCTGCTGGCGGAACGGGCCGATGGCAGCGTCTGGGCCATCGGCACCGCCTACTCAGACGAGAGCCGGCTCCACGCGGCCTGCCGCGAGCTGAACGCCAAGGACCTGGGCATCCGCCTCGGCCACGTGGCCTGCCCCAATTCCGCGAGGAGCTGAGCTGCCATGGCACATCCGGCCGACCGTCCCGACGAGTTCAGGACCGAACCCGGCTCCGGAACCGCAGCCGCCTGGAGCTCCCCGGGCAGCGCCGAGCCCCGGCTCAACCGCCCGGTGGCGGAGCGGTATCCGCAGATCCGTCCGACCAGCGGCTACGGCGACTTCCGCATCCGGCACAGCGGCCCGGGCCCCGGGGCGGGCACCGACCACGACCCCGAACGCTCGGCGATGCTCACCGGCCGGCTCGTCGTGGTGCTCAGTGTCGTCGCCGGTCAGCTCTGGGCGCTGGGCGTCGGTGTCGACGCCTGGATGCAGGGCCACACCTCGACCGCCTGGTGGTGCACGGGCTTCGAGGGACTGTCCTTCCTCGTCGCCTTGGCCGCCTGGCGTTTCGGCCCCAGCGACCACTGACCCTGGCACCGCTGCGCCGGCACCACGACCCCGAGGCACCGACTCCGAGGCACTGCCCCCGAGGCACTGACCCCGGGGCAACGACCTCGACACCGCGGGCCTGACACCGCTGACTCCGACGAGACCCGACCGCACCACTACCTGACGAAACCAGGAGCCGACCGAGATGACGGTGACCCAGGACCGAGGCCGGGCCGACACCTACAGACCCGGGACGACCATCAACGAATGGCATCCGGAGGACCCGTCCTTCTGGCGAACCACCGGTTCCAAGGTGGCCTCGCGGAATCTGTGGGTCTCGGTGCCGGCGCTGATGCTGGCCTTCGTGGTCTGGCAGGTCTGGTCGGTGACGGTGGTGCAGCTGAGCAAGGTGGGTTTCACCTTCTCGGAGTCGCAGAAGTTCTGGCTCACCGCCATCCCCGGGCTCACCGGCGGGCTCGGACGCCTCTTCTACACCTTCATCGGCCCGGTCGTCGGCGAGCGGCGCTTCACCGCGTTCAGCACGATCATCCTGGTGGGCCCGCTGCTCTGGCTCGGCTTCGCGGTGCAGCACCCGTCCACGCCCTACGGCGTGATGGTCGTCATCGCGGCCCTGTGCGGTATCGGCGGGGCCAACTTCTCGTCCTCGATGGCCAACATCGGATTCTTCTACCCCAAGCAGAAGAAGGGCAACGCGAACGGCATCAACGGCGGCCTGGGCAATATGGGCGTCAGCGTGGTGCAGTTGCTGGCCCCGTTGGTGATCACGGCGGGCATCCTCGGCGCGCCGGCCGGCAGCCCTCAGCACAAGAAGGGTGGGGGCGACGTCTGGCTGCAGAACAGCGCCTTCCTCTGGATCCCACTCCTGGTGATCATGGCGCTGCTTGCCTGGTTCCTCATGAACGACCTCAAGGTCGCGGCCGCCCCGTTCAGCCAGCAGAAGATCATCTTCAAGCGCAAGCACAACTGGCTGATGACTTTGCTCTACGTGGGCACGTTCGGGTCGTTCATCGGCTTCGCCTCGGCCCTGCCCAACCTGATCAACAACACGTTCACCAGTTACTCGGCCACCACCTACGCCTGGATCGGTCCATTCCTGGGCGCGCTGTTCCGGTGGGTGGGCGGCTGGATCTCCGACAAGGTCGGCGGTGCGCGCTGCACGATCATCTCGTTCGTCGGCATGGCCGCCTCACTGATCGTGGTTGTCAACGCGGTGCCCTCGGGAAGCGACAAGGGCAATTTCTGGGTCTTCTACATCGGCTTCCTGTGCGCGTTCGTCTTCTCGGGAATCGGCAACGGGTCGACGTTCCGGCAGATTCCGGTGATCTTCCTCAATCACCACCGGGCCGCTGCGGCCGGAAAGGGTGAGGCGGCGCTGGCGGAAGCCCAGAAGCAGGCGGAGATGGAATCCGGTGCGGTGATCGGCTTCAGCGCCGCCATCGCGGCTTTCGGGTTCTTCTTCATCCCCGCAATGTTCGCGATCTTCGAGGTCACTGCCTCGCTGTGGGTGTTCGTCGCGTACTACGCCCTCTGTCTGGGCGTGTGCTGGTGGTACTACGCCCGGTCCGGGGCCGAGGCCCCGAGCTGACCGGTCCGGTTCGCCTACCCTGGACGTGTGAGTGGTGGCGAGCAGCGGAGCACGGGGCAGGACGGCGTGCCGGACGAGAAGAGCGACGAGAAGGCCAGGCGCAGGATCGTCTTCGACGATCCGACGAGCGGCCGAAGCCGGGACGATTCAGACGCCGGCTGGGGCCGGGAGCGCGGCGAGGGCTCGCGGGACCGCGACTGGTACCTGAGCGAGACCCCGCCGCACCACGGGGAGAAGTGACGGGGGAGTGGTGCGGTCGAGCCGGCGTCAGCCGCGCTGGGAGACGAGCAGGTCGCGAATCTCGCCGAGGATCTGCACCTCGCTGACCTCGGGCGACTTGGCCTCCTGAGCCGGCACCTCCTTCTTGGCCATGTAGCGCTTCATGAAAGCGTTCATGGGCAGAACGAGGCAGAAGTAGACGACGGCCGCCGTGATCAGGAAGCTGAGTACGGCGCCGAGGACCGAACCCCACTGGATCAGGATGCCGTCGACCTTGCCGGTCGCCTTGTCCACCAGGCAGGTGCCCTTGAGACAGGTCGAGTACGCGTTGAGGTCCTGAGTGCCGAATGCGCCGACCACCGGGTTGATGACGCCGTCGACGATCGAGTTGATGACCTTGGTGAACGCGGCGCCGATGACCACGGCCACCGCCAGGTCCACGACGTTGCCGCGGAGCAGGAATGCCTTGAAGCCCTTCATGGGCACCGGAAACTACGGCAGTTCCGGGGGTTCCTCGGTCCACGGGGAATTCACCCGTGCGGAGCCGTGGCCGCGGGGGCGTGGGGCGCCACCTGAGGAAACGTTCCGGAAGCGGGGTGGGAGCGCGCACCCGCGGCCGCAACCTTTTCACCCGAACCGGGGAACTGTCGCAAGGACCCGACGGCCAGGGTCGTCGCCGCGACGATGAATCCGGCCGTGATCGGACCGGGGCGCCGTCGCACCGGCGTGGGCAGCCGATGCCGGCCCCGGCCGGCGAAGATCGGCGGGAACGAGGCGATGCAGTAGGTGGGTGGGATCGAGAGGGACACGGTGACCTCCGGCGCGGGGGACCCCGGAGCGGGATCCGCTGTGACCACCACGCTGCCCCGGCCCTGTCGCACCGCCAAGCAGGGCCTGCCCAGCCTGTGGACAACTCGCCCCTGTGGAAAACCTATCCACGGTCGAGTGAAGCCGGGCGAAAGGGCTTCCGCGCCGGCTTCCAGGCCTCCTAGGCTGCTCAGCGGGAGATCGGTTCCACTCCCAGGCCGGTGGTCATCCCGTCCAGCGCGTGAACGCAGATGCACTCGCGTTCCTCCGCAGCGGGCAGGCCCGCCACCGTGGCCGCCAGGACCGTGCGCAAGCGGTCGATGTTGCGGCCGAACTCGGCCAGGACCTCTGCGTGTGTCACGCCCTGGCCTGTCTCCACACCCGCGTCGAGGTCCGTGACCAGCGCGAGCGAGGTGTAGCACAGCGACAGCTCGCGAGCGAGCACGGCCTCCGGGTGTCCCGTCATCCCCACCACCGACCAGCCCTGGGAGCTGTACCAGCGCGACTCGGCCCGAGTGGAGAAGCGGGGGCCTTCGATCACCACCATGCTGCCGCCGTCGACGGGCGGCCAGCCCGAGGCACGGGCACCGGCGATGGCCGCCGCCCGGCCGCGCGGGCAGTAGGGATCGGCGGCGGAGACATGGACCACCTCAGGGGTGATCCCGTCGGCTCGGGTCCGGCCGTCGTAGTACGTCTGGACCCGGCCGGAGGTCCGGTCCACCATCTGATCGGGGACGAGCAGCGTGCCGGGGCCGTACTGCGGGCGAAGACCGCCCGTCGCGCAGGGGCCGAGCACCTGCCGTACCCCGAGCGAGCGCAGGGCCCAGAGGTTCGCCCGATAGTTGATCGCGTGCGGCGGGATCCTGTGGGCCCGGCCGTGGCGCGGGAGAAACGCCACACGGCGCCCCGCGAACTCACCTACCAGGAGGGAGTCGCTCGGAGCGCCGTAGGGGGTGTCGACGTCGACCTCGTCGAGGTCGTCCACGAGGGCGTAGAGCCCCGTGCCGCCGATGATGCCGATCTCGGCCGTGGCCGCGGCTGCTGACTGGTCTGCCATGCGCCGCAGCGTAGCCCGGCGGATCGGGTCAGGCGGCGGAACCGGACGAACCGGACGAGGACGTCGAGGAGCTCGAGGACGAGCTCGACGAGCCGGTGGAGCCGGAGGTCGACGGGGTCGTCGACGAGGACGAGCCGCTCGAGGTGGAGTTCGAGGAGATGCTGCTGCTCGACGAGGAGCGGCTGTCGGTCCGGTAGAAGCCGGAGCCCTTGAAGACCACGCCCACGGCGGAGAAGATCTTGCGCAGCTTGCCGCCGCACTCGGGGCACTCGGTCAGCGCGGCGTCCGTGAACTTCTGGACGGCCTCGAGGCCGTTGCCGCACGCGGTGCACTGGTACTGGTACGTCGGCACTTGTTTCCTCCTGGCACTCTAAGGCTGTGAGTGCTAACGATCCTCAATGATGCGGTATTCCTGGTCGATAAGTCCACTGATCCGGATGTGAGGCTCAGTACTCTCCGCGGGTCCCGCTCAGCCAGCCTGCCAGCTTGCCGCCCCGGTCCACGGCCCGCAGCCGCCGTTCGGCCCGGTCGCGGACCTGGTCGGTGGCGACCACGAGAAGGTCGTCGCCGTGCCGCAGCGCGGTCGTCGGGCCGGGCACGAAACTGGACCCCTCCCGCACGACGAGCGTCACCGCCGCGCCCTTCGGCAGACGCAGCTCGCTCGCCTCGACGCCGGCCAGCCGCGACTCCGGGCCGACCGTGACCGAGAGCAGGTGCCCGTGGAGCCGCTCCAGAGGAGCGGACTCGACCGCCAGGTCGTCGGCGTGCGCGGCATCCGAGATCCGCAGGACCTTCGCCACCAGGGGCAGCGTCGGCCCCTGGATCAGGGTGAACACCACGACCAGCAGGAACACGGTGTTGAACAGCTGGCCCGCACCGGGGACCGCGTGCACGACCGGGATGGTCGCCAGCACGATGGGAACCGCCCCGCGCAGCCCCGCCCAGCTCAGCAGGGCCTGCTCACGCCACGCCACCCGGAACGGGGAGAGCGTCAGCAGTACCGAGAGCGGCCGGGCGACCAGCACCAGCACCAGGCCGACGACCAGGGCCGGGACGACGGCGTCCGCCATCGTGTGCGGGTCCACCAGCAGGCCCAGCATCACGAACATGCTGATCTGCGCGATCCACGCGAGCCCCTCGGCGAAGCCCCGGGTGGCCGGGCCGTGCGGCAGCCTGGCGTTGCCCAGGACCAGGGCGCTGATGTACACGGCCAGGAAGCCGGAGCCGTGCAGCAGCGACCCGCCCGCATAGGCGAGGAGGGTGAGCGCGACGACCGCGATCGGATAGAGGCCGGAGGAGGGCAGCGCCACGTGGCGCAGGGCCAAGGCGCCCAGCCTTCCGACCGTGAGCCCTACTGCCGACCCGATGGCCAGCTCCAGCAGCACGGTGCCGACCAGAACCCACCACGAGTCGATCGGGCCGGCCGTCGCGAAGGCCACGGCGAGGATCACCACCGGGGCGTCGTTGAAGCCGGACTCGGCCTCCAGCAGCCCGCTCAGCCGGGCGGGCAGGGGCACGCGGCGCAGCACCGAGAACACCGCGGCGGCGTCCGTCGAGGAGACGACCGCGCCCATCAGCAGCGCGATCCGCCAGTCGCTGCCGGTCAGCAGGTGCGCACCGATGGCCACGACGCCGACGCTGATCGCCGTGCCGACGGTCGCCAGCACGGCCGCTGCGGGGACGGCGGGTCGGATGTCGTGCCAGCGGGTGCCGAGCCCACCCTCGGCCAGGATCACGACCAGCGCCGCATAGCCGAGTACCTGGGCGAGTTGGGCGTCGTTGAAGGTGATGTCGGCGATGCCGTCCTGGCCGAGCAGGACGCCGATCCCCAGGTAGACGAGCAGGCTGGGCAGCCCGCTGCGGGAGGAGAGCCGGACTGCCGCCACGGCCACCAGCAGTACCAGCGAGAACAGCAGGAGCAGCAGGTCGAGCCGGTGGACGGACACGCAGGGGCACCTCGCGCTGCAGAATCGATGCTTCCACTTGTTTGGAGCAAGATTTTACCGTTCCGGCTCTTGGAGCTCCTGGCTCGTCCAAGGGCTGGGCACCCGGGGAGCGGTCCCACGGGCCCCACGGAGTCCCGTCGGCACGGTGCGTCCCGGGCGCCCCGGCCAACGCCCGCGCGCCATGGGTTCCGCTTCGGGTGTTAGCGTCAGCACCGCCGCCTTGCCCGGTGGCCCCTCGCGGTACAGTCACTGCCCCTCACAAGGACCCTGATGCCCCGCTCCAAGAAGTTCCGCCGCCTGCGCCTCATGGTGGTGCTGGTCGTGCTGCTGTTGGTGGCCGGTGTCGCGCTCGGCGGCTGGTACGGCGTGCACCAGGTGCACGCCTCCGAGCCGCAGACCACCGGCAGCATCCACCTCCAGGGCCTCTCCGGCCCGGTCGACGTCGTCCGGGACGACAAGGGCATCCCCCAGGTCTATGCCTCGAGCGCCCAGGACCTGTTCATGGCCCAGGGGTACGTGCAGGCGCAGGACCGGTTCTGGCAGATGGACGTGAACCGCCACATCACCTCCGGCACGCTCGCCTCGATGTTCGGCTCCGGCCAGGTGCAGACGGACGCGTTCATCCGCACCATGAACTGGCGCGGCGTGGCTCAGAAGGAGTGGGACCAACAGCTCTCGGCGTCCACGAAGGCGTATCTGCAGGCCTACAGCGACGGCGTCAACGCCTGGCTGAAGGACCACCCGGGCGGCGCCGGCGCGTCGCTGGAGTACGCCCTGCTCGGCACCGTCTACGGCGGCTACAAGCCCGCGCAGTGGACGCCGGTCGACTCGATCTCCTGGCTCAAGGCGATGGCCTGGGACCTGAGCGGCAACATGCAGCAGGAGATCGACCGCTCCCTGCTGGCGGGGACCCTCTCCACCCAGCAGATCGCCGAGTTGTACCCCGAGTACCCCCTGTCCAACGGCACGATCATCGCCAAGGCCGGGACGGTCAACAAGGCCGGCAACAAGTACACGCCCGGTGACGGGCTGAAGACGCCCACCGGCGGCTCCGCGGGGACCGGCACGACCGGGGCGAACACCGGCTCCGCCACCGTTCCGGCCTCCTACCGGACGGCCGGCGGCAAGCCCGCCGCAGAGGGTGCGCAACAGGCGGCGCAGGCGCTCGCCGACAACGTCGCCGTCCTGCCGACCATGCTCGGCAGGCCCGGCGCGGCCGGCATCGGCTCGAACTCCTGGGTCGTCGACGGCAGCCACACCACCACGGGCAAGCCCCTGCTGGCGAACGACCCGCACCTGGCCCCGGGCATCCCGTCCATCTGGTACCAGATGGGTCTGCACTGCAACACCGTCAGCGCGCAGTGCCCCTTCGACGTCACCGGCTTCACCTTCCCGGGCATGCCGGGCGTGATCATCGGTCACAACCAGAACATCGCCTGGGGCTTCACCAACCTCGGCGCCGACGTCCAGGACCTGTACCTGGAGCAGGTCAACAGCGACGGCACCTACCTGCTCGACGGCAAGAACCAGCCCTTCATCACCCGCCAGGAGACCATCAAGGTGGCGGGCGGCTCGGACCAGACGATCACGGTCCGCAGTACCAAGGACGGCATGCCGATCATCTCCGACCACAGCACGCAGGAGCAGAGCGTCGGGGCTGACGCCCCTGTCGACGGCTCGGCCCCGCCGCGCGGCGGCGGCTACGCCATCGCGCTCAAGTGGACGGCGCTGATTCCGAACAAGACCATGGACGCGGTCTTCGAGCTGGACAAGGCGAGCAATTTCGGTGAGTTCCGCGGTGCGGCCAAGGACTTCTCCGTCCCCGCGCAGAACCTGATCTACGCCGACACCCAGGGGCACATCGGATACCAGATGCCCGGTGACATCCCGATCCGGCCCACGGTCGCCGGGAGCACGTCCGACGGCAGCTACCCGCAGCCCGGTTGGGACTCCCACTACGCGTGGGAGAAGGAATCGCCGACGTCCGACCAGCCGAAGTTCGTCGACTTCGGCGCCCTGCCCTGGGAAGAGGACCCGAGCTCGGGCTACATCGTGACGGCCAACCAGGCGGCCGTGGATCCCGGGAAGTACCCCTACCTGATCACCAAGGACTGGGACTACGGGACCCGCGCCAAGCAGATCAGCACGCTGATCCAGGGCAAGCTGGCCGGCGGCGGCAAGATCTCGCCGGAGGACATGGCGTCGATCCAGCTCGACGACACCAGCGTCTTCGCCAAGACCCTCGTGCCCTACCTGCTCAACATCCCGATGACCGAGCCGTACTACAAGCAGGCGCAGGACCTGCTGCGCGGCTGGAACGACGAGCAGGACTCCGGCTCGGCCGCCGCCGCTTACTACAACGCGGTCTGGTCGAATCTGCTCCACCTGGCCTTCGACCAGAAGTTCCCCGCCGAGGTCCGCAGCACCACCGACTGCATCATGGTGATCCCCGCCGACAAGGCCGGCATCCCGCAGGACGACGTCAACGGCAAGGCCCAGCGTGTGCGCACCTGCGGTCTGCGCGACGACGCGACGGCGCAGCCGGACGGCAGCGACCAGTGGACCACCGTGGTCGGTTCGCTGCTGACCCACCCCACCGACCAGTGGTGGAACTGGACGGACAGCAACGGCAACCAGATGCAGGGCCGCGACAGCCTCCTCAAGGAGGCCATGATCGACGCTCGTAAGCAGCTGACCTCGCTGATGGGCAAGGACATCAGCGGCTGGAGCTGGGGCCGGATCCACACCCTGGAGCTCCAGGAGCGCACGCTGGGCACGGACAACTCCTCGATCGCCTCGGGAGTCGTGCACTGGCTGCTCAACCGCGGCCCGTACCAGCTGAACGGAGGCAGCGCCGCCGTCGACGCGGCCAGCTGGAACGCGGCCAACGGCTACACCGTCGACGAGGCGCCGTCCATGCGGATGGTGGTCGACCTGTCCGACTTCGACTCCTCGCACTGGATCAACATCGGTGGGTCCTCGGGGCACGCGTTCGATGCGCACTACGACGACCAGATGCAGATGTGGGTCGACGGAGAGCTGCTGACCTGGTCGTACACGCGCCAGGCGGTTGCGGCGACGTCCAAGGACAAGCTGACCCTGACGCCGTAGCGACGGTGCCCGGGCGCTTGGGCCCGGCACGACCCCGGCACGCTCCGTGGCGCGGGAACCCGATCGGGTTCCCGCGCCACGGGCGTTCCCGGACACGAACTGGAGGCCTCCCACGGTGGCGGCGGGCCGGCGGCCCGCGCGGCCGTCTCAGTCGAACCGGAGTGTGCGTTGCGGGGTCACCACGGCGTCGACGGGCCGGTCGTGGGGCTCCGCGGGGAGGCCCTCCACCAGCTCACCGTCGAAGAGGAGCGTCACGAGCAGGGCCGGTGAGCCCGCCGCCGCCAACCGGGCCAGGACGCGGTCGTAGCTGCCGCCGCCCCGACCGAGACGCACGCCCGTGGCCGGGTCGACCGCCAGGCCGGGCAGCAGGACGAGATCCGCCGCAGCGACGGCCGCCGGCCCCAGACGCGGACCGGTCGGCTCCAGCAGGCCGAGTCGGGCGGGTGCCAGGAGTTCGGAGCCCTCGTAGGCAGCCCAGTCGAGGTCGTTGTCGGGGAGCAGGACCGGCAGCAGCACGTGCATGCCGGCCGCACGCAGGGCGTCGAGAAGGGGCCGGGTGCCCGGCTCGGACCCCATCGAGACGTAGCAGGCGACCGTCCGTACGTTCCCCGCGGAGGCCAGGGCGAGGGCCTCGCTCGCGAGAGCGTTCGAGGCGGCCTGCCGCTCCTCGGGTGACATCGCCGCTCGTTCGGCGAGCAACCGTGACCGCAGAGCCTTCTTCTCGTTCAGCATCGGATGGGACGGCCTTCCGTCTCGTTAACCGGCCAGCACTGTGCGGAGGGACGACATGCCGCCCGTCCTCGCGGACATCCTCGCTGCTCTCTGTCTGCCCGCGCTGCTCGCCACCGGGGTCCTCGCCCGTGGCCGGGCACGGGTGCGGGTGCGGCTGGCCGCCCAGGCGGCGGAGCTGGCGGAGCTGCGCACGGGGCGGACCGAGCTGGAGCGGACGTCCTGCACGGACGCCCTGACCGGCGTCTGGAACTACCGCTACCTCCAGCTGGCCCTGGACCGGGAGATCGCTCGCTGCAAGCGGCGCCCGGCGGAGCGGGTGCTCGCGGTGCTGCTGCTGGAGATCGAGGGCTTCGCCGAGATTCGTCGCGAGCACGGCTACCAGCGGGCCGGTGCGGTGCTGCGTGACCTGGCCCAGCGGCTGGCGATGGAGGTCCGGGAGGAGGACGTCTTCGGCCGCTACGGCGGCGAGGAGTTCCTGGTGCTGCTGCCGGACACCGACGAGGCGGGCGCCCGGACCGTCGCCGACCGGCTGGCCTGGACGGTCCGCAGGCACCCTCTCGCCCTGCCCTCGGTGCCGGTGCTCCCGGACGAGAGCGGCTCGCTTCCCGGCAACGGACTGACGGCCAAGGTCGGCCTGGGTTTGCTGCCGAAGGACGGTTCGCATGCTGCTCTCCTGCTTCGTGCGGCTGACAAGTCGTTGACAGCAGAGAGACATCCGGTGGACACGCAGGGGAAGCTACAGTCATCGGTATGACCAACGCTCGTTCCCGCCAGATCTCCAAGGCGGTCATTCCCGCTGCCGGACTCGGCACCCGCTTCCTGCCGGCCACCAAGGCGACTCCCAAGGAGATGTTGCCGGTCGTCGACAAGCCGGCCATTCAGTACGTGGTGGAGGAGGCGGCGTCGGCCGGGCTGACCGACGTGCTGATGATCACTGGGCGGAACAAGCGGCCCCTCGAGGACCACTTCGACCGCGCCTACGAGCTCGAGGAGCAGCTCGCCCGTAAGGGCGACCAGGCCAAGCTCGACCGGGTCCGCGAGTCCAGCGAGCTGGCGACGATGCACTACGTCCGGCAGGGCGACCCCAAGGGCCTCGGTCACGCCGTCCTGTGCGCCGAGCCGCACGTCGCCGACCAGCCCTTCGCGGTGCTGCTCGGTGACGACCTGATCGACCCGCGCGACCCGCTGCTGGCCAAGATGATCGAGATCCAGAGCGAGCTCGGCGGCAGCGTTGTCGCGCTGATCGAGGTCGACCCGGCGCTGGCCCATCTCTACGGCTGCGCGTCGGTCCGCCCGGCCGAGTACCACGGTCCGCACGGGGTCGACCAGGACGTGGTCCGGATCACCGACCTGGTCGAGAAGCCCGCCCCCGGCGAGGCCCCGAGCAACTTCGCCGTCATCGGCCGCTACGTCCTCGACCCGAGCGTGTTCGACGTGCTCCGGGAGACGGAACCCGGCAAGAACGGCGAGATCCAGCTGACCGACGCGCTGCGGGTGCTCGCCCAGCGCACCCCGGGCCGCGGTGGCCCCGTCCACGGCGTGATTTTCCGTGGCCGTCGCTACGACACCGGCGACAAGGGCGACTACCTGCGCGCGATCGTCCGTCTCGCGTGCGAGCGTGAGGACCTGGGCCCGGAGTTCCGGGCCTGGCTGAAGGAGTTCGTGGGCAGCGGCGAACTGGACGGTCCGATCGAGCCCTTCTGACCGGCAGGCCACCGGCACCGGGGACTGCGGCGCCTGAGCGGCGTCCGCACCGCACGACCATGGGGGAAGGCACCATGACCGACCTGCAGCAGCACCACGGGCACGACAACGGGCACGACCACGGCGGCAGCCAGGGCCAGGGATCCGGCCACGACCACGGTCACGCCGCGGGGCTCGCGGATCCGTGCGCCGCCCCGACCGGAGCCCAGCGTCAGTGGAGCGTCGACGAGCACCGCGCCGACGTGCTGGCCGCCGTCTCCCCGCTGCCGCCCCTGGAGCTCCAGCTGCTGGAGGCGCAGGGCTGCCTCACCGTGGAGGACATCGTCTCCGCGGTCGCCCTGCCGCCCTTCGACAACAGCTCGATGGACGGCTACGCGGTGCGGGTCGCCGACCTCGCGGGTGCCACCAAGGACTACCCGTCCGTGCTGACGATGGTCGGCGACGTGGCCGCCGGCGCTGCCGCGCTGCCCGTCATCGGCCCCGGCCAGTGCGCCCGGATCATGACGGGGGCCCCGCTGCCGCCCGGCGCCGAGGCCGTCGTCCCCGTCGAGTGGACCGACGCCGGGACCGGAACGGGCGAGGCCGCGACGACCATGGCGCCGCAGGGCGCGGCGCCGGTCGAGTCCGGCGAGGTCCGCATCTTCCAGCCGGTCGAGTCCGGCGCCTTCGTACGGCGTCGCGGCGAGGACATCTCGGTCGGGCAGGCGCTGCTGCCGGCGGGTACCAGGCTCGGGCCGACCCAGATCGGGCTGCTGGCCGCCACCGGCCACGACATGGTGCGGGTGCGCCCGCGTCCCCGGGTGGTCGTGCTGTCCACGGGCAGTGAACTCGTTCCGCCCGGCACTCCCGTCGGTCCCGGCCAGATCTCCGACTCGAACAGCTTCGCGCTCACCGCAGCGGCACGCGACGCCGGTGCGCTGGCCTACCGGGTCGGCGGCGTTCCGGACGAGGCGGACCGTCTGCGCGAGGTCATCGACGACCAGCTGATCCGCGCCGATCTGATCGTCACCAGCGGCGGGGTCAGCGTCGGCGCGTACGACGTGGTCAAGGAGGCGCTCGGCGAGCAGATCTCCTTCCGGAAGCTGCGCATGCAGCCTGGCAAGCCGCAGGGCTTCGGGGTTCTGGAGGGTTCGGACGGGCCGGTGCCGCTGCTGGCCCTGCCCGGGAACCCGGTGAGCGCCTACATCTCCTTCGAGCTCTTCGTCCGCCCCGTGATCCGGGCCATGCTGGGCGCGACCGAGGTCCACCGACGCGAGGTGAGGGGCAGCCTCACCGAGCCGGTCACCTCCTCTCCGGCCGGTCGCCGCCAGTTCCTGCGGGCCGCCTACGACGCCGAGGCCGGCACGGTGACGCCGGTCGGCGGCGCCGGGTCACACCTGCTCGGGGCGCTGGCCCAGGCGAACGCGCTGCTCGTGGTCGAGGAGGACGCCGTCTCGGTGGAGGCCGGCACCGAGGTGCGGGCGATCCTGCTGGACTGACGGTCACCTGCCGCGCCCGGCCCTGATCCGTGGCGCGGCACCGTCGATTCGTGGCGCGGCACCGTCCGGGCCGTCGATGGGACGCTTCGGCCAGGCAGCGATACCCTGGCGCCGCACCCCGCCGTCACGATCGCAGGAGCGCCAGTGCACAGCACCAGCCCCGTTCCGTCCGGGTCCGGGTTGACCCACGTCGACGCCTCGGGCGCCGCCCGGATGGTCGACGTCTCCGAGAAAGCGACGACGACGCGCACCGCCCGCGCGACCGGTCGCGTGCTGGTGTCGCCGCGCGTGGTGGAGTTGCTGCGGGGAGAAGGCGTGCCGAAGGGCGACGCCCTGTCGGTGGCGCGGATCGCCGGGATCATGGGTGCCAAGCGCACGCCGGATCTCATCCCGCTCTGCCACCCGATCGCCGTCTCCGGTGTGACGGTCGACCTCGTCGTGGCCGACGACGCCGTCGAGATCGCCGCGACCGTCCGGACCGCCGACCGTACCGGCGTCGAGATGGAGGCGCTCACCGCCGTCGCGGTCGCCGGCCTCACCGTGATCGACATGGTCAAGGCCGTCGACAAGGGCGCCAGGATCGACGCGGTACAGGTCGAGGAGAAGACCGGCGGCAAGAGCGGCGACTGGCACCGCGCCGACCTCGCCGACCAGGTGCGGGAGCCTGCGGCGGGGCCGGAGCAGGGGCAGCAGGCGAAGCCGGAGCCGGGAGCGCTGCGATGATGCGCGCGTTCGTGCTCACCGTCTCGAACCGGGCCCATGCGGGTGTCTACGAGGACCGCGGCGGTCCGATCCTGGCCGCCGGGCTCGCCCAGCTCGGTTGCATGGTGGTCGGTCCCGTCGTGGTGCCGGACGGGGATCCGGTGCTGGTGGCGCTCCGCAAGGCCGTGGCGGACGGCTACGACGTGGTGGTCACCACCGGCGGTACGGGCCTCACGCCGCTCGACCTCACGCCCGAGATGACCGCGCAGGTCATCACCCGGCCAGTACCCGGTATCGCGGAGGCGATCCGCGCCTACGGGCGGGAGCACGGCGTGCCGACGGCCGCGCTCTCCCGCGGCCTGTCCGGGCTGGCCGGACGCACGCTGGTCGTCAACCTCCCCGGCTCGCCCGGCGGGGTCAAGGACGGCCTCGCGGTCCTCGGCCCGCTGCTGGCTCACGCGGTCGACCAGGTGGGCGGCGGTGACCACGTTCCTCAGACGTCCCATGCGCCCGAGGCCAACGGGGAAGGGGGCCCGCACTGAACGCATTCTGGCCGGCCGAGCTGCGGGAGGGGTCGGTCGAGCTGCGCCCGATCCGGATCCGGGACCAGCGGGTCTGGCAGGAGGTCAGCCGCCGTAACCGGGACTGGTTGCGTCGGTGGGAGGCCACCGTGCCGCCGCCTCCGCCCGGTCACCCGCACAACCCGCGTCCGACCTACCGTCAGATGGTGAGGTTCCTGCGCCGGGAGGCGAACGCGGGCCGCATGCTGCCGTTCGTCGTGACCTACGAGGGAAACCTGGTCGGTCAGCTGACTGTCGGCGGCGTCACCTGGGGTTCCATGTGTTCCGCGAATATCGGTTACTGGGTCGATGAGGGGCATGCGGGCCGCGGAATCATTCCGACCGCGGTGGCTCTGGCAACCGACTACTGCTTCCGCACGATGGGGCTGCACCGGATCGAGATCTGCATCCGCCCCGAGAACCTTCCGAGTCGCCGAGTGGTCGAGAAACTCGGATTCCGGGAGGAAGGCCTTCGTCCACGTTATCTTCACATCGACGGCGGCTGGCGGGACCATCTCGTCTACGCGCTGACGGCGGACGAGGTGCCCGAAGGATTGCTCGCGCGCTGGCGCGGAAACAGTGGAATCGAGAGTCACCATCACCACAAATAGGTCGATATGAAGATGATTCAGCGACACACCGGTCGAAATAGCCGCCGGGCCGTCCTTCACGCCCGTACGGTGTGAAGCGTGAGCAGTAGCGGCCTCATTTACGCGGTCATCGTCGGGGCCTGGGCTGCGTATCTGGTCCCCATGTGGCTCCGCCGTCAGGACGAGCTCAACGAGGCCCGTCCCACCGAGCGATTCAGCACGGCGATCCGATTGCTGTCCGGGCGCGCCGCGATGGAGCGCAGGATCTCACGGCAACTGGACGAGACGCAGCCGTTGGGCCTGCCGACTCCGCTGCCGAAGCCTTCGACGGACACCCACGGCGTCAGCGCCTCCCGTGCATTCGACCCGGATGAGCCCGAGTCCGTCGGGCACCCCGAGGGCGGCGAGGACCTGGGTGGGAATTTCGCTCCCCCGGCCCAGGCCGCTCGCAGCCAGCACCGGGCCGCTGCGGCGGCCCACTCGGCCCACCCGGTCCAGGGCGGGCCCTCGCCGGACGCGGCGTCCCGCCGTCGTGCGGCGCTGCTCGCGCGTCGTCGGCGCATGGTGGTGGTGCTGTTCGCGGCCTTCACCGTCGGGATGGTGGTCGCGGCCGTGGGCGGGGTCGACCTGCTCTGGATCCCGGCCGTCCCCGCAGTGCTGTTCTCCCTCTACATCGGGCAGATGCGTCGTCAGGAGCACCGTCGCTACGAGGTCAGGCTCGACCGCCGGCGGGCCGTCGAGGCCGCTCAGCGCGTCCGCCAGCAGGCGGCCGCGCGCCGCGAGGCGGAGACTGCCGCAGCGGCGCCGGTGCCGCGGGAGGCCGCAGCGCCCCACCTGGCCGCTCGGACTCCACGTGCGACCGAGGAGACGGACCACGGCGTCGGGGCGACCACCTCCGGCACCGGCAGCCTGGGCGCGGGCCGCGGCGAGCCGTGGGCGGACCACGACCGTCCTGAGCACGCAGCTGCCGCGTCCGCGGCCCGGGACGACGGCGGCTGGGATCCCGTGCCGGTCCCGCTCCCGACCTACGTCACGGCTCCGGTCGCGCCGCGGGCGACGCTCGGCCTGGATCTGTCCGCCCCGGACACGTACTCGTCGGCGCGCGGCCGCAAGGCCCCGGCAGCCGGGCAGGCCCCCGCGGCCGCCCCGGCGGCGAAGCCCGCCCAGACCGCACCGGGTCCGGCCACACCTCCCCGTCGTCCGGCGCCGAAGCCGGCCACGCCACTCTTCGACCAGTTCGCCGACGACACCCCTCGGGCCGCCAACGAGTAACCCGTGCGCAAGCACCCCTCCGGACCTGCTAGAGTTTCTTCTCGTTGGGGCTGTGGCGCAGTCCGGTAGCGCACCTCGTTCGCATCGAGGGGGTCAGGGGTTCGAATCCCCTCAGCTCCACCCAACACAGAGGCCCTGTCCGAGAGATCGGACAGGGCCTCTGGCGTTCTCGGCCGACTCCCTGGGCGGACGGGGGGAACCTTCCCCGGTCCGTGACATGGATCACAGGGCCTCGTGCGGTCTTCTTGGGCCCCGAACGCCCGACCGGGCGTCTGCCGCCCGGCCCGGCCGATGGCGGTGCATCAGAGTCCTCGTGATCGAGAACGACTCCGGCGGCACGGGTCGCCGCGGTGGCCGCCCGGGCCGGAGCCCGGACCGCCACCAGGGCGGGCCTCAGGCGATGGCGGCCGCCCAGGCGGACAGGGCAGCGAAGTCGTCCTCCGTCAGTCCGCTGCGTGCGTCGACCCGGTGGAGCATGGCGCGCGCAGGATGGGTTCGGGCGACCTCGTCCTGGTCGGTGTCGGTGATCTCGTCGTCGACCCAGGCGAACGGCCGCCCCGCGGCCCAGGCGACGACCTCCGGGGTCTTCCAGCAGCCGCCGCCACGGGTGACCGGGCGCGGACGCTGCCAGGAGATGAAGGGCAGGTCCGGGAGGCCGATCAGGGGCGCGATGTAGTCGTTCGCCTCGGCCTCCCAGGTGGTGGCCCACACCAGGTCGAAGGGCAGGGCCATGAGCTGCCGTCCGTGGTCGGGATTGACCCAGACCAGGAGGGGGGCCGGCTCGCGTGGGCGGGCGGCGGCCGCGATCCTGAGCTCTTCGAGCGCGGCCCAGGTCGGCGGCATCAGGAAATGCTCGGTGAACCCGGCCGGTCTGGTGTCGGGCATCCCGCCGAAGGGGTTGAGTGGCCCGTCGACGTCGACGTCGACGTCGACGTCGAGCAGCAGCAGCGGGCGGCCGGGCTCCCGGGACGGGCCCGGGACCCGGTCGGACGGCTGCAGCGGCGCCGGGCTCATACGACCGGGAGTGCGGAGGGCAGACCCCACTCGCTCCAGGAGCCGTCGTAGACCGCCAGGTCGCGGTAGCCGGCGATGGTGGCGCCGAGGGCCAGGACGCAGGCGGTGACGCCCGAGCCGCAGCTGAACAGCAGCCGGGGCGCGTCGGCCGCCGCTGCGTGCGCACCCGAGCCTTCCTCCTCGGCCGCCAGGGCCTTGTCGAAAAGCTCCCGCAGGGCCCCCGGGGCGAGCAGCAGACCCTTCTCGTCCTGGAGAGCGGTGAAGGGCAGGTTGACGGCGCCGGGCATGTGGCCGCCGCGCAGCCCCGGGCGCGGCTCCGGGGCGAGGCCGTGGAAGCGTTCGGCCGCGCGGGCGTCGAGGACCGCCGCCTCCGGGTCGGCCAGGGCGTCGAGCACCGCCGCGCTGTCGACGATCATTCCGGGGCGTGGGCGGGCGGTGAAGTCCCCCGGGGCGGCCGGTCCGGGGGCGGAGTCCTGTTCCGGCAGACCGGCCGCCACCCAGGCGGTCAGCCCGCCGTCCAGGACGGCCACCCGGTCGAAGCCCATCGCCCGCAGCATCCACCACCCGCGCGCGGCCGAGTAGAGGCCGGCGTTGTCGTAGAACACGACGGTGTCGGACTGGTTCAGGCCGAGCCCGCGCAGCTCGTACTCGACCTGCCCGGCAGTCGGCATGGTGTGGGGCAGCGGACTGTCCGGCGCGGACAGCGGGCCGTCGAGGTCGAAGAGCCTGGCGCCGGGTATCCGCGCCACCTCGCGTCGGTGTGCGCCCACGCTGGCGTCGAACACCACCAGACCCGGCTGCCCCAACCGTCGGGCCAGCCAGGCCGTGTCGACGAGGGGCCCCGGCAGGGGGACAGGGAGGAGCGGTTCGCTGACGATCACGAGGGCACACGCCTTTCCGGGGCCGCTTGTTGCGGTCGCTGCGGTCGTGGGAACACCTGGCCCGCCCGGCACGGGCGGTGATCAACGATCAACCGGACACTATCGCCAGGGCGTCCACCTCCACCCGGAAATCCGGGTGGACCAGTGCCGAGATCTGCACCAGGGAGCAGGCCGGCGGGCGGGCGGTGTCGACGAACTCGTCCCGGACGGTGCGGAACAGCGGCAGGTCGGCCAGGTCGGTGAGGTAGACCGTCAGCTTGGCGACGTCGGCCCAACCGGCCCCGGCTGCGGCCAGGGCGGCGCCGACGTTGGTGAAGACCTGCCGGAGCTGCGCCTCGGGGTTCGCCGGGGCGCCGTCCGGGCCGGGGCCGCCGATCAGGGTGCCGTCCGCGTCGAGCGGGACCTGGCCGGAGACTGCGACGATCGCGCCGGTGCCGGCCACGGCGTGGCTGTAGCCGTTGACCGGCGGCAGGCCGACGGGCCGGAGGTGGTGTTGGAGGCTCGTCATGGTGGTCGTCCTGTTCTCTCGCGTGGGCAGCCGATCGGCGTCCAACGGCTCCCGGGCGGTCCCGGTCGGGACGGCCGGTCAGTGATCATTCCGAAGGCTGCCACAGTAGTAGCCGGGTCAGGACCTCCCGGTCGCCCGTCAGCTCGAGCCGCTCCGGCGGGATGCGTCCGTACAGCGCCAGGACCAGGTCACTCGCGGTGCCGTGCGCCGTCAGCGCAGCGACGCCGGGCGCGGTCAACGCCGCGACGTCGGAGCCCGGGGCGGGAAGAGCTGACGGGAGCCGGTGGGTGCGGGCGCCCTCGGCCGTGAGCTCCAGCTGCCATGCCGGGCCCTCCGCAGCCCGCAGCACGAGCGTGGCCGGCTCGTGGGGCCATGGCCCCACGGCACCGCATCCCACGTGGAGGAACTCGTCGACCGCGTCGAGGGCTTCGGGGACGGGCAGGGACTGCTCCCGCCCACCGGCGAGCTGTGCGTCGTAGGTGTGGACGAGGGCCTCGGCGACCTGGTGCCGGGCGACGGCCTCGGCGGTCCGCGGTGCGTCGGACGCGCCCCACCACGTCCAGGAGCCGCCCTCGGGGCCGGCTGCGCGCAGGGCGGCCAGGAGTTCCTCGGTCGCGGCGAGGGACCAGGCGGCGAGGGACTGCGGATTCATCCCCTCCGTGCCGTCGGCCTGCGGGCCGACGGCAGGCTCGGTGAACGCCACGTCCGAGGGAGCGGTCGCGGCCGGACCGGCGGCGACGGTGGCCGCCCAGAAGCCGTGCACCTCGCCGAGGTGCACGACCAGGTCGCCCAGGGTCCACTCCGGACAACTCGGCACCTTGGTGTCGAGCCGCACCGGACCGCTGGGGACAGCGTTGCCGTCGGCGTGATCGTCCGCGGTGACGTCGGCCACGCCCACGACGGCGGAGCGGAACGCGGCGGAACGCTCCTCGACGCGGCGCAGAAGCTGTTCGAATGTCGGGATCATCTGCATGCCGAGTGTCTATCAGCAGCAACAGACAGAATCCCCGTGAATTCGAACAGTGCACCCGCCGCCGAGGGCAGCGTAGTGCGGCCGGGTGGGCCCTGAGCTGCGAAGCCCCGGAACGTGCAGGAGGTCTCTTACCGGTTCCTCATCCAGTCGTGGACAATCGGTGTCGTGACGCCGACTGTGCTGCTGGCCGAGGACGATCGAGCCATCCGTGATTCCCTGGACCGCCTGCTGACCCTGGAGGGTTACCAGGTGACCCCGGTGTCCGACGGTATCGAGGCACTGGCCTCGGTCCACAAGCAACGTCCGGACGTGGTGGTTCTGGATGTGATGATGCCCGGGATCGACGGGCTCGCGGTCTGCCGCGTGCTGCGGGCCGAGGGCGACAACGTGCCCATCCTGATGCTGACGGCGCGCGTGGAGACCTCGGACCGGGTGGCCGGGCTGGACGCCGGCGCGGACGACTACATGCTCAAGCCTTTCGAGGCGGAGGAACTTCTGGCCCGGCTGCGGGCGCTGCTGCGACGCGCCGCGGTGCCGGCGGTGTCGTCCGCGGAGGCCGCGGTGGAGCCGGACTCCGTCACGGCCGGGCACGACCTGATCGAGGTCGACGACCTGCGGATCGACTCGACGGCCCGGCGGGTCTGGCGTGGCGGCGAGGAGATCCAGCTCTCCCGCACCGAGTACGACCTGCTCGAGCTGCTCGCGCGCAACGCGGGCATCGTGCTGGACCACAGCACGGTCTACGACCGGATCTGGGGCTACGACTTCGGCCCGGGCTCGAAGAACCTGGCGGTCTACATCGGGTACCTGCGTCGCAAGCTGGACACGCCGGGCCGCACGCCGCTGATCCACACCGTCCGGGGCGTGGGTTACACGCTGCGTGAGCCGTGAGCTGGCTCCGGGCCAACATAGGCCTGCGGCTCCGCTTCGCGATCGCCTTCGCCGGGCTGGCCGCGCTGGTCACGGTGCTGGTCGGCGCGCTGGGTTACACCTCGGCGGCCTCGCTGATCCGACAGGACCGGGCCAAGGACTTCCAGACCTCGCTCAGCACCCTGGTCGGTGACGCGCAGACGTCGGAGCTCGACGCCCGCGACTTCCTCTCCACCCCGGAGAGCCAGGACCACCTGGTCGACCAGTTGACGCACTCCGGCGACATCGGGGTCCAGGTGCTCGGTCCGGACGGCAGGGTGCTGCAGTACGCGGACAAGCAGAACAGCCAGATGGATCCGCTGCCGACCTATCCGGGAGACCGGCAGCTCGCCCGCAGCCAGGACGCCGGACACACCCGGACCGTCAACGTCGACACCGGCGGGGACCGCTACCGGGTGGTCACGGTCTCCCTCGGCGGCGGACGCGGCGCAGTGATGATCTCGGAGCGGCTGAGCGCCACCGACGAGCTGCTCGGCTCGCTGATGGCGCGGATCGCGCTGACCGCGGGCCTGGTGATGATCGCCGCGGGTGCGGCGGGTTGGTGGGTGGCCGGGCGGATCACCCGTCGCCTGGTCCGGCTGACCGCGACGGCGGAGCAGGTCGCGGCGACCGGTGAGCTCACCCTGGACGTGCCGCAGCGTGGCCGGGACGAGATCGGCCGTCTCGCGCGGGCGTTCGACGACATGCTCGGACGGTTGGCCCGCTCCAAGGAGGACCAGCGCCGACTCGTCCAGGACGCGGGGCACGAGCTGCGCACGCCGCTCACCTCGTTGCGGACCAACATCGCCGCACTGCGCCGGATGGACCGACTGTCCCCGCAGTCGCGCAGCGCCCTCCTCGACGACCTGGAGACCGAGACGCGCGAGCTGACGGTGCTCGTCAACGAGCTGGTCGAGCTGGCGAACGACCGGCGCAGCACCGAGCTGCCGGCTTCGTCGGAGCTCGACGAGCTCGCCGAGCGGGTCGCGGATCTGACCCGGCGACGCACGGGGCGGGAGATCGTGGTCGACGCGGACCCGGTCGTGGCGATGGTCCGGCCGCAGGCGCTGCAGCGCGCGCTGACGAACCTGGTGGAGAACGCCGCCAAGTTCTCGTCGGGTCCGGAGGAGATCCTGGTGCTGGTGCGCTCCGACCGGATCACGGTGCTGGACCGAGGTCCCGGCATCGAGCCGGGGGACCTGGACCGCATCTTCGACCGCTTCTACCGGGCCACCGCGGCGCGCAGCCTGCCGGGGTCGGGCCTGGGGTTGTCGATCGTGCGTGAGGTCGCGGAGGAGCACGGTGGCGAGGTCTTCGCCCGCAACCGGGTGGGTGGCGGCGCCGAGATCGGCTTCACTCTGAAGGCCGAAGCGGAGCCCGCCGTCACGGAGCTGCGCACGGAGGGCCTTGCGCCGCAGCAGCGGGCGCTCGGCAAGGCGGCACCGTGGCCGCGACACGCGGAGAACAAATCGGACAAATCTGGAGTATCTCGGTAGATTCCCGAATGACCGACGTCTCGAAGAGACTCGAAGGGAATCTCCATGAGCAACCTCATCGCCGTCGCCTACCCCGACGTGGCCACCGCTGAGCAGGTCCGGGCCAAGCTCGTCGAGCTGCAGAAGCAGAAGCTGATCAACATCGAGGACGCTGTCGTCGTCGAGCGCCGTCCCGACGGCAAGGTCAAGCTGCACCAGGCCATGAACACGGTGGGCGCCGGTGCGGCCGGCGGCGCGCTGTGGGGAGGCCTCATCGGGCTCCTCTTCTTCATGCCGTTCCTCGGCATGGCGGTCGGCGGCGCCACCGGTGCGGCGGTCGGTTCCGCCCAGGACTTCGGTGTCGACAACGACTTCATGCGCAAGGTCGGCGAAGGCCTGACGCCCGGTGCGGCGGCGGTCTTCGCCCTGGTCAGCGACGCGGTCACCGAGAAGGTGCTGCCGCAGCTGGCCCCGTACGGCGGCCAGATCATCCAGACCTCGCTGAGCGAGGCCGACGAGGAGCACCTCCGCGAGGCGGTCGCCACTGTGCGCGCGGGTGCCGCCCACGCCGCCTGACCCCGACCGGTCCCGGAGCGTGCGCCCCTGGCGCGCGGTCCGGCGATCGCGGGGGAGCGGCGGAACGACGGCCCCGGCCGCCGACAGCGTGGCCGGGGCCGCCCCCGTGCCGGGCGACTCGTTCGCAGACGGGCCGTTCGCGGGCGAGCCGGCCTCGGCCTCGGCGGCCGGGGCGGCCACGCCGGCGCCGCCGACCCGGCGCGGGGTCGAACTGGTGCTGGTGGTCCTCGCCGTGGCGATCGCCGCCTACGGCTACGCGGACGTCGGCTCCAACATGGACGGCAAGGTGCCGTCCGACACGCTGCGCTACGGCCTCGGTCTCGGCGCCCTCGCACTGCTCGGCCATCTGAGCATCCGGTGGCGGGCCCGCTACGCCGACCCGCTGCTGCTGCCGATCGCGGTGCTGCTCAACGGCCTCGGGCTGGTGGTCATCTACCGGTTGGACCGGTCCACCCCGAACGACAGCACGGCACCGACCCAGCTGCTCTGGTCGACGATCGGGGTCGGGCTCTTCATCGCCGTCGTCCTGCTGCTGCGGGACTACCGTGTGCTCCAGCGCTACGCCTATGTGCTGGCCCTGGTCACGCTGCTGCTGATGATCGTGCCGATCTTCCTGCCGGCGGTCTACGGTGCGAAGATCTGGATCAAGATCGGCTCGCTCTCGTTCCAGCCCGGCGAGATCGCCAAGATCGCCCTCGCGATCTTCTTCGCCTCGTACCTCGCGCGGCACCGTGACGCCTTGGCGCTGACCGGCCGTCGGGTTTGGCGGCTGGAGCTGCCCCGCGGTCGCAACCTTGGTCCCATCGTGCTGATCTGGCTGGTCAGCGCGGCGATCCTGTTCCTGGAGCAGGACCTGGGCACGCTGCTGATCTTCTTCGGCCTCTTCCTGGTCATGCTGTACGTGGCCACCGGGCGCATCGGCTGGATCGCGGTGGGCCTGGTCCTGGTCGGCCTGGCGGTGGTGCCGGTCGCGCTCTGGGAGCCGCACGTCCACGTCCGCTTCGTCGACTGGCTGGACCCGATGCGGACCATCCGGCTCGGGCAGGGCCCGAGCCAGCTCGCCCAGTCGATGTTCGCCTTCGCGGCGGGCGGCCTGCTCGGCACGGGCCTCGGGCTCGGCCACTCGTACCTGATCGGCTTCGCCATGAAGTCCGACTGGATCCTGGCCACCTTCGGCGAGGAGATCGGCCTGGTCGGTCTCGCGGCGCTCTTCCTGCTCTACGCGATCGTGGTGGTGCGGGGCTTCCGGACCGGTCGCCTTCTCCGCGACCCCTTCGGGCGCCTGCTCGCCATCGGCCTCTCCGTCCTGCTGGCGTTGCAGGTCTTCGTGGTCGCCGGCGGTGTCACCGACCTGATCCCGTTGACCGGGATGACCATGCCGTTCCTGGCCCAGGGCGGCTCCTCGCTGGTGACCAACTGGATCCTGATCGCGCTGCTGGTGAAGCTGAGCGACGCCGCGCGTCGCCCCGATCCGCCGGTGCCTCAGCTCATCACCCCGCCACCCGGTACGGACGCGGCCGGCCTCGCCACGAGCAGGGGCGCGGGCGGCGGCGGTGGTGACGGCGATCCGGAGGAGGAGACGCAGGGGGTGCCGAGGGTATGACGCGCGACGGAGCGAAACGCAGGGCGAGGAGCGGCGGACCCGAACGCTCCGGCCCGCCGCCGGGCGCGGTGCGCCTGTCCTTGAGCCGGACCGGCCGCCGGGCGGGTCTGTTCTGTCTGGTGCTGATCCTGCTCCTGCTCGCCAACGCGACCCGCCTCCAGGTCTTCCAGGCCAAGTCGCTCGACGACAACGCGGCCAACCGGCGCAACGTCATCGCCCGGTACAGCCAGCCGCGCGGCGACATCCTGGTGGCCGGCCAACCCGTCACCGGCTCCAAGAAGACCGGCGGCACGCTCGCCTACCAGCGGACCTACACCGACGGCGCGCTCTATGCGCCGGTGACCGGATTCTCCTCGCAGACCTACGGCAACACGCTGCTCGAAGGCGTCGAGGACGCGATCCTGTCCGGACAGGACAGCCGCCTGTCGACGCACGCGGTCTGGGACGAGATCTCCCGCGCCCAGGTGCCGGGCGGGAACGTCTTCACGACCATCAACCCCAAGGCGCAACGCGCCGCCTTCCAGGGGCTCGGTGGCAAGCGCGGCGCGGTCGCGGCGATCGAACCCGCCACCGGGCGGATCCTCGCCCTGGCCAGCACCCCCTCGTACGACCCGAACGGCATCACCGGCGTCGGACAGGCCACTGTGGCGGACTGGACCCGGCTCAATGCGGACACCACCCAGCCGATGCTGAACCGCGCGTTGCGTCAGACCTACCCGCCCGGCTCGACGTTCAAGGTCGTCACTCTCGCTGCCGCGCTGCAGAACGGGCTCTACAGCGGCATCGACGTGCCGACGAACTCGCCGGACCCGTACACACCGAAGGACACCGACCATGCGCTGACCAACGAGTCGGCGAGCGACGCGTGCACCAACGCGACCCTGAACTACGCCCTGCAGGTCTCCTGCAACACCGTCTTCGGCAAGGCCGGCGTGGACGTGGGCGCGCAGAACATGGTCAAGATGGCGGAGGCCTTCGGCTTCAACCAGTCGAACCAGACCATCCCGGTCGGTGTGGCCAGGAGCAACTTCGACACCGACCTGACCAGCGAGGCCTTCCTGGCGCTCTCCTCGATCGGCCAGTACGACACCGCCGCGACGCCGCTGGAGATGGCCCAGGTCGCGGCGGCCGTGGCCGACAACGGCACGCTGATGCGTCCGCGCCTGCTCGACAAGGTGACCCGCAGCGACGGCACGACGGTGCAGAGCTTCGGGAACTCGAGGTTCGGTCAACCGGTGTCGGCGGATGTGGCCGCGCAGATCCAGCAGGCGATGGTGAACGTGGTCAACAGCGGTACGGGCACGAACGCGCAGATTCCCGGCGCGATCGTGGGCGGCAAGACCGGTACCGCCCAGAACGGCGTGGGCAACAGCGGCACGCCCTACGCCTGGTTCATCTCCTATGCCAAGCCCAGCGCCTCGGCGGCCTCGCCGGTGGCGGTCGCGGTCGTGATCGAGGACAGCAATGCCAACCGGGCCGACATCAGCGGTGGGGGCCTCGCGGCTCCGATCGCGAAGGCGGTCATGCAGGCGGTCCTCTCGGGCTGAGCCGCACCGCGTACGGCGATCCCTTGTCTGACGGAACGCGGTCAGAAGACTCGTCGGCGAACCGGTTCCAAGGCCGGACCAGGGCCTAGGGTGGACCGCATGCCGAAGATCGCAGTCGTCGGGAGCATCAACCTCGACCTGGTCGTGCCGGTGCCGAAGCATCCGCGTCCGGGGGAGACCGTGCTGGGCGGGGACCTCGCCGAGCATCCCGGTGGCAAGGGGGCCAACCAGGCGGTGGCCGCCGCCCGGATGGGTGCCTCGGTGGCGATGCTGGGGCGGGTCGGCGCGGACGACGCGGGGGCCCGGCTGCGGCGGGTGCTCGACCTGGAGGGCGTGGACACCACGCGGGTCCTGCCGGTGGACGGCCTGCCGACCGGGCGCGCGCTGATCGCCGTGGACCACACGACCGGCGAGAACTCGATCATCGTGAGTCCCGGCGCGAACACGGCGCTCTCCCCGGAGCACTGCGCCTCGGAGGGGGCGCTGCTGCGCGATGCGACCGTCACCCTGCTGCAGCACGAGGTGCCGCCGGAGACCGTCGCGGCGGCGGCCCGGCTGGCCGGCGGGACCGTCCTGCTCAATCCGGCGCCGGCCCGCGAGCTCGCCCTCGACCTGCTCCACATGGTCGATCTGCTGGTGCCGAACCGCGGGGAGCTCGCGAGCCTCGTCGGTCACCCGCTGCCCGACCTGCACGCCGTGGCGGACGCGGCGCGACAGCTGCGCGGCCCCGCGGCCGTGGTCGTCACCCTGGGGGCGGAGGGCGCGCTCCTCTGCGAGGACGGCGCGGTCGCGTTCGTCCCGCCGCACCCGGTCGCGCCGCTGGACACGACCGCCGCGGGTGACGCCTTCTGCGGCGCGCTGGCCTCCGGGCTGGTGGACGGCCGCAGCCTGCACGAGGCGGTGCGCCGGGCCAATGTCGCCGCCGCGCTCAGTACGACGCTGGCCGGGGCGCAGCCCTCGCTCCCGACGCGTGAGGAGGTGGCCCGCGCCCTCGGGGAGTGACGGACCAGGTCGGGCAAATAGTCTGATATGTCCGATCTGCATGCGACGATACGTCACATGACCGCCCCCGATGCCCCGCTCGTGCAGCAGTTGCTGCGCCGCAAGCCCGTGGCCCGACTCATCGCCGAGAGCAGCGGGGACATCGAGCAGCCGCCGCCCGGCACGCCGGTGGCGACCGGTCTGCACCTGAAGCGCACCATCGGCCTGGTCCAGCTCTCCGCCATCGGTATCGGCGCCACCGTCGGCACCGGCATCTTCTTCGTGCTCAACACCTCCGTGCCGGAGGCCGGTCCGGCGGTCGTCGTCTCCTTCGTGATCGCGGCGGTCACGGCCGGCCTCACTGCGCTGTGCTACGCCGAACTGGCCTCCGCCATCCCGGTCTCCGGCTCCTCGTACTCCTACGCGTACGCCACGCTGGGCGAGGTCGTCGCGTTCGGGGTGGGCGCGTGTCTGCTGCTGGAGTACGGCGTCTCCGCCTCGGCCGTGTCCGTCGGCTGGGGGCAGTACCTCAACGAGTTCTTCAGCGACGCCTTCGGCTTCACCCTCCCGAACGCGATCGCCCAGCCGCCCGGCGACGGCGGCTACGTGAACGTCCCGGCCATGGTCCTGGTGACGCTCTGCTGCCTGCTGCTGGTGCGTGGCACGAAGGAGTCCGCGACGCTCAACGCCGTCATGGTGGGCGTGAAAATCGTCGTGCTCCTGCTCTTCGTGTGTATCGCGTTCACAGGCTTCCGGGCCGACAACCTGAAGCCGTTCGCGCCGCTCGGTTTCTCCGGTATCAGCACGGCCGCGTCCAGCATCTTCTTCTCGTTCATCGGACTCGACGCCGTCTCGACGGCGGGCGAGGAGGTGCGCGATCCGCACCGGACGCTGCCGCGGGCCATCATGGTGGCGCTGGTCGTGGTGACGGGCCTCTACATCGCGGTGGCACTCGCAGCGGTCGGCGCGCAGCCGTGGACGCAGTTCGCCGGGCAGCAGGCCGGGCTCGCGCAGATCCTGCGCAACGTGACCGGGCAGACCTGGCCCTCCATCATGTTCGCCCTGGGAGCGATCGCCTCGATCTTCAGCGTGACCCTGGTCGTCATCTACGGCCAGACCCGCATCCTCTACACGATGGGCCGGGACGGCATGCTGCCACCCGCCTTCGCCTCGGTCTCGGCGCGGACCGGGACGCCGATCTGGAACACGGTCGTCGTCAGCGTCGGGGTGGCGCTCCTGGCCGGGTTCGTGCCGCTCGACGTGCTGGCGGACCTGACCAGTCTGGGCACCCTCGTCGCGTTCTCGGTGGTGTCGGTGGGTGTCATGGTGCTGCGGCGCACCCACCCCGACATGCCGCGCGGCTTCCGGGTGCCGGGCTATCCGGTCACACCGCTGCTGTCGATCGCCGCCTGCGGGTACGTCATCTTCGGTCTGCACCCGATGACGTTCGGCTTCTTCGCCGCGTGGTTGACCGGTGCGGCGCTCATCTACTTCGGCTACAGCATCAGGCACTCACGCCTGCGCGGCGCGGAGCGGCTGTGAGCCGATCCGCGCCGCGCGCGCCGAGACGAGTGGGTCAGTCGTGCTGGCCGGTGCCCAGCGCGTCGCCGAGGGCGGCGGTCAGGCTGCCGTCGGCGGTGTCGCCGTCCATCGACCAGACGAAGGTGCCGCGCAGCCCCTGCTCCTTGATGTACTGGCCCTTGTACCAGAGCGAGAGCGGGTTGTCGTAGGTGTAGAAGGTGCCGCTGGCCGCGTCGTACTTGTAGGGCTCCTTAGCGATCGGGTCCCAGTACGTCTGGCCGGGTGCGGTGACGACCTGGTTGTAGTTCGGCGTGCCGCCGCCTGCCGTCGCGGGCTGGAACAGGCCGTCGCCGCGCGGGCCGGGGGCCACGCCGGTCCAGGTGTGCGCGTAGTACGGGACCGCGAGGCCGATCTTGTCCGGCCGCACACCGTGCTGCTCGTAGTACTGCACGGCCTGGTCGATGCTGAACTGGTTGTTCGCGGGGTTGGGGTCGCGCGGGTCCTGGTGCAGCGCGGAGGAGAGGTCGGTCGGGCCCGCCGCCTCCCAGCTGCCGTGGTAGTCGAAGGTCATGACGTTGAACCAGTCCACGACCTTGGCCAGCTGCGGGAGCTGCAGCTTGGCGGCGGCGACCGGGCTGGCGGAGGTGTTGGCGGTGAGCAGGTAGCGCTCGCCGCCCGCGTCGCCCGCGGCGTTGAGCTGCTTGCGGAACTCCTGCATCAGGGACGTGAAGTTGGGTGTGTCCTGCGGGCCGTAGGGGTTGCCGTTGCCGGGCATGCCCGGGTACTCCCAGTCGATGGCGAAGCCGTCGAAGATGCCGGCTGCGGCGCCCGCCGGGAGGCCGGGGATGTTGCCCTTCAGGTACTGGTCGACGCAGGAGGCGACGAACTTCTGCCGGGACGCGTCGGTGGAGGCGACCGCGGAGAACTGGCCGGACCAGGACCAGCCGCCGATGGACATCACGATCTTCAGGTGCGGGTACTGCGCCTTGAGCTCGCGCAGCTGGTTGAAGTTGCCCATCAGGGCCTGGCCGGCGGCGTCCGCCTGGCCGGTCACCGACTCGGTCGCGGCGAAGGGGCGCTGGTAGTCGGCCCAGCTGTCGCCGCTGGCGCACAGGCCGTCGGCGGAGATGTTGCTGAACGCGTAGTCCAGCTCGGTGAGGTGGCTGATCTCTCCGGAGCTGATGAGGTTCTTCTCGAAGTTGCCGGAGTAGATGCCCCACTGGGTGAAGTAGCCGATCAGCTGCTTCTGGTTGTGACCGTGGTCGCCGCCGTCGAAGGCGGGGGCGGCGGCGTGGGCGGGCGTGATGCCGACCAGTGCGGCGGCGCAGGCCGCCGTCGCGGCGGCCACGGCGGCGCGGCGAAGGGCGGCGCGGCGGAACGCTGGCATGGACTCTCCTCGACGGAATGCCTCGGGCGGAGCCGGGACGCCCGCCGCGGTGTTGCGTGGGCGTCTCGCGGGCGCCGGGCAGGGGCGCGGGGCGGTGTCGATCTGCGGCTCCGCCGCGTGGGGCGACGGAGGGCTGGAGCATTGGTCCGATGCATTGGCATAGACCAATCAGAGGGAAGGTATAGGCCAATCTGTCGGGGGGTCAATGGCCCTGCGGCACTGATGGACGGCCCGGCTGCTGTGAACAGGGTTCACAGGCGGACCGGATCCCGGACAGTCGCGGATGTCCACAGGCTGTGGGCGCACTACGCTGGCCCCGTCATGGGGAGCGCACTGCGAAACGCCGTGAGCCGCGCGTGGGGCCGGGCCTGCCGCGTCGCGCGGCTGCTGTGGGATGCCGCGTGGGCGGCCCCCGACCGGCACGTGCCTTTCGCGCCGAGGCTCGGGCGGTCGGCGCGGGTGGCGTTGGGCGGCATCGGGTTCGTCGCGGTGCTGGTGCTCGCCGCCAGTGCGGACCAGCAGCTCGTGCAGCTGGTGCCGAGCAGCCTGGCCTGGGCGCTGGCCGCACTCCAGACGCTGCCGCTGCTGCTGGTGGTCTCGCGTCCGCTGGCCGCCTGGCGGCTGACCGCGCTCGGTCTGACCCTGGCCACCTTCGCCGAGGTCGGGCACGCGCCGACGCCGTTCTGGCCCTGGCCGGTCAGTTCCTGCATCGCCTTCGTCCTGCTGGTCTTCGTCACTGCCCAGCGCTACGGGCGGGACATCGCCATCGGCGTCGACCTGCTCACCGCGGGCGCGGTGCTGATGCCCGCGCTGCTGCTGGTGGGGCTGCCCCCGGTGGTCCTCGGCGTCGCGGTCGTCGCGGTGACGCTGGTGCTGGTCCTCGGCGAGTCGATCCACTCCCGGCTGGAGGCCGAGCGGCATCTGGAGGAGGCCGAGCAGCAGCGCAGGGCCGGGCTCGCCCGGCAGGCGGTGCTGGAGGAGCGCAGCCGGATCGCCCGTGAGCTGCACGACGTCGTGGCCCACCACATGTCGATGATCGCCATCCAGGCCGAGGCCGCCCCCTACAAGGAGCCGGGTCTGCCGGAGCAGACCCGTCGCACGTTCACGGCGATCCGGGAGGCGTCCACCACCGCCCTCACTGAGATGCGCCGCGTGATCGGGCTGCTGCGCGAGGAGGACGAGGGGGCCGAGCGGGCGCCGCAGCCCGGCATCGACGGGATCCCCGACATGGTGCGCGCCGCGCGCGGCGCCGGCATGCAGGTGGACCTCACGATGACCGGTGGACCTGACCGCGTTCCCTCGGTCGTCGACGTGTCCGTGTACCGGATCGTCCAGGAGGCGCTGAGCAACGCGGGCCGTCACGCGCCGGGCGCGCACGTCGCCATCGAGGTGGAGCGCTCCGCGGGCGGCGTGCGGGTGGACGTCGTCGACGACGGCAGCCCCGGAAGCCGCCGCGCACCACTGCCCCCCGGTGGCAACGGCGGCCACGGGCTGACCGGCATGCGGGAACGCGCCGCCCTGCTCGGCGGCACCCTGCGGGCCGGACAGCGCCCCGGCGGCGGCTTCACGGTGACGGCTTGGCTGCCCACGGACGGGCCTCGCGTGCGGACGCGCAGCGGGAGTGGAGAATCGACCACGAACGGCACCGGCGGAAGGAACGGCCCGGGCACCGGTGGCGCTCCGGCCGCGCAGTCGGACGGTCGGTCCGACCACCGGCAGCCGAACGGGCAGGTCGGCGAGCAGTCGAAAGGACAGGGGGAAGGGTGACACAGGCGGCGGAGCCCACGGGAACGGCCGAACCCACGCAGGAGACGATCCGGGTCCTGCTCGTCGACGACCAGGAGATGGTCCGCGACGGACTCGGTGCGCTGCTGTCCAGCGCCCCCGACATCGAGCTCGTCGGCGAGGCGGGTGACGGGGTCAAGGCCATCCAGCTGGCCCGGGAGCTCTCGCCCGACGTGGTCGTGATGGACGTGCGGATGCCGGGCATGGACGGGCTGACCGCCACGGGCGCGATCGTGGACGCCGGCGGCGAACAGGGGCCGCGTGTCCTCATCCTGACCACCTTCGACCTCGACGAATACGTGTACGAGGCGCTCGCCCGCGGCGCCAGCGGCTTCCTGCTCAAGGA
The DNA here is from genome assembly GCF_900109465.1 of Streptacidiphilus jiangxiensis. Lineage (GTDB taxonomy): Bacteria > Actinomycetota > Actinomycetes > Streptomycetales > Streptomycetaceae > Streptacidiphilus > Streptacidiphilus jiangxiensis. The sequence continues at coordinate 202,157 of NZ_FOAZ01000001.1, forward strand.
CGCTCCGGCGCGTGACCTCATCAACGCGGTGCGCGTCATCGCCGCGGGTCAGGCGCTGCTCGCGCCGTCGGTGACCCGGCGTCTCATCGCGGACGTGGCACGCCGTCGGCGGGCCGGCAATCTGCGGCCCGAGGCGGTGTCGAGCCTGACCGCGCGGGAGCTGGACGTGCTGCGGCAGGTGGCTCGAGGGTTGTCGAACTCCGAGATCGCGGACGAGCTGGTGCTGTCGGAGCAGACCATCAAGACCCACGTCGGCCGCATCCTGGCCAAGCTGGAGCTGCGCGACCGCACCCAGGCCGTGGTCTTCGCCTACGAACACGGGCTCGCCGGGGGCGAGTGAGGCGCGTGTCCGGCGGTCCGGTCACGCAGGGTGTCCGGCCATGCGTGTGCCCCCTACCGGGGGAGGATGGGTGAACAACCCTGGAGTGTGACGACAGGCCGGGGTGGCTGTTCCTAATGTGGCAGCGTGACGACGACTCATGCCCGTTCGGGGGAGGCACGGCGAGCCGCCGCGCGTCTGCTGCTGCCGCGCCAGCGTGTCGAGCAGTTCGGTGCAGGGCTGCGCGGGGCGGGTGCGGCCGGTGACCATCGGCGGGCGCCCTGGGTGCTCGGCGCGCTCGGCTGTGCCGGGTGGGCCTTCGGCTTCCCCCTGATCTCGAATCTCGCCTCGCAGCGCGCCTGGGGCTGGTCGGCGGGCGCCGGCTACGTGCTGGCCGCGCTCGTGCTGGCCCTGTGGCCGCGCGGGGGCGCCGGGGACGCACGCGGCGCGGCGCGCCCGATCCGGCTGGCGGTGGCGACGGCGCTGCTCGGTGCCGTGATCGTGCCGCTGGTGCTGCTGCTGGTGCAGGGGCAGGCCCAGTCCGAGGTCTTCGTGGTGCAGCAGTCCGCGGTCCGCCTCGTCCACACGGGCAGCCCCTATGTGCCGCATCCGGTCAACTGGACCGGGTACACCCCCTATCTGCCGGGCATGACGCTCTTCGGCTTCCCGCACCTGGTGCTGCCGGCCGTCCTCGGTGACGCGCGCATCTGGTTCCTGTTGGCCTTCCTGGTCTGCCTCGTCGTCTCCTGGCGGTTGCTGCGCGGTGGCCCACTGGCCGTTCCGCTGGCGGCCGTCGTGGCGTCGCCGCTGGTCGCGCTGCCCGCCGCGGTGAGCGGCGTGGACCTGCCGATGATCGGCGGCTGCATCCTGGCGCTGGCCCTGGCCGGGCGCGGGAACGCCGCGCGGGCCGGGATCGTGCTGGGCCTGGTCTGTGCGCTGAAGTGGACCGCCTGGCCGGCCGTGCCGGTCGCGCTGCTGCTGCTCCTCCAGGTCGGCGGCCGTCGGGCCGCCCTGCGCGGGCTGCTGTGGACAGGGCTGGTCGGCGGCGCGCTCGTGGTGCCGTTCGCCGTGGCGTTCCCGCAGGCGATGGTCGAGCAGGTGGTGCGCTTCCCGCTCGGGCTCTCGACGGTGCGCACCCCGGCCGGCAGCCCGCTGCCGGGGCACATCCTCGCCGAGCTGGGCCCGGCCGGGCGGACCGCCTCGCTGGTCCTGTTCGGGCTGAGCGGCCTGGCTGTCTGCGTGTGGCTGCTGGTCCGGCCTCCGCGCGACGCCCGCTCGGCCTGCGACCGGCTGGCGCTCGGCGTCGCGCTCGCCTTCCTGCTGGCCCCGGCCGGGCGCTTCGGCTACCTGCAGCTCCCGGTGCTGCTGGTGCTGTGGCCGAGGCTGGCCCTGAGGGCCGAGCGTTCGTCCTCCCCGCCGGTACTGGTCGCCTCCGGTGAGGACGACGTCGAGGAGGGGAGTGGGCAGGGCGCCGGGGTGTTCCCGCCCGTTCACCACGCAGAGCCGGACGGGTCGGTTCACAACGAGAGCGTTGACGTCCCGCCTGCCCCGGACGCCCTGCCCGCCCCGGACGCTCCGGACGTCGCGGCCATCGCGGACGAGGTGCGCGACCTCGCGGACCTGGACCTGGCGGACCAGGCCGGCCGAGCGCCCAGCGCCGCCGCCCGCTGACCCACCACCCTCCCTCCGCCTCACCAGCCGTCACCCGGAGCGTCAGCCCCGGGTGGCCGCGTCGTTCCCTGCGCGTAATGTCGTTCGGTGACGACCGACGCGGGGGCGCCGGACGGCTGAGGAGGGCGGTACGGGTGGAGCGCAGCACGGGACGCGGTGTGACGCGCCGGGGGGTCCTCGGTGCGGCAGCGGCGGCCGGGGCGGTGGTAGGCGTGGGCGCGGGCCTGGCCGGCTGTGAGCCGGGCAGGTCGGGTGGCTCGGCCGAGCCGACCCACGGCACCGGAGCCGGTGCATCCGCTTCCCCCGTCGCGACCGGTGTCCAGTCGGCCGCCACCCTCGCCGAGAACGCCAAGCCCGGGGCGTCCGACTGGCGGATCACCAAGCTCGGCGCGCCGGACGAGATCGAGGGCTACACCGACCGCGCCTCCGCACGGCCGGGCGAGCCGCTCGCCCTCCACGTGTCGACGACGGCGCCGGGCTTCACGGTCTCCGCCTACCGCGTCGGCTGGTACGGCGGTGCGCAGGCCCGCCTGGTCTGGCGGTCGGACCGGATCGCCGGCAAGCGACAACCGGCGCCCGTCATCCAGTCGCCCACCCGGACGGTCCGGGCCGGCTGGCAACCGTCGCTGTCGCTGGACACCCGCGACTGGCCGGAGGGTGCCTACCTGCTGCGCCTCGACGCTGTGAACGGAAGCCAGCGCTGGGTGCCGCTGATCCTGCGTTCACAGGACGCGCGCGGGCGCGTGCTGGTCATGCACGGCACGGCGACCTGGCAGGCCTACAACACCTGGGGCGGCACCAGCCTCTACCAGGGGGAGAACGGCAGCTACGGCAGCCGGGCGCTGAAGGTGTCGTTCGACCGGCCCTACGCGGACGAGGGCGCGGAGAAGTTCCTCGTCTACGAGCGGGCGCTGGTGGTCCTGGCCGAGCGGCTCGGCCTGCCGCTGGCCTACACGAGCGGGATCGACGTGCACACCGACCCGTCCGTGCTGAGCGGCGCGACAGCGGTGCTCTCGCTCGGGCACGACGAGTACTGGACGCCGCAGCAGCGTCAGTCGGTCACCAAGGCCCGCGACGCGGGCACCAACATCGCCTTCCTCGGTGCGAACACCTGCTTCCGGCGGATTCGGGTCGAGGACGACGGGCGCACGGTGGTCTGCTACAAGACGGACTACCGCGACGACCCGGCGTACCTGCAGGACCGCGCCCTCACCACCACGGACTTCCGCTCCGGCCCGGCGGCCGACCCGGAGTCGTCGATGACGGGCGTCCTCTACGAGGGCTACCCGACCGACGCGCCCTACGTCGTGCACCTGCCGGACCACTGGCTCTTCGAGGGCACGGGCGTGCGCGCGGGGGACTCGTTCGCGCACCTGGTGGGCGTCGAGTACGACCGGGTCACCCCCAGCGCGCCGACGCCGCGGCCGATCGAGATCCTGGCCCACTCGCCGCTGGTCTGCAACGGCAACCACAGCCACTCCGACACGGCCTACTACACCGCCCGCAGCGGCGCCGGGGTCTTCGCCTCGGGCACGATGCGCTGGGTCGAGGGCCTCATGGCCGGAGGCCACGACGACGGCGGCGACCACGGCATGGACGCGCGCACGGCCGTCTTCGTCACCAGGACGACGGAGAACCTGCTGAACGCCTTCGCCCTCGGACCGGCGGCGAACCACCGGCCGGCGCCCAAGGACAACCTGCAGAACGTCTACGGCTGACCCGGCCCCGCACGGCGAGGTCGGTCGGCCCGCACGGCGGAGCCGGGTGCCTTCCGTGCCGCACTCAGTGGTCGGCCTTCAGCAGATCCGCGACGACGTAGCCGGCCGAGTCGACACCCCTGGCGCCGCCGGCGACCTCGGCGGCGACGGAGATGTTGTCGTCGAAGGCGACGAACCAGCCGTTGGTGCCGCCGGCCACCTCGGCGGTGCCGGTCTTCGCGCCGACACCGCTCATGCCGCCGGTGCGCGGTGCGGCAGTGCCGTTCTGTGCCGTGTAGACCATCATCTGTCGAAGGTTGCGCGCCGTCTGCGGGTTGATGGACTGTGCGGCCGGCTGCTGCGGCAGGCCCGGGACGAGGATCGGCTGCAGGAAGCCGCCGTGGGCGATCGTCGCGCCGACGGATGCCATGACCAGCGGGCTGACCAGCACGTCGCCCTGTCCGATCGCGTCCGCGGCGAGGTGGTTGCGGTCGGCGGCGGCGGGAATCGTCGGGTCCTGGGTGGCGACGCCGATGTGCCAGGAGCCGATACCGAAGACGTTCGCGGCCTCCTGGCTGAGCGAGTCCAGGTGCGGCTGGGTCTGCGTGCCCCAGGCGTTGTCGAGCAGGCGGATGAAGGCGGTGTTGCAGGACATCGCGAAGGCGCCCTGCATGTCCGAGCCGGAGGCCTGCTCGCCGTCCACGTTGTGGAAGAGCTGCCCGTACACCTGAACGGTGGGGGTGCAGTTCGCCGGGCTGCTCGGGCCGAGTCCGGCCTGGTCCATCAGCGTCGCGGCGGTGATCATCTTCATGGTGGAGCCGGGCGGCGAGTAGCCGTTGACGGCGAGGTCGGTGGGCCCGTTGAAGGCGATCGCCCGGATCTGCCCGGTGTGGTGGTCGATGGCCACGACGCCGGACGCGCTGAGGGCGTGGGGGTCGTGCACGGCCTTCTCGGCCGCCGCCTGCAACGTCGCGTCGAGAGTGGTCTTGAGCGTGGTCGGGGTTCCCGTGGTGAACACCTTGGCCGCACTGACCGCCATGCCGGAGGAGTCGAGCACCGCGACACCGGTGCCGGACGATCCGGTCGACTGGCCCGCGCCCTTCGTCCGCAACTGGCTCAGGATGTCCGCGAGCGAGGGGAACTGGGCGGCCGTCAGCGGCCTGCCCTTGTCGTCGACCACCTGGACGCTCGTGGCGTCGGCCGGAACCGGGCCCGCCTGCAGGGACTGGCCGTCCTGGAGGGTCGGGTAGAGGACCGTCGGCGCCCAGCGGACGGCCGTCTTGCCGTTGGTGCTCTGCACCACCGTCAGTGAGCCCTTGTAGGTCCAGGTCCCGCCCTTGACCTGCGCGGTCGCGTTGTAGCTGACCAACTCCGCCGCCGTGTCCTCGGTGGACGCGCCGGTGGCGGTGATGCCCGAGAAGGTGATGCCCGTCAGGCCCAGCCCGTCGTGGTACTTCTGCAGCGCGGCCTGCGTCGTCAGCGGGGAGTCGGAGGCCTTGCCCGCGTCGGCGTAGTGGGTCGGCCCGGCCTGCCAGGCCTGCAGGAAGGTCGTCGCCTGCTGCTGGGCCGCGGTGGCGCTCGGCGGGGTGGGCGAGAGCGCAGTGGCGTTGAACGTGGGTGGGGCGCTCGGGCCACCGCCGAGCACCGCGCTGCCGATGTTGAAGGCGGCGTACCCGCCGCCCGCCACCATCGCCGTCGCCACCACGGCGACGGCGATCTTCGCGCCCTTGTTCATGATTCTCCGGCCCCCGAGTTGCTCAGTTCCCCTGTGTGTCCGCACGGATGGTATGTGTGCGTCCACTGGGCCGGAAGCGGTTTCAGGGATCCGTTATCGGAATCAGATCCAGGTGGGCCACCACATGCGGGCCCGCCAGTCGTCGATCGGAATGACCTGGGCGTCGTACAACGGCAGGAAGTAGAGGAAATTCGCCATGATTGCGAGAACCAGCACACCGGCCCCGATCGCGCCGAGCAGGCGGCGGTCGCCGCGGGCCCGGGCGTGCCCCAGGATCGCTCCGATCATGAGCGCGACCGCGAGGGCCAGGTAGGGCTCGAAGTCGATCGTGTAGAAGAGGAAGATCGTCCGCTGCTGCCACTGGAACCAGGGCAGGTACCCGGCCGCGACACCGACGCAGATCGCCGCAGCGCGCCAGTCACGGCGGAAGAACCAGCGGTACAGGCAGTACAGCAGCGCGAACGTCGCCGTCCACCACAGCAGCGGCGTGCCGATGCCGAGCACCTCGCTGGAGCACTGCGCCACGGTGCAGCCGCTCTTCCCGAGGGTCGGCGACTCGTAGTAGAAGGACACCGGCCGCGCGTTGAGCAGCCAGCTCCACGGGTTGGACATGTAGGTGTGCGGGGTGTGCAGGTTGGTGTTGAAGTCCCAGATCTCCGAGTGGTAGTGCCACAGGCTGCGCAGCGCCTCGGGAACCCAGGTCATGTCGAACTGCGGAAGGTGGTGCAGCGGCCCGATCGAGTCGGGGGAGAGACCCTTGCGGCCGGCGGCCCAGTTGCGGTCGTAGCCGCCGGAGGTGGCCAGCCAGCCGGACCAGGAGGCGACGTAGGTCAGCAGCGCCACGACGACCATGGAGAAGACGGCCCAGGGCGCGTCGTGCAGCAGGGCCGTCAGGTAGGGGCGCCGCGCACCGGCGGTCTTGCGGGCGCTCGCGTCCCAGACCACCGTCATGATGCCGAAGAAGGCGACGAACCACAGGCCGTTCCACTTGGTCGCGCAGTCCAGGCCGAGGCAGACGCCGGCGAGCAGCCGGAACGGCCGCCAGCCGAGGCGGGCCGCGGTGGCCAGGGCGTCGTTCGGCGGTGCGTCCGGGTTGTCGACGGTCGCGCCGATCAGGTCGGCGAGGCGGGCCCGGCTGCGGTCCCGGTCGATCAGCAGCAGGCCGAACGCGCACAGGGCCCAGAACATGACCATCTGGTCGAGCAGCCCGGTGCGGCTCATCACGTAGTGCAGGCCGTCCATGCTGAGCAGCAGGCCCGCCACACAGCCGAGCAGCGTGGAGCGGAACAGGCGGCGGCCGATCCGGCAGACGATCAGCACCGCGAGGGTGCCGAGCACCGCGACCATGAAGCGCCAGCCGAAGGGGTTCAGGCCGAAGATCTGCTCACCGAGCCCGAGCACCCACTTGCCGGCCGGCGGGTGGGCGATGAACTCCGGGCCGCTCGGCGTGGGGATGTGCTGCGGCGTCTGCATGATGAGCGTGTTGGCGTTGTCCGCCCAGTTGCGCTCGTAGCCGTAGTGCCAGATCGACCAGGCGTCCTTGGCGTAGTACGTCTCGTCGAAGATGATCGCGTTCGGTGTGCCGAGCTTCCAGAACGTCAGCACGCCCGCGAACAGGGTGAGGAACAGCGGGCCGATCCACCCCGCCCAGCGGCAGGCGAAGTGCCACAGGGCGTCCGGGAGGCGCACGCCGAGCCGTGCCAGCACGGGCGAGGGCGCGCCGGTCGGCACGCCGCGCCCGTCGGGCATCGGCGGCACCAGCCGCTCCCGCAGCGGCGCGCGCTCGCTCGGCCGGTACCCGTACCGGCCGAGTCTGCGGGCCCACGCCGAAACCGGCTCCCGGCTCGTCCGGCTCGCGCCGGACCCGGGCCCGGTGGCGTCGACGGTCAGCGTCTCGGTCCTGTGTTCATGCACGAGGGCATCGTAGGGGCCGATCCTGTTCACACCAGAGGATCCACCAGATCTTCGGCACGGTGATTCGGTCGCCGCTCCGGATCGCCCTGGATCGTGGGACCGCCGAGGTGCGAAACAATGGGCGGGTGACAGGTCTACTCGTGCTGGCTGGAACACCCATCGGTGACGTCGAGGACGCGCCGCCGAGGCTGGCGAAGGAGCTCGCCGAGGCGGACGTCGTCGCCGCCGAGGACACGCGGCGCCTGCGCCGGCTCGCCCAGGCGCTGGACGTGGCGCCCACCGGGCGGATCGTCTCCTACTTCGAGGGCAACGAGGTCGGTCGCACGCCCGAGCTGGTCGAGGCGCTGCTCGGCGGGGCCCGGGTACTGCTGGTCACGGACGCCGGCATGCCCTCCGTCTCCGACCCCGGATACCGACTGGTCGCCGCCGCCGTCGAGGCGGGCGTGCGGATCACCGCCGTGCCGGGGCCGTCCGCCGTGCTGACCGCGCTCGCCCTCTCGGGCCTGCCCGTGGACCGTTTCTGCTTCGAGGGCTTTCTGCCGCGCAAGGGCGGTGAGCGCGGCGCCCGCCTGCGGGAGCTGGTCGCCGAGCCGCGGACCATGGTCTTCTTCGAGTCCCCGCACCGGATCGAGGACTCGTTGGCGGCCATGGCCGAGGCCTTCGGCCCGGAGCGGGAGGCGGCCGTCTGCCGGGAGCTGACCAAGACCTACGAGGAGGTCAAGCGCGGGGGGCTGGGCGAGCTCGCGGCCTGGGCCGCAGACGGCGTGCGTGGTGAGATCACGGTCGTGGTCGCCGGGGCTCCGCCCGCCGCACCGACCGCGGTGGACGCGGCCGAGCTGGCCCGGCGCGTGGCGCTTCGGGTGGACGCGGGGGAGCACCGCAAGGAGGCGATCGCGGCGGTCGCCGTCGAGGCCGGCCTGCCCAAGCGCGAGGTCTTCGACGCGGTGGTCGCCGCCAAGTCGGCGCCCTGACCGGCGCCCTGACCGGCGCCCTGACCGGCGCCCTGACCGGCGCCCTGACCGGCGCCCGGTCGGCGCTCCGACCAGCCCCTGGCCGGCGCTCCGACCGGTCCTTGACCGGAGCTCGGACCGGCCCCTGACCTGCGCCGTCGCCCGTCCGAAAGGCCGCTGTGCCGTGCTTACCTTTCTCCCGAATCGGGCGTACGGTGACGGGACAGGTAAACAGGGGACAAAGACGCGCCCTCGTGATTCCCATGTCACCTCTCGGGGACGCCAAGAAGAGCCAACTCTCGCCAAAGAAATCCCGTCACGGCGCTGACCTGGGCGGCAGTCGGGAAAACATTGGGGACGAGAAAGTCCCGCTCCGGGCGGACGCCCGCCGGGCACTGGGAGCACGTCATGAGCGAAACCTCCGCGCCCGCGCGTCGGCCGGGTCGACCGAAGCTGGAGCCGGCCCACGAGGCCTACTCCTTCGCCTGCCTGAACTGCGGATTCGTCTGGGAGCAGGCGTACGAGATCGAGCACGTCGTCGACTACAACGGACAGATGGTCTACCGCTACAGGGCCAACGGTGTCCCCGTCGCGTCGCCGCTGACGCACCCGGCCTGTCCGGGCTGTGGTGGTCCGCACGTCCGGATCATGGCGTCGGGGCAGGTGGCCCACGCGAATGCAGGCCAGTTCTACGACCCGGACACGCGCGAGGCGCGCCTGCTGGCGGAGCACATGGCCGAGAGCACCGGTGGGCGCCCGGAGGACCAGGGGGCGCCGCGACCCCCCGCGCCGCAGACGGAGCGGCACCACTGGTGGAGCCGTCGCCCCCACTGAATTACCGGCGATCACCGGTGACGGCAGGGCCGCCGACCGAGGGCCGGTCACCCGGACGGGTCCACTCTCGGCGGCCGATACCATTGCGGCATGACCGCCGTCCAGAACCCCGGCAAGAGCTACTACGTCTCGACGCCGATCTACTACGTCAACGACCGCCCGCACCTGGGTCACGCGTACACCACCGTCGCAGGCGACGTGCTGACCCGCTGGCACCGCCAGCGCGGCGAGCGGGTGTGGTACCTGACCGGGACGGACGAGCACGGCCAGAAGATCATGCGCACCGCGGAGGCCAACGGGGTCTCGCCGCAGGAGTGGTGCGACAAGCTCGTCGAGGAGGCATGGAAGCCCCTCTGGGAGCACCTGGAGATCGCCAACGACGACTTCATCCGCACCACCGAGGACCGGCACACGGCCCGGGTGCAGGAGTTCGTCCAGGACCTTTACGACAAGGGTGAGATCTACCAGGGCGGCTACGAGGGCCCCTACTGCGTGGGCTGCGAGGAGTACAAGGCCCCGGGCGAGCTGCTCGACGGCGAGGGTGAGTTCGCGGGTCAGAAGATCTGCGCCATCCACAAGAAGCCGGTCGAGATGCTCAAGGAGGAGAACTACTTCTTCAAGCTCTCCGAGTACGGCCCCAAGCTGCTGGAGCTCTACGCGGCCAACCCCGACTTCATCCAGCCTGAGTCCGCTCGCAACGAGGTGGTCCGCTTCGTCGAGCAGGGCCTGCAGGACCTCTCCATCTCCCGCTCCACCTTCGACTGGGGCGTGCAGATCCCCTGGGACCCGAAGCACGTCATCTACGTGTGGGTCGACGCCCTGCTCAACTACGCCACCGCGGTCGGCTACGGCTCCGACCAGGAGAAGTTCGAGTCGACCTTCCCGGCCGACGTGCACCTGGTGGGCAAGGACATCCTCCGCTTCCACGCGGTGATCTGGCCGGCCATGCTGATGGCCAACGGTCTGCCGCTGCCCAAGCGCGTGGTCGCCAACGGCTGGCTGATGGTCGGCGGCGAGAAGATGTCCAAGTCCAACCTGACGGGCATCGCCCCGCAGGACCTGACCGAGCACTTCGGTGTGGACGCCTACCGCTACTACTTCCTGCGTGCGATCCCGTTCGGTACGGACGGCTCGTTCTCGTGGGAGGACTTCTCCGCCCGCTACACCTCCGAGCTCGCCAACGACTTCGGCAACCTCGCCTCCCGTGTGGCGGCGATGGTCGGCAAGTACTTCGACGGCGTCCTGCCCGAGGCGAAGGCCTCGGGTCCGGCCGAGGAGGCGCTGGCGGCCGGTCTGGCCAAGGCCGTCGCCGAGTCCGACGACAAGATCGGCGAGAAGCTCGACTTCGCCGGCGGCATCGCGGCGATCTTCGAGTTCGTGAAGCAGGTCAACGGCTACCTGACCGAGCAGGAGCCGTGGAAGGTCGCCAAGGACGAGTCGCCGGAGGGCCAGGCGCGCCTGGCGACCATCCTCTACGCGGCGGCGGAGTCGCTGCGCGGCGTGGCGGTCCTGCTGAACGCGGTCATGCCGCGGGTGTCGGGGCTGCTGTGGGACTCGCTCGGTGCGGAGCCCGTGCTGGGTGCGCTGGCCGACCAGCGGATCGGCGAGGCCGGCACCTGGGGCACGCTTCCGGCGGGCGTGACGGTCACCAAGGGTGAGATCCTCTTCCCGCGCCTGGAAGAGAAGAAGTAGCACCTTCAGGGGCGCGAGGAACTGCGCGAGCAACCACCCGGTGCGGATGGCCCTGTTCAGTGGGGACCAACTGCATGTCGGTGGCTTGTCGCGCAGTTCCTCGCGCCCCTGGGTGGTGCATCAGGGAAGGACTCGAACGTGGCCCGCTCCAAGGGTGACAACAGCACGCCGCCGCCCGTGCCCGAGCCGCTGCGAGTGCCCGTCGCGGACTCGCACACGCACCTGGACATGCAGGACGCGACCCCCGAGGAGATCCTCGCCAAGGCGGCCTCCGTCGGTGTGAACACGGTCGTCCAGGTCGGTTGCGACATTCCGGGTTCACGCTGGGCCGCGGAGATCGCGGCGAAGCACGCGAACGTCCACGCCACGGTGTCCCTGCACCCGAACGAGGCGCCGCGGATCGTGCTCGGCGACCCGGACGGCTGGAGCGGCCAGAAGCGCGGCCCCGGCGGCATGGCCGCGCTCGACGCGGCGATCGAGGAGATCGACGCGCTGGCCGCGCTCCCGCAGGTGCGGGGCGTGGGGGAGACGGGTCTGGACTACTTCCGCACCGGCCCGGAAGGCGTCGCCGTCCAGCAGGAGTCGTTCCGTCGGCACATCGCCCTGGCCAAGAAGCACGCCAAGGCGCTGGTGATCCACGACCGGGACGCGCACGAGGACGTGCTGCGTATCCTGACCGAGAAGGGCGCGCCGGAGCGGACCGTCTTCCACTGCTACTCGGGTGACGAGGAGATGGCCAAGGTCTGCGCGGAGGCGGGTTACTACCTCTCCTTCGCGGGGCCCGTCACCTTCCCGGCCAACCACCACCTGCGGGCGGCCCTCGCCGTCACCCCGATGGACCGCATCCTCGTGGAGACCGACGCGCCGTTCCTCACCCCCGCGCCGTTCCGCGGCCGACCCAACGCGCCGTACCTGATCCCCGTCACCCTGCGGGCGATGGCGCAGGTCAAGGGTGTCGAGGAGGACGAGATGGCGGCTGCGGTCGCGGCGAACACGGCGCGCGCGTTCGACTACTGAGGCCGGACCGGGGACGGGAAGTCCCCTCCGGGTGACGTGACGGCCGCCCGCGCGGGTCGTTGGACAGTCCGCGGTCGAGGTGACCGAGAGCGGACGAAGGCCATGTGGGAGCCCGAGTGAACGTTTCTTCCGGCACGGCGCAGCGAACGCTGCCGCAGGCGCTGATCCTCGCCCTGCTGGTCGGCGGCACCGGCGCCTTCCTCGCCGAGGAGTCACGGGGCGCGGAGGCCGACCGCGCCACCGAGGCCGCGGACGTGCTGCCGGACGGCACGGTCGCCGTTGCCGCGGCGGCGGGCTCGGCCGCCGCGGAGGCCGCGAGTGCGAGGGCCGCGTCCGTGCCCCGCACCGTCGAGACGCTGGTCCTGCCGCACACGCCCGGCTCGCCCGCCGCGCCGCAGTTGCCCGCGCGGCCGCGGCATGCCCGGCCGCGCCACCGGGCGGCGGAGGAGGTCCGCCCGGCCGGACTCCCCGACCAGGCCGCGAACCGCGGCCGACACCGGGCGACCTCGCCGCTGGTGCACTTCGGCACCGGTGCGCTCGACTGGGCCGCCCTGGCCCGCTGCGAGTCCGGAGGCAACCCCCACATCACCGACCCGAGCGGTCGCTACGGCGGGCTCTACCAGTTCGACGCCCACACCTGGCACAGCCTCGGCGGCCACGGGCTCCCTCAGAACGCGTCCGCCACGGAGCAGACCTCCCGTGCCGTGGCGCTCTTCCACGAGCGCGGCACCTCTCCCTGGCCCGTCTGCGGCCACCGCGCCGAGCACTGAGCGCGACCCGCCGGGCGCGGGACGGCGGGCGGCGGTGGGGCGGTCCGGGATCGGGGGCAAGTGGCGGCGCGTTGCGCGCGGGCCTGCCCCGTATCCTTGGCGGGTGAGCACCACCGATCCCGACGCCGCCCCGTCCGCCGCGGCGCAGCCGGCCGACGCCCAGCCGTCCGAGTCCGCACTGCTGGGGCCGGCCGACGTACGTGAGCTGGCCGGAAAGCTGGGCGTACGGCCCACCAAGCAGCGCGGCCAGAACTTCGTCATCGACGCGAACACCGTGCGCCGGATCGTGCGCGCGGCTGAGGTGCTACCCGACGACGTGGTCGTCGAGGTCGGGCCGGGGCTCGGCTCGTTGACACTCGGCCTGCTGGAGGCCGTGGACCGGGTCACCGCGATCGAGATCGACCCGCTGCTCGCGCAGCACCTGCCGACCACCGTCGCCGCCCGGATGCCCGGGAAGGCGGACCGTTTCGCCCTCGTCCACGCCGACGCGATGACGGTGACCGAGCTGCCCGGGCCCGCCCCCACGGCACTGGTGGCCAACCTCCCCTACAACGTCGCCGTTCCGGTGCTGCTGCACATGCTGGAGATGTTCCCCAGCATCGAGCGCACGCTGGTCATGGTGCAGTCCGAGGTGGCCGACCGACTGGCCGCCCAGCCGGGCAACAAGGTCTACGGCGTGCCGTCGGTCAAGGCCCAGTGGTACGCGCAGGTCAAGCGTGCCGGGGCGATCGGACGCAACGTGTTCTGGCCCGCGCCGAACGTCGACTCCGGGCTGGTCTCGCTGGTCCGGCGTGAGGAGCCGGTCAGGACGACCGCCCCGCGCCGCGAGGTGTTCGCCGTGGTGGACGCGGCGTTCGCGCAGCGCCGCAAGACCCTGCGGGCCGCGCTCGCCGGCTGGGCCGGCAGCCCGGCTGCGGCGGAGGCGGCGCTGAACGCGGCGGGGATCGACCACCGGCTGCGTGGCGAGGCGTTGACGGTGGAGCAGTTCGCCGCGATCGCCGAGCACAAGCCGCAGCAGCCGCAGCCGCTGTGAGCACGCGTCCGCGGTAGCGGCATTCGCAGCTGCAGCCGCGGCCGTGGTCGCGGGCCCGCGCAGAGGAGCAGCGGCAGCGGCCCTGAAGCGCCGTCACAGACCCATCCGTCAGGCCCACGTCCGTCACCCAGGAGCCTCCCGCCGATGAACGCGTCCGAGTCCGTGCTCGAACCGGCTTCCGCGTCCCTGCCCGACAGTGTCACCGTCCGCGTTCCGGCCAAGGTCAACGTCCAGTTGGCCGTCGGCGGCCGCCGCGCCGACGGCTTCCACGCGCTGGCCACGGTCTTCTTCGCGGTCGGGCTCTGGGACACGGTCACCGCGCGTCCGGCTCCGGGCGTGACGCTGACCGTGTCCGGGCGCGACGCGGACGTGGTGCCGACGGACGAGAGCAACCTGGCCGCGCGGGCGGCGCGGGCGCTGGCCGCGCACCACGGCGTCGAGGCGAACGTCGCGCTGCACATCGACAAGGACATCCCCGTCGCGGGCGGCATGGCCGGCGGCAGCGCGGACGCGGCCGCGGCCCTGCTGGCCTGCGACGCGCTGTGGGGTCTGGGCACCGACCGGGAGACGCTCTTCGCGCTCGCCGCGGACCTCGGCAGCGACGTGCCGTTCTCCCTGCACGGCGGGGTCGCGCTCGGCGAGGGGCGCGGCGAGCGGCTGACCCCGGTGCCGGTGGGCGGCGCCTTCCACTGGGTCTTCGCGGTCGCCGACGGCGGTCTGTCGACGCCCGCCGTCTACGGGGAGTGCGACCGTCTGCGGGAGCAGGCGGACGGCCCGGGCGGCGCGGACGAGAACCGGGTCCCGGCGCCCGCCGCGGACGCCGCGCTGCTGGAGGCCCTCGCCTCCGGCGATGCCGCCGCACTGGGCACCGCCCTCGGCAACGATCTGCAGCCGGCCGCGCTCTCCCTGCGCCCGGCCCTGGCCGAGACGCTCCGCGCGGGCACCGAGGCCGGCGCGATCGGCGCGCTGGTCTCCGGCTCCGGGCCGACCTGCGCCTTCCTGACCAAGGATGCGGCCGCGTCCGCGGCGGTCGCCGCGGCGCTGGCCCAGTCCGGCACCTGCCGCGAGGTCCGCCGCGCGGAGGGCCCGGTCCCGGGCGCGACCCTGGTCTGACCCCTGCCCGCAGGAGCTTCCAGCGTGCGGAGCGCGCTGCCGGGGTCGGAGTACACCCTGCAGGCCGCCCGGCGCCCGCGGCCCGCCGCCCGACGAGTTCGCGCCTTCGGCGCACCCGGCGCACTCCCGAACGTCCTGTCCGGGCTGTCCGAACTGCTGCTCGTGGACGTCCCGACCCGGATCGGCGAGCCGAGCCGAACCCGCGGCCCACTAGGCTGGTAGGTCGGCACCTCTTTCGAGCCCCCGCAGGAGCGCAGCACCCGTGGCAGTCAACCTCGTCACCGTCGAAGACGTCAGCAAGATCTTCGGCACCCGAGCCGTGCTCGACGGCGTGTCCGTCGGTGTGAGCGAGGGCGACCGGATCGGCGTCGTCGGCCGCAACGGCGACGGCAAGACCACGCTCACGCAGATCATGGCCAAGCGCGAGGAGCCGGACTCCGGCCGGGTCACGCACGTGACCGGCCTGAACATCGGTGTGCTGCACCAGGGCGACGCGCTGGACCCGAAGGCCACCATCCGGCACGAGGTCGTCGGCGACAAGGCCGACCACGAGTGGGCCGGTGACGCCCGGATCCGCGACGTGCTGACCGGTCTCTTCGACGGCCTGGACCTGTCCGGCTTCCCGCAGGGGCTGGACACCGTGATCGGGCCGCTCTCCGGTGGTGAGCGCCGCCGCATCGCGCTGGCGAAGCTGCTGATCGAGGACCACGACCTGCTCGTGCTGGACGAGCCCACCAACCACCTCGACGTCGAGGGCATCGCCTGGCTCGCCGGCCACCTGCAGGCGCGGCGCTCCGCGCTGGTCGTGGTCACCCACGACCGCTGGTTCCTGGACCAGGTCTGCACCCGCATGTGGGACGTGCAGTCCGGCGCCGTCCACGAGTACGAGGGTGGCTACTCCGACTACGTCTTCGCCCGCGCCGAGCGCGCGCGCATCGCGGCGACGGAGGAGACCAAGCGGCAGAACCTGGTCCGCAAGGAGCTGGCCTGGCTGCGCCGCGGCGCGCCCGCGCGCACCTCCAAGCCGCGGTTCCGCGTCGAGGCCGCGAACGAGCTGATCGCCGACGTGCCGCCGCCGCGCGACAAGTCCGAGCTGATGAAGTTCGCCAACTCGCGGCTCGGCAGGACCGTCTTCGACCTGGAGGACGTGACCGTCAAGGCGGGTGACAAGCTGCTGCTGGAGCGTCTCACCTGGCAGCTGGGCCCCGGTGACCGCATCGGCTTGGTCGGTGTGAACGGCGCCGGCAAGACCTCGCTGATGCGCGCCATGCAGCAGGCCTGGGCCAGTGACAGTGAGCAGCAGCCGGTCGGCGGCAAGGTCGTCGTCGGCAAGACGGTCAAGCTCGCCTACCTCTCCCAGGAGGTCGCCGAGCTGCCCGGCACGCTGCGCGTGCTGGAGGCCGTGGAGCAGGTGCGGGGCCGCGTCGACCTGGGCAAGGGCCGTGAACTGTCCGCGAGCCAGCTCTGCGAGACCTTCGGGTTCACAAAGGAGAAGCAGTGGACGCCCGTCGCCGACCTCTCCGGTGGTGAGCGGCGCCGACTGCAGCTGCTGCGTCTGCTCATGGACGAGCCCAACGTGCTGTTCATGGACGAGCCGACCAACGACCTCGACATCGAGACCCTGAACCAGCTGGAGGACCTCCTCGACGGCTGGCCCGGCTCGCTCGTGGTGATCTCCCACGACCGGTTCTTCATCGAGCGCACCACGGACACCGTCTGGGCGCTGCTCGGCGACCGCCGCCTGCGGATGCTGCCGCGCGGCATCGACGAGTACCTGGAGCGCCGCGCCGCGCTGGTCGAGGCGACGGCCCCGGCCCCGGCGGCGAAGAAGACCACCGGTGACACCCGCGCGGCGAAGAAGGAGCTCCAGCGGATCGAGCGTCAGCTCGCCAAGCTGGAGGAGAAGGAGACCAAGCTCCACGCCCAGATGGCCGAGCACGCCGCGGACTTCGGCAAGATCGCCGAGCTGGACACCCAGCTGCGCGCCGTCAAGGACGAGCGCGACGAGCTGGAGATGCAGTGGCTGGAGCTCGCCGAGGACGCGTGAGCGTTTCCGGCTGCACCTGCGCACCCGCCTGCGGCTGGCGCCGACCCCGTGTCGGCCGTGGGCGCCCGGTGACGGCCGAGCAGGGTCACGGGCGCTGCCGGCCGTCCTGGCCGGTGACGTTCGGCGGCGGCGGGGGCGGCGGCAGTGGCGGCAGTGGTCGGGAGGCGAACGCCGGTGGGACCAGCCGGGAGCCGCCGGGCAGTTGTCTCGCGAACTCGGCGTCGTTGTACCGCAGGGACGCCTCCACCTCAGGCGTGATGACGACCCGCACGTCCGGGTGCCACCCGGGCAGGCGGTATCCGGGCCCGCCGTTCACATGCCAGGCCACAGGCGGGGAGTAGGTCGGATCCGCGGCCGGGTTCCGCATCCACTCGGCTCGGCGGCGTGCGCCTGGTTCGTCGTTGCGGACGAAGGTCAGGGTGACGGCGACCGAGGAGGCGAAGGTGTTCGGGAGGTAGCGCTCCATCCCGCTGTACGTGTAGCCGTACAGGCGCCCGAGCCACACCGCTGTCGAACATGGACGCGGTGCGGCGTCGACCACCACGGTGACCGTGGGGGCGAGGCTGAGCATGCGGGTGGCGAAGCCTTCAGCCGCGGCGACGTGCATCACGAGCCTTCCGGGTAGGCGATGGTGTCCGGCGGGGGCGGTGGAGGCGGCCCCGGTGGAAGATCCGGGGCCGACCTGGCGCGCGTCAGGAATCCGGGGACGCCGTAGTGGTCGTGGAGGATGCGGCGGTACTGGTCCCGCTGGTAGCCGAGCGACCGCTCGACCTCCGGTGTGACGACCAGTCGGGCCGCCGGGTGCCAGCGGGGTGGGTGGAAGCCGGGCCCGCCGTCCAGGTGCCACGTGACGGGTGGCTGGTAGGCCGGGTCGGCCGCCGGGTTGCCCATCCAGGCCGCACGGCGCCTTGCACCCGGCTCGTCGATCCGGGTGAAGACGGCCAGCAGATCCAGGTACCGCTCGCCGACGTCATCCGGATCCCGACGGCGGATGACGACGTCGTAGCCGTACAGCCGGCCGATCCACACCGCCATCGCGTAGACGTCGGCGTTGCCGTCCCACCAGCGCGTGATGCTGGGTGGGAGCCACAGCATCTCGGCAGCGACTTCCTGGACGTTCATCGGGGACCTCTGCGGCGTCGGGGCGGGGGATCGTGAGGGCGTCCGGCGCCCGAAGGTCAGATGTTCGTGGCAACGGGCCAGCGGCCCCCGGGAAAGGCGGTGTCGTCCATCGCCTCGCCGTGGAGGCTGTCGAGCTGGGTGGACTGTGCGGCCACCAGGGCCGTCAGTGCAGCGAGGAACGTGAGAATGGTGGAGTAGGTGAATCCCCCCGAAGCCAGGGCCACCAGCAGCCCGGGTGGGGCGCCTGCTCCGGTCGAGGCGGCAGCGCCGGCGGCGATCTGCGCGGAGATGAACGCCACCAACAAGGCTGCGACAGCCACGTAGAAGGTAAGCCCCGCGGCGGCACAGGTGGTGAGCACCCCGGAGGTCTTGTCCGCCAGGGTGGCGAGCCGAGCGGCTGCCGCCGACTGCGGAGTGATCGCCTGGGTGTACGCCGTGGCGCTGGCTCCCTTCCACTCCCCTGTCGATCCCAGGGTCGCGGCGTTGACGTCGGCGGCGACCGAGGAAGCCGTGTCGCGGAGGTTCTCCCACTGGTAGGCGTTCTGCCAGAAGGCGATCGGAGCGGGCGCGCCCTCCAGGATGTCGGCCATCACGGTGAGGACATCCTCCACGAGTTTGATGAACTCGGAGGCTGCCCAGGCGATCAGATCGCTGACCGGAGGAACGATGTACCACTCCTGGAGGAGGTGGTTGATCCGGGTCCGAAGGTCCTCCGCGTGCTGGGAGACCTCCGGGATCTTACTGGTGATCTTGTCCACGGCGTGTTCGTACTGAGCGACGCTGAACATCTGCTGGAACCCCCGAAAAGATGATCACGTGTGGAGTGCGTGGAACGACTGGGCTGTCTGGTGTTCGACGACTTCGTAGTTCTGTGCCGTGGTCCGCAGGGCCTGCGCGATCTGGTGCATTTCCTGGCATCCCTGAAGGGAGCGGGTCACGAAGGTCTGGACGACCTCCTGCACGGCCGGCGTCATCATCTGGAAGATGCCCGAGTGGGCGCGGTCCAGTTCCAGTTGGGCTGCCGCCCGGGCCATCTGCTGCAGCTTCTCTGCCTCGTCGTCCCAGTCGGCTGCTTCCTTGATGAGCGTCTGAGTGGTCAGCACGTATCCGTCGGTGCTCACGTGGTCCCAATCCTTGATCGAATGGTCCGTGGTGCGAGATCAGCCCTTGCCCAGGCGCGACAGCAGCTCCAGCGCGAGGAGTTCCGGACGGCCCTGAGCGCCAGAGGATGCGCGCACGGTCTGCTGGTTTCGAGCCAAGGCGGTCTTCGCCGCGGAGAGTGCGGCGGACAGGGCGGACTGGACCGCCTGGTCCGGCTGCTTCTCCGTCCAGTCCGGGTCGATGCTGCACGAGAGCAGCGCATGTTCGGACAGGGTGATCGTCACCTTGTCCTGGGCCGCCGTTCCCCTCCCTCGAGGTGGGGTGAACGGCTCTGCGCCCGGTCGATCCATTGAGTCGACGAGGGAGAGCACCTCTTCGATGAGGGCTCCGGTGGTGCGCCCCGCCAGGGCGGACGCCGGCTCGGCGGTGGCGAAGGCGGGAGGCGTGGTGGTCCGGGCGCCCGCCGGCGGGGCGGCGGATCGGGTGCGAGGCCCCCGACTTGGATCGAGCGATCGGCCGGACTGCTCGAGGTCCGCATGCCACGCCGCCATGCGCTTGGTCATCGCAAGCTGCGCCGCCTCCTGTACGGCCGAGGCGAGCGCTCCGGCCCGGGCGGACTGTCGCCAGCCCGACTCGAGCCGGATGGAATCCGGCAGCCCGTCGGCGGACAGTCGCACCGTGATCGCCCCCGTGCGATCACCGGCCTCTGCCGGGCGCGCCGGAACGGACAGCGCTTCGGTGGTGATCTGTTGCAGCCGTGCGGCCCGCTGTTGGAGTTCTGCCAGACGTTCGTTGAGTGATGAGGTCAACTGGGTCCCCCGATGTGTGTTCCTGTGACTCTAGTACTGCAGGACGACAACCGTACGGACAAAGGTTCGAGCATGGCGCGAACAAGTCACATTCTCCGTAGGGCAGCTGACGCCCCATGAGCGACGAGACAGGTCCTCGCACGGGACCCGTGGTCCCTGTCGGTCTGCCCGGATCCCCCGGGCGGGCCGTAGGGCCGCCGTGCGAGCCGGCGCGGGGAAGATCGCGGATTTCACATCTGGCCGCCGACCAGGTAATGTCTTCCTCGTTCGCCCCTATAGCTCAGTCGGTAGAGCGTCTCCATGGTAAGGAGAAGGTCTGCGGTTCGATTCCGCATGGGGGCTCAGAACGCCGAAGGCCCGCATCCGTCCCGGATGCGGGCCTTCGGCGTTCTTCGGCGTTCTTCAAATGATCCCCCGAACGGAGCCGCGTGGTGGCGGACCGTAGGCAGAATGCGCTGTGATGGTTCGTCACACATCGTGCCAGGGGAGGGCGGAGGGCGCTGTGGGTGTTCGGCTCGTGGTCGTGGACGACCACCGGTTGCTCGCGGAGGCGCTGGCCGCCGCTCTGCAGTTGCGCGGACATCGGGTGCTCGCGGTGGGGACGCCGACCGGCGTCGCCGCGGATCTCGTCGTGAGTCGGCGGCCGGAGGCGTGCCTGCTCGGGGTGGCGCACCCGCAGGACGGGGCGGCGTTCGACGCGATCCGGCGGATCAGGCGGGAGCGGCCGGAGGTCGCGGTCGTGGTGATGGGCAATGTGGACCATCTCGCGACCGTGGCGGCGGCCTTCGCGGCCGGGGCCGCCGGCTACGTGCGACAGGACGAGCGGATCGAGGTCGTGGAGCGCGCACTCGGGCGGGTCCGCGCCGGGGAGGCCGCGGTCTCGCCGGAACTGCTGCGGGCCTCGTTCGACCACCTGCTGCGCCCGGCCGCGGAGCCGGACGACGAGGCGCTGCGCCTGTTGCGCCTGCTGACCCGGCGCGAGGCCGAGGTGCTCGCCAGGATCGCCGACGGGCAGGACACCCATGAGATCGCCGAGGGCATGCGGATCGCGCCGAGTACCGCGCGCACGCACGTGCAGCGGGTGTTGGTGAAGCTCGGTGCGCGGACGCGGCTGGAGGCCGCGGCCGTGGCGGCGCGGACCGGGCTGCTGGAGCAGGTGGGACGCGTCTCCGACTGAGCGAACGCCCGGAGCACGGCTGCCAAACCGAACAGTTCCGAACAGTTCCTTCCGATTCGCGGAGGGTTCACGATGCCCGCTGCTCGCTTCCGGGAGTTGGTCCACCTCCGACTGTTGACTGCTGCTTGTTTATGTTCGATTATGTTGAACCGAGAGAGCGAGAACGTCTGCGAGGCCGACCTTGGAGAACCCCGTAGTGAAGAAGACCAGCACGCGACTGGCCGACGGCCGTGAGTTGATCTACTACGACTCCCGCGACGACGCCGTCCGCAGCGCCCAGGACCACAGGCCCCTGCCGCACAGCGAGACCCTCTCCGAACTGCGCCACGACCCCGTGCGCGACGAGTGGGTGGTGGTGGCCGCGCACCGCCAGGGCCGCATCTACCACCCGCCTGCGGACGAGTGTCCGCTCTGCCCCTCGCGGGACGGGCGGCTGAGCGAGATCCCCGAATCCGACTACGAGGTCGTGGTCTTCGAGAACCGCTTCCCCTCCCTGGCCGCGCACCCGCACCCCGAGCTGGTCACGGCGGCACCGCCGAACGTCATCGAACCGGCGGCCGGCCGTTGCGAGGTGGTCTGCTTCACCCCCGACCACGACGCCTCCTTTGCCGACCTCACGCCGCAGCAGGTCGGCACCGTGCTGGAGGCGTGGACGGACCGCACCGCGGAGCTGTCCGCGCTGCCCGGTGTCGAGCAGGTCTTCTGCTTCGAGAACCGGGGCGAGGAGATCGGCGTGACGCTCGGGCATCCGCACGGGCAGATCTACGCCTACCCGTTCGTGACCCCGCGCACCGAGCGGATGATCGCGGCGGCCGCCGCGCACCGGCGTCGCACCGGGCGAAACCTCTTCGAGGACCAGGTCGAGGCCGAGCGCGCGTCGGGCGAGCGGGTCGTCGTCGCAGGGGAGCACTGGACGGCGTTCGTGCCCTTCGCCGCGCACTGGCCCTATGAAGTGCATCTGTATCCCAACCGCCGGGTGCGTGACCTCCTCGCCCTGACCGACGACGAGCGCACCGAGTTCACACACGTCTACCTCGACCTGCTCCAGCGCTTCGACCTGCTGTTCACACCGGAGGAGTCGGCCGGCGCGGTCAACAGGACGCCGTACATCGCCGCCTGGCACCAGGCCCCCACCCGGCACGGGGCCGCGGGCCCGCACGGCTCCGACGAGCTCGCGCTGCACATGGAGCTCTTCACCATCCGTCGTACCGTAGGGAAGCTCAAGTTCCTGGCCGGCTCGGAGTCCGGCATGGACGTGTTCATCAACGACGTCGCGCCCGAGAACGCCGCGCGACGCCTGCGGGAGGTCAAGCCATGAGTCAGTACCTGGTCACCGGCGGTGCCGGCTACGTCGGCGGCGTCGTCGCGGCCCACCTGCTGGAGGCGGGGCACCAGGTCGTCGTGCTCGACGACCTGTCGACCGGTTTCCGGGAGTCCGTGCCGGCCGGAGCGACCTTCGTGCAGGGGCGGGTCCAGGACGCGGCCGAGGTGCTCGACGGCTCCTTCGACGGGGTGCTGCACTTCGCTGCCAGCTCCCAGGTGGGCGAGTCGGTGGTGGACCCGGAGAAGTACTGGCGCAACAACGTGGCCGGCTCGCTGGAGCTGCTGACCGCGATGCGCAAGACGGGCGTGCGCCGGCTGGTCTTCTCCTCCACCGCCGCCGTCTACGGTGAGCCCGAGACGACCCCGATCGTCGAGTCCGCACCGACCAGCCCGACCAACCCGTACGGCGCCAGCAAGCTCGCCGTCGACCACATGATCACCAGTGAGGCCAAGGCCCACGGCCTGGCCGCCGTCTCGCTGCGCTACTTCAACGTCGCGGGTGCCTACGGCCGCCAGGGCGAGCGGCACGACCCGGAGACGCACCTGATCCCGCTGGTGTTCCAGGCCGCGCAGGGCCGTCGTCCGCACATCTCCGTCTTCGGGGAGGACTACCCGACGCCGGACGGCACCTGCGTGCGCGACTACATCCACGTCGCCGACCTGGCCGAGGCGCACCTGCTCGCGCTCGACGCCGCCAAGCCCGGCGAGCACCTGATCTGCAACCTCGGCAACGGCAACGGCTTCTCCGTGCGCGAGGTCATCGAGGCCGTGCGCCGGGTGACGGGCCGTGAGATCAAGGCCGTCGTCGCCGAGCGCCGCCCCGGAGACCCCGCCGTACTGGTGGCCTCCGCCGACCGTGCCCGCGAGGCGCTCGGCTGGCGTCCGCGACGGGCCGACCTGGACGGCATCGTCGCCGACGCCTGGGCGTTCGCGCTCTCCCTGGCCGACGGGGCCGACGCGGCCGCGGCCGCGGCCGCACCCCGGCACCCCTGATCCGCACCCGCCTGCACCTGCCTGCACCCGCCTGAGCCGACCCGCACCTGCCTGCACCGACCCACACGCCGACCGAGGAGAGCCCGCCTGTGAACGAGTCGCACGATGCCGCCGTCTCGGTCGCCGAGGAGTTCACCGCCCTGTACGGGCGCGAGCCCGAGGGCGTCTGGCAGGCCCCCGGTCGCATCAACCTGATCGGCGAACACACCGACTACAACGACGGCTTCGTGCTCCCGGTCGCCCTGCCGCACGCCGCCCGGGTCGCCGTGAGCCGACGCGACGACGGACGGGTTCGGGTGCACAGTTCACAGGGGGACGGCACTGTGGTCGAGTTCACGCTCGACTCGCTCGTGCCGGGCTCCGTCGCCGGATGGGCCGCCTATCCGGCGGGCGCACTGTGGGTGCTGCGCGAGGAGGGGCACCCCGTCCCCGGGATCGATCTGCATCTGGACAGCGACGTGCCGTTCGGGGCCGGACTCTCCTCGTCGGCGGCGCTCCAGTGCGCCGTCCTGCTGGCCTGTGACGAACTGCTCGGGCTCGGCATCGAGCGGCCCCGGCTGGCCCGGCTGGCGCAGCGCGCCGAGAACGACTACGTGGGCGCGCCGGTCGGGGTGATGGACCAGACCGCCTCGCTCTGCTGCGCCGAGGGCGCCGCGTTGTTCCTGGACACCCGGGACATGTCGCAGCGCCAGGTCCCGCTGGACCTTGCGGCGGACGGGCTGGTGCTGCTGGTCGTCGACACCCGGGTCGAGCACGGTCACGCGGACGGCGCCTACCGGCACCGCCGGGCCGGCTGCGAGCGCTCCGCCGACCTGCTGGGCGTCAAGGCCCTGCGCGACGTCGAGGCGACCGGCGGCCCCGAGCTCGAGGCGCTGCTGGCACGGTTGCCGGAGGAGGAGCTGCGGAGCCTGACCCGGCACGTCGTCACCGAGAACGCACGCGTCCTGCAGGCCGAGCGGCTCCTCGCGACCGGTGAGCTGCGCGCCCTGGGGCCGGTCCTGACGGCCGGCCACGCCTCGCAGCGGGACGACTTCGCGATCTCCTGCCCGCAGTCCGACACCGCCGTCGACACCGCGATCGCCCACGGCGCTCTCGGCGCGCGACAGACCGGCGGCGGCTTCGGCGGCTGTGTGATCGTGCTCACCGAGCCGGCCCGGGTGCCCGGCATCTCGGCGGCGATCGAGGCCGCCTACGCCGCACAGGACGGCTGGAACGCCCCGGCCTTCTTCACCGCGACGCCGGCCCCGGGCGCGCTGCGGCTGCGCTAGGGGCGGCGGGGCGGCAGCGGCGCAGCGGAGGGCCTGCGGCCCCGCCGAACGGGGTCCCACCCATAAGCATTGCTTATGGGGTCATAAAGCTGGACTGACTACTGTGGCAGGCTGATCCAGGTGAGGGTTGCCTAACCAGGTGCTTCGCCCGCCCCCGCCGCCGTCCGCCCCGACTGTCGCTCCAAGGAGTCCCCGCCATGACACGCCCTCTCCGGATCGCCGTCGTCGGTTCCGGTCCTGCCGGGATCTACGCCGCCGACGCCCTGCTCAAGTCGGACGTCGCACAGGACCCGGGCGTGTCGATCGACGTCCTGGAGCGGATGCCGGCTCCCTTCGGTCTGATCCGTTACGGCGTGGCCCCTGACCACCCGCGGATCAAGGGCATCGTCACGGCGCTGCACCAGGTGATGGACAAGCCGCAGATCCGACTGTTCGGCAACGTCGACTATCCCGCTGATCTCACCCTCGACGAGCTGCGTCGCTTCTACGACGCGGTGGTGTTCGCGACCGGTGCGAACGCGGACCGGGAGCTCGGCATCCCGGGCATCGGGTTGGAGGGCTCCTACGGCGCGGCCGACTTCGTGTTCTGGTACGACGGCCACCCCGACGTGCCGCGTACCTGGCCGCTGACCGCGGAGAAGGTCGCGGTGCTCGGTGTCGGCAACGTGGCGCTGGACGTCGCGCGCATCCTCGCCAAGACCGCGGACGAGCTGCTGCCCACGGAGATCCCCGGCAACGTCCACGAGGGCCTGAAGCAGAACCGCGCGAAGGAGATCCACGTCTTCGGCCGTCGCGGTCCCGCGCAGGCCAAGTTCAGCCCGATGGAGCTGCGCGAGCTGGACCACTCGCCGAACATCGAGGTGATCGTGGACCCGGAGGACATCGACTACGACGAGGGCTCGATCGCGACCCGGCGCGGCAACAAGCAGGCGGACATGGTCGCCTCCACGCTGGAGAACTGGGCCATCCGCGATGTCGGCGACCGTCCGCACAAGCTCTACCTGCACTTCTTCGAGTCCCCGGTGGAGGTGCTGGGCGAGGACGGCCGCGTGGTCGGGCTGCGCACCGAACGCACCGAGCTCGACGGCACCGGCAACGTCCGCGGCACCGGCCGGTTCCGCGACTGGGACATCGACTCCGTCTACCGCGCGGTCGGCTACTACTCCGAGGAGCTGCAGAAGCTGCCGTTCGACGTCGAGTCGGGCACGGTGCCGCACGACGCGGGCCGGGTCGAGCCGGGCCTCTACGTGACCGGCTGGATCAAGCGCGGCCCGGTCGGGCTGATCGGACACACCAAGGGCGACGCGAACGAGACGGTGGCCTCGTTGCTCGCCGACCACGCCGCAGGTGAGTTCACCGGCGCGGCCGAACCGGAGCCGGAGGCGGTGGACGCGTTCCTGCGGGAGCGCGGTGTCCGCTACACCACCTGGGAGGGCTGGCAGCGGCTGGACGCGCGGGAACGGGAACTCGGCGGAGAGCAGGGACGCGAGCGGGTGAAGATCGTCCCGCGCGAGGAGATGCTGGACGCCTCCGGCGCGTAGCCGCACCGGCCGCCCGCTTCCGCGCCCCCGTACACGCGCCCCCGATGCGCCGTCGTTCCGCATGGTGACAGCACTCGTTCGGCTGATAGCTGCGCGTGGCGGGATGGACCCCCCTACGCTGGGTGCAGGAGGGGGCGGGTGCTGCGTCAGGGGGAGCGGACGTGGGGCGGATCAGGATTCTCGTGGCCGACGGTCACCGGATCTTCGCGGAGGCGCTGGCGACGGCGCTCGCCGCGGAGCCCGATGTGGAGGTGTCGGCGGCGGGCAGTGGTGCCGGTGCGGAACGGGCGCTGGAACGTGCCGTCGCGGAGGCGCGGGGGTTCCAGGTGATGCTCGTCGACGCCGATCTGGGCGCCGGCGCGCCCGGCAGCGTCGGCGTGGTGCAGTCGGCGCGCGTGCAGGTGCCGGGGCAGCGGCGCGGGCCCGGTTCGGCGGCGCCCGTCCCGCCCGCGGTCCGGCCCGCCGGGCAGGGGGGCGACGGCATAGCGCTCATCTCCCGCGTGCGTGCCGTCCATCCCGACCTGAGGGTGATCGTGCTGGCCTCGGCCGACGACCCCCATCGCGCGGTGCGGGCGCTCCAGGCAGGGGCCGGTGGGTGGGTCGCCAAGGAGAGCTCGCTCGGGCGCCTGATGGCGGTCATCCGCGGGGTGATGCGCGACGAGACCCATGTGCCGCCGAGCCTGCTCACGGGCGTGATCCAGGAGCTCACCGCGGCCCGCCGGGACCGGACCGAGAGCGAGCGTCTGGTGGACACGCTCACCCCGCGTGAGAAGCAGGTGCTGCGCTGCATGGTCGCCGGATTGGGGCGCCAGGCCGTCGCGGACCGGCTCTACCTCTCTCCGCACACGGTCCGCACCCACATGCAGAACGTCCTCGGCAAGCTCGGCGTCCACTCGACGCTGGCCGCGGTCGCGCTCGCACGCCGAGCAGGCGTCGGCCCCGTGGAGGCGTGACGGCCTTGGCCGGAGCCACCTCGGATGCCGGAGCCACCTCGGAGCCATACCGCCTCGGCCGGCCAACCTCGGATGCCGGACCCCGTGCCGGCGGCGCCCCCGGCACGGGGTGCTGCCTCA
This sequence comes from Streptacidiphilus jiangxiensis, assembly GCF_900109465.1. Classification (GTDB taxonomy): domain Bacteria; phylum Actinomycetota; class Actinomycetes; order Streptomycetales; family Streptomycetaceae; genus Streptacidiphilus; species Streptacidiphilus jiangxiensis. The sequence continues at coordinate 229,356 of NZ_FOAZ01000001.1, forward strand.
GGTGCGGCGCCGGACCAGCAGCACGGCGTTGAGTGCGGCGTTGGTGCGCTGCGTCTGCCGGTTGACCAGCTCGGCGCCCGCAGCCAGGGAGATCGCCGAGAGGATGGCCACGAGGTGCTCCGCGCCGGCCAGGTTCGGCAGGGCGAAGGCCTCGCTGATCATCGACGCGACGAGCACGGCGCCGGTCAACCGGGCCCGGTACCGCCAGGCGATGCACACGGCCAGGGCGACGACCGCCACGGACGGGCCGGTGTCGCGGACGAACTCGGCGTTGTAGGAGAGGCCGAAGAAGCGGTCCGGTCCCATGGCGATGCCCTGTCGCGCGTACATGGTCGCGGCGAGGGTCGCCGCGTAGGCGACGACCAGTGTGCGGATCCGCCCGAGGGTGAGCTCGGCGATGCCGAAGACGACGAAGACCTGGAGCGCCGCGCCCCAGACCGGCAGGTCCGGCGCGGGGACGAAGAGCGACAGCGGGGTCCGGGAGAGCGCGACGTGCAGGGGGAGCGAGGCGCGGACGACGCCGAGCTGTTCGACGATCGCGGCGCCGGCGGGCGACTGCTGCCAGACCTGGAACGCCAGGATGGCGAAGGTCGCGCAGATGGTCATCGGCATGGCGGCCAGTCCGCGTCCGCGCAGGCCCGTGCGGACGGCGCGGACGAGTGGCCCCCACTCCCGCTCGGCGCCGGTGCGCAGCGCGGCCAGCACGGACGTGCCCGTGCCGCTGTCGGCGGTGCCGACTGCGTCCCTCTGCATGTGCCCAGCTCCTCCTGGATCTCTGGCCTTCTTCCACGGTAAGCCGAAAATACCGACAAACTGTGATCAATCAGACGGAAGAGCTGCTCATTCGGACGGAGGAGTCGCGCCGGTCCGGGTCGGACCTTCGGCGGGGCTGGGTGCCTGCGGGAGCTCCTCGGTGATCGGTGCTGCGACCGCGGTTGCGACTGCCACCGGGACGTGGCGGCGTTTGAAGAGCGCGGGCAGGGACGGCGCGGTGATGAAGCCCTCGGCGCGGGCCGAGGCGATGCCGATGCGCGGGAGGTCGCTGCTGCGCTCGAAGAGCAGGTAGCGCGGCTCCCAGATGGGTCGGTACTTGGCGTTGGCCCGGTAGAGCGACTCGATCTGCCACCAGCGGGAGAAGAAGATCAGCACTTCGCGCCACAGGCGCAGGACCGGCCCGGCGCCGAGCCTGCCGCCGCGCTCGAAGACGGCGCGGAACATGGCGAAGTTCAGCGAGATCCGTTTCACGCCGACCGTGTCCGCCTGCCGGATCAGTTCGATGACCATGAACTCCATCAGGCCGTTGTCCGAGTCGCGGTCGCGGCGCATCAGGTCCAGCGAGAGGCCCTCGCGGCCCCAGGGCACGAAGCTCAGCACGGCGCGCAGTTGACCCTCGCCGTCGTGGCACTCCAGCATCACGCACTGGCCGTCGGCGGGGTCGCCGAGGCGGCCGAGAGCCATGGAGAAGCCGCGTTCGGTCTGTCCGTCGCGCCAGTGGTCGGCCAGCTGCAGCAGGGCGTCCATCTCCGCCTCCGGGATCTCCGCGTGGCGGCGGATCCGGACGGTGTAGCCGGCGCGGCCGACGCGCTTGTGCGCCTGCCGGACACCGCGCATCGCACGGCCCTCGAGTGTGAACTCGTCGACCTCGACGATCGCCTCGTCGCCGAGTTCCAACGCGTTCAGTCCGTGGCGCGCGTACACGGTGCCGCCCTCCTCGCTGGCACCCATCACCGCAGGGGTCCAGGCGTGCACCTGGGCCTGCTCCTGCCACCGCTCGATCGCGCCGGGCCAGGCCTCGATGTCGCCGATCGGATCGCCGGAGGCCAGCGAGACGCCGCCGACCACCCGGTAGGCGACGGCAGCCTTGCCGCTGGGGGAGAAGACGACGCTCTTGTCCCGGCGCAGGGCGAAGTAGCCGAGGGAGTCACGCTCGCCATGGCGGTCGAGCAGTTCACGCAGTTGCTTCTCGTCCTCGTCGCACAGGTACTCCTTGCCCTTGGGCGAGCGGAACAGCGCGTAGAGGACGAGCAGGAAGAGCAGCACGCTCAGCACGTTGATGGCGATGTCGACCCAGTGGGGGATCTCTACGCCCACGTGTTCGGAACCGGCCGGGGCGAGTGTGTACACACGCATGAGCGCGTAGTTCATCCGGTCCCAGAGCGTGGAGCCCGAGGCGGTGTTGGTGAGGGTGACCAGACCGGTGCCGATCAGCATGCCGACCGCGCCGCCGACGATCAGGGTGGCCAGGGCGAGCAGGGGGTTGGACCGGTCGCCCTTGGCGTGGAACTCGCGCCGGCCCACCAGCAGCGAGGTCACGAAGAAGATGCTGAACGCGGCCGAGACCCAGTTGAAGGTGTGCTCGCGCACCTCCGGGGCGACCGCCATGAGCAGGACCACCAGCAGCAGGTAGGCGCCGGAGAGGACGATGTTGAAGATCCATGCGGCCCGCTTGCGGCGTCGCATCATGATTGCCAGGAACCAGGCCAGTGCGGCCGAGGTGAATCCTGCGGTCAGCAGATAGGGCGTGAACAGCTCGCCGGTGTTGTGGCGGGTGACCTGACGGCGAAAAGGTGCGGAGAAGGCCCCGAGCAGGTTGAGCGCGGCGGCGAGGCGGAGGTACCAGATGGCCGCCCAGGCGGCTCGACGTTGCCATTTCTCACGACTGCTGGCCGGACTATCGGTCGACACGTGCGTATCCATCCCGTTCTGCGGCAATCTTCATGATTACACACCAGAACGGGATGGATCGGACATCAGCTGGTGCGGTCGGGCGATCCCGATGCGCCCGGTTCCGCTCAGCGGCGGTGGTGCCGGAACAGGTCCAGGAACACCCCGGCGATCACCGCGTGACCGGTCGGGTTGGCGTGGATGTCCTCGTAGGGCGTGCACATCCAGGTCCAGGTGCAGATTCGTGCCACGTTCAGCGGAACCTGGCCGACGCCCGGCAGGGTGGCCTGGTCGGTGAAGTCCTGGGTCGAGAACGCCGTGGAGACGTCCGCGAGCCTGAACCTGCCCGCCTTCAGGCCGAGCTCGATGGCCCCGTTCAGCGCCACGCCCAGCTGCGCCGACTCCTTCGCCGCCTGCTGCCCGGCCGGGCCGGTGAGCCAGACCGCCAGGAACGGGTCGTAGTAGTTCATCGCCGCGTAGCGGGGGTGGCTGCCGCCCGCCCGGTGCAGCGCGGTGGTGATCCGTGGGACCTGCGCCGCGACCGTGGCGATGCCCTTGAGGGCGCACGTCACGTCGACGGAACCGGACTTCAGGCAGCCGTCGACGTCGTTGGCGCCGATGTCGAGGGTCACGTAACTGACGTGGCCGCGGTGGGCCCGCAGGAACTTGACTGCGGCGTCCAGCTGCGACGTGGCGCCGGGATAGCTGCAGATGCCGCCGTTGATCATGGTCTGCGTCGTCTCGCCCGAGCAGCCGAGCTTGATGTGGACCAGGTCGGGGTCGTGCTTCTTCAGCTGTGCGTAGAGCTGGTCGGTGTAGGAGACGTCGGTGTTGTGGCCGACGTTCGGCTGGTAGCCGGCGGCGAGCGAGTCGCCGAGCGAGACGTAGTACTCCGGGCTGTCGTGGTGCGCCGGCTGGGCTGCCTGCGCGGTTCCGCCGGGCTGATCGGCGGCGAACGCCGGGCCGGCCAGGCCGGCGGCGAGCAGGGTGGAACAGGCGGCTGCGGCCAGGACGCGCGCGAGCCGCGGCAGTGCGGTCATCGGATGGTCTCCCCCTCCTGGAACCCGCACCGTCGCGGACTCCCGGGAAGGGAGTAGACAACCGGCTGGTAACCGCTGACAAGAGGTGTGCAGCAGGGGAACGGAGCGTGACGGCGCGGCGCCCCGCCGGGGTCGGTCCACCGGGGCCGGTCCGGCGAGGTCGCTCCGACGGGGTGCGGTGGTCAGTCCGCCAGGTTGTCGAAGGGGGCGACGAGCTGTCGCAGCAGTGCGGCCAGGTCACCGCGCTGGGCGGGCGAGAGCTCCGCGAGGATGGCACGCTCGTGGTCGAGCAGCCCCGAGAGGGCCGCGTCCGCGCGTTCCTGCCCGGCCCGGGTCAGCCGGACGAGCACGCCACGGCGGTCGTCTGGGTCGGGCAGTCGCTGGACCAGGCCCTTGCCGGCCAGGCGGTCGATCCGGTTCGTCATGGTGCCGGAGGTGACCAGGGTCTGCGTCAGCAGCTGTCCGGGGGAGAGCTGGTAGGGCGCGCCGGCCCGCCGCAGGGCGGTCAGCACGTCGAACTCCCAGGGTTCCAGCGCATGCTCGGCGAAGGCGGAGCGGCGGGCGATGTCGAGGTGGCGGGAGAGTCGGCCGACCCGGCTCAGTACCTCGAGCGGCTCCACGTCGAGGTCGGGGCGCTCCCGGCGCCACGCTGCGACCAGCCGATCGACCTCGTCCTCCATGCTGATCAGTGTAGTCGGATATCTATCGACATGAAGTCTCTTGACATCAAGAATTTACGACGGCACGCTGAAAGTGTCTCGACATCAAGATACTTGGAGGCCGTGATGGGCGCCGTCTCGTGGGACCCGCAGCAGTACCTCCGCCACGCCGACCTGCGCAGCAGGCCCTTCCACGAGCTCGTGGACCGCGTCCCCGGGACCACGCGCAGCGTGGTCGACCTCGGCTGCGGGCCGGGCAACACCACGGCGACGCTGCTCGACCGGTGGCCCGGCAGTCGCGTCGTGGGGCTGGACAGCTCGCCGGAGATGATCGAGCAGGCCCGACGGGAGACGGCGGGTGTCGAGTACCGCCTCGGCGACATCGCCGCATACGACCCCACGCCGGACGCCCCCGACCTCATCCTCTCCAACGCGGCACTCCAGTGGGTCCCGGGCCACCTGGCGCTCTTCCCGCGCTGGATGGAGGCCCTGCCCGCCGGCGGTGTCCTGGCCTTCCAGGTGCCGGCGAACTTCGCCGAGCCCTCGCACACCCTGCTCACCGAGCTGCGCAACTCCGTGCGCTGGCGCGAGCGGGTCGGCGGCCCGCATCGGGCCGATGTGCCCGCGCCGGCGGAGTACCTGGCGGCGCTCGCCGGGCTCGGCTGCACCGTGGACGTCTGGGAGACCACCTATCACCAGGTGCTCCAGGGTGAGCAGCCGGTACTGGACTGGATGCGCGGCACCGGCCTGCGCCCGGCCCTCGACGCGCTCCCGGACCCGGACGAGCGCGCCGCGTTCCTCGCCGAGTACGCCGAGCTGTTGGACAGCGCCTATCCCCGCCGCGACTTCGGAACGGTCCTGCCCTACCGCCGCGTCTTCGCCGTCGCGATCAAGCACTGAAGCCCTGAAGGAGAACCACATGATCGTCGCGCTCGACCACGTCCAGCTCGCCGCCCCTGTCGGGAGCGAGCCCACGCTGCGCGCGTACTACGTCGACGTCCTCGGCCTGACCGAGATCCCCAAGCCGCCGGTGCTCGCGGCCCGCGGCGGCTGCTGGTTCGCCACGGCGGACGGCGCGGTGCAGGTGCACGTCGGCATCGAGGACCCGTTCACCCCGGCGAAGAAGGCCCACCCGGCGCTGCGGATCCGCGGCATCCACGCCTACGCCGAGCAGCTCGCGGCCGAGGGTGCGGAGGTCGTCTGGGACGACAACCTGCCGGGCCACGACCGCTTCTACTCCTTCGACCCGGTCGGGAACCGCATCGAGTTCCTGGAACCGCGGGGCGTCTGACTCACTGCTTGCGGCGGCCGACCAGCTGCGGCCGCCGCTCCATGCCCTCCAGGCCGTGCCAGGCCAGGTTCACCAGGTGGGCGACGACCTCGGCCTTCCTGGGCTTGCGGACGTCCAGCCACCATTGCCCGGTCAGCGCGACCATGCCGACCAGCATCTGCGCGTACATCGGCGCGAGCTTGGGGTCGTAGCCGCGCGACTTGAACTCCAGGCCGAGGATGTCCTCGACCTGGTTGGCGATGTCGCCGATCAGCGAGGCGAAGGTGCCGGTCGACTGGGTCACCGGCGAGTCCCGGGTCAGGATGCGGAAGCCGTCCGTGGAGGTCTCGATGTAGTCGAGCAGCGCGAACGCCGCCTCCTCGCACAGTTCGCGCGGGTGGCCGCCGGTGAGCGACCCGGTGACCATGTCGAGCAGCAGCTGCATCTCGCGGTCGACGACGACCGCGTACAGCCCCTCCTTGCCGCCGAAGTGCTCGTAGACGACGGGCTTGGAGACGCCGGCCTTGGCCGCGATCTCCTCGACCGAGGTCGCGTCGTAGCCGCGCTCGGCGAACAGGCTCCGGCCGATGTCCAACAGCTGCTCGCGGCGTTCCTTGCCGCTCATCCGCACGCGCGTGCCCCGACGTGCCGACGCCCCCCGCTTGGACGAGGGCGCGTCGCCCCCCGCGTCCTTGTCGCCACTCGTCTCGTTCACAGGTCCATCATGCCGCGCCGCTCCTCCACCCCTCGCCTCCGGGCGCTCTTGGCCCGACTCTTTGGCTCCTCAGGCCTGCGCCCACGTGGCGGAGCCGCACATCCTCTCCGCCTCGCTCGGCCTCCGTCGCCATAGCGTCGGCGCGCCCTTCAGCTCGCGGCGGCGGTTACCTCTGCCTTGCCCCCGGGCTCGGTCCCGGGCCGGCGACGCTTCATCTCCAGCCGGTCGGCGGACGGCCAGCGGACGTCCGTGGCCCACCCCAGCTGCTCGAACCAGCGGATCAGCCGGGCCGAGGAGTCGAGCTGGCCGCGCAGTACGCCGTGGCGGGCGGAGGTCGGGTCGGCGTGGTGCAGGTTGTGCCAGGACTCGCCGCAGGACAGGATCGCCAGCCACCAGACGTTGCCGCTGCGGTCGCGCGAGCGGAACGGACGGGAGCCGACCGCGTGGCAGATCGAGTTGATCGACCAGGTGACGTGGTGCAGCAGGGCGATGCGGACCAGCGAGCCCCAGAAGAAGGCGGTCACCGCGCCCTGCCAGGACCACGACCACAGGCCGCCCACCAGCGGCGGCAGCAGCACCGACACCAGGGTGAAGAGGAAGAACTGGCGAGAGATCCAGTGGATCGCCCGGTCCTTGACCAGATCCGGTGCGTACTGCTGCTGCGGCGTCTGCTCCTCGTCGAAGAGCCAGCCCATGTGCGCCCACCACAGGCCGCGCAGCAGCGCGGGCACGGTCTCGCCGTAGCGCCAGGGGGAGTGCGGGTCGCCCTCGCGGTCGGAGAACTTGTGGTGCTTGCGATGGTCGGCGACCCACCGCACGATCGGCCCCTCGACGGCGAGGCTGCCGGCCACGGCGAGGGCGAGCCGGAGCGGGCGCTTCGGCCTGAACGAGCTGTGCGTGAACAGCCGGTGGTAGCCGACGGTGATGCCGTGGCAGGTGAGGAAGTACATCACCGTCGCGATCACGACGTCGTGCCAGCCGATGCCGCGGCCCCAGGCCAGCGGAACGGCCGCGACCAGCGCGGCAAAGGGCACCACGATGAACACCCCGATGGCGATCCGTTGCAGCAGGCTCGCCGTTTCGCCGCCGCGGGTGCCGTCGGGCACCGGATCGGGGGTGGCCGACTGGCCGGGGATCCGGCGGAGGTCGGTCTCTGTGCTGGGCATGGTGGTCATGGACGTCCCTCGGCTCGCCTACCTACGGAACCGTAACTTACGGCATCGTAGGTTCAGTGCCCGTGGCGACGGAAGTCCACCCCCTGCTGACGTGGCGAGCGGGTGAATCTGTGTCGTCGCACAGACGGGCGCTGTTACGGCATAGTTGGGGGCGCACGTTCACCGGGGCCTTCCGGGGGGCGGCGGTCCATCCCGGATCGTCTAATGGCAGGACAGGGGATTTTGGTTCCCCGAATGAGGGTTCGATTCCTTCTCCGGGAGCTCTCGAACAGGCGCTGCCATGAGGCGCGGCTATCCTCACTGTGTTCGGGCGCGCCTGTGCGGCTCCCCTCACGGGGTGCGTGGCGGGTCCGGCGGACCCTCCCCGCTCTTTGGTCAGAGCCAGCCCCCCTGCAGAGGAGCCTGCGTCCCATGACTCCCACCGCCGTGATCGTTCTCGCCGCCGGCGAGGGCACCCGGATGAAGTCGGCCGTCCTGCCCAAGGTGCTGCACCCGCTGTGCGGACGCACCCTCGTCGGGCACGCCGTCGCGGCCGGGCGGGAGCTTGCTCCGGAGCAGCTTGTCGTCGTCGTCGGCCACATGCGGGACAAGGTCACCGCCCACCTGGCCGAGGTCGACCCCGGTGTGCGCGCCGTCGTCCAGGAGGAGCAGAAGGGCACCGGCAACGCGGTCCGTGTCGCGCTGGAGGCGCTGGGCGCCGAGGGCATCGCGCTGGACGGCACCGTCGTGGTCACCACCGGTGACACCCCGCTGCTCACCGGTGCCACCCTGCAGGCGCTCGTCGCGGCCCACGCGCAGGACGGCAACGCCGTCACCGTGCTGACCGCCGAGGTCCCGGACGCGACCGGCTACGGCCGGATCATCCGCGGCGCGGACAACGCGGTGCAGGCCATCGTCGAGCACAAGGACGCGAGCGACGAGCAGCGTGCGGTGCGCGAGATCAACTCGGGCGTCTTCGCCTTCGACGGCAAGTTGCTGGCCCAGGGCCTCGCCGAGGTGCGCACCGACAACAGCCAGGGCGAGGAGTACCTGACCGACGTCCTCGGCATCCTGCGCGAGGCGGGCCACCGGGTCGGCGCCGTCGTCGCCGCCGACTACCGCGACATCCTCGGCATCAACGACCGGGTGCAGCTCGCCGAGGCCCGCCGGATCATGAACGACCGTCTGCTGGATGCCGCCATGCGCGCCGGCGTCACCGTCGTCGACCCGGCCACCACCTGGCTGGACGTACAGGTGGGCTACGAGCGCGACGCGGTGATCCACCCGAACACCCAGCTGCACGGCGCGACCAGCGTCGGCGAGGGGGCCGAGGTCGGTCCGAACTGCACGCTGCGCGACACCGAGATCGGCGCCGGCGCGGTTGTGATCAATGCCACAGCGGAGCGGGCGGTGATCGGCGCCGGCGCGAACGTCGGCCCCTACGCCTACCTGCGCCCCGGCACGGTGCTCGGTGCCAAGGCCAAGGCCGGCACGTACGTCGAGATGAAGAACGCCGTGGTCGGCGACGGTGCCAAGGTGCCGCACCTCAGCTACGTCGGCGACGCGACCATCGGCGAGGGCACGAACATCGGCGCGGCCTCCGTCTTCGTCAACTACGACGGCGTCAACAAGCACCGCACCACCATCGGGGCGCACTGCCGCACCGGCTCTGACAACATGTTCGTCGCCCCTGTGACGGTCGGGGACGGGGCCTACACGGCGGCCGGCTCGGTGATCTACCAGGACGTGCCCGCGGGTGCGTTGGGCGTCACACGTCCGCAGCAGCGCAACATCGAGGGCTGGGTCGAGCGCAAGCGCCCCGGAACCGCGTCGGCGCAGGCCGCAGCGGCTGCGAAGGCAGCGGCGGAAGAGGCCTGAGGGGCTGCTTCGACCACTCCCTCAGGTGACCCGGGCGCGACGTGGACCTCCACGGACGCGTAACCTGGTGGACATCCACACACCTAAGGGCCGCGCCAGGCCAGTGTCCGCCTGCGGATGTGCAAGCTACCTGGGTGTACAAAGCAACAAGGAGACGGTTGCAGTGACCGGGATCAAGTCCTCGGGCTCACGGAAGTTGATGCTCTTCTCCGGCCGTGCACACCCGGCGCTCGCGAGCGAGGTGGCCGAGCAACTGGGTGTCGAGTTGGTCCCCACCAAGGCACTGGACTTCGCCAACGGTGAGATCTACATCCGCTACCAGGAGTCGGTCCGTGGCGCGCACGCCTTCGTGCTGCAGAGTCACACCGCTCCGATCAACCAGTGGATCATGGAGCAGCTGATCATGATCGACGCGCTCAAGCGCGCGTCGGTCAAGACCATCACCGTGATCATGCCGTTCTACGGCTACGCACGTCAGGACAAGAAGCACCTCGGCCGAGAGCCCATCTCCGCCCGCCTGATAGCGGACCTGCTGAAGACGGCGGGCGCCGACCGGCTGATCTCCGTGGACCTGCACACCGCGCAGATCCAGGGCTTCTTCGACGGTCCGGTCGACCACCTCTTCGCGCTGCCGCTCCTGGCCGACTACGTGGGCTCCAAGGTCGACCGCAACAAGCTCACCGTCGTCTCCCCGGACGCCGGCCGCGTGCGCGTGGCCGACCAGTGGTCCGACCGCCTGGGCGCGCCGCTGGCGATCATCCACAAGCGCCGTGACCCGAACGTGGCCAACAAGGTCATGTCCGCCGAGGTCGTCGGTGACGTCAAGGGCCGCGTCTGCGTCCTGGTCGACGACATGATCGACACCGGCGGCACGATCGTCGCCGCCGCGGACGCGCTGTTCGAGCAGGGTGCGGAGGACGTCATCGTCGCCGCCACGCACGGTGTCCTGTCCGGCCCGGCCGCGGACCGCCTGAAGAACTCGCGGGCCAGCGAGTTCGTCTTCACCGACACGCTGCCGACCCCGGGCGAGCTGTCCAAGGAGATCGACAAGGTCACCACGCTCTCCATCGCCCCGCTGATCGCCCGCGCGATCCGCGAGGTCTTCGACGACGGCTCGGTCACCAGCCTCTTCGACGAGCGCGCCTGATCGCTCGTCTGATTGATCGTTTTGGCTCCCTCGGCGGGCTTGGGTACTCTGGGTACCTGCCCGGCGAGGGAGCCTTTTCGTGCCCAGGTACGAACCGGTTCCGTTATCGACGCGCTTCTTGTTCCAAGACGTGTGAGATGGCCGCCGAGCGCTCACCCGTTCATTACGAGACAAGGAGCGCTTCCATGTCCGAGATCCGCCTTGCCGCTGAGCCCCGCAACGAGTTCGGCAAGGGTGCCGCCCGTCGCGCCCGTCGTGCCGGCCTGGTCCCCGCCGTCGTCTACGGCCACGGCCACGCCCCGGTCCACCTGAACCTGCCGGGCCACGACCTGATGCTGGCGCTGAAGACCCCGAACGCGCTGATCTCCCTGCCGATCGACGGCAAGCAGGAGTTCGTGCTGCCGAAGGCCGTCCAGCGTGAGGCCATCAAGCGCACCATCGAGCACGTCGACCTGATCCTGGTCAAGCGTGGCGAGAAGGTCACCGTCGAGGTCCCGGTCCACACCGAGGGCGAGCTGGCCCCCGGCGGCAACCTGCTCGAGCACGTCCTGAACGCCCTGCCGATCGAGGCCGAGGCCACCCACCTGCCCGAGGCCGTCACGGTCTCCATCGAGGGCCTGGAGGCCGGCGCCTCCATCCACGCCAAGGACATCACCCTCCCCTCCGGCGCCTCCCTGGCCGTCGACGAGGACGCGGTCGTCCTGCAGGTCATCGGCGCCCAGGCCGAGGCCCCGGCGGAGGAGACCGAGGAGGCCGCCGAGGCCGAGGCCACCGAGGCCTGATCCGTCCCGGATCCCTCAGCACGTCGTGCGACTGCCCCGACCGTCCGCTGTGACGGCCGGGGCAGTCCCGCTTCACCCGGTGCTTCACGACAGGAGTCGCAGGAAATGAGCGAGCAGGGCCCCTGGCTGGTGGTCGGCCTTGGCAACCCGGGCGGGCAGTACGAGGGCAACCGCCACAACATCGGTTTCATGGTGGCCGACCTGCTGGCCGAGCGGGTGGGCGGCAAGTTCAAGGCGCACAAGAGCCGGGCCCAGGTCCTGGAGGGCCGACTGGCGGGCGAGCGCGTCGTCCTGGCCAAGCCGATGTCCTTCATGAACCTCTCCGGCGGCCCCGTCGTCGCGCTGCGCGACTTCTACAAGTCCGGCGCCGACCGACTGATCGTCATCCACGACGAGCTCGACATCGACTACGCCACCCTGCGCCTCAAGCGCGGCGGCGGCGACAACGGCCACAACGGGCTCAAGTCGATCACCAAGTCCCTCGGTCCGGAGTACCTCCGCGTGCGCGCCGGCATCGGTCGCCCGCCGGGCCGGATGGAGGTCGCCGACTTCGTGCTGCGCGACTTCTCCTCCACCGAGCGCAAGGAGCTCCCCTGGTTCGTGGACCGCTGCGCTGACGCCGTGGAGGCGCTGATGCAGGAGGGCCTGGAGCGGGCGCAGTCGACGTACAACGGCTGACGCCCGCCCAGGCCCTGGGCGGGCGGGGTTACCCGAGCCCGACCCAGGTCTGCGGTCCGACGGCGTAGAGGTGGCTCCCGTCCGAGACGAGGTAGGTCACCATCCAGGTGCCACTGCGCGGATCATGTGCGCCGATCCGGTAGTGACCGTAGCGGTCGGTCCTGGCGGTGCTCATCTCGTACCAGGTCTTGCTGCCGGTCGGACGGAAGAGCAGTTGGACCGGGGCCGAGCCGAACGGCCGCCAGGCCCCGGAACGGTACTGCTGCAGCGTTCCGGAGAAACCGAGGTACTGGTTCCGGTACGGATGGCGGCTGCCGGGCGTTCCGCCGGTGATGCGGGTCGAGGTCATCGACATGTGCATCGACGGGCTCAGTGCGGGCGCGAGGTCCGGTGTCCCGGGGAAGTAGAGGCGCCAGTACCCGTTGGCCGTGCCGTTGTAGGTCGCGTAGAAGTGGACCGTGTTGCTGGGGACGCCCGGGCGTCCGAGCCGGGTCCAGCCGACGAAGTGCCAGTTCTTGTTGTCCGACGAGTACTGGACGGCGACGCTCAGTTTGTTGTCGGGGATGCCCGGTCCACCCTGCGCGGACAGCGTGGCGCTGATGTCCGCCTCCCCGTACGGGTCCTCGTCGTAGGACAGCCAACTGAAGTTGGTGGCGATCGGGATGTGGACGTACACCGCGGGTGAGGTGCTGCCGCTCAGGTAGACGCCGCTCCGCCCGAAGCGGTCGGTGTCCCCGCCGGTCGTGAACTGGTAGCTGCCGAAGTACGGCACCGTGGCGTGGAACACGCCGTCCTGACCTGTGAACACGGTGTACTGGCCGTCGACCTGGTAGGTCACCGCCAGATCGGGAACCGGCAACCACGTGTTCCCGACCTGCCGTTCGACCACACCGCTGAGCGCGACCGGACCGGACTTCACGTAGTACTGCTGCGGCTCCAGCAGTCGGATCCGCGTCTTCTCCTGAGCGATGCTCACGGTGTTGCTCGTGGCCGAGCTCTGGATCCGGTACGGCGTACTGCCGCCGCTGCGGACGTAACCGCCCGTCAGGGCGAGCGTCGGTCCGCTGTCGACCGTTACCGTGGTGGTGAAATCGCCGTTGGCGTCCGGGACGGCGTCGCCACCCTCGATCAGGGCGTAGCTGCACCCGACCGAGAACGAGAGCTTGTCGGGCGCGAGTGTGCCGCCCGTGTCGGGATCGGTGATCGTCACGTGTCCGGTGACGGCCACGGAGCGGTGGTCGTAGTCGACCGTGGCCGGGCTCGCCGCCAGGGACGTCACCGTGACGACTGCCGCGTCCGTGTACGTGCCGACGTCGGGGATCAGCGCGGTGCGACCCGCGGCGTCGGTCACCTCGGCCGTGATGTCGTAGGTGCCCAGTCGGGGCATGGTCACCGGGCCCGGCGTGTCCCACGTCGCGGACCCGGCGTAGTAGCGGGTGAGCCCCGGCACGACCAGGTCGTCGGGGGCGTCCGCGGGGGAACCCTGGAGCCGGAGGTGGAGGGTCACCGAGGTGACGGCACCGATGTCCTCGCCGCCCTGGGCGTTGACGTCCCAGGCGATGACGGAGAGCTTCCGGTCGGTGCCGCCCATGGCGTCACCCGCGAAGGGCAGTCCGGGCGTGGCCACGGTGAGGACCGGTGGACCGGAGGGCGTGGGCGTGGGTGACGGGCTGTCCGTCGCGCCCGGGATCGCGCTCCCGCTCGGGCTCGCGCTCCCGCTCGGGCTCGGGCTCCCGCTCGGGCTCGGCGAGGGGTCGGCGGTGGCCTGGGCGGGAACGGAGAGGAGGGCCGCCAGCAGCGCGGTGGCCGCGGCGGTGGGAATGGCGGAACGTGGCCTCACGCTGAGATCCCCCTGGAAGAAACGTGGCTCATGTGCGCCGGCTGTGCCGAACATGAGCAGTGCGCGCGTGAGCCTAGTGCGATGGCGCAAAACCGACTGCGGCCGGTGTCCGGATTGCTCCGGAAACCGACCGCAGTTGCTGCACGAATCGTTATCTGGCCAGTTGTCAGCCCGTGTTGCGCAGACCGGCCGCCACGCCGTTGACGGTGAGGAGCAGGGCGCGCGAGCGCAGCGGGTCCTCGGAGATGTGGTTGGCGGCGTCCTCACGCTGGCGGCGCAGCAGCGCGACCTGGAGGTAGGAGATCGGGTCGAGGTAGGCGTCGCGGATCGCGAAGGTCTGCTGCAGTACCGGCTGGTGCTGCAGGAGTTCGGTTTCCCCGGTGACCCGGAGCACCTCCTTGACCGTCAGTTCGTGCTCGGCCTCGATGAGGTCGAAGACGTGCCGCAGTTCCTTCGGGACCAGCTGCTCGACGTAGTGGCGGGCGATCCGCAGGTCCGTCTTGGCCAGCGTCATGGTGACGTTGGAGAGGAAGTTGCGGAAGAAGTGCCACTGGCCGTGCATCTCGTCGAGGATCTCGCCGAGGCCCGCCTCGCGGGCGGAGGCGAGGCCGGAGCCGACGCCGTACCAGCCGGGGACGATCTGGCGGGTCTGCGTCCAGCCGAAGACCCACGGGATCGCACGCAGGCCGTCCAGGCCCGCGCCCGAGTCCGGGCGGCGGGACGGGCGGGAGCCCAGGTGCAGGGAGGCCAGCTGGTCGACCGGGGTGGCGGCGAAGAAGTACGCCGGCAGGTCCGGGTCCTCGACCAGGCGGCGGTAGGCCGCGTGCGCGCCGTCGGAGACGGTGTCCATGGTCGCGTCCCAGCGGGCCAGCGCCTCCTCCGACTGGCGCGGGGAGGTGTGCATGGCGGAGGCCTCCAGCGTCGCGGAGACCGTCAGCTCCAGGTTCTCCCGGGCCAGCGACGGGATCAGGTACTTGTCCGAGATCACCTCGCCCTGCTCCGTCACCTTGATCTCGCCCTCCAGCGTGCCCCACGGCTGCGCCAGGATCGCCTCGTGCGAGGGGCCGCCGCCGCGGCCGACGGTGCCGCCGCGGCCGTGGAAGAGCCGCAGCCGGACGCCGTAGCGGTGCGCGACGTCGCGCAGGCGGCGCTGGGCGCGGTGGATCTCCCACTGCGAGGTGGTGATGCCGCCGAACTTGGAGGAGTCGGAGTAGCCAAGCATGACCTCCTGGACGTCGCCGCGCAGCGCGACCAGGCGGCGGTAGGAGGGGTCGCGCAGCATCTCGTCGAGGATGGTGTCGGCGGCCCGCAGCTCGTCGGTGGTCTCCAGCAGCGGCACGATGCCGATCCGGGCGACGCCGGCGTGCAGGTCGATGAGGCCGGCCTCGCGGGCCAGGACCGCGGCCGCGAACACGTCGTCCGCGCCCTGGCACATGGAGATGATGTAGCTCTCCACGATCTCCGGGCCGAACCGCTCGAACGCGTCGCGCACCGTCGCGAAGACCCCGAGCGTCTTCGCGCCGGCGGCGTCCAGCGGGGCCGGGATCGGGGCCAGCGGACGGCGGGAGCGGAGCTCCTTCGCCAGCAGCCGCTGCCGGTACTCGCGCGGCATGTCGGTGTAGCGCCAGGCCTCCTCGCCGAGCCGGTCGAAGAGCTGGCCGAGCGCGTGGTGGTGGGCGTCGGCGTGCTCGCGCACGTCCATCGTGGCCAGCTGGAGGCCGAACGCGGCGATGGTGCGGATCGCCCGGTTCATCCGGCCGTCCGCGATCAGGCCGCCCTTGTGGGCGCGCAGGGAGGTCTGGATGACCTCCAGGTCCGCCAGCAGATCGCCAGTGCCGAGGTAGTCGCGGCCGGGCACGTGCGGGGTGTTGTGGGCCAGGCGCTCCTTGGTGCCGAGCAGCTTCTGCCGGATGCAGGTGGCCTTGAGGCGGTAGGGCTCCTCGGCGTTCATCCGCTTGTAGCGCGGGCTGATCTCCGGGAGGTTCTCCAGGTCGGCCGCGAGGCTCTGCAGCAGCTCCTCGCTGGCGCCGGAGAGCCGGACCGAGGAGGACAGGGCGCCGCGCAGCTCGTCGATCACGTCGAGGGCGTCGTTGATGCCGTACTCGTGCTGCAGGACCAGCACGTCGAGGGTCACCTCGGGGGTGACGTTCGGGTTGCCGTCGCGGTCGCCGCCGATCCAGGTGCCGAACGTCAGCGGGCGGACCCCCTCGGGCAGCTTGACGCCGACCCGGGCCAGCTCCTCGTACAGCTCCTCCAGCACGTCCGGGACCGCGCGCTTGTAGAGCTCGTCCAGGTAGTAGACGGCGTTGCGTGCCTCGTCGGACGGCTCGGGGCGGGCGATGCGCAGCTCGTCGGTCTGCCACAGCAGGTCGATGACCTCGGCCAGACGCCGGTCGGCCTGGCGGCGGCCGGTCGGACGGGAGGGCGTGTCGGTGGTGTCCAGCAGTTCGGCGATCCGGCGCAGCTTCTGCAGCACGCTGCGGCGCGCGGCCTCGGTGGGGTGCGCGGTGAAGACCGGGCGGACGTTGAGGTGCTGCAGCGTCACGGCCAGGTGCTGCGGATCCGCGTCGACGAGCTTGTCGACGGTGCGGGAGAGGAGACTCCCGTTGCTGTCGCGGTTGGCGTTCAGCTCGCGGCCGCGGTGCACCTGCTCCGCGACGTTCGCCAGGTGGAAGTAGGTGGAGAAGGCCCGTACCAGCTTGGCGGCGGTGGCCAGATCGGTCTCCTCCAACAGCCGGGCCGCGGCCGCGCCGTCACTGCGCGTCAGCGCGCGGACCTCCTCGACGAGGTCGAGCAGCTCCTGGCCCTCCTGGCGGACCAGGGTCTCGCCGAGCAGGTCTCCGAGCCGGCGGATGTCGGCGCGCAGCGCGCTGTTGTCCGGGGCGGGGGCGGGGATGTCCGAGGCGGGGACGGTGGCCTCGCGGTCGTCGCTCACGCTGGTGCTCCCTTGCGGGGTGGGGGGAACGGACAAGGGCGTGTGCGGACCACGCTGTCCGCTCGAGTAGCAGTTGCCTGCGTCGTGCTCGAGATGCGGTTGATCTCTCGCGGTCCAGCATAGGTTGCGGCGAGTGACCGTCCACGGGGATGGCCGCCATGCGGACAGGCGGGTGGGTGCCCGCACAGCCCTTGGGCTTCCTTTTACCCTTGTGGCATGAGGGTGGGAGCGTGGACGCGCCGACGGAGCATGTGGCTCGACATCGGCCTGGCGGTGGTCGCGGCGGGGGAGTGCGCCTCGTCGGCGGCTGTCTTCGCGTTCCGTCAGGGCCTCGGCACGGCGGCCGTCGCCGCCGTCGCAGTCTTCGGCCTGGTGGCGGGCGCGACGCTGCTGGTCCGGCGCCGCTGGCCGCTGATCCCGGTGGCCGCGGCGCTCGCGACGATCCCGCTGGCCGCGGGCTACACGCTGCTCATGATCGGGCTCTACACCCTGGGCGCGTACCGACCCGAGGGTGCCGCCGGACGCTTCGCCGAGCGGCGGGCGATGAGCGCGCTGTGCGGGCTGGCGATCGCGGAGACCGTGATCGTCTCCACGCTCACCCTGGGCACCCAGCAGCAGAACGCGCTGCGACAAGGCGTGCCGGAGTACGTCCTGATCATTCTGTCGGTGCTGGTCGCGGTGGCGATCAGCGTGCCGCCGGCGATTCTCGGCCTCTACATCGGCGCCAAGCGCCGGCTCTGGGTCGCCCTCCACGAGCGCGCGCAGGGCTTGGAGACGGAGCTGAGCCTGCTGGCCGACCAGGCGCACGAGCGTGCACGCCGGGCGCGCATGGAGGAACGCACCCGGATCGCCCGCGAGATGCACGACGTGGTCGCCCACCGGGTCAGCCTGCTGGTGGTGCACGCGAGCGCGCTGGAGCGGGTCGTCCACAAGGATCCCGACCGTGCCGCGCAGAGCGCGCGTCTCATGGGCGACATCGGCCGGCAGGCTCTGGACGAGCTGCGGCAGATCCTCGGGGTGCTGCGCGCGGTCGAGCCGGACGAGGCGCCGACCTCCGCGTCCCAGACTGGCGCGGAGCCGCGGACGGCGGGGCCGACGGGTGCCACCCGTGCGGGCGCGCCGACCGGGAACGGCGGCGGGTTCGGGCGAGAGCCCCGGGAGCCCGACGAGCTCGGACTCGCCGACCTGCCCAAGCTCGTCGACGAGTCGCGGGCGGCGGGCCTCGGCGTCCGCTACACCCTCGGAGGCCTGCGCCGGCCACTGCCGGCCCAGGCCGAGCGGACCGCGTACCGGGTGGTCCAGGAGGCGCTGACGAACGTGCTCAAGCACGCCCCCGGGACGAATGTCGAGGTCGTCATCGCCTACGTCGCGGGCGGTGTGGCGCTCGCCGTCTCCAACACCTGTCCCGCGGCCGACCTCACTCCGGCGGCCGATCGCGGGCTGCCCAGCGGCGGCAACGGCCTCGTCGGCATGCGGGAACGCGTCCACGCCCTCGGCGGCACCTTCGCCGCCGGGCCGACGGCGGAGGGCGGCTACCGCGTCGAGGCCCGGCTGCTGACCGCGTCGTGAACGTGTGCTGGAACGCTCGCTGACCTGGTGAGTTCCGGGCCGTCGAGGGGGAGGGGCGAGCGCGTATGTCCTCGGTGGGTATCGGGGTCGCGATCGGTGCGGGCCTGGGCGTCGGACTCGGTGCCGGTGGGGCGGTCACGCTGCTGCGGCGCGGCGAGCGGGCCGACCTGAGGCGGGCCGAACGGTTCGCCCGGGAACAGGACCTGTGGCTGCCGCCGGAGATCGCCCGCGCGGTGGGTGCGCGCGCACGGGTGCGCACCGGGCTCGGCACGGTGCTGTCCCCGCTGGTCGGTGCGCCGCTCCTGGGCTGGTTCTTCGGCCGCCGTGTTCGCCGCCTGGGCACGGAGCGGTTGCAGCTGCGCGTGCTGAACGCGCGTCGGCCTGCGCTGGGCGGCCCGGAGCTCGCCTTCGACGAGGCGTTCCGGGTCGCCACGGTGCTGCCGCAGGTCCTTCTCGCGCCGGTCTTCGTCACCCTCGCGGGGATGGTCTGCCTGCGGACGCTGCACCAGGGCGGGAGTAGGGTGAGCCTGCTGTTCATGCTCTGGACGGCCGGTGCGGCGTGCGGTTCGCTCGTGCTCAACGCCCTGGTCGTGCCGCCCTCGGTGCGGCGGTACTACCGTAGGAGGCTGCCGTTGTCCCGAGTGTCGGAGACCGCACCGTGCTGATCGCCCTCGACCCCTCCTCCCACGTCCCGCCCTTCGAGCAGATCCGCGCGCAGGTCGCCGCCGCGGCCGCCAGCGGCGAGGCTCCCGTCGGCACGAAGCTGCCGACCGTCCGCAAGCTGGCCGAGGACCTCGGCCTGGCGGTCAACACCGTGGCCAAGGCCTACCGCGAGCTGGAGACCGCGGGCGTGGTCGAGACCCGCGGACGCGCCGGCACCGTTGTCGCCGCGTCCGGCGACCGCTCGCTCGCGGAGATCGCGAGGGCCGCCGCGGCGTTCGCGCAGCGGGCGAAGGCCCTGGGCCTCCAGGAGGCCCAGGCCCGCACCCTGGTGGAGACGGCCCTCCACGAGGCGTACGGCGCTTAGGCGCCGGACGGGGCCGAGGGCCTGCCTGACAACCCTCAGGGCCTGTCGGCCGCCTGCGCCTGCGGGCTCACATCGCGTCCGTCAGGAACCGCAGGCGCTCGGCCCGCAGGCCGTTGATCAGCGTGGTGAGCGCCTGGTCCATCGAGTGGCCGAGGAACCACTCGCCCGCGTGGTCGAGGCTGTAGACACGACCCACCGCGTCGATCGCGAGCAGCGCCGCGCCGTCACGCTCCTCACCGAGCGGGGCGACCGGGAGCTCCAGGGAGCGGCCCAGGTCGGCCAGCGTGCGCGGTTGGTGAAGCCCTCTCAGCGGGTCGATGGCGAACGGGGTCCGGGCGACCTCGATACCGGGGCCGTCCAGGTCGACCGCTATCTCGCCGAACTCCGCCCACGCCTCCAGCGCGGCCGGGAACACCGTGTGCCGGTGGCCCTCCGGCGAGACGTAGCCGGAGAGCCGCGCGGCCCACGCCTCCGCCATTGGCAGGCGCTTACGGTCCGGGAACCAGCCCGCCTTGGCGAGGGCGGACGCGACGTCCGCCGGGAACCGTGCCTCCATGGTGGTGCGACCTCCCCTCGTCACTTCGTCCTCGGGTGCAGCGAGATGGTCTTGACGCCGAAGTGCGCGAGCAGCGGCTCGCAGCTGCGGCACGGCGGCTGGTGGGTGCCGTGGGCCGGATCGCCCTCCTCGCGGATCCGGACCGTCGTCATCTTCGCGCCGCGCAGTGCCTTGCGTGCGTCGCCCTCCCCGAACGACTTCCGCGCGGCCCGGCCGGAGCGCCCCGACTCCGTCTGGTCGAGGAACTGCGACAGCAGCACCGCCTCCGGGCAGCGCCCGGTGTACCGCTCCCGGTGCTCCACCGGGAGCCCCGCCAGGAACTCGCCGACGAGCGGGTGCAGCAGCGGCGGCTCGGACTTCTCGCTGACGTGTGTATAGGTATCACCCCGCACCGACAGCGCCGCGGCCACGATCGGCATCAGGCTGTCCCGGCGGTGGCGCAGCAGTGGAGCGGGCGCATGTCTGCGCTGGTGATGTGTGGTCTCCATGAACAGTGGTTCCTTTCCCCCGTCAACCCCCGTCAACGTGCTGTGGATCAGACTGCCAAATACCCCCAGAGACACTGAAGTCGGGGGTGTGTTCGATAGCGGACCGATGGGGCGTCGTGACGGGGGAGATCCCTGGTGGCCGGGAAGCCCCTAGGCTGGGCTCCGGCAGTCAGTTCCAGCAGGGGGCAAACTCCATGACGACAGGTCGGCCCAACGGGGCCTACGCCGGGCAGGTCGTGCAATTTCCCGATCCGCTGCGGGCGCAGCAATACCCCTCCGGGGTAAGGATCGACGCAGAGGGCAGGCCCGACTTCTCTCCGTACGCCCGGGCCGCCGCGGAGATCGCGGACCCACCCGAGGGCTTCGGCGTCGACGAGCTGCGGCTCACCGACTACGTCTCCGCCAACGCCGCGCTGCGCGCCGAGGGCCACGAGCTGTGGGCGGACGTCGAGAGCCCCGTCGGTACACCGGCCGGTTGGACGTGGCACCACTCGGTGACCCCGGCCACCCCCGGCAGCCGTCGGCTCGAACTGATCCCGGTCGAGGTCAAGGCGCTGCTACGGCACCACGCCGGCCTGGCCGGCTCCCGCGCGGACCACGCCAAGCGCGGCACCCGCCCGCTGCAGGAGCGCCGGCCCGTCCACTTCGCGCTCCCGGGCGCCGGCGACGGCGCGGCGGACGCGAGTCAGGCCGGGGAGGGCGCGACGAGCGGCGAGGCGGCGGAGCATCCGAGCCCGCTGGAGATCGAGCAGCGCCTCCAGACGGTCGAGGAGGCGCTCGGCTACACCCTCCCGGGCCCCTACCGGATCTTCCTCAAGGCGGCGGGCGGCCGGGCCCCCAAGGGCCTCGGGCTCGACACCGAGCTCGGCATCCTCGTGGACCAGCCGTTCTTCGGGCTGCCCGCGCAGCGTTCCCTCGGCGACCTTGCCTACATCAACAAGTGCCTACGCGACCACGTGACCAAGGACTACCTCGGCATCGGCTTCGCCCAGGGCGGCCTGCTGGTGATCAAGGTCCGCGGCGAGCGGATCGGCACGGTCTGGTTCCTGCCCTACGACGACGCGCGCGACGACGCCGACCCGTCCCTGACGCCCCAGCAGCGCTGCGAGCGCCTGCTGCTGCCGTGCGGCGACGACTTCGACGCGTTCCTGCTGCGGCTGGCGGGCAGCCCGCCGGAGCTCCAGACGGTGGCGGAACTGATGGTGGACGGCGGGTTCGCGCGTGCCGTCCCGGTGAAGGGTTGAGGGGGTCGTCGCCGTGGTGACGTACGCGGAGGCGCAGCAGCGCGCCGAGGAGTGGATCAACGACGGCGTGCCCGCGTGGCTGCGCCGTGAGGTGCGGGTGCGCGAGTTCGACCTGGGCTTCGTCGCCTGGGCGGTGGACCGCACCGACGGCCCGTCCTCGGACGGGGGCGCGGCGCGGATGGTGATCGCCCGCGACACCGGCGCGGTCACGCTCTGGCCGGCCCTGCCGATCAACGACGTGGTCCGGCGGTACGAGGAGGTCTACGGTCGCCCCGCCGGGGCGACGCCGCAGGCGCCGACGTCGGCGGCGGCCGAGCGCGACCTGGTCGAGGCGACCTCCTTCCTGCTCAGCCCCCCGCAGTGGCTGGAGGAGGCCGCGGCGAAGGCCCGTGCGGAGGAGGCGGCGAGCCTCCAGGTCGCCCCACCGGTCCGTCCCGGCCCGCCGGGCGATGTTCCGACGATGCTGGCGCCGCCTCCGGCGGCACCGGTTCCGGCACCGGTTCCGGCGCAGGTTCCGGCGCAGGCGGGTGCGGGCAACGGTGCCGTCGCGGGCGAGAGCGCGGCGGCGGGCAGTGGAGCGGACGTGTCCGTGGGCGCGTCCGTGGGCGGCAACGCGGTGGCTGCGCCGCCTGCGCCTGCGCCTGCGCCTGCGCCTGCGGCCCCGCCGGCGCCGCCCGACGCGCCGCAGTCGGATCCGTCGCCGTGGGCCGGCGGCCCCGGTCCGCAGGAGTTCGGGGCCTCCCGGATCCCCGGCGCCCCGAACGATCCCTTCGCCGAGCAGGCGCCGCCAGCCGCGGCCGCAGGCGCCGCGGCCGCGTCGGGGTACGGCTACCCGCAGGGCCCGGTCGCTCCGCCGGCAGGCGCGGGCGGCTACGGCTACCCGCAGTCCGGCCAGGGGCCCGGGGCGCCGGTGGCGGGCACGCCCGACGGTGCCGGCTCCGGTTCCGGCGGCTACGGGTTCCCGCAGCAGGGCGCGGCCGCGGGCTCCTACGGTTTCCCTCCGGCGGCAGGCGCGGCGGCCCCCATCGGGATGCCGAACGGACCCGTGGGTGGTCCGGGTGTGCCGCCGCCTCCGCCAGGGATGCCGGTGGGTGGTCCGGGTGTTCCGCCTCCGCCGCCGGGGATGCCGCTCGGTGGTCCGGGTGTGCCGCCGCCTCCGCCTGGTGCGGTGGGCGGGTCGCAGGCCGAGGGGTTGGACTACGCGCCGACGATGTTCGCCAGTCCTGGTGCGCTGCCGAAGGCGCCTGCCGCGCCCCAGGGCGGTCCGGGTCTGCCGCCGCCTCCGCCGCCGGGTCCGCTCGGCGGTCCGGCGGTGCCGCCCCCGCCGCCAGGTGCCTCGCTCGGTGGTCCGGGTGTGCCTCCGCCTCCGCCGGGGATGCCGCTCGGTGGTCCGGGTGTGCCTCCGCCTCCGCCGGGTGCGCCGCTCGGTGGTCCGGGTGTGCCTCCGCCTCCGCCGGGTGCGCCGCTCGGTGGTCCGGGTGTTCCGCCTCCGCCGCCGGGGATGCCGGTGGGTGGCCCCGGTCTGCCGCCGCCTCCGCCTGGTGCGGTGGGCGGTCCGCAGGCGGAGGGGTTGGACTACGCGCCGACGATGTTCGCCAGTCCTGGTGCGCTGCCGAAGGCGCCTGCCGCGCCCCAGGGTGGGCCGGGTCTGCCGCCGCCTCCGCCGCCGGGTCCGCTCGGTGGCTCCGCGCTGCCGCCTCCACCGCCCGGGATGCCCGTCGGTGGGCCCGGCATGCCCCCGCCCCCGCCCGGGGCCTCGCTGGGCGGGCCGTCCGGGCCCGTCCCGGCGCAGGGGCCGGCCCCTGTCAGCGCGCCCGCGCCCGGCACGGGTGTGCCCACCGTCGGGCCGGGCTACATGGCGGTGCTGCGCTACCGCGGCCCGGACGGCTCCGAGCAGCAGGTCATCCAGCGTTCGGCGCTGGGCCTGCCGCACCCGGAGTGGCAGATCCTGCAGGAGGTGCGCCGTCTGAACGTGCCGCCGGAGCAGGTGCTGGAGCTGCACACCGAGCTGGAGTGCTGCGACCTGCCCGCCGGGTACTGCGCGCGCATGGTCAAGGAGGCCTGGCCGAACGTGCGGATCACGCACACCGCTCCCTACGGCCGGGAGGCGGGCGCGCGTCGGCGCGGCGTCGACCACCTGTTGGAGCACCTGCGCGAGCTGCACACCCACGCCGCCGGTCCGGCGCCGATCCCGTCGTCGCGGGCGCCGCTCGCGTCGGCGCAGCCGGCACCGGTGCCGCAGCCGCAGGCACTGGCCCAGGAGCTGCAGGCGGCGTTCGGCGACCAGAACCTGTTCCGCTTCGATCCGCAGGCGGTCTCGCGTGCGGGCGTGCCGCAGGAGGTCCAGTCGACGTTGACGTGGGCGGGGCTGCCGCGGGAGTTCGGCCCGTTCTTCTGGGCGCAGGCCCAGCCGGGGCAGCCGATCCCGACGCTGGCGGAGCTCGCGGCGGAGCGTGGCCTGACCGCGGGACCGGACGCGGGCACGTACCTCGTCGTCGGCAACGACTACGGACGGCAGCTCTGCGTCCAGTACGGCACGAACGCGATCGTCGCGGTCGACCTCGGCACGGCGGGCCAGCCGGCCGGGCCGGAGGGGACGCAGCCGCGGTTCGTGAACACCGGGCTGCCGCAGTTCGTCCGCTGCCTCGCGGTGCTGGGGAGGCTGTGGCGGTTCCGCTTCGGGCTGACCCAGGAGCAGGCCGGCCGGTGGACGACCGACTTCCAGAACGAGGTCAACGCGATCGACCCGGCGGCCCTGGCCTCGCCGGAGAACTGGTGGGCCGTGGTGCTGGAGCAGTTCTGGGACGGCCTGCTGTAGCGGGTCGGATCTGAGCGGAGAAGAGGGGACCGGCCGTCGGCCGGTCCCCTCTTCATGTGTCGGTACCGTCCTAAGAAGCACTAATCTGCTCAAAATAGGACGAGCACGTCGAGTACCGATCATGTCCGGCAAGGCGGAGGAGCGGCAGCAGAAGATGAGCGATCCGACCACTCCCGGCACAGCGGACTTCTCCCTGACCCGCAAGGGATACGACGTCGACCAGGTCGAGCAGGCCATGACCCGGCTCACCGCCGAACGCGACGAGGCCTGGCAGCGCCTGGCCGCCCTCGGCGACGAGATGCGCGGGCTCGAACGCGTGCTGATGGACCTCCAGGAGACGCGGGCGGCGGCGGAGGCCGCCGTCCCGGACTTCCACGTGCTGAGCGCGCGCGCCGCCGGGCTGCTGGTCACGGCCCAGGAGGAGGCCGAGGCCGTGCGTACCGAGGCCGCGGCGGTCTCCAACCGCATCGACAGCGAGGCCCGTACCGAGGCCCGCCGCCTGCGCACCACGGCAGGCCAGTACGCCGACCAGCTACGCGCCGCAGCGGAGGAGTCGCACCGCCGTGAACTCGACCGCGCCCGCAACCAGGCCGAGGCGCAGCGCGGCGTGGCCGACCGCGAGAGCCGCACGCTCCGCGAGGAGGCGACTGTGTACGCGGAGGACCTGCGCGGTCGGGCGGAACAGGCTTCACGCGAGGCGCAGGCATGGCTGACCGGTCAGCAGCGGACCGCGGAGCAGGAGTTCACAGCGCACGACGCCAAAGTGGTGGCCTGGGAGGCGGAGGTGATCGCGATCGGCGAGCGGAAGCTCTCCGAGAGCGAGCGGCATCGCAAGGCCATGCAGGCCAAGGCCGAGGGGATCGAAGCCGACGCCGCGACCCAGGCGGAGCGCCGTGTCGAGGCGGCGCAGCGCGAGGCCGCGCGGATCGCGGAGCAGTCCGCCCGCGAGCAGCGGACGTTCGCGGAGCGGCGCGAGCACATCCAGTCCCAGTTGGATCACATCCGCGAGACGCTCGCCGCGCTGACCGGCTCCGTCGCCGCGGCGCCGGAGCCGACGGCGGAGGGCCGGGCAGAGGGTCAGGCAGCGGACCCGGGAGAGGACGAGGTCGAGGACGAGGTCGAGGACGAGGTCGAGGTCGACAGCGAGGCGAAGACGTCGGAGCTCCCGACTCTTCCCCAGGCTGTGGACAACAATCCGGACGCCCGCTAGTTGCCCCATCCAGGGGGTGTGCGGAACTGAGCGACGAGCCCGCGGCATGCGGGCGGTGCAGTGCAACTGAGCGCTCGGCCGCGGCGCGGCGTACGCTGGAGACCCCCGGGTTGCCTCGCAGTCCGGGTGTTTCGCGTTGTCTCTGGCTGAGAGAAGTAGATGAGCCTGACCGGCCTGCTCGACATCGTCGCCTCCGACCCGGCGCTCGCCGAGGCCGGGGAATCCGCACTCGCCGGGGATCGGCGGCACCTGGATCTGGTGGGACCGCCGGCCGCCCGGCCGTTCGCCATCGCCGCGCTCGCGCGCGCGCTCGCGGGGAAGGCGAGAGGGGAGCGGGGGCGTCCCGTCCTCGCGGTCACGGCCACCGGCCGTGAGGCCGAGGACCTGGCCGCCGCGCTCGGCTCCCTGCTGCCGCCCGACAGCGTCGCCGAGTTCCCCGCCTGGGAGACGCTCCCGCACGAGCGGCTCTCGCCGCGCTCCGACACGGTGGGCCGCCGCATCGCCGTGCTGCGGCGCATCGCGCACCCGTCCGCCGACGACGCGGCGGCCGGACCGCTGCAGGTGATCGTCGCGCCGGTGCGCAGCGTGCTGCAGCCGCAGGTCAAGGGTCTGGCCGAGCTGGAGCCGGTCAGCCTGAAGCAGCGGCAGGAGGTGGACCTCGACGACATCGTCGCGCGGCTCGCCGCCGCCGCGTACCAGCGTGTGGAGCTGGTCGAGAAGCGCGGCGAGTTCGCCGTGCGCGGCGGCATCCTCGACGTCTTCCCGCCCACCGAGGAGCACCCGCTGCGGGTGGAGTTCTGGGGCGACGAGGTCGAGGAGATCCGCTACTTCAAGGTCGCCGACCAGCGCTCGCTGGAGATCGCCCAGCACGGACTGTGGGCTCCCCCCTGCCGTGAGCTGCTGCTGACCGACGAGGTGCGCGCCCGCGCGGCCGACCTGGCACAGGAGCACCCGGAGCTCGCCGAGATCCTGGACAAGATCGCCCAGGGCATCGCCGTCGAGGGCATGGAGTCCCTCGCGCCGGTCCTGGTCGACGACATGGAACTGCTGATGGACGTGCTGCCGCTGGGCAGCGTCGCCGTCGTCTGCGACCCGGAGAGGGTCCGCACCCGGGCCGCCGATCTGGTCGCGACCAGCGCCGAGTTCCTGCAGGCGTCCTGGGTCGCCGCCGCGTCCGGCGGCAAGGCGCCGCTGGACGTGGGCGCGGCCTCGCTCTGGTCGCTCGCGGACGTGCGCGAGCACGCCGCGGAGATCAGCCTGCCCTGGTGGTCCGTCAGCCCGTTCGCCGCCGACGAGGAGGAGGCGACCGGGCCGGACGTGCTGCACCTGGGCATGCACCCGGTCGAGGCCTACCGCGGCGACACCGCCCGCGCCATCGCCGACTGCAAGGGCCGCCTGGCCGAGGGCTGGCGCGTGGTGCTGGTGACGGAGGGCCAGGGCCCGGCCTCGCGCATCGCCGAGATGCTGGGCAGCGAGGGCATCGGTGCCCGGCTCACCCCGGACCTGATCGCCGCTCCCGACGCCGACGTGATCCACGTCGCCTGTGGCGCGATCGAGAACGGGTTGGTCCACGAGGCCCTCAAGCTCTGCGTGATCACCGAGACCGACCTGTCCGGCCAGAAGTCCTCGACCAAGGACATGCGTCGGATGCCCTCGCGGCGCCGCAACGCCATCGACCCGCTCGCGCTCAAGGCCGGCGACTTCGTCGTCCACGAGGCGCACGGCGTGGGCCGCTACATCGAGATGGTGCAGCGCACCGTCCAGGGCGCGACCCGCGAGTACCTGGTGCTGGAGTACGCGCCCGCCAAGCGCGGCCAGCCCGGCGACCGGCTCTTCGTACCGACCGACCAGCTGGAGCAGGTCACCAAGTACGTCGGCGGCGAGGCCCCCACGCTGCACCGGCTCGGCGGCGCGGACTGGACCAAGACCAAGGCGCGCGCCAAGAAGGCGGTCAAGGAGATCGCCGCCGACCTGATCAAGCTCTACTCGGCGCGCATGGCCTCGCCCGGCCACGCCTTCGGCGCGGACACCCCGTGGCAGCGTGAGCTGGAGGACGCGTTCCCCTACGCGGAGACGCCCGACCAGCTCTCCACCATTGCCGAGGTCAAGGAGGACATGGAGAAGACGGTCCCGATGGACCGCCTGATCTGTGGCGACGTCGGCTACGGCAAGACCGAGATCGCGGTGCGGGCGGCGTTCAAGGCGGTGCAGGACGGCAAGCAGGTGGCCGTGCTGGTGCCGACGACGCTGCTGGTGCAGCAGCACTTCTCGACCTTCGCCGAGCGCTACGCGAACTTCCCCGTCGTGGTGAAGCCGCTGTCCCGGTTCCAGAGCGACTCCGAGGCGAAGGCGGTCCTGGAGGGCCTGCGTGAGGGCGGCGTCGACGTCGTCATCGGCACGCACCGGCTCTTCTCCAGCGAGACGAGGTTCAAGGACCTCGGGCTCGTCATCGTCGACGAGGAGCAGCGGTTCGGTGTCGAGCACAAGGAGCAGCTGAAGAAGCTGCGCGCCAACGTGGACGTGCTGACCATGTCGGCGACGCCGATCCCGCGCACCCTGGAGATGGCGGTCACCGGCATCCGCGAGATGTCCACGATCACCACCCCGCCGGAGGAACGGCACCCCGTGCTCACCTTCGTCGGCCCCTACGAGGAGAAGCAGATCGCGGCCGCGATCCGGCGCGAGCTGCTGCGCGAGGGTCAGGTCTTCTACATCCACAACCGTGTCGAGTCGATCGACAAGGCGGCGGCGAGGCTGAAGGAGCTCGTCCCCGAGGCGCGGGTCGCCACCGCACACGGGCAGATGGGCGAGCAGCAGTTGGAGAAGGTGGTCGTCGACTTCTGGGAGAAGGAGTTCGACGTGCTGGTCTCCACGACGATCGTGGAGTCGGGCATCGACATCTCCAACGCCAACACGCTCATCGTCGAGCGCGGCGACACCTTCGGCCTCTCCCAGCTGCACCAGCTGCGCGGGCGTGTCGGGCGTGGGCGTGAGCGCGGCTACGCGTACATGCTCTACCCGCCGGAGAAGCCGTTGACGGAGACCGCGCACGAGCGGCTCGCGACGATCGCCCAGCACACCGAGATGGGCGCCGGTATGTACGTCGCGATGAAGGACCTGGAGATCCGCGGCGCGGGCAACCTGCTCGGCGGCGAGCAGTCCGGCCACATCGCGGGCGTCGGCTTCGACCTCTACATGCGCATGGTCGGCGAGGCGGTCGCGGAGTTCCGCGAGATGCTGGAGAGCGGCGGTGCCGCTCCCGAGGAGGAGCCGCTCGAGGTCAAGATCGAGCTGCCGGTCGACGCGCACGTCCCGCACGACTACGCGCCCGGCGAGCGGCTGCGGCTCCAGGCCTACCGGTCGATCGCGGCGGTGAACTCCGAGGAGGACATCGCCCAGGTCCGGGCGGAGCTGACGGACCGGTACGGCAAGCTGCCGGAGCCGGTGGAGAACCTGCTGCTGGTCGCCGGCCTCCGGCTGTACGCGCGGCGTTGCGGGATCTCCGACATCACCCTGCAGGGGCAGTTCATCCGCTTCGGCCCGATGGAGCTGCGGGAGTCGCAGGAGCTGCGGCTGACCCGGTTGTACCCGCGCAGCCAGGTGAAGTCGGCGACGAAGCTGGTGCTCGTGCCGAGGCCGGCGACCGCGCGGATCGGTGGCAAGCCTGTGGTCGGGCGTGAACTGCTGAGCTGGTGCGTGGAGTTCCTGTCGGCGATGTTCAGCTGACCTCAGGGGCGCGAGGTTCTGCCTCGCGCCCCTGGAGGGTTCACACGTTCCACTGGCCGGTCTGGTCGGCCATGCCGCTGTCCAGGCCGAACTGGATCTGGGTGATCTTCACGCCGGACGGGACCTGAAAGGTGATGAAGCCCAGGCCCGTCGCCCCGGGGGCGAGGTTCACGACGGCCGGGAAGCTGGTGCCGGCCTTCGTGTCGCTGGCGACGTCCGCGTCGTAGGACTGGCCCTGGCTGTCGACCAGCTTGGCGCCGTTGGACGGCGAGTCGCTGTACGCCTTGCTGCCGGTGATCTTGATCCGGAACTGCACGGCGACGAAGCGCTTGCCCGAGTCCGGCGTGGTGAAATCGTCCGCGCCGGCCGGGTTGTCGACGATCTTCACGACGGTGAGGTCCGCCGAGGTGTCCATTCCCTTGAGCGAGATGGTGTCGCCGACCTTCGCCGTCTTCGAGGAGCTCTGACCGCCGGCGGCGGCCTTGGCCGATGAGGTCGTGGGCTTGGCGTCGGTCGAGACGGAGCTGCCGGTGGTCGGGTTGCACGCCGCGGTGCCGGCGATGAGAAGTGCGCCCACGGCGACGGCGAGAGCGGTGCGACGCGAGCGGTTGATGGTGCGCGACATGGCGAAACCCCCTGTGAGTCGATCCGTCCGGCGAGCCGCCGGGCTGATGGGTACACAGAACCACGATGCTGTGAACTGAGTCAACACAAAGCATCGAAAATCTGATGTTCACACTGTGAACCGATGTGTCCTTCCCCGCCGGTATGCTCCTGTGCACGCAGTCGGCACCGGAAGGGGAGCAACCGATGACCGAGCAGTCGAACCAGATCACCGCCGCCGAGATCGCCCGCCTCGCGGGCGTCGGCCGCGCCGCCGTGAGCAACTGGCGTCGCCGCCACGCCGACTTCCCGAAGCCGGTGGGCGGCACCGAGACCAGCCCCGCGTTCGCCCTCGCGGATGTCGAGCGATGGCTGCGCGGCCAGGGGAAACTCAGTGAAGTCCCGCTACGTGAACGGGTCTGGCAACAGGTGGCCGCGCAACCCGAGGGCGTCGTGCCGACGCTAGTCCGGATCGGAGGCGTGCTGCTTCTCGTCCGCGACCACCCCGACCTCGGCGCGGGTCTGACCGACCAGCCGGACGCCGAACTCGCCGAACTGCTGCCCGGACTGCTCGACCACGCCCTCGACTACCGCCTCGGCCAGGACCGACCGGTTCACACCCCGAGCGGTAGTGAACTGCTTCCGCTCCTGCCCTTGCTGCGGGCCGTCGTCGAGCTCGCGGCCGACCTCGGCGCCCGGCAGACGTACGAGTTCCTTCTCGGCCGCTACCTCGACGCCAACCCGCGTCTGTTCACACTCACCCCGCCCGGCCTCGCCGAGCTGATGACGGATCTGGCCGGCATCAGCGCCGGAATCGGTACACAGCCCGGGCGCGAGCTGACCGTCCTCGATCCGGCCGTCGGCACCGGCGGACTGCTCCGGGCCGCCACCTTCCCGCCGTCCCGCCCCGCCGCGCTCCACGCCGTCGACATCGACCCGGGCCAGGTGGCCCTGGCGGCGCTCCGGCTCGCGCTGGAGTCGGACGCGGAGGTCCGGGCCGCCGCGGCCGACGGGCTGCGCGCCGATCCCTTCCCCGGGCTGCGCGCCGACGCGGTGCTGTGCCACCCGCCCTTCAATGAGCGGGACTGGGGTTACGACGAGCTCTCCTACGACGCCCGCTGGGAGTACGGACTGCCGCCACGGGTCGAGTCCGAACTCGCCTGGGTCCAGTACGCCCTGGCCAGGCTGCGCGAGGGCGGAACCGCCGTCCTGCTGCTGCCGCCCGCTGTCGCCTCCCGGCGCTCCGGCCGCCGGATCCGCGCCGAGCTGCTGCGGCGCGGCGCGCTGCGCGCGGTTGTCGCGCTTCCGGCCGGCGCCGCTCCGCCGCAGAGCGTGCCGCTGCACCTGTGGGTACTTCGTCGTCCCGGCGCCGACGCGCTCGGTGCGGGCGCGGCCGGGCCGGAGCTGCTGCTGGTCGACGCCTCCGCGCTCCCCGCCGTCGGCGCCGGCGACCGGGTGGACTGGCCGCTGCTGCGGACCGCCGTGCTGCACGCCTGGGACCGCTTCGAGCACGGTCGTCCGGCGCAGGCACCCGCCCGCGAGGGCGTGGTGCGGGCCGTCCCGGTGCTCGAACTGCTCGACGACGACGTGGATCTGACTCCTGCCCGGCACCTCCCCTCCGGGGCGGCCGGTGCGAGCGGCTTGGCCGAGTTGGGCGACATCCACCGGCGTCTGTCCGAAACGCTGCGCCGCACCACCGAGTTGACGCCCGTCGCGCCGCCGGCGGAGCCGCTCGGCCCGGCCGGCGGCCCGCGCTGGACCAGTACCACGGTGGGCGAACTCGCCCGCACGGGAGCACTCGTGCTCCGGTCCGGCGGTGTCGGGGCCGTCGGCGAGCAGGTGCGGGTCCTCACCGACCAGGACGTGCTGGCCGGGACCGGCCCGACCGGTGCGGCCGGACTGCTCAGCGGCGACCTCGACGAGGAACCGGTGCTGCTGCGCGAGGGCGACGTGGTGGTGCCGGTGCTCGGCGGCGGCAGCGTCGCCCGGGTCGTCGGCACGGACACCGCCGGTGCGGCTCTCGGTCGCAACCTCCAGGTGCTTCGGCCGGAGCCCGCCGCGTTGGACCCGTGGTTCCTGGCCGGCTTCCTGCGCGGCAGTGCCAACGCCCGCCAGGCCAGCAGCTACGCCTCCACGGCGGCCCGCCTGGACGTGCGTCGGCTGCAGTTGCCGCGTCTCCCGCTGTCCGAACAGCACCGCTATGGCGCCTCGTTCCGCGACCTCGCGGCGTTCGAGGAGGCGCTGCTGCGGGCGGGACGCCTCGGCGACCGCCTCGTCCGCGGCCTCCACGACGCCTTGACGGACGGGGCGTTGCCGCCGGCGACCGGTGTCGACTGAGCTGTACGAATCGAACGCGTCCGTCCGCGCCTGTCGCTACGCTCTGACGGTCGAACAGTCGAACACAGCACGTTCACCAGGAGCGCACATGTACGGCCCGCCGCCGCCCGTCATGAGCCCCGCACCGCCCGCGAGGAGCGTGGGCGTCCTGCGGGTCGGCCTGTGGGTGCTGGTGGCGGTGGCGCTCGTCGGCGGGGTGGGGATCTTCGCCTTCATCCCGCTGACGGTCCTCGCTGCGCGCAGCCGCGGCACCCGTGACCTGGTGCTGGTCGTCGCCTCGTTCGTCTTCTCCGTGGTCTCGATCCTCGTCACCGCGCTGCAGCACGACCCGAACCACCCGACGCTCGGCTACGAGCTGGTGGCCCTGGCGATGCTGCTGCACGGGATCGTCGCGACGATCTGGTTCGTCGTCAGCGACCTGCGGCACCTGCGGCACCTGCGGGCCCTGCGGCAGGTGCCGCCGTTCCCCTCACCCTTCGCACCGCCCGTCCCGCCGCCGTACGCACCGTCCTTCGCGCCCCCGCCCGTGCAGCAGGACCGGCTCGGGCAGGTGCGCGCGGAGTTGGACGAGCTCAGTGACTACCTGCGGCGGGAGCAGGGCCGTTGAACGGTCGGGTCATCGCCGAGCGGTACACCATCGGTTCGCTGATCAGCCAGGGCGGCATGGGCCAGGTCTGGAAGGCGTACGACGAGCGGCTGGGCCGCCCCGTCGCGGTCAAGCTGCTGCGTCCCGACCGTCTCCACGGCGACGGCGCGGAGGAGCTGCGCCGCCGTTTCCTGCGCGAGGCGCGGGTGACCGCCCGGGTGGACCACGCGGGGCTGGTGACCGTGCACGACCTCGGCAGCGACGGCGAGGACCTCTACCTCGTCATGCAGTACCTCGACGGCGCCGACCTCGCCGACCACCTCGCCGAGAACGACCCCTACCCCTGGCCGTGGGCCGTCGCCGTCGGCGCACAGCTCTGCGCCATCCTTGCCGCCGTGCACGCGGTGCCGGTCGTGCACCGCGATCTCAAGCCGCGCAACGTCGTCGTCCGCCCCGACGGCACCCTCACCGTTCTCGACCTGGGCATCGCCTCCGTGCTGGGCTCGGACACCACCCGGCTCACCCGCACCGGCGCGGCCGTCGGCAGCCCCGCCTACATGGCGCCCGAACAGGCCCTGGGCGGCGTGGTCGGGCCGCGCACCGACCTCTACGCCCTCGGCGTCGTGCTGCACGAACTCCTGAGCGGCAGCGTTCCGTTCACGGCGCCCACGGATGTGGGCGTGCTGCACCGGCATCTCTACGATCCGCCGCAGCCTCTGCGTGAACTGCGCCCCGAGGTGCCGCCGCGGCTGGAGGCCCTGGTGCTGCGGCTGCTGCAGAAGGACCAGGCCGACCGGCCGTCCGGTGCGGCGGAGGTGCACCGCGAGCTGGTCGGGCTGCTGCCGCAGCCCGGGGCGGTGGCCGGGCGGCCCGCCGCGCAGTTCGACCCGATCCGCCCGTTCCTGCGGCCCTGCTCGCCGTGGCCGGAGGGCGACGAGGGACCCGGCGGTCCCGGCGCAGCCGCTGCGCAGGCGGTCCCGTCCCTGCCCCCGTCCGGCCTGGACGTGGCCGAGGCGGTCGACCGGGTCAAACGGTTGCTCGACGAGGGCCGGGCCACGCAGGCGGTCGACGTCCTCGGCGGCCTGCTGCCCGTCGTCGCCGCACAGCAGGGCGAGGGCTCGCCGGTCTCGCGGGTGCTGCGCAAGCAGTACGCGCAGACGCTGCTCGGCGTCGGCGAGTACGCCCGCGCCCTGCCTGAGCTCCACCGGCTGGCCGCGGACCGGGCCCACGAGGCGGGTCCGGCGGATCCGCAGGCCCTGCAGTACCGGTACGAGGCCGCGCAGTGCCTCGAACAGCTCGGTGAGTACGCGGAGGCACTCGGGGAGTACCGCGCGGTCCTCGCCTACGCCGAGAACCCCTACGCCGGGATGGATCCGCGCCAGGGCCTGGAGATCCGGCGCCGTGAGGCCCAGATGCGCCTCGCCCTGGGCGACCGCGCGGGTGCCCGTGCCGCGCTCGCGGCGCTGCTGACCGACGCGGAACGCGCACACGGCCTCGGCCACCCGTTCACAGCGGAGATCCGCGGGACGCTGTCCCGCCTGTGAACCGTTCCTGCCGTTCCTGCCTTTCCTGCGGTTCGTGCCGTTCCTGGCGTTCCCGCAGTTCCCCGCGCCCCGGGAGGGCGCGTCGGACCGGATAGGCTCGATGTATGTTGCTCGGACTCCTCATGGCCCTGCTGGCCGCGCTCTGTTTCGGTTCGGCCATGGTTCTCCAGGCCCTGGGGGCGCAGGCGCACTCCCCGTCCGAGGCGGGCGGCGGGCTGCTGGGCACCGTGCGGGCAATGGTCAACGTGCCGTTCGTCTGCGGGCTGGTGCTCGACCTGTTCGGCTTCGTGGCCCAGCTGATCGCGCTGCGGTCGCTGCCGCTCTACGTCGTGCAGGCGGCACTCGCCGGTGCGCTCGCCGTGACGGCGGTGCTCGGCGCGGCCGTGCTGAAGCTGCGCCTCGGGCGAGCCGAGTGGCTCGGGGTCGCCGGAGTCTGTGTCGGCCTCGCGCTGCTCGGGGCAACGGCGGGCAAGGAGGGCGAGAAGCACCCCGGTATGCCGATGCACTGGATCATGCTGGCTTCGGTGGTGGTGATCGCGGTCCTCGGTGCGGTGGCCTGGCGGCTGAAGGAACCCGTCCGGGCGGCGACCATGGGTGCGCTCTGCGGTCTCGGCTTCGGCGTGGTCGGCCTCTCGGTTCGGCTGCTGCCGGCCGTGCACGGCATGGACCTGGTTCCGCTGCTGAAGGATCCGGCCACCTACGCGCTGCTCGGTGGCGGCGCGGTCGCGTTCGTCTTCATGACGGAGGGTGTCCGCGGCGGCAAGGTGACCACCGCGACGGCCGCGATGGTGCTGGGGGAGACCGCGCTGCCGGCTCTGCTCGGCGTGATCCTGCTCGGTGACCGGACCCGTCCGGGGCTGCTCTGGTTGGCGCTGCTGGGGTTCGCGATCGCGGTGGCCGGCGCGCTGGCCCTGGCCAGGTTCGGCGAGGTCGCCCCGGTCGAGGGCCACGGTCCGGCGACGGCGACCGAGGCGGCCGTCGACGCGGCGGAGCAGCCGGAGCACCAGCGGCGCTGAGCGAGATCGCCGCGACTGCGGCAACCCGGTGGTCTTCCCACGACCCTCTGGTGCGGGCGGCCCCCGCGTGGGACGGTGATCTGCGGCACACGCATCGGACGGACCGTCAGTCGCAGGAGGCCCAGTGAACCGCACCCGTACCGCCCTGTTCGCGTTGCTCGCCGCGCTGACCGTGCCGGGGCTGGCCGCCTGTTCCGGCGGCAGCGGCGGGGGCACGGTGCACACCGGCTCGGCGGCGGTGCTGGGCGGGCAGCGGATCACCATCGCCACGGTCGAGGACCAGGTCACGGCGTTCCGTGCGGCCGCGCCGGCGCAGGGCGGCGGCACCGGCACCGCCAAGACCTACGGGCAGGACTCGCCGGGCGAGCCCGCGAACGTCCTCGGCTTCCTCATCCAGGCGCAGCTCGTGCAGTCCGCGCTGGACCAGAAGCGCATCAACGTCTCCGCGACCGACGTGTCCGGGGTCGAGGGTCCGTTCCTCGCCCAGGCAGGCAGCCAGGACCGCCTCGCGGCCCAGTTCGTGAACCAGGTCGGTCTGCCGCCGCAGGACCTGGAGCCCTTCTTCCGCTGGCGCGCGGGTGTGCTGGCCCTGCTGCGTCAGGCCGGTGTCAGCACGACCGACCCGAACGCCAACGCCAAGCTGAACGACCTGCTGCGGCCGGTGGCGGCGGGCCTCGGGATCTCGGTCAACCCGCGCTACGGCAGCTGGGACACGGCCAACCTGACCCTGGGCGGTGCGTCCCAGCCGTGGATCAAGCAGGTGTCGCAGGACAACGCGGGGTAGGTTGCGTGTGTGTCCCAGGAACAGACTGCATCCTCCTCCTCCGCCCCCGGTCGGCTGGTGCTGCTGAGCACCACGCACCGTGTTGCCCCGGGTCTGCTGTCCGGCCCGGCCTGGCAGACCCTGCACACGGCCGACCGGATCCTGGCCGGTGACCCGGCGCACCCGTTGCTCGCTCCGCTGGAGCGCAGCGGGGTCGGGGTGGAGGTGCTGGACGTGCCCTCCTACGCCCGGGCCCGGACCCTCGCCGAGGCGGCGGCGGACACGGTGGTGGTCTGGCTGGTCGGCCCCGACGGCGACCCCGGGCTCACCGACGCGCTGGCGCGCTTCGCGGTCGAGGGCGCGGAGACGCCGGGTGTGGTGGTGCCGGAGCTGGAACTGCTGCCCGGCTCCTACGATCTGCCCGGTGCACGTCTGCTGGACCTGGTCGCCGTGATGGACCGGCTCCGCTCGCCCGGCGGCTGCCCGTGGGACGCGGAGCAGACCCACGAGTCGCTGGTGAAGTACCTCGTCGAGGAGAGCTTCGAGCTCGTCGAGGCGATCGAGGAGAACGACCGCGCGATGCTCCGCGAGGAGCTCGGCGACGTGCTGCTGCAGGTCTTCTTCCACTCGCGCATCGCGCAGGAGCACCCCACCGACCCCTTCTCGATCGACGAGGTGGCCGGGGACATCGTCGACAAGCTGATCTACCGTCACCCCCACGTCTTCGCGGACCGGGACGCCGACACGGCCGAGCAGGTCGAGGCGAACTGGGAGGAGCTGAAGGCGGCGGAGAAGCAGCGCGAGTCCGCGACGGACGGCGTGCCGATGGGCCAGCCCGCGCTGGCGCTGGCGGCGAAGCTGCACGCGCGCGCCGGCAAGGCGGGCGTGCGCGTCGAGCCGGCGGCCGCCGGGGAGTCGGATTTCGGGGCCCGGCTGCTGCGCCTCGCCGTCGAGGCGCAGGACGCCGGGGTGGACCCGGAGGCCGCGCTGCGCGAGGCCGCCCGCGCCTACCGCGACGCGATCCGGGCGGCGGAGGGCGTCGGAACGACGGACGGGGTCGTGGCAGTGGACGGAGGCGCGACGGCGGAGACCGACGACGCGGGCCGCACCGAGCGGGACGGCTGATGCGGCTCCAGCGCGAGCACCCCTGGCCGCGGACGGAGGCCGAGGCGCTGGCTGTACAGGAGGAGCTGCGTCCGCTGGTGCGGCTCGTGCCGCTGCCGCGCCCGCCGAGGCTGATCGCGGGGCTCGACGTGGCGTATGCGGGCGCCCACGGTGCGGCGGACGACCGGGTCGCGGCGGCCGTCGTCGTGCTCGACGCGGCAACCCTGGAGCCGGTGGAGCGGGCGACTGCCGTGGGCACCGCCGGATTCCCTTACGTGCCGGGCCTTTTCGCGTTCCGCGAGCTCCCGGTGCTGGTCCGGGCGCTGGAGCGGCTCAGCTCCGTTCCCGACGTGCTGCTCTGCGACGGCCAGGGTCTCGCGCATCCGCGCCGGTTCGGGCTGGCCTGCCACCTCGGCGTGCTGACCGGAGTGCCGACGCTCGGCGTCGCGAAGACCCCGCTGCTGGGGGAGTGGACCGAGCCCGGACCCGAGCGGGGTGCCACGGCGGACGTCCACGACCGCGGCGAGACGGTCGCCCGTGTGCTGCGGACGCAGACCGGGGTGAAGCCGGTGACGGTCTCGGCGGGCCATCTGATCGACCTGGACGACGCCACGGCTGTCGTCCTGGACGCCGCGCGGCGCTACCGGCTGCCGGAGACGACCCGGCTGGCCGACCGGCTCTGCCGGGACGTGGCGCAGGGTGAGGGCGTCGGCACGCCGACGGGCGTCAGCACACCCACCGGCGTCAGCTTCCCGCCAGGATCGTGACGACGGCGGCGATCAGGGTGAGCACGGCGAGCAGCATCAGCAGCGGGAACCCCAGCAAACCGGTGTAGGCGAGCGCCAGCCACGGCTGGCGCCGGTACAGCCCCCTGCTGCCCATGCGTTTGCGGGGCGCGTCGCCGATCACGGTCAGCGCGCCGAGGCCCAGGCCGAGCAGGCCCAGGCAGCCGGCCAGGTCGAACATGACGTGGGAGGGTCGCTGGACGGCGTAGCCGCCGCCCGGCTCGAGGGTGACGTCGAGGGGGTGACCCATGGCGGCGGGTGTGCCGACCAGCATCTGGTCGTGCAGGACGGTGGCGCCGTCCTTCGAGGTGAAGGTGCCGTCGCAGGAGCGGTAGGTGCTGCCGCGGCCGCCGTGCGAGGTCCAGCAGTGGGTGGCGGTGTAGGTGCCCGGCCGGCCCGCGAGTCCGGCGTCGTAGGCGGCCTGGTCACCCGGCCAGAGGACGATCGCCGCGGCGGTCAGCGCGAGGGCCGCCAGCGCCAGCAGGAGGGAGCCGACCGCGCCCCGGCGGGAGGGCGGTGCGGCGTCGGTCGGCTGACGGTGCCTCGGCCTCCCGGCCGTGTCCAGCTCACCCGATCGGCTGTTCCTCACACCGCGCCCCCCTTGTCCGTACGTCGGGGTCATGGTGGCATCGCCCCATGACCTCGACCCCCACCGCCCCCACCCGTTGGGGCCTCACCTTCCCCCTCGACGGCATCCCGCTGGCCGCGCAACGCGCGCTGGTGGAGTCGCTGCCGGACCTCGGGTTCACGGACCTGTGGTCGATGGAGACCGCGGGCGCGGACGCGTTCACGCCGTTGGCGCTGGCCTCGGTCTGGGCGCCGCAGCTGCGTCTGGGCACGGCGATCGTCCCGGTGTACACGCGTGGCCCGGCGCTGCTGGCGATGCAGGCCGCCGCGCTGGCGGAGGCGGCGCCCGGCCGGTTCCAGCTCGGGATCGGGTCCTCGTCGCCGGTCATCGTCAAGGACTGGAACGCGGTCCCGTTCGAGGAGCCGTTCCGGCGCAGCCGGGACGTGCTGCGCTTCCTGCGGGCGGCGTTCACCGGCGAGCAGGTGACGGAGGAGTTCAGCACCTTCTCGGTGCGCCGGTTCCGGTTGGACCGGGTGCCGGCGCACACGCCGCCGGTGCTGCTGGCGGCGCTGCGGCCGGGGATGCTGAAGCTGGCCGCCCGGGAGGCGGACGGAACGATCCTCAACTGGCTGTCGCCCGAGGACGTGCCGACCGCGCGGGCCGTCTTCGACGCCGAAGCGGGGCCGGACCACGGCAAGGAGGTCGTCGCGCGGATCTTCGTCTGCCCGACCGAGGACGTGGACTACGCCCGGGCGCTCGGCCGTCGGCTGATCGCGGCCTACCTCACCGTGCCCGCCTACGCGGAGTTCCACCGCTGGCTCGGACGCGGGGAGGCGTTGGAGCCGCTGTGGAAGAACTGGGCGGCGGGCGACCGGAAGACCGCCGCCGCCTCGATCCCCGACGAGGTCGTGGACGCCTTGCTCGTCCACGGTGCGCCGGAGCACTGCCGGGAGCGGATCGCCGCCTACGCGGAGAACGGCGTCACCGTCCCGGTCCCGGCGCTGCTGCCGACGCCGGACCAGGGCGCACGCGCCCTGGCCGCGGCGGTCAAGGCGGTCAGTCCGTCGTGAGCACGGGCGCGTCGGCCTTGCGGTCGGCGGCCTCGGTGGCCTCGGCGCGGTCCTCGTCGGCGCGGTTCTCCTCAGCGATGTGCTCCTTGGGGCGGAGCACCAGCAGGTAGACCACGCCGAGCGCGGCGACGATGCCCACCGAGATCGGCACCAGCCAGCGGTCGAGGAAGCCGGTGCCGTTCGGCGGGGTCTTGACGGAGAGCACGACGATCGAGGTCACGCCGTAGACGAGGGCGGCAATGTTCACAGCCCAGCCCCAGCGGCCGAGTGTGAACCTCCCGGCCGGCTTCCAGCCGCGTGAACGGCCGATGATCGAGGCCAGCACCACCGACTGGAAGCCGACGTAGATGCCGACGACGGAGAAGGTGATGATCCGCGTGACCGTCGCCGAGGGCAGGAAGGCGAAGGCGGCGGGGATCACGGCGGTGACCGCGGTGGCCGCGGGCGGCATGTGGAAGGTCGGGTGCAGCTTGGCGAGCCACCGCGCGCCGACGATGACACCGTCACGGGCGTAGGAGTAGACGAGCCGGGTCGCCGCGGCCTGGATCGCGAGGGTGCAGGAGACGTAGCCGACGACGATCAGCGCCAGGGCGACCTTGCTGCCGACCGTGCCGAGCGAGGCGGCGAGCACGTCCTCCAGCGGGGTCGGCGACTTGCCGCTGATGACCGCGCCGAAGTCCGGCACGGCCAGGATCAGACCGAGGGTGAGCACGACGGTGGCGACCGCACCGACGCCCAGCGTCATGCCCATCGCCCGCGGCACCTTGCGGGACGGGTCCTTGACCTCCTCGGCGATGTCGCCGCAGGCCTCGAAACCGTAGAAGATCCACACCGCGAACAGGCAGGACGCGAGGAACGCCCCGAGGTAGCCGCCGCTGCCGCCCGCGCCGAAGGTGTGCACGACCACGCTCACCGGCTGCTTGTGGTGGAAGAGCAGCAGGTAGCCGCCGAGCACGAGCGTGCCGGCCACCTCGGCGAAGACGCCCAGGTTGGCGACGAAGGCCAGGCGCTTCACACCGAGCAGGTTGACCACCGCGGACAGCACGATGACGACCACGCAGGTGATCACCGTGTTCCAGTGGGTGGGTCGGTAACCGAAGAGCGGACCGGCGTAGTTGGCGATCGGGTAGGCCACCGAGGCGATCGTCACCAGCAGCGCCCAGGTGTACATCCAGCCGGACAGCCAGGCGTACTTCGGACCCACCAGGCGCTTGGCCCACTGGTAGATGCCGCCCGCGATCGGGTACTGCGAGGCGACCTCGGCGAAGGTGAGCAGGACCAGCCCCTGCCCGAGCAGGACGACGGGGATGGTCCAGAAGAAGGCCGGGCCGCCGGTGGCCAGGCCGTAGTCGAAGACGGAGTAGACGCCGACCAGCGGGGAGAGGTAGGTGAACCCGACCGCGAAGTTGGACCAGAGGCCGAGCGCGCGGGTGAGCCGCGGTTTGTAGCCGAGCGCCGCCAACTGGGCCGCGTCCGCGGCCTCCTGTGCGTCGGTGAGCGACGTGTCACTCATGGCGGGAACCTTTCGGGGAGCTGCGGGGGTGCCGTGGGTGTGGGAAAACATATGAATCCAGAGTTCATATGGCAATGGGTCTCCGGCTGTGAACCCTGCTTCGCGTTCGATTCGTGATCGGGTGTGATGGGATGGCGCTGTGACGTCCTCCTCCCCGCCGTTGTCGAGCGCCGCGCGCCGTGCGGTGTTCTCGTCGCTGGCGGCGGAACCGCGGGTGGACGCGGTGGTCCGCCGCATCGGTGACGCGATCGTGCTCGGCCTGCTCGGCGACGGCGAGCAACTGCCCGGGGAGAGCGAGCTGTCCGCCCGCCTCGGCGTGGCCACGGTGACGCTGCGCGAGGCGCTGGTGGTGCTGCGCCAGCAGGGCCTGGTGACGACCCGTCGGGGACGAGGCGGCGGCACCTTCGTCCGGGCGCCGGAGGACACCCTCGACGACCGGCTCGGGGCCAGGCTGCTCACCCACCCCACCGAGGAACTGCGCGACCTGGCCGACCACTGGGCCGCGCTCGCCGGCGCCACCGCGCGGCTGGCCGCCGAGCGCGCCGACGCCCACGACCTCGACGCCCCGAGGCGCTCGCTGCGCGAGTTCGCCGAGGCCGAGGACCCGGCGGCGCGCGGGCGCCTCGACGGCCGGTTCCACGTGGAGATCGCGGCGGCCGCGCAGTCCGCCCGGCTGACCCGCGAGGAGATCCGTTTCCAGACGGAGATCGGCCCGCTACTCTGTCTCGCGTTCAACCAACCCGAGGCTCACCGCGAGGCGGACGCCCAGCACCGCGCGCTCGTGGACGCCGTGGCGTCCGGCGACGGGACGCGCGCCCGCGACCTCGCCGAGCAGCACGTCCACTTCGGGCTGCGCCGCCTCATCGAACGGCGACTGGACGGGTCATGGCAGCAGCAGTCGGAGGCGGCACCACCGTCGTAGGTGCGACCGGGCACCAGGCCCTGGAGGTCGCGGAGGCGATCGGCGGCCTGCTGGAGACGGTCTTCGCCGCTGTGGAGCGGGCCCGCGCGGCGGTCACCGCGTTGCTGGGGTCCGGCCCGGCCCCGGCCACGACCGACCTGACGCGGCTCCGGCGCGGGTTCCAGAAGGAGCTGGGCGGGCTCGTCGTCGGCCTCGGCTTCGTCGCCGCGCCGGGACTGCTCACGGACGTGCCGGCCTGGCTGGAATGGTGGCAACTGCGCCCGGACGGCGGCGTCCAGCCGCTCCTGCTCGACCTCGACCCGGCGACCTCCGCGTACAGCGACTACACCCACTGGGACTGGTACGCGCTGCCGCGGAGCTCGGGGCGCCGGGAGATCTCCGGCCCGTACGTCGACTACCTGTGCACCGACGAGTACAGCCTCACGCTCGCCGCGCCGGTTCACAGCCCCGACGGGACCTTCGCGGGGGTGAGCGCCGCCGACGTGTACCTGCGGCACTTCGAGGCCGTCGCCGTTCCCGCGCTGCGAGCTCTCGGACGCCCGGCCTTCCTCGTCAACCCGCGCGGCCGGGTCGTCGCCTCCACGACGGCCGCCCGCCTCGCCGGGGACCTCGTCCGCAACCTGGACGGCCTGGACGTCCACGCGTGCGGCGAGATCCCGCTGCGGCTGGTCACCCTGCCGGGCTGAGCCGCGGCGGCGTCGGGCTCAGCGGTCCGCGACCTCCGCCAGTACCCGGGCCGTCTCCTCGGGCCGGGAGAACATCGGCCAGTGACCGGTGGGCAGTTCGGTCAGCTCCCACTCCGGTCCGGAGAGCGCGGCGAACCAGGGGTGTCCGGCGGCGATGAGCGCGCGGACCTGGTCGAGCGGGAACGAGCAGGACACCAGGGTCTTCGGCAGCGCGTCGCCCGCCCCGCTCAGGCGCAGCGGCTGGTGGAGCACCCCGGCCGGGTGGTCGGTGGCGCGCTCGCGCATCAGCGCACGCTCGGCCGGGCCCAGCCCCGCCAGGCTCGCTCCCGACTCCGCGAGCTCCTCGAACGACGGCAGCGGCAGCCGGCCGTCCCCGACCTCCCGCTTCGCCAGGCCGGGGTTCAGCTCGGCCAGCGTCGCGCCGCCGGGCAGCGGGCCGCTGTCCAGGTACACCACCCGGCGGATCCGCTCCGGCGCCCGGTCGGCCGCACCGGTCACCGCGCCCGTCCCGCCGCTGTGCGCGACGAGCACCACCTCGCGCAGGTCCGCCTCGGCCAACAGGCCGGTGACGTCGGTGATGTGGGTCTCCAGGTCTACCTGCGGGCCGCCCTCGGCCGCGCGTTCCGCGAGCCCGGTGAGTGTCACCGGGTGCACCGCGTGGCCGGCCGCGCGCAGCGGCTCGGTGACCCCGTCCCAGGCCCAGGCGCCCAGCCAGAACCCCGGGACCAGTACGAACGTGCTCATGGCCGTCACCTTCCTCGGCTGGACGGCGCACGCCGCCGTCTCACTGCCGACCGTACGATCGAATCCGGACAGATTCCGCCCGGAAAAGAATGCCCGGACAGGAGTGAGGATCGCC
The DNA here is from genome assembly GCF_900109465.1 of Streptacidiphilus jiangxiensis. Lineage (GTDB taxonomy): Bacteria > Actinomycetota > Actinomycetes > Streptomycetales > Streptomycetaceae > Streptacidiphilus > Streptacidiphilus jiangxiensis. The sequence goes on from NZ_FOAZ01000001.1 coordinate 273,112, forward strand.
GTGACCCACCCGGTGAGTCGTGTGCTGGCGCTGCTGGAGCTGCTCCAGGCCCGGCCGGGGCTGACGGCCGCCCAGCTCGCCGAGCGGCTGGAGGTCGACGAACGGACGGTGCGGCGCTACGTCGACCGCCTCGCCGATCTGGGTATCCCGGTGCAGGCCGCCCGTGGCCGCTACGGCGGCTACCGCCTGCTGCCGGGCTACCGGTTGCCGCCGCTGATGCTCTCCGGTGACGAGGCGGTCGCGGTCGTCCTCGGCCTGCTCGCCGCACACGGCGAGGGGCTGCTCCCGGTCGAGCAGGCGGCCGCCTCGGCCGCGCTCGCCAAGATCCAGCGGGTGCTCCCGCCCGAGCTGCGGGAACGCGTCGCCGCGGTGGCGCGCGGTGTGGAGGTGGCCGGCTCGGGTGCCCGGGTGTCGGACACGGCGGTGCTCGTCGCCCTGGCCGAGGCGGCTGGGCGGCAGCGGCGGGTCCGCCTCGCCTACCGCTCCGCGAAGGGCGCCGAGAGCGAGCGCGAGCTCGACCCCTACGGGTTGGTCCTGCATCCGCCGCGTTGGTACGTCACCGGGCTCGACCACCGCAGCGGGGAGCTCAGGGTCTTCCGGCTCGACCGGATCGTGGCCGTGGAGCCGGGGGAGGAGCCGTTCACGCCACCGCCCGGCTTCGACGCGGTCGCGCACGTGCGCCGGACCCTCGCGACGGCTCCCTACGCCCACGAGGTGGAGGTGCTGCTCCACACCACGCTGGAGCAGGCCCGCAGCCGGATCCCGTCGTCCACGGTCACCCTGAGCGGGACGGAGGACGGCTCGGTCAGGCTCCGGACCCGGGTGGAGCGCCTGGACGGAACGGCCGCGTTGCTCGCGGGCCTGGGATGGCCGTTCACCGTCGTCCGCCCCGACGGGCTGCGCGAGGAAGTCCGCGCGCTGGCCCGTCGGCTGGAACAGTGGACCGGCTGAGATGTCGCCCCTGAGGGCGCTACGCGCCCAGCTGCGGGAGCGAGGCGACGGCCTTGCGCATGCCGGTCAGCCACGCGTCGCGGTCCGCGCTGCGGTGCTGCTCGTAGGTGGCGACCTCCTCGTGCGGGAGGATCAGGAAGCGCTCGTCGGCCAGGCCGTGGACGACCGACTCGGCCACGTCCTCCGGCTCGATCAGCTTGCCGAAGGCGGTGAGCACGGTGCGGACGTCGGCCCGCTCGGTCATCGCGCTGCGGACGCCCTGCGGGCACAGCGCGCTGACGCGGATGCCCCGGGAGCCGTAGGTGACGGCGAGCCACTCGGCGAAGGCGACCGCGGCGTGCTTGGTGGCGGTGTACGCCGCGTCGCCGGGCATCTGCAGCAGGCCGGCCGCGCTCGCGGTGTTCAGCAGGTAGCCACTGCCGCGCTTGAGCATGCCCGGCAGGACGGCGCGGGCGGCGTAGACGTGGGCCATCACGTTGATGTCCCAGTTGGCCTGCCAGAGCGCGTCCGGCGCCTCGATCCCGGCGCCGCTGCCGATGCCGGCGTTGCTGCAGAACAGGTCGACCGGGCCGAGGTGCTTCTCGGCGGTGTCGACCAGCGCGCGCACGTCGCTCTCCCTCGAGACGTCGCTGGCCACGCCGACGGTGTGGCAGCCCGCGCGGTCCAGCTCCTGGGCCAGGTCCTCGACCCTGCCCCCGTCGAGATCGGCGAGCAGCAGGCCGCGCGCGCCCTCCGCGGCGAACCGCCGCGCCAGCGCGGCGCCGATACCGCCGGCCGCGCCCGTGATGACGACGACAGCGCCCTTCAGCTCCATGCCCCGAACCCCTTTTCCCGCGCCTCGTCGCGCGTCACGTCCCGGCCCTCGCACGGGCCCGATCGCTGCGGGCGATCGTAAGCTCACTACCCGTGGGTACGACAGTGTGTCTCTGCCCACCTTGCCGACGGGTTAACGTCGGGACGTGCACCCGCCTCTCCCGCCCCAGCTCTTCTCTCACGAGTTCGCAGCGAATCCTTACCCGGCCTACGCGTGGCTGCGTGAACACGCACCCGTCCACTGGACGACGTTGCCGAGCGGCGTGGACGCCTGGCTGGTGACCCGGTACACGGACGCGCGCCAGGCCCTGGCCGACACACGACTGAGCAAGAACCCGGCCAAGCACAGCCTGCAGGCGCACCGCAGCGGACGGGTCGGCATTCCCGGCGAGCGCAGCGCGGACCTGATGACGCACCTGCTCAACATCGACCCGCCGGACCACACCCGACTGCGCCGCCTGGTCTCCAAGGCGTTCACACCGCGCCGGGTCGCCGCGTTCGAGCCGCGTGTGCGCGAGATCACGGACCGGCTGATCGACGCCTTCGCGGAGCGGGGCTCGGCGGACCTGATCCACGAGTTCGCCTTCCCGCTGCCCATCTACGCGATCTGCGACCTGCTCGGCGTTCCGCCGGAGGACCAGGACGACTTCCGCGACTGGGCCGGGATGATGATCCATCACGGGCAGTCGCCACGCGGCGGCGTCGGGCGGGCCGTGAAGAAGATGCGCGGATACCTGGCCGAGCTGATCCACCGCAAGCGGGCGGACCTGGGCGAGGACCTGATCTCGGGCCTGATCCGGGCCAGTGACCACGGTGAGCACCTGACCGAGAACGAGGCCGCGGCGATGGCCTTCATCCTGCTCTTCGCCGGCTTCGAGACCACCGTCAACCTCATCGGCAACGGCATGTTCGCGCTGCTCACCCACCCCGAGCAACGGGCGGCCCTGCAGGGGTCGCTGGAGCGCGGCGAGAGTGCGCCGCTGGAGTCCGCGGTCGAGGAACTGCTGCGCTACGACGGCCCGGTCGAGATCGCGACCTGGCGCTTCGCCACCGAGCCGCTGACGCTCGGTGGTCAGGACATCGCCGCGGGGGACCCGGTGCTCGTGGTCCTCGCCGCCGCCGACCGCGACCCCGAGCGGTTCCCGCATCCGGACACCCTGGACCTGGCCCGCCGCGACAACCCGCACATCGCCTTCGGCCTCGGCATCCACTACTGCATCGGGGCCCCGTTGGCGCGCCTGGAGGCCCAGTACGCCCTCTCCGCCCTGCTGCGCCGGCTGCCTGATCTGTCGTTGGCCGCGGATCCGGCCGAACTGCGGTGGCGCGGCGGCCTCATCATGCGCGGTCTGCGCCAACTTCCCGTCGAATTCACGCCTTGATCACGACAGGGTAACGGAGCTCACATTCGGCCTTCTGTTGACGAAGGAACCGCTGGTCAACGTGGTTCACAGGGTGTCGCCGCGCCGCGCTGGGGAGGATGGTGACGGCGTGTCGGGATTGTGAACCATATGAAAACCTGCCTAGCCTCCCTGAGGTTCACGACAGTGAACACCGCCGCGCGGGACGCCGAGTCCTGTCCACCGCGAGGCGGAATCGTCTACTTGACGACCGGACAGGAGCGGGGGACCCAGGTAGTTCGCCGGACGTGCTGCACCAGCGCGGACGGCTCGGGGTGAAGACGTGCGAACGTCCGGGCCAGCCTCTACGGCCCGAACCCGACAGCTCACCTCGCAGGCGTCGGAGGGGACTTCAGCATGCTCTTCGCTGGCACCGGCCGTCATCGCAAGATACGCGTCAACAAGGCCAAGGCCATCGTGGCCACCACCGGCGTCGCCGGCGCCGCCGTGGCACTGCCGCTGTTCGGAGCCACCGGCGCCAACGCCGCGTCCGTCTCCACCTGGGACAAGGTCGCCCAGTGCGAGAGCGGCGGCGACTGGTCCATCAACACCGGCAACGGCTACTACGGCGGACTCCAGTTCTCCGCGTCGACCTGGCGCGCCTACGGTGGCGGCGCGTACGCCTCCACCGCGAACCACGCCTCCAAGGGCGACCAGATCACCGTCGCCGAGCGTGTCCTGGCCAGCCAGGGCCCCGGTGCCTGGCCGGTCTGCGGGCCGCGCGCCGGTCTGCAGCGCGGCGGTCCGTCCCCGGTCACCGGCACCTCCGGGCCGGGCGCGAAGCACCACAAGCCGAAGCAGCACAAGCCGGCGCCGAAGCCCACCGCTCCGGGGCACCAGGGTGGTTCGGGCACCTACACGGTCAAGTCCGGCGACACCCTCGCCAAGATCGCCGCCGCGCAGCACATCCTCGGCGGCTGGAAGCAGCTCTACGCGGAGAACCGCGCCACCATCGGCGGCAACCCGGACCTGATCTACGTCGGCGAGAAGCTCGTCGTGAAGTAGGCCCCGTCCGTCGGACGTCGGGGCGGGTGACCGAAACGGTCGCTACCGGTGGGTAGCGGCCGTTCGGTGTTTCAGCTGGCAAGACAGGCCAAAGGGCCTGAGTGGTCCGGACCGGCACAGCGGCTAGGCTCTGTGCGTAACAACCCGCATCCCCCAGAGGAGACAGTTGTGCCGTCCATCGACGTCGTCGTAGCGCGGGAGATTCTCGACTCACGTGGTAACCCCACCGTCGAGGTCGAGGTCGGCCTCGACGACGGCAGCACCGGCCGCGCGGCCGTCCCGTCGGGTGCCTCGACCGGCGCCTTCGAGGCCCTGGAGCTCCGTGACGGTGACAAGTCCCGTTACGGCGGCAAGGGTGTGGAGAAGGCCGTCCTGGCCGTCATCGAGCAGATCGGCCCGGAGCTGGTCGGCTACGACGCCACCGAGCAGCGCCTGATCGACCAGGCCATGCTCGACCTGGACGCCACCGCCGACAAGTCCTCGCTGGGCGCCAACGCGATCCTGGGTGTCTCGCTCGCCGTCGCGCACGCCGCCTCCGAGGCCAGCGACCTGCCGCTGTTCCGCTACCTGGGCGGCCCGAACGCCCACGTGCTGCCGGTCCCGATGATGAACATCCTCAACGGCGGTTCGCACGCGGACTCCAACGTGGACATCCAGGAGTTCATGATCGCCCCGATCGGCGCGGAGTCCTTCTCCGAGGCGCTGCGCTGGGGTGTCGAGGTCTACCACCAGCTCAAGGGCGTGCTGAAGACCCGTGGCCTGTCCACCGGCCTCGGTGACGAGGGCGGCTTCGCGCCGAACCTCGACTCCAACCGCGAGGCCCTCGACCTGATCGTCGAGGCCATCAAGGGTGCCGGTTACACCCCCGGCCGCGACATCGCGCTCGCCCTGGACGTCGCCGCCTCCGAGTTCTACAAGGACGGCGCCTACCAGTTCGAGGGCAAGGCCCGCACCGCCGCCGAGATGACGGCGTACTACGCCGAGCTCGTGGCCGCCTACCCGCTGGTCTCCATCGAGGACCCGCTGTTCGAGGACGACTGGGACGGCTGGAAGACCATCACCGCCGAGCTCGGCGACAAGGTCCAGCTGGTCGGTGACGACCTGTTCGTCACCAACCCGGAGCGCCTGTCCCGCGGCATCAAGGAGGGCGCCGCCAACGCCCTGCTGGTGAAGGTCAACCAGATCGGCTCGCTGACCGAGACCCTGGACGCCGTCGAGCTGGCCCAGCGCAACGGCTACCGCTGCATGATGTCGCACCGCTCCGGTGAGACCGAGGACGTCACCATCGCCGACCTGGCCGTCGCCACCAACTGCGGCCAGATCAAGACCGGTGCCCCGGCCCGCTCCGAGCGCGTCGCCAAGTACAACCAGCTGCTGCGCATCGAGGAGATCCTCGATGACGCCGCCGAGTACGCCGGCCGCGGCGCCTTCCCGCGCTTCAACGGCTGAGCCCGCTCTTCCGTCGCCTCGTCGCCCTCACCCTCTAGGGTGGGGGCGGCGGGGCGTCTTCGTGTTCCGCGAGCCTCGGGAGGAACAGACAGGTGGCGGCCAACCAGCAGCAGGTCCGGAAGCGGCCTCGGCTCACCGGCCGCGCTGCCGTGCTCGCCCTCGTGGTGTGCGCGCTGGTGGCCGCGCTGGCCTACCCGATGCGGCAGTACATCGCCCAGCGGTCGCAGATCGACCAGCAGCGCGCCGCCCAGCAGGCCGCCCAGCGCCAGGTGGACGAGCTGCGCCGGGAGAAGGCCCGCTGGCAGGATCCGGCCTTCATCGCCGCACAGGCGCGTGAACGCCTCCACTACGCCTTTCCGGGGGACACCCCGTTCACGGCTGTGAACCCCTCGCCCTCGCCGACGGCCTCGCCCACGGCGCAGCAGCAGGCGTCGCAGCCCTGGTACCAGAGCCTGCTCGGCTCGCTGGACGCGGCGGACCATCCCGCGCGCTGAGGAAATCTTGAAGAATAGAGACATGTCGCACGACCACCCCACCGCTCCCGTGTCCGAGGCCGACCGCGCCGCCGTCGAGGCCCAGCTGGGCCGCGTTCCCCGCGGGCTGCGCGCCGTCGCCCACCGCTGCCCCTGTGGCCTTCCGGACGTGGTCGAGACCGCCCCGCGGCTCGAGGACGGCACGCCGTTCCCGACGCTCTACTACCTGACCTGCCCGCGTGCCGCGTCGCTGATCGGCACCCTGGAGGCCGACGGCATGATGAAGGAGCAGACGGCTCGGCTCGCCGAGGATCCGGAGCTCGCCGCCGGATACCAGAAGGCACACGAGGACTACATCGCCCGTCGCGACGCGATCGAGGTGCTGGAGGGCTTCCCGAGCGCCGGCGGTATGCCGGACCGGGTCAAGTGCCTGCACGTGCTGGTCGGCCACTCGCTGGCCGCCGGTCCGGGTGTGAACCCGCTCGGCGACGAGGCGCTGGCGGCGCTGCCGGATTGGTGGCGCAAGGGTCCGTGCGTCTGCGCGGACGGGACCACCGAGGCGGAGGACGAGAACGCGTGAGCCTGACCCGAGTCGCCGGTGTCGACTGCGGCACCAACTCCATCCGCCTGCTCGTCGCCGATCTGGACCCGGCCACCGGCGAGCTGCACGAGCTGGACCGGCGGATGACCATCGTCCGGCTCGGCCAGGGTGTGGACCGCACCGGCCGGCTGGCGCCGGAGGCACTGGAGCGGACCTTCGCGGCCTGCCGCGAGTACGCGGCGGTCATCCGCGACCTGGGCGCCACCCGGCTGCGCTTCGTGGCCACCAGCGCCTCGCGCGACGCGGAGAACCGCGACGAGTTCGTCGCCGGTGTCCGCGAGATCCTCGGCGTCGACCCGGAGGTCATCAGCGGGGACGAGGAGGCGCAGCTCTCCTTCACCGGCGCGACCAAGGAGCTGAACGGCGAGGGCGGCCCCTACCTGGTCTTCGACCTGGGCGGCGGTTCGACCGAGTTCGTGCTGGGCACGGACCGGGTCGAGGCGGCCCGTTCGGTGGACGTCGGCTGCGTGCGGATGACCGAGCGGCACGGCGAGGACTTCGAGGCCATGCGCTCCGACATCGCCAAGGCCCTCGACCAGGCCGCGGAGACGGTGCCGCTCGACAGCGGCGCGACGCTGGTGGGCCTGGCCGGGACGGTCACGACGGTGGCCGGGATCGCGCTCGCGCTGCCCGCGTACGACAGCGAGGCGATCCACCGCTCCCGCATCCCCGTCGCGGACGTCCGGGCCGTCACCGAACGGCTGCTGGCCTCCACCCACGAGGAGCGCGCGGCGATCCCCGTGATGCACCCCGGGCGGGTCGACGTCATCGTGGCCGGGGCCCTGGTCCTGCTCGCGATCATGGAGCGCACCGGAGCCTCCGAGCTGGTCGTCAGCGAGCACGACATCCTCGACGGAATCGCCTGGAGCACGCTGCTCTGACGCCTGGTCGGGGCAGGTTCGGGGCACGTTCGGGGTCCTGTCGGGACCTCCGGCGTGCCCCGCCGAAGAATGTTCGTGAATTTCTTCACATGGAGTTCCCGCCGAGTGGGTGGGCTCGTGGGGCACTTCGTCCGAATTGTGGGACCGAAGGCGCGTTGACGGCCTCGGCCGTGTGATCCCAGGTGGCGCGCCCGAATCGTACGCACAATCGCAATGAGGCCTTCGAGCTGCGGAAATTCACAGCCACCCGCCGACGCCCGTGAGCGGGTGTGTCACCCGGGTTCGTGGGGGCGCGAAGTGTAGCAGGTGCTGTCCAGACCCTTGTGAGCAGGCCCACAAAAGCCAGGCGGCAGGGGGGTGGATACTTTCGGATATGAGCACCACGGAGCGTCCTCGCATCCTGATTGTCGGCGGTGGCTACGTCGGCCTGTATGCCGCGATGCGCATCCTCAAGAAGATGCGCTACGGGGAGGCGACCGTCACGGTCGTCGACCCGCGGTCGTACATGACGTACCTGCCCTTCCTCCCCGAGGCGGCCGGCGGCAACGTCGCGCCCCGCAACCTCGTCGCCCCGCTGCGCCGAGTCCTGAAGAACGCCGAGGTCCTGACGGGTCACGTCACCTCGGTCGACCAGGACCGCAAGGTGGCCACCGTGCACCCTGCCGCGGGCGACCCCTACGAGATCCCCTTCGACTACCTCGTCGTGGCGATGGGCTCGGTGTCCCGCACCTTCCCGATCCCGGGTCTGGCGGAGCACGGCATCGGCATGAAGTCGGTCGAGGAGGCCATCAGCCTCCGCAACCACGTCGTGGCCCAGCTCGACCGTGCCGAGTCCACCACCGACGAGGCCGTGCGCAAGCAGGCGCTGACCTTCGTCGTCATCGGTGGCGGCTTCGCCGGCATCGAGACGATCGCCGAGATCGAGGACATGGCCCGCGACTCGGCGAAGATCTACCACAACGTGAAGCGCGAGGACATGCGCTTCATCGTGGTCGAGGCGGCCAACCGCATCCTCCCCGAGATGGGCCCGGACCTCGGTCTGTGGACCAAGGAGAAGCTCGAGGAGCGCGGTATCGAGATCTACATCGAGACCTCGATGGAGTCCTGCGTCGACAAGCACGTCGTGCTGAAGAACGGCATCGAGGTCGACGCCTCCACCATCGTGTGGACCGCCGGCGTCAAGCCGAACCCGGCGCTGGCCAACTTCGGCCTGCCGCTCGGCCCGCGCGGCCACGTCGACACCGCCCCGACCCTCCAGGTCCAGGGCTTCGACAACGTCTGGTCGGCCGGCGACAACGCCCAGGTGCCGGACCTCGCCGTCGGCGAGGGCGCCTGGTGCCCGCCGAACGCCCAGCACGCGGTGCGTCAGGCGCTCGTCCTCGGTGACAACGTCATCGCCGGCATGCGTGGCTTCCCGCAGAAGGAGTACAAGCACAAGAACCTCGGTGCGGTCGCCGGTCTCGGCCTGCACAAGGGTGTGGCGATCCTCTTCGGCAAGTACAAGCTGAAGGGCCGCCCCGCCTGGTGGTTCCACCGCCTGTACCACGGCAGCCGCGTGCCGACCATGAACCGCAAGGTCCGCGTCTTCGCGGACTGGACCCTGGCGATGTTCCTCAAGCGTGAGACCGTCTCCCTGGTGGAGATGGAGTCCCCGCGCGAGGTCTTCGTCGAGGCCGCCGCCCCGGCCCCGGCTCCGGCCGCTCCGGCGCAGGTCAAGGAGAAGGTCTCCGCCTGACGGCCCCCGGGCCGGTACCGCTCCGGCCCACCTGAAGCCCGGCAGCGTCGCCGGACCACGACCGTGGTGCTCATGACCGGCACCGCTGCCGAAAGTGCCCTCGCCCGTTCCCACGGGCGGGGGCTCTGGCATGTCAGGGGGAGGCCGTTCCGACGGCCGCGAACAACTGCAGTGGAAGTTCCGGGTCGCCCTGGCCGATGGTGAGGCCGATCCAGCGGGGGGAGCCCGGTGGGGTCCAGACCCGCAGGCTGGTGGCGTACTGGCTCAGGTAGTCGATCGGCTCGGGCGGATGGCTGCCTTCCTCGACGCTCACGCGCAGATGGGACCAGAGGTCGACGTCGCAGGCTTCGCCCCAGCGCACCGTGAGCGCTGCGGCCAGGGCGTCGAGTTCGACCTCCAGCTCCGTCAGTGCGGCCGTGGCCGCCACGTGAAACGGGTCGTCCCAGAAGTCCTCGGTCTCGCGCAGCGTCTCGATGAGATGCGTCGGACCACTCAGGCCGTCCCGGGACGCCGTCCCGGGAAAGGGCCGGGCGAGCAGGGCGTCGATCGCGGCGAGTCTCATGGCCGCAGCCTAGGAGGCCACAGCGACAGCGGGGGCCGTGGGAAGGAATCCCATGGCCCCCGCTGTCAGCGCGACCGACCGTCAGTCCGTCTTGATCGCGCCCAGGATGTCGAGCCTGGCGGCCCGACGGGCGGGCCAGAGGGCGGCGAGGAGGCCGACCGTGGCGCCCAGCGCGATGAAGAGGGCGAGCCGGCCCCAGGGGAGGACCGTGGACAGGCCCGCCAGGTCGGACTTGAGCAGGCCGTTGGCCGCCCAGGCGAGGAAGGAGCCGATCGCGACGCCCATCCCCGCGCCGAAGACCGCGATGACCACGGACTCCAGCCGCACCATCCGCTTGACGCCGCGCTTGTCCAGGCCGACCGCCCGCAGCATGCCCAGCTCGCGCTTGCGCTCGAAGACCGACATGGCGAGGGTGTTGACCACGCCCAGGATGGCGATCAGGACCGCCATACCCAGCAGCGCGTAGAGGATCGTCAGCATCATCGAGATGATCGAGCTGAACTGGTCCACCATCTGCTGCTGCGACTGCACCTTGACCAGCGGGTTCAGGCCGGTCGCGTCGCGCAGCGCCTGCTCGTTGGCGCTGGTGGCACCGCCGTCGGACCTGATCAGCACGACCTGGTTGAACGGCGCCGTGGTGTGGCCGGCCAGCGCCTGCTCGCTCAGCATGGCCGGGCCGAGCAGGTCGCTCTTCGGGTAGACGCCGCCGACCGTCAGGGAGCCCTGGGTGCCGTTCGGGTAGCTGACCGGGACGCTGCTGCCGACCTGCAGGTGCCGGCTCTTGGCCTGGTCCGCGTCGATCAGGAGCTGCCCCTGCTTCAGTGCGTCCGTGGTGCCCGAGGTCAGGTCCGGGGCGATCAACTGGTCGAAGCTGTTCGCGTCGACGCCGCTCACCGAGAGCGTCTCGTCGCCCAGCTTGACGTACTGCGAGTCGATGACGCTGCTCGCGGTGACACCCTTGGCCGTCCTGAGGTCCGAGACCAGCGACGGCGAGACCGGGAAGCCCATCTGCATGCTGACCGCGTAGTCGGCCTTCATGTTGGAGGTGACCTGCTGGGTGATCGCATGGGTGATCGAGGTGCCGATCACCGTCAGCGCCGTGATCAGCGTGACGCCGATGGTGAGGGCGGAGGCCGTGGCCGCCGTGCGGCGCGGGTTGCGGATCGCGTTCTGCTTGGCGAGCGTGCCGCTGACCCCGAAGAGACGGCGGAAGAGCGGGCCGGTCGCGGCGATGATCGGACGCGACAGCAACGGGGTGAGCACGAAGACACCGAGCATCACGAGCATCGCGCCCAGCGCCACCGGCATCCGGCCGGAGCTGCCGCCCTGGGAGACGCCCATCAGCACCACGGCGACACCGAGGCCTGTCAGCACGAAACCGATGGTGTTCCGGACGATCAGGCTCTTCTGCGAGACCGGCTGGTCGTTGCTGCTCATCGCCGCCACCGGGGGGACCCGGGAGGCGCGCAGCGCCGGGAAGAGCGCGGCGAGCGCCGTGACGACGGTACCGACGGCGATCGTGATCAGCGCCGTCGACGGCGTGACCGTCAGGCCGCCGCTGGGGATGTTGCCGCCGGAGCCCGCCCAGGCCTTCAGGCCCGCGCCGATCCCGATGCCTGCCCCGAGACCGACCACCGAGGCGGTGAAGCCGACCACCAGCGCCTCGAACAGCACCGAGCGCCGGACCTGCTTGCGGCTCGCGCCGAGGGCGCGCATCAGCGCCAGCTCACGGGTGCGCTGCGCGATCAGCATGGTGAAGGTGTTGGAGATCAGGAAGATCCCCACGAAGAGCGCGATGCCCGCGAAGAACAGCAGCGCCGTCTTCATGCTCGACGAGCCGTCCTCGACCTGCTGCTTGGCGTCGGCCGTCAGCTGGGCACCCGTGTGCAGGGTGACGTTGCCGCTGTGCGGGACGACCTGCCCGACCTGCTGCTCCAGCGCGACCTGGCTGGTGCCCGGCTTGGCCAGGGCGTCGATCCAGCCGTACTGGCCGGGCGCGGTGTACAGCTTCTGCGCCGTCGCGGTGTCGAAGAGGACGAGGGAGCCGCCGGAGCTGAGCTTCGGGTCGTCGGAGGTGAACAGGCCGGAGACGGTCAGCTGCATGACCGGGCCGTTGGCGGCGATCCGGACGGAGTCGCCGACCTTGAAGCCGTTCTTCTGGGCCGTGCGCTGGTCGATGGCGACCTGGGTCGAGCTCGTCGGGCCGGCGCCCTGGGCCATCGGGTAGCGGGAGTCGGTGCCGTCGGCGCCGGGGCTCCAGTTGGAGCCCTGGGTGTCGCCGCGGCCACCGATCAGGTTGCCGTTCGGGTCGGAGATGCCGGCGAAGCCGCCGACGGTGCCGACCGCGGAGGCGGTGCCGGGCAGGGCCTGGATCTGACGCAGGGTCGCGTCCGTCAGCGGCTTGGCGCCGCTGTTGTTGTCCTCGGCGCGGCGGTCGTTGCCGGCGGCGGTGTTCTCGACGCGGACGGAGACCTTGTCGTAGTTGTGCGAGAGGCTGTTCTTCAGCGCGGTGCTGACCGAGTCGGAGAAGACGAGGGTGCCGGCCACGAAGGCGGTGCCGAGCACGACGGCCAGCATGGTCATCAGCAGCCGTCCCTTGTGGGACAGCACGTTGCGCAGAGCGGTCTTGAACATCGGTTTCTCAGTCCCCGTCGCTCAGCTGGTCCGGCCCTTGGCGTCGAACCGGCGCATGCGGTCCAGGACGCCGTCGGCGGTGGGGGACTGGAGCTCGTCGACGATCCGGCCGTCCGCGAGGAAGACGACGCGGTCGGCGTACGAGGCGGCGACCGGGTCGTGGGTGACCATGACGATGGTCTGGCCCAGCTCGCGCACGGAGGAGCGCAGGAAGCTCAGGATCTCCGCGCCGGAGCGGGAGTCGAGGTTGCCGGTGGGCTCGTCCGCGAAGATGATCTCGGGACGCGAGGCGAGCGCCCGGGCGCAGGCCACGCGCTGCTGCTGGCCGCCGGAGAGCTGGCTGGGCCGGTGGCTCAGCCGGTCGGCGAGGCCGACGGTGGCGATCACCCGGTCGAGCCAGGCGCGGTCGGCCTTGCGGCCGGCGATGTCCATCGGCAGCGTGATGTTCTCCAGCGCCGTGAGCGTCGGCAGCAGGTTGAACGCCTGGAAGACGAAGCCGATCTGGTCCCGGCGCAGCTTGGTCAGCGCCTTGTCCTTGAGGCCGTTCAGCTCGACGTCACCGATCGTGGCCGAGCCGGAGCTGACGGCGTCGAGGCCCGCCATGCAGTGCATGAGCGTGGACTTGCCGGAGCCGGAGGGCCCCATGATGGCGGTGAACTCGCCGCGGTAGAACTCCACCGAGACGTGGTCCAGAGCGGTGACGCGGGTGTCGCCGGCGCCGTAGACCTTGGTCAGGTCCGAGGCCCGAGCTGCGGCGGTGCGCAGAGCAGTGGTCGTCACGGTGGGACTCCGAGGTTCGGGGACGAGCGGATGTGAGGCGAAGCGCGCGGATTCTCAGCGCTTCTTCATCCTCTCCGCCGTTCCGGGCCCGGGAGTCGGTCCGAGGGACGGACCGGGGCTCCTACTGCGGTATGACACCGTCCCCGACTCCTCGGGGGCGTCTCCGGGGTTTCCCTGAGGGTCCCGCCGGGGTCACCCCGCTCCGAGGTGACCCTGACGAATTGTCAGAGTCCGGTAAAATGAGCCAACTTCCTGTTAAGGGTGCACGAGTGGTGTGCGGCTGCGGATAGGCTTTCCCCAGGGGATGCGCCCGGATGGTGGAACGCAGACACGGCGAGCTTAAACCTCGCTGGCCGGGAGGCCGTGCCGGTTCGAGTCCGGCTCCGGGCACGGGTCCGCGACCTGGCCTGTCATGCCCAGGCCAGGTCGCACCCGGGTCCGAGCCTCCCCTACATCCGCGCTGCCGCGCGTCGCAGATCGAACTCGTGGACGAGGGCCTTCGCGTAGCCGTACGAGATCTCGTACTCGTGCCTGAGCCACTCGATCTTCTCCTCGCAGCGGTGGAGGCTCGGCCCGTCGGCCACCGCGCGCAGCCAGTCGTCGATGCTCCGGCCCGTCACGACGGGGATTCGGGAGATCAGGTTCTGATGGGTCTCTGCGGAGTACATGAGGGTCACTGGGCGCCTCCGGTAGAGCGGTCCGTTTCACGACTGTGCCGCAGGGTGGGGGGCTTGGCAACAGTCCGCGTCGAAGCCTCCCGTACCCCGCTGCGCGTGCTCTCATCCGCACTGCGCGGATACGCTCGCTCCATGCCTGATCCGACACCACTTCTCGCCGCCGCCGAGCGTTTGGCGGACCGTTTCCGCGCGATGCCCCAGAGTTCGCTCACCCGTCAGGCCCCGGCCGGATTGGCGCTGGCGCGGGCGATGGCACGGGCGTCGGGGGCGGAGGAGGAGATTCCGGACGCCGGGGTGTTCGTGGTGGGCGATCAGATCGCGGTGGCGGCGCACGACCTGGCGCTGACGCTCGCCGCGACGGACACCCCGGAGGCCGACGCCGTCCTGGCGGAGACGCTTCGCGCCATCGCGGAGCTCTAGCTGCAAGCAGCCAGGGGCGCGGGGACCTGCGCGACGAGCCACCGGCGTGCGGATGGTCCCCATCGAGCAGGGCCGTCCGCCCAGGGCGGTTTCTCGCGCGGTTCCCCGCGCCCCTGGTGGTGCAACTAGAGGCTGGCGACGACGCGGTCCGCCAGGACGTAGACGGTCTCGTCGTCCGAGAGGGCGAAGGTGAGGGCGTGGGCGCCCGGGAGGCGGGAGGTGCCGAGGAGGCGGACCTCCGTGCCGTCGGCGACGGCCTCGCGGATGCGGGCGCCCGTCTCTGCGTCGCCGGGGGCGACGCAGAGGGTGGTGTCGTCCTCGAAGACGTAGACGTCGAGGGTGCCCATCGGGCCGGGGCGGACGTCCTTGAGGACGGTGCCGACCTCGACGAGTTCGAGCAGGCGCAGGTCGGTCCACTCGGGCGTGGGCGTCGGCTGCGGGATGAAGCCGGGCTCGGCCGGGTGCCGCGGGTGCGTGACGCGGTCGCCCTCGGTGATCATCTCCTCGAGCGCGGAGCGCAGCGCGTCAGCGAACTCCGGGTCCATTTCGCCGGCACCGTCGACAAATCCGCGCGGCGCCGGAAGGAAGAGCGTGTTCTCGACCACGAGGTCGTTCAGGTCGTTCAGGTCGGTCAGGTCGTCCACGGAGACGTTGTCGACCGATTCCTCGGCGGCGCGGGCCTCCTGTTCGGCCCAGAAACTCCGCGCTTCGGCGATCTCGCGTTCCCGGTCCTCGGCCAGGGCCACGGCAACGGCCCGGCGGACGGTGGACTCCAGATCGGACTCCAGGCGACGGCGCATGGCGCGCACGGAAAGCAGCGTGGCGGCGGCGAGCGCGGTGACCAGCGCGAGCAGAACGAGAAGGAGGACGGTCACGGGAGGCACCCCTTGCGAGGATTCGTACAGGCGGTCACCCCAACAGTGCCGCACCGAGGCAAATCCCGGCAGGGCGTAATGCCCTTTTCATCTGTGACGTCCGACATTGCGAGAATTTCCCGGAGACCAATTCTCTACGGAATGCGATCGCACGGTCGCGCTCCGTCGATCAAATGTGAAGGACGGATAAAGAAAGAGGGTTGGGCCGCGTCGGAACGTGACCCAACCCTTACCCGCCTGCTATTGGACCAAACGGGTCATCCTGAACTTCTCATGAGAGCCGCTCGATGACCATCGCCATGCCCTGGCCGCCGCCGACGCACATGGTCTCCAGACCGAACTGCTTGTCGTGCCACTGCAGCGAGTTGATCAGGGTGGTGGTGATCCGGGCGCCGGTCATGCCGAAGGGGTGGCCGACCGCGATCGCGCCGCCGTTGACGTTCAGGCGGTCCAGGTCGATGCCCAGGTCGCGGTAGGACGGGATCACCTGGGCCGCGAAGGCCTCGTTGATCTCGACCAGGTCGATGTCCGAGATGGAGAGACCCGCCCGCTTCAGGGCCTGCTTGGAGGCCTCGACCGGGCCCAGGCCCATGATCTCGGGGGAGAGGCCGGAGACGCCGGTGGAGACGATCCGGGCCAGCGGGGTCAGGCCCAGCTCGCGGGCCTTGGTGTCCGACATGATGACGAGCGCGGCCGCGCCGTCGTTCAGCGGGCAGCAGTTGCCGGCGGTGACCAGGCCGTCGGGACGGAAGACCGGCTTGAGGCCCTCGACGGCCTCCAGGGTGACGCCCGCGCGCGGGCCGTCGTCGGTGCTGACGACGGTGCCGTCGGGGGTCGTCACCGGGGTGATCTCGCGGGCCCAGAAGCCCTCGGCGATGGCCTTCTCGGCCAGGTTCTGGCTGCGGACACCGAACTCGTCCATGTCGCGGCGGGTGACGCCCTTGAGCTGGGCGAGGTTCTCCGCGGTCTGGCCCATGGCGATGTAGACGTCCGGGGCCAGGCCGTCCTGGCGCGGGTCGTGCCAGGAGTCCGCGCCGCCGGCCGCGCGGGCCACGGTGCGGGCCTCGGCGTCGGCGAAGAGCGGGTTCTTGGTGTCCGGCAGGCCGTCCGAGCTGCCCTTGACGTAGCGGGAGACGGTCTCGACGCCGGCCGAGATGAAGACGTCGCCCTCGCCCGCCTTGATCGCGTGCAGTGCCATCCGGGTGGTCTGCAGCGAGGAGGAGCAGTAGCGGGTGATGGTGCAGCCCGGCAGGTGGTCCATGCCCAGCTGCACGGCCACGACGCGGCCGAGGTTGTAGCCGGCCTCGCCGCCGGGCAGGCCGCAGCCCAGCATCAGGTCGTCGATGTCGCGCGGGTCCAGCTCGGGCACCTTGGCCAGGGCGGCGGCGACGATCTGCGTGGTCAGGTCGTCCGGACGGACGTCCTTGAGTGAGCCCTTGCCGGCCCGGCCGATCGGCGAACGGGCGGCGCTGACGATAACGGCTTCGGGCATCGTGGCTCCTGGAGATGCTGGAAGAGGGGAGGACGGCAGGCCCGCGGTCGCCCGGGGGAAGGCCGGGACGACGACAGGCCTGCCAGCAAGCTACTCCCTGGTAGGGGCTCCGTCAGTGCTCCGTCACTGTGAGCTGTCTGACGTAGACAGGGCGGCGTCGACGGCCGATTCGGCCCCGGCCGCGGGGGCGGTCGGCCGCCGGTCCGCGTCGGTGCCGCCTCCGTTGCCGACGGCGCTGAGCGGACGGCGGGCCCGGCGCAGCAGCTGGGCCCAGTGGCCGGCCGGGGCGACCTCGGTGCCACCGTGGGCGGCGGCGACCGCGGCGGCCTTGGCGAGCGAGTGCAGGCCCTCGGCGCGCTGCTCGTGCGGGATCTCCGGCCAGACGCCGATCGCCGCACACAGGGTCGGCAGCATGGCCATGGCGGCGGTGGCGTAGCCCTGGGCGGAGGGGTGGTAGCGGTCGGAGGCGAACATCTCGTGGCGGCCACGGAACTCCCGGCCGAGCAGGTCGCCCAGGGAGACGGTGCGGCCCCCCGCCTCGACCACGGTGATCGCCTGTGCGGCCGCGAGCTGGCGGCTGGCCCGGCGGGCCAGCCAGCGCAGCGGCGGGCGGACCGGTTCGATCGTGCCGAGGTCGGGACAGGTGGCGACGACCACCTCGGCGCCGACCGTCCGCAGTTGCTTCAGGGTGTCGCCGAGCAGCCGCACCGCGGTGGCTCGTTTCGTCATCTGGGTGACGTCGTTCGCGCCGATCATGATCAGGGCCAGCTCGGGGCCCTCGGGGCCGGTCTGCTGGAGCAGGACCTCCGTCTGCCGGACCAGGTCCTCGGAGGTGGCGCCGTTGGCGGCGACGACGTAGAGGTCGACGGGGCGCTCGGTGACCGAGGCGATGCCGCCGGCCAGCAGCGCGCCCGGGGTCTCCCGGCCGCGGTCGACGCCGAAGCCGGCGGCGGTGGAGTCGCCGAGGACGGCGAACCGGAGCGGTCGAGCGTCGGCGGCGGCGAACGCCGTGCCGTAGCGCCCGTCCGCGCGTGGCGGCTCACCCTTCAGCGTGTCCAGCTGGTGTTCCGCGATCTTGGCCTCGGCCAGCAGTAGGCCCACGAGCCCCACGCCGATGAGGCCGATCCCGCCACCGCCGTAGGCCGCGGCCGCGGCGATGCGTCGGGCAACTCGTGCTCGTGACATGACCACCCCCAAGTGGGTTGGGCTTCCGCCGTCGGGTACCGCTTGTGGCGGCCCCGGTGCGACGGGAGCATCGGCATCACTGCGTCAATACCCGGTAACGTCTCACGGCGCGCTCGTGTTTCGGCTGTGCGCGCAGCATCCGCGCGGATTCGGCCTCCTGGCCGTCGTCTCCGCCCGCGCCGCCGCGCCCGCCACCCCGCGCGGCACCGCGGAGTCCGCCGCGGCCAGGGCCTCGACCGCGCCCCGGGGCTCCGCTCTCACGCCCCCGCCCGGCCTGACGGGAGCCCGACGACGGAGCCTGGACCGAGTCTCCCCCATTACGCTGGCACCCGCGGGGTCGACAAACCGTGCGCTCCGCATATTTCCGTCAGACCGCCACACTGCGGAGGAACCCGTTGCGGTACCACGACTCGATCATCGACCTGGTCGGGAACACCCCCCTGGTCAAGCTGAACAAGGTGACCGAAGGCATCTCCGCCACGGTCCTGGCCAAGGTGGAGTACTTCAATCCCGGCGGTTCGGTGAAGGACCGCATCGCGATGAAGATGATCGAGGCCGCCGAGGCCTCGGGGGCGCTGAAGCCCGGGGGGACCATCGTCGAGCCCACCTCCGGCAACACCGGTGTCGGCCTGGCGATCGTGGCCCAGCAGAAGGGCTACAAGTGCATCTTCGTCTGCCCCGACAAGGTCTCCACCGACAAGATCAACGTGCTCCGCGCCTACGGCGCCGAGGTCGTGGTCTGCCCGACCGCCGTCGCCCCTGAGCACCCGGACTCCTACTACAACGTCTCCGACCGCCTGGTCCGCGAGACGCCGGGCGCCTGGAAGCCGGACCAGTACTCCAACCCGAACAACCCGGCCTCGCACTACGAGTCCACCGGTCCGGAGCTGTGGGAGCAGACCGAGGGCAGGATCACCCACTTCGTGGCGGGCGTCGGCACCGGTGGCACCATCTCCGGCACCGGCCGCTACCTGAAGGACGCCTCCGAGGGTCGGGTCAAGGTCGTGGGCGCGGACCCCGAGGGCTCCGTCTACTCCGGCGGCACCGGTCGTCCGTACCTGGTCGAGGGCGTCGGTGAGGACTTCTGGCCCACCGCGTACGACCGCACCGTCGCCGACGAGATCGTGCCGGTGTCGGACAAGGACTCCTTCCAGATGACGCGTCGTCTGGCGAAGGAGGAGGGCCTGTTGGTGGGCGGCTCCTGCGGGATGGCCGTGGTGGCCGCGCTGGAGGTCGCCAAGCGGCTCGGGCCGGACGACGTGGTCGTGGTGCTGCTGCCGGACTCCGGCCGCGGCTACCTGAGCAAGATCTTCAACGACGAGTGGATGCGCGACTACGGCTTCCTGGAGGAGGGCGGCGACGAGGCGCACGTCGGCGACGTCCTGGCCCGCAAGGACGCCATCGAGCACGAGGGCATCCCGCAGTTCGTCCACGTGCACCCCGACGAGACCGTCGGCGAGGCCGTGCAGATCCTGCGCGAGTACGGCGTCTCGCAGATGCCGGTGGTCTCCCCGGGCGCCGGCCACCCCGATGTGATGGCGGGTGAGGTGATCGGCTCCATCGTCGAGCGGGACCTGCTGGACGGGCTGTTCGCCAAGCGCTTCACGCTGGACGACACGATCGGCACCCACATGTCGGCGCCGCTGCCGGTGGTCGGCTCGATGGAGTCGATCAGCAGCCTGATGACCGTGCTCGGCCGGGCCGACGCAGCGGTGGTGCTGGTCCAGGGCAAGCCGCAGGGCATCGTCACCCGTCAGGACCTGCTCTCCTTCATGTCACGTAAGTAGGTCCAAACGGTACGTAGACGTCACGTACCGGCAGCACGTGGTTAACAACGCTCCGGCATTGTTCTTGTCAACGGCAAGAAGCCGAGCGTGGTGACAGCGGGGAACGGAGCGGCTCCCGGACTCCGCAGTCACCAGGACGCGTCGGACGGCCCTGACCCGGCCGGCCGCGTCCAGCCCGTGGGGATGCCGTCGTCCCGCCCCTGTCGGTCCAACGATGGGGTGCGGCGCCCCCACGGCACCAGCTCCGCGTTCCCGGGTGGGGGAACAGGACGGAGACAGTAGGGCCGGCCCTCAGGGCCGGCCCTACTGGTGTTCAGGGGTTCACGCGCTCACGACGTGGCGCGGTTGACTGTGCGGCGCGGTTGACTGCGCGGCGCGGTTCGCGGACCGGTGCGGTTCACGGCCCGGCGCGGTTCAGTGTGCGGTGCGGTTCACAGCGCGATGCGGCGGCGGACCACGACCAGGCCCGCGCCGGCCAGCAGGAAGCCGGCGCCACCCACCAGGTACGGCGTGCCGTTCGTCCGGGCCGAGCCGGCCGGTGTGAACACGGCGCTCGCGGTGGAGGCGGTGTGAACCGGGGCGACCGGCGAGCCGCCTGACGAGGCATAGGGCGAGACGGCGATGGTCAGGGCGGTGCCTATGCCGGCCGCGACGGCGGTCAGGGTGAGATGGCGGCGACCCACGGGCGCTCCTACGTACGACGGCCGTGATCACGGCTGTTTCGCGCTGGTCCGGACGATGCTAATCACCTTCGCGAGCTTTGGATAGGCTCGCCCCATGACTACTGAGAGCAGCTCCCCGCGTTACATCCGGCTTCAGATCGAGCTGATCGCCGAGATCGTGGACGAGAAGGCCCTCCAGACGGCGGCGCTGGCGCAGGTCGAGGGTGACGAGTACCTGGAGGACGAGGAGCGGGCCGAGGCGATCGAGGCGATCAACCTCGACCCGAGCGGCGCCGTGGCGCACTTCATCGACCCGGTCGCGATGCTGGAGAACATCCCCGGTGTCGAGCTGGCCGAGGCGGGCTGGGAGACGCAGCCCGTCGACTACGACGCGGAGACCGAGGACTGGGAGCCGTTCGAGGCCGGCAGCGAGGAGTGAGCCACCCGCCGGGGGCGCCGTGCTGACCGTCTGCCAGGTGAATGTTGCCTAAGAAGTCCGAATTGGGTGATATGGACAGTCCTGTTTAGGGTGATAAGCGCACTACACCCCGAAGGCAGGAGCGGACGACATGGCGACAGCAGTGAACTGGACCCGCCGATCCGTGGTCGCGGGCATGGTCGGGACGCCGGTGCTGCTGCTGGCGGCCTGCTCGGGCTCCGGATCCGGCTCGAAGGACTCCGGAGCCTCCGGCGGCTCCTCACCCGCGGCCTCGAAGGCGACCGTCACGGTCACCCCGAAGGACGGCGCGACCGGCGTGGACATGGCCGCACCGGTCACTGTCCGGGTCGCCCAGGGGACCTTGGAGTCGGTGACGCTGACCGGCTCTGACGGCAAGCAGATAACCGGCCGGCTCTCCGCCGACCGCACCGGATGGACCAGTGCGAGCCCCCTCGCGTCGAGCGCCGGCTACAAGGTCGCCGCGGTCACCAAGGACAGCGCCGGGACCACCGCGACCGTGTCGTCCGCGTTCACGACCGGCAAGCCCGCCAAGACCTTCGTCGGTGTGTACACACCCGACGACAGCGTCACCGTCGGGGTCGGCATGCCGGTCTCGATCAACTTCAACAACGCGATCACCAACAAGGCCGCCGTGCAGAAGGCCATCACCGTGACGGCCGAACCGCCGGTCGAGATCGTCGGCCACTGGTTCGGTGACACCCGGCTGGACTTCCGCCCGCAGGAGTACTGGAAGCCCGGCACCAAGGTCACGCTCACCCTCGCCCTCAAGGACGTGGAAGGAGCCCCCGGCCGCTACGGCACCCAGGCCAAGGTGGCGACCTTCACCATCGGCCGCAGTCAGACCAGCGTCGCCGACCTCGGGGCCAAGCAGCTCACCGTCACCCGCGACGGCAAGGTCACCCAGACCTTCCCGATCTCGGGCGGCAGTCCCGAGCACACCACCTGGGCGGGCAAGATGGTGATCTCCGAGAAGCTGCTGCAGACCCGGATGGACTCACGCACCGTCAACCTGGGGGGCGAGTACGACATCCCCGACGTCCCGCACGCGCAGCGGCTGACCAACTCGGGCACGTTCATCCACGGGAACTACTGGTCCTCCGGCATCTTCGGCAGCGTGAACACCAGCCACGGCTGCGTCGGTCTGCACGACGTGCAGGGCGCCTCGGACCCGAGCACGCCCGCGGCGCAGTTCTACAACAGCTCGATCGTCGGCGACGTGGTCCAGGTGATCAACTCCGGCGACCGGACGGTCGATCCGTCCAACGGGCTGAACGGCTGGAACATGGACTGGTCGGCCTGGAAGGCCGGCAGCGCGGTGTGAACACGGGCGTCTGAAGCCCGAGCCCGAGCCCGAGCCGAGCCCGGGGCCCGGCCCGAGCCCGGCGTCAGCCGCCGGGGCGGGCGAGGCCCAGGGCGCTGCGCACGATCTCGTAGGCCCCGGCCGCCGACGCGGAGGTCTCGTGGTTCTCGTCCAGCCGGGACTGCCACGCGTCCGGGCCGGTGATGGCGGAGGCCGCGTCGGCCGCCTGGGAGGCCTCCGTGGTGTCCTCGGCGGCGAGGGAGTGCAGGGCGCTCGGCACGTCCGAGCCGGCGTCCGCCGGCGGGTACGCAGCCAGGGCGTCCAACGCCGTGCTCTCGGCGCGGTCCGCGGTGGCGAGCCGCTGCTCGAGTGCGGCGGCGATCTGCCAGCCGCTCGCGGGGAGGTCGTGCAGCTTGAGCCGGAGCAGCGCCGTCTCGTTGGTCAGCTGCAGCACCCGCCGCTGGGTCGCCGTCAGGCCGGAGCCGGAGAGCGCGTCGCCCCACAACCCCGAGTGGTCCCGGTTCGTCAGGACGCAGACGGCCGAGCGCAGCCCGGCGTCCCAGCTGTCCTGGGACGGGAAGTAGGCCTTGAGCTGGGTGACCGACGGGTCCCAGGCCCCGGCGTCCGGGAGGCTGCGGGCGGAGTCGTCGACGCAGTCGAGCACGGCCTCGCGGCCCGCGGCGTCCTGGCCGGGATAGGAGCCGCCGAGATCGCGGTGCGCGACGACCTCCCCGTCGTGCGCCTGGGAGCAGGCGATGACGTCGACGCCCTCGGCGGCGTCCACTCCGTCGTGGTACTGGAAGCAGGTTCCGGGGCCGAACTGTTCCACGGCGCCGGAGTGCGAGGCGATCACCGCGGCGCTCGCGATGATCGCGACCATGCCGGCCGCGACCCAGGCGGCGCAGAGCGAGAGCGCGACCACGGCCAGCCGCTTGCCGCGCTGTCCGAGCCGCGCGGTCCGGAACAGCGCGACGATGCCCAGCACGACGCCCACCGGCACGAGCGCGACCGCGGAGGCGACGAGCGAGAGCACGGCGAACGCGCTCAGCTTCGCCCGGGGAGGCTGCCCCGCGTGGGGCGGCTGGGGGTACGCGGCCGACGGCGGCGGGGTCTGGGTCACCCGCGCGAGAGTAGCCGATCGGCTGTCGCGGCTTCGAACAGTTCTTCCCTCGGTTCTTCCCCGGCCGCGGGATACTTCCCGCTGTGAGCCGACTGCTCTTCCTCGACGTCGACGGTGTGCTGATCCCCTTCGGCGGCCCGAGCGGCCACCGGCACCGCACCTTCCTGCCCGCACCCCCGCCGGACGCCGACAACCCGCTCCTTGCCCGGGCCGATCCGGCGCAGGGGGCACGGTTGCTGGCCCTCGGCTGTGAACTCGTCTGGGCGACCACGTGGGGCGAGGAGGCCAACGTGTCGCTCGCCCCACGGCTCGGCCTGCCGCCCCTGCCCGTCCTCGACGAGCCGGACCGCGACGAGCCGGACCGCGACGACCCCGACCGCGGCGCCCAGGCCGGGCTGCAGTGGAAGACCGAGCCGATCGTCCTGCACGCCGCGGGCCGGCCGTTCGTCTGGCTCGACGACGAGATCGGCGTCGCCGACCGCCGCTGGGTCGCCGCGCACCACCCGGGGCCGGCGTTGCTGCACGTCGTCGACCCGGTGCGCGGGCTGGGGGAGGACGACCTCGGCGCGATCCGGGCGGAGATCCGCGGGTGGCCGGCGGGGCCGTGAACCGGGCGCACCACCGCCTGGGAGTGACGGAGGCGGCGGGAACGGGCAATGGCCCCGGCCGCGGACTACGCTCAGGCCTCATGAGCGAGCACGAGCACCACCACTACGCCTTCGAGACCCTGGCCATCCACGCCGGGCAGGAGGCGGACCCGCAGACCGGGGCCGTGGTCACCCCCATCTACCAGGTCTCCACCTACAAGCAGGACGGCGTCGGCGGCCTGCGCGGCGGTTACGAGTACAGCCGCTCCGCCAACCCCACCCGCACCGCGCTGGAAGAGAACCTCGCCGCGCTGGACGGTGGCCGTAGAGGCCTCGCCTTCGCCTCCGGGCTGGCCGCCGAGGACACTCTGCTGCGCACGGTCACCAAGCCCGGGGACCACATCGTGATCCCCAACGACGCCTACGGCGGCACCTTCCGCCTCTTCTCCAAGGTGCTCTCGCGCTGGGGCGTCGAGTGGTCGGTGGCCAACACCCACGACCCGGAGAGCGTGCGCGCCGCCGTGCGGCCGAACACCAAGGTGATCTGGACGGAGACGCCCAGCAACCCGCTGCTCGGCATCGCCGACATCTCCGCGCTCGCGCACATCTCCCACGACACCGGCGCGCTGCTGGTCGTCGACAACACCTTCGCCAGTCCCTACCTCCAGCAGCCGCTGGCGCTCGGCGCGGACGTGGTCGTCTACTCGACCACCAAGTACATGGGCGGCCACTCCGACGTGGTCGGCGGCGCACTGGTGACCGACGACGCCGCTCTGGGCGAGGAGTTGGCGTACCACCAGAACGCGATGGGCGCCGTGGCCGGGCCGTTCGACTCCTGGCTGGTCATGCGCGGCATCAAGACCCTCGGCGTCCGGATGGACCGCCACAGCTCCAACGCCGCCCGGATCGCCGAGTTCCTGACCGGCCACCCGAAGATCTCCCAGGTGCTCTACCCGGGCCTGCCGGAGCACCCGGGCCACGAGGTCGCGGCCAAGCAGATGCGCGCCTTCGGCGGCATGGTGTCGTTCCGGCACCGTGACGGCGAGGAGGCCGCGGTGCAGGTCTGCAACCGCGCCGAGCTGTTCACCCTGGGCGAGTCGCTCGGTGGCGTCGAGTCGCTGATCGAGCACCCGGGCCGGATGACGCACGCCTCGGCCGCCGGCTCCGCCCTGGAGGTGCCGAGCGACCTGGTCCGCCTCTCCGTCGGCATCGAGTCCGTCGACGACCTGCTGGCCGACCTGCAGCGCGCGCTGGGCTGACCGGACACCCGCCAGGAGGCGCACCGGCCCGCCCCGCGGGTCAGGGCCGGTGCGTCTCGATGGCGTGGTTGAACTTCGTCAGCAGGGCCACGAAGCTCTCCTGTTCCGCCTCCGGCCAGTCCGAGAGCAGTACCCGCATCAGCTCCTGCCGGGAGCTGCGCACCTCCTCCAGGCGCCGTCGGCCCTGCTCGGAGAGCTCCAGCAACACGGCCCGCCCGTCGTCCGGGTTGGGCACCCGGTCCACCAGGCCGCAGTCGACCAGCGGGGCGACCTGCCGGGTCACCGTCGACGAGTCGATGGCCATCGCCTGGGCCAGCGCCTTCACCCCCACGGGGCCGGTCCGGTCCAGCCGGTTGAGCAGCAGGAACGCCGCCCGGTCCATGGAGTTCCGTTGGTCGCCCAGGGCGCCGATCCGTGCCTGCTCGACCCGGCGCGCGAAGATGGCGACCTGGTACTGGAGCTGGTCGTAGAGCTTCGAGTCAGGGGACTCGGGCACGCGGTTCTCGGGCATCGGCTTCGTCACGATCTGTCGTTCGGCTGAGCTCTCCGAGCGTATCCGTGCCAGGGCCTAGGCTGAACCCTATGAACGCCTGGCCGATCACCCTCGACGACGTCCGAGGGGCCCACAAGATGCTCTCGGGTCTCGCCCGTGTCACCCCCATGGAGAGCAGCCGCTACCTCTCGTCGCTGATCGGCGCACCGGTCCAGCTCAAGTGCGAGAACCTGCAGCGCACCGGTTCGTTCAAGCTGCGCGGCGCGTACGTGCGGATCGCCGGGCTCTCGCCCGCCGAGCGCGCGGCCGGAGTCGTCGCGGCGAGCGCGGGCAACCACGCCCAGGGCGTGGCGCTCGCGGCGAACACCCTCGGCGTCCGTTCGACGGTCTTCATGCCCGTCGCCGCGCCGCTCCCCAAGGTCGCCGCGACCCGCGACTACGGCGCGGACGTGCGCCTGGTCGGCGACCACTTCGACGCGACGCTCGAAGCCGCGCTCCAGTACGCGGAGACCACGGGCGCCGTCTTCATCCACCCCTTCGACCACCCGGACGTGGTGGCCGGTCAGGGCACCGTGGGCCTGGAGATCCTGGAGCAGTGCCCCGAGGTGCGGACCATCCTGGTCGGCACGGGCGGCGGCGGCCTGCTCGCGGGTGTGGCCGCGGCGGTCAAGCAGGTCCGTCCGGACGTGCGGGTGCTCGGCGTCCAGGCCGAGGGCGCGGCCGCGTACCCCCCGTCGCTGCGGGCGGGCCGCCCGGTCACGCTGGAGAAGTGCGGGACGATGGCCGACGGCATCCAGGTCCGCAGGCCCGGCGAGGTGCCGTTCCAGATCATCAACCAGCTCGCCGACGGCGTGCTGACGGTCAGCGAGGACGCGTTGGCACGGGCGCTGCTGGTCTGCCTGGAGCGGGCCAAGCTGGTCGTCGAGCCGGCCGGCGCGAGCCCGGTCGCCGCGCTGCTGGAGCACGGCGCGGACATCGAGGGCCCCGTCGTCGCGGTCCTGTCCGGCGGCAACATCGACCCGCTGCTGATGCAGCGCGTGCTGCGCCACGGCATGGCGGCCGCGGGCCGCTACCTGTCGCTCCGCCTGCGCATCAACGACCGCCCCGGCGCGCTGGCCGACCTGCTCAGCGTGCTCTCGCGGACGGACGCGAACGTGGTGGACGTCGCCCACGTCCGCACCGACCCGAAGCTGGGCATCGGCGAGGCCGAGGTCGACCTGCACCTGGAGACCAAGGGCGGCGAGCACTGCGCCGCGGTCGTGGCGGAACTCCGCGACGCGGGCTACACGGTGCTCTCGCAGGCGTAGCCGTCAGGGACGCGGGCCTTCGGTCCCTGGATGTTGCCACTGGCTCATTGTGAAGATCGCCGCGCGTCCCTGGATGTTGCGACGGATCCTCCGAATGAACATGCGCCCGTCGCCTTCTTGGGTAAGGCTGGGGAGATCGCATTGTTGATCGCCGGAGGGAGACGGAGTCGATGAGCGAGGCAGCCATCTCCGCCGAGGGGCTGGTGCGGACCTTCGGGGACGTGCGGGCCCTCGACGGTGTGGATCTGGACGTGCCGGAGGGCACCGTGCTGGGGTTGCTCGGACCCAACGGGGCTGGGAAGACCACGACCGTGCGCGTGCTCACCACGCTCCTGCGGCCCGACTCCGGCAGGGCCACCGTCGCCGGTGTCGACGTGTTGAAGCACCCGGACAAGGTGCGCAGCCTGATCGGGCTGTCCGGCCAGTACGCCGCCGTCGACGAGTATCTGACCGGGCAGGAGAACCTGCAGATGGTCGGCGAGCTCTACCAGATGTCCGCGCGTGAGGCGAAGGCCCGCGCCAAGGAGCTGCTGGAGTGGTTCAACCTCACCGATGCCGCCGGTCGGATCGCCAAGACCTACTCGGGCGGCATGCGCCGCCGTCTCGACCTCGCCGCCGCGCTGGTCGTGCGGCCGCCGGTGATGTTCCTGGACGAGCCGACGACCGGCCTCGACCCGCGCAACCGGATGGCCCTGTGGGAGGTCATCGAGCAGCTGGTGGCGGAGGGCACGACGCTGCTGCTGACCACGCAGTACCTGGAGGAGGCCGACCGCCTCGCCCACGACATCGCCGTCGTCGACCACGGCCGGGTCATCGCCCGCGGCACCGCGGACCAGCTCAAGGCGCAGATCGGCGGCGAGCGCGTCGAGGTCGTCGTCACCGACCCGTCGATGCTGGCCACGGCGGTGGACGCGCTGGCGCCGTACGCCATCGGCGAGCCGACCGTCGAGCCGCACACCCGCCGGATCACGGTGCCGGTGACCGGCGGGGCCCGCGTGCTCGCGGACGTGATCCGCGAGCTGGACGCGAACGACGTGCTCATCCACGACATCGGCCTGCGCCGACCCACCCTCGACGACGTCTTCCTCTCGCTGACCGGTCACGTGACCGAGTCCGACGAGGACAAGGATGACGAGGGGGCCCCCGACGGCCAGGGCGCGAAGAGCCGGACCGACAGCAGCAGCGACGCGAACAGGAAGAAGGCCCGGGTATGACCGCCACGACGCTCACCACCGGCGCGGCGCCGCGGCAGATCCGCGGTGGCGTGATCGGGATGCTGCGGGACTCGTGGGTGGTCGCCAAGCGCAACCTGCGTCGGATGACCCGCATCCCCGAGATCGTGGTCTTCGGGCTGATGCAGCCGGTCATGTTCGTGCTGCTGTTCACCTACGTCATGGGTGGCGCCATCCAGGTGCCGGGCGGTGACCAGAACGCCTACAAGCAGTACCTGATGGCCGGCATCTTCGCGCAGACGGTCACCTTCGCGGTGGCCGGTGCCTCGGCCGGCATCGCGGAGGACATGACCAAGGGTCTGGTCGACCGGTTCCGTTCGCTGCCGATGGCCCGATCCTCGGTCCTGGTCGGCCGGACCGTCGCGGACCTGGTGCAGACCGCGTTCACGGTGCTGGTGCTGGCGATCGTGGCGTTCATCGTGGGCTGGCGCTTCAACAACGGGATCCTCAAGGCGCTGGCCGCCTTCGGGTTGCTGCTGCTGCTCGGCTACGCGTTCTCGTGGATCGGCGCGCTGATCGGACTCTCGGTGCGCAGCCCGGAGGCGGCGACCTCGGCCGGTCTGATCTGGCTCTTCCCGCTGACCTTCGTCTCGAACGCGTTCGTCCCGGTGTCCAGCATGCCGAGCTGGCTGCAGCCGATCGCCAACTGGAACCCGTTCAGTGCGACGGTCCAGGCCTGCCGCGAGCTCTTCGGCAACCCGACGGGCGTCCCGAACCACTCGTGGCCGATGGAGCACGCGGTGTGGGTCTCGATCGGCTGGTCGCTGCTGATCCTGGCGGTCTTCTCGTACCTGTCCGTACGCAAGTACCGCTCCGCCACGGCCTGACCAGGCCGTCGCGGAGCGGTACGGGACACGTGGCGGGGAGGGTCAGCCGGTGTACGGCTTGGCCTCGGTGATCTTCACGTTCGCCTTGCGGCCGTTCGGGAGCTCGTAGGTCACGTCCGCCCCGACCTTCTGGCCGACGATGGCGCGGCCGAGCGGCGACTGCGGGGAGTAGACCTCGATGTCGCCGGAGGCGGCCTCGCGCGAGCCGAGCAGGAAGCTCATGGTGTCGTCCAGGTCGCCGTCGAAGGCGACGGTGACGGTCATGCCGGGGCCGACCACGCCGTTGTCCGCGGGGGCCTCGCCGACCTGGGCGCGCTCCAGGAGCTGGGTGAGCTGGCGGATGCGCAGCTCCATCTTGCCCTGCTCCTCGCGGGCGGCGTGGTAGCCGGCGTTCTCCTTGAGATCGCCTTCCTCACGGGCCTGCTCGATCTTCTGCGCGATCTCGGTGCGAGCGGGACCCGACAGGTGCTCCAGCTCGGCGCGGAGCTGGTTGTACGCCTCCTGGGTGAGCCAGGTGACGTTGTCGCTGGTCTGGGTCACTGGTGCTCCTCGTAGGTACTGGGATACAAATCATCGCCCGCTCGGCAGGAACGGGCGAAACCACTACCCTAACAATTCCGGCGCAAAGAGTCAGGGGCTGACGTCGTCAGGAGCAGCCGACGAGCTCGCCGGTGGTGCCGCGGGCGGTCGTCCTCAGCGTGACCGTGGGCTGCGCGTCGCTCGTCCCCGCGGGGATCTCCACGCTGAGCCGCCCGACCTCGTTCCCGTCGGTGTCGCGGGAGCGGACCGTGCAGGAGACGGCCTTGTCGCTGGGCTTGCTGACCTGGAGCGTGATCCTGACCTCGTGGTCGGAGATCACCTGAAAGGTCTGCAGCTCGCCGTTGACGCTCTGGCCGGAGGCGTACTTGTAGCCGATGGCGGCCACGAGGGCGACCACGAGCCCCACGGTGGCGTAGTAGACGCGCTTGCCGCGCACCCGGGCCTTCTTCTCGTCGCGGCGGCCGTAGCGCCCCTCGGGCGGTCGGGTCGGACCGGCGCCGGGCGCGGGTCGTAGGTCCGGGGTGGTATCCGCCATCGGACTTTGGCCTCCTTCGGGGGTTCCGCTCATGATCGCGGAATCAACGGCATGCCCCCGTCCGTCACTATAGGAGTCTGTACCGAAGACGAAGGGCACAGGGGCAGTGACTGAGCAGTTGCGACTGATGGCGGTGCACGCGCACCCGGACGACGAGTCCAGCAAGGGCGCGGCCACCATGGCGATGTACGTCTCCCGCGGGGTGGACGTGCTCGTCGCCACATGTACGGGGGGCGAGCGCGGATCGGTGCTGAACCCCAAGCTCCAGGGCGACCCGTGGATCGAGGAGAACATCCACGAGGTCCGCGCCAAGGAGATGGACGCCGCGCGGGAGATCCTCGGCGTCAAGCAGGCATGGCTGGGCTTCGTCGACTCCGGCCTGCCGGAGGGCGACCCGCTGCCGCCGCTGCCGGAGGGGTGCTTCGCGCTCCAGCCGGTGGAGGAGGCGGCCGGCGAGCTGGTCAAGCTGATTCGCGAGTTCCGTCCGCACGTGATCACCACGTACGACGAGAACGGCGGCTACCCGCACCCGGACCACATCATGACCCACAAGATCACGATGGTGGCCTTCGACAAGGCGGGTGACCCGGACGCCTACCCCGAGGCGGGCGATCCGTGGCAGCCGCTGAAGCTCTACTACAACCAGGGCATCTCGCTGGACCGGATCAAGGCCCTGGACGCGGCGATGAACGAGCGCGGCCTGGAGTCCCCGTACAAGGAGTGGATCGCCCGCTGGGAGGACTCGGAGCGCAAGCCGCGGGAGATCACCACGCGCGTGCCCTGCGGTGACTTCTTCGAGATCCGCGACAAGGCGCTGATCGCCCACGCCACCCAGATCGACCCGGACGGGCCGTGGTTCCGGGTGCCGCTGGAGATCCAGCGCGACGTGTGGCCGACGGAGGACTACGAGCTGGCGCGCTCGCTGGTCGACTCCTCCATCCCCGAGGACGACCTGTTCCAGGGCATCCAGGTGGGCGCCGCCAAGATCTCCAACGCCTCCTGAGACGATGGAACCGTGAACACTGCCATGCACCCCGCCGCCACCGCTCTGCTCGCGCTCGACCAGAACAAGGTCACGCCGGGCATCCTGGGCTTCCTGGTCTTCGCCGCGCTCGGCGCCGGCACCTGGTGGATCCTCAAGGCGATGAACCGCTCGCTCGGCAAGGTCGACTTCGTGGAGGAGCCGGATCCGGCCGCGCTCGAGGACGCCAAGCAGTAGTGCAATAGGCTCGCTATTGCGAATAACTTGCAACTAAATAGAGGCAACCCCTACGGTGGATCGGCAGCTGAACCACCGGAGGGGTGTGTGGCATGGGGACGATCACGCGCATCAAGGGCGCTCTGACCCGAGGCGAGTGGGCCCGGCTGGGGGGCATGGCGGCGTTCGTCGTCGCCCTCCATGTCGTCGGCTGGGGCGTGCTGGCGCTGATCGTCGCCCCGCACCACTACCAGGTGGGCACGCAGGCCTTCGGCATCGGCATCGGCGTGACCGCTTACACGCTCGGCATGCGCCACGCCTTCGACGCCGACCACATCGCGGCGATCGACAACACCACCCGCAAGCTGATGGGCGAGAAGAAGCGCCCGCTCTCGGTCGGGTTCTGGTTCTCCCTCGGCCACTCGTCCGTGGTGTTCGGCCTCTGCCTGCTGCTCTCCTTCGGTGTGAAGGCCCTGGCCGGCCAGGTCGAGAACGACTCCTCCACGTTGCAGAGCGTCGCCGGGACCATCGGCACGACCGTCTCCGGTGTCTTCCTGATGCTGATCGCCGTGATCAACGCGGTGGCGCTGGCCGGCATCCTCAAGGTCTTCAAGAAGATGCGCGGCGGCGACTACAACGAGGCCGAGCTGGAGGAGCACCTGAACAAGCGCGGTCTCATGAACCGCATCCTCGGGCGCGTCACCAAGGCCGTCACCAAGCCCTGGCACATGTACCCGGTCGGGCTCCTCTTCGGGCTCGGGTTCGACACGGCCACCGAGGTCTCGCTGCTGGTGCTCGCGGGCGGCGCCTCCGCCTTCTCCCTGCCCTGGTACGCGATCCTGACCCTGCCGGTCCTCTTCGCGGCGGGCATGTCGCTGCTGGACACCATCGACGGCTCGTTCATGAACTTCGCCTACGAGTGGGCGTTCTCGCAGCCGGTCCGCAAGGTCTTCTACAACATCACGATCACCGGGCTGTCAGTGGCCGTGGCCGTGATCATCGGCGGCATCGAGCTGACCGGCCTGCTGGCCGAGAAGCTGGACATCAGCGGCGGTGTGGTCGGCTGGATCGCCGGGATCGATCTGAACAACATCGGGTTCGTGATCGTCGGGCTCTTCGTGGTGACCTGGGCCGGCGCGCTGGCCTACTGGCGCTTCGGGCGGGTCGAGGAGAAGTGGGCGTTGGCGCCCGTGGCGACCGCCGGTGTCGCTGCGGCCGCCGAGGAGTAGGACCTTCGTCAGGCCCGGTTCGGGACGTTGCACCGCAGATTCGGCGGTGGGCGCGGCGTGAACCTGGAGGTATGCAGAAGCTAAGCCAGCGCACAGCAGCAGAGCCGGAGGCCGTACCAGGACCGGACCAGGCCCAGTACCGACCCGGCAGGACCATCACCGACTGGAAGCCCGAGGACGAGGCCTTCTGGCTGACCCGCGGCCGCAGGGTCGCCGCGCGGAACCTGTGGATCTCCGTGCCGGCCCTGCTGCTCGGCTTCGTGGTCTGGCAGGTCTGGTCGGTCACGGTGGTCAACCTCCAGGCCGTCGGCTTCCCGTTCAGCGCCTCGCAGTTGTTCTGGCTCACCGCGGTGCCCGGCATCACCGGCGGCACCCTGCGGATCGTCTACACCTTCGCGATGCCGCTGGTCGGCGGGCGCAGGTGGACGGCGTTCAGCACGGTCGTCCTGGTGTTGCCGCTGCTCTGGCTCGGCTTCGCCGTCCAGGACACCTCGACGCCCTACTGGGTGATGCTGCTCATTGCCGCGCTGTGCGGTATGGGTGGCGCCAACTTCGCCTCGTCGATGGTCAACATCGGCTTCTTCTACCCCAAGCGCCTCAAGGGCAACGCGCTCGGCATCAACGGCGGGCTCGGCAACCTGGGCGTGTCGGTGGTCCAGCTGGTCGCTCCGCTGGTCGTCACGGCGGGGGTGCTGCTGGCGCCCGCCGGTGGGCCGCAGGTCAAGAAGGCCGGCGGTGGTCAGGTCTGGCTGCAGAACGGCGCGTTCCTGTGGATCCCGCTGCTGCTGGTGATGGCCGGGCTGGCCTGGTTCCTGATGAACGACCTGAAGGCCTCGGCCGCGCCGTTCCGCAAGCAGCGGGTGGTCTTCAAGCGCTCCAACACCTGGTTGATGACCTGGCTCTACGTCGGCACCTTCGGCTCGTTCATCGGCTTCGCCGCGGCCCTGCCGCTGCTGATCAAGACCACCTTCACCCCGATCGACCCGGCCTACTCGGCCACGACCTACGCCTGGCTCGGCCCGCTCTGCGGCGCGCTCACCCGCTGGGGCGGCGGCTGGCTGGCGGACCGCATCGGCGGCGCGAAGGTCACCCTGATCTCGTTCGCCGGCATGGCGGCGTCGATCGTGGCGGTCATCGCCTTCCTGCCGTCCGGCGGCTCCCAGGGCAACTTCTGGGGTTTCCTGATCGCCTTCCTGTGCGCGTTCTCGTTCTCGGGCCTGGGCAACGGCTCGACGTTCCAGCAGATCCCGGTGATCTTCCGCAACCGCGCGCTGCGCGCGGTGCGGGGGCAGGACGAGGCGGCGCAGGCCGCGGCCCTGCGGCAGGCGGAGATGGAGTCGGGCGCGGTGACGGGCTTCTCGTCGGCGATCGCGGCGTACGGGTTCTTCTTCATCCCGGCGATGTTCGCGAACTTCTCGGTGACGAGCGCGTTGTGGAGCTTCGTCGCGTTCTACGCGAGCTGCCTGGCGATCTGCTGGCTCCGCTACGCACGTCGTGGCGCTCCCGACCCGAGCTGAGCCGTCAGGGGCGTGGGGCTCGGACGCACAGCGTCCGAGCCCCACGCCCCTGAACACTCAGTGGTGGAAGCCACTCCTGGGCTGGACGCCGTGCTCGGTTCCGGGGCTCGGTTGGGCCTGGAGCTCGGGAATGAGCCGGGCCAGGTCGTTCAGGAGCATGTCGGCCAGGTCGAGGGTGAACCCGTTGCGGATGACGATCCGGATCACCGCCAGATCGGTCCGGTTCTCCGGGAAGGTGTACGCCGGGACGAGCCAGCCGCGTTCGCGGAGCCTGCGGGAGACGTCGAAGACGTCGAAGGACGTCACGTCGTCCGCCGTGGTGAAGGCGAAGACCGGTAGCTCGTCGCCGCGCGTCAGCAGTCGGAAGGGTCCGAGGCCGGCGATGCCCTCGGCCAACCGGATGGCGACGTCGCGGCTCGCCTGCTGGACGGCGGTGTAGCCGGCGCGGCCCAGACGGAGGAAGTTGTAGTACTGGGCGATCACCTGGGCGCCGGGGCGCGAGAAGTTCAGGGCGAAGGTCGGCATGTTGCCGCCGAGGTAGTTGACCCGGAAGACCAGTTCCTCCGGCAGCGCCTCCGCGTCACGCCACAGCGCCCAGCCGACACCGGGGTAGACCAGGCCGTACTTGTGGCCCGAGGTGTTGATCGACGCGACGCGCGGCAGACGGAAGTCCCAGAGCAGGTCCGGGTCGAGGAACGGCGCGATCATGCCGCCGGAGGCGCCGTCGACGTGGACGGGGACGTTCAGACCGGTGCGCCCCTGCAGCGCGTCCAGCGCGTCGCAGATCTCCTTGACCGGCTCGAAGCTGCCGTCGAAGGTCGACCCGAGCACGGCGACGACACCGATGGTGTTCTCGTCGACCAGGGCCAGCGCGGACTCCGCGTCGAGGTGGAAGCGGTCGCCCTCCATGGGGGCCAGGCGGCACTCGACCTCCCAGAAGTTGCAGAACTTCTCCCAGCAGACCTGGACGTTGGCGCCCATCACCAGGTTGGGTCGGGCGGTGCCGTTGTCGTACTTCTCCCGGTTGCGCTGCATCCAGCGACGCTTGAGGGCCATTCCGGCCAGCATGCAGGCCTCGCTGGAGCCTGTGGTGGAGCAGCCCACGGCCTGGGTCGGGTCCGGCGCGTGCCACAGGTCGGCGAGGATGTTCACACAGCGGCGCTCGAACTCGGCCGTCTGGGGGTACTCGTCCTTGTCGATCATGTTCTTGTCGAGGCACTCGCCGATGAGCTCGGTCACCTGCGGGTCCATCCAGGTGGTCACGAAGGTGGCGAGGTTGAGCCGCGCGTTGCCGTCGAGCAGGAGCTCGTCGCGGATCAGCTGGTGGGTGATCGCGGCCGGGAGCGGGCCCGGCGGGATCTGGTTCTTCGGGACCGCCTGCTCCATCCCGTTGAGGAGGTCCTCCACACCGGTCACCCGCGGGAGGTCCAGTGGGTGTTGCTTGTCCTGTCCCTGATGCAGCGCCATGTCGTCCACCCTAAGCGCGGGATGTGCGCGCCGCCGCTCGGAACCACTTGCTTCGAGCGCGCTCGAAGGGCGTTGGATGGGGGCATGGAGTACACGCAGCTCGGACACACCGGGGTCAGGGTCGGTCGACTGGTCCTCGGCACGATGAACTTCGGCCCGCAGACCGACGAGGCCACCAGCCACGACCTGATGGACGCCGCGCTCGACGCGGGGGTCAACTTCTTCGACACGGCCAACATCTACGGCCTGACCGAGCACAAGGGCCTGACCGAGGAGATCCTCGGCTCCTGGTTCGGCAAGGGCGGCGGCCGGCGCGAGAAGGTCGTGCTGGCCACCAAGGTCTACGGCAACATGATCAACGGCGAGGGCATCGTCGACGGGTCCTGGCCGAACTACGACCGGCTCTCCGCGGTGAACATCCGCCGTGCCGTCGAGGCGAGCCTGCGGCGGCTCGGCACGGACCACATCGACGTCTACCAGTTCCACCACGTCGACCGGAACACCTCGTTCGAGGAGATCTGGCAGGCCGTGGACGTCCTGATCCAGCAGGGCAAGATCCTCTACGCGGGCTCGTCCAACTTCCCCGGCTACAAGATCGCCCAGGCGAGCGAGACCGCCCGGCGCGGGCGTCTGGGCCTCGGCCTGGTCAGCGAACAGTGCCTCTACAACCTGGCAGAGCGACGCGCGGAGCTGGAGGTGATTCCGGCGGCGCAGGAGTACGGGCTCGGGGTCATCCCCTGGTCGCCGCTGCACCAGGGCCTGCTCGGCGGCGCGCTGCGCAAGCAGGCGGAGGGCTCCGCCGGGAACCGCACCACGTCGGGCCGTTCGGCCGCCGGCCTCGGTGACCCGGTGCTCCGGGCGAAGGTGCAGGCCTACGAGGACCTGGTCGCCAAGCACGGTCTGGAACCGGGCGAGGTGGCGCTGGCGTGGCTGCTCACCCGTCCCGGCGTGACCGGCCCGATCGTCGGCCCGCGCACCCGCGACCAGCTCGACTCCGCGCTGCGCGCGGTGGAGCTGGTGCTGCCGGAGCAGCTCCTGGCCGACCTCGACGAGATCTTCCCCGGCCCCGGCCCGGCCCCGGAGGCGTTCGCCTGGTGATCCGCGCAACAGAGCCCAGGTCGCTGCGTCGACCTGGGCTGCGGGGGTCAGGACGGCGGCGTGTAGCCGGGGTCGAGACCGCGACCGATGTCCTCGGGGACCATGACCGGGGTGAAGGTCACTTCGGCGCCGAGCTCCTGGAAGAACGGCTCGGCGATCGACGGCATCTGGGCGGGCTCTTTCATGTCGAAGACGACGAAGCCGCCTCGCTGTCCGTTCACGGTGGAGAAGTAGGCGGCTTCGGGTTGGAGTCGGCCGAGATTGGTCTGCATGAACTCGGCCAAGCGTTTGTCGCTGACCGCCTGACTGGCTTTGTCGTTGTCGAGGCGGATCGTCATGAGCATGCGCATTCGGTGCCACCCTTTCGTCGGTGGGCCTAGGACTCCATCCTCGCCCCGCCCTCGGGGTGCCGCACGCCCAGCTCCGCGGCCCGGTCGCGCAGCAGAGCGCGTTCGGCCTCGTTGCGGGTCAGGTCGGCGGCGCGGGCGAACTCCGTGCGGGCCTCCGCGTCGCGGCCGAGCCGGGCCAGCAGGTCGCCGCGGACGCTCGGGAGCAGGTGGTAGTCGCGCAGCGCGGGCGCGGCGGCCACCGCGTCCAGCACCGCGAGGCCGGCCTCCGGCCCGTCGGCCATGCCCACCGCCACTGCCCGGTTCACCTCGACGACCGGGGAGCCGGTCAGCACGGCGAGGGCCGCGTACAGGCGGGCGATCGCCTGCCAGTCGGTGGCCTCCGCGGTGGGCGCGGTCGCGTGACAGGCGGCGATCGCCGCCTGCAGCGCGTACGGTCCGGGCCGCTCGCCGCCGGCACGAGCCCGGTCGTCGGCACGGGCGAGCGCCGCGAAGCCGCGGCGTACGAGCAGCCGGTCCCAGCGGGTGCGGTCCTGGTCGAGCAGCAGCACCGGCGCGCCTGCCGCGTCCACCCGGGCGCGCGACCGGGAGGCCTGCAGCTCCAGCAGCGCGGCCAGGCCGTGCACCTCGGGCTCGTCCGGCAGCAGGCCCTGCAGGACGCGGGCGAGCCGCAGCGCGTCCTCGCACAGGGCGGGCCGCATCCAGTCCGCCCCGGCGGTGGCGGAGTAGCCCTCGTTGAAGACCAGGTAGACCACCTCCAGCACGGAGGCCAGCCGCTCCCGCAGCTCCGGGCCCTGCGGCACCTCGAACGGCACCTGCTTGGCGGCGATGGTGCGCTTGGCGCGCACGATGCGCTGGGCGACGGTCGGCTCCGGCACCAGGAAGGCGCGGGCGATCTCCTCGGTGGTCAGCCCGCCGAGCAGGCGCAGCGTCAGCGCGACCCTGGCCTCACGACCGAGCACCGGATGGCAGGCGGTGAAGACCAGCCGCAGCAGGTCGTCCTGGATCTCGCTCGGGTCCGCCGACTCCGGTTCCCAGCTCTGCAACTGCTGGGCGATCTCCTGCTCGTGGCCGAGCAACCGCAGTTTCTGCGCCAGTCGCTCGTTGCGTCGGATCCCGTCGATGGCGCGCCGCTTGGCGATGGTCGTCAGCCAGGCGCCGGGGTTGCGCGGCACGCCCTCGACCGGCCACTGCTCCAGGGCGGCGACGAGGGCGTCCTGCGCCAGCTCCTCGGCGATGTCGAGATCCCGGACCAGCCGGGTCAGCGCCGCGACCAGGCGCGGCGCCTCGATCCGCCACACGGCCTCGACGGCCGCGCGCGCCTGCGCGGCGGCCCGCGCAGGATCAGTGGCGGCCCGTGCAGGATCAGCGGCGGCCCGTGCAGGATCGGGGTCGCTCGGGTCGGTACCCGTGTCGGTGGTCTCGTTCTCCGCCACGGGTACCAATGACAGCACGGACAGGACTACTCCGGGGACTCGACCTGGCGGATCTCGGCCTCGATGTCCCACTCCGGGCCGTGCAGGGCGAGGAAGCGCGCGGCCCAGCTCTTCGCCTCGGCCTGGTCGGCGACGTCCAGCATGCAGTAGCCGCCGATGAACTCCTTGGCCTCCGCGAACGGGCCGTCGACGACGGTCTGCGTGCCGCCGGTCTGCCGGATGCGGACCGACTCGTCCAGCGGGCGCAGGCCGCCGGTGTCGACGAGCACGCCCGCCTTCGTCATGTCGGTGATCAGCTCACCCATCTCCTGCATCAGCTTCTCGTCGGGCCCGGCCTCCGGAAGCGTGGCGGGGTCGAGGCGGAGCAGCATCATGAAACGCATGGCGTTGTCCTTTCGGGACTGTCTGGATCGACCTTCTGTGAACGCGTCGTCCGGTGCGACCCGGAATCGACACCTGCGCAGAAGAAATTTCGGACCGCTCTGTTCACAGCCCCACACTGGAGCCATGACGAACGCAGGCGGCAGCGAGCACGTGGACGTGGTGGTGGTCGGCGCGGGCCTCTCCGGGATCGGCGCCGGCTGCCGGCTGCAGACCGAGTGCCCCGACCGCTCCTACCTGATCCTGGAGGCGCGTGAGGCGCTCGGCGGGACCTGGGACCTGTTCCGCTACCCCGGCGTCCGCTCGGACTCGGACATGTTCACCCTCGGCTTCCCGTTCCGGCCCTGGCTGGGGGAGAAGTCGCTCGTGGACGGCCCGTCGATCCTGGCCTACCTGCGGGACACCGCGCGTGAGCACGGCGTCGACCGGCACATCCGCTACGGCACGAAGGTCGTCGCCGCCGACTGGTCGACGACCGAGGCCCGCTGGACGCTCACGCTGCGCCGGACCGAGGGCGAGGTCGTCACCGACTCCACGATGACCTGCGACTTCCTGTACTCGTGCGCGGGCTACTACGACTACGACCAGGGCCATGCCCCCGCGTTCGAGGGCGCCGAGACCTTCGCGGGCCGGATCGTGCACCCGCAGTTCTGGCCCGAGGACCTCGACTACACGGGCCAGCGCGTCGTGGTCATCGGCAGCGGCGCGACGGCGGTGACGCTCGTCCCGGCCATGGCCGACCGCGCCGCGCACGTCACCATGCTGCAGCGGACCCCGACCTGGATCGGCGTCGTCCCGGGCCGCGACAGGATCGCCGACTGGTTGCGCGCGGTGCTGCCCCAGCGCGCCGCCCACCGGCTCGCGCGGACCAAGAACATCCTCTTCACGGTCGGCTTCTACCAGTTCTGCCGCCGCCGCCCCGAGGCCGCCCGCAAGCTGCTGACCGGGCTGAACACCCGGATCCTGCGGGACGAGGCGATGGTGCACGCGCACCTGACGCCGAGTTACGACCCGTGGGACCAACGCCTGTGCGCCGTCCCGGACGCGGACCTGTTCAAGGCGCTGCGCGCAGGGCGGGCGTCGATCGTCACCGACCACATCGACTCCTTCGTGCCCGAGGGCGTCCGGCTGCGGTCCGGCGAGGTGCTGGAGGCGGACGTCGTCGTCACCGCGACGGGCCTGCGACTCCTGGCGCTCGGCGGTGTCTCGGCCTCGGTGGACGGCGAAGCCGTGGACCTGGCGCGGCAGTTCGTCTGGAACGGGGCGATGATCACGGGCCTGCCGAACTTCGCCCTCTGCATCGGCTACACCAACGCCTCCTGGACCCTGCGTGCCGACCTCACCTCCCGGCTGGTCTGCAAGGTGCTCAACCACATGTCCCGCCACGACTACGCCGCCGTCGTCCCCCGCCCGGACCGCCCGCTGGCCGAACGCCCCCTCCTCGACCTCGCCTCCGGCTACGTCCGCCGCTCCGTCGCCGCCTTCCCCCGCCAGGGCGACCGCCGCCCCTGGCAGGTCCGCCAGAACTACCTCCTCGACGCCGCCACCACCCTCCGCACCCGCCTCGACCGCACCCTCGTCCCGACCGCTCGGGCGTCCGTCCACCGCGCCGCCGCACCGGACCGCACCTCGGAGCACGCATCGGGGCGCACGTCGGTGCCAGGATGAAGGCATGAACCGGCTCGCGGACGCCACCTCGCCCTATCTCCAGCAGCACGCCGACAACCCGGTCGACTGGTGGGAGTGGGGTGACGAGGCGTTCGCGGCCGCGCGGGAGCGGGATGTGCCGATCCTGCTGAGCGTGGGCTACGCGGCGTGCCACTGGTGTCATGTGATGGCCCACGAGAGCTTCGAGGACGCCGGGCTCGCGGAGTACCTGAACGAGCGGTTCGTCGCGGTGAAGGTGGACCGCGAGGAGCGGCCCGACGTGGACGCGGTGTACATGGAGGCCGTGCAGGCCGCCACCGGGCAGGGCGGGTGGCCGATGACGGTGTTCCTGACGCCCGAGGGGGAGCCGTTCTACTTCGGCACCTACTTCCCGCCGCAGCCGCGGCACGGGCTGCCGTCGTTCCGGCAGGTGCTGGAGGGGGTCTTCGACGCGTGGCAGGGCCGACGCGAGGAGGTCGCCGAGGTGGCTGGGCGGATCGTGCGCGAGCTCAGCGGG
Organism: Streptacidiphilus jiangxiensis; assembly: GCF_900109465.1. Taxonomy (GTDB): domain Bacteria; phylum Actinomycetota; class Actinomycetes; order Streptomycetales; family Streptomycetaceae; genus Streptacidiphilus; species Streptacidiphilus jiangxiensis. The sequence continues at coordinate 313,988 of NZ_FOAZ01000001.1, forward strand.
CGGGGCGGTGTGTACGCCGGGCTCGCTGCCGCGGACGTGCCCGGCGCGGAGACGCTGCGGCAGGCGCTCGCGGGACTCGGGCGGGAGTTCGACGAGCGCAACGGCGGTTTCGGCGGGGCGCCGAAGTTCCCGCCGTCGATGGTGCTGGAGTTCCTGCTGCGCCACCACGCGGCGACCGGCTCGCAGGCCGCGTTGGACCTGGTCGAGCGCACCTGCGCCGCCATGGCCCGCGGCGGCATCCACGACCAGCTCGGCGGCGGTTTCGCCCGCTACTCGGTGGACGCGCGCTGGGTCGTGCCGCACTTCGAGAAGATGCTCTACGACAACGCCCTGCTGCTCCGTGTCTACCTGCACCTGTGGCGGGCCACCGGCAGTCCGCTCGCCCGGCGCGTCGCCGAGGGCACCGCGGACTTCCTCTTGCGTGAACTGCGCACCCCGGAGGGCGGTTTCGCCTCCGCGCTGGATGCGGACAGCGCCGGGCCCGACGGTCGTCACCATGAGGGCGTGTTCTACGTGTGGACGCCCGAGCAGCTGGTCTCGGCGCTCGGCGAGGAGGACGGCCGCCGCGCGGCCGAACGGTACGGCGTCACCCCGCAGGGCACCTTCGAGGAGGGCGCCTCGGTGCTGCAGTGGCCGGGGGAGGAGGAGCCCGACGCCGCCGACGAGGAGCTGCGCGCCCGGTTGTTCGCCGACCGCGAGCTGCGCCCGCGTCCCGCCCGGGACGAGAAGGTCGTCGCCGCGTGGAACGGCCTGGCCGTCGCCGCGCTCGCCGAGGCCGGCGCGCTGCTGGACCGCCCCGACCTCGTGGACGCGGCCGTGGTCGCCGCGGCACTGCTGCTGAGCGTCCACCGTGACGAGAAGGGCCGGCTGCTGCGCACCTCGCGCGACGGGCAGCCCGGACGCAACGCCGGCGTGGCGGAGGACTACGGCGACGTGGCCGAGGGACTGCTCACCCTGCACGGTGTCACCGGCGACGCGCGCTGGCTCGACGCAGCCGGGGAACTGCTCGATGTGGTGTTGACCCGGTTCACGGACGAGGAGTCGGGTGCGCTGTACGACACCGCCGCCGACGCCGAACAGCTGATCCGCCGTCCGCAGGACCCGACCGACAACGCCGCCCCCTCCGGCTGGACGGCGGCCGCCGCCGCACTGCTCTCGTACGCGGCGCTGACCGACTCCGAGCGCCACCGCAGCGCCGCCGAGCGGGCGTTGACCGTGGTCACCCCGCTGGCCGGGCAGGCCCCCCGGTTCATCGGCTGGGGCCTGGCGGCGGCCCAGGCGCTGGTGGACGGCCCCCGCAAGGTCGCCCTCGCGGGCGCGCCGGACGACCCGGCCACCATCGGGTTGCGCCGGGCCGCGCTCTCCGGGACGGCGCCCGGTCTGGTGGTCGCCGTGGCCGGACCGGACCAGCCGCTCGTCAACGGGTCGCCTGCCGCGTACGTCTGCCGCGGATTCGTCTGCGAGGCGCCGGTCACCGATCCGATGTGGCTCGCCGAAGGCCTCGGTGCGGTTCCTGGTTCGTCGGACGAATGATGAGTGGGCCGTGCGGAGCTGACGGGTAGTGTGCGTCTCACATACCCGGTCGGGCGTGCGTACCTGGGAGGTCCGGTGGGGGAACCGCTCAGTTTCAGGATCCTCGGTCCACTGACGGTGGCGGCGGGCCCGCGGCCGATCGCCGTCGGCGGAGCTCGCCAACGCACGGTCCTCGGCTTGTTGTTGTTGCGGGCCGGTCGGATCGTGCCGGTGGACGCCCTGGTGGACGAGGTGTGGAACGGGAGACCACCGGCGACCGCGAGAACCCAGGTCGCGATCGTGATCGCCGCTCTGCGCAAGGCCTTTCGGGCCGAGGGGGCGAGCGCCGAGATCATCGTGACCGCGCATCCCGGCTACCAGTTCACCTCCGACGGTCACTACCTGGACTCGACTCACTTCAGCCGCCTCGTGGCCGAGGCCGAGCGGGCCTCGCGGTCCGGGCGGCTGGAGGACGCCTCCCGGTTGTACGAGGAGTCACTCGACCTGTGGCGGGGGCCGGCCCTGTCCGGCGTCACGGGATCCCTGGTCGAGGACGAGGCCGCACGCCTGGAGGAGCAGCGGCTCAACGCCTACGACGACGCGACCGCCGTCCGGCTGGAGCTCGGCCAGGACCAGGAACTCGTGCCTCGCCTGGCGCTCGTGGCACGGGAGCAACCACTGCGGGAGCGGACGCGTCACCACCTGATGCTGGCCCAGTACCGCTCCGGGCGCCGCGCCGAGGCGCTGGAGACCTTCCGCGAGGCCCGGCGGCAGCTCGTGAACGAGCTCGGCATGGAGCCGGGCCCGTTGCTCCAGGATCTGCACGACGCGGTGCTGCGGGACGACCCTGCGCTGATACGGGCTGCCGCCCGGCCACCGACGGGGGATCCGCGGGGCCCGGTCCGCACGTCGGCCACTGACACGGTGGCCGCGGTCGCGGTCGCGGTCGAGTCGCCGGTGGAGGTGGAGGTCGTCCCGTCCGAACTGCCGCCGGACGTACCGGGCTTCACCGGGCGCGAGGAGGAGCTCGCGTGCCTGGACAGTCTGCTCGACGGAGTCGGGTCCGAGCCGTCCGGGAGTACCGCGCCGACCGTCGGCCTGGTCACGGGCGTGGCCGGTGTCGGTAAGACCGGCCTCGCGGTGCGGTGGGCGAACCGGGTCGCGGAGCGGTTCCCCGACGGCCGCCTCTTCGTCGACCTGCGCGGCTACGACGAGCAGTCCGAGGCGGTCAGCACCTCCGACGTGCTGGGCCGGTTCCTGCGCTCACTCGGGGTGGCGAGTCGGCGGATCCCGGCCGGGCTCGAGGAGCGGACCGCCCTCTACCGCAGTGTGCTGGCCGACCGGCGGGTGCTCCTGGTTCTCGACAACGTTCGCACCTACGGGGAGATCCGCGCGCTGCTCCCGGGCCGGGGCGGCAGCTGTGTGCTGACCACCAGCCGTGAACCACTGGAGCATCTGGTCACCTGGCCCGCCGAGGCGCGGGTGCACCTGGGCCTGCTGCCTGCTCCCGACGCCGCCGAGCTGCTCTGCCGGATCGTGGGCCGCCAACGGATGCAGCGCGCCCCGGAGGCGACGGACCGGCTGGTCGAGCTCTGCGACCGGCTGCCGCTCGCGCTCCGCATCGCCGGCGCCCGGCTTGCCTCCAAGCCGCACTGGACCGCCGACCACCTGGTCGGGCGACTCAACGACGAGCGGCGTCGGCTCGACGAGCTGAGCCAGGGCGAGTCCCAGATCCGGGCGAGCTTCGCGATGAGCTACCGCTACCTCTCCGATGCGGCCGCCAGGCTCTACCGCCGCCTGGGCCTGCTCGACGTCCCCGACTTCACCGCGTGGGTGGGCGCGGCCCTGCTGGACACCGACCTCGTGGACGCGGAACTGCTGATCGAGCAGTTGATCGACGCGCAGTTCGTCGAGGTGGTCGGCGTCGATGCGATGGGCGCCTTCCGCTACCGGTTGCAGAACCTGATGCGCCTGTACGCGGGGGAGCGGGCCGCCGAGGAGGAGTCCGAGGCCGAGCGCGCCGCCGCCCGGGACCGGGTGTTCCGCACGTACCTGACCATCGCACAGGACGCCCACCACCGGGAGCACGCGGGCGACAACAGTGTCGTCCACAGCGCCGCCGAGCGCCGTGACGTCCCCGCCGCCCTGCTGGAGGAGCTGCTCGCCGACCCGCTGGGGTGGTACGAGGCCGAGCGGCTCTCGCTGGTCGCCGTGATCCAGCAGGCTGCCCGGGGTGGGCAGGCGGACGTCGCCTGGGATCTGACCGCGTCGATGATCGGGCTGTTCGAGACCCGCAACTACACCGAGGACTGGCGGATCTGCGCGCAGCTCTCGTTGGAGGCCTCCCGGCAGGCCGGGGACGTGCTGGGCCAGGCCGTGATGCGGCACTACCTGGGGTCGATGCACCTGTACCTGCAGCGGTTCGACCCGGCGGTCCGGGAGCTGGAGGCCGCGTTGGAGCTGCACGAGCGGGCCGGTTCCGTCCTCGGCCGGGCCATGACCCTGCGCAACCTGGCCGTCGTGGACCGGATCCAGGGTCGTCTGGGCCCCGCGCTGGAGCGCCTGGAGGAAGCACTCGACGGGTTCCGCCAGGCGGGGGACCCGGTGCAGGAGGCCCACGCGCTGAACAATCTGGCGCAGGTGCGCATCGATCAGGGCCGCGCCGAACTCGCGGTCGACCTCGCCCTGGACGCGGTGCGGCTGTGCGAGCAGGGCGACGGTGAGCCGGAGAAGCGCGGCCTGGCTCAGGCTGTGCACCGGCTGGCCCGGGCCTGTCTGGCCCTGGGCCGGTACCCGGAGGCGGAGGAGGCGTTCAGCCGGGTGGCGGAGATCTCCCGGGGCAAGTCTGACGTCATGGGGCTGGGTTACGCCCTGTGGGGGCTGGGCGAGAGCAGGCTCGCCGCCGGCGATCCGGCGACGGCCCTGCACCACCTTTGCGCTGCGCGAGAGTTGGCCCGGCGTACGGTCAGCCCGCTGATGGAGGGTCAGATCCTGTTGGTCCGTGGACGGTCCCACGTCGCTCTCGGCGACAGCGCGGCCGCCCGCGAGGACCTCATGGCGGCGGTCGAGGCGTTCTCCGTCGTCGACGCGCCGACCTGGCGGGTGCGGGCCCGGGAGGCGCTCGCCGAGCTGGGGTGAGGTGCGGCGGCGGCGCGGTCGCGGCACCGGGGTCCGACGGGTGGGCCCCACCGGATCCGCAGCTCGGCGGCGGCCCGGGGGGCCTGCCCCAGCACGCGTCCGGGGGAGCGCCCCGGGCTGGGCGGGGGAGCGCCGCATAGCCCCGGTATAGATCGCGCGGGAAGGCTTGGGTCGTGCGTTCGCCGCGGTCCCCGGCCCGGTCGGCGCACCGGGACGACAGCAGCCGACCATTGGAGAGGACCGTCCGATGAGGACCCGCCCCAGCATCGACCAGGCCCGCGGTGAGTTCGTGCGTGGGCGTCCGTCCGGCGACCAGGGGTTCGCTTCGGACGCGGCACTCCGACTGGAGGGCGTGACGAAGGAGTACCGCCGCGGTGGACGCGGTGTGCGCGCGCTCGACGGGATCACCCTCGGTGTCGCGCGGGGTTCGTTCACCGCCGTGATGGGACCCTCGGGTTCCGGCAAGTCCACCTTCCTGCACTGTGCCGCCGGTCTGGACCGTCCGACGTCCGGGCGCGTGCACATCGGGGACACCTCCCTCGACGGCATGAACGAGACCCGGCTGACCGAGCTGCGCCGACGGCGCATCGGCTTCGTCTTCCAGGCCTTCAACCTGATCCCTGCGCTCTCCGTGCGGCAGAACGTCGAACTGCCGTTGCGTCTGGCCGGCGAGCGACTCGACCGGCGCTGGCAGGACGAGATCCTGGCCCGCGTCGGCCTGGAGGGGCGCGCCGGGCACCGTCCGGCGGAGCTGTCCGGCGGCCAGCAGCAGCGCGTCGCCATCGCACGCGCGCTGATCACCCGCCCCGACGTCGTCTTCGGCGACGAGCCGACCGGTGCGCTCGACACGGTGACTGCCCGTCAGATCCTGTCCCTGCTGCGCTCGTGTGTCGACGAGACCGGGCAGACGGTGGTCATGGTGACGCATGACCCGGTGGCCGCGTCCTACGCCGACACCGTGCTCTTCCTGGCCGACGGCCGGATCGCCGGGCAGCTGGACCACCCGGGCGCCGACCAGGTCGCCGACCGGATGACCCGGCTGGGAGCGTGGGCCTGATGTTCCGCTACACACTCCAGACCTTGCGCGCCCGCAAGGGTGGCTTCATCGGTGCCTTCCTGGCGCTCTTCTGCGCGGCCATGCTCGTCACGGCCTGCGGGATCCTGCTGGAGACGGGCCTGTCCGGCACCGTCGCCACCCAGCGCTACGCCGGCGCGGCCGTGGTGGTCGGCGGCGACCAGCAGGTCCACGAGACGACCACCTCACAGAAGAAGGGCAGGACGAAGACCAAGACCAAGTCCAAGCCCCTCTCGGAGCGGGTGTGGCTGCCCGCCGACACGGTGGACAGGCTCTCCGGGCTCCAGGGCGCCTCGCGGGTCGTCCCGGAGCTCACCTTCACCGCCTACGCCGTGAACGCGCACGGGCAGCCGACCTCGGGGATCGACGGCAAGCCCAGCTACGGGCACGCCTGGACGTCCGCTGTGTTGACCCCGTTCACACTCGTCCAGGGCTCCGCGCCGCAGGGCTCGGACCAGGTCGTCGTCGACCGTGAACTGGCCGGGAGCCTCGGCCTCCACGCCGGCAGCGCGCTCACCGTCGAGTCGGGCCTCGGGCCGCAGCGGTTCACCGTCTCCGGCGTCGCCGCTCCCCGTGGCGGCGACCTCGCGCAGCAGACCTCGCTCTTCTTCTCGGACGGCGAGGCGGCCACGCTGGCCGGTCACCCCGGCCAGGTCAGCGCGGTGGGCGTCGTCGCCGCGTCCGGTGTCTCCGCGGACACCCTGGCCGCCGAGGCCCGCCAAGCCCTGGCCGGCACCACCGCCCAGGTCCACACCGGCGGCGACCTCGGTCCCATGGAGTTCCTCGACGCCTCGAACGCGCGGATCAAGCTGGTCTCGATGGGTGGTGCGATCGGCGGCACCTCGCTGCTCGTCGCCATCCTGGTGGTGGTCGGCACCTTCGCCCTCGCCATCCAGCAGCGGTACCGGGAGCTGGCGTTGCTCCGCGCGATCGCGGCCACGCCCAAGCAGGTGCGCAAGCTGATCGGCCGGGAGGCGCTGCTCGTCGGCGGCGTCGCCGGGGTGACCGGTGCCGTCGCGGGTCTGCCCGTCGCCTACTGGCTGCACGACCGGTTCGTGGCGCTCAGGGCCATCCCGGACACCCTCCAGGTGACCTTCAGCGTCTTCCCCTTCTTCGCCGCCATCGGCGCGACGTTGCTCGGCGCCTGGGCGGCGGCGCGCATCTCGGCCCGCCGCGCCGCCCGGATCCGTCCGGCGGAGGCGCTGGCCGAGGCCGCCGTCGAGCGCCGTCCGGGGTGGGGGCGCCTGCTGGCCGGGATCCTGGTGCTGGCGGGCGGCGGGGTGCTGCTGGCCGTGCTGAGCCTCCTCGACACCGAGGCCGCGTCCTCGCCGGTCACCTTCCTCACCGTGGTCGTGCTGGCCGTCGCCGTCTCGCTGCTGGGCCCGGTGATCGTCCGGGCCGCCGTCACCGCGCTCGGCGCCCCGCTGCGCCTGGCCGGCGTCAGTGGCCACCTCGCCGCGGCCAACACCCGCGCGGGCGCCAAGCGGGCCGCGGCGGCGATCACGCCGCTGGCCCTGCTGATCGCCATGGCCTCCACGGTCTTCTTCGTGGCGACCACGACGGGTGACGCGGCGCAGGAGCAGGCGCGGGCCGGCAACAAGGCCGACTGGGTCGTGGCCGCGGCCGCCCCCGGCGTTCCCGAGCAGGCCGTGAGGGCCCTGCGGCAGACGCCCGGCGTCACCGCCGTGACGGAGGTGCTGCACAGCTCTGTCCGGGTGAGCGTCGACAAGTACACCGTCGAGGGGCTCTCCGCCCAGGGACTCACGCAGACCTTCGACCCCGGCGTCACCTCCGGCAGTCTGGACGGCTTCGGTGACGGCAGCGTGGCGCTCAGCAAGGTGGCCGCGTCCGGCCTCGGGAAGAAGCCGGGCGACATCCTGCAGCTGACCCTCGGTGACGGAACCCCGGTCACACTCACCGTGGACGCCGTCTACCGGCGCGGGCTGGGCTTCGGGGACCTGACGGTCTCCCACGACCTGCTGGCCAGGCACGTGGACGACCCGCTTGCCGGGTCGGTCCTGGTCAAAGGAGCGGTGGACCGCGCGGCGCTCACCGCGGCACTGCACGCCTACCCCGGTGTCGCGGTCCTGGACCGCGGGCAGGTGGACCAACTGGCCACCACGGCGGCGCAGTCCAACGCGGCGGTCAACTACACCGCGATGGGACTGATCATCGCCTTCACGGCGATCGCCGCGGTCAACACGCTGGCGATGACCGTCTCCGAGCGCATCCGCGAGTTCGCGCTGCTGCGCCTGGTCGGCACCACCCGGCGCCAGGTCATGCGGATGCTGCGCCTGGAGTCCGCCGTGGTGGTGCTGCTGGCGGCGGTACTCGGGACCGGTATCGCGCTGGCCGTGCTCACCGCGTTCAGCCTCGGGATGACCGGCTCCGCCACGCCGTCCGTCGCGCCCTGGCGCTACCTGGGCGCCGTGGGTCTCACGGCCGCTCTCGCGCTGGCGGCCACGATCGTCCCGGGACGGGTGGCCCTGACCGCGAGTCCGGCGGACGTCATCGGCGCCCGCCAGTGACGAACGGCGATGGCCGTCGGACGGCGGGGCGGGGGACGGTGGGGCGGGGGACGGCGCCGACCGTCCCACGCCACCGTTCGCCTGACCGGGGTTCAGCGGGACAGGACGTGGTCCTCCGGGTCCGGCAGGGCCGACTGTGCGGGGCGGTACTCCCCGCGCCGGACCGAGGACAGGATCGCGCGGCACAGCTCGACGAGCAGCAGGCAGTCGGGGAAGCACTCGACGCTCTCCGACGCCGCCCGCACGGCCGGCGCCGGCTCGCCGACCCCGGGGTTCCTGGTGACCAGCGGGCCAGGAGTTCGACCGGCCGGGCCGGTCATCCGGCGGACCAGCTCGTTCAGCTCCTCCGCCCGGCCGAGGAACGTGCGGTCCTCGCCGTGCGGTGTGCGGGTCACCGCCGGGCGGCCTACGCCGCTGACCAGGATCGCCTGGTGCGTGGACCGCAGTGCCTCGCCCGGGTCCACGCCCAACTGCTCCGCGAGGACGGTGCGGCCCTCGCCGTAGACCCGCAGCGCGTCCGCCTGGCGACCGCCCCGGTGGAGCGCGGTCATCAGCTGCGCGCGCAGCCGCTCCCGGACCGGGTACTCCGCCACGAGGCCGGTCAGCTCGGCGGTGACCTGCTCATGCAGGCCCAGCGCCAGATCCGCTTCGATCCGGCTCTCCAGGGTCAGCATCCGCGCCTCGTCCAGCCGCGGCAGCTCGACGTCCTGCAGGTGCTCGGTGACGTTGGCCAGTGCGGAGCCGTGCCACAGGTCCAGGGCCAGGCGCAGCAGCCGCCGCGCGTCCGGGAAGCGGTGCTGCCCGAGGGCCTCGCGGCCGAGCCGGTCCAGCCGCTCGAACTCCAGCAGGTCGATGCGGGCGCCGGGCGCGGTCAGCACGTAGCCGGGCGCCCGCCGGGCGATCACGACGTCCACGCCCAGGTACTGCCGCAGCCTCGACATGTAGGTGTAGATCTGGGCGTTGGCCGTCGCGGGCGGATCCCAGCCCCACAGCATCGCCGTCAGCCGGGAGTCCGACACCACCTTGCCGTGCGCCATCAGCAGGGTGGCGAGCACGGTGTGGACCTTGGACCCCGACAGCTTGATTCTCTCGCCGTCTCTTCTTGCTTCCACAGGACCGAGAATCCGGAAGTCCATCTCCGGTGCCCCCTTCTGGTCTGGCTGGGTGCCCTGCACACCTCCAGACAGTAGGGACGGCGGTTATCCACGGATTATCGGCAGGCAATCGGGGAGGCGGTGGCGGAGCAGGGCGCGTTCACTGCGCGAACGATCGGGCGACGGCGCCGAACGCGTCGGCGAGCAGGTCGGCCAGGTCGGCCTCGCCGCCGTGCTCCGCCCAGAACTGCACGGTCTCGCTCGACACGGCCATCACCGCCGCGACCAGAGCGCGCAGCTCCAGTCCGGTGGCGGGCAGACCGGTGCGCTCCGCCATCAGCTCGCACATCACCGCGCTGTTCCGCTGCATCTCCACCAGCGCGCGGGCCCGGATCGCCGGAACGTCCCGGTACAGCTGCATGCGCAGCAGCACCTCGTCGCGCTCCGCCGCCAGGATCTGCCGCAGCGGGCCGATCATCGCCTCGCGGACGGACGTGACCAGCGGCTCGCCCACGGGCCTGGCGCGCAGCCCGGACTCCATCAGCGGGTCGTAGTCGTCGCTGATGACCAGGTCTTCCTTGGTGGGGAAGTACCGGAAGAAGGTGCTGGGGGAGACCTCCGCCGCCGCCGCGATCTGGTCGACCGTGGTGGCCTCGTAGCCCTGGGTGCGGAAGAGGCCGAAGGCCGCCGAGCGGATCGCCCGGCGGGTCTTCAGCTTCTTGCGTTCCCGCAGGCCCAGGGGCGCGGCGAGGAGTTCCTCCAGCTCGGAGCCGGCGGTCGTACGGGTGGGGGTGGGAGTGTTGCCGGAGGTCATGCTTCGGATTCTGCCCCACCGGGCACAGCGCCGGGCATCTGCCAGGCGATCAACGCGGCGGAGAGCGCCGCGCCGATCCCGCAGGCCAGCAGGACCAGGTCCATGCCGTGGACGAACGCGGCGTGCGCGGACGCGCCGAGCGCCGCGTCCGGGAGCTTCTGCGCGAGTGCCTGGGCGGCGGAGACCGAGCCGCGGGCCGCGGCGGCTGCCGCCGCGGGCAGCGAGCCGGTGTCCAGGCGGGCGGTGTAGGCGCTCGCCAGCAGGCTGCCGAGGAGGGCGACGCCGATGGCGCTCGCGGACTGGCGCAGCGTCTGGAGCAGGCCGGAGCCGACACCCGCGCGTTCCTCGGGCAGGGCGGCCATCGCCGCGCCCATCGCCGGGACCATGGTGAACCCCATGCCCACGCCGAGCAGGCTCAGCCACAGGGCCGTGCGGCCGTAGCCGTCTCCGACGGAGGTCGACGCGCCGAGCAGCATGGACGTGGCGACGACGAGCATGCCCGCCGCGACGACCCAGCGGACCGACAGCCTGGCGACGAGGCGCTCCGCGGCCCGCGCCGCGACCAGCAGCCCGGCCATCAGCGGCATCAGCCGGACGCCGGTGCCGAGCGCGTCGTGGCCGAGCACCGACTGGAGGTACTGCGGCAGGACGAACAGGCCGCCCATCATGACGAAGGAGACGAGCACGGAGGCCACCGTGCTCCAGCGGTAGACCCGGTCGGCGAGGAGGGTGAAGTCGACCATCGGGTGGGGCTGGGAGCGTTCGCGCCGGACCAGCCCGCCGAGCAGCACGACGGCCGCCGTCAGGGAGGCGAGCACCTGCGCGGAGCCCCAACCGTCGGACGGTCCCTGGATGATGCCGAAGGTGAGCGCGCCGAGGCCGAGGACGCCCACGACCGCACCGAGCACGTCGATGCGCGGCACGGAGGGGTCGGTCGACTCGGGCACGAGCCACAGGCAGGCGACGATGCCGATCGCGATCAACGGGACGTTGATCAGGAAGATCGAGCCCCACCAGAAGTGGTTGAGCAGCAGCCCGCCCAGCATCGGGCCGAGCGGCATGCCGACGGCCATGCCCGCGGTCATCGCGGCGACGGCGCGCGGCCGTTCGGCGGGTGCGAACAGGCTCGGCAGGATCGCGATGCCGAGCGGCATGATGAACGCGCCGCCCAGACCCATCACGGCGCGGACCGCGATCAGGGTGTCGGCCGAGTTCGCCAGGGTGCCCACCAGCGAGGCGACGCCGAACAGCACCAGCCCGCCGATGAGCAGTCGCCTGCGCCCGAAGCGGTCGCCGAGGAGCCCGGCGGGGAGCATCGCGGCGGCGAAGACGACCAGGTAGGCGTCGACGATCCACTGGAGCTGGCCGGTGGTGGCGTGCAGCTGGATCGCCATGTCGGGCAGGGCGACGTTCAGGATGGTGCCGTCGAAGCCGAGCACCAGCACGCTCAGGCAGACGGCGGCCAGTGCCCACCAGCGTCGTCGGTCGGGCGGTGAAGAGTCGGCGTCCGTCGCCTTGGTGGTGCTCGTGGTCGCGTCCGTCGTCATGGCAGCCCCCAGCCCCCTAAGAGTTACTGTCTTCTGACAGTAACTCTCAAATTCAAGGGGCTGTCAATCACATCGCGACGAGCGAGACCCCCACGAACTGGACCGTGAACGCCGCGAGCGTGCAGGCGTGGAAGACCTCGTGGAAGCCGAACCAGCGCGGCGAGGGGTTCGGCCGCTTGAGCCCGTAGATGACGCCGCCGACGCTGTAGAGCAGGCCGCCGACGATGATCAGCACGGTCACGGTGACGCCGCCGCTGCGGAGGAAGTCGGGCAGGAAGAAGACCGCGGCCCAGCCCAGCGCCAGGTAGCAGGGCGTGTAGAGCCAGCGCGGTGCGCCGACCCAGAAGACCCGGAACGCGATACCGGCCAGCGCCCCGGCCCAGACCAGCCAGAGCAGCACCTGCTGCCGCCCGCCGTGCAGCAGCAGAATCGTGATGGGCGTGTAGGTGCCCGCGATGATCAGGAAGATGTTGCTGTGGTCCAGCCGCCGCAGGATCGCCTCGCCGCGCGGGCCCCAGGTGAACCGGTGGTAGAGCGCGCTGATGCCGAACAGCAGCCAGGCGCTGACGGCGTAGACCGTGCAGGCGACGCGCGCCGCCGTGGTCGTGGCCAGGCAGATCAGCACGATTCCCGCGGCGACCGTGGCCGGGAACATGCCGGCGTGCAGCCAGCCGCGCATCGCCGGTTTGCGGGCGACATCCTGCTCAATCATTTCCACCCCAGCGCTCATGGCGTGAAGCATACCTACGGCCCCGTAGGTTACCTACCGGTAGGTCTGCTGGAATTCTCGTCAAAGTGACGCTGACCTGCAGTGTTGTCGTTCTCACAGCCACGCGGTGTGTCACTTGGCGGACATCGGGGATACGCTGCGAAGACCCTCAACCCCTCACCATCCGTTCAAGGACGAACGGATGTGAAACGGAGCGATCGTGCCGAACGAGAACTCTGCCCTGGTCAACGCTGCCCCGACCAAGCACACGAAGCTGCTGGCATGGGTGCAGGAGATCGCAGAGCTCACCCAGCCGGATCGGATCGAGTGGTGCGACGGCTCGGAAGCCGAGTACCAGCGCCTGTGCGACCTGCTTGTCCAGAAGGGCACCTTCCGCAAGCTGAACGACGAGAAGCGGCCGAACTCCTACTACGCCGCCTCGGACCCGCGCGACGTCGCGCGCGTCGAGGACCGCACGTTCATCTGCTCCGAGGAGGAGAAGGACGCCGGTCCGACCAACCACTGGAAGGCCCCCGCCGAGATGCGGGCCATCTTCGGTGACATCTTCCAGGGTTCGATGAAGGGCCGCACCATGTACGTGGTGCCGTTCTCCATGGGGCCCGTGGGTTCGCCGCTGGCCGCCTACGGCGTCGAGATCACCGACTCCGCCTACGTCGCCGTGTCGATGCGCACCATGACCCGCATGGGTCAGGCTGTGCTCGACTACCTGGGCGAGGACGGCGACTTCGTCAAGGCCGTGCACACCCTGGGCGCGCCGCTGGCCGAGGGCGAGGCCGACGTGGCCTGGCCGTGCAACGAGACGAAGTACATCTCGCACTTCCCGGAGACCAGGGAGATCTGGTCCTACGGTTCCGGCTACGGCGGCAACGCCCTGCTCGGCAAGAAGTGCTACGCGCTGCGCATCGCCTCGACCATGGCCCGCGACGAGGGCTGGCTGGCCGAGCACATGCTGGTGCTGAAGCTCACCCCGCCGTCCGGCGAGGCCAAGTACGTCGCGGCCGCGTTCCCCAGCGCCTGCGGCAAGACCAACCTGGCCATGCTCCAGCCGACCATCCCGGGCTGGAAGGTCGAGACCATCGGCGACGACATCGCCTGGATGCGGTTCGGTGCGGACGGCCGCCTCTACGCGATCAACCCCGAGGCCGGCTTCTTCGGCGTCGCGCCCGGCACCGGTCGTGACACCAACGCCAACGCCATCGACTCGATGTACGCCAACACGGTCTTCACCAACGTGGCGCTCACCGACGACGGCGACGTGTGGTGGGAGGGCATGACGGCCGAGAAGCCGGCCCACCTCACCGACTGGAAGGGCAACGACTGGACCCCCGAGTCGGAGACCCCGGCGGCGCACCCCAACGCCCGGTTCACCGTCCCGGCCGCCCAGTGCCCGACCATCGCCCCGGAGTGGGAGGACCCGGCGGGTGTGCCGATCTCGGCCATCCTCTTCGGCGGTCGCCGCGCGAGCGCGGTCCCGCTGGTGACGGAGTCCTTCGACTGGCAGCACGGCGTCTTCCTGGGCGCCAACGTCGCCTCGGAGCAGACCGCCGCCGCCGAGGGTACGGTCGGCAAGCTGCGCCGCGACCCGTTCGCGATGCTGCCGTTCTGTGGCTACAACATGGGTGACTACTTCGCCCACTGGCTGGAGATCGGCGAGAACGCCGACGCCGCCAAGCTGCCGAAGATCTACTACGTGAACTGGTTCCGCAAGAACGCCGACGGCAAGTTCGTCTGGCCGGGCTTCGGCGAGAACAGCCGCGTGCTCAAGTGGATCGTCGAGCGCCTGGAGGGCACCGGCGAGGGCGTCGAGTCCCCGATCGGTGTCCTGCCCACCCAGGACGCGCTCGACCTGGACGGTCTCACCATCGACCAGGCCGACCTCGACCTGCTGCTCTCCGTCGACCGCGACATCTGGAAGCAGGAGGCCGCGCTCATCCCCGAGCACCTGGAGCTCTTCGGCGAGCACACGCCGAAGGCCCTGTGGGACGAGTACGAGAAGCTGACCCAGCGCCTGGGCTGAGCCGCCGAGCCGTAGTGCTCAGTTGATCAAAGACTCGCGTGCCGCCGTGTGGACGTCCATACGGCGGCACGCGAGTATCGCCGTCCGGGTGTCCTGCTGGGACGCGGCCACGACCAGCACACGGCCGGCCAGGTCGAAGGCGTGGGCGTGGAGCACCGCGAGGTCGGACGGGTAGGCCACGGCGGCGCGCGGCGGCAGCTGGGTGCCCAGCTCGGCGATCCGCGCGCTGATCGCCGCGGCGGTGTCCTCCAGTGCGGGATCGCCGGTCCGAGCGTGGAGCTCGCGCGTGACGTCCAACAGTGCGGCGAGGTGACCGGCCAACTGTCCGCGCAGCCCGCTCACGGGAGTGGCGGGGGCGTGCGCAGCCCGGACCGGCTTGCGGACAGGACGGATCTTCGGCTGCTCGTACATGGGAACAGCCTAACTTGGACTTTGTCTAAATCCAGTCTTTGTCTCTAGGGCTGAGAATATGTCGACAGGAAGATGCCGATCTTCTCGACCGCCTCGCCCAGGTCCTCCACGCGCGGCAGCGTGACCAGACGGAAGTGGTCCGGTTCCGGCCAGTTGAAGCCGGTGCCCTGGACGACGTAGATGTGCTGCTGCTTGAGCAGGTCCAGCACCATCTGGGCGTCGTCCTTGATCTTGTAGACCTTCGGGTCCAGACGCGGGAAGGCGTACAGCGCGCCCTGCGGCTTGACGCAGGAGACGCCCGGGATGTCGTTCAGCATCTTCCAGGCGAGGTCGCGCTGCTCGCGCAGGCGGCCGCCGGGGAGGATCAGGTCCTTGACGGACTGGCGCCCGCCGAGCGCCGCCGCGATCGCGTGCTGCGAGGGCATGTTGGCGCACAGGCGCATGGTGGCCAGCGTGGTGAGGCCCTCGATGTAGCTGCGGGCCCCCTCCTTCGGGCCGGAGATGGTCATCCAGCCGCTGCGGAAGCCGGCCACCCGGTAGGCCTTGGACATGCCGTTGAACGTCAGGCAGAGCAGGTCCGGTGCGAGCGCGGCGGTGGACGTGTGCTCGACGTCGTCGTAGAGGATCTTGTCGTAGATCTCGTCCGAGTAGACGACCAGACTGTGCCGGCGGGCGATCTCGACCAGGCCCTCCAGCAGCTCGACCGGGTAGACGGCGCCGGTCGGGTTGTTCGGGTTGATGATCACGATGCCGCGGGTGCGGTCGGTGATCTTCGACTCGATGTCCACCAGGTCCGGGTACCAGTCCGACTGCTCGTCGCAGCGGTAGTGCACCGCCGTCCCGCCGGAGAGGCTGATCGACGCCGTCCACAAGGGGTAGTCCGGAGCGGGGACGAGGATCTCGTCACCGTCGTCCAGCAGTGCCTGCATGGCCATCTGGATCAACTCGGAGACGCCGTTGCCGATGTAGACGTCGTCGACGGTCAGCCCGGGCAGGCCGCGCTCCTCGTAGTGCATGACCACGGCGCGGCGGGCGGAGAGCAGCCCCTTGGAGTCGCCGTAGCCGTGGGCCCCGGCGAGGTTGCGCACGATGTCCTGCAGGATCTCCGGCGGCGCCTCGAAGCCGAACGGCGCCGGGTTCCCGGTGTTCAGCTTCAGGATGCGGTGACCCTGGTCCTCGAGCCGCATGGCCTCGTCGAGGATCGGGCCCCGGATGTCATAGCAGACATTGGCGAGCTTGCTGGACTGGATCACCTGCATACCGATGCATGCTAACGCCTTCCCATACCAGGCGCCCGGTGATGTTCGCCATGTGGGGCTTCGAGTCGCACTGAGGTACGCCGCACGCCGACCAGTGCGACGGCCAGGCCGACGGTCCAACCGAGCGCCACCCCCCAGCAGGCGCCGGAGACCGCCCCGGCCAGCGGATGGACCGTCCAGCCGAGCGGAGCCGCGCCCGTCATCCGCGCCAACGCCATCCCGCGGAAGACGCCCGCGAGGGTCCCGCCGGCCACGACCGCGGCCCATCCGGCCCGCAGCCGGCGGCCCGCGCCGGCGTAGGGGTGGCGCAGCACGTGCCGACGCAGCAGCCCGGCCACCGTGCCCAGGAGCAGCAGCGCCGCGAAATCCTCCGCCCAGGTGAACGCCCAGGTGGTGTCCCCGCGCGGGTTCGGTCGCAGGCCCGGCAGCAACGGTGGCACGCCGAGCGCCTCGGTGCGCGGCACCAGCGGGACGTCCTGGGTCATCCGCAGCCAGACCACGTCCGTGCCGAGGGCCAGCACCAGCAGGAGCGCGGCGCCCACACCGGTGAGCAGCACGACGCGCGGACGGTCCAGCGTCGGAGTCATGGGCGGACTGTATCCGTACGCACCAGCCGCCGTCCGTCGCCGCCGAGGTTGGTACAGAATCAGGACACCGACTCCCTGCGGGCTCCCAGCTCCGCGATCTACGATCACGATGGCTGCAGGGGGGTGGCGGGTGCGGGGACGGGTGCGTCGTTGGGTCACGGCGCTGGTGGTGCTGGCCTGCGCGGCGGGCGTGCTGCTGAACCTCGGCACCCCGGCGGCGGTCGGCGCGACCGGGCCGCGCTTCCTGACGGACGCCCAGGGTCGCGCGCTCGTCCTGTACGGACTGGACGCCGACGACACCGGCCTGCAGGGCGCCTCCGCGGCTCCCACGGCGCGGGCCGTCCTCGCCGAACAGGGCCTGCTCGGCGACGATTTCGCCCGCGTCCTGCTGCACTGGAGCCGGGTCGAGCCGCGCCCCGGCCACTACGACGACGCCTACCTCGCCGACCTGGTCCAACGCGTCGACCGCTACGCCGCCGCGGGCGACCACGTCGTGCTGGCCATGGCCCAGGACGCCTACGGTCCGCCCCCCGGTACCGCGGCCCTGCCGGCCGCCGTCGACGCCGCCCGGATCACCGCCGCGGACTCCTTCTGGCGCACCCGCGACGACGCCCCCGACCTGCAGGACCGCTACGCCGCCGCCTGGGTGCACGTCGCGCGGTACCTGACGGCGCACCTGACCCACGGCCCCGGTGCGCTCACCCCGGCCGACGCCGTCGTGGGTTTCGACCTGCTGGACCGTCCCTGGGGCGGCTCGGTGCAGGGCCCCGCCTTCGAGACGGGGCCGCTCGCCGCCTTCTACGAGCGTGTGATCACCAGGATCCGCGACGTCGACCCGAACCACTGGCTCTTCGTCGAGCCCGAGGCCGCCTCGGCCGACACCGGGCTGCCCAGCGCCCTGCCGTACCTCCCGGACCCGCGTCACGGCACGGCCCGTATCGGCTACGCGCCCCAGCTGTACCCGGCGTCGCTGGACCCGGGCGGCAGCTACACCGGCACCGGCGTCTTCTGGACCGACCGCCTGCTCGGCTCCTGGGCGATCCAGGCGCTGCGCACCGCCAGGCGCCTGAACGCCCCGCTGCTGGTCGGCGGTTGGGGCGCGGACCTGACCGCCCCCGGTGCGCACCTGTACGTCGACCACGTCCAGGAGCTGGTGGACGCCCTGATGGCGGGCTCCGCCTGCTGCGACGCGGCACCGGGCGCGTGGTCCCCGTGGGCGAGGCCCGGGAAGCCGGCGGACATCGCCGGGGTGCTGCAGACCGCGTACCCCCGCGTGGTCGCCGGCGTGCCGGTGGAGTTCGACTACGACAAGGGCACCCTGGTCTTCACCCTTCAGTTCCGCGACGTGGCGGGCGTGGTGGGCACCACGGACGTCTACCTCCCGCCGTCGGACTTCCCCTTGGGCCCGCAGGTCGAGTTCGACGCCGACTTCACCAGCGCGTGGGACCCGTCGCGTCACGTCCTCTCCGTGACGGTGACCCATCCGGTCCCGGGGACGGTGCACACCCTCCGGCTGACCCCGACGTCGCCGTCGCAGAACGTGGGCTGATCCCTCACCGCGAACCACGACTTTCTACTGCCGCTCGATTGTCTAGCGGTGCTAGCATCGATTCATGTCGGTACAGGAACGCAAGGAACGCGAGCGGGCGGAGCGCGAACGCCTGATCGTGGCGACGGCCCGCGAGCTTGCCGAGCAGCAGGGCTGGGACGCGGTCACCACCCGCCGGCTGGCCGAACGCATCGAGTACAGCCAACCCGTCCTCTACAGCCACTTCCGCGGCAAGCGGGAGATCATCGGCGCCGTCGCCCTCGAAGGCGCCGCCGAGCTGGCCGCGGCGGTCCGGGCCGCGGCCGCCGGCGCGAGCGGCCCGCGCGAGCGCGTCACCGCCCTCGCCCGCGCCTACCTCGACTTCGCCGCACGCAACCCGGCGGTCTACGACGCCATGTTCCAGCTCGACGGCGGCCTGACGTTCGCGAAGGAGGACACCCCCGAGCCTCTCAAGGACGCCTTCGCCGCCCTGCTGGAGAGCCTCGGCGACGTCGCCGGTGACGGCGTCCACCCGGGGGTGTTCACCGAGCTGTTCTGGGCCTCCCTGCACGGACTGGCGACCCTGACCCGCGCGGAACGGCTGCCGCCGACCTACGCGGAGGAGCGGACGGAGCTGCTGGTGGCCCGGCTCGCCGTGCTCTGACGCGCCCGCCCGCCGCGCCTGACCGACCGGCCGGGGAGGGCGCCGGTGCGGCGGCCGTCGTCCATGACCGCCACGCCGTCCACGAAGACGTACGGGATCCCGCGCGGCAGGCGTCGGGGTTCGTCGAACGTCGCCTGCTCGGCCACCGATTCGGGGTCGAGCAGGACCAGGTCGGCGACCCAGCCCTGGTGGACCTGGCCGCGGTCGCGCAGGCCGAGTCGGCGGGCGGGGGTCGCGGCGAGGTGGCGGACCGCCTCCGGCAGGCTGAGGATGCCGGACTCCCGGACGTAGGTGCCCAGATAGCGCGGGAAGGTCCCCCAGGCGCGCGGGTGGGGTCGGTCGCCGACGAGCAGGCCGTCGCTGCCGCCGCAGTGGACGGGGTGGCGCATGATCGCGCGGACGTTCCCCTCGTGGCCCACGTGCTGCAGGATCGTCGTGCCGAGGCCGTCCGCGACGAGCAGGTCGGTGAACGCCTGGAACGGCTCGACCCCGTCCCGGCGCGCGAGTTGGTGGACCGTCAGGCCGACCGCCGGGCGCAGCGCCGGCTCGCGCACCCCGCTGACCTGGACGGTGTGCCAGTCGGCGACGACGCCGTGGCAGCCGTCGGAGCCGTGCACCTCCAGGTCGGCGCGGATGCGTGCCCGCGCGGCCGGGTCGGTCAGGCGCCGCAGCGTCTCGGCCGGGCCGCCCGCCGCGGCCCAACCGGGGAGCAGCGCGGCGAGGGTGGTCGAGCCGGGGAGGTAGGGGTAGGTGTCGAGCGTGACGTCGACGCCGTCGGCCAGCGCGGCGTCGACCAGGGACAGCAGCTCGCCGGCCCGGCCCCGGTTGACCTCGAAGTTCATCGTCGCGTGAGCGAGGTGCAGGGCGCAGCCGGCGGCCCGCGCGATGCCGACGACCTCGGCGTACGCCTCCAGTGCGCCCGCGCCGTAGGAGCGGTGGTGCGGGCACCAGTAGCCGCCGTGGTCCGCCACCACCTGGCAGAGCGCCGTGAGTTCGGCGGTGTCGGCGTACATGCCGGGGGTGTAGGTCAGGCCCGAGGACATGCCGACCGCCCCTTCGGCCAGGCTCTGCGCCAGCACCTGCCGCATCCGCTCCAGCTCGGCGGGGGTCGCGGGACGGTCCTCCCAGCCGAGGACGAGCGCGCGCAGCGTGCCCTGCGGCACCAGGTAGGCGGCGTTGACGGCGATGCCCTGCGCGTCGAGCCGGTCCAGGTACTCGCCGACGCTGCGCCAGCTCCAGTCGAAGTCGGCGTCCGCCGGGTCGCCGTTCCAGCCGGCGATCTGGCGGCGCAGGCCGGCCAGGGTGGTGTCGTCGACCGGCGCGTAGGAGAGCCCGTCCTGCCCGAGGACCTCCAGGGTGACGCCCTGCGCCACCTTGGCCTCGTGGGCGGGATCGGTCAGCAGCGCCAGGTCGGAGTGCGCGTGCATGTCGACGAAGCCGGGCGCGAGCACCAGGCCGTCCGCGTCCACCACCCGGCCGCCGCCGGGACGCGGCCCCGGGTCGCCCTCCCGGTGCAGGGCGGCCACGCGCCCGCCGTCGAGGACGGCGTCGGCCCGGTAGGGCGCGCCGCCGGTGCCGTCGACGACGAGCGCGCCCCGCAGGACGGTTCTCATCAGAAGAAGGTGCGGATGTAGTCGACGACCCGGTCGTGCTCGTCGACCTCGGGGATCAGCTGCCACTTCTCCAGGGCCGTGCACGGGTGGGACAGGCCGAGTCCGATCAGGTCGCCGACCATCAGCTCCACGTCGGGGGTGACCGAGACGAAGGCGTGCTGGTCGGAGAGCTTGGTGACGGAGAGCCCGGCCGCGGGCCGCACCTCGCCCGTGCGTCCGTCGCGGATCTCCAGGGGCAGCGGTAGCCCCAGGTCGTAGGGGACGTCGCGCTTGCCCGCGTTGACCAGCGCGAGGCCGGGCTCGGGGCGGGAGACCACCTGTGCCCAGAGCTTCAGCGCGGGGATGAAGTGCTCGGCCTCCTCCGTCAGCGGAGTGATCTTCGCGTAGTGGAGGTGGTCGTGGGTGACGTAGGCACCGGAGCGCAGCAGCCGCAGGACCGGGCGGGAGAGCTCCAGGCTCTTTTCGGTCAGGGCCTCCGCGACCAGGTCGAAGTGTTCGCTGCCCCCGGCGCTGACCACGATCTCCTCGGCGTCGGCGAGGAGGCCGTCGGCGTCGAAGCGGTGCGCGGCGTCCACCAGCTCCTGCAGCCACTCGCGCACGGCCGCCCGCGTCTCGTCGACGCCCGCCAAGGTGCCCTCGTAGCCGGCGACGCCGACCAACCGGAGCCACCGCGAGGCCCGCACCGCTCGCGCGACCTCGTCGGCCTCGGCCCGCGACCGCACACCGGTGCGTGAACCGACCGCTCCGAGCTCGACCACGACGTCGACCCGGTGCGTGAGCGCGGCGTCCATCAACTCCACGCCGTGAACCGAGTCGACATAGCAGACGAAGCGGAACTCCGGATCGCGGGCGAGTTCGTCGCTGAGCCATCGCAGGGCCGGGGCGTCGACCAGCTCGTTGCCGAGGAAGATCCGGTTCACACCGAAGTGCCGGTACATCTGCACGTGGCTCGGCGTCGCGGCGGTGATGCCCCAGGCTCCCAGCTTCAGCTGCCGGTCGAACAGCTGCGGCGCCAGCGGCGTCTTGCCGTGCGGCGCGTGGGCCAGGCCGTGGCGCGCGGCCCAGGAGGCCATCAGTTCCAGGTTGTGGTCGAGCGCGGGTGCGTCCAGGGTGAGCAGCGGGGTCACGAAGCCCCCGTCGAAGAGGCCGAGCCTGGCGTCGCGCAGCTGGTTCACCGTGGCGCTGCCGCCCATCGGCATGCCCTTGAAGCGCCAGTCGACGACGGTCTCGCCCAGCTCGTCGAGTGCGGCCTGGTCCATGGAACGGCTCCTCTGTGGTGCTCTGCTGTGCATCGGTCGCGCGCCTTGCAACGTCTGTTGCCCATCCTGCCAGCGGGTCTTCGGAGACGGAAAGGCCCGGCACTCCCCCTCGGAGTGCCGGGCCCTTCAGCTCTCGGTGGTTACGGCATGGCGTTGGTGAAGGCGCCCTCGCCGTTGGCGAACTGGTTGCCGTTGCTGGCGTCCCAGTTCGTGGACCAGGTCATCACGCCGCCGATGGTCGGCCAGGTGGCGCTGGGCTTGAAGGTGCCGCAGTTCGTGCCCTTGGCCAGGCAGTTCAGCGCGTTCTCGACCACGCTCGGGGCGACGTAGCCGCTGCCGGCCGCACTGGTCGAGGCCGGGACGCCGATGCCGACCTGGTTGGGGCTGAGGCCCGCCTGGATCGCGGTGCAGGCGATGGTGGTGATGAAGTCGACGCTGCCCTCGCTGTAGACCCCGCCGTCACAGCCGTTCATGGAGCCCGAGTTGTAGAACTGGGTGTTCATGATCGTGAGGATGTCCTTGACCTGCAGCGCGGTGGCCAGGTAGTCGGACGAGGCGCTCAGCACGTCGATGGTCTGCGGGGCCATGGTCAGGATGAAGCCCGAGCCGGCCTTGGCGGCGAGCTGGTGCAGCGCGGAGGACATGTAGGTCGGGTTGATCCCGTTCTCCAGGTCGATGTCCACGCCGTTGAAGCCGTAGTTCTGCATGATCGAGTACGCGCTGTTGGCGAAGGCGGTGGCCTGCGCGGCGCTGGTGATCGAGATCGTGCCGTTCTGGCCGCCGATCGAGAGGATCACCTTCTTGCCCTGCGCCTGCTTGGCGGCGATGTCCGCCTTGAACTGCGCGTCGGTGTAACCACCGAGCTTGCTCTGCAGGGTCGGGTCGAGCGAGAAGGTGATGCCGCCGTCACCGGCCGAGTCGGCGTTGGCGAAGGCGACCGCGATGATGTTGTACTGCGAGCTGACGTCGCTGATCTTCTGGTCGGTCGCGCCGTTGTCGAAGTCCTGCCAGTACCCGGTGACCCAGTGCTTGGGGTTGGTGCCGCCGCCGGTCCCGCCGGTGGAGGTGGCGGTCGCGGTGGGGGAGGCGCTCTGCGTCGGCGAGCTGCTCTGGGTGGGGGTGCTGCTCTGCGTCGGCGAGGCCGAGGCCGACGCGGAGGCCGTGGGGGAGGCGCTCTGCGTGGGGGTCTGCGTCGGGCTCGGGCTGGAGCCGGCCGCGCCGCTCAGCACCACGTCGTCGGCGTAGTAGGTGGACTGGCCGTACCAGCCGTGCAGGTAGAGGGTGACGCTGGTGGTGGAGGCGCCGGTCTTGAAGCTGGTGCTCAGCTGGTTCCAGGAGCTCTGCGAGGACCAGGTGCTGACGTCGGTGGTGCCGTCACCCTGGGTGCCCATGTAGACGTAGGGACCGTTGACCCAGGAGCTCAGCGTGTAGGAGGAGTTCGGCTGCACGCTGATGGTCTGGGTGCACTGCGCGTCGTCGGAGCTGGTGGGGGTGGCCGCCAGCGCGTAGGAGCCGGAGTGGACGGTCGCGGAGGAGACCGTCGCGGTGCCGGCGTCACAGGTCCAGTTGGCCAGGGAGCCGGTCTCGAAACCGGGGTTGACCACGAGGTTGGTGGTGTCGGCGCTGGCGCCGCCACTGAAGGCCACGATGCCGGTGAGGCCGAGGCCGAGCGCGGCCACGGAGGCCAGCGCGGCATTCACAGTACGCGGGGAAGGCATAAGGGTCTGTCTCCAACTGTGGGGGAAGCGGGGAGAGACGGAAGATGAAGCCCGCCACACAAGTTGGACTAGACCATTCGTGCTGTCAAGGGGGTGCCGCGCGCCTTAATGCCTGGTTAAGGTGCTGCTGTGGTCCAGACCACAGCAGCACCCAACTGCCTCAGTCCTCGCTGGACTTCGCCCAGAGGTTGAGGTCGGCGTCGGTCGCGAACCGGTCGATCTCGGTCAGCTCCGCGTCCGTCAGCGCGGCACCCTGCACGGCGGCCACGTTGGACTCCAGCTGGGCCACCGAGGAGGCGCCGATCAGGGCCGAGGTCATCCGCGGGTCGCGCAGCAGCCAGCTGAGCGCGAGCTGCGCCAGCGACTGGCCGCGTGAGGCCGCGATCTCGTTCAGTCCGCGCAGCTTCGCCAGCGTCCGGTCGTCGATCGAGGCCGGGTCGAGCGACTTGCCCTGCGCCGCCCGCGAGTCCGCCGGAATGCCGTTCAGATAGCGGTCGGTGAGGATGCCCTGGGCCAGCGGCGCGAAGCCGATGCAGCCGGCGCCCTCCGCCTCCAGCACGTCCAGCAGGGAGTCGTCCTCGATCCAGCGGTTCAGCATCGAGTAGGACGGCTGGTGGATCAGCAGCGGAACGCCCAGGTCACGCAGGATCGCCGCCGCCTCGCGGGTCTTCTCCGCACTGTAGGAGGAGATGCCGGCGTACAGCGCCTTGCCCTGCTGGACCGCGGACGCGAGCGCGCCCATGGTCTCCTCCAGCGGGGTCTCCGGGTCGAACCGGTGCGAGTAGAAGATGTCGACGTACTCCAGGCCCATCCGCTTGAGCGACTGGTCCAGGCTCGCGGTCAGGTACTTGCGCGAACCCCACTCGCCGTACGGGCCGGGCCACATGTCGTAGCCCGCCTTGGTCGAGATGACCAGTTCGTCCCGGAACGGCCGGAAATCGGCGGCAAGATGGCGTCCGAAGTTCGCCTCGGCGGCGCCGTAGGGCGGGCCGTAGTTGTTGGCCAGGTCGAAGTGGGTGACGCCCAGGTCGAAGGCCCGGCGCAGGATGGCGCGCTGCACGTCGAGGGTCCGGTCGTCGCCGAAGTTGTGCCACAGACCGAGGGAGATCTCGGGCAGCTTCAGCCCGCTGCGCCCGGTCCGGCGGTAGCGCATCGAGCCGTCGTACCGCGTCTCGGCGGGCTGATAGGGGGCAGGGATCACGAGGTGCTCTCCAGGGGAAGGGGCCGGGGTTTTGTCTCCACACTGAACATTAACCGTCGGGGAGTAGGGTGGCCCCCGCACGCGCGAGCATCAGGAGGGGCCGTCGTCATGGACATCGGGAAGTTGGTCCGGCGTACGCCGTTGCTCCGGAACGCCGTTTACGGTCTGTACGGCCAGCGCGTCGAGGCCCACCTCGACCGCGCCCGTGCGCCCCGGCACGTCGGCGTCATGCTGGACGGCAACCGGCGCTGGGCCCGCGCGGTGGGCATGTCCACCAAGGACGGCCATCAGACCGGTGCGGACAAGATCCCCGAGTTCCTCGGCTGGTGCGAGGAGACGGGCGTCGAGGTGGTCACCCTGTGGCTGCTCTCCACGGACAACCTCACCCGGCCCGCCGAGGAGCTGGTGCCGCTCCTCGGGATCATCGAGGAGGCCGTCCGCGGCCTGGCCGCGAGCGGCCAGTGGCGGGTCCACCCCGTCGGCGCGCTGGACCTCCTGCCGGCGTCCACGGCCGCGGTCCTCAAGGAGGCGGACCAGGCCACCGCCGACAACCCCGGACTCCTCGTCAACGTCGCCGTCGGCTACGGCGGCCGCCACGAGATCGTGGAGGCCGTCCGCAAGCTGCTGCGCGAGCAGGGCGCGGCGGGCAAGCCGGTGGAGCAGATCGCCGAGATGATCGACATCGAGCAGATCTCCCGCCACCTCTACACCTCCGGCCAGCCGGACCCGGACCTGGTCATCCGCACCTCGGGCGAGCAGCGACTCTCGGGCTTCCTGCTGTGGCAGTCGGCCCACTCGGAGTTCTACTTCTGCGAGGCCTACTGGCCCGCCTTCCGCAAGGTCGACTTCCTGCGCGCGCTGCGCGACTACGCCGCCCGCAACCGCCGCTACGGCGTCTAGGGCGCCCAGGGCGTGCCCGGGACCGGCCGGGCCCCGGGCTGCCACACGCGGGCTACTTCACATAGGTCGGGTAGTTCAGGCGCCACTGCACCGGCGGTCGGCTGATGTAGTCCGGGATCACCCGGCCGTTCCTGTCGAGGAAGGCCAGGTGGACGGTGTAGTACGCGCTCGGATGCCCGGGCACGTAGGGGATGGCCAGCACGAAGTAGCGCCGGATGTCGCCGCGCAGCATGAACACCGGCGAGGTGGCCGAGCCGCCGCCCCACGTGGCACGCAGGGTCACCGCGCCCGCCGGTGCGGTGTTGCCACTGAACAGCACGCCGATCTGCGGTGAGGTGTGCAGCCGCGGATCGCGCTGCACGTCCATCTCCTGCATCTGGTAGTCGTGCTGGCCCTGCGGGACGCCGTCGCAGCCGCCGTTCAGCTCCGGGTTCTCGTGCCCGTCGACGGCGACCTTCCACTGCAGGCAGTACAGGCCGTCGCCCTGCTCCCGGTAGGTCACGACGCGGAGCGACCAGTGGTGGCCCGCGAGGACTCCTGTCGGCAGCCGGTCCAGCATCGGCAGCGCGGCCGACACCGTCGGCGAGGGCGTGGACTTCGGAGTGGCCGGTGCCGAGGGGCGGACCTCGGACGGTCCGGACCAGGCCGTCGCGGCGATCACGGTGGTAGCCGCCACCGCCGCGGCGACCCCGGCCCCGCTCAGCAGTCGGCGGGCGCGCCGGCGGCGGGTGCCCGCGTCGACGATCGACGCCAGGGGGAGCGGTGGCACCGGGACCGGGGCGACTCGCTCGTCGAGCGCCTCGTGCAGGACGGCTTCGTCGAAGGCGTTCATCGGTTGTGGACCTCCTCGGGAGCGTGCGCGAGCGCGGGGTGGACGCGCAGTTTGGCCATCGCCTTGGACGCCTGGCTCTTGACGGTGCCGACCGAGCAGCCGAGGCTGGCCGCGGTCTGCTCCTCGGTCAGGTCCGCCCAGTACCGCAGGACCACCACCGCACGCTGCCGGGGCGGCAGGGAGGCGAGGGCGGCGTTGAGGGCGAGGCGGGTGTCCACGGCCCCGGCGGGGTCCGGTACCGAGGGCCCGGCCTCCGCCACGAGGGGCACCTCCATGGGCCGTTTCCTCCGGAAACGCCCAAGATGGGCATTGAGCAGGATGCGGCGCGCATACGCGTCGGGGTCGTCGGCGCGTCTGACGCGGCTCCAGGAGGCGTACACGGCCGTCAGCGCACTCTGCGCGAGGTCCTCGGCCAGGCCCTGATCGTCGGTCAACAGCAGGGCGAGCCGGAACAGCCGGGGCCAGCGTGAGGCCGCGAAGTCGTGGAAGTCGAGTTGGTTCGCGGTGTGCATGCCCCTCCAGAGTCCGTTCCGGAGGGAAAGGTTGCCCGGTCGGAGCCACCGTTCCGTAGGTCACCGGCAGGTGAATCTTGGTCGTCAGGACGGCGACGTCTGCATGGAATGGGACGCCTGGGGAATACCCGAGTCAGACCGTGACCTCGGCCATCGGGGCCGGGGACCGCGGCGAGCGCGGGTGGCACCGGGCCACCTGCCCGGGAGGCCCTGTGGTCAGTTCCAAGAGCCGCCGGAGTCTGCACGACCGGCGCACGTACGTCCTCGACACCAGTGTTCTGCTGGCCGACCCGAGCGCCATGACCAGGTTCGAGGAGCACGAGGTCGTGCTGCCCGTGGTCGTGGTGACCGAGTTGGAGGCCAAGCGACACCACCCGGAGCTCGGATACTTCGCCCGGCAGGCCCTGCGGCTGCTGGACGACTACC
Organism: Streptacidiphilus jiangxiensis; assembly: GCF_900109465.1. Classification (GTDB taxonomy): domain Bacteria; phylum Actinomycetota; class Actinomycetes; order Streptomycetales; family Streptomycetaceae; genus Streptacidiphilus; species Streptacidiphilus jiangxiensis. The sequence goes on from NZ_FOAZ01000001.1 coordinate 341,353, forward strand.
GGGTCCGTTACGGCCGGCTCGACGCGCCCATTCCGGTGGGCGAGCTGGGCGGCACGATCAGGGTCGAGCTGAACCACACCGATCCCTCCGTCCTCCCGGCCGGCTACCGGTTGGGCGACGCCGACACCCGGATCCTGGCGGTGGCCAGGAACCTGCAGGCCGAGGGGTACGACGTCACGGTCGTCTCCAAGGACCTGCCGCTGCGGGTCAAGGCCTCCTCCGTCGGCCTGCTGGCCGAGGAGTACCGGGCCGAGCTGGCGATCACCTCCGGTTGGACCGGAATGTCCGAACTGGCCGTCAGTGCCGAGGAGGTTGACGGCCTGTTCACAGGTGACACCGTCGACATCACCGAGGCGCGCGATTTCCCGGTTCACACCGGGCTCGTGCTGACCTCGGAGCGCGGCAAGGCGCTCGGCCGGGTCACCGCCGACGGACGGGTCCGGCTGGTCCGCGGCGACCGCGAGGCCTTCGGGCTGCGCGGGCGCAGCGCCGAACAGCGGGTCGCGCTCGACCTCCTGCTGGACCAGGAGGTGGGCATCGTCTCGCTCGGCGGTCGGGCCGGCACCGGCAAGTCCGCGCTCGCGCTCTGCGCGGGCCTGGAGGCCGTGCTGGAGCGGCGCCAACACCGCAAGGTGATGGTGTTCCGTCCGCTGTACGCGGTGGGCGGGCAGGAGTTGGGCTACCTGCCGGGCAGCGAGGCGGAGAAGATGGGCCCCTGGGCCCAGGCCGTCTTCGACACCCTCTCCGCGGTGACCACCCCGGACGTCATCGAGGAGGTGCTCTCCCGCGGAATGCTGGAGGTGCTGCCGCTGACCCACATCCGCGGCCGCTCGCTGCACGACGCGTTCGTGATCGTCGACGAGGCGCAGTCGCTGGAGCGCAACGTGCTGCTGACCGTTCTGTCCCGGATCGGCCAGGGCTCGCGGGTCGTGCTGACCCACGACATCGCCCAGCGCGACAACCTCAGAGTCGGTCGGTACGACGGCGTGGTCGCGGTCGTCGAGAAGTTGAAGGGCCATCCGCTCTTCGCCCACGTGACACTCAACCGCTCGGAGCGTTCGCCGATCGCCGCACTGGTGACCGAGATGTTGGAGGACATCCACGCCTGAACAGGGATGAATCGGTCTGAATCTCCTTGATGCTGTGCCCTCCCGCGTCCTCACGGCGTGGGAGGGCACAGCATCGTAACGATTCGTCAGACGATAGGCGAGCGACTGGCGAGAATCAGTGGCCGGATGGGCTGTGTGAGTTTCGCCACGCAAACGGGAATTGCGCTTGCGCGTTGCCGTGCGGCAGTGTGTGGGGTCTGTCAGGCCCTGCGTGTGGCAACGCATCACGCCGCACGCCGCCCGATCAGAACGCGCTCCGGGAGACCGGGGCGCAGCGGGCCCGCGTCTTCCGTGACCAGAGCATGGGGGAGGCCAGCGTCAGGGGCGGGGTTCGTCCGTTCGGTCATCATGCGGGCGACGCTGGAAGGAAACCATGTGAACCGGATCTCGGTTCGGGGGATGGCAGTGGCCTCCGCCACCGCCGTGACCGCTGTCGGTGCTGTTGTCGGTGTCGCCTCGGGCGAGTCGAAGCCGACCACGGTCTCCGATGTGGCGGGCTCGACCCTTCTTGCCGAAGTCCCCACGGGCGGCTCGGCGCAGACTGTCGCGGACAACCTGGTCCGTCAGAGCGACGCTCAGCAGTCCGCCGCACTGGTCACCGCGCAGAAGGCAGCCGCCGAGGCCGCCCGCGCGAAGGCCGCTGACGCCGCACATGCCAAGGCCGCGGCCGACCAGCGCGCCAAGGAGCAGGCCGCGTCGCGGGCTGCTGCCGCCGCGCAGCGCCAGCAGCTGGTTTCCTACAGCCCCGGTTCGGTGCAGGCACTCGCTGCGTCGATCATCGGCAACGCGACCCAGTTCTCCTGCTTCAGCCACATCGTCACGCGCGAGAGCGGCTGGAGCTACACCGCGACCAACCCGAGCTCCGGGGCCTACGGCCTGGTCCAGGCTCTGCCCGGCTCGAAGATGGCCTCGGTCGGTGCCGACTGGCGGACCAATCCGGCCACGCAGATAAAGTGGGGCCTCAACTACATGAACTCCCGCTACGGCAGTCCCTGTGACGCCTGGGCGTTCTGGCAGGCCCACAGCTACTACTGAGTTCTGCTGCGCCGGCCGCGTCACTCGCCCCGGCCGTTGCTGGAACGCGCGGAAGCCCCCGATCCCTGTCCGATCGGGGGCTTCCTACTTCTCCCACGGAGAGGCCGCGTGTGCGGGACGGCCTCGTGGATGACCGTCCCCGGGCGCTCACAGCACTAAACCTGTTTTTCCGTATTTGCCCAAAAAAATCTGATAGCTCCCATGGGCCGAGCCGAAGGTTTCCCGTGGGGGCGGGCCCACCGGTCACGGCCAGCAGGTAGCGTTCACAGCCGAACCTGTTGTGGAGGCGAGGGCGGACGGCATGGCGGGCGCGGGGAACGCATGGGCGACGTGGCGCGGGTGGATGACCCGGCGGCGCACCGAGGCTGCGGCGGTGGAGACGCCGGACCCGGCCGTGCACGTGCATGTGCCCGAGCGTGCGCTCCAGGTCACCCCGCCGCCCCGGGCCGTGGCGGTCACCGCGCCGGACAGCCCGCCCTACCCCGCCCGTCCCGCACACCCGGCCGAGGCCGTGCCGTGGACGCTCCGGGTGGCCGCGGAGGGGATGTGGCGGCTGCTGCTGGTCGGCGCGGGCATCTGGGTGCTGCTGCAGGTCGTCGGCACGCTGCGGATCGTCGCGCTGGCCTTCGTGGCCGCGTTGCTGATCAGCGCGTTGCTGGAGCCCACCGTCTCCTGGCTCAGGCGCCACGGCGTCCCGCGCGGCCTGGCGGCGGCGCTGACGTTCCTGGGCGGCCTGGTGGGCATCGCCCTGGTCGCCTGGTTCGTGGTCTGGCAGGTCAGTGCGAACCTCAGCGAGGTCACCGGACACGTCAACGAGGGAATCCGGCAGATCAAGTCCTGGCTCGAAACCGGTCCGATGCACCTCACGGACACGCAGATCAACCAGTTCTCCAGCCAGCTGACCAAGGTCATCGGAACCAACAGCGACCAGATCACCTCGTTCGGCTTCTCCACGGTCAGCGTGGTCGTGGAGATCGTCACCGGGGTCTTCCTGGCGGCGTTCTGCACGTTCTTCCTGCTGTACGACGGTGAGCGGATCTGGGGCTGGTGCCTGCGGCTGCTCCCGGTCCGCTCCCGCATGTCCGCGGCCGGCGCCGGCCCGCGCGCCTGGGCCACGCTCACGGCGTACGTGCGGGGCACCGTGGTGGTCGCCTTCATCGACTCGCTGTCGATCGGCATCGGCATCTACCTGCTGGGCGTGCCGCTGGCCATGCCCATCGCGGTGATCATCTTCCTCGGCGCGTTCATCCCGCTGGTCGGCGCGCTGGTCACCGGCACGATCGCGGTCCTCATCGGCCTGGTCACGCATGGGCCGGTCACGGCCCTGCTGGTGCTCGCGGTGCTGCTGGGCGTCCAGCAGATCGAGGGCCACCTGCTCCAGCCCCTGATCCTCGGCCGCGCCGTCCGGGTCCACCCCCTGGCGGTCATCCTCGCGGTGGCCTGCGGCTCCATCATCGGCGGCATCGGCGGCGCGGTCGTCGCGGTCCCGCTCGTCGCGGTCACCAACACCGTCGTCGGGTACCTGCGGGCCCGGCACGCGGTCGACGAGGACGTCCGCGCGGCGCTGACCGCAGCGGCGGCACCCGAGTAACCACGACAGGGGCGCGGGGTTCGACATGCGAGCAACCCGGCAAACGTCCAGGGGCGCGAGGAACTGCGCGACAAGCCACCGTGTGTGGTGACTCGCCGAACGAGCAGGCCCATCCGTACTGGGTGGTTGCTCGCGCAGTTCCTCGCGCCCCTGCGTAGGGACTACCTGCGGGAGGCGAAGCTCACGCCAGGCGGCCTTCGGCCTCCAGCGTGACGCCGACGGCCTGGATCACCGCGGCGATCTTGAACGCCGTCTGGATGACCTCGCGGTCCACGCCCGCCTTGCGCAGCACCTGCTCGTGGGAGTCCAGGCACTGGCCGCAGCCGTTGATCGCCGAGACCGCCAGGGACCAGAGCTCGAAGTCGACCTTCTCCACGCCCGGGTTGCCGATGACGTTCATCCGCAGGCCGGCCCGCAGCGTCCCGTACTCCTTGTCGGAGAGCAGGTGCAGCGTCCGGTAGTAGACGTTGTTCATCGCCATGATCGCTGCCGCGGCCTTGGCCGCGTCGTACGCCTCGGGCTTGAGGTTGGCGCGGGCCTCCGGCTCCAGCTCCGCCAGGACCCGCTCGCTGCGGGAGGCGATCGCGCAGGCCAGGACCGTGCCCCAGAGCTGCTGCTGCGGCAGCTCGGAGTTGCCGATGACCGAGCCCAGGTTGAGCTTGAGGTCCTTGGCGTACTCCGGCAGGGCCGCCTTCAGTGCGTCGAGTGCCATACGATCACTCGCCCGCGAGCAGCGCGTCCGCATCCAGCGTCGCCTCGCCCTTGTTCCAGTTGCACGGGCACAGCTCGTCGGTCTGCAGGGCGTCGAGGACCCGCAGGACCTCCTTGGGGTTGCGGCCCACGGAACCGGCGGTGACCATCACGAACTGGATCTCGTTGTTCGGGTCCACGATGAAGACGGCGCGCTGGGCGGTGCCGTCCTCGTTCTCGATGCCGCAGGCGCGCATCAGGTCGTGCTTGATGTCGGCCAGCATCGGGAAGGGCAGGTCGGCCAGGTCCTTGTGGTCCCGGCGCCAGGCGTGGTGCACGAACTCGGAGTCGCCGGAGACACCGAGGATCTGCGCGTCACGGTCCGTGAACTCCTCGTTCAGCTTGCCGAACGCGGCGATCTCGGTCGGACACACGAAGGTGAAGTCCATCGGCCAGAAGAAGACGACCTTCCAGCCGTTCAGGTCCTCGCCGGCGATCTCCTTGAACTCCAGCTTGTCGGCGGACGGGCCGACCACGCTGTTGAGCTTGAAGGCGGGGAACTGGTCACCGATGGTGAGCATGAGGGGTGTCCTCCGAGATCCGGTACGTGTGCGGTGAGCCCTGCCAATCTCGCATGTCGGACATTGATCAGTGAAATAGCTAGAATCGAAGCCGTTGATCGGAGGAAGTTATCAGTAAGGCCCGCACCACCAGCCGTCCGCCCACGGTCTCCCAGCTCCGCGCCTTCGCCGCGGTGGCGGAGCACCTGCACTTCCGGGAGGCGGCGGCCGCACTGCGGATGAGCCAGCCCGCGCTGTCGGGGGCGGTGGCGGCGCTGGAGGACTCGCTGGACGTGCGGCTGGTCGAGCGGACGACGCGCAAGGTGCTGCTGACTCCGGTCGGGGAACGGGTGGCGGATCACGCCCGCTCGGTCCTCGGCGCGCTGCAGGCGCTGACCGAGGAGGTCGAGGCCTCGCGGCGGCCGTTCACCGGCCCGTTGCACCTCGGGGTCATCCCGACGATCGCACCGTATCTGCTGCCGACGGTGCTGCGGCTGGCCCGGGACCGCTACCCGGACCTGGAGCTGCACGTCCACGAGGAGCGTACGCACCAGTTGCTGGACGGGCTCGCGACCGGTCGGCTCGACCTGCTGCTGCTCGCCCTGCCGGCCGGCGGGGGGCTGGTGGACATCCCCCTCTACGACGAGGACTTCGTCCTGGTCACCCCGCCCGATCATGCGCTGGCCGGCCGCGCCGACGTGCCCAGGGACGTGCTGCTGGACCTGGACGTGCTGCTGCTGGAGGAGGGCCACTGCCTGCGCGACCAGGCGCTGGACCTGTGCCGCGAGGTCGGCGCCGAGCCGGGCGCCACTCGTGCGGCGGGGCTGTCCACGCTGGTGCAGCTGGTCGCGGGCGGGCTCGGGGTCACCCTGCTGCCGGCCACCGCCGTTCCGGTCGAGGCGAGCCGCGCCTCCGCCCTGTCGGTCACCCGCTTCGGCGCACCGGCGCCGGGTCGCCGCGTCGGCCTCGCCCACCGGCCCTCCTCGCCCCGGACTGCTGAGTACCAGCGCTTCGCCGACTCGCTGCGCGACGCCGTGCGTGAACTCCCGGTGCACATCGTGGGTGTGTGAACCCCCGTTCGGCCCTGCCGGGTCCTACCCTGGCGGGCATGAGCAACCTGGACCTGAAGCCCCAGCCGAGCGTGTGCGGTGGTCGCGAGGACGTCTCCGCCGAGCCGGTCCGCCAGTTGTTGACCGGCCGCCCCGTGCAGCTCGGTGAGAGCACCGTCGTCCGCCGTCTGCTGCCGAACCTGGGCCGACGGATGGTGGGCGCCTGGTGCTTCGTCGACCAGTACGGCCCGGACGACATCGAGACCGAGCCCGGCATGCAGGTCGCACCCCATCCGCACATGGGCCTGCAGACGGTGAGCTGGCTGCACGACGGCCTGGTCGAGCACCGCGACAGCCTCGGCTCGGTGCAGACGGTCCGCCCGCGCGAGCTCGGGCTGATGACCTCCGGCCGGGCCATCTCCCACTCCGAGCAGTCGCCGCGCGCCCACGGCAAGTGGCTGCACGGCGCCCAGCTGTGGGTGGCCCTGCCCGACGAGCACCGGTTCACCGACCCGACGTTCGAGCACCACGCGGAGCTGCCGCGGGTGAAGGGCCAGGGTGTGGACGCGACCGTCATCCTCGGCAGCCTGGACGGCGCCACCTCTCCGGGCCGGGCCTTCACCCCGATCGTCGGCGCCGACCTCACGCTCGCCGCAGGCGCGGACGCGCGCCTCCCGCTGCAGCCGGACTTCGAGTACGCCGTGCTGGCCATGTCCGGCGCCGCGACGGTCGACGGTGTCCGCGTCGAGGCGGGCTCCCTGCTCTACCTCGGCTGCGGCCGCCGTGAACTGCCGCTGCGCGCGGACGACGGCCACGCCGAGATCATGCTGCTCGGCGGTGAGCCCTTCGCCGAGCAGTTGGTGATGTGGTGGAACTTCGTCGGCCGCAGCCACGAGGAGATCGCCGAGGCCCGCGAGGCGTGGATGACGGGTGACCGCTTCGGGGAGGTCCACGGCTTCGACGGCGCCCCGATCCCCGCCCCCGAGCTGCCCGGCCTGCGGCTCAAGCCGCGCGGCCGGGAGCGCTGACGGAGTCGGGCGTCGGTCAGCCGCGCGGGGTGGCGCGGGAGAGCTGGGCCAGGAGCGCCACGGCCCTTTCCGGGTGGGCCTGGAGCCACGCGGTGAGGTGCTCCTGCACGGCCTGGCCGACGCACTGACGCACCGGTACGTTGCAGAGCCGGGTTCTGGTGGCGCCTTCGAGCGCCAGGTCGTCCAGCTTCACCGAGACGACCGCGGTCAGGCCTGCGTTCATCCGGTCCGGATCGAACCCCGGCGAGAGGGTGCCGAGCGCGGCGGCGAGACCGTCACGAAAGCCCCGCAGGTGTGTGCCGCCCTCGCGGGTGAAGAGGCTGTTGGCGAAGCCGCTCACACGCCCCTCGCCGGAGTCCGACCAGCGGAAGGCGATCTCCATCGACCCGCCCATCCGCTCGTCCTCCTGCGTGAACGCGATCGCGTCCGTGAGCGGTGACGCCTGGGTCGGGTCCTCGAGAAAGGCGAGGAAGTCCCGCGCCCCGCCGGGGAAGTGGAACCGCTCCGTGCGCTGCCCGTCGCTGAGGGAGAGGTCCAGCTCGCGGTTGAGGAACGCCACCTCCCGCAGGCGGGCGGCCAGGGTGTCGAAAGAGAACTGCGTCGTCTCGAAGATGTCGGGATCGGGCCAGAAGTCGACGGTGGTTCCAGTCCCGCTTCCGGTCCAGCTTCCGCGCCTGGCTCCGGTCCCGCTTCCGGCGGCCGGCCCGGACCAGGAGGCCGGGTCGAGCGCCACTCCGTGCGTGTAGGACCGGACTTGGCGGACCCCGTCCCCGCGCACCTCTGCCCGCAGGCGGCTCGACAGGGCGGTGACGGTGAAGAGGAGGCCCTGGGTGGGAAGGCCGACAAGGGCGACATGGCGCCCGCGGGGGCCCGTGCCCGTGCGGATCTCGGTCAACTCCTCGAAGTCGAGGCCCGGGCCGTCGTCGGCGACGCGGACGCCACCGTCGCTCGTGAGGGTGACGGCGACGGTCGTCGCCTCGGACACCGCCCGGCCCACGACCTCGAACACCAGTTGGTGCAGGCCGCGTTCGCCGGTCGAGCCGATGTACATCCCCGGCCGCTTCCGAACGGCTTCGAGCCCCGTCAGAAGCTGGATGTGACCTTCGTCGTAGCTGATGGCTTCCTTGCTCACAAGAGCCCCTCCCGCAGTGCCCGACGGACCCTCACATTCTAGGCTCTGTACGCGAAAAGAGCAGGTCAGAGGCCATAGGGCGAGGGCCCCCTGCGGGTCACCGGGCGCCTGTCGCGAGGTGCGTGGCACCGGGGTCGTGAACCACCGTCGGTTGGTGACGGAAGGGCCGCCGGAGGCTAGGACGAGGCCTTTTCCGGCGGCTCTGGGGTGACTTTTTTCGACTCAGCGCAGGCGCGAGGAGGAGAGGATCGAGAAGAGGTGCGCGGGCACCATCAGCCAGGCGACCACGGCGACGGCGGCGACGGCGATCTGGGTGGGCACGTGGCCGCCCGTGCCCAGCTCGACCAGGGCAGCGACCAGGAAGAGCAGCGAGGCCTCGATGCCGTTGGCGATTCGGTGGATCTTGAACGCGGCGGCGAGTCGGCGCACGCTGTTCACGCGGGTCGAACGGATCTCGGTGGACTCCTCCGTCGCCGCCGTGCCCAGCCCGCTGCGGGTGCGGGCGACGTCGACCAGGTCGGTGGAGGCCTTGAGCAGCACGATGCCCAGGGCGGCGGCCATACCGACCGAGACCCAGGCGACCGACGCCGTCTCGGCGACCCGGAAGCCCGCGCCGACCAGCAGTGCCGCGTCGGCGAGGTAGGCGCCGAGCCGGTCCACGTACACGCCCACGGCGCTGAACTGCTGCTTCCAGCGAGCGACCTCGCCGTCGACGCAGTCGAAGAAAAGGAAGCCCTGGAACAGCAGGGCGGCGAGGAGTGCCCCGGCCACCCCCGGGATCAGCAGCGCCGCGCCGGCGCCGACCCCGGCCACGACCATCGCCCAGGTGAGGGTGTTCGGGCTGACCGAGGTACGGACGAGGTGGCGCGTCGCGCGCAGGGAAAGCCGACGCATGTAGAGGCGCCCGGCCCAGTGTTCACCGTTGCGGCTCTCGATCTTGGCCTGCGGCTGGCAGACCTCGCGGAGCTCGGCGAGGGTGGGGGTGGCGACCGGCATGGGGGGCCCTTCTCGAATCGTGCTGTCCGACAAGGGCGTGAGCGTACTCGGCCTGGTGGGGTGATGGCTCGCCCGGGGTGCCGTCAGATGATCCCGAAGGTCACCAGGGCGCCGATCGCCGCGAGCGTGAGCGCGGTGATCATGTTGGCGCGGCGGTCGATCCAGGGGGCGGTGAGCAGACGGGCGCCGAGCGCCGTGGCGACGGTCAGGCCCACGATCGTGCCGACGGTGGCCAGGGTGAAGGCGACGAGGGAACCGAGTGCGGCGCTGGTGCCGAGGGCTCCGGCGGCCAGGAACACCGGCAGCACGGTGAGGTCGGGGGAGGCGGCGGCCCCGAAGGGGACGAGCAGCGCGGCCAGCCGACGCGCCCGGCCCTGTTGCCCCGGCGCGACCTCGGTCCGCGGGCGGTCCAGTACGGCGGTGGTGGCGTGGTCGTGGTCGTGAGGGTGGTCGGGGTGGCGGTGCTCTTCCCCGTGGGGGTGCCCGTGCTCGTGTGAATGCCCGTGGCCGTGGCCGTGGCCGTGGCCGTGGCTGTGCGCGTGCCCGTCGTGGGAGTGGGAGTGGGAGTGGCCGTGCCCGTGCCCGTGCCCGTTGTGGGAGTGGCCGTGTCCGTGGCCCTTGCCGGTGAGCTCCAGGACGAGGAACACCAGGCCCGTGGCCAGCAGCAGCCCGCCGACGACCAGGTCGGTGTGGCTCGCCACGGCGTCGCGGAACTGCAGGCCGACGGCCATCAGGATGCCGCCCAGCACGACGGAGACCAGGACGTGCGTCAGGCCGGCGGCCAGCGACAGGCGGACCACCTGCGGCGTCCGGTACTTCCGGGTCCGTGACAGGACGGCGAGGGGGAGCCAGTGGTCGGGCATCACGGCGTGGCCGATGCCGACGCCTGCCGCGGCAAGCAGCAGGGCGGGAAGGGTGTTCACATCCCCACCGTACAGTCTCATCTGCGCATGCGTGAAGACGAGAAGATACATGCCCGCACCTCCCACCTGCGACTGCTGCGCAGATGGGAAGATGACGCTCATGGATCCGATCGACCAGCGCCCCCACCGCCACGCCACGCCCGGCGAGCCGCTCGCGGACGCGCAGGTCGGGACGGCCGTCGCCGCGCTGGCGATGCTCGCGGAACCGACCAGGCTCCGGCTGCTGTGGGCGCTCCGCGAGGGCGAGCTCGGCGTGACGGCGCTCGCCGAGGCGGCCGGGTGCTCGCCGACCGCCGCCAGCCAGCACCTGTCCAAGCTGCGGATCAGCGGCCTGGTCGACCAGCGCGCCGAGGGACGGGCCCGCCTCTACCGGCTGCGGGGCGCCCACCTGCGCCGCCTGCTGGACGAGGTCGTCGCGCACGCGGATCACACGCTCCACGGTCTGCCGCCGCACGCCTGACCGATCTGTTCACACAGACGCGAGAGGCTGGTGCCCGCTCGCTCTGTGAACAGCTGAGGAGGACTGCGCCGTGCAGACCCTGACCACCGCCGACTTCCTGATCCGTCTCGCCACCGGCGTCGGCTGCGGCGCGTTGATCGGTGTCGAACGCCAGTGGCGCGCCAGGATGGCCGGGCTGCGCACGAACGCCCTGGTCGCGACGGGAGCGACGCTCTTCGTCCTGTACAGCGTCTCGGCGGGGGACAGCAGCACCACCCGGGTCGCGTCCTATGTCGTCTCCGGCATCGGCTTCCTCGGCGGTGGCGTGATCCTGCGCGACCGCGGCGGGGTGCGCGGGCTGAACACCGCCGCGACGCTGTGGTGCTCGGCCGCCGTCGGGGTGATGGCGGCGAGCGGGCGGCTGCAGCTGGCCTGGCTCGGCGCGTTCGCGGTCCTCGCCGTGCACCTGGTGCTGCGGCCCGCCGGGCGGCTGCTCGACCGGGCACCCGCCTCGGGCAGTGACCCCGACAGCATCTCGCGCGCCACCATCCACCTGCGCTGCGCCCGCCGCGACGAGGCCCACATCCGTGCGCTGCTGCTCCAGGCCCTGGCCGCAGCGGGCTTCACCCCCACGGGACTGCGGGCCAGCCGGGAGGGAGAGGAGACCACCAGCCTGCGCGCCACCGTGGACATCGACGGCGAGGTGGGCAAGGGGCTGGAGCCGATCGTCACCCGGCTCTCCCTGGAGCCGGGCGTGCGCGACCTGCACTGGCACACCGAGGAGGACGAGGAGGCCGCGGCCGCCCTCGCCTGACCGCCGCCGCATCCGGCCGTCAGCGGTTCACAGCAGCTCGGGGTGGTGCTTGGAGGTGACCTCGGGGTGTGCCCGCACCCATCCCTTCAGCTCGTTGAACCCGAACTCCGCGTGCAGCGGGTTCGTCGGGTCCTGGGTGACGCCGGTCGCCTGGGCCGCGTGTGGGAAGGGCACGGGCTCGATCCGCGCGTCCAGGCGCGGGTTGTAGAAGAAGGGCGCCGAGTACCGCTCGCCCGGTGTGCCGACGACGCGGTGGTTGGTGGCCTTCAGGTACCCGTTGGTCGCCACCTCCAGCAGCTCGCCCAGGTTCACCACGAACGCACCGGGAATGTGCGGCACGTCGATGTAGCCCTCACCGGACGGGTCCTCCACCTGCAGTCCGCTCACACCGTCGGTGAGCAGCAGGGTCAGGAAGCCGTAGTCCTTGTGGATGCCCACGCCCTGGTCGTCGCGAAGCTCCGGCCGCCCGGGGTAGCGGATCAGCTTCAGGTGGCTGCGCGGGTGGCCGGCGAAGGCGTCGTCGTAGAAGTCCGGCGGGGCGCCGATCGCGGCCAGCAGCTCGTGCAGCAGGTGGTCGGCGACGGCGCTGAGACGCGCGATCCAGTCCAGCGCGGTCGTGCGCAGCTCGGGCAGGGCGGACGACCACTGGTTCGGGCCCTCCAGCCACCAGTACGCCGGCTCGTCCCTTCCGGGGACGTGCGGAGGCAGCTCCTCGCCGATGTCGAGCTGGTCGCGCCAGTCGCGGGTGCCGCGGGTCAGCTCGGTGCCGATCCGGGTGTAGCCGCGGTAGTGCGGGGAGTTGCGGTTGTCGAGGGCCAGCCGGTCGGCCTCGGGCAGGGCGAAGAACGCACGCGAGACGCGCAGCAGTTCGTCCATCTCGGCCTGGCTCACGCCGTGTCCGGTGAGCTGGAAGAAGCCGACGTCCCGCGCGGCGCGGTGCAGCGCCTCGTGGTCGACGTGCGCGAGATCGATGACGGGGAGAGCGGAGAGGGTGGCGACGGACATGGCGGTCCTTCGGAGGGCGCGGAGGAGGGAGGGACGCTGGGGTCAGGCCTCGGCGCAACAGGACATGGTCGTGACGCGGACGAGGTCCACGTGGCGACGGGAGACGAGCATGACCATGTATCGAGCGTAACTCCGCCGCAGGCTGCGGCAACCGTGAGGAAGCCGACACTTCGGAGGGAATGCCGACAGTGGAGCCTGCGTTACAGCGGCCGACAGACCGAACGGGCCACGCATCGAAAGGGGATGCCCGTGACTTACGACTACACGCCCGACCGCACGCCGACCGCCGACCGCGCGCTCGCCGAGGAGTACCTGCTCGCCGAGGAGTACGCCCGGGCGCAGCTCTTCTTCGACTCCAAGGCCTACAGCGACGCCGCGCTGATCCTGGCGCCGATCGTCGAGGCGGAGCCGACCCATGCCGCCGCCCGGCTGCTGCTGGCCCGCGCCTACTACCACTCGGCGCAGCTGCGTCGCGCGGAGGAGGAGCTCGGTCGCGTCCTTGCGGCCGACCCGGTCGACGGGTACGCCCGTCTGATGCTGGGGCGGACTCTGGAGCGTCAGGGCGGTCGCGCCGAGGAGGCGGCGACGCAGCTGCGTCTCGCCGAGGCGATGGGCCAAAGGCTCCTCTGAGCCCTAACTCTGACTTAACGTCAGGTCAAATTGGTCCAGACCCTTGACGGAGGGATTGGTACGTACCAACGTGTTGGGGTGTCGGGTACACGTCCACACGGAGGTTGCACATGCCACGCTCCAGACGGCTCGGACTCACACTCGCGGGGGCGGCCACGGCCTTGCTCGGCCTGGCCGCCTCGCTGCTCGGCGGAACCGCCGGTGCGGCGGCCGCGGGCAACACCACGGGTGCCGCAGCCACCAGCGGCGGGATCAAGGTCGCCTACTTCGACCAGTGGTCGATCTACCAGAACGCCTTCTACCTGAAGAACCTCGACACCGAGGGGATCGCAGGGAAGCTGAACTACCTGATCTACGACTTCGAGAACATCGATCCGAGCAATCTCACCTGCTTCGAGGCGACCAAGGCCACCGACCCCGACCCGGCCGGCGAGAACGACCCGAATGCCGGTGACGGCGCCGAGGACTCCTTCGCCGACTACCAGAAGTCCTTCGACTCCACCATCAGCGTCGACGGCACCTCCGACGTCTACAACCAGCCCATCGTCGGCAACTTCCACCAGCTCCAGGAGCTGAAGAAGAAGTACCCGAACCTCAAGGTGCTGCTGTCGATCGGCGGTTGGACCTACTCCAAGTACTTCTCCGACGTGGCCGCCACCGACGCCTCGCGGAAGAAGTTCGTCTCCTCCTGCATCGACATGTTCATCAAGGGCAACCTGCCCTCCCAGGGCGGCTACGGCGGCGCCGGGACCGGAGCCGGGATCTTCGACGGCTTCGACATCGACTGGGAGTACCCAGGCGCGGCCGGCCACCTCGGCAACCACTACTCGGCCGCCGACACCGCCAACTACACCGCCCTGCTCGCCGAGTTCCGCAACGAGCTCACCGCCCAGGGTGCGGCCGACGGACACACCTACGCGCTCTCCGCGGCGGTCCCGTCCGGCCAGGACAAGATCAGCAAGATCCAGACGAACCAGATCGGCCAGTACCTGAACTTTGCCGACGCGATGACGTACGACATGTACGGCGCGTGGAACGCGACCGGGCCGACCGACGAGCAGGACCCGCTGTACGCGAACCCGAACTCGCCGGAGTCGAAGATCGCCCCCGGCAACGAGACGTACAGCATCGACAACGCCATCCGGGCCTGGACCGTCGGCGACAGTGCCTACGGCATCCCAGGAGGCTTCCCGGCGAGCAAGCTGACCGTCGGCATCCCGTTCTACTACCGGGGCTGGACCGGAGTGCCGGCCGGATCGAACCACGGGCTCTACCAGACGGCGACCGGCGGTTCACCAGGGCAGACGGACTCCGGCAACGTGCCGGGCGTGGCCATGTACAAGGAACTGAACGGCGTCGTGAACAACGCGTCGGACACCTTCTGGGATCCGACGACCGACTCCGCCTACTTCTACGACGGCAACAACTTCTACGGCGGTGAGGACGCCCAGTCCATCCAGGCGCGCGCGGACTACGCGCACTGCAACGGGCTCGGCGGGTTCATGATGTTCTCGCTCTACGACCTGGATCCGGCCACGACGCTCTTCAACGACGCGGTCACCGACATCAACGGCTCCGCGAGCACCTGCCCCTCGCCCTCGGGCAGCCCGACCGGCACCCCGACCGAGTCCGTGTCGGTGACCAGCCCCGGCAACCAGACCGGGACGGTGGGGACGGCGGCGTCGGTGCAGGTCTCCGGGTCGGACTCGGCGGGTAAGTCGTTGACGTACTCGGCGACGGGTCTGCCGGCGGGGCTGAGTATCTCCTCGTCGGGTCTGATCTCCGGGACGCCGACCGCGGCCGGGACGTCGAACGTGACGGTCACGGCCTCTTCCGGCACCGCGACCGGCTCGACCTCCTTCACCTGGACCGTGAACGCCCAGGGTGCGGAGACGGTGTCGGTGACCAGCCCGGGCAACCAGACCGGGACGGTGGGGACGGCGGCGTCGGTGCAGGTCTCCGGGTCGGACTCGGCGGGTAAGTCGTTGACGTACTCGGCGACGGGTCTGCCGGCGGGGCTGAGTATCTCCTCGTCGGGTCTGATCTCCGGGACGCCGACCGCGGCCGGGACGTCGAACGTGACGGTCACGGCCTCCTCGGGCACCGCGACCGGCTCGACCTCCTTCACCTGGACGGTCAACGCGAGCGGCGGCTCCGGAGCCCTGGCCAACGGCGGCTTCGAATCCGGCAGCCTGAGCCCGTGGACCTGCCAGTCCGGCAGTGCGGTCGTGAGCAGCCCGGTGCACTCCGGTAGCTACGCGCTCCAGGTCGTCCCCTCGTCCAGCACCACGGGCGAGTGCGACCAGACCGTCACCCTGCAGCCCAACCACAGTTACACGCTGACCGGTTGGGTCCAGGGGCCGTACGCCTACATCGGCGTCAGCGGCGGCGCGAGCGGCAGCACCTGGTCCAGCGGGACCAGTTGGAACAAGCTGACCGTGTCGTTCACCACCGGCGCCAGCGGGACGGTCACGGTCTACGTCCACGGCTGGTACGCACAGGGCAACGTCAACGCCGACGACTTCAGCGTGAGCTGACGCCGCAGCAGACGTGACGCCTCAGGGGCGGGTCATCCGCAGCACGTCCAGAGCCTGGTCGAGCTGCTCCTCGGTGATCCGCCCCGCCGCCACGTGACCGCGTTCCAGTACCACCTGGCGGATCGTCTTGCGTTCCGCCAGCGCCTGCTTCGCGATCTTCGCGGCCTCCTCGTAGCCGAGGACGCGGTTGAGCGGGGTGACGATCGACGGGGACGACTCCGCGTACTCGCGCAGCCGCTCGACGTTGGCCGTCACCCCGTCGACGGTGCGGTCCGCCAGCAGTCGGGCGACGCTCGCGAGCAGACGCACCGACTCCAGCACGTTGCGGGCCAGCACCGGAAGCATCACGTTCAGCTCGAAGCTGCCGCTCGCGCCGGCCATCGTCACCGTCGTGTCGTTGCCGATGACCTGCGCTGCGACCATCAGCGTGGCCTCCGGGATCACCGGGTTGACCTTGCCCGGCATGATCGAGGAACCCGGCTGCAGATCCGGCAGGTTGATCTCGCCGAGACCGGTGCGCGGGCCGGAACCCATCCAGCGCAGATCGTTGGAGATCTTGGTGAACCCGACCGCGATCGTGCGCAGCTGACCGCTCAGCTCCACCAGACCGTCCCGGGCGCCCTGCGCCTCGAAGTGGTCGCGGGCCTCCGTCAGCGGCAGGCCGGTGGCCCGGGCCACCTCGCCGATGACCGCGGCGGAGAAGCCTGGCGGGGTGTTGATCCCCGTCCCCACCGCCGTCCCGCCGAGCGGCAGCTCGGCGACGCGCGGCAACACCGCGCGCAGCCGCTCGACGCCGTTGCGCACCTGTGCCGCATAGCCGCCGAACTCCTGGCCCAGCGTCACCGGTGTGGCGTCCATCAGGTGCGTGCGACCCGACTTGACGACGGTCGCGAACTCCTCGGCCTTGCGCGCGAGCGCGTCCGCGAGGTGGTTCAGTGCCGGGATCAGGTCGTGCGTCACGGCGGCGGTCGCCGCGATGTGGATCGAGCTCGGGAACACGTCGTTCGACGACTGGCTCGCGTTGACATGGTCGTTCGGATGAACCGGCCGACCGAGCCGTTCACCGGCCAGCGTCGCGACGACCTCGTTCACATTCATGTTGGAGGACGTGCCCGAGCCCGTCTGGAACACGTCGATCGGGAACTGGTCGTCCCAGCGCCCGGCCGCGACCTCCTTGGCGGCGCTGCGGATGGCCGCGGCGGTCTCCTGGTCCAGCACGCCGAGCTTCGCGTTCACCTTCGCGGCGGCGGCCTTGATCTGCGCCAGCGCCGCGATGTGCGCGCGCTCGAGCCGCTGCCCCGAGATGGGGAAGTTCTCCACCGCGCGCTGCGTCTGCGCGCCCCACTTGGCCTCGGCGGGGACGCGCACCTCGCCCATCGAGTCGTGCTCGATCCGGAAGCTGTCCATGTCCCGATCAGCGTCCCAGGGCGGGTTTGTGTTCCCGCCCTGGACACGCCGATCAGGAGTCCGCCACCTGGTTCAGCCCTTCGGGCCGACCGGGCTCGTCACATACCGGTTCAGCCCTTCGGGCCGACCGGGATGTTGGTGATCAGCGGCTGCACCGGACCGGGATCGGTGAAGAAGTCGTTGCCCTTGTCGTCGACGACGATGAAGGCCGGGAAGTCCTCGACCTCGATCCGCCAGACCGCCTCCATGCCGAGCTCCGCGTACTCCAGGACCTCGACCTTCTTGATGCAGTCCTGGGCCAGACGCGCGGCCGGGCCGCCGATCGAGCCGAGGTAGAAGCCGCCGTGCTTGCCGCAGGCGTCGGTGACCTGCTGCGAGCGGTTGCCCTTGGCCAGCATGACCATGGAGCCGCCCGCCGCCTGGAACTGGTCGACGTAGGAGTCCATGCGGCCGGCCGTGGTCGGGCCGAACGAACCGGACGCGTAGCCCTCGGGGGTCTTGGCCGGGCCCGCGTAGTAGACCGGGTGGTCCTTCAGGTACTGCGGCATGCCGTCCCCGGCGTCGAGGCGCTCCTTGATCTTGGCGTGCGCGATGTCGCGCGCCACGACCAGGGTGCCCGTCAGCGACAGGCGGGTCTTGACCGGGTGCTTGCTCAGCTCGGCCCGGATCTCGTCCATCGGCCGGTTGAGGTCGATGGTCACGACGTTGTCGGAG
The DNA here is from genome assembly GCF_900109465.1 of Streptacidiphilus jiangxiensis. GTDB lineage: Bacteria > Actinomycetota > Actinomycetes > Streptomycetales > Streptomycetaceae > Streptacidiphilus > Streptacidiphilus jiangxiensis. The sequence goes on from NZ_FOAZ01000001.1 coordinate 359,012, forward strand.
AGGTGCTCGTCGGTGGTGTCCGGGAGGAAGCGGGCCGGGTCGCGCTCCAGCTGCTCCAGGAAGACGCCCTCGGCGGTGATCTTCGCGACCGCCTGGCGGTCCGCGGAGCAGGAGACCGCGATGGCGACCGGGAGCGACGCGCCGTGGCGCGGCAGGCGGACCACGCGCACGTCGTGGCAGAAGTACTTGCCGCCGAACTGGGCGCCGATGCCCAGCTTCTGGGTCAGCTCGAAGACCTTCTTCTCCAGCTCCAGGTCACGGAAGCCGTGGCCGGTGGGGGAGCCCTCCGTCGGCAGCGTGTCCAGGTAGTGCGCGGAGGCGTACTTGGCCGTCTTCAGCGCGAACTCGGCGCTGGTGCCGCCGACGACGATGGCCAGGTGGTACGGCGGGCAGGCGGCCGTGCCGAGGGAGCGGATCTTCTGCTCCAGGAAGGTCATCATCGAGGCCTCGTTCAGGACCGCCTTGGTCTCCTGGAAGAGGAACGACTTGTTGGCCGAGCCGCCGCCCTTGGCCATGAAGAGGAACTTGTAGGCGTCGCCGTCGGTGGCGTAGAGCTCGATCTGCGCCGGCAGGTTGGAGCCGGTGTTCTTCTCGTCCCACATGGTCAGCGGGGCCATCTGCGAGTAGCGCAGGTTGAGCTTGGTGTAGGCGTCGTAGACGCCGCGCGACAGCGCCGCCTCGTCACCGCCCGTGGTGAGCACGTTCTGGCCGCGCTTGCCCATGACGATCGCGGTGCCGGTGTCCTGGCACATCGGCAGCACGCCGGCCGCGGCGATGTTCGCGTTCTTCAGCAGGTCGAGCGCGACGAACTTGTCGTTCGGGCTCGCCTCCGGGTCGTCCAGGATGCGGCGCAGCTGGGCCAGGTGGGTGGGGCGCAGGTAGTGCGAGATGTCGTGCATGGCCTCGGCGGCCAGCAGGCGCAGGGCCTCGGGCTCGACCTGCAGGAAGGTGCGGCCGTTCGCCTCGAACGTGCTGACGCCCTCGGAGGTGATCAGCCGGTACGGGGTGTCGTCCTTCCCCAACGGGAGCAGGTCGGTGTAGGCGAACTCGGGCATGTGCGGACAGTCCTCACGGGTCAGGCGTCGTCGTCGGCGCGCCTTCCAGGGTATCCACCGCGTCTGCGCGGGCCCGGGGCCGGTCCCGTGAGGGTGGGCGGGATCACACTGTCACTGGTCACCCACTGGGACGGCTGACTAAGCTCGGCGCCGTGGACAACTCCTCGTCGTCAGCGTCGGAGCCCGAGCGTCTCCCGGAGTCGGCCCCGCAGGACCGGCCCGTGCCGCAGCCTGCGGTGAGGTCCTTCGCCGACCCCGCCGAGGGCGACCTGCGTGCCTCGGACGCGGACCGTGAGCGCGTCGCCGCCGCGCTGCGCGACGCCTACGCGGAGGGCCGGCTGGACGCCGAGGAGCACTCCCAGCGCCTGGACGCCGCCTACGCGGCGAAGACGCTCGGCGAGCTGGTCCCGCTCACCCGTGACCTGCCCGCCCATGACCGCGTGCAGCGCCCCGGGGCCGCTCCCGCGCGGGCGGAGGAGCCGGTGCCCGCGACGGGGTCGAACGAAGTGGTGGCGATCTTCGGCGGCGCCGTGCGCAAGGGCCGCTTCCGGACCGGGCGGTTCATGAAGGCCCGTGCGATCTTCGGCGGCATCACCATCGACCTGACCGAGGCCGTCTTCGACGTGCCCGAGCTGGTCATCGAGGTCAACGCCGTCTTCGGCGGGATCGACGTGAAGGTGCCCGACAACGTCTCCCTGCACGGCGGCGGCGCAGGTATCTTCGGCGGCTTCGACGTGCGCGAGGAGGAGGGCACGGACCCGAACGGGCCCGTGGTCACCATCCGCGGCAAGGCGGTCTTCGGCGGTGTCTCGGCGCGGCAGCGGCGGCACACCCTGGGTGGCCGGATCGAGCGGGGCCTCGGGCGCTGAAGCGCCGGGCCCGCCGGGCTTTCCGGGGCCTGTCGGTCAGGCGGTGCGCCGGGCGTCGAAGGTCGGCGGGCGGCGGCGGTCCGGCTGCGGGCCGAAGCGGTTCTCGGTGAGTTCACCCTCGTCGGCCATGAAGGCCAGCACCACCAGGGTGCCGGCGATCGGCACGACGCCGATCAGCGCCCACCAGCCGGTGCGGCCGGTGTCGTGGAGTCGCCGGACGGTCAGTGCGAGCGTGGGCAGGAACGTGGCGGCGAGGTAGACGGCGTAGGGGACGAGCGTGCCGGTCCACAGGCCGAGGGCGTAGAGGCCGCCGAGCAGTACGAGCTGGAAAAGGAAGAAGATCCAGTATTCGAGGCCGCCCGCGCGCCCCTTGAAGCCGGCGTAGTTCCGCAGGACGGCCAGGTACCACTGCATGATGTGCGTCGCTCTTCCGCTTGTTCCGGGCGCCCGGCCCGGACCCCCCGAGCGGCGCGTTCACAGTCTCTGCACACTTTGATGCCGGATCAATCCGCCGATCGGCGCCCCCGGATCGGGGGGACGGTTCGGTTCACACCGGCTGTGGGGTGAGTGCTGTCGCCTGTGTGTACCGGGCGGACACGAGGTCGGCGACCAGCGGGTGGTCGGCGAGCGGTCGGGTGAGCGCCCACGCGGCGCCCTCGGTGACGAGCCTGTCCAGAGCGGCTGTGAACCGTCCGGGGGCGAGCAGGTGGGCGGCGACGAGTACACGACGGTGCCCCCGTGCGCGGAGGGAGGCCAGGGCGTCGGGGACGGAGGGTGCGGAGCCGGAGTGGTAACCGACGGCCAGGTCGATCGGGCCGCGCTCGCGCCCCAGCAGTCCGCGCAGATCGCGCGCGGCCTGCTCGGCACCCCCGTTGCCGCCCGGCCGGGACGAGCCCGCGGCGGCGAGCAGGATCGCGTCGGCGTCGGCGTCAGCCCCGGTGTCGGTGTCGGCATGGGCAGCGGCACCCTGGTGGGCCCGCGCTGCGCTTCGCCTCGTGCCTGCCTGTGCCGCCTCCGCCGTGTGCAGGCGGTCGAGGAGCGCGTGGGCGATCTCCGGCGCGCCGCTCAGCGTCGGTGTGAGCACCGCGTCGGTCCCGGCGACGATCGCCGGGATGTCGACGGTCCCGTGGTATCCGGAGCCCAGCAGCAGGGGCACCACGACCGCGCCCGGTCGGTCGGCGAGCGTCTCTGCGAGATGCGGTCCCTGGTGGTCGAGGTGTCCGACGACCGGCCGGACACCGCAGCGGCTGTGAACCGAGTCGACCAACCGGGCGACCGTGTGTGCCGCGCCGGGCAGGGCGCTGCCGTGAACCGCGAGGACCAGAGCCCGTGAGGGTGCATGGGTGCACATGACATCGACGGTAGGCGCGGACCGTGCCCGCGCCGCAGGGCCCAACGTCCCCGGGGATCAGGGCTTTCGACGCCGGATCCGGAGGGCCCGCCCGGCCTACGGTCGAGGACGTACGAAGTTCGAAGCTGCGCAGGAACACGCGAGGGACGTCGTCATGGGACAGACGCTGGTGGTCGTCGGCCACGGCATGGTGGGTCACCGACTGCTGGAGGCGCTCGCCGAGCGGAGCGCGTTCGCGGGTGCGGGAGGCGGCACCGGCTGGAGCGTGGTGGTGCTGGCCGAGGAGGCCCGCCCGGCCTACGACCGGGTGCACCTGTCCTCGCTGTTCACCGGTGCGGCACCCGCCGACCTGAGCCTGGTCGCCCCGGACTTCCTCCGCCGCCACGGCGTGGACCTGCGGCTCGGCGACCCGGCCGTGCACCTCGACACCGTGGCCCGCCGGGTGACCGCCGCCTCCGGCGCGGTCTTCGGCTACGACGCGCTGGTGCTGGCCACCGGCTCGTACCCGTTCGTCCCACCGATCCCCGGCGCCGACGCCTCGGGCTGTTTCAGCTACCGCACGGTGGAGGACGTGGACGCGATCACCGTGGCGGCCGCCGCTGCACGTACAGGCGTCGTGGTGGGCGGCGGCCTGCTCGGGCTGGAGGCCGCCGGAGCCCTGCGCACGCTCGGACTCGAGACCCACGTGGTCGAGTTCGCGGAGCGGCTGATGCCGCTCCAGGTCGACGCCGGCGGAGCGGCGGCGCTGCGCTCGACCATCGAGGACATGGGGGTCGGCGTGCACACCGGGGTGGGCGCCAAGGAGGTGCTCACCGCCGCCGACGGCCGGGTCCGGGGTCTGCGTCTGAGCAGCGGGGAGACGATCGACGCCGACCTGGTGGTCTTCTCGGCCGGGGTCCGCCCGCGGGACCGTCTCGCCCGGGAATCCGGCCTGGCGACCGGGGACCGCGGCGGGATCCTCGTCGACGCGCAGTGCCGCACCGGCGACAGGCACGTGTTCGCGATCGGCGAGTGCGCCCGGACCGTGGACGGCAGGGTCCACGGTCTGGTCGGCCCCGGCTACCGGATGGCCGAGGCCGTCGCCGACGCCCTGGCCGGCCCCGGGACCACCGTGTTCACCGGCGCGGACAGCTCCACCAAGCTGAAGCTGATGGGTGCGGACGTCGCCTCCTTCGGCGACCCGTTCGCGGAGGAGGGCGCGGAGGGGGAAGCCGTCGCGGTGATCTTCGCCGACGAGCGCTCCGGGGTCTACAAGAAGCTGCTGCTCGGCGCGGACGGCCGGCTCCTCGGCGGCATCCTGGTGGGCGACGCGGCCGCGTACGGCGCGCTCCAGCCGCACGCGGGTGCGGACCGACCGCTGCCCGCCCCGGCAGAAGCGTTTCTGCTCCCTGCGGACGCAGCCACGGCCGCGTCCGGCTCCGGCGGGGCGCTGCCGGGCGCGGAGGCGCTTCCCGACGAGGCGGTGCTCTGCTCCTGCCACAACGTCACCAAGGGCCGGGTCCGGGCGGCGGTCACCGAGCAGGGGGCCGTGGACCTCGCGGGCGTCAAGCGCTGCACCAAGGCCGGCACGGGCTGCGGGGGCTGCGTCGGCTCGCTGCAAGCGGTGCTGGACGCCGAGCTCGCCGCCGCGGGCATCCCGCGACGGCCCGGCATCTGCCCGCACTTCGAGCACTCGCGCTCCGAGTTGTACGAGCTGATCCGCACCGAGCACGTCCGCACCTTCAGCGAGCTGCTGGAACGCTTCGGCGTACCCGGGGTGACGGACGGTTGTGCGGTCTGCAAGCCGGTCGTCGCCAACTGCCTGGCCGCGCTCGGCCCCGAGCTCGGTCTGCGGCACGTCCTCGACGGTGAGCAGGCCACCCTGCAGGACTCCAACGACCTCTTCCTCGCCAACCTGCAGAAGGACGGCACCTACTCCGTCGTCCCGCGCATCCCCGGCGGCGAGATCACCCCCGAGGGCCTGATCGCCATTGCCGAGGTGGCACGCGACTTCGGCCTCTACACGAAGATCACCGGCGGCCAGCGGATCGACCTGTTCGGTGCGACGCGCGAGCGGCTCCCCGCGATCTGGCGGCGGCTCGTCGCGGCCGGCTTCGAATCCGGGCAGGCCTACGGAAAGTCCCTGCGCACCGTCAAATCCTGTGTGGGTGCCAAGTTCTGCCGGTTCGGCCAGGGCGACTCGGTGCAGCTCGCGATCGACCTGGAGCTGCGCTACCGGGGCCTGCGGACACCCCACAAGATCAAGGGTGGCGTCTCCGGCTGCCTGCGGGAGTGCGCCGAGGCGCGCGGCAAGGATCTTGGCGTCATCGCGACCGCGTCCGGCTGGAACCTCTACGTCTGCGGCAACGGCGGTACCACCCCGCGCCACGCGGACCTGCTGGCCGCGGACCTCTCGGCGGCGGAGCTGTTCCGGTTGATCGACCGGTTCCTCATGTACTACGTCCGCACGGCCGAACGGCTGGAGCGGACCGCCGCCTGGATCGAGCGGCTTGACGGCGGACTGGAGCACCTTCGCCAGGTGCTGGTGGAGGACTCCCTCGGCCTGTGCACCGAACTGGAGGCGATGATGGACCGCCATGTCGCCGCCTACCGGGACGAGTGGCAGGCCGTCCTGGACGATCCCGCTGCGCTCGCCCGCTTCGAGGCGCCGCGCGACGCGGCGACCGCGGCGGCGGATCTGGAGATCGGCCGCGGCCGGGTGGCCTTCCTGCCTGACGGCACCGAGGCGGCGCTCTTCAAGGACCCGAGCGGCGCCGTTCACGTGGTCGGCAACCGTGACCCGTTCTCCGGCGCGGACGTCCTGGCCGACGGCATCCTGGGAGAACGGGACGGCGCGCCCGTGGTGGCCTCGCCCATGTACAAGCAGGAGTTCGACCTGCGCACCGGCGCCAGCGTCGATGATCCCGAGGTCACCGTGCCCGTGCTGTCAATACCGGCGCCCGCCAAGGGCTTTGTCATATGACAGTCTGTCGATCGGATTGTGTGCCGTGTGCATGAATCGGCGTATGCCGGGGTAGATCCCGGGGCACACCGCATCGTCAAGTAGGCGTCCCCCAGCGCCCGACGCTGCTACGCGAGTGTGTGTACCCTCCCCCAGGCCCGTCGTCAGGAGTGCGCCGTGCTGCATCCGATCGAGTCCCGTCAGGACGTCTTCCGTCCCCGCGTCGCGGGAAGTACGGTGCCGGCGCAGCGCGGCCCGGACACGGAGGACAACCCCTGGCACACCGGCGCGGCGTGCCGACGGGACGAGGCCGGCCTCTTCTTCGCCCCCTCCAAGGAACCGACGGCCGCGCGGCTCGCGCGGGAGGAGCAGGCGAAGCGCGTGTGCGCCCGCTGCCCGGTCCTGCTGGAGTGCAGGGAGCACGCGCTCGTGCTCCCGGAGCCCTACGGCGTCTGGGGCGGCCTCACCGCGGCCGAGCGCCGCGTGATCCTCGCCCGCCGCCGTCGCCACGACCAGGACCTCCGCATCGCCGGCTAGGGCCGTTGCACCGCAGGGGCGCGAGGAACTGCGCGACTAGCCACTCTGTGTGGTGTGTCGCCGGACGAGCAGGGCCATCCGCTTGTCGGCGGTTGCTGCTCGCGCAGTTCCTCGCGCCCCTGGTGTCACTTCGCCCGGTCGAAGTCGATCGCGCTGTAGGCGCGGAGCTTCGAGAGGCGGTGGACGGAGTCGATCTGGCGGATCGTGCCGCTCTTGCTGCGCATGACCAGGGAACTGGTCGTCGCGGTCTCGGAGCGGTAGTGGACCCCGCGCAGCAGCTCGCCGTCGGTGATGCCGGTCGCGACGAAGAACACGTTCTCCCCGCTGACCAGGTCGTCGGTGAGCAGCACACGGTCCAGGTCGTGGCCGGCGTCCAGCGCCTTCTGGCGCTCCGCGGCGTCCTTCGGCCAGAGCTTGCCCTGGATCACGCCGCCCAGGCACTTGATCGCACAGGCCGCGATGATGCCCTCGGGCGTGCCGCCGATGCCGAGCAGCAGGTCGACGCCGGTGCCCTCGCGGACCGCCATGATCGCGCCCGCGACGTCGCCGTCGGAGATGAACTTGATCCGGGCGCCCGCCTCGCGGATCTCCCGGGCCAGGCCCTCGTGACGCGGACGGTCCAGCAGGACCACCGTCACGTCCTCCGGCGCCTTGCCCTTCGCGCGGGCCACGGCCTGCACGTTGTGGGCGACGGGGGCGGTGATGTCGACCGCGCCCGCGGCCTCGGGGCCGGCGACCAGCTTGTCCATGTAGAAGACCGCGCTCGGGTCGAACATGGTGCCGCGGTCCGCCGCCGCCAGCACCGCGATCGCGTTCGGCATGCCCTTGGCCGTCAGGGTGGTGCCGTCGATCGGGTCCACCGCGACGTCGCACTCCGCACCGGTGCCGTCGCCGATCCGCTCGCCGTTGAAGAGCATGGGGGCCTCGTCCTTCTCCCCCTCGCCGATGACGACGACGCCGTTCATCGACACGGTGGAGACGAGGGTGCGCATCGCGCGGACCGCTGCACCGTCCGCACCGTTCTTGTCGCCCTTGCCGACCCAGCGGCCGGCGGCCATGGCGGCGGCCTCGGTCACTCGTACGAGCTCGAGGGCAAGGTTGCGATCAGGTGCCTCGGGGGCGACCTCCAGGGACGATGGCATGCGGTTCTGGTGCTGCTCGGTCATCGAATTCCGTACCTCTCTGTACGCCGACGGCCGGAATGAGGGTGCTGAAATCCTATCTTCGACCTGGGGGGATGTCTGTGGCGCCCGGCACGTCCCGTCGCTTCGCCCCACCCCGCGGCAGGAGCAGCCAGGCCCATGGGTCACCATGGTGGGGTGGCAACCGAGAACGTGACCGTACGCAAGCGGCCGGGCATGGCCGCCAAATCCGTGCGCGACATGGTCCTGTCGCTGGCCGCGGTGCTGGCGGCGGGCCTGGTGATCTACTTCTTCATCCCGCACTCCGGCGGCAACGGGGTGCGCCCGGTGTCCTACCTCGACTCGGTGGCCTCGGCCCGTCGCTTCGCGCCCTACCCGGTGCTGGCGCCGGACCACCTGCCGTCGGGCTGGAACGCCACCTCCGTCAACTTCGACGGCTCGAACCCGCAGGCGGCCGTCTGGACCCTCGGCCTGATCGACGCCGACGGCCAGTACGTCGCGGTCCAGCAGAGCAACGGGTCTCCCGACGCCGTGATCCACAACGCGACGCTGGACGGGCAGAAGCTCTCCTCGACCACACAGGTCGCCGGCACGGCGTGGACCCAGTACCAGGGCAGCCGCTACCAGGCGCTGGTCCTGGAGGGCGCCAAGGGCACGACGGTCGTCTTCGGCACGGAGGGCTTCGCCAAGCTCGGCCAGTTCGCCGCGATGCTCAGCGATCACTGATGCCTTGACCTGCTGATGCACCGACGCGCCGATGCGCTGATCGGGCACGCACGCGGAAGGCCCCGACCGGGCGGTACTCGGTCGGGGCCTTCCGCGTGCGGGTGTGACGACTCAGACGGTGGTGACGACCTCGTCGTAGGCCAGACGCGGGCTGCGCGGGTACCAGGCGTCCTCGCCCGGCTTGCCGATGTTCACCACGGCCAGGACGGAGTGCTCGCCGTCGCCGAAGAACTCCTTGTTGATGGCCTCGCCGTCGAAGCCCGTCATCGGGCCCGCAGCCAGGCCGGCGGCGCGCACGCCGATGATGAAGTAGCCGATCTGCAGCGCGGCGTTGAACGAGCCGGCCGCCTCGCGGACCGGGCGCTCGCCGAAGAAGAGGTCCTTGGCCTGCGGGAAGTGCGGGAACTGGGTCGGCAGCTCCTCGTGGAACTCGTTGTCCGAGGCGAGGATGGCGACCAGCGGGGCCTTGGCGGTCTTCTCCTTGTTGCCGTCCGCCATGAGGCCGACCAGACGCTCGCGGGCCTCCGCCGAGCGGACCAGGACGACGCGCAGCGGCTGCATGTTCATCGAGGTCGGCGCGTACTTCACCAGGTCGTAGACGGCCTGGACCTGCTCGTCGGTGACGGGCTCGTCGGTGAAGGTGTTCGCGGTGCGGGCCTCGCGGAAAAGGAGGTCCTGGGCGGCGGAGTCGAGAGCGAGGACGTCGGTCATGGTCACACCTCAGAAGGAGATCGGTCGGCGGTGACTGGGTCCGTCACCGCAGATCTCCAACGTAGGTGATGCTTCAACTATTTCCCAAAAAGGTAACTGGCTATGTGATCGGGATCACGATTCCCCGTCCTCCGTGTCCTCCGCGCCGTCCACCGCGTCCTTCTCCTCGTCAGCGGCCAGCGCCGCGTCCAGCCGGGCGCGGGCTCCGTCCAGCCAGCGTTCGCACACGCGGGCCAGCTCCTCACCGCGCTCCCACAGCGCCAGCGACTCCTCCAGCGTGCCGCCGCCCGTCTCCAGCCGCCGCACCACGTCGAGCAGCTCCTCCCGGGCCTGCTCGTAACCCAGCACGTCCTCGCCGTTCTTCCCACCCGTCTTGGCCATGGGCCCAGCCTATGGAATGCGGCTGACATCGGGCGGGGGCACGGCCAGGGTCAGCCGTCCGTCGGCTCCATCGGCTCCGCCGGCTCGCCGACCGTCACCGTGAAGGCGCCCTCGGCCACCCGGGCCCGCAGCTCCGCGCCGACCGTCACGTCCCCGGGTGCGCGCACGACCGAGCCGTCGTCGGCGCGCTGCAGCACCGCGTAGCCGCGCTGGAGGGTCGCGGCGGGGGAAAGGGCGACCACCCGGGCGAGGGTGTGGTGCAGCTCCGTCGCCGCGCGGTCCAGCCGGTGGCCGAGCGTGCGACGCGAGCGCTCCACCAGCGAGTGGATCTCCGCGGCCCGGTCGTCGATCAGCCGGTGCGGCGCCGCGAGGACGGGCCGGCTGCGGATGCTCGCAAGGCCCGCCTCCTCCCGGTGCAGCCGGCCCTCCATCGTGCGTCGGGCCCGGTCCCGCATGGCGTGGACCCGGGCCAGCTCCTCCCGTACGTCCGGCACGACGCGCTTGGCCGCGTCGGTGGGCGTCGAGGCGCGCAGGTCCGCGACGAAGTCGAGCAGCGGTTGGTCCGGCTCGTGCCCGATCGCGCTGACGACCGGGGTGCGGGCCTCGGCGACCGCCCGGATCAGCGTCTCGTCGGAGAACGGCAGCAGGTCCTCGACGCTGCCGCCGCCGCGGGCGACGATGATCACGTCCACCTCGGGGTGGGCGTCCAGCTCCTTGATCGCCGAGATGACCTCCGGCACCGCGTAGACGCCCTGCACCGGAACGTTCCGCACCTCGAAGCGCACGGCGGGCCAACGGCGCCGCGCGTTGTGCAGCACGTCGCGCTCGGCGGCGCTGGCCCGGCCCGTCACCAGCCCGATGCACTGGGGCAGGAATGGCAACGGCCGCTTGCGCTCGGCCGCGAACAGGCCCTCCGCGCCGAGACTGCGCTTCAGCAACTCCAGGCGCGCGAGGAGGTCGCCGAGGCCGACCAGCCGGATCTCCGCGGCGCGCAGCGAGAGCGTGCCGCGGGGCGCGTACCACTCGGGCCTGGCGTGCACGACGATCCGCGACCCCGGCTGGATCAGCTGGGCCACGGGCTCGAAGACGGAGCGGTAGCAGGTGACGGAGATCGAGACGTTCTCCGAGGGGTCACGCAGCGTCAGGAAGACCACGCCCGCGCCCGGACGGGGGCTCAGCTCGGTGATCTGCCCCTCGACCCAGACGGCGCCGAGCCGCTGGACCCACCCGCCGATGAGCGCGGACACGCGGCTGACCGGGATCGGGGTGTCGGGCGAGGTCTCCAGAGCCATGCCCCGAGACTACGGGGAGCCGGTGACAACGCGACGGACGTTCCGCCACCGGCTCCCGCTCCCGGCACCGGTCCCGCGTCTGCACCACTGATCCCGGGTCCGTGTCCGCGCGTCCGCGCGACCGAACCCGCGTCCGCGCGTACGTGCCACCGAGCCCGGGTCCGTGTCCGCGCCATCGGTCCCGGTCCCTGGTCCGGGTCCGCGCTAGCGATCCCGCGTCCGCGTGCGTACGCGCTCCAGCGTCCACACCCCCAGTCCGACCGTCAGCCACACCGCTCCGACGATCTGCGCCGTGTGCGACGCCGCGACCAGCACCCACACGATCACCGCCGTCCCGACCACGGGCGCCACCAGATGCGGCAGCCACGCGCGGCTGCCGTGCCGGACCACGTACCAGCCCACCACCGAGGCGTGCAGCAGGGCGAACGCCGTCAACGCGCCGATGTTGACCACGGAGGTGAGCTGGTCCAGGCCGTCCGCGCGGGAGGCCGACCAGAGCGCCGCCGCCAGCGTGATCACCGCGGCGACCAGCAACGCCCGGAACGGCACGCCCGTGCGGGCGTCGATCCGCGCGAGCGGGCGGGGCAGGCGGCCGTCCCGCGCCATGGCGAAGATCAGCCGCCCGGCCGCCGCCTGCCCGGCCAGCGCCGCGAACGCCGCGCCGACGGCCTTGCTGATGGCCACCAGCACGTGCAGCCAGTGGCCGATCGAGGCCTCCAGCGTGTCGTAGAACGCGCTGCCCTGGGCCTCGGGGTTCGCTGCCAGGTACTGCGGCGAGTCCGGTTCGAGCAGTGCGGCGAGGTACGTCTGCACTACGAAGAGGACACCCGCGAGCGCCAGGCACAGCAAGACGGCCCGCCCCACCCGCGCCGAGGGCCCGTCGTGTTCCTCGGCGAACGCGGCGATGGCGTCGAAACCGAGGAACGAGAGCACCGCGACGGAGACGGCCGCCATCACCGCGCCGAGCGAGAAGCCGCCGAGGCCTGTGAACGGACTGAGCCACGGCCGGTGGCTGCTGCCCGTCAACAGCGCCTCCAGCGCCGACGCTGTGAACACGGCCAGCACGACGAGCTCGAAGGCGAGCACCAGCGTGCCGACCCGGGCGGCGAGCCGCACGCCGGCGAGGTTCAGTGCCGTGGTGACGACCACCGCGATCGCGGTCCACACCCACTGGTCCACCGCCGGGACCAGCGAGTGAAGCGCGATGCCGGAGAAGACGTAGGCGACCGCCGGGATGAGCAGGTAGTCGAGCATGACCATCCAGCCGGCGACGAAGCCCGGGCCCTCGCCGAGACCGGCCCGCGCGTAGGCGTAGACCGAGCCCGCCTGCGGCACCACACGCAGCATCTGTGCGTAGGAGAAGGCCGTGAACGCCATGGCCGCGGTCGCCACCAGGTAGACCGTCGCGACCGCGCCGTGGCTCTTCGCGTCGAGGACGCCGAAGATCCCGACGGGGGCCATCGGGGCGATGAAGAGCATCCCGAAGACGACCAGCTCCCGGAAGCCCAGGGTCCGCCGCAGCGTGGTGCGGGCGTCGGCGGTCGTCTCGGACGCGGGCGGCCAGGCAGGTTCCATGGTCCGATCATCGGTGCGGGCATCCGGCGGGCGGCGTAGGACGCGCCGTCGGACGCGCGCCCGAAGCGCCTCCGCGGCGGGGCTGAGCGGCGCGGTTCGCGTCACAGGCGGGCGGTAGGCTGGCTCCATGTCTGCTACCGCTGCACGCCGTGTTCTGCTCGCCGCACCGCGCGGCTACTGCGCGGGCGTCGACCGCGCCGTCATCACCGTGGAGAAGGCCCTGGAGCAGTACGGGTCGCCGATCTACGTCCGCAAGGAGATCGTCCACAACAAGTACGTGGTGCAGACGCTGGAGAAGAAGGGTGCGATCTTCGTCGACGAGACGGAGGAGGTGCCCGAGGGCAACATCGTCGTCTTCTCCGCGCACGGTGTCGCGCCCTCCGTCCACGACGAGGCCAAGGCCGGCAAGCTTGCGACCATCGACGCGACCTGCCCGCTGGTGACCAAGGTGCACAAGGAGGCCCTGCGCTTCGCCGAGGAGGACTACGACATCCTGCTCATCGGCCACGAGGGCCACGAGGAGGTCATCGGCACGATGGGCGAGGCGCCGGAGCGCACCCACCTGGTCGACGGCGCCGAGGACGTCGCGAAGGTCCAGGTCCGCGACGAGTCCAAGGTCGTCTGGTTGTCGCAGACCACCCTCTCGGTCGACGAGACGATGCAGACCGTGGACGCGCTCAAGCAGCGGTTCCCGCTGCTGACCAGCCCGCCGAGCGACGACATCTGCTACGCGACGCAGAACCGCCAGGTGATCATCAAGCAGATCGCCGCCGAGGCCGACCTGGTCGTCGTCGTGGGCTCGAAGAACTCCTCCAACTCCGTCCGCCTGGTCGAGGTCTCCCTGGAGGCCGGCGCCAAGGACGCCCACCTGGTCGACTTCGCCGACGAGATCGACGAGGCCTGGCTCGAGGGCGTCGCCACGATCGGCGTCACCAGCGGGGCCTCGGTGCCGGAGATCCTGGTCCAGGGCGTGCTGGAGTGGCTGGCCGAGCGCGGCTTCGGCGACGTCCAGACCGTCACCTCGGTCGAGGAGCACCTGCAGTTCTCGCTCCCCAAGGAGCTGCGCCGGGACCTGCGCACCGAGGTGGGCTCCGCCGCCGCAGAGTGACCCGGCGCTGACGGGCGCGTCACCGGTACGACTGACGAATCCGGACGAACCCGTCCGAGTAACGGGCGGGTTCACCTCGGCGCACGTAGCGTGGTGGGCGTGACTGTCTTCGGAGTGGACATCGGCGGGTCCGGTATCAAGGGCGCGCCCGCAGACCTCGAAAACGGCAAGCTGGCCGAGGAGCGCGTGAAGGTGCTCACGCCCCAGCCCTCCGAGCCGCAGGCCGTCGCGGCCGCGGTGAGGGAGGTGGTGGAGCAGTTCGACTGGCAGGGGCCGGTCGGCCTGACCTTCCCCGGCGTCGTCGTGGACGGCCGGACGCTGACCGCTGCCAACGTCGACAAGAGCTGGATCGGGACCGACGCCGCCGGGCTCTTCAGTGAGGCGCTGGGCGGCCGGCCGGTCGCGGTGGTCAACGACGCGGACGCGGCCGGTGTGGCCGAGGTCCGCTTCGGGGCGGGCCGTGACCGTGGCGGTGTGGTGCTGATGCTGACCTTGGGCACGGGCATCGGCAGCGCCCTCTTCGTCGACGGCAACCTGGTGCCGAACACCGAGCTCGGCCATCTGGAGCTGCACGGCAAGGACGCCGAGAAGCACGCCAGCTCGGCGGCCCGGGAGAAGCACGAGCTGTCCTGGTCGCAGTGGGCGGAGCGGCTGGACGACTACTTCGCCATGGTCGAGATGCTCTTCTCGCCCCAGCTGATCATCATCGGTGGCGGCGTCAGCCGGAAGGCCGACAAGTTCCTCCCCCACTTGAAGCCCCTGCGGGCCGAGATCGTGCCGGCCCGGCTCCAGAACGACGCCGGGATCATCGGCGCCGCGATGCAGGCCGCCCGCCTGGCAGCCGTGGGCTGACGCGACCCGGGCCTCGCCCCGGCCCGGCGGATACCGGGCCCCCGGCCTCGGGCCGGGAGGCCCGGGCCCAGGGTCAGTCGGACGCCGCCTTCTTGCGCGCGTGGGCGAGTGAGAAGTGGCGGGCCAGGGCGATGGTGACGCTGAGGCCGGTGCCGGCGAAGAGCCAGCCCGCGTCCAGCGCCAGGGCCTCGGCGAGACCGATCACGTGGCCGCCCCAGCCGGGGCCGGCCGCGGGACCGAAGAAGAGCAGCGCCAGCGCGAAGCAGATCGGCCCGCTGATCGGTGCCGCCGCCAGATCGGAGGAGCGGACCTTCACGGACGCCTGGAAGGACGCGGCCAGGTAGCCGAGCCCCAGCAGGACGCCCGAGCTGTCGAACAGCAGTTGGTCCAGCCACCCGGCCGCCAGGCAGGCGACGAGCATCAGGACGCCGCAGCCGACCGCCGTCAGCCGCTGCGGAACGCGCACGGCTCCGGCCGCCGCCGGGCGGGCCGGTCGGATCACCGCCTCGGGTGAGCGCGCCGGCTTCGGCAGGACCATGTTCCCCTCCGTCCCGGGCTCTGTGCGGCTGGTTCGGTACTCCACGTGACCAACGTACGGTCGGATGAACGCCGGACCGGGGGACAGACACGCCGACAGGCGACACCGGTCGCCCGATTGGGCCGTTCGGGCGTAAGCCCGGCAAACCGTAGACTGGGGGGCTGTACGCTCTCGCCCCTCGAACCCGGGACTCACGCCACCATGTCGCTCTCGATCGGAATCGTCGGCCTGCCGAACGTCGGCAAGTCGACCCTGTTCAACGCCCTGACCAAGAACGACGTGCTGGCGGCCAACTACCCCTTCGCCACCATCGAGCCCAACGTGGGCGTCGTCGGCGTCCCGGACCCGCGCCTGGACAAGCTGGCCGAGGTCTTCGGCTCCCAGCGCAAGCTCCCGGCGACGGTCGACTTCGTCGACATCGCCGGCATCGTGCGGGGCGCGAGCGAGGGTGAGGGGCTGGGCAACAAGTTCCTCGCCAACATCCGCGAGTCCGACGCGATCTGCCAGGTCATCCGCGCCTTCAGCGACCCGGACGTGGTCCACGTCGACGGCAAGGTCTCGCCGAAGGACGACATCGAGACGATCAACACCGAGCTGATCCTCGCGGACCTGCAGACCATCGAGAAGGTCCTGCCGCGCCTGCAGAAGGAGGCGCGTCTGAAGAAGGAGACCGCCGCGCAGCTGGTCGCCGTCGAGGAGGCCCAGAAGGTCCTCGAGTCCGGCACCACCGTCTTCGCGGCCGGCCTGGACCTGACCCCGCTGCGCGACCTGCACCTGCTGACCGCCAAGCCCTTCCTCTACGTCTTCAACGTGGACGAGGCCGAGCTCGCGGACGAGGCCTTCAAGGACGCCCAGCGCGCCCTGGTGGCCCCGGCCGAGGCGATCTTCCTCAACGCCAAGATCGAGTCCGAGCTCATCGAGCTGGAGGACGACGAGGCGCTGGAGCTCCTCCAGGAGATGGGCGTCACCGAGCCGGGCCTGGCCACCCTCGCCCGCGTCGGCTTCGACACCCTCGGCCTGCAGACCTACCTCACGGCCGGCCCCAAGGAGGCCCGCGCCTGGACGATCAAGAAGGGCGCCACCGCGCCCGAGGCGGCCGGTGTGATCCACACCGACTTCCAGCGCGGCTTCATCAAGGCCGAGATCGTCTCCTACGCGGACCTGGTCGAGTTCGGCTCCATCCCCGAGGCCCGCGCCAAGGGCCGCGCCCGCATGGAGGGCAAGGACTACGTCATGCAGGACGGCGACGTGGTGGAGTTCCGCTTCAACGTCTGACGATCTGACGACCAGGACGGCCCGGCTACTCCTCGGAGTAGCCGGGCCGTTCCGTGTGCGCCTGGAGCCCTTGGGCTGTCCTGTGACCAGGTGCAGCGGCGGCTGACGGCGTGGCCATCCGCCCAGTCGACCCGCCACGCGCTCAGTCGATCGGTTGCGCCACCCGCGACTCGGGGGACGAGGTCGCGTGCTGGAGGCGTTCGCCTTCGATGTCGAGGTCAGGCAGGAGTCGGGCCAGCCACTTCGGGAGCCACCAGGCGGCGCGGCGGGTGAGGGCGAGGACGGCCGGGACGAAGGTCATGCGGATCACGAAGGCGTCCAGCGCCACGCCGGTGGCCAGGGCGAAGGCGATCTGCTTGAGCATGACGCTGTCGGTGCCGAGGAAGGCGGCGAAGACCGAGATCATGATCAGTGCGGCCGCCGTGACGACGCGGCCGCTGTGGCGGGCTCCGGCGTGGACGGCGTGGAGCGGGTCGCCGGTGGCGGTGTAGGACTCGCGCATGCGCGAGACGAGGAAGACCTCGTAGTCCATGGCCAGCCCGAACAGCACGGCCAGCAGCAGGATCGGCAGGAAGCTGCTGATCGGCCCGGTCGTGTCGATGCCGAACAGCGACCCGAGATGACCGAGTTGGAAGACGGACACGACGGCGCCGAGGGTGGCGGCGACGGACAGGACGAAGCCGGCGGCCGCCTTGAGCGGGACCACGACCGAGCGGAAGACCAGGAGCAGCAGGAGCAGCGACAGTCCGACGACGACCGCGGCGAAGGGCAGCAGCGCCGAGTTGAGTTTGGCTGCGACGTCGATCTGGACGGCCGTGTTGCCGGTGACCTGGATGCTCGCGCCGGTCTGCCGCTGGAGGGCGGCGCGGTCGTCGCGGATGGTGGTGACGAGGGTCTTGGTGGCCGCGTCGCTGGGGCCGGTGCGCGGGACCACCTGGAGCAGCGCGGTGTGCGTCGCCGGGTTCAGGACGGGCTTGCCCACTGCCGCCACATCCGGCAACGCGCGCAGGGTGGAGGCGAGTTCGCCCGCGGACTGCTGTGCGTTGCCGCTGTCGCCGGTGTCGGCCAGGACCAGGAGGGGTCCGTTGAAGCCGGGGCCGAACTCCTTGGAGATCTCGTCGTAGGCGGCACGCTGTGAACTGCCCGACGGCGCGGTGCCGTTGTCGGGCAGGGCGAGGGTCATGGAGTGGGCCGGCCAGGCCAGTGCGCCGATCGCGACGGCGACTGCGGCGAGGGCGAGCAAGGGGCGGCGGGTGACCTGACGGAACCACGCCTCGGCCGCGTTGGCGGCTCGGCCCGCGCCGTGGACACGGCCGGGGCCGCCTGTGTCGGCGGAGGAGCCCTCCGCCGCGGCCTCGCGGCGGGCGGCGCGGGACCCCGGGCGGGGGGTGAGTCGTGCTCCGGCGAAGCCGAGGATCGCGGGCAGCAGGGTGGTCGCGACCAGGACGGCGGTGAGGACCGCGCCGGCCGCGGCCAGTCCCATCGCGGTCAGGAACGGGATACCGACGACGGTCAGACCCGCCATGGCGATCACGACCGTGAGGCCCGCGAAGACGACCGCGCTGCCGGCCGTGCCGACGGCCAGTGCGGCGGAGTCCTCCGGATCCATGCCCCGGGCGAGTTGGGAGCGGTGGCGGGTGACGATGAAGAGGGCGTAGTCGATGCCGACGGCCAGACCGATCATCAGCGCGAGGCTCTGCGCGGTCGAGGAGATGGCGACCACCCCGGTCAGCGAGAGCAGGCCGAATATCGCGGTGGCCACCCCGAAGACGGCGGTGACGAGCGGTATCCCGGCGCTCAGCAGCGACCCGAAGGTGATCACCAGGATCAACAGCGCGATGCCGATGCCGAGCACGTCGCTGTTCGACTTCCCGGGCGCGTTGCCGAAGGCGGAGCCGCCGATCTGGGCGGTGACGCCCGGCTGGTCCGTCGTGGCGGCCGAGACCGCGGACTTCAGCGCGTCCAGCGAGCCGGAGGCGAGCCCGCTGCTCGGCACCTCGTACTGGACCTGCGCGACGGCGGTGGTGCCGTCGGGGGAGACGGTGTGCGAGTCGAACGGGCTGACCACCCGGGCGACCTGCGGCGCGGTGGAGGCGGCGTTCACGGCTGCCCGGACGACAGCGGCGTCGGCGGGGTCGGTGACCTTCTGTCCGGTGGGCGCTGTGAACACGATCTGGGCACTGGTGCCCGAGGAGGCGGGGAAGTCCGTCTTCATCCGGTCCAGGGCCTGCTGCGACTCCGAGCCTGGGATGGAGAAGGTGTTGTCGAACTTGCCGCTGCCGCCGAAGGCGACGGTGCAGGCGACCACGGCGGCGACGATCGCCAGCCAGAGCGCGAGCACGCTGCGTCGGTGACGGAAGGCGGACCTGCCGAGGCGGTGCAGGAGGGTGGGCATGGGTGCTCCCGGTGGGGGACGACCGGTGGGCCGAAGAACTGGCAGTTCTGCCACATTAGCAAAGTGGCAGAACTGCCAATTTCATCCTCAGGGCTGAGATACTCGGGCCGTGGACACGACCCCAGGAGGAGCCCCGACCCTGACCGACCCGACGGGCGGGCAGGCCCAGGGGCGGCGCGAGCAGAACAAGCGCCGCACCCACGAGGCGCTCATCGAGGCGGCCGGGCAGCTCTTCCAGGAGCGCGGCTACGAGGCCACCACCGTGCGGGACATCGCCGCCGCGGCCGGTGTGGGGGAGCGCACCTTCTTCCGCTACTTCCCGAGCAAGGAGAGCCTGGTCCTGCAGCAGGTCCGCGACCTGGTGCCGCTGCTGGCCGCCGAGATCCGCGAGCGGCCCGCCGCCGAGCCGCTGCTCGACGCGTTGCGGGAGTCGGTGCTGGAGGTCGCGCGCCGCAACGGGGCCAATCCGGCGGTCCTGCTCGCCGCGTCCGGTCCGCTCCGCGTGGTCACCGGCACCGAGGGTCGCGGCGACGGCCGCGGCGACCGGCACCTGCTCTACGACATGGAGGAGGCCGTGGCGGCCGCGTTCACCGAACGGCTGCTGCGTGGCGGCGAGGCGGCGGACGTCGCACGGCTGCGGGCCTCCGTGTTCAGCCGCGCCGGCGTCGGCGTGCTGCGCGCCGTCCGGCTGGCCTACGGCCGCCTGCCGGAGGCGGACCGCGCGGCGCTCGACCCGGCGGAGCTGGTCCGGCAGGCCTTCGCCTGCCTGGAGGCCGGCGTCCGGCCCTGAAGCCGAGGCCCTGGCGTGTGAAGTTAGGCTTCGCCCATGCGGATCTCGGTTTCCTCCGACATGGACGAGGGCGTCGCACGGCAGTTGGTTGCGGAGCTCCGGCGGCGTGGCCACACGGTGATCAGCCATGGCGCGCTGCAGCCCGACGAGAAGGACGACTGGGCCTTCTGCAGCGAGGCCGCCGCCCGCGACGTCGTCGAGGGCCGGGCCGACCAGGCCGTCGTCTGCTGCTGGACCGGCACCGGTGCCTCGATCGCCGCCAACAAGCTGCCAGGCGTGCGCGCCGCGCTCTGCACGGACGGCTACACGGCGGGCGGGGCCCGCCGTTGGAACGACGCCAACGTCCTGGCGCTGAGCCTGCGGCTGACCTCGACGGCCCTGCTGTCCGAGATCCTCGACGCGTGGTTCGACGGCGCGCCCAGCCAGGAGCCGGACGATCAGGAGAACATCGCGCATCTCGGCCGGATCGGTCTCGGATGAGCGGGGCGAGCGGGGCGAACGGATCGAGCGGTGCGGCGAGCTGGGTCCTGATGCGCCAGGACGACAACGGCAACCGCGTCGAGATGGCCCGCTTCGAGGTCCGCGCGGAGGCGGAGGCCGCGGCGGCGGAGTTCGAGGCACGCGGGCACAAGCAGCTGTACTGGGTGGCGCCGGCGGTCCGCGTCGTGGTGGGTGCCGCGCTGTTCGACGCCTCGGGCCTGCGGGTCCTCGCGGCCCGGCGTTCGGCGCCCGAGGCCCTGGCGGGCCGGTGGGAGTTCCCCGGCGGCAAGGTCGAACCCGGCGAGACGGTGTCCGCGGCGCTGGAGCGGGAGCTCCGCGAGGAGCTGGGCGTCACGGCACGCGCGGGGGAGCGGCTGCCGGGCGCCTGGGAGGTCCGACCCGGGCTGGAGCTGCAGATCTGGACCGCGTCCCTGCTGGAGGGGGACCCGCAGCCGCTGGAGGACCACGACGAGCTCCGGTGGCTGGACGCCTCCACGCTCGACTCGGTCGACTGGCTTCCCCAGGACCGCTTCGCGCTGCCGCACGTGAGGCACTTGCTCTAGTTCCTCGCGCCCCTGAGGTTGCCACTTCCCTGTCGCTCGAAGATGACCCATCCGGCGGGGTACGGGAGGTTTCAGGTGGGTATGTCAGTATCCGGCCACCAACCCGAGCGGTGGCCGGGACTGGGGAGACGTGAGGCGAGCTGACGCGCGTGCGCGCCTGCGGCGAAGGCCGGCGGCGGGTGGTGCTGGGGGGATCGTCCGTCGTGCCGCGTCCCGTACGGCCACGCCCGCGCGCTTCCCCGACGCGTTGGCGGTCGGCGCGGAGCCGGAGGAGACGGTCGGCCGTCGCAGCGGCAGTCTGCTGGATCTCGTGCGCGTCGCCATCGCGCTGCTGGACGAGCAGGGGCGGGTGATGCTCTGGAGCCAGGCGGCGGAGTCCCTGCTCGGTTTCCCGAGCGACACGCTCGTGGGACGTGAGCTCGACGTCCTCCTCGGTGACGACACCGAGATGATCAAGGTGGTGCGCGAGGCCATCGCCGGGGTGCTGCGCGACGGGGACTCGTGGTCGGGGATCGTGCGGCTGCGGCACCGCGACGGGGAGGACGTGCGGCTGGAGGCGCGGCTGTCCCTGCTGGAGAACGGCGACGGCGTCCCTTTCCTGCTCTGCCGCTTCGCCGACGCCGCGGCGCTGCTCGGTTTGGAGCAGGGGCTCGCCGTCCAGGAGGCGCTGTTCGAGCAGTCGCCGCTCGGGCTGGCGATCTTCGACCGGGAGCTGCGCTACGTCCGCATCAACGAGACGCTGGCGCGGATGAACGGACTGCCGGTCGAGGCGCACCTGGGCCGGACGGCCGGTGAGGCCCTGCCGCAGCTCGCCGCCGACGAGGTGATGGCGGTCCAGCGGCAGGTGCTGGCCACCGGCGAGCCGGTCATCGACGTGACCGTGAACAGCGCCGATCCGAGTGATCCCGGCTATCGGTCCATCTCCTACTCGCGGCTGCACGACCGCTCCGGCCGGGTCCTCGGGCTGACGGGCATGATCATGGACGTGACCGACCGCTACCGGGCCGTCGCCAAGGTGGAGCGGGCCCGGCAGCGGCTCGCCCTGCTCAACGAGGTCGGCAGCCGGATCGGGGACCTGCTCGACGGCGGGCTGATCGCCCAGGAGTTGGCCGACGCGCTGGTGCCCCGGCTCGCCGACCACTCCGGGGTCGCCGTGCTCGAGGCCGTGCTCGACGGCGCCGAACTGCCCCGGCACACGCACTCGCGGCTCACGCCGCTGGTGATGGCCGCGACGGCGGCGGTCGTGCCCGGGCCGGACGCCGAGGCGATGCAGACCCCGGGCGCACGGATAAGCATGACCGACGACTCGCTCTTCGGCCGGGTGCTGCGCACCGGCATGGCGGAGACCCTGGACGCGGCCACGCAGCTGGAGGACGTCTCGGGCCAGGGGGATCCGCGGGTCAGGGCCGCCTACCGGCTGGGCGTCCACTCGCTGCTGGTGGTGCCGCTGCGGGCCCGCGGCATCGTGCTGGGCCTGCTGATCCTGGACCGCGCCGGGCGGCGCGAGGGCTTCGACCACGACGACCTCGTCTTCGCCACCGAGCTGGCGGACCGCGCGGGCGCCTCCTTCGACAACGCACGGCTCTACGCCCGTGAGCGTGCCGCCGCGCTGATGCTGCAGCGCAGCCTGCTGCCGCAGACCGTGGTGCAACCGCCCGGCCTGGAGGTCGGCTACCGCTACGTGCCGGGCAGCAGCGGCGCGGAGGTGGGCGGCGACTGGTTCGACGTGATCCCGCTGCCGCGCGGGCGCACAGCGCTCGTCGTCGGCGACGTGATGGGCCACGGACTGCGGGCCGCGGCCACCATGGGGCGGCTGAGGACGGCCGTGCGCACCCTCGCCGGACTCGACCTGCCGCCGCACCGGCTGCTGCAGAAGGTGCACGACCTCGCCGACGACCTGGCCCAGGGGCCGGAGGAGGCCCTGATCGCCACGTGTGTGTACGCCGTCTACGACCCGGCGACGCGAAAACTGCTGCTGTCGAAGGCGGGCCACACCGAGCCGCTGCTCATCACGCCGGGTCCGTCGGATGCTCACAACCCGCAGGGGCTCGTCGGTGGTTCCGCGAACCTGCTGACCCTGCCCTCGGGTGCGCCGCTCGGCGTGGGGGGTGTGCCGTTCGAGGTGACGGAGCTGACCGTGCCGGAGGGGAGCCTGCTCGCGCTCTACACCGACGGCCTGGTGGAGTCGCGCACGGAGGACATCGACGTGGGCACGCGCCGCCTGAGCGCCGTCCTGGAGCTTCCGCACGCCTCGGTCGAGGAGGCGTGCGAAGCGGTCGTCCGCACCCTCGACCAAGGACAGGAGCCCGACGACGTGGCGCTGCTGCTCGCCCGGCTCGGCGGGGTGCCCGGGCCGGCCACGCTGCGCGAGGAGCGGTGGACGCTCAGCGCCGAGCCGTCGGCGCCCGCGCAGGCCCGCCGACTGGTCCGCAGAATGCTGTCCGACTGGGACCTCGACGACCTGCTGGACACCACGGAACTGCTGGTCAGCGAGCTGGTGACGAACGCCGTCCGGTACGCCAGCGCACCGATCGGGCTGCGGCTGGCGCTCGGCGAGGAGACCCTCCTGGTCGAGGTCGCCGACCCGCTGCCGGACCCGCCCCGGGAACGGGAGGCGGCCGGCACCGACGAGGGCGGCCGCGGGCTGCAGCTGGTCCACCGGCTCGCGCACCGTTGGGGGACCCGCGCGGAGGGGGCGGGAAAAGTCGTCTGGTTCGAACAGACCCTGCCCGACGCACCAGGTCAGAGCGGTGCTTCCCACGGGTCTTGATCGGCTCGCCGGTTCAACCACCTCCCACTCGGCCGGGCTGAGGCGTAAGGTTCCGATTCCGGACACTCCCTGTTCCCGCCGACGCCGGGGATCGCCCCACGTTCCCCTGCGCGATGTGATGTTGAGATGTTGAGATCGAGTTGAGATCGATCAGGGGCGTAGGCGAGATCACCGGGATGATGAATACTCGGAACGCGACATTCACCCCCGGCCTCCCGTCGGGGGCACCCCCAGCGCCGATCGCCACAGGAGTCGGTAGTTGAGCGAAACGCCGTCACGCCAGGCCGCCGAGGCGGCCGCGTCCACGCCCGGGGCGGGCGTGGACGCCGTGATCCCGCACCCGGCCGGTGAGCCGCGGCCACAGGCCGCGGGGCTGAGCCTGTGGGGTCACAGCGAACTGGGGTCGATCTACGACTACATACAGGTCGCCGCGTTCTCGATCGACGCCGACGGTCTGATCTCCCAGTGGAGCGACCGGGCCGCCGAGTTCTTCGGGCTCCCTGCCGAGGAGGTCGTCGGCCGCGACCCGATCACCACCTTCTCCCCGCGCGAGCTGTGGCGCCGCGGCCGGGAGCGGTTCGAGGAGATCCTCGCCGGCAAGGAGTGGGTCGGCACCGCGCCCTACCGCGACAGCGAGGGCCAGGAGCGTGTCGCCGAGCTCTACCTGATGCCCGCGCAGGACCGCGACGGGCGGGCCGGCGTCGTCTGCATGGCGGTGGACCTGCGCAAGCTGCGGACCATCGAGACCGAGCTGGCCGCCTCGGAGGCGGTGTTCGGCCAGGCACCGACGGGCTTCGTCCTCTTCGACCACGAGTGCCGTATCCAGCGGGTCAACGACGCCTTCGCCCGGGCCCTCGGCCTCCCCTCGGAGGACCTGGTCGGCCTCACCCCGCGCGAACTGATGCCTCCGCGCGACGCGGTCCGGCTCGGCCGGGCCGTGGGGGAGGTGCTGGAGAGCGGCGAGCCGGTGGTCGACCTCTCCTTCACGGGGGAGCTCCCGGGCCGGATCGGCCGCAGACGCTGGTCCATCTCGCTCTACCGCCTGCTCAGCGCCGGCAACCGCCCGATGGGCGTGGCCGGGCAGGTCATCGACGTCACCGGCCGCGCCCGCGCCGAGCGCGAGGCGGCCAGCGCCCGCCGCAGCCTGGCCCTGCTCAACGAGGCCAGCGGCCACATCGGCTCCACTCTCGACCTGGAGACCACCGCCCGCGAGCTGCTGGACGTCACCGTCCCCGGTTTCTGCGACGTGGCCACCGTCGATCTCTACAACGCGGTGCTCACCGCCGACGCCGAGGGCCGCCGTGTCGACGACGGCGACGGCACCGGTGAGCTGCGCCGCGTCGCGTCCGCCAGCACCGTCCACCGCGACGGCGCACCGACGCCGACGGCGGAGGTCGGTGGGGCGTTCTGCTACCCGCCGCGCTCCCCGTACGCCAAGGCGTTGCGCACCGGCCGCAGCCTCACCCTCATCGGCCCCGGCAACCCCGACCCGAACCCGATGATCTCCAGCGCCGTCGTGGTGCCGATGGTCGCGCGCGAGAAGGTGCTGGGCCTGGTCCAGCTCTCCCGGGCCAAGGGCAGCGAGCCCTTCGACGCCCGTGACGTGGCCATCGCGACCGAGCTGGTCTCACGCGCTGCGGTGTGTATCGACAACGCGCGGCTGTACCGCCGTGAACACGAGCGGGCGCTCATCCTGCAGCGCTCCCTGTTGCCACCGGGCAACCCCGAGGCCTCGGGCCTGGAGATCGCCTGCCGCTACCGCCCCGCCGGCAGCGGCACCGAGGTCGGCGGCGACTGGTTCGACGTCATCCCCCTGCCCGGCAACCGCACCGCGCTCGTCGTCGGCGACGTGATGGGCCGGGGCCTGCGCGCGGCGGTCGCCATGGGCCAGCTGCGCACGGCGGTGCGGACGCTGTCGCTGCTGGACCTGGACCCGGCCGACGTGCTCACCCAGCTCGACGAGATCGCCCGCGGCCTGTCCGCCGACCCCGAGTCCGACGGCGGCGAGTCCGGCGAGCTCTACCTCGCCACCTGCGTGTACGCGGTCTACGACGCGGTGACGCGCCGTTGCACGATCGCCAATGCGGGCCACCTGCCGCCGGTCGTGGTCGACCCGGCGGGCGGCCCCAACCCGGCGCTGATGCTGGAGCTCCCCGAGGGACTCCCGCTCGGCGTCGGCGGCGAGCCGTTCGAGGAGGTCACCGTCGAGCTCCCGGACGGCGCGCTGTTCGGGCTCTACACGGACGGCCTGGTGGAGTCGCGCAACCACCAGCTGGAGGACGGCCTCTCGGCGCTGCGGGCGGCGCTCGGCGGACCGCAGCGTCCGCTGGAGGCGCTCTGCGACCAGCTGCTGACGGAGCTGGACCCGCACCACGGCGAGGACGACATCGCGCTGCTGATGGCGCGGATCAAGGCCCTGCCCAGCAACTCCGTCGGGGACTGGATCCTCCCCTCCGAACCCACCTCGGTGGCGCGTGCCCGTGAGCTCGCCTGCGGCTGGCTGCTGGCCTGCGGCCTGGACGAACTGGTCGACACGGTCGAGCTGCTGGTCAGCGAACTCGCGACGAACGCGCTCCGGCACGGACGCGGCGACATCCGCGTGCGTCTGCTGCGGGACTCCGTCCTGGTCTGCGAGGTCTGGGACAACGGCTACGCGCAGCCCCGTCAGCGGCGCGCCCGGGACACGGACGAGGGCGGGCGCGGGCTGCAGCTGGTCAGCCTGCTCGCCGACCGGTGGGGGAGCCGCCGGACGCCCAACGGCAAGGCGGTCTGGTTCGAACTGGGGCTCCCTCAGGTATAGGGCGCCGGGGAAGCTGCACTGTCCAGGGGCGCGAGGAACTGCGCGAGCAACCACTGATAGCGGATGGCCCTGCTCAGTGAGGACCATCCGCACGTCAGTGGCTTGTCGCGCAGTTCCCCGCGCCCCTAGCGTGCTGCCACCCGAGGTCGTGCCTAACCGCGCCTCAGGCCGATCTTGTTGCCCAGCCAGACCAGCGGGTCGTACTTGCGGTCGACCGCGCGCTCCTTCAGCGGGATGAGCGCGTTGTCCGTGATCTTGATGCCCTCCGGGCAGACCTCGGTGCAGCACTTGGTGATGTTGCAGTACCCGAGCCCGTGCTCCTCCTGGGCCGTCTTCTTACGGTCCAGCCCGGAGTCCGCGGCGGCGTCCAGCGGGTGCATGTCGAGTTCGGCGATCCGCATCAGGAAGCGCGGGCCGGCGAAGGCCGGCTTGTTCTCCTCGTGGTCGCGGACCACGTGGCACGTGTCCTGGCACAGGAAGCACTCGATGCACTTGCGGAACTCCTGCGAGCGGTTCACGTCCTCCTGCTGCATCCGGTACTCGCCGGGCTTCACACCCTGCGGCGGGATGAACGCCGGGATCTCGCGGGCCTTCTGGTAGTTGAAGCCCACGTTCGTCACCAGGTCCCGCAGCACCGGGAAGGTGCGCATCGGGGTGATGGTCACCGTCTCACCGGCCGGCAGCGTCGACATGCGGGTCATGCACATCAGCCGCGGGCGGCCGTTGATCTCCGCGCTGCAGGAGCCGCACTTGCCGGCCTTGCAGTTCCAGCGCACGGCGAGGTCGGGCGCCTGGGTCGCCTGGATGCGGTGGACGACGTCGAGGACCACCTCTCCGTCGTTGACCTCGACCTGGAAGTCCGTCAGCTCCCCGCCGTCGGCGTCGCCGCGCCAGACGCGGAACGTGGCCTCGTAGCTCAATGCTCCGCTCCGTTCTCAGTCTTCTTGTCGGCGTCCGCGTCCGCGCGCTGCGGGGGCAGGCCCGCCTCGGCGTCGGGCATCTCGTCCTCGGTCAGGTACTTCTTCAGCTCGTCCGCACCGAACAGCGCCAGCAGGTCCTCGCGGATCGGCGGGTTCGGCTTGCGCTGGAGCGTGATCGCGCCCTCGCCGGGGACGGGCTTGTCGGCCAGCGAGCAGGCGAGCAGCACGCGGCGCCACTCCGCCGCCATCGCCGGGTGGTCCTCGCGGGTGTGGCCGCCGCGGCTCTCCTGACGTTCCAGGGCGGCGCGGGCGACGCACTCGGAGACCAGCAGCATGTTGCGCAGGTCCAGGGCCAGGTGCCAGCCCGGGTTGAACTGGCGGTGGCCCTCGACGC
Organism: Streptacidiphilus jiangxiensis; assembly: GCF_900109465.1. Classification (GTDB taxonomy): domain Bacteria; phylum Actinomycetota; class Actinomycetes; order Streptomycetales; family Streptomycetaceae; genus Streptacidiphilus; species Streptacidiphilus jiangxiensis. The sequence goes on from NZ_FOAZ01000001.1 coordinate 386,477, forward strand.
CGGCTTGCTCCGCGCGCTCACGGAGCGCGGACAGCCGGTGCAGGGCCTCCTCCATCTCGCCCTCGCGCCGGATGATGCCGACGAGGTCGTTCATCGACTGCTGGAGTTCCTGGTGCAGGCCGTAGGGGTTCTCGCCGCCCTCCGCCGCGAAGGGGGCCAGGGCCTCCTCCGCCGCCGCGTCGATCTGCTCCTGGTCCACGACCGGCCGGTTCCCGTCGGCCGCCTCCGCGTACTCGGCCGCGTGCAGCCCGGCGCGGCGGCCGAAGACCAGCAGGTCGGACAGGGAGTTGCCGCCGAGCCGGTTCGAGCCGTGCATCCCGCCGGCCACCTCGCCGGCCGCGAACAGGCCCGGGACGCAGGAGGACGCGGTGTCCGGGTCGACCTCGACGCCGCCCATGACGTAGTGGCAGGTCGGGCCGACCTCCATCGGCTCCGCGGTGATGTCGACGTCCGCCAGCTCCTTGAACTGGTGGTGCATCGACGGCAGCCGGCGGCGGATCTCCTCGGCCGGCAGGCGGGTGGAGACGTCCAGGAAGACGCCGCCGTGGGGGGTGCCGCGACCGGCCTTGACCTCGCTGTTGATGGCGCGGGCCACCTCGTCGCGGGGCAGCAGCTCCGGTGGGCGCCGGTTGTTCGCCTGGTCCTGGTACCAGCGGTCGCCCTCCTCCTCCGTCTCCGCGTACTTCTCGCGGAAGACGTCGGGGATGTAGTCGAACATGAACCGCTTGCCGTCGCTGTTGCGCAGCACGCCGCCGTCGCCGCGCACGGACTCGGTGACGAGGATGCCCTTGACCGACGGCGGCCAGACCATCCCCGTGGGGTGGAACTGGACGAACTCCATGTTGATCAGGTTCGCGCCCGCCAGCAGCGCGAGCGCGTGGCCGTCGCCGGTGTACTCCCAGGAGTTGGAGGTCACCTTGAACGACTTGCCGATGCCGCCCGTCGCCAGCACGACGGCCGGGGCCTCGATGACGAAGAAGCGCCCCGACTCGCGCTGGTAGCCGAAGACCCCGCTCACCCGGTCGTCCGCGGCGGAGCCGCCGTTGTCAGCGGTCTTCAGGACGCGCGTGACCGTGTACTCCTGGAAGACCTTGATCCGTGCCTCGTAGTCGCCGTGCTCGCGGAAGTCCTCCTGCTGGAGGCTGACGACCTTCTGCTGCAGGGTGCGGATCAGCTCCAGGCCGGTGCGGTCGCCGACGTGCGCGAGGCGCGGGTACTCGTGGCCGCCGAAGTTGCGCTGCGAGATCCGGCCGTCCTTGGTGCGGTCGAACAGCGCCCCCCAGGTCTCCAGCTCCCAGACCCGCTCGGGGGCCTCCTTGGCGTGCAGCTCGGCCATCCGCCAGTGGTTCAGGAACTTGCCGCCGCGCATGGTGTCGCGGAAGTGCACCTGCCAGTTGTCCTGGTCGTTGACGTTGCCCATGCTGGCCGCGATGCCGCCCTCGGCCATCACCGTGTGGGCCTTGCCGAAGAGCGACTTGCAGATGATCGCCGTGCGCTTGCCGTGCTCGCGGGCCTCGATCGCCGCCCGCAGCCCGGCGCCGCCGGCACCCACCACCACCACGTCGTAGCCGTGGCGCTCCACCTCGGTCATGAAGTTGTTCCCTTGTGTGTCAGCAGACTAGAAGAAGCGGGGGTCGCTGAACGCGCCGCTCGCCAGCAGGTACACGTAGAGGTCGGTCAGGCCCACGCTGAACAGGGAGGCCCAGGCCAGCTGCATGTGGCGGGCGTTCAGCTTGCTGACCCAGGTCCACATCCGGTAGCGCACCGGGTGCTTGGAGAAGTGCCGGAGCCGACCGCCGACGATGTGCCGGCAGGAGTGGCACGAGGCCGTGTAGGCCCAGATCAGCACGATGTTGACGAGCATCACCAGGGTGCCCAGGCCCATGTGGCCCCAGCGGCCGTGCGGATCGCGGAAGGCGAGGATCGCGTCCCAGGTGAGGATCCCGGCCACGGGGATGGCGAAGTAGAAGAAGTAGCGGTGGATGTTCTGCAGGATCAGCGGGAACCGCGTCTCACCGGTGTACTTGGCGTGCGGCTCGGCCACCGCGCAGGCCGGCGGGGAGCTCCAGAAGGAGCGGTAGTAGGCCTTGCGGTAGTAGTAGCAGGTCAGCCGGAAGCCCAGCGGGAAGATCAGCACGATCAGCGCGGGGGAGAGCCGCCACCAGCCGCCGAACAGTGCCCAGTCCACGCCGCCGGTCCCGGCCTTGCAGTTGGCGGCCAGGCAGGGGGAGTAGAACGGCGAGATGTAGGGCGGAGCGTAGGAGGTGCTCAGCCCGAAGAAGGCCCGCCAGGTCGAGTACCCGATGAACAGCAGCAGGCCGGCCGCGGTCAGCACCTGGGGCAGCCACCAGCGGTCCCGCCGCAGGTGCCGCTCCGTGATCTGTGCGCGCCCAGGGGAGTGGACCCCCCGGCCGGCTTTCTGCGCGGCCTCGGGGGGCCTCGTCTCCGTCGTCACTGCTGTCCTCGTCCTCTCCTGCTGGTGCCGCTGGTCCTGCTGGGCGCGGCTGTGATCCGGGTGGACCGGTTGCCGTCAGTGGTGGTGGCCGCCGATGCCCTCGTCCTCGGCGCCCTGCCACATCGCCGGGTCGTAAGGGGCGTCCGGGATCTCGATCAGGCCGACGCGCTGTTCGGGCACGCAGGTCGGCGGCAGGCAGGCCCTCAGTCGGGACAGGGCCGACCGGGTCTCGTCGACGGCGCGGTCCAGCTCGGCGAGGCGTCGGTGCGCCTCCGCCAGAGCGGCGGGGTCGATCGTGTTCGAGGGCATGGCTCAGCTCCCCTCCACGCGCATGGATTTTCGATTCCTGATGTCGTGTCAGGAACGCGCGGAAGCGAGTGTGGCCCCGATCGCCCTCGCATGGAAAGGCTTTGCTCACGATTGGCGGATTACGCCTCGTCGGCGCGCGCCCCCGCCTGGCGCAATCCGCTGCCCCGATCGAGTGGCTTCGGCGCAGCGGTCGACGTGTCGTCAGGCATGCTGCACGGCAGCGTTCTTGAGTGTCGGTGTGGTGTATCGCAACAGCTTCGTAAGGCCGCCGCGTGAAACGACCGCTGCGGTGCTGGCCGCCGCCGTGGCCCTGGTGCTCGCCGCCTGCTCGGGCTCGGACACGCCTTCCGTCCGCGCCGACGACATGGCCCGGGCCGATCGAGCCGCCGTGGCCCAGGGCGGCACCCTGCGTTGGGCGGTGGACGCGCTGCCGACCACCCTGAACGCCTTCCAGGCCGACGCCGGCCCGGCGACGACACTCGTGGACGAGGCGCTGCTGCCGACCCTGTTCACCCTGGACGCCCAGGGCCGGGCGACCGCGGACCCGGACTACGTGCAGAGTGCCGAGCAGGTCGCCGGTTCGCCGCAGACGGTCCTCTACACGCTCAACCCGAAGGCCACCTGGAGCGACGGGAAGCCGCTCGGTCTGGCCGACTTCGTCGGCCAGTGGCACGCCCTGAGCGGCGCCGACCCGGCGTTCGCCGCGGCGGGCGCCGCGCACGCGGACGGCTACGACAGCATCGCCCAGGTCACCGCAGGGGCGAAGCCGCACCAGGTCAAGGTGGTCTTCGCGCACCCCTATGCGCCGTGGCGGTCGCTGTTCACGCCTCTCTACCCCGCCGCCGCGACGGCCTCGCCGCAGGCGTTCACAGCGGGGCTGAAGAGCACGCTCACTGCTGACTCCGGTCCGTTCACACTCAAGGGCGCGCCCGGCGAGGACGGCCAGAAGACCCTGACCGTCACGCGCAACCCGCACTGGTGGGGAGATCGCGCCAAGCTGGACTCCGTCGCGTTCACAGCTGTGAACCCCGGGGACGCCGCAGCCGCGCTCGCCTCGCACCAGGTCGACATCGCCGACCTGAGCCGTGCCGCGGACGACTCCGGCGACACGCCCGACGCGACCTCCGGCACCGCGGTGCTCAGCGCGGCCGCTCCCGGGTACCTGGCGCTCGCCTTCAACGGTGGGGCCGGCCTGCTCGCCGATCCGCAGGTGCGCCGTGCCGTGGCGGACGCGGTCGACCGTCAGGCGCTGGCCGACGCGGTGCTCAAGCCGCTCGGCCTCCCCGCCGTGCCGCTGGGCAACCACCTGCTCATGAGCGACCAGCAGGGCTACCAGGACGACGCGGCCGCCCTCGGCGCGAGCGCGGCGAACGCCGCCAAGCTGCTGGACGCCGCGGGCTGGCGCCTGGGCGCCCACAGCGACGCGGCCTCGGGCGCGGCGATCCGCGCCAACGGCGCCAAGCCGCTGTCGCTGACCCTGCTCACCCGCACGGGCTCCGCGCGCGACGTCACGCTCGCGCGGCTGCTGACCGCGCAGCTCGCCAAGGTCGGCATCGGCGTCACGGCGAAGCCGGTCGCGGAGGCGGACTTCTTCACCAAGCACATCGCCGCCGGCGACTTCGACCTGGCGCTGGTCAACTGGCCCGCGTCCCCCTTCCCCATTGCCGACGAGGCCGGGTTCTTCGCCAAGCCGCAGGTCAACCAGGACGGCTCGCTCTCGGTCGGGCAGAATCTGTCGGCGACGGGCACCGACGAGATCGACCAGCTGCTCGCCCGGGCAGCTGCGGCCGGCACCCCCGCTGACGCGACCCGCCTCACCAACGAGGCGGACATCCGCATCTGGCAGGAAGCCCCGTCGCTCCCGCTGTTCCAGTCACCCGAGCTCGTCGGCCTGCGCGCCGGGGTCCGCAACGCCGGCGCGTTCGGCTTCGCCACCCCGCGATTCCAGGACATCGGCTTCGCCGCCGGGAAGGGTTAGTCGCCCCTCCCGAGGGGTGCGAGGAACCGCGAGAAACCAATGGCGTGCGGAGGGACCGCTCCGGTGAGGACCATCCGCACGCCGGAGGGGGCCCCGGCCGAAGGCCGGGGGATCGTCGCGCCCACGCGGGAGAGCCGCACGGGCAGCGGCTCGCGCCCCTGAACGGGCGGGCGGCGCCTCAGACCCGGTCGCGGGTCAGCGGGAGCTCCGTGATCAGGCGCTCCACCGTCGCGAGGCGGGCAAGGTCCGGGGCGAGGGCGCGGGCGCGGGCGAGGGTCGCCCGGGCCGCGGGCTGGTCCCCCGTGACGGACTGGGCCGCGGCGAGCGTGCACAGGGTCAGGGCGCGGGTCTGCAGATCCGTGCTGCGGCGGGCGCCGGTGCGGGCGAGGGCGAGGGCCTCCGCCGCGCGGCCGGTGAGCAGCGCCTCGGTGGCGGGGATCTCGGTCATGACGTAGAGCCGGGGCATGCTTCCGCCCGCCTGGGCGCTCGCCGCGCCCGCCACGGCCAGGGCCTCGTCGTGCGGGATCGCGCCGGCCTCCAGCCCGTACAGCGCCGCGCGCGCGAGCAGCAGCTCGCCACCGGGCTCCGCGGGGTCCGCGTCCACACGGGCGAGCCGCAGGGCGTCCAGCGCCTCGCGGTACCTTCCCTCGGCGATGTCCACGGCCGCCCGCAGGCGGACGGCCACGAGCCGGTCCGAGGTGACCCCGGCCAACGCGGCACGCGCCTCGCCGTTGCGGGCGCCCATCACCGCACGCTGGACCGCCATCTCCGCGGGGTCGAGGGCGAGAGCGGTCACGACCGAGCGGTCCGCGGTCGGGACCCGGAAGATCATCCAGGCGGCCGATCCCCGCTGCTTCACGCTCAGCAGGGAGAGCAGTGCGACGAGCTCGAAGCCCATGCCGACCATCGCGCCGAAGTGGGAAGCGCCGGCGAGCAGCCACGCGCCGAGCCCGACAAGGACCCCGATCCGCAGCAGCCCGCCGAGAAAGAGGCGGACCCGCAGCGCGGGCACCGCGACCACGTTGGAGAGCACCTGCACCGGAAGCAGCGGGATCGGGCGGATCAGCACGGTCACCTGCCCCAGCCGTCGGACGGCGAGCAGCGGGCCGCTGCCGATCACCAGCAGAGTGGGCGCCGTCCCGCCGAGCCGTCCCAGCAGCAGGCCGACGAGTTGCAGCAGCTGCAGGCCGACGAGGACGCCGACCGAGCCGCCGAGCGCCGATTCCGCCACGGACGGGCGGCCGGAGCCGACGATCTCCACGATCAGCAGCCCGTAGACGAAGGCGAACAGGATCAGGCGGTTCCGCCGCTTGCGGCGCTGGTCCGCAACCGGGGACGGGCCGCTCGACGGGGAGGGCGGCGAGGGCGGGAAAGGCGCCTGCGGCGCCTGGGGCTCGGGGGTCACGGCCGGGGATCATGCCAGCTTCGGGGCGACTGCCACCAGAGCTTTCCGGCCCGCGTTCCAGCGCCGGACATCAGCCGTTCGCCGGGCGGCGCGCGAGGGTACGGGGCCAACCACGTACCATAGGACAAAGCCGTGGCATGTTCAGATGCCCGGTGGGTGGACCGGCGACACAGACGCGTGTTCGGCGGGTGCCACGCCCAGTCGATTCGGGAGAACTGTACTCCGTATGCCCACGCGCAATGACATCCGGAACGTCGCCATCGTCGCGCACGTCGACCACGGCAAGACCACGCTGGTGGACGCCATGCTGAAGCAGGCGGGCGCCTTCGCGGCGCACCAGCACCTGGACGACCGCATGATGGACTCCAACGACCTGGAGCGCGAGAAGGGCATCACCATTCTCGCGAAGAACACCGCGGTCAAGTACCACCCCAAGGGTGGTGGCGACCCGATCACGATCAACATCATCGACACCCCGGGCCACGCCGACTTCGGTGGCGAGGTCGAGCGCGGTCTGTCGATGGTCGACGCGGTCGTCCTCCTCGTGGACGCCTCCGAGGGCCCGCTGCCGCAGACCCGCTTCGTGCTCCGCAAGGCGCTGCAGGCCAAGCTGCCGGTCATCCTCTGCATCAACAAGACCGACCGTCCGGACTCCCGGATCGACGAGGTCGTCAACGAGACCTACGACCTCTTCCTCGACCTGGACGCGGACGAGGACCAGATCGAGTTCCCGATCGTCTACGCCTGCGCGCGTGACGGCATCGCGTCGCTCACCAAGCCGGAGAACGGCACGGTCCCGGCCGACAGCGACAGCCTGGAGCCGTTCTTCTCCACGATCCTGGACCACGTCCCGGCCCCGGTCTACGACGAGGACGCGCCGCTCCAGGCCCACGTCACCAACCTGGACGCCGACAACTTCCTCGGGCGCATCGCGCTGCTCCGCGTGGAGCAGGGCTACCTGAAGAAGGGGCAGACCGTCGCCTGGATCAAGCGCGACGGCTCGATCTCGAACGTCCGCATCAGCGAGCTGCTGATGACCGAGGCGCTCACCCGCAAGCCGGCCGAGCAGGCCGGCCCGGGCGACATCTGCGCCGTCGCCGGCATCGGCGAGATCATGATCGGTGAGACCCTCGCCGACCCGGAGAACCCGATCGCGCTGCCGCTGATCACGGTGGACGAGCCGGCCATCTCGATGACCATCGGCACCAACACCTCGCCGCTGGTCGGCAAGGGCGGCTCCGGCAAGGGCGCCGACGCCAAGTCGGGCGCCAAGGTGGACCGCAAGGTCACCGCCCGCCAGGTCAAGGACCGTCTGGACCGCGAGCTGATCGGTAACGTCTCGCTGCGCGTGCTGGAGACCGAGCGTCCGGACGCCTGGGAGGTGCAGGGCCGTGGTGAGCTGGCGCTGGCCATCCTCATCGAGACCATGCGTCGCGAGGGCTTCGAGCTGACCGTCGGCAAGCCGCAGGTCGTCACCCGTGAGATCGACGGCAAGACCCACGAGCCGGTCGAGCGCCTCACGGTCGACGTGCCCGAGGAGCACATGGGCGCCGTCACCCAGCTGATGGGTGTCCGCAAGGCGCGCATGGACAACATGTCGAACCACGGCTCCGGCTGGGTCCGCATGGAGTTCGTGATCCCGTCCCGCGGTCTGATCGGCTTCCGCACGGAGTTCCTGACCTCCACCCGCGGCACCGGCATCGCGCACTCGATCCACGAGGGCTACGAGCCCTGGTTCGGCGTGCTCACCACCCGCAACAACGGCTCCCTGGTCGCCGACCGCTCCGGCGTGGTCACCGCCTTCGCGATGACCAACCTGCAGGAGCGCGGCGTGCTGTTCACCGACCCCGGCACCGAGGTGTACGAGGGCATGATCGTCGGCGAGAACTCGCGCGCCGACGACATGGACGTGAACATCACCAAGGAGAAGAAGCTCACGAACATGCGTTCCTCGAACGCCGACGTGGCCGAGTCGATCGTCCCGCCGCGCAAGCTCTCCCTGGAGCAGTCCCTGGAGTTCTGCCGCGAGGACGAGTGCATCGAGGTCACCCCGGAGACCGTGCGCATCCGCAAGGTCGTCCTGGACGCCCAGACGCGTGCCCGCACCCGCGGCCGCGTCAACAAGGGCTGAGCCTCGGGCCCGAGCCTGACGCCGTAGCGTAGAAGAAGCCGCCGGAAGCCTTGCTTCCGGCGGCTTTCTGCTGCCGTTCGGCCGTCACTCATTGTGATGACAATCGGGCCGAGTGTCAGTGCCGGGCTGTACGGATATCGGTGTCAGGATGATGGATGGCGGTATTCCATGTCCGATTCGACACCCGATGCACCCACCTGGTCATGCCCGGGTTGCGAGACGCAGCTCACAGGCGTGTGATCAAACCGCAATGTCATTTGGTCGGAAGCATCGCCGAGAGTGACGGATAGTAGAGACCACGACGCTCGGGTCACCGGGTCGGCGCTCGACCACGACCGCCGGTTCGCGAGCTCAGGTGCCGCCGCCCAGGGGTGGGTGTCGGTGCCACATGAAAAGTGCAAACAGCACGTTCGAGGAGGCACGTCCAATGCGTGGAGCCACGCAAGCGAAGTTCGTCGTCGGTGCCATCGCCATCACGCTGGCCGCGACGGCCTGCAGCAGCAGCGGGAGCTCCGGCTCCAGCTCCGGCAACGGCGTGGTCAACGCGATCTGGGGTACCCCGCAGAAGCCGCTCACTCCGGGCAACACCGCCGAGATCAACGGCAGCAAGGTCGTCACCAGCATCCTGCAGGGTCTGATCACCTACGACCCCAAGACGAACGCGGTCATCAACCAGAACGCCGAGTCGGTCACCACGAACGACCAGCAGAACTTCACCGTCAAGCTCAAGCCCGGCTGGAAGTTCTCCGACGGCACCGCGGTGACCGCCAAGAGCTACGTGGACGCCTGGAACTACACGGCGCTGGCCACGAACCAGCAGACGAACTCCAGCTACTTCTCCTCGATCAAGGGTTACGACCAGGTCGCCCCGACCAAGGGCAACCCGACGGCGCAGACCATGTCCGGCCTGAAGGTCGTGGACAACAACACCTTCACCGTCGCGCTGACGGCCAAGTTCTCCACCTGGCCGCAGACCCTCGGCTTCCTGGCCTACGACCCGCTCCCGGAGTCGTTCTTCAAGGACCCGGCCGCGTGGCAGAAGAACCCGGTCGGCGACGGTCCCTACATGATCCAGGGCGGCTACACCGCCGGCTCCAACCTCTCGCTGGTCCCGAACCCGAACTACGCGGGCACGACCAAGCCGGAGAACAAGGGCATCAACCTCATCGTCTACACCGACCCGACCGCCGGCTACGCGGACCTCCTGTCGGGCAAGCTGGACGTGAACGACGTCATCCCGACCGGCGACATCCCGAACATGCAGTCGGACCTGAACGGCCGCGTGATCAACGAGCCGACCGGTGCCAACACCACGCTCTCCTTCCCGCTCTACGTGGGCGCGTGGAACGGCGCGAACGGCGCGATGCTGCGCCAGGGCATCTCGATGGCGATCGACCGCAACACCATCGCCTCGAAGATCCTGCACGGCTCGGTCACCCCGGCCACCGACTGGACCTCCCCGACCCTCGGTGAGTCCGGCGGCTACAAGTCCGGACTCTGCGGCGACGCCTGCGTCTACAACGCGGCCAAGGCCAAGCAGCTCATCGACCAGGCCGGTGGCATCCCCGGCGGCTCGATGACCATCGCCTACAACGCCGACGGCGGCAACGCCGACTGGGTCAACGCGGTCTGCAACAGCATCAACACCGCCCTCGGCAACACCAAGGCCTGCGTGGGCGCCCCGACCGCGACGTTCAACGACTACCTGAACAAGATGTCGGGCTTCCAGATGACCGGCCCGTTCCGCACCGGCTGGGGCCAGGACTTCCCGCTGGCGGTCGACTTCCTGCAGCCGCTGTACACCACGGGCGCGCCGAACAACTTCTCGAAGTACTCGAACGCGAACTTCGACAAGCTGATCACCCAGGGCAACGAGGCCCCGAGCACCTCCCAGGCGAACGCCCTGTTCCAGCAGGCTCAGCTGCAGCTGGCGAAGGACATGCCGGTCGCCCCGCTCTGGTACTCGAACAACCTGGCCGGCTACTCGGCGAACGTCTCCAACGTCCAGATGGACGGATTCAAGAACCCGGTCTACTGGGCCGTCAAGAAGTAGCAATTCCCCAAAGGGCGGGCGGCAGCTGAGGCTCACGGCCCCGGCTGCCGCCCCCTTCGATTCCAGGAGGCCTCATGGGGCGCTACGTCATCCGACGCCTGCTCCAGATGATCCCCGTCTTCATCGGGACCACGTTCCTGATCTTCTTCATGGTGTACAGCCTCGGTGACCCGGTCGCGGCGTTCTTCGCGGGCAAGGCACCGAACCCGGCGGTCGCCGCGCAGATCAGGCATCAGCTCTGGCTGGACCGACCCCTGTGGGCGCAGTACCTGCACTACATGGCAGGCGTCTTCCGGGGCGACTTCGGTACCTCGTTCAACGGCACGCCGGTCAGCACGCTGATGGCCAACGCCTTCCCGATCACGATCCGGCTGGCCATCATCGCCTTCCTGTTCGAGATGATCTTCGGCATCGGGCTCGGTGTCGCCAGCGGTCTGCGCCGCGGCAAGCTGACGGACACGCTGGTCCTGCTCTTCACGCTCGTGGTCATCTCGATTCCGGTGTTCGTCATCGGTTATCTGGCGCAGTACTTCCTCGGGGTGAAGTGGGGCGTCATCAGCCCCTCGGTGTCCTTCGGGGCTCCCTGGAACGAACTGATCGTCCCCGGCATCGTCCTCGGTTCCACGTCGCTGGCCTACGTCGCCCGTCTGACGCGGACCACCGTGGCCGAGAACTCCCGTGCCGACTTCGTCCGGACCGCGGTGGCCAAGGGCCTGCCGCGGCGCCGGGTGATCTCGAACCACCTGCTGCGCAACTCGCTGATCCCCGTGGTGACCTTCCTCGGCACGGACCTCGGCGCCCTGATGGGTGGCGCCCTGGTGACCGAGCGCATCTTCAACATCCAGGGTGTGGGTTACAACCTGTACCAGGGGATCGTGACGCAGAACACGCCGACCGTCGTCGGTTTCGTGACCGTCCTGGTGATCATCTACCTGGTCGCCAACCTGCTCGTCGACCTGCTCTACGCGGTCCTGGACCCGAGGATCCGGTATGTCTGATCCGTTGCTCCCGCGGCCCGACCAGCCCGACCGGCCGGCCGGCACCGAGAAGTCCAGTGTCTTCCCGAGCGCCGACTCCGGGATGGGCGGCCTGGAGACGCATGACATGATCGTCGGCGAGGACCTGCGCGAGACCGAGCCCATGGCCTCGGCCTCCATCGAGGTCATCGACCGCGAGAAGCCCCGCAGCCTGTGGCAGGACGCGTGGCGTGACCTGCGGCGCAACTGGATCTTCTGGGTCTCCGCCGCGATCATCGCGTTGCTGCTCGTCATGACCGTCTGGCCGAGCCTGTTCACCTCGCTCGACCCGCTCTCCTGCGACCTCTCGAAGTCCCAGGCGGGCGCCGAGTCGGGCCACCCCTTCGGGTTCGACACGCAGGGCTGCGACGTCTACGCCCGCACGGTCTACGGCACCCGCAACTCGATCATCGTCGGTGTCTTCACCACGCTCGGCGTCACGGTGCTCGGCGTCGTGCTCGGCGGTCTGGCCGGGTTCTACGGCGGCTGGTGGGACTCGGTGCTCTCGCGCATCACCGACATCTTCTTCGGCATCCCGCTGCTGCTCGGCGCGATCGTCTTCCTGTCCTCCGTCACCAGCGGCGGGGTCTGGGTCGTGGTCGGCTTCCTGTCGCTCTTCGGCTGGCCCCAGGTCGCGCGTATCGCCCGCGGCTCCGTCATCACGGCGAAGCAGCAGGACTACGTGACCGCCGCCCGCGCCCTGGGCGCCGGCAGCAAGCGGATCATGGTGCGGCACATTCTGCCGAACGCGGCCGCGCCGATCATCGTCGTGGCGACCATCCTGCTCGGCACGTTCATCTCCCTGGAGGCGACGCTGAGCTTCCTGGGCGTCGGGCTCCGCCCGCCGGCGGTCTCCTGGGGCATCGACATCTCGGCCGCCGTCCAGGGCTTCCGCAACGCGCCGCACATGCTGTTCTACCCGGCCGGTGCACTGAGCATCACGGTGCTCGCGTTCATCATGCTGGGCGACGCGGTCCGCGAAGCCCTCGACCCCAAGCTGCGCTGAGGAGGCGGAACCGTGGGAATTGAAGCAACCGAAGTGACAGCCGACCACACGCGGGGCCGCACCTCGGACAGCGGGGACGCTCCGCTGCTCCAGGTGCGCGACCTGCAGGTCGAGTTCCGCACCCGCGACGGTGTGGCCAAGGCCGTCAACGGCGTGAACTACAGCGTCCGCGCCGGCGAGACGCTCGCCATCCTGGGTGAGTCGGGCTCCGGCAAGTCGGTCTCCTCGCAGGCCGTCATGGGCATCCTGGACAGCCCGCCCGGGTTCGTCACCGGCGGCGAGATCCTCTTCAAGGGTCAGGACCTGCTGAAGCTCAACAACGAGCAGCGCCGCAAGATCCGCGGCTCGCAGATGGCGATGATCTTCCAGGACGCGCTCTCCTCGCTGAACCCGGTGCACACCGTCGGGATGCAGCTGGGCGAGATGTACCGGGTCCACCGCGGCATGTCCAAGAAGGACGCCAAGGTCAAGGCCATCGAGCTGATGGAGCGGGTCGGCATCCCGGCCGCCAAGGAGCGGGTCAACCAGTACCCGCACCAGTTCTCCGGCGGTATGCGTCAGCGCATCATGATCGCCATGGCGCTGGCCCTGGAGCCCGACCTGATCATCGCCGACGAGCCCACCACCGCCCTGGACGTGACCGTCCAGGCCCAGGTGATGGAGCTGCTGGCGGATCTGCAGCGCGAGTACAACATGGGCCTGATCCTGATCACCCACGACCTCGGCGTGGTCGCCGACGTCGCGGACAAGATCGCGGTCATGTACGCCGGCCGGATCGTCGAGACGGCCCCGGTGCACGAGCTGTACCAGCGTCCGGCCCACCCGTACACCCGCGGCCTGCTCGACTCGATCCCGCGCCTGGACCAGAAGGGCCAGGAGCTCTACGCGATCAAGGGCCTGCCGCCGAACCTGCTGCGCATCCCCTCCGGCTGTGCGTTCAACCCGCGCTGCCCGATGGCCCAGGAGGTCTGCCGTTCCGAGGTCCCGCCGCTGCACGCGGTGACCGAGGCCGACGGCACCCCGGTCGAGGGCCGTGGCAGCGCCTGCCACTTCTGGAAGGAGACCATCCATGGCTGAGCCGACCGCCACCGAGGCGGCCATCGAGGCCGTGATGGACAAGCGGGTCGAGCGCGGTGAGCCGATCCTGCAGGTCCGGGATCTGGAGAAGCACTTCCCGCTGACCCAGGGCATCCTGATCAAGAAGCAGATCGGCGCGGTCAAGGCCGTCGACGGGGTCAGCTTCGACCTGTACCAGGGCGAGACCCTGGGCATCGTCGGTGAGTCCGGCTGTGGCAAGTCCACGCTGGCCAAGGTGCTGATGAACCTGGAGCCGGCCACCGGCGGCCAGGTGCTCTACAAGGGCGAGGACATCTCCAAGGTCTCCGGCCGGGCGCTCAAGGCGATCCGCCGGAACATCCAGATGGTCTTCCAGGACCCTTACACCTCGCTGAACCCGCGCATGACGGTCGGCGACATCATCGGGGAGCCCTTCGAGATCCACCCCGAGGTGGCCCCCAAGGGCGACCGCCGCAAGGCGGTGCAGGACCTGCTGGACGTCGTCGGCCTGAACCCGGAGTACATCAACCGGTACCCGCACCAGTTCTCCGGCGGCCAGCGCCAGCGCATCGGCATCGCGCGCGGTCTCGCGCTCAAGCCCGAGGTCATCATCTGCGACGAGCCCGTCTCGGCGCTGGACGTCTCGGTGCAGGCGCAGGTCATCAACCTGCTGGAGAAGCTGCAGGACGAGTTCAACCTCTCCTACATGTTCATCGCCCACGACCTCTCGATCGTGCGCCACATCTCCGACCGCGTCGGCGTGATGTACCTGGGCAAGATGGTCGAGATCGGCTCGGACGAGGAGATCTACGAGCACCCGACGCACCCCTACACCCAGGCGCTGCTCTCCGCGGTCCCGGTGCCGAACCCGGAGGGTCGCGAGGGCCGCGAGCGGATCCTGCTGAGCGGCGACATCCCCTCGCCGGCCAACCCGCCGTCCGGCTGCCGCTTCCGCACGCGCTGCTTCAAGGCGCAGGAGAAGTGCTCCGTCGAGGAGCCGCTGCTGGCGATCCCGCAGGTGTTCCGCGGTGAGGACACCCCGGCGGCGCACGAGTCGGCGTGCCACTTCGCCGAGGACGTCGACGTCGTCGGCGCCACCAACGGCGACCAGGCCGAGTAGGCCGCCCGAGCGCAGCAGAACACCGCAGGGCCGTCCCCGATCACGGGGGCGGCCCTGCGGTGTTTTTCGGCCGATCTTGCGTCCCGGACTTCTCACAGCTTTACCCGCCGGGATATCGCTGCGTCCATGTCAATGCAGGTGGGACGGGGTGTCGCTCCCCTCCACCACCACTTGGCGGGTGCGCCCGAGCGCCACCCCCAGGTGTGGGGTTTATGCCCCCCTCAATGGGGGATTTCCGGGGTCTCTTCATTCCGAGGCATTTCCCGGATCGGTTTCGAGGCCATTGTCAGGTGACTGATCTAATTTGCGCCTTTGTGGCACCACTGACAGGGGTGAACCGCCCGGCGCCGCTTACTCGGCCCTTTCACGAGCAGTGATGCCTTCACTACCGGAGGCGATGACCCCTGGTAAACCGGGGGTTTAAATCGGACAAACCCTCACGGATGCACCCCTGATGGGCTGTAGTTCGATAACCCGCCCGCTGTGTCTCATAAGCGTGCGTTACTGAAACTTCACCGATGAGACGTAGTCACGCTGCTCAGGCGACGCCATGATTTGTTGCCAGGTCGATCCACCGGTCGACGGCCCGGGAAGCGCTTAGGCGTCGTCACCAGACGACATCGAGCGGGGGGCTCAGTAAGCATTGCCGTGACTGCCGCCGAGGGGTGGTCGCGGCCAGAACGACGATGGGGCGCGGCATGGGGCGGTTCCTGCTAAAGCGGGCGATCAACTATCTGATCTTGACGTTCATCGCATCGACAGGCGTGTACTTCCTTGCTTCGTACTGCCTCGAGCCGGCGATGAACCTGCTCTCGCGGCACCCGAGGCCGCCGATGTCGTCGGTGTACTCGGTGCTGGCCTCGCAGAACCTCGACCCCCGTGTCCCGGTGGTGGAGCGCTACTGGACCTGGCTCACCCAGATCCTGTTCCACGGCAACTTCGGCACGATGATCGACGGTGGCTCGGTCAACGCCGAGATGGGACGGCGCATCTTCGTCTCCACGGAGCTGCTGCTGCTCTCCACGCTGATCGGCTCGATCACCGGTGTCATGCTCGGCGCCTGGAACGCACTGCGCCAGTACCGTCCCTCGGACCGGATCTCGACCATCGTCTCCTACGCGATCATCGCCATGCCGGTGCCGGTCATCGGCATCACGCTGCGCACGATCGACAACTGGATGGGATCGCCCATCCAGTACACGGGACTTGACGACCCGAACGCCCACGGCGTGGTCGCGGTGGTGCTCAGCAACATGCAGCACCTGATCCTCCCGACGCTGACGCTCTGGCTGGTCCAGGTCACCCTGTTCAGCCGCTACCAGCGCAGCACCATGCTCGACGTGCTGAACGCCGACTTCCTGCGGACGGCCCGCGCCAAGGGGCTGCCGTTCCGCAAGGCGATCGTCAAGCACGGTCTGCGCACGGCCGTCATCCCGGTGATGCCGCTGCTGGTCTACAACATCGTCCTGCTCTTCGTCGGCGCCACCTTCACCGAGAAGCTCTTCGGCTGGCACGGCATGGGTGAGTGGACCGTCGACACCATCACCACCAACGACATCAACTCCGTCGCGGCGATCGGCGTCTTCACCTCGGTCCTGGTCCTCATCGCGGGCCTGCTCTCCGACCTTGTCTACGCCGCCCTCGACCCTCGGGTTCGAGTCTGACCTCGCGTCAGCTGCCGACCCGCCGAACCCCGAGGAGATGACAGAGAAATGACGACCGAAGCCGTCGCCGGCGCCCTCGCCGCCGATGAACCGACCAAGAGCCGCGGACGCGGCCAGCTGATCCTGCGCCGTTTCGTGCGCAACCGCCTCGCCCTGGTGGGCATCGCCATCCTGGTGCTGCTGCTGCTCGGCGCCTATGTGCTGCCGTCCATCCTCAAGTGGCAGTACACCGATAACGACTGGAACTACCTCGGCACCTCCCCGGGCCAGGGCGGCCACCTGCTCGGCACCAACCACTCCGGCCAGGACATGCTCGCCGTGACGCTGCGCGGCCTGCAGAAGTCGCTCGTCATCGGCCTCATCGGTGGCCCGCTGACGACGTTCATCGCCGCCGTCGTCGGTGCCGCGGCCGGCTACTTCGGCGGCTGGATCGACCGCGCCCTGATGTGGGGCCTGGAGCTGCTCCTGGTCATCCCGGGCTTCCTGCTGCTGGCGACGATCTCGCCCAAGCTGGCCCACGTCAGCTGGCTGATCTTCGTGCTGCTGCTCGCCGCCCTCGGCTGGATGATCACCGCCCGCGTGGTCCGCAGCATGACGCTCACCCTGAAGGACCGTGAGTACGTGCTGGCGGCCAAGTACATGGGCGTCGGCTCGATGAAGATCATCTTCCGGCACATCCTGCCCAACATGGCCTCGCTGCTGATCGTCGACGCTGCCGTGCAGATCGGTCTGATCGTCCTCGGCGAGACCTCCCTGTCCTACTTCGGCTTCGGCATCCAGGCTCCCGACATCTCGCTCGGCACCCTGATCGCCGACGGCGAGCCCGACGCGATCACCTCGCCGTGGATGTTCTTCGTCCCGGCCGGCTTCCTGGTCCTCATCGGTCTCTGCTCCGCCTTCATCGGCGACGGCCTGCGTGACGCGTTCGACCCGTCGGCCTCCGGCGCCAAGGCGAAGGTCAAGCTCCCCGCCGACGGGGAGAGCGACAGCCAGCAGGTCGAGATCGTCAGCAACACCGTTCGTGCCGAGGAAGGGCTCGCGTCGTGACCTCCAACAACACCCCCGTGCTCGAGGTCCGCGACCTGCGCGTCACGTTCCCCAGCGAGTCCGGCGCGGTCCGTGCCGTCCGCGGCATCGACTTCTCGCTGCGATCCGGCGAGACCCTCGCCATCGTCGGCGAGTCCGGCTCCGGCAAGTCCGTGACCGCGACCTCCGTCCTCGGCCTGCTCCCGACCAGCGCCCAGGTGACCGGCTCGGTCCTGCTGGAGGGCCGCGAGCTGCTCGGCCTCAGCGACACCGAGATGTCGAAGATCCGCGGCAAGGACATCGGCATGGTCTTCCAGGACCCGCTGTCCGCGCTGACCCCGGTCTACTCCATCGGCACGCAGCTGATGGAGGCCCTCCAGATCCACCAGAACCTGAGCAAGCAGGCGGCCCGCGCCCGCGCCCTGGAGCTGCTGGAGCTCGTCGGCATCCCGGACCCGAAGCGCCGGATCGACGCCTTCCCGCACGAGTTCTCCGGCGGTATGCGCCAGCGCGCGGTGATCGCCATGGCCATCGCCAACGACCCCAAGGTGATCATCGCCGACGAGCCCACCACGGCGCTCGACGTGACGATCCAGGCGCAGGTGCTGGAGGTGCTGAAGACCGCTCAGGAGGTCACCGGCGCCGCCATCCTGATGATCACTCACGACCTCGGCGTGGTGGCCGGCATGGCCGACAACGTCACGGTCATGTACGCCGGCCGTCCGGTCGAGGCCGGCACCGCCGAGGGCGTCTTCTACGAGCCCCACATGCCGTACACCATCGGCCTGCTGAGCGCCGTGCCGCGGCTGGACAAGACCGAGCGCAAGGCGCTGACGCCGCTGGAGGGCAACCCGCCGTCCATGGTGAAGCTGCCCAAGGGCTGCCCCTTCGCCGCCCGTTGCCCGATCGCGGTCGACATCTGCCGTGAGCAGGAGCCCCGTCTCGTCGACGTGGCCGCGGTCCCGGGCCTGCAGAGCGCCTGCCACCGCGCCGCCGAGATCGGCAACGGCGACCTGGCCCGTGAGGGCATGTTCCCGACCCCCGAGCTGTCCGAGTGGGAGGGCGAGTCCGACCGCGCCTCCCGTCCCGAGGTGCTCCGCGTCGAGAACCTGATCAAGCACTTCCCGCTGACCAAGGGCGCCGTCTTCAAGCGTCGCGTCGGCACCGTCAAGGCGGTCGACGGCCTGACCTTCGACATCCGCGAGGGGGAGACCTTCGCCCTGGTCGGCGAGTCCGGCTGCGGCAAGACCACCACCCTGCTGGAGATCCTGGACCTGCCGCGCAAGCAGGAGGGCTCCGTCGTCGTCCTCGGCAAGGAGACCAAGACCCTCACGGGCAAGGACCGTCGGGGCATCCGCCGCGACCTCCAGGTCGTCTTCCAGGACCCGATGGCCTCCCTCGACGCCCGCATGCCGGTCGGTGACGTACTGGCCGAGCCGCTGCGCGCCCACGGGTGGAGCAAGGAGAAGATCCAGGCCCGTGTTCCCGAGCTGCTGAGCCTCGTCGGCCTGCTGCCCGAGCACGCGGAGCGCTTCCCGACGGAGTTCTCCGGCGGTCAGCGCCAGCGCATCGGCATCGCCCGCGCCCTCGCGCTGGACCCGAAGCTGATCGTGCTGGACGAGCCGGTCTCCGCGCTGGACGTCTCCATCCAGGCCGGTGTCATCAACCTTCTCGACGAGCTCAAGGTCAAGCTGGGCCTCAGCTACCTGTTCGTCGCCCACGATCTTTCGGTGATCCGTCACATCGCTGACCGCGTCGCGGTCATGTACCTGGGACGGATCGTCGAGAGCGGGGACGCGGAGGCGGTCTTCGAATCGCCCTCGCACCCCTACACGCAGGCACTGCTCTCCGCGGTGCCGCTGCCGGACCCGCGCAAGGAGCGGGAGCGGCAGCGGATCCTGCTGACCGGAGATCTGCCGAGCCCGGCGGATGTGCCGTCGGGTTGCCGTTTCCGGACGCGCTGCCCGAAGTTCGTCGGCCTCACCGAGGGCGAGGCCGAACGGTGCCGGACCGAGGACCCCGCGTCCACGGCGATGGCCGCCGACCACTCCGCTGCCTGCCACTACGCGGCGGCACTGGAAGTCGTCTGACGTTACCGGCCCCACCGGCCCGTCACGGCAGTTCCGAATTCACTGAACTGATCTCCAAGGGGAGGACCCGCTTTGTCCCGCAACACCCTCAAGCTCGCGACGGCTGTCGCCCTGTCCGCCGGCCTGGTGCTCGGCGCCTCTGCCTGCAGCAGCAGCGGCGGCACCGCGGCCCCGAAGGCGACCGAGAAGGCCAGCACCGCGAACGACATCAACACCGTTCCGGCCAGCCAGCTCAAGCAGGGCGGCACCCTGAACTACCCGGTCGACCAGTACTCGACCCAGTGGAACGTCATGACGGCGGAGTCCCAGAACGAGGGCTCCATCGTCGACACCATGGGTCCGCTGATGCCGCAGCTGTTCCAGTCGGACGCCCAGGGCAACATCACGGCCAACCCCGACTACCTGACCAGCGCCACGGTCGCCACGGTCGGCGGCAAGCAGGTCGTGACGTACGAGATCAACCCGAAGGCCAAGTGGTCCGACGGCACCCCGATCACGTACAAGGACTTCCAGGTCGACTGGCAGGACCAGAACGGGTCCAACCCGAAGATGGCCGCGCTCAGCACGGTCGGCTACAACCAGATCGCCTCCGTCGTCCAGGGCAAGAACGCCCAGGAGGTCGTGGTCACCTACTCCAGCCCCTACGCGGAGTGGAAGGGCCTGTTCGCGCCGCTGTACCCGGCCTCCCAGGTCTCCACGGTCGACGGCTTCAACAACGCCTACAAGAACAAGATCCCGGTCACCGCGGGTCCGTTCAAGGTGCAGACGATGAACGCGACCACCAAGGTCGTCACCGTCGTGCGCGACCCCAACTGGTGGGGTGCCAAGCCGGTCCTGGACACCATCAACTTCCGTGCCCTGGACTCCAGCTCCACCCCGGGTGCGTTCGCCTCCGGTGAGATCGACTTCATCGACGTCGGCCCGTCCATCGCCATCTACAAGCAGGTCAAGGGCGTCGCCAACACGGCCGTCCGCGTGGCCTACGGCGCCAACTGGCGTCAGGCGTGGATCAACGGCAAGAGCCCGAACCTGACCGACCCGAACGTGCGTCAGGCCATCTTCCAGGCCCTGAACCGCGACGCGATCGCCAAGGGTGACCTGACCGGTCTGCCGTGGGTCATCAAGCCGCTGAACAACCACTTCCTGGTCTCCAGCGGTGTCGGCTACCAGGACAACTCCGGTGACCTGGGCAAGTTCGACCCGAGCGCGGCGGGCACCAAGCTCGACGCGGCCGGCTGGAAGATGGGCTCGGACGGCTACCGTCACAAGGACGGCAAGACCCTCGAGTTCAACCTGACCATCCCGTCGGGTACTCCGGTCGCCACCAACGAGTCGAACGTCATGACCGCCATGCTCAAGGCGGTCGGCGTGAAGCTGGACACCGTCTCCCTGGACGGCGTGACCTTCTTCAACGACCTCAACGCCGAGAAGTTCGACATGACGATCTTCTCCGCGACCGCGGCCACGCCGTACTTCCCGCTGGGCAACGTCGAGTCGAGCTACCAGAGCCCGACCCCGCAGAACGCCGGTGCGAACATCTCCCAGATCGGTTCGGCGCAGCTCGACGCCGCGCTGAACAAGGCCGGTGCCGACACCGACGTCACCCAGTACTACGCCGACATCAACGCGGCCGACGGGCTGATCTGGCAGGAGGCTGTGAACCTGCCGCTCGAGCAGCGTCCGCAGATCTTCGCGGAGAAGGCCACCCTGGCCAACTTCGGTGCCTTCGGCTACCAGACCACCAACTGGCTGACCATCGGCTTCACCAAGTGAGCTGAGTCGTCCGGCTGAGGCCTGACGAAGAACCCCCCGAGCCGGAAGGCTCGGGGGGTTCTTCGCTGTCGTTCCCGGCAGGAACGGAGAGTGGTCTCAGATGGTGGCGGTGGTGGCGCCGTCCGGCTTGCCGAGCAGCGAGACCAGGGCGGCCGCGACGTCCTGGACCGTGACCGGCTTGCCGTCCTTGGTGTGGACGCCGTCGAAGGCCGGCCCGTAGGCGGCCTTGAGCTTGGCCAGGTTGAAGACCGGGACGAACGCCCCGGAGGCGTCCGGGCGCAGGGTCAGGGACTGGCTGAAGGTGACCTTGCCGAAGGGCACCGGGTGGCCGCCGGCGTCGACGTAGAACTTCTGCTTCATCGCCCAGGCGCCCAGCGTGCGGGCCGCTTCGTTGACCGCCGTCGCGTCCGCCTTGGGGGCCGTCGTGGTGACCGTGAGGGCCACCACCGTGTCCGGGCCGCCGTTGGCCCGCGTCCGGTAGGCCTGCTCCACGAGCGGGACCGCCGCGTTCACGTCCAGGCTGCTGCCCGCCTTCGGCAGCGTCACCTCGACCTTGCCGGTGGCCGTGAACCGGACCTCGGCGGCGGAGGCGCTGCCGCCCGAGGCCAGCTGCTGGAGCGCGGACCGCAGTTTGTCCTCGTCGATCACCACGACCGGCGCCACGGCCTTGCCGTGGCCGAACAGCGACTCGATCACGGTGACCGGGTTGTAGTCGTGGTGCGCGACGCTGTCGACGGTGGCACCGGTGTCGATGGACAGTCCGGCCACCGAGGGGTTCAGCGTGGCCGTCCTGCCGCCGATGGAGACCGACAGCGGGTGGCCGGAGATCGAGCCGAGGGTACGGGTCAGCGTGGTGACCGCCTCGTCGCGGGTGTCGCCGCCGATCGAGTACCCGAGCACCGTGGTGCCCTTGGGGATGTCGGCCTGGTTGAGCATCAGCCCGGCACCGTAGGCGCCCGCACCGGCCAGGATCACCACGCCGACGGCGTAGCCCGCCAGCTTGCGGCCCTTGCCGCCGCCGCGCTTGCCGCCCGAGGCGGGCGCGGTCGAGGCACCGGTGCCCGGCCCGCCGCCGACGGGCTCGGGCCGCGGTTCGGCACCGGCACCGCCGGTTCCGCCGGCGAAGCCGTCGGCGATGGGCTGGTGCCGCGGCACGGGCATGGTCGCGGTCTGGCCCGTCGAGCCCTGGCCCATCGAGTTCTGGCCCGCCGCGCCCTTCGCACCCGCCTTGCCCGCGGCCTTGGCGCCCTGCTGGGCCTTGCCGCCCTGCTGGGCGCCCTTGCCGGTGCGGCGGTTGCCGCCGGGCTGCGCACCCGGCTGCTCGGTGGGGCCGGGCCCGCCGGGGTAGCCACCCGGGGTGGCTATGGTCGGTCCGGCGCCCGGAGGCATGGAGCCCAGACCGGGCATGGTCGTCGTGCTGCCCGCGGCCTGGGGGATGCCCGGCTGCGTGAAGTCGGGACGACCCGCACCGGGCCGGCCGACGCCGGGCTGGGGGAAGCCGGGGGGCGGGGTGTATCCCGCCTGCGGGTTCGTCAGCTGGTCGGCGGGCCCGCGGAACTGCAGGGTCGGCTGACCGCCGGCCAGGGCCTCGGCGGGTGAGCCGGGCACGTCGGGCGCACCCGGCGCCCGGGTGCCGCGACTGCCGGGCACCGGGCGCGGCGGCAGTGTCTGCTGCGGGCGGGCCTGCTGACCCTGCGTCGGGTCGAGGGGCGACTGGGGCGTGCCCTGCGGGGGCGTCGTCTGCGGGGACGGAGTCGCCCAGGGCTGGGAGAAACCGTCGGGCATGGCGTCACGGCCGCTGCCGTAGGGCAGGTCGTAGCCGCTCGGCGCCTGGCCGGGAGTCTGCTGTCGACCGGGCGCCGGCTGGGCGGGCGTCTGGTAGCCCGGTGCGGCGGGCGGCGTCGCCTGCTGGTCCTGGAAGAGCGGCTGGGCGGGGGCGGGGGCCGGCGCGGGTTCGGGCGCGGACTTCTTGCGCGGCGCGAACCACTCGCTCGACGGGCCGGCCGCCGGCGCTGCGGGGTCCGCCGTGGCCGGTGCCTCCGGGGTGAGCCACTCCGGCGGCAGGTCCGGGGGAGTGGCGGTGCGCGCGCCGGAGTCCATGACGCCGAGCACGGGCGAGCCCGAGGTGTCGGCGCGGCGGCGCCGCGGCGAGGACTGCTCGCCGGTCTCCTCGGTCAGCGGGCTGCGGACGACGACCTCGGGGATCGGCCGCGAGCCGGGGATGTTGATCTTGATGCGCGTGGTGAGCGTGGTCTCCGTCCGCGGCTCATCGCGGTCGGAGGAGCCTCCCGGGTTCGGTCGGCCGGCCTGTGGCGGCTGCCCCGCGCGGGAGAACGACGCGTCTCCGGGCACGCCGTACGGGGGCGTGCCCGACGGGTAGGAGTCGCCGCCCTGACGAGGCGACATCGGGTTGTCGGATTCTCGACTCACTGCTGCTCCGGTTCGCGTCCCACGCGGTGGCGGGGTGCGGTTGTGGATCGTTGTTCCCCGCGTCCCGTGGGGTTGCGGTTGCGGTGTGTGGAACCGCGGTCTCCAGCGTTGCGGGCACCACCTTACTGGGAGGCGTCGCGGTGCGGACCGGCCGGAGGCAGAACAGATTGTGACGGCCCCGGGTGGTAGGGCGAGAGGGAGGGTCTGGCCAGTGCGAGCACGGAGCCCAGCATGCCGAGGAAGAGCAGGGCGACGCTGGTCGCGCTGCCGCCCCAGATCAGGTCCCCCTTCGGGGTGCTGATGCTGGCGGCGAGCAGGACGGCGAGCCAGGCCGCCGTCGGCACCAGGGCTCCCGTCCGGGTGCCCGTCACCATGCTGCCGCCGTAGCTGAGCGCGAGGATCCCGGCGGCGCCGATGGCCAGCCCGCCGCCGCTCCACAGGTCCACGATCAGGGCGCCGGAGAGTCCGACGGCCGCTCCGAGCACGGCGAGCAGTACATACGTCGTCATCCGGGCCGGGCGGCTCATCGGGTAGGACCGGACCGGAGGCTGGGGCGAGCCGTTGCGCGGTGCCGGAACCCGGGCGCCGCCGCCCGCAGCGCCGCCGGCACCGCCCGCGCGGCCGCGTCCCGGCGGCTGACCGCCGCTCATGCGTCCGCTCCGGCCCGGGCGTCGGTGTCGCTGCCCGCGTTGTCCGGCCCGTCCGGGCCACTCGCGACACCGGCGAAGAGGTCGTCCTCCCACCCGGTCGCCTGGTCGACCGGGCCGGGCTCGCCGCGGACCAGCCGGTAGTACTCCACCGAGGGCAGCGGCTGGCCGAGGTCGTTGGAGAGGGCGAAGAAGGGGCCTTCGACGGCGATCTGGGTGGCGTGCGCCCGCATTGCCGCGGACTTGGCCTCGGCGTAGGGGGTGCCGTCGACCGCCGCCGTCACCTCGGCGTCGTCCACGACGCCGGGCACGTCGTCGGCCGCGGCGATGCCGGGGAAGGGGGACTCCTTGCCTGCGGCCCGCAGCGCCGCGAACCCGGCCTCCACGACGGAGCGGGGCATGGCGTTCCAGTAGACCTTGGCGATCGCGTGGGCGGGACCGAGCTCGGGCCGGAAGGCGGCGTCGGCGGCCAGCTCCGCCCCGCGCATGGCCACCCGGTGTGCCTGGATGTGGTCGGGGTGGCCGTAGCCGCCGTTCGGGTCGTAGGTGACCAGGACCTGCGGACGGACCTCGCGGACCACCGAGACCAGCTCGGCCGCGGCCTCGTCGAGGTCGGCCTGCCAGAAGGCGTCGGCGCGGACGTTGCTGGCGACGCCCATCATCCCGGAGTCGCGCCAGCGTCCGGGGCCGCCCAGGAAGCGGTGGTCGGTGACGCCCAACTCGGCCATGGCCGCGGCCAGCTCGGTGATGCGGTGCGTGCCGAGGGAGTCCTCGCGGAGGGCGACGCGGTGGGCGTGGTCGTCGCCGATGACCTCGCCCTCCTCGCCCAGGGTGCAGGTGACCAGAGTGACGCCTGCGCCCTCGGCGGCATAGCGGGCCATCGTCGCGCCGTTGCCGATCGACTCGTCGTCGGGGTGGGCGTGGACGAGGAGCAGGCGCTGGTCGGCGCGGACCGCCCGGAGAGAATCCGTCATGGCGCTCAGCCTAGGGCCTGTCTTGTGGCTCAGGCCGGGCCCGCGGCGCCGGACACCGCGGGCTGATCCGGCCCGAGCCGCAGGGCAGGCCCTGCGGTCGTGCCGACAGCACCCCACTGACAGCCCCAACGGTCTGCGGGGCGGGAGCAGGTCAGAGCTTGATGCCGGTCAGCATTCCGGCGACGCTCGTGGTCACCGTCTTGATCGACGGGGCGATCGAGCTGGACGCCAGGTAGAAGCCGAGCAGCGTGCAGGCGAAGGCGTGCCAGGCCTTGAGGCCGGAGCGCTTGATCAGGATTCCCACGATGATCATCATCAGCACCGCTGCGGAAATGGGCAGAACCATCGCGTCTCACACCTCTCGGATTTGGGCGGCGGGGACTGCCGCCCAGCAGGACGGGCGTACACAGGTGTTACCCGTGGGGTGATGGGAGGATCACTTTCCGTCATCATGCATAGCCCGTCGCTCCGATGCACGGCCCGGCGCACGTGGTGGGCGCCCGCGCGGGTGCGCATGGCGGCGCGCGGCGGCCGAACGGGGGAGGAAGGGGTGGCGGGCGTTTGCCGCGACGGGCCGTCCGTGCGGGGGTGCGCCGCTAGGGTCGGACCATGGCCCAGGAGATCACGTTTCCCCGTCAGTTCTCGCGCACCCAGCGCTTCTCACTCGGCGCCCCGAGGTCCTTCGCGGTGTCCCCGGACGGCCGAAGGGTGGCCTTCCTCCGCAGTCGCGGCGGGACCGAACGGGCGAACCTGCTGTTCGTGCTCGACCTTTCGAACGAAGCTGCTCCGTTCGAGCGAGTGGCGGCCGATCCGGTCGCCCTGCTGGGCGGCGGCGAGGAGCACCTGTCCGCCGAGGAGCGGGCCCGCCGTGAGCGCGCCCGGGAGGGCTCCGCGGGAGTGATCGCCTTCGCGACCGACGCCGCCGTGACGACGGCCGCCTTCAGCCTCTCCGGCCGGCTGTTCACCGCTCCGCTGGCCGTCGCGGCGGGCGCGCCGGGAGCGCCCGGCGCCGGCGCCGTCGAGCTGCCCGCCCAGGGCACCGTGCTCGACCCCCGCCCTGCCCCCGACGGCCGCCACGTCGCCTACGCGACCACCGACGGCGCGCTCCGGGTCATCGCCGCCGACGGCAGCGGCGACCGCGCGCTGGCCCACGAGAGCGACCCCGAGGTCACCTGGGGCCAGGCCGAGTTCATCGCCCAGGAGGAGATGGACCGCAGCCGCGGCTACTGGTGGGCGCCGCTGGGCGACCGGCTGCTCGCCGCCCGGGTCGACAACCGCCCGGTCCAGCGCTGGTGGATCGCCGACCCGGCCAACCCCGAGCAGGCCCCGCTGGAGATCGCCTACCCGCAGGCGGGCACGCCCAACGCCGAGGTGGGCCTCTCCCTCCTCGACCTCGACGGCGGCCGGGTCGACGTCGCCTGGGACCGCGCCGCCTATCCGTACCTGGCCCGCGTCCACTGGTCGGCCGGCGGCCCGCCGCTGCTCCTGGTCCAGACGCGCGACCAGCGCCGTCAGACGGTCCTCGCCGTCGACCCGGTGACGGGCGCGACCAGCCCCGTGCACGAGGAGAGCGACCCGGACTGGGTCGAGCTCTTCCCCGGGGCCCCGGTGTGGACGCCGGACGGCCGCCTGGTCCGGGTGGCCGACGACCGCGAGGCCGACGCGCGCGTCCTCGTCGTCGGCGACCGGGTGCTCACCGACCGTTCCCTGCACGTGCGGACCGTCCTCGACGTCACCGCGGAGGACGTGGTGTTCACAGCCTCGGCCGGGGAGGGCGCACCGGCGGCGGAGATCGGCGAGGTGCATGTGTACCGAGCCGACACGCGTCCGGGCCGGAGCACCGTTCACAGGGTGAGCGACGCGCCCGGCTACCACTCCGCCGTCCGCGGGGGACCGGTCACGGTGCTCAGCTCGGCGGCGCTCGACCGCCCCGGCGCGCTCGTGCGGGTGCTGCGCACCGAGGACGGGAGCACGGCGCAGGTCGCGCGGATCGCCTCCCACGCCGAGACGCCCGTGCTCACCGCCCGTCCGGTGCTCGCCCTGGCCGGCAAGCGTCGTATCCCGGCGGCCGTGCTGCTGCCCACCGGCTACGACCGGGACCGCGACGGCCTGCTCCCGGTGCTGATGGCGCCCTACGGCGGCCCGCACGGCCAGCAGGTGGTGGCGGCGCAGAACATCTTCCTGTCCGCGCAGTGGTTCGCCGACCAGGGCTTTGCCGTCGTCGTCGCCGACGGCCGCGGCACTCCCGGCCGCAGCCCCGCCTGGGAGAAGGCGATCATGCGGGACATGGCCGGGGTCACCCTCGACGACCAGGTCGAGGCCCTCCGGGCGCTCGCCGAGGACTTCCCCCTCGACCTCCGCCGGGTCGGCATCCGCGGCTGGTCCTACGGCGGCTACCTCTCCGCGCTCGCCGTCCTGCGCCGCCCCGACGTCTTCCACGCCGCCGTCGCCGGCGCCCCGGTCACCGACATGGAGCTCTACGACACCCACTACACCGAGCGCTACCTCGGCCACCCGGCCGAGGAGCCCGAGGTCTACGCGGCGCACTCGCTGCTGGCCGACGCCCCCCGGCTGCGCAGGCCGCTGCAGATCATCCACGGCCTCGCCGACGACAACGTCGTCGTCGCCCACAGCCTGCGGCTCTCCTCGGCGCTGCTCGCGACCGGCCGCCCGCACGAGGTGCTGCCGCTCTCCGGGGTCACCCACATGACGCCGCAGGAGGAGGTCGCCGAGAACCTGCTGCTCCTGCAGGTCGACTTCCTGCGCAGGTCGCTGCCCTCGGCCTGAGCGTCACCGCCGCCGGTGTCACGGTCGCAGCCGTGACATCTGTCACGCCTGGTCATGGAGGCGCGGCACTGCTGCCGCGCCTCAGTGACCTGGGATTCTTCTTGCATGACGACTTCCACCGAAGCAATCAGGGGGACGGACCGGAAGGGTTCCGCGACCCGCGGAGCGAACGACCGCCCCACCGAGGTCGCGGCGTTCCGCAACGTCAGCAAGGCGTTCGGCTCCGTCAAGGCGGTCAACGGCAGCTCCTTCACCCTGCACCCGGGTGAGACGGTCGCGTTCCTCGGCCCCAACGGCGCCGGCAAGTCCACCAGCATCGACATGCTGCTCGGCCTGAAGGATCCGAGCGCCGGCGAGGTGAGCCTGTTCGGCGGCTCCCCGCGTCAGGCGATCATGGACGGCAGGGTCGGCGTGATGCTGCAGAGCGGCGGCCTGCTGCCCGAGGTGACCGTGCGCGAGCTGGTCACCTTCGCCTGCAAGGTGCACCCGCGCGGTTACGCCGTCGACGACGTCCTGACGACCGCCCAGATCCTCGACCTGGCCGATCGCAAGGTCGACAAGCTCTCCGGCGGCCAGGAGCAGCGGGTACGCTTCGCCCTCGCCACGGCCGGCGACAGCGACCTCATCGTCCTCGACGAGCCGACCACCGGCATGGACGTCACCGCCCGCCAGGCCTTCTGGTCGGTGATGAAGGCCCAGGCCGACGCCGGCCGCACGATCCTGTTCGCCACCCACTACCTGGAGGAGGCGGACGCGATCGCCGACCGCGTCCTGGTGATGCACAAGGGCCGCCTGATCGCCGACGGCACCGCGGCCGAGATCAAGGCCCGCGCCGGGCAGCGCCGCATCTCCTTCGACCTGCACCCCGGCGACGGCGGCGACGCGAGCCTGCTGAGCGCCCTCCCCGGCATCACCGCCCTGGACGTCAGCGGTTCGACGGTCCGGATCTCGACGTCGGACGCCGACGCCACCATGGCCGCCGTCTACCGGGCCGGCCTCTACCCCCGTGGCCTGGAGGTCACCGGGGTCGGCCTGGAGCAGGCCTTCATCACGATCACCGCGGAAGCTGCCGGCACGGAGGCGAACTGACCATGGGACAGCTCATCAAGCTCGAGGTCCTGCGGGTCCTGCGCAACCGCCGCTACCTGTTCTTCACCGTCGTCTTCCCGGCGATGATGTACTTCTTCTACTCCTCGTCGTTCAAGGACCAGACCTTCAACGGGATCCCGTACAAGACCTACTACATGGTCTCGATGGCGACCTTCGGCACCGTCGGCGCGGCCCTCAACACCGCCATGCGGATCTCCCTGGAGCGCAAGAGCGGGTGGACCCGCCAGCTGCGGCTGACCGCGCTGCCCGGCTGGGCCTACGTGCTCTCCAAGGTCGTCGCCGCCGGTGTGGTCACCCTCCCGGCGGTCGTCGTGGTCTTCGCGATGGGCGCCTTCGGTGGCGTGCACTTCCCGATCTCCACCTGGCTCGGCATGGGCCTCGCGGTCTGGGCGGGCGGCTTCGTCTTCGCCGCGGCGGGCGTCGCCCTCGGCTACGCCGCCGCGCCGGACACCGTCCAGCCGATCACCATGGTCAGCTACATGGGCATGGCGTTCCTCGGCGGCTCCTGGTTCCCGCTGTCCGGCGGGCTGAAGACGGTCGGTCAGTACACTCCGGTCTACCTCTACAACGAGCTGGCCAAGTACCCGGTCAACGGCGTCTCGGTGGGTGTCTCGCAGATCGCCGGGCTCGCCGCCTACCTGGCCGTCTTCGCGGCCCTCGCGGCCTGGCTCTACCAGCGCGACCGCAAGACCGTCTGACGTCACGGGATCACGGGGATGAGGAAGATGAGCGAGAGGCGCGCGCACACGCCGCGGGTCGGGGTTCCGCCGGAGAACAGTCGGCAGCTGCTCGTGAAGCTGTGCTGGATGCTGGTGTGGATGGTCTACCTGGCCTATCCGATCTCCGACCTCTTCGGGCGGCACAACGTCCCGAAGACCGTCTTCGGCTGGATCATGCTCGCCGTCTTCCTCGGCTGCTACGTCTCGCTGATCATCCGGCGCCAGGTCTCCGGAACGGCGAACACGTGGGACCGCCGGCAGGGCGTCGCGCTCGCGGCGATGTACCTCGCCTCGATCGCCACCTCCGTGGTGTTGGACGCCAACTGGCTGGCCCTGTTCACGTACACAGCGGTCGCGACCGGCATCGTGCTGCCGCAGCGGATCGCGTCGGTGGGTGTGGTCGTGGTGGTCGCGACCCAGGTCGGCCTGGGCCTGGCGAGCGACATCGACCACACCGGACTGGCCGGGATGGCCCTCGGCGGTCTCCTCGGCGGGTTCGCCATGACGGGCCTGCAGCAGTTGGTCCGCACGATGGCCGAACTGCGTGAGGCCAGGCAGGCGGTGGCCGCACTCGCCGCCTCCGACGAACGGCTGCGCCTCGCCCGCGACCTTCACGACCTGCTCGGCCACTCGCTCTCACTGATCACGCTGAAAACCGAGCTCACAGCCCGTTTCATGGACCAGGAGCGTTACGAGGAGGCGCGGTCCCAGGTCGACGACATCGAGAAGGTCTCCCGGCAGGCGCTGGTGGACGTCCGGGAGGCGATCGGCGGCTACCGCCGCCCCAAGCTCGCCGTCGAGTTGGCCGCCGCGCGCACCGCGCTCAGCGCGGCGGACATCGCCATCGACGCGCCGCTCTCGCTCGCCGACCCGCGCCCGGGCCTCGGCGCGGAGGAGGAGGGCGCGCTCGGTTGGGCGCTGCGCGAGGGGATCACCAACGTGGTCCGCCACAGCGGCGCCACCCAGTGCCGGATCCGCCTGATCGAGGACCATGCGCCCGACGGCCGCCTCGGCCGGGTGCTGACGCTGGAGATCGCCGACAACGGCACCGGCGGCGGCAAGCAGGCCCGCCACGGCGTTCCCGGCAACGGCCTGACCGGCCTGTCCGAACGTCTGGCCCTCGCCGACGGCTCCCTCGACGCGGGGCCCGACTCCGGCAAGCACGGCTTCGTGCTGCGCGCGACGGTGCCCCTGCGCGCCGTGCAGACTCCCGTGCAACAGCCTGCGGCCGGTACCGTGCAGGAGTGATCAGAGTTCTGCTGGCCGAGGATCAGGCCATGGTCCGCGAGGCGCTGGCCGCCTTGCTGGGCCTGGAGGGGGACATCGACGTCGTGGCACAGGTCGCCCGCGGCGACGAGGTGGTGGCCGCGGCCCAGGCGCACGAGGTCGAGGTCGCCCTGCTGGACATCGAGATGCCGGGCCTGACCGGCATCGAGGCGGCAGGACTGCTGCGGAAGGCTCGCCCGGGCACCAAGATCGTGGTGCTGACCACCTTCGGCCGCCCCGGTTACCTGCGCCGCGCGATGGAGTCCGGCGCCGACGCCTTCCTGGTCAAGGACGCCCCCGCCTCCCAACTCGCCGAGGCCGTCCGCCGCGTGCTGCGTGGCGAACGCGTCATCGACCCCACCCTGGCCGCGGCGGCCCTCGCGGAGGGCGCGAACCCGCTCACGTCGCGCGAGCGCGACGTCCTGGCAGCGGCGGCGGACGGCAGCGCCAACACCGACATCGGCAAGCGTCTCCACCTCTCCGAGGGCACCGTCCGCAACTACCTCTCCGCGGCGATCCAGAAGACAGGCGCCCGCAACCGCACCGAGGCGGTGCGCATCGCCATGGAGAAGGGCTGGCTGTAAGCCCTTCGTCCAGTTCGCCCGCCCCTGAGGTGGCCGCCACTGGACGGAGTCAGTTCAGTCGGAACCTGGCCGCCTTCGCCTCCGCGCGGACGCGCTTCGCCGATTCCGGGTCGAAGGCGTCGAGGATGGTCGCGTACTCCTCCATCTGCGCCGCGCCCTGCAGGAAGTGACCCGTCCTCACCAGCAGCTCCGCCCGTTCGAGGCGCAACTGCGCCGGGTGGCGGGGCAGGAGGAGCGACAGCTCCGTCGCCCAGAGCTGGGTGCGTGCGTGCTCGGGCCTCGCCGAGGCCCAGTTGCGGATGTTGGCCAGCGTCCGCAGGACGACGTCCTGCGGCTCCGCGGGACGCAACAGGTCCGGGGTGAGGCGGTAACCCGCCTCGGCGACGAGCGCCGCGGCGTCCGCAGCGGAGAGGATCTGCCCGCCGCGGAAGGCGTCGACGAGGACGAACTCGCCCTCGGGGTCGCCGACCCCGACCACGAAGTGGCCCGGCAGGGCGACTCCGTACACGGGCAGGCCCACCATCCGGCCGACCGCGATCCAGACCGTGGAGACGGTGATCGGCAGTCCGCGTCCGCGGCGAAGCACCTGGTGCAGCAGCGAGGACTCCAGCCGCTGGTAGACGCCGGGGCCGCCGCGCAGATCCGCGGAGCCGGCCAGCGCGCCCGCCAGTACCGCGGCCGTCTCCGAAGCGGACCGCTCCGCCCCTCGGCCGCCCGGCGGCGACTCCCGCAGGGCCGCGCGCACCACCGAAGCCAGACGCTCCAGGGCGCCCAGCGCGGGGGCGAGAGCCTCGTCGATGCCCCCGTTCTCGGCCTCCAGATCCACCTCGAAGCCCATGAGCAGGCAGAGCATCGCGAGGTCCGGCCGTTCCTCGCGCGCCTCGGCGGCGAACCGCGCTCTGCTCTCCTCGCTCACGGGCGAGGATTCTATGCGCGGAGCGCCACCTGAACCTGCCTCAGGCGCGACCTGGCTGCCCGCGCCGCCTGTCAGTCGGCGAGTCGCGCGTAGGCGTAGCGGTAGGCGACGTCGAAGCCCAACCGGTCGTAGAGCGCGCCGGCCGCCGTGTTGACCTCCTCGACCTGCAGGTAGGCGCCGCAGGCGCCCTCCTCGGCGGCGCGGGAGGCGAGCGTGGCCATGACGGCGCTCGCGAGACCGCGGCGACGCGCCTGCGGCGCCACCTCGATGGCCGCGAAGCCGGCCCAGGCTCCGTCCACCACGCAGCGCCCGATCGCGGCCGGACCGTCCGGCACGTCCGGCAGCGACACCGAGGCGAACCAGACCGAAGCTCCACTGTGCAGCAGCTCCCGTGCCGCCGCGGTCTTGACCGCGTCCGCGCCGACCCGCTGGTAGCGCGCGAGCCAGGCCTCGTCGGCGACCCGGGCCAGCCGCACGTCCGCCGCAGGCGCGGAGACGGGCGCGGCCAGGCGCGCCAGTGGGGCCGTGCGGACGAACGTCCCGGCCTCCTGTGCGCCGCGCGTGGCCAACGCGGCCTCCAGTCCGGGCGTCGAGCCGGGCGAGGTGAGTTCGACGAAGGCGGGCAGCCCGCGCGCCGTGTACCAGGCCTGTACCCGGTCCAGTGCCTCGTCCAGGGGCAGCCCCGGATCCCCCAGCGTCTGCGTCGAGTTGCCGCGGCGGGTGAAGCCGGACGAGGCCCGCAGCACCCAACCGCCCAGCGCCTCCTGCTCCAGCGCGTTCCAGCCCCGGGCGGCGATCCGCTGCAGCTCGGCGGCGGTCGGCGGTTCCGGCGCGGCCAGCGAGCGGCGCAGCGGCGCCGGCGGCACCGGCTTGCCCGCCACCAGCTCCGCCACGGGCAGTTCCACCGCCTCCCCGGCGCGGTTCACGACGGTCAGCACGTCGGTGTCCGGATCCCAGGATGTGAGCACACCCAGCGTGTCGCCGAACTGGAGACGATCGTCGACAACTCCCACAACACGCCGTGTCATCACACGTCGTCCCAGGTCAGCGGGGGTGAGCCGGAATGCTGACCGGTCAACTGCGCCCGCTCGGGACGTGATCATGCCTACCTCCGTTACATTCGATGCCCTCGACCGGCGATACTAGGGGCGGGCATCGACGACGCCGCGCTTCCCTTGCGCGATAGGCCCTTACTAGGAGGAATGACAGCGTGACCTACGTCATCGCGCAGCCTTGTGTCGACGTGAAGGACAAGGCGTGCATCGAAGAGTGCCCGGTCGACTGTATCTACGAGGGCCAGCGGTCCTTGTACATCCACCCGGACGAGTGCGTCGACTGCGGCGCCTGTGAGCCGGTCTGCCCGGTCGAGGCCATCTTCTACGAGGACGACACCCCGGAGGAGTGGAAGGACTACTACAAGGCGAACGTCGACTTCTTCGACGACCTCGGTTCGCCCGGTGGTGCCTCCAAGCTCGGTGTGATCGAGAAGGACCACCCGTTCATCGCGGCCCTCCCGCCGCAGAACCAGGACCACTGAGTTGACTCCGTCGCACGACAGCTCCGCCGCGCCGTCCCTCCTCGGAGGGGCGGCGCGCCGCGTCTCGGCCCTTCTTCCGCCGTTTCCGTGGGACCGCCTGGAGCCGTACAAGGCGATCGCCGCCGCGCACGCGGACGGCATCGTCGACCTCTCGGTCGGCACCCCCGTCGACCCGGTCCCGCAGCTGGTCCAGGACGCGCTGGCCGCGGCCGCCGACAGCCCCGGCTACCCCACCGTGTGGGGCACGACGGAGCTGAAGGACGCGCTGGTCGGCTGGGTCGAGGGCCGCCTGGGCGCGCGCGGGATGACGCACCGCAACGTCCTGCCGGTCGTCGGCTCCAAGGAGCTGGTCGCCCTGCTGCCGTGGCAGCTGGGCGTGGGCCCCGGTGACCGCGTCGCCTTCCCGCGGCTGGCCTACCCCACCTACGAGGTGGGCGCACGGCTGGCGCGGGCCGAGTACGTGGTCTACGACGACCCGACCGAGCTCGACCCCGAGGGCCTGCGGCTGCTCTGGCTCAACTCGCCCTCGAACCCGACGGGTCGGGTCCTGGGTGTCGACGAGCTGCGCCGGATCGTCGCGTGGGCCCGCGAGCACGGGATCCTCGTGGTGAGCGACGAGTGCTACCTGGAGCTGGGCTGGGAGGCCGAGCCGGTCTCCGTCCTGCACCCGGACGTCTGCGGCGACTCCGTCGCGGGCCTGCTCGCGGTGCACTCGCTCTCGAAGCGCTCGAACCTCGCGGGTTACCGCTCCGCGTTCGTCGCGGGCGATTCGGAGATCCTCGGCGAGCTGCTCGAACTGCGCAAGCACAGCGGGTTCATGGTCCCGGCCCCGGTCCAGGCGGCGACGGTCGCGGCGCTGGCCGACACGGCCCACGTCACCGAGCAGCGCGAGCGCTACGCCGCCCGCCGCGAGGCCCTGCGGGCGGCGCTGACCGCGGCGGGGTTCCGCATCGAGCACAGCGAGGCCAGCCTCTACCTGTGGGCCACCCGCGACGAGCCCTGCTGGGACACCATCGCGGACCTGGCCAAGCTGGGCATCCTGGTCGCCCCGGGCGAGTTCTACGGCACGGCCGGCGCGAACTTCGTCCGCGTCGCCTTCACGGCCACGGACGAACGCGTCGCCGCGGCGGTCGCCCGCCTCTGACCCACCACGACGTCCGCCCTCGGCCCCTCACGGGGGACGAGGGCGGACGTTCCGCTTCGCTCCCTCACGGCCGCGCGGCGGTCAGTTGCAGCACCTCAGGGGCGCGAGGCCCTGCCGATTTGCGGCTCCGCCGCGTGGGCACGACAAGCCACCGTGTGCGGCGTGTCGCCGAGCGAGCAGGGCCATCCTCCCCCGGCCTTCGGCCGGGGGTACCCCCACGGGTGGTTGCTCGCGCCCACGCGGCGGAGCCGCAAGTCAGCAGAGCCGCGCGCCCCTGGGAGGGAGCGGTGCAGCGTTACAGCGGGAGGCCGTTGACCGGGAGGCCGCCGAGGGGGAGGCCGCTCAGGCCGGGGACGGCGCCGGTGACGCCGGAGAGCGGGTTCTGGCCGGCGCCGCCGAGGGAGGGGAGGCCGCCGAGGCGCTCGGAGGGCATCGCCGCGCTGCGGGTCGCGCCGCCCAGGGCGCCGCCCGCGGCGCCCAGCGGGAGGCTGTTGACGGCCGGCAGGCCGTTCAGCGGGAGGGCGCTCAGCGGGCTGGACGGGGCCTGCTGCGGCGCGGCCGCCGGAGCCGCGGCGGGGGCGTCGGCCGGGGCCGCAGCCGCGGGCGCAGCCATCGTGTCGCCGGCCGTCGTGCCGCTGGCCGCCGCGGAAGCGGGCATGCTGCGGGCCACACCGGCGTTGTGGGCGACACCGACCGCCTGCGACGCGGTGCCGAGCAGCCCCATCACCGACGAGCCCATCGAGCGGTTGGCGACCGGGACCGCCTGCGCGGCCGTGTGACCCGCCGCGTCGGCGACGACCGGCACGCCGTTGCTCGCGGCCTCGCCGACTCCGGAGCCGGCCAGCTCACCGGTCTGGTGCGCGGTGCTCTCCAGCGAGCCCCCGAGGTCGGGAGCCGAGTTGAGCTGGCTGAGCCCACCCAGGTCAGGCACCGCCGGCAGCGCGGGGGCGGCCATAGCCGTGCCCGCCGCGACCGCCGGGACCGCACCGGCGGCGACAATGACCGCGGCCTGGACGATCCGGCGCGAGATGGGGAGAGACATGGTGCTCCTTGAGATGGGACGACAGAACCCGTCCGCCGGGCGGACGTGGTGATTACCGCCGCAGGAGCAAGAAGGTTGCGGTGCCGCTGGGTAAAGAGTTCGCCAAGCAGACCAGTCTTTTGTCCGGTTGTGTCCGCTATGTCGACTGGGCCCGGCGTCGGCGGGGAAAGGTTTCTTCGCTGACTCACCAAGGGTTCGCGCAGGTGGAGCGAGAAATTTCGGCCGTCTCGACCCGAATGGCCGCATTCGTCAACCCCAGGCGGTTTCGTTCACCCCCGAGGGAGCACCCAGGAGTGGCCGAGGTTGCCGTCGGCCCTGCCGTCAGGCGACGGTGATCCGCAGTCCGCCGGAGGAGTCGGACGCGTCCTGGGCGCTCGCCGTGCCCGGCGACGCGGAGCTCGTGGAGACCCAGCCCTTGCCCGAGTCCGCGCTGGTCCACATCTTCCCGGCGTACTCGACGGCCGTGATGTGCAGGGTCTTGGCGTGCGCGACCGACCACTGCGCCACCGCCCAACCGCGCTCCGTCCGGTACGCGGTGCCGTGCACCGTCACCGCCAGTCGCTGCTGCGGCGCCGCGCCGGGGGAGGAGGAAGCGGAGTCGGAGCTCGCCACCGAGCCGAGTGCGGAGGAGGAGACGGCCCGGCCGAAGTCCTTCCTCAGCTCCGCCTGGAGCGTCGTGGCGCCGTTGCCGGAGGGGGAGGTGCCGACGCCGTCGACCGTGCAGTTCAGGGCCGAGGGCACGCGGCCGGTCAGCGCGCCGGACAGCGTGGTCGCGTCCGCCTCGTGCTGGGCGTAGGCGTCGGGGAAGCCGCTGTGCTGGACGTCCTGCGCGGCCTCGGTCAGCGGCAGTTGGGCGTAGCCGGGGATGGCCACCAGCCGGTCGAGGAACTTGTTGGTCGCGTAGACCGGGTCGGCGATCTGCTCCGGGGTGCCCCAGCCCTGCGAGGGACGCTGCTGGAACAGGCCGATCGAGTCGCGGTCGCCACCGCTGAGGTTGGTCAGCCGGGACTCCTGCATCGCGGTGGCGATGGAGATGGTCACCGCCCGCTCGGGCAGGTTGCGGGAGGTCGCGACGGCGGCGATGGTGCTGGCGTTCTGCATCTGGTCCAGGCTGAGCTGGACGATGCCGTCCGGGGTGTCGGCCTCGCAGCCCTCGGCGATCGGGCCGGGCAGCAGGTTGCGCCCCTTGCCGATCAGCACGGCCACCACGACCACGGCCGCCACCAGGAGGACCACGAAGGGAAGACAGGCGGCCAGGCGACGTCGACGGCGTCGCGGCGTCGGGACGTCGTCGCCCGCGCCCATCATCTCGCTGAGACTCACCCGGTGTCCTCTCTCCGGCAGCGCCCACCTCGCTGCGCACCACTCCGGTCGGCACATTCGGCCAGGTCCGGCCGAGTGGTCACCCTACCCACTGGGACGGCCCGGCCGGGACTACGGTTCGCCTGCGTACCTGTGACCCGTGCCGCGCTCCGGTCGACGCTGAGGCGGACCTGAGGGAATCCCACGTAGGCTGGATGTTCATGAGCCGTCCTGATGCCCCCGCCGCCGAGTCCGCCGTCCCCGAGCTGGACCTGAGCACGACGGGCGGGCAGTTGACCGCCCGCCTGGTCGACATCCCGTCCGTGAGTGGTTCGGAGCAGGTGATCGCCGACGCCGTCGAGGTGGCGCTGCGCAAGCTGCCGCACCTGACCGTGGAGCGCGACGGCAACGCGGTGATCGCCCGCACCAACCTGGGCCGCGCCGAGCGCGTGGTGCTGGCCGGGCACCTGGACACGGTGCCGATCGCCGACAATCTGCCCTCCCACGTGGAGGGCGATCTGCTGTACGGGTGCGGCACGTCCGACATGAAGTCGGGCGTCGCGGTCCAGCTGCGCATCGCGGCGACGGTGCCGGAGCCCAACCGGGACATCACCTTCGTCTTCTACGACTGCGAGGAGGTCGAGGCGCGCCGCAACGGTCTCGGCCGGCTGGCCAAGCACCACCCGGACTGGCTGGCGGCCGACTTCGCGGTGCTGCTGGAGGGCACCAACGCGCAGGTCGAGGGCGGTTGCCAGGGCACCCTGCGCGCCGAGATCCGCACCACCGGCCAGCGTGCGCACTCCGCCCGCGCCTGGCTCGGCGACAACGCGATCCACAAGGCCGCGCCGATCCTCGAGCGCCTGGCCGCCTACGAGGCGGAGCGTCCGGTGATCGACGGCCTGGAGTACCACGAGGGCCTCAACGCCGTCCGCATCGAGGGCGGCGTCGCCAACAACGTGATCCCGGACGAGTGCCTGGTCGTGGTGAACTTCCGCTACGCCCCGAACCGCAGTCCGGAGCAGGCCGAGGCGCACGTGCGCGAGGTCTTCGACGGGTTCGACGTCGTCGTCACCGACTTCGCCGCCGGTGCGCTGCCGGGGCTGTCCCAGCCGGCCGCCGCCGCGTTCGTCGAGGCCACCTCGACCACCCCGACGGCCAAGTTCGGCTGGACCGACGTCGCGCGCTTCTCCGCGCTCGGCATCCCGGCCGTGAACTTCGGCCCCGGCGACCCGAACTACGCGCACAAGCGGGACGAGCACTGCTCGCTGTCGGCGATCGAGGAGACCGAGAAGCGCCTGCGGGCCTGGCTCCAGTCCTGACACGGCCTGACTCGGTCCTGACGCGCTCCTGGCGCGGGAGCCGCGCGGTCCCGCACAGTTCCGACCGGTCCTGAAACCGCCTTCTGACATACCTCCGTTCGTCGATTGATCGTCGTACGCTGCGGAGGTATGACAGACGACCGCAGCAACGAGACCAGCAACAGCAACGGCCACGAGGTGCGCCTGCGCGGCAAGATCCGCGTCAAGCACCGCGGCCCGGTGCTGCTGCGCGGCGAGCAGGTGGACAACAGCACCACGGACCAGCGCCTGCTGGACTCGGCCGGTCCCTCCGACTGGCTGCACACCGACCCGTGGCGGGTCATGCGGATCCAGTCCGAGTTCGTCGAGGGATTCGGCGCGCTGGCCGAAGTGGGCCCGGCCGTCAGCGTCTTCGGTTCCGCCCGCACATCGGCCGACTCGGAGGAGTATCGCGCGGGAGTGCAGATCGGCCGGGCGTTGGCCGAGGCCGGCTATGCGGTGATCACCGGCGGCGGGCCCGGCGCGATGGAGTCCGCCAACCGCGGTGCCTTCGAGGCGGGCGGCACGTCGGTCGGGCTCGGCATCGAGCTCCCCTTCGAGCAGGGGCTCAACGACTACATCCACCTCGGCCTGAACTTCCGGTACTTCTTCGTCCGGAAGACCATGTTCGTCAAGTACAGCCAGGGCTTCATCGTGCTGCCCGGCGGCTTCGGCACCCTCGACGAGCTCTTCGAGGCGCTCACCCTGGTGCAGACGCACAAGGTGACCAAGTTCCCCGTGATCCTCTTCGGCACCGCCTACTGGTCCGGCCTGCTCGACTGGGTGAGGAACACGCTGGTCGCCGAGGGCAAGGCGTCCCCGGGCGACCTGGAGCTGATCAGCTGCACCGACTCCGTCGAGGAGGCCGTCAAGATCCTCGAGGCGAGCCGCACGAACGGTCACGCGCAGCCCGCCCACAGCCCCGAGTAGTCCGCCCGTTCGTCAGGCGAGCCCACGGCGGGCGACCGCGGGAGCACGGGTTCCTCGGATGGAAGCGACCATGTCGAGGACCTGGCGCGTCTCGGCCACCTGGTGCACCCGGTAGATCCGGGCGCCCAGCCAGGCCGAGACCGCGGTCGTGGCCAGCGTGCCGAGCAGCCGCTCGCCGACGGGCTTGTCCAGCGTCTCGCCGACGAAGTCCTTGTTGGACAGCGAGACCAGCACAGGCCAGCCGGTCTCCGTCATCTCCGGCAGGCGACGCGTCGCCTCCAGCGAGTGGCGGGTGTTCTTGCCGAAGTCGTGGCCCGGGTCGATGATGATCGACTCACGCGGCACGCCCAGCGCCAGTGCCCGCTCCGCCTCGCCGCTGACGGTGCGCTCGAGGATGTCCGCCATGACGTCCGCGTATTCGATCCGGTGCGGCCGTGTACGCGGTTCGGCGCCTCCGGCGTGTGTACAGACCAGTCCCACCCGGTGCGTGGCGGCGACCTCGGCGAGCTTCGGGTCGACCCCGCCCCAGGCGTCGTTGAGCAGGTCCGCGCCGACCGCGCAGACGGCCTCGCCGACCTCGTGGCGCCAGGTGTCCACACTGATCACCACGTCCGGGTGGCGCTCCCGCAGCGCGGCGACGAACGGGACGGTGCGGCGCAGCTCCTCCTCGACGGTGACCTCGTCACCCGGGCCGGCCTTCACGCCGCCGATGTCGAGGATCGCCGCCCCCTCGGCGACCGCCAGGTCGGCCGCGGCGAAGGCCGGCTCGTCGGCGAAGGTGGCTCCCTGGTCGAAGAAGGAGTCCGGCGTGCGGTTCACAATCGCCATGATCAGCAGCTCGTCCGGACCGAAGGTCCGCCGGCCGAGCTTGAGGGGCGAGCGATCCATGCGTCCTCCCGGGCTGGTGCGCCATGATGGCTGTCGTTACGTTTGGGGCTTGTCCATGATCCCCCACCGGCAGCCTGGAGTGGGCCTGTGTTCTGGTTGATCCTCGTCCTGATGGTGCTGGTCGTCGGCGCGGCCGCGCTGGCCGCGCTC
Organism: Streptacidiphilus jiangxiensis; assembly: GCF_900109465.1. Classification (GTDB taxonomy): domain Bacteria; phylum Actinomycetota; class Actinomycetes; order Streptomycetales; family Streptomycetaceae; genus Streptacidiphilus; species Streptacidiphilus jiangxiensis. The sequence continues at coordinate 427,322 of NZ_FOAZ01000001.1, forward strand.
GGCGCGGGCGGCTCCCTGCCGGAGGCCGAGCGCGACCGTCTGTCCGCGCGGCTGCCGCAGGACCGCCCGCTGGCCCGCACCGATGTCGACGAACTGCGTTTTCCGATGTCGCTGCGCGGCTACCGGATGGACGAGGTCGACGACGCCCTCGACCGCATGGCCGCCGAGCTGAGCGAGCGCGAGCACCGGGTCCACGAGCTGGAGAGCGCACTGGCCGCGGCCCTCGCCGCGCCCGGCGCGGCGGGCGCGGTCGCCGCGGAGCGGCATGTCGCCTACGAGCCCACCCAGGTTGCCCTGGCGGAGCCCGCGCCGACCGCGCCGACCGAGAAGGCGTGGGCCGAGTCGGCGGAGTCCGCGGAGTCCGGGGAGTCCGCGGATCCGGCGACGCCCGAGGACGCGACCGGCGGCGATGCCGGGGAGACTGCGGCCGACGAGGACGGGCCGCAGTGAGCGAGGCGATCCGCGGCGAGGACGGCCGGCTGCGCTGCCCGTGGGGCCTGTCGACCCCCGACTACGTCGAGTACCACGACACCGAGTGGGGCAAGCCCGTCCACGGGGACGTCGCGCTCTACGAGCGGATCTCCCTGGAGGCGTTCCAGTCCGGCCTGTCCTGGATCACCATCCTGCGCCGCAGGGAGGGCTTCCGCCGGGCCTTCGACGGGTTCGACCCGGAGAAGGTCGCCGCCTACGACGACTCCGACGTCGCCCGCCTGCTCGCGGACGAGGGCATCATCCGCAACCGCGCGAAGGTCCTCGCCACGATCGCCAACGCCCGCGCCCTGCTGGAGCTCGACGGCACCACCCTGGACTCCCTCGTCTGGGGCTTCGCCCCCGACCCGGCCCCGGCAGCCCCGACGAGTCTCTCCGCGGTGCCCGCGGTGACGCCGGAGTCGACGGCGCTGGCGAAGGAGCTGAAGCGCAAGGGCTTCCGCTTCGTCGGCCCGACGACCGCCTACGCCCTGATGCAGGCCTGCGGCCTGGTGAACGACCACCTGTCGGACTGCTTCGCCCGGTAGTCGCACCCTCCCGGGGTGCGGGGAACCGCGCGAGGACCCCCGGTGACGGATGGCCCGTTCGCTCGTGATCCGACCGCCCTCGGTGGCTTGTCGCGCGCTTCCCCGCGCCCCAGGGGTGGTGCACCCGGAGGGTGTGCCTCAGGCCCCCGTGAAGCGGGGTGTCTCCTTGGCGAGGAAGGCGTCCACCGCGATGCGGTGGTCCGCGGACTCGCCCGCGAGGGTCTGGAGTTCCTCCTCCTTGGCCAGGGTCTCCACCAGGGTGTGGCCCGCGCCGAAGGCGACCGCCGCCTTGATCGCGCCGTAGGCGACCGTCGGGCCGTCGGCCAGCTTGCGGGCGAACGCCACCGCCTCGTCCATCAACTCCGGGCCAGGCAGCACGCGGTGCGTGAGACCGAGGGCCAACGCCTCCTCGGCCTTCACTGTCTGAGGGAACATCAGCAGCTCGACGGCCTTCGCCTGGCCGACCAGCCGCGGCAGCGTCCACGCCGCCCCCGTGTCGGTGCTGAGCGCGACGCCGGCGAAGGACGTGTTGAAGCCGCCGTGCGCGGCGAGGAAGCGGAAGTCGCAGGCCCACGCGAGGGCCGCGCCCGCTCCCGCCGCCACGCCGTTGACCGCGGCGACGACCGGCTTGCGCATCGTCGCGATCGCGGTGACCAGCGGGTTGTAGTGCTCACGGACCGTCGACAGCGCGGGTCCGCCGCCGGCGCGCGCGGCGGCGAGGTTGCCGACGTGCTCCTTGAGGTCCTGGCCGACGCAGAACGCGCGGTCCCCGGCCCCGGTCAGCAGGACCGCACGGACCGCCGGGTTCTCGGCCGCGTCCACCGCGGCGTCACGCAGGGCCACCTTCGTCGCCGTGTCGAGCGCGTTCATCGCCTCGGGGCGGTTGATGGTCAGGGTCGCGAGCCCGTTCTCGATCTCGTAGAGAACGCTGTCGGCCACGTCCGTCTCCTCACTGTTCGTCCAGCTGTGTCACCGGCTGGTACCCCGGTCAGCATGACGGATCGGGCCCCCACGGGAAGATGTGACGTAGCCCACTTTCCCCCATGTTCGACCGGGAAGGCGAGGGGGACTCATGCACCCGCACAGTCCCGGCGGGGGAGGGGAACTGAGGTGCGGTCGGCGAGCGTGTTCGAGTCCGTCGGAACGTGCACGGAGGAGGCCGCTGGGGCTGGCGAGATACGTGATGTTGGTCATCAGACGGTCGGATGCGGGATACTGGTACTCCGATCAGTGCGTTCGAAACCGGCGGTGGACGGGCCGTGGGTTCCGGTGGAGCAGGTGCAGGAAGGGGAACGAGCATGGCGGCCATGAAGCCGCGGACGGGCGATGGCCCGCTTGAGGTGACCAAGGAGGGGCGGGGCATCGTCATGCGCGTTCCGCTTGAGGGCGGCGGACGTCTGGTCGTCGAGCTGACGCCCGACGAGGCCGAGGCGCTCGGTGACGCCCTCAAGAAGGTGTGCGGCTGAGCCGCACCCCCGCTCACATCCTCCGTCGAAGGCCCCTGTCCCGTTCCGGGACGGGGGCCTTCGTCCTTTTAGGGTGCGGCGCGGGGCGTCAGCGCCGGACCGCGGCCAGCAGTCCGTCGCCGACGGGCAGCAGCGCCGGGATGAGGTCCGGGTGCTCGCGCACCTGCCGCATGAGTTCGCGGACCGCGGCCGTGCGGACCCCGGAGAGCGCGCCCTCGAAGCAGACCGTTCCCCCAGGTCGCAGCAGGCGCAACGATTCAGCAAGGTACCCGGTGGTCTCGGCCGGGTCGCCGTCGCAGAAGACGAGGTCGTACTGCCCGTCGGCGAGCCGTGGCAGCACGTCGAGCGCGGGGCCGGGAATCAGCCGGGCGCGGCTGGGGGCGAAGCCTGCCGCCCCGTAGGCCTCCCGGGCCTGCCGCTGCAGGCCGGGCTGGATGTCGACGGTGGTCAGGATGCCGTCCGGGCGCATCCCGCGCAGCAGGCAGATCCCCGACACGCCCGCGCCGGTGCCGATCTCCACCACCGCCCGGGCGCCCGCCGCCGCAGCCAGCAGCCGCAGGGCCGCGCCGCTGCCGGGGGAGACCGGGCGCACCGAGGAGAGCAGTGACAGTTCGCGGGCGCGCACCAGCACCTGGTCCTCGACGGCGTAGGCGTCGGCGAGGGCCGCGTCCGCTTGCCCGTAGCCGCTGATGCCTTCCTCCCGCGCCGAGCCGATGGGTGTGCCGATCCGTGCTGACCAGTGCCGATTTCTGGCCACAGGTTAGTGGAGAGCGGCGGAACCGGGATCAACGCCCGGCCGTTGGAATGGGATGAGAGCCGGGTTCACACCCGGCTGCCCGCCCCGCCGGCGCACCGGATGTGCACGGATCGCCGCAGGTGGGTCGTATGGTGATTGGCTTTTATCCGGTGCTAACGGGTGGTGCGGATATGGTGGTGGCCCTGCTAGGCAGAAGAGCCGATCGAGGAGGTGTGGCTGAGGGGGGCGCCCGTTCGCGCAGTCTTCGCGGCACAGCGCCGGCCCGTAGGCCGAAGCCCGTGGTGAGTGAGTCGCAGCCCGAGAACGCGCCCGTCGACGTGACGGAGTCGCAGACCGCCTCCTTCGATGAGCAGACTGCGGCTGCCTGGACCCCTCCCAGCTGGGAGGAGATCGTCCAGACGCACAGCACCCGGGTCTACCGTCTCGCCTACCGCCTGACCGGCAACCAGCACGACGCCGAGGACCTCACCCAGGAGGTCTTCGTCCGGGTCTTCCGCTCGCTGTCCACGTACACGCCGGGCACCTTCGAGGGCTGGCTGCACCGGATCACGACCAACCTCTTCCTGGACATGGTCCGCCGCAAGCAGCGGATCCGGTTCGACGCGTTGGCCGACGACGCCGCCGAGCGGCTCCCCAGCCGTGAGCCGTCCCCCGCGCAGCAGTTCCACGACACCCACTTCGACGCCGACGTGCAGCACGCGCTGGACAGCCTCGCGCCGGAGTTCCGGGCCGCCGTCGTGCTCTGCGACATCGAGGGCCTGTCCTACGAGGAGATCGCCGCCACCCTCGGCGTGAAGCTCGGCACCGTCCGCAGCCGTATCCACCGCGGTCGCGCGCACCTGCGCGCCGCCCTGCAGCACCGCGCCCCGGGCGCGGGCGAGGGCCGTGAGCGGCGGGCCGGAGTGGACGTGGAGGCCGAGGCCCAGCTGTTGGCCGCCGACGCCCTGGATCGGGGGCGGTCCTCGTGAGTGAGCAGCCCCGCCGCGTCCCGCGGTCGGAGGTCGGCGAGCTCCGGGTGACCCAGGTCTCCGTCGCCGTCACCGCGCCACAGCAGCAGGAGCACCACCTCGGCGATCGTCTGGCGGCGTTCGTCGACGGCGAGCTCGACCACGGCGCGCGCGAGCGCGTCCAGGCGCACCTGGCCACCTGCCCCGACTGCCTGGCCGAGGCGGAGGAGGAGCGCCGCCTCAAGACGCGGCTGCGCGAGGTCCTGCCCCCGGAGCCCAGCGCCGTCTTCATGAGCCGCCTGATGGCCATCTCCGCCCCTGGGCAGGACAGCGACGACGTCGGCCCGCCCCAGGGCCCTTCCGGGCCCTCACGGGTGCGCTCGCTCTTCGGCACGGCCTCTCACGGTTCCGGCGTCGGCTTCGGCGGTGCGGGCGGGCTCGGCAACGGCGGCCTGCGGGGCAGCAGCTTCGGCAACGGCGCGCTCGGCGCCGACCACCCGCTGCCCGGCATGGACCCGCGGGCCCGGCGCGAGCGCGGCCGTGAGCCGCGAGCGGAGCGTCCCATAGCGGCCCGGCTGCGTACCGGAACGGGCCCCTCGGGCTCGATGGTCCCCGTCCAGCCCGCCGACGACCAGGCAGGCCAGACGGAGCGGACGGCGACGGTGGTCGGCCTCGCGCCGAGCGTTCCGGCCGCGCCGCGCGGGCGTCGGCTGGTCTTCGCAGCGGCCGGAGCCTTCTCCGTGGCGGCCGTCACCCTGAGCACGGCGCTCACCGGGGTCACCGCGACGTCGGAGGCGCCCCCCGGCGTCGCGCCGCTCACGGGCACCAACAACTACGTCCCGAACAACTACGCCCCCGGCGTCGGGCAGGTCGCTGCGGACGTGGCGGGTGTCGACGACGCGCGCGAGCACTACGCCGCCACCCGGCACTCGTCGGCGGCCCTGCCGACCTCGGCGCCGAACCTCTACCCGGCGGCCCAGCTGCGGTAGTCGCAGCCACCGCCGCGACGGCGGCCACCCCGACGGGTGGCCGCCGTCGCGTTTTCGGGGTCGGTCCGTCACACCTGTGAGGGGTGTCAGCGGGTTTCGGCGTCGCCGCGCGGCCTTGTCGGCGTCCTGTTCAGTCACCTGTTCGTTAACTGGGAACATTCACGCGGGCATAGCCCGGACCGCCCGCGACCTGTTTCAATGCCAGGGCAGCAGGCGTGGAGGAGCGGTTCGGCATGGCAGCGGAGCACCAGGTGGAGGAGCCGCGGGCGCTGCAGCGCGCCGGGCGGCCCGCGCCCGCGTGGTGGAGCCACCCGGGTGGACCCGAAGCACAGTGCGGCCCCATCTTCGGCGGGTCCGCAGGGCCCGGAGACGGCGGTCCGGCATGCCGGGACGAGAACGGCGGCCAGGACGCGAAGCGGCGGTCCCGCCGCGGCACGTGCCACGACGACGCCGCGGCCTTCCGACGCCGCCCACGACCCGCGCCCGCGCTCGGCTCCCCCCGGGGTCTGCTCGTCATCGCCTTCGTCGTGCTCGTCGCCAGCCTGCTCGGGGGCGGCCTGGGCGTGGCGATCGAGGGTGCCGCCGAGGGCGGCCGGCTCACGCTGCACCAGAGCTCGGGCGCGACCAACGAGCCGGCCGGCCGCACCGCGCAGGTGCTGCACGCCGTCCTGCCGGGCGTCGTGTACCTCCAGGTCGACGCCGGGGGCCAGCGAAGCACGGGAACCGGCATCCTGCTGGACGCCAACGGCCACATCCTCACCAACAACCACGTGGTCGCCCCCGAGGGCACGGTCGGCACCGTCACGGTCACGTTCAGCACCGGTCAACGCCACCCGGCCGCCATCATCGGCCGGGACGCCGGCAGCGACCTCGCGGTGCTGCGCGTCTCCGGCGTCTCCGGGCTCACCCCGGCGACCTTCGGCGACTCCGACAACGTCCAGGTCGGCGAGCCGGTGATGGCGATCGGGGCCCCCTACGGGCTGCGCGGCACCGTCACCTCCGGCATCGTCAGCGCCGTGGACCGGCCGATCGTCTCGGGCAGCCTCGACTCCCCGGCGGGCCACAGCTACCTGGACGCGCTGCAGACCGACGCGCCGATCAACCCCGGCAACTCGGGCGGACCGCTGCTGGACGCCAGCGGCACGGTGATCGGGATCAACACCGTGATCCGCTCCTCCGACCCGGACAGCTCCGACCCCTACGGCAGCGACAGCACCAGCGGCAGCATCGGTCTGGGCTTCGCCATCCCGATCGACCAGGCCACGCAGGTGGCCGCGCAGCTGATCGGCAGCGGGCGGTCGACGCCGCCGAACATCGGGGTCACCCTGGACCGCGGCTTCGACGGCGGAGCCAAGGTGACCGAGGTCCGCGCCCACGGCTCCAAGCTGCGGGTCGGAGACGTGATCACCGCGGCTGACGGCGTGGCCGTGACCGACGCCGACGACCTGATCGCACTGATCCGCGGGCGCAAGCCGACCGGCACCACGGTGCTGACCGTGCTGCGCGACGGCGCGAGCCTGCGGATCCAGGCGAAGCTCTCGTCCGGTCCCACCGACACCACCTCGACCCAGGCCTGATCGACGGCTCGTCGGCCGATTTCACATCGCCGGTTCGCCGGGGGCAGGTACGACTTCCGGTGTCTGCGATTACCCTGGAGCCGTCCACACGTCAGCAGGGGAGCCCACCGCATGTTCTTCGACATCAGCCCACTCGAGATGGTGGTGCTCGTCGTTCTCGCCGTGGTCATCTTCGGCCCGGACAAGCTCCCCAAGCTGGTCCAGGACGCGATGGGCATCATCCGCAAGATCCGCGAGTTCTCCGACAGCGCCAAGGAGGACATCCGCAAGGAGCTCGGCCCCGAGTACCAGGACTTCGAGTTCCAGGACCTCAACCCGAAGACCTTCGTGCGCAAGCAGATGCAGCGCCATGGGGACGAGTTCGGGCTGAGCGAGATCCAGGAGCTCAAGAACGGCTTCACCCGCGACGCGACCGAGGCCTCGGCCGCCGTGCGCTCGGTCCGTAACGATCCGCTGGGCAAGGTGTCCGCCGAGCCCGAGGGCGCCGCCCCGGCACAGCCCGCGCAGCCGTCGACCGGCGGCTCCGGCTCCTCCTCGGCCTCGGACGAGCGCCCGCCCTACGACCTCGAGGCCACCTGAGCGCCGTCCGAGCGGCTCGTGCGCGGCATTCGGGCGGCACCCGACGGGCGTTTCCCCCGTCCCTACACGGTGGTCCCCTCCCGCCCCGGTAATCTTCTGCCGGGGCGGACCAAGGAGGAGGGCCGGTATGGACACCACGAGCCACACCGTGGCGGAGCAGGACCAGCAGCCGAAGCAGGGGCCGCGCACGGCGGCCAAGCCGATCGAGCCCGGGTTCGTCGGAGCGGACTTTCCTTGGTACGGCCTCGACGACGCCTGGACCGGTCGCCGCTGGTACGGCGCCACCGGAACTTCCCCGGACGGCCGCACGGTCGACTACGGCTCCCTCGGGCACGGTGACGAGCCGGTCCGCTCCTACCTCGCCCAGGACCCGGCGGAGGGCAAGCGCTTCGCGGTCGTCGTGACGGTCGCCCGCCGCGAGGCCCGCCGCCTGGAGAACGGCACCGGCATGCTGGAGGCGACCTCGGTCTCCTCCGCCGCCTGGCTGGCCGGCTCCGGCCTGCTCGCCGCGACGGAGCACGCCCCGATGGAGCGTTCGCTCCGCCAGGACTGGATGGACCAGCAGACGGCCCTCGCCTGGGACCTCGCCGACGACCTCGACGGCCCGGCCTGGTCCTCGCTCACCCTCCCGGTCGACGGTACCCCGCAGCCGTTCCGCTACCGCGAGTCCGAGTACGGCTGGGTCCTCGCCGGCGACGCCGAGGGAGTCCACATCGGCGCCTACGGCCGCGGCGTGAGCGCCTACGGCCTCGGCTTCGGCATCGTCACGGAGTTCGCCGGCTACGGCGGCTGAGCCGCCGCCCGGCGCTCACCGCGTCGGGGCTCACCCGGCCGGCGCTCACCGCGTCGGGGCTCACCGCGTGGGTGCTCGCCGTGTCGGCGCTCGGTGCTCAGTGCTCGGCGGAGGACCGGAACGCCATTGTCAGGGTGGTCAGCTGATCCATGTCGATGTTGCTGATCCGGGTGGTGGTGAGGCTCCCTTCGCTGCCGGCGTCGGTCCAGGTACAGACCTCCTCCGTGCTGTTCTGGCCGCACTGCATCTCGCCGTCGGACCCGAGGGGGAGCACCTTCGCATCCGTCACGCCCGCCCCGGCCAGGAACTGGGTGTTCTCGTAGTCGGCCGAGTACTGGTCGAGATCGCTCGCCAGCCGGGCGTCGAGCGCACTGGTGTCAGTCATGGCGACGAGGACGGGGCGGGTCGGATCGCCCGAGGTCGTGTAGAAGTTCACGACCTGCTGTCCGCTCGTCCTGGCCGCCACCTCGGACTGGAGCTGGTCCGCGGTGGCGCCCGTCATCAGCTGGTAGTCGTCCAGCGTGGCAGGCGCGGAGATGGTCACCGTCGTCGGTCCCTGGGACGCGGCACTGCCGTAGTCCCCGCCGTCCCGGATGTCCTGCACCACGTCCATCACGACGGCGACGGCGACGATCGCCACCGTTCCGAGCACGACCTGCCGGGTCCGCGTCCGCCCGAGCTGGGTCGCCTCCTCGATGTCCTCGGGAATCATCACCGGTTGGGTGCGCCGCCAGGTCCGGGTCGCCGCCCAGAGCACGACGACGGCCACAGCGGCCAGCAGGAACGGGGCGGCCATTCCGCCGGCGCGGTAGGCATCTGAATGAGTGTCGATCGCGAGAAGCACGGGCCGTGATCATAGAAATCCCACCGAGGTGTGTACACGGCGCCGCGTCTCGATCCCGTATCGATCGTGTACCCCACGAGCCTGCTGTCAGGACAAACACCGACCAATCGGTGTCCCGCCCGCGCCGGGCACCGAACGCGAACGCCGGTCACACCCCAACTACGGGGCATGACCGGCGTTCTCCGTGCAGGGTCAGAACTTGTTCAAATCAGCCTCGAAGGGCTCTGACCTGCGGTGGAGCCATCTCACTCGGGGTCTGGGGCCGCGGTGGGGCCGTCACCCGGGTCAGGGCTGTCACCGAAAGCCCGGTCCACCGCCTCCTTGGTGCCGCTTCTCACTGCTGGGCATGAGGTGCGCGTAGGTGCGGAGGGCGAAGCCCGGATCGTGGTGCCCGAGGTATTCGCCCGCTCCACGTGCGTGTGGGTCGACGGCAGACGGGATGGCAGCAGGGCAGGACTGCGGCTGGATGGTCGGGAGCGTCGCAGGATGGCTCTGCGAGTGGCAGTGGGATGGCACTTGCCGCCTGGGGAGGCGGCCCCAATATGATCGCCCGACGCTCGCCCCGACCGGGGACTTCATGGGAGACCTACGTGATCCTGTTTGTGCCGACCACCAAGAGTCAATTCGTGCGACTTGGTCTCGTATGCGCGGTTATGGTCTGCGTTGGGATCGTCCTTGTCATACACGCGGAGAGCAAGCCCAGTCGGGCGGCTGAGCCATCCTGTGCCACCTTTGTTGACACCGCGCAGACGGGCGACTGCCTCGCCAAGATAGGCGCATGGTGCAAGGCCAACGAGCCGACGACGGATCCGAACCAGTGCAGCCTAGAGGTCCTCGGGGAAGCGGCACCGTAGCCCTGGCGACGAACAGACGTAGGCGTGCCCGTCCCGTGCCCGATGGGGCAGTACGGGGCAGGGAATGGCGGGGAATCAGTGAGACGAGTCCGAGGCTGACTGCGAGCGAAGGCCAGGTCAGCGGTGCTGGCGGGCCGTGCGGAACTAGATTCCCAAGCTTAGGTCCGGCTTCGTGCCTGTCGACGCTGGGGCCGGCAGCCCCCGCTCGAAGAGGGACCGCCCAACTCAGCCTCGGCCCATGGCGCGAGCCTGCCGTTCCTCTTCGCCAACCTCGTACTGATACACGAAGCGCCTGGCTGTCCTCGGGTCTGGGTCTAGGCCGACGGCAAGGCCACGGTTTGCCCAGTGGTCGCCGTCGCCGTGGACGTAGTACCAGCCGTTGACGCCCGGATCGGCTCGTCCCCGCCAGCGCCCCACCCAGAAGCTCTCATCGCCGCGCAGACCAGGCATCTCGTTCAGCGCTTGGCGGAGCGGAGGCAGATAGGCGGCGCTGACATTGGCCAGTGTCCAGTCGTGATCCTGAGCCCACTTGGCCGCGTCCTCCCAGGTGGCTTCATGCTCTGACACTCCATACCAAATGATCGCCATCTACTCTCCATCCCGCACTGCTCGCGTCCTGGGAGGATAAGGCGACGGCCGGGCGCCGCAAGGGGCGGGCCTTGAGTGGCATGCCAGACGTGCCATACCCGTGCCAGACGGAGCAGCACGCTGCGGGGAAAAGGGGGGCGAGCGGGGAACAGTGCGTCCGTTCCCCAGGTGGCAGGACTCCAGGTCGGCCTAGGTTGCCTGGGCGGAGTCTCCTAAAGCCGGTGTCGGCGATGAGGCAGACGACCCTGTCCGCACCCCGGGTCCCGTCCTTTACGACGACAATCGCCGACCACTTCCCCGCAGGTCAGGGGAGTGATCGGCGATTGCTTCGCAGGTCGGTAGGCCGGCGGTTCAGAACTTGTTCTTCGGCGTCAGGCCGAGGGAGAGGCCGGAGAGGCCGCGCTGACGGGAGGCCAGCTTGTTGGCGATCGCGCGGAGGGCGGAGCCGGCAGGGGAGTCGGGGTCGGACAGGACGACGGGCTTGCCCTCGTCGCCGCCCTGGCGCAGGCGGACGTCGATCGGGATGTTGCCGAGGACCGGGATCTTGGCACCGGTGGCCCGGGTCAGGGCGTCGGCGACCGTCTGGCCGCCGCCGGTCCCGAAGACGTCGACCATCTCGCCGCAGTGCGGGCACGGCATGCCGGACATGTTCTCGATGACGCCGACGATCGTCTGGTGCGTCTGCAGCGCGATCGTGCCCGCGCGCTCGGCGACCTCCGCAGCGGCCTGCTGCGGGGTGGTGACGAGCAGGATCTCCGCGTTCGGGATCAGCTGGGCGACCGAGATCGCGATGTCGCCGGTGCCCGGCGGCAGGTCGAGCAGCAGGATGTCGAGGTCGCCCCAGTAGACGTCCGCGAGGAACTGCTGGAGGGCGCGGTGCAGCATCGGGCCGCGCCAGACGACGGGGGCGTTGCCAGGGGTGAACATGCCGATCGAGATGACCTTCACGCCGTTCGCGGACGGCGGCATGATCATGTTCTCGACCTGGGTCGGCCGACCCTCGGCACCGAGCATCCGCGGGACGCTGTGGCCGTAGATGTCGGCGTCGACCACGGCGACCTTCAGGCCCTGGTCGGCGAGGGCGGCGGCGAGGTTGACCGTCACCGAGGACTTGCCCACGCCGCCCTTGCCGGAGGCGACCGCGTACACACGGGTCAGCGAGCCGGGCTTGGCGAAGGGGATCTCCTTCTCCGCCTGACCGCCACGGAGCGTGGACGCCAGCTCCTGGCGCTGCTCCGCGCTCATCACGTCCAGCTCGACCTCGACCGAGGAGATGCCGGGGACGGCGGAGACGGCGTCGCGGACGCGGTTGGTGATGGTCTCGCGCATCGGGCAGCCGGACACGGTCAGCCAGACCGCGACGTGCGCCGCGCCCGCGGCGTCGACCGCCACGGATTTGACCATGCCGAGCTCGGTGATGGGCCGGTTGATCTCCGGGTCCTGCACCTTCGCCAGCGCGGCGCGCACGGACTCCTCGATGGGGGTCGCCTCAGTGTCGGTTGCCATACCGGAATGGTACGGCGGCACGGGACGCCCGCTGACCCACCAGTAGCGTGCAGCGGGTCACACCAGGTCACGACCGTCGCGCACGCCGTCCCGCACGCCGTCCCGCGAGCCGTCGCGTGAACCGTCGCGGGAGTCCAGCTCCTTGAGCAGCTGCTGCAGCTCGCTGCGGAGGAAGTCACGGGTGGCCACCTCGCCCAGGCCCTGGCGCAGCGCCGCCACCTCCAGGGTGAGGAACTCCGTGTCCGAGACCGTGCGGCTGGCGCGGGCGCGGTCCTGCTCCATGTTGACGCGGTCCCGGTCGTCCTGCCGGTTCTGCGCCAGCAGGATCAGCGGCGCGGCGTAGGAGGCCTGCAGGGACAGGGCCAGGGTCAGGAAGATGAACGGGTACTCGTCGAAGCGCACCGACGGCGGCATGACCACGTTCCAGGCGACCCAGAGCAGGATGACCATGGTCATCCAGACCAGGAACCGCCCGGTGCCCATGAACCGCGCGAAGCGCTCCGAAAGCCGCCCGAAGGCGTCCGGGTCCAGCTGTGGCAGGGCCATTCGAGGGCGTCGCTGCTTCGGCTGGTCCAGCCGTGGGCGCTTCTGTTCAGCTGTGGCCATCGCGGCGCACCTCCTCGGCGTGTTCGGGGTCCGGGGCGCCGCCGTGCAAGGCGGCCTCGCGCCAGTCCTCGGGCAGCAGGTTGTCGAGGACGTCGTCGACGGTGACGGAGCCGACGAGACGGCCCACGTCGTCCACGACCGGAGCGGCGACCATGTTGTACGTCGCCAGGAAGCTGGTGATGCTCGGCAGCTCCGTCGAGGGCGTCAGCGGGTCCAGGTCCCGGTCGACCAGCGACCCCACCAGTGTGTACGGCGGTTCACGCAGCAGCCGCTGGAAGTGGACGAGCCCGAGGTACTTGCCGGTCGGCGTCTCCAGCGGCGGGCGGCAGACGAAGACGACGGAGGCCTGCGCGGGCTTGAGGTCCTGGATGCGGATCCGCGCGAGCGCCTCGGCGACCGTCCCGTCCGGCGGCAGCACGATCGGCTCGGTGGTCATCAGCCCGCCGGCGGTGTGCTCGGGGTAGGTGAGCAGGCGGCGCAACGGTGCGGCCTCCTCGGGCTCCATCAGCTGGAGCAGCACCTCCGCTTCCTCGTCGGGCAGCTCGGAGAGCAGGTCGGCCGCGTCGTCGGGGTCCATCGCCTCGAGCACGTCGGCGGCCCGCTCCTGGTGCAGTCCGGCCAGGATCGCGACCTGGTCGTCCTCCGGGAGCTCCTCCATGACGTCCGCGAGCCGCTCGTCGTCCAGTGCGGCGGCGACCTCGCCGCGGCGCTTGGGGGAGAGGTGGTGCAGCACGTTGGCCAGGTCGGCGGGGCGCAGCTGCTCGAAGGTGGCGAGCAGGTTCGCGGCGCCCTGGTCCTCCTCGCTGAGCGCGAAGCCCGTGACCGCGGACCACTCGACGACCAGCGTCTCGCCCTTGCGGCGCAGCCGGCCCGCGCGGCCCTTCTCGACGAAGACCTTGTCGATCTCCCAGTCGTGGGTGCGGGTGCGGACCATGGCCACGTCGAGGACGGTGACGGTGTCCCCGGCCTCCCCGTACGGGCCGCTCTCGCGCAGCGTGACCCGGCGGTCCAGCAGCTCGGCCAGGCACAGCGTCTCGGTCGGGCGCTGCTCGAAGCGGCGCATGTTGATCACGCCGGTCATCAGCACCTGGCCGGACTCCACGCTGGTGACGCGGTTCATCGGCAGGAAGACGCGGCGCTTGCCCGGCACCTCGACCACGAAGCCGAGCACCCGCGGGGGCCGACCGGCCAGACGCAACGCGACGACCAGGTCCCGTACCCGCCCGACGGCGTCAGCGTTCGGATCGAAGACCTGCACACCCGCGAGGTGTGAGACGAAGACCCGTGAGGCGCCAGTGCTCACCGCGACATTCTCCCTGTGACCCCGCCCGCTGTTCCCGCTGCCGAGCTCAGGCTACCTGGTATGGGGTGTCTGTCCGCTTATGTGAACCGCGTGCGTGCGTCCTAGGAGCGACGGCGCTTCCGGCCCAGTACCAGCTTGGGCAGCGCGGCCGGGATCGGTTCGCGGGTCGTCGCACCGGTCGGCGCCGGAGTCGCGCTGTGGGCGACGTCGGGCATCGCACCGGGGTGCTCGACGCTGAGGCCCAGCGGCGCCATCCGCAGTACGCGCGCCTGTGCCGCCCAGCGGTCCGAGATCGCGTCGTGGTCCAGGGCGTTGAGCCGCTTGCCCTTCAGCTCCTCGACCGCGGCCTGCCAGGCCTCCGTCTGCGGGGCCAGCAGCTCGGTGCGGGCCCGGAAGGCGACCAGGCGCCCCCACTTGTCCCGGCTGCGCACGGTGACGACGACGTCCATGTCCGCGTCGAGTCCGCCGAGCGGCTGCTCGCCGCCGTCGCCCACGACCACCACCGCCTGGTCCACCCACGCGTGCCACAGGGCCTGGTCGCGCCCGCCGTCGCGCCGCACCCACAGCAGGCCGGACTTCTTCGCGGCCTCCTCGATCAGGGCGCGGTCCAGCAGCTCGGCACTCGGCTCAGCAGTCATGCCCCCAGGGTATTGGGTCCCCCGGCGGCTCCCTTTTCCTGTCCGCGCTTTCCCCGTCGGTGCTCTCCCCGGCCCGCGCCTTCCGTGTTCGCGCTCGCGCCGTTCGCCCTCACGGGCCGGGCCGTCCCCGCCCATGCTCCAGGGCCACTCCTCGGACGGCCGTGGAAGCGGAACGTGTCAGTCACCTACCATCAAGACGCCCCTTACCGATCTGCCGCCGCACCGCCGTCGGTCCCTTCGTGGTCGGGTCCGACCCGCGCCGAGGAGAAGCCCGTGTCCAGCACCGCCGAGAGTGCGCCCACGTCGCCCCGGCCGACGCAGCAGTCGGCCGGTGCCACGCTGGCGCCGGGCGCCCAGCCCGACCTGTCGACGGTGCCGCGCGTCGACTTCCTCCTGCTCGCCCTGGCCGTCGCGGGCGTGTCCCTCTCGGCGCCGCTGATCAGCGCCATCGCCGCGCCCGCTGTCGCCATCGCGTTCTGGCGCAACTGCATCGCCACCGGTGTGCTCGCCCCGATCGCGCTGCTGCGCCACCGCGGCGAACTGCGGGCCATGAGCCGACGCTCCGTCGGCCTCTCGCTGGCGGCAGGGGTGTTCCTCGCGCTGCACTTCGCCATGTGGCTGCCGAGCCTGAGGCTCACCTCGGTGGCCACCTCGACCGCGCTGTGCACGGCCTCCCCGCTGTGGACCACGCTCTACCTGCGCCTGCGCGGCCACCGTCCGCCGCGTCTGGTCTGGGTGGGCATCGGGCTGGCCTTCGCGGGCGTCGTGCTGCTGACCGGCTTCGACCTCACGCTCTCCTCGCGGGCCGTCCTCGGCGACCTGCTCGCCCTCGGCGCCGGGATGGCCGCGTCCGGCTACCTGCTGCTCGGCAGCGAGGTCCGGCGCACCGTCAGCACCACCGCCTACACCTTCGTCTGCTACGCGACCACGGCCGCCCTGCTGCTGATCGCCTGCCTGCTCTCCGGGCAGTCGCTCAGCGGCGGTTACAGCCCCACCGCCTGGCTCCAGATCCTGCTGCTCACCGCGTCCGCGCAGTTCCTCGGCCACTCGCTGAGCAACCGCGTGGTGCGCACCGTCGGCCCGTCGTTCGTTTCCACCGCGATCCTGCTGGAGACCCCGGGCGCGGCGCTGATCGCCGCCGTCTGGCTCGGCCAGCTGCCGCCGGTCGCGGTCTACCCGGCCATGGTGATGATCCTTGCGGGCCTGCTGCTGATCATCCGCGCCGGACAGCGGTCCTGATCGGCACGGACCACGAGGTCGTAGGCTCTGCGTATGCCGCATGCCGACTCGTCCCACCCGTCCGCGCCGGACGCCGTCCTCGCCGCCGTCGAGGCGCGCCTGATCAGCACCTTCGGTGAGCCGGACGGCCGCGCCGCGGTCACCTTCCTCGGGGCGGACCGGATCGAGGTGCTGCGCTTCCCGCAGTCCGACGGGCTCTTCCGCTACGCCACCCTCGGCATGTCCGCCGCGCCGATGACCGACCCGACCGCGCTGGTCGCCGACCCGGTCGCCGGCCCGCGTGCGGAGCTGGTCGTGACCGTCCGCGGCGGCCAGGACGGGCTGCTCCGGCCGCTGGCCACGCTGGCGGCCGCGCCGCAGGTGGAGGGGTTGGTCGTGGCCCCGGGCGCCTCGCTCGACCTGGGCGACCCGCTCTGGCCGGGCGCGCCGTTCACCGGCTTCCTCGTCGCGGAGCCCGGCGGACTGGTCGAGGACCTGGAGCTGCCCGAACCCGCCGAGGCGGTCCGCTTCCTGCCGCTGCTGCCGATGACCCCGAACGAGGCCGCCCACAAGCGTGTCCACGGTGCCGCGGAGCTCCAGGAGCGCTGGCTCCGTCACGGCACGGACCTGCGGGATCCGCAGCGCAAGTCCGTTGCGCTCGGCGACGCCTGACGCGGCGACGGTCGCGCCGCGACCTCCGACCTGCCACGTCGGTCGACCTGACGCGGCGACGGTTCTGGCGCGACGCCGGTCCTGGCCCGGTGGCGGTCCTGACCCGGTGTGGCGGTCCTGACGTGGCGTCCGTGGGGGCGTCGGCCGTCAGCCGGTGACCGGCTTGGCGCCCGTCGCGCGGTCGACGAGGGCCTCGTAGACGGCCGGATCGGTGGTGTTCGCACCGAGCCTGACGGTCTTGCGGGTTCCGTGGTAGTCGGAGGAACCGGTGACCAGCAGGCCCAGCTCGGCCGCCAGCCCGCGCAGTCGGACCCGGGTGTCCTCGTCGTGGTCGATATGGTCGATCTCCAGCCCCGCCAGGCCTGCTGCGGCCAGATCGGCGATCGCGGCCTCCGAGACCGTGCGCCCGCGCTTGGAGGCACCGGGGTGCGCGAAGACCGACACCCCGCCGGCGGCCCGCACCAGCGCGATCGCCTCCGCCGGGTCCGTCTCCCGCTTCGGCACGTCCGCCCGCCCGCCGTTGGCCAGCCACTCCTTGGTGAACGCCGCGTCGACGCTCTCCACCACACCCGCCTCGACCAGTGCCGACGCGATGTGCGGCCGGCCGACCGCGCCGCGTCCGGCGATCCGCTCGACCTGGGCCCACTCGATCGGCGCACCCAGCTCGCGGCAGCGCTCCACGATGGCCCGGGCCCTGCGCACCCGGTCCGTCCGCACGAGCTCCCGCTCGCGCGCGAAGGCCGGCTCCTGCGGGTCGAACAGGTAGGCCAGCAGGTGCATCGAGATGCCCTCGACCCGGCAGGACAGCTCGGCCCCCGGCACCAGCGTCAACGTCGTTCCGTGCAGCGCGTCCACGGCCTCGCGCCACCCGGCGGTGGTGTCGTGGTCCGTCAGCGCGACGACATCCAGCCCGGCCGCCACGGCGTTGCGGACGAGCTCCGCGGGGGAGTCCGTGCCGTCGGAGGCGTTGCTGTGGGCATGGAGATCGATACGCATGCCGTCCAGGGTACGGGTGCGAACCGAGACGGACGGCCGCTCGTCCGGCTGCTGGTCCTGCTGCCCGTGCTGCCTCGCGTGCTACTTCAGGATGTGCGGGGACAGCGCCCCGCACGGGAGGAGCTCCAGTTCGGCGCCCGCGTCGCGAAGGTCGGTCAGCACCAGTTCGTCGTACATCAGCAACCCCGAGCGCTCCGGCCACACCACGGCCCAGAGCCACAGGCCGCGCGCCTCGCCCACGAAGACCGCGCGGTCGTCGGGCGCGTTCGGCACGTGCCACAGCGCCGTCGGGCGCCCGGCCGCCAGGACCTTCGCGTGCGGTGGTCGGTTCACCGCGATCGCGTCGCCCGGATCCGGCCCGGACAGGCCGGCGTAGCGCGCGCCGAGACCCACGCCGAGCTCCTCGGCGATCAACAGCAACTCTCCCGGACCGCCCAGCGGTCCGGGCCCGGAGCAGGCGACAGCGGTCGCCCGCGTTCCCGAGACATCGTCACCAGCGTGCGCGATACCGGTGAAGAGCCAGCCCACCGGCAGCGGCCAGGGCAGCCAGACGGGAACCTCGGCCCTGGCGACGGCGACGCCCAGCGCCTCGACGCTGGGCGGGACGACCGGCTGCAGGGGATAGACCGTACCGTGTCTGTCGCACTGCCACGTGTCGGTGAACAATCCCGGGGCGCGGACTCGGCCCCCGCACCTCGGGCAACTGGGCTCGCCCCTCATAGAGGACCACGGTCCTCCCTCACGACCGGTCCGTCAAGGACGATCACCCGCCCGGGCGACGCCTCTTTCGAGGGAGTCGCCCGCGGCGGTGACGCGGTCGGCGGGCCGGGTCAGGAGGTGGTGTTCGGGACCGGACGGATGTAGAGCCGCTCGCCCGTGGCGGCGGCGTGATCGACGATCGAGCGGACCGCGTCCGCCTCCGCGATCAGGGTGTCGGTCGCCACTCCGGCCTCGTCGAGGCGGAAGATCTCGAATCGCATGGGCCTCTCCCTTCTCGTGATGGCTTCCATCCTCGGCGGCGCCTGCTGCGGTGCGGTTAGCAGGCCGTTAAGCCTGCGTATCGCCGTCGTGGCGGGTCCGGAGCGAGGTCCGGAGCGAGGGCGGGGCGAGGGTGGGGCGAAGTCTGGAGAGGACTGACGAGGCCTCAGGAGCAGGTTGCCCGGTCGTCCTCGTGGGCGGTCCAGAACGCGGAGAGCGACACCGCCGTCCCCTCCGGCCGCTCCGCGTTGGGGGAGTGCCCGGCACCGGGAACGACGACGTGCTCGGCGGAGAGTCGCAGGGCCATCTGCGCCTGCAGCTCGACCGGCCAGGCGTAGTCCGTCTCACCCGAGAGGACCAGCTTCGGCAGCGGCGCCTTCGCCAGCTCGTCCACCCGGTCCGGCTCGGAGATCAGCCGCTGGGCCATCGCCGTCAGCGCGGCCGGGACGTTGGCCAGCCAGCGGCGGTGCAGGAAGTCCGCGATCTCCGGCTCCAGCCGGACCGAGACCCCGCCCGCCTCGTCCATCTCCTGCATCGCCTGCCAGATCTCCTCCAGCGTCATCGCCGGAAGGGCGGCCAGCAGCAGCTTGGCGCGTTCCGTCTCACCGTGCCCGATGGCCGCCGGCCCCGTGCTGAGCAGGGTGAGCGACGACCACGGAAGCGGCGTCCCCGTGGCCCGCAGCACCGCGTCCCGGGCCACGTAGCCCGCGAAGGAGTGCGCGACCAGGTGCGGTGGCCGGCTGCCGGCGCGAGCCCGGAGCTCCGCGGTCAGCGCGAGCAGGTCGAGGCTGAACTCCTCCAGGGCGTAGGCGTCGACCTCGTCCGGCCCGCCCGTCTCGTACTGGCCTCGCTGGTCCACCGCGTAGACCTCGAACCCGTCCGCCGCGAGTGGCGCCAGCAACGCGATGAAGTCCTCCTTGCTCCCGGTGAACCCCGGCACCAGCAGGGCGGTACCCCTCGCGATCCCCTCCGGTACCGCGTGCAGCGCGGCGAACTCCCCTCGTACGGTCCGCAGCCGGACACTGCGGGCGCAGGCGGGCAGGGTGAGGAACGGCGGCGTGCTCATCTGGCGGGACCTCCTGGTGGCGCGGCAGGCGTGGACGAGCCTAACCAGGACAGATGTCCACGAGATGTCGTCGCGCCCGCCGAGGGGGCGTGGCGCGGGGCGCACCCATGGAAACGGCGCGGCGGGATCCTGGATCAGGATCCCGCCGCGCCGCTGTCGTGCTGCAGTGTCGCGGTGTTGCCGTGTGCGTCAGGCGCGCGAGCGGCGTGCCGGCGCCTTCTCCGCCGCCGCCTCGGCGGCGGCGGTCGCGGCGGCCGCCTCGGCCAGGCGCACGCTGCGGCGCTTGCGCTTCGGGCGCTCTTCCTCGGCCCCGACCGGCGTCGCCTCGGCGCGCTGCGCGGGGACCTCCGCCTCGACCCTCGCGGTCGAGATCTGCGCGGCGGCGGCCTTCGCCGCGGCGTCGGTCACGCCGGACGTCGCCCGACGGCGCTTGCGCGGCGC
>NZ_FOAZ01000001.1:447925-754832 GCF_900109465.1 Streptacidiphilus jiangxiensis
GGCCGGGGCCGGGGTCTCGGTGACGGCCTTCTTGGTGGCGCGGGTGCGCTTGCGCGGGGCCGGCGCCTCCTCGGCGACCGGAGCCTCGATGACCGCGGCAACCTCGACGACCTCGGCCTCGACCGGGGCGGGGGCCTCGGCGACGGCCTTCTTGGTCGCGCGGGTGCGACGGCGCGGGGCCAAGGCCTCCTCGGCAACCGGTGCCTCGACCACCGGAGCGACCGGAGCCTCGGCCACCGGCGCGGCAGCCTCGACCACCGGGGTCTCGACGACCGCGGCGGCCTCGCTCGCGCCCAGCGCCTGCGCCTGCTCCCCGCCGCCGTTGCGCGAACGGCGACGGCGACGGCGGCCCGGGGCCTCCGACGAGTCGGTGGTGACCGCGGCCGTGGTGTCCTCAGACGGAGTCGCCGTGGTCGACTCGACCGTGACGCCCTCCGCGTCCTGCCCACTGCGCGTGCGACGACGCTTGCCGCGCTCGCGACGCGCCGCGGGACGCTCGCTGTCGTGCGCGCCGTCGCGGTCCCGGCCGCCGCGCTCCTCGCCGCGCCCGCCGCGGTCATCACCGCGACTGGCGGGCTTCGTGCCACGGCGACGGCCGCCGCCGGGCTCGCCCAGGTCCTCGATCTCCTCCGCGTCCAGACCGGCGCGGGTGCGCTCGGTACGCGGCAGGACACCCTTGGTCCCGGCCGGGATGTGCAGCTGCTCGTAAAGGTGCGCGGAGGACGAGTACGTCTCCTCCGGGTCGTTGAACTTCAGGTCCAGCGCCTTGTTGATCAGCTGCCAGCGCGGGATGTCGTCCCAGTCGACCAGGGTGACGGCGGTGCCCGACGCGCCCGCGCGGCCGGTCCGGCCGATGCGGTGCAGGTAGGTCTTCTCGTCCTCGGGGCACTGGTAGTTGATGACGTGGGTGACGCCCTCGACATCGATGCCGCGCGCGGCGACGTCGGTGCAGACGAGGATGTCGACCTTGCCGTTGCGGAACGCGCGCAGCGCCTGCTCGCGCGCGCCCTGGCCCAGGTCGCCGTGGACGGCGCCGGCCGCGAAGCCGCGCTTGGTCAGCTGCTCGGCGACATCGGCGGTGGTCCGCTTGGTCCGGCAGAAGATCATCGCCAGGTTGCGGCCCTCGGCCTGCAGGATCCGCGAGACCATCTCGACCTTGTCGAGCGAGTGCGCGCGGTAGATGTGCTGCGAGATGTTCGCGACCGTGGCGCCCTGGTCATCCGGCGCGGTGGCGCGGATGTGCGTCGGGCGGTTCATGTAGCGGCGGGCCAGGCTGATGACCGCGCCCGGCATGGTCGCCGAGAACAGCATGGTCTGGCGCTGCGCGGGCAGCAGGTCGATGATCCGCTCGACGTCGGGCAGGAAGCCCAGGTCGAGCATCTCGTCCGCCTCGTCGAGCACGAGCGTGCGCACGGCGGAGAGGTCGAGCTTCTTCTGGCGGGCCAGGTCCAGCAGGCGGCCGGGGGTGCCGACGATGACGTCGACGCCGCGCTCCAGCGCCTCGATCTGGGTCTCGTAGCCGCGACCGCCGTAGATCGAGAGGACCCGGACGTTGCGGACCTTGCCGGCGACCAGCAGGTCGTTGGTGACCTGGGTGCACAGCTCGCGCGTCGGGACGACGACCAGCGCCTGCGGCGCGGTCGGCAGCTCGGCGGCGGTGAGGCGGCCGGCGTCCACGTCGGCGGCGACGCGGACGGAGTCGATGATGGGGAGCCCGAAGCCCAGGGTCTTGCCAGTGCCTGTCTTGGCCTGGCCGATGACGTCGTGGCCGGTCATGGCGACCGGGAGGGTCATCTCCTGGATCGGGAACGGAGTGATGATGCCGACGGCCTCGAGGGCCTCTGCGGTCTCGGGAAGGATCCCGAGTTCACGGAACGTAGTCAGGGCGGTGCCTCTTCCGGATGTGGTGCGGCCGATCGCGGGGACGGCCGGGCACCCGCCGTGGGACGGGCGCACGGACCGCTACCGGTTGCCTCGCGGCGGCTCACGCGCCGGCGCGTCGTGGAAACGTCCGCGGACGTGTTCGTCCGGGACGCGTCCGCGGGGAGCGGACTCGACGGGGTGCGGTGAGCGGCACTGCATGGAGAGGCCCGGCGCGGGACCGCGATGGCGCGGTCTGCGGCGGCCCTCGCTCGGCCACTGCGGGGTCGGTCGGAGCCGATCGTGCAACCGACCGGGCATCCGCGTGCGTGAGGCGCGGTGCTCATTCACGTCCATCCAGGTCGTGAAACACATCGGGCCTCGCTACCAGCATACCGTCAAGTCGAAGATCGAACATGTGACGCGGACGACATCGGGCCCGTTCCCGACCACTTATCGGCGCCTGGCGTCCTCCGAAGGCCACTAAGGTGCGGCGTATGGAGACCCCTGAAGCACCGAAGCAGGACGAGACGGACACCGACGCGTACCCGTCGATCGGGGACTGGGCGCAGTGCTCGGCGGATCCGCAGTACCGCGCGGCCGTGGTCGACCTGCTCGGAGCCCTGGCCTACGGCGAGCTCAGCGCCTTCGAGCGACTGGCCGAGGACGCGAAGCTGGCCCCGACCCTCGACGACAAGGCGGCGCTCGCAGGCATGGCCGCGGCCGAGTTCGGTCACTACCGCGTGCTGAGCGACCGCCTCGCCGGGATCGGCGAGAACCCCGCCGAGGCCATGCAGCCCTTCGCCGAGGCCCTGGAGTCCTTCCACCGCATGACCGCCCCGGCGGACTGGGAGGAAGGCCTGGTCAAGGCGTACGTCGGCGACTCCATCGCGGCCGACTTCTACCGCGAGGTGGCGGTCCGGCTCGACGACGACACCCGCGAGCTGGTCCTCGGCGTCATGGCGGACACCGGCCACGCCGAGTTCGCCGTCGGCAAGGTCCGTGAGGCCATCGCCGCCGACCCGCGCATCGGTGGGCGGCTGGCGCTGTGGGGACGCCGGCTCATGGGTGAGGCGCTCAGTCAGGCCCAGCGGGTCGTCGCGGAGCGCGACGCCCTGTCCAACCTGCTGATCGGTGGCACCGAGGTGCGCGGGTTCGACCTGGTCGAGGTCGGCAAGATGTTCAACCGGATCACCGAGGCGCACACCCGCCGCATGGCGGCGCTGGGCCTGGCCTCCTGATCAGCGTCTGCGCAGCAGTCGCGGAGCGGCGGTCAGGCGTGCCGGGGACGGTGGCCTGACCGCTGGTCCGGGCGGGCCAGCAGCGACACCATCGCCGCGGAGCCGAGCAGGGCGCAGACGACCGTCTCGACCGGGTGGCCGCCGCCGAAGGCGGCGTGGGCGATCCCGCCGAGCAGCAACGCCGAACAGAGGCCGGTCAGCACGGTCACCAGGCGCGGGGCCGGGAACAGGTCGCTCAGCAGCAGCGACGCGCCCAGCCCGACGGCCAGGCCGACGATGGCGAAAGCGATCAGCTCGACGGTCATGGTCACGGCCTCCCCGGCGGTCGGTCTGTCCGTTTGCTGTGGATTGCGGTCGAGAGAGCCCTACCCACAAGCGGCACGGGACATACCGGAACACGCGGAACGCCCCGCATTCCCCCACGAGCGGGGGAAAACGGGGCGTTCCACGTTTCGGCTGTTGAGCTGGTGAGGCTCAGCAGCGTGCCTCGGAGCGCAGCTCGGAGCACACCTCAGCGCACCTCAGAGCGTGCCGAAGCCGACCTTGGCACGCGTCGGCTCGCCGATCTCCACATAGGCCAGGCGGTCGGCCGGGACCAGGATCTTGCGGCCGTGCTCGTCCGTCAGCTTCAGCAGCTTGCCGCCGTCCACCGCAGCGGCGACAGCGCTCTCGACCTCGTCGGCAGTCTGCGCGCTCTCGAGAACGATCTCCCGAGCCGCGTTCTGCACGCCGATCTTGACCTCCACGGCTTTCGTCCCTCCGGGCCCATCACAGGCATTCGTCGTTCACACGGGGCCGATGCGACCACATGCCGTACGGCCCCACCATACGGCTCAAGTGCCGCGAAGCGGGCCCGGTCCGGGCACCGTGATCAGTGCGCGGCGTCCCCGCCGTGCAGCGGGAACCCCTTCAGGCCACGCCAGGAAAGGCTGGAGACCATGCGGACCGCCTCGTCCTGCGGGATGGTCGCGCCCTGGGAGAGCCAGAAACGGGCGGTGATCTGGCACAGCCCGCAGACGCCGACCGCCAGCAGCATGGACTCCTCCTCGGGGAGGTCGGTGTCCTCGGCGATCACTCGGCTGACCAGGGTGGCCGTGTCCCGCGTGACGCGCTCGACGCGCTCGCGGACGGCCTCCTCGTTGGTCAGGTCCGACTCGAAGACCAGGCGGAAGGCGCCGGACTCCGAGGAGACGTACTCGAAGTAGGCCTCGGTGGTCGCCAGCACGCGGCTCTTGTTGTCGTTGGTCGACTCCAGCGCGGCGCTGATCGCGTCGACCAGGGCCTCGCAGTGCTTGTCCAGCAGCGCGAGATACAGCTCGAGCTTGCCCGGGAAGTGCTGGTAGAGCACCGGCTTGCTGACGCCGGCACGCTCGGCGATGTCGTCCATCGCGGCCGCGTGGTAGCCCTGCGCGACGAAGACCTCCTGGGCGGCGCCCAGCAGCTGGTTCCGGCGGGCACTGCGCGGCAGGCGAGTGCCCCGGGGGCGCTCCGCCGTGTCCTGGATTGCCGTCACGGTGCTCCTCACTCAGCGACTGGACCCACAGGGCGCCGTCCGGGCGACACCTGCGGCCCATCCTACTTTCGGGTAATGGCCGATGGCGCAGGTCCGGACCCGAAAGTTCTGACCTCGGCTTGTGAGGATTCCACAAGCACCCCCGTCACCGGTACTCGTCTTCGTCGATTCGGACCTCGACCTTCTGCTCCACGGTGTCCGCCTCCGGCGATTCCAGGGAGAGCTCCTCCTGGGTGAGGCTCTTCAACTCCTCGCCGCCTGCCGGGCCTGCGCCCTCGTCGACGTCCGGCTCGACCTCGGGGCGTTCGTCGGCTTCCGCGACGTCCAGGGAGTCGAGTGCGGCGTCGTTGACCTGGGACATGGTGGCCTCCCTGGAGTGGTGCGGGGTGAGGAAGCGGAGTGAGGAAGGGGTGCGAGCCTGGCGCTGCCGTCACGGCACCGCACTCTTAGCATCGTCCCCATGAGTGGACTGCGCGAGACATTCGAGGTCGAGACCACCACCGGCCCAGGCGGCCTGCGCGAGGTGCGGGTGCCGGGCAGCAGGCTGTTCGCGGAGGCGCAGCCACCGCGCCGCGCCGGCCTGCCGGCCGCGCTCTTCGTCCACGGCCTCGGCGGGTCCACCCGCAACTGGGAACTGCTGATGGCCGAGCTCGCCGACACGGTCGACGGCCAGGCCGTCGACCTCCCCGGTTTCGGGCAGTCCCCGCCGCCGGACGACGCGGACCTCTCCCTCGACGCGCACGTGCGCGCCGTCGTCGACCACCTCGACCGCGGCGGCCGCGGCCCGGTCCACCTCTTCGGGAACTCGCTCGGCGGCGCCGTCACCACCCGCATCGCGGCGCTCCGCCCCGACCTGGTCCGCAGCCTCACCCTGATCTCACCGGCCCTGCCCGAACTGCCCCCGCAGACCATGGCCTGGCCCACCGGCCTGCTCGCCCTCCCCGGTGCGGCCGGCGTGATCCGTCGCGCCTCCCGCGGTACCACGTTCGAGTCCCAGACCCAGTCGCTTCTCGAGCTCTGCTACGGCGATCCCGGGCGCATCCCGCCGGAGCGGCGGGCGGTCATGGTGGCGGAGTACCGTCGCCGCGCGGAGTTGCCGTACTCCCTCGACGTCCTGTCCCGCAGCGCCCGTGGCATCATCCGCGCCTACACGGAGCGCGGTGCCCACTCGCTGTGGCGCCAGGCGGAGCGCGTCACGGCCCCGACGCTCCTCGTGTACGGCCTGAAGGACCGTCTCGTGGGCTACCGCATGGCGCGCCGGGCGTCCCAGGCCTTCGCCGACTCCCGCCTGTTGGTCCTGCCGGAGGCGGGGCACGTGGCGATGATGGAGTTCCCGGAACTGGTCGCCGCGCGGGTCGAGGACTTCCTCGCGGAGGTGGCCGCCAAGGGCGCGGAGCCCTGCTGAGGTGCGGCCTCCCTCAGCCTTCGGCCGGGAGGTGCCCCTGCGCGGGTGCGACCGGCTCCTGAGGAGCGGATGGCTCTCGACGCGCGGGGCCGTCCACCCGGGGTGGGTTCCCCGCGCGGTCCTTCGTGCCCCTGAGGTGGTGCAACCGGAGCGAGTGCAACAGAAGGGGCTTCACTCCTTCGGGTGGTAGGGGGCCGGATGGCCGACTGGGTGTCGGTGGTGGGACGTAGTTTCGTGCCGTCGGCCGAACACGCGTCCCCGCGCAAGGGGTGACCGCGGTCGGCGTGTGCGTGGTGGGGGAGTCCGCGGCCGTGAGGCCGCTGCGCGGCCGTGCGTGCCCGTGTCGTCCTCCGCCTCATTCGTCGTCATCTTCCGGACGGAGGTCCCATGCGCATCGCACTGGTCACCGAGAGTGTTGCCTCCGTCGCGTGGAGCGACCGACTGGTCGCCTCCCTGCCCGAGCACGAGTTCGTGCGAGTCTCGCCCGGCGCCGCCGAGCGGCCGCGATCCGCGCCGCCCGTCGCGGCCCGTAGACGCCGTGCCCTCGCGGCCTACGGCGATCTGGTGCGGGCACTGGTCGACCCGCGCGCCGCGGCCGGTTTCGGGTCGGCGCTGAACGCCCTCACGGACGAGGCGCGCGGCGGAGGCCTGCCCGCCCTGCTCCGGTCCGGCGCCGCCGTCCGCGCGCTGGAGTCCGCCTGGTTCGGCTCCGCGGCGGCCGCCGTCGCCGCGGGGCCGGGGGATGCCGGTGTGCCCCTGGTGCAGGACGCGCTCGTCGCGACCGACCTGCTGGAACGCGCACTGCGACCGCTCTCCCTGCCCTGGTTCGGCTCGCGCGGGTCGCTCGCCGGGACGGACGTCTGCCATGTCGTCGACGGGCCGTCCGCCGTGCTCGCGGGCCTGGTCGCCAAGCGGCGCCTGGGCCTGCCGCTGCTGCTCACCGAGCACAACCTGCACCTGCGCGAGCGCTACCGCGGCTACCGCGCCTCCCGCTACCGCTGGCCGGTGCGGTCCCTGCTGCTGGCCTTCCACCGGCTGCTGGCCCAGGAGAGCTACGCCCAGGCAGGCGTGATCACCCCCGGCAGCGCCTTCGACCAGCGCTGGCAGGAGTACTGCGGGGCGCCGCGCGAGCGGATCCGGGTGGTCTACGAGGCCACCCCGCTGGCCGAGGAGCCGCCGGTCGGCGCGGAGCCGGACCGGCCGACGCTGGCCTGGATCGGGCCGATAGAGCCGGCCGGGGGCCTGGAGGCGATGCTCAGGGCCTTCGCCCTGGTGCGCGAGGAGCTGCCGGCCGCGGTGCTCCGGGTCCACGGCGAGGCCCCGGCCGGGGCGGCCGCGTACGAGGAGCACTGTCGTGCCCTCGCCCGGCGCCTCTTCGGCGAGCCGGCCGACGCGTACGCCGCCTCCGCGGACACGGCCTCCCCTGGCGCCGTCTCCTTCGACGGGCACCCACTCCGACTGCGCTCGGTCTACGAGCACGCCTCGGTGCTGGTCTTCTCCGGCACCGCCGGGGTCAGGCCGCAGCTGCTGGCCCAGGCCCAGCTCAGCGGCCGCCCCGTGGTCGCTGCCGACGCGGGCGCGGCCCGGGAGGTGCTGGGGCGGACGGGGCTGCTCGTCCCCGTCGGCGAGCCCGCACCGCTCGCCGCGGCCTGTGCGGCCCTGCTGCGCGACGAGGAGCGCCGCGAGCGCCTTGGGCACGCGGGTCGGCTTCGCGCCCAGGAGCTGTACGCCGTCGAGCCCGCCGTCGACGCCTTCCGCACGCTCTACCTGGAGCTGGCGGCCGAGCTTCCCGCGCCCGCGCCGGAACGCACGGATCAGCCCTTTGCCCGCCCGGCGGAGTACTGGGTCGGCGCCTTCCCGAAGGGGGTGCCGGCTCGATGACGCCTCGTCATGCCTCGCGCGGCGGTCCCGCCCCCCGCCACGGCGGTGGGTCCGGTTGGTCCGGTGGCGCGGGTTGGTCCGGCGGATCGGGGCAGCACGCTGCCGCCCGGTCCGTTCCCGGCCCCGGTCGGCACGCGGGCCCGTCCCGTCCGAGCCGTTCCGTGCCGCCCTCCCGTCCGCACGCCGCCGCCGATCCGGTGCAGGCCCTGCTGGAGCGCCACCAGGAGCTGTACGCCGACGCGGTCGACCCACTGGACATCGCCGCCGTGTTGGAGCGTTCGGGCATCGGCCCGGAGACGGCCGGCCGCTTCCGGCACGCCGACGTCTTCTCGCTGGCCGAGGAGCTCCACGCCCGGGTGCCACGTCGGGCGGCCGCGCCGCCGCCCGACGCGGGGGCCTGGCGGCGGCGGGCCCGGCCCGCCCTGGCGGCGGGAGCGGTGTTCGTCGCGGTCGGCCTGCTGCTCTGGAGCCTGCGCACGCTGGGGCTGCCGGTTCCGCCGGCGGCCCAGGTGGCGGCCTTCGCGGCGGCTGCCGCCGGCACGCTCGGGCGGGGGCTGCGGCTGTCGGAGCGGGCGTCGTTGGCGCTGGGCGTCGGCGCCCTGCTGGGCCTCGCCCAGGACGTCGGGCCGGCTCAGCTGGCGCTGGCAGCCGGCGTCGGTGTGGCCGAGTGGTCGGCCCGCTGGTTCCGCCATCTCGGCTGGGGGCACATCCGCGCCCGCTCGTACCGTGAGTTCCGCTCCCGGATGCGGCCCGTGCTGCCCTCGGTGGCGCTGGGGTACCTGACCGTCCTCGCGGGCCTCACGGCTGTGGCGCTCGCCCTGCAGCCCGGCGGTCGTGGTGGCCCCGGCGGCCAAGGCGGGGTGGCGCTGCTCTGGGCGAGCTCCGGGGTGGTCTGGGTCGTCCAGCTCAGTGCCGGCGCGGCTGTGCTGGTCGCGCTGTTGCTGCGGCACGGGGAGCGTGTCCCGTCCGCCCTCGCCGTCCTCGCCGCCTCGTGCGCCTGCGTCGCCCTGGCACGGACCGCGGCGGCCTCCGGCGCCGGTGGTTGGGGGGCGACCCACTCCGGCCTCGTGATCTGGGCCTGCGCCCTGACGGCCGGCGTGGGCCTGCCGTACGCCTGGGCCTCCTCGCTGAACCCCGCCACCCACCGCCCCCCGGCGGAGGCGGAGGAGGCGTCGCCGGGGCCGTGACCCGGAGCGGCGCCGCCATCACCCTCGGGCGTCCCGGCGCCACCACCCACCGAGCAACGAACCGCACTTACGTAGGGAAGGACCACCTGATGAGGGTGCTGCTGCTGGGCGCCGACGGTTTCATCGGCCGTCGCGTCGCCGATCGACTCTTCGCCGACCCGGAGCTCCAGGTCACCGTGCTCGGCCGGCGTGATTCGGCGGACATCCGCTTCGACCTCGCCGCCGGCAGCCCCGGGGCGCTGGCGCGCTTCCTCGACGCGGTGATGCCCCGGGTGGTGGTCAACTGCGCCGGTGCCACCTACGGCAGCCCGCGTGACCTGGTTCGGGCCAACACCCAGGCCGTCGCCACCGTCTGCGAGGCGATCCGGCGCAGCCACGACCCGGCCCGGCTGGTCCACGTCGGCTCGGCCGCCGAGTACGGGCCGGTGCCGATCGGCACGGCCACCGCCGAGACGGCGGAGCCGCGTCCGCTCGGGCCCTACGGGGTGACCAAGCTGGCGGGCACGGAGCTCGCGCTCTCGTCCGGGCTGGACGCCGTCGTGCTGCGTATCTTCGACGTGGTCGGCCCCGGCGTACCGGCGGGCTCGCTCTTCGGGCGCCTCTCGGAGGGCCTGCGGCGGGCGCTGGAACGGGGGGAGTCTCACGTCCGTACCGCTGATCTGTCCGCATTCCGAGACTTCGTCGACGTGCGGGACGTGGCGCGGGCCGTCCAGTCGGCCGCCGTCTCCGCGGCCACGGGCGTGATCAACATCGGTGGTGGTGCCGGGGTCCGGATGCGCGACGCCGCGGGGTTGCTGGTCCGGGCCTCCGGTTTCGAGGGTCGGCTGATGGAGGAGTCCCGCAGCCCGATCTCCGGTGCGGACGCGGCCGACCGGCCCATGGAGGTGCTGTGGCGGCAGGCGGACATCCGTACCGCCCGCGAGCGCCTCGGCTGGCGGCCCCGGGTGCCCCTGGAGGAGTCGCTGGCCGACATCTGGATGGAGACGGCCTGCCGCGTCTGAGTCCTGCCCGGGGCCGGCTGCGGGCAGGGCGGCCTGTCTCACCGTCGTCTCATCGGATGTCTCGCACATTGGACCAGGGGCTTCGGAATAGCCTCGCGCGTGGCACTGTTGGCCAGGGAAACACATCGCCTGACCACCACCGGAGTCCCCCGTGTCGCTGCCACCCCTGGTCGAGCCCGCTGCCGAGCTCACCGTGGACGAGGTCCGCAGGTACTCCCGCCACCTGATCATCCCGGATGTCGGGATGGACGGGCAGAAGCGGTTGAAGAACGCAAAGGTGCTCTGTGTGGGCGCCGGTGGCTTGGGCTCGCCCGCACTGATGTACCTGGCCGCGGCCGGTGTCGGCACCCTCGGCATCGTCGAGTTCGACACCGTCGACGAGTCGAACCTGCAGCGTCAGATCATCCACGGCCAGTCCGACATCGGTCGCTCCAAGGCCGAGTCCGCGCGCGACTCGGTCAAGGAGATCAACCCCTACGTCAACGTGATCCTGCACGAGACGCGCCTCGACGTCGACAACGTCAAGGAGATCTTCGCCCAGTACGACCTGATCGTCGACGGCACGGACAACTTCGCCACCCGCTACCTGGTCAACGACGCGGCCGTGCTGCTCGGCA
The DNA here is from genome assembly GCF_900109465.1 of Streptacidiphilus jiangxiensis. Lineage (GTDB taxonomy): Bacteria > Actinomycetota > Actinomycetes > Streptomycetales > Streptomycetaceae > Streptacidiphilus > Streptacidiphilus jiangxiensis. The sequence continues at coordinate 458,631 of NZ_FOAZ01000001.1, forward strand.
AGCCGTACGTGTGGGGTTCGATCTACCGCTTCGACGGCCAGGCCTCGGTCTTCTGGGCCGAGCACGGCCCCTGCTACCGCTGCCTCTACCCGGAGGCCCCGCCGCCGGGCATGGTCCCCTCCTGCGCCGAGGGCGGCGTGCTGGGTGTGCTGTGCGCGTCCATCGGCTCGATCCAGGTCACCGAGGCGATCAAGCTGCTGGCCGGCGTCGGCGAGCCGCTGGTCGGCCGTCTGATGATCTACGACGCCCTGGAGATGCAGTACCGCCAGGTCAAGGTCCGCAAGGACCCGAACTGCGCGCTCTGCGGCGAGAACCCGACGGTCACCGACCTGATCGACTACGAGGCCTTCTGCGGCGTCGTCTCCGAGGAGGCCCAGGCGGCCGCCGCGGGTAACACGATCACGCCGAAGCAGCTCAAGGAGTGGCAGGACAACGACGAGGACATCTTCCTCATCGACGTCCGTGAGCCGGGCGAGTACGAGATCGTCAGCATCCCGGGTGCCACGCTGATCCCGAAGAACGAGTTCCTGCTCGGCAACGCGCTCGAGAAGATGCCGCAGGACAAGAAGATCGTCCTGCACTGCAAGACCGGTGTCCGCTCCGCCGAGGTTCTGGCGGTCCTGCACTCCGCCGGCTTCGCCGACGCGGTCCACGTCGGCGGCGGCGTCATCGGCTGGGTCAACCAGATCGAGCCGGAGAAGCCCGTCTACTAAACGGCCGGCCTCCCGGCCAGCGAGCGAATCGCCGACCACGTCCCTGACCTGCGGGGGAGTGGTCGGCGATTGTCATTGGTGTGTGCCTTTGATTTCCGTCGCACGGCCCCAAGACGGCCCGGTAGCCTGGCGTTGCCCTGCGTCGGTCGAGGACTGCGGCCCCACAGCCTCGGCCCGTTGTGGAGGGGGCCAGCCGGGTTCGAGCCGGGCCAGGATGGGGTGTCATGCCGTGTCAGGAGAGCACGGCTTCAGGAGGCTCCGTGTAGGTAACCTAGGCCGACCTGGGCTTCGGTGGCCTGCGCAAATCGCTGCCCTTTGACCGTGGCTCCCCCGTGTTCCCCGTGCGATCCCATCCGGTCTGGCGCGATTGTGGCGCGGCCCTCAAAGTCCTCTACCCCGTGATCCAGCAACCGATCAAACGGGCGTCCCTACCAGGGGAGTCCGCGCAGTCCTCCCGCCAGGCCAGTGATGAGCCAGATCATGAAAGCTGCCACGACCACGACGCACGTGGCCACCATGATGGTCCCAGTGACGGCATGACGTGACGGTCGATGCACGGGTGTCTCCTAGCGGCCAGTGACGCCGGGGCGAGATTCGGTGGGCGGGTTGGCCACGGCCACACCCTGCCGGGACTGACGCGGCATGCGCATGAGTACGCGTACTCAGTCCGCCTGGCCTCGCTCGTCGAGGACGATCGAGACAGTGTCGCCGCCGCCGCCAGCCGGCCACCGGCAGGTCGGGCCTGAGTGGGGTGGTCCCGTCCGCTCCAGCCTGGAAAGACCGCAGCTCGATCAGCTGATCGTGTTGCGATCCAGGGGCTGGAGCGGCTTTGCAGTCGGCTCGGCAACCTACATGTCACCACTCTTGACCTGCTACGAAGCCCGACGGAGGCACGCACCTGACCCACTCGGTCCGTAGCTGGTCCGGATCTTGCAGGGGCACCACTGCGCAGGGGTGAAACGCGCCCGCACGTTGGCGGCTGCACCCTGTTGCGTCAGGGGCAGCCGTCCTCGTTGGTGTCCGGCCGTCGCCCGGCTACAGCGCGCCGCGCCGCTGGAGGAAGCTGAAGCAGCCCCAGCCCGGCAGCACCGGCAGCCAGAAGGTCAGCAGGCGGAACATCAGCACCGCCGGGCCCGCGATCGCGCCCGGTACGCCCGCCGCCGAACTCAGCAGCAGGATCAGCGCCGCGTCGATCGTGCCGATGCCGCCCGGCACCGGCACCGCCGAGCCGGCCGCGTTGCCCGCCAGATAGACCACGGCGATCGCCGCGAACCCGGCCGAGCCGCCGAAGGCCAGCACACAGGTGTAGAGGCAGGCGATGAAGGCCAGCGACACCAGGATGATCCCGCCGAAACCCGTGGCCAGCTTGGACGGAGTGCGCAGCAGGTCCAGCATCCGCGGGATGACGCCGATGAAGAGCGTCCGCAGCTGCTGGAAGACCCAGCGCCGCAGCGGCGGGATCGCCGTCACGATCAGCACCACGACCGCCGCGACCAGCAGCACGGTGATCACCGTGCGCGCCGACGGCACGTCCGAGCTGTTGGCCGTCCCGGCGATGAAGCCGAAGCCGAGCAGCAGCAGGATGTGCATCGCCAGGCCGACCAGTTGCGAGGCACCCACGCTGGCGACGGCCTGGCCGGGCCGGACCCCGCAGCGCTGCAGGAACCGGGCGTTCAGGGCGACGCCACCGACCGCGGCCGGGGCGACCAGCTTCACGAAGGAGCCGGCCACCTGTGCGGCGAAGGTCCGCCAGAAGGGCAGCTGCTCGGGCACGAAGCCCGCCAGGCTCATCGCCGCGCCCACGTAACTGGCCACGGAGGCACCCACGGCGATCATGATCCAGCCCCACTGCGCGTGGGCGAGCTTGGTCAGCGGGTTGTTGGTGAGCTGGCCTACGAGCAGGTACGCCGCGAACGCGCCCGCGACGAGGCTGATCAGGGTCTTCGGCTTGAGCCGCTCCAGCTTGGCGGGCTCGACCGGGGCCTGCGGCACCAGCTCCAGGATCTGTTCGCGGATCAGCGAGAGCAGGTCCGTCGGGTCGGGGTGGGCCTCCAGGGCCTCCTCGACCTTCACCCCGGTGGCGATCTTCGCGTCGCGCTCCGCCTGCACCTCCGCCTTGGCCGCCCGGTGGTAGGCCTTCAGGTCCTGGCGCGTCGACCGGCTCAGACCCACCGGCTGCAGCATCGGCAGCGAGGCCGCGGTGCGCGAGGTGCCCAGCACCTTCGTCGCGGAGGCCACCGCGCGTTCCGGGCCGACCCGCAGCGCGAGGGTGGTGAGCAGCTGGGCGACGTCCATGCGCAGCGCCAGGTCGCCCGCGGCGATGTCGCCGCCCGCGAGGTTGACCAGGCAGGTGTCACCGTCCTCGGTGACCAGCAGGGCGCTGGAGGTGAGCTGCCGGTGTGCGATGCGACGGTCGTGCAGGACACGGACGGAGGTCCAGGCGTCGATGAGGACCTTGTCGCCCCACTTCTCGTCGGCCAGCTCCTCGTCCGCCAGGTCCGCGAAGCCGCGTCCCTCGATCCGCTCGTAGACGAGGATCACCGCGTCGGGGCCGAGCTCGGAGGTGGCGATCAGGAGCGGGGAGCGGGCACCGGCGGCGTTCGCGGCGTAGGCGATCAGCGCCTCCTGCTCCAGCGCCTGGCGCAGGGACTGCGGGCTGGAACGGGTGGCCACGGCGCGCAGCCGCAGCCGTCGCCAGAGCCGGTAGAAGAAGCCGGAGGCCTGGTGCTCCCGGTCGATCACGTGGACGTCCAGCGGCGGACCGACCTGCTGCACGACGAGGTAGCGGCGGGTGCCCTCGGGGCCGTCCGGCGAGCGGTGCGCGGTGATCGGGTCGAAGCCGACCTTCCGCAGCCCGGCGAGCAGGTGCTCACCGGTCGGGCGCACGTTGGGGCTGCCGACGGCGTAGAGGGTGCCGTAGGCGACGGTGAGGCCCAGCAGGATCGTGATCGCGATCGAGAGCGGTGTCGTGTTGCCGCCGACCAGCTCGGAGAGGCTGTCCAGCAGCACGACCACCCACAGGGCGATGCGCCAGCGTGGGCGGCTCGCCATCCCGACGGCGGTCATGTAGGCGATGACCGGCGTGAGATAGCCGTGCACGGGGTCCGACGCCGTGCCGTTGTGGGTGACCACCAGCGCACCGTAGACGGGCGCCGGGGCGGCCTTGAGCACCCACAGGTCCACGCCGAGCGAGATGCCGTGGGCCAGCACCGCGGCAAGCACGCCGTCGGCCACCCGCAGTCCGTCGCGTTTGATCAGGCGTTCGACCGCGAAGGCGACCGGCACGATCAGGACCGCGGCGGTGGAGAAGAAGCTGGTCAGCGTGACCAGGAAGCTCGGCAGCCGGTTGGCGCCGGAGTTGATGTCGGTGGTCAGCCCGTTCGTCGTCGACTGCGCGATGCCGGCGAGCACCAGGACGGCGGCGATGCCGAGCAGGCCGAGCAGGAAGCGCAGCAGGTCCGAGGGACGGTGGGCGCGGGCGGGCAGCAGCGGCTCGTTGACCGCGACGCTCTGCTGGTCCGGGCCCGGTCCGTCGAACCCCTCGCCCTGGTGTCCGAGGTCGGCGGTGGTGGTCCGGGTGTCGCCGTTGGCGTCCGTCGCGGCGTCGTGGGTGACCGACTCCTCCTGCGGTGCCGCGAGCGGCCCGGTCGGGCCGTCGCCTGCGTCCGTGGTGGCTTCCTGGGCCGTTCCCTCAGCCTGCTCCTGGGCCTGCTTCGTGGCCTGCTCCTCGGCCGGTTCGGAGCGGGTCGCGGCGGTGGCCGGTACGGAGGTGGCGCCGATCGGAGCGGGGGAGGTGCCGTCCACGGCGGTTGAGGTGCCGCCGTCCACGGCGGAGGAGGAACGCTTCACCAGGTCGACCGGCCGACGGGAGTTCGCCGTGGGCGTCCCCGCCTCGGCCTCGGTCCCGGCCTCGGTCCCGGGCGCCGCGCTCGGCGGCTGCTCGGCGGGCTCCGGGGCCGCGCTCGGCCCGGAAACGGGCATGCTCCGGGGCGCGTCGGCAGAGTCCGCCGCGCTCGTGGCCCTCGGTCCGGTCATCGCTCCCCGTGTGCCTTCTGTCCGTCCGCCCGCCGTCGTCCCCTCATCAGGGCCCCTTCAGGTCATTCAAGGGTGGCATGGTCGGATCGTGCGCGCGGCGGTGAGGTGTCCCCGTGCCGACCCTCGGCGGATGCTACATTCCCCCGGCTGGGTGAGCGAGGAGGTTGCTCGGCACGGTCCCCCCTGGGAGTGGCGCTTCCGCACGCGTTGTCGTAGGCGTGCGACAGAATGCCGGATGTGAACGAAGGGGCGGCTGAGTCGGAGCTCCCGCCGTACGCCGAGCGTGTTCTCGACGTCGCGGAGGGCATTCCGGCTGGACGGGTGATGACCTACGGCGATGTCGCCGAGTACCTGGGTGAGGGCGGCCCGCGTCAGGTCGGGCGGGTGATGGCCCTGTACGGCGGCGCCGTGCCCTGGTGGCGGGTGATCCGCGCGGACGGGCGGCTGCTGCCGGGCCACGAGCTGCGCGCACTGGAGCAGTACCGGGTCGAGGGAACGCCGCTGCGTGACGTGACCGGGCAGCACATGCCCCGGGTCGACCTGCGCCGCGCCCGCTGGGACGGCCGCCCGCACGGATCGTGAGGCGATCCTGCGGTGATCGCGAGGCGATCGTGAGGCGGACGGTGAAGTGAATGAGGCGGACGGTGAGGCGTGGCGAATCCCACGGATCCGCTGATTCGGGAGACAGAGGCGGGGCTGTCGGGGCAGGATCGTAGGCTCGCTATCGGACGGAGTGCGTGAGACGCACCCCGTCCCCGTGTGCCGCCTGCTTCGTTCTTGGATCCGCCGATGACCACCTCCCTGCCCGCCGGCGCCTACCGCCTGGTGCGTGAGCCGGTCGCGCCTGCGGTTCCGCCTGCGCTGGACAGCCATCAGCAGGCGGTGGTGGACCACCGCGGCGGTCCGCTGCTGGTCCTGGCCGGGCCCGGCACGGGCAAGACCACGACGCTGGTGGAGGCGGTCGCCGCGCGGATCGCCGAGGGCGTGCCGCCGGAGGAGATCCTCGTTCTCACCTTCAGCCGCAAGGCCGCCGTGGAGCTACGGGACCGGATCACGGCCAGGGTCGGCGCCTTCGGCGGGCTGGGCGGGCCAGGCGCGGGCACGGCTGCCGCACCGCAGGCGACGACGTTCCACTCCTTCTGTTACGCGCTGCTGCGCGCCCACCAGGAGCCCGACCTCTACGCGGAGCCGCTGCGCCTGCTCTCGGGCCCGGAGCAGGACGTTCTCGTGCGCGAGCTGCTGACCGGTGGCGCGGAGGACGCCCGCGCGGGTCTCGCGGCCGGCCCGGGCTGGCCCGCCGAGCTGCGGGCGGCGCTCACCACCCGCGGCTTCGCCGACGAGGTCCGCGCGGTGCTCGCCCGCGCCCGTGAGCTCGGCCTCGGGGAGATGCAGCTGGCCCGCTTCGCCGAGCGGGTCGGCCGCCCGGACTGGGCGGCGGCGGCCCACTTCCTGGCCGAGTACCTCGACGTCCTCGACGGCCAGGACCTGCTCGACTACGCCGAGCTGGTGCACCGCGCGGTGCTGCTGGCCGAGCGGCCGGAGGTCGGCGAGCAGCTGCGTCGCACCTTCACCGTCGTCTTCGTCGACGAGTACCAGGACACCGACCCGTCCCAGACCCGCCTGCTGCGCGCGCTGGCCGGCAGCGGCCGCGAGCTCGTCGCCGTCGGCGACCCGGACCAGTCGATCTACGCCTTCCGGGGCGCGGACGTCAACGGCATCCTCGACTTCCCTCACGACTTCCCGCAGGCGGACGGCCGTCCGGCCCCGATCCGGGTGCTCCGCGTCTCGCGCCGGGCCGGGCGTCGACTGCTGGCCTCCAGCCGCGTCCTCGCCGGACGCCTCCCGGCCGGCCGTCTGCCGGCGGCGGCGCTGGCGGCCCACCGCGACCTGGTTCCCGCGCGCGAGGGCGGCTCCGTCGAGGTGCTGACCTTCCCGACGCCCGGCGCGGAGCTGGACAACATCGCGGACCTGCTCCGCCGTGCGCACCTTGAGCAGCAGGTCCCCTGGTCCGAGATGGCCGTCCTGGTCCGCGCCGGCGCCCGCTCCCTCCCGGGCCTGCGCCGCGTCCTCACCTCGGCGGGCGTTCCGGTCGAGATCGACGGCGACGACCTGCCGCTCCATGCCGAACCAGCGGTCGCCCCGCTCCTGGTGGCTCTCCGCCTCTGCGCCCTCTCCGCCACCCGCGCCCGCCGCCTCTCCGCGGGCGCGGCCGATGCCATTCCGTCCCAGCCCGGCCCGGGGGACGACGCGGCGGCCGTGTCCGGCGCGGAGACGGACACGGCGCCCGCCGTCTCGTGGGGCGACCAGGTGGACGATGTCGAGGCGCCTGCGGCCGGGGCCCCGGGCACGGTCGAGGGCCCCGACGACGCCGCCCGGCCCGTGAGCGCCGTGGCGAGTGGCGCGGTGGGCGACATCGTGGGCGACGTGGCGAGCGCCGAGCACGTCGGTGACCTGCGGTTCCGGTCCGCCGTGCTCGATCCGGAGGACCCGTTGACCGTCGAGGTGGCGGAGCAGCTGCTGACCGGCCCGCTGGCCGCGCTGGACGGCGCGGACCTGCGGCAGCTCGGGCGGGCCCTGCGGGAGGGGGAGCGAAGCGCGCTGCGGGAGGTGCCGGCGGAGGAGCGGCGCGCCGTGCGGCCCGCCGGGGAGCTGATCCGGGAGGCCCTCGCCGAGCCCGAGCGGCTCGTGCTGCTCGCCGGGCCCGCGGCCCGCCGCGCCCGGGAGCTGGGCCTGCTGCTGCGCAAGGTGCGGGACCTGCTGCTCGGAGGCGCCACCGCGGAGGATGCGCTGTGGGCGCTGTGGGAGTCGAGCAGCCCGTGGCGCGAGCGCCTGGAGCGTGCCGCCCTGCGCGGCGGCGCCGCCGGCCGGAACGCCGACCGGGACCTGGACGCGCTCTGCGCGCTCTTCGAGGCCGCCGCCCGCGCCGAACTGCGGGCCGGCGGTCCCCGAGGTGCGCTGAACTTCCTCGCCGAACTGGAGCAGCAGGACATCGCCGCCGACACCCTCTCCGGACGCGCCGTCCGGACGGACGCCGTCCGTCTGATGACGGCGCACCGCTCCAAGGGGTTGGAATGGCGGCTGGTCGTGGTCGCCGGGGTGCAGGAGGGTCTCTGGCCCGACCTGCGGCGTCGTGGCTCCCTGCTGGAGGCCGACCGGATCGGCCGCGAGGGCCTCGCCGAGCCGATGCCGCAGAGCGCGCTGCTCGCGGAGGAGCGGCGCCTTTTCTACGTCGCCTGCACCCGGGCGAAGGAGCGCCTCGTGGTCACCGCGGTGCAGGCCGCGGCCGAGGACGGCGACGAGCCGTCCCGCTTCCTGCGCGAGCTCTACCGCGAGCGCCCGGACGGGACGCGCGAGCCCGAGGTCCGCGTGGAGGACGTGACGCACCGACCGCGCCGTGCGCTGTCCGTCGCCGCGCTGGTCGCGGAGCTGCGGGCGACCAGCGTCGACCCCGCCGCCTCGCCGCAGCTGCGCGAGGCGGCGGCCGAGCGGTTGGCCCGCCTGGCCGAGCTGACGGACGAGGACGGCCTGCCGCTGGTCCCGGCGGCCGACCCGCACCGCTGGTGGGGGATGGCCGATCTGACGGAGAACGAGGTGCCGGTGCGTGACCCGGCCGGTCCGGTCGAGCTGTCGGGCAGCGCGCTGGAGTCCGTGAACGCCTGCTCGCTGCAGTGGTTCCTGGGGCGGGAGGTGCGCGCCCAGGAGGTGTCGAGCGGGGCGCAGGGTTTCGGCAACGTGGTCCACGTGCTGGCCGAGGAGGTCGGTTCCGGGCGCACCCCGGCCGATCTGGACGTGCTGATGGCCCGGCTGGACCGGGTGTGGGACGCGGTGGCCTTCGACGCGCCGTGGAAGTCGGAGCAGGAGAAGGGAGAGGCGCGGGCTGCTCTGGAACGCTTCCTGACCTGGCACTCCGCCGAGCGCGGGCGCGTGCCCGTCGCCGTCGAGCAGCCCTTCGACGTCGAGCTCAAGGCCGGCCCCTACGCGGTGCGGATCCGCGGCACCATGGACCGCGTCGAGCGCGAGAACGCCACCGGCGCGGCCTACGTCGTGGACTTCAAGACTGGCCGGAACACTCCCACCAGGGCCCAGGTCGAGGAGCATCCGCAGCTCGGCGTCTACCAGCTCGCCGTCCGCGAGGGCGCAGTGGACGAGGCCTTCGACGGGGTGCACCCGGAGCCGGGCGGCGCGGAGCTGGTGCAGCTGCGGCAGCCGGCCTCGCGGACGGCGGACGAGGTGCCCAAGGTGCAGCACCAGGCCGGTCTGGAGGAGCACCCGTCGGGCGGGGAGTGGATCGAGGGCCTGCTCGCGGAGGCGGCGGACCGGGTGCTGCGGGAGCGCTTCCTACCGACCACGGGCGACCAGTGCGGTCACTGCTCCTTCCACGGCAGCTGCTCGGCGCGTCCGGAGGGACGTCAGGTGGTGGAGTAGCGAGCGCGGGGCGGTGGGCGTGGAGCAGTGAGCACGGCGAGCGTTGCGTGTGCCAACATGTGCGCTTTCTCATTGCTCGCCCACAGCTCGATCCAAGGGAATTCCCGCAGATGAACAGATGTCAGCGCATATCGGGCGCTCTCGTGCTCGCCGCGGCGTTCGCGCTCTCCGCCACCGCCTGCTCGCCCTTCGGCGGCTCGTCCTCGCCGAGCTCCGCCGGGACGCCCAGCACCTCTCCGAGCCCGACGGCCCTCAGCGCGGACGCACTTGCCAACCAGGCCGTGGCGGACCTGGGACAGGCGTCGGCCTACCGGATGAAGGGCCGGATCGACCAGGCCGGCAAGATCATCGGCGTCGACCTCTCCGTGGTGACGGGCAAGGGCTGCGTGGGATCCATCAGCCAGGCCGGAAAGGGGACGATCCGGCTGGTCCTGCTCGGCCAGAAGCTGTGGATCAGGCCGAACGTGTCCTTCTGGGAGTCCGTCGGCGCCCCCTCGAGCACGGCCCGGGCGTTGGCGGCCAAGTACGTCGCCACCAGCGCCACCAGCGCGAAGTTCGGCGCCTTCGGCAAGCTCTGCGACGCGCAGGCGCTCACCAAGGGCTTCGGCACCGCCACCGGCCTGGCCCGCGGCGCGACGACGACCGTCGACGGCGTCTCCGCGGTGACCCTCAAGGAGGCCGACGGCGTGCTGGACTACGTCACCGAGTCCGGCCGACCGGAGCTGGTCCGCCTGCTCAAGCCGGCCAAGGGCAGCGCCAAGGTCGCCAGCCAGATCGACTTCCTCGACTTCGGCAAGCCGGCCACGATCACCGCGCCGCCTGCGTCGCAGACCATCCCGGGGGCGAAGCTCGGGGCCTGACAGACCCCCGCGCTAGCGTTGGGGTATGCCCGGCCGTCTGACCAGTCCCGAGGAGCTCAGGGAGCTCCTCGGGATCCCGTTCACCGCGGAGCAGCTGCGCGCGATCACCGCGCCGCTCGCCCCCGCGGTCATCGTCGCGGGCGCGGGCTCGGGCAAGACCACGGTGATGGCCGCGCGCGTGGTCTGGCTCGTCGGCACCGGCCAGGTCCGGCCGGAGCAGGTGCTCGGGCTGACGTTCACCAACAAGGCCGCCGCCGAGCTCGCCGAACGCGTGCGCAAGGCGCTGCTGCACGCCGGCGTCGTCGAGACCGAGCGTGTCGAGCCGTCCGCGCAGGCGGGGGGTGACGAGTTCGGCGAGCCGGAGATCTCCACCTACCACGCCTTCGCGGGTCGGCTGCTGACCGACCACGGCCTGCGCATCGGCCTGGAGCCCGACGTCCGGCTGCTCGCCGACGCCACCCGCTTCCAGCTCGCCGCACGGGTGCTGCGCCAGGCGCCGGGCCCCTACCCGGGGCTCAAGGACGGCGTGTCCTCGCTCATCGCCAAGCTGGTCAAGCTGGACGGCGAGCTGGCCGAGCACCTGGTTCCGCCGGAGCGCCTGATCACGCACGACACCGAACTGTTGGCCTCGCTGGCAGGCGTCAAGCTCGGCAACGAGTCATTGCGGGCGGTCCCTGTGGCGGCCGAGGCACGCCGGGAGCTGGCCGAGCTCGTCGTCCGCTACCGCGCCCGCAAGCGCGAGGCCCAGCTGATGGACTTCGGCGACCAGATCGCGGCGTGCGCGCGCCTCGCGCTGACCCGCCCCGAGGTCGGCGGGCTGCTGCGCGAGCAGTTCGCCGTCGTGCTGCTGGACGAGTACCAGGACACCTCCGTCGCCCAGCGCCTGATGCTCGCGAGCCTCTTCGGCGACGGCACCGGCCACCCGGTCACCGCCGTCGGCGACCCCTGCCAGGCCATCTACGGCTGGCGGGGCGCCTCCGTCGCCAACCTGGACGAGTTCCCGCACCACTTCCGCGAAGCGGACAGTGATCGCAGTCGCGAAGCGGATCGTGATCGCAGCCGCGAGGCGGACAGAGATCGCAGCCGCGAGGCGGATCCGACGTACCGCCGCGAAGCGGACGCCGCGCGCAGCCTCGGCGCGGAGCCGCCGGTCGCCGCCCACGACGTCGGGGTCGCCGACGCAGACGCCCGCGCCGACGACGCCGCGCCGCGCGGTGTGCAGGGCGCTCCTGCCGCGCGGTACTCGCTCAGCGAGAACCGCCGGTCCGGCGGGCGGCTGCTCGCCTTCGCCAACGACCTCGCCGCGCCGCTGCGCGCCATGCACGAGGGCGTCGCCGCGTTGCGGCCCGCGCCGGGGGAGGAGCAGGCGGGCGGGTTGCGCTGCGCGTTGCTGGAGACGCACGAGGCCGAGGTGGCCTGGGTCGCGGACAGCATCGCCCACCTGGTCCGCACGGGCACCGCGCCCGGCCGGATCGCCGTGCTCTGCCGTGCCGGCCGCGAGCTCTTCCCGGACGTGCACGCCGCGCTGGTCGCGCGGGACGTGCCGGTCGAGGTGGTCGGCCTGTCGGGGCTGCTTCACCTGCCGGAGATCGCGGATCTCGTCGCCACCTGCGAGGTGCTGCAGGATCCGACGGCCAACGCCGCCCTGGTCCGGCTGCTGAGCGGCCCGCGCTGGCGGATCGGGCCGCGCGACCTCGCCCTGCTCGGCCGCCGGGCCCGGGACCTGGTCCGCGTCGCCGGGGACGACGGACGCCAGGACAAGCTGGAGCAGGCCGTTGCCGAGGCCGATCCGACGGAGATCGTGTCGCTGGCGGACGCCCTGGAGTCCTTCCTCTATCCCGGGCAGGCCGGCGAGCCGGAGCTGCCGTTCTCTGCGGATGCCGCCGCCCGCTTCCAGCGGCTGGCCGTCGAGATACGCGAGCTGCGCCGTGCCCTCGCCGAGCCGCTGATGGACGTGCTGCACCGGGTGCTCACGGTCACGGGCCTGGAGGTGGAGCTCGCCGCCTCGCCGCACGCCCTCGCCGCGCGCCGTCGGGAGACCCTGTCGGCCTTCCTCGACGTTGCCGCAGGCTTTGCGGACCTGGACGGCGATCCGTCGCTGGGGGCGTTCCTGGCGTTCCTGCGTACGGCCCAGGAGTACGACCGCGGGCTCGACAACAACCTGCCCAGCGGCGAGGACACGGTGAAGGTGCTCACCGCGCACAAGTCCAAGGGCCTGGAGTGGGACGTCGTCTTCGTCCCGGGCCTGGTCAAGGGCGCCTTCCCCAGCGGAACAGGGCGTGAGCGGTGGACCTCGCGCCCCGAGGTGCTTCCGCACACCCTGCGCGGAGACGCGGCCTCGCTGCCCGCCGATCCGGCGTGGACCTCGGCGGGCCTCAAGGAGTTCGAGGCCGAGATGAAGACACACGCCGCCACCGAGGAGCTGCGCCTCGGCTACGTGGCCTTCACCCGTCCCCGCGCCCTGCTCTACGCCTCCGGCCACTGGTGGGGGCCGTCGCAGAAGCGCCCGCGCGGGCCGTCCCCGTTCCTGGACGCGCTGCGGATCTTCGGCGAGGAGCAGCCCGGCAGCGGTGTGGAGATCGAGCACTGGGCCGAGCCACCGGCCGAGGACGCGCAGAACCCGGCGCTGGATCAGACCGTCGAGCACGCCTGGCCGCTGCCCTTGGACGCGGCCGCCCAGGCCGCGCGCCGCGCCGCCGGCACGCGCGTGCTGGCCGGTTCCCGCGGCGAGGCCTCCCCGGAGCCGGAGCCGGAGGCGGCGGAGGAGCGCAGGCTGGTCGCCTCCTGGGACCGTGACCTGGAGCTCCTCTCCGCCGAGCTGCGCCGCTCCCGCTCCCGGGTGCGGGAGGTGGCGTTGCCGGCGTCGCTCTCCGCCTCGCAGCTGCTGCGCGTCGCGGCGGATCCGGACGGTTTCGCGCGCGAGCTGGCCCGGCCGGTGCCGCGTCCGCCGCAGCCCGCCGCCCGCCGCGGCACCCGGTTCCACGCGTGGGTCGAGTCCCGGCTCGCGGTCGAGCCGCTGCTGTTGCTCGGCGAGGAGGAGCTGCCGGGCCTCGACGACTCGGGCATCGAGGACGAACGGGACCTGGCCCGGCTCAAGGAGGCATTCCTCCGAACGGAGTACGCCGCGCGCACCCCGTACCGGATCGAGGAGCCGTTCCAACTGGTCCTCGGCGGCCGCGTGGTCCGTGGCCGGATCGACGCGGTCTACCGCACGCCGCAGGGCTTCGAGGTGGTCGACTGGAAGACCAACCATCGGGAGACGGCCGACCCGCTGCAGCTCGCCGTCTACCGTCTGGCCTGGGCGGAACGCGAGGGTCTGGATCCGGCCCTGGTGTCCGCCGCGTTTCTGTATGTTCGTAGCGGAACGGTCGTGAGACCGCAGGCGCTGCCGGGCCGGGAGGGGCTGGAGGCGCTGCTCGACGCGGTTGCTCCGAACGGGGAACGCATCGGTGAAGCAGCCACGGAGGCTTTGTGAAAGGACTGTGCAGCCTGTCCAATTCGCGCCTAATGTGGGGACGCTAACCAGTCAACTTCGATCCGACGTCGAACGAAAGACGTTGGACCAAAACCGGCCGCGGTCGGGGCCGCAGTTGGGACGCGCCCGCTCGCACACACCGCCCACGTTCATGCACCCTCGTTGCACCTCGATGCACAGTGCCCGCAGGAGAGACGACGTTGACTGCCGCCGGAAGGTTCCGCCAGCTCAGCCACAGGGGCAGGGGGGTGCTCCTGCTGCCCTTCCTCGGCGTGGCCCTGGTCTTCGTACTCGACCGGGCCAGCAACAACCCCGACGTCACCTTCGAACCGGCGCTCTCGGCCGGGCCCGCGCTCGCCGCCGTCGTCAGCAACAGCCTGTGGTTCCCGCTCCTGGTCGGCGGGGTCACCATCGGTGAGGCCTTCGGCATCGCCGCCGAGGACCGGACCATGTCCGCCTCGGTGCACACCGCCAGCGTCCTCGCCATCGTGCTGATCACGGCGATCGGTGCGGCCAGTGTCATCCTGCGCAACCGGCAGGAGCGCGCCCTGGCCGACGCCCGCCTGGTCTCCGAGGTCGCCCAGCGCATCCTGCTGCGTTCCATCCCGGAGCGCATCGGTCCGGTCCGCGCCGCCGTCCACTACGCGGCCGCCGCCGCCCACGCCCGCATCGGGGGCGACCTCTACGAGGTGGTGCAGACCCGTTACGGGGTCCGCGCCGTCATCGGGGACGTACGCGGCAAGGGCCTCGCGGCGGTGGAGACGGCCGCCGCGATCCTCGGCGCGTTCCGGGAGGCCGCGCACCAGGAGCAGTCCCTGGACAAGGTCGCCACCTGGCTCGCCGACAGCCTCGGCCGCGCCCTGCACGAGAACGACGGCGAGCACGAGGGCAGCGACGAGGAGTTCGTGACGCTGGTGCTGGTGGGCGTCGGCCCCGACGCCGTGGTCGAGATCGTCAACTGCGGCCACCCTGCTCCGCTGCTGCTGCGGCGCGGCACCCCGGTCCGCTTCCTGGACCCGCCGTCCAACGTCCCGCCGCTCGGGGTCCTGGAGCCGGAGGACGTCCGTCCCCCGATCCTGCGCCTGCCGCTCCAGGAGGACGACCGCCTGCTGCTGTACACCGACGGCGTGATCGAGGCTCGCAACAGCTGGGGTGTCTTCTACCCCCTGGCCGAGCGGGTGCCGGACTGCGCGACGGCCGAGACGCCTGCCCTCGTGCTGGACCGCCTCCACGAGGACGTCCGGCGCCACGTCGGACACCAGCTGGGCGACGACGCGGCGATGCTGCTCCTGCAGTACGCCCCGCTCCCCGCGAGCGCGGCGCCGGCCCCGCACCGCTCCGTCGTCCACCCCCGCGTCTCGACCACCCAGGCCGACCAGCTGCCCCTGCTCGATCGCGGCGACCCGCGCGAGTAGCGGCGCCGCACCGCGCCGCACTGCACCGCGCTACCCAGCGTGGTGCCGCGCCGCGCGTCAGCGTGGGAGGGCGATCTCGACGAGGAGCGGTCGGTGGTCGGAGACGCCCGACGTCGGCGTCTCGACCCGCTGGACGGCGGTGCGGGGCACGCCGACCGCGAGCACGTGGTCGAACTGCACGGTAGGGCGGTGCGCCGGGTAGGTGGGGGTGCGGGCCAGGTCGTGCCAGCCCTGGAGGCGTCCGCGCGGCGACGCGGCGCGCCGAGGGCGGCGTGCCCGCGGTCGCAGCGGGAGCCGGCCGCTGTCCATGACGGAGGCGCCGCCGAGCACCGTGCGCGGCACGGGGCCGATCAGGTTGAAGTCGCCCAGCAGCAGGTAGGGCATCGGCAGGTCGGCGATCCACCGACGCATGCCGGCGAGCTGGCCCATGTTCCAGCCCGGCACGAACGACAGATGGGCTGCGACAACGGTGAACGGACCGGCAGGCCCGTCCAGCACCGCCGCCAGCGCAGCCCGCGGTTCGTCCGGGACGGGTGTGAGGCCGCGGCGACCGGCCACCCGCAGCGGCAGCCCGAAGGGCGCCGCCGGGAACCGTCGGGCCCGCCAGTGCAGCACCGGGAGCCGGGTCAGCAGCGCTGTCCCGTAGGCGGGCTGGTCGGCGTCGCGGCCGGCGTCGTCGGGGCCGTAGACGCGCAGCGCGGTGGCGTCCGGTGCGTGAACCCAGCCCGCGACGGGGGCCGGTCGCCCGACGACGGCCGCAGCGAAGCGGTAGTCCCGGGCGCCGAGGGCCTTGGCTCCGACGGCGGCCTGGTCGACGAGGCCTGAGCGCTCCTGGAAGCGGTCGACCTCCTGGAGGGCGAGGACGTCCGCGTCCAGCGCGGCGATCGCGTCGGCGAGCGGTCCTGTCGCGTCCGCTGCGGGACGGGGACCGCCTTCGCCGGGGCGGCCTTCCTCTGGGCGGCCTTCCTCCGGGTGGCCCTCCTCGGGGTGGCGTTCGTCGGGGCGGGTGATCGGCATCGGACGGCCGGCGCGGTCCATCGGCTGGCCGTGCAGGAGGTTGAAGGTCGCGACGCGCAGCTGGCTCACGGTGTCGAACCTACGCCAGCGGACCCTTGCCGCAAGCATGCATACCCGGTATACATACCGAGTATGTCGATCCGCCACGGCCTGCTCGCCCTCCTCGACGAGGGCCCGCGCTACGGCTACCAACTGCGTGTCGAGTTCGAGGCCCGCACCGGTGCCACCTGGCCGCTCAACGTCGGGCAGGTGTACACGACGCTCGGTCGCCTGGAGCGGGACGGTCTGGTCGAGCCCTCCGGCGAGGACGCCGAGGGTCACGTCTTCTACGCGATCACCGACGACGGGCGGGGGGAGCTGCGCTCCTGGTTCGACACGCCCGTACGCCGGGACAACCCGCCCCGTGACGAGCTGGCGATCAAGCTCGCCATGGCGGTGACCGTCCCCGGCGTGGACGTCGCCTCGATGGTGCAGGCCCAGCGAGGCCACACGATGCGCGCGCTCCAGGACTACACGCGGCTCAAGGCACGGGCGCTCGGCGCGGTGACAGACGCGGAAGGGAACGAGCAGGCGCACGGGCGGGACCTCGCCTGGCTGCTGGTGCTCGACCAGCTGATCTTCCAGGCCGAGGCCGAGGTGCGCTGGCTGGACCACTGCGAGACACGCCTGTTGCGCGCCGCCTCCCAGCGACCCGCCGCCGGTTCGGTGGACGTCGGAGCCGGCGGAGTTGCTGTTGACCGAGTGTCCACGGGCAAGGGCGAGAGGTGTGTTCACAACGGGGGCGGGTGACGCGGCGGTCCTGCGACTGCGCGCCGTGTCACGCGTTCACGCTCAGGGCGCGATCGACGTCCATGCGCTGCGTGAGGTCGGCCTGATCCCCTGACCGGAGGCCCCCGGGAGGATCGACCCGGCCGGACGGGGTGTTCAGCGGGTGCGATGTGATCAAACGCGGTTGCCGGGCAGGCGCGGCTTCGAACTAGAGTCGTGCCATGAGCTCCGAAGCCCCGGACAGCGTCGTCCGTGCCTACATCGACCAGCACCGCTCCGCCTTCCTCGACGATCTCGCCGAATGGCTGCGCATCCCGTCCGTCTCCGCCGATCCGGCCCGCGCCGGCGAGGTGCGCCGCTCCGCGGAGTGGCTGGCCGCAAAGCTCCGCGAGACGGGCTTCCCGGTGGCGGAGGTGTGGGAGACCGAGAACGGCGGCCTC
Source organism: Streptacidiphilus jiangxiensis (assembly GCF_900109465.1). Taxonomy (GTDB): domain Bacteria; phylum Actinomycetota; class Actinomycetes; order Streptomycetales; family Streptomycetaceae; genus Streptacidiphilus; species Streptacidiphilus jiangxiensis. Next base: position 475,779 of record NZ_FOAZ01000001.1, read on the forward strand.
CCTGCCGTCTTCGCGGAGTGGCCCTCGGGAGACGCGGCCGCGCCGACGGTCCTCGTCTACGGCCACCACGACGTGCAGCCGGCGGCCCGCGAGGACGGCTGGGCGACCGAGCCCTTCGAGCCGACGGTCGTCGACGGTCGCCTCTTTGCACGGGGCGCGGCCGACGACAAGGGCCAGGTCTTCTTCCACACCCTCGGCGTGCGCGCCCACCTCGCCGCGACCGGCCGTACTGCCCCCGCCGTCAACCTCAAGCTGCTGATCGAGGGCGAGGAGGAGTCGGGGTCGGCGAACTTCGTCGATCTGGTGCGCCGCCAGGAGCAGCGGCTCGCCGCCGACATCGTGATCGTCTCCGACACCGGCATGTGGGCCGAGACCACGCCGACCGTCTGCACGGGCATGCGCGGCGTCGCGGACGCCGAGATCAACTTCTACGGCCCGGACACCGACATCCACTCCGGCTCCTTCGGCGGCGCCGTGCCGAACCCGGCCGACGAGGCGGCACGCCTCATCGCGGCCCTGCACGACGCCGACCGGCGGGTGGCGATCCCCGGCTTCTACGACGGGGTGCTGGAGCTGACCGAGCGGGAGCGGGAGCTGTTCGCCGCGTTGCCCTTCGACGAGGAGGCGTGGCTCAAGGTCGCCAAGTCCCGGGGCACCCAGGGCGAGGCGGGCTTCACCACCCTGGAGCGGGTCTGGGCCCGTCCCACGGCGGAGGTCAACGGCATCTGGGGCGGTTACACCGGCCCCGGCGGCAAGACCATCGTGCCCGCCTCGGCGCACGTGAAGCTCTCCTTCCGGCTGGTGGCCGGCCAGGACGCGGACAAGGTGCAGCAGTCGCTGGCCGACTGGGTCGCCCAGCAGGTGACCCCGGGCATCCGGTACGAGGTCGAGTTCCGCGGTGCGACGCGGCCGTGCCTGACGCCGCTCGACCACCCGGCGCTGCAGTCGCTGGTCCGGTCGATGGGCCGGGCGTTCGAGCAGCGGATCCTCTTCACCCGCGAAGGCGGCTCCGGTCCTGCTGCGGACCTGCAGGACGTGCTCGGTGCGCCGGTGCTCTTCCTGGGCATCTCGGTGCCCTCGGACGGCTGGCACTCCATCAACGAGAAGGTCGAGCTCGACCTGCTGGTGAAGGGCGTGGAGACCGCGGCCTACCTGTGGTCCGACCTCGCCGCCACCTGGGCCGGAGGGCCGGTCAGGCCCGCCGCCGGGTCCGCTGCCGCGGCAGCGGACAACTGATCAAGGGGGAGGGAACCGTGACGGTTCAGGAGCACTTCGACCGTACGTTGCCGCTTGCGCGCGCCGGTGTCGACCGCGCCGCGGAGCGCCGCTTGGACGAGCCGTGGCTCGCCGCGGCCTGGAGCCACCCGAGCACCAGGGTGCTGGCGGTCGCCGAGGGCAAGGCCTTCGTGGCGGACACCGAGGCCGGCACCGAGCTGGTGCTGCTCAGCGCCTTCGATGCGCCCGCGGAGGGCGAACGGATCTTCCTCGGCTGCGACGAGGACGCCACGGCGTACTTCGCGGTCCTCTGTGCCCAGCTGCCGGGCCGCCTGGACGGCCCGGAGCGCCCGGCCGGCCTGCGGGAGGTCGGCGGCCTGCTCGGAGCCCGCGACGCCGGCCTGCTGGTGCACGCCACGGCCCTGGAGAACTGGCACAGCGCGAACCGCTTCTGCCCCGGCTGCGGCCACGAGACGGCCGTCGCTGCGGCCGGCCACGTGCGCCGCTGCACCTCCTGTGCCCGGGAGCACTACCCCCGCACCGACGGCGCCGTGATCATGCTCGTCACCGACGAGCAGGACCGGGCGCTCCTCGGCCGCCAGGCGCTGTGGCCGGAGGGCCGCTATTCGACCCTGGCCGGCTTCGTCGAGCCGGGGGAGTCGCTGGAGCAGGCGGTGGCCCGAGAGGTCTCCGAGGAGACGGGCGTCCGCGTCGACCTGGACTCGGTCCGCTACGTGGCCTCGCAGCCCTGGCCCTTCCCGGCCAGCCTGATGCTCGGCTTCACGGCCAGGATCGATTCTCGTCCGGGCGCGGCCGACATCCGTGTGGACGGCGAGGAGCTGGACGAGGCCCGCTGGTTCAGCCGCGAGGACCTCGCCGCGGGTATGGCGGCGGGAACCACCCTGCCGCCGTCGGGCATCTCCATCGCCCGCCGCCTGATCGAGCTCTGGTACGGGCAGCCGCTGCCCGAGGTGAGCTGGTAGCCGGCGCGTCCGCCCAGCGGGGCGGACGCGCCGTTCCGGGGCTCCGAAGCCGTGCGGCTCAGCCGCGCCGACGGAGCCCCTTGCCATGGGCGGCGCGCCAGGTCGGCTACGCGCCCCCGAGTCGGTGTGCGGCGCTCATCGTGCGCCCGGAGCCGCCCTCACGCGCCCGCTTCGCCCGAAAGCGTGACGGCGGTGAGGCCGGTGAGATCCGCCGCGGTCCCCGGCGCGGCGTCGTCCGCCCGCTTGGGGTCCAGGGCGAGGACGCAGGTCACCGTCTTACCGGTGAGCCGGACCACGACGTCCCAGCTCTCGGCGAGGAGTCGGACGATCTGCAGGCCGCGTCCGCCGAGCGCGTCCGCCCCTGCCTCCCTGGCCGTGGGCAGCGTCGTGCCCTCGTCGGTCACGGAGACCCGCAGGCCCGTCTCGCTGAGGGCGAGGGTGAGGTCGACCGGGCCGCTCCCGTACCGCATCGCGTTGGTGACCAGCTCGGAGACGACCATCTCGGCACTGTCGACGAGCTCGGTGGCACCCCACGCGGCGAGCGCGGTCCTGGTGATCCGGCGGGCGTGCCGGACATTGCGCGGGTGGGGCGGGAAGGAGGCGACAGCCGCCCAGGCTCTCCGGTCGTTCATCGTTCATGCCTCCAGGGCAGGATCGTGAGGGCGCGCAAGTAGTTGGGATAATCCGGATTGAGCCAGCCTTGACCGATGTTGGCTCGTTTCCCTGAGGCCGCGCAAGCGCAATGGCTACATTCTCCGGGTGAACATTTCCCGAGGGGCGGGCCAGGCCCCGAAATATCAGCGGCTGGCCGCGGATCTGCGGCGCCGGATCATGGACGGGGAGTGGCAGGGCGGCGTGCCGCTGCCGGTGGAAGGCGAGTTGGAAAGTCAGTACGGCGTTGCTCGTAATACTGTCCGACTTGCTGTTGATGTTCTCGTCAATGAAGGGCTTCTGGTCCGCATCCAGGGAAAAGGGACCTATCTGAAGGACCACAGCGTCGTCGATCACCACGTCTATCGTGCACCGAACGGCGCCGCTCCAGGAACCCCTCTGGGTGCGGCCACATCCGTATATGTGGAAGAGGCGCAGGCAGCGGGGCGGAAATTGACGTCGGACTTCCAGATGCTGATCGTAAGAGCGACCACTGACATCACCGAACGCCTCCGGCTCGCCCCCGGGGAGGCGGTCGTGCTGCGGAGGGTGCTGCGCTATCTCGACGGCGAACCCTGGTCGGTCGAGGAGAGCCACTACCCGGTCCGGCTGGCCGCCGCCACGGCGCTGATGGACCCGGACCCGGTACCCGGCGGGGACGAGGCGGCGCTCGCGGAGGCGGGGCACGTCGAGACGGCGTGCGTCGACGAACTGTGCGCCAGGATGCCGAACCCGGAGGAGGCCCGCTGGTTCCAGGCCGGTCCCGGCGTCCCGCTGCTGGTCCAACTGCGCACGGGGGTGGCCCAGGCGGGCCCGGTCCGGGTCACCGAGACCCGCTACTGCGCGGACCGCAACCGGCTCGTCTACTCGCTCGGGGGCCTGGAGTCCACCGCGTCCGTGGGGCGGGTCCCGGCACAACGATGACCGGCCCCGGGCGGGGTGCCCGGGGCCGGTCGGCTGCCGCGAGGTCGGCGGCGCGAGATCAGGCGATGGCGGCCTTGACCTGCGCCAGCGACGGGTTGGTCATCACCGTCTCGGCGCCGGCGGAGGAGACCGCGATCACCGTCGGGACCGTCTGGTTGCCGTTGTTGACCTTCTCGACGAAGGCGGCCGACTCCGGGTCCTGCTCGATGTTGATCTCGGTGTACTCGATGCCCTCGCGGGTCAGCTGCGACTTCAGCCGCTGGCAGTACCCGCACCAGGTCGTGCTGTACATCGTGACTTTGGCGGACATCGGTATCGCTCCTCTTGGGTCTGTCCCGGCTGGTCTGTCCCGGCGCTCTCGTCGCCGGTAGACGCAACGCGGCCGCCTTGGGCGGCATTCCCCGGGCCGATCGGGCCGGGTCGGTCCGTCGTATCAGCTGACCGGCCCTGTGGACAACGTGACCCGGGTTGTCGCTGCGGCTTGAGAGGATGGGCGGCATGCAGGTAGAGCTCCCAGGCACGCTGTCGTCCTTTCCCGGTCCCCACGCGAGCGGCCCCGGCGGCCACCGCGACGCCGACGCCGTGCTTGCCGGGCTCGACCCGGAGCAGCGCGCGGTCGCCACGGCGCTGCACGGCCCCGTCTGCGTCCTCGCGGGCGCCGGGACGGGCAAGACCCGCGCCATCACCCACCGGATCGCCTACGGGGTCCGCAGCGGCGTGATGCAGCCCCAGCGGGTCCTCGCGGTCACGTTCACCGCCCGCGCGGCCGGGGAGATGCGCGGCCGCCTGCGCCAGCTCGGCGTCGAGGGCGTCCAGGCCCGCACCTTCCACGCCGCCGCCCTGCGCCAGCTCCAGTACTTCTGGCCCCGGGTGGTCGGCGGCGAGGTGCCGCGTCTGCTCGAACGCAAGGTGCAGCTGGTGGCCGAGGCCGCGGGACGCTGCCGGATCCGTCTGGAGCGCACCGAGCTGCGCGACCTGACGGCCGAGATCGAGTGGGCCAAGGTCACCCAGACCGTTCCCGAGGACTACCCCGCGGCCGCCGTGAAGGCGGGTCGGGAGACGCCGCGTGATCCCGCCGAGATCCGCCAGGTCTACAAGGTCTACGAGGAGCTCAAGCGCGACCGCGGCGTGATCGACTTCGAGGACGTGCTGCTCCTCGCCGTCGGCGTGCTGGACGAGAGGCCGGAGGTCGCCGAACAGGTCCGCGCCCAGTACCAGCACTTCGTCGTCGACGAGTACCAGGACGTCTCCCCGCTGCAGCAGCGTCTGCTGGACCTGTGGCTCGGCCCCCGTTCCAGCCTCTGCGTGGTCGGCGACGCCAGCCAGACGATCTACTCCTTCACCGGCGCCACGCCCGCGTACCTGCTGGGCTTCCGGACTCGTCACCCCGACGCGGCGGTGATCAAGCTGGTCCGCGACTACCGCTCCTCCCCGCAGGTCGTCCACCTCGCCAACGGCCTGCTCGCCCAGGCGCGCGGCCAGGCCGCGCAGCACCGCCTGGAGCTGGTCTCCCAGCGCGACGCCGGCCCCGAGCCGGTCTACCTGGAGTACCCGGACGAGCCCGCCGAGGCCGAGGGCACGGCCAAGCGCATCCGCGCCCTGCTGGACTCGGGCGTCCGGGCCAGCGAGATCGCGGTGCTGTTCCGGGTCAACGCCCAGTCCGAGGTCTACGAGCAGGCCCTCGCGGACCAGGGCATCCCGTACCAGCTGCGCGGCGCGGAGCGCTTCTTCGAGCGTCCCGAGGTGCGCGAGGCCGGCCTGTTGCTGCGCGGTGCCGCGCGCGCCGGCGGCGGCGCGGTCGACCCGCTGCTGGAGGACGCGCCCGAGCGGCTCGCCGACCAGGTCCGCGCGGTGCTGTCGACGCGAGGCTTCACCACCCAGCCCCCGGCCGGATCGGGTGCGGTGCGTGAGCGCTGGGAGTCGCTCGCGGCGCTGGTCCGCCTCGCCGAGGACTTCGAGACGGCGCAGCAAGCCGCGCAGCAGCCGGCCAACCTCGCGGCCTACGTGGCCGAGCTCGACGCGCGCGCCGCCGCACAGCACGCACCGGCCGTCGAGGGCGTCACCCTCGCCTCGCTGCACTCGGCCAAGGGCCTGGAGTGGGACGCGGTGTTCCTGGTGGGCCTGACCGAGGGCATGATGCCGATCACCTACGCCAAGACGGACGAGCAGGTCGAGGAGGAACGACGACTGCTCTATGTCGGCGTCACCCGCGCGCGGGAGCACCTGGGCCTGTCCTGGGCGCTGGCCCGGTCCCCGGGCGGACGCGCCTCCCGCAGCCCGTCCCGGTTCCTGGACGGCCTGCGCCCCGGCTCCGCCCAGCGAGGCGGGGCGGGTCGCAGCGGTGCGGCCTCGGCCGCTTCCCGCGACGGCGGCCGGGCCGCCCGCAGCCGGTCGCCGATCAAGTGCCGGGTGTGCGGTCGGGTGCTGACCGAGGCGGTGGAGCGCAAGCTGCGCCGCTGCGAGGACTGCCCCTCCACGCTGGACGAGGGCCTGTACGAGCGCCTGCGCGACTGGCGGGGACGCACGGCCCGCGAGCAGAGCCTGCCGGGCTACTGCGTTTTCACGGACGCCACGCTGATCGCGATCGCCGAGCAGCAGCCGGGGGATCTGCCGGAGCTCGGCCAGATTTCCGGCGTCGGCCGGGCCAAGTTGGAGAAGTACGGCGAGGCCGTGCTCTCGCTGGTGTCCGGCGCCGATCCGTCCGGCGTCGACTCGCAGCTCGAGTTGAACCCGTCCCCGGGCGCGGATCCCGCGTCCGAGCAGGGCGAACAGGCGGACATCTCGGACCAGTGGGGCGAGCCGGCACCCTCGGCGGACGAGTCTGAAGACTCGCCGGAAAAATAGTTTGCGCCCGCAGTGCGGACCCTACTAGCGTGCCGAGCACGGTCGAGGAAACGAGACCGAGCCCACTCAGGCACCCCCTGCAGCGGGCGTTACTGCTGCGTGCTGTACAGCTCCCGAGCTGTCCTGCAAGCTTGAAGGAAGTGACCACCTACGGGTCCGCCGAACCAGCGGACCCCGAGCGCGCCGAAGGGAGGCGGACATTGTGATCAGCATGACGAAACTGGCTGGCCGGACGGTGACCGTCGCGGACTTCGGCATGCGTGGCTTCGGCATGCGTGGCTTCGGCCTGCCCTGTGGCAAGGCCAGTGGTCTGTCCTTCGCAGGCACCGGTGTCGAGGCCACCCGTGTGCGCGTCGCCGCCGAAGCGACCGTCGCGAGTGACGCCTTTGCCGCCCTGGCTGGTAACGGCCTCGGCGCCTGGGATGCCCGTCGTCTCGAGCGACCGCTGTCGGCGTCCGTAGTGAAGCTGTCCGCCCTGGCCGGCGGTTATGGCGACGCGACGGGTGCCGGAACCCAGACGAAGCAGCAGCCCCAGCAGCACCAGCTCCACATGCAGAAGATCGCCGCAGCGGCGATGACGATTCAGGCCCTCCGCGGACCTGACCCCTGGATAGATCGAACCTGAGCCTGCATCAGGTCGGCACCTTCCAGGGCCGCGGAACCCGAATCGGGATCCGCGGCCCTTCTGTTTGCCCACAGGCGCACAACAGAACCCAATCGAGAACACCGACTCACGAAGGAAGACGACGCGACCGTGTCACCCGTGACCACCTCACTCGCCCCGTCAGCCGCAAACGCCGACCACTTCGACGACTCCCACCCCCCGGAGGTATCCCTGATGCAGCTCACCGCGTTCGAGGAGGCCGAGACGCTCGGCGCCCCGATCCCCTGCCGCGCCCTCGACCCCGAGGTCTTCTTCGCCGAGTCCCCGGCGGACGTGGAGTACGCCAAGTCCCTCTGCGGCACCTGCCCGGTGAAGGACGCCTGCCTGACCGGTGCCCTCGAGCGCCGCGAGCCGTGGGGCGTCTGGGGTGGCGAGCTCTTCGTCCAGGGTGTCGTCGTGGCCCGCAAGCGGCCGCGTGGCCGCCCGCGCAAGACCGAGGTCATGGCGTGACCCCCGCAGGCGCACTGCGTACTTCCATCCGTGAGATCGCCGATCCGGTGATCGATTCGAACCCCCTCGACGACAAGCAGGTCCCTCCGATGAACCGTCCCGCCAACGCCCGCCCCCGCTCCGCGTTCCACACCGAGACCTCCCAGAACAGGACCCTCACGATGCAACTCATGCCCGAAGCCCTGGCCCGTGTCCACATGCAAGAGCGTCTGCAGGAGGCCGAGCGCGAACGATTGCTGCGTGCGCTCCAGCTGAGGCGCCGTGCCGAGCGCGCCTCGCTGCGCGCCCGGCGCGCGCTCGCCGCCGTCGTCCTCTGATCCGACTCCGGAGCGACTCCGGAGCGACGCTGATCCGACGACAGGTCGGCACAGCAGAACCGAAAAGACACTGATCGGGCCCGCCTCCCTTCGGGGAGGCGGGCCCGAGGGCTTTCCGGGGCGGCCACGCGACCCCGGAACTGCCTCAGGCGAGAGCCTCCTCGTCCGCGAAGCCCGGCAGCCAGGCGAGCAGCTCGTCGCGGAACGGAGCGGTGGCGTCGAGCTGGCACAGCACACCGATGGTGCTGAGCGTCACCCGGTGGATCAGCAGGTAGGAGGGCGGCAGGTTCAACTGGCGCCCCAGCGCGTAGGCGGGGGAGCGGGGATCGCCGACCCGGGCGGCCTGGGCCCGCATCCAGCTCCGGGTGAACCGGAACTCGTCGACGGCGGCCGGCTCGATGATCGGGAGCACGTAGTCCAGCACCGCGTCAGGATCGAGGGCGATGGTGGGTTTGACGAAGCCCTCCTGCCGGAGCATCTCCAGCACCCCGGCTGCGTCCCCCTGGAGCGCCAGCCGCAAGGCGGTCCCTATCGGCACCGGCAGCCCCTCGGGCAGACGGTCGACCGTGCCGAAGTCGAGGACGCCCAGCTGCCAGCCCTCCGCCGGGCCCTCGTCGACCAGCAGCCGGAAGTTGCCCGGGTGTGGATCCGCGTGCAGCAGCCCGGTGCGGGCGGGACCGGCGAAGAGGAACCGGGCCAGCAGCCGGCCCGCCCGGTCCCGCTGCTCCTGCGTGCCCGACGCGATGATCTCGGAGAGCGGCACTCCTTCCAGCCACTCCGTGACCAGGACCTGGTCGGCGTAGTGCACCACGGCGGGGACCCGGATCTCCGGGTCGCCGGCGAACTCCTCGGCGTGGACGGCCTGGGACTCGGCCTCCAGGGCGTAGTCGAGCTCCTCGGTGACGCGGTTGCGCAGCTCCGCGATCAGCGGCTTCACGTCCAGGCCCGGGATCAGTGGCCCGATGAGTCTGGCCACCCGGCTCAGCTGGGTGAGGTCCGAGAGGAGGGCGTCACCGGCGCCCGGGTACTGGACCTTGACCGCGACCTCGCGGCCGTCGTGCCAGACGGCCCGGTGCACCTGACCGATGGAGGCCGCCGCGGACGGCTTGTCCTCGAAGGAGCTGAACAGATCCCGCCAGTCCGGCCCGAGCCGTTCCGCCAGGGCGCTGTGGACGGAGGCGGCGGGCATCGGCGGCGCGGCCTCCTGGAGCTTGGTGAGCGCCGCCCGGTAGGGGCCGGCCACCTCCTCCGGGAGGGCGGCCTCGAAGACGGACAGCGCCTGGCCGAACTTCATCGCGCCCCCCTTCAGCTCGCCGAGGACCTTGAACAACTGGTCCGCGGTGCGCTGCTGGAGCTCCGCCGCGACCTCCTCCGCAGGACGACCACCGATGCGCTTGCCCAGCCCGAGGGTGGCGCGTCCGGCTATCCCCAACGGCAGGGCAGCGAGTTTCGCCGTGCGGGTCACTGCCTTGCGTGGAAGATCGCTCACGGATGCCTCCCTGCTGGTCGGGCCCGCCCCGGGCGGTCGGGCCCGGACGGTTGCTCGGCCAGTACGTGGTGTGCGTGCGGCTGAGGTCATTCTGCCCCTGGCTGCCAGCAGCAGCCGCAGTCGGGGTGCGGATCGAGCGGGCGGCGGCGCATCGAGCCGTCGACCATCGAGATGTCGACCCACCCGCCAAGGCTAGGCGGTGTCCCGCCGTCCAGGTAGATCAGCGCGTGCAGGGCCGCCGTGGCCGCGACCGTGGCGGCGAGGGTGGCGTCGCAGGCGCCGGGAGCGGACCGGCCACTGCAGTGCTGGGCCAGCAGCAGCGGCCAGCTCGGGTCGGCGTCGGCGCGGTGGCAGGAGAGGCAGCGCCCACAGGGGCTGGTGCCCGGCAGCACCAGCGGCCCCACCGAGCCGGTCGTCTCCACCACACCCGCGTACAGGTGGGGGAGCCCGGCCTGCACCAGCGCCTGCCCGAGCTCCGGATCGGGCAGGCCGCGCGGGGCCACCACCACGAGATCGGGCAGACCCTGTGCGGCCGCTGTCTCGTCCGGCAGCCCTGGTGCGGCGCGGCGGACGGCTGCCCGGGCCGCGTCGGTGCGCAACCGACCGGCGTCGTCCGGGCGAAGCCCGGCGGGCGAGGCGTCCTCCGGCGCGACCCGGCCGGCGTCCCGGACCCGGACCCGGCCGACCCCGGCCGCGGCGAGCAGTGAGGCGACCGCAGCCCCTACCCGGCCCGCCCCGCGCACCTCGACCCGTGCCTCGCGGCGGGCGAGCAGGGCGGCGGGAGCCGCGCCCGGACCGGGCCGGGCGAGCGAGAGTGCGGCGAGATCCGGTGCCAGCCGGGCCCGCTCCTCGGGCGGCAGGGCCAGCAACGGGCGATGGGCGACGCTGTCGTCGAGGGCGCCGCAGGCGAGCAGCTCCTCCAGCAGCTCGCCGGCGCGCTCGGGGCCGATACCGAGCCGGGCGGCCTCGCCCGGCAGCGCGGACAGCTCCCTGGTGCCGTCCAGCAGGTCGAGGAAGCGGGCCTCGGCCGGCGCTGCTGTCACCACTCCTCCGTGCCCGGGGCCGAGGCCGAGGCCGAACTGCAGCGTCTCCCGGTCGCGCCAGGCGGGGCGAAGGGCGGGCTTGAGACAGGGGCGCATCGACGTCTCCGTTCCGAGCGGTGGGTCCTGCCGGATCTGACGGCGTCAGCATGCACCCGGGGCGAAAAACGTGCGCAAAGTTATCCACAGGGCTGTGGATACAGTCTGATGATCGCTCATATGGCCTGCGGGTTGGTCCGGTTTTGCTGTGGATTAGCGCTATTCCCGCTGTGGCGATGACCACCCGAAGGGAGAAATTCAGCCATCAGGTCGGGACTTTTGTCGGTGTCGGAAGGTAGCGTCTGCGCCGTGGCTGCCGGACCGGAGCACCGTCCTGCTGCGCCGCGCAGGCCTGTTCTGGCAGCAGCCCAGAGCCGGTCCTCGGCGCAGGATGTCGAGGTGCGCCGAAGCGCCCGACGCAGCCGCACGGTGTCCGCCTATCGCGAGGACGGACGCACGATCGTGCTCATCCCCGCCCGCATGTCCGCGGCCGAGGAGAAGCGCTGGGTGGCACGGATGCTGGATCGGCTCGAAGCCCGGGAGAGCCGACAGATCCTCGGTGCCGACGAACTCGTGGCGCGGGCCCGTGAGCTGTCCAGGAAGTACCTGGGTGGCCGGGCCGAGCCCCGCAGTGTCCGTTGGGTCACCAACCAGAACACCCGCTGGGGCTCCTGCACCCCGTCGGAGGGCACCATACGGCTCTCCCACCGGCTGCAGGGCATGCCCGAATACGTGGTCGACTACGTGTTGCTGCACGAGCTCGCCCACCTCCTGGAGCCGGACCACGGGAGCCGGTTCTGGGCCCTGCTGGAGTCCTACCCGCGAACCGAGCGGGCGCGGGGCTACCTCGAGGGCGTGGTGGCCGCGCGGCTGCCCGCCCAGCGCGAGAGCCACTGAGGCCGCGCATCCGAGGCGGCATCGCCGCGAACGGGCGCACACCACGACGAACGCACGACCGTGCGGGTACCCATGGAACCGACCCCCGGTATTCCGGCGATCCGTCAGCGCTGCAGGGCTGCCCTGGCCATGTCGGCCAGCCGCCGCACCGAGACGTCGGTGTCGGCGGGCAGGGCGTCCCACGGGAACCAGCGCAGGTCCAAGGACTCCTCGCTGATCGTGGCCACCGCGTCGGCGGGTGCCACGACCAGGTACTGGACGTCCAGATGGGTGTTCTCCGGCTGGTCCTTGCCGGCACAGCGCACCGCGTGGCGGTCCAGCTTGACGGGCCCCTCACCGAAGAGGGTCAGGCCTTCGGCGATACCGGACTCTTCCCGGGCCTCGCGCAGCGCAGCCCCGGCCAGGGTCGTGTCCTCGGGCTCGCAGTGACCGCCCAACTGCAGCCACAGGCCCACCTTGGGGTGAAGGGTGAGCAGCACCCGACCGGCCTCCGCGTCCACAACCAGGGCGCTGGCGGTGATGTGGGCCGGCCGGCAGCTGCGCCAGACCCCATCGCCGCGGGCGTCGAGGTGGTCGAGGTAGTCGAGGCGCAGCCGGTCCTGCTCGTCGTCGGGTGCCTGCCAGTCGCGCAGCACCCGGACGGCGTCGGTGTGCAGGACCGAGTCGGTCGTCACGGCGGAGGAGATCACTGGTCGCCACCCGGCTTCCGCTCGTCCCCGTCCTCGGGCTTGCCGTGCTCCGGCTCGCCGTCCTTGGTCTGCGCAGCGTCCGGGGTGTCCGAAGCCCCGTCGGCGGGGGCGCCGTCACCCTTCTTGTCGCTGCCGGGGGCGCCGGGGCGTCGCTCGGCGGCCTCGTTGAGCAGCTCGTCCAGCTTGGAGAAGTCGATCCCGCCCTCGGCGAGCTCCGCCAGGTCCGGGGTGCCGGAGCCGTGCACGAAGCCGTCCGGGTCGTCCAGATCGGCCGCCGTCGGCAGCATGTCCGGGTGGCCCCAGAGGGCGTCCCGGCCGTCGGTGCCGCGGGCGTCGGCCAGCGAGGCCCACAGACGCGAGGCGTCGCGCAGCCGACGCGGGCGCAGCTCCAGGCCGACCAGGGTGGCGAAGGTCTGCTCGGCCGGGCCACCGGAGGCCCGACGGCGCCGCAGCGTCTCCCGCAGGGCGGCGGCGTGCGGCAGGTGCGGGGAGGCGGCGGCGTGAACGACCGCGTCCACCCAGCCCTCGACGAGGGCGAGTGCCGTCTCCAGACGGGCCAGGGCGGCCTTCTGCTCCGGGGTGTCCTCGGGCTGGAAGAGGCCACCGCTCATGGCCTCCTGGAGCGACTCGGGGTTCATCGGGTCGACCTGGCCGACCAGGTCCTCCAGGCGGGCGGTGTCGACCTTGATGCCGCGCGCGTAGGCCTCGACGGCGCCGAAGAGGTGCTGGCGAAGCCACGGCACGTGGGCGAAGAGACGCTGGTGTGCCGCCTCGCGCAGGGCGAGGTAGAGGCGGACCTCGTCGGCGGGGACGGAGAGCCCCTCGCCGAACAGCTCGATGTTCTGCGGCAGCAGGGCGGCCTTTCCGGCCGGGCCCAGCGGCAGGCCGACGTCGGTGGAGCCGAGCACCTCGGCCGCCAGGGCGCCGAGAGCCTGGCCGATCTGGGTGCCGAACATGGCACCGCCCATGCTGCGCATGACGCCGAGCAGCGGGCCGGCCATGGCCTGCATCTCCTCGGGCACCACGCTGCCCATGGCCGCGCCGACACGCTCGGCCACCGGGTCCACGAGCTGCTGCCAGGTCGGCAGGGTGGCCTCGATCCACTCGGCGCGGCTCCAGGCGACCGCCCCGGCGGCGCCTGCGGGCAGCGCCGTGGCGGAGTCCAGCCACAGCTCGGCGAGCCGCATCGCCTCGGAGACGGCGGAGCGCTCCGAGTCGGCGACCGAGCGGTCCTTGGACCCCTCCTCGCCGGTGCCCTGCACGACGGCCTGGCGCGCGATGTTTTTGGCGAGCTCCCAGTTGACCGGGCCGCCGTCGAAGGAGAGCATCTGGCCGAGCTGCTGGAAGGCCGCGCCGATGTCGTTGGGGTTCATGCCGCCGAAGATGGCGGCGAAGGGGTTGTCACCGGCGTTGCCGGAGCCGCCCGGGCCACCGGGCAGACCAGGGAAGCCGGGGAAGCCGAAACCGAACGGGTTGTTGCCCTGGTTCCCGGAGCCGCCCTGGCCACTGCTGCCGCCACTGCCGCCCTGGTCTCCGGAGCCGCCCTGCTTCCCCTCCTTGCCCTCCTCGGGCTCCTCGGGGGGAAGGCCGAAGCCGAAGGGGATGTCGCTCACGAGTCGCCTCGATCTGATAGGCCGGCGCCGGAACACGGCGGGTGCCGGGTGCACCGCCATGCCCTGGCCTCGGGCAGGATGGACCGGTACGTGACACTTACGTACGCATCAAAACTAACCGTGGAGGATAGCCGGTGAGTTCCCCGCCTTCGGACGTTCGCTCTGGGCTGACCGGTGACCACGTGGAGCCGGCGGGTGACGAGGAGGCCGAGGTGGACCGTCCCGAGTACTCCGGTCCGCCGCTGGTCGTGGCCGTCACCGGTGCCGCGTCGGGCATGGGCGAGCGTCTGGTCCGGCGTCTCGCCGAAGCCCAGGGTGTGCGCCGGGTGCTCGCGATCGACGAGCGCCGCGGTGAGGCCAAGGGCGTCCAGTGGCGTGTCCTCGACGTCCGGGACCCGGCGGTGGCGGAGCGGCTGGCCGGTGTGGACGTGGTGGTCCACCTGGCTCTCGACCTCGGCATGGAGTCGGACCCGAAGGCGCGGTCGGCCTACAACGTGCGGGGCACCCAGACGGTCATCACGGCCGCGGCCGCGGCCGGGGTGCACCGGGTCGTGCTGTGCACCTCCGCGATGGTCTACGGCGCACTGCCGGACAACGAGGTCCCCCTGGCGGAGGACGCGCCGTTGCGGGCGACCGAGGAGGCCACCCTGGTGGGTGACCTGCTGGAGATCGAGCGCCTCGCCCGGCGGGCGCCCCATGTCCACCCCGGGCTCTCCGTGACGGTGCTGCGTCCGGCCGTGCTCGTGGGGCCGGGCGTGGACACCGTGCTGACCCGGCACTTCGAGGCGCCCCGGCTGCTGGTCGTGGCGGGCTCCCGGCCGTGCTGGCAGTTCTGCCACGTCGACGACCTGACGACCGCGCTCGAGTACGCGGCGCTGGGCATCGTCGAGGGAGAGGTCACCGTCGGTTGCGACGGTTGGCTGGAGCAGGAGGAGGTCGAACAGATCACCGGCATCCGCCGGATGGAGCTGCCCGCCTCGCTGGCCCTGGGTACGGCCGCGCGCCTGCACCGGCTCGGGCTGACGCCTGCGCCGGCGGGCGATCTGGCCTACACGATGTACCCGTGGGTGGTCTCCGGCAGTCGGCTGCACGAGGCGGGCTGGCGCCCCCGGTACAGCAACGAGGACGTGCTGGCGGAGTTGCTGGCGCAGGTCTCGGGGAACCACGCGGTGGCCGGCCGACGCCTGAGCGGCAAGGACGCCGCGACCAGCCTCGGTGCGGCGGGTGCGACGGTGGCCCTGGTCGGTACGGCGGCGCTGGTGCGCAGGGCGCGCAAGCGCCGGCGCCTCTGATCGGTGCGCAGCAGTCCAGTGCCCGCAGCGTTGCGCGGTACGGACCGGCTGCGGAGCCGTCCACGGCGCGCAGCGGTTCGGTGCCCGTAGCGGCACAGGGTACAGGCAGTATGGAAATCGGATGTCACGATGCGGAATCGGCTCTTGAGTCACGTGCCCGATCCGTCATCATGGATGCCATGAGCTCCATCACGACGGCCGACGACCCGATCCGCCTGCTCGCGCTCCGCGACACCGCGCTGTCGCTCGAGGAGGTCTACGCCGCGGTCCAGCACGACGCCGCCGGCGGGACCGACGTCTTCATCGGGACCGTACGCGATCACGACGGAGGCAAGGGCGTCACCGCTCTGGAGTACAGCGCGCACCCGACGGCGGAGGCGGAACTGCGCCGTGTGGCCGAGAAGGTCTGCGCGGACTACCCCGTCCTCGCGCTGGCGGCCGTGCACCGGGTCGGACTGTTGGAGATCAACGACGTCGCCGTGATCGTGGCGGTGTCCTGCGCCCACCGTGGGGAGGCCTTCGAGGCCTGCCGCCGTCTGATCGACACCCTCAAGCACGAGGTTCCGGTGTGGAAGCACCAGCGCTTCGCCGACGGCACCGACGAGTGGGTCGCCGCCTGCTGACGCTCCCAGTGGTGCGGCGCGGAACTGATGCGTGACCGGCACGCCCCGGTGATCGTTGTCCGTATCAGCGACTAGTCTGCTGATATCACGATGAGCTGGGAGAACGAGATGACTGTGCTCGCCTGGTGGATCATTCCGGTGGCGGGCGGTGTGCTCGCCGCGCTCTGGGTGGCCTTTTCCTCCCGAACCCGTTCCACCGGCGACCGGGACTCGGTGCAGGGATACGAGCGGTTCCGTGCCGCGATGGAGCGCAAGCCCGAGCGCCCGGAAGCGTAGTCCGCCGGGCGGGACTGCGAGCGCGTCCCGTACTGTCGTGCCATGCCACGCCGCTCCGCGACGATGCTCGCTGCCACCCTGATGCTGATAGCGCTGTTCTGCGCCGCCCTCGTGGTGCCCGCGCCCTATGCCGAGATGAGCCCCGGGCCGACCTACAACACGCTGGGCGACCAGAACGGCAAGCCCGTGATCGTGATCACCGGGCACCACACCTACCCGACCACCGGGAACCTCAACATGACCACGGTCGAGGTCAGCAGCGCGGACTACCGGCCGAACCTGGTGTCCGCGTTGATCGGTTGGATCAACAGCGACATGGCGATCGTGCCCCACAGCACGCTCTACCCGGACAACCAGACGGAGCAGCAGGCACAGCAGCAGAACGCCGAGGAGTTCTCCGCCTCGCAGGACAGCGCGAAGGCGGCCGCGCTCAGCACCCTCGGCTTCCCCGTGAAGGCCGAGGTGATCGTCGCTGCCGTCGTCGAGAACAGTCCCTCGGTCGGCAAGCTGCACGCGGGTGACGTGATCGTCGCCGTGGACGGCACGCCCGTGACCGACCCGCAGCAGGTCTCCACCCTGGTCACCAAGCACCAGCCCGGCCAGGACGTGGTCTTCACGGTGGTGCCCAAGGACAAGACCACGGACATCACCCGGACGCCGGCGCAGCAGGCCGCCGTCGAGCAGAAGGTCACCATCACCACGGCGAAGAACCCGGACACCGGAAAGGCCATGGTCGGCATCCAGCCGGACGTCGAGCACACCTTCCCGTTCGACGTGCAGATCAACCTGGGTGACGTCGGCGGGCCCAGCGCGGGTCTGATGTTCTCGCTCGGCATCGTGGACAAGCTCAACGGCACCAACCTGACGGGCGGGAAGTTCATCGCCGGCACCGGGACGATCGACGCCGACGGGAACGTCGGGCCGATCGGCGGCATCACCATGAAGCTGATCGCCGCGCGCAACGCCGGGGCGCAGTACTTCTTCACCCCCGCCGACAACTGCGCCGAGGCCGCCTCCGCCACGCCCTCCGGGCTGACGCTGGTGAAGGAGACGAGCCTGAAGGGGGCGCTCGACGCACTGAGCGACATCCGGTCGGGCAACACGGCCGCGCTGCCGTCCTGCAGCACGAAGTAGGTCGGGCCAGGGGTCGGCCCCACGGGGTCGGCCCGCTCGGCTCGGCCGACCGCTCGGCCCGACCGCTCGGACCGACCGGGGCCGGTCGGACTGTGCCGGGTCGCGACAGGCCGCGTCGGCCCGGCGCGCCCGGGTGACCGAACCGGAGAGACCGTCAGCTGAAGGTGGTCAGCAGCGCGTCGGCGAGGCCGGGGACCAGGTCGGGGCCGGTGAGGACCTCACGTGAGGAGTCCTTCTCGCGCAGGCGCAGGGCCGTCTCGCGGCTGCCGTCGCGCAGCACCGCCACCGTCATCCGGACCTCCTGGCGGTTCGGGTGCTTGGCCACGAAGGCGGCCAGCTCGCGCTCGCCCTTGCCCTTCGGCAGGTCCGACTCGGCCGAGGGCGGCAGGATCAGGCGCTCCACGACCAGGGCGCAGCCGGCGACGGCGTCCGGCCAGGCGATGGTGCCGAGGAACTCGTCGAGCTGGGCGCCGCGCGGCAGCTCCTCCTGCTCGATCGGGGTGAGCTCGCCCGCGGCGCCCGGCTCGAGGCCCAGCTGGCGCGCAAGCGCCGGCTCGTTGGCCAACAGGGCGCCCGTGTCCACCAGGGCGAAGAGGCGGGCGGGCTGGTCCCAGCCGAGGCCGGCGATGTACTCGTCGATCTCGAGTGCGGCGCGGGTCAGCGGACGGGCGGCAGGGGGCGTGGCGTCGGACATGGTTCCTATCCTCACATGTCGCCGGGAACTCAAATAATCGTCGTCGGAGTTGGACTAAACGGCCCCTCGGCCCCGGTCGGGGTCGGGCCGACCAGCGCCGCCCTGCTCTGCCGACCGCAGACGACGAGCCCGAGGACCCGCCTTGGTTTTCCAGATGCCGACGCCCGGCCCGACGCGGCGCCGTCCGCGCGTGCTGCCGTTGGCATCGGCGATCTCGGCCGGCCTGGTGCTGGGCGCGCTGACGGTGCTGGTCGCGCCGACATGGGCGGAGCTGACGCTCTTCGCGGTGTTCGGCTCGGTGATGGCGCTGCTGGTCGGTGGCAACTGCTGGCTCGCGCACCGGCTGCGTCAGCCGCTCAGTGTCATGTCGCCCGAACAGGTGAGTCTGGATCCGTGCCGTCAGCTGGTCGCGGGGCGCAAGCCACTGCTGCTGGCGACCGTGGCGGGCGTGCCCGGGGTGCTGGCCGGGGTGGCTGCGGCGACCCATGCGGACCTGTGGCAGGAGACGGTGCACGGGGCGCGGTGGGGTGTGCGCGATCCGATCCTGCACCGGCCCTCCGGCTTCTACCTGACGACCGTCCCCTGGTACCGGTTCCTGGTCGACTTCGGCTTCGCTGCGCTGGTGGCCTCGCTGGCGGCGGCCGGGGCGGTGCACTACCTCTATGGCGGTCTGCAGCTGCAGGACCGGCGAAGACGCAGCACAGCCGCCGCGCGGGCGCAGCTCTCGGTGCTGTGCGCGGCGCTGCTGGCGCTCAAGGCGGCGGCGTACTGGCTGGACCGGTTCGAGATCGTCGGCCGCGCCGAGGAGTTGGGCCCGCGCGAGCTGAGCGCGTGGCTCCAGGCGAAGTCGCTGATGTGCTGGGTCGCGCTGATCTGCGCGGTGCTCTTCCTGACCGTTCCGCTGCGTCACCGCTGGCTGCCGGCCCTGACCGGCCTGGTGCTGCTGCTGCTCTGCTCGGGCCTGGTCGGCGAGGTCTACCCGGTGCTGGTGGCGTATCTCGGTTGATGGCCTGGTTCGCCTCCGTGCTATGGTTGGGACACAACGACGCGGGGTGGAGCAGCTCGGTAGCTCGCTGGGCTCATAACCCAGAGGTCGCAGGTTCAAATCCTGTCCCCGCTACTGAAACGAAGGGCCCGGTGCAGACGCACCGGGCCCTTCGTCTGTCGTATGCGTGCGTGCGTCGTCCGTCGTGCGTGCGTCGGGGCCCCGGTTATATCGATTTGCTCTGATCGGTGGAGACGTCGTAGACTGAGGACACAACGACGCGGGGTGGAGCAGCTCGGTAGCTCGCTGGGCTCATAACCCAGAGGTCGCAGGTTCAAATCCTGTCCCCGCTACTGAAGACAGGCCCGGTGCACAAGCACCGGGCCTGTCGCATTGTCTGGGAACGATCCGCCAGGGGTGGTCTGTCCGCGGTCGACGCCGCGCCGACGGCCGGGGGTCCTCTGCCGAATGGGTACGGAATCTGACGGACGGTCTTATGACGTTTCGGCAGGGGAAGATGGGGCTTGCGGGAGGTCAGCGGCAAGCACTCGCACAGGTGTTGCACGGTAGATGTGTCGCGATATCGACAAAGCGCTGAAGTACCCTCACAAGCTGCGGTATACCAGGTGTACGCGGGTTGCGGATGGTGCGACGATGAGCTCGACGGGGGAGATTGCGTACCAGGGGCACCCGCAGCCCCGGCGGACGCGGGAGTCGACATGTCGGTAATGGCTGGAGGCCCGGCAGGGGCCGAGCAGGCGGGGCGGCTGCCGTTGCAGCGCGTCCAGGACGCCCAGCTGAACGTCGCGCTGCCCACCCGGACGACCGGCGACGCGGATCTCACCCGGGACCTCGACGGAGACCTCGGCGAGGACCTCGCCCCGGTCGTTGCCGCGGAGGTGCCGACGGGCCTGGAGAGCGCAACCGGCGTGGAGAGCTTCGAGGCCGTGCTCGAGGCCCGCGAGCGCGACGCCCTGGAGCACCGCTACCGTGAGGCCGCCGAGTGCGGAGACGCCGCCGCCGCGAGCCTGCTCGGTGCGCTGCTCCTGCGCCGCGGCGATCTCGACACGGCCGAGCCCTACCTGCGCCGTGCCGCCGCGGCCGGGCTGCGGGCCGGTGCCAACAACCTCGGTGTCCTGCTCCACCAACGCGGACACCGGGACGAGGCCGCGCAGTGGTGGCGTGAGGCGGCCGTGGCCGGCAGCGCGCCCGCGGCGCACGCCCTGGGCCTGCACCTGCGGGACCACGGGGACGAGGGCGGCTCGGAGTACTGGCTGTTGCAGGCGGCCGAGCAGGGCCACACCGGAGGTGCCTACGCCTTGGCCGACCTGCTGGAGCACCGCAGGGACACGGTCCGCGCCGAGCGGTGGTTCCGCGTGGCCGCGGAGGTGGGGCACCGCGAGGCGGCGTTCCGGCTCGGCCGACTGCGCGAGGGCGCCAAGGACCCCGCCGGTGCGGAGCCCTGGTACCGGCAGGCGGCGGCCCGCAGCCATGCCGCGGCCTCACTGCGCCTCGGTCATCTGCTGGAGGCGCGGGGCGACCGGGAGGAGGCCGCCCGCTGGTACCGGCAGGCGGCTCAGGCCGGCGAGACGCGCGCGGCCTGCGCGCTGGGTTTCCTGCTGCGTGACGAGGGGGACGCGCTCGGTGCGGCCGACTGGTGGCGCGAGGCGGCCGAGGCCGGGGACGGTACCGCCGCCAACGCGCTCGGTGCGCTCCACGACGAGTGGGGCGAGACCGAGATGGCCCAGCAGTGGTACCGCACCGCGCTGGACGCGGGCGATCACAACGGCGCCTTCAACCTCGGGTTGATGGCCGCGGCCCGCGGCCAGGAGGCGATGGCGGAGCAGTGGTACCGGCGCGCGGCCTACGCGGGGCACCGGGAGGCGAGCAACGCGCTGGCGGTGATGCTGCTGCAGCGCGGTGACACCCCTGGCGCGGAGCCGTGGTTCTGCAAGGCGGCCGAGGCCGGTTCGGTCGACGCCGCCTACAACCTGGGCATCCTGCACGCGGACCGGGGCGAGCAGCACCATGCCCAGGAGTGGTACGCGCGAGCGGCGGCCGAGGGGCATGCGGACGCGGCGTTGCAGCTGGGCGTGGCCAAGGAGCGGCGCGGTGATCTGGCCACGGCTGTGGCGCGCTACCGGCAGGCGGCGGACGGTGGCTCGGTCGAGGGCGCGTTCCGCCTGGCGGTGCTGCTGGAGCGCTGCGAGGACGAGAGCGGCGGCCGCGGGGAGGACCCGGAGCGGTGGTACCGCAAGGCGGCCGAGGCGGGGCACGGACGCGCCCAGGTGCGGATCGGTGTGCGGGCCGCGGAGCGCGGCGAGACGCGCGAGGCGGAGCGGTGGTACCGCGCGGCGGCGGAGGGTGGCAGCCGCAGCGGCGCGTTCAACCTCGGTCTGCTGCTGGCCCGTGAGGGCGGCGAGTCGGAGGCGCTGCGCTGGTACGCGGCCGCAGCGGAGGCCGGGCACGGACGCGCGGCGCTGCGGCTGGCGCTGATCGCCGCACGGCGTGGTGAGCTGCGTGAGGCGCGCGGGTGGTGCATCCGCGCGGCGGAGCTGGGGCCTGCCGGGGTGACCGAGCGTGCCGAGCGCCTGCTGGAGGCGCTGAGCGCCGAGCTGTCCGCCTGACGCTCGCGCGCGGCCGCTTCTTCGCTACGCCTTGGCGCAGTCGGGGCAGAGGCCGCGATAGGTGACCTCGACACCGGAGATGGTGAAGCCGAAGCGCTCCGCGGCCGGGAGGGCGTTCAGGGGGTCGCCCGCGGGGTGGACGTCGCGGATCGTGCCGCAGGCCTCGCAGATGAGGTGCTGGTGGGCGTGGTGTGCGTTCGGGTCGTACCGCTTGGCGCGCCCGTCCGTGGAGACCTCCAGGATCTCGCCGAGGGAGACGAGTTCGCCGAGGGTGTTGTAGACGGTCGCACGGCTGATCTCCGGCAGCACCTCCACGGCGCGCGCGTGGATCTCGTCGGCGGTGAAGTGGACGTGGTCGCCGTCCAGGACCTGGGCGACGACGCGCCGCTGCGCGGTGAGGCGCCAGCCGCGATTTCGAAGCCGTTCCAGCAGGTCACTCATGCGGGGAAGGGTAGCAGGGGGCCGGCGAGAGCCCGGAATGCCGTGCTCCGGACGCCCGGCGCCTTCGCCGGAGGCTCGCCGAGCGCCGTGATCCCGAACGCCGTGACCGCGAGCGCCATGCGCCCGAGCGCCATGACCCCGGACGTCGGTGCCTCAGACGCTGGTGCTCTCGGTCGAGGCGGTCGCCTCGGACTCCTCCAACCAGGCCTCGGCCTTCTTCTCCGCGCGGCGCTTGAGGAGCACCAGGCCGACCACGCCGACGGCGGCCACGCCGACGGCGATCCAGCTGGCGACGGAGGCGTAGTGCTCGACCTGGTGCCAGCCGGCGCCGGCGAAGTAGCCGAGGAGGACGAAGACCGTCGCCCAGACGGCCCCGCCGAGGAGGTTCCATCGGGCGAAGGTGCGGTAGGGCATCTCGGAGACGCCGCACAGGCCGGGGACGAGGGCGCGCAGCGCGGCGGCGAAGCGGCCGGCGAAGACGGCCTTGCCGCCGAGGCGGCGGATGAGCTCCTTGCTCTGACGCACGCTGGCGGGCTTGATCAGCCGCTCGGGCAGGCGGGAGAGCAGGGTGTCGCCCCAGCGCTTGCCGACGGCGTAGCCGATGCCGTCACCGATCACCGCGCCGAGGATCGCCACCAGCAGCACGGCCCACAGCTGGGTGTGGCCGTTGAAGGCGGTGACGCCGCCGATGACCACGGCCGTCTCGCCCGGGATGAGGAAGCCCAGGAAGACCGAGGACTCCAGGGCAGGCAGCAGGAAGACGGCGACCAGCACCAGCGTGCCGTTGAGCGCGAGCAGGTGGTCGCTGATCCAGGACACGGGCAGTCCTCGCGGCAGAAGGGGACAGGACGGGACGAACACACGGTACCGTCCGGCTGCGTAAGCGCGTGGTCAGCAGTCCGGTTTCACCGGGGCTCAGCCCAGGCGCCGCAGGGCCTCACCGTGGAGGAGGCCGTTGCTGGCGACGGCGTTGCCGCTGCGGACGCCGGGGATGCAGTCCAGCCCGGTGAACCGGCCGCCCGCCTCCTCGACGATGACGCAGTTGGCAGCCATGTCCCACAGGCTCAGCTCGGGCTCGGCGGCGATGTCGACGGCGCCCTCGGCGACCATCATGTAGGACCAGAAGTCGCCGTAGGCGCGGGTGCGCCAGCAGGCGCGGGTGAGGTCGAGGAAGGAGTCGAGCTTGCCGCGCTCCTCCCAGCCGCCGAGCGAGGAGTAGGAGAACGAGGCGTCCTCCAGGCGGGAGACCTCCGAGACCTTGATCCGCGAGGCGCGGGTCAGACTGCGGCCGGTGAACGCCCCGGTACCGCGGGCGGCCCACCAGCGGCGGCCCAGCGCCGGAGCGGAGACGAGGCCGACGACGGGCTGCTCACCGCCGGGGCCGACCTCCATCAGGGAGATCAGCGTGGCCCAGACGGGGACGCCGCGGATGAAGTTCTTGGTGCCGTCGATCGGGTCGATGACCCAGCGGCGCGAGCTCAGGCCGGTGGTGGTGCCGTACTCCTCACCGAGGACGGTGTCGCGGGGCCGGGCCCGGGCGAGGTCTCCGCGGATCAGGTCCTCGACCGCCTTGTCCGCGTCGCTGACCGGGGTGAGGTCCGGCTTGGTCTCGACGGCGAGGTCGAGCGCGCGGAAGCGGTCGAGCGTGACCGAGTCGGCGTGGTCCGCGAGGACGTGGGCAAGGCGCAGATCGTCGGAGTAGTCGGCCATGCCCCGAACAGTAACGATCTCGACGGGCGTGGGCCAGCGCTGTCCACGCCGCGCCGTGCACCTCCGGAGTGAGCCGGGCGCCGGGGGATTGACTTCACCGGGGGGCGCCCCGACGCTGGGCAAGCTGACGTGACGTCAGCTCATGTTTGCTGGGGGAGGAATGCTCGTGAGACCTGTGAGGATCGCGTCCGTGGCGCGGAGGGGCCGCAGGCTCCTGTTCACCCTGATCGGGGTGGCCGGCCTGGCCATGGGCGGGCTGGTGCCCGTCGGGGCGAGCGCGGCGTCCGCGCACGACCGGGACGACGCGCGGGCGCTGCTGGTGTGCAACGGCAGCACCACGCCCTGTCCGCGCACGGGTGACCGCACCCACGTGTACCGGACCGTCCAGGCCGCCGTCGACGCCGCGCACCGCGGCGACTGGGTGCTGATCTGGCCCGGCGTCTACCACGAGAAGGCCACCGCCGACGCGGGCGTGCTGATCACCACACCCGGCATCCACCTGCGGGGGCTGGACCGGAACCGGGTGGTCGTCGACGGCAGCAACGGCACAGCCGCCCATCCGTGCCCGTCCGAGCCGGCGCTCCAGGACCGGACCGGGCGCAGCGGGATCGTCGTGTCGAAGGCCGACGACGTGTCCATCGAGAACCTGACCGTCTGCAACTACCTCTCGGCCGACGGCTACGGCGGCGGCAACGAGATCTGGTGGAACGGTGGTGACGGCAGTGGCGCCATCGGCCTGCACCGCTACCACGGCGCCTATCTGACCGCGACGTCCGGTTACGGCTCGGCCGACGCGAGCGCACCGATGGCGCAGTACGGGATCTTCGCCTCCAACGCCACCGGTCCGGCGGTCATCGCGCACACCTATGCGTCGAACATGGGCGACTCGGACTACTACGTCGGCGCCTGCCGCGACATCTGCGGCGTGACGCTGACCGACGCGCACGGCCAGAACTCCGCGCTGGGCTTCTCCGGTACGAACTCCGGCGGCTACACGATCCGCAACTCCGAGTTCGACCACAACCGCACCGGCATCGCGCCGAACTCGCTGAACAACGACGACGCGCCGCCCCCGCAGGACGGCAGCTGCGTCAACGCTCCGCAGAGCTCCTGCACCTTCATCGAGCACAACTTCATCCACGACAACAACAACCCGAACGCGCCCGTCTCCGGGCTGGCGCCGGTGATCGGGGTCGGTGTCGAGATCTCGGGCGGGCACAGTGACACCGTCCGGGACAACCGTATCGAGCGGCAGGGCAGCTGGGGTGTGGTCGTGCACGACTTCCCCGACAGTGAGACGCCGCCCTCCACCAGCCACTGCCAGGGCGGTGTGCAGCAGCCCGGCGTCTGCGTCTTCCTCGCCTACGGGAACGTCGTCACCGGCAACGCCTTCAGTCACGTCGGGTTCTTCGGCAACCCGACCAACGCGGACGTGGCGAACGAGTCGCAGACGGCGCCGCACAACTGCTTCACGGGGAACCGCGTCATCGGCGGCGGGGTGCTGACCAGCGACCCGGCGCGGATCCAGAACACGGCGGTGGACGGCACGCCGTGCGGGGCGGGTGCGGGCGTCGGCGACAGCGGGTTGCTCTTCGGCGAGCTGGTCTGCGCGGCCGGCTTCGGGCAGTGCCCCGTGCCGGGCGCCACCTATCCGCAGCGGACCGGGCTCGACCTGGCGCCGATCCTGCCCCAGGCGACCATGCCGCACCCCTGCGCGGGCCTGCCGGAGAACCGCTTCTGCCGGTGAGTGCCGGCTCGCCCCGGCGCCGGGCGTCAGTGCCCGGCGCCGCTGAGCTGGAGGCCGATGACGCCGATCAGGACGAGGGAGATCGACACCAGCTTGAGCACGGAGACGGACTCTCCGAGCCAGATCATTCCCACGATCGCGGTCCCGGCGGCGCCGATCCCCGTCCAGACCGCGTAGGCCGGGCCGACCTCCAGGGTCTTCAGTGAGAGGGTCAGCAGACCGAAGCTGCCGAGGGCGAACGAGGCGAAGCCGACGGTGGGCCAGATCTTGGAGAAACCGTCGCTGAGCTTGAGGCAGACCGCGAAGCCCGTCTCCAGGATTCCCGCGATGATCACCAGCAGCCAGGCCACAGCACCCTCCGCGAAGCCGACAGTCAGTCCCACCATGATCGATGCGGGGACTGCCATCGGCATCTCGGGAGGAGCCGGGCCCGGGCGGCCCGGCTCAGTCGCCCTCGCGGGCCTCGCGGGTGGAGAGCAGGCGCCGCAGCGAGTAGAGGCGGGCCTGGTCGGCGTGGCCGGCCTCGACCCAGGCGTCGAGGGCGCAGTCGGGTTCGTCGTGGGAGCAGGCGCGTGGACAGTTCGCCGTGCCCGGTTCGAGATCCGGGAAGGCATGGATCACCCGGGAGGGCTCGATGTGGGAGAGGCCGAAGCTGCGGAAGCCCGGGGTGTCGATGACCCAGCCGGACTCCTGGCCCTTCGCGGCCGGCAGGCGCAGCGCCAGCGCGGAGGTGGTGGTGTGGCGGCCGCGGCCGGTGACCGCGTTGACCTGCCCGGTCTGCCGCTGCCGGTCCGGGACGAGGGCGTTCACCAGGGTGGTCTTGCCGACGCCGCTGTGGCCGATGAACACGGTGGACAGGCCGCGCAGCAGCTCACGCACGGCTTCCGCGTCCTCGGTCGCCAGGGTGTCGCGGCTGGTGACGACGGAGCGCACGCCCAGCGGCGCGTAGGTCTCCAGCAGCGACTCGGGCCCGGCGAGGTCGGACTTGGTGAGCACCAGCAGCGGTTCCATGCCGGCGTCGTACGCGGCGACCAGACAGCGGTCGATCAGGCGCGGGCGCGGCTCGGGGTCGGCCAGGGCGGTGACGATGGCGAGCTGGTCCGCGTTGGCGACGACGATGCGCTCGTAGGGGTCGTCGTCGTCCGCCGTGCGACGCAGCACCGAGTCGCGTTCCTCGACGCGGACGATGCGGGCCAGCGAGCCGTCCTCGCCGGAGAGATCGCCGACCAGGGCGACCCGGTCGCCGACGACGACGCCCTTGCGCCCCAGCTCGCGGGCCTTCATCGCGGCGATCTCGCGCTCGCGCCGGGAGCCCTCCTCGACCAGGCAGGTGAACCTGCCCCGGTCCACGGTCAGGACCATGCCCTCGGCCGCGTCCTCGTGGGCGGGCCGGATCCGCGTGCGCGGTCGGGACCCGCGCCGGGAGGGGCGGTTGCGGATGTCGTCCTCGTCGGCGTCCTTGCCGTAGCGGCGCATGGCGGTGCCCCTAGCCCTTCCCGCTCGTGGGGGCGGCGGTGGGCGGCCCTTCCTTCGCACCCAGCAGTTCCGCCCACAGGTCGGGGAAGTCGGGCAGGGTCTTGGCGGTGGTCGCGATGTTCTCCACCTCGACGCCCGGGACGACCAGGCCGATGACGGCGGCGGCCGTGGCCAGGCGGTGGTCCTCGTAGGTGTGGAAGACGCCGCCGTGCAGCGGACGCGGCGTGATCCGCAGGCCGTCCTCGGTCTCGCTGACGTCGCCGCCGAGCGCGTTGAACTCGCGGGCGAGCGCGGCGAGGCGGTCAGTCTCGTGCATCCGCAGGTGGGCGATGCCGCTCAGGATGGACGGCGAGTCGGCGAGCAGGGCGACGGCGGCGACGACCGGGGTCAGCTCGCCGACGGCGTGCAGGTCGGCGTCGATGCCGTGGACCTTGCCGGTGCCGGTGAAGCGCAGGCCGTCCGCTGTGAACTCGGCCGAGCCGCCCATCCGTGTGAACAGGTCGCGCAGCTCGTCACCCGGCTGGCTGGTGCGCTCGGGCCAGTCCCGGACGGTCACGGTGCCGCCGGTGAGCAGGGCGGCCGCCAGGAACGGCGCAGCGTTGGACAGGTCCGGCTCGACGACGACGTCCCGGCCGAGCAGCGCGCCGGGGGCGACCCGCCACACGTCCGGCTCGCCGCCGTCCTCCGGCGCGTCGACCTGGGCGCCGGCGGCGCGCAGCATCTCGACGGTCATCCGGATGTGCGGGAGCGAGGGGACCGGCGCGCCGACGTGGCGTACCTCGACCCCGTGCTGGAAGCGCGCGCCGGAGAGCAGCAACGCGCTGACGAACTGCGAGGAGCTGGAGGCGTCGACGGTGACGGTGCCGCCGACCAGGCCGCCGGTGCCGTGGACGGTCATCGGCAGGGCACCGCGGCCGCCGTCCTCGATGCGGGCGCCGAGGGCACGCAGCGCCTCGATGACACCGCCGAGCGGGCGCTCGTGCGAGCGCGGGTCGCCGTCGAAGTGGACCGGACCGTCGGCCAGAGCGGCCACGGGCGGCAGGAACCGCATCACCGTGCCGGCGTTGCCGACGTCGATCCCGGCCGGGCCGCCGAGCGGGGCCGGCAGCACCCGCCAGGCCTCGCCGCCGCCGGCGACGCCGCTGCTGGAGTTGAGGGTGTCCTCGACGCCGATACCGAGCGCGCGCAGGCCCTCGGCCATCAGCAGGCTGTCGCGGCTGCGCAGTGGGCGCCGCACGTAGCCCGGCTGGGAGGCCAGGGCGGCCAGCACCAGCGCGCGGTTGGTCGCGGACTTGGAACCGGGCACGGTGACCACCGCGTCCACGGGGTCGGTCGCGGTCGGGGCGGGCCAGTGCAGCTCGGTCATGAGCACAAAGCTTAGGCCCCGAACGGGTCGGTGTTCGGAACGGCGCCGGGCGGGCGGGGGTCACCGCGCCGGTCAGAGGGGCTAGGGAAGCAGCCAGCGGGCGCCGAGGGCGAGGGAGCCGAGGGAGACCGCGAGGAAGAGGACGATCCAGAGCAGGCCGGGCAGCCGGGTGAGCCGGGCCAGCTGGTCCGCGTCGGAGTCGCGGGCCTGGCCGCGGGCGCGCTTGGTCTGCAGCTCGACGACCGGCCGGACGCCGCCGAGGAGCAGGAAGAAGACGCTGAGGTAGGCGAAGGCGCCCTGCAGTTCCGCGCCGCCGAACCAGGAGACGGCGAAACAGAGCGCGCCGGTTGTGAGCACGGTCAACACACCGAAGGCGTTGCGCACCTCGATCAGCACGCCGAGCAGCAGCGCGACCACCGCCCACAGCAGCGCGGTGGTGTGTCCGGCCGAGAGCAGCCAGGCGCCGCCGAGACCGAGCAGGGAGGGGGCCGTGTAGCCGGCGGCGGCCGTGAACACCATGCCGGGGCCGTAGGGCTTGCCGGAGGAGACGGTCAGGCCGCTGGTGTCGGAGTGGAGCCGGATGCCGTGCAGGCGTCGCCGCATCAGCAGGGCGACCAGCGCGTGCCCGCCCTCGTGCGCGATGGTCACCACGTTCCGGCTCAGGTGCCACACCGCGCGCCAGCCGACGGCGACGAGCGCGACCGCGGCCATGGCCCAGACCACGGTGGAGCCCGGCGCGGCCTGGGTGCCGGTGACCTGGTCCCAGACCTGGCTGATGCTGTGCGGCTGCATGGGCCTCTTCCCGGACGGCGGGGTGCGGACGAGGCGTGCAGCCTCGCACACGTGGACGCCGCGGAGCCAGGCCGTGGTTCTGGCAGTGGTTCCGGCAGCGTTCCCGGCCGTGGTCCCGCCCGCAGTCCTGGCCGTGGTCCGGCCAGGACTGCGGGCGATGGCCTCGGCCCGAGGGGTTCCGGCGCCGGGCCTGGCGGGGACCTGGCAAGGTGGAACGCATGTGCGGACGGTATGCGTCGAGTCGGAAGCCCGAGGACCTGGTCGAGCTCTTCGAAGTGAAGAGCTGGGGCACCCAGGAGACCCTCGACGTCGACTACAACGTGGCGCCGACCAAGGGTGTGTACGCGGTGCTGGAGCGCCCCGTGCGCGAGCTCGGGCCCGATCCCGTGCGACAGCTGAAGGTGCTGCGCTGGGGTCTCGTCCCGTCCTGGGCGAAGGATCCGTCCGTCGGCGTGAAGATGTTCAACGCGCGGGCCGAGACGGTGCACGAGAAGCCGGCCTACCGTCGGGCGTTCACGACCCGCCGCTGCCTGCTGCCGGCCGACGGCTACTTCGAGTGGCACACGCCCGAGAAGGAGCCGGGCATGAAGAAGGCGCCGAAGAAGCAGCCGTACTTCGTGACGCCGAAGGACGGGTCCGAGGTCGCCTTCGCCGGGCTGTACGAGTTCTGGCGGGACCGGCACCTCCCCGAGGACGACCCGGCGGCCTGGCTGACCACGTGCACGATCATCACGGTGGCCGCCGAGCCGGAGCTTGAGCAGGTGCACCCGAGGATGCCGTTGATCCTGCCGCGCGACCGCTGGGACGACTGGCTGGACCGCTCCTCGACGGATCCGGACGAGCTGCAGGCGCTGCTGGCGCCGCCGACGCCGGGGCTGATGGAGCTGCGGCCGGTGGGCGCGGCGGTCGGCAACTTCCGCAACAACGGGCCGGAGCTGCTGGAGCGGGTCGAACCGGAGGAACTGGTGGAGACGCTGTTCTAGGGTGGGAATGAACGAGCGGGTCCACTGGTTGAGCCGACTGACAGGATCGAGTCGGAGCGCACGCGTCGCACGCGTCGGCGCGTCAGTGGAAGGCAGCTCATGGTCGCAGCAGCATGCCCGGCCCGCCCGGAGGAGACCGCGCAGGCGTTGCTCGCCTGGGCCGAGTGGCCTGTCGCGGGCGGATCCGCGCCGAGCCCGATAGTCTCCTTGCCGAGCACGGACGGTACGCACGGCACTGCTGAGGAGGTGGGTCCGGTCGCCGAGAAGGAAACCGAGGAGACCGAGGCGGAGCGTTCACAGCGCTTCGAGCGGGACGCTCTGGGCTACCTGGACCAGCTGTACTCCGCGGCGCTGCGGATGACCCGCAACCCGGCCGACGCCGAGGACCTGCTCCAGGAGACGTTCGTCAAGGCGTTCGCCTCCTTCCACCAGTTCCGTGAGGGCACCAACCTCAAGGCCTGGCTCTACCGCATCCTGACCAACACGTTCATCAACTCCTACCGGAAGAAGCAGCGCGAGCCGCAGCGCACCGGTGCGGACGAGATCGAGGACTGGCAGCTGGCCCGGGCCGAGTCGCACATGTCGACGGGTCTGCGGTCGGCGGAGGCGCAGGCGCTCGACCACCTCCCGGACAGTGACGTCAAGGAGGCCCTGCAGGCTATTCCGGAGGAGTTCCGGATCGCGGTGTATCTCGCGGACGTCGAGGGCTTCGCGTACAAGGAGATTGCCGACATCATGGGGACACCCATCGGTACGGTGATGTCCCGTCTCCACCGCGGACGGCGCCAGCTGCGGTCCCTGCTGGAGGACTACGCCCGTGACCGCGGGTTGGTCCCGGCCGGAACTGGCACGGGGGATGACCGGAAAGGCGCGGACTCATGAGCTGTGGCAACCACCACGACACTCCGTGCGAGGACGTACTCGACCACTTGTACGAGTACCTCGACAACGAGATGGGCGCAGCGGAGTGCGCGAAGCTGCGTGAGCACCTCGACGAGTGCAGCCCGTGCCTGGAGAAGTACGGGCTGGAGCAGGCGATCAAGGCGCTGGTGAAGCGCAGCTGCGGCTGCGACGCCGCGCCGGCGGACCTGCGCGGCAAGGTGCTGGCGCGCATCGAGCGCATCCGTGCCGGGCTGCCCGTCGAGGGCGACGTGCTGGCGGAGCCTGCCGCACAGGAGTAGAGCCGTACAGGGGTAGAGCCGTACCACTCAGGGGCGCGGGGCTGCGCGACAAGCCGCCCACGTGCCCCTGAGGCGTTTCCGTGTGAAGAAATCGTGCTGCTCGTGCCGCTTCAAGGCGGTGGGCCTGGGTAATCAGTCACCCGATCGTGGAGTTTTTCGTGGAACGTCCGCTGCCGTGCGGTCGCTGTGCGATGAACTGAGGCTGGGCCTGGGGACCATGGCGAAAGCGGAGCGGAGTCGGTGGCGGAGGCGGGCGGACAGCTCCTGGGGTGCGGGGGGCGGGTCTACGCGGCGGTGGTGATCGCGCTTGCCGTGGTGTGCGTCGCGGTCTGCGGGGTCGGTGCGGGCCCCTGGAGTCCGATCGTGGTGCTGGCGGTGCTGCACGGGGCGTGCGAATGGCTGGTGCGGCGTCAGGCCAGGGTCGGTGCCACGGCTTCGGTCGGCGCCGCGGGTGGTGCCGCAGTCACGCGGTGGGCCGCGTTCTTCCCGGTGCTGCTCGCGGCGGCGCTGCTGCTGCGGCCGGGCGCGGCCGCGCTGGTACCGGTGGCGGGCGCGGTGCTCGCCACCGCCGCGCCGCCGCGGGCGCTGCGGCGGGCCTGGAACGCGGCGCAGCTCGCACTGGCGACGTGTGCGGCGTCCGCCGTCTTCCGCGCGGCCGACGGTCCGGCGCAGCTGGCGCGGCATCAGTTCCCGGACGTGCTGGGGCCGACGATGCTGGCGGCGCTCGCGTTCTGCGCGGTGTCCGGGGTGCTCGCGGCCGGGATCAGGATCACCGCCGAGGGGGCCGACCCGCGGACGGTGTGGGGTGGCGTGCTGCTGCGGTCGCTGGTGCCGTGCCTCGGCTACGGGCTGATCGGGTTGATGATGGCGGTGCTGTGGCAGGGCCGGTACGGCGTGCTGTCGGCCGTGCTGGTGCTGCTGCCGCTCACCGTGTCCTCGTGGGTCTTCGCGCAGTTCCAGCGGGAGGAGGCCGCGCACCAGGCGACGGTCAGTGCGTTGGTGCAGGCGGTGGAGATCAAGGACGAGTACACCCGTGGTCACAGCGAGCGGGTCAGCCGGGCCTCGGTGCTGATCGCCAGGGAGCTGCGGATGACCGAGGAACGCGTCGCGTCGCTGCGGATCGCGGGCGTGCTGCACGACATCGGCAAGCTCGGCGTGCCGACGCGCGTGCTGCGGAAGAGCGGTCCGCTGACGGACGACGAGCACGAGGCGGTGCAGCTGCACCCCACGTTCGGGCACGAGATGGTGCGGGGGATCGGCTTCCTCGGGGAGGCGCGGGAGGGCATCCTGCACCACCACGAGCGGATGGACGGGCGCGGCTACCCCTCCGGGCTGAGTGGTGCGCAGATCCCCGAGTTCGCCCGGGTGATCGCGGTCGCGGACGCCTTCGACTCGATGACCTCCACCCGCTCCTACCGGCGCGGTCGGCCGGTGGACGAGGCGGTGACCGAGCTGGAGCGCTGCGCGGGCACCCAGTTCGACCCGATGATGGTCGCCGCGCTGATCCGCGCGGTGCGGCGGCACGGCTGGCGGCCGGCCCAGCCGCGCCCCGGCGACGAGGCGGCCCCCGATCTCCCGCTCGGCATTCGCGAGCCGAGCCGCGCGGGCCTCGCCGGATGACCCCCGGCGAGTCACCCACCCACCGCGACCCCGCGGAGCAGCCCCCGCCCGGCCCGACTACCCCGGGCCCCGAGCGGCCCGCTGCGGCGCGCCGGCAGGCCGTACCGCAACAGCACCCCCGCTCGGCACCCGCCGCGCCGGCCCCACCCGCTGGGCCCGACATCCCCGGCGCCGCCGACCCGGCCCCGGCAACCGGATCCGCCACGCCCGCCGGCCCGGACGCGCCTGCGGCGCCCGCTGGGCGGACCAGGGCGGCTGCGCCGGGCCCGGCCGCCGGCCCCGCCGCGCCCGCTGGGCCCGACATCCCCGGCGCGGCTGGCCCGGCCGCGGCAGCCGGATCAGCGCCGCCCGCTGGCCCGGCCGCGCCCGCCGTGCCCGCTGGTCGCGCCAGGGCGGCTGCGCCGAGCCCCGCCGCGTCCGCCGCGCCTGCCAAGGCGGCTGAGCCGCGCCTGCCCGCCGGCCCGGCCGCGATCGGTGTCGTGCCGGCTGCTGGTGGGCCGGGAGACACCCCTTCGGCCGTGCTCTCCTCGCCCGTTGTGGAGCCCGTGGGGCGGCGGGGGTGTGGGTGGTGGCGGCGGGGGGTGGTGCACGGGGCTGCCGTGGTGTTGGTGGTGGTCTCACTCGGGTGGGTCAGTGTCTTCGGGTTCGTCGAGCCGTGGATCGCCGTGGCCTTCGGGGTGCTGATCGCGCTCGGGGAGGTGGCGCGTACCGCGCTGCCGGGGGAGCGGGACCAGGCGCCGCTGGGGGCGGCCGGGGCGCTGGCCTACGCGCTGCTGGGCAGTCTCGCCGGAGAGCGGACGCACCACGGCGTGGCGCAGGTCGTCCTGGTGTGGTCGATCGCGGCGCTCGTCGGAGCGGTGCCGTCGCTCGTTCGGGGGCGTCGGCCCAACGCGGATTCGGCGGCCCGGCGGGTGCTGGCCGTGGGGTTCGCCGCGTTGCTGTTCCAGCCGCTCTACAACCGGGGTGTGCTGCTGCGGCACGGGCTGGAGCACGGGCCCGGCTACGCGGCGTACATCGCCGCCTGCGCGGGCCTGTCGGCCGGGGTCGACGTCTGCCTCGCGGCGCTGCTCTCCGAGACGCCGCTGCGGCGGGCCCTGTGCGACGAGACGACGGCGCTGCTGCGGATCGGTTCGGCGGTCGCGGCCACCGGCGTGGTGATCTCGATCGCGGCGGGCGAGATCGGCCTGTGGGCACTGCCGCTGTTCTCCGTCCCGCTGCTGCTGACCCAGGCGGGCTTCCGCCGCTACGCGGCGATCCGGGCGACGCAGCGGCAGACCATCGCGAGCCTGGCCCGGGCCACCGAGGTGGCGGGGTACACCCTGCCGGGTCACGCGCAGCGCGTCGCCACGATCGCGCGCGGGGTGGGGCGTGAACTCGGGCTCAGCGACCAGGAGTTGCTGCTGCTCGAATACGCGGCGCTGATGCACGACATCGGTCAGCTCTCGCTGGTGGACCCGATCCCCGGCGGTGCGACGGCGCTGCTGTGCCCGGAGGAGCAGCGGCGGATCGGTCGGCTCGGCAGCGAGGTGATCCGCAGGACGGGCGTGCCGCCGGAGGTGGCCGAGATCGTGGCCCGCGCGGCGGAGCCGTACCGGGGTGCGGACGGCGCGTCGGACGGGGGGCCGCCGCTGGCCGCGCGGATCGTCCGGGTGGCGAACGCCTATGACGACCTCGCCTGCGACGACCCGGGACCGGCCCGCCGCGAGGAGGTGTTGGCCCAGTTGCGGGCGGGGACGGAGCGCGAGTACGAGCCGCGAGTGGTGGAGGCCCTGGCTCGTGTCTGTCCACGGATCTCCGGGTAGGCAGCGGGCGAGGGGGTGCACGTGGTTGGATGCAGAGGCAGGGCCTTGCGGGTCCATGTGTCGACCTGTGGATGTGGCAACGCAACTGGATGTGGCAACGCGACGTGTGCACGCCCTCGGCGTAGCGGGTACGCCGGGTGCTGGGACCGACAAGCGGCAGGCTGAGGTGAAGATCTTCAATCGAGCACGGCAGAGGCCGTCCGCCAGCTGGCGGCAGACCACCGACCGCGCCTTCACGCTCATCGGGGACGGTCGCCTCGACGACGCCGGCGCATTGCTGGTGCGGGCGACGGACCTGGAGCCGTGGCTCTCGGACTCGTGGTTCAACCTGGCGTTGCTGCACAAGTTCCGCCGGGACTGGGACCAGGCGCGCGCGGCCGGGCTGCGCGCGGTCGCGCTGCTGGACCGCGGGAGCGGTGCGGGCGCGCCCGACTGGTGGAACCTCGGGATCGCGGCGACGGCGCTGCAGGACTGGGCGCTGGCCCGCCGCGCGTGGCAGGCCTACGGCCTGCGCGTTCCGGCCGGGGACGGCCCGGTGGCCCTGGACCTCGGCACCACGCCGGTCCGTCTCTCGCCGGAGGGCGAGTCCGAGGTGGTGTGGGGTCGAAGACTGGACCCGGCGAGAGTCGAGGTGCTGAGCATCCCGCTGCCGTCCTCCGGGCGGCGCTGGGGCGAGGTCGTGCTGCACGACGGTTCCGCGCACGGCGAGCGGGTCGCGGACGGGGTGCCGTATCCCGTCTTCGACGAGATCGAGCTGTGGGCGCCGTCACCCGTCCCGACGCATGTCGTGCTGCTGCAGGCGGCGACGGAGGGTGACCGGGACGGGCTGGAGCGGCTGGTCTCCGAGGCCGGGTACGCGGCGGAGGACTGGACATCGTCGGTGCGGCTGCTGTGCCGGGCGTGCAGTGAGAGCCGCATGGCGGCGGACGACGGACACAGCGGGGCGCACGACCCGCACGACGACGGTCCGCTCGGCCATCTGAGCCACCACGCGCAGGGGGAACTGTGGGTTCCCGAACGCGAGTGCGGCCTGGCCGCACCGACCGGGCTGGTCGGGGAGCTGCTGGACCGGTGGGTGATGGCGGCGCCGGGGCGCCGGGCGTACCGGGATCTGGAGGAAGTCTGCTGACGTGCCACGTACCCTTTGACGGAAGAGCTGAGCATCGTTGAAGGCGAGAGCATGTCGGAAGAGCAGTTGGAAGCGCCGCAGCAGGTGATCGGTGAGGAGCCGGACACCTCCCGTGGCACTGCGCGGCCCATCACCGTGGTCGGGAACCCGGTCCTGCACCACCCGTGCGCCACGGTGACCGAGTTCGGGCCGGAGCTGCACGCGCTGATCGACGACATGTTCGTCAGCATGTACGCCGCCGAGGGCGTGGGTCTGGCTGCGAACCAGATCGGCGTCGCGCAGCGGGTCTTCGTCTACGACTGCCCGGACGACGACAACGTGCGTCACATCGGCGTCGTGGTGAACCCGGTCCTGGACGACCTGGAGCCCTCGCAGCGGGTGCTGGACGACGGCAACGAGGGCTGCCTGTCCGTGCCGGGCGCGTACGCCGAGCTGGCCCGGCCGGACTTCGCGATCGTGCGCGGTCAGGACAGGGACGGCAAGGACGTCGTCGTCGAGGGCACGGGCTTCTTCGCCCGCTGCCTGCAGCACGAGACGGACCACCTGAACGGCTACCTCTACATCGACCGTCTCTCCAAGCGCGACCGCAAGGACGCGCTGCGGCAGATGGAGGAGAAGACGCCGCGGTACGAGGTCGTTCCGAACGAGTGAGTCCGCGTGAGTCGGCCAAGGGGCGCGTCCACCCGCACGGGTGAGCGCGCCCCTTCGGCGTTCCCAGGAGTTCCTGGATGTCCTAGAAGTCGTCGTCGAAGGAGACGGATCCCTCGACGGCGATCTGGTACGCGGAGACCCGGCGCTCGAAGAAGTTGGTCAGCTCCTGCACGTTCTGGAGCTCCATGAACGCGAACGGGTTCTCCGATCCGTAGCGGATCGGCAGGCCCAGGCGCGCCAGGCGCTGGTCGGCGACGCACTCCAGGTACTGGCGCATGGACTCGGTGTTCATGCCGGGCAGGCCCTCGCCGCACAGGTCGCGGGCGAACTGCAGCTCGGCTTCGACGGCCTCCTCCAGCATGGCGGTCACCCGCTTGCCGAGCTCCTCGTCGAACAGGTCGGGCTCCTCGGCCCGGACGGTGTCGACGACGTTGAAGGCGAAGTCCATGTGCATGGACTCGTCGCGGAAGACCCAGTTGGTGCCGGTGGCCAGGCCGTGCAGCAGGCCGCGCGAGCGGAACCAGTACACGTAGGCGAAGGCGCCGTAGAAGAACAGGCCCTCGATGCACGCCGCGAAGCAGATCAGGTTGAGCAGGAAGCGCCGGCGGTCCTCCTTGGACTCCAGTGCGTCGATCTTCTCGACACTGTCCATCCAGCGGAAGCAGAACTGGGCCTTCTCGCGGATGGAGGGGATGCTCTCCACCGCGTCGAACGCCGCCGCGCGGTCCTCCGGGTCGGGGAGGTAGGTGTCCAGCAGGGTCAGGTAGAACTGGACGTGCACGGCCTCCTCGAAGAGCTGGCGCGACAGGTACAGGCGCGCCTCCGGGGAGTTGATGTGCTTGTAGAGGGTCAGCACCAGGTTGTTGGAGACGATCGAGTCGCCGGTCGCGAAGAACGCGACCAGACGGCCGATCATGTGGCGCTCGCCCTCGCTGAGCTTGGCCAGGTCCGCGACGTCGGAGTGGAGGTCGACCTCCTCCACGGTCCAGGTGTTCTTGATGGCGTTGCGGTAGTGCTCGTAGAAGTCCGGGTACCGCATCGGACGGAGCGTCAGCTCGAAGCCCGGGTCCAGGATGTTCTTCTTGTTCTTGTTCTCGGCAGGGGTGCTCATTACTGGCAGGCCTCGCAGGACTCGGGGTTCTCCAGGGAGCAGGCGACGGCGTCCGCCTCCGCCACGACCTGGGTGGTGGCGGTGGTGGCCGCGCGGGCGATCCGGGTCGCCGGGCGCGAGCGCAGGTAGTACGTGGTCTTCAGGCCGACCTTCCAGGCGTACGCGTACATCGAGCTGAGCTTGCCGATGGTGGGCGCGGCCATGAAGAGGTTCAGCGACTGGCTCTGGTCCAGGTACGGCATACGGGCCGCGGCCAGGTCGATCAGCGCGCGCTGAGGGAGCTCCCAGGCGGTGCGGTAGAGGCGCTTGTACTCCTCCGGCAGGTCGGTGATCTCCTGGGCGGAGCCGTTGCCCTCGCGCAGCTCCTCACGGGTGATCGCGTTCCACAGGCCGAGCTGCTTCAGGTCGGCCACCAGGTACGGGTTGACCTGGAGGAACTCACCCGACAGCGTCTCGCGCTTGAAGAGGTTGGAGACCTGCGGCTCGATGCACTCGTAGACGCCGGCGATGGACGCGATGGTCGCGGTCGGGGCGACGGCGAGCAGCAGCGCGTTGCGCAGGCCGGTGGTGGCGATGCGAGCGCGCAGCGCGTCCCAGCGCTCCGGCCACTGCGTCGTCACCGAGAAGTGGTCGATGTGCAGCTGGCCGCGCGCGGCGCGGGTCTCCGCGTAGGCCTCGTGGCGGCCGAGCCGCTCGGCCAGGTCGCAGCTGGTCTCGTAGGCGGCCAGCATGATCCGCTCGGAGATCTTCGTCGAGAGCGCCTTGGCCTCGGCGGAGTCGAAGTCCAGGCGCAGCTTGAAGAAGACGTCCTGCAGGCCCATCATGCCCAGGCCCACCGGGCGCCAGCGGGAGTTGGACGTCCCGGCCTCGGGGGTCGGGTAGAAGTTGATGTCGATGACCCGGTCCAGGAAGGTCACCGCGGTGCGGACGGTCGCGTCCAGACGCTCCCAGTCGATCGAACCGTCCTCGCCCACGAACGCGCCGAGGTTGACCGAGCCGAGGTTGCAGACGGCCGTCTCGGAGTCGTCGGTGACCTCGAGGATCTCGGTGCACAGGTTGGAGGAGTGGACCGTGCGGCCGGGCAGCGCGGTCTGGTTGGCGGCGCGGTTGGAGGCGTCCTTGAAGGTCATCCAGCCGTTGCCGGTCTGCGCGAGGGTGCGCATCATCCGGGCGTAGAGCGTGCGGGCCGGGATGGTGCGGACGGCCTTGCCCGCCGCCTCCGCCTTCACGTAGGCGGCGTCGAACTCGGCGCCCCACAGGTCGACCAGCTCGGGCACGTCGCCGGGGGAGAAGAGCGACCACTCGGTGTCGGCGTCGACGCGACGCATGAACTCGTCCGGGATCCAGTGCGCCAGGTTTAGGTTGTGGGTGCGGCGCGCCTCCTCACCGGTGTTGTCGCGCAGCTCCAGGAACTCCTCGATGTCCCCGTGCCAGGTCTCCAGGTAGACGCAGGCCGCGCCCTTGCGGCGGCCGCCCTGGTTGACGGCGGCGACGGAGGCGTCGAGGGTGCGCAGGAACGGGACGATGCCGTTGGACTGGCCGTTGGTGCCGCGGATCAGCGAGCCGCGGGAGCGGACCCGCGAGTAGGACAGGCCGATGCCGCCGGCGTGCTTGGACAGGCGGGCGATCTGCGCGTAGCGGTTGTAGATCGAGTCCAGCTCGTCGAGCGGCGAGTCCAGCAGGTAGCAGGAGGACATCTGCGGGTGCCGGGTGCCGGAGTTGAACAGCGTCGGGGAGCTGGGCAGGTAGTCCAGGCGGCTCATCAGCCGGTACAGCTCGGCGACCTCGGCCACCGACGCGGCGTCGCCGCCGACCTCCAGGCCGCACGCCACGCGCAGCATGAACTGCTGCGGGGTCTCGATGACCTGACGGGTGATCGGGTGGCGCAGCAGGTAGCGGGAGTAGACGGTGCGCAGGCCGAAGTACTCGAAGCGGTCGTCGCCGTGCGGGTCGACGACGGCGTCGAGGGCGTCGGCGTGGGCGGCGACGAAGGCGGCGGTGGCGTCGCCGATCAGGCCCTCGCGGTGGCCGACGGCCACGGCGGCGGCGAAGCAGGTGGCGCCCTGGCCGGCGGCCTCCTCGCGGACCTCCTCGGCCAGCAGGCGCGCGGCGAGGCGCGAGTACTGCGGGTCCTCGGCGATGAGCGCGGCGGCGGCCTCCATGGCGAGGCCCCGCAGCTCGGCGTAGTCGGCCTTGGCGCTGCGGCCGCGCAGGGCGGCGGCGGCGACGCGGCCGGGGTCGACGGCGGGCAGGTCGACGGAGCGCTCGGTCAGCGTGACCAGCAGAGCGGTGCCGGGGGCGTCCCCTCCTCCCGCGTCGGATCCGTGGGCGGACTCCCGTGCGGGCTGGGGCAGGGTGGGGACGGCGGTGTCCGTCATGTACGCGCTCGCTCCTCGTTGGCGGCCGGTGGCTGAGGGTGGTGCTCGGGTGCTCAGTCGGACCGCGTGAGAAGGCAGGCGGAAGCAGGGCAGCGTGAAGCCAACCCGTCGGCCCACCCACGAGGCCCGGCGTTGCAGCGCCCGCGGCCGGGCAGGCCGGGGCGCGCTGTCGGCAGGTCCTCGGACTCGCGGCAGGCCGTCTGTTGCAGGCCGTGCCAGCCGCTCACCGTTGCGGGGCAGCCCCGGATTCGAACCGGGTTCCCCTGCGTCGACAGCGAGCATGAGCATACATCTAGGGGCGCGCGCGGCGTGCAGCACCAGATGTTGTGTCGTGGGTTACCTCGATCGAGTGGCC
This sequence comes from Streptacidiphilus jiangxiensis, assembly GCF_900109465.1. Taxonomy (GTDB): domain Bacteria; phylum Actinomycetota; class Actinomycetes; order Streptomycetales; family Streptomycetaceae; genus Streptacidiphilus; species Streptacidiphilus jiangxiensis. Next base: position 515,967 of record NZ_FOAZ01000001.1, read on the forward strand.
GTTCGACTACGCGGGTCCACCTGGGAGCCTCACGCAGGCGAGTCGTCCAGCTCCAGCGCGTAGGTGAAAAGGTCCACGCCGGGGATCGGGGACCAGTCGCGTTCGGGGGTGCGGACGAAGCCGAGGCGCTCGTAGATCCGGTGGGCGTAGGTCATCCGCTGCTGCGAGGACATGACGACGCGCGGCAGTTCCAGCTCCCGGGCGCGGGCGATGACGGCCCGCACCATCAGCTCGCCGACGCCGCGTCCGCGGGCCGCCGGATCCGGGGAGACGGCCAGCATCCGGAACTCGCCCTCGCGACCCTGGGCGAGGTCGGCGTAGGGCGAGCCGGGCGGCGCGAAGGTGACCGAGCCGAGCACCAGCCCGTTCGTCTCGTCGACGGCCACGAGCAACTCCGCCTTCTCGGCCCGGTCCCGGGGGTCGCGCAGCAGCTTGGCGTAGTCGCCGTCGCGCTCGGTGTGGCCGTCGCTGATGAAGGCTTCGGCGACGAGGTGGCCTGCGGCGTCGAATTCGGTGGGCCGGGCAGTGCGGACGACGATGCTCATACCCGCAGTGTGCCTGACGCCTCAGAGAACCCCGACCGGGGGTCGCCGGAAGGCGCGACGGAGGGTGACGTGCCATGGTCGTTGAGTGATGAACTTGCGACGCAACGGAGTCCTCCTCACGGTCGCCGCGATATGCGTGACCGGGACGATCGCCCTCCCCGCCGCGGCGGCGGCCTCCGGCCCGGTGCCCAGGCCCGCCTGCGCCGGAGCTTCCAGAACCAACCCGGTGGCGGTGACCCTGAGCGGCGTCCGCACGGCGTACAGGGCCGGAGGGTCGTGGTCGCAGCTGCGGATGACGCTGCACAACCGCACCCGCGCGGTCTGCGCGCAGCTCAGCCCGGTGCTCGTCTACGGTGCGCGCAACCGGACGCTCCGTGCCGGCGCGGTCGGGCTGGAGACGCGACTCGGCGGGCGTTGGCGGCCGGTGGCGCTGAATGCGGCGCTGGGCGAGCTGGCCGGTGCCGTCGGGCCAGCCGGCGGCCTGCGGCTGCAGCCGGGCGGGACGGTGACGCTCACCGTCCGGATGCGGCTGGCCCGCAGCGCCCCACGGGGTGAATGGCTGTCGCTGGCGGTCGCCTACGCGCCGTTGCAGAGCAAGGGGACGACGGTGTCCTGGCCGGTCGGGGTCACCGACCCGGCCTACTTCCGCGTCGTCGCGCACCGGAGCACATAGATTCCACAAAGCCGGCCCCTACCGTGCGGAGCGTCCCGACCGACCGGCACGGAGGGAATGCGATGCGACGCATCGGCAAGTTCGGCGTGTTCACAGCGGCGGCGGCGCTCACCGCCGCATGCACAGGGGGATCGACCTCGACCGCCTCCGGGGGTGCGGGCGGTGCGGGCGGCATCCACACGATCAAGCACGTCGTCGTGATCATGCAGGAGAACCGCTCCTTCGACTCCTACTTCGGCACCTACCCCGGCGCGGACGGGATCCCGGCCGGGGTCTGTGTACCCGATCCGGCACACGGCGGCTGTGTGAAGCCGTTTCACGACACCAACGACCGGAACACCGGCGGTCCGCACGGCGCCGTGAACGCGACCGCCGATGTGAACAGCGGCGCCATGAACGGGTTCGTCGGCCAGGCCGAGGGCGCGAGGAAGGCGTGTACCGACCCGAACAACCCGGCCTGCAGCACCGGCACGGCGACCAGCGACGTCATGGGGTACCACGACGGGTCCGACATCCCGAACTACTGGGCCTACGCCAAGAACTACGTGCTGCAGGACCACATGTTCGAGCCGAACGCGTCCTGGTCGCTGCCCGCGCATCTGTTCATGGTCTCGGAGTGGTCGGCGTACTGCACGCAGCACGACAACCCGTCCAGCTGCACCAACGCCCTGCAGAACCCCGGCCTGCCGCCGGACTTCAAGGCGGCGGGGCGCAGGAAGACCGCACAGCCGGCCGGGCCGCCGATCTACGCGTGGACCGACCTGACCTACCTCCTGCACAAGGACGCCGTCTCCTGGGGCTACTACGTGATGACCGGCTCCGAGCCGGACTGCGAGGACGCCACGGCGCTGACCTGCTCCCCGGTGAAGCAGAACGCGAAGACCCCCGGGATCTGGAATCCGCTGCCGTACTTCGACACCGTGAAGGCCGACCACCAGGAGGCGAACATCCAGTCCCTGGACGCCTTCACCAAGGCGGCGAAGGCGGGCACGCTCCCGGCGGTCTCGTGGATCTCCCCGGCCGGTCAGGTCAGCGAGCACCCGCCGGGCCTGGTCAGCGCGGGGGAGTCGTACACGACGAACCTGATCGACACGATCATGAAGGGCCCCGACTGGGACTCCACGGCGATCTTCCTCACCTGGGACGACTGGGGCGGGTTCTACGACCACGTGACCCCGCCGTCGGTGGACGCCAACGGCTACGGACTGCGGGTGCCGGGCCTGGTGATCAGCCCCTACGCGCGGCAGGGGTACGTCGACCACCAGACCCTCTCCTTCGACGCCTTCGACAAGTTCATCGAGGACGACTTCCTGCACGGCCAGCGCCTCGACCCGGCCACGGACGGCCGCCCGGACCCGCGCCCGGACGTGCGTGAGAGCGCCTCGCAGCTCGGCGATCTGAGCTCGGACTTCGACTTCACGCAGAAGCCCAGGCCGCCGCTGATCCTGCCCGTGAACCCGCCCACCGACCTGCACTGACGCCGGCCCCGAGGCTCCTCAGGCCAGGTGCGGCCGGATGTTCCAGCAGTCCAGCGTCAGAGCGCCCTTCGCGTCGCGGACCCAGCGGGTCACCGAGGTGTTGGCGACCGCGCCGCCGCGGGCGAGGTCGGTGAGTTCACCCTCCTGGAGGTCGTCGATGACGTGTCGCAGCAGCATCACCACCGCGTCGTGGGCGACGACCAGGACCCGGCGGTCGGGCTCCGCCTCGTACAGGTCGCGCAGGGCGCTGCGCACGCGCAGGGCGACGTCGGAGTAGGACTCGCCGCCGGGGGGCCGCCAGCGCAGCTCGCCCAGCAGGCGGCGACGTGCGGCCTCCTCGGGGTGGCGCAGTTCGATCGCGGCGGAGGTGAGCATCTCCAGCAGGCCGAGCTCCCGGTCGCGCAGTCGCTCGTCGGTGCAGAGCTCGGGCAGGGGCAGGCCCGCCCGGTCGAGCTCCTCGACGACGAGGGCGGCGGTCTCCTGGGTGCGCAGGTAGGGGGAGACCCAGAGGCTGTGCGGCAGGCCGTCGCCGCTGCGGGTGGCGAGCCAGCGGCCCAGCGCGCGGGCCTCCTCGCGGCCGAGCGAGGTCAGCGAGAGGTCGGCGTCGCGGCAGCTGATGCCCACGTCCAGGGCGCCCACGGCCTCGGCCTCGTGGAAGGCGGCGTTGGCCGTGCTCTGGCCGTGGCGGACGGCGGTCAGCGACAACGGGCCGGGCAGGGCGGGGAAGAGCCGCCGGGGCGCGGTGCGCAGGGCGCCCGCGTCGCGCTCGGTCGGTGCCTGGTCGGTCAGTGCCACGTCGCCCCCTGGGGAGATCGACTGACCCGCCGCGGAAGTGCGAACGGGCCGCCGTCCCAGTGTGCGGGAGCGGGCGGCCCGTTCTAAGGGCGCATCAGGTGGTGACGGGGGCGATCACTTCCGGACCGTGCTCCGGGTCGCCGCTGATCGGTGTTTCGTCCTCGACGTCGGCCGTGTAGTCGGCCGTGACCGTCTCGTCGACGCCCTCGGGGGACTTCACGGCCTTCAGGACCAGCGTGAGCACGACCGCGACGGCCAGGTTGAGCGCCAGCGCGGTGACGCCGATGTAGCCGATCTGGCCGATCACCGGGATGTTGGCGGCGCTGCCGCCGAAGTGCGAGCCGGGCTTGCCGGCGGCGGCGACTCCGTAGGCCTTCCAGGTGCCGTAGCTCATGCCGGCCGCCCAGCCGGCGAGCAGCGCCCAGCGGTGGAACCACCGCGTGAACAGACCGCCGACGATCGCCGGGAAGGTCTGCAGGATCCAGATGCCGCCCAGCAGCTGGAGGTTGATCGAGAACTGCTTGTCGATGCCGAGCACGAAGCCCAGCGCGCCGAGCTTGACCACCAGGGAGACCAGCTTGGCCACCTTGGTCTCCTGCGCCGGAGTGGCGTCCGGCTTCAGCAGGTCCTTGTAGATGTTGCGGGTGAACAGGTTGGCTGCCGCGATCGACATGATCGCCGCGGGCACCAGGGCGCCGATGCCGATGGCGGCGAAGGCGACGCCCGCGAACCAGCTCGGGAACATCTGCTGGAAGAGCTGCGGGATGGCCAGCTGGGAGTTGTAGCCCTTGACGCCCTTGCCGACCCCGGCCGAGATCGCCATGAAACCCAGCAGGGAGAGCAGGCCCAGCATCAGCGAGTAGGCCGGCATGACCGCGAGGTTGCGCCGCACGGTGAGCCGGTTCTTGGCGGCCATCACGCCGGTGGCCGAGTGCGGGTACATGAAGAGCGCCATCGCCGAGCCGAGGGCGAGCGTGGCGTACGACCACTGGGCCTGCGGGCCCGGGATCATCGAGCCGCGCGGCTTGCCCGTGGCGGGGTTGGTCCTGGCCATGGCGGTGGCCGCGTCGTGGAAGATGTGGCCGTAGCCGCCCAGCCGGATCGGGATGTAGATGATCGCGACCAGGACGACGACGTAGACCAGGGTGTCCTTGACGAAGGCGATCAGGGCGGGGGCGCGCAGGCCGGAGCTGTAGGTGTAGGCCGCGAGCACCGCGAAGGCGATGAGCAGCGGCAGGTCCTTGCCGAAGCTGCTGCCGCCGCCGACGTGGAGGGTGTCCAGCACCGCCTGGATGCCCACGAGTTGCAGGGCGATGTAGGGCATGGTCGCGAGGATGCCGGTCAGCGCCACGGCCACCGCGACGCTCTTGCTGCCGTAGCGGCCGCGGGCGAAGTCGGCGAGGGTGACGTAGCCCTTGCTGCGGGCCACGGACCAGAGCCTGGGCAGGAAGAGGAAGACCAGCGGCCAGGCGATGATCGTGTAGGGCACGGCGTAGAAGCCCTGGGCGCCCACGCCGTAGATCAGCGCCGGGACGGCGATGAAGGTGTAGGCCGTGTAGAGGTCACCGCCGAGCAGGAACCAGCTGATCACGGTGCCGAAGGAGCGGCCGCCGAGGCCCCATTCGTCCAGGTGCTCGGCGTTGTCGGGCCTGCGCCACCGGGCGGCGACGAAGCCGATCACGGTGACCAGGAGGAAGAAGAGGATGAAGACGGAGAGCGCCGTCCAGTCGGTCTTCACGCCTGATCACCCCCACGGGCGACGCGCAGTGCCTTGCGCTGCTTCTCCTCGCGGGTGAACAGGACGTAGGCGCCGCCGGTCATCAGCGCCGACAGGACCACCCACAGGAGCTGGTACCAGTAGAAGAACGGGATCCCGACGAAGGCCGGGGTCGGCGTGGAATACGAGCCGACCCAGAGCAACGCGACGAAAGGTGCGGCCAGGAGCACCGCGCAGATCACGCGCACGGGCGTGACCAGCGGAAGCTTGGCCTCCGGAAGTTCGGACATGAACGACGGCTCCCCCATGAGTCGTTGACGGTTTGTTGATCAACAGATATCTGGGGAGGTTAGACCTTTGCCGCGCTCACGTCATCGTCTCGAACCGAACTTGTCGGGTCCCGGTCGCCTCCGTCACCAGTGACCGCTCCAGCTCGGTCAGTCCGCGCTCGATGTCGGCCCGCGAGAAGAACCCGGTGTCGGCCGTCACCGAGAACTCCAGCGTGCCGGTGGTGGAGGTGCTCACGTGGACGCAGAACCGGCAGTTGAGCTTGGACTGGCGAAGCGGCCAGCTCAGCTCGGTCGCGGCCAGCGCCGCCTCGATCTCGGCCGGCGCGTACGAGGAGGGGCCGGGGTCCGCGAAGCGCATGTCGTTGAAGCAGGCGAGCGGTTGGACCCAGCTGCCCTCGGCGCGGTCGCGCGGGTCGTGGAAGGCGCTGCGGTAGGCCCGCATCGCTGCCGCGTCCGCGCCGCGCAGCAACTGCGGCAGGGGGCGGTCGACCCCGTCGAGCGAGAAGACACCTTCCTGGGAAAGGGTGCTGACGAGCCGGGAGACGTCGGGACGGAAGCGGTTGTTGACGATGGGCAGCACGGTGCAGCGGTCCTGGTCGGTGGCGCGCGCCACCAGCACCGCCGTCGCCGCCAGCAGCACCGTCGAGGTGGACGTCCGGTGCGCGGCGGCCAGGGCGCGGGAGGCGAGGTCCAGGGCCGGTGAGGCGAGTCGGGCGCGCCAGATCGGAGGGTCCTCCGCGGCGCCGACGGCCCGCTCGAACATCACGCCGTGGGGGACCGCCTCCCACAGCTCGGCGGCGCGGCGGGCGACCCGGCGGCCCTCGGCGGACTCCTGCCAGGCCGCCAGGTCCAGCGGGCGGGGAGGGGCCGGCCGGGCGAGCCGGCCTCCACGCAGCAGCAGCATGCGCAGGTCCCGCACGGCGATCTCGGAGCCGAGTCCGTCCGCCGCCAGGTGGCAGAAGCCCAGGACCACATGGGTGACCCGGTCGCCCGACCGCACCAGTGCCACCCGCACCGGCCACTGCGACTCGTAGTCGAAGCGTTCGGCGTTCAACCGCTCCAGCACCGACTCCGGGTTCTCCTCGGTGACCAGGACCGGCAGGGTGCCCGCGGCCTCAAGCCGTTGGCGCGGCTCCGGGCCCGACAGGTCGAGGCGGGTGCGCAGCGCGCCGTGCAGCGCGGTCAGGCCGGCGACGGCCTCCAGCACCTCGGCCACCGTGCGCCGGCCCGGCACCGGCAGGACGCGGCCGAAGTTGAAGTAGTGGTCGTCGGGCACCGTTTTGCGGACCGCGTCCCAGATGGCCCGCTGGCCCCAGGTCAGCCCACCGGTGCCGGAGTCGGCCGCGGCGAAGGCGACGGACTCGACCACGCCGTCCGGCGCGGTGTGCGCGGCCTGCGTGACCGGGTTCCGGGCCGGGGCCGGCGCGGCGTGGGTGGCCGGGCTCCCGGCAGGGTCGGGCGCCGCGGCCTGCGCTGCCGTGCTCATCGGGCCGTCAGGTGCGCGGCGAGCGCGTCGAGGTCGTCGGTGAGGGCCCAGCCCGACTCGTCGAGGGTGATCTCGACGCCGAACTCGGCCTCGACGGCGTCGAGCAGGCGCATCCGCGCGAGCGAGGTGAGGCCCCGCTCGGACAGGGTGGCGTCGCCCTCCAGCAGGTCGCCGACCGCGAGTGCGCCGTCCGAGCAGCCCTCGACCAGCTCGGCGATCCGCTGCTTCACCGCCTGTGTCGTGCTCCGGGTCATGACCCGTCCCCTTCCGTCCGTTCCGTCTCCTGGGCCAGCAGCTGCGCCGCCTCGGCCTCGGTGAGCCGGCCGATCTCGGCCAGCAGCAGGTCCTCCAGTGCGGCCGCGACGCCGGCCACCGTGGTCGCGTCGAAGAGCGCGCGCACCGGCAGTTCGATGTCGGTGGCCTCGCGCAGCCGGGCGATCACCTTGACGGCGAGCAGCGAGTGGCCGCCGAGGGCGAAGAAGTCGTCCGACGCGCCCACCTCGGCGAGGCCCAGCACCTCCGCGAAGACCTCCGCCACCAGTGCCTCGGCGTCGGTGCGCGGCGCCACCACCTCCCGGGCCAGGGAGGGTTCGGGCAGCGCGGCACGGTCCAGCTTGCCGTTGGGTGTGAGCGGCAGCGCGTCCAGCGGCACCCAGAGCGTGGGCACCAGGTGGGCGGGCAGCAGCGTCCGCAGCTCGGCGGCGACCGGTTCCGGGTCGCCGACGACGTAGCCGACGAGCGTGTCGCCGAGGACGGCGACGGCGCCGCGGCCGCCGAGGGCGGCCTCGATCTCGCCGAGCTCGATCCGGAAGCCGCGCAGCTTGACCTGGTCGTCGCGGCGTCCGAGGAACTCCAGCTGCCCGTCGGCCCGCAGCCGGGCCAGGTCGCCGCTGCGGTACCAGCGTTCGCCGGCCACGACCGGGAACCGTTCGGCGGTGGTCCCGGGGCGGTCGAGGTAGCCCTCGGCGAGTCCGGTCCCGCCGATCCACAGCTCGCCGGGCGAGCCCGGCGGCACGTCCTCGCCGTGGCGACCGCGCAGCGCGATCCGGGTGCCGGCGAGAGGGGTGCCGATCGGCGGCCGTGCGCCGTCGTCGGGCGCGGACGCGGGGCCGACGAGCTCGGCGGCGGTGGCGATGACGGTGGCCTCCGTCGGGCCGTAGGTGTTGACCACCCGGACCCGCTCACCGAAGCGGGACCGCCAGCGGTCGACCGCGGCCCGGTGAACCTGCTCACCGCCCAGGATCACCAGTCGCAACGTGTCGGGCCAGACGACCCGGTCGATCTCGTCCACCAGGTGGTGCCAGTAGGCGGTGGGCAGGTCCAGGACGGTGACGCCGTCGAGGTGGTCGGTCAGGGTGACCGGCCCGTCCGGCAGCAGCTCCAGCCGGGCGCCGCTCGCCAGCGCCGGGAAGATCTCCTCGGCGTGGGTGTCGAAGCTCAGCGAGGCGAACTGCACCACCCGGTCCTGCGGGCCCAGTCCGTACGCCTCGCGCATCCAGGCCACCCGGGCGGCCAGGGCCTCCTGGCCGACCAGCACGCCCTTGGGCACGCCGGTGGATCCGGAGGTGTAGATGACATAGGCGCCGCCGTCGTGACGGCGGGAGCCCTCGGCCGCGACGGGGCCCTGCGCGGTCAGCACCACACATGCGCCGCTGTCCTGCGTCATGAAGTCCAACCGCTGCTCGGGGTAGGCCGGATCGAGCGGCAGGTAGGCGCTGCCGGCGCGCCAGCAGGCGAGCAGGGCGGCGATCGTCTCGCAGCTGCGGCCGAGCCGCACCCCGACCACGCCGCCCGCCGGCAGCTCGGCGGCCAGCTCCTCGGCGCGGGCGTCGAGCCGGGCGTAGGTCCACCGTTCGTCCCCGCACGCCACGGCGACGGCGTCGGGGCGCTCCCGCACCTGCGCCGCGAACAGGTCCAGCACGCGGGGCGCCGGGCCGGACGGCGGCCCGGACAGCACCGCGCTCTCGTCCGCGGCGAGCAGCGGCAGGGCCGACAGCGGACGCTCCACCTGTCCGGGCAGGGCGCGCAGCAGGCGGGCGAACCGGGCGGCCAGCCGCTCCATCGTCTCCCGCTCGAACAGCCCGGCGTCGTAGACGAGGGTGGGCAGCAGCTCCCGCTCGTCCTGCCAGACCTCCAGCATCAGTTCGAACTTGGCCTGCTGGAAGCCGTGTTCGAAGTCCTCGGCGGTCAGGCCGGCGAAGCCGTCCGTGGCGCGCGCGGAGCCCTGGTTGTGCAGGATGGCCATGGTCTGGAAGAGCGGCGTACGGGCCAGGTCCCGGCCGGTGCGCAGCTGGGCGACCAACTCCTCGAACGGGACGCCCTGGTGGGCGAAGGCGCCGAGTACGTCGGCGCGGGTGCGGTCCAGCAGTTCCGCCGCGGTCGGGTCGCCGGCCAGCTCCCCGCGCAGGACCAGGACGTCGGTGAGGTAGCCGATGACCGGCTCCAGCTCCAACCGGTCCCGGCCGGCGGTGGCCGTGCCGACCAGGATGTCCTCGGCCCCGGTGTGCCGGGCCAGCAGCACCTGGTAGGCGGCGAGCAGCACCATGAACACGGTGCAGCCGCGCTCCTGGCCGAGCCGGCGCAGCGCCTCGGCGTCGGCGCGGTCCAGCGGTACCTCGACGAGCGCGCCGCGTCGGCGCGGTACGGCGGCCCGCGGGTGGTCGACGGGCAGGTCCAGCTGGGTGGGCGCGGAGAGCCGGTCCTGCCAGTAGGCGAGGTCCGCGCTCTGGTCGCGCTCCCGCTGCCAGCGCGCGATGTCGCCGAACTGGAGCGGCAGGGAGGCGAGTTCCCGTCCGGAGTAGCGGGCGGCGAGCTCGTCGTGGAGCAGGTTCAACGACCAGCCGTCGCCGTTGATGTGGTGCAGGACCAGGCACAGCACGTGGTCCTGGTCGCCCAGGCGGATCAGGCTCGCTCGCAGGGGCGGAGCGGTGCCGAGGTCGAACGGCGCGTTGGTGCGGGCGGCGACCAGCAGCTCGGCCGCGGCCGTGTCGGCCGCGTCGAGACGTTCCAGCGGCACCGGCCGGGGCGGTTCGACGACGGCGACCGGGGCGCCGTCGCGCTCCGGGTAGCGGGTGCGCAGGGACTCGTGGCGGGCCGACACCTCGTCCAGCGCGGTCTGGAGCGCCTGTTCGTCGAGGGGGCCGCGCAGGCGGCGGACGAGCCACATGTTGTAGGCGGCGTCGTCCGGGTCCAGGCGGTGCAGGAACCAGAGCCGCTCCTGACTCGCGGAGAGCGGCGGTGCCGTTCCCTCCGGCCGCGGGCGCGGCTCGGTTCCAGGGTCGGCCCCGTTGCCGGCTCCGGTGGCGGAGCGGTCCAGCCGGGCGGCGAGCGCCGCGACGGTCGGGCTGCCGAAGAGCTCGCCGACGGGAACGGGCGCGCCGGTCAGCGCGGTCAGCCGGGCCGCGACCATGGCCGCGCGCAGCGAGTGGCCGCCGAGCGCGAAGAAGTCGTCGTCCGCCCGGACCTGGGCGGCCTGCTCGACGCTCAGTTCCAGCACCTCGGCGAAGACGTCGGCCACCAACCGCTCCCGCGCGCCGCGCGGGGTGCGCCCACCGGCCGGGCGCGGGGCGACGGCGTCGGGGTAGGGGAGGGCCTTGCGGTCGACCTTGCCGTTCGGCGTCAACGGCAGGGCGGGGAGCGCGACCCAGGCGGCGGGAACCAGGGCGGCGGGCAGCCGCGTGACGAGGTACGCGTGCAGCGCCTCGCCGTCCGGCGGGCCGACCGGGTCGGCCGACGGGTGGGAGTCGGCGGGCTGGTCGGACGCGGCGGGCTGGTCGGACCCGGCGGGTCGGCCGGATCCGGCGGACCCGCGGGACCCGGCGGGCTGGTCGGACTCGGTGGACAGGCAGGGCTCGGCGGGCACGTAGAAGGCGACCAGTCGCTCGTCCTTGACGCCCACCACGGCCTGGCGGACCGCGGGATGGGTCTCCAGCGCGGCGCCGATCTCGCCCAGTTCGATGCGGTGGCCGCGCAGCTTGACCTGGTTGTCGGTGCGGCCGAAGAACTCCAGCGTGCCGTCGCCGAGCCGGCGCACCACGTCGCCGGTGCGGTAGACGCGTTCGCCCGCGCGGTCGACGAAGCGCTCGGCGGTGAGCTCGGGGCGGCCCAGGTAGCCGTCGGCGACGCCCGCGCCGCCGATCAGCAGCTCTCCGGGGACGCCGATCGGCACCTGCGCGCCGCGCTCGTCGACGACGTGGACGGTGGTGTTGGCGATCGGCCGCCCGATGGAGACGCGCTCCGGATCCTCGGGGATCTCCCACGCGGTGGACCAGATCGTGGTCTCCGTCGGCCCGTACACGTTGACCAGCCGGTCCACCCGGGCGCGCAGTTCGCGGGCCAGGCGCAGCGGCAGCGGCTCACCGCCGGTCAGCGCGGTCACCCGGGGCAGGTCCCCGGTGAGCGCCACCCGCCAGCCGGAGGGCGTGGCCTGGACGTGGGTGACCGCCTCGAACCGGACCAGCCGGGCCAGTTCGGCTCCGTCGAGGGCGGCCGGGCGTCCGGCGACGACGACGCGGCCGCCGGTGACCAGCGGCAGGTAGAGCTCCAGGGCGGAGATGTCGAACGAGAGCGAGGTGAGCGCGAGCCAGCGGTCCTCGGCCGTGGAGCCGACCAGCGCGCGCAGCGCCAGCAGGAAGTTGGTGAGTGCCCGGTGGCCGACGACCACGCCCTTGGGGTTGCCGGTGGAACCGGAGGTGTAGAGGACGTAGGCGGGCTGCTCGGGAGTGGGCCGGGGCAGCTCGGTGGCCGGCCGGCGGCGGCCGGGGGTGAGCACGTGGTCCAGGTCGGCGTCGTCCAGGGTGAGGGCGGCGCCGCTGTCGGCGATCACGTAGTCGACGCGGGCCTGCGGGTAGTCGGGGTCGACGGGCAGGTACGCGGCCCCGGTGCAGAGCGTGCCGAGCAGGGCGACCAGCATCTCCGCGCGGCGCGAGGAGCGTACCGCGACGACCGAGCCGGGGCCGATGCCGCGCGCCGCCAGTTCGGCGGCGAGACCGGCGGCGGCCTCGGTCAGCTCGCGGTAGCCGATCTCCCGTCGGCCGTGGCGCGGGTCGTTGGCGCAGACGACGGCCACGGCGTCGGGTGTCTCCCGGGCCTGGGCGAGCAACAGGTCGACCAGGGTCAGCGGGGGCAGTTCGGCGTCGGTCGCGTTCCAGGCGTCCAGCTGCGCCCGCTCCTCGTCGGGCAGCAGGGCGAGCCGGCTGACGGGCCGGGACGGGTCGGTCAGGAGGTCGGCGAGCAGGCACAGGAAGCGGTCGGCGAGCCGGCGCGCGGTGTCCTTGTCGAAGAGGTCGGTGCTGTGGAGGAGGACACCGAGCAGCCGGTCGGCGCCGTCGTCCGCGCCGGGCTCCTCGTAGAGGTCGAGGGACAGGTCGCAGCGGGCCGGGTGCCAGCCGAGCGGGAACGGCTCCGCGTCGAGACCGGGCACTGGCCGGTCCACGTCGCCGTGCGTGTGCAGGGCGAACATCGCCTGGTAGAGGGGGGTGCGGCTGAGGTCCCGGTCGATGCCGAGCCGGGAGACCAACTGCTCGAACGGTGCGTCGGGGTGGGTGAGCGCGGAGAGCACCTGGGTGCGGGTCGCCTTCAGCAGGTCGGTGAAGGCGGGGTCGGCGGTGAGGTCGCAGCGCAGCACCATCGTCGTCGACAGGAAGCCGACGACGCCCTCCAGTTCGGGGCGGTCCCGTCCGGCGGCGGGAGTGCCGACGCAGAAGTCCTGGCCGCCGCCGTGGCGGGAGAGCAGCACCTGGTAGGCGGCCAGCAGCACCATGTACGGGGTGGTGCGGGTGTTCCGGGCCAGCTCGCGCACGCCGGCGAGCAGCGGGGCGGGGATCGGGAAGCGCACCTCGTCGCCCGCGGAGGTGCGCCGGGCGGGGCGGGGGCGGTCGGTCGGCAGCTCGAGCGGTGGAGCGCCGGCCAGCCGCCCGACCCACCAGTCCAGGTCCGCACCGGTTCCCGTGGCGGCAGCGGCGGCGGCCGCCACCGCGGAGTACTGGAGCGGCGGCTCGCCCGGCTCGTCGCCCGCGTACGCGGCGGCAACCTCGGCGCGCAGCACGTTGAAGGACCACCCGTCGCCGTTGATGTGGTGCAGCACCACGCACAGCACGTGGTCGTCCTCGGCCAGCCGGACCACGGTGACCTGGAACGGGGCTGCCGCGGCCAGGTCGAACCGGGTGTTGGTGCGGGTCGCCACGAGCTGCTCGGCCTGCTGCGCCGACGCGGCCGTCAGCAGGTCCACCACGACGGGGGCGGGCTCGTCGACGACGGCGCGCGGTTCGCCCGAGGGGGTGGTCACGAAGCGGGTGCGCAGGGCGTCGTGACGGGCCGCCACCTGGGTGAAGGCCGCCGCGAGCCGCTCCAGGTCGAGGGGGCCGCGCAGTCGGTAGGCGTAGGCGGTGTTGTGGGACGGGTCGGTGGGGTCGAACTGGTGCAGGAACCACAGACGTTGTTGGCCGGGCGAAAGCGGACCGGTCTTCACGAATCCCCCGTGATCGGCGAGCGCAGACGTGCAATTGACGAGCAAATGACGAGCATTGACGAGCCCTGGGGAGGATGGCAGACTGACGCGCGCCCAGTCAATGGTCTATACCAAGTCGCCGAGAGCCCAGCGTCGGGCTTTGCGTGCCTTCGTCAATTCCGTTTATTTACAGTGCAATTGGCGTTTCATCGGGGGATCCTTCATGAGTCCTACCCTGTGCGAACTTCTGCGCGTCCGCGCCCGCGAGGAGCCCGAAAGACAGGCGCTCGTCGTCGCCGGAGTGGGGGCGCTCGACTTCGGCGAGTGGGTCCGCAGGGCGGACGCCGTCGCCGCAGGACTGCTGCGCCAGGGCGTCGCCCCGGGTGACCGGGTGGCCCTCGTCTTCGGCAACGGCGAGTGGCTGGACTACGCCGTCGCCTTCCTCGGCGTGCTGACCGCCGGAGCGGTCGCCGTGCCGCTCTTCGACCAGCTCGCCGCCGCCGACCTCGACGTCCGGATCCGTGACAGCGGTGCGAGCGTGGTGCTGCGCGCGGGCACGCTGCCCGCAGCCGAGCCGGACAACGCCACCGACGCGGCCCGACCGACGCCCGCCGCAGGCGACCTCGCCCAGATCCTCTACACCTCCGGAACCACCGGACGTCCCAAGGGTGTCGGCGCCACGCACGCGAACCTGGCCTACGGCTGGGGCGGGCGCCGTCGTCCCTTCGCCCACTCGCGGCACCTGGCGCACGGCTTCCCGATCGGCACCAACGCGGGCCAGTGGATGCTGGCCAACGCCATCGGCGCGCACCCCACCGTGGTCACCCTGCCCCGGTTCACCCCCGGCCGCTTCGCCCGGCTGATCGAGGAGCACCGGGCCGGGACGGTCTTCCTGGTGCCCACCATGGCCATCGAGATGCTGACGGCCGGGGTGCACACCCGTGCCGACCTCTCCAGCGTGCTGCTGCTCGGCTCCGCCGCCGCGCCGCTGCCGGGCCGGGTCGCGGGAGAGCTGGCCGCCGCGTTCCCCCGGGCGACCATCGCCAACTACTACACCTCCACCGAGGCCGCGCCCGCGCAGACGGTCATGCTCTTCGACCCGGAGCGCCCCGCCAGCCTCGGCCGCCCGACCTCCGGCGGAGCGGTCCGGATCGCCACCGCGGACGGCGAGCCGGCGCCCGCCGGAACGGTGGGCGAGGTCTGGATGCGCTCGCCCGTCGCCGGTCGGAGCTACTACGGCGACGCCACCGCCACCGGGGAGGTGTTCCGCGGCGGCTGGGTCCGCATGGGCGACCTCGGCTACCTGGACGACGACGGCTACCTCTTCCTGGTCGACCGGGAGAGCGACGTCGTCAAGTCCGGTGCCCACAAGGTCTCCACGCTCCACGTCGAGGAGGTCGTCCACCAGCACCCGCAGGTGGTCGAGGCCGCCGCCTTCGGGGTGGCGCACGAGTCCCTCGGCAAGGCCGTGGCCGTGGCCGTCGTCGGCGCGGTGGACCACGCGGACCTGCGCGGCTTCCTCAAGGACCGGCTGGCCCCCCACGAGATGCCGCACCGGCTCGTCACGCTCGACGCCCTGCCCCGCAACCACGGCGGCAAGGTGGACAAACGCGCACTTCGAGAGGTAGTTCAGTGAGCCCACTCGCCATCGCCCAGCACGGGATGTGGATCTCCGCCCGGACCGGTGCGGGGACCGCCTACCACATGCCCGTCGTGATCACCCTGGACCACGACCCCGACCTCGCCGCCCTGACCGAGGCCTGCCGCCTGGTGGTCGAGCGGCACCCGCTGCTCGGCAGCGCGGTCGCCGAGCGGGACGGCGTGCCGGTCTTCGTCCCGGCTGCGGAGCAGGCGCCGCTGACCAAGGCCGAGGGCCTGGCCGAGGTCGTGGCCGAGCCCTTCGACCTGGAGCGCGGCCCCCTCGTGCGCTTCGCGCTGGTCGGTGGCCGGACCCTGGTCGTGGTCGCCCACCACCTCGTTTTCGACGGCCTCTCCAAGGACCTGCTGGTCGCCGAACTCGCCGCGGCCTACCGCGCCGTTGGCGCGCCCGGCCGTGCCGCGGGCGACGTTGGCGCGGCCGATGGGGCCCCGGCCGTTGCCGGCGCGCCTGACGCCGCCACAACCGACGCGGACGCCGCCGGTGTGGCGCGGGACGCCGCAGCCGTCCTGGCGGAGGCGGGCGTGTTCTGGGGCGGGCGCTGGCGTGAGCCCGCGGCGCTCGCCGTGCCCGGTGGGACGCTGCGGTCGCGGGCCGCGAGCCCCGGCGAGGCGTCGGAGTTCCGGTTGGACCTTCCCGAGCTGCCCGGACTGACCCGCTTCGAGGTCCTCACCGCCGCCCTGCACGCGCTGCTCGGTTCGTACGGCAACGCCGAGGTGGCCACCGCGATCGACCTCTCCACCCGGACCCCGGCCGAGGCCGACCTGATCGGCTGCTACGTCAACGAGCTGCCGCTCTTCTCCCGTCCGGCGCCGGAGACCAGCTTCGCGGCGTTCGCGGCCGGGCTGCGCGAGGAGCTGCGCGCGAGCTACGCGTTCCGCGCGGTGCCGCTCTCGCGCGCGGTGCCGGGCCTGCGTCCGCACGCCGCGCTGGCGCCGGTCTCGCTCAGCTACCGGCGCCGCGCGTCGCAGGACGTCGCCGCCGGGCTGGGTGAGGTCGAGTGGCTCGCCTTCAACGGCACCGTGCGCGGCGCGCTCCAACTGCAGTTCGCCGTGGCCGGGGAGTCGGGAGAGGCACTGGTCAGCCTGCGGCACGACCCGCGCGAGCTGGTGGACGCGGCCGGCTTCGCCGCCGACCTCTCCGCACTGCTCGCCGCGGTCGCCGCGGACCCGGCGCGGCCGCTCGGGGAGCTGCTCACCTTCACCGCGCCCACGGTCGGTGCGACGGTCGGGACTTCGGACGTGCAGAAGCACTCCGACGCGGCCCCCAGGGCGTCGGTCGACGCGGACGACCCGATGGTCGCCAGGATCCTGGCGATCTGGGAGCAGGTGCTCGACCTGTCCCCGATCGAGCCCGACGACGACCTGTTCGACCTGGGCGGGCACTCGCTGACCATCACCCAGATCATCGCGCGCATGCAGCAGCAGCTCGGCGTGGAGATCTCCCTGGACGACTTCTTCGACAACCCGACCGTCGCCGGTGTCGTCGCGGTGATCCGCTCATGACGGCCACCGTCACCGAGGCGGCCGTCGCGGAGGGGGCGCCCTCGGACGAGGACCTGTCACTGCTGCTCACCATCCGGGCCTTCGAGGAGAGGCTGCTCGACCTCTTCGGGCAGGGCATGCTCAACGGGACCACCCACACCTGCCTCGGGCAGGAGTACGTGCCCGTCGCGCTCGAGGCGCTCCTGCGTCCCGAGGACCACGTCTTCAGCAACCACCGCGGCCACGGGCACTACCTGGCCCGGCACCGCGACCCGGAGGGCCTGCTCGCGGAGATCATGGGCCGCCGCGGGGCGGTCTGCGGCGGGGTCGGCGGCAGCCAGCACATCCGCACCGAGCGCTACCTGTCGACCGGGGTCCAGGGCGAGAGCCTGCCCGTCGCCTGCGGCGTCGCGCTACGTCTGCGGCGGGTCAGCCCCGGCGCGCTGGCCTGTGTCTACGTCGGTGACGGCACCTGGGGCGAGGGCGGGGTCTACGAGGCGCTGAACCTGGCGGCCCTGTGGCGGTTGCCGCTGCTGGTGGTGGTGGAGAACAACGGCATCGCCCAGTCCACGCCGACGCAACGGGCCATGGCCGGGACGATCGCCGGTCGGGCCGCCGCCTTCGGCATCGCCCACGAACGTGTCGTTGGCAGTGACCTGGCCGCGATCCGGCGGCAGTTGGCGCCGGGTGTCGAGGCCGTGCGCGGTGGCGCGCCGCTGGTGGTCGAGTTCGTGACCCACCGGCTCGGCCCGCACAGCAAGGGGGACGACACGCGTCCGGCGGGCGAGCTCGCCCGGGTGCGCGCCGCCGACTGGCGGGCCCCCTACGCCGCGGCCGAACCGGAGCGCGTCGCACGCCTGGAGGCTGCCGCGCGGGCCCGGATCGAGGCCGTCGTCGCCGATGTCGTCGCACGGGAGCCGTCATGAGAGTCGCCGAGAACCTGAACGCGGCCCTGCACCGGGCGCTGGCCGAGGACCCGGACCTGCACCTGCTCGGCGAGGACGTGCTCGACCCCTACGGCGGGGCGTTCAAGATCACGCGGGGTCTCTCCGACCGCTTCCCGGAGCGGGTGCTCTCCACGCCGATCAGCGAGAACGCGATCACCGGGGTGGCCGCCGGGCTGGCCCTGGCGGGCGACAGCGCCATCGTGGAGATCATGTTCGGCGACTTCGCCGCCCTGGCCTTCGACCAGCTGGTCAATTTCGCGGCCAAGTCCGTGTCGATGTACGGGAGCCGGGTGCCGATGCGGCTGGTCGTCCGCTGCCCGGTCGGCGGCGGCCGCGGTTACGGTCCGACCCACAGCCAGAGCCTGCAGAAGCACTTCGTCGGCGTGCCCGGACTGGCGCTCTACGAGGTCTCGCCGTTCCACGACAACGCCGACGTGCTCGCGGAGATGTTCGCGCGCGAGGAGCCGTGCGTGCTCTTCGAGGACAAGGTCCTGTACACCCGCCCGATGTACGAGGTGGCCGAGCCGTTCCGGCTCGACGTCCACACGCCCGGCGTGGCCAGGGTGTTCCTGGACGAGCGACCGGACTGCGTGGTCGTCGCGGGCGGCGGGGTCAGCCACCGGGTGATGGCCGCGATGCGGTCGCTGCTGCTGGAGGAGGAGATCGTCTGCACGCTGCTGGTCCCCTCCCGGCTCTACCCGGTGGGGAT
The DNA here is from genome assembly GCF_900109465.1 of Streptacidiphilus jiangxiensis. Classification (GTDB taxonomy): domain Bacteria; phylum Actinomycetota; class Actinomycetes; order Streptomycetales; family Streptomycetaceae; genus Streptacidiphilus; species Streptacidiphilus jiangxiensis. Next base: position 534,196 of record NZ_FOAZ01000001.1, read on the forward strand.
CGAGCTGCCGCCCGGTACCAGGCGCGTCTTCGTGGTCGAGGAGGGCACGGCCGGTGGCACCTGGGGAGCCGAGGTCGCGCACGAGATCCACCGGCGTCACTTCGCGGACCTCGACGGCCCGGTGACGCTGATCCACTCCGCGGACTCGGTGATCCCCACCGCGCCGCACCTCGAGGCGGCGGTCCTGGTCGGCGCCGACGACGTCCACCGCGTGATCCGGGAGACCCTCCGTGGCTGAGTTGCAGGTTCCCAAGCTCAACAACCAGGACGAGGAGTACCAGCTGACGCAGTGGCTGGTCGCGGACGGGGAGCCGGTCGCGGCCGGGGACGCGGTCGTGGTGGTGGAGACCTCCAAGGCGGCGGAGGAGCTGGAGGCGACGGCCTCCGGCACGCTGCGCCACGGCGCCAAGGAGGGCGACTGGTGCCGTCCCGGCCAGGCCGTCGCCGAGATCACGGACGGGACGGCCGCGCCGGTGCCACCGCCCACCGCACCCGCACCCGCACCCGCCACCGCACCCGCCGACGGACCCGCCGACGCGGCCTCGGACGCTCCGCTGGTGACGCGCGCGGCGCAGCAACGGGCGGACGAACTGGGGGTCACCCCGGCCGAGATCGCCGCGCTCGGGCTGGCGGTGGTCCGGACGGCGGACGTCGAACGCCTCCGCGCAGCCGACCAGGCCGACCGGGCCGACCGGGCCGAGCAGGACGGCCAGGACTGCCAGGACGGCCGGGACGTCGATACCGGCCAGGAGGTCCGGGCAGCGACACCGGGCGTGCCGCTCGGCCGGGTGCAGCGCGGGGTCGCCCGTGCGGTGGAGCTGTCGCACCGGACCATCCCGGCCGCGTACACGGTGGTCCGGATGGACCTCGGCCCCGCCCTCGGGTACGCCCGCGCCGCCACCCGCGAGGTGCGCCGACCGGTCGGCCTGGCGGAGCTCTTCGTCCAGCAGGTCGCCGCGCTGCACGGGGAGTTCCCGCGCTGCTTCGCCGCCATCGAGGGCAGCACCGCGTTGCTCGCGGACGCCCCGCACATCGGCGTCACGGTGGATCTGGGCGAGGGCCTGTACGTCCCGTGCGTCCACGACGCGGCGCGGCGCAGCCTGCGGGAGATCGCGACGAGCCTGACGGCCTACCGTCTGGCGGCCACGACGGGCGGCTTCAAGGAGAGCGAGCTCACCGGCGCGAACTTCGTCGTCACCCTGCACACCGACGCGGACATCGTGCTGGCCGTCCCGTTCGTCTTCCCCGGTACGGTCTGCGCCCTGGCGGTGACGGCCCCGGCCGGGGACGGGTCGTTCGCCAACATCGGCCTGGCGTACGACCACCGGTTGATCAACGGCAGGGACGCCGTGCTGTTCCTGCAGGCGCTGAAGCGGCGCATGGAGGCGCTGGGGTAGCCGCACCACCGGCCGGACCACCGGCCGGACCACCGAAGGGGCGCGGGCCCTGCGTGCAAGCGCAGGGACCGCGCCCCTTCGGGCTCAGTGCGACTTCTCCTTGAGCGCCTCCAGGCCCACGAGGTCGTCGGCGAGGGCGTCCGGCACCTCGTCGTCGAACCGGGCCAGGGCGCGCACCCGCAGGCCGGCCACGGCCAGCAGGGCGATCGCCAGGCCGAACAGCAGGTAGAGCAGCCCGATGCCGCGCCCCGGGCCGGTGCCCAGCAGCACCCCGAACGTCGAGGCCAGCGCGCCGTGACGGGCCATCAGCGGCTGCAGCAGGGCCGGGCCGAACGGGGCGACGACGGCGAAGCCGAGCGGGAGGGTGGACCAGGCGATCATCGTGTTGACCGCGATGACCCGGCCGTGGAACCGCTGCGGCACCTTCGTCTGGATGATCGTCGCGTAGATCCCGTTCAGCACCGCCAGCCCCAGTGCCATCCCGAAGGCACCGGCCGCGACCAGCGGGATGCTCGGCCGCAGGCCGGTCAGCACCGCCGCCGCCCCCAGTGCGGCCGTGGCGGCGAGCAGGCCGCGCAGCCGGCGGCGGCGCGGGCCGCCCCAGACGAGCAGGGTCAGGCCGCCGAGCGTCGCGCCGAGGCCCGCGCACATGGCGACCCAGCCCGTCTCGGCGAGCCGGCCGACCGACAGCGCCAGGGGCGTGGTGAGCAGGAAGAGCGGCGACAGGAAGACGTTGAGCACCGCGAACCAGACCAGCATCGCCCGGAAGTGCCGACTGCCCAGCGAGCGCCGGAACCCGGCGCGGATCTCCACCCCGATCGACTCGCGACGCGTCCAGGGCATCGCGGCCGGGAACCGGACGCAGAGCACCACGCCCACCGCGAACAGGTAGCTGGCCACGTCGAAGCCGAGGATGCCGCGCAGTCCGACCGCCGCCAGCAGGCCGACCGCGAACAGCGGGACCAGGAACTGCGCGAAGCCGAAGGCCATCTGGACCACGCCGTTGGCCCGCCCGAGGTAGCGCTTGGGGACGAGCTGCGGCACGGCCGAACCCCAGGCGAACCGCTGGAAGGTGAGCGCCGCGGACAGCACGGCGACCAGCAGGTACACGTGCCAGACCTGGAGCGTGCCGGTGAGGGCCAGGGCGAGCATGGCCGCCTGGGTGGCGCCCGAGGCGAGATCGCCGGCCAGCATGATCCGGCGCCGGTCGCCGCGGTCGACCACGGCTCCCGCCAGCGGCGCGGCGAGGATGCCGGGGACCAGGCCGCAGGCGGCGAGCAGGCCGTACTGGGCGAGCGAGCCGGTGTGGAGGTAGAGCCAGACCGGCACCGCGAACTCGGTCAGCGCCGAGCCGATCATCGAGACCTGCTGTCCGGCCGCGACGGTCAGGAACCGCCGCATGCTCGGGCGGACCGCCCGGTCCGGGCCGGTCGGGAGCGCGTCACCGGGACGGGTCACGTCCACCAGCCACCAGGTGGCGTCCGGCCTGCGCCGCAGCCGCTCCTCGGTCCCTTCGGCGAGCGAGCGGTGCACCTGCGTCAGCACCGCCGCCAGCTCCTCGGCGCGGTACTTGAGGAAGAAGTGCCCGGCCTCGTCCAGCACGACGGCTGCGGCCGTGTCGGTGATCCGGAGCCACTCCCGGTACCGCTCCTGGTAGAACTCCGCGGCCGGGTCCCGGTCGCCGACCACCGCGATGACGGGGGCCTTGAGCCGGACCTCGGCGTCCTCGAAGAGCTCGGTGAAGTACTGTTCGGCCGCCCGGGTGCCGGCGCGGCGGTTGGCCACGATCAGGCGCAGCTGCTCCGGGGTGAAGTCCTCGACGTCCAGACCGGCGGCGGTCAGGTGGTTGACGATGTTCTGGTCGCTGCGCAGGCGTTCGGCCAGCCGCTCGGCCCGCTCGGCCAGGGCCGCGCCACGGGTCCGCGGGCGGGCGAACGGGAAGACCCCCGCCAGGTGCACCGCCTCGACCTCGCGTCCGGCCGCCTCCAGACGCCGGGCGATCTCGACGGTCAGCATCACGCCGAGCCCGCAGTGCCCGTACAGCACGATCCGGCCCTCGACGCTCTCCAGGATCTCCCGGACGCAGCCGGCCGCGATCTCGTCGACGGGCATCGCCTCCTCGCCGATCTCGTGACCGGGAACGGCGAGCGAGTGCAGCGCCCAGTCCTCGGGCAGGGCGTCCGCGAGCGGCTTGTAGATCAGCGCGCTGCCGCCGCCGTACGGGGCGCAGACGAGGCTGGCCTGCACCGGACGGGCCGGGGTGAGCCGGTGCAGCAGGCGGCGTGGACCCCGGTCCGCGTCCGGCTCCGCGAGCAGGCTGCCGACGAGCCCGGCCAGGGCGCGGACGGTCGAGTGCTGGAACAGATCCATCACCGTGACCGGTACCGGGAGTTCGGGGAAGGCGCGGCGTATCCGGGCCACCACCTGGGTGGCCAGCAGGGAGTGGCCGCCGAGCTCGAAGAAGTCGTCCAGGGCCCCGACCCGGGGCACGTCGAGCAGGTCCGCCCACATCTCGGCGATCCGCTCCTCCTCCGCGCCGACGGGCGGCTCGTGGCCGGTGCGGACCTCCGTCTCGGGCTCCGGCAGGGCCCGCCGGTCCACCTTGCCGTGGGCCTGCAGCGGGAACCGCTCCATGGTGACGTAGCGGGCCGGGACCATGTAGTCGGGCAGGGTTCCCAGCAGGCGCGTGCGGATCTCGGCCGGGGCGAGCGGCTCGCCGGCGCCGGGCCGCTCCAGCCAGGCGACCAGCTGCTGCTTCACGCCGGCGCCGCGTGCGAGCACCACCGCCTGCACCACACCGGGGAGTTCGCACAGCGCGGCCTCGATCTCGCCCGGTTCGACCCGGTAGCCGCGCACCTTGATCTGGTGGTCCCCGCGGCCCAGGAAGTCCAGCGTGCCGTCGCGTCGCCAGCGGGCCAGGTCACCGGTGCGGTAGAGCCGGGCGCCGGGTGGGCCGAAGGGGTCGGGCAGGAACCGCTCCTCCGTCAGCTCGGGCCGGTCCAGGTAGCCGCGGGCCAGCCGGTCGCCGCCGAGGTACAGCTCGCCGGGCACGCCCGGCGGGACGGGACGCATCGTCCGGTCGAGGACGTAGCAGCGCGCGCCGGCCAGCGGGCGGCCGATCGGCGTGCTGCCCTCGGCGCCGACCGGGTCGGGCTCGGGCAGCACCTCGTGCACGGTGATGCCGACCGTGGCCTCGGTCGGCCCGTAGTGGTTGAACACCGCGCAGCGGCCGACGGCGGCCAGCTCCCGGGCCCACCCGTAGGCGGACGCCTCACCGCCCAGCACCAGGGCGCGACGCGGCAGCAGCCGCTCGACCGGCGCGTCGGCGGTGAGGGCGGCCAGGTGGGAGGGGGTCATCTTGAGGTAGTCGATGTCCAGGCGCTCCAGCTCGTCGGCGAGCTCGGCGCCGGCGATGCGCCGGGGGAGCAGGTGGACCCGGCCGCCGGTGGTGAGCGCGAGGTAGAGCATGGTGATGCTGAAGTCGAAGGAGAGCGACTGCAGCAGCGCGTACGACCCGCCGGGCTCGATCCGCAGGCGCGGGGCCACGCCGGCCAGGTAGTTGACGATCTGCCGGTGCTGGACGGCGACACCCTTGGGCTGCCCGGTCGAGCCGGAGGTGTAGATGACGTAGGCGAGGTCGTCGGGGCCCGACGCCTCGTCGAGCGGCGCGTCGGACTCGTCCGCCGCGAGATCGCCGTCGAGCAGCAGCTCCGGGCCCTGGTACTCGGGGAAGAGCGGACGGGTCTCCTCGTCCGTCACCAGGACCCGGACGTCGGCGTCGCGCAGCAGGAAGGCGAGCCGGGCGGGCGGCTGTTCCGGGTCGAGCGGCAGGTAGCAGGCGCCCGCCTTGAGTGCGGCGAGCATCCCCACCGCGAGGGCGGGCGACTGTTCCAGGCAGACCGCGACCCGGTCGTCGGGCCGCACGCCGAACGCGCGGAGCCTGCGGGCCAGCCGGTTGGCCCGGCCGTCCAGCTCCCGGTAGCTCAGCGTCTCGTCGGCGAAGACCAGCGCCGGGGCGTCCGGGTGCGCGGCCGCGGTGGCCGCCAGCAGCGCCGTCAGCGTGCGCGGACCGGCGTCGGGGGCCGGTTCGGGCAGCTCGGGTCCGGTGGCCCAGGCGCCGAGGACCGCCGCCGCCTCGGCCTCGGTGAGCAACGGGAGCTGCGAGACGGGGCGGTCCGGCGCGGCCACGGCCGCGGTCACCAGCAGGCGGAACCGCTCGGCCAGCGCCTCCACGGTGCCCTGGTCGAACAGGTCGGTCCGGTAGGTGAACAGGCCGCTCAGGCCGTCCGGCTGCTCGCTCAGGTAGAGCGCCAGGTCGAAGTGGGTGCTGCTGCCCTCGAACCCGAACTCCTCCGCGCCGAGGCCGGTGTCGGCGGGGCGGGCGGCGCGGTCGCCGTAGTTCTGGAAGGCGAAGGTGGTCTGGAAGACGGCGGAGCGGCTCACGTCCCGCTCCACCGGCAGGTCCGCCACGATCTGCTCGAACGGGACCTCCTGGTGCGCGTACGCCTCCAGTGTCCGGTCGCGGACCGCGTCCACGGCCTCGGCGAAACTCGGGTCACCCGTGAGCCTGGCGCGGATCGGCAGCATGTTGACGAAGGCGCCGATCACGCCCTCCAGCTCCCGGTGGCTGCGTCCGGCGACGGGGGAGCCGACGGCGAAGTCCTGCTGCCCGCTGAGCCGGGACAGCAGCACCTGGTAGGCGGTCATCAGCACCATGTACAGGGAGGCGCCCCGGGCGCGGGCCAGGGCGCCCAGCCGCTCGGTGAGCTCGCCGTCCCAGGCGAAGCCGTGCCCGGCGCCGGCGAAGGTCAGCACGGACGGCCGCGGGCGGTCCGCCGGGAGGTCCAGGGCCGGGACGTCGGCCAGCTCGGTCTGCCAGTAGGCGCGGTCGGCGGCGAGGGTGCCGTCCTGGAGGCGGGCCCGCTGCCAGGCCGCGTAGTCGCCGAACTGGACGGGCAGCGCCGGGAGTTCCGCGGGTCTGCCGAGGGCGTGCTCGGCGTACAGGGCGTCGAGCTCGCGCTGGAGCAGGTCCACGGACCAGCCGTCGCAGACGATGTGGTGGAGTTGGAGGGTCAGGACGTGGTCGTCCGGGCCGAGCCGGAGCAGCAGGGCGCGCAGCAGCGGGCCGTCGGCCAGGTCGAAGGGTTCGGCCAGGGCCGTTCTGATCCGCGCGGCCGCGTCGGCGGCCGAGTCGGCCGGCGCGTACTCCAGCTCCACGGGCCGGGGTTCGCCCACCACGACGCGGGCGGTGCCCTCCTCGGTGGTGGGGAAGCTCATCCGCAGGCTCTCGTGGCGGGCGACGAGATCGCCCAGTGCGGCCTCCAGTGCGGCCCGGTCCAGCGGTCCGCGCAGCCGTCTGCTCGGCGCCAGCGCGTAGGCGGCGCCGCCGCCGGGAGCGAACTGCTCCATGAACCAGAGGCGTTCCTGTCCGCTGGAGAGCGGCGGCGCGGCGCCGTGCGCGCGCCGGGGCACGGTCGGCGTCGGGGCCGCCGTCCGCTGCCGTGCGCCGCGCAGGCGCGAGGCGAGCAGCGCGCGCTTGGCGTCCGACCACTCCGCGGGAGGTGCGGCGGGGGTCTCGGTCATTGACGTCCTCCGGATTGGGGCGGGTCAAGGGACGAGGGCGGGGAGACACCCCGTGCGGCGCTGCGCGGGATGGGGAAGGGCTGGTCCGCGGGCCGCCGTTCGGTACGGCGGTGGCTGCCCGCCGGGGGCGTCGCCGAGCCCGGCCCGTGTTCGGCCGGTGTCCGGCCTGCGGTGGGGCGTCGGTGCGGCCCGCGGTTACCGACGAGCGTCGGCGACGGAGCCGACGGTGCCGACGGAGCCGGCGGAGCCGACGGTGCCGGTGGCGCGGACGCGCGGGGCGTCGAGCGGCTGGTCGGCGGGGGAGCGGTGGTGGGCGTCGCCGCGGGTGCGGGTCGGCGCGGGGGAGGGGACGACGGACCGGGAGCACAGCACGCCGTCGGCGGTGAGCGAGACGAGACGGCCGGCTTGTCCGGCCAGCAGGGTGGCGCCGGCCGCGGGGGCGAGGACCTGCCAGGGCTGTTCCGTGGCGGGCGGCCGGTGCAGGACGCGGTCCTGGTCGTCGAGTGCGTACAGCCGCCCGTTGACCGCCGTCACGGTCCGCAGCCTGGTCCCGGCCGGTGGCGGGGCGAGGACCCGCCAGCGGCGCGGCGCGCTCTGCGGCGCGGTCCACAGCGTGCCGCGCCGGTCCAGGGCGAAGAAGCGGGCGTCGCAGACCGCGAGGCCGACGGTCCCCTCCGGGCAGCGGCCGGCCGTGCGCCAGCCACGGGCCTCGGGGTAGGCCGACCGCGCCAGCAGGCGGCCGGCGCCGTCCACCCCGTAGAGCGCCAGCGGTCCGTCGACGGTGGCCTCGCGCGGGGCGGCGAGCGCGAGCAGGTCGGGTGCGGGGCCGGCCGGTCGCAGCCGGCGGTTGTGCTGGTCCGCGGGACGCACCCCGAGGGTGCCGTCCGCCATCGCCGCGAAGAGCCAGGGCCCCGCGCCGGCCAGGGCGCGGGCGCCGCGCGCCGAACCGAAGGCCGTCCAGCCGCCCGCGTGGGCGGGCGCGGAGAGGCGTTCCAGCACGTTGCGGGTGATCCGGTCGACCACCGGATCGTGGAGCGCCGCTCCCCAGTTGACCGTCCCGGCGTTGAAGACGGTGCCGGCCCCGGACCGGAAGACGCCCAGCACCGCCCAGCCGCCCTGGCCGTAGGCCTCCCAGTGGCGCAGGTCGGCCGTGGCGAGCACGGCGAACGAGGCGGGTGTGCCGTCGCGCCCGGTGGCGGTGGGGACTCCGTCCGCGAACTCCAGGTCGGCCGCGTCGGTCTCGTAGCCGAGGGCGCCGCGGGCGAAGCTGTCGCCGTCCCGCAGACCGGTTCCCTCGAAGACCCAGTGGTCGGCGAAGGCGACGGTGTAGGACTCGCGGCGCATCAGCGGCATCGAGGGGCCCCAGCAGCCCGCGCCGCTGCGGAAGCTCAGGCCGGTCAGGGAGTTCTCGGGGCGGTGGACCGGGTCGGACGACCACTCCACGGTGGTGCGTTCGGGCCGGGTCGAGGCCAGCGGGTCGGTGGCGGCGTCGCGGTGGCAGACCATGGTGCGGCCGCCGTCCTCCAGACGCATCTGCCACCAGGCGGTGTTGGCGCCGAACACGGCGAGGTTGCCGCCGGCGCGGACGAACCCCTCGACCTGGTCGCGCATCTCCCAGGTCCAGTACTCGTCGTGGCCGTTCACGACCAGCAGCCGGTAGCCGACCAGGGCCTGCGGATCGAGGTGGAGGTCGAGGTTGGAGCAGTAGTCGGCGTCGCCGTGGTCCGCGGCCGGGCCGTGGCGGCGCAACCAGCGCATCAGCCCCTCCTCCCAGCGCTCGGGGGGAGGCCCGCCGCCGGGGCGGTCGAAGCTGACGCGTGCCGCGCGGTCGGGGTCCTCGGTCCAGTAGAGGCCCTCACCCGGGACGCCGCTGCGGTTGTAGGCCTGCCAGGTGGCGAACGGGACGGAGAGCAGCAGCCGGCGTCGCGGTGCGCCCGCGGCCGGGCGGACCACGAACCAGACCTCGCCGTCCTCACCCCGGCCCGGCTCGAAGACGGCGCGGTACAGCGAGCTGCGCCAGTCGCGCGGGACGGTCAGCCGCCAGTGCGCGCCGGTCACGGAGGCACTGAGCACCGTCCGGCCGTCGACGGCGTCCTCGACCGTCACCCGGCCGCGGACCGGGCCGGGCCGGGTGGAGCTCACGACGAAGTCCAGCTGCTCCCCGGCCCGACACGAGGTCGCCGCCGCGTATGCCACCAAGGTCACCTCGTGCCGCCTCCCCCGGGCAGACCACTGGACCCATTGGTCCAGACCTAGGTGGAGATTGGCATAGACCAATGGGGGGTGGCAACACCCTTGGGGGCCCGGCCGACCGGCGCGGGGCGGGGCCCCGGACGGCTCCTACGCCTCCGGCCTGCGCAGTCGGGCCGTGAACTTGTAGCGGTCGCCGCGGTAGACCGAGCGCACCCACTCGACCGGCTCGCCGCCGGCGTCGAAGGAGTGGCGCGAGAGCAGCAGCATCGGCAGGCCGACGTCGGTGCCGAGCACGCCCGCCTCACGCGGGGTGGCCAGGGAGGTCTCGATGGTCTCCTCGGCCTCGGCGACGCTGACGCTGTAGACCTCGCTGAGCGCGGTGTACAGCGAGTTGTACTTGGCCAGGTTCCGGCGCAGCGCGGGGAAGCGCTTGGCGCTCAGGTGCGCGGTCTCGATGGCCATCGGGTCGCCGTTGGCCAGGCGCAGGCGCTCGACGCGCAGCACGCGACCGCCGGGACGGATGTCCAGCAACTCGGCGAGCCGGTCGTCGGCCGTGATGTAGCCGACCTCCAGCAGTCGGGAGGTGGGCTCCAGGCCCTGGGCGCGCATGTCCTCCGTGTAGGAGGTGAGCTGCAGCGCCTGGGAGACCTTGGGCTTGGCGACGAAGGTGCCCTTGCCCTGGATCCGCTCCAGCCGTCCCTCGACCACCAGCTCCTGCAGCGCCTGGCGCACCGTGGTGCGGGAGGTCTCGAACTCCAGCGCCAGGGTCCGCTCCGGCGGCACGGGTGTGCCGGGGGCCTGGGTCTGGGTGATCTGCAGCAGGTGGCGCTTGAGCCGGTAGTACTTCGGGACGCGCGCGGTGGACGCCCCCGTCTGAGCCTCCTCGGCCAGGGCCGGCCCGGGGCCCCCTTCGGTCGTCATCACCGCTCCTGGTTCCTCGTCCCCTGTCCTCGCCGCCGGCACGCTGCCGCTCGGCCTTATGGTGGCACGTCCGCCTGCGCGAAAGCATGCTGAGCGCGAAGCCGGGAGCCGTTCGGCCGTCCCGCGACGGGCGCGTGACGGCGATTGGTCCAGGCCAAGCGCTTCTGCATGGTCTAGACCTTGGACCCGATGCTTGGCAAGACCCCAGTTCCGGACGAGTGCGACCGGTCCAGGTCAAACGGTGTACCAATCGGTCACGCTGGGGAGCACCTCGGATGTCGGCTTGATAACGGCTCCGGTTCTTCTGTTCGCAACCCGTTGACACTCGTATTTGGTCTAGGCCAAGCTCCAGGCACTGGTCTAAACCACCGCGACCAAAAAACAATCCCCGACCCATCGCTGGGAATGCGGCACCCTCGACCCCGTGTCGGGCAGGGCGCCGTACCGGAACGGATGGGGGGAAATCCGGGCATCCCAGGAGGATGGCGTGAACCGTCGACTTATCGCCGCTGTCGGCACCGCGGCCGTGCTGGTCAGCGTTGCCGCATGCAGCTCCAGCTCCACGAGCAGCACTGGTTCCAGCTCGCCGAGCAGCTACGCCGGCAAGACCCTCACCGTCTGGTTCATGAGCGGCTCGAACACGCCGAAGTGGACCGCCCAGGTCCAGGCCGACTTCGAGAAGGCCTACCCGGGCGCCAAGCTGAACATCCAGGTCCAGCAGTGGAACGGTATCGGCCAGAAGGTCACCACCGCCCTGTCGGAGAACACCCCGCCGGACGTCCTGGAGATGGGCAACACCCAGACCGCGGGCTACGCGGCCACCGGTGGCCTGATGGACCTGACCTCGGTCAAGTCCGAGCTCGGCGGCGACAAGTGGGCGCCCAACCTGAACAACTCCGCCGTCTTCAACGGCAAGCAGTACGCCGCCCCGTGGTACTTCACCAACCGCGTCGTGATCTACAACAAGAAGCTGTGGACCGCGGCCGGTCTGACCAGCGCCCCGCAGACGCTGACGGACTTCTACGCCGACCTCACCAAGCTGAACGCCACCAAGGGCGTCTCCCAGGCGCTCTACATGCCGGGTGAGGAGTGGTACACCTACTTCGGCATGCTGCTCGGCCAGGGCGGCAAGATCGCCGTCCAGCAGAACGGCAAGTGGGTCGGCAACCTGGAGTCCCCCGAGGCCAAGGCGGCCATGGCGGTCTACGCGAAGCTGCAGGGCTTCTCCAAGGCCCCCAAGGACAAGGACGAGGCGACCCCGCAGCAGTCCACCGTCTTCTCCAAGGGCGACGTGGGCGCCGAGATCGGCCTGAGCTGGGAGGCCCCGGCCCCGACCGCGATCCCGGCCGACCAGATCGGTTACTTCCCGCTCCCCAGCGACACCGCGGGCAAGCCGATGCCGGTCTTCCTCGGTGGCTCGAACCTGGCGATCGCCCAGAACAGCCAGAACAAGGACCTCGCGGTCGGCTTCCTGAAGATCGCGCTGGACGACAAGAACGAGGGCGAGTTCGCCTCCGAGGCGGGCATCGTCCCGAACAACCCGGCGCTGAACTCCCTGGCGAACACCCCGTTCGCCCAGGCCGCCCTCCCGGCCGCCGGCCAGGGTGACACCACCCCGAACCTGCCGCAGTGGGCCGCGGTCGAGAACACCCCGAACCCGATCAAGCAGTTCATGACGGACGTGCTCGAGGGCAAGGACTACGCGACCGCCGCGAAGACCGCGGACGACGAGATCACCAAGCGTCTCAACGCTCAGCAGTAATCCCCGACGGTGCCGCCGGCCGTCCGCACCAGGGCGGCCGGCGGCACCGCTCGGCGCGTTCCCGGCCGGTTCGAGGAAGTGGTAGTCATGACAGTGCAGTCCGAGGGAGTGCAGACTCACTCGCCCAGCAGCGGATCCGCCGGCGGGCCCAAGGCCCCGGTGCTCAAGCGACAGAGATCCGGCAGCGGCGCCGGCCGGCTGTCCAAAGCGACCCCGTACCTGCTGCTGCTGCCGGCGACGCTGGCGACGCTGGTGCTGCTGGGGTACCCGGCCGTCAAGATCGTGCTGATCTCGTTCCAGAAGCTCAACATGTTCGAGCTGATCCAGCACACGACGGTCTGGAACGGCTTCCAGAACTACACCGACCAGCTGACCAGCGGCGAGTTCTGGCACACCGCCGAGCGGTCGGTCTTCTTCACCCTGGCCAACGTCGTGCTGATCATGGTGGTCGGTTCGCTGGTCGGCCTGCTGCTCAACCGGCTCGGCAAGCGCATGCGGCTCTTCCTCTCGGTGGCGCTGATCCTCGCCTGGGCGATGCCGGTGGTCGCCGCGACCACCGTCTACCAGTGGCTGTTCGACTCGCAGTTCGGCGTCGCCGACTGGTTCCTCAGCGCCTTCGGCTGGCACTCGATGGCGCACTACAACTGGTTCAGCACCCAGCTGTCGACCTTCGCGGTGATCACTCTGCTGATCGTCTGGATGTCGATCCCGTTCGTGGCGCTCACCATGTACGCCGCCCTGACCACCATCCCGGGCGAGCTCTACGAGGCGGCCCGGATGGACGGGGCCGGCATGTGGAAGTCCTTCCGCTTCGTGACCTTCCCCGCGCTCAAGCCGTTCTTCCTCGGCACGACCTTCCTCGAGGTCATCTGGATCTTCAAGGCGTTCACCCAGGTCCTGGCCGTCAACCAGGGCGGGCCGGACCGCCTGACCGAGACCCTGCCGGTGTACTCATTCGTCGAGGGTGTGGGCAACCAGCACTACGGGGTGGGTGCCGCGATCGCGGTGCTGACCATCCTGATCCTGCTGGCGCTGACGGCCTACTACCTCCGCATCATCCTGAAGCAGGAGGACGAGCTGTGAGGCGCTCCCTGTTCGGACGGACCTGGCCCAACGCCGTCGCGGTCGTTCTGTTCGTGTTCTTCGTGTTCCCCGTCTACTGGATGGTGGCGACGTCCTTCAAGAAGGACACCGACATCATCAGCACCACCCCGGTGTTCCTGCCGCTGAACGGCACACTCCAGCACTTCACCCGGGCGTTCCACTCGCAGGGGTTCTGGACGCTGGTGCTCGACAGCATCACCGTCACCTCGTGCTCCGTGGTCTTCTCGCTGATCATCGCCCTGCTGGCGGCCTTCGCGGTGACCCGGATGCGGTTCAAGGGCCGCAAGGCCTTCCTGCTGGTCATCATGATCGCGCAGATGGCCCCGTGGGAGGTCATGGTCATCGCGGTCTACATGATCGTGCGTGACAGCAACATGCTGAACAGCCTGGTCCCGCTGACCGCGTTCTACATGATGATGGTCCTTCCGTTCACCATCCTCACGCTGCGCGGCTTCATCGCGGCGGTGCCCAAGGAGCTCGAGGAGTCGGCCATGGTCGACGGCTGCTCCCGGCGCCAGGCCTTCGTCAAGGTCGTGCTGCCGCTGCTGGCGCCCGGCCTGATGGCCACCTCGCTCTTCGGCTTCATCACCGCGTGGAACGAGTACCCGCTGGTCCTGGTGCTGAACAAGGAGAGCGCGCAGACCCTGCCGCTCTGGCTGACCCAGTTCCAGACCAACTTCGGCGACGACTGGGGCGCCACCATGGCCGCCTCCACGGTCTTCGCCCTCCCGATCCTCGTGGTCTTCTTCATCCTGCAGCGCAAGGCCGTCGGCGGCCTCACGGCCGGCGCGGTGAAGGGCTGACGTGCACGTGGCTCTCATCGGACCGTCCTCGTCCCGGACGAAGGACCGGCTGCACCGTGACGCCCTCACCGTGCTCCAGCCGGGCTTCGTGGGCACCGAGCCGCCGGACTGGCTGCGTCGCCACCTCGCCGACGGCCTCGGCTCGGTGGCGCTGTTCGCCCGCAACGTGACCGACCCCGCGCAGCTCGCCCTGCTCACCGCCGAGCTGCGCCGGGAGAATCCGCACGTCCTGGTCGCCATCGACGAGGAGGGCGGCGACGTCACCCGCCTGGAGGCGGGCAGCGGTTCCTCCTGGCCCGGCAACCTCGCGCTCGGCGCGGTCGACGACCCGGGCCTGACCCGGGACGTGGCACGGGAGCTGGGCCGGGCACTGGCCGAGTGCGGCGTCAACTACAACTGGGCACCCTCGGCCGACGTCAACTCCAACCCGGACAACCCGGTGATCGGCGTGCGCTCCTTCGGCGCCGACCCGGAGGGCTGTGCGCGGCACACCGCCGCCTGGGTGGAGGGCCTGCAGTCGGCCGGCGTGGCCGCCTGCGCCAAGCACTTCCCCGGCCACGGCGACACCGCGGTCGACTCGCACCTCGGCCTGCCCGTGGTCGACATCGACGTGGACCTGCTGCGCTCGCGCGACCTGGTCCCGTTCAAGGCGGCGATCGCCGCCGGCGCCAAGGCCGTGATGACCGCTCACATCATGGTCCCGGCGCTGGACGGCGATCGTCCCGCGACGCTCAGCCGGGCCGTGCTGGACCTGCTGCGGTCGGCCCCGGCCGACGGCGGGCTCGGCTACGACGGGCTGATCGTCACCGACGGCATCGAGATGGGCGCCATCGCGGACACCTACGGGGTGGCCCGCGGCAGCGTGCTGGCCGTCGCGGCCGGCGTCGACGCGATCTGCGTCGGCGGTGGCCTGGCCGACGAGGAGACCGTGCTCGGCCTGCGCGACGCGCTCGTGCAGGCGGTCCGCGCCGGTGAGCTGGACGAGGAACGGCTGGCGCAGGCCGCCGACCGGGTCCGCGCGCTGGGCTCGTGGGCCGCGGAGCAGGTGGAGGCCGGCGGTCGGCTCGCGCCGGACCTGGCCATCGGGCTGCGCGCCGCACGGCGCGCGCTGCGGGTGACCCGTGCCCCCGGGATCGGCTTCGCGCCGGTCACCGAGCGGCCGTACGTCCTCTCCTTCAGCCCTGTCCCCAACATCGCGGTCGGCGACGACACCCCGTGGGGGGTGGCCGGCATGCTCGGCGCCCGCTTCCCCGGCACGCGCGCCGAGAGCGTCGGCCCGGACGACGTGACGCCGGAGCTGCTGCCGGCCTTCGTCGAGCGGGTGCGCCGTGAGTCCGCCGGACGGCGCGTGGTGCTGGTCGTGCGCGACCTGCACCGGCACGCCTGGATGGCGGCGGCCGTGGACGGCCTGCTGGCGGGTCGTCCGGACGCCGCCGTGGTCGAGATGGGCGTCCCCCAGGCGCCGCCCCGCGGCGCCCTGCACGTCGCCACGCACGGCGCCGCCCGGGTCTGCGGCCTGGCCGCGGTCGAGGTGCTGACCGGGCAGCCGGGCGTCCAACTCTGAGCACGCGGTGCGGACATGAACATTCCTGTTCATGTCGCGTACAGGTCGAGGTCCCGGTCGGGTAACGGTCGCCACTCCTGCCACTCAACGCATTGACGGCCCCAATGGTCTAGTCCAAGCTTCCCTGCAATTGGTCGAGACCATTGGGGAGAGTGGTGCGGACATGAGACACCGTGATGTTGCTCTGGGGATCTGTTCGACCGTCGCCGTGCTCGGATTGAGCGCCTGCGGCCTGGTGGGATCGGGCAGCGGGAGCGCCGGCAGCCCCTCGCCGACGAGTTGGGACGGCAAGTCCCTGGTCGTCTGGCTGATGAAGGGTGACGACCAGTCGGCCTGGATGAGCGCGGTCAAGGCCGAGTTCCAGCGCACCTACCCCGGGGCGAAGATCGACTTCGAGGTCCAGGACTGGACCGGCATCCAGGAGAAGGTCACCGACGCGCTCGCCTCGACCAGCCCGCCCGACATCATCGACATCGGCAACACCCAGACCCCGTACTACGCCTCCGAGGGCGGCCTGCTCGACCTCACGCCCTACCTGGCCGAGCTCGGCGCCCGTGGCTGGACCAGGTCGATGAACGCCTCCACGCTCTACCAGGGCAAGCAGTTCGCGGCACCCTGGTACGCGGGCAACCGCGTGGTGATGTACAACAAGCTGCTCTGGAAGAAGGCGGGCCTCGGCGCGACGACCCCGCAGACCATCCAGGACTGGGAGGCCGACCTGACCAAGCTGCAGAACACCAGCGGCGTCTCGTCCGCGCTGTGGCTGCCGGGCCAGAACTGGTACGCCTTCGACGGCTTCCTCCAGGACGCGGGCGCGCAGATCGTCCGGCACAGTGCCGCCGGCGTCTGGAGCGGCGACCTCGACAGTCCGGCGGCGCTGCGGGCCGCGGCGCTGTTCAAGAAGCTGCAGGCCTTCGGGCGCGCGCCGACGGACGGCAACGAGGAGAACCAGGCCGCGGACTTCGCCAAGGGCAACGTCGGCTGCATGATCGCCATGGGTTACGAGGGCCAGGCGGTCACCCAGTCCAACTCCGCGCTGAACGGCCAGATCGGCTGGTTCCCGATCCCCGGCGCGAAGGCCGGCGTGCCGGCCAAGACCTTCCTCGGCGGCTCGGACCTGACCATCTCGCAGAACACCGCGAACAAGGATCTGGCGATCGGCTTCCTGAAGATCGCGATGAACGACGCGAACGAGTCGCTGATGGCCAAGTCCTCCGGCTTCCTGCCGAACCGGCAGAGCCTGTACGGCGCGCTGGACGGCAACGCCTACGGGGAGGCAGCGGCCAAGTCCGTCCCCTTCGCCGGCTACACCCCGCTGCTGCCCACCTGGGGCAACGTCGAGACCACCCCGAATCCCGTGATCACGCTCTTCCTCACCCCCTACCTCCAGGGCAAGGACCCCGCGGCAGCGGCGGACGCGGCGGACGCGGAGCTGACCCGCAGGTTGGGCTGGAACTGACATCCCAGGGTCAGGTGCACCTGCCAGGGGCGCGGGGCTCTGACATATGCGGCTCCGCCGCGTGGGCGCGACAAGCCACTGAACGCGGATGGTCCCTGTGAGCAGGGCCATCCGCCTCGGGCGGGTTTCTCGCGCAGTTCCCCGCGCCGCGCCCCTGTTGTGCAACCGCAACGGCGAAAGGCCGCGAGTGCCGGGAGCGGGACCCTCAACCCGCGCCGGCACCGCGGCCTTCGGCCTCGTCGGAGGAGGACTCCACTCGCGGCGTGGCGGGTGTGCGGGCCCGGGACGCGGCGGCGGATCGACCGACGGTGGTGGAGCGTCGGCCGCGCGGTCAGGGCAGATGCGCGGGGTGGTCGCTCCTTGGTGCTGCTTCGATTGTGGACTAGACCATTCGAGGTTGTCCAGACCAATGGACGAGGTATTCGGGCGGGGCCCGGAGCCACGGGAACAGTCCCCTCGCCCACGGGCGACTACGCTCGGGCCATGCCTTCCCTGAACGAGCTGGTGCGCCACCACACCTCGCTGGAACCCGCCGACGTGGAGTGGATCCACCTGCTGGTCTCCGAATGGCAGCTGCTCTCGGACCTGTCCTTCGCCGACCTCGTGCTCTGGGTTCCGACCCGGGACGGCACCCGCTACGTCTCGCTGGCGCAGATGCGGCCCAACACCGGACCCACCTCCTACCAGGACGACATGGTCGGACACCTGGTGCCGCGCGGCCGCAGGCCCTTGCTCGACATGGCGCTCGACGAGGGGAGGATCGTCCGGGAGGGTGACCCGGAGTGGCGCGAGGACGTACCCGTTCGGGTGGAGTCGATCCCGGTGCGCCGCGAGGGGCGCATCCTCGGGGTGATCGCTCGCAACACCAACCTGCTCACGGTCCGCACGCCCAGCCGGCTGGAGCTCACCTATCTGCAGAGCGCCTCCGACCTGGCCCAGATGATCGCCAACGGCACCTTCCCCTTCCCCGGGGAGCAGGTCGACATGGACGCCTCGCCGCGTGCCGGCGACGGGCTGATCCGGCTCGACGGCGACGGCGTGGTCACCTACGCCAGCCCCAACGCGCTCTCCGCCTACCACCGGCTCGGCCTCTCCTCAGACCTGGTGGGCCTGAACCTCGGCAAGACCACCGCCGACCTGATCCCGCCGACGCGCGGCGCGGTCGACGAGGCACTGGTCAAGATGGCCAGCGGTTGGGCGCCGCGGCAGACCGAGATCGAGCACCCGGACGCCGTGGTCCAGCTGCGTACCATCCCGCTCAAGCCCAAGGGCGAGATCATCGGCTCGCTGGTGCTGCTGCGCGACGTCACCGAGCTGCGCCGGCGCGAGCGCGAGCTGATGACCAAGGACGCGACCATCCGCGAGATCCACCACCGGGTGAAGAACAACCTGCAGACCGTGGCCGCGCTGCTGAGGCTGCAGTCGCGCCGGATGGACTCCGCTCCGGCGCGGGCGGCGCTCGACGAGGCGGTGCGGCGGGTGGGGTCGATCGCGATCGTGCACGAGACGCTGTCGATGGCACTGGACGAGCGGGTCGCCTTCGACGAGATCGCCGACCGGGTGCTGGGCATGGTGATGGAGCTCTCACCGGACGGACGCGTGACGGCCCGTCGCAAGGGCAGTTTCGGCATCCTCTCGGCCGAGGTCGCCACCCCGTTGTCCATGATCCTGACCGAGATCCTGCAGAATGCCCTGGAGCACGCCTACGGTCCCAAGTCCGGTGGTGTGGTGGAGGTGGCCGCCCGTCGCGAGGAGGGTGTGCTGCACATCACGGTCACCGACGACGGGTCGGGCCTGCCCGAGGGCTTCGACCCGCAGACCGCCGGCAATCTCGGCCTGCAGATCGTCCGGACCCTGGCCGCAGGGGAGTTGGGCGGAGAATTCGACATGCGCCCTGCGCCCGAGGGCGGGACGACTGTGATTCTGGCCATTCCGTTCGACTGAACCGGCAACCCGTTTGACTGACTGTTGGCCGGTTTTTACCAGTTCCTCACCAAGACGACGCCAACCTCAGGAGATGCTGGTTCGTCTACTGTCGCAGGTGCCACAGAACTCGCTGTGAGGCGCCGCACAGGACCACTCCATCCGACGCTCGGCGAGAATCTACGTGGATCAACAGAACTTCATCGCGCCCGCCCGACCCACCGCCTCCGGCGTGGGCACCGTCGCCGCACCTGCCTGGCAGACGGGCGCGGTCTGGCCGACGGCCGACCCGGCCCCGGCGCGGACGCTGCTGGACATCCTCGACGAGACCGCCTGGCGTCACCCCGACGCCCCGGCTCTCGACACCGGCAGCGCCGTCCTCACCTACCGACAACTGCTGCACGCCGTCGGCGAGCTCGCAGCCGAGCTGGCCGGCTACGGCGTCGGCCCCGGCGACCGCGTCGGCGTCCGCGTGCCCAGCGGCACCGCGGAGCTGTATCTGGCCATCCTCGGCACGCTCCGTGCCGGCGCCGCCTACGTCCCCGTCGACGTGGACGACCCGGACGAGCGCGCCGAGATGATCTGGACCGACGCCGGGGTCTGCGCGATCATCGGCGCCGGCCTCGCGGTCATGGCCGGCCCCAGCCCGACCGGCGGGGAACCCGGCACCGCCCGGATCGGCGACGACGCCTGGATCATCTTCACCTCCGGCACCACCGGCCGCCCCAAGGGCGTCGCGGTCACCCACCGCAGCGCCGCCGCCTTCGTCGACGCCGAGGCCCGGCTGTTCCTGCGGCAGGCGCCCATGGGCCCCGGCGACCGGGTGCTGGCCGGCCTCTCCGTCGCCTTCGACGCCTCCTGCGAGGAGATGTGGCTGGCCTGGCGCCACGGCGCCTGCCTGGTGCCCGCCCCGCGCTCGTTGGTCAAGGCCGGCACCGACCTGGGCCCCTGGCTGGTCGAGCGCGGCATCACCGTCGTCTCCACCGTGCCGACGCTGGTCGCGCTCTGGCCCGAGCAGGCGCTCGACCGGGTCCGGCTGCTCATCGTCGGTGGCGAGGCCTGCCCGCCCGAGCTGGTCGAGCGGCTGGCCGTGCCGGGACGTGAGTTCTGGAACACCTACGGCCCCACCGAGGCCACCGTGGTCGCCTGCGCCTCGCTGATGCGCGCGGGCGAACCGGTGCGCATCGGCGCGCCGCTGGACGGCTGGGAGCTGGCCGTCGTCGGCCCCGACAACCGGCCCGTCGCCTGGGGCGAGGTCGGCGAGCTGGTCATCGGCGGCGTCGGCACCGCCCGCTACCTGGACCCGGCCAAGGACGCCGAGAAGTTCGGGGCCCAGCCGTGGCACGGCCGCCCCGAGCGCGTCTACCGCAGCGGCGACCTGGTCCGCGCCGACCCGCAGGGCCTGGTCTTCATGGGCCGCGCGGACGAGCAGGTCAAGCTCGGCGGCCGCCGCATCGAGCTCGGCGAGGTCGACTCGGCCCTGCAGGCCCTCCCGGGTGTCCGCGCCGCCGCAGCCGCGGTCAAGGAGACCCCGGCCGGGGGCCAGGTCCTGGTCGGCTACCTGGTGGTCGAGGGCCGGGCCGCAGGCGGCTCCGCCGTGCCGGGGCAGGCCTCGGCGCCCGGAACCGCCGGGGCGGCCGGCCGCACGCTGGAGTTGCGCGCCCAGCGCGGCACGCCCGGCGCGGCCCCCGTGCCCGACCTCGCCGCCCTGCGCACCCTCCTGCTGGACAAGCTGCCGCAGGCGCTCGTCCCGGTCCTCGCCGTCGTGCCCGAGCTGCCGACGCGCACCTCCGGCAAGGTCGACCGCAAGGCGTTGCCCTGGCCGCTGCCCGGCGTCGGCACCGACGCCGGGGCGGAGGCGGGCGGGCCGCTGCACGGGACCGCCGCGTGGCTCGGTGAGCAGTGGCAGGCCGTGCTGGGCGTGCCGGTCGGGCCGGAGAGCGACTTCTTCGCGCTCGGCGGCACCAGCCTGGCCGCCGCCAAGCTCGTCTCGCTACTGCGGCAGCGCTTCCCCGGTGCATCCGTCGCCGACCTCTACCAGCAGCCCCGGCTGCAGTCGCTGGCCGACCACCTCGACGGCGGTGCCGACGAAGCCGTGGAGGTCCGCGAGGTGCGGCCGGTGCCGCGCCTTGTCGGCGTCTACCAGGCCCTCGTGCTCGCGGTCCTCTACACCGTCACCGGACTGCGCTGGGTGCTGGCGCTCGCCGCGGTCGACAACTTCATAGGGCCGCTGCCCTGGGCCCCGCACACCTCCTGGGTGCTGGTCGTCGGCGGCTGGGTGCTGCTCTCCAGCGCCTTCGGCCGCTCCCTGATCGGCGCGCTCGGCGCCCGCCTGCTGACGGCGGGTCTGAAGCCGGGCAGCTACCCGCGCGGCGGCGCGGCCCATCTGCGGCTGTGGACGGCGGAGCGCCTGGTCGCCATGTTCAACGTGGCCGCCGTCATCGGCACCCCGCTGGCCCGGCGCTACGCGCGGATGCTCGGCTGCCAGGTCGGCCGCGACGTCGAGCTGCACAGCATGCCGCCGGTCACCGGCATGGCCGTCTACGGCGACGGCTGCGCGGTGGAGACCGAGGTGGACGCCGCCGGCTGGTGGCTCGACGGCGACGTGCTGCACCTGGGCACGGTCCGGATCGGCAACGGCGCCCGCGTCGGCACCCGCACCATGCTGATGCCCGGCGCGGAGATCGGCTACGACGCCGAGGTGCTGCCCGGCAGCTGTGTCATCGGGCGTGTCCCGGCGCGCGCCCGGGTCCACGGCAGCCCGGCGGTCGCGGACGAGAACCCGGTGCCGCCGACCGAGCTGTGGCCCGCGCCCGCCCACCGGCGCTCCCGCGCCTGGGACCTCGCCTTCGCCCTGGCGCTGCCCGGCTTCCAGTTGCTGCCGCTGCTCTCGGCGCTGCCGGCCGTCGCGGTCGTCTGGACGCTGATAGGGACCGACCCCTCCTACGAGGGTGTCTTCGACCGGATCCTCGTCGCCTCCGTTCCGCTCGCGCTCCTCACCATGGCCCTGTACGCGCTGGCCGTGGTCGTGACGGTCCGGCTGCTGTCCCTCCCGATCAAGCCGGGGCTGCACCCGGCCCACGGCAAGGTCGGCTTCTGCGTCTGGGCCGTGCACAACCTGATGGCATCCTCGCGGGTCACCCTGTTCCCCTTCTATGCGAGCCTGATGACTCCGCTGTGGCTCCGGGCGCTGGGCGCGCAGGTCGGCCGGCGCGTCGAGGCCTCCACCGCGATCGGCCTGCCCGGCCTGATGCGGGTGGGCGACCACGCGTTCCTCGCCGACGACACGATGGTGGGCTCCTTCGCCGTCCGCGGCGGCTGGTTGCGGCTGGGCGTCTCCTCGGTCGGCAAGCGGTCGTTCGTCGGCAACTCCGGCATCGTCGCCCCGGGGCGGACGCTGCCGGACGACTCGCTCGTCGGGGTCCTGTCGGACGCGCCGCCGGTCGCCGAGCCGGGCAGCTCGTGGCTGGGCCGTCCGGGGATGCGGGTGCAGCGCGTCGCCGAGGGCGGGGAGGACACCGCCCGCACGTACGACCCGCCGCGCAGGCTGGTCTGGGCCCGCGCCGCGGTGGAGCTGTGCCGGATCGTCCCGGTGCTGATCGCGGTGCTGCTCGGCGACCTGGCCGCGACGGGCCTGCAGGCCCTGTTCGACTGGGACGGGCTGACGGCGACGGCGGTCCTGGCCGGCGTGCTGCTGCTGGCGCTGGGTGTGATGGCGTGTCTGATCACCACGGCCGCGAAGTGGTTGCTGATCGGTCGCTTCCGTGAGGGCCAGCAGCCGCTGTGGAGTTCCTTCGTGTGGCGCAACGAGCTCTTCGACACCTTTGTCGAGGAGCTGGCCATGCCGTGGCTGGGCGGGACACTGGTCGGCACGCCGTTCTTCACCGCGTGGCTGCGCAGCCTCGGTACCCGGATCGGCCGTGGCGTGTGGTGCGAGTCGCACTGGTTCCCGGAGACGGACCTCATCAGCCTCGGCGACGGAGCCACCGTCAACCGCGGCGTGGTGGTGCAGACGCACCTCTTCCACGACCGGCTGATGCGGATGGACACGATCGAGGTGGAGGCCGGCGCGACGATCGGCCCGCACTCCATCGTGCTGCTCGGCTCGACGCTGGGGGAGGGCTCCGTGGTGGGTCCCTCCTCGCTGGTGATGCGCGGCGAGTCGGTGCCGGCGGGCAGCCGCTGGCTGGGCAACCCGGTGCGCCGCTGGGCGTGACACCGCCGTACGCGAAAGGGCCCGTCCGCTGCTGCGGACGGGCCCTTCTCACGTGTGCCCCCGGCTGTTCTGGAGACGAAGCGAGGCCCTGCCGAACGGGGGGGAGGTTCGGCAGGGCCTCTGGACCTGCTCCGGCCGTCGGGGGGAGTCGGCCGGAGCAGGGGCTCTGTGATGACAGTAGCGCTCCGTGCACGGCACGGGCGACTGCCCTCGGCTCCGACGGTATCAAATCCTCGGGGCCGTTGAGCAATGCACAGGTGTGCATTGCTCCGGAAAATGCTCACCCTCCGTTGAGGATGTGCACTTGATCAAGGGCTGATCGAAAGGAAAGGGTGGAACGGTTACTCTGCGTGTCAGGCGAGTGTCAGGCGGTGCGGGCACGGTTGCGGGCGGCGCGGCGCTTCATCGCACGACGCTCGTCCTCGCTCATGCCACCCCAGACACCGGCGTCCTGACCGGTCTCCAGTGCCCACTGAAGGCAGCTCTCCATGACCGGGCAGCGACGGCACACGGCCTTCGCCTCCTCGATCTGGAGCAGCGCGGGGCCGGTGTTGCCGATCGGGAAGAACAGCTCGGGGTCCTCTTCCCGGCAGACAGCGCGGTGGCGCCAGTCCATCTTGTCCAACTCCTCTAAAGGCGGGGATGTCCCACCAGCATCAATGGCAGCTTGTGAATGTGAACGCTTTCACGAACCCGATGGCAGGCACTGGGCCGACAGGTGGGTCGGCGCACGGATGCTCGCGGCGTTGCGGGGTGGATTCGGGCGACTCAGGCGGTCTCCGTTACGGACCGTCCCGATCGCCATGTAAAGGTTCGCAAACCTCGACCTCGGATACAACCCCCTTCGGGTAGGAAATTTTGAATCGTCGGTGTCGCTTGGGTCACACCCTGTACTTCGATGGAGTGAAGCGGTGCGTGCGTTCGAGACCAAGGCCAAACGGCCTTAGCGTTCACACAATCACACGCAGTGCCCGAGATACGCCTGTGAAGCTGATGGTGTTCCGCTCTCCAAGGTGGTCCCCATCGACCTGGAACGGCAGCGGTTCCTGCGAATGCAAGGTGAATTCGGCGAGATCGTGGTAAGCGACCACGTGTTTGCCATGCGGTCCGGCACCCGTGGAATCCAGCAGTTGCGGGATCGTGCGCAGGGTCTGAACGAGTGACATCCGGGTCATGCCGAAGAGGTCGAGGCTCGTGTCGAAACCCGCGTCCGGCGAGGCGTAGACCGGCCGGTTGCCCAGATAGGTCCACGGCGAGGTGTTGGAGACTATCGACACCGCGAGACCCGGGATCGGTTCCGCCCCGTCGCAACTGAACGTGATCGGCCCGTTCCGGCGGTGCCGGCCCTCGTCGAAGAACTGCCGCCACGCCTGCCCCACGTAGAGCGCGTGCGTCGACCGCCGGCCGCTGCGCCGCGCCTGCTCCACCCGTCCCACGACGCCGGCGTCGAAGCCGAAGCCCGCGGTGAAGGTGAACCAGCGGTCCGGCAGGCCCTCGCCTCCCGAGCGCCCCAGGCTGATGAACCGTCGGCGCGGCGCTCCCGGTGTGCTGAGCGCGTCGAGCAGGACGCCGGTCGCCTCGACGGGATCGTTCGGCAGGCCGAGCGCGCGGGCGAAGACGTTCGTGCTGCCGCCCGGGACCACCGCGAGGGCGGGCAGGTGTTCGCCGGGTCCGTCGTGGAGCAGGCCGTTGACGACCTCGTTCACGGTCCCGTCGCCGCCCAGTGCGACCACCAGGTCGTGCGAGCCCTCGCGGGCGGCCTCCCGCGCGAGGTCGCGGGCGTGGCCCCGGTAACCGGTGGCGACGACGTCCAGCTTCAGGTCGTTGGCGAGGGCGTGCGCGAGGACATCTCTGGTTCGTCCACTGGTGGTGGTCGCTTTGGGATTGACGACCAGGAGCGCACGCATGCCGACAGACTACCTAGCGCGTTCAGCTGCAACCCCTCAAGGGGCGCGAGGAACTGCGCGAGAAACCACCGGCGTGCGGCCGGCCCTGCGCGTTGAGGACCGTCTGCTCATCAGTGGTTTCTCGCGCAGTTCCTCGCGCCCCAGGTGGTGCTAGTGATCCACAGTGCACGGGCTAGCCTGGAGCGGTGACTGTCGATGCCGCTCTGCCTGCTGCCCCCGCGCGTCCCCGGACGCTGACTGCCGGGGCGTGGTTCTCCGTCGCCCAGGGCGTCGTGATCGCCGCCTACGGCGTCTACGTGATGGTGGCCCCGCTCACCTCCAGCACCAGGACCGGCGTCGGGATGGCCGAGTTCGCCGGTGTGATCCTGCTGCTCATGGGTCTGCTGCCACTCGCCGCGGGGCGTGCGCTGCTGCAGGTGAAGAAGTGGGGACGCAGCCCGGCCGTGATGGTCGACACGCTGTGCCTCGCGGTCGCCTACTTCGCCTTCCAGAACGGCGGAGCCTTCATCGCGCTGGGCGTGGCGGTGGGCCTCGCCGGCATCGCCGGCGTCGTGCTGCTGCTGCACCCGAGGACCACCGCCGCGCTGTGGCCCTCGGGGCAGTAGGACTGCCTACTCCTCGATGAGGAGCTTCTCCCGCAGCTGGGCCAGGGTTCGGGCCAGCAGGCGGGAGACGTGCATCTGCGAGATGCCGACCTCCGCCGCGATCTGCGACTGCGTCATGTTCCGGAAGAACCGCAGCACCAGGATCCGCTGCTCGCGCTGCGGCAGCTGGGCCAGCAGCGGCTTGAGGGACTCGCGGTACTCGACCCCCTCCAGCGCGTCGTCCTCCGCGCCGAGCGTGTCCGCGACCGCGGGGGACTCGTCGTCGGTGTCCGGCACGTCCAGCGAGAGCGTGCTGTAGGCGTTCGCGGACTCCAGGCCCTCCAGCACCTCCTCCTCGGAGATGCCCAGGTGCTCCGCCAGCTCGTGCACCGTGGGGGAGCGGCCGTGCCGCTGCGACAGCTCGCTCGTCGCCGTGGTCAGCGACAGCCGCAGCTCCTGCAGGCGGCGCGGGACGCGGACCGCCCAGCCCTTGTCGCGGAAGTGGCGCTTGATCTCGCCGACGATGGTCGGGGTCGCGTAGGTGGAGAACTCCACGCCGCGCTCCGGGTCGAACCGGTCCACCGACTTGATCAGCCCGATGGTGGCGACCTGGGTCAGGTCGTCCAGCGGCTCGCCGCGGTTGCGGAAGCGGCGGGCGAGGTGCTCGACCAGCGGGATGTGCATGCGCACCAGCTGGTTCCGCAGTTCCACCCGCTCCGGGGACCCCTCGGGCAGCTGTGCGAGACGCACGAAGAGCGCGCGGGCGGCCTCACGGTCGGGCGCGCTGTGGCGCTGCGGCGCGGCCGTGCGCGCACTGCCCGGACCCCACGGCTCGGCCGGCTTGCGCGGCTCTCCGTCGGTGTCGTCCGCGTCCGCGTCTCCGGCCTCGGCGTCGACGACCTCGATGCCGTCCACCTCCTCGTCCGCGCCGACCTCGGTGTCGGTGCCGTCCGCGTCGTGGATCTCGTCGGTGTCGAGCCCGAAGTCGGCCGGCCCGTCGTCGGCGGGCCCCGCCGACGCGGCCTCGGGGGCCGTGCGGGCGTCGGCGCGCTCGGGGTCGTCCGCGAACACCCTTGCCTCCGTCTGCTTCTGGTCGCTCGCGTCCGCCTGGGCGGGCACGTGGGCCCGGTCCGTTCCGGGCCGGTGGTTGAGGTCTCTCACGGCGATCCCCCGCTCCCGTCTCCTCGCGTCACGGCTGGCCGGGGCCGGCCCCGCGCTTCTTGTGCAGGCTGATGGTCACCGTGTTGTCCGGCTCCACGGTCGACTCGACCTCGCCGGCCAGTGCGGAGAGCACCGTCCAGGCAAAGGTGTCGCGCTCGGGGGCGCGGCCGTCCGTGGTCGGGGCGGAGACGGTCACCTTGAGCGAGTCGCCGACCAGTTTGAACAGGCAGCTGAGGACGGAGCCGGGCACGGCCTGCTGGAGCAGGATCGCGCAGGCCTCGTCGACCGCGATGCGCAGGTCCTCGATCTCGTCGAGCGTGAAGTCGAGTCGCGCCGCGAGACCGGCTGTCGCGGTTCGCAGAACCGAGAGGTAGGCGCCCGCCGCGGGAAGTCGGACCTCGACGAAGTCCTGCGCGTCGGGCTCGCCGTCGATCTGGGACACCCTCACCTCCGAGCTGTTCCGTGCCGTGCTTGGCAGCGGCTGCGCCGCTGCGTGCTGTGGCTGTTTGGTGCCGTGACCGGTGACGCTACCGCGATCGCGAGCGCCGTGTCGCCCATCTGGCCACCCCGGGCCTTCCGGTGACTCATAGTAGGTCCCCATATACGGACCGTGGCAATGGTGGTGGCGAAATCAGGAGAAATCAGCTGCCGAGCGCAGCCAAGGCGTCCCCGCTGAGCCGGTAGACCGTCCACTCGTCCATGGGCGCCGCGCCGAGCGCGCGGTAGAACGCGATGGAGGGCTCGTTCCAGTCCAGCACCGACCACTCCAGGCGGCCGTAGCCGCGCTCCACGCAGATCCGCGCCAGCTGTGTCAGCAGCGCCTTGCCGTGTCCGCCGCCGCGGGCCTCCGGGCGGACGTAGAGGTCCTCCAGGTAGACGCCGTGCGTCCCGGTCCAGGTGGAGAAGTTGCGGAACCAGAGCGCGAAGCCGACGGTCCGGCCGGCCTCGTCCTCGGCGATGTGCGCGAAGGCGGCGGGGTGCTCGCCGAACAGCGCGTCGTGCAGCTGCTGCTCGGTGGCCTTCGCGTCGGCGAGCGACTTCTCGTAGTCGGCGAGCTCGCGCACCATCGCGTGGATCTCGGGAACGTCGGCGGGGACGGCGGGTCGGATCATGTTCGAAGCCTAAGCGAGCAGGGCGCGGCAGCGCGGCGGTCGGGATGGTCGGGCGGTGGTCAGACCAGCCGCTGGTCCTCGTAGCACCAGCGCCAGCTCTCGCCCGGCTCGTAGCTGCGCATCACCGCGTGGCCCGTCTGCCGGTGGTGCTCGGTGGCCCAGCGGCCGGGTGTCGAGTCGCAGCAGCCGACGTGCCCGCAGTGCAGGCACAGGCGTAGCGCGACGGACCGTTGGCCGAGCCGCTCGCAGTGGGGGCAGCGGGCCGTGGCCGCACCGGGCTCGGGCTCGGGCAGCTCCGCGAGGTGCGGGCAGGGACGGGAGGGGGACATGGCCCCCAGGGTACGGGTCACCGCTCGATGTCTGTGGTTCTGTGTGGCTATGGCGATGAGCAGTCCCAGTGCCCTGTTCGTCCTGGTCGCGGGGAGCACCGCGGTCGCGGGCGTGGCCCGCCGCTACCGGCTCTCGGCGCCGCTGCTGCTGGTGGTGGCCGGCCTGCTGGCCTCGGAGCTGCCGGGCGTGCCGGACTACTCGCTCGATCCGGAGATCGTGCTGCCGTTGGTGCTGCCCCCGCTGCTCTACACCTCGGCCCAGGACGCCTCCTACACCGGCATCCGGGCCAATCTGCGGCCGGTGGCCCTGCTCTCGGTGGGCTACGTGCTGTTCTGCACGGTGTCGATGGGCCTGGTCGCCCACGCGCTGATCCCGTCGATGCCGCTGGCCGTGGCCTTCGTCCTCGGTGCCGTGATCGCCCCGCCGGACGCGGTGGCGGCCACGGCGATCGCGCGCAGCGTCGGTCTGCCCTCCCAGCTGGTCTCGATCCTTCAGGGCGAGAGCCTGGTCAACGACGCCACGGCGATCACCGCCTACCGCGTCGCGGTCGCCGCGGCGGTGGGGGAGGGCTTCTCCTTCGGCAGCGCGGTCGGCGAGTTCCTGTTGGCCGCGCTCGGTGGGACCGCCGTGGGGCTGGTGCTGATGTGGCCGCTGCAGTGGCTGCGGGTGCGGCTGGGCGACCCGCTGCTCAGCAACAGCTTCTCGCTGCTCGTCCCGTTCGCCGCGTACGCCGCGGCGGAGGCGTTCCATGCCTCGGGCGTGATCGCGGTCGTGGTCGTCGGGCTCTATCTCGGCCACTACGCCAACTGCGTCGACTTCGCGCTGCGGCTGCAGGAGGAGGCGGTCTGGCGGATGGTCTCGTTCCTGCTGGAGTCAGCCGTCTTCGCCCTGATCGGGCTCCAGCTGCCGGTGGTCGTACGCGAGTTGAAGGGCTACTCGGTGGGCGAGCTGACGCTGTGGACGGTGGTGCTGCTGGTGGCGCTGATCGGGCTGCGCTTCGTCTGGTCCTGGCCGGCGACGTACCTTCCCGGCCTGTTGAGCCGTCGCGTCCGCGAGCGGGAGGGCCGTCCGGCGTGGACGCGCCCGTTCGTGGTCTCCTGGGCCGGCATGCGCGGCGTCGTCTCGCTGGCGGTGGCCTTCTCCATCCCGGAGACCACGCAGGACGGGTCGCCCTTTCCCGAACGGGACCTGGTGCTGTTCCTGGTCTTCGCCCTGGTGATCGGCACGTTGCTGGTGCAGGGCCTGACGCTGCCTGCGCTGGTCCGCCGGCTGCCGTTCCCGGCCCCCGACCCGGCGGCGGAGACGCTGCGTGAGGCCCAGGCGCAGTACGAGGCGTCGACGGCGGCGGAGGCCCGCCTGGACGAGCTGTTGCTGGACCCGCGCAACCGCGTCCCCGAGGTCCTGGAGGCCCGCCTGCGCAAGCTGCTGGACCGGCGCCGGAACGCCGTGTGGGAACGCATGGGCGCGCCGGTCCACGAGGACACCGGCGAGTCCGTCGACACCGCGTACCGCAGGCTCGCCCGCGAGACCCTCGACACGGAGCGACGGGCGCTGGTCGCCCAGCGGAGCGCGGGGCGCGTGGACGACGAGCTGCTGCGCAGGCTGGTCCGACGGCTGGACTTCGAGGAGGCGCTGATGGAGCACACCGAGGAGTAGGTGCACCTCCTCGCCCCCGGGTAGTGCAGCGGTGCGTGCGCGGTCAGCGGGCGGTCAGCGGGGCGGGCGAATCTCGTACTCGTGAGCGCGCCGCAGACCGCGGGGCCGGGGAAACGAGGAGCCTGCCATGAACCGCACCGACCGGACGCCGACCAAGAAGATCCTGATCTCCGGTGCCTCCATCGCCGGCCCCGCGCTCGCGCTGTGGCTGGGGCGGTGCGGGCACGAGGTCACCGTCGTCGAGCGGGCGACGAGCTTCCGGGAGGGGGGCGGCGCGGTCGACTACCGGGGGAGCGTGCACCGCGAGGTGCTGGAGCGGATGGGCGTCCTGGAGACGCTGCGCGGCCTGGACACGGGGATGGGCGAGCAGGCCGTGCTGGACGAGAGCGGCCGCGAACTCCTGCGGCTGCCCGCCTCGTTCATGAGCGGCGAGCTCGAGGTCACCCGTGGCGACCTGGCCCGGACGCTGTACGAGGCGAGCCTGCCGTTCGCCGACTACGTCTTCGGTGACTCCGTGCGCAGCCTGACCGAGCACGCCACCGGCGTCACCGTGGAGTTCGAGCACGGGGAGACGCGGGAGTTCGACCTCGTGGTCGGCGCGGACGGGATCCACTCGACCACGCGGCGGCTGGCCTTCGGGCCGGAGGAGCAGTTCCGGCGGGATTCGGGGTGGTTCTTCGCGACCTTCTCCACCGAGGCGCCCAAGGCACTCGGCCTGCGGGACAGCGGGGTGCTGTGGAACGACCCGGGCCGGATGGTCGGGATCGGCAACACCCTCGGCGAGGACGGCGCGATGCTGGTCTTCCACGCGCCGGAGCTGACCTACGACCACCGGAACGTGGCCGCG
Source organism: Streptacidiphilus jiangxiensis (assembly GCF_900109465.1). Classification (GTDB taxonomy): domain Bacteria; phylum Actinomycetota; class Actinomycetes; order Streptomycetales; family Streptomycetaceae; genus Streptacidiphilus; species Streptacidiphilus jiangxiensis. Next base: position 564,718 of record NZ_FOAZ01000001.1, read on the forward strand.
CAGAAGGAACTGGTGCTGCGGCACTTCGCCGATGCCGGCTGGGAGGTGCCCGCGGTGCTGCGCTCGGTGCCGGACGCGTCGGACTTCTACTTCGACTCGCTGAGCCAGATCGTGATGGACCGCTGGTCGCACGGGCGGATCGTGCTGCTCGGCGACGCGGCGTGGGCACCGGCGCCGGGTGGGATGGGCAACGGGCTGGCGGTCGTCGGAGCCTACGTGCTCGCGGGCGAGCTGGCGACGGCGCCGGACCACCGGACGGCGTTCGCCCGGTACGAGGAGCGAATGCGCCCATATGTGGCGAAGTGCCAGAAGCAGGGCGCGGGTGCGGGACGGTTCCTGGCGCCGGTCACCGGCAAGCAGTTGAAGCAGCGGAATCGGGCCTACCGCATGCTCTGCCGCCGAACGATGCGTGGGTTCTTTGAGTGGTTGACCACGCGAACGGCCGAGGCGATCGATCTGCCCGCATACGGACTGCCGACCGTGGACCGGCCGATCCGACCGGTGATCTCACAGTCGTGAACGAACCCTCAATCCCCCACCCTGGGGAAGCAGAAACCACCAGACGGCGGGCTACGCGCGTTGCGACGCGCTGAGCTCGCCGTTCGTTCATCTGGCCGCCTTGTCAAGGTCGGGTTCCTGTGAATTGCCTATTGACCCAGATTCGTCAACCCTGGTTTGCTTTCGCCCCAGGTTGATCAGCACCACCACAAGTGGTGACACCGTGCCAATTCGCTTGTGTGCGCTTTGAGTTGGTTGCGGCCGCTGATCCTACCTGCGAGTACTCCCAGGGCAAGCGGACACGTCCCCCCGATTCGTCGGAGTCCGCGACGAGAGAGGAACACTCCCCACATGCGCATCTCCCGCACCAGAGGTGCGGCGCTGGCAGGCGTCGCGTCTCTGTCCCTCGCCGCGGCGGGCCTCGCCCTCGTGGCTCCCGCGGCTCAGGCCTCCACCGGCGCCCACCGCCACGTCTCCGGCATGGCGCACCACCAGGCGGCCGCGGTTGCCGGCACGGCGGTCAACAACGAGTTCAACCCCTACGCCTCGTCGATCAACGCCAGCAAGATCCCCGGCGTCAAGCAGTGGGAGGCCAAGCAGCGCCAGCTGCGCGCCACCCGCGCGACCGCTGCGGCCACCGGCCAGGAGACCCTGTCCTACGGCGGCGGCGTCGACGGCATCGGTGTCCAGAGCGGCCACTCCAAGGTCTACCTGGTCTTCTACGGCACCCAGTGGGGTACCCAGACCACCGACGCCAACGGCAACCTGAAGTTCTCCGGCGACTCCGCCGGTGCGGCCGGTGCCGCCCAGCAGATGTTCAAGGGCATCGGCACCAACGGCGAGACCTGGTCCGCCGACCTGACCCAGTGGTGTGACGGCCCGAACGTCGCCTCCGGCGCGGTCAGCTGCCCGAGCAACGCCAACTTCATTCCGTACCAGAGCGGCGGCGTCCTCTCCGGCGTCTGGTACGACAACGCCGGCGCCTCTCCCGCCGGTGCGACCGGCAACCAGCTGGCGCAGGAGGCCATCAGCGCGGCCGGCCACTTCGGCAACACCACCTCCGCGGCCAACCGTGACGCGTACTACGTCATCCTGTCGCCCCACGGCACGGACCCGGACAACTACGAGGACCCGAACACGGGTTACTGCGCCTGGCACGACTGGAACGGCGACACCACCCTCACCGGCGGTGCGGCGAGCTCGCCCTACGGCGACATCGCCTTCTCGAACCAGCCGTACAACATCGACCAGGGCGCCAACTGCGGCGTCGGCTTCGTGAACTCGCCCGGCACCACGGACGGCTTCACGATGACCCTCGGCCACGAGTGGCACGAGATGATGTCGGACCAGAACCCGGCGGGCGGCTGGACCAACCACGTCTCCGGTTCGTCCTACAACGGCCAGGAGAACTCCGACGAGTGCGCGTGGCTGAAGCCCGGCACCGCCGGTGGCGCCGCCAACATCTCCTTCGGCTCCTTCGGCTCCTACGCCGAGCAGGCCAGCTGGTCGAACGACACCAACGCCTGTGCGATCTCGCACACCATCCTGACCCACGGCAACACGGTCACGGTCACCAACCCGGGCAACCAGTCCGGCACCGTCGGCACCGCCGCCTCGCTGCAGGTCAGTGGCTCCGACTCGGCCTCGGGCCAGACCCTGACCTACTCGGCCACCGGTCTCCCGGCCGGCCTGTCGATCTCCTCGACCGGCCTGATCTCCGGCACCCCGTCCGCCGCCGGCACCTCCTCGGTGACCGTCACGGCCAAGGACACCACCGGTGCCACCGGCTCCACCTCCTTCACCTGGACCGAGGCCACCTCGGGCGGTGGCGGCGGTAGCTCCGTCACCAACGGCGGCTTCGAGGCCGGTTCCTTCTCCGGCTGGACCACCACCGGCAACGCCACGGTCATCGCGGGTGCGGCCCACTCGGGCAGCTACGGCGCGATGCTCGGTTCCACCAACCCGAGCACGACCTCCACGGCGGCGCAGACCTTCACCGCCGCGAGCGGCACCAGCCACCTGTCCTTCTACTACAGCAACACCTGCCCGGACACGGTCACCTACGACTGGGCCACGGCGACGCTGAAGGACAACACCACCGGCACCACCACCACGATCCTCGCCAAGACCTGCGCCAGCAGCTCGGCCTGGACCCCGGTCACCGCGAACGTCACGGCCGGTCACAGCTACACGCTGACGCTGACCAACGTGGACGACAACTACCCGGGTGACCCGACCTACACCTACTACGACGACGTGACCGTCTCCTGATCACCCTGACCTGATCCGGAGCGACGACAAGTCGCCGAAGCGCGCGAGCGGAGACCGCCTGGGGGCGGCCTCCGCTCGCTGCGTTCTCCGGGTTGTGCCGGGTGTGCCGGTACGTCTCAGACGCGGACCAGCACACCGCGGACGGCGGTGCCGTCCGGGAGGGTCCAGCCGCCCGTGACGGTGCCGAGGGCGTCCGCGGGCACCTCCCCGGGCGTGGGAACGCGCACCACGGCGAGGGTCAGCTCCGCCGGGGCCTCCTCGGCCAGGGCGCTCGCCACGGTCGGGTCCACGGTGTCGCTCTCGCTCTGCGCCTGCGGCACCGCGCCGCCGCGCAGCAGGGCGGTCAACTGCGCCTGCAGCACCGGGTCGTGGATGCCGTCGTAGATCCAGCGGGTGCCGAGCACGCCATGCTCGGTCGTGCCGATCAGGGCGTGCTCCGCGCCCTCCAGCGGCGCACCCCGGTAGGTCATCGGCACGTGGTACGCCACCGGCCCGTCGGTGACCACCATGAACTCGATGCCGACCTCGCCCTCCGGGTCGTCCAGCCGGAACCCGCCGGCCTTCTGCGGGTCGGCCGCCGCCCCACCCAGGTACCAGGGCTGCCGGGGGAGCCAGGCGGCGAGCAGTTCCAGCTTGGTCGGCGTCAGTGTCGTGTGGTGGACCACGGCCATGGGTGCTCCTCGGGGTAGATGCGCGAGAGGGAAAAGGGCCCGGCCGTCTGGACGGCCGGGCCCTTCACTGTGCGTGTGACGCGACGGCCGGTCAGGCCTTCTTCGTCTCCCAGAAGATCTTGTCGATCTCGGCGATCAGGTCGAGCGCCTTCTGGCCGGTCGCCGGGTCCGTGGAGGCCTTGGCGGCGGACAGCGCCTTCAGGGTGTCGTTCACGAGCTGGTGCAGCTGCGGGTACTTCTCGAAGTGGGGCGCCTTGAAGTAGTCGCTCCACAGAACGGAGACGTGGTGCTTCGCCATCTCCGCGCGCTCTTCCTTGATGACGGTCGCGCGGGCGCGGAAGTGCGCGTCCTCGTTGGCCTGGTACTTCTCCTGGACGGCCTTGACGGACTCGGCCTCGATACGGGCCTGGGCCGGGTCGTAGACGCCGCAGGGGAGGTCGCAGTGAGCGTGGACGGTGACCCGCGGAGCAAAGAACCGAGAGAACATGGGAGTCCTTCCTGGTGATCGTCTTCCCAGGGAGGAGATTACCGCCGAAAGCCCGGCGGTTCGCGTCCACCCCGGAGGCTTAGGACAAAGGTCGTAGCAGTACACGCATCGGTGGTGGACTTGCCCACGGTGCTTGCGAAGATGGAACGGGACGGAGCCGCGAGCAGGGGCGAGGTTGAACGGGATGGCCGAGCGGATGGGTGACCGCGACGCGCAGGCGCAGTTGCAGGAACCCCCGGAAGGGGGACCGGTGACCGGAAAGTTCGGGGTGCTGTTGGTCGACGGACCGTCGATGGCCCCCACCCTGGCGCACGGGGACCGGCTGCTGTGCCACTACGGCGCGCGGGTGCGCGCGGGCTCGGTCGTGGTGGCCCAGCACCCGCTTCGGCAGGATCTGCTCGTGGTCAAACGCGCGGTGGAACGCCGCGAGGCCGGCTGGTGGCTCCTCTCCGACAACAGTGCGGTCGAGAGCGACAGCCGCGACTACGGCCCGGTCCCGGACGACCTGATCCTCGGCCGGGTCCTCCTCCGCTATACCCCGAAACCCGCCTGGCTCGCCCCACCCGCCTGGTGCCGCGGCGCGCTGCGGGTCATGCCGTACGGCGTGGCGCGCCGGTTCGGGGATTTCCGCAGGGCTTGAGTCTGGCCAAAAGGCTCCGTTGCACCACCCGGGGGTGCGAGGAACTGCGCGACCAGCCGTCGGCATGCGGATGGTCCTCAACGCGCAGGGCCATCTGCTCGTCGGTGGTTCCTCGCGCAGTTCCCCGGGCCCCTGTCGGCCACGCCGACTACGCGCTCGCGGCCTCGCGCTTGCGGGCGCGGTAGGCGGCGACGTTGGCGCGGGTGGCGCAGCGGTCGCTGCAGTAGCGGCGGCTGCGGTTGGTGGAGGTGTCCAGGTAGGCGTTCCGGCACGGAGCCGCCTGGCAGATGCCGAGGCGGTCGACCCCGTGCGCGGTGAGGTGCATCGCGAGACCCATGCCGGCCAGCGCAGCGTAGAGCGCGGTGGCCGTGGGCGCGTTCTCCGCGAGGTGCATGTGCCACAGCGGCTGGCCGGTCTCGTCCAGGTGCTCGTGGCCGGAGATGATCGGGCTGACCGGGAACTCGATCAGCAGCCCGTTGAGCAGGTCGACGGCCCGCGACTGGTCGCCCTCCGCCGCGGACTCGAACACGGCCCGCAGTCGGGCCCGTACCGCGCGGAGCCGGGCGACGTCCGCCTCCTCGGCCAGCTTCACGCCGCGGCCGCCGGGGCTGAACAGCCGCCGGACCTCCTCGACGCTGGTCAGGGCGTCCTTGCCACGCTCCGGCTCCTCGGTGTTGACCAGCCGGACGGCGAAGTCCGCGTAGGTGGTGAGTTCCATGGTCGTCATCCTTGGGCCAGGGAGCTGGGTGGTGGAGCGGGATGGTGGAGCCGGGTAATGAGTCCTGCTTGTACCAGGGTATTACGGTTTCGCGGCCCGTGTGATGCACCAGACCTAGTGCTGTGACCGGCCCGGCTGCCCAGCACACCCCGAGCTGTGTCAAAATCGGCACACGGGTGACCCCCGTCAGTCGAGCAGGCCCACCGGATCGGGACCGATCCGATGGTGCGCCGGACCGGAAGCCAGGACAGCGCTCCGGATCCATGCGCACCGTTCGCACTCCGGCCGCGCTCCGTTCGGCTTCGCATGCTCTTCTGCACCATGTGTGCCGTCGTGACCCCGTCTGTGCGGGCGGATCTCACGACACAACGGAGGAGAAAGCCCCTTCCACCGGGACAAAAAGACGAAGCAACGGCGGCTTTGCCCCGACTAGTGTCGAGACCGGCACAGAACCGGACGCAGATCCGCTCACCCCTACCCTCACAGAACGACGACGAAGAGGTCCTCGTGGCAGCCGAGATCATCAGCCCCCGCTCCATCGACCAGGAGCCGCTCGACCCCGCCTTCGCCCTGCACCGCGGGGGCAAGATGGAGATTCGGGCGACGGTCCCGGTCCGCGACGCGGACGACCTTTCGCTCGCTTACACCCCCGGTGTCGCCCGGGTCTGCACCGCCATCGCCGAGCAGCCGGAGCTGGTCAACGACTACACCTGGAAGTCCAAGGTCGTGGCCGTCGTGACCGACGGCACCGCCGTGCTCGGCCTCGGGGACATCGGTCCCGAGGCGTCCCTGCCCGTCATGGAGGGCAAGGCGATCCTGTTCAAGCAGTTCGGCGGCGTCGACGCGGTGCCGATCGCGCTGGCGACCAAGGACACCGACGAGATCATCGAGACCGTGATCCGTCTCGCGCCGTCCTTCGGCGGCGTGAACCTGGAGGACATCTCCGCCCCGCGCTGCTTCGAGATCGAGCGCCGCCTGCAGGAGGCGCTGGACATCCCGATCTTCCACGACGACCAGCACGGCACCGCCGTGGTCACCCTGGCCGCGCTCCGCAACGCCGCCAAGCTGACCGGTCGCACCCTGGCCGACCTGCGCGCCGTCATCTCCGGCGCGGGCGCGGCCGGCATCGCGATCGCCAAGATCCTGGTCGGCGCCGGCATCGGCGACGTCTCGCTCTGCGACCGCAAGGGCGTGGTCCACGTCGGCCGCACCGACCTGACCGACGTCAAGCGCGAGATCGCGGAGCTCACCAACCGTGGTGGCCTGACCGGCTCGCTCACCGACGTGCTCGAGGGCGCGGACGTGTTCATCGGCGTCTCCGGCGGCACCGTGCCGGAGGAGGCCGTCGCGAAGATGGCGAAGGACTGCTTCGTCTTCGCCATGGCCAACCCGAACCCGGAGGTTCACCCGGACGTGGCGCACAAGTACGCCGCGGTCGTCGCCACCGGTCGCTCGGACTACCCGAACCAGATCAACAACGTGCTGGCCTTCCCGGGCATCTTCGCCGGTGCGCTCCAGGTGCGGGCCTCCCGCATCACCGAGGGCATGAAGATCGCCGCGGCCGACGCGCTGGCCCAGCTGGTCGGAGACGAGCTCTCCGCCGCCAAGGTCATCCCGAGCCCCTTCGACGAGCGCGTCGCCCCGGCCGTCACCAAGGCCGTTGCCGAGGCCGCCCGCGCCGAGGGCGTCGCCCGGATCTGACGCCCGGTCGCACAGCGCCTGAGCACTCGCCCGTCGCGGAGCCCCAGGCCCCGCCGACCATTCCAGCCGGGCGCGCGACGCCTGGCACGCCCGCTCGCTGCGTTGCCGAAACGCCCAAGTAGCTCCGCTACGAGGGCGCTCCGGCGCCTTGCGATCGCGCGCGCCAGCCGCCGCGCGCTGATCCGGCTGGAATGGTCGGCGGGGCCTAGATCACACTGTGGCGCGGTTCCGTGGCGGGCGAGCGCGGTTCTAGGGTCGATGCATGTTCGCCGCCTATGCCGCACGTATCGCACCGGACGACCCGCTCAGTGGCCTGGAGCTCGGGGAGCGCCCCGAGCCCGAGGCCCGGCCCGGGTGGAGTGTCGTCACCGTCAAGGCCGCCTCGCTCAACCACCACGATCTGTGGTCCCTGCGAGGTGTGGGCCTGCCCGCCGAGAAGCTGCCGATGATCCTCGGGTGCGACGCTGCCGGTGTCGACGAGGACGGCAACGAGGTCGTCCTGCACTCGGTCATCGGCCAGAGCGGCCACGGAGTGGGGCCCAAGGAGCCGCGGTCGATCCTGACCGAGCACTACCAGGGCAGCTTCGCCCAGAAGGTCGCCGTGCCGACCTGGAACCTGCTGCCGAAGCCCGCCGAGCTCTCCTTCGAGGAGGCGGCGTGCCTGCCGACGGCGTGGCTGACGGCGTACCGGATGCTGTTCACCAACGCGGGGGTGAAGCCCGGCGACACGGTGCTCGTGCAGGGCGCGGGCGGCGGCGTCGCGACGGCCCTGATCGTCCTGGGCAAGGCGGCCGGCCTGCGGGTCTGGACGACCAGCCGCGACGAGGCCAAGGGCGCGCGAGCCGTCGAACTGGGCGCGGACGCCTGGTTCCCGAGCGGCGCGCGGCTGCCGGAGCGGGTCGACGCCGTCATGGAGACGGTCGGCGCGGCCACCTGGTCCCACTCCATCAAGTCGCTGCGCCCGGGCGGGACTCTGGTCATCTCCGGCGCGACGAGCGGCCCGAACCCGCCGGCCGCGGAGCTGACCCGGATCTTCTTCCTGGAGCTGAAGGTGGTCGGCTCGACCATGGGCACGAAGGAGGAGCTGGGGCAGCTCCTGTCCTTCTGCCGGACCACGGGCGTGCGGCCGGTCATCGACTCCGTCCTGCCGCTGTCCGAGGCGCGCGAGGGCTTCGCCCGCGTCGAGAAGGGCGACGTCTTCGGCAAGATCGTGCTGAAGCCGTAGCCGTGTGAGGGGCGCGGGGCTGAGCCCCGCGCCCCTGCGGATGCGCCTACTGCCTGCGCAGGCGGCGGGCGGCGTCCGCCAGGACCGAGCGGGCGTGCTCGAGGGAGTCCGGCGTGACACCCGCGTCCCGGGCTCCGTCGCGGACCTCGTCGCGGAAACGGTCGAGGAGGCCGGTCAGCTCGCGCAGCGGCTCGCCGGACGGGTCGACGCGGGTCCACGGCGGGAGATCCTGCGGGGTGGCCGCCGGGGCGTCCGTGGGGGCGTCAGTCGGGGCATCCGTCGAGGCGTCCGTCGGTCCGTGGGACGCGGTGGACCAACGTGAGGAGTCGGCCAGGCCGCTGAGGGTCCTGGTGAGCTCCGAGAGACCCTCGGACAGGCCGGAGGGCCAGTCGCCGTTGCGGACGTGGGTCTTGATCTGCTCACCGATCCGCTGGGCCTCGCGGCGGGCCTGCTCGCGCACCGCGTGGGCCTGCTCCTTGGCCGCGCGGGCCTCCTCCTTCGCGGAGCGGGCCTGCTCCTTGGCCTCGCGGGTCTGCTCGCGGGCCTGCTCCTTGGCCTCGCGCCACTCCTCCTTGGCCTGCTGCCAGGCCTCGCGGTCGGTGCGCCAGGTGTCGTCGCCGAAGCGGACCTGGCGGCGCGACTCCTTGGCCGCGCGGCGCATCTCCTCGCGCAGGTCCTGCGCGGAGTCTCGGACGTCCTCGCGGATCTGGTCGGCGAGCTGGGAGACGGAGTCGTGGATCTCGGCCTCCAGCTCGGCGAGCTCCGCCGCGCGGGCCTCCAGCTCGGCGTGGCCGGCGGGAGTGATCCGGTAGACCTTCCGGCCGCCCTCCATCGTGTGCTCGACGAGGCCCTCCTGCTCCAACTTGGCCAGGCGGGGGTAGACGGTGCCGGCGGAGGGGGCGTAGAGCCCGTGGAAGCGCTCCTCCAGCAGGCGTATCACCTCGTAGCCGTGGCGCGGTGCCTCGTCCAGGAGCTTGAGCAGGTACAGGCGCAGGCGCCCATGGGCGAACACGGGGCGGCTCATGCCTCGTCAGCCCCCTTCTGGTGGTCGATCGCGAGCGGGGTGCTGTCGTGGGGTGTGGCAGTCTCGGCGGACGAGGGGACGGTGTCCTGCGGGCCCTCGTCCTCGTCGGGGCGGCGCAGCACCGCGACGGAGCCGGAGACCGTGGTGATCTTCAGGCGGTTGCTGCCGGAGCCCAGGGTGCCGGTGATGCGCTTCGCCCCCCAGGTGCTGCTCACCTGGAGCTGGTCGAAGGAGGAGGAGATGGAGCCGCTCGTCGTGTCGGCCCGGACCTGCGTGTCCGCGGGGGCGGGGATGCGGACGGCCACCTCGCCGGAGACATTGGTCAGCTCCACGTCGGCGGCCGCCGGACGGTCGAGGTCGACCGTCATCGCGCCGCTGACGCTGTTGGCCTTCAGCGCGCCGCTGGTTCCGGCGAAGACGGTGAGCGCGCCGGAGACAGTGTTGATCTTAAGCCCTCCGGACGTCCCGTGGGCCTCCACGGCGCCGGAAACCGTGTTCGCGTCGACGGGGCCGCTCACGCGCACCAGCGTCACGTCGCCGCTGGCGGTGTTGGTGCGCACCTTGCCGGCGATGCCGGACACGACGGTGTCCGAGGACGCGGCGCCGATCTCCACCTCGACCCCGGCGGGGACGACGAGGGAGACCACGGCCCGGCGCTTCTGCCGCCAGCCCTCGATCCAGTGGGAGAGGGCCTTCCACTGGAAGTCCTTCCATTGCAGATCCTCGTAGGTGATCAGCAACTCGCCGTCGTCGACGGTGACCTGGAGCGGTGCGCCGTCGAGCTCCGAGACCTCCAGGCGGGCGGGTGCCTCGCCGGCCACGACGTTCACGGCACCCGCGATCGTGCGGATCTTGACCCGCCGCACGGGCTCGCCGAAGGTGATCTTCTGCGGCTCGCTGACGGTCCACTGCTCGGACATTCCGGACTCCCCGATACGACGACTGAACGACCTGTCGCTATTCACGATATATCGCGCGGATCGAGAGTCAAGCTATATCGCGAAACTCAGGGTGCCTTCAGGGTCGCCCCCTACGTGATCACTCCTCGTCCTCGTCGTCGAGCCGTGCCAGCCAGGTGGCCAGGCGCTCGATCGGCACCTCGAACTCGGGGTTGATGTCGACGAACTCCTGGAGCCGGTCGGCCAGCCAGTCGAAGCTGATCTCCTCCTCGCCGCGGCGGCTCTGCAGTTCCTCGATGCCTCGGTCGGTGAAGTACACGGTTGGTGCTCCGCAGTCGGTGTGTTCCGGTGGGGTAGGGATGATCCCCGCTGCTGCGAGGGTACGGGAGTGCCGGGGGTTTCTCCGCGCGTCCACCGGGCGATAATGCTGCCGCGGCGTCAACTCGCTTGACTGCGCCGAACCCTGGGGGGATCCGTGAGCGAGGCCAGGAAGATCGAACTGCCCGACGGCACCGTCGTCTGGGCGCGGGTGAGCGCCTTCGACGGTCCCGGCGGCCCCGGATCCGGCGCTCCGGGCCCCGGCGGCCCCGGTCACGGCGGTCCCGGGCCGGACCGCCCCAGCGAGGTCGGCGCCCGGGAGCGGGCCGCCCGCGCCGCCGAGGCGGCGGCGGACGCGGCCGCGGAGAGCCTCCAGGGGATGGCCGAGACGATCAAGGGCGTGGCCGCCTCGGTGCACGCGGCCACCGAGCACCTCGCCCCGGACGAGATCGGCGTCGAGTTCGGGCTGGAGCTCAGCGGTTCGCCGGGCCACCTGGTCGCGATGCTGGCCAGCGGCGAGGCCAGGATGACCTTCAAGGTCTCGCTCAAATGGTGCCCTGGGGCGTCCGCTCGGCACGCCGCCACAGCCGCCACAGCCGCCGCGCCGACCGCCGCCGTCCCGCCCGCGCGGCCCGCGCCGACGCCCGCCCTCGACGGACCCGCCGCACCCGCCGCACCGGACGGACCCCGCGGACAGGCGGAGTGAGCCAGGGCCAGGCCGGGGAGCAGGAGCCGCTCGGGCGGGAGGAGCTGCTGGCGGTCCGCGAGGCGATCGTCCGGCTCGCCAAGGCCGCCACCGTCCGGATCCAGCACCCGGACCTCGCCTGGCCGGACACCCCCGAGAACCGGCGCTTCGTCTGGGGGAGCGGTTTCTTCGTCGCGCCCGGCTGGGTGCTCACCGACGCTCACGTGCTGTGGCCGAGGGGCGAGGGGACGGAACCCTGGCGCGGTGACGGCGAGGTCGGCCTGGCCCTGGCGGACAACCGGCTGCTGCGCGGCCGCTGGGCCGCCGCCCTTCCGGGGCGGCGGGTGGCGCCGGACCACCCGGACGGGCTGTATCCGTGGCCGGACCTGGCGCTGGTCCGGGTGACCGGCGAGGCGCCGGACCACCCGTGCGTCTGGCTCGACGAGTTCCCGCCGCCGCCCGGCACCGAGGTGACCCTGTGCGGCCGGTCGAGCTACTACGACGGCTACTACGCGGAGTGGGACCACCTCGCCGGGATCGGCGGCCACGACGGTGCATTTCCGCGGCCGCGACTGCAGCTCACCGGCGCCGACCTTCCGCACGGCAGCTCCGGCGGCCCGGTCGTGGACCGGTACCGGGGAAGCGTGTGCGCCGCGGTGACCGCCAGGGCCGGCGAGTACCGCCCGGGCGGCGTGGCGAGCCCGATGCACGGGCTGCGCGAGCTGGCCTCGGCGCTCGGTCCGCTCCGTCCCGGGCTCGCCGACGTGGCCCGCTACCAGCTCGACGAAGGGCTCGGCCTCGAACCGGACGAGCTGTTCCGGCGGATCTGGTCCGAGCACGACCGCTACCACGCCCGGCACACCGCCTGGGTGGACCTGGTCGCCCGGTTGCGCCGAGGGATCCCCGGACCGGATCCGCGCTGGCTCACCCGGCTCCGCGCCGGCCTGGCCCGGTTGCCCGCACCGCCGCCGGGCGTCCCGCTCGGTCTGGTCGAGCGCCTGCGTCCGGGACAGCTGCCCACGCCCCTGTTCGCGCCCCGGCTGTGGCGTGACGGGCTGGACCTGCTGGTCGGGCTGTGGGGTGCGGACACGGTGGAGCTCGCGGAGCGCTACTGCCGGCTGGCCGCCGACTGGGAGGAGGAGCGCGCCCCCCGCGGCCGGGTCGTGGTCCAGGTCGACACCTCGGTGCTCGACGACGACGCCTACCTCTGCACGGTCGACCGGTTCCAGGGCGGCGAACACGCCATGCGCTACGCGGCGTCCAACTCGGCGGTGCCCGAGTCCGGGTTGCTGGAGTTGCTGGGCGACCCGCTCGGCCGGGCCCTGCTCGACGCCGAGCAGGGCGGCGCGCCGGCCGAGGTGGAACTGCGGCTGCCCCGCAGACTGTTCGAGCTCCCGGTCCACGAGCTGCGCACGGGTGGTGGCGCGGGCGCGCCGATCGGTGAGCGCCACCCGGTGACGGTGCGCGACGTCGACGGCGGCGCGGAGGTGACCGTGAGGGCCCTGCACCGCTGGCAGGCGCTGGAGGCAGGCCCGCTGCAGCCGCTGCTGGTGCCGCTGGGGCGCGACGTCGGCCGCGCGGCGGTGCGGGCGGCGGTGCGGGCGGGGGACCGGACGGTCCCGCTGTGGCGCGGTTCGGTGCGCTCGGGGGCCGGCGCGACGGTGCTGGACGAGGCGTGGACGGCCGGGCATCGGGTGCTGCTGTGGACCCGGGGGACCGGCCCGGAGGAGGAGTTCGGCAGCGCGCTGTCCGCCCGGCTGAAGGCCGTGACGCTGGACCAGATCCCGCAACTCGCACGCGATTTGCGTGCGGACGCAAGTGGCGGGGAAAGCGTCTGGGCGAGGGCCTTGGTGGTGTTGTATGACAGACCGGAGGAGACCGCCGACGAGCAGGCGCCCCTGCTGCCGGCCCTGGCCTGAGGCCGCGACGGAGCGGGGCGGGCGCCCGGAGGAGAGGGTGGGGGAGTGGCAGGGGTGAACGAGAGAACATCCGACTGGCTGATCTACCGAGGGGTCGGCGAACCGCACAACGGGGTGGGCGAGCGGCTTCCCGACCCCCCGCCGTGGCGTGCCTTCGTCGGCCGGGTGCCCGATCCGGAGCCGGAGCCGCCGCAGGAGGCGGACCAGTTCCGCAGGCTCGGCGTCCACGCGGGCAGCGCCGGGATCTACCAGCCGACCTCGGCGGAGGTGGAGGCCGTCAACGCCGCCCTCTACCTGCGTCGGCCCCTGCTCATCACCGGTGCGCCGGGCGTGGGGAAGTCCACCCTCGCCTACGCCGTGGCGCACGAGCTGAAGCTGGGCAGGGTGCTCCGGTGGCCGATCGTGAGCAGTTCGGTGCTGCAGGAGGGCCTGTACTCCTACGACGCGGTCGGACGGCTCCAGGACGCCAACCTGCGCGGCGGGCAACCGCGTTCCATCGGGTCCTTCCTGCGCCTCGGCCCGCTCGGGACGGCGCTGCTGCCCGCGTCCAGGCCGCGCGTGATCCTCGTCGACGAGCTGGACAAGAGCGACATCGACCTGCCCAACAACCTCCTCAACGTGCTGGAGGAGGGCACCTTCGGCATCCCCGAGCTGGCGCGCATCGGCGAGGAGAGCCCCGCGGTGGAGGTGCTGACGGACGATCCCGGCCGCAGCGTCACCGTCGAGCAGGGGCAGGTCGCCTGCCACGCCTTTCCGCTGGTGATGCTGACCAGCAACGGTGAGCGCGAGTTCCCCTATCCGCTGCTGCGCCGCTGCATCCAGCTGCAGGTCACCCCGCCGGACGCGCGGCGCCTGGCGGCGATGGTCCGCGCCCACCTGGGCGAGGACGCGGTGGCGTCGGCGGCCGGCCTGATCGGCGAGTTCCTGGAGCGCAGCCACGACGGGCTGCTCGCCACGGACCAGCTGCTCAACGCGATCTACCTCACCCAGCAGGTCAACGGCGCCAGCGAGCGGACCGCCCTGGCCGACCGGCTGATGCAGCGACTCGACCGGCCGAGGTGACCCGGTGACGGCGGGCGAGCCGCGTGACCGGGACCGCCTCTTCGCCGAACTGGCGGACCTGGCCCGGGCGGCAGGGCTGACCACCGATCCCGAGCCGCTGCTGGACGCGCTCTGGCTGGCCCGCTTCGCCACCCCGCGGCCCGGTGCCGCGACGGACCGGCCGGGCCGGGCGGTCGGGCCGCGCCCCGGCGAGGGTGAGCAGGACAGGCCGCGCCCCCCGGCGGCGGAGGTCGGCCGGGCCCGCCCGACGTCGACGGCGGACGCGCCGGGCGACGAGCGGGTGGTGCTCGGCGCGCCCACGCCGGGGATCCCGCGGCGCGCCGTGGTGGCACCGCCGGGCGAGCTGGTGCGACTGCCGAGGGCGCCCACGGTGCCGGACCGGCTGCCGCTGACCCGCGCGCTGCGGCCGCTGCGGTCCTTCGCACCGGCCGTGCCCCGCTACCGACGTCGTCTGGACGTCGACGCCACCGTCACGCGGATGGCCGAGACCGGGGTGCCGGAGCTGGTCATGCGCCGCGAGCCGCGCCGGGACCTGCGCCTGCACCTGGTGATCGACGCGACGCCGTCCATGGTGGTCTGGCACGACCTGCTGCAGGAGCTCCGGCAGATCTGCACCCACCTGGGCGCCTTCCACGAGGTGCGGGTGGAGTACCTGCACGCGTTCGGCCACCGGGTCGCCACCACCGCGACCCCCCACTTTCCGGTGGACGACATCCCGCCCGCCGAGGACGACGACGGCGCCGACCGGATCAGACTGCTGCTCAGTGACTGCACCGGGGCGCACTGGGGCGACGGCAGGATGGCCGCGGCCCTGGCGGCCTGGTCCCGTCGGGGGCCGTTGGCGGTGCTGCAGCCCCTGCCGCAGCGGCTGTGGGCGCGGACGCGGTTTCCGGCCACGGCCGCGCTGGTGCGCCGGTCCGCCGCGGCGCTGGGCGGGTTGACCGGACACGCCGTGCGCGGGCGCGGGGGCGAGCCGGGGGAGCAGCCGATCCCGGTGCTGGAGCCGACGGCGGGCGCGATGGGCGCCTGGGCCCGGCTGCTGGCCGGACCGGGCGCGCCCGGGGTGCGGATGGCGGTCGGCTGGCTGGCGCGGGACGGGCGGCTCCGGGGGGCCGCGCCGGAGCCGCCCGGCCGGGAACCGGACGGCCCGGAACGGGTGGCCCTGTTCCGGCGGAACGCCTCCCCGGCCGCCTACCGGCTGGCCGTCTCGCTGACGGCGGCGCCGCTCTGGATGCCTGTCATGAAGCTGGTGCAGCGCGCCATCCTCCCGCAGAGCGGCCCCGCCGAACTGGCGGAGGTGCTGCTCGGCGGCCTGGTGCAGCGGCGGCCGAGCGGCGAACCGTGGCGGGACGGACCGGCCCGCGACGAGCTCCTGCGCGACGCGCCGCCCCGCACGCAGGAGTTCCCCGGCGAGGAGCCGTGGAACGAGGAGCAGTGGTACGCGTTCCGCCCCGGTGTCCGCGAGGTGCTGCTGGACGCGCTGTCCCGGGACGAGGCCCTGCTGGTGCAGAAGTACGTCTCGGCGTGGCTGGTCGAGCACGTCGGCGGCGGCGCGCGCAACTATCCGGCCATCGCCGCCGCCCAACTGCAGGGTGTGCCGGAGACGGAGCAGGAGCCGGCTCCCGTCGCGGCGGGCGTCGACACGCGGCTGATGGCGCCGTTCGCCGAGGTGTCCCGGCAGGTGGTGCGCCGCTACCTGGCCCCAGGGGGCTTCCCGGCCCCGGCCCCGGCCCCGGCGGAACCGACCGACGGCCTCGCGGAGGTGCGGGCGCTGCTGTCCGCACCCGCCGCGACCCGGCGGATCGGCCAACTGATCGGCGCGGTCGAGCTGTTGCGTCCGTTGGCCGTCGAGGGCGAGGCGCGCCGCGGCGAGGCCGCGGTGCTGCTCGCCGAGGCCCTGCTCGCGCTCTGGGGCGAGCAGGGGGACCCGGGTCTGCTCGACGAGGCCGACGAGTTCGCGGTGCTCGCGGAACGGGAGGCCCGGGCGGTCCCCGAGCGGCTCGCCGCCGCGCGCCTGCTCGGCGCCCGGGTGCTGCACACGCGGGGCGGTTACCAGGCCGCCACCGGGGACCGGCGCCGCGCGCTGTGGGACCTGCGCTACGCCGACCAGTTGCTGGCCGGGGTCCTGGCCACGGACGAACCGCCGAGCTGGGCGCCGCTGGTCGAGCGCGGCCAGGTGCTGTTCGAGCTGTGGCAGGCGGAGCGGGATGCGCAGCGGCTGGACCGCGCCGAGGCGATGCTGCGCGCCGCACTCGGGGCCCGGGACGCGGCCGACGCCGGGGCGGAGGCCCTCGCGCGGGCGCGGGCCCTGCTGGGACGGGTGCTGCTGGAGCGGTCCCGGTTGCGGGTCCCGCCGGACGACGCGATGGCGGACGCCCTGCTGGAGCAGGCCTACGACGAGCTCGGGCAGGCCTTGGCCGCCCTCGCGCCCGAACCGGCGACGCAGCAGCCCTCGGGGCGGGAGCAGGTGGCGACGGGGACGCCGCACGCGGCCCTCGACCGGCCGGCCCTGAACGGAGCGGCCCTGGACCGGGTGGAGACCGTGCTGCTGCGCTCGGAGCGCTTCGGCGACGTGCCGCGGGACCGGTGGTACGAGGCGCGCACCACCGTCGACGGGGTCCGTCGGGCGCCCGCGGACGGCCGGACGGCGATCCGCGCGGAGCTGCTGACGGGCCGGTGGGAGCGGGCCGAGTTCACGGTCGGTCGTGATCCCGCTCATCTGCGCGAGGCGGCCCGCCGCTTCGACGCGGCGGCGGCGCTGGCTTCGCCGGGCAGCCCGGAGCGGGCCGAGAGCCTGGCCGAGCGGGTGCGCGCGCTGCTGGACCTGGCGACCGAGACGGCGGAGGGTGCCGCGCTCGCCGAGGCGGTCGTGGCCGCCCGGGCCGCCGCCGCGGAGGCGGGAACGGGGACGGGCGAGAAGGCCACCGAGGCCGCACTGCTGCTCGCCGAGGCGCTGCTCCGGCGCCACCAGGCCGTCGACGATCCGACCGACCTGCGGGAGGCCGAGTACGTCGTCGAGCGGGCCGCGGAACAGGTGCCGGCGGGCGGGCTCGCCGACCGGGTCTGGAGCCGCCTGGCCCAGCTGCGCCGACTGCTGTACCGGCGTCACGGAGTTGAGCGCTGGCGCAGGTTGGCCGAGGAGGCGGAGGCACGGGTCTCACGCTGACTCGTACGTTTACCGAGCGTTCGACCAGGGGATCGCACAGAAGATCGGATAGAGGGAGTATTCGGTGGATGCTCGCACAGGGGGCGCAGGGCTGCCGCCCGCGGAGACGGCGGAGCTCTTCGACTGCACCGGCCTTGACTTGGAGGAGCTGCGCGCGTCACGCAACCCGGTCCTGCTGGCGGTGATCGAGCGGCTGCGCACGCGCCTGGTCGAACCGGGCCCGGGCACGGCGGCGTTCAGCGACTACACCAGCGCGCCGGCGGGCGCCGCGACCCCGGTCGTGGTGCCGGGCGCGGAGGAACCGTAGCGGTGTCGGCGGCGCCCTGGCCGCTCACGGAGCTCGACCCGGGTGCCGTGCGCGCGAGCGGTGTCGCGCCGGTGCCGCTGCGGCAGTTCGTGCTCAAGCTGCGCAGCCGCTGCAACCTCGCGTGCGACTACTGCTACGTCTACACCATGGCGGACCAGGGCTGGCGTCGGCAGCCACGGGCGATGTCGCGGCGTACGCTGCGTCAGATCGCGCACCGCATCGGCGAGCACGCGCGTGCACACGGCCTCGACCGGGTGCACGTGATCTTCCACGGCGGGGAGCCGCTCCTCGCGGGCGCGGCGCCGCTGCTGGACGCGGTCGCCGAGATCCGACGCGCCCTGCCCCGCCCCTGCGCGCTGGCCGCCGGGGTGCAGACCAACGGGGTGCTGTTGTCGCGGCCGCTGCTGGACGACCTGGCCCGCACGGGCGTCACCGTGGGCGTCAGCCTGGACGGCGGCGACGAGCAGGGGAACCGGCACCGGCTGCGCCCCGACGGGCGCCCCTCGTGGCCCGCCGTGGAGCGCGGCCTGCGGCTGCTCCAGGGCTATCCCGAGATCTACGCCGGACTGCTGGCCACCGTCGACCTGACGCAGCCGCCGATCCGGGTCTACGAGTCCTTACTGCCGTTCCGGCCACCCAGCCTCGACCTGCTGCTGCCGCACGGGAACTGGACGACACCACCGCCGGGGCTGCGTCCCGCGCCGGTCCGCGCGGCCCCGGTCACCCCGTACGCGGACTGGCTCGGTGCCGTCTTCGAGCACTGGTGGCACGCGGGGCGCGGGGAGGTGAGCATCCGGCTCTTCGAGGAGGCGGTGGCCCTGCTGCTCGGGCTGCCCGGACAGACCGAGCTGCTCGGCACCAGCCCTGCCGCGCTCGTCGTGCTCGCCACCGACGGCGCGATCGAACAGGTCGACTCGCTCCGCTCCGCCTACGCGGACGCCGCCGCGACCGGGCTGGACGTGTTCCGGCACAGCTTCGACCGCGCTCTGGACCACCCGGGTCTGCTGGCACGCCAGTTGGGTGCGGCGGCGCTCGCGGACGCGTGCCGGGCCTGTCCGGCCGGCCGGGTCTGCGGCGGCGGCCAGTACCCCCACCGCTACCGCGCCGGCGCCGGGTTCCACGAGCCGTCCGTCTACTGCTCGGACCTGTACGCGCTGCTGGCCAGGATCGCGACGGCGCTGCGGGGCGCTGCGTGACCGAGTCCTGGGGGCGGCGCGCACGCGCGCTGCTGCCGCGGATCGCCGCCGGCGGGTTCGACGTCGACGTCGCCGCGCTGATGACGGGCAGCCAGCTGAGCAAGCGGCTGCTGCTGCTCCGCGCCGCCGTCGACCAGGCCCCGTCCGCCGTCGGGGCCCAGTGGGACCGGCTGGCCGCCGTCGAGCGGCAGGACGCCGCGGCGGTGCGGGATGTGCTGAGCTATCCGACCGTCGGCATCTGGCTGCGCCGCTGCCTGGTCGCGCCACGGGACCCGAAGGCGCCCTGGGGCTACTTCGGCACCCTGGTGCGCCGGGCGGAGGAAGCGGCCGGCTCCGGCGAGCCCGCGCCCTGGGCGGCGGGGCGACTGCTCGCTCCCGACGGTCCCGTGCTGGAGGACCGTGACCAGTTGCGTGACCCCGGCCTGCCGCAGCGGCAGGGCGGCCTGCGGCCCACCGCGCCACTCGACGCGGAGGCGGTGGCGGCCTGGGGCGCCGTCTGGCGCCAGGGCGCCACGCTGCTGCGGGCCGTGGCCCCGGCGCGCGCGGACGAGGCCGGGACACTGCTGCGCTGCGTGGTCCCGCTGGTCGGCGTGGCCGACCCGGAACGCAGCGCGACCTTCGCGGACGCCTTCGGGCTGATCCTCACCACCAGGCCGCGCGGCGCGTTCGACGCCGCCGCGGTGGTGGTGCACGAACTCCAGCACACCAAGCTGTACGCGGTCGCCGACCTGTTGCCGCTGCACGAACCGGATCCGACCCCGCGCTTCCTGGCGCCCTGGCGGCACGACCCGAGGCCGATCGGCGGGCTGCTCCAGGGTCTGTACGCGCATGTGGCCCTGGGTGAGTACTGGCGGGACGCGGCCCGGTCGCTGCCGCCGGAGGGTGGCCGGGAGCGCGCCGCCCGTGAGGCGGTCCGCTGCCGCGAACAGGTCGGCGCCGCGCTTCCGCAGCTCTTCGGCGAGGCACCCCTGACCGGGGCCGGTCGGACGCTGGCGGCCGGCCTGGCAGCACGGTTCGACCTGATGGACCGATAGATCGTCCGGGTGGCAACAGAATCGAGGAGGCCTTGGCCCGTGCAGGGCATTCGGTGTCGCTCGGTGGGACGGGTACCGTGCAAGGACAGGGCTCAGCGCGAGCGGGTTGGAGACCGGCGATGACCGATCGGGGTGCGGCGCAGCGAGTAGTGATCAGCTATTCGGGCGTGGATCGCAGTTGGGCCGTCTGGGCCCAGGCCTGGCTGGAGCGGGCGGGGGTGGAGGCCTCGGTCCTGCGGTTCGACCCGACCGGGCGCGACGGACTCGCCGCGGCCGTCGACGACCTGCTCGGCAGCGACGCCCTGGTCCTGCTGCTGGTCAGCCCCTCCCTCTTCCGGCGCAGTGACACTAGCCCGGACGAGTGGAACGAGGTGCTGCGCGCCCTGTCGGCGGAGCGCCGGTCCCGCCTGCGCGGACTCGTCCTCAGTGAGATCGGGCTGCCGGCCGCAGTCGCCCTGCTGCGCACCCAGAGCGTCGTCGACATCCCCGAGGGCGCGGCACTGCGCCGCCTGTTCCGCCTGCTCGACCTGAGCGCGGTCCCGGCCGCGCCGGCGGTCCCCGCCGCCGACGCCCGGACGCCGCGCTACCCCGGCAGTCCGGCCTCGGTCTGGGGTGCCGTCCCGCGGCGGAACCTGGACTTCACCGGCCGCCGGGAACTGCTGGAGGCGATGCGGCTGGCGCTGGAGCCAGGTGAACTCGGCAGCCGGCCGGTGGTGCTGACCGGCATGCCCGGCGTGGGCAAGAGCGCCGTCGCCGCGGAGTACGCCTATCGCCACCGCAGCAGCTACGACGTCATCTGGTGGGTGCAGGCCGACAACCGGCGTGACGCCCGTGCGCAACTCGCGTCACTGGCGGAGCCGTTGGGCCTGCGCGTCGGCTCCGAGATCGGCGACCAGCTGCGCGCGGTGCAGGAGGCGCTGCGGGTCGGGGAGCCGTACCGCGACTGGCTGCTGATCTTCGACAACGCGGACTCCACCGAGCACATCGCTCCGCTGATCCCCGACGGCACCGGGCAGACCGTCATCACCAGCTCGAACCGTGACTGGACCCGGGAGGCGACCGCCCTGCGGGAGGTGCCCCTGTTCACCGAGGCCGAGGGGGTGGCGTTCCTGCGGCGTCGGCTCAGCCGACTGGCCACCGACGACGCACTCGCGGTCGGTGCGGCCGTCGGCTGGCTGCCGATCTGCCTGGAGCAGTCCGCCGCCACCCTGGCCGACCCCGGGCAGACCGTGGCCGACTACGTGCGCCGGATCACCGAGCCGGACGGCGGCAGCGACAGCTTCCAGCGCGTCATGGACCTGCGGCTGCGCCGACTGGACGACGAGGACCCGCTCGCCCTTCAGGTGCTGCGGCTCTGTGCCTGTTTCGGCCCGGGGCCGGTGCCCGCGCGGCTGGTCCGGCCGACGGTGGCCAAGGACCTGCCGGCCGGGCTCCGCGAGACGGTCACCGACCCGCAGCGCTGGACGGAGGCGCTCAGCGAGCTCGAACGCCGCTCCCTGCTGCGTACCGAGTACACCGAGCCGCTCGGAGCGGGAGCCGGTCAGGGCACCGGACCCGGGCGCGGGTTCACCATCGAACTGCACCGGATGCTGCGGCACACCGTGATCCAGGGCATGCGCCCGCACGAGCGCGAGAGCATGGTGCGGGCCGTCCGGCAGATACTGGCCGCGGCCGACCCGGGCACCCCCGACGACCAGCACCTGTGGGCCCGCTACGCGGAGATCCTGCCGCACGTGATCTCCTCCGGCGCGACCCGCAGCACCAACCCGGTCATCCAGGACCTGGTCTACAACGTGCTGCGCTACCTCTACCTGCGCGGCGAGTACCGGGCGGCGGGCGAGCTGGCGGAGGACGCCTACGAGGCCTGGGGCGGTCGGCCCTACCCGCTCTGGTGGCGGCTGCGGCTGCTGCGCGCCGACATCATCCGGGCGCTGGCCGACTACACCGCCTCGGAGGCGGAGAACCGGGCGGCCTTCGAGGAGCTGGGCGCGGAACGCGCGCAGCACGAGCTCGACTACCTCCAGGCCGGGTCCAGCCTTGCCGCGGACCTGCGGGCGCTGGGCCGCTACGACGAGGCGCTGGATCTCCAGTCCATGGTCAGGGAGACCCGCGAGCGCCTGCTCGGCGCGCCCCACCCGGACTCCCTGCGCGCCCGTCACAACCAGGCCGTCACGCTGCGGGTGCTGGGACGCTTCGACGAGGCGCTGGCGATGCACCAGGAGGTGTTCAGCACCGCCCGTCAGGTCATGGGCGTGACCCACCCGCACGTCCTCCTCTTCGCCATGGCCGTCGCCCAGGACCTGCGCCTGATCGGCCGCTACGACGAGGCACTGGACCGCCAGGAGCACTGCCTGGAGTGGTGCCTGGAGGCGCTCGGGCCGGAGCAGCCGCTCAGTCTGCGCGCCCGGCACCTGCTCGGGCTCTGCCAGCGCCGGGCCGGGCTGATCGGTCAGGCCGGCGAGAACCTGGAGCACGCCTCGGCCCGTCTGGTCCGCCTGCTCGGCCCCGACCACCCGGACGCCCTCTCGGCCCGCAACGACCTGGCCACCTACCTGCGGGACCGGGGCGAGACGGAGACGGCCCTCGGCATCCTCGACGAGGTCGTCGCCGGGTTCCGCAAGGTGCTCGGGCGGGGCCACCCCAACAGCATCGGGGCGGAGTCCAACCGGGCCATGGTGCTCCAGTCGCTGGGCCGCCGCGAGGAGGCCGTCACCGTCAGCGACAGCGCGGCGAACCGGATGCAGCCAGCCGTGGGTGCGACGCATCCGTGGACCGTCGCGGTCATGCTGAACGCCTCGGCCTGCCGCAACGTCCAGGGCGACGTCGACGAGGCGCTGCGCCTCAGCGAGCAGGCCCTCTCCCGGGCCCGGGAGCGCCTCGGCGACGACCACCCGCTCACCCTGTCCTGCGAGATCGCGGTCGCCGCCGACCTGCGGGCCCGCGCCGACCGGCTCCGGGCGGAGAAGATCGAGTCGCACGCGGTCCGGCGCCTGGAGGAGACCCTCGGCGAGTCCCATGTGCACACCCGCTCCGCCCGCCTGCGGCACCGGCCGCACTGGGACCTGGAGTTCATGGGCGTCTGAGCGCCGGGAACGCGAGCCGGAAACGCGAGCCGGAAACGCGAGCCGGGCACGCGAGCCGGGCAACGCGAAGGGCCCGGGGCGTCGCCCCGGGCCCTTCGTTCACGCCGTGCTCACCGGCTCACCGTGTCAGAGCGAGAACACCTCGTCGACCAGCGAGGCCTGCTCGGCCGCGTGGCGCTTGGCCGAGCCGACCGCCGGGGCCGAGGAGGCCGGGCGGGCGACGCGACGCAGACGGCCGCGGTCGGCGGAGGGGCCGACGACGACGTCGAGGTGGTCCACCAGGTTGAGCGCGATGAACGGCCACGCACCCTGGTTGGTCGGCTCCTCCTGCGCCCAGACGTACTGGACGTTGGTGCCGTAGCGCTTGAGCTCCTCCTGGAGCTCCGCCACCGGCAGCGGGTAGAGGCGCTCGACGCGGACGATCGCCGTGTCGGTGATGCCGCGCTCGGCGCGGGCCGCCTCCAGGTCGTAGTAGAACTTGCCCGCCGTGATGACGACCTTGCGGACGTTGGCCGGGTCGACCGTGGAGTCGCCGATGACCGGGCGGAAGCCGCCGGACAGGAACTCCTCGGTCTTCGACGCCGCCGCCTTCAGACGCAGCATCGACTTCGGGGTGAAGACGATGAGCGGCTTGTGGTGCGGGTTGTGCGTCTGCCAGCGCAGCAGGTGGAAGTAGTTCGACGGCAGCGTCGGCATGGCGACCGTCATGTTGTTGTCCGCGCACAGCTGCAGGAAGCGCTCCGGGCGGGCGGACGAGTGGTCCGGTCCCTGGCCCTCGTAGCCGTGCGGGAGCAGCAGGGTGACGCCGGACGTCTGGCCCCACTTGGTCTCGGCGGAGGAGATGAACTCGTCCACGACCGTCGAGGCGCCGTTGACGAAGTCGCCGAACTGGGCCTCCCACATCACCAGCGCGTCCGGACGGGCCAGCGAGTAGCCGTACTCGAAGCCCATCGCCGCGTACTCGCTGAGCAGCGAGTCGTAGACGGTGTAGCGGGCCTGGTCCTCCGTCAGGTACAGCAGCGGCGTGTAGTCCTCGGCCGTCCTGTTGTCGACCAGGACCGCGTGGCGCTGACCGAAGGTGCCGCGACGGCTGTCCTGGCCGGCCAGACGGACCGGGTGGCCCTCCATCAGCAGCGAGCCGATGGCCAGGGTCTCGCCCATGGCCCAGTCGATGGTGCCGTCCTCGACCATGGTGGCGCGGCGCTGCAGCTGCGGCAGCAGACGCGGGTGCACGGTCAGCCAGTCCGGCAGGGCGACCTGGGACTCGGCGATGCGCTTGACCATCTCCTGGGAGATGCCCGTCTGCACCGCGACCGGGAAGGTGGCCTGGGGACGCTCGGAGACGGCCGGGCTGGGCACCGTCGCGGCCGCGCGGACCTCGGTGAAGACCTTCTCCAGCTGGTCCTGGTAGTCCTTGAGCGCCTGCTCGGCCTCTTCCAGGGTGATGTCGCCGCGACCGATCAGGCCCTCGGTGTAGAGCTTGCGCACCGAACGCTTCTTGTCGATCAGCTCGTACATCAGCGGCTGGGTGAACGACGGGTTGTCGGCCTCGTTGTGACCGCGGCGGCGGTAGCAGATGAGGTCGATCACGACGTCCTTGTGGAACGCCTGGCGGAACTCGAAGGCGAGCCGCGCGACGCGGACCACGGCCTCCGGGTCGTCGCCGTTGACGTGGAAGATCGGCGCCTCGACCATGCGGGCCACGTCGGTGCAGTAGGTGCTGGACCGCGAGGCCGTCGGCGCGGCGGTGAAGCCGACCTGGTTGTTGATGACGACGTGCACGGTGCCGCCGGTGCGGTAGCCGCGCAGCTGCGACATGTTCAGCGTCTCCGCGACGACGCCCTGGCCGGCGAAGGCCGCGTCACCGTGGATCTGCAGCGGCAGCACGTCGAACGAGTCGCCGGCCTTGTCGAGGACGTCCTGCTTGGCGCGGGCGATGCCCTCGACGATCGGGTCGACCGCCTCCAGGTGGGAGGGGTTGGCCGCGAGGGAGACCTTGATGGTCTCGCCGTCCAGGCCGGTGAAGACGCCCTCGGAGCCGAGGTGGTACTTCACGTCGCCGGAGCCGTGCATGGACTTCGGGTCGAGGTTGCCCTCGAACTCGCGGAAGATCTGCGCGTAGGACTTGCCGACGATGTTGGCGAGCACGTTCAGGCGGCCGCGGTGGGCCATGCCCATGACGGCCTCGTCCAGGTGCGCCTTGGCGGCCGAGTCGAGGATCGCGTCCAGCAGCGGGATGACGGACTCGCCGCCCTCCAGCGAGAAGCGCTTCTGGCCGACGTACTTGGTCTGCAGGAACGTCTCGAACGCCTCGGCGGCGTTGAGGCGGCGCAGGATGCGCAGCTGCTCCTCGCGCTCGGGGCGCTCGGTGCCGCGCTCGACGCGGGCCTGGATCCAGCGGCGCTGCTTCGGGTCCTGGATGTGCATGTACTCGATGCCGACGGTGCGGCAGTACGAGTCGCGCAGCACACCGAGGATGTCGCGCAGCTTCATCATGGTGTGGCCGGCGAAGCCGCCCACCGCGAACTCGCGCTCGAGGTCCCACAGCGTCAGGTCGTGCGCCTGGACGTCGAGGTCCGGGTGCTTACGCTGCTTGTACTCGAGCGGGTCGGTGTCGGCCATCAGGTGGCCGCGCACACGGAAGGAGTGGATCAGCTCCATCACGCGGGCGGTCTTGTTGACCTCGTTGTCGTGGGTACGGGCGACGTCCGTGGCCCAGCGCACCGGCTCGTAGGGGATGCGCAGCGACTCGAAGATCTTGTCGTAGAACTCGCCCTTGCCCAGCAGCAGCTGGTGGATCGTGCGCAGGAACTCACCCGACTGGGCGCCCTGGATGACCCGGTGGTCGTAGGTCGAGGTCAGCGTCATGACCTTGGAGACGCCCATGGCGGCCAGGGTCTCCTCGGCGGAGCCCTGGAACTCGGCCGGGTACTCCATCGAACCGACGCCGAGGATGGTGCCCTGGCCGGGCATCAGGCGCGGGACGGAGTGGACGGTGCCGATGCCGCCGGGGTTGGTCAGCGAGCAGGTGACGCCGGAGAAGTCGTCGACCGTGAGCTTGTTCTGGCGGGCGCGGCGGACGATGTCCTCGTAGGCCTGCCAGAAGCCGAAGAAGTCGAGGGTCTCGGCCTTCTTGATGGCCGCGACGACCAGCTGACGGTCGCCGTTCGGCTTGGTCAGGTCGATCGCCAGGCCGAGGTTGATGTGCTCGGGCTTGACCAGGAAGGGCTTGCCGTCCTTCTCCTGGAAGCCGTGGTTCATCGCCGGCATCGACTTGATCGCCTGGACCATGGCGTAGCCGATGAGGTGCGTGAAGGAGACCTTGCCGCCGCGTGCGCGCTTGAGGTGGTTGTTGATGACGATGCGGTTGTCGATCAGCAGCTTCGCGGGGACGGCGCGGACGCTGGTCGCGGTGGGCATCGAGAGCGAGGCGTCCATGTTCGCCACGATCCGGGCGCTCGGGCCCTTGAGGGCGACGAGCTCGGGTCCTGACGGGGCCTCGGCGGGGGCGGTCACAGTGGTGCTGTCCTTCACGGTGTCGGCGGGTTGTGCCGGAGCAGCGGTGCGCTGGGTCGGCGCGGGGGCTGCGGGCTTGGGGGTCAGCGGTGCGGCGGGAGCCGGGGTGGCCGGCGCCGCGGGAATCGTCGCAGCCGGGGCTGCGGGCGCGGCGGGAGCCGGGGCGGCCGCGGGAGCGGCGGCCGGCGCGGGGACCGCTGCAGCCGCCGGGGTCGCAGGCGCGGCGGGCGCCCCGGTCACGGCGACGGCGGGGGCACCCGTCGGGGTGGCGCCCTTGGCGTGCTTGTAGTCGGCGAAGAAATCCCACCAGGCCCGGTCGACCGAGTTCGGGTCCTGGAGGTACTGCTGGTAGATCTCGTCCACGAGCCACTCGTTGGGGCCGAATGCGGCTCCCGGGCCGGATTCGGCCGTGGTGGCAGGTGAGCTGCTCGAGTTAGGGGACTGTGGAGACACGGCGGCAACCGCCCTCTTCCGCTTCCGTGTGGATGTGTGGACAGCGGGTAGTAAGGCTACGCCTCCGCCGCACGTCCGCGCAGGTCCCGCAGACCAAGCGTCGCCCAGATCACAGTCCGGCCGCAAACATTGGCCGGAAATCGGGGTTAGATCTCGGGCGTGATGGGGGAGAACGAAGGGTTGTTCGTCCGGCCGGGGCCGGACGAATCGGGCGTTCTTGCGGTTCAGAGTGGTCCGTGCGACATGATCGCCTGCGGGCGCCGCGGTCCGGGCAGCTCGACCCGGATCAGACAGCCCAGTGGTGAGTCGGCGACGGCGATGGTGCCCTGGTGCAGCTCGACCGCCCAGCGCGCGATGGCGAGGCCGAGGCCGGTGCCGCCGTCGGAGCCGGGGCCCTGGGCGGTGGCCGCGCTGCCGCGGCCGAAGCGTTCGAAGACCCGGCCGCGGTCCTCCGGAGAGATACCGGGCCCCTCGTCGGCGACGTCCACCTGCAGCCCGCCGCCCACGGCGGCGCGGGCCCGCACGGTGACAGTACCGTCCTTGGGGCTGTGCCGGCACGCGTTGTCGACCAGGTTGGCGACGACCTGGTGCAGCCGTTCCGCGTCCGCGGTGGCGGTGAGCCCCGGGGAGACGTCCAGGCGCAGCGAGACGTCGGTGCGGCGTTTGCTGGCGCCGCCGGAGACGGAGCCGTCCACGGTCAGCCCGCGCAGCACCCCGGCCAGGAACGGTTCCACGTCGAACGGACGCAGCTCCAGGCTGTCCGCCCCGTCCGCGAGCTTGGACAGGTCCAGCAGGTGGGCGACCAGGCGGCCGAGGCGCTCGGTCTGCTCCAGGGCCGCGGCCATGGTCGCCGGCTCGGGAGTGACCACGCCGTCGACGACGTTCTCCAGCACCGCCCGGAGGGCGGCTATGGGGGTGCGCAGTTCGTGCGAGACGTTGGCGATCAGCTCGCGGCGTTGCCGGTCGGCGGCGTCGAGGTCGTCGGCCATGGTGTTGAAGGCGTGCGCGAGCTCGCCGACCTCGTCCAGCGAGCGGGTGTGCACCCGGCGCGTGTAGTCCCCGGCCGCCATGGCCCGGGCCGCCGCCGTCATGTCGCGCAGGCCGGAGGTCATGCTGTGGGCCAGGAACTGGGTGATCAGCAGCGAGGCGATCACCGAGAACACCATGACCACCCGGATCTGGGTGGAGGAGTTCAGGGCCAGCACCACCATCAGCGTGGAGATGCAGACCGAGATCAGCACCACCACGTTGAGCTTGGCCTTGACCGAGCGCAGCGGGTCGAGCGGGCGCATTCCCGCCCAGAACCGCTCCGCCCGGCTCGCCTCCCCTCCGGGCGGCGGCGTGGTCGGGCGGTGGTCCGGGGCGGGAATGCGGCGGCTCACGGGGTCGGGGCCTCCAGGGCGTAGCCGACTCCGTGCACGGTGCGGATCCAGTTGGCGCCGATCTTCCGGCGCAGCGCCTTGACGTGGCTGTCGACGGTCCGGGTGCCGGAGGCGTCGGTCCAGTCCCACACCTCGGCGAGCAGCTGCTCGCGGGTGAGCACCGCGCGCGGCTGCTGGGCCAGGCAGACCAGCAGGTCGAACTCGGTCGGGGTCAGGTGCACGTCGTCGCCGGAGACCCGGACGCGGCGCTGCACGTGGTCGATCTCCAGCTCGCCCAGGCGCAGCGTGCCGCCGACGGGCGCGCGGGCCGCGAGCTGGGCCCGCTCCACGCGCCGCAGCAGCACGTTGACCCGCGCCGCGAGCTCACGCATGGAGAACGGCTTGGTCATGTAGTCGTCCGCGCCGACGCCGAGACCGACCAGCATGTCCGTCTCGTCGTCACGCGCGGTGAGCATCAGCACGGGCACCGGGCGCTGCGCCTGGATGCGGCGGCAGACCTCCAGCCCGTCGAAGCCGGGGAGCATCACGTCCAGGACGACGAGGTCGGGCTGCCAGGTCTGGAAGCAGTCCACCGCCGTCGGGCCGTCGTGGGACACCGCCACCCGGAACCCCTCGGCGCCGAGCCGGGCCGCAATGGACTCCGCGATCGTCGGTTCGTCCTCGACAACCAGGACTCTGCGTTGGTTTCCCAGGCCAGGATTGGTCTGCTGCTGTACATCCGTCACGGTCACGCCACCGCCCCCAGGGCCTCGCGTTACAGGGCCCGAGCTGTTCAGGCCTTCCGGTTCGTACGGTTCGTACGCTGCCCCCGCCGCTTGAAGTTCAGTCAGTCCGTGGTGCTGTCGTTCGGCAGCGTACGGGCGGGACGGCCGCTGTGGCAGGCCGACGCCGGATAAACCGACCCTTCGGGCGGTGGCATGGGCAGGACCATACCGTGCGTCACCTATGTGCGCGAGGACAGGTACACGACATCGGGAACGCCGCGCTCCACATGCACCGGGACCTCGATCACCTCGACGCGGCCGAACCGGGCCCGCAGCCTGGCCTCGAACGCCGGGGAGTGGGCCGCGCTCCACACCGCGAGCACGCCCTTGTCGGCGAGCGTCCGGTCCAGCAGATCGAGACCCTTGTCACCGTAGAGCGAGTCGTTCGATGCGGTGACGGTCCAGTCCGGGCCGTTGTCGATGTCGAGGCAGAGCGCGTCGTAGCGGTCCCCGGTGGAGCGCAGGTGCTCCAGCAGGTCCGCGTGCACGATCCCGGCCCGCGGATCTGCGTGCCCCTCGCCCGCGAACGGCGCCAGCGGCGCGTCGCCGGCGGTGTGCCAGTCGATGATCGCCTGCTCCCGCTCCACCACGGTGATCCGCCCCGGCCGCCGGTCCCGCGCCGCCTCGGCCAGGGAGAACCCGACCCCGAGCCCGCCGATCAGCACGTGCGCCCCGCGCGGCTCGTCCAGCGCGTCCAGTGCGGCGGTGATCAGCACCCGCTCGGACCGGCCGTCGGCGGTGTCCATCAGGAACGTCCCGTTGGCGATGATCTCGAAGTGGGGGCCTCTGCGCCGCAGGGCCACCTCGCCGTAGGGGCCGTCGCGGCGGTCGAGCAACTCGGGGACATCGGCGTGATACGTGGACATGGGCACAGGTTCGCCCGCCCGCCCGGCGCGGGCAAATCCGATGACCCCGGGCACGGTCGGGGGCAGGCTGCGGTTCATGACTTTCTCGGTGATCGCACACGACCCGGCGAGCGGACTGACCGGGGTGGCGGTGGCCAGCTGCGTGCTGGCCGTGGGTGCACGGGTCGCCACGGCGCGGCGGGGTGTCGGCGTGGTGGCCGCGCAAGCCTCGTCGCCGCTGTGGCACGGGAACGCCGCACTCGACCTGCTGGCCCGAGGGGCCTCCCCGGAGGAGGCGGCTGCCGCGATGGCCGCGCTGCCGGAACCGGAGGAGCGGCAGCTCGCGGTCGTCGACGTGCGCGGAGGCGTTGCGGCGTGGACGGGCCCGGACTGCCAGGGCGAGGCCGGGCACCGCCTCGGCGAGCACGTCTCGGTGCAGGGCAACACGCTTGCGGACGGCGTGCTCCACACCCTGTGGACGGCCTGGGAGGCGGCGCGGGGGCGGCCGCTCGCCGAGCGCCTGCTCGCCGCGCTCCTCGCAGGGGACCGCGCCGGCGGGGACCGGCGCGGCCGCCAGTCGGCGGCGCTGCTGCTCGTCGGGGAGGACGACCCGGTGGACCTGCGGGTGGACGACGCCGCGGATCCGGTGGCCGAGCTGGGTCGGTTGCTGACCGTGGATCGGGCGCACCGGCTGTTCCGCGAGGCATACGCCCGTCATCGGGAGGGTTGCAGGGACGAGGCCGTTGCGTTGCTGCTGAGGTCGCAGGAGCTGGCGCCGGGGGACCGGCTGATCGGGACCTGGGCGCCCCGGATTCTGGGCGCCGAGGGCTGATCGCTCAGAGCGAACAGGGCTCGGGGAACAATGCCGGGGTCATGAACCTTTAGTCCCTGTAACTCAACTTGCATGACCGGGGAGAAATCATGGCTTCGACTTCTGGAACGCTCACCCTGCCGGTGCTGCCGCTCGACGACGATGCGGTGCTCCCCGGCATGGTCGTCCCACTCGACCTGTCCGACCAGGACGTCCGTGCCGCTGTGGAGGCCGCGCAGGCGGCGGTTCGGGAGACGGGGGCGCACGCCCCCGGGATCCGCGCGGTGGCGGGCGCCCGCAAGGCGCGCGTCCTGCTCGTCCCGCGCGTCGACGGCGCCTACGGTGCGATCGGCACCGTCGCCACCGTCGAGCAGGTCGGCCGCCTCGCCGACGGCGACCCGGCCGCGCTCGTGCGCGGCGTGCGCCGCGTCCGCATCGGGGCCGGCACCACGGGGCCGGGGGCCGCGCTGTGGGTGGAGGCGGTGCCGGTCGAGGAGACCGCCGTCCCCTCGCCGCTGCCCGGCGCCATCGCCGAGATCGTCACCGAGTACAAGGCTCTGACCACCGCCTGGCTGCAGAAGCGCGGCGCCTGGCAGGTCGTCGACCGCTTCACCCAGATCGACGGCGTCTCCGAGCTGGCCGACAACATCGGCTACGCGCCGTTCGTCACCGCCGAGGAGAAGGTCCAGGTCCTGGAGGAGCTGGACCCGGTGGCCCGGCTCAAGCTCGCCCTGCAGCTGCTCAAGGACCACCTGGCCGAGGCGGAGGTCCAGGAGACCATCCGCAAGGACGTCCAGGAGGGCATGGAGAAGCAGCAGAAGGAGTTCCTGCTGCGCAGGCAGCTGGAGGCGGTGCGGAAGGAGCTGGCCGACCTCAACGGCGAGCCCGACTCCGAGGAGGAGGACTACCGGGCCCGCGTCGAGGCTGCGGACCTGCCCGCGAAGGTCAAGGAGGCGGCCCTCAAGGAGGTCGAGAAGCTGGAGCGTTCCAGCGATGCGTCCCCCGAGGGCAGCTGGATCCGTACCTGGCTGGACACGGTCCTGGAGCTCCCCTGGAACAACCGCACCGAGGACGCCTACGACATCGCCGGCGCCCGTGCGGTGCTGGACGCCGACCACTTCGGACTCGACGACGTCAAGGAGCGCATCGTCGAGTACCTGGCGGTCCGCAAGCGTCGTTCCGACCGGGGTCTCGGTCTGGTCGGCGGCCGTCGTGGCGGCGCCGTGCTGGCGCTGGTCGGCCCGCCCGGCGTGGGCAAGACCTCACTGGGCGAGTCCGTGGCCCGCGCCATGGGCCGCGAGTTCGTCCGCGTCGCCCTCGGTGGCGTCCGCGACGAGGCGGAGATCCGCGGTCACCGTCGCACCTACGTCGGCGCACTGCCCGGCCGCATCGTGCGGGCCATCAAGGAGGCCGGTTCGATGAACCCGGTCGTGCTGCTCGACGAGATCGACAAGGTCGGCTCGGACTACCGGGGCGACCCGGCGGCGGCCCTGCTGGAGGTCCTGGACCCGGCGCAGAACCACACCTTCCGTGACCACTACCTGGAGGTCGAGCTCGACCTCTCCGACGTGGTCTTCCTGGCCACCGCCAACGTGCTGGAGGCCATCCCCGAGCCGCTGCTCGACCGGATGGAGCTGGTGCGTCTGGACGGCTACACCGAGGACGAGAAGGTCGTCATCGCCCGCGACCACCTGCTCCCGCGCCAGCTGGAGCGGGCGGGCCTCGGCAACGACGAGGTCGTCGTCGCGGAGGACGCGCTGCGCAAGCTCGCGGCCGAGTACACGCGTGAGGCCGGTGTCCGCACGCTGGAGCGCGCGGTCGCGCGCATCCTGCGCAAGGTCGCGGCCCAGAACGAGCTCGGCGAGGCGGGCGCGGAGCTGCCGCGCACCGTCCACGAGGCCGACCTGCGCGGTCTGATCGGCCGGCCCCGGTTCACCCCGGAGCACGCGCAGGAGCCGGAGGAGCGGCGGACGGCCGTGCCCGGCGTCGCGACCGGCCTGGCCGTGACGGGCGCGGGCGGCGACGTCCTGTTCGTCGAGGCCTCGATCGCCGATCCGGAGACGGGCGGCAGCGGCCTGACCCTGACGGGTCAGCTCGGCGACGTGATGAAGGAGTCCGCGCAGATCGCGCTCAGCTTCCTGCGGTCGCACGGGGCGGAGCTGGAGCTGCCGGTCACCTCCCTGCGGGAGCGCGGTGTCCACATCCACGTCCCGGCGGGCGCGGTCCCGAAGGACGGCCCGAGCGCGGGCGTCACGATGACGACCGCTCTCGCGTCGCTGCTGTCCGGCCGCAAGGTGCGACCGGAGGTCGCGATGACGGGCGAGGTGTCCCTGACCGGACGGGTCCTGCCGATCGGCGGTGTCAAGCAGAAGCTGCTGGCGGCGGACCGGGCAGGCATCACCACGGTCCTCATCCCGTCCCGCAACGAGGCGGACCTGGACGACGTCCCGGCGGAGGTCCTGGAGCGGCTGACGGTTCACGCGGTCGCGGACGTCCGGCAGGTGCTGGAACTGGCGCTGGAGCCGGCGCAGGCCCTGCAGGAGAGCATCGCGGCGTAGCCGCGAGGGCGCGGGGAACTGCGCGACAAGCCACCCACGTGCGGATGGTCCTCATCGAACAGGGCCATCCGCACAGGGTGGTTGCTCGCGCCGTTCCCCGCGCCCCTGGGTGGTAGGGCAACGACCTGCGGGAGCGAAAGTCAAAGGCGGCCCGTCTCCGGATTGCGAGCCGTGAGGCAGTAGATACCACCCGCCGGGTCCCGCATCACGATCCAGTGCCCGTGCTCGGCCACGAACGTCGCACCCAGCGACTCGTGCGCCTCCCGCGTCGCCCAGCGGTCCGCACAGGCGAGGTCGAGGTGGGTGCTGGTGGGGCCCGCCTCTCCGAGGCGGTGGAGGAGGATGCGGAACGGGAGCTCCGACGGGGGCTGGACGACGACGAACTCCGGCCGGGAGCCCTTGGAGACCGTCCAGCCGGTGAGCTCCGTCCAGAACTCGGTCTCGGCGTCGAACGCGTCGGCGGGGAGGTCGATCGCGATCTGGTCCACCCGCGTGCCCGCGACCACCGGCGGACGCCGGTGCTCGCGGTGCCAGGGGACCACGCAGAACAGCTGGCCGCCGGGCGAGCGCAGCACGCTCCACGCGCCGTGGTCGGCGATCCGCTCCGCACCGAGGGCCACCGCGTCGTCCGCCAGGGCGCGCGGGTTCTCGACCGCCAGGTCGAGGTGGCCGCCGTGGCTCTCGGCCACGGCCTGCAGTTTCAGGCAGGCGTTCGAGTTGTCCTTCGGCAGGAACGTCGCGAACTCGCCGTCGGCGCCGCGCGGGGCGGACAGCGTGGTGTCCGTCACCGCCGTCCAGAACTCGGCGGCAGCCGCCCAATGGTCACGGGGTCGGTCGACGAACGCGTACACCCAGCGGATCATGCTCGCAGCGTAGCCTCCGTCACACCCGCCCCGCCGGAAGAACCGGAACGGTCACAGACGCGTTCCCCACCTTGAGACGGGACCTGCGACAATGCCACGGTTCTCGGAACGTCGGTGGAGTGTTGGGTAGGAGCAGAGCATGGGCGCACGAGGCTCGGGGAGCGCTACCGTGGCGCCAGGTGCGAAGCGCAGGCGGAATCTGGAGCTGACGCTGCTCCTGTTCGCGCTCGCCCTGTGTGGATTCGGGTACGCGAACGTCGACCTGGTGCTCAACGGCAGCCTGTCCGGAAGCTTCGCGGTGCAGATCGTCGGAGTCAGCCTGCTGGCCCTGGTGGCGCACCTGGCCGTGCGCAAGTGGGCGCCGTACGCCGACCCGCTGATGCTGCCCATCGCCGTGGCGCTGACCGGGCTCGGACTCGTGATGATCCACCGGTTGGACTTCTCGAACCACAAGGCCTACGGCTGGGCGCCCATGCTCCCGAACCAGCTGATGTGGACCGTGATCGCGCTGGTGGCCTTCGTGGGCCTGATAGCGGTGGTGAAACACCACCGCATGCTCGCCCGGTACACCTATCTGCTGATGGCCTCCTCGCTGGTGATGCTCGTCGCTCCCGCGTTCTTCGGCGCCGACACCTACGGCGCGCGCCGCTGGATCAAGATCGGCCCGCTTCAGTTCCAGCCTGGTGAGTTCACCAAGATCGCGATCGTCATCTTCTTCGCCAGCTACCTCATGGCCAACCGGGACGCGCTCGCCCTGGTCGGTCGCCGGGTGATCGGCATCAGCCTGCCGCGCGGGCGGAACCTCGGGCCGATCCTGGTGGTCTGGGCGGTCAGCCTGGTCGTGCTGGTGGCCGAGTCCGACCTCGGCACCTCGCTGATCTTCTTCGGCGCCTTCATCGCGATGCTCTACATCGCCACCCAGCGGACCGGGTGGCTCGTGGTCGGCGGACTGATGGCGCTGGGAGGCGCGACCGCGGCCGCCACGCTGGTGAGTCACGTGAAGTACCGCGTGAACAACTGGCTCGACCCGATGCTCTACTACAAGCTGACTCCCGAAGGGAAGAACCCGGTCGGCAGCTCGCCCCAGCTGGCCGAGTCGCTGTTCAGCTTCGGGCACGGCGGACTGCTGGGCACGGGGCTGGGGCAGGGCCAGTCGTGGCTGATCAAGTTCGCCGACGCCTCCGACTGGATCCTCTCCACGGTCGGCGAGGAGCTGGGTACGGCCGGCGTGATGGCGGTCCTGATCATGTACGTCCTGCTCACGCAGCGCGGGATGCGGGTCGCGGTCCGGCTGTCCGACCCCTTCGGCAAGCTGCTGGCCGCCGGTCTCTCGGCGACCCTCATCCTGCAGGTCTTCATCGTCGCGGGCGGCGTCACCGGGCTCATCCCGCAGACCGGTAAGGCGCTGCCGTTCCTCGCGCAGGGTGGCTCCGCGATGGTCGCGGCCTGGCTCAACGTCGCCCTGCTGATCAAGCTCAGTGACGCCGCCGGCCGCGCCGAGATGGAGCCCAAGCCGGACCCGAACGCGACGCTGACGATCTCCGCCGAGGAGATCGCCCGCGCCCACGCCGAGATGGAGCAGACCGGCAACTAGGCCCCTGCCGGACCGGCCCTGGCCCCTGCCGGACCGGCCCTGGCTCCCGCCGGGGTGGGCCTCAGCGGAAGATGCCGGTGTGGCCCAGCGAGTAGCGGCCCGGCTGTGGGTAGACGCACAGTCCGTGCGGGCCGTCGCCCACGGGGATCTTCGCGAGCAGCTTCCCGTCCGCCGTGGACATCGCGTAGACGACGGAGTTGTAGCGGCCGGAGAGCCACAGCACCTTGCCGTCGGCGGAGACCCCGCCCATGTCGGGACTGCCGCCGCCGGGGATCCACCACTTGTGGACGAGCTTGCCGGTCGCGAAGTCCAGGACCGAGACGGAGCCCTCGCCGCGGTTGGAGATGTAGAGCTGCTTGGAGTCGCGGCTGACGTAGAGGCCGTGGGCGCCGGCACCCGTCGGGAGCAGGACGGGCTTGGAGAAGGTGTCGCCGTTCAGCTCCCACACGCCGTTGGCGATCATGTCGGCGACGTACCAGGTCTTCCCGTCCGGGGAGATCTTCACGTCCTGCGGCATCGAGCCGGTCATCGGGATCTTCTGCTCGGCGACGATCTGCATCTTCGCCGTGTCGACCTTGAGCAGGTCGCCGGAGAACTCGCAGGAGACGATGAAGTACCGGCCGTCGGGGGAGAAGTCCGCGTGGTTGACCCCGTCGCACTGCGAGGGGATGGCCTTGACGGTCTTCATGGTGTGGGCGTCGCGGAAGACCAGCTGGTGGTCGGCCGAGGCCATCACGATCGCGTACTTGCCGTCGGGCGTGAAGTAGAGGTTGTACGGGTCGTGCACGTCCACCGTCCGGCCGGCCTTGCCGGTGGCGGGGTCGATCGGGGTGAGCGTGTTGCCGAGGTCGTTGTTGACCCACAGGGTCTTCAGGTCCCAGGAGGGCACGACGTGCTGCGGCTGGTCGCCGACCGGGATGGTGTCGATGACCTTGTAGGTGGCCGGGTCGATCACGGTGACCGTGTTGGAGAGCGTGTTGGGCACGTAGACGCGCGAGGGGAAGTCCTTCACCACCGGTGACAGCTGGTTCGGCCGGTCGGCCGCGTACACGTCCTTCGGGTCGAGCAGCGGCGGCATGCCGGGCAGGCTCGCGTCGCCGCTCTTGGCCTGGACGGAGGCCGCCGCCGGCCCCGTCGAGGCGGCCTGCTTCGGGGCGTTCACCGCGTTGCCGGTGGCCGGGCCGACGGAGGTGCAGGCGGTGGTCACCAGCAGGGTGGCGGCGCTCAGGGCGGCAGCGGTGGCGAGGTGGTGAGTGCGCATCAGCTCAGCAGCTCCGAGGTGGTGACAGCGCGCAGGCCGCGCTGCCGAAGGCCGTCAAGGATCGCGGGCAGTGCGGCGACGGTGCCGGTGTGCCCGAAGTGCAGCGAGACCACCGACCCGGCTCGGGTCCGGCTCAGCACCGTGCGGGTGACGGCGCTCGCACCGGGGTCGGTGTAGTCGAGGGAGTCCACGTCGTAGGAGAGGCAGTGGGCGTAGCCGGCCCGGCGGGCCTGCGCCGCCACGACGGCGGTGCAGTCCTGCGCCTGCGAGGGCCGGAACCAGGTGCCGATGGAGCCGGTCAGCTGCCGCAGGCGCTGCGCGCAGCGGGCGATCTCGGCGTAGGCGGCGTCGGCGGAGAGCGTGGAGATCGCGACGTGGTTCTGCGTGTGGTTGCCCAGCTCGTGGCCCCCGTCGAGGATGCGCTTCGCCAGGTCCGGGTAGCTGTCCAGCCAGCTGCCGACGGCCATCACGGTGACCTTGGCGTCCGCCCGCTCCGCCTCGGCGAGGAGGGAGCGTGCGACGGCCGGATCGCCCTGGCCGTGGAAGGTGAGCGCGACTCGGTCCGTGGTGGTCGGCCCGGAGCGGATCTCGAACGGTAGCCCGGCGGCGACGGCCGCGACCGTCGCCTTCGGGGTGGGAGTCGGCGTCGCGGTCGGCGTGCGCGAGGGCAGCGCGTCGGTGCCGCCCGCGGACGAGTCCGAGGACTTCGCGGGGCTTCCGCAGGCGCTCAACAGGGACGCGGCGGCACCGAGGGTGGCGGCGCGGAGGACATGGCGTCGGTCCAGGGGGCTCACCGTCCCGACGATATGCAGAACGTCACATATCCGCGCGTCGAGATTCTGACGGACGATCGGAGTCGGCAGTCGGCCCGAACGTGGATGGAACAAGGAGTACAGGTGCTCACCAGTGACCGGAAAGAGCTTCCATTCGGCGTCCCGGGACTGCGGGTCTTCCTGGGTGACGACGGTGTCGCGGTGCTCCTGCTGGACCGGCCGGAGAAGAAGAACGCCCTGACCCGCGCCCAGTGGGAGGCGCTGCCGGAGCTGCTCACCCGCTTGGAGCAGGAGCCCGGCCTGCGGGTGCTGCTTCTGACAGGCACCGGCGGTGCGTTCTCGGCCGGGGCGGACATCGGCGAGCTGGCCGGTGTCTACGCCAGCCCCGAGGCCGCCGACGAGTACCACGCCGTCAACGTGGCGGCGGAGAGCGCGCTCGCGGCCTTCCCGCACCCGACTCTCGCGGTCGTGGACGGCCCCTGCGTGGGCGGCGGTTGCCAGCTCGCCGTCGCCTGCGATCTGCGCTTCGCCGCCTCCGGCGCCCGGTTCGGGATCACCCCGGCCAAGCTCGGGATCGTCTATCCGGCCGTGCCGACGGCACGCCTGGCCAGGCTGGTCGGCCCGGCCCGGGCGAAGTACCTGCTCTACTCCGCCGAACTGGTGACGGCGGACCAGGCGCTGGTCTTCGGCCTGGTCGACGAGGTGGCGCCGGAGGGGCAGTCGGTGCAGGAACGGGCGCTCGCCTTCGCCCGGGTGCTGGCCTCCCGCTCGGCGCAGACGCAGGGGGCGGTCAAGGACGTCGTCGACGCGGTCGTCACCGGCGGGGACGCGCAGGCCGCGGTCGCTCCGTGGGAGCGCGCGTCCCGGACCACGCCCGACGTGCGGGAGGGCCTGGCCGCCTTCCTCGAGCGCCGCGCGCCCCGGTTCTGAGTCGCTGCTCGTCGGCGCGCCTGCGCTTTCGCCGCCTGTCCGGAAAATAGCTTGATGTCCGTTTCCTGCTCGTGCGGATCGGAACGGACGGACGGACCTGATGGCCAGTGGAGTGACCGGAAGCAGGGGCCCCGGCGGTCGCCGCGGCTTCCTCGCCGAACTCAAGGACGCCGTCAACGGCCGCACCGCGATGCTGGTCATCGCGGTGCTGGCGCTCCAGCTCGGCTTCATCGTGTCGTACATCGGCGCGCTGCATCACCCGTACCCGTACAAGGCCTCGATCGGGGTCGTCGCGCCGCCGCAGATCAGCCCCAAGCTGGTGGCCGGCCTCAACGGGCTGCCCAAGCAGGTCCTCGACGCCAAGCCGGTCGCCGACCAGGCGACCGCGGTCGGTCAGATCAAGGACCAGAAGCTCTACACCGCGCTGGTGTTCAATCCGACCGGCACGCAGGACACCCTGCTCGTGGCCAATGCCTCCGGTCCGGCGCTGGCCACGGCCGTGACCCAGATCGTCACCCAGGTCGAGACGCAGCAGGGCCGCACCGTCGTGGTCAAGGACGTCGTGCCGCTGGCGGCGGGCGACGCCGAGGGTCTCTCCTCCTTCTACCTCGCCGTCGGCTGGTGCGTCGGCGGCTACCTGGTCGCCTCCCTGCTCGGTATCAGCGCGGGTACCCGTCCGGCGAACGCGCAGCGCGCGGTCATCCGCCTCGGCGCGCTCCTGCTGTACTCGCTGGCCGCGGGGTTGGGTGGGGCGATCATCGCGGGCCCGATCCTCAACGCGCTCCCGGGCAGCATCGTCGCGCTGTGGGGCGTCGGCACGATGGTCGTGTTCGGGGTGGGTGCGGTGACGATGGCGCTGGAGTGCTTCTTCGACGTCATCGGCATCGGGATCGCGGTGCTGCTCTTCGTCATCCTCGGCAACCCGAGTGCGGGCGGCGTCTTCCCGCCCCCGCTGATGCCGCCGTTCTGGCGTGCGATCGGCCCCTGGCTCCCCAACGGGGCCGGGACCGACCTCAACCGCTCCATCGCGTACTTCCACGGCACGGATGTGCTCCGCCCACTGCTGGTCCTGTCGGCGTGGATCGTGGTCGGCGTCGCGCTGACGATGGTCGCCTCCATCGTCCGCCCGGGCACGGGCCGCGCGGACCTCCCGAAGCCGGAGGCGGCGCCCGAGCCGGAGGCGGCGCTGGAGGCGTAGCCCCTGGTGGTTACTCGGTGCGCAACGCCACCGCGGTGCGGGTGCGGGCAGCCCAGCCGGCGGGGAGGAGCGCGCTGAGGACCGCGATCAGCAGCCCGCCGATGCCCAGCAGGATCAGCGCGGGCGCCTGGTAGACGTCCAGGACGGACGCCGGCAGCCGCAGCCCCGCGCTGTTGCCCATCGCGGGGACGACGATCCGCTGGAGGGCCACCCCGAGCGGGACACCGACCGCGCCGCCGACGAGGCCGACGACCGTGATGGAGGCGATCACCATCGCCACCGTCTGGCGCGGCGTCATGCCGAGGGCCTTGACGACGCCGAGGTCGTGCACCCGCTCGCGGGTGTCCAGCACCACCGTGTTGAGGACGCCCAGGCCGGCGACCAGCACCAGCACCAGGGTCAGCAGCCCGGTCAGCGCGTCCAGCATGATCAGCAGCTGGCTCGCGCCGCCGCCGTCGCCGACCTGGGCGATCGCGCCGGTCGGCTTCAGCGCGGTGTTGAGCGCG
Organism: Streptacidiphilus jiangxiensis; assembly: GCF_900109465.1. Taxonomy (GTDB): domain Bacteria; phylum Actinomycetota; class Actinomycetes; order Streptomycetales; family Streptomycetaceae; genus Streptacidiphilus; species Streptacidiphilus jiangxiensis. The sequence continues at coordinate 605,076 of NZ_FOAZ01000001.1, forward strand.
TTGGTGTAGGCGTTCCTGTCGGTGCCGGGGGCGAGCTTGATGGAGAAGTACTCGGCGTGCAGGTTCGGCTCGGCGGAGGCGAGCGTACGGGCGTCGGTGAGCAGGGCCATGCCCTGGTTCTTGGTGACGAAGACCTCCCCGGTGATCTTCACCGTGATGGCCTTCCCGTGGTCGGTGAGCTGGACGGTGTCGCCGACCTTGGTGCCCGTCGCGGTCAGGAAGGGCGTCGGGGCGACGGCCTCGCCGGGGCGGGTGAACCAGGAGCCGCTGACCATCTGGTAGCCGGCCCAGGACGCGTCGCCGACGAACGCGGTGACCTGCACGCTGCCGGTGGTCCCGGCCGCGGTGACCTGGGTCTGCGCGGTGCCGAACCAGGCGCGGGTGCCGGACTGGGCCTGGATCGCGCGGGTCATCGCGCCGGTGTCGACGCTGCCGGGAGTGGTGCTCGCGGAGACGCTGCCGCCGGCTGTGCCGCCGACCTGGGCCCCTCCAGGAGCGGCCCCGGGCCCGGAGCCTGCGCCGGGAGGCGCGGAGGTGAGGACGGTGACGTCGGCGGTGGAGGCCTTGGAGTCCTGGATCCGCTGGAGCGACGTACCGAGCCCGAAGGCGAAGGTGACGGCGGCGGCGCCGAACAGGATCGCGGTGACCATCGCGATCGCCCGGGCCGGGCGGGCGAACGGCTGGGCCAGACCCAGCGTCACCGCGCGGGGGAGCGGCAGTGCCCGGGCGACGCGGGCGGCGCGCCGGCCGCGTCCGCTGCGCGGGGTACGGCCGACGGCGAGCGCGTCCACGGTGCGCAGCCGCCCGGCGCGCAGCGCGGTGACCAGCGCCGTCGCCGAGACCATGAGCAGGACGCCGGCGACGACCGCGAGGTCGACCGAGGGGGCGACGGTCAGTGAGGTGGTGCCGTAGACCTGCTCGGTGGCGGCGAGGATCTGGGCCGCCACCAGGTTGCCGAGGACGGCACCGATCAGGGTGCCGATCGCGGCGGGGATCAGGGCCTGGCCCATGTAGGCACGGACGACCTGACCGGGGGTGAAGCCGATCGCCTTGAGGATGCCGATCCGGCGGGTGCCCGAGCCGACGGCCCCGGCGACCACGTTGCCGACGATGAGCACCGACATCAGCACGCCCAGCAGGCCGAAGGCGGTGAGGAACGGGATGAAGATGCCGGTGCTGCTGTCGTCGCTGTTCTTCACGTCCAGCCAGCTGCGGGTGCCGCTGATCGCGCCGGACGGGAGGGAGGCAGCAACGGCGGAGCGGTCGGCGGCGAGCTGGGCGGCGGTGCTCGCGGACGAGAAGCGGTAGAGCATCTGCCAGCCGGTGTCGGCCCCCTTGGCGGACGCCAGGCCGGACACGTCGCCGGGTTCGACCCAGCCGTCCGCGGTGCGGCTGACGGACCGGGCGACGCCGACCACCTGGAGCTCGGTCGTGCCACCGGACGCGTTCGGGAAGTCGACCTTCTGTCCGACGGAGATCTCGGGCCCGGAGTAGTCGGCGGAGACGACGATCTGCCCGGGGCCGGAGAGCCAGTGGCCTGCGGTCAGGCTCACGTCGTCGACCGGCCCGCCCGCGTTCGCGCGGCCGACGAGCTTCATCGGGTCGATGCTCATGCCGGCGGGCAGGGTGAGCCCGACGACGCTGCCGGGGCTCGCCGTGACGGTGGCGAACGGGCCCGCGGACGCGGTGACCCCGGAGGCGTGGGCGCTCGCGTCCAGCTCGGCGGCGGTCGCCTTCGCGGAGTCGAACTGGGCGGCCAGGTGGGCGCCGTTCTGCTGGGCGAAGGCGTGGTCGAACGGGGCGTTGGAGGCCACCAGCAGCGAGCCGCCCAGGACCGAGGCGGTCACCGCCATCATCGAGGCCAGGCCGGTGACGACCGTCTGCACCCTGCGGCGGCGGACACCCGCCCCCATCACCGTGCGAAGCGCGCTCATCGGGTCACCGCCACAGGGGAGTTGTTGTCGACGTGGGTGTCGGAGGAGATCTCGCCGTCGAGGAAGCGGACGACGCGGGTGGCGCAGCTCGCCGCGAGGCGCTCGTCGTGGGTGACCACGACGATGGTCTGGCCGTCGGCGTGCAGCTCCCGCAGCAGCGCCTTGACCTCCTCGCCGGAGGCGGAGTCGAGCGCGCCCGTCGGCTCGTCGGCCAGCAGCAGCGCCGGGCGGTTCATCAGGGCCCGGGCCACGGCGACACGCTGCCGCTCACCGCCGGAGAGCCGCCCCGGGTAGGCGCGGGCATGCTTGGCGATGCCCAGCACGTCCAGCAGGCTGTTGGCCCGCTTGCGGGCCTCGCCGCGCCGTACGCCCGTCATCTCGGCGGGCAGGACCACGTTGTCGAGCACGGTCAGGTCGTCGAGCAGGTTGAAGAACTGGAAGACCATGCCGATGTGGTCGCGGCGGAACCGGGCCGCTCCCGCCTCGCCCAGGGTGTCCACCCGGACCCCGGCGACGGTGACCGTTCCCGCGTCCGGACGGTCCAGGCCCGCGATCAGGTTGAGCGTCGTCGACTTGCCGCTGCCCGAGGGGCCGAGGATCGCCACGGACTCGCCCGGGTGGATGGTCAGCGAGACGTCGCGCAGAGCCGCCGGGCCGTCCACGAACCGGCGATGCACACCACTGAGTTCGATCACGGGCTGGGCCATCGGGATTCCCCTTCTCACGCCTTCTTTCCGACGTCCGTAACGCTATGGTCGGCAGCGCAGGGGCCACGTCGGCCGCGGGAGGCATTTCCGGTCCCTCGTACGGACGATGGCCTCGGGAGTCATCCTTCGGATGTAGTCGGGAGATGTAGTTGGTGAGCGAAAGGGTGGACCGGTTCGCCGACGCCGTCGAGGCGAAGGTCGGGGGACGTCTCGGTGCGGCGACCCTGCGTGCGGATCCGCTGCCCGCGTCGGGCCGCCGTCGGCAGCTCGTGGACGCGGTCGTGGCGCTCCTCTTCCTGATGGTGGTCGTCCGTCCGGCCCTGAACACCCCGAACGTGTCCTCCCCTCCGCTGGACGTCGTGCTGCTGGCCGGGGTGGCCGCCGTCCCCCTCGCGTGGCGACGCCGGACACCGCTGGCTGCGCTCTGGGCCCAGCTGGCCGTCGATGTCGCGCTGATGGCCCTGCACGCCTACCCCGACGTGCTGTTCGCCGCCTCGCTCGTCGCGGCCGTGGCCCTGTACAGCGCGGTCGCCCACAGCCCCTACCGACAGCTCGCCCTCGCCTCGCTCCCGGTGGCCGCCGTCGTGCTGGTGCTGCTGGTCTCCCGGGCGCAGCTGCCGCACTTCCCCAACTGGATCGTGGGGGCGCTGCTGCTCTTCCCGATCGTGGCGGCGGCCTTCGGCCAGCGGCTCTGGGCGCTGCGGGCCGAGGAGAGCCGGGCACGGATGCGGATGCTGGAGCTGGACCGGATCGAGGCGCTGCGGCAGGCCGTCGAGCACGAACGCGCGCGCATCGCCCGCGAGTTGCACGACGTGGTGACCCACAACGTGAGCGTGATGGTGATCTCGGCCGGGGCCGCGCGGATGGTCGTGGAGCAGAACCCGGCGATGGCCAAGGAGGCCCTGCAGGCCATCGAGACCGGCGGCCGGGCCGCCATGTCGGACCTGCGCAACGTCATGGGCCTGCTGACGATGGACGCGACCGGTTCCGGTTCGGGCGAGGAGGCCGCCGCGGCGGCCGAACTCGCCCCGCAGCCCGGCCTGGACGGTCTGGAGGCCCTGGTCTCCCGGATGCGACTGGCCGGCATCGGCATCGAACTGCAGGTCACCGGTGAGCGGCGGGCCCTGTCCCCGGGGCTGGAACTGACGGCGTACCGGGTCGTGCAGGAGGCGCTCACCAATATGATCAAGCACGCGGTCGGCGCCCGCGCGGCGATCCAGGTCGAGTACGGCACAAGCGAGTTGACCGTCGAGGTCGCCAACACCGAGGGCCACGCGGGCGCGGCGGCCGCCACCGGCAGCAGCAAGGGGCTGATCGGACTTCGGGAGCGGCTGGCCCTCTACGGTGGAACACTGCAGGCCGGACCTCGGCTGACCGGCGGCTACCGGGTGAAGGCTTCGATCCCCCTCGACCTCATGGAGGACGCGTGACCACGACCACCCCGCTGCGAGTCGTGATCGCGGACGACCAGGCGCTGGTGCGCACCGGGTTCAGGATGATCCTGGCCAGCCAGGGCATCGAGGTCGTCGGCGAGGCGGACACCGGGACGGAGGCCGTCCACGCGGTCCGCCGGACGCGGCCGGACGTGGTGCTGATGGACATCCGCATGCCCGAGATGGACGGCCTGGAGGCGACCCGCCGGATCCTCGCAGCGGAGGGCGAGCAGGTGCCGCGGGTCATCATCCTCACCACGTTCGACCTGGACCAGTACGTCTACGCCGCGCTGGGCGCCGGAGCCAGCGGGTTCCTGCTCAAGGACGTGAGCCCCGAGCACCTGGTCTCGGCGGTGCGCATGGTCCAGGCCGGCGACGCGCTGCTGGCCCCCGCCATCACCCGGCGCCTGGTGGCCCGCTTCGCCCGCCGCGAGGACGCCCCGCTGCCGGGCGGCCGGGACCAGGCGGCCCGGCGCAGCACGCTCGGGACGCTCACGGCCCGCGAGTCGGAGGTGCTGCGGCTCGTCGCCCGAGGTCTCAGCAACGCGGAGCTGGCGGCCCACCTGCACCTCTCCGAGGCGACCGTGAAGACGCACGTCGCCCGCATCCTGGCCAAGCTCGGTCTGCGCGACCGGGTGCAGGCCGTGGTCCTGGCCTACGAGACGGGCCTGGTCGCGCCCGGGGGCGGCGACGCGGAGAGCTCGACCGTCGCGTAGGTGTCCCACAGGTGTCGCGTAGCGTGTGACGACTGGTGAAGTCGGGCTGGGGGAGGGGTCGATGGACGAGACGGACGGCACGGGACGTACGGAGGTCGAGGGGGCGGTCGTGCCGCGGACCGAGATCCCGACGCAGCCGGCCGTGGCGGCGCTGCTCGGTCGGGCCGTGCACGTCGCCGATCTCGGCCGTCAGGCCGTGGCACGCGGGAGCCGCAGGGTGGCGGAGAGCGCCGCGCGCGGGGAGTGGGTGTACAAGGCGCTCACTTCGATCGCGCCGCCGTCCGTCCCGGCGAACGACCCCTGGGTGCTCTCCATCGGCGCGCTGCTGGGTCGGCACCCGCGCACGCCGCAGCTCGCGCACAAGGCGCTCGGCCTGCTGGACGGCTTCGGCGCCGTCCACCTCGGGCCGGACGCGGTGGGCTTCGACGGGGACGAGATCGCCTGGGAGAAGGTCGTCGAGGTCCGCACCCGTAACGCCTTCGAGGTGATGACCACCCAGGCGCTCGAGCAGGAGGTGGACCGGATCCGCCAGTTCCTGCCGCCCGTGCCGGGCCGAAAGTGGCTGGTGATGCGCGCGGCGGAGGCCCTGGCGACGGTGATGCTGGCGGCGCTGGAGGCGGGCTCGGTCGACCGCCCGCTGGACCTGGTCGAGGTGCCGGTGGAGATCGTCCACAAGGGCATGCTGGGCCGCCAACGGGTGCTGCTCGGTGGCCTCTTCGCGGTGTCGGGCCTGGTCGTGGTGGCCCCGGCCGCGGACAGCCTCGTCGCGACGGCGCGGCAGCACGGCGTCCCCGTGACGACAGGCCGCCCGCTCGCGGCGGTCAAGCCGGACCGCGCCGACCGCGTCGGCATGCTCCGCGACCGCACGGACGCCGTGGCCGTCCTGCTCGCCCGGCTCCAGCGGGACGACGACGGCGCCGTCTGAACCTTCTGGCGCCTTCCTGGTGCCTTCCTGATGTGCAGAAAGTTGTCAGTAGCAAGCAACCTTCCTATGGTTGCTGGAAACAACTTTTTGTCGCACGGGGGAGACCTCACCATGAGCCATCGCGAGATCATGCGGGCGCTCTCGGGACTGCTGCTGGGGCTCTTCGTGGCGATGCTCTCGTCGACGATCGTCACCAACGCACTGCCCAAGATCCTTGCCGACCTGCACGGCGGCGAGTCCGCCTACACCTGGATCGTCGCGGCCACCCTGCTCGCGGTCACCGCCAGCACCCCCCTGTGGGGGAAGCTGGCCGACCTGTTCAGCAAGAAGCTGCTGGTCCAGATATCCCTGCTGGCCTACGTCGCCGGCTCCATGCTGGCGGGGCTGGCGCAGACCCCCGCCCAGCTGATCGCCTGCCGGGTCTTCCAGGGCCTCGCCGTCGGCGGGATCTCCGCGCTGGCCCAGGTCTGCATGGCGGCGATGATCTCGCCGCGCGAGCGCGGCCGCTACAGCGGCTACTTCGGCATGGCCTTCGCCCTCGCGACGGTCGGCGGCCCGCTCATCGGCGGCGTCATCGTGGACACCTCCTGGCTCGGCTGGCGCTGGTGCTTCTACGTCTGCGTGCCGCTCGCCGTCGTCGCGGTGATCATCCTCCAGCGCACCCTGCACCTGCCGACCGAACGCCGCGAGGGCGTCCGCATCGACTACCTCGGCGCGACCCTGATCGCCGCGAGCGTGACCCTGCTGCTGGTCTGGGTCACCCTCGCCGGGAGTTCCTACGCCTGGCTCTCCTGGCAGACCGCGGCGATGGTCGGCGGCTCCGTCGTGCTCGGCGCGCTGGCGATCCGTACGGAGCAGCGGGCGGCGGAGCCGATCGTCCCGCTGCGGATGTTCCGCCACCGCACGGTGGTGCTGGCGACGGTCGCCTCGGTCATGGTCGGCGTCGGCATGTACGGCGCGACGATGTTCCTCAGCCAGTACTTCCAGCTCGCGCGGGGCAAGTCGCCCATCGCGTCCGGCTTCGCGACGACCCCGATGGTGCTGGGCCTCGCCGTCGCCTCCTACGCCAGCGGCAAGCTGATCACGCGCACCGGCCGCTGGAAGATCGTCCTGATGGCCGGCGCGGCGTTCCTCGCGGTCGGCTTCGCGCTGCTGGGTGTGCTGCGTGCGGACACCCCGTACGGGGTCGTCGCGCTCGCGATGGCCGTCACCGGTGTCGGGGTCGGCACGGTGATGCAGAACCTGGTCCTGGCCGTCCAGAACACCGTCCCGGCCGGGGAACTGGGCATCGCCAGCTCCATGGCCACGTTCTTCCGCACCCTCGGCGGCGCGGTGGGCGTCTCCGCGCTGGGCGCGGTCCTGGCGGCCAAGGTCTCCCAGAGCCTCGGCGGCCACGGCGTCGGCGGCGGCGCCATCCCGGACCTCTCGAAGATCCCGGCGGCGGTGCGGCCGGTCATCGAGGCGGCCTTCGGCCACGGGATCGGCACGGTCTTCCTGTGGTGCGTGCCGTTCGCGCTGGTGGCGTTCGTCAGCATCTGGCTGATCCGCGAGGTCCCGCTGAAGACCGAGTCCGGGATCGAGCGCACGGCCGCCGGGCGCGTCAGCGCGTAGCGCCCGAGAGCTGGGCGGGGACGGGTGGCCGCATCGCAGACATCCGGGCGGGGCTTGACGGGCACTGTGCCCGGGAGGTGATCATGGGCCGTGACTCGCGACCTGTCGACGCCGCCCGTCCTTCCGTCCGGTTCCCTCTCGGACTCTCCGCAGCCCGTGCTGCCGGCCGCCCAGGGCCTGGTGCTACGTCCCTGGCAGTCGACTGACGCGGCGACGTTCCTGTTCGCCTACCAGGACGAGGAGATTCGGCGGTGGCACACCCGCCGCCCGTCTTCCGAGAACCGGGTCCTGGAGTGGTTCGCCCGCTATCGCCAGGACTGGGAACAGGACCGGGGTGGCCACTGGGCGGTCACTCGCGACGGCAGCGAGGTCCTGGGCCGCATCGCGATGGGCAGCGTGAACCTCGACGAGGCCATCGCCGGCGTCGGCTACTGGGTCCTCCCCGCCGCCCGCGGCGCCGGTGTCGCCACCCACGCCCTCTCGGCGCTCAGTGCGTGGGCCATGGACGAGATCGGCTTCCACCGCCTGCACCTGGACCACTCCACCCGCAACCACGCCTCCTGCCGAGTGGCCGCGAAGTCGGGATATCAGCCGGAGGGCACCATGCGCAGCGCAGGACTCCACGACGACGGTCGGCACGACATGCATCTGCACGCCAGGGTCCGCGACGCCTGAGAGGGCCCCCAACGGCCCGGCGCCATGCGCGGAACTCCCTCACGGGATACGACCTCGATGCGCCGTCACTCGCCACCGACGACCGTCGCCTCGAGCCGATCGCGGAAGCCTGTCGCGCGGCTGGAGCAACCGCGTTGGTCGTGGCGCCGGTCCGTGACGCGGACGGCCGAGAGTACATCGCCACACCGGCAGTGACCGGTGAGAGCGTGACCGTGGGACGAGTTCCACCGCTTCACCCCCGGCGAGAAGTCGACGGTGCTCACCGTCGACGGCTGGAGGCCGGGGCCGGCCATCTGCTACGACGCGGCGGTGCCCCAGCACGCGACGGACACGGCGGCGCTGGGCACACGCTCGCCTGAGCACGGGCCAGGTCCAATAAGGGGCGCGGGGATCCGCGCGACAACCACCCCGTGCGGATGGCCCTGCGTCGAGGACCATCTGCTCAGGGCGGGTGCTCGCGCAGATCCCCGCGCCCCTGAAGGTGTTGCGGCTACTTGTGGGCGATCAGGTAGAACCCGTAGCCCACGGCGCCCGCGCACAGCGCGAAGCTGACGTACGCCGCCGCGCTCAGGGAGGCGACCGCGGCGCCTCCCGTGGCGCGGGTGCGGCGCGAGAGCGCCGTCATGCCGAGGCAGAACGCGGCGACCACCGCGACGGTGATGACCAGGCTCATGCCGAACGTGCTGCCCAGGGCAGACCAGTTGATCTTCATCTCGGTTCAGACTCCTCAGGCCGCGACGGGCGCGTTCGGCGCCGCCACGGTCGGCGCGGACTCGGCCAGGTTCGGGGTCGCGTCGACGACGTTCGCCGCGTCGACCTTCTGGCGTCGCGACAGGACGTAGATCCACGCGGCCACGCCGACGCCGATCGCGCCGAGCGAGATCTCGCCCCACGCGCCCTGGTCGGCCAGGAGCACGCCCAGGCCGCCCACCAGGCCCGCGGCCGGCAGCGTCAGCAGCCACGCGTACGCCATGCGGCGCGCGGTGGACCAGTGCACGACGCCGTCGGCGCGGCCCTTGCCGGCGCCCATGATGCCGCCGGAGCAGACGTGCGTGGTGGAGAGGCCGAAGCCCATGTGGGACGAGGTCAGGATGACGGTCGCCGCCGCGCTCTGCGCGGTGAAGCCCTGGGCCGGCTCGATGTCGGAGATGCCCTTGCCCATGGTGCGGATGATGCGCCAGCCGCCGATGTAGGTGCCCAGCGCCATGGTGACGCCCGCGGCCAGGATGACCCACAGGGGCGGGTTGGAGCCCGGGGCCAGGGTGCCGGCGGTGATCAGGGTCAGGGTGATGACGCCCATGGTCTTCTGGCCGTCGCTGGTGCCGTGCGCGACGGAGACCAGCATCGACGAGGCGACCTGGCCGTACTTGAAGCCCTTGCGGTTGACCTGCTCGTCGCCGTTGCGGGTCATCCGGTAGGCGAGCCTGGTCGCGGCCCAGGCGGCGATGCCGGCGACGATCGGGGAGGCGACGGCCGGGATGATGATCTTCGTCAGCACCACGTCGAGGTGGACGCCCTTGCTGCCGACGGCGAACAGCGTCGCGCCGATCAGACCGCCGTAGAGGGCGTGCGAGGAGCTGGACGGGATGCCGCGCAGCCAGGTGACGAGGTTCCAGACGATGGCGCCGATCAGGGCCGCGAAGACGATCTGCGGCTTGAGTCCGGCCTTCTCGTCGAGGATGCCGCCGGAGATGGTCTTGGCGACCGCGACGGAGAGGAAGGCGCCTGCGAGGTTCAGCACCGCGGAGATCGCGACGGCGATCTTGGGCCGCAGTGCTCCGGTGGCGATCGAGGTGGCCATGGAGTTGGCCGTGTCGTGGAAGCCGTTGGTGAAGTCGAAGGCGAGAGCCGTGATCACTACGGCGGTCACCAGGAACGATACGTGTTCCATGCCCAAACAATCGTCTCAGCGGAGGCGTGCACGGCGGTCGCCGCGAGCGTGACCGTAGGGATACAGAGTGAACGGAAGGTTAACTAGGCGCCGACATGTGGTTGATGGCGTAGTCGAAGCATGACAAAACGGTCGGACCGGGATCAGTCCTCACCCGAGACGGCCTTGCGGCGATTGGGCTCCGTCGTTCAGCCCCCGTTCGTCCGTCGGTGCGATGAGTGGTGCGTCACATTCACGGCCCGGTGTTCGTCTGGGTGTTGGTGCGGTGAGCGATGGTGTGAGTGCGCTCAGAATCGCGCGGATTCGGCGGTGTGCTCTGCCGTGCGTCCGACCGGCGTGGGAGGATCGCGATGCCCGAGTAGGGGACGTGGGCATGGTCGGGGAGGACCGTCCGAGGCGGCGGAGGACGAAGGGGCTGGGGCGAGTGCTGGGCATCGGGGGCATGGAACGGCGTCCGTGGCTGCGCGGGGTGCTGCGCTGCGGTCTGTTGCTCGCGGCCGCGTCGCTCGCGGTGCTGCCGGCGGCGGGCCAGGCGAGCGCGGCTCCGGTCGGCGGGTCGGGCGGCAACGGTTCGGCGGCCTCCGGCCCGATCACCGGGCAGGCTGGGCTCACCAACCTCACGGCTGCCGAGAAGGCCCTGCTGCCGATCCTGACCCGGCTGCACACCCTCTACCAGCAGCTGGAAGCCGCCACCCAGCAGTACGACTCGCTCACCGAGCAGCTGAACCAGGCGCAGACCGACGTGCTCGAGCTCAATGTCACGGTCACCGACGCCCAGGCCCAGGTCGATGCCGGCAAGGCGCTCGCCGGCGAGTTCGCCTCGCAGCAGTACCGCGACGGTGGGCTTTCCCAGCTCGCCAAGGTGATCTTCGCCAGCGATCCCGCGGCTGCGATCCACGACAAGGAACTGCTCGACGCCGCGGCCCGCTCGCAGGCGGACCTGCTGAGCACCCTCGCCCAGGACCAGATCGTCTACAGCGCCGCGCAGAGCGCGGCGAAGGCCGCGCAGACGCGGGCGGAGCAGCTCGTGGCCGCGCAGGCCAAGCAGAAGGACTCGGTCAACAAGGAGCTGACCGGCGTCGAGCAGCTCGTCAGCGGGCTCACCGGCGCGGAGAAGTCCACCCTGCAGCAGCTGGAGCAGCAGGAGGCGAACGCGGCGCAGCTGGCGCTGCTGGCCTCCGGCGTGCTCGGCAAGGGCGGCACCAAGCCGTCCGCGGCCGGCGCCGCGGCGGTGGCCTACGCGTTCGCGCAGCTGGGCAAGCCGTACGTGTGGGGCGCGGCGGGCCCCATGTCCTTCGACTGCTCCGGCCTCACCTCGCAGGCGTGGCTGGCCGCCGGCGTTTCGATCCCGCGCACCAGCCAGGAGCAGTGGGCGCAGCTGCCGCACGTCGCGCTGGACCAGCTGCGTCCCGGCGACCTCATCCTCTACTTCCAGGGCGCCACGCACGTCGCGATCTACATCGGCGGCGGCCTGGTGATCCAGGCTCCGCACCCGGGCGCGTTCGTGGACATAGCGCCGATCGCGCAGAACCCGATCCTCGGCGCGGTGCGACCGGATCCGCAGGACCCGTCGCTCGGCAGCTACACGCCTCCGTCGATCCCGTCCGGCTCCCAGAACCCGCAGCCGGTGGGCCCGACCCTGCCCCCGGCGCCGAAGCCGAAGCCGACTCCCACGCCGACCCCGACGACGCACCCGACCCAGCCGCCGTCCCCGAAGCCGTCGCCCTCCGACTCCTCCTCGGGCAGCCCGTCGCCGACGCCGTCCCCGTCGGTGACCCCGTCGGTCTCGGTCAGCCCGTCGGCGATCCTCTCCCCGACGGCCTCCGTCACGGTGACGCCCCCGAGCAAGGGCACGCCGACGAGCACGGGCACGCCGACGGGCACGGGCACGCCGACGGGCACGGGCACGGGCACGCCGAAGGGGTAGGTCCGTGGATCGGAGCGGCGACGGTTCTCTCCGGGCTGCAATGCGACGGAGGGCCGACGAGCTCGGCCTTGCCCTGCCTGAGTCCGCCGAGCGCTGGGGGCGCCTCGCGGAGTACCTGGACCTTGGGAGTGGCAGGCGCGTGATGGTCTTCCCGCCCGGCGGCGAGAGGGAGACCTTCCAGGTGAGACTTCAGGCCAAGGGCACCGTCCTGGCGTAGGTGGCTGGCCAAGCTCGACCGCATCCACATGTGGCCCGACGACCGGCACCCGCGCGCCCATGCGCTCCTGGCGGCCGCGTACGCCCAGCCCGTGCTCCGTCGGCTGCTGCCGGTCAACAGCCACTTCAACCTCTGGTTCGCCACCAGCGTCGAGGAGCCCTGGAAGTTCCGGGTCGGGCACGTCCGCTGTCCCGACGAGGACGGGCTCTACGGGGTGCGTCGCAGGGGCGAGCCGGTTGCGCGCACCGAGACGCCGGAGGAAGCCGCCGCCCTGGTGGTGGCGGCCCTCCCGGCGGGGCTCGGTCCGGTGGTTACTTCTCCAGGCGGATGACGACCGACTTCGAGGTCGGGGTGTTGCTCGTCTCCGCCGTGCTGTCCAGCGGCACCAGCACGTTCGTCTCCGGGTAGTACGCCGCCGCGCAGCCGCGTGTCGTGGGGTAGAGGACGACCCGGAACCGCGGGGCCCGCCGCTCCACGCCGTCCTGCCACTCGCTGACCAGGTCCACGAACTCGCCCTCGGCGACGCCGAACTCCGCCGCGTCCTCGGCGTTCAGCAGGACCACGCGGCGACCGCCGGTGATGCCGCGGTAGCGGTCGTCGAGGCCGTAGATGGTGGTGTTGTACTGGTCGTGCGAGCGCAGCGTCTGCAGCAGCAGGCGACCCTCCGGCACCTCCGGGGCCGTCATCGCGTTGACGGTGAAGTTGGCCTTGCCCGTCGTGGTCGGGAACGAGCGGTTGTCGCGCGGGGCGTGCGGGAGGGCGAAGCCGCCGGGGGTACGGATCTTGGCGTTGTAGTCGTCGAAGCCGGGGATCACCCGGGCGATGCGGTCGCGGATGTTGCTGTAGGAGGCGTTGAAGTCCTCCCACGGCACGGTGTTCTTCGGGCCGAGCGTGCGGCGCGCGAGCCTGCAGACGATGGCGACCTCGGAGAGCAGGTCCGGCGCCGGGGGCTTGAGCGCGCCGCGGGAGGCGTGGACGATGCCCATCGAGTCCTCGACGGTGACCTGCTGCGGGCCGGAGGCCTGTCGGTCCAGGTCGGTGCGGCCGAGTGTCGGCAGGATCAGCGCGCGGGCGCCGGTCACCACGTGCGAGCGGTTGAGCTTGGTGGAGACGTGCACGGTCAGACGGCAGGTGCGCATCGCCGCCTCCGTCACCTCCGTGTCGGGGGAGGCCGCGACGAAGTTCCCGCCCATGGCGAAGAAGACCCGCACCTTGCCGTCGCGCATGCCGCGGATCGACTGGACCACGTCCATGCCGTGCTCGCGCGGCGGCTCGAAGTGGAACTCCTTGCCGAGCGCGTCGAGGAACGCGGCCGAGGGGCGCTCGAAGATGCCCATGGTGCGGTCGCCCTGGACGTTGCTGTGCCCGCGCACGGGGCAGACGCCCGCGCCGGGCCGTCCGACGTTGCCACGCAGCAGCAGGAAGTTGACCACCTCGCGGATGGTCGGCACGGAGTGCTTGTGCTGGGTCAGGCCCATCGCCCAGCAGACGATGATCTTCTCGGACTTCCGGACCAGCTCCGCCAGCTCCTGGATCTGGCTGTCCGGCAGACCCGTCGCCGCGCGGACCTCGGCCCAGTCGGTGCTCTTGGCCTCGGCCGCGAACTCCTCGAAGCCGGCGCAGTGCTGCTCGATGAAGGCGCGGTCCAGCACGGTGCCGGGGGCCTTCTCCTCGGCCTCCAGCAGCAGCAGGTTGAGCGCGCGGAAGAGGGCCAGGTCGCCGCCGAGGCGGATCTGCAGGAAGAGGTCGGTCAGCTTGGTGCCGCCGCCGACGAGCCCGCGCGCGTTCTGCGGGTTCTTGAACCGCTCCAGCCCGGCCTCGGGCAGCGGGTTCACGCTGACGATCGTGGCACCGGCCCGCTTGGCGCGCTCCAGGGCGGAGAGCATGCGCGGGTGGTTGGTGCCCGGGTTCTGTCCGGCGACGATGATCAGGTCGGCCTGGTAGAGGTCCTTGAGGCTGACGCTGCCCTTGCCCACGCCGAGCGTCTCCACCAGCGCGGAGCCGGAGGACTCGTGGCACATGTTGGAGCAGTCCGGCAGGTTGTTGGTGCCGAGCTGGCGGGCGAGGAGCTGGTAGGCGAATGCGGCCTCGTTGGAGGTGCGGCCGGAGGTGTAGAAGACGGCCTGGTCCGGCGTCTCCATGGCCTGCAGCTCCTCGGCGACGAGCTGGAGCGCGTCATCCCAGGAGAGCGGGGTGTAGTGGGTGGCGCCCTCGTCCAGCAGCATCGGCGTGGTCAGCCGGCCCTGCTGGCCGAGCCAGTAGCCGCTGCGCTCGGCCAGGTCCGCGACGGAGTGCTCGGCGAAGAACTCCGGGCCGATCCGGCGCAGGGTCGCCTCCTCGGCGACGGCCTTGGCGCCGTTCTCGCAGAACTCGGCGGTGTGGGTGTGGTCCGGCTCGGGCCAGGCGCAGCCCGGGCAGTCGAACCCGTCGGGCTGGTTCAGCTTCAGCAGCGTCTTCACGGCGCGCGGCAGGCCCATCTGCGCCGCGGCGATCTGGGTGGTGTGCTTGAGCGCGGGCAGGCCCGCGGCCGCGTGCTGCGGCTCGCCGGTCTTCGGCGCGTCCTGCGCCGGGTCCGTGACGGGAGCCTTGCGGGCCATGCGCCTCACCTTTTCACTGCGTCTTCACTGCGTCCGATCGGGTGCCCTCATCTTTCCACCTGCATACCGGGCTGGTGAATAGCCCCATTCAGACTTCTCGCGGCCGTTCTTGCGGACGTTCTTGTTACTGGTCCGTATGGCGGTCGGGCCATGGTCCACCCCTGCCTTGACCTGCTAGAAACGGATCTCTTCTCTCCAGCGACGGTGGGCGACCGGACCGTCCCGATCGCAAGGTGGGTGACTGCAGGTGCGATTCCTGCGCATAGGACCGGCGGGCGCCGAGCGACCCGCACTGCTGCTGAGCGCGGACGCGGAGGCCGCGTACGACCTCTCCGAGGTGACGCCCGACATCGACGGGTCGTTCCTCGCCACGCTCGGCCCCGAGCGCCGGGCGGACCTCGCCGCGCGCGCGGAGGCCGGTGAGTTCCCGCGCCTGCCCCTGGCCGGCGCGCGGATCGGCGCGCCCGTGGCGCGCCCGGGCAAGGTCGTCTGCATCGGCCTCAACTACCGCGACCACGCGGCCGAGACCGGCCAGGCGATCCCGGCGGAGCCGGTCGTCTTCATGAAGGCGAGCGACACCGTCGTCGGCCCGTACGACGAGGTGCTGATCCCGCGCGGCAGCGCGAAGACGGACTGGGAGGTCGAACTCGCCGTCGTCATCGGCGCGCGCGCCCGATACCTCGACTCCGTCGAGGCCGCGGACGCGGTGATCGCGGGCTACTCGATCAGCAACGACGTCTCCGAGCGCGAGTGGCAGTTGGAGCGCGGCGGCACGTGGGACAAGGGCAAGTCCTGCGAGACCTTCAACCCGCTGGGCCCCTGGCTGGTCACCGCGGACGAGGTCGCCGACCCGCAGGCGCTGGCGCTCCGCCTGAGCGTCAACGGGGAGCCCCGCCAGGACGGCTCGACGGCGAACATGATCTTCGACGTGCGGTACGTGATCTGGTACCTGAGCCAGTTCATGGTCCTGGAGCCGGGCGACGTGGTGAACACCGGCACCCCGGCCGGCGTGGCCATGGGCACCCCAGGCCAGCCGTGGCTGCAGCCGGGCGACGTCATGGAGCTGTCGATCGACGGCCTCGGCGCCCAGCGCCTGCCCGTCGGCAAGGCGTAACAGGTAGTTGCACCCCCAGGGGCGCGGGGAACTGCGCGACAAGCCACCGGCGTGCGGATGGTCCCCCAGTAACAGGGCCATCCGCACAGGGTGGGTTGCCCGCGCAGTTCCTCGCGCCCCCGAGAAAGCTCGCTACGCGAGCAGGCCGCCGAGGCCCTCGATGAGCTTCGCGCCCGGCCCGGCGCCGTCGTAGTGGGCCAGGAGGCGCTTCAGGACGTCCGCGCTCTGTGCGTCGTGCAGGGCTGTGACGGCGAACATCGCCACGAACTCGTCCACCAGCCAGTCCCGCAGGGACTCCGGCTCGCCGAGGTCGCCCTCGTCGAGGGACGTCAGTGCCGTCGCCTCGACCACCGCGATCCAGCTGCGGATCAGCAGCCCGAGGCGCGGGCCGGCCTCGGCGACCTCCAGGTGCTGGACGATGCTGCGGAACGCGGCTCGGCGCACCTCGTCCACCATCGCCGTCGTGCGCTGGGTCTCCACCGCCGAGCCGCCGCGCAGCAGCGCGCCGTAACCCGCGGCGTGGTCGTGGACGAAGGAGAGGTAGCGGTCGAGCGCGTGCGCCAGCCGCTCCGTGGGGGAGCCCTCGGCCGGTTCGACGAAGCGGGCGATCAGTTCGCTGGCCGCGCTCTTCAGCGCGGCCTCGTACAACTGCTGCTTCCCGCCAGGGAAGTAGCGGTAGACGAGGGGCCGCGAGGCCTCCGCCGCCGCGGCGACGTCGTCGAGGGAGACCTCCTCCGGCGCGTGGCGGCTGAACAGCTCCAGGGCCACCGCGATCAGCTGCTCGCGGCGCTGCTCGACCGGCAGCCGCCGGTACGGTCCGCGCTTGGCGCGCGGCGCTGCCGTGGTCGCGGGGCTCTCGTCGACGGTCGGTCGGGTCACCCGATCACCATAGCCCGCCGACCTTGTACCAGGGCGGGTCGGATCAGAGCAGACCGGACCGCCGCCACTGCGCGCGTACCGAGCGGCCGCGCAGCACCCCGATCTCGTCCAGGAAGGACGTCAACCGCTCCGCCGACCAGCGCAGCGTCTCGCGCCGGTGCTCGCTGGCCCGCGCCTGGCGCACCGCCTCGTCGACGTCGAGGCCGACGGACGCGTACACGCGCGGGTGGACCAACGTCCGGGAGACGACGCGTGCGGACTCGCCGGAACTGAGCCTGGCGTAGGCGCGTTCCCAGGCGGGCGCCGTGGCCATCTGCCGACGCAGCTCCTCACGGGCGTAGCGGACGTGCCGGGCCTCCTCGACCACGTGGATCCGGGTGACGCCGCGGACCAGGGGCTGCACCGTCTCGTCCGTCGTCGTCACGCGCTGGGTGCGGTCCAGGATCTCCTCCGCCAGCAGCGTGCCGAGGAAGGCCGCCGGGGTCGGCGCGGTGGCGGCCATGATCGAGCCGAGCCGGCGGGTGGTGCGGCTCGGCCCGTACCAGGGCGTCCCCAGGGTGGTGATCAGCCGGGCGAACATCAGGGAGTGCCGGCACTCGTCCGCGACCTCGGTGAAGGCGTAGCGGACGTGGCCGGTGCGCGGGTCCTGCGCCTGGATGTGGCGGGAGAGCAGCTGCAGCAGGATGATCTCGAACCAGATCCCGGCCGCCGCGGTGCTCGCGGTCTCGTGGCGGGAGAGCTCGATCCGCTGCTCCTCGCTCATCCTTCGCCACAGCGGGGTGTCGTAGAGCGAGACGAGGTGGGCGGGCATGAACCAGAGCCCGGGAACGAGTGGCTCGTCCCAGTCCAGCTCGGTGTCCGGGTCGAACGAGTGCCGGGCGGAGGCCTCGAGGAGCCGCTCGGCGACTTCCTCCCGGCTGGGTGCGCCGACGGGTCCCGCGTCAGTGGTCGCCATAGGCTTATAAGACTGCGCGTCAGTAGCACTGTCAATGCCCACGCGAGTGATCGTCGGCCCGGGGTGGGACGAAGCGGGCAGAATGTGACCATGAAGCGTGTCGCGGGGCTCGCCCACCGGGCCTGGGGGTACGTCTGCGCGGCCCCGGGAACCTATGTCTGGCTCTTCGTCCTGGGCCTCAACACCCTTGCGCTGACCCGCATGTCGCCCCGCTACAAACACTGGTGGCTGGCGACGCACAGCACCAACCTGGTCGAGCTCGCCCACCATCCCGTCAAAGTCCTGATCAGCAGCGCTTTCTGGACCGAGACGCCGAGCTTCTTCTTCTGGTTCGTGCTGTTCAACATCTTCCTGGTGCCCGTGGAGCGACGGCTCGGCACCGGGCGCTGGCTGGCCGTCGTCGCTCTCGCCCACGTCGGGGCGACGCTGATCAGCGAGGGCACGGTGCGGCTGCTCATCGACGCCGGACTCGACTCGCGCAGCGAGGCGTTCACCCTCGACATCGGCGTCAGCTACGGCCTGTCCGGCGGCGTGGGCGTGCTGGTCTGGCTGATCGCCCGCCCGTGGCGCTGGTGGTACCTCGGCGGCACGGCCGTCTTCTACCTCCTGCTGCTCGCCGCCGGCACCGACTACACGAACCTCGGGCACCTGTGCGCCTATCTGATCGGCGTCGGCTGCTACCCGCTGACCCGCGGACGAGCGCGTGGACAACTTGATCCGGGGAAGATCTGGAGCGATGTCAGGCAACGGGTCGGGAAAACGCAGGGTTAGCACCCCTCCGCGTGGTGCAAGATGACCGGCATGGCAGACTCCCTCACCCCGCGCGGCATCGCCGACGCCTACGTCGACGCGATGGCCCGCCAGAATCCCGCTGTCGCGGCATCCCTCGGCCTGTACCCGGAAGATGAGCGCCAGCCCGACATCTCCCCGGCCGGCTTCGACGCCGATGCCGCGCACGCCCGCACCGCCCTCGCCGAGCTCGACGCGCTCCCGGCCGAGGCCCTCGCCGACCCGGCGGAGGCGGCCTGTGCCCGTCTGCTGCGCGAGCGCCTCACGGCTGAGCTCGCCGTGCACGACGCGGGCGACCACTTCCGCTCGCTGAACAACATCGCCTCGCCCATCCACATGGTCCGCGCGATCTTCTCGATGACGCCCACCGAGACCGAGACGGACTGGCAGCGCCAGATCGGCCGCATGGCCGCCACCGCCGCCTCCGTCCGCGGCTACCAGGAGACGCTGGCCGAGGGCCTGCGCCGCGACCTGGTCAGCGGTCCGCGCCAGGTCGCGACCGTCATCGAGCAGCTCGGCGCCTGGTTCGAGGACGAGGACAACTGGTACCGCGGCTTCGCCGCCGAGTGCCCCGAGGCACAGCGCCCCGCGCTCGACGCCGCCGCCGAGCCCGCCGCGGCCGCGATCGCGGAGTTCCGCGCCTTCCTGCGCGACACCTACACCCCGGCCGCGGCAGGCCGCCCGGACACCGCCGGCCGCGAGCTCTACCAGCGCTCGGTGCGCTACCACACCGGCGCCGACCTGGACCTCGACGAGGCCTACGCCTGGGCCTGGACCGAGTTCCACCGCCTGGAGGGCGAGATCCGCGCCGAGGCGGACAAGGTCAAGCCCGGCGCCACGCCGCAGGAGGCCATCGAGTACCTGGAGACCGAGGGCCACGCGATCGAGGGCGTCGAGGAGATCCGGGTCTGGCTCCAGGGCATCATGGACGAGGCCATCGAGGCCCTGGACGGCACCCACTTCGACATCAGCGGCAAGATCCGCAACGTCGAGTCCCGCATCGCCCCCGCGGGCAGCGCCGCCGCCCCCTACTACACCGAGCCGAGCCTCGACTTCACCCGCCCCGGCCGCACCTGGCTGCCGACCCTGGGCCGTGAGTCCTTCACGACCTGGCAGCTCGTCAGCACCTGGTACCACGAGGGCGTCCCCGGCCACCACCTGCAGCTGGCCAGCTGGGTCGCCGCGGCGGACCAGCTGTCGACCTACCAGGTGACCCTGGGCGGCGTCAGCGCCAACCTGGAGGGCTGGGCGCTGTACGCGGAGCGCCTGATGGACGAGCTCGGCTACTTCAAGGACCCGGGCCGCCGACTGGGCTTCCTCGACGAGCAGATGCTGCGCACCATCCGCGTCATCATCGACATCGGCATGCACCTCGGCCTCACCATCCCCGCGGACTCCCCGTTCGAGCCGGGCGAGACCTGGACCCCGGAGCTGGCCAACGAGTTCTTCGCGGCGTTCAACGGCTGCCCCAAGGAGATGCGCGAGAGCGAGATCATCCGTTACCTCGGCTGGCCGGGCCAGGCCATCGGCTACAAGCTCGGCGAGCGCGCGTGGCGGGCGGGCCGCGAGGCCGCGCGCCGCGCGGCGGAGGAGCGGGGCGAGGAGTTCGACCTCAAGTCCTGGCACATGCGCGCGCTCTCCCAGGGCAGCTTCGGTCTCGACGACCTGGTCTCGGAGCTGGCCGCGCTGTAGTTGCACCATCCAGGGGCGCGGGGCTCTGCTCGATGAACTGCGTGCGCGACAAGCCACCGTGTGTGGTGAGTCGCCGAACGAGCAGGGCCATCCGCATGTCGGTGGTTGCTCGCGCAGTTCCCCGCGCCCCTGGGAATTGCCTGGTTGCTCGCGTGCCGCCTGGGTTCTGCATGGTTTCCCCGCTGCCGACGGGCCCACCGGATACGGTGGGGGCTCGGCTAGCGGAGGGGGTCGCGGTGGAGCGTGAAGTCGGCGCGGAGTCGCGGTTGGAGTCCGTCACCGTGTACGCCTCGGGCGCCCTGTGCCGGCGGCGCGTGGTCGTGGAGACGGGCGGCGAGCCCGTGACGCGGGTGCGGGTCGGCGCGCTGCCGCTCGCCGCGGACGCGTCGTCGTTGCGAGCGCGGGCGCTCATCGCCGGGCCGCGGGTGACGGACGTGCGGCGCGAGCTGCGCGCCGAGCCGGTCCCGCCCGAGCGGCTCGCCTCGCTCCACCGGGACGTGGACGCCGCCGAGGAGGCCTACGACGCGGCCCGCGCCCGACGGGACCGTCTCGCCCTGCGGGTGGACGCGACAGCGTCCCTACGGGCGGTGCCGCCGACCCCGAGGCGGGGCGACCCGCCGCGCCCCGCACCGGTCGAGGCGTTCCTCGCGCTGGCCGAGTTCGTCGACACCCGGCTGGCCGCCCTGCATCCCCAGCTGCTGGCCGCCGAGGACGCGGTGGCGGGAGCCGAGCACGCGCTGGACCTCGCCCGGCACCGCCTCGCCGAGGCCTCCCACGCCCTTCCCGCCGGGACCGCACGCACCACAGCCGATGCCGTGGTGAGC
This sequence comes from Streptacidiphilus jiangxiensis, assembly GCF_900109465.1. GTDB lineage: Bacteria > Actinomycetota > Actinomycetes > Streptomycetales > Streptomycetaceae > Streptacidiphilus > Streptacidiphilus jiangxiensis. The sequence continues at coordinate 625,962 of NZ_FOAZ01000001.1, forward strand.
CTGCTGGGCGTCCAGGCGGGCACCACCGCGCTGGAACTGGAGCTGGAGTACGTCGTCCCCGGGGCGACCTGGTTCCCCTCCTACCAGCTGCGCCTGGACGGCTCGGCGGGCGGCGACGGCGGTCTCGCGCTGCGCGCGAGCGTCGCCCAACTGACCGGTGAGGACTGGACGGGCGTCCGCCTCAGCCTGTCCACCGCGGACCTGCTGCGCCGCACGAGCCTGCCCGAGCTGCGCTCGATCAGGCTGGGCCGTCGCCAGGACGAGGCCGCGCCCGGTCCGTTGTGGCGGGAGCCGCCGACCGGGACGGCGGAGCTGTTCGGGGGCTACGACGACGCCGCGCGCCGCCGGACCCCGGACGTGGGGAGCGAGGCCGCCGGGGCTCCACTACGGCGCGTGGAGGGCCCGCGCGCCGCCGGGCCGCGTCCGGCCGCCCCCTACGGCGGACCGCCCGTTCCCGTCTCCCTCGGCGCCGCTCCGCGCAGTCCGGCCGTCGCGCCGCGTCGCGCGGGAGGGCCGCCCATGCCGTCCGCGCCGGCCGCCCCCGGCGGACCACCCCCGGGCGGACCCGTGCCCCTTCCCCAGGCCCAGGCGGCGGCCTTCGGTGCGTCCGTGCCGCCGCCGCTCCCGCCGACGCCCCCGGTTCCGGTGCCCGATCCGGCCCTGCAGGACTACGCCGGCCTCGTCCTGGCCGGTGCCGACGCGCCCCCCGCCGGGCGCGGGCGCCTCGCGCCGGAGTCGGTGCAGCCGTGCGCCGCCCACGCCGTCGGCGAGCCCGCGCTGCCTCCCCACGCGGTGCCGGTGCGGCAGGCGTCCGGCTCCTTCGCCTACCGCTTCGACGCGGCCGCGCCCGTGGACGTCCCGGCCGACGGGAGCCGGCACAGCGTCCCCGTGGACGACTTCCCGATCGGGCTCACACCGGTGCACCTGTGCGTCCCCGCCCTCGACCCGTCCGTCTACGCCGCCGTCGAGGTGACGAACACCAGCCCGCACGCGCTGCTCCCGGGGCCGGTGGAGATCCTCGTCGACGGCGAGTACACCGCGACGGTGCCGATGCCCGCGCTCGCCCCCGGGCAGAGCCGCAGGATCGGGATCGGGGTCGAGGAGGGCGTGCGCGTCGCGCGGCACGTGCGGACGTCCGAGTCCACCTCCACCGGACTGCGCGGCGGGACCACGGTGGTGGCGCAGACCGTCGAGATCGAGGTCGCGAACCGGCTCGGCCGTCCCGTCACGTTGGAACTGTTCGAACGCGTCCCCGTCAGCGACGACAAGGACGTGCGGATCGAGGACCTGCCCGCCGACCCGCCGTGGACCGTCGTCGCCCCCGAGGAGGACGAGCAACTGCGGCGCGGCCTGCGCCGCTGGCGTGTCGTCGTCCCCCCGGGCGACGGCCCGACCCTGACGGCCGGTCACCAGCTCCGCCTGCCGGCCGGCAAGGCCGTGGTCGGCGGCAACCGGAGGGACGCATGAACGACGTCGACGTCGCGCGGGCGGACATGGGAGGGGAACCGCAGCCGGAGCTGCTGCCGCTGCCCGTCACGGCGGCCACCCTCCTGGAGGACCGCGCCGAACTCACCCGCACCCTCCCGCTCGCCGCATCGGCTGCCACCGACACGCTCGGTGCGGGGGTGCACCGGCTGCGGCTCGGGCCGGTCACGCCGCTGGTCGTGGACCACTCGCTGCGCGGCGAGCTCTCCGGGGCGCCCGGGGCGCGCGTGCTGGACCTGCGTGTCGTGCGGCGCTGGACCCCGCCACCACCCGCCGCGGCGACCGGCGGGCCACGGGAGGACGCCTCCGCGATCGAGCGGCAGGTCCACGACCTCTCCGAGCGCCTGCGCCGCGCCGAGTTGGACGTGGCCCGGCTCGACAGCCGGGTCGCCGTCCTGGACCAGCTCCTTGCCGACCTGCGGCGCGCCGTCGCCGAGGAGTCGGGCGCGGGCGAGGCACGGCCACAGGGCTGGACCGAGGAGCTGGACCGCGCCGAATCGGCCCACGAGGAGCAGGCCGAGGCGCTGCGCGACGCCCGCTTCCGCCGGACCCGTCTGCAGCAGCAGTTGATCCGCGCGCAGCAGGCCTGGGAGGAGGCGGAGGCACGGCCGCCGGTGCTCAGCGCCCACATCGAGGCGGTGGTCGAACTCCCGGCGGCGGCGCCGGCGGGCGCGGAGCTGACGATCCGCCACCTGACCTCGTGCGCCCTGTGGCGGCCCGCCTACCGGGCCACCCTGGAGGAGGACGGCCCCGAGGCGCCGCGCCTGACGCTGGAGCGGGACGCCTTCGTGTGGCAGCGCACCGGCGAGCCGTGGCAGGACGTCCAGGTCACCCTTTCCACCGCCCGCCCGACCCGCGCCGCCGAGCCGCCGTTCCTCCCCGCGGACGTGATCACGCTGCGGGAGCGCAGCGGGGAGGAGCGTCGCACGGTGGAGGTGGACCTGCGCGAGGTCGAGATCCCCGACCTCGGCCCGGACCAGGAGCCGGCCGGCGTGGAGGGAGCACCTGTCTCCGCGACGCTGCCCGGCGTCGACGACGGCGGCGAGGCGCGGAGCCTGACCGTCCCGCAGCCGCTGTCCGTGCCGAGCGACGGGCGGCCGCACCGGGTCGCGCTCGGGAGCGAGACCGGGCCCGCCTCGGTGGAGCTGCGGTGCGCTCCGGAGCTCGCACCGGTCGTCGTCCGCACGGCGCGGTTCCGTAACGCGGCGCGGGAGCCGCTGCTGTCGGGGCCCGTCGACCTGGTCCGGCGCGGAGGCTTCGTGGGCCGCGCCGAGCTCCGGTTCACCGCGCCCGGCGCGGCGGCGGAGATCGGCTTCGGCAGCGAGGACACCTTCCGCGCGGTCCGGTCGGTCACCGAGTCCCGAGAGAACGGCGCGCTCAGCGGCCGTTCGGTACGCGGCCGCGAGGTCGTCGTCGCCCTGTCCCGCTTCGCCCCGGCGGACGCGGGGCCGGCCCGGGTGGTCGTGCGGGAGCGCGTCCCGGTCTCGGAGCTGTCGGCGGTGGAGGTGCGGATCGACAAGGAGCGGACCGCGCCGGCGCCCGACGCGGTCGACGCCGACGGTGTGGTCCGTTGGGAGGTCACCCTCGCCCCGGACGAACGCCGCACGCTCAGGCTCCGCTACGACGTCGTCGCCGGTCGGGGCGTGGCCCTGCCGGACTGACGGCCGGACCGCGAATCTCCGAAACCGCGCACATCGGTTCACCTGGTGCGCGAGGATGACCCCGTCCGACCGCCCCAGCCCGGTGACCGGAGGGCCGCCATGCCGCAGACGCCGCCCGACCCGCTCGAGGCGACCGGGGCCACCGAGGCCGCCGAGGCCGCCGGGGCCGCCGGGGCCGCCGGGGCGTCCGTGCCGGCACCGTCCCCCTCGCCCGAGGGGACTCCCGCTGACGCAGCCGCTCCCACTGACGAAACCGCTGACGCAGCCGCTCCCACTGACGCAGCCGCGGCTTCGGCCGCGCGTCCGCCGCGGCTGCTGGGCGTGTTCCCCGCGGCCGACGCGGAGACGCGCGCGGTGCTGCGCCGCGATGCGGTGCCGATCGGGCTCGGGGCGTTGCTCGCCGTCGGCGGACTGGTCGTGCGGGAGGGCTTCTCGCTGCTGATGCCCGCACACGCGGCCTTCGCCGTCCTCGCCGCCGCGCTCACCGCGCTCGACCTGCGGCTGCGACGCCTCCCGGACGCGCTCACCCTCCCCGCTCTTCCTGTCCTCCTCGCTCTGCTCGCCCTCCCGGGTGACGGCTCCGCGCTGCTGCGCGCGCTGCTCGCCGCCCTGGTCCTGATCGCCGCCTACTATGTCCTCGCGTTCTTCGGCGGCGCGGGCTTCGGCGACGTGAAGGCCGCGGGCGCCGTCGGCCTGGTCCTCGGTTTCACGGGCTGGCACGCGGTTCTGGCCGGCACGCTCTACGCCTCGCTGCTGGCGGCCGTGTTGGCCGTCGTCCTGCTCGCGTCCCGTAAGGCGTCGCGCCGCACGCAGATCCCGTTCGGGCCGTTCATGACCGTCGGCGCGCTCCTCGCGCTGCTGCTCTGACCGGGGGCTTGGCACCGCGTGCCCGATTGCTTGGCACCGGCTCTCCACCCCGCCCACTGGGCGCTCAACGGCCTTGCTGCCAAAGGCGGTCCGGCCGACCATCGGCGCCATGACGATGTACTCGCACCCCGGGCCGCCGACCCGCACCACCGGTGTCGCGCAGGCCGCTCACGGCAGGGTCCGCGTCAACGCAGTGGTCACGCTCGTGCTCGCCGCGCTGACCGTCTGGACGCTCACCCTGCCCTGGGCCTCCTACAGCGGCGAGAGCGGCGATCTGCACTGGTCCGGCTTCGACGTGATGAACAACAACTCCGGTCAGCTCTCGGACAGCTCCGCGAACAGCGTGGACTGCCTCCACGCCCTGCAGTGGATCGGTGTCGCGCTGATCGTGGTGTCGGTGCTGCGGCTGCTCGCGCCGGCCGTCCGGATGGCCTGGCTCGGGGCGGTCCTCGGGTTGGGCCTCCTGGTCAGCGCCGTCGCGGCGCTCGCCCAGTTCCACCAGTCCCTGCAGAACGGGGGCGTCTTCGCGCCGTCCATGCAGGCCGGGCCCGTGGTCGCGGCGGTTGCGGCGCTGCTCTGCCTCGCCGCCGGGGTGGGCGGACTGGTCGCGGAGCGACCGTAGCGGCGGCGCGAAAGAGACCCCTGGGGAGCGGGCCGGACGTGATTTACCATCGTCGCGTCCCACCGTTCCGCGTGTCGTTGGATGGCCTGCCATGTCGTCGACCGAGCTGTGCTCGACCGTCCCCCTTGCGCCGGTCCCCGCGCCTGCCGCCCACTCCGGGCCCGCACCCGACCGGCGCGTGCTCACAGGCCGCGACCTCACCGCCGCCGACGTCGCCGCGCTCGCCCGGCGGCGTGTGAACCCGACGGTTGACCCGGACGCGCGTGAACAGGTCCGTGCAGCCCGGGATGCCGCACTGCGCGCCACAGCGCGCAAGCGTGTGTACGGACACACCACCGGCGTCGGTGTGAACCGAACCACCGACGTGCCGGCCGAGGCCGCGGACGCGTTCGGGATGAACCTGCTGCGCAGCCACAGCGGTGGCATAGGGCCGGTCGTCCCGGACGAGCAGGCCCGCGCGATGCTCGCGGTGCGGCTGAACCAACTGCTCGGCGCGGGCTCCGCGCTCGGCCTGGACGTGGTGGACCGCATCGCGCAGGCCCTCGCCTCCGGGCATGTCCCCGCCGTCCACGCCTACGGCGCGGTCGGCACGGCCGACCTCTCCGCGCTCGGCGAGCTCGGCCTCACCCTGGCCGGGGAGCTTCCTTGGCGCGGCGGCGACCCGGACGCGCCGGTGCCCGAGCCGGTGGCGCTGACGCACTGGGACGCGCTGCCGCTGATGTCCAGCAGCGCGTTGACGATCGGCCAGACCGCCCTGGCGGCGACCGACCTCCAGGTGCTGCTGGACCGGGTCCCGCTCGTCGCCGCGCTGACGCTCACCGCCGTGCGGGGCTCCGTCGAGCCCTACGCCGACACCGTCCACGCCCGCCGTCCGCACCCCGGCGCGACCCGCCTCGCCGCGCGGATGCGGGGCCTGCTCGCCGCGACGGACTGGCAGCCGGCCCTGGTCCAGGACCCCTTCGGCCTGCGCTGCCTGCCACAGGTCCACGGCGCGGCGATGGAGGCCGCGGACGCCCTCGACCGCGTCCTCGGCGTCGAACTCAACGCCGCCGCAGAGAACCCGCTGCTCGACGCCGAACGGCTCGACTACCACCACCACGGCGGCTTCCATCAGGCCGCTCTCGCGCTGGCCGGTGATCAGTTCCGCCTCGCCCTGCTCGGTACCGCCCAGCTCTCCACCGCCCGCCTCGGCACCCTCGCCGACCCGGCCTTCACCGGCCTGGCGCCGTACCTGGCGGCTGACGTCCAGGGCAGCAGCGGCATCATGATCACCGAGTACGCAGCGCAGTCGGCCCTCGCCGAACTGCGCTCCTTCGCCCAGCCGGTCACCCTCGGCCACGCGGTCCTCTCCCGCGGCGTCGAGGAGCACTCCAGCTTCGCTTCCACCGGCGCCCGCCGCCTGCTCGACTCCGTCGAGCCCTTCCGCCTCGTCCTGGCCTGTGAACTCCTCGCCGCGGTCCGCGCCCTGCGCCTCCGCGACCAGCCCCCTCCGGGCCCGGGCGAACTGCGCACCTTCTTCGACCGCGCCTCCGCGCTCCTCGCCCCGGACCCGGCCGACCAGCAGCTCACCGCAGCCGTCCAGTCGGCGGCGGAGCTGCTGTCGAGCCCCTGACCGACCGCTGCCCCGACGGTGCGACGCTTCCGCCACACCTCGGACGCGAAGGACTTCGAGGGGTTGGACGGTCGCGTGGAGACCGTCCCCGTTCCGCGCCCTGTCGGGCTCCGGGGCGGCGGCCCTCAGCGGACGACGTGGAACTCGTTGCCGCCGCGGTCGAGGAACTCGCCGGTTTCCCAGTCGCGTTGAGTGACCTCCAGGCGGAGCCTGTTGCGCCCGGCCTTCTGCGCCGCAGGCGGGCCCATCACCAACGAGACCGTACTGGCGGGCGTCCGACGCAGCCGGACGCCCCAGTCGTGGTACTCCACCGCGTGCCAGCCTGCCTCGGCCTGCCAGAAGGCGGACTGCGCGTAGCGGTCCTCCTCGGCCATGTCGATGCAGATCGCCACGAGGCCGGAGTCGGAAAGCACGCCGGGGTGGCCGGGACGCAGGACGCAGAACTCGTTCCCCTCCGGATCGGCCAGCACGTCCCATGGGACGCGACCCTGACCGATGTCGATCCGCGTCGCACCGAGCAGCAGCAGCCGGGCGACCTCGGCCTCCCAGTCGGGCCCTCCGGCGAGGTCGAGGTGCACCCGGTTCTTGCTGCCGACCGCTTTCGGCACCGCCGTCGGCACGCACCCCACCCGCAGACCGCCCGTGCGCCCCCGCGTCGCCTCCGCCCAGAAGTTCTCCATGCGCGCGACGTCCAGCGCATCGATCACGATCCCGGTCAGCATCGGCGTTCCCCCAATCGTCGAGCCTGTCGCTCACCTGCTCGCTCACGGTAATTCCTCAGGGGCGATGGCTGCTTGCTCACATCGCGGGTATGGGTCTGTCCGGGCGCGGAGCGCAGTGCTAGCGTGCCGCTGCTCGGATGGGTCTTCGCAGCAGTAGGGGTGGGGTTATGGCAAAGCAGCAGCAACCGACGGCTGTCCCGAAGCTGAACGACGACCGGCTGTGCTGGCTCGCCGTCCGCGACCACGTGGACATGCGCTCGCGCAGGGTCGGTCTGATGGGCTGGATCAACGCGCTCGGAGCCCGCCGTGGTGGCGGAGGGCTGGGCGGGGACACGCGCCGCGAGGGGATGAGCGACCAGAAGATGGACTACGCCATCGCCGTCGACCGGGCGTCGGAGCAGCTCACCCAGGACGAGCGGTTGCACCTGCGCGCGACGGGGGAGGTCCCGGACTGGTTCCTGGCGGACATAGACCGGCGAGCCAAGGAGATCCGCAAGCAGCGCAGCTGATCCGTCCACAGCGGCGGCCCTCCGGTGCCGGCGGGCGCTCACGCTAGCGTGTGCGAATGCACCCGGCAATCGAACGGCCGGCAGCGTTGATGCCGCCGCCGCAAGCGCGTCCGGCGGACACGCCCTGGCACCTTGCGCCGGGCGAGGTCGGCTTCCAGTTTCCGGACGACTACCGGGATTTCGCGGACCTCTCCAGGTAGCCTAGGCCGACCTCGAGTCCGTCACCTGCGGAAACCACCACCCCTTGCCCGTGACTTCCCGATGTTCCCCCTACAGTCCCGCCTCGTCTGGCGCGGTTGTGGCGCGAGCCCGGAAGATTCACCGCCCCGCGCCCAGGCAGGGACCGCTGCCGCATGGATTCGCCCCCGGACGAGCTGGCAGCCAGCCGGGCCACCACGGAGGGAGGCCTCGCGGGCAGTGTGCCACCTGGTACATCCCGCCCTTCGCGGAGACGTTGAGCATCAGATCTGTGGCCAGTACCCCGGTCAGCAACACTGAGGAGGCCAGCAGGCAGGCGCTGATCCTCAGTAGCCTGCCTCGTCGATGCGCCAGCCGACGTGCCAGCCAGAAGCCCACGGGCAGGCAGAGGGAGTACAGCAGCAGCCAGCCAAGGTCTTCGAAGATGAAGGTGCGCGGGGAGTCCGCCATGTCGTATGCCATGGGCCAGGGGGCGTCGTAGCAGTACGTCCAGGCGTCTGCCATCAAGTGGGTGGCTGTCACCTCCACCGCAAAGCCCACGACCAGCCCCGCGAGGGCTATGGCGCAGCCGATCGCGCAGCCGCCGGCATGGGCAGGCACGTCCTCGTCGGCGATCTCGTGTCCGTCCACTCCTGAGCGGACGCACCTCGTGTCACCCCGGTTCCCGACCCACTGCCCGCCACGCCTTCTGGACCGACTGCCCCTATGCGTGCACTTCTATGCGTGCACCTCAGCTGGTGGGAGGTTCCCGGTACGCCTCCGCTGCTCGGTCGGGGAGGGGCCGCGCCACGCCACCACCCGAGCTCCGCAGAGCGTCCCGTGCTGACGGTCGAAGAGGTCTACGCCGTGGCTGGCGCTATTCAGCCCGTTACTGGGCCATGGTGCTCCTGGCGGCCTTCGCCAGCCTCCGATTCGGGGAGCTGGCCGTGCTGCGCCGGGCGGACATCGACCTGGAGCGTCGGATCATCCGCATCCGTCAGGACCAAGCGGAGCTCGCGACCGGAGACCTGCGGGTGAAGCTGCCCAAGAGCGCGGCCGGCGTCCGACCGGTGGCCTTCCCCGAGCCCATCGCGCGAGACGTGGAGACGCATCTGCACTGGTTCGCCGAGGACGGTCCGGATGGCCGAGTGTTCGTGGGTCCGCGTTCCGGGCTGCTGCGGCGGAGCAACTTCCACCACCTGTGGACAGCCGCGCTGATCAAGGCCCAGGTCCGCAAGGCGCGGTTCCACGACCTGCGGCACTTCGGCAACGCCATGGCGGCCGACGCCGGTGCGAGCACCCGTGAGCTGATGCACCGGATGGGCCACTCGACCATGGACGCGGCCCTGCGCTACCAGCACATACGCGGGGAACGGGACCGGCTGATCGCTGACGGCATCGCCGACGCGATCACCAAGGCGCTCGCCCCGAAGCGGCGCAAGCCGGGTCAGAAAGGCACCCCGCCCGACGAGTTGGGCGCGCAAGGGGCACGGGCCTGATCGGGCCTCAGAAACGACGAAGGCCCAGGCGGACCGGACATCCCGGTTGACCTGGGCTTTTGTTGCGTTTCCTGCGAAGTGCCCCCGGTAGGATTCGAACCTACGCACCCGCCTCCGGAGGGCGGTGCTCTATCCCCTGAGCTACGGGGGCGCACTGTCTTGCGACGTGGAGAACACTACCAGCCCGGACCCCCTGCTCGCGTACAGGCTTTTCGGAAGGTCTCCTCACCAGTTCCCGTGGAAGTGGGCAAAACGAGGACGAAGAGTGGTTCCTCCGCATACCCTCAGTGATGTGTCAGGCGAGTCGGGGCGGGTGCTCGTTGTCGATGACAGCGCGGTGATCCGTCAGCTGATCAGGGTGAACCTGGAGCTCGAGGGCTTTGAGGTGGTGACCGCCGCCGACGGGGCCGAGTGTCTGGATGTCGTGCACTCCGTGCAACCGGATGTGATCACGCTGGACGTGGTGATGCCCCGGTTGGACGGGCTGCGGACGGCGGCGCAGTTGCGGGCCGATCCGCGGACGAGTCATCTGCCGATAGCGATCGTGAGTGCCTGTACGCAGCTGGATCTGGAGCGCGGGGAGTCCGTCGGGGTCGACGGGTATCTGGCGAAGCCGTTCGAGCCGATGGATCTGGTGGCGCTGGTGCGGCGGTTGGTCACGGGGCGTGAGGTGCGCCGGGGCTGCGGGGCCTCCGAGGAGGTCCGAGGGGTTCGCCCACAGCGAACGCAGTGAAACCTCGCGTGGGTCCGCGGCGAGGGTCCGCGGCGGGGGTGCTCGAAGGCGGCGCGTCTCGGACGGCAGAACTGATGTGAGGGTTGGGGGCGGTCTCGCCTAGGCTTGCCCCGTGACACCCGCAGAGCTCTCCCAGGCAGTCCAGGCCGCCGTCAGCGCCGCCGTCGAGGCGGGCGAGCTGACCGTCGCCGTCCCCGAGACGGTGAACGTCGAGCGTCCCAAGAACCGCGACCACGGCGACTACGCCGTCAACGTCGCGCTCCAGCTGGCCAAGGCCGCCGGCAAGCCGCCGCGACAGGTGGCCGAGCTGGTCGCCGCGCGACTCCGAGAGCTGCCCGGGATCGCGAAGATCGACATCGCGGGGCCGGGCTTCCTGAACATCACGCTCGACGCCGCCACCCAGGGCGAGCTGGCCCGGACCGTCGTCACCGCGGGCGCGCAGTACGGCCACGGGGACGCCTTCGCCGGCCAGAAGATCAACCTGGAGTTCGTCTCCGCCAACCCGACCGGCCCGATCCACATCGGCGGTGTCCGCTGGGCCGCCGTCGGCGACTCCCTCGCGCGCATCCTGCGCGCCTGCGGCGCCGACGTGACGACCGAGTACTACATCAACGACGCCGGCGTGCAGATCTCCAAGTTCGGCACCTCGCTGCAGGCCGCCGCGAACGGCCGGCCCGTCCCCGAGGACGGCTACGTCGGCGAGTACATCAACGACATCGCCGCGGAGATCGTCAAGCAGGTCCCGGGGATCCTGGAGCTGGACGACGCGACCCAGCTGGAGAGCTTCCGCACCGAGGGGCTCCGCCTCATGGTCGCCGAGATCCAGCGCTCCATGGAGGAGTTCGGCGTCCACTTCGACGTCTGGTTCTCCGAGAAGTCGCTGCACGACTCCGGCGCCGTCGAGAAGGCCGTCGAGCGGCTCCGCGAGCAGGGCCACGTCTACGACCAGGACGGCGCCGTCTGGCTGCGCACCACCGACTTCGGTGACGACAAGGACCGCGTCCTGATCAAGGCCGACGGCGACACCACCTACTTCGCCTCGGACGCCGCGTACTACCTGAACAAGCGAGATCGCGGCAACGACGTCAGCGTCTACATGCTCGGCGCCGACCACCACGGCTACGTGGGCCGCCTCAAGGCCATCGTGGCGTGCGCGGGTGACGACCCGTCGCACAACATCGAGGTGCTGATCGGGCAGTTCGTGAAGATGCTCAAGGACGGCGAAGAGGTTCGCATGTCCAAGCGCGCCGGCAACATCATCACCATCGACGACGTCGTCGACTGGATCGGCGTCGACGCGGCGCGCTACTCGCTCGCCCGCGTCCCCACCGACTCCACGCTCACGCTCGACATCGACGTGCTGACCAGCCAGACCAAGGACAACCCGGTCTACTACGTGCAGTACGCGCACGCCCGCATGTGCTCCATCGCTCGCAACGCGGCCGAGATGGGCATCGAGAGCACCGCCGAGGACTTCAAGCCGGAACTGCTCAGCACCCCCTGGGAGAACCAGCTGCTCGGTCAGCTCGGGAAGTTCCCGGGCGTGCTGGCTTCCGCCGGTGAGCTGCGGGAGGCGCACCGTGTCGCGCGCTACCTGGAGGAACTGGCTGGCGACTACCACCGGTTCTACGAGAACTGCTGGGTGCTGCCGCGCGGCGACGAAGAGGTCACCGACCTGAACCGTGCCAGGCTGTTGCTGGTCGAGGCGACGCGGACGGTGTTCGCCAACGGCCTCGGGCTGCTGGGCGTCTCCGCGCCCGAACGGATGTAGCAGTAAGCAGGGGCCCGAAGCCGGAAGGCTTCGGGCCCCTCGTGCAAGGACGCGAAGAGCGCGAAGCGCGAAGAGACAAGGCGATGAGATGAGCCGCTCCGCCCACCCCGCAGGTCCCCGGCACGGCGACGTGCTGCCCGAGGGCCACTACGCCGCCCCACCCGCCGACCTCAACGCCCTCGACCCGAAGGTGTGGTCCGCGACGGTGGAACGCGGCACGGCGGACGGCATCGTGAGCGTCGCCGGTCTGGACGTGCTGACGCTCGCCGAGCGGTTCGGCACGCCCGCCTACATCCTCGACGAGGCCGACTTCCGGGCTCGCTGCCGCGCCTGGCAGGACGCCTTCTCGCATCTGGACGCGGACGTCTACTACGCCGGCAAGGCGTTCCTCTCCCGCGCCGTGGTGCGCTGGCTGCACGAGGAGGGGTTGAGCGTCGACGTGTGCAGCGGCGGCGAGTTGACCGTCGCGCTGAGCGCCGGCATGCCGGCCGGGCGGATCGCGCTGCACGGCAACAACAAGACCCGCGCCGAGCTGGAGTACGCCGTGAAGTCCGGCGTCGGGCACGTGGTGGTCGACTCCTTCGAGGAGCTGGCCCGGCTGTCCTGGATCGCCCACGAGCAGGGCGTGCGGCAGCGGATCCTGCTGCGTGTCACGGTCGGCGTCGAGGCGCACACCCACGAGTTCATCGCCACCGCCCACGAGGACCAGAAGTTCGGCTTCTCGCTCACCGGCGGCGACGCCGCCGAGGCGGTGCGGCGGGCGCTGACGCTGGACGGCGTGGAGCTGGCCGGCATCCACTCGCACATCGGCTCGCAGATCTTCGACATGGCCGGCTTCGAGGTGGCGGCGCGACGCGTGGTCGGGCTGCTGGCGCAGGTCAAGGCCGAGCACGGGGTGGAGCTGCCCGAGATCGACCTCGGCGGCGGCCTCGGCATCGCCTACACCAGCGAGGACGACCCGCAGGGGCCGCAGGAGATCGCCACGGCGCTGACGCAGATCGTGCGGCGCGAGTGCGCGGCGGAGGGGCTGGCCGTGCCGCGGCTGTCGGTCGAGCCGGGCCGGGCGATCGTCGGGCCGACGGCGTTCACGCTGTACGAGGTCGGCACGATCAAGCCGCTGGAGGGTCTGCGGACCTACGTCAGCGTCGACGGCGGCATGTCGGACAACATCCGCACCGCCCTCTACGACGCCGAGTACAGCGTCGCGCTCGTCTCGCGCGCGTCGGCGGCCGAGCCGATGCTGAGCCGGGTCGTCGGCAAGCACTGCGAGTCCGGCGACATCGTCGTCCGCGATGCGTTCCTCCCGGCCGACCTGGCGCCGGGCGACCTGCTCGCGGTACCGGCCACGGGTGCCTACTGCCGCTCGATGGCCAGCAACTACAACCACGCGCTGCGCCCGCCGGTCGTCGCGGTCCGCGACGGCCAGGCGCGGGTCATCGTCCGCCGCGAGACGGAGGAGGACCTGCTCCGCCTCGACATGGGGTGAGAGCCGGACCGGACGATCGGACGAGTGTCGGACGAGAGCCGGACAAGCACCGGGACGAGGGCCGGACAAGCCGAAGGATTTCCCGCGGCTCGGTATCGAGCAGCGGAATTTGCGTCTCAGTCTTTGGAACGGCCGAAGATTCGTCGGGCGAGTCACGGAGACTTGGACCACAGGCCAACACCAGACGCCGGCTTCTCGCCGGTACCAAGGCAGGACGGAGTCGGATGATGCGTACGCTCAAGGTGGCGCTCCTCGGTTGTGGAGTAGTGGGCTCCGAGGTGGCACGCATCATGACGACGCACGCCGCCGACCTGGAGGCGCGCATCGGTGCGCCCGTCGAGCTCGCGGGCGTGGCCGTCCGCCGTGCCGGGCGCCCGCGTCCCGGCGTGCCGGAGCACCTGATCACCACCGACGCCGAGGGGCTGGTCGCTCGGGACGACATCGACGTCGTGATCGAGGTCGTCGGCGGCATCGAGCCCGCCCGCTCGCTGATCCTCTCGGCGTTCGAGGGCGGCAAGTCCGTCGTCTCCGCCAACAAGGCCCTGCTGGCCGTCGAGGGCGCCGCGCTGCACGCGGCGGCGGCGAAAGCCGGCGCGGACCTCTACTACGAGGCCGCCGTGGCCGGGGCGATCCCGCTGATCCGCCCGCTGCGCGAGTCCCTGGCCGGCGACAAGGTCAACCGGGTGCTCGGCATCGTCAACGGCACGACCAACTTCATCCTCGACAAGATGGACACCACCGGCGCGGGTTACTCCGAGGCACTGGAGGAGGCCACTGCGCTCGGCTACGCCGAGGCCGACCCGACGGCCGACGTCGAGGGCTTCGACGCCGCCGCGAAGGCCGCGATCCTGGCCGGCATCGCCTTCCACACCCGTGTGGTCGCCGCCGACGTGTTCCGCGAGGGCATCACCGAGGTCACCGCCGCCGACATCGCCTCCGCGAAGGCGATGGGCTGCGTGGTCAAGCTGCTCGCCATCTGCGAGCGCAGCAAGGACGAGAACGGCGAGGAGTCGGTCACCGCCCGCGTGCACCCGGCGATGATCCCGCTGAGCCACCCGCTGGCCTCCGTGCGCGGCGCCTACAACGCCGTCTTCGTCGAGGCGGACGCCGCCGGCCAGCTGATGTTCTACGGCCCGGGCGCCGGCGGCGCGCCGACCGCGTCCGCGGTCCTCGGTGACCTCGTCGCGGTCTGCCGCAACAAGGTGGCCGGTGCGACGGGACCGGGCGAGAGCGCGTACGCTCAGCTCACCGTCAACCCCATGGACGACGTGGTCACCCGCTACCACGTCAGTCTGGACGTCGCCGACAAGGCGGGTGTCCTCGCCCAGGTCGCCACGGTCTTCGCCGAGCACGGGGTGTCCATCGACACCGTCCGCCAGCAGGGCCGGGACGGCGACGCCTCGCTTGTCGTCGTGACGCACCGCGCCACCGACGCCGCGCTGTCCGCCACCGTCGCCGAACTGCGCACCCACGACCACGTCCGCGGCGTGGCCAGCATCATGCGTGTCGAAGGGGAGTAACCCACTATGAGCACCACCCTCCAGCACACCCACCAGTGGCGCGGCCTCATCGAGGAGTACCGCGACCGGCTCCCGGTCACCGCCTCCACGCCCGTGGTGACCCTGCTCGAGGGCGGCACGCCCCTCGTACCGGCGCAGCTGCTCTCCGAGCGAACGGGCTGCGAGGTCTACCTCAAGGTCGAGGGCGCCAACCCGACCGGGTCCTTCAAGGACCGCGGCATGACCATGGCCATCTCCAAGGCCAAGGAGGCGGGCGCGCAGGCAGTCATCTGCGCGTCCACCGGCAACACCTCCGCCTCGGCGGCGGCGTACGCGGTACGCGCCGGGATGGTCTGCGCGGTGCTGGTGCCGCAGGGCAAGATCGCGCTCGGCAAGATGGGGCAGGCTCTCATCCACGGCGCGAAGATCCTCCAGGTCGACGGCAACTTCGACGACTGCCTGACCCTGGCGCGGGACCTCTCGGACAAGTACCCCGTGGCGCTGGTGAACTCGGTCAACCCGGTCCGCATCGAGGGCCAGAAGACGGCCGCCTTCGAGATCGTGGACGCGCTGGGCGACGCCCCCGACATCCACGTCCTGCCGGTGGGCAACGCGGGCAACATCACCGCCTACTGGAAGGGCTACAAGGAGTACGCGAAGGACGGTCTGTCCTCGCGTACGCCGCGGATGTTCGGCTTCCAGGCGGCGGGCTCCGCGCCGATCGTCGACGGCGCGCCGGTGCTCTCCCCGCAGACGATCGCGACCGCGATCCGGATCGGCAACCCCGCCTCCTGGGACTACGCGCTGGCCGCGCGGGAGGAGTCGGGCGGCCTCATCGACAAGGTGACGGACCGGCAGATCCTCTCGGCGTACCGGCTGCTGGCCTCCCGCGAGGGCGTCTTCGTCGAGCCGGCCTCGGCCGCGTCGGTCGCGGGCCTGCTCCAGGCGCACGAGCAGGGGCTGATCGACCCGGGTCAGCGCATCGTCTGCACGGTCACCGGCAACGGCCTCAAGGACCCCGACTGGGCCGTCGCGGGCGCCCCGCAGCCCACGATCGTCCCGATCGACGCCACGGCGGCGGCCGAGCGCCTCGGGCTCGCCTGAGAGTCGGTCGCAGCGACCTCAGGGGCGCGGGGCTCTGCTGATGTGCGGCTCCTCCCCCAGCCTTCGGCCGGGAGGTGCCCCCTGCGTGGGCGCGAGCGACAAGCCAGTTGTGGTGAGTCGCCGAGCGCGCAGGGCCATCCGCACGCGGGTGGTTCTCGCGCCGTTCCTCGCGCCCCTGAGGTGGTGCAACGATCTGAGGGGGCACTGCTGAGCCGCAGATCGGCACGGCCCCGCACCCCTGGATGTCGCAACTGATCCAATGCGACACCCCACTGTTCGGGGTGTACCGCTGAGCAGCCCCTTTTCGCTACGCTGGCGTCATACCCCAAGCGCATGTTCGTGATTGTCCGCATGCGCCGTCGCGCCTTTCGCAGGAGAGAGTCCACGCAATGGCAGGTCCCGCCTTCCGCGCCGCCGCCGTACGGGTGCGGGTTCCCGCGACCAGTGCCAATCTCGGGCCGGGGTTCGACGCCTTCGGGCTCGGTCTCGGGCTCTACGACGACATCGTGGTCCGCGTCGCCGAAGCGGGGCTGCACGTGGACATCGCCGGTGAGGGTGCGGAGACCCTGGCCAGGGACGAGCGGCATCTGGTCGTGCGGTCGATGCGCGCCGCGTTCGACCGGCTCGGCGGGCAGCCGCGGGGGCTGGAAGTCGTCTGTGCCAACCGGATTCCGCACGGGCGGGGCCTCGGTTCCTCCTCCGCCGCGATCGTCGCGGGCATCATGGCCGCGCGCGCGGTGACCGTCGGTGGGACGGAGACGCTGGACCAGGCCGCGACCCTCGCCCTCGCGTCCGAGCTGGAGGGGCACCCGGACAACGTCGCCGCCTGCCTGCTCGGCGGCTTCACCATCGCCTGGACCGACGCCTTCGACGGTGACGGCGTCCAGACCGCCGGCGCGGGCGCGCACGCCGTCACCCTCGCGCCGAATCCCGACGTCGTTCCGGTGGTCTTCATTCCGTCGAACCCGGTCCTCACCGAGGTCGCGCGAGGCCTGCTGCCCGCGACCGTGCCGCACGCCGACGCCGCCGCCAACGTGGGGCGCGCCGCGCTGCTCGTCGAGGCGATCACGCGCCGTCCCGAGCTGCTGCTCGCGGCCACCGAGGACCGGCTGCACCAGGACTACCGCACTCCGGCGATGCCGCAGAGCGCCGCGCTGGTCGCGGGACTGCGTGCGGAGGGCGTCGCCGCCGTGATCTCCGGTGCCGGACCGACGGTGCTGGCCCTGACCGACGAGAGCGCCGCGGACAAGGTGCTCTCCTTCGCGGGCGAGGGCTGGGCCGCGCACCGTCTGGCACTGGACACCGAAGGGGCCGTGATCCTGCCGCTGTCGCAGTAATAGGCAGGTCCAGGCAGGTCAGGGATTCCCGGGGGGTGGCACAGCGAAAGTGGGAACACGATTGACACTCGCAGAGTGGGGGAATGTTTGTTGGGTCCAGTAGTGTTAATCTCATGTCTGCACCTGGCGCCCAGTGCCGCCCGGTGCGCAGCGTCCCCTCCTTCGGGACAGCAATTCTCCGGGAGCCCGCCACATCGCGTATGCAGCCTGCCTGCGCCACTGTGACCGCATCCCGATGCCGTGTCGGCGTACCCCGCTTCGAGCCGTAGCCGCCACGCGCAGGGGGCCCGGACGCGTTCGTGCGCAGCGCCATTGACACACCGCACGGCCGCACGGGTTTCCACACCGTTTCACCACGCAGCCACGTCCTGCCGAAGAGCGCAGGGCGGACAGCACGACCGGTCGCCGAGCCAGAAAGGCCGACGTCCGCTCCAGGGAAGGACCCTTCGTGAGCGACACCACCGATCTGATGGGCGCGCGTCCGGACGCCGAGGCGTCGGACGCCACGGCTCCCGCGCCGAAGCGCCGTCGGACCACGGGCACCGGGCTGAACAGCATGGTGCTCGCCGAGCTGCAGCAGCTCGCCTCCGGCCTCGGCATCAGCGGCACCGGCCGGATGCGCAAGAGCCAGCTCATCGACGCCATCAAGGAGAAGAGCGGCGGCGACCCGCTGCTCGCCGCCTCCGCGCAGCCGCCGGCCGCCCGCCGCTCCACGCGTTCCGCCGCCTCCGCCGCCCCTGCCGAGGCCACCGCTCCGGCCGAGGCCGCAGCCGCCCCTGCCGAGGCCGCGCCGACGACGGCCCGCCGTGCGTCGCGTTCCCGTGCCGCGGTTGCCGCGCCCGCCGAGCAGCAGATCGAGATCCCGGTGCAGACCAGCACCGAGCCCGCCGCGGCCGCCGAGCGTCCCGCGCGCCGCAGCCGTCGGGCCACCGCCCCGGCCGGCTCGCCGGAGGGCGCCACCGCGACCGTGACCGCCGACGCCGCGCAGGCGTCCGCCACGGCCGCCCCGGCGCAGCCGCAGCAGGCCGAGAAGGCCGCCGACAAGCCCGCCGCCGAGGCGCAGGCGTCCACCGACACCCGCGAGCGCGGCGAGCGTGCCGACCGCGGTGAGCGGGGCGAGGGGGGCCGCGAGAGCCGTCGCGACCGTCGTAACCGCCGCGAGCGCCGTGACGGCGGCCAGGAGACCGGCGGCCAGGGCCAGCAGAGCCAGGGCAGCGGCCGCCAGCAGGACGGCGGCCAGGGTGGCGGCCGTCAGGGCCGTCAGCAGCAGGGCCAGGGTCAGAGCCAGAACCAGAACCAGGGCCCGCAGGGCGGCGACTTCGAGGACGACGAGTTCGGCGGTCGTCGCCGGGGTCGTTACCGCGACCGCAACCGCCGTCGTGGCGACCGTTTCGACGGTGTGCCGGAGCCGCAGGTCGGCGAGGACGACATCCTGATCCCGGTCGCGGGCATCCTCGACATCCTGGACAACTACGCCTTCGTGCGCACCTCCGGCTACCTGGCCGGCCCGAACGACGTCTACGTCTCCCTCGCCCAGGTTCGCAAGAACGGCCTGCGCAAGGGCGACGCCATCACCGGCGCCGTCAAGCAGCCGAAGGACGGCGAGCGTCGCGAGAAGTTCAACGCGCTGGTCCGTCTCGACTCGGTCAACGGCACCGACGCCGAGGCGTCCCGTAACCGCCCCGAGTTCAACAAGCTCACGCCGCTGTACCCGCAGGACCGGCTCCGCCTGGAGACCGACCCGGGCGTGCTGACCACCCGCATCATCGACCTGGTCGCCCCGATCGGTAAGGGTCAGCGTGGTCTGATCGTCGCCCCGCCGAAGACCGGCAAGACGATGATCATGCAGGCGATCGCCAACGCGATCACCCACAACAACCCCGAGACCCACCTGATGGTCGTCCTCGTCGACGAGCGTCCGGAGGAGGTCACGGACATGCAGCGCTCGGTCAAGGGCGAGGTCATCTCCTCGACCTTCGACCGTCCCGCCGAGGACCACACCACCGTCGCCGAGCTCGCCATCGAGCGTGCCAAGCGCCTGGTGGAGCTGGGCCACGACGTGGTCGTGCTGCTGGACTCGATCACGCGTCTGGGCCGCGCCTACAACCTGGCGGCACCGGCCTCCGGCCGCATCCTGTCCGGTGGTGTCGACTCGACCGCGCTCTACCCGCCGAAGAAGTTCTTCGGCGCCGCGCGCAACATCGAGAACGGCGGCTCCCTGACGATCCTCGCCACCGCGCTGGTCGAGACCGGCTCGCGCATGGACGAGGTCATCTTCGAGGAGTTCAAGGGCACCGGCAACATGGAGCTCAAGCTCGACCGGAAGCTCGCGGACAAGCGCATCTTCCCGGCGGTGGACGTCGACCCGTCCGGCACCCGCAAGGAAGAGATCCTCATGTCCGCGGACGAGCTGCGGATCGTCTGGAAGCTGCGCCGGGTGCTGCACGCGCTCGACTCGCAGCAGGCGATCGAGCTGCTGCTGGACAAGATGAAGCAGACCAAGAGCAACGCCGAGTTCCTGATGCAGATCGCGAAGACCACTCCCGGTCAGGATGACTGATCTCACAATTCCAATGAGGCCCCGGGCTTTCTGCCCGGGGCCTCATTGTTTTCTGAGAAAGCCTTTACGTCGCATCACGTACGTTCGATGACATGTCCGACAACAAGCCGAAACACCGCAGAACGCGCGGACGCCGCGCGATACGCGTCGTCGCCGTGTGCACGGGCGCCGTGCTGGTGCTCTGCGGCGCGGGCGCCGGGTGGGCGTACTGGAAGCTCGACCACAACCTCAGGACGGTCGACCTGGGGAACGAGCTGACCGCTCCGGCCAAGGACGCGACGGGCGCGATGAACATCCTGGTGCTGGGCTCGGACTCCCGCTCGGGCAGCAACGGACAGCTCGCGGGCGGCACCACCGACGGCACGGCCCGCTCCGACACGGCGATGGTCGTCCACGTCAACGAGGCCCACACGGCCGCCACGGTGGTCTCCATCCCGCGCGACACCCTCGTCGACCGGCCCGCCTGCGGGAGCAACGCGGCGGCGTCCGGGGTCATGTTCAACACCGCCTTCGAGGTCGGCGGGGCGAGCTGCGCCGTCAGGACCGTCGAGTCGATGACGGGCCTGGACATGAACCACTACGTCGAGATCGACTTCGCCGGTTTCGCCAAGCTGATCGACGCGCTGGGCGGCGTCGACATCACCACAACGGTCCCGATCGACGACGCCCGGAGCGGCCTGCACCTCCCGGCGGGCACGCACCACCTGGGCGGCGACGAGGCGCTGGCGTTCGTGCGCACCCGGCACGGCGTGGGCGACGGCAGCGACCTCGGGCGGATCGAGCTGCAGCAGGAAATGATGAAGTCCGTGCTGAAGCAGGTGGAGAACCTCAACCTGTTCAGCAGCCCGACGAAGCTGTACTCGATCGCGGACGCCGCCACGAGCTCGGTGACGACCGACTCCACGCTCGGCTCAGTGAACTCCCTCCTGGGCTTCGCCGAGGGCCTCAAGCACATCACGTCCACGGACATGACCACCGTGACGATGCCGAACACCACGGCCCCGACGGACCCGAACCGTGTGGTCGCGCTCCAGCCCCAGGCGAACGAGCTCTGGGCCGCCCTGAAGGCCGACAAGCCCGTCCCGGCGTCCGTCCTCCAGCTCCAGCAGAAGAACCCGGCAGACAGCTAGCCGGACCGTCAGGGGCACGAGGAACCGCGCGCCCGGCCAGGCAGAGGGGGAGGACGCCGAACGCACGGCGCCCACCCGCACAGGGTGGAATACCTGCGAGGGCAATGCCGTTTTGGAGCACGGCGACAGTCCTGGCAGACTGGTACGTCGGTCCCGGTTCACGGACGGCAGTCCGCCCTTCCGACCCGGAACCCTCCCGCAAACCTAGGAGCATCCCTTGAAGCGCGACATCCACCCGACCTACGTGGTCACCCAGGTCACCTGCACCTGTGGCAACGAGTTCACCACCCGCAGCACCGAGTCTTCCGGCGTCATCCGCGCCGAGGTCTGCTCGGCCTGCCACCCCTTCTACACCGGCAAGCAGAAGATCATGGACACCGGTGGCCGCGTGGCCCGCTTCGAGGCCCGCTTCGGCAAGAAGCACGCCAAGGCGGAGGCCTAACCGCCTTGCGGCGCCGGCCGGGCGCACCCGTGGTCTCCACGGGTGCGTCCCGGTCGGCGCCGTTCGCGTTGACCCCCTTGCCCATACCGGTTCCCGGTTCTCGGTTCGAAAGAAGGCGCAGCTCCCATGTTCGAGGCAGTCGAGGAGCTCCTGAACGAGCACGCGACGCTGGAGGAGCGTCTCGCCGACCCGGCGGTGCACGCCGACCCGGGGACGGCGCGGCAGCTGTCCAAGCGCTACGCCGAGCTGACGCCGATCACCAAGGCGTACCGCGAGTGGCGCCAGGCGGGCGAGGACATCGAGACGGCTCGTGAGCTCGCCGCCGACGATCCGGACTTCTACGCCGAGATCAAGTCGCTGGAGGCCCAGCGCGAGGAGCTGACCGAGCGGCTGCGGCTGCTGCTGGTCCCGCGCGACCCGAGCGACGACAAGGACGTGCTGCTCGAGGTCAAGGCGGGCGAGGGCGGTGAGGAGTCCGCGCTCTTCGCCGGCGACCTGCTGCGGATGTACCTGCGCTACGCCGAGAAGATGGGCTGGAAGACCGAGATCATCGACTCCAACGAGTCCGACCTCGGCGGTTACAAGGACGTCCAGGTCTCGGTGAAGTACCGCGGAGGCGCGCCCGAGCCCGGCCAGGGCATCTGGGCCCGGCTGAAGTACGAGGGCGGCGTGCACCGCGTGCAGCGCGTGCCGGCCACCGAGTCGCAGGGCCGGATCCACACCTCCGCGGCCGGCGTGCTGGTCACGCCGGAGGCCGAGGAGGTCGAGGTCGAGATCAACGCGAACGACCTGCGCATCGACGTCTACCGCTCGTCCGGCCCGGGCGGTCAGTCGGTCAACACCACCGACTCCGCCGTCCGCATCACGCACCTGCCGACCGGCATCGTCGCGTCCTGCCAGAACGAGAAGAGCCAGCTCCAGAACAAGGAGCAGGCCATGCGCATCCTGCGCTCGCGCATCCTCGCGGCGTTGCAGGAGGAGGCCGACGCCGCCGCCAGCGACGCGCGCCGCAGCCAGGTGCGCAGCGTGGACCGCTCCGAGCGGATCCGCACCTACAACTTCCCGGAGAACCGCATCTCCGACCACCGCACCGGCTACAAGTCCTACAACCTGGACCAGGTGCTCGGTGGCGACCTCGACGCGGTGATCCAGTCCGCCGTCGACCAGGACGCCGCCGCGCGCCTCGCCGAGGCCACCTGACCGCCCGACCCCTCGGCCGACCCTTCGTCAGGCCTGTCCAGCCCGCTCAGAGAGGCGCGACGTGAACCTCCTCCTCGCCGAGGTGGCCCGAGCCACCCAGCGGTTGGCCGATGCCGGTGTGCCCTCGCCGCGGTTCGACGCCGAGGAGCTCGCCGCCTACGTCCACGACGTCAAGCGCGGCGAGCTGCACAACGTCAGGGACGGCGACTTCGACGCCCGCTACTGGGAGGTCATCTCCCGCCGCGAGGCACGCGAGCCGCTCCAGCACATCACCGGCCGGGCCTTCTTCCGCTACCTGGAGCTCCAGGTCGGCCCCGGCGTCTTCGTGCCGCGCCCGGAGACGGAGTCGGTGGTCGGCTGGGCCATAGACGCGCTGCGTGACATGGACGTCGCCGAGCCGATGGTCGTCGACCTGTGCACCGGCTCCGGCGCGATCGCGCTGGCTCTGGCTCAGGAGGTGCCGCGCAGCCGCGTGCACGCGGTCGAGCTGTCCGACGACGCCTACGCCTGGGCCCGCCGCAACATCGACGCGAGCCCCGACACCTCCCGGATCGAGCTGATCCAGGGCGACGCCACCCGCGCCTTCGAGGACCGCCCCGAGCTGAGCGGCCAGTTCGACCTGGTCATCAGCAACCCGCCGTACATCCCGCTGACCGAGTGGGAGTACGTCGCTCCGGAGGCTCGCGACCACGACCCGGAGATGGCACTCTTCTCCGGCGAGGACGGCCTGCACACCATCCGCGGCATCGAGCGCGTCGCCGCGCGACTGCTGCGGCCCGGGGGAGTGGTCGTCGTCGAGCACGCGGACACCCAGGGCGGGGTCGTCCCGTGGATCTTCCGCGAGGAGGCGGGCTGGACCGACGCCGCCGACCACCGCGACCTGAACAACCGCCCCCGCTTCGCCACCGCGCGCCGCGCCGTCCTGTAGGGAAGGGAACCACCGATGAGTCGTCGTTACGACTGCTCCGACGCGACCGAGCGTGCCGCCGGTCTGCGTGAGGCCGCCTCCGCGATCCGCCGGGGCGAGCTGGTGGTCATTCCCACCGACACCGTCTACGGCCTGGCGGCCGACGCGTTCTCCCCGGACGCCGTCGCCGGGCAGCTCGCGGCCAAGGGCCGCGGCCGCAGCATGCCCAGCCCCGTCCTGGTCGGCTCCCCGACGACGCTGCACGGGCTGGTCACGGACTTCTCCGAGGCCGCCTGGGAGCTCGTCGACGCGTTCTGGCCGGGCGGTCTCACCCTGGTCACTCGCCACCAGCCGTCGCTGCGCTGGGACCTGGGCGACACCCGTGGCACCGTCGCGGTGCGCATGCCGCTGCACCCGGTCGCCATCGAGCTGCTGAACGTCACCGGCCCGCTCGCCGTCTCCAGCGCGAACCTGACCGGCGGCCCGTCCCCGGCCACCTGCGACGAGGCCGAGGAGCAGCTCGGCCAGTCCGTCTCGGTCTACCTCGACGGTGGACGTGCGGACCACGCCGTGCCGTCCACCATCGTCGACGTCACCGGCAAGATCCCCGTCCTGCGCCGCGCGGGTGCGGTCTCCCTGGAGCAGCTCCGTGAGGTCGTACCCGACGTGGAGGCCGGCAGTTGACCGGCCGCCATCGCCTCCGGCCACCGATACGCCCCGTTCCGCGACTCCACCACGAGCACGCGGAGCGGCGCGTCGGCGCGTTCCGGATCCTCTACGTCTGCACGGGCGGCGTCTGCCGCTCGCCCATGGCGGAGCGGCTGACCCGCCATGAGCTGACACTCCGTCTGGGCGGCGACGCGGAGACGGAGATATCCGTCGAGAGCGCCGGTACGTGGGGGCACGAGGGTGCCCCGATGGAGACCCACGCGGCGGAGATCCTCGCCGAGTTCGGCGCGGACTCCACCGGCTTCGTGGGCCGTGAGCTGCTCGATGACCACGTCATCGAGGCGGACCTGGTGCTGACCGCCACTCGGGACCACCGGGCCCAGGTGATCTCCATGGGCCACGACGCGGGTCTGCGGACGTTCACGTTGAAGGAGTTCACGCGCCTGGTGCGCGCGATCGACCCGGCGACGCTGCCGGACTCGATCGGCCCGGGTGCCCTGTCCGAGCGGGCCCGTGTGCTCGTGCGGGCCGCGGCCGCGCTGCGAGGATGGTTGTTGGCCGCCTCTCCCGAGGCGGACGAGGTGGACGACCCGTATGGCGCACCGCTCGGGATGTTCCGCAACTGCGGCGAGGAGATCTTCGACGCACTGGATCCCATCGTGACGGCGTTGACCGGGGTCAGCCGGGTGCGGGTGTAGCGCGCCCCGCTGGCGTGCTGCAACCTCCCCTCCGGCGTAGCGTGACGACCGGAGGTGCATGCGGCCATGGCGACGCTGACGGAAGAGTCCACGACTGCCGGTCTGGCCGATGCGCCGGATCCCGATCTCGACGTGCTGGTGGCGACGGAAGAAGACCGCCGGGCGCGGCAGGTGAACCTCCTCGCCGGGGAGAACGACGCCTCACCCCGCGTGCTCGCGCTCCTGGGGAGCGTCTTCGCGGACAAGTACGCCGAGGGCTACCCCGAGCGGCGGCATCACACCGGCTGCGGGCCGGCCGACTCCGTCGAGTCCCTCGCCGTCGCCCGCGCCGAAGCGCTGTTCGGGGCCCAGCACGCGAACGTGCAGCCGTACTCCGGCTCCATCGCGGTGCTCGCCGCCGCCGCGGCCCTGCTGCGGCCGGGGGACGCCGTGCTGGCGATGTCGCTCGCGCACGGCGGGCATCTGACCCACGGGTCCTCGGCGAACTTCTCCGGGAAGTGGTTCTCCGTCTCCGGGTACGGCGTGAGCGAGCGCGACGGGCTGATCGACCTCGACCAGGTGCGGGACCAGGCGCGGGCCCTGCGCCCCAAGGTGATCGTCGCTGGGGCGATCTCCTATCCGCGGGCGATCGACTGGGAGGCGTTCCGCTCCGTCGCGGACGAGGTGGGTGCCTATCTCGTCGCGGACGCCGCGCAGACGCTGGGGTTGTCCGCCGCCGGGGTGATCCCCTCGCCGGTGCCCTACGCGGACATCGTCTGCGGGGTCACTCACAAGGTGTTGGGCGGGCCGCGCGGCGGGCTGATCCTGTCGACCAGGGAGCTGGCCGAGCGGGTGGACCGGGCCGTCTTCCCGTTCATCCAGGGTGGGCCGATGGTCAACCAGATGGCGGCCAAGGCCTACACCCTCGGCCGGGCGGCGACGCCGGCCTTCGCACAGTACGCGCAGCAGACCGTGCGCAACGCGCAGCGGCTGGCCGCCGCGCTGGACGGGCACGGGCTGCGGCCGCTGACCGGCGGGACCGACACCCACCTGGTGACCGTGGACGCCCGTAGCCTGGGGCTGACCGGCCGCGAGGTCGAGCGGCGGTGCGAGGAGGCGGGGCTGCTGCTCGGGCACTGTGCCGTGCCCTACGAGGAGGCGCCGCCGGCCGCCGCCTCGGGTCTGCGCATGGGGACACTCAGCGTGACCACCCGCGGCATGGGGGAGCCCGAGATGTCCGGGATCGCGGGGCTGGTCCACGCGGCGGCGACGGGAGCCACCGGTCCGGCACGGGAATCCGTCACGGAAGGTGTTCGAGCACTCGCCGAGCGTTTCCCTGGTCTGTCGACAAAACCGCAATGCGGGGACTCTGCGTCTGGATGAATAGGGTGTGCACGTGACGCACCTCCATTCCCGAGCGCATTGCCATCTCGCTGAGAAAGCAAGGCGGCTATGCTCTGCCGATACCACGGGGGTGTCCAGCGCAGCACAGGAGGACTCTGGTGCGTGAGTTCCTGCTGACGCTCTGTGTGACCGCAGCGGTGACCTACCTGCTGACCGGTCCGGCACGGAAGTTCGCCATCATCGCGGGCGCCATGCCGGCCGTCCGCGACCGCGACGTGCACAAGGAGCCGACGCCACGACTCGGCGGCATCGCCATGTTCGGCGGACTGTGTGCCGGCCTGCTCACGGCCGACCACCTGTCGGCGCTGCACAACGTCTTCCAGAACTCCAGCGACGTGCCCGCCCTGCTCTCCGGCGCCACGATCATGTGGGTGCTGGGCGTGCTGGACGACAAATGGGGCGTGGACGCCCTGGTCAAGCTCGGCGGGCAGATGGTCGCCGCGGGCGTCATGGTCTACCAGGGCCTGACCGTGCTCTGGCTGCCGATCCCGGGGGTCGGCACCGTCGCGGTGACGGACCAGTGGGGCTCGTTCATCACCGTCGCGCTCGTCGTCATCAGCGTGAACGCGGTGAACTTCATCGACGGCCTGGACGGCCTGGCGGCCGGCATGGTCTGCATCGCGGCCGGCGCGTTCTTCGTCTACGCCTACCGGCTCTGGTACGGCTTCTCGGTGCCCGACGCGGCACCGGCCGCGCTGTTCAGCGTGATCCTGGTCGGCATGGTGCTGGGCTTCCTGCCGCACAACTTCCATCCCGCGCGGATCTTCATGGGGGACTCCGGCGCGCTCCTGCTCGGCCTGGTGCTCTCCGTCTGCATGATCTCGATCACCGGTCGCGTCGACCCGGACGTGATCACCGCGCAGACCCAGAGCCAGACCAGCGCCGTGCACGCGATGGTGCCGATCTACATCGTGCTGCTGCTGCCGCTGACGGTGATCGCCATTCCGCTCGCAGATCTCATTCTCGCGGTGGTGCGCCGGACCTGGGCGGGAAAGTCCCCATTCGCGGCGGACAAGCAGCATCTGCACCACCGGCTGATGCAACTCGGCCATTCCCACAGCCGCGCTGTATTGATCATGTATTTCTGGTCCGCCCTGCTCGCCTTCGGCACCGTCGCGTTCTCGGTGGACCGCACCGAGCGGTTGGCGCTGAACTTCCTGCTGGGCCTGTGTGCGCTCGGCATCCTGATGCTGCTCTTCCCGCGGTTCCGGCCGCACGCGCCGCGCATGGTGGAGCGCTTCGTCCCGCCGCGGTACCGCCGGACCGTAAAGGTAAGGGATGTTCTTACCGAAGAGACGGTAAAGGAGATCGCGGAGGAGTCCATTTCCTCTGGTGCGACGCTCTCCGTCGCTGATGAGGACCTGTTGGACAAGATCGGAACGGGCTCCCACGCCCTCGGTCACCATTCGGGCACATCGGGACGATCCGCCGGTGGGGCGGCCCCTGTGTCAAGGAGCACACCAAGAAAGTAAAGACTGCACCAAATAGCTTGTGATACCGTTCACGACATCAGGAGAGCTGCCGAAGGACCTTATGGGAGAAGGTCGTTCGACCATCCGCCTCCTGGTGATCCCCTCCGCTCGACCCCACCCCCCGGAGCTTTGACGATGCTGTCCAGCGACGCCCGGATCCTGCGCGGCTGCGCCCTTGTGGCGACGCCGGTGGGCATCCTCGCCGTGGTCCTCAGCACCGTGCTGGCGGGTTCCAAGGGACTGATCGGTGCCTTGGTGGCGCTGGCGGTGGTCGCGGTGGTCTTCGCAGGTGGGTTCGCAGCACTGATGCGACTCAGCAAGGACCGGCCCCAGTTGGTCCTGACCGGCGGTCTCCTGGTCTACGCGGTGCAGATGCTGATCGCGGGCGTCTTCATCGTGGTGTTCAAGCACACGACGTTCTTCAACGGCAAGGCCTTCGGGTTCTCACTGCTGGCCACGTTGCTGGCCTGGGTGGGCGCGCAGGTCTGGTTCACGCTCAAGAGCAAAACCCTCTACGTGGACCCCTCGGCCGGCCCCGAGCCTGGGGACAAGCCCGGGGGCAAGGCCGGAACGTAAGGCCCGCGTAAAGGTAGTACCAAGACATCTGCTATCGTCCGGATTCCGGAGCCCCCCGCGCGACCACGAGCGTCGAGCGGCCTGTGCGGCCCCGGACAACCCGATCACGGTGCCAACGCGGCGGCTTCCGTCGTGCCGACACACAAGGTTGCAGTTCTGATGCTTCACGACGAAGGAGTCAAGGGTGAGTAACCCCTCCACCATGCTCGCGAGCGGGTGTCACATCACCCCCTCTGGTTGTGGTTTCCCAGCCCCGGGGCTCAACTCCTTCAACTTCAAGCCGATCTTCAGCATCGGGAGCTTCGACTTCACGAAGCCGATGCTGCTGGCCCTGATCTGCATGCTGCTGGTGGTCGGCTTCTTCTGGGCCGCGTTCCGCAAGCCGAAGCTGGTCCCGGGCAAGCTGCAGCTGGTCGGCGAGATCGGCTACAACTTCATCGCGCGAAGCATCGCGCGTGAGGTGATCGGCAAGAAGGGCGACAAGTTCGTCCCCTTCCTGACGTCGATCTTCTTCTTCGTCTGGCTGATGAACATCATGTCCATCATCCCGCTCGCCCAGTTCCCGGTGGCCTCGCGCTTCGCGTACCCGGTGGCTCTGGCGCTGCTGGTGTGGATCACCTACATGTACCTCACCTTCAAGACGCACGGCTTCGTCGGCGGCTGGAAGCACCTGACCTACATGCAGGGCCTGCCGAAGCCCCTGGTGCCGCTCATCGTCTTCCTGGAGTTCCTCCAGAACGTCATCACGCGTCCGTTCACCCTTGCGGTGCGACTGTGGGCCAACATGTTCGCCGGCCACATGCTGATCGTGATGTTCAGCGTCGCGACCTGGTACCTGCTGACGCCGTCGTTCTACGCGGTCTTCTCCGGCGCGTCCTTCGCGCTCTCGATCGGCATGACCGCGTTCGAGGTCCTGATCCAGTTCCTGCAGGCGTACATCTTCACCCTGCTGGCTTCGCTCTACATCAGCGGAGCACTCGAAGAGGGTCACTGATCCTCACGCGTTAGCCCGTACCACTCATCAGACTTCCGGCGGGAAGCCCCCTGCCGGATCGCATCACAAGAAGGACAAGGGTCACCATGTCTGCTCTGCAGCTCGCCGCCTCCACCGGCATCTCCGGCAACCTCGGCGCCGTCGCCTACGGTCTCGCGGCCATCGGCCCGGGCGTGGGCATCGGTCTGGTCTTCGGCCACTCGATCGAGGCCATGGCCCGCCAGCCCGAGGCCATGCCGATCATCCGCCAGAACATGTTCCTCGGCTTCGCCCTCTGTGAGGTTCTCGCCCTCCTCGGCCTGGTCGTCCCCTTCATCTTCTCCTGAGTCGAACGACCAGTAGCCACGCTCGACGAAAGGTTCAGACATGCTGAGCACCTTCCTGGCTGAGGAGGCGCCGCAGAACCCGCTGCTGCCCTCCACGCCGGAACTCATCATCGGCCTGATCGCCTTCTTCATCGTCTTCGGCGTCCTCGGCAAGAAGCTCCTGCCCAACATCCAGAAGACTCTGGAGGAGCGGCGCGACGCGATCGAGGGTGGCCTGGAGCGGGCGGCTGAGGCGCAGGCCGAGGCCACCCGGACGCTGGAGGAGTACAAGGCCCAGCTCGCGGAGGCTCGTCACGAGGCCGCTCGTATCACCGAGCACGCCCGTGAGCAGGGTTCCATGATCATCGCCGAGGCTCGCGAGGAGGCGCAGCGTCAGGCTGCGGTCACCGTCGCGCACGCCCAGGCGGAGATCGAGCGCACCCGTGGTCAGGTGACCACCGCGCTGCGGCACGACATCGGCCGCATCTCGCTCGACCTGGCCGGCAAGGTCGTCGGCGAGTCCCTCGAGGACTCCGCCCGCCAGAGCCGCACCATCGACCGCTTCCTTGACGAGCTTGAGGCCAAGGCTGCGGAGTCGGCGGGTGCCAAGTGAGCGGCGCCACCCGGCAGTCCACCGCGGCCGCCCGTGAGCAGCTCGACGCGCTGACGGACAACACGTCCGTCGACGTCGCCGCGCTCTCGAGCGACCTGCAGGACGTCACCCGGGTGCTGGACCGCGAGGTCACGCTCCGCCGGATCCTGACGGACCCGGCCGCCCCCGGTCAGGCCAAGGCCGACCTGGTCGTCAACCTGCTCCAGGGCAAGGTCGCGGCCGAGACGGTCGACCTGCTCTCGGGCATGGTCCGCTCCCGCTGGAGCGCCGGCCGTGACCTGGCGGACGCGACCGAGCAGCTCTCCGCCCTCGCGCTGATCATCGGCGCCGACAAGGCGGGCGAGCTGGACGACGTCGAGGACGAGCTGTTCCGCTTCGGCCGCGTGGTCGCGAGCAACCTGGAGCTCCGCTCCGCGCTCACCGACAACGCCGCCGCCACCTCCGCCAAGGCGGAGCTGGTCCGGAACCTGCTCGGCGGCAAGGCCAAGGCCGCGACGATCGCGCTGGTCACCTCGCTGGTGACGCAGCCGCGTGGTCGTAGCCTGGAGAGTGGCCTGGACGAGTACGCCCGTCTGGCCGCCGGCCGTCGCGGTCGCGTGGTCGCCCTGGTGACCACTGCGGTGCCGATGTCCGACGCACAGAAGCAGCGTCTCGCCGCCTCCCTGGAGACCCTCGCGGGTCACCCGGTGCACCTGAACCTCGACGTGGACCCTGAGGTCCTCGGCGGAGTCCGGGTCCAGATCGGCGACGAGATCATCGAGGGCACCATCGCGGGTCGTCTCGACTCCGCGAACCGGAGCCTGGCCGGCTGAGAAAGCCGCATCCCGACCCTCGGTCGGTACACAACAGAGGACGGTCAGAGCCTCATTGAGGAACCTGACCGAGAGTCGAATACTTGCGGCCCTCCACGGGCGGGCCGAGGACGCAACTAGGAGAGCAGGGAACCCAGATGGCGGAGCTCACGATCCGGCCGGAGGAGATCCGGAACGCGCTGGACAACTTCGTCCAGTCGTACCAGCCGGACGCCGCCTCGCGTGAAGAGGTCGGCACCGTCACCTTCACGGCTGACGGCATCGCCAAGGTCGAGGGTCTTCCCTCGGTCATGGCCAACGAGCTGCTGAAGTTCGAGGACGGCACCCTCGGCCTCGCGCTCAACCTCGACACCCGCGAGATCGGTGTCGTCGTCCTCGGCGAGTTCGGTGCGATCGAGGAGGGCCAGACGGTCCGCCGCACCGGCGAGGTGCTGTCCGTCCCGGTCGGCGAGGGCTACCTCGGCCGCGTGGTGGACCCCCTCGGCAACCCGATCGACGGCCTCGGCGAGATCGAGACCCACGGTCGCCGCGCGCTGGAGCTGCAGGCTCCGGGCGTCATGGTCCGCAAGTCGGTGCACGAGCCGATGCAGACCGGCATCAAGGCCATCGACGCGATGACCCCGATCGGCCGTGGCCAGCGTCAGCTGATCATCGGCGACCGCCAGACCGGCAAGACCGCGGTGGCGATCGACACGATCATCAACCAGCGCGACAACTGGCGCTCGGGCGACCCGAAGAAGCAGGTCCGCTGCATCTACGTCGCCGTCGGCCAGAAGGGCTCCACCATCGCCTCCGTTCGCGGAGCGCTGGAGGAGGCCGGTGCGCTCGAGTACACGACCATCGTCGCCGCCCCGGCGTCGGACCCGGCGGGCTTCAAGTACCTGGCCCCCTACACCGGCTCCGCCATCGGCCAGGAGTGGATGTACGACGGCAAGCACGTCCTGATCATCTTCGACGACCTGTCGAAGCAGGCCGAGGCCTACCGCGCCGTGTCGCTGCTGCTCCGTCGTCCGCCGGGCCGCGAGGCCTACCCGGGTGACGTCTTCTACCTGCACTCGCGTCTGCTGGAGCGTTGCGCGAAGCTGTCCGACGAGCTCGGCGCCGGCTCGATGACGGGTCTCCCGATCATCGAGACCAAGGCCAACGACGTCTCGGCGTACATCCCGACCAACGTCATCTCCATCACCGACGGCCAGTGCTTCCTGGAGTCCGACCTGTTCAACGCCGGCATCCGCCCGGCCGTGAACGTCGGTATCTCGGTCTCCCGCGTCGGTGGCTCCGCCCAGATCAAGGCGATGAAGTCGGTCGCCGGTCGTCTGCGCCTGGACCTGGCCCAGTACCGCGAGCTGGAGGCGTTCGCCGCCTTCTCCTCCGACCTGGACTCGGCCTCCAAGGCCCAGCTGGAGCGTGGCGCCCGTCTGGTCGAGCTGCTCAAGCAGGGCCAGTACCAGCCCTTCCCGGTCGAGGAGCAGGTCGTCTCGATCTGGGCCGGCACCACCGGTCGCCTGGACGAGGTCCCGGTCGCGGACGTGCGCAAGTTCGAGCGCGAGTTCCTCGACTACCTGCGTCGCGAGCACAAGGGCGTCCTGACGACCATCGTCGAGACCCAGAAGCTCGAGGACGGCACGATCGAGTCGCTCGTCGAGGCCATCACGGCGTTCAAGCGCGAGTTCACCACGCACACCGGTGCGCTGCTCGGCGAAGACGCCTGACGAGACGGAAAGGACGTAACGACCCATGGGAGCACAGCTTCGGGTCTACAAGCGCCGGATCCGCTCTGTCACCGCGACGAAGAAGATCACCAAGGCGATGGAGATGATCTCCGCGTCGCGCATCATGAAGGCGCAGCGCGCGGTGGCCGCCTCCTCCCCGTACGCGAACGAGCTCACCCGTGCGGTGACCGCGGTCGCGACGAGGTCGAACGCCAAGCACCCGCTCACCGCTGAGCCGGTCGGCGCCACGCGCGCCGCCCTGCTCGTGGTGACCGCGGACCGCGGTCTGGCCGGCGGTTACTCCAGCAACGCCATCAAGGCGGCGCTGGAGCTGACCAAGCGGCTTCAGTCCGAGGGCAAGACGGTCGACACGTACATCATCGGTCGCAAGGGCGTCAGCTACTACGGGTTCCGCAACCTCACGGTCGCGGGCTCGTGGGTCGGGTTCTCCGACAAGCCGACGTACCAGGACGCCAAGGACGCGTCCGCGGCCCTGATCGACGCCTTCGTGACGGAGACGGCCGACGGTGGTGTGGACGAGCTCCACATCATCTCGACGGAGTTCGTCTCGATGCTCACCCAGAACCCGGTGGAGGCCCGCCTCCTGCCGCTGTCGCTGGAGGAGACCGAGGCCAACGCCGAGGAGCAGGGACCGTTCCCGCTCTACGACTTCGAGCCGTCGGCCGAGGGCGTCCTCGACGCCCTGCTGCCGCGGTACGTGGAGAGCAGGATCTACAACGCGCTGCTGCAGTCGGCTGCTTCCGAGCACGCCGCCCGCCGCCGCGCGATGAAGAGCGCGACGGACAACGCCGGCGAGCTCATCAAGTCGCTCACGCGACTCGCCAACACGGCCCGCCAGGCCGACATCACCCAGGAAATCAGCGAGATCGTCGGTGGCGCGAGCGCCCTGGCCGATGCGAACGCGGGGAGTGACTGAAATGACTGCCACTGTAGAGACGGCCACGGCGACGGGCCGCGTCGCGCGGGTCATCGGCCCGGTCGTCGACGTGGAGTTCCCCGTCGACGCCATGCCGGACATGTTCAACGCCATGCACGTCGAGATCGACGCGCCCGACGGCACCGGCAAGAAGATCCTGACCCTCGAGGTCGCGCAGCACCTGGGCGACGGGATGGTCAAGGCCATCTCGATGCAGCCCACCGACGGTCTGACCCGTGGTGCCGCGGTCACCGACACCGGCTCCGCCATCTCGGTGCCGGTCGGCGACATCACCAAGGGCAAGGTCTTCAACGCCCTGGGCGAGGTGCTCAACACCGACCGTGAGGCGTTCAACGCCGAGGTCACCGAGCGCTGGCCGATCCACCGCAAGGCCCCGAACTTCGACCAGCTCGAGTCCAAGACCGAGATGTTCGAGACGGGTATCAAGGTCATCGACCTGCTCACCCCGTACGTCCAGGGTGGCAAGATCGGTCTGTTCGGTGGTGCCGGTGTCGGCAAGACCGTTCTGATCCAGGAGATGATCTACCGCGTCGCCGAGAACTTCGGTGGTGTGTCCGTGTTCGCCGGCGTCGGCGAGCGCACCCGTGAGGGCAACGACCTCATCCACGAGATGGTCGACTCGGGCGTTCTGGACAAGACCGCGCTGGTCTTCGGCCAGATGGACGAGCCGCCGGGCACCCGTCTCCGCGTCGCCCTGTCCGCGCTGACCATGGCGGAGTACTTCCGCGATGTGCAGGGCCAGGACGTGCTGCTCTTCATCGACAACATCTTCCGGTTCACCCAGGCCGGTTCCGAGGTGTCGACCCTGCTCGGCCGTATGCCCTCCGCGGTGGGTTACCAGCCGAACCTGGCCGACGAGATGGGCCAGCTCCAGGAGCGCATCACCTCGACCCGCGGTCACTCGATCACCTCGATGCAGGCGATCTACGTCCCCGCGGACGACCTGACCGACCCGGCCCCGGCCACCACCTTCGCCCACCTCGACGCGACGACGGTTCTCTCCCGTCCGATCTCGGAGAAGGGCATCTACCCGGCCGTGGACCCGCTGGACTCCTCGTCCCGCATCCTCGACCCGCGGTACATCTCGGCCAACCACTACGAGACCGCTGTGCGTGTCAAGGGGATCCTCCAGAAGTACAAGGACCTCCAGGACATCATCGCGATCCTCGGTATGGACGAGCTGTCCGAGGAGGACAAGGTCACCGTCAACCGGGCGCGCCGCATCGAGCGCTTCCTGTCGCAGAACACCTACGTCGCCAAGCAGTTCACCGGCGTCGACGGCTCCACCGTGCCGCTGTCCGAGACGATCGACGCGTTCAACGCGATCGCCGACGGCAAGTACGACGGTGTCCCGGAGCAGGCGTTCTTCATGTGCGGTGGCATCGACGACCTCGAGCGCAACGCCGCCGAGCTCGCCAAGAAGTAATCGCCTTCGGGCTGTGAGGGACAGGGGCGGCCCGACCGCTGGTTGGGACCGCCCCTGTCCCACCCGTTATTCTTTTTCCCACCCCCGCTTCACGGCGGGGGGTCGAGACCGAGGAGCCCACGGTGGCTGAGCTGCACGTCGAGCTGGTCGCGGCCGACCGAAAGGTCTGGTCGGGCGAGGCCACGATCGTCCTTGCCCGTACCAAGTCCGGTGACATCGGCATCCAGCCGAACCACACCCCGGTCCTGGGTGCCATGGACCCCCAGCCGGTGACCATCCGCCAGGCGGACGGCACCACGGTGATCGCGGCCGTGCACGGCGGTCTGCTGTCCTTCGCGGACAACCGACTGTCGATCCTGGCCGAGGTCGCGGAGCTGGCCGACGAGATCGACGTCGACCGCGCCGAGCGGGCCCTGGCCGCTGCGAAGACCGAGTCCGAGGCCGCGGCCCAGCGCCGCGCCGAGGTCCGTCTCCTCGCTGCGACCGGCCGCTGAGACTTATCCGCTTTCGCGGGGAGTCTGAGCGACACGAGCTTCACCGGCAGTCCCGGGGCACCTGTGGGTGACCCCGGGACTGCTGTATCAGTTGTGCAGGTGTGTGAAGGTCGTCGGCTCGGGGCGGGTCGACGAGGAGGGAGCCGGGCATGGTGCTCGCGGTGGTGACCGTCATCGCGGTGCTGCTGGTCTGCCTGCTCGCGCTGGGGGCCTTCGCGGTACGGCGGCGTCTGATCCAGAGACCCGGCGGGACCTTCGACTGCTCGGCGCGTCTGGACGTGCCGCCGTCCCCCGCCGAGGGGGAGGACTCCGAGGCGGCCGGTGAGTCGGCCGGCAAGGGCTGGATCTTCGGGATCGCCCGCTACAACAACGACGCGGTGGAGTGGTTCCGCGTCTTCAGCTGGGCCCCGCGCCCGCGCCGGGTGCTGCAGCGTTCGCTGATCGAGGTCATCGAGCGGCGCACCCCGCAGGGGCAGGAGGAGCTGGCGCTCCTCTCCGGCGCCGTCGTCCTGTGCTGCACGCACGCGGGCGAGCCGCTGGAGCTCGCCATGAGCGAGGACGCGCTCACCGGCTTCCTGGCCTGGCTCGAGGCCGCGCCTCCCGGCCAGCGCGTGAACGTGGCCTGAGCCCCGCCTGATGGACGAGCTCGTGGAGCACGAGGGCGTGGTCCTGTGGGGCCTGATGGGCAACGTCTACCGATTGATCAACGACCGGCTGCGCCACGACATCTCCGAGGCCACCGGACTGGACGGCTCCGAGTTCGAGTTCCTGCTGCGCCTCGCCCGTTTTCCTGACGCCCGGGGGATGGCCACCCGCGTCGGCGAGACGATGGGCTACTCCTCGGCCGGCACCACCAAGCTCGTCGCCCGGCTGGAGCGCAAGGGCCTGATCGAGCGGACGCGCGACCCCGAGGACGGGCGCGCCTATCTGGTGGGCATGACCGACGCGGGCACCGAGGCGCTGCGGCTGGGCCTGGAGGCCCATGTCCCGCGCCTGGAGGCGGAGGTCCTCGGCCATCTCACGGACGCCCAGCGTGGCGTTCTGCACACCCTGCTGACCCGGCTGGACCCCACTCTGCGGGACTAGGCTGCGGCCATGGTCAACCTCACGCGTATCTACACCCGAACCGGCGACGACGGCACCACCGCGCTGGGCGACATGAGCCGTACCCACAAGACGGACACCCGCCTGGCCGCCTACGCCGACAGCAACGAGGCCAATGCCGCCATCGGTGTGGCGCTCGCCTGCGGCGAGCTCGACCCGGAGATCGCCGAGGTGCTGACCCGCGTCCAGAACGACCTCTTCGACGTCGGCGCGGACCTGGCCACCCCGGTCGTCGAGGACCCCAAGTACCCGCCGCTGCGCGTGCTTCAGACATACATCGACCGTCTGGAGGGCGACTGCGACCGCTTCAACGCCGAGCTGGAGAAGCTGCGCAGCTTCATCCTCCCCGGCGGCACCCCGGGCGCGGCCTACCTGCATGTGGCCTGCACGGTGGTGCGCCGTGCGGAGCGCAGCACCTGGGCGGCGATCGAGGAGTACGGCGACGGCATCAACCCGCTGACGGCGAAGTACCTGAACCGCCTCTCGGACCTGCTGTTCATCCTGGCCCGCTCGGCCAACAAGGCCGTCGGCGACGTGCTGTGGGTGCCGGGGGAGAACCGCTAGTCGTCCACGTCCGCGAAGAGCTCCAGCATCCGGCCGAGCACGCGGACGGTGGTCGACAGGTCGGTGTCGGTGAGGTCGCCCGCCGCCTGGCGCAGGACCGCGTGCTCACGGTCGACGATCGTGTCGATGGCCGCCCGGCCCGCCCCGGTGAGGCGGATCAGGGAGGAGCGCGCGTGGGCCGGGTTGGGGACGGCCTCCACCAGCCCGGCCGCCATGCCGTCGTTCACCATGCGCTGGACGAACTGCCGGCTGATCGACTGTGCGCGGCCCATCTGCGGCACCGTCATCGGACCGTTCTCGCGCAGCAGGTCCAGGACCGCGCGGACGCCGACGGAGACGCCGTGCGTCGCGTCGAGCTCGATCCGGCGCTGGACGCGCCGGTAGAGCGGGCCGACGAGCGCGAAGACTTCCATCAGGCGTCCAGGCAGCTCGTCGGGGGAGAGGGGCTCGTGCGGGGCGTCGGTCACGCGCTCACTCTCTCACATGACAACTGAGTTGCCATTCCCTTGCAGTCATGACACCTTGGTTGTCATGACTGAGATCGCGTACTTCGAATCCCAGGACGGCCTCCTCGCCTACCGTGACGCCGGCCCGCGTGACGGCCGGGCGCTGGTGCTGCTGCACACCGGCTTCACCGACTCCAGCCAGTTCGAGAACCTGATCCCCGGCCTGGTCGCGCTCGGCCACCGGGTCGTCGCCCCCGACGCCCGCGGCCACGGCCTCTCGGCCAACGCCACCCGGGCGTTCCGTCAGACCGACGACCTGGCCGCGCTGCTGGCCCATCTGGGCCTGCGTCAGGTCGTGCTGGTCGGCATCTCGATGGGCGCGCTGATCGCCGTCGACACGGCCGTCGAGCACCCCGAGCTGGTCCGCGCCCTGGTCGTCAGCGGCCGTGGCCTCGGCGAGCCCGACCTGGGTGACCCCTGGGCGGCCTCGGTCGCCGAGAAGCAGGTGTCGGCGCTGGCCGCCGGGGACCTGGACGGATACTTCGACGGCTTCCTCCAGTGGATCCCCGGGGACCGTCGCAGCCTCGACGAGATCGACCCGGCGATCACCGCGCAGGTCCGCGCGATGGCTCTGCGCACCATGCTCAAGCACACCCCGGACGAACCGAACCACGCCGTCCCGGTCGCGGACCTGGCCATCCGGGCCAAGGAGATCGCCGTCCCGGTCCTCGCGATCAACGGCGGCTACGACGTCCCCGGCATCCGGGCCACCGCCGACGAGCTCATCCGCGTCGTCCCGAACGGGCGCACGGTGCTGCTGGAGGAGGCGGGCCACTACACCACCATGGAGGCGCCGGCCGAGTTCACCCGCGTGCTGGCCGACTTCCTCGCCGGGATCGACGCGGCCTGAGCCGGACCTCGCCGAGACGCCACGTACGATGCCTGACCATGGAACGGTTCCGGGTGGTCGGCGGGGCGCGGCTGGTGGGTCGGGTGCGGGTGCCCGGCGCGAAGAACAGCGCGCTGAAGCTGATGGCGGCGACGCTGCTGGCAGAAGGCGAGTTCAGGATCGGCAACCTGCCGCGCATCCTGGACGTCGAGATCATGGCGGAGCTGCTGCGCCGGATGGGCTGTGAGGTCCGCCTGGAGTGGGAGGACGCGGCGAGCGGCGCAGCCGTCATCACCGTTCCGGGTGAGATCGGGCACGAGGCCGACTACGACCTGGTGCGGCGCTTCCGCGCCTCGATCTCGGTGCTGGGCCCGCTGCTCGCGCGCTGCGGCCGGGTCCGGGTCGCCCGCCCCGGCGGCGACGCGATCGGCTCGCGCGGCCTCGACATGCACATCGACGGTCTCACCCGGCTGGGCGCCCGGATCACCACCGAGCACGGCTTCCTGGTGGCGGAGGCCCGCTCCGGCGGCCTGATCGGCGCGGCGGTGGAGCTGGACTTCCCGAGCGTCGGCGCCACCGAGAACATCCTGATGGCGGCGGTCCTGGCCAAGGGCGAGACCGTCATCGACAACGCGGCGCGCGAGCCCGAGATCGTCGACCTGTGCGAGATGCTGGTCGCGATGGGCGCGAAGATCAACGGCGCGGGCTCCTCCACGATCGAGATCCAGGGCTCCGACCGGCTCCTCCCGGTCGCCTACGACACCGTCCCGGACCGCATCGTCGCCGGCACGTTCGGCGTGGCCGCCGCGATGACCATGGGCGACGTCCGCGTCGACCACGCCCGTGCGGAGCACCTGCGGATCGCCCTCGACAAGCTCGTGGCCGCGGGCGCGCAGGTGAGCGCGGACCCGGAGGGCTTCCGTGTGGTGATGGAGGGCCGCCCGCGCGCGGTCGACGTGGTGACGCTGCCGTATCCCGGCTTCGCGACCGACCTCCAGCCGCAGTTCGCCGCGCTGAACGCGGTGTCCGAGGGCACGGCGATGATCACCGAGAACATCTTCGAGGCGCGCTTCGTCTTCCTCCAGGAGCTGGCGCGCCTCGGCGCGGACGTGCGCACGGACGGGCACCACGCGGTGCTGAGGGGTGTCCCCAGGCTCTCGGGTGCCCCGGTGGTCTCCTCCGACGTCCGCGCGGGCGCAGGCCTGGTCCTGGCGGGCCTCGTCGCCGAGGGCACGACGCTGGTGTCGGAGATCCACCACATCGACCGGGGCTACGCCGGCTTCGAACAGCAGCTCCGCGCGCTCGGCGCCGACATTTCTCGCGAGACGGAGACACACTAGGCAAGCGGGAACCCCCAGGGGGCGCGCCCCTGGGGGTTGCAACGAGCTCATCGCAGCAAGGATCTGGCCCGTTCGGCGTCGTCCTCGAAGACCAGGACGCGGCGGCCCGCCTTCGTGTCGGCGAGCGTGTAGCGAATGCCCGCATCATCCAATCGGGTGCCGATCGCCGCCGCCTCGGCGTCGTCCGACGGGGCCGCGACGGGGACGAGCAAGCCGTAGTCGCCCGGCGCCCCGGAACGGGGGGTGCGCTGCGCGAGGGAATGGCCCTTGCCCCACGTCCAGCGCAGCAGCAGGACGAGGACTCCCACCACCAGAAACGGTGCCAGCACCCGCAGGGTGAGCGCGATCACGCTCCCATTCTGCTTCGTGAGGCCCCGAAGTGTGTAGATTCCTGCCAGGCACGACGCCGTGCGCGGGTGATCCTCGTGTGCGCGGTCGCCGTGGCCCCACCCACACGACACGACACGGAGGACACCACCGTGACCAGCAGCATCGCCGTCGTCGGAGCCGGGCTCATGGGCTCCGGAATCGCCCAGGTCTCGGCCGCAGCCGGCCACGACGTGGTGCTGCGGGACGTGACCGACGCCGCCCTGACCCGTGGACTGGACGGCATCCGCGCCAGCTACGCCAAGTTCGTCTCCAAGGGCCGGATGACCCAGGACGAGATGGACGCCGCCCTGGGCCGCATCACCACCACCACGGACCTGGGCGCGGCCGGCACCGCCGACATCATCGTCGAGGCGGTGTTCGAGCAGCTGGAGATCAAGGAAGCCGTCTTCCGCGAGCTCGACAAGATCGCCAAGCCGGGTGCCGTGCTGGCCACCAACACCTCCGCGATCCCGATCACCCGCATCGCCGCCGTGACGGAGCGTCCGGAGGACGTCGTCGGGGTGCACTTCTTCTCGCCGGTGCCGATGATGCAGCTGGTCGAGCTGGTCCGCGGCTACAAGACCAGCGACGCCGCCCTCGCCACCGCGCGCACCTTCGCCGAGAGCGTCGGCAAGACCTGCGTCGTGGTCAACCGCGACGTCGCGGGCTTCGTGACGACCCGCCTGATCACCGCCCTGGTCGTCGAGGCCGTCAAGCTGTACGAGTCCGGCGTCGCCAGCGCCGAGGACATCGACACCGCCTGCCGGCTGGGCTTCGGCCACGCGATGGGCCCGCTCGCCACCGCGGACCTGACGGGCGTCGACATCCTGCTGCACGCCGCGCACAACATCTACTCCGAGACGCAGGACACCAAGTTCGCCGCGCCGGAGATCATGGCCCGCATGGTGACCGCCGGGGACCTCGGCCGCAAGAGCGGACAGGGTTTCTACCCCTACGGCGAGAAGTAACCCGCACACGAATGTGACGTGGGCCCCAGGTGAGTTGGCTCACCCAGGGGCCCACGTGGCATCCACGGCCCCGATAATCAAACGAACATCCGCACGCATGGCTTGCGGCAAAACGATTCCTCCATCACCTACACGGGTGAATTCCTTTCAGATCTCGCCGTGGCCAGCAACGTACGCGCCTGTCGTTGCGTCAGATGAGAGAAGTATCGCGAGCGAGGGGAGCCCGCATGTTCATTCGCGGTGACCACCGTCACCTCGCCGTGGAGGGCGAACTCGACGTCCGCTCCGCGGCGGACGCGCGCACCGCGCTGCACCGGGCCGTCGACGACGGCGTCGGTGATCTCGTGCTGGACCTGAGCGGGCTTTCTGCCTGGGACGCCACCGGGCTCGGCGTCATCATGGGCACCCACCGCCGCGCGGGGCGCGTCGGCCGCCGCCTCGTGCTGCGCGGCGTACCGCTCCAGCTGCAGCGGCTGCTGGTGGCCACCAAGCTGCACCGCATCCTGGCGATCGAGAGCTACTACCCCGAGGCGGACCCGCTGTCCGTCTCCATCCTGTGAGCACCCCGCTGTGAACGCGCCCGTGCAGGCGCTCCCGTGAAGCGACTCCCATAACGGTCTGGTCTCGACCACTCCCCAGCGGTAACTTCCGTACCGCAGAATGACCCCCGCATCGTGCCCTGTGGCGGCGCGGGCGATCGGGCCGGAAGACGGGGCCGGAAAGACTCATGGGCGAAGCAACGGGCCACCACTCCGCTCGCGTACCCAGCGGTGGCGAGCTGGTGCTCAGGAACAACACCAGCGGGACGGTCGTCGGCACCGTGCCCGAGCAGCAGAGCGCGCAGGCCGAGCGTCGGACCGACGGCAGTGGTCGCGCCGGCGAGCTCGTCGTGGGCGAGCTGCTGCTGACCGTCAACGCCCCCGAGGGTTCGACACCGCAGCCGCTGCCCGCGGACCGGCACCCCGCCGCACCTGTCCCGCCCGTCGCCGCGACCGGGCCCGCCCGCTACGCCCTCGCCGGGCTGCTGGAACGCGAGGAGCAGTGCGCGCGACTGCGCGAACTCCTCGGCCAGGGTCGCAGCGTCCGGCTCACCGGCGCGCACGGCTCCGGCCGCACCGCCGTGCTGGACGCCGTCGCCACCTCCTGCGCCACGCTGACGCCCGGTGGGGTCGTCCGCCTGTCCGCCCACCGCCGGCCCCTCGGAGACCTGCTCCAGGCCCTCTACGAGGCCCTGGGCGGCACCCCCGGGCACCGCCCCTCCCGACGCGAGCTGCCCGGCCTGCTCGCGGGTGTGCGGGCCATCGTCCTGGTCGACGACGTCGACTTCGGCGGTGAGGCCCTCGACGACCTGCTCGGCGCCGCGCCCGACTGCGCCTTCCTGATCGCGGCGACGCCCGACGTGCCCACCCCGGCCGTCGGCGCGCCGATCGAGGAGTCCCGGCTGTCCGGGCTCACCCGGGCCGGCAGCCTCGCCCTGCTCGCCAAGCTCGCCGGCCGGTCGCTCGACGAGAGCGAGCGCGCCTGGGCGGTGGACCTGTGGTTCGAGTCCGAGGGCCTGCCGCTGCGCTTCGTCCAGGCCGCCGCGCTGCTGCGCCACCGTGAGATGGCCATCGACGCCCTCGCCGGAGGTCTGGTCGAGCCGGACGAGGACCCGGTGCCGCTGCCCACCGTCGCCGAGAGCGCGGCCCCCGCGGTCCGGATCGGCCGCGGCCTCGGCGAGCCCGCCCGCCGCCTCCTCCGGCTCGCCTCCGCGCTGGGCGGGGAGATCCCCACCCCGCCGCACCTGCCCGCGCTGATCGACGTCGGGCACGGCGAAGCCGCGGTGGACGAACTGGTCGAGGCCGGCCTGGCCGAGTCCACGCCGGGAGGCACCCACCGCCTGGTCGAGGGCGTCGCCCCGCTGCTGGCCGAGGAGTGGCCCACGGTAGGCCTCCCCGACGCGGCCCAGCACTTCACCTGGTGGACCGGCCACGGCTCGGTGACGGAGACCCAGATCGCGGCCGAGGCCGAGGTCCTGCTGGCCGTCCTGCGGACGGACCAGGAGGCCGACCGCCACGAGCAGGTCGTCCTGCTGGCCCGCGCCTGCGCGCCGTCGTTCGCGCTGGCCCTGCGCTGGGGTGCGTGGGAGCGCGCGCTGCGGTACGGCCTGGAGTCCGCGCGGGCGACCGAGGCGGTCGCGCAGGAGGCGTGGTTCCATCACGAGCTCGGAGTGCTCACCTTCTGCGCCGGCGCGTACAACCGCTCACGCGCGGAGCTGGAGGCGTCCGTCGCGCTGCGGGGCGCCCTGTCCGACGCGCGCGGCACGGCCAACGGCCGGCACGTGCTCGAACTGCTGGACCAGGCGGTCAACCTCTCCGGCGCCACGGCGGTCGGCGGGGCCGGCTCGCGCCGGGACGACCGCCTGCGGCGCTTCGCGCCGTTCGCCGCGAGGCGCGCGGCGTCCGCGCGCGCGGTGTCGCCGGCGTCTGCCGCACCCGTGCGGATGACGGGCCGTCACGCGCTGGACGTCGGCAAGCAGCCCGCGTCCCGCCGCCAGCTGGTGCTGGCCGCGGGCGGCGTCCTCCTCATGGGCATCCTCGGCGCGGGTGTCGCCGCCGCGGTCACCTCCCTCGACGGAAGCCCCCAACCCCACTCGGGCACCCCCGTCGTCCCGGGCTCCACCCCGACAACCACCGACCCGGGCCTGCCCACCGGGACGGACATCCCGACGGACGCTTCCTCCGCGAGCGCGAGCGGCTCCGCCTCGGCGTCGTCGACGCCCACGGGCAGCCCGAGCGGCAACGGCCGGCCGACGCAGGGCTCTGCCACGACGACGCCGCCGAGCAGCTCGGGCGGAGCCGGCACGAACGGCGGGGGCACGAACGGCGGCGGAACGACCACGGGAGGCACGGGCACCACCACCGGGGGCAAGTCCGGCGGTGGCACGGGCACGGGCGGCACGGGCACGGGTGGCACCGGAA
The DNA here is from genome assembly GCF_900109465.1 of Streptacidiphilus jiangxiensis. Taxonomy (GTDB): domain Bacteria; phylum Actinomycetota; class Actinomycetes; order Streptomycetales; family Streptomycetaceae; genus Streptacidiphilus; species Streptacidiphilus jiangxiensis. Next base: position 670,037 of record NZ_FOAZ01000001.1, read on the forward strand.
CCGGAGGTACCGGCACGGGTGGCACCGGCACGGTCACCGGCGGCGGCACGGGCACGGGCGGCACCGGCACGGGCGGCACCGGAACCGGTGGCACCGGGACCGGCGGCACCTCGGGGTCCCCTTCGGCTTCTCCCGACCCGTCCCCGAGCAACAGCGCCTCGACGACGGTGGCCTCCCCGAGCTGAAGGTCAGAACAGCTTGAGCTTGTCGTCCTCGATGCCGCGCAGGCCGTCGTAGTCGAGGACGACGCAGTCGATGCCGCGGTCCGCGGCCAGGACGCGCGCCTGCGGCTTGATCTGCTGGGCCGCGAAGATGCCCTTCACCGGCGCCAGGAGCGGGTCGCGGTTGAGCAGCTCGAGGTAGCGGGTGAGCTGCTCGACGCCGTCGATCTCGCCGCGGCGCTTGATCTCCACCGCCACGGTCGATCCCTCGGCGTCGCGGCAGAGGATGTCCACCGGCCCGATGGCCGTCATGTACTCGCGGCGGATCAGCGTCCAGCCCTCGCCGAGGACCTCCATGCGGTCCGCCAGCAGCTCCTGCAGGTGCGCTTCCACGCCGTCCTTGATCAGGCCGGGATCGATGCCGAGCTCGTGGGTGGAGTCGAGCATCACCTCTTCGAGGGTGATGATCAGCTTCTCGCCGGCCTTGTTCTCCACCGTCCAGCGCCCGTCCTCCTCCTTGAGGGAGCACGGTGGCGACATCCAGTTCAGTGGCTTGTAGGCACGGTCGTCGGAGTGCACGGCGACACTTCCGTCCGACTTGACCAGGATGAGCCGAGGGGCGGACGGCAGGTGGGCGGTGAGCCGGCCTGCGTAGTCGACGGAGCAGCGGGCAATGACGAGACGCACGGCCGACCACGCTAGCCCACGAAGGCCATTCGAAGCGATTCCGGGCCAACCGGGTGTTTCCCTCTGCTACGCGAAACCGGACCCGGGCCCCGCTGCGTTGTCCCAGTCACCACGACTCGACCACGCAGCGCAGCGGACTGGTGACTGTCGGATCATCTGACGACTGGCTTGATCCAATCGCTGCGCACTGGTGCCGCTGCGTACGGAGGCTTACGGTGTGTCACGGCCACTCAGGGTAGGGAGATTGCCACATTCCGCTCCCTGTTCGGCCGTTCCCTGGGACGCTGGTAGTGGTGCCACCGTCCGCTCTGCACCACCCCCCGGAGGAGCCGCTCCGGGGGCCCTGCGAGAGGAGAACCCATGTCGCTCGACGTCTCACCGGCCCTGCTCGAGAAGGCCGAACGAGGCGAGGTCGACGAGCGGGAATTCGTCGACTGCGTCCGCACCTCCCTGCCCTATGCCTGGGACCTGATCAGCTCGCTGGTGCTCCAGCGGCAGGTCGACGGCGGTGAGTTCGCCGACAACCAGGTCCCCCCGCCGTCCGAGAAGGAGCGCGGCCAGCTGCTGCGCGCCCTGGCGAGCGACGCGATCAGGGGTTCGCTCGAGCGCCACTTCGGCGTGCGGCTCGCATTCCAGAACTGCCATCGGGTCGCGGTGTTCTCGCCGGGGCCCGAGTCCGACGCCCGCTATGCCGCGTTCACCTCGGTGCGGGCGCAGTTGCTCAACCAGTCCGAGGAACTGCGCGACTGCTGACCGGCTGACCGCCGTCAGATCAGTCCTGCGGAAGCTGGGGGAGGACCTCCGCGCCCAGTCGGGCGATGTTGGCCACCGTCTCGACCCGGTCGCCGGAGCCCTCCACCAGCAGGGCGAAGCGTCGGATGCCGGTGCGCTCGTGCGTTGCGAGCAGCCGGTCGGCGCAGAGCTTCGGGGTGCCCACGGCGTGCAGGTCGCAGAGCAGTTCGGTGTACTGGTCCGCGTCCCGCATCCGGCGCTCCCGGCCGTCCACGGTGCGGTGCGCGCCCAAGCCGTGACGGAAGAACTCGGGCATGGAGCCCATCAGCCGGGCCCGCGCGTCGGCCGTCCGGTCGGCGACCTGGGCCACGCCCGCGGCGACGTGCTCGGCCTCGATCCGCGCGATCTGGTCCGGCGTCCGGCCGGCCTCCAGCGCGGCCGCACGGTACGCGGCCACCATCTCGGCCTTGTCCTCGTCGCCGGAGTGCATGCCGAGCAGCATCGGCACGCCTTGCTGGGCCGCCAGCCTGACCGTGCCGAGAGAGGTGCAGGCGACCACCACGGGCGGCCCCCCGGCCGTCCGTGTGCTGCCGCCCGCGCTCAGTGGCTCGGGGGCGGGGGAGTCGGCGAAGGCGTGCTGGGCCGAGCCGGCCTGACGGCCCGCCAGGGGCGCGAGGCCGGGCCGACTCCCGCTGCGGTGCGGCTGGAACGGCTGCTCCGTGGCGCGGGGCACGACCGCGACCTCCGGGAAGCTGTAGCGCGGCCCGTCGGCCCCCACCCGGGATGAGCGCAGCCAGCGCAGCAGGAGGTCCAGCGACTCGGGGAAGCCCTGCTCGTACGCCTCCGCGCCGCCGCCGAAGACGGCGAGATCCACCCACGGGCCGCCGCGCCCGACGCCGAGGGTGAACCGGCCGCCGGAGGTGAGGTGCAGCAGCGCCGCCTGCTCGCCCAGGCGCACCGGGTGGTGCGTCGGCAGCACGCTGACCGCCGTTCCGATCCGCACCCGCCGGGTGCGGCCCAGCAGCAGCCCGGCCAAGGTCGCGGCATCCGGACAGACTCCGTACGGGACGAAGTGGTGCTCGGCCAGCCAGACGCTGTCCAGCCCCGCCTGCTCGGCCGCGACCGCCGCCGTCACGGTGCGCTCCAGTGCCTCGGCGTGGCCCTGTCCGGGGAACTGCGCGGAGAGCAGGAACACTCCGGTGCTGAGCCCGCCCGGAACCCGCCGCGCGCTGCGCTGCCGGGGCAGCCGGTACGGCGCGAGGGTGGGTACGGCGCTGGCGTGCACGGCGGACATGGAATCAACTCCTTGGCCCCGCGGAGAACTTCGACCCCGCGACTACCACAGGAGTAACTCACGTCATGTGCCACAGGCACAGCGGATCCTCGGCATCGACCTGAGAACGGGTGGTTTTGCCCTCGCACCCTGGCCAGAATCCGGCCTCTGTGGTAAAAGCCACCCCCGGCGCGTTCGGGGGTGCGCGGAGCGGGCTCCACTACCCTGGAGAGACCAGCATGCCCGTCCAGTCAGGGGGAATCGTGTCTCCTCGCCGAAGTCGCCCCCGCGGGGACGACAACCAGAACGCCCGTGCGGTCACCGGGGGCACCTGGTTGGAGCGGACCGAGTCCTACGGCGGCGAGGAGTGGAAGGTCCGCGCGGTCGCGGGCGACAGCGGCAAGGTCTACCGCTGCCCCGGCTGCGACCAGGAGATCCCGCCCGGCGTGGGCCACATCGTGGCCTGGCCCGAATGGGGTGGCGTCGACGACCGCCGCCACTGGCACCGCGCCTGCTGGTCCAACCGCGAACGCCGCGCCCCCAACCTGATGCGGGGACGCGGCGCGCCGAGGTACTGAGGGGTCGGCTAGGCGTCCCGGCGACGGAACAGGGCGAGGCCCACGGCGAGCGCGGCGACCACCCACAGCAGGCAGATGACGAAGCCCGCGCCCGGCCCGAACGGGATGTTCGGATTGGCCTGGGTCGCCGCCATCTCACTGCCCGCGCGGTCCGGGAAGTAGTGCGCCACATTCTTGACCTTGGGCACGTTGCTCAGGATCGGGGAGATCAGGAAGAAGAACGGCATCAGCAGGCCCAGCGAGAGCACCGGCTTGCGCAGCAGGAACCCGACGCCGAGCGAGAACAGTGCGATCAGGGTCATGTAGCCGGCGGAGCCGAACACGGCCCGCAGCACGCCCGGATCACTCAGTTGCGCCTTGTGGCTGCCCAGCAGCGCCTGCCCGAGGAAGAACGAGACGAAGCTCGTCGCCAGCGACACCGGCAGTACCAGGCCCAGCACGATCAGGGCCTTCGCCGTCAACAGTGACCCGCGCTGCGGGACCGCGGCCAGCGAGGCGCGGATCATCCCCGTGCTGTACTCGTTGCCGATGACCAGCACGGCGAAGACGATGACCGCGAGCTGGCCGAGGTAGACGCCCCCGAGGCTGGTCTGGGTCGGGTCGAAGGTCGCCCGTTCGGTCGGCGACAGCTTGGAGAAGTTCTGGTTGGTGAAGAAGGAGACGAGGGCGCTGAGGCCGACCGTCACGAAGAAGGCCACCACCAGGGTGACGAACGTCGAGCGGACCGTCTTGACCTTGATCCACTCGGAGCGAAGGACCGCACCCATCGTCAGCTCTCCTTCTTCCATTCCGAGCCCCACTGCGGGGCGGCGTCGGTCTGGTACTCCACGGACTCCGCCGTCATCCGCATGAACGCCTCCTCCAGTGACGCGCGCTGCGGGCTCAGCTCGTGCAGGGCGACGCCGTGGGCCGCGGCGAGGTCGCCGATGCGGGCCATGTCGCCGTCCTCCACCTCGTAGGCGCCGTCCCCGTCCAGCGTGGCGGTGATGCCCGCGCCGGAGAACGCGTCCAGGAGCTTCTCCGGGTCCGGGGTGCGCAGCCGGACGAAGGAGCGCGAGTTCTCGTCGATGAACTGGTTCATCGGCATGTTGGCCAGCAGCCGGCCCCGGCCGATCACGATCAGATGCTCGGCGGTGAGCGCCATCTCGCTCATCAGGTGGGAGGAGACGAAGACGGTGCGGCCCTCGGTGGCGAGGGTCTTCATCAAGGTCCGGACCCAGACGATCCCCTCCGGGTCGAGCCCGTTGACCGGCTCGTCGAACATCAGGATCCTCGGGTCGCCCAGCAGCGCGGCGGCGATGCCGAGCCGCTGCCCCATGCCGAGCGAGAACCCGCCGGAGCGCTTCTTGGCCACCGCCGTCAGCCCGACCAGCGAGAGCACCTCGTCCACGCGGCGGGTCGGGATCTTGTTGCTCGCGGCGAGCCACAGCAGGTGGTTGTAGGCGCTGCGTCCCGGGTGCACGGCCTTGGCCTCCAGCAGCGCGCCGATGTACTTCAGCGGCTGGTGGAGCTGCCCGTACTTCTTCCCGTCGATCCGGACCGTCCCGGACGTCGGCCGGTCGAGGTCGAGCATCATCCGCATGGTGGTCGACTTGCCGGCGCCGTTCGGGCCCAGAAAGCCCGTCACCACCCCTTGGGGGATGGTGAAGCTGAGATGGTCGACGGCGAGTTTGTCGCCGTACCGCTTGGTCAGCTCGTTGACCTCGATCATGTGATCACCCTAGGTCAGTATCGCCCGTTGTGCGGGTTCGAAGCACCGTTCGGTGCATAGGCTTGTCCCCATGACCGAACGTCTCTCCGTGCGCGAGGCGGGCTCCGGCACGCCCCTGGTCCTGCTGCACGCGTTCCCGCTCTCGGCCCGCATGTGGGAGTCCCAGCTCGACGAGCTCCCCGGCTCGGACGGCTCCGAGGCCCGCGTCCTCGCGGTCGACCTGCGCGGCTTCGGCGGCACCGCGCTCGGGGCCGACGCCCCCTCCCTGGACCTGCTGGCCGACGACATCGCCCTGCTGCTCGACGCCGCGGGCATCGACCAGGCCGTGGTGGGCGGCCTCTCCATGGGCGGCTACGTCGCGATGGCCTTCGCACGCTGTCACCCCGACCGCCTGAGCGGACTGCTGCTCGCCGACACCAAGGGCACGGCGGACGCCGAGGCCGCCCGCGAGAACCGCGAGCGGGTCGCGAAGGCGGTCCTGGCCCGCGACAGCGTCCGCCTCCTCGTCGACGAGCAGCTGCCGTCCCCTCTGCTGGGCGCGACGACGGCACGGCGCTGCCCGAAGCTGGTCGACCACGTCGCCGCGCTGATCGGCGAGGCCTCCCCGGCGTCGGTCGCCTGGGCGCAGCGCGCGATGGCCGCGAGGCCGGACTCCTTGGACTCCCTGCGCGCGGTCGACGTCCCGTCGCTGGTCGTCGTCGGCGCGGAGGACACCCTCACCCCGCCCTCCGACGCGGAGGCCCTGGCCGCGGCGCTGCCCCGGTCGGAACTGACCGTTCTCCCGGGCGCCGGCCACCTCTCGGCCCTGGAGGTGCCGGAGGCCTTCAACACGGCGGTCCGCGGGTTGCTGGCGCGCATCGACTGAGAAGGGGGACCCGCCATGGGCGGGTCCCCCTTTTTCTCCACGATGCTAGCAATCTAGCGTGCTAGCATCGTGGTGTGGGTGACGAAGTCAAGCAGTTCAACGTGTACCTGCCGGTCGAGCTGATCAAGCAGCTGAAGTACCGCGCGCTCGACACCGGCATGTCGCTCTCGGCGCTGGTCGCCGAGGCCCTGCGCGCCTACCTCGCCGAAGCGCCCGAGAAGCCCGAGAAGCCCGAGAAGGAGTCCTGAGATGGCGACCGACGGAATCGAGGCCGTGTTCCTGGAGACGCACAACTGGGGCAGGGCCGCCCAGTTCTTCCAGTCGCTCGGCTACGAGCTCGAGTTCGACACCGGCCACAACTCCGGCCAACTGCGCAACACCGAAGGCCCCTACGTCTTCATCGCCGAGATCCCCGCGGACCGCGAGCCCACGACCCGGCTCGTCCTCAAGGTCCCGGACGCCGAGGCCTTCCGCCCCGGCCCGGGCGTCGAGCTGGTCACGCCGTTCGAGCAGACCCACTACGGCACCCTCGAGGCGACCGTCCGGGACGCCGACGGCCGGGTCTGGAGCCTGCAGGCTCCGTTGAAGGGGTGAGCCGCGCCGTGAGCGACGTACCCGACAACACCGCCGTCCGGGTCGCCCTCTGGCGGGCCATGCACGTCCAGCTCGACGCGGCGCCGCACGTGTTCGAGGACGAGATCGGCCTGCGCATCGCCGCGCCGGAGCCCGGCTGGCGCGACCGCCCCGACATGGATCCGGCCGGAACCAGCCGCCTTCGCGCGGCGGTCGCCGCGCGTGCGCGGTTCATCGAGGAGTTGCTTGCCGAGCAGGTCGAGGGAGGTGTCACCCAGTACGTCGTCCTCGGTGCGGGGCTGGACACCTTCGCCCAGCGGCGTCCCGAATTCGCCTCCCGGCTGCGGGTCTTCGAGATCGACCAGCCGGCCACACAGGGGTGGAAGCGCCGCCGCCTGGACGAACTCGGCTACGGCGTCCCGGAGTGGCTGAGGCTCGTGCCGGTGGACTTCGAGGCCGGCGAGTCCTGGGTGGAACGGTTGGTCGCGGCCGGTTTCGACCCCGGCAGCCGGGCGGTGGTGGTCTCCACCGGCGTCAGCATGTACCTCTCCGAGGAGGCCACGTCCGCGACGCTGCGCCAGATCGTGGGCCTCGCACCCGGGTCGACGCTGGCGATGACGTTCCTGCTGCCCGCGGACCTCGTGGACGCGGCGGACCGCCCGGCGCTCGAAGCCTCCCAGCAGGGCGCGCGCGCCTCCGGCACGCCGTTCGTCAGCTTCTACACGCCGGAGCAGATGCTCACACTGGCACGCGAGGCCGGCTTCTCCGGCGTTCGCCATGTCTCCGGACGCTCACACACCGAGCGCTACTTCGCCGACCGCGCCGACGGCCTCGCCCCGTCCACCGGCGAGGACCTGCTGCTTGCGATGACTTGAGGTGGCAATGCCCAGGGGCGCGAGGCTGTGCCGATCTGCGGCTCCGCCGCGCGGGCGCGAGCGTTCAGTTGCAACGCTCAGGGGCGCGAGGAACTGCGCGAGCAACCACCCGCGTGCGGATGGCCCTGCTCGTGCGGCGACTCACCACTGAGGGTGGCTTGTCGCGCAGTTCCTCGCGCCCCTGGAGAGTGCAACTGCCTGCGGGAGCTCAAGCCGAGGCTTGTCGCGCCCGCGCGGCGGAGCCGCAGATCAGCAGAGCCTCGCGCCCCTGGAGAGTGCAACTGCCTGCGGGAGCGAAGCTTTGAGGCTGTGAAGCCTTAGCGGCTCTGCTGGGCCGGGACGCCGCGGCCCATGACGTCGTCGTCCGGGGCGGCCGCGGCGGCGACCGCAGCGCCCGTGAGGGTGGCGAGCATCTCGCGGACGTTGGTGAGCTGGGCGTTGATGCTGTCGCGACGGTTCGTCAGCGCCGCGAGCTCGCGCTCGCTCTCGCTGCGGACGCGGTCCGCCTTCGCGTTGGCGTCGGCGACGATGTCCTCGGCCTGGCGCTGGGCGGTCTCAACCGTCTGGCGCGCGCGACGCTCGGCGTCGGTGCGGAGCTTCTCCGCCTCCAGGCGGAGCTGCTCGGCGCGGTGCTCGATCTCGGCGAGGCGCTTCTCGGCCTTGGCCTGACGCGCGGCCAGGTCCCGCTCGGACTGCTCGCGGCGCTTGGCCAGGTTGGTCTCGAAGTCCGCAGCGGCCTGCGCGGCCTTGGCGCGGGTCTCCTCGAAGAGGGCGTCCGCCTCCTCGCGCTTGTTCTGCGCGTCCTTCGCCGCCTCGGCGCGGAGCTGCGCGGAGTCGCTCTTCGCCTTCTCGACGATCCGAGCGCCCTCCTCCTCGGACTTGGCCTTGCGGTCCTTGGCGAAGCCGTCGGCCTCGCTGCGGACCTGCTGGGCCGCGGCCTCGGCCAGCTCGCGGTGCTGCTCGGCGGCGCGGCGGGCCTCCTCACGCAGGTCCTTGGCCTCCTCCTCGGCCAGGCGCAGGATCTTCTCGACCCGGGCGCCGAGGCCCGCGTAGGACGGCTCGGCGTCAGTGATCTGAGCCTGCGCCGTCTGCGTCTCGAGGTGCAGCTCCTCGATGCGCTTCTCCAGCGCGCCGATCCGGTTGAGGGCGCCGTCGCGGTCCGTGACCAGCTTGCTGATGCGCTCGTCGACCTGAGCCCGCTCGTACCCGCGGCGCACAACGTCGAAGCCGTGCGGAGAGTGTGTGTCGCTCATAGGGGTGGAGTTCCTGTCGTATGCCCGGAGAGTCGGATGGTTGAGGTGAGGTGATAGGGCGAATCCTGACACGGATTCGGTGTGTCATCGGCGTAAAGCCGATGAAGAGTGGAGAATGACCGCTCAATCGGGTGGTTGCGTGCCACCACGTTTGCCACCCGGACGAGTGGCCCCGGCACCGACTCCCGCAGGAGCGCCGCCACGGCCGCCCGACCTGTTGTTGCTGTCCCCGTTGGCCCTGCTCGCCCCACCGGCCGCACCGTTGCCGGCACCGCCCGTTCCCCCGCTGGGCTTGCCCGCACCGCCGGGCGCCTCGAAGGCCTCGAGGGCCTGGAGGACGTCCTGCACGCGGGCGATCTCGGTGTTGATGTCCTTGCGCCGGTTGACCAGCTCGTCGAGTTCCCTGCGGCCCTCGTCGGTGATCCGCTTGGCCTCGGTGCGGGCCTCCTCCAGCGTCTGCTCCGCCTCGGCCCTGGCCTGGGTCAGCTCCGTCTCGCCCGCCTCGACGGCGTCCTGACGGGTCTTCTCCGCAGCCTCGGCGGCGGCCGACCGCAGCTGGTCGGCCTCCTCGCGGGCGGCCTCCAGCCTCGCGTCGGCGTCGGCCTTGCGCGCCTCCGCCTCCTTGAGCAGGCCCTCCGCCTTCCTGACGGCGGCGATGCGGACCTTGCTGGCCTCGGCGGACGCCTCGGCCTGCAGCTCCGCCGCCTTCTCCTTGGCCACGGCGAGCTCGCGCTCGGCCTCGGCCCGCATCTCGTCCAACTGCTCGTTGGTCTCCGAGACGAGCTTGTCGACCCGCTCGCCGGCCGAGCGCAGCGCCTCCGCGGACTCCTTGCGGGCCCGCTCGTGCAGCGCCTCGATGTCGGCGTGGGTCCGATCGCGCAGCTCCTCGGCGCGCTCGCGGATCTGCGTGGCGTCGCCGCGGGCCTCGACCAGCATGGTGTCGGCGTCGCGGCGGGCCTGCTCGACCAGCGTGCTGCCCTCGGCCGCGCCCTCGGCGGCGATCCGCTCGGCCTCCTTGCGGGCGGCCGAGACCATCGCGTCGGCCTGCTCCTCCGCGGCGGCCGTGGTGGCCAGCGCAGCGGTCTCGGCATCGGCGGTGACGGACTCGGCGAGCTCCTGCGCCTCCGCGAGGGCGCGGGTGGCGTCCTCGGCGGCCTTGGCGCGCAGCTCCTCGGCCTCGGCGCGCAGGCGCTGGGCCTCCTGCTCGGCCTGCTCGTGGGCCTGTTCGGCCTCGGCCCGCAGCCGGGCGGCCTCGGTGGTGGCCAACTCGCGGATCTGCGCGGCCTCGCGCTCGGCGTCGGCGCGGGTCTGCGTGGTCTGCGCCTCGGCCTGCTCGTAGAGGCCGGCCACGGACTGGCGGACCTCGGCGGCCTCGTCCTCGGCGGAGGCGATCCGGTTCGCGGCGTCGCGCTCGTTCTCCGCGCGCGCGGCCTCGATCTTCGACCGCTCCTCGGCGAAGGCCTCGGCGGCCTCCGCGCGCAGTGCGGCGAGCTCGGCGGTGACCCGCTCGCGGTCGTCGGCGGCCTCGGCGCGGAGCCGGGCGGCCTCGGTGGTGGCCAGCTGGCGGACCTGCGCGGCCTCGCGCTCGGCGGAGTCGCGGGTCTCACCCGCGGCCAGCTCGGACTCGGTGCGCAGCTCGGTCAGCTCGGCCTCGAAGAGCGCGCGGTCGGCGGCGGCCTTGGCCTCGGCGTCGGCGAGGACCTTGGCGGCCTCCTCGCGCAGCTCGGCGACGGCGGTCTCGGTGTCGGTGAGCGCCTTGACGGCGGCCTCGCGCGAGCCCTTGGCGTCGGCCAGGTCGGCGGCGGCGGCCTCGCGGGCCTCCTCACGGACCCGGTCGGCCTCGGCGTGCGCCTCGGCGAGCACCGCGTCGCGGCGGTCGGCGAGCTCGTGCTCGGTCTCGGCGCGCAGCGCGGCCAGGTCGGCGGCGTGCTGGGCGGCGTCCTGCTCGGCCTGGGCGATGATCTCGGCGGTGCGGGCGTCGGCGGCGGTGCGCTGCTCCATCATCGCCGCGCGCTCGGACTCGATCGCGGCGTCGGCCTCGACGCGGATCCGGGCCAGCTCGGCGCCGGCCTCGTCGTAGTCGCGGCGGGCCTGGGCGTGGATCTCCTCGGCGGCGGCCTGGGCCGCCTCGCGGATCTGCGCGGCGGCCCGGTCGGCCTCGGCGCGCAGCTCGGAGAAGTCCGCCTCCAGCGCCTGGCGGTCGGCGGCGGCCTTGGCCTCGGCGTCGGCGAGGACCTTGGCGGCCTCCTCGCGCAGCTCGGCGACGGCGGTCTCGGTGTCGGTGAGCTGCTTGGCGGCGGCCTCGCGCGACGCCTTGGCGTCGGCGATGTCGTGGGCGGCGTGCTCGCGGCCCTCGGCGCGGACCCGGTCGGCCTCGGCGTGGGCCTCGGCCACGATGGTCTCGCGCTGCTCGGCGTGCTCGCGCTCGGCCTGGGCGCGCAGGTCGGCCAGGTCGGCGGTGTGCTGGGCGTGTGCCTGCTCGGTCTGCTCGAGCGTGGCCTGGGCCTCGGCGTGCAGGGCCTCGCGGCGCGCGGCGGCCTCGGCGTCGTGCTGCTCCAGCTTCAGTCGGACCTGCTCGGCCCCGGCCTGGGTCTCCGCGGCCAGCTGCTCGGCAGCGGCCTGCGCCTCGGCGGCGAGCCGCTCGGCGGTGGCCTGGGCCTCGGTGAGCAGCGCGTCACGCTGCTGTGCGGCCTCGGCGTCGTGCTGCTCGACGGCGAGCCGGATCCGCTCGGCCTCGGCCTGGGCCTCGGCCAGCAGCGTCTCGCGCTGGTCGGCGTCCTCGGCGAGCTGCCGGGCGCGGGCCTGCTCGGCCTCCTCGGCGGCCTCCTGGGCGCGTCCGCGGATCAGGTCCGCATCGGCCTTGGCGGCGACCAGCGTGGAGAGCCGCTTGTCGGCGAGCTCGCTCGCCTGCCGCTCGGCGGCCTCCCGGGCCTCGGCGGCCCGCTGCTCGGCCTCGGCGTCGGCGGCCTCCCGGCGGCTGACCAGGTCGGCCTCCAGGTCGCGGGCGGCCTCGCGGATCCGCTCGGCCTCGGCCTCGGCCTCGGCGACGGAGGCGGCGGCCTGCTCGCGCAGGGACTTGGCGTCGGCCAGGTCCTGGGCGGCGGCCTCCCGGGCCTCGGCCCTGGTCTGCTCGGCGTCGGACTCGGCGGAGTCCGCCTTGGCCTTGGCGGCCGCGACGTCCGCGGCGACGGACTCCTGGGCCTCGGCGCGCAGGCGCTCGATCTCGCTGTCGAGGTCGGCGCGCATCCGGGCGAGCTCGTTCTCGGCCTGGGCGCGGGACTCGGCGACCTCGACGGCGGTGCGCTCGCGCAGCTCGGCGGCGGCGCGGGCGTCCTCGGCGGCCTTCTCGGCGTCGGCCGCGGCCTGCTGGGCGCGCTCGGCGGCCAGCCGCTCGGAGTCGGCGAGGATCTGGTCGCGCTCCTGCCGAGCCTCGGCCTGGACGCGCTCGGCCTCGGCGACGGCCTGGGCGCGCAGCTCCTCGGCGGCCGCGAGCGTCGCGGCCTGCGTCTCCTCGGCGGCGGCCTGGGCGGCGGCGCTGATCTCCTCGGCCCGGGCGGTGCCCTTGGCGGCCTCGGCGTCGCGGACGCCCTCGGCCTCGCCGCGGATCCGCTCGGCCTCGGTCTTGGCGCGGGCCAGCACCTGCTCGGCGCGGCCCTGCATCTCGCGGGCGTCCTCGGCGGCGCGCGCCTTGGCGGAGGCGACCTCCTCGGCGGCCCCGCCGCGCAGCTCGTCCGCGTCGGCCTTCGCCTTGACCAGCAGCTCCTCGGCGCTGCGGGCCGACTCCTCGATCTGTCCTATGGCCTGGCGGCGGGCCTCACCGAGGGTCCGCTCGACCTCGACGGCCGTCTCGGCGCGCAGCTGCTCGGCCTGGGCGCGCAGCTGGGCGGCGGCGTCCTGGTGGGCGGCGATCTCGTCGAGCGCCATGCCCTGGGCCTGCTCGGCGGCGTTCCTGGCCTGCTCGCGCAGCAGCTGGGCCTCGGCCTGGGCCTCCCCGCGGATCCGCTCGGCCTCCTCCGCGGCGTTCTGCCGGACGGTCTCGGCGTCGGCGGTGGCGCGGGAGACGACGTCCTCGGCGGTGCGGGCGGCCTTGGCGAGGTGAACGGTGGCGCTGGCGGCGCCCTCGGTGCGGGCGGATTCGAGCGCCTCGGCCTTGAGCCGCTCGATCTCCTCGCGGGCCTCCTCCAGCAGGCGCTGGGCCTCGACCTTGAGCTCGTCGGCCTCCTTGGTCGCGGCGGCGACCATGCGGGCGACCTCGGCCTTTGCGGTGTCGGTGCGCTGCTGTCCGGCGGCCTCGACCCCAGCCAGGCGGGCCTCCGCCTCGGCCCGCAGGCTCTCGGCCTCGCCGCGCAGGGCGGCGGCCTGGTCGCGCAGTCGCTGGATCTCGGCCTGGGCGGCGGCGAGCCGCTCGTCGGCCTCGGCGCCGGCGTCGGCGCGGACCCGGTCGGCGCGTTCGGTGGCGTCCTGGGCCTGGGCGGCGGCGGCGTTCAGCAGCCGCTCCGCCTCGGTGCGGGCGCGCTGCAGGACGGTCTCGGCCTCGGCGCGGGTGGACTCGACGTCGGCGGCGACCTGGGAGGTGGCGGCCTCGGAGACGGCCATGGCCTCGGCGCGGGCGACGCCGAGCATCCGCTCGGCCTCGGCGCGGGCCTCGTCCATGATCTGGCGGGCCTGCTGCTCGGTGCCGACGCGGGCCTGCTCCGCCCAGGAGACGTTCTCGTTGACGTGCTGCTGGGCGCTGCGGCGCAGCTCGGCGAGCTCGGCCTCCAGCTGGCGGCGGCGGGCCTCGGCCTCGGCCTGCCACTCGGCCTGGAGCCGGGCGGAGCGCTCGGCCGCCTCCTGCATCAGCCGGGCGGTGGCGTTCTGCGCCTCCATCCGGGTGCGCTCGGCCTCCTGGCGCAGCTGCTCGGCCTGGGCCTCGGCGTTGCGCAGGATCTGTTCGGCCTGTCCGGCCACGGAGTCGAAGGCACGCGGCTGAGCAAGCTGCCGACGTGCCTCGTGCAGCTTGGCGCGGAGGACTTCGACCTGGTAGGCGAGGTCCTCGGCGTGTGTGACGGCCTTCTCGCGCTCCTTGCGAAGCCGCTCCATGTCGGCCTCGAACTTGGCGAGGTGATCGTCAACCTCGTAGCCGTCGTTGCCCCGCACTCCGCGGTCCCATCCGTCTCCATGATCGCGTCGCCACACCGTGCGCGGTTCGGGTGTATCCCGCTCCGCCGTCCGGGTGAGCTCCTTGGTGAACCCTATGCCTTACGGAGAATGGTGGCAGATCGTGGGGAAGAGTGGGCCACTCGGTATCTCACGCACCCCACCCGCACCCCCGGCTACCGGGCCGTGGCACCGGCGCATTTTCTCACGTCATCGGGGGTGCGTGCAGGGGGGTCCGCCGGTTTTTCTTGCTTTCCGTGCCCGACTTCTTGCTACTGGTGAGTTTGCTGTGGCTACTCGTGCGTCGGCTGGGCGGCGGAGGTGACCAGCTCGGTGAGCACGCCGTGGCAGTCCTTGGGGTGCAGGAAGGTGATGCGGGAGCCCATGGAACCGATACGCGGCTCGTCGTAGAGGACCCGGACACCCTTGCCACGGATGTCCGCGGCGTCGCCGTCCACGTCCGCGGTGCCGAAGGCGATGTGGTGCACGCCCTCGCCGTTCTTGGTGAGCCACTTGCCCACGGCGGAGTCCTCGCGGGTCGGCTCCAGGAGCTGCAGGTAGCTGGCGCCGCCGTCGGAGGTCTCGTTGATCTTCAGCATGGCCTCGCGCACTCCCTGCTCCTCGTTGACCTCCTCGTGGAAGACCTCGAAGCCGTAGGTCGCGCGGTAGAACTCGACCGTCTTGTCCAGGTCGAAGCAGGCGATGCCGATGTGGTCGATGCGCGTCAGCACGGGTAGGTCCTCCGGGAGGGAATGAGGGAGAGCGTGGTTGCGCTCTCCCTCCAATAGAGCGCAACTCGTGTTTCGACGAAACCCGTGGCGACCGTGCCCGTGATCACACCGTGTGCCGGGTGACGGCCTCCCTGCTCGTCGATACATTGTGCGGAAAACTCCCAACTGGCACTCGGTGCCGTGGCACACCGTCGCCCGCCAGTTCCCGTCGCAGCAAAGGGGCTCGACCACCATGAGCAACACGGCAAGCCGCGCCACCACGTCCGTGATCGTCGCGGGCGCCCGCACTCCCATGGGCCGCCTGCTCGGCTCGCTCAAGGGGTTCTCCGGCGCCGACCTCGGCGGCGTCGCGATCAAGGCCGCGCTGGAGCGCGCCGGTATCACCGGGGACCAGGTCCAGTACGTGATCATGGGCCAGGTGCTGCAGGCCGGCGCCGGCCAGATTCCCGCCCGCCAGGCCGCGGTCAAGGCCGGCATCCCGATGAACGTCCCGGCGCTGACCATCAACAAGGTGTGTCTGTCGGGCCTGGACGCGATCGCGCTGGCCGACCAGCTGATCCGCGCGGGTGAGTTCGACGTCGTCGTGGCCGGCGGCCAGGAGTCGATGACCAACGCCCCGCACCTGCTGCCGAAGTCCCGCGAGGGCTTCAAGTACGGCGCGATCGAGATGCTCGACGCGATGGCCTACGACGGCCTCACGGACGCCTTCGACGGTATCCCGATGGGCGAGTCCACCGAGGTCCACAACACCCGCCTCGGCATCGAGCGCGCCGCGCAGGACGAGATCGCCGCCCGCTCGCACCAGCTGGCCGCGGCCGCGCAGAAGAACGGCGTGTTCGAGGCCGAGATCGTTCCCGTGGAGATCCCGCAGCGCAAGGGCGAGCCGGTCCTCTTCTCCGTGGACGAGGGCGTCCGCGCGGACACGACGGTCGAGTCGCTCGGCAAGCTGCGTCCGGCCTTCACCAAGGACGGCACGATCACGGCCGGCACCTCCTCGCAGATCTCCGACGGCGCCGCCGCGGTGGTCGTGATGAGCAAGGCCAAGGCCGAGGAGCTGGGCCTGACCTGGATCGCCGAGATCGGCGCCCACGGCAACGTGGCCGGCCCGGACAACTCGCTGCAGTCGCAGCCGTCCAACGCGATCCTGCACGCGCTGGGCAAGGAGGGCCTCGGTGTCGAGGACCTCGACCTGGTCGAGATCAACGAGGCGTTCGCGGCGGTGGCCGTGCAGTCCGTGAAGGACCTGGGGATTTCCCTCGACAAGGTGAACGTCAACGGCGGCGCGATCGCGCTCGGTCACCCGATCGGGATGTCCGGCGCGCGCGTGGTCCTGACGCTGGCCCTGGAGCTCCAGCGGCGTGGCGGCGGCGTCGGCGCGGCCGCGCTCTGCGGCGGCGGCGGCCAGGGCGACGCGCTCGTCATCCGCGTGCCGAAGGCCTGACGGCGTAGCCGTTGGGGGCGCGAGGAACTGCGCGAGCAACCACCCTGTGCGGATGGCCCTGCTCGTTCGGCGAACCACCTGCGTGGATGGCTTGTCGCGCAGTTCCTCGCGCCCCTGGGGATAGTGCAAGTACCTGCGGGAGCGCATGGCACCCTGGTCGCGCCCACGCGGCGGAGCCGCAAATCGGCAGAGCCTCGCGCCCCTCACGTTTGCAACTGGCTCGCCCGATCAAGATCTGGAGCTCCGTACGGTGATCGACGTCCCCGCGCTGGTGGCGCAGGCCCGAGAGGGTCGGCCGCGTGCCGTTGCCCGCCTGATCTCGTTGGTCGAGGGGGCCAGCCCGCAGTTGCGGGAGGTCATGGCCGCGCTGGCGCCGCTGACCGGGCGGGCCTACGTCGTCGGGCTGACCGGCTCGCCGGGGGTGGGGAAGTCCACCTCCACCTCCGCGCTGGTGACGGCGTACCGCCGTCAGGGCAAGCGGGTGGGCGTGCTCGCCGTCGATCCCTCCTCGCCGTTCTCCGGGGGAGCGCTGCTCGGGGACCGTGTCCGCATGCAGGAGCACGCGACGGACCCGGAGGTCTTCATCCGGTCCATGGCCACCCGCGGCCACCTCGGCGGGCTGGCCTGGTCCGCGCCGCAGGCGATCCGGGTGCTGGACGCGGCCGGCTGTGACGTGGTCCTGGTCGAGACGGTCGGCGTGGGCCAGTCCGAGGTCGAGATCGCGGCCCAGGCGGACACCACGATCGTGCTGCTCGCCCCGGGCATGGGTGACGGGATCCAGGCGGCCAAGGCGGGCATCCTGGAGATCGGCGACGTCTACGTGGTCAACAAGGCCGACCGCGACGGCGCGGACGCGACCGCCCGCGAGCTCAACCACATGCTGGGCCTGGGCGAGGCCCGCTCGCCGGGGGACTGGCGTCCGCCGATCGTGAAGACCGTGGCCGCGAAGCAGGAGGGCGTCGACGAGGTCGTCGCGGCGCTGGACAAGCACCACACCTGGATGTCCGAGCACGGCGAGCTTGCCGCCCGGCGGCTGCGGCGGGCCGCGCAGGAGGTGGAGACCATCGCGGTCACCGCCCTGCGTGAGCGCTTCGCCCGGGTCCACGGCGACCGCCACCTCGACGCCCTGGCCCAGAAGGTCGCCGACGGCGAGCTGGACTCATACTCCGCGGCGGACGAACTGATCGCCTCCCTCACCGGCTGACGGTGCCCGCCGGCCCCCCGGGCCTACGATGGACGCAGTGGCCGCGAGCGATCCGTCCGAACCGGAGTCCCAGCCGAGGGAGCGCCCACTCATGCCCGTGCACCGCGTCCACCCCGATGTCAGCGTCCTCAGTGACAGCCTCGAAGTGCCGGGGATCGGCCACATCCCCGCCAACGCGTTCGTCCTCCACGCCGCCCAGCCCGTTGTCGTCGACACCGGCCTCGGGCTGCCGGACCGGGACTTCCTGCGGACGCTCAGCACCGCGCTCGACCCCGCCGACGTGCGGTGGATCTGGCTGACCCACCCCGACCGCGACCACACGGGCGGGATCTTCGCTCTGCTCGACGCCGCCCCGCAGGCGCGGGTGGTGACCACCTTCGTCGGGGCCGGGATCATGTCCACCGAGCACCCGCTGCCGATGGACCGGATCTTCCTGCTCAACCCCGGGCAGTCGCTGGACGTGGGGGACCGCACCCTCACCGCCTTCCGGCCGCCGCTGTTCGACAACCCGGCGACGGTCGGCTTCTTCGACGACCGCACCGGGGTCTGCTTCAGCTCGGACTGCTTCGGCGGTCCGATGCCCAGCGCGGAGCTCGCGGAAGGCCCGGACGCGCGCGACCTCGCGCCGGAGGGACTGCACGACGCGCAGGTGTTCTGGGCGAGCGTGGACAGCGTGTGGCTCGAGAACGTCGACGCGCGGAAGTTCCAGGACAGCTGGCAGCTGCTGCGGGAGCGCGCGCCCGAGCTCGTGCTGTCGACCCATCTGCCCGCGGCGTCCGGCATCACCGGGCGGATGATCGACACGCTCAGCGCCGTGGCCGGGCTCGCCCCGTTCGTCGGGCCGGACCAGGCCGCGCTGGAACAGCTGCTGGCCGGCTTCGAGCCGGCGGGCAGCCCCTGAACCCGGCCGGGCTCAGCCGCGTCCGCGCAGCTCGCGCAGGTGTTCCGCGATCGGGGCGAGGGCCTCGTAGATCGTGTCGATCTGGTCCTCGTCGAAGCGGTCGATGAAGTGCTCGCGCACCTTGCGGACGTGGCGCGGGGCGACGTGCCGCATGGTGTCCCAGCCGTGGTCGGTCAGCACCGCGAACAGGCCGCGGCGGTCGCCCGGGCAGGTGTCGCGGACGACCAGGCCAGCGGCCTCCATGCGGGTGATCTGGTGGGAGAGGCGGCTCTTCGACTGCAGCGTGGCGACGGCGAGGTCGGTCATCCGCATCCGCCGTTGCGGTGCCTCGGAGAGTTCGACGAGGATGGTGTAGTCGCTGATCGAGAGCCCGTAGGGCTGCAGCTCGCGCTCCAGTTGGTACATCAGGAGCCGGCTGACCTCCAGGTGGGCTCGCCACAGGCGCTGTTCTGCCGCGGTGAGCCACGGCGCGTCCTCCTGGGGGTCCGGGTCGGACGCGGGGAGGACGGGCGCGGCTGTGGTGGTGTCCATGGCTCCGATGATACGTCGTTTAGTTGAAAATTGTACTATTCAACGATCGCCGACGGCCCATCCACGGCGTTGTGCTGCTGCGGTGCCACTCGATCGAGTGGCGCGTTCTGGTGGACGTTCGCCATCGCCGTCGCGACCTGGGCCTCGCGGGCCTTGAGCGAGGCCTGATGGGCCGCCGCCTCGACCTCCAGCAGCGAGGCGCCGTGACGCTCCGCCTCGAATGCCTTCGCGCCGCCCCGCAGCCCGAAGAGCCGCTTGGCCAGGAGGATGTAGAGGACGGCCAGCACGTTCAGCGCCAGTGTGGCGATCTTGAAGCCGCTGACCTTGTGCGTCAGCTCCATGATCTCCAGCGGCAGGAAGGCCGCCGTCGCGACCACCGTCAGGTACTCCGCCCAGCGCTTGGCCGCCCACAGGCCGAAGGCCTCGACGATCTCGATCAGCGCGTAGGCGACCAGTGCCGCGGCGGTGATCAGCAGGGTGCTGTGCTTGTACTGGAAGGTCTTCTGGATCGAGTCGACGACCGCCGAGTGGTCGATGTCGAAGCCGTAGTGCTGGGCGATCGGGCGGAAGAGCGTCAGGTCGTCGTTGAAGAGCTGCTGCACCGAGGTCTGGCTGTTGCTGAACTTCCAGACCGCCCAGGCCACCAGGATGATGAACACCCCGCGCACCAGCCGCTCCACGGCGAGGAAGCGCAGGATGAAGAGGTCACGCAGTGCCTTGCCGCGCGGAACGAAGGGGGCGTCCGCGGCCGGGCCGCTGCCGTGCGCCTCGCCGACGGCGAAGTCACCGCAGCGCAGGCACCGCCAGGCCTCGCCGACGGCCGTCTCGACCCGCAGCCGCTCGCGCAGCTCCGGCTCGGTCGGTGCGTAGGTGATGTGCCCCTTGCGGGCGCAGTGCCGGCGGTCCCAGTCCCTCGTCATGGCCGGGAGAATAGCCGGATACAGGGACGAAAAACCGGTCGGTCATACTGAACGGGCGCCTTGGCGCAAGATTGCGACATTCCCGAGAGGTCCGAGGGTTCGAAGTGAAGACCACCGCCGTCCATCGCCTGCGTCTGGTGTCCATGCCGGAGGGCGTCTCCTTCCTCCTGCTGCTCGTCTGCTCGGTGCTCAAGCGCACCACCAGCTTCGACGCGGTGCCGGTGATGGGCATGGTGCACGGCATCCTGTTCATCCTCTACGCGATCTTCGCGCTGCTGGCCTGGCGTGAGCAGGGCTGGGGCTTCAAGCGCTTCGCCTGGATCATGGTCCTCTCGGTCCTGCCGACCGGCGGCTTCTTCGCCGAGCGGATCCTCGGCCGCGAGGAGCGCGAGACCGCGCCCGCCATGGCGTGAGACGCCCGGTCCCACCCTGCAGACCTAGCGGTAACGTGTCAGCGTGCCGAAGCCGCTGAGCCTGACCTTCGATCCCATCGAACGCGCCGACGAACTGTGGGCGCGGCGTTGGGGTGCAGTCCCCTCCATGGCGGCGATCACCTCGGTGATGAGGGCGCACCAGATCCTGCTGGCCCAGGTCGACGCGGTGGTCAAGCCGTACCGGCTGACCTTCGCCCGCTACGAGGCGCTGGTGCTGCTCACCTTCAGCAAGGCGGGTGAACTGCCGCTGTCCAAGATCGGTCAGCGGCTCATGGTCCACCCCACCAGCGTGACCAACACCGTCGACCGCCTGGAGGCGGCAGGCCTGGTCACCCGCCGCCCCAATCCGCTGGACGGTCGCGGCGTCCTCGCGGCGATCACGCCCAAGGGCCGCGAGGTGGTCGAGGCGGCCACCCGGGACCTGATGGCCATGGACTTCGGCCTGACCGGATACGACGCCGAGGGCTGCAAGCAGCTGTTCGAGATGCTGCGGCCGCTGCGCATAGCCGCCGGGGACTTCGAGGACTCCGAGGAGTCCGGGGCGGTGTGAGTGATCGACTTTTGTCGGTCTACTCTCGATGACTATGAACAAGTCCAACCCCCTGCTCACGGCCTACCGTGTCCTGGCGTACGTGACCGGCGTGGGCCTGGTCCTGCTCACGGTCTTCACGGTCGCCTGGCTCGCTTTCGGTGCGTCCAAGACGCCGGTGACCATCGTCGGCACCTTCCACGGCTGGCTCTACATGGCCTATGTCGTGGTCGCCTTCATTCTTGGCATGAGGCTCGAGTGGCCCATGGGCAAGATCGTGTGGACGGTCCTGGCCGGGACCATCCCCACCGCTGTCTTCTTCGTCGAGCGCCGCGTCGTGCGTGAGATGAAGGCCCAGCTGGCCGCCAAGGAGTCGGAGCAACTGGTCGGCGCCTGACCACCACCGCTCCTCCCTGTGCCCCGCGATCCCTCGGACGCGGGGCATTGCGCGTTTAGTAGGACGTCCGAGTAAATTGAAGGAGTGTGCAGCCTGCCGAAGGTGAGGGTCACTGCCGATGGACGCACAGCAGACGGACGCCGCCCGCGAGCGGTGGCAGCAGCGCTACGACCGCGCCCTCAAGCGCGACGCGGACTTCACGACGCTCTCCGGTGACGCGGTCGAGCCCGCGTACGGCCCGCCGCCCGGCAGCACCTACCCCGGTTTCGAGAACATCGGCTGGCCAGGCGAGTTCCCCTTCACCCGCGGGCTCTACGCGACCGGGTACCGCGGCCGCGCCTGGACCATCCGCCAGTTCGCCGGCTTCGGCAACGCCGAGCAGACCAACGAGCGCTATCGGATGATCCTGGATGCGGGCGGCGGCGGCCTCTCCGTCGCCTTCGACATGCCGACCCTGATGGGCCGGGACTCCGACGACCCGCGGGCGCTGGGGGAGGTCGGTCACTGCGGCGTCGCCATCGACTCCGCCGCCGACATGGAGGTGCTCTTCCGCGGCCTGCCGCTGGCGGACGTCACCACCTCGATGACCATCTCCGGCCCGGCCGTCCCGGTCTTCTGCATGTACCTCGTCGCCGCCGAACGCCAGGGCGTGGATCCGAGGGGCCTCAACGGGACGCTGCAGACCGACATCTTCAAGGAGTACATCGCGCAGAAGGAGTGGCTCTTCGCCCCCGAGCCGCACCTGCGCCTGATCGGCGACCTGATGGAGTACTGCGCCGCCGACATCCCGGCGTACAAGCCGCTCTCGGTCTCCGGCTACCACATCCGCGAGGCCGGCACGACGGCCGCGCAGGAGCTGGCGTTCACCCTCGCCGACGGGTTCGCCTACGTCGAGCTGGGCCTGTCGCGCGGGCTGGACGTCGACGTCTTCGCACCCGGCCTCTCCTTCTTCTTCGATGCGCACCTGGACTTCTTCGAGGAGATCGCCAAGTTCCGTGCCGCGCGCCGGATCTGGGCCAAGCGCCTGCGTGACGTCTACGGCGCGAGGACCGAGAAGGCGCAGTGGCTGCGCTTCCACACCCAGACGGCGGGTGTCTCGCTCACCGCGCAGCAGCCCTACAACAACGTGGTGCGCACCGCCGTCGAGGCGCTCTCGGCGATCCTGGGCGGCACCAACTCCCTGCACACCAACGCCCTCGACGAGACGCTCGCGCTGCCGAGCGAGCAGGCGGCGGAGATCGCGCTGCGCACGCAGCAGGTGCTGATGGAGGAGACGGGCGTCGCCAACGTCGCCGACCCGCTGGGCGGTTCCTGGTACGTGGAGGCGCTGACCGACCGGATCGAGGCGCAGGCCGAGGCCATCTTCAGCAAGATCCTGGAGATGGGCGCGGCGGCGGTGGGCGCGGGCGGGCGGCACCCGATCGGCCCGATGACCTCGGGGGTCCTGCGCGGCATCGAGAACGGCTGGTTCACCGGCGAGAGCGCGGAGGCGGCCTTCCAGTACCAGCGCGCGCTGGAGAAGGGAGACAAGCGCGTCGTCGGCGTCAACTGCCACACCGGCTCGGTGACCCCGCCGCTGGAGATCCTCCGGGTCGGCCACGAGGTCGAGCGCGAGCAGGTCCGCGTCCTGGCCGAGCGCAAGGCGGCCCGCGACGAGGCAGCGGTCCGGGCCGGCCTCGACGCGATGCTCGCCGCCGCCCGCTCGGGCGCGAACATGGTCCCGCCGATGCTGGACGCGGTCCGGGCGGAGGCGACCCTCGGCGAGATCTGTGACGCGCTGCGCGAGGAGTGGGGCGTCTACGTGGAGCCGGCCGGGTTCTGAATCACCGTCACGCCGCGTCCGTCACGCGCGTCCGTCACACCGCCTCCGTCACACCGCGTCCGTCACGCGCGTCCGTCACGCCGGTCCGTCGGCCGTCAGGCCCGGGACGACCCGCAGCCGCGCCATTCCCGGTACGGCTGCGCCCACGGCGTCGATGTCGTAACCGGTCTCGTCCCCGTCGGGCCCGATTCCGTCGACGTCGTGGAGCCGTGCCCGGGTCACCAGCCCACCGGGGGCGGCCAGCCAGTACGCGCTCGGGGGAAAGGACTCGGCGGGGAACACCACGGCCTGGCCGAGTCCCTCCGCGAGCGCCGAGCAGAGCTCCCGCTCGCTCGGGGTGGCCGCCACTCCCTGCAGGGGGAACACCTCCATGGCCCAGACGACGTCCCGCGGCGGGCATGCCCAACGCAGGCAGACGACGCGCGCGCCCGCGCTCTCGTCGGTCCAGTCCTCGCCGATGTGGACGTCCTCGGCGGGAACGCCGAGAACGTGGCCCAGGGCATCCGCGAGTGCGTGGTCGGCCACCATGGGGCCGGTCAGCAGCAAGGTCCCGTATCCGTCCATGGGAGGGATCGTTGCACCCGCGTCAGCCCGGCTGGGCGGAGATCTCGGTCAGCGGGTGGAGCAGGAGGGTGGTGAAGGCGCTGATCCACTCCGTCGTGGCCGGCTCGCCGCTGACGAGCATGCGGTGGACGACCGTGCCGGCGACGGTGTCGAAGATGATGTCGACCGAGGCCCGGGCCATCTCCTCGCAGGTGTCCGCCACGAGCTCGCCGCGGGCCTGCGCGGCGGCGCGGCCGGCGATGACGAGACGTTTCTGCGGCTCGATGATGGCCTCGCGGACGCGCTGCCGCAGCAGCGGGTCGCGGGTGGCCTCGGCGAAGAGGGCGAGCAGGGCGGCCTGGGTCTCCGGTGCGGACAGCAGCGCGGCGAACTGGGTGACGACCGCCTCGATGTCCGCACGCAGGCTGCCGAGGTCCGCCATCTCCAGTCCGTCCAGCTGTTCCGCCACGGCCGCGACGACGAGCTCGTTCTTCGAGGGCCAGCGCCGGTAGAGCGTCGTCTTCGCGACGCCCGCGCGCACGGCCACGTCGCCCATGGTGAGCCCGCCCCAGCCCAGCTCCGCGAGTGCCTCGCGGGTGGCGGCGAGGATCGCGCCGTCCGCGTCGGCGTTGCGCGGGCGGCCCTTGCGGGGACCGGCCGGTGCGGTCACGTCGGGCTCCTTGCTCTGCGACTGTGTTCTGTGTCTGTTTGAAGACAGCGGGGTTAACGCAGGTTACTCGTCGGTATGCGGTGCTCCGAGAGGGCGGGAGCAAGAGTGGCGCAGGTCACCCGGAAGCGGCTGCGCGCCGCCCGGTCGCCGATATACGCTACGACTCGTAGCGAAAGAGCGACAACCACGCTTCCGCGCGGATGGGGATCCGCGCCCGCTGACATTTGACACTCGCACGATGCACCACGGCCCCCGGGGTCCTGCAATCCGGCAGGACGGCGGGGGTATTGGTGCGAACCGACCGCGCGACGGGGGAGGATAGGCGCATGCAGCCACGGAACAACATGTCCCTGCGCGGCGCGGTCGACCTCGCCGCGGTCAAGGCGGCCGCCGACGCCGCCACCAAGGCCGAGCAGATGCGCGCCGAGCGCGCCCGAAAGGCCGAGGAGGCCGGGGCCGACGCCGCGGCCGAGCCGCTGATCTTCGCCGTCACCGAGGCCGACTTCCAGGCCCAGGTGATCCCGCTGTCCGCCGAGGTCCCGGTGCTGCTGCTGTTCTGGGCCGAGGGCTACGGCCCGGCCGAGCAGCAGGTCCCCGTCATGGAGGCGCTGGCGGAGGAGTACGACGGCCGCTTCGTGCTGGCCGAGGTCGACGTCCGCGACAACCAGCGCCTGGCCCAGCAGCTCCAGCTGCGGGACCTGCCGACGGTGCTGGTCGTCGTCGCGGGCCAGCTGATCCCGTTGTTCGAGGGTCCGGCCCTGGCGGAGGAGATCCGCCCGCTGCTGGACCAGCTCATCAAGGAGGCGGCCGAGCGCTTCGGCATCGCCGGCGAGCCGGGCCTGCGCAGCGGCAAGGGCGAGCCGGGCGCGGTGGCCGAGGGCGTCGAGGAGCCCCTCGACCCGGCCCTGGCGCTGGCTCACGAGGCGCTGGACCGGGGCGACATGGGCGGGGCGATCCAGGCCTACCGCAACGTGCTGGCCGAGCAGCCGGGCAACGAGGAGGCCAAGCTGGGCCTGGCCCAGGCCGAGCTGCTGCAGCGGGTGCAGGGCGCCGACCCGGCGGCCGTGCGCGCCGCCGCGGCCGCCGACCCCGCCGCCGCCGAGGCGCAGATCGCCGCGGCCGACCTGGATCTGGTCGGTGGTCACGTGGACGATGCCTTCAGTCGCCTGGTCGACACCGTGGGCCGCACCTTCGGCGAGGAGCGCGACAAGGTGCGGCTGCACCTGCTCTCGCTCTTCGAGGTGATCGGCGGTGAGGACCCGCGCGTGGTGAAGGCGCGGGGCGCGCTGGCACGCAAACTCTTCTGAAGGGTGTCACGTTCGTGAGCGTGTCGCGGAGACCTGTCGACACGCTCGTCAGCTTTATCAAATCTTGACATTCCGGCGAGACGGTCACCCTGTGTGGCCGTCTTCGTCTGTTACGCCCGTGTTTCCTGCAGCTTGGCATCGGGGGTCACGTGATCACGATCACAGAGCGTAAAACACTCGTCTTTCCCGGGCCTTGTCCGGTTCACATGTTCCTTACTCATCGGTAATGAACCACTTGTGCAGCAGCCCCACATGGACCACGATCTAGCACGCTCGGTCCAACACCTTCACCCCGGCAGCCGGTCGGGAGCGGGCGCTGGAATCCCCACCGGGCGGGGTGTCGGTCCGCCGGCACCTGAGTTGAGGACAGGGGGGTCTCCGTCCACCGGATGGAGCCTGTACTCGCAACGGGCGTGCCCCTCGGCACGCACGAGTGGTTGTCGCTCGGGGGTGCTCTCACCTCCCGAGGACGTAGCTCTTCTCCCCATCTCCGCCGGGCACCCACACCCGCCGGGAGATGTACGTCCGAGAAGGAGGATCTCGACTCATGTCCCAGACCTTCGGCAAGACCCGCTGGAAGCGCTTCGCCGTC
Organism: Streptacidiphilus jiangxiensis; assembly: GCF_900109465.1. Lineage (GTDB taxonomy): Bacteria > Actinomycetota > Actinomycetes > Streptomycetales > Streptomycetaceae > Streptacidiphilus > Streptacidiphilus jiangxiensis. The sequence goes on from NZ_FOAZ01000001.1 coordinate 695,906, forward strand.
GTCATGGTTCCGACCCTGGCCGCGACCGCCGCGGTCGGCGTCAGCATTGCTCAGGGCGCGCTCGCCGCGTCCTTCGCGCTCTCCGGCGCGTCGTTCAAGGTCGAAGCCGGCTCCCTGCACGGTGACGGCTTCTCGCAGTACGGCACCGTCGACACCGTGGTGAACGGCAGCGGCACCAAGGCGCCGCTTCCGGTCGCGGTCTCCGGCTTCAACAGCGCCACCATCACCAACCTGTGCCAGTCCGTCGACGTGCCGCTCGGCCCGCTGGGTGACTTCACCCTGCGGATCACCGCCGGTGACGCGGGCACCCCGGTCCAGGCGTCGAAGCTCTTCATCGACATGACGGACCTGAAGGCCGACACCGCGACCTTCAACAACATCAACATCGGTGTTGCCGGCGGCGCCATCTCCAAGGGCCCGGTCGACTCCACCTCCGCCGCCCAGCAGGGCTTCGCGGGCAGCTTCGGCCAGGAGGCGGACTCCGCCGACCTGACCAACGTGAAGCAGACCGCGTGGGCCACCTCGGCCGGCACCTTCGCCCTGGCGAACATGCACCTCAACCTCTCGTCCGGCAGCAACCCCTGCTTCTGACGTAACCGAGGTACCTGAGGTCTTTCGGCGGGGAGGGCCTGTCCCCTCCCCGCCACCCCCCTTTTCGAGCCATCGAGCTCCACCCCAACGAGCTACACCCCTGGGAGCTGCCACGTGACCAGCGCGATGACGACGGCGCAGCCCGATCCGATCAGCGGTTTCACCAAGGCCCGTCGAGCCTTCCGTGACTGGCGTCGGACCCGCCCGTTCTGGGGCGGCCTCCTGATCCTGTGCGCCGCGGGGCCGATCCTCTACTTCCCGTACGCGACGATGAACATCGGCGCACTCCGCATCCAGATGGCCACGACCGCGGGCGCGGGCTCGGCCGTCATCGGCATGCTGCTGATCGCTCTCGGCATCTCGTGCTGGTTCCAGCCGCTGATCCGCGTCTTCGCCGGCATCGCCGCGATCGTGCTGAGCATCATCTCGCTGCCGGTCTCCAACTTCGGCGGCTTCGGGATGGGCCTGCTGTTCGGCATCCTCGGCGGTGCCCTGGTCTGCTCCTGGGCCCCGCTGAAGGCGGAGCCCGAGGTGGCGGCCGCGGTCACCGCGACCGACTCGGCCGAGGCGGCCCAGGCGGCCCAGGCGGACACCCAGGTGGTGCTTCCCACCCAGCAGGCAGGCGAAGCGGGACCGGCTGCGGAGCAGTCGGCCGCGCAGCCGGCCGCCGCGCCCGAGGCGCAGCAGCCGCAGGAGCCGCAGGAGGAGAGCAAGAGTGTCGAGTGAGAACGAGCAGCAGCCGGCTCGCACCGCCGGTCGCCACGCTGCTCCCCGGCCCACCGTGCGCGGGCGCATGCAGCGCCCCGTCGGTCGTGCCATCGCCCTGACCGCCATGCCGACGGCCCTGCTCATGGGCATGCTGGCGCCCAAGCTGGCCTTCGCCGCGGACGGCGCCGCCAAGGTCGCGCCGAAGTCCGTCCCCGATCTCGCGGGGTCGACGGGCGCCACCTGCACCAAGGGCGCCCCGGGGACCGGCACCGGCGCGACCACCCCCGCCTCGGGGGGCACGACCGGCACCACGTCGAAGAACGCCTCGGTCGCGGGCAAGCCGGCGACGCACACGGGCGGCACCGCCACGTCCGTCCCGACGCAGCGCGGCGCGGGCTCCGGCTCCACCGCCGGCGGCACCGGCTCCGGGAGCACGGGTGGCAGCACCGGCGGGACGACCGGTGGTGGCACCGGTGGCACCGGCGGCGGCACGCCGACGCCCACGCCGACGCCCAGCCCCACCCGGAGCACCCCCTCCGACCCGCTCGGCGGCATCCTCGGGGGCCTGCTCGGCGGCATCCTCGGCGCTCACACGGCATCCGGCACGACGACCACGGCGGTGCAGCCGTCCGCGTCGGCGAGCGCGATCCCCCAGGCGCACGCCGCGGCCGCCCGCACTGCCGCGGTCCGCAGCGCCGCGACGCCGGCCCCGTCGACGTCCGCCGCGCCCACGCCGAGCGCGTCCGCCACGCCGAGCAAGCCGAGCGCCACGCCGAGCACCACGCCGAGCGCCGGCGCCACGCCGACGGCCTCCGCGACGCCGAGCAGCGACCCGAACAAGGCCTGCGACATCAGCCACCTGGCGGCGCCGCTGGACACCTCGGTCAGCTCCCAGCTCGCCGCCGGCACCATGCCGGTGGAGAAGTGGACCCTGAAGTCCTCCGACCTGAAGCTGATCAACACCGAGTTCCACGGCGTGGTGACCATTCCGCTGGCGGACGGCAGCACCGAGCGCGTGCTGAAGTTCACCGCGGAGGAGGTCAACATCGGCGACCTCGACATGTCCGCCAACCAGCGCGGCCAGGAGGTCCACGTCCAGGGCTCGCCCGGGTCGACCTCGACGATGCGCGGCGGCACGGTGACGATGTACGTCACCGAGCTCAAGGGCACCGTCCTGGCCGCCGAGGGCATCCCGTTGAGCCTGCTCAACATCAACATCGACCTGACCCCGGACACCCTGCCGCAGTGGCTCTACAACCTCATCGGCGCCGTCCCGATCCCGCTCACGCTGGAGCTGGGCAACGTGACGGCGATTCAGCAGGGCCAGTTCGGCGGGAACCTGACGATCCCGGGCATGCACCTGTTCTACACGCCGCTCGGGCAGTGAACGCGCGGGGAAACCCCCTCCGGCTTCGGCTGGAGGGGGTTTCCCTTTGCCTGCGCGGTCGTTGAACCCGGCGTGAGTGACGATCCGATATCCCGACTGCTCGTCCCCGCCTACTTCCACCCGGCCGTGGAGCCCGAGGCGTGGGCAGCGCTGCGGGTGGCGGCACCGCGGCTGGCGGCCGTGGTGGTCAACCCCGCGAGCGGACCGGGGTCGGCCCCGGATCCGGCCTACCGCGAGGCGGTGGCGGGTCTGCGCGCGACGCGGGTGCTGGGCTACGTGGACACCGACTACGGGCGGCGCCCGCACGCGGAGGTCGTCGCGGAGATCGCCGCCTACCGGGAGTGGTACGCCGTCGACGGCGTCTTCCTGGACCAGACGCCGGACGGCTCGGCCGCGCTGCCGCACTACGACCGCCTCGCGATCGCCGCCCGCTCGCTCGGCGCGACCTTCCTGGTGCTCAATCCGGGCCTGACGCCCCACCCGGCCTACCTCGACCTCGCGGACCTCGTGGTCACCTTCGAGGGCCCGTGGTGCGACTACGAGAACCGCGCCGAGGACGCCGGCTGCCACCTCGTCTACGCGGCCCCGCCGGACGCCTCGGTCCACGGTTACGCGACGTCCGGCACCCTGCCCAACCCCTGGGCCGTCCTCGGTCTCACTACTGACCGGGTTGGTGGCTCCCCGCCGGGGTGCGGCGGATGACGTTCAGCCGGTCGCAGGCGTTGATCACGGCGATGGCCGGGTGACACGGAAGGGGCGAGAACCCGCGACGCGGATTCTCGCCCCTTCCGTGGTCGGGTCAGTCGCCCGTCGCCAGGTGGTGCACGCGCACCATGTTCGTCGTGCCGATGATCCCGGGCGGGGAGCCGGCCGTGACGATGATGGTGTCGCCCTTGCCGTAGCGGCCCTGGGCCACCATCGCCTCGTCGACCTGGTCGACCATGGCGTCGGTGTTGGGGGCCTGCGGCAGCACGTAGGTCTCCACGCCCCAGCTGAGGGTCAGCTGGTTGCGGGTGGCGGTCTCCGGGGTGAAGGCCATGACCGGGATCGGCGAGCGGTAGCGGGACAGGCGGCGGGCGGTGTCACCGGACTTGGTGAAGGCCACCAGCGCCTTGGCGTTGAGGAAGTCGCCCAGCTCGCAGGCCGCACGCGCGATGGAGCCGCCCTGGGTGCGGGGCTTGCGGCCCGGGTTCAGCGGCTGCAGGCCCTGCGAGAGCAGCTCCTGCTCCGCGGCCTCGATGATCCGGCCCATGGTCTGCACGGTCTCGATCGGGTACTTGCCGACCGAGGACTCGGCGGAGAGCATGACCGCGTCGGTGCCGTCGAGGATCGCGTTGGCGACGTCGGAGGCCTCGGCGCGGGTCGGCCGGGAGGCGGTGATCATCGACTCCATCATCTGGGTGGCGACGATGACCGGCTTGGCGTTGCGGCGGCAGAGCGTGATCAGACGCTTCTGCACCAGCGGGACCTTCTCCAGCGGATACTCGACCGCGAGGTCGCCGCGGGCGACCATCACCGCGTCGAACGCCATGACGATCTCTTCCATCGCCTCGACGGCCTGCGGCTTCTCCACCTTGGCGATGACCGGGACGCGGCGTCCCTCCTCGTCCATGACCTTGTGGACGTCGTCGATGTCCGCGGCGTTGCGGACGAAGGAGAGGGCGACCATGTCGACGCCGAGGCGCAGCGCGAAGCGCAGGTCCTCGACGTCCTTCTCGGAGAGCGCGGGGACGTTGACCGCCGCGCCGGGCAGGTTGATGCCCTTGTTGTTCGAGAGCACGCCGCCCTCGACGACGCGGGTCACCACGCGGGGGCCGTCGACGCTGACGACCTCCAGGGCGATGACGCCGTCGTTGATGAGCACCGGGTCGCCGGGCTTCACATCGCCGGGCAGACCCTTGTAGGTCGTGCCGCAGATGTGCTGGTCGCCGGGGACGTCCTCGGTGGTGATGGTGAAGGTGTCGCCGTTCTCCACGGTCACCGGACCGTTGGCGAAGGTGGCGAGGCGGATCTTGGGGCCCTGCAGGTCGGCGAGCACGCCCACGGCGCGGCCGGCTGCGTCGGCGGCCGCGCGGACGTTGTTGTAGCGGTTCTCGTGCTCGGCGTGGCTGCCGTGGCTCATATTGAGGCGGGCGACGTTCATTCCGGCTTCGATCAGCGACTTCAGCTGTTCGAATCCGTCGGTCGCGGGACCCAGAGTACAAACGATCTTGGCTCGGCGCATATCGCTCATCCTATCGGCTTACCTTTTGAGGGCATTCAGTGCATTCCACGCATTGAACACACTCAACGCATTTCACGGCTGCTCCGACGCACTGCTCCGACGCACCACCGCGAAGGTCTGCTGGGCGATCTCCAGCTCCTCGTCCGTCGGCACCACCGCGACCTTGACCCGGGAGGAGTCCGTCGAGATCAGCCGGGGCGAACCGCCGCGCACCGCGTTGCGGACCGGGTCGACCTCGATGCCCAGCGAGTCCATGCCCGTGAGCGCCGCCTCGCGCACCGCGGGGTCGTTCTCGCCCACCCCGGCGGTGAACACGACGGCGTCCACCCGGCCCAATACCGCGTAGTAGGCGCCGATGTATTTCCGCAGCCGGTGGACGTAGATGTCGAAGGCCAGCCGGGCGTCGTGGTCACCTTCGTCCATTCGACGCCCGATTTCCCGCATGTCGTTGTCCCCGCACAGTCCCAGCATGCCGCTGCGGCGGTTCAGCAGCGCGTCGATCTCGTCGACCGACATGCCGCCGACCCGGTGCAGGTGCAGCACCACGGCCGGGTCGAGGTCACCCGAACGGGTGCCCATGACCAGGCCCTCCAAAGGGGTCAGGCCCATCGAGGTGTCCACGCAGCGGCCGCCGGCCACGGCCGAGGCGCTGGCACCGTTGCCCAGGTGCAGCACGATCACGTTGACCGCCTCGGGCGAGGCGCCCAGCAGCTGCGCCGTGCGGCGCGAGACGTACTGGTGGGAGGTGCCGTGGAAGCCGTAGCGCCGCACCTGGTGGGCGTCGGCGGTGGCCTTGTCGATGGCGTAGCGGGCCGCGTACTCCGGCATGCCGGCGTGGAAGGCGGTGTCGAAGACGGCCACCTGCGGCAGGTCGGGGCGGAGCTTGCGGGCCACCTCGATGCCGGTGATGTTGGCCGGGTTGTGCAGCGGCGCCAGCGGGATCAGCTCGCGCAGCTGCTCGACCACCTCGTCGGTGACCAGGGTCGGCTCCGTGAACCGGGTGCCGCCGTGGACGGCGCGGTGACCGATCGCCGCCAGGCGCGGCGAGTCCAGCCCGAGCCCGTCCTCGGCCAGCTCGTCGGCGACGGCGCCGAGCGCCGCGGTGTGGTCGGGGAAGGCCTCGTAGCGCTCACGCTGCGGGTGGCCGGTCGGTTCGTGCTTGATCCGGCCCTGCCGCTCGCCGATCCGCTCGACCAGGCCGGAGGCGAGCCGGGCGCCGTCGGCCATGTCGATCAGCTGGTACTTCACCGACGAGGAGCCGGAGTTGAGGACGAGGACCCGCGTCGCGCCGCTCACTGCGCGCTCTCCTTCTGCTGCGCGGCCTGCTGGGCCGCCGTCTGCTGTGCGGCGGCCTGCTGGGCCTGGATGGCGGTGATGGCCACGGTGTTGACGATGTCCTGGACCAGCGCGCCGCGGGACAGGTCGTTGACCGGCTTGCGCAGCCCCTGCAGCACCGGCCCGACGGCGATCGCGCCGGCGGAGCGCTGCACGGCCTTGTAGGTGTTGTTGCCGGTGTTCAGGTCCGGGAAGATCAGCACACTGGCCTGTCCGGCGACGGCCGAACCGGGCAGCTTGGTGGCCGCCACGGAGGCGTCGACCGCCGCGTCGTACTGGATCGGGCCCTCGACCGCGATGTCCGGGCGCTGTCCGCGCACCAGCTCGGTGGCCTTGCGGACCTTGTCCACGTCCGCGCCGGAGCCGGAGGTGCCGGTCGAGTAGGAGAGCATCGCCACACGGGGGCTGACGCCGAAGCGGGAGGCGGTCTCCGCGGACTGGATCGCGATGTCGGCCAGCTGCTCGTCGTCCGGGTCGGGGTTGACCGCGCAGTCGCCGTAGACGAGGACCTTGTCGGCCAGGCACATGAAGAAGACCGAGGAGACGATCTTGGCGTCCGGCGAGGTCTTGATGATCTCGAAGGCCGGGCGGATGGTCGCCGCCGTGGAGTGCACCGCACCGCTCACCATGCCGTCGGCCAGGCCCTCCTGGACCATCAGCGTGCCGAAGTAGGAGACGTCGCTGACCACGTCGAGGGCGAGCTCCACGCTCATGCCCTTGTGCTTGCGCAGCTCCGCGTAGACCTCGGCGAAGCGGTCGCGCAGCGGCGAGGTGACCGGGTCGATGATCCGCGCGCGGGCGCGGGCGCCGTTCGACTCCGCCCCGGTGTCGGCCGCGTCGAAGGAGAGGTTGAGGCCCAGCTCGGCGACCTTGCGGCGGACCGCGTCCTCGGTGCCGAGCAGGGTGAGGTGGCAGACGTTGCGGCGCAGCAGCACCTCGGCCGCGCGCAGCACCCGCTCCTCGGTGCCCTCCGGCAGCACGATCTCGCGCAGCTCCGCGCCGCGGGCCCGCTCCAGCAGCTCGTGCTCGAACATCATCGGAGTGACCCGCTCGCTGCGGCTCAGCTCGATCCGGTCCGTCAGTTCGGCGGTGTCGACGTGGAGTTCGAACAGGCCGAGCGCGGTCTCGGCCTTGCGCGGGCTGGCCGCGGTGAGGCGGCCCTCCAGCGTGGAGAGGTCCATCGCGGTCGGGTAGCTGCCCTCCTGCACGGCCAGCACGGGCGTGCCGGGGGCCAGGCGGTCGGCCAGCTTCATCACGTTCGGGCCGGGCGTCTCGCCCAGCGTCAGCAGCACCCCGGCGATCGGCGGCGCGCCGGCCGCGTGCGCGGCGAGGGCGCCGATCAGCAGGTCCGCTCGGTCGCCGGGGGTGATCACCAGGCACCCGTCGGAGAGCGCGTCGAGGAACTTGGGCAGCATCGCGCCGCCGAAGACGAAGCGGCGCACGTCGCGGGCGAGACCCGCCGGGTCGCCGAGCACCACCTCGGCGTGGGTGGCCTCGGCCACCTGGGTGACCGTCGGCGCGGAGAGCGCCGGGTCGTCCGGGATCACGTAGCAGGGCACGTCCGGCTTGTTCGTCAGCCGCCGGGTGATCGCCTGCTTGTCGCTCGGCGCGACCCGGTTGGCGATCATCGCGAGGATCGAGCAGCCCAGGTCCGAGTAGGAGCGGTGGGCGTTGCGCACCTCGTTGACCACGGTGTCCGCGCTCTCGCGGTGCCCGCCGATGACGGGCAGCACACTGGCTCCGAACTCGTTCGCGAGCCGGGCGTTCAGGGCGAGCTCGTCCGGGATGTTGGTGGAGGCGAAGTCCGTGCCGAGCACCAGCACCGCCTCGCAGGCGCGCTCCACCGCGCGGAATCGGTCCACGAGCTGGCCGACGAGCTCGTCCTGCCCGCGCTCCGCCTGGATGGCGGCGGCCTCGTCGTAGCTGAGCCCGTACATCGCCTCCGGCGTCAGGTCGAGCCGGTACCGCCCGCGCAGCAGCTCGACGACGTGGTCGGTGGGCGGGTGCACGAGCGGACGGAACAGCCCGACCCGGTCGACATGCCGGGTCAGCAGCTCCATGACCCCCAGCTCGACGGCTTGTCGGCCGTCTCCTCTGCCGATTCCGGTCACGTAGACGCTGCGGGCCACCGAGGCACTCCGATCCGAGTCGCTGTTCGAGCGGCTTCGAGCCTACCTTCGCATTTCGGGCAGTGGGCTGCTCGCGGGGAACTGGTGACCAAGGTCCTGGACGCCGGGTCGTCAGGCCCCGGCCAGCGCCTCGTCAGCCTCCCAGCTGCGCGCGCCAGTGCTGGAACAGGGCCATCGGGTCGCCGCAGTAGGCCCACGGGATGCGGGCGGGGCGGTCGCCCAGCAGCGCGCTGATCTCCTTGGCCTCCTGCAGCAGGCCGGCGAAGACCAGGCCGTGCAGGAGCAGGTTCAGGTCGGCGACGTCCTGGGCGTACTCGATCGTGGAGCGGTGGGCGATCCACTGCCGCAGGGTGCCGTGCAGGGCCTGGACCGCGACCTCGTGGGTCCAGTGGTAGGTCAGGCCGACGGCGGACTCGCCCTCGGACTGCAGCCGGTGGCGGTAGTGCTCGGCGCGGGCGGCCTGGGTGAGGGTGCACAGGGGGGAGCCGGCCGGGGCGAAGGCCGCGGTGTCGCGGGCGAAGTTGTACATCTCGCCGTAGCTGCCGTGCCAGCGGGCGGAGAGGTGCCGGAGCACCTGGTGGTGGCCCTCGCGGTTGAACTGGTCCCGGGCCTGGAGCTCGCGCCACCAGTGCCACACGTGCGGGTGGCCGCCGGCGTACAGGCGGGCCAGGGTCAACAACGAGACCCACGGGATCGGGTCCGCGGGATGCCGTTCGGCGGCCTGGAGGCAGATCCGGGCCACCCGGTCCAGCTCGCGGCGGTCCAGCGCGTCCTCGCCCGGTGGCGGGGTGCCGTTCTGATTGCTCGTCTCGGCCACGGCGAGGAAGAGCCGCTGCACCTCCGTCTCGGCGCGCAGCACCAGCGCGTCCGGGTTGTTCGGCTCGGCGACCTGCCAGGACTCGACGGTGCGGGTCGTGGCCGCGGTGTCGGCCAGCAGCCGCATCCGGTGCGTGCGCCGGTCCCAGTCGCGGCCGGTGTCACGCAGCAGGTCGCGCGGGCCCTGCCAGCGGCCGACCACCAGGTCCCGGCGGGCGGTGGCGAGATCCTGGTCCCCGTAGGTGGGGTCGAACTGTGGTGCGCTGCTGCGACGTGATGATCGGGCCATGTCGGCGGCTCCTGAACCCTTCCGGAAAGCGGAAAGCCGACAACCGGCAGTCGGGTGACTGCCGGTTGCCGTGCTGTGGACGGAGGTGCGGTTGGTGCCTTTGGTGCCTTGTGGTGCCGTTCGTGCAGGTGACGTTCTTACAGGTCGGTCGCGACGGAGCCGGAGTTGTTCGAGGCGCCGACGCTCAGGGTCGAGCTGCCGAACTCGGCGTCGACCGCGTCGGCCGTCGCGGCGTCCAGACGGGAGCCCGGGTTGCTGTAGAACTCGCTGCCCTTGATCCAGTAGAAGGCCAGCGGGACGATCCCCAGCGCCAGGGCGCCGAGTCCGATCGCGATCACCTCGCCACTGAGGCTCATGCAGTTCTCGACGAAGAGGAAGCCCATGAAGATGGCACCGGCGCCGGGCCAGATGCCGACGAAGAGCGCGTTCGAGGCGGACTTGAAGACGACCTTGCGGTAGGCCACCACGACCGCGATGCCGGCCAGCGCGTAGTAGACGCAGATCTGCAGGCCGATCGCGAGGACGGCGTCCTGCAGGATCGTGTTGACCGATCCGATCTGGCTGGAGGCCACGAAGAGGCCGAGGGAGATGACCACGATGACGGCGATCGCCACGTACGGCGTCTGCCAACGGGAGTGGGTCTTGCCGAAGACGGAGGGCAGGGTCTTGTCGCGGCCCATGGCGAAGAGCGAGCGGCTGATCTGGATCAGCGTCGTCTCCAGGGTGGCGATGGTGGAGAGCACCACGGCCAGCACCATGATCTTGCCGCCGGCGCCCGGCATGACGACCTCGCCGAGGTCGCTGAGGAAGGTGCCGCCGCTGATCTGCTTGTCCGTCACGTTCATGTTGAGCGCGATCGTGAAGATCTCGAAGACCGCGAAGACCGCGGCCACACCGAGCAGGCCGCCGAGGCCGGAGTTCTTCTTGGAGTCGGTGGTCTCCTCGCTCAGGTTCGCGGTGACGTCCCAGCCCCAGAAGTAGAATCCGGCCACCAGCGCGGCGGTGGCGAACCCGGAGACCCCGCCGAAGTGGCCGAAGCCCCACAGGTAGGAGAGGTGGAAGGAGGCGCCGGGGCGGTGGTGGAACAGTGCCAGGATGCCGAAGACCGCGAGGATCGCGATCTCGATGCCCGTCATGATCCACTGCGCGTGGGCCGTGATCCGCGCGCCCAGCAGCACCAGCAGCGCCATCACCAGGAAGACGAAGGCACCGACGCCCACGGCCGCCCAGGTGTTCTGGGAGAGGCTCGCGGAGAAGAGCGAGAGGGTGTACTGACCGGCCGGCAGTGAGCCCGCCACCATGAAGATCAGCGCGGAGACCACCAGCGACCAGCCGGCCGCGAAGCCCAGCGACGGGTGCAGCGCGCGGCCCACCCAGGAGTAGCTGGCACCGGCGTTGACGTCCAGTCGGCCCAGGTAGTTGAAGGCCCAGGCGATGCCCAGCATGGGTATCGCACACCAGAGCAGGGCGGCGGGGCTGAACAGGCCCGCGGCTCCGATGAGCGCGGCGGAACTGGCGGCCAGCGAGTACGCGGGGGCGCTGCCGGCGATGGCCATGACGACGGTGTCGAATGAACCGAGGACGTTGGCCCGCAGGCCGCCTCTGCCCTCGGTCGGGGTGTACTCGCTCAACGGAACCTCTCCTGCGACGGCCGAGGGTGTGGGGAAGGGGACCTCGGCGGTCGCCTGGTGGGACGGGAAGCACGGGGGCATGGGGGACTGCCGCACCGCACTCAAGCAGGTGTGATCGCGAGCTGGGCAACAGCCTTGTGTCGCTTGTGTTTCCGGAGGCGGGGTCGCCGCTCGGTCACCTCTGTGGCCAGCGCGTGCCACATGGTGCCGCCCCGGAAGCGCGACTGGCAATGGTTTGGCGGAATTCGTTTACCAGGCTTCCTGAAATACGGAATCAGTCGCCGTTCCGAGATTCCTGACCGGAATCCGTTGGTCAACGCGACGACTGGCAAGTGAACCAGCGGGTAACCCACGGACTCGCCACTGCCCCGAATGCAAAGCGGAACCGGACGGGGTCCCCCTGGTCGGCGGCGCCGGATTCCTGGTTCGCCCAGGTCAAAGCCCGGTCCTGCTCTACGATTCCGGGATCGGGCAGTGGTCGGGTCGGGGCGGACAGCTGTGATCGGTGTGCGGGAGGGTGGTCGCATGGGGGAGCGCCGGGCACTGGTCGTCGCCGTGCCCCGTTACGAGCTGAACGAGAAGTTCGCCGACCTGTCGACGATCGTCCACCAGGACGTGGAGCACCTGCAGGCGGCGCTCACCTCCTCCCACTACAACGTCGAGGTGCTCGGGCTCGACCGGGACAAGGCCGCCAACAAGTCGGCCATCCGCAGCGCCATCAGCCGTACCGCCTGCACCGCCCCCGAGGGAGCCACCCTCCTCGTCCACTTCACCGGGCACGGGCTGGCCGACCTCGAGGGCACCGACTACCTGGTGCCCGCCGACGCGCAGTTGAAGTGGGACACCTCGCCGCCACGGATCGACCCCGACTCGCTGCTCGGTCTCGACCTGGACTCCCTCCTCGCGGGATGCCGGGCGGAGACGGTCCTGTTCACCGTCGACGCCTGCCGGGTCGACGCGGCGGACGGCGGGCAGCCGGGCTGGGGGCGCGCGCCCGTCTTCCCGGCGTACCCGACGCGTGTCGCGGTGCTCTTCGGCTGCGGGCCGGATGAGGAGTGCGGCTCGGACGAGGAGCAGGGCAGCCACTTCTCGCGGGCCCTGGCGGAGGCCCTCCAGGCCGACAGCCCGCCCCGGACCCTCGCGGAGGTCCTCGACAGCACCAAGCGCCGCACCGTCGAGCTGGCGAGGGCGGCCGGGCAGGGCCGGCAGCAGCCGGTCGAGCAGTACCACCCCTCCGCCCACGCGGACGACATCGGAGCCGTGGAGCTGTGCAGCGGCCGCACGCTGCACGAGGACTGGGCCACGGCCGTGCGCGACGCGCAGCTCTGGGCGGCGGTCGAGTGCGGGGACGCTCGGCGGCGGGAGTTGCAGGCCGCTCTCGACGCCCTGGTGAGCCGGTGCGCGGAGGGATGCACGCGGGCGTCCGCGGGGCGCACGGATCCCTGGGCCGATCCCGACTACCCGGTCCGAGTTCTCACGCGCGGCCTGCGGCTGCTGGTCGCCCCCTCCGAGACGAAGGGGGGTCCGCTCCTCGACCCCGGCGAGTTCGCGGTCCTGGCAGCCGCGCCCTTCGTACGGGAGGCGGTGTACGCGTACGGCCTCAAGGCGCTCCAGGACGTGGAGCCGCTGTCGCTGGAGCCGGCCGTCGGCCCGATCGCGCTGGAGCAGCGGCGCGCGGATCTGGAGCAGACCTGGGCCGCGCACCCCATGGTCTGGCGCAAGGGCCGGGAACTCGCGGAGCGAGGCCGCGTCGAGGAGGCCCGGGCGGTCGCCTCCTGGCTGCTGCACCGGCACCTCCGCGGCCAGGAGAGCCTCTGGGAGACCTACGCGCCGGTCCTGCTCAAGCAGTTGTCCCTCACGTTGCTCGGCGATCCCGCCGGTGACCAGCCCGCGAGCCGGTCGGCCGCCCCCGAGCTGGTCGACGAACTGATCCGGATCACCCGCAGCGTCGGACTGATGCCGAGTCAGCCGTACGAGGACGAGGAGGCCTCGGCGGGAGAGCGGTGGCGTCTGAAGGAGCTGCGCACGGTGTGCGCGGACCGGACCGACGAGGTGAGCGAGCGCTGGCGTCCCGAACAGCTGTCCCGGCTGCTCGGCCTGGCCGGGCTGCTGGCGGGAGACCTGTGCGAGCTGCCGGGGGTTCTCGTCGACAACATCGGCGTGGCGGACGGCCTCACGCCCGCCCAGGCCGTGGCCGCCGCGCGAGAACTGCGCTGGACGCGCGACGAGCACACGAACACCTTCGACCTGCAGCTGGCCTGCCCGCATCCGGCGGTCCACGCCGCCCTCACCACCCTGACGACCTGGTCCGACGACGCGGTGCAACTCGTCCGCCGGAACCGTCGGCCGGACCACGACGACGTGTTCCGGTTCGTGCCCAGCCGCGTCACCGACACCGGCCTGCGACCGGGCTACGACCCCGACAGCAAGTCCGACGCCTACGCGCTGCCGCTGATGCGGTTCAGCCTGGCCGAGGACGAGATGCGCGAACTCCTCATGGGGCCACGCCTCTACGGTGACCGCGACCTGGCACTGCGGGAGCTGTACCAGAACGCGCTGGACGCCTGCCGCTACCGCCTGGCTCGCGCGCGGTACGCCGCCAAGGCGCAGGGGGCCTCCATCGGGTGGGAAGGGGAGATCGTCTTCCGGCAGGGCACCGACGCCGCCGGTCGCAGCTACGTCGAGTGCGAGGACAACGGCGTCGGCATGAGCCGTCGCACCCTGCACGGCACCTTCGCCAGGGCCGGCCGCCGCTTCGAACAGTCCCGGGAGTTCCGGCAGGAACAGGCACGCTGGCGCCGGGCCGACGCCGAGCTCCGGCTCTACCCGAACAGCCGGTTCGGCATCGGGGTCTTCAGCTACTTCATGATGGCCGACGAGATCAGCATCTTCACCCGCGCCACCGACGAGTACGGGCAGGCGGCTTCGGGGGCGCCGCGAGGCCTCCGGGTCGACATCGCGTCCACGGGAAGCCTCTTCCGGATCAAGGAGGGCGACCGCTCCGTCCCGGCCGGCGGGACCCGGGTCCGCCTGTACGTCCAGGACGGATCCGTCGACGTCGCGGAGGTGCTGGCGGCGTTGGTCTGGCGTTCCGAGTTCGCCCTGCGCGTGGAGCGCGACGGAGTCGTCGTTCGGCGCTGGGAGCCGGGGCGCCTGTACTACAACGGCGAGGGGAACCAGGCCGTCGCGGCGGCGGAGGACCTGTGGTGGGTTCCCGACGAGGGCCAACTGCTGGCCGACGGACTGGTGGTGGGCCGGATCAAGCGCTCGACGTCGCAGGGGCCGGCGCTGGACGTCCGCCGCCCCGGCCCACCCGTTCCCCACGGCTGTGTGGTCAACCTGCACGGCCGTCATGCCCCGGAGTTGAGCGCCAGCCGGACCGAGTTCCTCACCTGGCCCAAGGAGCACGTGGCCGCACTGATCAGGTCGGCGTCGGCGGACTTCGTCAAGCCCCCGTGGTTCAACCTGCAGTGGCTGTGGAGGCTCGTCGAGTCGGAGGAGCCGGCAGCGACGCTGATCGCCCGACAGCTGTTGGCACGGGACGAGACGGTGCGCACCGGGCCGCACTGGATTGCCTGGTCGGACGTGCCGATGCGGCAGGTCGGTCTGTTCTGCCTCGACTCGTACGTCGCCGATGGCAAGGTGCGCATCTGGGAGCACATGGAGGAGCGAGACTCCCGGTGGTTCACAAGGGCTGTGATCGGCTGGCGGACGGCGGTGCTGCGGGGGTGCAACATCGGACTGAAGGGCCTGCCCACGGCCAGCTGGCCGATGCCGGAGACGTTGGGCGGCTATCCGGAACCGGGTGGGTGGGAAGGGCGGATCCCCCAGAGCACGAGCGGTCTGTCCTGGGTGTTCAAGGCAGCCGTTCCCGGGCCGAATGAGCCGAGCACCTTGGGGCAGTGGCTTCAACGCCTGGCCCGCTGGTCGATCGTGGGCCTTCGGGTGCCGGACGGCATCGACCGCGAGCGGGCGCACGCCACCCTGCTGGACGAGAGCGACCGCGAGATCCTGCGCGCGCTCTTGCGGGTGGCCTCCGCCGATGGCATGCCCGAGGCCGTGGGTGTGTTGCGGGTCCTCGGGATCTTCTCTGTCGATAGGGGGCTGCCGATCCCCGAGGCACTGGAACGGGCACGAAGGTTCCGGGAGCTGGGAATCCCCCTGGAGGTTCCTGCGTTCCTGCCCGCGCCTCCTCCTGATCGCCCGGTCACCAGGGAGGAACTACGGTGCCTGCGCAGGCACCCGGACCTCTGGGCTCCGGGCGATCCGATGCGGGCCTCCGTGGAGTTCGACGGCTCCACGTACGACCGGGTCGTGCGCGACTACGCATGGCTGGGCCTGCGGCACGAGGCTCCGGTCGGTGGTGAAACGCGCAGCGTCTCTCTTGACGACGTCGCAGAAGCGGACCTGAGGGCCTTCGACCTCGACCGCTGGGACGAGGTGAGTCGCCTGACGCCGACGCGCCTCGCCCGGGCGTCGGCAAAGCTGGCCTTGTCGTGCGACGAGGTTCTGGCTCGGCACGCGAAGCTGTTGGCAGAGCTCGGCGTGACGATCCCGGAGCCCGACCTGTTTGCCGACCGGGTCTTCAGCGGCCAGGAGTTGGCTCTGCTCGGCGGCCAGAAGCCGCGGGAGGTCGACCTCGACGCGGTCCCCATGTCACTCGTCGACACGGCTCACGCTGTGCGGTCGATCGGAACCGATCCGGTGCTGATCAGGGAGGCCGCGCGCGGGCTGGTCGAGCTCGGGCTCCTGGACGGTCGTGTGAACGACAGCCTGGACGCCTGGCTCGACTGGCGGGAGGGGGAATGGGACCTCCTCCCCGACGGAGCCTCGTCCGACGTGGACCTGCCGCGGGTGATACGCCTGGTCAGTGACGTGGTCGAGCTTCCGAATGTCAAGCAGATGTTCACTGCGCCCTACGCGGTCACCGCTGCCTTCAAGACGGGCCGGGACGCCGCCGACGTCTATGCGGCCCTGCGCCGGATCGGCCCGACTGTGGGCGTCGACGTGCCACCCGTGCCCGAAGGAATCCACACTCTGACCGGAGTGCGGCCCACCCGTGCCGACGCGGAGGCCTGCATTCGTGTCGCCGAGCTCATGGCCTTGGCGGAACGCAGCGCCGACGCCTACCCGCAGACGTTGCTCGGGGCAGCCGTCCTGACCCGGCACGCCCTGGACTCGGGGTGGACCCTCGGCGACAGCGTCACGGCCCTGAACCGCTACGCCCCCTTGGGATCGCTCCGGTGGGGTGAGCTCTCCGGCGAGGAGTGGGAGGCGCACCGTCCCACCCCGCACGACGTGGCGCTCTTCGGGCCAGACCTGATCGGCGGCGGCCCGGTGACCCCGCTCGACCTGCTCCGCGTGGCGGCGCGATTCGGGTGGTCGTTGGACCGGGCGTGGCGTCGGATCACGATGTACCGGCCTCTCGGGGTCGAACTCGCGGTACCGGAGCCGGAGCTCGACGTCGTGCCCGGCTGGGAGGACCTGATCCTGCTGAGCGAGCGCCTCAGCGGGCGAGCGCCGGTCGTCACCGGCGGGATCACGCCGGAGCGGGTCGCGCTGCTCGCCCGCGAGGTGGAGCGGCCCACGTGTTGGGTGAGGGACCGGTACGCCCTCTACGCGGACCTCTTCGGTCTCACGCTGCCCGACTCGTGCCCGGACGAGCCGCTGCCCATGCCCGAGGCGGTCCCGTTCCGTCCTGATGCCGCCCCCGGAGGCGACGCCCATGGCTGAGCACAGACTCACCCACTTCCGGGAGGTGCAGACGGACCCGGCGACCAACCCGGCGGCCACCGTGGAGCGGTCCCCCGACGGGCGCTGGTACACCGTCAGCGGGGCGTGCCCGACCTGTCACGGGCGGACCGTGTCCCGGGTCGCCCACGGCGTGCTGGGACCGGGCAAGGGGCTGTGGGGTGCGCGGCCGAGTCCGCCACCGCTGACCGGCGTGCTCACGGTGTACTGCATGTGCGGGTTCCCGCACCCCGCACGGCCGGACAGTTCGCCCGACACCGGTTGCGGAGCCTTCTGGGACGTTCCGGTGCCGGATCCGGGTGGTGCGCAGCCGTGAGCGACCTGCAGAAGAAGCGGCTCGCGCAGCTCGGGCAGCAACTCCAGCAGGACCAGCTCGCCGTGGTCCGCCGCCAGGCGGAGGGGTGGCGCAACGGGCTGGCCGGTCTGACCGGCCTGGTCAGCGTCGTGCTGGTGCTGAAGGGCAAGGACTCCGTCACCGGTATGCCCGAGGCTTGGCGTTGGGTGTGTGCGGCGCTCCTCGCGATCGCCTTCGGTCTGCTCCTGTTCGGCGCCCTGCGGTCCGTCCAGGCGGCGAACGGCGAGATCGGCGCGGGGACCTGGCTCAACGCCGAGCAGCTGTTCGGCGCGGTTCTCGACGAGGTGGAGCGGACTCAGCGGGCGCTCGCGACCGCGCGTCGCTGCACCGCCGCGGGCCTTTGCCTGATCGTCGCGGGAGTGTTCCTCGGTTGGGTCGTCCCGGACACGAGTGCCGCCGGCACCGGTACTGCCGGGGCCCCCAGCGTGCTGGTGACCTCCGCGGGTGGAACGGTCTGCGGTCAGCTGGTGCTGGCCGATGCGCACGGAGTCGTGGTGAGGGAGCCCGCGGGGAAGGGTCGGCCCGCCGCGACGGAGGTGACCGTCCCGGCGGGGTCCGTACGGGAAGTGGTACCCGTGGCCTCCTGCTGAATCAGACCCCCCACTCCGCGCGCAGTGCGGCGAGGGCCTGGTGGAAGCCGGGGAAGGTCTTCCGGACACAGCCCGGGTCGTCCAGGGTGATGCCGGGGGTGCGCAGGCCGGTGACCGAGAAGGACATCGCGATCCGGTGGTCCCCGTGGCAGGCGATCTCCACCGGGCCGGCGGGCTGCGCGGGCTGGATCTCGATCCAGTCGCGGCCCGTCGTCACCGGCACGCCGAGCGCGGCGAGGTTCTGCTCGCAGGCCGCGAGGCGGTCGCACTCCTTGATCCTGGTGTTGTAGACGTCCTCGATCCGGACCGGCCCGTCCGCGAAGGGGGCGATCGCGGCGAGCGTGGGGACGGTGTCGGAGATGTCGCGCATGTTGACGGTGACGCCGCGCAGGCGGCCCGTGCCGGTGACCGTGGTGCCCTCGGGGGTGATCTCGACCTCGGCGCCCATCTGCCGCAGCACCTCGGCGAAGCGCAGGTCGCCCTGGAGCGAGTCGGTGCCCAGGCCCGGGACGGTGACGGTGTTGCCCGTCAGTGCGGCGGCCGCGAAGACGTAGCTCGCGGTGGAGGCGTCGGGCTCGATCAGGTAGTCCGTCGCCGTGTACGGGACCGGCGGCACGACGAAGGTGTCCCCGACCCGGTGGGCCGGGTTGCCGAAGCGGTTCATCATCGCGAGGGTGATCTCCACGTAGGGCACGGAGACCAGGTCGCTGACGGTGATCTCCAGGCCCTGCTCGGTCAGCGGACCGGTCAGCAGCAGCGCGGTGAGGAACTGCGAGGACAGCCCCGCGTCCAGGGTCAGCGCGCCGCCCTTGATGCCCGACGCCTCGATCCGCAGCGGGTGGTGGCCCTCGGCCTCCTCGTGCACGAGGTCGACGCCGAGCTCGCGCAGCGCCTGCGTCAGCGGGCCGAGCGGACGGCGCCGCATCTGCGCGGACGCGTCGAAGCGGAACGAGCCGTGCCCGGCGGCGGCCAGCGCCGGCAGGAACCGGGCCGTCGTCGCACCGTCACGGCAGAAGACGTCCGCCTCGGCCACCGCCGGACCCTGCGGGCGGCCGTCGATCGTCCAGACCCCCGGCCGGCGGTCCACCGCGTAGCCGAGGGAGATCAGGCCCTCCGCGAAGCCCTCCGAGTCGTCGGAGAGCAGCGGCTGCCGCAGCGTGGTGGTGCCCTGCGCCGCGGCGGCCAGGTACAGGGCGCGCGCGGTGACGGACTTGGAGCCGGGGATCTGGACGACGGTCATGCGGCCGAGGATACGGCCGCACGCACGCCTTACGCGGGGCTCAACCAGATAGTGGAAAGGGGCGGAAGGGTCAGCTCCGCGCTGGTGTCGCGGCCGTTCCACTCGATCTGCTCGGCCTTGACCGGATCGGGGTTGCCGACACCGCTGCCGCCGTACACCGCGGTGTCGGTGTTGAGGATCTCCAGCCAGCGGGCGTTCCGCACGTCCGCCCGCACCGTCGGCAGGCCGACCCGGTAGCCGTGGCGGACCACCGGGGACATGTTGCTGACGCAGACCAGCGGCCGGCCCTGGGCGTCGTGGCGGACGAAGGAGAAGACGTTGTCCTCCGCCGCCCCGCCGTCCAGCCAGGCGAAACCGGCCGGGTCGGCGTCCAGCTGCCACAGCGCCGGGGTGTCCAGGTAGAGCCGGTTCAGGTCCCGGACCAGGTCGCGGACGCCCTCGTGCTCGGCGTGCGCGGGCCAGGCGGGGTCGAGCACCCACCACTGCGGGCCCTCCTTGTGGTCCCACTCCGCACCCTGGGCGAACTCGCTGCCCATGAAGAGCAGTTGCTTGCCCGGGTGGGCCCACATGAAGCCCAGGTAGGCGCGGTGGTTGGCGCGCTGCTGCCACCAGTCGCCGGGCATCTTGCTGACCAGCGCGCGCTTGCCGTGCACCACCTCGTCGTGCGAGATGGGCAGGACGTAGTTCTCGCTGTACGCGTAGACCATCGAGAAGGTCATCTCGTTGTGGTGGTACTTGCGGTGCACCGGCTCGTGGCCCATGTAGACGAGCGAGTCGTGCATCCAGCCCATGTTCCACTTCAGGCCGAAGCCGAGACCGCCGTGCTCGGTCGGCGCCGTCACGCCCGGCCAGGCCGTCGACTCCTCCGCGATGGTGACGATGCCCGGGCAGCGGCGGTAGACCGTCGCGTTCATCTCCTGCAGGAACCTGACGGCATCCCAGTTCTCGCGGCCACCGTGCTCGTTGGGCGCCCACTCGCCGTGCTCGCGGGAGTAGTCCAGGTACAGCATGGAGGCGACCGCGTCCACCCGCAGGCCGTCGACGTGGAACTCCTCGCCCCAGTGGACGGCGTTCGCGACCAGGAAGTTGCGCACCTCGGCGCGACCGTAGTCGAACTCCAGAGTGCCCCAGTCGGGGTGCTCGGCCCGGCGCGGGTCGGCGGGCTCGTACAGCGGCTCGCCGTCGAACTGTGCGAGGGCGAACCCGTCCTTGGGGAAGTGCGCGGGGACCCAGTCCACGATCACGCCGATCCCGGCCCGGTGCAGCTCGTCCACCAGGAAGCGGAAGTCGTCCGGGGTGCCCAGGCGCGAGGCCGGCGCGAAGTAACCGGTGACCTGGTAGCCCCAGGAGCCGTCGAACGGGTGCTGCATCACCGGCATGAACTCGACGTGGGTGAAGCCGAGATCACGCACGTAGCCGGGCAGCTCCTCGGCGAGCTGCCGGTACGTCGCGCCGGGCCGCCAGGAACCCGGGTGGAGCTCGTAGACGCTCATCGGCGCCTGGTGGTGCGGCAGCCTGCCGCGCGTCGCCATCCACTCCGCGTCGTGCCAGTCGTAGTGCGAGGAGGTGACGACGGAGGCGGTCGCGGGCGGGCACTCGGCGCGCCGGGCGAGCGGGTCGGCCTTCTGCAGCATCCGGCCGTCCTGGGTGGCGATCTCGAACTTGTACCGCGCGCCGTCGCCGATCCCCGGGGCGAACAGCTCCCACACGCCGCTGGCACCGAGCGACCGCATCGGGTACGCGGCGCCGTTCCAGCCGTTGAAGTCCCCGATCAGCCGCACGCCCGAGGCGTTCGGCGCCCAGACGGCGAAAGCGGTCCCGGCCACGCCGTCGACCAGTCGGGGGTGCGCGCCCAGCGCCTTCCACAGCTGCTCGTGCCGCCCCTCGGCGATCAGGTGCAGGTCGGTCTCGGAGAGGGTGGGCAGGAAGCGGTAGCCGTCCTCCTGCTCGTGGTCGGTGCCCTCGTAGGTGACCTGGAGGAGGTAGCCCTCGGTGACCGAACCCTTGGGGAGCAGGCCGGTGAAGAGCCCGTCCTGCTGGTGGGTCAGCTCGAAGCGGGCGGTGCTGGTGTCGACCACGACGCGCTCGGCGAGGGGCCGCAGGACGCGCACGGCCGTGCCGTACACCGTGTCGTGCGCGCCCAGCAGCCCGTGCGGATCGTGGTGCCAGCCGCCCACCAGCCGCTCCACCTCGCCGGGGGCGAGGGGAGCCTCGGGCACCGCCCGCTCGCCCGCCCCGGAGGCGAGGACCGCCTCCGGCGCGGACGCGGCAGTCGCGGCACCGACGGCACCCGCGGCAGGTCCGGCCGAGCCGCGGGGCGCCGCAGCCCGGCCCCGGCCGGTGCCGGCCGTCGCCGCACGCTTGGTGCCGACGCGCGGATTCGCCGCCGCGCCCGCCCGCGGGGCCCTGTCGGAGGCGGGTGGGACGGCCGCCGCGGCACGCGTGGCTGCGGCCTGCGCGGTCGCGGCGGCGCTTTCCAGCGGGGCCGAGTCGGCGGCGGCCGTCCCACCCGCCTCCGGGGGGGAGGCTCCCGCGCCGCCCTCGAGCCGGAGGCTCGAGGCGGGGGCGCTCGGCGCAGGCGTCGCCGGGCCTGTGGGCGTCGGGGCCGCGACCGGGGTACGTGGCGCCGCAGCCCGGCCGGCGGCCGTCCCGCCCGCCTCGGTGGGGGCGGGCGTGACGGCCGTAGGCGCAAGCGCCGCCGGCCTCGCGGCCGGTGCGTTCGTGGTCGGCCCGGTGTCCGTCGGAGCCGTCCGGCGGCTCGCCGCGGGCGCGGACGCCGGGGCGGCCGCTGGGCCGGCGCTGCCGCCGGTCGGTGGGGTCGTGCCCAGGAAGGTGGCTGGTACGTCGAACCGGGTCACGAGCTATGCCTCCGTCGAGGTGTGGCGTGTCGAGGTCGGGGGTGTCGAGCCGGGGGCGGCCCAAGTGCTGTGCGCCGTCGGGGTGAGCGGGGTCGTGGCCAGGCGGGCGCAGGCCGCGAGCGGGATGACGACCCAGTCCGGGCGGTGGCGGGCCTCGTAGACGACCTCGTAGACCGCCTTGTCCGTCTCGAAGGCGCGCAGCAGGACCGGGTCGAGGGTGGGATCCTCGGCGCCGGTCGCGGCGTAGCCCGCGCAGAAGGCCTCGCGGTTGCGGGCCGACCAGGCCGCAGCGGCGGCCGGGTCGGCGAGCCGGGCGTGCGCGGCGGCGTAGTCGAAGGAGCGCAGTATCCCGGCGACGTCCCGCACGGCGGGCTGTGGCTGCCGCCGCTCCTCCAGCGACTTGGCCGGCTCGCCCTCGAAGTCCAGCAGCACCCAGCCACGGGGGGACCGCAGCACCTGGCCCAGGTGCAGGTCGCCGTGGACGCGCTGGGCGCGCAGCCGCAGGCCGTCGCGGGCCGCGGCGGCGAGGTCGCGGAAGATCTGCCGCAGTGCCTCCCGGTGCTTGCCCAGCGCCGGGACGGCCAGGCACGCCGCGTCCAGGCGCAGCGCCATGGTCTCGGCCATCGACTCCACCTCCGCCCGGCGCAGCACCGTCACCGGCAGGCTGCGGGCGAGCGCGAGGTGCACGTCAGCGGTGGCCCGGCCGAGGAGAAACGACTCTGCCGCGAAGTTGCCCACCCGGGCCGGATCGGCGTCCAACAGGTGGATCTGGCGCAGCGCCAGCTCCCAGCCGTCCTCGGCGTCGCGCAGGAAGTGGGTGAGCACGCCCAGCGTCGCGGGCGCCTCGTCGGCGGCGTCGGGCAGCTCCGACTCGAACCAGGCCAGTGGGGCGGGGATCCGGCTGCTGCCGGCGCGGCCGAGGGCGAGCGAGAGCTCCAGATCGGGGTTGAGGCCGGGGGAGACCCGCCGGAACAGCTTGAGGATCGCGGCCTCGGCGGCGCTGCCGCCGTCGTAGATGATCGAGGTGTTGGACTGCTCGGCCGTGCTGACCCGGCCGGGAGCGGCGGCCGGGAGACGCGCGCCGAGCGTGAGGAAGCGCAGCGGGCCGAGTCGCTGCGGCGCCGTCAGCAGCGCGAGCAGCCGACGTGTCAGTGCCGGGTCGTAGGCTGCGTCGTAGGTGACCAGCCCGTCGTGTGGGCCGCTGGTGATCCGGCCGATTACGGCGTCCTTCGGTACGGCCGCGCCGTGCAGGCCGGGCAGCCCGTCGGGGTGGGCGCCGAGCAGCAGCTGGTAGACGTCGACGACGGGCGCGCCGCCGCCGGAGTGGCGCTGTTCCACGCGCAGCAGCAGGTGCAGCAGCGTGCCCGTGGCCCGGGCCAGGCCGGTCGGGCCGGGCAGCAGGGTGATGGCCAGCGGGGTAATGGTGGTGATCGGGTGGCCCTTGCCGGCGAACCAGCGCTGACGCGGCAGCCAGTCGCGCAGCAGCGGCAGGGCGGCCTCGACGAGGGGTCGATAGCCGGCCGCGGGAGTGGGCGGGACCGGCGTGGTCACGGCACGCGGGCGGGAGGTGTCGGACATGTCTCCCTTTCCCCGGAAAGACCGGTTCAACCGGTGATGAGGGCGGTCATCACCGGTTGAACCATTTTTCCCGGAACGGACGGACGTGGCATCGTCGGCACGCCCGGCGGAGGACGGCGTTGCGCAGGACGGGGGACGCGCTGTCGGGTCAGGGCATGGCCTGGAGCCGGGGTGTGGGCCCGTCGCCCGGGCGCAGCCGGAACCAGTAGAAGCCGTGCCCCGCAAGGGTGAGCAGGTACGGCAGTTGGCCGATCGCGGGGAAGCGGACCCCGCCGATCAGCTCGACCGGGTGCATGCCCTCGAACTCGCGCAGGTCCAGCTCGGTCGGCTGGGCGAACCGCGAGAAGTTGTTGACGCACATGACCAGGTCGTCGCCGTAGGAGCGCAGGTAGGCGAGGACGGCCGGGTTGGAGGAGGGCAGCTCCGCGTAGGAGCCCAGCCCGAAGGCCGGGTTGAGCTTGCGGAGCTCGATCATCCGGCGGGTCCAGTGCAGCAGCGAACTGGGGTTCGCCATCTGCGCCTCGACGTTGGTCACCTGGTAGCCGTAGACCGGGTCCATGATGGTCGGCAGCGAGAGCCGGCCCGGGTCGGCCGCGGAGTAGCCCGCGTTGCGGTCCGGCGTCCACTGCATCGGCGTGCGGACGCCGTCGCGGTCGCCGAGCCAGATGTTGTCACCCATGCCGATCTCGTCCCCGTAGTACAGGACGGGGGAGCCGGGCAGGGAGAGCAGCAGCGCGGTGAACAGCTCGATCTGGTTGCGGTCGTTGTCCAGGAGCGGGGCGAGCCGCCGGCGGATGCCGACGTTGGCGCGCATCCGCGGCTCCTTGGCGTACTCCGCGTACATGTAGTCGCGCTCCTCGTCGGTGACCATCTCCAGGGTCAGCTCGTCGTGGTTGCGCAGGAAGATGCCCCACTGGCAGCCGGAGGGGATGGCCGGCGTCTTGGCGAGGATCTCCGAGACCGGGTAGCGGCTCTCGCGCCGCACCGACATGAAGATGCGCGGCATCACCGGGAAGTGAAAGGCCATGTGGCACTCGTCGCCGCCGCGGGAGAAGTCGCCGAAGTAGTCGACGACGTCCTCGGGCCACTGGTTGGCCTCGGCCAGCAGCACGGTGTCCGGGTACTCGGCGTCGATCTCGGCGCGCACCCGCTTGAGGAACTCGTGGGTGGCGGGGAGGTTCTCGCAGTTGGTGCCGTCCTCGGCGTAGAGGTAGGGCACCGCGTCGAGGCGGAAGCCGTCGATGCCGAGGTCCAGCCAGAACCGCAGCGCCGCCAGCATCTCCTCCTGGACCTGTGGGTTCTCGTAGTTCAGGTCGGGCTGGTGGGAGAAGAAGCGGTGCCAGAAGTACTGCTTGCGGACGGGGTCGAAGGTCCAGTTGGAGGTCTCGGTGTCGACGAAGATGATGCGGGCGTCCTGGTAGAGCTTGTCGTTGTCCGCCCACATGTAGTAGTCGCCGTAGGGCCCGTCCGGGTCGGTGCGGGAGGCCTGGAACCACGGGTGCTGGTCGCTGGTGTGGTTCATGACGACGTCGATGATGATGCGCATGCCGCGCTGGTGGGCGGCGTCCACGAACTCGACGAAGTCGGCCAGGTCGCCGAACTCGGGCAGCACCGCGGTGTAGTCGGCCACGTCGTAGCCGCCGTCGCGCAGCGGCGAGGCGAAGAACGGGGGCAGCCAGAGGCAGTCCACGCCGAGCCACTGGAGGTAGTCGAGCTTGGAGGTCAGACCCTTCAGGTCCCCGATGCCGTCGCCGTTGCTGTCCTGGAAGGACCGGACCAGGACCTCGTAGAAGACGGCTCGCTTGAACCACTCCGGGTCGCGGTCGCGTTGCGGGGTGTCGGCGAAGGTGTCGGGGACGGGTTCGTTGACGATCACTGAGCGGCCCTCCGGACCGTGAGGATGTGTGCCGGCATGGTGTGGGGGTCCAGCCGGACGTAGTTGTGGCGTCCCCACCGCCAGACGGCACCGGTCAGCTCGTCGTGGACCTCCCACTCACCCTCGCGGAGCCCCTCGTCGGGGAAGGCCTCCGGGTCGAGGGTGAGGGTGCCCGCCTGCGGATGGTGCGGGTCGAGGGTGACGACGGTGAGCACGGTGTCCTCGCCGCGGCTCTTGCTGTAGGCCAGGAGCTGGTCGTTGTCGGTGGGGTGGAACCGCAGGTTGCGGAGCTCCTGCAGTGAGGGGTGCGCGCGCCGGAGCCGGTTGAGGGTGGTCAGCAGCGGCGCGAGCGTGTCCGTGCGCGACCAGTCGCGCGGACGGAGCTGGTACTTCTCCGAGTCGAGGTACTCCTCGGAACCGGACTTCGCGGGGGCGCCCTCGTAGAGCTCGAAGCCGGCGTAGACGCCCCAGCTCGGGGCGAGGGTGGCGGCCAGGACCGAGCGGATCGCGAATGCGGCCCTCCCGCCCTGCTGTAGGTAGGCGTGCAGGATGTCCGGGGTGTTGGTGAACAGGTTGGGCCGCATGTAGGCGGCCGCGTCCCCGGAGAGCTCGGTCAGGTACTCGGTCAGCTCCTGCTTGGTGTTGCGCCAGGTGAAGTAGGTGTACGACTGGTGGAAGCCGACCTTGGCCAGGGCGTGCATCATCGCCGGTCGGGTGAACGCCTCGGCCAGGAAGAGCACGTCCGGATCGCTCTTCGCGATCTCGCCCAGCACCTTCTCCCAGAAGACGACCGGCTTGGTGTGCGGGTTGTCGACGCGGAAGATCCGCACGCCGTGGGACATCCAGTGGCGCAGCAGCGAGACCGTCTCGGCGACCAGGCCGTCGAAGTCCCGGTCGAAGTTGATCGGGTAGATGTCCTGGTACTTCTTCGGCGGGTTCTCGGCGTAGGCGATGGTGCCGTCGGCGCGCTCGGTGAACCACTCCGGGTGCTTCTCGACCCAGGGGTGGTCGGGGGAGCACTGCAGTGCGAAGTCGAGCGCGATCTCCAGCCCCAGTTCGGCGGCGCGGGCGGTGAACGCGTCGAAGTCGTCCATGGTGCCAAGGTCGGGGTGGATCGCCTCGTGCCCGCCCTCGGGGGAGCCGATCGCCCACGGCGAGCCGACGTCGGACGGGCCCGCCTCCAGGGTGTTGTTCGGACCCTTGCGGAAGGCCCGGCCGATCGGGTGAACCGGCGGCAGGTAGACCACGTCGAAGCCCATGGCGGCGACGGCGGGCAGCCGTTCGGCGGCGGTGCGAAGGGTGCCGGTGACGGGGGCGTGACGGCCCGTCGGGTCGACCTTGGCGCCCTCCGAACGGGGGAAGAACTCGTACCACGAGCCGTACAGGGCGCGCGGCCGGTCGACCTGCAGCGGCAGCGGGCGGGAGGCGGAGACCAGCTCGCGCAGCGGGTGGCGGGCGAGGGCCGTGCGCAGTTCGGGGGTGAGCGCGGCCTGCAGACGCTCCATCGGGGGCAGCTCGGACTCGCGCAGCAGCTCGGCGGCGGCCTGAACGTGGGCGCGGCCGTCCTTCTTGGGGACGCCGCGGGCGGCGCGGTCCAGCAGCAGCGCGCCCTCCTCCAGCATCAGGCCGGCCTCGATCCCGGCCTCGATCTTGATCCGGGCGGCGTGCTCCCAGGTGGCGACCGGGTCGGCCCAGGCCTCCACGGCATAGGTCCACCGGCCGGGGGTGGACGCGGTGATCTCCGCGCCCCACCGGTCGGTGCCGGGCGCGAGCTCGCGCATCGGCGTCCACGGGCCGCTGCGGCCGCGCGGATCGCGCAGCACCACGTTGGCCCCGATCAGGTCGTGGCCCTCGCGGAAGAGCGTCGCGCTGACCTCGAAGACCTCACCGACCACGGACTTGGCCGGGCGCCGTCCGCAGTCCACCGAGGGGCTGACATCCAGTACGGGAATACGGCCGATCATTTGGGGCTGGTCGTCCTTTCGTGCGGGCATCACGCAGGGCGGGGGATGGTAAAGCCAAGGTAAAGCGAAAGCCGGGCGAGAGTGGTGCAGAACTCGGGACAAAAGGGGTGCCGACGGGCGTCCGGGGTGCCGGACGGAGAACCAGAGCGAGTGGAGCCGAATGATGGTGACGCGCAGTGAGGGTGACGCTGAGTGAGGGTGGTGCCGGAGGAGGTGCGGCGGCGCGGGAGCCCTACTGAGAGGCGTCGGGGGAGCGACCCAAGGAGCCTTCCCCAGCCTCACCGCTCGGCAACCTGCCACCTGTCGAACGTCGTCGTGTTGACAACGATCGCGCGCGCGGAGTGGACACGCAGAACCACCGGTTCCACATCACCGGCGCGCAGGTCGGTGCGTCCGGTCCGACCTGCTTCGATCCTCGCACCGAACGTGGGTGCTACGTGCCGGTAGCGGCGCATTTCGGCCACCAATCAAGGCAGTTGGTCGCACATGGTTGGACAGCCGTGTGTCGGTGTCGTGAATTCCTACGATCGTGCGCTCCCGCACTCCGGCGTGCGCCCGCGCGCGGCGTACCCCCGAGAGAGTGAAGCGCGGCGCCGCCGATCGCACCAATGCGCCGAACGGCGGCAGTGCGCCCCGGCGGCGGTCGGCGACGGACCTGTCGCGCGGCTATCTTCGGCTGGGTGAAGGCAATCCGACGTTTCACGGTCCGCACCGTCCTGCCCGAACCGCTCCAGGCCCTCGGTGAGTTGGCGCTCAACCTGCGCTGGTCCTGGCATCCGGAGACGCGTGAGCTGTTCCGCTCGGTCGATCCCGAGGTGTGGGAGGCCACCGGCTGCGATCCGGTCCGCCTGCTCGGGGCGGTCTCCGGACAGCGGCTGTCGGCGCTCGCCGCCGACCGGCGCTTCCTGCGCCGGCTCCACGACGCCGAGGAGGACCTGCGCGACTACCTGACCGGTCCGCGCTGGTACCAGCAGCAGCGCGACCGCGAGCTGCCCGCCGCCATCGCCTACTTCTCGCCCGAGTTCGGCATCACCGCCGCCCTGCCGCAGTACTCCGGCGGCCTCGGCATCCTGGCCGGCGACCACCTCAAGGCCGCCAGTGACCTCGGCGTTCCCATCATCGGGGTCGGCCTGCTCTACCGCCACGGCTACTTCCGCCAGTCGCTCTCCCGCGAGGGCTGGCAGCAGGAGCGGTACCCGCTGCTCGACCCCAACGAACTCGCCGTCAGCCTGCTGCGCGAGGGCGACGGCAGCCCGAGCACCGTCGCCCTCGCCCTCCCGGGCGGGCGCGCGCTGCACGCGCAGATCTGGAAGGCCCAGGTCGGCCGGGTGCCGCTGCTCATGCTCGACTCCGACATCGAGGAGAACGACGCCCGCGCCCGCGATGTGACCGACCGTCTCTACGGCGGCGGCAGCGAGCACCGGCTGCTCCAGGAGATGCTGCTCGGCATCGGCGGGGTGCGCGCGGTGCGCACCTTCTGCCGGCTGACCGGACACGCCGACCCCGAGGTCTTCCACACCAACGAGGGACATGCCGGCTTCCTCGGCGTGGAGCGGATCCGCGAACTCACCCGTCCGGGTGAGGAGGGCGGCGCCGGACTCGACTTCGACGCGGCCCTGGAGGCCGTCCGCGCCGGAACTCTGTTCACCACCCACACGCCCGTTCCCGCCGGGATCGACCGGTTCGAGCGGCAGCTGGTGCAGCGCCACTTCGCGAGCTCCGGTGCCGCGGGCGCCACCGAGGGGCTGCCCGGCGTGCCCGTCGAACGGGTGCTCGCGCTCGGCGCGGAGAGCTGGCCCGAGGGCGACCCGGCCCTGTTCAACATGGCTGCGATGGGTCTGCGCCTGGCCCAGCGCGCCAACGGCGTCAGCCTGCTGCACGGCCAGGTCAGCCGCGGCATGTTCAACGGCCTGTGGCCGGGCTTCGACGCCGCCGAGGTGCCGATCACCTCGATCACCAACGGCGTCCACGCCCCGACCTGGATCGACCCGGAGGTGGTCCGCCTCGCCGCCCGCGAGATCGGCGCCGAGCGGATCGAGGACGCCATGGTGCTCGGCGAGTCCCGCCGCTGGGACGGGATCGACGCCATC
The DNA here is from genome assembly GCF_900109465.1 of Streptacidiphilus jiangxiensis. Classification (GTDB taxonomy): domain Bacteria; phylum Actinomycetota; class Actinomycetes; order Streptomycetales; family Streptomycetaceae; genus Streptacidiphilus; species Streptacidiphilus jiangxiensis. The sequence continues at coordinate 725,318 of NZ_FOAZ01000001.1, forward strand.
GCCGACGGCGAGATCTGGGAGCTGCGCCGCCGCCTGCGCGCCCAGCTCGTCACCGAGGCCCGCGACCGCCTGCGCGCCTCCTGGCGTCAGCGCGGCATCGGCGACGCAGAGTTGGGCTGGACGGGTGACGTACTCGACCCGGACGTGCTGACCATCGGCTTCGCCCGGCGGGTGCCGTCCTACAAGCGCCTGACACTGATGCTCCGCGACCCGGAGCGGCTGCGTTCGCTGCTGCTGCACCCGACCCGCCCGATCCAGATCGTCGTCGCGGGGAAGGCCCACCCCGCCGACGACGGCGGCAAGGCACTGATCCAGAAGCTGGTCGCCTTCGCCGACGACCACGCGGTCCGGCACCGGATCGTCTTCCTGCCCGACTACGACATGGACATGGCCGCCAAGCTCTACCCGGGCTGCGACGTCTGGCTCAACAACCCGCTCCGTCCGCTGGAAGCCTGCGGCACCTCCGGCATGAAGGCCGCGCTCAACGGTGCGCTCAACCTCTCCGTCCTCGACGGCTGGTGGGACGAGTGGTTCGACGGCGCCAACGGCTGGGCGATCCCCACCGCCGACGGCGAGGTCGACGAGGACCGCCGCGACGAGATCGAGTCCGGTGCGCTCTACGACCTGATCGAGCACCAGGTCGCGCCGCGCTTCTACGAGCGTGACGCGTCGGAGCTGCCGCGCCGCTGGATCCACATGGTCCGGCACACCCTCGTCACTCTCGGCCCCAAGGTGCTGGCCGGCCGGATGGTCCGCGAGTACGTCGAGCGTCTGTACGCCCCGGCGGCGGAGTCCCAGCGGGCGCTGGCCGCGGCGGGCGAGGGCGGCCTCGTCTTCGCGGGCGCCCGGGAGCTCGCGGAGTGGAAGGGCCGCATCCGGGCCCGTTGGTCCCAGGTCCGCGTCGAACATGTCGAGGCGGCGGGCGGCGCGGATGCACCGGAGCTCGGTTCGACCCTCACCCTCCGGGTCCAGGTGCACCTGGACGGGCTGGACCCGTCGGACGTGGACGTCCAGGCGGTCTCGGGCCGGGTGGACGAGTCGGACGTGATCTCCGAGGCCACCACCGTCTCCCTCAAGCCCGCCGACCGCGCCGACGTCGACGGCCGCTGGCGCTACGAGGGCCCCCTCGAGCTCAGCCGCACGGGGCCGTTCGGCTACACGGTCCGCGTCCTGCCGAACCACCGGCTCCTCGCGACGGAGACCGAGGTGGGGTTGGTGGCCCTGCCGGTGGAGACCACCGGTCTCTCGGACGGCGTGCTGCGGTGACCATCGGGGGCGCGGGGAACCGCGCCCCCAGTGGTTAACCAAGAGGACATGTCAAAGGTCTTCCCAGGTAAGGAATCGGTGAGCCAGACTTCTACGCGCGTTGTGCATCGCGCGTAGATACCTATGGTCTGGAGCCTTGATGTCCCTGAAGCGCCGCGACTTCGTCGCCGGTACCGCTGCCGTCGCGGCGGGAGCCGCCGTCGCCGCCACCGCGTCCGCGAGCCCCGCCGCCGCGGCCGAGCAGCCGCAGCACCACAAGCCGGCGCTGACGCACACCTTCACAGTGCTCGGCACCACCGACGTGCACGGACACGCGGTCAACTGGGACTACTTCACCGACGCCGAGTACGAGGACAAGGCGCAGAACGACGTCGGCCTGGCCAAGATCGCCACGCTTGTGTCGCAGATCCGCAAGGAGGTCGGCGAGGACCGTGTCCTGCTGATCGACGCCGGTGACATCATCCAGGGCACCCAGCTCAGCTACTACTACGCCCGGGTCGACCCGATCACCAAGAAGCCCGAGCACAAGGCGCCGCGCCACCCGATGGCGCTGGCCATGAACGCCATGAAGTACGACGCCGCAGCCGTCGGCAACCACGAGTTCAACTACGGCATCGACACCGTCCGCGCCTTCGAGCGGCAGCTCCACTTCCCGCTGCTGGCCGCGAACGCCATCGACGCGAAGACCAACCGCCCGGCCTTCCCGCCCTACATCGTCAAGAAGCTGCGCGTGCCGCACGGCCCGCACATCAAGGTCGGCATCCTGGGCCTGACCAACCCCGGCATCGCGATCTGGGACAAGGACAACGTCGCCGGGAAGATGACCTTCAACGGCATCCCGGAGCAGGCCGCCGTCTACGTCCCGCGCGTGCGCAGCGCCGGTGCGGACGTGGTGATCGTCTCCGCGCACTCGGGCATCGACGAGGCGACGTCCTGGGGCGACCAGCTGCCGTACGCCGAGGACGCGTCTGGTGCGATGGCCGCTCAGGTGCCGGGGATCGACGCGGTGCTGGTCGGTCACACGCACAAGGAGGTCCCGCAGCGCATCGTCGTCAACGAGGCCACCGGCAAGAACGTGGTGCTGTCCGAGCCGTACTGCTGGGGCTACCGCCTCACCCGGTTCGACTTCGAGGTGACGCTCGTCGACCACGAGTGGCAGGTCACCTCCTGCACGGCGACCACGCTCAACAGCAACACCGTCGACGAGGACCCGCACATCGCCGCACTCGTCGCCAAGGAGCACGCGGCCGTCCGGGCCTACGTCAACCAGACGATCGGCACCTGCACCCAGGACCTGTCGATCGCCCGCGCGCCGTTCCAGTGCGTGCCGATCGTCGACCTGATCGCCAAGGTCCAGGTCGACACCGTCAAGGCCGGGCTGGCCGGCGGCAAGTACGCGAGCCTGCCGGTGCTGGCGCAGGCCGCGCCGTTCAACCGCACCGCCGACATCCCGGCTGGGACCGTCCGGCTGCGCGACGCGGCCGGGCTCTACATCTACGAGAACACCCTCGAAGCCAAGCTGATGACGGGTGCCCAGATCCGGGACTACCTGGAGTACACCGCGGAGTACTTCAACACCCTTGCGGTGGGTGCCCCGATCGACGAGTCGGCGCTGACCAACGCAGGCAGCCGTCCCGACTACAACTTCGACGAGGTCTACGGCGTCTCGTACGACATCGACGTCTCGCAGCCGGTCGGCTCGCGGATCAAGAACCTGGTGCTCCAGGGCGCCCCGCTGGACGACCAGGCGCAGTTCGTCCTGGCGGTCAACAACTACCGTGCCAACGGCGGCGGCAACTTCCCGCACGTCGCGGACGCGCAGCTGGTCTGGAGCTCCTCGGACGAGATCCGCAACACGATCATCGCCTGGGTCAAGGCCAAGGGCGAGATCAACCCGAAGGACTTCTACGCGAACGGCTGGCGTCTGGTCCGCCAGGGCGCTCCGCTGTATTCCTGACCTCCTGCCCGACCGCGCGCGGCCTCAGGCGTCTGAGGCCGCGCGCGGCGTCGTTCAGGATCGCGTCGCGCTGCGGACCGAGGAGGAACGGCAGCACCGTGCGCAGCGCCTCGGTCAACTCGTCCACGCGGGGCCGCGGGACGGGTGCGGACAGGCCGCAGGCGTTCCAGACCGCGGCGAGCGTGGCGCTCGGCCCCTCCGGCAGGCCCAGCACCAGGGCCGGCCCGTCCTCGACGGCGAGCCGCACGCTCAGGCCGTGGCCGCGGTAGACCAACCCGCCGGGTGTCTCCTCCGGTCCGCTCCACCCCTCGTCGACCAGGAACCCCAGCGCCCGCCGTCCGGCCGCGTCCGTCCGTCTTCGCATGCGTTCATGCTGGCACCGCAGGTTCCACTTGTCGCCGTCTCGGACCGTGGGCGGGGCCTCGTGGACTCTGTATTGCTCCATTAGAGTGACCGCCATGACCCTGCTGGTGAGCCGCCGCCATGTCGACCATGGCCTTGCCACCACCACGGGCTGTCGCCGCGTCAGCTGACGCGGCCTTCTCTCGCCTCTGCTCCTCGTCGTCCTCCGCGAGGGCCGCCTCTCTCGTCCGAGCCGAGCGGCCCTTCCCGTCGTGTCCACGCGCGCGGCCGCGCGGCGTCCTTCCCTGTCCACAGGATCGGAATCCGCCATGCGCCTGCGCATCACGCTGTCCACGTTCGCGGCCGTCGCCGCGCTCTCCGCCTTCGGCCCGCTGCCCCCGCAGAACCCGGCGACCGCCCCGAACGGCACCGCCACCATGCACGGCGACAGCGCCTCCAGCGACACCACGCCCTACCCGGGCCCGGGCAGCGGCGCGATCCACTGGAGTCGTACCGCTCTCGCTTCCGCGTGCCCGACCGTGGTGATCGGAAGCGACGGCCACCCCGTCGCGCTCTGCACCACCATCTTCGGGCAGACCCCGACCGTGCACCTGCTCGACCCGGCCGACGGCGCCGACCTCGCCTCGCTGTCGCTGCCCAAGGGAAGCCTCTTCGGTGGCGTCTACGCCTACCTGGACCAGTCGAACGCCCTGGTCGTGGTGGACGGCAACGACAACCTGCTCCGTATCGGGCACCACCTCGTGGGCGGTTCCTGGACGCTGACGGTTGACCAGTCGACCTCGCTCGCGGGAGCGCTGCCGTCCGGGGACACCGTCGTGGGGCTCAGCCCGGGCTGGGACGGCCGGGTCTGGTTCGCCACGACGGGCGGCGTCATCGGCACGGCCGACACCGCGACGGGCACGGTCCGGACCGTCGCGACCGGCGAGGGGATCGAGAACAGCATCTCGACCGTCCCCGGCCACACCGCCGTCGCCACCGACCACGCGCTCTACCTGCTCGGCGAGGCCCCGGACGGCGCCCCGGTCGTCGACTGGCGGGCGCCCTACGACCGCGGTCCGGGCCGCAAGCCGGGCCAGCTCAGCTGGGGCACGGGCGCGACCCCGAGCTTCTTCGGCCCCGGCCCCGACGGTGGCACGCAGTACGTCACCCTCACCGACAACGCGGCCCCGCACGAGAACCTGCTCGTCTACCGCGTCGCCGACGGCCCGACCCCGGTCTGCAGCACCCCCGTGCTGACCCAGTACACCGAGAGCGGCACCGAGGACGCCGTGATCGCCTCCGGCAGCAGCGTCTTCGTGACCAACACCTACGGCTACCCGTACCCCGCACTCCCGGCAGGCGCGCCCGCGAGCGTGCCCTCCTCGGCGTCCTTTACCGGCGGCATGAGCCGCGTCGACCTGAACCCGGACGGCAACGGCTGCCACCTGGTCTGGAACAGCGACGTCGAGTCCGCCGCGCTGCCCCGACTCTCCCTCGCGGACGGGCTGATCCACACCCTCACCGCGGCCGGTCCAATGGGCACCGTCGGTGCGCAGACCTTCGCCTCCTACTCCTACGCCACGATCGACCCGGCGACGGGTGCACAGCTCTCCAGCTCCTGGATCGGCCTCGGCCTGCTCTACAACCCGCTCCAGATGACCGGCACCACCGCGCCGGACGGCACCCTCTACCAGGGCACCGAAACGGGCGTCCTGCGCATCACCCGCGGCTGAACGGCACCGGGCGGCCCGTCAGGACTTGTTGGGCAGGCCGCACCAGTGCCGGTCGGTGGGATACGTGGCGTCGCCCTGCACCTGCGCGACCGAGTACTCGTAGACGAGAACCAGGCACGAGGACTCGGTCGTGGTGTCGATGGTCCCCGGATCCAGCGCGCCGGACGAGCCGCCGAGGACGAGGTCGACGCAGCTCTGCGTCGGGTCGTCCTGGGACACGTTGCCGCCTGCCGCGCTCGTGTCCAACTGGTCGACGGCGTCGGCGCAGTCGAGGGGCATGGCGACGGAGCCGAGCCGGAGGGCCGCCACGATCTGCTGCGCCTGAGCCTGTTGAGCGTTGGTCAGGGTGCCGTAGGTGTAGAGAAGATAGCGGGCATGCGGCAGGTACCAGACGGACTGGGTCGCCTTCCTGGTGCCGTTGTAGTCCGGCTCCTGGTCGGTGTGGACCCGCCAGGTCTGCGCGGGCAGGCCCGCCACGGTGGTGGACTGCGCTGCCCCGAGGTCGGTGACGGTCTGTGTCTGGGCGCTGCCGCCCGAGTCGGAGGGGCCTTGGGCGAAGCGGCCGTCGAGGATCCCGATGCCGTTGGCATTGGTGTCCCCGGTGACGGACGCGAGGCCCGGGGTGAACTCGACCGCGAGGCCCGAGGCACCGTCACCAGAAGCGGGGGCCAGCGACATGGCGAACTTGGTGTCGGTGCCGTCGTCGTAGGTCAGGCTCTCCGCGGGGATCTGGGTCACCACCCAGTCCCCGGGAACGGTCGCCTGCAGGCCGCCGAAGAAGCTCACCGTCTGGGCGGTGGGGCTGGGCGAGGCCGTCGGCGAGCCGGTGGGGCTCGGCGAGGCCGTCGGTGACGCGCCGGCGCTGGCGCTCGGGGACGGTGACGTGGACGTCGGCAGCCGCACGCTCGGCGCGGAGGCGCTCATGCCCGACCCGGGACCGGCCTCGCCGCCGTGGTGGTCGAGCGCGACCGCGCCGATCGCCGCGACGACCACGAGCAGCCCCGCGCCCCCGAGCGCGAGCGCTCGCGCGGCGGGCCGCCGCGTCGGGCGGCCCGGCATCGGCTCCCATGCGGTCGGCTGTGCATGGGCCTGCGGGTGCGCGTGCGGCGGAGCCGCAGGCGGTGCCCATCCGGCCGCGTACGTCGCGCCCGACGAGGGCGGAGCCGGCGGAGCGTCAGGGGCGTTGGCACGACGGCCGCTGTCGCTGTCGGAGCGTGGGAGCAGACGGGTCGGATCGGCGTCCGGGCCCGGCACGTTCCAGGCCCAGGGCGGGAGGACGACGGTCCCGGCCGCGGCTGCGGCGTCGGCTGCGGCCTCGGACTCGTTTCCGTTCGGCGCGGTCGCGTCCAGGCGGGTGTAGGCCAGGGTGGGGAAGACCGCGGTACCGGTCGGCTCGGCGAGGAGCGCCGCACAGCGCCTGGCCAGGTCGACGGCGGTGGGCCGCTCGTCCGGGCTCTTGTGCAGGGCCTCCGTCACCAGCGGCAGCAGGTGGCCCGGGACCGAGGACAGATCGGGTGCGGACGCCTCGATCCGATGGCTGATGCCCGTGGGCGAGCCGAAGGGATGCAGGCCCGACGCCGCGTAGGCGACGAGCATGCCCCAGGCGAACACGTCGGTGGCCTGCGTGGTGGCGCCGCTGCTCAGCTGCTCCGGTGCCATCCACATCGGGGTGCCGGTCCGGACCGAGGTGGCGGTGATGGCGGTGGCGTCCAGGTGGTGGGCGATGCCGAAGTCCAGGACCCGGGGTCCGTCGACGGCCAGGATCACGTTGGACGGTTTGAGATCCCGGTGCGCGATGCCGGCCGCGTGGACGCAGGAGAGCGCGTGCGCGACGGCGGTCGCGAAGGTGACCAGCTCCGCGCCGCCGAGCGGCCCGAGTTGGGCGACGTGCCGGTCCAGCGTGCGGCCGGGGATGTACGGCATCGCCAGCCACGGCCGGTCCGCTGTCGGATCCGCGTCGGTGAGCGCCACCAGGAACGGGCCCTGGACCTTGCGCATCAGGGCGACCTCGCGGGCGAACCGGGCCCGGTAGCCCGGGTCGGCCGTATGGTCCGCCCCGAGCACCTTGACGGCGACGGGCGCGCCCCCTCGGGGATCGGACGCGAGGTAGACCGTCCCCATCCCGCCCGCTCCAAGCACCTGCCGCGGACGGTAGGGGCCTATCTGGTCCGGGACGTGCACGTACGAAACCCCCTCCGGAACAACACGCTTGAGCGCCGGCCCACGGGCTCGGGCACCGCATGCTATCCGGCTGCCCGGACGTCCATCCGCCGTATCGCTGTCCGAGGTATGCATTAGTGTTCGCGCGTTCGACCAGCACAGCCGACCGTCAGTTCCGTGCTCGTCCTGAGGACTTCCCATGTCGCATCGACGCTTCACCGTTCGCGGAGCCGCCGTGCTCCTCGGGCTCCTGAGCGGCGCCCTTCCGATCGCCACGGCCCAGGCGGCCACGGCTGCCCCCGCTTTCGCGCCTCCGGTCACGGTGGCCACCGACGCCTCCACCTACGCCTACGGCGCCTGGGCGAAGGTCACCGTCCATGTCGGGGCCGACACCGCGGGTGCCGGCGCCTCCGCGACGATCGTCGCGGACTCGGTGAACGCCCTCCGGCCGGTGGTCAAGAGCGGGGCCGTCGACGCCAAGGGGGACGTCGTCGCGTACTTCCACCTCTACAAGGACACCACGTTCCACGTCACCGGGTGGGACGTGGCCGGCGGGTGGAACACGGTGTCGCGCTCCGTCGGCGTCCATGTCGGGCTGAACGAGCGGTTGGGCGGCTACTACCGGAGCACCCACATCGGGCGGACGCCCTATCGGGTCTTCCGTGCCTGGAGCAACGTCCAGCTCGGTGTCGTGGTGGCCCCGGACAAGTCGACGCAGTCCGTGGTCTTCCGCGTGCAGGAGTACATCCGCGGGGCCTGGCGCACCATCTCCACCAACCGGTCCCTGCCGCTCGACGGGGCTGAGACGGGGATCATCCTGTTGCTCGACAACTCGCAGACGGGCCACCTGTACCGGTTCGACGTCCACTACGCGGGCGACGAGGAGAACGCCGCCACGGACGGTGCCTGGCTGTACTACACCGTCCGCGGCTGAGCGCCCCCGCGTCGTCCGGCCTACACCAGACTCTCCCTCCAGGCCTGGTGCAGGCTGGCGAAGCGGCCCGTGCCGGAGATGAGGTCGGCCGGGGTGCCGTCCTCGACGACGTTGCCCTGGTCCATGACCAGGACGCGGTCGGCGATCTCCACCGTCGAGAGGCGGTGGGCGATGATGACAGCGGTGCGGCCGGCCAGGACGGTGGACATGGCGCGCTGGACCGCCTGCTCGCCGGGGATGTCCAGGGAGGACGTGGCCTCGTCGAGGATCAGCACCGCCGGGTCCGCCAGCAGGGCGCGGGCGAAGGCGACCAGCTGGCGCTGGCCGGCGGAGATCCGGCCACCGCGCTTGCGGACGTCGGTGTCGAAGCCCTCCGGGAGCTCGGCGATGAACTCGTAGGCACCGATGGCCTTCGCCGCCGCCTCGATCTCCTCGCGCGTCGCGTCCGGGCGGCCGATCGCGATGTTCTCCGCGACCGTGCCCGAGAAGAGGAACGACTCCTGCGTCACCATGACGACGCCGCGCCGCAGTTCGGGCGTGGGCAGGGAGCGCAGGTCCACGCCGTCGAGGGTGACCTGGCCCTCGCTCGGGTCGTAGAACCGGGCCAGCAGCTTGGCCAGGGTGGACTTGCCCGCGCCTGTCGCGCCGACCACGGCGACGCTCTGGCCGGCCGGGATCCGCAGGTCGAAGCGGGGCAGGATCTGCTTGCCCGTCCGGTAGGAGAAGGCGACGCCGTCGAAGTCGACGGTGCGGCCCGGGATCGCGCCCTCCGCCTTGGCGGGCAGCTCGGCCGGCTCGGCCGGCTCCGGGACGGACGGCTCGTGGGCCAGCAGGCCCGCGATCTTCTCCAGCGCGGCCGAGGCCGACTGGTAGCTGTTCAGGAACATCGCCACCTGGTCGACCGGGTCGAACAGGCGCCGCAGGTACAGCACGAAGGCCGCCAGCACACCCAGCTCCAGGCTGCCCTGGGTGACCAGGAACGCGCCCCAGATCACGATGCCGGTGATCCAGATGTTCGCCGTGGCCCGGGCAGTGGCGACGAAGCGCGCCATCGACAGCAGGCCCTGGGCGTTGGAGTCCGCGTACTGGCCGTTGGAGACGGCGAACGCCGACTCGTTGGCCGCCTCGCGGCGGAAGGCCTGCACCGGGCGGATGCCGTTCATGGTCTCGGTGAAGCGCACGATGACCTGGGCCACCGCGGTGCGCGACCGCCGGAAGATGACCTGCGAGCGGCGCCGGTAGCCGCGCGTGAACAGGTAGATCGGCAGGGCCGAGGCCAGCGAGGCCAGGCCCAGGCGCCAGTCCATGACGATCAGCACGACGCTGATGTAGAACACCGAGAGGATGACCGACAGCAGCTCCTGCAGACCCTCGTTGAGCAGCTCGCGCACCGTGTCGACGTCGCTGGTGGCGCGGGAGATGATCCGGCCGGAGGTGTAGCGCTCGTGGAAGTCCAGCGAGAGGGCCTGCGCGTGGCGGAAGATGCGGCGGCGCATCTCCAGCAGGATCGCCTGGTTGACCACTCCGGAGAGCCGGATGAAGCTGCGCTGGAGCAGCGTGGCCAGGGCCGCGCAGCCGAGGTAGCCGGCCGTCACCGCGATGAGCGGGCCGGCGTCGTGGTCCCGCAGCGCGGGGATGCCGCGGTCGATGGCGTAGGAGACCAGCAGCGGGCCGACCTGCAGCGCCGCCTGCTGGACGGTGATCATCACCATGGCCACGACGATCCGGGCCTTGTGCGGGCCGAGCAGCGAGCGCAGCAGCGCGCGTGGGGCGCCCGGCGGGACGGGGATGTCCTCGGCCTCACCGCTCGGGGCGGGGACGCGGTCCTCCTCGGGGAGCAGTGCGTCGGGGGACGGGCCCTGTTCCTCCAGGGCCAGACTCTCCTCGGTCTCGGTGACGCTCATCGCACCAGGCTCCCGTCCTCGGCTCGCTCGCCCGACATCAGCTCCCGGTAGTCCGGGCTCGACTCCAGCAGTTCGTGGTGGGTGCCGACCGCCGTGATCCGGCCGTCTGCCAGCAGTGCCACCCGGTCGGCCAGCAGTACCGTGCTCGGCCGGTGGGCGACGACCAGTGCCGTCGTGTCGGACAGCACCTGCCGCAGCGCCTGCTCGACCAGCGCTTCGGTGTGCACGTCCAGCGCCGAGAGCGGGTCGTCCAGCACCAGGAACTCCGGCGCGCCGACGACCGCGCGGGCCAGCGCGAGGCGCTGGCGCTGGCCGCCGGACAGGCTGAGGCCCTGCTCGCCGACCTGGGTGTCCACGCCCTCGGGCAGGGTGCGGACGAACTGGGCCTGGGCCACGTCCAGGGCCCGGTCCAGCGCCTCGGCGGGTGCGTCCGGCGCGCCCATCAGCACGTTCTCGCTGACGGAGGCGGAGAAGAGCGTCGGCTCCTCGAAGGCCATGGAGACCAGCTCGCGCAGCCGCGCGCGCGGGATCTCGCGGATGTCCTGGCCGTCGAGGGTGATCCGGCCGCTGTCGATCTCGTAGAGGCGGGGGAGCAGCGCGGTCAGCGTGGTCTTGCCGCTGCCCGTCAGGCCGACCAGGGCCATGGTCTCGCCGGAGCGGATGTGCAGGTCGAGGCCGCTCAGCAGGTCGGGCGAGCCGGCCGGGGCGTCCGGGTAGCGGAAGCGGACGCCGGTGAGGCGGATGCCGTCACGGGCCGGCTGCTCGGTGGAGGCCGTTCCGGAGGTGGCGGCTTCGGTGGTGGGGGTTCCGGAGGCGGCGCGGGCCTCGTCCTCGGCGTCGGCCGGGCGGGCGTCCAGGACCTCGAAGAAACGATCCGTCGCGGTGGCCGCCTCGTTGCTGTAGGCCAGCAGCCAGCCGAGCGACTCCACCGGCCAGCGCAGCGACAGCGCCGTCGACAGGAAGCCGACCAGGGTGCCCGCCGTGGTGCTGCCGTGGGCGACCTGGACGACGCCGACGGCGAGCGAGACGCCGAGCGCCAGCTCGGGCAGGCCGACGATGACCGCCCACAGGTCGGCCAGCAGCCGGGCCTTCTTCAGCTCGGTCTCGCGCAGCAGCTCGGCCTGGGCCCGGTAGCGGGCGGCCATGGTGCGGTGCCGGCCGAAGGACTTGAGGATCCGGATGCCCAGCACGGACTCCTCCAGCACCGTGGCCAGGTCTCCGTTCTGGTCCTGCGAGAGGCGGGAGGCGGCCGAGTAACGGCGCTCGAACCAGGAGCACAGGACGATCAGCGGCACCGCCGGCAGTACCGTGATCAGCGCCAGCTGCCAGTCCAGGCTGAACATGATGCCGATCCCGGTGAGGAAGACCATCGAGTTGACGATCAGGAAGATCAGCGGGAAGGCCAGGAAGAGCCGGATGGTGTACATGTCCGACGTCGCCCGTGACAGCAGCTGGCCGGAGGCCCAGCGGTCGTGGAAGGAGACCGGCAGCCGCTGCAGCCTGGCGTAGAGGTCGGCGCGCATGCGCCGTTCGACGCTCGCCAGCGGGCGGGCGACCAGCAGGCGGCGCATGCCGAACAGGCCCGCCTCCAGCAGGCCGAGCACCAGCAGCAGGACGCCCTGCTGCCACAGGCCGGCGGTGTCCCGGTGGGCGACCGGGCCGTCGACGATGGACTTCAGGACCAGCGGGATGACCAGAGCCGAGAGCGAGGCGAGCAGCGCCGCGACCGTGGAGCCGAACAGGAACCAGCGGATCTGCCGGACGTACGGCCACAGCCGCAGCAGCGAGCGGATCGCGCTGTGCTGCGGTGGAGGTTGGCGGGGGGTGCTGGGGGCTTGCGGCTGCGTCGACACCTTTCGGACTGTAGACGGAGGGACTGACAGCCCTCATCCCAATTTCCGCCCCTTACAGGGTGCCCGTCGCACCTCCGGCCTCAGCCGGACAGATGAACCAGGACATTTCCACTCCCGTCGACCACATCCATGCTCGTGATGTCGGACGATCCGATCGAGGTGGACGCGGGCACGGTGGTCGCCGCGCTGTACCCGGACCCCCAGGTCCCGGCCGTCTCGGTGCGTCCGTCACGGGCGTGGACGACCAGGTGGCAGGTGATCCCGAAGGGCAGGTTGCCCAGCTTGAGCTGCACCTGGGTGCCCCAGTTCTCCGGGGTCAGCGCGGCCGCCGCGGTGACGTGCGTGCGCGCGTCGACCGCGCTCACCGTCGTGGCGGCACTCACGGGTGTGGTGCCACCCGGGTGCGCGCCCCCCACGTACACCCATGCGCCGACGGCTGCTGCCGCTCCGGCCAGCGCCACCCCGGCCGAGACCAGCATGCGGCGCCTGGGGCGCCGGTGTGCGGGGGCGGGCCGTGGCGGGCGCGCCGGTTCGGGGGGAGTCGCCCGGGGGGCCTCCGACGGGTGCGGCGCGGTGAGGGTCTGCGCCGTCTCCGCGGTCTCGTCCAGCTCCTCGAACGGCGTCCGCCGCAGCAGCCCCGGCAGCGGCGCCATCGCGACCAGCTCCGCCTGGCAGTCGGCGCAGCCGGCGACGTGCGCCTCCAGCTCCGTCCGCTCCTGGGGATCGAGGGCCCCGAGCAGGTAGGCGCCGAGCTGGACGCTCTCCTGGCATGTCGTCATCGGGATGTCACTCCTCTCTCCTCCAGAACGTTCCGCAGCGCCCGCAGCCCGTAGTAGCAGCGCGATTTGACCGTGCCGGGCGGGATGCCCAGGTGCTCGGCGGTCTCCGCGACGCTGCGGCGCAGGTAGTAGACCTCGATCAGTACCTCGCGCTGCTCGGTGCGGAGACCGCGCATGGCCTCCAGCAGTTGCCAGCGCTCCAGCATCCGGTCCAGCTCCGCCTCGCCGTCCGCGTCGGCGAAGCCCCCGCCGTCGTCGTCCGGTAAGGGCGCCTCCGCCGGCCGTGCGCGGGCCCGGCGGAAGGCCGAGACCGTGAGGTTGTGCGCGACGGTGTGCAGCCAGGGCGCGGCCCGGTCCAGATCGAGCGCGTCCCGGTGCTGCCAGGCCCGCAGGAAGGTCTCCTGGGTCAGGTCCTCCGCGCGCTGGTAGTCGCCGTGGACCAGCCGCAGGACGTGACCCAGCACCGACCGTCCGTACCGCGCGTACAGCGCGGCGAGGAAGGCCGCGTCACCGGTCGGCGCGGAGTCCATACCTCCAGTACGCACTTCATGACGACTTGGTTCAAGTTGCACGGCCAGGGGCGCGAGGAACTGCGCGACCATCCCCCAGCCTTCGGCCGGGGGACCCCATCCCGGGTCAGTGAGATCCCGTGCGCACAGGGCCATCCTCCTCGGGTGGGTTTCTCGCGCAGTTCCTCGCGCCCCCAGGGGACGCACGCAGCAGCAACAGTGATCGTCCCGGGATGGTGATCGTCTCGTCCGCGAGGAGGTGGCGGTCCGGTGGGGTGGCCTGGTGTTCCGCGCAGGTGTCGACGATCGTGTCGTAGCCGTGGGCCCACGGCGACCCGGGAAGGGTGAACCGGATGCCGCGGTGGTGCCCGTGCAGGATCAGCAGGAAGCTGTCGTCCGTGAGCGGCTCGCCGCAGGCGTCCCGCTCGGTGAGGTCGTCGCCGGCGAGGAGCATGGCGAGGGTCGCGCCGGGGGCGTACCAGTCGGCCTCGGTCATCTCCTCGCCGTCGGGGCGGAACCAGGTGAGGTCCGGCAGTCCGCCGGGATGCGTGGGGCGGCCGGAGAAGAACGCGCGGCGGCGCAGCACGGGGTGCTCGCGCCGCAGCCGGATCAGGCGGGCCGTCAGTTCGTGCAGCTGGTGCCACTCGCCGCTGTCCAGCAGCGACCAGTCGAGCCAGCTGGTCTCGTTGTCCTGGCAGTAGGCGTTGTTGTTGCCGCCCTGGGTGCGGCCCAGCTCGTCGCCCGCGACGAGCATCGGTACGCCGGTCGACAGCAGCAGCGTGGCCATCAGGTTGCGCAGTTGGCGTCGGCGCAGGGCGTTGACGCCGGGGGAGTCGGTCGGGCCCTCCGCGCCGTGGTTCCAGGAGTGGTTGTCGTCGGTGCCGTCGCGGTTCTCCTCGCCGTTGGCCTCGTTGTGCTTGCCGTCGTAGGAGACCAGGTCTCGCAGGGTGAAGCCGTCGTGGGCGGTGACGTAGTTGACGGAGGCGAACGGCCGGCGGCCGGCCCGCTGGTACAGGTCGGAGGAGCCGGCCAGGCGGTAGCCGAGTTCGCGCACGTCGGGGCGGGCGCCGCGCCAGAAGTCGCGGACGGTGTCGCGGTAGCGGTCGTTCCACTCCGTCCACAGGGGTGGGAAGTTGCCGACCTGGTAGCCGCCGAGGGCGACGTCCCACGGCTCGGCGATCAGCTTGACGCGGCTCAGCACCGGGTCCTGGAAGACGGCGGAGAGGAACGGCGCGCGCATGTCGACGTCGAACGCCGTGCGGGCCAGCACGCTGGCCAGGTCGAAGCGGAAGCCGTCGACGCCCATCTCGGTGACCCAGTACCGCAGCGAGTCGGTGATCAGCCGCAGCGCCTGCGGCTGGGTGGCGTCCAGGGTGTTGCCGCAGCCGGTGAAGTCGGCGTAGGCGCGGCGGTTGTGCGGCTGCAGGCGGTAGTAGCCGGCGTTGTCCAGGCCGCGGAAGGACCACGTGGGGCCGCCCTCGCCGCCCTCGGCGGTGTGGTTGTAGACGACGTCGAGGATGACCTCGATCCCGGCCCGGTGCAGGGCCTGGACCATCCGCTTGAACTCGGTGACCTGCTCGCCGCGGGTGCCGCTCGCCGCGTAGCCGGCGTGCGGTGCGAAGTAGCCGATGCTGTTGTAGCCCCAGTAGTTGCGCAGGCCGCGCCGGACCAGGTGCTCCTCGTCCGCGAACTGGTGCACGGGCAGCAGCTCGACGGCGGTCACGCCGAGCCCGGTCAGATAGTCCACCGCGACGGGGTGGCCGAGTCCGGCGTAGGTGCCGCGCAGCTCCGGCGGGATGCCCGGCATGGTCCGGGTGAAGCCGCGCACGTGGAGCTCGTACACGACGGTGTCGGCCCACGGCGTCTTCGGCCGTCGGTCCTCGGACCAGTCCTCGGTGTCGTGCACGACGACGGCCTTGGGCACGTAGCGCGCGGAGTCCCGGTTGTCCCGGACCGTGTCCGCGACGTCCCCCTCGGGCCAGGACCGGACGTGGCCGTAGACGGCGTCGTGGAGCTGGAACGGGCCGTCGACCGCGCGGGCGTACGGGTCGAGCAGCAGCTTGGCGGGGTTCCACCGGGCGCCCGTCCACGGGTCCCAGCGGCCCTGGACCCGGAAGCCGTAGCGGGTGCCGGGGCCGACGCCGGGGACGTGCCCGTGCCAGACCTGGAAGGTCTGCTCGCGCAGCGGGATCCGGGTCTCCCGGTCCCGCTCGTCGAAGAGGCAGAGCTCGACCTCCTCGGCCCCGCCCGCCCAGACGGCGAAGTTGGTGCCGGGCCGCCCGTCGGCACCCACGTGGTAGCGGGCCCCGAGCGGTTGCCAGCTGCCGGGCAGGATCCGGGCGGTGGACTTCTCGGCCTCGTCGGTCGCGTCGGCCTCCTCGCCGGATCTCGCCGACCCTCGCGACTCCTCCGGTTCCTCCGGCTCCTCCCGAGGCAGACGCAGCTCCGTGGGCAACGCCATCGACAGCACCTCCCCGTTCCCGGTGGACGTCCCGATCCTCCGGCTTACGGATAGGTTCCCCACGAGCAGGTGGTTGCACCATCAACAGCCCCGGCCCGACCCGAATGCCCGTGTCGTCCCCCTTCACTCCTCGTTGATCAACGAGGAGTGAAGGCGAGCGAGGAGCGTGGTGTGGCCGTGGGTGCGTGGGCGGGACGAGTCAAGCGGGTGGGGCGGGACGTGCTCCTCCCGGGCCTGATGGTGGGCCTGCTGGTGACCGGCTGCTCGGGGGGCTCGTCCGGTTCCAGCTCGGACGCGGCACGGGTCTCCGCGGCGCAGGTCACCCTCACGCCCGGCGACGGCGCCGCGGAGGTGCCCGCGCAGGGAGGGGTCTTCGCCCAGGTCCGCGCCGGCCGGCTCACCTCCGTGCACCTGAAGGACGCTGACGGTCAGGAGATCGCGGGCGCGGTCAGCGCGGACGGGAGCACCTGGAGCCCCACCGGCAAGCTGCTGCCGGAGACCCGTTACACGCTCGACGCGCTGGCCGTCGACAAGGACGGCCTGCAGGCAGCCAAGCATGCCTCGTTCACCACGTTCGTGCCGAAGAACACCTTCATCGGCTTCTACAACGCGGTGGACCGCAGCACCGTCGGTGTCGGCTTCATCGTGCAGATCCGGTTCAACCGCCCGATCGCGGACCGTGCCGCGGTGCAGAACGCGATCAGCGTCACCGCGAAGCCGGCCGTCCCGATCGTCGCCCACTGGTTCGGCAACCAGCGGGTCGACTTCCGCCCCGAGCACTACTGGGCGCCGAACACGCAGGTCACCCTGGGCCTGCACCTGAAGCACGTCGAGGGCGCGCCCGGCGTCTACGGCACGCAGGACAAGGCGATCGGCTTCACCGTCGGCCGCAGCCAGATCAGCACGGCCGACACCGACGCGGACACCCTCACGGTCGTCCGCGACGGACAGACCCTGCGCACCCTCTACATCTCCGCCGGCGGGCCGGGGCACTCCACCTACGACGGCGTCATGGTCATCTCCGAGCAGGACCAGGTGACCCGGATGGACTCGCACACCGTCGGCCTCGGCAGCGAGTACGACATCCCGGCCGTCCCGCACGCGATGCGGCTGACCGACTCGGGCACGTTCGTCCACGGCGTCTACTGGCGCCCGGAGTCCGTCTTCGGCCGGGTCAACACCAGCCACGGCTGCATCGGCATGTACGACGTCCCGGGCGGAGAGTCCGGCTCGACGCCGGCGGGTTGGTTCTTCGACCACTCGATGGTCGGCGACGTGGTCCAGGTCACCGGTTCCTCCGGCGACCAGGTCTCGCCGGACAACGGTATGAGCGGCTGGAACATGACCTGGAAGCAGTGGACGGCAGGGTAGTTGGTCCGGTGGACCGGGCCGGTGCAACCTTTCCCGACGCCTGCGGCGTCTGACTCTCGGGGACCACACAGGTGGGCGGGATATGCTCGCGGATGCCCCGATCAGGGACATAAGGGGCCACACCGGGAGGGGAGAGACGGTTGTTCGCGCACGGCAAGGTTCGGCGGGTTCTGCTCGGGATGGCGACGGGCGCCGCGATACTCGCGGCCAGCGCTTGCGGTGGGACCGGCGCCGCCAAGGGCCATCCCGGCGGGGCCGGCGCGAGCTCGTCCGCGGAGGCCAACTCCGCTGCCACGGTGACGATCCTGCCCAAGAACGGGTCGACCGGGGTCGACACCAGCAACACCCTCAAGGTCAGCGCGGCACAGGGCAAGCTGACCCAGGTCGCCGTGACCGGTGACGACGGCAGCACCGTCGACGGCTCCATAGCCGGGGACGGCAGCGGCTGGACCCCGTCCGGCACCCTGCACACCGGCACCAAGTACAGCGTCGTGGCCACGGCCACCGACGCGCAGGGCCAGAGCGTCACCGACCGTTCCAGCTTCACGACGCTGACCCCGTCGGCGACCGACATCGCGAACTTCAACGTCGATCCGGGCGCGACCTACGGCGTCGGCATGGAGGTCTCGCTCAACTTCACCTCCGCCGTCGCCGACACCTACAAGGCCTCCGTCCTCAAGGCGATCACCGTCACGGCCGACCCGAACGTGGACGTCGAGGGCCACTGGTTCGGCGACTCCCGCGTCGACTTCCGTCCGCAGCAGTACTGGGCCCCGGGCACCAAGGTCACCCTGCACCTGCACCTGGACGGCGTGCGGACCGGCCAGCGCGGCTACGGCAAGCAGAACAAGGACGTCAGCTTCACCATCGGCCGCTACCAGGTCAGCGTCGCGGACAACAACGCGCACACGCTCACCGTCTACCAGGCGCCGGGCGTGGTGCTGAAGAAGCTGCCGGCCAGCCTCGGCGACGCGGACCACACCACGTACAACGGCAAGATGGTGATCATCGAGAAGGACCCGACCGAGGACATGAACTCGCAGACGGTCGGTCTCGGGAACGCCTACCGCATCAAGGACGTCCCGCACGCGATGCGACTGACGACCTCGGGCACCTTCGTGCACGGCAACTACTGGCGTCCGGCCTCGACGTTCGGCAGCGAGAACACCAGCCACGGCTGCGTGGGCCTGCAGGACGTCAAGGGTGGCGGCGACGGCACCACACCGGCGGCGTGGTTCTACAACCACTCGCTGCTGGGCGACGTGGTCCAGGTGGTCAACTCCCCGGACAGGATCGTGCAGCCGGACAACGGCCTGAACGGCTGGAACATGAGCTGGTCGTCCTGGACCTCCAACTGATCCGCGACCTCGTGTGATCCGGGCCACCGCGTTCGCGGTGGCCCGCTCGCGTTAACATCGGTTCACTCAACGTCCCGCCAGGGAGGCACACAGATGGACCGTTTCGTGACGCTCGAGGTCGACGAGCACGGCGTCGGCGTGATCCGGCTCGACCGGCCCAAGATGAACGCCCTCGACATCGCGATGCAGGACCAGCTCAAGGAGGTGGCCGACGAGGCCACCCGTCGCCGTGACGTGCGCGCGGTGGTGCTGTGGGGCGGCGAGAAGGTCTTCGCGGCCGGCGCCGACATCAAGGAGATGCAGCGCATGGGCTACACCGACATGGTGGAGCGCGGCCCGGACCTGCAGGGTGCCTTCGACGCGGTGGCCCGGATCCCGAAGCCGGTCGTCGCGGCGGTGACCGGCTACGCCCTGGGCGGCGGCTGCGAGCTGACGCTCTGCGCGGACATCCGGGTCGCGGCGGACAACGCCAGGTTCGGCCAGCCGGAGATCCTGCTCGGCCTGATCCCCGGCGCCGGCGGCACCCAGCGCCTGGCCCGCCTGGTCGGCCCGGCCAAGGCCAAGGACCTGATTTTCACCGGCCGGATGGTCGACGCCGAGGAGGCGCTGCGGATCGGGCTCGCCGACTACGTCGTCCCGGCCGAGGAGGTCTTCGCGACCGCCCACGCGTGGGCCGCCAAGCTGGCCGCCGGCCCGCAGTACGCGCTGCGCGCCGCCAAGGAGGCCGTGGACCGCGGTCTGGAGTCCGATCTGGACACCGGCCTGACCATCGAGCGGAACCTGTTCGCCGGTCTGTTCGCGACCGAGGACCGGGAGATCGGCATGCGCAGCTTTGTCGAACAGGGGCCCGGCAAGGCCAAGTTCAACTGATCACCTGCTGGTCGGGAGCCCGTCCGGAGCCGCGTCCACAAGCGGCTCGGCGGGCTCCATTTGGCTGACCTGCGCGTATGCAAAGCAATTTGGCATATGCCCGAAGCAATCGATGATTTTTTGGTCAATGCGCTCCCGCGGGGGTCTCTGACGCGCCATCATGGGGTCATGGCAGTACAGGGCGAAGCGGTACGGGAGCAGAGGGTGATCGTCGAGCGGTCGGAGCTGGTCGACACCGCGGGGTCGGGCGCGCTGGAGGAGGAACTCCAGAGCCTGGCGCGGCTGCTCTCGCCGGAGGGTGACGGGGCTGCGTTAGTCGCTCTTCCGGGCGTCACCGCGCGCGCCCGCCGGCTCACCTTGTCCGCCCTGGAGTCCTGGGGACTGGGCGGGCATGGTGAGGTGGCGGAGCAGTTGGTGGCGGAGCTGGTCGCGAACGCGGTCCGGCACACCGGCGGGCGCACCTTCGTGCTGCGGGTGCTGCGGGGTTCCGGGCGGATCCGGATCGAGCTGCGTGATCCTTCGCGGGCGCTGCCCTGTCTGATCAGGGGCGATGTGGAGGACGAGGCCGGGCGCGGCCTCTGTCTGGTCGACCAGCTGGCAGATCGCTGGGGTGTGGACGTGCTGTCCCACGGCAAGTCGGTCTGGTTCGAGCTCAGGACGCGGCCTGCCGTCTGAGGGGCCGCGCATGCAGGCCCGACATGAATGCGGGGCCCCCTGATCTCGTTCGATCCTGGGGGCCCCTGCATTGGGCTGCGCGGCCAAGGGGGTGGTGCCGCGCCGGCGTCGGACGCGCTCGGGTCGGAGGCGTTCCGGTCACCGACTATCGCATGTGTCTCACCTGATGAGCAAAGCGACAAAACGGACATATGCGAATAAAGCGTTATGGAGTGCCGGGCATCACAAGGCCGACCCGACTGTTTGCTTGTCTTTCCCTTGCATGTCACCTGGCTAACCTTTGATCTTTCGGGTAGTACGTAGTCGTGGATATCCGACAGTCCATCCAGCGCCAGGTCTACGCCACCGTGCACGGCGCCGGCCTCGATCCCGCCCGCTACGACCGCCCCGACGGCGACCCAGGCCTCTTCGGTCCGGACAGTGTGGTGTGGCTGGTCCACGGCGACATCCCCGGCATGTTCACCGGCGGCATCGCCGCCCTGCTGCTGCAGTCGCTGCACCCGCTGGCGATGGCCGGGGTCGACCAGCACTCCCGCTACCGGGAGGACCCGATCGACCGGCTCAACCGCACGGCCGGCTTCGTCACCGTCACCAGCTACGGCTCGACCGCCGAGGCCGAGGCGGCGATCGAGCGGGTCCGCCGAGTCCACGACCACGTCCGTGGCGTCGCGCCGGACGGCCGCCGCTACGACGCCGCCGACCCGGAGCTGCTTCGCTGGGTCCACGTCGCCGAGACCGCCTGCTTCCTGGCGGGTTACCAGCGCTATGCGCGAACGCCGTTGACGCCGGGTCAGCAGGACCGCTACGTCGCCGAGTACGCCCGCGTCGCGGAGGCGCTGGGCGCGACCGGTGTCCCGCGTTCGGTGGCCGAGGTCCGCGCCTACCTGCGCGAGGTCCGACCGCAGCTCGCCGCCGGGGAGGCGGCGCTGACGGCGGTGGAGTTCCTGCGCACGCCGGGCGCGCTGGTCCAGGACCCCGCGCGCGGGCTCGTGATGCGCGTCCTGGTCGCCGGCGCGGTGGACCTGCTGCCGCACTGGGCGGTCGTCGAACTGCGCCTGCCACGCCCCACGGCACTGCGCACCTCCCGTGACCGCGCCGCGGTCCGCGCCCTGTCCCGGGTGCTGCGCTACGGCTGCGAGCCGTCCGTCGTCATCACGACGGCCCGAGCGCGCGCTCTGCGACCCGCCGCAGCTCCCGCTGGAACACCGCGCCCGCCTCGGGGTTGAGCCGGGTCAGCGCGACCATCGAGGTGATGATGACGTCGCAGAGCTCCTTCTCCACGTCCGCCCAGGAGTGCGAGAAGCCCTTGCGCGGGTTCTGTCCGGTCGCCCCGATCACCGCCTCGGCGACCTCGCCGGCCTCCTCGGTGATCTTCAGGATCTGCAGGATCTTCTGCGTCTCGGGCGGGAGTTCGCTGTCCTTGGTGAGCCAGTGGTTCAGTTCTGCGATCGTCGCCCACGCGGAGTCGTCCATGGGCGTCAGCGTAGAGGTGAACGAGTGGGGTGAGGACCGTGGATCCGTTGTGATGGGCGTGTGGTAGCGTCCCCGGCGGTCTGTCGATCGTGCGCGTAGGACGCACGGGTCCGGGCCGGGAAGGATCCTTGATGACCGTCACTCCCGCGCTCCCGGACCAGTCCGAGGAGGTCGGATCCGCGGCGCCGTCCACGCCGCTGCCGCGGTGGCTGCCGCTGCCGGGCGTGGCGGTCACGCTCGTGGCGCTGGTGGGTTGGTGGGTCTGGCGGGAGACGCACCCGGTCGGGCTGAAGATGATGCTCGACCTCGGGGTCTACCGCGACGGCGGCGCGGCCCTGCGGCACGGTTCGGGGCTCTACCAGGGCCGGTACACCGGGGCGCAGCTGCCGTTCACCTATCCGCCGTTCGCGGCGATGGTGTTCACCGCCGCGACGCTGGTCTCCTTCGCGCACGCGCAGGTGCTGATGGCCGCGATGACCGTCGTGGGGGTCTTCGCCGTCGCCTGGCTGTGCTGGGGTCGGCTCGGGTACCCCGCCTCCGCCGGGCGCGTCGGCGCGGCGCTGCTGGTGGGCGCGGTGGGGATGTGGACCGAGCCGGTCCAGCAGACGCTCTACTTCGGACAGGTCAACGTGCTGCTGATGCTGGTCGTGGTGGCGGACCTCTGTCTCGCCGACGGCAACCGGCTCAAGGGCGTCGGCGTGGGCCTCGCGGCCGGCTTCAAGCTGGTGCCGGGCATCTTCATCCTCTACCTGCTGCTGACCCGCCGGTTCCGGGCCGCCGCCGTCTCCGTGGGCGTCCTCGTCGCCACCGTCGGGATCGCCTACGCGCTCTTCCCGACCGAGTCCGGCCAGTACTGGGGCGGGCTCTTCCTGGACTCCAACCGCGTCGGACCGATCGGCTACCTCGGCGACCAGTCCCTGCACGGACTGGTCTACCGCGCGCTGCACGGCGGCCCCGACGTCCAGGCCGTCTGGGCGGTCCTCGCCGCGCTGGTCGCCGCGCTCGGGCTGTGGGTCGCCACGCGGCAGCACCGCGCGGGCCGGGAACTGCTCGGCGTGCTCGCCACCGCCGTCACCGGGCTGCTGGTCTCGCCCATCTCCTGGTCGCACCACTGGGTGTGGGTCGTCCCGGCCCTGGTCCT
Source organism: Streptacidiphilus jiangxiensis (assembly GCF_900109465.1). Classification (GTDB taxonomy): domain Bacteria; phylum Actinomycetota; class Actinomycetes; order Streptomycetales; family Streptomycetaceae; genus Streptacidiphilus; species Streptacidiphilus jiangxiensis. The sequence continues at coordinate 748,104 of NZ_FOAZ01000001.1, forward strand.
GCTCGCCGACGTGGCCCTGCGGCGGCGCTCCGGCCTGCTCCGGGCGGCTCCGGCCGCCGTCGCACTGTTCTTCGCCGCCTGGCCGCGCGACATCTCCGGACTGGGCGTGCTCCCGTCGGGGGCGATCTGGTTCCTGCCGAACCACCACCACCTGGAGTACGGCTGGAGCGCGGCGCAGACCGCGCTGGGCGAGTCCTACTCCGTGCTCGGCCTGGGCCTGCTGGCCGGGCTCTCACTCGCCCCGCTGCGCGGGCGCTACCGCAGCAGCAGGTAGGCGGCGGCTCCGACGAGCAGCGGCAGCAGCCAGTAGGCGCGGAGGCTGCCACGCGTCGCCGGCGGTTCGCTCTGCCGGGACGCCTCGGGCGCGCTGTCGATCCGGGCCGCTTCGGCGCGGTCCGCCCAGGCGCCGTCGGGGTTGACCTGCGGGGTCACCCGCCACGGGTGCTCGGTGTAGTGGTCGACGACGACGGTCCGCCCCGCCTCCCAGCGCGCGAGATCCATGACGTTCACCCGGGCGTGGGCGTCGACCCGGTAGGCGGGCCGCCCCTCCGGCGCCACGGTCAGGTCGAGCCGCAGCAGGTGGTCGGGCCCCTCGCTGACGGCCCGGGAGGACTCCACCCGGGCCAGCGTCCGCTCGGTCGGGCCCTTCGCGTCGAGGCCGGCCCGCCGGCGGCTGCCGGCCTTCAGCAGCGCCGCGGCGACGATTGCCGTCCACGGCGCCAGGTTGATGCCGAGCACGAACTCCACGACGCCGCTGCCGCTGTCGAGTTGCGTCGCGCCGTGCGCCATCGCGCCGAGCTCGCCACCGACCAGGCACCACAGGACCACACCGATCCAGAACACCGCCGACCCCCTCCGCCGGGCTGCTGCGCGGCCCGTGTCGCGGCGCATCGTAGCGCCGTGAGGCGGCCGGTCAGAAGCACCGGTCAGAAGCGCTCTCAGTACCTTCGCAGCAGCGGCCAGAGGGCAGCCCACGAACGGTCCGGCCCCGTACAGAGCACCACCGCCGCGTGCTGCTCCATGTTCGGTGTGCCGTGCCCGTTGTCGACGCGCGCGACCGGGCGGCAGTCCCGGAAGTGTTGCTCCAGGCCCGCGGAGTGGGCGGGGTGGACGAGCAGCACCGGCCCGTCGTCCGAGGCCGGTGGCGGACCCCAGAACCACAGGCCCATGTGCCCGGACCAGGGCGCGGGCAGCCCGAGCGCGGGCCCGTAGTGGGCGATGGCCCCGGCCTCACCGTAGTTGGCGGTGAGCACGACCGCGTGGGACCGCTCCGCGGGCGGGATCGCCGCCCAGCCGACGGCGGTCGCGGCGGTGAGCTCCTGCCAGCCGACCTCCTCGCCGATGTCGGGGTCGACCGTGATCGGGACCGCCAGCGCGGAGGCCGGCAGCACCGGCAGCGCCGCGAGGGTGCTGGTGAGCAGCGCGGTGCCGAGCAGCAGGGCCAGCTTGCCGCGCTTCTCGCGCAGCCAGTGCGCGAACGGCGCGCACCCGGCGGCGGTGACCGCGTACAGCAGCGGGATCGGGTAGTAGCCCTTGCCGCCGCCGACGAGCACCAGCGCGCACAGCGCCAGCCAGGCCGCCGCGACCGGACGGGCCCAGCGCAGCTGCTCCTCGCGCAGCAGCCGCCTCAGGCCCGTGATCCACAAGGGGGCGAGCAGCGGCGAGAGCTGCAGGAGCTGGAGCGGGATCGCCACCAGCCGCCCGGCCAACCCCTGTGCCGCACTGATGTTGTGGCCGACCGCCAGCTCCGGCCAGCCGTGCGCAGCCTGCCACCACAGCACCGGCACGGCGAACGGCAGCGCCGCGAGCAGCGCGGTCAGCGGGCCGCGCAGCTCACGGCCTCGCGGCAGGAACCGTCCGTGCGGGCCGGTGGTCAGGACCGCGGCCAGCAGCACCGGCACCAGGACGAGCACCAGCAGCTTGTTGAGTGCCGCGATCCCGACCGCGAGGCCGAGCAGCGGCCACCAGTGTGCCTCGCCCGTTGTTCCGGTGGTGCGCAGCAGGCGCAGCGTCAGCAGCGTGATGACCAGCCAGGACGCCAGGTCGAACGTCGAGGTGGAGAGCAGGTGCCCGTTGCCCAGCAGGTAGCCGGAGCAGGAGACGGCGGCCGCCGCGACGACCTGCCCGTCCCGCTCGGCGCCGAGTTCGCGTGCGATCAGCGCGGTGAGTGCGACGGAGGCGGCGGCGAGCAGGGCGGGCACGACCCGGATCCCGGTGGGCGTGGCGCCGAACAGGTCCGCGCCGAACCGGGCCAGCAGCGGTGTCAGCGGCGGCTGGTCCGGGTAGCCCCAGGCGGGATGTCGTCCGGCGAGCAGGAAGTACAGCTCGTCGCGGTGGAACCCGTACCGGCCGGACAGGGCGACCAGCACCACGGTGACCACGGCGCAGAGCGCCGCGACCGGCGCGGCCGCGAAAGGCGGCAGCGCGGACTGCACTTTCCCCCGAGCGTGCATGGCTCCAGGGTGCCAGCGCCGGGCGTGGTCGGAGAAGCCCTCAGCCGAGGCTGCTCTCAGCCGATGACGGCGACCGGTGCGTCCCAGGCGTCGTGGTCGAGGGTGAGCGTCACGCCGCCGTACGTCTCGCGGAGGTTGACCGCGTACTGGTGGGCGCGCCGGTGGCCGGTCCACAGGGTCGTGGGCCACGGGAAGCCGGTGGTGGTGTTGGCGTAGCCGTCGTAGCGCGCGTACCAGAACGCGTCCGGCATGGACGCGACGCCGCGCACCTTCGCCTTGGCGACGGCGTCGGCGCTGGAGCGGCTGAAGCCGTAGAAGCCCGCGAGGTAGCCGGCCGAGTGCGCGGCGCGGTCCCACGCCTGGGTGTAGATCAGCACGGACTGGACGCAGGCGGCGTTCGCCGTGTCGTAGGCCTCCATGTCGAGGTAGATCGCGCTGCCCTTGCGCATGCCGAGCGCGGCGGCCTTGCGGGCGGCGTCGGCGCCGTCCGCCGCACCGAGCGAGGAGGCGTTGGCGGCGGAGATCCGCTCCGGGTTGGCGGAGGTCTGGCACGGCGGCTGGGCGCCGACGTACAGCGGGATCAACTGCCAGCCGACGGCGGCGACCTGGGTCACCCAGGAGGCGGTGAGGTTGGGCTGCGCGCAGCCCCGGCTCTTGCCGCCGATGTAGACGGCGGCGGCACCGTAGGGGGAGGCCTTCCGCCAGGCCTTCATGGTGGTGAGCGACGGCGCGGTGCAGGCGTCGAAGGCCCGTCCGGTGAAGACGCGCGGGGCGGGGACGGTGGCCGTGCTGGTCGCGGTGGTCGCCGCGCGGGGAGCGGTCGTCGTGCCCCCGGTCACGCTCGCCATCGCCGTCCCGCCGAGAGCGAGGGCGGCAACGGCCGTCACGGACAGCAGGAGGGGGCGGCGCTTGAAGCGGCGGCGGTGCGACACGGGGACCTCGTCAGTCGGGTTCGGCGGCGGATCCGGGGACCTTGATCGAACTGAATGGCTATCACCACGCCGAGGGAGATGGCAAGTCGGGTTCCGGTTCCGCCCCGGCGTCCAGGGTCGCGCGCAACCGTGAACCGCGCGGTGGTCGGGGCGCGTTGACGCCGACCGCGTGGGGTCAGCGATCGTGCGGAAGTGTGGGCCGGGTGACCGGTACGACGGTGAGGAGGTTGTCCAGCCCCTTGAAGTCGTCGGGGTTGGTGGTGAACAAGGGAAGGCTCTCTGCGACGGCGATGGCGGCGATCATCAGATCGGCCACGCGCCGTCGGGGCTTCCGGCCCGCGCTGATCACGGCTGCGCAGATCCTTCCGTAGACACGTGCGGCCTCCGTGTCGAACGGGATGGGATCAAACTCGTTCTCGGCACGCTGGAGGACGTCGAGTCGACGAGCTCGTTCCTCGTGTTCGTCGTAGTCGGTCTGTTCCTCGTTCCGCCGGACCTCGTGTGGCCCGGCGGAGAGTTCGGCCAGGGTGATGGCGGTGATGGCCATCTCCGCGGGCAACTCGGCCGGGTCCACCGAGCGGCGCAGGATCATGATGTTGGTGTCGAGCAGGCCTTGCTCATACTCAACGGGCATACGGATCGTCCGTCTCCTGAGCGGCGGTGGCGTCCTGATCCGCGCGGAAGGTCTCCAGCGAGATGTCCGGTGCGCCTTGTGACATCGCCGCGAACTCGGCTCGGGGGACGAAACGCCGTCGGCGCTTCAACGGGATCAGTTCCCCGATCTGGTGGCCGTCGCGCGTCACGGTGAACGACTGGCCGGCCTCGACGGCGTCCATGATCTCTCTCGACCTGCTGCGCAGGTCCCGTTGCGTGATCTCCGGTTGCGCTGTCATGCCACAAGGCTATCGAGGTGTGCCACTGGGTGCTACATCGCGGCACGGGGTGGGAAATCCAGTGCCGCGCCAGGAGCGGGATGCCGGCGGTCGACAGCCGTTGGGACCGGCAGGCCGAGCACCGCGACACCTACCTGACCCGGTTGGTCCACCGCCTGGACCTGCCGCTTGCGCCGATTGAGCAGCATTTGCTCCTGGGAGGCGACGGTCCACTCCCACGCGCGAGCGGCGATCCTCGAAGGCCTGCGCGGCTGCGCGCCCGACCCGCTCGCGCCGGAGATCCGCGAGGCGGTGGCCCGACGCCTGGGGCGCCGGGCCGGGCCGTCGGACGCGGACGTCAGCACTCGATGACGTTGACCGCGAGGCCGCCGCGCGAGGTCTCCTTGTACTTGATCTTCATGTCGGCGCCGGTCTCCTTCATCGTCTTGATCGCCTTGTCCAGCGAGACGTGGTGGCGCCCGTCGCCGCGCAGCGCCATCCGGGCGGCGGTGACGGCCTTGACCGCCGCCATGCCGTTGCGCTCGATGCAGGGGATCTGGACCAGACCGCCGACCGGGTCGCAGGTCAGGCCCAGGTTGTGCTCGATGCCGATCTCGGCGGCGTTCTCGACCTGCTCCGGTGTGCCGCCCAGGACCTCGGCCAGGCCGCCCGCGGCCATGGAGCAGGCGGAGCCGACCTCGCCCTGGCAGCCGACCTCGGCGCCGGAGATGGAGGCGTTCTCCTTGAAGAGCATGCCGACTGCGCCCGCGGCCAGCAGGAAGCGGACGATGCCGTCCTCGTCCGCGCTGGGGATGAAGTTCAGGTAGTAGTGCAGGACCGCCGGGATGATGCCGGCCGCGCCGTTGGTCGGGGCGGTGACGACGCGCCCACCCGCCGCGTTCTCCTCGTTGACCGCCATCGCGTAGAGGGTCACCCACTCCATCGCGTTGGCCGGGCCGATGCCCTCCACCCGCAGGGCGCGCGCCCCGCTCGCGGCGCGGCGGCGGACCTTGAGGCCGCCGGGGAGGATGCCCTCGTGGTGCATGCCGTTGCGGACGCACTCCTGCATCACGGCCCAGATCTCCAGCAGACCCGCGCGGATGTCCGCCTCGCTGCGCCAGGCCTTCTCGTTCTCCAGCATCAGCGAGGAGATGGACAGGCCCGTCTCGGACGTCAGCCGCAGCAGCTCGGCACCGGTCCGGAAGGGGTACTTCAGCACCGTGTCGTCGAGCACGACGCGGTCCGCGCCGATCGCGTCCTCGTCGACGACGAAGCCGCCGCCGACCGAGTAGTAGGTCTTCTCCAGCAGCGGGACGCCGGCCGCGTCGTAGGCGCAGAGGGTCATGCCGTTGGCGTGGTACGGCAGTGAGCGGCGCCGGTGCAGGATCAGCTCGCTGTCGGGGTCGAAGGCGATCTCGTGGGTGCCGAGCAGGGCGATCCGCTTGGTCGCCCTGATCTGCTCGACGTCCAGGTCCGCCTGCTCCACGTCGACCGTGCGCGGGGACTTGCCGGCGAGGCCGAGCATGACCGCCTTCGGCGTGCCGTGGCCGTGGCCGGTCGCGCCGAGGGAGCCGAACAGCTCCGCGCGGACCGAGGCGACGTCGGTCAGCAGGCCTTCCGACTTCAGCCGACGTGCGAACATGCGCGCCGCCCGCATCGGGCCGACCGTGTGTGAGGAGGACGGGCCGATGCCGATGGAGAAGAGGTCGAAGACGCTGATGGCCACGAGGACGCCCTTGTCTTGTGGGTGGGGCTGCTGAGTGGAGCAGGGGGAGCGGAACAGGAGCGCGGTGCTCATGGGTGGGGGCACCGTGCGCACTGTCTGGTTCCAGTGTGCGCGGTGCCCCCGCCTTTCAACGGTGACCTGGGGTTTACAGGTCCGGGTACAGCGGGTGCTTCGCGGCCAGCGCGCTGACGCGGGCGGACAGCTCCGCGGCCCTGGCCTCGTCGAAGGTCGGCTTGAGGGCCTCGGCGATGACGTCGGCGACCTCGCGGAAGTCCTCGGCCGTGAAGCCGCGGGTGGCCAGCGCCGGGGCGCCGATGCGCAGGCCGGAGGTGACCATCGGCGGGCGGGGGTCGAACGGGACGGCGTTGCGGTTGACCGTGATGCCGATCGCGTGGAGGCGGTCCTCGGCCTGCTGGCCGTCGAGCTCGGAGTTGCGCAGGTCGACCAGGACCAGGTGGACGTCGGTGCCGCCGGACAGGACGGAGACGCCGGCGTCGGTCAGGTCGGCCTGGGTCAGGCGCTCGGCGAGGATCTTGGCGCCCTCCAGCGTGCGGCGCTGGCGGTCCTTGAACTCGTCGGTGGCGGCGACCTTGAAGGAGACGGCCTTGGCGGCGATGACGTGCTCGAGCGGGCCGCCCTGCTGGCCGGGGAAGACCGCGGAGTTGATCTTCTTGGCGAGCTCGGCCTTGCACAGGATGACGCCGCCGCGCGGGCCGCCCAGGGTCTTGTGCGTGGTGGTGGTGACC
>NZ_FOAZ01000016.1:0-9607 GCF_900109465.1 Streptacidiphilus jiangxiensis
CTTCAGGGTGGCCGTGGCCCAGTCGTAGGTGACGGTGTCCGGGCAGGTCACGTTGTAGTAGAAGGACAGCTTGGTCGAGCCGGTCGGCGCGGTGAAGGTCTGCGCCGCGGTCGAGGTGTTGGACGGGGTGGTCAGGCCCAGCATGGCGCCGTAGCTGCCGCTGTGCTTGGCCGCGGTGGTCACGGCCGCGTTGCCGGTCGTGGTCCAGCCGGAGAAGCTACCCGTCTCGAAGCCGCCGTTGGTGACGCCACCGCCGCCACCGCTGCCGCTGATCGTCCAGGTGAACGATGCCGAGCCGTTGGCACCGGTGGTGTCCGTCGCGGTGACCGTCACGTTGGCGGTGACCGCCGTGGTCGGGGTGCCGGAGATCAGGCCGGAGGAGGAGATGGACAGGCCCGCCGGAAGGCCGGTCGCCGACCAGGTCAGCGCCGCGCCACCGGAGTCCGTGCCGGACAGCTGCAGCGAGACCGCGGTGCCGACGGTGCCGCTCTGGTTGCCGGGGTTGGTCACCGTGACGGTGTTGCCGCCGCCGGACGAGGTGCCGACGGGCAGCCCGCCCGCGGGCGCGTACATCGCGACATTGAAGGTGCTGCCGCTGGGGGCCTGGGCGACGGGGATGACGGTGACGGCGTTGCCACCCGCGAGGACCGAGGTGGAGATGTAGTCACCGAACATCCGGCCCTGGCTGGTGTTCGGCAGCCAGGCCAGCGTCATCGGGCCGGCCAGCTGGACGGGCGCGGTCCAGGTGGAGCCGCCGTCGGTGGAGGAGACGTAGCCCGCGTCGAGCTGGCAGGTGGTGTCGGTGCAGTTGGCGTTCGGGTAGTAGTAGTACGTCAGACCGAGGCGGGCACTGCTCCCCGAGCTGGAGGGGTCCACGCCGATACCGGCCGTGAAGTGGTCCGCGGTGCTGGTGACGGCGTCGATCGGCACCCGCACCGGCGCGCTCCACGAGGTGCCGTTGGTGGACGTCGACATGATGATGTCGTTGCTCGGGCAGCCGCTGCGGAAGCGGCAGTCGGACCAGACGGCGTAGACCTTGCCGGAGGCGTCGATCTCCGCCGAGGGCAGCGGGCTCTCGCGCAGGGTGTCGCGCGGCGACGACAGGGCCGGCAGGTCGTTGACCGCGTCCTCGAGGCCGGCCACGGTGTGGTGCGAGACCGTGGCGATCTGCACGCTGGAGCCCCAGCTGCTGCCGCCGTCGGTGGAGGTGAAGGCCCGCTCGGCGTTGGAACTGGCCGAGGAGAACGGCACGATGACGGTGCCGTTGGGCTGCACGACCGGCTGCCCGCCGAGCCCGCTGGGGCCGTCGGCGGGGCTCAGCTCCGAGCCCCAGGTGAGGCCGCCGTCGGTGGAGGTGCGCATGTGCTCGGCGTCGCCGGCGTTGGCGTCGTCGTATTCGGTGTAGCAGTGGCCGTAGTACGGGCTGGAGGAGTGGTTGTCGCACACGCTCCAGTTCTTGTCGTCGAAGGTGCCGGTGGACATGACGACGGGGTTGCCCCAGGTGTGGCCGCCGTCCGTGGAACGGCTGAGGTCCACGTCCACGTTGCCGCTGGCGTCGATGCCCAGCCAGGACACCATCCAGACGCCGTCCTTGGCGTCGTACGCCACCGATGCGTCGCTGACCTGCCCGTACGGTCCGCCGGTGTTGGCGGTGGTGTCGGGCATGAAGCCGTTCGTCCAGGTCTGGCCACCGTCGGTCGAGGTTGCCCAGCCGATGTTGGAGGCGCCGCCGCCGGACACCCGGCCGACCTGGAAGGCCGACACGATGGTGCTGCCGTAACTGAAGGTGTCCGGCTCGACCTCGGTGGCGTGCTGGGCCTGCGAGTCGGAGTAGGGATCACTGCTGACCTGCGTCAGCGTCGGCACGACGGGATGCGGCGCGCCATGGTTCGTGGCGGCGGCCTGCGCGCTGCCGGCGAGCGCCGGCGCGGCCAGGACCAGGGCCGCGGCCAGGGTGCTGACGAGGGGTAACGATCGCTTGCCTGTCGTTCCGGACATGTCTCTCCTGACATCCGAAGCCGTACCAGGGGTGCCGGCCGGGTGACCGGCACGGGACAGCGGGATTGTGCTGCCACCACCGGCCGTGGGGAAAGATGGCACATATGGCGGGAACACGACAGGCCGCCGGTGGCGCACTCGCGCCACCGGCGGGTGGGTTCGTGGGTGTCAGTACCGGGTCGACACGGTCACGCCGCTGAAGGCGGTGTTCGCGTAGAGGCTGAAGTAGCGGTAGCCGGCCGTGGTGTTGGTGACGGTCAGGCTCTGCGCGGTGCCGGCGTTCGTGGACGAGGCCGTGTAGGTGCTGGGGGAGGCCCAGGTGTCCGGGTCGTAGTAGAGGGAGGCGCTGCCCGTGCCGCCGGTCGAGGAGACGGTCAGCGTCGTGGTGCCGGCGGGCAGGTAGAGGTAGAAGTAGTCCAGGTCGCCCGCGGGCTCGGCCTGGTCGCTGCGGGAGCAGTTCTGGCCCATGGCCTGGGGGCTGGCGTCGGGGCAGGTGGGCAGGGTGACCGGCTGGTTGCAGGCGCCCGCGGCGCAGGCGGTCAGCCAGGAGTCGAAGTCCGCGTCGTAGGCGGTGCCCACGCCGTTGTAGACCGCGTAGCCGCCCGCGTAGTCACCGGTGCGGAAGTGGCCGAGCATGGCGTACACGTCCTGGGGGTGCTTCTCCAGCATGTAGCGGACCGCCAGGTAGCCCCACGGGTAGGTGCGGGTGACGTCGCTGTTCTCGTAGGTGCTCTGGAAGAGCGTGCTCAGCGCGTAGGTGTGCTTGGCGGCTTCGGTCACCGCCTCGTCGTCGGTGATGCCGCGGTAGGTGTAGGAGTCGTACTCGGCCAGGCCCTCGATCCACCAGATGTCCGGCACGGTGACCTCCGCGCTGAAGTCGCCCTTCATGTCGTAGCGGCCGTCCAGCAGGTGCGTGTACTCGTGGTTGAGGTTCCAGATGCCGGCGACGAACCCGTCGTCGGGGCTCTTGATGTACATGATGGACATCGGCTGGTTGTTCGGGTCGGTCGGGTCACCGGTCAGGGTGATGCCGCCGTTGTCGGTGTCGACGCCGAAGATCGCGCCTGCGTACGTCGCGTAGTCGCTCTTGCTGGCGAAGACGACGAGCTTGACGGAGTTCTCGTACTGGCCGGGTATCGGCCCGTCGTCCTTGACGACGTTGTGGAAGAACGCGTCCTCGTTCAGCACGCTGGTGCAGGCGGCGGCCAGGTCGGCGTCGTCGAGGGACTGGGCCACGATGGTGTGGGTCGCGTCGCAGGAGTGCGTGATCGGCAGCACGGCGGCGGTGAGTTGGGCCGCCAGGTTGCAGGTGCCGTAGTAACCGCAGTTCGCCGCGTCGTACGAGTTGGCCTGGGAGGCGACCGGAACCCAGAGCGCCGCGGTGGGCCCGGTCATCGAGGAGGCGTCCAGGAGGCCCTTGACCAGCGGGCGGGCCTTCGCCTGCAGCGCGGTCTGGCCGACGAAACGGGCCAGGTCGTTGCCGGAGTTGGCGTCCACGTAGGAGTCGTCGCCGCCGAGCAGCCCGGTGTGGTCGAGCGCGAAGGAGTCGAGCGTGTCGAGGATGCTCGGGTCCGCGGTGACCGCGTCGACGAAGGCGGGCACCCAGTTGCCGCGCCACAGCGGGGTGAAGACGTCGTTGACGGCCGGGGTCATGGTGCCGGTCGCGTCGTAGCTCGCCGGGTCGAAGGCGCCCAGGATCTTCTTGTAGGTGGTCAGATAGTGCGCCTGGTCGCTCGCGCTGTCGGTGAGAACCACCACGTCACCCAGCACGTCGCCGTTGGCCGCCGTCACGTCCGCCGCGTGCGGGCTCGCGAAGAACGCGTCCATGCCGCGCTGCACGGCGGAGGTCAGCGAGGCGTCGTAGGGGCCGACGGCGGCGGAGTTGTTGAACTGGACGTAGTAGCCGGCCCGGAGGAAGAGCACCAGTTGCCAGATGCCCTTCGAGTCGTCGCCGGTGTACGAGGCGGCGCTCGTGGCGAAGGCGTCGGCCACAGTGATCATCTGCGGCTCGGCGAACGCCTTGCCCGCGTCGGCGCCGGTGAGGCCGAACAGGGTGTTGACACAGTCGGTGGAGGAGGCCTCGACGAAGGAGACCAGCGCCGCGCCGCTGCGGCTGCCGAAGTCGGCGGCGGTACAGGAGGCCGCCGCGGCATGCGTACCGAGCCGGGCGTGCACGCCCGCGTGGGAGGCGGTCAGCGGCTTCGGCGGGGTCTGCGGGGGCAGCAGGGCCGCACCGGTTCTGGCGGCCTGCTGCGCCGGCGTGTCGGAGCCGCCGGTGTTCCGGCCCAGCGGGCCGGGCCTGGTCCGGCCGGCCTTCGCCGCGGCGGACGAGGCGGCGACGTGGGCGGCGGGGACGGCTCGGGCCGCGAACGACGAGGCTCCCTTGAAGGGGACCCTGGCCGAGGACGTGGCCGCCGAGGCGGCCGGTGTGAGGAACCCGGTGGCGGCGACGGCGGCCGCGAGGCCGCTCGCCAGGATTCCGGGCAGGGTTGAGCGGTAGCGCATCCCTACTCCATTCATGGACGGATGGACAGATGCGCCTCGGGGAGGTTGCTGAGGCGTGGCAGGGACACTTCCAGCCCCACCCCTGCCGGACAATAGTGTGTGACATATCACTTTGTCGTATGTGCCATAACATGCCACTCGCCGTTCACGTCGCCGACGCCCACGTCTGGAAGTGCGGCGCACGCGCGAGCAGTTCGTGATGCGCGGCCGCGGCCGCGCCGAAGAGCGCCTCGGCGACCGGCTCGGCGACCCGCCCGGGACGCCAGGCCAGCACGTAGCGGACCCAGATCGGCGTGCCGGTCAGCGGTTTGACCAGCACGCCCTGGGCCGGCCACAGCGTCGCCTGGACCAGCGAGACGCCCAGCCCGTCCGCGATCATCGCCTGGAGCTGCTGCCGGTCGCCGATGAACTCGTGCACGGCGTGCGGCCGGAACCCGGCCGCCGCGCACGCCTCGTGGAAGACCCCGGGCCATCCCGCGCCGTCGTCGGGCGTGACGAACCAGTCGTCCTCGGCGAGGTCCGCGAGGTTCACCTCCGTCCGGTGGCGCAGCCGGTGCCGGGCCGGCAGTGCGACGAAGACCGGCTCGGTGACGATGCCCCGATGGGCCACCGCCGCGGAATGACGCAGCGTCAGCCCCGGGTAGTCGGCCGCGATCCCCGCGTCCACCTCACCGCGCTCCAGCAACTCGACGATCGCGGAGGAGGCGTAGACGCTGCTCACGGTCAGCGTGACGTCGGGCATCCGGGCCCTGGCGCGGGCCATCATGCCGGACAGGATCGAGGAGTTGGTCGCCGCGAACCGCAGCGTCGTCGGCCCGCCGACGAGACCGGCCTGCGGCCTGCTGCCGATCCCGGCCACCCGCGCCAGCACCTCGCGCGCCTGGAGCAGCACCTCCATCCCGTACTCCGTCGGCGCCACGCCGGAGGCCCGCCGTTCGAAGAGCGGACCGCCGAGGAACCGTTCGATCCGGCGCAGTTGGGTGCTCGTCGCCGGCTGCGACTGCCCCAGCGCCACCGCCGCCCGCCCCACGCTGCCCGCGTCCGCGATCGCACACAGCACCCGCAGGTGCCGCAGCTCCAGTTCCATGCCCCGTTCCCTCTCGTTCCCCGGTGGCAACCACTACGGGTGGAGACCGTAGGAACGGCGACGGGTCACGGAAATCCGCCGGGCGGCTGGGCCTGTCCCCGCCAGGTGGCGCCGGATCACGACGATGTGCCGCCCGGCGTCAGCTGGGCGAGGAGTGCCTCCGGTAGGGCCTGGAGGGGTAGCCGGTGTCGAAGTGCTGGTAGTCGGCGGTCTTGATGTCCTGCCAGATCCAGCCGTCGGCGTGGAACGCCCGCCAGACCGCGCTGCCTTCGGTGATCTTGCCGAAGCCCGGAGTGCGGGCGGCGTACTTGCCGGTGGGCTGCCAGCAGTGGCAGCGCGGGTCCGTCCAGGGGTTCTCCACCGGATTGAGATCGATCGCGCGGCCGTTGGCGTGCGGCGAGTCGGTGGCGGGTGCGTTGGCCTGGCTCGCGCGGCGGCAGTTGTAGGCGGAGGAGTTGTCCGCGCGCATGCTGGCGTTGTCGTCGCCCGCGTAGTCCTCGATCGGCTTCATCTGCCGGATGGGAAAGTGGTCGGCGAGCAGCCGGGCGAAGATGCGCTTGACACTGGCGACCACGTCCGCGTTCACGACCAGGACGCCACGGTGCTGCTTCCCGTCGAAGCCCCAGTGGGTGAGGGTCACATCGCGCAACTGCGCCCGCCCGACGGGGCAGCCCTGGTGCCACGCCCCGACGGCCACGATCCGCTGCCACTGCGCCGTGGTGATCGCGGAGACGACCGGGTCCAGTGCGGCGGCTGACGCGTCGGTGACAGGAGGCGCTGCCTGCGGCGGAGCCTCGGAGGTGGTGAGGGCGGGCGCTGCTGCCGCGCCGCTGCGGGCCCCGCTGGTGCCGCACCCGGCGAGCAGAAGCATCGCAGCGACCAGCGTGACCGCGACACGACCCAGACGCCGTCCCAGGTGCTCGCCACGGTGGACGTGGTGGTCGTGGTGGTCGCGGTGGTCGCGGTGGTCGTTGTGGTCCAAGTGTCCCTCCGAGCTGGTGGGTCCGCGCCGGCCAACGGTCGTTCCCGGGCCCTGCGATCGTAAGGGAACGAACCGGCCCGGCAGGGCTCATCGTCGGGACGCGTGCCGCCGTTCGGGGGCTCGCGTGGAGGCATGAGCCGTTCAGCCCTCCGCGCGAGTGGCCGACGGCCTACCATCGCAGTCGGATCCGAGTCACCCGGCCGTGAGGAGGCTGAGTTCCTTGCTGTATCGATTCCTGCACTCCGGGCGCAGGGCAGGCGCCCTGACCGTCTGCGCGGTGCTCGCCGCCGGCGCCCTGGCCGCCGGTGCCGACGCCTCAGCGACGAAGGCCACCGCGGCGGCCTGCACCAACACGGGCAAGCTGGCCGGATGGTCGAACCTGCGGCTGGCCATGCTGACCATCGCCGTGCCCGCCTCGGAGACCGACCCCGGTCAGGTCACCGCGGAGATCGCCCAGGGAGCCGGCGGAGTGCTGCTGTTCGGCTCGCATGCGCCGTCCGACCTCGGCGTCCTGCTCACCCGGCTGCGCAGCCACGTCCCCGGCCGGCTCGGCCTGCTGGTGATGACGGACGAGGAGGGCGGCGGCATCCAGCGCATGGCCAACCTGGTCGGGTCCCTGCCCTGGGCCCGCACCATGGGCGCCGACTGGTCCGCCGCGCAGATCCAGCGGGCCGTCCACGACGTGGCGGTGAGGATGGCCGCCGCCGGGGTCAACATGGACCTCGCCCCGGTCGCCGACGTCGACGGCCGCGCCGTCGTGCCCAGCGCGAGCAACCCCGACGGGCTGCGTGCGTTCAGCGGGAACGCCGCGGTCGTCGCCCGCGACACGGTCGCCTACATGAACGGACTGCGCAGCGGTGGCGTGATCCCGGTGGCCAAACACTTCCCCGGCCTCGGCCACGCCAGCTACAACACCGACCTCGGCCCCGCCCACACCCTCCCCTGGTCCACCGAACAGGCCATCGCCCTGCCGCCGTTCAAGGCCCTGATCGGGGCAGGCGTACCGGCGGTCATGACGTCCAACGCCTCCGTCCCGGGCCTCACGACCGCCCCCGGCAGCATCTCGGCGACGCTGATCACGACGGAGCTGAAGGGAAGGCTCGGCTTCCACGGGCTGGTCCTCACCGACTCCCTCAGCGCCAAGGCCATCTCGGACGCCGGCTGGAGCGTGCCCGGCGCCGCCGTGCAGGCCCTGCGCTCCGGAGCCGACATGATCCTCTTCGGCCCGGTGAGCAACCCCCAGGCCGGGACGACCGCCATCGCCGACCGCATCGTGGCCGCGACGAAGAGCGGCCTGCTCGCCCGCTCCCGCCTGATCGACGCCGCGGGCGCCGTCCTCGCCGTACGACACGTCAATCTCTGCACCGGGTGACGGATGACCGGACGCGTCAGCCCGAGGCCGGCGGGGTGGTGACGAGCGGGGTCGTGACGGCCGTCCGGCCGTCGGGCGTCACGGCCAGCAGTTCCGGGTGGGCGGTGGCGGCACCGGACAGTCGCAGCGCCAGGCGCAGGCCCGGCCAGCCGATCAGCGTCACGGCGCGGGAAGCCCTGAGGAGTTCGGGCGATCCGTCTCCGCCGGCGAGGCCGGACAGCTGCGCGACCGTGCGGCCCGTGCCGACGACGGTCACCCGCTTCAGCGCGTGGTCCGCGCTGCGCAGCAGGCGCGTGGTCGCGGCGAACACGCTCGGCAGCATCGTGGTGATGTTGCCCGGCTGTCCCAGCACCGCGCCGACCAGCGTGACCTCGTGCCCTGCGACGCGCGTGCGCGCGGAGAAGAGAAGGCAGCCGCCCGCCCAGTACGTCGAGCCGGTTTTGATGCCGTCGATCCCGTACTCACCGAGCAGCGCGTTGTAGTTGCGGATCGCACCACCGGGGATCACGGCGGAGGACTCGTCGACCAGGTCGGCGAAGAACGGGTCGGTGATGGCCACCTCGCCGAGCTTGACGAGATCCGTCGCCGTCGACACCGAGGTGCCGAGGTAGCCCGACGGCTGGCTGAAGTGGGTGTGGCCCATACCGAGGCTCACCGCCGTCGCGTTCATCCGGGCGACGAAACGGCTCTGGCTGCCCGAGTCCCAGGCCGCCAGCACCTCGGCCATGTTGTCCGCGGACGCCAGCATCAGCGCCTGCAGCGCCTGCCGCTCGGTGAACCGCTCCCCGCTGCGCACCGGCACCAGCGACTGGTGCAGCGCCTGCTGCTCCGGCAGCGCGGCGGCCTCGGCGGGGGTGATGGTGAGCGTCGGCCCGGACTGGCCGGGGGCCAGCGGGTGGTCCTTGAGGATCAGATAGGCCGTCATCGTCTTGGTGACGGACGCGATCGACTTCGGGGTGTCCACCGGACCGCTGCTCCCCAGCAGGCCGACTCCCGTGACCGCGATCGCCGCCTGTCCCGTGGCGGGCCACGCCAGGTCGAGGTGCCCGGGCACGGTGAGGGAGGCGGGCACGGTCAGGCGCAGCCGCGGCGCGGCCGGAGCGCTGCTTCCCGCCGTCCCGGCGGCGGAGCCCCCGCCCGAGGTGTGGGCCGGCCCGGACCCGAGCGCCACTGCCGCCACGACCGCGACGGCGACCACGCCGACCCCTCCGACCGCCACGACGCGGGCGTTCCGCCCGCGCATCCGCGAGACGGCGTCCCACAGGCGCGGAAAGCGCGAGGGCGGGTTGTCCGGTCCGTCGATGTACGGGACCGGCCGGATGGGGGCGTCGAACGGGAGGGGAGCGGGAGCGGGCGCGGGCGCGGCGCGTGGGAAGCGGGTCTCCTCCTCCCGCGGCTGCGCGACGGCAGGTTCAGCCTCCGGCTCGGCCCGAGTGGGCGCGGGCGCGGCGAGGAGGTACGCCGTCTCGGCTTCGGGCTCCGCGCGGGTGGAAGCGGGAGCGCCGAGCACGTAAGCAGAGTCGCCCGTCCGCTCGGACGCGACCTTGGGCTGATCCTGGGCGGGCGCAGCGAGCAGGTAGGCGGTGTCGACCCCCGGCTCCGCCTCAGCCTCCGGCAGGTCCTCGGCCTCCGGCTCCGCCTCAGCCTCCGGCAGGTCCTCGGC
>NZ_FOAZ01000016.1:9627-256139 GCF_900109465.1 Streptacidiphilus jiangxiensis
CTCGGCGTCTGTCTCGGCCTGGGCCTCCGCCTGAGCGTCTGCCTCGGCCCCGGCCTCCGGCTTGGCCTGGGCCTCCGGCTGGTCCTCGGCGTCTGCCTCGGGCTGGGCTTGCGCCGGAGCCTCTGCCTCTGGCTGCGCCTCAGCCTCCGGCTTGGCTTGGGCCTCTGCCTCCGCTTCAGCGTTTGCCTCCGGCTCGGCCTCCGCCTGGGCCTTCGGCTGGTTCTCGGCGTCTGTCTCGGCCTGGGCCTCCGCCTGAGCGTCTGCCTCCGGCTTGGCCTGGGCCTTCGGCAGGTCCTCGGCATCTGCCTCGGGCTCGGCTTTCGCCGGGGCCTCTGCGTTTGGCTGTGCCTCTGCCTCCGGCTGGGCCTTGGCCTGGGCCTCCGCCTGGGCGTCTGCCTCCGGCTTGGCCTGGGCCTGGGCCTGGGCCTGGGCCTCCGCCTCAGCGTCTGCCTGGGCCTCTGCCTGGGCCTCCGCCTGGGCCTCCGCCTCAGCGTCTGCCTCGGCCTCCGCCGGGGCCTCCGCCTCCGGCTTGGCCTGGGCCTGCGGCAGGCTCTCGGCATCTGCCTCGGGCTCGGCTTTCGCCGGGGCCTCTGCCTTTGGCTGCGCCTCTGCCTCCGGCTTGGCCTGGGCCTGCGGCAGGCTCTCGGCATCTGTCTTGGGCTCGGCCTCCGCCTGCGGCAGTGCCTCGGCCTGGGCCGCCTCCGGTGGTGCTTCGGTGGGTGCCTCCGGTGGGGCGGTGGGCCGGGCCGTCGGGGTGGGCTCCGTGTCGCCGCCGTCGGCGTCCCGCGGGGTGCCCGCGTCCGCGTTCTGCGCCTGCTGCGCGGGATCGGGGGTGGCCGGAGTGGAGTCCGGGCGCGGGTGCTGATGCTCGTCGGTCGACGCGGGCACGACTGACCTCAGTCCTCAAGGAGCCGAAGGAATGGGGAACGCGGGGCCGGGCCCCGGGGGTGGACTGTACAAGGTCCGCCCCGGTCCGTGCCGACACTGGTCGGCCTATGGTGCGGGGGCGAAGCCGAGCGGGTTGTCAGGGAGGCCGTTCATGGCGGCGAGCATGGCGTCGTGCCAGATGGGGCCGGAGGTCAGGTAGCCGTAGGCGGGGTCGTAGCTGTGGCCGCCGATGTCCACTCCGTTGAGGGTCCGCGTCGGGTGGTTGGGGTCGGTGACGACGGTCGCGTCGGACAGCTCCGAGGTGTAGCCGGCGAACCAGGCCTGGGCCTCGCTGTTGGTGGTGCCGGTCTTGCCCGCGTCGGAGTACGGGATCGCGATCGTCGCGCCGGTGCCCTGGTCGGAGACGACCGAGTGCAGCAGGGTGTTGACCTGTTGGGCCACGGACGGCGAGAGCACCTGGTGGCAGCCGGCGGACGGCACCGGCAGGCTCTTGCCGGCGGCGTCCACCACGGACGTGAGGGCGGTGGGGCTGCAGTACGTGCCGTTGTCCGCGAAGGCGGCGTACGCGTCCGCGATCTGCAGCGGGGTGAGGTCGTTGACGCCGAGGGTCAGCGACTGTGCCTGGGAGAGCGGCGTCAGCGCAGTGCCGGAGGAGTCGACCATGCCCTGGTCGCCGAGGCCGAGGCTCTGCGCCATGTGGACGACGTTGCACAGGCCGGCCTGTTGCTCCAGCGGCACGAAGTAGGTGTTGACGGAGGCGGCCATGGCCTGGACCATGTTGATCTTCCCGTACGGCTTCGTGGTGTCGTTCTGGTCGCCGGGGACGGCGGGGTGGACCACGCCGTTGCAGTCGGTCATCGCCGGGTAGTCCGCGGAGGCGGGGGAGTCGATCTGGTAGCCGAGGGGGTAGCCCTCGGACAGGGCGGTGGCCGCGGTGACCGCCTTGAAGACCGAGCCGGTCTGGAAGCCCTCGCCGCCGCCCTGCAGGCCGTTCACGTTGTAGTTGATCTCGGTCTGGTGGGTGCCGGTGCCGAACGGGCGGCTCTGGGCCATGGCGAGGATCTGGCCGGTGCCGGGCTGGACCATGCTGGAGACCGCGACCGCGCTGTCCCTCGCGGAGATGTGGGCCTGCATGGCCTGCTCCTCGGCGGCCTGGTCCTTCGGGCTGAGGGTGGTGTGGATCCGCAGCCCGCCCTGGTCGAAGAGGGCCTGGCGGGCCTGGGCCGTGGCCCCGAACGCGGGGTCGTCCAGCAGCACGTGCTCGACGTAGTTGCAGAAGAACTCGTCGCCCGCCTTGGCGGCGATGCAGCCGGTCTTCGGCACGGTGATCCTCAGCCCGAGCGAGGTGGCCTTGGCCTGGGCGGCCTGGGCCTTGCTGATGGTGCCGTAGGTGGCCATGGCGTCCAGGACCTCGTTGCGGCGGGTGAGCGCCGCGGCGGGGTTGTGCACCGGGTCGTAGGCCGAGGGTGACTGGACCAGCCCCGCGAGCAGTGCGGCCTGCGGGAGGGTCAGTTGGCTCGCGTGCACGCTGAAGTACAGCTGTGCGGCGGCCTCGACGCCGTAGGCGCCGCCACCGAAGTAGGTGATGTTCAGGTAGTTGTCGAGGATCTGCTGCTTGCTGAGCCTCTGCTCCAGCGCGATCGCGTACTTCAGCTCCTGGATCTTGCGGCCCAGAGTCTGCCGGGTCGCGTCGGCGACCCCGGACGAGCTGTCGCCGGCCTCCTCGATGAAGACGTTCTTCACGTACTGCTGGGTGAGCGTCGAGCCGCCCTGGGAGACGCCGCCGCTGGCACCGTCCCTGAGCAGCGCGCGCAGCGTGCCCTGCAGGTCGATCGCGCCGTGCTGGTAGAAGCGGTGGTCCTCGATGTCCACCAGGGCGTTCTGCATCACCGGGGCGATCTTGGAGATCGGCACCACGGTGCGGTCGCGGGAGTAGACGGTCGCGATCACGTCGTTGTCGGCGTCGTAGATCTTCGACGCCTGCGAGAGCGTCGGCACGACCAGGTCCCCGGGGAGGTTGTTGAAGTCGTCGGCCGCGGCCTTGGCGCCCAGCCCCAGCCCGCCGACGGCGGGCAGTGCGACGGCGGCGAGGACCGCACCCGCCACGGTACTGACGCCCAGCAGGCGCGCGCCGAGCAGGAGCTGCCGCCCGGGGCGTCGGGGGGTGTGCGGGGGAACGACGGAGGGTATGTCAGAGCGCTTCGGAGCCACGGAACAATGCTACGTACCAAGATCGATGAGTCTGGCCGTTCGGCGTCACAGGTCTGCGACAAACCGCTGTGAACCAGCCGGGACCGGGGTCCATGCAAGCTGGGAGAGCCAAGGCCCCATGTCCCTGTGGGCCGAGCACCGGCCGGATCGGACCCGCGCCGCCCAAGATCGGGATGCCGTGGACGGCATCCCGACCGAGGATGGTCACAGACCCGACCCCCGGAGGTTCTCCATGTCCACGCCGTCCACGCCGGCCTACGGACCCGTCGAATACGCCGTGATCGCCTTCCCCGGCAACCGGTTCACCGGCGAGATCGCGACCGAGCTGACCAAGCTGACCAGCCAGGGCATCGTGCGGGTCATCGACATCACCTTCATCAAGCGCGACGCCGACGGCGCGACCGAGATCGTCGAGCTCGAGGACCTCGACGACTTCGAGTCCGGGCCGTTCGCCGACGTCGACGGCGAGGTCACCGGCCTGCTCAGTCAGGAGGACCTCGAACAGGTCGCCGAGGAGATCCCCCCGAACAGCTCCGCCGCGATCATCGTCTGGGAGGACGTCTGGGCCACTGCCCTCTCCCAGGCGCTCCGCCGCGCCGACGGGATCCTCGTCGCCCACGAACGCATCCCCGCCGCCGTCGTCGAGCAGAGCGTGGCAGCCGCCCGCGCCGCCTGACCTCCCGACCGCACCTCGACACCCTTCGGAGGACACCATGCTCGGACGTCGCGTCGCCCGCGCCGGCCGGCCCGGCCTGCTCGGTACCGCCGCCCGCACCGCCGTCGTCGCCGGCACCGCCACGGCCGTCAGCGGCCGCGTCGCCAACCGCCAGCAGCAACGCGCCGAAGCCGCGGCCCCGCCGGCCGCCCCGGCTCCGGCCCCCGCTCCCGCCGAGCCGCAGCCCCAGGCGGCACCGGCTCCCGCCCCGGCCGCGGCGGCCCCGGCGGGGGACTCGATCCCGGAGCAGATCGAGCGCCTCGCGGCCCTCCAGGCGCAGGGCGTCATCACCCCCGAGGAGTTCGCCGCCGGCAAGCGGCGCCTGCTCGGCATGTAGCCGGGAACGAGCGGGCGTCCGCGGGCACGGCCACCGCCGCCGGGGACGTCAGCGCCGACGGCGGCCGGCGCGCCAACCTGGCCCCCTCCCGCGGCCGGAGGCGGCGCCGGGTGGTGGTGGCGCAATCGTGACCGTGACGCGATCGCCCCGGCGGCCTTGGGTGCCCACACTCCTTCAGGAGGGGCGCACGCCGCCAGGAGGGGGCCGCATGGCGAAGAAGAGGTACCAGCCGCCGGCGCAGGTCTGGTCGGTCGATCCGTCACTTGTGCCACGCCGGGCTGCGGTCGGCCGCCCGCCGGGGGAGGCCGTGGTGGTGGGGGTCGTGCTCGCCGTGGTCCTCGGGCTCGCCAACCTCTACCTGCTCGAGTTCCAGGTGATCGGCACCCGGCACCTCGACGGGCGTCTCGAGGCCGCCACGCTGCTGCCCGTGCTCGGCGGGGCCCTCGTGACCGCGGCCTGGGGGATCATGCGGATCCGGCGACGGCGCTCACCGGCGCCGGCCTACGTCGTGGGAGCCCTGCTGGGCTGCCTGTCGGCGGTGCCCTGGTTCCTCGTCCGAGCCGGCTGAACGCTCACCGGCGGCCGGGGTCGGCCGGCCCTCCGGCTTGGCGCTCACGCAGGACGGCGACGCCTTCGCCCTCGAGCTCGTCGCAGGAGGGTGCCCGCCCGGCCATCGCCATGACCAGCGCCATCGTGGTGCCGGAGACAAGGGGGCCCTCGCCTGCGGCGAAGGGGCCGTCGGTCGCGGTCAGGCGCAGGCCGTCCGCCCGCTTCTTCGTGGCGACGGGCACGTCGGAGCCCTGGTAGTACTCCGCGAGGGTGGTCAGGGTGGCGATGTCGCGGTCCCGCCCGATGCCCAGCGGCTGACGGATGTCCTCCCCGTGCACGACGGCCTCCCCGAGCATGGCCAGGACCGGCACGGGGGCCTTGGTCGTGCTGGTGACCACGCGGCGGAAACGCGCGAGCGTGTCGGCCGGAGTGGAGCCGAGGTGCTCGGCCAGCCGCATCGCGTTCATCCGGTCGAAGTCGAAGCGGCAACGGATCACTCCGGCCATCCAGCGCACCGGCCCGAGGCTCGCCCCGGCCGTCAGGTGGGCCACCACCTCCCGGACGGTGAAGGCGTCGCACAACGACCGGGTCGCCCACTGTTGTTCGGTCAACCCGGCAAGGTCGGTGGCCAGCGCCTCACGCTCGGCGTGGATCAGAGCCCACGCGGCGGACGCGGACGGGCGTCCGGTCATGCCTGCGGCCCGTGGAAGTCGGCGTCGGCGACGTGCTCCAGCCAGGTGACGTTCGCGGCGGGGTCGTCACCGGCCTCCATCAGGGCGATGTGCTCCATGAAGCAGCCGTCCGCCGCCGCATGCCAGTGCTCGACACCGGGCGGTGTGTAGAGGGTCTGCCCGGGGCGGACCTCCACCACCGTGCCGTCCCGGGTGCCGAACCACGCCACACCGTCGGTGACATGCAGGAACTGCCCGCGTGCATGCGAGTGCCACGCCGTGCGCGCGCCCGGCGCGAAGCGCACCTTGGCGACGGTGGCCCGCTGGTCCGTGCCCGGCTGCGGGACCGCCAGGAAGTCCGCCCAGACGTCACCGGTGAACAGCTCGGGTGGGTTCTTGCTGGTGGGAGGGAGGTTCAGGATGTACACAGTGCTGCCCTTCGCTCGCTCGCTTGCCTGCTCGCTCCACCCTGCCAGCGCAACCCCGGTCGCGCCCGCAACCGGCGCGCCGTGTCCGTCAGGCGCCGCCCGAGGGGCCCGTGGCTGTCAGTCCCGGAGTCTGGCAGAGCCCGGCCCATTCTGCGGTCACCCCGATCTGGTTGGCGTCCAGGTGCGACCAGCCGTGCCCCTCCAGCAGCCCGTCACAGGCCTTCAGGCCTGCGGCGAGGAGGACCGGGTCCGGCGTCGCCCCCCGGAGGAACCGCGGGAACCTCGTCGGGTGCTGCGCGGCGTAGTCGTGCAAGGAGTTCAGGTACAGGGTGACGCTGACCGGCGTCCCGGTGGGGCTCGGCTTGGCCTTCGCCGCAGCGGGCGCGCGCGTGGGCGCGGGGGACGTGGGGGACGGCGACGAAGCGCTGCAGCCTGTTGCGGCGGTGAGCGCGCACAGGGCGACGACGGCGACGGCGATGGTCGATCTCAGGTTCACGGCGGTTCACTGTACGGATCCGGCCGACTGCCTGGCGACCTGTTAAAAACCTGCCCTGATCTGCTGAATCACCGGTGAACGACCGTCGAACGCGGTCAGCCGTGGCCGTGGCGACGCCTTGCCACGTGCGCCGACCCGCTACCCGCTGTCCTCCCGCACGCGACGTGGGTGCGCACCGCCGAGCCCGCAGGCGTGGTCCGTTGGCGCCGACACCGTGGCCGGGACAGACTCGATCTCGACACCGGTACCGGACGGCTTCGAGGAGTGAGGGACGATGGCCGGCAGGGATCCCGTCGAGGTGACCAATCTCGACCGCTACGGCAATCCGCCGCTGCTGTGGAGTCGGGTCGACGAGGCCCTCGCGGCGGCGACCCCGAGTCCCTCGGTCACATGCTTCCTCGGGACGGTCCGGCCCGACGGCCGACCGAGTGCCGCAGGGGTCGGGGCGGTGTGGCTCAACGGCGATCTCTACTTCACCAGCAGCCCGAAGGCACGCAAGGCCCGCAACCTGGCGGAGAACCCGGCCTGCACGCTCTCGATGCGGCTGGAGGGCGTCGACGTCGTCGCCGAGGGCCAGGCCGCGCAGGTGACCGACGGGCCGACCCTCGAGGAGGTCGCGGCCGTCTACCGGGGAGCCGGATGGCCCGCGGAGGTCACGGGGGAGGCGTTCACCGCACCGTTCAACGCGCCGAGCGCCGGTCCCCCGCCGTGGCAGCTGTATCGGATGCGGGTCGGCACGGTCTTCGGGGTCGCCACCGTCGAACCCTACGGTGCGACCAGGTGGAGGTTCGAGGCAGGCGCGGAGCGTCGCGCGTAGCGCGGGGCAGCGGGGCAGCGGGGCCAGTCGGGTGGTGCCGTCGGCGGGGCTCGGCGGTGCGGAGGAAGGCGTGGAGATACTCGGCCGTATGCGTTTCGTGCCGGTGCTCCCCGCCGATCCCGCCGCGTCGCCCGGAGGCGGACCCGTCCTGCTCGTGGCCGAGGCGCTGGCCGGCGGGGTGGTCATGGTGGTCACCTACGCCGTGCTCCACTACGTGGGCCAGTCCGGGACGCTGAGCCGCGGTGCGTTGCTGCTGCTGGGCTGCGCGGCGCTGGCCCTGCTGGTGGGGCGGCGCCGGTACCCGCAGGCGGCCATGCTGGGGCAGGCGGCGCTGGTCGGCGTCATGCCCGCGGCGTCGATGCTCTGCGCCATGGTCTGCTACAGCTCCACCCGGCGCTGCGAGCGGCCCCGCCGTCGTGACCTGCTGCTGGGGGCGGCCGCGGTGCTGCCCGTGGTGGTGTGCCTGCTGCGGGTGGTGGTGTGGCAGGACGGCCGCTGGCAGTACGCGGTGCAGCTGGGCGTCGTGCTGGCGGCCGTCACCGTCCTGGTGCCCGGTCTCGTCGGCACCGCGGCCGGTCAGCAGGACCGGCTGGTGCGGGCGCTCCAGGAGCGGACCGCGGCGGCCGAGCAGGCGCGGCGCCTGGTGGAGAGCGAGTCGCGGATCCACGAGCGGTCCCGGATCGCCGCCGAGATGCACGACCTGGTGGGGCATCGGCTGAGCCTGATCGCGCTGCACGCCGGCGGGTTGGAGATGGCGCTGGACGCTCAGGCGCCGGAGCTGCGCGAGGAGGCCGCCCACGTGCGACGGGCCGGCCGGGACGCCATGGACGAGCTGCGCCAGGTGCTGGGTGTGCTGGGCCCGCTGGGACGCGACACCGGCACCGATGCGCTCACCGACGCCACCGGCACCCGGGCCGATGTGCTGGCCCTAGTGGAGGAGTCACGCGCGGCGGGGGTGCCGGTCGAGTACGCCTGGGAGGGGGAGGACCTGGACACGGTCCAGCCCAAGGTGCGCCGCGCCGTGAACCGGGTGGTGCGCGAGTCGCTCACCAACGTGCACCGCTATGCCGTCGGCGCGCCGGTGCAGGTGACGGTCCGCCACCTGCCCGGCCGGGTCGAGTTGCGGGTGCGCAACGGTGTGCCGCCCGCCAGGCCGGTCGCCGACTCCGGCCTGGGCACCGGACGCGGGCTGGCGGGGCTGCGCGAGCGGGTCGAACTGCTCGGGGGCGAGTTGGCGGCCGGTCCGACCGCGCGGGGCGGGTTCCAGGTCGAGGCGACCGTCCCGACCGACCCGGACCAGGGCGGCCGACCGGACGGGCCGGCGTGGCAGGCCGTCGTGCCGGAGGGCCTGCCGGCGGTCGAGGGCCCGGTGCGCCGACAGATGGCCGGCGTCGTGTCGGCGGTGCTCGGCCTGGCGGGCCTCGGCGCGATCCTGCTGCTCGGCCTGGCAGTGGTGCAGGAGGCCCACTACTACAACGACCCGACCGCGCCGCCGCCGGACTCGCTGCACCTGGGCATGTCGTTCAGTGCGGTGACGGCGCTGGTGGGCGGCAACAACGACGCGGTCAGCTCGGCGGCCGCAGGCCGGGAGCCGGAGCGGGCGGCGGGCACCACCCGGTGCATCTTCCCGTACACCTCCGCGACGTTGCAGGACCGGCTGGAGATCACCCGTTACTGTTTCGTCGGGAGCGTGCTGACCGATATCTCCCATTTCAGTACCCCCCTGGCCCATGACGCCGCCCGTTCCGTCCTGCCCTGAATCCGGGCCGACGAGCCGACCTCGGCCGACCCCGGCCGATCCGATCCGGGAGTTGCGATGACCGAGACCAGTGAGACCACCGCGCCGATCCGGGTGCTGCTGGCCGACGACGAACCGGCGGTCCGGGCCGGGGTCCGGCTGATCCTGCGTCACGCCGAGGGCATCGACGTGGTGGCCGAGGCAGCCAACGGCGCCGAGGCGCTGGAGCTGGCCGCGCGCCAGCCGGTGGACGTGGCGCTGGTCGACATCCGCATGCCGGTGCTGGACGGCCTGGCCACCATCGCCCCGCTGCGCGGGCTCGACCCGCGCCCGGTGGTGGTGATGCTGACGACCTTCGGGGACGAGGAGAACGTCACCCGCGCCCTGCAGTCCGGCGCGAGCGGCTTCCTGCTCAAGGACGACGGACCGCAGGAGCTCGTCAGCGCGGTCCGGGCGGCGGCCGCCGGGGACGCGGTGCTCTCACCCGGCGTCACCGGCGTCGTCGTCAAGCGGATGCTGGCCGGCGGGCTCCAGGACGGCGCGACCCCGAACGGCGCAACCCCGAACGGCGCGACTCCGAACGGGAACGGGCAGCCGACCGCGCGGCAGCGGGTGGAGGCGCTGACCGAGCACGAGCGCGAGGCGCTCTCGCTCCTGGGCCAGGGCATGCCCAACCTGGAGCTGAGCCTGCGCCTCGGACTGGGGCCGGACGCGGTCAAGCTGCTGGTCAGCGACATCCTCGACAAGACCGGCGCGGACACCCGGGTCCAGGCCGCCCTGGTGGCCGCCGAAGCCGGCCTGGTCCCCTGACCGCGTGCCGACCGCCCGGAGTCCTCGACCGTTCGGAGGAGCGACGGGCGTCTCCGGTCGCCGCCGGTTCGCACGATTCCTAGTGTGACGATCATGTCAGCCACCGAACGCACCACGGCCGAGCGCTACCCGGAACGGGTCACCTACGACCGCGACGCCGCCTACGCCGTCCTCGACGAGGCCCTCTCCGTGCACGTCGGCTTCACCACCGACCACGGCCCGGTGGTCATCCCCACGCTGCACATGCGCGAGGGCGACCAGCTGCTCCTGCACGGTTCCGCCTTCGGCCGCTTCATGACCACCGCCGCCGCGGGCGCGCCGCTGTGCGTCACGGCCACCCTCGTCGACGGCGTGATCCTCGGCCGCGCCTCCTCGCACCACTCGGCCGCCTACCGCTGCGTCATGATCTTCGGCAGGGCGCGCCCGATCGAGGACGAGCAGCAGCGCGCCGACGCGCTGGCCAAGGTCGTGGAGAGCGTCATCCCGGGCCGCCTCTCCGGCCCGAACTCCGCCCGCCGCCCGGACGTCGAGGAGGCGCACTACACCGCCGTGCTGACCCTGCCCATCGAGGAGTTCTCGATGAAGGTCCGCGCCGGCTTCGCCCGCGACGAACCCAAGGACGACCATGTGGAGGCCTGGGCCGGCTGGATCCCCCTCACCACCACCCCCGGCACCCCCGTCCCGGACACCATCACCGGCGAGCGCTTCCCGGCCCCGACCTACGACCCCACCGTCCACCGCTTCCGCCAGGACCGCTGACGTCCCCGGCAGTCAGCCCTGCGACACCCTCACGGCGTCCCGGGCGCGGCACAGCAACAGCTGTTTGGGTGAGCCGCTCGTGAACGGGGAGCGGTCGTAGTCACCGTAGCGCTGCACGACCTCGAGACCGGCCAGCCGGCACAGCGCCGACAGCTCCTGCGGGAAGAAGCAGCGCATGCTGACCTTCTTGGTGCGCACGCACGAGCCGTCGCGCAGGTAGTCCAGGGTGAAGTGCAGCACCTGGGTGGCGGCGTCGTAGCCGGTCGCCGCCCGCACGTCGAGTCTCCTCCCGTCCCGGTCCACGACCGACTTGTGGTGGTAGGGCTCGTCGGGGAGTCGGGACAGCTTGGCGGGGTTCGGGTTGAACACGTCCAGGATCAGCGTGCCGCCCGGTCGCAGCACGTCGCGCGCCGAGGTGAGGAAGGCGAGCACGGAGTCCACGTCGTGCAGGTGCTGCATGGCGTTGGTGGCCGAGAACACCAGGGCGAAGCGCTGGTCGGTGCGGATGGCGCGGCAGTCCTGTTCCAGCCACTGGACCGTCAGCCGCTCGTCCTCGGCCCGCCGTCGGGCGCGCGCCAGCATCGAGGGCATCACGTCGAGGCCGGTGACCTCGACGCCCGCTCGCGCGATCGGCAGGGTGATGCGCCCGGTCCCGCAGGCCACCTCCAGGACCGGCCCGTCCGCCCGGACCGCCTCGTCGAGGAAGTACGGGATGTCGTGGGTACGCCCGGCGAACTCCTGGTCGTAGAAGTCCGCGTCGTCGTAGACCGCCAGGTCCTGCAGTGGCTGCAGCGCGTTCATCGGCTGCAGCGGCTCCATCGGCTTCATCGCACGACCGCCGGCGTCGGGCCGAAGGCGTCGGCCAGGCTGGTCAGGACGGAGCCGGACCAGTTGCTCTCGCCGAACACGCCGACCGGCAGGGCGAGCACGCCGTGCTCGCGCAGGAGTGTCTGCGCCGGGAGGGCCACTGGGAAGAAGTAGTTGCCGGGGCTCGTCCGGCTCGCGGCGGGAACCGCCGCGAGGACCTGAGCCGGAAGCCGCTCGAACAACCGCTCCGCCCGTGCCGCCAGCTCGGCGGCGACCTGCTGCGGCGCGTCGGCGTGCTCGCTCAGCAGCCGCTCGGCCAGCCGCAGTTGCTCCGGCGAGGGCGGATCGGCCCGGAACGCCTCGGCAAGCTCGGACTGTTCCGGCCCCAGCAGGGCCACACCGAAGCTGCGCGGCCACAGCCAGCCCTTGGTGACCGAGTGCAGCAGCACCGCACGGCCGGTCTCCAGCAGCCGCGTCGTCCCGGTGGCGAAGGGCGCGCCGAGATCGTAGACGCAGTCCAGCAGCAGGTGACGGCGGGGCGACTGCTGCAACCACGCGATCACCGCGTCGCACTCGGCGTCGGACAGGTAGCGGCCCAGCGGCTTGCTGGGGTTGGCGAGCAGCAGGTACTCGGGCCGGTCGTCCGCCGGCGCGACGGGCAGGACCGGCGCGGGAAGCGTCGGGTAGGACGCGGGCGTCAGGCCCGCCGCGCGGGCCAGTTCGAAGTAGACCGGGTACACGTCGCCGGGCAGCCACAACCGCGCCTGCTCGGTGCCCAGCCAGCGGAACACCACGTCGAGGCCGTGACGGACACCCCGGGTGACCATCGCCCGCCGGGACCATTCCTGCGGCAGCTCGTAGCGCCGCAGCCAGGCACGTGCCAGATCGCACCGGTACACCACCGAGTCCGCCTCCGCCGGCGGTTCCGGGCGCAGCGCCGCCAGCGCCCGGTAGACGTTGGTCTCGGCGGCGTCCATCAGCGACGCGGAGGCCGCGAGCTGACGCTGCCGGAACTCCTGGAACTCCTCGAACCTCATACCGCAGCGCCTTCCGCGACGATCTCGCTGGCCCGGTCCTCCAGGGACGCGTAGCAGCGTCCGTCGGCCATGACGTTCCAGCTGCGGGCGATCCCGTTGCTGCGCTCCCAGAGCAGGCTGGGCTCGGTGTAGGCGGCGATCCGCATCGGCCTGCCGTCCCAGGTGCCGTCGTAGACCGGGGCGCCCCACGGCAGGCGGCCGGCCACCTCGAACCCGTGCTGCTCGGCGAACCCGGTGACCACGGACAGCGACACCTGGTGCTCCCGGCTCCAGAGGTTGGCGTTGCGGTCGAAGTAGAGCGACTCGGTGCTGGTGGAGACGTAGAGCTCCTTGAAGCAGACCTCCTCGACCCCGAGTGCCGCCGCCCACGAGAGGTAGGCGGCGACGCCGGCCGCGTCGGCCACGCCGCCGTGCTGGAGCACGCAGATGAGCCGCAGCCGCAGGCCCGGCCAGCGGTCGCGTTCCTCGCGCCAGGTGTCGATCACGGAGCTCACCGGCGTGCGGAGCATCATCAGCTTCTCGCTGGCGTCGTCGTCCTGGTGGTGCCGGGAGACGGCCAGCACGCTCAGGCCGGCGGAGCTCAGGGCCGCCAGTCGCTCCGCCCGGTCGGCGTGCTCGCCCTTCGCCAGGGTGTGCGCGTTGGTGATCAGGACGACCTTCGGGAAGGCCTCGGCGCAGGCGGACACCAGTCGCAGCTGCTGCTCGAACGGTATGAGCGTGGGCTCCCCGCCCCCGGTGATCACCGCGCGTTCGGCGCCCGCCTCACGGGCGCGCTCGAGCCAGCGACCGACCGCCGCCCACGGGACCGGGGCCGGCGGCTGGTCGGTGGAGATGGAGGCGGCGGAGAAGCAGAACGAACACCGCGCCTGACAGGCGGAGGCGACCGGTAGGACCGAGACCGAGCGCGGCCGGATGTCGGCGTAGCGGCGCAGGGCCGACTCCTGCAGCTGCAGCGAGGCCGCCATCGCGTCCTCGACGGTCGTCGGGCGCAGCGTGAGCTCCTCGCCGGCCTGGTCGACCTCGTGGACCGCCGAGAGCCGGATGGCGGGCTCGCGCCATTCCATGCCGAGGCCGGTCCTCGCGTTGGGCACCAGCCGGCCGGGGTCCACCGCGGTCTCCAGCACCAGCAGTCGGTCGCCCGAAATGCCCAGCCGGTCCAGCAGGCCCTGTGCCTTGCCGACGCCGATCCCCAACTCCGCGCGGGTCAGCAGGTGGAACCGGTCGGGAAAGGTGCTCTCCGGGATGCCCGCCTTGCCGTAGGCGAACGCGTACTTGTCGAAGCCCCTCGCGAAGTTCGACAGCACGATGACGTGGAAGCGCTGGTCGGTGTCGGTCACCGGGTCATCATGCACCACCGCGTCTGCGGCCCCCGCCCCGCTCAGAGCGAGCGAGGCCGCAGTTGTTCGGCGACGGGGACGACCGGAGGCATCACGAAGTCGCGCCGCAGGTGGTTGCCGCCGTCCAGGACGAGCGTGTGCCCGGTCAGGAACCCGGCGAACGGCGAGCACAGGTAGGTCGCGGCCCAGCCGAGCTCGTGGGGCTGTCCGACCCGTCCGGCGGGCTGCCTGCGGGCGTCCGTCGCGTCCTGGTCCGGGTCCCGCTCGCGCAGGGCGCGCAGACTCGCGGGCAGGTCCTGGTGCGGGAAGAGCCCCGGTACCAGGCCGTTGACGCGGATGCCGTCCGGTGCCCACTCGACTGCGAGGGTCTTCGTCATGGCGTCCACACCGGCCTTGGCGGAGGCGCTGTGCACCATGCCGGGGCCGCCGGTGAACGCCTGCGCCGCCGAGATGTTGAGGATCGCCCCGGGGCGGGCTCCGCGGGCGACGTGACGACGGTGGAGCTCGCGGGAGCACAGGAAGCTGCCGGTGAGCACGACGTCCACCACCGCCCGCCAGCCGCCGGGGCTCAGCTCCGCGGCAAGGACGGGAAAGTTGGCTGCCGCGTTGTTGACCAGCACCGACACCGGCCCGAGGGCCGACTCGACCGCGTCGAACGCGGCGGCCACCTGCTCCGGATCACGCACGTCCGCCACGGCGCCGACCGCCACAGCGCGCTTCGGCCGTCCTGCGGGAGCGGCCTCGTCGACGGCCTGCTCGACAGCGGTGACCCCGGCCGCGTGGTGCGCGGGATCGCGGCTGACGATGCCGACACGGGCGCCGAGCCGGGCGAACTCCACCGCCATCGCACGGCCAAGGCCCGTGCCGCCGCCGGTGATCAGCACCGTGGTGCCGTCGTAGCTGCCCGCCGGGAGCATCGCGGTGCCCGGCGGCGGGGGAGGAGTGGCCACGGGCCCGTCACCGCCCCTCGAAGGTCGCGCGCTCGCGTCGGGCGGCGGCCGCGTAGCCGGAGGTCTTGTCGGTGGAGGCGAACAGCGCGGCGGCGGACAGCGCCTGGGTGCGCAGGCCGTCCGCGAGGGCCTGGTCGGTGTAGGCGTCGATGCTGCGCTTGACCGCCTGCACGGCGAGCGGGGCGTTGGCCGCGAGCTCCCGGGTCACCTCCAACGCAGCGCTGTGCAGTTGGTCGTTCGGCACCACCGACTGCACGGCCCCGATGCGCTCGGCGGTCGCGGCGTCGATCCGCCGTCCGGTGAGCGCCAGCAGCTTGGCCCACCCGGCGCCGACCTCCCTGGCCAGTCGCAGGTCCCCACCCGCGTCGACCGCCACGCCGAGCGTCACCTCCGGCAACGCGAACACCGCGTCCGCGGCGGCGACGCGGATGTCGCACATCAGCGCGAGCTCGAAGCCGAACCCGAGACAGTACCCCTGCACGGCGGCGACCACGGGCTGCGGCAGACCGGAGAAGGCCCGCAGCCGCTCGTGGACGTGGCGGATCCCCTCGTAGTAGTTCCGCACCAGCTCGGCATCGGAGCGTCCGGTGACGGGCGACCCGGGTGCTGCGGCGTCGATCCCGGCGCAGAACGCCCGACCGTTGGCCCGCAGCAGCACGGCCCGCACCTGCGGGTCGAACCGGATCTGGTCCGCCCGCGCGGCGAGCTGCCGGGTCGCCTCCCAGCTCCACCCGTTGAGTCTGTCGGGGGTGTCCAGCGTGAGCACGGCGACTCGGCCCTCGTCGGTGCGCTCCAGCCGGATGAACCACTCCTCCTCGGGCAGCAGCGGCGCAGTGGGGAACACGGCACTCCCTCCGGCCTGGACGGACGCCCAGGACGCCGTATTCTGACACTGCGTCAGCTAGAGCGCCAGCGCGGAATCAGTGCGCCTGGAGCCCGAGTTCGGCCAGGAGGCGGGTGACTCGGTCCTTGATCTCGTCGCGGATCGGCCGCACCGCGTCGACGCCCTGGCCGGCCGGGTCCTCCAGCTTCCAGTCGAGGTAGCGCTTGCCCGGGAAGATCGGGCAGGCGTCGCCGCAGCCCATCGTGATGACCACGTCGGAGGCCTGGACGGCCTCCGTGGTGAGAACCTTCGGGATCTCGGCGGAGATGTCGATGCCGACCTCCGTCATGGCCTCGACGACGGCGGGGTTGACCGCGTCGGCGGGCGCGGAGCCGGCCGAGCGGACCTCGACGCTCCCCTGGCCCAGGTGGGTCAGGAAGGCGGCGGCCATCTGGGAGCGTCCCGCGTTGTGCACGCAGACGAACAGGACGGACGGGCGGGACTGGCTCACAACTGGCTCACTTCCGGGCGGTTCGGTCAGGTCAGTGGCGGGAGGAGGCGAGCTCCTGCTCGCCGGGGGCGGCCGCCGTGGCGGCGCGGTGCCCGTCGCGGCGGCCGAACACCACGGTGACCAGGGCGAGGCCGACCGCTGCGCCGACGAGCTGCGCGACGATGAACCCCGGCGCGGACGCGGGGGCGATCCCGGCGAAGGTGTCGCTGAACATCCGGCCGACCGTCACGGCGGGGTTCGCGAAACTGGTGGACGAGGTGAACCAGTAGGCGGCCCCGATCCAGCCCGCGACGGCGAGCGGCGCGAAGCGCTCGCGGCCCGTCCGGCCGAGGCCGAAGATCAGCAGCACCAGGCCGGCCGTGGCCACGGCCTCGGCGAGCCACAGATGTCCGGCCGAGCGGTGGTGCGTCGACCAGGAAACCAGTGGCTTGGCGAACATGGCGTCGGCCAGCACGGCGCCGGCGATCGCCCCCGCCGTCTGCGCGAGCGAGTAGACGCCGACCTCGCGCAGGTCCGGGCCGGTGCCGTCGCGGCGGCCGTGCCACCAGGCGGCGAGTGACACGGCCGGGTTGAAGTGCGCGCCGGAGACAGGGCCGAGCAACGCGATCAGCACGGCCAGGCCGAAGACGGTCGCCAGACAGTTCGCGAGCAGCTGGAGGCCCACGTCCGAGGTCAGGGCGGTGGCCTGGATCCCGGAACCGACCACGACCGCGACCAGCACGGCCGTCCCTGCGGCCTCGGCGACGGCCCGGCGGGCGAGCGGTGCGGCACTGGTCATCTCGCGCCTCCGGCGGCAGCGGTCGGGGCCTCGGCCGGCGCCTGGAGCAGGCTGGACAGTCTGGCCAGCGCGGGCGGCAGCACCCAGTAGTAGACCCAGGTCCCGCGGCGCTCGGAGTCGACCAGACCGGCCTCGCGCAGCACCTTCAGATGGTGGGAGATCGTCGGCTGGGAGACGTCGAACGGCCCGGTCAGGTCGCAGACACAGGCCTCGCCGCCCTCGAAGGAGGCGATCAGGGAGAGCAGGCGGAGCCGGATCGGGTCCGACAGCGCCTTGAACATCCTGGCCAGGTCGACGGCCGCGGCCTCGTCCAGCGGCTCGCGGACCATGGGCGAGCAGCAGACGTCCGCGTCCTGGCCGATGACCTCGAGGGCCGGAAGCTCTGATTTCGACATGCGTCTATGTTGACATCCGTCGATACAGGAGAGCAAGCTCGGTCCTGCATAGATGCTCATCGAAACAGCCAGATCGTGCCAGTGGAGGTCCGCCATGTCCCGCGTCCAGCTCGCCCTCAACGTCGCCGACCTCGAGGCGTCGGTGGCGTTCTACTCCAGGCTCTTCGGCACCGAGCCCGCCAAGCGCCGCCCCGGCTACGCGAACTTCGCCATCGCCGAGCCCCCGCTCAAGCTCGTCCTCATCCAGGGCGAGCCGGGCCAGGAGACCCGCCTCGACCATCTCGGTGTCGAAGTCGCCTCCACCGAGGACGTCGCCGCCGCGACCACGCGCCTCAAGGACGCGGGCCTGGCCACCTTCGAGGAGAACGACACCTCCTGCTGCTACGCGCTCCAGGACAAGGTCTGGGTCCACGGCCCGGGCAAGGAGCCCTGGGAGGTCTACGTCGTCAAGGCCGACGCCGACCACCTCGGCAAGGCGCCGGTTCTGGTCGGCGACGCATGCTGCACCGCGCCGGTCTCCGCCGCCGAGCCGACCGAGGCCTCCGGTTGCGCCTGTGGCGGCTGACCGACCGCTCCGCAGCCCTCAGCGCAGCGCGGCGGCCACCGCCTCCAGTGCCGGCCCCGCGGACTCCTGGGTGAGAAAGAAGTGCCCGCCGGGGAAGGTGCGGCAGGTGAACGGACCGGTCGTGGCGGACGCCCAGCGTGAGAGGTCGTCGGGGGTGTGGCGGTCGTCGGCGCCGCCGAGGGCGGTGACCGGGCAGGCGAGCCGCCCGACGGGCGGGTCGGCGTGGTGGCTCTCGCACAGGGCGTAGTCGGCGCGGAAGATCGGCAGGAGGAGGTCGAGGAGTTCCGGCGTGGCGAGCACGTCCTCCGCGGTTCCGCCCATCTCGCGCAGGTCCTCGACGAGTTCGGTGTCGCTCCACGCGTCGCGGCCGGTCACGGGTGGCGTGGAGCCGGGTCCGCCGGTGCCGCTGAGCAGGAGGTGCTCGGGCGCGCGTCCGCCGTGTTCGGCAGCGGTCAGGGCGACGCCGTGGGCGAGCAGCGCGCCCAGGCTGTGGCCGAACAGCGCGTAGGGGAGCGGCACGAGCGCGTCCCGGATCCCGGAGTGCACCGCGGTGACGGTGGCCCGGTAGTCCGTGAGCGCGGGTTCGTTGAACCGGCCTTCGCGGCCCGGCAGGTGGATGGCGAGGGCCTCGACGTCCCGTGGCAGTCCGGTCGCCCAGGTGCGGTAGAAGGACGGTCCCGCGCCGGCCGGCGGGAAGCAGAGCAGCCGAAGTCGGGGCGTCGCGCAGTGGTTCAGCGGGCGGAGCCAGGGGGTTGCGCCCGGCGCGTGGCGGGGCGGGACGCTCGTGTGCATGGTGCGGGTGGGAGCCTTCGGATCCGAGGGAGGGTGCCGTGGGCCCGGGACGGTGCTTCGGGCCCACGGCCGTGGGGTTCCGCTCAGGCCTCGGCCATGGCGGCGACGAGGCTGGCCGGGCGCATGTCGGTCCAGTTGGTCTCGACGTAGTCGACGCAGGCCTGACGGTTGTCGGGGCCGTGAGCGGTGGTCCAGCCGGCCGGGACGTCGATGAAGGCGGGCCAGAGCGAGTGCTGGTTCTCCTGGTTGACGAGCACGAGGTAGGTGCTGTCGGCGTCCTCGAAGGGATTGGCCATGGGGGGTTCCTTTCTGGATGGTGGTCAGGGCGGGAGTGTTCACCGGCCGACCAGGACAGACCATGATCGACAGCGACGAACAGAACAAGTCCCTGGCATGACCGCCAGGTGAACTTGTGTCAGAGCGGGAGGCTGGGGAGGCCAGGGAAGCCGGACAGTCCCGGGAGGTCGTAGCGTCGGCGGATGCTGCTGCCGTGGCGCCGGACGTCGGTGCCGTAGACGTGCAGCGAGACCGCGAGGTCGTCGCCGCCGTTGCGGACCAGGTGGATGTCGCCGGGCGGGGTCAGGTGGGTGACGGTGCCGGGCGGGTTGACCGTCGTCGCCACCGGCTTCAGCTCGGCCCGGCCGTCCGGGTGCCGGTCGAAGCGGTAGCTCGTCTCCTCCTCCGTCCCGCGGTAGGTGCCGACGACGCACCAGGTGGTGTGGTCGTGGACGGGGGTCGCCTGGCCGGGCAGCCAGACCAGGGCGACCAGCGAGAAGCGTCCCTGCGGGTCCACGTGCAGGACGTGCTGCCGGTAGTGCTCCGGGTCGGGCTGCAGGTGCTCGGCGGCGAGCAGGTCCGGGTGGCGCAGGAAACCTGCGAGGCGGCGGGCGACCCGCTCGGCGGTGCGGTCGGCGGGCTCGGTACCGGGGGCGGCGCGCACCGCCCGGGTGAGGACCTCGGCGAGCTCGACCGTCCGCGGCGACGCGCCGGGCGCGG
The DNA here is from genome assembly GCF_900109465.1 of Streptacidiphilus jiangxiensis. Lineage (GTDB taxonomy): Bacteria > Actinomycetota > Actinomycetes > Streptomycetales > Streptomycetaceae > Streptacidiphilus > Streptacidiphilus jiangxiensis. Next base: position 29,038 of record NZ_FOAZ01000016.1, read on the forward strand.
TGGCGGGCAGGGGTACGTGACCCGGCGCGGGCCGGGTGGGCTGCGCGGGTTGCCGGGGTGAGGGGATGGAGACGAGGGACATGGGGGAACCGCTCCTCGGCGCTGGGGTGTCGGCTGAGGGGAATGGGCAGGGAAGACCGGGGTCCGTGGGGTCTACGGGCCGGTGAGGACAGCGGGCTGACGGGTGGTCGCCACGCTGTGGGTGAGTGCGGCGGCGATGTCGGCGACCCACCGCGGGTCGTGGGCGGCCTCGCGCGGGACGACGAGCGTCGGCGCGTTGGCCTCCAAGCGGTGCTCGCGGCGGTAGCGCGCCCGGCCGCCGCCGGTGATGTTGAGCAGGACGGTGGCGTCCGCGTCGACGCGTCCCTCGCGCAGGGCCGTGCGCAGGGCGGCCAGGGCGACGCCCGCGGGGGGTTCGATGTCGACGCCCTCCAGCTCGGCGAAGGCCTCCATGGCGGCGCGGGCGGTGGCGCTGTCCTCGGCCAGGACGTCGCCGCGGCTCTCGCGCAGGGCGGCGGCCAGCCCGCCCGCGGTGTCGTACGGGGGGCGGCGGTTGGTCAGCTCGGGGGCGAACGCCCGGTGGATCGCGTCGGGTTCGGGGTCGGCGCGCTCCCACGGCCGCACGCCGGTGTGCCAGGCGGTGTGGACGGGAGCGAAGCAGGAGTTCTGGGCGAGGACCAGGCGGGGGAGCGGCCCGGCCTGCTCGCCGCCGGTACATCGCAGCCGCAGCGCTGCCTCGTGGGCGGCGATGGCTCCGGCCCCGCTGCCGATGGCCTGGACGTAGACGTCGGGCAGCCGGCCGAGCTCCTCGTAGGCGGCGAGCACGACCGTGCCGAGGCCGTCGCGGCGGCCGACGTTGCGCGTGCCGCCCTCCGGGGTGAAGCCGGGCAGCGCCGCGATCGCGTCGGCGAGGGCGATCGCGTCCGCGTACTCGGCGTCGGCCACGGCGACCAGCCGGACCGACGGGCCGTAGGGGGTGCGCGAGCGCAACTGTCCGAGTGCGCTCTGCGGCACCACCACGACGACGGGCACGTCGTGGCGTGAGCACAGCTCGGCGAAGGCGACGGCGGTGTTCCCGGCCGAGGCGACGACCAGGGTGCCGGCGGCCTCGGGGAGCCTGCCGAGGACGGTGGCGGCCTCCAGCTCCTTGAACGAGCAGGTGGTGAGGTCGGCGCCCCACTCGGGGTGGTAGCCGTTGAAGGCGATCCACAGCTCGCGCAGGCCGAGCTCGGCGCCGAGCCGTGCGGCGCGACGGACGACGGTGCGTCCGGTGTCGGGCAGGCTCCGGCGCACGGGCAGCCACCGGTGGTAGCGGTAGACGCCCGTCGCCCGGTCGTCCGGGGTGAATCCACCTCGGGTGTACTCGGTTCGCAGCAGGGAGGCGCCGTGCGGGGCGGGACAGCCGAGTGCCGTCCCGTCGTCCTCGCGGCGGTCGCCGCATTCGCAGCAGACGAGCCGGTAGTGACCGGCGTCGGTCTGTGGCAGTCGGTCAGCGGGCATGGTTACCAGTCACCTTGGGATCAGGGTGCTTCACAGGAGGGGTGCGTCGCGGGTCCGGAGTGCGCGGACCCGGGCGTGGAGCGGCGTCGGTCGAGCAGGACGCGCGGCGGTCACGCACCGTGGCAGTTGTCAATCTAGCCTGTGCCATTCGGAGGAACCCCGTCCGAGGCGGTCCAATGCATGAAGATCATCTGAACGGAAGATCAATTTCCACTGTCACGGGCCGTGGTGGAAGGGTCGTTAACCAGGTCAAATGGCAAGGCCTGCATGGGATTTGGCCGAGCCGACAGCCCCTGGCGGGCAAGTGTCGCTGTTCGGCCAAGGCCGCTAGTGTCCGGATCACTGACGTCCCACCGAAGCAAGCAGAGGAACTGATCATGGGTCCTCGACCCGTCGCCGGCCCTGCCGACGGCATCGAAGCCGACTACGCAGAGTTGCTGGTCGGCGATCTCCACGCGTCCCTCGCCTCGCCCGTGAGCGAGTCGATGAACTTCCTCAACGAGATCGCGCTGCGCTACCCCGACGCGGTCTCCCTCGCCGCCGGGCGGCCGTACGAGGGCTACTTCGACCTCGACGACCTCCCGCGCTACCTGTCGCTGTACCGGCGGCACCTGGCCGAGCGCCTCGGCGGCGACGAGGAGGGCGTGCGCCGCACCGTCCTGCAGTACGGCCGGACCAAGGGCGTCATCCACGAACTTGTCGCCGAGCACCTGCGCCTGGACGAGGGCATCCACGCGGACCCGCAGGACCTCGTCGTGACCGTCGGCTGCCAGGAGGCCCTCTACCTGACCCTGCGCGCCCTACGCCGGGACGAGCGCGACGTGCTGCTCGCCGTCGCGCCCAGCTACGTCGGCGTGCACGGAGCCGCAGGCCTGGTCGACATGACGCTGGTGCCGGTCCGTGGCACGGCCGACGGCATCGACCTCGACGACCTGGTGGCGCGCATCCGCGAGATCAGGGCGAGGGGCCTCAACCCCCGCGCCTGCTACGTGATCCCCGACTTCGCCAACCCCAGCGGCATCCGGATGAGCCTGGAGACGCGCCGGCGACTGCTGCGCATCGCCGCCGAGGAGGACGTGCTCCTCCTGGAGGACAACCCCTACGGGCTCTTCGGCGACCCGGACGGGCCGCCCACCCTCAAGGCCTTGGACACCGCCGCCCGCGTCGTCTACCTCGGCAGCTTCGCCAAGACCGGCCTGCCGGGCGCCCGCGTCGGCTACGTCCTGGCCGAACAGCGCGTCAGCGACGCTCACGGCAGCGCCGGCACGCTCGCGGACCAGCTGGCCAAGGTCAAGAGCATGCTCACGGTGAACACCTCGCCGATCGCCCAGGCGGTCATCGGCGGCAAGCTGCTGGCCCACGGCTGCAGCCTGCGCGAGGCCAACGTCCGCGAGATCGCCACCTACCGCGCCAACCTCACCCGGATGCTGGACGGCCTCGAGCGCCGCCTCGGCGACGTTCCCGGCGTCAGCTGGAACGCTCCCGAGGGCGGCTTCTTCCTGCTGCTCACCGTCCCCTTCCCGGCCGGCGACGACCTGCTGGAGCACTGCGCCTCGACCTACCAGGTGCTGTGGACCCCGGTGCACCACTTCTACGCCGACACCCGCCCCCGGAACGTCATGCGGCTCTCCTTCAGCCACCTGCGGCCCGAGGAGATCGAGACGGGACTGGACCGGCTGGCCCGGTTCGTCCGGGACCAGCAGCAGAACTGACGACGGGACCGATCCACCGATGACGACGACCCTCCCCGCCACGACCGACCTGGCCCGCATCGTCGCGGTCAGCACCGCCGTCCCGGAGACCTCCTACTCGCAGGCGGAGCTCCTGGACATCTTCCGGATCGAGGACCCCCGCGTCCGATCCGTCTTCCTCAACAGCGCCATCGACCGCCGTCACCTGACCCTGCCGCCCGAAGGCCCCGACGGCACCCGGGTGATGGAGGTCCAGGGACAGCTGCTCGCCAAGCACAAGACGCACGCCGTCGACATGGGCGTGCGTGCCGTCCAGGACGTCCTCAAGCAGACCGGGGCCGACCTCTCCGACATCGGCTACCTGTGCTGCGTCACCACGACCGGCTTCCTCACCCCGGGCCTCAGCGCCCTGATCATCCGCGAGCTGGGCATCGACCCGCACACCAGCCGTCTCGACGTCGTGGGCATGGGCTGCAACGCCGGCCTCAACGCCCTGAACGCCGTCAACGGCTGGTCCCGCGCCAACCCCGGCCGGCTGGCCGTCATGGTCTGCGCGGAGGCCTGCTCCGCCGCCTACGTCTTCGACGGCACCATGCGCACCTCCGTCGTCAACAGCCTCTTCGGTGACGGCGCCGCCGCAGTCGCGCTGATGGCCGGTGAGCCCGAGCTGCCGCTCGCGCACGCCGAGGGTCCGCGGATCCTCAAGTTCGCCAGCTACATCATCACCGACGCCGTCGACGCGATGCGCTACGACTGGGACGACACCCAGGACCGGTTCAGCTTCTACCTCGACCCCCAGGTCCCCTACGTCGTCGGGGCCCACGCCGAACGCGTCGTCGACCGCCTGCTCGCCGGCACCGGCCTGCGGCGCAGCGACATCCGGCAGTGGTTGGTCCACTCCGGCGGCAAGAAGGTCATCGACGCCGTCGGCGTCAACCTCGGCCTGACCCGCCACGACGTCCGCCACACCACCGGGGTGCTGCGCGACTACGGCAACCTCTCCAGCGGCTCGTTCCTCTTCTCCTACGAGCGCCTGCTGCAGGAGCAGGTCGTCGAACCCGGCGACCACTGCGTGCTGATGACCATGGGCCCCGGCTCGACGATCGAGACCGCGCTCGTCCGCTTCTGACCCGGCCGTGCGCCTGGCCGTCCGCCCGGCCGGCCGTGCCCGCAGAACCCCGCATCCCCTCCCCGAGCAAGAAGGCCACACCCTCATGAACAGCACCCCCGCGCCGCAGCTGACACTCGACGGCAGCCAGCCGCTGACCCCGGCGACCGTCCAGGCCCTGAGCGCGCTCTGCGACGCCGCCGAGGACCTCCCGGGCGCGGCCGCGCCGCTGGTCGTCACTGTCGCAGGCGCCCCGGCCACCCGGGCGGACGTGCCGCTGCCGCTGGTCAACAAGTGGGAGCGGGCCGTGCGTCGGCTGGAGAAGCTGGCCGTGCCGACCGTCGCCCTGGTCACCGGCGACTGCGGCGGCACCGCCCTGGACGTGCTGCTCGCCACCGACGTGCGCATCGCGACGCCCGACGCGCGGCTCGTGCCGCTCGCCGGCGCCGACACCGACGAGCGCCGGCCCGACGAGGTGTGGCCCGGCATGGCCCTGTACCGGCTCGCCAACCAGGCCGGCATCGCCGCCACCCGCCGCGCCGTGCTCTTCGGCGACCCGATCGACGCCGAACGCGCCTGCGCCCTGCACCTGTTCGACGAACTCGCCGCCGACCCGGCCGCCGCCCTCGGCCCCGTCCTCGACAAGCTGAAGGGCGGCGCCGGAACGGGTATCCGCCGTCAGCTGATGCTCGACGCCGGCACCACCAGCTACGAGGAGGCGCTCGGCCGTCACCTCGCCGCCTGCGACCGCACCCTGCGCGCGGCCGTCGAGGCTGCCTCGTGACCGCTCCCGTGGCGCTGGTCCCGGAGGAGGCGGGCTTGGCCGACGCCGCCCGCGAGCTGGCCCGGATCGCCGGGCGAACCGAGGCCGTCCTCGCCGCCCTCCCGGCCCCCGCCGAGCGCGACGCGCAGCAGCGCGAGCAGGCCGCCGACGCCAAGAACACCGCCCGCACCGCGCGCGCCCGGTTCCTGGACCGGTTCGCCGAGGCCGTCTACCGACGCCTCACCGCCGACCTCACGCTCCACCTGCGCCTGCCCGAACTGGTCGCCGCCGCGGCCGAGGAGTGGCCCGGCCTGGTGCCCACCGTCGAGCAGCTGGCCACCGAGCGCGGCCGACTCCAGGCGGAGAAGGAGGGCCACGAGATCGACCAGGGCCTCTTCCTGCGTGCCGTGCTGCGCTCGCCCGTCGCCGGGCGGCACCTGATCGACACCATGGCCCTGCCCACCGAGCGCGCGCTCACCCTGCTGCCCGAGTTCCTGCGCACCGGTGAGCTCGACCTCGGCTCGGTGCACCTGGCCCGCCGCGACGGCGCCGCGCACCTGACCATGACCCGGCCCGACTGCCTCAACGCCGAGGACAACCGCCAGGTCGACGACATGGAGACGGCCGTCGACCTCGCCCTGCTCGACCCGGGCGTGCACGCGGCCGTGCTGCGCGGCGGCGAGATGACCCACCCGCGCTACCGCGGCCGCCGGGTCTTCAGCGCCGGTATCAACCTCAAGAGCCTGCACAGCGGCGACATCTCGCTCGTCGACTTCCTGCTGCGCCGCGAGATCGGCTACATCAACAAGATCTTCCGCGGCCTGCGCGTCGACCACGACGGCGCCTGGCACACGCCCGTCATCGAGAAGCCCTGGGTGGCGGCCGTCGACACCTTCGCCATCGGCGGCGGCGCGCAGCTCCTCATGGTCTTCGACCGGGTCATCGCCGCGTCCGACTCCTACATCACCGTCCCCGCCGCCCAGGAGGGCATCGTCCCCGGCGCCGCCAACCTGCGCCTGGGCCGCCTCGCCGGCGGCCGGGTCTCCCGGCAGGTCGTGCTGTGGGGGCGCCGCCTGCACGCCGCCGAGCCCGACGCGCGCCTGCTCGTCGACGAGGTCGTCGAGCCCGACCGGATGGACCAGGCGATCACCGAGTCCCTGGCCCGCCTCGACGGCCCCGCCGTGACCACCAACCGGCGGATGCTCAACCTGGCCGAGGAGCCGCCGGAGCAGTTCCGGCTCTACATGGCCGAGTTCGCGATGCAGCAGGCGCTGCGCCTGTACAGCGCGGACGTCATCGGCAAGGTCGGCCGCTTCTCGGCCTGACGGCCGGTCCGGTCGCCGCACCGCTCCCGGGAGCCCGAAACCCCCGTCGGGCTCCCGGGCCCACACCTTCTCCACTAGGCAGGACAGCAGATGGAAGCCGCCAACCTCACCCGCGTGCGCTACGAGAAGCGCGGGCACGTCGCCCACGTGACCCTCGACCGGCCCGACCGCGCCAACGCGATGGACCTGCGCATGCACGAGGAACTCGCCTTCGTCTGGGACGACTTCGAGGCCGACGACGAACTGTGGCTGGCCGTCCTCACCGGCGCCGGGGAGCGTGCCTTCTCCGCCGGGCAGGACCTCAAGGAGCTCGCCGCCCGCATCGAGGACGGCAGCAACGCGCCCTCCACCTTCGGCAGCCGCGGCAAGCCCGGCTGGCCCCGACTGACCGAGCGCTTCGAGCTCGCCAAGCCGGTCCTCGCCCGCGTCAACGGCGCCGCCTTCGGCGGCGGCTTCGAGCTCGCCCTCGCCTGCGACGTCATCGTCGCGGCCGACACCGCCACCTTCGCCCTGACCGAGGCGAAGCTCGGGCTGATCGCCGGAGCGGGCGGCGTCTTCCGCCTCACCCGGCAGGCCCCCTACCGCGTCGCCCTCGGCCACCTCATCAGCGGCCGCCCGATGACCGCCGACCGCGCCTACCAGCTCGGGCTGGTCAACGAGGTCGTCCCCGCCGCGGACCTCGACGCCGCCGTCGACGCCTGGGTCGCGGACATCCTCGGCTGCGCCCCGCTGGCCGTGCGCGCCGTCAAGCAGGCCGCAGCGGCCGCCGCCACGATGCCGCTCCAGCAGGCGTTCGCGACCCGGTTCCCGTGGGAGGAGCGCCGCATGCACAGCGAGGACGCCGACGAAGGTCCGCGCGCCTTCGTCGAGAAGCGCCCGCCGCGCTGGCAGGGCCGCTGACGGCCCGCCGCCGTCCCCCACCACCCACCACGCCACGGCTCGTGCCGTGGCCGCACGCACTCGCACCTGACACGAACCGGAGCACTGACCATGTCGGACACCACCCCCGCCACCTGGCCGCTGACCGCCGCCCAGGCGGGCGTCTGGTTCGGCCAGCTGTTGGACCCCGCCAACCCGGCGAACCAGGTCGCCGAGTGCGTGGAGATCCACGGTCCGGTCGACGCCGCCCTGTTCGAGCGGGCGGTGCGTCACATGGTGACGGAGGCCGACGGGCTGCGGATGCGCTACCGCGTCGAGGCCGGTGAGGTCTGCCAGTTCCCCGCCGCCGACGAGGGCGTCTCGCTCCACGTCCAGGACGTCAGCGGTGAGCACGACCCCGAGGCCGCCGTCGAGCAGTGGATCCGCGCCGACCTTGCCCGCCCGGTCGACCTGGCCCAGGACCCGACCACCGCGCTGGCGCTGTTCCCCGCCGGACCGGACCGCTTCTTCTGGTACCAGCGCGCCCACCACATCGCCTGCGACGGCTACGCCGGCTCGCTCGCCTCCGGTCGCGTGGCCGAGATCTACTCCGCCCTCGCCGCCGGAAGCGACGACCTCGGCGCCCCGCTGCCCACCTTCCGCTCCCTGCTCGACGAGGACCTCGACTACCGCGCCTCGGAGAAGTTCGAGGCCGACCGCCGCTACTGGACCGAGCGCCTCGCCGACCGCCCCGAGCCGGTCACCCTCGCCGGGCGCCACGCCCCCGCCGGTCACCGCCACGTGCGCCACGAGCGCCCGCTCGCCGTCGACCACGCCGAGCGCCTGCGCACCGCCGCCCGCAGCCTCGGCACCGGACTGCCCGTCCTGGCCGCGGCCGCAGCCGCGCTCCACCTCGCCCGCCTCACCGGCGCCGAGGAGGTCGTCCTCGGCCTGCCCGTCACCGGCCGGGCGACGGCGATCCAGCGCCGCTCGGTGGCGATGACCGCCAACGTCCTGCCGATCCGGCTCTCCCCGCGCCCCGAGCTCAGCGTGCGCGAGTTCGTCCGCGAGACGTCGAAGACGATGCGCGAGGCGCTGCGCCACCAGCTCTTCCGCTACGAGGACATGCGCCGCGAGCTCGGCGTCCCCGTCAGCGGCGCCCTGGTCGGGCCGAGCGTCAACGTCATGTCCTTCGACCGCGACGACATGACCTTCGCCGGGCACCGGGCCACCTTCCGCAACCTCGGCAACGGGCTCGTCGAGGATCTCGCCTTCATCCTCTACGACCACCGCGCGGGCGCGGGCGGCCGGCTCGTCGTCAACGGCAACCCGGCCCTGTACTCGGCCGAAGAGCTCCCCGGCCACGCCGACACCTTCCTGCGCGTCCTCGACGCCTTCGCCGACCAGGCCCCGGAGACGCTGCTCGGCCGCATCGGTCTCGCCGCGGACACCGACGCGCAGGCCGCGCTGACGCGGGGCACCGGCCCGCGCGTCGAGCGGCCCCGCACCACCCTCACCACCGCCTTCGAGGAGCGCGCCGCCCGCACCCCCGACGCGACCGCCCTGGTCTGCCGCGACGAGGCCGTCGACTACGCGTCCCTCAACGCCCGCGCCAACCGGCTCGCCCGCCTGCTCGTGGAGCGCGGAGTCGGCGCGGAGGACCTCGTCGCCCTCGCGCTGCCCCGCTCGCCCGAGCTGGTCGTCGCGCTGCTGGCGGTGCTGAAGGCCGGCGCCGCCTACCTGCCCGTGGACCCGGCCTGGCCCGCCGAGCGCGTCCGCTACATGCTCGGCGACGCCCGTCCCTTCCTCGCTCTCACGGCCGCCGCGACGGCCTCCGTTCTCGCGGGCACCGACGTGGCGACGCTGGCGCTGGACTCGGTCTCGGTCGCGGCGGACCTGGCCGACCGTCAGGCCGCGGACCTCACCGACGCCGAGCGCCGCACGCCGCTGCGCCCTGAGCACCCCGCCTACGTCATCTACACCTCCGGCTCGACCGGCCGTCCCAAGGGCGTCGTCGGCGTCCACGCCGCCGAGATCAACCACCTGGCCGCCATCGCCGGACGCGACCCCTACCGGCCCGGCCGCCCGGCGCTCGCCAAGAGCTCGATGAGCTTCGTCGACGGCGCCACCGAGATCCTCGGCTCGCTGCTGCACGGCGAGGGCCTCGTCCTCGCCGACAGCGACCAGGCCAAGGACCCCGCCGCGCTGGCCGCGCTGATCGAACGGCACCGGGTCGGCCGTATCATGCTCGTCCCGAGCCTGCTCGCCGCGCTCCTCGACATCGCCGGGCCGGAGCGACTGGCCACCTGCGAGCTGTGGGTGACCACCGGTGAGACCATCCCCGCCTATCTCGCCGCCCGCTTCGCCGAGGCGCTCCCGGGCGCCCGCCTGGCCAACTACTACGGCGCCTCCGAGGTCAGCGGCGACGCCGTCACCGGCGACGTCGACGGCGAGCGGCAGCCCATCGGCCTGCCGCTCGACAACATCGACGCCCACGTCCTCGACGCCGCCCTGCGCCCCGTCCCGGCCGGCGCGACCGGCGAGCTCTACGTCGGCGGCGACGCCCTCTCCCGCGGCTACCTGCGCCGCCCGGCCCTGACCGCCGAGCGCTTCGTCGCCGACCCCTTCGGCGCGCCCGGCGCCCGCCTCTACCGCACCGGCGACCTGGCCCGCTGGACCGCGGAGGGCGCCGTCGAGTTGCTCGGCCGCGCGGACGCGCAGGTCAAGGTGCGCGGCCAGCGCGTCGAGCTCGGCGAGGTCGAGGCCGCCCTCTGCGCCCACCCCGGCGTCCGGCGCGCCACCGCGGTCGTCCGCGAGGACCGCGCGGGTGACCCCCGCCTGGTCGGCTACGTCGTGCGCGAGGACGGCGCCCAGGTCGCGCCCGAGGAGATCCGCGCCCACCTCGCCGCGACCCTGACCGACGCCATGGTTCCGAGCGCCGTCGTCGCCCTGGACGCGCTGCCGCTGACCCCGAGCGGCAAGATCGACCGACTTGCCCTGCCCGCACCGGAGTTCACCGCCACCACCGGCTACCGTGCGCCCTCGACGCCGCGCGAGAAAGTCCTGTGCGAGGTCTTCGAGCAGGTCCTCGGCGTCGACCGGGTCGGCGTCGACGACAGCTTCTTCGCCCTGGGCGGCCACTCGCTGCTCGCCGTGTCGCTGGTGGAGCGGCTGCGCGCGCGGGGCCTCGGTGTGGACGTGCGCGCGCTCTTCGGCGCGCCGACCGTCGCCGCCCTGGCGGCCGTTGCCACGGCGGACAGCGGCACCCACGACGTCGTCCCCGTCCCGGCGAACCTGATCCCAGCCGACGCGCAGCGCGTCACGCCGGAGATGCTGCCGCTGGTGTCGCTGACGCAGGACCAGATCGACCGGATCGCCGAGGCCGTCCCCGGCGCCGCCGCCAACATCGCGGACATCTACCCCCTGGCCCCCCTCCAGGAGGGCATCCTCTTCCACCACCGGATGGCCGCCGAGGGCCGCGACGTCTACGTCCTGCCCGTGGTGCTGGCCTTCGACGGCCGCGAGCGGCTCGACAGCTTCCTGGCCGCGCTGCACTCCGTCGTCGCCCGTCACGACGTGCTGCGCACCGCTGTGCTGTGGGAGGGCCTGCCCGAGCCGGTCCAGGTCGTCGCCCGCCATGTCACCGTCCCGGTCCGGGAGATCGACCTCGCGGAGGCCCCGGCTGCGGAGGGCGACGCGGTGCAGCGGCTCCTCGCCGCCTGCCCGACCACCATGGACCTCACTGGCGCCCCGCTGCTGCGCGGCCACGTCGCCGCCGAACCCGGCACCGGCCGGTGGCTGCTGCTGCTCCAGCAGCACCACCTCGTCGTCGACAACACCGCCCTGGCCGTGCTCCTCGCCGAAGTGCAGGCGCTGCTCGCCGGTGAGGCCGACCGCCTGCCCGCGCCCGCCCCCTACCGCGACTTCGTCGCCCAGGCCCGTCTGGGCGGCCAGGACGCCGACCACGCGCGCTACTTCACCGAGCTGCTCGGCGACGTGACCGAGCCCACCGCGCCCTTCGGCGTGCTGGACGTGCGCGGCGACGCGGGCGGCCTCGCCGAGGCGAGCTTCCCCGTCGAGGCCGAGCAGGCCGAGCGCCTGCGCGCTCTGGCGCGCCGCCACGGCGTCAGCACCGCCGCGCTGTTCCACCTCGCCTGGGCCCGCGTCGTCGCGGCCACCGCCAACCAGGACGACGTCGTCTTCGGCACCGTCCTCTTCGGCCGCGCGGCCGGCGGCGGCAACGTCCCGGGCCTCTTCATCAACACCCTGCCCGTCCGCCAGGCCACCGGCGCCACGGCCGTGGCCGACGCCGCCCGGGAGATGCAGGGGCAGCTTGCCGCCCTGCTGGCCCACGAGTACGCGCCGCTGTCGCTCGCGCAGCGGGCCTCCGCCGTCGAGGGCACCGCGCCGCTGTTCACCGCACTGCTCAACTACCGCCACGGCCAGGGCTTCGCCCTGCGCGCGGGCACAGTCGAGGCGCTGCCCGGCGTCGAGCTGGCCCACCTGGAGGACCGCACCAACTACCCGCTCGCGCTGACCGTCGACGACCGCGGTTCGGCCTTCGCCTGCGCCGTCCAGGCGGCCGCCCCGATCGACGCGGCGTCCGTCGCCGCCCTGGTCGAGCAGGCGCTCACCGCGCTCGCCGACACGCTGGACCACGCCCCACAGACCGCCGTCGGCGACCTCGACGTCCTCGGCGCGGCCGAGCGACAGCGTCTGCTCACGCAGGGGAGCGCGGGCGGCCCGGTCGCGCCCGCGCTGCTGCCGGAGCTGTTCGCCGCGCAGGCCGTCCGTACGCCGGACGCCACCGCGCTGGTCGTCGGCGACACCACGTTCTCCTACGGCGAGCTGGACGCCCGCGCCAACCGCCTGGCCCGGCTGCTCGTGGAGCGTGGCGTCGGCCCCGAGGAGCGCGTCGCCCTCGTCCTGCCGCGCACCGCCGACCTGCTCGTCGCGCTGCTGGCCGTGCTCAAGGCCGGCGGCGCGTACGTGCCCGTCGACCCCGAGTACCCCGCCGACCGCATCGGCTACGTCCTCGACGACGCCGCGCCCGTCCTCGTCCTGGCCTGTGCCGAGACCACCGAGCGGCTCGGCGACCTCGACCCGGCGCGGGTGCTGCTGTTGGACGGCGACCCGGCCCGCGACCACGCGGACGCCCCGGTCACCGACGCCGACCGTCGCGCGCCGCTGCGGCCCGCGCACCCCGCCTACGTGATCTACACCTCCGGCTCGACCGGCCGCCCCAAGGGCGTCGCCGTCCCGCACGCGAGTCTCGCCAACTTCCTGGCCGACATGGCGCTGCGCTTCCCGCTCACGGCGGCCGACCGCTGGACCGCGGTCACCACGATCTCCTTCGACATCGCCGCACTGGAGCTCTACCTGCCGCTGATCAGCGGCGCCGTCGTCGACCTCGCCCCGCGCGACGCGGTCGTGGACCCGGCCGCGCTGACCGCACGGCTCGCCCGTACCGGCACGACGGTCATGCAGGCCACGCCGTCCCTGTGGCAGGCCCTGGTCGAGCACGCCCGGGAGACCGGCACCGCGCTACCCGCGCTGCGCGTCCTGGTCGGCGGCGAGGCCCTGCCCGGCCCGCTCGCCGCCGCCCTCACCGCCGCCGGCGAGGTCACCAACCTCTACGGCCCGACCGAGACCACCATCTGGTCCACCGCGCTGAGCGTGGACCCGGCGACCGACGGCTCCGTCCCGCCGATCGGCGCCCCGATCGCCAACACCCGCGTCCACGTGCTGGACCGTCGCCTCCGCCCGGTCCCGGCCGGGGTCGTCGGCGACCTGTACATCGCGGGCGACGGTCTGGCCCGCGGCTACCACGAGCGTCCCGCGCTGACGGCGGAGCGCTTCGTGGCCGACCCGTCCGGTCCGGCCGGGACCCGTATGTACCGCACCGGCGACCTCGCACGCTGGAACGCAGCGGGTCACCTGGTCTTCGTCGGCCGGGCCGACACCCAGGTGAAGGTCCGCGGCCACCGCATCGAGCTCGGCGAGATCGAGGCCGCGTTGCTGCGCCACCCGCGCGTCGCGCAGTCCGCGGTGATCGTCCGCGAGGACCAGCCGGGTGACGTGCGGCTGGTCGGCTATGTCGTCCCGGCGGGGGAGCTGGATGCGGCCGAGCTGCAAGCACACGTCGCGGCGACCCTGCCCGACTTCATGGTCCCGGCCGCGCTGGTCCTGCTGGACGCGATGCCGCTGACGCCCAACGGCAAGCTGGACCGCCGCGCCCTGCCCGCGCCGCAGTTCACGCAGACCGCCGCCGGCCGTGCCGCACAGACGCCCCAGGAGGAGCTGCTGTGCACGGTGTTCGCGGAGGTGCTCGGCCGACCTGCGGTCGGTGTGGACGAGGACTTCTTCGCGCTGGGTGGTCATTCGCTGCTGGCGACGCGGTTGGTGAGTCGGGTGCGGTCGGTGCTGGGTGTGGAGGTGCCGATCCGTGCGGTGTTCGAGGCGCCGACGGTGGCGGGTCTTGCGGCGCGGTTGGGTGAGTCGGGTGTGCGGCGGCCGGCGCTGGTGGCGGGTGAGCGGTCGGAGGCTCCGGTCGTGTCGTTCGCGCAGCGGCGGTTGTGGTTCCTTTCGCAGTTGGAGGGGCCGAGTGCGACGTACAACATCCCGCTTGCGGTCCGTCTGACCGGTGCGCTGGACGTGGCGGCGCTGGAGGCGGCGCTCGTGGACGTGGTGGAGCGGCACGAGGTGCTGCGGACGGTCTTCCCGTCCGTCGACGGCGAGCCGCACCAGCACGTGCTGCCCGTGCCGGAGATCGGATCGCTGCTGACCGTCCACGCCTACGCCGCGGACGCCGTCGCCGCCGCGGCGGCGCACCGGTTCGACCTGAACCGTGAACTGCCGATCCGTGCTTGGTTGTTCGAGCAGGGCGTGGCGGAGCGGGTGTTGGTTGTGGTGGTGCACCACATCGCGGGTGACGGCTGGTCGCTGGCGCCGCTGGCGCGCGACGTGTCGGCCGCTTACACGGCGCGCGTTGACGGTGCTGCGCCGGTGTGGGAGCCGCTGCCGGTGCAGTACGTGGACTATGCGCGTTGGCAGCGTGAGCTGCTGGGTGAGGAGTCCGACCAGGGCAGCCTGCTGGCGCGGCAGTTGGAGTTCTGGCGCGGCGCGCTCGCGGATCTGCCCGAGGAGCTGACGCTTCCGGCCGACCGGGCGCGTCCGGCGGTGGCGAGCTACGAGGGCGGGACGGTGGAGTTCGCTGTCCCGGCCGAGTTGGACGACCGGTTGCGGGAGGTGGCGGGCGCCGAGGGTGTGACGCCGTTCATGGTGCTGCAGGCCGCGCTCGCGGTGCTGCTGTCGCGTCTGGGCGCGGGTCAGGACATTCCGATCGGCACGCCGATCGCCGGCCGTACCGATGAGGCGTTGGACGAGCTGGTCGGGTTCTTCATCAACACGCTCGTGCTGCGCACGGACCTGTCCGGCGACCCGACCTTCGCCGAACTGCTCGGTCGCGTTCGTGAGGGCAGTCTGAGCGCGTTCGCGCACCAGGACGTGCCGTTCGAGCGGCTGGTGGAGGAGCTGGCGCCGTCGCGGTCGATGGCCCGGCACCCGCTGTTCCAGGTCATGCTGTCGGTGCAGAACAACGCGGCCGCCGTCCTGGACCTGCCGGGCGTGGACGCCGATGTGGTCCCGGCCGGAGAGCTCGCCGCCAAGTTCGACCTGGCCTTCACCCTGGAGGAGCAGCCCGGCACGGACGGCCTGCGGGGCCAACTCACCTTCGCCACTGACCTCTTCGACACCGGCACCGCCACCGTCCTTGCCGCGCGGTTCGTGCGGGTCCTGCAGGCCCTTCTCGCCGACCCGGCCCAGCCGGTGGCCCGGGCCGAGATCCTCGACGTCGCCGAGTGCCACCGGATCTCCACCGAGTGGAACGACACCGCCGTCGACCTGCCTGCCGCCACCCTCCCGGAGCTGTTCGCCGCCCAGGCGGCGCGGACGCCGGACGCGACGGCCCTGGTCTTCGGCGACGAGACGCTCACCTACGCCGAACTCGACGCACACGCTGAGCGGTTGGCCCGGCTGCTGGTCGCCCGGGGCGCAGGCCCCGAGCGAACGGTCGCGCTCGTGCTGGAGCGCTCCGTCGAGATGGTCGTCGCGCTGCTGGCGACGGTGAAGGCCGGCGCCGCCTACCTCCCGGTCGACCCGGAGTACCCGGCCGACCGCATCGCCGTCGTGCTCGCGGACGGCAACCCGGCCCTGGTACTGGCCACGCGGGCCACCGCCGCCGTCGCACAGGAGGCGGGCGCACAGCCGCTGCTGCTCGACGCCGAAGAGATCCTCGCGCAGCTCGCCGAAGACATGGGCACCGCACCCACCGTCGCGCCGCGACCCGAGCACCCCGCCTACGTCATCTTCACCTCCGGCTCGACCGGCCGTCCGAAGGGCGTCGCCGTCCCGCACGCGGGCATCGTCAACCGTCTCGCCTGGATGCAGCACGCCTACGGCCTGACCACCGAGGACCGCGTCCTGCAGAAGACGCCCTTTGGCTTCGACGTCTCCGTGTGGGAGTTCTTCTGGCCGCTGCTGGAGGGCGCGACGCTCGTCCTCGCCAAGCCCGGCGGCCACCGCGACCCGGCCTACCTGGCCGAGCTGATCCGCCGCGAGCGGATCACCGTCACCCACTTCGTGCCGTCGATGCTCCAGGCCTTCGTGCAGGAGTCGGCCGCCTCCGGCTGCACGGACCTGCGCGCCGTCATGTGCTCGGGCGAGGCCCTGCCCGCCGACCTGCGCGACCGGTTCTTCGCCGTTCTGCCGCAGGTCCCGCTGCACAACCTGTACGGCCCCACCGAGGCGTCCGTCGACGTCACCGCCTGGGCCTGCACCCCCGCCGACACCGGCGCGAGCGTGCCGATCGGGCGGCCCGTCTGGAACACCCGCGTGCACGTCCTCGACGCCGCGCTGCGGCCGGTGCCGGTCGGCGTCGCGGGAGAGCTCTACCTCGCGGGCGACCAGCTCGCCCGCGGCTACCTCGGCCGCCCGGCGCTGACGGCGGAGCGTTTCGTCGCCGACCCGTCCGGTCCGGCCGGGACGCGGATGTACCGCACCGGCGACCTGGTGCGCTGGAACGCCGACGGCGCCCTGGAGTACCTCGGCCGCACCGACGACCAGGTCAAACTGCGCGGCTTCCGCATCGAGCTCGGCGAGATCGAGGCGCGCCTCGCCGCGCACCCCTCGGTCGCGACCGCCGCGGTGATCGTCCGGGAGGACCAGCCCGGCGATCGCCGTCTCGTGGGCTACGTCGTCCCGGCAGGCGGAGAGGTGGCGACAGCCGAGCTCCTCGCGCACGTCGCGGCCGGCCTGCCGGACTACATGGTCCCGGCCGCAGTCGTCGTCCTTGACGCCCTGCCCGTCACCGTCAACGGCAAGCTGGACCGCCGCGCTCTGCCCGCGCCGCAGTTCACGCAGACGGCCTCCGGGCGCGCCGCGCGCACGCCGCAGGAGCAGTTGCTCCGTGAGGTCTACGCCGACGTCCTGGGGCTCGCCCAGGTCGGGATCGACGACGACTTCTTCACCCTCGGCGGTCATTCGCTGCTGGCGACCCGGCTGGTGAGCCGGGTGCGGTCGGTGCTGGGTGTGGAGGTGCCGATCCGTGCGGTGTTCGAGGCGCCGACGGTGGCCGGGCTTGTGGCCCGGTTGGGTGAGTCGGGTGTGCGGCGGCCGGCGCTGGTGGCGGGTGAGCGGTCTGCGGCTCCGGTCGTCTCGTTCGCGCAGCGGCGGTTGTGGTTCCTCGCGCAGTTGGAGGGGCCGAGCGCGACCTACAACATCCCGCTCGCGGTCCGCCTGACGGGTGCGCTGGACGTGGCGGCGCTGGAGGCGGCGCTCGCGGACGTGGCGGAGCGGCACGAGGCGCTGCGGACGGTCTTCCCGTCCGTCGACGGCGAGCCGCACCAGCACGTGCTGCCTGCCGAGGGCGTCTCGATCCCGCTCGCCGTCGCGCCGTACAGCGACGAGGCCGTGAGGCAGGCCGCCTCCCACGCGTTCGACATCAGCACCGAACTCCCGATCCGTGCCTGGCTGTTCGAGCAGGGCGAGGTGGAGCGGGTGTTGGTCGTGGTGGTGCACCACATCGCGGGTGACGGCTGGTCGTTGGCGCCGCTGGCGCGCGACGTGTCCGCCGCCTATGCGGCGCGGACGACTGGTGCCGCGCCGGTGTGGGAGCCGCTGCCGGTGCAGTACGCGGACTACGCGGTGTGGCAGGGTGAGCTGCTGGGTGAGGAGTCCGACCAGGGCAGTGTGCTGGCGCAGCAGTTGGACTTCTGGCGCGGGGCCCTGGCCGACCTGCCGGAGGAGCTGACGCTTCCCGTGGACCGGGCCCGCCCTCTGGTCGCCGACTACGACGGTGGGACGGTGGAGTTCGCGGTCCCGGCGGAGCTGGACGGGCTGCTGCGGGAGGTGGCGCGGGCGGAGGGCGTGACGCCGTTCATGGTCGTGCAGGCCGCGCTCGCGGTGCTGCTGTCGCGTCTGGGCGCGGGTCAGGACATTCCGATCGGCACGCCGATCGCCGGCCGTACCGATGAGGCGTTGGACGAGCTGGTCGGGTTCTTCGTCAACACCCTCGTGCTGCGTACGGACCTGTCCGGCGACCCGACCTTCGCCGAACTGCTCGGTCGCGTCCGTGAGGGCAGCCTGAGCGCGTTCGCGCACCAGGACGTGCCGTTCGAGCGGCTCGTGGAGGAGCTGGCGCCGTCGCGGTCGATGGCCCGGCACCCGCTCTTCCAGGTCATGCTGTCCGTGCAGAACAACGCGGCCGCCGTCCTGGACCTGCCGGGCGTGGACGCCGAGGTGGTGCCCGCAGGCGAGCTGGCAGCGAAGTTCGACCTGGCCTTCACGCTGGAGGAGCAGCCCGGCACGGACGGCCTGCGCGGCCTGCTCACCTTCGCCACCTCCCTCTTCGACCGGGAGACCGCCGAGGAGCTCGCAGCCCGGTTCGTGCGCGTGCTCGACGGCCTGCTCGCCGACACCTCCCGGCCCGTGGCGGACGCCCCGGTCCTTGACGCCGCCGAGCGCCACCGGATCCTGACCCACTGGAACGACACCGCCACCGACCTCCCCACCGCGACCCTCCCGGAGCTGTTCGCCGCCCAGGTCGCGCGGACCCCGGACGCCGTGGCGATCGTCGGCCCGGACGGCACCGAGCTCACCTACGCCGCCCTCGACGCCCGCGCCGAGCGGCTCGCCCGTCGTCTGGTTGCCGAGGGCGTGGGCCCGGAGCGCGGCGTGGCGGTCCTGATGGAGCGCTCCACGGAGCTCACGGTCGCCCTGGTGGCGATCGTCAAGGCGGGCGGCTTCTACGTGCCGCTCGACGCCCGCTACCCGCTCGCCCACCGCGAGGCGCTGACCACGGAGACCCGTGTCGGCGTCGTCCTGACCGACGAGACGCTGCGAGCGCAGGCGGACGAGCTGGGCCTGACGGTCCTGACCGTCGACTCCGAGGCCGGTGAGGACTGCGACGAGGGCAGCCCCCTCGCCGTCGCCTGCGACCCGCGTCAGCTCGTCTACGTGATGTACACCTCCGGCTCGACCGGCCGCCCCAAGGGCGTCGCAGTCACCCACCGCGACGTGGTCGCGCTCTCCTGCGACCGGCGCTTCGCCGGACCGGACCTGGATGCGGTGCTGATGCACTCGCCGCACTCCTTCGACGCGAACACGTTCGAGCTGTGGACGCCGCTGCTGACCGGACGCCGCGTGGTCGTCGCGCCGGCCGAGGACCTGACGGCGCAGTCGCTCGCGCGGCTTGTCGCCGAGCACGGCGTGACGTGGCTCTTCCTCACGATCGGGCTGTTCGGCCTGTTCGCCGAGGAGGACCCGGCCTGCTTCGCCGGGCTGCGCCAGGTGTGGACCGGCGGCGACGTGGTGTCGCCGACGCTGGTCGCCCGGGTGCTGGCGGCCTGCCCGCAGACGGTCGTCGCCAACGTCTACGGCCCGACGGAGACCACCACCTTCGCCACCGCCGAGCCGGTGCGCGGCACGGGTGCTGCTCTGCCGATCGGCGGCCCGATGGACAACATGCGCGCCTACGTCCTGGACGAGCGCCTGCGGCCCGTCCCGACGGGCTGTGTGGGTGAGCTGTACCTCGCGGGCGCGGGCCTGTCGCGTGGCTACTTCGACCGCCCGGCACTGACAGCCGAGCGCTTCGTCGCCGATCCGAACGGTGTCGATGGCGACCGCATGTACCGGACCGGCGACCTGGCCCGCTGGAACCGCAGCGGCTCGCTGGAGTACGCGGGCCGCGCCGACCAGCAGGTCAAGCTGCGCGGCTTCCGCATCGAGCTGGGCGAGATCGAGGCCGTGCTCGGGGCGCACCCCGCCGTCGGGCAGGTCGCGGTCGTGGTCCGCGAGGACCTGCCGGGCGGCAAGGGCCTGGTCGGCTACGTCGTCCCTGCCGGGGAGCCGACGACGGAAGAACTGCGTGCCCACCTCGCCGAGCGGCTGCCGGAGTACATGGTCCCGGTCGCCTTCGTGCTGCTGGACGCGCTGCCGCTGACCGTCAACGGCAAGCTGGACCGGCGCGCCCTGCCGGCGCCCGTCGTCACCGTCACGCCCGGCCGCGCGCCGCGCACGGCGCGCGAGGCGGTGCTGTGCGAGCTGTTCGCGCAGGTCCTCGGCCTGCCGCGGGTCGGCATCGACGACGGCTTCTTCGACCTCGGCGGCCACTCACTGCTGGCGACCCGCCTGGCCAGCCGGATCCGCACCACGCTGGGCGTCGAGCTGCCGATCCGCGACGTGTTCGAGGCGCCGACCGTCGCCGCCCTCGCCGAGCGCCTCGGCGCCCTGGAGGGCGTCCGCGCGGACCGCCCGGCGCTGACGGCGGGGGAGCGGCCCGAGCACCTGCCGGTCTCGTTCGCACAGCAGCGCCTGTGGTTCCTGGGCGAGCTGGAGGGCCCGAGCGCCACCTACAACATCCCCCTCGGGCTGAGCCTGACCGGCCCCCTCGACACCGAGCTGCTGCACCAGGCGCTGCGCGACGTCGTCGCCCGGCACGAGGTGCTGCGCACCGTCTACCGGGCGCAGGACGGGCGGCCGGTGCAGCGGGTGCTCCCGATGGACGAGGTCGGCGCGCTGCTGACCGTCACCCGCACCGACGGCCACGACGAGCAGGCCCTCGCCGTTGCCGCCGCGCACGTCTTCGACCTGAGCCAGGACATACCGCTGCACGCCTGGCTGTTCCAGGAGGCAGCGGGCACCCACACCCTCGTCCTGGTGGTGCACCACATCGCCGGTGACGGCTGGTCGATGGCGCCGCTGGCCCACGACGCGTCGATTGCCTACGCCGCCCGCCTGCGCGGCGAGGCGCCGGTGTGGGAGCCGCTGCCGGTGCAGTACGCGGACTACGCGCTGTGGCAGCGTGAGCTGCTGGGTAGCGTCGAGGACGAAGGCAGCCTGCTGGCGGAACAGTTGGGCTACTGGCGTGAGGCCCTGGCCGAGCTGCCGGAGGAGCTGGCGCTGCCGGCCGACCGGCCGCGCCCGGCCGTGGCCACCCACCGCGGCGGATCCGTGGACCTGGACGTCCCGGCCGACCTGCACGAGCGCCTGCGCGCGCTCGCCCGCGCCGAGGGCGTGACGCCCTACATGGTGCTGCAGGCCGCGCTCGCCGTGCTGCTGTCGCGCCTTGGTGCGGGCCAGGACATCCCGATCGGCACGCCGATCGCGGGCCGCACGGACGAGGCGCTGGACGAGCTGGTCGGGTTCTTCGTCAACACCCTCGTGCTGCGCACGGACCTGTCCGGCGACCCGACCTTCACCGAACTGCTGGCCCGCGTCCGCGAAGGCAGCCTGAGCGCCTTCGCGCACCAGGACGTGCCGTTCGAGCGGCTCGTGGAGGAGCTGGCGCCGTCGCGTTCGATGGCCCGGCACCCGCTCTTCCAGGTCATGCTGGCGGTGCAGAACAACGCCGAGGCCTCGCTCGACCTGCCCGGCGTGCAGGCCGCGCCGCTCTCCCTGGAGGCGGACGCCGCCCGCTTCGATCTGGGCTTCACACTGACGGAGTCCTTGGCCGCCGACGGCGCCCCGGCCGGTCTGACCGGCACCCTCACCTACGCCGCGGACCTCTTCGACGGATCGACCGTCGAGACGCTCGCTCAGCGCTTCGTCCGGGTGCTGGACGCGGTCCTCACCGCGCCGGACCAGCCGGTCGCCCGGACGGAGGTCCTGGCGGAGGAGGAACGCCACCGCATCCTGACCGAGTGGAACGCCACCGGCCACGCCGTCCCGACGACGACCCTGACCGCGCTGTTCGAGGCCCAGGTCGCCCGCACACCGCAGGCGGTGGCGCTCGTCCACGAGACCACCGAGCTCAGCTACGCGGAGACCGGCGCCCGCGCCAACCGCCTCGCCCGCCTGCTCGCCGCGCACGGCGTGCGGCCGGAGGACCGCGTCGCGGTCCTGCTGGAGCGGTCGAACGAGCTGGTGGTCAGCCTGCTGGCGGTACTGAAGGCGGGTGGCGCGTATGTGCCGATCGACCCGGAGTACCCGGTGGACCGGATCGCGTACATGGTCGCCGACTCAGGGCCGCGGGTGCTGCTGACCAGCCGCGCGTGTGTGGAGCGGGCCGGTGACACGTCCGGCGTCGAGGTTCTGCTGCTGGACGAGCTGTCCACCGACGGCTTCGAGGACACGGACCTGGGTGTGGCGATCGAGCCGCAGCACCCGGCCTACGTGATCTACACCTCCGGCTCCACCGGCCGCCCCAAGGGCGTCGTGCTCCCGCACGCAGGCCTGGTGAACTACGTCCTGCGAGCCCAGGAGGCCTACCCCGAGGTCCAGGGCAACACCCTGCTGCACGCCTCGATCTCCTTCGACGCGGGCGTCACCGCCCTCTACGGAGCGCTCACCTCCGGCGGACGCATCCGCGTCGCGCCACTAGACGAGCGGCTCCCTGCTGTCCTCGGCGCGGAGCGGCTCACCTTCCTGAAGGCCACGCCGAGCGGTCTGGCGTACCTGGACGCGATGTCGGACGCGCACGTGCCGTCGGGCCGGTTGATGGTCGGCGGTGAGGCGATCCAGGGTGCGCAGTTGGAGCAGTGGCGCAAGGCCCACCCGGGCGTGGCGGTGGTCAACCACTACGGTCCGACCGAGGCGACGGTCGGTTGCACCGACTATCTCGTCGGCGATGACGTCGAGTTGGGTGCGGTGGTGCCGATCGGTCGTCCGATGTGGAACACGCAGGCCTACATTCTGGATGCCGGGCTGCGCCCGGTGCCGGCGGGTGTGGCGGGCGGGCTCTACATCGCGGGTGCGCAGTTGGCGCGCGGTTACCTCGGCCGTCCGGCGCTCACGTCCGAGCGGTTCGTCGCCAACCCGCACGACGCCTCCGGCGCGCGCATGTACCGCACCGGCGATTTGGCCCGCTGGCGCGCGGACGGCAACATCGAGTACCTGGGCCGCACCGACGACCAGGTCAAGATCCGCGGCTACCGCATCGAACTGGGTGAGATCGAAGCCCAGCTGGCAGCCCGGCCGGGTGTGGTGCAGGCCGTCGTGGTCGTCCGCGAGGACGTGCCCGGCGACAAGCGCCTCGTCGGCTACGTCGTCGGCGACGCGAGTCTCGACGCGGCGGAGGTCCGCGCGGGCCTGGCCGAGTCGCTCCCGGAGTACATGGTCCCCACGGCGATCGTCGCCCTGAACGCCGTGCCCCGGACGGTCAACGGCAAGCTGGACCGCCGGGCCCTGCCCGCACCGGACTTCGGCAGCGCCGGCACGACCACCTACCGCGCCCCCGCGACGCCGCAGGAGGAGGTGCTGTGCCAGGAGTTCGCCCGCGTCCTGGGCGTGGAGCGCATCGGCGTCGACGACGACTTCTTCGAGCGCGGCGGCCACTCGCTGCTCGCCGTCTCGCTCGTGGAGAAGCTGCGCGCCCGCGGCGTCCCGGTGGACGTGCGCACCCTGTTCACCTCCCCGACCCCGGCCCGGCTCGCTGCCGCGACCGCAGCCGGTGAGACCAACGGCGTCGTCGTGCCGCCGAACCTGATTCCGGCCGACGCCACGCACCTCACCCCGGACATGCTGCCGCTCGTCGCCCTCACCGAGGCGGAGATCGACCGTCTCGTCTCCGCCTTCCCCGGCGGCGCGGCCAACATTACCGACGTCTACCCCCTCGCGCCGCTCCAGGAAGGCATCTTCTTCCATCACCTGATGGCCGCCGGTGAGGACGGCGGACGCGACATGTACGTCGTGCCGGCGCTGCTCACCCTCGACTCGCGCGAGCGCCTCGACGACTTCCTCGGCGCGCTCCAGCAGGTGATCGACCGTCACGACATTCTGCGCACCGGCGTGTTCTGGGACGGCCTGCCCGAGCCGGTGCAGGTCGTCGCCCGCCGCGCCCAACTGCCGGTCGAGACCGTCACCTTGTCCGGTCCCGCCGAGCAGGCCATGGACGAGCTGCAGGCGGCCTGCCTGCCCGTGATGGACCTGACCCGGGCGCCGCTGCTGCGCGCCTTCGTCGCCGCCGAACCCGGCAGCGGACGCTGGCTGCTGGCGCTCCAGCGCCACCACCTGGTCACCGACCACACCGCACTGGACATCCTCCTCGGCGAGATCCGGGCCGTGCTGGCGGGGGAGCAGGAGAGCCTGCCCGCGCCGTTGCCGTTCCGCGAGTTCGTCGCGCAGGCCCGGCTCGGCGTCTCCCGCGAGGAGCACGAGCAGTTCTTCACCGGCCAGTTGGGTGACGTCGCCGAACCTTCCGCGCCGTTCGGGCTGCTGGACGTGCGCGGCGACGGAACCCGGGTCAGCGAGGCGGAGCACGTGCTCGCGCCCGAACTGGCCGATCGCATACGGGAGCTGTCCCGCGTGCTGGGGGTGAGTCCGGCGACGCTGTTCCACGTGGCCTTCGCCCGTGTCGTGGCGGCGACGGCCAACCGTGACGACGTCGTCTTCGGCACGCTGCTCTTCGGCCGGATGAACGCCGGCAGCGGCGCCGACCGCGTGCCCGGCCTGTTCATCAACACCCTCCCCGTCCGTCTCGACACCGCCGCCCACACGGTCGCCGACGCGGTCGGCGCGATGCGCGGCCAGCTCGCCGACCTCCTCGTCCACGAGCACGCGCCCCTCGCGCTGGCCCAGCGCGCCAGCGGCATCACCGCCCCCGCGCCGCTGTTCACAGCCCTGCTCAACTACCGCCACAGCCAGTCGGCGGACGAGGCAGAGGGCACCGGCCTGGCCGGGGTCGAGCACGCCGAGCACGGCGAGGACCGCACCAACTACCCGCTCACCGTCGCGATCGACGACTTCGGGTCGCGCCTCCAGCTGTCCGTCCAGGCGCTCGCGCCGATCGACCCCGAGCTGGTCTGCGCGCTCGCGCTCACCACGCTGACGGGGCTGGTCGACGCGCTCGAATCGGCCCCGGAGACGCCGCTCACCGCCGTCGACGTCCTCGACGAGGACCGCCGCCGGACGGTCCTGCACACCTGGAACGACACCGCGGCCGACATCCCCGCCGTCAGCCTCACCGACCTCTTCGAGGCCCAGGCGGCCCGCACCCCCGACGCCGTCGCCCTGGTGGCCGACGACACGGCCCTCAGCTACGCCGAGCTCAACGGCCGGGCGAACCGCCTCGCCCGCCTGCTCGTCGAGCGCGGCGTGACGCCGGACTCGCTGGTGCCGGTGCTGATGCGGCGCTCCGCCGAGCTGGTGGTCACCCTGCTCGCCGTCCTCAAGGCCGGCGGCGCGTTCGTGCCGATCGACGCGCGGGCGCCCGAGTCCCGCATGGCCGTCATCCACGCCGACGCGGGCAGCGCGCTGCTGCTCGCCGACACGGTGACGCGCGAGCACGCCTTCGTGCGCGCTGTCGAGGCGGCCGGCACCGACGTCCTGGTGGTCGAGCCCACGGTCGGCACCGAGTCGGGCGACGCCACGAACCTGGACCGGCGCAACCTGCCGGACCAGCGCGTCTACGTGATGTACACCTCCGGCTCCACCGGCGTCCCCAAGGGCATCGCCAACACCCACCGGGGCGTGGTCGACCTTGTCTCGGACCGCTGCTGGAGCGAGACCGGCCCGCACCGGGCCCTGTTCCAGGCCCCGCACGCCTTCGACGCGTCCACCTACGAGCTGTGGGTGCCGCTGACCTCGGGTGGCACGGTCGTCGTCGCGCCCGAGGGCCGGATGGACGCCGGGGCGATCCGGGCGCTCAAGCAGCGCCACGAGCTCACCCACCTGCACCTGACCGCCGGGCTCTTCCGGGTCCTGGCCGAGGACGACCCGACCGCGTTCGCGGGCATCCACGAGGTCGGCACCGGCGGCGACATCGTCCCTGCGAGCGCCGTGCGGCGCGTCCTGGAGGCCTGCCCCGGCATCGTGGTCCGCAACACCTACGGGCCCACCGAGACCACCCTGTGCACCACGCAGGTCCCGGTCACGGACACCCGGCAGATCCCGCCGGTGCTGCCCATCGGCCGGCCCATGGACAACAGCCGCGCCTACGTCCTGGACGCCGCGCTGCGTCCGGTGCCCGTCGGCACCGTCGGCGAGCTGTACTTGGCCGGGACCGGTCTGGCCCGCGGCTATCTCGGCCGTCCCGCCCTGTCCGCCGAGCGCTTCGTGGCGGACCCGTACGGCGTCGATGGCGGGCGGATGTACCGCACCGGCGACCTGGTGCGCTGGACGCCGGACGGTCAGTTGGAGTTCGTCGGCCG
Source organism: Streptacidiphilus jiangxiensis (assembly GCF_900109465.1). GTDB lineage: Bacteria > Actinomycetota > Actinomycetes > Streptomycetales > Streptomycetaceae > Streptacidiphilus > Streptacidiphilus jiangxiensis. The sequence goes on from NZ_FOAZ01000016.1 coordinate 54,927, forward strand.
CGCCGACGACCAGGTGAAGATCCGCGGCTTCCGCATCGAGCTCGGCGAGGTCGAGGCGGTCCTGGCCGCACACCCGGCGCTCGCCCACGCGGCCGTCATCGCCCGCGAGGACCGGCCCGGCGACAAGCGCCTGGTCGCCTACGCCGTCCTCGCCGATCCGGCCGACGCGGCCACCGTCACGGGCGAGGACCTGCGGCGCCATGTGGCGGCCGCGCTGCCGGACTACATGGTCCCCTCGGCGGCGATCCTGCTGGACGCGCTGCCGCTGACCGCGAACAGCAAGCTCGACCGCAAGGCCCTGCCCGCCCCCGAGCTCGGCTCAACGGTTGCTCACCGCCCGCCGACCACGCCGCGCGAGGAGCAGCTGTGCGAGGCGTTCGCGCAGGTGCTGGGCGTCGACGTCGAACGGGTCGGTCTGGACGACGACTTCTTCGAACTCGGCGGCCACTCGCTGCTGGCCACCCGGCTGGTCAGCCGGATCCGCACCGCCCTGGGCGTCGAACTGCCGCTCCAGGCGCTGTTCGAGGCGCCGACCGTCGCGGGTGTCGCCGCGCGGATCGAGAGCCTCACCACCACCAAGAAAAAGGCACGGCCCGCGTTCCGGCCGATGCGCGGGCACAAGGAGTCCTGATGATCCCGGTTTCTTTCGCACAGCAGCGGCTGTGGTTCCTCGGCCAGCTCGAAGGACCGAACGCCACCTACAACATCCCTCTCGGCCTGCGGCTCACCGGCCCGCTCGACGCCGCGGTGCTCGACGCCGCCCTGGTGGACGTCGTCGGCCGGCACGAGGTGCTGCGCACTGTCTTCCCCGCCGTCGACGGCGAGCCCTGGCAGGACATCCGGCCCGCCGACAGCGTCGGCTCGCTGCTGACCGTCGTCGACGCCGCCGCCCTCGACGAGACGGCCCTGCGCGAGGAGATCGCGCGCGCCTCCGCGCACGCCTTCGACCTCGCCGACGAACTGCCGCTGCGGGCCTGGCTGTTCAGCCAGGGCCCCGCGGACCACGCGCTGCTGCTGGTGGTGCACCACATCGCCGGTGACGGCTGGTCCATGGGACCGCTCGCCCGCGACGTCTCCACCGCCTACGCCGCCCGCCTGGCGGGCGGCGAGCCCGAGTGGGACGAACTGCCTGGCCAGTACGCCGACTACGCGCTGTGGCAGCGCGAACTGCTCGGCGAGGAGGACGACCCGGAGAGCCTGCTCACCGAGCAGCTCGCCTACTGGCGCGAGACGCTGGCCGACCTCCCCGAGGAGCTGGCCCTGCCCTACGACCGGCCGCGCCCGCCGGTCGTCGGGCACCGTGGCGGCACGGTCGAGTTCGCGATCCCGGCCGAGCTGCACCAGCGCGCCGCCGACCTGGCCCGTGCCCAGGGCGGCACGTTGTTCATGGTGCTCCAGAGCGCCCTGGCCGTGTTGCTGTCGCGTCTCGGCGCCGGCACCGACATCCCCGTCGGCACCGCCGTCGCCGGCCGGATGGACGAGGGCCTGAACGACCTCGTCGGCTTCTTCGTCAACACCCTCGTGCTGCGCACCGACCTGTCCGGCGACCCGACCTTCGCCGAGGTGCTGCGCCGCTCCCGCGAGGCGGGGCTCGGCGCCTTCGCCCATCAGGACGTGCCGTTCGAGCGGCTGGTGGAGGACCTGGCCCCCTCGCGGTCGATGGCCCGGCACCCGCTGTTCCAGGTCATGCTGTCGCTCCAGAACAACGCCCAGCCGCAGCTGGACCTGCCGGGCCTGACGGCCCAGGCGTTGGAGGGCGGCGAGGCCCCGGCCAAGTTCGACCTCGCCTTCACCTTCGGCGAGCAGGCGGACGCAGCAGGCCTGTGGGGCAACGTCACCTTCGCCGCCGACCTGTTCTACGCCGCGACGGCGCAGCAGCTCGGCGACGGCTTCATCCGCGTGCTGGAGTCCGTGGTCGCCGACCCCCGGCAGCCCGTCTCCCGCGTCGAGATCCTGGACGCGCCCGAGCGCGACCGGATCCTCGCCGAGTGGAGCACCGGCGCCGCGCCACTGCCGGAGGCAGCCGGGACCCAGTCGGAGGCGTCCGGGACCCTGCCGCAGCGGTTCGCCGCCCAGGCCGCCCGCACCCCGCAGGCCGTGGCCGTCGCGGCGGCCGACGGCGTCGAGCTGACCTACGCCGAGCTGGACGCGCGCGCCAACGGCCTGGCCCGGCGCCTGGCCGCCGAGGGCGTACGCGCGGAGAGCGCCGTCGCCGTGCTGATGGACCGCTCCGCCGACCTCGTCGTCGCCCTGCTCGCCGTGGCGAAGGCGGGCGGGTTCTTCGTGCCCCTGGACTCCCGCTACCCCCTCGCGCACCGCGAGGCGATCGTCGCCGAGACGGGCGCGAAGCTCGTCCTCACCGACGCCGCCTCGCGCGACGAGGCCGACGCGCTCGGCCGCACCGTCGTCCTGGTCGGCGACGACCGAGGCGAGCCCGTCCAGGTGGCCTGCGACCCGAGTCAGCTTGCCTACGTGATGTACACCTCCGGCTCGACCGGCCGCCCCAAGGGCGTGGCCGTCACGCAGCGCGACGTGGTCGCGCTGGCCTCGGACTCCCGCTACTGCGATGGGGGTTTCGAGCGAGTGCTCGTGCACTCGCCGTACTCCTTCGACGCGTCGACGTTCGAGCTGTGGGTGCCGCTGCTGAACGGCGGCCGCGTGGTCGTCGCGCCCGCCGGCGAGCTGTCGGCGGCAGCGCTCGGTCGCATCGTGGCCGAGCAGGGCGTGACGGCGCTGTGGCTGACGGCGGGCCTGTTCGCCGTCGTCGCCGAGGAGGAGCCGGGCAGCCTGCGCGGCGTCGCGCAGGTGTGGACCGGCGGCGACGTCGTCTCGCCCGTCGCGGTCGCGCGCGTCCTTGACGCCTGCCCCGGCCTGACGGTCGTCAACGGCTACGGTCCGACGGAGACGACGACCTTCGCCGCCACCCACGCGGTCGAGCAGGCCCCCCAGGGTGCGTTCCCGATCGGGCGCCCGCTCGACGGCATGCGCGCCTACGTGCTGGACGAGCGCCTGCGCCCCGTCCCGGCGGGCTGCATCGGCGAGCTCTACCTCGCGGGGGCCGGCCTGTCGCGCGGCTACTACGACCGTCCGGCGCTGACGGCGGAGCGGTTCGTCGCCGACCCGCACGGCGTCGACGGCGGGCGGATGTACCGCACCGGTGACCTGGCCCGGTGGAACCGCAGCGGCCTGCTGGAGTACGCGGGCCGTGCCGACCAGCAGGTCAAGCTGCGCGGCTTCCGCATCGAGCCGGGCGAGATCGAGGCCGTGCTCGGCGCACACCCCGCCGTCGGCCGGGCCGCCGTCGTGGTCCGCGAGGACGCCCCGGGCGTCAAGCGTCTGGTCGGCTACATCGTCCCGGCAGCCGAGGTGACGGCCGAGGAGCTGCGCGCCCACCTCGCGCAGCGGCTGCCCGAGTACATGGTCCCGGCCGCCTTCGTGCTGCTGGACGCGCTGCCGCTGACCGTCAACGGCAAGCTCGACCGCCGCGCCCTGCCCGCCCCGGACCTGGCCGTCACCGAGAGCCGCGAGCCGCGCACCCCGCAGGAGCAGGCGCTCGCCGCCCTCTTCGCCGAGATCCTCGGCCTGCCGGCCGTCGGCGCCGACGACGACTTCTTCGAGCTCGGCGGCCACTCGCTGCTCGCCACCCGCCTCGTCAGCCGCGTCCGCACCGCCCTCGGCGTCGAGCTGCCGATCCGCGCGCTCTTCGAGGCGCCCACCGTCGCCGCGCTCGCCGCCCGCCTCGTCACGCAGCAGGACGGCGTCGACCGCCGCCGCCCCGCGCTGACCGCCGCCGAGCGGCCCGAGCACCTGCCGGTCTCGTTCGCGCAGCAGCGCCTGTGGTTCCTCGGCGAGCTGGAGGGGCCGAGCGCCACCTACAACATCCCGCTCAGCCTCGACCTCACCGGTCCGGTGCAGGCCGACGCGCTGGAGGCTGCCCTGCGCGACGTCGTCGCCCGGCACGAGGTACTGCGCACCGTCTTCACCACCGTCGAGGGACAGCCGTGCCAGCGCGTCCTGCCCGTCGACGCAGTGGGCCCGCTGCTGACCGTCGGCGCCCACGACGACGAGGCCGTCACCCGCGCGGCCCGGCACGTCTTCGACCTGGCGGCCGAACCCCCCGTCCACGCCTGGCTGTTCTCCCAGGACACCGAGCGGCACAGCTTCGTCGTGGTGGTGCACCACATCGCCGGTGACGGCTGGTCGATGGCGCCGCTGGCGCGCGACGTCTCCGTCGCCTACGCGGCCCGCCTGCGCGGCGAGGCGCCGGTGTGGGAGCCGTTGCCGGTGCAGTACGCGGACTACGCGCTGTGGCAGCGTGAGCTGCTGGGCTCCGTTGAGGACGAAGGCAGCCTGCTGGCCGAGCAGTTGGGCTACTGGCGCGAGGCCCTGGCCGAGCTGCCGGAGGAGCTGGCGCTGCCGGCCGACCGGCCGCGTCCGGCCGTCGCGAGCCACGAAGGCGGAACCGTCGCCTTCACCGCCCCCGCCGAGGAGCACGCACGCTTGCTCGAGCTGGCGCGCGCGGAGGGCGTGACGCCGTTCATGGTGCTGCAGGCCGCGCTCGCGGTGCTGCTGTCCCGCCTGGGCGCCGGCACGGACATCCCGATCGGCACGCCGATCGCGGGCCGCACCGACGACGCGCTGGACGAGCTGGTCGGCTTCTTCGTCAACACGCTCGTGCTGCGCGCCGACCTGTCCGGCGACCCGACCTTCACCGAGCTCCTCGCCCGCGTGCAGGAGCGGAGCCTCGGCGCGTATGCGCACCAGGACGTGCCGTTCGAGCGGCTTGTCGAGGAGCTCGCGCCGTCGCGCTCGATGGCCCGGCACCCGCTCTTCCAGGTCCTGCTCTCGCTGCAGAACAACGCGCAGGCCGCGCCGGACCTGTCCGGACTCGACGTCCGCCACGTCCCCGCCGGTGACCTGGCCGCCCGCTATGACCTCGCCTTCACACTCGGCGAGCGCCACGCCGCCGACGGCGCCCCGGCGGGTCTGTACGGCACCGTCACCTTCGCCCGCGACCTCTTCGACGCCGCCACCGCCGAGCGGCTCGCCGAGCGCCTGCTCGCCGTCCTGCGCACCGTCCTTGCCGACCCGGGCCGCCCCGTCGCCCACGTCGAGGTGCTGGACGCCGAGGAGCGGCACCGCATCGTGACCGAGTGGAACGCCACCGGCCACGCCGTCCCCGACACCACGCTGACGGGCCTGATCGAGGCCCAGGTCTCCCGCACGCCGGACGCCGTCGCGCTCGTCGACGAGAGCGCCGAGCTGACCTACGCCGAGATGAACGCGCGGGCCAACCGCCTCGCCCGGCGGCTCGCCGCGCGCGGCGTGGGCGCGGAGACGACGGTGGCGCTGCTCCTGGAGCGTTCGGCGGACGTGTTTGTCGCCATGCTGGCGGTGCTCAAGGCGGGTGGGGCGTATGTGCCGATCGACCCGGAGTACCCGGTAGACCGGATCGCGTACATGGTTTCGGACCCGGCGCCGCGGGTGCTGCTGACGAGCCGCGCGTGCGTGGAGCGGGCCGGTGACACGTCCGGTGTCGAGGTTCTTCTGCTGGACGAGCTGTCCACCGACGGTTTCGAGGACACGGACCTGGGGGTGGCGATCGAGCCGCAGCACCCGGCGTACGTGATCTACACCTCCGGCTCGACCGGGCGCCCGAAGGGCGTCGTGCTGCCGCACGCGGCCGTGGTCAACTACCTCGCGCGCGTCGTCGAGGCGTATCCGGAGGTGCGCGAGAGCACCCTGATGCACTTCTCGATCTCCTTCGACGCCGGTGTCACGGCCCTCTACGGCGCGCTGGCCTCCGGCGGACGCGTGCAGGTCGCGCCGCTGGACGAGCACTTGCCGGACGCGCTGGCCGACGCCCGGCCCGGCTTCCTCAAGGTGACGCCCAGCGGTCTGGCGTACCTGGACGCGATGTCGGACGCTCACGCGCCGTCGGGCCGGTTGATGGTCGGCGGTGAGGCGATCCAGGGTGCGCAGTTGGAGCAGTGGCGCAGGGCGCACCCGGGCGTGGCGGTGGTGAACCACTACGGCCCGACCGAGGCGACGGTCGGCTGCACCGACTATCTCGTCGGCGACGACGTCGAGTTGGGTGCGGTGGTGCCGATCGGTCGTCCGATGTGGAACACCCAGGCCTACATCCTGGATGCCGGGCTGCGCCCGGTGCCCGCCGGTGTGGCGGGCGAGCTCTACATCGCGGGCGCGCAGCTCGCGCGCGGCTACCTCGGCCGTCCGGCGCTGACCTCCGAGCGGTTCGTCGCCAACCCGTTCGTCGGGTCCGGCGCGCGGATGTACCGCACCGGCGACCTGGCGCGCTGGCGCGCGGACGGCAACATCGAGTACCTGGGCCGCACCGACGACCAGGTCAAGATCCGCGGCTACCGCATCGAACTCGGCGAGATCGAAGCCCAGTTGGCCGCTCACCCGGCCGTCGCGCACGGAGTCGTGGTCGTCCGCGAGGACGTGCCCGGCGACAAGCGGCTGATCGGATACGTGGTCCCCGAGGCGGACTTCGACGCGGCCGTCGTGCGGGCCGATCTCGCCGCCGTCCTGCCGGACTTCATGGTGCCCGCGGCCATTGTGGCGCTGGACGTCCTGCCGCGGACGGTCAACGGCAAACTCGACCGTCGCGCGCTGCCCGCACCGGACTTCGGCACCGCCACCGCGAGCGCCTACCGTGCCCCCGTCACCGAGCGCGAGCAGGTCGTCTGCGAGGTCTTCGCCCAGGTGCTGGGTGTCGAACGGGCCGGTCTGGACGACGACTTCTTCGAGCGCGGCGGCCACTCCCTGCTCGCCGTCTCACTGGTGGAGAAGCTCCGGGCCCGCGGCGTGCCGGTGGACGTGCGCACCCTGTTCACCTCCCCGACCCCGGCCCGCCTGGCCGCCGCGACCGCCGCCGGTCAGGCCACCGGCGTCGTCGTGCCGCCGAACCTGATCCCGGCCGACGCCACGCACCTCACCCCGGACATGCTGCCGCTCGTCGCCCTCACCGAGGCCGAGATCGACCGCATCGTCTCCGCTCTCCCCGGCGGCGCGGCGAACATTGCCGACGTCTACCCCCTCGCGCCGCTCCAGGAAGGCATCTTCTTCCACCACCTGCTCGCCACCGACGGCGAGGACCCCTACGTCCTGCCGTCGCTGCTCACCTTCGACTCGCGCGAGCGCCTCGACGCCTTCCTCGATGCGCTGCGATTCGTGATCGACCGTCACGACATCCTGCGCACCGCCTTCTTCTGGCAGCGTCTCCCCGAGCCGGTGCAGGTCGTCGCCCGCCGGGCCCAGCTGCCCGTCGAGACCGTCGAGTTGAGCGGCGAGCTGGACCCGGTCGCCGAACTCCACGCCGCCTGCCCGGCCCGGATGGACATCGGCGCCGCACCGCTGCTGCGCGCCTTCGTCGCCGCCGAACCCGGCAGCGGGCGCTGGCTGCTGGTGCTCCAGCGGCACCACCTGATCAACGACCACACTGCGCTCGACGTGCTGATGTCCGAGATCCGGGCGGTACTGGCGGGGGAGCAGGAGAGCCTGCCCACGCCGCTGCCGTTCCGCGACTTCGTCGCCCAGGCCCGGCTCGGCATCTCCCGTGAGGAGCACGAGCGTTACTTCGCCGGCGTGCTGGGCGACGTGGCCGAACCGTCCGCACCCTTCGGGCTGCTGGACGTGCGCGGCGACGGCAGCACCGTCGACCGCGCCCGCCTGCCGCTCGCGCCTGAACTCGCGGCCCGCGTCCGGGATCAGGCGCGCCTGCTGGGGGTGAGCCCGGCGACGCTGTTCCACGTGGCCTTCGCTCGTGTCGTGGCGGCGACGGCCAACCGTGACGACGTCGTCTTCGGCACGCTGCTCTTCGGCCGGATGAACGCCGGCAGCGGCGCCGACCGCGTGCCCGGCCTGTTCATCAACACCCTCCCCGTCCGCCTCGACACCGCCGCCCACACCGTCGCCGACGCGGTCGGCGCGATGCGCGGCCAGCTCGCCGACCTCCTCGTCCACGAGCACGCCCCGCTGGCCCTCGCCCAGCGCGCCAGCGGCATCACCGCCCCTGCCCCGCTGTTCACCGCCCTGCTCAACTACCGCCACGGGCGCGGCCACAGCGAGGAGCCCGCCACCGACCTCGGCATCGGCCTCGAACACGGCGAGGACCGCACCAACTACCCGCTCACCGTCTCCGTCGACGACCACGGCAACGCGCTCAACCTCTCCGTCATCGCCGTCGCGCCCATCGACGCGGAACTCGTCTGCACCCTGCTGGGCACCGCCGTCGAGGGCCTGGTCACCGCGCTGGAGACCGCGCCGCACACCTCCCTGCACGCCATCGACGTCCTGGACGACGCACTGCGGCAGCGCATGCTGACGGAGTGGACCAAGCAGCCCGTCCACCGGCCCGTCGCGACCCTCCCGGAGCTCTTCGAGGCGCAGGCCGCGCGCACGTCCGACCACGTCGCCGTCTCCTTCGGCGCGCCCGGCCAGGACCGTACCGAGCTGACCTACGCCGACCTGAACGCCCAGGCCAACCGCCTCGCCCGCCTGCTGGTCGACCGCGGCGTCGGACCCGAGACGCTGGTGGCCGTCGCCATGCCGCGCTCGGCCGAGCTGGTCGTCGCGCTGCTCGCCGTCCTCAAGGCCGGTGGTGCCTATCTGCCGATCGACCCGGACTACCCGGCCGACCGCATCGCCTACATGCTCGACGACGCCCGTCCGCTGCTGACCCTCACCACCGCAGGCAGCGGCGAGACGCCCGGGGAGCGCCTGGTCCTGGACGACCCGGCCACGCGGCAGCTCCTCGCGGCCGTCCCCGACACCGACCTGACGGCGGACGAGCGGCGCGGCCGGCTGCTCCCCGAGCACCCCGCCTACGTCATCTACACCTCCGGCTCCACCGGCCGCCCCAAGGGCGTGCTGATCCCGCACGGCAACGTCGCCCGCCTCTTCGGCGCCACCGACGACTGGTTCGGCTTCACCGCCGACGACGTGTGGACGTGGTTCCACTCCTTCGCCTTCGACTTCTCGGTGTGGGAGCTGTGGGGCGCCCTGCTCGTCGGCGGCCGGCTCGTCGTCGTGCCGTCCGACGTCTCCCGCTCGCCCGCCGACTTCCTCGCGCTGCTGGTCCGCGAGCAGGTGACGATCCTCAACCAGACGCCGTCCGCCTTCTACCAGCTGATGCAGGCCGACGCGCAGGACCCGGAGCTCGGTGCGAGGCTGAAGCTGCGCGGCGTCGTCTTCGGCGGCGAGGCCCTGGACCTGCCGCGCCTGCGCTCCTGGTACGCGCGCCACCGCGACGACGCCCCGGTGCTGGTCAACATGTACGGCATCACCGAGACCACGGTGCACGTCAGCTACGCCGAACTGGACGCCGCGCTGGTCGGCGGCGGCGCCACCGGCAGCGTCATCGGGCGCGCCATCCCGGACCTGCGTGTCTACGTGCTCGACCCGTCGCTGCGGCTGTGCCCGCCCGGGACGGCCGGCGAGCTCTACGTCGCGGGCGCCGGGCTGGCCCGCGGCTACCTCGGCCGTCCGGCCCTGACCGCGGACCGCTTCGTGGCCGACCCCTACGGCACCACGCCCGGCGAGCGCATGTACCGCACCGGGGACGTCGTGCTGTGGAACCGCCACGGGGAGCTGGAGTTCGTCGGCCGCGCCGACGACCAGGTCAAGATCCGCGGCTTCCGCATCGAGCTGGGCGAGGTGGAGAACGCGCTCGCCGCGCACCCGTCCGTCGCCCAGGCCACCGCCCTGGTGCGCGAGGACGTGCCGGGCGACAAGCGCCTGGTCGCCTACGTGGTCCCCGCCGCTGCCGCGGCCACCGTCGACCCGGCCGAGCTGCGCCGCCACGCGGCCGAGTCGCTGCCGGACTACATGGTCCCGGCCGCCGTCGTGCCGCTGGACGTGCTGCCGCTGACCGTCAACGGCAAGCTGGACCGCCGGGCGCTGCCCACCCCGGAGTTCACCGCCGCCGCCGGGTACCGGGCACCGTCCGGTGCCCGCGAGGAGGTCATCTGCGAGGTCTTCGCGCAGGTCCTCGGCGTCGAACGCGTCGGCGTGGACGACGACTTCTTCGAGCTGGGCGGTCACTCGCTGCTCGCCGTCTCGCTCGTGGAGAAGCTGCGCACGCGCGGCGTCCAGGTCAACGTCCGGGCGCTGTTCTCCACCCCCACCGTGGCCGGGCTCGCGGGTGCCGCGACCGTCGCCGAGGTGGAGGTGCCGCCGAACCTGATCCCGGCCGACGCCACCGAGCTGACCCCGCAGATGCTCCCGCTGGCCTCCCTGACGCAGGCAGAGCTGGACCGGATCGTCTCCGTCTTCCCCGGCGGCGCCGCCAACATCGCCGACGTCTACCCGCTGGCGCCGCTCCAGGAGGGGATCTTCTTCCACCACCTGATGAACGCCGGCGGACGCGATGTCTACGTGCTCCCGACGGTGCTCGCGTTCGACTCCCTCACCCGCCTGCACGGTTTCCTCGGCGCGCTGCAGACGGTCGTCGACCGCCACGACGTGCTCCGCACGGCCGTGGTGTGGGAGGGCCTGGCCGAGCCCGTGCAGGTCGTCGCCCGCGCGGCGGAGATCCCCGTCACGGTCCTCGAACTGACCGGCGCCGACGACCCGGTGGCCGAGCTGCACGCCGCCTGCCCCGCCGCGATGGACCTCGGCGCGGCGCCGCTCATGCGCGCCCACATCGCCGCCGACCCGTCCGGCGCGGGCCGCTGGCTGATGCTCTTGCAGCGCCACCACCTGACCACCGACCACACCGCCATGGAGGTCCTGCTCGCCGAGATCCAGGCCGTCCTGGCCGGGGAGGGCGCGAGCCTCCCGGCGCCGATCCCGTTCCGCAACTTCGTCGCCCAGGCCCGCCTGCGGGTCACCCGCGAGGAGCACGAGCGGTTCTTCACCGACCTGCTCGGCGAGGTCACCGAGCCGACCGCCCCGTTCGGCCTGCTCGACGTGCGCGGCGACGCGGCCGAGGTCGCCGAGGCCCGCCTGCACCTCGCCGACCCGCTCGCCGGGCGCCTGCGCGGCCAGTCCCGCCGCCTGGGCGTCAGCCCCGCGACGGTGTTCCACCTCGCCTGGGCCCGCGTGGCCGCCGCGACCTCCCACCGCGAGGACGTGGTCTTCGGTACCGTCCTCTTCGGCCGCATGAACGGCGGGGACGGCGCGGACCGGGTCCCGGGGCTCTTCATCAACACCCTGCCCGTCCGGGCCCACACCACGGGCGTCAGCGTCACCGACGCGCTCGCCGCGATGCGCGGCCAGCTCGCGGACCTGCTCGTGCACGAGCACGCCCCGCTCACCCTCGCGCAGCGCGCGAGCGGTATCGACGGCACCGCTCCGCTCTTCACCTCGCTGCTGAACTACCGTCACAGCGCGGGCGCGGAGGAGTCGGGCCGCCCGGCGGGTCCCGAGGGCATCGAGCTGCTGCTGAGCCAGGAGCGCACCAACTACCCGCTCACCGTCTCCGTCGACGACCTCGGCGACGGCTTCCGCCTCACCGCCCAGGCCCTCGCCCCGATCGACGCGGAACGTGTCTGCCGACTGCTCCACACGACCCTCGACGCGCTCGTCGACGCCCTGGAGAACGAGCCCGGCACGGCACTCGCCACCGTCCCTGTCCTCGACGAGACCGAGACGTGGCAGGCCCTGTCGTCCGGGGACGACACCCCGCGCGAGCGCCTCCTCGGCACCGTCCCCGGGCTGTTCGCCGCCCGGGCGGCTCGCACGCCCGACGCGGTCGCCCTCGTCGGCGACAGCGGCGTGAGTTGGACCTACGCCGAGCTCGACTCCCGGGCCAACGCCCTGGCCTGGCAGCTCCGCGCCGAGGGCGTGGGCGCCGAGCGCGCCGTCGCCGTGCTGATGGAGCGCTCGCCCGAGCTGGTCGTCGCCCTGCTCGGCATCCTGAAGGCGGGCGGCTGCTTCGTCCCGCTGGACGCCCGGTACCCGCTGGCGCACCGCGAGGCGATCGTCGCCGAGACCGGCGCCGCGCTGGTCGTCACCGACGCGGCGCTGCGGACCGAGGCCGGGCAGCTGGGTCTCCCCGTCGTCGAGATCGGCGCGCAGCAGCGCCCGGACGCGCCGGAAACGATCTGCGACCCGCGGCAGTTGGCGTACGTGATGTACACCTCGGGCTCGACCGGCCGCCCGAAGGGCGTCGCCGTCACCCACCGCGACGTCGTGGCACTCGCCACCGACGCCCGCTTCGCCGGCGAGGCGTTCGCGCGCGTGCTGGTGCACTCGCCGCACTCCTTCGACGCGTCGACGCTCGAGCTGTGGGCGCCGCTGCTGCGCGGCGGCCGCGTCGTCGTCGCCCCCGCGGGCGAGGTGACCGCATCCATGCTGCGGCGGACGGTGGCCGAGCACGGTGTCACCGCGCTGTGGCTGACGGCGGGACTGTTCTCCCTGGTCGCCGAGGAGGACCCGAGCTGCCTGCGCGGCGTCGCGCAGGTCTGGACGGGCGGCGACGTCGTCTCGCCCGTCGCGGTCGGCCAGGTGCTGGCGGCCTGCCCCGGCACCGTGGTCGTCAACGGCTACGGCCCCACCGAGACCACGACCTTCGCGGCCACCCACGCCGTCACCGACGCCCCCTCGGGCGCGCTGCCGATCGGCCGCCCCCTGGACGACATGCGCGCCTACGTCCTCGACGCGGGCCTGCGCCCGGTGCCCGCAGGCTGCGTCGGCGAGCTCTACCTCTCCGGCGCCGGCGTCGCCCGCGGCTACGCGCAGCGGCCGGGCCTGACGGCCGAGCGGTTCGTCGCGGACCCGTACGGGCTGGCGGGGGAGCGCATGTACCGCACCGGCGACCTGGCACGCCGATCCACCGACGGCCTGCTGGAGTACGCGGGCCGCGCCGACACGCAGGTCAAGCTGCGCGGCTTCCGGATCGAGCCGGGCGAGATCGAGGCCGTCCTCGCCGCCCACCCGGCCGTCGGCCGGGCGGCGGTCGTCGTCCGCGAGGACACCCCGGGGGTCAAGCGCCTCGTGGGCTACCTCGTCCCGGCGGGGGAACTCGACACGGTCGAGCTCCGTGCACACCTCACCGAGCGGCTGCCCGAGTACATGGTCCCCTCCGCGCTCGTGGTGCTGGACGTGCTCCCGCTGACCGGCAACGGCAAGCTGGACCGTCGCGCGCTGCCCGTCCCCGAGACGCCCGTCGGGTCCGGCCGTGAGCCGAGCAGCCCGCAGGAAGAGGTGCTGGCGACGCTGTTCGCGGAGGTGCTCGGCCTGCCCCGGGTCGGCGTGGACGACAGCTTCTTCGAGCTCGGTGGCCACTCCCTGCTGGCCACCCGCCTGGTCGGCCGCATCCGCGCGAGCCTCGGGGAGGAGCTCGCCCTGCGTGACGTGTTCGAGGCACCCAGCGTGGCGGCGCTCGCCGAGCGGTTGGCGACCGGCGCCGAGCTGGGGGAGAAGTTCGCGGAGCTGATGCCCCTGCGCCGCGACGGCGGCCTCCCGCCGCTCTTCTGCGTCCACGCCGGCTACGGTGTCGGACTCGGCTACAGCCGGTTCCTGCCCTACCTCCCGGACCGGCCCGTCTACGCCCTGCAGGCGCGCAGCCTCACCCGCACCGACGGCCTGCCCGCCACCGTCGAGGAGATGGCGGCCGACTACGTCGCCGACATCCGCGAGGTCCAGCCGCGCGGCCCCTACCACCTGCTCGGCCACTCCTTCGGCGGCCTGGTCGTGCAGGCGATGGCCACCGCACTGGAGGCAGCGGGCGAGGAGGTCTCCCTGCTCGCCGTCCTCGACGCCTACCCCTACGCCGACTACACGGTCAAGGGCACCGAACGCGACGAGCAGGAGACCCTCGCGGTCTTCCTGCAGATGTTCCAGGCCTCCGGCGCCACACCGGACGGCACCCCCGACGGGGCTCCGCTCACCCGCGAGGGGGTCATCCAGTCCCTGGTCGAGAGCTCCTTCAACTCCTTCTCGGCGCAGGACCTCCTCGCCATGGGCGAGGCCTGGGAGCGCCACGTGGCGATGATGCGCACCTTCGAGCCGGCCCGCTTCACCGGCGACGTGCTCTTCTTCACCGCCCTGCGTCGGCGTCCGGAGGGCACGCCCTCCTCCTCGGCCTGGTCGGCCCACGTGGACGGCACCATCACCGACATCCCCGTCGACGCCACCCACCACGGTCTGATGGACCCGCAGTCCGTCCCCGTGATCGCCCAGGCCCTGCGCGATCACCTCGCCGACAGGGGCCGCGACTGACAGCCACCGAGTGGTCCGCAGCCGGGCGTGTCCGGCTGCGGACCGCTGAAGCTCCGAGCCTCCCGGCGCCGCGCACGCTTCTGCGGGCCTTGTGCGGGCCACGAACCCGCAGCCGATGCGATCCGCCGCGGCGGCCCGGTGGCCCCTGGGAACGCGGCAGTGTTTCATAGGGCGTATGGCCCGGTTCCGGGGCCGACCCCCGGCCTCCACGGGCCCCGGTCCCAGCGGTGGGCAGCCGAGGGACAGGGTCCGCCTGCGCCCGGGGCGGGATCAGGAGAGCGACGGGCGCGCCTACCGCCGATCTCGACCTGAGTCGCGTCGCCGGGCGCTCCTCGGCATGCGCAGTGTCGCCGGGCAGGTCTTCGTCCTGCAGGTCGTGATCATCCTGCTGCTGGTGGTGGCCGCGGGCGTCGAGGTCTTCGTCCAGGCGCGGGAGGACGCGACCAGCGAGGCCCGCAACCGGTCCCTGGCGGTCGCCCAGACCTTCGCCAACTCGCCCGGGATCGTCGCCGCGATGCAGTCCGCGCACCCGACCGCGCTTCTCCAGCCGCGCGCCGAGGCCACCCGGCTGGCCACCGGCGTCGACTTCGTCGTGGTCACCGACGACCACGGGATCCGCTACACCCACCCCATCCCCAACCGGATCGGCAAGAAGTTCGTCGGTGACATCGGCCCGGCCCTCGCCGGGCAGACGGTCACCGAGACCATCCACGGCACCATCGGCCCGCTGGTCCAGGCGATCGTCCCGGTCTTCGACAGTCACCACAAAGTGATCGGCGCGGTCTCCGCCGGCATCACCATCAACCAGATCAGCAGCACCTCGCAGCGCCGCCTGCCCGTCGTCCTCGCCGCCGGGGGGATCGCGCTCGCGCTCGCCACCTTCGGCACCTGGCTGGTCGTGCGGCGACTCAGACGTCAGACCCACGGGCTCGGCCCGGTGGAGATGACGCGCATGTACGAGCACCACGACGCCGTCCTGCACGCCGTGCGGGAGGGCGTGATCATCATCGGTGACGGCGGCCGGGTGCTGCTCGCCAACGACGAGGCGTGCCGGCTGCTGGAACTGCCGCTCGGCGACCACGACGGCCGGCTCGTCACGGACCTGGGCCTGGACCAGCGGCTGACGGACCTGCTCGCCGGCGGACAGGCCGTCACCGACGAGGTCGTCAGCGCCGGTGAGCGCCTGCTCGTGGTCAACGTCCGTACCACCGAGGGCGCCGGAGGGCCGACCGGTGTCGTCGCCACGCTGCGCGACTCCACCGAACTGCGCGTCCTGTCCGGCAAGGCCGACCAGGCCCGCAAGCGACTCAAGCTGCTCTACGAGGCCAGTGCCGCCATCGGCACCACCCTGGACGTCACCCGCACCGCCGAGGAGCTGACCGGGGCGGTCGTCCCGCGGTTCGCGGACTTCGCCAGCGTGGACCTGGCCGAGTCGCTGCTGCACGGCGACGAGCCCGTTCCCAGCCAGGTGGTGGACCTGCGCCGTACGGCGCTGCACGGCATCCGGCCCGACTCGCCGCTCTTCCCCGTCGGGACCTCGATCCCGGTGGCGCCCGGCACACCCCATGCCCGCGCCCTGGACGGGCACCCGGTCCTCGACGCGGACCTGACCGCGCCGCAGTCCCACTGGCGCCGGACCCGCCCCGCCTGGGCCGACCGGCTCGTCGGGCAGGGCATCCACTCGCTGATCACCGTGCCGCTGCTGGCCCGCGGCACCCTGCTGGGCGTGGCGCACTTCTACCGGACAGCCACGCACGAGGCGTTCGACTCCGATGACCTGTCGCTCGCCGAGGAGCTCGCGGCCCGCGCCGCGGTGTGCATCGACAACGCCCGCCGCTTCACCCGCGAACACGGCTTGGCGGTCACCCTGCAGCACAGCCTGCTGCCCGGCGGCCTGCCCGAGCAGAGCGCCCTGGACGTGGCCTACCGCTACCTGCCCGCCCACGCGGGGGTCGGCGGCGACTGGTTCGACGTGATCCCGCTGCCCGGCGCGAGGGTCGCCCTGGTGGTCGGCGACGTCGTCGGCCACGGGCTGCACGCCGCGGCCACCATGGGCCGCCTGCGCACGGCGGTCCACAACTTCTCGACCCTGGACGTGCCCCCGGACGAGTTGCTCGGCCACCTCGACGTCCTGGTCAACCAGATCGACCTGGACCGTGCGGCCACCGACGGCGAGATGTCCATCACCGGCGCGACCTGCCTGTACGCGATCTACGACCCCGTCTCACGGACGTGCACCATGGCGCGGGCGGGGCATCTGCCCCCGGCGGTCGTCCGACCGGACGGCTCGGTCGACTTCCCCGACCTGCCCGCCGGGCCTCCGCTCGGCCTGGTCGGCCTGCCCTTCGAGACGACGGAGGTGGAGGTGCCCGAGGGCAGTCGACTGGTGCTCTACACCGACGGCCTGGTGGAGGACCGGACCAGGGACATCGATGTCGGCCTCGACCGGCTGCGAGCCACCCTGGCCAGGTCCCCGGGCACTCCGGAGGAGACCTGTCAGGCGGTCCTCGACGCGCTGCTGCCCGCCCACCCCACCGACGACATCGCCCTGCTGGTGGCCCGGACCCGGGTGCTGCCGGCCGACCGGGTCGCCACCTGGGAGTTCCCGCCCGACCCGGCCGCGGTGGCGCCGGTGCGAGCCCAGGTGACCGAGCGTCTGACGGCCTGGGGGCTGGACGACCTGGCCTTCGCGACCGAGCTGATCATCAGCGAGCTCGTCACCAACGCGATCCGCTACGCGACCGGACCGTTCCGGGTGCGGCTGCTGTGCGACCGCGTCCTCACCTGCGAGGTCTGCGACGGCAGCAGCACCTCGCCGCACCTGCGCTACGCGGCCACCACCGACGAGGGCGGCCGCGGGCTGTTCCTGGTCGCCCAGCTCTCCGAGCGCTGGGGAACCCGCTACAGCCCTGACGGCAAGGTGATCTGGGCCGAACAGGCCCTCCCGTGACGCGGGCACGGGACACCCCGCGCCCCTGCTCACAGGTGCACGGCTGACAGCTGCGGTGTGGTCCCGACAGCGGAATGGAACCTTCCGGCGAGCCGGGGAGTCATGGTTGGTGGACGGGTTGTCCTCACCTGGACGGGGGCCGGTTGTGAGAGTACGTGTCTGGAGTTTGCGCCGCCCACTGGCGGCACTGCTGCTGGCCGGAGCGGCGACCGCCGCGATCGTCGGCGTCGCCCACCACTTCGAGCCCGGTCCGGACCACACGGGCGGCCTCCAGCGGCCGGCCGCGGTCCAGGGCTTCACGCACGTCCAGCAGACCGACCCGGACTACAGCGGAGGCTGACCCTCTGTCAACGCGGCCCGGGTCGCGCTGTCGCGCAGCACGCGCCCGCGACATCGACCGGGGCATCGGACCGCCCGCCTACAGGAGCTTGGTCCGTTGCGTCGAGCCGCCCTTGGCCGGCGCTTTCCCTGCGCGCCGCGGTCGGCGGGGACGCGGTGGGGCCGCGCCCTCGGCGAGGTTGATGCCGGACCGCGCGGCGTTGTCGGCGCAGTGCTCAGGCTGGCACTTCGAGCAGAACACCTGGGACGCCGGCCCCGTCGGGTACTGCATCGACGTGGGCGGCAGGTAGTGGGCGCCGCAGTCCTGGCACAGGTAGATCGGCCTGGCGATGTCGTCGTCGTTCATGTCAGGCGATCCTTCCCGAGCCACCGCAGCTGCTGCAGGGACTGAAGTAGCGGTGTTCCTTGGCGACGATCCTGCCCTCGGGGTCGGCCTCGTAGGTGTACTCGATCTTCTCGGTGCCGCCTTGACCGCCACACGAGGTGCAGGGCCTGTCGCTCATCGGAACCTCCGAAGGTGAGGTTCCGTCCACGCTACCGGGCACGGACGCGACCCTGCAGTCACTCGGACGGGTTCATGCCGCATCCGTCGCATCGGAGCGCCACAGGCCGGGGCCCGCGCGGCGACGGCGGGGCACGTCAGGCTAGGACGGGGGCACCTTGGGAAGCAGCCGGGCCAGGGTGTCGCCGACGAACCGGCCGTAGATCCGCATGAGGTGCAGGTCCCGTTCGGAGCGCTCGCGTGCCCAGGAGGTGTGCGTCGACACGACGCCGATCAGCCGGCCGTCGCCGTCGACCACCGGCGTGGACTGGACGGCGCGGATTCCGGCGGCGCGGAAGACCGCCCAGTGCGGCTCCAGCAGCGGCTCCTCCCGGACGTCGCCGACGACCGTCTGGGTGCCGTTCACCGCGGCCCGGCCGCACACCGAGCCGTCGTCGCGCACGAGGGCGAAGTGCTCCAGGAACCCGGGACTCAAGCCGCTCTGGGCGACCAGGACCAGCGACCCGTCACGCGGGTCCACGATCTGGACGTTGGCGAACTCGGCCGACATGAGCGTCATCGAGTCGTCGAGGACGTGGTGCAGGGCGGTCGGCAGGCGCGTCGCCTCGTGCAGCGCCGCCACGGCGGCCCGCAGGGTCCGGGCCCCGGCGAGCTGCTCACCGTGGTGGTCCACGAGTCCGGGGAGCGGATCGGGGGTGCGTGCGATCGCGCTGGCGGAGGTCAGCGACCCGTATGGGGCCGTGGCCTGGTAGGGGGCTGTCACGTAGTGCAACGGCTCCGCCAGGTACTGGCTTCGGCTCATGAACACGCGGACCACGCACCATCGGTCATCGGTCATCGGTCGCGGGCTACCTCTCGTGGGGCCAGACTACGTCCGCGACGGGACCCCCGCGAGGGCTGATCCACCACCGGGGCCGCGCGGCCGCCGCACCGTGAACCGGGGCCGCCTGCCTCCCAGGCCGCCCGCTCGGCGGCGTCGAGCAGGACAGGACTGGCGGTGCTTCGTACGCTCGCAGTGGGCGCGATGCGCGCCGGCCCTGACGCGGGAGGTGCCTTTCGTGGCTGCCGGATCCACCGGGCCCGCGGCTCGGCACGAGGAGCGCAGCGCCCGGCTGCGGGCATGGATGCTGGAAGGCCTGTCCGACATGGCCAAGCACCAGCAGGGTGCGGACGCCGCGCCGGAGCCGGCCCACAAGGGCGCCCGGTGGTGGCGGGTCATGTGTCTCACCGGCGTCGACTACTTCTCCACCCTCGGTTACCAGCCGGGCATCGCCGCGCTGGCTGCAGGCCTGCTCTCGCCGGTGGCCACCGTCGTCCTGGTCGTGGTGACGTTGGCAGGCGCCCTTCCGGTCTACCGGCGGGTGGCGGTGGAGAGCCCGCACGGCGAGGGCTCGATCGCCATGCTGGAGCGGCTGCTGTCGTTCTGGCAGGGCAAGCTCTTCGTGCTGGTCCTGCTGGGCTTCGCGGCGACCGACTTCCTGATCACCATTACCCTGTCGGCGGCGGACGGGGCCGCCCACCTCGTGGAGAACCCGCACCTGACCAGCACCCTGCACGGTCGGCAGGTGCTGATCACGCTCATCCTGGTGGCCCTGCTCGGCGCGGTCTTCCTCAAGGGGTTCACCGAGGCCATCGGCGCCGCCGTGGTCCTCGTCGGTGTCTACCTCGCCCTCAACGTGGTGGTCGTGATCACCGGACTGGTGAAGATCTTCCAGGCTCCGCACGTGGTCACCGACTGGTCGCACGCCCTGACCACCTCGCACGGCAACGTGGCGGCCATGATCGGCTTCTCGCTGCTGGTCTTCCCCAAACTGGCCCTGGGCCTGTCCGGCTTCGAGACCGGCGTCGCGGTCATGCCGCACATCGAGGGCCACCCGGACGACACCGAGGAGCGGCCGGCCGGGCGGATCCGCGGCACCAGGAAGCTGCTGACGACCGCGGCGGTCATCATGAGCGTCTTCCTGATCGCCACCGCCTTCATCACCACGCTGCTCATCCCGCAGCAGGACTTCCAGAACGGCGGCCCCGCCAACGGCCGCGCGCTCGCCTACCTGGCCCACGAGTACCTGGGCTCGGCCTTCGGCACCGTCTACGACTTCTCCACGATCCTGATTCTCTGGTTCGCCGGGGCCTCGGCCATGGCGGGCCTGCTCAACCTCATGCCCCGCTACCTGCCCCGCTACGGCATGGCCCCGCACTGGGCCCGGGCGGTCCGTCCGATGGTGCTGGTGTTCACGCTGATCGCGTTCCTGGTCACCTGGCTCTTCGACGCCAACGTGGACAAGCAGGGCGGCGCCTACGCCACCGGTGTCCTGGTGCTGATCACCTCCGCCGCGGTCGCCGTCACCATTGCGGCCCGCAAGGCGGGGCAGCGCAACTGGACCATCGGTTTCGGCGTCATCGCCGCCGTCTTCGTCTACACCACCGTCGTCAACGTGATCGAACGCCCGGACGGGGTGAAGATCGGTGCCTGCTTCATCGCCGGGATCATCCTGATCTCCGCGCTGTCCCGGCTCAGCCGCGCCTTCGAGCTGCGGGTCACCCAGGTCAGCATGGATCCGCTGGCCGAGCGCTTCGTCCAGGACATGGCCCACCGCACCATCCGGCTCATCGCGCACGAGCCCGCCCGGCACGACCTGGCCGAGTACCAGCAGAAGCTGCGCGAGGCCCGCCTGAACAACAACATCCCGGAGGAGGACGACGTCGTCTTCGTCGAGGTGACGGTGCTGGACCCCTCCGACTTCGAGAGCGAGGTGCGGGTCCGCGGCGAGGTGATGTGCGGACGCTTCCGGGTGCTCTCCCTGGAGAGCGCCTCCATCCCCAACTCACTCGCCGCGCTGCTGCTGCACATCCGGGACGCGACGGGCCGCAAGCCGCACATCTACTTCGGCTGGACCGAGGGCAACCCGGTCAGCCAGTTCCTGAAGTTCTTCCTGTTCGGTCAGGGAGAGGTGGCCCCGGTGACCCGCGAGGTGCTGCGCGAGGCCGAACCTGACCGTACCCGCCGCCCCCGCGTCCATGTCGGTTGACGCCTGGGCCGGCCCGCACCCGGGCCACCCGCACCCACGTGTCCGGATTGTGGCTCTTTTAATCAGGTATCCGTAGCTTGACCGACCCGTATTGTGCGCGCGGGGCTCCGCGCCGACTGTGGGGACAGAGGCCGTATTCCCCAGCATTCCCCAGCTCAGGAGCCCCTGCATGGACCCCACGCTCGCTCCCGGCCCGCGCCGCGCCGCACCCGGCGGCGCCTGCCGGCTCGCGTCCACCCACGTCCTGCCGGCCACGGCCGCGTCCGTGCCCGTGCTGCGGCGCCTCGCCCAGCGCACGGCCCGGCGCTGGCAGCTCCCGGACGACACGTGCGAGGCGCTCGCCCTCATCGTCACCGAGCTCGCCACCAACGCGGTGCGCCACAGCGGCAGCCCCGACGTGAGGCTGCTGCTGTGTCTCGCCGAGGGCGGGCTGACGGTGCAGGTCCGGGACTCCGGTGTCTGGCGCGCGCGGGCGGTGGCGTCGGACGCCGCGCGGCGCGGCGAGGACCTGGCCTGTGGCGGTCGCGGCCTGGTGCTGGTCGAGGCCTGTGCGGTCAACTGCGACGTGCGCACGACGGCCGAGGGCACCACGGTGACGGCCGAGCTGATCGTCGCCCTCCCGGGCCAGGCCGTCCACGCCGCACGGGCCGAGTCGGCCTGCGCGGTGGCCGGGCCGGCCGAGCTGACCGCGCCGACCGGGCTGACCGAACCGGCCGGGCTGGCCGAGCTGACCAGGCTGACGGAGCTGACCAGGCCGACCGAGCTGAGCGGGCCGACCGGGCTGACCAGGCCGACCGAGCTGACCGGGCCGACCAGGCTTGCCGAGCTGACCGGGCCGGCTGGGCCCGTCGGGGCGTGGTCGCCATCTCCGTGCCTGCCGTCGCTGCCGCCCCTGCTGTCCCTGCCCTCCCGTCCCGCAAGGCCCGGCCTCTCCTCCCCGCGGCACCGCACCGCGTGCACGTCCCCGGCCTTGGGGCCTGTCTGACGCTCCTTGCCCGCACCGACCTGGAGGACCCCGGCAACGCCCGAGCGCGGCGGCCGTTTGCAGCCGCCCGTGGGCGGATCTAGCGTGGTCAGCCAGGGAAGGTGATCGCGTGGCACGTGTGCTCGACCAGGGCGCCGCGGCCGGGGGCGGTGGCTTCGCGTTCGTCGGGCGGGAGCGGGAGCTGGGCCTGCTGCTCGCCGCGGTCCGCACCCCGCCCGCAGTCGTGCTGGTCGAGGGCGAGGCCGGGATCGGCAAGTCCCGCCTGGTCCACGAGGCCGTCACCCGGCTCACCGCGGAGGGCCGACCGGTCCTGACCGGCTTCTGCCACCCGTTGCGGGAGCCCTTCCCGTACGGGCCGGTCGTGGACGCGCTGCGCCGGGCCGGACCGTGGCTCCCCGCCGACGGTGTCGCGCCGACCGCCGGCGCCCTGGCGCCGCTCCTGCCCGACCTGGCCGACCGGCTGCCGCCGCCCCCGCCGCGCCCGGAGGGCGCCCAGACCCGCAGGCACCAGCTGGTTCAGGCCGTGCACTCGTTCCTGGCCGCCCTGGGGCCCTCCGTCCTGCTCGTCGAGGACCTGCACTGGGCCGACGAGGCCACCCGCGAACTGCTGCTCCTGCTCGCGCGTGACCTGCCCGACCAGCTCGCCGTCGTGCTGACCTACCGGGCCGAGGACCTCGCCCCCGACACCCCCGTCCTCGGCGCGGCCTATCGGTGGCCGCCCGGCACCAACGGCACCGTGATCCGGCTCCGGCCGCTGTCCCGGCACGACGTCGGGGAGCTCGCGTCGGCCGCCCTCGGCTCGTTCGCCAGTACCGAGCTCGGTGCGGTCCTGTACGAGCGCAGCCAGGGTCTGCCGCTGGTGGCCGAGGAGGATCTGCTCACCCTGCGCGAACACGGCCCGCAGCTCGCCCTCGGCGACGCGCGGGCCGAGCTGGAACGGGCGGGCGTGCCCCGCGGGCTGCGCGAGGCCGTGACCGAGCGACTGGCCGCGCTCTCCGCGTCGGGGGCCGCCGTCGTCGACGCGGCCGCCGTGCTGGCCGTTCCGGCGCCGGAGCCGCTGCTGACCCGGCTCGCGGGCCTGGACCCCGACGAGGGCGCCGACGGGCTGGTCGAGGCCCTGCAAGTAGCCGTGCTCGGGGAGACCCCGGGCGGCTGCTACGTCTTCCGCCACACCCTGGCCCAGCAGGTCGCCTACTGGCACGTCCCGGGCCCGCACCGCGCGCGGCTGCACCTGCGGGCCGTCGAGGAACTGGAGCGGGAGATTCCCGTGCCGCTGGTGCAGATCGCCCACCACACCTTGGCCTCAGGCGATCGCGCGGGGTGGTTCCGGCGCGCCGAGCAGGCCGTGGACCAGGCCATCGCCCTGGGCGACACGGGCACGGCGGCCGGACTGCTGCATCAAATCCTTGAGCAGCTCAGCCTCGAGCAGCTCAGCGTGGACCAGCTCGGCCCGGCACACGACAGCACGGAGCCGATCGGCACGGAGCGGATCGGCACGGAGCGGATCGGCACGGAGCCGATCGGGACCAGTACCCCGGGCGCCGCACACCCGCCCCCCGACGGCGACCTGCGGTCGCGTGCCGCGCTCGCGCTGGCCCGGATCGCCGTCAACGGAGCCGACCACACCCGCAACGCCGCCGTCCTGCGCCGCATCCTCGCCGACCCGCAGCTCGCGACCGCCACCCGTGGTGAGATCCGGCTTGCCCTGGGCCTGCTGATGGTCAACCACGCCGGAGACCGTGGCGGCTACCACGAGCTCGAACACTGCGTCGACGAGCTGATCGAGGAGCGCCCCGAGCGCGCCGCCCGGGCGATGGTCGCGCTGGCCATGGACGAGCGCAACGGCGCCGCGTCGCACGGCCCCGCCTGGCTGCAGCGGGCCGAACAGACCGTGGCACGCGCGGGGGACCGGGCCACAGGGGCGGCGGTACGCGCGACCAGGCTCACCCTGCTGGCCCGCGACGGCAGCACGGACGTCTGGGGGCAACTGGACGCCCTTCCCCGCGAGTCGCCGGACCTCGAGGTGCTGCGGCAGACCACCCGCGCGCTGTACAACGTCGGCGAACTCGCCGTCGATCTCGGCCACGACCAGCGCGGTGCCGATCTGCTGCACGAGAGCAGGGAGCTGGCCCACCGCGCCTCGATCCCGCACCTGGAGTGCTACAGCAGGATCGCGCTGCTGCGGCTGGAAGCCCTGGCGGGACACTGGGACGGGCTGGAGGAACGCTTCGCGGCCCTCGGGGCGGAGTTCCCGGAGATCGCGATGTTCGGCGAGGAACAGGCCCTCGTCTTCGGCCTGTTGGCGACCGCCCGCGGTCGGCGCGCGCACGCGCTGGAGCAGTTCACCGCCGCCGCGACCTCCGGGGCGCGCGGCTCACAGGTGACGGTGGAACTGCGGGCCCTGGCGGGGCAGGCCGAACTGCGGCTGCTCCAGCGGGCCCCGCGCGATGCCTGGGCACTGGCGGCTCCGGCGGTGGACCTGCTGCGCGAGTCCGCCGCGTGGGCGAGGGCGACCGGGCTCGTCCCCGTCGCCGTCGAGGCGGCGCTCGGGTGCGGCGAGGACCAGGCTGCTGCGCGGCTCGTCGCCGACGTCGAGCGAGAGCTCGCCCACCGCGACGCTCCGGGAGCGCGCGCCGAACTGGCGTGCGCCCGCGGGCTGCTGGCGCTGGCCGGAGAGCGGGGCCGGCCGGGCCGGGCCGCGGAGGAGTTCGAGCGGGGACGGCACGCCTGGCAGGCCGTGGGCCGTCCCTACGACGCCGCCCGCGCGGCCGAACGCTGCGCGGGCGCGCTCGGGGCCGACCGCCCGGAGGACGCGACCGCGCAGGTCGCCGCCGCCCTGGACACCTACGACGCCCTCGGTGCCACCGCCGACGCGGCCCGTTGCCGACAGACACTGCGCGACCTGGGCGTCCAGCGCCCCGCCGGGCGCGGCCGTCGCGGTTACGGCGGCGCGCTCTCGCCGCGCGAGCGGCAGGTCGCCGAGCTGCTGGCCACCGGCGCCACGAACCAGGACATCGCCGAAGCCCTGTTCCTGTCGCCGCGCACGGTGGAGCAGCATGTCGCCAGCGTCCTGAAGAAGCTCGGCACCACGCGCAAGGCCGTCGGCGACGTCCTCACCGCCACGGACGGCTGACAGCGGACGGCTGACCGGCCGGCCCGAAAGCGGGCCCGGGCGACCTCAGGTGGCGGAGCCGGCCGCGGCCCCGGTGGCCAGGTCGGCACCCCAGCGGGCGAGGTCCGCCTCCAGGTCCAGGGCCCGCATCTTCGCCGACTCGTCATCGGTCGACCAGTCCTCGCGCGGCACGCGCCACATCACCTCGAACTCGTTGCCGTCCGGGTCCTTGGCGTAGAAGGACTTGGAGACGTGGTGGTCGGTGGCGCCGACCAACGCGCCGCGCCGGCTGAGCTCCCGGCCGATCTCGGCGAGCTCGCCCAGCGTGCCGACCTCCCAGGCCAGGTGGTACAGGCCGACCCGGCCCTGCTGCGGGCCCGGCGCGCCGGCGCCGATCGCGAACAGGCCGAGGTCGTGGTCGTTGAGCGACTCCTGGGAGCTGAGGAAGGCGGCCCGCCCGGGGATCTCGACGTCGACCTTGAAGCCCAGCACCTCGGTGTAGAACGCGACCGAGGTCGCGACGTCGCGGATGTACAGAACCGCGTGGTTGAGGCGGCGTACCGGCATGGGGCTCTCCTAGCGAGCTCGAACCCGAACAGAACTGCTTCGACGATAGCCAATGATTCGAATTTGAACAAATGCGCTCGGGGCCGCCGAACGGGCGCAAAGACCCCGGTGCCCGGCCCTGTCTGCGCCGCCGGTCGACGGCGCGGTCGTATCTTCACCGCCTGAGGGCGGTTCGGCCGGGGGAGCGCGACGCTCGCACGCCGGCGAGGCAGCGTGAGCAGGAGGCGGAGCGGCGGCATGGACTGGCTACGGACCCACCTGTTCCAGCCCTACCCGGAGCTGCTGGTCTTCCTCACCGTCGCACTCGGCTTCCTCCTGGGCCGCATCCGGATCCGCGGCTTCGCGGTCGGCGCGGTGACCGGGTGCCTGGTCGCCGGACTCGTGATCGGCTCGCAGGCGAAGGTCGAGATCACCGGCCCGGTCCGCTCCGTCTTCTTCCTGATGTTCCTGTTCGCACTCGGCTACGACGTGGGCCCCCGGTTCTTCCGCTCCCTGCGCAAGGACGCCTTCCCCCAGGTGCTGCTCACCCTGGTCGTGTGCGTCTCGGGACTCGTGGTGTGCTGGGCCTTCGCCTCCCTGCTGGGGTACGGGCCGGGCCTCTCGGCGGGCATGCTCGGCGGCGCGCTGACACAGTCCGCCGTGATCGGCGTCGCCGCGGGCGCCATCGCGCACCTGCCGCACCTGACCACGGCCGCCGCCCAGGAGCAGTCCCATCTCGTCGCCGTCGCGTACGCCGTCACCTACCCCCTGGGCACCGTCCTGCCCGCGCTGCTCCTGGCCGGCGCCCTGCCCCGGCTGCTCCGCCGCGACCTGGCAGCCGACAGCGCCGTCCTCGCCGCCGATCTCGACGAGGCCGCCGACACCACCGACCCCGATGCGGGCTCCGGCTACTACCAACACGTCCTGCGCGCCTACGACATCGACGTCGAGGCCTTCGCCGGCCAGACGATCGGGGACTTCGAACAGGCTCAGCGCGCCCTGGACCGGCGCATCTACATCACCAAGGTCCGCCGCGACGGGAGCGTCCTCGACCACCACCGCACCACCGTGCTGCGACTCGGCGACACCGTCGCGGTCAGCGCGGTCCGCTCCGACCTCGTCGCCTTCGACGCCCGCACCCACATCGGCATGGAGTCCGACGACGTCGAACTGCTCGGCTACCGCACCGAGACCCTGCACGTGGTCGTCACCGGACACCATGCCGACGGCGCCACCATCGACAGCCTGCGCCACGAGGACTACATGAGCGCGGTGTTCATCGACTCCCACCACCGCGCCGGGGTCGAACTGCGGATGACCCGCGACAACCACGTCGAACGCGGCGACACCCTGGTCCTGACGGGCCGCCAGGACCTCGTCGAGAAGGCCGCCGCCCACCTGGGCAAGCCCGTGCCCACCAGCTTCGCGACCGACGTGGCGTGGATGGCCGCCGGTCTCTTCCTCGGCGGCCTGATCGGCATCCCGGCCCTGACCGAGGGCGGCGCGCCGCTGTCGCTGTCCACGTCCACCGGAGTGCTGGTCGCGGGACTGGTCTTCGGCTACGTGCGAAGCAAGCGCCCCACCTACGGCAACCTGCCCTCCGCCGCGCAGTGGCTGCTCGGCACGCTGGGGCTGTGCATGTTCATCACCATCGTGGGACTGAACGCGGGCCCCAGCTTCGTCGGCGGGCTGCAGCAGGCCGGCTGGCAGCTGCTCGTGTTCGGGGCCCTCGCGACCGTGCTACCCCTGGTCATCGGCTTCGGCTTCGGCCACTTCGTGCAGCGTCTCCCGCTTCCCCTGCTCCTCGGCGCCCTCGCGGGCGCCCAGACCACGACCGCCGCCATCGGCGCACTCAACGAGCGCGCCCGCAGCCAACTGCCGTCCCTCGGCTGCACCGTCCCCTACGCCCTCGGCAACGTCCTGCTCACCGTGTGGGGATCGGTCATCGTCCTGCTGAGCCACTGACGCACAGGTCGCACGGGGGTCACTGCGACAGGGCGGGCATGGCGTCGTCGCCCACGGCGTGCGCCGTGTGCAGCACCGTCTCCAGGCCTGCCGCGTCGTCCGGGTGGCAGAGGTCGTCGGTCAGCAGGAGCAGGAGCCCGTTGCGCTGTTGCACCAGGGCGCATCCGGTGCCGTCCCCGGCCGAGGACCACAGGCCGTTGCCCTGGTCGCCGCACTGGGAGTACGTGAGTTCCTGATCGTCGGCGCGGGCCTGGAGCAGGAAGGCGCAAGGACTCAGTGCCCCGGCCGCCCGGACCTCCAGCGCGTCGAAGTCGGTACCGACCGGGGAGCCGTCGTCGTACGCCACGCTCAGCGTGCCGGCGCGGTAGCGGGCCTCGTCCGGTTGCAGCCCCGGCCAGTCCACGAGGATCATCAGCCGCCGCGGAGGTTCTGCGAACGAGCGCGGCGCTGTTGCGTCCGTAACCTGCAGTCCCAGCCGGTTCAGCGGCACCCACGCTGCGGCCAGGGCCAGTACCAGCACGGTGGCCGCCGTGCGCGTCCTGCGCCCGGGCAGCGCCAGCGCGCTGACGGCACCCAGGGTGAGTCCGGTGCTCAGCCACGACAGGCAGAGGACTGCGAAGCTGCCCGCCGTCACGGGTGTCACCAGCCAGAGCAGGCAGCCGAAACCCGTCAGCGCGGCAGCCAGCAGTTGCAGCGTGCGTCCACCCAGGCCGGTGGCCTGCTGCGCCTGCCGGGCCGCGATCCCGTCGCGGAACCACAGCCAGGCGACGCCCACGGCCGGTCCGAGCACCACTGCGGTCGCGCCGGCACGGCCCAGCAGGTGGCCGAGTACCGCCACCGCCACGACGAACAGCGGGCCGGTGGACAGTTCGACTGCCACCCACCGGGCCACCCAGGCTGCCCGCGGCCGAGCGAGGAACCAGTCGACCAGCCCCCGCCCCCACACGCGCTCCGGCTTGTCCGACGCCACCCGCCGTCGCATGACCACCCCCGTGCCCACTGTCCCCGTCGGTACCGGCAGGATCGTACGGCTGGGACAGCCTCTCGACGCAACGGCACTGGTGCCGGGGTCTAATGGTGGTCAATCAGGACCGACAGCACCAACTGACCGGCTGCCGTCCGCGGAGCCCGGAAGAAGACGGCCGGACGCCCTGGTTGTTCGCGGCCAGTGCGCTGGCCAGCCCGCCCGGGGCGTGCCCGATCCACTGTCAGACCTGTTGGGGCGACGGTGAAGCCGCCGTCACCAGGACGGCGAGCAGGGTGGCGCCCCGCAGGCCGTCGTTGATGAGGTTCAGGCCTTCCCCCGACGGCAGCGTCGTGATGCTTCCGGGGGTGACGGTCCGCATCCCGTACGGGTGCGACGCCTCGACCGTGCCGCTGACCCCGACGAGGAGCAGCTCCGCGTCCGTGGGAACGGGATCCCGGACGGTGGAGCGTGCCGGTACGTGGAGGCGGACGGCGGCGAGCCGGGGGAACGGGCCGGCTTCCGGGGCGAGGCGTGGAACCGTCGTGGTTCCGTGGGAGGGGTGGGTGGTGGCGATGGCAGGGGCGAGCATGTCTGTCCTTGTCCGAGGGGGTGGGTCAGTGGTGCAGGGCGCTCCTGGCCTGCCACTGGTCCCAGGTGAGGTTCCACTCGGCGTACCCCTTGCCGGGTCCGCCGTAGGGGGTGGTCGCGTCCTTGCCCTGGACGGTGAAGAGGTCACCGAGCCGGGCATGGTCGAACAGCCAGGCGGCGTCGGAGTCGTTCATTCCGACGCAGCCGCCGCCGGAGTTGCGCACGCCTGTCGGCGGCGGCCCAGGGCGCGGCGTGCAGGTAGCCGCCGGAGTCGGTGAACCGCATGCCCGAGTGGACGGTCTCATCCCACTCGCCTGCTTTCCCTCAGGTTCGGCCGCCGTGGCCACGCTGGTCCGGTCCCAGAGCCCAGAGTAGGAAGATCCGGGAAGACCTCGGGTGTGCGTCGCGCACATCCCGGCTCCACACCATGTGCAAGGCGCACAGCCCCAGGCGGACGTAGGCTCGTGTCATGGCGCCCACGCTGCGGGAACTGCTCGACCACCCCCGGCTCGGCCTCACGCTGCTCGTCGCCGGGGAAGGACTGGACCGGACGGTTCGCTGGGTCCACGCCAGCGACCTCGCCGACCCGACCCCGTTCCTGGAACCCGGTCTGGTCCTGCTCACGACGTGGCTGCTGCCGCGCGACGAGGCGGCCACCGACGCCTACGTCGCCGCCCTGCGCGCGGCCGGCCTGGTCGGGCTCGGCTTCGGCTACGACGCTACCCCGCGCCAGCCGGGCTGCCCGCCCGCCCTGGTTGCGGCGGCCCGCCGCCACGGCATGCCGCTGTTCGAGGTGCCGGTGGCGACGCCGTTCATCGCGGTGATGCGCGCCGTCGCCGACGCGGTCGCCGCCCAGGAGCACGCCCGCGCGCGGGAGCTGCAGCGCGCGGCGCAGGAACTGACCCGGGCCGCCGCCGCGGACGACGGAGCACGCCGCGTCGTCATGCGCCTGGCCCGCGCGGTCGACGGCTGGGCCGTCCTGGTCAGCCCCGCCGGCCGCGCCGTGCACGCCTCCCCGCATCAGGCCGTGCGGCGCCTGCCCGCCCTGGCCGACGACATCGCCCGGCTCGTGCGAGGCGGCCCGCACTCCTCGGCCTCGCTCGGCGTCGACGGCTCCCCGGTCCTGCTCCAGACGC
The DNA here is from genome assembly GCF_900109465.1 of Streptacidiphilus jiangxiensis. Classification (GTDB taxonomy): domain Bacteria; phylum Actinomycetota; class Actinomycetes; order Streptomycetales; family Streptomycetaceae; genus Streptacidiphilus; species Streptacidiphilus jiangxiensis. Next base: position 85,236 of record NZ_FOAZ01000016.1, read on the forward strand.
TCGGCATCGACCGCGTCCGGGGCCTGCTTGCCGTCGGACGCGGCACGGCGTCGCTTCCGGGCGCCGAGACGTTCGACCCGCAGGCACGCGCGATCGTCGACACGGCCGCTTCCTTGCTGACGATCCGGCTGGAACGCTCCCGAGCCCAGTACGCCGCCGAGCGCGCGGTCCACGACGCGGTCCTCGCCCTCGCGCTGGCCGGCCGCGTGACCGAGGCCGCCACCGTGTTCGAGCGCCTCGGTGAGCAACTGCCCGCCGGGCCCCTCCGCCTGCACCTGGTGGCGGGGCCGCCGGAGGGCCACGACGCCCTCATCCGCGCCGTCGCGGCCGCCGCCGCCCAGAGCCGCGAGGTCCAGCTCTCGGCCGGGACGGCGGACGGGCACCTGGCCGTGATCGCCCCGGCTGAAGGCGCCCTGGAAGCGGCGCTGCCCGCACTCGCCGCCCAGGCCGACGCCGCCGTGGGCAGCTCGGCGGCGCATGACGACGACGGCCTGCAACCGGCCATCGAGGAGGCGCGGCAGGCACTCGACGCCGCCCACGGCAGCACGCCCGGACCGCCCCGGCGCCACGTCCGCTTCGACGACCTCACGCGCGGCCGCCTGCTGGGCCTGCTCGGCCAGGATCGCCTGCGCACTTGGGCCGACCACGTCCTTGCCCCGCTCGGCGACGCCGACCGGGAGACCCTGCGCGCCTGGCTGGCGCACTCGACCTCCGTGCAGGAGACGGCCACCACCCTGGGCGTCCACCGCAACACCGTGCGCCAGCGACTTGAGCGCATTCGGGAGCTGCTCGACGGAGACCTCGACGACCCCGTCCAGCGTGCCGAACTCCTCCTGGCCCTGCACACGCCTCCGGCCTCCTCCGGCTGAAACCCCGACCCGCGGGGGCAGGGGCGGGACCGGCCGGCCGTCAGGCGGGCGCGGCCGCCCAGCGGGTGAGCGTCCCGGTCGTCCCGGCGTAGGTCAGCCACGTGCCGTCGCCCAGCGGCCGCACGCAGCCGTCGACCGCGGCTCCGGGATAGGTGATCTCCCCGCGTATCTCCAAGGTCCTGGCGTCGAGCAGCCAGTGCCGGGGCTGCCTGCGACCGCGATCGGTCGAGGCGGCGATGACCGTCGCGGCGTCGACGAAGCCGCAGACCCAGGACCACTGGACGCGCTCCGCGTCCTCGTCGGCCGGCGCCTCACGCCTCGCCAGCACGCTCCCGTCGAGGGCGTGCAGCCGGACGTCCCAGCCGTCGTGGTGGACCGTGAGGAAGCCGGGGTGGGCCGGGTGGACGTCCATCAGGATGCGGTCCATCCCCTCGTTCAGATCCCAACCGGTCAGCTGCTCGCCGTCCCAACGAGCCCAGTGCAGCAGGATCCCGTCCTGACCCATGCCGATCTCCAGGCCCATGTGGACACCGTCGGGGTGCGACATCTGATGCGATCCGGCGGCCGCGCTCTCCAGCGGCAGCCGGGCCAACTCCCGGCCGTCGCGCGCGTCCAGCACGACCCAGACCTCCTGCCACTCTCCGGGCTCCGGTTCCACCACCACGTGGGCCCAGACCAGGCTGCCGTCGTCCGAGACCCGGCAGGACCCGTGCTCGGAACCCCGGCAGACCTGCTGCTCCTCGCCCGTGTGCGGATGGCCGAGCTCCGGCCCCCAACAGGCGTGCCGGTACTCCCACAGAGCCTGACCGTCCAGGCCGACCGCCCGCACCGCGCGCTGGCCGGAGAACACCGCGACATCCCCTGCGGGACTCACCGAGTGGACCCCGTGGCACCAGCCCGGCCAGGGCAGCGGGAACGTCGCGATCGGCGCGCGCTCACCCGCGAGCAGCTCGTCGAGGTCGTAGACCTCCAGTTCGTGCCCGTGCTCCAGCAGGGCGCGGCGCACGCCACGGGCCCCGGCCCGGCTCTCGTACCCGGACCCGTTGACGAGCGCGGCGCCGCCCGGGAGGTGCAGCGAGGCGCGGAGCTGTGCGGTCAGCGACATGGCCAGAACCTAGCGGACCGCACTGACAACGCGTGGGCGCGGTTCGCGGCCCGTGGGCCGTGGGCCTCACTGCGCGGTCGGACGGGAGGGCCGGTTCCCCGTTCACGCCCCGCCGGTGTAGCCCTCCTGACGGGGTGCCGGAAGACGTCGCCGCCCGCGCTTGCGCACGGGGTGGCGGCCCACCAGTCGCTCCCACTCCGGATCCGGGATGCCGGGCACGGTGCGGCCGAGCGAAGCCCAGGTCGCGGCCACCGCGTTGAACAACGGTGTGTCGCCGGGCCGCCCACCACTGCGTGCAGGCGGCGGAATCGGTTCCGCAGGAGTCACGCCCATTCCAACGAGGTACGGGCCCGGGCGGCACCGCCGCTCACCCGGTCGGGCGAGCGGAGGGGGACGGATGCGCGCCGGGCGCCCGTCGCCCCTCCGGCCGGTGGTCTCAGCAGCCCTGGGTGTTGATCTGCGCGTTGTAGGCGTCGAGGTCCCAGGGGTAGCCCTTGGCGTTCGGCCCGTCGGAGGACGGGTCGCCGGCGTCGTCGACGACGACGCCGCTCTGACTGGCGGCGTAGCTGACGTAGCCGTGGTGCAGCTTGTAGATCAGATCCTCCGTGCCGACCTGGTACTGGCCCGCCGCCGTCGCGCCGGAGCAGGCGAAGTCGCCCAGCGCGGTCATGGCCAGGCGGGTTCCGGTGACGTTCATCCAGCCCTCGAAGACGTAGAGGGCGGAGCTGCGCAGGCCGCCGGAGTCGGTCGAGTCGAACTCGTGGCCCATTCCGAGGCGCCCCTGCTCGGGGCTGGTGCTGTTGTCGGCGATGTGGGCGGTGACGGCCGCGCCGTTGGAGGTGCCGGTGACGGTGCTGGTGGCGGTCTGGTCGAAGGTGTCGGCGGCCTCCTGGTTCCAGATGCCCATCAGGTCCGTGGCCGGGTGGCCCTTCCACACGAAGGGGCGCTGGACGGCGGCGTCGGCGGCGGCGCCGACGGCCGCGTAGCAGGTGCCCGCGTTGGTGAGGCCTGCGGCGTCGAGTTGGCTGGTCTCGGTGGTGTCGGCGAAGGCGGCGAGCATCCGGGTCCAGGTGTCCGCGCCGAAGTACTGGACGGCGGCGACCTCCACGGAGACGTAGCCGTCCTCGTAGTTGGGGTTGTTGGTCTTGGCGAAGTTGCCGTAGCCGCAGATGCCGGAGGAGAAGTTGCTCGCGTCGTTGTAGGCGTAGTTGCCCGCGTAGCCCATGGCCGCCTCCAGGAGGGTGACCTTGTCCTGCTCGGCGGCGGTGAGCTCGGTCCAGGCCGGCCCGTTCTTCACCAGCAGCAGCGCCTGGGCGACCAGGGCGTGCGACCAGCCCTCCAGGCCGCCGTCGGCGTCGGGTTCCTTGCCGCCGGAGACGAGGTTGCGCACCTGCGCGAGCAGCGCGCTGTCGACGGTGGTGCCGTTGGTGGCCTTCGTGCCGGGTGCCTGCTTGTCGACCAGGGCCAGGTACTGCAGTGCGGCGGCTTCGCCGATGACGGTGGGGTTGGTTCCCGGGCGCGGCACCGAGGAGCTCGGTGCGGCGAACGCGATGAGCGGCTCGGCGACGGCCGCGTCGATCCGGGGCTGCTGGAACGCGCCGGAGCCGCCCGTCGCGGTGGTGGTCGGCGTGGGGGAGGGCGACGCACTGCTCGAGGGCGAGGCCGAGGGCGAGGCCGAAGGGCTCGCGGACGTTGTCGGCGTGGGCGAGGGGGAGGGGGAGACCGTGACGCTGGAGGAGGGGCTCGGGCCGCTGGTGGCGGTCAGTGACAGGTCGTCCGCATGGTAACTGCCCTGTGCGTACCAGCCGTGCACCCAGACCTGCACGCTGGTGGTGGCGGGGCCGGTGGTGAACGTGGTGGACAGCGGTGACCAGCTGGACGCGGCGGGAGTCCAGGTGCTGGTGTCCTTGGTACCGGATCCGGTGACCCCGAGGTAGACGTAGGAGCCTTCGACGAAGCCGGTGAGGCTGTATCCGGTGTTCGGCGTCACCGTCACGGTCTGCGTGCACTGGGCGGTGCTGCTCGCGGAGGCGGCTCCGGTGAGCGCGTAGGTGCCGGAGTGGACCGGCGCGGTGACCACGCTGCCGAGTCCGGAGTCGCAGCTCCAGCCGGTCAGGTCGCCGGTCTCGAAGCCGGGGTTGGTCAACAGGTCGACGCTCGCGGCCGACGCGGGCAGGCCGCTCAGGGCGGCGGCGAGGAGGGCGCAGGTCGCGCCTGCCGCGGCGACGAGTGCGGCGGCGCGGCGTGGAGCGGAGGTGGCTGGGGGCAAGACGATCTCCTCGTGCGTGGGGACACAGGGATGCCGTGGGACGGACCGCCGCGCGCGGACGCGCACGGCGGTACCGCGATTGGCCTAGACCACACATCCTGTCGGTGGCACCGCCGTCATCGCAATGCCCAGGGCCCAGTCACGTGTCGTGCGCACCACGGCACTTGGGAGTCACCCGCAAGCTCCGCAGGACGCCGTCCCGATGATCAGCCGTAGTAGCATCGGGCCCCATGGAACGCGTCACGTTGATCACCGGGGGATCGAGCGGCATCGGTGCGGCCACGGCCAGGGCGCTGCTCGAACAGGGTGACCTGGTGGCGGTCACCGGTCGCGACGCCGGCCGCCTGGCTGCCTTTGCCGCCTCCGTCGACGCCGGGGAACGGCTGCTGACGATCGCCGGAGACGCCGCCGACGAGAACGACGTCGCGTCGGCCGTGCGTCAGGTCGCCGAGCGGTGGGGCCGGCTGGACACGGTGATCGCCAACGCCGGCTACTCGCTGCCCGGCACCCTGGAGGACCACGACCCCCAGGCGATGCGTGCCATGATCCTGACGAACGTCCTCGGCCCGGCCTTGCTGGTACGCGAGGCGCTGCCGCACCTGCGCGAGTCCAAGGGCCGGATCGTGGTCATCGGTTCGGTCGCGGGCATCAGGAACACGCCGGGGAACCTGTACTCCGTCACCAAGTGGGCCGCGCACGCGTTGGTCGAGAACGTCCGGCAGCTGGTGGCCAAGGACAGCGTCGGCGTCACGCTGGTCGCGCCGGGCGTGGTGGACACCCCGTTCTGGAACGAGCGCGGCGGCACGCCCGAGGCCACGCCGACGCTGACCGCCGAGCAGATCGCCACTGTGATCGTCTTCGCCGTCAACCAGCCCGAGGGCGTGGACGTGAACCAGCTCGTCGTGCGCCCCTCCGGCCAGTTCGGCTGACAAGGCCCGGAATGGCGGGATGTGCAACCGGCCGGTCCGTGCCGCCTCCCGCATGCACACCGACCGCCTGGCCCTGGGCTACGACTCGTCGGAAACCGCGAGGAGATCGCTCCCGCTGAGGGTGTACGTCAACGGAGGGTAGGCGAAGTCGGTTTCACTGTTCTCGCGACGCCGCAGTCGGTAGAACTCCTGCCGCTGCTCCTCGTCGGCCGCCACGAGGCGTGCGCCATCGGCGAGGAGGGCGTGTCCCTCGCGGAAACGGAGGAAGGTCTTCGAGGTGCGGAACGTGACGCCCAGCCATTCGTTGTCCACTGCGGGGACGGGCTTTTCCAGCACGATTCTGTGCCTCAGCCGCCGGTTCGACGCGACGGAGAACGCGACCACACCGTGGTGGAGGAGGGGGATCTCGACCCTCTCGCCCTCGGAAGTCTTCGATTCGACCACGAGTTTCCTCGGCGGTTCCGCCTCGGGATTCCGGTAGCAGGAGAAGACGGCGATGAACGACTCCTCGGCCAGATCCAGGGCCTGGTCGGAATGGGCGCCCATCGTCGTGTACGCGTTCGTGTAACGCTCGACGAGAGCGTTGTTGAAGGCGACCGAGATTCCCGCACGCTCCTGGATCCGCTGCGCCAGCCGCTCGTGCACCTCCCGGAAAGGCTGCGTCGGGTGCCGGTACTGCGTGGTCGTGCGCACGAGGGGCACGCCCCACCTCTCGTCGACCGCGGCCAGGACCGCGCCCTGCCGACCCTTTCCGACCTCCTCCCAGCGGGCCGCATCCGAGAGTTCCGCGAAGAGATCCCGCTCGGTCGGCAGGCTGAACGAAAGGATCTCGTCCGAGATGCTAGATCCGAGGGGCAACATAGTCTCCCGTGTTCATGCTGAAGAGGATTTCGTCGCCGTAGTCGATGACGGCGGAGGTCCGGTTCTCCTCTGCGTACAACCTGCGCAGCTCGTCCATACCGGCCGGCGTGGGCGGCTCCAGCCTCCGCAGTTCACTGCCCGCCTTGAGGAACGTGCCGCCGTTCCGGTGCACGGCTTCGGCGTTCGAGCAGCGCACCACATAGCCCAGTCGGGTCGGCAGCAACTCGGCGTCCAGCATCGAGGAGCGGATTTCGTGGGCGTACAGGCGGTTGGTGGACAGCGGCATGAAGAAGACCGAACCGGGATGGAGCGTCACCGTGAACTGCGCGGGGAGTGTGACGCCGTCGCCCGTCGCGATCGGCTCCTTGAGGCGGAAGTGGAGCTTGGTCATCCCGCTGACACCCTTGACGCCGTGGTCGAAGCCGTCCGCAGTCAGGGGCTCCAGTTCGCCGAGCCCGTCGTAGAAGGTGCAGAAGGCCATGATGCCGTTGGCCGGCATGTCCTTGGTCTTGTCGGCATGGGCCGAGATCTTCGCCTTCGACTGCTTGCGCTCCGGCGTGGCCGGGGTGTTGTGGTAGATCTGCGCGAGGACGTGGTTCAGCGGCGCCTGGTCCCGGAAGACGGCGGCGGCCTCGCGGTTCAGGTCCTCGACGATGTGCGTGTCCGTCGGGCCGAAGCCTTCCGTCGGCCCGGAGAAGTTCGTGGAGCACCGCAGCAGGCGGAAATGCAGTTCGTCACCGCTCCGCGTGACGGGGGTCAGATAGATTCCGCTGCGATGGGCCGTTCCGGGCTTGGTGGATTCCGTGAGCGACTGGAACGTGTGCTCGGCACGGATACGCTCGAAGAAATCAGAGTCCAGTCCGAAGAAGCGCGGGTAGTACACGCCGACGCCGTGCACACCGCGGGGGACCCGGCCGAGCGGGACGGGGGTCCAGGGTTCGTCGACGTTCTCGCGGTAGCCGTGCGACAGCTCCCGGATGACGAACACGCGGGCAGCCGCGTGCAGTTGGCGTTCACTGACTCCGGACACGTCGCCGGACAGGTACACGGTCCTGTGCGCGAGGTCGAGCGAACCGGAGGCGAGGTCCTGCGGCGTGACGACGGCCCCGAAGAAGTCCCTGACCACGTCGTGGTCCTGCAGCGCCGAAGGTGCCACCAGAACGGCGCCGTCGTGGTCGAGGCAGGCCTCCGTCGCCCCCGTTGTGTGCATCAGAGTGTGCCTGCCATTCGAAGGGGACGGACCGCCGGGCATCGATGCTCCCACGTTGATCGACAGCGGGCAACGACGTTCCGCCGCAGCGACACTGCAGCCGGCCACGGTCACTCCGGAGGTTCGGCCAGTTGATCCGCGCAGTGCCCGCGGACTGTCGCCCGCAGGTCTTCCACGCTGGCGCCCCATCCGCCCTGCCACTCGTCGTCGAGGCCGTACAGCCGGCCGAGTGGGAGGTCCAGGATCTCGGAGGCGTAGTCCTGGCTGATGACGATCTCCTCGGCCTGCTGTACGACCGCGCGTTCGTCGAGCCGGCCCGCCAGGCACTCCGCGGCCATGTGCTGGAAGACCGTCGTCACGGCTGCGAGCGGTTCCGGGAGGGCGCCCACGCCCATCTCGGCCAGGACAGCGGGCACCAGGTCGTGGAGGGCACGGGTGTCACGGCCGTTGAGCCCGGCCATCTCACGCAGCGCCTCGCCGTCGTGGCCGGCGGCCAACCACTGGGCCGCCCACCACGGGGTGCGTGCGGAAACCCGGCCGAGCACGAAGTGAGCGGCGACCACGTACGGCGCCGGCGCGCGGGCGCCGGGCGGGTCGTCAGCAGTCATCGGCGCTCGCGTCCGGCGTAGCTGATCAGTTCTCCCACCGGGTGAGCGTACCGTTCGAGCCCCTCACCGGACTCAGACCTCGCCTCTGTCGGCTGTGATCAAGCCGCTATCAGCTGGCGCTTGAGCCGCTAAGTTGGCACGTTGATCTCTGACGTTGCGTGTGGCCGAGCAGCGGACGCGGAGACAAGTCAGAGCTAGGGGTGGGTGCATGAAGGCGGATGGGGTGCGGGAGCGCTGGGAACTTCGGTCGGACGTGGGCGTGGGGCCGCTGCTCTTCGGCATGTCTCCGGCCGAGGTTGCGGAGGCCTTGCGGGTATCCGAGCCGCGTGTACGGGTTGGTGGCCCGTATGCGCAGGAAGACTTTGCAGACGGGATCAAGGCGTTCTACGACGTGAGCCGGCTTGCGTGCGTCGCGCTGGACGCGGTCATCGGTCCTCAGGTCTTCCTCGCCGGCCTCCCGCTTGCTGGAAGCGACTGGGGGCAGACCCAACAGTCTCTTCTGGACCATGCTGGGGAGCATGGCAACTGCATCTTGTTCACCGGTGACGGCTCGTACTCCCTGACCGATCTCGGGATTCTTATCCGGGCACAGCGGGTTGGGGATGCGTGGCTTACGCGTCCACTCTTCGTGAAGGAAGAGTGGCTGGACTCGCAGTACTACCGAGACCATCTCCCGCTGGAGCGTGTCACAGACTGACCGCTTGACTTGCCCTCTTGACCGGCCTAGGCCTTCAGGTGGCCACGAGGTGCCGGTAGCAGATGAACGCGGCAGCTATGGCTACGAAGCTGAGGAAGTGCTCGGACTTGCGCTCGTAGCGGCGGTGGAGCCGTCGGCATCCGGTCAGCCAGGAAGCGGTCCGCTCGACCACCCCCGGTGCCGGCCCAACGGGCCGGCGGGCTCGATCCCGCGGCGGGCCCGAATATCCCGCAATACCACTGATGCCGAGCACGTCAGCGCAGGACCGATGCGCAAGGCCGGAAGCGCATGCCTGAAGTGATGGGTGGCGCCGCCGACATGGGCGACGCCAGCATGAGCGCCACCGGGCGAGGGCCGTCTCTGCTGGTGGCGTCAGATGCGGACGATGTCGGAAGCCTGCGGACCCTTGTAGCCCTGCTCGACGTTGAAGGTGACGGTCTTTTCCTCGACGAGCTTGCCGTAGCCGTTGGCCGTCCGGTTGCGTAGTCGGCCTAGGCTCACCAGCAGAGGCCACAGGCGGGCCCACCGTTCGGGGTCGTGTGCGCGCCGGCCTCGGATGCCGTGCTCAGCCCGATGCCAGCTGCGAGCGCGAACGCTGCGAGCACCATTGCCATCTTCTTCATGCTGTTCCCCCATTCAGAGGAGCTAACTCAGCGCTCTGTCGGCCATGTCCCCTCTCTTGATACCTCGTTGCTCAGGGCGTGGGGAAGGGGACCCGAGAGCGCCATCCTGGTCGACGCCTCCTGGCCGGAGTTGGTGCGCCGACTCACCAGCGACGCCAGTCTGAAGCTCGTTGTGCAGGATCCCGCGATTGCCGCCCTGCGTGCCGCGTCCACGCGGCCGTCGGGTGCGGACGATGTCATGGTCGGTTCGTGGCCTCCACGAGGGTGAGTCGCCGCCGGCAGACCAGGGCACATCCGATGCTGAGCAGGGGTTCGTCAATCTGACGCCCGGTGGGATCCAACCACGCCATTGATCATCTTGTCGGAGGCCCTTAACCAGTGGCTTCGCGGGAACCGCACTGCTTGAATGCCGCGGTGGCCTTGGACGTGGGGGAACTGCTGGCAGCGCACGACCAGAGCCTTCGCGGCCCCGTTGCGGCGCATCCTCGGCTCGGCACCGTGGTCGAGCGGATCGGACCGCTGACCCTCACGCACTACGGCACCCACGGCACCGTCGACCACCCCGCCCTGGACGACCAGGCCTCGGCCGCGCACTTGGCCGCACAGGTGCAGCAGCGCGCGGCCGCGCGTGTGGAGCCGGTGGAATGGCGCGTCTTCGCCCACGACGCAGGAGCCTCGCAGTTGACGGCCGCGCTCGACGCGGCGGGTTTCATCGCTGGATGGAAGCGCAGCGTCCTGGTCGGCGCCGTCGCGGAGTTGGACTTCCCCCAGCCGCCGCCGGACTGGAAAGTCGAATCGGTCAGGTGGGAGGAGCCGCAGGCGCAGCACGCGCTCGACCTCTCCGCACGCTCCGGGCCCCATTGCGTTCCCCTGTCGGACTGGCACGCGATGCGCTCGAACCCCTCCTGGGACATAGACATCCGTGTGCTGACCCATCGCGGAAAGGCTGCTGCGGCCAGCTGGCTGGAGACCGTCCAGGGCACCGCGTTCGCTGCGGTCGGGGGCCTGACCGCCTCGTCTCCCGAGCTGCTGGCCGAGTCGCCCTTGCGCCGGTTCCAGCCGCCGACGAAGAGATTCCTGGTCGCCGAGGCCGACGGGCACCTGCGCAGCGCCCTCGTGGCCGTCGGGTTTCGGGACGTCACCACGGTCCGGTCCCACCACTGGACCCCTCCGGGCGAGCCCGCTGCGACCCCGCCGGCGAGACACTCCCTCGGAGACGCGGAGTTCCGACGGAGAGCACGTCGCTGTGAGGCCCGCGTCGGCTTCGACTACGCCGGCGGGAGCGGACGGTACGTCGCGCCGCTCGACTCGCGCCGCTGGTTCTACGGCATGCTGGACCGCGGCACTCCGGCGCTTGCCGCAGCCGAGCAGGCCATCCAGGGCGGCCTGCGTGCGTGCGTCCGGCCCGGCGAATGGGTCTACCAGTACCGTCCCTATCTCAACGGCTGGGAGTTCGACCCGCACCGGGTCGGCGGCCCGGGACAGCCGCACTGGCCGGGGAGCGCCATCGCCGACGGCGAGTTCCAGTTCCTCGCCACCGCGGACGCCCGCCTCGGCACGTTCGCCCACTACGCGGAACAAGTCCTCGTCGTCTTCGGGGACGACCTCGTCGAGCAGGTCGCGAACGACCTGGACCACCTGTTCGGTGGCGGCGTCTGGAGCTTCGGTTGAGCACTCGGGACTTACTCGGTCCGGAAGTCCTGGTTGGTGCCGGTGCCGGTTTTGCAGGTCCACTGGTCGAAGGTGGCGCCGGCGGTGGTGACGGCGCCGGTCTGGTCCAGGCACAGGCCGCTGTTCTGGTTCTTGAACTGCCAGGTGCCGTCGGCTTGTTGGACGGGCAGCCAGAGGCCGTTGGCGGTGCCGTTCTGGGTGTACTGGATGATGGCGGCGCCGTTGGTGGTGGAGGCGGACTGGACGACGAGGTCCTTGCCGCTGTTCTGGTCCTGCAGCTCCCCGTAGCCGCCGGAGACGGGCAGGAACTGGAGCTCCTGGCTGGTCTGGCCGCTCGTGGCACAGGAGTTCTGCTCGATCGCGGCGCCGTTGGAGGTGGAGGCGCCCGCGACGTCGACGCACAGGCCGCTGTGCTGCACCACCAAACGGTGGTACCCGGACGGGAAGGAACCTCCACCGCCTCCGCCCGTGCTGCCGCCGGTGATCTTGTTGAAGATCTTGGAGTAGGCGTAACCGGTGCCCTTGTCGTACCCGTCGACCTCCCAGAAGGCCAACTCCTGCACCCCGTGGGCGGCAGCGAACGACTCCAGCGTGCTCGCGTCGGACTGGCTGAAGACCTCGTTGTCGTCGTTCTGTCCGGCGATCGGGGTGAGCCCGAGCATGCCCCAGGCCCCGCTGCCCGAGATCCCGAAGATCGACTCCAGCTGCGGGACGCTGCCGTTGGCCGCCGACTCCGCGTCGTTCAGCGCGTTCTCACCGTTGCCGAAGTCCATCGTCATGATGTTGACGAGATTGACCTTCACGCCGGCCTTGACGGCGCCGGTCAGCATCGAGGTGACGTCGGACTCCATGCCGGTGGGGTCGACCGGCACGGTGAAGTCGATCTGCACGGCCGGGTTCGCGGCCTGCAGCTGGGCGAGGGCCTGGTCGCGTCGCTGGTCGGAGGCGGTGTCGTCGAGCACGGAGCCTTCGATGTCGAAGTCCAGGCGGGTGACGTGGTACGTGCTGACGACCTTGGCGTAGGCGGCCTCGAGACTGGAGACCGAGGTACAGGTCTGAGCCAGCTCGCCGCCCGAGGCTCCGCCGAAGGAGGGGATCACGTTCCCGCCGGCTGCCTGCAGGGCCGAGACCTGGGAGGTGAAGGCGTTCATCGCGTCGTTGTTGTCCTCCCACATCGGAGTGCAGCCCGACTGCGGGGTGAGGAAGGCCAGCGAGTAGAGCGCCGTGCCCGTCGCGTTCTTGTCGGCCGCCATGTCGCCCGCGTCGGCCGCGCTGATCTGCAGGTAGGGGGCGGAGTAGTGCGCGGGGAAGGCGGGCGCGGCGGCGTGTGCCGGCGCGGCGAGGACAGTGGCCGATGCCGCGGGCAGCACGGTGGAGGCGGCGAGAACCAGGAGCTTGCGGACGCCGTGGGGCATGCGTGGACCTCCGGACGGACGAAGGGGGACGGGTGGGGCCAGGCCTGGCGCAGGATGACGGAATCCAGTTAGTAATGCTTCCTAACTGGATTCCGCATTCAGGAAAGTAGAGACCTGGCCCGTGCCCGTCAAGAGGTTCGCGCCCCGGACCTTCGCGGGAACTGTCGCGCCGTCAACTACTCCGCCAGGATCACGACGTACCCGTCGGTCCCGTGCACCCGGATCCGCTGCCCGTCCCGGATCAGCCGGGTGGCGCCGTCCACACCCACGACGGCGGGCAGGCCGTACTCGCGGGCGATGACCGCACCGTGCGTCATCAGGCCGCCGACCTCCGTCACCAGTCCCGCGGCGCCGACGAACAGCGGCGACCAGCTGGGGTCCGTGAAGGGCGTGACCAGGATGTCGCCCGCCTCCAGATCGGCCTGCGCCATGTCCAGGACGACGCGGGCCCGCCCCTCGACCGTCCCGGCGGAGACCGCGAGGCCGGTCAACGCGCCCGCCGGCACGTCGTCGCGGCGGTACGACCCGGACAGGGCCACGCCGTCCGAGGTGAGCACCCGCGGCGGGGTGAGCGCGTGCTGGGCCCGGAACGCGTCCCTGCGCTGCCGCACCAGCGCGCCGTCGAGCGTGCGCGCGTCGACCACGACGTCGCGCAGCTCCTGGTAGGTGAGGTAGAACGCGTCCTCCCGCTCGGCGAGCACACCCGCCCGGACGAGGCGGTCGGCCTCCCTCAACAGGGCCTGCTTGTAGGCGAAGTAGCGGCGGACGATGCCGTACTTCGGGTACTCCCGGTACCCGGCGAAGGCCCGGACCTGGTCGATCATCCGCTTGGTCTCGTCGGCCTTCCGCTCCCCGTCGGGCAGGGCCCGCAAGCGGGTGAGAACGTCCTGCTCCTTCTCCTGCGCCCGCTGCCGTCCTTGCTCGAAACGCCGTGCGGCGGCGCCCGGTTCGAAGTTCCTGACGTTGTCGAGGATCACGGGGACGAGGGCCGCGGGGCGCTCGCTCCATCGCGGCCGGGTGATGTCGATCTCGCCCACGCAGCGCATGCCGTACCGGTCGAGGTAGGCCTCGACGGCGTCGCGCGCCTCGGTCCCGCCCGCGAGCTTCGGCAGCTCCTCCAAGAAGTCCTCCGTCTCGACGCCCTGCAGGAACGCCACCACCTCGGGGTGCCGCCGGACCACGTCCGCGACGTCCAGCAACGCGAGACCCATCTCGGAGGTGACGTTGTCCGGGGCGGAGAGCGTGAGGGTGTCGACCGCGTTCCTCTCGCTGAGCCACTCCTGCAGGCGGTCGCCCAGCCACCAGGCGGCCTGCATGCCCGCCATGATCGCCTGAAGGTTCTGCGGCTCACCGAGGACCCGCTTGTGCTCCGCGAACGCCTCCTCCAGGAAGTCGAACAACGCGAGGCCGGTCTCTGTCGCGATGGCGCCTTCCAGTGCGGCGATCGACGCCTCGCTGCGCGTGATCAGCTCGGCGACCAGGCCCGGATCGACCTCGGCCGGCACGGACGGCGGAGAATCCGGAGCCGGCACGGGCGGCACGGGCGGCGCGGACGGCGGGGACGCCGGAGCCGGCGGGGCCGGGGGAGTGGGGATGAAGTCCCCGTCGAGCACGGTCTCCAGCGCGTCCCGGACCAGCGGATCGCCCCGGCCCATCAGGTCCAGCAGGGCGTTTCGGCTCGCGGGCGAGGCCAGACGCGCGGTGGCGTCGACGAAGAGCCGCCCGCCCGCCTCGTGCATCGGCACCATCGCGGTCAGCTGCCACATCGACAGACCCAGCGGCCGCATCGGGTCGGTCATCATCTGCTGGTGCCCGACGGAGACGTAGACGCGGTTCTGCCCGTCGGGGTTATCCGGGACAGGGAACAGGGTCGTGACCGGTCGGCTCTGCACGATCCGGAAGTCGTCGTCGACCAGACACCACTCGATGTCCTGCGGGCGGCCGAAGTGCGCCTCGATCCGGCGTCCGAGCCGGACGAGCCGCAGGACCTGCCCGTCCGTCAGCGCCGGCTGCTCCTGCAGCCGCGCCTCCACGGGCACCTCGCGCGTTCCGCCGCCCGGCAGGGCGTGCAGGGCACGCTGTTTGACGGCGACGGTCCGGCCCACGACCTCGTCCCCGCGCACCCTGAAGACGTCCGGATTCACCAGGCCGGAGACCAGCGCCTCGCCGAGACCGAAGCCGGCGTCGACGGTGGCGGCCTTCCGGTCGCCCGTCACCGGGTCGGCCGTGAACAGGATGCCGGACACCTCGGGGACGACCATGCGCTGGACGACCACGGCCATGCGCACCGTGCGGTCGTCGATGCCGTTGCGCCGCCGGTAGGTCACGGCCCGATCGGTGAACAGCGACGCCCAGCACCGGCTGACGTGCCGCAGGACCTCCGCCGGCCCCACGACGTTCAGGTACGTGTCCTGCTGGCCGGCGAAGGAGGCGGTCGGCAGGTCCTCCGCGGTGGCACTGGACCGCACGGCGCAGGCGGCCCCCTCACCGAGCCGGGCGAGCCCGTCTGCGATCGCCGCGGCGACGCCGCCGGGGACGGCGACCTCCTCGACGGCCCGCCGCAGCTGCGCGCTCAGCGTCCGGATCGTCTGCCGGTCGTCCGGGTCGACCAGGGCCAAGCGGTCGAGGAGGGCTTCCAGCGACGGCGCCTGCGCCGCGACGAGCCGGAAGGCGTCGGTGGTCACGCAGAAGCCGTCCGGCACCCGGACACCCTCGATCCGCGCCAGCTCACCCAACTGGGCGGCCTTGCCCCCGACAAGGGCGACCTGGGCACCGTCGACCTCGTGAAGACCCACCACGTACCGCTCATGCTGCTGGCCGAGCACGTTCTGCCCTCTTTCCTGCGGATTGCGACGTAGGCTGCCGATTCTCCGCCGAGACCGGGGCCTTGTGGCAAGCCCCCCGCCGTGCTATACGGTAAGAGTGGCGGGGGGTTGCCACGGATCATGCCGCCGACGCCGCTACGGCGCCGCCGGTGCGGTGGTCATTGCACCACCGACCAGACGAAGGTGGCCGACCCCGAGGCTCCTTCCGCATCCGTCGCCGTCACGGTCACCGTGTAGGTGCCCAGCGTGCTGCCGCTGCCCGAGACGGTGCCGTTCGACGCGATGGTGATCCCCGGCGGCAGCCCGGTCGCGGTGAACGTGAGGGCCGCCTGCGTGCCGGCCGAGTCCACGGCCTGCATCGGGAACGAGACCGCCGCCCCCTTCGGGCTGCTGTACCCGAACGGGTTGACCACGCCCACCGTCTCCGCGCCCGGAACGCCCGAGTTCGGCGTCACGTTCGCGCTGACGGCGGTGTTCGCCAGGGAGACCCCGGCGTAGGAGGCGCCCGCGGCGACCTGGCCGGTCAGTGTGTGGGCCAGGCTCGTCGTGCCGGACATCGGAAGGCTCGCGGACGAGTCCCCGACCTTGATCGAGTACGTGCCGGCCTGGGCCTCCCACTGGTTGTCCGCCGACGACCACGACGCCAGGTCGTGGACGGCCAGCGGGAAGCTGACGGTCGTGCTCTGCCCCGGGTTGAGCATGACCCGCTGGAAGCCCCGCAACTGCTCCGGCGGGTCCTGCCCGGCGGCCGGGTCACCGACGTACATCTGCGCCACGTCCGCGCCCGCCACCGAACCGGTGTTGGTGACCGTCGCGGTCACCGTGGCCCTCCCGTCCGCGTCGAACCCGCCCACGGAGAGGTTGGAGAAGGCGAAGGTCGTGTAGGACAACCCGAAGCCGAACGGGAACGCCGGGGTGATGTTCTGGGACTGGTACCACCGGTACCCGATGTCGACCCCCTCGCTGTACACCGTGCCGGTGGCGGTGCCCGGCCACTGCGCGGTCGTCTGCGCCGGGACCTGGCCGAGGCTGCTCGGGAACGTCACCGGCAGTTTGCCCGAGGGGTTCACGGTGCCGAACAGCAGCGCCGCGACGGCCGCCCCCGTCTCCTGCCCGCCGTACCAGTTCTCGAACACCCCGGCCACCGAGCCCAGCCACGGCATGGTCACCGGAGAACCGCTGTTGATCACCACGATCGTGTTCGGGTTCACCGCGGCCACGTCCGCGATCATCGTCTCGTCCGCGCTGGACAGGTCGAGCGTGGTGAGATCGGACTCCTCGCCCTCCGGCGCGCTGACGTAGACCACCGCGTCCGTCGCGGCCTGCGCCGCCGCGACCGCCTGCGGGATGTCGGTGGTGCCGTTGTCGTCGCCCGGTGTGTAGGTGACCTTGACGTTGGGTCCGACCGCCTTCTGGATGCCCGTCAGCGGCCACACCGCGTTCGTGCTGTCGACCCCGCCGCTGCCGCCCCCGGCGATCTCGACGGCCGCGCCGCCGTCCGTGCCGAGCACCGCGACCGACTCGTTGCCGTTGGGGTTGAGCGGCAGCAGGCCGTTGTTCTTCAGCATCACGGTGCCTTCCTCACCGAGCTGCAGCGCGGTCTGCTGGTGCGCCGCGGTGGTGACGGTCGCCGACAGCGAGCCGCTCGCCGGGTTGTCGAAGAGCCCGAACGCGAACATCTGCGTCAGGATCCGGGCGACCACGGAGTTCAGCGTCGCCTGGTTCAACGTGCCGGCCGTCAAGGCGGCGGAGACGTCGCTCGAGTCCGAGAACGGCATCGCGATGTCCATCCCGCCCTCGGCGTCCGCCACCGCGTTCCCGGCAGCGCCCCAGTCGGACACGACGAACCCGCCGTAGTCCGCCTGCTCGTCGAGGCCGCGCTCGAGCATTGCGGCGTTGGCGCAGGACGGCGCGCCGTTGACCACGGCGTAGGAGCACATCATCGAGGCCGGCGCGGACCCGGCGACGGCGGTGCGGAACGGAGCCAGGTACAGCTCCTCCAGCGCCTGCTGACCCACCGTCTCGTTGTTCTGGCCGTTCGGGTACTGCTCCTGGTCGTAGGCGGCGACGTGCTTGACGTCCGCCATCACGCCCTGGCCCTGCAGGCCGTTCACCTCGGCCGAGGTGATCTGGCCGGCCAGGTAGGGGTCCTCTCCGTAGGTCTCGTAGGTACGGCCCCAGCGTGGGTCCCGCACCAGGTTGGTGGTCGGGCCGAGGGAGATGTTGACGCCCTTGCCCGCGAACTCGGCGCCCTTCGCCGCGCCCTCCTGCTGGATCAGGGCCCGGTCCCAGGTCGCGGCGGCGTTCTCGCCGTCGGGGAACGCGGTCACACCGCCGTTGCCGTCGCCGACCCCGGACGGCCCGTCCTCCATGTTCAACGGCGGGATGCAGAGATTGGGGATGCCGCCGACCTGGCCGATGTAGGTCGTGCTGCCGTCGCCCGAGGCGAGGGTGACCTCCTCGGACTGGTCCATCGTGTTCAGCACCTGCTGCACCCGCTGGGCGACCGGCGCGGTGGAGCCGACCCACGGGCACACGCCGTTGCCGCCGTTGCCGTTGCCGCCGGTGACCGGCGCGACGGTGGTCAGGCCGTAGACGTCGAGCTCGAACAGGGAGTAGCCGAACTGTGTTCCGCGCGCCGTGCCGTCCATGCGGACGTAGCGGTCGGTCACGGAGGCGGGGATGGTCTGACTCCCGCCGGTGCCGGTCGTGGTGGAGTAGATCGTGTTCCAGGTCGAGCCGTCGTCGGACACCTGGATCTGGAAGGCCTTGCCGTACGCGGCCTCCCACAGCAGGCCCACGCTGCAGATCTGCTGCGGGGAGCCGAGGTCGACCTCCAGCCACTGCGGGTCACTGGCCGCGCTGGACCAGCGGGTGCCGGGGTTGCCGTCGGTGGCGTCGGCGGCGGGGTAGTCGGTGGCGTCCTGGGTGGACGAGGCGGTGGTGGGCTGGTCCAGGGCCAGGTCCTGGGTGCCGCAGTACTCGGTCGGCCCGCCGCCTCCGCTGCCGCCTCCGCCTCCGCTGCTGCCTCCTTGGGTGAAGGCCATGAAGTGGAAGTTCCAGCCGTTGGAGTCCTGGTCGAGGGTGAGTGTCTGCTGTCCGGCGGGGAGGGTGAGGGTGGCGGTGACGGTGGTCCAGGTCTGGTAGCCGCCGGTGTCGGGGACGGCGACCGGGCCGGTGAGGTTCGTGCCGGAGGCGTTGGCGAGGTGCAGCGCGTCCGTGATCGCGTAGGGCGAGGACACCCGGAAACTCGCGGTGTACGTACCGGCGGTGGCGACGTTGACGGTGTACTTGAACCACTGGCCGGGCGTCTCCCAGCCCATGTCGTAGGCGCCGCCGGGCGGGGCGGTGTCGCTGGTGTCGGCGGTGGTCTCCAGGTCCACGCCGTCGGTGCGGTAGTTGTTGGCGGTGCCGTTGGCGGCGGTGACGTCGTAGGCGACGTTCGCTCCGCCGGTGTCGTAGTTCGCGGCCTGGACCGTGCCGGGCACGGCGGCCGCCGTGCCGCCGAACGGTGCGCTGCCGGACGAGCCGCCGCCGCCTCCGCCGGAGCCCTGGGTGAACGCCATGGCGTGGAAGTTCCAGCCGTTGGAGTCCTGGTCGAGGGTGAGTGTCTGCTGTCCGGCCGGGAGGGTGAGGGTGGCGGTGACCGTCGTCCAGGTCTCGTAGCCGCCGGTGTTGGGGACAGCGACCGGGCCGGTGAGGTTCGTGCCGGAGGCGTCGGCGAGGTGCAGCGCGTCGGTGATCCCGTAGGGCGACGACACCCGGAAGGCGACGCTGTAGCTGCCGGCGGTGGCGACGTCGACGGTGTACTTGAACCACTGGCCGGGCGTCTCCCAGCCCATGTCGTAGGCGCCGCCGGGCGGTGTGGTGTCGGTGGTGTCGGCGGTCGTCTCGAGATCGACGCCGTCGGTGCGGTAGTTGTTGGCGGTGCCGTTGGCGGCGGTGACGTCGTAGGCGACGTTCGGGCCGCCGGTGTCGTAGTTGGCCGCCTGGACCGTGCCGGGCACGGCGGCTGCCGTGCCGCCGAACGGCGCGCTGCCGGCGGCGTAGGCGGAGGTGTGCGCCCCGACGAGCGACAGCGCGAGCAGGCCCACGAGGGCGAGCAGCGCCCTGAGCGTGGGCCGGTGGCGGGTCGATCCTGATCGGCCGCGTGCACCTGGGCGCGCGAGAGGAGCCCTCATGGCATCACAAACCCTTCCTGACAGGTGATTTGCGGGGTCCCGAGTTCCAAGAGAGCGCTCTCTCGAAGGAGAGGTGTAAGCCAGCGGCTCGGACATGTCAAGGTTTCGCGCGGAGTCGCCCGCCCCGGGGTTCCCGGGACGGAGCGTGTTCCCTAGGCTTTCGGGCATGGACAACGGGGGAGACACTGCGGTTCGCAGCGGGAGTTTGGGGCCTGTCGCCCACCGGGCTCGATGGGTTGCCGGCGGATTGGCCCTGCAGTTCGCGGGCATCGGAGGGCCGCTCGCCTACGTGGCGACGAAGGTCAAGCACGAGGATGTGGGCGGGCTGATCACGGTGGCTACCGTGCGCCTCGCGTGGCACGAGTCCTTGCATGCCAGAGCGGGGATCGCGCTGCTGGCGGCCGGCACCGCACTGTTCGTGGTGGGCTCGGTGCTGTTGGCGCGGCCCTTCGTCCGGCGGAAGGTGACGCTGCTGCTGGCCGTCCCGGCCGCGGCGCTGGTCGGCGGGCTGGTGATGGGCGCTGCGGCGTTGCTCGTCGTGGTGGTGGTCCTCGCCGCACTGGGCAACTCGTCCGGATCCGGCGGAGGGTCGAGCGGCGGCTCCGGTGGCGGCGGCTCCGGTGGCGGCGGCTCCGGCGGGCACAACTCCGGTGGCGGAGGAGGCACCGCCTCCGCCCTGTCCGGTCTGAACGTGAACGTCGGGGGCGGGGGGAAGCAGCAGCAACAGGACCCGGAAACAGCACGCTAGTGCTCCGATCGGGAACGTTCACCGGTCGGGCCCGGGGTAGCCTGCGCCCGTGAAGGTCTATCCCCTCTGGCACGTCAGCCACCAGAACGAAGCCGGCCCCGACGACGAGACGATTCACCTCGACGATGGGGGGGTGTTCATCGACGAGCAGGATGGGGACGACGTCAAGCTGCTGGGCATCTACTCCTCTGAGGCCGCGGCCGAAGAGCGGCTGCATCGCGCGCGCCTTCTACCGGGCTTCGCCGACGAGCCAGACTGCTTCCAGATCGGAGAGTACGACCTCGATGAGGACCACTGGAACGAGGGCTTCGTCCGAGTGCCGCTCTAGGTCTGCAGGTGAGCGCCGCTGCTGAGGCAGGCGTTTCACGCTGCTTCGGTGAGCTTCCGCCCTCCCCAGCGCAGGCCCTGTTCGCTGCGGATAGGGTCCGGACAAGCCAGCCGATCTCGTTGAACCGGTGGATCACGTCGCGGATCGTGTCCTCGTCGGCCTGCATCAGCTGGGCGATCACCGGGAACCAGTTCCCGCCGGCCGAGGCCGGCAGCATCATCGCGCGCGGGAACCGCACCGAACTGGTGCTGCCCCGGCGCACGATCTGGTGCAGCGTCTGCGGGACGGCGAGGTCGGCGGCACCCTTCCGAGCGGGCCGGAAGGGTGCCGCCGGAACGCGTTCGCGCCACTACTCGTGCAGGAAGGTGTCCGTGAAGCTGGTGCCGCTGGAGCCGAGCGCGCTCGTGTGGGCCTCGGTGACGCCGCCCGAGCTCGGGTCCAGCGCGGACGGGCTGAACGAGCCGAGCGACTTGCCGTTGACCGTCGCCGAACTGAAGCTCAGCGTCCCGAAGTTGGGGTAGGAGCCGGTCGGCGACTCGATGATGACCTCCGCGCTGGCGCGGCTCGCGCTCAGGGACTTGGTCGTGGTGTACGTCCAGTTCCGCGTGGTGTTGTGCAGCGTCAGCTTGTAGCTGCGGCTGCCGGCGTAGGTCACCGAGGCGGTGATCACGTCGCCGGTCGACACCGGGTAGGTGCTGAGGCTGAGGTAGACGGGGTTCGCCGGGTACATCTCGTACCAGGCCTGGTCCACGGGGCTGCCGCTGGAGCAGTCGGTCGCGACGCCGGTCTGCTCCACCGTCGAGGTGCCGTAGCCGTCGATGCCGACCCAGGGGGCGTACAGGTCGTTGGTGGAGTTGCACGTCGCCTTCGGCTCGGTCCAGGTGGCCGAGACCGAGGTGAAGCCGCTACCCGTGGCGGCGTAGCCGCCCCAGTTGTAGCCGTTGAGGTTGAAGTGGTGCAGGGGGCGGAACGCGAGTCCCTGAGCGGCCGCCGCGGTGACCGGTGCGACGGGGGCGGCGAGGCTTGCCGCCGCCGCCAGGGTGGCGGCACGTATCAGGAATTTGCGCATGCTGGCTCCTTCGTGAGTGACGATCAGGAGGCTCGTACGCCTGCCGCCGTGTGGGCGGCGGTGCAGAGTCTGCCGATTGTCATGTCACCTAACAAGAGGGCGTGCGCTGTGAAGTGTTCAGCCGGGGGCCACTTCCACCCCGGCGCGTGGTGCAAACTCCGCGTCAACTGTGTTTCTGCTGTGGAGTCAACCCTCAGAGCTTGACTCAGAAGAAACTCAGAGGAACGATCGGTTCCTCCGCTCGGAGCGCCGGGAGCGGTGCGAGAACGGGGGTGGCACAGGTGCGGAACCACGTCCTGCTCGGTCCTGACGCGTCGTCGTCCCGGGAGGGCGCGCTCTACTGCCGGGTGGCGCACCGTCGCTCCCCGGATCAGCTGGGTGTCGACCAGCGGGAAGCCGCCGGCCGGCTGACGGCCGAGGAGCACGGGGTGCGTCTCGCCGCGCGGCGGGTCTTCGTCGATCCGCTCTCGACCGCGTGGTCGCGCGAGGGCCTGCGTCCCACCTGGCAGGCCCTGCTCGCCGCGGTCGAGCACGAGGGCGTCGGTGCGCTCGTGCTCTTCGACGCGCCCGAGCTGCAGCGCCATCACCCGTGGGACTTCGCGCAGTTGCTGACGTTGGCCGAGCGTCGTGGTCTGCGGCTGCTCGACCCCACCGGGGCCTGGGATCTCGATGATGCGAGCGTCCGCCGCTGCCTGGCCGACCGGACCGAGCGAGAGTGCCGCAACCGGGAGGCAGCCGCCGCCCGGCGCCGATCCCGTGATGCCGAGATCGCCGGTGCGGGGCGCCCGCACGGGGGAGGGCGGCGCGCCTACGGCTACGTCGCCGGGACGTACGACCTGATCCCGTTCGAAGCCTCGGTCGTCGAGCAGATCTTCCGGTGGTTCATCGAGGGGCGCTCGCTCACCGGCATCGCCGCGGAGCTGAACCTGCTGCAGGCCGAGACGGCCTACGGCACTTCGTGGTCCGCCACCGGCGTGGCACGGATCGTCGACGCGCCGCGGTACGCGGGGTTGCGTGTGGTGCGCGGGCAGGCGGCGCGCGCGGCCGACGGCTCCTACGCGTTCGGGGACTGGAAGCCCTGTGTCGCCGTGGAGATCTGGGAGGCGGCCCGGGCGCTGCGGCGGGCCCAGGCCGAGCACTCCGCCACCGCTTCCCGCCGGCGGCCCGAGAGCCGGTACTACCCGCTGACGGGCCTGGTGCAGTGCGCCCGCTGCGGGCGCGGCATGGTCGGGTCGATGGTGGACGGATTCGCGACGTACGCCTGCACCGGCAACAACCTGGTCGGAGCCGACCGTTGCTCGCGGCACGTCGCCGCGGACCGGCTGGAGGAGTTGGTGGACCTCCGGGTCGTCCGGCGTCTGGAGCGATGGGATCCCGACGATGCGGGCCGTCCCGGACGCCCGCCGACCGTCGCCGTCCTGGACGAGGAGGCCGCAAGCCGCCGTGCTGCCGACCAGCGGCAGTTGGCGCGACTCCGGGCCATGGCGGACCCGCCCGCCGCGGAGGTGGCGCGGCTGGTCGCGAGCATCCGGGAGGTCAACCGCTCGGTGGTGATCCGGGCCGGGGACGCGCTGGAGGACCTGGTGACCGGTCGCCGTGCGAGCGCCGGTTGGCGGCGGATCTCCCTGGCCCGGCGCAGCGAGGTGCGCCGCTTCCTGATCGCGCGGATCCGTATCGGTCCGGTCGTGGGTCCCCGCAGCGTGTTCGATCCCGGTCGTGTCGAGATCGTGCCCAACGCCTGGTGACTGACCGACGCTCACGCGGCCAAGAAGTTCCGCGAGTGGGGCCGGGTGGCTCCGACCTGCCCTCAGCAGCGGGATTTACGTCGCGGTAACGAACCGGAGGGCTCCTTCCTCTGAAAATCCTCTGAGCGCTCATTGACGCGCCGTCGGCCCCACTGCTTCTCTGTTTGCTGCAAGCACACCCCACCTTGTGGTGACATGCCGTCCCCGCTCCGCTTCGCGCCGGTCTGTGGCGAAGTGCGGGGATTGCGTTGGCATGCCCACAACACTGCACGGGCGCGGCCATGCTCCTCCGTCCACTGCGTTCCCTTCCGCAGTCGCCCACCGGCCCACCGGCCGACGGGTGTTGACCAAGAGAGGACCCAGGATCCCCATGGGCACCGCCCACCTGTCGCGACCCCGTGTCGCTGCCGCCGCACTGGCGGCCGGAGCACTGATCGGCGCGATGACCGCCGCCACCCCGGCGATCGCCGCCGCCCAGACCGTCCACGTCAAGCACCTGTGCGCCGCCCCGGCGCACACGGGGACGATGTCCTGCCTGGCACTCGCGCGGACCGACGTCGTCGAGCCGCACGCCCTGACCGCGAACGCGATCACACCGAACGCGACGCCGTCGGGGTACGGCCCCACCGACCTGCTCAGCGCCTACGCCCTCCCCGCCAACGGCGGCGCGGGGCAGACCGTCGCGATCGTGGACGCGCAGGACGACCCGAACGCCGAGGCCGACCTCGCCACCTACCGCAGCCAGTACGGCCTGCCGGCCTGCACCACCGCCAACGGCTGCTTCCAGAAGGTCGACCAGACCGGCGGCACCAACTACCCGAGCGCCGACTCGGGTTGGGCGGGGGAGATCTCCCTCGACCTCGACATGGTCTCCGCCGTCGCTCCCAACGCCAACATCATCCTGGTCGAGGCGTCCTCCGCGAACATGAGCGACCTGGGCACCGCCGTCAACGAGGCCGTCTCGCTGGGCGCCAAGTACGTCTCCAACAGCTACGGCGGCTCCGAGGACTCCAGCGACCTCACCTCCGACGACAGTTACTTCAACCACCCGGGCGTCGCGGTCACCGTCTCGGCCGGCGACTCCGCCTACGGTGCCGAGTACCCGGCGTCCTCGCAGTACGTCACCGCCGTCGGCGGCACCTCGCTCACCAAGGACTCCAGCAGCCGCGGGTGGAGCGAGAGCGTCTGGTCCACCTCCAGCACCGAGGGCACCGGCTCCGGCTGCTCCGCCTACGACCCCAAGCCCAGCTGGCAGACCGACACCGGCTGCTCCAACCGCACCGTCGCCGACGTCTCCGCCGTCGCCGACCCGGCCACCGGCGTCGCCGTCTACGACAGCTACGGCGCTTCCGGCTGGCAGGTCTACGGCGGCACCAGCGCCTCCTCGCCCATCATCGCCGCCGTCTACGCCGACGCCGGTACCCCCGGCAGCAGCGACTACCCCGCGCAGTACCCCTACCAGCACACCTCGGCGCTCAACGACGTCACCAGCGGCAGCAACGGCAGCTGCGACCCGGCCTACCTCTGCACCGCGGGGGTCGGTTACGACGGTCCGACGGGCCTCGGCACCCCGAACGGCCTGACGGCCTTCACTGCGGGCTGACTCCCCATCCCTCGGTGAACCCCGGGGCGGACGGACCGCGGCCCCACCCGCGGCTCGTCCGCCCTTTCGGCGTTGCCGCCATGACGCCAGGTCAGCCCGTCGGCTCCTGGTCGGGTGTGTCGTGGCCGGCCAGCAGGGAGCCCAACGGTGTGCGGGCGTGCAGCACTTCACGGCCGTCGCGGACGGAGCTGACCAGGCCGGCCGCGCGCAGCGCGGTCGCGTGCACGGACGCCGAGCCGATGCTGATCCCGAGCCCGCGTGCCATCGTGCTGGTGCTGAGCGGCTCGCCCAGCAGTCGCAGTGCGCGTGCCCTGGTGGTGCCCAGGACCGGCGCCAGGGTGTCCCCGCCCGGCTCCGCGGCAGAGACCGGCAGCCCGGGGCCCGCCGGATAGACGAACAGGACCGGCCGTCCCGGCAGGTCCGCGACCAGCGGCACGGCGGTCCAGTGGAAGGTCGGCAGCAGGATCACGCCCCGGCCCTCGGCGTGCACCTCCCGGCGGTAGGTGGCGGGGCACTCCCAGGCGCCCTCGACGAAGCGTGACCCCGGCACCAGCGCGAGCAGCGCGGCGGCGACACCGTGCTCGGCCGAGGTGAGCGCGTAACGCGAGAACTCCGCGCGATGCCAGGTGGCCGTCGTCGGCCACCCCCGGGCGAGCACCGTCTCGTAGGCGTCGCCCAACGCCCGGCACAGCAGGCGCCACGCCCGCTCGTCCCCGTCCAGCAGCCCGCGCACCCACGGCGGGGGCGCGATCCCGCGGTCGGCGCGGACCCGCTCCACGCCCGCTCGGACGAGCTCCGGCGGCGTGGCGCGCACCTCCTGCAGGCCCTCGTCCAGCCCGGTGCTGACCGGGTCCAGGAACGGCGGGCCGAGGTGGCCGGAGACGAGGTCCCACAGCGGGCGCGTGGTCGCGGGCAGGGTCCGGTGCAGACCGCGGCGCCACCGACCGAAGAAGGCGTCGCTGTCGGTGCGTCGCAGCATCATCAGCGAGAGCTTCAACTCGACCAGCGGCGCGGGCTGTGGCGCGAAGCGGGTCCGGGCCAGGTCGTCCGCGGTCAGACGCAGTCTCAGCACCGCACGCCACCGTCCCGTGTCCGAGGTTTCGGCTCCGTCCAAAACTATCGCCGCTGCGGTGGCGGCCGCGCCAGTCTCGGTCCATGTCCACCAAGCTTTCCTCCCTTGCCCGTTGTGCGCTCGCGGGGTGCGTCGTGCTGCTCTTCGGGTGCGCGGCGGGGACGGTCGGCTCGACGCCCAGGGCGCCGACCGCTTCACGGCTTCCTTGCGGCGCGACGGCGTCGCCCGGCGCGGCGGCGGTGCGCGCGCTCACTTTGCGCACGGCCGACGGGGTGCGGCTCGCGGCACTGGAGGCCGGGAGCGGTCCGCGGGGTGTCGTGCTCGTCCCGGAGTCGGGCGGCCGGGGCAAGTGCGGCTGGCTTCCGTACGCCGGGGTGCTGGCCGGACTCGGCTACCGGGTGCTGCTCTTCGACGGTCGGTGCCAGGGGGAGAGCGACTGCCCGGCCTCGGGCGGCGACCCCGACGCCGACGTGGCCGCCGCCCTCGCGGCGCTGCGCCGCGCCGGTGCCACCCGCGAGGCGCTCCTCGGGGCCTCGGCCGGCGGCGCCGAGGCGCTCTCCTTCGCCGCGCGTCCCTTCCCCGGCCTGCGCGCCGTCGCCGCGCTCTCCCCGGACGAGCTGGACCGTCCCCTGCATGTCGCCTCCGCGGTGCGCCTGCCGGTCTGGACGGCGGTCGCCCAGGACGACCCCTTCGTGGCCGTCCCCGACCTGCGCCGCCTGCTCGCCGCGCTCGGCACCCCCGCTCCGCTCCGCTCGCTGACGGTCCTGCCGCCCGGCTCCGGCCACGGCTGGGACCTGCTCACCGACCCGGCGCCCCGGTCGCTGCGCACCGCCCTCGCCGCCTTCCTCGCCAGGAGCCTTCGATGACGCTTCATGGACGTGCCGCCGCTGCCCTGTCGGCGCTGACCGTGCTGGCCGGCACCGCGCTCCTCGCCTCCTGCGCCGCCTCCGGCACGGCGTCGTCGCCGAGCTCACCACCGGTGTCGGTGTCGGCGGCCTCCGACGCGCTCGACGGATGCGTCATGCCGGGGGCCGTCGGTCCGGGTGTCCCGATCGCGACGATCACGGTGCGCGGCCCGCAGTCCTCGGTGATCCCCGTGGCGGTGCTCGGGACGGGGCCGCGCACCGTGGTGCTGTCCAACCAGAGCGACCGCTTCCTGTGCGCGTGGCTGCCGTTGGTCCGGCGGCTCACCGGGGAGGGCTACCGCGTGGTGCTCTGGGACTACGCGGGTGAGCCGCCCGTGGACGAGTTGCGGGCCGTGGTCGCGGCGGTCCGCGGCGGCGGCGCGGGCCCGGTGGTGCTCATGGGCGCGTCGAAGGGAGCGAAGACATCCATCGTCGCGGCGGCCGGACTGCGGCCGGCGGTCGCCGGGGTGGTCTCGCTCTCCGCCGAGCAGACGCTCGCGCCGGACGTCGTCGTGGCCCCCTACGTCCCCGAGCTGCCTTGTCCGTTGCTGCTGCTCACCGCGGTGAACGACGGCTACGGATCGGCTGCGGCGGCCGAGACGTTCCGTGCCGAGGCCAGGCCGGGCACGGTCCGGCTGGTCAGCGTGCCCGGGGATGCCCACGGGGTGGACCTGCTCGCCGGGCCCACGGCCAAGGCCTCGTTGACGGCGGTGGACGCGTTCCTGGCACGGGTGCCGGGGCCCGGGCAGAGAAGTTAGGTAAGCCTAAGCTAATATCTCCTCCCGTGAGTGCTGCCAGTCATCTTCAGGCCCGTCCCGCCGACCGCCGCCAGCAGACCCTGTGGCGGATCGCCGCCGTCTGCCTGGGCTGGTACGCCGTCATCCTGGCCTCGGTGCACACGCATCCCGGGTTCGGGGTGCGAGAGGTTGCGCTCGGCGTGCACCTGGTCAGTCTCACCCTCGGGTTCGGGGCGGTGCTGGCCGTGGACGGGCTCGGGCTGGCCGTGCTGGCCGGTCGAGCCCGGGTCGGCGCGCTGCTCGCGTTCTCCGCGCGGGCCGAACGGCTGATCTGGACCGGCTTCGTGGGGCTCGCCCTGTCCGGGATCGCATTGCGGCCGGACTTCGCCAGCGGGTGGACCGACGCCAACCTCGTCGCCGCCCTGGTCGCCGCCGTCAACGGGGTGCTCGCGCAGGCGCTGCGCAGCGGTGTTCCGGACGTCGAACGCCTCTCGGGGTGGCGGGAGTTGCCCGCGCCGCTGCTGTGGCGGGCAGGCGCGGCGGCGCTGGTCTCGCAGGCGGCGTGGTGGACGTCGATCCTGATCGGCGCCCTGACCGGCTGAGCGTGGCCGGGGCGGTCGCGCGCGCAGTCTCAGTCGCCCTCGTCGTCGAAGAGCGACTCCGCCGCCGGGGTCCGCAGGTACAGCACGCTGCGGCCCACCCGGGTGGCCGTCGTCAGCCGCGCCGCGTGGAGGGCCTTGAGGTGGTGGGAGACCGTCGCTGCGGGCATGCCGGTGCGCACGGACAGCTCCGTGGTGGAGTGCGGCGACCCCAACTCGGCCAGCAGCACCGCCCGTGAGCGGCCGAGGACGCGGACGAGTCCGTCCGGCGCGGCGGTCGGGCCGCTCTCCCACAGGCAGCCGACTCCGCGCGCCGGATATCTCAGCCCCGGCTGGCGCGGCGGGTTGGTCTGCGAGAAGCACTCCGGCCAGACGAACACCGACGGGATCAGCACCAGCCCCAGCCCGGCGTCGAGGGTGCGGTCGCCGTGGACGCTCCTGTGCGCCACCCGCAGCAGGCCGTTCTCCCACCTCACCATCGGATGCAGATCGCCGAAGAGCGCCCCGGCGCCGTCGTCGGCCATCAGTCGGGCCCGTCGCAGGATCTCGCCGTCCAGCAGTCGGCGCATGCGCGGCCAGTGGGGGGCGACCGCGACCGCGTGGTAGGCGCGGATCTCGTCGGCGAGTCGGGTCAGCCCGGCGGCCGGGTCGCGATGGAACTCCACGACGGCGGGCTCCCACGGGGCGACGATGCGCTCCAGATCCGTGCGTACGGCCGTCGGGGGCAGCGCCGTCAGCGCTGCCAACTCCTCCTCCAGGTCGGGGCTTCCGGACTCTGGCACGGGGGTCAGCAGGTCGGGGATGTACGAGGCGGGCGTCCGGACCAGCGCCGACAGCAGCTCGAAGGGGACCTCGCGCTCGGCCAGCAGGCGGCGTGTGCGCCGCGCCCACGGCAGGTGGACCGCGCGCGAGCCCGGGTCCTTCAGTGCGCGCAGGCTGCTCACCGTCTCGCCCAGGGGCGAGTAGGCGAACCGGATGCGGGCCAGGTCCTGGGCCGAGAACTGCAGCGTCAGCAACGCGTCCCCTCCCCGGCGCGGCCGTCGATTCCATCACCGTGGAATCTCTGGGCACGGACCCTACCCGCGCCGAGACTCGTCCGCGAACCCGAATCCCCTCGCCCGAAAGGGTCCTCACGCATGTCCACCCTGATCGCCGCGGAGCGGCGCGCCCGTGTCCCGCTGCGGGACCGGTTCGGCCTGCCGGACACCCGCGGCAACCGCCCGCTCCTCGGTGCCGCCACCATCGACAGCCTCGGTACCGGACTCGTGCTCGCCTTCGTGGTGGTCTACTTCGCGACGACCACCACCCTCCCGCTCGCCGAGGTCGGCGCCGCCCTCACCCTGGCCCGGCTGCTCGCCTCGCCCACGGCCGTCGTGGTCGGCCCGCTGATCGACCGGTTCGGCGCCCGACGCGTCGCCCTCGCCGGCAACGCCGTCTCGGCGGTGGCGTACGCGGGCTTCCTGGTCGTCGGCAGCCGATTCTGGGAGATCGTGCCGGTCGCCTGGGCGGCCCAGGTCGGCGCGGTCACCTACTGGACGTCCAGCACCGGGCTCGTGGCGCTCGCGGCGCGGCCCGACGGCCGACCGCGGTGGTTCGCGCTGCTCCACACCCTGCGCAACGCGGGCCTCGCGGCGGGCGGCGCACTCGGCGCGTTCGCCGTGGGCGCGGGCGGGGTGACGGGTCTGCGGGCGGCGGTGCTCGCCAATGCCGTGAGCTACGTCATCGCCGCGCTGCTGCTCGCGCGCTGGCGCCCGGCCGACGCGTCGCCCCTCAGGCGGGACGCGGGGCAGCGCTCCGGTCGGAGCGGCGGCAGGAGCACCGAACGCGACGCGGGGCCGGACGTCGCCGCCGCGGGCTACCGCAGGGTGCTCCGCGACCGCCGCTACCTGCTGCTGATCGCCGTCAACCTCACCCTCGTCCTCCCCTCGCTCGTGCTGTCGCTGCTGCTCGCGGTCTTCGTGACGCAGGGTCTGCACCGGCCGGCCTGGATCGCAGGGGCGCTCCTGGTGGCGAACGGTGCGCAGGTGGTGCTGACACAGACATGGGTGACCGGGCGCCTCGCTCGTCACCGTTCGAGCCGGGTGGTGGCCTGGGGTGCGGCGCTCTACGCACTGGCCTTCGCCGTCTTCGCGATGCTGCCGGGCGCGCCCGGGTGGGCGGTGGTCGTCGGCCTGGTCGTGGCGGGCGGTGTCTACAACCTCGCCGAGACGGTGGCGACGCCGTTCCAGGAGGAGCTGAGCGTGGCCCTGGCCCCCGCCGACCTGCGGGGACGCTACCTGGCGGTCTACCAGCTGTCCTGGACCGCCGGGCAGACGGCGGCCCCGGCCCTGTTCACGCTGCTGGCCGCGCACGGCGCGGCGCTGCCCTGGCTCTTCCTGGTCCTCCTCTGCGGGGTCTCGGTCCTGCTGCTCGGGCGCCTCGCCCGCGCGCACCGGTGAGACTCGGAGTTGAACGCGTTCAAAAACAGGTCCATGATGATCCCCATGAACCAAGGGGAGCGCCTTCGGCGCGCACGGGTGTGGATCGTCCTGTTCATGGCCGGGCTGGTGCTGGCCGGGCTCACCGCCTTTCCGCTCGTCACCGAGTCAGGCTGGCTGGTGTGGTGGGCGAGCGACCGCGGCTCACCGCTCTCGGGGCTCGCGGGACACCTCCCCGGCGCCGTCGACTGGGTCCGCCACGTGCACACCGGCCTGGTCGCCACCCGGCGCGACTACCCGTTCCTCGCCTACGGCACGGACTGGCTGGCCTTCGCGCACCTGGTCATCGCCGTGGCGTTCGTCGGGCCGCTGCGCGATCCGGTCCGCAACGTCTGGGTGCTGGAGTTCGGGCTGATCGCCTGCGCCGCGATCATCCCGCTCGCGTCCGTCTGCGGCCCGCTGCGCGGGCTGCCGCTGTGGTGGCTGCCGATCGACATGTCCTTCGGCGTCCTCGGCGCCGTACCGCTCTGGCTGGCACGGCGCCACATCAAGGCGGTCGAACGGGAGGAGCTTGCCCTGCGTACGGCTCCGGCCGTGGTCAGTGCCGCGTGATGGGATTGGGCAGTGTCCCGGCGAACTGCAGGGCGCCGGCCGGGTCGGTCAGGTCCACCATCTGCCGGTTGTTCCGCAGTTGCAGCCGGTTGAGACAGGAGAGCGCGAACCGCTCGGCGAAGAGGTCCAGCGCGGCGAACCGGTCGGCCAGCTCGGGGTGGGCGCGCGCGTAGTCGCGCAGGACGCGGGCCACCACCGCCCAGAAGACGTCCTGGTGCACGGTGCCGGCGGCGTGCAGCTCGGCGGAGAGGAACCGCAGGAAGCAGTCGAACACGTCCGTGTGCACCGAGAGCGCCCACTGCTCGCGCGGCACCTCGGCGCGGATCCGGGCCACCTGCGGCGGCAGGGGCGTCGCCGGGTCCAGCACGGCGATCTCCTCGGCTATGTCCTTGAAGAAGACCCGCAGGGGCGCGCCGTCGCGGTCCAGCACCAGGATCACGTTCTCGCCGTGCGGCATGAAGGTGAGCCCGTACGCGCACAGGGCGTGGACGACGGGGACGAGGTAGGCGGTGAGGTAGCGGTTCAGCCACTCCTCGGGGGTCAGGCCCGAGGAGGTGACCAGGGCGGCCGCGAGCGGGGCGCCGTCCCGGTCGGTGTGCAGCAGTGCGGCCATCGTCGCCGCCCGCTCGCCCTCGGCGAGCAGCGGCAGCGGGCTCTCCCGCCACAGGGCCGCGAGCTGCTTCTGCTGCGGCGTGCCCTTGGGGTACTGCGGGTGCCGGTACCCCACGGCCGCGTGCTCGCGCAGGATCGAGAACCCGCAGCCGGTCAGCGTCGCGTCGGCGGCGACGAGATCGGCGAGCCAGTCGTTGATGGCGGGGGTGTGCTCCATGTAGTCGGCCGACAGACCGCGGGTGAAGCCCATGTTGAGCACGGACAGCGCGGTCTTCACGTACGGGCGGTCCGGCGCGGCGGAGTTGAAGAAGGTGCGGATCGACTGCTGGGCCAGGTGGCTGTCCCGCCCTCCGGCCCGGCCCTCGCCGAGCAGCACGACCCGCCCGGCCGCGATCTCGTCCGCGTAGGAGACGACGAGCCTGTTGTGCCACTGCCACGGGTGGACGGGGATCGCCACGTATCCGGCCAGCTCCGCCGGGATCCGGGGCGCGCCCAGCGCTCGGACGTCCACGTCGCGCCCGAGCGCGTGCACCGCGTGGTCCGGGTGGACGGCCACCCACAGCAGTCGCACCGGCGCGCCCGCCTCCGGCGCGTAGCGCAGCTGGTCCACGGCGTCGAAGCCGAGCCGGCCGCTGTTGGCGACGAAGCAGGGGTGGCCCTCCGTCATGCCCGCCTCGATCGACTGGAAGTCCGCGGCGGCCAGCTCCGTCGCGCTCACCTCGGGCAGGGAGAGCTTGAAGGCCAGCGCGGCGAGCGTGCTGGTGATCTCCTCCAGGTACACCGGCAGCACCTCGTCCGAGAGCCCGAGGCTGCGCCGCAGCTCCAGCACCAGTCCGGCCGCGTCGGGCGGCAGCTCCACGCCGTCCGAGGCCCGCAGGCGCACGATGGTGTCCGGGTCGATCCGCCAGTGGTCCAGCGCCAGCAGGTCCGCCCGGAACCGGTAGGCCACCGAATCGTCGTCGCTCGCGCAACCGAACCAGCCACCGCTGTCGGGCAACGGCACGGGTGTGATCAGGCGCTCGTGGGCGAACTCCGCCAGCGCCTTGCGCACCAGGTGCCGGTTGGCGCGTCCCCACAGCTCCGGCGTCAGGTGCGCGAGCGGCTCGCGCTCGCGGGCCCCGCTCGCCGCGCGGAACTGCTCGCGCGTGCAGGTGCTGAGCAGCGCCCGCTTGCCCGTCCGCGGCAGCGTCACCACGCCCACCGGCCGGAAGCCGACGGCGGCGTTCAGCGCGTGGACGGCGTGGTTGCGCACGTCGGGCTCGACCACGACCCGGCGCACCGCCGGGTCGGCGAAGAGCTGCCGCAGCACCGCGGTGATCGCGGCGCGGGTGAAGCCGGCCACGGGCCGCTCGGTCGGGGCCGTCAGGACGTGCATGCCGACGTCTCCGGCGGTCGTCCGGTGCACGGCGCCGACCTCGTCCTCGGCGGGGTCGTAGCGCTCCATCAGCACCGTCGGTTCGCCGCGGTAGCAGCCGATCCAGGCGTCGAGCTTCGTGTACTGCTCGCGGACCTGCGCCACGGTGGCGTCCTGCATCAGCCAGAAGACGGCCTTGGGGTCGGTCACCCAGCCGTGCAGCAGCGCGGCGTCGGCGTCCGGGTCGACGGGGCGGAAGGTGAACTCGTCGGCGAGGGCGGCGGTCGGGGCCGGGGAGTGGTTCATGCGGCGGAGAACTCCTGGAAGGCGATGCGGCGCTCGATCGGGTAGACCTCGCGCCCGGTGAGGGTGCGGAGCAGGACGGAGTTGCGGTGGGCGCCCATGCCCAGGTCCGGATCGGAGAGGCTGTGGGTGTGCAGGGCGGCGTTCTGCACGAGGATCTCGCCGCACCCGGCCGCGTCCGCGGACCAGTCGCGGCGCACCGCGAGCCGCCCCTGCTCGTCGCGGGCGAGTCGGTCCGCGATCGGGTCGAGGAAGGCGGGCTCCCGGTAGCGGTAGCCGGTGGCCAGGACCAGCGCGTCGGTGCGCAGCGTGTGCGTGACGTCCTGCTCGCGCTGGTGCAGCGTCAGTTCGTACTGCTCGGCGCCCTCGTCGTAACGGGCGGCGGTGAGCGCGGTGTTGGTCAGCAGCCGCGTCGGGACGGGGCCGCGCAGCGACTTGACGTAGAGCAGTTCGTGGACGGCGTTGACGGTGTCGGCGCTGATGCCCTTGTAGAGGGCCTTCTGCGCGGTGCCCAACCGGTCGCGGACGGGAGCGGGCAGGGCGTGGAAGTAGTCCATGTACTCCGGAGAGGTCAGCTCCAGCGTCAGCTTGGTGTACTCCAGCGGGAAGAAGCGCGGCGAGCGGGTCGCCCAGACCAGCTCGTAGCCGTGCCGGTCGATGTCGCCGAGCAGGTCCAGGTAGATCTCGGCGGCGCTCTGCCCGCTGCCGACGACGGTGATCCGGTCGCGCTTGCGCAGTTCCTCGGCGTGGTCGAGGTAGCGGGAGCTGTGCAACGCGGGCCCGCCGACCCCGTCGAGCGCGGCCGGCACATGCGGCGGCGTGCCCGTGCCGAGGACCAGGCGCCGCGCCCGGTACGTCTCGCCGTTCGCGCACCGGACCACGTAGGCCTCGGCGTCGGCCTCGTGGGTCACGGACGTCACCTCCCGGCCGAACCGCACCGAGCGCAGGCGGGAGGCGGCCCAGCGGCAGTAGTCGACGTACTCGCTGCGCAGCGGGAAGAAGTTCTCACGGATGTAGAAGGAGTACAGACGCCCCTGCTGCTTCAAGTAGTTGAGGAACGAGTAGGGCGAGGCCGGGTCGGCCAGGGTCACCAGGTCGGCGAGGAAGGGCGTCTGCAGGCTGGCCTGCTCCAGCATCATGCCGGGGTGCCAGTCGAACTCCTGCTTGCGCTCCAGGAAGACGCCGTCGAGGTCGGTGAGGGGCTCCGCGAGGCAGGCCAGCCCGAGGTTGAAGGGGCCGAGGCCGATGGCGACGAAGTCGTGGGTCCTGCGGTCGGTCATCAAAGGCTCCTCAGGCCGCCCGGTCGGCGGCGAGGTAGGCGGTGGCATGGCCGTCGAGCAGGTCCAGGACGGCCGCCAGGTCCGCGACGGTGGTGGCGGGGTTGAGCAGCGTGAACTTCAGGAAGTGCCGCCCGTCCACGACCGTCCCCGCGACCACGGCCGCGCCGCTCGCCGCGAGCGCCTCCCGGGCGTGCAGGTTGGCCGCGTCGATCAGTGCCGCGTCGCGGGGCGCGCGCGGGGGAGTCCATCGGAAGACGAGCGTGCTGAGCTGCGGCTCGACCACGACGTGGAACCGCTCGTCGCCGACCAGCAGGCTGTGCCCCTCGGCGGCGCGGTCCAGCACCGAGTCGAAGAGCTCGCCCACTCCGTCCGCGCCCACCACGCGCAGGGTGAGCCAGAGCTTCAGTGCGTCGAAGCGGCGCGTGGTCTGCAGGCTCCCGTCGACCTGGTTGGGGATGCCGCGCTCGGCCATCCGCCGGGGGTTGAGGTAGTCGGCGTGGTGTCCCGCGTGCCGCAGCGTGCGCGCGTCACGGACCAGCACGGCGCTCGAACTGACGGGCTGGAAGAAGGACTTGTGGAAGTCGACGGTGACCGAGTCGGCCTGCTCGATGCCAGCGAGCCGTGTGCGCCGGGTCGGCGAGACCAACAGGCCGCAGCCGTAGGCGGCGTCGACGTGCAGCCACACGCCGTGCCGCGCACACGTCTCCGCGATCGCGGGCAGCGGGTCGATGCTGCCGAAGTCGGTGGTCCCGGCGGTGGCGACGACGGCCATCGGCAACTCGCCCGCCCGTCGGCAGCGCTCCAACGCCCGCTCCAGCGCGGCCGGTTCCATCCGGCGCCGGTCGTCGGTGGCGACCGGCACCACGGCGTCGGCAGCGAGCCCGAGCAGCCGCGCGGACTTCACGACACTGAAGTGCGCGGCGTCGGAGGCGAAGATCCGCAGCCGAGGGCCCCCGCTCCGGTCCGCTCCCACGGCCTCCTCGCGGGCCAGCAGCAGGGCCTGCAGGTTGGACTGCGTGCCGCCGCTGGTGAACACCCCGTCCGCGTCCGGCCCCAGGCCGATCCGCGCGGCGGTCCACTCGATCAGACGCCGCTCGATGAGGGTGCCTCCGGCGCTCTGGTCCCAGGTGTCGAGGGAGGAGTTGACCGCGGTGAGGACGGTCTCGCCCAGCAGGGCGGGCAGCAGCACCGGGCAGTTGAGATGAGCCAGGTAACGGGGGTGGTGGAACCAGACGGCGTCGCGCAGGTAGAGCCGCGACAGCTCGTCGAGCGCGGCCCGGGTGTCCGCGAGCGGCGCGTCCAGATCGACGGCGCCGACCTCACGGGCGAGGGCGTGCGGCGTGACGCCGGTGAACGGTCGCTGCGCGGCGGCGACATGGCGTGCGACGAGGTCCGAGCCGTCACGTACGAGCTGCCGGTAGGTGTCGACGGAGGCGGAGTTGAGCAGGTGGGACTGCATGGGATCCTTCCTGTGGTTGCACCACCAGGGGCGCGGGGAACTGCGCGAACAACCCCCCTGTGTGGATGGCCCTGCGCGTTCGGTGAATCAGGTGTGCGGGTGGCTTGTCGCGCAGTTCCTCGCGGCCCTGAGGTCGCTGCAACTGAACGACTTCACGCAACTTCGGTGAGGAGGTCCTCCTCTGACGCGCCACGCCTCCAGTAGCCGGTGAAGGTCACCTGCGAGCGCTCGAACCCCCGCTCGCGCAGCAGGTGGCGCCGCAGGTCCCGCACGCAGCCCGCCTCGCCGGCCAGCCAGGCGTACGGTGTTCCCGCCGGCAGCCCCTGCGTGGTGACGACCGCGCCCGGCAAGCCGCCGCGGGCCACCCAGCGCACCGTGAGGTCCGCGCTCTGCGAGACCAGCTCCTGCCGGTCCCGCTCGAAGGGGACCTCGATCCAGGCCCGCACCGGCAGCTCGGGATGCGCCGCGCCGAGCCAGGACACGATGCCCGCGACGGCCGGGAGTGCCGTCAGATCGGCGGCCAGCAGCACCCATCGGGTGCCCTGCGGTGGGCGGAAGTCGATGCCCGCGTTGTCGGGGTCCGTCGGGCCGAGCGCGACCACGTGGTCGCCGGGCGCGGCGGTCGCCGCCCAGCGGCCGGCGGGGCCGGTGCCGTCGTGGAGGGCGAAGTCGACGGCGAGTTCGCCGGGGCGCTGGGCGCGGACGGTGTAGGAGCGCATCACCGCGCGTCGGGACGGCTCCATGTGGCGCCACTCGGCGTACCAGTCGGGGCCGGCCCAGGTCGGGACGAGCGGCGCGGGCTCCCCTGGCTGCGGCAGGAACAGCTTGAAGCGCTGGTCGCGACCGCCGGAGCGGAAGCGGTCGACGTCGGGGCCGCCGAGGACGACGCGGCGCATCGAAGGCCCGAGGGTCTGCGTGCGCAGCACCCGCAGGTCGAGGAAGTCCCAGCCGGAGGCGGACGCGGCGGCCATCAGGCGACCTTCCGGGCCCGGTCCAGCGCGGCGGCCAGCTGCTCGACCAGCGGCGCGCAACCGGCGTAGGAGAACCGGACCTCGCTCAGCCAGGGGACGACCTGACCGGCCTTGACGGCGGGGAGCTGCTGCCAGGTGGGCTTGCCGGTCAGGTCCTTGGCCTGCAGGGCCGAGCTGCGGCTGTCGAGCAGGATCAGGTCGGCGCCGTACTTGTCGGCGTTCTCCCAGCTGAGCGACTCGAAGAAGCCGCCCTTGACCTGCTTCGGCGCGATCAGCTCGACGCCGAGGCTGCGGTAGTAGGAGAGATCGGGGTAGACGGAGGGATCGGAGACGTACAGCAGGTCGGCGCCGGCGGAGGCGGCCAGCACCTTCAGGCCACCGCGGGCCTTGGCCGTGCGGCGCAGCGTCTCCACGGCCTGCTGGAAGCGTTGCTTGGCGGAGACGACGGACGCGGCGCGCAGGTCCGCGCCCAGCAGCCCGGCCAACTGCTCGTGGCGGGCCAGCGGTTCGGGCAGCTGGACCTTGGCGATGGTGATCCCCGCGGTGGGGGCGAGCGCGGCGATCTTGTCCTTGCTCGCGTCCGGGACGTACCAGAGCTGGCCGGGCAGCCACATGTCGGTGACCAGCAGCTGCGGGCGCAGCGCGGCGTACTTCTCCAGGTCGAACTCGCCCCAGGCGTTGCCGAGGACGGTCAGCCTGCCGACGTCGAGCCGTCCTGCCATCGGGTCGGCCTTGCCGTCGGCGAGCCTGGTCGGCCCGAAGACGCCGACGATCCGGTCCGTCGCGCCGAAGTCGTGGAGGGCGGCGGCGGTGCCGGTGTAGGCGACGACGCGGGTGGGGGCCTGGGGGAGGGCGACGGTGGTGCCGCGATCGTCGGTGAAGCGCCAGGGTCCGGTGGTGGTGGAGCCGGACGACTTGGCGTCCGCGCTCGCGGATCCGGACCGGGAGGAGGAGCCGCAGGCGGCGAGGAGCGCGCCGAGGCCGGCGACGCCGCCGGCGGCGAGCAGGGAACGGCGGGAGGGATGAACGGGCATGGCGCTGAACGCTTTCGTGAGGACGCTCTCGTGAACGAAGGCGGGAGCAGGAGGGAGACGCCGGAGGGAACGCCGGAGGGAACGCCGGAGGGAACGCCGGAGGGCGCGGGGCGGCCGGATGCCGACGGGGCGGCCACCCGGACTCAAGGTCAACTTAGGGTAGCCTAACCTAAGTTTCCGAGCCGTTGTCCAGTCGGCCGCAGAACACCCCGGAGGCCCTTCGCCCATGACCGCCCTGACCGCTGATCCGCCCTCACCCCGACTGCGCGGCGTCCGGCCGGCCGCTCGCGCACGTCGACCCCTCC
The DNA here is from genome assembly GCF_900109465.1 of Streptacidiphilus jiangxiensis. Lineage (GTDB taxonomy): Bacteria > Actinomycetota > Actinomycetes > Streptomycetales > Streptomycetaceae > Streptacidiphilus > Streptacidiphilus jiangxiensis. Next base: position 123,652 of record NZ_FOAZ01000016.1, read on the forward strand.
GCCTGCCGATCCTCGCTGCGGTCCTGCTCCTGGCAGCCCTCGCGCTCTCCCTCGCCCTCGGCGCCAAGCCCCTCTCCCCGGGCGCCGTCTGGCAGGGCCTCACCGACCCGGCCGCCCCCTCCTACGACGTGGTCCACGGCATGCGGCTGCCACGCACCCTTCTCGGGCTGCTGGCCGGAGCGGCCCTCGGTCTCGCGGGCGGCGTGATGCGCGCGCTGACCCGCAACCCGCTGGCCGACCCCGGCCTGCTCGGCGTCAACGCCGGTGCCTCGGCCGCCGTCGTCACCGCCTCGGCCCTGCTCGGGCTCTCCGGCTTCGGGGAGGCCGTCTGGTTCGCCTTCGCCGGAGCCGCTGTCGTCGCCGTGCTGGTCCACGCCGTCGGCGGCGGACGCACGGCCACGCCCACACGGCTCGTCCTCGCCGGAACGGCCGTCAACGCCGCCCTGTACTCCTACGTGAGCGCCGTCGAGCTGCTCGACACCGACGCACTGGACCGGATGCGCTTCTGGACCGTCGGCTCGCTCGCCTCGGCGCGGCTGGGCACCGTCGCGGCGATGGCCCCGTTCGTCCTCGTCGGCCTGGTCCTGGCCCTCGTCCTCGCCCGCCCGCTGGGCGCGCTGGCGCTCGGCGAGGACTCCGCCCGCGCTCTCGGATCCCGCCTTCCCGCGACCCGGGTCGGTGCGACCGTCGCCATCACCCTGCTGTGCGGCGCCGCGACCGCCGCCTGCGGACCGCTGGTCTTCGTCGGCCTGCTCACCCCGCACCTGGTCGCCCGCCTGAGCGGCCCCGACCCGCGCCGCTCCCTCCCCTACTGCGCCGTGTTCGGCCCGGTGCTGCTGCTGGGCGCCGACGTCCTCGGCCGCCTCGTCGCCCGTCCCGGCGAGCTCCAAGTAGGCGTCGTCACCGCCGTGGCCGGCGGCGCGCTGCTGCTGGTGCTGGTGAGCCGACGAGGTGACGCCGCATGAGCCGCACGCGCACCCTGACGACGCCGAAGGCGGCCGGCACCGGACGCCCGGAGGTGGGACGTCCGGACGTGGGGCGTTCGGAGGTGGGGCGTTCGGCGGTGGACCGGTCCGCGCGTCGCGCGCGCCTGGTCACCCTCCTGCTGCTGCTCGCCGTCCTCGTCGTCGCCGTCCTCGCCCTCGCCTTCGGCGGGGATCTCGCCCTCGCTCCGGCGGACGTGGTCCGCGCGCTTGTCGACCCGGGCGCCGCGACCGCCGATCCGGCCACGTACTTCGTCGTCCAGGAGTTGCGCCTGCCGCGGGTGGTCACCGGACTGCTCGCGGGCGCGGCCCTCGCGCTGTCCGGCGCCGTGTTCCAGGCGCTGCTGCGCAATCCGCTCGGCAGTCCCGACGTGCTCGGCTTCACCCAGGGCGCCGCGACCGGCGCGCTCACCGCCATCGTGCTGCTCGGTGGCGGCGCGACGGTCGTGCCCACCGGCGCCGTGGTGGGGTCGCTGGCCGCCGGGGGAGTGGTGCTGCTGCTCGCCCGGGGTGGGCGACAGCAGTTGGTCCTGGTCGGCGTCGCCCTCGGCGCGGTGCTGACCGGCGTCAACGGCTACCTGCTGACCCGTGGCCAACTGACCGACGCCGCCCGCGCGGTGCTCTGGCTCACCGGCAGCCTCGACGGCAGCGACTGGCGCGGGGCGGCGACGGTCGGTCTCGCGCTCGCGCTGCTGGGGCCGCTCGTCGTGCTCGGGCACGGTCGCGCGCTGCGCCTGCTCGAACTCGGCGACGACGCCGCAACCGCCCTCGGGGTCCCGGTCGCCCGGAGTCGGCGGGTGCTGCTGGTCAGCGCGTTGCTGCTCGCGGCCGCGGCGGCGGCCGCCTGCGGGCCGGTGGCGTTCGTGGCGCTCACGGCACCGCAGGTGGCCCGTCGGCTTACCCGCGCTCCGGGGCCGAACCTGCTGCCCGCGACGGTGACGGGGGCGCTGCTGCTCGTCGCAGCGGACTGGGCCGCACAGCGGACGGTGCCCGGCCACCAGCTGCCGGTCGGCGTGGTGACCGGCCTGCTGGGCGGCGGATACCTGGTCCGGCTGCTGGTCAAGGAGTGCCGGTCGGCGACGGTGTGACGGCCTGTGCGACGACCTCGCCGGACCGGGTGGCGGGCGCGGCGAGAGCCGCGCCGCCGTGCCGGGCGGCGGGGACGACCAGGGGCGTGCCGGTCTCCGGGTCGGGCACGACCCGGCACTCCACCTCGAACACCTCCGCCACCAGTTCGGCGCTCAGCACCTCCCGCGGCGTCCCGGCCGCCACCAGGCGGCCCGCACGCAGCACCACCAGGTGGTCGGCGTAGCGGGCGGCCTGGCCGAGGTCGTGCAGCACCATCACGACGGTCCGGTCCGAGGTGCGCTGGAGACGGACCACCAGATCGAGCACGTCCAGCTGGTGCCGCAGGTCGAGGAAGGTGGTCGGCTCGTCGAGCAGCAGCAGGTCGGTCTCCTGCGCGAGCGCCAGCGCGATCCACGCGCGCTGGCGCTGGCCGCCGCTCAGGCGGTCCACGAGCCGTTCGCGGAGCGCGGCCGTCCCGGTGGCGGCCAGTGCGCGTTCCACGGCGTCCTGGTCGACGGCGCTCCAGGCTCCGAAGAGCCCCTGGTGCGGATGCCGGCCCAGTCGGACCAGGCCCTCCACCGTGATCCCCTCCGGCGCCACGGGCTGCTGCGGCAGCAGCCCGAGCCGGCGGGCCACCTCGCGTGAGGGCAGGCGGTGCAGGTCCTGTCCGTCCAGCAGGACGGACCCGGCCGCCGGCCTCAGCAGCCGCGCGAGCCCGCGCAGCAGCGTCGACTTGCCGCAACCGTTGGGCCCGACGATGGCCGTGACGGCGCCGCGCGGCAGCGCGAGATCGAGGTCGGCGACGACGGGCGCGGACCGGGTGCGGGAACGCTCCCGCTCGTAGGCGAGGTGAAGGGAACGGGTCTCAAGCATACGATCAACTTAGGGTTGCCTAACCTAAGTATGTCAAGCCAGGGGAGAGGTCTCCTGCCCGGGCAGCTCGCTCGGCAGGTAGCCGTACCCCGACTCCCCGGGCACCGCCGTGGCGAGCGCCTCGGCCAGTTCCGCCGGCGGCGCGGCGTAGACGCCGGGGTAGTCGCACTCGCCCAGCTCCGGCCTGACCGGCCAGGCCAGCCGCTCCTGCTCCAGGTCGTAACGGGCGTCCACGCCCTCGCAGTTGCCCCGGGCGTCCAGGCGGGACCAGCGGCCGTCCAGGTGCGCCGCGATCAGGCCGTGCAGGACGAATCCGCCCTCACCGTCCTCCAGCCGCTGGTAGCACAGGCCGGTCGGCACGCCCTGCGCCCGCAGCAGCGCCGCCAGCAGATGGGACTTGGCATGGCAGATCCCGTTCCGCGCCGCCAGCACCTCCGAGGCGCGGAACGCTCCGCTCCAGAAGCCCGCGTCGGCGGAGTGGAGCACCTGGTCGCGGACGTGGAGGAAGGCCGCCTCCGGGGTGGCCAGCTCGGCGGCCAGCTGCTGCACTGGGGGGTGCCGATGGTCGATCACCTCGTCCGCGGCGAGGTAGGCGGCGAGGTCGTCGGTCACGGGTTGAAGGATCATGCGCCCCACGGTCGCGCGCTCGTCCGTCGCCTCGCGCGGAATTCCACACCCTGGACAGCGGTGCCGCCCGGTTGTCGGAGGTGGCTGATAGGACGGTGGCATCGGCAGGGTCGAGACCACCGGGAGGTACTCCGTGGGCGCCGGCGAACGCGAGGAGGAGGCGCGGCGTGCGTACGACGCCGTCGCCGGGACGTACGCCGCCACCGTTCCCGAGCGCTTCGCCCAGGACGTCCGGGGGCGGTCGATGGTGGCGGCCTTCGCCGAGCTGGTGGCGCGGGGCGGCGCCGGTCCGGTCGCCGATCTCGGCTGCGGACCGGGCCATGTGACGGCATTTCTCCAGACTTTGGGGGTGCCGGCGTACGGGGTCGACATCTCCGCGCTGACGGTCGCGGGTGCCCGGCGCGCGCACCCGAGGCTCCGGTTCGAGGTGGGGTCGCTGGCCGCCCTGGATGCCGCCGACGGGTCGCTGGGCGGGGTGCTGTCCTGGTGGTCGCTGCTGCACACGCCGCCGGTCGAGCGGCCCGCCGTCTTCGGCGAGTGGCACCGCGCGCTCGCCCCGGGTGGGTACGTCCTGCTCGGCTTCCATGTCGGCGAGGGGCAGTCGCAGGTACGGGCCGCCTACGGGCACGAGGACGTCGACTACGTCATCGAGCTGATACGGCCCGAGGAGCTCATCGCCGAGCTGGCGGTGGCGGGTTTCGCGCGTGAGGCGCTGCTGCTCCTGCCCGGGGTCCGCCGCGAGCAGGCCTGCCTCCTCGTCCGGAAGGCCTGACGGCACGGCATGGAGACGGCTCCTGTTACCAGCGGGTAGCGCGCGCTACAGTGGCGCGCATGGTGTCTGAGCGTGCGTCGGAACGTCCTTACGACCTGGTCCTCTTCGGAGCCACCGGCTTCACCGGGGGCCTGACCGCGGAGTATCTCGCCGCCCAGGCGCCCGAGGGCTGCCGCTGGGCCGTCGCCGGTCGCAACCGGGCCAAGCTGGAGGAGCTGCGCGAGCGGCTCGGCAAGCCGGAGCTGCCGCTGCTCGTCGCCGACAGCGCCGACCCGGCCGCGCTCGCCGAGGTGGCCCGCTCCGCGCGGGTCGTCATCTCCACCGTCGGCCCCTACGTCCGCTACGGAGAGCCGCTCGTCGCGGCCTGCGCCGAGGCGGGCACGGACTACGTCGACCTCACCGGCGAGCCCGAGTTCGTCGACACCATGTACACCCGCCACCACGCGCGCGCCGTGGCCACCGGGGCACGACTGCTGCACGCCTGCGGCTTCGATTCGGTTCCGCACGACCTCGGCGTCCTCCACACCGTCCGTGAGCTCGCCCGCGTCACCGGCCGGGAGCAGCTCGACGGCCCCGTGACGATCGAGGGTTACGTGCGCGTGGCGGGCACGTTCTCCGGCGGCACCTTCGCCTCCACGCTGACGGCCTTCTCGCGCCCCGCGCAGATGGCCCAGGCCGCGAAGGCCCGGCGGGCGGTGGAGGAGCGGCCGGCCGGACGCAGGGTGCACGGAGTGATGCTGGGCCCGCGCTGGTCCAAGGACGCCCACGCGTGGGTCGTGCCGCTGCCCGCGATCGACCAGCAGATCATCCTGCGCAGCGCCGCTGCCCTGCCGCAGTACGGGCCGGACTTCCGCTACGGCCACTACGCCGCCGTCAAGCGCCTCCCGATCGCGCTCGCCGGCATCGCGGGCGTCGCCGGGATCGCCGTCGGCGCCCAGATCCCGCCGCTGCGCCGCAAGCTGGAGGAGCTGCGCCCGTCCGGCGCCGGTCCGGACGCGGCGCAGCGCGCCCGCAGCTGGTTCACCGTCAGGTTCAGCGGCGAGGCCGGAGGCCACCACGTCTGGACCGAGGTCTCCGGCGGCGACCCGGGCTACGGCGAGACGGCCAAGATGCTGGCCGAGACCGCTCTCTGCCTCGCCTACGACGACCTGCCGAAGGCGGCCGGCCAGCTCACCACGGCCGCCGCCTGCGGCCCGGCGCTCATCGACCGCCTCCAGGCGGCGGGCATCAGCTTCCGCGTCCTCGACGCCCGCCCGGCCCAGGCACCAGGCCACTTCACCGGCTGACGCCGGGCAGGGCAACGCGGTCCGACCGGTCCGACCTGGCCGCCCCGCCGTCCGGCGGTCGCGGCGTCGGCGGGCCCGGCCGCAGCCGCCGCCCCGGCGGAGCCGAGCGCCCGCGCGTCAGCCGATGGCGATGACCGGGTGGGCGGCCGGGTTGATCCACTGCAGGATGTGCGTCAGCACGCTCGCCGGCACGGCCACGCAGCCCGCCGTCGGGCCCGCCGAGGCGTTGAGGTCGTGCAGGAAGATGCCCGCCCCGCGGCCCGGGACGGCCGGGTGCATGTTGAAGTCGATGACCAGCGCGTTGTGGTACGGGATCGGGTAGTTGGCCAGGTGCTCGCTGCCCCGGTCGCCCGCCTCGGTCAGCGGGAAGCCCGGGTTGGTGCCGGGGCGGACCGCACGCAGCGTGTTGTAGTACGGCGACTGGGGGTCCTCGACCCACCAGTCCGCCGAGGTGACGCGGTGGTACGGCATCCGCGTCCCGCGCGGTGCCGGGCCGTTGCCGAAGCCTCGGGTGATCGTGTACGTGCCGGTGGGCGTGGTGTAGGTGCCCTGGCGGCGGGTCGCGCCGTTCGCCAGCCCGTGGGCGCCGATCCGCGCGGCCGTGGTGGAGAAGACGCGCTGCCAGCCGACCGGGTTCAGCTGCCAGGCCGTCACCACGGCGTAGCTGCCGTGCGCCTGCACGGTGATCACCTGGTGGGCGTTCCCGATCCGGACCGGGACGGGGAAGTGCGGAGTGGCCATGTGCGTCACCACCAGTGTGGTTGCCGACGTGCCGGAGGCCCCGGACGTCCCCGCGGTCGACGCCTGGGCGGAGGCCGGTGCCAGGAGCGACGCCGCGGCGGCGGCCGCGCCGAGGAGTGCGGCAGCGCGCGTGCGGTTCAGGACGGACGTGCGGGGCTCGGCGTGACGGCCGTGGGACGCGTGCGACATGGCGGCTGGGCCCTCCTGATGCGGCATCACTGTTCGAATCTCGCACAGCCTATGGTCTGGGTCACGCCCCCGCCATGCGAGTGGCACGCCGCTTCCGTGTCCGGAAGCGGTAGCGTGTGATCAACGGGAGGAGCTGCATGGCGCAGGCGTTCAACGCGGAGGAACAGCGGCCGACGGGGCGTATCGCCCTGGTCACGGGGGCCGGTTCGGGGATCGGGCGGGTCACCGCACGGGCGCTGGGACGCGCGGGCTGGACGGTCGTGCTGACCGGTCGCCGCGAGGACGCGCTCCAGGAGACCGCGGCCGAGATCGCGCACGCCTGGGTGGTCCCTGCCGACGTCACCGACGAGGAGGCCCTGGCCGCGCTCTTCGACCAGCTCACCGCCCGCTACGGGCGCCTGGACCTGCTCTTCAACAACGCGGGCTCGTTCGGCACGCCCGCGCCCGCGGCGGAGCTGCCGGCGGAGCGCTGGCGGTCGATCGTCGACGTCAACCTGACGGGCGCCTTCCTCGTCGCCCAGCATGCCTTCGCCCTGATGCGGGACCAGGACCCGGCGGGCGGCCGCATCATCAACAACGGCTCCATCTCCGCCCAGGTCCCGCGCCCCAACAGCGTGGCCTACACCGCGACCAAGCACGCGATGACGGGCCTGACCAAGTCCCTCGCGCTGGAGGGCCGGGCCCACCGCATCGCGGTGGGCCAGATCGACATCGGCAACGCCGCCACGGAGATGACGGAGCGGATGACCCAGGGCATCCTCCAGGCGGACGGCCGCATCGCGGTCGAGCCGGTGATGGACGCCGTGCACGTCGCCTCGACGGTCGTCCACATCGCGTCCCTGCCATTGGACGTGAACGTGCCCTTCATGACGATCATGGCCACCGGGATGCCCTTCCTCGGGCGCGGCTGACCCCCGTCGTGCGGGTCTCCTCGCTCAGCCCAGAAGGGCGAGGAGCTCCGCGGTCGTGCCGGTCTCGCCCAGCTTCGGGAAGACGCGCGAGACGCTGTGGTCGTGCGCGACCGGGTCGCGGTCCGCGACGGCGTCGGTGGCGACGGTGACGTTGTAGCCGTGCTCGTGCGCGGCGCGCGCCGTCGACTCGACGCCCGCACTGGTCGCGATACCGGTGATGACGACCTGCGTGACGCCGCGCTCGCGCAGCGCCGCGTCGAGGCCGGTCCGGTGGAACGCGCCCCAGGTCTGCTTGGTGACCAGGACGTCGCCCTCGGCGACCGGCAGGACCAGCTCGGCCCAGTCGGCCGGGAGCTCGCCCAGCGAACGGTTGAGCTCGGTGCGGCCCGGGGCGCCGCCGGTGACGTTGACGTGGACCACGGGCAGTCCGCGCTCGCGGAACGCCGTCGCCAGCTTGTCGGAGTTGGCCAGGACCTCGTCCGCGCCGAGCTCGGCGGCGAGGGCGACGATGCCCTTCTGCAGGTCGATCATGATCAGGGCGGTGTTCTGGTCGAGCGTGGTGGCGGTCATGCGAGGGGAACCTTCCATCAGGTGAATGATCAACGGCCCGCGCGCAACGCGCGGTCCGCGGCGGTGAAGAGCAGAAGAGCGGCGCAGAGCAGGCTCATGACGAGGGCGATGCCGTGCAGGCCGACGTCGGTCGCGCGGCTGCCGTAGAGCAGGGCGAGCACCGAGGACGACAGGATCGCGCCCAGGTAGATCGAGGTGCGCTGCAGCCCCGCCGCCGAGCCGGTGCCGTCCGCCGGCGCCTGGGCGTAGACGGCGGCCTGGTTGCAGCTGGAGGCGAGGCCCTGGCCGACGCCGAAGAGCGTGCTGGCCAGCACCAACACCGCGATCGGCGTGTGCGCGTCCAGGACCAGCAGCAGTGCGGACCCGGCGCCGAGCAGCAAGGTGAGCACGACGAGCGGCACCCGCAGGGTCTTCGTGCGTGCGCCCAGCAGCGAGAAGACGGCGGCGGTCACCGACATCGGCAGCGCGATCAGGCCCGCGTGGAACGAGCTGAGGCCGTGCGACTCCTGCAGCCACTGCGAGAAGCCGTAGAGCATGCAGTAGAGCACCAGGTAGGTGAGCCCGCTGCGGACGAAGGTGCGGGTCAGCCCCGGGCTGCGGCCCAGCAGGCGCAGGTCCAGGAACGGCCGGTCGGCCCGGAGCTCCCAGGCGACCAGGGCCGAGCCGAGGAGCGCCACGAGCACCAGCAGCAGCCAGTCGGGGTGAGCCAGGTTCATCAGGAAGAGCATCGTCGTGGCGATCGTCGCCGCGAAGAGCAGCAGACCCGGCGGGTCCAGATCCACCCGGCCCCGGTCGGCGGCACGCGGCGGGTCCGCCGGCGCCCAGCGCCAGGCCAGTGCCAGGCCGATCAAGGCGGCCGGGATGTTCACGGCGAAGACGGCCCGCCAGCCGAGGGTGGCGGCGAGCGCGCCGCCGAGCACCGGGCCGACGGCGGCGCTCGCCAGCGAGGCGAGCGAGAGCCGCCCGAGTACGGGACGCGGTGCCTCCACGCCCACCCGGCGCGACTCGGCGCGCAGCATCGCCATCGCCGAGGGGTAGGCGGCGGACGTCCCGACGCCCAGCAGCACGCGTGAGGCGATCAGCCACCCGAACGCCGGCGCGAGGGCGCCGACCAGCCCGGCGGCGAGGACCACCACGAGCCCACCGAGGAACACCTTGCGCGGACCGACCAGGTCCGCGAGGCGGCCCATGGTCGGCTGGCCGACGGCGCTCGCCAGATAGAGGCTCGCCACCAGCCACGCCGTCTGCGCGACGCCGACACCGAAGGCGTGCCCGACCGCGACGAGCGCGGTGGCGATCATCGTCGAGTTGATCGGGTTGAGGGCCACGCCGAGGAGCAGCGGCGCCATCATCGTGCCGCTGAAGGGCTTGCGCACGGGTGGCACGCCGGGCTGCGGGCGGGGTGCGTCCAGCGGAAGCCGTGAGGCCGGGGCGCCGGGTGCGCCGTGTGCCTGGGAGGGGGCCTCGCCGCTGATCGGCCCGCCAGGCCCGCCACTGAAGGGCTTGCGCACGGTTGGCACGCCGGGCTGCGGGCGGGGTGCGTCCAGCGGAAGCCGTGAGGCCGGGGCGCCGGGTGCGCCGTGTGCCTGGGAGGGGGCCTCACCGCTGATCGGCCCGACAGGCCCGCCGCTGACTCGCCCGCCGGTTGTCCGCCCGCCGCTGATCCGCTTGCCGGTCATTTGGTGGCCACCGCCGGAGCGGGCGTGCTCTCCGTTCCCGCGAGCGCCCGCAGGACCGGGAGTGCGGCGGCGAGGGCGTCGCGCTGGGCCGGGTCGAGGTCCCCGGCGATGGCGGTCGTGAGCCAGTCCTGCTTGGCCCGCAGGATGCCCGCGATGGTGTCCACGCCCTGCGCGGAGAGTTCGACGAGCACCTGGCGGCCGTCCGTCGGGTGGGGCGTGCGGGCGATCAGACCGCGCTCCTCTAGCGCGCCGAGGGTCATCCGCATCGACTGCGGCCGCACGAACTCCGCCCGGGCCAGGTCCGCGGTGGTCGCCGGGCCTTCGCGCAGCAGGCGCGCCGCGACGGACCGCTGCGAGGCGGTCAGCTCCGTGCCCGCCGTCGCCGCGCGGGCGCGGCGGGTGAGGAGGCCGAGCACGGCGTGCAGCTCGACCGCGAGCTCGGCGGGGGAGGACTCGATCGGTGGCATAACTCAACCGTAGGAGGTTGACAGGGCATATTGCAAGTTTGCCTGTTGAGTTTGGCTGTCGATCCGTCGTGGAGGGTGGGCGCGGCCCGTCGTGCCGGGCAGAAGGTCCGACTATGGCAAGCTCATAGCCATGAGTGATCGTTTGCGCCGTATTGCCCGACAATGGACCACTTTCATCCCGGCGCTCGCATTGCTCCTGCTCGTCGCCACCTGGGGACGCTCGATCCCCGCCGTGCTCGTCGGCGTCGTCGCCGTGTTCCTGGCCGCCGCGGTGCTGGCCGCCGTCCACCACGCCGAGGTGATCGCCCACCGGGTCGGCGAGCCGTTCGGCTCCCTCGTCCTCGCCGTCGCCGTCACGGCGATCGAGGTGGCCCTCATCGTCACGCTGATGGCGGGCGGCCCGGAGAAGAACGCGACGCTCGCGCGGGACACCGTCTTCGCCGCCGTCATGATCACCTGCAACGGGATCGTCGGCGTCTGCCTGCTGGTGACCTCGCTGCGGCACCGCATCGCGGTCTACAACAGCGAGGGCACCGGAGCAGCCCTGGCGACGGTCGCCACCCTCGCCACGCTGAGCCTGGTGCTGCCGAGCTTCACCACCAGCACACCCGGCCCGCAGTTCAACACCACCCAGCTGACCTTCGCGGCGGTGGCTTCCGTCGGCCTCTACGCCCTTTTCGTGCTGACCCAGACGGTCCGCCACCGCGACTACTTCCTGCCACTGACCCGCGCCGGCGAGGTGATCGAAGGGGACGACCACGCCGATCCGCCCACCGCGCGCCAGGCGCTGGTCAGTCTCGGGCTGCTGGGCGTCGCCCTGGTCGCGGTCGTGGGCCTGGCCAAGGTGGAGTCCCCGACGATCGAGAAGGGCGTCGCGGCGGCCGGCCTGCCGTCCTCCGTCGTCGGCGTGGTGATCGCCCTGCTGGTGCTCCTGCCGGAGACGATCGCGGCGGTCCGTGCTGCGCGCCGCGACCGCGTCCAGACCAGCCTCAACCTGGCGCTGGGCTCGGCGATGGCCAGCATCGGGCTCACCATCCCGGCGGTCGCCATCGCCTCGGTTTTCCTGAGCGGCCCGTTGGTCCTGGGGCTCGACCCCACACACATGGTGCTGCTGGCCCTGACGATGATCGTCGGCACACTGACCGTCGTCCCGGGCCGCTCCACGCCACTACAGGGTGGCGTTCACCTTTCCATCTTGGCGGCCTACCTGGTGCTGGCGGCCAACCCGTGAAGACCGCAGGGGCGCGAGGCTCTGCTGATGTGCGGCTCCGCCGCGTGGGCGCGACAATCCCCCAGCCTTCGGCCGGGGGTGCCCCCCATGTCGGTGGTTGCCCGCGCAGTTCCCCGCGCCCTTGGAGGCTCCGTCGTTTCGAGCCTCATCAAATCGATTGCCCCCGCAGGGCCCCAGCGCGAACACTGGAGACGCGCGCCGGGCGGAATCGGGGGATCGCCCGGCGCGCGAAACGGGCTACCAGCCCGCGTTCGGGAACGTCGCGCGGATCGTCGGGAGCGCGGCATCCAGCACGGTGCCGAACCAGACCGAGAACGGCTTGGCCGCGCGCAGCGCGGCGAGCTCGGCCGCAGTGACGAACGCGGTGTCCGCGACCTCGTCCGGGTTCGGGGTGAACGCCGGCGCGGCCACCCCCACGAACAGGTGGTTGTACTCCTTCTCCACCAGTCCGGACGCCTCGTCGGGCAGGTCGTACGTCACGGTCCCGGCCTGCTCCATGCGAACCGGCGCCGCGCCCAGCTCCTCCGCCGTGCGGCGCGCGGCCGCGACGAAGGGGGGCTCCTCGGGGTAGGGGTGTCCGCAGCAGGTGTTCGACCACACGCCGGGGGAGTGGTACTTGCTGAGCGCGCGCTGCTGCAGGAGCATCCGACCCTCGGAGTCGAACAGGAAAACGGAGAAGGCGCGGTGCAGCCGGCCGGGGGCCTGGTGCGCCGAGAGCTTCTCGGCCGTGCCGATCGTCCGGCCCTGCTCGTCGACCAGTTCGAGCAGGATCTCGGTCGTCGTCGTCACGGTTGTGGTGGTCATGAAGCACCTTTCGCGTCGGTCGCGCCATCTGGGGACAGTCACGGCCTCATCTCTGGCCAGGTACAGTCTGCCCCAAAAGGCCCCCGGATCTGCCTCGGCTTGTCCGGCGGCGCCACGGTCCGCAATGATGATCGGCACGATGGGGTGGGGGTGAACCCGTCGTGAACGAGACACCAGAACCTGGAGAATCCACATGATCGGCCTTGTCCCGGCCGCAGGCGCAGGCAGCCGCCTCCGTCCCTACACCGACACCCTGCCCAAGGCGCTGGTGCCGGTGGACGACGAGCGGACCATCCTCGACATCACCCTGCGCAACTTCGCCGAGGTGGAGATGCGCGACGTGGCGATCATCGTGGGCTACTGCGCCGACGCGATCCGCGAGCGCAAGACCGCGCTGGAGAAGCGCCACGGCGTCACGCTCCACCTGGTGGACAACCCCAAGGCCGAGACCTGGAACAACTGCTACACCGTGTGGTGCGCGCGCGACCTCTTCAAGGAGGGCGTGATCCTCGCCAACAGCGACACCATCCACCCGGCCTCGGTCGAGCGGACCCTGCTGGAGGCCAACGCCAAGCTCACCGCCGCCGGTCAGCAGCCGGGCGTGCTGCTCGCCCTCGACACGGTCAAGAAGCTGGCCGACGAGGAGATGAAGGTCACGGTCGACCCCGAGAAGGGCGCCCGCCGCATCACCAAGCTGATGGACCCGGCCGACGCGACCGGCGAGTACATCGGCGTCACCCTGATCAACCCGTCCGCCGCCGACGCCCTGGCCTCCGCCCTGCAGGCCACCTTCGAGCGCGACCCGCAGCTGTACTACGAGGACGGCTACCAGGAGATGATCGACCGCGGCCTGCGGATCGACGTCCAGCCGATCGGCCAGGTCGACTGGGTCGAGGTCGACAACCACGAGGACCTCGCCCGCGGCCGGGAGCTCGCGTGCCGGTACTGACCCGTCTGGTCCCCTCGCCGCTGGTGGTCGACGTGCGCTCCGGCGCGCTCGACCACCTCGGCGAGGTGCTGGCCAACCCCGGCATCGCCTCCACCGGCCGGATCGCCGTGGCCGTCAGCAACGGCTCCGGCGCCACCCTGCGGCAGCGCCTCGCGCCCCAGCTGCCCGGCGCGGCCTGGTTCACCGTCGAGGACGGCACGCTCGACGCCGCGGTCAAGCTGGCCGACCAGATCAAGGGCGGCCACTACGACGCGGTCGTCGGTCTCGGCGGCGGCAAGATCATCGATGTGGCGAAGTACGCCGCGGCACGTGTCGGACTGCCGGTCGTCGCGGTCGCGACCAACCTTGCGCACGACGGACTGTGCTCGCCGGTCTCCACGCTCGACAACGACGCGGGCCGCGGCTCCTACGGGGTGCCCAGCCCGATCGCGATGATCGTCGACCTGGACGTGATCCGGCAGGCGCCCGCCCGCTATGTCGCCGCGGGCATCGGCGACGCCGTCTCCAACATCTCCTGCATCGCCGACTGGGAACTGTCCCAGCGCGAGACGGGTGAGGCCGTGGACGGACTGGCCGCGGCGATGTCCCGCACCGCGGGCGAGACCATCCTGCGCCACCCCGGCACCATCGCCGACAACGACTTCCTCGTGGCGCTCGCCGAGGCGCTGGTGCTCACCGGCATCTCGATGAACGTGGCCGGCAGCAGTCGCCCCGCGAGCGGTGCGTGCCACGAGATCAATCACGCGCTCGACATCCTCTACCCCGAGCGCAAGGGGCAGCACGGCGAGCAGTGCGGCCTCGGCGCCGCCTTCGCCACCTACCTGCGCGGCGACCTGCCGGTGGCCGGTCAGATGGTCGCGGCGCTGCGGCGGCACGGGTTGCCGGTGACGGCGGACCAGATCGGCTTCTCCGAGGAGGAGTTCGGCAAGGCCGTGCAGTTCGCCCCGCAGACCCGGCCGGGCCGCTACACCATCCTGGAACACCTCGATCTCAGCCCCTCCGCCATCCGGGACGCGTACTCCTCCTATGTCAAAGACGTCTGCTCCTGAGCGGGACGGTGCCATGAAAGCCGGCAAGCCCACCCTCGCGGAGTTCCGTGCCGTCGCCCACCCGGAGGGCCTGCTCGACCGGCGCTCCGGCGAGCACTGGGCCGGCCGCCTCTACATGCGGCGGATCTCCTCCCGGATCACCCGGCACCTGGTGAACGCGCCCGTCACGCCGAACCAGCTGACCTGGCTGATGATGGTCGCCGGCGTGCTGGCGGGCGCCGCCCTGCTGATCCCCGGGCTCTGGGGCGCGATCCTCGGCGCGCTGCTGATCCAGGTCTATCTGGGCCTGGACTGCGTGGACGGCGAGCTCGCCCGCTGGCGCAAACAGACCTCCACGACCGGCGTCTACCTGGACCGCATCGGCCACTACCTCTCCGAGGCGGCCCTGCTGACCGGCTTCGGCCTGCGTGCCGCGGACCTGTTCCAGCAGCAGGGCGCCCGCGCCTGGCTCTGGGCCTTCCTGGGCACCCTGGCCGCGCTCGGCGCCATCCTGATCAAGGCCGAGACCGACCTGGTCGACGTCGCCCGGATCCGCCGCGGCCTCGCGGCCGTCGAGGACTCCGCATCGGTGCCGCGCGCAGCTGGCGTCGCCAAGGCGCGGAAGATGGCCTCGGCGCTCAAGTTCCACCGGCTCATCGGCGGAGTCGAGGCCTCGCTGGTGATCCTCGCGGCCGGCATCGCCGACGCCGTCCACGGCGACCTGTTCTTCACCCGCCTCGCGGTGGTCGTGCTTGCGGCGATCGCGCTGCTGCAGACCGCACTGCACCTGCTCAGCATCGTCCTCTCCAGCCGGCTCAAGTGAGTGAGATGTCAGAACCGAAAGAACTGAAGCTCGGCGCGGTCGTCATCACCCAGGGCACCCGCCCGGTGGAGTTGAAGGCGCTGCTCGACTCCGTCGCCGCACAGCACGGCCCGGCCGTCGAGGTCGCCGTCGTCGCCAACGGCGCTCCACTGCCGGAGCTCCCGGCGGGCGTGCGGGGCGTCGCCGTGCCCGAGAACCTCGGCATCCCCGGCGGGCGCAACGTCGGCATCGACCTGTTCGGGCCCGACGGCCGCGACGTCGACGTCGTGCTCTTCCTCGACGACGACGGCCTGCTGCCGCTGACGGACTCCGCGGAGAAGCTCCGGGAGATCTTCGCGGCCCACCCGAAGCTCGGCATCGTCTCCTTCCGCATCGCCGACGAGGAAGGGCTGACCCAGCGTCGCCACGTTCCGCGCCTGCGCGCCGCGGACCCGATGCGAGCCGGTCAGGTGACCACGTTCCTCGGCGGCGCGAGCGCGGTCCGCTCGGAGGTCTTCGCGACGGCCGGTCAGCTGCCGGCGGAGTTCTTCTACGGCCACGAGGAGACCGACCTCGCCTGGCGCGCGTTGGACGCGGGCTGGGAGATCGTCTACCTGCCGGACGTGGTGCTGCGTCACCCGCGCACGCTGCCCTCGCGGCACGCCACCTACAACCACAACATCGCCCGCAACCGCGTCTGGCTCGCCCGGCGCAACCTGCCCGCGGTGCTGGTCCCCGTCTACCTCGGCGTCTGGTTCCTGCTCACGGTGGCGCGCCGGCCCTCCGGCGAGGCGCTGCGTGCCTGGCTCGGCGGCTTCGCCGCCGGCTGGCGGGAGCCCGCCGGCCCGCGCCGCCCGATGCGCTGGTCCACGGTGTGGCGCATGACCAGGCTGGGCCGCCCCCCGGTCATCTGATCCGACGTCGCCCTACCTCGGCCGTGCCGGGCCCTGCGCGGGCCTGGCACGGCCGAGGCGGTGGCCTGTTCCGGCCGAGGCCTCGACGTCGGCGGAGGTGCCGGCGGAGGTGCTGGTGATGTCGCGCATGCGGCCGTAGGCGTACACACAGCCGGCCAGCGCGACGTCGGAGAGCAGCATGAAGCCGATCGAGTAGGAGTGCTGGGCGCTGTAGACGGCCCCCATCACCAGCGGCGGCAGGAAGCCGCCGAGGCCGCCCATCGCCCCGACGATGCCCGTGACGCTGCCGACCTGCGAGACCGGCGTGACCCGGGCGACCAGGGCGAAGACGGCGCCGCTGGCCGCCCCGAGACCGCCGGCCATGAGCAGCAGGACGACGGTGGCGCCCGGCGTCAGCCGAGGGTCGAAGGCCTGCACGATCGCGAGGAGCGCGACGGCGCCCAGCGCCCAGGCGGTGACCACCGCCGGGTGCACGCGGTCGGCGAGCCAGCCGCCGATCGGGCGGAGCACCACCGTGACCAGGGCGAAGCCGGCGGCCTTGGTGCCGGCTTCGGTGGCGCCGAGGTGGTACCAGGTCTTGAGGTACGTAGGCAGGTAGACCCCGAACGCGACGATCCCGCCGAAGCCGATCGCGTACAGCGCGGACAGTTCCCAGGTGACCCGCAGCCGTCCGGCCCGGGCCAGGCGGGCGGTCAACGGGGCCGAGGGGATCGGCCGGTCGGGTCGGTCCCGCAGGAGCGCGTAGGCGAGCACGGCGAACACTGCCAGGGCGATGGCGAGGATCAAGAACGGCAGGTCGTGGCCGTGCTTGTAGATCCGGGGCGTCAGGTACCCGGACAGCGCCACGCCGCCCATGCCCATGCCGAACACACCGAGCGCCGCCCCGCGCCGGCCCGCCGGGAACCAGGAGTTGACCAGCGGCACGCCGATGGCGAAGGTGGTGCCGCCCAGGCCGAGCAGGAAGCCGACGGCGACCAGCGTCGGATACGAGCCCTTCGCGGGGATGATCAGCAGCACCGGGACAATGGTGAGGGCGCTGACCAGGGGGAACATCAGCCGGGCGCCGAAACGGTCGGTCAGGGCGCCCACCGGCACCCGGCCCAGGGAACCCACGAGTACCGGGACCGCGACCAGCACCGACTGGGCGAAGTCGGTCATGTGCAGCGTCTCGTCGAAGCTGCCCGCCAGCGGAGCGATCAGATCCCACGCCCAGAACGTCAGCGTGAACCCGACCGTGGCCACCGCGAGGTTCAGCCACGCCGCGGCGGGTGGACGTTCGGGGTCGGTCATGGCGCTCCTCTTCGACGCACGGTCACGTCTTTGATGATCAGCGCCCGGGGTGACCCCCGCACCCGGAGGCCACCCCCGGGTGTGCTGCATGCCAGGCCGCCATCGACCGGCCCCGGTGCTCCCCGCTCAGTGCCGTCGCGAGATCTCACGGCGTCAGCGGCGGCTCACGGGGCCGACCCAGGATCGGCCTCAGGCCAGGACGGAACCGCCGGCCACGTCCAGGACCACGCCGCTGATCCAGGACGCGGACTCGGCTGCGAGGAAGAGAGCGGCCTGTGCGACGTCCTCCGGGGTGCCGAGGCGGCGGACGGGGTGGGCGTCCACCAGGGTGCGCTGGACCTCGGCCGGTATCTGGCGCATGTTGCGCTCCGTCAGGATCGTCTCCGGCGCGAGGCAGTTGACCCGCACGCCGTGGGGGCCGGCCTGAAGGGCGAGGCCCTGGGTGAGCAGCTCGACGCCGGCCTTGGCCGCCGCGTAGCCGAAGGGGGTCTGCGCCGTCGGGCGGCGGGCCGCCGCGGAGGAGAGCGTGACGATGCTGCCGTGTCCGCGGGCCTTCATGCCGGGCAGGAAGCTCTTGACCGTCAAAAAGGTGCTGGTGAGATTGGCGTCCAGGCCGGCCCGCCAGCCCTCCTCGGTGATCTCCTCGATGGGCCCGGGGCGCACCGGGTTGCCCCCGGCGTTGGTCACCAGCACGTCGACGGGCCCGAAGCTCTCCTCGACGCGTAGGCGCAGTGCCTCGATCTCCTCGAAGCGCGTGAGGTCGGCCGTCAGCGCCAGCACCTCGCCTCCGGCGGCGGAGATCTTCGCCCGGACGGACTCCAGGGCCTCGACGTCGCGCCCGTGCAGGACGACGCGCGCTCCCTCGGCAGCGAACAGTTCGGCGATGCCGGCGCCGATGCCGCGGGAGCTGCCGGTGACCAGGGCGACGCGGTTCTGAAGAGCGTTCATGGTGGTTCTCCCTTTACTGGGTCGGTACGGACAACGTTCAGGACGCGGCAGCAGGAGCCGCCGGCGGCGTGCGCAGGCTCAGGTGGGCGCCGAGCAGACGCCACTGGGGACCGCCGGTGAGTATCAGCGTCACCCGGAACGATCCGTCCGTCGGGCGGCCCTGGTAGCTGCCGGACTGCACCTGTGTGCCGATGACCACGGCGGTGCCCGTGACCTCCCGGATGTCGAAATCCGATGTGAAGGCGAACTCGGAGTAGTGCAGGCCGTCGGCGAAGCGCCGCAGCCACTGCTCGCGGTCGAGCACGAAGCCGAACGGGCCCACGCCGCGGAACTCCTGGTGCAGCAGGCCGTCGAGTGCGGCGGCGTCACCGCTGCGCTCGGCTGCCGCCCAGGCGGTGAGCCGCTCCATCAGGGCGCTCATGATGTGCCTCCTTGGGTCGGGACCCTCTCCGGAAAACATAGACCTCGAACCCTTCGATGTCAAAGGGTTAGGTGTCTATGAATCCTGGTACGCTCCCGGCATGCAGACGCCGCAGCCCACACCCCCCACGGGCCCGCCGGTCGGGCCGCCGACGCGCCCGCCGACGGGGCTCGCGCTGGGCCGGGCCGCCCGCGTGGTGAGCCGCGCCTTCGACGAGGCCCTGGAGCAGGCCGGCGGCTCGCTGCCGGTCTGGCTGATCCTGCTCAACCTGAAGATCGGGCGCCCCGGCACCCAACGCGAGCTGGCGCAGGCGGTGGGCCTGCGCGAGGCCACCCTCACCCACCACCTGAACGCCCTCGACAAACGCGGTCTGATCTCACGTCAGCGCGATCCGGACAACCGCCGCATCCACGTGGTGACCCTCACCGAGGAGGGTGAGGCCGCGTTCCTGCGGATGCGCGAGGCGTCCATGGCCTTCGATGCGCGGCTCAACGACGGCCTCACCGACGTCGAGCGCGCCCTGCTGACCGATCTGCTGCGCCGCCTGACGGCCAACGTCGCCACCGAGGGGGAGCCTCCGGTCGAGTGACCGCGGCCGGGTCCCGGATGCCCCTCGTGGCCGCGACGCCTGACCTGCATTGTCAACCGATTGGTTGACAATGCCGAGGAGCGGCGTAACGTTGTTCTCAACCAATCGGTTGAGAAGGAACCTGGAGGGCAGCGGTGGCCGAGGACCAGCTCTCGCGGGCGTTCACCGCGCTCGCCGACCCGACCAGGCGGGACATCGTCGCCCGGCTGTCGCTCGGCGACGCCACGCCCGGCCAGCTGGCCGAACCCTTCGCCATGTCGCTCCAGGCGGTCTCCAAGCACCTCAAGGTGCTGGAGGAGGCCGGCTTGATCAGCCGGACCCGCGACGCACAACGCCGCCCGTGCCATCTGGAGACGGCCGTGCTCGACGAGATGACCGCCTGGGTCGACCGCTACCGGCGCAACGCCGAGGAGCGGTTCCGCCGTCTGGACGCCGTCCTGGCGGCCCTGGCCGAGGACGAAGAGCAGGATCAGGAAGAGACAGCTCAACAGGACGAAGGAGTTGCATCATCATGACCACCGAGCGTCCGGTCCACGAGACCGCCATCGAGGCCGACCCGCAGCTGCCGACCATCCGCATCACCCGCGAGTTCGACGCGCCCGTCGCGGAGGTCTACCGGGCCTGGATCGAGCCCGAGCTGGTCGGCCAGTGGCTGGGCCCGAAGGACCTCTCCACCAAGTTCGACCACTGGGACCTGCGCACCGGCGGCAGCTACCGCTACCGGCAGCTGCGCGACGGCGAGGAGATCGCCGCCTTCTACGGTTCCTTCCACGAGGTGCGCCCGGAGCGGCGCCTCGTCCAGACCTTCACCTACGAGGGCTACCCGGACGGCGTCGCCCTCGACACCGCCACCTTCGAGGACCTCGGCGGCGGCCGTACCCGGGTCACCATCCTCTCGCTCGTCGACTCGCTGGTCGCCCGCGACATGATCCTGGCCAGCGGCATGGATCGCGGTGTGACCGAGGGCTTCGAGAAGCTCGACGCGCTGCTCGCCACCCTCGGCTGACCGTCCTTCCGTGGTTGCGCCGGTGCCCGCTCAGCCGTTCTTGGCCAGGTCGGCGATCGAGGTCAGGTGGTACTTGTCCGCCGTGGCCTTGGTGACCACGATCGCGTCCTTGTCCTGTGCGGAGGACTGGTCCAGCACGGTGAGCGGCGCCGGCACGACCTTCTGCAGCGCCGCGTAGACGTCGGCCGAGGAGACCGCGGTCGCCTTGGGGTCGAAGTACTGCAGCAGCACGCCGCTGTACTCCGGGATCAGGTCGATCGAGCCGTCCTTCAGGCCCGGAATGTACGTCTCGCGGCTGCCGATGTTCAGGCGCGTGGTGACCGTCGCACCCTGGTCGCGCAGCGCCTCGGCGTAGATCTCGGCGAGCAGCACGTTCTCCTGGAAGTTCGCCGACCCGATCTTGACGGACACTCCCTGGGCCGCCGTGCCGTGCTTGGCGAGGCCCACCTGGGTGAGCCAGCCCTGGGCGACGGCGGCCGGATCCTGCTTGTCGGTGATGACGTGGACGTTCAGGGTCGTGAGGGTGCTGGTGTCCAGCGTGTCCGAGACCGCCTTCAGGGTGGAGGTGACCCCCGGGGTCGCCTTCGCCTTGTTGATGAGCGGCAGCACGTTCTGTGCGGCGTAGAGGTTCTTCGGATCCTGCAGCACGACGAAGCCGTCCGCCTGGATCGACGGGTCGGTGGTGAAGATGTCGCCCGCGTCGATCTGACCGTTCTTCAGCGCGTTGACGGTCAGTGGACCGCCGGCGTCCAGGGTCTTGTAGGAGCCGAACGTCACGCCGTAGACCCGCTCGAGACCGGGGATGCCGTCGGGTCGGGTCTTGAACTCCGGCGAGCCGCCGAGCACCAGCTTCGCGGCGATGGTCGAGCCGCCGCCCGAGGGGGAGGCGCCGCCGCTCGTGGAGAGTCCGTTGGCGCCACTGCTGCCACTGCTGCCGCAGGCGGCCAGCGCCACCGCGCAGGCTGCGACGAGCGCGGAGGTGAGGGCCTTCTTCATGCTTTCTCCTGGTGAGTGAGGGATCCGGTGCAGGATCCGGTGAGTGGCGGGAGCGTCCGAGGGAACAGGGGCGGCCTCAGGCCGTGTGGGGGCTGGGCGGGGTCTCGGCGGTGACCGGCGGGCCATCCGCCGCGCCGCCGCCCTCGCCCCGCAGGTCGCCGCCGCCCGGCCCGTCCGCCGCCTCCGAGGTGCGACCGCGTGGAAAGCGGCCGGAGACGCCACGCGAGACCGTGTAGCGCTGGGCGAGCGCCAGCACGAGGTCGGCGGCGACCGCGAGCAGCGCGACCAGCACCGCCCCCGCGTTGCGCTCGGCGTAGTTCTGGCTGGCCTGGCCGTCGTAGACGAACCGGCCGAGTCCGCCGAGGCCCAGATAGGCGGCGACCGTGGCGGTCGCGATGACCTGGAGCGTCGCACTGCGCAGGCCGGAGAAGACGAGCGGCAGCGCGTTGGGCAGTTCGACCCGGCGCACCACCTGGCTGCCGCGCATGCCCATCGCGGCCGCGGCGTCCCGCACGTCCGGCGCCACGTTCTCGACGCCGGAGACCGTCCCGGCCAGGATCGGCGGGATCGCCAGCAGCACCAGCACGATCTCCGTCGGCAGCAGGTAGACGGTGTCGCCCTTCCCGTGGATGTGTGGCGCGAGCATCACGTACAGCAGGATCAGCAGGCCGACGACGGGCAGCGCGCGCATCGCGTTGGCGACGGTGACCAGCCACCGCCCGCGGCCGGTGTGCCCGATGAGCAGGCCGACGGGCAGCGCCAGCGCGACGGCGATCACCAGCGCGATGATCGAGTACTGCAGGTGCGCGCGGAGCTGGTCGAGGATGCCGCCGGGTGCCGTCCAGTTGCCGGGGTCGTTGAGCCACTGGATCACGAGCCGCTCACCGCCCGGCGCCAGGGGGTGGCGAGCCAGGTGGCGCCGACCACGAACAGGTCGAACGCCAGCGCCAGCAGCACGCACAGCACGATGCCGAGGGTGATCGGCGGGTAGTACGGACTGCCGACGGAGAGCTGGAAGCCGGTGGTGAAGAGCTGCCCGAGGTTGGGGACACCGATGGTCCCGGCGACCGCCACCAGACTCACGTTGGCCACGACCGCGACCCGGACGCCGGCCGCGATCACCGGCACCGCGAGCGGCAGCTCCACCTTGAGCAGCCGTTGACGTCGGGTCAGCCCCATCGCCGTCGCGGCCTGCGCGACGTCCGCCGACACCGCACCCAGCCCGTCGGCCACGACGCGGACCAGCAGGGCGACGGTGTAGACGGTGAGGGCGACCGCCACGTTGATCGGGTCGAGGATCTGGGTGCCGATGATGGACGGGATGGAGACGAACAGGGCGATCGAGGGGATGGTGTACAGCAGCCCTGCCGCGGTGACCAGCGGCGGGTAGGCCCACCGGTAGCGGTGCGCCAGCCAGCCCAGCGGCAGCGCGACCAGCAGGCCCACGACCACCGGGACCGCGGAGAGCCAGGCGTGGTAGCCCAGCCAGTTCAGTACCTCGTCCTGGTGCTGGCGGAAGTAGTCGAACATGCCGAACGGGGAGGAGTCGACGGCGAGCAGACGCATCACGACTCCCCACCCTGGGTCGAACGCTCGCCGGCCGCGCGTTGCTGTTCGATCCGGGCCAGGACCTCGGACGCGGTCACCGTGCCGAGCAGGCGGCCCGAGTCGTCGACGATCACGCCCCGGCCGCTGGGGGAGGAGAGCGCGGCGTCGAGTGCCTCGCGCAGTGTGGCGTTCTCCGAGGCGAGCGTGCCGCCCAGGTTGAGCTGCGCCTCCGTGACCGGCTCGGCGGGGGTGGACGGCGGCGGGTCCGCGTCGGCCTCGGCGCGCAGCCAGCCCTGGGGGCGCTGCGCCGCGTCCGTCACCAGCACCCAGCCGCCCTCGGCGGCGTCGCGTGCCTCGCCCGACGCGGCGCCGAGGGCGATCACCTGCTCCTGACGGACCGGCAGCCGGCCGGCCCCGGCGAAGCCGAGCGCCCGGTAGCCGCGGTCGCGTCCGACGAAGCCGGCGACGAAGGTGTCGGCGGGCTCCGAGAGCAGCTCGGCGGGCGGCGCCAGCTGCGCCAGCCTGCCCCCCACCTGCAGCACCGCGACCTGGTCGCCGAGCTTGATGGCCTCGTCGATGTCGTGGGTGACGAAGACGATCGTCTTGCCGAGCTCGCCCTGCAGGTTCAGGAACTCGTTCTGCAGCTGCGCCCGCACCACCGGGTCGACGGCGCTGAACGGCTCGTCCATCAGCATCACCGGCGGGTCCGCCGCGAGCGCGCGGGCGACACCGACGCGCTGCTGCTGTCCGCCGGAGAGCTGGGCCGGGTAGCGCTTGGCGAAGTGCGGCGGCAGCCCGACCCGCTCCATCAGTTCCAACGCCCGGCGCCGCGCCCGTTTCCTGTCGTGGCCGAGCAGCTCGGGCACGGTGGTGATGTTGTCCAGGACGGTCCGGTGCGGGAAGAGCCCGGCATGCTGGATGACATAGCCGATGCCGCGGCGCAGCTGGTGGGTGGGGACGGTGGCGGTGTCGCGGTCGTCCAGCCAGATGCGGCCGTCGGTCGGCTCGATCATCCGGTTGATCATGCGCAGGCTGGTGGTCTTGCCGCAGCCCGACGGCCCGACCAGGACGGTGATCGCGCCGGACGGGGCGACCAGGTCGAGTCGGTCGACGGCGACGGTGCCGTCGGGGTACTTCTTACTGACGGACTCGAACCGGATCACGAGGCCGCGACCCCCCTTTCGGCCGGAGACAGGTGCGGACACCATCGAACTGTCCGCGACGGCGCGGGGGCGGGCGACGCGCTCGAAGGCGTAGGCCGAACGGGTGAAGCAAAGGGCCGAAAATCGAGTGAGCGTGGCGTTCGGTGTGCGGCAGGACGACGCCGCGTGGATCCACCCCACCTGCCAGGTCGCCTTCTCCGTCGCCGCGAACCCCTCCCTCCCCGGCTCCGTGATGCGCGCCCGCCTGGGGTGAGGCGGCGGCCGGCCGGGGCGCTGTCAGTGGGGACGTGTTCAATGCCGTCATGACCGTTCACGACCTGGTGACCGCCCTCCCCGAACCCGACGTCCTGCGTGCGCGCTGTCAGGCGCTCGCGCTCCTCGACGTCGTGATCGACGGCTACGCCGAGACGTACGACTTCGTCCCGGAGTGGGGCGGCTCCGGCGTGCAGGTGGCCACGATGGACAACGGCTCGGGGGATCTGTTCCGCATAGCCTTCGATCCGGCCGGGGTCTTCCTCTACGGCTTCGACCACGAGTGCGCCGCCACTCCGTGGCGCGACTGGCCACGCGCCCACTGGCCGGGCCTGCTCGACGGTCTGCCGGCCTCGCTGGCCCACTATCCCGCCGAGCCGGCGTTCCGCTTCGAGGACTTCTTCGACGCGACGGTCTGCGTGTGGCGTGAGGCGGGAGCACCCGCATGGCAGTGCGGGCCGGTGACGTTCGAGCCGGGTGAGACCGACGGCGCCGACTGGCTCTTCGAGCTGCTCGTCGACGGCGGCACGGATGCCGCCTGCTCGTACGTCGAGGACTACTACGAGCGCCCGGCCGACAGAGCCGCGGTTTCCGCGCTGCTGGCGCGAGCGCCGCTGACCCGGGCGACGGTCGGCGCGCTCAACCCGGAGGCGGACTTCGAGGCCGTGGCGGCGCGGGCGCGTGCGCTCGGGTACGAGACGGTGAACTGACGGGTACGGGGCGCGGCGGTAGATTTCGCGGGTGGAAACCGAGCGAGTGCGGACGCTGCCGCGTGGACATCACCACCTGAGCCGGGAGGAGGTCGGCGCGGCGCAGCGGGCGCGGCTGTTGGCGGCGATGGTGGCCGTGGTGGCCGAGCAGGGGTACGGCGTGGCGACGGTCGGTGCCGTGCTCAAGCGGGCGCGGATCTCCCGGCAGACGTTCTACGAGCACTTCGCCAACAAGGAGGAGTGCTTTCTCGCGGCGTTCGACCATTCCGCCGACCTGTTCATCGCGCGCATCGAGGCTGCGTTCGGTGCGGTGGACGATCCGGTGCTGGTGCGGCTGGAGCGCGTCATGGACGCCTACCTCGGTGTGCTGGAGGCGTCTCCCGCCTCGGCGCGGGTGTTCCTGATCGAGGTCTACGGCGCGGGCTACGGCGCGGTGGAGCGGCGGATGGCGCGTCAGGAGCGGTTCGCGATGCTCGTGGCGGACGCCATCGAGGCGGGTGGCCAGTGGCGGTCCGGCCTGGAGCCGCGCTTCATCGGGCGCACGATCCTCGGCGCGGTGAGCGCCCTGGTGACGGCCCGGATCGAGGCCGACGACATCGCCGGCCTGACCGACCTGCGCCCCTCGATCTCGGAGTTCGTCCGAGCCCTGCTGGAGCCCTGACCGTGCATCTGGGCATCTCCGGTTTCGAACCGGTCTACGAGGTGGGACTCGACGCGGTCCGGCGAGCGCACGGCTCACGCCTGGCCGCCCTCGTCGGGCGCCGACTGACGGGCTTCGCCGTGGTCCGCTTCGTGGAGGACGGGGACTGGTACGCCGACTGCCCCGTGGTGCTCGACTTCGACGGCGTCCGGGTGGAGATCTGCCACTCCCAGCTCGACCTGCTCTCGATCGGCTGGGACACGATCGACGTCGCAGCCGGCCTCGTCGGGTGGGAGTGGTTCGAGCTCACGCCCGAGTGGTCCCGCTGCGACGCTCGCCTCGAGCCTTTCGTCGGGCGGGAATTGCGTGAGACGACGCTGCTCGACTGGCGCCCGGCCGATCGTCGTGACCTGGCTGCCGGGACGGTGGCGGTGGAGTTCGCCTTCGGCGACGAGGAAGGCGACGGCTTCAGAATCCTCAACGGCCTGGACGAGAACCGCATCGAGACCGGGGTCGCCCCGCCGGAGTACGTGCGTCACCCGCTCACACGCTGACCTCCGGTCGGCGACGGGCGAGGTGGGCGGTGATGTCGGCGGCGATCTCGACGGTCGCGGGCAGGGCCCGGGTGATGGCGGCGAAGGCCTGGTGGCGGGTCGGTTCCGGCAGTTGGAGGTAGGCCGAGACCGTCGAGAGGTAACCGACGTAGTCGGCCGCGCTCATCGTCAGCCGCCGCTCGATGACGGACTGCCGCACGTCGGTGAACAGGTCGGAGTGCTGCAGCTCGGTGCCCGGCCACTGCATCTCCGCCTCGGGGGCGGTGCCGTCGGGGGAGGGGATGTCGTCGCTCTCCAGGTAGGGCGCCCGGGCTGCACGGACCGACTCCTCGACCGCCGGGTCGGCGAGTTGGACCGGGCCGCCGAAGCAGGCGACCACCCCGTCGGGTTCCAGGAGGGCGGCCACCCGGGCCCAGCGCTCCTCCGGGCGGGTCCAGTGCAGGGACGCCGCCGCGTAGACCACGTCGTAGGTGCGGCCGGGCTGCAGGTCCTCGAACGCGGCCTGCACGGTCCTCACGTGCGCGGGCACCGCCTTGCTCAGCTCGGCGAGCATCGCGGCGTCGGGATCCGTCGCCGTGACCTCGACGCCGTGCGCGGCGAAGAGGCGGGTGGCCTTGCCGGTCCCCGCGCCGATCTCCAGGGCGGTGCGGACGCGGCGGCCCGCGAAGGTCAGCACCAGCTCGACGAGCTCGTCGGGGTAGCCGGGCCGGAACTCCTCGTAGGCGTGGGCGATCGCGCCGAAGCTCAGGGCTCTTGTCGAAGCGGACATGCCGATCATCCTGGCACGACGCGGAAGTTGTACAGTCCGTCGCGAGCGAGCCGTACCGAGGAGCCCCGATGATCCTGCCCGACGCCACCGCTGCCGTGACCGCGCGCACCACCGTCGGCACCGCCTCCGGCCTGCACGCGCGCCCTGCCTCGGTGTTCGTGCAGGCCGTGGTGCGCCACCCGCACGCGGTCCGGATCGCCCGGCCGGGCGAGGAGCCGGTGGACGGCCGCAGTCTGCTCGCGGTCATGTCACTGGCGGCCACGTACGGCGAGGAGCTCGAACTGACCGTCGAGGAGGACCCGGCCGACGCCGAGCGGGCCCGGGCCGTCCTCGACGAGCTCGCGGCGCTGATGCGACAGGACCTCGAGGCCGCCGCTGCCGGATGAGCCGGAGGAGTCAGACCAGCGGCTGGTTCGGCACCAGCAGGTGGGAGAGGTCCTTGGCGATGTTGTTGCCTGGGTTCTGCACGCTCTGGTCGGTCTTGGGCGAGTAGGTGACGGACACGGCGATCGACAGGTCCTCGGAGGGCAGGTAGGCCATGACCGCCGCGTAGCCGGAGAAGGAGGGGTTCTGCACGACCCAGCCGTTCACCACCAGGACGGAGACGCCGTAGTGCACCTGTTCGGTCTGCGGCAGGCAGACCCCCGGCGGGCACTTCTTGGTCGGCGTGCCCAGCCCGATCGTGCCGGGGTCGAGCAGCGTCTTGTAGCTCTTGCGGCTGATGGTCCGCCCGGACCCGATGCCGGCGCCCGCGCGGGCGAGATCGCAGATGTTCTGGGTGATGACGGCGCCCGGCGCCGTCGTCCAAGACGGGTTCCAGAACGTCGACTCCTCGTACTTCCCGCGCTCGGAGGTGAAAGCGTGCAGCACGGGAGTGGGGATGTCGGGGGTGTAGCTGTTCGAGGTCGCGTGCAGCCCCAGCGGACGGTAGATGCGCTGCTCCAGCAGGCGGTCGAGCCGGGTGTGGGTGATCCGCTCCAGCGCCGCGCCGAGCAGCACGAAGTTGCCGTGCGAGTAGCTGAAGTTGGTGCCGGGCTTGTAGAGCAGGTCGTGCAGATGGGCGTAGGCGAGGACGTCCTTCGCCGTCCAATGCCTGAACGGGTGGGCCTCCAGCTCGTTCACGAACGCCGGGTTGGTCACGTAGTCGTGGTAGCCGGAGGTGGTGTCGGCCAGCTCCCGCAGCGTGATCTCCTTCGCGTGCGGGATCTCGGGCAGCCAGCGCGAGATGCGGTCGTCCAGGCTCACCCGCTTCTCGTCGACGAGCTGCAGCAGGATCGTGCCCATGAAGGCGATGCCCACCGACCCGACTCGGAACTGCATGTCGGGTCGGGCGGGCACCCCGGTCATCGACGGCCCCACCGCGCCCGTCCACACGTCGCGACCGTGCTGGGTGACCCGGCCGACGACGGCCCGCAGCTTCAGCTCGCGCCGGTCCCGCTCGATCACGTCGAGGATCGCCTTCGCCCTGCCGCCGGTGGGGGTCGGCGAGGCGGCACAGTCGTGACCGTGCGACATCGAGGCCGTCGCGACGGTCGCGGACGCGGCGGTGCCGGCCAGCGCCGGAGCGGAGGAGAGCAGCAGGGTGGCGGCGCAGAGCAGTGCGGTTCGCTTGTGAGTCATGGATCACCATGTCCACACCAGGGTCCCGATCTCCGGCAGGACACCCCGGCATGCACTCCGACGGCGCACACCGCAGGGGCTCGCACCGGACCCGCCCGCGCGGCATGATGTGGCCCGAGCACCGATCCTTCCGTCCTCCGTCCTCCGTCCCCGGCAAGGGGGAAGCATGTCCCGGCAGAGCCTCCGACCACAGGTGTGGACACCGCCGCCGCGCGGTGGCCGGGCACGGGTGTGGAAGCGGTACCGCTCACTTCCCGAGCTGACGCTCGTTCCGCTCTCCGGGCTCGGCCCGGAGGACGTCGTGGTGGACGGGGCCGGACGGGTCCTGTGCGGTGTCGCCGACGGACGCCTGCTGCGACTCAGCCCCGACGGCCGCGAGGCCGTCACCCTCGCCGACATCGCTCCGGGCCGCCCCGCCGGGCTGGAGGTGCTGCCCGACGGGCGCGTCCTGGTCTGCGACGCCCGCCTCGGGCGGCTGCTGCGCGTCGACCCCGACACCGGCGCCGTCGAGACCCTCGCCTCGAGCGCGGGCGGCGAGCCGCTGCGCCTGGTCAGCAACGTCGTCGCCACCGCCGACGGGACGGTGTACTTCACCGAGTCCAGTCGCCGGTTCACCATCGACGACTGGCGGGCCGACATCCTCGAGCACTCCGGCACCGGCCGGTTGCTGCGCCTGCGCGCCGAGGACGAGGGCGGCGAGCCCGAGGTCCTGTTGGACGGGCTGCAGTTCGCCAACGGTCTCGCCGTCGGCCCGGACGGCTCCTATCTGGCGATCGCCGAGACCGGCAGTTACCGCGTCATCCGCTACCTGCTCACCGGGGAGCGCGCCGGAACCAGCGAGCCCTTCGTCGACCTGCCGGGCTTCCCCGACAACCTCGGCGCCGGCACGCACGGCCTGCTGTGGATCGCGATGGTCGCGCCCCGCGACCCCCTTCTGGACCGCCTGCACCGCAGCCACCCGCTCGCGCGTCAGGCCCTGTGGCGCGTCCCGCAGGGGCTCCTGCCCGGGCCCAAGCCCACTGTCTGGGTGATGGCCGTCGACACCGCCGGCCGCGTCGTCCATGACCTGCAGGGCCCGAGCGCGGCCTTCCGCGCGGTCACCGGAGTCGCCGAGCACGACGGCCGGCTCTGGCTCGGCACCCTCACCGAACCCGCCCTCGCCTCCCTCGACCTGGCCGCCGTCCGGATCTGACCGGCCGCGCGGTAGCGGCGGCGCGGCGGACCACCCGTCAGGGTGAGCCCACGCGCGTTGCCGCGCGCGGGGCCGGGGGCGGCGTGAGACCGTCGTGGGGTGACCGACGCCGTTGTCGATGTGACGGAACGCGCGGACGAGGGCCTCACCCCCGCCGAGCTCGCGGCCAAGTACGGCCTGACCCTGAGCGGTCGCCGCCCCCCGCTGTCCCAGTACACCGCGCAGCTGTGGGCCCGTCGTCACTTCATGCTGGCCTTCGCCACCGCCCGCCTGACGGCGAACTACAGCTCCGCCCGCCTCGGCCAGATCTGGCAGGTGATGACGCCGCTGCTGAACGCGGCCGTCTACTACCTGGTCTTCGGCCTGCTGCTGCAGCAGAACCGGGGTATCCCCAACTACATCGCCTACCTCTGCACCGGCATCTTCACCTTCCAGTTCACCCAGTCCGCGGTGCTGGCGGGGACCCGCTCGATCTCCGGCAACCTCGGCCTGATCCGCGCACTGCACTTCCCGCGCGCGTGCCTGCCGGTCTCCATGACGATCCTCCAGCTGCAGGAGCTGCTGGTGTCGATGTCGGTGCTGGGGGCGATCATCCTGCTGACCGGCGAGCCGTTGACGGCCAAGTGGCTGCTCATCATCCCGTCGCTGTTCCTGCAGACGGTCTTCAACGCGGGACTGGCGATGCTGCTGGCGCGCTGGGGCTCCAAGACGACGGACCTCGCCCAGCTGATGCCGTTCATCATCCGCACCTGGATGTACATGTCCGGGGTCTTCTGGAGCGTCCAGTCCCTCAGCGCGCACATCCCCGCGTCGATCCGGACCCTTCTCTACCTCAACCCGGCGCTGATCTTCAACGAGCTGATGCGCTACGCCCTGATGGCCTCGGTCCCGGCGAGCAGCCTGAGCCCCCACATCTGGGCGACCGCCCTGGGCTGGGCGGTGGTCGCCGGTGGCTTCGGGTACGTGCACTTCTGGCGGGCCGAGGAGCAGTACGGCCGCGGCTGATCGCTCCCCTCCGGTATCGTGCACGCGTGCGAACCGAGGGAGTGCGCGACGCGCTGCGGGCGACGGCGGCGATCTTCGCTTTCGTGGTCCAGGCAGTTGCCCTGTTCGCGATCACGAGCGCCGTGGTGGAGGCGTCGAACGTCTCCCCCGGCGACTGCGGCTACGACGGCACCTGCACCGAGAACGGCGTCTTCGAGGCGGTGATCCGGGTCGAACTCGCGGTGCCCGCTGCGGAGCTCGCGCTCGGCCTGTTCTGGTGGGCGCTTCCGCTGTGGCGGCGCCGACTGGCGCCGGGGGTCGACGAGTGGTGGGACCTCGTGGCGGTGCGGCTGCCCCGGATCTTCATCGCGACCGGCCTGTTCTCCCTGCTCGTCCTCGCCGTCTCGCTGCTGCGCTGAGCCCGCCGAAAGCTCGCCGACTACTCCTGCTCCCGGGCGCCGTAGCGGTGGGCGAGGTTGGGGTCGTCGAGCCACCAGGGGCGCATCATCTCCGGGTCGTCGTCCGTCGCCGTCGCCGTCGCGGTCGCGACGGAGCCGGGAGTGGCCACGGTGGCCTTGGCGGCGGCGGCCTCCTCCCGCTGGCGGGCGATCTGGGCGTCGATCGCGGCGTCGACCTCCGCGGTCTCCGCGCGGCCCTTGACCATCCAGCGGCGGACCAGCGCGGCGATGAAGGGCAGGCCCGCCATGTCGCCGAGAGCCCACAGGGTGCAGCCGCCCCAGACCTGGTCCTCGCGGATCGTCGGGCCCCAGGGACGGCCCAGTGCGGTGTAGTAGTGCTCGGCGATCGTCGTGTGTCCGTAGACGATGAGGATGCCCAGGCCGGCGTCGAAGATGACCTCGGCCATGGTGATGAACAAGCCGACCATCTGCGGGTACTCGTGAGCGACCGGGTCGACCTGCAGACGGGGCCAGAAGTAGGCGAGGCCCAGCGCCACCAGCACGACGTGCAGGCCGATGTTCCAGCTCTGGTCGGTCAGCGTGTGCTCGTACCAGGGGGTGAAGTAGAGCAGCCACGGCGGCAGCATCAGCAGGGCCGTCGAGATCGCCGGGAACATCAGGATCTTCGACGGCCAGCTGCGCAGCACCCGCATCAGGCGTGCGCGGCCGCGCTCGCTGACCGACTCCGCGACCAGCGAGACCGGCGCGCCCATGCCCAGCAGCAGCGGCACGATCATCAGCAGGGTGACGACCTGCGCCGCCCGGTCCGTGAACAGGATCCGCTCGTAGACGCCGACACCGGACATGGTGACCCACGCCCACAGGGCCAGGCCGCCGAACCAGGCGGCGCTGCGCCCGGGGGACCAGCTGCCGCCCTTGCCGCGCACGCGGACCAGCCCCAGCGCGTAGAGCGCGCCGAGCACCACGCAGAGCGCGAGGACGACCGGTTCGAGCTGCCAGCTCGTGAACAGGTCCGACCACTGCCAGGCCGGCGGGCCGCTGTACCCCGCCGCGAGCGTCGTTCCCGTCATGGTCCTCGCCTGCCTCAGTACCGTGCGTCCGCCTACGTAGCGCAGACCATCATGACGGACGGGGGACGAAGCGGACGCACCGACCCCCCGATGCGGTGGAGCTACGGCTCGCTGTCGGTGGCGGGCGGTAGGTTGGGGCGCATGACGGTTCGCATCGCCACCTGGAACATCAACTCCGTGAACGCCCGGCTCGAGAAGCTGTTGGAGTGGCTCCGCTCCGCGCAGCCGGACGTGCTGTGCCTGCAGGAGCTGAAGTCCACCACGGACGCCTTCCCCTTCGAGGCCGTCCGCGAGCTCGGGTACGAGACCGCCGCGCACGGCACGGGCCGGTGGAACGGCGTGGCGATCCTCTCCAGGATCGGCATCGAGGACGTGGTGCGGGATCTGCCGGGCCAGCCCGGCTACCTCGACCCGGCCGCCGCCGCGGAGGCGACGCTCGTCCCGGCCGAGCCGGAGCTCGAACCCCGCGCCGTCGCGGCGACGTGCGGTCCGGTCCGGGTCTGGTCGGTCTACGTACCCAACGGGCGCGAGGTCGACCACGCCCACTACGCCTACAAGCTGAAGTGGCTCTCCACCCTGCGCGACGCGGTGGTCGCGGACGCGGCGGGGGAGCGACCCTTCGCCGTGCTCGGCGATTTCAACATCGCGCCGACGGACGCGGACGTGTGGGACGTGTCGAAGTTCGAGGGCGCCACGCACGTGACGCCCGCCGAGCGGGCCACACTGGCGGATCTGCAGGCGGTGGGCCTGGCGGACGTGTTCCCGCGCCCGCTCAAGTACGACCACCCCTACACCTACTGGGACTACCGCGGGCTGAGCTTCCCGAAGAACTACGGGATAAGGATCGACCTGGTCTACGGCAACAAGCCGTTCACCGAGGCCGTCTCCGACTCCTACGTGGACCGCGAGGCCCGCAAGGGCAAGGGCACGTCCGACCACGCCCCGGTCGTGGTGGACCTCGCGCTCTGAGACCCGCTCACGGCCCCCGTCGCCAGCAGGTACTGGCCGACGAGGTAGGTGAGCATGATCCAGAAGTCGGCGGCGGGCAGCTGCGGCCAGTGGGCGAGTCCCGTGGCGATCAGCGAGTCCGAGAGCAGGAACAGCGCGCCGCCGACCCCGGTCACCGAGTTCGTTGCTGCCGAGGTGGCGGCGGTGCCGGCCAGCAGCAGGCTGTAGCAGGCGACGGGGATGCGCAGGCCGGCGGGCAGGTCCGGCCAGAGCAGGGTGATCAACGCCGCCCAGACGAGGGCGTAGCCGCCGAGCGCGAGCCCGGCCCGGCGGGTGAGCGGCCGCAGGGCGCCCGCGCGGGTGAAGAGCGTGATGTAGCAGACGTGCGCGGCGGCGAAGCCGCCCATGCCGACGAGGAACCAGGCGCCGCCGAAGAGCAGCGCGGTGTCACCGACACAGGAGGCGATCAGCGCGCCGAGCAGCAGCCGCGGCGCGCGCCGCGGCAGCACGGCGAACGCGAGCGTGGGCATCAGCAGCGGCTTGAGCACGTCCTGGGCCAGGTGCAGGCCGAGCAGGGTGAGGACGAGGTAGACCGCCGAGAGCGCCAGGTAGCCGAGCAGGCGTCGGTCGGCGGTAGGGGTGGGGCTGCTGCTCACGCGGTGGCCTCGGCCTTCGGGGTGGTGACGGGTGTGGCGGTGACTGCTTCGACGGCGACTGCTTCGACGCTCGTGGCGGAGGCGGGCGCCCAGCCCGGCCCCCGGAGAAGGTAGCCGAACCGCTCACGCCA
This sequence comes from Streptacidiphilus jiangxiensis, assembly GCF_900109465.1. Taxonomy (GTDB): domain Bacteria; phylum Actinomycetota; class Actinomycetes; order Streptomycetales; family Streptomycetaceae; genus Streptacidiphilus; species Streptacidiphilus jiangxiensis. The sequence goes on from NZ_FOAZ01000016.1 coordinate 157,452, forward strand.
GCCGTGCGCGGAGGCCAGGTCACGGCCGATCGAGGCGTACTCGTGGGTGGCGACCCGGAGCGGGTTGTAGGTGGTGATGTTCTTCGTCAGCCCGTAGACCGGCCGCTCCGTCTCGGCGGTGAAGGTGCGGAAGAGCCGGTCCCAGACGATGAGGATGCCGCCGAAGTTGCGGTCCAGGTAGCCGCCCTGCGAGGCGTGGTGGACGCGGTGGTGCGAGGGCGTGTTGAACACGGCCTCCACTGGTCGCCCGAGCCGGTCGATCCGTTCGGTGTGGATCCAGAACTGGTAGACCAGGCTGATCGAGCCGCAGAAGGCGACGGCGGCGGGGGAGATGCCCAGCAGCACCATCGGCAGGTAGAACACGCCGAAGCTGAGGTCCGTCCACGGCTGCCGCAGGGCTGTGGAGAGGTTGTAGTGCCGGCTGGAGTGGTGCACCACGTGCTGCGCCCACAGCAGCCGCACCCGGTGGTTGCTCCGGTGCGACCAGTAGTAGCAGAAGTCCTGGAGCAGCAGCATCAGCGGCACCGTCGTCCAGTGCACGCCGATCCGCAGCGGGGTGAGCGCGTAGACGGCGTTGTAGAGGAGGACGGTCGGGATCTTCCAGAGCAGGTTGGTGAAGAGGCTGCCGAGCCCCATGCCGAGGCTGGTCGCGGTGTCCTTGCCGGCGTAGCCGACCTCCTCCTCGTCCGGATGGACCAGGAAGGAGATCAGCTCGACGACCGTGAGCAGGATGAACGCGGGGATCGACCAGAGCACGGGGTCGGGCAGCTTCGGCATGGCCCGCAGCGTAGAGCTGCGGGAACGCGCTGGCTAGATCCCGTTACCGGGACGTAGCGCCCTGCTTGCGGCGGCGGGTCACCGCGACGGTGCCGGCACCGAGCGCGATGACGGCCGCGCCCGCGCCCAGCAGCGCGGTGGTGTCGTCCCCGCCGCCGGTGTGGGCGAGCGAGCCGCCCGTCGTGCCGCCGCTGCTCCCGCCGGTCGAACCGCCCGTGGAGCCGCCGGTCGAACCGCCGGTGGTGGTGCCGGCGGAGTGGGACGGCGTCGGGGTCGGCGTGCCGGGGTGGGACGGTGACGGTGCGGGGGAGTGCGAGGGGGAGCCGGGGGTCGTCGAGGTCGGCGGGACGCAGCCGGTGTAGCTGAAGTGGTGGGTCTCCGCCCCTCCCGCACTGGTCAGTGAGGCGGCGACGACTTCGCCGTTCTGGTTGCCGCTGCCCAGGTGAACGGCCGCGTTCGGTGCGAGCAGGCTGCCCGGCCAGGCCGTCCCGTCCCGCTTGACGACGGTGGTGGCGTCGGGGAGGTTCCACAGCAGCCCGCCGCGGATGCCCGCGAGCGCGGCGTCCGGCTCGGTGTAGTCCTCCTCCTGCCAGCCGCCGGTGGTCGGGTCCTTGAGGAAGAAGGCGCTGGTCTGTCCGGCGTTCATGTCGTACGCCGCACCGGTCACGTTGACCACGGTGCTGGAGCCGGCCGGTACGGCGATCCGGATCTCGTGCGCGCCCTGGAGCTGCTGGGCGCTCAGGGTGAACACGTTGAGCCGGGCGGCGGTGCCGGTCAGGGTGAGCACGGTGTTGCCACCGTCCTGGCCGAGCGCGGCGACGCCGTTGGCGGGCAGCGCGGCCAGCGACGCGGAGGTGGCCCGCAGCGCGGCGAAGGCTTGGCCGAAGTCGATCGGAGCGGCGCCCTGGGTGGCCTGCCCGCCACCGTTCATCCACAGGTGGCCGCTGCCCTGGAGTGCCCCGTAGACGGCGTTGCCGTGCTCGACCTCGACGTTCGCGCCGCCCAGCTGCAGGGTGCCGCCGACGACGAGCGCGGCGCCGCCGGGCAGCGCGGCGGCCTGAGCGGCGGTCAGCTTGGCGCCGAGGCTGAAGCCGTGGGTGAAGTCGGCGTTGCCGCCGACGGCGACGGCACCTTCGGCGTCGGCGGTGCGCTGTGAGTCGCCCGCGACGAACTCGGTGTATCCGGCGGCGACCCCGAACGGGTTCGTGCAGGAAGTGCTGGTACTGGTGCTGGCGATCGCGGCCACCGGGGTGATCAGGGCGGCGAGGGTGAGGGAGCCGCCGAGCACGAGGGCGGCGGAAGCGGTGTGGCGCATGCGCGTGATGCTGTCGGCGACTCCCGGGCACGGGCAACGGCCATGTCGGACTTGCCCGACATGGCCGCTGCTTCTTGTGCGCGATTTAAGGATCGCTTAGGGGGACGACGTGAAGATCATCTTCACAGGGCTGCGCACTCGCCCAGCTTGGTGCCGTTGACCGCGTTCGGGATGTGCGGTCCGTCGCCGAACTGCGCGGCCGGACTGTTGTTGTAGCACCCCAGGTCGCCGTTGGCACGGTTGGCCGCGACCTCGTTCCCGTCCGGATCGGCGGTCCTGTCGTCGGAGATGAGGATGTTCGTGCCGACGTGGTTGCGTTCCATGCCCATCCAGCAGGAACGCAGCCCGCTCGACGTGATGTAGCCGCCGACCGTGTTGTCCTCGAACGCGTCGTAGGCCGGCGTCGTGCCCAGCCTGGCGATGCCCTTCACCAGCGAGGACGGGTCGGTGCAGCTGAGGCCCGGCCCGTCGTTGAGCGTGGTGATGTCGCCCTTGACGGTGTCGCTGTGGAGGATCACCGCGGTGGAGTGATCGCTGTTGATGTTGCCGTCGACCTCGTCCATGGTCGGCGTCGTGCACTTGGTCTCGGTGTTGCAGCCGAGGCCGAGGACGGCGCCACGCCCGACCTGGAGGTTGCCCTTGACGTGCACGCTCGCGGTGGTGACGGCGTCGAGGGTCGAGCCCGCGGTGACGTAGAGCTGGGTCTCGACAGTGACACTTGCGCCATCAGGCACCTGGCAGGTGCCGTGGACGACGACCTCGTAGTAGTCGCCGGAGGCCAGCGTGCCGCCGCTGCACTGCGTGACGGTGCGGTGGGTGGCGTGGGCAGCGGGCACGCCCGCGAAGGCGAGGGCGGAGATGGTGGCGACGGCCACCGGAGCAGCGCGAAGAATGCTACGGAACAACGTCGTTCTCCTCGGAAGGCCCCCCAGCTTGACTGACGCCAGTCACGCTAGGTGGGCCCTCCCGGGGTCGCCAGGCGGGGCCACCTGTTCGTGACTCTCCGTGACGGTCCGACGGGTCGGGATTGTCAGTGCCGCCTGGCAGGATCGGAATCCACCGATGGACGGGGGAGGTCGACGTGAGGGTTCTGGTCAGCGGCGAGGTGCACGTGAACTACGGCCAGATCTACGTGGAGAGCGACGAGGACGGCGACGGTACGGACCTGCACGACGCCTTCACCGGCCAGGGCGGCGTCGGGCTCTGCGGGGGCGGGCAGGCGGGCGCGCTGTTCCTGATCACCGGCCTCCACACCGGGAGCGTCGGTTTCACCGTCGAGTCGCACGACAGCCCGCCGCCGCTGGACGAAGCCTGGGAGGAGGTCGTCGAGGTCCCGTTCCGGCCGCTGTCGGAGAAGACGGTGCTGGTGGAGTGGGGCGGTGGCACCTGCCGGGAGCTGGGCCTGACGATACGTGACTACCGGGCGCGGTACTGCGCCATCGGCATGGAGGCCGGGCGGGAGCTGGACACCCGGGTGGCCGGAGAGCCCCAGGCCGACCGCTACCTGCTGCAGTTCTGGCCGGCACCGCCCGAGCCCGCCCGGGTGGTCAGGCAGTCCGGCGACACGGCCGCCTACTGGCACGACTTCGCGGGCGGGCTGACCGCCTGACAGGTTCGTGAGCCGTCGGTCCGGGTGTGGGAACGCCGAGACGGCATTCCCACACCGGTGGTGAGGTGTCATCACCAGACCCGCACCGAGGCCCCCTTCGCGAAGACCGGGCTCGTCGCCCCCGGGGGCACCTCCGTCAGCGGCTGGGCCACCTCGTCGACGAGCGGGCCGACCTTGGTCGCCACGGCGTCCAGCGCGTCGAGGTCGAAGCCGTAGACGCGCGCGGCGTTGCCGCCCACCATCGCGGCGACCTCCTCGAACGGCACGCCCGCGAAGGACGTACGCAGTGCCTCGGTCGTGAACGGATAGGTCCCCTCGTCGTGGGGGAAGTCGCTGCCCCACATGATCTTGTCGAGGCCGATCTGGTCCCGCATCGGCACCTCGTGCGCGCGCATGAAGCTCGCGCCCACGAAGCAGTTCCGCTCCCACGCCGCGCGCGGGCCGTCGCCCATCAACTCCGCCAGCCCCACGCCGAACTTGGACTCCGCAGTCGCCGCCCGCGTCGCCGCGCCGACCAGGCGCCGGTGGTAGTACTCCAGCATGTCCAGCACGCCCGGGATCCAGCCGGACCCCTGCTCGGTCAGGACCAGCTTCAAGGCGGGGTGCCGGTGGAAGACGCCCGCGAAGGCAAGGTGCCACAACGCCCGGTGGGAGAACCACGTCGTCTCCACCATGAACACCGCCCGCGCGGCCGGCTCCTCGCCCAGCTGCGGACTGGCGGAGCCCGCATGGTGGTTGACGGGTACGTCCAGCTCCGCGCAGACCGCCCACAGCGGCTCGTACACCTCGGACCACAGCTCCGGCACCGACGACCCCGGCGGCACGCCCGGCAGCACCAGACCGCCCGTCAACCCCGACGCGTGGCAGCGTCGTACCTCGGCGACGGCCGCGTCCACGTCGTTCAGCAGGATCTGGAACGTCCCCGCGCGGCGGCCCTGCGCCTTCGCGCAGAAGTCCGCCATCCAGCGGTTGTGCGCCTGCAGGCCGGCCCAGCGCAGCTCGAACTCCGCTGCGGTCGGCTGCACGGCCGTCAGCGACGCGCTCGGGAAGAACGGCGGCACCGTGTTGGGGAAGACCACCTCGGCGACGATCCCGTCCTGCTCCAGCTCCGCCAGCCGGCGGTCGGAGTCCCAGTTGCGGGTGGCCTCCGGTGCCATCAGGTCGGTGAACGGGTTGACGTAGTCGGCGGCCCACGCGTCGAACGCCTCGTGGTACCGCTGCGGCAGGTAGGGGCGGTAGTCCAGCAGGTCCGCACCGGCATGGCAGTCGGCGGAGACGACGGTGTACCGCTCCGGTCCGTCCAGGCGTCGGGTCACAGTGTCCGTCCTTCCGTGGGCGCGGCCGTCCCCAGGAACGGGAAGTCGTGGCCCGTCAGCCAGTGGCGGCCGACCTCGCGGGCCGGCGCCCAGGCCGCCTCGACGGCCGACTGGTCCTCCGGCTGCCCGAGATCTGCCGGACGCGGCCCGATCCGCTCCGCGATGGGCGTCAGCTTCGCGGTGTCGAAGCCGAAGACCTCCGCGCAGTTCAGCCCGAGCATGCGGCGCGTCTCGTCGATCGGGATGTCGTGGAAGGTGGTGCGCATCCACTGTCGCGTGTTGGGCCAGGTGCCCTCGGGGTGCGGGTAGTCGCTGCCCCAGCAGATCGTGCCGACGCCGATCTCGTAACGGTGCGCGAGCTCGCGGCGCTTGGTGTTGGTGGCGGCGATGAAGCAGTTACGGTCCACGTAGGCGCTCGGCGCCATGGTCAGCTCGCTGAACGGCGAGAGCTTCTTGCCGCCGTGAGCGCCGAGGTAGAGCCGGTCCATGAACCACAGCAGGTTCGGCAGCCACCAGCAGCCGGACTCGGCGACCCCGAACCGCAGGCCCGGGAACCGCTCGAACACCCCCGACCAGAGCAGGAACCACAGCGGCCGGGCCGGCCAGAACGTCACCTCGGTCACGTAGATGCCCAGGTGGTCCCCGTACTCGTGGCGCGGCGCGGCCCCGGAGTGGGTGACGATCGGCATCCGCAGTTCCTCGCAGACGGCCCACACGGGGTCGTAGCGACGGTCGTGGTACGGCGCCTTGTCCACCCACATCGAGGGGATCATCACCGCCCCGAGCCCGTCCGCGTGCGCGCGCCGCACCTCGGCGACGACGAGTCCCGGCTCCGCCGTGATCGGCAGCAGGGCGACGCCGCAGCGCCGCTCCGGGCTGCCGCCGGCGCGGATGAAGTCCGCGAGCCACCGGTTGTGCGCGCGGGCTCCCGCCATGCCGAGCACGGGATCCTGATCGCCGCTCAGGCCGAGGCCCACACCGAAAGGCGCGGCGGTGCGCGAGTCGACCGCGTCGGCATCCGGGAACACGACCTCGGCGGCGACCCCGTCCCCGTCGAGCTCCTTGTCCCGCTGGGCGGCGTCCCAGCCGCCGCGCAGGCCCTCCTCGTGCTCCTCGAACCACTTCTGCGCGAACGCCTCGTTCCTCACCCCGAGCCGCGTCGCCTCCTCCCGCCGCGCCTGCGCCTGCGCGAGGAACTCGTCGAACGCACGGTGCTGCGCGGCCTCCAGGTAGGGGCGGTACTCCTCGGTCGGCAGGCCGGCGTGGCAGTCGGAGGAGATGACGAGGTACGGATCTTCGTAGGACATGGGGATACCTCCTTCCAAAGGGTTCGTTGCACTCCCCTCAGGGGAGTGCAACTCAGTCGTCGCCGAGAATGAACCGTTCCAGGTAGCCCGGGTTCTGTCGGTCCAGCATCGACTGCGAGCGTGCCCGGATCTGGCGGTCGCTGTGCTCGCTCGCCGGCAGCAGCCAGAAGCGGTCGGCGCGGATGCCCTCGGCCACGAAGTCCGCGACCTCCTCCACCGGCGTGAACTCGATCTTCTGCCCGGCCGCCTCCATCGCCGCCTCCCACTGCGCCAGCGACCGGTACGGCGTGCGGCGTGGCCGCTCCTTCGCGAAGCGGTCGGGGCGGTTGCGGTGGGACTCCCACAGTCCGGTGCGCAGCATGTGGGGGCCGGGGAAGAGGACCGACGCGCCGATCGACGCGCCCTCGGCGCGCAGGTGGGCGTAGAGGGACTCGGTCATGGTGACCACCGCCGCCTTGGTGACCGCGTAGACCGACGCGGTCGGCAGCGGGGCGATGCCGCCGTCGCCGGAGGAGGTGTTGACGACGTGTCCGGGCTCGCCGGCCGCCAGCATGCGCGGCAGGAACGCCTGGACGCCGTGGAAGACGCCCCACACGTTGACCGCGAAGGCCCACTTCCAGTCGTTGGGCTCGTGCTCCCACATGCGCCCTTCGGCGCCCGAGCCGACGCCCGCGTTGTTGCACAGCACGTGGACCGCGCCGAACGCGCCGTACGCCGCGTCCGCCAGCGCCTCGACACTGTCGCGCTCGGAGACGTCCGTGACGTGGCCGATCGCCTCCGCGCCGCTCTCGCGCAGGCCCGCGACGGCCTTGTCGAGCGCGGTCTCCTCGACGTCCGCCAGGACGATCCGCAGGCCGTCGGCGGCGAAGCGTCGGGCCATCGCGAGGCCGATGCCGCTGGCCGCGCCGGTGACGACGGCGACCTGGCCCTCCCTCAGCTCCATAGCTCACGCCTCCCCGGACTGGGGAGGCAGCGGCACGGAGTCCAGCACCTGCGCCGGGTCGTCGTAGCGCTGGTGGACGAACGGCAGCAGCGCCTCCGCGCTGACGCGTTCGACCACGCGGCCGCGCTGGTCGGAGGTCTTCTCGCCGATGGTGATCTCCAGCAGGCGCCGTACCGGCAGGTCCGCGACGGGGTCGAACGCGGACTCGCGCAGGATCACCTCGCCGTCGACCGCCTCCAGCTTCCGCACGCGCTCGACCCGGGTGCAGTGGACCAGGACCGGGTCGAGGTCGAAGCCGTCGCCGTCCACCGCGGGCAGGAACTTGAAGTAGAAGTCGACCTTCTCGGCCGGCGCAGGGGGCTCCAGCTCGCCGCTCACCCGGCCGTGGACCTCGACGAAGTCGATGCCGTGGCGGCCCAGGCGGGCGGTGACCGCGTCCCCGTCGCGGGCGACCGCGACCTCCCCGAGCTTCTTCGGCTCGCCGAAGACCTCGCGGCCGCCGATCAGGGCGCGCTCGGTGGTCATCGGCATGACCAGCGGGTACCAGCCGGACTGCGCGCCGTGCTGCGCGGCCACGGCGAACGAGCCCGCGCCGAGTGGGCTGCCGAAGATGTCGACCTGGCTGATGTTGACCCGGACCAGCGGCCGGTCGGCCGGCTTGAGGGGCGCCGGCAGTACCTGGGCGACGGCGTCCGGGTCGCTCTCCCAGACGGCCACCACCCCGGTGGACCAGATGTCCGGCAGGACCGAACGGGCCTGCTTCGCCGCGCGGATCTCGTCCTCGGTGCGCGGGCCGTAGCGTACGCGTGCCATGGCGGTGCCGTCCCTTCGCTCGCTCTGTAACGGTGTTACTTACTACTCCGAACCGCGCGAAGGGTGAAGAGGTTTGACGATGATTCAGTACCGGTGCGCGGCCCGCTGGGTGGCCGCGATGCAGGCGAGCACGAGCAGCGCGGCGACGGGGGCGGCCGCGGGGATGGTCTCGTGCAGCAGCACGGCCGCCCAGAACAGGTTGAGCAGCGGCTGCGCGAGCTGGATCTGCGCGGCGCGCTGCACGCCGATCAGGGCCATGCCCCGGTACCAGGGGATGTAGCTGACGAACTGCGAGGCGCCCAGGAACAGCACCCCGGACAGCGCCGTCGCGCCGAGCCGCACCGGTTCGTGGCCCAGGGCCGTCCATGCCAGCGTCGCGGTGACGGGCAGCACGGCGACCAGGGCCCACCCGATCACCTGCCAGCCCGGGAGCTCGCGTGCGAGTCGGCCACCCTCGGCGTAGCCGGCCGAGCAGAGCAGCAGGGCGGCGAACAGGTAGAGGTCGGCGCCGCTGGGGGCGCCGCCGTGCTCCAGCAGCGTGAAGGTGACGACCGTGGCCGCGCCCGCGACCGCCGCGAGCCAGAACGCGCGGGGCTGGCGGCCGCGGGTGCGCACGGCCGAGTAGCAGGAGGTCGCCAGCGGCATCAGCCCGATGACGACGGCGGAGTGGGCGGTCGTCGCCGTCTGCAGAGCCAGGGTGGTCAGGGCCGGGAAGCCGACGACGCAGCCGAGTCCGACCGTCAGCAGCCCGGCCCAGTGCCGGCGTTCGGGCACCCGCACCCGCCGCAGTGCGAGGCAGAGGCCGGCGATCAGCGCGGCGATCGCGCCGCGCAGGCCCACGGTGCTCCACAGGCCGAAGCCGCGCAGGGACCACTCCGTGGCGGCGAAGGAGAGCGAGAAGAGGCCGACGCCAGACCCGGCCAGCAGCATCCCGCGACCGCCGCGGGCGGGGGTGTGGACGCTGCCGACTGCTATCGGATGGCGGAGAGTAGCGCTACCATGTGTCTTCATGAACGACGGTAGCAGTGTTGCTGATCTGGTGGAAACTCTTCGTCGGGAGTGGGAGCGCTACCCCACCGGTGAGAAGCTGCCGTCCTCCCGTGCGCTGATGGAGCGCCATCGGGTCAGCCCCGTCACCGTCTCCCGGGTCATCTCCGCCCTGGTCGCCGAGGGCCTGGTGGTCAGCCGCCCCGGCGCCGGTGTCTTCCGGGCCGAGCGGCGAGTCCCGCGTGCGATCGCCGGTGACGTGTCGTGGCAGGAGGTCACGCTCGGCGCGCACGACGCGCAGGCCGCGCCGCGCGCGGAGGCGAGTGGGCTGCTGGCCACGCTGACCGTGCCGCCCGCCGACGTCGTCGACCTCGGGGGCGGCTACCCGCATCCCTCGCTGCTTCCCGAGCGCGCCCTCGCCGACGCCCTCGCCCGGGCGGCCCGCCGCCCGGATGCGTGGGGGCGGCCGCCGGTGGAGGGACTGACGGAGCTGCGTTCCTGGTTCGCTCGCGAGATCGGCGGTCCGGACGGGAGCGTGACCGCGGCGGACGTCCTGATCACCGCGGGCGGGCAGGCCGCGCTCACCGCGGCGCTGCGTGCGCTCGCCCCCGCGGGTGCACCCGTGCTCGTCGAGTCGCCGACCTACCCGGGCGTCCTCGGCGTCGCCCGCGCCGCGGGCCTGCGGCCCTTCCCCGTGCCCGTCGACGGCGACGGCCTGCGCACCGACCTGCTCGCCGACGCCTTCGCCGTGACCGGCGCGCGGCTGCTCGTGTGCCAGCCGCTCTTCCACAACCCCACCGGCGCGACGCTCACGCCCGACCGCCGCGCGGAGGTGCTGCGGCTGGCTCGCGCGGCCGGCGCGTTCGTCGTCGAGGACGACTACGCCCGACTGCTCGCCCACGCCGACGCGCCCGCACTGCCGAGGCCGCTGGCGGCGGACGACCCCGACGGGGTCGTCGTGCACGTCCGCTCGCTGACCAAGGCCGCGTCCCCCAGCCTGCGCATCGCCGCGGTGACGGCGCGCGGCCCGGCGTTCGAGCGGCTGCGCGCGACGCAGGTGGTGGACAGCTTCTTCGTGCCGCGCCCGCTCCAGGAGGCCACCCTCGCCCTGGTCTCCTCCCCGGCCTGGCCGCGCCACCTGCGCGCGCTCGCCGCCGCCCTCCAGGAGCGCCGGGTCACGCTCGGCGCGGCCCTCGCCCGCCACCTGCCGGACCTCCCAACCGCACGGCTCGCCCCCGGCGGCTACCTCGCCTGGCTCCGCCTGCCACCGGGCACGAACGAGTCCACCCTGGCCGCTGCGGCCTTCCGCGCGGGCGTCGAGGTCACCCCGGGCGCCCCGTACTTCGCCGCAGAACCCCCGGCCCCCCACCTGCGTCTCACCCACGCGGCCGCCGGCACCGCGACCCAACTGGCGGAGGGTGTCGCCCGTTTGGCATCGGCCTGGCCGGCCTGAGGCCCCCTTGCCGGGTGAGGTGCCCGGGCCTGCTCGTAGGTGTCTCGGCGCGGGCCGGGCCCGGCTCTGGTTCGGGGCTCGGCTTCGGCCGGAGCCGACGGGTGGGGGCGCGCCTGCCCGGGCTCGGGTCTGCCGGGGGGCGTTCTGGCGTGGCCCCGGGACCCCGGACCGTTCCTCCCGCCGCGGGCTCAGGTCGCGAGGGTGCGGCGTAGCCAGTCGGTGCGCGCGGCGAGCGCCCTGCGGCTGATGATCGCGCTGGGCGCGTAGGTGTCGAAGCCGTGGCAGGCGCCCGGCCAGACGTGGAGTTCCGCGTCGCCGCCCGCGCGCCAGAGGGCGTCGGCGTAGGCGACGGTCTCGTCGCGGAAGGTCTCCGCCGAGCCGACCTCGACGTAGGCGCGGGGGAGGCCGGAGAGATCCGTGGCGCGGGCGGGCGCCGCGTAGGGGGAGACGTCGGAGCGGCCGTGGCGATCGCCCAGCAGGGCCAGCCACGCGGTCGCGTTGGAGGTGCGGTCCCAGGTGTCGTGGCCGTCCATCTGGCGCGCGGAGAAGCTGTCGTTGCGGTCGTCCAGCATAGGGCTCAGCAGCAGCTGGCCGATCGGCACGGGGCCGCCGCGGTCGCGGGTCAGCAGGGCGAGCCCGGCGGTGAGGCCGGCGCCTGCGCTCTTGCCGCCGAGGACGATGCGGTCCGCGTCCACGCCGAGCGTGGCCGTGTGTTCGGCCAGCCAGGTGAGGCCCGCGTAGCAGTCCTCCACCGGCCCGAGATGCCGCGCCTCGGGCGCGAGCCGGTACTCGACCGACACGACCGCGATCCCCAGCGGCGCCGCCCACTCGCGCAGCAGCCGGGGCAGCACGGACCAGGCGTTGCCCGAGATCATGCCGCCACCGTGCAGGTAGTACAGGACCGGCAGCACGCCGGTCAGCCCGGTCGGCCGGGCTGCGACCAGGGTGACCTCCCGGCCGTCGGCCGGGGCACGCAGCTCCGCCACCTCGAACCGGCCGTCGGCGCGCAGCTCGCCGAGCGTCGGTCGCGGTCGCGCCGCCGCGTCCCGCTCCTGCCAGGCGGCGAGATGCTCCGGCGTGAGCGACTCCGCCCCGACCGTCACTCCCGCCGTGGCGAGCGCGGCCGCCAACTCCGGGTCGAGCCTGGGCGCCTGTCGCGCCGCCCGATCTTCCGCTCCCAGCACCACGACCGGTTCCCCTCCCACGGGCCGCCGGGCGGCGTCCCCCGAGGACAGCTTGCCCGTCCCGGAGAACCGCCCGGCGCGGGGGCGTTCGGTGGGTGCGGTGGCAGACGGTCGCGCCGGCCCGGCGTGATCGACGACGCCGACCACCGCGCGCCCGAGGGGGCAGGCGAGCAGGCGTCGGTGCTGATCGCGGCGCGTCGGCGGGCGGGCCTGCCGCTGGCCGCTTCAGTACGCCAGGGCCATCACGGCGTGCCCGGACTCGGGCATCGTGAGGCTGCGGAGCATCAGGTCCGCCACGTCCGCCCGGGAGATCTTCGTGCCGCCGCGCAGGTTCTGGCCGTAGGCGGTGCGGTAGGCGCCGGTGAGCGGCTTGTCGGTGAGCTGGGGCGGGCGGATGATCGTCCAGTCGAGGCGGCTGGCGCGGACCTCGTCCTCCATCGTCGCCAGGTCGGCGTAGTGATCCCGCAGGACGCGCTTGACCATGGGGTTGAGCACGTGGCGCATGACGAAGCCGTCGCCCTCGTCGTAGCGCGGCGGGTTGGGGCGGGCCGGAGAGGCGACGGTGCCGATCGGCGCGGCGCTGACGACGACGAGGCGCTTGGTGCCGACGGCGTCCATGGCCTCGATCAGGGCGCGGGTGCCGCGGGTGGCGACGCCGTAGTCGGTCTTGGTGCGGGCGCCGAGCCCGGACAGGACGGCGTCCGCGCCCTGGACGGCGCTGCGCAGGGCCTCCGACTGGCCGTTGACGTCGGACAGGTCGACGGCGACGGCCTTCACGTCGACGTCCAGGCGGGACGGGTTGCGGACCACCGCGGTGACCTCGTGTCCCGCGGCGAGCGACTGGGCGAGGAGCTGGCGGCCGATGCCGCCGGTGGCCGCGACGATGGTGAGCTTCATGGATTTCCCCTGCCGACGTGTGATGTGCTGCGGGTAAAGTTCCTTTGTAAGCCGTACTCTATGAGAACCGTAACATACGGATTCCAAAGTATCCAGGGGAGATCGCGATGCAGAGCGAGGCACGCCGTGACGGGCGGCGCGAGGTCCGCGAGGGGCTCCGGGAGCTAGGGGTCCAGCTCGCCCAGCTCAACCGTCGGGTCGGTGGACGGCTCGGCATGCGGGACGCCGACCTGGACTGTCTGGACCTGATCGGTCGGATCGGCCCGATCGGCGCGGGCCCGCTGGCCAGGGCGGCCGGCCTGCACCCGGCCACGCTCACCGGCGTCCTCGACCGGCTGGAGCGCGCGGGCTGGATCGTCCGCGAACGCGACACCGAGGACCGCCGCGCGGTCCGCATCCGCGCGCTGCCCGAGCGCGGCAAGGAGGTCCTGGCGCAGTTCGCCGGTATGAACGGCGCGGTGCAGGAGATCTGCTCCCGCTACGACGAGGAGCAGCTCGCCGTCATCACCGACTTCCTCGGCCGCGTCGCCGAGGCCGGCCGCGTCGAGGGCATCGCCCTGGACGCACGCGGCTGACAAGCGGACGCGCCACTGTCATCTTCAGCTCCCCAGGGCACAATTGGCTCTCCATCGGCTTCTCGCGGGCCGGGGGTCACGACGACGCACGGCGAGCGGGCGGGAGGCGGGCGGGATGCCGGTGAGGGACGGACTCAGCCGGGACGCGGTGCTCGATGCCGCGGCCGAGCTCGTCCGGGCCAACGGGCCCGGCGCGCTGACGATGCGTCGGCTGGCGGCGGAGCTCGGCTGCGCGGTCACGGGGATCTACTGGCACGTCGGCAACCGCGAGGCCCTGCTCGACGAGCTGGTCGCGCGGACGGTCAGGGAGATGGGCGAGATCCGCGCCGAGGGCCGGACGCCCGCGCAGCGGGCCGAGTCCGTCGCGCACGCGCTGCGCCGCAAACTGCGCGCGCGACCGCACCTGATCGCCCTCGTCCACGAGCGGGGGCTGACCGAGGTGATGATGCTCCCCGCGCAGCGCGCCCTGGTCCACGAGGCCCACGCGGCGGGCCTGCGCGGCGCGGCGGCCGCGGAGGCGGTGCGTGCGCTGCAGTTCCAGGTCGTGGGCTTCGTCTTGGTCGAGCGCAACCGCGAGCGCGCGCCCGCGCAGCACCCCGGCGAGCCGGACCTGTGGACCGCCGAGACCGCCGAGCAGGACCCGGAGCTGGCCTCCGCCTTCGCCGCCGCTCCCGACCTCGACACACTCTTCCGCGCCACGGTCCGCGGCCTGGTCGCCGCCCTGTGGCACCGACCGACCGGGGCAGCCGAGTCGGGCGGGACCGTCGGAGTCGCCGACACCGTTGGGGCCGACTACCTGTCCCCGAACGGGGCAGGATGATCGGCATGACCACGCCCGGGTTCGACGTCGACTCCTTCCTGCACCAGCCCCTGACCGCGCGCCTGGCGACCAACGGGCCCACCGTCCGCCCCGTCTGGTTCCTGTGGGAGGACGACGCCTTCTGGGTACTGACGGGCCCGTGGGCCCGGCTCCTCGCACGGGTCCGGGCCGATCCGCAGGTCGCGATCGTCGTGGACGAGTGCGACGTCGACACCGGCCGGGTCCGGCAGGTGATCGGCCGCGGCCGCGCGGAGCTCCTGCCGTTCGACGTGGCGCGCGGCCGGCGCAAGCTGGTCCGCTACCTCGGCCCGGACGAGTCGCGCTGGGACCGCCGCTTCCTCGACTACCTGCACGACGACCCGGCCGAGCGCGGCCAGCTCTGGCTGCGTCTGGAACCCGCGACCCTGACCGTGGACGACCTCAGCTACGAGATCCCGGCGGCTCCTCGACCGTGAGGTGGGCGGTGAAGCTGAAGCGGTCGCCCCGGTAGAGCGAGCGCACGCACTCGACCGGGCGCCCGTCGCGGTCCCGGGTGACCCGGTTCAGCAGCAGCATCGGCAGCGCCGGCGTGGTACCGACCAGCTGCACCTCGCGCGGGGAGGCCAGGACGGTCTCGATCCGCTCGTCCGCGTCGGCGAAGACCACGCCCGCCGCGTGCAGGTATGCGTAGAGGGAGGTGCGCGGGTCGAACTCGGCGGCCAGGGCCGGGAACCGCTCCGCGGACAGGTAGGTGCTCTCCAGGCCGACCCGCTCGTCGTCGGCCAGCAGCACGCGTTCCAGGTGGAACACGGGCGCCCCGACCGCGACCTGCAGCCCTGCCGCGAGCGCCTCGTCGGCGGCGATGCGTTCGAACACCACCAGCTCGCGCCCCGGGTTGCGGCCCTGACGGCGCACGCCCTCGGTGTAGCTCGCCAGGATCAGCGGCTGCACCATCTTCGGTCCGGCGGCCACCGTCGACCGCCCGCTGCGCCGCACCCGCCCCTCGAGCCGCAACTCGCGGATCGCCTGGCGCACCGTCATCCGCGACACGCCGAACCGCTCCGCGAACTCCCGCTCGGTCGGCAGCGGCGTGCCCTGGCCCAGCTCGTCCAGGACGGCGTCGATCTTCTGCTTGACCTGGAAGTACTTGGGTGGCCGGCCGTGCTCCGGCACCCCGGCCCGCACCGCGGCCAGCGTCGCGGGTGGTGCGCCGGGCGACGTGACGGACGGCGGTTCGACGGGCAGACTGCTCACGGCCGCGAGCCTAGCGCCTGCGGGCGGACCCGACGGTCAGCCCGTCCACCCGCGCGCCCGGCGCTCTCCCGGACGCGGTGCGCGCCGTCGGCGAGCCTCCGCACCACGCATCCCGGCGGGTGACCTGTCGCCGAGCCGCCGTCCACGCCCGGAGCCGGCATCGATACTGGGGTCTGCCCGACACGCCCACGGCCGGGAGGCACGTCTCGATGCTGGCACCGGAGGTCTTCGCCGCACGCCTGCCCCGGCACGTCATGTCGGCCTGCGTGCTGGTGACCGACCCGGCCGACCGGATCCTCATGCTGCACCAGGCACACGGCTATCCGGGGCATCCGCCGTGGTGGCAGCTGCCCGGTGGGCTCGCCGATCTCGACGAGAAGCCGCACCAGACGGCCCTGCGGGAGGCGTACGAGGAGAGCGGCATCGAGCTGCCCGCGGCGCCGCGGCTGCGGGTCGTCGACTACCGCTCGTCCGTGGACGGCTGGCCGCCCGTGATCGACTTCTGCTTCGACGCCGGGCGGGTGCCGACGGACACGCCGGTCGTGCTCAGCGCGGAGCACGACCGGGCCGCGTGGCGCTCCCACGCCGAGTGGCAGCCGCACCTTCAGCCCGACCAGCGCGACTGGTTCGCGTCCGTGTGGCGCGCCCGGACCGCCGGGGTCGTGCTCCACCTCAACGACGGCCGGGAGCTGTGAGGATCACTCCTCGCCGGAGAACCGCTCCCACGCCGACTGCCGGGTGACGCCGAGCGACTCCCCGATGCGGAGCCAGGTGACGCCGCGCCGACGCAGCTCCTGCACCCAGGCGCGCAGGTCCGCCTCCGCCTGGTCGATGTGCGAGGCGACGCGCGGGATGTGACCGAGCATCTCCTCGTCCGACAGTGCCGCCCAGACGGGCTTCGGCGCGCCGGACGGGCCTGGACTGCCGTCGATGATCGACGCGGCCAGAGCCACGCACTCGTTGCAGATGTAGACACCGGCGCCCGCCACGAGCTTGGCGACCTGCGCGTCGGGCTTGCCGCAGAAGGAACAGCTCGCGGTCGCGGCAGCGGAGGGCTCGGTCAGGGTCGCGGCGGGCGTCCCGATGGGGGCTGCCTCCGGCTGTGCCGTCATGGTGGTGGACCCTTCTCTTCGGTCAGGGTGACCCTGACAGCGTACGGCGTCAGGGGTGGCCTGACAACGATCCGGCACCCGCGTCAATGACCGGCGTCGGCGACCACCCCCGCGCCGCCGCATCGCCCACGCGCCCGCGTCGTTGAAGCAGGGGACGACACGAGCGCGAGGGAGCGGTGCGGTGACGGTGGCGGAACCGCTGGTGGAGCTGGCAGGGCGGTCGTGTCTGGTGACCGGCGCGGCCAGCGGGATCGGGCGGGCGACGGCGGAGCTGTTCGTGCGGATGGGCGCACACGTCGTGGGCTCGGACCTGGACGAGACCGGGTTGCAGCGGCTGGTCGGCCGCCTGGCCGACGAGGGCGCGCCGGGACGGCTCGTGCCGGTCGTCGGCGACGTCTCCGTCCCGGCGGACGGCCGCCGGATGGTCGACGCGGTGGTGGAGAGGTTCGGGCGGCTGGACGTGGCGGTCGCCAACGCCGGGATCCTGCCGCTCTCCGACGTGCTGGAGACGGGCCCGGAGGAGTGGGACCGGGTGATGGCCGTTGACGGCCGCGGCATGTTCCTGACCTGCAAGTACGCGATCGAGGCCATGCTCTCGAACGGCGGCGGGGAGGCCGACGGCGAAGGGGGACGCGGGCCGGACGGGCGCGCCCGCGGCGCGATCGTCTGCGTCTCCTCCATCTCCGGGCTGGCCGGGCAGGCCCGGCAGGCCGCCTACGGCCCGGCGAAGTTCGTCGCTTCCGGCCTGACGATGCATCTGGCCGTCGAGTGGGCGCCCCGTGGCATCCGCGTCAACGCGGTCGCGCCCGGCACGATCACGACCGAGCGGGTCCGCGCCCTGCGCGACGAGCCCGGCGGGCCCGCCTACCTGGAGGAGATGGCCAAGGCCCATCCCCTCGGCCGGCTCGGCCGCCCGGAGGAGGTGGCCCGCGCCATCGCCTTCCTCGCCTCGGACGCCGCCTCGTTCGTCACCGGCGTGGTGCTCCCCGTCGACGGCGGCTACCTGGCTCGCTGACCGCGGCGCCCCTCCCTGGTCCGGTCTTGACATACTGACCTGCAGGGACGAGGAATCGGAGACGGGCGCGATGGACAAGCCGGGGACGCCGGGCAGGCCCACGGAACTGATCGAGTACGAGATGATGGTGCTCGGCCGCCACGTGCACATGGGCGCGCCCAGCAAGCGCACCAGCGCGAACCTGGAGCGCAGCGCGTACATCCTGCTCAGCCGCCTCCAGGGCCAGGGGCCCATGTCCATCGGCCAGCTGAGCGAGGCCTTCGGCCTCAACGCCTCCACGCTGAACCGCCAGACCGCCGCGCTGGTCACCGCGGGCCTGGCCGAACGCATCCCGGACATGGACGGCGGCATGGCCCGCAAGTTCCGGATCACCGCCGAGGGCACCCGGCGCCTCGACGAGGCACGCGCCGAACTCGTCTCCGGCCTCGACAAGGTCCTTGCCGGCTGGTCGCCGGAGGACGCCTCCGCCTTCGCCGACTACCTCAAGCGCTTCAACGCCTCCATCGAACACATCGACGGCCGACCCTGGCCCCGCCCCTGAGCGGTTCCGCTCAGGCCGCCGGGTAGGCGACGCGGGTGGTGATCAGGGCGATGCGGGCGGCCGACTGCTCGGGGGCGCCGTGGGGTTGGACGATGTGGCTGACGGTGAGGCGGACGATCGTCTCCACCGCGAGGCTGCGGGAGTGGGCGTCCACCTCGGGCCAGGCGGTTTCGGCGTAGGCGTCGAGGAGAGCGGTGGCCACGTCGAAGACAGGTTCCTGGCGGATGGTCAGGTAGCTGAGCAGCCCCTCGTCGGTGCCGCCTCGGGCGGCCGTGAGGACCGCTTTGACCAGGGAGTTGTCGGCGGCCTGGCGCAGTACGAAGGTCACGCCCGCGGTTGCGGCGGGCAGTAGGCCCTCGGGGTGGGCGTCGAGTTCGGCGACGATGCCGGTCATGAAGCGGTCGACCTCGCGGGCGACCAGGGCGTCGGCGATGGCCTCCTTGGTGCCGAACTCGTTGTAGACGGTCTGCCGACTCACGCCGGCCTCGCGGGCGAGGCCGGCGATGCCGAGTTTGCTCCAGCCGACTGCCGCCACCTGGGCGTAGGCAGCGTCGAGCACCTGCTCGCGGAGCAGGGCGCGGGCGGCCTGTTGGTATCGCGTCGTCATCGTGGCCTTCACTGTAGTGCCGCGTGCGCCCCACCCTGGCGGGCAGCGGGGCAGCGGGGAGCGCAACGCGCTTGCCCGCGTGCCCCGCCGAGCACGCCCCGGGGTGCCGCGCTCGCGCGACCGGCCGTGCGCGCGCCCGAGCGCGTTGCGCGCCAGCCCCGACCGGCCTGGGCTGACCCGTCGCGCTCGACCCGTCCGGGCGGACCCGCCGCGTCCGACCCGTCCGGGCTGACCAGCCGCGCCCGGCTCCGGCTGGGCCTGACCCGCCGTGCTCGGCGCGCGGCCCGGGCGGAGCCGGGGGAGTGCGGGGCCAGCGTCGTTCGGCCGCGCCTGCGCGTGCGGCTGCGCGCTCAGCGCAGGCGGTGTGTGACCACGCCGTTCGACATCGTCAACGGCACCGGCGACTGCGCGAGTTCGTCCGGGTCGGCGGTCAGCGGGTCGAGGGCGAGGGCGGTCAGGTCCGCGCGCAGGCCGGGGGCGATGCGTCCGGCGGTGTCCGCCTCGCCCGCGGCGAGGGCCGCGTGGGTGGTGAAGCCCTCCAGGGCCATGAGCGGGGTGAGGGCCTGGTCGGGGGCGACCGGCGGGGTGTCGGTGCCCGCGTGGCGGCGCAGCTGCGCGTAGGAGAGGACGCCGCGTGCGTCGTAGTGGGCGATCGGCCAGTCCGAGCCGAGGGCCAGGACCGCGCCCGCGTCGCGCAGACTGCGGCAGATCCAGGCGCGCCCGGCGCGTTCGGTGCCGAGCCGCAGCGACCACTGGTCGGTGTGGTCGGCGCGTGTGTACGCGGAGTGCGTGGGCTGCATCGAGGCGATCACGCCGAGCTCGCGGAAGCGGGCGGCCTGGGCGTGCGGGAGGGTCTCGATGTGCTCGACGCGGTGCCGCATCCGCCCGTTCGGGCCGAGCGCGGCGACGGTGTCGAGGACGTGGCGCACGCCCGCGTCGCCGATCGCGTGGGTCGCGGTGCGTACGCCGGCGGCGTGCAGCTGGTGGACGGCCTCGCTGTAGGCGGCCGGGTCGAGCCAGAAGCTGTCACGGCTCTGGCCGTGGCAGTCCGGGTGCTCCAGCCACGCGGTGCCGCCCTCGACGGTGCCGTCCATGAAGAACTTCACGCCGCCGACCAGCCAGTTGCGGCCCGCCTCGCGCTGCAGCGCGACGAGCTCGGCGAGCCCGTCCTTGTCGGTGCCGGGCATGCACCACGGGGCGAGGCGCAGCCGTAGCGGCAGCGCCTGCTCGGCCTCGACGCCGCGCAGCAACTCCAGCACGTCGCCGCCCGCGTCCATGACGTGGGCGCCGGTCAGGCCGGTCGCGGCCATGCCGGAGAGCAGCGCGAGCAGCGCCTCGCGACGCTCGGCGAGGGGGCGGCGCGGCATGACGGCGACGACCAGGTCCATCGCGGCGGGCTCGATCAGGTGGCCGGTCGGGGTGCCGTCCGGCTCGCAGGCGATCAGCGCGCGCTGCGCGAACGCGCGTGGGCCGTCGACGCCGGCCAGGCGCAGTGCCGCGCCGCTCGCCAGGGCCGAGTGGCCGTCGTAGAGGCGGACGAAGGCGGGGGTGTCCGGGCCGAGCACGGCCTCCAGGTGCTCACGGTGGACGGGCCGACCGCCGAACACGTTGTGGTCGAGGCCCCAGCCGATCACCCACCCGTCCGTGCGCGGCGCGGTGGTCAGCGCGGCGCGTAGGCCGTCCAGGTCGCGGACGGCGGTGAGGTCGGCGCCGCTCGCCAGGTCCAGGCCGAGGACGGGGTGGCTGTGACCGTCGGTCAACCCGGGGACCAGGGTGGCCTCGCCGAGGTCGATCACCTCGGTGGCGTTCCCGCGCCACGCCCGCGCGTCGGCCGCGTCGCCGACGGCCGTGATCAGCCCGTTCCTGACGGCGACGGCACCGACCGGTGCGGCGCCGGGCGAGAGCGTGTGGATCCGGGAGGCGAGCACGATCGTGTCCGGTGCGGCGGAGGAGGGGCGGACGGAGGGTGCGGAGGACAACGGTGTCTCCTTCGAGCGGGAAGCGGAGAGGGGTGGACGCAGGCGGTCAGGACGTGGCGACGGGCGCTGCGGCGTCGGTCTCGGCGTCGGCTTCCGCGTCGGGCGCGGACTCCGACGCGGGCTCCGCGGCGAACCGCGCGTACACGCCGGGCCGGGAGGCGCGGACCCGCAGCGCGTAGCCGAGACCCGCCGCGAACGCGCACGGGACGAGCAGGATCAGCGTCAGGTTCACGGCGTCGGACGCGCCGGTCAGCAGGCCGATGTTGGCGACGACCAGCCACAGCGCGGCGCCCAGCAGCAGCGTGGCCACGGCGGGGGCGACGACGGTGCGCAGCACACCCTCGCCGTGGGCGACCCGGCGGAAGTAGAGCGGCACCGCCACGGCGGCGAGCAACTGGAGTGCGACCAGGGCGAGCATGCCGGGGGTGTTCACCCACAGCAGCAACTGCGTGTACGGGTCGGCCCCGGCGGCGGCGAAGGCGACGACGACCACCACGGCCAGCACCGTCTGCGCGACGCCCGCGACGTAGGGGGAGCGGTGCCGGGGGTGGATCCGGCCGAGGGCGGCGGGCAACACGCCCTCCTCGGCCATGGCCAGTCCGTAGCGGTTGGTCGCGTTGTGGAAGGCCAGCAGCGAGGCCAGCAGGCTGGTGACGATGAGGACGTGCATCGCGTCGGCCGCCCAGGGACCGACGTAGCTGCCGATCGCGGAGAAGAAGAGCCCCGTCGGGTCCTTGGCGGCGGCCGCGACGACCTCCTTGTCGCCGTAGGCCTGGATGATGGTCCACACGATGAAGGCGTAGAACAGGCCGAGGAAGGCGACCGCGATGTAGGTGGCGCGCGGGATGGTCCGGGCGGGGTCCTTGGCCTCGCGGCGGTAGATGACGGTCGACTCGAAGC
Organism: Streptacidiphilus jiangxiensis; assembly: GCF_900109465.1. Classification (GTDB taxonomy): domain Bacteria; phylum Actinomycetota; class Actinomycetes; order Streptomycetales; family Streptomycetaceae; genus Streptacidiphilus; species Streptacidiphilus jiangxiensis. The sequence continues at coordinate 178,835 of NZ_FOAZ01000016.1, forward strand.
CGGTGAAGGCGGCGAAGGCCATCGCCAGTACGCCGGGCATGCCGCCCGCGCTGATCCTGCCCGGCGCGAAGGCGCCGAGGGAGAGGCCGTGGGCGCCGCCCTTGGCCAGCACGGCGACCGCCAGCAGCACCAGGATCGCGGTCTCCGCGAGCAGCAGGACACCGAGGACCTTGGCGCCGAAGTCGATCGAGCGGTAGCCGCCGAACCAGATCACGGCGACACCGACCAGGGCGAGCACGGGCCAGGGGATGTTCCAGCCGACGAGCGACTGCAGGGTGTCGTGCGTGGCCGAGCCGAGCAGGCCGTAGACGCCGATGTTCATGGCGAGGTAGCCGAGCAGGGCGAGCAGCGCCGCGCCGAAGCCGGCCGGGCGGCCCAGACCGCGGGTGATGTAGGCGTAGAAGCCGCCGCCGTGGCGCACGTGCCGGCTCATGGTGGTGAAGCCGACGGCGAAGACGGCGAGTGTGACGCCGGCGGCGAGGTACGCGGCCGGTGCGCCGATGCCGCCGACCAGCAGGGCCAGCGGGGCGACCCCGGCCATGACCGTGAGCGGCGCGGCCGCGGAGACGACGAAGAAGGCGATGTCGGCGGTGCCGAGCGTGCCCCGGCGCAGTGTGGGTGTGGCGTCGGTCATCGGGTGGTGCCTGCCTTTCTGCGGCGACAGCCAAAAACCTAAAGGTTGATGGTTTCGGCACCTTAGACCGCGCGGCTACCCTCTGGGAAGACCCGAATTCGAGACCCGGATTCGCGCCCGAATTCCTCGATCACGCGGAGGGGATCCGCCATGGGGCGCCCCAGCAAGGCCCTGCTCGACCGGCAGCGGATCGCCGCCACCGCCCTCGACCTCGTCGACGCCGAGGGCGACTTCAGCGTGCCCAAGATCGCCAGGCGGCTCGGGGTGCAAACGGCCTCCGTGTACCACCACGTCGAGGGCCGCGCCGGGATCGTCGAGCTGCTGCGCGTGCGCATCGCCGAGGACATCGACGCCGCCACGCTGGAGCTGCGCCCCTGGGACGCCGCGCTGGAGGCCTGGGCCCGCTCCTACCGCGCCGCCTTCGCCGCCCATCCGCGCGCCATCCCGCTGCTGACGACCTCCCAGATCGCCGCGCCCGAGGTGCTGGCCCAGTACGAACGCGGGGTCGCCACGCTGCTGGAGGCGGGCTTCGCCCTGGAGTCCGTGATGCCGGTGATCACCGCTCTGGAGAACCTCGTGCTCGGCTCCGCGCTGGACCTCGCCGCCCCCGAGGTCATGTGGGAGCTCGCCCCGGACGGCTCCACGCCCCTGCTGGCCCGGGCCCTCGCCGCCGCCCCGGGTCCGGGCCGGGCCGACCAGGCCTTCGAACTGGCCCTGGGGGCCTTCATGGCCCACGTCCGGGGGCTCCTGCGGGAGGGCTGAAGAGACCCCTGCCGGCGGGCGGTCCGCGCGGCGCGGATAGGCTGGCGTTGATCTGAATATCCGTCAAAGGGGGAGGATATGGACGGCTTCCGCGCACCGTCGGCTACGGATTTCACGTCCTATGCCAGTCTGATGGGGCTCCAGGGAGACCACCTGAACCAGCTGGACCAGTGGTGCTCAGGGCAGTGCGCCAATGCCCAGGGCCTCGGCGAGGGACTGCTCGCCCCGGTGCAGCCGGTCGTGCCGATGGTCGCGCAGTACCTCGGGGACAAGCTGCAACAGGGCACTCGGGGCATGCACCTGGTGGTCGACAAGATCCACCGCACCAGCGCGGACTACCAGCGCACCGACCAGAGCACGGCGGCCGACCTGCGGTCGCTCTATCCCGCCGCCTACGGGGGTTTCCCCGACATCGGTGAGCTGCCGGGGGCCGGCGCTCTCGGAGACTTCCGGGACGAGGACGTCTCCCTCACGCCGCCGCAGGACAGCGCCTCGGATGACACGACCAAGGCCGTCCACGAGATGCTCATGGGCCCGTTCCACACGGCCGGAGTCCGGGCCGCCGACCACGTCTTCCAGTGGCTCACCGGGCAGAGCCTGGTCGACCTGCTGATGAAGCCGCTCTTCGGCGACTTCGGCCGGCTCAAGTACCTCTCCGAGGTCTACGACCAGCTCGGAGACGGCTGCTACACCGTCACGGGCACCATACGGAAGGGCTCGTGGAAGCTCGGCGGGGAGTGGCAGGGCGACACCGCCACGGCGTTCGACCAGTACCTCTTCCTGTGGAGCATGGGCGTCGGCGGGGTGGGTGACGCGGCCAAGATCGCCTCGAAGGCGTTCCACGACGGCTACGACGTCATCTGCGGTCTGGTGGCCGCCGCCCTGCGGGGGATCGGCTGGATGCTGGACACCTCCATCAAGGCCCTCTCCGACTGGGCCGCGAAGGCTCTGGAGGGTGATGCGGTGATCGAGGCCGTCGGCCTCGGCCCGGAGGACCCCTTCGCTGACATCGTGGCCGGCGTCTTCACGGCGGCCGTCGGCCTCTACGAGGCGTACCAGATCGTCACGCAGATCATCAACGACATCGGGAAGATCGAGGCGATCTACCGTGCGATCGTCGAGGCCGTCCACAAGATCCAGGACGACGTGCACAAGGTGATGGCCTTCCTGAGCAAGGGCTTGCAGATCCCGAGCATCGGTAGCCTGATCGACGACGTGGAGCAGCGAGGCTTCGAGTTCGAGAAGAACGGGTTCTGGTCCCCGGAGCTGGGAGCGGCGCGGATGGAGATGATGCCGAGTGCGTGACGAGCAGACCGAGGCCGAGCAGCGTCGTGACGCGGTGCTGGAACGGGTCGGCCAGGAGTTGCTGGCCGGGCGCAGCCCGCGCCAGGCCCAGCTGGCGGACGGCATCTACCGGCGACTGAAGGACGGCGCCCGGGTGGAGGACGTCAGGAACCTCATCGACGATCTGAGCCGCGTCGCCACGGACGACTTCCGCCGACGCGCTCGGGAGGGGAAGTGACAGGGGAGGCGCAGATCCTGCGGGAGCTACGGGAGTTCACCGTCACCCATGACGTCGGCCGGGAGCACTCGACGTACTGGGTGCGGGTGGGCGGGCACGCCGACCCGGTGGTGTTCCTGCACAAGGACGTCCCGGTCCACGTCGAGGTCCGCCCCTACCACGCGGCTCCGGCGGGCGAGCCCGGTCGGCTGCTCGGTTACGTGAAGCTGGGCAAGGCCTGGGACGCGCAGCAGGTGGAGATCGGCTCGGTGCAGCTGGGCAAGCGGCGCACGGACATCCACCGTGCCCCGGTCACCCAGCACGGACTCGGCACGCTCACCCCGCGGCTCGAGGGCGTGGGAGCCGTGGTGCACAAGGTGGCCAAGGTGGTGGAGTGGTCCGACCTCGGACTGTTGTCCGCGCGCCAGATGGAGGCGATGGCCTCCGTCCACGTGCGCTGCCAGGGCAGCACCTCGCTCGGCTTCGAACTGACCCGCCGCGCGGGGACCACGGGCGTCTTCGATGTGGTGGTGCACGATCCGAACCTCTCCCGGCTGCTGGTGCTCGCCTACCTCGACCGCTTCAACGTCTCCGCGTTCGATGCCCGCCGGGCCGGCATCGGGCTGACCACCAACCCGTTCCGGGCTGTCGGTGAGCGGCGCCGGATGGCGGAGGAGCGGCGGCAGCAGGGATAGTGCCACTGGACGACCGCTCGAACGACCCCGGAGAACCGCATGCTCGACGCCACCGACGCCGCCCTGGTCGCCGCGCTGCAGCGCGACGGGCGGGCGAGTTTCCAGGAGCTGGCAGCCGAGGTCGGGGTGTCGCGGGAGGCCGCGCGGGCGCGGGTGCAGCGGCTGTTGGACCGGCGGGAGGTGCGGATCGTCGGCATCGTCGCACCCGACGTGCTGGGCCTGGGCGCGCTCGCGCACGTCTCGGTCGAGGTGGTCGGTGACAGCACCGCCGCCGCGCGGGCGCTGGCCGGGCGGGACGCCGTCATGTTCCTCTCCCGCACCGCCGGCCGGCGCCAGCTGGTCGCGGACGTGCGGGCCCGCGACGCGGTCGCGCTCGACGACGAACTGACCGCGATCCGGGGCGTGCCCGCGGTGCGGGGGATCGAGGTGTTCCGCTGTGTGGAGCTGGTCAAGGACGCCTACTCCTCGGCGCGGCCGGAGCTGCCGCCCCGCCCGCACTCCGCGCCCGACCCGGACGAGCGCGACCGCGCCCTGCTCGCGCTGCTCCAGCGCGACGGGCGGACGAGCTACACCGAGCTGGCCGAGCGGGTCGGTCTCTCGCAGGCGGCCACTCGGGCCCGGGTGCTGCGGCTGATCGAGACAGGGGCGGTGCACGTGACGGGGCTGGTGGCCTCGGCCGCGGTCGGGGTGCGGGAGGCCGCCGGCATCGGGCTCGGCGTCGACGGCTCCGCCGCGCCGGTCGCCCGGGCCGCCGCCGCGATCGACGGCGTCAACTTCGTCATGACCGGGCACGGCCGCTTCGACGTGGTCTGCGGCGTGGACGCCCCCGACCGGTCCCGGCTGCTGGCGATCCTGGACCGGCTGCGGGCCACGTCGGGCGTGGTGCGCTCCGAGAGCTGGGTCCACCTGGAGATCGCCAAGGAGGACTACGCCCACATTTCGCCGGTCTGACGGGCCATTCCATGGCCCTGGTGGCCATTAGCAAGTGATCGGCCGAAATCAGTGCCGCTGACCTGCAATTCCATGTCTTGGACACCTTGACGCCATCTTTTCGCCTGCCCTGTAATGGCCGGACCACCCCGTCCGCGTCCAGCAGAGAGCCCGATACGGATGACGTCCCCCACCCACGAGACCCACGAGCTGCCCAGATCGCTCGGCGTCTTCGGCGCGGTCATGCTGACGCTCTCCTGCGTCACCCCCGCCTCGTCCCTCTTCATCGTCGTCCCGCCGCTGCTGATGACCCTCGGCAGCGGGACGGTCCAGGCCCTGGTCATCGCCGCCGTCCTCTCGCTCGGCGTCGGCCTGTGCTACGCCGAACTCGGCACCCTGGTGCCGAGCGCCGGCGGCGAGTACTCGATCGTCGGGCAGTTGCTCGGCCGGATGACCGGCTGGCTGGTCTTCGTCATCTCGATCGTGTCGCTGGTCGTGATCCCGCCGATCATCGCGCTCGGCACCTCCGACTACATCGGCTCGATCGTCCACGTCGACGCCCGCTACGCCGGCGCCGTGGTGATGCTGATCGCGGTCTGCGTCGGCGTCCTGGACATCAAGTCCAACGCCCTGATCACCGGCATCTTCCTCGGCATCGAGGTGCTGGCGGCCGGACTCGTCAGCGTCCTCGGCTTCGCCCACGCCAAGCAGCCGCTGTCGACGCTGCTGCACGCCGGTGTCCCCGACGGCCACGGTCACACCTCACCGCTGACCGTGGCCCTGCTCGTCTCCGGCCTCGCCGTCGCGCTCTTCACCTACAACGGCTTCGGCACCGCGATCTACCTCTCCGAGGACCTGATCGACCCGCGCCGCTCCGTGGCCCGCACCGTGCTGTGGTCGCTGCTGGCGGGGGTCGTTGTCATCACCGTCCCGGTGACCGCGATCTGCCTGGGCGTCAGCTCGCCCGACCAGCTGGCGGCCGGAGACCTCGTCGCGATCGTCGACTCGTGGGCCGGCACCGGCGTCGGCACCTTCGTCAGCCTCTGCATCGCGGCCGCGATCCTCAACGCCGTCATCGTCATGGTGCTGCAGAACGGCCGCGTGCTGTTCGCCTCGGCCCGCGACCGCACCTGGCCCGACCCGGTCAACCGCGCCCTCGGCCGGATCCACCCGCGCTGGGGCTCGCCCTGGGTGGCCACCCTCGGCATCGGACTGCCCGGCGTCGTGCTCGCGCTCGCCGTCGACATCAACCAGCTGCTCGGCTTCACCGGTGTCGTGGTCGCCGTCATCTACCTGCTCCTCGGCGTGGCCGCGCTCACCGCGCGCACCCGCCGTCACCGCGCCACTCGCGCCTGGCGGATGCCGCTGTGGCCGGTCGCGCCCGTCGTCACCGTCCTGTCGCTGGCCTACGTGCTGACGCAGCAGACCGCGCACGATCTGATCATCACCGGCGTCGTGCTCGCCGTGGGGGCCGCCTACTGGCTCTGCTACCTGCGCCCGCGCACCGCCACCCACTGGCAGCTCAGCCTGCCCGCCGACGAGCGCGAAGCCGAGCCCGTCGCCGGCGTGGCCGCCGAACCCGTCACCGCGAGCACCGCACGCACCGCAAGCACTGCAAGCACTGCAAGCACGGAGATCCTGTGAACCGCCCCGCCGACCTGATCGTCCACAACGCCCACGTCCACACCGTCGACCCCGACCTCCCGCGCGCCGAGGCCGTCGCCGTCCGCGACGGCGAGATCGTCTGGGTCGGTGACGCGGACGGCTGGACCGCGTGGCAGGGCCCCGCCACCGAGGTCGTCGACGCCCGCGGCCGCCTGCTGCTGCCCGGCTTCATCGACGCGCACAACCACGTCCGCCTCGGCTCGGACGCCGCCTGCGTCCAACTCGCCGGAGCCCGCAGCCTGGAGGAGATCGGCGCGCGGATCACGGCCTGGCTGGCGCAGCACCCGGACGCCGACTGGGTCGAGGCCGAGGCCTTCGACTACTCCGCGATCCCGGACGGCCGGATGCCCACCGCCGCCGACCTCGACGCGTTCACCGGCGACCGCCCCGCGCTCGTGCTGAGCTACGACGTGCACACCGCCTGGCTCAACACCGCCGCACTGCGCCGCCTCGGCATCGACGCGGCCACCGTTCAGACGGCCTACGGCACCGTGCAGAAGCACCCGGAGACCGGCGAACCCACCGGCTTCCTCACCGACTTCGCCGTCCGCGGCCTCTCCCGCGCCGGCCACCGCGCGCTGCGCGAGGCGGGGGTGCCCTGGGCCCACCCGGACCGTCAGTACCAACGGCTCTGCGGCAGCCTCGACATGGCGGCCGCCTACGGCATCACGACCGTCGTCGAGCCGCAGAACTCCCTCGACGACCTGGAGCTGTTCGAGCGGGCCTCCGCCGAGGGGCGGCTGCGTTCGCGGCTCGTCGCCGCACTGTTCCACCCGCGCGGCACCACCGAGGCGGACCTGGCCGAGTTCGCCGAGGCCGCGCAGCGCTTCGACGGCGACCGCATTCGGGTCGGTCCGCTCAAGCTCTACATCGACGACGTCGTCGAGCCGCACACCGCCGCCCTGCTGGAGCCCTACGCCGGCCACGCCCACCACCGCGGCGAGACCTTCTACCCGCCGGCCGAGTTCGCCACGACCGTCGCCGCGCTGGACGCGGCGGGCTTCCAGCTCTTCGTCCACGCCACCGGCGACCGCGGCATCCGCACCGTCCTCGACGCTTTCGAGCACGCCCGCACGGTCAACGGCCCGCACGACGCCCGCCACCAGGTCGTCCACGTCGAGTGCCTGGACCCCGCCGACACCCCGCGCTTCGCGCAGCTCGACGTCGTCGCCTGCATGCAGCCGCGGCACTGCGCGCCGGACATCGCCGGCCCCGGACAGGACTGGGCGGAGGCCGTCGGCAAGGAACGGTGGACCAAGGCCTGGCCGATGCGCACGCTGCACGCGTCCGGCGCGCGTCTGGCCTTCTCCAGCGACTGGAACGTCGCCGAGATGGACCCGATGGTGGGCCTGTTCACCGCCGTCACCCGCGAGGGCCTGACCGGCGGCCCCGCCTGGATGCCCGAGGAGACCGTCGACCTGGCCACCGCGATCCACGGCTACACGATGGGCAGCGCCTGGGCCAACCATCTCGACCGGCGGCTCGGCTCGATCACCGTCGGCAAGCAGGCCGATCTCGTCCTGCTCTCCCGGGACCTCTTCGCGATCGAGGACCCGCGCGAGATCCTCGACACCGTGGTCGACCTGTCGACCGTGGGCGGCCAGATCGTCGTCGGCCAGATCGTGGCGCGCCGCCCCTGACCCCCACACCAGATCCAACTGCGGGGACGACTCGATCGTTCCCGTTCCGGATGTGATGTTCCACCAGCCCCGCCGCCCTGGTGCCACCCCATGTGACCTGCGCATACTCCTCGTCGGACGAACCGACGTGAGGGGACGCAGTGGGGGACGCAGTGGTCGCGGCGACGACGGCAGCAGCAGCGGCGGGGACGTGGAAGCTGGGGGATCTGGTGGTCAACCGCATCGGCTACGGCACGATGCGCCTGACCGGCAACGGCATGATGGGCAACTCCGACGGCGCGCCCGTCGACCGCGACGGCGCCGTGCGGCTGCTGCGCGACGCGGTCGAACAGGGCGTCAACCACATCGACACCGCCTCCTTCTACTTCTCGGCGCTGCGCTCCGCGAACGAGCTCGTCAACCGGGCACTCTCGTCGCGCTACGACGAGCTGGTGGTGGTCACCAAGGTCGGCCCGGGCCGCGACCCGTCCGGCCAGTGGACCGACACCGCCCGTCCGGACCAGTTGCGCGGCCAGGTCGAGGAGAACCTGCGTCAGCTCGGCCGCGACCACCTGGACGTGGTGAACCTGCGCCGCAACGGTCCGACGACGGACGATGTCACCGAGCACTTCGGTGCACTGGCCGAGCTGCAGCAGGCCGGCCTGATCCGGCACCTCGGGATCTCGGCCGTGCGTCCGGAGCATCTGGCCCAGGCACAGCAGATCGCCCCGGTGGTGTGCGTCCAGAACGCCTACAGCCTCGACCGGCGCACCGCCGACAACAACGGGCTGACGGAGCTGTGCCGGGAGCAGGGGATCGCCTTCGTCCCGTTCTTCGCGGTCTCCGGCCTCAAGCGCGAAGCGGCGGCCGGGGACGAGCTGGACGCCCGCGTCCTGCAGGTGGCCGGCGCCCACGGCGTGACGCCCGCCCAGGTGCGCCTGGCCTGGACCCTGCACCAGGGCCCGAACGTCCTGGCCATCCCCGGCACCACCAACCCGAAGCACCTCGCCGAGAACATCGCCGCAGGCGCGCTGCGCCTGACCGACGAGGACCTGGCCGTGCTCGACCGGGCCTGACGCCTCACACCTGACGCCTCAGCCTCACGCCCCAGCGCACCCGCTCACCCGCCCGCCCGGTCGCCGTCAGACGGTGACCGGGACGGCGGCGTCCTCCCGAGCCGCCGCCTCGGCGAGTGCCGCGTCGATGCGGCTGTTGCTGGTGAAGCGCGCCGCGACGACCACCATCACGCCCAGCACCGCCGCGCCGAAGAGGAACGGGGCCCGCAGCCCGGCCACCGTGGCCAGCCAGCCGCCGAACAGGGCGCCGGCCGGGCCCGCGCTGCGCGACAGCAGGCGGGAGGCGGCGGTGACCCGCCCCATCAGCTCGTCCGGGACGATCGCCTGACGGGTGGAGCCGCCGAGCACCATCGTGGCGCCCATGGCGGCGCCCAGCACGGCGAATCCGGCGCCCGCCACGACGGCGTTCGGGGCCAGCCCGATGCCGAGAAGCGCCACCGCCTCCACGGCCGCCGTCAGGGTGAGCGTGCCGCCGGTGCCGAAGCGGTCCGAGAGCCACCCCGCGAGCGCTGTCCCCGAGAGGCCGCCCACCGCCTCGGCGGTGAGGAAGACACCGTAGAGGGCGGCGCCCAGGTGCAGGGTGTCGTGCACGTACAGGGCCAGCACCGCGCCGACGCCGAGGAAGGCGAAGTTGCCGACGGCCGGACGCAGCGCCAGCCCCAGCAGCAGACGGTGTCGCAGCAGGTAGAGCGCGCCCTCGCGGGCGTCCGCCAGCACGGAGGTGCGGGAGGCCCGCGGCTTGGCCGGGGTCGGCGGCAGCGAACGGATCATCAGCGCGCTGAACAGGAACGTCGCGGCTTCGACCGCGAGTGGTACCGAGCGTCCGAGCGCGAAGAGCAGGCCGCCGGCGGGCGGGCCCACGAAGCCCTCCAGTGCCTGGCCGGTGCCCTGGAGCCGGGAGTTGGCCCGCTGCAGCGTCTCCGGATCCCGCCCGAGGAGGGTGGGGAGATAGGCCCCGGAGGCGCTGTCGAAGAAGATCTGGCCGACCCCGAGCAGGAACGCGGTCGCGCACAGCACGGCGATGTTCGCCCCACCGGCGGCCGCCACCAGGGCGAAGACGCCGATCAGGGCGAACCGGGCACTGTCCGTCACCCACAGCACCCGGCGCCGGTCCCAGCGGTCCACCAGCGCGCCGCCGATCAGGCCGAGGAAGAGCCAGGGCAGCAGTGCGCAGGCCTCGACGGTGCTGAACACCATCGGATCGTGCGTCAGCCCGAGGGCCAGCAGCGGGAGTGCGGTGTAGTAGATGCCGTCGCCGAGCGCGGAGACGCCGGAGGCGGCCCAGATGCGGTGGAACTCGGACGGCAGGGGAGCCTTCGTGCGTATCGTCACTCGCCGCCACTTTCGCTGTCAGTGCTGCCCGGCCGGTCCTCGGCGGCCGCACGCTCCGCGGCCAGCGGGTCGTTGGGCCGGTAGAAGGCCAGGAGCAGGTCGGCCGCGGGCTCGGCGGGGTCGCTGGCGGCGGCCAGCTCCTCGGCCAACGCCCGGACCTTGACCTTGAATGCGTCGAACGCGGAGACGCTGAGCCGGGCGTGCTTGAGGTGCACGAGACGCTGGTCCACGTTCGGCGAGGCCTCCATGTCCGCCAGCGCGTGGCGCACCAGGTGCTCGGTCGAGCCGTCGCCCGCCGAGGGGAGCCGGATCGCCTTGGCGGCGATGGCGTAGTACCGCTCGGTCACCCCGCGCACCTGGCGGGTCTCCACGACGTGGACCAGGCCGGCCTTGGCCAGCACCTTGACGTGGTGGTTCGAGCTGCCCTTGGCGATGCCGAGACGTTCGGCGATCTGGGTGATGGTCGCCGGGCCGTCGCGCAGGACGCGCAGGACCCGGTGGCGGGCGAGGCTGCCGACGGCCTTCAGCTGTTCGTCGGTCCGGACGTCGAAGACGTCCTCGGGGGGTTCTTGTTGATCAACCACGGCACAATGGTCAAGGAGTCTTGACCGACAGTCAAGAGATTTTGACCATTCGTCGCGCGGGTTGCTCCGGGCCGCGCCCGCTAGGCCCCGGATCGCTCCAACAGGCCACGCACGTAGGCGGCCTGACCCGCATGCTGGAGATCGTCCGAGACCACGCTGACCAGCCGTACGGCCGCCGTGACCGGCGGGTCCCAGCGGGTGTCCACGACCCGGTCGAGGTGGTGGATCCCGGGGCCGCGCAGGAAGACGAGGGTGCGCTCGTGCACGTCGTCGTGGTAGCCGAGCAGCAGCTCCGGGCCGATCCCGTGCACCGCGGCGACCTGGCGCGCGGTGTGCGCGTAGCCGGTGGCCTCGGGTGCGAACGGCAGCCCGAACCGCTGGTGCCAGCCGTCCTCGGTCCAGGCCTGTTGACGCTCCGCCAGGTCGCTGACGTGGTCGTCCTGGATCCGGGTCAGGTGCCACACCAGCCAGGCGATCGAGTTGGCCGCGTCGTCCGGCTGGAAGGCCAGCTGTTCGGGCGAGAGGCCGGCGACGGTCTCGTGGACGATCTCACGGACCCTGTCGAAGGAGTCGCCGAGCAGCTCGGTCGCGATGGTCAAGGCTCTCTCCCGTCCACCAGGCCGTCCCCCGAAGCGACCATAGCCCGCGCCTCGCCCACCCGCGCGGGCAGCGGCGCCGGTGCGGCCGTCGGCGGGACGTCCCGGGTGACCCGAAGGTGGACCGCGGCCAGCACCACGCAGAGCCCGGCGGAGGACGACCACAGCAGGCCCGCGCCCGCGCGGGCCAGCAGTTGCGTGCCGACCAGCGGTGCGAGCGTGGCCGCCACGCCCCAGCTGGAGCCGAAGACGGCGAGGTAGCGGCCGCTGCCGCCGGGTGGCGCGAGGTCGGCCACGAGCGCGTAGGCGCGTCCCATCACCAGCAGGTCGCCCACGCTCCAGACGGCGGAGGCGACCGCGAGCGCCGGCAGCGACCGTCCGACCGCGTAACCGAGCAGCCCGGCGGCGAGCAGCAGGTGGGCGAGCGCCAGGGCGACGGGGGTGGTCAGCCGCGTCAGCCAGGGGAGTCGGACGAGGGGCTGGGCCAGCACTGCGGCGGCCGCGGCGGCCGTGAACAGCAGCCCGGCGTCGGCGGCGGGCCGGCCCTGGCGGGCGAGGGCGAGCGGCAGCGTCATCACGGTGAGCTGGTTGACCAGCGCGTAGGCGGAACCGGTGGCGAGCAGGGTGCGCAGCGCCCGGTCCCGCAGCGGGCGCACGTCCTGCTGCGGTCGCGCGTCCTGCCGCGGCGTCGGCGCGGGCGAGGCGGGTGCGCGCGTCGCCGGCCGGTCGTGGGGCAGGGCGAGGCGGACGAACAACGCGCACAGCAGGCACGTCCCGGCGTCGGCGACGAAGAGCAGCCGCAGGTCCCAGTGCCCGAGCAGTGCGGCGAGCAGCCCCGCGCCGATCGCTCCCGCGGCCAGTGCCCCGCTGAACAGGCTGAACGCGCGCACTCGCTGTGACGGCGGGACGGACTCGCTGATGATCGCTTGGCTGGGCGGCTCGTACAGCTCGAAGGCCAGGCCCAGCAGGACGGCCCCGGCCACCGCCCAGCCCAGCGAGGCCGAGGCGGCGAGCGCCAGTTGGGCCAGGGCGCAGCCGCACAGCCCGAGCGCGATGGTGGCCCGCGGACCGATCCGGTCGGCGAGCCGGCCGCCGGCCAGTCGGGAGGGGATCGTCGCGAGCCCGAACGCGGCCGTGACCAGCCCGGCCGTGGCCAGGCCCGCCCCGTGGACGGCGCAGACCAGCGCTGTCAGGAACGGGAGCGAGAAGGCGCCGAGGCGGTTGACGACGCGCGCGAGCAGGAGCAGCCGCACCGTGCGGGGGAGTGGTTCGGCGGCCGTCACGGCGGCATCCTCCCGGTCACTGGTGAATCGGATAATGTCAGTGACGATGACCGTAGGTCGGAGAGAGGTAACTGGTCAAGTGTTGTTCGACAGTCACATGAGTGCCCTGCTGGACGCCTCCGTCGCGCTCGTCAACGCCCTCACCGACGGCGAGGCGCGCGGGCGTGAGTACGCCGCGCCCGAGGGGGTGGAGCGCGTCGGCGCGGTCCGGGTGGTCCTGAACGCCGGGCCGGATCTCGATGCCCCGGCCGCCGATCGACTCGCTGCCACCGCCGGCGAACTGCGCACCGTCTTCGAGGCCGTGGCCGCCGACCGGCTCGACGACGCCGCGCGTGCACTCAACGCCCTGCTGCGCGACACCGGCGCCCGGCCTCAGCTCGACCGGGCCCCCGGCGAACCGTGGCAGGTGCACTTCCACGGCGCCGACGACTCCTACGCCGTCGGCTGGAGCGCCGGCTGCGCCACCGGCCTGGCCATGGCCGTCGGCGGCGACTACGCCGGTCGCCTCGGCGTCTGCGCGGCCCCGCGCTGCGACCGCGTGTACGTGGACACCTCGCGCAACGCCGGTCGCCAGTTCTGCTCGACGGCCTGCCAGAACCGGGTCAAGGCGGCCGCATTCCGCGCCCGCCGCACGGACGGCTGACCGAACCCGGATCGCTGTGCGGCTGAGCGCCACAACGCGGACGGGGGCGTGGGGCAGAAGCCCCACGCCCCCGTCCGGGTGTCGCCGATCAGGCGGCGGCGTCGCCCACCGACTCCGGCTCGGCCGCCGCGTCGGTCTCCGAGGCCGGCTGGACGCCGCCCTTCAGGCCCAGTAGCGCGACCACCGCGGCCAGCGCCATCAGGCCGGACATGATGTAGAAGACGTACTGCACGCCGTGCGCGAAGTCCTGCCGGATAAAGGTCGGGATGTCCGCGAGCGAGCCGCTGCCGCTGCCGAAGCTGCTGCTGGAGCCGCCACCGGCCTTCGCGCCGGCCGAGGCGGCGGCCGCGTGGGCCTGCGGGTCGGCCGCGACCCGGTTCTGGAACACCGAGATCATCACCGTGCCGAGCACGGCGAAGCTGAGGCTCGACGCGTAGTTGCGGACCGTCTGGGTGATGCCCGTCGCCTCGCCGTACGAGACGCTGGAGGCGCGGTTGATCGCGTCGGTGTTGGACGGGCCGACCATCATGCCCATGCCCGCGCCGGAGATGATGATGGGCCAGGTCAGCTGGCTCATGTCCAGCGAGGTGACCTTGCTCGCCCACAGGTAGAAGCCGACGGCGGCGATCACCGAGCCCATGAAGACCGGGCGCTTGGCGCCGACCTTGTCCAGCAGCCGGCCGCCGATCTGGGAGGTGACCATGAAGCCGACGAAGAAGTACAGCAGCGTCACGCCGGACTTCTGGGTGTTCTGTCCCAGCGACACCGCTGCGTACTCGCTGGCGAAGAAGAACATGGGGAGGAAGACGGCCATCGAGATGGCCAGGATCACGCACTGCACCGTGAAGGCCCGGTTGCTGAAGATCGCCACGTCGATCAGCGGCGCCTGGCGCCCGCGTTCGTAGCGGTAGAAGATCACCAGCAGGACCGCGCCCGCCGCGATCGACAGGCCGATCAGCGGGTTGTGCCAGCCCCACACCTTGGACTGCTGGAAGCCGAAGACGCTCAGTGCCACACCGAAGGCGATCAGCAGCAGGCCGGTCCAGTCGATCGGCGCCGGGCGGTAGCGGGTCGTGGGCTTCGAGATCGCGATCAGCAGCAGCGCGACCAGGGCCACCGGGATGTTGACCCAGAAGATGCCGCGCCAGGTCCACTCCGTCAGATAGCCGCCCAGCACCGGGCCGACGGCCGTCAGGCCGCCCGCGATGCCGAAGAACAGCGCGAGGGCGCGACCGCGCGAGCGCAGGTCGTAGGTGTTGACGACGATCGCCAGGGCGGCCGGGTACATCAGCGCGCCGCCGAGGCCCTGCACGGCGCGGAAGGTGATGATCCAGGCCTGGGCGAGGGAGCCGGTCGGCGTCAGACCGCACAGGGCCGACGCGCCGGCGAAGACGATGACACCGATGACGGCCATCCGGGTGTGCCCGAGCGTGTCGGACAGACGCCCGCCGAGGGCGAAGAAGGCGGCCATGGCCAGCAGGTAGGCGTTGACCGCCCACTGCACGCCGGTGCCGCTCAGGTTCAGTTCGTGCTGGATCGTCGGAGCGGCGATCGAGACGATGGTCTGGTCGATGAAGGTCATCGCCACGGCGCAGATCATGGCGGCGAGGACAAGGCCCTTGCGTCCGCCCGTGGATGATCCTGCGTCGGATGTGAAGCCGGTGGCAGTCATGCCGTTCAGTTCCCCCTGGATGATTCGTGTGGCGCGCAGACCCTAGCACCCGGGTCATACCCGCGGGGAGCGCGCGGGCGCAGGCTTGCGGGCGTGGCGGCGTGCTGACACGTGCCGTCCGCGCGAGACTTCCCCCATGAGCCCCACCGCGCACCCCGGTGTCCGGATCCGCCGCGTCTACGACCCACCGGACCCGGAGGACGGCGCCCGCGTCCTCGTCGACCGGCTGTGGCCGCGCGGACTGTCCAAGGAGGCGGCGGAACTGGACGACTGGCCCAAGGCGGTCACCCCGTCGACGGAGCTGCGCCGCTGGTACCACGCCACGGACGAGGGGGACGCCGCGTATGCGGAGTTCCGCGAGCGCTACCTCGCGGAGCTCGCCGAGCCCGAGCCCGCCGCCGCCCTCGACGCGCTCCGCGCCCGCGCCGCGGCCGGTCCGGTCACCCTGCTGACGGCCTCCAAGCACCCGGACCACAGCCACGCGTCGGTCCTGCTGGAACGCCTGCGCTGACGGACGGGCCCGTCCCGGGCGGTTCACACGCCTGAGGTGTCGCTCCGCGCCCGACAGGACCGGGGCGGCTGTGCCGGGTTCACATGCTCAGGCGCGCGGCGCGTGCTCACACCGCCATGCGGCACGCCGCTCGGTTCACGCGGCGAGCTCCTGGCGCCGGGCCCAGCGGACGGTCGGGGCCATCGCCAGGCCGCCCACGGTGAACAGGGTTGCCAGTAGGGCCCAGCCGAGGATGCCGTGCCCGACGACCAGCCAGGCGACGACCGCCGGGCCGAGCATCATCGCCGCTGCCTGGCCCGTGTTGAAGACACCCTGGTACGCGCCGTGGGCGCCCTCCGGAGCGAGCGCGTAGCTCAGGGCCCAGCCGCCGGCCTGGCTCACCACCTCGCCCAGCGCCTGCAGGCCGACGCCCGCCGCGAGCACCACCGCGGCGACCCAACCGGGCAGGCCGTGCGCGAGTGCGAGGACCGCGCAGGAGCCGGCCAGCAGCAGGCCGCCGCGTCCGCAGGCCCGTGCGGCCGTGCCGACGCGCTCCGTGCCGTGCGTCGCCCGAACCTGGAGCAGCACCACCAGCACGGTGTTCACGAGCATCGAGCCGGACACCATCCACCGCGGAGCCGACGTCTCGCGCACCAGCCAGAGCGGCACACCCACCTCGATCATCGAGAACTGAAGGCACAACAGGCCGTTGAGCGCCGTGACTGCGAGGAACGGCAGGTTGCGCAGGGCCGGGTTGGGCCCGGCGGCCTCGGCCGCCGCGCGGTCCGCACGCTTCGGGGGCGAGGGAAGCACCACTGCGAACAGGGCGATCACCACGAGGTAGGAGAAGGCGTCCGCGAGGATCGCCACGCTGTAGGCGGCGCGGGTGTCGGCCTGCAGGGCGAGCGCCGCCAGGCAGGTGCCGACGCCGATGCCGACGTTGGTGACGGACCGGAGGTAGGCCCGTCCCTCGACGCGCTTCTCGGGCGGCAGCACCTCCGCGTACAGGGCGTTGCGTACGGCCCCGGAGCCGCGGTCGGCGGTGGCGACCAGGCAGGCCAGCACCACCAGGACGGGGAACGAGCCGACCAGCGTGTAGCTCGCGGTGCCGACGGCCTCGACGGCGATCAGAGCGATCAGCACCGGCTTGGATCCGTACCGGTCCGCGGCGCGTCCGGCGGGCACGCCGGCGAGCACCCCGCACAGGCCCGCGGCGGTCAGCGCCAGGCCGACCCGACCCGCGCCGAAGCCGAGAACCCGGGTGAAGAACAGAACCGTCAGCGTCATGGACAGGCCGTTGCCGAGCGTGTTCACCAGGGTGATCCCGGCCAGGCGGCGGACCAGGCGGTCCTCGTGCAGCAGCCGGGGCCGGCGGGGTGGGCGGAGGCGACGCGGCGTCCGGGTCGACGCTTCGACAGTGGTGGTGGTCATGTGGGGATCAGACCGTGCACCGAGGGTCCGCCGGAACTGATTTAGGCTGGGCCTCAAAGACGGGGGTTCACGTGCACCGGTTCCGGCTCGGCCTGGAGGATCTGGCCGCCGCTTCGTTCGCCTGCTCGCCGATGCAGGAGGCCGTGCTGAGCCTGCGGTTGTGGTCGCATCCGGGCGTCTACGTCCACCAGACCCGCTGGTTCGAGCGGATGCGGCCCGACTTCGAGCGGCTCGACACCCGGCTCCTGCGCGCGTTGGTCGCGAGCAACCGCTTCATGCCGGACTTCCTGACGCCGCGCCCCACCACCCCGTTCCCCGACTTTCACGCCCAGCTCGCCGTCGTGCGCGCGTTCCCGCCGGAACGGCTGCACGCCGAGCTCGCGGCCGCGCACCTGCCGCACGACCGGGTGATCCCGCAGGTCCTGGTCGACGGGCTGGACGACCCGGCCGCCCTGCTGACCCGGATCACCGACGCGATCGAGGAGTACTGGGAGCGCTGTCTGGCCCCCGAGTGGTGGCCGCGCGCCCGGTCCGTGCTCCACGCCGACATGGTCCACCGCTCGCGGACCCTCGCCGAACGCGGCGCCGCCGCGCTCTTCACCGACCTGGACGGCCGCATCAGCTGGGCCGACGGCGATCTGACGATCCGCAGGGACTGGGGCAACGGCGACGCGGACATCGTCGTGGACGGCCGCGGCCTGATGTTCCTGCCGACCTTCTTCGCCCGCGGCGCGATCACCGCCATCGACGACGGCTACCCGCCGGTGATCAGCTATCCCGCCCGCGGCCAGGCGACGATGGACGGCGGCACCTTGCCGCCGCCGACCCCGCACGCGCTCGAACTCCTCGTCGGCGCGCCCAAGGCGCGGCTCCTCGCGCTGCTCGCCGAACCGACCTCCACCACCGAGCTGGCCCGCCGCCTGGAGGTCACCCCGGGCGCGGTCAGCCACCACCTCGCGGTCCTCGCCTCGACCCGCCTGGTGACCCGCGCCCGCCACGGCCGCATGGTCCTGTATGCCCGCAGCCCCCTCGGCGACGCCCTCTGCCAGGGGTGAGGCTGTCAGGACCGAGACTCTCGCGACTGTGGCTGTCAGGACTGAGGCGCGTCCGCCAGGAAACGGCGCAGCGAGTCCGTCATGGCAGCCACGAAGTCCTCGCGGGTGCGGTCCGGGAGGAGGTCGAGGGAGAGGTAGGGATTGAGGTCCTCCAACTCGACCAGCAGCAGCTCGCCTTCCTGCGTGCGGCAGGCGTCCACCCGCTGGATGCCGTGCCGCAGCGTGTTCCACTCCACGAACCGGCGGGCGAAGGCGAGATCGGCCTCGCTCGCCTCGTAGGGCTCCAGGACCCAGCGCCGCTCGGGGTCGGGAGCGTGCAGCGCGTACTGGAACGCGTCTTCCACGAAGTAGAAGGAGACCTCGTAGCGGAAGTCGATCCGCGGCTGGACCAGGATCCCGCCGTAGTCGAGACCGTCCAGCTCCTCCGGCGGCACGAAGGCGAGGCCGATGGAGTCGGCGCCCACCTTCGGCTTGACCGCGTAGCTCGCGGCGGCGGGCAGCAGCGGCAGGTCCTCGCGCCGGTCCACGGTGGGGATGACGGGGTGGCCGGCGGCCGTCAGGTCCAGCAGGTACTGCTTGCCGGCCATGTCACCGCGCCCGCAGAGCGGGTTGTAGACACGGGTGCCGCGTTCGGCGGCGCGCGCCCGGAAGGCGTCGTACTGCGCCTGGTAGTGCAGCACCGGCCCGCTGTTGCGGACCACCACCGCGTCGAAGCCGTCCATCAGCGCCGCCGCGTCCAGGGGATGGCACAGGGCCAGGTCGAAGCTCTCGCGCAGCCGGGACGTCAGGAAGACGTCCTCGTCGCCGTAGCGCCGACCCCGCGCCGGGTAGGCGAGATCGGTGACGAACAGGAGGCTCGGGCGGTCAGGAACGTGCATTCGACCGAGTGTAGAGGGCGGCGCGAACGAGCACGGAGGAGGGCGATCCCACTACCCTCACACACGCTCAGGTCGAGTTGAGAACAGAAAAGGTGGGGTTCACAGCATGAGTGACCCGATTCTCGTTGTCGGCGCAGGTCCCGTCGGGCTCGCGGTGGCGGGCGAACTGGCCCGTCGGGATGTCCCGGTCCGCGTCGTGGACGTCCTCGCGGCGCCCACCACCGAGTCGCGGGCGATCGTCGTGCACGCCCGTACGCTCGAGATGCTCGAACGGGTCGGCGTGCTGGACGAGATCGTCGACTCCGGCATCAAGGCCACCGGCGTCGAGATGCACGCGTCCGGGCGCACCATCGCCCGCGTCGAGCTCGACATCGTCGACAGCCCGTACCCCTACTCGGTGGTCACCGCGCAGACCGAGACCGAGCGCATCCTGCGCGAGAACCTGGCCAAGCACGGGGTCCAGGTGGAGCGGGGCCTCACCCTGGTCGCGCTGGAGCAGGACGACAGCGGCGTCCGCGCCACCCTGCGCGACGCCGACGGCCGGGAGGAGACCGTCGCGGCCTCCTGGCTGGTCGGCGCGGACGGCGCGCACAGCGCGGTGCGGCACCTGATCGGCTCCGCGCTGCAGGGCTCGTTCCACGGCGAGCGCTTCCTGATGGGCGACGTGCACGCCGGGCACGACTTCGATCCGCGCTCGATGTACACCTTCTTCTCCGCGCACGACGGCCCGCTGATGGTCTTCCCGATGAAGGGCGACCGGATGCGGCTGATCGCCCAGATCCCCACCGCGTCCACGGACGAGGCGAGCCAGGAGTGGCTGCAGCGGATCACCGACGAGCGGGCCGCCGGTCGGATCCGGATCCACGACGCGCTCTGGCTGACCTGCTTCGAGATCCGCCACGCCCAGGTGCCGCAGTACCGGTCCGGGCGGGTCTTCCTGGCGGGCGACGCGGCGCACATCCACAGCCCGGCCGGTGGCCAGGGCATGAACACCGGCCTCCAGGACGCCTTCAACCTGGGCTGGAAGCTCGCCGCCGCCCACGCGGGGACGGCGTCCGAGACGCTGCTCGACAGCTACCACGCCGAGCGTCACCCGGTCGCGGCCCGCGTCATCGAGTTCAGCACCAGGCTCACCCACCTCAGCACGCTGGCCAACCCCCTCGCCCAGGGTCTGCGCAACGCGCTGCTGCACACGGCCACCGGCCTCGGTCCGGCTCGCCAGGCGCTGGCCGACGAGACGGAGGAGGTGCGGGTGGCGTACCACGACAGCCCGGCCGTCGTGCCCCCGGCGGCGCACGCCGACATCACCCCCGGCGACCACCTGCCCGACGTCGCGGGCACCGACCTGCGCCGGCTGCTGTCCGCCGAGACCGGGCCCGTGCTGGTGACTCTCGGCGGCCCCCACGCGCTGCCGGCAGCGGTGCGGCTCCCCGGCGTGCGGCAGGTTCTGGTTGCCGCGACCAGCGCCCCCGTCGACGGCTTCGACGTCGTGGCGGCGGACCCCGAGGGACGTGCGGCGGCCCGCTTCGGGCTGGCGTCCGGCCGGATCCTGGTCCGGCCGGACGGATACGTCGGCGCGGTCGCCGTCGGGGACGACGACCGGCCGGTCACCGCCTACGCGGAGCTCACCAGCCTGGGGTAGCGCGGCGTCAGGGGGCGATCGGAAGCTGACGCTTGTGCTCGGTCAGGCGGTAGCGGTCCACGATCGTGCGGAAGACCCGGTCGCCCACCGGCTTGCCCTCCAGGAAGTCGTCGATGTCGTCGTAGGTCACGCCGAGCGCGTCCTCGTCGGCCTTGCCCGGGGCGAGGGTCTCCAGGTCGGCCGTGGGGACCTTCCAGACCAGCTCGGCCGGCGCGCCCAGCGTGTCCGCGACGGCGCGCACCCGGCGCTTGGTCAGGCCGGTCAGCGGGACCACGTCCGCGGCGCCGTCGCCGAACTTGGTGAAGAAGCCGGAGACCGCCTCGGCGGCGTGGTCGGTGCCGACGACCAGGCCGTTGTAGGCGCCGGCCACCGCGTACTGGGCGATCATGCGCTGGCGGGCCTTGATGTTGCCGTGCACGAAGTCCTGGTGGTGGGCGTCGCGGAAGGTCACACCACCGGCCAGCGAGGCCTCGAGCGCGGCGTCGCTCGCCGGCTTCACGTCGACGGTCAGCACCTCGTCGGCCCGGATGAAGGAGAGCGCGAGCTGGGCGTCGTGCTCGTCGCCCTGCACCCCGTAGGGCAGCCGCATCGCGTAGAACCGCGCCTCGTGTCCGGCGGCGCGCGCCCGCTCCACGGCCAGCTGGCACAGTCGGCCCGTCGTGGTGGAGTCGACGCCGCCGCTGATGCCGAGGACCAGGCAGCGCAGGCCGGTGGAGGTGAGCCGCTCGGTGAGGAAGGCCACCCGGCGCTCGATCTCCTGCTCGGCCTCGAAGACCTCGGCGACCTGGAGTTCCCGGGCGATCTCCTGCTGCACGGCTGCGGACGCCGACTCGCTCACATCTGCTCCTCGTTGCGGTTCCTGCTGGGCGATCTGTTGCACGCACCACCCTACTCACTGCCGTACACCGTCAGCGCGGCCGACCGGCGGCACTGAGCAGGCACGCTGCCCCCGGCCCGTGCGGATGCGGGGGCCGGGACGGGCCCATAGGCTCCCCCCAGCGAAGCGAGGAGGTACGAGGGATGTTCGAGGAGCGACGCGCCCGCCGCCACGCCAACCACGCCTTCGACCACGGGGAGGACGTCACCCGCTACCGGATGCAGCAGAAGATGTTCGCCATCGGCGACGACTACTGGATCGACGACGAGGCCGGCGACCACGTCTACAAGGTCGACGGCAAGGCGCTGCGGCTGCGCCACACCTACGCCATCAAGGACATGCAGGGACGCAGGGTCGCCACGGTGCAGGGGCGCCCCATGCGGATCAAGGAGTCGATGGAGATCGAGGACGGGGACGGCAACCGGATCGCCCTGGTGAAGAAGGCCCTGGTCAGTCCGGTTCACGACCGCTGGAAGGTGGAGCAGCCCGACCAGCCGGACCTGACCGTCCACGGCAACGTCGTCGAGCACGAGTACACCCTCGAACGCGACGGGATCAAGGTCGCCGAGGTGTCCAAGAAGTGGTTCCGGATGCGGGACACCTACGGCCTGACCATCGGCCCGGGCGTCGACCACGCCGCGGTGCTGGCCGCCGCCATCGCCATCGACTCCATGGCGCACCCCGGCGACTGACTGCCAAGGCCGCCGAGTCGACAAACCGGAGCGACGAGGTCGACCGGCTCCTGGAGACCCTCGGCCATGCGCAGCGGGAGGCCGTCGCGTATCCGCGTGCCGCCGTCCTGAGGGCCGACCCGAAGATCACCGAGCAGGTGACGTGGAACGCGCCGAGCTTCGGGGCCGGCCCGGGCCGGAGCGTTTCCGCTCCGAGCCTCGGGGCGTGCCTCCGCGCGGCCCGGCGTTCAGGCCTGGGCGTGGTGGTGAAGGTATTCGGCCCGCCAGCGGGTGGCCCTGACCGCGTCGTCGATCTCCTCGTCGCTCAGGTGCGGGGCGACGCCGTCGGTGACCGCGGCCCTGGCGACGGCGCGCGCGACGGCGGTCGCGGTGTCCGCCAGGTGCGCTCGCTCGGGGAGCAGGGAGGGGACCTGCGCGTGGGTGTCGACGCTCTCCGCGACGGCTTCGGCGGCGGCGGTCATCATCGCGTCCGTCACGCGGGTGGCGCGGACGGCGGTCACGGCCAGACCGATGCCGGGGAAGATGTAGACGTTGTTGCACTGCGCGACCGGCACCTCCCGCCCGCCGTAACGCGCCTGGGGGAACGGCGAACCGGTGGCGATCAGGGCGCGCCCGTCGGTCCAGTCCAGCAGGTCCTGCGGGGCGGCCTCGCTGCGGCTGGTCGGGTTGGACAGGGGCATGATGACAGGCCGGTCGCAGTGCGCGTGCATGGTGCGCACGATCTGCTCGGTGAACGCTCCGGTGGCGGTGGACAGGCCGACCAGGGCGGTGGGGCGCACGGCGGCGACGACGTCGGCCAGGCCGGCGGGGCCGGCCGTGGTGGAGGGCACGGCGTCCGCCGGTTGGGCCAGGCGCCGCTGGGCGGGGTCGAGATCGGTGCGGTCCTCGGTCAGCAGGCCTCGGATGTCGACCACGTGGATGCGCTCGCGGGCCGCCTGCTCGCTCAGGCCTGCCGCGGTCATGGCGCGCACGATCTGCTCGCACACCCCGACGCCCGCGGAGCCGGCGCCCAGCATGACCACGCGCTGCTCGGTCAGCTTGGTGCCGCTGGCGCGGCAGCCGGCGGTGAGCGCGGCCATGGCCACGGCCGCGGTGCCCTGGATGTCGTCGTTGAAGGTCAGCAGCCGGTCCCGGTAGCGCTCGAGGATCGGCAGCGCGTGCGGGGTGGCGAAATCCTCCCACTGCAGGAGCGTTCCGGGCAGCTCGGCCTCGACGGCGGTGACGAACTGCTCGATGAACGCGTGGTACTCCGCGTCGTCGATGCGCGGGTGGCGCCAGCCGAGGTACATCGGGTCGTCGAGCAGGTCCGCGTTGTCGGTGCCCACGTCCAGCACGATCGGCAGGGTCCTGGCGGGGTCGATCCCGCCCAGGGCGGTGTAGAGGGAGAGCTTGCCGATCGGGATGCCCATCCCGCCGATGCCCTGGTCGCCGATGCCGAGGATGCGCTGCCCGTCGGTCACCACGATCACGTCCACGTCGCGGTGCGGGCGGTTGCGCAGGATCTCGGTGAGGTGCTCGCGGTCGGGGTAGGCGACGAACAGTCCGCGCGGCCTCCGGTAGATCTGGCTGAAGTGCCGACAGGCCTCCGCGACGGTGGGGGTGTAGACGATCGGGAGCATCTCCTCGACGTGGTCGCGCAGCAGCCGGTAGAAGAGCGTCTCGTTGTTGTCCTGCAGCGCGCGCAGATTGATGTGCCGGGCCAGGTCGGTGGGCTGGTCGCCGTAGGCGGCGTAGGCACGCCGCACCTGCTGGTCCAGGGTCTCCACGGCGAAGGGCAGCAGACCGCGCAGTCCGAGCCGGGAGCGCTCCTCCTCGCCGAAGGCGGTGGAGTGGTTGAGGACCGCGTCCTCCAGGAGGTGCAAGCGGTCGGTGTCCCGAGGGCTCATGGCGTCGTTCCTTCCTGTCCCGCCACAGGGCGGTGTGGGCGCGGGCGGTCCACACGATTTCACACTCGACGACGCTCCATGGCTCGCTCTCGTCAGCGTGGCGAGGGCGAGGGCGAGGGCGAGGGCGAGGCGACGCGGTGACGGGTCGTGGCGTCCGCGGCGCCGCCCGTGTGCCAGGTGACGGCGTTGCCGGGCTGTTCGCGGGTGGTGCGGAACGAGTTGACGGGGTGGTCGGTGTCGGGGTGGCCGAAGGAGATGGCGGCCACCACGCGCCGGTTGTCCGGGATGGCGAAGTGGGCGCGGAGGAAGTCCGAGTAGGAGGCGAGGGCCGCCTGGGGCGCGGCGGCCAGGCCGAGGCTGTGGGCGGCGAGGAGGAAGGTGTTGATGTAGAGGCCGCAGTCGACGGCGCCGTAGACGCCGAGGTCGGCCTCGGTGGTGATGATCGCGACGTGCGGCGCGTCGAACAACTCGAAGTTCCGCATCATCTGGCGCAGCGTCCGTTCCTGGTCGCCCTTCGCGATGCCGAGACTGTCGTACAACTGGAAGCCGCACTCGCGTCGGCGCTGCCGGTGGACCCCGGTGTACCGGGTGGGGAAGGGGAAGTCGGGGGCGGCCGGGTGGCTCTGGACATGGGCCGTCAGCTTGGTGCGCAGCTCCTCGGTCGCGGCGCCTTCGGTGAGGTGCACGTGCCAGGGCTGGGTGTTGCACCAGGAGGGCGTGCGCTGGGCCAGTTCCAGCAGTCGTTCGATGGTGCCGCGGGGGACCGGGTCGGGCCGGAACTGACGGCAGGTGAACCTGTCGGCGAGGATCCGGCCGAGCGCTTCGTGCAGCTCGGTGCTGGACTCGGGGTGGGCACTGGTCGGGCTCAAGGACGGCCTCCCAAGGCGGGTACGGTCTCGTTTCGAGACCGCATGCTAAGCCGCGTCTGCCGGCGTCGGCCGCTCCAACGCCTTCCAGAGCGTTCCCGAGCGCGCTCGGGACTTCCTCATTCTGGGTGAGCAGCGTCTGCTTCGTCGGTGTCGTGGCGGGCGCGGCTGGGTTGGACGCGCTTCGGTTCGCCCGGCATCTTCGGGTACTCCGGCGGGTAGGGCATGTCGCCCAGGCCGCGTTCGTCGATGTCCTGCTGGTGCAGCGCCAGGGCGGCGGTGAGGTCATGGCGTTCGGCGTCCATCTCCGCGTGGACGTCGCCCAGTTCCGCGTAGCGGGCGGGCATGGTGGTGAGGTCGAAGAGGTCCGGGCGGACCTGGTCGACCTCGTCCCAGTGCAGTGGTGCCGAGACGGGAGCGTTCGGGAACGGGCGGATGGAGTACGCCGAGGCGATGGTGCGGTCGCGGGCCGTCTGGTTGAAGTCGACGAAGATGCGCTCGCCGCGCTCCTCCTTCCACCAGGCGGTGGTGACCCGGTCCGGCATGCGGCGCTCCAGCTCCCGCCCGATCGCGATGACCGCGTGGCGGACCTCGACGAAGTCCCATCTCGGCTTGATCGGGACGAAGACGTGGAGGCCGCGGCCGCCGGAGGTCTTGGGCCAGCCGACGAGCCCCAGCTCGGTGAGGATCTTCCGCAGTTCCAGGGCGGCGCGGGCCGCGTCGGCGAAGTCGGTGCCGGGCTGCGGGTCGAGGTCGATGCGGAGTTCGTCCGGGTGGTCGGTGTCGGCGCTGCGGACCGGCCAGGGGTGGAACGTCAGAGTGCCGCGGTTGACCGCCCACAGGACGGCCGCCTCCTCGGTCGGGCACATCTCGTCGGCGGGCCGGCCGCTCGGGAACGCCACCCGGGCGCTGGGGATCCAGTCGGGCAGGTCGCGCGGGATCCGCTTCTGGTAGAAGGCCTCGCCGCCGATCCCGTCGACGAAGCGCTGCAGCGTGGTGGGCCGGTCGCGGACCGCGCGCAGCGCGCCCGGTGCGACGGCCTCGAAGTAGCGTGCCACGTCGAGCTTGGTGAAGCCGGTGTCAGGGAAGTAGACCTTGCTCGGGTTGGTGACGCGCACCACGCGCCCGCCGATCTCCAGCTCCATCGCTTCGCCCATGCAGCTCACCGTAGGACGTGCCCGGCGGGCCCGCCCGTCGGGCGCCGGGGCGCCGGGCGCCGCAGAATCGGGGCATGGACCTGCCCGTGATGCCGCCCGTCAAGCCGATGCTCGCGAAGTCCGTCGCCAAGATCCCGGCCGGGATGCTCTACGAGGCCAAATGGGACGGCTTCCGCGCGGTGATCCACCGGGACGGGGCGCAGACCGTCATCGGCAGTCGCACCGGCAAGCCGCTCACCCGGTACTTCCCGGAGGTGGTCACCCAACTGGAGGCGCAGCTGCCGCAGCGGTGCGTCGTGGACGGAGAGATCATCCTGGTCCGTCACGACCACCTGGACTTCGACGCCCTGACCGAGCGGATCCACCCGGCGGACTCGCGCGTCCGGTTGCTCGCCGAGCAGACGCCGGCCTCCTTCGTCGCCTTCGACCTGCTCGCCCTCGACGAGCGCAGCCTGATGGCGGAGCCGCAACGGGACCGCCGGGCGGCGCTGGAGGAGGTCTTCGCCGCCGTCGCGCCGCCGCTGTACCTGGCGCCCGCCACGTTGGACGCCGCGGAGGCCCAGCGCTGGTTCGAGCAGTTCGAGGGAGCTGGGCTGGACGGCGTCATCGCCAAGCCGCTGGACGCCGTCTACGCGCCGGACCAGCGGGTGATGTTCAAGATCAAGCACGAGCGCACCGCAGACTGCGTCGTCGCCGGCTACCGCGAGCACAAGAGCGGCCCGATTGTCGGCTCGCTGCTGCTCGGCCTCTACGACGACACCGGACGCCTGCAGCACGTGGGTGTCTGCGCCTCGTTCCCGATGAAGAGGCGCGCCGAACTGGTCGAGGAGCTCGCGCCGCTGCGGATGGCGCCCGGCGACGGCCACCCGTGGGCGGAGTGGGCCGACGAGGAGGCGCAGGCGAGTTCACGGATGCCCGGCGCGACCAGCCGCTGGACCGGCACCAAGGATCTCTCCTGGGTGCCGCTCCGGCCGGAGCGGGTCATCGAGGTCGCCTACGACCACATGCAGGGCGACCGCTTCCGGCACACCACGCAGTTCCGCCGCTGGCGCCCGGACCGGGAGCCGGCCGGCTGCACGTACGGGCAGCTGGACGAGCCGGTCCGCTACGACTTGGCGCAGATCCTCGGATCGGCCTGAGTCTCGGCCTCGGCCTGGGCGACGGCCCCGGCGGCGGGCGACGGGGCCGACGCGGCCGACACGTCATCCGACGCCGCGACAGCGGCTCGCGCCTGAACCGATGCCGTGACGTCGGCCGAGGCGACGACGGCCGCTGCGCCGTCGGACCGCGCGTGTGCGCCGGAGAAGCGCTCGTGGGCCAGCGCGAGTGCTGCCAGCGCCGTGCCGATGACACCCGCGACGGCGAAGCCCCACACGGCCGAGAAGTGGTCGATGACCGATCCGGCCAGCGGCGCGCCGAGTGATCCGCCCAGCGTCAGCGCCGCCGCCTGCAGGCCCATCGCCTGCCCGCGCGCGGAGGCCGGGACGGCCCCGCTGATCGCCTCGGCGGTCGACGCGATGGTCGGCGCGCAGACGAATCCGGCGGGGACCAGCGCCAGGCAGGTCCACTGCCAGCCCAGGGCGCCGACGATCCCGACCGGGATGGTGCCGAGCCCGAGCAGCAGCATCAGCACCGGCAGGCGGCGCGGCCGGGCCGTCGACCCGTGCCAGAAGCCGCCGACCAGGGAGGCAGCGCACCAGGCGATGATCGTGACACCCGCCCACTGCGTCTCGCCGTGCTGGCGAAGGCTCGCCACCACGGAGACCTCGGTGCCCGACAGGGTCAGGTTCGCGGCGGTGCACATGGCCAGGACCAGGATCAGTCCCGGGTTCAGCCAGGTGCCGCGCGGCAGCTTCGCGGGCGCCTGCGTGCGCGGGTCGGTGGCGTCGGTGCCGAGGGGCACCGGATGGCGGGTCAGGATCCGCCCCAGCGGCCACATGCCGACGACCGCGCCGAGGGTCAGCGCGGCGATCGCGTACATCGACGGGGTGGCGGTGTGAACGCCGGTCACCGCGATCACGGCGACGGCGGGGCCGACCATGTACGCGAGCTCGACGATCATCGAGTCCAGGGCGAAGGCCTGCCGTCGCAGCCCGCCCGGCACGTGAGCGGCGACCGCCTGTCGGATCACCGGGAAGACGGGCACCGACACCAGCCCGCCGAGGAACGTCGCCCCGACCAGCAGCGGATACGAGAGCGAAGGCGCGATCACCCAGTAGAGGGACTCGGCGACGCCCGTCACGACCAGCACCGGCCGCAGGCCGTGCCGGTCCACCATGCGTCCGGCGACGGGGGAGCCGAGGGCGAACCCGAGGGTCAGCGCCATCGCGACGACACCGGCGGCGCCGTAGCCGCGATGCTGGTCGAGGACGACATGCAGCGTCAGCAGCATGCCCTTGGCGGTACCCGGGATGCGGGTGAGAAGCGCGACGGCGAACAGAGCTCGGCTGCCCTGGATGGCGAAGACGGACCGGTAAGGGCCGAACAGACGGTTCATGGATTATCCCTCCGCCCGGGATCATTGCAGATTGCACCGCCTTCGCGCCTTCGGATATCGAGGCCAGGCGCCGGCACCGGCGCCTGGCCCGGCCGATACGCTGGCCCGATGCCGCTGACCTGGGACCTCGACACCCCTGGCCTGCTGACGCTGCCGTCCGGCCGGACCGTGCGGGGCAGGGGGCTGCGCGACCCCCTCCCCGCCGGTCCGCCGCCGGACTTCGGCCTGTACCTCCAGGGCGAGCAGCCGCCGGCGACCGCCTGGGAACAGACCTGGCTGCGTTGGCCGGACTTCCGGCTGCCCGCCGACAAGGACGCCGCCGCCCGTTCCCTGCGCGACGCCTGGACACGGGCGGCTGCGTCCCGGGTCGAGGTCGCCTGCACCGCCGGACGGGGGAGGACCGGGACGGCACTGGCGTGCCTCGCGGTCCTGGACGGCGTGCCGCCGCAGGAGGCCGTCGCCTACGTGCGCGCCCACTACTCCCGGCACGCCGTCGAGACGCCCTGGCAACGCCGTTACGTGGAGCGCTTCACGGCGTGATCACGCGTCGCCGCCGCAGAGGTAGAGCGACTGCGCGGACGCGCCGCGGCTGAATCCTCCGCCGAGTCCTCCGCCGAAGGCGCCGAGGTCGGGTGCGGTCGAGGAGGCAGCGGCCGTGCCGCCGTAGGCGGCCGGAGGAACGACGGCGCAGGCCTGTCGCACCCAGCTCTGGACCGCACCGCCGCCCTGCGACTGCCCGGCGGCCGCGCCCACGCCACCACCGCCCATGCCGCCACCGAGCAGGACGAAGCGCAGCTGGTGCGTGGAGACGAGCTGTCGGAACCGAGCAAGCGTCGGGCTCGGCACCGCTCCGGTGAAGCCGCCCATCGGCATCACCTCCTTGC
Source organism: Streptacidiphilus jiangxiensis (assembly GCF_900109465.1). Lineage (GTDB taxonomy): Bacteria > Actinomycetota > Actinomycetes > Streptomycetales > Streptomycetaceae > Streptacidiphilus > Streptacidiphilus jiangxiensis. Next base: position 208,182 of record NZ_FOAZ01000016.1, read on the forward strand.
CCGTGGCCAGGATGAACGGCGAGGCCGTGCTCCAGCTGGACGTCGCCATCAGGTAGCTCGCCCCGCCGTCGTGGGCGGAGACGTAGTCGAACAGCCTCTGCTGCGAGGCCGTCAGCGTCGTCGAGCCGGTGAACCCGTCGAACGCGCCACCGCCGCCACCCCCGGCGGCGCCGGTGCGACCCGTGCCGTGACGGCCGCCCCCGAACGCGGCGTACCCGCCGCCGGAGCCGAAGCCGGACCCACCGCCGGAGCCGAACCCGCCGCCGAAGCCGTGGCGGCCCTCTCGCTGGGCCCCGCCCCCGAACGCCGCGGCGAGGCCGCCGCCACGGGCCGTCGGGCCGACCGAGCCCATCATCGACGCCATGCCGCCACCCGAACCGCCGCCCAGGACCGAGACGGCCCACGCGGCGGGAGTCACGACGACGGCCAGGAGACCGGCCGCCACACCGACGGCCGCGAGACGCGGTCGTGCCAGGCGCGGCACCCGCCCCACCGCGAGCAGCGCGGCGGCGACCGCGGCCGCCGCGACGGAGAGCGGCACCGCCCACGGGCGGAACGTCGGGAACGGATGTGCCAGCCACGCCGCCCAGGCCGCCGTGGCGGCGACGGCCACCGGGAGGACGACGGCCCCGCGGCCGCCCGCGCGGTAGGCGCGCCACATCGCGACCAGACCCGCGCCGCTCGTCGCGGCCAGCGCGGTGGCGATCACGCCCATGTAGTAGGTGTGGCCGCCGACGCTGCCCGCGCTGAAGGCGAGGAAGAAGACGGCCAGCCAGGTGCCCCACATCAGGTAGCCGGCGCGGAGCCGGTCGGTGCGCGGACGCCGACCGCGCCACAGGATGCCGAAGACCAGGGAGAGCGCGGCGAGCGGGTAGAGCCAGCCCGTCTGCGAGGCGACGGCGGAGCCGAACATCTTGCCCCAGCCGCCGTCACTCCCCCCACCGCCGCCGAGCACGGCGGCCCGCGCCGCCAGCGCCTGCGCCGACGCGGCACCTGAGCCGGCACCGGAGCCGGTCCCCGCCGCGCCACCCGTGCCCGCCGCGCCGGCCGAGGCCGAGGTCCCGCCGAGGCCGTGCCGGGAGCCGCCCCCGCCCCCGCCACCGCGGACGGCCTGGATGCTGCCGGTGTCGGAGGCGTCCACGCCCACCGACGAGAAGCGGTTCAGGAAGTTGTAGCCCACCACCATGCTGTAGGCGGAGTTGTCCGTGGTGCCGTCCACGTACGGTCGGTCCTTCGCCGGGGTCAGCGTCACCAGCGCGATCCAGGACGCCGAGACGGCCAGCATGACCGCCCCGGCCACGGCGAGGTGCGCGAGGCGGCGGCGCAGCGGCGCGGGCGCGGCGAGCAGGTAGACCAGGGCGAGGGCGGGAAGCACGGCCCACGCCTCCAGCATCTTGGTCTGGAACGCCAGACCCACCCAGATGCCGGCGGCGAGCAGGGTCCGCAGCCGGCCGGTCGTGGCGGCCCGCTGGGCAGCCTCCGCCGCGCAGATCAGCAGCAGGGTGAAGGCGGGGTCCTCGACCGAGGTGCGGAACAGGCCCGCCACCACCGGCGTCAGTGCGAACAGCCCGCAGGCGAGCAACGCGGCGTTGGCGCCGGCCCACTGACGCACCGCCTTGTACAGCACCAGCACCGCCAACACGCCCTCGACGGCCTGCGGCAACGCCACCGACCAGGCGTGGAACCCGAAGATCCGGGCGGAGAGCGCCTGCGGCCACACGAAGCCGGGCAGCTTGTCGAGGGTGATGGTGCTCGCGGGGTCGAACGAGCCGAAGACGAAGGCCTTCCAGCTCTCCGAGCCACTGCGCGCGGCGTTCGCGTAGAAGCCGTGGAACGAGGCCTGGTCGATCCGCCAGAAGAACAGCAGCGCTGCCAACGCCGTGACGGCGAGCAGGGCGGGCCGTGCGTAGCGGGGTTGGTCGGCAGGGGACCGCCACGGACGGTAGCGGCCTGCACGTCGGACGTTCGGAGAATCCGCAGGCGTGGTGAGGACGCCGGTGACACTTGGAGCCATAGCGATGACAGTGGGTGACAAACCTGTGAAAACGCTCCCTCGAGCTGCGACGCGCCGTCACTCTTAACCAGTTCTGCCGAGCGTCTTGCCAGGGACACATAAATCCCGTGCACACGCACGGTCGTCCTGCTAGCGTCCCAGTCATGCAGATCGCAGCCGTACCCACGACGACGCCGGATCCCGTCCCGGCGCGCTGACAGCTGCTTGCAGTCCTCCAAGCCCCGGGCGAGCGCCCGGGGCTTTCGTCATGCGGTCACTCGTCCGGTCCTCCCGACCCGTCCCGAGGTGACCGCCATGAACGACCAGCGCAGCAACGACCACCGCAAGCTCGGCCGTGAGCTCGGGCTCTTCGACACCGACCCGCTGATCGGGGCGGGCCTGCCCTACTGGCTCCCCGACGGCGCCGTCATCCGCCACGAACTGGAGGAGTACGTCCGCGACCTGGAGCGGCGCTCCGGCTACCGGCACGTCTACTCGCCGGTGCTGGGCAAGCGCGAGCTGTACGAGCGCTCCGGGCACTGGGCCCACTACCGCGAGGACATGTTCCCGCCGATGCGGCTCGGCGCCGAGGAGGTGGTGCTCCGCCCGAGCCTGTGCCCGCACCACGCCGTGATGTACCGCTCCCGGGCCCGCAGCTACCGCGAACTGCCGCTGCGCCTGGCCGAGCTCGGCGGCATGTACCGGTCCGAACTCTCCGGCGTGCTGGGCGGCCTGACCCGGGTGCGGGCGATCCAGCTGAACGACGGCCACGTCTTCTGCACCCTCGACCAGGTGGCGGAGGAGGCCGCGAGGGCGCTGGCGCTGATCCGGGAGGCGCACCGCGTGCTCGGCATCGAGCCGGTGCGGTACCGGCTCTCGCTGCCCGGTGCGGGCGGCAAGTACGTGGCCGCTCCGGAGCTGTGGGAGCGGTCGGCCAAGCTGCTCACCGAGGTGCTGGACGGGTCCGGCCTGCCCTACGAGGCCCAGGAGGGCGAGGCCGCCTTCTACGGCCCCAAGATCGACGTGCAGATCGCCGACGGTGCCGGACGCGAGGCGACCCTCTCCACCGTCCAGGTCGACTTCCACCAACCCGAGCAGTTCGAGCTGGAGTACATCGGCGCGGACGGGGCCCGGCACCGGCCGGTGATGGTCCATCGGGCGATCATCGGCAGCGTGGAGCGGGCCGTCGCGCACCTGATCGAGCTCTACGGCGGGGCGTTCCCGGCGTGGCTCGCGCCGGTGCAGGTGGCCCTGCTGCCGCTGTCGGCCGGGGAGGACGCGGCGGTGGCGGAGCTGGCCGACCGCTGTCTGGAGCTCGGTCTGCGGGCCCAGGTGCTCGGCCCCGAGCAGGGCACCCTCGGGGCCCGGGTGCGCGCCGCCCGCCTGGTTCCGTACCAGGTGGTGGTCGGCGCCCGGGAGGCGGCGCAGGGCCTGGTCGCCCCACGCCTGCGCGACGGCTCCCGGCCCGCGCCGCTGCCGGTGGCGGACTTCCTGGCGCGGGTGGCGGCGGGCGTCGCCGCGCGCGAGCGCGAGCCGCGGCTCGACGGATGAGGTGCGATTAATTCGGTTGCGTGGCCCGGGCAGGCGGCTAGAGTTGGCGCGTTGCCGCAAGCCCGGGCCACGGCTGTGCCGTATGTCGCCAGCGTGTGTCTGCCCGGCCGGGATGAGAGTGGAGGTGAGCCGCAGGATGGTTGCCGTGACGACACGGCGCGCCTTCGTCTGCGCGCCAGAAGCCTCCCTCTGTCACCTGCTCGCCGGCTGAGCCTGGCGTCCCCTTCGTGGACGCCCTCCGGCGGGCCCTCCCGCTGGAGACTCCTCCCTTGCGCAAGCGATTCGCCGACAGCGACTCCTTCGTCCGTATCACCCCCAAGGGTGGCCGTCGTGGCCGCCGTTCCGACCTCGCCGACGACGCCTTCGACCACCCGGCCTTCCAGTGGTTCCCCGAGGGCGACGACGAGGCCGACTACTCCGACGAGGCCTCCGCGTCCGCCGTCGGCGCCGACACCCCGCCCCAGGGCGACCGCTGGTCCACCTGGGACCGGTCCACCCCCACCGAGAAGGGCCCCGAGCCGCGACCCGACTGGGTGGTGACCGAACTCGGAGCGGTCGACACCGAGTTGGGCATCGTGAAGACCGGCAAGGAGGCCGACGTCTTCCTGGTCGAGCGCGCCGTCCCGGGCACCGACCGGCGCACCCTGATGGCGGCCAAGCGCTACCGCGACGGTCACCACCGGCTCTTCCATCGCGACTCGGGCTATCTGGAGGGCCGCAGCCACAAGGAGTCCCGGGTCAGCCGGGCCATGTCCAAGCGGAGCGAATTCGGCAAGCAGGCCATCGCCGGCCAGTGGGCGGGGGCCGAGTTCGCCGCGCTCTCCCGGCTCTGGCTGGCCGGCGCGGCCGTGCCCTACCCGGTCCAGATCGTCGGTACCGAGATCCTGATGGAGTTCGTCGGCGACGAGTCGGGCGCCGCCGCGCCGCGACTGGCGCAGGTGCGGCCCGAGGATGCGGACCTGGACGACCTGTGGAGCCAACTCGGTCACAGCCTCTCGCTGTTGGCCCGTGACGGCTACGCCCACGGCGACCTGTCCGCCTACAACATCCTGGTCCACCAGGGCCGACTCGTGATCATCGACGTGCCGCAGATCGTCGACGTCATCGCCAACCCGCGCGGCCGGTCCTTCCTGGAACGCGACGTGCGCAACGTCGGCGCCTGGTTCGTCGCGCGCGGCCTGCCCGAGCACCGGGTGGAGGAACTGACGGCCGAACTGGCCTTCGACGCGCGGCTGGATTGAAGCGGGGGAGAGTAGCAGGCCCGTCGGGTCTCTGCGGGGAGTTTGCCAGACCCCCCGCAGAGACCTCACCGCAGGTGCGACGGTGACGAAAGGTCCGGAATCCACCGGTCCGTGCGCGTCGTCGTTCGGAGGAGCCGTGAGGTACTGCCCGACCTGCCGCCGCTACGTCAACGGCGCGTACTCCTGCGCCGGTTGCGGCATCGAGGCGACGAAGCTGCCCTACGTCGGCCCCGACGAGCCGTTGACGCGGCGACAGCCGGCGCTGCCGTTGTTCGCGGAGCGCGCCTCCGCTCCCTCCCTTCCCTCCCTCCTGTCGGCAGGCTCAGCGTCGACGGGGGCCGTTCCGATCGCGCCCGCGTCGCCCGAGCCGCCACGGCGGGTGGCCGCACCGCACGCCGTGGTGCCGCTCTCACGCCGCTCGCGTGCGGGGCGGCTCGCCCCGGCCCTGCTGGTCGCGGGGCTCGGCGTTGCCGGGCTGTGCGCGGTGACGGGCAGCGCGGCGCCCGGCGGCGCGGCCGCCGCACAGGGTTCGGCGCCGCTGAGCGCGCCCACGGTGGACGGCCTCGGCGCGGGCGGCGGTTCCGGTGGCGGCGTGGGCGCCACACCGACCAGCCTGGCGGGCATGTCGACGCCGACCGGCGCCCCGTCGGCGCAACCCTCGGGCGCCGGTGACACCGTCGGTGTCGCCGCCGTCGAACCGGCTCCGACCACCTGGACGACGGGCGCCTCGTCGGCGTTCACGCCGCTGCTGCCCGTGGCCGCCACCAGCGCGGCGCCCGGCACCCAGGCCCCGAGCCCGCCGATCACGACGCCGTCCTCGACCGCGCCCGGTGCGGCGGGCGGCTCCCCGACCACCCGCTCCGGCCCGACCCCGGCCCCGGCGGTGACCCCGGGTCCGTCCTGCGTCATCGACCTGCTCGGCCTCTGCGTGCGGTGAGTCCGTGCGGTGCGTGCGTGCGGCGAGCCCCGGTGCCGGATCGGCGTCGCTGTCGGACCCTGCCCCTACCCTGTCCGGCATGGAGGGCGATGCGATGAGCGGGAGCGCCGGCAGCCGACAACCGGTCTCGTCGCCGGTGCGCGAGTGGCTCCTCGACGGTGATCCGGCGATCCGCTGGCAGGTCCTGCGCGATCTCCTCGGCGCCCCCGAGGACGTGGTGGCGGCGGAACGCGCACGGGTGGCCGCCGAGGGCTGGGGCGCCCGCCTGCTGGCGGCTCGCGACGAGGACGGCCAGTGGATGGGCGGGGCGTACTTCCCCGGCCGCGGCGAGCCGCCGGACGACGGCGGCCAGCCGTGGACCGCGACGCTGCCGGCGCTGATGGAGCTCCACGCGTTCGGCCTCGACCCGACCGACGACACCGCCCGCGCGATGGTCGCGCTCGTCGCCGCGAACTGCCGTTGGGAGTACAACGACGAGCCGTTCTTCGACGGCGAGGTCGAGCCGTGCATCAACGGCCGCCTGGTGACTCTGGGTTCCTACTTCGGCGTCGACGTCGACGGCGTCGTCGCCCGGCTCCTCGCCGACCGGCTCGACGACGGCGGCTGGAACTGCTGGGCCGAGGAGGGTGCCGTCGTCTCGTCGTTCGACTCGACGATCTGCGTCCTCGAGGGCCTGCTCGCGTACGAGGCGGCGACGGGAGGCTCCCCGGAGGTGGCTGCCGCCCTGCGTGGTGGGGAGCGGTACCTGCTCGACCGCGCCCTGTTCCGCCGTCGGAGCACGGGCGAGGTGCCGGTCGACGCCTGGCTGAGGTTCTCCTTCCCCACCCGGTGGCACTACGACGTCCTGCGCGGCCTGGAGTACTTCCGCGCGGCCGACGTCCGCGATCCGCGGCTCGGCGAGGCGGTCGAGCTGGTTCGTTCCCGCCGTCGGGCCGACGGCACCTGGCCGCTGGAGAACACCCATGCCGGGGAGGTCCACTTCGCCCTGGAGGACGGAGACGGCCGCCCGAGCCGGTGGAACACCCTGCGGGCGGCCCGGGTTCTCTCCTGGTGGGACGGCCCTGCCTGAGGCCTCGTCCCGGATGCTCAGGAGGAGCCCGTGTCGGCCTCGGTCTCGCCCTCGGCCTTGGCGCGGAGCTCCTCCAGCCACTGCGCGGCCTCGGCGGCCGGGACGCGTTCCAGCTTCGCACCGTGACGCTCGGCGATCGCGTCGACGGAGCGCGGGTCGGACTCCACCATCTCCGCCACCAGCAGGCAGCTGTTCGGATCCACCCACGCGGCCAGGCCGACCAGGGTGTCCGTGCCCTGTTCGGCCTGCGTGCCGTCGGCCAGGACGCCGAGGCCGGCGCCGAGCCCGATGCCGACCGCGACGGCCAGCGGACCGATGAACAGCCCGAGGACCGTGCCGACGGTGCCGAAGCCCACCATCGCGCCGCCCGCGCCCGGATCGTAGTCCTCCGGGACGGTGACCTTGCCGTCGGCGCCCCGCTCCATCAGCGCCGCGCGGGAGACCGTCGGCAGTTCCTTCACCTCCGCGAAGGCGGCGTCGGCAGCGGCGCGGTCGGCGAGGGTGAACAGCAGCACCTTGTCGTCGTGCGCCATGTCCGAGGACATGTCCCGCATCATGCGCCGCTCCCCTCGCCGGTCCCACCCTCGGAGCCCTCGGAGCCCTCGGAGCCCTCGGAGCCCCCGGGGCGCTCGGCGCGCTCCTGCGCCTCCCACGCCTCCTCGTTCTCCTGCACCTTCTCCAGTGCGTGCGAGGCCTCCTCCTGGGTCGCGAACGGACCGAGGAGGAACCGGGCCGGGCACACGTGCCCCTGTTCCGGGCGGTGGTGGCGCAGGCAGAAGTACCAGGGTTCCGGCTTGCCGAGCTGGGCCTCGTCGAGGTCCTCGCGCAGCTCGTCACCGGCGTCCGGCCAGCTCACCTCAGGTCACCTCCGCGCAGACACCCCGCGCCGCGGACGCGACCGGGTCCAGGGCCTGTCCGACAGGCCGTCGCCACCATGATCCGCCCGGACCACCCGCCGCGCGCGTTCACCGCCGCCGTTCGGTGCGGAGGCGGGGGCCAGGTGGAATCATGGGAGGCGTCGAACATCACCGAGAGCGATGGGACGGATACGCATGCCGCTGAAGGGTGAGTACGAGCCGAGCCCGACGGACTGGGTGCGGGCCCAGGTCGAGACCTACGAGTCGTCCGGGGGGACGGAGGGCACGAGCCTGCGCGGCATGCCCGTGGTCCTGCTGACCTCCGTCGGCGTGAAGAGCGGAAAGCTGCGCAAGACCCCGTTGATGCGGGTCGAGCACGACGGGCGCTACGCCGTGGTCGCCTCCCAGGGTGGCGCCCCGAAGCACCCCGTCTGGTACTTCAACCTCAAGGCCGACCCGCGCGTCGAGCTCCAGGACGGGCCGGTGCGGCAGGACATGACGGCCCGGGAGGTCACCGGCGAGGAGAAGGCGCAGTGGTGGCAGTGGGCGGTCGCCGCGTACCCGGACTACGCCGACTACCAGCGGCGGACCGACCGCGAGATCCCGCTCTTCGTCCTGGAGCCGGCGCCGTCCGCCCATTGATCACTGCCCGCCGGGGCTGATCACTTGGACCAGGTGACCACGAAGTCCGCGTTGTTGGTGTTCGCGATGTTGGTCACCTGGACCGTTCCCTTCGCGCCCTGGTAGGCGCCGGTGCCACCGGTGATCTTGAAGTTCATCGTCGGAGCCTGCGAGGAGAAGTCCTGGACGGAGTTGTCGGCGAGCAACATGCCCTGGCTCGTCGCGATCTGCGCCGAGCAGGTCGCCGTCGCCGGCGCCTTGGTGAACAGGCAGAACAGGTGGTCGGTGGCGGAGATCTCCGAGGAGTGGCTGGTGTGGTCGCCGAGGTAGTCGTTGTCCGTCGCCACCGCGTAGTCGCCGACGTTGGGCGGGGTGCTCGGGTTGGTGACCGGTTGACCGTTGGACGTCTGCAGGCCGCTGAAGGTGTTGACGCCGTAGAACTTCCAGGTCGTGCTGGCCATGGAGCCGGAGGCGCCGCTGCCGGGCGACATGCTGCCCGAGGGCATCGTCATCGGTGGCGGCCCGGAGGGGCTGGCTGAGCCGGAGTCGGCGGGCACGGCGCCGGCGGCTCCGGTCGTCACCGCCAGCAGTCCCGCGGCGAGCGCGGCTGCGGCGGCCAGGAAACGCGCATGCGTACTCATCAGGTCCTCCCGAGTGCGGGGAACCCCTCGCACCATTCTCTTCGCTCCCGAATGAGGTCGCACACGCAGCAGGAGGTGGTGGTGCTGTCATAGTTCGAGGCGGAGGTGGTCGCGATGGAGCGGTCGGAGCTGCTGGCCTACTGCCTGGGCAAGCCCGGCGCCTGGCAGGACGAGCCGTGGGAGGGCGACGTGGTCGCCAAGCTCGGCGACAAGGTGTTCGCCTTCCTCGGCTCGCCCGGCGGCACCAGCGTCGGCCTCAAGTGCGGACCGGACCGCGACACCGCCGACGAGTGGCTGAGGCGCTACCCGGGCGCCGTCACCGCCAGCGCCTACGTCGGACGTTACGGCTGGAACACCCTCGCGCTCGACGGCGCCGTCCCCGACGACGAACTGCTCGCCGCCGTGGACGACTCCTACGACGCGATCCTCGCCAAACTGCCCAGGCGCCTGCGGCCCGTCACGCCCCCGTGAACGCGGTGACGCCGGCCAGGGTGCCGATCAGCAGGCGGTCACCGCTCAGCACCGGCGAGGCGAAGTGCGGCAGCGCCCCTGTCGCCAGTCGGGCCAGCACGCGCCCGCTCGCCTGGTCGATCACCAGCAGCGTGCCCGCGCCGTAGTCCGGCTCCCACACCGCGCCGCCGCCCAGCACCGGCGAGCCTCCCGCCCGCAGCGCGACGTGCCAGCCGGGGCGCGGCACGCCGTCCAGGCCCACGTCGACGCGGAGCAGTTCGCCCGGGCAGGGCACGAACACCGTCCGCGCGCGCACCGCCGCCGAGCCGAACGCCCCGCACAGGCGCGCCTGGGCCTGTTCGCCGCCGACGCCGCTGCGGCGCAGCCGGGTGTCCAGGCCGAGGGTGTAGCCGGTGCCGCGCTTGCCGACGGCGAGCACGTCGTCGCCGACCAGCGCGGGGGTGAGCGAGCCGAGATCGAGGTCCTCGGCGTTGTCCTGGGCCCAGGTCGTGGGCGCGAACGCGCCGGTGACGGTGAGTCGGCCGGGGGAGAGCGCCACAACGGAGTCGGAGCCGTCCCAGGCGCCGTGCGTGGCCGCGCCGTTGCCGACGGAGACCAGCACCCGCCCGTCCGGGGTGACGACCGGGCCGCCCGGCGCCCAGATGCCGCCCTGGCGGCTCGTCGGGACGCTGTACTGGACAAGCGGTCCGGCGCCCGTCGCCGGGACGGAGACGACGGAACCGACATAGTTCCCGCAGTCGCCCTCCAGGCCGCCGTAGGTGACCAGGACCCGTCCGTCGACGGCGGCCAGCGCACCGCGCTGCTGGTGCGCCAGGCGGTCCCCGCGCGGCGGCTCGGCCTCGCGGCGCACCCGGACGGCGCCCGTCGCCGGATCGAGTCCGACCAGCACGTGCCGGCCACCGTTCAGCTCCGCCACCGCGAACACCAGCCCGGTGGTGGGCTCGTAGACGGGTGTGCCGGTGATCCCGAGCGGGTCGATCCCGCCGCAGGGCAGCGCGGACAGCGGCTCCGGCGTGCCGAGCGAGGTGTGCCAGCGGACCCGGCCGGTGGCCGGGTCCAGGCCGTAGACGCTGTCGTGCTCGGTCGCGGCGACGACCGTGCCGCGCACGATCAGCGGCTGACCGTAGACCGCCCCGTCCAACGCCGCCCGCCAGGCCTGGCGCAGGCCGGCAGACGCCGGGGCGGCAACCGGGACGCCGGGAGCCGGGACGCCGGGGACGTCGCCGGAGCGCTGCGGGTCGTGATGGTAGGTCAGCCAGTCGCCCGGCAGTGTGGGGCCGGGGCGGGCCGCGCCGGGCGCGAGGGTGAGCTCGGGCACGGGGGAGGCCCGGTGCGAGGCGCCCGTCGACGCGCCGGTGCACCCGGAGACGAGCAGCGCGACGCAGACGACCAGGCTTCGGACGGCGCGGGGGAGGCGGCGGCTCACGCCATCAGTGTGGGCCGCGCACCGGGGAGGGTGCAGCAGCGGCGCGCACCTGTGACGCGGGTGGGCCCGCTGGTGCACTCTGGAGGCATGGGGCTGACCGGGAGCGGGCTGCTGATCCTCGCGGTGGTGCTGAGCGTGCTGGCGGTCGGCGCGACGCTGTGGCTCTGGCCGCGCCTGGCCGGACGCGGCTGGCGGGCCATGACCGGGCGCGTCCTCGCCCTCGGCGTCACCCAGGTGCTGCTGCTGTGCACGCTCGGTATCTGGGCCAACGACTACTTCTCCTTCTACAGCAGCTGGCACGACCTGCTCGGCGTCGGCGGGGGACCGGTTGCCGTCCAGGCCTCCGTGCCGGGCGCCGGCAGCAGGCCCGGTGCGCACGGCGCGGTCGAGATGCTCGGGCAGGAGACCATCGGTTCCGACGGCATCGGCCTGCGCCCGCCCGCCCAGGTGGGCCGCCTGGACCGGGTCCGCATCCCCGGCCACGTCACCGGCCTCACCACCGACGGCTACGTCTACCTGCCGCCGCAGTACTTCCAGCCGGCCTACGCCAAGGACCGGTTCCCGGTGATCGTGGTGACCACCGGCTTTCCCGGCGACGCCAAGAACCTCGTCACCAAGCTCCAGTACCCCTCGATCGAGCTGCAGCTGATCCAGGAGGGCAAGGTCCGCCCGATGGTGCAGGTGCTGATGCGTCCCTCCCCGTCGATGCCGCGCGACAGCGAGTGCGAGGACATCCCGAACGGCCCGCAGGCGGAGACCTACTTCACCGCCGACGTGCCGCTGGACGTCGAGGGCTCCTACCGGGTGCGCACCGACGCCGTCGGCTGGGGCGCGATCGGCGACTCGACGGGCGGCTACTGCTCGCTCAAGCTCGCCATGCGCAACCCCTCGGTCTACACCGCGGCGGCCGCCCTCTCCGGTTACTTCAAGGCCGCCCAGGACATCACCACCGGCGACCTCTTCGGCGGCAGCCAACTGCGCCGCAACGAGGCCGACCTGGTCTGGCGTCTGCAGCACCTGCCGGCCCCGCCGGTCGCGCTGATGCTGGCGACCAGCCGCGAGGACGGGGCCTCCTACACCCAGGCCCAGGCCTTCGCCGCCCTCGTCCGCCCGCCGACCGTCGTCGCCGAGGCGACGGTCCCCACGGGCGGCCACAACTTCACCACCTGGGTCCGCCTGCTCCCGGCCTCCCTCGGGTTCCTCAGTGCGCACCTGGCGCCGCCCGCGCCCTGAGACGGCAGGCGGTCAGAGCTTGTAGCCGATGGCGCGCAGCAGTTGCCTGCGGGCCGTCGCGTCGTCCTCGGTCTCCTCGCCGAGCGGCGGTGCGCCGTCCACGACGCCGACGACGCCGCGACCGGCGCCGGTCACCGCCACGAGGACCTGCACCGGGTTGGCCGTGGCACAGAAGATCCCGCAGACCTCCGGGACGGCCTTGATCGCGTTCAGCACGTTCACCGGGTAGCCCTCGCGGACGAAGACGACGAAGGAGTGGCCCGCGCCGATCGCCGTGGCGTTGGCGACGGCGAGGGAGACGAGCTCGGGGTCGTTGCCGGAGCGGCGGACCAGTCGGGGGCCCGAGGCCTCGCAGAAGGCCAGGCCGAAGCGCAGGTGCGGGCCGGTGCCGACGAGGGCCTCGTGCAGGTCCTCCACGGTCTTGACGAAGTGGGACTGCCCGATGATCACGTTGAGGTCCTCGGGCTTGTCGACGGCGACGGCCTCGATGGACACCGTTTCAGCTGCCATACGGCCAAGCCTGCGGGCGACGGACGACGCGCGCACGTCGGGACCTTCGATCCGGCCAGGTGCGGCGCCGGGGCGGCTATGCTTGCCCTCATGAAGCTTTCCTCGTGCCTGAACTGGTGGCGCTCCTCCTAGGAGCGGCCCCCTCTCGCACGCACGCCTCGAAGGGCCGTTCGCACGGACGGCCCTTCGGCGTCTCCCGGCACGGTCCGGGGGTGGATGCGCCGGGCGACCGCCCGTCGTCGCGGTCCGGTCCCACAGACCCGCATCCACCACCCCGACCCGGGAGAGCACCTCATGAACGCCACCAGCACCGATGCCGGCACCGGCACCGGCACCGGCACCGGCACCCGCATCCTGACCGGTGACCGCCCGACCGGCCGTCTCCACGTCGGCCACTACTTCGGCAGCCTGGAGAACCGCGTCCGGCTCCAGAACGAGGGCGCCGAGCTCCACGTCGTGATCGCCGACTACCAGGTGCTCACCGACCGCGACATCGCTGCGAACCTGCCCGGGTACGTCGAGGAACTGCTCCTGGACTACCTCGCCGTCGGCATCGACCCGGAACGGGCTGTGATCTTCACCCACAGCTCGGTCCCCGCGCTGAACCAGCTGCTGCTGCCGTTCCTCAGCCTCGTCTCCGTCGCCGAGCTGCAACGCAACCCCACCGTCAAGGACGAGATCAAGCACTCCAGCCAGGCCGCCGTCTCCGGGCTGATGTTCACCTACCCCGTCCACCAGGCCGCCGACATCCTCTTCTGCAAGGCGAACACCGTCCCCGTCGGCCGCGACCAGCTGCCGCACCTGGAGGTCACCCGGACCGTCGCCCGGCGTTTCAACGAGCGCTACGCCCCGCCCGGCGCGCCGGTCTTCCCCGAACCGGAGGCGCTGCTCTCCGCCGCGCCGCTGCTGCTCGGCACCGACGGCGGCAAGATGAGCAAGAGCCGCGGCAACGCGATCCAGCTGGCCGCCGACGCGGACGAGACCGCCCGGCTGATCCGGGGCGCGAAGACCGACACCGAGCGCCGCATCAGCTACGAGCCCGAGCGCCGGCCGGAGGTCTCCTCCCTGGTCCTGCTGGCGGCCCTGTGCCTGGAGCGCGACCCGGTCGAGGTCGCCGACGAGATCGGCGGGGGCGGTGCCGCCGCGCTCAAACAGCTCGTCACCACCGCCGTCAACGACCGCTTCGCGCCCGTCCGTGCCCGCCGCGCGGAACTCGCGCGCGACCGCGGCCACCTGCGGGAGGTGCTGGGCCGTGGCAACAAGCAGGCCAATGCGGTCGCCGACGCCACGCTGGAGGAGGTGCGGGCGGTGATGGACTGCGTCTACTGAGCCGTGTCCAGACGTGTACCGTGTGTGACGAAAGTGGCGAAAAGTGACCCACGGTAAGCCTGTGACCTGCAGTGACGCCTGGTGGGGGGATGCGCAAAGGTTTGGCAAGGTGCGTCCCCCACATGGCCTTCCGGGGTGGTTCGCACACAGCCGTCCCGGGGACGCTGGTCGGGCAGGCGGGACTCCGCCTCATGTCGCACAGCACTGGAGAAGGACCGTGGCACGCGCAATCTCGCTGATATCGAGCCCCGAGGAGTCCACGGTGGAGACCGTGGGCGGGGCGGCCGGGGGGTCCACCGGGCGGGAGGCGGTCATGCCCGCCGAGCCCGAAGCCGACCGCGTGCCCGACTGGGCCGCAGCGCTCGTCCACAGCGCGGTCGCCAACCGTCCGGTCGCCGACGTGGCCCGGCTGTTCGCCCTCCTCGACGCGGACGGCGAGAACGCCTGGCCCAGCCCCGCCAGCGAGGTCGCGGCCGGCCGGCCGTTGGAGGAGCTCACTGTCCTCCTCTCCGCGCTGCGCGGTCCGCAGATGACGCGTGGCCGCGACATACTCCGCGTCGCGGTGGTGACTCGTCCCGTCCCCGAGGTCGTCCAGCTTGTCCATGCGCTCGGCGGCCCGAACTCGCCCGTGGTGGAGCAGGCGCTGCAGCTGGCCGCGATCGCGCGCCCCGTGGACGACGTCGTGGCGCTGGCCCGCGCGCTGCAGGGCGTGGTCCTGGAGCGGCCCGCGCCCCCCGCTGCCGAACCGACCCCTGAACCGGAACCCCCTGCGGAGAAGCGCCGCAAGTCCCGCTGGTCGAGCTGACCCGCGCGCGCCCGGTCGCGCGCTCCGGCGCGAGCGCCCCCGTGCGGACGTCGTCCCTGGTGGCCACGGCCGCATCATGGGTCCGGACCGGGGCGTTCCGCGGGCCCCGGAGGCGGTACCGTGTTCGAGCCAAGGTCACGGTGGGTGGGAGAGGGCGGCGTGTTGCCGCCCGGTGGCCGGCGGTCCGGTGATGGAGAGGGTTGGGAGCATGCTGGAAGCGCGTCGCCTCGGCGGCCGGTACGAGCTGGGCAGCGTCCTCGGGCGCGGCGGCATGGCCGAGGTCCACGTCGCGCACGACGTGCGGCTCGACCGCGTCGTGGCCGTCAAGACGCTGCGGGCCGACATGGCCCGCGACGCCGTCTCGCAGGCCCGCTTCCGGCGGGAGGCGCAGTCCGCGGCCTCGCTCAACCACCCGGCCATCGTCGCCGTCTACGACACCGGCGAGGACTACCTCGACGGCATCTCGCTGCCGTACATCGTGATGGAGATGGTCGAGGGCTCGACCCTGCTCGCGCTGACCCAGTCGGGACGCCGGCTGATGCCCGAGCGCGCGCTGGAGATGACGTCAGGCATCCTGCAGGCGCTGGAGTACTCGCACCGCAACGGCATCGTCCACCGGGACATGAAGCCCGCCAACGTCATGCTGAACCGTCAGGGCCAGGTGAAGGTCATGGACTTCGGCATCGCCCGCGCCATGGGCGACGCCGGGATGACCATGACCGCGACCTCGGCCGTGATCGGCACCGCGCAGTACCTCTCGCCGGAGCAGGCGCGCGGCGAACAGGTCGACGCGCGCACCGACCTGTACTCCACCGGCTGCCTGCTCTACGAGCTGCTGGCGCTGCGGCCGCCCTTCGTCGGCGACTCGCCCATCGCGGTGGCCTACCAGCACGTCCAGGACGTGCCGCAGCCGCCGTCCGTCTTCGACCCGCAGATCCACCCGGACATCGACGCGATCGTGATGCGGGCGCTGGTCAAGGACCGCGACCAGCGCTACCAGACGGCCGACGAGATGCGCGCGGACATCGAGCGCGTGCTGGCGGGCGAGCCGCTGGGCGCGGGCCGGGCGATGGCCCCGCCGGTTCCCGAGCGGCGCGACGACTACGCCCGGCCGGCCGCTCCGGCGCCGCGCCCGTCCGGTCCCACCGCCACGACGCCGCGCCCGAAGGCGGCCCTCGCGGACCGCCCCAACTACGGCAAGCTGGCCCTGCTCGGCGGGGTGACGCTGGTGCTGAGCACGCTCATCACCTACCTCCTGATGAGCTGACCGGCCCGCGCGTCACTCGTCCGGGTCGACGACCGCGGCCGCGCCGCCGCCTCGGCGCACGGGCTCGGCGGCCGCCTGGAGGCGCCCGTCCGGGAGCAGTTGGATGCCGGTGGCCGCGCCGATCTCGGGGTTGAGCGTGAACATCTCCCCGAGCGCGGTCAGGCCCGCGTCGTCCACGCTGCCGAGGAAGGCCGGTTCGGCCTCGGTCTTCGCCAGGTTGCGCTGACTGATCCGCGGGACGGCGATGGCCTGCTCCAGGCTGAGCCCCCGGTCCACGTGCTCGGTCAGGACCTGCAGGACCGTGGTGATGATGCTCGCGCCGCCGGGGGAGCCGACGGCGAAGTCGAACCGGCCGTCCTTCAGCACGATCGTCGGCGACATCGACGAGCGCGGGCGCTTGCCCGGGCCGGGGAGGTTCGGGTCCGGCACGCCCGCGACCGCCGGGGTGAAGTCGAAGTCCGTCAGCTCGTTGTTCAGCAGGAACCCGCGCCCCGGCACGGTCATCGCGCTGCCGCCGGTCTGTTCGATCGTCAGCGTGTAGGAGACGACGTTCCCCCAGCGGTCGGCGACCGTCAGGTGCGTCGTGTGGGTGCCCTCGGGCGTCGTCGGGGCGGGCGTGCCGGCGTTGACGCAGCCGCCGGAGGGGTGCACCGGGTCGCCGGGGGCGAGTGGACTGGTCAGGCTGGAGTCCGGCCGGATCAGGCAGGCGCGGGAGTCGGCGAACCGCTGCGAGAGCAGTGCCTGCGTGGGCACGTCGACGAAGCGCGGGTCGCCGACCCAGCGGTTGCGGTCCGCGAAGGCGATCCGGCTCGCCTCCAGGTAGTCGTGCAGGTACTGCACCTGGGAGGCGTGGGCCAGGTCGAAGTGGCCGAGGATGTTCAGCGCCTCGCCCGTGGTGGTGCCGCCGCTGGAGGAGGGCGCGATGCCGTACACGTCCAGGCCCCGGTAGTCGACCTCGGTCGGCGCCTGCGCGCGCACGTCGTAGGCGGCCAGGTCGGCCGGCGTCATCGCACCGGAGCGGGCGTACCAGCCGGACGCCGGGTCGACCTGCGGGTGCTGTACGACCTGGGTGATGTCCCGTCCGATGTCGCCCCGGTACAGGGCGCCGACCCCCTTGTGCTCCAACTCGCGGTAGGTGGCCGCCAGATCGGGATTGCGGAAGACGCTGCCGACGGCGGGCGGCTGCCCGCCCGGCAGGAACAGGGCGGCGGTGGCGGGGAAGTAGGAGAAGCGTGTCTGGTTCTGCGCGGTCTGGTCGTGGAAGGTCTGGTCGACGACGAAGCCGTGGTCGGCGAGTTGCTCGGCGGGGTGCAACGACTGGGCGAGTGAGCGCGTGCCCCAGCGGTCCAGTGCCCGCTGCCAGGTGAGCAGCGAGCCCGGGACGCCGACGGAGCGGCCGCTGTCGACGGCCGTCCAGAAGCCCAGCGGCTGTCCGTTCTCGACGAAGAGGTTCTGGTCGGCGGTGCTCGGGGCGGTCTCGCGGCCGTCGAGGGTGAACACCTTGTGCCGGCGGGCGTCGTAGTAGACGAAGTAGCCCCCGCCGCCGATCCCGGAGGAGAACGGCTCGGTCACGCCGAGCGCGGCCGCGGTCGCCACGGCCGCGTCGACGGCGTTGCCGCCGTGCCGCAGGACGGAGATGCCGATGTCGGTCGCCTCGGCCGACACGCTCGCGACGGCGCCGCCGGTGCCGGTCGCCTCCGGCTGCTTGGGGGCCGGGACGGCCGTCGGGACGGCGGAGGCGGCGGGGGTGGCGCCCGCGGTGGGTGCGAGGGCGAAGGCGGTCAGCGCGGCGGCGAGGAGCAAGGGGGGTGTGAGACGCGCGGTGCGCCGGAGTCGACGGGAATTCATCCAGGCCTCCGATCGGGCGAGTTGAGCGTCCATTGGGACACGGCTGGCCCAGTCATGACAAGGCGGCGTCACTCTCCGGTGGAAACCGTCCGGATCCGCTCGACGGTCGCGACCGGCGGAGGCGAACCGCGGGTGGGAGGCGTCGACGGCCCAGCCGGGTGCGCCGTGGCTGGTGCGTTCGGCCCGGCGGGTGGCCGCGCGCGGACGGTGAGGGCCGGCCGGGGGCCGGCCGGACTGCTGCCCGCCCCGGTGCTGCCGCCCTCGGCTTCGGGGAGATGTGGTGATGATCTTCACAATTCCGTCCCGTGAGCCGGAACTGCCGATTCCTCCTGGATGCGGGCGATCAGAGGACAATAGGATTCAGTGCGCCACAGAGGCATGCCCGGAAGGTCCCCGGCCCCGACGTCGAACGGAGCGGTCCATGGTCCGACGCCGCCCACCGGCGTCAGCGAGCTCGGACGAGCTGCTGAACACGCTCGGTCGGCTGACCGCGCAGGCCCTGGAACGGGTGGAGTCGCAGAAGGCCCGCGTCGAGCTTGCCGCGGCGCTCCAGCGCGACCTTCTCCCCTCCGCGCTCCCGCAGGCCGCGGGCCTGCGCACGGCCGCGAGGTACGCGCCCGCGCGTCACGGCCTGGACATCGGCGGCGACTGGTACGACGGCTTCGTGCTGCCCGGCGGCGTGCTCGGCTTCTCCGTCGGCGACGTCCAGGGCCACGACGTGGAGGCCGCGGCGTTCATGGGGCAGGTCCGCATCGCGCTGCGCGCGCTGGCGACCGTCACCCCCGACCCCGGCGAGGTCCTCGGCCGCGCGAACGACCTGTTGGTCACGATGGACGGCGACCTCTTCGCCACCTGCAGCTTCCTGCGTTACGACCCCGCGAGCGGCGAGCTCGCGATGGCCCGCGCGGGCCACGTCCCCGCGGTCTGGGCCACCTCCGACGGCGCATCCGGCGTCGACGCCGAGCCGGGCGGCCTGCCGCTGGGCATCCAGGGCGGCGAGCCCTACCCCGTCTCCCACCGCCGCCTCACCGGCTCCGGTGCGTTCGTCGTGGTGACGGACGGCGTCGTCGAGGGACCGTCCTTCTCGATCGACGAGGGGCTCGACCACATCGGCACGCTGATCCGCGCGGGGGCGTCGGGCGAGCCCGCGGAACTGGCCGCGGACCTCATCCACGTCGCGGAACTCACCGGCCACCGCGACGACGCAGCGGTCCTCGTCCTGAGGCACGACCGGTGACGGTTCGCTCCCGCAGGTAGTTGCGGCCCTCCGGGGCGCGGGGCTCTGCTGATGTGCGGCTCCGCCGCCTGGGCGCGACAAGCCACCCGGATGCGGATGGTCCTCGACGGGCAGGGCCGTCCGCACGCCGGTGGTTCCCCGCGCTCCTGGACAGTGCAACGTCCCACCCCTGGATCGTGGCGCGTCGCCGTGTGATGATCGCGACTGCGGGCGTGTCACGCCTACGCGTGTGGTCGCTGCGCCGGGAGAGTAGGGGCATGTCAGGTGAGGTGCGCGCGGGGGCGCCGCGGGCGTGGGTGGCGGCGCTCCTGTGGATTGTGGTCGTTGCCGGGGTCTACTACGGCAGCGGGCGGCTCGGGCTGCTCGCGCAGATCGTGGTGGGGGGTGTGCGGGTCACGCCGCTGTGGCCGCCGACGGGGGTCGCGGTAGCGGCCCTGCTGCTGCTCGGACTGCGGGTGTGGCCGGGCATCGCGATCGGTCAGGCGCTGGTGGTGCTGTCGATCTCGCACTGGCATCCCAGCTGGGCCGGGCTCGGCATCGTCGTGGGCGCGACCGTCGCACCTGTGCTGGCGTGGCTGCTGCTGCGCAGTCTGCGGTTCCGGCCGCAGCTGGACCGGCTGCGGGACGGGGTCTCGCTGGTCTTCGCCGCGCTCGCGTCCATGCTGGTGAGCGCGAGCGTCTCCACGTTGATCCTGCTGGCCGAGGGCGTCCTCCCGGCGGGGAACTACTGGGAGGCCTGGGCGGCCTGGTGGACGGGCGACGCGATGGGGGTCCTGGTGATCACCCCGCTGGTCCTGGCCGGCCGGTACGTGCGGTTGCCCGCCGACGCGCCGGTGCTGCGCTGGGCGGAGCTGATGGCGCTGCTGGGTGCCACCCTCGGGGTGATGGTGCTGGCGACGCACAGCTCGCTGTCGGTGCTGTTCCTGGTCTTCCCGCTGGTCATCTGGGCCGCGATCCGGTTCCAGGTGCCGGGCGCGGCGCCGATCGTGCTGATGATCTCGGTGCTCGCGGTGGTCGCCGCGATCAGACACGAGGGGCCGTTCGCGCACCACGGCGTGGCCGCGACCATGTTCGTGCTGCAGGCCCTCAACGGTTCCGCCGCGCTGACCGCGCTGCTGCTCGCCGCGGTGATCACCGAGCGGGACAACACGCACCGGATGATCGCGGAGGCCTGCGCGGGCCTCGCCGAGGTCGTCGCCCGGCTCGCCCCCGACGAGGTCGCGGACCGCTGGCCGGGGGCGAAGGACGACTGACGCCGGGCTCAGACCGCGCAGCCGGCGTGGGCGAGGGCCTGCTTGAGCAGGATGCCCTGGCCGCCGGGCATGTCCTGCTGGACCAGCTCGGAGACGGCCTCCTCGGGGCTGAACCAGACCAGGTCCAGTGCGTCCTGGCGCGGACGGCAATCGCCGGCGACCGGGACGACGTAGGCGAGGGCCACGGCGTGCTGGCGCGGGTCGTGGTACGGGGTGATGCCGGGGGTGGGGAAGTACTCGGCGACGGTGAAGGGCTGCAGCGAGGCCGGGATGCGCGGCAGGGCGACGGGGCCGAGGTCCTTCTCCAGGTGGCGCAGCAGCGCGTCGCGGACCCGCTCGTGGTACTGGACCCGGCCGGAGACCAGGGTGCGGGTCACCACGCCGTCCGGCCCGATGCCCAACAAGAGCCCGACGTGTGTCACTTCACCGCCCTCGTCGACGCGCACCGGGACCGCGTTGACATAGAGGACGGGCAACTGGGCGCGGGCCGCCGACAGTTCGTCGGCGCCGAGCCAACCGGGCGTGGTCTGGGTGAAGTCGGCCATCCCGTGATCGTACTGTTCCCCGCGCGCCCGCGGCGGGAGGCCCGGCGGCATGGACGAACGGCATGGACGACCGGCATGGACGAACGGTGTGGGCGGCCGGCGTGGACGGCGGGTGTGGACCGGGACTGGGCAGGCGCGGCGTGATCAGTACACTGTCCGCACGATGGCAGGGTTCAGGCAGATGGTCCGTTCGATGGCGCGCGAGCGCATGCTCGACGCCGCCTACGCGTGCGTCCAGGAGGACGGGTGGGGCGGGCTGCGCCTCACCGAGGTCGCGCGGCGGGCCGAGTTCAGTCGGCAGACCGTCTACAACGAGTTCCGGTCCAAGGAGGCCCTTGGGCTCGCCCTGATCGAGCGCGGGTTGGAACGGTTCCTGGACGGGGTCCGGGAACGGATCGAGGGTGCGGAGTCGCTGGAGTCGGCGGCGCGCGCGGGCATCGAGTACGCCCTGCGGCTGGCCGCCGAGGACGCGTTGATCGCCTCGGTGCTCACCTCCGGGCGCGGGCACGACTCGGAGCTGCTGGTCTACCTGACCACCCGTTCCGAGCCGGTGTTCGACACCGCGACCACGACGCTGGAGCGGCACGCCGCCGAGGCCTGGCCCGACGTCGACGCGGAGTCGCGCAGCATGGCGGTCGAGGCCATCGTGCGCCTGACTGTCAGTCATGTGGTGCAGTCGGCGCACGACCCGGCTGAGAGCGCCGCACGGATCGCGGAGATCGTGGCCCGCATCGCCTACCCGGGCGCCCGCCCGACCGGCTCCACGGGCTGAGTCACCCGTCCCCACAGGTGCCCAACCCGTCGAGGACCCCTCAAGCCCGCCCTCGTACCTGCCCGCTGAGTGGACGTCACCCCGACTGCTGTCAGAAGTATGGACAGAAGCCCGTGAGTTGTCCACCATGCGATGCGCCGGGCCGCATGTGTCCCCGGCGTGCGCGGGAAGCCGCGCACTCCTGTGGTGGAGGCGCTCGTGGCCAGTTCGCTCACCCCGCACGTGACGGAAGCTCGACGGGCCGACGATCCGCCGCCGAAGCGGCGATGGGCGCTCCGGATCGTCGGCGCCCTCGCGGCCGCGCTCGCCGCGCTCCTCGCGCTGACGGTGGCCGCCGCGTTCGTGCTCTCCGTGCGCGTGGACGGGAGTTCGATGCTGCCGACGCTGCGCACGGGAGAGCGGCTGCTGCCGCAGCCGGGCAGCGGCGGTTCGGTGCAGCGGTTCGAGCTGGTGCTGCTGCAACGGCCGGGGCGGCCCGAGACGTTGGTCAAGCGCGTGATCGCGCTGCCGGGGGACCGGGTCGAGATCGTCTCGACGCCGGCGGACCCCTATCAGGTGCTGGTGCAGCCGGGCGGAAGCGGGCGCTGGTACCGGGTGCGGGTGGACGGCTGGGTGTCGCAGGCGCACCGGTCGAGCAGTTGCTGCGGCCCGGACGGGACGCGGTCGGACGGGCCGCGCGCGCAGACGGTGCCGCCCGGCGCGTTCTTCTACCTCGGCGACGATCCTGACGGCTCCTACGACTCCCGCGCCTACGGCTGGGGGCGGACCGACCTCGTGACGGCCCGGGTATGGCTGCGACTGTGGCCGTTCGCGGGGCCGTCCGTGCTGACGGGCGGCGCGCGCCTGGAGCGTGTCCAGCCGCCTGCCGGCACCTCCACTCGTTAGACATATTTGGCCTGACTGTCCAAGTTATTGACGGTCTATCGCAGTGACGTTAATTTCCTCGACAAGTAGCCGAAGAACGTCCAAGGAGGGCACTTTGAACAGTGAACCCAGAGGCGTGACGCGCTGGCGCAGATCCGCGCTGCTGGCGGTCCCCGCCGTCGGCGCGGTCGCCGGGATGACCGTCGCGATGGTCAGTGGGGCGCTCGCCGCGAACCTCTCGCTCAGCAGCGTGCCGTTCACCCTCACCTCCAACACGGTGGCGGCGCCCTCGGGCCTCGGCACCGTGTTGGACACGGTGACCACGGGCACCACCTCCACCGCCAGCGCGGAGGTGGGTCTGCCCAAGGCGGGCCTGGACGGCATCTGCATCCACGCGGTGCAGAGCGTCAACCTGCCGGTTGTCGGCACCGTCGGCACCTGGTCGCTGAACATCTCCTCGCCGGCGGCGGCCACCCCGCTCACCCCGGCGCAGCTGGCGGCGGGTCAGGGGCTGCAAGCCACCAACCTGATCCTCAACGCCCAGGCGATCAAGGCCGGTTCGGCCACCCTGAACGCCACGGCCACCACGCCGAACGTCATCGGCGCGGCCGCGGACGGCGCCGGGGTCAGGACCAGCGGCATCACCGACGGCACCGCGGGCCAGTTCGGCCTGGACGCGGGCGGCGGCGAGGCGGACCTGTCCAGCCTCAACGCCAACGCCAACGGCGCCACCCTCGGCGGCGCGATCACCCTGCCCAACATGAACATCGCCCTGGTCAACGGCGACACCGCCGGCAAGGGCGCCAACGGCGGCAACTGCTGATCCGGCACCCCCGGGAAACGGCGTGGACGAGGCCCCGGCTCTCGTCCACGCACCCCGGACCAGCGCCCCCGCCCCTCCCGGACCGCCTCACCTCTAGGGAATCCGCATGGCCGACGACGACCCCGCCGCACCGGCGGTCGAACCCGCAGCAGAGCACAACCCCGCGCCCGATCCCGAGGCGCCGCCGGCGCCCGGTTCGGTGCGGCGCGCCCGCCTCGCCTTCCGGCGGTGGCGGCGCACCCGCCCGTTCTGGGGCGCCCTGTGGGCTCTGTGGGGCGGGTTCGTGATCATGTACTTCCCGCTCGCGCCGCTCGGCCGGATCCTGCGCGTCGGCATCGGCGGCATCTACGGCATGGCCGCGGGCGCGCTCATCATGGGCCTCGCGCTGCTCCTGCTGCTGATGCCGAACCAGCGCCATGTGGCGGGCATCGTGATCGTCGTCGCGGGTACCGCGTCCTTCCCGCTCAGCAACCTCGGCGGGTTCTTCGTCGGGATGTTCTGTTCGATCCTCGGCGGCGTCATGGCCTTCGGCTGGATGCCCGCCAAGCCCCCGCGCACACGGCGCGGCCTGCGGCGGGTCCGGCCCGAGGAGCCCTCGCTCGCGGAGGCCGCCGCCGAGGGGGGCATGGCATGAGCGGCGCGGGACGCATCATGGGGCCGGGGCGCGCGGCCGGTCTCGCCCAGCGCGCCCTGGCCGGGTGGAACGGGCGCATGCGCGCCTCCGCCGCCGACGGCACCCGCCGCGGCACCCGCTGGGGACGCACCGCCCTGGTGGTGCTTCCGGCGGCGGCCGCGATCGCCTCCGTCGGTCAGGCGATGGCGCAGGGCGCGCTCGCCGCCTCGTTCAACGTCAACGGCTCCCCGTTCACGCTCACCTCCAACGGCGTGCAGGGCAGCGGTTTCGGCGCGATCCTGAACACCCCCTCCGTCGAGGGATCGTCCGGCACGGTCACCACCACGACCGGCATGGCCAGGGTCGGCTTCGCCCAGGCCGGGCTGGCGGGACTGTGCGGGATCGTGCACCAGAGCATCGCCGGACTGCCCTACTCCCTGTTGCTGACCGCCGGTCAGGCCGTCACCGCCACGCCGCCGTCGACGGTCACCACGGACATCAACGCCTCCGACCTCTACATCGAGGCCAACACCCTGAACGGCGCCACCACCACCCTGCAGAACGCCGTGCTGGGCCTGGCCGCCGACCAGGTGCTGGTCGACGGGAAGCAGTTGACCGGCTATCAGCCGGGCGGCTTCGGCCTCGGCTCGGACGGCGGCACCGGCGGCAGCTCGGTGACCCTCGCCGGGCTGAACGCCTCCGCCTACGACGCCGAGATCGCGGGCTCGCTCACCCTGCCGGGCCTGCAGATCCGCGTCCAGGCCGGAACGGCGACCTCGTGCTGAGGGCCGGGCCGGGCGCCGTCGCACGGGGATGGCGCTGGTTCACCGCCCTGCGCCGGACCCGGCCGTTCTGGGGTGGCGTCTGGATGGTCGCGGGCGGTTGGGAGATCCTCAAGTACTCCTTCGCGCCGCTGCAGATCGTGATCAGCCACGGCCTGAGCGGCGTCGGCGGCTACCTCACCGGCGGTGGGCTGATGCTCTGCGGGCTGATCCCGATCATCCGGCCCTCGCAGCGCCACACCTTCGGCATCCTCGGCATGGTGCTGGCCGTGGTCTCACTGATCGTCTCCAACCTCGGGGGCTTCCTGGTCGGCATGCTGCTCGGCGTCGTCGGCGGTGCGATGACCGTCGGCTGGGGGCCGAAGCCGGCGCGCCGCCCTTCCCGGCGCACCCGCCGTACGGCGGAGGGGGCATGAGGGCCGGGCGGCCGCGACGGAGCGGTGCCGCGGCCGTGGCGCTGTCGCTGCTCGGGGTGTGCCTGCTGCCCGGCTCCAGCGCGGCCGCGCGGCCGGGCAGGCACCTGGCCGCCGCGGTGCTGCCGGGCGAACCCACCCCGATGGGCGTGCCGTTCCTGCCGTCCAGCACGCCGCTGCACATCACCATCGCCGCCATGGTCGCCAACCAGATGACGGTGCAGAACAACGTCACCATCAGGCTGGCCGACGGCAGCACGGTGACGACCACGCGGTACACCTTCGTCAAACTGCAGATCAGCAGCAACATGGCGGTGACCCAGAGCGTCAACGGCTACACCCTGCACATCAACGTGCCGAGCAACGGCTCCCTCGGCGGCCTGGACACCGCGGGCAACGCCGAGACGACGGTGATGTGGGGCAACATCAGCAACATCTGCGTCACCGTCATCTTCCAGATCTGCGGCGTGCAGGGGCTGCTCAACGCCCTCGGCTCGATCATCCCGCTGACCGCCGGGGCACAGAACTTCGTCGGCGACATCTACGCGATCCAGACCACCGACGACCATGCCGCGCTCTCCTCCACGAACAATCCCGTGCACCTGCCCGGGAGCCTGGCGGTGTCCACGCCGTGAACGAGACCAGCCACGGCACCCGTTGGGGCCGCACCGCCGTTGCGGCGCTGCCCGCGCTCGTGTGCGCGGGCGGGATCGGCGCCGCCGTGGGCAGCGGGGCGCTCGCCGCGGGTCTCCAGGTCCAGGGCGGCAGCCTGGAGTTCGCCACCAGCAGCCTGTACGGGACGCAGTTCGGTGCCGCCGTCGTCGAGCAGGCGACCTCCTCGACCACCGCGGGCGGTGCCCCCGGCTCGGTCCACGTGCTGCGTCTCGGTTTCGCCGACGGCCTGCTCGACGGGCTGTGCCTGAGCCAGGAACAGACCATCGGCGGCCTGCCCTTCACGCTGACCATCACGCTCGGCGACAAGAACCCCGGCACCTGGGAGGTGCGGACGCAGAACACCGTGCTCGACCTCACCTCGGTCACCGGCACCCTGGACATGGACGGGCTGGTCGACCTGAACATCAACGGTCCCGACGTCACCACCGTGACCGACTCCACCGGCGCCTTCGTCCCCGACCCGCTGGGCAGTTCCGAGAACCGCTTCGGCATCCAGGCCCACTACGCCAAGTTCGACCAGGTCACCGGCACGGTCCAGGACATCCAGATCCCGGGCCTGCTGCAGACGCCGGCCATCGGCATCTCCGTCCAGCCGGGGAACGTCCCCTGCCCGACCCCGCCGGCGCCCACCGGCACACCCTGAGGGAGCGGTGGCGCCCGCACGAATTGCCCACCGATCCGTCACTTGTCCGGACGAGCCGGACACCCGCTCCCTAGACTGGCGGCAGCCCCGCGCACCGTGAGTGGAGGAGCCGTTGGACCCCGTGCCCTTCGCCGACTACCTGAAGCGCCTGCTGCAGAAGTCGGGGAAGCCTACCTACCGGCGGCTCGGTCATCAGATCGGCTACGGCCGCACGACCGTCTCGGACGCCTTCCAGGGGCGGCGCCTGCCGTCCTGGGACGTCACCGAGCCGCTGGTGCGCGCGCTGGGTGGCGACGTTGCGGAGGCCAGGCGGCTGTGGACCGAGTCCGGTGGCGGCGGCGTCGCGCCCCCGCCCCCGTGGCTCACCGACCCGGTGCTCCCGGTGCCCGCGCTCGTCCCCGGCGTCGGCCTCGCCCGCGCCGCCGCGCTGGCCGCGGCCGATCCGGGCGCGGCGCTCGGCGAGGGCTGGGAGGTGCTGCGCCTGTGCGCGGCCCAGCTCGCCCGCACGGTGGGCGCGTTGCCGCCGTCCGGGGCCGCGTCCGTGATCGACGCGTTCCGCCGGGCCGAGGTGGAGCGGCGCCTGCCGCCCGGTGCCTGTGCCACGGCCGACCGCCTGGCGCAGGTACGCGAGCAGCACCGTGACGGCAGTGCCTCCGTCGAGGTGGCGCTGCAGTTCGTGGTCTTCGCCTACCGGCTGGCCGGACTCGTCGGCGGCGCCGGACACAGCGCCCCTCGGCCCGACCGGGAGCCCGCGGACATCGTCACCCTCGCCGTCCTCGCCGAGGACTTCGGCTGGCGGCCGGACGACGAACACCTCGCCGACTACCGGGAGTTCCTGGCCACGCTGGTCTCCGCGCTGCAGGAGGTCGCCCCCGCCGACCGCGCGCTGCTGACCCGGCTGGTCCAGCACGGAAAAACGTTGCGCCTGGGGCTCGGCTCACCCACCTACGGCATGTCCGGCGCCGAGCTGCGCCAGGTGGTCGAGGTGCCGCCGGCCGAGCTGCCGACGCGCCTCGCGGCCTTGGAGCGGCAGGGGCTGATCGCCTGGCAGCGGCACCCCCAGCCGGCCCAGGAGTGGGTCTGGACCAGCAAGCGCGACGCCTACGCCGTGGACGGTCTGCGCGGCTTCTGCGCCGGACGCGGCCTCGACCTCGCCGTGCTGATCCGCGACGTGCGGCTCGACTGGCTGGGATGAGGGGCTGGGACGAGGGCTGGGACGAGGGGCTGACCGGGCAGCCTACAGGCGGGCGCCGCGCGTGCGTCCGTTTACCTGAATATTCGATCCTGTGACCGGCAGCTTGCTTAGAGTCACCGCACATGACCACCACCACTGACCAAGCCCTCGCCCGTGCCATGCGCATCGAGGGAGCGATCGGCGCCGCGCTCGTGGACTACAACAGCGGGCTGGCGCTCGGCACCATCGGCGGCGGGGCGGAACTCGACCTGAGCGCCGCCGCCGCGGGCAACACCGACGTGGTCCGCGCCAAGATGCGGACCATGGACATGCTGGGCCTCAAGGGCGAGATCGACGACATCCTGATCACCCTCACCGGCCAGTACCACGTCATCCGCCCGATGACCGCTCCAGGCACCGAGGGCCTCTTCTTCTACCTCGCCCTGGACCGGCAGAAGTCCAATCTCGCCATGGCCCGCCGCCAGCTCGAACAGGCGGAGAAGCTGCTCCGCGAGGTCTGACCCGCGCCCGACCGTGCCCGCGCCCGGCCAACCACGGATGGCCGGGCAACCGGGAGCCCGGGAGCGACGTCCTGATCTTCGTGGGGTGGGCGGCAACCGGGAACGCTGGGGGATCGATGATACGTCGGGACAGACGTCGGGACGGTGGGGCGCTGCCCGAACCGCGGCCGCACCACTACCGGTTCGCCCACCGGCTGCTGCCTTCGCTCACCCACCTCGACGCGGTCCCGCCCGCGCAGCTCGACACCGAGCTGCAGCGGCTGTGGGAGGAGTACGCCTCGCACTTCCCCGCCGAGCAGCGGCTGCCGGTCGACGGGCTGCACGGCAGCCTGGTCCGCGCCGGGCAGTACGGGCTGGTGCTCGTCGTCCTCCCCGCGCCCCGCGCGGCGGGCGAGGCCTTCGCCCTCGTCATGGCCCACCGCGCCGACGGCTCGGCGCCGCGGTGCTTCACCCTGGACTACGCCGTCGACCCGCTCACCGGCGAGCCCGGCGCGGTCCTGGGGGAGTGGGCGGACGGCGCCCACCTGCTGCGCCGGAGCGGCCTGACGGCCGACCCGCGCCCGTTCCTCCGGGCCGTCACCGCCCTGCTGAAGGCCGCCGAGTCGCCCGAGCCGCCCGCGGAAACCAGGTGGAGGGTGCCCTGGTCGCGCGGCTAGTGTCGGCACGTGAGCACACGTACCTTCCGCATCACCGTCCGCGGCGTCTTCGACGGGCTCAGCGCCGAGCAGCGCGCCGAGCTGGCCGCCAGGGCCGCCGAACACGACGTCCTGCACGCCGAGTTCACGCCCGAGGGGCAGATGACCTACGACATTGCCGCGCGGACGGCCTTCACCTTCCGCTTCCAGGACACCGGGGAGGCGGAGGAGGACATCCTGCTGTCGGAGATCCGCGCCGAGGACGCGGCCAAGGCCTGGCTCGCCTCCCGCGGCTACGGCCACCGCAACCTCCGCACCAGCTCCCAGGACCTCTCACAGGCCCCCCTCGCCAAGCGCCAGCGCCGCGCGGGCCTCTAGCCGGTCGCCACGGCACCAGCTAGTGCCGTGGCGGCGCCGCGTAACAGTGGACGGTGACCCTGCGGTCCGGGGCCCACTCGTCCTCGACGGTGGCCAGCAGGCTCCAGCCCGCGCGGCGGTACAGCTCTGCCGCGGCGGTGTCGGTGGACACCACGTCCAGCACCGGGTGCAGGCCGCGGCTGCGGGCTTCGTGGGTGGCCTGGGCCAGCAGCAGTGCGCCCAGGCCGTGGCCGCGCGCCGTCGGGGCGACGAACAGACGGCTGACCACGGCCGTCGCCCCGGGCGGCAGGCCGGTGCGGTGGCTCCACTCGCCTGGCGCCAGATCCCCGGTCGAGCTTCGGCACAGGCCGACCTGGCCCACCACCTCGCCGTCGAGCTCCGCGACCCAGGCGTCCAGCAGGGACGCCTGGGTCAGCCAGCGCACCGGATCGTCGGGCCAGTCCACCGGGTAGCCGTCGCCAGCGTGGACGTCACGCAGCACCCGCGCGCACACGGCCAGGTCGGACGCCTCCCGGCGACGGACACGGCGTCGTGCGGCCGGGGGTGCGAGGTCGGCGGCTCCGGCCGTCACGGCGGAGGCCTACGCCCGGCTGGCCGGGACCGGCCCGAAGGGGTGGCTCAGGCCGTGGGCGGAGACCGGGCGGGCGGCGCCGTCGGCGAGGGCGTAGGAGAGGCCGACGATCGCGGTGCGGCCGGCCTCCACCGCCTCGGCCAGTACCCGGGAACGGTCCAGCAGCAGGTCCACCGTCTGCTTTATGTGCTCCTTGACGATGTCGTCGCGCGACTCGATCCCGGCCGCGCGGGCCGCCAGCACGCTGGGGGTGACCCGCTCGATCACGTCGCGCACGTATCCGGGCGCGCCCGCGGCCCCGTCGAGGGCGTCGCAGGCCGCGCCGACCGCGCCGCACTGGTCGTGGCCGAGGACGACGACGAGCGGGGCGCCGAGGATGCTGACGCCGTACTCGATGCTGCCCAGCACCTCGGGGCCCATCACGTGGCCGGCGGTGCGGACGACGAAGAGGTCGCCCAGGCCGCGGTCGAAGATGATCTCGGCGGCGAGGCGGGAGTCGGAGCAGCCGAACAGCACCGCGAAGGGGCGCTGCGTGGGCACCGTCGCGGCGCGACGGGCTGCGTCCTGGTTGGGGTGCTCGGGTGATCCGTCGACGAAGCGTCGGTTACCGGCGAGCAGGGTCTCCAGGGCGTCGTCGGCGGTGGGGGCGTCCGTGATCGAATCCGTCATACCCGCAGCCTACGGCCCCCGCCTCGAGCATCGCTCGTCGGGCTTCTCACACTAGCCCCGCCTGCCGCCCGGGCTGCCCGGTGTGGTTCGCTGTGCGGATGGCGAAGAGTCCCGTGGTGGGCGCAACGGCGCCCGACTTCACACTGCCGGCGGTCCAGTTGGTGGACGGCGCGGCGGTCCGCAGTGAGTTGACCCTGTCGGAGCAGCGCGGACGTCCGCTCGTGCTCGCCTTCTACCCGGGCGACGACACCCCCGTCTGCACCAAGCAGTTGTGCTCCTACTCCTCGGGCCTGGAGGAGTTCACCGAGCTCGGCGCGACGGTGTGGGGCATCAGTACCCAGGACGTGGAGAGCCACGAGGCCTTCGCGCGCAAGCACGGCCTGCGGATGCCGCTGCTGGCCGACACCGGGCGCACGGCGGCGACGGCGTACGGGATCACGCTCGGCGCGATGGTCCGCCGTTCGGTGTTCGTCGTGGACGCGGAGGGCGTGCTGCGCTGGAAGCACGTGGCCGCGCTCGGGCTGACCTTCCGTGACGTGGCGACGCTGACCGAGCAGTTGGCGCTGCTCAACGAGGGGCGCTGACCGCGTCCTGCTCCGCCTTCGGGCGGCGGGTGACGCCCATCAGGGCCGCGACGGTGTCGCGCACGCCCCGGCCGCGCATGTCCTGCCGCACCAGGCGGGCGGCGTCGCCCGGATCGCGGGCGTAGGCGTGCAGGCGGCCCTCGCGCAGGGCCAGGACCAGGTCCGTGGTCGACTCGACCGTCTCGGCCGAGCCGACGGCGCTGTACGCGATCGCGGTCAGCAGCGCCGAGCGCGGGGCTGCCGCCAGCACCGCGTCCGGGTCGTCGCCCGGCGCGGGCTCGGCCCACTGGCCGCGCGGCAGCCAGTCGGCCAGCATCTGCAGGGTCTCCTCCAGGGAGTGCAGGGAGACCTCGTGGACGCCGAGCGTGTCGATGCGCACCAGCAGGCAGACGCGTTCGGGCTGCGGCAGTACCAGGGTGCGCCAGGGCTCGCCCGGCCCGGTCCCGGCGACGCGGGCGTCCAGCACCGTGCGGGCGCGCCGCTGGAACGCGACGGCGATGCCGAGGTCGCCGCGTACCTGGATCTGGTCCTCGCCCTTGCCGGCCACCAGCAGTTGCCGGGCCGCCAGCGAGCGGACCGCCTCGGCGAGGACCTCGTCGGAGGGGCGTGCCTCCAGGAAGTCCACGACGGCGTCGACGACCGTGAGCTCGGCGATGGTGTAGGCGCCGAGCGGCACCGCGCCGGTCTCCACCAGGTCGACCACGGCCGCCACCATGCCGTCGGGGACGGAGACCGCGCCCGGCAGGTCCCCCGGCGAGGGCGGCGAGGGTGGTGTCGTGTCGGCGTCGCTCATCGGTCGACCTCCTGCGGCGGCGTGCTGGTGGGCTGGGTGCCGATCCAGCGGGTGCCCGGCTGCGGCAGCTCGCCGGGGTGGAACAGCACCTGCGCGGCGGGTGGCAGCGGGGCCTCGCTGACCCACACCTGCGAGCTGCCGAACAGCCCCCGCCCGGCCCGGCCGTCCAGCGCTCGCCCGAGCTCGTCGGTCGGGTCCCTGGGCTCGGGCGGCGGGAAGCGCGCGGCCAGGTCGGCGGAGGCGGAGGTGACGTCGTCGGCCGCCTCGATACCGCGCAGTGCCTCGGTGAGGGTGCGGGAGATCTCGGGCCCCACGGCCATCGGCACCGACAGCGCGGGCGAGAGGTACATCGGGCGCCGCTCCGTCACCCGCGAGAGGCCCCACGGCCCGACGTTGCTGCGGGTGATCCGGTAGACGACGTAGTCCATCAGGTGCTTCAGGTCGTTCAGGCTGGGGAGCTTCTTCTTGCCGAACGCGGCGGGCGTCTTCTCCAACTGCATCCAGGTGCCGGTGGCGGTGCGCCCGTGGAGCTTCTCGCGGACCACCGGGCCGCGCATGCCGATGTCCGGGTAGCGCGACTTGTCCACGTCGCGGTGGTGCGAGGAGAGCCGGTGGTGGCTGACCTCGGGAAAACTCCACTGCTCGTACAGCTCCGGGTCGTCCACGAGGACGTGGCCGCCGCACAGCACGTCGTGCAACTGCTGCACCTGCAGGCCGTGCCGCTCCAGGTCGGTCATGATGACCGCCTCCTGGGGGCTGAGCCCGGTGGCCGCGGCGACCAGGCCCTTGCGGTAGACGTCGTTGCGCGCGGT
Organism: Streptacidiphilus jiangxiensis; assembly: GCF_900109465.1. Lineage (GTDB taxonomy): Bacteria > Actinomycetota > Actinomycetes > Streptomycetales > Streptomycetaceae > Streptacidiphilus > Streptacidiphilus jiangxiensis. Next base: position 240,738 of record NZ_FOAZ01000016.1, read on the forward strand.
CAGCTCGATCAGCAGCCGCATCCGCGTGCGCATCCGTTCGGCCTGGCGGGCCTGTTCCGCGCGTGCGGCGCGGCGCTTGCGACGACGTGCCTGTCCACCTGCCATATGACCCAGTACAACACCGGATCGGGCGCCTCGCCCGGACAGGCGCCGCCGCTCGGCGCGTCGGCTCGTGAAAGAAGGGTGTGATTACGGAGGGGGCCCGGGGCCGCGTCTTGACGCGTACAGGCTGACCCCGGAACCCTGTGGGCGATTCGTCCGGCAGCAGCCCGGCCCCGCGTGAGCGGGGCGTGGGCGGAGGGTGGGAGCGGAACGTGAACGAGCGCGCGGGCGTCACTCGGAGCCACCCCCGACGTACCGTCTCCACCGGCGCCGGGCAGGTGCCGACCCGGCGGCTCTCGCGCGCCCTGAACACGGCGCTGCGGACCGGACCGTTCGAAACGGCCCTGCAGCTGGCGATCACCGAGTCCGGGCTGAGCCTGGACAGCCTGCGCCGCCGTCTCGCCGCCGACGGCGTCCCGGTCGGGATCTCCACGCTCAGCTACTGGCAGCGTGGCCTGCGTCGGCCCGAACGCCCGGACTCGCTGCGTGCGGTCGGTGCGATCGAGCAGCTGTGCGGCCTGCCGCCCTCCGCGCTGGTCGCGCTGCTCGGCCCGCGCCGACCCCGTGGCCGCTTCGCCCGGCCCCGCCGGGGCGGCGGCGCCGCGCTCGACTTCGACCAGGTGATCGGGGCCGATCTGCTGGCCGCCATGCGCCTGTGCGACACCGACGTCACCGTCAACAGCCGCTACGAGCACGTGAGCGTCCACGGCGACCGCTGGCTGCGGGCCGACCGCTCCTGGTCGGTGGAGCAGATCCGGCGCATCGTCATCCCGCTGGAACCGGGCCTGGACCGGTTCGTCGCCATCAGCCTCCCCGACGCGGCGGGGGAGGGCCCGCCGACCGTGCACCCGCTGCACGGCTGCCGCCTCGGCCGGGTGCGTACCGACGCCGGCACCGGCCTGCAGGTCGCGGAGTTGCTCTTCGACACCCCGCTGCGGCCCGGCCAGCCCTACGCGTTCGACTACGAGTACCGCGCGGGCGAGGGCACCCAGGGCGCTGTCGGCTACCACTACGGCACCCGGCAACCGCTGCGGGAGCTGGTGCTGCGCGTGCACTTCGACGTCACCGGCCTACCGGTGCGCTGTTACCGCGTCGAGCGCGACCACTACGACGACGAGCCTGGCGACCTCCAGGAGTTGCGGCCCGGGCGCGGCGGTGTGGTGCAACTGGTGAGCCTCGACCGGGAGGCGGGTTTCGAGGGCTTCCGCTGGGAGTGGGACTGAACTGTGAAACCAGGAACGTTCACGTTCTGGCCTTCCGCCGGCTCGATGGACCGTCCCCTACGCGGGCAAGGGCACTCAGGGTTTTCACAGAGTTCTCCCAGCGGCCCGTGACCCCGTTGTCACCCCTCGCGGTGGAGTCCCAGCATGCTGCCTGACCGGAACTCAGGAGACGTAGCAGGGAGGACCCCTCGTGCGACCCACTCTCCGCGCCATCGGATTGACCGCCGCCACGGCCACCGCACTCGTGTCGGCGTCGCTGACGGTGCTGCCGGCCCACGCCGCCACCGCGGCGCAGTCGGCCACTCAGGCCGCCGCGGCGGCGCAGCCCGCCACCCGGACCGTCACGGTGCACCTGGACGGCAAGACGTTCCACGTCCAGCTGCACAAGCCGTCCGGCGTGGTCTGGATGCACGGCCACCACGCCAAGCGCGGCAGCACCGGCTCGACGGCCGACAGCAACTACACGGTCTACCCGCCCACCACCTCGACCGGCGGCCTGCAGTACGGCGGCGGCCCGCTGGAGACCTCGCCCACCGTCTACCTGGACTTCTGGGGCAGCCAGTGGGACAGCGACGCCAACGGCGTCCAGTCCTACATGCAGAACCTCTTCGGTGGCCTCGGTGCCTCCGGTGACACCTGGTCCACCGTCACCAGCCAGTACACCGACGGCAACGGCGCCTCGCCGACCTTCAACGGCGCGGTGCTGGGCGGCTCCTGGACCGACGACGGCTCCGCCGCGCCTGCCGCGCCCTCCCAGGCGGACATCGCCGCCGAGGCCGACAACGCCGCCGCGCACTTCGGCGTCTCCGGCCCGAACGTCGACATCTACGTGATGAGCCCGAGCGGCAGCCAGCCCGACGGCTTCCCGAACGCCGGCTTCTGCGCCTGGCACAACTGGGACGGCAACGTCGCCTACACCAACATGCCCTACGTCCTGGACGCCGGCAGCAGCTGCGGCGCCAACTCCGTGCAGAACCAGCTCGACGGCTTCAGCATCGTCGGCGGCCACGAGTACGCCGAGGCAGCCACCGACCCGGAGCCGTCCAGCGGCTACGTCGACTCCAACGGCGAGGAGATCGGCGACCTCTGCGCCTGGGACAACGATCAGACGGTCTCCCTCGCGACCGGCACGTTCGCGATGCAGCCGCTGTACTCCAACAAGGACAACGGCTGCGTCTTCTCGTCCCAGTGACGCGGTGACGCGGTGACTCGGGCCGTCGCGGGTCTCGCGGCGGCCCCAGTCACCGCCGGGATCAGCCGCTGAAGCCGTACTCCGTCCAGCTCTTCAGCACCCGCTCCTGGATCTCGGTCGGCCAGCCGTTCTCGAAGCTTCCCTTCACCGGACGTCGGCCGCCCGGGTAGAGGTCGGCCAGCAGGCAGTTATAGATCACCTTGCCGGCCCGGAAGGTGTGCGACTCCTCCGGCGAGAGGTAGACCGCGAGCTGCATGCTCAGCGCGGGCGGGAAGTGGAACTCGCCGCGGTCCACGTCCGGGTGGGAGCGGGTCGCGAACGCCCAGACCACCTGGCTCAGGTCGGTGATGTCGATGTCGTCCTCGACCAGCAGGATCTTCGGCGCGTTGACCGACGGCTTGCCCTGGAAGATCACCCCGGCGATCCGGTCGGCGAGCTCGTGCGACCCGAGGCCCGTGGTCTCGTGCCAGTCCTGGCGCACCGCGATGGTCAGCCAGTGCACCGCGGCCTCGAAGTTGTACCAGCACGAGGAGATCGGCAGGCCCGCCTCGCGCAGCTGGTAGAGGATCTCGGCGGCCGAGGTGGTGCCGATGACGGTGTGGTCCTCCTCGACCGGCGGACCGGCCGCGCAGACCGCCTGGATCGCCTGGTCGCGGTAGGTGATCGCCGAGACGTGGAAGACGGCCTTGGGCGTGGCCTCGGTGGCGTTGTAGCCGGGGAACTCGTTGAACGGGCCCTCCATCACCGTCTCGTCCAGCGCGATGTGACCCTCGATCACCATCTCGGCCGTCGCCGGCACCAGCAAGTCAACCGTCTCGGCCTTCACGACCTCGATGCCCTCGCCGAACAGCGCGCCCAGGTAGTGCGACTCGTCCGCGCCCTCGGGGATCGGCATCCCGCCGACGAACGGCAGGCCCGGCTCCACGCCGATGGCCAGCGCGATCGGCATCGGCTTGCCCTCCTCGGCCCACTTGGACCGGATGATCCCCAGGTGCTGCGGCGCGGGGATCAGGCAGGCCAGGGTGGACCGGTCGTGGATCATCATGCGGTTGATCGACCAGTTGGTCCACGAGCCGTCCGGGCTCTTGACGATGTTCATCCCGTACGTCTGGATGTAGCGGCCGCCGTCGTTGCCGTGGATCAGCGGCGTCGGGAAGGCGAACAGGTCGATGTCCTCGCCGGTCATCACGTTCTGCTTGCACGGCGCGTCCTCGCGGGCCACCTCGACCGGTGGGATCCCGGGCTTGGACCGCGCCGCCGCCAGCGCCTCGACGATCTCCTGTCCCGACGCGTTCGCGCCGAGCCCGACCGCCAGCGAGATCCGGGCCAGCGGGTTCGCCGAGCTGCTGAGCGCGCCCGGCGCGCCCAGCAGGCGGAAGCCGGTGTCGCGGTAGCCGGTCAGATGGGTGAACAGCGGAGCCGGGGCGACGAGGTCGTAGCAGCGTCGGATCACCGCTCCGGCCTCCAGGCTCCAGTCCACCTCCTTGTCGATCCGCTGGACGTCGCCGATCGTGTCGAGCTCCTCGATGAACTCGCGCAGGCTCTTGATGTGTCGCACCACTGCCACCCCGTTCCGCCTGTACCAGGCTTCGACTACCGGCAGCAGTAGATTCGATCATGTGAGCGTCCGTCAAGGCGCCTTTGCCGCAGTCCGGTTCATGCGCCAGGCGAGGACCAGGCCCAGTAGTGCGGTACCGGCCCCCACGGCCTCGGCGACCGCGGACGCGGTCTTCTCCGGGAACCAGATCGGCTCGTACATGTCCGGCAGCGGCCCCACCGCCCCCACCTGGACGTACCGGTACAGCAGGACCGCGGCCAGCCCGCCCGCCGCGACCAGGAAGGCGAAGAGCCATGCGGCCCGTCGTCGCCGGGCCACCAGGACGAGCAACGCGGCCAGCGCCGCGGCGGCCGCCTCGACGCGGAACAGCGTGCCCTGGCTCACGCTCGCCCGGATCGAGTCGTATGCGGGCGCGAGATCCGCGTGGACGTAGGCATCCACCGCCAACGCGGCGGCTGTCACCACGGCCAGCGCCCAGAGCAGCGCGGGTGCGGCACGCCGATGCTGCGCACGCCTCGCCGTGGGAGCCGCCGACGTCTCGTCCGTGACCGGCATGGGGACCACCTCCACCGCCCGGGAGTGCGGGAATGGGGCCGGGCGAGTGCTTCGCCTGGTCCTACGCACCTCGCGCCACGACGGTTCAGCCGACCCTCGGGTCAACGCGAACAGGAAGCCCAGGCGGTCCAGGCGGTCCAAGCGGTCCAAGCGGTCCAGAAAGTCCAGGAAGGCGTCAGCCGCACCAGAAGAGGATCGGGTGGCAGGTGGAGGACGGGGACGGCTTGGTGGAGGGGGTGCCGCCCGTCGTGCCGCCGTCCGTGCCCGAGCCGGCCGTGGAGGCGCCTCCCGTGGAGCCGGTGCCGCCGGAGGAGCCCGGTGCGGGGGAGCGGGACGCGGTCGGTCGGGCGGAGGCGGAGGCCGTCGCCGAGGCCGAGGCGGAGGGGTGCGGATGGTGGGTGGCCCGGCGGTGGTCGCCGGCGGAGCTGGCCGTGGGCGTGACGGACGGGACGGCGCCGTCCGGCGCGGTGGCCGAGGCGCCTCCGGCGGTCGAGCCCGCGTCGAGGGGTGGCGGGCCGGGGTTGCCGGAGACGTTGGCCATCGCCACGCCCGCCGCGGCGATCACCAGCACGCCGACGCCACCCAGCAGCACCCCGCGCCGCCGCTTCGCGGCCCGGCGGCGCTGCTGTTCCCGCTGCTCCGCGCGTCCACCCCGGCGCGACTCGTCCGCGCCCGGCTCGGTCGCGCGCAGTTCGCCCGGGTGCGAGTAGGCCACGGTGCGCGCGGCCTCGACGCCCGTCGCCTCGGTGGGCGGGACGGTCGGCAGGTCCGCGGCGGCGGTCCCGCAGCCGGGGCAGGAGTACGCGCCGTTGAGGTGGCGGCGACAGGTGGGGCAGAACTTCATGCGGTCTTCCGTGCAGATGAGCCCATTGATCGGTACCTGGCGAGCCTAGGAGCACGGTGACGGGGGTGACAGCTCGGACAGGTGAGGCTTCTGCGGAGAAATCGTGCAGGTAGGGCCCCTCGTGTTTGCCGTCAGGGCAGAGCGCGGTGACGGGACGGAGTGGTCCCGAACGCGGCACGGAACGCCTCGATGAAGGCGCTCGGGGTCGCGTAGCCGCAGGCCGTCGCCGTGGCGGTGACGCTGCGTCCGGAGGCCAGCTGGTCCAGGGCGTGGTGCAGGCGCAGCCGGGTGCGCCACTGCGGGAAGGTGAGGCCGGTCTCGGCGCGGAAGAGCCGGCTGAGGGTGCGCTCGCTCGCTCCGACCGCGGCGCCGAGCTCGCCCAGCGACCGGGCGTCGGCGGGATCGCGGTGCAGCAGCGCGGCGACCGCGCGCAGCCGGTCGTCCACCGGGGCGGGCAGGTGCGTCGACAACCGCTCGGCGTGGCCGAGCTGGTCGGCCGCGGCCTGCCGGAGCGTGGCGAGCTGCGCCTCGGTGGAGCCGAGGTCCGGCTCCGCGAGGGCGGCGACGAGCTCGTGCAGCAGCGGGGTGACCACCAGGACCGCGGGCTGTGCGGCGCCGACGGGGTCGATCTCGGCAGGGAACGAGAGGGAGCGCATCCGGGTGGGCGTCCGGGCCACGTGTGCGTGGTCGGTGAACGCGGGGATCCAGACCGCCCGCTGCGGCGGCACGACCCAGCTGCCCGCCGCGGTCTCCACCTGCAGGATGCCGCTGCCGGGGTGGATCAGCTGGTGCCGGTCGTGGTGGTGCCGCTCGATGCGCTCGTGCTGCGCCAGCTCGTCGAGGGTCGCGTCGGGAAGCTCCCGACGGGGGGTCGAGCGGCGCGAAGCAGGACTTTGGCGGTTCGACGACACAACAGGGCAGTTTATCGAAAGCCCGCACCCGCACGCGGCGGCCACGCTGGTGGCCATGACCACCACCGTCGCACCCGGAAACCCCGCCACGGCCGCGCCCTCGCCCTGGCGTCGCATGCGCGTGTGGGGCGCCGCCCACGCCGTCGACGACCTCTACCAGGGCCTCGTGCCGGCCGCCGTCCCCTACTTCGTCCTCGACCGCCACTACGGCTATCTCGCCGCGACCGGCCTCACCCTGGCCGCGACGCTCGGCAGCGCCGTCCCGCAGCCGTTCCTCGGCCTGGCCGTCGACCGGTTCCGGCTCCCCTGGCTGGCCGGTGCGGGGGTGGGCCTGGCCGGGCTCGGTCTCGCGCTGGCGGGACTGGTCGGGCCCTACCCGGCCGTGTGGTGCCTGGTCCTGCTCTCGGGTCTCGGGGTGGCGATGTTCCACCCGGCCGCGGGCAGGGCGGCCCGAGTGGACGCGGGCGACAGTGCGGCGGCGATGAGTGTCTTCGCGGCGGGTGGCAGCGTCGGCTTCTTCCTGGCGCCCGTGCTGGCCACGCCCGCGCTGGCGGCCTGGGGAGTCGGCGCGCTGGCCCTCTTCCTTCCGCCCGCAGCCCTGATGGCGTTCGTGCTCCTGGCTCGGGCCCGCCGTGCGCAGCTCGCGCCGCCCAGGGCCTCGGCCGCGCACGGCGCCGACCGCTGGGGCCCGTTCGCGGTGCTGACCGGCGTGGAGGTGCTGCGCTCGGTGGCCTTCTTCGGGCTCAGCACCTTTGTCGAGCTGTACTGGCTGCGTGACCTGCACGCCTCGCGTGCCCTGGCCGCCGCGGCGCTGACCTGCTTTCTCGCGGGCGGGGTGGCGGGCACGCTGACGGGCGGTCGGCTGGCCGACCGCTGGGGGATGGTCCGCACGATCCAGTGCGGCACGGCCCTGGTGCTGCCCTTCCTGGCCGCGCTGCTGCTGGTGCCGGGGGCCTGGCCGCCGCTGCTGTTCGCGCTGCTGACCGGCGCCGCGCTGAACCTGCCGTTCGCGGTGCTGGTCAAGCTCGGCCAGGACTACCTGCCGACCCGCCCCGGCACGGCGGCCGGGGTCACGCTGGGGCTCGCGGTCAGCGTCGGCGGGCTGATCGCCCCCGGCCTCGGCCTGATCGCCCAGGCTCACGGCCCCCGTGGCGCGCTGGTCGCGCTCTGCACGGTCCCGCCGGCGGCGTTGCTGCTGGGTCTGCTGCTGCCGGAGCCGCAGCCCTCGGGCCGTCAGGCCTGAGGCGGCTGGTCCGAGCCGCAGTAGCGGCACTTGCTCGCGGCCGCGGGGATGTCCTCGGACAGGCAGGCCGGGCAGGTCTTCGCCGGGGTCGGGTCGCCGAAGACCGTCACCCCGCGACGGGCCTGCACGTGCTTGTAGGGGATCACGATCAGCGCGTACACGACCGCCATGAACACCACGAAGTAGACGATCGCCGAGATGAAGGCGCCGAGGTTCAGGTAGGTGGCGACGTTGCCCGGCCGGCCGAGCTGCCAGCCGAGGCCGACCGCGCCTCTGCCCTGGATCCGGGTGATGATCGGGTTGATCACGAAGTCGGTGAACGCCTTGATGAGCGTGCTGAACGCCAGGGCCACGATCAGGCCGATGGCGACCACGACGACGTCGCCCCGCATCAGGAAGTTCTTGAATCCTCGCAACATGCACGGGGTCCTTCCCAATAAATCGGACGATCTCACTCCGATTCGCTCGAACGGAGCATCGGCCCACCGTTCGGCGGGGTGAGCGCGGCCGGGATCTGCGTGCGGGAGACGATCGCGAGCTTGGCGAGGATCCGCTCGACGTGGGTGTCCGCGGTGCGCTTGGACATCACCAGCCGCTCGGCGACCTCCCGATTGGAGAGCCCCTGCGCGACCAGCCCGGCCACCTCGCGCTCGCGCGGCGTCAGCGTCTCCGGCGACGCCGCGCCCGGCAGGACGAAGGCGCCCTTCGGCCGCGCGGCCGGGGTTCCGGCTGACGTTCCGGCGGAGGATCCGGGCGCGGTCCCCGCCGCGGGGGCGGACGGTGGGGCGGCGGGCAACGGCAGCTCCGCGTCGGCCCGCAGCGTCGCCAGGACCTGGGCGGACGTCAGCCGCGAGCCCGCCTGCTGCAGGCGGGCGAACTCCTGCGGGCCGAGCGCGGCGGCCACCAGCTCCGCCACGCGCTCCTGCTCGTCCAGCAGCGACGGCAGCATCGCCACCGGATCGCCGGACAACCGCCGGTTGTGCTCGGCGTAGCCCAGCAGCCAGGCCGCCTGGGTGTGGCGCCCGCGTCCCGCCGCGTGCCAGCCCAGGCCCAGGCAGGCCAGCGCGCCGATCAGCGCCTCGCCCACCTCGTCCGCCGCCGACAGGCCCTGGCGCAGCGACTCGACGCTCGCCTCGTGCTCGCCGGCCAGCCATTGGATGACGCCCTGCACGGTGAGCGTCGAGGCGCGGAACTGGCGGTCGCCGGAGCCCTCCAGGTGCCGCAGGCCCTCCGCGCACCACTGGAGCGCTCCGGCGGTGTCGCCGAGGACGGCCCGCAGCAGGGCGCCCTCGTAGTGGACGACGGCCATGCCGAGCCGGTCGTCGGCGGCCACGATCCGCGACCGGGCCGTGTCGAGCGCGGCCAGCCCCGCCTCGACCTCCCCGCACAGGGCCAGCAACGCGCCCTCGTACGCCTCGGCGAAGAGTGCGACCCGCGTCTCGCCCACCCGCTCGGCCACCTCCCGCGCCTGCGCGAACCGCTCGGGCGCGGCGCCCAGATCGGCGGTCCACATCGCGAACATGCCCGTCAGCAACCGGCCCCAGGCGCGCTCGGGGCAGTCGGCCGGGGCCAGTGCGAGGCCCTTCTCGATCCAGAAGCCGCCCTCGGACAGCGTCCCGGCCGCGCGCCACAGCGGTGACAGCTGGGTGGCCAGCCACAGGCCCTCCTGCTCGCGGCCCGGCGTCGCGTACGCGTAGCCGATCGCCGCGCGCAGGTCCGGCAGCTCGGCGCGGACGACGGCGTAGTGCGGGAGCTGGGCGGGCGTCAGCAGCTCGTCCCAGAAGCGGCGGCCCAGCTCCTGGAAGTGCGCGAAGTGCCGGGCCCGGACGGCCGCGTCGTCGTCCTGCTCGGCCAGGCGCTCCGCGCCGTACTCGCGGATGGTGTCCAGCAGGCGGTAGCGCGAGCCGTCCGGGCCGGTCCGCTGGACGACGGACTTGTCCACCAGCCCGATCAGCGGCTCGAGGAACCGCTCACGCCGCAGCTCGCCGCCGGTGCAGACCTCCTCGACGGCCGGGATGTCGAAGGATCCGGCGAAGACCGAGAGTCTGGCCCACAGCAACCGCTCGCGCGGTGTGCACAGGTCGTAGGACCAGTCGATGGCCGCGCGCAGCGTCTGGTGCCGGGACCTGGCGGTGCGTCGGCCGCCGGTGAGCACCTCGAAGCTGTGGTCCAGCCGCGCCGCGAACTCCGCGAGCGGTGCGGCGCGCAGCCGCATCGCGGCCAGCTCCAGGGCGAGCGGCATCCCGTCCAGGCGCTCCACCAGCGCCAGCAGCCGGCCCCGGTTGGCGTCGGTGACGGCGAACCGCGGATCGGCGGAGGCGGCCCGTTGGGCGAACAGTTCCAACGCGTCCTCGGGCGCGAAGGGCGCGAGGGCGAGGCAGCACTCGCCGGGGACGTCGAGCGGCTGGCGGCTGGTCGCCAGCACGCTGACCTCCGGCGCGCCCTGCAGCAGCAGTTCGCACAGCTCGGCGCAGGCGTCGAGCAGGTGCTCGCAGGTGTCCAGGACGAGCAGCAGCCGACGCCGGCTCAGGTGCTCGACCAGCGCGTCCGTCGGCGCCATCCCGGACTGCTCGGGCAGGCCGAGGGTGGCGGCCAGGGTGGTCGGCAGCAGCTCGGGGTCGCGCAGGGCGGAGAGGTCCGCCCACCAGACGCCGTCCGGCATCCGGGCCTGCCACGGCCGTGCCGCGCGTAGCGCGACCCTGCTCTTGCCGACGCCGCCCGGCCCCACCAGGGTGACCGCCCGGCTGCCGGCCAGGGCCCCCTGGACGGCGGCGACGTCGGCCTCGCGGGCGACGAAGCTGGTGAACTCCATCGGGAGCCGTCCCGGGCGGCGCGGTCCGTGACCGGTGTTGTGCATGGGCCGTGAGCGTACCTACGGACACCCGGTCGGAGGGTGTCCGTTCACCCGCGCCGGTGACGGATGACCGGAACCGTCCGGACCGGTTCCGGACAGGGACCGGTGTGGTGGCGCGTCCGACCGGCTCGGGGTGGTTCGTGTCCGGTCCGTGGCGTGGCGCGTCCGGATCGTACGGAGGCATCACTACGTACGTATTCGCTCTCCCGTTCGTACGGATCGCTGTCTCGCGTCATGCGTCGATGTCCCGCGACACCGCCCGCCCGATCCTCGCGTTGGATCAGCCGTGACGCGCGGAGACCGCCGCCCCGGAGGGGCCCGAAACGTTTCAGCGCGCACCCCCGCCGGCGTCGGCCCGCGGGGAAACGGGGAACGGGGGTCGAGAGGGATGACGAGGGTGACCTGGAACGGGACAGCGGGCACGGACGGGCCGTGGGCCGAGCCGTGCGCCGCGCGGCCGCTGATCGGGCGGGAGCGCGAGTCCGCGCTGCTGCACGGGCTGCTCAGCCGCCACCGGCTGGTGACGGTCACCGGACCGGTCGGGGTCGGCAAGAGCCTGCTGGCCGTGACCGCACTGCGCGCCCGCTCCCGGGTGACGGCGACCGCGCTGCTCCTCGTCCGCGTGCCGGAGCTCGCCGCCTTCGGGTCCGGCGCTCCGTGGCCGGGCGTTCCCGCTCCTGCCGCCGGTGGCGGCCGGACCGCCGCGCAGCGGCTCGTGGCGGCCGTGCTCGCGGTGCTCGGCGGCGAGGCCGAGCTCGACGCGGCCGGTGAGATCGGCGCCGCACTCGACGCGTTCACCGAGGCCGTCTCCGAGCCGGAGCACCGCGAGCCGGTGCTGCTGCTGGACGACGTGGACGCCGTCCAGGCGGGCGCGCTGCGGCTGGTGGCGCTGCTGCTGCGGCGCTGCCCGGTCCTGCGCGTGGTGGTGACGGCGCGGCGACCGCTCGGGCTCGGGGACGAGCGCGTGCTGCGGCTGGCGCCGCTGCCCGTGCGGTCCGGGCTCGGCGCGCCCGCGGTGCGGCTGTTGCTCGAACACGCGCGCACGGTCCGGCCCGGGCTGGTGCTCGACGCGGCGGCCTCGGCCGCCCTCGTGGAGATCTGCACGGCCCTGGACGGTCTGCCGCTGGCGCTCACCCACGCGGCGCGGCAGCTGGACAGCCTGGAGCCGGTCGAACTGGCGGAGCGGCTGCGCGAGCGCGGCCGACTCGGACTCGGCGACCCGGCGGCCGACCTCCCCCGGCACCGGACGTTGCGCCGGGCGCTGGGCACGGTGGAGGCGCAGTGCGACCCGCGCGACCGGATCGTCTGGAGCCGCGTCGGGATGTTCGCGGGGTCCTTCACCGAGGAGTCGGCCGCGGCCCTGTGCGCGGGCGGGGGCGTCGACGCGGAGCAGGTGCCGGCATGCCTGGTGCGGTTGGTCGCGGCCGGGGTGCTGGTCCCGCTGGGCGACCCCGCCGGGGTGCGCACCGCGCGGTTCGGGATGTCGCGGCTCGCGGCGGAGTTCGCCCGCGAGCGGCTGGCCGAGGCGGGCGGGACGACGGCGGCCTGGGACCGGTTGGCCCGGCACGTGGTCCGGATCGCCGCGACGGCCGGGAGCCTGTGGGACTGCGGCGCCCAGGCCCAGGCCGTCGAGCTGGTGCAGGACGAGCGGCCGAACCTGCTCGCGGTGCTGCGCCGACCCGCGGCGACGCCGGAGCAGGCGGACGCGCTGCTGCCGGCGGTGCTCGACCTGTGGTTCTGGTGGGTCCGGCACGATCCCGACGAGGGCCGCCGTCTGCTCGGCGCCCTGCTCGCACGCTGCTCGGGCGCGGAGGCGCTGGTGCACCGGGCGCAGTGGCTGGCGGTCTGGCTGGGTGCCCGCGTCGAGGTCGGGACCGTCGGTCTCGACCCGCTGGGCGCGGCCTGGGCCGCCGCGCTGCTGGCCGACGACCGGGCGGGTGTCGGCCGGATCGCCTTCGTCCAGGCCCTTGCGGCCTGGCGCGACGGCGATCCGGAAGCGGCGGTCCGGCTGCTGCGCGAGGCGGTGGAGCTGGTTCCCGGCTACGCCCCGGGCGGCCCGTCCGCCGCGACGGTCCTGGCGGTCCTCGCGTTGGTGGAGGCCGAACACGCGCCGCGCAGGGCCCGCCGGTCGGCCTGGCGCGCCATCACCTGGGCGGGCGGGAGCGGCGACGGCTGGTCCTGCCGGCTCGCCCGCCACGCCCTGGCGCTGCTCGACGCCCACGCCGGCCGCCCCGGCCCGGCCGCCCGCCGGGCCCGCCGGATGCTCGCCGTCCAACGACCGGACCTGCCGACCCCGCCCGGCACGGCCGCGCTGCGCCGTCTGGCCGAGGCGGTGGCCGCGCAGAACGTGGGCGTGCGGGAGGGTGAGGGCGTGGAGCCCTCGGCCGCCTCCCGCTCGCGACGAGCGGGCCGGGTGGACGCCCGAGACGCGGTGCCGCTCCCGCCGCCGCCCGGTCGTCCCGCGGCGGTTCGGTCGGAGGTCTGCGGTGCGCTGCGGGACGTCGCGGAGGAGCGGGTGGGCCTCCGGCCCGCCGAGCAGGGCCGGATCGGCGGGGCGCAGCGCGCGTCCCGGCGGAACTAGCGGACCGGAGGGAGCCCGACCATGGCCGCATCGCACCCTCCAGGAGGGCTGCCCGAGCTGTGCACCGCGCTGGCCCTGCACGTGGGGGACTGGCTGGAACTGGACGGCAAGCCCTGGCAGATCACGGATCTGCGGTTCCGCTGCGACGGCGGCCGGGTCGTGCACCTGGCCGGCCGCCCGCCGTTCACGATGGGTCCGCGCAGCGCCCTGCCCGTCTACCGCCACGACCGCTGAGTGGTCGGTCGCGTCGAGCGGTGGCCGCCGGGTCGGAACGCTTGGCAACGCGACTGTCGCGATATATCGTGAGCCTGTCGGGGTGTTGCCGGAGCGAGAGGGCGAGCGGATGCCTGGCGAGATCGTCACCGTCGGCGCGGCGGGGCTGAAGGCCGCGCACGTCGACCGCGACCATGCGATCGAGCGGCTGCGCGCTGCCGCGGCCGAGGGTCGGCTGACGTCGGAGGAGCTGGACGAGCGCGTCGAGGCGGCCCTGACCGCCCGCACCTTCGGGCAGCTGGCCGCACTGACGGCCGACCTGCCCGAGAGCGACGACGGCGTCGCGGTCATCCGCCAGGTCACCGGCAAGGTGCGCCGCGAGGGGGCCTGGGAGGTGCCGGCCGTGATGGACCTGCGGCCCGCCTGGTGCGACGTGACGTTGGACTTCACCCAGGCGCGCATCGTCCACCCGACGCTCCACCTCGCGCTGGACATGAAGGGCGGTGCGCTGCGCCTGATCACCAGGCCGGGCGTGGTCGTCGACGCGACCGCGCTCACGCTCCAGTTCGCCAAGACGAAGCTGCGCCCGGACGCGAGCCCCTCCCCGGCCGACCTGCGCGAGCCGCTGCTGCGGATCCGGCTCACCGGCGCCCTGCACTTCGGCAAGGTCGTCGTCCGCCCGGCGCGGCGCTTCGGTCGCTGACCCTCGTCACTCCGGGTCGACCTGAGGTGCCGACATGTCGGCTGACGGGGTGAATATCCGTCACCCGTCGTGATCTTGGCGGCGCGTCGCTCCCTTGACCGTTCAATCACCCCCGCAGGGTCGGGGACATGGACGGAACGAAGAGGAGTGTCGTGCCGAGGAACGGTCTGCTGCGGCGTTCGAGGGTCCGGATGGTCGCCGGCCTGGTGCTGGCGTCGGTCACCACGATGATGGCGGCGGCCGGTCCGGCCGCCGCTGCCTCCGGTGGGGACTACGGGCTCTGGGCCCTCGGTGGAGGCGGCGGCTCGGTCGCCTTCCCCGTGCGGGGTTTCCCGCAGGCCTCGTTCACCACGACGAGCACCAGCCCGTCCACCCCCAGCGGGTCGAGCACCTACCTGAACGACTCGACGCCGTTCGGTGCGGAGTTCGGCAGCTCCAGGAACCACGACTACCTGCTGGTGCGCACCGCGCGCGGAGGTGCGCCGTCGGCCACCACGGTCACCTTCGACTCCCCGGCACCGGCCGGGCGTTGGGGGTTCGCCCTCGGGGACATCGACGCCGACCGGGTCCGCATCGAGGCCGTCGACGAGAACGGCGTGGCGGTCAGCGGATCCGAGTTCGGCTGGCAGGGTGCCTTCAACTACTGCGCCTCGTCGCCCCGTCCGGGCAGCTGCACACGAGGGCCGTTCACCGACGAGCCGGTCTGGCACGCCGGCTCGCACACCCTGACCGGACACGTCGTGGACACGGACGGCGCGGCGGGCTGGTTCCGGCCCACGGTGCCGATCCGTTCGATCACCTTCGAGTTCTCGGTGCAGTCCGGCATCCCCGTCGGCCAGATCTGGATGGCGGCGCTACCCGGACCGGAGACCACGCCCTCGCCCAGCCCGTCGACGCCCACGGTGATCCGGCTGCCTGCCGAGCGGGTCGAGCTGCCGAGCGGGGCCTCCTCCGTGCCGATCCCGATCTCGCTGGTCGAGGGCCTGCCCGCGACGCACGTCGTGGTGGAGAAGCAGCCCGAGCACGGAACCGTCCACCTCCACGGCAGTGAGCTGGTCTACCACCCCGAGCCCGGCTGCCCGCGCGGCGGAGTCGACCGGCTCACCTACCGGGCCCACAACCGCAAGGGTCAGACGGCGACGCGCCGCGTGCGGATCGCCTACCAGGCGTGCGAGCCCCCGACCCTGGCCCCGACCGGCGCCGACCCGCACACCCTGCTGCCGCTCGCGCTCGGCGCGGCGGGCCTGCTCGGCGTCGGCGGCGCGCTGCTGGTCGTGGCCCGGCGCCGCAAGGACGCCGGGCACGCGGACAGCGAGTGAGCGTCAGGCGGTGACGGTCCAGCCGGGGACGGGGACGGCTTCGCGCAGGGCGCGGGTGTATTCGTGTTCGGGGGTGTCGAGGATGCGTTCGCAGTCGCCTTGTT
>NZ_FOAZ01000034.1 GCF_900109465.1 Streptacidiphilus jiangxiensis
TCCCACCGTGAAGCCCCCGAGATCTCCAAGGACCCGGTCGCCGACAGCACCGACCTGTACGCGTTCGTCAGCCCCGACAAGCGCGACACCGTCACCCTGATCGCGAACTACATCCCGCTGCAGAACCCCGCGGGCGGCCCGAACTTCTACGAGTTCGGCGACGACGTCCTGTACGAGATCCACATCGACAACACCGGCGACGGTCGCGCGGACGTCAGCTACCAGTTCCGCTTCACCACCCACCTGCGCAACCACGACACGTTCCTTTACAACACCGGCCCGATCACCTCGCTGACCTCGACGGCCTGGAACCGCTTCCAGACCTACACCCTCACCCGCGTCGAGCACGGCCGCGAGACCGTCCTCGGCCGGGACCTGCTCTGCCCACCGTGCAACATCGGCCCCCTGTCCACCCCCGACTACCCGGCCCTCGCCAGGGCCGCCGTGCACGGCGTGGGACCGGGCCGGAAGGTGTTCGCCGGGCAGCGCGCCGAGGGCTTCTACGTCGACCTCGGCTCGATCTTCGACCTGGGTGACCTGCGTCCGTTCCAGTCGCTGCACGTCTTCGCCAAGGCCCAGGGCCTGCCCGACCAGCCCGGCGTCAACGCCACCAAGGAGCTCAACGTCCACAGCCTCGCGCTGCAGGTCCCGATCCAGGAGCTGACCCGCGGCTGGTGCGGCTCCGACGTCGACGACCCCCGCGCCGTCATCGGCGTGTGGACCTCGGCCAGCCGTCGTGCCGCCCGGGTGATCGAGCCCGGCCGGGGCAAGGACACCGAGTCGGGACCGTTCGTCCAGGTCTCCCGTCTGGGCAACCCGCTGTTCAACGAGGTCATCGTGCCGATGGCCCGCAAGGACGAGTGGAACGCGCTGCCCCCGGCCGACGACAAGAGGTTCGCCTCCTACGTCGCCAAGCCCGAACTCGCCGGCCTGCTCCCGGTCCTGTACCCGGACGTCTTCCCCAGCCTCGAGGCGCTCGACAAGTCCGGCAAGCCGCGCGCGGACCTCCTCGCGATCCTCCTCACCGGCATCCCCAAGGGCGTCGTCCCCGGCTTCCAGAACTTCACCGGCACCACCGAAGCCGACATGCTCCGCCTCAACGTCGCCGTCCCGCCGACCGACAAGCCCAACATCCTGGGCCTCGTGGCGGGCGACGCAGCCGGATTCCCCAACGGCCGCCGCGTGTTCGACGACGTCGTCACCGTCGAGATCCGCGCGATCGCCGGACTGACCTACGCACTCGTCGACAAGACCTTCACCCCCGACAAGGCCGCGACCGAAGTCACCGACGGCCTGGACAACACCGCCCCCGAGAACCCCTACCTGGACACCTTCCCCTACCTGGGCGTCCCCTACGACGGCTACCACCACCCCGCTTCCTGACCCCCGCCCCACCCGGCCACCGCGTCGGACGCTGACCGCTCCGGTGCCCGCACACCCCACTGCGGCCGTGCCCCCGCAGGCGCGGCACCGGAGCCCCCACGCCGTACAGCTGAACAGGAACCGCCATGCACTCCGAGGCCAGTGAGCAGACGATCGACATGCCCCACCAGCACGCCCACGAACACCCGCCCCTCCCGGCCCCCTCGCACCAGGGCAGCGTGCTGCTGGACATCGGCGCGGGAACCGGCGCCCTGGTCATCCACACCACCGCCCTGCAGGACGGTCTGGAGATCCACGTCAGCCCGGACACCGACCCCGCCCACCGCACCCACGCCGCCGTGCGCCCGCGCCACCTGCCGCACCGCACCCTGTACGCGGCCGTCATCACTCCGCTCCCGGCCGGTCACTACACCGTCTGGGACCTGGACGACACCGCCCACGGCTCCATCGCCGTCCACGACGGCCAGGTCACCGACTACCACTGGGCCTGAGCGGAGCCGGATCGTGGTTGGCTGAGGCCATGGACGACCGATCGGGACAGTGGCGGGTGACCCAGCCGGCGGGCGCGGCCACCGAGAGGACCTGCAGTCATGTCGACGCGGCCCTGGTGGCGGCGGCCGCGGGCGCCGGGTGTGGCGCGTGCCTGGCGTCAGGGAGCACCTGGGTGCACCTGTTGGCGTGCACGGCGTGCGGAACGGTCGGCTGCGACGACAGCTCTCCGCGGCGGCACGCGTTCGAGCACTTCACGCGGACGGGCCATCCGATCGCCCGGACGCTGAAGAGCGGCGAGACCTGGGCTTGGTGCTACGTCGACGACGTCTTCCTCGAGCCCGTCCGCGCCACTCCGAAGGAGCGGTGACGTGCCCCGCCCGAACGGTCAGGACGGCGGGTCGGGCGGGGCCGGCGGGAGCGCGTCGAGGACGTGGCGCAGCCGGACCTGGACGGCGTCGGCCAGGTCCTCGAAGGACCGGCGCAGGATCGGCTCCGCGAACCGGAGCAGGCCCTTGAAGGTCAGGGTGGCCCGGTAGGTGACCAGGGAGCCGTCACCGTGCGGGCGGATGGCGATGTCGTCGGTGGCGGAGACGGTCCGGTTGACGCCGTGGAAGACCAGCCGGTGCGGTTCCCGGGTGACCAGGCGGTAGTCGAGTGTGGCCTGCCTGCCGCGGAAGCGGGAGGTGTTCTCCCAGCGGGCGCCCACCGCGAGCGGGCCGGGGTCGAGGCGACGGCACCGCACGGTGCCCGGGTCCCACTGCTCGGTGTTGCTGAAGTCCTCCAGGTAGGAGGCCACGGTCGGGGCGGGGGTGGCGACGCGGAACGAGCGCACCACGGTGATGGCCACGCGATTCTCCTGGGCGTGCGGGGACGGGGGTGGGGACGGGGACGGCTCTGTCAGGTGCTCGCGGACGGGATGCTCGCGGACGGGTCGGTGAGCGCGCCCGTCGTGGCCGCGATGCGGTCGACCGCGCCCCTCAGGCTGGCGGGCTTGACGGCCGCGCCCGTGGGCGGGAGCGGGTGCCAGCCCGGACCGGCCAGCAGCAGGAGCGGGCGGCGGCGGGCACCGGCGACGCCGAAGGGGAGGGTCAGGATGTCGGCGGCGATCTGCGGCGCCGCGGTGGCCCGGGTCTGCGACCACAGCAGCACGGCGGCCGGTCCCAGGCGACGCAGGCCCTGGGCGAGGGCGGCCGGCGGGACCGAGGCCCCGAGCATCCGGAACGCGATGCCGCGCGCGGTGAGCGCGGCGGCCAGCGCGTCCAAGGGCAGGGTGTGGTCCTCCCCGGGAGCCGCCGCCAGCAGGGCGACGGGACCGGATCGGGGGATCGGGACGGCCCGTCGGCGCAGCTCGGCGGAGACGTGCCAGGACAGCAGGTGTTCGACCTCGATGTACGACTCCCCCACCGCGGCCCAGCGGCGTCCGGCCGCACGCAGCGAGGGCGCGATCACCTCCTCCCAGGCCGCCTCCACGCCCAACTCGTCGACAGCTGCGGCCAGAAGGGCTTGGACGGTGGGCGCGTCGAGGCGGTCTGCGGCGCGGACCAGGCCGCGCACGCGCCCCGTCATGCCCTCGTGCGGAGTGGGCTCCCGCCGGTCCGGCTGCCCGGGGGCGGTGGCGGGCAGTGATGCGTCGACCGCGGGGGTCGGGCCGTCGAGGCAGATCCGGGCGGCCTCGGCCGGTGGCAGGCCTCGCGCCGTCAGTGCGCACATGCCTTCCAGCCGGGCGATGTCGGCGGGTGTCCAGCGGCGGTGGTGGCCGTGGTCGCGTGCGGCCGGGCCGATGCCGTAGCGCCGCTCCCACGACCGCAGTGTCACCGGTGACACGCCCAACCGGCGCGCGACCTCCCCGGTGGGCAGTCCGGCCTCGCGCGCCGTGTCGCTCCGGTGCGGCGTCATGGTCGTTCCCCTCTCACTGCGTTCGGCCGGAGGCGGTCACAGGGCGAGGATCCGCCCGACCATGAAGCCCACGGCGCCGATGACGAGAACGGCGAGCCCGAACAACCCGACCCAGTTCCACCAGAGGTCGTGGTGGTGGACCGGGTCGTGGATGGAGATCCCGTGGCAGGTGGACGACTCGCACTCGGGCGTCTCCTCCGGGCGGCCCAGGGACTGGACCCGCAGGAGCGGGGGAACGGGCTGCGGCGAGACAACGTGACCGGACATGGCTGGCCTCCCGGCTGATCGTGATGCCTCCAGCCTGACCCTGGACGCTGCGTTCGCAGCCGGCATCGATCGCGCATCCATTCACGCCCGCACGGGATCGCCGCACGGCGGATCGCCGGACCGGAGTCACGGCGGGCCACCACCCCGTCGACGCTCGACCGCCAACAGGTCCTCGATACCGCTCAGGCCGTCCAGTTGGGCCACGGTGCGCGCGGTGCGGGGATTGTGCTCCAACAGGGCGCGGTGGCCGGCGACGAACGCCCAGTAGCCCGTCGTGACCGGACAGGCTGCGGGACCCGTGCGCTCCTGGGGGCGGTAGCGGCAGGCACCACAGAAGTCGCTCATGCGGTGGATGTAGGAGCCACCGGCCAGATACGGCTTGGTGGTCATCCTGCCGCCGTCGGCGTGCTGGGACATGCCGACCACGTTGGGCACCATGACCCAGTCGTAGCCGTCGACGAACGCCCGGTGGAACCAGTCGGTGACCTCGCGCGGGTTCCAGCCGTGCTGCAACGCCCAGTTGCCCAGCAGCATGAGACGGGGGATGTGGTGGGTCCAACCGGTGTCACGGACCTGGGCGAGCGCGCCGCGCAGACAGGCCGCCTCGACGGCGTCGGCATCCAGGTCGGCGAACCACGCGGGCACCGGCTCCCGGTGGTCCAGGGCGTTCGCGTGCCGGTAATCGTCGCCGAAGTACCAGTACAGATGCCACACGTACTCGCGCCAGCCCGCGATCTGCCGGACGAACCCCTCGACGCTGTTCAGCGGTGCCGCACCGGCCCGGTGGGCCGCCTCCGCGCCACGCACGCACTCCAGCGGGTCGAGCAGCCCGAGGTTGAGCGGCACGGACAGCAGGCTGTGGGCCATCCACGGGTCGCCCGCGAGCATCGCGTCCTCGAAACGACCGAAAGCGGGCAGCCGCACGGCCAGGAACCGGTCCAGAGCCTGCTGCGCCTCTCCCCGGGTGACGGGGAAACGACGCGGGCCGTCCCGACCGAGGAAACGCACCTCTCCCCGCCGCTCCCAACGGTCCAGATCCGCCCGGACCTCCTCGTCGATCTCGTCCTCCTGCGGCCACCAGGGCGGCTCCACCGGCAGCCGCTCCGCGCCGCGGGGCGGCCGTTCACGGTTCTCGGCGTCGAGGTTCCAGCGACCGCCGACCGGCGCTCCCCCGTCCATGAGCAGGCCGCACTGCACCCGCACGGCGTGGTAGAAGTCCTCCAGCAGCAGCCGACGCCGGCCCCGACCGTCGGCCCAACGACGGAACGCGACGAAATCGGTGAGGAACCCGCGCGCAGGCAGCACCCGAACCTGCGGAAGGGACTCCACCAGCTTCAAGGCGGCACGTGAGGTGGGATGGTGCACCGTCACCGCCGACGCGCCGACCGCCAGCCGGAGGCCCTCACGGTAGGTGTCCGCGCGCACGTACCGGGCCCGGTCCCCGAGCTCGGCGGCGCGATGCCGCAGGGCGGACAGCACCAGATGGGCCTTGGCCCGGTGGAAGACGCGACGGCGCAGCACCGCACGGGATTCGACGAGCACCACCGGCGCATCCGGGTCGGGTCCTGCGTCGCCCTCCCGCAGGAAGTGCGGGCCGAGCTGGTCGGCGAACAGCCAGTGCGGGCGAGCGGCACACACATCTGCCTCCTTGGCGCCCGGGGTCGACGACCCCGGGCGCCAACACGGTCGACACCAGCCGCGTCGGCGGCGATTCGCATCGCCCTGGCATCGGTTCCCCACTGACGCTTCGACGCGACCGATCAGATGCGGTCGCTTCGATGCGCCAACGGTGCGTGTCGTGGTGGGTCGAGGTGTGGAGGAGCGTCGTTCCGTGCGAGTACGGGGAATCCAGAACCGGAGTGAGGCGCGATGACGAGGACGGCACGAGTCGACGCGGTGGTCGTCGGGGCCGGACCGGCCGGGCTCGCGTGCGCGACGGACCTGTGCGACGCGGGGCTCGAGGTCGTGCTGCTGGAGTCCGCCGGTCGCGTCGGGGGCCGGATGGTGTCCGACTACCAGGACGGGTTCGTTCTCGATCGCGGCTTCCAGGTCTTCAACACCGCCTACCCGCAGGTGCGACGGCGGGTCGACCTGCGGGCGCTGCGCCTGAAGGCGTTCGAGGCCGGGTTCGTCCTCGCCCGAGGAGCCCGCGGAGAGCGACGGGATCGGGTCGCCGATCCCACACGGGAGCCCGGTGCCCTGCCGGGCATGCTGCGCCTCGGGCCCCCGCGCGACCTGCTGGCGCTCGCGGCGCTCGGAACCTGGGACATGCTCGCTCCGGTCGGCCTGGTCAAGCGCAGGCGCGGGACGACGGTCCGTCAGGCCCTGCAGGGCGCCGGACTGGACGACGCCTTCTGCGAAGCCGTGCTGGCGCCGTTCCTGCGCGGGGTCTTCCTGGACCAGGACCTGGCGGTCTCGGGGCGGTTCTTCCATCTGGTGTTGCGCAGCATGCTCCGTGGCAGCCTGTGCCTGCCGGAACGCGGCGTCGCCCAGATCCCGCTCCAGCTCGCGGAGCGGCTTCCGGTCGGCGTGCTGCGGCTCGGCTCGGGTGTCGAGCGGCTGGACGGTGACGGCGTCCGGCTCGCCGAAGGCGGGCAGGTGCGCGCGCCGGCAGTCGTCGTCGCCACCGGACCGGCCGCCGCGCGTGCCCTGCTCCCGCAGCTGCCGCCGGTCTCGGCACGCGCGGTGACGACGCTCTACCATGCGGCTCCGGAGGCACCCTGGCCGTCCAGGCAGCTCCTGGTGGACGGCGACGGGCAACTGCTGCACACCAGTGTCGTCAGCAACGTCCAGCCCGGTTACGCCCCTCCGGGCGTCGCCCTGGTGTCGACCTCGCTGCTGGGCACGGCGTCCCCGGAGCAGGTCCAGGCCGCAGAGCGGCGCCTGGCCGAGCTGTACCGGACCTCGACCCGCACGTGGGAACGGATCGCGGTCCACCGCATCAGCGAAGCCCTGCCGGCGCTCCCCGCCGCGCAGCCGCTGAGCCTGCGCACGCGCCTCGGCCCTGGCCGCTACGTCTGCGGCGACCACCGGGCCACGGCGTCCGTGCAGGGCGCGCTCGCGTCCGGTGCCCACGCCGCGCGCGAGGTGCTGCACGACCTGGCAGCCCGTCAACCCCGTCCGGAAGCCCTCCGAGAGCTTCGCAACGCGTCAGGAGCGACCCGATGAGCGACCACGACCTGCTGTTGGGCGACACCATCACGGCGATCGTCGCCGACGACAGCGAAGTGCTCGTCCAGTTGGTCGCGGACGGGATCATGTGGCGCGGGACTCCCGTCACCGGGGCGTCCTGGGCGCGCAGCCTGCCGTGCCGCGACGGCAGGCGGCCACCGTTGCGGGACCGTCTGGCCGTCTCCGGGTACCTGCATCTCGACCGTGCCTCCTACCGGCTCGGCGAGCGCTGGGCCCCGGCCGGGCGGGTCCGCCTGCGCCTGGACTCGGTGTCCGCGTGGTGGCTGCGTGGCGTGGCCGAGCACGCACCGGCCGAGGAGCGCGTGGGGCGGGCGTGACAGGAGCGCCCGCGCCGGGCCCTTCCGTTCACCACCCCTGGGATCCCGGGCCGCCCTTGAACGGCCCGCGGATCCGGGAGGTGATCCAGCCTCCGTAGAAGTCGCCCGGCTGCGGCTGCACCGGTTCACCGTCGACGAGGCACTGGTCCACCCGGCCGGGGTAGAAGGCGAGGGCGTCCGCCAACGCCTCGAATCCGGGCGCCGGCCGGGGATAGCTCCAGGCAGCGCGGCGACTGACGTGGTCGGCGACGTGCAGGTCCCAGTAGACGGCGTGGCCCTTCCACTCGCACCAGGACTCCCCCGCGCCGCGCCGCAGCGCCCCCGGGGTCTCGTCCGCGGCGGGCACGTAGTAGACCGGCGGATGGCTGGTCTCCAGCACCCGCTGCGAGCGCGTGGTGTCGGCGACGACCACGCCCCCGAACACGACCGTCACGCGGCTGCGGCACGCGACCAGCGCCGGTGGGCGCGGGTAGTCCCACACCGACTCCTGCGCGACGTCGTCGAAGCCCACGCCCACGGTGTCGGTCGCGGGGGGTTCGTCCTTGCGCTTCATCACGCCCTCCGGAGCTGATCGAGACCGGGCTCGGCCCGTCCCCACGCTCCAGCGTCCACCCGGAAGCATCGACGTGCATCGCTTCCGCAGCGAGACCCCGCCGCCGGACTCGATTCGACCACGCCCGAGACCCCTCGCGGTCTCGTGCGAGCGGACGAAGCCGGTCCTGGACCCCTCCCAGAGCGGCGGGACCTGCTACCGGCCGCCCCTGGGAGGGGCCGAGGCCGCAGGACTCACGCCATCCGCCCCTGACCGCCCGGTTCTCCGGGGTGCTGCCGGTGGACACCCACAGTCCGGATTCGCCGGGCGCTGGTACCGCGCGCTCCGCTCAGAGCATCGGACCGAAGCCCGGGAACGCGCCGTAGTACCGGCCGAGTGTGGTCCAGAAGTCGTCATCGCGCTCGAAGGCGGGAGCGCCCTTGATCTGGTCCCGTGTCAGCGCCACGTGGACCGCCTTGGCGGCGCAGTCGACCCGGGCGACCGTCCCGGCCGGGACCACCACGCGCCGGCCGAGGATCCAGGTGCCGGTGTCGACGATCAGGCAGCGCCGCTCGTCGCGGTCCAGGACCGCCTCGACGTGGCCGACGGGGCCGTCGGCGGCCTCGACGCGGTAGCCGGTGACGTCCTCCCCGGCCACCACCGCGCTGTCGCTCGGATAGCTCCAGAGCCGGTGGCTCATCTGCGTACCTCCACGCGCTCGGAGGCCGATCCCGGACGGACCGGCCGAACCCTTCGCGCCTACCCCCGCCCCGCCGGGTCACACGGCGCGACGCACGCCGGGGAGCTCGGGCCCCGTCATCGGCGCGCGGGACCGCCGGGTTTTCTGGTGTCGGCGTCCGGGTCCGGCGCCCGGGGGTCGAGCCAGGTGAGCAACGCGAGGGTCACCACCGCGGCGGCGCCTGAGCTCAGCAGTCGCGTCGTGTCGTCCTGCGTCACCGTCAAGCCACCGGTGCGCAGGGCTGCCAGGACCGCGAGTAGTTGGGCGGCGGTCACGACTGCCACGCACAGGCGCGCCGCGCGCGTGTCGTTCAGCGCCACGACCAGGCCGGCAACGGCGAGCGCGGCGGCATCGACGGCGAACCCGACCGCTGAGCCGGCCGCACCCCTGGCGGCCAGGTGGCCGGAGAGCAGTATCGCGCAGAGGGAGGAGCTCGTGAGAAGGGCCACGGTCGCCGTGCGCCACACCGCCACGAGCGCCCGGTCGGGTCGGCGCAGGGCGCGGGCGCCGAGGAGCCGGCGGCTGGGTCCCGGGCGGGGCGTCCCGGTTGCGGTCCGAGGGACCTGCCGGTTCGTCATGTCGTCCTCCTTCGGGACCGCGGGGATCCCACCTGCCCCCATGGCCCCATGAATTCGACGCGGTCACGAGGCGCACCGTTGCCGCATCGCACGACCTCGCGCCGCATGGGCGCAGGTTGACGGACCGCCCGTTTGCCCGGGGACGTCCGGGGCTAGACGCGTCTCATGGCTGGCAGATACGGATCGGCGGGCGCGGCCCGCAGCATCATGGTGGTCACCGATGTCGTCGCGGGCATCCTGGGACTGTGGATCGTGCTGTACGTTCTCGACGCCAACCCCTCCAATGACTTCGCGCACTGGGTCCACAGCGCCGCCGACTGGCTGTCGGCCTGGGCGCACGACTTGTTCACACCCTCCGAGGGCTGGTTGCGCACCCTCTTCAACTACGGCATCCCCGCGGTTCTGTACCTGTTCGTCGGTCACACCCTGGCGGGCCGACTGAAGTAGCGGGCCGGCTGAAGCGGGTCCGCCGGACCGGGCGGAATTCGCTTCGGCATCGATGCGGGTAGGGGTCCGGCCTCGGCGGCGACAGCCTGGAGTCCTTCTGTCGTGCCGCGCCTCGGCACGGCTCTGATATACCTAGGGAAACAGGTAGCAAGTTTCTCTAGCTGTATTGGTGGAGTCGTGTCCCCCTCGCCCAGAGTCCAGCGCCGCCTCCGGTGGCTTCTCCCCGCGGTTCTCGTGATCGTCTGGCTGGCCGTCGGAGGAGGCCTCGGGCCGTTCGTCGGCAAGTTGGGGCAGGTCGCGACGAACGACAGCGCGGCGTTCCTGCCGCAGAGCGCGGAGTCCACCAAGGTGCTGGCGTTGCAGCGCAGCATCGACACCCGTGAGTCCGTCCCGCTCGTCGTGGTGTGGACCTCGTCACCGAGCCCGCTGCCCCCGGGCGCGGCGACGGCGGCCGAGGCGGCGTTGGCGCGGGTGGCCCGCGTGCCAGGTCTCGCCGAACCGCCGACAGCGGTGATCGCGTCCAGGGACGGGCGGGCTCTGCAGGCGGTGGTGCCGCTGCGCGCGGACCTCGGCGACCAACTGCACGCCACTGTCGACCAGGTCCGCTCAACCGCCGCCGTCGGCGGCGTGACGGTCTTCCTGGCGGGCCCCGCCGCAAGCCAGGCGGACCTGGTCGACGCCTTCGCCGGCATCGACGGGCTGCTCCTCGGTGTGGCCCTCGCCGTGGTGCTGGTCATCCTGCTGCTCGTCTACCGCAGTGTCCTGCTCCCGCTGCTGGTCATCGTCAGCGCGGTCTTCGCCCTCGGACTGGCCGGCGGCATCGTCTACCTGCTCGCGCGCCAGGGCGTGGTGCGCATCGACGGCCAGGTCCAGGGCATCCTGCCCATCCTCGTGATCGGCGCGGCGACCGACTACGCCCTGCTCCTCAGCGCCCGCTTCAAGGAGGAACTCACCCGACAGGCGGACCGGTTCGCGGCCATGCGCACCGCGTGGCGACGCTCCGTCGAGCCGGTCCTCGCCAGCGCCACGACGGTGGCCCTGGGTCTGCTGGCCCTGCTGCTCAGCGACCTGACGAACAACCAGGCTCTGGGGCCGGTCGGCGCGATCGGGGTCGCATGCGCGGCACTGAGCGCCCTGAGCTTCCTGCCCGCCGTGCTGGTGCTGCTGGGCCGCAGCGCCTACTGGCCCGCCCGTCCGCACACCGGCGACAGGACCAGTTCGGGAGTCTGGCGGCGCGCCGCCGACCTGGTCAGCCGCCGACCGCGCCGCGTGTGGGCGCTGGCCCTGGCCGGGCTGGTCGCAGCGGCCTGCGCCCTGCCCCTGTTCACCGCCCGCGGCCTGCCCCTGGACGAGACGTTCATCCACACCGAGCCGTCGGTCACCGCCCAACGCGTCCTGGACGCGCACTTCCCCGCCGGGCAGGGCAACCCCGCCGTCGTCCTCACCGACGCGCGGCAGGCCGACCAGGTCCTCGCTGCCACCCGCGCCACCTCCGGGGTCGCCTCCGCGACGGTCCTGCCGGCCGCGCCCGGATCGCACCTCGCCACCGTCGACGCGGTTCTCGCCGACCCGGCCGACAGCCACGCCGCCGAACAGACCGTGGGGGCGCTGCGCGCCGCCGTGCACCGGATTCCCGACGCCCACGCACTGGTCGGCGGCTACACGGCCCAGCAGCTCGACATCCAGAACACCGCGGCCCACGACCGGCTCGTCATCATCCCCGTGGTGCTCGCCATCATCACCTTCATCCTCGTCCTGCTGTTGCGCGCCCTGCTGGCGCCCGTGCTGCTCGTGGCGACCGTCGTGCTCAACTACCTGGCGACGTTGGGCGTCAGCGCACTGGTCTTCCCAGCCGTGTTCGACCTGCACGGCGCGGACGCCTCGGTCCCGCTGTACGGGTTCGTGTTCCTGGTCGCCCTCGGCGTGGACTACAACATCTTCCTGATGACGCGGGTGCGCGAGGAGTCGCTGCGGTCCGGCACCCGGGCGGGCGTCCTGCGGGGCCTGACCACCACCGGCGGCGTCATCACCTCGGCGGGCGTGGTGCTCGCCGCCACGTTCGCGGCTCTGGGAGTGATCCCCCTCGCGTTCCTGCTGCAGATCGCGTTCATCGTCGCCTTCGGCGTCCTGCTCGACACCCTGCTGGTTCGCTCTCTGCTGGTGCCCGCCCTGGTGTACGAGCTCGGCGACCGCGTCTGGTGGCCCGGCCGCCTGCGCCACGGACCGACGCACGCGGCGGCGGCCGATGGGCGAAGCACTGTGCCCGCTGCGGAACAATAGCGGCGGAACAGTCGGAGAGACGTCGATCGCGCGAGTGAAGTCCCGCCGGGGCTTGGCGCGCGGCACGGAAGGTGGTGGGGCCAGGTGAGCGAGGCCGCGACCGGGGACACCCCGTCCGACCTGCCGACCGGCCCGCCGACCGGACCGCCCGGCGAGTCCGGGCAGCGGATCGGCGGACCGGTGGCCTGGGCGGTGCGGCAACTTCTGCTGGCCAACCGCAACGCCGAGCAGGCGCTGGCCCGCCATCTGGGCCTGGGCCACAACGACGTCACCGCCATGGAACACCTGCTCAGCTCGCCCGAGGGCCTCGGGCCGATGGACATCGCACAGCGGCTCGGCATCCGCTCCGCCTCAGCGACCGTCCTGGTCGACCGGCTCGAGGAAGCGGGCCACGTCACCCGTGGCCGCCACCGCACCGACCGCCGCCGCACGGTGGTCCACCCGACCCCGCACGCGCGGCAGGAGATCGTCACCGCCCTGCGACCGCTGGTGGCCGCGGTCGACGCCGCCGCCGACGACCTCAGCGACGGCGAGCGCGAAACCGTCGTGCGTTTCCTGCAGGCCGCGGCCGATCGGATCAGCCGGGCGGCCGCGCAGCTCGACGAGGGCGACCCGGCCTGAGGCAGGCCGGGGCCGAGCCGCCCGGGTCGAACGGCACCTCGTGGTGTCGACTACAGGTGCGAGGCCGACGCGGCCGGGCCGGGCAGCGCCGGGGACAGGCCCGCCGCGCCAGTCCGGTCGGGGTGGCGTGCCTTCCAGTACGGGTTGTCGTGGGGCAGTTTCATGCTGACGCGCCCGTACATGCCGAAGGTGGCGATGATCAGACCCATCACGAAGCTGAACAGCACGTTGGCCATGCGGAACGCCAGGAAGTTGGCACCGCTCTCGAGCAGGCCGAGGTTGACGAAGCCGCTCAGCACGAAGAGGGCGCCCACGATGATGTTGATCGTCGACGCGGTGTTGCCTCCGATCACCGCACCCGCGACGAGCACGGCCGCGAACACGATCGAGACCACGCTGAGCAGGCCGTTGCTCGACAGCCCGGCGACCTGCTCGCCCTTGGTGCCGAAGAACGCCAGGCCGTTCGCGAGGCCGAGGCAGCCGAAGACCAGCAGTGCGACACCGCACAGTCCGGCGCCGTAGCGGTACACCTGCGCCAGGCGGTGATCCACGGGCAGTTCGTCCTTGAGTTTCATCGTGTCCTCCGGGGGGGCTGCGGTGCGTCACCGGGTTCCACGCTCGAACGCCCGCCGGACCACGGCGATGCGCATCGTTTCCGCAGCGCACGGCAGCCCGGGACCGTGCACCCCGTGCGCCGACCCGCGCGCCTAAGCGCCGCGTCAGTGCTTCCAGCGCAACCGGAGACCCATCTCCGCTTCGTGCTATGATCCGTATGCGGAGTCAAATCTCCGGTTAGCCTGCCCGCTGGAGAGCCTGACCTATGGCCAGAACCAAGAACCGCCCGCACTACAACGTCACCTTCGCGGTGCTGGTGCTCGGCGTCGGCGCCTACGCGCTGCTGCAGTCGATGATCGTGCCGGTGCTCCCGACGCTGATCGAGCACCTGCACACCTCCCAGTCCACCGCCACCTGGCTCATGACCGGGTACCTGCTGTCCGCCTCCGTCGCCACGCCCATCCTCGGGCGCATCGGCGACAAGGTGGGCAAGGAGCGGATGCTGATCGCCACGCTGCTGGCGCTCACCCTCGGCTCCGCCCTCGCCGGCCTCTCGAACTCCATAGGCCTGATGATCGTCGCCCGCGTGATCCAGGGCTTGGGCGGCGGCGTGCTGCCGCTGGCCTTCGGGATCATCCGGGACGAGTTCCCCGCCGAGAAGGTGCGCGGCGCGGTCGGCACCACCGCGGCACTCACCGCCGTCGGCGGTGGCATCGGCCTGATCCTGGCCGGTCCCATCACCAACCACATGGACTACCACTGGCTGTTCTGGCTGCCCATGATCATGACCGGGATCGCCACCGTCGCCACCTTCCTCTTCGTGCCGGAGTCCCCGGTGCGCACCCCCGGCAGGATCAGCTGGACCGCGGCGGGCCTGCTGTCCGCCTGGCTGGTGGCGCTGCTGCTCGCCGTCAGCGAGGGCCCGAGCTGGGGTTGGGGCAGCGCGCGCGTGCTCGGCCTGTTCGCCGCCACCGTCGTCTTCGTCGCCCTGTGGATCCTCGTCGAGCTGCGCTCCGCCGAGCCGCTCATCGACATGCGGATGATGCGCATCCCCGCCGTCTGGACCGCCAACCTCGTGGCACTGCTGTTCGGCGTCGGGATGTACACCACCATGACGTTCCTGCCGCAGCTGGTGCAGACCCCGGCCAAGCTCGCCGGATACGGCTTCAGCGCCAGCGTCACCCAGTCCGGCCTCTACATGCTGCCGATGACGGTCGCGATGTTCTTGCTCGGCACCTGGACCGGCCGACTCTCCGCCCGCTACGGCTCCAAGGCCGTGCTGGTGGCCGGCAGCTTCGTCACCGTCGTCCCGTTCGTGCTGCTCGCGGTGGACCACTCCCGCACCTGGGAGCTCTACCTCTCCTCCACCCTGCTGGGCATCGGCCTCGGCCTGGCCTTCTCGTCGATGTCGGCCATCGTGGTCGAGGCGGTGCCGGCCGAGCAGACCGGCGTGGCCAGCGGCATGAACGCCAACATCCGCACCATCGGCGGCGCCGTCGGCAGCGCCATCGGGGCCAGTATCCTGGCCTCCGGCGTCACCGCCACCCACCCCTTCCCGCAGGACTCCGGCTACACCGACGTCTTCTGGATGCTCACGGCGGGCGGCGTCCTCGCCGCCGTCGCCAGCCTGCTCATCCCGACGGTCCGTCGGACCCCACGGATGGTGGCCGCGGGCGACTCGAAGGACAATCGCCAGGCCGACATGAACGAAGCCTCCTTGAACGGATGACCATGAACGACTCCCAGGGCCGGGCCGCAGCAGCCGCCGGCACCGCCACCGCCCGGACGGGCAAGGGACTTCGCCGCGACGCGGCGGAGAACCGGGCGAGGTTGCTGCGGGCCGCCTGGGAGGCGTTCGCCGAGCACGGCGCCGACGCCGGCGTGGAGGAGATCGCCCGCCGCGCCGGCGTCGGCATGGGCACGCTCTACCGGCGCTTCCCCACCAAGGACGCGCTGATCAACGAGCTCAGCGAGGTCATCTTCGAATCCATCCTGGAGTACGCCCGGATGTCGGCTGCACTCGGCACGGACCGCGCCCCCGGCGCGCCCAGCGGGCTCGAGGAGTCGCTGTTCCACATGGGTGAGGTGATGGCCTCTCACCACGGCTGCCTGGCCCGGCTGTGGCAGGCGTCCCCTCCGCCGGAGCAGGACGAGCGCCGCACCGAGCTGTGGCAGCTGATGGGGCAGATGCTGGACCAGGCCAAGGCCACCGGCGACGTCCGCCCCGAGCTCACCCTCACGGACGTCTACCTGTCCGTCCTCGCCCTGCGCAGCCTCATCGACGACACCGCGGGCACGGGCCCCGACCTGTGGCGCCGCTACCTCGAGGTCGTCCTCGCCGGCTTCCGCCCCACCCCCGGCGCACGCCCGCTGGCCTACCAGCCCGCGGACGACACCCTGGTCACCCGCGGCATCCCCAAGCACCGCCACTGACACCCCCAGCCACAGCCACAGCCACAGCCAACGCTGCCCGCCTCAGCGCCCCACGCCGCCGTCGCGCACCGTGTACTTGCCGCCGACCCAGGCCCGCAGTTGCTCCGCGAGGGCGGCCCGGTCCTCCTCGGGGACCGCCGACGCCGGGAGGATCGCGGCCCCGTGCTCCACGTCCTGCGTGGTCCACAGACCCGGGCGCTCCACGACGTAGTGGACCTTCGCCCACACCATGTCCCGCACACCGCGGTCGTCGGTCAGCCGGATGCCCGTCTCGGAGAGCTCGACGGTGACCTTGCCCTCGTTCCGCTCGGCGATCCTGGCCGAGGCCGAGGCCAGGATCTTCTTCTTCAATCCGCCGAAGAGGCCGGAGAAGTTGCTCGCCGAGGCAAGCAACTCCTCGATCTCAGTGCGCGTCAGGTCGAAGGTGTAGGCGAACGCCATGGCCGAAAGCCTCCCTGGATCCGGACGCCTGTGCGTCCGCGAGTGGAGTGGAGGCTAGCAGTCCGATCATCATCTCCCAGATGGCCCTGGGCAGGACGGAGTGCGTGGGTCCGCCCTGCCCGAGGATGGCGTCGTCGGCCGACCGACCCCCGCGAGGGGTCAGCGGCAGGAGCCGGTGCCCGTGTCGCGGTACTGCAGCGCCGAGGAGTCGAAGCCCGGGCCCGGCAGGACGGGCTGGTAGTCCCAGCTGTAGCCGTGGGACTTGAGCGTGAGCTTCAGGACGCCGAACGCGCCCGCCTGCCCGGTGACCACGTTGGGGTTGTCGTAGTTGCCCGCCGTACCCGCGAGGGTGTCCAGGGCCTCGCCGCCGGAGCCGACGACGAACTCCGGGATGCCGTGCTTCGGGTCGTAGTCGCCCGCCGGATCCATCGCGCGGAGGCGGGCGTAGGCGTGCTCGTGCCCGTTGAGGACGAGCGTGGCGTGGTTCTGGTACAGCAGCTGCCACCAGGCGTCGGCCGCCGCGCCCTCGACACCGCCCGCGCCCGGCGCGGCCGCCGGGACCGTCGCGGTGGAGGCGGTCGTGGCGCTGAAGGTCGGCTGGTGCCAGTACGCGATGGTGCACGGACGCGAGTTGGCGGCCAGGTCCTGGGAGAGCCACTGGGTCTCCTGGGCCAGCAGGCCGTTGTCCGTGGTGGAGCAGTCGTGGTTGAACGCGTCGGAGTTGCACTCGGCGTTGAGCGAGATGATGTGCCAGTTGCCGAGGTTGTAGGAGTACCAGCCCTGGTTGTCGGCGGTGTCGTCGCCGGCCTGGCCCTGGTTGGTCGGCGCCCCGGACTGGTCGTGTCCGTTGAAGTAGCTGAAGTACCCGTTGCCGTTCTGGCCGGCCTCGTTGTCGCCCTTCTTGGCGTACGGGTAGTACTCGTGGTTGCCCGGCGCCGGGCGCTCGAGCATCTTCAGGCCTCCCCAGGCCTGGTCGAAGGACTGCTGGAAGTCGGTCAACTTGCCGACCTGGTACTGCTCGTCCCCCAGCAGGGCCACCGCGTCCGGGTGCATGGCCGTGGCCTGCCCGGCGGTGGCGAACTCGGCGCTCATCCCGCCCAGGGTCGGGCTGCCGCACTTGAGGGATGTCGGAGTGCCGGCGTTCTCGGGGTCGTCGGGCTCGCAGGCGATGTCACCGACGGCCGCCAAGGTGTATGTCGCCTCGCTGTGGTGGGCGTAGGGCCAGTCGTTGTCGTTACTGCCGTGACCTGCTGCGGCGACGGCGGTGCCGGTGACCGCGAGTACGGCCAGTCCGACGGTCGCGGCGGAGATCTTGGTAACGCGGCGCATGCGCGGTGTCCTTCCACGGGAGGTGAGCCACCGCACGCTAAGCTCCGCGTCCGGCGCCTGACACAAACACGCTCTGGCGCTTCGGTGAACTCTTCGGTGAATGCTTGGGTGAACGCTTCGGTGGCCGCCCGGATGCGCCACCCGGAGCGCTGCACACGCCAGTTGCGGGGCGGATCCGGCGACGCACATGAGTGTCGCCGGACCACCCGACGCAGAAGAACCTGGAGGTACGGTGGCATCTCGGTCGTCTCACGCCGGGGTGGTGACCCTGGCCGCAGTCGGGGCAGTCGCCATGGCCGGCCTTTCTGCCTGGGCGACGAGCTCTCCTGACGGGGCCGCCGATGCATCGGCAGCCGGCTCAACAGCGGTCACCGGTGACGTGCTGGTCGGCGTTGATGGGCGCACCCTGACGGCATCGGTGTTCTGGAACGGCTGCGAGGACCGGCCCACGCTCGTCGCGGCGGAGACCTCCAGCGCCGTCACCCTGCAGGTCGTGCGACACAGGCATGCTCCCCCGGACGCGGTGTGCGACAACGGTCAGGCACAGCATCTCTCGGTGTCCCTCGACCATCCGCTGGGCAACCGCAGCTTGGGCGGCCCCGGCCACACCTCGGACACGAGCACGTTCATGGCCAAGGATCTTCGTCAGCCTGGCTATCTCCCAGCCGGATACTCCCCGACATCGGACGTCATGGCCAACGTCGACAGTGCCACCGTGCACGTCGACCGCGATGGTGCGCACTTCCTCACCTCGCCCACGCCGTCGTGGGAGCGCGGATACGCATCTGGCCATGAAGGAATCTTGATCATTACGGAGACGGTCGGCGAATCGACGCCGACGACCGGGGCGTCCGTGAGCGTCAACGGGCACCTGGGGCACTTCACTGTCCGCCCGGCAACGGGCCGTCAGCTGGGCGAGACCCTGTCCTGGTTCGATGGCACCTACACAATGACGATTCAGGAACAGGATCCAGACCTCACTGAGGCGGACGTGCTATGGATTGCGCAGGGCCTGCACTGAGACAGGCAACGCGTCGAGGCCTCTGGGGAACGGCACCGCAAGGCCGTGCCGTCGCGGGGAGCGGACTTCCTGGGCCCACCGAACCGGTCACATGTGGCCGGTCGTGTGACCTGTCAGAAGGTGAGGTCCGACTGCGATGATCGGCTTCCTGCTGGGCGGCGGGCGGACCTGACTGGTTCCACGTCAGGGGAGGACGAGGGGGCTGTATGGCGGGGGCAGCGTTGGAGTTCGCCGGGTTGCGGCTCGAGGATCCGAGGGAGCTGGGCGGATTCCGTCCGCTGGCGCGTCTGGGTGAGGGCGGGATGGGCCAGGTGTTCCTCGCGCTCTCCCCAGGCGAACAATGGGCGGCAGTGAAGGTCATCCGCCGCGACTTCGCCGGGGACCCCGAGTTCAGGGGCCGCTTCGCGGCGGAGGTCCGAGCCGCTCAGAGGGTGCGTGGCGCGCATCTGGCATCGTTGCTGGCCGCGGACCTGGACGGTGAAGAGCCCTGGCTGGCCACCACCTACGTGGCCGGCCCGTCCCTTCTTGAGCTGGTGACCGCTCACGGGCCGCTGCCGGCTGAGCAGGTGATGCTGC
Organism: Streptacidiphilus jiangxiensis; assembly: GCF_900109465.1. Classification (GTDB taxonomy): domain Bacteria; phylum Actinomycetota; class Actinomycetes; order Streptomycetales; family Streptomycetaceae; genus Streptacidiphilus; species Streptacidiphilus jiangxiensis. The sequence goes on from NZ_FOAZ01000034.1 coordinate 19,100, forward strand.
TGGCCTGGGGCATCGCCCACGCCCTCACCGACATCCACGCGGCGGACATCGTCCACCGGGACCTCAAGCCCGCAAACGTCATCCTGGACGAGACCGGTCCGAAGGTCATCGACTTCGGCATCGTCAAATCCCTGACCCAGTCCGTCACGCATCGCAGCAGTTCCACCCGGATCGGCACCCCCCTGTACATGTCGCCCGAGCAGGCCATGGGCCGCCCGGTCGGCGCGCCGTCCGACATCTTCGCCCTGGGCTCCACCCTCCATCGCCTGGCGACCGGCCGCGAGGCCTTCGCCGCCGACAACGAATGGGCCGTCGCCCACCGCATCGTCGCCGACCACCCCGACCTCACCGGCCTCACACCTCGGCTGCGCGACCTGATCGCCGCCTGCCTGGACAAGGACCCCGACCACCGCCCCACCCCGGAGTGGGTGCGGACCTGGTGCGAGACCAGCCTGGGCGACACCCTCGGCCCCGGTGCGTGGATGGCCATCGAGGGATCCCGGACGGCCATCCGGAGCCGCACACAGGCACTGCGCACCCTCACAGTTCTCACCTCAGCCGGCGGCCCCGAAACACACCCCAGGACGATCCCGGACATCGCTCCGAACAAGCCGACCGGCGCGAAACCCCCTACCCCGCCCGGTGATTCAGCTGACCCCGCGACGGCAGGCAAGCCCACGACCGGACCCATCGGCGCCCCCGTGCCATCGCTCGAGCCGGTCATCGTCACCAAGAGCCAGAAAGACGTCAAGAACACTCCCCACACGCACCTGATAGGCCTCACGGTGGGACTGGTTGCCGGTGTCGTATTTGCCGGCTTCGGGCTCCTGCTGAGGTTGATACCGGATGCGACTCCGACCGCTGCTTGGGCCCCTGCGTCCCTGGGCATCTCCTTCTTTCTCATCATTTACGCGCTGGGCCTCAGGAACGACCACGGGCCGGATGTCGTCACCGTCGACAGCCAGGGCCTGACCTTCCAGCAGCAGCCGAACCGCAAGAAGGACGAACGATCCTCCCACGCGGTCGCATGGGCGGACATCTCTGTCATCAAGGTCACTGGCGGGGAGCAGCGCGCCGGGCACGGTGGCCCGGTCCGCGACCGCTCCGGTCGTCTGGTGGCGGCGGGACCCAAGTCTGAACTGCACGTGAGGTACCTCGATCACGTGCTCCCGGGCGAGCGGCTCGGCTCCGACCTCGGTTCGGGCTGGCACAGAATCTACGGCCCCTCAACCAGGTTTCCGTGGGCCGTCCCCGCCTGCGAACTGCGGGACGGCCTCGCCCGCTTCGCCGGCGACCGGTACGAACACCCGGACCAGACCGCCTGACGTCGGCTCACGATCGCGGAGCCAGCCTGCGCCATGGAGGCTCAATGCGAGCGGGAGGTGCGCTTGCCGAGGAGGCCGGCAAGCAGCATGACGAGCACGCCGATCCCCGCGCCGCAGACCGTCCACAGGACGCGGTAGCCCTCGGCGGCGTAGTCGGAGGGCTGTGGGAGGTCAATCAGGACAAGCGCCCCCGCCGCGATGGCCGCACAGTAGATCGCGTAGTTCAAGAAGCGGATCCCCACCCCGTGCATCAACAGCACGAGCGCGACCACTTCGAGTCCGCGCTCGACCGCGAACAGCCTCAGTCCGTGCTCACTGGTGGGAATCAGCAGCAGCAACGCGGCAGCGACGGCACCGATCAACGCGCCGGCAAGGCGCTGTGCGCTGACCAGCGTGGCCTGCTCCAGGCTCGGCTTCAGCGCGATCATGGTCGCGATCGGCAGCCAGACGCCGTGCGACAGGTTCAGTCCGAATGCCAGCGCGACGCTGCCGGCGATGGCCAGGGCCCGGATCACCGCGAACATGACCTTCGGGCGGGTCAGCTTCTGGCGCGACGTGTCGCCGGGGAGTTCCGCAATCGGCTGGGGCCGGTCCTCGCGTCCGCGGATCAGCCACCCGATGAACGTCACCACGATCCACAACGCCGACCCCCCGGCCCAGGCGAGCACCTGACCCCAGGTGTAGCTGGCGAGGCGAGGGTGCTGATGGAAGCTGAACGCGAGCGACAGGGCGAGGATGAACCAGACGTTGAGCAGCAGGCCGGTCACGAACCTGCGAACCCCGAAAGCAACTGCCAGCCCGGCCACCAACGTGACGGCGAAGGCGGCCAGCACCGACCAACCCCACGCGTCCGCTCCGATGCCGAACCCCAACGCGGTCAGCCCCGCGCCGATCAGCGCAAAGACGGCGACATGCGACGCACGGTGCCCGTAGCTCCCGCCGGGGTCGTCCAGCCACGCAAACAGCAGGCCGAACAACGCGCTGAGCAGGTACTCCTCATGGCCGATCGCCCAGAAGACGACCAGCGGCACCAGCGCGATGTCCAGGAACAGCACCGCTCGCGGCCAGTTCACGCCCTCGGGGTGGAGTTGGAAGACCTCCGACGCCCAACCCTTGACCTTCCCCCCGTGACGGGGCTGCCCTGCTGATCCGATCGCACTGGCCATCGTCGACCTCGCTCGCCCTCGTCGCCGGACATGTCGCTCCTGTCGCGCACTCTCCGATCCCGTCGACATCGCTTCGACTGCCGTCGACCCCGGACGGGGCAGGTACTCCCTGCGGGTTCCCGCGCCTCAGTGGCTCACACGGCCGGCGGGCTTACCCGCCCGGAGAAGCTTCGTCCGCGTGGACATCAAAGCTCATCCGACCCTCAGCGCTCACGCTCGGGCCCTCGGAGCGGAAGGTGCCGGCTATCCATCTCGTGAGCCGACCGGTGTCTTCTGCGTCACCGGTCAGGGTCACGTGCACGCTGCCGGAGCCCGCCGGAGCCAGGGCCTTGCCGGGCCGGTCAGTGCCTCCTGAGGCCGCGTCCACGTCGTAGATCCTCGTGTGCAGCATTCCTGGAGCCTTGGGTACCTGCCGTTCCGTGGTGGTGAAGCTGCCGGCCACTGCGGCAACCACGGCGCGGACCGCCTCGGCATTGCCTGTGAGTGCCATGTGCACAGCCATCGTGTACCTCCTCCGACCCAAAGCCAGCGTGCGCCGAGGAGGAGCGTCCCGCGACAGGGACACCCGAGATTCCCTGCAGGCTCGCCCTCCGCGATTCCGCCTCGCCCAAGGAGCTTAGGTAAGGCTAACCTAATCAAGCTTCGTGCCTGCTCCTGCCCTCGAAGGATGGTTCGCCATGCCCTTTTCCTCCCTGCCCGCACCATCGGCGTCCCTCGCGGCGGCGCCACCCTCGACCCCGCTCGGGCCGTTCGAGGACAGTGCGTTGGCCTGGGCGGGCTGGACGACGGTCATGTCCTTCGTCGGCCTGATCGCGCTCGCCCTGCTGGTGGCGGCCCCGGCCCGAACCGCGGGGGCGCGGATCCGCGTTCGGGTCCGCTCGCGGCTGGCGGCCGCGTCCGTGGCGTCCGGCCTGCTCGCCGGCCCGGCCGCGTGGACGGCGCTGGCCCATGAGGCCGCCGGCGGCCCGGGGGCGGGCTACGACTACGCCGCCGCGTGGGACGGGCTCTTCGACGGCACCACCTCCGGCCTCCTGTCCGGACTGCAGGTGACGCTGCCCGTCCTCGGCGCGATCCTCCTCGCACCGGCCGCGCTGCGCCCGACCCTCGGCTCCCGCGCGGGCGCCACACTGCTCCTCGCGGGGCTGACGACCGGTCTGGTGGCCCTGGGCAGCGCCAGGTTCCCGACCCAGGTCCGCAACGGCCTCGGCCGGACCGTCATGGAGACGGTCGTGTGGATGCTCCACCTCTTCGGCGCCGCCGTGTGGCTGGGCGGCCTGGTCGGACTGCTGCTGCTCGCCCTGCCCGGCGCGGTGGACCCCACGGCGCGCGCGGCCTTCTGGGGCCCGGCCGTCCGGCGCTTCTCCGTCGCGGCCATGGCCTGCGTCGCCGCGATCACCCTGTCCGGGCTCTTCCTGTACTGGGAGCACGTCGACGGCCTCGGACAGCTCGTCAGCACCATGTACGGGCGCGTGCTGGGCGTGAAGATCCTCGTGTTCGGCTCGGTGCTGGCACTCGGTGCGTTCAACCAGTTCTGGCTGCATCCCCGGATCGAGGCGCTGCGCGTGGCGGGTGATCCCGGCCGTCGCGCCGGCATCGCGCTGCGACGCTTCCCCGTCGTCGTGGCGGCCGAGATCGTGCTGGTGCTGCTGGTACTCCTCATAGCCCCGTTCCTGCACGGCTCCGCCCGTAACCAGGCCTTCCAGGCCGAGGCGGCGCGACACACGGCGTCCGCCACCGCGCCGCTGCCGAAGCTGCCGCCCAAGCAGGCGTCGGCTTCGACCTGGGGCTGGGGGATCTCCGAGACCGTGTCCGTCGCAGGCGTCATGGCGATCTGTTACCGCTGCTCGGGACGGATCGCCCGGCGACGCACCGCGGACACCGCGCCCGCACCGGTGGCCCCGGCCACGGCCGGGTAACCGCAAGCTTCCCCGGACCCTTCACATGCTCGGCGTCTCCCCGCCGTCCTTGGCGAGCTCGAACCGGGGCGGGTGCGAGGGAACCCGCTCGCGGGGTCTCACGTCACAGGTCCGTGGCGATGACGAAGACGAAGAGTGCGCTCGCGGCGGCAACGGTCGCGGGACTGCTGGCGATCACCGGTTGTGCGAGCGCGGGGCCCGCGCCGGCGCGGAGCGACGTGCTGCGCGTCGACGCGCCGGTGGCGGCCGCGCCCGTGGCCGACATCCGGTCGGCCGCCGTGCCGAGCGCCGAACTCGGCCTGGCGCTGCTGAGTCGGCTGAGCGGGAAGGGCGACGTCGCGGTCTCGCCCGCGAGTCTGGAAGGCGCGCTCGCCCTGCTGCTGCCCGGTACGCGGGGGGCGACCGCCGACGAGATCCGCGCGCTGCTGGGCACCCGGCTGTCCGGTGACGCGTACGCCGCCGCCCTCGGCGCACTGCGCCGAGGGGAGCTGACACAAGCCACCCAGGACCACAACGATCTCAGCTACGCGGACGACCTGTGGCTGCAGAGCGGCCTGCGGCTGCGCTCCCCCTATCTGCGGACCCTCGCCGCCGCCTTCGACACCGGCGTGCACACGGTGGACTTCGAGAAGGACCCCGGCGGCGCGGTCGCGGCCATCAACGCGCAGGTCCTGCACGAGACCCGCGGCATGATCCCGAAGCTGTTCGACCAGGGCAGCCTGAACACGTCGACGAGGCTCGCGCTGACCGACGCGCTCTACCTCCACGCGGACTGGGCCCGGAGCTTCGATTCGGACAAGACCACGGCCGCGCCGTTCCACCTCGCCGACGGCCAGGTGGTCCAGGTGCCCACCATGACCGGCGACGTGGACGCCCGCGCCGGTTCCGTCCAGGGCTGGCAGACGGCCGAACTCCCCTACCGGGGCGCGCACCTGGCCATGGACCTGCTGCTCCCGGCCGCCTCCGGGCAGGCGCTGCCGACCGCCGCCCAACTCGGCGCGGCCCTGGCCTCGGTCGGCCAGGGGACACCGGCCACCGTCCACCTGCCCCGGTTCCACTTCTCCTACGGCCAGGAGCTGTCGGGCGTCCTGCAGTCGCTGGGCGTGCGCACCGTGTTCGGCCCGGCCGCCGACCTCGGCGGCATCCCGGCGGACGGGACCTCCCTGCACGTCAGCACCGTGGTCCAGCGCGCCAGGGTGGACGTCGACGAGCAGGGCACCACGGCCGCTGCCGCGACCGGCATCGGCGTCGCGACCTCCGCCGAGCTCCCTCCCCCGCGCGAGATCTCCTTCGACCGGCCGTTCCTCTTCCTGATCCGCGACACCACCACCGGGCAGGTGCTCTTCCTCGGCCGCGTCACCGACCCGCGCTGAGCTCCGAAGACAGCTCTCCGGCCCCTCGGTCGCGACGGACGCGCACGCCTGGCGGGGCCGACACCGACAGGCGCGACCGCCTACTCGCTTCCGCCCGAGGAAGGCTGCGCCTGCGCGGTGCGCGCCTGCAGGCGTGCTCTCCTGGTCTCCTCCCGCTCGCGAAGAGCAGCGCGTTCGTTCTCAGCCGCGATCCGCATCCGCTCCGTCTCGGCGTTGAGTTGTGCCTTCATCCGTTCCGTCTTCTGCTCCAGAGCGGCTTTCGCCACGACGCCGAAGGAGGTGGCCATCGCTCCGAGAACCCCGCTCGCGATGAGCTCGTTGACCATGTCCGGCTCGGACTGGAGCTTCAGGAACTCTGCTACTGACAGAGCATCCGGTTCCCAGCCCGGTGCCGGCACGGCTTGCGCGTGGCCGGGTTGCGCGTAGTGGACCTCCCGAAGCGCCGGGCGGCCAACGGGAGGCATACTCTCGGAGGTCTGGCTGATGCTCCCGACGTAGAGCCAGTCGTAACCGCACTCCTCGCAGTAGCGGCCTGCCCAACGTGCGTCACAGGTCGGGCAGCGCGGTACGGGCATGTCACGTGAGCACTGGTCGCATCGGTCGAGGTTCCGGGACAGGTGGCCGACTGGGCAGGGCAGCCGTGCTTCAGGCTGATCCAGTCTCTCCCTCTTGCCTGAGGTCCTGACATCGACCGTCTCCCTGAGCAGTTCGTTGTTTGACTCGTCCTCGTCAGGCATGGCCTCAGCCTAGAGCGCGACTGTGGGCGTCATGGGCAGTTCTTGGATCCCAGCCGGTGAGGATCCACCGGTCGCTCCGCGCACCGCCCGCAACGCCGCGTCGGCGTTGATCGAGTGAAAGGGTGTCCCCGTGGACGACGACTCTCTCACCGCGGTCCTGCGGCGCGCGGCCGACCGCCAGCGCGGGTTCAATGACCGCTTCGCGGCCTACTTCGATTCCCTGACCGACGCCGCGGGCGGCGCCCTGGAGACCCCGGCGTTCGGACGGTTCACCGCCCGGGCCCTCGACCTGGTGCGCGAGCTCTCGCTGCGCGGGGGCAAACGCCTGCGCGTTGTCCTGCTGTACGAGGCGGCCGCGCTGGTCACCGACGAGCCCGTGACCGGGCTGGACGAGGCCGCCATCAGCATCGAACTGCTGCACACGCACGGCCTGATCCACGACGACATCATCGACGACACGCCCGTCCGCCGCGGCGGACCCTCCACCTACTACGCCTACCTGCGCGAGTTCCCGGATCGGCCCGACACCGCCCTGGCCCTCGCCGTCCTCGCCGGTGACCTGGCGGCCTTCCTGTCCGTGCGCGTGCTGCTCGGCAGCGGCCTGCCTCCCGCCCTCGCCCTGGCCATGGCCGCCGTCCACGCGGACGTCGGAGCGACCACGATCACCGGGCAGATCCTGGACCTGGAGCGCGACTTCCACCCCGAGCCCTCGACCGATCTGCTGAACGCGGTCACCGAGTACAAGTCGACGCGCTACTCCGTGCTCGCTCCCCTGCGGCTGGGCCTGCTCGCCGCCGGTGCGGACCCGTCCGAGCACGACGGCGAACTACGCCGCTACGCGACCGCGTTGGGCATCGCCAACCAGATCCACGACGACTGGCTGGACCTGTTCGGCGATGCGGAGACCCTCGGCAAGTCCCCCGGGTCCGACATCCGCTCCGGCCGCCGCAGCTACGCCGTCCGCGCCCTGCTGGCCGCCGCGGACAAGAGCGAGCGCGAGCTGTTGGACGCCGCCCTGGGAGATCCGGACGGCGACGAGGAGACGCTCGACCGCGTCCGCGACATCGCGCGGGCGCACGGGATCGACCGGTCGCTCCGGGCCGAGGCCGAGCGCCACGCGCGCGAGGCGGCGGCCCTGGCCGCCACCTGGCGGGGGCGCTGGCGGCCGGACGCCGTGGCGCTGTTCACGCTGCTCCCGACCTGGACGGTCGCACGCGACCGGTAGAGGCAGAAGAGCATGCTTCCGCACCGTCGCCCCTGCGGGGAGTCCCCTGGGCACCCGGGCCGTGCACCCACCTCGCACAGGCTCACAGGTGCGCCGAGGCCTCTTCCTGCAGCAGGGCGGAGATCTGGTTGGTGTCGTCGAAGATCCGCACCGCGCCGGCGATGTCAGGGGTGGTGGCGGAGTTGACGAGCACGACGAAGATGACGAGGTGACCGTCGTCGGTCAGCAGGTAGCCGGCCTGGCTCTGGTCCGCGATGTCGAGCTGGCTGTTGAGCCGGTCGAGGCCGATGACGGTGCCGGGCTTGGCGAACACCTTGCCCTTGGCGGGGCAGTCCGGGCAGGAGATCGCGTTCGAGCCGTTGACACCCAGGATGGGGAGGGAGCGCCGGAAGGCTGTCGCGTCCGGGGTGTGCAGCCAGTAGTCGAGGATCTCGGACAGGCCGATCGGGGTGGCCTTCTCGGTCGCGTCCCCGCCGCGGCCGTCGTCCAGTTGGAACTGCTGCGGGTCGACGTGGGCGACGTCGGTGAGGAAGCGGTGCTCAACCGCGAATCCGCCGCCGAAGCAGTCGTCGGTGTGGGCCACGACCGTCGCCATGTTGCACAGCGCCAGGTTGGCGCCGAGATTGTGGCTGACCTTCAGGATCAGCTTGGCGTACTCGTGGTAGGGCGGGGAGACGTAGGCGGCGACCTGCGGATCGTGAGCGTAGGAGCCGGGTGCCTCGGGGTTGGGGCCGGTTGCCTTCGCGGTCACGGTCACGCCCGCGCGGCCGAGCGCCTCGATCAGCGCGGTGCGGCCGAAGGTGTTCGGATCCACGATCGGAGAGGTCCTCAGGACGGGCTGGCTGCCCGCCGCGATGGTGCCGGACACCGTGATCCGGGTGCCGTCAGGGGAGGCCTTGACCGTGATGTCCGTCGGACCGTCGGCGGCCACGGTACTCACGGTGAACGTGACCTTGTACGGCTGAACCTGGGGACGCCAGAAGAGCTTGGCCTTCTGCCCCGGGGCGGTGGGCGTGGTCTGCAGGTCGATCAGGTTGTCGTTGATGATCAGCGGCGTGGGCTGCGGGTCCAGCTCCGGCGGAGCGAAGATCGACACATCGATGAGCACGTTGCCGTTCACCCGGGTGATCCCGGCAGCGCGCACCTGACGGGCGATCTGATTGATGCCCGCGAGTGGATTCTCCGGGGTGAGTGTGGCGCCGGGCAGGTCGTTGGCGGACGTGTGGTCGACGTTGGTGTAGTCCACCGACCCGTCCGGCTCGGTCCGCCCGCCCATCGTCAGGTCGCCCTGAGCGACCAGGCCCAGGTTCCCGTCCAGGGTGGTGCCGCGGCGGGTGCCGGTCGCGAACACGGGCGTGGTGAAGCGGTGATCGGGACCAAGGCTGTGCCAGGCAGCGGAGAGGGTGACGAGCTTGGTGTCCGAGCCCGGGACGAAGGACTGGTTCGCGAACTGGGAGTGGATCACCTGTCCGTTCGAAGGGTCGACCTCGTACACGCCCCACTGCGCGTGCTCGTAGCCGGGCTTGTGCATGATCGCCTCGACGGCGGGCGGGAGGGGGAAGCCGCCCTCGGATGTGCCCGCCAGCGCAGCGGGAGCGAGGGCGGCTCCGCCTGCGAGAGTCACCAGCGTCAGCCAGCCGGCAGCCCAGGGCCGCAGCCGACCACGGAGCAACGGGTTCATGCGCACCGTCCATTCTGGAAGCAGCCATGCCGGCCAGGTCCTGGAACATCCGGCATCACGCGGCGGATCGTATGGCGAGGGGTCCACGCGGATCGGTCGGCTCGCCCGTGGATGCCGATACGTCAGGAGCAGATCATCCTTTCAGCCGACGGACGGCGCGTCGGTTGCGCCGGTCGGGCGCTGCCACCTTTCGTGTCCGTTGCGATCGCGCGGCCCGGGGTGGCTGGGGCAGACCGGGTTCTGCGGGGGAACAGCAGGGGAGGGCATGACACACCCCCCTTCACCCCGTCCGCGCAGGTCGGCTCCGGGGCAGACTGGGCAGCGACAGCGCGGCGAGAAGGGGAAGACAGGCCGATTCGATGAACGACAGCAGCTCCAGCAGCATCGGCGGCTTCCTGCGCGCCTGCCGTGACCGCACCACTCCGCAGGCCGCCGGTCTGTCGCCGGGGCCCGGCGCGCGGCGGACCCCGGGCCTGCGGCGCGAGGAACTGGCCTCACTGGCGGGCATCAGCATCGACTACTACATCCGGCTGGAACGCGGCCGCGAGACGCACCCCAGTCCCGCCGTGGTCGACTCGCTCGCCCGCGCGCTGCGCCTGGACGACTTCGAGCACCGGCACCTGCGTGACCTCGCAGTCAGCGCCGCGGGCACCCGGCGCGGCAGCGAGCCGAACGCCGCACCGGCCCGCGACCTGCCGCCCGGCATCGCGGCGATCCTGGAGGCGCTGCGCCCGAACCCCGCCTACGCCGTCAGCCGGACCACCGACGTGCTGGCGTGGAACCCCGGCGGGCTGCGGCTCTACCCGGGGCTGGAGCAGTGGCCGCAGAGCCGGCGCAACCTCGCCCGGTACGTCTTCCTGCACCCCGACGCCCCCGAGCTGCTGGACGACTGGGACGAGCAGATCCGTGGATGCGTCAGCAGGCTGCGGGTGTTGGCGGGCGTCGAGCCCGACGCCCCCGACCTGGTCGAGCTCGTCACCGAGCTGCGGGCCAAGAGCCCGGAGTTCGCCGCGCTCTGGGACCGCTACGACGTGCTGCCGCACGCCAACGGCGTCAAGGCGTTCCACCACCCCGACGTCGGTGACGTGGCCCTCGGCTACCAGTCACTGCCGATCGAGGGCACCCCCGGCCACCGCCTGACCGTCTACCACGCCACGCCCGGCACGCCCGACCATGCGGCGATGCTGCGCCTGGACGCCATCGGTGCCCAGGAGCCAGCAGGGCCCACTGCCCCTGCCCATTCGCCTTCGCAGCCAGTGGCCTGACGGCGGTGGCCACCCCATGAGCAGCACTCCGCCGGCAGTACTCGCCCCCGGGGCACGCGGCGCCGAGCAGTTGGGGCGTTGCCTGCGCATGTACCGCGCCCGGGTCTCCCCCACCGAGGCGGGCCTGCCCGAAGGCCCCGGGCCGCGTCGCACCCCCGGGTTGCGCCGGGAGGAGCTGGCCACGCTCGCCGGGATCAGCGTCGACTACTGCGCCCGTCTGGAACGCGGGCGCGAGGCCCACCCCAGCGCGGCCGTCATCGACGCGCTCGCCCGCGCGCTGCGCCTGGACGACGCCGAGCACGACCACCTGCGCGCCCTGGCCGCCCGTGCCGCCGCGGGATCCCCGCCGCGCCCCAGGCCGGAGCCCGCCCGAACCGTGCGGCCCGCCGTCCGCAGCCTGCTGGAGAGCCTGCGGCCGGCCCCGGCCTACGTCGTCAGTCGCTCCCTGGACCTGCTGGCGTGGTCCCCCGCCGGCCTCAACCTGTACGGCGGCCTGGCAAACTGGCCGGCGGCCGAACGCAACCTGGCCCGCTACGTCTTCCTCCACCCCGCAGCCCGGGACCTGTTCCCCGACTGGGAGAACCAGGTGCGCGGCTGCGTCGCCCGCCTGCGCGCCCTGGCCGGAACCGACCCCGACGCGCCCGACCTTGCCCGGCTGGTCGGCGAACTCCTGCTCAAGAGCCCGGACTTCGCCCGCCTGTGGGAGCGCCACGAGGTCCGACCGCGCCCCTACGGCAGCAAGACCTTCCGTCACCCCGACGTCGGCGGCCTGACCTTGGACTACCAGTCCCTCCAGCTCGACGGCACGCCCGGGCATCGCCTGGTCGCCTACCAGGCCGCCCCCGGCACCCCCGACCACGACGCCATGACCCTCCTGGACCTGCTCGACGCGGAGCAGCGCGCCGTGCCGGAGCCCAACCCCCGCTGATCCGCCTGGGAGGCCCTGTCACTCCCTGGCTCAACCCGGCCCCCCTGGTGGCGCGCGTCGGGCCGACGCCACTGGCAGGGTGGAGAACGAAAGCGAGCACACCCCGCAGACCCCCACCGAAGGAACAGCACCGTGGACCTCCTGAACCTCCCGGCCACCACCAAGAACCCGCCCGAGCTGTTCCACGGCGACGCCTGGGTGGACTACCTCGCCGTACCGCAGCCCGGCACCGACCAACGAGCCGTCGTGACCAAGGTCCGCTTCGCTCCGGGCGCGCGCACCGCCTGGCACTCCCACGCCCATGGCCAGTTCCTGCACGTCACCGACGGCGTGGCCTGGTTCGGAACCCGCGACGGCGACGTCGTCGAGGTCCGCCCTGGACAGACCCTCTACACCCCGCCCGGCCAGGAGCACTGGCACGCCGCCGCCGACGGCTGCTTCATGGAGCACATCGCCCTCATGGAGTCCGCCGACGACCCCGCCGACAGCGTCACCTGGGCCGAGCACGTCACCGACGAGCAGTTCCACGGGCCGCAGGCATGACGGCCGGCATGACCGCAAATATGACGTCCGGCGTCACCGCAAGCACGACGTCAGGCACGACCGGCGCGCCGCGACGCGACGTCGTCGTGGTGATCGGTCCCGGCGCCATCGGCCGGGCCATCGCCCGCCGGGTCGGCGCCGGACGCACCCTGCTGCTGGCCGGACACGACCGGGCCGGGACCGAGCAGGCCGCTGCCGAGCTGCAGGGGGACGGCTACGACACCGTCGTCCAGCCCACCGACATCTCCGACCACGCGGCCGTGACGGCGCTGGCGGCGAAAGCCGCGTCACTCGGCCCGGTCACGCACCTGGTGCACGCCGCCGGTGTGTCCCCCACGCAGGCCGGCATCGAACGGCTGCTCCGTGTGGACCTGCTGGGCACCGCCCTCGTCCTGGACGCGTTCGCCGAGGTGATCGCACCCGGCGGTGCCGGGATCGTGGTCGCCAGCATGGCCGGGCACCGCGAGAGCCCCTACGACCGCGACGTCGAACAGGCACTGGCCACCACCCCGACCGACGAGCTGCTGGCCCTGCCCTTCCTCCAGCCGGAACGCATCGGCACCACCGTTCACGCCTACGCCCTGTCCAAGCGGGCCAACTCCCTGCGGGTGCAGACCGCCGCCGCGGCCTGGGGCCGACGCGGGGCACGGGTCAACACCGTCAGCCCCGGCGTGATCATCACCCCGCTGGCCCTCGACGAACTCTCCGGCCCGCGCAAGGAGTGGTTCGAGCACGTGCGGCAGAGCTGTGCCGCCCAGCGCTTCGCCACGCCCGACGAGGTCGGCGACGTCGCCGCCTTCCTCCTCGGCCCCCAGGCGAGCTTCGTCACCGGCGCGGACCTGCTCATGGACGGCGGCGTCACCTCCGCCCTGCGCACCGGCGAACTCTCGCTGTAAAGCCCCCTCCCCCACACCTCTTCTCTGGAGCACCCGTGCCGACACCCACCCACGTGACCCTCAACAACGGCGTGACCATGCCCGCCCTGGGCTTCGGCGTCTTCCAGACTCCGCCTGACGTCACCACCCAAGCCGTACGCACCGCCCTGGAGACCGGTTATCGACTGATCGACACCGCCGCCGCCTACGCCAACGAACGCGAGGTCGGCCAGGCCGTCCGCGACTCCGGGCTGCCGCGGGACGAGATCTTCGTCGAGACCAAGGTCTGGATCAGCGACTACGGCTACGACGAGACGCTCCACGCCTTCGACAAGAGCGCCGGCAAACTGGGCCTCGACCACATCGATCTGCTGATCCTGCACCAGGCCCTGCCGAGCCGCTTCGACCTCACCCTCGAGGCCTACCGCGCGCTGGAGACCCTGCTCGCCGACGGCAGGGTCCACGCCATCGGCGTCAGCAACTTCATGCCCGAACACCTCGACGCCCTGCTGAAGAACAGCGACACCGTTCCCGCCGTGAACCAGATCGAGGTGCACCCGTACTTCACCCAGCCGCTGGTCCAGGCGGCCGACGCCGCCCACGGCATCCTCTCCCAGGCCTGGTCCCCCATCGGCGGCATCACCAGCTACCGGGGCACCGGCTCCAGCACGTTCGACGACCCCGCCATCACCGCAATCGCCGAAGCCCACGGCAGGACCCCCGCCCAGGCCATGCTCCGCTGGCACCTCCAGCAGGGCCGCTCCGCCGTCCCCAAGTCCGTCCGTGCCGCCCGCATCGCGGAGAACTTCGACGTCTTCGACTTCGAGCTGACCCCCGCCGAACTCGCGATCCTGGACGCCCTCGACACGGGCACTCGCGGTGGCCCCGACCCGGCAGCCATCACCCTGGAGACCTACGGCCGGGACATCCCCGAAGCCTGACCGGTCAACCGTCGACCGGTCGGCCTGACCGGGCCGGTGACGCGATTCGGACCCGAGAGAGCAGTTCTTGCGCTCCATACGTCAGTTCTTGCGCAATTGGCTTCGCCTCTTGCCTTGATGACGTCCGGTCAATACGCTCCCGCCCAGAGCGCGGCCGAGGCACACCCACCCGTCCGTTCCGGCCGCCCTGTCCCCGGGATGGTCCATGGCAGTCTCACGTCGCACCTTCCTGTCCACTGTTTCCGCCGGAGCCGCCGGCGTCGCCCTCGGCGGGCTGGCGCTGCCCGGCTCGGCGAGGGCCGCGAGTCCGGCCGGCGATGTCGTCGGCAAGGTGACCGTCGGCTACCAGGGCTGGTTCGCCTGCCCCGGCGACGGCGCCCCGATCGACGCGTGGTGGCACTGGAGCCAGAACTGGTCGCAGGCGCCCTCACCGAGCAACAACGTCATCAAGGCCTGGCCCGACTCGCGCGACTTCACCGCCACCTACCCGACCGCCTACGCCAACCTCGGCAACGGCTCCCCGGCCACCCTCTTCTCCTCCTACGACCAGCAGACCATCGACACCCACTTCACGTGGATGCAGCAGAACGGCTGCGACACCGCCGCCCTGCAGCGCTTCGACCCCAACGGCAGCGAGGGCCCGACCCGCAACGCGATCACCGCGCGGGTCCGCTCCTCCGCCGAGGCGCACGGCGTCAAGTTCTACGTGATGTACGACGTCAGCGGCTGGACGAACATGCAGTCCGAGATCAAGACGGACTGGACGAACCTGATGTCCCAGCACACCGCGTCCTCCGCCTACGCCCGCCAGAACGGCAAGCCGGTCGTCGGCATCTGGGGGTTCGGCTTCAACGACGCCAACCATCCCTGGGACCCGTCCGCCTGCTCGGACGTCATCAGCTGGTTCAAGTCCCAGGGCTGCTACGTCATGGGCGGCGTGCCGACCTGGTGGCGCACCGGCACCAGCGACTCCCGGGCCGGATACCTCGGCGTGTACCACTCCTTCGACATGCTCTCGCCGTGGATGGTCGGCCGCATCGGCACGGTCTCCGACGTCGACTGGTTCTACAGCAACGCCACCGTGCCCGACCTCGCCGACTGCAACGCCAACGGCATCGACTACCAGCCGTGCGTCCTGCCCGGCGACCTGTCCGCCCGTCAGCGGGCGCACGGGGACTTCATGTGGCGGCAGTTCTACGACATGACCCGGGCCGGCGTGCAGAGCCTCTACATCTCCATGTTCGACGAGTTCGGCGAGGGCAACCAGATCGCCCGGACCGCCGAGAACCAGAGCCAGGTGCCGGCCGGCTCCGGTCTGCTGGCGCTGGACGAGGACGGCACCGCCTGCTCGTCCGACTACTACCTGCGCCTCACCGCCGACGGCGGCAAGATGCTCAAGGGCCAGACCGCGCTGACCGCCACCCGCCCGACGCAGCCGGTGGTGGGCTCCGGGGGCGGCGGCTCCGACCCGGACCTTGCGCTGCACCAGCCGGTGTCCGACAGCGGCCACACCCAGGTCTACGTCGCCGGCAACGCGGTCGACGGCGACCCCAACACCTACTGGGAGAGCATCGACAACGCCTTCCCCCAGTGGCTTCAGGTCGACCTCGGCTCCGCCGTCACCACCCGCCGGATCGTGCTCACCCTGCCCCCCTCCACCGCGTGGGGCGCGCGCACCCAGACCATCCAGGTGCTCGGCAGCAGCGACGGCACCAACTTCAGCACCATCCTCGCCTCGGCCGGCTACCTGTTCGACCCGGCCACCGGCAACACGGCCACGATCGCCTACCCCGGCGGCGCCACGGCCCGCTACGTCCGGCTCCTCTTCACCGCCAACACCGGCTGGCCGGCCGGCCAGGCCTCCGGGTTCTCGGTGTACGCGACCTGACTCAAGCGGCGATCAGGCCTGGGTGCTCGACGTGTCGACTGCCGACGTCTCGTCGGCAGCGACGGTTCGCCGGGAACGCCGCGGTGTTGGCACCTTCGCGGCGGCCGGGGACTTGCTCATCTGTGCACTGGCCGCGAGTACCTGGGCGACGATCTGCCGGCGCACTTCACTCTCCGGGTCGTCGCTCAGGCCCTTTGCCAGCCGCTCCGCAGTGAGGTAGGAGCTCGACAGCACGGGTTGCTCGAAGAAGCGGTTGAGTTGCGCCAGGGTCTGCCCGTACATGTTCAAATAGGTTCGATTCAGATATCCGGAGAGAGCCGCGCCCACAGCCGCGACCGCACCCAGAAAGACCTTGGCTTCGGCGGCCTGGACGATCAGACCCACTGAGCAGCAGGCGACAATAACTCCCAGCCCCGCCCACATTGCGAGCCTTGCGGAACGGAACGACTGAGCCGCCTGGACGGTCGCAATCAAGTGGTAGTCAGCAATCTGCTTCTGATTCAGTGCGAACAGGTTCTCCAAGGAGAGGACCTTCTTCAGGGCTTCCTCCTCGGCTTCCCTGATCTTCACGACCTCGAGCGTGGCTTCACGGCGCCTGACCGTCCTCAAGTGAACAGTGGCCAGACCCGCACCTCCTACAAGCGCGACGCCAAGACCGACCAGAAGGGATCCCCAGAACCACGCCGGGGGCAACCCCTCCTTTCCGCCTCGCCCTCCGGCATCACCGCGAGCCAACGCCACAACCCCGAGAATCGACAGGGGAACGAAGATCGCGAGCGGAGCCAGAATCATCGCGATGGTCTTCGCATTCAGGCGCATGCGCCCAAACAGATACTCCGGGTAGGCGCTCAAGAGTTGGGTCGCGAGCAGCGTCTCAACTGATCCCATTGGAGTCCCTCACTAGCGCCGTTGGGATGTCCACGCTAGAGCTTGGCGGACCCCCAGGGGATCCTTTCTTCCCGATACGGCCGCAGGCTCCGGCGATGGTCAGTCAGTCCATCCAGTCGGGGTGGGTGCGGCAGGGGTCCAGCGGACGCCAGCGAGGGCCTCCTTGACGACCTGGACCTGCCGGAGAAGGCCTATGCCGGCGCCGCCGCTACGGGACAGCCCTGGCCCTCAGCCGGGTCGGACGACGCAGTCCTTCGACGTCACCGAGCTGTCTCTGTTGCTCATGATGGTGATGTTGCCGCTGATCGCCGACACGGCCGACAGCCGCTCCTGCACCGTGGCAGCGAGGACGCCGTGGGTGTTGTCGGTACTGACCTTCATGTCGCCCTGGTCGGTCGTGTACCAGTCGCTGCCGCCGTTGTCGGTGGCCGTGCGGGTCCCGCTGCCGAAGTTCTCGGTCACGGAGTGCAGGCCCCCGCCCAGGTCGCTGACAGTCATTTGGAACATGACGCTGTACGGGTCACTGTCGGCGGGCGAGTAGGCCTGGCCGGAGTTGTCTACGACATACGCGGTGAACGTCGACGTGCCTGTGCCGTCCTGGGCGTCCTTGTACGTGATGACGCAATTCGCCAAGCCCTGCTGTGCACCGTGGGCGAGATTGTGTGGCTTGGCGGCCGACGCCGCGTTGCTCGGAGCCGCGGCAGGACTGGGGGCCGTATCGCTGCTGGTACGGGTGGCGGCGGGGTCGCAGGCTGCGACGGTGAGCACGACCAGTGTGGCGCCGGCCGCGAGGGTGAGGGTCCGGTTCATCCCCGAACACTCCCGTAACCGTGAGGCGCATGCGCAGGGAGTTGCGAGACTGTGACGGATCGTCACGCTCGGGGAGCCGGCCGCCACCTCACGGTCAGGCCCGCCGGCCACACGGGTTCAGCTGGGCGGTGCGCCCGCGGACGAGGGCTGCTGCACGGCGGGAGCCGTCGCCGGGGTCTCGGAGGACGTCGCCGGTGAGGGCACCGACTCCGACGGGGAACCGGAACCGGTCTGCGACGCGGACGGCGACTGCGACGGCGAGCCGGAGGATCCCGACGCACTGGGCGAGCCCGACTGCGACGCGGACGGACTCGTCGTCAGGGACGCGCTGCCGGACGGGCAGGCTGTGCCCGACGCACTGGCGGACGCGGACCCGTTTGCGGAGGCGGAGACCGAGGCGCACGGCGACGCCGAGCCGGCGGTCGACGCCCCGGCCGACCCGCTCGCCGAACCGCCGGCCGATCCGCTCGCCGAGGCACTCGGGTTCGGCGGCGGGATGTGGTGGTCGCCACCGCCCCGGCTGCCGACCGGTCGCACGAACCACTGGCCCGAGTCCTGGTCGTAGAGGGTGATCGTCTGCTGCTCGACCACCGCGGGTTGGACGATCACGACGTTCTCGATCCGGAACGAGGGCCAGGGGGTCCCGGTGAAGGTCTCGTCGCCGGACGCCTGGGGCGGCAGCAGCGGGTTGCCGCACGCGCACCGGGCGCGGGGCAGGCCGCGACTGTCGATCAGCACGGCCGTGCCCACCTGCAGCACCGACTGGAACGCCGTCGCCTGGCCGTTCGCGAACCCGTGGTTGGTGACCCTGGTGTCGGCCCGGAGCACGACCGGGGTGAGGGTCCGCAGGAAGGCCGGGATCTGGTCGGCGGAGATGCCCTCGACCCCGGCCCAGGCGCGGCCCTTGTCCTGGTGCGCGGCCAGGAACACGGAGAGCTGGGGCACGTCGCAGCTGGAGACCGACTCCGTGCCGCCGTACAGGCCGAGCGCGGTGCCGCTCACGACGCGCGTGACGCTGCCGGTGGCGGCTGGTGAGCCGGTGGGGGAACCGGTCGCGCCGGAGTGCCGCGGCGACGGGCTGGAGCTCGGGTGGGCGGGCGGCGCCGGGGTGAACGGCTCAGGTCCGGTCGAGTCCGCAGGCTGGAGCGCGACGGCCTGGCTCGTACCGGAACCCGTCAGCACCAGTGGCAGCACCACTGCCGCCACGACCGCCGCGCCGAGCCCGGCCAGCAGGCCCGGGCGCCGCCACCAGGGCTTGCGCGGACCGCCGCCCTCGGGCGAGGAGCCCAGCGGGCGGCTGCCGGAGGGCGGCTCACCGGGCGGCGGAGGGCCCGGCCGGTCGGCCATCTGCGTCGGCGGCTCGGCGCCGGGCTGGGGCGCGGGAGGCTGCGTCTGGGGCGCCGACAGGGGCCCGGACGGCGGACCCGAGGGCGCGATCGTGGGCCGTTCGGAGGGCGGAACACCGGACTCCGCGCCGGGCCGCTCCCAGGACGGTTCGCCCGGGGGTTCCATCGGGGGTTGGCTGCTCACAGGCCTTGCCTTCCGGGATCTCGGGGTCGCGGCCACCGATCACGGCCATTGTGTGGCGACCACGCCGCGCTCGCACACGCGGCGCCGCGCGACGTCACGCAGCGTATGCACGGCCATCACGTCGCCGGGGCCGCCGGGGTCGTCAGGGTCGTCGCGCGGTCGGGGCGTCGGGGCGCGGGGCGTCGGGGCCGTCGGGGCCGTCGGGGCTGTTGGGGCCGCCGGGGTCGTCGCGTGGTCGGGGCGTCCGTCTTCGGGGCTGCCGGGGCCGTCGGGGCTGTCGGGGTCGTCGGGGCCGCCGGGGTCGTCGGGGCGTCGTGTCGTCGGGGCGTCGTGTCGTCGGGGTCGGGACCCGTCAGGCGTCGCCGGGCACCCAGGTCGGCGGGCCCTGGGCCCCGGTGACCGGATGCGCGCCGGTGTCGGGGGGCTCGACGGTCGCGTAGGTGTGCAGCTGCAGGCCGTCGTAGTAGACCCAGCGGCTCTGCTCCTCGTCGAGCAGCCAGGCGGCGTCCCCGTCCAGCACCAGGCCCAGGCGCAGGCCGCGGGTGAGCCGGCGGAAGGTCTCCAGGTCGATGGTGCCCTCGGTGACGTCCTCGACCTGTTCGCGGTAGTGCGCGAGCGCCTGCTCCAGTCGGCGCAGCAGCGGCCGGGGGTCGGCCGAGCGCGCGAGCGCCTGGGTGGCCCCCGGGGGACTGTGCGGGAGAGAGACCAGCAGCCGGCCGTCCACCCAGGCGGTCCAGCCGTTGGAGCAGACCACGCGGGTCCAGTCGCCGCGGACGTCGACGGCCAGCAGCGGCAGCAGCGGGTCCAGGCGGACGCTGGGCTCGGAGAAGTCGGGCCTCATCCAGGTGGCCAGGCCCTCGATCGGCGCGACGTGGGTGGGCCGGAAGTCCTCCGGCTCCGCCGGGTCGGTCCCGTCCGCCGCGCTCACCGAGGCATCACCGCGGGTTCGTACCGGCGCCGCGGCAGGCCGGGGCGCAGCGGGCTGCCGGGACCGACGTCGAGGTGCCGGACCCGGTGGCCGTGATTCGAGCCGATGAACTGCGCGTCGCCGTCGACTTCGAGCAGCAGACGCGACGCCCCGGGGCGCTCTGCCATGCTCCGGATTTTATCGCCGCCCGCCCCACCCGGCCCGGCGGCACCCGGCCGACGGCCCACCCCGCGCGAGCACGTCGCGGGGGGGCGCGTCGCGGACGGGGCGGACGGGGCAGAGGGGGGTCAGCGCAGGTGTTCCCACATGGCGTGGATCGCCGTGCGGAACTCGGTGACCTGGCGGGCGGAGAGCCCGTCGGTCATGCGGTTCTCGATCGCGGCGGCAGCGTCGGCGTACGTCGTCAGCAGCTCGCGGCCCTCGTCGGTGATGTGCACCAGGAGTTCCCGCTTGCTCTCCGGGTTCGGGCGGCGGCTGATCAGGCCGCGGGAGTCGAGGAGCCTCAGCATGTCCGCCATGGACTGCGGCGTCACGAAGGAGTCCCGCGCGAGTTGCGCCGCGGAGATCCCGTCCCGGTGGGCCAGGACCGTGAGCGCGGTGTACTGCATCGTGGTCACCCCGGACTCGCGGAGCATGTCGTCGAGGTGCGCTCGGATGGCGAGCTCCAGGCGCTTGGCCGCATACAGCAGCGAGGGCTCGCTGCGGTGCTCACTCATCGACGACTCCCCGAGCGTATTGACAGGTTCCCTGATGATACTCCACCCTCGGAACCATCAGGTTTCCTTATGATTGGATCAGGGTGGATGCATCGACCTGGGACCTTCCCGCCTCGCTGCGCGTGGAACAGCGCGGCGAGGTTGCCGTCCTGACGCTCTGCCGACCGCAGAAGCGCAACGCGATCGACGACGCGACGATCCAGGGGATCGGCCGCTTCTTCGACGCGCTCCCGCCGTTCGCCAAGGTCGTCGTGGTCGCCGCCGAGGGCGACCACTTCTCCGCCGGCCTCGACCTGGGCGAGATGAGCGAGCGCGACGCCGTCGCCGGCGTCCACCACTCCCGGATGTGGCACGCCGCCTTCGCCAGGATGGAGGGCGGCCCCGTGCCCGTGATCGCGGTGCTCAAGGGCGCGGTCGTGGGCGGCGGCCTGGAGCTCGCCACCGCGGCGCACCTGCGGGTCGCCGAGCGTTCCGCCTTCTTCGCCCTCCCCGAGGGCGCGCGCGGTCTGTTCGTGGGCGGCGGAGCCTCCGTGCGCGTCTCCCGGATCGTCGGAGTGCAGCGCATGACCGACATGATGCTCACCGGCCGCGTGCTGGACGCCGAGGAGGGCGTGCGCGACGGGCTCGTCGACTACCTCGTCGACGAGGGCGAGGGCATCGACAAGGCACTGAAGCTCGCGGAGCAGATCGCCGGCAACTCGCCGGTCACCAACTTCGCGGTCCTGCACGCGCTGCCGCGCATCGCGGGAGCCGATCCCGACACCGGCCTGCTGATGGAGTCGCTGATGGCAGCGGTCGCCCAGAGCAGCCCCGAAGCCAAGCAGCGGATGAACGATTTCCTGTCCGGCCGAGCCGCCAAGGTGGTGCAGCGATGAGTGCGAGCGAGACGACTCTCCCGACCGTCCCCGAGGTTCTCCACCCGCCGCACCCCGACGCTGCCCGGGACGCGCGCGTGCAGGGCTTCCTGCGCTGGCTGCGCGAGGAACGCGGGCACGATTTCGCCTCGTGGGACGAGCTGCGGCACTGGTCCGTCGACCGTCTCGAGGACTTCTGGCGCAGCGTGTGGGACTACTTCGGCGTGCGCGCCCACACCCCGCCGACGGCGGTGCTCGCCGAGCACGACCGGGGCATGCCGGGCGCGCGCTGGTTCCCTGGCGCGACCCTGAACTACGCCGAGCACGCCTTCGGGCAGCCCGAGGACGCCGACGAGCTCGCGGTCATCGCCGTCTCGCAGACCCGCGACCGGGTCGAGCTCACCTTCGCGGAGCTGGCCGACCAGGTGCGCCGGGTGCGGGCCGGGCTGCGGCGGCTGGGCGTCACCCGCGGCGACCGGGTCGCCGCCTATCTGCCGAACGTCCCGGAGACGCTGGTCGCGTTCCTGGCCACCGCCAGCCTCGGCGCGACCTGGGCCGCCTGCGCCCCCGAGTTCGGCGCGCGCAGCGTCATCGACCGCTTCGAGCAGGTCGAGCCGAAGGTGCTGCTCACCGTCGCCGGCTACACCTACGGTGAGAAGCCGATCGACAAGCGCGCGGACGTCGCGGAGCTGCGCGCCGCCCTGCCCACCGTCGCGCACGTGGTCCACGTCCCCTACGGCCCGCTGCAGGTCCCGGACACGGTGTCGTGGGAGGCGCTCGCGGCGGACGCGGACGAACCGCTCTCCTTCGAGCCGGTCCCCTTCGACCACCCGCTCTACGTCCTGTTCTCCTCCGGCACCACCGGTAAGCCCAAGGCCATCGTGCACGGCCACGGTGGCATCCTGCTGGAGCACCTGAAGAACCACGCGTTCCACTGGGACCTCGGCCCCGGCGACCGGCTGCTGTGGTTCACCACGACCGCCTGGATGATGTGGAACAACCTCATCTCCGCGCTGCTGCTGCGCAGCGGCGTGGTGATGATCGACGGCAACCCGCTCCACCCCGACCTGCGCTTCCAGTGGCAGCTCGCGGCGGAGACCGGCGCGACGCTGGTCGGCGCGAGCCCCGGGTACCTCATGTCCTGCCGCAAGGAGGGCGTCCGCCCGGCCGAGGAGTTCGACCTGTCCCGGCTGCGGCAACTGGGCGTGGCCGGCAGCCCGTTCGCCGCGGAGGGCTTCCGCTGGGTGCACGAGCAGTTCGGCGACCGCGTGCTGCTCAACGTCGGCTCCGGGGGCACCGACGTGTGCACCGGCCTGGTCCAGGCGTCTCCGCTGCAGCCCGTCTACGTCGGCGAGATGTCCGGCGCGAGCCTGGGTGTGGACGCGAAGGCCTTCGACGAGCAGGGCCGGGTCGTGGTCGGCGAACTGGGCGAGCTGGTGATCACCTCGCCGATGCCGTCCATGCCGGTGGGTTTCTGGGGCGACGAGGACGGCAGCAGGATCCGGGCGGCGTACTTCGAGGACTTCCCCGGCGTCTTCCGCTTCGGCGACTGGTGCCGGTTCACCGAGCAGGGGTCGTGCACCATCACCGGCCGCTCCGACGCCACCCTCAACCGGGGCGGCGTGCGGCTGGGCACGGGCGAGTTCTACCGGGTCCTGCAGGACCTGCCCTCCGTGAACGACGCCCTCGTGGTCCACCTGGAGGACGCGCAGGGCGGCATGGGCGAGCTCATCCTCTTCGTGGTGCCCGCCGACGGCACGGCCGTCGACGAGGAGTTGACGGCACGGCTGAACCGGGAGATCCGCACCGCGCTGTCCCCGCGTCACGTGCCCGACCGCATCGTGCCGGTCACCGCCGTGCCCTACAGCAGGACCGGCAAGAAGCTCGAGGTGCCGATCAAGAAGATCCTGCGCGGCGCCGCCGCCGACGAGGTCGCCTCGCCCGGCGCCCTGATGGATCCGGGCGCCCTCGACTCCTACGCCGCCTACGCCCGCGCACGCCGGGAGGACCGATGAACGGGGTCGGGGTCGGGGACCCGGGCACCGTCGCGGTCGTCGGCACCGGAGTCATCGGCGCGAGCTGGGCGGCGCTCTTCCTGGCAGGCGGTCACGACGTCGTCGCCCACGACCCGGCGCCGGGGGCGGAGCGGCGTCTGCGGGAGGCCGTCGCCCAGGCCTGGCCCACACTCCGGCGACTCGGCCTGGCGGGCGGCGCGTCCCCGCAGCGGCTCACCTTCACCGCGGATCTCGCCGCGGCCGTGGCCGAGGCGCGGTTCGTGCAGGAGAGCGGGCCGGAGCGGATCGAGCTCAAGCAGCGGCTGTTCGCCGACCTGGACGCGGCCACACCGGTCGACACCGTCATCGCCAGCAGCTCGTCCGGCCTCACGCCGAGTCAGTTGCAGGAGATGTGCGGCCGCGCACCCGAGCGGGTGCTCGTCGGGCACCCCTTCCACCCGGCCCACCTGATCCCGCTCGTCGAGGTCGTCCCCGGCGCCCGGACCGACCCCGCCGCGGTCGAACAGGCGATGGCGTTCTACACCGGCCTCGGCAAGCGCCCGATCCACGTCCGCCAGGAGCTGCCCGGCCACGTCACCAACCGGCTCCAGGCGGCGCTGTGGCAGGAGGCCTACTCACTGGTCGAGCGCGGCGTGGTGAGCGTCGCGGACGTCGACGCCGCGATCTGCCACGGCCCCGGCCTGCGCTGGGCGCTACTCGGGCCGCTGGTCAACCAGCATCTGTCGGGCGGCGCCGGGGGCCTCGCGCACACCCTCGCACACCTGGGCCCGCCCGCTGAGGAGTGGATGAAGGACCTGCGCCCGGCCCGCCTGTCGCCCACGCTCGTCGCGCAGCTGGTGAGCGGCGTCGACGACGAACTCGCCGATCTGGACCAGGCCGAGCTGGTCGCCCAGCGCGACGAACTGCTGGTGGCCCTCCTGCAGCACAAGCGCGACCACCGCACCCTGCCCTAGAAAGCCGACGGGAACCATGACCTACTCCCCCCGCATCGACCTCGACGCGATCGTCGCCCTGGACTTCCACGCCCACGTCGAAGCCGACGGCCACGGACACCACTCCCTCGACCAGGAGCTGATGGACGCCTCCGCCGCGTACTTCCGCGGCGACCACAACCGCACCCCCACCGTGGCGGACCTCGCCGCCTACTTCCGCGAGCGGCGCATGGCCGCCGTCGTCTTCACCATCGACGCCGGCCACGGACTCGGCCACCCGCCGCTGTCCAGCGAGCAGATCGCCGAGCAGGCGGCCGAGCACGCCGACGTGCTGATCCCCTTCGGGTCCGTGGACCCCCACCGGGGCGCCGACGCGTGCAGGCAGGCACGCCGCCTTGCCGTGGAGTACGGCGTCCGCGGGTTCAAGTTCCACCCGGGGCTGCAGGCCTTCGCGCCCAACGATCCGGCGTACGCGCCGTTGTGGGCGACGCTGGAGGAGCTCGGCACCATCGCCCTCTTCCACACCGGCCAGGCCGGGATCGGCGCCGGACTGCCCGGCGGCCGCGGCATCAAGCTGCGCTACAGCGACCCGCTCCTGCTCGACGACGTCGCCGCGGACTTCCCCGGCCTGCGGATCGTCATGGCCCACCCCGCGGTGCCGTGGGTGGACACGCAGATCTCCATCGCCACCCACAAGGCCAACGTGTTCATCGACCTGTCGGGCTGGGCGCCGAAGTACTTCCCGCCGCAGCTGGTGCGGCAGCTGTCCGGCCCGCTGGCCCGCAAGGTGCTCTACGGCTCGGACTTCCCCGTGGTCACCCCGGACCGGTGGTTCGCTGACTTCGCGAAGCTGGAGATGAAGGACGAGGTCAAGCCGCTGATCCTGAAGGAGAACGCGCTGGCGCTGCTGGGTCTGCGCGACCCTTCCTGAACGCTCGGATCGTCCCTGAGGCGTGACCCGCCAGCCCAACGATGCAGACCCGGAAGCAGGGCCGTGACCACGTCATGGCCCTGCTTGTGCGAGGAGCGCGTCGACCAGGCGACGAGAGTGCTCGAGTCCCTCGATCGACTCGTCGAGGCGCCGGCGCTGCCGGGCCAGCCGCGTGACCATCTCCGGGCACTGCGGCAGCAGCCGACCCGCGTCGTACCCCACGCAGGGCAGCATGACCGCGATGTTCGCGGTGTTCAGCCCCGCGGCGAGCAGCGCCCGGATGGTGTCGACACGCAGCACGTCCGACTCCTGGTAGCGACGCCTACCCGCGGTCGTCCGCTCAGGGGCCAGCAGCCCGCGCTCCTCGTAGTACCGCAGCAGCCGCTCCGGCACGCCGGAACGGGCGGCGAGTTCGCCGATCTGCATCCGTGCTCTCCGCTCCTACCTGCGGCGATGCCGCAGGGCTTGCTCCTCACACCGATGAGAGGACCTACGGTCATCGCGTTCAACATCACGCGAGTTGGAGAAGATTCCCATGCCAGGACTGGTCATCGTGGGCGCCGGAGCCGGCCTGGGCGCCGCGGTCGCCGCGCGGTTCGC
This sequence comes from Streptacidiphilus jiangxiensis, assembly GCF_900109465.1. Classification (GTDB taxonomy): domain Bacteria; phylum Actinomycetota; class Actinomycetes; order Streptomycetales; family Streptomycetaceae; genus Streptacidiphilus; species Streptacidiphilus jiangxiensis. The sequence goes on from NZ_FOAZ01000034.1 coordinate 45,167, forward strand.
GCGCGAGGGACTGCCCGTCGCAGCGATCGCCCGTAGCCGAGCCGTGCACGAGGTCGCCGCCGCGGTCCGCACGCGGACCTCCGGGCAGGTGCTCGCGCTGCGCGCCGACAGCGCCGACCGTACCGCGCTCCACGCCGCCCTCGACGCCGCTGTGGACGCTCACGGCGTGCCCGACGTGCTCGTGTACAACGCCGCGATCATCCAGCCGGACCGGCCGGGCGAACTGAGCACGCAGCAGCACCTGGACGCGTGGTCGGTGAACGTGCTCGGCGCGATGGACGCGGCCACCCACCTGGCCCCGCAGATGACCCGGAACGGCGGCGGCACGGTGATCATCACCGGCGGCATGCCGCGACCCCTCAGCCGCAGCACGAGCCTGTCCCTCGGCAAGGCCGGTGTCCGCGCGCTCACCCGGATCCTCGACCAGGAGTACGGCCCGTTCGGCGTGCACGTGGCCACCGTGACCGTGGACTGCGCCATCGTGCCTGGCACCGACGCCGACCCCGAGCTGATCGCCGAGCACTACTGGGCGCTGCACCGGCAGCCGCGTGCGCAGTGGCAGCACGAGATCGTGCACGCGGCCTCAGCGCCCGCCTGAACCCGGACCTGAGGCGAGCGCCGAGGACATCGAGTGGGCCGACGCGGTGCTCTTCGGCTCACCCACTCGCTTCGGCAACGTCTCCGCAGAGCTCAAGCAGTCCGGTACCGCCGCCCGGCTCAAGGCCGCCTGACCGATCGTCGCACCAGCACTGTCCACAGCCGTCGCACCAGCATCAGAAGGAGAGACCGTGAAGGAGTTCCTGGTCGAGCTGACCACCACCGTGCCCGAGGGCACCGAGCCGGCCGAGGTCGAGCGGATGCGCGCGGCCGAAGCCGTGCAGGCCGCGGAACTGGCCCGCGCCGGGCACCTGGTCAGGCTGTGGCGCCCGGTGGGTGAGCTGCGCAGTATCGGCCTGTGGCGGGCCGCCGACGAGGCCGAGCTGTACGAGGCGGTACTCGGGACACTTCCCCTGTGGCCGTGGATGACCTCGACGGTCACCTCCGTCCACTCGCACCCCAACGACCCGGCCGGGAGCCGCGACGCGATCTGATCCCCGAGCGGCTCCCCGCGGGAGCGGATCGTCGCCGACCTCACTCCGGCCCGGCGGCCTGCGGCGGCTCGCCCGCCCATGCGGCGTGCAGGAGGGCGGTCAGGCCCTCCGCGGTGACCTCGACGGGGTTGGCGTACGGGTTGGCGAGCACCTCGTCGACGATGCGCGCGATGGCGGTCTCCGCCATGCCGAGCTCCCGCAGTGAGCGCGGGGCGCCGAGCTCGCCGGCGAGGTCGAAGAAGCGGCGGGCCGGGTCGGCGGCACCGCCGAGCGCGCGGCTCAGCGCGGCCACTGCCTGCGGGGCGCCCCGCTGGTTGTAGGCCAGGGCGTGCGGGAGGACGACGGTGTGCGTGGGAGCGTGGGGCAGGTCGAGGGTGCCGCCGAGGCTGTGGCACAGCTTGTGGTGCAGGGACATCGTCGTGGCGCCGAGGCAGGCGCCGCTGAGCCAGGCTCCGTACTGGGCCTGGCCCCGGGCCTCCAGGTCGCCGGGGTCACGGACGACGGCAGGCAGGGCGTCGACGAGTGCGCGGACGCCCTCCTCGGCCATGAGCGAGATCACCGGGTTGGCGTCGGGCGCGTACAGGGCCTCGACCGCGTGCGCGGCGGCGTTGACCGCGCTGGTCACCGAGAGACCGACGGGCAGGGTGAGGGTGAGTTCGGGGTCGTAGAACACGCTGACCGGCAGGACGCGCGGGTCGCGTCCGGTGCGCTTGCGTCCGTTCTCGGTCAGCCCCCAGACGGGCGTCATCTCCGAGCCGGCGTAGGTGGTGGGCACGGCGAGGACCGGCAGCCCGTGCTCCAGCGCGACGGCCTTGCCCAGGCCGACCGCCGAACCGCCGCCCACGGCCACGCAGCAGTCCGCGCCGAGTTCGCGTGCGCGCTGCCGGGCGAGGTCGGCGACCTCGAGCGGGACATGCATGCGCGCCTCGGCCAGAACGCCCGCCGCACGGCTCCCGAGGGCGTCGGCGACCATCCCGCCCGTGGCCTGCTGCTGCGGGCCGCACAGGACCAGCGCCCGCCGGTACCCGAGGCGCTCGATCTCCTGAGGCAGCGACGCCACGACGCCGGGGCCGAAGACCACGCGCATCGGCAGGGAGTGGTAGGTGAACGGCTGAAGGGCGGTCACGGCTGAGCCTGCTTCCTGGTGTCCGAACTGCGGATGCGGGTGGTCCGTCAGGCGCGCCTCAGGCACCGTCCGCGGGCGTCTCGGGCCGCAGCACCACGTCGAAGTGGACGGCCCGGAACGGGTTGGGAAGCCCGACCTCGGCCGCGCGGGCAGGGTCGTCGACGGTGGGGAACTCGCGGACGAGGCTGTCCTTCACCCCGAAGACGGCGTCCGAGTCGAGGTAGGGCGTGTCCGCGACGAACAGGTGGGTGAGCAGCGGCCGGTAGCCGCAGGCCCGGACGTCGAAGTGGATGTGGGCGGGTCGGTTCGGGTGGCGGCCGGTCGCCTGGAGGAGGCGGCCGACGGGCCCGTCGGTGGGGACCGGGTAGTAGCGGGGCACGATCGACCGGAACCAGAAGCGGCCCTCGTCGTCGGTGGTGAACAGCCCGCGCAGGTTGCCCTCGGGCTGCTGCTCCGGCTGCTGCACGTCGTAGAAGCCGTCCGCGTTGGCCTGCCACACGTCCACGGCCGCGCCGGGGACGGGGGTGCCGTCGACTCCGCGGACCGTGCCGGTGACCAGGCACGGCTCCCCCTTGCCGTCCAGGGCGATGTCGGCGCCGAGTTCGCGCGCGGGCGACCGGACGAGGTGGAACGGCCCTTCCACGGTCGACTCCGTGCCCCTGTCCGCACGGTTGTTCATGGTCTCCACCAGCATCGACACGCCGAGGACGTCGGAGAGCAGGACGAACTCCTGCCGCACCGGCGTGCAGGCCGTACCCACCTCGGTGAGGAATCCGATCGCCGCCGCCCACTCGTCGACGGTGGGCTCGACGTCCTTCACGAACGCGTGCAAGTGCCGCACGAGCGCGGTCATGACCTCGCCCAGCCGCGCATCGGGGGTACCGGCGAAGGAGGCGGCCACGACCTCGGCGGAGCGCTCCTCGCTGAAGCGCGCCGGGCCTGTGGTCCTGGCGGTGGGGTCCGCTGTCATGGGGCGCGCCCCTTACGTGGGTGGCCGAGGGGGATGTGCACCATTATTTCCCTCGAATGTGGCGCGGCACGGCGGGGCACGCCCGCCGGCGGCTTCTGTGACGCCACGTGACAGTTGCATGGCGACGACCTGGGGAGCGTTGACGCAGATCGGCACCACCGGCTGTGATGACATATCAGGACGCCTGGAGCTGCGCGGTCCTGGCGCACATGGCTTGTCATGCGCATGGCTCTCGCTCCGAGTGATCCTGCCTTCGCTCACCCCGTCGTCCCAGGAGGACCCCCGTGAAGCTCACGATCCGCTCCGCCGTCGGACTCCTCGCAGCGCCGCTGCCGATCCTCGCCCTCGCCCTGGCCGTGCCCGCGCAGGCCACCACCACCCCGGCGGCGCTGCACGGCGACGTGCTCCCGGCGATCGCCCACTTCCAGCGCGTCGGAGCGGTCGACGCCCGCCGGTCGATACCCGTCACCCTCAGCCTCGCGCTGCGCGACCAGGCGGCCCTGACCGCCTTCCTTGGACAGGTCACCGACCCCCAATCCCCGCAGTACCGGCACTACCTGACGGTCCAGCAGTTCGCGGACCGCTTCGGCGCTACGGCGCGGACCGTCGCACGGGTCACCGCGTATCTGCGCAGCCAGGGGCTCACCGTCGGCCAGGTCAGCGCCAACCACCTGAGCGTGCAGGCCCGCGGCACCGCCGCCCAGGTCGAGAAGGCCTTCGGGGCCACCCTCGCCGACTACCGCGACCCCGCCTCACGCCAGGACTTCTACGCCAACACCGCCGCCCCGGTGCTCCCCGCCGCCATCGCCGCCGACGTCACCGACGTGGCCGGCCTGAACAACTACGCCCACTACCACACGAACCTGGCCCGCAAGACGACCGCGACGGCGTCCCCCGGGGCGACTCACCCGGGTCTGACCCCCGCGCACGCCCGCTCCGCGTACAACGTCGCCCCGGCCATCGGCGCCGGCTACAACGGCCACGGCGTCACCGTCGGCCTGTTGGAGTTCTCCGCCTACACGCAGTCGGACGTGACCACCTACGACAAGGGTTACGCGCTGACCCCGCCCACACCCGTGGTGCGCGCCGCGGGCGGCGGCACCACCGACACCTCCGGCCAGGACGAGGTCGAGCTCGACATCGAGGTCGTCCAGGCCCTCGCCCCGCAGGCCTCGGTCAAGGTCTACGAGGCGCCCAACAGCGACGCCGGCGAACTGGCCGTCTACGCGGCGCTGGTCAGCGACGACGTCCCCGTCATCTCCACCAGTTGGGGCCAGTACGAGGCGGGCGAGACCCCCTCAAACCTGACCGCCGTCGACACCGACCTGCAGGAGGCCGCCGCCCAGGGGCAGTCCGTCTACGCGGCGTCGGGTGACAGCGGCTCCGACGACGCCGGCAACGGCGGCACCTCCGTCGACTTCCCCGCCGCCGACCCCTGGGTCTCCGGCACCGGCGGCACCACGCTCTCCCTCAACTCCTCCGGCGCCTGGAGCAAGGAGACCGCCTGGAGCGGCAGTGGCGGCGGCGTCTCCTCGCAGTTCGCCACGCCGAGCTTCCAGAGCAAGGTCGACACCAGCGGGTCCCGGTACGTGCCCGACGTCGCCGCCGACGCCAACCCGAGCACCGGCTGGTCCGTCTACAGCCAGGGCGCCTGGACCGAGTACGGCGGCACCAGCGCCGCCGCCCCCAACTGGGCCGCCTTCACCGCGATCTACGACAGCGAGGCCGCCGCCAAGGGCAAGCCGTCCTTCGGCTTCGCCAACTCCACCATCTACGCCCTGGCCCAGTCGTCGAACTACAGCAAGGCGTTCCACGACGTCACCGGCGGAAGCAACGGCGCATACAGCGCCGGCACCGGCTACGACCGGGTGACAGGCTGGGGCTCGTACAACGGTGCGAACTTCCTCTCCGCCGAACTGGGCTGACCCCCGGGTCCGAGCCGACCCTGCCGTTCCGTCGGGCCGAGCACGCCGGCTCGACGGAACGGCAGGACGCGTGGCCGATGCGGCGGCCGGCCCGAGGACGGCGACGCCCAAAGTCCTCCACTGGTCGAGGCAGGAGTCATGTCCGGGGCGGCACGCGTCAGGCGAGCCGGTCAGGGAGCGGGGCCAAGCTGTAGTTGGCCCAGACGTAGGCGTCCATCTGATGCTGGTCACCGGACAGGTTGCGGACCCGATCCACCTTGCCGTCGGCGTTGAAGTGCCACACGAGCGCCCACATCGTGTCGACCTTGCCGACTCCCTCGGTGGACCAGCCGCGGTGGATGTCGACGACGTACTCGTCGTTGGCCTCCAGGAACAGTGGCTCGGCCTGGAAGCCGGCCTTGCCGAGCTGGGTGAAGAACGCCACGATCTCCTCGACCCCGTGCTTGGTGCCGGACAACGGATGGTGGCCGGGGATGGTCCACTCGAGGTCGTCGGTCAGGACCTGCCGCATGCCGTCCAGGTCGTAGGCCGCGTAGGCGGCGAAGAACCTGCTGATGGCCTCGATCTTCGGGTTCGTGCTGGTCATGATGCCGCTTCCCTCGAGTCGTCCGGCGAGCTGTTCCGCTCACGTGATCAAGGCTGCCGGACCCTGGTCGGGGGCGTCCAATACCTGGTTCCATAACCTGGCGGCATGGACATCGACACCCGCCTGCTGCGCTACTTCACCGCCGTCGCCCAGGAAGGGAACCTCACCCGCGCCGCGGAGCGCCTGTTCGTCTCGCAGCCGGCGCTCACCAAGCAGATCAAGCAGCTGGAAACCCAGGTGGGCGTCGAGTTGTTCGTCCGGTCCCGTGCCGGGATGACGCTGACTCCCGCCGGCGCCGCACTGGCGAGCGAGGCCACCGCCGTGCTCACCGCCTGGCAGGTCGCGTTGCGCCGGACCCGCGCGGCCGCCGGCCGGGCCGCGCGTACGCTGCGGATCGGCTTCGTTGCCAGCGCAGCCAACGAACACACGCAGGAGATCGTCGCCGCCTTCGCCCGGCGGCACCCGGGCTGGCGCCTCGAGATGCACCAGTCCGACTGGGCGGACCCCACGGCGGGCCTGGCCGACGGCTCGGTCGACGCCGCACTGCTGCGGCTCCCCTTCCCCGGTCAGGAGGCCTTCCGCGTCACGACCTTGCTGACGGAGCCCCGCTGGGTCGCGCTGCCCGCCGGTCACCGGCTGGCGCAGGTCTCCGAAGTTCCCTTCCACGACCTGTGGGACGAGCCGTTCGTCGCCACCCCGCCGGAGTCCGGCTCGTGGCGTGACTGGTGGCTGGCCGCCGACGAACGCGACGGCCACCCGGCCCGCATCGGCGTCGTGGCGCACAACCCCGACGAGTGGCTCAACGCCATCGTCAACGGCTACGGCGTCAGCCTCACGCCCGCTGCCACCGCCCGCTTCTACCAACGCCCCGGTATCGTCTACCGCCCCGTCACCGGTGTCAGCCCCAGCCACGTCGCGGTCGCGTGGAGCGCGGCCGCCGACCACGACCGGATCGTCCAGGACTTCGTCCACGCCTGCACGACGGTCTGTGCCGAGCCGGAGGACCCGCGCCCATGAGCGTCTGAGTTGGGGCGGCTTCAGCCGGACGCCGACCGTGTCACGGACGGGCCTGGTGGGCTTCCCCCCAGCCGACACCGACCCCACACCGGCGACGACTCAGTGCCGCACGGCCCCCGCCGCCGACGTCCCGTCGGCCGCGCCGCTCACCGTTGCTCGCCCGCCTTCTGCAGGATCCGCTCAGCCTCGCGGACCGCCCACGACGTCCCGGTCTCGTCGAACTGCCGGTCCCAGGCCCGCTCGAACACGACAAGAAGCCGAGCACCGACGACGCCTGCCGCCGTCCACAGCACGGTGAGCACCGACAGGAACACCAGCAGCGCGTCACCCCCGCCGACGTGGGCCAGCGAGCCCGCGGCGAACAGGGCACCGCTGACCGCGAACCCGGAGTAGGCGACGATCGCCAGCCCCAGCGCGTACGAACGGTGCGTCACCGCGGCCCCCTGGACGGTCGGGAGGTGAGCCGGGCCAGGCGCGGGCACGTCTCGTCCGAGCCGCGGACCGCATGACGAAGAGCGCGCCGATCTGCATCGGCATGGCCGATGCCGTGGACGAGCCCCTGGTTCAGGACATCACGGAAAGTCATTGTTCCCTCTCCTCCACCCACCAGGGTTACCACACGAAACGCCCACGCAGCAGAGTGAAGGCGGTCGATACCTGCTGGAGTTGCACCGAGCCGCGCACTCCCCGCCCGGGAGCAGATCGCGCATGGATCACGGGCAGCGAACCAGGGGGCCGCGGCGCAGACCGCGCCACGAACCCCCCTCCCCGCCCTCGACTGGCGCAGTATCAGGCGCACACGCCCGCATCGGCGTCGGCGTCGGCATCGGCATCGGCATCGGCGTTGGCGTCGGCGTCCGCCAGGGCCCTCACCACCCAGTCCGCTGCCTGCGGCAGCCATTCGCCCTGCGCGTTGCCCAGGAGGTGGTTCCCGTGCGGGACGAGGAGGAGCTCCCCGGAGGGGAGTTCGGTGCGCACATCGCCCGCGTTCAGAACTCCGGGAATGCGGTCCTCACCCCCCTCGACCAGCAGGACCGGTCCGGTGAGCTGCTCGGCCAGGCCGGCCAGGTCCACCCGCGCGGCGAAGCTGCGCGCCGCCGCCGGGCCGCCGCAGCGCTGTGCCAGGGTGGCCGTGACGAAGGGCACCAGACCCGCCCAGTCCAGCCGGCCGGGCCCGCTGACCAACACCGCAGCCCGAAGCCGGCGTTCGCCCGCGGCAGACTTGGCGGCGAACCAGCCACCCAGGCTCAGGCCCACCACGGCCGACCGCTCGACATCCAGATCGCTCCGCTCGGACAGGGCGTCCAGGGCTCGACCGGCGATCTGCTGGTACTCGGGCTCGAACGTGCTCGTACCTGCCAGCACGCCCTGTCCCGGCCCGTCGATCGCGAGCACGCCGAGCCCCCGCGACAACAGCGCCTCGATCACGGCATGGAACTCCTCCTTGCTGGAGTCCAGCCCGGGCACCACCAGTGCCACCGGAACGCGCCCGCCCTCGGCCGGCCGCCGCAACCACCCCGCGAAGCCCTCGCCCTCGACCCGCTCGGCCGCCGGGTCCAGCAGGGCCAACGCCCGACCCATGGCCCGGTCCGCCTCCAGCGCGAGCCGGGCCACCGCCGCGCGGTCGGGGTGCGGGAGCAGCGTGCCGAAGTGGAACCAGCGCGCGGCCATCCGGTACGCCGCCCCCGCCGTCTGCGCCGTCGCGGCTCGCTCACCTACCGTCAGGTGCTCTCGGCCGGACGCCTCGCAGCGCACGGGCCAGTCCAACAGGGAGGTCAGGTCGGCCGTCACCCGGTCGTACTCGTACACGTCCAGCCCTGCACCGTGCGCCCGTGGCCGGTTCCCGGCGACGAAGGCGGCCGCCAGCCCGGGCGTCTCCAGGAACGCCAGGTCGACCTGCTCCCCTGGGCCTGCCGGTCCCCCGTTTGCTGATGTCACAACAGATCCTTCCGATGGTTCCCCTGTCCGATCTTCAACACATGGATCATCATCAAAGCATTGATGACTGTCAACCAGCTTGTCTCTCGCCAAGCCTTGTATGGTGGGATCATGGGAATGCCCGCGAACGAGCGCCTCGGACTCGACATCCGACGCGCTGAGCAGGAGCTGATGGCCGCCAAGCGGGCCGCGGTGGAACCGGCCGGACTCACCGTGCCGCAGTACGCCACCCTCCATGTGCTGGCCGAGAACGCCGGGATCAGCGGGGCGGCTCTGGCCCGCGCCTGCCAGGTCACCCCGCAGGCCATGGCCGTGGTGCTGAAGAACCTCACCGACCGTGGCCTGGTCGAACGCGCGCCCCACCCCTGGCACGGCAACGTCCTGGAGACGCGCCTCACGCCCGCCGGCCACACCGCCCTGACCCTCGCCGACGCCAGGGCCTGCGCCATCGAACACGCCATCGCCGAGGAACTGACCGAGGCCGAACGCACCCAACTGCGCGAACTCCTGGCCCGCTGCAACCACGCGGTCCGCCGCGCCGCACAGGCCCAGGCCGAGGCCTGACACGGCGTCGACTCAGGAGTTGTCCGAAGGCGCACACGGCCCCGATGAGATCGGTGGGCGGCTTCGCGTCGGACGAGGAGCGGTTAGCATCCCGCATGGCCACGCACTGGACGAACAGTTCCGAGACCTTCGCGCTGCTTCTTCGGCGCCAGGGACTCGACCCGGACGCGGTCGACGACGTCACGCGGGCATGGTCCGCGTTCCAGGAGTTCGTCCAGACGGACATCGACGGGATCGAGCCGGCGGAGGACGACGGCGACGGGTTCAGCGTGCAGTGCGGCCGCTGGGCCTGGCACGACAACCGTCCCGCGCTCGCCTTCACCCGGCAGTTCGCGGTGCGCGACGAGAGCGACCGGGACGACGGCTTCGGGCAGACGCAGCTGTGGAGCGTGGAGCTCGTCCTGTTCTTCTCCGACGCCCCGGCCGGGGCCGACCTCGACGCGACGGCGTGGTCCACCGGCATGGGCTTCGACTTCGATCCCATCGGACCGCAACGGGCCGCGGCCCTGATCCGGACCGCCGCGGTCATCGCGACGCTCCCACACGTCAGCGCGGTGTGGGCGGCGATCCCGGTCGGCAGCAGTCTCCGCCTGGAACGCGCGGACTGATCCGCGGGATCTCCGCCGTCCGCCGCGCGCCCGTGGTCCTGAGGCGGTCGCCCCAGGTCCCGGCTCACGCCAGTGGATCAGGCTCCCCAGCCGGAGTCGGCGGGGGCGACGGCCTGGGGTGTGGCGGACGCCTGGGAGGTGGTGGGGGCCGGCGCGTGGCCGGGGGCGGTGAGGAGCAGGGCCAGGGCGGCGAGGGCGGCGATGAGGAGTCTCTGCGCGAAAGCCATGATCTTTTGATTCCTGTCTGAGGGGTGGCGGGCGGAGGCCCGCTCTCATTGTTTCGAAGCGATGAGGCTGGTCAGGGACGTGTGGCCGGTCCGTTTCCCGCAGTGCGCAAAGCAGAACCCGGCGCCGCCCGGGCAGGCGCTACTCGTCGCGGAACCAGCCCTCGGCGTGGACCAGATAGCCGAGTTGGGCGCGGCTGCGGCTGCCCAGCTCCTCGGAGACGCGCTGGATGTGCTTGGAGACCGTGCGGGTGCTGATGCCGAGCTTGTGGGCGATGCCTGCGTCCGTGCACCCGTCGACGACCAGGCGGATGACGTCGCGCCGGACCCGGTCCGTGAGCAGTTCCGGTCTTCCACCGCCCGGTTCGACGGAGAGGGTCACCGCGTGGTCCCACATGTACTCGAAGACCTTCACCAGGTAGTCGACCAGGGACGGGGTGTTGATGACGAGTGCGGAGTGCTGCCGGTCCGGTCCGGCGGGGACGAAGGCGATGGCGCGGTCGCAGATGATCAGCCGGTCGAAGACCTGGTTGATGGTGCGCACCTGCGCGCCGTGCTCGGAGACCCGCTGGATGTAGGCGCGGGTGGGCGGATGGTTGCGCACGGTGTGCTGGTAGAGCGTGCGCTGTCGGACGCCGCGGGCGGACAGTGCCAGGTCGCGGGTGAGCGCCTGCTCGAGGATCTCGGCCGGGCGCCCGCCGCCGGGTTGGGCGGTGAGCAGCTCGAAGCGGCAGGAGTCGACGGCCTCCGCCAGGGCGGTGGAGATGGTCGCGGCGCCGCTGAGCTGGCGTATCGCGGGGCGACTGCGGTCCAGGAACTCGCGGTACACCGGTTCCGCCTCGGCCACGGCCCGGCGCAGTTTCGACAGCTGCTCCTGTTGCTCGGAGATCGCCTCCTCCAGCGGCCGGGAGAGGTCGGCCGCGGCGATGTCGGGGGGCATGGGGACGACGGTGTTCGGGTCGTCGGCGAGTGCGTGGACGAGCCCGAGCCGGGTGAGGCACTTGGGGGTCGCCGCGGTCGGCGCCCCGCCGTCGGCCCAGGCCTGCTGGTAGACCCGCATGCCGGCCTCGCAGATGCCGGCTCCGTTCCGCGTGCAGTCGCCCGCGGCATCTGCGTCGCCTGCTTGCATGCGTACCCCACCCCTTCCGGTTGACGCCGTGCGTGGGCACGAACGTCCTCACGTGTCGCTCCCGCTTCCTCTGCTCGGCAGAATCGAGTTCGCCAACGGCAGTGATCATGAGGTTCGGCGACGTGCTTGGTGCTGTCAATTGCGGAATCGGCACCTCCAGGTCGCTTGCGCACTGCCAATGGCGGCAAACACGGACAACAGCTGCCCAGGCGACTCCTGTCGCATTTACACCCTGAATGGCTCGACCCCTCAGGTGATGACAGGCCGTCGGCCCTGCATGCGGCGAGACGGAACGGGCATGCAGCGCCCTCCCCCGGGATCACGGGCGGACGGGGCAATCGGAACACTCGGGAGAATTTGTCATGATCACCGCTGGCTTGAAGCTGACCCAGAGCGGCGGCATAGCCCTGCTCAACGACGGAAAGCTCGAGTTCAACATCGAGATGCAGAAGCTTGCCAACGGTGCCCGCTACAGCAACGTTGACGAACTTGACGATCTCGTCGGAATTCTGGGCGGTTTCGGATACCGTCTCGACGACATCGGCACCTGGGCCGTCGACGGCTGGGACGGCGCCGAGTTCGGGCGGCTGGCCCGGCTGTCCGGCGGTTCCCCCGTCGAGCTGCTGGTCGCGCCCTACCGCGAGACGGCGCAGGTGCCCGACCCGCTGCAGCCGGGCCGACTGGGCGAGCTGCTGATCGGCGGCCGCAGCAAGAAGTACGAGAGCTACGTGCACGTGGGCAGCCACCTGGCCGCCGCCTACTGCACCAGCCCGTTCGCCCGCCGCGGCGAGGCCTCGATGGTCATGGTCTGGGACGGCGGCTGCTTCCCGCGCCTGTACTGCGTGGACGCGGACGGCCGGATCGAGCCGGGCGGCGAGGTCTTCCCGCTGATCGGCCACACCTACTCGATGGCCTCGCAGCACTGGGGCCCGTTCAAGCGAACCGCCAAGTCGCGCAACGTCGACGACCTCTCGGTGGCCGGCAAGATGATGGCCTACATCGCCCTCGGCACGGCCCGCGAGGAGATCAAGAAGGTCTTCCGCGAGGAGTTCCACGCCCACTTCGAGGCCGACACGCCGCAGGTGCACCGCTACCGCGCCGAGATCATCGGCTGCGGCAGCACCGGCGAGGGCTCGCACGCGTATGTGCACGCCTTCCTCGACGACGTGCACGCCCGGACCAACGCCCTCGGCGTCTCCGACGAGGACGTGCTGGCCAGCGTGCACGAGTTCCTGGAGGAGATGCTGATCGAGCGTCTCGCCGCCAAGATCCGCGCCTGGAAGGGCGACGAGCCCTGGAACCTGTGCTTCGCGGGCGGCTGCGCGCTCAACATCAAGTGGAACAGCGCACTGCGGGCGCACCCGATCATCAAGGCCATGTGGGTGCCGCCGTTCCCGGACGACTCCGGCTCCGCGATCGGCACGGCCGCCCTGGCCGCGGCCCGCGGCGAGGGCCTGCGGCCGATCGAGTGGGGCACCCGGCTGGGCCCGGCCCTGGACCGCACCCCGCACGTGCCGCAGGGCTGGACGGTGTCCCCCTGCCGCCCGGAGGAGCTGGCCCGGCTGCTGCACCGCACCGGCCAGCCGGCGGTCGTGCTGAACGGCCGCGCCGAGCTCGGCCCGCGCGCGCTCGGCGGCCGCAGCATCATCGCCCCGGCCGTCGACACCACGATGAAGAAGGCGCTGAACGACGCCAAGTCGCGGGAGTACTACCGGCCGGTCGCTCCCATCTGCCTGGAGGAGCACGCGCCGAAGATCTTCGACCCGGGCACGCCCGACCCGCACATGCTCTTCGAGCACTGGGTCCGGCCCGAGTGGGTGGACCGCCTGCCGGCGATCATGCACCTGGACGGCACGGCCCGGCTGCAGACCGTCAACCAGCACGACGACCCCACGCTCTTCGCGATCCTGCGCGAGTACCACAAGTGGAGCGGCGTCCCGGTGCTCTGCAACACCAGCGCCAACTACAACGGCCGCAGCTTCTTCCCCGACGCGGCGTCCGCCATGGAGTGGGGCCAGCTCGACCTGGTCTGGTCCGAAGGCGTGCTCTACCGGCGCGAGTTCGGCTCGGCCTCCGCCTGAGCGACGGAGGGTCCCGCGCCGCCTCCGCCACACCCGTAAGCAGCCCCACTGCCCCACTGCCCCGCGACGGGGCGTTCTTGAGGAGTACCGCACGTGCAACAAGCACCCCGGACCATGGTCGTCTCGCTGCAGAAGACCGGCACCCACCTGATGCAGGGTCTGATGCTGGAACTGGGCTACAAGATGACCGGCGTGCCGCGTCCCGCGCCGGACAACACCCCCGAGTTCGACGACGAGGCCCTGCTGCAGATCGCCTCGATCACCCGCTCCCGCGAGGAGTACGCCGAACTGCAGACGGTCAGCTCGGCCGAGCTGCGGCGCCGCACCCAGGACGACTGGGCCGCACTGGGCTGGAGCTGGCAGCGTCGGCTCGGGCAGCGCGTGGTCAACCGCTACGGTCAGACCCGTCTCGACCACGCCGACTCGGTGATCACCAACCCGCACATCAACTACAGCCGCTTCGCCGACACCCCGCCCGGGCTGTGCTGGATGTACCACGAACTCGACCTGGACAAGGTGGACGGCACCTTCCTGCAGGAGTGGGTGTCCACCGGGTCGCCGCGGCTGATCTTCAACTACCGCGACCCCCGCGACACCGTGGTCTCCATGATCAACTTCCTGGAGGGCAAGACCGCCGCCGGCTACGGCAACTTCTACGAGTTCGACATCTTCCACCGCGTGCTCACCTCGATGGACACCTGGGAGGAGAAGATCGACTACGCGTTGCGCGACACCTCCTTCCTCGGCCGCGACCAGTTCGAGCGCTCGCTGTGGATGCTGCGGCACCCGGACGTGTGCAAGGTCAGCTACGAGGACCTGGTCGGCCCCAACGGCGGTGGCACGCGCGAGCGCCAGCTCGACGCCGTGAGCCGGCTGCTCACCCACATCGGCAGCGACCTGGACCCGGAGAAGGTGGCCGACACGGTCTACAACCAGAACTCCTGGAGCTTCTTCAAGGGCCGCACCGGCACCTGGCGCGAGTACTTCAACGAGCGCAACCTGGCCCGCTTCAACGAGCAGTTCGGCGACCTGCTCCAGCAGTTCGGCTACGAGTGATGAAGCCCCGCGCGTTCGTGCTGCTCGGCGGGCTGCGGGTGATCCTGCGCAACCGGCTCTACCTCGACGAGCTGTCCCGCCGGGGACTGGCGATCCTGGTGCTGACCGGGGAGGAGTGGCGTGCCGAGGCGGCCCGGCAACTGGCCACCGAGGACGGCCCGATCACGCAGATCGCCGAGATCGGCTTCGCCCGCGGCACCGTGGGCGTCGAGGGCGGCTTCACCGCCGACACCGTCGCGCAGGTCCTCGCGTGGCGCGCCCGGTACGAGCTCTCCGGGGTCCTCGCCGCCGGCGAGATGCTGGTGGAACAGACCGGTGTCGTCGCCGACCTCCTCGGCCTGCCGTCCCCCGGGCTGCGCGCGACCCGCGTGTGCCGCAACAAGTACCTGCAGCGCGCCTACCTCGCCGGGCTGAGCCCGGCGGCGGTGGTGCTGCCGCCGGGCGGGCGGGCCGAGGCCGCTGCCGAGGCCGGTGCCTCCCTGTCCTTCCCGGCCGTGCTCAAGCCCTCAGGTCGGCGCTCCAGTTCGGGAGTGCGCACCGTGGCCGACCCCGCCGAGCTGGCGGCCTGCCTGGCCGACTACCCGGCCGAGGAGACGCTGCTGGTGGAGGAGTACGTCCACGGCCCGGAGTACTCGGTCGAGGCGCTGGTCGACAACGGCCGCGTGGTCTTCGAGTCGGTGACCGCCAAGGGCACCAACGAGGGCGGCGCCGGCCGCTTCGTGGAGCTCTCGCACACCGTCCCCGAGCCGCCCGGTCCGGCGCGCGACGCGCTGCTCGCCGCCAACCGCACCGTGGTGGCCGCCCTCGGCTTCGGCTCCGGGGTCATCCACAGCGAGCTGCGACTGACCCCGGACGGCCGGGCGCTCCTGATGGAGGCCGCGGCCAGGACACCCGGCGACGGCATCCTGCCGCTGTACCACCTGGCGACCGGACACGCGTTGGAGCCGGACATCATCGCCCTGGCCCTCGGCGAGCCGGTGGACCACCCCACCCCCACCCGCTGTGCGCGCCAGGTCTACCTGGAGACCCCGCCCGGTGTCCTCCAGGACGTGCGGATCCACCTCGACGGCGCCGCCGAACCGCTCTGGGCGGCCGACGGCGAGGCCTGGCCGGTGATGTCGCCGGGCCGGCCCGGCGACGCCCCGGCGCTGCGCGCGGTGCTGGTGCTGCAGGAACCGGGCGGCAGCGTGGTCGGCGCGTTCGAGGAGTCCGGGGACCGGGTGGTCACCTTCCTCATCGACGCGGCGACCCCGCAGGAGCTCGACCAGTACGAGGCCGTGGTGCGACAGGCGATCGAGGTCACCATTGCACCGGCCGCCACATCGGCCGACGCCTCGGTCGGCGCACCGGTCGGCGCACCGGTCGGCCTCTGACGCGGGCGCGGACGAGGACGAGAAAGAGAGAGACGAGAACATGTGGATCATCGAGCTCGCCTTCGGCGAGTCCGCCGAGCGCCTCGCCGCCAGGCCGGCGCACCGGGACAAGCTCACCGCCCTGCACGCGCAGGGCCAGGTGCTGCTGGCCGGCCCGTTGGCCGACGACTCCGGCGCGGTCATCGTGCTGGACGTGCCGGACCGCGAAGCGGTGGACCGGATCCTGACGGCCGACCCCTACTTCGCCACCACCGGGGTCACCGTCGTCGCGGTGCGCGAATGGAAGCCCTTCCTGCGGTGAACCTCATCAACCAGTCGCCAGCTGCGCCCACGGCCCCACCGCCACGGCGGTTGTGGGCGCTGCCCGTCTTCCAGAAGCTCTTCGTCGGGGACGCCGCAGCCCGGGTCGGCTACCAGGTGACCCTGTTCCTGCTGCCGTTGTTGGTGGTCACCCGACTGCACGGCAGCGGTTCGCAGGCGGGGCTCGTCTCCGGCTCCCAGTTCGTCCCGGTGCTGCTCTTCTCGCTCGGCGCCGGCGTGCTGGCGGACCGCGCACCCACCCGTCGGCTCATCCTGGCCGGCACGCTGGCCAGAGGCGCGGCGCTCGGCGCGCTGGGGCTGATGTGCGCGCTCACCGGGGTGACCTTCTGGGCGCTGCTCGCGACCGCGTTCGTGGTCGGCACGGGCAGCGTCGTCTACGACGTGGGCTACCAGGCCGGCATCCCGAGCCTGCTGCGGCCCGAGGAACTGACCCGGGGCAACGCCCTGCTGCAGTCCAGCAACTCGGTGTCGCAGATGGCCGGGCCCGCACTGGCCGGGGTACTGGTCCAGCAGGTCGGCCTGCCGCTGTCGCTGACGCTCGCCACCGCGCTGTTCGTCGGCGCGTTCGCCGCCTTCTGGCTGCTGCCGCTGGAGCAGGGGCTCGCGTCCGACGACACGGGGGCCGGGAGCCGGGGCGGAGCCGGCGGCCGCGCCACCGCGGGCCGGGGCCGGTCGGCCCTGGCCGGGCTGCGGTTCACGCTCGGCTGCCGCCCCCTGCGCGACCTGTGCGTCCAGTCCGGGCTGTTCAACCTGCACGAGGAGGCGTTCCTGACGGCCTTCCTGGTGTACGGGGTGCGCGCCGCCCACCTGACGGCCGGCACGATCGGCCTGCTCATCGGGTTCGGCAGCATCGGCACCCTGCTCGGCTCGGCCGCCGCCGGTCGCCTGGCCGACCGACGGCACGCCGGCCGCAGCCTGGTCGTGGGACTGGTCGGAGCCTCGGCCGGCTTCCTGATCGGCCCGCTGCTCTCCTCCCACGTCCCGACGATCCCGCTCTACGGGACCGCCTTCCTCCTCAACGGCTTCGCTCTCGGCCAGTACAACGTGTACGCGGTCAGCATGCGGCAGGCCATCCCGCCCAAGCGGTTCCTCGGGTCCGCCACGGCCGGGTACCGCCTGGTCTCGCTCGGCCTCGCACCCGTCGGCAGCCTCCTCGGCGGCTGGCTCGCCGACCGGCTCACCGCGGGCTCGGCCCTGTACGTGATCGCGGTCTCGATGACCGTCACTTCTCTGCTCATCCTCGCCTCCCCGATCCGCCGCATCCGGCGGGTGGAGGACGCATCGGCCCTGGGAGGGCGACACCATGACGACGACTCGGACTGAGGCCCGCGACGCGGCGCCGACCTGCTGCGGCTGCGGGGCGACGGTGTGGCTGACCGGCCTGCCCAGCGCCGGGAAGACGACGATCGCCTCCGCGCTGGCCGAGCGGCTGCGCGCGGACGGCCGACGGGTGGAGATCCTCGACGGCGACGAGGTCCGCGCCGCCCTCTCGGCCGACCTCGGCTTCTCCCGCGAGGACCGGCGCGCCCACATCGCACGGGTCGGCATGATCGCCGAGGTCCTCGCGCGCAACGGGGTGCTCGTCCTCGTGCCGGTGATCGCCCCCTACGCCGACGCGCGGGCGGCGATCCGCCAGCGGCACGTGAGCAGCGGCACCGCGTACTTCGAGGTGCACGTCGCGACCCCGGTGGACGTCTGCTCCGAGCGGGACGTGAAGGGCCTGTACGCCAAGCAGGCCGCCGGTGAGATCTCCGGTCTGACCGGCGTGGACGACCCCTACGAGGTGCCCACGTCACCCGACCTGAGGCTGCGTGCGGACATCGAGTCGGTGGCCGAGTCCGCCTCGGCGCTGCTGAACTTCCTGGCTGAGAAGGCGTTCGTCTAGTGCTCCAGACTTCCACCCCACCCCCGGCGCCACCGCGGTCCGCACCGACCCGTCTGTCGCACCTGGACGCGTTGGAGGCCGAGGCCGTCCACATCTTCCGCGAGGTGGCGGGCGAGTTCGAGAACCCGGTGATCCTCTTCTCCGGCGGCAAGGACTCCATCGTCATGCTGCACCTGGCGCTGAAGGCCTTCGCGCCCGCGCCGGTGCCGTTCGCGCTGCTGCACGTGGACACCGGCCACAACTTCCCCGAGGTCCTCGCCTACCGCGACCGGGTCGTGGCCGAGCACGGCCTGCGCCTGCACGTCGCCTCCGTCCAGCAGTTCATCGACACAGGACGGCTGCGCGAGCGCCCCGACGGCACCCGCAACCCGCTGCAGACCGTCCCACTGCTCGACGCCATCGAGACGGGCCGCTTCGACGCCGTCTTCGGCGGCGGCCGCCGCGACGAGGAGAAGGCCCGCGCCAAGGAACGCGTCTTCTCCCTGCGCGACGAGTTCGGCGCCTGGGACCCGCGCCGCCAGCGCCCCGAGCTGTGGTCGCTCTACAACGGCCGCCACGCGGTCGGCGAGCACGTGCGCGTCTTCCCGCTGTCCAACTGGACCGAGCTGGACGTGTGGCAGTACATCGAACGCGAGAAGATCGACCTCCCCGAGATCTACTACGCCCACGAGCGTGACGTCTTCGCCCGCAACGGCATGTGGCTGACCGCCGGCGAGTGGGGCGGCCCGAAGGACGGCGAGACCGTCGAGCGGCGCCTGGTGCGCTACCGCACGGTCGGCGACATGTCCTGCACCGGCGCCGTCGACTCCGACGCCGACACCATCGCCGCGGTGATCACCGAGATCGCCGCGAGCCGCCTGACCGAACGTGGCGCCACCCGCGCGGACGACAAGATGTCCGAGGCCGCCATGGAGGACCGCAAGCGCGAGGGGTACTTCTAACCATGACCGTGACCGCGGACGAGATCACCGCCACCTCACTGCTGCGCTTCGCCACCGCCGGCTCCGTCGACGACGGCAAGTCCACCCTGGTGGGCCGGCTGCTGCACGACTCCAAGTCGGTGCTGGCCGACCAGCTCGAGGCCGTCGAGCACGCCTCGCGCAAGCGCGGCCAGGAGGCCCCCGACCTCGCGCTGCTCACCGACGGCCTGCGGGCCGAGCGCGAGCAGGGCATCACCATCGACGTCGCCTACCGCTACTTCGCCACCCCCCGGCGCCGGTTCATCCTGGCCGACACCCCCGGCCACGTGCAGTACACCCGCAACATGGTCACCGGCGCCTCCACCGCCGAGCTCGCGGTCGTGCTGGTCGACGCCCGCAACGGCGTGGTCGAGCAGACCCGGCGCCACGCGGCCGTCGCCGCGCTGCTGCGCGTCCCGCACGTCGTGCTGGCCGTGAACAAGATGGACCTGGTCGACTACGCCGAGCCCGTCTTCGCCGCGATCGCCGAGGAGTTCGGCGCCTACGCCGCCTCGCTCGGCGTCACCGACGTCGTCGCGGTCCCGATCAGCGCCCTGGCCGGCGACAACGTCGTCGAGCCGTCCGCGAACATGGACTGGTACGGCGGCCCGACGCTGCTGGAACACCTGGAGACCGTCCCGGTCGGGACCGACCCCAGCCAGGAGCCGGCCCGGTTCCCGGTGCAGTACGTGATCCGCCCGCAGTCGGCCGACCACCCCGACTACCGCGGCTACGCCGGCCAGCTCGCCTCCGGCGTGCTGCGGGTCGGCGACGAGGTGACCGTCCTGCCGGCCGGGATCACCACCACCGTCGCCGGGATCGACGTGCTCGGCGAGGAACGCGACATCGCCTGGGC
>NZ_FOAZ01000035.1 GCF_900109465.1 Streptacidiphilus jiangxiensis
TGCACGACCCCCGAGGGGGCCAGTGCGCGATACTGGGATTGAACCAGTGACCTCTTCCGTGTCAGGGAAGCGCTCTCCCGCTGAGCTAATCGCGCATGGAGGTGGAGACGGGATTTGAACCCGTGTACACGGCTTTGCAGGCCGTTGCCTCGCCTCTCGGCCACTCCACCGAGGCGGGGGGTTGACAGGCAACCCCCTACTCAGAGCGGACGACGGGATTCGAACCCGCGACCCTCACCTTGGCAAGGTGATGCTCTACCAACTGAGCCACGTCCGCGTGATCTCCGGTTGGCTTCCCGCTTTCTTTCTGCGGTCCGCGTCCCGGCGACGTGTTGAACTCTAGCGGATTCCGGGCCCAGCTCAAATTCCGTATCCCCTGCATGCCGGATCGGGGCTTCCGGCCACAGGCGCTCCGGCCTGCGGAGACCTAGACTTCGGCCACCGCCGCAATCGCACAGGAGTCAGTACAACGTGACCCAGCAGCCCCTCCACACCGATGCCATGGCCCGCTTCGCGGGCCGGGTCGCGACCGGACTGCTGGAGGTCAGCGACGATCCGGGGGTTCTCGACGGCACCGGTTTCTGGGCGGTCGTGGCGGATTTCGAGGGCCGGATCACCTGCGCCCGGTTTGCCGACGTCCGCTCCGAAGAAACGATTCCGCAGACGGATCCCGGCGGGTGGCTCGGCCCCTCCCGCTCCGCGTGGCACAGCTCGCTCGACCGCGACGCCTACACCGCCGGCGTCCGCCGCGTTCGCGAGCACATCGCCGCCGGCGAGGTCTACCAGGCGAACCTCTGCCGGGTCCTGAGCGCGGACCTGCCCGATCCGGCCCGCGCGGACGTGGACGCGCTGACCGCGCGTCTGGCCCACGGCAACCCCGCGCCCTACGCGGGCACGGTCCGCCTGCCCGAGCACGGCGTCGAGGTGGCCTCCGCCTCCCCCGAGCTCTTCCTCCGCCGTGACGGCCGGGTCGTCCTCTCCGGCCCGATCAAGGGCACCGGCCGCACGGAGGCGGATCTGCTGGAGAAGGACTTCGCCGAGAACGTCATGATCGTCGACCTGGTCCGCAACGACCTCGGCCGCGTCGCCGTGACCGGCAGCGTCACGGTGCCGGACCTCTGCGCGGTGGAGAAGCACCCCGGTCTGGTGCACCTCGTCTCCACGGTCCAGGGCGAGCTGCGCCCCGACGCGGGCTGGCCGGACCTCTTCGCCGCGACGTTCCCGCCCGGCTCGGTCACGGGCGCGCCCAAGCGCAGCGCGCTGCGCATCATCGAGGCCCTGGAGACGGCCCCCCGCGGCCCCTACTGCGGCGCGGTCGGCTGGGTCGACGCGGACCGCGGCGTCGGAGAACTCGCCGTCGGCATCCGCACGTTCTGGGTCGAGCGCGGACGGGACACGGCGACGGTCCGCTTCGGCACGGGCGCGGGCATCACCTGGGGGTCGGATCCGGATCGCGAGTGGGACGAGACGGAGCTCAAGGCATCCCGCTTGGTCATGCTGGCCTCACAGGGGTAGTGGCACTCTCCAGGGGCGCGGGGAACTGCGCGACCAGCCACCGTGGGCCTTGAGATCCCGAGCGAGCAGGGCCATTCGCTCGTCGGTGGTTTCTCGCGCAGTTCCTCGCGCCTCTGGAGAGTGCAACCACAGGTGGCAGCAGATGGGGGCCTGGTCGCGCCCACGCTGGTGGCACCTCCCGGCCGAAGGCTGGGGGAGGAGCCGCAAGTCCGCAGAGCCTCGCGCCCCTGAGGTGGCTGCAACTTCCCGTCTAGGATCATCATGCTGAGCGAGAGGAGAGCGACCGTGCGGATCTGGGTCAACGGTCGGCTGGCCGACGCCGCAGAGGCGACGGTCAGCGTGCTGGACCACGGCATGACCGTCGGCGACGGGGTGTTCGAGACGGTGAAGGCCGTCGACGGGCGGCCTTTCGCGCTGCGGCGGCATCTGGACCGGTTGGAGCGCAGCGCCCGCGGGCTGGGGCTGCCGAGCCCCGACCGGGCCGAGGTCGAGGCCGCGTGCGCCGCCGTGCTGGAGGCCAACCCCGTCGCGCTGGGGCGCCTGCGAATCACCTACACCGGCGGTGTCGCGCCCCTCGGCTCCGACCGTGGTGACGCGCCGACCACGCTCGTCGTGGCCGTCGGTGCGACCCCGCGCCGACCCGACACCGCCGCCGTGGTGACCGTTCCGTGGACCCGCAACGAGCACGGGGCGACCGCTGGGCTCAAGACCACGTCCTACGCCGAGAACGTCGTCGCGCTCGCCCGCGCCCACGAGTACGGCGCGAGCGAGGCGGTGCTCGCCAACACGGTGGGCCGACTCTGCGAGGGGACCGGTTCGAACGTCTTCGTCGTGGTCGGCGGTCGCCTGCTCACCCCGCCGCTGACCTCCGGCTGCCTCGCGGGCGTCACCCGCGCGTTGGTGCTGCAGTGGACCGACGCCGAGGAGGCCGACCTGCCGTACTCCGTGCTGGAGGAGGCCGAGGAGGTGTTCCTGACCGGAACCCTGCGCGACGTGCAGGCGATCTCCCGGATCGACCAGCGGGAGTTGCCCGGAGCGCCCGGTCCGGTCACGGCCAAGGTGATGGAGATCTTCGCGGACCGCGCCGCGGCCGACCTCGAGCCCTGACGAGCCCTGACGAGCCCTGACCCGCACGAACCGTCGAGCGAGGGAGCCCTGCGTGACCACGACCCTGCGTCCCACCGGTCCCGAGCGCACCGACGGGAGCGGCAGCCGGGAGCGCGCGTACGCGATCTGCGTCAACGGCCGCGCGGCCGGCACCGTGACGGTGACGGCCTGGCCGGACGGGGTGGGGCAGATCGCGGACCTGTTCGTCGAGGAGCGCGGGCGCGGCCGTGGGCGCGGCACGACGGCGGTCCTGGCCGCCGAGGAGATTCTGCGCGCATGGGGCTGTTCCCGCGCCGAGGGGACGATCGTCGGGGACGAGCGGGATCCGGAGGTCGCCGCCCGGTTGCTGCGCTGGACGCAGTCGCTGGGATACGCGCTCACGGCGCGCAACATGGTCAAGGACCTGCCGGTCACCCCGCCGGAGCTGCCGCCGGGCCTGACCGGTCGGCCGCTGACGGCGGAGGAGTTCCCGGTCTGGGCGGCGGCGCACCGGGAGGGGTACGTCGGGATACTGATCGAGCACACGGGGCTGTCGCCGGAGCAGGCCGAGGCCAAGTCCCTGGCGGACCACGCGAAGCTGCTCCCGGACGGGATCGACACCGCCGACGTCTCGATCCAGCGGCTGCTGGCCGACGGCGCGTCGGTCGGCACGGTGTGGGTCAGCTCGGCGGACTCCGAGGCGCGGCCGCCGTTCGTCTACAACGTCCGCGTCGAGGAGGCGTTCCGCGGCCGCGGCCATGGTCGGGCCCTGATGCTCCTGGCCGAGCAGGTCGTCATCGCCGCCGGGCGCGACCGGCTCGGCCTCAACGTGCATGCGGGCAACGTGCCGGCCGAGCGCCTCTACGAGTCGCTCGGCTACCGCACCTACCGCTGGGCGGTCGCCAAGCAGCTGTGAACCCGCACGGGTCTCAGCCGAGCAGCGACTCGATGCGGTCGCGCAGACCGTCCTGGCTCTTCGAGCCGTCCAGGAGCTTGCCCGCGACCACGTAGCTCGGAGTGCCCTTGACCCCGATGGCCTTGCCCTCGGCGTGGTCGGCCTCGACCGTGAGGCTGTGCCGGCCGTCGATCAGCGCGGTGTCCAGTTCCTCGCCGTCCAGGCCGAGCTCGCCCGCGAGCTCGACCAGGAAGCCGGTGCCGCCGCGGTCCAGCTCCTCGATACGGGACAGCAGCGCCTCGACATAGGGCCAGCCCTGGCCCTGGACGAAGGCCTCCTCCGCCGCCTCGGCCGCCGCGAAGGCGAACTTGTGCTTCTCGAGCGGGAAGTGCCGCAGGACGATGTCGACACCGTCACCGTGGGCGGCGCGCAGGGCGCGGACGTCGCCGAGGGCCGTGGCGCAGTCGGGGCACTGCAGGTCGCACCAGAACTCGACGGTCCGGGGCGCGGAACTTTCGGTCATGGTCGCAAGTCTCCCATTGTGGGAAGGATGGAAGTGCAGCGGAGCCGCAGAAGGAGAGCAGGATCATGACAGCGACCATCTGCATGGCACTCTCGGCGATCGGCATCGTGATCGCGGTGCTGACCGCCAGCCGTGGGCGGACCCGGGCCGCGCTGCGCTGGCTCGCGGTCGCGCTGGTGCCGACAGGCCTGTATCTGACGGGGCTGATCACCGTCTTCCACACCATCGGCTCGACCCTGGTCCACTGGGCCACGCACCTGGTCTTCGACCCGAAGGTCTGGGTCGGCGTCGCGATGCTGGCCGCGACCGTGCTGATCCTGCTGGGGACGGGGGTTCGGTTCGGCCGGGGCAAGCGACGCGGCAAGGAGCAGGGTCAGGTGCCGGCCGGCGGTGGCAAGCCGAGCGCGCCGCCCGGACGCCCGGCGGGGGCCGCGCTCCCGGCCAAGAGCAACCCGACCGCCGACCTGGGCGACTTCTCCGACGTGGAGGAGATCCTCAAGCGCCGGGGGATCTGAGGCCGGGCACGCGTGGCCGCCGCTCCCAGGCGACCAGGCCGACGAGCAGGGCCGTCGTCACCGCCAGCGCCGTGCCGCCGCCGGCAAGACGCAGCGCGGGGATGCCGGCGGCGAGGACGGCCGCGGCCGTGACCAGGCGGCGCACCGGCCAGTCGCCGGAGAGGACCCGGTGGAAGGCGGACATTCCGGCCAGGTAGAGCGCGACGCCGAGGGGGAGCAGCACGGCGGGCAGTCCGTGCAGCGGGTGGCGGAAGGCGTCGATCGCCTGCTGCATGCCGACGGCCGACACGGCGATGCCGAAGATCAGGAACAGGTAGGCGTAGCCGAACGACCACAGCGCCGCCCGCGGCCGCTCCGCGGCGGGGAGCCGCTCCAGCAGGGCCGAGCTGGCCTCCTCCTCGCGGTCGAAGTAGAGCCACCACATCGCCGCGCTGGCCGCGAGCGCCAGCAGTGAGCCGACCAGCACCGTGGTCAGGTCGTCGAGGTGGCTGGCGGCGGCGCCGACCTCGGTGATGGACTCGCCCAGCACGATGATCACGGCCAGTCCGTGCCGCTCGACGAAGTGGCCGACGCCGACCGTGAAGCCGCCGAGGCCGGAGAGGTAGGGCGTCACCCACTCCATCGCGCAGGCCAGCGCCCACACCCACGCCCGCTGCTCGGCCGGGACGAAACCGGCGGCGAGCACGACCAGCGCGCTGGCCAGGTTGAACGGGCCGATGCGCAGGATGCCGCGCCGACCGGAGGTGTGCTTGAACCCGAAGAAGTGGACCAGCACCACCACCAGGTAGGCGGCGCCGAAGACGACCGCCCAGGGTCCGGGCCCGACCGCTCGGGGCACGGCCTGCGACATCACGAAGAAGCCGGCCGTGCCGAGGAGCAGCAGCAGCCGGGGCCCGGTGCGGTCCAGGTCGAGGGCGTTGGTCAGCCAGGCGTAGCCGCCGTACATCCACCAGGTGATCGTCAGCAGCAGCGCGGAGCGGGTCAGGCCGCCGAGGTCGGGGTGGTCGACCAGGACCGTGGCGATCTGGGTGATGGTGAAGACGAAGACCAGGTCGAAGAAGAGCTCCAGCGACCGCACCGACTCCGCGGGGCCGGCCCCGACCTCGGATGATGCGTCCTGCGTCACGACCCGACGCCGACGCCGCCACGCTCGGCCGTCACCGGCGGGGCGGTGCGCTGGCGCGCCCGGTAGGCGGCGACGTGGAGCCGGTTGCCGCAGGTGCGACTGTCGCAGTAGCGCCGGGAGCGGTTGCGGGAGAGGTCCACGAAGACCCGGACGCAGTCCGGTGCCTCGCAATGCCGCAGCCGTTCGCGCTCCCCGGCGACGATCACCATCGACAGCGCGATCCCGGACTCCGCCCCGAGCCGGTCGGCCAGGGCCGCGCCGGGGGCGAAGTAGTGGACGTGCCAGTCGTGGCCGTCGTGGTCGGTGAGCCGCGGGGTCGTCCCGGCGCGCGCGATCATCGCGTTGAGCAGCTCGGCGGCGTCACGGGTGCTGGTCGCGTCGAGCACGTCCCAGAACCGCTGCCGCAGCCGGCGCACCGCCTCCAGGTCGCCCTGGGTCAGTTGCCCGACGTCGCTCAGCTCGCGCCGGACGACGAAGCCGCGCAGCGCGGCGAGGTCGGGCAGCCCCTCGTGCCCGCAGGCCTGGGGGGAGGTGTTGAGAAGTTCCACCAGCACGTCGAGTGCGCACTCGGTGTCGTGGGTGATCAGCACGGCGGGGCTCCTGGCTCGTCCGTACGTGGCGCGACTGGTTGCGCAGACTCTACAGCCCACGGCGAGAAGTGGTTCATGTCCACGCCGAACCGCCGACGATCATGCCGCCGCACATGACGACGCCGCCGCGACCGGTGGGTCGCGGCGGCGTGCCGTGCTGGCGCGCCCCCGAGTCAGCACGCCTGCGCATCCGTGTGCGGTATGTGGGTCACCGACGCCCGGGTCGCGGGCGCCGGGTGCCTCAGCTCTCGGCCAGGATGTGGCTCAGCTCCCTGTCCAGGTCGAAGTGGCGGTGCTCCGTCCCCGGCGGGACGGCGGCGTCGGTGCGCTTGAGGAAGGACTCCAGCGCGCGCGCCGGGGCCTCCAGCAGGGCTTCTCCTTCCGGAGAGCTCAGGGCGATGCAGACGACTCCCTGTCCGTGGCTGCGTGAGGGCCACACCCGGACATCGCCGGTCCCGGTCGGCCGGTGCAGCCCCTCCGCGAGGAGGTCGCGGGCGAACACCCAGTCGACGGTCTCGTCGGCGCCCGTGTGGAAGGTGGCGTGCACGGCATAGGGGTCGGCCGTGTCGTAGCGCAGCCCCGCCGGAACGGGGAGGGAAGACTCGCTCGACACGATGAGGCGCAGGTGCAGCTCGCAGCTGACCGTGGTGTTCATAAGCGCCAAGGCCTTTCGCTCAGTGTGCGCTCGGGGATCGCACGTCGGCGAACGGACCATCCCACCCTCAGGCCCGGTGTAAACCCGTCTGTCCGGATTAGTGCGCTGCGAGTACCCCATCCGGCCCATCAGTCACAGGTGTCACACCCGTCACAGATTTGGGTCCCGAGCAGCGGAAATCGGTCGTTCAAGGACGGATCAGTGAGTGGTTTTCAGCCACGCGGGCTGCCGGCCGCCGGACGTGCCGGAGCACGGTCCGGCATGCGGTAGTGTTTTCCCTGCACCCGGGCGATTAGCTCAGTGGGAGAGCGCTTCGTTCACACCGAAGAGGTCACTGGTTCGAACCCAGTATCGCCCACCCGGATGTAAAGGCCCGCAGGTCAACGACCTGCGGGCCTTTCGCGTTCGCCAAATTCCCTCGGTTGGCCCAGCCCGGTCCTCAGCCCGGTCCACAGCTCAGTCGAAGGGGAGCGCGTCCGCGCCCGCGATCACCGTGCCGGCCGTCGCCAGCTCGTGTTCGACCCGGATGGCCGCGTCCGGGGCGTAGCCCTCGTGCGCGCCCGAGGCCAGGACGACGCGGTACCCGCGTTTCAGCGCGCCCAGCGCGGTGGCCCGGACGGCCTCCTCGCTCCACACCCCGGCCAGCGCCACCCGGCAGCCGGCCGGCAGCGCGTCGGTGAGCGCCGAGCCGAGAAAGGCGTCGTCGGCGCCGTGGTCGATCACCTGCTCCTGCGGCCAGGAGCCGAAGAGCAGCTCCTGCCCTCCGGTGCGCAGGTGCACCACGGCCGCGCCCTCGTTGCGGGCGCGGTTGAGCAGTGCACGCAGGGCGGTGTGCACGGAGGGGGTGAGCAGCATGTCGCGCTGCGCGTCGATCAGGACGAGCACGGTGGGCATGGTTCGAAGGTAGCACTGGTGTTCGAATGATTCGAGGCGAAGCGCCGGGTTCCGGGTGCGGTTTTTCGGCATCGGCCCAGGCAGTGCTAATGTTCTCTGCGTGCCCGGGCGATTAGCTCAGTGGGAGAGCGCTTCGTTCACACCGAAGAGGCCACTGGTTCGAAACCAGTATCGCCCACCCGTGCAAGGCTTGAAGGCCCCTCAAGTGAGGGGCCTTCAGTCGTTCATGCCGCGTGTTCCAGGGGGAGTCGCAGCGGCCAGGCCGTTTCGACCGGTGTCGGGGTGCCGCTGCGGGCGAACCACCGTTCCAGCCCCCGGGCCTGGGCCGCGTGCCAGACCGCCTGGCGCAGGTGCAGCTCGGCGGCGCTGAGACCCTCCAGCGCGCCGCGGTGACGCCGCCCTATCGCCCGGGACAGCTCCAGCGCCGCCGTCGCGTCGGCCGCCGCGTCGTGCGCGTCGGTCAGGGCGACCCCGTAGTGCTCGCACAGAGCGGTCAGGGTCCGGCGACCCTTGCGGTAGCGGTCGACATGCCGGTCCAGTACCCACGGGTCGACCACCAACAGTGAACCACCGGACGTGTACTGAGCAAGCGTCAGTCCCCGGTGCCGGCGCAGCTCGCGGTCGAGCAGGGTGAGGTCGTAGGGGGCGTTCATCACCACCAGCGGACGGCCCGCCCGCGCGTTTTCGGCCAGGGCTCGGGCGATCGCCTCGACCGCCGTGCCGGGAGCGCCCCCGTGCTCGCGCGCCCACGCGTCCGTCAGCCCGTGCACGGCCGTGGCCTGCGCCGGGATCGGCAGGCCCGGGTCGATGACCCAGTCCCGTCGCAGCAGCGGCCCGCCGGGCGTCTCCTGGACGACCAGTGCGGCCGTCACGATCCGGTCCTGCTCGACGTCCACCCCGGTCGTCTCGGTGTCGAAGGAGGCGAGAGCCCCCTCGTACCAGAGCGTCATCCCCGACCCCCTGTCCTGCGTCCTTCCATCCCCGCAGTCCCGGCCGGACCGCGAAGTGCTCACGATCGGGTGATACCCGGTCACTTTCCGCACTCAATCCTCGATCTGCGGGCGGATCTCCGTTTCATGCCACCGGCGGCTGGAAAAACCGGAGTTGACGGGGTGTCCGGGACCGGACGGGCGTCCCCGTCGCCCACCGAGAGCGGCAGTGATGGCATTCTCCCTGCCCGAGCCGGTCGAGCGACCGGACGACGGGCGCACCCTGCGCGGCCAACTGGCCGTCACGTCCTGCATGGAGACGCTGCAGGTCGGCTACCTGCACGCGGTGGCCGCCGCGGCGGGCTGCGCGCTGGCCTCGCCCTTCCCGGACAACGGCATCGACTGGCACCTGAGCCACGGCAGCCCACTGCACGTCGAGGACGACGAGGTCACCATCAAGGTCCAGCTGAAGTGCACCTACCAGATCGCGCCGAATCCGACCGGACCGTCCTTCAGCTTCACGCTCGACAACGAGCACCTGCGCAAACTCGCGCACCCGCGGGTCGCCGTCCACAAGATCCTCGTCGTCATGCTGGTCCCACGTGAGGTCGACCAGTGGCTGCTGGCCCTGCCCGACCGGCTGGAGCTGCGGCACTGCTGCTACTGGGTCAACCTGGCCGGCCATCCGGTCACCGGGCGGCGGCGGACGAATGTCCGGATACCGACTCACCAGGTCTTCGACGATCGCGCGCTGTGCGCCATCATGGCGCGTGTGGGGGCAGGCGAGCGGCCCTGATCGATCCGGTCCAGGGCTCCGGGCCGCCGAGAGGCGGCCATCGAGCGGTGAGGCAGCACCCACCGGCGCGGGAGGCGAAGGGCGTGACAGCCAGGCGTGACACCACGGCAGACGAGGTGACCCCCGTGGCGCGCGCCGCCGTACGCGCGCGGGGACCCCGCGCGCCCCACGCGGACCCCGACACCGCCGCCGACGAGCCCGCCGTCCCCGACGCCACCCGGGTCGACCCCGACGTGCTCGCCACACTGCTGGCCCGGCACGGCTGGATCCGTCGCGGCGGTTCCGGCGGCCGCTACAGCCGCTGGGCGCCGCCGAACGACCAGGAGCCGGACACCAGCCTCCTCGTCCCCGCCGACCGCGGCTTCGACGACAGCGTCGACCTGCTGGAGGAGAGCCTCAGCACCCTGGCCCGCTCCGGTGTTCCCTCCGCCCGCGCCATCCTCGCCGCGCTGCTGGTGCCCGGCGACGAGATCCACTGGCGTCGCGAGGTGCCCGGCGTCGGCGGAGCGGTGCCGTGGGGAAGCGAGACCGAGCTGCGCGAGGCCGCGACCGCGATGCTGGCCGCCGCCGCGAAGGCCGGCCGCGCCCGCTGCGCCTACTACGGCGCCCGCCTGGACCGCTACGCCGCCCGCTTCCTCGACCGTGTCCTGGTCGTCCCGCCCGGCACCGGCGCGGGACTGCTCACCGCCTACACCCCCGCCCCGACCGACCGCCCCGCCGCCACCACCCTCGTCCTCGCCCTGGAGGCGCTGCGCGAGGCGGTCGACCTGCAGCGGGCCACCGGGCAGCAGGAGGCCTTCGACAACGGCGTCCGTCTGGGCCTGAGCCACGAGCTGATCTCGTCCGTGGTGCTGCTGGTCCGCGGCAGCGAGGGGGCGCGGATCAGCCTCCACTGGTCCGCGCAGGTCGGCCCGCCCCCCGGCTTCGGCAGCCGCCGCCCCGCGGTCGAGTTCTCCCCGGGTGATCTGCCGGCCCTGGAGGCGGCGGCAGCCCGCCTGGAACGCAGCGAACCCGCCGTCGACGTCGAGCTCACCGGCGCGGTGGTGCGCCTCAAGCGGGCGGTGCCGGGTGGCGAGGGCGTGGTCCGCCTGCGCGTCCTGAGCGGCGCGGAGGTCGACGAGGTCCGTATCCGTCTCGGCGACGCGGACTACCGGGTCGCCGTGGGTGCGCACCTGGACGGCACGGCCGTCCGGGTCCGCGGCCGCCTGGAACGCAAGGGCGGCTTCCGCCGCCTCGGCGCGGCCCACGACGTGACCGTGGTCGACCTCGACGACGCGGAACGCGAACGCCTGGCGAAGACCCTCCGCCTCCGCGCAGGCCTCGCCTCCGGCGAGGACGAGACGGATTGATGCCCTGCCCGGGGGCGCGAGGAACTGCGCGAGAAACCCTCCGGAGGCGGATGGCCCTGTCCGCTCGGGATCTCAATGCCCGGGGTGGCTTGTCGCGCAGTTCCTCGCGCCCCCGGGGGTAGTGCGACTTCCCGGGTAACATCGTGCTCGCGCAGCGTTCCCGCTGCTTCTTCCGAGAGTCAGGAGAGTCCGGTGTCGGACGTCCGTGTGGTCATCAGTCGCGAACCCGATCGGGAAGACCGCGTGGTGACGACGGGCACGACGGCCGCCGAGCTCTTCCAGGGCGAGCGGGCCGTCATCGCCGCCAAGGTCGCCGGCGAGCTGAAGGACCTCACCTACGTCGTCCAGGACGGCGACGAGGTCGAGCCCGTCGAGATCACCAGCGAGGACGGCCTCAACATCCTGCGCCACTCCACCGCGCACGTGATGGCCCAGGCCGTGCAGGAGGTCTTCCCGGAGGCCAAGCTCGGCATCGGTCCGCCGATCAAGGACGGCTTCTACTACGACTTCGACGTCGAGAAGCCGTTCACTCCCGAGGACCTCAAGGTCATCGAGAAGAAGATGCAGGAGATCCAGAAGCGCGGCCAGCGCTTCCAGCGCCGCGTGGTGACCGAGGACGCCGCCCGCGAAGAGCTGGCGAGCGAGCCGTACAAGCTGGAGCTGATCGGCCTCAAGGGCTCCGCGTCGACCGACGACGGCGCGAACGTCGAGGTGGGCGGCGGCGAGCTGACCATCTACGACAACCTGGACGCCAAGACCGGCGAGCTGTGCTGGAAGGACCTCTGCCGCGGTCCCCACCTGCCGAGCACCCGCCTGATCCCGGCCTTCAAGCTGATGCGCAACGCCGCCGCCTACTGGCGCGGCAGCGAGAAGAACCCGATGCTGCAGCGCATCTACGGGACCGCCTGGCCGTCCAAGGACGAGCTGAAGGCGTACCTCGACTTCCTGGAGGAGGCCGAGAAGCGCGACCACCGCAAGCTCGGCTCCGAGCTGGACCTCTTCTCGATCCCCGAGGAGATCGGCTCCGGCCTCGCGGTCTTCCATCCCAAGGGCGGCATCATCCGCCGCGCCATGGAGGACTACTCGCGCAAGCGGCACGAGGAGGCGGACTACCAGTTCGTCTACTCCCCGCACGCCACCAAGGGCACCCTCTTCGAGAAGTCCGGCCACCTGGACTGGTACGCCGACGGCATGTACCCGCCCATGCAGCTCGACGAGGGCGTGGACTACTACCTCAAGCCCATGAACTGCCCGATGCACAACCTGATCTTCGACGCGCGTGGTCGCTCCTACCGTGAGCTGCCGCTGCGCCTGTTCGAGTTCGGCACCGTGTACCGGTACGAGAAGTCGGGCGTCGTGCACGGTCTGACCCGTGCCCGCGGCTTCACGCAGGACGACGCGCACATCTACTGCACCAAGGAGCAGATGGCGGACGAGCTCGACTCGCTGCTGACCTTCGTGCTGGACCTGCTGCGCGACTACGGCCTCAACGACTTCTACCTGGAGCTCTCCACCAAGGACCCGGAGAAGTACATCGGGTCGGACGAGGTCTGGGAGGAGGCGACCGAGACGCTGCGCAAGGCCGCCGAGAAGCAGGGCCTGCCGCTGACCCCGGACCCGGGCGGCGCCGCCTTCTACGGCCCGAAGATCTCCGTCCAGGCCAAGGACGCGATCGGCCGCACCTGGCAGATGTCGACCATCCAGGTCGACTTCAACCTGCCGGAGCGCTTCGACCTCGAGTACACCGCGCCGGACGGCTCGCGCCAGCGGCCGGTCATGATCCACCGCGCGCTCTTCGGCTCGATCGAGCGCTTCTTCGCGGTCCTGCTGGAGCACTACGCCGGCGCCATGCCGCCGTGGCTCGCCCCGGTCCAGGCCGTCGGCATCCCGATCGGCGACGCCCACATCGAGTACCTCCAGGAGTTCGCCCGCGAGGCGAAGGCCAAGGGCCTGCGGGTGGACGTGGACGCCTCCAACGACCGGATGCAGAAGAAGATCCGCAACCACCAGAAGCTGAAGACCCCGTTCATGGTCATCGTCGGCGACGAGGACATGGCGGCCGGCACGGTCTCCTTCCGCTACCGCGACGGCTCCCAGGAGAACGGCATCCCGCGTGCCGACGCCCTGGCGAAGCTCGTCGACGTGGTCGAGCGACGGGTGCAGGTGTAAGAAGCAGCCAGCTCTGATCAGGCACTGAGTAGGTGAGGGCGGTCCCGACGGGGCCGCCCTCACGTCTATGCTGATCAGCATGACGACGGAGCCGGAGCAGCAGTACGGAGCGGGTGCCCCCGACGGATTCGGGCGCCTGTGGACCCCCCACCGGATGGCGTACATCCAGGGCGAGTCCAAGCCCACCGGACCGCTGCCCGACGACGGCTGCCCGTTCTGTGCGATCCCGGCCATGACGGACGAGGACGGCCTGATCGTCCGTCGCGGCGTGCACGCCTACGCGGTGCTCAACAAGTACCCGTACAACGGTGGCCACTTGATGGCGGTCCCGTACCGGCACGTCGCCGACTACACCGAGCTGACGGCCGAGGAGACGGTCGAGATCGCCGAGCTGACCAAGCAGGCCATGACCGCCCTGCGTGCCGCGTCCGGCGCCCACGGCTTCAACATCGGCATCAACCAGGGCTCTGCGGGCGGCGCCGGCATCGCCGCCCACCTCCACCAGCACGTGGTCCCGCGGTGGGGCGGCGACACCAACTTCATGCCCGTGGTCGGACACGTCAAGGTCCTGCCGCAGATGCTCGGCGACACCCGCAAGCTCATCGCCGACGCCTGGCCGGAGTAGGCGCTACATCAGCAGGGCGCGCTCGCCGAAGGTCCACGCGGTCGTCGTGAGCAGGTAGAGCGCGCCGGCCAGCGGGAGCAGGGCGGCGAACACCGCGGTGCCGAACGGCAGCAGCGCCGGCAGATGCGGGCTCTGCGGCGAAAGGCGCCGGGTGCGGCGGTAGTTGAGGTAGCCGAGAACCAGCAGCCCGAGCAGGATCGCGCCGAACACCGGAGCCGTGGACACCCCGGCCGCCAGGTGGGCGCCGAGCGGCACGCCGAGCAGCGTGTGCGCGAGCAGCGCCTGCCCGCTCGGGTCGGCGACCCCGGTGAAGACCCGGTACATCACCGAGAAGACGGGGATCTGCAGCAGCATCGGCAGGCACCCGGCGAGCGGCGAGGCGCCCTCCTCCCGGTAGAGCACCGAGAGTTCGCGCCGCATGCGCTCGGGGTCGCGGGCGTGCTTCTTCCGCAGCGCGGCGGCGTGCGGGGCGAGCCGCGAACGGACCTTCTCACCGCGGGCGGCGGCCCGCGCGAACGGGTGCAGCAGCAGCCGGACACCCACGGTGAACAGCACCACGGCGAGCGCGCCCGGGACCAGGTGGGAGAGTGCGCCGACGAACTGCGCGGCCTCCCGGGCGATCGGATCGAGCAGGGAGAACGGGGAGATGTGCATGACGGAGGAACCCTTCGACGGCGTGGGACAAGGACGCGGAAGGGCGGTACGGACAGCAGGTGAGCTCAGCCGGTGACCGCCCGCAGGCGGGCGGACGGTGCTCGGGGGCGCCGGCGGCCCCGAGCGTCGGGGTCGCGCTGCGGCATGAAGGCGGTGTGCCACGCGTATTCACGGCGCTGCGCCGGGGCTCGGGCGGCGCCGACGCCCGCGAGGACCCGGATGCGCCCGAGCACGGCCCACCCGGCGGCGGACCCCACGACCAGCGTGAGCATGGCGCCGGCGGCGAGCACGAGCAGCGGCCCCTGCGAGGGCAGCAGCAGGTGCAGCAGCAGCTGCACGAGCAGCGCCGGCGCGGTGAGACGAGCGGTCAGGGCGCGCACGTCAGTCGGCGTCGTAGACGTCGGCCTTGCCCGGGCGGATGCTCTGGACCTCGCCGCTGAGCATGAGCGAGCGGGCCTGGAAGCGTTCGAGGTCGACGTCGTGGTCCGCGAGGAGCTCCATCGTGGCGGCGTGGCAGGCGCGCAGGAACGGGGTGGCCACGCGGATCGCGTCGTCGGCCATGAAGCGGTGGCCCCACGGGCGGGTGGCCCAGGCGTGCCGCAGGCCGAAGGGCTCGGGGAGCTTGACCGAACCGCCCAGGTAGTTGAGCAGGCCCTGGCTCCAGGTGAAGGGCGCCCGGGTGGCCAGCCGGACCACCTCGGCGTTGGTGACGATCGGGAGGGTGATGGTGCGCTCCTCCCAGAACTTGCCGGTCTTGGCGACGGTCTTCTCCGGCGGTGCGGCCTTCTTGGTGAAGAGCCCGTGCACCGGGCCGAGCGCGTGGCCCGTCACCTCGATGCGGAGCGTGTTGTGCAGCACCGTGACGGTCGCCATCAGCGTGATGACCAACTGGCCGTTCCACAGCACGAACTGCGCGCCCACGTAGTGCCGGGGCCCCTGCCCGAAGGTCTGCTTGTCGGCGAGCTCCGTCACCGAGAACGGCCGCATCCGGTGGCCGTCCATGTCCGGGCCCGAGGGCCGGGAGATCTCGTCCGCGCTCTCGCCGATCGGCAGCAGCACCCAGTGGTCGACCATGACGTGCGGGATGCCGCCCTTGTCGACGGCGCTGCGCCCGAACCGGTGCAGGTGCTCCTCGATCTTGCGGACCACGTCGTTGTTGTGGAACGGGCGGATCTCGGCGTGCCCCTCGGCCGGCGTCAGCTGCTCGGCCAGGCTCCACGACGCCCAGCGCGGCCCGAGACCGAGGATGCCCTTGGGTCCGGCGTAGTGACCGATGTTGGTGTCCTGCTCGGCCAGCATCTCGGCGAGGCGCTGCCGCTGGTTCTCCGCCTTGTGGTCGTCCGGCCCCTTGGGCACCGCGCCCGGCACGGTCGGCCCCATGGCGGTGCCCTCCAGCAGGCCGTTCCACCGGGCGCGCAGCTTCTCCGCCGTGTTCAGGCAGATCCGCCGGGACACGTACCAGCCCACCAACGGCACGATCGTCATCACCCGCAGGTACAGGCCCCAGAACCCGGTGACGGACCCCGGCCGCCAGGCCAGCAGGGCGGCGATGAGCACCACCACGACGATTCCGGCGTTCTGCGTCAGCTCGCGGCTCTTCTCGGGCGCGCGCCGGGCCAGCTCGAAGACGATCAGCCACAGCAGCGTGCCCGGCAGGAAGAGCAGCCCGAAGACCGCGGACACCAGCGTCAGCTGCTTGTCCCGCTGGTGCCGGACGTCCTCGGCCTCGAGTGCGTGCTCCACGACGATGCGCGGCTGCACCCCGTAGGACGGCACGATCGGCTTGCGCTTGGCGCCCAGCGTGCGGCGGATCAGCGACTCGCAGAAGGCCTCGCCCAGGTTGGGCGAGAGCAGCTTGATCCGCCCCGCCTTGGACTTGGTCTCCGGGTGGAGGTCGATCAGCTGCTGGAAGTCGCCGTCCCGGTAGGCCATGGAGGAGAGGGACGTGGTGGCGCCGTACCCCGGCGAGGGGTCGGTACGGAGCACCTGGGGCCCGAAGGGTCCATCGCTCATCGTCGCGCTTCCTCCCCTGAAGGCGTGTCAACGGGCGTGCACTGTCAGCGTATCGCTGTGGATCACACCATGTCAGCGGGTTGTGGCACCAGGAGTCTCAGGGGGACCTGCAAGAATGTCCGTATGGACATCACTGCGGGCACGCCGGTGCTCGTCTTCGACGGCGACTGTGCGTTCTGCACGTCGACCGTGCAGTTCGGCGAGCGCCTCCTCGGCACGGACGGCTGGGCGTCGATCCCGTTCCAGTTCGCGGACATGGACGCCCTCACCCGGTTCACCGCGGGAGCGGCGACGGCCGAGCGCGCGAAGCGCGAGGTCCTGTGGATCACCCCGACGGGCAAGGTCCACGGCGGCGCGGACGCGGTCGCCAAGGTGCTGCTGCGGCAGGGCCGGCTGCCGTGGAACGTCCTGGGCGCGGCCATGCGCCTTCCCGGCGTCCGGAACCTGGCCGAGGTCGTCTACCGCCTGGTCTCGGCGAACCGCGACCGCCTCCCGGGGGGGACCCCGGCCTGCGCGATCCGGCGGTAGTTGCACGATCCAGGGGCGCGAGGAACCGCACGAGCAACCACCGGCGTGCGGATGGTCCCCGCTGGACAGGTCCATCCGGCCAGGGTGGCTTGTCGCGCCGTTCCCCGCGCTCCTGAGGTGGGTGCAACTACTTCTCGGCTGCCTTCAGCACCTTTGTCGCGATCGCCTCCGGCAGGGTCTCGTGACGGGCATAGGCGCGCGTGAAGCTGCCGGCGCCGTGGCTGATGCTGCGGAGGTCGACCGCGTAGCGGACGATCTCCAGTTCGGGGACCTCCGCGTGGACCGCGGTCCTGCCCCCGCTGCCGACGGGCTCCGTACCGAGGACGCGGCCGCGGCGGCTGGAGAGGTCGCTGAGGACCGCGCCCACGTACTCGTCGGGGACGAGTACGTGCACCTCCGCCACCGGCTCCAGCAGGCGCACGTTGTTCGTCGCGGCCTCCCGCAGGGCCAGCGCGCCGGCCGTCTGGAACGCGGCGTCGGAGGAGTCGACGGAGTGGGCCTTGCCGTCGACCAGCGTGACGCGCACGTCGACCAGCGGGAAGCCCGCCGCGACGCCGCGGGCGAGCTGCGCTCGGACGCCCTTCTCGACCGACGGGATGAACTGGCGCGGCACCGCGCCGCCCACCACCTTGTCGACGAACTCGAAGCCCGCGCCGGTCGGCAGGGGCTCGATCTGGATCTCGCAGATCGCGTACTGCCCGTGCCCGCCGGACTGCTTCACGTGCCGGCCGCGCCCGGTCGCCGGACCGGCGATGGTCTCCCGGAAGGGGACGACGTAGTCGACGGTGTCGATGTGGACGCCGAACCGCCCGCGCAGGCGCTCCAGCATGACGTCCGCGTGGGCCTCGCCCATGCACCACAGGACCAGCTGCCGGGTCTCCGGGTTCTGCTCCAGTCGGAGCGTCGGGTCCTCCGCCGCGAGGCGGGCGAGGCCCTGGGAGAGTTTGTCCTCGTCGGCCTTGCTGTGGGCGGCGATGGCGACGGGGAGCAGCGGCTCGGGAAGGGCCCAGTGGTCCAGGCCGACGTGGTGGTCGGGGAGGCTGAGGGTGTCCTCGGTCGTGCCGTGGGCCAGCTTGGCGACGCAGACGATGTCGCCCGCCACGGCCTGGGCGACCGGTCGCAGCGTCTTGCCGAAGGGGGAGGACAGCGCGCCGACGCGCTCGTCCGTGTCGGCGTCGGCCATGTGGACCTGGCCGTCGGGGCGCAGCGTGCCGGAGAAGATCCGGCACAGGGTGAGGCGGCCGACGTAGGGGTCGCTGGTGACCTTGAGGACCTGCGCGGCCAGCGGTCCGGCCGGGTCGCAGACGAGCGCTGCCTCGCCCTCGTGGACGGGGGTGACGTGCTCGACCGGCGAGGGGAACGCCGAGGTGATCAGCTCCAGCAGCTCGGCCGTGCCGACGCCCTCCTTGGAGCCGTCGGCGGCCGGCAGGACGGCGATGACGGGGTGGAAGTGGCCGCGGGCGACCGCGCTCTCGAGGTCGTCGATGACGGTCTTGGTGTCGATGGACTCGCCGCCGAGGTAGCGGTCCATCAGCGACTCGTCCTCGCTCTCGGTGATGACGGCCTCGATCAGCCGCCCCCGTTCGGGGTCGATCGCGGCGGCCAGCTCGGCATCGGCGTCGGCCTCGACGCGCTTGCCGCTCGCGTAGTCGTAGGTGTGCCGGCTCAGCAGGCCGACCAGTCCGGTGACGGTGGGTTCGCCGTCGGAGCCGGGGGCGCCCTCGCGAAGCGGCAGGTAGAGCGGCAGGACGGATTCGGGGGCGTCGAACGCGAACGCCTCCCGGCAGCGTTCGACGGTGGTGTCGAAGTCGGCCTGGGGGGCGTCCAGTTTGGTGACGAGCAGGGCCCGGGGCATGTTCACGGCCGCGCACTCGTCCCACAGGCCGCGGGTGGTGCCGTCGATCTCCTCGTTCGCCGGGACCACGAAGAGCGCGGCGTCGGCGGCCCGCAGGCCCGCGCGCAGCTCGCCGGTGAAGTCGGCGTAGCCGGGGGTGTCCAGCAGGTTGATCTTGAATCCCGCGTGTTCCAGCGGGACGAGTGAGAGTTGGACCGAGCGCTGCTGGCGGTGCTCGATCTCGTCGTAGTCGGAGACGGTGGTGCCGTCCTGGACCCGGCCCGCCCGGTTGATCGCCCCCGTGGCGAGGGCGAGGGCTTCGGCGATGGTTGTCTTCCCTGCTCCGCTGTGGCCGACCAGCACCACGTTCCGAATCTGCTCGGGCCGGTCGGCCGACGGTGCCCTGCCGGCGGCCCCTGTGGTGTGTGTCGATTTCTCAGCCATGATCGGATCTCCTCCCGCACACGCGCTTGAGAGACGCCACGGGGCCCGCGCCGGGTGAGCTGGACGAGGTCAGTGATGTGACGCAGGTCACCCGCGGTACTTTGGAGCCTCCCACTCTGTTCGCCGCAGGTCCATACGCCGGTCAGGTGCAGTCGGCCGATAGCATGACGCACACCTGGACAATGCGCGTCCGGACACCCTGCGCACCGCGCCGGGCCCGCCAGACGCCCCCGCCGGAACCTGCCTGAACGGAGCGGTCGGAAGACCCATGCTCAACAAATACGCCCGAGCCTTCTTCACGCGCGTCTTCACCCCTCTCGCGGCCTTCCTGCTGCGCAAGGGCGTCAGCCCGGACGCGGTCACCCTGGTCGGTACCGCCGGGGTGGTGGCCGGGGCGCTGGTGTTCTTCCCGCGCGGCAGCTTCTTCTGGGGCACGATCGTCATCACCGCGTTCGTCTTCTCCGACCTGGTCGACGGCAACATGGCCCGCCAGGCCGGGCGCTCGGGCCCGTGGGGCGCGTTCCTCGACTCCTCGCTCGACCGGGTCGCCGACAGCGCGATCTTCGGCGGCATCGCCATGTGGTACGCGGGCAAGGGCGACAACCTGCTGCTCTGCGCGGTGACGGTGTTCTGTCTGGCCAGCGGCCAGGTGGTGTCCTACACCAAGGCCCGCGCCGAGAGCCTCGGCCTCAAGTGCGACGTCAACGGCGTCGTCGAGCGCGCCGAGCGGCTGGTGGGCACGCTCGTCGCGGCCGGCCTGGCCGGGCTGCACGAGTTCGGCGTGCCGGGCATCCAGTGGCTGCTGCCGATCGCCCTCTGGTTGGTCGCCGTCGGTAGCCTGATCACGGTGTTCCAGCGGGTCCTGACCGTCCGCCGCGAGGCGGCGGAGCTCGCGGAGCTCACTGCGGCCGAGAGCGCCGCGACCGGGGAGGCGCAGTGAAAAAGGACGACCTGACCTATCTCGCCTACGCCGCCGGCTGGGGGCTGGTCAAGCGCCTGCCCGAGCCGGCCGCCGACGCGCTGTTCCGCCGCATCGCCGACGTCGCCTGGAAGCGGCAGGGCAAGAGCGTGCTGCGCCTGCAGTCCAACCTGCGCCGGGTCCGCCCGGACCTGGACGATGCGGGTGTCCGCGAGCTGAGCCGCGAGGGCATGCGGTCCTACCTGCGTTACTGGTGCGAATCCTTCCGGATGCCGGTGTGGAGCGAGGAGAGGGTCCGCGCCTCCTTCGACCCCGAGCACATCGAGCGCCTCGACGACACCCTCGCCGCCGGGCGCGGCGTCATCCTCGCCCTGCCGCACATGGGCAACTGGGACCTGGCCGGCGCCTGGGTCGTGGAGCGCGGCTACCCGTTCACCACCGTCGCCGAGCGGCTCAAGCCGGAGAAGCTCTTCGACGCGTTCGTCGCCTACCGCGAGGGCCTGGGCATGGAGGTGCTGCCGCTCACCGGCGGCGCCCACACCATGGCGACGCTGGCCAAGCGGCTGCGCGCGGGCAAGCTGGTCTGCCTGGTCGGCGACCGTGACCTGTCCGCCTCCGGCATCGAGGTCGACTTCCTCGGCGAGAAGACCCGGATGCCGGCCGGCCCGGCGGCGCTGGCGGCGCAGACCGGCGCCGCGCTGCTGCCCGTCACGCTCTGGTACGACGAGACCAGGACCATGCGCGGCTGTGTCCACGAGGAGGTCCTCGTTCCCGAGGAGGGCAGCCGCCGCGAGAAGACCGCCGCGATGACGCAGGCCATGGCCGACGTCTGGGCCGTCGGCGTGCGCGAGCACGCCAAGGACTGGCACATGCTCCAGCGCTTCTGGCTGGCCGACCTCGAGCCCCGCCCGGAGTCGCACCCCGACAGCGACGCACAGCCCGTGGAGGCCCAGGCGTGAGGATCGGCATCGTCTGCCCGTACGCGTGGGACGTCCCCGGCGGGGTCCAGTTCCACGTGCGTGACCTGGCCGAGCACCTGATCGGCCTCGGCCACGAGGTCTCGGTGCTCGCCCCCGCGGACGAGGACACACCACTGCCGCCGTACGTCACCTCGGCCGGGCGTGCCGTCCCGGTGCCCTACAACGGCTCGGTGGCGCGCCTGAACTTCGGCTTCCTCTCGGCCGCGCGGGTGCGCCGCTGGCTGCACGAGGGCAGGTTCGAGGTGCTGCACATCCACGAGCCGGCCACGCCCAGCCTCTCCCTGCTCGCGTGCTGGGCGGCCACCGGTCCGATCGTGGCGACGTTCCACACCTCCAACCCGCGCTCGCGCGCCATGATCGCCGCGTACCCGATCCTGCAGCCCGCGCTGGAGAAGATCTCCGCCCGGATCGCGGTCAGCGAGTACGCGCGCACCACGCTGGTCGAGCACCTCGGCGGCGACGCCGTGGTCATCCCCAACGGCGTCGACGTGGACTTCTTCGCGAGCGCCGAGCCGCGCGAGGAGTGGCAGGGCGACACCATCGGCTTCGTCGGCCGCATCAACGAGCCCCGCAAGGGCCTGCCCACGCTGCTGGAAGCGCTGCCGACGATCTTCGCCGCCCGCCCGCACGCGCGGCTGCTCGTCGCCGGCAAGGGCGACGAGGAGGAGGCCGTCAAGGACCTCCCCGCCGAGGTGCGCGAGCGGATCACCTTCCTCGGCATGGTCTCCGACGAGGACAAGGCGCGACTGCTGCGCAGCGTCGACGTCTACGTCGCACCGAACACCGGCGGCGAGAGCTTCGGCATCATCCTGGTCGAGGCGCTGTCGGCGCGCGCGCCGGTCGTCGCCTCCGATCTGGACGCCTTCCGACAGGTCCTGGACGGCGGCTCCAGCGGCGAGCTGTTCCCCGTCGAGGACGCGGAGTCGCTGGCCAAGACGGTGCTGCGGCTGCTCGCCGACCCGGACCGCCGCGAGGCGCTGCGCGACACCGGCTCGCGGCACGTCCGGCGCTTCGACTGGTCCACGGTGGGCGCGGACATCCTGGCCGTCTACGAGACGGTCGCCACGGGCGCGGCGGCCGTCACCGACGCCGAGCCGGCC
This sequence comes from Streptacidiphilus jiangxiensis, assembly GCF_900109465.1. GTDB lineage: Bacteria > Actinomycetota > Actinomycetes > Streptomycetales > Streptomycetaceae > Streptacidiphilus > Streptacidiphilus jiangxiensis. The sequence goes on from NZ_FOAZ01000035.1 coordinate 22,140, forward strand.
GGCGGCTGGCGCTCCCGCCTGGGGCTGTAGGGCCTGTCGGACAAGGTGTTGCCGCAGCGCCCTGATCGTCTGCGCCGTCCGCACCTGGTCCCGTCGGAAGTCGCGGTAGCCGCTCACCGGGTCGACGAACGCCGGCACCAGCACGCCGGGTGACCGTGAGGCAGGTTTCTCCTGTCCACGGCTCCGACTGTGCCGTCCCGGGTCACCCGAGAGTCAAGTGCGGCGGGAACCAGTCCAGGCGTTCGCCGTGCGGGCCGGTGAAGGCCTGCGGCTCCCCGTCGAGGGACAGGACGAAGACGCCGCGGTCGGTCGGCGCCGCCTGGGACAGGCGTGCGTCGACCTCCGGCAGGACGCCCGGGGCCTCGTTGGAGATCCAGCGGCACGGGAGCTCGCGCACCGCCGCGGTGAAGGCCTGCCGGGCCTCCAGCGGCAGGTAGGTCAGCACCGCGCTGTGGAAGACCACCGGCGTCGCACCGGCCGGCGCGGCGGCGACGAGCTCGGCGACGACGGCGTTGAGGTCACCGCGGACGATCCGCGCCGGTTCGGGCTCGGCCCGGGCCACGGACAGGGCCGCGCGCAGGCGGTCCAGCCGCTGCTGCTGACCCGGCCAGACCAGGCTCTCCAGCCAGCGCGCGTCATCCGGCGCGGCCGGGTCCAGCGGGCTGAGGTCCACGCCAGCCCGGGAGGCGACCCGCGGCAACTCGCCGGGGAACGGGACCGGGCCGGTCGTGGCGCAGTCCAGCGTCACCGGGCTGCCGTCCGCGCCGAAGGTCGAAGCCCGGTCGTAGCGGTACCGGTAGCGGTCCGGGTAGAGGCACAGCCCGGCCGACGCGCCCACCTCGATCAGGGCCAGCGGCTGCGGCAGCGCCGCGAGCAGCGGCAGGAGCGTGGCGCAGCGGCCCGCCTCGTTGGTCTGCGTCGCCCGGGCCAGCATGACCGCGCGGACGCGCGCCCAGTGCTCCAGCGTCCAGGCGAGGAACGCCTCACCGGACGCGCTCGGCCCGCCGAGGTACCGCACCGCCGCCAGCAGCAGGTTCGGCTGCCGCTTGATCGGCGGCAGGGCGAGCAGCCGGTCCAGCAGCTCGGGCGACTCCGCGACGGCCGCGCTGACCCGCTCGTACGCGGGGGAGTGGGCGCGGGTGTGGACGTGGGCGAAGCTGCGGTAGGCCTCGGCGGTCGCTTCCAGCTCGCTGGTCGTCATGGCGGCATCCTCCTGCTCGGCGATGCTTGCCAATCTCGTCCCGCCCGTCCATAGTTGTCAACGTTGATCCACTCAATCAATATACGGAGCGTGAGTGCGATGGTCGCCGAGGGCATGCTGACGACGCAGCAGGCGGCGGAGCGGCTCGGCGTCAAGCCGCAGACGCTCTACGCCTACGTCAGCCGGGGTCTGGTCGCACGCGTGCGCGCCGCTGACGGCAAGGGGAGCCTCTTCGCCGTCGCCGACATCGAGGCACTCGCCGACCGCAGCGCGCCGGCCCGGGGCGAGGCCCCGGCCGCACCCGCGATCCGCACCGAGCTGACCCTGCTGGAGGACGACCGGCTGTTCTACCGGGGCCGCGACGCCACCGTCCTGGCCGAGCGGTCGACCTTCGAGGCGACGGCGGTCTGGCTGTGGACCGCCCGCGACGAGCCGCGGGCGCGCTTCGTGCCACCCGCCGAGCGGCTCGCGGCGGCCGCACGAGCCGGTGCCGACGCCCTGCCCGCCACCGCGCGCGTCGTCGACCGCTTCAAGGCCGCCGTCGTGGCCGCGTCCGTGGCGGACCCGCTCAGCCTCGACCTGCGCGCCGACAGCGTCGTCGCCACCGGCCACGCCCTGGTCGGCGCGCTGTTGGCCGCGGTGCCGGAGCGCGCTCCGGTGGCCGGAGAGGGCGTCGCCGAACGCCTCTGGGCCCGGCTCACGGACGCGCCCGCGTCCGAGTCCGCAGCGGGCCTGCGCGCGCTGGAGGCGGCGCTGATCCTGCTCGCCGACCACGACATCGCCACCTCCACGTACGCGGCGCGCCTGGCGGCGTCGACGCGCGCCGATCCCTACGCGGTGGTGACGGCCGGCCTCGCCGTCCTCGACGGCCCCAAGCACGGCGGCGCGGGCGCCCTCGCCCGGCGCGTGCTCGTGCGCGCGCACGAGACGGACCCCGTCACCGCGCTGGCCACGACGCTGCGGGAGGGCGGCTCCGTCCCCGGTTTCGGCCACGTCCTCTACCGCGCCCACGACCCGCGCGCGGAGACGCTGCTGCGGTTGACCGCCGCCCTGCCGGATCCCCACGGCTTCCTCGCGGTGGCCACCGAACTGATCGCGGTGGCCCGCGACCGCTTCGGCACCTTCCCGGCGGTCGACTTCGCCCTGGCCCTCCTCTGCGAGCTGTGCGCCTTCCCGGCGGACGCGGAGGAGTCGATCTTCGCCCTCGCCCGCACGGTGGGCTGGATCGCCCACGCCCTCGAGGAGTACCGGTCCACCCCGATCCGCCACCGCCCGGCAGGCGTGTACACAGGGCCCCGTCAGGGGCGCGAGGAACTGCGCGAGCAGCCAACCTGAGCGGATGGCCCTGCGCGTTCGGCCCGCCAACTGCGTGGGTGGCTTGTCGCGCCGTTCCTCGCGCCCCTGGAACGTGCAACTCGCCCGGTGAGCGAAGCCCCAACCGTGCTCCCGATAGGGTCACACCCTGTGAGCACATGGATCTGGATCGCCGTCGTCGTGATCGCCTTCGGGCTGTACCTGAGCTGGACCGCCGGGCGGCTCGACCGGCTGCACGCGCGGATCGACGCGGCGCGCGCCGCGCTCGACGCGCAACTCCTGCGGCGCGCCTCGGGCGCGTTGGAGTTGGCGACCTCGACGCTGCTCGACCCGGCCGCGTCGATCCTGCTCTACCAGGCCGCGCACGCGGCCCGCACCGCGCAGGACGAGGAGCGGGAGGTCGCGGAGAGCGACCTCTCGCAGGCGCTGCGCGCCGTCTTCGCGGAGCAGGAGCAGGTGACCGAGCTCGCCGCGCTGCCCGGTGGCGCGGACGCGCTGGGGGAGCTCGGCGAGGCCGCCCGGCGGGTGCCGATGGCTCGTCGGTTCCACAACGACTCGGTGCGCGCGGCGCGCGCCGTGCGTCGGCACCGGATCGTGCGACTGTTCCGGTTGGCTGGTCGCGCACCGTTCCCGCTGGCCTTCGAGATGGACGACGAGCCGCCACGCACCCTGGAGGCAGTCCGCACCTGACGGGGTGACAGACGGCCGCGATCTGATAACACGATGATTGCGATGACGTCCGCGTGGTGGACAGAAAGTCCCATCGCCCGGAGATTACTGACGGTGCCTCACCCGGCATCGCGACGTCGTGGATCCTGAGCGGAGCCCCGGTCGTGGGACGGTTCCGCACGCCCCGACCCGCATCCCGCTCCCACGGCGCCACTTGTGCATCGAACGTCCGAAATCGATCGCAGGAGGCGCTCCACATGCCACGTACCACGCACAGAACCAGAACCCTCGCGCTGGGCGCCGTGCTGACGAGCGTCGCGCTCGCAGCCGCCGGCTGCACCAGTGGGAGCAGCCCCAAGCCCGGGGGCCAGAACAGCCCCGGGACCAGCGCCGACGCGGCCAACGTCAACGGCGGGGGCACGCCCGTGAAGGGCGGCACGCTCAAGCTTCTCGGCAACAGCGACGTCGACCACCTCGACACCGCGAGCGCCTACTACTCGGTCTCCTACGTGATCGAACGCGCCTACGCCCGCCAGCTGTTCACCTATCCGGCCGCCACCGACCCGAACAAGGTCAACGCGGTCGTGCCGGACCTGGCGACGGAGCTGCCGACCGCCGCCAACGGCGGCATCAGCGCGGACGGCCTGACCTACACCATCCACCTGCGCCAGGGCCCGATGTGGAACACCACGCCGGCCCGTGCGGTCACCGCGCAGGACGAGGTGCTCGGGATGAAGCGCCTGTGCAACCCCACCCAGAACTCGGTGGGCGCGCCCAGCTACTACGAGGGTGTCATCAAGGGCTTCTCGGAGTACTGCGCCGGGTTCGCGAAGGTCAAGCAGACGATCCCGGACATGAAGGCCTACATCACCGGCCACGACATCTCCGGCGTCACGGCCGTCGACGCGAACACCGTCCGGTTCACGCTGGTCAAGCCGGCGAGCGACTTCCTCAACATCCTGGCGATGCCGTTCTCCTCGCCCGCGCCGGTCGAGTACCTGAACTACATGCCGGACGACGCGAACTTCCGCCAGCACACGATCTCCGACGGGCCGTACCAGATCACCTCGTACACCCCCTCCCAGTCGATCAAGCTGGACCGCAACCCCGCCTGGACCAAGGCCGCCGACCCGGTCCGGGACGCCTACGTGGACCACATCCAGGTCACCGAGGGCCCGGACGAGGCGGCCGTGCAGCAGCAGATCCAGGCCGGCACCGCGGACATGGAGTGGGACACCAGCGTGCCCACCGCCTCGATCCCGGCGCTGCGGGCCACCAAGGACCCGCGCCTGGGCATCTACACCTCGGGCATCAGCAACCCGTTCCTGATCTTCAACTTCCAGAGCCCGAACAACGGCGGCGCGCTGGCCAAGCCGGCCGTGCGCCAGGCGCTGGAGTACGCCATCGACAAGGTGGCGATCGGTCAGATCTACGGCGGTCCCTCGCTGAACACGCCGCTCGACCAGACCCTGCCGCCCGGCAGCCTCGGCTACCAGCAGATGGACCCGTACGCGACCCCGGGCAGCAAGGGCGACGCGGCCAAGTGCAAGTCGATGCTGGCCGCCGCCGGTTACCCGAACGGCCTGCAGCTGACCGACCTGGTCCGTAACGCCGGCAAGCACCCGGCCGTCGCGCAGTCCGTCCAGACGGACCTGAAGGCCTGTGGCGTCACCGTCACGCTCGACCCGGTCCCGCAGGGTGACTACTACGGCAAGTACCTGGGCGTGCCGGCCATCGCCAAGGCGGGCAAGTGGGACATCAGCGAGCCCGGCTGGATCCCGGACTGGTTCGGCAACAACGGCCGCTCCACCATCGAGCCGCTCTTCGACGGCCGCACCTACGGCCCCGGCGCCACCGACTGGGGCGACGTCAACGACGCGCAGGTCAACGCCCTGATCGACCAGGCTCTCGCCGCCTCCGACGAGACCACCGCGGCCGGGTTCTGGCACCAGGCCGACCAGCGGCTGATGGCCATCGCGGCGATCGTCCCGTTCGAGTCGCAGAGCACCCCGGTGTTCCGCTCCGACCGGGTCCACAACGCGATCTTCGAGCCGTTCTCGCAGCAGTACGACGTCAACGAGATCTGGCTGTCGCCGAACAGCTGACGGCTGACCGCTGACGTCACAGCCGGTCATGGCCCGTACCACCCCGCCCGGCGCGGTGAACCCGCGCCGGGCGGGTCCGGCATCCCCGTCCGGCTCCCGACCCGGGGCCGGCCATTCAGCTGCGAGGCACGATGAGCCTTCTCGAGGTCTCCGACCTCCGCGTCTCCTTCCGCACGACCGACGGTGAGGTCCAGGCCGTGCGCGGGGTCTCCTTCGACCTCGAACCCGGGCGCACGCTCGGGATCGTCGGCGAGTCCGGTTCGGGCAAGAGCGTCTGCACCCAGACGCTGCTCGGACTGACCACCGGGGCCAGAGTCACCGGTTCCGCCCGGTTCGAGGGCGAGGATCTGTTGACCATGGGCGAGGACGCGCTGCGCCAGGTGCGCGGCGCCCGCATCGCCGCCATCTTCCAGGACCCGCTCTCCAGCCTGCACCCGCTCTACCGGGTCGGCTGGCAGATCGTCGAGATGATCCGGGCCCACGAGCCCGTCAGCCGCGCGGTCGCCCGGCGACGCGCGATCGAGCTGCTCGGCGCGGTGGGCATTCCGCACCCCGCGCAGCGCATCGACGACTACCCGCACCAGTTCTCCGGCGGTATGCGCCAACGCGCGCTGATCGCCATGGCGTTGGCGCTCGACCCCAGGCTGGTCATCGCCGACGAGCCGACCACGGCGCTCGACGCCACCGTGCAGGCGCAGATCCTGGACCTGTTGCTGCGACTGCAGCAGGAGAACGGGATGGCGCTGATCATGATCACGCACGACCTGGGGGTGATCGCCGGTCTGGCCGACGAGGTGCTGGTGATGTACGCGGGCCGGATCGCCGAGCGCGCGGACCGCCGCGGCCTCTACTACCGGGCCCACCACCCCTACACCAACGGACTGTTGGAGTCGATCCCGGCCTCCAGCGGGGCCGGCGCGCGGCTGCGGCCGATCCCGGGGCAGCCGCCGAGCCTGATCCGGCTGCCGTCCGGCTGTGCCTTCCACCCGCGCTGCGCGTTCGCGATGGACCGCTGCCGCAACGAACAGCCCGAGCTGGCCGCCGTCGAGGAGGACTCGCGGCACCGCTCCGCCTGCTGGCTGCCGTCCCACCTGCTGGGCACCAACGAGCAGGTCAAACAGGAGCGCGAGGCGGCGAGCGCCGCCGGCCGCGTGGTGGAGGAGGGCGTCGCATGAGTGACGACACGCGTGCGAACGAGAGCGGTGAGGCGCTGATCGAGGTCCGCGCCGCGGTCAAGCACTTCCCGATCAAGCAGGGAGTGATCGTCAAGCGCGAGGTCGGCCGGGTCCACGCCGTCGAGGGCGTGAGCCTCGCCGTGCGCCGCGGCGAGACGCTGGGCCTGGTCGGCGAGACCGGCTGCGGCAAGTCGACCCTGGCGCGCTGCGTCACCCGGCTGCACCAGCTGACGTCGGGTCAGATCCTTTTCGAGGGACAGGACATCACCGGTCTGAGCCGGTCGCAGGTGCGGCCCTACCGGCGCCGGATGCAGATGATCTTCCAGGATCCCTACGGCTCGCTCAACCCGCGCCGCCGGGTCGGCTCGATCATCGGCGACCCCTTCGCCATCCACGGCGAGGGCGAGCGCGACGAGCGCAAGCCCAAGGTGCAGGAGCTGATGGAGCTGGTCGGGCTCAATCCCGAGCACTACAACCGGTTCCCGGCCGAGTTCTCCGGGGGGCAACGTCAACGCATCGGTGTGGCGAGGGCGCTGGCGCTCAAGCCGAGTCTGATCGTGGCCGACGAGCCGGTCTCCGCGCTCGACGTCTCGATCCAGGCGCAGATCATCAACCTGCTGGACGACCTGCAGCAGGAGTTCGGCCTCACCTACCTGTTCATCAGCCACGACCTGTCCGTGGTGCGGCACGTCAGCGACCGGATCGCGGTCATGTACCTGGGGCAGGTCGTCGAGCTGGCCGACTCCGAGGAGCTGCACGGCCGTCCGCGGCACCCGTACACCAACGCGCTGCTCTCCGCGGCCTCCGTAGCCGACCCGGACCAGGCGGCGGCACGGCAGCGGATCGTGCTCACCGGCGACGTGCCCTCGCCCGTCGCGCCGCCCTCCGGCTGCCGGTTCCATCCGCGCTGCCCCAAGGCGCAGCAGATCTGCGTCGAGCAGGTCCCGGCCCTCAAGGCCCGTTCCGGTGACCCCGACACCCACCTGACGGCCTGCCACTTCCCGGTCGAACCCGGCGAGGACCTCACCCGGGTGACCGCGACGATCCCCGAGGAGGAGCGCGCCGAATGAGTGCCGACATGACCGCCGACAGCGGCGCGGGCCCCGCCGACACCGTCGACGCCGCCCGGTCCACAGCCCCGGCCGGTGGCGGCACGTCCGCCGCCGAACCGTCGTCCGGCGCCATCGAGGGGCGCAGCCCCTGGCAGCTGGCCTGGCTGCTGCTGCGCAGGGACAAGGCCGCGATGATCTCGCTCGGGTTCATCGTCTTCATCTCGCTGGTCGCGGCGCTGGCGCCGCTGCTCGCCCACCTGATCGGCTACGGGCCCACCGACCAGGACCGCACCAACGGCATCACCGTGGACGGCCTGCCCGTCGGGCCCAGCTCCGCCCACTGGTTCGGCACCGACAACCTCGGCCGCGACATCCTGGTCCGGGTCATCTACGGCACCCAGGTCTCGCTGCTGGTCGGCGTCGCCTCCACGCTGCTCGCCGTCGCCATGGGCGTCCTGGTCGGCCTCGCCGCCGGCTACTTCGGCTCCGTCGTCGACACCGTGCTGTCCCGGGCCATGGACGTGGTGCTCTCCTTCCCGTTCCTGCTCTTCGCCATCGCCCTGGTCTCCATCTACGGCAGCGGGCTCGGCATCTCCGTCTTCGTCATCGCGTTCTTCACCTGGGCCGCCGTCGGCCGCATCGTGCGCGGCCAGACACTCTCGATCCGGGAGAAGGAGTACATCGAGGCAGCCCGCTCGCTCGGCGCCGGCGACCTGCGGATCATGTTCGTCGACGTCCTCCCCAACCTGCTGGCCCCGGTGATCGTCTACACGACGCTGCTGATCCCGATCGCCATCGTCTTCGAGGCGACGCTCTCCTTCCTCGGGCTCGGCGTCGTGCCACCCACCCCCACCTGGGGGAACATGCTGAGCGACTCGCAGGACTTCTACCAGGTCGCCTGGTGGTTCCCGTTCTTCCCCGGCCTGGCGCTGCTGCTCACCACGCTGGCCTTCAACCTGCTCGGCGACGGGGTGCGCGACGCGCTCGACCCGCGCGCCGGGCGTCTGTTCCAGGACTGACCGGGAGACTCGACGATGCTGCGGTTCCTCCTCCGACGGCTGCTCTCCGGAGTCCTCGTGCTCTGGCTGATCAGCGTCTTCACCTTCGGGCTCTTCTTCGTGGCCCCCACCGACGTGCCCCGGCTGATCTGTGGCCGGCTGTGCACCCAGGTCCAGATCGACCTCATCACCAAACAGCTCGGACTCGACCAGCCGATCCTGGTGCAGTACTGGCACTTCCTGGAGCGGCTCTTCCACGGCGACCTCGGGTACTCGTACTACAACTCCGAGTCGGTCAACACGCTCATCGCCTCGGCGCTGCCGGTCACCATCTCGCTGGCGATCGGCGCGGCGGTGCTCTGGCTGGTCGGCGGCGTCAGCATCGGCGTCGTGTCGGCCGTCAAACCGCGCAGCTTCCTGGACCGCTCCGGCACGATCCTCGCGCTGATCGGGCTCTCGATGCCCTCGTTCCTCATCGGCATCCTGCTGCTGTACTTCCTGTTCTTCCTGCTCACCACGCACGGGATGGCCTGGTTCCCGCCGTCGGGATACGTCTCCATCAGCAGTGACCCGCTGGAGTGGGCGCACCATCTGGTGCTGCCGTGGTGTGCGCTCGCCTTCATCACCGCCGCCACCTACATCCGGCTCACCCGCAACCAGATGCTGGAGGTGCTCGGCGAGGACTACATCCGCACCGCCAAGTCCAAGGGCATCGCGCGACGCCGGGTGACCGTGCGGCACGCGCTGCGCGCCGCGCTCACACCGGTGGTCACCCAGTTCGGCATCGACCTGGCCACGCTGCTCGGCGGCGCGATCGTGACCGAGCAGATCTTCGGCCTTCCCGGCCTCGGCCGGCTCGCGGTCACCTCGGTGATCCGTCAGGACCAGCCCGTCGTGATCGCGACGGTGCTTCTCGCGGCGGTCTTCATCGTGCTGGCCAACATCGTGGTGGACCTGCTCTACGCGGTGCTGGACCCGCGGGTCCGGTTGACCTGAGCGGGCGGCCGGACGCCGCTCGGAGTGCTACGGAGTGGCACATCGAGTGGCGTCCGGCTGGACCGGGTGGAGCATCGGATAAGGTCGTTACACGCCTACCATTGGCTTATCGCACCGAATCCGCGTCTTCAGTGAGGTCATTCGTGTCCACCAACACCACTCCCACCTCCGGCCAGCCTGCGGTCGGCACCGCCCGCGTCAAGCGTGGCATGGCCGAGCAGCTCAAGGGCGGTGTGATCATGGACGTGGTCAACGCCGAGCAGGCGAAGATCGCCGAGGATGCGGGTGCCGTGGCCGTCATGGCCCTGGAGCGCGTCCCCGCCGACATCCGCAAGGACGGCGGCGTCGCGCGCATGTCCGACCCGAACATGATCGAAGAGATCATCAACGCGGTGTCGATCCCGGTCATGGCCAAGTCCCGCATCGGCCACTTCGTCGAGGCCCAGGTGCTGCAGGCCCTCGGCGTCGACTACATCGACGAGTCCGAGGTGCTGACCCCGGCCGACGAGGTGAACCACTCCGACAAGTTCGCCTTCACCACCCCCTTCGTCTGCGGCGCCACCAACCTGGGCGAGGCCCTGCGCCGCATCGCCGAGGGTGCGGCCATGATCCGCTCCAAGGGCGAGGCCGGCACCGGCAACGTCGTCGAGGCCGTCCGCCACCTGCGCCAGATCAAGGGCGAGATCGCCAAGCTGCGCGGCTACGACAACAACGAGCTGTACGCCGCCGCCAAGGAGCTGCGCGCCCCGTACGAGCTCGTCGCCGAGGTCGCCGAGCTGGGCAAGCTCCCCGTCGTGCTCTTCTCCGCCGGTGGCGTGGCCACCCCGGCCGACGCCGCGCTGATGCGCCAGCTGGGCGCCGAGGGCGTCTTCGTCGGCTCCGGCATCTTCAAGTCCGGCGACCCGGCCAAGCGCGCCGCCGCCATCGTGAAGGCCACCACCTTCTACGACGACCCGAAGATCATCGCGGACGCCTCCCGCAACCTGGGCGAGGCCATGGTCGGCATCAACTGCGACACCCTGCCGGAGACCGAGCGCTACGCCAACCGCGGCTGGTAATCCCTCCGGTTCTCGCGCGGTAGCCCCGACCCCGGCTGGGGTCGGGGCTCCTCCCGTTCGTCCTTTCGTCTGTGAACGTCTGTTGAAGAGGTCCTCCCGTGTCGTCCAGCTCCACTCCCGTCATCGGTGTCCTCGCCCTCCAGGGTGACGTGCGCGAGCACCTGATCGCGCTGGCCGAGGCCGACGCGCTCGCCCGCCCGGTCCGCCGCCCCGAGGAGCTGGCCGAGGTCGACGCCATCGTCATCCCCGGCGGCGAGTCCACCACCATGTCCAAGCTCGCACTGCTCTTCGGCGTGATGGAGCCGCTGCGCGCCCGCGTCGCGGCGGGCATGCCCGTCTACGGCACCTGCGCCGGCATGATCATGCTCGCGGACAAGATCCTCGACGGCCGCGACGACCAGGAGACGGTCGGCGGCATCGACATGGTCGTCCGCCGCAACGCCTTCGGCCGCCAGAACGAGTCCTTCGAGCAGGGCGTGGCCTTCACCGGCCTGGAGGAGGGTGGCGACGTGCACGGCGTCTTCATCCGCGCCCCCTGGGTCGAGTCCGTCGGTGCCGACGTCGAGGTGCTGGCGTCGCTGCGCGCGGGCACGCCCGACGAGCACATCGTGGCGGTCCGTCAGGGCAACCTGCTCGCCACCTCGTTCCACCCGGAACTGACCGGCGACCACCGCGTGCACGCCTACTTCGTGGACATGGTCCGCGCCGCCGGCTCGCACAACAGGTGATCTGCCTGGTGACGGTAGGATCTCATCCGTTCGTTCACTTCCACCTGGTGCTGTTTTAAGGAGCAACTCGATGTCCGGCCACTCCAAGTGGGCTACCACCAAGCACAAGAAGGCCGTCATCGACGCGAAGCGCGGCAAGCTCTTCGCCAAGATGATCAAGAACATCGAGGTGGCGGCCCGCACCGGTGGTGGAGACCCCGCCGGTAACCCGACCCTCTACGACGCCATCCAGAAGGCGAAGAAGAGCTCGGTCCCGATCGACAACATCAACCGCGCCGTCAAGCGCGGCTCCGGCGCGGAGGCCGGCGGCGCCGACTACGCGACCATCATGTACGAGGGCTACGGCCCGAACGGCGTGGCGGTCCTGATCGAGTGCCTCACCGACAACCGCAACCGCGCCGCGTCCGACGTCCGCGTCGCGATGACCCGCAACGGCGGCTCCATGGCCGACCCGGGCTCGGTGTCGTACATGTTCTCCCGCAAGGGCGTCATCGTGGTCCCGAAGGCCGACAAGGTCGACGAGGACACGATCATGGAGGTCACCCTCGAGGTGGGCGCGGAGGAGGTCAACGACCTCGGCGACAGCTTCGAGATCCAGACCGAGGCGTCCGACATGGTCGCGGTCCGCACGGCCCTCCAGGAGGCCGGCATCGACTACGACTCGGCCGAGGCGAACTTCGTCCCCTCCGTCCAGGTCGAGCTGGACGCGGACGGCGCCCGCAAGATCTTCAAGCTGATCGACGCACTCGAGGACAGCGACGACGTCCAGAACGTCTTCGCCAACTTCGACCTCTCCCCCGAGGTCGAGGCGGAGCTCGACGCCGAGGACTGAGCGTTCCGCTCCCGCCTGTGGTTGCACCTCCAGGGGCGCGGGGCTGTGACACGTGCGGCTCCGCCGCGTGGGCGCGACCGGGTCAGTGATACTCCCGCCTGTGGTTGCACCTCCAGGGGCGCGAGGAACTGCGCGACAAGCCACCCTGTGTGGCGGGTCGCCGAGCGAGCAGGGCCATCCGCACAGGGTGGTTGCTCGCGCAGCTCCTCGCGCCTTGTCGGCTGCTCGCGCCCATGCGGCGGAGCCGCAAATCGGTAGAGCCTCGCGCCCCTCGGTGGTTCTGTCAGTGCAAGCCGATAACCTGCGGGCATGCGTGTTCTCGGGGTGGATCCAGGCTTGACCCGCTGTGGTGTCGGCGTCGTCGACGGCGCGCCCGGGCGGCCGCTGACGATGGTCGCCTGCGGCGTCGTGCGGACCCCCGCCGAGGAGGACGTGCCGCTGCGGCTGCTGAAGATCGAGCAGGGGATCGAGGAGTGGCTCGATGCCCACGCGCCGGACCTCGTCGCCATCGAGCGGGTCTTCGCCCAGCACAACGTCCGCACCGTGATGGGCACCGCCCAGGCCAGCGCCGTCGCCATGCTGTGTGCGACGCGCCGGGGCATACCCGTCACCCTGCACACGCCCAGCGAGGTGAAAGCCGCCGTCTCCGGCTCCGGCAGGGCCGAGAAGGCGCAGGTGGGGGCCATGGTCACGCGCATCCTGCGGCTCGACGCCCCGCCCAGGCCCGCCGACGCCGCCGACGCGCTCGCGCTCGCCATCTGTCACATCTGGCGCGGGACCGCCAACAACAGGATCGCCGCCGCCCTCAGTCGCGCCAGGGAGCCCCGCCCGTGATCGCCTTCGTCAGCGGCCCGGTGGCCGCACTCACGCCCGCCGGTGCCGTCATCCAGGTCGGCGGCGTGGGCATGCTCGTGCACTGCTCGCCGGGCACCCTCGCCCGCCTGCACCTGGGGGAGGAGGCGCGGCTCGCGACCTCCCTCGTGGTCCGCGAGGACTCCCTCACCCTCTACGGCTTCGCCGACGACGACGAGCGGCAGACCTTCGAGCTGTTGCAGACCGCCAGCGGGGTCGGCCCCAAGGTCGCGCAGGCGATGCTCGCCGTGCACAGCCCGGAGGCGCTGCGCGTCGCCGTGGCCCGGGGGGACGCGAAGGCGCTGACCGCCGTGCCGGGGATCGGGCCGAAGGGGGCCCAGAAGCTGCTGATCGAGCTCAAGGACCGCCTCGGGGCGCCGACGGGCGCCGTGCCCGCGCAGCACGCCGCGGTCGCCGCCGCGCCCGCGCCGTGGCACGAGCAGCTGCACGCCGCGCTGGTCGGCCTCGGCTTCGCCCCGCGCGAGGCCGAGGAGGCCGTCGTCGCGGTCACGCCCGAGGCGGAGGCCATGGAGAAGCCGAACGTCTCCGTGCTGCTGCGCACCGCACTGCAGAGCCGCAACCGCACCCGCTGACCGTAGCCGACGCACCCGAGGAGCCGAGAGAGCATGTACGACGACGCCGCTGCCGACCGCCTGGTCACCGCCGCCGCGGACGGCGAGGACCGGGCCGTCGAGGCGGCGCTGCGCCCGCGCGACCTGGACGAGTTCATCGGCCAGGAGCGGGTGCGCGAGCAGCTCTCGCTCGTGCTCCAGGCGGCCCGGCGCCGTGGCGCCTCGCCCGACCACGTGCTGCTCTCCGGCCCGCCCGGGCTCGGCAAGACGACGCTGTCGATGATCATCGCGGCCGAGATGGGCGCGCCCATCCGGATCACCTCCGGCCCGGCCATCCAGCACGCGGGGGACCTGGCCGCGATCCTCTCCTCGCTCACCGAGGGCGAGATCCTCTTCCTCGACGAGATCCACCGTCTCTCCCGGCCCGCCGAGGAGATGCTCTACATGGCGATGGAGGACTTCCGCGTCGACGTCATCGTCGGCAAGGGCCCCGGCGCCACCGCCATCCCGCTGGAGCTGCCGCCGTTCACCCTGGTCGGGGCGACGACGCGGGCCGGCCTGCTGCCCCCGCCGCTGCGCGACCGCTTCGGGTTCACCGGCCACATGGAGTTCTACGCGCCCGAGGAGCTGGAGCGGGTCATCCACCGCTCGGCCCGGCTGCTGGCCGTCGAGATCGACCCGAAGGGCGCCGCCGAGATCGCCCGTCGCTCGCGCGGCACCCCGCGTATCGCCAACCGGCTGCTGCGCCGCGTGCGCGACTACGCGCAGGTGCGGCACGACGGGCTGGTCACGCCCGAGATCGCGGACGCGGCACTCGCCGTCTACGAGGTCGACCCGCGCGGTCTGGACCGCCTGGACCGGGCCGTGCTGCACGCCCTGCTGAAGCTCTTCGGCGGCGGCCCGGTGGGCCTGTCCACGCTGGCCGTCGCGGTGGGGGAGGAGGCCGAGACGGTCGAGGAGGTGGCGGAACCCTTCCTGGTCAGGGAGGGCCTGCTGGCCCGCACGCCGCGCGGCCGGATCGCCACCGCGGCCGCCTGGGCGCACCTGGGGCTCACGCCCCCGCCCCAGGCGGGAGGCCTCGCCGTTCCCCAGCAGGCCGAGCTCTTCACCCCGCCGGAGGCCTGAGCCAGAGGGCTCCTGCGGGCCCCGAACACGTCAAGTCCGTCACGTCACTCGCCATTCGCCTCACTCGGATGACATGCTGGACGTTGTTGTACTGGGCGCGGTCCCCTAGACTCCGCCCGCTCCCGCCCTCATGTGGCGGGCCCGATCACCGACCGGCCGCTGCTCCCCTTGCGGCCTCGCAAAGGACTGTCAGCCGTGGGTAACCCGCTCTTCTTCATGGTCATCGTCATGGCCGGCCTCATGTTCGTGACGATGCGTAGCAACAAGAAGCGCCAGTCGCAGGCGCAGGAGATGCGCAACCGTCTGGAGCCGGGCGCGGGCGTGCGCACCATCGGGGGCATGTACGCGCTGGTCAAGGACGTGACCAACGAGGCCGTCGAGCTCGAGGTCGCGCCGGGCGTCTTCGCCCTGTACTCGAAGCAGGCCATCGCCCAGGTCATGGACCCGGTCGAGTACAACCGCATCGTCCACGGCGAGGAGCCGGAGACGGACGAGGCCACCGACGAGGACGGCGCCGCTGACGAGGCCGCCGAGACCGCCGTCGAGGACGCCGCTCCGGCCGAGGCGAAGGCCGAGGACGAGGCCGCTGTCGAGTCCGCCATCGACCCCGAGGCGCTGGCCGAGAAGGTCGACGCCAAGGTGGGTAGCGACAAGGACGCTTCCGCCAAGTAGCCTTTCGCGCTACGGAACCCGGTCGGTCGTGAGCGAGCGGCCGGGCCCAAGGACCGCTGCGTCGTGGCCGAGCCGCCCCCTGTCCGCCGGTACCCCGGTGTGGGCGTCTTGACCTGCCCACGGCATGGACAGAGAGAATCGAGAAGGTGGCATCACCCAAGTCCCGTCCCCGTGACGGATACCCGGGGCGTGCGCTGAGCCTGATCCTGGTGGTCATGGTCGCTCTCGTGGCGATCATGTTCGGGACCGGCAACACCAAGCCCCGCCTCGGCATCGACCTCGCCGGTGGCTCCAGTGTGACGCTGAAGGCCACGTCGCCCGACCCCGCGGCGATCAACCCGGCGAACATGGCGATCGCCTCCGCGATCATGCTCGATCGCGTGAACGGGACCGGTGTGACCGAGTCGACGGTCCAGGTTCAGGGGAATGACGAGATCGTCATCAACATCCCCAAGGGCACCAACTCGACCACCATCGCGAACGAGCTGGCCCAGACCGCCAAGCTCTACTTCCGACCGGTCCTGGCCGAGGTGCAGCAGGCCAACGCGTCCGCACTGCCGAAGAGCAGCGCCTCGCCGTCCGCCTCCTCGACCGGTGGCGCCAAGCCGTCCGCCTCGTCGAGCGCCTCCGAGAAGCCGAAGGCGTCGGGCACCGGCGCGGCTGCCTCGCCGAGCGCCAGCAAGTCCCAGGGTGACGCGATCACCCAGGACCTGAAGGCCAGCCCGTCCGCCTCGGCGCACGCGTCCGGCTCGGCCACCGCCAAGGCCTCCTCCTCCGCGGTTGCCGCGGCGGGCAGCCCGAAGGCGACCGCCACCCCCTCCGCCACCGGCGCCGTCTCCGGCCAGGTCGGTGGCACCGTGCCGGCCGCGCTCCAGACCGCGTTCACCAAGGCCGACTGCACCACGACCACCGGCCGCGCCGCCGTGCAGAACGCGGCCAACGCGGCGGCCGAGACGGACCAGGTCGTCGCCTGCTCCAAGGACGCCAACAGCGGCATCTGGACCAAGTACGCGCTGGACAAGGTCGCCGTCAACGGCACCGCGATCAGCAAGGCCGCAGCGAACCTGAGCACGCAGACCGGGCAGTGGGAGGTCGACCTCTCCTTCAACTCCGCGGGTGCGAGCCAGTTCGCCAACATCACCGGTCAGCTGGCCAAGAACCAGACCCCGACCAACGAGTTCGCCATCCAGCTCGACGGTGAGGTCCAGTCCTCGCCGTACGTCAGCTCGGCCATCACCGGCGGCCAGGCGACGATCTCGGGCAGCTTCGACCAGGCGAGCGCCAGCTCCCTGGCCAACGTGCTCAGCTACGGCTCGCTGCCGCTGAACTTCGAGCGGCTGGAGGTCGTCACCGTCTCGCCCGAGCTCGGCAGCAGCCAGCTCACCGCGGGTCTGATCGCCGGCCTCATCGGCATGGTCCTGGTCGTGCTCTACTGCCTGGCCTACTACCGCGGCCTCGGCCTGGTGGCCGTCGCCTCGCTGGCCGTCTCCGCGATCCTCACCTGGTCGCTGATGTCGCTGCTCGGTGGCGCGATCGGGTTCGCGCTGAACCTGCCGGCCGTCTGTGGCGCCATCGTCGCCATCGGTATCACCGCGGACTCGTTCGTCGTCTACTTCGAGCGCATCCGTGACGAGCTGCGCGAGGGCGCGTCGCTGCGCCCGGCCGTCCGCAACGCCTGGCCGCGCGCCCGTCGTACGATCCTGGTGTCGGACTTCGTGTCCTTCCTGGCCGCGGCGGTGCTGTACTTCTTCACCGTCGGCAAGGTGCAGGGCTTCGCGTTCACGCTGGGCCTGACCACCGCGCTCGACGTCGTCGTGGTCTTCCTCTTCACGAAGCCGCTGATGACCCTGCTCGCCCGCCGGAAGTTCTTCAACTCCGGCCACCCGTGGTCCGGGCTCTCGCCCGAGCGCCTCGGCGTCCGCAACCCGCTCCGCGACAGCCGCAACTCGCGCCGTCCGGCCCACACCGCCGGCAAGGAGGCCTGACCCGATGTCTCGCTTCGGCAATATCGGCCACCGCCTCTACACCGGCGAGGTCAGCTTCGACTTCGTCGGACGGCGCAGGCTGTGGACGATCATCTCGGGCGTCATCCTGGTCGCCGCGATCTTCGGCCTCACGGTCCGTGGCCTGAACCTCGGTATCGAGTTCAAGGGCGGTGACATCTACACGATCACCAAGCCCGGGGTCACCGTCTCCCAGGCGCAGAAGGCCGCGAACGACCTGACGGGCGACAGCTCCTCGCTGGTGCAGACGGCGAGCAGCAGCAACGGCCAGCAGATCCTGATCCAGATCAGCTCGGCCGAGAAGGTCGACCCGACCAAGGGTCAGGCTGCGCTGACGCAGTCCCTGGGTCTGTCGCAGAACCAGATCTCGACGCAGTCGCTCAGCGCCAGCTGGGGCCACGACATCAGCCAGAAGGCCCTCTACGGTCTGATCGCCTTCATGGTGCTGGTGACCGCCTACCTCGCCTTCGCCTTCGAGTGGCGGCTCGCGGTCGGCGCGCTGGTCGCGCTGCTGCACGACCTGGTGATCACCGTCGGCGTCTACGCCCTGGTCGGCTTCGAGGTCACCTCGGGCACGGTCATCGGCTTCCTGACGATCCTCGGGTACTCGCTCTACGACACCGTCGTCGTCTTCGACGGTCTCAAGGCGGCGACGAACAAGCTCACCAAGCAGAACAAGATGACCTACAGCGACGCCGCCAACGCCTCGCTGAACAGCACCCTGGTCCGCTCGATCAACACCTCGGTGCTGGCCCTGCTGCCGGTCGCCGCGCTGCTGTTCATCGGTGGCGGCCTGCTCGGCGCGGGTGTCCTCAACGACATCTCGCTGGCGCTGTTCATCGGTCTGACCGCCGGTGCCTACTCCTCGATCTGTGTGGCCACCCCGATGGTCGCCTGGCTCCAGGAGAAGCGTCCGGAGTACATGGAGCTGGCCCGCAAGGTGAAGCAGCGCCGCGCGGCCGAGGCCAAGGCGGCGGCCGAGGGTCGCACGCTGGAGGACGAGGTCCCGCAGGAGGTCACCGTCCCGGCGCCGACCGGCGGCCCGCGCAACCAGCCCGTCAACCGCACCCGCAACGAGCGCCGGTCCTCCGGCGGGCGTCGCTGACACCCCTCGAGGAGAACCGCACCGCATGAGCAGCACCGACCTGGCCGGCCTGCTGGCCGCCAAGATCCGCGACGTCCCGGACTACCCGAAGCCCGGCGTGGTCTTCAAGGACATTGCACCGCTGCTCGCCGACGCCGAGGCGTTCGCCGCGCTGGTCGACCACCTCGCGGCGCGCGCCAAGGCGCTGGGCGCCTCCAAGATCGTCGGTCTGGAGGCGCGCGGCTTCATCCTCGCCGCTCCGGCGGCGTACGCCGCCGGAGCGGGCTTCGTGCCCGTCCGCAAGGAGGGCAAGCTTCCGGGCGACTGCTACCGGGAGGCCTACGACCTCGAGTACGGCTCCGCGGTCATCGAGGTCCAGACGGACGCGTTCCTCCCGGGGGAGCGGGTCCTCGTCGTCGACGACGTCCTGGCGACCGGCGGGACGGTCGAGGCGGCGCTGTCGCTCATCGCGCGAGCGGGAGCGGAGCTGGCGGGCGTCGAGGTCCTGATGGAGCTGGGCTTCCTCGACGGAAGGGCGCGCCTGGCACCTCTGCTGGGCGACGCTCCGCTGGAGACCGTCATTTCCATCTGAGAGACGTTGCACCCTCCAGGGGCGCGGGGAACTGCGCGAGCAACCACTCTGAGCGGATGGCCCTGCGCGTCGGGGACCGTCTGCCCGTCAGTGGCTTGTCGCGCGGTTCCCCGCGCCCCTGGTGGTTCCGCGGGAAGGCCCGTGAGCGCGGGCAGTAGTAACGCTCGGTACCATTGAGATTCCGGTCTCGCTCCCGAGGAGTGCAGTTGCCCGAAGAGGTCGTGCCCACAGCCCCCGGAACGCAGGAGGAGCGCCCGAAGCCGGCCCCCGCCGCGCCGAAGCCCACGCCCCCCGCTGTACCTGCCACGTTCCAGGCCGCCGCCGCCGGCGCCCCCGCCGTCGCGCCGCGATCGGGCGCGCCCTCGCCCTCCCGGGTCCGTGCCCGCCTCGCCCGCCTCGGCGGCCAGCGCAGCAGCACCTTCAACCCGGTGCTCGAACCGCTGTTCCGGATAGTGCGCATCAACTATCCCAAGGCAGACCTGCACCAGCTGGAGCGCGCCTACGAGATCGCGGAGAAGTGGCACCGCGGCCAGAAGCGCAAGAGCGGTGACCCGTACATCACCCACCCGCTCGCGGTCGCGACGATCCTCGCCGAGCTCGGCATGGACGCCCCCACGCTGATGGCGGGCCTGCTGCACGACACCGTCGAGGACACCGACTACGGGCTGGACCAGCTCCGCCGCGACTTCGGCGACGTCGTCGCCATGCTGGTCGACGGCGTCACCAAGCTGGACAAGGTCAAGTTCGGCGAGGCCGCGCAGGCCGAGACGGTGCGCAAGATGGTCGTCGCCATGGCCAAGGACCCGCGCGTCCTGGTCATCAAGCTGGCCGACCGCCTGCACAACATGCGCACCATGCGCTACCTCAAGCGGGAGAAGCAGGAGAAGAAGGCCCGCGAGACCCTCGAGATCTACGCCCCGCTGGCGCACCGGCTGGGCATGAACACCATCAAGTGGGAGCTGGAGGACCTCGCCTTCGCGATCCTCTACCCCAAGATGTACGACGAGATCGTCCGCCTGGTCGCCGAGCGCGCGCCCAAGCGCGACGAGTACCTCGGCACGGTGCTGGAGCAGGTCACCGACGACCTCAAGACGGCCCGCATCAAGGCCGAGGTCAAGGGCCGCCCGAAGCACTACTACAGCGTCTACCAGAAGATGATCGTGCGCGGCCGCGACTTCGCCGACATCTACGACCTGGTGGGTGTGCGCGTCCTCGTCGACTCGGTCCGCGACTGCTACGCGGCGCTGGGCACCATCCACGCGCGGTGGAACCCGGTGCCGGGGCGGTTCAAGGACTACATCGCCATGCCCAAGTTCAACATGTACCAGTCGCTGCACACGACGGTCATCGGGCCCGAGGGCAAGCCGGTCGAGCTGCAGATCCGCACCTTCGACATGCACCGCCGCGCCGAGTACGGCATCGCCGCGCACTGGAAGTACAAGCAGCAGGCCGTTGCCGGCGCCTCCAAGATCCGCACCGACACCCCCGCCGGCCAGGGCGAGACCGTCAACGAGATGGCCTGGCTGCGACAGCTGCTGGACTGGCAGAAGGAGACCGAGGACCCGAGCGAGTTCCTGGAGTCGCTGCGGTTCGACCTCTCCAACAACGAGGTCTTCGTCTTCACGCCCAAGGGCGACGTCATAGCGCTGCCCGCCGGGGCCACCCCGGTGGACTTCTCCTACGCGGTCCACACCGAGGTCGGCCACCGGACCATAGGGGCGCGGGTCAACGGCCGCCTGGTGCCGCTGGAGTCCACCCTCGAGAACGGCGACACGGTCGAGGTCTTCACCTCCAAGGCCGAGAACGCCGGCCCCTCCCGCGACTGGCTCTCCTTCGTCAAGTCGCCGCGGGCCCGCAACAAGATCCGCGCGTGGTTCTCCAAGGAGCGCCGCGAGGAGGCCATCGAGCAGGGCAAGGACGCGATCACGCGGGCCATGCGCAAGCAGGGCCTGCCGCTGCAGCGCATCCTCACCGGCGACTCCCTGGTCACCCTCGCGCACGAGATGCGCTACCCGGACATCTCCTCCCTCTACGCGGCGATCGGCGAGGGCCACGTCGCGGCGCAGACGATCGTCCAGAAGCTCGTCCAGTCGCTCGGCGGCGAGGACGGCGCGACCGAGGACATCGAGGAGCTGACCACTCCGTCCCCGACCCGCAACCGCCGTCAGCGGCGTGCGACGCAGGACCCGGGTGTGGTGGTCAAGGGCGTCGCCGACGTGTGGGTCAAGCTGTCGCGCTGCTGCACGCCGGTGCCCGGCGACCCGATCGTCGGCTTCATCACCCGCGGCAACGGAATCTCCGTGCACCGCACGGACTGCGTCAACGTCGACTCGCTCGCGCAACAGCAGGAGCGCATGGTCGAGGTCGAGTGGGCGCCGACGCAGTCGTCGGTCTTCCTCGTCGCGATCCAGGTCGAGGCGCTGGACCGCTCGCGTCTGCTGTCCGACGTGACGCGGGTGCTGTCGGACCAGCACGTCAACATCCTGTCGGCGGCGGTGCAGACCTCGCGCGACCGGGTGGCGATGAGCCGCTTCACCTTCGAGATGGGCGACCCGAAGCACCTCGGACACGTGCTGAAGGCGGTCCGCGGCGTCGAGGGTGTCTACGACGTCTACCGGGTGACGTCGGCGAAGTCACGGTGACCCCGGAGCAGGACAAGGTCATCCGCAGCCGGCTGCTGAACGGCGCGGACCGGTGGCTGGACCTGGACCGCCAGGTCCCGCGCGGACACGTCCTGGCTGCGGCGCTGAAGGCGCGCACCACGCCGGCCGAGGTCGTCGAACGCCTCTCCCGTCTCGGCCACGACGTCGAGACCGGCCCGTTGCCGCGTCGGGTGCTGCCGAACGACGACATCCTGGTCAGCCGCGAGCTGAACGGCTGGCCGGAATGGCTGCGGACCGACGAGCCGGTTGCGGTGCAGCACGTGCTGCGGGCCGCGGTGGTCACGGGGATGACGCCGGCTCAGGTGACGCTCCGGCTGTGCGCGTTGGGCTACCAGGTGCCGGACGCTCCGCCGGACTCGGCGGTGGAGCCCGGTGACGCGGTCCTGATGAGTCGGGCGCTGAAGGGCGCGACCATGTGGCTCGCTCGGGACCGCAAGGTCCCGGTCGGGCATGTGCTGGCGGCGGCCGCGGTGTTGTCGCGGTCACCGGTCGCGGTGGCTGAGCGGTTGACGACGCTGGGCTACCGGGTCGAGGAGGCAGGACCGTGGGAGGTCCTGCCCGGGGATGAGGTGCTGGTCAGCCGGAGGGTGAACGCCTGGCCGGACTGGCTGTCGCGGACACGGCCGGTGCCGGTGGACCATGTGCTGCGCGCGGCGGTCGTGACGGGCAGGACGCCTGCCGACGTGACGCTCCGGCTGTGCGCGTTGGGCTACCAGGTGCCGGACGCTCCGCCGGACTCGGCGGTGGAACCCGGTGACGCGGTCGCGATGAGTCGGTTGCTGAACGGCGCGACGATGTGGCTCGATTGCGACCTGAAGGTCCCGGTGGGCCACGTGCTGGCGGCGGCCGCGGTGGTGTCGAGGTCGCCGGCGGCCGTGGCCGGGCGGTTGACCACGCTCGGTTACCGGGTGGCGGAGGTGGGGCCGTGCGAGGTCCTGCCGGGGGACGACGTCCTGGTCAGCCGGAGGCTGAACGGGTGGCCGGACTGGCTGTCCCGGGGACAGCGGGTGTCGGTGGAGCATGTGCTGCGCGCGGCGGTCGCGACGGGCAGGACACCCGCCGACGTGGCGGGCCGCTTGTTCGCGCTGGGCTACCGCATCCCGGACGCTCCGCCGGACTCGGCGGTGGAACCGGACGACCGCACCCTGCTCAGTCGCTGGCTCGACGGCGAAGCCCCCTGGCTCACCCCCGGTGACCGCGTCCCGCCCCCACACGTCCGTGATGCAGCGAAGCGCCTGAAGCGGGACCCGGGGGACATCATGTCCCGCCTCAAACTGTTCGGGTACAGGATGTAGGTGCAGAAACCTCAGGGGCGCGAGGACCTGCCGATCGAGCGGGGCCATCCGTACTGGGTGGTCGCTCGCGCAGTTCCTCGCGCCCCTGGATCGTGCAGCTACCTGCGGGAGCGAAAGCGTCAGCCGCTGAACTCCTCCAGGCCCTTCTGGGCCTGCGCCAGCAGCTCGCGGCGGCCGTCCAGCTCGGACTGCAGCTTGGCCACCTGACGGGAGTCGCCCTTCGCCTCGGCCGCGGCGATCTGCTTCTCCAGCTTCTCCACCGCCGCCTGCAGCAGCCCCGTCATGCCCGCGGCGCGCGCCCGCGCCTCAGGGTTGCTGCGCTGCCACTCGGCCTCCTCCGCCTCGCGGATGGCCTGCTCGACGTGGCGCAGGCGCGACTCCAGGCGGGGACGGGCGTCGCGCGGGACATGGCCGATGGCCTCCCAGCGCTCCGCGATGTCGCGGTAGTGGTTCTTCGCGACCTTCAGGTCGGAGATCGGCAGCAGCGCCTCGGCCTCGACCAGCAGGGCCTCCTTGGCGTGCTGGTTCTCCCGCTCGTCGGCGTCGCGCTCGTCGAAGACGGCCGAGCGGGCCTGGAAGAAGACGTCCTGGGCGCCGCGGAAGCGGGTCCACAGCTCGTCCTCGGCCTCGCGCTGGGCGCGGCCCGCAGCCTTCCACTCAGCCATCAGCTCGCGGTAACGGGCGGCCGTGTCGGCCCAGTCGGTCGAGTCGGCCAGCGACTCGGCCTCGACGACCAGCTTCTCCTTCTTCAGGCGGGCCTCCTCGCGCTGCTGGTCCAGCTGCGCGAAGTGCGACTTGCGGCGCTTGGAGAAGGCGGAGCGGGCGTGCGAGAAGCGGTGCCAGAGCTCGTCGTCGGACTTGCGGTCCAGGCGGGGGAGGCCCTTCCAGGTGTCCACCAGGGCGCGCAGGCGGTCGCCCGCCTCCCGCCACTGGGTGGACTCGACCAGCTGCTCGGCCTCGGTGACCAGCGCTTCCTTGGCGGCGCGCGCCTCCTCCTGGACCTTCGCGCGGGCGGCCTTCTTCTCCTCGCGGCGTGACTCGACCTCGGAGGTCAGCGCCTTGAGGCGCTGGGCCAGCGCGTCCAGGTCTCCGACCGCGTGGCCCTCGTCGACCTGCGCCTGCAGGTGTTCGATGGCCGTCTGGGCGTCCTTCGCGGCGAGGTCCGTGGTGCGCACGCGGCGCTCCAGCAGGCCGATCTCCACGGCGATGCCCTCGTACTTGCGCGTGAAGTAGGCAAGTGCCTCCTCGGGGGAGCCTGCCTGCCACGAACCGACGACGCGCTCGCCGTCGGCCGTCCGCACGTAGACGGTCCCCTCGTCGTCGACACGGCCCCACGGGTCGCTGGTCACAGCGCCTCCTCCATATGGCGGCCGCCGTCCTGCTCCAGGCGGTGCGGCCGCCTTCCACGTTCGATTGCCCGGCCGGTTTGCTCTCCGCGCCGCCGGGTGGCGCAGATGCGCACCCTACAAGACGCCAACATAGGCGACGGGCAGGGGCGCTGTCCGTATCCCCGCGAGGTTGATTTGGCTGCGCCGCCCGCCCGTGGCGTACTGCTACGTACCGCTACCTACCGCGTTCAGTTCTTGGCCGCGGTGACCGTGTTCATGATGACCGGATTGATCGGCATGCCGTCGCCGGGGCCGTTGGCGTCGTTCTCGCCCTTGGCCGCGATCGCGTTGAGCACGTCGAGGCCGCCGGTGATGGTGCCGAACGGGGTGTAGTTGGCCGGGAGCGGGCTGTCCTTGTAGACGAGGAAGAACTGCGAGCCGTTGGTGTTCGCGCCGGAGTTCGCCATCGCGACGGTACCGGCCGGGTAGTTGCCGCCCTTGAGCGTCGGGGAGCTCAGGTTCTCGTCCTTGAACTGGTAGCCCGGGCCGCCGGAGCCGGTGCCGGTCGGGTCGCCGCACTGCAGGACGTAGAGGCCCTGGGTGGTGAGGCGGTGGCAGTAGATGCCGTCGAAGAAGTGCTGGTTGGCGAGGAACACGAAGGAGTTCACCGTGTGCGGCGCGTCCTTGGCGTCCAGCTTGATGTCGACCGCACCCTGACCGAAGTTGATCTTCGCGGTGTAGTTGCCGGACGTGTCGATCGTCATCGCCGGCTCGGTCTTCCAGCTGGCGGCGTTCTTCTTCGGCGTGATCGTGTAGGTGGCCTTCGCGGCCGTGCTGCTGGGCGCGGCCGAGGGCGTGCTGCTCGCGGTGTCCGTGGATGCCGAGGCGGCGGGCTTCGGCTTGCTCGACGGCCAGAAGGCGACGGTGCCGATGACGACGGCCGCGACGGCGATGACGCTTGCGCCGATGATCGCGGTGCGCTTGCGGTTCTCCGCGACCTTCTGGGCCCGGATCGCGGCCTGGCGCTCCAGCTTCCTGCGCTGCAGCTCGCGGCGGCGCTTCTCGGGGTCCTTGGGGAGATCCCGGGGCCTCTGCGTGTCGTTGGGGGCCACCGCCCACACTCCTGCCGTGAAAGTCGTCGTTCTGTGTCGTGCACACCTGTCGCGAGGATCTTTCCACCCGACGGCGGCCCAGTGTAGGGAGCAATTCTGTAAACGCGCGGTGAAAGCCGCCGACAGGGCGGTGGGCACGGTCGGATACGGTTCGCGATCCGTCCCCTACCGCCGGTACGCTGCTGGCAGCATCCGCAGCCATCATCCGACCCGGACAGGGGACCGACCCACGTGTTCATCGCCGGCTTTCCCGCTGGAGCCTGGGGCACCAACTGCTACCTCGTGGCCCCCGCCGCCGGCGAGGAGTGCGTCATCGTCGACCCGGGCCACGAGGCGGCCGCCGGGGTCGAGGAGGCGGTGCGCGAGCACGGGCTCAAGCCGGTCGCGGTGGTGCTGACCCACGGGCACATCGACCACGTCGCCTCGGTCGTCCCCGTCTGCGGCGCGCGCGGCATCCCGGCGTGGATCCATCCCGAGGACCGCTACATGCTGTCCGATCCGGAGAAGGCCCTCGGCCGCTCCTTCGGCGCGCAGCTGATGGGCGAGATCACCGTCGGCGAGCCGGACGACGTCCGGGTGCTGACCGACGGCAGCGTGCTGGAGCTGGCGGGGCTGACCCTCACGGTCGACCACGCGCCCGGCCATACCGGGGGGTCGGTGACGTTCAGGACGCCTGCCGCGCCGGAGCTGCCTCCGGTGCTGTTCTCGGGCGACCTGCTCTTCGCCGGCTCCGTCGGACGCACCGATCTCCCCGGGGGCAACCACGACGCCCTCCTGCAGTCGCTGGCCCGCGTGTGCCTGCCGCTGCCGGACGAGACCGTGGTCCTCTCCGGACACGGCCCCCAGACCACCATCGGTCGCGAGCGCGTCGCCAACCCGTACCTGCTCCAGGTCGCCGGCAGCGCCGCGCCGACCGGCGCCCAGCGCCGCGGACTGTAGAAGAGACGAGACGTGAGCAGTACTTCCCAGGCTTTCCAGGCCCCCCGGGGCACCTACGACATCCTCCCGACCACCGCCGGCACCGTGCTCGCCGTGCGCGAGGCGCTGGCCGCGCCGCTGCGCCGGGCCGGCTACGGCTACGTCGAGACACCGGTCTTCGAGGACGTCAACCTCTTCTCGCGCGGTGTCGGTGAGTCCACCGACATCGTGACGAAGGAGATGTTCACCATCGCCACGCGCAGCGAGGAGAGCCAGCGGCTCGCGCTGCGCCCGGAGGCCACCGCCTCGGTGCTGCGCGCCACGCTGGAGGCCAACCTGCACCGGACCGGCAACCTGCCGGTCAAGCTCTGGTACAGCGGCGCCCAGTACCGCTACGAGCGCCCGCAGAAGGGCCGCTACCGCCAGTTCTGGCAGGTCGGCGCGGAGGCGATCGGCGCGGAGGACCCGGCGCTGGACGCCGAGCTGATCATCCTGGCCGACGACGCCTACCGCTCGCTGGGCCTGCGCAACTTCCGCATCCTGCTGAACAGCCTCGGCGACAAGCAGTGCCGTCCCGTCTACCGCGAGGCCCTGCAGAACTACCTGCGCGGCCTGGACCTGGACGAGGAGACGCTGCGCCGCGCGGAGATCAACCCGCTGCGCGTGCTCGACGACAAGCGCGCCTCCGTCCAGGACCAGCTGGGCGGCGCGCCGATGCTCGTCGACTTCCTCTGCGAAGACTGCAAGGCCTACCACGAGCAGGTCCGCGAGCTGCTGACCGCCGCCGGTGTCGCCTTCGAGGACGACCCGAAGCTGGTCCGCGGCCTCGACTACTACACCCGCACCACCTTCGAGTTCGTCCACGACGGCCTCGGCGCGCAGTCCGCGGTGGGCGGTGGCGGTCGCTACGACGGCCTGTCCGAGATGATCGGCGGCCCCGAGCTGCCGTCCGTCGGCTGGGCGCTGGGCGTCGACCGCACCGTGCTCGCGCTGGAGGCCGAGGGCATCACCCTCGACATCCCCGCCACCACCGACGTCTACGCCGTCCCGATGGGCGAGCAGGCCCGGCGCGTGCTGTTCGGCCTGGTCACCGGGCTGCGCCGCGCGGGCGTCTCGGCCGACCTGCTCTTCGGGGGCCGCGGCGTCAAGGCCGGCTTCAAGGCCGCGGACCGCTCCGGCGCGCGCTTCGCCGTCGTCGCCGGTGAGCGGGACCTCGCCGACGGCGTGGTTCAGTTGAAGGACCTCACCTCCGGTGACCAGACCCCGGTCGCCCTCGACGCTCTCGTCACCACCCTGAAGGAGAAGCTCCAGTGATCCGCACCCACGAGGCCGGCACGCTCCGCCCGGAGCACGCCGGCACCACCGTCACCCTCGCCGGCTGGGTCGCCCGCCGCCGCGACCACGGCGGCGTGGCCTTCGTCGACGTGCGGGACTCCTCCGGAACCGTCCAGGTCGTCTTCCGCGACCTGGAGGCCGTGGGCGAGCTGCGCTCCGAGTGGTGCGTCAAGATCACCGGCGATGTCCGGGTCCGTCCCGAGGGCAACGAGAACCCCGACATCCCGACCGGCCAGGTCGAGGTCGTCGTCTCCGAGCTGACCGTGCTCTCCGAGGCCGCCGCGCTGCCGTTCCAGGTCGCCGAGTACGAGCCGGGTTCGGTCAACGAGGAGGTCCGCCTCCGGTACCGCTACCTCGACCTGCGCCGCGAGGGCCCCGCCCGCGCGCTGCGCCTGCGCTCGCGCGCCACCCACATCATCCGCACGGTGATGGAGGAGAACGGCTTCCTCGACATCGAGACGCCGTACCTCACCCGCTCCACCCCGGAAGGCGCCCGCGACTTCCTGGTGCCGGTCCGCCTGCAGCCGGGCCACTGGTACGCCCTGCCGCAGTCGCCGCAGCTGTTCAAGCAGCTGCTGATGGTCGCCGGCATGGAGCGCTACTACCAGATCGCGCGCTGCTTCCGTGACGAGGACTTCCGCGCCGACCGTCAGCCGGAGTTCACCCAGCTCGACGTCGAGGCCTCCTTCGTCGACCAGGAGGACATCCTCCAGCTGGGCGAGCAGGTCGTCTCCCGCGTCTGGGGCGAGGTCCTCGGCTACGAGGTGCCGCTGCCGCTGCCGCGCATGTCCTACGCGGACGCCATGAACCGCTACGGCTCCGACAAGCCCGACGTCCGCTTCGACAACGAGCTGACCGAGCTGACCGAGTACTTCTCCGGCACCGAGTTCCGCGTCTTCCAGGCCCCGTACGTCGGCGCCGTGGTGATGCCCGGTGGCGCCTCCCAGCCGCGCAAGCAGCTGGACGCCTGGCAGGACTGGGCCAAGGCGCGCGGCGCCCGCGGCCTGGCCTACGTCCTGATCGACGAGGAGACCGGCGAGCTGCGCGGCCCGGTCGCCAAGAACCTCAGCGAGGAGCACCTCGCGGGCCTCGCCGACGCGGTCGGCGCCAAGCCGGGCGACTGTGTCTTCTTCGCCGCCGGCAAGAAGACCGCCTCGCAGGAGCTGCTGGGCGCGGCGCGTCTGGAGATCGGCAAGCGCTGCGGCCTGATCGACGAGTCCAAGTGGGCCTTCCTCTGGGTCGTCGACTTCCCGATGTTCGAGCCCATCGAGGACGACAAGGGTGAGTTCCAGGGCTGGCACGCAGTGCACCACCCCTTCACCGCGCCGACGGCCGAGTCCATGGCGACCTTCGACACCGACCCGGGCAACGCGCTCTCCAACGCGTACGACCTGGTCCTCAACGGTTCGGAGATCGGCGGCGGCTCGATCCGTATCCACCAGAAGGATGTGCAGAAGCGCGCCTTCGACGCGATCGGCCTGTCGCAGGAGGAGGCGCAGTCGCAGTTCGGCTTCCTGCTGAACGCCTTCGACTTCGGCCCGCCGCCGCACGGCGGCATCGCGCTCGGCCTGGACCGTCTGGTCACCCTCCTGGGCGGCTACGACACCATCCGGGACGTCATCGCCTTCCCGAAGACCTCCACCGGCGGCGACCCGCTGACCGGCGCGCCGACGCCGATCACGCCGGCGCAGCGCAAGGAGGCCGGCGTCGACGCGAAGCCGAAGTCCGAGCAGCAGGCGGAGAAGTCCGAGCAGAAGTAACAGACAGCACGTCAGAAAGAGCGGGGCCCTGCCGTCGGCAGGGCCCCGCTCTTCGTCATGCCCCGGCTTTCCCGGCCTGCAGGCGGAGGCCGGCGAGGGTCAGGTCCAGGGCGGAGCGGAACTGGTCTGCGTCGTCGTGGCCGTCGAACTCGTCGACGATCTCGTGGACGAAGGGGTACCCCGCGGGGTCGAGCTCGCGCCAGGCCTGGACGGCACGGCCGAGGTACTCGTCGCGGCCGACCTTGCCGTCGAGGACCTCCTGGGGAGGCTCCTGGCCCAGGTCGACGGCGGAGCCGACGACCACGCCGATGATCGCGGAAACGGCGTGGAACCGCTGGCGGGCGGTGAGGTCCAGGCGGAGGGTCTGCGCGCCGAGACGTTCGTAGAGGCGGAGCGAGTTGCTCTGCGCGTTGGTGTTGCGCATGAAGTACGCGCCCAGCCAGGGCCGCGCCACGATCGCGTCGAACAGGACCAGGGCCATCGTGCGCAGGTCGTCGATCGGGTCGTCGCTGCCCGGCAGCGCCTCGACGTCGGACAGCAGTGAGCCGATCACGTGGTCGGTGGCGAGGTCGAGCAGTTCGTCCTTGTTGGCGACGTACCAGTAGATGCTGGCGACGCCGCCGCCCAGGCGTTGGGCCAGGGCGCGGAACGTGAGCGCGGGCTCGCCGGCCTCGTCGAGCAGGGCCACCGCCTCCGTGAGGACGGACTCCATCGAGTGCGAGGCCCGTCGACGCCCCGGCGTCGAACGGTTCTGCAGGCGTGCCGCCATGGCTCGCGCTCCCTCCGGGTTTGCAGCATGAGTTTGCACATCATCGAACGGTGTTCTATCGTACTTCATCGTACGCTGTTCGATACTCGGACGCCGTTCGATCAGACGAGGAGGCAGCCATGACGACCGCCACACTGCAACGCCCGAAAGCCCACACCTACGCGTCGCTGCGCGCGGCGTGGATACCCCTGGCCGCACTCTGCCTGGCCTTCTTCGTCGAGATGGTCGACAACACGCTGCTGTCGATCGCGCTCCCCACCATCGGCCGCGACCTGGGCGGCGGCACGACCGCCCTGCAGTGGGTCACCGGCGCGTACTCGCTCACCTTCGGCGGGCTGCTGCTCACGGCGGGGTCGCTGGCCGACCGGTTCGGTCGGCGCCGCGTGCTGCTGATCGGCCTGGCCGTCTTCGGCTCGCTCAGCCTCTGCGTCGTCCTCGTCACGACCGCGGGCGAGTTGATCGCGCTGCGGGCCGCGCTCGGCGTCGCCGCCGCGGCGATGGCGCCGATCACGAACTCGCTGGTCTTCCGGCTGTTCGACGACAAGGCCCTGCAGATGCGGGCCATGACCGTGATGATCGTCGTCGGCATGTCCGGCTTCGTCCTCGGCCCGCTGCTCGGCGGTACCGCGCTGGCCCACGTGAGCTGGCAGTGGCTGCTGGTCGTCAACGCACCGATCGCCGTGCTGGCCTGCGTCGGCGTCCGGCTGGGTGTCCCGGCCGACCGACCCGAGGGCCTGACGAAGGACGCGCTCGACCTGCCGGGCGCGGTGCTCAGCATCGCCGCCATCGGGCTCGCCTGCTACGCGCTGACCAGCGGTGTGGAGCACGGCTGGCTCTCGGCGCTCACCCTGGCCTCGATCGTGGGCGCGGTGCTGGCCGCGGTCGGGTTCGTGCGCCACGAGCGCCGCAGTGCGGCGCCCATGCTGGACCTTCGCCTCTTCTCGAACGGCACCGTGCGCGGCGCGGCCATCGCGCAGGTCGGCACGTCCATCGCCATGGCCAGCGTGATGTTCGGGCTGATCCTGCACTTCCAGTACGCCTACGGCTGGAGTCCGGTCCGGGCGGGCCTCGCCAACCTGCCGATCATCGTGACGATGCTGGCCGCGACGCCGCTGTCCGAGTGGCTCGCCCGCCGCTTCGGCCACCGCGTCGCCTGTCTCATCGGCGCGGCCTGCCTGGCCGGTGCGCTGGGGGGCCTGGCCTGGGCGGTCGGCCACGGCTATGCCGCCATCGCCGTCTGCATGGTGCTGATGACCGTCGGCCTGCGCACCGTGATGACGATCTGCGCGGTCGCCCTCGTCGGCGCGATGCCGAGCAACCGCACCTCCATCGGTGCGGCCCTCAACGACACCGCCCAGGAGGTCGGCTCCAGCGTCGGCACCGCCGTGGTCGGCACCATGATCGCCGCGCTGGTCACCACCCAGCTCCCGAAGGGTGCCTGGAGCGCCGACCTCGTCGCGTCGTTCTTCCACGGCGAGCGGATCACCTACGCCCTGCTGGCCGTCGTCGTCGGCGTGATCGCGGCCGGTGGTGCGCTCAGCCTGACGGACTCCCACAGCGTCGAGGAGGAGCACGGCGCCGCGGAGGACCACGGCGCCGCGGCGTCCGCCTGACCGGCTAGGAGCTGTCCGGCCGATCTTGCGCTTAAGTAGGGTGCTTCTGCACTTGAAGGGTGGGTCCAGTTGCAGATGACGCACGAGGCAGCGGTCACGCTGGTGCAGAACGTCATGGATGTTGAGTACGACGAAGACGAGATGCAGCGCGTGCTGGACGAGCTCGACAGGGAGCTCGGCTGCCCGACGGGCTACGTTGCTGGACTGATCTTCTGGCCGAAGGACGGGCAAGAGCCGACAGCAGCCGAGATCGTTGACCAGGCTTTGGCCTACCAGCCGTTCGTGCTGTGAACGGCTTCAGGTCCTCGTCAAAGCGAGCCTTTAAGCAGGCGGGCCGCCTGGCTGTCCGTCTTCTCCGCGATCGTGTGTGAGATGCCGCGACGTCGCAGGTACTCGCGGCAGGGACGGCTGCTGCAAGCCCGATCCGCAGCAACGCTGTCGGGCTTCTTGCGGGGCCTGCCCGGTCCGAGGCGGGGGGCGCGGATCCTCTCCAGAACAGGCCTGAACTGGGGGCTGTCGCCCCGCTGGCCTGCGGTGATGGGAAGGGACAGCGGGCGGCAACGCCCGTCGGCGGTCAAGTGGACCTTGCTGGTGAAGCCGCCCCGCGAGCGGCCCAGTCCCTCACCTCCTGCACCACCTCCACCAAGCGGACGACGAGGCTCTGCCACGGAGATTCGGCCTGGTGTCCCGTCGCTTCGTCCCCCTTTGGGCCCGGCAGTGCGGGTGGCGGCTCCTTGCGGGCGCCGGCCGCGTGCTGATGAGCACGCACGCTGGTCGAGTCGACCGAGACGTCCCAGTCGACGTCACCCGCCGCGTCCGCGGCGGCCTGGACCCGCTGCAACAGGTTCTCCCAGGCGCCGTCCGCCGACCAAAAACCGGTGTCGCTCGTACACCGTCTTCCACGGTCCGAACCGCTCCGGCAGGTCACGCCACTGCACCCCGGTCCGCACCCGGTGCAGAATCCCGTCGATCACCTGCCGATGATCCCGCCACCGCCCGCAACGACGGTTACTCACCGGCAGGAACGGCCGCAGGAGTTCCCACTCGCGATCCGACAGTCACCACGCTGAACCCGCCCCATGTCCGGACCAACGAGCCGGGAGCGAGCCAGTCACATGATCGCCGCACAGCTCCTAGTTCTTGGCCGACTGCTGCTTCGCTCGCCACTCCGCCCCCGCGCGCTGGATGCGTTCCCACAGGGCGGTGCGGTCCGCGTCGTCGACGTCCGACAGGTCCAGGTGGAACACGTGCGTCGCGATCTCGAACAGCTCCTCAGCGGACTGGAGGATGCGGGTCGAACGCCGGCCGGCCCCCTCGTCGCGCGTGTACTCGTCGTCCAGTACGAACTCGGCGCGGGCCGCGTCGCGGCGGAAGAGTTCGAACCACATGACATAGGAAGACCGCGGCGAGGTCGACATGTCGGAATGGGTGTTCTGGAAGTCCTCCCAGGTAGCCGGTGCCAGCGTGAAGTCCATGCTGTGGAAGGTCGTCTGCTCCGGATCGGTGAGGAACCGCCAGGCGTCCGGGCCGATCTCCGGCAGCGGCCGCAGTTCGAAGCGGAAGGGGCCTTGGACGTGGACGCCTTCCCGAAGCGGGATGGGCTCGTGGTGCGAGTTGGCCAGGCCGACGTCGACTGACCAGCGCTCACCGTCGATCACGACGGTGAGGGCCATGTGCGTGCAATAGTCGTCGGCGGTCGCCTTGGCGGTGGCGGCAGAGCCGTTGATCTGGCCGCGGTGCATGGTGACGTCGTACCCGAGGACAGTCAGCAGCTCGTGGAAGGCGTTGTTCAGGTTGAAGCAGTAGCCGCCCCGGCCAGCGAGGATACGGGCTATGGACTCGGCCGGGTCGATGCCTTGCGGGCGTCCGAGCTGGATGTCGAAGTTCTCGAAGGCGACGAGCTCGACGTGTGCGCGGTGCAGCCTGCGCAGCGTGTCGAGTGACGGAGCGCCGAGGGACTCCGGGCCGTCGATGCCGAGCCTGGCGAGGTAGGGCGCGGTCCAGGCGGGATGATCATGCGTCTTCGAGGTCACGTTCGCGGACGCTAGCGCAGAGCCACGTGAGGCCGCCAAGGATTAACGCCGACGTTCTGCGCCGGCGTGACCGCTGCCTCGCGCGTCATCTGCGACTGAACCAGCCCGCACCCTTCAAGCGCAGGAGCGCCCTGCTCAAGCGCAAGATCGGCCGGACGGCTGCTAGGCCGTCGCCGGGGCCTGGGCCGGGACGACCGGTGAGGTGTCCTGCGCCGCCTCCACCGCGGACTCGTCGAAGGCGAGGCGACCGCTGAGGACCAGGTGCATCCGGTCGCGGTCGAGCTCTCCGGTCCAGTGGCCGATCAGGACCGTGGCGACGGCGTTGCCGGCGAAGTTGGTCAGGGCGCGGGCCTCGCTCATGAAGCGGTCGATGCCGACGATCAGGCCGACGCCGTCGACGAGCGCGGGCTGATGGGACTGGAGGCCGCCCGCGAGGGTGGCCAGGCCCGCGCCCGTGACACCTGCGGCGCCCTTGCTGGCGATCACCATGAAGAGCAGCAGCGAGATCTGCTGGCCGAGGGACATCGGCCGGTCCATCGCCTGGGCGATGAAGAGCGAGGACATCGTCAGGTAGATCGCCGTGCCGTCCAGGTTGAAGCTGTAGCCCGCCGGGACGGTGATGCCCGCGACCGGGCGACTCACGCCGAGATGCTCCATCTTGGCGATCAGGCGCGGCAGCGCGCTCTCGCTGGACGAGGTGGAGAGGATCAACAGGAACTCGCGGCCGAGGTAGCGGAGCAGCGCGAAGACGTTGACGCCCGCGAACAGACGCAGCATCAGGCCGAGCACGAGCACGACGAAGATCGCGCAGCTCGCATAGAAGCCCACCATGATCATCAGAAGCGACTTCAGCGCCGCCCACCCCGTCGCGCCGACGACCGCCGCGATCGCTCCGAACGCGCCCACCGGAGCCGCCCACATGATCATCGAGAGCACGCGGAAGACCAGCTTCTGCAGGTGCTCCACGCCCCGCAGGACCGGCGCGCCCGAGGCCCCCATCGACTGCAGGGCGAAGCCGACGAGCAGAGCGACCAGCAGCGTCTGCAGCACCTGGCCGCCGGTGAGGGCGGAGACCAGGGTGGTCGGGATGATGCCGAGCAGGAAGTCCGAGGTGCCCTCCGCGCCGCCGGTCGCGGCCTGGGCGTGGCCCGCCTTGGCCAGGGCCTGGGTGAGGTGCAGGCCGTGGCCGGGGTCGATCACGTTGCCGACGACGAGGCCGATGGCGAGCGCGACCGTCGACATGACCAGGAAGTAGCCGAGCGCGAGGCCGCCGACCCGGCCGACCTTCGCGGCCTTGGAGACCGAGCCGATGCCGAGCACGATCGTGGTGAAGATGACGGGGCTGATCATCATCTTGATCAGGTTCACGAAGCCCGTGCCGAGCGGCTTCAGCTGCACGGCGACTCCGGGGGCGGCCAGGCCCAGCACGATGCCGAGCAGGACGGCGCCGATCACGGCCAGGTACAGATAGTGCGTGGGTTCGCGTGCGGCTCTGACGGTGCTCACGGTGGCGGCTCCCTTGCCGGATGTCGTCCTCACCGGCCTCGGGTGGCGGACCGGTTCCGACGAATATCCGGGCGCGGGTGACGGCCGTCACGCTTGCGTTCATATCGTTCACGGCCCGCGCCTACGCAACGGGCGCGGCCACCGTGCAGACTTGCCGACATGCCTGCCCGCACCACGCCTGCCCGCTCCCGACGTCACCGCGTCGCGCGGAGCCTCGCGGGGCAGCTGTTCGTGGTGCAGGTGCTGATCGTGGCCGTCGTCGTCGCGGGCGGCGCCGTGCTCGCGTATGTGCTGACCAGCGACCGCGCCGAGCAGGCGGCCGAGCAGCAGGTGGTCGCGACGGCCACCACCGTCGCCGACGCGCCCACCGTCGTGCAGGCCGCGCAGCAGCCGGACCCGACGGCCGTGCTCCAGCCCTACGCGCTGCGGGTCACCCGGGACGCGCAGGTCGACTTCGTCACGATCATGGACACGCACGGGGTGCGCTGGACCCACCCGGACCCGACCGAGATCGGTCGGCACTTCCTCGGGCACATCGGTCCCGCCCTCGCCGGGCACACCTTCACCGAGACCTACACCGGCACCCTCGGCCCGTCCGTGCGCGCGGTCGCGCCGGTGCGGGACGCCAGCGGCAGGGTCGTGGCGCTGGTGAGCGTCGGGATCACCGTGCAGCAGCTCAGCGGGCAGCTGCGCGGCGCGATCACCGCACTGGTCGCCGTCGCGGCCGCGGCGCTCGCGCTCGGCGGGTACGGCACCTGGCTCGCCAACCGGCGGCTGCGCCGGCACACCCACGGCATGGGCGCGGCCGAGCTCAGCCACCTCTACGAGTACCACCAGGCGACGCTGCACTCCGTGCGCGAGGGCCTGGTGCTGCTCGACCGCGCCGGCACCGTCGTGCTGTGCAACGACGCCGCCCGTGAACTCCTCGGCCTGGACGGTCCGGCCGAGGGGCGGCCGTTCGCCGAGCTCGCCCTGCCCACGCCGCTGCGTGCAGCCGTCGCGGGGGACGAGCCGGTCCGGGACCAGCTGCACCTGACCGCCGACCGCGTCGTGGTGGTCAACACCTCGCCCATCGGCGAGCGCCCCGACCTCGGCACCGTCGTCACCCTCCGGGACCACACCGAACTCCAGGCCCTCAGCGGCGAGCTGGACTCCGTGCGCGGCTTCGCCGAGGCGCTGAGCGCGCAGGCGCACGAGTCCGCCAACCGCCTGCACGCGGTCGTGTCGCTGATCGAGACCGGGCGGCACCGCCAGGCCGTCGACTTCGCCACCGCCGAGCTGGAGCTCGCCCAGCAGCTCACCGATCGTGTGGTGGGAGCGGTCAACGAACCGGTGCTGGCCGCGCTGCTGCTCGGCAAGGCCGCGCAGGCCGCCGAGCGGGGCGTCGACCTGGTGCTGACCGAGGAGAGCCGGATCGACGACGCGCTGCCGGAGGGACTGAGTGCCCGCGACCTGGTGACCCTCCTCGGCAACCTCATCGACAACGCGACCGACGCCGCCATCGAGGGTGCCGGGCGGCATCCGGGCCCGCCGACGGTCACCGTGACCGCCCGCACCGACGCGCGGGAGCTGCTGCTGCGCGTCGCCGACACCGGCCCCGGCATCGCCCCCGACGCGGTGGACCGCATCTTCGAACGCGGCTGGTCGACCAAGCAGCCGGAGCAGGCGCGGGGGAGAGGGATCGGCCTCGCGCTCGTCGCGCAGACGGCTCGGCGCAACGGCGGGCACGTGGAGGTCGGGGGCGGGGGCGGCCGCGGCGCGGTGCTGACCGTGCGCGTCCCCCTCCAACGCGGGGTGGGCCGATGATCGACGTGCTGGTCGTCGAGGACGACCCGGTCGCCGCCGAGGCGCACGGCAGCTACGTCGACCGCGCGGAAGGCTTCCGCTGCGCGGGCGTCGCCCACAGCACGGGCGAGGCCCTGCGCTTCCTGGATCGCGCGCGACGCGAGGGCACGCCGGTCGCGCTGGTCCTGCTCGACCTGTACCTCCCCGACGGGCACGGCCTGGACCTCGTCCGTGCGATCCGCAGCGCGGGCCACGGGGCGGACATCATCGCCGTGACCTCCGCGCGCGACCTCGCGACCGTGCGGCGCGCGGTCTCCATCGGCGTGGTCCAGTACCTGCTGAAACCCTTCGCGGCCGCGATGCTGCAGGACCGGCTCGCCCGCTACGCGCGCTACCGTGCGAGCCTCTCCCGCGAGGGGGAGGCGCTCGGCCAGGACGAGGTGGACCAGGCCTTCGCCGAACTGCGCTCCGCGCGCGGCACCACGCTGCCCAAGGGCCTGACCACCCCGACGCTCGACGCGGTCGCGACCGTCCTGCGGGAGGCGGAGGCCGGGCTGTCGGCAGCGGCCGTCGGCACGGCGGCAGGCGTCTCGCGGATCACCGCCCGGCGCTACCTGGAGCACCTCGTCGAGACCGGCCGCGCCCGCCGCGAACCCCAGTACGGCCAGGTGGGGCGGCCGGAGCTGGTCTACCGCTGGCGGTAGACCGTCAGCAGGCGGCCGCGAACGGGCCGTCCGCGAACGGGCCGTCCGGGCCGAAGACGAGGCGGGCGAAGTTCTCCGCGATGCGGCGGTGCGCGGCCGCGTCCGGGTGGATCGCGTCGGGCAGCGGGAACGCGTCGAACTCGGCCTGCCCGTAGAGTGTGCGGCCGTCGAGGTGGTGCAGGTGCGGGTCCTCGGCGGCCCGCTCGGCCACGATCGTGGCCAGGACCTCGCGGATCACGGTCAGGGTCAGTCGTCCGGCGGCGCGCTCGGCCGGGTCGCCGGTGGCCTTGAAGCGCAGCGTGCCGCCGTCGAAATCGGGCGCGAGCGGGCCGGGGGTGTCCTCGTGGACCGGGCAGAGCAGGGGCGACACGACCAGCAGTGGCGTCTCCGGGTGCCCCTCGCGCAGCGTGTCGAGGAAGCCGTGCACGGCGGGGCCGAAGGCGCGCAGGCGCATCGCGTCGGCGTTGACGACGTTGATGCCGAGCTTGACGCTGATCAGGTCGGCGGGGGTGTCGCGCATCGCGCGGGCGGTGAAGGGGTCGAGCATCGCGCTGCCGCCGAAGCCGAGGTTGGTCAGCTCGACGCCGCCCGCTGCGGCGGCCAGGGCGGGCCAGATGGTGGTCGGGCTCGCGGCGTTCGAGCCGTGGCTGATGGAGCTGCCGTGGTGCAGCCAGCGTCGGCGACCGCTCGACGCCGCCGGCTCGACAGGCGCGTCCGTGCGCAGCACGAGCAGCTCGGCGGTCTCGTTGTGGGGCAGCCAGATCTCGACGTCCTTGCCGCCCACCGGCAGGTCGCAGAAGCGTGCGGTGCCGGGCGCGCCCTCGTGCAGCCGGGACGCGCCGGTCGTCATGTCGACCTCCAGCGTGCGGCCGCCGGACACCGTCGTCTGCGCGGCGAGCCGTCCGTCGACCAGCAGGTCGTAGACGCCGTCCGGCAGCGGCGGCACGCCGGGGTAGGCGCGCTTGGTCGGGAGCGTGTCCAGCTCGACGACGGTGGCCTCGGTCCGGAACGCGAGGCGGACGCCGGACGGCTGGGCCTCGACCATGGCGAACTGCGCGTCCGGCAGCTGCCGCCGGGCCCAGGCGGGCAGCCGGTGCGGCAGCAGGCCGTGCGCGGTGGTCTCGACGTCGAGGTGGCCGCGCAGCAGCTCCTCGGTGACGGGGGTGGTGATCATGGCACTCCGACTCTCAGGGTCTCTCTCAGGCGGCGTGGGCGCGGGCGCGGAGCATCGCGTCGAGGGCGTCGACGGTCCAGTCCCACGACGCCTGCGGGTCGACGGCGGTGTGGGCGAAGCCGCCTGCCGCCTCCAGCTCGACGAAGCCGTGGACCATGCCGCCGAGCATGCGCACCGCGTGCGTCTGGTCCGGTTCGGCCAGGTCGTAGCCGCGCAGCAGGGCGCGGGTCATCTGCGCGTGCCGTACGCCGGCGCTGGCGGCGGCCGTCTGCGGGTCGAGCCGGAAGCGTGCGGCGGCGTAGCGGCCGGGGTGCGCGCGGGCGTAGTCGCGGTAGGCGGCGGCGAAGGCGGCCAGGGCCTCGCGCCCGGACCGGCCCGCGATCGCCTCGGCGACGCGGTCCGCGAGCTCCTCCAGCGCGAGCAGGGCGACCCCGGTCCGCAGGTCGTCGGTGCTCTTCACGTGTGCGTAGAGGCTGGCGGCCTTCACGTCGAAGCGCCTGGCCACGGCCGAGACGGTCACGGCGTCGAAGCCCTGCTCGTCGGCCAGCTCGGCCCCGTCCCGGGTCAGTCGTTCCCGGGTCAGCCCCACGCGTGCCATGACCGCTCCCCTCACTGGTTTCCTACAGTGATTCTGCCGCTTCCTACACACTATAGGCAAATGACTTCAGGGTGCCGGATGCGGAGAGCTGTCGGTGCGCGCAGGTAGGGTCGACGCTGTGGAGCCAGACCTGTTCACCGCCGCCGCCGAGGAGATCCAGGCCAAGGAGCCCGGCCGCGCGCCCCTCGCGGTGCGGATGCGCCCGCGCTCGCTGGAGGAGGTCGCCGGGCAGCAGCACCTGCTCAAGCCCGGTTCGCCGTTGCGGCGCCTCGTCGCCTCGACGAGCGGCCCGGCCGCGACGTCGTCGGTGATCCTCTGGGGTCCTCCCGGCACGGGCAAGACCACGCTCGCCTACGTGATCAGCCAGGCCACCGACCGCCGCTTCGTCGAGCTCTCCGCCATCACCGCCGGCGTCAAGGAGGTCCGCGCGGTCATCGACGGCGCGCGGCGGACCATCGGCACCACCGGCAAGGAGACGGTGCTCTTCCTCGACGAGATCCACCGCTTCTCGAAGGCCCAGCAGGACAGCCTGCTCCCCGCCGTGGAGAACCGCTGGGTCACGCTCATCGCCGCGACCACCGAGAACCCGTA
>NZ_FOAZ01000038.1 GCF_900109465.1 Streptacidiphilus jiangxiensis
GTCGCGGACCACGGGGGTCAGGCCGAGCTGGAAGCGCGGGCCCTTGCTGCGCAGCCCCCTGCGGGTGCTGCGCATCCGCGGGTTGACGATCTCGTCGATGCCGAAGTTGAGCAGCGCCAGGGCGATCCCGACGAAGGCGACGCACAGGGCCGGCGGCCCGTACCACCACCAGGTGCCGCTGGTGGTCGCGCTGAACTGCTGGGCGGTGTTGAGCATGGTGCCCCAGGAGGCGGTGGTGGGATTGATCAGACCGAGCCAGGCGAGCGAGGCGTAGGCGCCGATCCCGTAGATCACCGTGAAGATGAACGAGGAGGCCAGGATGGGCAGCAGATTCGGGAGGATCTCGAAGACGATGATCCGCACCCGGCTCTCGCCCACGACCCGGGCGGACTCGACGTAGTCCTGGTTGCGCAGGGCCAGCGTCTGCGCCCGCAGGACCCGGGCCCCCCACGCCCACGCGCTGAGGGCGATGACGGCGCCGATGAGCAGCGGGTTGCCGGTGTCGCCGTCCGGCATCATCTTCATGACGACCATCAGGATCAGCAGGCCCGGCAGCGCCAGGAAGATGTTGGTCAGGATCGACAGCACCTCGTCGGCCTTGCCGCCGAGAAAGCCGGCGCTCACGCCGACGATCACGGACAGCGCGGTGGCGACGAGCCCGCCCACGAAGGCGATGAGCAGCGTGTCCCGGCCACCGGCCAGCAACTGCGAGAACAGGTCGTGCTGCTGCACGTCCGTGCCGAGCCAGAACTGCGACGAGGGCGGGTGCGGCACGTTGTCCAGCGTGGACGCCTGCCACTCGGGCGAGTGCGGGGCCACCATCGGCCCGAAGACCGCCAGCAGCACGAAGAAGAGCAGGATCAGCGAACCGGCGGCCACCTTGGGCGAGCGCAGCCAGCGTGGGCGGCTGCCACTGCCGCCGGAGCGACGTCGGGGTCGAAGGACAGGGGACACGGCTCAGGCCACCTTCCTCGCGCGCGGGTCGAGCGCGACGTAGACGATGTCCGCGAGCAGGTTGGCGCCGAGCACGGTGAACGTGACGACCAGCAAGATGCCCTGCATCACGGGGTAGTCGGCGGCCTGGGCGGCATTGAAGATCTCACGCCCCACACCCGCGTAGTTGAAGACGATCTCGGTGACGATCGACCCGGTGACCACAAGACTGATCGACAGAGCGAAGTTGGAGATGCTCGGCAGCAGCGCGTTACGGGCGGCGACACCGACCACCCGCCAGCGCGGCAGACCCTTGGCCGCGGCCACCAGGACGTAGTCCTCGTCCATGGTGGTGATCATCATGTTGCGCATCCCGATGATCCACCCGGCGATCGAGGCCAGCGCGACGGTCGCCGCCGGCAGCGCCGCGTGGTCGATCACGTTCGCGATGAACGGCCCGTTCCACCCGGGCGTGACCGTCGCGAAGCGGCCGGTGTCGTACGCGCCGCCCGTCGGGAACATCCCACCGTAGAAGCCCAGGGTGAGCATCAGCAGCGACGCGAGGATGAAGTAGGGGACGGCCTGGAAGAAGGTGGCCGCCGGGAGCAGCGAGTCCAGCAGACCGCTGCGCCGCCACCCGGCCAGCACGCCGATCAGCGTGCCGACCAGGAAGGCGATCACCGTGGCCGAGCCGACCAGGCCGAT
The DNA here is from genome assembly GCF_900109465.1 of Streptacidiphilus jiangxiensis. Taxonomy (GTDB): domain Bacteria; phylum Actinomycetota; class Actinomycetes; order Streptomycetales; family Streptomycetaceae; genus Streptacidiphilus; species Streptacidiphilus jiangxiensis. The sequence goes on from NZ_FOAZ01000038.1 coordinate 1,639, forward strand.
CGTCCAAGGCAGGTCGTTGCCGAGCACGGTGGAGACGGGCGTGGACAGCGAGGTCGACATGCCCAGATTGCCGTGGAACAGGTTGCCCAGGTAGGTCAGATACTGCGCCACCAGCCCCTGGTGACCGCCGCCGTACTGGGCCTCAAGGGCCTGGAGCTGGGACGGGGTCAGCGAGGCGGTGTTCATCTTGGCCAGGAAGTTCTGCAGGGCACTGCCCGGCACCATCCGGGGAATGAAGAAGTTGAGCGTGATCGCGGCGAACGCGGCGACCAGGTAGAACCAGAGCCTTCGCAGGAGCGCTCTCATGTCGGCCTCCGCTCAGACGAGGCGACGCCAGAACGGCGTCGCGGGGTCGGGGGAACAGCCGCAGCTCTCGCGGCGGACCGGCCGGGTGGGCAGAACGATGTCGGTGCTTGCCTCAGCGGGGACGGCGTACAAGCCGACCGCAGGCGTGACCGGAGGAGCTGAAGTGATCATGGAGTGCAGGACCTCGAAGGCTCGCGCGCCGATCTCCTGGATCGACTGACGCACAGTGGTGAGTTGCACCGAGGACGATGGAAGCGCCTCAAGCGAGCGCTTACAGGATCGATGCGGAAAAACTAGGTGCGCTTTCCATCAATTTCAAGAGCTGCCATGCGGTGTTACGGTACTGTGATGCCCCGGGGGGTATCGTGGCACGCAGGAACTCAGGGCAGCCAAAGGCGAATGATCAGCACACGGACAACGTCTGGCCTGCTGTCCTCCGAAGGGAGAAATGGCAGGTCAAGGCCGCATAAGCGATGCATCAGTAAAAAGCGCGTCAGTTTCCAGGCCGGGGAATCGCCCCCTTACGCGCCGCCTCCCCGTACCAGTGCGCGCTCGACTTGAGTGTGCGCCGCTGCGTGGCGAAGTCCACGTAGATCATGCCGAAACGCTTGGCATAGCCGTAGGCCCATTCGAAGTTGTCCAGCAGGGACCACTGGAAATAGCCGCGGACGTCGATACCCGACGAGATGGCGCGATGGACGGCCGCCAAGTGGTCGTGGAGATAGCCGACGCGTTCCGGATCGCGCACCTCACCCTCGGGGTTCGGGTAGTCCTCACAGGCCATGCCGTTCTCGGTGATCAGCAGCGGCAGATCGGGCCGCTCCCCGTGCACGCGGGAGAGCAGGTCGAACAGCCCGGTGGCGTCGATCGGCCAGCCCATGCTGCTGGCGGGGCCCTCCGGCTGATGAAAGGCGACGGACTCCGATCCCGGCCACGGCGAGCCCCCGCCGGTGCCGTGCGTCGTGCTGGTGCTCGCCCCGTCGGCCGAAACCCATGCCGGGGTGTAGTAGTTGATCCCGACCGAGTCGAGCGGGGCGTGTACGGCGGCGAGGTCTCCAGGCCGGACCAGTTCGTCCCAGTCGACCAGGTGGGCGGTGTCGGCGAGCAGGTCCTCGTCGTAACGGCCGTGCAGCATCGGCCCCGTGAAGATCCGGTTGCCCACGGCGTCGATGCGTCGGGCCGCCTCGGCGTCCGCCGCACTGTCGGTCAGCGGCCGAACCTGGTGCAGGTTGAGACTGACGGACAGACGGGCGTCCGGTACTGCGGCGCGGATCGCCGCGGCCGCCCGCCCGTGGCCCAGGTTGAGGTGGTGCGCGGCGCGGAGGGCGTCGGCCGGATCGGTCCGGCCGGGCGCGTGCACGCCGGAGCCGTAGCCGAGGAACGCCGAGCACCACGGCTCGTTCAGCGTGGTCCAGCAGGTCACCCGGTCGCCCAGAGCCTCCGCAGCCAGGGCCGCGTAGGCGCCGAAACGCTCGGCCGTGTCCCGGGCCGGCCAGCCGCCCCCGTCCTCCAGTTCCTGCGGCAGATCCCAGTGGTACAGGGTGGCGACCGGGGTGATGCCGGCCTCCAGCAGGGCGTCCACGAGCCGGCGGTAGAAGTCGAAGCCCCGCTCGACGGCCGGGCCGTGACCGGTCGGCTGGACCCGGGGCCAGGAGATCGAGAAGCGGTAGGCGGTGAGGCCGAGATCGCGCATCAGGGCCACGTCCTCGCGGAAGCGGTGGTAGTGATCCACCGCGATGGCTCCCGTATCGCCGTGATGCACCTTGCCAGGCGTGGCACAGAAGGTGTCCCAGATGGAAGGCGTGCGCCCGTCCTCGTCGGCCGCGCCCTCGATCTGGTAGGCCGAGGTCGCCGCGCCCCACAGGAAACCGGATGGGAAGTGCAGCAGGCCGTCGTCAGCCGGCAGGGACCGCGGCGCGGCCAGGAGGCCGGGCCGGCGAAGGGATGGCGAGGCGCCGACGGAGGTCATTGCAGCGGGCTCCCGAGGTTTCCGAGGCGGATGCGGTGAGGCGGAGATCGAAGGCGCTCCGGTTGCAGCCGGTGGTCGACTCCGGGCGAGGCCGGATGGGAGCGCTCCCAAATCTTTCCGTGCCGGAAGCCTGAATCTTCCTGCATGCGGATGTCAAGACCCTCCCGGACATCTGCCCGAAATCTGGGAGCGATCCCAGATGACGGATGCGTTATGGTGAGAACCACGAGGCCAGCGACTCGGACCCGTGCGCAACACCCCGGGCACAACCTGGCCACGCCCCGGTCGCAGCTGGGGCGATCCAGGGAAGGCCGTAGTGGGCGCGCTCCCAAATCGCTCTCGCGGCGACGGCGTAGACTCCGGGCCCACGACGGCCACGCCCCCGAGCGAGCCGGGCCGACGGGTCCTGGCGGGCCATGTGGAGACCAGGGTCCGCCCACCGGCTGTCTGTCAGTGGCCGGCGGCAGGACGGACGTTGCGCCCACATCACGACCATGGACAGCAAAAAGGAGCGGCAGGATGGGCAGCAGGCTCGGCGACCGCGGCACGGGACGACCGACGCTGGAGGCTGTGGCCGCGCTGGCCGGCGTCGGCCGCGGCACGGTGTCGCGCGTGGTCAACGGCGCCGCCGGGGTCAGCCCCCGGGCGCGGTCGGCGGTCGAGCACGCGATTGCGGAGCTCGGCTACGTGCCGAACCGAGCCGCCCGCTCCCTGGTCACCAGCAAGGCCGACGCGATCGCATTGATCATTCCGGAGACCGAGACCCGGCTCGCCTCCGAGCCCTTCTTCGCCTCGATCATCCGCGGTGTGGCCAGCGAGCTCTCCGACACCGAGCTCCAGTTGCTGCTGATCCTCGTCAGCACCCAACGCGAGCGCGAGCGACTCGCGGGCTTCCTCGACGGGCGCCGGGTCGACGGGGTGCTCATGGTCTCCGTCCACGCGGACGACCCCGTGGCCGAACTCGTGGAGCGGACCGGCCTGCCGGCCGTTCTCGGCGGCCGCCGTTCCGAGATGGAACCTCTCAACTACGTCGATTCGGACAACCTTCGCGGCGCCTGGGCCGCTGTGCGGCATTTGGTGGGCCTGGGGCGGCAACGGGTGGCGACCATCACCGGTCCGCCGGACATGGAGGCTTCCGGCGTCCGCCTGGAGGGCTACCGGAGGGCCCTGGAGGAGGCCGGGCTCGCTGTCGAGGCCAAGCTGATCGCTCACGGAGACTTCTCCGAGGCCTCCGGTGAGCAGGCCATGGCCGAGCTGCTGGAGCGGGAGCCGGCCGTCGACGCCGTCTTCTGCGCCTCCGACCTCATGGCCGTCGGCGCGATGCGCGCACTACGCCGCGCCGACCGCCGCATCCCGCAGGACGTCGCGGTCGTCGGCTTCGACGACTCGCCCGTGGCTCGCCACACCGAGCCCCCGATGACCAGCGTCCGCCAGCCGAGCGAGGAGATGGGCCGGGCCATGGCCCGGCTCCTGCTGGAGGACATCGCCACCCCCGGCCGCAGCCACCGGCAGATCATCCTTTCCACGGAACTCGTGGTCCGCGAATCCGCCTAGCCGGCGCCGAGCCGGCCTCCACGAAGTCTCCGCCGTGCGACTGCCGCCGATGAGCGAGCGCGAACCCACACCGTCTTCCGCGGCCCGTGAACCGGACGCCCCATCGGTCCCCCGCCGTCGGTGGGCGGCCGGTACGTCGACGACGGTGGGAGTAGTCCCACCGCTTCGCGATCAGCCTGCGGTGCCACGCCAGCAACGTCCCCCGGGGTGACCGCGAAGACACGGCTCCAGTCGCAGCGCGGTATCAGCGACGACAGCGCGGCCAACCAGACCCGGTCCGCGGGCTCGTAACGGACCGGACCCGCGAGCTGACGGCGCAACACCGCGTTCTCATGCCGCAGCACCAGCAGTTCGGCGTCCTTGGCCGTGTTGCGGCGCAGCAGGACGCCCGGCACGGACAGCAACGCGCGGGTGATCCGGTACACCGTCGAGATGATCACCCGCGCAGCATCCCCGCCGCTGGCGAACGCCTCTCACGCGGGCCCCACCTGCAGCGATGACTTTGCGAGCCCCACAGGGTCGCGACCACCCGTTGGGCGTCCAGGTGAAATCGGTCCCGACCCACCGGCAAGGACGCGGCATTTCGACCTGAGCCGCCCACAATCAGGCGAAGTACCTGATTCCGATCTCCAGAAGGAGCTGCCGAGATGTCCGAGCCCGTAGCGCCTCCCCAGGTCAACCCGACTTCACCGACACGGCGGGGTGTCCTGGTCGCCGGAACGACAGCGCTCGCGACAGCATCGCTGTGGTCAGCTACCACCGCGGGGCCGACACCCAGCGCCTACGCGGCCGAGACTGACACCGGGGCCGGTGGCGTGGCCGGTGGCGGCCCACTCACCCCGGAGCGCGTCCTGCACATCCTCGAAGACGGGAACCGGCGCTGGGTCGCAGGACGACTCCAGCACCCGCACCAGAGCGTGGCGCGTCGTCAACAGGTAGCAGCCGGCCAGCATCCGCTGGCCACAGTCTTCTCGTGCATCGACTCACGCGTTCCCCCCGAGATCGTGTTCGATCGGGGTGTCGGTGACCTGTTCGTGGTGCGGACCGCCGCACAGACGAACGACGGACTGGTCCAGGGCGCAGTGGAGTACGGCGTACAGGAAGCACTGACGCCGCTGCTGGTCGTGATGGGTCACCAGCGCTGTGGCGCAGTCGTGTTCGCGGTGGAGACACTGAACGCCGGGCGGGAGGCACCCGCCCATCTCAAGGACGTCGTGGACGCACTGCGCCCGGCCTACGAGGCCGCCAAGGGACTTCCGGGCGACCAGGTCGACAACACGGTCCGCGCCCAGATCCGGCTGACCGTTATGCAGTTGCAGCACGACGCACTGCTGGAACCTTTCGAGCGCGTCGGCCGCGCCCGAGTCATCGGCGCCTACTACTCCCTGGACACCGGAACGGTCGACTTCTGCCTCTGATCCGCACCGACCCGCGCGGAAATCCGCCGTCGGACAGGTCTCCGTGCGGGGGTAGGACCGGACAAGCGGAGCGTAGGGCTACTGCCCGAGCCGGGGTCGACGTCGTGCATGCGCGGCTCCTTTCATGATGGGCGTCCCGTTCCGAAGGGCGTCTGGTCCGGTTGGCAGGTCGTGCCGTTGGCGGGGGTGACGAGATCGACGAGGTAGCGCACCCTGGCCTCGTCGACGCATGTGCTGGGGACCTGGTAGCTGGGGTGGCCGTAGCCGTTCAAGGTGAGCAGCACGGCGTTGCCGAGTCGCCGCTGCGCTGCCTGGGCGCTGCGGTATCCGGTGGCGGGGTCGTAGCGGGCGTTGATCAGCAGAATCGGGGTTCTGGTCCTGGCGTTCCAGGGTCCGGCGTAGCGGTCGGCGTCGGGGGACGGCCAGTGCGAGGCGCACGGTGACCACAGCCACCAGCCCAGCACCGCGCCCCAGAGCTTGCTGGTGTCGGTGAAGTCGGCGATCTGTCGGGTCCAGGCGGAGGACGGGACGCGGGCCGCGGCGTCCGCGCAGGAGATCGCCGACGAGGTCGTCGCGCCGACGCCCAGGGCCTCGGGTGTCTGCTGGGCCTCTGCCGCTCTCTTCAGGTTCGACGCGTCGCCGCCTACTGCGGCCTCGAGGTCACGCGCGAAGGCGGGCCAGGTCAGCGGCGACCGCAGCGGGTTGAATGTGGAGACCTGCAGGTCTCCGTAGGTGAGCAGCCCGGGCGGGTTGGCGTGGCGGGCGGGGATCGGCGCCCGGCGGGCGGTGGCGAACAGCCCCGTCACGCGGTGCGCGACCGTGTCGCCGTGACCGGCGAGCGCGCAGCGCCCGGGACCCGCCTGCTGGCACAACGCTTCGAACTGGGCCAGCACTTGGTCGGTGGAGGAGACAGCGCTGGTGATGTTCGCCTCCATGCTGGTGGTCTGGGCCACCGTGTCGACGATGCCGTCCAGCATCATCGCGCGCACCCGGCGGGGGAACAGGTTCGCGTAGGTCTGGCCGATCATGGAACCGTAGGACAGGCCGACGTAGGTGAGCTCGGGGTCGCCGACCAGGGCGCGGAGTCGGTCGAGGTCGCGGGCGGTGTCCGCGGTGGAGATGTGCGCGAGCAGGTCTCCGCTGAGCTTGGCGCACCGGGACGCCAGCTCTTCGGCCTTGCGCTGGTACGCGACCGATTCCGCCGTTGTGCTCGGGATCGACACGCCCTTCCAGAACCGATCCCGCTCAGCGCGGCTGGTGAAGCACTCCACATGGGTGCTGGCATTCGAGCCGCGAGGGTCCCAGCCCACCACGTCGAAGCGTCCGTCGCCGAATCTGTCGAGCTCCTCTCCCGAGTCCCGTACCAGTCCAACACCGCTCTGGCCCGGGCCGCCGGGATTGACGAACATCGACCCGATGCGCGCGTCCGGTCTGGTCGCGAGACGGCGGATGACGGCCAGTTCGATCTGCCTGTCGGTCGGCCGGTTCCAGTCCAGCGGCACCGGAACCCGCGCGCACTGGAACTCCCTGCCCAGTCCGCTGCAGCTCGTCCAGGCGATCGCGTCCGGTCGGGCAGCAGCTTCGGTGCCGAGCGTGCCGTGCGTGCCGTGCGTGCCGTGCGTGCCGTGCGACGCGCACGCGGCTGCGGCCAACGACACGAGCACCGCCGCGACGGCCGGCCCCGCGCGCCGCCCCCATCGAGCGGCCCGCAGGGACGGTGGGGTGGTCTCGTCAGTCATCCGTCAGCCGGTCCTCGGCTCAGCATCCAGTTTGCCTGAGCCAGCCTCCGGCGCGAGCAGGCGATGAGCGCGACGCCTCGCCGATCCCGGTCCGCAACCCACCCGCTTGGTGCACCCGCCTCGCTCGCCTCCACCCCGTCACGCCTGCCGGCTCCTTCTCGCCACGCCGACCAGATCGACGCACTTGCCGCGCTCTCTCCGGCCACGCGGTGACCTGCGCCTTCGCGCCGATCCGCCGCCTGGGACGGATGCGAGGAAGCCGGGGCGAATCGGCCCCGGCCTCCCGCTTGGTGGTGCTGCCGGTCAATCAGTTGGCGAGCAGAGGCACCGGGTCACTGGTCCCAGCGACGTCCGGCGAGGCCGGGAAGAACCTTCGTGTGCTCAACCTTGACGGCTGTCAGCTCGTGCGGGTTGAGCCCCAGAACGGACAGGATCGTGGGGGCGACCTGGGTGGTCTCGACCGAGGCGGACTCGACCTGAGCGGGGATGCCCGGGCCGTCGACAATCATCAGGACGTGCCGGTCGCCGGTGTTCATGCCACCGTGCTCGGCCAGCTTGGTCGGCTTCGCGTAGACGATGCCCTGCTGGACCTCGCCGAAGACGTCCGGGTAGTGGCCGTTGTTCACCGGGACGCCGAAGAAGTGCGCGGCGGCTGCGCCGGCCCAGATCTGCGCCAGGCCCGAGTGCTTGACGGTGACCGGCTTCTTGTTGACGTCGTAGCCCTGCGCGGTGTGGTCCCACAGGTAGCGCTTGACGAAGTCGCTGGCGGCCTGCGAGTTGTCCGACAGGTAGGACTGCCACAGGTCGTCGTCGGTTCCGGCCACGATGAGGCTCTTGTTGCTCGGGTGCGTCTTCGCCCAAGCGGCGTTGATCGCGCTGACGATCGGACCGTCCTGGACGGTGACGAGCTTGTTGGGGTCCTGCGGGGACTGACCGTGCTTGGCCGTCACAATGATCGTCGTCGAGCCCGCGAGGCCGTCCTTGTGAATGGCGCGGACCATGCGGCCGAGCTGGGCGTTGACATAGTCCAGCGCGCTGGACAGCACCGGCCCGGGGACCAGCTTGCCGTGCACCCACTGGTAGCCGCCCGCTTCCGGAGCGCTGGTGGTGTAGTTGCCGTGGGCGTCCGGACCGATCAGCGTCGTCGGGGTCGAGCGGATCTTCTGCGCGACCGAGACGGTCTGGAAGTTCATGCCGAAGATCGCCGGGGTGCCGACCTTGGTCTTGCCCGAGTGGTCGCGGCCGCCGATCTCGTCGAGGACGGCCTGGACCTTGTAACCGTCGTACTGCTTGGTGGCGGCGTCGATGTGGGCCCAGTCGTCATCCTGCGGGTACGGGACGCCGTTCGGCATGACAGCCTGCGAGTCGATCTCCGGCGAGAAGAGGTCGTCGATGCTCTGACCGTTCGAGCCGGGACCGTTGAAGGACGCGTAGACCTCGTGCTTGTCGGACCACGCGGTGCGCAGGCCGGCGTTGTGGATGACCTGGAAGATCGTGTTGTCGCCGAGGTAGTCCCACGGGGTGATCGGCTTGCAGGTCTTGGGGTCGACCGGGAACGTCTTCGGGTTGAGCGACGTCTTCGGGTCGAACTTCAGGTTCATGATCGCGGCAGGGTTGGTGTCGACACCCTGGGCGTAGACCGAGCCGTTCTCGTCGAACGACGGGAAGGTGCCGTTCGCCGGGTTGATGAAGTCGTTGACGTTCGCGAGTGCGTCGTCCGGCGAGTCGTAGATGACGTCACCACCGGTAGCCGGCCGGCCGGGCGTGCAGGCGGCCCCGGGCTCGTCCGTCTTGTGGCTGTACTCGACGTCGTAGTAGACGCCGGTGGATCGGGGGTTACCGCCGGTCATCAGCGCGGTGCCGCCCGGGTCGGAGTCCGACGGGTTGGACGTCTCCGCATTGGTGTACTCGCTGCCGGTGTGCGTCAGTCTGGCGAGCGTTGAGCCCGGGTGGTTGGCGATGTACCAGTCGAGATCACTCTGGTGCATGCCGTCGATCGAGATGAGCAGGACGTGCTTACTGGCGGACGGGCGTCCCTCGGCGGCGTTGGCATTCAGGGCCGGAAGTCCACACAGCGCGGCTGCGGTCGCCGTGGCCAGTCCGACCAAGGCCGGACGGGTGTACCTGGGCATCGTGCTCTCCCTGCAAGTCGAGCCAATGAAGTCGCACATTTGCAGTGCGCGCGTATGCTCCACCGCCCAGACGGGCACACGAGAAAGACTGGGTGTCCATCAAGCAACCGTCAGGCCACGTCCGGATGTTGCGGAACCGTGCAAACCGTCGCCGGGCACCACAGACAGACACACGTCGCCCCGGCCTCCCGACGCGAGCAGCTTCCTGAGATGAGACAAAGGCCCGTCAGTGGACGATCCGCAGATCCCGCTTCCGCTCGCCCTGGGGGACCACTGAGGGGCCAGCGGCCACTTGGGCTATCCCTCGTCGCCGTGTCCACGCAACGCTTACGCGTACCCGAAGGAGGGCGAATGCGACACGGACAGACGACTGTCGTCGACGATCCGGCAGCCGACGGACCACCTGCGACGGAGAGGCTGATTCTCCGGTGGCTCGGAGTCTCGGGGTGGGAACTTCGCTTCGGAAGGAGCGGGATCCTCTTCGATCCGTACCTGAGCCGGATGCCTTTCCAATCGCCCGACGGAGCGATCGATCCATCCCTTCCCTTACGACTCGACCGGGCGGCCGTTGCAGGGATCGCGGGGCACCGCCTCGCGGGCCCTCCTGACCTGGTCCTCGTCAGCCACGGCCATTTCGACCACCTGGCGGACGTCCCGCAGTTGCTCGCGCATCCCGGCTGGGCCGGGCACCGCATCCGCACCCTGTGCGACGAGACCGTCGACCACCTTCTGGCCGCACTGGGCACCCCCGCCCGACGACTCGCCGACGTCATCCGCGTGCGAGGCGGGGAGCATCTGCGGTTCCCCGGCTTCAGCGTCGCGGTCCTCCCGAGCCTTCACAGTCAGCACAGCGATCACGGCTACTTCGCGCCCGGCACACGGGTACTCCCGCCGTCGGCTCCACGTTCCATCGGCGACCTCGTCGAGGGTCGGACCCTGGCCTACCTCATCAGTTTCGACGAGGGCCCGTCGGTCTACCTCGCCGGGACGAGCAATCTCGTGGAGCGGGAACTCGTCGGGCTTCGGCCGGATGTGGCTGTCGTCGGAATGACCTCGTACTCGGCCGTGGAGCGGTACCTCGACCGCCTGCTGGACGCGCTCGGCGACCCGCGGCTGCTGATCCCGACCCACCACGACGACATGATCTCCCCGTTGCCGGGGGCCAACGAGGGCACGGCACGGGAAAGCGCCACCACCAGGTCATCGGCGGCCCTGCTGCTGGAAGAGTCCGTCGCGGCCCGAGGAGCCGCCGGGACGCTGGTGGTTGATCCCGTCCCGCTGCGGCCTTTCAGCGTCTGACCCCCAGGGCCGCCGGCGGGTACCAGCTCCCGCACCTGCCGATGAGCTCATCCGCTCCGGCGGGGACATGGGCGCCTACTGAGGTGGCCCGGTGGCCGCCGGAGCCGACGCGCCGGCAGGGTCCTTGCGTGATCGGTGCGGCCGCTGCGGCTTACCGCGTGCGCTCGGTGCGGTCGTCGTATGCCTCGCGGGCGGCGATGACTTCCCCGATGTGCTGCACCGACCAGTCCGTCAGCGCCTTCAGCGGCTCCCGTAGCGTCTGGCCCAGCGCGGTCAGTTCATACTCCACGTGCGGCGGCACCTCCGGGTAGACGGTCCGGCTGACCAGACCGTCGCGTTCGAGGGTGCGCAGCGTCTGGGTGAGCATCTTCTCGCTCACGCCCGCCAGCGCCTGCCGGAGCCGGCTGAACCGGGAAGTCCCGTTCCGGCCGAGCTCGCCCAGTACGAGGACCGCCCACTTGCTGCCGATCTGGTCGAGCAGGTCCCGCGACGGGCAGCCGCGCTCGTACGGATCGAAAGACGGTGGGGGCGCGGTTACCTTCCCGACAGTCGCCATGCGGCTCACCTCAATGCTTTCGTTCGGGTAAGTACCCTACCAAGAAGTGGCTACTTCCGAATGGAGAGTGTGCAGGTCATCCTGAGTTCCGCCCCGCCGCAGACGAACCGCGACTGGCGCGCGAGGCACGCGCGGAAGGAAGGAATGACCATCATGTCGATCGTCGTCACCGGAGCCACCGGCCAGCTGGGCAGGCTCACCGTCGAGGCGCTGCTGCGGCGCGGGATCCCGGCCGCGGACATCATCGCGACGGGCCGGGACATCGCCGGGATCAAGGACCTGGCCGACCGAGGTGTCACGGCACGGCGCGCCGACTTCGCGGACGCCGACAGCCTGGCCGAGGCCTTCGCGGGGGCGGAGAAGCTGCTGCTGATCTCGGCCTCGGTCCCCGTGGACGAGCGGGTCGCCAACCACCGCCGCGTGACGGACGCCGCGGTGGCCGCCGGCGTGTCGCTGGTGGCGTACACGAGCACGACGCACGCGGACACGGCCACCACCGTCATCGGCGCCACGCACCGCGAGACCGAGGCGTACCTGCGGGACCGCGGAATCCCCAGCGTGGTGCTGCGCAACGGCTGGTACCTGGAGAACTACACCGGCCAACTGCCGCAGATCCTGCAGCACGGCGCCGTCGTCGGCGCCGCGGGCGAGGGGCGGATCAGCGCCGCATCGCGCGCCGACTACGCCGAGGCTGCGGCGGTCGTCCTCACTGCCGAAGGCCATGCGGGCGCCGTGTACGAGCTCGGCGGCGACGCATCCTTCACGCTGGCTGAGCTCGCCGCCGCGATCTCTGTTGCGACCGGGGAGCAGGTGGCCTACGCCGACCTCCCGGTCAGGGAGTTCGCGCAGGTCCTGGCCGCCGCAGGCCTGCCCGCCGAGCTGGCGGAGGTCCTCGCCGACGCCGACCTCGGCCTGAGCCGCGGTGAGATGTACACCGATTCCGGCGACTTGCGCCGCCTGATCGGCCGCCCGCCCGTGACCCTGACCGAGGCACTCGCGGCGCTGCAGCCTCTCTAGTCGCCGGGCGGCTGCGGAACGCGAGCCCGTAGCGAACCCGGACTAGTTGTCGGGGGCTGAGGACTACCGTTCGCCCGGGGTCACCAGGCCGCTCTCGTAGGCGGTCACCACGGCCTGGGCCCGGTCCCGCAGGCCGAGCTTGGCGAAGATCCGACCGACGTAGGTCTTCGTGGTCTGCTCCGCGATCACCAGCGCGCTGCTGATCTCGGTGTTGGACAGGCCGCAGGCGATGAGCCGCAGGACCTCGGTCTCGCGCTGGGTGAGCACGTCGAGGGCAGGTGAGGACGGCGGGTCGAGGCGTGGGGTGCGCGCGAAGTCGGCGATCAGACGTCGGGTGACCGACGGGGCGAGCAGCGCCTCGCCGGAGGCCACCACCCGGACGGCCTGGACCAGTTCGGCCGCGGTGGCGTCCTTGAGGAGGAAGCCGCTGGCTCCCGCGCGCAGGGCCGCGTAGACGTAGTCGTCGACGTCGAAGGTGGTGAGCATGAGCACCCGCGGGCCCGCCGGTCCGCTCGCGGCGCGCAGGATCTCCCGGGCGGCCTGGAGGCCGTCCAGCACCGGCATCCGGACGTCCATCAGCACCACGTCGGGCGAGAGTTCCCGGGCGAGGGACACGGCGGCGGCGCCGTCCGCGGCCTGGCCGACGACCTGAAGGTCGGCCTGGGCGGCCAGCACCGCGGCGAAGCCCTCGCGCACCATCGCCTGATCGTCGGCGATCAGGCAGCGCGTCAGGGCGGGGCCCGCGTCCGGGCCGACGGCGCTCATCCGAACTCCCGCAGCGGCAGCACCGCGGACACCTCGAAACCGCCGGCCGACGTCGGTCCGGCCGCGAGCGATCCGCCGAGCAGGGCCACGCGTTCGCGCATGCCGGTCAGGCCGTGGCCGTGGGCCTCTTGGCCGGCGGGGCCGGCTGGGCGCGCGGGCCCGGCCGGCGGTGGACTCGGTCGGTCGACCGGGGCGCCGGGGCCGTTGGCCACGCGCACCAGCACGGTGTCCATGCCCTGGTCCACCGTCACGGTGACAGTGGCGCCCGAGGCGTGGCGGCTCGCGTTGGAGAGCGACTCCTGCACGATCCGGTACGCGCACACGCCGACGCCCGCAGGCACCGCGTCCAGCCCCGGCGACACCGACAGGTCGACCGCGACGCCCGCGCGGCGGGCGCTGTCGACGAGTGCGGGCACCTCCGTCAGCCGGGGCTGCGGCGCGAGCTCGGCGGACCGGTCCTGGCGCAGCACGCCGAGCAGCCGTCGCATCTCGGTCAGCGCCTCGCGGGCCACCTCGCTGAGGGCGGCGAACTCCGCGCGGGTCGGCTCCGGCAGCTCCCCCAGACGGAACGGCGCCGTCTCCGCCTGGACGGCGATCAGCGAGAGGTGGTGCGCCACGACATCGTGCAGCTCCCGGGCGATCCGGGCGCGCTCCTCGAGCACGGCGCGCCGGGCCCGCTCGGTGTCGGTGCGGACCGTCTGGGTGGCCAGCGCACTCTGCGCGCGCAGGCGGGAGCCGACGCTGCTGACGGCGATCGTCACGGCGGTGAACACCAGCGTGGCGCTGGCCGGGCCGTTCAGGTTCGGGATGTCCCGCACCAGCCACCAGCCCCACGGCAGCACCGACAGCCCGAACATCCACCACAGCACCGGGCGTGGCTGTCGCATGCCGGCCACGCAGAAGGCGACCAGCAGCACCAGCAGCTGCGGTGCCGCCCACGGCCAGCCTCCCCACCAGCCGGCGGACAGCAGCGGGGAGAGCAGCAGCGCGAGCCAGCCGAGCCGCCAGGCGAGCATCGGCCGGGAGGGGACCAGCAGCAGCGGCAGCACCACAGCGACGGCGACCAGTACCTGCTCCGTGCTGGCCGGGTCCCGGGCGACGCCGGCAGCAGCGTACACGTGCGTGCCGTTGAGGGCGGCCAGCAGCGCCGTCGCGAGGACGAGCGCGGCGTGACCCGCCGCGCGCCTGCGGCGCGAGCCCGGGCGTCTCGAGCCTGCCGGGGCCGGCTCCGCGCCGACCGACACCTGGACGGGGGGCCGACAGGCGGCCCGGAGCCACTGTTGCAGCCGATTCACGGACTCAGCGTAGGGGGGCGCGGCCGCCCGGACATCCCGCCTGGATGGTCATACCCAGGTATGACCCGGGCCCGGAACGATGCCTGATGTCCCCTCCGGTACCACCGCGGTTCGCCCGCTCCGGTGCGACGACCCGGCCCCCGTTCCCGGGGCAACCTGGCGTCGTCACCGCCCGGCGTGCGACCGGGACGACGCCACGCAGGACGACAGCAGGACGACGAGGGGGAACGAACACGATGAACGTCGAGATCAGCGCGCTGACGCGGCGCTTCGGCACGGTTCAGGCCGTGGCCGGGGTGGACCTGCAGGCCGGTCCAGGGGTCTTCGGCCTGCTGGGGCCGAACGGCGCGGGCAAGACCTCGCTGCTGCGGATGATGGCCACGGCGCTGCCGCCCTCCTCCGGCACCCTGCGGCTGCTCGGCCGGGACCCGGGCAGCCACCGCCCCCGCTGCGAGATCCGCCGCCGGCTCGGCTACCTGCCGCAGCACCCCGGCTACCTCCCGGGGTTCACGGTGACGGAGTACGTCGAGTACTTCGCGCTGCTGAAGGAGGTGCCGTCGGCCCGGATCGGCGCGGCGGTCGCCACCGCCGTCGAGCGGGTGGGCCTCGGCGACCGGAGGAAGGCCCGACTGCGGACCCTGTCGGGCGGCATGCTCCGCCGGGCCGGCATCGCCCAGGCCATCGTCAACCAGCCGGACCTGCTGCTGCTCGACGAGCCGACCGCCGGCCTCGACCCGCAGCAGCGCGTCTCCTTCCGGGCGCTGCTGCGGGAACTCGGCGAGCACGCCACCGTGGTGGTGAGCACCCATCTGGTCGAGGACGTCGCCACGGCCTGCGCGGAGGTGGCCCTGATGGACCGGGGCAGGATCGCCTTCCAGGGAACGCCTGCGGGCTTGGCCGCGCGGGGTGACGAACGGGACGTCGGCGACACCCCGATCGAGCGCGGCTACAGCGCCGTCCTGTCGGAGGCACGGTCGTGAGCGCGGGAACGTCGGCGACGGCGGCTCCGGCGGCGATCGCGCGCCCGCGCCGGGTGACGGCGCACCTGCGGCGCCTGCTGCGGCTGCTCCAGCTGGAGCTGCGGCACTCCGCGATGGTCTGGATGCTGCCGGTGGCGATCGCGCTGTTCTGGCTCACCACCTATCGCAAGGACATGGCCATGCCGCCGCTGTGGAACCTGCGCGCGGCCGGGCTGCAGACCGGCGCGGTGGCCTGCTTCGCCGTCCCGGTGACCGGCGCGGCGGCCTGGGAGGCCTCGCGCGAGGCCCGGCGCCGCCTCGGCGACCAACTGACCGTCACCGTCCGTCCGCGCTGGGAGCGGCAGGTCGCGTCCTGGCTGGCCATCACGGTCTGGGCCACGGCGGCGTATCTGGGATGCGTCGCCTGCCTCTACGGGGTGACTGCCAGTCAGGCATCGTGGGGTGGTCCGCTGTGGTGGCCCGTCGTGGTCGCCGGCGCGAGCCTGCCGGCGTTCGGCGCCCTCGGGTTCGTCCTGGGGACGCTGTTGCCGGGGCGGTTCACGGCGCCGGTGGCGACCGTCGCGGTCTTCTTCGCCCTCGTGCTCAGCACCCAGCCCATTCACGGGGGCCGGTCCGCCTGGCAGGTCACACCGATCGTCACCGGCGGCGGAGGCATGGGCCTGTTCGGAGGATCGGCGACCTTCCACCCGTTCGCCGCCGACCTCGCCAAGGCGCAGGTGATGTTCCTGGCGGGGCTCACCGTCGCGCTGCTCGGGCTCCTCGCCCTGCTCCCCGGCGCGGCCGGCCGGGCGGCGCGGTGGGTCGGCGCCGCCCTGGCCGGCGCCGGGTTGGCGAGCGTCGTCACCGCGGTCGCCCTGACCGGAACGGGCACCCTCGGCGTCGACGGGATGCTCGACATCCCGGCGCTGCACGATCCCGCCACGGACCGGCCGCTCCGGTACACCCCCGTCTGCGACCGCGGGCCGATCCCGCTCTGCGTCAACCCCGCCTACGCACCCCTCCTGCAAGCCACCTCGCACGCGCTGGCACCGGTCACCGCCCAACTGGCCGGACTCCCTGGCGCGCCCACCCGGATCGTGCAGACGTCGACGACCTACGGCCAGGACGCCGGCAGCAGCCGGACCACCGGCCGCGGGACCGGAGCGCGCGGGGACGGAGCGCGCGGGGGTGACGGGGCGAGCGGTTTCCATCTGATCCTCCCCGTGCAACAGCCGGGGCCCACCATGACGGCCGACCAGATGGCGGCCCAGGTGGCGGCGGACTACGGCCCGCAGCTGGTGGCGCGCGTGGTCGGTGACGGCCCCGACGCCTCCGATGCGCAGAACGCGGTGGCCAGGGCGCTGCTGCTCGCGGCGGGCCTGGCTGACCCGGCGGCATCGTCCGGTGCGGCCGGGCCGGGTCACCCCGGCCTGGATGCGCCCGACTGGCCGACCCTGACGCGGGGATCGGCGGCGTACGCGGCCTGCGAGCGTTTCACCGCCCTGCCGGAGACCGCGCGTCGGGCCTGGCTGGTCCAGCACCTCGCCGCGCTCCGGGCCGGCTCGCTCACGCCGGAGCAGCTGCCGTGAGCGCCCGCCTGCTCGTGCTCCACGCCCTGGGGCGCCGGGCGCACGTCGCCCTGCTCGTGATCGCGGGCTGCGCCCTCGGACTGCGACTCGCGCTGCTCGGGCACTGGGACGCCTACGGGGCGCTGCAGCTGCCGCTGATCTTCGAGACGGCAGCCGCCGTCGCCGTCGCCGCCGCGACGGCGAGCCCGTTCGGCGAGCCGGAGCGAGTGGCGGGGCGGTGGCTGCCGCACCTGCGGGTGGCCGTCACGCTGACGTTGACCGCCGCGGCGGTCGGGCTGCTCGCCACCGCCGGTCTCGGCGGCCACCTGGCCGACGGCACCGCGGGCGTGCTGCGCAACGTCACCGGGATCACCGGCATCGGTCTGCTCTGCGCTGCCGCACTCGGCGGGGGCCTGTCCTGGACGGGACCGACCGGGTTCCTGGTCGCGGCCCTCTACGCCCTGTACGCGCGGTGGCATCCGCCCGGGCTGACCACCCCGTTGCTCTGGCCCGCCCGCCCACCGCACGACCTGGGCGGCGCCCTGTGCGCCGGGTTGGTGTTCGCCGGCGGGCTGACAGCGGCGACCCTGCGCGGCGCCCGCGACCGACCCACCGACCCGGACGCGGCCTGAGCCTGTCAGGCAAGGTCCTGGCTCTGGCCATCGGTCCCTCTGGGAGCCCGCTTCAGGGCGGTCCGGCAGCGCGGACACAACTGACCGACTTCGATGTCTTCGCCGTCAGCATCGGTGATGGGGCGCACCTCCGCGATGGACGACAACAGTCTGTGGCACAGGGTGGCGCCGTCGGCGTCGGGGACGACGTGCCACAGTACGGCGGTCGCGACTCCGTATTCGGCTTTCAGCGTGGTCATGGCCGGTGGCCTGCTTCCCCTGACTCCTGGTGCACCCGCGCGTGGACGGAGCGGATGAGTCGTTGCTGAGGTTCGCTCAGTCCACACAGGCCGGTCATGGTGTCACCGGGTACGTCATGGGTGCCGCAGATGGCCAGGGCGCCGTGGATCGGCGGATCGGGGCCACCGAAGGCGGCCACGAGCGCCTGGCCGACCGGGTTGGGGGGCCGGCCGGAGGCGCGGAAGTCATCCTCTGTGCAGCCACACAACCCTTGGGCTCTGCCCCGGGCACGCAGAATGGTGAAGGCCACGGTGCTCGCGTGCGCGGCGTCGGGGTCCATGAGCATCGCGCGGGTGTCGCCGTCACGGAAATGCAGCCGTCCGTCCGGATCGATGAGGGCATAGATGCCAGGTATGGCGGAACATCCTCCTGTTCCAGGAGGTTCGGGCGCCAGTTCCGGACGCGGCGACGTGCCCTCCCGTTCGCTGACCTCGACGTCTGTCGTCGGCCGAGGCCCGTTCCCGCACGGTCGATCACCACCCTCACCACGCATGACTGAGTGTCACCAACCATGATGATCAAAGCTGTTCGGGCCACGCTGCCTGGCCGGCTTCATCGCGGTGAGCAGCATCCACCAGGCCGCGTCCGCCAGCAGGACCGTGACGGCCGACAGAAGGACATCTGCGTTTCGCAGGGTGAGGGCCACGGTGAGCAGGAAGGCGCCGAGTGCCAGCCCGACGAGCCCGACCACGCGGCGGGCACCGCGGCGGTGGTGTCGCGGCGGAGCCCAGGCATGGAAGCACTCCAGCAGGTACGCCAGGTCGGGTTCGCTCGCGCTCAGATGCTGCTCGATGTCGGACAATGCGCGTCGCTCCCGCTGGGAAATCATCGCGTGCGCCTCCCGTGTTCCGGTTCTGGGACTTCGGCGCCGACAACAGACCGGCTTGCCATCGGGCCGGCCCAACCGCGCCTCCTGAGATCAGCCACGGTCGGGCACGTCCGGGCAGCATCGTCGCCGGCGCGATCCACGCGCTTCCGAGGAGTTCCCCACCGCTGACCACGCCCGCCCGCTTCGCCGACGACCCCCGTGCGGCGTGTGAGCGGCCCGCGTGCGTCCCTGACCGGGCGGCGATGCTGTTCGCTGACATCCGGACTCCTCGGCTGTCTCGTCTGGACACCGCCGGGGTCTGGGGCAGCAGGAGCGCTCGCCGCTGGAGCGGCCGGCTCAGTCGGTCCGGCCGAGACGCCGGAGCCCAGGGCTTCGGGCGCTCGAACCCGCCAACAACGCGCTTCCGCCACCGACTCTACGCCGGACCGCGGCAGCCCGATAACGCACGGACCGGCCGGAAGAAGCCGAAGCACCCGTCGGCGTGGCCGGGGGCGTCTCGTCGGCTCCCGCGTCCGTGGAGATGAGCGTCGTCAGCGGTCCTCGCCCATGTCGTCCAGGGACAGCAGAGGGGCGTCGGTGCAGACCAGCGCGATCAGCCGGGCCACGACGGGTCTCGGGTGGTGCAGCCGCAGGGACACTCCGGCCGCAGCGGCTCGATCGTAGGCCTGCAGCAGCGCGCTCAGCCCGCTGCAGTCGCAGAAGCTGACCCGGGTGAGGTCCACCTCGATGGCGCGCACGCCGTCGGCCACGCATCGCGACAGTGCGTGGCGGACGATCGGAGCGGAGTCCATGTCGATCTCGCCGACCAGGGTGATCTCGGCTCGGCCGTACCAGTCGTGCCGCTCGACGGTGAGTGTCCCCGTCGGCCTTGCGGCGCCGCGCTGGGGCGACGGGCGATGGCGGACCGTCATCGAGCGGGCGGTGATGCGGTTCGTGGACATCCAGATCTCCTCGGCCGTCTCCTCTGGAGCGCCGCCGGGGTCTGGGGCAGCTGGAACGAGCACGGCCGAAGCGGCCGGCACCGTCGGTCTTTCCGGAGGCGCCTCGACACAGGGGGCCCGAATGCTCACACCGGACAAGAACGGGTGTTCCACTACGGACTGTACGGCTTCCCGGAGCGGACCGATACCGTGCCACCTGGACACCTGACGTCCGCCAGGGCCGCGTCCCGCCCGAGCCAGATCCGGATGGCGTGGAACCCCGCCCCACGGGTGTCACCGGCGTTGATCGGTGCCTCGCCGACCATGACGACGCAGCACACCCCGGAGGGCGCAGGCCCACGCCCCTGAGCCTGCGCGTGCTCCATGAGCGACTGAGGGACCGGCGCGGCAGCCATGATCCGGACTAGGCTGTGGAGGTGCTTCTTTCCGCGCCCCGAGCGAGCGGCTCGGTGCGTCCGGGGGCGAGCCGAGTGCGGCGAGGATTGCTGTCCGCGCAGCTGAGGTCGGCGGCGGTGCTGGATCATCCGGCCTGCCGCCACACCGCTGCGCCTCAGCTTCGCCGGAACAGGACGACGACTGGTGATCAGTGACGGCATGGCCGAGGTGCTGCGCCTGCTCCAGCTCGACGTCGGGTTCGACGCCGCAGCCGAGGTCGCCGCGCGTGCAGCCGAGACCCTGGGCGTGGACGGCCTTACGGTCTCTCTCGCGACCGGGGGTGACCGGGCAGAGCTGATGTGGTGCACCGACCAGGCCGCCGGCCGCTTCGAGGACGTGCAGTTGACCCTCGGCGAGGGCCCTGGCCCCGAGGCCGCCCGCACCGGTGCGATGGTGCTGGTGCCTGACCTGGCCCAGGTGCGACCGGAGCGCTGGCCCGCGCTGAACGGTGAGACTTCGGGGCTGGACGTCCGCGCGGTGTTCTGTTTCCCGATGGGCATCGGGGCCATCCGCGTCGGCGTGCTGACCGTGGTACGCCGGACGGTGGGGCCGTTGACCGATGGACAGGTCGGCGACGCGCAGGTGCTGGCGCACGCCTTGACCGGGCGCGCGCTGGGCAGCGTCGTCGCGGGCCTGGACGGCACCGTTCCGGCCGACTCCGCCGACACTCTGCTGCACGCGGTCGTGCACCAGGCGACCGGCATGGTGAGCGTCCAGCTCGACGTGCCCCTGTCCCAGGCTCTGCTGCGGCTGCGCGCGCATGCCTACAGCAGCGGCCGCCCCTTGACCGACATCTCCCGGGACGTGGTCGCGCGGCGCCTGCGCCTGGACCACAACGGCAACGACAACGGCAACGGCAACCCGTTGCCCGTCTCAGACAAGGACTGATCGCCATGGCACGCGAACAGGAGATCACCAAGGTCTTCGTCGAGGTCGCCGACTCCCTGATCGACGATTTCGACCTGATCGACTTTCTCCAGCAACTGTCCGAGCGTTGTGTGGAACTGCTGGACGTTGCCGCGTGCGGGGTGCTGCTGGCCGACGAGCACGACGTGCTGCAGGTGCTGGCCGCCTCGGACGAGGACACCCGGCTGCTGGAACTGTTCGCCCTGCAGCACGACCAGGGCCCCTGCGTCGACTGCTACCGCAGTGGCCTGCCACGCACCAGCATCAACCTCGAAGACCCGAACGCCCAGCAGGCCTGGCCGCAGTTCGCCCCTGCCGCCCGCCAGTCCGGCTTCGTGTCCACCAATGCGATCCCGATGCGGCTGCGCCGGAAGGTCATCGGCGCCCTCGGCCTGTTCCAGACCAGCGGTCGTCCCCTCAGCGACGCGGACGCCACCCTGGCCCAGGCGCTGGCGGACGTGGCCACCATCGCGATCCTTCAGCAGCGAACCCTGGCCCACAGCGAGACCGAGCGCAGCCAGCTCCAGTACGCGCTGACCAGCCGCATCGTCCTTGAGCAGGTCAAGGGCATCCTCGCCGAACGCTGGCAGGTCACCACGGACGAGGCGTTCGTGGCGTTCCGCGCGTACGCCCGCGCCCACCATCACCAGCTCTCGCACCTGGCTCGCCTGATTGCCGACGGAGCATTCGACACCGAGCAGATCCCCCGCCCACCCCAGCATCGCTGACCTCGCCGGCTCCGGGGTACGGAGCGGTGCATCGACGGGGTGGTGTCGCGTCAGCGGTCCACCGGCGGATCAGAGTTCGTCCGGCGCCGATCCGCTGTGCGTCGGGGCCGCCTTGGCGTCGCGCCGTTGCGGGGAGCAGGCACCCCGCCGGGTGCGTGCCGCGGCGATCTCCTGTTCAGCCGCCGACCGGCCGAGCCAGGAGGCACCGTCGAAGGACTTGCCGGGTTCCAGGTCCTTGTAGACCTCGAAGAAGTGCTGGATCTCCCGGAGGTCGTGGGCGAAGACGTCGCCGAGCTCGTGCAGGTGCTTCATGCGGGGGTCGGTCGCCGGGACGCACAGCACCTTGTCGTCCTCACCCTGCTGGTCGTTCATGCGGAACATGCCCAGCGCACGGCAGCGGATCAGCACCCCCGGGAAGGTGGGGTCGCCACCCAGGACGAGTGCGTCCAGCGGCTCGCCGTCCAGTCCGAGAGTGCCTTCGACGTAGCCGTAGTCGGCCGGATAGCGGGTGGAGGTGAAGAGCATCCGGTCCAACCGGATGCGCCCGAGATCGTGGTCCATCTCGTACTTGTTGCGGGATCCCTGAGGGATTTCAACGACGACGACGAAGTCCATGTCCCGCTCCTGCCGACGGCACGGATCAAACTCCAGGCTACGACCCGGGCACCGGGGTGGCCTGGGCGGGTGGGTCGTCTCGCGCATCCGGCGCGAGCCGCGCAGGCTGGGGTGCATGACGATGGACATCGACCTGGAGGCCCTGACCGACCGGATCATGGACGAGGCCCGCAGGGGCGATCGGGCGGCCGTCGAGAAGTCCCTCGCTGCTTGGGGGATGAAGGGCATGGCGGCGGGATTCCTGGTCGCACAGCAGCAGGACGTCCGGCTTCTCCTCGACGGCCAGGTCGAGCGGCTGCTCGACTACGCGAGGGCGAACGGGGCCACGCCGGAAACACTGAAGTGGCTGCAGGAACAGCTGTCCCCATAGACCGCCTCCCCCACGCCGATCTTGTGATCGCCCGGGTCCACGACGTCCCAGGGCCCCCGGCTCCGGTCAGAGCCAGTCCTTGCGTCTGAACGCGACGTACAGCAGGACCGAGAGGGCGACGATGACGAGAGTGGAGACGAGGAATCCCCACCGTTGCCCGAAGCCGGGGTAGGGCAGGTTCTGCCCGTAGAAGCCGGTGATCGCGGTCGGAACGGCGATGATCGCCGCCCAGCTGGTCACCTTCTTCATGATCATGTTCATTCGGTTGGCCTGGACCGAGAGGTTCGTCTCCACCAGCGACGTGAGCACGTCCCGCAGCGACTCCGTCCACTCGGTGACGCGCAGGACATGGTCGTAGACGTCGCGGTAGTACGGCATCAGCGGCTCCGGCACCACCCCCAGGTCCGGGCGCATCAACGAGTTGACGACCTCCCGCATGGGAAGCACCACCCGCCGCAGGCGGACCAGCGACTTGCGCAGCTGGTAAGAGCGCTGCTGCACCTCCTGGATCTGCCTGCGTTCCTCTCGGAAGAGCAGTTCGTCGAGCTCCTCGATGCGGTCGTCGAAATGCTGCACAGCGGCGAAATGCCCGTCCACCAGATAGTCCAGCAGGCCGTACAGCAACAGACCCACGCCGGGTGCCGAAGTGGCAGGCGCTCGGTCCCAGCGCGCCACCACCTCGTCGATCGGCAGGCCAGCATCCTTCCGGACGGTGATCAGCGCGTTCGCGGTGATCAGTACGGCGATCTCCCTGGTCACCAGGCTCACGTCGTCGGGCGCGACAGAGACCGCGTAGGCGCTGAGGAACTGGTGGGACCGGTAGCTGTCCAGCTTCGGGCGCTGTCCGGCGTGCACGGCGTCCTCGAGGGCGAGCTCGTGGAGCCCCAGCTCCTCGCCCACCGCCGCGAAGTCGGCCGGCTCCGGTTGGCACAGGTCCAGCCACACGACGGCGTTCGGCTCCGCCAGATACCGCGAGACGTCGCCGACCGGGAAGCCCTCGAGGGCGAGGACGCCGCTTCGGTAGAGCCGGGTACGGGCCATGCCCCGACCATAACCGCGACACTCCGGCATGCACCGATGCGCCCGACGCCTGCGGAGTGTCGCCGCGAACGGACCCACGGCCCGACGAACGGATCAGGCCCCGGGTTCCGCTCTGTGCGTCGAATCGCGCCTCCGCGCTGCCGTGTCTCCCCGGATCCGGATCCGGATCCGGGGAGGGGGGTCATTCCACCGGGCCGAGGTGTCGGGTGCGTGCCGTTCCCTCGCCGTCGGCGACGGCGCGGGAGGTGCCGAGGTTCTGCCGGACCGACTCCAGGATCGTCAGGCCCTGCCCGACCAGCCCGGCCGCGATCTCGCCGAGGCCGTCCGCGCCGTTGAGCACGTTGACGTTGGCGCCGGCCAGACCGCCCGCCGCCTCCTTCACGATCAGCGGGAGCTGGTCGATCAGCATCCGGTCGAGGGCGACGCGGTCGTGCGACGCCGCCGCCTCCGCCTGGATCTTCATCCGCTCGGCCTCCGCCAGCGCCAGCACCCGGATCCGCTCCGCCTCCGCCTCGGCGGGGCGTACGACCTCGGCGACCAGTTGCTGCTCGCGCAGCTCGGCGGCCCGCTGGGCCAGTTCGGTCTGGGCCGCCAGCACCTCCTGCTGGGCGTGCGCGGCGGCCAGCGGACCGGCCTGCGCGGCCTGCGCCTGGGCGCGTTCCACCTCGGCGCTGTACTGGGCCCTCACGATCGCCGTCTGCCGGGCGTACTCGGCCTGGTTCCGCGCCGCGGCCTGCTCCGCCTCGGCGGAGGCCTGGGTGGCCTGCGCCTGGGCGATCTTCGCCTGCCGCTGGATCGCGGCCTGGTGCGGGGCCGCCATCGCCGCGATGTAGCCGGTCTGCCCGTCGTCGATCGACTGGATCTGCAACGAGTCGACGATCAGGCCGATCTTGGCCATCTCGGCCTTGGAGGTCTCCAGCACCTCCGTGGCCAGCTTCTGCCGCTCGGTGACGATCTCCTCGACCGTCATCGAGCCGATGATCGCCCGCAGGTGACCGGCGAAGATCCTCCCGGTCAGCACCGACATCTGGTCCTGGTCGGACAGGAAGCGCTGGCCCGCGTTGACGATGCTCTCCGTGTCGTTGCCGACCTTGAACGCGATCACCGCGCGCACCGTCAACGCGATGCCCTGGTGGGTGACGCAGTTCTCGTCCACCTCCGCCTCGCACATCGCCAGCGTCAGGAAGCGGGTCTTGCGGAAGACCGGCGACACGAACGTGCCGTGGCCGGTGACGACGCGGAACGGCGCCGCACCCATCCCCCGCCGGCCACCGGAGATCAGCATCGCCTGGTCCGGAGCGGGAACTCGATAGCCGAACATGCTCATCTCCTCGGGCGACAGCGCCCCCGCGGGATCCGATCAGGCCGCCGGTGGCGACCCGCTCCTCCGGACGGCGCCGCGTCCGAGGCACTCGATCGAGCCTCGGCCTGCGCTGCCCCGGGCCGAAGGGGAATCCACTGGGGAGTACATGCCGATTCGGAGATCAGGGGTGTGTCACTCCCATGGTGCACCCGGCGAGGCGCTGGGCGGCAGGGTCGCGGGCACGTTCTTTGCCGTGGCGGCAACTTCGCCGCACGGCCCCCGCGACCACCCCCGCCGGACACCCTCAGGTCCGGCCGTTCCGGGTAGTCCCTCGGGGATCGCGGTCCCGGGACATCCCCGTCGCCGGGCGGTCCACGGGTCACGCGGCGGGTGTGATGCCGGTCTTGACGAAGATCTGCCGGGCCGAGTCGGAGGCTCCGGCCAGCACCGCCGCGGCCATGGCGGCCTGGGCGGCCGTGGGGTCGGTGTCGGGAGGGACGACCAGGAGCAGGAAGTGGTCATGGTCGCCCCGGGTGAGGATCACCGTGTCGTCGCCGACGGGGAACCAGTCGATGTGGACGACACGATCGTCGACGATCATCCGTCCCGGCACCTGGTCCCACGCGGCGGCGTCCAGGCCCACCCGCTCGATCGGCCCCACGGACTCCGCCACCGCCGTGATCAGGGCCGGAAGTTCCGCGGCCAGGTCGCGTGAGCGCGGCCACCAGGCCCCGTCGTGGGCCCCCAGCCGCGAGGCGGTCGTCTCCAGCCGCAGGACCACCGCGCCAGGCGCGTGCGGCCAGTCGCTCGTGTCCGGCAGCAACCTTCCCGCTGCCGGTGTCGAAGGATCGACATTCATGGAACACCGCCCGTCCGCCGCGGACCGCCGCGCCCGAAGGCCCCCGCCGACCAGCCGCCAGGCCGATCCGCCGACCCGCCGAGCCGCTCCAGGGCCCCATTCCACGCTACTCCGGCAGGGCCGGAGTAGCGTGGCTGCCGGCCGGCCGTGCCAGGCCAACAGGACGTCGTGGCTCCCGGTGTGCCCGGGTCCGGCGGTGTCCACGGACGGACGGACCCGGAAGCCCGTCAGCCGTCGGCCACCGGCCGGTCGGCGCCATGCCGTCCGTCCTGTCTCATCCCGGCGCGAACTGCCCGGTCCACTCCGACGACCGGGGACCTGGGCTCGGTTGCCCCCGCGCCCTGGCATTCCGTCGAGGTCAGAGACGGGTCCTGCCGACAGCGGGGTGGGTACCGGTGCGGGGAGCGGTCATGTCGAGCAGGATCATGGCGTCGTGGTCCGGGGTGCCGGGTTCGGCGACGTAGATGCCCAGGCGCTGGCCGGGGGTGCCTTCGAGTTGCATGCCCTGGAAGGAGAGGGTGATCTCGCCGACCTGGGGGTGGTGGAACGTCTTCGGCTTCTGCGCGTGGCGGGCTCGCGCGACGTCGTAGCGGTCCCAGAGTTTGGCGAAGTCGGCGCTCTTCAGCAGGAGTTCGCCGACGAGTCCGGCCAGGTCGGGGGCGTCGGGGTCGGTGCCGGCCAGGGCGCGCAGGCGGGCGACGCAACCGCGGATCTGGGTGGACCAGTCGGCGTAGAGGTCCGGGGCCTGGGGGTGGAGGAAGAGGTACCGCGCAAGATTGCGTTGCCGGACCGGCCACTCCTCGATCCCGGAGTACAGCGCGAGCGCGCCGGGGTTGGCGGCTAGCAGGTCCAGGGTGCGGCTGGTGACGTAGGCCGGGCTCGGTCGCAGGTTCTCCAGCAGCAGTCTGACCTTGGGGCTGACCGTGCGGCTCGGGGCGACCGGAGGCACGGGCGCGTGACGGGCGGCGCGGACGGCGAGGTTGCGCAGATGGCTCTGCTCGTCCTCGTCCAGCTTGAGGGCGCGACCGAGTGCCTCGACCACGGCCAGGCTGGGGTGGGTCTCCCGGCCGCGCTCCAACCGGGTGTAGTAGTCGATGCTCACCCCGGCCAGCGCGGCGACCTCCTCGCGGCGCAGTCCCGGGGTACGCCGCACACCGGCCCCAGGGGTGAAGCCGACCTCGGCCGGGGTCACCTGGGTGCGCCGGGCGCGCAGAAAGCGCCCCAGCTCCGTGCCGCCGCTGTCGGACTGCTGCCGCGCTGGTGCCATGGCACCAGTGTGGCCCGCGCGCGACGTGGACGCCGCCATCCAGGGGGGCCGTGCCGCACCCCCTCTCGCGCTCCCCGGAACGGCTCGCCCTGCCGCGTGGCCGTCCCGCCGGGCACGGTTTAAGAAGAGAGCAGATCAGTGATCCACGATCCGCCTCACCGTGCGGGACCGCGCGAAGGCCAAGGCGCGTGACAGCAGCAGAGGCGCCGCGAACCGCGACCCGCGGACCACCCCGAAGCCC
This sequence comes from Streptacidiphilus jiangxiensis, assembly GCF_900109465.1. GTDB lineage: Bacteria > Actinomycetota > Actinomycetes > Streptomycetales > Streptomycetaceae > Streptacidiphilus > Streptacidiphilus jiangxiensis. The sequence goes on from NZ_FOAZ01000038.1 coordinate 28,662, forward strand.
CGAAAGCCCCCGCAGCCCCCGAGGAACAGGCCCCCGAAATGCGCGCAACACTGCTCTACCAGGCCGGCGACATCCGCGTCGAGGACGTCTCCGACCCCAAGCTCCAGCAGCCCACCGACGCGGTCGTCCGCATCGTGGCCGGCTGCGTCTGCGGCAGCGACCTGTGGCCCTACAAGTCCGCGCCGCTCACCGACACCCCCCGCCACATGGGCCACGAGTTCATCGGCGTGGTCGAGGAGACCGGCACCGAGGTGACAACCGTCAGGTCCGGCGACCTCGTCGTGGTCCCGTTCACCTATTCGGACGGTACCTGCGAGAACTGCCGCCGGGGCCTGACCACCTCGTGCCGCCACGGCGGAGCCTGGGGTGTGGGCGGTCTCGACGGCGGGCAGGGCGAGGCCGCCCGCATCCCGTGGGCCGACGGCACCCTCGTCAAGCTCCCCGTCGGCGAGGACTCCGAGCTGCTGCCCGACCTGCTGACCCTCTCCGACGTGCTGTGCACCGGCTACCACGCCGCCCGCACCGCCGGGGTCCAGGCGGGCGACACCGTCACGGTGATCGGCGACGGCGCGGTCGGCCTGTCCGCGGTCATCTCGGCGAAGCTGCTCGGCGCCGAGCGCATCATCCTGATGGGCCGTCACACCCAGCGTACGGACCTCGGGCGCGAGTTCGGTGCCACTGACGTCGTTGCCGGACGCGGCCAGGACGGCGTCGAGGCCGTGCGCGAGCTGACCGGCGGCTTCGGTACCGACCAGGTGCTGGAATGCGTCGGCCTGAAGGACGCCCTCCTCCAGGCTGCCGGCGTGGTCCGCGACGGCGGCGTGATCAGCCGTGTCGGCGCCCCGCAGTACCCCGAAGTGCCTTTCGGCTTCCCCGAGTTCCTGCGCAACATCACCCTCACCGGCGGCGTCGCACCCGCCCGCGCCTACATCGACGAGCTCATGCCGCACATCCTGAACGGCGACATCCACCCCGGCCGCGTCTTCGACCGCACCGTCCCCCTGGACCAGGTCGCCGAGGGCTACCGCCTGATGAACGACCGCGAGGCCCTCAAGGTCCTCGTCCGCCCGTGAAACCCGCTTCGAAGCACAGCAAGGACATGACCATGGAACGAGTGACCTTCCAGAACAAGGGCAACACGGTCGTCGGCAACCTGTTCCGGCCGGACGGCTTCGAGCAGGGCATGCGGTACCCGGCGATCGTGGTGACCCACCCCTTCGGCGCGGTCAAGGAGCAGGTCTCCACGACCTACGCGAAGCTGCTGGCGGCGCAGGGCTTCGTCACCCTCGTATTCGACGCCTCCTACCAGGGTGAGAGCGGCGGCGAGCCGCACTTCTCGGAGTTCCCCGCCTCCCGCGTGGAGGACATCCGCTGCGCGGTGGACTTCCTGAGCAACCACCCCGACGTGGACGCCGACCGGATCGGCGCGCTGGGCATCTGCGCGGGCGGCGGCTACACCGTCAACGCTGCGCAGACCGAGCTGCGGATCAAGGCGGCGGCGGGCGTGAGCACCTTCAACATCGGTGCCGCCCGCCGCGACGGCGTCGGCCCGCTCGGGGCGCAGACCGCGGAGTACCGCACCGGCCTGCTGGAGCGGTCGGCCAAGGCCCGCACCCGCGAGGCGGCCGGTGGCGAGGTCGAGATGTTCTCCCTGATCGCCGACAACCCGAGGTTCGACATGAACGACCTGTCGACGATCCCCGCGATGTACCTGGAGGGCTACAGGTACTACTCGGAGATCGACCCCAACCCCCGGTTCATGGGGACGTTCGCGTTGTCCAGCCTGAGCCAGCAGATGGCCTTCTTCCCGTTCGAGGGGATCGAGCTGATCTCCCCGCGCCCGCTGCTGCTGATCGCCGGCTCCGAGGCCGACACCCTCTCCTACAGCCAGGACGCCATCGCGAAGGCGAAGGAGCCCAAGGAACTCCATGTCCTCGACGGCGCCTCCCACATCGACCTGTACTGGAACCCCGACCACGTCCCGCAGGTCGCCGAGAAGCTCACCGAGTTCTTCACCAAGCACCTGTGAGCGATCGATCGCCCGAGAGCTGACCACGGCTCACATGGGCATGGCCGGGGGCAGGTGGAGACCGGGGACCAGGCCCGGGTGCCCGGGGACGAAGCAGGCGAAGCCGATCAGGGCGACCCCTGCGACGAGGCTGAACACCTTGCCGTGGCGCCATGTCTTCTCCAGGAACACCACCACGGCCAGGCCGGCCATCCAGGCGAGGTTCATCACCCCGACCACGATCAGGACGACCATCAGGCCCCAGCAGCAGCCGACGCAGTACCCGCCGTGGTACAGGCCGACCCGCAGGTCGCGCAGACGCCCCGAGTAGGTGCCGAAGTGCAGGAGGAAGCCCAGCGGTGAGCGGCAGTGGCGCAGACAGCGGTCCTTGAGCGGGGCCAGCTGGTAGAGACCGGCCCCCGCCAGCACGACGGCGCCCACCCAGGGCGCGGCATTCGGGGCCCTGGCCGCGAGTTCGCCGCCGGCCCAGGCCGCGGCGAACGCGGCCAGACCGAAGGCCTCCCAGGCACACAGGTAGCCGATCACCAGGCCGGTGCTGCGGCCCGCGCGCCTCCAGCCTCTCGCCTGCGACCGCAGCGTCCGTAGATAGAGCGATACGACGGGCGCGACCGAAGGGAGCATCATCGCGGCCATCATCAGGCCCCACAGGGCCAGGAACCCCCACAGGTCCCTGCCCATCGTGCCCGGGCCCGCCGCCATGCCGGACGCGCTGCGGACCGTCAGGATCCAGGCCAGTGCTGCGGCCGCGAGCAGGGCCGCCCAACTCGCCGGGGCGACGGCCCGCCGGACCGACGTCGGCGACATTCAGGCCGCCCAGGAGAACGGCGCCGAGAAGGCGTTCTTCCCTTCGTTCTCGAAGGCGAGGCCGAACGCGTTCACCCGCGACCTGGTCGCGGTTCCGGCTGCGAGGGTGTCCGCGGGGAAGCCCACCCCGCTGACCCGGACGCCCTTGCCGGTCGCGTCCAGCGGAGAGACGAAGTCCTCGACCTCCAGGTCGACCGCGTCGCCGATCCTGACGCGGTGGCTGCGCCCGTCGTCGGCGTACTCGATCCGGGCGACCTCCAGCCCGAGCATCTCACCGACCAACGGACCGAGGCCCGCCATCGGACCGCCCCGCTGGCCGGAGAAGACCCCACCGAGCGCCTCCGCCTGAGCCGGCGAGGCCGCCTCGTCCATGAAGAGGCCCATCCGCCAGCCGCCCTCGCTCATGAGGGGTGGGGTGTCGGCCACGACGCCGACCGTCAGACCGCTCACCTCCACGTCGTCGACCTGACCGGAGGCGACGTGGAACGCCAGGACGACCAGACACCGGTCGTGGTCCGCAGGCGCCGAGAGGCCGGATGTCGAGCAGGGGCAGACCATGTCGCAGTTGCAGTTCTCGAAATACGTCCCTTCGATGTGCCATGCCATCGGAAGCTCCTTCCTCTTCCTGAGGCACACTTCTGGTCCCTCATTCTCCGCTCCCGGCGATCACCGGGCAACGGTGGTTCGCTGGAGACAAGGCGTCCTCCGGAAGGGAGCGGTCCCATGTCAGTCGAAGCGCCACGACCGCGGTTCCCGGGCGAGAGCGAGGAGTACCGGGCCGCCCGCGAGAGATTGCTCGAGGCCGAGGTCGGCCTGCGCCGTCAGATCGAGGCCGTGGCGGAGCTGCGGCGCGGTCTGCCGCCGGGTGGGGAGGTCCCCTCGGACTACGTGTTCGAGGAGTGGGACGAACAGGCGCAGGCGCCACGCGAGGTGCGGATGTCCGAGCTGTTCGGCCCGCACGAGACCCTGTTCCTGTACAGCCACATGTTCAACCCGGGCGAGACGGGCACACCGCTGGAGGCACCCTGCCCGCTCTGCACCTCGATCATCGACGGGATCGACGGAGCCGTCCCGCACATCAGCCAACGCATCGCGTTCGGCGTCGTCGCGAAGGCCCCGCTCGAACGTCTCCGCGCGCATGCGCGGCGGCGGGGCTGGCGCAACGCCCGACTGCTGTCCTCGGCGCACTCCCGCTACAACCGCGACTACCTCGCCGAGACCTCCGACGCCGACCAGTACGCCATGGCGACGGTCTTCACCCGCCGGGACGGCGCCGTCCGCCACGTCTGGAGCAGCGAGCTGTGGTTCGTGCCGCCCGAATCCGGGCAGAACCCGCGCCACGTCGACTTCATGTGGCCGCTCTGGGCGGTGCTCGACCGCGGCCCCGAGGGCCGCGGCCAGGAGTGGTGGCCCGAACTGGAGTACCGCTGAGCCCGGAGGGTTCAGTCCGCGGCAGCCGGACCGTCGATCTGGCGCACGACCACCAGGCGCACGGTGCCGTGTGCGGATGCACGGTCGCCGTCCGGCGCCGTCGCGTACACCGTGCCGACGTGCCTCCGGATCACGTCGAGCAGCGCCAGATCCTGGGAGACGAGTTCGAGCCGGGAGATGCCGTCCGAACGCTCCCGAGGCTCGGTCACCTCGTGTTCCTGGGGCGCGGCGGAGCTCGCGCCGAGCAGGATCGGCGCGTAGGCCTCTCTGACCAGGGCTGCGATCCGACCCACGGTCCCCGGATCACCAGTGATCCGGACGTCCAGGACCGGTTCGGCCACCCCACCGTCCTCACCCACCAGGATCCGCGTCTGCACGTGACCGGCCGTCGTGCCCATCCCTGTCTCCTGTCGCCCTGTCTCCAGTGGTGGCGTCCCCGGACCACACTGGGGCGACCGGCGGCCGGGCGCACCTGGGGTGACCTGGGCGGGTGTCGGTCCACCGGGCCGAGGTGTCGGGAGTGTGCCGTTCCCTCGCCCTCAGCGACAGCGCTGAGGGGCCGAGGTTCTATCGGACCGAGTCCAGGATCGGCCGGGCCCGACGTCTGGCCGCTGTGCTCTCCCGCTGCTCCCGCTGCTCCCGGCCACGCCGGAATCGGGGGGCCCGGAGTCGGCCCCGTGCGACCCGATGCGGAGTAGGCTGACAGTACCGAGGGTTTTCCGAACACTGGCTGCAGTGCCCCTGTCGTTCTCGGCGAACGCCGACGCCGGGCCTGCGCGCAGGCCCGAAGACGGGACCGCGCACCATGTCCGTGCCACTGCTGCGACCGCCCTCCGTGCCCCTCCCCCCGCCGCGGGCGGAATCTCCCCCACTGCGCCTCGTGCTGCGGCCCGCCGCCGGCGGCGGCGGCCTCCGCGTCGGTGCCCTGGACGGCGCCTGGTGGCCCCGCTCCGACGACCTCCAGCATGAACTGCCCTCTCTCGTAGCCGTGTTGGACCGGGAATGGGGACGCATCACCCGAGTCGCCGTCAACCCGACCCACTGGCAGCCCCTGCCGCGGGAGGTCTCGGCACAGGGACACGTGGTCAAGGTCGGCTGGTTCACCACCGAGCAGGATCCTCACAAGCTCCTGCTCCTCTCCTACCGCATCGGCCGCTGGGACCTGCTCGTCGTCCCGCCGCGCACCAGCCAGGCGTCCGCCGCGCGACTGATGGCCGCCGCCGCCGATCCGGCCGGCGCACCCTCCGCGAGCGCCCTGATCGCGGCCGAGGACGGCCGTCGCGACACCGAGACCCCGCCCCGCGACACCGGCGCGGAGACCGCATGGGAGTCCGAAGGCGGCGCGCCCGTGTCGGCAGCGCTGGTCATGCCGATCGGGCCGGTCCGCGTGTCCGGGGGAGGGTGAGAACGATGGCAACCCTCTTCACCGTCCTCGCGCTGGCTGCGATGTTGTGCGCCTGCGTCATGCTGATCCAGCGCACCAACGCCCGGCACACCAAGCGCCGGCCTTGATGCCGGAGAAGGCGGTCAGCACCATGAGCACGCACCCCGCCCCCGCACCCACGCCCGGTCCGCAGGCCCGACCCTGGCTGCGGTTGGCCCTGACCTCCGACGGTCCACGGTCCCGGCTCAGCGGGGCATGGTGGCCTCACTCACGCAATCTCTCCGATCAACTCCCCTACCTGATCGCAGAGTTGGACGGCGTCTGGGGTCGCATCACCCGGGCCGCCGTCCAGGACACCGCCTGGACCGAGCTGAGCCACAGCGTCCCGGCCGGATCCCACGACGTACGGGTGAACTGGTACGACCCCCTCCAGGACCCCCACGCGATCACCCTCTTCTCCTACCGCATCGGGGAGTGGGAACTGCTCGTGGTGCCACCGGAGAGCTCCCGCCGCCGGGCGCACCAGCTCATGACAGCCGCCACGCACCCCGGCAACCAGCGGACCGCCCGCGCGCTCGTCCACGACGGTCCCGCGGCACCTCCGGCCACCGCGCCACGCGCACACATTCACATCCTCACCCGGCGCGCCCACAACGCCGAACCCACCACCGTCGCCTCCCCGCCACCCGCCACGACTCCCTGACAGGGCAACGACAGCGAGGAGAACGCACCTTGCCAACCCCGGCAGCCGTCATCACCACCATGACGAGCGACACGTACCACTCCCGGGAGGACTGCAAGCTCTTCCTGGCGGGCCAGGACACCGCGCGCGCAAGCGGCGGAGTTGCTCCCACCGTCATCCTGATCCCGCTCGGCGAGGCACTGGCGCACCGCCATCCCTGCCCCGGATGCCTGCGCTGAGAAGCTGAGAGGGAGGCCCTCGTGGAACAGCAGGCTGACCCCTATCGACCCGCCGTTGTCCGCTTCGCCGGCGACGTGGAGGTGGACGGACGGACCTTCAGCGACAACATGCGCCTGGCCGTCTGGATCCAGGGCGACTGGATCCACGTCCGGGTTCCCGGCACGGCAGCACCGCACTACTGCCTGCCCGTCCATGCGGTGGCAGGGGTGCACTGGGAGGACTGACAGGGGGCCAGGTTCGACCGGTCAACGCCATTCGATCATGAACAGGGTGGCGTCGTCGCTGGTCCTGCCGCCCCGCTTCTCCTTCAGACTGTGGGAGAGCGCACGCACGATCGGCCGCACGCCCGCGTCGCTCCGCTCCACGTGGTTGACGGCGTCGATGAGCTGCTCCTCGCCGAACTGCTCCCCGCCCGCGCCGCGTTCCTCCACCAGGCCGTCCGTGAAGCACAGGACCTGGTCACCGTGGAGCAGCGCCCGCTCGCTCACCACCGGCGCCTCGCCACCGAAGCCCACCGGCAGCGTGGTCGCGCCCTCCAGCCGCTCGACGACGACGCGGTCCCGGATCAGCAGGGGCGCGGGATGGCCCGCGTTCACCCACTCCAGGAGGCCGGTCTCGGTGTCCAGGCGCATCATCTGCGCGGTCACGAAGTGGTCGGGCCCGAACTGTTCGGCGATGGCGCCGTCCATGAAGGAGTAGATGTCGGCCAGGCCGATGTCGGCGCGCCTGGCATGCCGGTAAGCGCCGATGGCGACCGTCGCCATCGTGGCGGCGTCCAGCCCGTGACCCATCGCGTCGATCGTGGCGACGTGGAGGAGGTGGTCGTTCAGGGCGTAGTCGAAGCTGTCGCCCGCCACCTCGTACGCGGGTTCGAGGATGCCGGCCACGGCGACGCGGGGGACGGACATCGAGAGCGGGGGCAGCAGGGACCACTGGATCTCGGCGGCGACGCTCATCGGTTCGAGGCGCCGGGTCTGGCACAGCCGGTCGGTGTAGCCGTTCTTGGCGAGCAGGAGTCCTGCGGCCAGGCCGGCGAACCGGTGCAGCATCCTTCTGACGGCGTCGTCCACGGCGTCCACCGTGAGTGCCATCACTCCGACCTGGTTGCCGCTGTCCGACAGGGGCAGGTACACGCGCACACCGTCTTCCTGCGCGACCTCGGCGCGGGCGCCGCCCAGGAAGGTGGCGCCTGCGATGGTGCCGAGGATCGGTTCGGGTGTTCCGACGCTCAGCCCGCCGTCCGGGAGCGGAACCAGCGCCGTCTGCCCGTAGTCCGGCAAGAGGATCGACAACTCCCGGCCGCCGAACCGGCGCGCGGTGCCGACGAGCAGGGGAGCGAGCAACTGGGGCGGCAGGTCCTGGGCCATGTCCAGCATGGTTCCCAGCAGGCGCTCACCGAGCCCGGCCGGGCCCGTTGGCTCCGCCCCGGAGGGCCACCACTCATCGCTCATTCTCGGCCACCGTCCGCTTCGTCCCCGTCCGCGCGGGCACCGACCGACCTCGATCGACTCAGGCGCGGTTCACCGGCCGGTCCTTCCATTACGCCCGACATCAGCGCATCGCGCCTCCGCAGCGGCCCTCGCCGGTCCACCCACCCGGGTCACCCGGAGCAAGCAGGCTGCGGCGAGCGCGGGCGGAGTACGATGGACACAACCGAGGAAGCGCTATCCCACCAACAGTCGCGCTGGTGCCGCCCTAGGTCATGACAGGTCCGCTCGCGGACCGGACGGGCGACCACCCATGGCGCCGATGAACCTGGCTTCCTATCCCCCTCCTCTGCGGCAGGACGCGCTCGGCGCCCCGCTCCTTCCCCGGCTGTTGCTCGAAGCGACGCTGTCGCGCACCGGCCTGTTCGACGGCGCATGGTGGCCGCGTTCGCGGCATGTCCGGAACGAGTTGCCCGACCTGGTCACCGCACTCTCCGCCCACCTGGGCAGCGTCCTGCGAGTCGGCCTCGACACCGTGACCTGGGACGAAGTCCCCCGCACGGTCACCGTGGACGGCCGCGTGGTCCGGATCAGCTGGTTCTCCGGCTGCGACTGGACCATCAGTCTCACCCGCGGCTTCCAGGACCACTTCCTGCTCCTGGTCATCCCGGCGGCAACGGACGCACGCACGGCGTCAGCCGCGATGGAAGGAGCCGCCATGCTCGGCAACCGCAGGACCGCGGCCCAACTGCTCACCTCAGGTCTGTTCGACTGATGCTCGGGCATCGCACCGTGGTTGACGACAGATCAGCGGACACCTTGACCGGATCCGGGGTGGCTGGGGTTCAGCGGGGCTGCCCGGCGGTCGGGGCTGGACGCCGGCCGAGGAGTTCCGCAGCAGGTCGGTGGTTCTCGGTCACGGAGGCCTGGGCCATCGCGGCCGACGCTGTCCGGTCGTCGGTCCCGGGCGGGACGACCAGGAGCAGGAAGTGGTCCTGGAAGCCGCGGGTGATGCTGACCGTACCGTCGCACCCGGCGAACCAGTTGATCCGCACCACCAGGCCGTTGGCCATGACCGTGCGGGGAACCTCGTCCCAGGCGCCGATGTCGAGGCCGACCCGAAGGATGCGCCCGACGTGTGCGGCAAGCGCGGTGATCAGGTCCGGCAGCTCGACCCGGACGCGGTTCGAGCGCGGCCACCAGGCGCCGTCGAACATGCCGGAGCGCGACAGCGTCGGCTCGAGCAGCAACCTGGGCAGCAGCGGGGCCCCGAGGGCGTCCGCACCCAACGGCGGAGTCAACGGCGGAGGCAACGACGAAGCAGGGAGGGAAGTCGGCGCCATGGAAGGCCGCCCGTCCGGTCCGTGAAACGGACCTGTCATGACCCAGGGCGGCACCAACGCGGTTGCTGGTGGGAAGGCGCTTACTCGGTACCTCCCACCCTACTCCGGCCAGGCCACCGGGGGCCGCGAACGTCAGCAGGCACGTCAGGCCGCGCCGGCACCGGTCTCCGCCGTGATGCCTGCCTGCTCCAGGAGTTGGACGACGGCGCGGCGCTGCTGAGGCAGGACGAGCGTGACGACCGTGCCGGGCGCCCCGGCGCGGGCGGTGCGTCCACCGCGGTGGAGATAGTCCTTGTGGTGCCCGGGCGGGTCGACGTTGACCACCAGGCCGAGGTCGTCGACGTGGATGCCGCGGGCCGCGACGTTGGTGGCGACCAGGGCCGTGACCCGGCCCGCCTTGAAGTCCTCCAGCGTCCGCGAGCGTTGGGCCTGCGACCGGCCGCCGTGCAGGGCGGCCGCAAGGACCCCGCTGTCCAGCAGGTGCTGGGTGAGCTCGTCGACGACGTGCCGGGTCTCCAGGAACAGGAGGACCCGCTCGCCACGGGCGGCGATCTCGGTGACCACGGCTCGCTTGTCCGCGGCGGCGACGTCCAGGAGGCGGTGCTCGGTCGCGGCGAGCGCGTCGGCCGAGGGGTGGACCTCGTGGACGACCGGATCGGTGAGATACCGGTCGACCAGCTCATCGACGTCCCGGTCCAGGGTGGCGGAGAACAGCAGGTACTGGCCCCCAGGCGGAACCCGGTCGAGCAGGGCGGTGATCTGGGGCAGGAAGCCCAGGTTTGCCATCTGGTCGGCCTCGTCCAGCACGGTGACAGTGATCCGGTCCAGACGGCAGTCACCTCGTTCGACGAGATCCGCCAGCCGGCCCGGCGTGGCGACCACGACCTCCGCCCCGGCCCGCAGCGCGCGGGCCTGTCCGCTGATCGACCGGCCGCCGACCACACTGACCACCCGCAGACGCAGCGATCGGGCGTAGGGGGTGAGCGACTCCGTCACCTGCTGGGCGAGTTCACGGGTGGGGACCAGGACCAGGACGAGCGGCCGGCGGGTGCTGCCCCGCTGCCCTCTGCTCCGGGCCAGCACGGCGAGCCCGAACGCGAGGGTCTTCCCGGAGCCGGTGCGCCCGCGCGCGAGGACGTCGCGCCCGGCGAGACCGTCGGGGAGGGTGGCGGCCTGGATCGCGAACGGCGCGGAGATGCCCTGGTGGGCGAGTTCCCTGACCAGGGCGGGCGGCAGCCCCAGGCCCGCGAAGGACTCACCGGACCGGTCCGGCAGTGTCGGGTCGTTCCTGGGGTGCGGGCCATTCATGGCAGAGCCTTCCTCGAGCGGGCGCGTCGAGGAATTCGCGGCCGGCGACTGCGGCGCGAATTGCAGAACGAACCGGAACAACGGAAACGGCGCCGAAAATCATCTTTTTCTCGGGGCGTGGAGGCATCCCGGGCCGACAAAATGACAAAAACTCCGGGCCGCTCGACCGGCAGAACCCGGGCCGGGCTCCGAAAAGGTGGTGCCGCGCGCGAGAAGCGCGCGAAAAGCAGACGCGGCCGGGGCCCGCACCCCTGGGATGCGGGCCCCGACCGCGTCGGACGCGTCGGCGTCAGGCCGGGATGATGTTCTCCGCCTGCGGGCCCTTCGGGCCCTGGGTGACGTCGAAGGTCACCTTCTGGCCCTCGGCGAGCTCACGGAAGCCCTGGGTGGCGATGTTCGAGTAGTGGGCGAAGACGTCGGGACCGCCGCCCTCCTGCTCGATGAAGCCGAAGCCCTTCTCCGCGTTGAACCACTTGACAGTGCCGGATGCCATCTTGAATCTCCTTCAGGGGCAATACCCGGGAACCGCACTTTGCGGACCCGCGGTCGCCGCGATGATTGCCCCGTCCGGAAGCACCGGAATTACAAAAGCACCCCGATCGGCCCTGGGAGCACGAGCGGGGACTCGAAATTTTTGGGAACCACAACTGCAACTGATATCGACAGTAGCACGGAAAGCCATCGAACCGACGACCGCGCGGAGGCGGATGTGCGTCTTTCCGAGATCCCCGACGGAGGTTCCACCCGGCGGCCCTAGCCAGACACCCCCCTCGTGCGCGAAGCTTCCAGGGAAGGCCCACGGCAAGCACGCGCCATGCAGCGCTCGCGTTCTCGTCAAGACGGCTCCCGCCGATGCTCACACGAGAAGGTGCCTCGTGCTCCGAACTCCAAGCCCACGCTGTCCTGCCCTGGTCCCGATGGCGGCACTCGACGGGCTTTCTCCGACTGCGGTCCGGTGACCACCGACGACGGCGCCCGGTTCCGTCCCGAACGGCTCGCCGTGGCGGAGGCCTCCGACGCCGCCGACGGGTGGCGCTTTCTCACCGTCGACAACCTCGCGCCGAACGGCCACGCCGACGCCCTGCGCTACGAGAAGGCACTCGATGCCTTCGACCGCGCCGCCGGCGACCTTGAATGTCGGCATCGGGGCCGTCGCCACGGCCTCACCTTCGGCATCCGCGGCGACGACGCCGAGCAGCGCATCGCCTGGCTCCGGACGCGCCTGGAGGAGCTCAGGCCACCGACCCTGCCGGGCCACGGCACGTGGGACATCCGCGACGGAGCACGCTGAGAGCCCGACGGAACGCGCCTCTCCCCGGCTCCGCCCGGCGAGGCCGGGCGCTGCCGAACCACAGACCACCCGCTTGGCGGGAAACCGACAGGACACCGCCACGGCGCGGTGCGCGAGAGAAGGCCCACATGCGGGACCCTTATGGTGCAAGCGACTTCGACATCTACACCGCTCAGAGCCTCCACACCCGTCAGCAGGCCCGCCTGCTGGTGGCCTCGAAAGCACGGAGCTCTGAGGACTGCCTCGACCTCCTCCACGCCCTGGACCTGATCGACGCCAATGCGGCGGGGATCACCCGCCGGTGCCCCCGCTGCGGCACCCCGCACGAACGCTGGGGCAACAGCGCGCGCAGCCGCTTCTGCTCCGGCGGCTGCGCCGACATGCAGCCGGACGGCGCATAGGGACGACCCCAGGACACAGGTCGGAGGCCGTTCCCACCGAGGGGTGGGGATGGCCTTTCGTTCGTGGCGATACTCGTCGCACCGGGGCGGCGCCACTGCCACGCTGTCGACATGTCCCCAGAGACCTCCCCCCGCCCCACTGCACCGGACCCGTTCCGGCGGACACGGAGCCCACCGGGCCTCGCCGCCGGCTCGATCGCCGCGATCCGACCGCACGACGGTCGTTCCGACCCGTTGCCGAGTGGTGAAGTCCCTGCGAGGATACGCGTCGACCGTCGTTACGGCCCGGTAACTTCCCTTTAGAGAAGGGGTGTTGCCCTGCGCCGAGCCCAGCTGACGCCGATTCGAGGGAGCACCACATGACCGGAGTTCGCCGCGTCGCCTCGCGTGCCGTGCTTGTCGCGATCGCGCTGACCTGCCTGGCCGGCACCACGGCGACGCCCGCCCTGGCCGACCAGACGGCGGGGTACTCCCACGACAGCAGCATCGGGCTGACGGCCACCGACTGGATGGCCCGGTTGCCCGACTCGACGCTGCTGAGCGAGTTGTCCCTGCCCGGCACCCACGACAGCGGCGCCTCCGTCTTCGGCGGGGACATCGCCTTCACGCAGTCGATGGACCTGCCGACGCAGTTGAACTCGGGGATCCGGGCCTGGGACATCCGGCTGGGCGAGTCCTCCGGTCGCCTGGAGCTCTTCCACGGCGTCGCCCGGCAGGGGCAGGACTTCCAGAACGACGTTCTCGCCACCGCCGACGCCTTCCTGCGAGCGCACCCCACCGAGACGGTGCTGATGCGCGTGAAGGAGGAGCAGACCGTCACCGACTTCGCGGCCCAGGTGCACGGCTACCTCGCCGCCGACCCGCGCGTGTACCGCGGCACCGGCGACGATCCGCAGCTGGGCGACATCAGGGGCAAGATCGTCGTGCTCCAGGACTTCTCCTCCCCGGACCGGGAGGGAATCCCCTGGGCCAACAGCGGCTGGTCGGTCCAGGACAACTACACCCTGTCCAACAACTGGGCCCTGGCCGACAAGTGGCACAGCGTCTCGGCTCAGTTGGACGCCGCCGCATCCGGACCGGACACCGAGACGTACGTCAACTTCCTCAGCGGGTCGGGCGGATCCTTCCCCTACTTCGTGGCCAGCGGCCACTCCAGCCCCGGGACCGGCGCACCCGACCTGCTCACCGGCTGGACCCGGGGCATCATCAACTCCTGCGGCTCGTCGTCCAGCTGCATCCCGGAGTATCCCAGCGTGAACTGCTTCTGGGGTACCTGCTCGGTGGCCTTCCAGGGCGTGAACGTCATGGCCATGGAGCGGATGGATGCGGCGTCCGGCACACACCACCGCTACGGGATCGTCTACGCCGACTTCCCCGGGGCCGGCCTGATCCAGGACGTCATCAACGCGAACTCCGGCTCCGCCGGCTGACCTTCGCGCACGCGACGTCAGTCACCGCAGACCACGCGCAGATCGTGCAGAGTGGCGGCCAGGGCGCCGGCCAACAGGGCGAGGCAGCAGCCCACGGCCACGGAGATCAGGTCGGGGTCGGGGCGGCCGAGGCAGGCGGTGAGCGCCACGGCCCCGGTCAGCAGGCTGCCCGCGGTCAGACTCCACAGGCCGAGGCGCAGGCTCGCGGCGGACGGCGGGACGAGCACGGCGCCGCCGACGTCCGAGACCGCGCGGCAGGCCTGGACCGCGGCCGCAGCCAGGGAGAGCCACCAGCAGCCGACCGCCAGGTGCTCCCACAGCCCGGCCGGCCCCGTGTCGACCCGCGCGAGCGCCACCACGCCTGCCCCGAGCAGCACGGGAACGCCGAGACGACGGACGGCGCGACCCGCCAGAACGCGCAGCGCGCCCGCCGAGAGCTTCGGGCGCGGCGCGGCGAGCGCGAGGCCGAGCAGCAGCAAAGCGGCACAGGCGCGCGCGGGCCAGGGCCCGCCCGGCGCGTCGGCGAGGCGGGTGCCCTGCTCCCCCACCGCGTGGCCGAGCAACGCGGTGAACAGCGCGACCGCGAGGCCGAGCGTCGCGGCGCGCCCGAGGCGCCGGTCGCGGGCGCCGGCGGATCGAACCTCAGTGGACCCGGACTCGCGGGACCCAGCCTCGGCAGGCCCAGCATCGACAGGTGCGCGGTCGACAGGAGTGAGGTCGACAGGCCAGAGCACCGGGTGCAGCCACAGGTCCGCGGCGCCGCGTAGCGCGTCGGACCAGCCGCGCCAACCAGCCGCCCGGACCTCCTCGACCATGGACTCGCCCCAGCGGTCGCGGAAAGCGGCCGGGTAGAGCCGCACCAGGCGGTCGGCGACACTCATGCCGGGCTCACCCCCAGACTGCGCAGCCCTGCGGCGGCCACCTTGGCCATGGACCGCAGCTCCCGTTCGAGCACCGCCCGCCCCGCCGCGGTCAGGCGCACGGGGCGCTGCCGGCCCGACTCCTCGACGGGCTCGACCGGCTCGACGAGCCCTTTGGCCTCCAGTCGGGTGAGCGCACCGTAGAGGCTGCCGGGCCCGAGGCGCTCCCCCACCAACTGCTCGATGGCCGCATTCACGGCGTAGCCGTGCAGCGGGCCGTCGGCCAGGGCACAGAGCACCAGCGTCTGGGCGTCGTTGGCCTGCATGCCGTCCGCCTCCCTCCGTTCGCCTGCACCCAGATTACTACGCATGGCGTAGTACGCGGCGTGTACTATTGCGTCATGCCGAACCGCCCCGACCCGCCGTCGGCCGCCGACGCCGACGTGACGCTCCCCGCCGGTGATCCCGCCCGGGCCGCGGTGCGCCGGGCAGCGCGGGACGGCCTCGCCGCGGCTGTGCTCTTCACCGCCTTCGCCGAGGCCACCTCTCACATCCGAACCGTGCGCGCGGGTAACCCGTGGCAGGACGACCCCTACGACGCCGTGGTCTCGTTCACCCTGTTCCTCGTCCCGGCCCTGGCGGCGCTCGCCGCCGCCCGGTCCGTCCTGCTGCGACGGGACGAGCCGCAGCCGGGCTTCCGGATCGGTCAACTCCTGCGCGCCTGGGGCCTGTCCGCCGCACTGATCGCAGCCACCGCGCTCACCGACTGGACGGCCGTGGCGTTGCGCGCCGACCGAGGCCACTGGAACGCCGTGACGCCCTGGATCGTCGCGTCCCTGACGCTCCCCACGGCGGCAGCCGCTGTGGCGGGCGCGCGGGTCCTGCGAGCTCGCCGGCTCCTGCCACCGGGCCTGCGCGGGCCCGGGAGGGGTGCGGTGGCGGGCGACTGGCTCGACGATCTGGCGCCCCTGGCCCGGGAGCTGGCCGCGCACCTCCCGGCGCCGTGGACGCGCGCGGTGGACGGGGCCGTGACACACCGGCGCTTCACCTCCGCCGTGCGGTTCGGCCGCCGGCACGTCGTGGGACTCGCCGGGGCGGCGGCCGGGCTCGGCGGCGCGCTGCTGGCGGCAGCGGAGGCCGTCGGCGAAGGCTGGACCGACCCGCTGCTCTGGCTCACCGCCGCGTTCGTCCACGCGGGCGGGTTCTTCGCCTTCGCGATGCTCTGCAACGCGACACTGTCCATTGCCGTGCCCCGCACGACCGGCCGCACCCACGGGCCCGCGCGGGCTACGCGAACCGGGCGGGCCGCGCGGGCCGGGCGCCGCGCGGTCACCGCGGCGGCTCTCGCCGTGCCGCTCAGCGGAGCCCTTCGGGCGCCGCTCCGTCCGCTGATCGGCCGGATCGACACCGTGCCGGCCCTCGCCGAACTGGTCCTCGCCGGTGCCGCCGTCGCGGGCGTGCTCACCTTCGTGGTCGCTGTCGCACTCGGCTCCGACTGAGGCCCGTTCGGTTCGGAGGCGTGCCCGGGGTGGCTCCCCTCCGTCGCCGACGCCGGCGGACTGCTGCCAACACTAGAGCAGTGGGCCTGCGTTGAGCCGGCCACCCGCTGCCGTAGCGTGGCTGCATGGATCTACGCATCTTCACCGAACCCCAGCAGGGTGCCGACTACGAGACGCTGCTGCGGGTGGCCCGGACCGCCGAGGATCTGGGCTATGACGGGTTCTTCCGTTCGGACCACTACCTGAAGATGGGCGACGCGGACGGACTGCCGGGGCCCACCGACGCCTGGATCACGCTCGCGGGCCTGGCACGGGAGACCTCCCGGATCCGCCTGGGGACGCTCATGACCGCCGCGACCTTCCGGCTGCCCGGGGTCCTCGCCATCCAGGTGGCGCAGGTCGACCGGATGAGCGGCGGCCGCATCGAACTCGGGCTCGGCGCAGGCTGGTACGCGGCCGAGCACACCGCCTACGGCATCCCCTTCCCGGCCGCCAAGTTCGGCCGACTGGAGGAGCAGCTCGCGATCGTCACCGGGCTGTGGCGGACCAAGCCCGGCGAGACCTTCGACTTCGACGGCCGCCACTACCAGCTCAAGGACTCCCCTGCGCTGCCGAAGCCCGCGCAGGAGCGGGTTCCCGTCATTGTCGGGGGTATGGGCGCGCAACGCACGCCTGAGCTCGCCGCCCGGTTCGCCGACGAGTTCAACCTCCCCTTTGCGTCCGTGGCCGACAGCGCCACCCAGATCACCCGCGTCCGCGAGGCCGCCACCGCGCACGGCCGGGCGCCGGACTCCTTGGTCTACAGCAACGCACTGGTCGCCTGCGTGGGCCGCAACGACGCCGAGGTGGGCCGCCGCGCCGCCGCCATCGGACGGGACGTGGCGGAGCTCAGGGAGAACGGTCTGGCCGGCAGTCCCGCCGAGGTGGTCGAGAAGATCGGCCGGTATGCCGAGACCGGCAGTACCAGGATCTACCTGCAGATCCTGGACCTTGACGACCTGGAGCACGTCGCGCTCATCGCGGATCAGGTGATGCCGCAGCTGAGTTGAGCCTCCTGGGCTCGAAGCCGGCCGAGCGGGCGGGCCCCGGGCAGGTCCGGGCCGGGCGACGTAGGGCTAGCCCTACCCCCGGCCCGGTGACTCGCCCCATGGTTCCTGGGATGCCGCTCCAGCAGGCTGGACGCGAGGGCGCAAGCCCCTGTCCAGCAGGCCGTCGAGCACACAGTCGAGCACTCAGGAGTCCCCAGTGACCACCTCCGTATCGAGTCCCCCGGCCCGGGGCAGCGACTCGCACGCAGCAGTCGCGGCCCGCGCACGCGGGCTCACCAAGGCGTACGGCAGCGGCGAGACGCGGGTGGTCGCGCTCGACGCGGTGGACGTCGACATGCCCCGCGGGCGGTTCACCGCGATCATGGGCCCGTCGGGGTCCGGCAAGTCGACACTGATGCACTGCCTGGCCGGTCTCGACACCGCCTCCAGCGGCCGGATCTGGGTCGGCGAGACGGAGATCACCAAGCTCAAGGACAAGCGGCTGACCCGACTGCGCCGCGACAGCATCGGCTTCGTCTTCCAGGCGTTCAACCTGCTGCCCACGCTGACGGCGCTGGAGAACATCACGCTGCCGATGGACATCGCCGGCCGCACGCCCGACCGTGCCTGGCTGGACCGCGTCGTGACGACCGTCGGGCTCGCCGGACGGCTGAAGCACCGCCCGGCGCAGCTCTCCGGAGGCCAGCAGCAGCGTGTGGCCGTGGCCCGGGCGCTGGCCGCGCGCCCCGAGATCATCTTCGGGGACGAGCCGACCGGGAACCTCGACTCCCGTGCCGGAGCCGAGATCCTCGGCTTCCTGCGCCGGTCGGTCGACGAGCTCGGCCAGACCATCGTCATGGTGACCCACGACCCGGTCGCCGCCTCCTACGCCGACCGCGTGCTCTACCTCGCCGACGGCCGCATCGTCGACGAGATGCACGCCCCGACGGCCGACGCCGTCCTGGAGCGGATGAAGTCCTTCGACTCGCGCGGGCGGACGTCATGACCGTGCTGCGGACCTCCCTGCGCAACTTCCTCGCGCACAAGGGCCGGATGGCCCTCTCCGCGGTCGCGGTGCTGCTGTCGGTGGCGTTCGTCTGCGGGACGCTCGTCTTCACCGACACCATGAACACGACCTTCGACAAGCTCTTCGCGACCTCCGCCTCCGACGTCACCGTCAGCCCGGCGAAGGTGGACAACGCGCAGCAGACCGGGACGCCGGACAGCCTGCCCGCCTCGCTGCAGGCCGGGCTCGCGCGGGTCCCCGGCGTGGCGGCGGTCGTGCCCGAGGTGACCAGCCAGCAGGCCACCGTCGCCGACAGCCACAACCAGGACATCGGTTCCACGACCGGCGCGCCGACCATCGTCGCCAACTGGAACCCGACCCGGACCAGGACCGTCGGCATCACCTCCGGCCACGTCCCGCTCGCCCCGGGTGACGCCGTGCTGGACGCCGACACCGCGGCCGAGCACCACCTGCGCATCGGCGACACGCTCCGCGTCATCGCCGGTCCCGGCGACTTCAAGGTGACCGTCACGGGCATCGCCACCTTCAAGACCACCAACCCCGGCGCGGCCGTCCTCTACCTCGACACCCCGACCGCGCAGCAGGGGCTGCTGGGCTCCCGCACCGCGTACACCGACTTCGCCCTCGACGCCGCGCCCGGCGTCAGCGACGACCAGCTCAAGGCACGGGTCGACGCGGCGATCGGCCACGGCTACCAGGTGCAGACGGCCGCCGAGCTGAAGGCCCAGAACCAGAAGGACATCGGTTCCTTCCTGGGCCCGATGAAGGACGTGCTGCTCGGCTTCGCCGGGATCGCGGTCCTCGTGGGCGTCTTCCTGATCGTCAACACCTTCTCCATGCTGGTGGCTCAGCGCACCCGCGAGATCGGACTGATGCGCGCCATCGGTTCCAGCCGCCGCCAGGTCAACCGCGCGGTGCTGGTCGAGGCGGTGCTGCTCGGCGTCGTCGGCTCCGTCGCCGGGATCGGCGCGGGCATCGGCCTCGCCGTCGGCCTGATGAAGCTCATGGGCGCGTTCGGGATGCACCTGACCACCGCGGATCTGACGATCAAGGCGGCGACGCCGCTGATCGGCCTGACCGTCGGCGTCGTGGTGACGGTGGTGTCCGCGATGCTGCCCGCCCGCCGCGCCGGAGCGATCTCCCCGATGGCCGCCATGCGCGACGCCGGCACCCCGGCCGACGCCCGCGCGGGTCGCGTCCGTGCGGCGCTCGGAGTGCTGCTCACGGCGGCGGGCGGGACCGCCCTCGCGCTGGCCGCGACCGCCTCCTCGGCGTCGGCGGGCTCCGGGCTGCTCGCGATCGGCGTGCTGCTGACACTCGTCGGCTTCGTCGTCGTCGGCCCGCTGCTCGCCGGGATCGTCGTGCGGATCCTGGGCGCCGTCACGCTGCGCTGGTTCGGCCCGGTGGGGCGGCTCGCCGAGCGCAACGCGCTGCGCAATCCGCGTCGCACCGGAGCCACCGCGGCCGCGCTCATGATCGGTCTGGCGCTGGTCGCAGGGCTGTCGGTGGTGGGCGACTCCATGGTCGCCTCGGCGACCGCCCAGATGGACCGGTCCGTCGGCGCCGACTTCATCATCCAGGCCGGGAACGGCAATCCGATCAGCCCGGCCGCCGCGAAAGCGATCCACGCGGCCGGCCACCTGGCCCATGTCACCGACCGCACGGACGTCGTCGCGACCGTCACCGCCCCCGACGGCACGAAGGACCGGACGGTGATCGCGGCCGCCACGCCGTCCTACACCGACGACCTCCAGGCCAGGACCGTGCAGGGGCGCCTGATCGACGCCTACGCGCCCGGCGCGATGTCGGTGCCCGAGGGGTGGGCCAAGGCCCACAAGGTCGCCCTCGGCGACCGGCTCGACGTCGCCTTCACCAGCGGCAGGACGGCGCGGCTCACCGTGAACGCGATCACCTCGGACGACACGGTCTTCGACAAGGGCGCGATGTACATGAACATCGCCGACGCGAGGACCTACCTCCCCGCGGACAGGTTCCCGGCAAACGACATGATGTTCGCCGCGGCGCTCCCCGGCCAGCAGAGCCAGGCGGCCGCCGCACTCAAGGCCGCCACCGCGGACTACCCGCAGGTCAAGGTCCGCGACCAGGCCGACTACAAGAACATGATCCAGCAGCAGCTGGACCAGTTGCTCAACATGATCTACGCCCTGTTGGCTCTCGCCATCGTGGTCGCCGTCCTCGGTGTGGTGAACACCCTCGCCCTCTCGGTCGTCGAGCGCACCCGTGAGATCGGCCTGATGCGCGCGATCGGGCTCTCCCGCCGCCAGTTGCGCCGGATGGTCCGCCTGGAGTCGGTCGTCATCGCCCTGTTCGGCGCGGTGCTCGGTGTGGGCCTGGGTATGGGGTGGGGCGTCGCAGCCCAGAAGCTGCTGGCCCTGTCGGGACTGGGAGTGCTCAGCATCCCGTGGACCACGATCGGCGTCGTCTTCCTCGGCTCGGCGCTGGTGGGCCTGTTGGCCGCGCTCTTCCCGGCCTTCCGCGCCGGCCGGATGAACATCCTCAAGGCCGTCGCAACGGACTGATCAGCCCTCCTGACAGGTGGTCCCGTTCCCGCCGTGGTGACGCCCGGCGGGAACGGGGCGGCGCGCCGCGGCCTGACCGGTGCAGGTGCCCGACCAGCGTCAGCCGGTCGAGGTGCCTCCGGTCTGGGCGGAGGCGTACAAAGCCGCCGCCTGGGTCGCGGTCAGGGCGTTGTTGAACACGGACACCTCGTCCAGGTCCTCCTTGCCCGGGTCCTTGGCGGTACTGCCGATCGAAGCCCTGCCCAGGGACACGCTGGCGGCGATCGTGCCCACCGACTGGCCGTCGGCGTAGACGGTGATCTGGCTCCCGTCGTCGACGAAGGACACATAGGTCCACGCGTTCAGCGGCGCCTTGTAGTTGACCGTCCAGTCCGACGCGCCGTACTTCGTGGCACCCAACTCCCCAGTGCCGTTCCACTGCTGGACCTTCAAGGCCATCGTCGAGCTCGACAGCAACGACACACTCGCATTCGACGCGGTCGGCTC
>NZ_FOAZ01000039.1 GCF_900109465.1 Streptacidiphilus jiangxiensis
CCCGCCAACGGCGGCGCGGGGCAGACCGTCGCGATCGTGGACGCGCAGGACGACCCGAACGCCGAGGCCGACCTCGCCACCTACCGCAGCCAGTACGGCCTGCCGGCCTGCACCACCGCCAACGGCTGCTTCAAGAAGGTCGACGAGAACGGCGGCACCAACTACCCGAGCGCCGACTCGGGTTGGGCGGGGGAGATCTCCCTCGACCTCGACATGGTCTCCGCGATCGCCCCGAACGCGCACATCGTCCTGGTCGAGGCGACCTCCGCGAACATGAGCGACCTGGGCACCTCCGTCAACGAGGCCGTCTCGCTGGGCGCCAAGTACGTCTCCAACAGCTACGGCGGCTCCGAGGACTCCACCGACCTCAGCTCCGACAGCAGTTACTTCAACCACCCGGGCGTCGCCATCACCGTCTCCGCGGGCGACTCCGCCTACGGCGCCGAGTACCCCGCCTCCTCGCAGTACGTGACCTCGGTGGGCGGCACCTCCCTCAGTCGCGCCTCCAACACCCGCGGGTGGAGCGAGAGCGTCTGGTCCACCTCCAGCACGGAAGGCACCGGCTCCGGCTGCTCCGCCTACGACCCCAAGCCCAGCTGGCAGACCGACACCGGCTGCTCCAAGCGGACCGTCGCCGACGTCTCCGCCGTCGCCGACCCGGCCACCGGCGTCGCCGTCTACGACAGCTACGGCGCCTCGGGCTGGCAGGTCTACGGGGGCACCAGTGCCTCGTCGCCCATCATCGCCTCGGTGTACGCCGACGCCGGCACCCCCGGCAGCGGCGACTACCCGGCCAAGTACCCGTACCAGCACACCTCGTCGCTCAACGACGTGACCAGCGGCAGCAACGGCAGCTGCTCCCCGGCGTACCTGTGCACCGCCGAGGTCGGCTACGACGGTCCCACGGGCCTCGGCACCCCCAACGGCCTGACGGCCTTCACTGCGGGCAGCAGCTCCACCGAGTCGGTGAGCGTCACCAACCCCGGTAGCCAGAGCGGGACGGTGGGCACCGCGGTCTCCAAGCAGATCTCCGCGACCGATTCGGCCGGCAAGTCGCTGACCTACTCCGCCACGGGTCTCCCGGCCGGCCTGTCCATCTCCTCGTCCGGTCTGATCTCCGGCACGCCGACCACCGCCGGAACCTCCAGCGTAACCGTCACCGCCACCTCCGGCACCGCGTCCGGCTCCACGACGTTCAGTTGGACGGTCAGCACCAGCGGCGGTGGCGGCGGCTGCACCAGCACCGGACAGAAGCTCGCCAACCCCGGCTTCGAGTCCGGCACCGGCTCCTGGACCGCCAGCAGCGGCGTCATCGGCCAGAACGGCCCGAGCGAGCCCGCCCACACCGGCACGTGGGACGCCTGGCTGGACGGCTACGGAACCACCCACACCGACACTCTCGCCCAGTCCGTGGCGATCCCGGCCGGCTGCAGCGCCACCTTCTCCTTCTGGCTGCACGTCGACACCGCCGAGACCACCACGACCACGGCCTTCGACACCCTCAAGGTCCAGGTCCTGAACAGCTCCGGCACCGTGCTCGGCACGCTCGCGACCTACTCCAACCTCAACGCCGCGACCGGCTACGCCCAGCACAGCTTCAACCTGTCCAGCTACGCCGGGCAGACCGTCACGCTCAAGTTCACCGGCAGCGAGGACGCGAGCCTGCAGACCAGCTTCGTCGTCGACGACACCGCCCTGACCGCCTCCTGACGCCCGTGCGGGCGATGCCCCCGGCATCGCCCGCACCGACCGACCCGCGCGACAGTCCCCAAAGGCTCGCCCGTCCCGAAAGGCATCCCGATGACCGTGTCACGCCGCCTGCTCGCCCCCGCCTCAGCCCTCGCCCTCCTCGCCGGCGCCGTCGCCCCCACCGCGGCCGCCGCGGTGTCGGCCCCGGCCCTGCTGCAGGCCCCGATGCACCACGTCAGCGGGCAGCACGGCAGCACCCCCTTCTTCATCAGCCATGGCGGCGGCGTCAAGCACACCACGACCACCAGCGACAACTGGTCCGGCTACGCCGCCACCGGCTCCACCTACACCAGCGTCAGCACCACGTTCGTCCAGCCCGCGGTCGACTGCTCGCAGGGCGACGGCTACTCGAGCTTCTGGGTCGGCCTGGACGGCTACACCAGCTCCTCGGTCGAGCAGACCGGCACCGAGGCCGACTGCTCCGGCGGCCAGGCGCAGTACTCCGCCTGGTACGAGATGTACCCGGCCAACCCTGTCACCTACAGCAACACCGTCCAGCCGGGCGACACCATCACCGAGACCGTGAGCTACGCCTCCGGCACCTACACCCTCACCCTCGCCGACCCGACCGAGGGCTGGACCAAGAAGATCACCAAGCGCCAGAGCGGCCTGGCCCGCTCCTCCGCCGAGGTCATAGCCGAGGCCCCCTGGTCCGGCAGCGTCCTGCCGCTGGACGACTTCGGCACCGTCACCTTCGACAACAACAAGGTCAACGGCCAGGGCCTCGCCTCCACCAACCCGACCGGCATCAACATGGTCTCCGACTCCGGCACCCCCGAGGCCACCATCTCCGGCCTGAGCGGCAACGCCTTCTCCGTCACCTGGAACAGCCTGTGACCCACTGACCCACTGACCCACCGAACAGCGTCCGCGGCCTGACGGCACCCCCTTGCCGTCAGGCCGCGGCGTGGCAGTCGGCCGCAGCTGAGATCATCGAGGCATGGCTGATCCCGGGCGCCCGCACGTCGTCGACATCGGCTACGACAACCCCGATCAACCCCGGCTGGGGCTGGAGGTCTTCTCCTTCGCCACGCTGCGGCGACGCCTGCGACCGTCCGTCGCCGCAGCGTCCAGCCGCCCGGACTTCCACCAGTTGACCCTGGTCACCCGCGGCGAGGGCACTGCGTGGATCGACTTCGTGGCCCACGCGTGCGCTCCGGGAACCCTGCTGCACGTCCGCCCCGGCCAAGTGCAGCGCTTCCCCCTCGACTCCCGGGGGGAGATCGCGGATCTCGAGGCCACGCTCGTGGTGTTCACCCCCGCCTTCCCGCCGCCGGTTCCGGCCGCCACCGCCGTCACCGACGAGGCGTTCGGTCCCGCCGCGTTCTCCCTCCTCTCCCTTTCCCCGGCCGAACACCGGGGCATCGCAGGCGCGGTGGCCGAGCTGGCCGCCGAGTACGAGGCGCTGTCCGTGCGGGACGCGTCGCAGACGGAGCTCACCGTGGAACTGCTGCGGCAGCTCCTGGCCGCACTGCTGCTGCGCATCGCCCGCCTGCCGCAGGCCGACGCGGGCGAGGCCGCTGCGGGAGGGGAGGTGTTCCGCGCTTTCCGCGCTGAGCTGGAACGCGCGTTCGCGACGAGGCGTCACGCCGCCCAGTACGCAGCGACGCTTGGCTACTCGCCCCGGACCCTCATGCGAGCCTGCCTGGCGGCCACCGGCCGCACCGCCAAGGACCTCATCGACGACCGCGTCGCCCTGGAGGCCAAGCGGCTCCTGGTGCACACCGACCTCCCCGTCGCGTCCGTCGCCCGCATGCTGGGCTTCACCGAGCCGGCCAACTTCGGCAAGTTCTTCGCCCGGACCGTGGGCACCACCCCCGGAACGTTCCGCGCCACCCAGCGCTGACCGCGCCGCGCGCGCCGGGGGCGTCAGAGACGGTGTCCAGTTTCGACCATGGCGCGTCACTTGCCGACCTCGTCCACCAGGGTCGTGCCCGCGCATGCTGGAGACACGCAGTCAGCAACAGGGACAAACGACCATTCCCTGCGCACTCCACCGGAAGGAACCACCATGTCCGTTCCCGTCACCGACCCGGCCCAGCTCCCTCCGGCCTTCGAGAAGGCCCTGAACTCCGGGAACCTCGACGAGGTCCTCGACCTGTTCGCACCCGGTGCCGTGATGCGCACCGTCACCGGCGAGACCGTCACCGGCCAGGCGCTGCGCGACTACACGGCCGGTTCGATCGCCGGCAACGCACACCTGTCCAACGGCCCGTCGCGCGTCGTCGCCGGGGGTGACATCGCCCTGCTGAGCGAGGAGTGGACCATGGAGATCACCACCCCCGACGGCCACCGCCGGAAGGCCACCGGCACCACCGCCAACGTCGCCCGCCGCAGCCCGGACGGAACCTGGCGCATGGCCGTCCTCAACCCCCTCGGCACCGCCTGACCTCGTCGGGACACGGCTCCGCCCCGGCTCCCGGCAGCGCGCGCAGGACGTCTAGGCTGATGCCGTGGCAGGCAGGGAGCAGACAGAGCGGCGCGGTCCGGGGCGGCCCCGTGAGGAGCGGGTCGAGCGGGTGGTACTCGACGCCGTCCTGCAGCTGGTCACCGAGCAGGGCATGGACGCGGTCACCATGGACGCGGTGGCGGCCCGGGCCGGGGTGAGCAAGCCGGCGATGTACCGGCGCTGGCCCACCAAGCAGGACCTGGTCCTGGCCGCCGCCGAGTCGCGGATCGGCGCGGTCGACATCCCGGACCTGGGCGACTTCCGCGCCGAACTGCGGGCGCTGCTGGAGTCGCGCATGCGCCGGTACCGGGAACCCGGCACCGACCGGCTGCTCGCCGAGCTGATCGGTGCCGCCGCCAAGGCGCAGGGCGCGCGGGGGGCCTACGCGACCTACACCGCCCGGGTCACCGACCAGACGCGGGCCATCCTGGAACGCGGTATCGAACGCGGCGACGTCCGCGCCGACCTCGACGTCCCCACCGCCGTCACCCTGGTCGCCAGCCCCCCGGTCTTCCGCCTGGTCGGCGAGCAGCTGCCGCCGGACCAGCGGTTCGTCGACGAGCTCGTCGACCTCCTCGCCCTGGCGTTCGCCGCCCGCGACTAGGGCATTCCCGACCGTTCCCGACCGTTCCCAACCGTTCCCAACCGTTCCCGTCGGGTCCGGCCCGCCCGGTACGCCCGGGTGTCCCTTTGCAGCCGCCGCGAGATTCCTCGGCCGCCAGGCCTTGTGCACCCATGAGGCGATAACGATACTTCCGGTAACGAAACCGGGGATCGCCCCTCGCCCATGGAGGACGCCATGCCGCACGCCCCGCACACCGCCACCGCCACCGCCACCGGCACTGATACGGCGCCCGCGCCGGCGCCCGCGCTCGACAAGCCGCTCATGCACTACGGCCGGCGCACCCTCGAACGCAACGCACCCGGCCGCACGCCGGGGGAGTACCGCACCTTCGGCATCACCCCGCTCACCCCGCACATCGGCGCCGAGATCACCGGCGTCGATCTCTCCCGGCCGATCAGCCCCCAACTCGGCGAGGAGCTCAAGCAGGCGCTGCTGGAGTGGAAGGTCGTCTTCTTCCGCGACCAGCACGACTTCACTCCCGAGCACCAGCTCGCCCTGTCCGCCCTGTGGGGCGAGCCCGAGGACAATCCGTTCTTCCCCAAGGGCGACCTCGTGGGCGTCTCCCGACTCGCCAAGGACGCCATGGCCGTCGGCACCGAGAACATCTGGCACAGCGACCACTCCTTCATGGCCGCTCCCGCCCTCGGCTCCGTGCTGCGCGCCGTCGAGATCCCGCCCGCCGGCGGCGACACCCTGTGGGCCGACATGGGCGCCGCCTACGACAACCTGCCCGAGATCACCAAGGAGCGCATCGCCGACCTGCGCGCCGTCCACGACTGGGTGCCCAGCTGGGGCGCCATGATGACGCCGGAGCAGATCACCGCGCTGCGCGAGCGCCTGCCGCAGGTCGAGCACCCCGTCGTGGTCCACCACCCCGTCACCGGGCGCCCGCTGCTCTACGTCAACGAGCCCTTCACCACCCGCATCGTCGGCCTTCCAGAGGAAAAGAGCCGGCTGCTGCTGGACGAGCTGGTGCTGCAGGCGCGCATCCCCGAGTACCAGGTCCGCTTCCGCTGGCAGCCCGACTCGGTGGCCATCTGGGACAACATCGCCGTCCAGCACTACGCCATCAACGACTACTTCCCCCAGCGCCGGGTCATGGAGCGCATCGCCATCGCCGGAGTCCCGCTCTCCTGACCCCGGCCACGAGCGGAGGGGCGCCCTCGGCGGAGGGCGCCCCCACCACGCCTCACGCCGTCCCCGCACGCAACCCCCACCCCCACCCCCACCCTGCCCCCGCCGACCCGTGCCGGAGCCGCACATGACCGAGACCGACGCCAGCGCCAGACCCGTGTATGACCCCGCCCGCCCCACCGGGCTCTCGACACGGAGCGCCTGGCTCACCACCGGCCTGCTGGTGGTGTTCATGATGGTCAACTTCGCCGACAAGTCCGTGCTCGGACTGGCCGCCGACCCGATCCGCAAGGACCTCCGCCTGACGGCCACCCAGTTCGGCCTGGCCAACAGCGCCTTCTTCCTCCTCTTCTCCGTCGCCGCCGCAGCCGTGGGGCTGCTCGCCGACCGGCTCCGGGCCCGATGGCTGCTGCTGGGCATGGCCCTGCTGTGGTCCGCGGCCCAGCTCCCCGTCGCCCTCGGCGGCGGCCTCGCCGTCCTGGTCGGCTCCCGGATCGTGCTCGGTGGCGCGGAAGGCCCGGCCTTCCCACTGGCCCAGCGCACCTCGCTGGGGTGGTTCCCCGACGAGCGACGCAACCTGCCGGGCGCCCTGGTCACGCTGGGCGTCACCTTCGGCGTCATGGTCTCCGCTCCCGGACTGACCTGGGTGATCGACCGGCACGGCTGGCGCAGTGCCTTCGCCGTGGTGGCCCTCGCCGGCCTGCTGTGGGCCGCCGCCTGGTGGCTCTTCGGCCGGGAGGCTCCCCAGCCGGGTCCGCTCCCGGCCCCGCGCACCGTGCCGGGAGGCGTGACCACCACGCCCGCCCCCAGCTACCGCAGCATCTTCGCCACCCGTACCTGGATCGGCTGCACGATCGCGTACTTCACCAGCTACTGGGTCGTCGCCCTCATGCTGGTCTGGCTGCCGTCCTACCTGCACACCGCCCTCGGCTACACCACCGACCACGCGGCCACCCTCGTCGCCCTGCCCTGGGCGCTCGGCGCCGTCGTCGTGCTCGCCCAGGCAGCCCTGACCAGCCGTCTGATGCGACGCGGCGTCAGCAGCCGCCGCGCCCGGGGCGCCGTCGGCGCAGGTCTGCTGCTCGTCGGCGCCGCCGGCTGCCTGGCCGTCCCCCTGGTCGGCGGCAACGGTCCCAGGACCGCGCTGCTGTTCCTCGGCTTCGGCTTCGGCGGCTCCCTCGCCGGCCTCGCCAGCACCTGCGTCGCGCAGATCACCCCCGCGTCCCGGCGCGGCGGCGCGCTGGGCACCATGAACGCCGTCGTCACCACGGCGGGCCTGCTCGCACCCGTGCTCGTCGGCCGCCTCGTCGACAGCGACGGTGCGGCCGGCTACCAGCACGCCGTCGTCGTGTCCGGCGCCCTGCTGCTGCTCGGCTCGCTCGCCGCATTCGCTCTGATCGACCCCGACCGCGACGCGCGCGCCCTCACCGGGTGACCCGTCCGACCGCGCCCACCCCCACCTTGCAACAGCGCCCAGAGAGGCGGCCATGACCACCGTCATCGACACCGAGGCCCTGGACCGGGCCGTCGCCGAGCTCCGCGACCGGGCCTCCTCCTGGACCGACACCCCGCTCCCGGCACGGATCGCACTGCTGGAACGCATGCTCCCGCGCATCGGCGCCGTTGCCGATGCCATGTGCGCCGACGCGGCACGGGCCAAGGGCTACCCGGCCGACTCGACCTGGGCGGCCGAGGACTGGACCGGCGGCCCCTGGGCCCTGGCCCAGAACGTCCAAACCCTGCTGCGGACCCTGCGCCGGATCGCCGCCACCGGCGAGGTCGTCCCGCCCCACGCCGTGCACACCCGCGAGGACCGCGTCGTCGTGGACGTCTTCCCCGCGACCCGCTGGGACCGGCTGCTGCTCAACGGCTACCACGCCGAGGTATGGATGGCCGTCGGCAGCACCACCGGTGGGGTCCGCGCCTCGGCGGGCACCGCCTACAGCGGACGACGCCACGAACCGCGCGTGGCCCTGGTGCTGGGCGCGGGGAACGTCGCCGCCATCACCGCTCTCGACATCCTGCATAAGCTCTATGTCGAAGGCCAGGTCGTCCTGGCCAAGATGAACCCCGTCAACGCCTACCTGCGCCCCCACATCGAGCAGGTCTTCGTCGAGTTCACCGAACGCGGCTGGCTGCGGTTCGCCGACGGGGGCACCGACGAGGGCGCCTTCCTGACGCGCCATCCCGGCATCGACACCCTCCACATCACCGGCAGCGCCCGCACCCATGACGCCATCGTCTGGGGCATCGGACCCGACGCCGAGCGGCGCCGCGACCAGGACCGGCCGCTGGTCGCCAAGCCGTTCAGCAGCGAACTCGGCGGCGTCAGCCCCTGCATCGTGGTCCCCGGCCGCTGGAGCGCCGCGGACTTCCGCTACCAGGCCGAACACATCGTCACCAGCAAGATGAACAACTCCGGCCACAACTGCATCGCCAGCCAGGTCCTCGTCCTGCCCCGCGACTGGGACGGCACCGAGAAGCTCCTCGCCGAGATCCGCCGCGTACTGCGCGCCCTGCCGCCGCGCCCCGACTACTACCCCGGCGCGCCCGCCCGGCTGCAGGCGGTCCGCGACGCCCACCCGGGCGCCGAGGTCCTCGGTGAGGACTGCTCACGGCTGCTCGTCGAGATCGGAGCCGAGGACCCGCTGCTGCGCGACGAAGTGTTCGCCAGCGCCCTCGGCGTCGTCCGCCTGTCGGGCGCCACCGCCGAGGACTTCCTGCCCCGCGCCGTCGCGTTCGCCAACGACACCCTTCCGGGCACCCTCGGCGCCACCCTCGTGGTCCACCCCCGCACCGAACGCCACGCCCCCGGCGCCGTGGGCGCCGCCATCGGCGCGCTGCGCTACGGCACCCTCGGCGTCAACTGCTGGTCCGGCGTGGGCTTCCTGCTCGGCACCACCCCCTGGGGCGCCTACCCCGGCCACACCCGCCAGGACATCGGCAGCGGCGTCGGCCTCGTCCACAACGCCTACCTGCTGGCCGACGCGGACGTCGAGAAGACCGTCCTGCGCGCTCCCTTCGCCCCGGCGCCGCGCGGACTGCTCACCGGCTCGCCCTCGCTGTCGCCCCGCCCGCCCTACTTCGTCACCAACCGCACCGCCCTCACCACCGTCAAACGCCTCACCGCCTTCACCCTCGCCCCGTCCCTGCGCCGCCTGCCCGCGATCCTCGCCTCCGCCCTCCGCGGCTGACCCGCCG
The DNA here is from genome assembly GCF_900109465.1 of Streptacidiphilus jiangxiensis. GTDB lineage: Bacteria > Actinomycetota > Actinomycetes > Streptomycetales > Streptomycetaceae > Streptacidiphilus > Streptacidiphilus jiangxiensis. The sequence continues at coordinate 9,159 of NZ_FOAZ01000039.1, forward strand.
CCCGGGCCGCGGTCGACGCGCCGGTCCACGACCTGACTCGGCGCAGACTGCTCACGGGCCGCGGCGCGCCCGATGCGACCTCGGCCCCGGCTGCGCGTGCGGTCCGGCTGCGCCGTCACCGTCGGCTGCGGCTTGCGACCCCCGCGCGGCATCGGCCTGTCAGTGGGGGCCGGACGCCACGACGTGCCCTCCTTGGGTGGGTCCGGCGGACGAGCCGGCCATGCCGGGCGGATCGAATGGTCCCCCCGCGCCGGCAGGTTCCCCCGCGCCGAGCGCGGCCAGGCGCGAGGCGACGCGGTCGGCGGCCGGTCGCAGGCCGAGTGCGTGGTAGCGGCGGGCCGCGGCGCAGAGGCACAGCGAGCCGACGACGAGGGCGCCCCGGGCGGCCCTGATCGCGCCGATTCCCTCCAGCGCCGTCGCCTCCTCGGCCGGTCGGCCCAGCGCCCGGTGCAAGGCGAGGGCTCGGCGGTAGGCGCGCAGCGACTCCCTGGTGTGCCCGGCCGCTTCCAGAGCGGCGGCGAGGTGGTTCAGGGCCCACGCCTCGTCGCCTTGTTCCCCGGCCGCACGGAACGCGGCGATCGCCGGTCCCAGCTCGGCCAGCGCCCCCGGATGGTCCCCCCGGCGCTGTCGCGCCGCGCCGCGGTGGACCCGCACGACCGCCTCACCGTGGCGTTGCCCCAAGGCGCGGTAGAGCGTGATCGCCTCCTCGAAGTCGGCGGCCGAGCCCTTGACGTCCCCGGTCAGGTCGCGGACGACGCCCCGCTCGGCCAACGCCCCGGCCTCGCCGATCTTGTTGCCCAGGGCCCCGGCCAGCTCCGCCGCCCGAGAACTCACCCGCAGCGACTCGGGATAATCGCCGGCCCGGCGGCGCAGTGCGGCGAGGGAGACGAGTGCGGGGACCTCCTCCAGCGGGTTGCCGAGATCGCGGCACAGCAGACGGCAGCGAGTGAACGCCCGTACCGCGCCGGGGTCGTCACCGGTCAGCGCCCGCAGCAGCCCGAGCTCGCTGAGTGCGCGCGCCTGGCCGACCACGTTCCCGACCTCGTGGTAGAGGGCGAGGCTCCGTTCGACGTCCTCGATCGCGGGAGGGTACTCGCCCAGCCGCTGGCGCACCCGGCCGCGCACGCTCAGCGCGTTCGCCTGCCCGAGCCGGCAGTCCAGCGCCCGGTAGAAGGCCAGTGCCGTGCGGCACGCCTCCAGCGCGGCGGGGTAGTCCGCGGCGTGCATGCGCACGCGGGCCAGCTCGGTCAGGGTGTTCGCCTCGCCGAGGGGATCCTGCGCCGCGCGGTAGAGCTCCAGCGCGGTGGTGAGGGCCTCGGCGCCGCCCGCGCGGTCACCCGTCAGCTGCCGCAGCGGTCCGGCGGCGAGCAGCCCGGCCGCCCTGGCGCGCGCGTCGTGCAGGGTGTCGGCGAGGTCGGCCGCGCGGGTCAGCAGCTCCAGCGCGCGGGGCCAGGGACCGTGGTGGTACAGGTGGGCCGTGACGGCGAGCGGGAGGCTGACGGCGTGTCGCGGATCTTCCCGGGTCGCGGCGTGCCGGGCCGCCGCGACCACGTTCTCGATCTCTGCGGCCAGCCAGGCTTCCGCGTCCTGGCGGGGGCCGATGAGCGAACCGGGCCCCCGGCCTCGGGCCCTCCGGCCTCTGGCCCTCCGGCCTCGGGCCCTCCGGTCCCGAAATCCGCGGCCTCGGGCCCTCCGGCCCAGGACCTCCTGGCCTCGGGCGGCTCCCCGCCCGGGACCATCCGCAGTCGGTGGCCGGCCGCGCGGGCCGCGCGTTCGTAGTGGTCGAACAGGCCGTCCAACGCGGCCTCGCACACGGCGGGGTCGTCCTCGGCCCGCGACCGGCCGCGGGCGTAGTCGCGCAGCAGGTCGTGCAGACGGAAACGGTCAGGGGCGGTCTCGGCCAGGAGGTGACGGTCGGCCAGTTCCCGCAGGCCGCGCCGCACCGGCCCTGGGGGGACGGCCAGCAGGGCCGCCGCCCCGTGCACGTCGATGTCCGGCCCGGGCACCAGGCCGAGCCGCCGGAAGAGGGTCCGCTGGTCGGGTGTGAGCGAGCGGTAGGAGAGCTCGAACGTGGCCGCGAGATTGCGGCTGCCGTCGTCGAAGGCCTCCAGATCCCCCTGGCGCGTGTGCAGTTCGGCGAGCACGTCGCCCAGCCGCCAGGCGCGCCGGTGCCGCAGCAGCGACGCCGCGATGCGCACGGCGAGCGGGAGCCGGCCGCACAGCTCCACGGTCTCGGCCAACAGCGCCTCCTCCGCGGTCCGCAGCTCGCGCCCCGCCGTCGCCCGGAACAACGCCATCGCGTCGGGCGCCGGGAGGCTCTCCAGGCTGAGCGGGTCGGCCTCGTCCAGCCCGTTCAGCCGCCTGCGGCTGGTCACCAGCACCAGGCATCCCGCACTGCCGGGCAGCAGCGCCCGCACCTGTGCCTCGTCGGCGACGTCGTCCAGCACGATCAGCGTGCGGGTGCCCGCCAGCGCGGCACGGTACGCGGCCGCCCGGGCGTCCGGGCCGGGCGGGATCGCGTGAGGCGGGAACCCCAGACAGCTCAGCGCCAGCCCCAGCGCCTCGGCGGTGCCGCGCGGCGGCACGCCCGCGCTGTGCGTGTGCAGCTCCAGACAGAGCTGCCCGTCGGGGTAGCGGTCGGCGAGTCGGTGCGCGCAGTGGAGCGCGAGGGAGGTCTTGCCGACCCCGCCCATCCCGTCGATCGCGCACACGGCCGGAACAGCGGCCCGAGCACCGTCCCCGGAGCGCTCCGCCAGCCTCACCACGCGCGCGACCTCGTCCGAGCGGCCCGTGAAGGCCCCGGTGTCGGGCGGCAGTTGGCGTGGCGACGGGCCGGGGCCACGCCGGTTGTCCGGTCCCGGCCCACCACGGCGCCCGGAGCCCGCGGCCTCGGGCCGGCGTTCCGGGGCGGTCGCGCGGCCCGCGAGCGCGTCGCTGTGCGCCTGCCGCAGCGCAGGGCCGGGCGTGTGGCCGTCGGCGATCAGCGCGGCGGTCGCACGGGCCGCGGCCTCGGCGGCCTCCACGCCCTCCCCGCACGCGGCGAGCGCGCGCACGAGCGCCACCGCGACGCCCTCGTCCTGCGGCCGCTGCGCCGCCAACCCGCGCAGCGGCTCCAGCACGGCGGGGAGCCGGCCCGCCTCTTCCTCGATCCGCGCCAGCAGCAGCACGGCATCCCGGTGCCGCAGCGTCAACTGTGCGGCCCTATCGCGAAGGTAGGGCGTGTCCAGTCCGTCCAGCGGAGGGTCGCGCCACAGGGCGAGCGCCTGGTGCAGGTGGGCCGCGGCGATCTCGTGCTCGTGTCCGGCCCGCGCGGTGCGGGCGTTCTCCACCAGCGAGCCGAAGCGGTCGACGTCCAGCACGTCCGCCTGCAGCACCGCGCCGAACCGTGCGGAGCGTGAGGAGAGCGTCACCGTCTCGCCCAGCGGGGCCAGAGTGCGACGCAGTCCCGACACGTAGTTGGCGATCTGCCGGTCCACGGTGGCGGGCGGGTCCTCGGGCCAGGCCCAGGCTGCCAGGTTCGCGCGCGAGAGGGTCCGGCCGTGGTGCAGCAGCAGCACCGCGAGCAGGCACCGCTGCCGCTGACCGGGCAGGGGGAGCGCCACGCCGTCCCGACTGACGCTCAGGCCCCCGAGCAGCCGGATGCTCAACGCCATTGCCCCGCCCCCGATACAGGTCCCACGCACCACAGTCTTGTCATGCACGCTGCCGTTCCCGCCGGTGACTCTACTGCCCGAAGTCCCGCGCGGGCCGAGCGTATCCGGATTGTGAACGTGCACTGACAGACTGTCCCGATGTGCTTGCCCGGGGCCGCCCGGGGCCACCCGGGGGCCGTCAGGGTCGGTCGGGGGGTTGTCCGTAGGCGGTCGGCGGCCCCGGACGTGCGGCGCCCGTGCGATCGTCATGCGCCCTTTGTGACGTTCCGCCAGCACACTTCCCAGCGTGTCGACGGGACCACCGCGACGCCACCGGGCAGCACGCGGACCGCGTCGGCTCCCCGCTCCGCGGAGGAGGAGCCCGGTGCTCCGACATGCCCCCTGGAGAAGATGGCCATGACCGATCTGCCGCACAACCCGGGCTTCACCCGGCGCGGAGTCCTGCGAACCGGCGCCGCCGCCGCCCTGGGCGCCGGGTTCACCCTTGGATCCGGGCTGCTGCGAGCCACCCCGGCCGAGGCCGTCAACGGCGTCGGTCAGACCGGCGCCCCTCTGTGCCAGCAGCCCGGCGACTCCGCCTCGGCCCAGGGCCTCGGCAGCGGAGACCTCGGCATCCCCTACCTCCGGGGGCACGACGGAACCTGGGGCTACGTGTTCGGTGACTCCTTCGACGACAACGGCACCTACCTGCCCTCGCCGACGATGCTGAACCAGGCGGGCTTCGACTCCTCGGGCTCGGCCCCCATCTCGTTCACCTACGCCATGCCGAACGGCCAGGCCGCCTCGCTGTTCGACTACACGCCCAACCAGGACAACGGCTACGGCGTGGAGAAGACCCGGATCCCCAACGACTGCATCGAGTTCGGCGGCCGCACCTACATCCAGTACACCTCGGTGGTCACCGGCATCGGCCCGGACGACCTGCCCGCCGGGGACGACGGCTCGTTGATGTCGGGCATCGCCTACTCCGACGACTACGGCGTGACCTGGACCGACTACGCCTACCACTGGGACGGCCAGTACCGGGGCGTCAACCAGTCGATGTACGGCATGTGGTCCTTCGCCGGCATCGACGCCGACGGCTGGCTCTACGTCTACTCCAAGCGGTGGAACGGCAGCCACAAGAACACGGCCGACCAGGGGGCCATCCAACTGTTCCGCTTCAACCCGGACGACTTCCGGGCGGGCAACTTCGGCGCGCAGCAGAACTGGGTCTACAACGGCAGCGGTTGGTACTGGGCCACCGACGGGACGCCGCCCACGCCGCTCTTCCCGCCCGGCAACAACATCGGCGAGTTCTCCGTCAAGAACATCAACGGCACCTACTGCATGAGCTGGTTCGACGTGACCGACGGGTCGATCTGCACCCGCACCGCCCCCGCCCGGACGCCGCCTGGACCAACCCGACCCCGCAGGTGGTCGCGAACGCCGCCTGGCCGCTCAACCACCTGGGCCGGCCGCAACTGGACAGCCTCTACGGCGGCTACATCCACCCGGGCAGCGCGAGCGCCACCTCACTCACGCTGATCGTCTCGCAGTGGACCAGCCAGGGCGCCTACCGGGTGCTGCAGTACGACGGCATCAACCCGTGACGAGGCGGGCTCGAGCCGGCTGCGGGACGGCCTCCGCCTGACACCGTGCCGGTCGCAGCCGCGAGCGGGCGGCTGCGACCGGCGCCTCACCACTGACGCCGAACCGCCGTCAGTTGGTCGGGGACACGTAGCCGCTGATCGTCATGCCCCAGTAGGAGCTGTAGCCCACCGTCCCTTCGTAGGAGTCGGAGTTGACGTAGGAGGTGGAGGGGTCGTTGGTCCCCTCGTTGCCGCCGATGCTCTGGATGGTCCCGTCGGGGTTGACCGCCGTGACGATGGCGACGTGGTCCGCGTAGCCGCTGCCGTTGTCGTCGAACAGGATCGCGTCGCCGACCTGCGGATCGCTGTGGACCCCGGCGCCGTACTGGTCGAAGCTGCCGGCGGCGGGCGTGAGCCCGTCGACGTTGTAGCCCGCCTGCTGCCACACCCACGCGGCGAAGTCCGCGCACCAGTTCTCGGGCGAGCCGCCGTCACCGGTGCAGCTGGAGTTGTACCCCTGCCCGCCGGTGCTGTTGGTGTCGCAGGCGTGGTTGGACATGTTGGCGTTGGCGATGTTGACGATGTCGTCCGTGCTCGCCGACGCCGGGCCCGACACCAACAACAGCGTCGGACCCGCAAGGGCCACGGCCACCAGGCCCCGGGTCAGCGTGCTGCGCAGACTTGCGGCGTTCATGAGGGTATTCCTCTCGGAACATGAAGTGATTGCCCATGGCCCTCGGGGCCATGTCCCTGACATAGCCAGGAGCATGGCGGGCGGGCTGCACAATCCGCGCACAGGCATCGCACACGACCGGACTGCGGTGGGCCGGCGGTCCTCGTGCGCAGGCGTGCGTCGTGTCAGACTGCGACCGGACGAGGACGAACGTCAGCCCGAACCGCAGGTCCTGTCAGGAGTGGCCACATGCGCGTACTGATCTCGGCGGACATGGAGGGCGCCACCGGCGTCACCTGGCCCGACGACTGCGAACCCGGCAACCCCGCCTGGCAGCGCTGCCGCACCATGTTCACCTCCGACGTCAACGCCGCCATCGCCGGGTTCTTCGACGGCGGTGCCACCTCTGTGCTCGTCAACGAGGCCCACGCCACCATGCGCAACCTCCTCCTGGAGGACCTCGACCCGCGCGCAGAGATGCTGACCGGGCGTCACAAGGACCTCTCCATGGTCGAGGGCATCCAGCATCCGGGCGTGAGCGGCGTCGCCTTCGTCGGCTATCACACCGGCGCCGGAACGGACGGCGTCCTCGCGCACACCTACCTCGCCAACTCCATCACCGGCGTCTGGGTCGACACGGTCCCGGCCGACGAGGGCTACCTCAACGCCCTGGTCGCCGCGGAGTTCGGGGTGCCGGTCGTCCTGGTCACCGGCGACGACCTGGCCTGCCGGGACGCTGCGGCCTACGCACCCGCCGCCGTCACCGCCGCCGTCAAGGACTGCGTCAGCCGCTACGCGGCCGTCTGCAGGCCGCCGGCGGTCACCTTCGAGCTCATCCGGGCGGCCGCGAAGCAGTCAGCGGCCCTGTGCGTCCGTGCGGAGCCCGTCACCGGGCGCACCTTCCAGGTGGAGGTGGAGTTCGACGCCGCCCACCTGGCAGCGGCCACGGCCGCCGTGCCCACGGTCACGCGGACGGACGTACGCCGCGTCGCCTTCTCCGCGGACAGCGCCTACACGATGATCCGCGCCTTCAAGACCGTCACGACCGTCGCTGCGGCCGCCGTCGAGAACCGCTACGGATGAGCGGACGGCCCGGCGCGTCCTTTCCATTTTCCAGACTGAGTATGTTTTTGAACCCAGTCTGATTATTATGGTCCGCATGGCAGGACTGCGCGAGCGCAAGAAGGAACAGACCAGGCAGCGAATCGCCGCGGTGGCGTGGCAGATGTTCACCGAGCGCGGTTTCGACGCGGTGTCGGTCAACGAGATCGCCGAGGCCGCCGAGGTGGCCAAGGCGACCCTCTTCGCCTACTTCCCGAGCAAGGAGTCACTCGCCCTGCACGGCGTGGGCGGCGACGACCTGGCGGGGATCGTCGCCCGGCGGCCGGCCGGCCAGACATTCCTTGAGCCGCTGCGAGCGCACCATCGCGCGCTCGCCGCCGGAGAGGTCCCCGAGGGGGAGCTCGAAGCACTCCTCGCCCGCGTGCGCGTGATCCAGGACAGCCCGACCCTGCAGCACGCGGCCAACGCTCAGCTCTACCACCAGCGCGAGGCGTTGGCCCAGGTCCTGGCCGACGAGTACGGTCCCACGGCGGCCGCGCTCATGGCCGCCCAGATCGCCGCGTCCCTGCTCACTCTCCAGGAGACCTACTTCCGGCATCTGCAGAGCGGTGCCTCCGCCCTGGAGGCCCACCGTGCCCTGGCACAGGACGTCGAGCTGGCCTTCGACCTGCTGGGACACGGACTCGATCAGGCAGAAGGGCGCTGACGTGCGCGCGCGAGGCATCAACTACGACACCGGGACCTTCCCCGGAGACCGCCTCACCCGAAAGACCTTCGACCCGGCCCAGGTCCGGCACGACATGACGGTGATCGCCGACGACCTGCACTGCGACGTCGTCCGCATCACCGGCCGCGACAGCGACCGACTCGGCATCGCCGCCCACCACGCCGCCGAAGCCGGGCTAGAAGTGTGGCTCTCGCCATTCCCGGTCGACCTTCCCCCGGAGCAGATCCTGTCTCTCCTCGCCGACTGCGCCCAGCGCGCCGAAGCCCTGCGGCAGGGCGGCGCACAGGTGGTGCTGGTCACCGGCTGCGAGCTCAGCGCCTTCGCCCACGGCTTCCTCCCCGGGGACACCCACCTCGACCGTCTCCACGCCATGGCCACCGCCGACATCCACTGGTGGCTGTCCCTCGGACCGGTCCCCGAGCGACTCAACGCCTTCCTCGCCGAGGCCGCGACGACGGTCCGCGCCCACTTCGGCGGCAAGATCACCTACGCCTCCGGCCCCTGGGAGCCCGTCGACTGGCACCCCTTCGACATGGTGGGCGTCGACGCCTACCGATCCGCGCAGAACACCGACACCTTCCGCGCCGAGCTGCGCGAGTTCTTCTCCCACGGCAAGCCCGTCGTCGTGACCGAGTACGGCACCTGCGCCTACCGCGGAGCCGGCGAGCTGGGCAGCATGGCCTGGCAGCCGCCGCACGGGGCGATTCCCGACGAGACCGAGCAGGTGCGCTACCTCGACGAGCTCCTCGACGTCTTCGAGGAGGAGGGCGTCGACACCGCGCTGTGGTTCTCCTTCGCCAACTACGACAAGCCCGGCGACCGCGACATCGCGTCCTACGGGCTCGTCCGCCTGGTCGACGAGACCCGCTGGGAGCCGAAGAAGGCCTTCCACGCCATGAGCGCCAGGCATCAACGGACCGGCAGGACGATCCGTTCAGGCGATCGGTAGGATCGGCCGGCCGGGGAGAGGTGTGATGTTGCAGGTTCTGCACAGCGGGGCGACCAGGGAGCTCGAGCTCTCCGGGACGCGTCGAGGGCTCTTGGCTCTCGGGAACCTGCTACGCGAGAAGGCCGGAAGCTGCGATCTCGTGGAGAACCGGCAACCCTTTCCCTACGCGAGGTCACTGTCCGAGATCGCGATCGGTGAGGAGCCGGAGTGCAACACCGCTTCGATCGTCACGGACGGCCAGGCACTGAGGATCCAGGGAGGGCGAGCAGCTCTCGACCTCCTGGCCGACACCATTGAGAACTTCGCCACCGAGGCGGACTCGGGCGATCACTGCCATGTCGACTCACCGACATTCGACTTCATTGCGCCGGAGTCGGACTCGTTGGTGATTGCCTTCCTGAAGTGAGCAGCGCACCTTCTCCTGACGCACCGCCCGTCGGTGCCTCGTCAGAGGCATGGTCGGTCTCTCAAGAAGCGGTCCGGCTGCCGTCGGTGACCCCGGTGTGGAAGACCGGCCAGCCGACCTCCGTGCGCCACTGCGAGGTGTCGGAGGTGTGGCGCTGGCCGACGAGGTAGTACTCGCGGATCGGGCCGTCGACGATGAGCGCGTGCCGGGCGACGTACGCGGCCAGTGTGCCGTAGGCGCGGTCGACTTCGGACGGCGGCCCGCAGTGTTCGAGCACGGCCAGCTCCGCCGCCGGCACGACCAGCGGCTCCACCCGGCCGACCGGCCGGACCGTGCCCTCGCAGGGCACGAACACGGTGGCCCGCCCCCGGTGCAGAGTGAACAGCTCGTCCGCGTAGACGCCACCGGCCGGCCCGGACTCCCGCAGGCTCTGACCCGCCACGGTCGCGAACAACTCACCGAGCGCGCCTTGGAACCACGCCCCGGCGTCCTGAGCCTCGACGGTCGCCGTGATCGCCGCAGCCGGGACCTCGCCGACGCTGCGCAGCTCGATCGCGGGGGAGTCCCCGGCAGCGGGCGGGGTCAGGAGGTCGCGCAGGGCCGCCACCGCCCGTTGGGTGCGGCCCAACTCCTCCTCCAGTCGCTGCAGGTGGGCGCTGATGTGCTGGTTGCGCGTGGGGACGTCGGAGGTGGCCAGCACGGTCCGGATCTCCTCCAGGGGCATCCCGAGATCCCGGAAGCGGCGCACCACCTGGGCCGTGGGGATCTGCCCCGCCGAGTAGCGGCGGTAGCCGGTGTGCGGATCGACGTCGACGGGTTCGAGCAGCCCGATGTCGTGGTAGTGGCGCAGGGTCTTGACGGTCATGTGGGTGGCGCGGGAGAAGTCGCCGATCGACAGGTGGTTCGTCACCCGTCGATTGTGCGGCCTCCCGTAGGGGGAGAGTTCGGCGCGGCCGTCCTGTTGACCCTCCCGTGACGGCCGACGGCAGCCTGGTGCACACGGCGGAACCCCGCCGATCACGTACCGAGCCAGGGAGTTGACCCGCCATGTCGCAGACCACCGCCATCGACGTCGACCGGATCGTGCAGCGCTACCTCGCCGTCTGGAACGAGCCGTCCGCAGCCGCACGCGAGCGCGCCGTCGCCGAGCTGTGGGCGCCCGACGGCGTGGAGTTCGTCGAGGGCGTCCAGTTCCGCGGACACGCCGGGCTGGTGGCCCGGGTGGGGGAGGCGTACGGCCTCTTCGTCGCCTCCGGTGAGTACCGCGTCACGCACGACGGCCATGTCACCGTGCACGACGACGTCGTGAAGCTCACCATCCAGCTGACCTACGCCCGGGGCCCCCGAACCGGTGAGGTGGCCTGGGCGGCCCGCGTCTTCCTCGTCCTGGACACCGACGGCCGGATCCTGCAGGACTACCACCTGACCGTCCAGCCGCTGCCCGAGGCGTAGCCCCGGTCGGGCGGCCCTGTACACGACGTCAGCCGAGCGGCGTGGTCAGTTCCTGGTCGTCGAGGAGTGTCATCCCCGGCCCGGAGTCAGGCGCCGTTGATGACACGCATGATCCGAGCGGTCGCAGCGTCCAGCTCGGTGGAGGCCGCGTTGCCGTCCGTCACCGCCTTGGTGATGAGGGCCGGGTTCTTGGTGGCGACGCCGGTCCTGCAGTCGGTGGCGGCCTGTTGGTACGCGTCGAGGACGGCGGACAGGTGGTGTTGCGCCTGTGCGTCGGGGACCGGCCCGTAGGAGCGGGCGGCGGAGACATCGGTGGAGAGCGAGGTGCAGTCGCTGCCGACCTTGGCGGGATCGGTGTTCGCGTCGTTGTTGACGTCGCCCAGGTCCGTGCCGATCCAGCCGAGCCGGCCTTCGCCGCCGCCGTACCACCAGGCGGACACCTGCTGGCGGACGCTGCCCGTGGTGGGCCGGCCGGTGCTGCCGGTGGCCGTGCTGCGGGGGGTGGCGCCGGCGTTCGGGCTGTGGGAGCCGACGGGGGTCGGGCTGGTCGGCGGCCCCGGCTTGCTGACGCCGTTGCAGCCGCAGAGCAGGACGGCTGCGGCGAGGGTGAGCAGGACGCCGGCGGGTGCGCGCAAGGTGGATTCCCTTCGTGGTGGTCCGCAGAGCGTTGCATCGCGGCCCGGGGGCTGTGTGGCGCGCGTCCGGATCGAGGCCAAATGGTGATCATGGATGCCGCCCGCAGCACCCGCGGCACCCGCAGTACCGCCGACGGAGCTGCGGCACGGTGCCGCGGGCCAGGCCCGCTCCAAGGCTGGCCGTTCGGTACCGGGGCTCTCAGTTGGCTGTGAATGAGACGGCCCTGATGAGCGGAACGCGCCGACGTTTCTGCAGGTCAGAGACTTCCGGTCGGAGTTCCCCCGGCGCGGGGGCAGCAGCGGCACCGCACAGCCCGCTCACAGCGGGTCATTCGGGTGGCCCGGCGCGCCCCAGAATGGCCGCATGCCGCACAACCTCGCGCCGACCCGTGCCGCCTCGACGAACACCCTGGTCACGGACGACGAGTCCACCGGGCCACGACGCGTCCGCGTGGTGGACGAGCGCGCCCACGAGGGGACCTGCGGCAGTGAGGTCATCGAGCTCACCCGGACCGAGTACGCGCTGCTGCGCCACCTGATGCGCAACTCGCGCCGCGTGCTGAGCAGGGGCCGCACACCGTTCATCCACACGGTCCGCGGGACCGGCCACCTGATCAAGGCTCCGACGACGTGAAACCGCACCGCTTCCGCCTGCCCGCTCGGCGCCCTCGCAGGCGCCGGCCCCTGGGGCCACCGGGTCGGTTCCTGCCCCGCACCCTGCGCGCCCGGCTGACCGCCGGACTGCTGGTCCTGCTGGTCCTGGCGAGCACGGTCGTCGGACTGGTCACCATCTGCGAACTGCAACGCTTCCTGGTGGCGCAGGTCGACCAGCAGCTCACTCGAAGCGGTGGCCGTTACGCGCTCAGCCTGGAACACCCCGGCCAGAGCGGCGACACCCGGGCCCAGTCGGTCGGCACGCTCGGCGTGCGGTTGAAGAACGGTCGGATCACCGCGGCCGGTGTGGTCGACGGCGACCCGGACGACCGGGCCTTCGGTGGCCCTGACGACCGGCCGGCCTTCGGGCAGCGAGAGAGCGCGCAGTTCGCCGCGCTGCGGGTCGGCGGCCCGCCGGTCGCTCTCCATCTGGACGGGCTCGGCGCGTACCGGCTGGTCGCACAGGCGGGCAAGGACGGCGACGTCCTGGTCACCGGGCTGCCGCTGGAGCCGGTCGACAGCACCGTGCACAAGCTCCTGGTGGTCGAGCTGGCCGTCTTCGGCGCACTGTTCGCGGTCACCGCTGCGGCGGGCACCTTCTGGGTCCGCCTGACGCTGCGGCCCCTGGACCGGGTCGCCCGGACCGCCGAGCAGGTCAGCGCGCTGCCGCTGGCCAGCGGCGAGGTGGCGCTCGACACCCGGGTGCCGGACCAGGACCCCTCCACCGAGGTGGGGCGCGTCGGTGTCGCGCTCAACCGCATGCTCGGCCATGTCGAGCACGCGTTGGCCCAGCGCCAGGCCGTCGAGGAGCGGCTGCGCGCCTTCGCCGCGGACGCCAGCCACGAACTGCGCACCCCTCTCGCGGCGATCCGCGGCCATGCGGAGCTCGCGCTGCGCCGGTCCGAACAGGCCCCGGAACCGGTGCGGCACTCGCTGCGCCGCATCGAGGCGGAGTCGCTGCGGATGGGCGCCATCGTCGAGGACCTGCTGCTGCTCGCCCGCCTGGACGCGGGCCGCCCACTGGCCGCGGCCGAGGCCGACCTCTCCCGCCTCGCCCTCGACTGCGTCGGTGACGCCCGGGCCGCCGGACCCGACCACACCTGGCAGTTGGAACTGCCCGAGGAACCGGTCCAGGTCACCGGCGACGAGGACCGCCTGCGGCAGGTCGTCACCAACCTGCTGGCCAACGCCCGCAGCCACACCCCGCCAGGGACCCGGGTGACCCTCGGACTGCGCAGCGAGCCCCACGCGGTGGTCCTGACCGTCGCCGACACCGGTCCCGGCATCCCCCCTGACCTCCTGCCCCACGTCTTCGAACGCTTCGTCCGCGGTGACCGCGCCCGCTCCCGTGCCACCGGGTCCACGGGCCTGGGCCTCGCCATCGTCCACGCTGTCGCCACCGCCCACGGCGGCTCCGTCCGCGTCGATTCCGCGCCCGGCCGTACGGTCTTCGAGCTGCGCGTGCCGGACGCGCGCCGGGGATCCGGCTGAAGCCGCGCCGCACCGCGCCGTAGGGCGTCGCGGCCGACGTTGCCGCGCTGGGCACTCGCCTGGCTGAGTGGGCGACCGGGGAGCACAGTGGAGGATGTGGGAGCGCAGACACGCGGCCGGGAGCGTCGGCGCCCATGGCGTCGACGTCATGTGCTGACGCCGGTCCCGTTCGTGCTGATCATCGTCATCACGACGGTCGACCTGACGACGCCGATCAGGGTTCACTACGGGGCCGCGCTGATCCTCGCCCCGCTGCTGATGGCCATGATCGAAGGGCCGTGGCTGACCGCAGTCACCGCGCTGCTGGCCGTCTGTGCGCAGATCGTCATCGCCGTGCACTTCGACGTCCTCGAGGTCAGGCGCGAGGAGGCGGTCCAGATCATCGTGCTGACGGTGCTGTCCACCATGGTGGTGTGGTTCGCGCGGGTGTACCAGCGGCGACGCCGGCAGTTCGAACAGTTGCGCTCGGTGTCGGAGACGGCGCAGAAGGCGGTGATGCGCCCACTGCCCAGCCGTCTCGGCGGCCTGCAGATCGCCTCGTTCTACCTGGCGGCCGCGGCGGAGGCCCGGATCGGTGGTGACCTGTTCACCGCCACCCGCACCGGCTACGGAGCGCGCGTGCTCATCGGGGACGTGCGCGGCAAGGGCCTGAACGCCGTCGGCGAGTCCGCCCTGCTGGTCGGGGCGTTCCGGGAGGCGGCGGCGAGTCACCGCACCCTGCCGGAGCTGGCGGCCGCGCTGGACCGCAGCGTCGGCCGCTTCCTGGCCGACTACGCCGAGGACTACGCCCACCCCTCGGAACACTTCACCACGGCCGTGCTGCTCAACATCCCCGAGCACGAGTCGGTCGTGGAGGTCGTCAGCTGCGGCCATCCTCCGCCGCTGCTGGTCCACGACGGCACGGTACGGGTGCTGGAGAGCTCCGACCCGGCTCCTCCGCTCGGCATGCACGTGCTGGAGCTCGGCGACGAGTGCACGGACGTCTTCGAGTTCACCGCGGGCGACACCCTGCTGCTCTACACCGACGGGGTCGTGGAGGCCCGGGACGAGCTGGGCGCGTTCTACCCGTTGGCCGAACGCCTCCGGGCCTGGGCGCGCGAGAAGCCTGACGACCTGCTGCAGAGCCTGCGCGAGGATCTGTCGGCGTTCTGCGGCGGACGCCTGGACGACGACGTGGCGGTCATCGCGATCCACCGCGTGCCCTCCCCGCTGCCCCGCCCGGCCCAGGACCGCCGGACGGGCGGGCGGACCGCAGGCGCCGACACGGCTCCCGGCGACACCGTTCCCGGACGCACTGTTCCCGGCCGCACGGCCCCCGGCCACACGGTTCCATGAGGTGCACGCTTCCGTGGGGCCGTACGGCCCGGTGCCGGGCGGGGTGGCGGCGTCGGTCTTAGCCTTGATCCACGGGCGCCGCGGCGCCGTCCCCGACCCGTGAAGGTCCACCGCATGGGCACCGAGCACCCCGACGGGAGCCTCCCGGCGCCTCCGGACGACGTCCTGGAGGCGGCCCGCGTCGGCACCTGGACCTGGGACCCCCGCGCCCGCACGCTGACCGTCGACGCCCTCGCGGCGCGGTTCCTCGGCCTGCCGCAGGAGCCCGCCCGGCTGACCGAGGCGGAGCTGCGCGCCCGGGTGCAGCCCGAGGACATGGTGGTGCTGCGTTCCAGCGCGCTGCTGCTGATCGCCGAGGGCCGACCGATGGACGTGCCCGTGCACGTCGTCACCGCCCCCGACCGGCCGCCGCGGCCGCTGTGGGCGCGGCTCGCGCCCGGGCCCGCGGATGCCACCGGGGCGATCCGCGGCACGCTGGTGGAGGAGTCCGAACCGGTCGCCGAACGCCTGCAGATCGAGGCACTGAACCGCGCCCCGCTGCCGGCCGGGCAGACGGCCGGGCAGACCGCCGCGCAGACCGCCGGGCTGTCCGGCGGGCAGGCTGCGGGTGTGCCACAGGCCGAGGCCCGGCTGCGGCGCTCCCGGGAGGCGTTCCTCCTCGACGCCGGGCGCGCCCTGGCCGAGGCGACCACGACCAGTGACGTCCTGCGCGTCGCGGCGTCACTGGCCATGCCGGGCTTCAGCCCCGACGAGCTGGCGGTGTTCGGAGTCGAGGGCAACCGGCTGACCGTCGTGGGACACCACGGCCGGCTCACCCATGCGCAGGAACCGTTCCAGATGCCGCTGGACACCGCCCATCCCGCCGCGGAGGCCGCACGGACGGGACGTCCGGTCTACATCTCCTCGCCCCAGGACTACCGGCGGCGCTACCCGGCGGTGTGGCCCCTGGTCTCCGGCGAGGGACGCCGGGCCTGGGCCGTCCTGCCGCTGACCGGCGCCGGACGCACGACCGGTGCGTGGCTGGCCGCGTTCAGCGAGCCCGTCGCGTTCAGCTCCGACGAGCGCGCCGTCCTGGGCACCGTCGCCCGCATGCTCTCCCAGGCGCTCGAACGAGCGCACAGCAACGAGTCCGAGCGCGCGCTCTCGCGCGGCCTGGCCCGCAGCATGCGCACCGGGGCGCCTCAGGCGGGGCTCAGCGTCGCCACGCGCTACGTCCCCACCGGCGGCGGACTCCAGGTCGGCGGCGACTGGTACGACGTGATCACCCTGCCCGACGGGCGGTTGGGCGTCGTGATCGGCGACGTCCAGGGGCACGACGTCCACGCGGCGGGCCTGATGGCCCAACTGCGGACCGCCGTCCACGCCTACGCGGCCGAGGGGCACCGCCCGGACGCCGTGCTGGCCCGCGCGTCGCGATTCCTCGCCGGCATCGACGAGGACCGCTTCGCGACCTGCCTCTACATCGAGGCCGACCCGGAAACCGGCATGTTGGAGATCGCCCGGGCCGGTCACCCCCACCCCGTCGTGCGTCTGCCCGACGGCACCTGCCTGCTGCGCCACGTCGACGGCGGCCTTCCGCTCGGCCTGATGCCGGACGGCGACGACTACCCCGTCACCCGGATGCAGCTGCAGACCGACGAGATCCTGATGCTGTGTACCGACGGCCTGGTCGAGACCGGGGGCCACGACTGGTACACGGGCTGGATCCGCGTCCGCGACGCGATGTCGCCCGCACCGGCCGACGACCTGGAGGGCATGGCCGACGCCCTGATCACCGCCGTGCACGGGCCCGCCTCCCACCGCATGCCCGGCAACCTCGCCGACCGGCGCGAGGACGACATCGCCCTGCTCCTGCTGCGCCGTGACGCGCTGCCCGGTCAGCCCGGCGCGGAACCGGACGGGCCCGAGCGGCGCATCGCCCTGACCGTCGGTCAGGACCAGCCGGAGCGCCTCGCCGACGCCCGCCAGGAGATCCGCGGCGTCCTCCACGACTGGGCGCAGCCCGAGCAGGTCGACGCCGGCACGCTGCTGGTCTCCGAACTGCTCGCCAACGTCCTCGTCCACACCGACCGGGACGCGGCCCTGCTCGTCGAGGTGTGGGGGGCCCGGCCGCAGCGGCGCCTGCGGGTCGAGGTCGCGGACAGCAGCGACGACCTGCCGCACCGGCGCTCGCCGGGGGAGATGTCCTCCTCCGGCCGCGGCCTGATGCTGCTGGACATCCTCGCGGACCAGTGGGGTGTGCTGCCGCGCGGCGACGGCAAGTGCATCTGGTTCGAACTGCACGAAGCCCCCACCCCGGCCGCGGCGTCGGCGGCGGATCTGGTGGGGTGAGACGCCTGCTGACGGCGCCTGGATCCGGGCCGGACCGGCCGGGGTGGGAAGCGGGTAGGTTGTGCGCGGCGTGGGAGCGCCGCGCGGGACGGACAGCGATACGGGGGACGGTCGATGGCAGGGCGCAAGCGCGTCCGCGGGGGCGGGCAGAAGCAGCGCAGGGGGCCGGAGCAGAACCGTCCGGCGACGGGTCGCGGCAGGCCCTCCCTGCCGTCGTCGAGGCTCGGTTGGGCGGGGATCCTCGGCCTCGTCGTCCTGCTCGGCGTCGGGATCGGGGCCAGCGTGGGCGGGGTGGTGGCAGCCGGCGGCATCGGCACCCAGCTCGGCCTGCGGGAGGGACCGGAGCTGCGGATGACGGTGTTGGCCTGCGCCGACTCCTCCACCGGCAAGAACACCGTCACCAACTGCACCGGTGAGGGCGATCCGGGCCGCAGCGGCGTCACGTCCGGGCCCTGGAGCCTGCACGATGCGGGTGCCCACTACCGCTTCGGCACCGTCGTGGACGTGCGGTGCACCCGATCGGGCGACTGCACCGTCATCGGGCTCGGCGGTCTCTCCGAGGACCTGGCCGGCCTCACCCTGTGCCTCGCCTTCGCCTCCTTCGCGCTGACGCTCGGCCTCGGGGTGCTGGCAGCCCGGTGGTTCCCCGAGCGCAGGGCCGGCCGCGTACTGCCCGGCCGCCGTGTGATCCGCGGCTGGCTGGGTGTGCTCGGCCTGCTGCTCCTGACCTCGGGGGTTCTGGCCGTGCTGAGCTGAGACACGGTGACCGGGGCTGCACAGGCTCACGGCAGCGGTGCCGCTGTCAGGCCTGGTCGCCGGGCCCACCATGATGCGCCCCCCGCGACGGTCGAGAAGTTCGCACGCGGACGCGACGCACCGCCTCCGGCCTGCACATCGTCGGCTTGGACGGGGTGCGGGCGGGCGAGCACACTGTCGCCTGCGATGTCGCGCCGTGGATGCGCGACGGGGATGATGCGGAGGGGACATGACGGACGATCCGGTACAGAGCCTCGAAAGACTCGCCGAGTTGCATCGGCGCGGTGATCTGAGCGACACGGAGTTCGAGGACGCGAAGCGTCAACTGCTGCAACGCGGTTCAGCGGGCGGGGCGCCGGTGCAGCCGACCGTTCCGGCGCCGGCCATGTTCGACACCCGACCGCCGTTCCCCCAGCAGCGGGAGTCCCAGGAAGCGCCCGGACCGGCCCGCATGTCGGCCGCCAAGCGGTGGACCCTCGCCCTGATCGCCACCGTGGTGGTCGGTTTCGTGCTCGGCATCGCACTGCTCGTCGTGGCCGAGGTCGCACCCTCTACGGCCGGATGGACGACGCAGTTCGTGTGCGCCGGCGGGCAGCACCTCATCACCAACGGCGGCGTGGTCCACAGCAACGGCGGCTCCGCACAGGGCTCCACGCACTTCTACTGCGCGCCCGTCGGTCAGCAGGTCACCGGCCTGGACCTGCTCTCGATGCAGGAGCAGAGCGGGAACGTCCTCGGCCTGTCGATGCTGCTCGGCTTCCTGATCGCCGCCGTGCTGGTCGGCCTGGCCACCGCGCTCCTCGCGCTGCGTTCCAAGGCACGCGTCCCGCGGGGGTGAGGCGGCGGCGGTCGGTCCCGTCCCGCTGCCCTGGCAGCATCTTGACGAAGGCTGGCGGGCCGGGCGCTCGCCACGACGGGCCGGGACGGGCCATCCTCTCGACATGATCATTCCTGACACCAAGGACTGGACCTGGGTGCTCGAGCGCCCCTGTGCCGACTGCGGGCTCGACACCGCGGCCATCGCCCGTGAGGACGTGGCCGGCACGGTGCGGGCCAACGCCGCCTTCTGGGTGGAGCTCCTCGCGGGCGACGCGGCCGCGCTGCGGAAGCGGCCGAGGCCGGACGTGTGGTCGCAGCTGGAGTACGCCTGTCACGTTCGGGACGTCTTCCGCCTGTTCGCACTGCGGCTGGACCTGATGCTCACCCAGGACGACCCCGTGTTCCCCAACTGGGACCAGGACGAGACAGCGGTCGCCGAGAACTACGGCGCCCAGGACCCGGTCCGCGTCTCGGCCGAACTCGCCGAGGCTGCCGAGGTGTTGGCGATCGCCTTCGACCGTGTCGAGGGTGCCCGGTGGCAGCGCACGGGCAACCGGAGCGACGGCGCACGCTTCACCGTGCAGTCCTTCGCTCCCTACCTGATCCACGACGTCGTCCACCACCGCTTCGACGTCTCCGAGTGACCGGAGGATGCTCCCGCCCTCAGGGCGGCCGCCTGCACCTCGCGGGCGGCATCGTCGTGACCGTGGTGCGGTCGCGGGACCTGCCGATGGAGCCGACCTCGGTGCGGGTGCGCCGGGACAGTCTGGGACCACAGGGATGAAAGGGATGAAGCAGGCCTGAGAGCCGCGGTCCCTGCCCGTGGGCTCGGCGGCGAGGGCGCGGCACCTCGCCCGGCGCCCCGCTTCTGCCTCCGTCGGCACCCGGTGGCTCAGGACCTGCGCCGGGGGCGCTCCTGCCCCCACCTGCCCGTCCAGGCGCACCCGCGCCGGCCGAGTCGGCTCGGCCCGCCTGGCGGATCCCTGGGCCGGGTGAAAGGTTGGGGGCATGCGGTTCCGTTCCCGCAAGGTCACTCCGGCGCGTATCACCGACGCGCGCCCTGGGCTGTCCGAGGACATCCGCCACCGCCAGCGCCGGTACGCCCTGACCATGGGCATCCGCACGGTCTGCGTGATCCTGGCGATCGTCCTGTGGCAGGTGAACCGCATCGCCGCCGTCATCGCCCTCGTGGCCGGCGGCACCCTGCCCTACATCGCCGTCGTGTTCGCCAACGCCGGGCACGAGCGCTCGGGCGAACCCATGGACTCGCCCGTTCCCCCGGACCCGCCGCACGGACTCCCGAAGGGGCCGCCCCCGGAGCCCCCGCCGGAACCCCCGCAGCCTTCCCCACCACCGCCGCGACGAGGCGAGTGACCGAGCGGGGCGCGCGGCTCCGCCACCACTTTCAGGGGCGACAGCAAGGGTCCCAGTGCCCTCGACGGGACGGACCGAATCGTTATATTCCGGGTCATCATCGCCCAACCGATGCGTGGCTAAGATCCGGCGCCATGGCACTTCTCGGACGCCGCAGGTCGTCCCCACGGTTGGCACCCGAACTGGACGACAGCGACTTGGGCAAGCTCTGCAAGGGGCTCGGACCCTCCACCATGCCCGGCATGACGGACTTCAACGTGGAAGCGGCCGAGCGCCTCATCAAAGCCGCGGACACCGACTGGGACCGGCGCTGGCACCGGCTCTCCGTGCTCGCCCAGGCGACCGCGGACTTCGACTTCGACCGCTCCTGGCGGCTGCGCCGACCGCGCAGCGTGGACGCGATGGTCTTCAGCGCCTGTGTGGCCACGGTGCGGGTACGCCGCGGCGAACCCGCGACGGAACTGCCGGAGGCAGTGCGGGCCTGCTACCAGGCGCATGAGGCACGACCGCAGGAGCCCCTCCCGCTGGTGGCGCTGCTCGGCGTGCTCCGGCTGATGCGCACCCCCGCGCCGCAGGTCAACGACGTCTGGAGGGCCCTGGTCCTGCGCGACCCGTGGAACCGCGAGGCACACCTGCAGGTCCTCGCCTACCTGTCGCCGGAGGAGTGCGGAGCTCCCGGCCAGGCACGCGAGTTCGTCGACGTCCAACAGGCCCGCATGCCGTACGGCGCCCCCGCGTCCGCACTCGAACTCACCGCCGCCGTACGCGACTTCCACCGGGCCACGGCCGGGGACGGCCTCAACGCCATCCTCGCCGACATGTGGTGGCGCCGCCCCCACGCCGCGGGCATCCTCGACCGCGCCCTTCGCTCCTGGACCGGGCCCGGCTTCCTGCGCCACGCCGCCGCCCTGGCCGACCTCAACCTGCTCGCCTACGCACTCGTCCAGGCCGGACGCGTCGCCGACGCGGCGCCGTTGTTCCAGCAGATCGGAACCACCGTGGTGGCATGGCCCTGGTCCTACCACGGCGAGCCCGTCGAACAGTTCACGTACTGGCGCAACCGCGCCCAGCGCTGACCCTGCGGCGGACAGCCGCTGACCAGCCCTGGACGGCGACGCGGTCGTGGCCGCCGCGAGTGCAGCGGTAGGTTGCTCGCTGGCGTCCTCACGAGGAGCGTCGCGAAGAACGTGATGGCGGACAGGGGGCCGGTTGTCATGAAGTCCACCTGGATCGCCATGGCTGGCTCCCTGATCTTCGTCCTGCTGTCGGTGCGCGCAGTGCTGACGCCCGAGCAACGACAGAGGGTGGAGAGCGCTCCGATCCCAGGAGCGCTCTGCTTGAGCGGCATCTCGGTCGTACTCGCGGGCGCGGTGGCCATGGGGCCCGGCGTGGGAAGCAGCTCCCACGCCGGGCCCATCGCCCTGGGTGTGGCTACGGCAGGCCTCGGTGTCTTCCTGCTCGGCCTGCTCGGTCAGCTCTCCATTGCCTTCACCGGTCGGCCCGCGCTGCTCGTGCGCGGGCCGGCGCAGGTGGGAGCCGGCGTGGACCCTGCCGGGCGGAGCACCTGGGTGCCGGAAGGGACCGCCAGGGCCCAGGCCGCGACCGCATCGTCCCGGATCTCGGTGATGCGCGACGAAGAGGACTCGTACGCCCAGATGCGTCGCTACCACGTCTTCGGCTGTGACCGCATACGTTCACCGGGTTGGCGATACGTGACGCCAGGAGCCGAGCTTCTAAGGTGAGGCGTCACAGCTCAGCGCCGGGTCGGGAGGACGCATGGCAGAGGTTGAGGTTCCTGGACCGGAGTCGGACTGGGAACGCGCGCCGGAGTACCAGGGCGGCAAGCGAAACCCGGCATTCCAGGCCAGCATGTGGGAGTACGCGGCGAGCTCCTTCCGGCTGGTTGCCGGCCTGTCGCCATCGCTGGACGTTCTCGCCGCACGGCTGCGGTTGAACATCGAACGAGGTTGGGAGGACCTGGGTGCGGTGGATGCGGCGATGTTCCGCATCCAGAAGATCGACTTTGCGCTCAGCCGACTGGAGGGCAACCCTTGCCCCGATGTCTTCGTCTGGGTCAGCCGCGCCCAGACTGATGTCGACACGGCCCTCGACATCCTGCTCGCTGCCCTCGGCATCGGCGAAGAAGCCCTCACCTTCCGCGGCGACATCGAAACCGGCTTCGCTGACCTTCGGAGCGAACCCCAGACCTGAGACCTGAGACCTGAAATCACGCTGCTTCACCGATGGGGCGTCCGCCCCATCGGATGCCTTTCTCTCTGCGGACGCGGGCCCGTTCGCGCCGCTGGGCGGCGAGGACGTCGGGATGCCGGGCGTTCTTGTTGCGCCAGCGCAGGTAGGCGTGCAGGGCCCTGGTCTGGACGGGGTGGTTGGAGTTGGCGATGGTGAACTGCCGCAGCGGTCCGAAGTGGGCCTCGATCGGATTGGCCCAGGAGGCGTAGGTCGGGGTAAAGCACAGCTCGACCCGGTTCTTCCTCGCCCAGCGCCGGATGGTCTCGCCCGTGTGGGCGGACAGGTTGTCCAGAATGACGTAGATCGGGGCGCCGTCCGGGCGAGCCGCGCGATCGACCTGAGCGCGGCCAGCGTGTTGTTGGCGCCCTTCTTGCGACGGTTGACGCCCCACAGCGTGTCGTCGCCGATCGAGTAGCACCCGTGGAAGTAGCGGACGCCGTGGGTGCGGTGGTAGGTCGCGGGGTGCCGCTCGGGGTGACCGACATGGACCCAGCCGAAGCCGTCGGTGGGGCGGATGCCGAGCGGGCCAAACTCATCGAACGCGAAGACGCGGCCGGGAAAGCGGTGCACAACGTGCTCGATACGGTCGAGCTTGGTGTCGCGCTCAGGATCCGGTGACTCCTTCCAGGCCTTGGTGTGTTGGAAGGTGACGCCTCGGCGGGCGAGCAGGCACCGTAACGCTTCACGGCCGATCCGGATCACGCGGCCGTGCACGCGGCGGAGGTAGGCGGCAAGTTTGCGGATGGACCAGCGGGTGAAGGGCTGCCCCAGCTTGGTCGGGCGGGTGGTGGCCGTCTGGACGACGAAGTCCTCGTCGTCAGGACTGAGTAGGCGGGGACGGCCTCCCGCCCAGCGAGGGTCCAGGCTGGCCAGGCCGATCTCGTTGAACTTGTGGATCACGTCGCGGACGGTGTCCTCGTCGGCCTGCACCAACTGGGCGATCACCGGGACCCGGTTCCCAGCGACCGAGGCCAGCAGCATCATCGCCCGCCGGAACCGCACCGAACTGGTGCTACCCCGGCGCACGATCTGCTGCAGCTTCTGCCCTTCCGGGTCAGTCAACCTCTGGACACGGACAGACTCTG
This sequence comes from Streptacidiphilus jiangxiensis, assembly GCF_900109465.1. Lineage (GTDB taxonomy): Bacteria > Actinomycetota > Actinomycetes > Streptomycetales > Streptomycetaceae > Streptacidiphilus > Streptacidiphilus jiangxiensis. Next base: position 32,382 of record NZ_FOAZ01000039.1, read on the forward strand.
CCACCACACCCCCAACGGTCGGATCAGCGGACGTCACCGCACATCCAACCGCCGAAACGACCACCCCGGCGAACCTATGTGGTCAGAGCACTACATCGACGGATCCCGAGTCGGGCGGCTGCGACGAGGGGAGCTGTGCCTGACGCAGGTCCCCGGCGGAGCGCACACGGTGCAGGTGAAGATTGCCTGGTGCTCGAGCCAGGTGCTCTCTGTGTCCTTGGCGCAGGGGGAGCAGAAGTCCTTCATCTGCCGGGCCAGGGCCGGCGCGTCCTCGGATCTCGTCGGCGTCGTGTCGCAGAGGTGTGACGAGCTCCTGGTCCTTCGCGAGGTGCAGTAGGCGTATCCGGGCCCGGCACCGAATATGCGGACCGTGTGCCCTCACCTGGAGAACCCCGGCCGCGTCCGGCGGTGCGCCGCCGCTCACGGATACATTCGGTGTGCGTCCGACGGATCTGCCGAGAGGAACCTGCATGGCCGCCGCGCCGTTCGCTGACCGTTTTGTCGACCCGCCCGTCCGGAAGTTCGGCCTGGGCACAGCCGCTGTCGGGCGCCCCGGCTACATCACGCTCGGGCGGGAGAACGACCTTCCGGCCGAGCGGACCGTCGCGGCGCTGCGCGAGCGCACGCACGCGCTGCTCGACAGCGCCTATGGCGCAGGCGTGCGCTACTTCGACACGGCCCGCTCCTACGGACGCGCCGAGGAGTTCCTCGGCGCGTGGCTGACAGCCCGCCCCGAGGCCGCCGCCGAGGTGGTGGTGGGCAGCAAGTGGGGCTACACCTACACCGCCGACTGGCGTACCTCGGGCGTGGCCGCGCACGAGGTGAAGGAGCACTCGGCTGCGGTGTTCGACCGTCAGATCGCCGAGACCCGGGCCCGGCTGGGCCGTCACCTGGACGTGTACCTGATCCACTCCGTCACCCCCGACAGCCCCGCCCTCACCGACCCGGCCCTGCACACCCGCCTCGCGAAACTGGCCGCCGAAGGCGTCCGGGTCGGGCTGTCCACCAGCGGGCCGGAGCAGGCCCGCGCCCTGCGAGCCGCGCTGCGCGTCACCGTGGACGGGCGGCCGCTGTTCGCGGCCGTGCAGGCCACCTGGAACCCGCTCGAACCCTCCGCAGCGCAGGCACTTGCGGAGGCGCACGAGGCCGGATGGCTGGTCGTGGTGAAGGAGGCCATGGCCAACGGTCGGCTCGCCGACCGCAACGCCACCGGCCCCGACACGGCCGTTCTGCGCACCGTCGCCGCCCGCACGGACGCCTCCCTGGACGCGGTCGCTCTCGCCGCGGCCGCCGCCCAGCCCTGGGCGGACGTCGTGCTGTCCGGTGCAGCCACCGTGCAGCAGCTGTCCTCCAACCTCACGGCGGCCGGGCTCGCCCTCGGCGTGGACGACCTGGCCGAGCTGGCTCCGCTCGCCGAAGCCCCCGAGGCGTACTGGCACACCCGCGCGGCACTGCCCTGGACCTGAGCCGGTTCGTTCGTCGGTCGCGCACGCCTCCGCCTCAGACCTGCGAGCCGGACCGCCGGTCGCGAAAACGTCGGCCGCGAAGACGGCACCGTGCGGCGCCGGCCGCACGCATCAGCGGCGCCCCAACGGGGCGCGCAGTGGTGGTTCACGGACGAGTCGCAATGAGGTGGCGGTGGTTGGCGATCTGGTGTTTGGATGCTCCGCGTGACTTCTACGGCACTTGATGATCGCCCCGAGCGGGCCCTGCTGGACCGCCTCGAGCGTTACTACGACGCGGTGCCGCGCCATGGTGCCCGGGCCGAGGACTTCGGGCCGCTGACAGTGTTCGTGCGGGAGGGCCAGGGGTGGCCGTTCTACGCACGTCCGGCCCAGGGATGGTCCGGTGAGGCAAGTGCCGCCGATGTCGCCCGGGTCCGCGCCCGCCAGCGCGAACTCGGGATCCCGGAGAGTTTCGAGTGGATCGCCGAGATCACGCCTGCGCTCCGGGCCGTGATCGAGGACTCGGGGCTTGTGGTTCACGAGTACCCCTTGATGGTGCTTGACCCTGGCGTGCCGGTGCCCACGGCGGAGGAGTTGTCCGTCGAGTCGTCGGTGCGGATCATGGGTCCGGATGATCCGGCGCTGGCGAGCGCACTGGCCGTGCCGCACCTTGCCTTCGCGGAGCCCGGAACCGATATCGGCTCTGCGGGAGTCGTCGAACTCGCGGAAGCTGTGCGCGCCCGAGCAGGCGACGGGTCGGTGGACCTTGTGGTGGCACGGATCGGGGCGGGTCTGACCTCGGTTGCCGCAGCGGTCGACGGTGGGACGGCGCTGTGCGCGGGTCAGCATCAGCCGGTCGGCGCGGTCAGCGAGATCGTCGGTGTCGGGACGCTGCCCACCGCACGCCGTCGTGGTCTTGGGCTCGCGGTCACCGCGGCCCTGGTGGCGGACGCCCGATCGCGAGGCGTGGAGACCGTCTTCTTGTCGGCAGGCGACGATGACGTCGCCCGAATCTATGCCCGACTCGGCTTCAGGCGTGTCGCCACCGCGCTGGTCGCCGAGCCTGCCGAGTAGCGCATCCGGCTCCAGGGACCCGGGCCCCGTGACGTGGCAACGGGCGCACGGTGGCGTCGTGCAGGACGGCCCTGGCGCCGGCTGACATGTGCCTTCCCCTTGACCGCAAGGGGTGTTCGCACGAGCCACCTCCGGCCCTGCCCGGCCCTGCCCGGCCCGGCCCGCACCACAGCACGACCGACAGGCCGTCCGCGCCACGACGTGAGGCGCGAAGTGGGCCGCCGGGCAAGGGGGTCAGTCCGAAGGGGTCGACCTGGCGCCTGCGCCCTGCGCGGTCATCGCCAGCAGGACCAACGCGTCGTGCTCAGCCGTGCCGGGTGCAGCCTGGTAGATCAGCAGCCGCTGACCGTCGCCGCCTGCGGTCAGCACCTCGATGCCGAGGGTGACCGCGCCGATCGTGGGGTGCTGGAACGCAGTCCGGCCCGCGCGCTTGACCCACACCTCCTGGCGACGCCACAGGGCGGCGAACTCGGCGCTCGCCGACGACAGTTCGTCGGCCAGCTCGGCGGTCGGCCCCGGCGAGGTCAGCTCGGCGGTGTGCAGGTGCGCGACGCTGTTGCGGGCCACCCGCTCCCAGTCGGCGAACACGGTGCGGGCGGCCGGGTGCAGGAAGGTGTAGCGGATCGTGTTGCGCCGCCCGGTCGGCCAGTCACCCAGGCCCGGCAGCAGCGCGAGTCCCTCCGCATTCGCGGCGAGCACGTTGTTGACCTCGTCGAGGACGTACGCCGGGCTCGGCCGGACCGAATCCAGGAGCAGCAGCAGGCCGGCGGCGGGTCGCTGCTCGGCCGGGCGGCGGCGTGGTGTCCGCCCGGCCAGCTGGTCGGCCAGGCCGAGCAGGTGGGCGTGCTCGTCGGCACTCAGGCGCAGCACGCGCGCCAGCGCGCCCAGGACCGCGTCGCTCGGCGCGGTCTCCCGCCCCTGCTCGATGCGGACGTAGTAGTCCACGCTCACGCCCGCCAGCGCGGCGAGCTCCTCCCGGCGCAGGCCGGGAGTGCGCCGGGCGCCGGGCCCGGTGGGCAGTCCCACGTCAGCGGGACCGATCTGCCCGCGCCGGGTCCGCAGAAAGCTGGCCATCGCGTTCACAGGCCCGAGTCTGCCATCGGTCGGCCCGCTCCCGGGTGGCCGTGTCGCACCCAGGATCCGGTCGGCCTCCCTGGGCGCCGTCCGGGGGTGCAGCCTCGAGGCATGACAAACGCGATCATCATCGGCGGCGGCTCCGGCATGGGCCTCGCCCTGGCCCGGACCCTGCTCGCCGAGGGCACGCACGTGACCGTCGTCGGCCGCTCCGCCGACAGGCTCGCGGCCGCCCGGGCACGACTGGAACCCCTCGGGCCCGGCGGCGTCGACACCTTCGTGGCCGACATCGGACGGGAGGAGGACGTGGCCGCGCTCTTCGCCCGCGTCGAGGAGGTGGACCACGTCGCGGTCACCGCCGCCGACGCGACCGGCGTCTACGGCCGGACCGCCGACGTCGCCACCGCGACCGCCCGGGACGTCGTGGCGACGAAGCTGCTCGGCGCCTGGCTGGTGGGCAAGTACGCCGACGGACGGGTCAAGCAGTCGATCACGTACACCTCCGGCATCAACGCCTACCGCCCGAACGGCTCCAACACGATCATGTCCGCGGCCAACGGCGCGCTCGCGTCGCTCGCCTGCGGTCTGGCGATCGAACTGGCGCCGGTGCGGGTCAACGTGATCTCCCCGGGCTGGGTGGACACCTCCCTCTGGGACCAGCTCGGCATGGACAAGCAGGCGGCCTTCGCCGACCTGGCCGAGCGGCTCCCGGCCCGCCGGGTCGGCACACCCGACGACATCGCCCAGGCGTTCTCCTCCGTGATGCACAACAGCTTCATGACCGGCACCGTCCTCCACGTCGACGGAGGACACCGCTTCACCTGACCGTCGGGTGGTGGGGGAAGGCCCGTTCGAGCGCCTCCCAGCTCATGTCGCGTTCACGTTCCCGCTGTTGCGCCGCCAGCCCGCCGCGCAGGCCGAAGAGGCGCTTGGCGTACAGGAGGTAGACCACGACAGCGACATTGACGACCAGGGCGGTCACCTTGAACACCGTGACCCGGTGGGTCAGCTCCCACACCTCGGGGATCAGCAGGACCGTGGTGGCGACCAGGGTCAGGTACTCCGCCCACCGGCGGGCCAACCACAGCCCGACCGCCTCCACCCCCTCCAGCACCGCGTACGCCGCCAGCACGATGCCCAGCAGCCACAGCTTGGTGGACGCGACGGCGAACGCCTTCTCCAGTTCCCCCGCCACGCCGGTGCCCGGCCGTGCGCCGACACCGCCCACCCCGTTCTGCAGGGCGTCGACCACGCGATAGAACGGGCCCGACAGGCGCGCGCGGTCCACGGTGAACAGCAGCACCACCACGGCGGCCGTGCCCAGCAGCAGGAAGTGCAGCAACCGGTCCAACGCGATCAGCCGTAGCACGTAGCGGTCCCGCAGGGCCCGGCCGCGCTCGGGCACGACCACCGGCGGCGGATGTGGTCCACCCGGCGCGCGGCCGGGCGCCCGGCCCGACGGGCGGGCATCGGCGGACGGCAGCCACGCGTCGCAGCGCAGGCACCGGCTCCAGCGCAGCCCGTCACCGGTTCGGCGCACCAGCTGCGGCGCGGTCCGTTCGTCGACGTCCGCCGGGTCGGGCAGGGCGTGCCCCTGGGCGGCGCAGGTCAGGAGCTCGAGGTTCAACCGGTGCCGCGCCATGATCCACGCCCTCTCGTCATGCCTGTGCTCCCTGGCGTCTACCCGCCCGACGGCGTCGGACAGGCCGACACGCCGTGAAATCGCCCACCCGCGCGGCGGGCCCGGCCCCCTCACGGTGCCGCCCGCCCAAGTGGCGGGCCACCTGGGGGACGGGTTGCATGGGTGCCGCAGGGCGCCGGCGCCGCAGGCCGCCGCCGGCGCCACAACCGATGCGAGCGCGCAGGACCGTGGGAGGGCCGAACATGCTGGACCAGAACGGCACGGACACGTCCGGCACGAACCGAACAGCCAGCCCCGGCCCGGACCCGTCCTCGGGGCCGGTCCGTCGCACGCTCCGAATACGTCGTCGCCCGCGTCCTGCCGGACCGATCACGCACCGCCGCTGGATATGGCGGCGCGTCCGGCGGTGCACGCTCGCCCTGGTCGTGGCGTTCTCCCTGTGGGTCGGCTACTCGGTCTACGGAGCCCTGGCCGCTCCGGGGACCGACAGCACGGCCGCCCGGTTGGCCGAGTGGGGGAGGGACCACCATCTGAACTGGGCGGTCAACTGGCTCGAGGTGCAGACCTACACGCCGCCCAAGGTCGGCGGGAGCATCCCGCCGGACGCGCTGGCCCGGATGCAGGCCGCGCAGCGTCAGCAGGAGCTGGCCCGCAAGGCGGCGATCACGCTCCACACGCCGGTCCGACCGCTGGTCAGCCCGCCCCTCCCGGGCGAGGGTGACTTCAGTCCGCTCGTCGAGGAGCACGGGCAGCCGGTCGTCCAGAGCGCCACGATGCGCCCCGACTCCCAGTACACCTCGTTCCCCGTCGGCGTGGTCTGGATGAAGCAGAGCGCGCTGTCGTTCTCCCTCCACCCCGGCTTCTCCGAGCCCGGCGGCAACTGGAACGTCCCCGACACGGTCCCGTCCGGGCAGCGGCTCGGCCTGGTCGCCACCTACAACGGCGGCTTCAAGGTGTCCAACGGCGACTCCCACGGCGGGTTCTTCCTCGACGGCCAGAGCACCGGGACGCTGCGCGACGGCGCCGCCTCGGAGGTCTTCTACAAGGACGGATCGCTGCGGATCGGCGTGTGGGGGCAGGACGTGCGCATGACGCCCAACGTGGTCGGCGTCCGCCAGTGCCTGGTGCCGCTCGTCGCCCACGGCCAGGTCACCCAGCAGGTCTACAACGGCGGAACGGACACCTGGGGCTTCACCGACCAGGGCATGCCGTTCGTGGCGCGCTCCGGCATCGGTGTCGACAAGAACGGCGACATCATCTACGTCGGCGGCCGTGTCCTGTCCGTGCAGACCCTCGCGGTCCTGCTCCAGCGCGCCGGAGCCGTGACCGCCATGATGCTCGACATCAACCTCAGCTGGCCGTCGTTCATCTCCTACGACGGCTCCCACGACGCGGCCGACCCGACACCCCACAACCTCGTCAACTTCGTCCGCCCCGCCGACCGCTACTACCAGCCCTCCAGCCGCGACTTCGTCGCCGTCTACGCCCGCGCCCACAGCTGACGGCGCGGCACGCCGAGACGCCGGACCCCGGATCGTCCCGCGTCTAAGCGGCCTCCACGCCGACGGGTCCTCGCCGTGGGGGACGGGCGGTCACCTTGGCGAGTTCGTGCCAGAAGGGGACGGCGGTAAGGTAGGCGCCCAGTCCGGACAGGATGCCGAACGAGAGGTCCACACTGATGCGCCCCTCCTTGGCCCAGTAGACGTCCTGGAGGTCCAGGAGCAGGGCGAACTCGTCCGCGATCAGAGCCGCGCCCGCGCCGTAGACAGCGCCGACGCCCGGGTGGCCGGTCAGCTTCGCGTCGCCGCGGACGGCGACCAGGCCGACGCCCGCCAGTGTGGCGATGCCGATGTTGTAGTGGTGCAGGTGCCTGCCCTTGGCGGAGATGTTGCCCCAGGGCAGCCAGCCCCCGCGGATCCCATGGGTGAGGAAACGGACCGTGCCGAACGTCGCCCCGAACGACAGCCATGTCGCCAGCAGTGACCGCTGGAGCGGGGAGGTGCGCCGGTCCAGGGTGGCGCGCCACCGGGCGGGCAGGCACTCCGCAGGGCTGCGTACCGGGTCGGGGCCGGGCGTGGGCAGGCCGTTGTCCTCGGTCTGTTGAGACATGGCGTCTCCTCCTGCGCGCAGGCGTGTTCTCCTTCGATGGTCCCCTCATCCGTGTCGTCCCGCAGATTCCGGTTTGCCGACGGGAGTCCCGGAAAGCAGCGAATCGGGATCACTCTGGCCGTTCTCTGCCTGATTCTCCGGGTCCTCGGCGCCGTCGGACGCGAGGTCGGCGGAAGACGGCACTGCTGGTGAGGGCCGACCGGCCGGCGAGTCGGCCTTCGGCTCGGACGCCGGTCCAGCCGCCGTTTGTCGTGGACCAGCAGGTCGCCGTCGGTGACCTCGTCGGGGCTGGCTGGTCACCTCGCCGGCCACGATCGCCGGCCGGGCGGTTCCCGGGGGTGCGGCTCACGGCGCCCCCCGGAGGAGTGGGTTCCACCCGGAGCCGCTACGATCCCCGCCCAGGGCGGGGGCTCGGGCGGGTTTGAGGGGTGGATCGTGGCGCGTTGGAAGGCGCTGCCGGGCGGGTTGGAGCCGGCGGTTGTCGAGTTCGTGGGCGGGTTGCGCAGCGCCAAGGACGCGAGCGGGCTGACGCTTCGGCGGCTCGCCGAGCGCACCGGCTACAGCACTTCGTCGTGGGAGCGGTATCTCGGCGGTCGGCTGCTGCCCCCGCGCGAGGCCGTCGAGGCGCTGGTCGCGGTGGCTGGGACGGATCCCGCACCTTTACTGGCGCGGTACGAGATGGCCGCGGATGCGTGGCGGCGCGAGCGGCCTGACGATCCGTTGCAGCCGGAGCACGTGCCGCAGGTCCGCAGCACGCCGGACCGTGGCACCCCGGTCGGCGCCACGTCGGCGCTCGGCGCGTCCGCCGACGTCGAGCCCTCGTCCGGTGGGCCGGCGGACGGCGGGCCGACGGACGGCGAAGCCGTTGCGGCGGCCCGGGTGGTCGGCGACGACGCCAGGCGGGCGCGCCTTCGGCTGCTGGTCACCGCCGTCGTCTCGGCCACGGTCGGGGCGACGGTCGCGGCGCTGGTGATGCTCGCGACGCAGGGCTCGCCGCCGACCGGCCCGGCCCGGGTGAGCGCGCCTGTGGCGCAGCCGGTCTCCTACGCCTGCAACTACGTGCGCAAGGCCGGACTGTGGTACGCCGGGAACAGCAACAGCTCCACCGACGCACTGGAGGTCGACAAGTCGGGGCCCGCGGTGGCGGAGTTGCAGTGCCTCCTGCAACGAGCGGGGTTCTCTCCCGGCGGCGTCGACGGCAACTTCGGCCCGCTGACCGAATCGGCGGTCATCCGGGCGCAGAAGGCGTTCGGCCTGGACGTCGACGGACAGGTCGGCCCGCACACCTGGGCGGCGTTGCGCGGATGAGCCCGACCTCTCCCGAAGGCGCCCGCCTGGCCGCGGAGTTGCGCCTGCTGCGGGAACGCTGCGGACTGACCCTGTCGGAGCTGGCCGCGCAGTCCGCGTACAGCAGGTCGACCTGGCAGCGTTACCTGGCCGGGAGGGCGCTGCCGCCGTGGCCCGCGGTGCGTGTCCTGTGCGGCCTGGCGCAGGAACCGGAGCCACGGCTGAAGGCCCTGTGGGAACTGGCCGAGGCCGGGTGGAGCCGCCGGACCGCGACGCAGGCACCGCCGGCCCCCGCCGCCGTACCGCCGCAACCGGTCCCGTCGACCTCTCCGGCCGACGAGGTCAGCGGGACGACGATGGCGGACCCGACACGGTTGGCGGCGGTCACCCACACGCCCCGCCTCGGCAGAAAGGCCCGTGCGCGGTGGGTGATCGGCATCGCGGCGGGTGCCGCCGCACTGCTCGGGGGCGCCACCGTGACCGCCCTGACCCTCGGCGACCGTAGCGGCACCGGATCTGCGGCTTCCTCGGAGAGCTTCCACGTCCGTTGCACAGGCACCGCCTGCAACGGCCAGGACCCGGGCACGGCCCTGTGCGGAGTCGAACCGCAGACGCTGCTCGAGGTTCAGACCCCGGCGGGAGTCGGACTGGAGATCCGGTACAACCCGCTCTGCCAGGCCGCCTGGGCCAGAGTCTGGAACGCCGCCTCCGGCGACCGGCTCAGCTTCTCGGTGCAGGGGCAGCCGACCCAGCGGGCCTCGGTCTCGCACCCGAGCAACCAGGACCCGTTCGTCTACACGCACCTGGTCGCGGTGCCGGGCGACAGCACCCGCCTGACGGCCTGTGTCGCCACCAGCACCGGCAGGATCGACGGATGTTACTCGGCGTCAGCGCCCTGACCAGCCGCGCCCGGGAGAAGGCGTTGCCAGTTCTGGCGGTTTCGCAGGCCGGGTCCGACCGGGATCAACCGGGTTCAACCGGAAGCCTTGAGACAGCAGTTGGCAGCGGACCAAGCTGACATGTACACGACTGAACAACGGTCGCAACGCCCGGCACCGGGCTACGGCTCGGGGTCGAACCGAAAGGAAGTCATGGCCAACTGGACCGGTCGTCTCACCAAGATCCTTGCTGCCGCCACCATCACGGTCGCCGGCGCGGTTGCCGGAACGGGAAGCGCCCACGCGGCGCAGACCGCCTACCAGTGCCGCTCGGACGGCTATCCCGTCACCAACACGGTCCGGATCCAACCCTGTTACTACGTGTACGACGGCCGCATCATGGAAGCTGAGATCATCTTCCAGAACTACTCCGGCACGGCCTTGGTGTACTGCGCCCATGCCGTCAACGTCGCCAACGGTGCGTGGGCCCACGACTTCGGCTGCACGTCCTCCGGCGCGACGAACGACTACGTGTGGGCCGGACACGACCCCGGGTACGGATCGTCCTACTCCGACTGGAGCGCTCCGGCGGGCACCTATGTGATCTCCGCCGGGTTCTGGATGAACGGTCACTACCTGGGCGACATCCAGAGCCCGAGGACCACCATCGGATAGACAGCAGAGCAGAGGTCCCGGCGCCCACCTGGGCAGCCGGGCCGCTGCGTTCGTTTCGCCGAGCCGGCCTCGCGGACCTCGGCCTTGACGACTCGCATCCGACACCGGGTCGTGACGCGGCGGAGATCCCGATGCCTGGCAGCGCTCCCGAGCGCGTCCTACGCTTCCGGCAGTCGCCAACTCAGGGGGCAGCATGGTGCATCAGCAGTTCGAGGACGGGCCGGGCATGCTGTTCGTCTCGGCCCTGTTCTTCGCCGTCCCGGCGATCGTCGTGATCATCGCCGCGTCCGTTGCCCGCCGCAAGCCCCCCGCGCCGCCACCCGTGTGGTGGCAGCCACCGCCGCCGGGAGCGCGGGAGGACGATGACGACTGACGGTGGACCCGGCCGATGTCCGCGGGTTCGCTGTTGCCCGCTCCGGTCGTCCCGCTACTGTGGAGGGACCAGCGAGACCTGGAGGCAGCGTGAGCGTGCAGCCCGTCGACCACCACGACAGCGGCGACCCCCACACTCCGGACGTGCCGCCCACGATCGAGGCGATCAGCGGTGCGCTCGGCTCGCAGGAGCTCAGGCTGCAGTTCTACACCGAGACCCTGTCCGCGCCCGCCGGTGCGCAGATCAGCGAGGTCCTGGAACGCTGGCGCGCGGAAGCGATGCTGGACGCATCGGGGAACCGTGAGCGTCGCCCCAGCGCGCGCCGCACCGGCTTCGACGAGTTGACTGCCCCGCTCGGAGGCGTGGACGCCCTGTGACCCAGCCGTCCCACCCACGCTGGACCGTGTCCGCCGAGGAACACCCCACCGAAGTCCTCCAACAGATCCTCAAGTCCGACGAGCAGCTCTACCGGCGTCTGATGCTGTTCCTGCGCAGCGCAGCCCTCGAGACCGGGATCGCGATCGACGCGGGACGCCGTCCGCCCGGCATGGCGATGACGGACGGGCGTATCGCGCTCGACGTCCCGCGCGAGGGCGTGCTCGTCTACTACGAGCCCGACCCGGCCGTGCGCGAGATGGTCGTCACCGACGTCGTCTGGGTCGGCTGACCCTGCGCGGTGGCCCCCTGCGGAAGGGGGCACAACGCATCTGCACCCGCAGCGGCAGGGGCCGCACTCCGGTCCGGGGATTCCGCGGCGACGAGCGCCGCCGAGCGGGCAAGGATGCCCATGCCGACCACGCGGTAGCGCCGATCCGGCACATCACCTACGGCAACAAGGGCGCCCACTGCAGCCGGCTGCCCCCACCGCAGGAGCGGACCCCCGCGCTCTGACCGGTCCACCGCCCGCCCGGCCGCCTTCCGCCTCGCCGACCAAGACCTGCCCTCGAACCTCCAGACGGCCTCGGGAGACGGCTCCTGGTTCTCCATCAGGCGCACCATGCAGGCCAGCGTAGCCGCCGGATCGGCCGTCTCCAGCACAACGTGGTCAGGCCCCCACGGATGCGCCATCACGACGAAACCACTGGTCGACGCCGCGATCGCGGGGAACGGTTCACCGGCGTAGTCACGGAAGTCGCCCGTCTCCGAGACATGCAGCTCGTTCATGCTCGTCCACGGAAACAGCCTCCGCAGAGCCGGCTCGTCCGCAGCCAACTGCAACAGGTCCCACATAGCCGGGCTGGCCCAGTCCCCGGCCTGATGCGGCGGCCGCCAGGCGTCCAGCACCTCACGCCAATCCCGATCGTGATCGCTGCCCCCGCCCTCGCTCGTCATGCCTCCGACGATCGAGCCATGGACTGCCCGCTGTCAACGCGCGCCACTCGAGGCCCACGACGCCGTGACGGTGGCGAGCGGCCCGGGCCGTCGAATCACCTGGTTGGCAGGTCTCGCTGTTTGCGCGTGGTGGGTGGGGGTTACCACTCCGAAGCGCCGCGCCCCCGCTCTCAGGTCGGGCGCTCCCTCCCGTGCCGTCAACGAACGGGTCCCAGTACAAGCGCAAGAGCGAAGAGGAGCAGCTATGTCTGTGATCATGACGTTGGAGGCCGCTGGCGATGCCAAGGCCCTGGAGCAGTACGCCTCGGCGAACAAGGAGAAGATGAAGGCCATCGTCGAGGCCGCGAAGCGTCATGGCCTCATCGCGCACCGTTTCCACGGCTCTGTCGACGGCAGCAGGGTGCTGGTCGCTGACGAGTGGCCCGACCGGCAGAGCTTCGAGGCGTTCTTTCAGGACCAGCAGGCCGAGATTCTGCCGCTGTTCGAAGCCGCAGGAGTGACCGCACAAATCGAGCCGACGTTCTGGCAGGAGCTCTCGACTCACGACGCCTACGGTTGGGGCGCCTGACCCTGCCCGCAGCAGTACAGACAGGCCCCCGTGCACAGGCCGGTGCGCGGGGGCCCTCTGCTGCGTGTGCTCCCGCTAGCCGCCGGTCGCATGATCGGCTTGATTGCGAGGGCTTCCGGCTTCTGCCACGGATCAGCAACAACGATCAAGACTGCGCAGCAGCCTGCCGATCACCAGAACGTCGAGGCCCCGCTGAACTTCCCCGTCGGCGGGGTCTCGACGTTCGGCCGGCGCTACTCCCACACGTCGTGGCCGCCGCCCCGCCACTCGACCATGCGCTCGGCGTCCAGGTCGAGCTCCTCGAGGCCGGCGCGGCGGCAGAACTCCGCGACGTCCTCGAGGCTGTACGCCTTGCCGACCGACTCGCCGAGGATGTCGACGCGCCGGAACGGGCCGGTCGAGTCGGTCTGGACAGGGTGGACAACGACATGGGCGTGGTGGTGCTCGGTGGGCGCAGGGTCGGTCATGTGCCCCAGCCTGCGTCCCGTCCACCGTGATCGCATCCGTGTTCGCCCATCCGCCACTCGAACGAACGACAAGGCCCCGGATGTCGCTCCTGGTGACGGTGCACCCGGGCGCTATCGCGATTGGGCCGGGGCGCTGGTGAGGATGTCGGTGGCGATGCGCGCCGCCAGTGCCGTCGGATCGGTCGCGGTGAGGCCCCGGAGGGTGGCGGGGGTGGCGGGCTTGCTGCCCGTGGTGGCGTGCTGGGCAAAGAGGGCGACGGCCAGGGCCAGGTGGGTGCTGCTGTCACCGACGGCCCAGGCGGTGCGTAGACCGGCGTGGCCGGTGTGCAGGGCGGCGCCGCTGGTGCCGGCCCGGTCCGGTCGGTGCGACTGGGCGGAGTAGAGGATGTGGCCGCCGCGCGTGATGGTGTCGACGGTGTAGGGGGCGGCGTACCGGTCGCCGGCGGGGAGGGCGGCGTAGAGGGCGGCCATCTGGACGGGCGTGATGGTGGGGGCCGAGGCGAGGCTCCCGGCTCCGCTGAGGCGGGCGTGGGCCAGGTCGGTCAGGGCGGTGCCGGTCTCGACGGCGCCGTCCGTGGCGTCGTCGAAGGGCTGGCGGGCGTAGTCGGCGCCGCCGTAGAGCGCTCGGACGGCGCCGCTGCCAGGGGCGACGACCGCGACGGCGGTGTGCAGCTGCGCCGTCGGCCGGGAGCGGCCGGCGCGCTGAGGAGTGACGCCCGTCTGGGCGGGGGTGTCGGTTCGGACGGCTTGCGTTGTCGCGTCCTGCAGGGTGAGGTCGAAGGTGGTGTGGACGGTGTAGCCGCCGCGGGCGAGTTCGTCCTGGGTGATGCCGAGGCGGTGCGCGGCCTCGGCGGAGGCCACGTCCAGCAGGTACTGGCGCTGCCCGTCGGAGGGGCTGGGCGGATAGGGCCGGAACGCAGGGAACCGGGCTTCGGCGCGACGGGCGGCGGTGAGGGCGTGGTCGGCGACCATGCCGTCCAGGACCCAGGACCAGCGGCGCTGCAGTGTGGCGGTGACGGCGGGGTCCGAGCCGACTCGCTCGTAGTAGGAGGGCAGATTGATGATCGAGGCCAAGGCCGCCCCTTGTTCCAGGGTCAGCTGGTCGACGCCCACGCCGAAGTAGTTGCGGGCGGCGGACTGGACACCGGCCGCGCCGCGGCCGAAGTACACGGTGTTGAGGTAGTCCTGCAGGATCTCGTTCTTGGGCCGGGTCTGGTCGAGCTTGATCGCGATCAGGGCCTCGCGAAGTTTCCGGGACAGCGACCGCTGCGGGGTGAGCAGGGCGTTCTTGACGTACTGCTGGGTGATGGTGGAACCGCCCTGGCGCTCACCACCCGTGACGGCGGCGAGCACCGCGCGGGCGATGGAGGAGGGGTTGATCCCGGTGTCGGTGCGGAAGGTGCGGTTCTCCGCCGCGATGACCGCGTCCTGGACGAACGCGGGTACCCGGGCGAGCGGCACCTCCTGACGGTCCACCGGCCCGCGGCGCCCGATGTAGGCCCCGTGCAGGTCGTAGAAGACGGTGCTCTGCATCACCGCCTCCGGGTGCGGTGGGGGGATGTCGACCATGGCGTACGCCCCTACGACGAGCCCACCCAGGCCGACCGCCACCACCAGCACCACGCCCAGGAGCCGGCGCAGCCACCGCCACCACCACCGGCGCCGCGGACGTGCGCCGCGGACACGGCGGCGGGGAGCGCCGGGGGCGTCCGGATCGGAATCGTGCGGTGCGGGGTCGTGCGGTGCGGGGTCGTGCGGTGCGGGGTCGTGCGGTGCGGGCCGTTCCTTTCGGACCCGCCGGAACAGGGGGAGTGCAGGCAGACGAGACATCAAGCAGGAGCTTTCACCGTCATGGGAGGAGGAGAGAACGGAGAACCTCGCCGGTGGAGGAGTGAGGAGTGGGCCCCGGTCGAAAGCCGGGGCCCACTCCGTCACGGGCGGTCCCGCGCCTCGGTGTGGCCGTCAGGGTGGCACGGTGCAGGTCGCGGGGGAGTCGTTGCTCGTCAGAAGGCGGGGTCGGTCTTCTGGTTGTAGATCTCGTTGCCTGACGCGTCGTAGGCGTGGACGTAGGGGGTCGGGGTCTCGGTGTTCGGGCCGAGGTGGGTGGTGCCGCTGGACAGGGCGATGGTGTAGGCGAACGCGCCGCCCGCCATGGCGGCCGGGTACTGCGTCGGGTCGGTGCCGAAGCTGATGGTGACCTTGGCGACACCGGGCGCGTAGTGCCCGGCACCCAGCGTGAGGTACTGGCCGCCGGTGGCCGGTTCGCCGGTGGAGTCGAAGTACTCGATCAGGTGACCGGTGCCCCAGAGGCGGCCGTTGACGAACGTCGCGGGAGAGTCCTGGCTGGTGCCCTTACGGCCCTTGGTCTCGCACTGCACGTACTGGTTCGCGGAGTTGAGCGCGACGACCACACCGTCCTCGTCCTGCCCGGCGACCGGTGCGCGGACCGCGAGCACCGGGTGGTACTGCGACGCGTCCGAGCCCAGGCACGAGGCCAGGATCTCGGCGACGGCCTTGGCGCCGATCGGGGTGGCCTTCGCGCTGGTGACGGTGAAAGCAACCGGGGTGGGGGTGACCGGGCCCGAGCTCGGGCCGAGGCCGCCGCCGCTGGTCGGGGTGCTGGACGGGCCGCCTGCGGTCGGGGTGCTGGTCGCGCCGGTGGAGGGCGAGGCGACGGGCTGGGAGGCGCCGGCCGAGGGAGTGGCGGTGACCGCAGGGGTGCCGGCGGAGGGCGAGGCGGAGGGCGTGGGGGTGCCGGTCGAGGCGGAGGGCGTGGGGGTGCCGGTCGAGGCGGCGGCCACGCCACCCGCCGTCGCGACGGCTGCGGCAGTGGCCACACCGATCATGATCGGGCGCAAACGCATGAGAGTGAACTCCTTGTCCGCAGACTCCGGTTGATGCCTGCGCCCGGATACGCCCGCCGGCACCCGCCAGGTCGCACCCCGCACACGTGATCTAGGTCATAGAGCGCGGGTGCGACCCTGGGACGGTGCTCGTGCGTACAGGCCTCGGCAGGGCCGCGGGACACGCGGGGGACAGGGCTTCACGGCCGCGGTCGACGAGTGTTCTCCGGTGTCAGGCCTGTCACGCGAGCCGACCGACAGCACCAGAAGAGAGCCCTTGATGACACCACAGGAGTTCGACGCGTTCTATGCGGCGTCCTTCTCCCGCCTGACCGGGCAGCTCTACGCGATGACCGGCGACTGGTCCGAGGCGCAGGACGTGGTCCAGGAAGCCTTCGTCCGCGCGTGGGACCGAAGGCGGGCCCTCAGCCTGGACGAGGCACCGGAGGCGTGGATCCGCACCACGGCCCGACGGCTGGCGGTGTCCCGCTGGCGACGCCTGGCCCGCGGCCTGCACCTGGCCGGACGTCACCATCGCCACGAGCCACCCGCCGTCGAGCCGCCCGGCGAAGAACACCTCGTGCTCGTCGCCGCGTTGCGTGACCTGCCCGAGGCGCAGCGCAGCGCCGTCGTCCTGCACCACATGTGCGACCTCTCGATCGAGCAGGTCGCCGCCGAGACCGGCGCCGGTCTCAGCGCCGTCAAGAGCCGTCTCGCCCGTGGCCGGGCCGCTCTCGCGGCCCAGCTCGGCGACCAGCACCCGACCAGCGAGGAAGGACAACTCCGTGTCTGATCCGATCCATGACACCCTGGGCGACCGGTTGCGGCTGCTGGGCGCGCAGACGCCCGCACCGACCCTGCCCGCTGCGGAGGTCCGCCGCCGCGCCGACCGGCGCCGCCGACGCCGGTACGCCCTCGGCGCGACCGCGGCCGTCACCGCGGCGGCTGCGGTGGCGCTGTGCCTGGCCCTCCCGTCGGTGCTGCACCCGGTGCGAGGGCAACAGGCGCCGGCCGCTCCGGACGCCTCTACCGTGTCGGCGTCCCCCCATCCTCGACCGGCGGGCGCGTACACCGTCACCAGTACGGAGTCGACGCCGATCGGTGCGGGGGCGGTGGCCGAGATCCTGGCCTCGTGCCTGGGCTCGGACGCGTCGCAGTACCACCCGGTGCTCGCGGTCCGCGCACCGGTCGCCGGGCAGGACGAGGACGGTGTGGTCGTCGCGCTCAACTCCGCGAACCAGTACGTGCAGTGCGAGACCAAGGGCCGCAAGGGCACCAGCCAGGACTCTCCCGCGACCTTCATCAACGACCGCCTCTGGGGCACCGGTCACCTGATCGAGTACTTCGACTCCACCGGCGAACCGGCCACCGGCGGCCAGTACCTCACGCTGGGCGCCGGGCACTACGCGCCCGGCGTCGCCAAGGTCACCATCAGCTTCGGCACCGACCCGACGCAGTACCCGGCCGCCATGGCGGGCGGCGCGTTCGCCTACACCATCGCCCTGTCCAGCGGCAC
>NZ_FOAZ01000041.1 GCF_900109465.1 Streptacidiphilus jiangxiensis
CAGGCCTTCAGCTTGTTGATCAGGCGCTCGACGGTGTTCCGCTCCTTGTAGAGCTCGGCGTCGTGGCCGACCGGCCGACCGCCCGCGCGGCCCTTCTTCCTCCGATTCGCGGCCTGGTCCGTCTTCTCCGGGATCACCGCCTTGATATGGCGATTTCGCAGATGGGTTCGGTTGCCGCGGGACGAATAGGCCTTGTCTCCGGCGACTGCGTCCGGCCGGGTGCGAGGACGTCCGACGGCCCCGCGGACCCGGATCTTCTTCAGCACTGGGATGAACTGGGGGCTGTCCGCGGCCTGTCCTGCGGTCAGGATGAACGCCAGCGGGCGGCACTTGCGGTCCGCGGCCAGGTGCACCTTGCTGGTCTGTCCGCCTCGGGATCGTCCCAGGAGAGCCTGCTTCAGTCGGAGTCTGTGGCGTCGCCGGATACGTCGGCGCTCTTCCCGGTTGGGATAGGCGTCTGCGTCCTGCCGGTTTTGTTCCTCGGCGCTGCCCCCTTTGACCTGGCCGTCTCTTCCTCGGCCGCGGCCTTTTCCAGGGCGGTGAGCACGTCCTCGCTCAGGTGCATCCCAGCGGCGTCGTGATGGGCGCGCGCGGTGGTGGAGTCAATGCTGACCAGGGACAGGTCCACCTCGCCCCGCCTCGCGGCTTCCGCGATCAGGCCCTCCAGCAGGGCCTCGAAGACTCCGATGTCACGCCACTGCCGGAAGCGGTTGGCGACCGTTGACCAGGCGCCGAACTCCTGAGGCATCTCCCGCCACTGCGCGCCGGTCCTGAAGCGCCAGACCACGCCCTCGAACTGCTGCCGCAGTCGCTCCGGATACGGCCCGAAGGCGCCGACCGGCAGGTAGGGCTCGATGAACTCCCACTCCGCATCGTTCAGTTGCACGCGCGTCACCCAAGACGATCTACCGGATCCACTTCCACAACGAAGCAGATCCGGCAGATTGATCACAACCCGATACGCGCCCTAAGTCCTTGATCTTTGACCCCTGGATCGGCGGAGGAGTGCAGGTGAGTGGTGGAGCGCGCGATGTCGGGTCGTTGCAGCTGCCGAGAGTTGGTCGCGTGGCGGAGCCGGGTCGGGACGGACTCCCAGTCGAGGTTGTCGACGCGGCGGGCGAACCGATCGAGGCGATCACGCAGTTCATCCGGGAGTTGACGGCGGGTGACTACGCGTCGTCGTGCCGCTCGTACGCCTACGACATGCTGCGGTGGTGGCGCTTCCTGGCAGCGAACGATGTCGAGTGGGATCACGCCTGCCGGGAGGACGTCCGGGACCTCGTGCTGTGGATGCGCTCCGCGGACAACCCGCAACGTCGGCGTTCGCGCCCCGACACGCCCAGGGCCGGCGCGGTGAACGCCCGCACGGGAAAGGCCCATCTGCCAGACGGGTACGCGCCGCGGACGATCAACCACCAACTGGCCGTCCTGAGCCGGTTCTACGAGTTCCACCGCTCGTTCGCGCGTGGCCCGCTGGTCAACCCGGTGCCGACAGGTTCGCGCAGCGAGCGAGCGGGGGCGCACGGCAACCCGATGCTGCCCGTCGCACCGCATCGCCGCGGCGCCTACCGGCAGAAGGTGCCCAAGCAGACACCGCGGGCCCTGCCCGACGCCCTGTTCGACGAGCTGTTCGCCCTGATGACGAGCCACCGCGACCGCGCCCTGCTGGCGCACTACATCTCGAGCGGCGCGCGGGCCTCCGAACTGCTGGGGATGACCTGCGGAGACCTGGACTTCGGCCGCCAGACCATCCAGGTGATCGGCAAGGGGACACTGGCGGTTGAGAAGGTACCGGCCTCCCCGGACGCCTTCGTATGGACCCGGCTCTACCTCGCCGAAGGGCGGGTCAGCCCGGCCGACCAGCCACTGGATCCCGGGGCGCCGCTGTGGGTGACCCTGCGCGGAAGCCGCCGCCCCTTGAGCTACACCGCGATGCGCGCGGTGCTCAACCGCGCCAACGCCAAGCTGGGCAGCAACATCACGCTGCACGATTTGCGGCACACCTGCGCGACCCGCATGGCGGCTGACCCCAACATGGCCATCACCGACGTGCAGGCGGTCCTGCGCCACAAGAGCCTGACCAGCACTCAGGTCTACACGACCGTCGAGCTGGAGACGCTGATCGCCCGCACCCTGGAGCACCACGCCCGTCGCGCGGACCCGCCGCCGCCCCGCCCGCATCCCGCCTACGACGCGGCCGACCTTGCCCTTCTCTTCGGCGACGGGCAGGCATAGACGATGACCGGCACCAGAGACGCACTCACTCTGATGCGCCAGGCATCGGTGCTGACCGCCGCCGACTTCGCGGCGCCCGTGGTCGACCGCGCGGCCCTGGCCGCGTGCGGTCCCGAACTCGCGGACGCGGACGTCGACGCGCTGGAAGCCCTCAGCGTGGAGGTCCTGGGCGTCGAGGACCCGGTCCGCCACCACTCGCGGCGCTGGTGCTTGGAGGAGATCGCCAGGTGGCTGTCCCGCTTCCCCGGCACGACCTGGCAGCAGCGCTGGCTCGCCAGCGGAATCCAGGACGCGGCCAGGGCGTTCAGTGAGGCCTCCAACGCGCGCCGCTACCGCCTCGTGAAGGGCGTCGCCGTCCTGATCTGCTGCGGAGTGCTCCACCCCGACGCGGACTGGCTGGTGCGGCACAAGTTCGTCGACCTCTACCCGCTCTACCAGTCCTGTCGTGAACCGGAGCGCTTCGTCCTGCTCGCCAAGCTGCTGCGGGACCAGGGAGCGGACGACCGCATCGTCGGCATGGCGATGCGGCACCTGGTGATGATGCTGGTGTCCGCGGCCAAGACCATCGACGAGATCGCCGCCGAGGACCTCATCGCTCACCACTGGCGGCTCAAGGCCCGGTTCAACAAGATGCCGATCACGCCACTCGAAGCCCTCTGGCGCGTCATGCACGACCAGCACATGATCGAGGGGCCGGCCCGCCTGCGAGCCGCGGTCCAGTTCCGCCAGCTGACCGTCGAAGAGCTGGTGGACCGCCACGGCCTGGTCCACCGGCCCATGCGTGACCTGCTCGTGGAGTACTTCCGGCACCGGGCGCCGGGCACGGACTACAGCACCTTGTCCAACCAGGTCTACTGGCTCGGCGAGCTGTTCTGGGGCGACCTGGAACGCCACCAGCCCGGCATCACGTCCCTGAGCCTGCCGCCCCAGGTCGCCGACGCCTGGAAGCGCCGGATCGCCACCCGCCCGGACGGTACGGTCCGTCAGGAGCGTTACGCGCTGCTGAACGCCGTGCGGGCGTTCTACGCCGACATCAACCACTGGGCCTACGAAGACCCGGCTCGCTGGGCGGTCTGGGCGGCCCCCTGCCCGGTGACCAAGGGCGACCTGGCCGCCCGGCGCAAGCACCAGGGGGAGGTCAAGGCCCGGATGCACGCCCGCACCCGCACCCTCGCCCCGGCTCTGCCGCACCTGACCGCGGTCGCCCGCGCCCGCCGCGACCACGCACGGACACTGCTGGCCACCGCGCGCACGACGGAGCCCGGAACTGCCTTCGCCGTCGACGGCCGCTCCTACCTGCGCGTCGCCTGCAAGACCAAGCAGGCGCGACAAGTCTTGGTGCAAGCGACGCCAGCCGGCGACGCCAGGCCCTTCGATGCCGTCGCCGAGGAACGCGAGAGCTTCTGGGCCTGGGCCGCGATCGAAGTCCTGCGCCTGTCCGGGCTGAGGATCGAGGAGATGATGGAACTGACCCACCTCTCCATCCGCCGCTACACCCAGCCAGGCGGCGAGATCGTGCCGCTGCTGCAGATCGCCCCCTCCAAGATCGACGCGGAACGGGTCTTCCCGATCACCCCGGAACTGGCCCACGTGTTGGCGCAGGTGGTCACCCGAGTCCGCGGGGCGAACGGCGTCATCCCCTCCTGCTCGCGCTACGACATCCACGAACGCGTCTACGGCCCGCCGCTGCCACACCTGTTCCAGCGCACCGTCGGCTCGGGCCACCAGGTCTTCAGCCCCGAAACGGTCCGGAACTGGATCAGCCGCACGCTGGAGCGCTCGCCGGTCTACGACACCGACGGCACCCTCATCAGCTTCACCCCGCACGACTTTCGCCGGCTGTTCGCAACCGACGTCGTCAACACTGGACTGCCGATCCACATCGCGGCTGCGATCTTGGGGCACACCAGCCTGGACACAACGCGCAGTTACGCGGCGATCTACCCGGAGGAGACGCTGCGGACCTACCAGGCCTACATCCATTCCCGCCGACAGGACCGGCCCGGCGAGGAGTACCGCGAGCCCACCAGCGAGGAATGGGCTGACTTCGAGCGCCACTTCACGCTCCGCAAGGTGGCCTACGGCAACTGCGATCGGCCCTACGGCAGTCCCTGCGCTCATGAACACGCCTGCGTGCGCTGCCCGATGCTCCGAGCTGAGCCCAGCCGCCTGCCCTTGATGCGAGAACTCGAGGAGAACCTCGACGCGCGCATCACCGAGGCCCGCGGGCGGCAATGGCTCGGCGAAGTCGCAGGCCTGGAGCAGACCTTGATTGCCCTGCGGGCAAAGACAGCACACGTCGAACGCCTGCTCGGCGAAGGCGTCAGTGACGCCCCCGCGCCAATGTCCTGAAGTCCGACGCTGGGGCCGACCGAGCACCCGCCCCAGCGTTGACAAGTGCAGAGAAACCAAGGAGGGTCGAAGGACGGATATGGCGTCAGCGATGGTGTGCCACAGGCCGGAGCGGGCTCCGGCCAGACCTGCGCGCTTACCGGCGACGGAGAGGTCTTTGACAAGGGAAGCCGGCCACCAGGACGTCCACCGGCTCGGCCTGGGACCAGTCCACGGCGGTGAGGTCGCCCAGGTTCGGGATGCCCGGCCAGTGACGGGCAAGGATCCGGGCGGCGTCGGGATTGATCTCCGCATGCCACACGAGCTCGCCGCCGAAGACCTCCAGCGCGGCCAGGTCCAGCCCCCCGTAGCCGGAGCACATGCTGCCGATCCGCAGCCCGCCCGGCTGCCGGTCGGCACTCACCGGCGCCTGCGCTGCGTCGGCACACCGGAGCTGCGGGAGGCGCTCTTCGTCTGCACGATCGTGGGCGAAGTGCCGCCGACAGTCGCGGCGTTGGCCAGCCCGCGAAGGACCGCGACGGCCTGGTGCAGAGCGACGTAGGCGTCATCGAGACCGTCGTCGAGCGAGGCCCTGGCCACGTAGTCGCGGCCCGCGTCGGGGCGTGCGAGCGCCGCCTGGTGACCGGCGGCGTCGCCGAGCGCCGCGATGCCGCGACCGACGTGGCTGAGGGCGATGCTGAGAGCCGCATGCGCCTCCACCTGCCCCGGATCGGTGGCATCGGAGAGCTCGCGGATGTGCGCGGCCAGGACACCGGCGACATCGAAGGGCCAGTACGCCTCCTGAGCCAGGCGCAACTGTCCAACGAGGCCGTCGTGCCCTTCGCAAGGACGCGGAAGCCGGCGCAGCACGACGGCCAGTCGCCCAGCTACGTCCTCGGCGGACCGCACGGCATCCTGGCCCACGGCGGCACCCATGGCAGGAGGAGCCGGTGAGGTGGCGGCCTCCTCGACGGCATCGGCGCCCTCGCGGATCAACAGGCTGGCGGTCTCATGGAGATGCTCGCGGACGCGGGTGAGCCGGCGGGCGACCTCGTCGGCGTGCTGGTCGTCGGTGCGGATGAACCGGCGCACCGGGTCGAGGCTGTCCAGCGCCCCTTGCAGGCGCAGACGGCCGCTGGTCAGCGCGCGCAGGACGCCGGGAGTGGCACTGCCCGGGGTCATGGCCTGGAAGTGGACCTGCTGGGCCAGGCGCCGGGTCAACGCGTCGACGCCGTCGAGCAGACGCGAGAAGCGCTCCGCTTGGGTGGGGGCGAGACCGGGTGCGTGGTCGGGAGCCGCCGTGGGGTTCTCGTCCAGCAGCTGGTCGATCAAGGCCGCAACCACCCGGGGAGTGAGCTGACCGGGAATCTGGGTCATCGCCGCGCCCCGGTCCTGGAGTTGACGGTGCTCGGCCGCGCGGTAGCCACAGATGCGAGCGCGGTGGACCGGGTGGCTCGGCGTTCTTCGTGAGTGAGCAGCGGCTGTCCCTGGTAACTGCGGTCCAGCGACGCGGCGTGCGAGGTGATCGCGTCAGCGGTCCGGATCGCGGTGCTGCGGGCCTGGGCGAGGGCGAGGTTGCCACGGGTGGTCAGCGTCGCGTGCCGGACATCCGAGGTGGGCCCGGGGCGCAGCGCAGGCGCGAGGAGCGACGCGGAGACGCCGTAGGCACGGGCGAGGTGGGACTGGGCGCCTGTGAGCTGGTCGACTGCTTTGCCGTAGTCGGCGGTGAGGTCGAGGTGCTGCGGGTCGCTCTCGCCCTGTCCGGCACGGAACCAGCTGAAGGACACCATGCGGGAGAACAGCAGGTCCAGGCTGAGCACGTGGCGCGACAGCGTGGGCAGGTCGGGCAGCTCGGCGCCGGGGCGCGCGGCGGGCAGGTGCTCGGCCCACTGCCGCAGTTCGTCGGCGACTTCGCGCAGGGCGCTGCCCGCGGTGGGACGGCTCGGGTCGGTGGTCGTTTCGGTCACGGGCGGCTCCGGGTGGCGACGGGGCTGGTGGGGGCGGCGACGGCGTGGGAGGGAGCGCCCGGCGTCCGCGTCGGGGAGGGGGCGCGCAGGCGCTGGATCTCGCAGTGCAGCGCGCTGTGGGCGAGGAAGAGTTCGGTGCGGGCCTGGTGGACCTCCTGCGCGAGCGCCGCACGGGTCCGGACGGCGGACTCCCCGGCGGCAGAAGCGCCGTCTTCGGTGGGCAGGGCGTAGGGGAGGTGTCCGAGGCCGAACCCGAGGTGGGCGCCGGCCTGGCCCAGGCAGCCGGCGGTCCGGCCGAGCACGGTGAGGACCTGCGCGGTGTCGCGGGTCGGTGGTGTGGCAGTGAGTAGGGAGGCGTGCTCGCCGCACAGCTTGTAGAGGTCGGCGACCTGTTCGATGTGCCACAGGTAGTCGTCGACGTCGGGGGAGGGGTCCAGCCGGAGCGCGCACAGTGCCCTGCGCGTGGCTTCGACTTGGGTGTCCAGGCTGCCCAGGAGGCGGGCGGTGGTGGGATCGGTCACAGGCGGCTCCTTCAGTGGGTGCGGCGGCGGAACGGCAGGACCGTGGCCGCGCGCTCGGGTGCGGGCGCTGGTGGTCGGTGTCCCGCTGGTGCGAAGCCGGGCAGGGCGGGGGAGCGTTGGGTGGCGGCGACGGTGCGCAACTGCGTGGCGTCCGTGGGGTTGAGGGTGTCGTGGTGGCTGGCCAGCTGGGCGGCGTCGTCGATGCAGGCGCGGGCGAGGGCCGCAAGCACGCCGGTCGGGATGCCGTCCTCGGGTCGCTGACTGGACGGGACGGTCATCACCGCGGCGGCCTGGCTGAGGTGCGCGCCAGCGGTGGAGAGCAGCTCGGAGACGTGCGCACAGCTGGCGATGGCGCGAAGGAGTTCCGGGAGGTCCTTGGTGGAGGGAACCTGCCCGGCAACGTCGGCCAGGGCCTGGCCGGCGCGTTGAGCCAGGTCCAGGACGACGGGCAGATCCGCGGCCACGACCGGCAGGCTCGGCAGGGGATAGCGGGGGTCGAGGCTGGGCAGCGCGGTGGCGGCGGCGATGGCGTCGCCGAGCGCGAGCAGGGGCGAGGGGCCGGTTTCGGGCACGATCAGCAGTCCCAACGACGGTGCGGGAAGAAGGAGCGGTCAGCGATGTCGGACCGTCCGAGAACCTGGGCGGGCCGACATCGCGGCGGACAGTCCGGCCAGCGCGGGCAAGGCGGTGACCCGGGCTCCGCGGGCCATTCCCGTCAGGCTGGTGCGGGTGACGGGGCGGCGATCCACCGTTGCCCTTGCGAGCGCGGACAGCAGGGCGGCAGGCGTGGCTCGGCTCGCGGTGGCAATCCACGGCCCATGGCCGCCTGGCGCGCTGACCAGCCAGGTCTCGTCCAGGTGCGCCATCTCGCGCTCGGGGTCGACGTCGTAATGTTGACTGGCGTCGGCGAGGTAGCGACGTTCGGTGTAGAGGGTGCCGAAGCGCCCTCGGTGCCGGGACCAGCCCGCCTGTCCGAATGCCGCGAACGGATCGACGCCCGCCGCCTGTTGATCGCGGTCGGCGCGGGCCAGGGCGGTGGTGAACCCGGTGACGATCTCCACGGGGGTGTCCCAGGTGAAGGTGGCCGTCCACACCGCGCCTGCGGTCGCGCGGTCTGGGGCGAAGGCGTAGACGGTCCAGGCGGCGAAGACCCGGTCGTCGGGCCGGTGCCGCAGCAGCGTGTTCAGGTCCGGGGACAGCAGCGTCAGCCCGTCCAGGGCGACATCGCTGACCGGCGTCCAACCGGCCTGCAGCAGAGGCGCGAGCGCCTGCTCCGGCTGCTCTCCGGGACCGGCCAGATAGCGGGGCGACACCAGGTAGCGACGCCCGGGCGGCTCGGGAGGGGACGCGCTCGTGGGGGTGTCGGTCAAACGTGATCTCCATTCGCCAGATTGGGAGGTGAGTCGCTGCTCAGCGCCGTCGCGGGCGCCGCGGCGCCCCGGAGGCTGGGCGTGTCGCGCTGTTCGTGGCCGGGCGGACGGCGGCGGGTGTGTTGGGCGGGAAGCCGTCCCGGTGCCAGGTGTCGGCCTCGTCGGCGGTGGCGAAGCGGGCCTCGCGGACGCGGTAGTCCAGCGGCGCGTCGGAGGTGTCGGGGACCTCGGCCTGCGCGAGGTACGGAGGGAGCGCACCGGGCTGGTGGTCGCGGTAGAGCACGTAGACGGGGCCGTCCTCGTGCGTGAAGTGGTCGACCACTTCGAAGCGGCCAGCGCGGTCGGCCCGGATGCGCTGCTCGGCGGCGCGGCTGGCCGAGTCCGTGGCCCTCACGGTCCCGGCCGCCGGGGTCAGCGTGGTCGGGGCGAGGCCCTGCTCGGCGAGCCACCGCTGGGCGATGGCGAGCGTCGGAACCCGCTCGGCCCGCAGCCGGAACGTCTTCGCGCTCGGGGTGTGGAGCAGATGCACGGCCACCAGGTCCGCTGTGCCGGGCATGTCGAAGACCGCGCGGGAGTCGAAGAAGACCGCGGCCGTCTCCAGCACAGTGACCAGGCCGCCGCCCGGCAGGTCGAACAAGCCTGGCGCCGCTGGGGAGGGCGGGGCTTGCCGGAGCGTGCCCGTGTGGTGGGCCAGGACGGTGAGGCAGTTCGCGTACAGGTCGAGCGTGTTGACGGTGTCGGCGGATTCGGTGTCGGCCGGTCCGAGCCGGTCAAGGGCCCGAAACGGGAAGGCGAAGTCGGCCACGGGGCGGCGGGTCTCCAAGCTGGGTCGCGGAGTTAGCGGGGGTGGGTCAGCGGCGGGCGCGGAAGGACTGGACCCGCTCGGCTGCGGGCGCCGTGGCTGCCTGCCAGCGCTGGCGGGCCTGTTGGACCGGGGCGAGCAGCGCGAGCGCACGCGGGACGAGGCGGCTTGGCGGCATCGTCGCCGCGAAGTCCCGCACCTGCCATGCCGCCGCGCTCGCGGTGCGCGCCAGTGCGCGGCGGGCGACGATCTCGCCGCCGAACGCGGGGTCGCCCGGCGCCGGTACGAGGCCGAGGATTCGCTCCACTGTCAGTACCTGGTCGGTGAGCAGCCCTCGCCTGCGGGCTTCCCACAGCAGCGTGACCTGGTCGATCGCCCGGCCGTTTCGATGCAGGGCGACGAGCAGCGAGAACACGGCGCCCAGTCCCGGATCGGCGAAGTCGGCGGGGCGCAGCCACACCGCCATCTCGCCGATCACCTGCGGGGTCTGCAGCAGCGTCCCGAGAAGCATCTCCTCCTCGGCCAGCAGGTCCTGCCCCAACTGTTCCACCGAGCCGTTGACGACGGCGGGTTCACCCAGGCCCGGCGCGGACTGGTCGGCTCCGTGTCCCGGGCGGGGGACACCGGCCAGGCGGCCGAGCTGGTCGAGGACCTCGGTGAGGATGTCCAGGTGGGTGAGCAGGATGCGGGCCTCGCCGCCTGCGGCCAGTGTGGTCTGGGCGGAGGTGAGCATGCGTGTGGCGTGCTCGGCGACGGTGCGTTGCAGGGCTGCCTCCACCACCATGCGCCCGTAGACCGGGGCGTGGTCGCTGCGGGGGCAGGCAGCGGCCAGGGTGTGCGGGTAGGAGGGAGAGATCCCGCGGGTGGTGCGGCTCGCCGTTGCGACGGCGTCGGTCAGCCACGCCAACGCCTCCTCCTTCCCGGGGTGGGGGGCGAGCGCGGGGTGGCCGGCCCGGAACTGGTCCACCAAGGCCTGGTAGAGCGCCCGGTGGGCTGCCCGGTAGAAGTTCTGCGCCGCGAGCCACTCGTGGACTGTCCGGGTCTGCTGCGGGTCGAGCAGCAGCGCGCCGAGGAGCGCCTGCTCGGCCAGCACCACCGGATCCGGCCCCTCCACCGCCGGCGGCGTGGTGCCGAGGGTGTTCTGGGAGCCGGTCATGAAAGGGTCTGCCCGCATGTTGTGGCCGTGGCGATGGCGCGATCGGCGGCGGCCAACGCCGCAGCAAGCGCGTCGAATTCGGACGCAGCCTGCGGGTCGGTGACCTGGATCTGTCCGCTACGGCCCATGAGCAGCCATTCGTCGCCGGCACGCAGCAGCGGCACCGTCATCTCGCCGACGCTGTCGACGACGGAGGACCGCGGAGTGGGCTTCATCGCCGCCTGCCGGCGCGTGTCGTCGGCGCAGCCGGGATAGCGGCGGCTCGGTGGGGTGCGGACCGGGCAGTGAGCGGCGCGAGGCCGGGTCGGACGAACCGAGCGCTCGCGTCGAGGGCCTGCTCGGTCAGGGAGCCGCCGTCGGCGCTGAAGCGCTGGCGCAGGACGTCGACGGCGGAGGCGAGCGTGCTGTCGTTGCTGTGCCACAGCGAGGTCTCGCCGGTCTCGTCGGGGCGCACGTGGAGGGCGACGTGGGCGCCGGTATGGCTGCGGGCGACGATCGCGGTGCCCGGCAGGGCGCCGCTCCACGCCGGTGGGGTGGGCGTGGTGGCGAGCACGGTCAGCGGGGCCTGGTGACGCAGGAGACCCCGGAGATACCGGGTGCCGGCCGTGTGGGGGCCCTGGGCGAGTGCCCACTCCCAGCCGAGCACGTGCGGGGTGTGCAGGCCGCGGTGGTTGTGCTCGGCCGGGATGGCGACCGCGCGCGCGAGGGTGGCGAAGTCGGCCTGGTAGGCGTCCAGCCGGTCCAACAGAGGCCGCGCGTCCTTGGCGCGCATCCGCTTGGCGCGGTCGCGGACCTCCTGGGTTCGCGGGTGACCGGGAAGGATCATGGACATCGCGTCCGCCCAGGTGCCGCGCAGCCGTCGGCCCTCCAGCACGAGGTCCCGCATGCCGTGCAGGGCCGGGAACGGCATCCACAGGCTGGGATCGTGCACGGCGGCGCCGGGCGCCAACAGCCGGATGCGGTCCAGGACGGGCGCCGCGTGGTCGAGGACGTAGTCCAGGTACGGCCAGGCCGCGGTGTAGTCCCGCACGAACTCCACACCGTCGCCGTCGTACGTGCGCGTGATGGTCTCGCCGCTCAGGCGCTGCCCGTTGCGGAACTGTTCGGCGTGTCCGGACCGGCCTGCTGCCTCGCCGACGGCGTCGAGCAGCAGGTCCAGGCGCCGCACGTAGACGGCCAGTTCGGCGGTCGGCAGCAGGCGGCGGGCGATCCGGGCGGCAGCGCGCGCGGGATCGTGGTCGTCCAGGTGGAGCGCCGCCGGAAGCGCAGGGCGGGCGGCGGCCCGTGCCAGGGCGGGGTCGGTGAAGACCGGGACGATGCGCCAGCCGGGACGGCGCCGCAGCGGCGTCATGGCCAGGTCGACCCCGTCCGGGCCGCGCAGCAGGTCGCCCTCGGGGCGCACGTGGGCACTCCACCCGTCCAGGCGTGCTGCCACCTCGGCCGGGAAGCCGGTCAGGCCGGGCAGCGGCCGGGACCGGTCAGGGGTGGAGGGGGAGGATGTCAACGAAGGTTCTCCTGAATCCGTGCGGGTCATCGGCGCGACCGCGCGGCAGGTGCGCTTCCGGTGCGGGGAGCCGGGGCGGAGATCTTTATCCGGCTGTCCTGGCGGGCGGGGGTGGGAGCGGGCGCTGGGGCCGGGGCCAGTCCGGTGAACGCGGTGATGTAGGTGCGGATGGCGTCGCGGAGCCGGTCGGGGTGGCAGCGGTCGGGCTGGAAGACCCGGTCCTGGTTGTAGAGGGTGATTGCCGCTGCCCGTTCCCCGTAGGCGAGTGACTCCTCGGCGTTGGTAAAGGTGCCGTGCTCGGTGAAGCCGAACACGTTGGTGTCCAGCACCCCGTGCTGCAGGGAGATGATCCGGACCCGGACGCCGGGGTAGGTGTCCGCCCGGATCGACTGGGCGAGGTCGGCGGTGACCGTGAGTCCGGCGTCGGGCAGGTGGAGCGTCTGCTGGCGGCCGGTGACGGTGCCGGAGTTCAGCGGGTCGAGGCGGGCAAGGACGAGGGCGTGGTCGACACGCATTGGGACGTACCTCCGGGGCAGGGGTGTCGTGGAAGGCGCGGCTTGGGGGAGCGGCTTGCGCGGGACCAGCGCGGTCAGACCGCGGCCCAACGTGGTAGGCCGGAGGTGTCGTCGCTGAAGTGGCGGCTCGCAGGCGATCGGGCATCGCCGAAGTGCAGCACGTCCTCGGTGCGGGTCCGGTCCGTCGCCGAGCCGGATGCCTGCGTGGTGGGGTGGTCGACGCTGTCGTGCAGGTCGTAGTCGGGGTGGGACATCGATCTCCTCGGCGGCTTGTTCGGGGTGTGGTCAGCGAGAGCTGTGTGCGGGGCGCCTGGCGGCTGGGGGCTTCGCGGCGGGGGTCCACTGGTCGAGGCCGGGCAGCGTCGGGGAGGCCGTGGTGCTCCAGGCCTCCAGGCCGGGAAGCATCGGGGAGGCCGCTGAGGCTGCTGCTCGGCGGCGCGGCGCTGGGGCGGGCACTGCCGGTTCGGCGGCGAGGGCCTGGCTGTGGGGCCCGTACAGGTCGGCGAGGTAGTCGGCGACGGCGCTCTCCCACTGGCGGCCGACGAGCGGACCGAGGACGGCTGCCCCGACCGGGGGAGTGACCAGGTCGCCCAGCTGTTGGTAGGCGCTGGACCGGGACCCGGTCCAGGGGTAGGTGGCGGGCATCCCGACCAGCAGCGCGCCCTGCGGCACCGGGAAGCGATGCGTGGGGTCGTCCGCCGGGTACCAGCCGCGCATCTTCGAGGTGATGGCGATGGCGGGCCTGTCAGCGGGCCACTCGTTGCCGCCGCTGGTCTTCCTGTTGCCGCGCGTGTTGACCCGGATACCCGCAGGCCAGCCCAGCGCGCGAGCCGCGGTCATGGGCTCCACCGGCGAACTCGGCACCATCGCTGCCAGATCGATCCTCATGTGCCGCCCGCCGACCAGGAACGTGCGTTTGCGCCGTGAGGCGAGCCCGTAGTCGACCGCGTCCAGTACCTGCCATCGGGCGTCCGCCCAGTCGGCCTCCTCCAGGTAGTTCGCCAGTGCGTCCAGCACTACCTCCGGCAGGGCGCTGGACTGCTCCATCGCTAGCCACCGCAGTTGGTCGTAGCGCGCCGTGAGCGACAGCGACCAGATCAGCGTCTCGGCGATCAGGCCGATCCGCTCGTCCGTCATCTCCTTGATGGGGGCCCGTGCCTCGTCCAGGCTCATCAAGGCTCCGGTGAACCCGGCATAGCCGTCCCACGCCGGATCGCAGCAGACCCCGCACTCGTCCGGCTCGACGCACAGTTGGTTGTCGTGCCAGAACCCGAAGGTCGCGTCGAAGGCGTTGGCCAGGGTGTCCAAGAGGAGTTCGAGGTTGAGGTCCGTGTGGCCGGCGCGCTTCCCGGCAGGCGTCCAGACCTGGCAGGGAGCGGAGAGGATCAGGCCCTGCGCCCACTGCAGGCACAGGTGGCCCGGGTCGAGGGAGCGGACGTCGGCGACGATCCGGCGGTGTCCGGCCGCGACGGCGGTCGCTGCGGCGTCGAAGCCGATCTCGACGCCCACCACGTCGAACTCGCCGTCCAGCAGGGACAGCGACTGCTCCCAGCCGCCGGCTCCGGCGAAGAGGTTGATGATGCGCGGTGGATCACCGGGCTTCGGCGGGAACAGCCACTCGATCGGCCACGGGTGGGCCAGGCGTGCGAGCTCGTCGTGGTTCCACGGCCCCATCTGCTGGCTGGACGGCGGGTGGTTGAGGTCGCCTGCGCTGGACAGGCGCGGCACCAGCTCGTCCGCAGGCCAGACCTTGCGTGGATCGCGCCAGGTCAGCGCTGCCCCCGGCGCGGGGGGTTCGGTGCGGTCGTGGACTGGCGGGCCCCGCCGTCCGACGCGCTGCGGATGCCCGAGTCGGTGATCCCCGGGGAGGCGGACTGGGCAGCCTGCGCGCGGGCGCCATCCGGCTCGGGCGGTGTCGCGGTGCGGTCCGCATCGACCAGGTCGACGCCGACCTCGTCGAGGCGGTCGCCGATCTCGCCGAGCGCACGCGTCTGCGCCTCGATGACGCCGGCGACGTGGGCGGCGCCGGGGATCTGCCGGACGCGCTCCGCCGCCTCCTCAAGGAACTGGTGGAGCCGGGCCAGGGCGGCGTCGTCGGTGCAGCAGACGTGGTGGATGACCGCGGCCAGCTCGCCCGGTGACTCGCAGCCGGCGAGCGCCTCGGTCCAGTCCAGGACCGAGCGCCCGGGAGCAGGCGGCTCACTGCCCTGCGTGGTGCGGCTGCGGACGCGGGCGAGGCCGCTGCGCAGCAGATCGTCGTGGGTCGGTTCGCCGGTGTCGTAGGAGCGGATCTGCTCGGTGGTGCGGCCGGCGTTGTCGTACAGCTCGAAGTCCGGGGTGCTGATGGGGCGACTCCTCGAAGGCTGAGAGGGAGGTGGTGAGTTGGGTCAGGCCGCGTCGCCGCGGCATGCCCAGGGGGAGCAGCCGCCGGGCTCGTCGTCCTCGTCGGCGTCGGCGAGGGGGAGCAGGTCGAGCTGCTGGCCGCGCCGCTCGGCGCGCGAGAGGCGGTCGATCGGCGCCTGGTCGAGCGGGAGGCGGGATCGGTGCAGGTACGCGCTGCCGAGCAGCGGTGAGCCGGTGGCGTTCGCGCGGGCGCTGCCGGCGCGGATCGCGGCGTCGAAGCTGACGACGTCCGCCCACTCCTCGGGGCTCTGGTCGCGGATCTGCCGCCACTGGCGGTCCGAGTGGAACGGGCACCCAAGGCACGAGGACTTCGGGGTGTCCGGGAAGCCGTTCTCCGCCAGGAGCCGCAGGCAGTCCTCGCGGGTCAGGTCGAGGTCCAGCAGCGGGAAGCGGTTGCGCATGTAGCGCACATCGGCGTCCTTGGCCCGGTGGAACTCATCCCGTGAGATGCCGATCCACTGCTCGACGAACACCCCAGCCGGAATTCGCGCCGGATACGGGTAGCCGAGCAGCTCCCTAACCTTGGCCTTTAGTGGTTTGATCTTATATTCGCCGGTGCACTGACGACGCGTCATCCCGTCGCCGCCGTCCGGGTTCTTGATGAACAGCGGCATGCTCGCGAAGCGGTGGTCGGGGTCGAGCGCGTCGCGGCGGATGTTGCCCGAGGAGACCCGGAAGACCTTGATCCCCGCCGGGGCGGCGACCTCGCGCTCCAGCCGGTCCAGGTGCGCGTACACCGACCTGGGCTCCCACCCGGTGTCGCTGAACAGCGCATATTCGATCTTGGGAAGGTGTCCCTGAGCTGCGAGGATCAGCAGGAGCGAGCTTTGGACTCCGGCCCCGAGGGACAGGCAGCGGAACGCGGGCTCGGTGTTCGTGATGGTCACGGCGCCTGCCACAGGGTGCGGGCGACGTGCTCGGTGCCGAGCTCCGTGCGGGGCCGGGAGGCGGTGTGCCAGCCGGGTCGGGGCCGGCGCTGGGCGAGGACGCGCCATCCGGCGCCGCGCAGGCTCGCGCCGGACTCCCCGGACTGGGTGTAGGTGAGCAGCCGGGTGTAGCCGAGGGCCTTGGTTGCGCGCCACGCGGCGGCGTAGAGCAGGGAGTTGGCGTTGGCGGCGCCGTCGGTGCAGGTGCGGGTGACCTCTAGGGTGGCGCCGTCGTCGAGGTGCCGGGCGACGGGGCGGCCGACGATCGCGACCGCGCGCAGGCGGCCGGTGCGGTCGGCGGCGCCGACGGCGAAGACCTGGCCTTGCGGGGGACGGTGGTGGCGGTGGTGCTCGGCAACGAAGGTGTTGGCGTCGCGGGAGCGGACCGGGACCAGGTGCAGGCTCACGCCTCACCCCCGGTCACCTTGGCCAGCGCGCGGGCGGTGATCGCGGCGGTCGCTTCCGAGGAGGCCTTGGCCAGCGGTCCGGCGTCCGGCTCGCGGTACCAGGGGCGCAGGTCGAGCAGGGCGGCGCGGATTCCGGTGGCGAGCAGCAGGGCCTTGCCCTTGGGCAGGGCGCGGATCTGGTCGGGGGCCAGGATCCGTTCCTGGCGCATGCTCGTGGAGGTGGAGCGGGAGCCGTCGCTGACCGAGATGGAGACGGTCTCCACGTCGTGCTCGCCGACCAGGCGGGAGAGCTTGTCGGCGAAGTCGGCGTCGTCGATACCGGAGCCGATGACCTTGACGGTGGCGGCGGACCACAGGGCGTCCATGCCGGACTCGCCCCACACGCGGACGCCCTGCCGGTAGGACTGCAGGATCGTGATCGGGATGACCCCGCGCGATCCCAAGTGCGAGTACAGGTCGGGGAGGTCGCTGATCTTGCAGACGTTTGCGGCCTCGTCCAGGATCGCCAGCAGGGGCGGGTCGAGGCGTCCGCCGGCGAGTTCGGCGGCGCGTACGGCGGCGCGCATGACCGCGTCGGCGGCTGCCGCGATCAGCGCGGACGCGGAGCCGCCGCCGTCCTTGGACAGCAGGTACAGGGTGTCCTTGGCGTGGACGAACTTCTCGGGGCGGAACTGCGGCAGATCGTCCTGGGGGGTGACCCAGGCGGCGATGTTGGGGTCGAGCAGGCAGGCCGCGTACTGGCGGGCGGTCTCGTAGATGCCGTCACGGGTCTCGACGGCTCCGGCGACGGTGCCCTGCAACTGGGAGGCCACCGCGGGGAATCCGGCGTCGCGCAGCAGGTCGATCGGGGTGCGATCGGACGGGGAGGCGAGCCAGGCGAGGACGTCGGTGATGGGCCGGTTGTTGCGGGCGGCGGCCAGGAACAGCGCGCTGAGCGTGTTCGCGGCGGCGGTGGACCAGAAGTCCCCTGCGTTGGACTCGTCCACGCTCGCGGCGACGAAGTGCCCGGCGAGGCGGCGGGCGCCGCCGAGGTCGCGGGCGTCGGCCAGCACGTCCCACCACATCTCGCGGGTGGCGTGGGCGATTTGCTGCGGGTCAAGCGTCCACACGCGGCCCAGGCGGGCGCGGGCGTCGAAGGTGGCGCTCCAGGCGTCTCCGCCGGCTTTGTTGGAGGTGAGCAGGACCGCGCCGGGGGCGCGCAGGATCGCGGGGATCGCGAGCCCCGAGGTCTTGCCGGAGCGCGGGGCCATGATCGCGAGGAGGACGTCCTCCCAGGAGGCGCGGACCTCCTGCCCGGCGGGGAGGTTGCCGACCAGCAGCCCGGTCTCGTCCGGGTCCAGCTGGGCGGACTTGACCAGGGCCAGGCTCGGGCGCAGGCCCTTGGCCTTAGCGGCGGTGTCCTTCGCCAGCAGCGCGGACAGCTCGGCCGCGCCGGCGAGCCCCTTGCTGCCCCGGCGGGAGCGCCAGCGCATCCACAGCGCAAGGACCGCGGCGGCCAGGACCAGGAGCAGCAGGCCGGGCGCGATGCGGGTGGCGGCGAGCAGCCAGCCGCTGGTCAGGTGCGGCCACAGCTGCTTCGGGTGCAGGACCGCGGCGATGGGGGCGAACGCGGCGCGGGGGGTGTGGGTGAACCAGGCGGCGGCGTTGCCGAGCGTCCAGGCGAGCGACCCGAAGGCGGCCAGGACGGTGGCGGCACCGATGAGGAGGGCGAGGGCCAGGTCGGTGCCCGGCGTCGCGGAAGACGAAGTAGAGGGGGCGGAGGCGGTTTTGGGCAAGGGCGGTCCACGGGTCCGGGGCCCCGGCGGCGCGTGGGCGCGCGCCGGGGCAGCGGCGGAGATGGCCGGGTGCGTGAGCGGACCGGGTCTTCTGCACGTCATGGCGGGTGGATCCCTTCGGACAGGCGGGTGCTGGGGCAGGCGGGGTTGGGGTGGGTGAGGGTCAGCCGCGGCCGTCGTCGTAGACGCCACTGACGCCGCCGGAGGTGGTCCAGGCGTTGCCCTTGGCGTTGCCGTTCACCAGGCGGACGGTGGGGTCGTAGCTCTGGCCGTCCCAGACGATCTCGATGCGGTGCCGGGTGGAGCAGCGGTTGTGCCAGTAGACGGTGGTGGTCCACCAGCCCGGCGACCAGGAGTAGGCGAAGCAGCCGGAGACGCCGCGCTGCGGGACGTCGGCGCTCGCGGGGACGATGCCGATCGCGGTCACGGCGGCGATGGTGGCGGCGACGACGGCGCCGCGGGTACGGGACAGACGCAAGGGCTTACCTCTTTCAGCGGGGGATGGATGAGGGAGAGGGGCGGGGGTATCGGTGCCGCTGGCCGCCGGAGCGGGAGGCCGGCGGGCAGCAGCGGCGGTGGCGGCGACGGACGGGTTGCGATGTGGCGGTGTCTGGCCGGACTCGTCTCGCCGGCGGTCCATCAGCGCCAGGTCGGCGCGCAGGCGGGAGATCTCGCCCGCGACGGCGTGCAGTTGCTCGGCGAGCTCGGCCAGGCGCTGGGTTGCCGGCATGTGGTCGACGGGGTGCTCGGCTCCCCACCACCACTCGGCTTCCCGCAGGGTCTCGGCGGCGACGGCGAGGATCCCGCTGGAGGGCGCGGAGAGCTCCAGCAGCGTCCGGGCCACGTCGTCGCTGTGCCCGTCACCCCAGGGCCGCCCGAGATCACCGCCCTGCCCGAGCTGCTGGCGCAACGCCGACCCGAGCAACGGCTGACTCAGCTGCGGGACGGCCTGCGGGTCCTCCAACTGCCGGGCCAGGCGCACCGGGTGGCCGATGGCCCGAAGCGTCGCCGCGGCGGTCGCCGCCTTCAGGCGCTGCTCATGGCCCGGGAGATGGGCGGGCAGGACCAGCACGGTCGCGGACCCGTCGGTGACCGGGACGAACCCGATCAGCTGGAGCAGCTCGCTGGACAGTGTGTGCGCGCGTCGCCACTGCAGCACACTGCGCGCGGTGACCGGCCCGTGGAGCCGGGCCCGGCTGATCACGATCGGCTCGCGCAGCGGGTCGGGGCGTTCGACGCTCCCGGTCGGCCCGGTCACCGTCGCCGTCCGGCCCGGGACGGGGGCGGCGTGATGCTGGTGGGCGCGGACGGCGGCAGAGGCCGGGGTGTGTCCCGCGCTTCGGCCGAGTGGGAATCGGCCGCGGGAGGGGCTGTGGGCGTCGTGGTGTCGAAGTCGACGAAGAAGTCGAGTCCGGCCGCCTCCAGCAGGTCTGTCGCCAGGCGCAGGGCCCGCAGTTGCTCCGGGTCTGAGAGGTGGTCGGGCAGGATCATGCGCAGGGTGCCGTCGGGGTGGGGGACGAACCCGGCGTACAGCAGGAGGTCGTAGGTCTGTGGACCGCCGTCTTCGGCCAGGATGCGGCCGTCGTCGGTCTCGGTGATCCTCATGGCGAACAGCTGATGACTCCCAGCAGCAGGTGGGTGGGAACGGATGGGCGGCCCCTGGGCCGGACGAGGGGTGTCAGCGAGCCGGGCCGCGGCGGCCATCGGGGTGGCGGGTGAGCGCGGCGAAGCCGACGTAGGGGCCGCTCTGGTAGCGGCCGACGACGTAGGGGACCGTGGGCGCGTCGCCCGGCTCGGGCGAGGCAGCGGTGGCGGGCAGGCACCGGTTGTACGCGGCGGCGGTGCGGCGCAGCAGCTTGGACTGCTTCTCGTGCGGGAGGGTGTCGATCTTCCACACGAAGTAGGTGAGGTTGCCGTTGAACAGCGAGGTCGGCGTGCGGGCGAGGGTCCGTGCCAGGTAGCCGACCGCTTCGGCCTCCACCAACGGCGCGTACTGGTCTGGCAGGCCGGTGTGCTCACAGGCGTACTCGGCGCCACCGGGCAGCGCGCCGGACAAGGTCAGCCCTTCGCCATCGATGATGTCGGCCACCGCCTCCAGCATCAGGGTCGTGGCCTGCCGCAGCTTCCAGCGCAGCGTCCGGTCGTCCAGCCACCCCAGCCGCGCCTCGGCCGAGTTCATCTCGCTCACCGCATCGCCCCGGCGGCCTGGCGATCCGCGAAGCTCCGGATGCGGGAGCCGAGTTCGGCTGCACCTGCCGCGAACTTCGGTGCGGGCGCGGTGAGGTGGACCAGCGTGTGCAGCTCGCTGGCGAGGAAGCCGTGCCGGCGCTTCCAGACGGTGTTGCCGCGCCCGATGTCCACCAGGGCGATGCCCTCGGCGTCCGCCCAGTCGAGCGCTTCGGCGATCAGCCAGCTGTAGGTGCGCAGGTCGCGCTGCCGCTCCCGGGCCACCCCCGCTGTCCACAGGTGGACGCGGTCCTTGTGGACAAACCCCAGGAAGCCGCCGACGAGGTCGCCCTCGTGGAAGGCCGCCAGCATCACCGCGCCGGGGACCGCCGCGAGGTGGGGGAACATGCCCCGCGTGTAGAGGGCGGTGCCGTGCCGCTCGGCACTCGCTCCCGCCAGCGTCGCGAAGCGGCCGAGCCAGGGCAGCATCTCCGGTCCGTGCAGCACCTTCAGGGCCAGGCCCGCGTCTGTGCCGCGCCGGTGCTGGCGCAGCAGGTCGCGCATCACCCGTCGGCTTCCCGCCCGGGACGCGAGGCCCTCGATGCCGCCGCGGGCGTCGGCGCTGAACGCCAGGTCGGTGAAAACGGCCACGTCCGCGGGTCGGGCCCACTGGAAGCGCGCGGCCAGCACCGGGGTCAGGTTCGGCACCATCAGCGCCGCCGCCCCAAGCTCGCGGGCCAGGTCCAGCCCGGCCCCAAGAGTGGCGGCCAGCATCGCGTCGCTGGTGGTGGCCGCGCCGCCGTACTCCGCGTACAGGCTCCCCGCGAACAGCACCGGCCCCGGCCACGCGACGCTCATGCCGGCGTCGTGCTCCATGCGCGCCCAGAACGGCGACGACCCGGTCAGGTGGAAGGCGGCGTACTGCCGCACGCCGTCGTGCTCGACGACCAGGTGGTGGTGGGAGAGCACCTGCTCCGGGCATGCCTGCTCCCAGGCACGCGTCCACGCGGTCGTGTGGAACGGCTGCTCCGGCTCTGCGACGGCCGGGACCGCGTCCGCGTCCTCGTACCAGGTGAAGTGGGTCTGGGTCATCGCACGCACCCCTCGATCTGGCCGGCCGTGCGGGAGGTGACCCGCAGGCCGAGGGCATGCGCGAGACGTGCGGCGTCCAGGGAGGCGGTCTCCAGCGTGGCGGAGGCGAAGGCGATCCGGCCTGCCAGCGACATGGTGCCGAAGCCCGTCGGCACCGGCTCCCCGACCCGCAGGTTGATGTCTACCTCCACGACCCCGGCCAGGTCGTACAGCTGCTCGGCCGAGGCGACGTGGGTGACGACGCCCTTTGGAGGGTGCAGCCACAGGTGGGACAGGACCCCGGCGTCCGGGTCGACGGGGATGTCGGGGCGCTGGCCGAGGGCGAGCTGGGCCAGCACGGTGGGGACGTCGACGCCGTGCTGGCGCGCGTACAGGGCGGTGACGCCTCCGCCGCCGGGCCGGTGCCCGCCCTCACCGAACACCCAGCCCCGCTCGGTGCGCATCACCTCGCAGTGCACGACCCCGGTGCCCGACCCGAGCGCCCGGCACGCATCGGAGGCGACTTTGATCACCTTCGCGGCGTCGGGGTGGGACGGCGGGACGAGGGAGATGTGGTGGTGGCCGCCGAGCGTGGACAGCAGCGGCGCGCTGTACCGGCCGGGGAAGGCCGCCAGCACCTCGCCGTCGTGGAGGTAGACGTCGCAGAACCACTCCTCGGTCGGTGCGACGAACTCCTCGACCATGAAGCCCTTGGCCTGGTGCAGCGACACCGTGAATTCGCCCGCGCCGAACCGGCCGGTCGGATCGTCGACCGTGGCGTCGAAGAAGCCGTCCGCGAGGAGCTCGTCCAGGTCCGTGCGGCTGCGCACGACGGTGGTGTTGACGGTGCCGGCGGCCCGGCACGGCTTGACCACGACCGGCCACCCGAACTCCTCGGCGACCGCGGCGACCTGGCGGCCGTGGCGGACCACACGGTGCCGCGCCACCGGGACGCCCGCCTCCTCCAGCACCGTCTTGGCGACGTGCTTGTCGGTATGGGCCAGCGCCGCCTCCACGCCGATCCCCGGCAGGCCGAGGTGCTCGCGCACCCGGGCGCAGGTGACCACGGCCTGCTCGTCGGTGGTGGCGACCCGGTCGAACACCCCGTCCGGGATGGTGGCCAGGACCTGGGCGAGGCTGGCCGGGTCGTGCCAGCGGTCGATGCCCAGCACGGTGGTGGCGCGCGGGGTGTCGACCCTGCGGGCGTCGACCTGCCCGGTGGGCACGAGCAGCGACACCTGGTGCCCGGCGTCCAGGAGCGCGTTCTCCAGGACGGTGCTGCCGGAGCTGGCGACGAGGACATGCATGAAGGGGAACCTCCGAAGAACAAGGGGAAGAAGAGGAGTTGGCCGTCGGAGCGGTCAGCGATGACGGCGCTGGGCTGCCGGGGCCGGCACGACCCAAGGCGCGGAAATGCGGGCCGGAAGCGGAGTGCGGGTGAGGACCTGCAGGACGGCGCGGACCCTCGGCGCCGTGTGGCGCAGGTCTGGGCGGCTGCCGTCGGCGCGCATCAGCGTGGCCAGCACGATCAACCGGCGCGGATCGCAGGTCCGGATCGCCACCCACGGGCAACCGCTGGAGAGTCCGCGTCCGTGGCCAGTCCGGCCGCGGCGACGACCCGCCGGGCCACGTGGGCCCACTGGTCGTCCGACGGGGCAGACTCACCGGGGTCGAGCTCGATGGTGCACGACCCCACCCGACGGTCGGCGGGAGTCGTCCGGTGGTTGTTGCCGAGCAGAGGCCGCCGCAGTGACTGCGTGAGATCGTCCGGTTGGACGGTGCCATCCGGCAGGACGTCCGCAGACCCGGCCACGGGCGCGGGTTGGCGGCCTGGGCCAGGGCGGAGGGCGTGAGCGACGGCCTGGCCGTGGTCCCATAGCCGAGTGATCGAAGCGATCACTCGGCCGCGGCGGCGGGATCGACGGTGGGGAGCGCCGCGATGGCGGCAGAGGCCTCCGCGATCCGGCCGGACAGGTCCTGCACCGCGGTGAGCGTGGCCATGCACCGGTCCCAGGCAGGGCGGCGGCGGCCGGTGGCGACGGCCGCCGCGGCCATCAGGTCCAAGAGGTCCCGGAGTGGCCCGTCGTCCAGGTCGGCGACCGCGGCCAGCGTCTCGCTCACCTCGGCGTAGGAGGAGACGGCGACAAGCTCAGCGACCGAAGCAGAAGTGGGGCTGGCGTGACGTGGCATTGGCGAGGCTCCTAGAAGGGGTTCTCGGTGCCGCGATCGGAATCGGAGGCGGCGTCGAGGAGTTCGGGCAGGTCGGCCGGATCGGCCTCGCGCTGGTCGATCCACCAGCCGGCGCGGGTGACGGTGCGGACCTTGTCCTCGACCGTCGTCCATGCCTCGTCGTCGATGCCCTCTTCCTCGACCAGGACGGTGTAGGCGGCGGTGACGAGCTTGTGGCGGACCGTTTCGCCCCAGGCCAGGGCCCGCTCGGGGCCGTCCAGCGGCGGCATCTGGAACTGCTCGGCCCACTCGCCGGCCGCGGCTCGCTCTTCCGTACGGCGCGCGGCGAGCCAGGCGGCGGTCTGCTCGGCGTCGCGCCGGTGCTCGGCTTGCCAGCACTCACGGCAGGGGCGCTGGCCCAGCCAGCGGGCGTGACCGGCACGCCGGTCGGCGGGGCGGTCGGACAGGTCGACCTCGGCGATGTGGCCGCAGGCGTGCTCGATCGACCAGATCAGCTTGACGCTCATCGCGTCGCACCTCCTTGTCAGTTCAGGGTCGGTCAGCGGGCCCGCGACCAGGCGTGTCGTGGATCGCCGACGGCGGCGGCACGGGCCGGGGCAGCGGTCCGGGCGCTGGCAGCGTGGGGGGAGACTGCGCGGGCGGCGCGGGCGCGGGCCGCGACCTTCGCGAGCCGCTGGTCGAGTGCGGCCGGCGGCTCGTAGGCGAGATCGGACGCCACCGCCAGCCCGGCGGCGCGGAGCCCGGCCAGCACGCTGCGCGCGGCGGTGAGCCTCTCCTGTGCGGTTCCGGTGTGAGCGTGCAGGCGGCTACCGGGAACCGGCGCGAACCCGGCCTGCTGGAGCACCCGGCGGGCTGCGGGCTGGTCGTCCAGGAGGCGGACCACAGTGCCGTGCTCCGGGTGGGAGCCGATCGCGACCTGCAGCCTGGGCCGGTCCACGGCGTCCAGGACCTGCACGGCGCCGTCCAGGGCCCGCTCCGCCGCGGGGGACTCGGTCTCGGCGGCCAGGTAGTCGAAGGCGGGGTCGGCGTTGACGCGAAGGCCCAGCCCGCGCAGCGCGCTGACCAGTTCGCGCAGGTGGAGGAAGACGCTGCCCTCGGTGGGGCC
Source organism: Streptacidiphilus jiangxiensis (assembly GCF_900109465.1). Classification (GTDB taxonomy): domain Bacteria; phylum Actinomycetota; class Actinomycetes; order Streptomycetales; family Streptomycetaceae; genus Streptacidiphilus; species Streptacidiphilus jiangxiensis. The sequence continues at coordinate 24,445 of NZ_FOAZ01000041.1, forward strand.
CAGAGCCCAGGGCGCGTCCGGGGTGCGGCGGGCGAACCCGAACTGTGCCAGGACCTGCGAGACCTTCTCGATGGCGGGGCTGTGCTGGCCCATCTGGGCGATCACACCCCACTCGGGGTCGCGGACCACCGCGACGTCGAACAAGGAGACAGGGGACGGGGAGGACTCGGGGGAGTCGGGGATGGTGGCCTCCAGGCGGGGACGGGCGGGACACGACGGGGACGGTCAGCGGCGAAGCGGCGCGGATGCGGGCGGCACGGGCGTGTGGGGTGCGGACATCTGCGCCAAGGTGGCGCCGGGAGACCTGGCGGGCGGGGCGTGCTGGGCGGCCAGGGCGAGGGCAGTGGTGCGGGTCTCCTCGTCGGCGACCACGGTGTGGCCGAGCCCGGTGAGCAGGGTGCTGGCCTGCGCTGCAGCCAGCACCTGGTCGACCCACAGCATCCGCGCGGGCAGCCGCCAGATCCCCTTGTCGGGGTCAAGGGCGAACCCGAAGTGCCGCAACACCGTCGCAGGCAGCCCGGTGGAGTCGTCGTCACTGGTGGCGGCCACGAGACCGAGAGCACGGTCACGGGCGAAGGCGACATCCGCCGACTCATGACCGGGGCCGGGCGGGGTGTCCGTGGACCGGGCATCGTTCAGTGGTGTGCCGGGGAGAGCGGACAAGCGGATCCTCCAGAGGTGAAGATGTCCCGTGGCGTGCCCCGTTGCCCCTCGGCCCTGGGACCTGGGCGCGCGGGGCGGGCGATCAGCGAGAGCGCCGAAGCAGGGACAGTTGCAGGGCGCGGACCAGCTCCGTGCTGCCGGTCGGCCGTCCCTGCGCTGGGCTGGAGTTGCCAGGCCGGGGCGGACTGGATGAGGCGCCCGGCGGTGAGCCGAAATCACCGGCGCGGTCGGGGAGGCGCCTAGTTGTCATCGGCGTCCTCGTCGCTGTCGTCGAAGGGCAACTCGGCGTCGATGTAGCCGAAGTGGGTGCGCTCCAGCTCGTCCAAGGTCTTGATGTCCGGGTACAGCGCGAACGCGTCAAGCCGCGAGTGGAAGTAGCGCTGGACCTCGTCGTCAGCGCGGTCGACGCGGTTGCGGTTCAGCGAGGACTGCCGCGCAGCCTCAAGGCCTTCCGCCGCCGTGGCAGAGGCGGCGCGGACCCAGACACCGTTGCCGAGCTTCCAGACTGTCCGCGGGTCGTAGATCACCCGGCCGTACTTGTCGCGCCTGGGGCGGTGACGGTCGCCGTAGTTCCGCACCCGGGCCCGGACCGAGTCCATGGCGATCAACGCCCGTACCTCGGGCGGGATGTCGTCCTGGGACAGGCGCTTGGCCAGGGCGGCTTCGAAGTCGGCTTTGCGGAAACAGCCGTCCGAGCCGGTGACGCTGTCGGCGACCTCGTCCTCTAGCGCCGCGAGGAAGAGCTTCGCCTGTCCAGGAGAGAGCGTCATTCCAGACCACGCTCCTGCCACACCTGGTCCATCTCGCGCAGCGCGCTTATGGCCTGCGCGATCCGCTCGCGCGTGACAGCCTGCTCGGGCGGGGCCAGAGCTGGGTCGTACTGGTGGAACGCGTCAGTGGCCGCCGTCTTGGACAAGGGGGTGACGGTCTGGCACAGGAGCTGAGTGCTGGCCTGCCGCTGCCGGGCTTCGTCCTCCAGACGCGCCGCTCGCTCTGCCACGGCCCCGGCCAGAGTGAGTTCGCCTTCCACCACACGGTTCGCCAGAGCGGGGTCGTCCTTGCGCAGCCGCTCCAGCTGGGCCTCAGCGGAGCTGGCCTGATTCTTCCGCTTCTTCGCTTCCTTGTAGGCCTCGTTCAATCCGATCGCGCCGCTAATGACGGAGTCGACGAGGTCGGCGGCGAAGCGCAGCACCATGTTGGCCTGGCCGATGCCACCGAGTGACACCCCGGCTTGTTCACTGAGTGAACGCGCGGTCAGTTCATCGAGTGAACGGAGCGCGTGTTCATTCGATGAACACGCCTTGGCGGCGATCATCGCGGTCTGCCCCTTGGTCAGGCCCCGCCGCCGAAGGTTCACCGTCAGTGCGTAGCCGCCAGGGTCCTCGCCCTCGAAGATGACCTGCTCTGGCTCGAAGCCGAGTTCGCGGCAAGCCTTCATGCGGGCGCGTCCGTCAAGGAGCAGGCCGTCGGAGTCGACGACGATCGGCTGGAACATGCCGTCGTGCTTGATGCTGTCGACCAGCGCCTGCAGGTCGTCCTTGTCGGGCTCCGGGAAGAGCGCGAGGATCGGATGGGTCTGGATGACAACTCCAATGAGAGATGCGGGAGGATGGGGGACGCGTCCTGTCGCAGCCGCGGTGGCGGGCTCTTCGCAGGTCGAGCGGGTGGATGCGGGGTTGGTCAGGCGAGGCCACGCTCGAGCCAGACCCGCTTCATCTCCGCCAGCGCCTGCCGGGCTGCGGCGATGACCTCGCTGGTGATCTCGTAGCCGGCCGGGGCCAGCGCAGCGCCTGGAGCGGATGGGTGCTCGCGGCGAACTGGATGTCGTAGTCGGAGGTCTCCGGGAGCCAGCCGCAGCGCACCCGCAGGCAGGGGCTGATCAGCACGGTGGTGTCGGCGCCGTTGTCGAGCATCGTCCAGCCGCGCTCGCGCAGCCGCGCCGTCCAGGCTCCCCAGGTGTCGCCGCAGCTGTCGCCGGCGAGATAGCGCGGGCTCACCAGCACCGTGTCCGGCTCCGGTGGTGCGTCCCGGTAGCGCGCGATGCTCAGGCGGCCTCCCGCAGCCGGGCCGGGGTGGCCTCCACCGGCACGGGGCGGAGCCTGGCATCGGTATCGAACAGCTGCAGCTCGGCGGGGTGCAGGGCATGGTGGGTCACGAACGACCGGCCCGCGACCTTCCACAGGCCGCGCCCGCGCGGGAGCTGGGCGACAGCGGCGGTCTCGACGCCGGTCAGGCCGAGCAGGTGGGCAGTGGCGGCGAGCTGGTCGGCTTCCTGCCGGTAGATGATTCGGGTCGAGCAGTCGGTGAGCAGGCCCTCGGCGAGCGCGCGGCCGCGAGAACCGGCGTCGCCGGCGGAGAGCAGGTCGGACAGGCGGTGGATCACCATGAGGTTGGCGATGCCGAGACCGCGGGCGAGCTTCCACTGGGACTGCATGCGCTCCAGCAGCGCGGTGTGCCGCAGCACGCGCCATGCCTCGTCGTAGATGACCCACCGCCGCCCGCCGGTCGGGTCGGCGAGGGCAGCTTCCATCCACGCCGACGCGCAGGTCATCGCGAGGACGAGGCCGGTGTCATCGCCGGCGGAGCCGAGGCGCGACAGGTCGATGGAGAGCATCGGCGCGGTGGGGTCGAAGGAGACGGTGGAGGGGGCGTCGAACATGCCCGCGAGGTCGCCGTGGATGAGGCGGCGCAGGGCGTGAGCCAGGTCCTGGGCGGCGTGGCCGAGCTGCGCGGTGGGGTCGCCCGCTACGTGGTTCAGCTCGTCCTGGTTACCCAGAAGTTGGGCGATGTCGCCGAGCAGCGGGGTGCGCTGCTGGGTGGCGGTGGTGTGGTCGAGGGCGACGTCGAGGGCGGTGTGCTCCATCGGGTGCAGGTCCCGGCCCAGCACGGTGCGAGCGAGGGAGCCGACCAGCATGAGGCGACGCTTGCGGACCTCGCCGGTCCAGTCCTGTTCGTCGAAGCCGTGGGGGCGGGCGGGCGCGTCGAGGGGGTTCAGCCTGCCGGGCAGGCCGGGCCCGAGCGCGATGGTCTGGCCGCCGAGCGCGGAGGAGACCTGGGTCCATTCGCCCTTGGGGTCGCAGGGCACGTAGATGCGGTAGCCGTGGGCGATGGCCCGCAGGGCGAGGGACTTCGCCAGCGCGGACTTGCCCATGCCGATGACGCCGGCGAGCAGGATGTTGGGGTTGGTGAAGCCGTCGAGCTTGCCGTAGAGCTCGAACGGGTCGAAGCAGAAGGAGCCTTCGGCGTGGACGTCGCGGCCGATGTAGATGCCGTGCGCCCCCAGTCCGCCCTCCGCGAGGAACGGGTAGGCACCCGAGGCGATAGCGGTCGTCATCCGGTGCGCCGCCAGCTTCACCTTGCCGCCGCGCGCGGATGCCGCACCGGGACGCCCCGCGACCGGGTAGGCGGCCCGCAGCTCGGCGCCGTCGGCGTCGCCCTGCCCACGGTCGCGCCGGGTGGGGCGCTGGTCGCGGGCGGTGCGCCGCGCCTCGGCGAGAGCCTTGCGGGCGGCCCGGCGAGAGGACCGGTCGGCGGCGGACGGAGTGAACAGCGGGCTGGCGCTGGCACGCATCGTGGAACAACTCCCTTTTCGCGGAGGGCTAGTGGCGGACCAGGCCAGTGAAGGCGGCGGCGCGCAGGTCGGCCGGGGTGGTGCTGCGGCGCACCCGGACCGCGGTGGCCAGATGGCGGCGGCAGATCGAGAGCCGGGGAGCGCCCTCGGGGTGCCGGGCCGCGCACTGCTCCGGCGTCGGCGTGCTGCCGTCCGGGCGGGGGGCGGTGTGGAAGGCGTCGTGGAGGTGCTCGGCGGCCTGCCACAGCCGGGTCCGGGCGGCGTGCAGGTGGTCTGCGCCGACCGGGTTCGCGCCGCGGGTGGCACCGGTGTGGGTGTCCAGCAGCTCGTAGAGCGCGGTGGTGTGGGCGTGCAGGGCGTCGAGTTCGACCCGGTCCACGGCTGCCGCGGGCTCGGGGAGCGCGGTGTGGTGGTGCACGTCGAGGGCGGCTGTGGCAACGTGGAGCAGATCCGGGTCGGACATCGTGTCGGCCTTCGGCGTCAGGGGACAGGGAACGGGTGCCGGTCAGGGCCGGGCGAGGGGCAGGGCGGCCTTGGTGAAGGCTTCGGCCTGCTGGAAGTCCAGGCGCCGCAGGTCGAGTTGGGCGGTGACCGCGGCGGTCTCGACCAGGGCGCAGGCGTGGTCGAGCTGCTGGCTGGTCTCAGCGGAGACGGTGAGCAGGCCGGTGAGGGCGACATCGGCGTGGCCGGCGATCAGCTGGCGCTCGCGGGCCTTGATGTCGGCGTACTCGACCGAGTCCTCCTCGGAGTCGACCTGGCCGCGCCGGGCGCGCTCGGCGGCGTCCGCGATCACGGTGGCCTTGCGGCGGCGCACGTCGCGGAAGGCGGCGTTCATCTCCTGCGGCTCGTAGGTCAGCGACAGGGTGCGGCGCACTCCGGCGGCGAAGACGACCTGGTGCAGGAACCCGGGGCTGGTCTCGGTGCGCGGCCAGTTCTCCACCCAGTACACGGCGTGCCAGGCGCTGTCGGTCCGCAGCCGGTCCTCCTGCTCGACGACCACGACCGGGCCCGCGGCGGCGAGGTCGGCCTGCGGGCGCCCACTGGCGGACCAGCGGTCCAAAGCGGGGAGGGCGGCGGGGTCGTAGGCGGTGCGGACCACGGCGGCGACTTGCTGCGTGGTCAGCCACCCGGCCGGGGCGAGACCGGCGCCGCGCACCGCCTGCTCGGCGGCGGAGGCGAGCTGAGCGAGCACGGTGAAGGCCCCCGCCAGGCCGCCGCCGGCCTGGTTGGCGAGCCGCTTGGCCGCCTTCATGTCCAGCGCCACCGACAGGTACGCCTCGTGCGGGGCGGCGGCGGGACCGGCGGCGTCGAGCAGCTCGCGGTAGACCTGCGCGGCCTCCGGGGCTTGTGGGTTGTGGTGCTGCTGCCAGTAGCGGTGCAGGGCGTCGCCGCTGTCGGGGACGGTGCGCTCGATCACCTGCAGCCGGGCGACGTGCCCGGTCCGGGCCAGGGCGGCCAGCGCCCGTCCCCAGCCGGCCACGTGGGCGTCCTGGGTGCCCGGGTCGAGCAGCGCGAAGGCCCGGGAGGTGACGCGCAGGACCGCGGTCAGGGTCTGCTCGTGCGGATCGTGGACCGCGCCCAGAAGCCCGTCGGAGGAGGTGAAGGCGCGCAGCGACGCGGCCGTGCCAGGCAGGTGCAGCAGGCCCCGCTTGATCGGGCGCCGTCCCGGCCGGGCGAGCCAGACCAGCTGGCCGCGCCAGCGCCGCAGCAGGTACCGGCCGGTGATCGGGGCCCAGTCGGCCAGCGGGCGTCCCCGGCGCCGCAGGAGCACCAGGGCGGCCAGCCCCGCCCACACCGGGGTGAGTGCGAGCGCGCTGGGCACCCCGCCCGCGGTGAGCACCGCGAGCAGGAGCAGCAGGGAGAGCGAGGCCAGCGCCAGCTGCGCCGGGCTCAGCCCGAGCAGCACTCCGCGGCGGGTGCGGTGCGGGAACTTGACGGTGGCGGCCGATTCAAGGGAGGAGACAGACACGAGAGTGGCTTCCTAAGCGCAGGGGGCGGGCTGGCGGGCCGGGGACGGGGCGGCGGGTCAACCGCTGGTCGGTGGCTCTGGCGGCGGCATCACCCGGGACGGGCCGACCGGGGCGGAGGCCACCGGTGACGGCGCGACGGACGGCGCCGAGGTTGCTGCCGAGGGGCTGCGGGTGGCGGGGTCGGGGAACACCATGAGCCGCCCGGCCGGGGCCGGTCCCGACCCTCCCGCTCCCGCACCTTCGGCGCCGGGCAGGCCGCCGGTCGCACTGCCCTGGCCCGGCGTGGCCGCGCCGGACGAGGCGGCGGCAGCGGGGGAGCGGGTGAACAGGGGGGTGCCGCCGTCTCCGGGCTGCGAGGAGAACACCGACCGGCCGCCGTCCCCACCAGATCCTGTGCGGGAGTTGAAGCGGAAGCTGGTGGGCTGCGCGGCCGTCTGCTCCGGCTCGGAACCCGGTGCATCGGAGGGCCCCTGCGGGGAACCCGTGCCGTCGCCTGCGCCCTGCGCGCCGCCCGCGGCCGATCCCGCGGCGGCAGCCGCTGCCCCGGCGCCGCCGGTGGAGGCGGTGCGGGCGGTGGTGTACGCCTTCTGCGCCTTGCCGGCGGCGTTGGTCAGGCCCATCGCGGTCGACTGGTGCAGGTCGGCGTGCTGCGGGTCGCCGGCCCAGTGCACGAACCGGTAGATCGCGAACGGGCACATCAGCACCAGGGCCATCACGACCAGGCCGGCGAGCATGTCGGACAGGGCGCCGACGCCGTCGCTTGTCTTGCTCTGGCCGATGGCGGAGACGCCGATCAGGAAGACGATCGTGATGAGCAGCTTGGAGAAGACGACGGTGGCGGTCGCCTCGATCCAGCCGCGCCGCCAGCGCTGGGCTGTCTCCCAGCCTCCTCCGGCCCCGGCGAACACGGCGAGCGCGACCAGGACCAGGACGGTGACCTTGCGGAGCATCATCATGCCCCAGTAGAGGAACGTGCCGATCGCGCATCCGGCGGCGACCACGGCCGCGACCACCCAGCCAAGTCCGGTGGTGGCGCCGAGCTCGCTGACCTTGACCAGGCGCCGGATCGAGTCGTCGACGGAGGTCCCGGCGGCCTGGAACAGTCCGCTGGAGAGTGCGTCGGTGACGGTGACGGCGACCGAGGTGAGTGCGATGGCGGCGAACGCGAACAGGACGCCGCTGAAGGTGCCGGTCACGGCTTGGGCTAGCGCGTTGCCGTCCCTGCGCCAGGCGGCGCGGATGAGCTGGAGGATGAATGTCATCACGGTGACGACCAGGCCGATCGGCAGCAGCAGCTCGTAGTTGTGCCGGAACCAGTCGGAGTTGAGGTCGATGGCGGTGGTGGCGTTGATGCCCTTGGTGGCCAGGTCGACGCCGCTGGTGGCCAGATCGCCGATCGAGCTGGCGATCCAGTCGCCGATGCTGCCGGTGACCGCGCCGGTCAGGCCGTCGGTGACCGGACCGCACAGCACGCCCATGCCGGGGATGTCGCAGAAGCCCATGGGGCGGGTCCTCCTTCTTCCTTGGTGTGTGCGGTCAGGGGCTGGTGGTGGGGGCGATGGCCGCGAGGGTGCAGGCGTTGCCGGGTCGGCACTGGACCGCGACGGTGATCGCCCGCCGCTCGGTGCCGGAGCCGCCCTTCCAGCCGATGCGGACGGTGCCGGTGACGGTGACTGGGTAGACGTAGGCGGCGGTCAGCTGCGAGGGGTCCTTGGCGACGGCTGCGCTGAACGCGGAGGGGATGTGGCCCTCGGTGATCTGGGCGGTGGCGTGCTGCTGCTGGCCGGCCAGGTCCTGCCACAGTGCGGCGGTGGGGACCTGCTGGGCGACGGAGTTCCAGTCGGTGTACGCGGGATCGGCGTTCACCCAGGACCGCAGCCCGTCCAGGAGCTGCGGCTGACTGGTGGTGCGGGTGTCGTAGCTCCACAGCGCCCCGGCGAACGCCTTCGCGAAGTCCACAGGGTCGGTGGTCGTCGGAGGCGTCGCCACAGTGCCTACCGAGGCCGAGGTCGCCGGGGAGGGGACAGTGTCCACGGCCGGGGAGGCGGACGGCGAGGAGCTGGGGCCCGGTGCGGCCTGGGTGTGGTGGGTGAGGCGGGCGCCGATGACGCCGAGCGCGGCGAGTACGACGACCAGGGCGGCACCGGCCAGCAGCCTTGCGCGGCCGGGCGGCAGCGAGGGGGACAGTCCGAGTCGGGGCATCAGTGGACCTGCGCCCCCAGCGTCGAGGCGAACAGCACGATCCCGTTCGCGGCGCCGATCAGCAGCGCGCATCCGGTGCTGACCAGTGCGCCCTGCTTGCCCTTGGCCTCGGCCCCGTGGGAGCCGGAGTGGTGGCCCCAGGCCCACACCACGCCGGAGACGCACAGGGCGCCGACGACCGCGATGATGCCGAACAGCGAGATGGAGTCGACGACCTTCTTCAGGACGTCCAGGCCCGGCAGGCCGCCGGCGGCGGGCTGGACCCCGGGGTCGTACGCGAGCTGGACGATCGGGTGGGCGAGGGAACGCAGCGACAAGGGCACTCCAAGGACGGCCTGGATCAGGGCAGGGGAAAGGGGGAGGGGCATGTCACCCGTGAGGGGGATGACCGAAAGGGCACGGATGCGGGACGATGCCTACGAAAGGCAGGCCGACCGGCGAGCGGGCCCCGAGAAGCCGGGCAAATCCGCTGTTTCAGCCGGTGATGTGACGGGCCGCCACGATCTGGGAGCGCCAGTCGGCGAGGGTGTTGATGTCGACCACCGCGCCGGTGTGCGGGGCGTTGATGATCAAGCCGTCACCCATGTAGATCCCGACGTGACCTGGGCCCAGGGCGCCGGGCTCGGTGAACAGCAGGTCGCCCGGAACCAGGTGATTCACGTCGGTGGGAGTGCCCTGGTTGACCTGGTCGTAGGTGGTGCGCGGCAGTGAGATCCCGGCCGCCTTGTACGCCTGCTGGACCAGGGAGGAGCAGTCGCAGCGGCCCATCGGATCCGGGCCGTGGGCGTCGGTGCACGAGCCGCCCCACTGGTAGGGGGTGCCGAGCTGGCCCATGGCCCACCGGATCGCGGTGCGCGCGGCGGGAGAGGCGGTGGCGGGTATCTGGGAGCCCGCCGGCACCGTTCCGGGCGGGATCGGCCCGAACGATGCCCCGCCCCCCGTGCCGCACGCGCTGGTGCCGGTCGGCAGGGTTGTGCCGCTCGGCGAACCGGGCCCGGGTGTGGGCCCGGAGACCGGGGTGGGGGCGAGGGCCTGCTGCAAGGCGGTGGCCAGCGGCTCCCACTTCGCGTACGCGTCGGGGAAGCCGGACTGCTGCACGGCCTGGGCGGCGGCGGTGACCGGGAGGTCCTGCCAGTCGGGCACTTTGAGCAAGTGCTCGTAGAACTGGGTGGAGGCGTAGACCGGATCCATGATCTGCGCTGGGGTGCCCCAGCCCTGCGACGGGCGCTGCTGGAACAACCCCAGCGAATCGCGGTCGCCGTAAGAGAGGTTGCGCAGGCCCGACTCCTGCAACGCGGTTGCCAAGGCGACGACCTGGCCGCGGGCCGGCACCTTGAGCGCGATGCCGGTCGCGACGATCGTCGCGGCGTTCGGCACCTGCACGGCCGGCGCGTCCAGGCCGGGCACCTGCACCGAGGTGGGCAGCTTCGCCAGCACCGCCTTGACTGCGGCGGCGACGGCCGAGGGGTCGACCTGCGGGGTGGACGGGCTGCATGCCGCGGCGGCGGTGGCACCGCTGGTGATCACGGCCACGGACAGGCCGAGCGCCAGCGGGGACAGCAGCAGGCAGGCGGTGAGGGAGGCGACGGCCTTCCTCACCAGCGCCCCGCACCAACAGGCGGCGCGGCAGCGCGGGTTGAACAACTGCGGGTGAGGCGAGTGGGGCGGTGCACGATTCTCCCTCGGGGTCGCGACGGGGCCGCGTGCCGGGCCCGCTCCCGGGGCGGGGAGAGACCCGGCGCCCCCGGCGGAGAATTCCACCCCTTTCAACAAGGAGGGCGAATCACTGCCAGGGTGCGGTCAGGTGGCGGAGGGCAGCCGGAGGCTGCGGGCGTAATCTTCGAAATTCCACGAAAGGGCCCTTCTGGAAGACGGGAATCGCGGGCCGGGGCCCGGAAGGCCGGATCATCAGGTGGGGATCTCGTGGCCCCGGCCTGCGATGTCGTCGACACTAGCCACGGGGCGAACGGCGTGGCAAGGGAAGTCGGATTCCTTGGAATTGTTTGCGCGTCAGAGGCGACCGTGCTTATGGTCGGGGACTTCCGGCTATTCGGGCGACAGTTCCGTGACAGGAATTGACGCCCTGTGCTGGATTATGCCGAGCCGTGCCGGGAAATGCCGCACAGTCCACCCCGGCAGAGCGAACGGCCCATCACCCGCTCACCCCTTGCCCGCCCCGGCCGCCCTGTGGCCGGACTCCTGGAGGTCTGCCCTTGACCTACACCCTGCACCGAGGCGACGCCCTGTCCGTCCTGGCCCAGCTCCCCGACAACAGCGTCGACGCCGTCATCACCGACCCGCCCTACAACTCCGGCGGGCGCACCGCGAAGGAACGCACCTCCCGCACCGCCAAGCAGAAGTACACCTCGAACGACGCCAAGCACGACCTGCCCGACTTCCCCGGCGAGAACAAGGACCAGCGCTCCTACGGGTTCTGGATGACCCTGCTGCTCACCGAGGCATACCGGGTGTGCCGCGAGGGCGGCGTGCTGCTGGTCTTCACCGACTGGCGCCAGTCCGGGGTGACCGAAGACGCCCTGCAGGCTGGTGGCTGGCTGTGGCGCGGCATCGTGCCCTGGCACAAGCCGCAGGCCCGACCGCAGACCGGACGCTTCACCCAGAACTGCGAGTTCGTGTACTGGGGCAGCAAGGGCGCCATCGACGGCTCCCGCAACCCGGTCCACCTGCCCGGCTGGTACTCCGCCTCCCAGCCATCCGGTCGTGAGCGCGTGCACATCACGCAGAAGCCGGTCTCGGTGATGCGCGACCTGGTCAAGATCTGCGTCCCCGGCGGGGTGGTGCTGGACCCGTTCGCCGGCTCCGGCTCGACCGGCGTCGCCGCGCTGCTGGAGGGCCGCGACTTCGTCGGCGTCGAACTGGCCCGCCGCAACTACCGCAACGCGAGCCGCCGCCTCGCGGAGACCGAAGCCGAACTGCGCGCCCGCCAAGAGTGACCCCGCGCACCGTCCATCAACCGCCGCACTGACGAAGGAGAGCAAGCCGGTGCAACGTCCAGTCCCCGTCCAGGCGACCGTCCCCAGTTCGTCGGAGCCGTCTGCCCGCCGACGCTGGAACCGCCCGCCCGCGCAACTCGCGCTGCTGCCGGACCAGAGCGTGGTGCGGATCCGCACCGCGGTCCCGGCCGACCTGGACGCGGTACAGGACCTGCACCGGCGCTGCTCACCCGCCACCCGGTACGCCCGATACCACGCGGGCAAGTCCCGCCTCGCCCAGGCCGACTGGGCCCACCTGAACAACCCGGACCGTGCGGTGTGCTGGCTGGTCACCGAACGAGGCCGCCCCGAGCACGTGATCGCCATGCTCAACCTCGTACGCCATGCCGCGGACACCAACGTCGTGGACCTGGCCGTCCTGGTCGAAGACCCCTGGCAGCGGCGCGGCCTGGGCAGCGAGCTGCTGCACCTTGCCCTGCGTCACGCCGAGCGCCATCGGCTGCGCAAGGTCACCGCGACGATCCCGTCCTGCGCACGGCGCATCTGCACCGGGCTGCGGGCCTACGGCTTCCACACCACCGACACCTCGGGCACCCACACGGCCCTGGTCCTGAATCTGCCACGGCCCGCGGACGGAGTCACCAGGTGAGCACCCCCGCAACGCCGCAGCACAGTGCCACCCCGGGCGCCGACCTCGTCCGGCGGGAACTTGGCCTGAGCACGGACGAACTCGACTCGCTGCACCCCGGCGGCACCGCCCACGGCGAGCTCGCCCGCCAGACCGCCGCCGCAGCCGAGCGCCTGGACGAACTCGTCGAGCACTTCCGCAACCGCGCCGACTGGGCCGCCACCGACCTGGCCCGCTATGCCCAAGGACACCGAGAAGTCCGGTCCCTGGCCTCGGGAATCCTGCAGCTGCGTGGCGTGGAGATCGACATCCTCGCCGCCCGGATCAGCGACCAGCACACCCGGGTCGAGTCCCTGTGCCGCTCGTGCAAGCGCGCCGGAACCGTCCCCAGCAGCGGACAAGCCGCGCAGCACGAGCCGCAAGCCCGGGCCACCGACCTTTGGCCAGCAGCGCCGGCGACCACCCGCCAGCCGTCACGCGCACCCCGACGGCGCTGACCCGCCCCAACGACCGCCACCCGACCCTCGCCAACCGGAGCGCACCCTTGCCCGTGATCGACCCCGTCTCTCCCGGCCCCCTCGTACAGACCGATCGCTCCCTCGCGCAGCACGGAGGCGCTCTGTGACCCGCTCGGCCAACACTCAGTGGCTGCTGGCCGCGAAGAACCTCGCCGTCAGCGACCTGACCAAGCACCTGCAGGCCCTCGGGATGCTCGCCGCCGCAAGCGGATGGATGGTCCTGGGTGATGACGACGGCCCGCTGGTCCTTTCGAGCCCGTGCCACCGCATCGGCGTCGGCTACGAGACCGCCAGCGCCGAGACGGACCAGCCGCAGCTGGTCGCCGTCGCGCGCTCCAGCAAGAGCGTGTCCGGACGCTGGTACCTCAGCCTCAACGGCCACATACCGGTGGAGCTCATCGCGGTCCTGATGACGACCCTCCAGCGCGAGCTGGACCGCGACGGCGACGCGTTGATCTACGGCGTCGGCGACGGCCAGGCCCCGCTGGTCCTCCAGTACGACGAGAGCGTGTGGACGTGGCAGGAGCCGGAGGAAGCCGACGGGTTCGCCTTCGCGCTGCTGTCCGCCGACGGGACCGTCGCGGTGTTCGGGCAGCCGTTCGCCGACCGGCCCGCCGAGCCCGACGGCCCCCCGGAGTGGCTCGTCGTGGCCTCGGCCAGCCCGGAGAGCGAGCTGTGGAGCATGCGCCTGGGGCGCGGTGTGCCGCACCACGTCGCCACCCGCCTGCTCAACCACCTCCTGGACACCACGCCCGTCCTGCGCCCCGGCGCGGACCCGACCACGCGCGAGCGGATATGACCTTTCCCGCAGACGACTTCCTCGAGATGCTGGTCAGCCCGGTCTACCTGGCCGGCAGCACCGGGATCGGTGACCCCGGCCTGCGGCCGATCCTCGACCTCGACCCGGTCCGCGACCGTGACGACCTGGGCAATCTGCGCCTGCGCACTCGCTGTGGACGCGTCCGGGTCGGCTTCGAGCCCGAGCAGGACTGGGACACCCTGTGGAAGATCGCCGTCCACCGCGCCGGCGAGGTGGCGAGCCCGTTCGACCCGCCAGTCTGGTGCGCGAATTTCAGCGAGGACACCCCCACCGAGATCGTCACTGCTGTCACCCGCACCCTCGCGGACGCGATCCGCACCTTGCCCGAAGACGCGGAACTGGACGCCGACACCCTGGACGAGGCCACCTACGGCGACGACGGGCCGCTGGACGTTTTGTGGGACCACGGCTGGAAAGCCGCTCTGTCCGGCGGCGAGTGGAACGCCGTGTCCCGTGACGGGCACGCCATCATGTCCTGGCAGCGGCGGCCGATCGAGGCGGAGCTGGCCGAGCAGGCGGGGCAGGACGGCCGCTGGTACCTGGGCGCCGGAGGGCAGCACCTGGGCTGGTACGGCCGGTTCTCCAGCCGCACGCCCCTGACCGTGGTCACCGCGGCGACCAGGACGATGACTTCCCCGGATCCCGTGCGGCGCTGGAGCGGCGAACTGTCCACCCTCGCCCACCTGCACGCCACCGTCACCCGCGTGCCCACCCCCGCCGACCTCGCCCGGCCCCGCCCCCGGCCGACCGCGCCTCTACCGCGCACTGCGAGCCCAGTGGCGGGTTCGCGCCTGGCCTGGACCAGCACCACGCCCTCGCCGGCCCCTGGGCGTGGCCGGGGCCGCTAGCAGCGCATCCGCCCGAGCATCGGAGACCTGATTGACGATCCGTTTCTTCGACCGCCCCGACATGGGCATCCTCGCTCTGACCGGCCGCACCCAGGCCGAGGGCGTGGTCGTCCTGCTGGAGAAGGCCGGCATGCGGCAGGACCCCATCCTGCGGACCCGCTGGACCTTCCCCGACACCATCGCGCGCCAGAGCCAGCACGCCGCGATCAGCTTCGTCATCGACAACCTCAAGCAACTGGGCGAAGAGGTGATCCTCGACCTCGACCTCGGCCACCCCGCCGAACCCGAGCCGGTGCACCTGTTCGACGACGAGCCGGCGATGACTTGCGTCCAGGTGACGCAGGGGCTGACCGGGGCCGTCAATGCCGAGCACCAAGGGCCCGACGCCGGCCTCGCCCGAGCCGTCCTGATCTCCTGCGGCTTCCGGCCCGCGGGAGAGGCGATGCGGCTGATCCGCGTGGATGGCGAGGAGGAGCACTACGCCGCCAAGGCGGTCACCGCCCTGCGCGAAGCCGGGTTCACGGTCACCGCCGACCCGCACCTGGATCCCGAGCAGGAGTACAGCGAAGCCGACCAGGAATGGGTGGACTACCCCATGCCGTGGCTCACCCGCGAGGAGGTCCTCCAGGTCAGCGCCGACGCGCAGCGGATCTTCGAAGACATCCACTCCGGCCGCCTCCTCGTCCACGCGCACGCCTTCGACGGCGACATCCCGGTCGCGGTCGCCACCTACCTCGGCGGCGACACCGTGGTGCTGCACGGCAGCGACCACCTGCGCCAGGAGATCGAAAGCGATGCCGAGCCGCTGCGCGTCCTGGAGTCCTTCGCCCGTCAGTACGGGGCAACCATGGCGCCTGGCCCGGCGCCGCGCACCATGGCCGAGCAGCTCGTGTGCCTCGACCCGGCCGCGCGCATCGCCGAACGCACGACGAACCGGCCCAGCAGTACTCCCTCGACCGGCACCAGCCCCGCCGCCGGGCAACCCCGGCCGCACCGCTGACCCAGTCATCCGGGCCGCCCCAAGATCCGCCTGCCTCCAGGAGACCTCTTGCCCCGTGCTGTCCTCGTCACTGCCCCCGCAGACCCGCCCACCGCGCAGGACACGCTGCGGTCCCTGGCCCCGCGCTGGGCCATGTGGATCACCAGCACACTGCTGTACACCGCCCGGCCGTTGCAGCGCGGCGACCTCGACGACGCGCTGCCGTTCGTCCCCGCCGCCACGATGAGCCTGCGCCTGACCCACCTGCGCAACCTCGGGATCATCGAACGGCCCGGCGGCGGGCACCGTGCCCCGATCCAGCTCAACGACCGCGGCCAGGAACTCAGCTCCCTCTACACCGCGCTGTCCGTGTGGGCCGGCAACCACGTCGACATCGGCACCACGGCCAACACCGAGCGCGTCGAGAACGCGCTGCACCGCCTCACGCTCACCGACACCAACCGCGTACTGCAACTCCTCGCCGACCACGGCTGGATGCGCATCGTGGACATCGCCGAGCAGATCGGCCAGTCAGAGTCCGTCACAACCTCCCGGCTGCGCCGCATGCAGGACGACGGCCTGATCGACCGGACCGGCCCCAATTGGGGAGACCCCTACACCCTCACCCCTGCCGCCCGCGAACTGCCGCCGGTCTACGCCGCCGCGCACGACTGGGCCAACCTCCGTACCGGCCAGACCCGTCCGCACCCACAGGCACGACGGGCGGCCGCCACACTGACCAGCGCCGTGCCCGCTGTGGCGAGCGCGGGACGGCCGGTGCCCGGCGTGCGGTTCAGCGACCTCGCCTCCGCCCCGGCGGCGTCCTACGCGGCACGAGCCGATCGGGTCATCGCCGTCCGACGCTGACCCGCACGAAGTTCACCAGCAGCCCAACCCGCAAGGAGAAGAAGACCGTTGCCGACCCGAGCACTTGTCGCCCGTCCCTGCCCGGACGGCGGTTTCAAAGGCCGCTACGTCCACAGCGACGGCAACCCCGACTTCATGGTCCCGGTCCTGATCGCCGCCCGGCGGTCCCGCTTCGCCGACGACCACGACGCGCTGGCCGAGCACCTGCTCAGCCACGAGGCGGGCTGGGAGTCACTGGGCGAGGACCTGATCCAGCCCACCGGCGACCTCGCGGCCATGTTCCACGGCCTTGGGGACGGGACGTGCTTCTGCCACGACTTCGATGGCGCCGACGCCCAGCCCTTGATCACCGAGGCGGACATCGCGGACCGAGCCGACATCGAATGGGTCTACGTCCTGCGGCCCGACGGCCTGGAGGTCATCGACCCCCACCGCGACCCGGACGACCCCCGCGGCCCGCTCATCCCCTGGGACCACGACCTGCAGATGCCGATCCCCGAGTGGCTCCTGCGCCGCTGGCGACCGACCACGCCCGCGCCACCGCGCCGCCCACCACCCACCCGAGCCGGCGCCAAACCGGCCACCGCCACGAGGGCCGACGTCATCACCCGCAAGCCCCCGAGCCGATGACCCCGGCTCCGCTCATGCACACACCCCACCACGCCCCGGCCGGCAACACGATGGCGCAACTCGATGTGTTGGGCACCGCCGTCGCTCAGCGGCTGCCCGGCACTTGGACAAGCACCCACCTCGACCTCAACGACCAGGCGACCCGCACCGACCTCGTCGACCGGCTCTGGGACCAGGGAATCGCCCACTGGGCGCTGAACGACTTCGTCCAACCCGATGGTGGCTGCCTAATCCTCGGGCCGAAAGAGCAGCGACTCCTGCTGCTACGCCGCCCCCTCGCCCAGCGTCGCCGTGCCCCCTACGTGGTGTCGGGCCTGGTCCCAGGCTGGGCGGTCGAACTCGCCCAGGGCCGTGATCCCGCCAACGCCATCTCCATTCCCGCTGATCCCGTCCGGGCCGCCGCGCTCATCGCCCGCCGCCTGCTGTCCCGATACGAAGACGCACTCCACGCCTGGACCGAGCAGGACACGCTCGACGCCTGGTGGCAGTCCCTGGCTCTGCACGCCCAGCGATCGGGAACAGCCTGGCGGAGGACCGGCAGGGTGGGGCAGCAGCCGACAACGCCCCTGTCCGCGTCCGCAGCAACTCGTCCGCCGACACGGTCACGGTGAACCATCCTGGCGTCCCTCCGTCCCAGTCAGCTCAGCAAGTTCCGCTTGCGGACGGACGGAATCGCGGACCGGCCTGTCCGTCCGCGAGTACCGAAGGCCAAGCTGCGCGCCGTCCCAGACATCCGGCTGGGTGGTCCAGAGTCAAAGTCAATTAGCCGGGTAGACCGGTGCACGGGGCGCCGAGAGCGGAACAGCGTCCGCCGATTCATCGCTGAGCAGCGCGGACAACGGGGCAGAACCTGCGTGCGCCAGGTCACAACACGCCCTCGTGAAGCAGACGGTCCGGCAGACGGACGGTCGACAGCGGTACTGGCCACGCTGCGACGGCGGCCAGAACGAGCGCGGGCATCCTCCGGAGCCCGCCCCACGGGCCAGCCGACTGTCCGCAGCGGACAAGGCGACCACTCATCGGCTATCCGCAAAAGCGGCGGACAGCCCTCCGCGGCCGACGGGCAACGGCGGTTCGCACCCCTCCGTCCGCCGCTGTCCGCTGTCCGTCCGCTCCGGTCGGCCACCACCGCACCAAGGAGCAAGTCGCCGACTCCTTCCACGCAGTGATCAGCCGTCTGCTCGCGGTCGGAAGCGCCGGGCACTGCATCAGGACCCCGGGGCGGCGCGGTTGATCGAGCGCAATGTCGCAGCCCGGCAGCGTCCTTCTACGGCGCTGAAATCCGTCGCGCCCAACCAACCCGCCGAGACCCTCTTGGGAGAGTGAATATCGACGACCACGCGGCAGTCATCCGACCGCATCACGAGGACTACCTGATCCACCGCACCCGCGAACGCCTCACCCCGGCCGAGCGGCTGCCCGAACTCCTGGCCTCCTACCGCAAGGCCGACGGCGACCTCGGCGCGGTTCTTGGGCGGTACGGTCTGACCGACCAGCTCGGAGACGGACCCCTGGAAGCCGACTGCGAGTGCGCCAGCTGTCAGGAGCCGACGGACTACTTCGACCCGACCGCGACGCTGCAGTGGGCGTACCTGCTGACGCCGGCGGGCATCCACGTCGCGGGCCCTTTCGACATGTGGCTCCGCCATGAGGAGGCGGCTGCCGTCTGGGCGGCCGAAGCCGACGACTACCTTCCGACGGCGCCCGAGCCCGAGGGGCGGCTCGGCCAGGGCACGCTCGTGCCCTGGACCACAGACCCCGGTCAGGACTTCACCGCGCCCGCCTACCGATGGCAGCTCGGGAATCCCGTGGAGGTGGTGGACACGACCGCCTACCGGGCAAACGACGTCACGTACGCCTATCGCGTCGCCGCGTACGGGCGCGCGGAGCAGCTCCTGCTCGACCACGGCTGCGTCCCCTCCGGTCACGGCGACCAGCCGGCCAGCATCGGGGTCGCGGCCACGCGCGGCTACCGACTCCCACCGGGCACGCCCCGCTGGGTCGTGCAGGGGCGCAGCGAGGCCGACCGCGCGCTGGAAGACTACGCCGAGCCCGTGCTCAGCATCTACCACGACGCTGTGCGCAGCCACCGGCACAGCGAAGACCTCGCCCAAGTCGTGCTCCGGCACGTGCGCCGACCGGGAGAACAATCGGTGGCCCTGTCCGGCTATCGGCAACTGGAGGAGGACCTGCAGACTAGGGCGCGTATCGGGTTGTGATCAATCTGCCGGATCTGCTTCGTTGTGGAAGTGGATCCGGTAGATCGTCTTGGGTGACGCGCGTGCAACTGAACGATGCGGAGTGGGAGTTCATCGAGCCCTACCTGCCGGTCGGCGCCTTCGGGCCGTATCCGGAGCGACTGCGGCAGCAGTTCGAGGGCGTGGTCTGGCGCTTCAGGACCGGCGCGCAGTGGCGGGAGATGCCTCAGGAGTTCGGCGCCTGGTCAACGGTCGCCAACCGCTTCCGGCAGTGGCGTGACATCGGAGTCTTCGAGGCCCTGCTGGAGGGCCTGATCGCGGAAGCCGCGAGGCGGGGCGAGGTGGACCTGTCCCTGGTCAGCATTGACTCCACCACCGCGCGCGCCCATCACGACGCCGCTGGGATGCACCTGAGCGAGGACGTGCTCACCGCCCTGGAAAAGGCCGCGGCCGAGGAAGAGACGGCCAGGTCAAAGGGGGCAGCGCCGAGGAACAAAACCGGCAGGACGCAGACGCCTATCCCAACCGGGAAGAGCGCCGACGTATCCGGCGACGCCACAGACTCCGACTGAAGCAGGCTCTCCTGGGACGATCCCGAGGCGGACAGACCAGCAAGGTGCACCTGGCCGCGGACCGCAAGTGCCGCCCGCTGGCGTTCATCCTGACCGCAGGACAGGCCGCGGACAGCCCCCAGTTCATCCCAGTGCTGAAGAAGATCCGGGTCCGCGGGGCCGTCGGACGTCCTCGCACCCGGCCGGACGCACTCGCCGGAGACAAGGCCTATTCGTCCCGCGGCAACCGAACCCATCTGCGAAATCGCCATATCAAGGCGGTGATCCCGGAGAAGACGGACCAGGCCGCGAATCGGAGGAAGAAGGGCCGCGCGGGCGGTCGGCCGGTCGGCCACGACGCCGAGCTCTACAAGGAGCGGAACACCGTCGAGCGCCTGATCAACAAGCTGAAGGCCTG
>NZ_FOAZ01000043.1 GCF_900109465.1 Streptacidiphilus jiangxiensis
GGTCGGCGTCCATCGCCACCACCGAGGTCCCGGTGCGCAGCGTGGTCACGACGGGGCAGGGGTTGAGCCGGCCGTCGTTGAGTTTCGCGGCCAGGCCGGGGGCGAGGCGGCTGCCGTGTCCGGGGATGCCCCGCAGGTCGGCCTCGACCAGGGCGGCGGCCAGGGTCCGGGCACCGGAGCGGTTCATCCCGGCCGTCTTGAACAGCCGCACCAGGTAGGCCGCCAGCTCGCCGGCCGGCACCAGGACAGCGTCCGCGCTCACCGCGCTTCCCCGACGGGCAGCCGGCCGGGGGCCCGGCCGTGGCGCCAGATCGTCCCGGCGACGGCCTGGGCGCTGGCCGGGTGGGGGCTGTAGGCGGCGATCAGGACGTGCGCGCTGGAGTCGGCGAGTTCGTCCGGGTCGCCGAAGGCGACCTGGACCACCGTGCTCCCGGCTGCGGCCAGGCGGCTGGCCTCGGCCGCGGCCGCGCTCGCGCCGGACGGGCGGCGGGTGTCGTAGCCGTAGACGACCACCGCGCCGACTTCGGGCGGAACCGGCTGCCCGAAGGCGACGGGCAGCACCTGGCGGTGTTCGCCGATGGCAGCGGGAAAGGCGTCGGCGGCGTGGCGGGCGCTGTCGGCCCGCCGCTGCCCGGTGTCCGGCACCCGCACCACCGCGACCGGGCGGCCCTGTCCGGCCAGGGGCAGCAGGTGCCCGCCGCGCAGCGCGGTGACCGAGGCCTCGGCCACCTGCTCGGCGGCCCGGGCCGCGGTGCGGTCCGCACCCACCCAGTCCGGCAGGACCGCCTGGGGGCCGAGCCCGAACCGGTGGTGCAGGTCCAGGACCCGGGCGGCGGCCTCCTCGAGCCGGGTCAGGGGCAGGAGTCCGGTGGCGACGGCGGCGGCCAGGGCCTCGACCACCGCGCGGCGCTGCCGGACCGCTTGGGCCCGGGCCGCCGCAGGGTGGTGGCCGCGGGAGACCTCGGAGTCGAGCATCACCAGGTCCAGCCCGGCCGCGACGGCCGCGACCGCCGCCGCCTCGACGCCGCCCAGCGGGCCGTTCACGGCGGGGATCGACAGGTTCTCGCTGACCGCGACCCCGGTGAAGCCCAGCTCGTCGCGCAGCAGGGCCAGCACGCGCGGCGAGGCGAGGGCCGGCCGGTCGTCCAGCTCGCGCACGGTGTGGCTGCCGACCATCACGCACGCCGCCCCCGCACCGGCGACCGCGCGGAACGGCAGCAGCGATCCGGGGACGAGGCGGTCGACCACGGGCGCGCTGTGGTGCGGATCGGCCTGGACCCCGCCCAGGCCGGGGAAGTGCTTGGCGGTCGCGGCCACGCCGCCGCTCTGCAGTCCGCGCACCCACGCCGCTGCCAGCGCGGCCACCCGCACCGGATCCGTTCCGAAGGACCGGGTGCCCACCGCCGACGCGGAGTGCCAGGCCCCCAGGTCGACCACGGGGGCCAGGTTCCAGGTGAGGCCGACCGCGCGCAGCTGTCCGGCGATGGCGGCGCCGGCCAGCTCGGCCAGGTCCTCCCGGTCGGCCGCGCCCAGGGCCATGCCCCCGGGCAGCTGCGCCACGCCGGGCCAGTCCAGCGCGTTCAGTCGGCCGCCTTCCTGGTTCACGCTGACCAGCAGCGGCTCAGCCAGCGTGCGCTGCGCCGCGGTCAGGGCCAGGCGCAGCACGGCGGGGCTGGTGACGAGGTCCTTGCCGATCCGGCCCGAGGCCGCGCCCGCCTCCTCGGCGAGCTGGTCCTCGGCGGGCCCCGGGGTGAGCGGGTGCCGGCCGGGGCGGACGATCAGGTCCGCGAGGCGGGCGGCATCCTGCGGCAGCTGCGGCCGGGGCGGGGTGGTGGTGGTCATCGTGCAGTGCTCCTTCCTGCATGACGGCGAACGGATGATCGAGGGTCAGGCAGAGGCGGCGGTGCCGGGCCCGGCCAGGCCGTAGACGCGCGGCTGCGGAAGGTGGGCGGTGGCGGCCGGGGACGGCAGCAACTGGGCGGCGACGAGGATCTGGCGGGCCATCTCCTGCGGGGAGTGCTCAGCGGTGTCGAAGACCAGCAGGGTGCGGTGGCGGCGGCCCAGGAAGTGCAGCAGGCCGGCGTTGAAGCGGTCGGCGAAGCCGGGGTTGTCGATGCTGTTGCGGTCGCCGGCGTCCAGGCGCTCCCGGGAGGCCATCCGCTCACGCCGCACCTCGACGTCGGCGTGCACGTACGCGGCGACGTCGAACGCGGCGAAGTACCTGGAGGCCCACAGCGCCAGCACGGCCGGGAGGAACGGGCCGCCGGCCAGTCCGACGGCGATCGTGCGGTCCACGTAGCCCTCCTGGACCAGGACCGCGTCGCCGCAGTGCGGCGGGTCGAACCGCACCAGCAGCGCGTCCAGCGCGAACCCGCCGGCCAGGTAGGCGCCGGTGATGGAGCTGGAGCGGTACTGCCCGGCCAGCCGCAGCCGCTTGAGGGACTTCTCCAGCGGGTGGTGCTCGGCGAGCATGCCGCGGTGGCGCACCGCCGTGATGCCGTGCTCGGCCATCATCTCCAGCAGTGCGTCGACCAGCGTGGTCTTTCCGGAGCCGTCCAGTCCGTCGACCAGCAGGCGCACCGGCCGCGTGGCGGCCGGGCGCTGCGGGGCCAGGTGGAGTCGGCGGCGGACATCGAATGATGAGGACATGCCAGTCCCTTCGATGGGGAGGTGCAGCGGATGCGCGGGAGGGGTTCGCCGGCAGGCGAGCCGGCGGGGTGAACTCAGGCGTGGGCGTTCGCGGTTGTCCCGGGTTTCACCCGGCTGCCGCGGCTCGCGTAACTAAGCTAGGAGCGAGCCGATCTGACGGGGACTCACCGACAGTACGTGTTTCCACGCCCGGGGCGAGGGGTCTGCCCCGGAGGCCGGAGCCCGGCGGGGGCTTACCAGTGAACCGCTCCCGCACCGCCGAGCGGCACACCTGCGCGGAGCAACCGCGTTCAGCCTGTTCATGATCGCCAAAAGGGGTGGGGCATGGCGCTTCGGGACCGCGGGCGCACGGAGATCGGCGTCGTCTCCGGGTACCTGCTGCGGCTGCTGCGCGAGAGCATTCCGCGCACCCAGGCACACTTCGCCGAGGACCTCACGGTCGACCTCGGCACGGTCCAGGGCTGGGAGTCCGGCCGCCGGCCGCTGGCGAACACCCGCTCGGCGGATCTGCTCCAGCTGCGCCGCCGCCTGGCCCTGCTCGGGGCGGCCCCGGGTCTGCTCGCGCTGCTGGCGGCAGCGATGGACGCCGACCGCATCCTCACCGCGGTCCTCCAGCCGCCACTCGACCCGGCTGACCACCCGCTCGCCGGCTGGGTCCAGTCGCGGGAGGCCGCGCACATGATCGCCTGGGCGGTGCGCGGCATCACGCCCCCCGCACTGGTCGGCCGTCCCACCGGGCCCCGCCGAGGTGCCGTGGCCGCCGGTCCGGTCCTCGCCGCCGCCGACCGCACGGCCTTCTTCTCCCACCTGCGCCGCACCGCGGACAGCGCCGAGGCAGCGGGCGAGCGGGCGCTGCTGCTGCGCCGCCAGGCGCTCTACCTCGCCAGCTACGACCCGGCCCCGGACGCCGGCGACTGGGCCGAGCAGGCGCTGCGGGCGATGCGCCCCGCCCTGGCGCTGCGCGGATACACCCCGCGCTGGATCGAGGCCCGCACCGCAGCCACCGTCGCCGCCCGCCAGGGCGACCCCGAGCAGCTGCGCGACTTCATCGACGCAGCGCTCGTCGGCGACCAGCACGGCGAACTGGCGAACTTGTCGTACTGGGCGTACTGGCTGGGGGCCATGCCCGCCGACGCGCCCGACGACGGGTTCATGCACGCCCCGTCACCGGCGGCGTGGAACCCCCTGCAGCTGCTCCAGTCCCTCGTCGGCTCCCTGCACGACGCGCCCGGCACGGTCGACCTGTACGTCCATTCGGTCACCACCCTGCTCGACGTGCACCCGTGGCTGCCGCTGGCCGATCCCCAGACCGCTCGCCAGTTCGGCAGCCGCGCGACCGAGCTGCTCGACGGCCGGGTGATCTCGCCGAGATCCCGCCACGACCTGGAGTCGGTGCAATACCGTCTACAGCAGACGAACTGACGGAGGACCCGGTGAGCGACCGTACGCACGACGACCCGGAGGCCGCCGGCACGGCCGCCCTGTTCTACGAGGCCGGTGTCCTGCGCCGCGTTCCGCGCACCGGCTGGGGCTACGACGGCATCCCCGGCGGGGAGACCGTGGCCGAGCACAGCCACCGCGCCGCCGTCATCGGCGCCGCCCTCGCGGCTGTGGAGGGCGCCGACCCCGGCCGCACCGCACTGCTGTGCGTACTCCACGACCTCCACGAGGCCCGCACCGGCGACCTAACCCCTCTCGCCAAGCGGTACGTCGCCTTCAAGGCGGACCCGCGCGACGTCACCGCCGACCAGACCGCGGGCGCCCACCCGGCGGTGCGGGACGTCCTGGCCGGTGCCGTCGACGAGTTCGAGTCCGCCGACAGCGCGGAGGCGCGCTGCGCGCACGACGCCGACAAGCTCGACTGCATCATCGCGGCCCTCGAGTACCGCGCGCAGGGCCACACCGCCGTCCAGGGCAAGATCGACCGGTGCCTGGCCGCACTCAAGACCGCCTCGGCCCGGCGCATCGCCGAAGCCGCGCTGACGACCGACCCGACCAGCTGGCAGCAGCTCTTCGCCACGACATCAGCGGCCCCTCGTTGATCGCACCGCTCCCCGAGAAGAACTCACCGTCCGCCGGCCCGTGCCCGCGACCTGCGCGAGTGCCGATCACGGGCCGCAGACCACTAAGGTGGGGCGTCGCAAGGACGTGAAGGAGGAGCAGCTTCGCTGCGGCCGACCGTCCGGCGACTGCCTGGCCCACGGCGCCCTCGTCCGCGCCCGCGGCACTCGCCGCGGACCGGTGCGTAGGCGGCCACCGGCCCGTGCGACCTGACCGAGCGTCGCGCCCGATCCGCTGTCCATGCTCCGGAGCCCGTATGACCAGCAGTCCGAAGGCCACCATCGACGCGGTGGTCCTCACCATGAACGACCGGCCCGCCGAGTTCCCCCGGGCGATGGCCTCGCTCCTCGCCCAGGAGGGCGTGGACCTGCGCGTGGTCATCGTCGGCAACGGCTGCGAACCGGACTACGCGCCCGAGGGCGTCACCGTAGTCACCCTGCCGGAGAACCTCGGCATCCCCGAGGGCCGCAACGTCGGGGCCGACGCCCTCGCCGGGCCCGACGCGGGCGAGTTCATCTTCTTCTACGACAACGACGCCGAGCTGCCCGAGACCGACGTGCTGGCCCGGCTGGTCGACCAGGCCCGCCGCCGCCCCGAGGCCGCCTACATCCAGCCGCGCATCGCGGACCCTGTCACCGGCGTCACCGTCCGCCGGTGGGTGCCGCGCCTGCGGGCGGGCGATCCGAGTCGGCCCGGCACCGTCACCGCGATGGCCGAGGGCGTCGTGCTGATCCGCCGAGCGGACTTCGACCGCGCCGGCCGTTGGCCCGGCTCGTTTTTCCTGTATCACGAGGGCTTCGACTTGGCGCTGAGGATCTGGGACATGGGCCGCACCGGCTACTACGCCCCGGAGATCATCGTGCACCACCCGGCGAGCGACCCGGCACGCCACGCCCTCTACCTGCGCCTGGTCGCCCGCAACCGGGTCTGGGTCGCATACAGGCGCCTTCCCGCGCCGCTGGTGCCGATCTACATCTCGTCGTGGATCGTCATCACGACGCTGCGCATGCGGCGCGACCGTGCCGCCCTGGCCACTTGGTTCAAGGGGCTGCGGGAAGGCCTGCGCGGCGGGCACGGCGAGCGGCACCCCATCTCGTGGTCCACGGTCTGGCGCCTGACCCGGGCAGGACGGCCGCCGGTCCTGTGACCAGCAGTGCCGGTGTGACCGCCGCCGGGCTGGCGCCGGTCACGCCGGCACCGGCGCACGGTTGATCCACCGCTCCTCCTCGGTCCGATCCCGCAGCGGGGCAACCAGCCACGGCACCAGCCGCGGGGCCGGCACGACGTCGAGCTGCTCGACCGGGTGCAGCAGACCCCTCTCGTCCAGGTCAGCAGTCCAGACCGTAAACCGGGCGTCCGGCGCAGCCGGGTTGACGCCGACCTCGCCCTTGGGGCCGCACGCAGCATTGAAGGGCAGGCAGATGCCCTGGGTGTTCCAGTACGTCCAGGCCTCCAGCGCCTTGGCCTGCTCGAAGACGTGGTAGAGCTGCGGGTAGCGGTCCAGCAGGCGCACCTCGCGGAACAGCAGCTGGCCCAGCAGGTGCGGTGCCGCAGCGGCCAGGTGCTCGGGGCTGATCCGCTGGAAGGAGACATCGCGGACATCCTGGTCGGCTGCGAGGCCAGTGGTGGCGAACTGGTGGGCGACACGCCGCCGGACGTAGGCGGGAGCCCCGGCGGCGAGAGCGGGTTCGATGCGGCCGACGAGGTCGAGCAGGCGCGCGTGGCCGGGCTGGAAGCGGCCGAGGTCGAAGAGGGTGCCCATGCCGGCCACGGCGTCGAACGCCAACTGCTTGTACAGGTGGTTGTTCAGCTCCCCGTGCTCCGCGCACTCCCGGGTAGGGCGACTGCGGGAGTGGAGCATCAGGTACTCGGCGACGGCCTCGAAATAGACGTAGCCGAGGAAGGGGACGACGGGGACGGCCTGGGCCAGGGCGTCGACGAAGGGCCGGTCCTCGCCCTCCTGGCCGGCGGCGGTGCGCAGCAGCCGGTCGAGCAGCGCCGCGGTGGTGTGCACCCGGTCGGTGACCGAGCGGGTGACCCGCTCGTCCTCCTCGGCGGTGAGGGTGTGGCGGAAGGCTTGGAAGGCGCGCAGGTGGACGGCGCCCAGGCGCAGGTAGTCCAGCCCCTTCGCCGGGCCGGGCCGGCCGGGCGCCACCTCGACGACCAGCGCGGTGCTGCCGCGGCGGCTGTCCAGGTGGTCGCGGCTGCCGAGCATGTGCGTGCCGAGGTTGTGCGGCCGCAGCGCTCCGCCGGGCAGCGCGGTGAGCGGGGAGCCGTAGACCGCGCCGACCAGGCAGCCGGTGGAGGCGAGGAGCTGGCCGCTGGCGCGTACCTGGTCCAGGGAGCGGCCCAGGTGCAGAAGGCGTACCGGGGCGCCGGCGGCGAGAGCGTCAAGCAGGGCGTTCTCGCGCAGCAGGTGCCCGTTGGGGGTCTGCTCGAGGAGTTGGCGCCAGTCGGCTTCGGTGGCGGCCAGGCCGGCGGGCTCCGCCCGGCGGGGCGGGGCGGCGCCGAAGTCGGTGTGGGCGTGGTCCCAGTCGGCGTGCATGGCCTCGTCCTCTGCTAGGCGGGCAGCACGGCGTCGAGCGCCTGCCGCAGGGCGTGCTCGTCGGTGGCGCCGTCGAGGCGGGCCTGCTCGCTGTGGACCACGAGGTCGTGGGCCAGCGGCGGCGCCCAGTTTGGGACGGGGCGGGTCAGCCGGGCCGGGTCGGACCACCAGCGCTCCAGCGGCAGCCGGTACCGGTCGAGGGCGTCGGCGGCCTTGAGCAGGTCGACGGCCTGGTGGTGGAGCCGGTAGGCGCCGGCCTGCTGATCTGTGAAGTCGGGGTGGGCGACGTCGTGGAGGGCGACGGCGGTGAGCACCTCGTCGGTGAACTCGGTGCCGAACACGCCGACCACGGCGTCGGCCTGGCCGGTGAGCCAGTCGGCGGCGCGCCGACCGTGACCGGGGTCGGTGCGGTCGCCCTGGCGGCGGCAGTCGTGGCACGCGGCCGCGCCCGCGAGCGCGCGGGCGCGGCCCGGTTCGACGCCGTGCGCCGGGGCGAGGAGCTGGACGAGGAGGGCGACGCGGGCGCCGTGTCGCACCCCGTGGATCGACTCGGCGGCCTGCGGGCGGGCGAACCAGGCCCTGGCGGGGACGAACAGCGCCGGGCGGTCCAGGTCGCGGGGGCGCGGCTCAGTCTGGGGCGGCCGGTTGCAGGCGATCCAGGACAGCGTCTGGCGGTCGAGGGCCTGGTGGTCGGGGAGCTGCCCGGCCAGCGCGAGCGTGCGCAGCGTTGGGCCGGCCGGCAGGAGGTCGGACGCGGTCATGCAGGACTCCAAAGGGGAGGTGGCGGTACGGAGCGGCCACGGCCCCGGGCCGCCCTCGGGCAGTGAGGGCGGCCCGCGGGGCCAGTTCGGCGGGTCAGCGCCAGAGAGCGTGCAGCGCGTCGGTGACCCGCTGCACGTCGGCGGCGGTCATGGCCGGGTAGCACGGCAGGGACAGCTGCTGGGCGGCGATCTGCTCGGTGACGGGCAGGTGGGTGTCCAGGTAGCGGTAGGCGGCGAGCCGGTGCACCGGCGTGAAGTGCACGCTGGTGCCGATCCCGTGCACCTCCAGCAGCGCCTGGGCCACGGTGTCCCGGGTGCGGCCGGAGGCCGGGTCGACCAGCACCGGGTAGAGGAACCAGCCGTGCCGGACCCCGTCGAGGACGGTGGGCAGGTGCAGCCCCGGCAGGCCGGCCAGCGCCTGGTCGTAGGTGGCGGCGATCTCGGCCCTGGCTGCGGTGAAGGCTCCCAGCTTCTGCCACTGGCGCAGGCCGACCGCCGCCGTGATGTCCGGCATCGTGTACTTCAGGCCCGGGACGGTGACCTCGTAGTCAGCGGTGCGCCGCTGGCCGTGGCGCCGCCAGGCGGAGGAGTCGATGCCGTGCCGGCCCAGCAGCCGGGCCTGCTCGACGAGGTCGCCGCGGCCGGCGAGCATGCCGCCCTCGCCGCAGGTGATGACCTTGTTGGCGTAGAAGGAGAAGACGGACAGGTCGCCGACGGAGCCGGCCCGGGCGCCGTCGCGCCAGGCGTGCAGGGCGTGGGCGGCGTCCTCGATGAGCAGCAGCCCGTGCTCGTCGGCCAGGGTGCGGAAGGCGGCCAGGTCGCAGGGCTGGCCGGCGTAGTGCATGACGGTGATCGCCTTCGTCCGGGAGGTGATCGCCGCCCGTGCCGTGGCCGGGTCGAGGTTGAAGGTGACCGGGTCGACGTCGGCGAAGACCGGGGCGGCGCCGCACTGGACGACGGCGTTGGGCACCGCGCAGAAGGTCAGGCTCGGTGTGATCACTTCGTCGCCGGGTCCGATGCCGGCCGCGAGAAGGCCCAGGTGCACGGCGGCGGTGCAGGAGGAGACCGCGAAGGCGTCCTGGACTCCGAGGGCGTCGCGCACCGCTTCCTCGAACCGGGTCGCCTTCGGTCCGTGGGTCAGCCAGCCGGAGCGCAGCGTGTCCAGGACCTCCTCTTCCTCCTCGGGGCCGATGGAGGGCCGGTTCCACGGCAGGTACGGCGCGGCGGTGGCCGTCCGGCCCGGCACGGCGATGGTCATGACGCCTCCCACGCGGCCGTGTACTCGGCCCCGTACCGCCGGCAGTCGGCGGATTCCAGGCGGGCGACCTTCCCGGCGGCGACGGCGGTGACCAGTCCGAGGTGGTTGTCGTACTGGGCCTGCCCGGGGTCGGTGACCTGGCCGGACAGCACCAGGTCGGCGATCTCCCGCGCCCCGTCCTTGAGGGTCGTGGAGCAGGCGCCGGGCAGCGCCCGCTCGATCCGGGCGAAGCTCACCCGGTAGTCGCGGGCATCGGCCTCGTCCCGCTCCGGCCCGCGGTCGATCACCGCGCCGGGCACGACACCGGCCACCGTGGCGGCGATCTCGCCGATCGTGTGGTTCTCGGCGTCGCTGCCCACGTTCCAGGCCCCGGCCAGCCGCTGCTCCAGCACCCCGGCCAGGACCCGCGCCACGTCCCCGACGTGCACCAGCGGCCGGCGCTGCGCGCCGCCGTTGAGGGAGATGCGGCCGGTGGAGGCGGCGGTGGCCGCCATCTTGTTGACCACCGAGTCCAGGCGCTGCCTGGGCGAGGAGCCGTGCACCGTCGCCAGCCGCAGGCACGTCAGCAGGCGGTCCGGGCCGAGCACTTCGGGCAGGCGCCGCTCGGCGAGCACCTTCGTGCGGGCGTAGATGCCCAGCGGGTTGGGTGCGGTGTCCTCGTCCGCGGTGCCCTCGTGCAGGCCGTAGACGCTGCAGGAGGAGAAGAAGACGTAGTGCCCGGCCCCGGCCGCGGCGGCGGCCTCGGCGGCGAGCAGCGGGGAGGTGTAGTTGAGCTCGACCGCCAGCTGCTCGTCGACCTGGCTGGCCGGCTCGCCGACGATCCCGCCCAGGTGCACCACGGTGTCGGCGCCGGCGCTCACCTCGGCCAGCAGGGCCGGGTCGCGCAGGTCCCCGCCCACGAACCGGGCGGCGCGCGGCAGCAGGGCGGCGGGGTCGTCCTCGCGCTGGTAGATCAGCCCGTCCACCACGGTGACCTCGTGGCCGAGCGCGGCCAGGCGGTGGGCGGCGACGGTGCCCAGGTATCCGGCACCGCCCAGCAGTACGACTCGCATCAGGAAGATCCCTTCGGTCAGGCGGCCAGGGCGGCCGTGTCGGCGGTGAACCAGTCCGGGACGGCCCCGGGGGTGGCCTTGAGCCAGGCCACGTAGCGCTCGATGCCCTCGGCGAGACGGATGCCGGGCTTCCAGCCGAGGAGGTCGGCGGCCCGGCGGGTGTCGGCGTAGCCGCCGAGCGGGTCGCCCTCGGGCCTGGGCGTCTGGGCGAACTCGGCGCCCGGGTAGTGGCCGGCGATGAGCTCGCCGATCTCGCGCACCGTCGTGGGTACGCCGGTGCCGACGTTGACCGTCTGTCCGGCCATCTCGTCGGTGGCCAGGGCCAGGATCGTGGCGTGGGCGATGTCGTCGACGTGGACCATGTCGCGCACCTGCGAGCCGCCGCCGTTCAGGCGGATCGGGCGCCCGGTGCGGGCGGACATCGCCATCCACGGCACCATCCAGGAGTGCGAGTCGGGCTTGGGCACCTGGGGGTCGCCGTAGACGGAGAAGTACCGCACCGTGGCGTGCTCGGTGCCGCTGCCGTCGAGCATCAACCTGACCTGGTGCTCCGCCCAGACCTTGGTGTTGGCGTAGACCGAGATCGGGGTGAGCGGCTGGTCCTCCGTGAACCGCGCCGGCCCGCCGCCTGATGGGGTGCCGTCGCCGTACACGGAGGCGGAGGAGATGAAGACCAGCCGCTTCACCGCCGCCGCGGCGACGGCGTCCAGCACGGTCTGGGTGCCGTGCACGTTGCTGGCGAAGGCGGTGTTCGGGTTGCGCGTGCAGGCCGCGACGTCCGCGTACGCGGCGGCGTGGATCACGAAGTCCGCCCGTCCGGCCAGCCAGCCGACGGTGGCCCGCTCCCGGACGTCCCCGAGCACGACCTCGGCCGCGTTCCGGTCCACCGCGAACCGGTCCCGTACCGCGTGCGGGTAGGCGTCGAAGCTGTCCAGGACTAGCGGGTGGGCCCCGTGCCCGGCGAGCTGGGCGACGATGCGGCTGCCGACCAGGCCGCCGCCGCCGGTGACCAGCACAGTGGCCCCGGCCAGCTGCCGCAGCCTGGCGCCTGAAGGTTCGTCAACCATGAGGGACTTTCCCTCCCTTGGAGTGCGTGATTCTGTTCCGTCAGTGAACCTCCGGCCCCGGCGCGGGGGTACCGTGTTCCCCCGCTCATCGCGTTCATCCTGTTCATGATCATCCGTGGGGGTGCGAATTGACGGCACCAAGGGAACCCAACAAGCGGCTGTCGGCCGTCGTCGAGGAGGCCGGGTACACGTACGAAGCCCTGGCCAGAGCGGTCAAGGCGGTCGCAGCCGAGGCGGGAGTGAAGCTGGGGACGTCCCGTTCGGCAGTGCACTCCTGGGTGACGATCGGTGCGATCCCGGCCGGCCGGACGCCCGCGTTCGTGGCCGAGGCACTGTCGAGAAAGCTCCGGCGGCCCGTGACGGTCGGTGAACTCGGTCTAGGCTCAGACCTCGTCGGGGACGACACCGCCCCGGATCCCCTCGCAGCCGCTTCCGATCTGGGGAGGCTTCTCGTGCACAACCGCCGCGACTTCATCGGCCTCGCGTTCTCCGCCTTAGCGGTCACCTTCCCACTCACCTACGACCCGCGGGCGGCGGCCGCCTCCCTGCGCGCCGCAGCCGGCGGCCGCCGCGCCGGCGCGGACGAAGTCGGCACAGTCCGCCAGGTCACCCAGACGTTCCGCACCGCCGACGAGCAGCACGGCGGCGGACACGGGCTCGTCGCCATCGTCGCCTTCCTCAACGACGACGTCATCCCGATGCTCAAGGCCACGTTCCCTAGCGAGCAGGTCCGCGGGGACGCGTTCGGCGCCGCGGCCGAGCTGGCCACCCTGGTCGGCTGGAAGTGCCATGACCGAGGCTACGAAGGGGCCTCGCAGAAGTACTACAACCTGGCCTTCCAGCTCGCCGACGAGTCGGATTCGGCCGGACACGGCGCATGGGCGATGCGCGCCTTGGTCCACCAGGCCCTCGACCTCGGGGAGCCGACGAACACCGTTGACCTCGCGGAGGCCGCGCTCGGGCGGGCCCGCGGCAAAGTCAGCCGGCAGACGGAAGCGCTGCTGCTCATCACGGCGGCGAGGGCTCACGGCGCCAACCGGAGCGGGCGGGCGGCCTCCCGCTTGATCCTGGCCGCCGAACGGTCCGCTCTGGCCTCCGACGACAGCGTGCCGATCTACGCCGCCGCCGCCGGGCCGGTCGCTGCCACCGTCGCCTCGCACACCGGCAGGACGCTGACGGAGATGGGAGACCACACCGGGGCTGAACAGCACTACCGGGCGGCGCTGGCGGGCCGCGTCCCCGGCCCGTACCACCGCGTCCGCGGCCTCACCTTCGCCAACATCGCCAAGGCGGTCGCCGCGCAGCACCGCCACGAGGAAGCCGTCGGCCTGTGGGGCCGGAGCGTCGAGCTAATGGACGGGGTCGCCTCCCGGCGTAACCTCCGGGAGCTGGACATGATGCGCTCGGCGCTGGCCGTCTACACCCGGCGCGGAATCCCCGGGGCGGCCGACCTCGCGCAGAGGGCTTCCTCGATCAGAGTCCTTTGAGGGAGTGCTCGCGCCGCCACGCTG
This sequence comes from Streptacidiphilus jiangxiensis, assembly GCF_900109465.1. Taxonomy (GTDB): domain Bacteria; phylum Actinomycetota; class Actinomycetes; order Streptomycetales; family Streptomycetaceae; genus Streptacidiphilus; species Streptacidiphilus jiangxiensis. Next base: position 12,905 of record NZ_FOAZ01000043.1, read on the forward strand.
GTCGTCAGCCGCGAGCAGGCTCGGTCGCCGTCACCAGGGTGATGCGCTCGGCGCAGACGGACGCGTCTCCCGTGCGGTGCCCCGGTTCGAACACTGCGACGGTGTAGCTGGTGATTCCGGAGGGCAGTTGCAGGAACATGTCGTTGACGCGTGACTTGGTGTGTTCCAGGGCGTCGGACGCACTGGGTTGATCGACGGTCAGCATGCGCGGGCCGATCCCGGGGATGTCCACCTCGACGTTCCAATTCATGCGGCCATCCTGGCAGAGCACTTCCCGGCCGCTGGCCATTGAGCAGCGCGAGCGCCGGAGCGTACAGGGTCGGAGGTCAGTACCGAGCCGGTTGCAGGACGGCCTTCTTCAGCGCCCGGTTGATGTCGGGGTTGCGGCCGGGGACGTAGGAGTGGATCGGCGCGTAGCCGGCGGCGGCGTACAGGGCGAGAGCCGCGATGTTGTGAACGCCGGTCTCCAGCAGCACCTCGGTGTGGCCGCGGCCAAGTAGATCTTGTTCAAGAGTGGCGAGGATCCGGCGGCCGAGCCCTTGCCCGCGGGCGGCCGGGGCCACGTACATCCGCTTGATCTCGGCTGTCGAGGGGCCGAGGGTGCGCCAGCCCCCGCAGGCCAGGGCCGGTCCGTCGCCGAGGCGGGCGACGAGGAATCGGCCGTGCGGGGCGTCGAATTCTGCGCTGCCGGTCGTCTCGGGGTCGTCGGCGGTGCTGTAGATGGCGAGCTGCTCCTGGTGGAAGGCTCGGGTGAGGGCGCGGGCATCGGCGGTGCCGTACGAGACAGCGGTGAGCGTCCAGTCAGAGGCGGCCGGAAGCGGCGAGGTCATGGTGTCGATAGTGCCGGATGAAGGGCGCCCAGCAGGAGCAGCAGCTCTGCGGTCGCCCGCCGCAACCGCCACCACAGCGTCCGCACGCCGGCCCGAGCACCCCAACCACTGGGCCCGGCCCTCGCGCACCCTCGGGTCGAAGGCGTAGCGCCAGCGCTCCTCCGCATCCCGCGTCGTGAAACCCGATCCGGCCGCCGACAGGCCGGAATCTGGAGCCGCCGCCGCCGATCCCCCGGCACTCCGGCACCGCCGGGTGACGCAGACACTCGCGGTGACGCTGCCCGGTGACGCTGGAAGGTTCGCCTGGATTCTGCGGTGACCTGTAGTTCTTCTCCCGGACAGTCGGGGGGCAGACGCTGATGACGCTCTGACGCACCATGTCTCCGGCTCGCCTACTTCTCTTTTCCTTCTACTCAGTGAGATGGGGTACGAGAGCGTCATCAGCGTCATATCCGCACAACTGACCACGAGAACTGGCAGGTCAAGGCCACTTGTAGGTCGGACACCGGGAGCGTCACGGACAGAGTCATTACCGCATCACGGCGGTGATCCATCGGAGGAATGCACCAGGGCTTGATCGCGGTGTGTGCGGGCGCCTTGCCGTGCTGTCGACCGAGCTGGAGACTGCTGCTTCCGATGCTGCAGGTCTGGGGAGAGCCGTGAGCGATGGGGCGGGAACGTACGAGGCGCCGCTGCTCTCGGCGGGGCAACCAGAGTCGGAGCGGGGCTTCTTGATCTACACCACCTACTGGCCGCACGCCGAACCGACCTACCCGAGCGTCAGCGACATCCTGGTCCGGTACGGGATCGACCCCGGTGCGGCCCGCACCCGCCACGGGCTTGTCGTCGGGGCGGACCTGGACGCCGGCCAGCTCGCCGCGCTGCGCCGTGATCGTCAGGTCAAGTACATCGAGCGTGACTGCGTCGATGGCGTCGCCCGCTACCAGCGGGTCCCGGAGACGAGCCGCGTCCCAGGCCAGTACGCCGTCTGGGTGGCAGACGGCTGCTATCTCCAGGCGCTGCTCGCACGTCTGGACGGCACCCTGCTGTGGGCGTTCGACGAGGGCGAACGGTTCTTCTACGCCCAGCTGACCGACCGGCAGCGCGACCGCCTTCGGCGTGACCCCGATGTCCTTGAGCTGGACGACGACCAGTTGGACAGCGCGCTCTGAACCAAGACGGGTCACACCCGCGAAGGTGGCGGCCCAACGGACGCAGGCGAGCCTGGTGGCGGCGATACCTCACCTTCTGTGGGAACTGCAGCCCCGCCGCCGGGCCAGGATGGCCAACTGGGCACGCCGGCGGCCGTCGCCCGTCGAGGTGGCGACGGCCGGTCGTGGTCCTGCTCTGTCAGGTGCGCGGCTCCGGAGCAGAGTGGAGGGTGATCAGGAAGCCTCGCCCGCTGCCGCTGCGGGGCAACTTGCGGATGTCAATGCCGCGGGCGCGCAGCGCGGGGGCGAGGGAGGTCAGGCGGGCGGAGAGCAGCGCGGTGGTCTTGGGCCAGGTGTCGGGGATGGGGCCGGGCGGTCGGAGGACGGTGTCGATCTGCCCGGTGGTGGCCTGCCACTCGGTGGTGTCGGCGGCGCTGGCCCAGCGGGTGAGGGCGGTGGCGACCGGGTCGGCGTCGATGACGTCGTCGGTGATCTCTTCCTGGGCGCCGGTGTAGGTGGCCAGGGTGTCCCAGCCGGTGACCGCGTCCAGCGCCCACAGCAGTTCGGCCCAGTCGGCCATCCGCGGCCGGTGGCCGAGCTGGGCGGACGCGTCGGGCAGGCGCGCCCACACCGCGGCCGCCAGGTCGAGCAGGCCGCCGAGGATGCGGCCGTGCGCGGCCCGGTAGCTGCGCCACAGATCGTGCTCGCTGCGCCTCGCCTTGGAGTCGATGGCCTCCAGGGTGAAGGGGAGCAGGCGTTCGGCGAGGTCAGGTTGGAGGGCGCCGACGTCGATGCCGGTCAGCACGACCGGGCGCTGGTAGGCCCAGGAGGTGACGTCGTCGTCGGTGTACATCTCGCGTTTGGCGACGGAGGCCCCGGTGACGGTCCGGCACAGGAAGTCCGAGAGCCACTGAGGGATGCCGTGGATGTTGTCCAGGCCCATGGTCCAGCCAGCCGAGGCGGCGACCGCGCCGTCGTCCTCGCTGCGCGGGACGTTGCGGACCTCGGCGCGGATCCCGTCGAGCACCCGCAGCAGCTGCCGGGCGGAGGTGGTCTTCGCGGTGCCGCGTTCGCCGTTGAAGTACGCGACTGGGCGGGGCATGTCGGGTCGCAGCCCGGCCAGCAGCCAGGCGACGGCCATCCGCCAGGACGGCTCGGCCAGCGCGGACAGCTCGCGCAGCAGCCCGAGCCCGGCCTGCCAGCCGCCCGGATCGCGTTCGGGCAGCGGGAGTTCGCCGGTCAGCCGGGTACGCCGCCACAGCGGGCCCTCGCCGACGGGCGGGGTGGCCACTGACCAGGTGCCGGGCTCGATGCAGACGCTCTGCCCGTCCGGGCGGCCCAGGTCGAGCCAGGTGACCTGTTCGTCGACCGGGTCGGGGGCGATCCGCAGGTGGACTGGCTGCTCGGGGGCGTCCAGGGCGAGGGCGTCCATGGAGGCGATCGCGTCCGTCAGGTAGCCCTGGGAGGGGGCCCGGCCGGTGCGCAAGACGTAGCTGCGGTTGAGGAGTTGGCGCAGGCTGCCGGTGCCGCCGAAGCCGCCGGCGGCGCGCAGCGGGCGGGCGATCGGCGGTCCTTCGGCCGGGACGGCGTACGCGGTCTGGTCGCAGCGCACCAGGACGTACTCGTCCATGCCCAGGTGGAGCAGGACGTCGGACTGCGACATCTTCGGCCCGCGCTCGGTGTTCTGCTGCTCGGCCGGTGCTGCGGCCGTCGATTCCCCCTGCTCGGCGGTCGGCGCCGGGCGAGCAGGCCGGGGTTCGCCAGCCGGGACCGGGAGCGTCACGCGGGTGGTCAGGTCGGTCATGGCCGTGCTCCGGGGCTGGGGATGGTGCGCGGCGAGCGCATGCCCGCCTGGAGTGCGCGGCGGAGGGTGGACTGGGCCTTGGCTTCGCCGGGGTCGATTCCGGCGAGCGCGGCGGCCTCGGTGAGGGCCCGGTGGACGTCGACGAGCTCCAGCAGCCCGGCGCCGACCATCTGGCCGAGCCGGAACCCGGCGCGGTTGAGCTGGTCGTTGCGGCCGGAGCGGGCGCCAGCGACGGTCTCGGCCTCCCGGCGCAGTGCCGCGGCGGCGTACGCGGCCGCGTCGTGCGGCCGGTGCCGCGCGGCGGGGCGGGGCAGCCGGATCCGGGCCGGCGGTGGGTCGGCGGCGGGGTCGCGGGAGCGGAGGCCGACGCGCGCGAGCTCGAGGGCGAGCCAACGCGGCAGCCGGGCAGGTTCGGATTCGGGCCCGGTGACCTGGTAGCAGCCGGCCGGGGTTCTGTTCGTGGGCGCGACCGCGGTGGACCAGCCGGCCCGAACGTCGATCTGCCAGCCCAGCCGGCCGGAGCTCTGCGTGTACCGGGCCCCGCCGGCGCGATACCAGAGGTGGACTCCGCCGCCCGGGGTGCGCACCGTCAGGGTCGGCGGGGCGTGCAGCAGGCTCTCGGCCCGCCGGACCCGGCACAGCAGTTCCAGCACGTCCACCCCGGTGCGCACCCGGTCGGCCTCCGGGACGGCGGCGAGGTCGATGCCGGGCAGCACCAACTCGCGCTCCGGCAGCCGGTGGTGGTGGTCGTCCAGGTCGACGACCAGCAGACCGGACGGACCGGTGGCGACGCCGACGGCGAAGTCCCGGCACCACCAGCGACGGATCAGGTCCGGATCGGTCGTCGCCGCCCGCACCCCGTGGCACCACCGTCCCGCCGCCAGGCAGCCGCAGCCGCCGGCGCCCAGGTCGGGGAACCCGCAGGGCGGCCGGCCCCCGGGCACGGGTGGACGGCACCGGCGGCAGTTGCCGACCGGGAGCTTCGACCCGGGCAGCAGCGGATGGACCCACCACCCCCTGCCCGCGCACCGCATGGCGAGCTCAAGTCCGCCGCTCACGCCGCGCTCACCGCCTCCCGGACCCGGGCCGGCCGCACCAACGCCGGAAGGCTCTCGCCCTCCAGCGGCCGGGCCGCGTACTGGGCCATCCGCTCCCGCCAGCCACCGACCGGGGGCCGGACCGGGGCTAGGACCTCGGCGCGGACCTGGTCGAGCCGCTGCGCCAGCAGGGCCTGTGCGCACCGGCGGGCCGCCTCGTCGGCCGCGGCCAGGACCTCCGGCTCGCCGCGACGCCGGGCCCGCTCGATGCCAGCCACCCGGTCGGCCTCGGACCTCGCCTGCGGGCCGCGAAGCAGGCCCTCCAGCGCGAGCGCACGCTCCCGGGCCACCAGCTGCTCGGCAAGCTCCCGCAGCTGCCAAACCACCGCCGCCTCCGGCAACCCCTGGCCACGCCACCGCTCCCCCGCCTGCTCGGCCTCGGCCTCCAGTCGAGCCCGGCACACCCCCAGCAGGTCGCCCCTGGCAGCCGGGATCTCCACCAGGCCGGCCGCCACGGCCGCGAACTCCGCGGCCGACTCCAAGGTCTGGCGCGTCGTCTGGGTCTCCGAGCAGATCAGGCACAGCCCACCCGCCTCCGGCACCCCGCACTTCGCGCACGGCCGAGCAGCCAACTCAGCCTGAGCGGCAGCCTGTTCGTCGCGCTGTCGGGCCCACGCCTTCTCGCGCCGGGAGCGCTCGACCCTCGCGTGCTCCCGGCGGACGGCGTCCTCGGCCGCCAGCCGGGCAACCTCCCGGCTCAGCCGCCGCTCCACCTCCGCCCGGAACTCCTCCGGCGCGAGGCCAGGCAGCTGTTCGGTGACGGACCGGGCGACCTGGTGCCGCAGCGCCCGGCGGTCCTCGACCAGCAGCTCGCAGGACGGGCAGACCAGGCCGGTGTCCATCCGCACCCGGTCATCGCACACCTGGGCGTAGCACTCGGCCCGCTGCGGCAACCCGCGGACGAGCAGCCAGCCGATCGGATCCCGGACCGGCTGCCCGAGCTGCGCGGCCAGCCGGCGCTCCAAGCGCTCTGCCAGCACCGCAGGGGCCAGTTCCGCGCCGACGAGCCCGGCCAAGCGCACCAGCTCGGCCCGTACTGCCGCACGGACTCGACGGCGACCACCGGCATGCCCGATCCGCGCCCACTCCCACTGCACCGGCGCCAGAACCCGCTCCAGCCCACGGGGCAGGGACCACCGGAGCAGCACCCGCGCACCACCGACGGGCGCCTTCTGCTCCTGCCGTTCGTTGACGAGGTCCTGGTGCTGTTCCCCGCGAAGCGGGCCACCGCAACCACCGACCTGCCCGTCGGCCTCGAGGGCGCCGAACTCGGGCCGGTCCTCGCGCCCGCTCACGCGCTCCGGCAACGGCGGGTTGCCCAACGCGGCTTCGCCGGAAAAGCAAGACTCACCAGCACCAGACCCACCTAGAGCAACCACCTGAGACGTGTGGTGGGCGTGGAGCAGCGCACCATCGACCACACCGCTACCCAGCTCCTTAGAAGCCTGTTCTCCCAGGTCAAAGGCGTGATTCTCTTCTGCCGACGGTGTCTCGGGTGCGTCTTGATCCCTGAGTGCACCATCCCCAGCGCCGAGAACGCCGTCCACGACGTCGAAGAAACCGACCTGAATCCAGCCCTCCCCCGGCTCCTGCAGGCCCTCGTCCTCCGACGAGCCTGAGCATTGCGTGCACACCGAGCCCCGGTCCTCCGACCGAGCGCCTGCAGGTTCGACAGCCTCGTCGACGCCCGGCGGGAAGTGGTCGGCGACGACCTCCAGGCCCGACTGAGAACGCCCGTGCGCCGCCGCGACAGCCGGCACGAGGACCCTCAGCCGTGCACCAGGAACGCCGCGGCCCGGCACCTCCAACAATCCCTGCCGGATGAGCCCGTCGACCACCCGGGCCGCCTCCGTCAACGGCCGCCCGATCAGCCGCGCGACCGTCGCATCCGCCCGATCGAACCCCGCCGTCACGGCCCCAGCCACAAGGCGCACCCGACCGTCCGGCCGCGCCGCCAACACCAACCGGAGCAGCGCGAGACGCTCGGCCGCCGCCCCACGACCGCACCGCTCGGCGAGCAGCCCAGGCGGCGTCTCCGGTTTACCCACAGGAGCCCACCCAGGGCCGAACAGCCGCTCGCACAACGCAAGGAGAACCGCCAGCTCGCGCTTCTCCAGCACCAACGGAGCTGAGGACTGCGCCTGGGCAGCGGTCAGCGGCAACACCTCCCACCGCAAGCCCGTCACCCGGCGTACGCCGTCGACCCACGCCGTCGTCACCTCGGTCGAGACCGCACCCGAGTTCCGGAGGGCAGGCAGCACCCGGTGGTCGACGTAGGACTCCGACACCCCCAACCACCTACTCAACCCGCCAGCCGTCAACTCCAGCCGCGACTCCCCCGCCGGCGACTTCGCCAACAGCACGACAGCCGACAGAACCTCAACTGGCGGCCGCTGACGGAGCCCGCGATCCTCCAACAAGGCTTCGAGCGCTCCGGAGATCCGCTCCCGGGTACGCCGGAGCAGCCGCAAGGGCTCGTGCAGCGGGGGGAGATCAGCGCGCGCTGAGGCGCTCGGCGTGTGCCGCACACCCCTTTGAAGGGTGGTCGGTTCATACCTTTTCAATCCGTTTTGGGCGTAGTCCGCAAAGGGCCTCGGCGAGCCGTTTTTTGGCAATGCGGGACTAGCCCTATGGCTGGCGGCTATTATCTGCTCCAGAACTGCATAGGGATGAGGGCACAACGCAACTGGCCGCTCGACCGTTTTCGAAGAAATGCCTGGTCAGCGGAGGTGAGAGCGTCTGCCGTGTTGGAAGCGGCTCAGGTCAGGTCAGATAGCTGTTGAGTCCCTCCCCGTCGTTCCAGCGGTTGGCCCCGCGGGAGACGACCGATGCGATGAAGCGACGAACTGAACATGCAAAAGCTCGGGGTGGCTCCCCGAGCGATGGGCGAGCTTGGCTGAGCCGCCCGGAAGGCGACCCAGGGGGTCGCCTTTTTCATGCTCGCGGTGCGTGTCTACTGGCCGGGTGACCATGGCTGTGGGCCGGCCGTTAGAACTTCTGAGGCATGGCTGTACCTCTGACACCGGAGCGATCGGCGTGCCTGGAGTGGTTGCCGGAGAGGGCATGCCTTTCGAGGGCGAGGCCCCTGTGGCCACGTCCTTCCCGAGCATCACACCAAACATCACGAGGTTCAGACTATCCTTAAACGGATCTGCGTGAGGCTGAACTCTTGGAGCGTGTCTGGTGGCAAGGTTTGCGGAACAACGCTGGCAATCACAGCCTGGCGCGACCGCCAGTCCGGACGATCAGCCTGCTCCTACCTTTCGTGCGTACATGCCAGACCCGCTTCTGGGACGTCCGATCATGCTCTCGGCCGAGCTGGCAGCCGAGGTAGCAGACGTCGATCGTCTGGTCCGATCGTTTAACGATGCCGCCCCCACGAGCCCGCATCTGGAGTCGCTGGCGCGCTTTCTGCTCCGCTCCGAGGCAGTGGCGTCCTCGCGGATCGAGGGTGTCGTTGCGTCAGCGCGCGCGATTGCCCACCTTGAGCTGATGCTTGCGACCAAGGCCGGCGACGACGGGCGCGTTCATCGGGGGATCAGCGACAGCGCCCGTGAGGTCGTGAACAACGTTCTGGCGTTGCGGAGAGCTGTAACGGCCCTCACTGAGGCGGAGAGCCTCACCGTCGCGGACATCAACGACTTGCAGGCCGCCCTCATGGTTGACACCGAACAGGGAGAGCTCTCCGGCGAGTTGCGCCAGGTCCAGAACTGGGTCGGCGGCAACGCCTATAGCCCCAGAGGCGCCGAGTACGTGCCGCCGGCGCCGGGCGAAGTTCTGCCCCTGATGGAGGACCTGGCGGCCTTCATCTCGGAGAGCCATCCTCTCCCGCTCGTGCAGGCGGCCCTTGTCCATGCGCAATTTGAGACGATCCACCCCTACACCGATGGCAACGGACGTACCGGCCGGGCCTTGATTCATACAGTCCTGGCGCGGCAGGGGCTGGCAGTTGGCCATGTCCTTCCGATCTCCATGTCGCTTCTTGCTCACGCTCGCGAGTACATCGCGGGACTGAACGCTTACCGATACGAGGGCGAACCGGACAGCCAACACGCATCGGCGGGCCTGGGCGCCTGGATCCGAGTCTTCTTGGCGGCAACCCGTGATGCAGTGGCAGAGGCCCGGCGCTTCACGGACGAGCTCGCGCAGATGCGGAAGGCCTGGGACGGACGGCTGGCCGGCTATCGGGAGAGCCAGTCACGTCGGGGGCAACCCCGAAAGGGGGCCGCGGTGGTGAGGCTCATGGAACAACTTCCCGGCGTTCCCATCGTGACCGCCAGGGCCACGCAGTCACTTCTGGGTATCTCCTTCGTCGCGGCGTCGGGCGCGTTGGAGGAGTTGGCTGGAGCAGGGATCGTGCAGGTCAAGGAGGTTGAACGGGGAACCCGCGCCTACCTGGCGACCGATGTACTGGATCTGATCAACGGGGCAGAGCGTCGACTTACCTACACGAAGTGGGAGTTGCCGGAGCTGGATGCCCGCGCATGATTGCCGCCGGCCGGCTCCAGTAGGAGGGGCCATGCTGGCAGGCGTGTTTCCTTTAACCTCAAGGCCCACCCGTTAAAGGAAAAAACTACGCTGAGTAGTCGAGAGGCGTCGGATCTTGGCGAAGCCCGAGCATCAGGAAGGGGGTCAGCAGCATCTGCTGCTGACCCCCTTCCTGTTCCTGGCGGTGAGGCTAGCTGGAGGGCCTGTAGGCGGCCGACAGCTTCGCACTACTGGATTGTGGTCACCATGTTCCTCTGGAACCATCCAGTCAGGTGAGAGCGCTCGGCCGGGAGGCTGGCCAGGTACTCGGCCAGGCAGGCACTGATGATCTCGAAGGGCTTCGCCTGGATGCCCTGAATGGACTCCAGGAGGTCCATCATCCGAGTAAGGCGAGCGTTGACGTCGGCACGCAGCGAGCAGACCGGCCGGTAGTTCGGCATGTTGGCACTGTCCTGATCGCTCAAGATGTACCGCCGGTAGGCCAGCCCCTTCTGGGCCAACTCGTAGACGTAGTCCCGCTCGTCCTCCATGGCATCGAGATCAACACCGGTCGGGTCGAGCGGCCTGAGCACCGGTTCGAGCGCAGCGTCGACGTAGGTGGCCGTTGTCAGCTTCGGGCGCTGGAGCGTCAGCGTCTTGATGAGCGCCCTGTCGGCCACGGACTGCGTGCCGACCTGATCTGCCGTGAGGCCGTACAGGTTGATGTTGCGATTCTCGAAGGGGAGAGCGTTCAACTGAGACGCGCTGTAAACGGTTAGGAGAGAGGCGTAGCTCGGAGCGATCTGCGACAGCTCGAGCATCGCATCCTGATTGCGCTGACGCGGCTGGTCCGGGTTGAACGGCTCGGTGGGCCGACGACGACCTGGACGGCGGGCCGGAACGCCAGCGAGTGAACTTGTAGCTCGTACAGCCGGAGCGGCTCCGCTGCGCCCCCACCCGGTTGATCCAGCAGACCGCTCTAGGGCCCCGCCAACCTGGAGTTCTGCCTGCTCTCGAATGCTCGTCGACGCACTAGTAGAGGGCTCGCCGTGGTCGTGCCCGGAACGCTGGTCATCAAGTGCCGGCTGCACCCGTCCTTCGACCACCGTGTCGGCGCCGGAGCCGACACGAGGCTGCGAGCCGGGAAGGCCGTCCGATGTCGAAGAGCCATCGGCAGCAGCGCTGCGGATGACGGGGTCGGCGGCAGTGGCGGCCACGGCAGGCATCTCAGTCTGCGCCGCTTCCGAAGGACCGTTGTCCCCGCCGGCTTCACCGTGCTGCGGAGGAACTGAAGGTGCCTTCGAGGACGTCGGCATCGCGAATCCACGGGAAGGCTGGTAGTCGTCCTCTTCGTCCTCTTCATCCGACCCGAGATTGAGGGCGGGGACGATCAGGTGAGAATTCTTGGCTTCCGGATCATGCTTGGGACCGGTCTTCGACCCCTTTGCCGCGTCCGCGGCCTTGGTGGTGGCGGGCATGGTCACGACGCTCCCTGCAGCTGGTTGTCACGGAGTTCGGTGTTGCGCTGACGCACTCGGGTGATCACCCCTCGTGCCAGGTTCGAGTAGTCATCGGCAAGCTTCACTGACGCCTCCGGGTCCGCGTAGCGGCCGTTCTCGTCCCGAGGCCGAGGAACCAACATGCCGTTCTCATCCTTGAGTTCACCCGTTGCGGCGAGGGCGAACTCACGGGCTGGCTTGCCGTGGTTGCGGCAGAGAGTGGCGATGGATCGCGCGTCGCGGACGTACTCGTCCAGGACCATGTCAGGGTCCATCTTCGCCTGTGTCAGCAGCGTCTCGATCTTCACCCGTACGTTGAGCAGCTCCTTCGTCGCATCCCCGTTCACCTTTCGGAACCCCAGGAACACGATCGCTGCGAGCTCAACTTCGGGGTTGAGGCGACGGTTAGACCGGATCAGTCGGGTGATCGTGGCCAGGCCGCCCAGCGCGGCGTTGTCCGTGTTGTGGATGGGCGCGACCAGGTGCGTGGCCGCTGCCAGCCCCGTTCGCTGGATGGACTTGTCACCAGGCGCGAAGTCGAGCACGATCCAGCGGTACAGGTGAGAGATCTGCGCGAGCAGAAGTGCCAGCATCAAGTAGGCAGCGAGAGAGTGAGCGTCGGACAGCTTGCTGATGCGCGCGGCGATGTCGGCGCAGTGCTTGCCGGACACTGTGGCGTCAAGGAACGGACGAAGATCCTTAATGACCTTGAGGCTTCCGTCGTTCGTGATCGCATCGCGGAGGGACTTGCCGTGGTCGTCGAACTCCCTGACGAGAGCTGAGACCTCGGCCTGAACGTCGGCCTCGGTGTCGCCGCTGCGGTCGAGCACCATCTTCAGGATCTTGGCGTGAAGACCGAAGTCTGTGCGGCTGTCACCGTTCTGGTCGAGCTCGATGTACAGGACGGGCTTGGCCGACTTGCCCTGGGCATTGCGAAGGGCCTGCTCCTCCGCCAGCATGTACGCCAAGTTGGTTGCAAGAGTCGTCTTGCCCTCGCCGCCCTTGCCGATGGTTACGCCGATCACGTTCCGCAGAAACGGGCGGAGGTACTCGACGAGTGCCTGGAGCGACGCATCGTCTGTCATGTCGTCGAAGTCGGCGATCGCTCCGAGTCGACTCTGCAGTTCGGTGTATTCGTAGAGTTCCAAGACTTCTCCGCTGTCGCGAGATGGCCACGAGAGCCACGCGCTAGCTTGTCCACGGCAGGTGCACTCATCGGCAGCCCGCCCGCGTGTCCTCGGCCGTGACCATACACGGGGATGCGAGTCGATGTCACGTCACGTCAAAGTATTTCCGTTCGTGTTGCCTTGAAGGCATCCGAACCGGACCCGCGTTCCCTCCATTTCTGGCGCACCGGGGAATTGATCTAATTCGGCGAGGCTCTAATGTGGCGTCAATTCGGGCGTCTAGCTCGACCGCTCGAAGCCTCTGTTCAATGCCCCTAGTGAAGCGAGCGACCAGGTGGGTCGATCGGCGAGGTGGGACTGCTGAGTGCGCGAGTGAGTAAGTGAGTGAAGTATGTGACTTTGTGAAACATGCAGGTCAGGGGCGACTTTGCCAACTCTTTACGGAGTGAGGATGGCGCCATCCGCGCGAGATAGACATGTACACGTCACTCGTTGAGGGCTGGATTCGGTGGATGACTTGCGCGATGAGGAGCGGGAGGGCTCGATTTCTGGCGATGAATTGGACGCCAACACACTTGATTCGCAGCCTGACCGCGCAGCATGTGGTGTTGAGTACGCCGTTGTTGTTGTTGACCTGGCGAAGGCAACGGCGAGCTTTGCCGGTAAGGGTGCAGGCTGCTACCTCAATGGCTCCTTGCAGCTGCGGCAATGACCGTGCTGGTGGCGAACCATGTCGCCAGGCCAGCTGCAGATGCGATGCCGAAGCCACAGCGCTCGGCAAGCAGTGCGGCGCCCACGGCTCCGTTGAACATGCCGACGCATGCAGCGAGATTGGCGAGACCCCAAGACAACTTGCCGAGCTGACGAGCGGCTCGGCGCACAGCCTCAACAGCGCTGAGAAGCAGCGGGCCGCCGAGGGCGTTGGCGAGCAGCGCTATCCACCATGGGAGTGCTGTGGCGAAGAGGATGAGCAAGGTACCCGCGATGGTCAGAAGGACCACGAGGAGTGCACTGACCGGACTCTGGCCTGGGGGAGCATCCCCCCTGTTCGATGCATCTGCCTCAGCCGCAGGGCCCTTCCAGAGCGTGATGGCAGCAGTCATCAGCAGGCCGCTGATGAGCGGCCAGGGTTCCGGCCAGTGCGCGAATTCGACCTCCTCCAGGGCGAGGATGACCGAGCCGACGGTCGCGCCTGCTGCGGTAGCCAGCCGACGGCCGCGCACCGGGGCGATGTCGAGCACCGTCACCACCCCGCTTGGTCCGTCAGCCCGGGAGCCTGCGCCGAACGCTGTAGCCCGCGCGATCGCGGAGAGGAGGTTGTCCACGGACTGGGCGTCAGGCGGTCGGCATTCTGGCTCCTTCTCCAGCAGATGCGCCACCAGGTCGGCGAGGTCGGCCGGGATGTGGGGGCGTTGAGCGTCCACCCGGCCTGGCACGTTGCTGGCATGTTGTGCCAGTACCTGCCACTGGTCTCCCACGAAGGGTGGCTCTCCGGTGAGGAGCTGGTGCATGAGGCATCCCAGCGCGTACAGGTCTGTGCGCGGCCCAGCCTCACCTCGGGCTTGCTCTGGAGCCATGTAGGTGGGGGTGCCGATCGCGACGCCGGTCGTGGTCAGTGAGCGGGCCGCCCTGCTGTCGGCAGGGCGCGCGATGCCGAAGTCGAGGAGTTTGACGGTGCCGTCCTGGGCGAGCCAGATGTTGTCCGGCTTGATGTCGCGGTGAACGACACCCGCGCTGTGCGCCGCCTGTAGGCCGGCGCAGATCTGGTGGCTCCAGCTGATGACGTCCGAGACCGCCGATGCCCCGGTGCGGCAGACAGTGCCTAGCGAGCGGCCCTTGAGCAGTTCCATCACCAGGTACATCACCCCGCGGCCGTCGACGTGCTCTTCGCCGTGGTCGTAGACGGTCACGATGTGGGGGTCGCTGAGCGAGGCGGCCAGGAGCGCTTCGCGGCGGAACCGCTCGCGGTCACGGTGGTCTGCGTCGAGGCCGGGGTGTAGCAGCTTGATAGCCACGGGTCGGCGGAGTGAGATGTCGTATCCGCGCCAGACCTCGCCCATGCCGCCACGGCCGAGGACCTCCTCAAGCCTGTACCGACCACTGAGGACTGTGCCCTGCATGGTTCCTTCCGAGTCCTGGTCTCCACCGGTGCCCGGTTGGCTGGCGAAGTGCGGCGCAGCCTATGTGCCCGCGCGGGAATCGCCCCGGTTGGGCAGCTGGGCTCGTCCTGCTGCGCCGGGTCGCGCGGTGCGGTCGGTCGGCCGGCCTGGAGCGGCGGAGCGCTCCGCGACGGGTCGACCTAGGATGCCTACGCACCGACACGGGGGGATACATGGCACGCCGCTCGACCGCATACCGCCGCCGCTCTACCAGGTACCGCCGCCGGTTTCCGGCTCGTCGAAGGGGGATGAACCGGGCGCAGCGCCGGCTGGCAGTGCGCGGCCTGCTGCTGGTTGTGGTGATCGGGGTGCTGGACTGGCTCTACAACGAGGGCCGCGCGCATGCCGCAGTGGCCGGGTTGCTGCTCACGCTGCTGCTCCTGGCGGGTGTCCTGGCGGGGATCGGCTGGTGGGCGGCGCGGATGGTGAAGGCGCGCCGGGCCCGCGAGCGGGAGCTCGTCCGCCTGGAGGAGGAAGCGCAGCGCCGGTGGGCGCGTCAGCGGCAGTTGCGGGACCTCCAGGTCTTCCTGGCCATGGACCCGCGCGAGTTCGAGGAGTCGCTGGCGGAGCTTTGCCGACGGGACGGCTGCACCTTCGTCCGGGTCGTCGGTGGCTCCGGGGACCTGGGCGCGGACGTCATCGCCCGGACGCCGGACGGCCGGGTCATGGTCATCCAGGCGAAGCGGTTCGGCCCGCGGAACCGGGTGGGGAGCCAGGCGGTGCAGATCGTGAACGGGACCGCGCGCGACCAGCACGGCGCGGACCTGGCCGTCATCGTCACCACCTCGAGCTTCACCCGGCAGGCCCGCGAGTTCGCCGGCCGCGTCGGCATCGTGCTCGTCGACGAGCAGGGCCTCGCCGGGTGGGCGAACCAGTCCGGTTCGGCGCCCTGGAACTGATCCCGGGCCAGGGGCGGCACGCCGAATTGTGCGGAAACGCCCATGCTGCCCGGAGGTCGAGCGGATACTGGGGATGCCACCGCGTCGGCGCTGGCTCCGCCTCCCCCGTGCGGAGCTGCGACCGGCGCGGTGCCGTTTCGGGCCGGTCGAACGGGTAGGGCGCGAGCCGACGGCGGAACCCCGCTGTGCGCGGGGCGGCCCTCCGTTACCGCCAGGTCAGGCGCCCGAGCCATCCCACGGCCGAGCCGGCCGCCAGAGCGGACAGGGGCAGTACCGCGGCGAGCACCTTCCCAGCCCGGCGCCAGGTCGGGCGCTCCTGGACGGTCAGGGTCAGCTGGCCGATCTCGATGCGGATGTAGGGGCGGCGGCGCGAGGTCACTGCTCCTCCCGGCCGGTGTGGGCGGCGTCGCCGCGGCGTGCGGCCCGCCGCCGCTGCTGCTCCTGCCCGAAGCGTTGGAGCTGCCGTCGGACCCGCTCGCCGAGCGCGGCCGGATCGGCGCAGCCGGGGTCGGCTTCGGCGGCGGCCTGCGTCCACGTCAGCTGGCTGGCGAGGTAGGCGCGGAGCACCGCCCGGTCCCTGGCCCCGAGGGCTGCCTCGGCCCGCTGTTGGAGTTGGCCGGGCAGCCGCGAGAGGACTGCCTCCTCGACGCTGGGGTCTGCCGGGGACCAGGTCGGCATGGCGTGGGCGCGTGCCTGGTAGCAGGGCTCGGCGAGGTCGAGGATCAGGACGGACTGGTTGCCGATCAGGTGCCGGTACAGCGGCTTCACGTCCGGGCCGGGCCCCGCGATCGACTCCCACAGCCGCCTCCGCAGCTCGTCATCCGTGAAGGCGCGCACGTCGAGGTTCGAGCAGCCGGCGACCGCGGCGGCCAGGGCGGCGAGCAGCTCGGGATGGTCGGCTGGCCCGGCGGCGAACATCCCCGTGTCGTCCAGGACCTGGTCCGCCAGCCAGTGGCGGCGCAGCGCCTCCAGGTGTGCGGGGTAGTCCGGGTGGCCGACGCAGGTCCGGGCGGCCAGCACCGCGGCGGGCAGTGAGCGCATCCCGGCGTACACCGCGCCCGGTCCGAAGCCGGCGGCGTGCTCCCACAACGCGAGTGCGTCCCCGTCGCCGGCGTGCTTGGTGACGTCGACGTAGACGTGGATCCCGGCCCTCGCCAGCTCGGCGGCCGCCGCCGCATACGGGGCCTGGGTGCCGACTGCTGCTGCGCGCCCGAGCACGTAGTCCAGCTGCCGGACCGTCCTGGTGTCCGGGTCGGGGAGGCCGAACTGGGGCACGTACCACGGCAGGTCGGCCACGCTTTCGTCGTGCGGGCTTCGCAGCGACCGTGCCGCGCCGACGGCGGTGCCGAGGGTGCGGACGGACCGCGTCGCGTCCAGCGCGATCTCGGCGAGCGACCGCTGGGCGGAGACGGGGGCGGGTTGGGCGGCAGCCGGTGGCGGGGGAGTGGTGGACACAGGTCTTCCTCCAAGACGCGGTTCGGGACAGTCCTTTCACTGATAGGCAGCGGCGCGCACGACGAACAGCAGAAAATCTTGAGCCGCCTCCGGAGGCCGTGGGGAACTCCCGGCGGATCGGGCGCCAGGCGGCGAGGAATTCACCCGATCGAGTGTCCGGAGCTGGGAGTGGGCACCCGGGCTCCCCTACGCTCACCCCTCCGGGCCGGTGCGTAGGGTGGGGCCAGCCGGTAGCTGGTGGGGGAGGCGACGCTGATGAAGGAAGAGAGCGGCTGGGCGGAGCGGGCCGCGTGCCGACAGGACGACCCCGAGTCGTTGTTCGTCGAGGGGGCCGAGCAGAACCGCGCGAAGGCCGTCTGCATGGGCTGCCCGGTCCGTACCGAGTGCCTTGCGGACGCGCTCGACAACCGGGTCGAACACGGCGTCTGGGGAGGAATGACCGAGAGGGAGCGACGCGCCCTGCTGCGCCGCCGTCCCACGGTCGCCTCCTGGCGGAGCCTGCTCGAGGCGGCCCGGGACGAGCACGAGCTGCAGTACGCGGGCGGGCAGCTGCCGCGGGCCGTCTGACCGGCGGCCGGTCACGGTCCTGGCCGGGTGCACTCCGCGGCGTACGGGCCGGGACCGGCCCTGCTTGAGACGATGAGCATGCGGCTGCGCCGCGGGAACATCCGGTTGGACGTGGGCGAGGAGGCCGGCAATGGAGCGGTTCGAGCCGGGGGAGACGGTGGTCCGCCGAGACCTGTTCCGCGGCCGGGTGTGGAGCGCCACTGCCCTGCGCGTCGTCGAGGACACCGACCAGGCCCTGGTCACCGCATGCCGGCCCGGCGCCGAGGCGATGGCGTCCCGCACCTACGTCCAGTCCCGGGCCACGGGAGACGACGCGGACCGCAAGCAGGCGATTCCCGACCTTGCGGCCGGCTCCTGGGAGCTGGCCCCCTGGCACTGGCAGCAGACGGTGCTGCTCATGTGGAAGCCGCCGGCCGCCTGGTACTCCGTCAACGCGTTCTTCGACCCTGGCCCTGGCCACGAGCTGCTGCGCTGGTACGTCAACTTCGAACGACCCATGGTCCGCACCGCGGAGGGCTTCGACACCTTCGACCTCCTCCTGGACCTGGTGGTCGCCGCCGACCTGTCGACCTGGGAGTGGAAGGACGTCGACGAGTTCGAGCTCGGCTGTCGGCTCGGGGTCGTCGACGCCGAGGACCGTCGTCAGGTGGAGGCTGCCACGACAGAGGTCCTCAAGCTGATCGAGAAGCGCGGCGGCCCCTTCACGCCTTCCAGTGGGTGGGCGACCTGGCGCTCCGATCCGTCCTGGCCGGCCACCGTCCTGCCCTCTGGCGCCAACTGACGGCTCGCCGTCCACCATCCCCCGCCGCCGCGTGGAAGCAGAGCCGATCGGGTCCATCCCGGGCGGCGCCGGCGACGGGGCGCGGCGGAGCGGTGGTCCGTCAGGCTGGCCGGCCGACCCAGGCCTCGTGCGTCGCCGCGACGAAGTCGTTCTCTCGGAGTCGGCCCCGCAGAATTCCGACGCGGGTGCGCCCCTCCAACACCTGCAGGCCGCTTGCCGACGAGTCCAGCAGCCTCCGGTCCAGCAGAAGCGGCGGCCGCTTCCAGGTTCCGTGGTCCCTCCACATCTCCGCGACGCCGACGTGGATGCCCGAGTCGCGCACGCTGACGTAGTGGCCCGGGTGGAGGGCGAACGTCTCGATGCAGTCCGCCTCGGACAGACCGGTCGGCATCGTGCTCAGCTCCACCGCCGTGACCATCTCGAGCGTCCACACGATCGCGGTGAGGTCGACGTGCCCGTAGTCGCGTTCGAAGGGACCGTGGTCACCGTGGTCGTAGAGGAACTGCTCGACGACGTCGTCCGGCCACTGGAGCGAGGCGATCATGGGGTCGGCGCGGAAGGCTGCAAAGCTCAGGCCGAGGCCGTAGTCGGGCCGGCGGCGGCGCATCAGTTCGCGCAGGTCGGTCAGCTTCACGGCTCTACCCTAGGACCCGCAGCTCAGGCGCCCGTGCCGTCTGTGCCGCTCACCGCAGGCTTGGGCGATCGTCAGGGCGCTGGATGAGCGGCGTCAGGACGCCGAGCTGATGTCCGACGCCTTCGCCCCCGCCGGGTCAACAGGTGCTTCTCCCTCCGGCGGCCGCAGGGGCGATCGGCGATGTCGGACCCGGGTGAGAGCGTGCCCCCGTGCTGATTCCCCTCGCCGCCGCGCGGCAGATGGTGGCCGACGAGCTGCCCGAACCGGTCCTGCGCCTCGCCCCGGACGCCCTCCAGCCGCACGGGCTACGCGACACCGGCCACCTCCACCTCGGCGCCCGGTCGCTGCGCGGCCACAAGCAGAGCGGGCAGTGGCACGTCGAGGACCAGGAGCTCGCCGACGCGATCGCCGGCCTCAGCAGCGTGGCGCGCAGCGCGGGCCCGCTGATACCGGCGGGCCTGACCTGGACCAGCTTGGAAGGCGACTTGGACGACTGGCGCCTGACGGTGCAGCGGGAACTGGTCCGCCGGGCGGCCGCCTCCCGGCAGCGCAAGAAGGCCGTGGACCTCCTGGACGCTGGCCTCCACCCCGAGGTGCAGCGCCCAGCCGCCCAGGCGATCGAGAAGGAGCTCGCCTTCCTTCGCGGCCGGCCGCAGCGGACGGAGCCCGCCGCGGTTACGGGGATCGCGGTCCTGGACCTGATGAAGCGACGGACCGGCACCTGGTGCATACCGGCCCGCTGGGCCGAGGCCCTCGACGCCGCGCAGAGCAGCAGGCGGGCCCTGCTCGCCGAGGCCCGCCGCTGCGCCGGGTGCGGGCGACCGGCCGACCGGACCCAGGAGTGGGACTGGCGCTCCTCCGGCGCGGACGGGTGGATCACCCAGTGCCCCGACTGCGCGGCCGGCGCCTTCGCGGTCTACGCCGGTTCGATGCGCGGGGTGCTCTACGTCTCCGAGCGGCGCCGGGCACTGCGCGCGGACGTCTACCTGTGCTGGGTCTGCGGGCTGCGCCAGGCGGTCGACTGGGAGCACTGCCACGATCACGGCTACCTTCGCGGGCCGGCCTGCGCCAGCTGCAACCACGCCGAAGCGGCCGGGCACGGCGTGTGGCGGAACTTCGACGGCACCAACCGGCGCACCACACGCCATCTGCTGCACTGCCACGGCTGCCGCACGGCGCACACCCTGCCCCGCCGCCACCTGGCCGCCCTGGTCACCGCCCGGCTGCGCGCCGCCGAGCGGCACCCGCGCTGCCTGGCCGAGCCCGTGGTGGAGCTGACCGACCTCGCCGACGGCGGCTTCCACGCAGTGCTGAGCTGCCCCGGCCGGCACCGGAACCCGCCGAGCTGGGAGACCGAGGTCGAGCAGAGGACGACGGCCGGGTGGGTCCAGGAGCTCCTGGCCGAGCACGGGTGAGCCGCCCGGCCGGGGTCAGCGGCGGGTGTACCGCTCGGCGAAGGGCGTCCGCACGTCCGGGACCTCCACCGCGGCGACGGCGGCGCCGGCCCGCCCTGCGGCCTGGAGCACCGCGGTGATGTCGCCGACGGCCAGGGTCTCGGCGGGACAACCACGGCACTCCCCGTCCGCGCGGTGCCCCGGCCCGCCGGCCGCGAGCGCCCGGACGTGGCCCAGGGCGTCGAGGGGCCGGTCGACGCGCACCGCGTACCAGGTGCCGGCCTGCTCGCCGGCGGGGAGCCCGGCCGCGATCGCCGGGTACATCGGCAGGCCGACTTCCCCGTCGACGCTGCGGACGAGGACGACCTGGTCGAGGTGGTCGCGCTGGTCGGGCTCGGGCCGGTCAAGGGCGAGCCACGCGGCGGCCTCGGCACGAGGCCCCGGGCCCCACAGATACTGCGCGGGGAACCTGGTGGTGGCGTGCCGGGCGTCGTACTCCATCAGCCCCGGGTCGTCGTAGACCGCGCGGATCACCAGCCAGGTCAGCTCGTCGTCCTCGCCCTCCGCAGTCAGGTCCTCCGCCCGGGCCGCGCAGATCCGATCCCCGCTCTTCGACCAGCCGAGCGCGACGACGCCCCGCTCGACCGGTGCCGGGTACAGCCGGCCTCCGGGCGTCGGGTGGCCCCACAGGTGATTGATGATCTCGGCGAGGTCGGACAGGGTCCGGGCGGCGTCCACCGGGGTGCTCAGCCCGTAGCTGCCGTGGGCGACGTGGTTGCGCATGTCCTGCAGCACCGGCTCCAACGTGCGGTTGCGCTGCCCGCGCAGAAGGCCCTCGTGGCGGGCCCAGGACAGCAGCCCGCCGAGCATCCCGTTGAACCGCACCCAGTCCGCCGGGGCGCCGGTCCGGATCTCCACACCCTTCAGCTCTCGGAAGCGCTCGAAGAACGCCGGGTAGCTGGCCATAGCGATCCGGTGCACCCGCCCCCGGCGGTCGCGCACCTCGACGTCCTGGCCGAGGTAGCGGGCGGCGAACCGGTCCCTGAGCGCCTGCTCCAGCGCGAGCTGCGCCTGGTCCTCGACCAGGGTGAACAGCTCGTAGCACAGGACACCCCGGACGTAGGCCGCGCGCAGCTGCTCGAACTTCGCGCGGGTCGTCTCGGCGACGTCGTCGGCCAGCTGAGCCCGGGCCACCACCCGCTGCTGAAAATCCGCCGCGTCCTGCGGGCGCATCTTGCCGCCGAGCCCGAGCGGACTGAACACCAGGGTCCGTTCGTCTGGGGCCTGCAGTTCCTCGAGCGTCTTGATTTCCATGGACCGGTGCCGGCCTTCCTGGCTGCGTCGTCGTTGATGAACCCGCCAGGATGGGGCTCATCTGCCCCGTGCCGCAACCGGATTGACGGCACCGAGCCCTGCGCGGCGGAGCGCGGCCAGCTACCGCTTCCTACCGGGGCTGAGGCTCCGGGGCCAGTGCGATCGTCATCCACGGCGCGGCGTCGGTGCGGTAGCCGTGTCCGACCGGGGCCACGTCGCTCTGGTCGGTCAGGCTGAACCCGGTGACCATGATCATCGGTGAGTCGTCGGCGACCGAGGCGATCTGGGTCCCGCACTGCGGGCAGAAGCCTCGCCGCAGCGTCGGCCAGGTCGCGTACCAGCTCGGCTCGCCGCCGGGTCCGGTCCAGGTCAGCGCCTCCCTGCGGAAGCCGACCCACAGCATCGCCGGCCCGCCGCCGATCCGCGTGCAGTGCTTGCAGGAGCAGAGATGGGGGTCGTCCGGCTGGCCTGTCGCCTCGTAGCGGATGGCCCCGCACTGGCACTGGCCGGATCGAACAGCGGGCTCGGCGGCGGTGGTCACGGGCTCCCCCTGGGGTGAAGTGCACGGTGGGGTGCCAGCCTTCCACCTGGGCGATCTCCCGGGGCGGGTGTTCGAAGGAACTGAACCCCCGCGGGACGAGAGATTCACCCGACCCGGTCACCGCGGCGGCGGCCGGCTGACCGCGCCTTCGCCGTGGAGGGCGCCCCGGCCCGGACGGAGCGGGGGCCGTCGCGGCGCACAGTCCCTGAGCTGGGCCTTTGTGGATCAAGCAAACGGGTGACGATCCAGCGACGCGGCGTGCGCGGGCTTGCAATTAATAGTGCACTAGTTCGATTCTTGGGGTGTGGAGACGACGATCAGCGCCCTGGCGGCCCAGCTCCAGCTGCCACGGCCGGCCCCGGTGGTGCCGGTCCTGCCTGCCCTGGCGGAGCTGCTGCCCGAGCGCGGGCTGCGCCCGGGCGCGGCCGTGGTCGTCGGCGGCAGTACGGCGCTGACCCTGGCGCTGATCGCGGCGGCGACCCAGCAGGGAACGTGGTGCGCGGCCGTCGGCTTCGAGGACCTGGGGCTGGTCGCCGCTGCGGAGTCCGGCGTCGAGCTGACCCGGCTGGCGCTGGTCGAACGGCCCGGGGAGCACTGGGAGGAGGCCGCCACCGCGCTGGCCGACGCGGTCGGCGTCCTGCTGCTGCGCCCGGCCGGCACGGTGGGGGAGCGGGCGGCGGCCCGGATCACGGCCCTGGCCCGCCGGCACGGCTGCGCGCTGGTGGTCGAGGGCGGCTGGCCGTCCGCGCAGGTGCGCCTTCAGGTGACCGGAAGGCAGTGGACCGGGGTGGGGCAGGGGCGCGGCCGGCTGCGGGCCCGCAGGGTGCTGGTGGCCACCGGCGGCCGCGGCGCGGCGGCGCGCGGGCGCGAGGTGGGGCTGTGGCTGCCGGACGAGGACGGCGCGATCCGCCTGGCCGAGCCCGCCCGCACCGGACACGGCGCGGCCGAGCGCCGCGGTCACCTGGCGGTGGCCACGTGA
>NZ_FOAZ01000069.1 GCF_900109465.1 Streptacidiphilus jiangxiensis
GATGTAGGCGCCGCTGCTGTCGATTACCCAGGTCAGGTCGAGCGCCGGCAAGTACTGCTCCACGAACTTCTTGCCGAACTCGCGCTTCATGAAGCTGTTTGCGGTCAGCTGGGCGATGTGCCCGCCGGGCCGCGCCAGGTCGGTCATCAGCGCGAAGAAGGGCAACGCCAGGCTGTACTTCCCGCTGCACACCTGCGCGTAGCGGCGGCGGATGCGGTCCCTGGTCGCCGAGTCGCGCACCGCGATGTACGGCGGGTTGCCGACCACGGCGTCGTACTGGCCCCGCAGCAGCAGCGGCTCCTGCTCGTCCAGGAGCGCGTCGGCGGAGGCGACCTGCACGGCCCAGTCGCGGGGGACCTGGTCCAGACGGCACCGCAGCGCCACCGCGGCGCCGGCCAGCAGCCGGTACCGGGTCAGCAGTGCCGCGTACGGGTCGAGGTCGACGCCCGAGACCGCGCGCAGGGCGCGCTCGACGGCGAGGTGAGCCGGCGCCGGCCAGCCGCCCGCACGACCGCGCGGAGCGAAGGCCCGCACGTGGTGGAAGGCCGCGACGAGGATGTGGCCGGTGCCGCAGGACGGGTCGATCATCCGCACCTGGCCCGGGCCGACCTCTTCGATCGCGGGCTCCAGGGCCAGGTCGAGGAGCAGCCGGGCGACCCAGGGCGGGGTCTGGCACAGCGCCCGCGACGCCCGGGCCTCCGCCGACAGCGCCTGGTAGGCGTCGCCGAGGACATACCCGTCCATGCGGGCCCGGTCCTCGGTGACCGCGGTCTGCGCCCAGAACGCGTTCGCCTGGCCCCACTGCTGTGCGGTGAGCTGGGAGGTTCGGGCGGTGACGACCTGCGGGTCGCCGAAGCCGGCGAGGGCGGGGTGGGCGCCGGCCAGCTGGTCGAGCAGCCGCAAGGTCTCGTCGGCGCCTTCGGGCAGCCGTGTATCGAGCAAGCCGTGGGTCGCGGCATGCCGTGCGACGGCGACCGCGTGGGCCCAGGAAACGGCGGCTGCAGTGCCCGCCCGGCCGCCGAGCTGCTGTACGAGGCGCTCGCACGACCGTCCGGACAACGGGGATGCCTCAGGCACGGGCCGCCTCCATGTCGGACGCGGCCCGCCGGCCGCGCCGGCCGCTCGCAGGAGCGGCCGGCGACGTGAGCCCGGCCGCAGCGGTGCTGGCGGAGAGGCGGTGAAGATAGTCGATCATGGTCTTCTTCGGATCAGGCGGGCAGGCCGCGAAGCGCGACCCGGTCCCACACGGAGGGGAAGTTCTTGCGTTCCTTCTGAGCGGCGGTGGCGGGGGCACTGACCAAGAACTCCTCGGCCGCGCCGTACCGGATCGGGTCGGGGAGCCGGCGCAGGTACACCCGGTCGATGCCGGCCCGGTGGCGCCCGTCGCGTTCCACAGGCCGGTTCACGGCCGCGGCCAGGTCGCGCAGACGCTGGGCGCAGAACGTGCGGCTGCCGGTCGCCTCGACCGTCAGCGAGCGCCAAGCCGCACCCTTGGCGGCGCGGTCGCGGCAGACCGGCGCGACGCAGGTGCCCGGATGCTGCTCGCGGCAGCTCGCGGTGCGCCTGGCGGGGTACACCCGCCGGACCCGGTACACGGCCCAGTCCTGCCGCGGGTCGTTGAGCAGGGCCTCGAACTCGCCGAGCGCGGCGGCGTTGCCGTCGGCGGTCACCTGGGTGTGCAGCGGCTCCTTGTTCGGGTAGAGGCTGCCGTTCTCGTTCAAGGCCATCGACACGTACTCCAGACGCATGGCCCGGGCGGCGGCGGCCGGCTCCTCGCGCAGCCGGAGCAGGTGCTCGGGCATCGCCGCGCAGGAGAGCGAGTAGACACAGAACCAGCAGTACGAGCGGCCCCACGGCATCCCGGTCACCTCTTCGACCCGCCGCACGACGTCCGAGCGGGTGCGCCCGGTCCGGATGAGCGGGTAGTCCAGGGAGACGAGGCCGCGTGGCGCCTTCCCGCCGGCCTGCGCCTTCTCTGACTTGACGGCCCGGCGGTCCTCGCTGGCGTTGTAGCCGATGGCCGTGCCGACGGTGGCGCCGGGGAAGGTGTCTTCCACGAAGCCGTCGAGGGCGAAAGCCTTGTGCTTCAACGAGCAGGTGTTGCCGCCGGCGGCCTGAGGGACGGTGCCGCCGGCCTCCATCTCGTCCAGGAGGGTGAAGCGTCCGCGCCGGTGAAGCCGGTGGGGTTCGCGGGAGTCGGACAGGACCTCGTAGCCCTGCGACAGCGACGGCCCCCTGCGGGCCACCTCGACGAAGCGGACCCGGCGTTCACGCAGCCGGGGCAGGATCGCCTGCTCGACCGCGGCGTACGTGCTGCGGAACTCGCTGCCCACGGCGGCGTGGATCACGATCAGGTCGGACAGGTCCGGTGCCAGGCCGTAGGCGACCGGGTCGCGGAGGAACTCCAGGATCGCGTCGGTCGAGTCGTAGCCCAGCCCGTACGACAGGGTCTTGATGCGGGCGGCCCTGAAGCGGGCGAAGGAGTCCCGGAGCCGGGCCTCGTCCAGGACGAGCTCCGGCTCCGGCTCCCGCGGCGGGAGGTCGAACAGGGTCAGGTCACTCACGCGGGCCACTTCCTGCGGCCGCCCGGTGGGCGGCGATCGCCGCCCGGCCGGCCTCGGTGACCTCCCACTGCCCGCTCGGCCTCCGGCGGACGAGCTTGGTGGCCGCCAGGCGCTGCATGGCGGCCGCGTGGCCTTCGACCTCCCCGTTGTCTCCGATGCTGCTGAGGATCTTCGCTCCGGTGGGGCTCAGGCTCATGACGTGTACTCCTTCGTGTGGGTAGATGAATCCGACGGCTCTGCGGCGGACGTGGCCGTGCTGGTGGCCGGCGCCGGGTCGGGTCCGGTCAAGCGGGTGAGGGCGCTCAGCGCGGAGAGCTCGCGCCAGGTCCGGTTGCGGGCGCCGATCAGCTGCGCCCGCTCGGCGGCGGCCCGCTCGGGTCCGTCGCCCTCAGAGAGGGTGTCGCCGCACCAGACCAGCACCCGGGGCCCGAGGTTCCACAGGATCGCGCAGCAGGCCGCGACGGCGGCGGAGAGCGCGTCCAGGTCGGTCATGGCCCAGCCGAAGTCGGCCGGGGAATGACCGCGGTCGTGAAGGTGGAGGGCCATGGCGCGGACCATGGCTCCGGTGCCGCTGGTGGGGTCGTTGAAGCTCTGGCCGGGCTCGATGTCCTCGGCGTGCTCGGCCAGGAGGAACCGGGTCATCAGGGCCGCCATGTCCGGCGGGGTGGGGAACTCGGCGAGCATGCGCCGCTCGCCGCCGGAGCGCATGAGCGTCACCATCCAGCCGAGGACGTCGGTGTCGGTGCGCGACCAGTCGTCGCCGCTGCTGACGAGCTCCAGGATGCCCTCGGTGATGGCAGTGCGGATGACGGCCTTGACCGCCGGCATGGCGGCGGTGCGGATCGTGTCGTCGTGCAGCCAGTCGTGAAGGGGCGCGGCGCGGTGGATGAGGTCAGGGCGCTGGATCCACCAGCGGGCCCAGCACTCGCGCAGCGTGGTGGCGAGCTGGTCTTCGTCGAGGCTGAGCCAGAAGCTGGCCTGGAGCCAGGCGTCGGGACCCTTGATCGGCCAGAGAGCCAGTGCGGCGAGGGCGCCGATGGGGATCTGGATGCGGGAGCCACCGCGTTCGCGGTACCAGGCGTCGGCGCAGGCGCCGGCGATGACGTAGTCGGCTTCGCGCCGCGGAGCGCGCGGGAAGTAGCGGTAGGGCGTCGCCGGGATCGGCGCGTTCATGGAACTCCTAGCAGGGAATTGCAAGTTGGGGCCTCGGTGGCCGGATCGGTGCCGCCGAGGCAGACGCGCCGCGCCTCAGGCCGCGGGGTTCGGGATCCTGCAGCCGATCTGCTTGCCGAGGCTGGTGACCTCCGCTCGCACCGGCGGAGTGCTCAGGGCTTCCACCAGGGGCAGACCGCGGCCGGAGACGGCCCACTCGTCGGGCATCCCCGTGTCAGCGGCCGGGAGGCTGCTGGAGTCCGGGTCGTGGACGTCGAGGTCGATGTAGGTGGTGCTGGCGTGGAGCACGACGACGACCGGGGCGTCGGAGCCGCAGGCGTCGAGGGCGTTGGTCAGCAGCTCGGTCATCAGCAGCTGGACGATGGCGATCGTGTCGGGGTGCGCGATCTCACGCAGCGCGTCCTCCACCTGGCGGCGGACAGCTGCGATCGCGGCCGCGGTGACGCACAGGTGCAGACGGAACCCGGGGGAGGTCGGTACGAGGTACCAACCGGGCTGGTTGCTTTCGGAGTTGGCTGCGGGCATGGAGGTGCCTCCGCTTCGTGGGAACCACTGAGGGGGCGCGCTGCGCGCGAAGCCGGCCGGGGTTGACCCCGAACCAACTGGCAGCCAATCTACATTAGGAATGGCCTTACTGCAATGCTCATGTGTAGTGCTTGCCGACCCCGGCGGGCCCCGTGGCGAGCCCGGGCCGGCGGATGTAGCAGCTGGCGCCGGACCGCGGGACCTGCTGGCGGCGCCGTTGGCCTCTACGCCTCCCGGCGAGGGTGCACCACGACCGTCGGCCGGGCCCCTTGAAAGGGCCCGGCCGACGGTGGATGGGCGGTTCGGTGCTGGGGGGCGTGCGCTGCCGCGGCGGACGCGGCCAGCCGGGTCAGTTCTCGGTCCCGGTGCAGCGCCTCTCCTGCTCGGCCTCGGTGACGGCCTCGATGCCGACGGCCTGCCGGCCGAGCAGGCCGGCCGGCAGGGCGCCGAGGACCAGGTCGACGCCGGCCTGCGCGGCCTCGACGACGCCGCCGGCGCTCACGCTGAGCTGGACGGCGAAGTTCCCGTTCGCGGCGGTCGTGGTCTGGGCCGCGTGGGCAGAGAGGGCTGAGAGCACCTCGTCGTGGGTCGCGTCGGATGCGTCGGTCGCGTCGATCTCGACGTAGACGCTCCAGTCCCGCGTGGTCATGTGAACCTCCTGGTCGGGCGTGGAAATGCAAGGGGGTGGGCCCGCCGGATACCCGGCGGGCCTCGGATCGTTCAGTGCTTCCAGACGAACCCGGCCCTGCGCAGCACGGCCAAGATGTTCAGCTGGCCACGATGGTCGGACGGCGTGCTCGCCAAGGTGGCGATTCGCCGCCCGTCCCGGCGCACGATCAGGTGGTTGTTCCTGGAGGGCGTGACCTCGAACCCTTGCTTCCGTAGGGCCTTCACCAGATCCCGCACGTCCTTCGTCACTTGCAGCCTCCGCAGTTCCCCGAGTGGCGTCCGCCGCCCTCATGAGAACTACAGTACACGCATTTTGTTCATATTGCAATGCATCTAGATCTTCTTTGGCTTCGGCACGCCCCGCGCGCCCATGCCGAGTTGGTCGACGACGTGGTCGTACACCGTCTCGCGGAACCACATGTCCTCGTACACCTCGGGGGCCTTCCCGTCGCCCACCCGCCGGTCCGCCGGCGGGATCTGATCGCGGCTGCGGTACGACTGCATAGTCCCGCGGCCCAGCGGCTTGCCCCGGTTGTAATTGCCCAGGATGGTGCCGAAGTCGTCCAGGTCGAGAAGGTCCGTAGGGCTGCCCTCCGGCAGGCTCTCCAGCGCCGCCCTGCGGGCGGCATCCTCGCCCTGGTGGGTGGCCAGCCAGACCTTCTCCTCGTGCTTGCGCACCCACGCGTCCACAGCTGCTGCAGGGAACTGCTCGGCTGCGCGCCGGCCGCCGGTGGCTGCGGAGTCCGGCTGCTGGGCGGCGGGAAAGTCGGGCTTTCCCACCCAGC
>NZ_FOAZ01000046.1:0-25163 GCF_900109465.1 Streptacidiphilus jiangxiensis
CTGCCGGGCGCGGCGCAGGCGACGACTCGGCCACCGGCTCCGCCGGCGCGGGGAGCGCCCCCCGGGCAACGGGCTCCACCCACACGTTCGCCTCGGCCGGGTCTGCCGGGCGCGCCGCCGGGGCGGGGAGGCCGTCCGGCGTGGCGGGTGCTTCCACCACGCTCGGCTCGGCCGCAGCCGGGCGCGCCGAAGGCGCCGGCTCGGCCACCGGCTCCGCCGGGGCCGGGAGCGCCCCCCGGGCGGCGGGCTCCGCCCGCACGCTCGGTTCGGCGGAGGCGTCGGCGTGTGCCGCAGGCGCCCACTCCCCCGTCGCCGCGGCCTGGTCGCGCGAGAGTGGGTAGCCCGGGAGGGTGGGGTCGGGGGTGTCGGTGGGCGGGAGTTCGTCGCGGAAGACCGTCTCCAGGTGCTCGCCCGGGCGGGGTTGGCCGGGAAGGCCCAGGCGGCGGCGCGGGGTGAGGTCGTCCGTCATGCGTCCTGCTCCTTGCCCTTGGTGCCCTTGCTGCCTGCCGTGCCCTTGCTCTCTTCCGGCTCGGCCGGCGGCGCGTCGAACTCGTCGCCGAGGTCCGCCGCGACCTCGACCTCGCCGTCGGCGACCCAGCGGACCAGCAGGTCGCCCAGGGCCTCCGGCTGGTCGAAGGCGAGGCACTTCTCCCGGTACAGCTCCAGCAGCGCGAGGAAGCGGGCCACGACCGTGAGGACGTCCGGCGCGTCCGCCGCCAGCTCGGCGAAGCGGGCCTCGCCGCGTTCGCGCAGCAGCGCGACGACGAGCTCGGCCTGCTCGCGCACCGACACCCGCGGGGTGTGGATGTGGTCGACGTAGACGACCGGCTTGGGCTTCGGCTCCATCGCCTTGGCGGCGAGCTTTGCGAAGGCCTCCAGGCCGATGGAGATGACCACCTCCGGCAGCAGCTCCGCGTGCTGCGGCTCCAGGCCGACCGTGCGCGGACGGCGCAGCTGCTCGGCCTCCCAGCGCTGGGCGAAGATCTCGGCGACGCGCTTGTAGGCGCGGTACTGCAGGAGGCGGGCGAAGAGCAGGTCGCGGGCCTCCAGGAGGGCCAGGTCCTCCTCGTCCTCGATCTCGGCGACGGGCAGCAGCCGGGCCGCCTTGAGGTCGAGGAGCGTGGCCGCGACCACGAGGAACTCGCTGGCCTGGTCGAGGTCCCAGTCCGGGCCCATGGCCCGGATGTGGGCGATGAACTCGTCGGTCACCTTCGACAGCGAGACCTCGGTCACGTCGAGCTTGTGCTTGGCGATGAGGCTCAGCAGCAGGTCGAAGGGGCCCTCGAAGTTGTCCAGGCGCACCAGGAAGCCGCCGGACGGCTCCTCGGGGGGAGCCTCGGCCGCGGGCGAGGGGTCGGGCAGGGTCGTCATCGCGCCCTATCGTGCCCTGTCCCCCGCCCGGCGGGCGAGCGCCCCACCGTGCGGCGCGTCAGCCGCTCAGCGGCCGCGCAGCCGCCGGACCAGGATGCTCGCCTCGCCGCGCTGCTCCAGGTCGGCCAGGACCACGGCCACCGCCTCGCGCACGATCCGGCCGCGGTCGACCGCCAGGCCGTACTCGCCGCGCAGCAGCAGGCGGGCGTGTTCGAGGTCGAAGAGCTCCTCGGCTGAGACGTAGACGGTGATCTTCTCCTCGTGCCGCTCACGGCCGGTGGGGCGGGAGCGGGGGGCGCGCGCCTTGCGGCGGGCCGCGGCCGGCTGGGAGACCGCCTCGGAGGCCGCCTGGGCGGCCCTGGTGGCCGCGGAGACGGGCCGGGCGGGGGCTTCGGCGCCGCGCTGCGCGTCGCCGCGGGCCGGGGGCACCTGGGGGGTGGCGAACGGTGCGGCGGCCGCGCCGTGCTCGCCGGCCGGGTCGGCCGGACGGCCCTCCTCGGACGCGCCGGGCAGCTGGGTCGCCGGCGACGGCTCCTCCGCGGCCGCGGGCGGGGCCTGGTCCGGCGCGCGCGGCACGGGCGTGAGTGTGGTCCCCCCGGTGGTCCGGAACAGTTCGTCCGCCCCCGGGAGACTCACTCGACGTGGCACCGGGCGAGCACCTCCCTGGCGAGCTGGCGGTAGGCGGCGGCGCCGACCGAGTTGGACGCGTAGGTGGTGATCGGCTCACCGGCGACCGTGGTCTCCGGGAAGCGCACCGTACGGCCGATGACGGTGTGGAAGACGTGCTCGCCGAACGCCTCGACGACGCGGGCCAGCACCTCGCGGCTGTGGACCGTGCGCGAGTCGTACATGGTGGCGAGGATGCCGTCCAGGCGCAGGTCGGGGTTGAGCCGCTCGCAGACCTTCTCGATGGTCTCCGTCAGCAGCGCGACACCGCGCAGCGCGAAGAACTCGCACTCCAGCGGCACGATGACGCTGTGAGCGGCCGTCAGCGCATTGACCGTCAGCAGGCCGAGGGAGGGCTGGCAGTCGATGATGACGTAGTCGTAGTCGTTCATCAGCGGCTTCAGCGCACGGGCCAGCGCCGACTCCCGGGCCACCTCGCTGACCAGCTGCACCTCGGCGGCCGACAGGTCGATGTTGCTGGGGAGCAGGTCCATGCCCGGCACAGCCGTCTTCAGCAGCACCTCATCGGCCGTCAGGCCCCGCTCCATGAGCAGGTTGTAGACGGTGAGGTCGAGCTCCATCGGGTTGACGCCGAGACCGACCGAGAGGGCGCCCTGCGGGTCGAAGTCGACCAGCAGCACGCGGCGACCGTACTCCGCGAGCGCGGCACCCAGGTTGATGGTCGAGGTGGTCTTGCCGACCCCGCCCTTCTGGTTGCACATCGCGATGATGCGCGCCGGCCCGTGCTCGCCGAGCGGCGAGGGGATCGGGAAGTACGGCAGCGGACGCCCCGTGGGGCCGACGCGCTCACGGCGCTGGCGCGCGGCGTCGGGAGCAAGCGTGGCGGCGTACTCCGGGTCCGGCTCGTATTCGGCATCAGGGTCGTAGAACTGACCACCCGCCATCTCGGTCTGGACCAGGCCAGGCTCGACGGGGGCGTCCAGCGCGCTCGCGTAGCGGAGCGCCTCGTGATCGGAAATCGGGTACTCCAGGCTCGGGTAGCCGGGCTGCTGCTGACGTGCGTCAAAAGTGCGCGGGCCGCCACTCCCGGGAGCAATTGTCGACTCATTCACAAGTCGTCTAACCTCCTTGGCGACCGCCGTAGTGACCGGGCTTCGGGGCTCTGCCCCCTCCACTGGGCGGCATTCACCGCACCGCAGCCTAGCAACGACACAGTAGCGTCAACCAGCACACCGGTGATGCACTAACCAACATGTCGATATGACAATTGTCGATCATTGCCGCGTGGCACTGTGCGAAACCACCGTTCGGCCTGCGGGGACACCGTCGATGACCCCCGTTCACTCCTCTGCCGAGGGTGAATCGACACGCTGTCGTGTTGACAGAACGCCAGAACGCCACAGGGGCGCCGCACAGCTGTGCGGCGCCCCTGTGGGCTTCAGGCAGTCGTACGTCAGGCGAGGACGTCGGCCAGCTCGACGCTCGGCAGGCCGAAGGCGTCGGCGACGGCGGCGTAGGTGATCTGGCCCTCGTGCACGTTCAGACCCTTGGCCAGCGCGGCGTCGCGGCGGCAGGCCTCCTGCCAGCCGCGGTTGGCCAGCTCGAGGATGTAGGGCAGGGTCGCGTTGGTCAGCGCGTAGGTGGAGGTGTTCGGCACCGCACCCGGCATGTTGGCCACGCAGTAGAAGACCGAGTTGTGGACCTGGAAGGTCGGCTCGGCGTGGGTGGTCGGGTGCGAGTCCTCGAAGCAGCCGCCCTGGTCGATGGCGATGTCGACGAGCACGGAGCCCGGCTTCATGCGGGAGACCAGCTCGTTGGTGACCAGCTTCGGGGCCTTGGCGCCCGGGATGAGGACGGCGCCGATGACCAGGTCGGCCTCGAGGACGGCCTTCTCCAGCTCGAAGGAGTTGGAGGCGATGGCCTTGATCTTGTTGCCGAAGATCTTGTCGGCCTCGCGCAGCTTGTTGATGTCGCGGTCGAGCAGGGTCACGTCGTAGCCCATGCCGATGGCGATGGTGGCGGCGTGCCAACCGGAGACGCCACCGCCGATGACGACGGCCTTGGCCGGGTGGGTGCCGGGCACGCCACCGGGGAGGACGCCGCGGCCACCGGTCGGGCGCATCAGGTGGTAGGAGCCGACCTGCGGGGCCAGGCGACCGGCCACCTCGGACATCGGGGCGAGCAGCGGCAGCGCGCCGTTGGCCAGCTGGACCGTCTCGTAGGCGATCGCGGTGGTGCCGGAGGCCAGCAGGGCGTCGGTGCCCGCGCGGTCCGCGGCGAGGTGGAGGTAGGTGAAGAGCAGCTGGCCCTTGCGGAGGCGGTGGTACTCCTCGGCGATGGGCTCCTTGACCTTCAGCAGGAGGTCGGCCGTGGCCCAGACCTCGTCAGCGGTCTCGAGGATCGTCGCGCCGGCGGCGACGTACTCCTCGTTCGGGATCGAGGAGCCGACACCGGCGTTGTTCTCGATGAACACCTCGTGCCCGTTACGGACCAGCTCATGCACGCCAGAAGGCGTGATGGCCACGCGGTACTCGTGGTTCTTGACCTCGCGGGGGATGCCGACCTTCACGACGAACACGTCCCTTGCACATGGGGTTTCCTCCCGCCGGCGGGATGGCAGGCGGAAGCCACGCGCAGCGACACTGCTAAGCGCGGCATCTACGAGTGTAATGAAGCCCAGGCGATCCGGAAGCCTTCCAAAGTGTTCAAAAGATCTGGATCGGTTGGCAGTTTCGTAGGCTTGCGCGCACTACAGGCCCACAGATCCCTAGAAAAGAGACAATCTCGACATTCATTCGAAACCGGGGCGTTCTCCCATGCCGAGCGCGGCCGCCTGCTCCCGCTGGACCCGTGCGCCGGCCGGGTCCCCGGCCCGCTCCAGGGTGTCCGCCAGCCTCAGCAGCACCAGCGACTCGAGCCGCGGACCGAGACGCCGGGCGGCCTCCAGCGCCTCGCGCTGGGTGCGCAGCGCCGCCTCCGTGTTGCCGCCGAGCTCCTGCACCCGGGCCGCGCCGAGGATCGCCCCGACCGCACCGGCCTCGTCGTCCAGCTTGCGGTGCAGCGCCACCGCCGCCCGGTACTCCCGCAGCGCGTCGGCGTGCCGCCCCTGCGCGCTGTGCACGGCCGCCAGCCGGGCCAGCAGCCGCGCCTCGTCGACGCGCTCGCCCCGGTTGCGGCGCAGCGTGAGCGCCCGGCCGTAGAAGTCCACGGCCCGCACCAGGTCGCCCGAGGCCCGGTAGGCGCCCGCGGTGGCCTCCAGGATCCGTCCCACCGCCACGTGGTCCTCGGCGGCGCGGGCGGGCGCGAGCGCACCCCGGTAGCGCTCCATCGCCCGGGTGTGCTCCCCCGCCGCCGCGTGCAGGTCGCCCAGGTTGACCAGCGCCGCGGCCTCCCGGCGCGGCTGCCCCGAGCGGCGGGCCACCTGCTGCACGGTGTTGTGCAGCGTGTACAGCTCGGTGGTGACGGCACGGCCCGTCGCCTCGCCCCACACCGGCAGCACCCGCACGAGCGCGGTCGCGAGCCGGGTCACCAGCCCGTCCAGCCCCCCGGCGGCCTCCGCCTGCGGGACCGCGAGCAGCAGCTCCGGCAGCGCCGCGTCCAGCCACGCGAAGGCCTCGGTGGGAGTGCGGAAGCGCAGCGCGGCGGGCGGCACCTCCGGGTCCGGGGGCGCCAGTCGCACCAGGCAGGCAGTGAGCAACCGCACCTGTCGCTCCAGCCAGCGCGCCCGCGCCAGCTCGACCGCGGCGGGCTTGTCGGTCCCCTCCCGCAGCGCCACCAGCATCGGCGCCAGGCTGAGCGGCAGCCGGTACCACCCGCCCGGCTCCTCGCGCAGCAGCTGCTGCGCGGCCAGCACCCCGAGCAGTGTCCGGGCGGTGTCCGTCGGAAAGCCCACCAGCGCGGCGGCGCCGCGCTCGTCCAGCACCCCGCCCGGCACGAGCGTCGCGAACCGCAGCAGCCGGCGCGCGTTCGCGCCGAGCTCCTGGTGAACGAGCGTGAAGGCCCGGCGCAGCGGATCCTCCGTGCGCTGGGCGCCGCGCGGGGGCGGCGGAGGAGTCGGGGGCGTGCCGGCCGGCGGGTAGGCGGGCATCGGCGGGACGGGCTTGCCGTCGACGGTGCGCGGGACAGGCGGGTGCTCGGGGAGCGGCGGCACGGGCGCAGTCGCCGGGTGCGGCACCACGGGCACGGTCCGCAGCGCGTTCAGCGCGTCGCTGACGGACGCGCGCGGGCGGCTCGCCAGCCACCCGCCCAGCAGTCGCAGCGCGCCCACGTGGCAGGCCACCGCCTCGGCGAGCGCCTGCGCCGCCACCGGGTCCACGACGACGCGGGTGTCCCCCGCGAGCGCCGCGAGCAGCTCCCGCGCGGCGGTGTAGTCCAGCCCGCCCAGCACGCACGGCCGCACGTCCGGCACCCCGGACAGCGGCCCGTGGGTGACGGCGACGGTGAGAGCGTCGGGATGGGCGGGCAGCAGTGCCTCGACGCTGGCGCTCGCGTTCTCGGCCGGGACGTCGTCCAGGACGAGGACGACGGGCGTCCTCGCGAGGTGCGCGCCGAGCGCGTCCTTGGCGGCGGCCTCCGCGTCGCCGGCGGCGAGCGCGGCCGGCCGGGGCAGTCCCAGCTGGTCCAGGAGCCGCCGCACGGGGTCGGGCGCGGCGAGGGACAGGTAGTGGACGGGCCGCTCCGCGGCGACGGCGGGATCGCCGGCCACCTGCAGGGCGAGCGCGGTCCGACCGGATCCCGGCCTCCCGGCGACGGCGAGGACCCGGGCCCGCCCGGCCTCCTCGCGCAACTGCGCGAGCTCGTTCCGTCGCCCCACGAACGTCGCGGCTCCCGCCGCAGAGTCCGTCTGTGCCGATACCACGAGCGCCGCTCCCGTCGTCAGGACCGATCTTCTGACGCAGAGTAATCCACTCGGCACGCGAGACAGGCCAGGGGCGCGAGGCAGTTGCACTATCCAGGGGCGCGGGGAACTGCGCGACAAGCCACCGACATGCGCATGGTCCTCAACGAACAGGACCATCCGCACAGGGTGGTTGCTCGCGCAGTTCCCCGCGCCCCCAAGCGTGCTGCAGCGTCCCTCAGAAGGGTCGTGCGGGCCAGGGCGCGTCGGCGGGACGCAGGGTGTCCAGGGCGCCCGCGGCCTGCGCGGCCTTGAGCGCCATCGCCGCCGCGACGAGCGCGCCGTTGTGCAGCTCGCCCGCCAGCGCCTGGCTGACGACCTCGTCGAGCGGGAACCACCGCACCTGCATGTCCAGCTCCTCGCCGTCCGCGGCGAACTTCTCGCCCTCGGCCTCGGAGAGGTCGCGGGCCAGGAAGACGCGGATGGACTCGTCGGAGCCGCCGGAGGTGGGGTAGACGTCGATAAGGACGCGCCAGTCGCCCGCCTTGTGGTGGGCCTCCTCCCACAGCTCGCGCTGGGCCGCGCGCAGCGGGTTCTCGCCGGGGATGTCCAGCAGGCCGGCGGGGAGCTCCCACAGGCGGTGGCGGACCGGGTGGCGGTACTGCCGCACGAGCAGGACCCGGCCCTGCTCGTCCAGGGCGAGCACGCCGACGGCGCCGGTGTGCTTCACGTAGTCGCGCGTGGCCGCGCGGCCGTCCGGCATGACGACGTCGTCGGAGACGACGTCCCAGACCTTGCCCTCGAAGGAGGTCCGCTCACCGCGGACCTCCCACGAGTCCGGCGTGTCCCTCAGTTCCCCCTGCACCGTGGGCTCGCTCACGCGCCGGCGCCGTCCTGGACCTTGATCGCCGCGGCGACCAGGCCCGCGAAGAGCGGGTGCGGGCGGGTCGGACGGGACTTCAGCTCCGGGTGGGCCTGGGTGGCCACCAGGTAGGGGTGCGTCTCGCGCGGGTACTCGACGTACTCGACGAGGTCGCCCTTCGGGGACAGGCCCGAGAACTGCAGGCCGGTCTTCTCCAGCTCCGCACGGTAGGAGTTGTTGACCTCGTAGCGGTGGCGGTGGCGCTCCTCGACGTACTGCTCGCCGTCGTAGACCTCGCGCACGATGGAGCCCTCGGCGAGCTTGGCCGGGTACAGGCCCAGGCGCATCGTGCCGCCCAGGTCGCCCTTGCCGTCGACGATCTCCAGCTGCTCGGCCATGGTCGAGATGACCGGGTGCTTGGCGGCCGGGTCGAACTCGGTGGAGTTGGCCTCGGTGAGCCCGGCCAGGTTGCGCGCGGCTTCGATGACGACGCACTGCAGGCCCAGGCACAGGCCCAGCAGCGGGGTGCCGCTCTCGCGGGCGTAGGTGATCGCGCCGACCTTGCCGTCCACGCCGCGCTCGCCGAAGCCGCCGGGGATGCAGATCGCGTCGACGTCGCCGAGCTGCTGGCGGGCGCCCTCGGGGGTCTCGCAGTCGACCGAGGTGACCCACTTGATCTCGACCTTGGCGTGGTTGGCGAAACCGCCGTGGCGCAGCGCCTCGGTGACCGACAGGTAGGCGTCGGGCAGGTCGATGTACTTGCCGACCAGCGCGATCCTCACGTTGCGCTTGGGCTCGTGGACGCGGCGCAGCAGGTCGTCCCACTGGGTCCAGTCCACGTCGCGCCAGGGCAGGTTGAGCCGGCGCACCACGTAGGCGTCCAGGCCCTCGGTGTGCAGCACCTTGGGGATGTCGTAGATGGAGGGGGCGTCGATCGCGGCGACCACGGCCTCCTCGTCGACGTCGCACATCAGCGAGATCTTGCGCTTGATCGCGGCCGGGACCTCGCGGTCGGCGCGCAGCACGATCGCGTCGGGCTGGATGCCGATGTTGCGCAGGGCGGCGACGGAGTGCTGGGTCGGCTTGGTCTTCAGCTCGCCGGAGGGGCCGATGTAGGGCAGCAGCGAGACGTGGACGAAGAAGACGTTGTCGCGGCCGACCTCGTGGCGGACCTGGCGGACGGCCTCCAGGAACGGCAGCGACTCGATGTCGCCGACGGTGCCGCCGACCTCGGTGATCACCACGTCGACGTCGTCGGTCGCCATGCGGCGGATCCGGGACTTGATCTCGTTGGTGATGTGCGGGATGACCTGGACGGTGTCGCCCAGGTACTCGCCGCGCCGCTCCTTGGCGATGACGGTCGAGTAGATCTGGCCGGTGGTGACGTTCGCGCTGCCGTGCAGGTTGGTGTCGAGGAAGCGCTCGTAGTGGCCGATGTCGAGGTCCGTCTCGGCGCCGTCGTCGGTGACGAAGACCTCGCCGTGCTGGAACGGGTTCATCGTGCCGGGGTCGACGTTCAGGTACGGGTCGAGCTTCTGCATGGTGACCCGAAGACCCCGGGCCTTGAGCAGAGCCCCGAGGCTGGAGGCCGTCAGCCCCTTGCCGAGCGAGGAGGCGACGCCCCCGGTGACGAAGAGGTGCTTGGTCGTCGTGCCGGCCTTACCGGAATGGGGCTGTGCCAAGAGGGGGCTCCCGTGGTCGCGTCAACAACACCCGCACCATCCGCGAGTTCAACCTCGCTGGGGTGCATGGGTGGTGGATCGAAGGGGTCCCTGAGCCGAGCCCTTGCGGGCGGACTCAGTACCAATCCACGGAATACCAGGGTATCAGTGCCCTCGCCCAGCTGCGCTCGGAGCGGTCCCGCGGCGCGCGGGTGACGTGCCTTCCGGCAGCGCCCCGGGAAAGGAATCGGCACGCCGCATTCCGGAACGTGTTCCCGGGCGGCGCATGATCCGAAGTATTCTGCACGGACACCGTCTGCCTCGGGAGAACCACGTGGCCGCCCGTATCGAGGACTACGCGCTCGTCGGCGACATGCAGACCGCCGCCCTGGTGAGCAGGGACGGCGCTGTCGACTGGCTGTGCCTGCCCCGCTTCGACTCCCCCGCCGTCTTCGCGGGCCTGCTCGGCACGGACGAGCACGGCTTCTGGCGGATCGGCCCGGCCGAGCCGATGCCGGTGGCCGAGCCGGAAGCCGCCGAAGACCCGCAGGCCTTCGACGCCGGCGCGTTCGACGCGTCGATCTTCCAGGCCGTCTCCTTCGACGACAGCGGATCTTTCAAGGTCCTGCCGCCGACGGCCGCCGCACCCGCGCCGCCGTCCACCCGACGCCGGTACCGGGGCGACTCGCTGATCCTGGAGCAGGAGTGGGACACCCCCGGCGGGACCGTGCGGGTGATCGACTTCATGCCGCCGCGTGGTCTTCCCGAGCGCGGCGCGGTACCGCAGATGATCCGCATCGTCGAGGGCGTCAGCGGCACCGTGCGGATGCGCTCGGCGGTCCGCATGCGCTTCTCCTACGGGCGCGTGGTGCCGTGGGTGCACCGCGTCGACGTGGACGGCGGGCAGACCCGGACGGTGGCCGTGGCCGGTCCGGACTCGGTGTGGCTGGACGGCGCGGCGGAGACCTACGGCCGCAACCTGACCACGTACGCGGACTTCACCGTCACGGCCGGGGAGCGGATCTCCTTCGCGCTCACCTGGCAGCCCTCGCACCTGGGCGCCCCGGACCAGCCGGACGCCGAGGAGGCGCTGGCCTTCACCGAGGAGTTCTGGCACGACTGGGTGGCCCAGTGCACCTACCAGGGCCCCTACCGCGAGGCCGTGGTCCGCTCACTGATCACGCTGAAGGCGCTCACCTACGCCCCGACCGGCGGCATCGTCGCCGCGCCCACCACCTCGCTGCCCGAGGACATCGGCGGCGTGCGCAACTGGGACTACCGCTTCACCTGGCTGCGCGACGCCACCATCACCCTGTCGTCGCTGCTGCGCACCGGCTACCGCGACGAGGCCCGCGCCTGGCGCGAGTGGCTGCTGCGCGCGGTGGCGGGCGACCCGGAGAACCTGCAGATCATGTACGGGATCGCAGGCGAACGGGAGCTGTCCGAGACCACCCTGGACTGGCTGCCCGGCTACGAGGGCTCCGTCCCGGTCCGGATCGGCAACGGCGCCGCCGACCAGCTCCAGCTGGACGTCTACGGCGAGGTCGTCGAGGCGCTGCACCTGGCCCACATGACGGGCCTGGCCCGCAACGACCACGCCCACATGCTGCAGCTGCGCCTGATCTCCTGGCTGGAGCAGCACTGGAACAAGCCGGACGAGGGCATCTGGGAGGTCCGCGGCCCGCGTCGGCACTTCGTGCACTCGAAGGTGATGGCCTGGGTCGCGGTCGACCGCACCATCCGGATGATCGAGCAGACCCCCCACGAGGGCCCGCTGGAGCGCTGGCGCGAGCTGCGCGACACCATCCACGCGGACGTGTGCGAGTACGGCTACGACGCGGAGCGGAACACCTTCACCCAGTCCTACGGCTCGAAGGAGCTGGACGCCTCACTGCTGGTGATCCCGCAGGTCGGCTTCCTGCCGCCGGACGACAAGCGCGTCATCGGCACGATCGAGGCGGTCCAGCGCGAGCTGCTGACCCCCGACGGCTTCGTGCTGCGCTACCGCACCAACGGCGAGGAGGAGGGCGGCGACGGCCTCCCCGGCGACGAGGGCGCCTTCCTGGCCTGCTCGTTCTGGCTGGCCGACGACCTGGCGATGATCGGCCGGGTCGGCGAGGCCCGCGAGCTGTTCGACCGGCTGCTGGCGATCCGCAACGACCTGGGGCTGCTGGCGGAGGAGTGGGACCCGCGGCTGCAGCGGCAGGTGGGCAACTTCCCGCAGGCGTTCAGCCACGTCCCGCTGATCGACACCGCGCTGCGGCTGACGGCGGTCGGTGGCCTGCCGGGACTGTGAGTCCCTGACCGCTGCTACGGCCGCGGGGCGCCGCGGTGGCGGCTTCGGCCTCGTTCTCGGCCCACCCGCAGGGGAAGGACCTGGGGGTCCCGGCGCCGGACGCCCGGCATTTTGTAGACTGGCGGGACATAATCTTCGCCACCCCCTGGGAGACCGCCGTGGTCCAGCCGATACCGCTCGACGCCCGCGCCCTGCTGCTGGACATGGACGGGACGCTGGTCGACTCCGGCGCCGTCGTCCTGCGGGTCTGGGGCCGGTGGGCCGCGCGCCACGGACTGTCGATGGAGCGCGTCGAGGAGGTCGTCCACGGCCGCCAGGGACACGAGTCCATGGCGATCCTGCTGCCGGACCGCCCGAAGGCGCAGAACCTCGCCGACAACGCGCAGATGCTCGCCGACGAGACGGCCGACGTCGAGGGCGTCGTCCCGATCCCCGGTGCACCCGCCTTCCTCGCGGCGATCGCGGACGCCCCGCACGCGCTCGTCACCTCGGCGGACGTCGCCCTCGCCACCGCCCGCATGGGCGCGGCGGGCCTGCGCATGCCCGACGTGCGGGTCACGGCGGAGGACGTCAGCGCGAGCAAGCCGGACCCGGAGGGGTTCCTCAAGGGCGCGGCCGAGCTGGGCTTCGCCCCGCAGGACTGCGTGGTCTTCGAGGACTCCCCCGCGGGCGTCGCGGCGGGCCTGGCCGCGGGCATGCGGGTCGTCGGCGTGGGCGCGGCGACGGCCGCCTACGGCGCGACGGTCAGCGTGGACACGCTGGAGCAGGTCGCGGTCCGGCGAGGCCTCAACGGAACGATCACGCTGCTGATCAACAGCTAGCCAACCCCCTGGGAGCGCGAGGAACTGCGCGACAAGCCACCCTGGGCCTTCGGATCCCGAGCGAACAGGGCATCCGCCTCCGGGGGGGTGCTCGCGCAGTTCCCCGCACCCCTGAAGGCGCCCTACGGACGCTCCTGCACCACCCAGCCGTTGCCGTCCGGGTCGGCGAAGGCCAGGAACGAGTTCCACGCGCCGCCGTGGCCCTCCTCGCGGCCGTTCGGGCCGAAGTGGAACACACCGTCCACCTCCACACCGGAGGCGACCAGCTGGGCGCGGGCCGCCTCGATGTCGGAGACGCAGAGCTGGAGGCCCTGGTAGGTACCGGGGGCCACCTGGGTGAGGCCCTCGCCGATGGTGACGGAGCAGCCGGAGCCCGGCGGGGTCAGTTGGACGACGCGCATGTGCTCGCTCATCCGCCGGTCAACGTCGACGTTCCAGCCGAGCTGCTCGCTGTAGAAGGCCTTGGCCCGGTCCACATCGGAGACGGGCAGCACGACGACTTCGAGAGTCCAGTCCATACGACCCACGGTAAGCGCTTCAGCGCTCCGAGATGAGTTCGTCGTAGACGCTCAGCACCTGGGCGACCGTGTCGGCCTCCGTCGGCCAGGTCTCCGCCTGCAGTGGGCCGGCCGCCGCCAGTTCCGCGCGGCGGGCGGGGTCGGCGAGCAGGGAGGAGACCGCGGCCGCCAAGGCCGTCGCGTCACCCGGAGGGACCAGCACCGCCGCGTCGCCGAGCAGCTCGGGCAGACCGCCCACCGCCGTGGCGACGACCGGGACGCCGGCGCGCAGCGCCTCCTGGGCGACCAGCGGGCGGGCCTCCCAGCGGGAGGAGATGACCACCACGTCGGCGGCGGCGAGCAGCTCCGCGACGTCCTCGCGGTAGCCGAGCAGTTTGGCCGGGAGCCGTTCCGCCTTGATCCGGGCGCGCAGCGCCGCCTCCTCCGCGCCGACGCCCGCGACGACGAGCAGCGGGTGGTCCTCCGCGGCGCGCCAGCCCGACGCGGCGTCCAGCAGGAGCTGGAAGTTCTTCTGCGGGGTCAGCCGACCGATCGCGAGGACGATCGGCCGGTCCGGGGCGTCCTTGGCCGCGCCCCGGCGGCCCTTCTCCGCCAGCAACTGACGTCGCGTCTGCTCCCGTTCCGCGAGGGCCGGGGGCAGCGGCGGGGCGACGACGGGGCCGAGGCGGGCGTCGGTGGCACCGAGGTCCCGGGCCCGGGTGACCAGGTCCGAGGAGGCGCCGAGGACGAGGTCCGCCGCTCGGGCGACGCGGCGCTCCATCATCCGCAGCAGGCGCCGCTCCATCCCGGTGGCCAGGTTGGCCGTGTGGGAGGTGACCACCAGCGGCGGCGCCTCCTGGGCGCGGGCGGTGCGCAGCGCCAGGTCCGAGAGCAGCGCGGCGCGCAACCCGTGGGCGTGGACGAGCGAGGCGCGCGCGAAGGCGCGCCGCAGCTCGCCGACGGCCGCCGCGTCGGTGCGCGGACCGGGCGTCGGGGTGATCTCCACGGCGTGGAACCTCGCCCCGGCGCCGGAGAAGCCGAACAGCTTGTCGGTCTCCGCCGGCCCGCACACGGTGACGTCGACGCCGTGCGCGGACAGGCCCGCCGCGAGGGAGCGCACGTGCGCGCCGATGCCGCCGGTCGTGCCCGCCAGCACGAGCACGGCGCGGAGCTCCTCGCTGGGCCCGGCGGGGGTGGTCTGCGCGGCGTTGGGCGTCACGGTCGGCGTCGCTTCTTTCGGTCGTCGCAGTCTTCGTCTTCGTCCGGTCAGGGTCGGCCGGCGCCCTGGCGGGCGGCGGCCAGCAGCTCCTCGGCGTGCGCGCGGCCCAGCTCGGAGTCCTCCAGTCCGGCCAGCATCCGCGACAGCTCGCGCACCCGCTCCTCGTCGGTCAGGGTCTTCACGCCCGAACGGGTGACGGTGCCGTCGACGGTCTTCTCCACCACCAGGTGGCGGTCGGCGAAGGCCGCCACCTGGGGCAGGTGGGTGACCACGACGACCTGCGCGGTCCGGGCGAGCCGGGCCAGGCGGCGGCCGATCTCGACGGCGGCCTTGCCGCCGACGCCCGCGTCGACCTCGTCGAAGAGGTAGGTCGGGACCGGATCGGCACCGGCGAAGACCACCTCCACGGCCAGCATGACGCGGGAGAGCTCACCACCGGAGGCACCCTTGGCGATCGGGCGCGGCGAGGCGCCCGGGTGCGGCGCGAGCAGCACCTCGACCTCGTCCACGCCGTAAGGGCCGAAATCCGCCGATCGGGTGATCCCGAAACTCACCCGTGCGTGGGGCATGGCCAGCTCGGTGAGCTCGCGGGTGACCGCCTCGGCGAAGGTCTCGGCCGCGGTGTGCCGGGCGGCGCTCAACTGCTCGGCGAGCGCGGACACCGCTTCCGTCAGCGTCTGCTGCTCCTCTTCGAGAGCACCGATCCGGTCGTCGTCGCCGTCCAGCTCCGCCAGCCGCTCCCCCGCCTGCTCGTTCCAGGCCAGGACCGCCGCCAGCCCCTCCAGTTCCGCCGCGGGCACGCCGTACTTGCGCACCAGGTGCGCCAGCACCGCACGACGCTCCTCGACGGCGGCCAGGCGCACCGGGTCCGCATCCAGGTCCTCCGCGTAGCCGGCCAGCTCCTGGGCGATGTCGGCGAGCAGGTAGGACACCTCGCTCACCCGGTCCGCCAGCGCGCCGAGCCGCTCGTCGTGCGAACGGACCGCCTCCAGCGCCCGCTTGGCCTGCGCCACCAGCAGCCCCGCGTCGACCACGTCCGGGTCGGTCGGGTCACCCGCCAGGGCGCCGTGCGCGAGCGTCGCGGCCGAGGAGAGCGCGTCGGCGTGGCCGAGCCGCTCCGACTCGCTCGCCAGCTCCTCGTCCTCGCCCGGCAGCGGCTCGGCGGCGGCCACCTCGTCCAGGCCGAACCGCAGCAGGTCCGCCTCCTGGGCGCGCTCGCGCGCCCGGGTGGTCAGCTCGTCCAGCGTCGTGGCGACCTCGCGCAGCCGCCGGTAGGCCGCCTGGTACTCCACCAGCGGCCCCGAGACGGTCTCGCCCGCGTAGCGGTCCAGTGCGCCGCGCTGCCGGGCGGGCTGCAGCAGGCGCTGCTGGTCGCTCTGCCCGTGCACGGCGATCAGGTCCTCGCCGAGGGTCTGCAGCAGGCTCACCGGCACCGACCGGCCGCCCACATGGGCGCGCGAGCGCCCCTCCGCCGAGACCGTGCGGGAGAGCAGCAGGGCACCCTCGTCCAGCTCGGCCCCGGCCTCCAGTGCACGCTCCGCGACCGACGACCCCGTGGGCACGTCGACCCGCCCCTCGACGACCGCCCGGTCGGCGCCGTTGCGCACCAGACCCGCGTCCGCCCGCCCGCCGAGCAGCAGGCCGAGGCTGGTCACCACCATGGTCTTGCCCGCCCCGGTCTCACCGGTGACGACGTTGAACCCCGGCGCGAGTTCGACAACCGCGTCGTCGATCACGCCAAGGGCTCGTATCCGCATCTCCTCCAGCACGCCCCTGACGATACGGGGGTGCGGGCCCTTCTC
Organism: Streptacidiphilus jiangxiensis; assembly: GCF_900109465.1. Lineage (GTDB taxonomy): Bacteria > Actinomycetota > Actinomycetes > Streptomycetales > Streptomycetaceae > Streptacidiphilus > Streptacidiphilus jiangxiensis. Next base: position 15,994 of record NZ_FOAZ01000046.1, read on the forward strand.
GCGACGAGCCACCCGTACGCGCGCGGATCGAGCGTCAGTACGAGCACGCACGGGCGGTGCCGGACGGGGCTGCTCTGCGCTGCCCCGCTCCACTCGGCTCCATACGGCTCTCTACGGATCCACTCGGCCGTACTCGGCCCTACTCGGCGTTTCCGCGCCAGCCGGTGACCGGCAGCTGGAACTTGGTCACCAGTCGCTTGGAGAACGGCGCCCGGTGCAGCCGCGCCAGCAGCACCGGGTTGTGCCCGCGCCGCACCTCGATCCGCGCCCCCGGCGGCAGCTCGTACGTCCGCCGACCGTCGCACCACAGCACCCCGTGCGAGGTGCCCGGCTGCACCTGCACCTCCAGCACGCTGTCGGGCGAGGTGACCAGCGGGCGGGCGAAGAGCGCGTGCGCGGAGATCGGCACCATCAGCAGCGCCTCCACCTCCGGCCACACCACCGGGCCGCCGGCCGAGAACGCGTACGCCGTGGAGCCCGTCGGCGTCGCGCAGACCACGCCGTCACAGCCGAAGGACGACACCGGACGGCCGTCCACACCCATGATCAGTTCGAGCATCCGCTCCCGGGACGCCTTCTCGACGCTGGCCTCGTTCAGCGCCCAGTCCGTGTGCACGACCCGGCCGTCCTCGCGGACCACCACGTCGATCGTCATCCGCTGCTCGACCTCGTAGTCCCGGGCCACCACGCGCTCCACGACCTTCTGCAGGTCGTCGCGCTCGGCCTCGGCCAGGAAGCCGACCCGGCCCAGGTTCACCCCGAGCATCGGCACCCCGAACTCGCGCGCCAGCTCCGCGCCGCGCAGCAACGTCCCGTCGCCGCCCAGCACCAGGATCAGTTCGCAGCCCTCACCCGCGGCCGGCCCCGGCTGGACCACGTCCACGCCCTCGGGAAAGCCCATGTCGGGTGCCTCGGAGGCGAGCACGCGGATCCTGATCGAGGCCTTGAGCAGACCCTCGACGAGGCACTCGACACTCTTCAGGGCCGCCTCGCGCCCCGTGTGCGCGAGCAGCAACACCGTGCGGTCGAACTGGTCGACGGGCCGGTCGACAGGCTGGTCTGGCATGGGCCTCCTTCACCGCTGTGCCTTCGACCCTACCCGCTGCGCGACCCGCCACCGGGGTGGATTTCCGGGCGTCCCTCCGCGCTGTTTCAGCCGCCGACCACCGCGTCCGCTACTTCGGCCCCTCCGCGACCGCGCGGGCCGCGTCCGCCGGGTCCAGCGGCGGCGCGTCCCGGCGGAACCACAGGAAGTACTCCACGTTCCCGGACGGCCCCGGCAGTGGACTCGCCGTCACCGCCCGCACCCCGAGCCCGAGCTCCGCGCCCTGCCCCGCGACCTTCTCGATCATCTCCTGGCGGATCTGCGGGCTGCGCACGACGCCCCCGCTGCCGAGCCGCTCCTTGCCGACCTCGAACTGCGGCTTCACCATCAGGACCAGGTCGCCCTCGGGCGCGGTCACCGCGGCCAGCGCGGGCAGGACCAGCCCCAGCGGGATGAACGACAGGTCGGAGACGACGAGGTCCACCGGCTCGCCGCCGACCTGCTCGAGGGTCAGCTCGCGCACATTGGTGCGGTCCATCACCACGACCCGGTCGTCGCTCTGCAGCGACCAGGCCAGCTGGCCGTAACCCACGTCCACGGCGAGGACGCCGGTCACCCCGGCCCGCAGCAGCACGTCGGTGAACCCGCCGGTGGACGCGCCCGCGTCCAGGCAGCGCCGACCCTCCACGGCCAGCCCCTGCGGCACGAACGCGGCCAGCGCGCCCGCGAGCTTGTGCCCGCCCCGGGAGACGTAGTCAGGGTCGTTCTCGTCCTTCGCCACGACGACGGCCGCGGCGGTCTCCACCTGCGTCGCGGGCTTGGTCGCCACCGTCCCGCCGACCGTCACCCGCCCTGCGGCGATCAGCTCGCTCGCGTGCTCACGCGAACGGGCAAGGTTCCGGCGGACCAGTTCGGCGTCCAGACGGCGTCGTGCGACTGCCACGTACGGTTCAGCTCCTGCTCGATGGTTCAGATGCGGTTCGGTGGGCGGGCGACGGCGGGCCTGCGGGCCGCTCGTCCAACCCCGCGAGGGTATCCCGGAGCAGCTCGTGCACCTCCCCGTAGACGGCCGCCCGCGCCTCGGCCGGCACCTCCCCGGCGACTGCGAGCCGCGCGAGCGCGGTGTCGACCGCGGCATGCCCGGTCTCGACGACGGGCGGGAGCGGCGCGAGCGGCACGGCCGGGGTATCGGCGACTGCGGGAACGGCGGGGGCGTTCACGTGGTCGGTGGGCGGCGGCGCGGCGGGGACGTGCGGACCGTGCGGCGCGGCGGGCGCGTGCGCCGGAGACGGCGCCTGCGGCACCGGCGAGCCGAGCGGTCGGCGGGGCGCCGGCCAGGCCGCGTCACTCATCACCGGCTCCAGCCGGACCCGCCGCGCCGGGGGCGGTCCTCTTCGCGCCCGGAGCCTTCTTGGCGGACGCCTTCTTGGCGACGGCCTTGGCGGGGGTCTTGGCGGGGGTCTTCTTCGCCGCCCTGGCGGTGGGCACGGACGCCTCGGCGTCCTTCGTCGCCTTGCGCGGCGTGCTCTGCTTCACGGCAGGCTGCTTCTTGGCGGCAGGGGCCTTCTTCGCCGCTCGCGCGGCAGGCGCGGACGCGTCGGCCGCTGCCTCAGGCTCAGGCTTCACGGCAGGCTGCTTCTTGGCGGCAGGGGCCTTCTTCGCCGCTCGCGCGGCAGGCGCGGACGCGTCGGCCGCAGCCTCCGGCTCAGGCTTCGCCGCAGGCTGCTTCTTGGCTGCCGGCGCCTCGGCCGCCTTCGCCACCGGGGCCTTCTTCGCCGCTCGTGCGGCAGGTGCGGGTGCGTCGGCCGCTGCCTCCTGCCGCGGCTTCATCGCCTTGCGCGGAGCGCTCTTCTTCGCCGCCCGTGCCGCAGGCGCCTCGGCCGGGCGGGTGGCGGACTCCACGGCGGAAGCCGCCTGCTCGGACGGCGAGGGGGTCGGCTTCGTGGACGCGCGGTCGCGCATCGCGGGGACCGCCGCGGCGCGGCGGGCCGCGGCCTCGGACGCGGCGGCCGAGTCCTCGTCGTCGACCACGACGCGGACCGGGCGGGGCCGGGACTCCGCGCGGGGGAACGCGTCCTCGGCGCGACCGGGCGTCGGCGACGGCGCCGACTGCGGCTCCGGGGACGCGGGCGCGCTGCCCTGGACCTGGCGCAGCTGGCGCTCGAGGTACTCCAGGACCACGCCCGCCTGGACGATGCCGTCACCGAGCCGGTGCCAGGCCTTCTCGCCCTCGCTGACCGCACGCTCGACCACGCCGTCCGCGAGGTCGCGGACCTGCGGCGGCAGCCGCTTGTGCAGCTCCTCGGCCACGCCCACGGCGACCGTGGTGGCGACCTTCACGTACCCACGGACCATCTCGCGCATCCCGCCCTCGCCCTCGTCCACACGTCCCTCCACAGCTCGCCGTAGGACCGACGCTACCGTCTCCGCCGCCGCCGTGAGGCCCTGGCGCTGCGGTACGGTCGGAGCCAGCCCGTCCGCCGCCCCGGCACCACCAGAGGAGCCCGCCCGCGTATGGCCACCGCGCTCGAGTGCCGCGAGGCACTGACCACCTTCAGCGAGAACCTCGGCAAGGCCACCGGGAACGCCCGCACGGCGGCCCAACTGGACCGGTCGCTCTCCTGCTGGCTCACGGACCTGGACCTGACCTTCACCGGGCGGCTGCGCGGCGGACACATCCAGGACCTGACCCAGGCCCCCGGCAAGCCGGCCGAGAAGGCGCAGATCCGGCTCACCCTCGCCGGGGACGACCTGGTCGCGCTCGTCGACGGCTCGCTGAACTTCGCCAAGGCGTGGGGCTCCGGTCGGGTGAAGCTGGAGGCGAGCATCCTCGACCTGCTGAAGCTCCGCAGCCTGCTCTGACGCCCGGCCGCCCGTCCGGGCGCGGCCAGGCGGGCCAGGCGGGCCAGGCCGGGACGGGCTCAGAGCCCCAGCTCGGCCAAGGCCTTGCGCCACTCCGGCACCGGGCGGCCCGCATCGGCCGCGGCCCAGGTCGCCGCGCACAGGGCGCGCAGGCCCGCGTAGGGGTCGGTGCCGCGGTCGTCGCCGAAGCCGAGGCGGCCGTCCTCGCGCGGGGCCACCGTCCAGCCGCCGCAGCGGAACGTCGCGTCGCCGAGCTCCTCCAGCGCCGACGGCACCGCCAGCAGGCCGCGCAGATCGGCGGCGAGGTAGGTGGGGCGGTACTTCGCCTCCGCCTCCGGCAGCTGTTCGGGGCGGGTCACCCCGGTGAAGACCAGCAGGCTGTCGACGCCCCCGTTGAAGGCGCCCTCGATGTCGGTGTCGAGGCGGTCGCCCACCACCAGCGGACGCTGCGCCCCGGTGCGGAGGACCGTCTCGCGGTGCATCGGCGGCAGCGGCTTCCCGGCCACCTCCGGCTCGACCCCGGTGGCGGTGCGGACCGCCGCCACCAACGTGCCGTTGCCGGGCGCGGTGCCACGGGCGGTGGGGATCGTCAGATCCGTGTTGGAGGCGACCCACGGCAGGCCGCGCTGGACCGCGTAGGAGGCCTCGGCCAGCTGCGCCCAGCCGATCGTCGGGTCGTAGCCCTGGACCACGGCCGCCGGCCCCTCGTCGAGCGAGGCCACCGGCACCAGCCCGCGCTCACGGACCGCCTCCCGCAGCCCCTCGCCGCCGACGACCAGGACCGCCGAGCCGGCCGGAACCTTCTCGGCCACGATGCGTGCCGCCGCCTGCGCGGAGGTGATGACGTCCGCGGGACCGGCCGCGATGCCGAGCTCGGTCAGGTGCGCGGCGACGGTCGCGGGCGTGCGGGAGGCGTTGTTGGTGACGTAGGCGAGGTGCATGCCCGCGGCGCGCGCCGCGTCCAGGCTCTCCACGGCGTGCGGGATCGCGGCGGGACCGGCGTAGACGACGCCGTCCAGGTCCAGCAGCGCCGTGTCGTAGGCGAGGTGGAGCGGCTGCGTCTGCTGGTCGGACTGCTGGACGTGCTCAGTGGCCATCGGAAGGTTCTCCCTGCGGGTCGGCGAGCGGCGGGTCGACGCGCTGTCCCTCGACGGCTCGTGCGTCGACGCTCTGCGCGCCGGTCGGCTGCGATGCGGCGGGCACCTCGTCGTGCCGCTGCCGGTCACCCCCGACCGTACCGAAACCGCCCGCTCTCGCCTTCAACGTGGCCCGGGTCTGCCGCAGCGCCGCCCGGTACGGCTCCGAGGAGGGCCGCATCGCCACCGCCAGCGCGAGATGCTCCGCCGAGGCCTCGAAGTCCCCCAGCCGGGCCGCCGCCAGCCCCCAGCCGAACTGGGCGTAGTCGTCCGACGGGTCCGCGAGCGCCACGGCCCGGAAGTTCTCCAGCGCCGCGGCGTAGGCGCGCGTCTCGAACTGCGCCCGCGCCAACGCCTCGCGGATCGCCCGCGAGTGCGGCTCCTCCTCCACCGCGTGGCTGAGCAACTGCACCGCCGCCCCCGCGTTGCCCTGCGCGAGCAACGCGATCCCGCGCCGGAACCAGTCGTAGACCCCGCCGCCCGGCCGTCCCTGTTCCGTCATCCGGTTCCGACCTCCCGTACCGTGCGCTCGCGAATGAGCCAACCATGCCAACTAAGTGAGCCTCTGGCGATCAACAACCGCATACATCGGATTAACATGCCCAGAGTGAGACGAGTCAGTGCTGACGACGTGAGTGAAACCCGCTACGGCGACGCCGGGAGGGTGGCCGCCTGCGGCCTCTCCCTCGCCCCGTTCCGTGGCCTGCGCTACGACCCCGAACGGGTGAGTTCTCTCGGGGCGGTCACCTCCCCTCCCTACGACGTCGTCGACCCCGACGGCCGCACTCGGCTGGAGGACAGCGACCCGCACAACGTCGTCCGACTGATCCTGCCGCGCCCCGAGCCCACCGCCGAGGCCGGCTACCGGCACGCCGCCTCGCTCCTGGAGGACTGGCAGCGGCTGGGCGTGCTGCGCCCGGACCCCGCCCCCGCCCTCTACGTCTACGAGCAGCTCACCTCCCAGGCCGACGGCAACCTGCTCCAGCGCGGCCTGATCGGTGCCCTCGCGGTCAGTGACGCCCGCGCCGGCATGGTCCTGCCGCACGAGGACGTGATGCCGCGCCCCGTCGCCGACCGCGTCGGCCTGATGCGCACCACCAAGGCCAACCTCGAACCGCTGCTCCTGACCTACCGGGGCGACGGCCGTGCGGCCGCCGTGGTCACCCGCGCCGCCGAGCGCCCCCCACTGCTGGAGACCACCACCAGCGACGGCACCCGGCACCGCCTCTGGGCCGTCACCGACCCCGCCGACCTGGCCGACGTCTCGGCCGACCTGGCCACCTGCCGCGCCCTGATCGCCGACGGCCACCACCGCTGGGCGATGTACCTGCGCCTGCAGCGCGAGCACCGCCACCTCGCCCACAGCCCCTGGGACCGGGGCATGGTGCTGCTCGTCGACACCGCCGAGTACCCGCTGCGGGTCCGCGCGATCCACCGGGTACTGCACCAGCTGCCGCTGCGCAAGGCGCTGGAGCGGCTGCGCGACGCCGGCAACGGCGACGACGGCTGGCACGTCACCGACCTCGGCGACGACTTCGGACGGGCCCTGAAGGCGCTCGCGGCGGAGAAGCGCGAGCGCGGCACCGGGCGGGACACGGGTCGGGAGAACGCCTTCCTGCTGGCCGGCGAAGGCGGGTACCACCTGCTGACCGGCCCCGGCGAGGCGGCGCTCGACGCGGCCGTCCCCACCGACCTGCCGGAGGAGTACCGCCGACTGGACGCCACCGTGCTGCACGCCCTGCTTCTGGAACGCGTGTGGCACGTCCCGGACGACCCCGAGCACATCGGCTACCTGCACGACACCGGCGCCGCCGTCCGTGAGGCGGTCCGCTCGGGCGGCACGGCGGTGCTGCTCAACCCCGTCGAGGAGGGCGTCGTGCGGCGCCTCGCCGAGCAGGGCGTGACGATGCCGCGGAAGTCCACGTCCTTCGGCCCGAAGCCGGCCACGGGCCTGGTGCTGCGCAACCTCCGCCTGGGCTGAGCCGACTGACGGCTCAGCAGACAGCGAACGCGAAAGGGCCCGTTCCGGGTGCGTCACCGCACCCGGAACGGGCCCTTTCCGGTCCTGCCTTGCCTACACGTCAGCGACGGTCGCCGGGCTGGGAGTTCGGGCCGTAGCCCTCCTCCTCGTCCTCTTCCTCGTCGTCCTCGTAGTAGTCCTCGCCGTCGCCACCGTCGAACATGCCCTCGCCCTCGGCGGCCACGTCGTCGGCGTCGAGCGCGTTGCCGATGCCGTCCTCGAGGTCGTCCTCGAGGTCGTCCTCGTCGTCCTCGTCGGTGTCCTCAGCGGCTGCGGAAGCCTCCGCCTCGTCCTCGGCGAGCTCGGCCTCGGCGGCGTCCGCGGGGAGGTCACCCGAGATGTCGTCCTCGTCCGCGTCGTCGTCCAGGGCGTCGACGAACTCGATCCCGTCCAGCTTGGCCAGACGCTCGGCGGCGTCGGTCGTGCCGTTCTGGTCCACCTCGACGGCCTTCGCGAACCACTCGCGAGCCTCCGTCTCCCGGCCGACCTCGAGCAGCGCGTCCGCGTAGGCGTAGCGCAGACGGGCGGTCCACGGCTGCACCGAGTGCGACGCCAGCTCCGGCGACTCCAGGGTCACCACGGCGGCCTCGAGCTGACCCATGTCCTTGCGGGCACCGGCGGCGACCAGACGCATCTCGACCTGGCCTGCCTTGTCGAGCTGCTTGACCTCCGGCGCGCCCGCCATCTCCAGCGCGCGCTCCGGGCGGCCCAGACCACGCTCACAGTCGGCCATGACCGGCCACAGGTCCGCCGAGCCCGTCATCCGCCGCGCGGCACGGAACTCGGTCAGGGCCTCGGAGTACCGCTCGGTCGCGTACGAGGCGAAGCCGGCCGCCTCACGGACGGCGGCGACGCGGGACGCGAGCCGCAGCGCGACCCGGGAGTAGGCGTAAGCCTGCTCCGGGTCCGAGTCGATCAGACGCGCCACCATGACGAGGTGCTTGGCCACATCGTCGGCGAGCGTCTTCGGGAGCGTCAGCAGCTCCTGACGCACATCGGCGTCGATCTCCTGGCCGGTGACGTCCTCGTCGATCGGCAGACGACGCGTGGGCTCGCTCCGCTCACCGCGGTCACGGTCGCCGTACCCGCCACGCCGCTCGAACGACCCACCACGGTCGTCACGACGGGGGCCTCGGTCACGGTCGCCGTAGGACGGCCGGTCGTCACGGCGCGGGCCACGGTCACCGTAGGAGGGGCGATCGTCCCGACGCGGGCCACGGTCGCCGTACGAGGGACGGTCGTCACGACGCGGGCCACGGTCACCGTAGGACGGACGGTCATCGCGGCGGAAGCCGCCACGGTCGCCACCGCGGTCACGGTCACCGTAGGAGGGGCGATCGTCACGACGCGGGCCACGGTCACCGTAGGACGGACGGTCATCGCGGCGGAAGCCGCCACGGTCGCCACCGCGGTCACGGTCACCGTAGGAGGGGCGGTCGTCACGACGGGGGCCACGGTCGCCGTAGGAGGGACGGTCATCACGGCGCGGGCCACGGTCACCGAACGACGGACGGTCCTCCCGACGCGGGCCACGGTCACGGTCGCCGTAAGACGGACGGTCGCCGTGGGAGGGGCGGTCGCCGTAGGACGGGCGGTCGTCACGTCGGGGGCCACGGTCACCGTAGGAGGGACGGTCATCCCGACGCGGGCCACGGTCACCGTAGGACGGACGGTCATCGCGACGCGGGCCACGGTCACCGTACGAGGGACGGTCATCCCGGCGCGGGCCACGGTCACCGTACGAGGGACGGTCATCGCGACGCGGGCCACGGTCACCGAACGACGGACGGTCGTCACGACGCGGGCCACGGTCACGGTCGCCGTGGGAGGGGCGGTCGCCGTAGGAGGGGCGGTCGTCACGACGGGGGCCACGGTCACCGAACGACGGACGGTCGTCACGGCGCGGGCCGCGGTCACGGTCGCCGAAGGACGGACGGTCATCGCGACGCGGGCCACGGTCGCCGAAGGACGGACGGTCGTCACGACGGGGGCCACGGTCGCCGTAGGAAGGACGGTCATCGCGACGCGGGCCACGGTCACCGTAGGACGGGCGGTCATCCCGACGCGGGCCACGGTCGCCACCACGGTCACGGTCACCGTAGGAGGG
>NZ_FOAZ01000046.1:25257-25784 GCF_900109465.1 Streptacidiphilus jiangxiensis
CCACGGTCACCGTAGGACGGGCGGTCATCCCGACGCGGGCCACGGTCGCCACCACGGTCACGGTCACCGTAGGAGGGGCGGTCATCGCGACGCGGACCACGGTCACGGTCGCCGGACGACGGGCGGTCGTCCCGGCGGAAGCCACCCCCCCGCGAGTCGCGGGAGTCACGACGGCCCGCGCCGCCAGCGCCGGAGGGGCCGTCGCCGGAGCGGCGCTCCGGCCGTCCGTTGGGGGGGTATGCCATTGGGGTGACTCCTGTCTGGACTTCACGGGGGTTCGTGGTGCCGGCGACATGGCCGCCGCGCGTACCACCAATCATTCTCCCGCACTCGGCGGGTGCCCGCTCACGGGGTGGACACAAGAACTGACTGCACGGTGGACGCAAAAAAGAGGCCGGGGCCCCAGTAATCAATCACTGAGGCCCCGGCCTGAAAAGTTGTTCGGCGGCGTCCTACTCTCCCACAGGGTCCCCCCTGCAGTACCATCGGCGCTGTGAGGCTTAGCTTCCGGGTTCGGAATGTAACCG